>NZ_CP108806.1:2470000-7270000 GCF_045161915.1 Streptomyces sp. NBC_00872 | reverse complement strand
CGGTCCCCGCCCTGTCGCTGCGGCTGACGCTGCCCGACGACAGCATGGCTTCTCCCCACAGCACCCAGCGCGTGGCCTACGACACGCTCAGCAAGGGATTCGGACCGGGTTTCAGCGGTCCGCTGACGGTCGTCGTCGACGCGCGCACCAGCGAGGACCCCAAGAGGGCGGCCCAGGACACGGCCGGCCTGCTGGGCCGGCTCGACGATGTCGCCGCCGTCCGCCCTCCCGTCTTCAACCAGGCGGGTGACGTCGCGCTGATCACGGCGATACCGGGCAGTTCTCCCACCAGCCAGGCCACGGTCGACCTGGTCGCGGACATCCGCGAGCGCAGCGGCGCACTGGAGGAGGAGAGCGGGGCGCGGCTGATGGTGACCGGTACGACCGCCGTCAACATCGACGTGTCCGACAAGCTCGGCGACGCGATGGTGCCTTATCTGGGCATTGTCGTCGGTCTGGCCCTGGTTCTCCTGCTGCTGGTCTTCCGGTCGATCCTGGTTCCGCTCAAGGCCGCTCTCGGGTTCCTGCTCAGCGTGACCGCCACCCTGGGCGTCCTGGTCGCCGTCTTCCAGTGGGGCTGGCTGAAGGACCTCTTCGGCGTCGACGAGACGGCCCCCGTCGTCAGCCTCCTGCCGATCCTGCTGATCGGTGTCGTCTTCGGTCTCGCCATGGACTACGAGGTCTTCCTCGTCTCCCGGATGCGGGAGGAATACGTCCACGGCGCCACCCCCGACGAGGCGATCGTCAGCGGGTTCCGGCACGGCGCCCGTGTGGTCACCGCCGCCGCCGTCATCATGATCTCCGTCTTCGCCGGCTTCCTCCTCGACGATGTCGCCCTGGTCAAGTCGATCGGCATGGGTCTGGCTTCCGCTGTCCTCTTCGACGCCTTCGTGGTCCGTATGACCATCGTCCCCGCCGTGATGGCCCTGCTCGGCCACCGCGCCTGGGCACTGCCCGCCTGGCTCGACCGCGTCCTGCCCGACGTCGACGTCGAAGGGGAGAGACTGCGCCACGCCCTGGCGGCCCGCGGCGAGGCCGTACACCCCGCCGCCCTCGGCAGTCACAAGCCGACGGCATCCGCACCGGCCCGCTAGGCCCCGTCCGGTCGATCTTCGTGGGCTCGACCGGACAGGGCCCAGGACCTACGCCTGACATCGCCCGCGCCGTCCACGTACGGCCCACCACTCCGCCCGCCGGCCCGCCCCCGAGGCCGGCGGGCGGTCCCGCGGCCCGCACGTCGAAGGGCACCACGATGACCACACCGACCACACCGGGAACAGCCGCCTCACCGCGGAACGCCGCCCCTCGCGCCTCCCGGCTTCCGCAAGCCCTGACCAGCGATCCGGAGCAGCGGGTCACCGTCTCGATCATCAGCGGGCTGGCCTCCTGGCGGATGACAGACCAGGCTCATCCCCAGCTCCGCCGGTGGGCCGTACCGGCCTTCTGCGCCGCCCTCGGTCTGCCTTCCCTCCTGAACCCCGCCAACCGCGGCCACCTCCCGGCCGAGGTCGCGCTCATCCTCACGTTGGCGCTTCCACTGCTGTGGCGCGAACGCAGGCCCGGACTCGTGTTCGCCGTCACCACCGCCGCCTCGATAGCGGCACTGCCGCTGAGCATCCTCAGCGGTGCCGACGCCGCGAGGATCGTCGCGCTGTACAACGTCGGCCGCTACGGCACCCCCCGCCAACTGACCATCGCCTGCACGATCACCGCGGCCCAACTCATCGCCTGGGTCTCGGTCTTCTGGGGCAGCGGCCATCTCCAGCACGCCAAACGGCCGGAGATGGTGACCCTGCTGGCGATGCTGGCCGTCACCGCATGCGCCGGACTCGCCCTCACCGGCCGCCTGGCAAAGGCATACATCGTCGCTCTGGAAACCGAACGCGACCAGCAGACACGCCTGGCCGCCGCCCAGGAACGCGCCCGCGTCTCCCGCGAGATGCACGACATCCTCGGCCACACACTCGCCGTCATCGTCGGGCTCGCCGACGGCGCCGCCGCCCTGGCCAGGACCCAGCCCGAGCGGTCGGCCGGCACATTGAGCCTCATCGCCGACAGCGGTCGCGACGCGCTCGCCGAACTACGACGTCTGCTCACCGTCATGGACGACCAGCACACACCACAGGACGACGCCACCCCGCTCGCCCCGCAGCCGGGGCTCGCCGACCTCGACGGCCTGCTGGACCGCGTCAGGGCCGCGGGTCCCACCGCCACACTGCACACCGAGGGAAACCTGGCCGAGCTGACTCCAGGACTGCAGCTCACCGTCTACCGCATCGTCCAGGAAGCACTCACCAACACCCTCAAGCACGCCGCGCCGGACACCACGGTCACCATCAGTCTGGCCATCCGCGCCGACACCGTACGGGTCACCGTGGAGGACTCCGGCCCCGCACGCCCCTCACCCCCGCAACCCCAGGCCGGAGGCAGAGGACAGGGCCTGCTCGGGATGCGCGAACGCGCCGCCCTCTACCAGGGGCGCCTCACCGCGGGCCCCACCACGAGCGGCGGCTGGAGCGTCCACACCGTCCTCACCCCGTCCTGCGGCATCCCCGCCCCCGCCACGGAGAACCGTCCCGTATGACCACCGTCCTCATCGTCGACGACCAGACACTGCAACGCCTGGGCTTTCGCATGCTCCTCGAAGCGCAGCCGGACATGACCGTCGTCGGCGAAGCCGCCCAAGGCCACGACGCCGTGCGTATGACCGCCGAACTCCGCCCCGATGTCGTCCTCATGGACGTCCGTATGCCCGGTATGAACGGCATCGAGGCCACCCGCCATATCGCCGGCTCGGGAGGCCGCTCCCGCGTCCTGGTCCTGACCACCTTCGACCTCGACGAATACGCCTACGAAGCGCTGCGCGCCGGAGCGGCCGGCTTCTTCCTCAAGGACGCCCGCCCCGAAGAACTCGTCGTCGGCATCCGGGCGGTGGCCGCCGGGGACTCCATCATCTCCCCCGGCCTCACCCGCCGACTCATCGACGCGTTCACCGCACGCCACGCCGACCTGAACCCACCGCGGCACACCGATCGCCTCGGTCTCACGCGCGAACAGCGACGCCGACTCGCCGACCTCACCCACCGCGAACGCGAAGTCCTCTCCGCCGTCGCCGCGGGCAGGACCAACTCCGAGATCGCCGCACATCTCCAACTGGCCGAATCCACCGTCAAGTCCCACGTCAGCCGTGTCCTCGCGAAGATCGACGCCCGCGACCGCGTCCAGGCCGTCATCTTCGCCTACGACGTCGGTCTCGCTCACACCACCTGAGACCCGCTCACGGCACGGGCCCACCACTCCCCACCACAGGACACTCACCGAGAAGACATGAGCGACACATCCCAGCAAGCCGTCATCGCGGGAGCGAGCCTGCTCATCGCGGCTGCCGCCCACCGGTACCTGTACCTCCGGCTGGTCAGGGACATCACCGTCTCTCCCCGGCTGCGAAGAGCCGGGCGGGCGACGGCAGCGGCGCTCACCGTTCTGGTCCCGTCCGGCGTTCTGGCCGCCGAGTACGCCGATCCCACGAGGATCGGCTGGCTCGCCCGGCCCGTGTTCGCCTGGGTGGCCTGCGCCGCCTATCTCCTGATGGCCCTGGCCGTTCTGGAGATCCCGCGGCGCCTTGCCGTACGTTCCCTCACCCGGCGTGCGAAAGCCGGCTCAGGCACCTCCCCCGGCGTCGACCGGAGCAAGGCCACCGGCACCGACACCGACACAGGCCCCGACACAGGCCCCGGGACCGGGACCGGCCGGCCGACAGCGGAAACCCCGGGGCGGGACTCCGTGGCGGACGGACCGTGGGTGGTCGACCGACGCCTGGTGCTGGCCCGCTCGGTGGCCCTGCTCGCCACCACCACCGCCGTCGCCACCACCGGTTACGGTTTCCACCGCGGTCTGGGCCCACCCGACGTCAAGACCGTACGCATCGGACTGCGCCGCCTCCATCCCTCCCTCACCGGCATGCGCATCACCATGGCCTGCGACCTCCACCTCGGCCCTTTCTTCGGCCGCGGTCACACCTCGCGCATCGTCCGCATGATCAACGACACGTCGCCCGACCTGGTCGCGATCGTGGGGGACCTCTCCGACGGCGAAGCCGAGGATCTCGGCCCCCACGCGGAACCACTGGCGCGGCTGAGCTCCGCGCACGGCACCTACTTCGTCACAGGCAACCACGACTACCGCCATGACGCCGACGCCTGGATCGAGACACTCGCCGGTTTCCGGGTGACAACACTGCGCAACACACGAACGCTGATCAAACACCGCGGCGGGGCCATCGACCTCGCCGGTGTCACGGACGTAGAAGGCGAACGAGAGCACGACGGTCCCGACTACCACCGGGCCCTCGCAGACAGGGACCGCTCCCGTCCCGTTGTCCTTCTGGCCCACCAGCCCGTCCAGGTCCACCAGGCCGCCCGCCACGGAGTGGACCTCCAGCTGTCCGGCCACACCCACGGCGGCGGATTCTTCCCCGGGAACCTCCTGGTCCCGCTCTCCCAACCGGTGACAGCGGGACTGGCCACCATCGACGGAACCCAGCTGTACGTGTCCCGGGGAGCCGGAGCCTCCGTACCGCCCATCCGCGTAGGAGCACCGCCCGACATCACGGTGGTCGAACTTCACGCGCTGTGACGAACCTCCCCTTTGAAGGCGACGCGGCCAGGGCCCCGAGGGCGGGGCTCTACGCTGAGCGGATGAGCGGACCTTGGTCGGACGGACCCCGGACGGACGGCCCCCGGACGAGTACGACGCCAGAGGCCCGCACGGCGCGCGCGGCCCACGCAGGCCGCGCCGCCGACACGGCGCGCGCGGTCGGAGCGATCGTCGGTTCGGCCGTCGGCGACGCGCTGGGCGCGCCCTTCGAGTTCGGACCCGCGGGTGTCTTCACCACACGGTTCCCCGACGGGACGGGCGAGATGTGCGGAGGCGGCGGCTGGGATCCCGGCGAGGCGACCGACGACACCCAGATGGCGGTCCTCGTCGGTGAATCCCTGCTGGAGCGCGGGGGTCTCGATCTGCCGGACGTCTTCGAGCGGTTCCGCCGCTGGGCGGCCGCCGATCCCAAGGACATCGGGCTCCAGACCGAGGCCGTGCTGACGAGCGGTGACCCCTGGGATCTGGCGGCGCCGCTGCACTTCCAGCAGACCGGACGGGCGGCGGGCAACGGCTCGTTGATGCGCGCAGCGACGTCCGCCGTGTATTTCGCGCCGGCCGGGCGGCGGGCCACCATGGCCGCCGCCCGCCGGATCGCCGCGCTCACCCACGGCGACCGCGCCGCCTGGGAGGGCACGGCCGTCCTCCATGAGCTGGTACGGGTGGCCCTCGACGGCGGCGATCCGCTGACGGCCGTACCGGACGCCCTCGGCCAGGTCCACGAGGATCACCGCGCGCGCTGGGCCGCCGTACTCGCGCCCGACTGGCACCCGGATCTGGCCACGGAGTTCAACGGCGCGGTGTGGCCGTGTCTCGGCTCGGCGCTCTGGGCGCTGCGTACGACGGACTCGTACGAGGCGTCGATCGGCGCGGCGATCGACCTGGGCGGGGACACGGACACGGTGGCGGCCGTCACCGGCGCGCTCGCGGGCGCGGTGCATGGCATCACGGCGATCCCGGAACGGTGGACGGAGCCGCTGTGTGTACCGCTGCCGGGGTACGGCGGCCGGGTGCTGCGTACGGCCGAACTGACCGCGCTGGCGCGCTCCCTGGCCACCGCGGGCGCCGGTCCTGCCCCGTCCGGCGACTGATCGCCACACCCGGACCGCACCTGTACCGCGCCCGGCCCAGGCCGGAACGAGGCCGCGCCGAAGCCTGGCGGGACGACCTGGCCGGACGACCGGACAGGGCCGGATTGAGTCAGTCCCGTCCCGTGCCCGGCGTCCCCGCCATCCCCGGCGTCCCCGACGTCCCCGCTGTCCCCGTCGTGCCGGCCAACCCCGCTATCCGCAGCGCCGCGTCCGCCGTCGCCTCCGCGAACGCCGCCACCGGGCGCTCCGGATCCGACCGGTGGACCAGGATCACGCCCTCGATCAGCCCGAAGACCAGGTCCGTACGGAGGGCCAGTTCGGCCTTGTCCAGTTCGGCGCCCGGCCCGGTCTCGGCGAGCAGCCTCCCGTACGCGTCCTTCAGCTCCGCCCGTACATGGTGGAAGCCCGCGAAGCGCTCCGCCCTCACCTCGGGCAGCAGGTACAGCCCGCCCAGATTGTGCGGTCCCCCGCAGAGCAGCTCGACGTCCGAGCGGCACAGTTCCCACAGCCTGGTCCCGGCCGGCCGCTCCTCGTCGGCGAGCAGTTCCCGCGCCAGGATCAGCGACGGCGTCACGGTCGATTCGAGCAGTTCGGCGAGGAGATCCTCCTTGCCGCCGAAGTAGTGGTACATCGTGGCCTGGCGCATCCCCGCCCGCTCGGCGACGACCCGTGTGGTGGTGGCCGCGTATCCGAGCGTGGTGAACAACTCGGCCGCCGCCCGCAGCAGTTCGTCCCTCGCGGACAGCCCGCTGTCCGGCCGGCGCGCCGCGCGCGGCCGTCCCACCCGTCGTCCCGTCGTGGCCATGCGACCGATCGTCGCACACGCCCGGCCGCCCCGATCTTGCCGCAGGCGGAGTGAGTATCCGGTAACTCCCGTGCAATGGCCGGGCAATTGCACGGACTCGCCGCGCGCTTAATTTCTGTCGGTCGACAGAAACAACACGGGCGGCCGGCAGAGGCGGCACGGCGAAAGCCGCAGACAGTCGCAGACAGCCAAAGAAAGCCGCAGCGACCACAGCGACCGCACAGACCGCAGCAGAGGAGACGGAGGCCGAGCCATGGCGACAGCGACGACATACGGGGCCAGGGACCACGCCCGCGCGCAGGCGGGCGCCAAGGCCGAGACCATGCCCGTGGTGCCCGCCACCGACTGGCCCGATCCCCCGTGCCAGGCCGGGCATCTCGTCTGGGCGGAGACCGTGGCCGGCGGCGGCTACACCCACCGGGCCGTGGCCCGCGGCACCGAGATCCGGCTCACCGATCCACGCGGCGACGCCTGCGCCCATCTGCTGCTCCACGCGGACGGCCGCCCCTGGGAGCGGCTCAACACGGCCGACACGGTCAAGGTGCAGTGGAACGCCTACGCACGCGCGGGACAGCTTCTGCTCTCCGGCCAGGGGCGTGTCCTCGCCTCGCTCATCGAGGACACGGCCGACGGCCGGCACGACGCCCTGTGCGGCACCTCGACCCTCGCCAGGAACACCGCGCGCTATGGTGACGGCGCCCCGCACTCCGCCTCCCCCGCCGGCCGCGAACTGTTCAAGCTCGCCGCCCTCAAGAACGGTCTGGAGCCGCGCGATCTGCCGCCCTCCGTCTCGTTCTTCCAGGGCGTGACGGTACGGGAGGACGGCGCCCTGGATTTCACGGGCTCGGCGGGCCCCGGCGGCTCGGTGACCCTGCGCGCCGAGCAGGATCTGACCGTACTGATCGCGAATGTGCCGCATCCGCTCGATCCGCGCCCCGGCTATGTCTGCGCCCCGCTGGAGGTACTGGCCTGGATCGCCGCCCCGACGGGACCGGGTGATCCGCTCTGGGACGCCACTCCCGAGGGCCGCCGCGCCTTCCTCAACACCGCCGAGTACCTCGCCACGAGGGGGACCCGATGACCTCCGCCCCGGCGACCGTCCCGGCCGGCTCCGTCGTGATCCCCGCCCGCGCCCCCTGGTCGGCCGTCGTCCCCCGGGGCGCGTATCTCACGCTGACCGATCTGCACGGCAACCAGGCCGTGGACTTCCTGGTGTACGACGCCCATGACACCGCCGTCCGCTACAGCGCGCCCGACACGATCCACGCCCAGGGCGGTGTGTTCCTCACCACCGGCAGTGTGCTCCTGTCGAACGAGCACACCCCGCTGATGACCGTCACCGAGGACACCTGCGGCCGGCACGACACCCTGGGCGGCGCCTGCTCCAAGGAGTCCAACACCCTGCGCTACGGCCATCACACCTGGTCGCAGCACGCCTGTATGGACAACTTCCTGATCGAGGGGGCACGGTACGGCCTCGGTCCGCGCGATCTCGTGTCCAACATCAACTGGTACATGAACGTGCCGGTGGAGCGGGACGGCACGCTCGGCATCGTCGACGGTCTCTCGGCGCCCGGTCTGCGGGTCACGCTCCGCGCCGAGACGGATGTGCTGGTCCTGATCTCCAACTGCCCCCAGATCAACAACCCTTGCAACGGCTTCGCCCCCACCGCCGTGGAAGCGACGATCGCCGACGCTCCACCCCACACACCCGCCCCACCCGGCACCGACCCGGCACCCGGCGCCGACGGGAGCCGCGGATGACCTTCGACACCCTCCTCGTCGCCAACCGGGGCGAGATCGCCGTACGGATCATCCGTACCGCCCGCAGGCTCGGACTCCGTACGGTCGCGGTCTTCTCCGACCCCGACCGCCCGGCCCCCCATGTGCGCCTCGCCGACGAGGCCGTACGGCTCGGGCCCGCGCCCGCCAAGGAGTCGTATCTCGATCCCGGCCTGGTGCTCGCGGCGGCCGAGGACACCGGAGCGGGCGCCATCCACCCCGGTTACGGCTTTCTCTCCGAGGACGCCGGTTTCGCCCGGCGCTGTGAGGACGCGGGTATCGCCTTCGTCGGCCCGACCCCCGCGCAGCTCGCCCTCTTCGGCGCCAAGCACACCGCGCGCGCGGCGGCGGAGGCCGCGGGCGTCCCGCTCGCCCCCGGCTCCGGGCTGCTGCCCGATCTCGCCGCCGCGCTCGCCGCCGCGGACCGCGTCGGCTATCCCGTGATGCTCAAGGCGACCGGCGGCGGTGGCGGGATCGGTATGCGCGCGGTGTACGACGCCGCCGGGCTCATGGACGCCTGGGAAGGGGTTCGGCGCGTCTCCGAAGCCTCGTTCTCCTCCGCGGGAGTTTTTCTGGAACGCCTCGTGGAACACGCGCGCCATGTCGAGGTACAGGTCTTCGGCGACGGCCGGGGCAGGGTCGTCACCTTCGGCACCCGTGACTGCTCCCTCCAGCGCCGTCACCAGAAGGTGCTCGAAGAGGCGCCCGCGCCCGGCCTCCCCGACTCCGTACGACGGCGACTGACGGCTTCGGCGCTGGAGTTGTGCGCGTCGGTCGACTACCGCTCCGCGGGTACGGTCGAGTTCGTCTACGACCCCGTCCGCGAGGAGGCGTCCTTCCTGGAGGTCAACACCCGTCTCCAGGTGGAGCATCCGGTCACCGAGGCGGTCCATGGCGTCGATCTCGTGGAGTGGATGCTGCGGCTGGCCCAGGGCGAGACCGCCGTCGTACGGGAGCCGGACGCGCCGCGCGGTCACGCCGTCGAGGCGCGTCTGTACGCGGAGGACCCCGGCCGGGACCACCGCCCCGGCGCCGGGCTCCTCACCCGTGTCGCCTTTCCGCCGGAGCGGGACGGCGTACGCGTCGACTCCTGGGTCGAGACGGGGACGGAAGTGACCACCGCGTACGATCCGCTGCTGGCCAAGGTCGTCGCACACGGCGCCGACCGCGCGGCGGCGCTCGCCGCGCTGGACCGCGCTCTCGACTCCACCCGTATCGACGGTATCGAGACCAATCTCGGGCTGGTGCGCGCCGCTCTGCGCGATCCGGCCGTCGTCGCCGCCGCGCACTCCACGGCGACGCTCGCGACCGTCACCGATCCCACACCGCGTATCGAGGTGACCTCGGGCGGCACCCTGACCACCGTGCAGGACTGGCCGGGACGCACCGGCTACTGGCAGGTGGGTGTCCCGCCGTCGGGTCCGATGGACAGCCTCTCGTTCCGGCTGGGAAACCGCGCGCTCGGCAACGACCCCGGCGCACCCGGCCTGGAGTGCACACTTCAGGGCCCCACGCTCCGGTTCGGCTCCGCCGCCACGGTCTGTGTCACCGGGGCCCCCGCGCCGGTGACCGTGGACGGTACGCCGGTCCCCCAGTGGGAGCCCGTGACCGTCCCCGCCGGGGCGTCGCTCGCGATCGGTGCCCCCGCCGGACGGGGACTGCGGACCTATGTCCTGTTCGCGGGCGGCGGTCTGGACGTCCCGGACTTCCTGGGCAGCGCGGCCACCTTCACCCTGGGCCGCTTCGGCGGCCATGGCGGCCGGGCCCTGCGCACGGGCGATGTGCTGCACGGCGCGACGGCCTCCAGCGGCGGGCGCACCGGAACGGCCCCGAACAGCGAGCACACCGGAACGGCCCACACTGGAACGGCCTTCGGCACCGGAACGGCTTTCGGCACCGGAACGGCCGGCACCGGAACGGCCTTCGGTACCGGAGCGCCCGTCCCCCACGCCGAGCGGCCCGGCTTCCCCGGCCGATGGGAGATCGGTGTGGCCGAAGGGCCGCACGCGGCACCGGAGTTCTTCACCGAGGAGGACATCCGGGCGTTCTACGCCGCCGACTGGAAGGTGCACTTCAACTCGGCGCGCACGGGCGTACGGCTGATCGGTCCCAGACCGCGCTGGGCCCGTACGGACGGCGGCGAGGCGGGACTTCACCCCTCCAACATCCATGACACGCCGTACGCGGTCGGGGCCGTCGACTACACCGGGGACATGCCCGTACTGCTCGGCCCCGACGGCCCCTCGCTCGGCGGTTTCGTCTGCCCGGCGACCGTGGTCGTCGGCCAGCGCTGGAAACTCGGCCAGTTGCGCCCCGGCGACACGGTCCGTTTCGTCCCCGTCACGACCCGCGCCGCCGCCGGGCTGCGCCGCTCCCCCGCCGCCGCGCCCGCCCCGGACCGGCCGCTCGTCGGCGACGGCGGCATCCTCGGCCGCCGCCCCGGAGTCACCTACCGCAGAAGCGGGGACGACAACGTACTGGTCGAGTACGGCGAGATGCGGCTCGACCTGGCCCTGCGGATGCGGGTCCACGCGCTCGCGGGAGCGGTGACGGCCGAGGGTCTGCCCGGCGTCACCGATCTGACCCCGGGCATCCGCTCCCTCCAGATCCAGCTTGACCCGGACGCGCTCTCCCAGGAGGCGCTGCTGGCCGTACTGACCCGGATCGAGGACGAACTCCCGCCCACGGACGAGCTGGTGGTGCCGTCCCGTACCGTCCATCTGCCGCTGTCATGGGACGATCCGGCGACCCGCGAGGCCATCGCCCGCTATATGGCGGGGGTACGGGACGACGCGCCCTGGTGCCCGTGGAACATCGAGTTCATCCGCCGTATCAACGGCCTGGACTCGCCCGAGGACGTCTACCGCACGGTCTTCGGCGCCGAGTATCTCGTGCTGGGCCTGGGCGATGTGTATCTGGGGGCGCCGGTCGCCACCCCGCTCGACCCCCGGCACCGGCTCGTCACCACGAAGTACAACCCGGCCCGCACCTGGACCGCCGAGAACTCCGTCGGGATCGGCGGCGCGTATCTGTGCGTCTACGGCATGGAGGGGCCCGGCGGCTATCAGTTCGTGGGCCGTACCACCCAGGTGTGGTCGGGCTGGCAGCAGCGCGGGGCGTTCCGTCCCGGTGAGCCGTGGCTGCTGCGCTTCTTCGACCGGATCAAGTGGTATCCGGTCGGCGCGGACGAACTCCTCGCGCTACGGGCCGACATGGCGGCGGGCCGCTTCGTCCCGCGGATCGAGGAGGGGACCTTCTCGATCCGGGACCATGAACGGTTCCTGGCCGCGAACGCGGACTCGATCGAGGCCTTCCGGACCCGCCAGGCGGCGGCGTTCGCGGTGGAGCGGGCCGCGTGGGAGGCGTCGGGGGAGTTCGCCCGCGCGGAGGAGGTGACCGTCCCCGCGCCCCCGCGCACCGGGATCACCGTGCCGGCGGGCGCCCGGCTGCTGGAGGCCGAGTTCGCCGCCTCGGTGTGGCGGATCGATGTCGCCCCGGGTGAGACCGTGCGCGCGGGGCAGCCGCTGCTCGCGCTGGAGGCGATGAAGATGGAGTCCCGGGTCCAGGCACCGGCGGACGGGGTGGTGACGGAGATTCTGACCTCCCCCGGCGCACAGGTGGAGGCGGGCACCCCGCTGCTGATCCTGTCCCCAGCGTCGTCACCCGTGCCACCGCCCGCACCGTCTCCCGCGCCGCCGCCCATGTCCTCTCCCGTGTCCTCCTCTGCTTCCCCGTCCGTGTCCCCGGCGTAAGGAGCCCTCACCGCCATGCCCGCCTCGTCCAGCGCGCCCTTCTCGTCCGCCGTGTCCCGCCCCCCGTTCTCCGCGCTCGCCCGGGTCCGCGCCGCCTATGAACGGATCGCACGCGTCGACCGCCCCGAGATCTGGATCACTCTGCGGCCCCAGGCCGAGGTGGAGGCCGAGGCCCGCGCGCTCGACGCCCGCGCCGACGCCGACGCCCGCGCCGCCGGCATGTCCGGCGACCCGCTTCCCCTCGCCGGCCGGCTCCTGGCCGTCAAGGGCAATATCGATGTGGCCGGGCTCCCCACCACCGCCGGGTGTCCTTCGTACGCGTATCTCCCCGAGCGTGACGCCCCGGCCGTGGCACGACTCAGGGAGGCGGGCGCGCTGGTCCTCGGCACCACCAACATGGACCAGTTCGCCACCGGTCTGGTCGGTACCCGCTCGCCCTACGGCGCCGTTCGCGCCGCCCATGCCCCGGAGCGCGTCTCCGGCGGATCCAGCTCGGGATCCGCCGTCGCCGTGGCCCTCGGCATCGTGGATCTCGCCCTGGGGACCGACACCGCGGGCTCCGGCCGGGTACCCGCCGCCTTCAACGGCATCGTCGGACTGAAGCCGTCCCGCGGTCTGGTGCCCACCGAGGGGGTGGTCCCGGCGTGCGCGAGCCTGGACTGTGTCACCGTCTTCGCCCGCACGCTCCCCGAGGCCCGGTCGGCGCTCGCGCTGATGTCCGTACCGCCGGGCCGCGAGGCCCCGCACCGTACGCCGGGACCATGGCGGGTCGCGGTGCCGCCGCCCGACTCGCTCGGTCCGCTGGACGACGGCTGGGCGGAGGCGTACGAAGCCGCCGCGGCCCGGCTCGCGGCGGCGGGGGCCCGGCTGGTGCCCCTCGACCCGGCGCCGTTCACCGAGGCGGGGGCGCTCCTGTACGAGGGGGCCTTCGTCGCCGAGCGCTATACCGCCGTGGGCGCCTTCATAGACGCGCACACCGGCGACGCGCATACCGGCGACGCGCACACCGGCGCGGCCGGTCTCGACCCGACCGTCGCCGGGATCATCCGCCGGGCCCGTGACATCCCCGCGCACCGGCTCTACGCCGATCAGGCGCGGCTCGACTCGCTGCGTACGGCGGCGCTGGGCGCCCTGGGGGACGCCGATGCGCTGCTGCTGCCGACCGCTCCCGGCCATCCCACGCTCGCGGAGGTGGCCGCCGATCCGCTGGGCGCCAACGCCCGGCTGGGCCGGTTCACCAACTCCACCAATCTCTTCGATCTGGCCGCGGTCGCCGTCCCCGGCGGCGAGGTGCGCGGCCATCCCTTCGGCGTCATGCTCATCGGCGCGGCGGGTACGGACGAGCGTCTGGCCGGCCTGGCCGCGCTGCTCACCCCGCCCGTCAGGCTCGCGGTGGTGGGGGCGCATCTGACGGGTCAGCCGCTCAATCCACAGCTTCTGGCCCTGGGTGCCCGGCTGGTCCGTACGACGACCACCGCACCGGTCTACCGGCTGTACGCCCTGCCCACCGAGCCGCCGAAGCCCGGACTCGTGCACAAGGGCCCGGCGGGAGCCGCGATCGAGGCCGAGATCTGGGAACTGTCCGCCGAGGCACTCGGCTCGCTCACCGCCGCGCTTCCCCGTCCCATGACACTGGGCCGGGTGGAACTGGCCGACGCGACGACCGTCCCGGGCTTCCTCTGCGAACCCGCCGCGCTCACCGGTGCCCAGGACATCACCGAGTACGGCGGCTGGCGGCCGTACGCCGACGCACACCACTGACCGGCGGGGCGGCCGGAAGACCGACCGGCCGGGCCGCCCCGACAGGGCAGCCGGCCGGTCACCGGCATACGGCCCGGCCGGCGGTGTACGGAGCCGACCGCCGGGCACACCTCCTCGGCCGCCTCAGCCGACCGAGCTGTACGCCACCACTCCGCGCAGCACCGCGTCGACCGCCTTGCGCGCGTTCTTCGCGACCGTGCTGTTCTCACGCGGCGCCGCCGCCGCGATCTGGCCGAGCACATCGATGACCTGCTTGCACCAGCGGACGAAGTCACCGGCCGGCATCTCCGCCTCGCGCAGCACCTCGTCGAGCCCCTTGCCCGAGGCCCACATATAGACCGCCCAGGCGAACCCGAGGTCGGGCTCGCGCTGGCCGACGCCCTCCGCCTGGTTGATCTTCAGATCCTCCTCCAGGGCGTCGAGCCTGCCCCAGATATGGATCATCTCGCCGAGCGCGGCCTTCGCCTTGCCCGACGGCAGCTTCGGTGCCACCGCGTCGTCGGACTGCCGGGCCTCGTACACCAGCGCGGAGACACAGGCGGCCAGCTCGGCGGGGGTGAGCCCTTCCCAGACGCGGTCACGAAGACACTCGCTGGCGAGAAGGTCCAGCTCGCCGTAGAGCCGGGCCAGCCGCTGGCCGTGCTCGGTGACCTCGTCGCCCCGGAGATAGTCCAGCTCGGTGAGGAGCGCGACAATCCGGTCGAACGTACGGGCGATGGTGTTCGTCCGCCCCTCGATCCGGCGCTCCAACTGGCGGGTGTCCCGCTGGAGCCGGTGATAGCGCTCGGCCCAGCGCGCGTGGTCCTCGCGCTCGTCACAGCCGTGACAGGGGTGGGCGCGCAGCTCCGTGCGCAGCCGGGCGATCTCCCGGTCGTCGGCCGCCGCCGCACGCTGCTTGCGGTGCCGCTCGGGCACGATATGGCCGGCCTTCGAACGCAGCGCGGACGCCAGATCGCGGCGCGACTGGGGCGAGCGCGCGTTGAACGACTTGGGGATCCGCATCCGCTCCAGCGGCTCCACCGGAACCGGGAAGTCCATCGAGGCCAGCCGTTTGACCTGCCGCTCGACGGTCAGCACCAGCGGCCGTGGCCCGTCCTGGTGCTCGAAGCCGCGGTGACCGTTGGCGCGTCCGGCCGGCAGCCCGGGGTCGAGCACCAGGGCGAGACCGGCGAACTTCCCCGTCGGCACATGGATGACATCGCCGGCCTTGAGCTTCTCCAGCGACGAGGCCGCGGCGGCCCTGCGCTGCGCCGCGCCCTGCTTGGCCAGATCGGTCTCACGGTCCTTGAGATCGCGGCGCAGCCGCGCGTACTCCTCGAAGTCCCCGAGATGGCAGGTCATCCCCGCGCGGTAGCCGTCGAGCCCCTCCTCGTTCTTCCGCACCTGGCGGGAGATCCCGACGACCGACTTGTCGGCCTGGAACTGGGCGAAGGAGGTCTCCAGCAGTTCGCGCGAGCGGTGCCGGCCGAACTGGTGCACGAGGTTGACGGCCATGTTGTACGAGGGCCGGAAGCTGGAGCGCAGGGGATATGTCCGGGTCCCGGCCAGCCCGGCGAGCGCGCCCGGGTCCATACCGCGCTGCCAGAGCACCACGGCGTGGCCCTCGATATCGATGCCCCGGCGCCCCGCCCGCCCGGTGAGCTGGGTGTACTCGCCGGGGGTGATGTCGGCGTGCTGCTCGCCGTTCCACTTGACGAGCTTCTCCAGCACCACGGACCTGGCGGGCATGTTGATGCCGAGCGCCAGTGTCTCGGTGGCGAAGACCGCTTTGACCAGACCGCGGACGAACAGCTCCTCGACGACCTCCTTGAAGGTCGGCAGCATCCCCGCGTGGTGCGCGGCGATACCCCGCTCCAGGCCCTCCAGCCATTCGTAGTACCCGAGGACATGGAGATCCTCGCCCGGGATGGAGGCGGTGCGCTCCTCGACGATCTCGCGGACCCGGCGCCGCGCCTCGTCGTTGTTGAGCCGCAGGCCCGCGTACATGCACTGCTGCACGGCGGCCTCGCAGCCGGCCCGGCTGAAGATGAAGGTGATCGCGGGCAGCAGACCCTCGGCGTCGAGGCGCTCGATGACCTCGGGCCTGGCCGGTGTCCAGATCCGGCCGCGCTGTCTGCGCTCGCGCTCCCGGTCGGCCTCGCGGATCATCTTCCCGCGTCTGCGCTCGCGCGGGTTGTACGTGCGCTGGTTCTCCATCCGGGCCAGCCGGACGAGATCGGGGTTGACCTCCCGCTTGGCCACACCACGGCCGCCGTGGTCGGACTCCTCCTCGAAGAGGTCGTACATCCGGCGGCCGGCCAGCACATGCTGCCAGAGCGGCACGGGCCGGTGCTCCGAGACGATCACCTCGGTGTCACCACGGACGGTGTCCAGCCAGTCACCGAACTCCTCGGCGTTGGAGACCGTCGCCGAGAGCGAGACAAGTGTGACCGACTCGGGCAGATGGATGATCACCTCTTCCCAGACGGCGCCCCTGAACCGGTCGGAGAGGTAGTGGACCTCGTCCATCACCACATAGCCGAGGCCGAGGAGCGACTGGGAGCCCGCGTAGAGCATGTTGCGCAGCACCTCGGTGGTCATGATGACCACCGGAGCCTCGGGATTGACGCTGTTGTCCCCGGTCAGCAGGCCGACCTTGTCCGCGCCGTAGCGCTTGGCCAGATCGGCGTACTTCTGGTTGGAGAGCGCCTTGATGGGCGTGGTGTAGAAGCACTTGCGGCCCTCGGCCAGGGCCAGGTGCACGGCGAACTCACCGACGATCGTCTTGCCCGAGCCGGTGGGCGCGGCGACCAGTACGCCCTTTCCGCCCTCCAGGGCCCGGCAGGCCTCGATCTGGAAGGGGTCGAGCGCGAAGTCGTACATCTCGCGGAAGGGTGCGAGCGCCGTGGCCTGCTCGGCGGCGCGAGTCCGCGCGGCGGCGTACCGCTCGGCTGGGGAGAGGTCCTCTGTCATCTTGCTGTCGAGCCTACCCGCCGCCTCGGACAGTCAGCCGATCTTTAATCGTCCTTGGAAAGCACCGTGCGGCGGCCGGTGGGGCCGCCGCACGGGGGACGTCAGGTGATGTCGTCGTAACCGTTCAGCCGGTTCGTACGGCCGGTGCCGTCGGACCGGTCGGGCGGGGAGACGGGTTCGATCGCCCCGACGGACTCGGGGGTCAGATCGAGATCGGAGGCCTCGTCGTCGTCGAGATCCGCGTCCGGGTTGTTGCGCCTGCGACGGCGGTCGTTGAGGAAGCAGACACCCAGTGCCAGGAAGTAGAGCACCACGATGGGGAGGGCCAGCGACAGCATGGTGAGCGGGTCACCGGTCGGTGTCGCGAACGCGGCGAAGAGCGTGATGCCCATCACCATCAGACGCCACCAGGAGGCGAGCCGCTTCGCCGTGAGCACTCCGGTGAAGTTCAGCAGGACGAGCAGCAGTGGCAGTTCGAAGGCCAGACCGAAGACGATCACCATACGGACCACGAGATCGAGATACTCGTCGAGCGGCAGCAGGTTGCGCGCGTTGTCCGGGGTGAAGTCGAGCAGGATCGTGGCGGTCTGGGGAAGGATCTTGTACGCGAGGACGGCGCCGCTCAGGAAGAGCGGGACGCCGATCCCCACGAACGACAGCGCGTACCTCTTCTCGTGGCTGTGCAGACCGGGCGCCAGGAAGCCCCAGAGCTGGTACAGCCAGACCGGCGTGGACAGCACCACGCCGGACACGAGGGAGACCTTCAGCGCGATGGAGAAGGGCGAGATCAGACCGTTGACGGTCATGTCCGCGCAGGCCTGACCGTTCTTCTGCTTCAAGGCACCGTCGACGCAGCCCACCGAGTCGAGGATCGGCTTCATCATGAACTCGATGAGGTCCTTGTAGTAGAACGCGGCGACGACTGTGATGACCAGGATCGCCAGGACCGACTTGAGCAGGCGGTTTCGCAGTTCACGCAGGTGCTCGGCGAGGGGCATGCGCCCCTCGACGTCTTTCTCCTGCTTCCGGGCAGACTTGAGCAACCCGCGTCCCTCGTCTCGTAGCGGCAGCCGTCAGTGGGATGCGTGTCAGCTCTGGGCGGTGCGGTTCGGCTCGGTGACCGGACGGGAGCTGGTGACGTCCCCGGGCGAAGCCTGGATCGTCCTCGGAGCGGCCTGCTGCTGGGCCGTGGCGTCGGCGGCCTGCTCGGCCGCGGGAGCCGCGCTCTCGTCGTCCTTCTTCATGGCCTTGGCCTCGCTCTTGAGGATGCGGGCCGACTTGCCGAGCGAACGGGCCATGTCGGGAAGCTTCTTGGCACCGAACAGCAACAGGATGACAACGATGATCAGAACGATCTCGAGGGGCTTCAGATTGCCGATCATGTACGACTTCCTTCTCGCTGAGGCGGCTGGGCGGGGGCTGCCCGTACAACCGAACCGGTGTCCGGCCTTAGTACTCGCTGCGATCGTAACCCGCAGGGGTAAACGCGGGGCAATGCCTGTGCATACTCCCGAATGCTCCGCTTACCCCTGATCGCGACCCGCGCCGGACCGTCCGGCATCGTCCCGGTCCTGTCGGAGGGGTCGCGATCGCCAGCGTACCGTCCGCGCCCATGGCGACGGAGGGCGGTGGCATCACTACCGCAGTGTCTCTCCCGTCGAGGCCAGCCGGGTCGCGGCGCGTTCCAGATCCTCCGCGGCCCGGTTGATCCGCTCGGTGGTCGCGGCGACCTGCCGGCCGAGCCGCCGGGCCTCGGCGAAGACCCGGACCGCCAGGACACCGAGCACGGCGATCCCGCAGAACCCCAGGGCGATGGCGAGCATGGGCCAGAACATGAGCGGAGCCTAGACCGTTCTTGAAGGGTGAGACGACTCTTGAAGGGGGGTGGCGAGGTCTACGAGGTGGCGTGCAGACGCAGCGTCCGCACCCCGCCGCCGGTGAGGAGTTCGACGATGCGTTCCCCGGCGGGCTTGCGCACCGGGCTCTCGCACTCGGGACAGGTGAAGGAGTAGAAGGTGGTCTTCCTGGTGGCCCCGATCGCCAGCCGCAGCGCGCCGGCCGAAAGCTCGAAACGGGCGCGGCACTCCGGACAGGCCGCCTTGAAGAGAACGGGGAGCACCGTCGAGATTTCCGACACTTCAGACATTGCCGACATATTCCTCGGATCTCCTTCTTTCCGCCCGTTTCCCGTTCACTCGCGGCCGTCGTAGGCCGCGAGCGCCTCGCCCGCCGCCAGCCGCGCGCTCTCCGCGAGGTCCCGCGGCGAGACGATCCGTCCGTCACCGCCGAGCCGCAGCGCGAGCCGTCTCAGCGAGGCGGGCGCCGGGGTCCGCAGTGTGATACGCAGGCCGCCGTCGGGAAGTTCGACCGCGCTGTCGTGCGGGTAGTACTCCGCGACCCACCGGCCGCCGGGCCCGACCTCGACCACCACCTCGGGATCCTCCGCGGACGGCTGCACCAGCCCCTCGGACAGATCCCTCAGCTCCAGTTCGGGAGGGGCGGCGGGGGCGTCCAGCAGCCTGATCTCGGCGACCCGGTCGAGCCGGAACGTACGCCGCGCCTCGGAGAGCCGGCACCAGGCCTCCATATAGGTGTGGCCCACGGCGAACAGCCGGATCGGGTCGACCTCGCGCTCCGTCAGCTCGTCACGCGCCGGGGAGTAGTAACGCAGCCAGAGCCTGCGGCGCTCGGAGATGGCCCGGTCGACCTCGGCGAACACCCCGCCCTCGGACTCGAAGGTCACCGAGAGCCGGGAGCTGGCTCCCGCGGCCTCCCCGGCCGCGGCCTCCAGCTTGGCGGTGGCGCGCAGCAGCGCCTGCCGGTCGCCCTCCCTCAGCCCCGGCAGGGTGGTGACGGCGCGGGCCGCGACGAGCAGCGCCGTGGCCTCGTCGGCGGCGAGCCGCAGCGGCTCGGCGACATCGTCCGGGTTGTGCCACCAGATCCGGTCGCCGTCGGTGTCGATGTCGAGCAGATCGCCGCCGCGGAAGCTGGTCCCGCACATCGGAAGGACATCGAGGTCGGAGATCAGCTCGTCCTCGGTGATCCCGAACGCGCGGGCCACATCGCTGACATGGGCACCGGGGCGCTCCCGCAGATAGGTCACCAGCGAGAGCATCCGCCGGGTCTGGTCGATGGCGTTGGCTGCCATGGTTGTCCGAGTCCCCCTCAGCCCTTGGCCACGGCGCGCAGCCGCTCCACCACATCGGCCCGCAGATCGGCGGGTTCCAGTACGACCACGTCCGGGCCGAACTCCACCAGCCAGGCGTCCAGGCCGTGCCCGTACGGGATCTCCAGCTCGTCCCAGCCGTCCCCCAGCTCCCTGGACGAGACCGCCCGGGAGCGCAGCGGATAGCCGCAGCCGGAACGGAGCTTGATCAGCGCGGAGCGGGTCGCGGTCTCCCCCGCCCAGCTCTCCACGGTCTCCCGTACGGTCACCACATCGGGCACGGGCGCGGTGAACGCCCCGCTGCGGGAGCGGACCCTGCCGGTGATCCGGGAGAGCCGGAAGACACGCTCGGCGCCGCGGTCGCGGTCCCAGCCGGCCAGATACCAGTGCCCACGCCAGCACTCCAGTGTCCAGGGCTCGACCTGACGCTGTTCGGGGCGGGCCGCGTTGGCCTTGCGGTAGTCGAAGATGACGGGCCGCCGGTCACGGCAGGCGAGCATCAGCGGTTCGAAGGCGGCCTCATGGACCGGGATCCGTGGTTCGAGCGCGCTGTGGTGCGCCTCGTACGCGTCCTCCGCCTCCGGCATCCCGGCGGCGCGCAGCTTCTGGAGGGCGCCGCTCGCCGCGCCCGCGAGCCGGGCCTGCTGCCAGACCTTGGCCGCCAGTCCGAGGGCCGCGGCCTCCTCGGCGTCGAGGGTGATCGCGGGCAGCCGGTTGCTGTCGCGCCGGGCGAGATAGCCGGTCTCACCGTCGAGGTTCTCCACCGTCTCGATGACCAGGCCGAGTTCGCGCAGATCTTCCTTGTCCCGTTCGAACATCCGGTTGAAGGAATCGTCGGTGCCCGCCTCCAGATAGGCCTCGATGGAGCCCCGCAGCTCGCGCTTGCTGAGCGGACGCCGGGTCCCGAGCAGACACAGCGCCAGATTCATCAGTCGCTCGGCCTTGGCAATGGCCATCGACGCCTTGCACCCCTTTTGATCGTTGCGGCCTCCGCTCGTTGACCGTACCGCCCCGGGGTGTCGGGACAAAAGCCGAGGGCCCATGCGGTCGGCACGGGCCCTCGGGTCTTCGTCCTGACGGGATCAGACGGAGACCAGATCGCAGACGAAGATCAGCGTCTCGCCCGGGGCGATACGGCCACCACCGGCGCCACGCTCACCGTAGGCGAGGTGCGCGGGGATGGTGAGCTGCCGCCGGCCGCCGACCTTCATGCCCTGGACGCCCTGGTCCCAGCCGGCGATGACCTGGCCGGCGCCGAGCTGGAACTGGAGCGGCGTGCCGCGGTTCCAGGACGCGTCGAACTCCTCGCCGGTGGAGAAGGCCACACCCACGTAGTGGACGGAGACGGTGTCGCCCGCCTTGGCCACCGGGCCGTCGCCCTCCGTGATGTCCTTGATCTCCAGATCGGCCGGCGGCTCGCCACCCGGGAAGTCGATCTCGGGCTTCTCGATGCTCACTGAACTGCTCCTCTAAATGATGAACGGGGCAACCGGGACAGTCTTACACCTTCGCCAGGATGTCCACCGCGAACACCAGCGTGGAGTTCTTCGGGATGCCCTGCTGCTCCTGGTCACCGAAGGCCTGGTCCGGCGGGATCACGATCAGGATCCTGCTGCCCACCTTCTTGCCGACGATCCCCGACTTGAGCCCCTTCAGGGTCAGTTGGGGCAGCGGGAAGGTCGTGGTGCGGCCCGTCTTGTAGGTGCTGTCGAACTGCTTGCGGTCCTTCCAGAGGTACGCCGCGTAGTTCAGCACGACCGTGTCCGAGTCCTTGACTACCGGGCCGTCGCTCTCCAGCACATAGGAGGAGACCAGTTCCTTCGGCGGGTCGCCCTTCGGGATCGTGACCGTCGGCTCCTTGCCGTCGTCGTTCGTCCCGACCTTCGGCAGATCGATGTTGTCCTGTGCCACCGCGGTGCCCTTGGCGGAGACCGGGACCTGGGTCGCCTTCAGAATGTCGACGACGAAGACCAGTGTGGCGTTGGGCTTGATGTCGCCCTGGCCCTGCGCTCCGTATCCGAGCTCCGGCGGAATGCCCAGCTCGACGCGGCTGCCGACCTTCTGGCCCTCCAGGCCCTGGTCCCAGCCCTTGATGACCATGCCGGCGCCCAGCGTCAGATCGAAGGGCTGCTTGCGGTCGAAGCTGTTGTCGAACGGCTTGTCGGAGTCCCAGCTCTGGCCCAGGTAGTTGACCTGGATCGCGTCACCCTTTTTGACCGTGGCACCGTCACCCTGGCTGATGACGTCGACCTTGAGCTCCTTGGGCGGAGTACCCTCCCCCTTGGCGAGGGTCGGCTTCTGGCCGAACTTGGTGCCCGCGGTGATCGCGGGAAGTCCGTTCTTGGACGGGGCGGAGTCGGAGCCTCCGTCATCGCCGCACGCCGCTGTCGACAGCAGCAGCAAGGGGATAACGATCAGGCCGGCTAGTCGGCGCACGTATTCCTCAGATCTCAGACGGCACAGTAGTTGCCCGACACTCTAGGGCGTGGCACGGGCCCTGTACGTGTACGTACAGGGCCCGGACCGCATTGCGGCGATGTGTCGCGCACCGGCTACATACCGGCGATCAGCTTCTCCACCCGGTCGTCCACGGAACGGAACGGGTCCTTGCAGAGCACCGTGCGCTGTGCCTGGTCGTTGAGCTTGAGATGCACCCAGTCGACGGTGAAGTCCCGGCGCTGCTCCTGGGCCCTGCGGATGAAGTCGCCGCGCAGCCGCGCCCTGGTGGTCTGCGGGGGCACGGACTTGCCCTCGAAGATCTTGAGATCGTTGCAGATCCGGGCGGCCTGGCCGCGCTTCTCCAGCAGGTAGTAGAGGCCCCGGCGGCGGTGGATGTCGTGGTAGGCGAGATCTATCTGGGCGACCCGCGGATGCGACATCGTCATATTGTGCTTGGCCCGGTACCGCTCGATGAGCTGGTACTTCATCACCCAGTCGATCTCGGTGGAGATACGGTCGAGGTCCTCCTCCTCGATCGCGTCGAGCGTGCGGCCCCACAGTTCCAGCACCTGGTCGACCGTGCCGGTGCGGATGCCCCGGCGCTCCACGAAGTCCACGGCCTTCTCGTAGTACTCCCGCTGGACCTCCAGCGCGGAGGCCTCCCGGCCGCTGGCCAGCCGCACCTTGCGCTGGCCGGTGAGGTCATGGCTGACCTCACGGATCGCCCGGATCGGGTTCTCCAGGGTGAGGTCCCGCATCACGGTGCCCGCCTCGATCATGCGCAGCACGAGATCGGTGGCGCCGACCTTGAGCAGCATGGTCGTCTCGGACATGTTGGAGTCGCCGACGATGACATGGAGCCTGCGGTAGCGCTCCGCGTCCGCGTGCGGCTCGTCACGGGTGTTGATGATCGGACGGGAGCGGGTGGTGGCGGAGCTGACGCCCTCCCAGATGTGCTCGGCGCGCTGGCTGACGCAGTAGACCGCGCCCCGAGGGGTCTGGAGCACCTTGCCGGCGCCGCAGAGGAGCTGCCTGGTGACGAGGAAGGGGATGAGGATGTCCGCGAGCCGGGAGAACTCTCCATGGCGGGCGACGAGATAGTTCTCGTGGCAGCCGTAGGAGTTTCCCGCCGAGTCGGTGTTGTTCTTGAAGAGATAGACGTCGCCCGCGATTCCCTCCTCGTGCAGGCGGCGTTCGGCGTCGACGAGCAGGCCTTCGAGAATGCGCTCGCCCGCTTTGTCGTGGGTGACCAGCTCGGTCACATTGTCACATTCCGGAGTTGCGTATTCCGGATGCGAACCCACGTCGAGGTAGAGACGGGCGCCGTTCCGCAGGAAGACATTGCTGCTGCGGCCCCATGAGACAACACGGCGGAAGAGGTAGCGCGCCACTTCGTCAGGTGACAGTCGGCGCTGTCCCCTGAACGTGCACGTGACGCCGTACTCGTTCTCCAGCCCGAAAATGCGGCGGTCCATGTCTGAACATTACGCCTGATGACCAGAGCTGAAACCGGGTTCGGCCGCTCCGCCTTGATCTGTTTCCGTCCGGATGGTGGCATCGGCGCTCCGCTCGGGAGCGGCGAGCACCCGCTGTGTGGCCAGCAGTACCAGCAGAGCGGCGACACCTCCGGCCCCCGCGACCGCGAAGCTCGCGGAGGTGCCGCCCAGTTCCACGGCGGGCCCCGCCGCCGCCGTGCCGAGCGCGGAACCGACCCCGATGGTGGTGACCAGCCAGGAGAACGCCTCGGTGACGGTGCCGCGCGGCGCGTGCCGGTCGACGACGATGAAGGCGCAGGCGATCGCGGGCGCGAGGAAGATCCCGGCGACGGCGGCCAGAGCCGTCATCGCGGGCACACCGGGCGTGAGTGTCAGCGGCAGATAGCAGAGAGCCAGCAGGAGGACGATGGCACGCAGCCGCCGCTCCGGGGTGCCGGTCCACTGCCGGGCCCCGTACACCGAGCCGCCCACCAGCGCGCCGAGGCCGAGCGCGGCCATCAGCCAGCCGTAGACGGACTCCCGGCCCTGGTCGTCGGCGTAGGCGACGCCCGCGACGGTGATCGAGCCGAGAGCTGTCCCGACGAAGAGGAACGCGCCCAGCAGGGCCAGCAGACCCGGCGAGCGCAGGGCGCCGAGCCAGTGCGCCTCACGGGGCGCCGAGCGCCAGGCGCGGGAGGGCGCGGAGAGGACGACGGAGAGCGCGCCGAGCACCCCGATCGCGTTGACGACCAGCAGCGCGATGGCCGGTGACCAGAGCGCGACCAGCAGGGTGACCAGCAGCGGGCCGACGGTGAACATGATCTCCTGCGCCACCGCGTCCATGGCGTAGGCCCGGTGCACCCGCTCCTCACCACCGAGGACATCGGGCCACAGGGCCCGCAGCCCGCCCTCCAGCGGCGGGGTGAACAGTCCCGCGACCACGACGGCGCCGTACGCGAGCAGCGGGGAGCCGGTCCCGGCCATGACGAGCAGCACCGCGCCGAGCGCGGAGACCACGGCGGCGGGGAGCTGCACCCGGGGCTGGCCGTACAGATCCACCGCCCGGCCGAGCAGCGGCTGTCCGACGGCGTTGGAGACCCCGTACACCGCCGCGAGCGCGCCGGCGAGGCTGTAGCTGCCGCCGCCGCCCCGGACGAGCAGTACGACGGCGATGGGACCCGTGGCGTTCGGCAGCCGGCCCACGAGTGTGCCGGCGAGCAGCCGGGCGGCGTGCGGCGCCTTGAGGATGTCCACGTAGCCGGTGGCCATGGGCCGCCCCTTCTCTCGCCCGGTCGCACCGGGGTTTTACGTATAACGTCGGCGTCATACGTACCATGTGGCCAGTCCGCGGGTCCACTGCCGGCGCCTTGGCGGACGGGACCCGCCTGACGAGCGCGACGGAGAACGGTAGCCATGACAGAGCAGCCCGCCAGGCCCACCAGCAGGGATGTGGCGCGGACCGCGGGTGTGTCCCAGGCCACGGTGTCCCTGGTCCTCGGGGACAAGTGGCGGGGCAGGGTCTCCGAGCGGACCGCCGGGCTCGTACGGGACGCGGCGCACGCGCTCGGCTACCGGCCCAATCTCGCCGCCCGCAATCTCCGCCTCGGTACGACCAGGACCGCGCTCCTGGTCGTACCCGCGCTCACCAACGAGTTCTTCGCCCGGGTCTACACCGGCGCGGCCCGGGTGGCCGCCGAGCACGGCTTCGGGGTCGTCCTCTACCCCTCACCCGCCGGGGTGGGGCCCGCCCGGGACCCCTTCGCCTCGGCGCGGGCCGCGCTGGACGGGGTGATCGCCTCCTCGATGGCGACGGAGGCGCTGGACGCGATCCGGGGCGCGGATCTGCCGCTGGTGATGCTCGACAGCGATCCGGCGGCCCCCGGTGCCGCCGCCCGGGTGAATCTCGACATCGCCGACGGCTTCCGGCAGGTGGCCGCGCATCTGCTCGGCCTCGGCCACCGGCGGCTGCTCCATCTCGCCGCCTCGGTGCCCTCCTGGACCTTCGACATACGGGCCGAGGCGCTGGCCGAAGCGGTACGGGGGGTGCCGGACGCGGTCGTACGGGCGGTGTCGGCGCCCCTGGAGGTCGGCGCCGCGCGGGCCGCCGTCGAGCACGCCCTCGCCGCCCCCGGTCCCCGGCCCACGGCGCTGATCTGCGACGACGACATCCTGGCCGTGGGGGCCTGCAAGGCGCTGCGGCGCCTCGGTCTGCGGGTGCCGGAGGACATCTCGGTCACCGGCTTCGACGATCTGGCGCTCGCGACGGCGATCGAACCGGAGCTGACCACGGTGAGACTGCCGGCCGAGCGGGTCGGTGAGCGGGGTATGACGGCGCTGCTGACGGTCCTGGACGGCCGGCGCCCGGAACCCGGTGATCTGCCGGTCTCGCTGGTGGTCCGGGCCTCCACCGCGCCCCCGCCCCCCGACGCCTGACCTGCCCGTGCCCCGGGCCGCGTGGGCGGGCCGGGGCACGGGCAAAGCCGATTCCGGGTCGAATTGCTCCGGACGGGCTACTTCTCGGTGCTGTCGTCCGGCTTCCCGGCGTCCTTCTTGCCGCTGTCCGTGGACGTGTCCGCCGCCGGGGACGCGGCGCCGTCCGGCTCCTCCGTGTCCGAAGGGGCGTCCGTCGGGGTGGAGGCCGCGCCGTCCGCGTCCAGCAGCCGGGAGAGCTGCCGGCCGACGATCCTCTTGAACTTGCGCTGCTGCGGTCGCGTACGGTCCAGGACCGCCACTTCCAGCCGCTCCGCGGGGATCTCCCGCTCGCCGCCGTTGGTGTCCCTGGACAGTGCCTGGACGGCCAGCTTCAGCGCCTCCGCGAGCGACATGCCCTCGCGGTGCCGCTGGTCGAGATACGTACTGATCTGCTCCGAGCTGCCGCCCACCGCGACCGAGCCGTGCTCGTCCACGATCGACCCGTCGTGCGGCAGCCGGTAGATCTGGTCGCCGTCCGGTGTCGCGCCCACCTCGGCGACGACCAGCTCCACCTCGTAGGGCTTCTCACCGGCGCTGGAGAAGATCGTGCCCAGTGTCTGCGCGTAGACATTGGCGAGACCACGGGCCGTGACATCGTCGCGGTCATAGGTGTATCCGCGCAGATCGGCGTAGCGCACACCGCCGATGCGCAGATTCTCGTACTCGTTGTACTTGCCGGCCGCCGCGAACCCGATCCGGTCGTAGATCTCGCTGAACTTGTGCAGCGCGCGGGACGGGTTCTCGCCGACGAAGACGATGCCGTCGGCGTACTGAAGCACAACCAGGCTGCGACCACGGGCGATGCCCTTGCGCGCGTACTCCGCCCGGTCGGCCATGGCCTGCTGGGGTGAGACATAGAACGGCGTCGACACCGGCTATCCGTCCCTTTCTGTCAGTGGCGTGTTTGTTCAGAAGAGGGCGGCGTCAGAGCAGCGCGGCGCGCGGGCCGTCGGGCTGCTCCAGCCGGCGCTCAAGGATCGAACGGGCGATCTCCGAGGATTCCTCGTCCGTCAGCCTCCGGAAGCCCTCGTCCGTGATGATCGTGACGATCGGATAGATCCGGCGCGCCACATCGGGGCCGCCCGTCGCCGAGTCGTCGTCCGCGGCGTCGTACAGCGCCTGGATGACCAGGGTGGTGGCCTGCTGTTCGGTCAGGTCCTCGCGGTAGAGCTTCTTCATCGCACCACGGGCGAAGATCGAGCCGGAGCCGGTGGACGCGAAGCCCGACTCCTCGGACCGGCCGCCCGTCACGTCGTACGAGAAGATCCGGCCCTTGCCGCGGTCCACGTCCCAGCCGGCGAAGAGCGGGACGACGGCCAGGCCCTGCATGGCCATGGCGAGATTGCTGCGGATCATCGTGGAGAGCCGGTTGGCCTTGCCCTCCAGGGAGAGCTGGGCGCCTTCGACCTTCTCGAAGTGCTCCAGTTCGAGCTGGAAGAGCTTGACCATCTCCACGGCGAGACCGGCGGTGCCGGCGATACCCACGGCCGAGTACTCGTCGGCCGGGAAGACCTTCTCGATGTCGCGCTGCGCGATCATGTTCCCCATGGTCGCCCGCCGGTCACCGGCGAGCACCACCCCGCCGGGGAAGGTCGTCGCGACGATCGTCGTACCGTGCGGGGCCTCGATGGCACCCTGCAGGGGCGGCAGCGAACGCTTGCCAGGCAGCATGTCCGGCGAGTGGTGGGACAGGAAGTCCATGAACGAGGACGAGCCGGGCGTCAGGAAGGCTGCCGGCAGACGCCCGGTGCTACGAGGGTTGGCTTCCACACGTTTCCTTCCGGATGGGCGGCGGCCCGCCGCTCGGGCCGGGCCGATCTTTGAATCTGTGCACGGACCTTACCCGCGCCGTCGCCTGTCATCCGTCCCGGTGCTACCGGCTTTCGCCGACGGCCCGGGACGGACAACGGCCTTTACTGGCCGCCCTTTTGCACGAAGGACCGCACGAAGTCCTCTGCGTTCTCCTCGAGCACGTCGTCGATTTCGTCCAGGACGGAGTCCACATCGTCGGACAGCTTCTCCTGGCGCTCCTTGAGGTCCTCGGAAGCCTGGGCCTCCTGGGCCTGCTCCTCGGTCTCCTCCGTGGAACGCGTCGCCTTCTGCTGGCCGCCGCCGGTGTCCTTGGTCGCCATATCCCTCACCCCGCTCGGTTTCGCCCCGCTCGATGTGACCTTCAAGATCAGACCCTACAAGGAGGGTCCGACATCGGCCCCGCAGTTGCTACAACGTCCGGGTACCACCCCGATCATTCCCGGACCGCCGCTGTTTCAGCCGCCGGACAGCACCCGGACCAGCTCCTCGGCCGTGCGGCACCGGTCGAGCAGCTCCTTGACGTGGTTGCGTGTACCGCGCAGCGGCTCCAGGGTGGGAACCCGTTGCAGTGAGTCACGGCCGGGCAGATCGAAGATGACCGAGTCCCAGGAGGCCGCCGCCACGTCGTCCGCGTACTGCTCCAGACAGCGCCCGCGGAAGTACGCCCTGGTGTCCTCAGGAGGCTTCGTCCTGGCCCGTTCGACATCCTGCTCGTCCAAGAGGCGGCTGATCCTGCCCCGGGCCGCCAGACGGTTGTACAGGCCCTTCTCGGGGCGTACGTCCGCGTACTGGAGGTCCACGAGGTGCAGCCGGGCCGCGTCCCAGTCCAGGCCGTCGCGCCGGCGGTAGCCCTCCAGGATCTCCCGCTTGGTGATCCAGTCCAGCTCGCCGGAGAGACTCATCGGATCGTTCTCCAGCCGGTTGAGCGTGTCCTCCCAGCGCCCCAGCACATCCCTGGTCTGCGCGTCCGCGTCGGCGCCGTACCGCTCCTCGACATACTTCCTGGCCAGCTCGTAGTACTCCATCTGGAGCTGGACGGCGGTGAGCGTCCGGCCGCTGCGGAGCGTGACCAGCCGGCCGAGCGTCGGGTCGTGCGAGACCTGGTGCAGCGTACGGACCGGCTGGTCGACGGCGAGATCGACGTTGATGAAACCGTCCTCGATCATGGACAGGACGAGCGAGGTCGTGCCGAGCTTGAGATAGGTGGAGATCTCCGACAGATTCGCGTCGCCGATGATCACATGCAGCCTGCGGTACTTCTCCGCGTCGGAGTGCGGCTCGTCGCGGGTGTTGATGATGGGGCGCTTGAGGGTCGTCTCCAGCCCGACCTCGACCTCGAAGTAGTCCGCCCGCTGGCTGATCTGGAAGCCGTGCTCATGGCCGTCCTGGCCGATACCGACCCGGCCCGCGCCGGTGACGACCTGCCGTGAGACGAAGAACGGTGTGAGGTGGCGCACGATGTCCGAGAACGGGGTCTCCCGCTTCATCAGGTAGTTCTCGTGCGTGCCGTAGGACGCGCCCTTGTTGTCGGTGTTGTTCTTGTACAGATGGATCGGCTGGGCGCCGGGAAGCTGGGCCGCGCGCTCGGCGGCCTCGGCCATGATCCGCTCGCCGGCCTTGTCCCAGAGGACGGCGTCCCGCGGGTTGGTGATCTCGGGAGAGCTGTACTCCGGGTGGGCGTGGTCGACATACAGCCGGGCGCCGTTGGTGAGGATCACATTGGCCAGCCCGATGTCCTCGTCGGTGAGCTGGCTGGAATCGGCCGTCTCGCGGGCGAGGTCGAAGCCACGGGCGTCCCGCAGCGGATTCTCCTCCTCGAAGTCCCAGCGGGCCCGCCGAGCGCGGTGCATCGCCGCCGCGTAGGCGTTCACGATCTGGGACGAGGTGAGCATGGCATTGGCGTTCGGGTGCCCCGGGACGGAGATCCCGTACTCCGTCTCGATGCCCATTACTCGCCGTACGGTCATGCGGCCCTCCTTGCCCGGCGGCGCTCCCCTCCGGAAGCGGCGCTCAAGTACCGCTCTTCCTCCGGTGCGTGTGCGGTGCCCGGCTCCGGGCGCCGCCACGCGGCGGTACGAAAGAGCCTAGAACGCCTCCGCGCCGGTGGGGAGATCATTTCCGTCATTGGCCTGGTGTGGTGGAAGGTGCGTGGAAAGCAACCGGCTGCGGATGCCCTTCCGGACATCCGCAGCCGGTCTGCGTCTGCGCTTTACAGGTACTGACCGGTGTTGGCCACCGTGTCGATGGAGCGCCCGGTGTCCGCGCCCTGCTTTCCGGTGACCAGGGTGCGGATGAAGACGATCCGCTCGCCCTTCTTGCCGGAGATACGGGCCCAGTCGTCGGGGTTCGTGGTGTTCGGCAGGTCCTCGTTCTCCTTGAACTCGTCCACGCAAGCCTGGAGGAGATGGGAGACCCGGAGGCCCTTCTGGTTGTGGTCGAGGAAGGCCTTGATGGCCATCTTCTTGGCCCGGTCGACAATGTTCTGGATCATCGCGCCGGAGTTGAAGTCCTTGAAATAGAGGACTTCCTTGTCGCCGTTGGCGTATGTCACCTCGAGGAAGCGGTTCTCCTCGGACTCCGCGTACATCTGCTCGACCACGGACTGGATCATTCCGTGCGCCGCGGCCTCCTTGGAGCCGTTGTGCTCGGAGATGTCGTCCGAGTGCAGGGGCAGCGTGGCCGTCAGATACTTCGCGAAGATGTCCTTCGCGGCCTCCGCGTCCGGACGCTCGATCTTGATCTTCACATCGAGCCGGCCGGGCCGCAGGATCGCGGGGTCGATCATGTCCTCCCGGTTGGAGGCACCGATGACGATGACGTTCTCCAGGCCCTCCACACCGTCGATCTCGGCGAGGAGCTGCGGGACGATGGTGTTCTCCACGTCCGAGCTGACACCGGAGCCGCGGGTGCGGAAGAGGGATTCCATCTCGTCGAAGAAGACGATGACGGGAGTGCCCTCGCTCGCCTTCTCCCGGGCACGCTGGAAGACCAGGCGGATGTGCCGCTCGGTCTCACCGACGTACTTGTTCAGCAACTCCGGACCCTTGATGTTGAGGAAGTAGCTCTTCCCCGCGGGCCTTCCGGTCACCTCGGCGACCTTCTTGGCAAGGGAGTTGGCCACGGCCTTGGCGATCAGTGTCTTGCCGCAGCCGGGCGGGCCGTAGAGCAGGATGCCCTTCGGCGGACGCAGTTCGTGCTCCTTGAAGAGATCCGGGTGGAGATACGGGAGCTCCACCGCGTCGCGGATCATCTCGATCTGGCCGCCGAGACCGCCGATCTTGTCGTAGTCGACGTCCGGGACCTCTTCGAGGACCAGTTCCTCGACCTCGCTCTTGGGGACCACTTCGTAGACATAGCCGGAGCGGGGTTCGAGCAGCAGGGCGTCGCCGGGGCGGATGGTGATGTCCAGCAACGGCTCCGCGAGCCGCACCACCCGTTCCTCGTCGGTGTGCCCGACCACCAGGGCGCGCTCGCCGTCCTCAAGGATCTCCTTGAGGGTGACGATGTCCCCGGCACGCTCGTACGCCATGGCCTCGACCACGTTGAGCGCCTCGTTGAGCATGACTTCCTGGCCGCGCCTGAGCTCGTCGAGTTCGACGCTGGGGCTCACATTCACCCGGAGCTTGCGGCCCCCGGTGAAGATATCGGCCGTGCCGTCCTCATTCGCCTGCAGAAACACACCGAAGCCGGCCGGCGGCTGTGCGAGCCGGTCGACCTCCTCCTTGAGGGCCACGATCTGGTCGCGGGCCTCACGCAGCGTATTGGCGAGCCGCTCATTCTGCGCGGACACACCCGCCAGGTTCGTCTGCAACTCGACGATCCGCTCTTCGAGAATCCTCGTGTGACGCGGAGAGTCGGCGAGCTTTCGTCGCAGGACGGCGATTTCCTGCTCGAGATAGGCAACCTGGCCGGCTGGGTCTTCAGACCCCCGCCCCGGCCGGATGCCGCGGTTGATGTCGTCGTCGTGGGCTGCCACGGTCCTCACCTCCTCCAAGGGGAGCTGGACGCTTCCTGACCCTACCTGGGTGGGTGATGATTGAAACCCCTAGATCACAAAGACTGTGGGGTGTGTCCGATCTTCACCCTTGCGCTCTTCCCTCACGCCAGGGGAATACCCACCCAGGAACATCGGAAAGCTGTCGGTTGTATCGTCGAAGTGTTCAACACCCGTCAGGGCTTGCGCGACTTACTTAACAACGCCCCGTCCGGCGGGGCAAACGGCAGGAGAGACAACCGTGCAGCAGCAGGCTCCCACCGAAGGCGTCACCGAGACCGGTGAGCCTCTCGAGGTCTGGATCGACCAGGACCTCTGCACCGGGGACGGGATCTGTGCCCAGTATGCTCCTGAGGTCTTCGAGCTGGACATCGACGGGCTCGCGTATGTGAAGAGCCCCGAGGACGAGCTGCTCCAGGCCCCGGGCGCCACAACACGGGTTCCGCTGCCGCTGCTGCGTGATGTCGTCGACTCGGCCAAGGAGTGTCCGGGCGACTGTATTCATGTACGTCGCGTTTCGGACAGGGTAGAGGTTTACGGGCCCGACGCGGAATAAGCGGACCTCACCGGAGGCCCTGGGCGACCTGGCGTGAGCGGTCACACACTCTGCGCTTCGGGCCTCTCCGCGCGTACGAACGCGCCGTTCTCCCACCGCCAGGAGACCCGCTCCTCCTCGTCGGGGCAGCAGCTCGGCACATCGGGTCCGGAGTAGCCGAGCAGGGTGGCGAGAATCACACCGTCACGGATCTCGAAGTCGGGTCCGACGTTCCGCTTGTCCTTCGGGTCGACCAGTGTCGCCACGATCCTCGGCTCCGCCTCCGCGGCTCTGGTCAGCACGTAAACACCTTGCGGCGGCGTACCCGAGCCCGCCTCGCAGTGCACCACGGCCACGGTCTCGGGATTCCGGTCACCGTCGAGATCGCCGGAGGCCTGCCGTACGACCACCGTGCCCGCTCCCCCGCACTCCAGCGGGTAGTCCACCCCGGCCGGATCGGGGGCGGGCAGCGGTACCTCGCCGGATGACGTCCTCACGGGCTTGGAGCCGGCCTGGGACGCGGTCGCGGCACCGGGCTGCAGCAGACCCGCCAGAGCCACCACACCGGCCATCGCGGCGGCCGTCGCGAGCCAGTGCATCGGGTGGGGCCGGGTGTGCGCGAGGTCCGGTACGTCGGAGATCTGCACGCGGAGTGTCTCCTGTGAAAGGGGGGTGCCGGCGAGTAACCAACGGTGGGAGGGAGACAGCATCGTGCCACACGTCACAGAGAGGCGGAACAGGGGGGTCCGTAAGGCGAACGCAAAGACGGAGCCGCCGACTTCCCCTTCCCGAAGGGGGAACTCGGCGGCGTCACGGTCATGTTGATGGAAGCCTTCCGGTCAACGCGGGCCAGGGATCAGCCGCGTGAACCGCTGGTGCTCCCCGGGCCGTCGTAGTCGTCCCCGTACGCGCCCTTGGCGGGCCTGCGACGGCGCAGCGGCGGCTCGACACCGTCCGCGAGCCGACGGGCGGTCACGAGAAAGCCGGTGTGGCCGATCATGCGGTGGTCCGGGCGGACGGCCAGGCCCTCGACATGCCAGTTGCGGATCATCGACTCCCAGGCGGCCGGCTCGTTGAACGTGCCGAACTCCCGGATCGTCTCGACCGTGCGGGCGAGCTGAGTGGTCGTCGCGACATAGGCGCAGAGGATGCCGCCGGGCACGAGCGCCTTGGAGACGGCCTCGACACACTCCCAGGGGGCGAGCATGTCCAGAATGACCCGGTCGACATCCGTGTCCGACAGATTGTCCTGGAGGTCACCGACCGTCAGCTCCCAGGCGGGATGGGGACCGCCGAAGTAGCGCTCCACATTCTGCTGGGCGATCTCGGCGAAGTCCTGGCGGCGCTCGTAGGAGTGCAGCATGCCCTGGTCACCAATGACACGCAGCAGAAAGCTGCTGAGCGAGCCGGAGCCCACACCCGCCTCGACGACGCGCGCGCCGGGGAAGATGTCGGCGAAGGCCAGGATCTGGCCGGCGTCCTTCGGATAGACCACGGCGGCGCCGCGGGGCATGGACAGGACATAGTCGGGGAGCAGGGGGCGCAGCGCGAGGTAGGCGACGTTTCCCGTGGTACGGACAACACTGCCCTCGGGAGCACCGATCAGCTCGTCGTGCGGGAAGGACCCTTTATGGGTGTGGAAGTTCTTCCCGGCTTCGAGCGTGAACGTGTAGTGGCGTCCCTTGGGGTCGGTGAGCTGAACCTGGTCCCCGACCTTGAAGGGGCCGCGTCTACGGGCGGCACCGGTCGGTTCGGACATGCTCCCACCTTAGTGCCTCTTTTTTTGAGGCTCGGTTCGCCTCCGGGCGCTCTGTGCCACTGTCGACGGTCGACCGTGCTCGCCCCCTCGTACCTCGGGGCCTGCGCGCGCTCTCCCTTTCGACAGCGGCGCGCCCTTCGGCTCACTCGCCGGCGGCCGTGCGGGGCCGGGACGTGTCCGCGCCCCAGGGGCGGCCGAGGGCGCCCGGAACGCGGGCAGGGTCCGCCGGGGAGCTACTGGGGGCGGGCCATCGCGGAGACGAAGGCTCGTTCCACGTCCGCCGTCGACAGGACTCCGTAGATCGCGCCGGACTCCTCCAGCACCAGATACTCCGTCGCGGGATTCGCCCTGAGCCGGTCCAGGAGCGCCTCGCCCGCCAGTTCCGCGGGGACCTTCATGCCCTCCGTGAGGTCCTGCGCGAGTCCGCTCACCGCGACCCAGGGGCGGCGGTGCTGCGGTACGCCGACGATCGCGGACTCCCGTACCAGGCCCGTCGGATCGCCCTTGCCGTCGACGACGACCAGCGCGCGGGCCCCCGCCTCGTTGGCGCGGCGCAGGGCCTCGGACAGGGGGGTGCTGGACTCGACGGGGACCGCGCGGCGGGTCAGCGCGCGGGCCTGGAGCTCGGGCAGGTGCTCGCGGAGCCGGGCCATCCGGAGGCTGTTGCCCGCGCCGGTCCAGATGATCGCGGCCAGGATCGCGGCGAGCAGCGCGTCGGTGACCGTCTCCATGCCGCTGACCTGGGTCGCCGACGTACCGAGCGCTCCCGTCTGGGTGAGCAGCGGGAGACCGATGAGGACCGCGACGGCGAGGCCGCGGCCGACCCAGGCGGCGGCCACGGTGCCGCTCATCGGCTTGCCGGTGATCTTCCAGACGACCGCGCGCAGCATCCGGCCGCCGTCGAGTGGAAGGCCGGGCAGCAGATTGAAGGCGGCGACGATCAAATTGGAGACCATCAGACCGGCGAGCAGGACACCGGGGACCGTACCGGCCTCCACGGCCAGCAGACCGAGGTAGAAGACCCCGGCGAGCACCAGTGAGAGCAGCGGGCCCACGAAGGCCAGCACGAACTCACGGCCCGGCGTATCGGACTCCTTCTCGATCTCCGAGACGCCGCCGAAGAACTGGAGCTGGATACGGCGCACCGGCAGCTTGAAGCGCAGCGCGGCGACGGTATGGGCCAGTTCATGGACGAGTACGGAAGCGTAGAAGGCGACCGCGAAGAAGAGGGAGACCAGATATCTGAGCCCGCCCAGCTCGGGCAGGACCCGGTCGAGCTGGCCGCCGAAGATCCAGGTGATGAGCGCGGCCACCAGGAACCAGCTCGGGGCGACATAGACAGGCACACCGAAGGGACGGCCCATGAGGATGCCGCCACCGGGGTCTTCGCGCTTCGACGGCTTCCCGTCGGGACCCGTGTTCCCGTCGCCGGGCCGCGGCCGCCTGCTCTCGCCGCTCTCGTCGTCCTCTTTCACGGGTTCCCTTCGTTTGCGGCAGCGTCGCTCGCTCGATCATGCGGTGCGAGTGGCTCTGTAGTCGATGGTATTCGGATCGCTGTCGGTGTCGGGTCATAGGGTCTGCGTCATGAGTACGAGCCTGCCGCCCTCCTCACTGTCTCCGTCGCGTGCGAGCGACTTCATGCAGTGCCCCCTGCTGTACCGGTTCCGGGTGATCGACAAGCTGCCGGAGAAGCCGAGCGAGGCGGCCACCCGCGGCACGCTGGTGCACGCCGTGCTGGAGCGGCTCTTCGACGCGCCCGCGGTGGAGCGCACGGCGCCGCACGCCAAGGCTCTGATCCCCGGCCAGTGGGACCGGCTGCTGGAGTCCCGGCCCGAGCTGAGTGAGCTGTTCGCGCAGGACACGGAGGGCGAGCGGCTGACGCGCTGGCTCGGCCAGGCGGAGGAGTTGGTGGAGCGGTGGTTCTCGCTGGAGGACCCGACGCGTCTGGAGCCCGCGGAGCGTGAGCTGTTCGTCGAGACGGAGCTGGAGTCGGGGCTGCGGCTGCGCGGGGTGATCGACCGGGTCGATGTGGCGCCGACGGGTGAGGTGCGGATCGTCGACTACAAGACGGGCAAGGCGCCCCGCCCCGAGTACGCGGAGGGGGCGCTGTTCCAGATGACGTTCTACGCCCTGGTGATCTGGCGGCTGAAGCGGGTGATGCCGCGCCGGCTCCAGCTCGTCTATCTGGGCAGCGGTGAAGTGGTGACGTACGACCCGGTGGAGGCGGATCTGAAGCGGGTGGAGCGCAAGCTGCTGGCGCTGTGGGACGCGATCAGGGAGGCCACCGAGTCCGGCGACTGGCGGCCCCGGCCGACCAAGCTCTGCGGCTGGTGTGATCACCAGGCCTTCTGTCCGGAATTCGGCGGTACGCCTCCCGTGTATCCGCTGAGTGTGCGGCTCGCGGAGGGGGCGGAAGGAAGCGTGTAACGCGGTTCACGCCCGGCGGAGTCGCGCGGGGGCGGTCAGGGCAGAATGGGGCCGCCCTAGTGAAGGAGTTCCCCGTGACTGTCCGCGTCCTGCTGGTCGACGACCAGCCGCTGCTGCGCACCGGCTTCCGGATGATCCTGGAGGCCGAACAGGACATCGCGGTCGTCGGCGAGGCCGGGGACGGCCTCCAGGCCATCGACCAGGTCCGCGCGCTCCAGCCCGATGTGGTGCTGATGGACATCCGGATGCCCCGGATGGACGGGGTCGAGGCGACCCGTCAGATCACCGGACCGGGGCGGGACGGCCCGGCGAAGGTGCTCGTCCTGACCACCTTCGACCTCGACGAGTACGTGGTGGAGGCGCTGCGCGCCGGGGCCAGCGGCTTCCTCCTCAAGGACGCCCCCGCCAATGAACTGGTGCAGGCGATCCGGGTGGTCGCGGCCGGTGAGGCGATGCTGGCGCCGAGCATCACACGCCGGCTGCTCGACAAGTACGCGGACCATCTGCCCTCCGGCGAGGAGCCGGTGCCCGACACCCTGCACACCCTCACCGAGCGTGAGGTCGAGGTGCTCAAGCTGGTGGCGCGCGGACTGTCGAACGCGGAGATCGCCGCGGATCTCTTCGTCAGCGAGACCACCGTCAAGACGCATGTGGGCCATGTACTGACCAAGCTCGGGCTGCGTGACCGGGTGCAGGCGGCGGTGTACGCGTACGAGAGCGGGCTGGTGCGCCCCGGCGCCCAGTAGCGGTACATGGGCCCGGTGGCGGCGGCGTGGCCCCCGGCGGACGCATACGGCTGAGGCCGGCCGGGGCGCGCCCCGGCCGGCCTCAGAGCTCTACCGCTCGGTCAGGAGCCCGTGCCCTTGCGCAGCTCCCACAGCAGCAGCTCCGCGGACGAGTTGACCGCCCACTCGACCCGCGTGATGTCGGTGCGGGCCGCGACATACTGCTTGCCCTGCCAGAGCGGCAGCACCGGCACGTCGTCGGCGACGATGTCCTGGATCTTGGAGAAGGTCTTCGAGGCGGCGCTGCGGTCGGCCTCGCGGCGCGACTGCGGGATGAGCTGGTTGCGCAGCATGCCGTTGTCGTACGGGCTGTTGAGGAAGTTGTCCTTGTCGAAGAACGGCCCGATGTAGGTGTCCGGGTCCGGGAAGTCCGGGAACCAGCCCATGCCGTAGATCGCGTACGCCCTCTTGGTCTGGTTGGGCCGGAAGGTCTTCCACTCCTCGCCCTTGATCGAGACGTCGAAGAGCTTGCTGCTGTTGAGCTGCTCCCGGAGGGTCTCGAACTCCTTGACGGTGGCCTCGCCGTAGTGGTCGGTCGTGTAGTTCAGCGTCAGCTTCACCGGAGTGGGGATGCCGGCGTCCTCAAGCAACTGGGCGGCCTTGACCGGATTCGCGTCCCCGTACTTGTTGAAGAACGAGTTGGTGTGCGTCGCGACGCTCGACGGGATCGGGGAGTAGAGCGGCTCGGCCATGGCCCCGTACACCTTGGTGATGAGCTCACCGCGGTCGATGGTGTACGCCATGGCCTGGCGCACCGCCTTCTCCTTGGCGACCGGAGCGTCGGTGTTGAAGGCGAGGTAGCGGATCTCCAGCCCCGGCATCTCGGTGAGCTGGACGTCCTCCGTGGGGTTCTCGACCATCGACTGGACCTGGTCGGGCGTCATCGCACGGGTCATCACATCGATGTCGCCGGCGTTGAGCGCCTTGCCCATCGCGTCGGCGTCCTTGAAGGGCTGCAGCTCGACCTTGTTGTTCTGGAGGGTGAGATCGCCCTTGTAGTCCGGGTTCTTGGTGAAGATCGCCTTGACGACGGTGTCGCCCTTGACCTCGGCCTTGAAGGTGTACGGACCCGAGCCGTTCACCTCGAAGCCGTCACGGAGCTTGTTCGGCTCGTACAGCTTCTGGCTGACGATGCCCGCCGGCGGAGTGGTCAGCTTGTACGGGAAGGTCGCGTCCGGCGTCTTGAGATGGAAGACGATCTCACTGTCGCCGTTGGTCTCCATCGTGTCGATGTTGGCCAGCAGACCGGAGATACCGCTCGGGTCCTTGATGTCCAGGACGCGCTTGATGGAGTACTTCACGTCCTCGACGGTGATGGGGTCACCGCCGGCGAACTTCAGGCCCTCGCGCAGGGTGCAGCGGTAGCTCTCGTTCTCCCGGTCGGTGAACCCGCACTTGGAGGCGGCCTCGGGCACCGGCGCTCCGCCACCGCGCGGCACGTGCATCAGCGTCTGGACGGTCTGGCGGAGGACGTTCCAGGAGCCGGTGTCGTACGCGAAGGCGGGGTCCAGCGGGGCGGGACCCTCCTCCGTGGCGATGTACTGGTCCGTGGTACCCACGACAATGGCTTCACCGCCGTCGGACCCACCGTCCGAGCCGCCACAACCGGCGAGCACGGGCGCAAGCAGGCCGATCACGGCAGCCAGCGCCAAAGTCTTGCGGTTCATCCTGGACGTACTCCCTCATCCGGCACTGAGATACAGCGGTGCTAACGGAGACTCCGCCGCGCCCACCCGTTCGGGGCAGTGCGATCGGGCCGGGATACAGGGCGATCGGTCCTGTGTACATGGCGACTTGGTGGGCCGTCGGGACACGTCGTTGATGCGGCGAAGTGCTCGCGACGAGATTAGTCGGAGGCACCGGGAATGCCTGAACGGGCCCGATCTGAAACGTAATCACACAGTGATCGGCAATAGCGGCGTGTGGATATACCGGCTCCGGAATGTTTCGTACAGGCCTCCACCAATCAGGACACAAGGGCACACCTGGACCGCCCTGCGGTGGCCATGGATCAGTCCGGCCCGCGCCTGTCGATGAGAGCGCAGGTGATAAACCTCACTCCGCATACCGTTTAACGAACCATGGATTGCCGTGTCCGAGGTAACGGAAAATACCCGGCCCAATGCCGAGAGTTTCCGTGCTTATTCCGGTGCGACGCTCTGTGCGCGGATCAGTGTCCTTGCGTCATCATCCCGCGCAGAAATACCAGATCGACCTCTTCGAGCGAGCGCACGACGATCCGTCCGTCGGCCGGTGCGATCGGGGCGACGGAGGGTACGGCGACCACCCGGCAGCCCGCGGCCTCGGCGGCGGCGACACCGGTGGCGGTGTCCTCGATGACCGCGCACCGCGAGGGATCGGCGCCCAGGCCACGGGCGGCGAGCAGATACGGGTCGGGGTGGGGTTTCGTACGCGGCACCTCGTCACCGGCGACGGTGAGCGCGAAGTACTCGGGCCCGAGCGAGGCCAGCACCCGGTCGATGATGCGGCGGTGCGAGGCCGAGACCAGGGCGGTGGGCACCTCGTGCGCGGCCAGTTCCGTGAGCAGCCGGGTGGCGCCCGGCATGAGCGGTACACCGCGCCCGATGCGGTCCTCGAAGGTGTCGTTGAGCAGCACGGTCAGCTCGGCGAGGGTGATGGCGGCGCCGGTGGCCTCGATGAGGAAGGTGGCGCTGCGGGTCATGGGCCCGCCCACCACCACATCGCGCCAGGTCTCGTCGAGGACGTGCCCGAGGGCCTTGAAGACCTCCACCTCGGCGTCCCACCAGAATCCCTCGGTGTCGACCAGGGTTCCGTCCATGTCGAGAAGAACGGCCTGAAGGGCCGATCCTTCGGCCGTACGGGTCAAGGACGCGGGGACCGTACTGGTCATCCGGCACACCTCCATGAGGGACGAGAAGGCCGGTCACCTTTCCCACGGGGTTACCCCACCGGGACAGGCGACCGGCCTGCGCTGGACCGACCAGTGTACGACTCGTCCGCGTTCCGCGCCGACCGGATTCCGGCGGACCGCTCCTGGAGCACGTCAGGGACGTCAGGGAGCGTCCGCCCGCGCGGGACCGGGCCGACGTGTGCCGGGCGCGTGTGCCGGGCGCGTGCGTCGGCGCGCACTGTCGGTGCGCGCCGGTCGGCGCCGCTGTCAGCGGGCGTTGAAGTACTTGGCCTCGGGATGGTGGATCACGATGGCGTCGGTGGACTGCTCGGGGTGGAGCTGGAACTCCTCCGAGAGCTGGACACCGATCCGCTCCGGCTCCAGCAGCTCCGCGATCTTCGCGCGGTCCTCCAGATCGGGGCAGGCGCCGTAACCCAGCGAGAAGCGCGCACCCCGGTACTTCAGGGCGAACATGTCCTCGACATCGGCCGGATCCTCACCGGCGAAGCCCAGTTCGGAGCGGACCCGGGCGTGCCAGTACTCGGCGAGCGCCTCGGCGAGCTGGACGGAGAGCCCGTGCAGTTCGAGGTAGTCGCGGTAGGAGTTGGACTCGAACAGCTCGGCGGTCCGCCCACCGATCTTCGAGCCGACGGTGACGACCTGGAAGCCGACCACATCCCGCTCGCCGGACTCCTCGGGGCGGAAGAAGTCCGCGAGGCACAGACGCCGGCCGCGGCGCTGGCGCGGGAAGGTGAAGCGGGTGCGCTCGGAGCCGTCGTCGTTGAGCACGATGAGGTCGTCGCCCTTGGAGACACACGGGAAGTAGCCGTAGACGACGGCGGCCTCCAGCAGGTTCTGGGTGTGCAGCTGGTCCAGCCAGCCGCGCAGATGGGGCCGGCCCTCGCTCTCGACCAGTTCCTCGTAGCTGGGGCCGCCCTTGCGGGCCTCCTTCAGTCCCCACTGGCCCTTGAAGAGGGCGCCCTCGTCCAGCCAGGAGGCGTACTCCTTGAGCTGGATGCCCTTGACGACCCGTGTGCCCCAGAACGGCGGTGCGGGGACGGGGTTGTCGACGGCGACGTCGGAGCGGACCGAGCCCTGTTCGGGGCGCTCCTCCAGCACGGCGGTCGCGGTGGCCCTGACCCGGCGCTGCTTCAGCTCGGGGAGGGTGGCGCCGGGAACTCCGCGCTTGACCGCGATCAGCGCGTCCATCAGCCGCAGCCCCTCGAACGCGTCCCGCGCGTAGCGGACTTCGCCCTGGTAGATCTCGTGCAGATCCTGCTCGACATAGGCGCGGGTCAGCGCGGCGCCGCCGAGGATGACGGGGTAGTCGGCCGCCATCTTGCGCTGGTTGAGCTCCTCCAGGTTCTCCTTCATGATCACGGTCGACTTCACCAGCAGACCGGACATGCCGATCACATCCGCCCTGTGTTCCTCGGCGGCTTCCAGGATCGCGGAGACGGGCTGCTTGATACCCAGATTCACCACGTTGTAGCCGTTGTTGGAGAGGATGATGTCGACCAGGTTCTTGCCGATGTCATGGACGTCGCCCCGGACGGTGGCCAGCACGATCGTGCCCTTGCCGTCGTCGTCGGTCTTCTCCATGTGCGGCTCCAGATAGGCCACCGCGGTCTTCATCACCTCGGCGGACTGGAGCACGAACGGAAGCTGCATCTGGCCGGAGCCGAACAGCTCACCGACGACCTTCATGCCTTCCAGCAGGGTGTCGTTGACGATGTCCAGGGCGGGCCGGGTCTCCAGCGCCTCGGCGAGATCCCTGTCCAGGCCGTTCTTCTCGCCGTCGATGATCCGGCGCCGCAGGCGCTCCTCCAGCGGCAGCGCGAGCAGTTCCTCGGCCCGGCCGTCCTTCATCGACTTCGTGTTGACGCCCTCGAACAGCTCCATCAGCTTCTGGAGCGGGTCGTAGCCCTCGCTGCGCCGGTCGTAGATCAGATCGTGCGCGACCTTGACCTGCTCCTCGTCCAGCCGCGCGATCGGGAGGATCTTCGAGGCGTGCACGATCGCCGAGTCCAGGCCCGCCTTGACGCACTCGTCCAGGAAGACCGAGTTGAGGACGACACGGGCGGCCGGGTTGAGGCCGAAGGAGATGTTCGACAGACCGAGGGTGGTCTGGACATCGGGGTGGCGGCGCTTGAGTTCGCGGATCGCCTCGATCGTGGCGATGCCGTCGCCCCGGGACTCCTCCTGCCCGGTGCAGATGGTGAAGGTCAGGCAGTCGATGAGGATGTCCGACTCATGGACACCCCAGTTCGTGGTCAGGTCGTTGATCAGCCGCTCGGCGATGGCGACCTTGTGCTCGACGGAACGGGCCTGGCCTTCCTCGTCGATGGTCAGCGCGATCAGCGCCGCGCCGTGCTCCACGGCCAGCGCGGTCACCTTCGCGAAGCGCGACTCAGGGCCGTCCCCGTCCTCGTAGTTGACCGAGTTGATCACCGCGCGGCCGCCGAGCTTCTCCAGCCCGGCCTCGATCACGTTCAGCTCGGTCGAGTCCAGCACGATCGGCAGGGTGGAGGCGGTGGCGAACCGGCCCGCCAGCTCGGCCATGTCGGCGACACCGTCCCGGCCGACATAGTCCACACACAGGTCCAGCAGATGGGCGCCCTCGCGGATCTGGTCGCGGGCCATCTCCACACAGTCGTCCCAGCGGCCGTCCAGCATGGCCTCACGGAACTTCTTCGAGCCGTTGGCGTTCGTCCGCTCACCGATGGCGAGATACGACGCGTCCTGCCGGAACGGCACGGTCTGGTAGAGGGAGGCGGCGCCCGGCTCGGGGCGCGGCTCACGCTCCGTCAGGGCGTTGCCGCGTACCCGCTCGACCACCTGGCGCAGATGCTCCGGCGTCGTACCGCAGCAGCCGCCCACCAGCGACAGCCCGTACTCACGCACGAACGTCTCCTGGGCGTCCGCCAGCTCACCGGCCGACAGCGGGTAGTGCGCGCCGTCCTTGCCGAGGACGGGGAGGCCGGCGTTGGGCATGCAGGACAGCGGGATACGGGAGTGCCGGGCCAGATAGCGCAGATGCTCGCTCATCTCGGCCGGGCCCGTGGCGCAGTTCAGGCCGATCATGTCGATGCCCAGCGGCTCCAGCGCGGTCAGCGCCGCGCCGATCTCCGAGCCGAGCAGCATGGTGCCGGTCGTCTCGACCGTGACCGAGCAGATGACGGGGAGGTTCGTGCCGGTGGCCGCCAGCGCGCGGCGGGCGCCGAGGACGGCGGCCTTCGTCTGGAGCAGGTCCTGCGTGGTCTCCACGAGCAGCGCGTCGGCGCCGCCCGCGATCAGGCCTTCCGCGTTCTGCTGGTAGGCGTCCCGCAGCGTGAGGTACGGGACATGTCCCAGCGTCGGCAGCTTCGTACCCGGCCCCATGGAGCCCAGCACCCAGCGCTGCTGTCCCGTGGACACGGTGAACTCGTCCGCGACCTCACGGGCGATCCGCGCGCCCGACTCGGCCAGCTCGAAGACCCGCTCGGGGATGTCGTATTCAAAGAGCGCCGCGTAGTTCGTACCGAAGGTGTTCGTCTCCACGCAGTCCACACCGACCGCGAAGTACTCCTCGTGCACGGACCGGACGATGTCCGCGCGGGTCACATTCAGGATCTCGTTGCAGCCTTCCAGATTCTGGAAGTCCTCCATCGTCGGATCCTGCGCCTGGAGCATCGTGCCCATCGCGCCGTCGGCGACCACCACACGGGTGGCCAGTGCCTCACGGAGGGCTTCGATACGGGTCCGGCTGTCGGTGGAGGGGGTCGGCGACGAGGCCATGAAAGTACTCCCTGGGATGCGACGGCTGTCGGCTTTGCGCCCTCTGATGGACGGCGCACCCGGCCAGCGTAGCCGGGCGGGCCGCTTCGCGGGTGTGGATCTCGTCGGGCGGGCGTCATCCTGTGCACGGAAAGATCCGGACGCGGGGCGTACGGGCCCCTCTCCTCCCGGCGCGCGGGGGCCTTCCCCGGCGCCGGGGCCCGGCTCCCCGGCGGGAAGAGGTCCGGGTCCGGAGGCGGTACGGGTCGGCAGTACCCGATAGTGTTCAGCATGGTCGACAGGTGTGGAGGTCCGGGTCCGATGGCGAAGAACATCCAGTCGCTGGAGCGGGCGGCGGCGATGCTGCGGCTGCTCGCGGGCGGTGAGCGCCGGCTCGGTCTGTCCGAGATCGCCTCGGCGGTCGGTCTCGCCAAGGGCACCGCCCATGGCATCCTGCGCACCCTCCAGGCGGAGGGCTTCGTGGAACAGGACGCCGAGTCCGGCCGCTACCAGCTCGGGGCCGAGCTGCTGCGGCTCGGGAACAGCTATCTGGACATACACGAGCTGCGGGCCCGCGCTCTGGTCTGGACGGACGATCTGGCCCGGTCCAGCGGGGAGAGCGTCCATCTCGGCGTCGTGCACCAGCGGGGCGTGCTGATCGTCCACCATGTCTTCCGCCCGGACGACAGCCGGCAGGTGCTGGAGGTGGGCGCCATGCAGCCGCTGCACTCCACGGCGCTGGGCAAGGTGCTCTCGGCGTACGACCCGGTGGCGCGGGTCGAGGCGGTCGGGAACGAGCGCCCGGCCCTGACCGCGCGGACGATCACCGCCGAGGCGGAGTTCGCGGCCGTGCTGGAGCTGACCAGGGCGCGCGGCTGGGCGGCGGACGTCGAGGAGACCTGGGAGGGCGTGGCGGCGGTGGCGGCCCCCGTCCACGACCGGCGGCGGATGCCGGTCGGGGCGATCGCCGTCACCGGTGCGGTGGAACGTATCTGCCCCACGGGTGATGTGCGGTCGGAGCTGGTCGCGGCGGTCCGCGACTGCGCACGCGCGGTCTCCAGGGAGATCGGCGCCGGGCGGTTCTGAACCGTATGGCGGATCATCGGTGAGGAACGAGGTCAGGGACGAGGTTCCGGCCGCCGGGCCCGGGTGACGCGATGCTCGGGAGATGCGATGCCCTGGAGATGCGATCCGTCTATCGTTCGGCATTGCCGAATCGCTGACGGAAGGAAGGGTTAGGGTGTGACAGCGCCATACGGGACGGCGCACCGGACGGCGGCGGGTACCGCACCCCTGAGTCTTCACGTAGCCACCCTCTCCCCTTCGCAATGAGCAGGAGCAGACACCGTGAGCGACGCAACCACCATCGGGGCCGCCCGCGGCACCGGACCGTTCATCGCGGCCATCGACCAGGGCACCACATCGAGCCGCTGCATCGTCTTCGACCGGGACGGCCGGATCGTCGCCGTCGACCAGAAGGAGCACGGGCAGATCTTCCCGAAGCCGGGCTGGGTGGAGCACGACCCGGTGGAGATCTGGACCAATGTCCAGGAGGTCGTGGCGCGCGCGATCGAGAAGGCGGGCATCACCTCCGCCGACGTCAAGGCGATCGGGATCACCAATCAGCGCGAGACCACCGTGCTCTGGGACAGGAACACCGGTCTGCCCGTCCACAACGCCATCGTCTGGCAGGACACCCGTACCGACGCGCTCTGCCGTGAACTGGGCCGCAATGTCGGCCAGGACCGGTTCCGCCGTGAGACGGGTCTGCCGCTCTCCAGTTACTTCGCAGGCCCGAAGGCGCGCTGGCTGCTCGACCATGTCGAGGGGCTGCGTGAACGGGCGGAGCGCGGCGAGATCCACTTCGGGACCATGGACTCCTGGGTCATCTGGAATCTGACCGGCGGAGTCCACGGCGGCGCGCATGTCACGGACGTCACCAACGCCTCCCGCACCATGCTGATGAATCTGCGCACCCTGGAGTGGGAACCCAAGATCCTCGACTCGATGGGTGTGCCGGCCTCGATCCTGCCGAAGATCCGCTCCTCGTCGGAGGTGTACGGCACGGCCAAGGGCGGCGTGCTGGACGGTGTCCCGGTCGCCTCCGCGCTCGGTGACCAGCAGGCGGCGCTCTTCGGCCAGACCTGTTTCTCCGAGGGAGAGGCCAAGTCGACCTACGGCACCGGCACCTTCATGCTGATGAACACCGGCGGCAAGCCCGTGAACTCCTACAGCGGGCTGCTGACGACCGTCGGCTACCGCGTCGGCGACGAGCCCGCGGTGTACGCGCTGGAGGGCGCCATCGCCGTCACCGGCTCGCTGGTGCAGTGGATGCGCGACCAGATGGGGCTGATCAGGTCCGCGGCCGAGATCGAGACCCTGGCGTCCTCGGTCGACGACAACGGCGGCGCCTACTTCGTACCCGCCTTCTCCGGTCTCTTCGCACCGCACTGGCGCCCGGACGCGCGCGGGGTGATCGCCGGTCTGACCGGCTATGTCACCAAGGCGCACATCGCGCGCGCGGTCCTGGAGGCCACGGCCTGGCAGACCCGGGAGATCAGCGACGCCATGGCCAAGGACTCCGGGGTGGAGCTGACCTCGCTGAAGGTCGACGGCGGTATGACCGCCAACAATCTGCTGATGCAGACGCTCTCCGACGTCCTGGACGTACCGGTGGTGCGTCCGATGGTCGCCGAGACCACCTGTCTCGGCGCCGCCTACGCCGCAGGTCTGGCCGTGGGCTTCTGGCCGGACACCGACGCGCTGCGCGCCAACTGGCGGCGGGCCGCGGAGTGGACACCGCGGATGGACAGCGCGACCCGTGACCGCGAGTACCGGAACTGGCTCAAGGCCGTCGACCGCACCATGGGCTGGCTCGACGACGACGATGCCTGAGGACGGCGCCGTACGTGAGGGCATAAAAGGAGTGGAGCGACGAATGAGCATCCTGGAGAGCGTCCCCGCCCTGGGGACGCATCCGGCGGGCGGTTCCCTGCCGAGCCGGGCGGAGACCCGGGACACGCTGTCCCGGGCGGCCTACGACCTTCTGGTGATAGGCGGCGGCATCCTCGGCATATCCACCGCCTGGCACGCCTCCCAGTCCGGACTGCGGGTGGCCCTGGTGGACGGCGGCGACTTCGCCGGCGCCACCTCCTCCGCCTCCTCCAAGCTGCTCCACGGCGGTCTGCGCTATCTCCAGACCGGCGCGGTGAGGCTGGTGGCGGAGAACCACTTCGAACGGCGCGCGGTGTCCCGGCAGGTGGCACCGCATCTCGCCCGGCCGCTCACCTTCTATCTGCCGGTGTACAAGGGCGGGCCGCACGGCGCCGCCAAGCTCGGCGCGGGTGTCCTCGCCTACTCCGCGCTCTCCGCGTTCGGCGACGGCGTCGGCCGTCTGATCAGCCCCGCCAAGGCCCGGCGCGCGGTGCCCGAGCTGCGTACGGACGGTCTGAAGGCCGTGGCCGTCTACGGCGACGACCAGATGAACGACGCGCGGATGGCGCTGATGACCGTCCGTGCCGCCGTCGACTCCGGAGCCACCGTCCTCAACCACGCGGAGGTCACCGGACTGCGCTTCACCCGGGGCCGGGTGACGGGCGCGGAGCTGCGGGACCGTACGGACGGTACGGAGTTCGGTGTCGACGCGCGGCTGGTCCTCAACGCCACCGGACCCTGGGTCGACCATCTGCGCCGGCTGGAGGACCCGCACGCGGCGCCGTCCGTCCGCCTCTCCAAGGGCGCGCATCTCGTCCTGCGGCGCACCGCGCCCTGGGAGGCGGCGCTCGCCACGCCCATCGACAAGTACCGGATCACCTTCGCCCTCCCCTGGGAGGACATGCTGCTGCTCGGTACGACGGACGAGGAGTACGAGGGCGACCCGGGCGCCGTCGGGGTCAACGAGAAGGACGTGCACCAGATCCTGGACGAGGCCGCGCTCTCCGTCCGCGGCCAGCAGCTCTCCCCCGATCTGATCACCTACTCCTTCGCGGGTCTGCGGGTGCTCCCCGGCGGCCCGGGTGACACTTCCAGGGCCAGGCGCGAGACGGTCGTGACCGAGGGCCGCGGCGGCATGCTGTCGGTGGCCGGCGGCAAGTGGACGACCTTCCGTCATATCGGCCGTACGGTGCTGGCCAAGCTGGAGACCCTGCCGGGACATCCGCTCGGCCAGGGCATGGAGCCGGTCTCGGGACTGCCGAAGATGCTGCCGCTGCCGGGCATCGCCAGTCCGAACGCGGTGGCCCACCGGCTGCTCATCGACGGCGGCGGTACGGGCCCGTCCATGGCGGCGGACACCGCCCGTCATCTCGCCACCCACTACGGCTCGCTCGCCTTCGACGTCGTGCGGCTCGCGAACGAGTACCCGGAGCTGGGTGAGCGGATCCATCCGGACGCGCCGGAGATCTGGGCGCAGGTCGTCTACGCCCGCGACCACGAGTGGGCCGAGACGGCCGACAACGTACTGCGCCGCCGTACGACACTGACGATCCGTGGTCTGGACACGGACCGCGTCCGGTCCGGGGTCGAGGATCTGCTGGGCAAGCGCGACTGAGCACACACGGCTGAGCACAGATGTCCGAACGGGACCGGCAGGACGTATGTACGAACAGAGGGGCGCTCCTTGTCCTGGAGCGCCCCTCTTCGCGCCTCGGAGACGCATAATGGTGACCGATACATCGGATGTATGGAGGTCGCCATGGCAGTCACCGACGAGGCCATCGAGAAGATCAAGGGAATGATCGTCTCCGGTGCGCTGCGCCCGGGAGACCGTCTCCCGAGGGAGAGCGAACTCGCCTCCGATCTGGGCCTGTCGCGCAATTCGCTGCGCGAGGCGGTGCGCGCGCTGTCGCTCATCCGCATCCTCGATGTACGGCAGGGGGACGGCACGTATGTCACCAGCCTCGATCCCCAACTGCTGCTGGAGGCGCTCAGCTTCGTGGTGGACTTCCACCGCGACGACACCGTGCTGGAGTTCCTCGCCGTACGGCGCATCCTGGAGCCGGCCGCCACGTCGATGGCGAGCGCGCGGATAACGGAGGCCGAACTGGACGTGCTGGACGCCCAGTTGGACGCTCTCGGAGAGCGGCCCTCGGTGGAGCAGCTTGTCGCGGCCGATCTGGAGTTCCACCGCGGGATCGTGCAGTCGTCGGGCAATTCGGTGCTCTGCTCGCTCCTGGACGGGCTCTCCGGTCCCACCACCCGGGCCAGGATCTGGCGCGGGCTGACCCAGGAGGACGCCGTGAGCCGTACCCTCCACGAGCACCGGGCGATCCTGGCCGCGCTCAGGGACCGGGACGCCGAAGCGGCCCGGTCCTGGGCGACCGTGCATATCGCGAGCGTCGAGATGTGGCTGCGCTCGACCCTCTGACGCCGGCAGCGGCGCCGACCTGTGACGGTCGGCGCCGCTGACGCCCGCCGGAGCGCGTGCGCGGGAGACGTCCGCGCGGCCCGCGCGCGGCGCGTACGGTCAGTCCTGCTTCTCTCCGCTCGCGAAGCGGGAGATGACCAGCGCGACGATGATGATCGCGCCGTTGAGGAACTGGTTCCAGAGCGCGGGCACACCCCCGAGCGTCATCACATTGACCACGAGCTGAAGCGTCAGCACACCCGTCAGCGCGCCGAAGAGCGTGCCGCGCCCGCCCTTGAGGCTGATACCGCCGATGACAGCCGCGGCGAAGACCTGGAAGATCCAGCCGTCGCCCTGGGTGGCCGCGACCGATCCGTAGTGACCGGTGTAGAGGACGCCCGCGAAGGCCGCGAGCAGCCCGCCGACGGCCAGCACGATCCAGGTGACACGGTCCACCCGGATACCGGCCGCGCGGGCCGCCTCCGGGTTGCCGCCGATGGCGTACAGCGACCGTCCGTGGCGCAGCCACGCGAGGGTCGCGCCGCCGATCGCGAACAGCGCCAGACAGATCCAGACGGCCGCCGGGGCGCCCAGCCAGTCGGTCTTGCCCAGGTACCGGAAGGACTCCGGGACATCGGTGATCGACTTGCCCTCGGTGATACCGATGTGGAGGCCGCGCAGCATGGTGAGCATGCCGAGGGTGGCGATGAAGCCGTTCACCCGCAGCTTGAGCATCAGAAAGCCGTTGACCGCGCCGATGATCACACCGATCAGCAGACAGGCGGGGATGGCCATCCAGACCGGCAGCAGATCGAGTCCGGCGAACCGGCCGCCCTCCGAGGGCAGCACCAGCCACATGGCGATGACCGGCGCGATACCGATCGTCGACTCCAGCGACAGGTCCATCCGGCCGACGATCAGGATCAGCGCCTGGCCGAGGACCAGCAGACTCAGCTCCGAGGACTGCTGGACGACGCTGATCAGATTGCTGGAGGTGAGAAAGACCGGCGAGACGATGAAGCCGATCACCATCAGCACCAGGATCACCGGCACCAGGGAGAAGTCGCTCCACCGGATGAGCTGGAGCCGGCCGCGCGGAGTCGCGCTCCCGGTCTCCTCCGCCACCGGCGGTCGTATGGTCTCCGTCATTCCCGCTCTCCCACACCTTCCATGGCGGCGACCAGTTCCCGGTCGGTCCACCCGCTTTCGAACGACGCCACCACGCGCCCGTGGAACAGGGCGAGCACCCGGTCGCACACCCGCAGATCGTCCAGCTCGTCCGAGATGATCACGGCCGCGCTGCCCTCGTCCGCCACCCTGCGCACCACGCCGAGCAGGGAGTCCTTCGACTTCACATCGACGCCGGCGGTGGGCCGCAGGGCGACCAGCGCGCTCGGGCCGCGCGCCAGGGCGCGGGCGACGACGACCTTCTGCTGATTGCCGCCGGACAGCCCCGAGACGGGCTGCTCGGGGCCCTGCGTCTTGATGTCCAGCGACTCGATCATGCCCTGGGCGAACTCCCGCGTCCGCGAGGGCAGTACGGTCCCCCACGGGCCGAGCTGATCGGTGACCGTGAGCGTGGCGTTCTCGGCGACACTCCGGTCCAGGACGAGCCCCTGGCGGTGCCGGTCCTCGGGGATGTATCCGATACCGGCGTCCAGCGCGTGCGGGACGCTGCCCGGCTTGACCTGGCGCCCGCGCACGGCGATCCGTCCCGAGGTCGGCGCGCGCATCCCGACCAGGGTCTCGCCGAGGGCCGTGTTGCCACTGGCCGCGCTCCCGGCCAGACCGAGCACCTCACCGGGCCGCACGGCGAGATCGAGCGGATCGAACTCGCCCTCCAGGGCGAGCCCCTCGACCTGCAGTACGGGCTCGGCCCCGGCGTCCGGCGCGCTCGCGCGCACGGCGTGCCAGGCGGCGGCCGTGCCCGCCGACTCCCCGGTCATCGCCGACACCAGGTCCTCCTTCGACAGCTCGGCCACCGGTGCGGTCAGCACATGGCGGGCGTCGCGGTAGACGGTGACGGCGGTGCAGAGTTCGTACACCTCCTGGAGATGGTGGGAGATGAAGAGGAACGCCACTCCCTGGCTCCGCAGTTCACGGAGCTTGTCGAAGAGCCGCTGGATACCGCGGGCGTCGAGCTGCGCCGTGGGCTCGTCGAGGATGATCAGCCGGGCACCGAAGGACAGCGCCCGCGCGATCTCGACGAACTGCCGCTGTTCGACGGGGAGATCCTTGGCGCGGGCGTTCGGGTCGACATCGACCCCGTACTCCGCGAGCAGATCCTGTGCCCGCCGGCGCAGTCCGCGCCAGCTGATGAACCGGCCACCGGGTCCGGCGCCGGTCCGGTCCAGACCGTAGTGGTTGAGGAACAGATTCTCCGCCACGGTCAGATCGGGGACGACCATCGACTTCTGGTACACACAGGCGACCTTGGACTGCCAGGCCGTGGTGTCCCCGAAGGCGGGCGCGGGCTCGCCGCCGAAGCTCACCTGGCCCGCGTCCGGCCTGTGCAGCCCGGTGATCACGCTGACCAGGGTGGACTTGCCCGCGCCGTTGCGCCCCACGAGCGCGTGGGACTCGCCGGGCCGTACGGTGAGCCGGACGCCGTCGAGCGCCACGGTGGGACCGAAGCGCTTGACGATGCCTTCCGCGTGTACCGCAGCGGGCGCTTCCTGCCGCATGGAGTCCATCGCTAGCTCTTCTTCTCCAGCTGGTTGGCCCACAGCTTGGGGTCGTCCACGTTCTCCTTGGTCACCAGCGGCGCGGGAAGCTGGTCCTCGAAGCCGTTCGGGATCTTGATGATCGTGGAGTCGTGATCGGTCGGACCCGCCTTGGGGGTCACGCCCGCGAGCGCCTGCTTGGCCCAGTACAGCGCGTAGTTGGCGTACAGGTCGGCCGGCTGGGAGACGGTGGCGTCGATCTTCCCCTCCCGGATGGCGTCCAGTTCCTCGGGGATGCCGTCGTTGGAGATGATCGTGATGTGCCCGGGGGTACCGGGCGCCTTGAGCAGCTTCTTCTGCTCCAGCAGGGCCAGCGTCGGCTGGAGGAAGACACCGCCGGCCTGCATGTAGATGCCGTTGATGTCGGGGTGGGCGGTCAGGGTCGACTGGAGCTTGGCCGAGGCCACGTCGCCCTTCCACTCGGTGGCCAGCTCGAAGACCTCGATACCGGGGAACTTCTCGTCCATACAGGACTTGAACGCCTCGGAGCGGTCGCGGCCGTTGATGGAGGACAGGTCGCCCTGGAACTCGACGACCTTGCCCTTGCCCTTGAGCTGCTCGCCCAGGTACTGGCAGGCCTTCTCGCCGTACGCGCGGTTGTCGGCCCGTACGACCATGTAGACATCGCCCTTGTCGGGGCGGGTGTCCACGCTGATGACGGGGATCTTCTTGTCGCTCAGCGTCTGGAGCGTCTCGGCTATCGCGCCGGTGTCCTGCGGGGCCATGATGACGGCCTTGGCGCCCTGGTCGGTGAAGACCTGGACATTGGAGACGAGCTTTCCGATGTCGTTCTGCGAGTTGGTCAGCGAGAGCGCGTCGACCTCGCCGGCCTTGACGCCCTTCTCGATGTACTGCTGGTACGAGTTCCAGAAGTCGCTGTCGCTGCGCGGCAGGTCGATACCGACCTTGCCGCCGCCCGCGGCGTCGCTCCCCTGGTCACGGTTGCACCCGGCCAGGACCGTGACGGCCAGGACCACGGCGCAGGCCGAGGCGCCGGTGGTACGGAGTCGCCCGAGTGGAAGTCTGTACGGGGCGGAGCGTCCCGTGCTCTGTCGCTGCATGATGTCCATCCTCCAGATGAGTGCGGCTCAGTTGACGGGGCGCAGGCGCAGGCCCTGCATTCCGCCGTCGACCGCGAGCGCCGTCCCCGTGACGGCGGCCGCGGCGGGGCTGGCGAGATAGGCGACGGCGGCGGCGACCTCGGCCGCGGCGACCAGTCGCCCGGTGGGCTGGCGCGCTTCCAGCGCCGCGCGTTCGGCCCCTGGGTCTGCGGCCTGGTCGAGCAGCCTGCCGACCCAGGGGGTGTCCGCGGTACCGGGGTTGACGCAGTTGACCCGGATGCCCTCGCGGACATGGTCGGCCGCCATGGCCAGGGTCAGCGACAGGACAGCGCCCTTGCTGGCGCTGTAGAGGGCGCGCTGCGGCAGCCCGGCGGTGGCGGCGATGGAGCAGGTCTGGGTGATCGAGACGCAGCCGGGCCGTTCGGCGGCCGAGCGGCGCAGATGCGGCAGGGCGTGCCGGGCGGTGCGGACCATGCCGAGGACATTGATGTCCAGGACCCGCCGCCACTCGTCGTCGGGGTTGTCCGCGACGGTGCCGATCGCGCCGAGACCCGCGTTGGAGACGATCGTGTGCAGCCCGCCGAACTCGGCCGCCGCGGTGTCCACCGCGGTCCGTACGGCCGCGTCGTCGGTGACGTCCGCCGTGAGCGGCAGTGTCCCCTTGGGCGCGCCCGCGCAGTCGCGGTCCAGTACGGCGACCTGGGCGCCGCGTTCCAGCAGCAGCGTGGCGATGGCCGCGCCGATGCCCGAGGCACCGCCCGTGACCAGGGCGCCGAGCCCCTCGAAGTCCCCTGCGCCGGTCATCGGTCGTTCTCCTCGGTGGTGGCACGGGCCTGCCAGACGGGCCCTTCCGGATAGCGGTGCGCGGCGATCGACTCGGGCAGCATCCGGGCGGAGAAGCCCGGTGCGCCCGGCGCCTCGTAGCGTCCCGAGGTGATCACCACGGGGTCGGCGAAGTGCTCGTGCAGATGGTCGACATACTCGATGATCCGGTCCTCCCAGCTCCCGGAGACGGCGACGTAGTCGAACATCGAGAGATGCTGTACGAGTTCGCAGAGTCCGACCCCGCCGGCGTGCGGGCAGACGGGCCTGCCGTACTTGGCGGCCAGCAGCAGGATCGCCAGATTCTCGTTGACCCCGGCGACCCGGGCCGCGTCGATCTGAACGTAGTCGACGGCCTCGGCCTGGAGAAGCTGTTTGAACATCACGCGGTTGGCGACATGCTCGCCGGTGGCCACCTTGACCGGCTGACCGGCGCGTACGGCGGCGTGGCCGAGAATGTCGTCGGGGCTCGTCGGCTCCTCGATCCAGTGCGGTTCGTACGGGGCGAGGGCCGACATCCAGCGCACCGCTTCCGCCACGTCCCAGCGCTGGTTGGCGTCGACGGCGATCCGGATGCCGGGGCCGACCGCGGCGCGGGCCAGCTTCATCCGCCGGATGTCGTCCTCCAGATCGGCGCCGACCTTGAGCTTGATCTGCTCGAAGCCATCGGCGACGGCCTGCTTGGCGAGGGTGACGAGCTTGGTGTCGGAGTAGCCGAGCCAGCCGGGCGAGGTGGTGTACGCGGGATAGCCCTCGGCGCGCAGCCGGGCGGCGCGCTCCGCCCGGCCCGGCTCGGCGGCGCGCAGGATGGCCAGCGCCTCGTCCGGGGTGAGGGCGTCCGTCAGATAGCGGAAGTCGACGAGGGAGACCAGTTCCTCGGGTGTCATGTCCGAGAGGAACTCCCAGACGGGCTTGCCCGCCGCCTTGGCCGCCAGGTCCCAGGCCGCGTTGACGACGGCGCCGGCCGCCATATGCATGACGCCCTTCTCCGGACCGAGCCAGCGGAGCTGGGAGTCATGGGTCAGCTCGAAGTAGAGGGCGGCGAGATCGGCCGCGGTGAGCGGGGCCGGTCTGCCGAGCACATAGGGCCGCAGCGCCTCGATGGCGGTCGCGGTGACCTCGTTGCCGCGCCCGATCGTGAAACAGAATCCATGGCCCTCCGTGCCACCGTCCGTGCGCAGCACCAGATAGGCGGCCGAGTAGTCGGGATCCGGGTTCATGGCGTCGGAGCCGTCGAGCTGTTCCGAGGTGGGAAAACGGATGTCGTGAACCTCGAACCCCGTGACGGTCTGACTCATGCACGCTCCCTGAGAAGAACATCGGACCTCTAGTGGTCATCCGATGTATAGCGTCGTTCAGGCCAGATAGTCCAGGGTCGGAACGAAATTTACGATGACAGCTCGGATGAATCTTCCAGGAGAAGCGTCAGTTCTCCGGCCTATGCCCCGGTACGCCGAAGTTCACCCGGGCGTGCGCGGGGCTGCGGGCGGGTACCCGGGAAGCCGTAAGGTTGGTCCGTACGAAAGGGAACTTCGGAAGGAGGCACTGGGTGATCGAGCTCGAGGGGGTTCCCGAGCTGATCGACCCGGTCATGGTGGCCGCGTTCGAAGGCTGGAACGACGCGGGCGACGCAGCCTCCACAGCGGTCGCGCATCTCGACCGGGAGTGGAAGGGCGAGGTGTTCGCGGCGCTCGACGCCGAGGACTACTACGACTTCCAGGTCAATCGGCCCACGGTCTACCTGGACGGCGGCGTACGGAAGATCACCTGGCCGACCACCCGGCTCTCCGTGGTGCGGGTCGGCGGCGAGAAACCCCGTGACCTGGTGCTGGTCCGCGGTATCGAGCCGTCCATGCGCTGGCGCTCGTTCTGCAACGAGCTGCTGGGCTTCGCCCATGAGCTGGGCGTGGAGATGGTGGTCATCCTCGGCGCGCTGCTCGGCGACACCCCGCACACCCGGCCGGTGCCGGTCAGCGGCGTCACCTCCGACCCGGATCTGGCCAGGACGATGGATCTGGAGGAGACCCGCTACGAGGGACCGACCGGCATCGTCGGCATCCTCCAGGAGGCCTGCACGCACGCGGGTGTCCCCGCGGTGAGTCTGTGGGCCGCCGTGCCGCACTATGTCTCGCAGCCGCCCAACCCGAAGGCGACGCTGGCACTGCTGAACCGGCTGGAGGACCTGATCGGTCTGCGGATCCCGCTGGGTGAACTGGCCGAGGACGCACGGGCCTGGCAGCTCGGGGTGGACCAACTGGCCGCCGAGGACAGCGAGGTGGCGGAGTACGTCCAGTCGCTGGAGGAGGCGCGGGACACCGCGGAGCTTCCCGAGGCGTCCGGCGAGGCCATCGCCCGGGAGTTCGAACGGTATCTGCGGCGGCGCGACGGCGGCCCGGGACAGACACCGGGAGGCCATGCCACGGAGAGCGGTGAGGGGTCCTCATATCTGCGTGACGCCTCGGGCGGGCGCGGCAGGCCGCAGCGGCCGGCGCGCGGCGGCGGTGAGCCGGGCAAGGAGTCCGACCAGGGTCCCGCCCGTCCTGAGCGGGGACCGGACGACGAGGACGACTCCCCCGAGGAATGACCCGCCGCCCGGCAGAAGGCGACGGAGACGGCGGAGAGACAGGAACAAGGAGCGGGGCGGTGCCATCGGGCGCCGCCCCGCTCTCATGCCGTACGCCGTCCTCGTGCGGTACGTCGTCCTCGTGCGGTACGCCGTCCCGCTCTCGCGTCGGGCCCCGTTCCTGTCAGGACCGGACGGGGCGGCTGCCGCCGGGACCCGCCGCGGAGCCGACCCGCCGCCGGACTCCCCGCCCTAGAGCGCGACCCCGAGCAGCGCGTCGACCGCGCGGGACACCACGCCGGGTGCCCCCTCGTCCGTACCGCCGACGGACTCCTGGAGCGCCGCCCAGCGGTCGACGGCCAGGAGCGCCGCGGGCGCGTCCAGATCGTCCGCCAGGGCCTCACGGATCTCGTCGACGACCGCGTCGGACGGCGGGCCGTCCGGCCGGGACACCGCCGCCCGCCAGCGCCCGAGACGCTCCACGGCCTCCTGGAGCACCGCGTCGGTCCACTCCCAGTCGGAGCGGTAGTGGTGCGCGAGCAGCGCGAGGCGGATCGCCGCCGGGTCCACCCCCTCATGACGGAGCGTGGACACGAAGACGAGGTTGCCCTTGGACTTGGACATCTTCTCGCCGTTGAGGCCGACCATCCCCGCGTGCACATAGGCACGCGCGAACGGATGCTCACCGGTCAGCACCTGGGCGTGCGAGGCGCCCATCTCATGGTGCGGGAAGGCGAGATCGCTGCCGCCGCCCTGGACGTCGAAGCCCATACCGAGATGGTCGAGGGCGATCGCCACACACTCGATGTGCCAGCCGGGCCTGCCACGGCCCAGGGTGCCCCCGTCCCAGCTCGGCTCGCCGGGGCGGGCGGCCAGCCAGAGGATCGGGTCGAGGGGGTTCTTCTTGCCCGGCCGGTCGGGGTCGCCGCCGCGCTCGGCCGAAAGCAGCCGCATCGCGCGGGCGTCGAGCCGGGAGACCTCGCCGAAGCGGGGGTCGGCCGCCACGGAGAAGTACACGTCGCCTTCGAGCTCGTAGGCGGCCCCCGCGTCACGCAGCCGCTCCACCAGCGGCACGATGCCCGGTATGGCCTCGACGGCGCCGATGTAGTGCTGGGGCGGCAGCATCCGCAGCGCGGTCATGTCCTCCCGGAAGAGGGCCGTCTCGCGCTCCGCGAGGCCGACCCAGTCCTCCCCGTCGCGCCGTGCCCGCTCCAGCAGCGGATCGTCGACATCCGTCACGTTCTGGACGTACTGGACCTGCCGCTTCGTGTCGAGCCACACGCGCTGAACGAGGTCGAACGCGTTGTAGGTCGCCGCGTGACCCATGTGGGTCGCGTCGTACGGGGTGATGCCGCAGACGTAGATACGGGCGACGGGACCGGGCTCAAGGGTGACTCGGCCATCGGTCGAGGTGTCGTGAATCCTGAGGTCGCGGCCACTGCCAGGCAGGGCGGGGACTTCGGAAGCGGGCCAGGCATACATGCCATGAGCGTAACCGGATGGATGTTCCGCATACGAACCGGATGGGCGGTCCTGGCCGGTTGGGCGCTCTTGCGCATCGGGCTGAAAAGTGCTTGTTCCGTATGGCCGGTATCCATCAGGACCCGGACACCTGCCGGTGGACACCTGCCGCTGCCCGCACGCCCGCACGTCCCCGCGCCCGCCCGCCCGGTGGACAGCGGCCGGTGTCTACACGGGGGGCCAGGGGATCGCGGGCCACTGGCCCGAGGGGCTCGGATGAAGGCCCGTACGGCGCAGCTCGCGGACCCGGGCCCGTACGGCGTCGGTCTCGGCCGCGGTGATGAGTTCCGCCAGCCGGGTGGCGAGGGGCGCGGACTCCGCCAGGGCGTCCTCCAGCCGCGCGAGCACCTCCAGCACCTCCGGCGTCAGCGGCTCACCGGCCCAGCCCCACAGCAGGGTGCGCAGCTTGTCGTCGACGTTGAAGGTGACGCCGTGGTCGATGCCGTACAGCCGCCCCTCCGGCGCGGGCAGCAGATGACCGCCCTTGCGGTCACCGTTGTTGATGACCGCGTCGAGCACGGCGAGACGGCGCAGCCGCTCGTCGTCGGCGTGCACCAGCAGCGCCGTACGCCCCTCGCCCACCTCGGCGAGACCGACGGCCTTCCAGCCGTCGCCCGGCTCCTCGTCCTCCACCAGGGCCAGCAGCGGCTCTCCGGCCCCCTCGGCCTCCGGCTCGATCCAGAGCTGGCACATGCCCTGTCCGTACGGGCCGTCCCGCAGGACGGTCGGCGGCACCAGCTCCCAGCCGGTCTCCTCGGAGACCGCGTACGCCGCCACCTCGCGCTGGGCGAGCGTCCCGTCGGGGAAGTCCCACAGGGGCCGCTCCCCCGCGACGGGCTTGTACACGCAGTGGGCTTCCATGCCCTCGTACGCGACGGAGCAGTAGAGAACCGCGTTGGACGCCTCGCGGATGCGTCCGCGCACGGTCAGTTCGCCCTTGGTGAGCAGATCGACCACGGTCACGCTCCGCGGCGGTATCCGTTCTGGCGCGGGCATACATGTCCTTCCGGATCGAGCGGCAGGCTGCACAGCGGACACGGTGGCCGGCCCGCGTTGACGACGTCCAGGGCGCGCTTGGCGAAGGCCCTGGCCTGGGCGCCGGAGAGCCGGACACGGAGCATCGGCGGACCGTTCTCCTCGTCCTGGAGCAGCCGCTCCTCGGCCTCCGCGAGGTCCTCCTCGGTATCGGCGTCCAGCTCGACGAGCGCCTGCGCCTCGACGATCATGCGCTGCTCGTCACCGTCCCAGGCCAGCGCCATCGTGCCGACCCGGAACTCCTCCTCGACGGGGGCGTCCAGCGGAGCGGAGTCGGAGATCTCGGAGGGCGCCATGACCGGTACCGGGGCATTGCCCCCGGTACGGCGTACGACCTCGTCGAGCAGCTCGTCGATCCGCTCGGCGAGCGCGGCCACCTGGGTCTTCTCCAGGGCGACGCTCGTGACGCGCCCCGCGGCGGAAGCCTGGAGGAAGAACGTACGGCGTCCAGGCAGCCCGACCGTGCCGGCCACGAAGCGGTCCGGCGGATCGTAGAGGTACACCTGACGGGACACGTCCTGTCTCCCTTGGAAATCGACCGCCACCGACGAGCGGTGACGGATATGGCGTGACGTATACGGACGGACAGCACAACCGGCAGCGGAGAGCGGGACAGGGGACCGCGGACGGCCCCCTGGATCGCGCGGACGGCGCGTCCACCCTACTGCGCGGAGCGATCACGGTGCTCCCGCGCCGCCTCCTACGACCCCGCTGCCCCCGTCGGTGCTCTCCCCGGCGTTCTCCCCGGAGCCTTCGCCGGCGCTCTCACGCGGCGCCAGTCCGCCGAGGTCACCGGTGTCGCCGAGCCGGATCAGGAACGGGCGCAGGCGCGTGTAGCGGATCGCCGTCACCGAGCACGGGTCCACATGGATCCGCTGGAAGAGGTCCAGATGCATGCCCAGGGCGTCCGCCACCAGCGCCTTGATGATGTCGCCGTGGGAGCACATCAGGAAGACGGCGTCCTCGCCGTGCTCCTCCTCGACCCGGACGTTCCAGTCCCGTACGGCCTCCACGGCACGCGTCTGCATGGCGCGCATCGACTCACCGCCGGGGAACGCGGCGGCGGAGGGGTGCTGCTGTACGACCGTCATCAGCGGTTCGTCGACGAGTTCGGCGAGCTTGCGGCCCGACCAGTCGCCGTACTGGCACTCGCCGATCCGGTCGTCGGCCCGCGCCTCCAGCCCCGGCCGGGCGTCGAGCAGCGGCTGAAGGGTCTCGCGGCAGCGCTGGAGGGGGCTGGTGACGACGGCGGCGATCGGCACACCGGCCAGCCGTTCCGGCAGCGCGGCGGCCTGTGCGGCGCCGCGCTCGTCGAGGGCGACCCCCGGCGTCCAGCCGGCGAGCACCCCCGCGGTGTTGGCGGTGGACCGTCCATGACGTACGAGGATCAACGTGGCCATGCCCGCCAGGGTATGCCGCCCGGGACCGGCAGGGGTGCGCCGGGGTGAACCGGCCGGAACGGGCGGGCCGCGTCCGGTACCCGCAGTCCGCGTCCGGTACCCGCGGGACGCGGCCGGGACCGGCCGGATATGGCAGGGACCGGCGGGATACGGCCGCCTACCGGTGGGGTGCGGCCTCCTACCGGTGGGGTGCGGCCTCCTACCGGTGGGGTGCGGCTGGGCGCGGGAGCGGGAAGAATGCCCGCCGTGATCGTGGACTGTGCCATTTACCGCGACGGACGCCGCACCGACGGCCCCGCCGACTTCTCCGACGCCCTCGACGAGGCGCGCTCCCAGGGCGACTCCTTCCTCTGGCTCGGGCTGCACGAACCGACACGGCACGAGTTCGATCTCGTACGCGACGAGTTCGGGCTGCATCCGCTGGCCATCGAGGACGCGCTCCACGCGCATCAGCGGCCCAAGCTGGAGGTCTACGACGACTCGCTGTTCATGGTCCTCAAGCCCGTGGAGTACGAGCCGGAGGGCGACACCGTCTCCACCGGCGAGCTGATGGTCTTCATGGGCGACTCCTTCGTGGTGACGGTCCGCCACGGCGGGGGCGCGGCGCTCAGCGCCGTACGGCAGCGGCTCGAAGCGGAGCCGGAGGTACTCAAGCACGGCCCCACGGCCGTGCTTTACGCCGTCAGCGACGCGGTCGTGGACCACTACATCGACATCGCCGTGGAGCTCCAGGTCGATCTGGAGGAGCTGGAGGCGGATGTCTTCTCGCCGAGCGGCGGCGACGGCGCACCGGGGTCGTCGGGCTCGTCACGGGCCTCGGCGTCCGCGTCGTCGACCGCGGCGCGGATCTACAACTTCAAGCGGCAGGTGCTGGAGTTCCGGCGGGCAAGCGGACCGCTGGCGGCGCCGATGGCCCGGCTGGCGAGCGCGGGCGTGCCCTTCGTCCATGACCACTCGCGCCCGTTCTTCCGGGACGTCAACGACCATCTCCTGCGCGCCAACGAGCAGGTGGAGGGCCTGGACCGGCTGCTCTCGGACATCCTGTCGGCGCATCTCGCGCAGATGGGGGTGCGGCAGAACGACGACATGCGGAAGATCTCGGCATGGGCGGCCATGGCCGCGGTGCCGACGCTGGTCGCGGGGATCTACGGCATGAACTTCATGGATATGCCGGAGCTGCACTACGCGTGGGGCTATCCCGCCGTGATCGGGTTCATGGCGGTCGTGGTCACGGCGCTGTACCGCCAGTTCAAGCGGCGGGACTGGCTCTAGGGCGCGTTTCGCGGTGCCAGGGCACGCGAGCCCGGCAAGATCCGGACGAGAGGCCTGGGCCCTGTCCGGTCTCAGAAGGCGGGGGCCGTGGTCGCGGGGCCGCCGAGGGCGTCGCGGCGCTCCGGCATCCTGAGGCGCACCATCCGGCGCCAGCCGACGATCCGTTCGTACGCGTACACGCCGTTGATCGCCATGGCGAGCACCGCGGCCTTGGGCGCGGGCCAGTCGAGCAGCCGGCCCATCCGTTCCATCACGGCGAGACTCACCTGCCGGTAGACCTGGATCTCGGCCATCGCGCACTCCCGCAGGATGCGGTGGATGGTGCGGGCGTGCCCCTGCCGGGCCAGTCCGAGCAGTTCCTCATGGCAGTAGGCGAGATGGTTGTCCTCGTCATCGCTGATCATCTTGACGGCCTTGCCCACCTCGGGATGGTCGCCGAAGTACCTCACCAGCATCACCATCTGGTCCGCGGCCCGCTGTTCGGTGATCCGGCTGTGCGAGAGATAGATCACGATGTCCGCCTCGGTGAGCCGGTCGTCGCGGCGCAGCTTCGCGTGGGTGAGCCCGATGCCCCGGCGCTCCAGCAGCATGGTGTAGTCGGTCTCGCGCGGGATCTCGACCGGTTCGAGACCGCGCTTCCTCAGGAGGGCGTGAAAAATGCGCCCGTGCTTGTCCTCGTCGGCTCCGTGCCGGGCGATCTTCGGTGCGAGATCCCGCATGGACTCGGGCACCAGGGCGGCGATCCGGCCGTTCTCCCACCCTCCCTGGGCCTCTCCGCTGGCAGCGATGGAACAGAAGAGCCGGAACGTACGGTCGTCGTCCAGGATTTCCTGGAACAGGCTTCGGGCCGAGAGCATCACTGTCACCTCCATACAGACATCCGCAGAAAACGAGTCAAATGGGGTGCGGGACAACAGGCAACAGGTGCGCCGTTCGGCTGAGCCGAAAGAAGGAGCGCGAAGGCGGGTCCTGCGCGTAACCGAGCGGGGCCGGAAGGCGTTGTCGTACCTGACGGCCGTGGCGGGGAAGACCCCCCGAGCCCCCACCACGGCCGCGGACTTTCCTCCTCGGGCTCCCGGCCGCCGCCATCGCCCGTCCGGTCCAACGGAGTCGGGTCCGGGACCCGGGGTCCGGAACCCGGGGTCCGGAACCCGGGGCCCGGAACCCGGGGCCCGGAACCCGGGGCCCGGAACCCGGGGCCCGGAACCCGGGGCCCGGAACCCGGGGCCCGGAACCCGGGGCCCGGAATCGGGTCAGAGTCCGGGTCCGTGGCCGGAACAGGCGCCCCGGAACCGGGTCCCGGACAAGCTCCCCGGCTAGGACACCAGGCCCGCGCGCTCCAGGGCGTCCGTACCGGCGCGCAGGGCGGCGACGCGCTCGTCGAGCGTGAAGCCGGCCGGAGCGAGGGTCAGTGTGGTGACACCCGCGGCGGCGTAGGCCCGCATCCGGTCGGCGATCCGCTCCACCGGACCGAGCAGGGTGGTCGAGTCGATCAGTTCGTGCGGAACGGCCGCCGCCGCGCCGTCCTTGTCACCGGACAGGTACTTGTCCTGGATCTCCGCGGCGGCTTTCTCGTAACCCATCCGGCAGGCGAGCTGGTTGTAGAAGTTCTGCTTGCGGCTGCCCATGCCGCCCACGTACAGCGCGGTGTACGGACGGAAGTTGTCGGCCAGCGCGTGGATGTCGGCACCGATCGCGAGGGGCACGGTGGGGCAGACGTCGAAGCCGTCCATGGTCAGTCCGGCCTTCTCACGGCCCGCCCGGAGATGCCTGATCGCGGTGTCCTCAAGATGCTCGGCGGAAGGGAAGATCAGCAGCGCGCCATCGGCGATCTCGCCGGTCTGCTCCAGGTTCTTGGGGCCGATCGCGGCGATGTAGAGGGGGATGTGCTCACGCTGCGGATGCACGGTGAGCTTGAGCGGCTTGCCGGGACCGCCGGGCAGCGGCAGCGTCCAGTGCTCACCCTCGTACGACAGCCGCTCACGGGTCATGGCCTTGCGGACGATCTCGACGTACTCCCGGGTCCGGGCGAGCGGCTTGTCGAACTTCACGCCGTACCAGCCCTCGGAGACCTGCGGACCCGAGACCCCGAGGCCGAGCCGGAACCGGCCGCCGGAGAGGGAGTCGAGGGTGGCGGCGGTCATGGCGGTCATGGCGGGCCGGCGGGCCGGGATCTGGAGGATCGCCGAGCCGACGTCGATGCTCTCCGTCTGCGCGGCGACCCAGCTCAGTACGGTCGGGGCGTCGGAACCGTACGCCTCGGCGGCCCAGCAGACGTCATAACCGAGCCGGTCGGCCTCCTGCGCGACCGCGAGATTGTCGCTGTCCATCCCGGCGCCCCAGTACCCGAGGTTGATGCCAAGCCGCATGGCCACTCCCTACTACCGATGACTACTGATGAGTAACGTCCCTGTGCCGGGGACTCTAGCGCGCCGTACGGGCTTCCGTCAGCGGCGGGTTGTCCACAGGCTCTCTCCGCGTGGGGTCCTGGCCAGTAATCTCAGCAGCCATGGAGCAGAGGCATCTCGGCCGTACCGGCCTGCGTGTGTCCCGGATCGGGCTCGGCACCCTGACCTGGGGGCGGGACACCGACGAGCACGACGCCGCCGATCAGTTGAAGGCCTTCTGGGAGGCGGGCGGGACACTCGTCGACACAGCGGATGTGTACGGCGGAGGGGAGTCGGAATATCTGCTCGGGCAGTTGATCGAGCGGCTGGTGCCGCGCCGCGATCTGATCGTCGCGACGAAGGCCGGCAGTGTGCCCGATCCGTACCGGCGCTTCGACGGATCGCGCGGACATCTGCTCGCCGCGCTCGACGCGTCGCTGGAGCGGCTCGGCACGGACTATGTGGATCTGTGGCAGATACACGCCTTTGACGACGAGACACCGCTGGAGGAGACACTCCACGCCCTGGACATCGCCGTGAGCAGCGGCCGTGCCCGGTACGCGGGGGTGTCGAACTACTGCGGCTGGCAGCTCGCCAAGGCCGCCACCTGGCAGCTCGCCGCGCCGGGAATACGGACACGGCTGGCCAGCACCCAGATGGAGTACTCCCTGTTGCAGCGCGGAGTGGAGCGTGAAGTGCTGCCGGCCGCGCTGGATCTGGGCGTCGGACTGCTGCCCTCGTCGCCGCTGGGGCGCGGGGTGCTCACCGGCAAGTACCGGCACACCACCCCGCCGGACTCGCGCGGCGCCTCGGAGCAGATGGCGCCGTTCGTCGAGCCGTATCTGGACGAAGCGGCGAGCCGGATCGTGGACGCGGTCGCGACGGCCGCGGACGGGCTCGCCACGACACCGCTGGAGGTGGCGCTGGCCTGGGTCAGGGACCGCCCCGGGGTGGTGGCCCCGATCATCGGCGCACGGAACGCGCAGCAGCTCACGGCGGCGCTGTCAGTGGAGAGCCTTAGTCTTCCTGACGAGATCTGCCAGGCGCTCGACGATGTGTCGGCGCCCGTGCACCGCTATCCCGACCAGGACTGGAGCACGCTGTGAGTACGGACCGCGACATCGCTGCCACGGAGGAGGCCGGTCCCGTGGCCGACACAGCCGACACAGCCGAGCACCCCGCGGCCCGGACGGAACCGGACGAGGGCCCGGGTCCGTCCGCGAACGGCGCCACCGAACCCGGTCCGGCGGGAAGCGAGACACCGGCGGACGACGGCGCGACGGCCGGGGCCGCGCCCGGTGCGGGTACGGATACCGAGGGAGCCGACGCCGAGGGAGCGGCCGGGGCGGCAGGCACCGAAGCGCCCGGCACCGAGGCGAGCGCCGAAGTGTCCGAGGCCGCCGCCGAGTTGGCCGCGCAGCGGGAGTTGCGGGAGCGGATCGAGCGGCGGAAGGCGGAGAAGGCCGGGCCCATCGCCGCCGGTATGAAACTGAGCGGACAGGCCGCCGATCTGCTCGCCGCCGTACGGGCCGTGGAGAGCGGCGCCCGGGTGGACCCGGCCCTGCTGCGCACGCCCGCGCCCGTACGCACGCCCGCGCCCGCCGCACCCGTACCGGCTCCGGCGCCCCGGTCCGCGCCGCCGGGCGCCGCGCCCGGGACCGTGTCCGGCGTCCGGGCCGTCCTCGCGGAGGGCGGCGCGCCGGAGTCGCTCGCGGGGCAGGTCGCCGCCGTACTCGGGGAGCGGGCCGCGGACGCGCTGCGGGAGGACCCCTGGCAGCTCCTCGCCGTGCCCGGGGTGCGGCCGGAGCAGGCCGACGGATTCGCGCGGGCCCTGCTCGGGGCGGCATGCGGCCCCGGCGACGAGCGCCGGGCCGCCGCGCTGGTCGGCTGGCTGCTGGAGCGGGCCGCGCTCCAGGGCCATACCGCGCTGGAAGCGTCGTCGGTGCGCCGCGCGCTGGCCGAGCACGCGGTGCCCGAGCCCGACGAGGCGGTGGAGCACGCCGTCGCCGAGGGCACTGTGCTCCTCTTCCAGGACGGCCTCGAAGAGAGCCTGGAGGACATGGCGGGCACGGAGGGCGCGGCCGGTGAGACCGGGGACGCCGTGTCACAGGGGGACACGCACCCCGCCGGGGCGGCCGAGGCGGCGGCGGTCCCGGACCTGCTGGCGCTCGACCGCTACGCCCTCGCGGAGGAGAGCCTCGCCGACGGACTCGCGCGGCTGGTCAAGACCGGTCCCGACGCCTCGTGGGAGGAGGCCGCGTCTGCGGCCCCCTCGCCCTCGGCCGCCGAGCTGATCCGCGCGGCGTCCGGGCACGGGCTCGTCCTGCACACCGGCGGTGAGGCGGCCCGCGCGGAGCCCGCCACGCTGGCCGGGGCGGCCCGTGCGCTCGGCGTGCGCGCCGTCCTCGCGGTCCACAGTGAGAACGGCCGCGCCAGGCTGGGCACGGAGACGGTCACGGTGGCCGGGCTGCTGGCCGGTACGGAGGGCCCGGGACGGGACGAGGACGGCCGGTTCGCCCTCGGTCTTCTGGTGGTGCTGGACGCGCCGCAGCTCGATGTGGAGACGGCCGCGCTGCTTGTCGAATCCCTGCCGGACGGCGCCCGGCTGGTGCTCAGCGGGGATCCCGGGGTGCTGTGGTCGGCCGGCGCGGGCCGGGTGTTCGCCGATCTGCTGGCCGCCCGGGTGTGCCCGCAGATCGTCTCCCGTACCCCCGACCCGGGACCGGTCGGCGAGCTGGTCTCCGGCATCGGCATCGGCGAGCTGAACCAGGTGGAGGCGCCCGGCAGGGAGGTGGTGATCGTGCCGGTGCGGGACGCGGGCGAGGCGGTGCACCGCACGGTGCAGTTGGTCGCCGAGTCGGTGCCGCGCGCTTTCGGGACGGCCGCCGGGGAGACGCAGGTGATCACCGTGGGCCATGGCGGGGCGGCCGGCACCCGCGCGCTCAACGCGGCGCTGAAGCAGCGGCTCAACCCCGGCCCCGGCCTGTTCGGCGGCTTCGACCCGGGGGACAGGATCGCGTACGCGCCCTCGCCCGGCAGGACGCTCCAGGGCACCGTGGTCTCGGCGGATCAGGAAGGGCTGCGGCTCGACTGCGAGGGCGGGGAGGTCACCGTCCCCAGGGAGCGGGTCGAGTCGGCCGTACGGCACGGCTGGGCGCTCACCGCGCATCAGGCGGCGGGGATGCGCTGGCCCGCCGCGGTCGTGGTGCTTCCCGGTGACGCCGCCCAGGGGCTGAGCCGCCCATGGGTCTATACGGCCTTCGGCCGGGGGGACCGGCATCTCTCCGTGGTCCATGGCGTGGACCAGGCGCTGCCGCACGCGGTGGCCACGATCCCGTCCCAGCAGCGCACCACCCGGCTCCGCCCGCTGATCGAGGACCTGCTGACACCGGCGGCACAGCACCCCTAGCACCCGTAGCGCCGGCCCGGCCGTCCCGGCCGCCCTCTGGCTCTGGCCGCCCCGGAACGGAAAGACCTGTCCGGTTCCGGTGCGGTCCAGAGCTCGGTGCGGTCCAGGGGCGGTGCCGTCCAGTAGCGGTGCCGTAACCGTGCGCCGGGTGGGCGGGGCGGCAGGTGTCCACGGGGCGGCACGGGTCCGTCCGAGCGATGTCCGCAGCCTCGGGTGGCGTCCGACGCCTCAGGCGGCCCCCGACGGCCTCCGGCCGCCGGTCGCCGCCGGTCAGACGTGTCAGGCGTCCTGCTCTTCCAGGTCGTCCAGATCCGCGTCGAGATCGTCCTCGTCGAAGACCGCGCTCACATCGAAACGGCAGACCACCTGCTGCGGGTCGGCCTGGTCGAAGGGGGCGCTCAGCCACTCCCCCGGCTCGGGCAGATCGTCGGCCGCCGACACCCAGAGAGTCGAATCGCCCTCTTCGAGCCCGAATTCCTTGTGCCGGGACGCGATCTCGTCCGGTTCGTACTCACCGAAGAGCACCCCCAGCGCGGCATGCACACTGCTGCCCACCACACCGCCGGTGCCGGTGTCACCGTCCACATCGGCGATGCGCTGTGCTTGTGCGAGCAGCCGCTGCGGCTCGACCACCGCGTAGTCGCGCCGGATCAGCACGCTGAGGGCGTTCGGCTCCTCGGGACCCCTGTACGGCGGAAGCGAGTCGTCCGGATCCGGGATCTCGAAGGGGGTGACCTCGTCGTACCGGTTGTAGAGCCGCTCGTCATAGACCTCGGCGGCGACGGCCAGGGCGTTGAACGCCTCGGAGACAGCCGGATCGTCCTCACCCGTGCGGTGTTCGACCGCCGCTAGATGGCGGTCCAGGGCTACCTTGACCGCCTCGGCGGCGGCACGTACCTCGGCAGCGGTGGGCTGCGCAGCATCAGACATAGTGCAGACGCTATCCGTACCGGGCCTCTGCCCGCACAATAGATGCGATGCCGGAATACGAATTTGTCGACGTGTACGTGCCGCGCGGGGTCTCCCGCAAGGAAGCGGCCCGTCTGCTCACCGACCATGCCGAGTACGGACACTGGGAACTGGACCGTCTGAGCCTGCACCGGGACGGCAGTCGCAGAGTGCGGCTGCGCCGGCGCATCATCCGCCAGGCGCGCGCCACCTGGTGAGTGCGGCGGAACGGGCCCCGCTGTCGCGAGGCCCGCCCGTGTCCGTACCCGACCGCCGTACGCACCGTCCGTACGCGTCCGATTACGCGGCGGAGCGGGCGCGGCGGTAGATGAAGCTGCCCGCGATCAGCAGGCCGGCACCCACCGGGACGGCGATCCCGAGCGCACCCGCACCGGTCTGGGCGAGCGTCTCGGTGTCTTCGGGCCGTACGACCGTCTTCGGCTCCGGGGCGTTCGGCGACGGCGGGATCGTACGCACCTGGATCGGCTTGCCCGGCTTACCCGGCTTGCCCGGGGTGACGGGCTTCCCGGGCTGCTCCGGCTTGGCCGGAGGGGCGACGGGCGACTCGTTGTCGCAGCCGTTGCCCATGGCGGGGTTGAGCAGGCCGCCGATGGTGACGCTGTTCCCGCAGACGTTCACGGGGATGTCGATCGGCACCTCGATGGTGTTGCCGGAGCCGACGCCGGGAGAGTTCACGGAACCGCCCCCCGCGTGGGACCCGCCGGACGGCACGGTGTGCGTGGCGCCCGGGTGCGAACCGCCGTGGTGCGATCCGCCCTGATGTGAACCGCCCTGCTGTGATCCGCCGTGGTGCTGGCCGCCGCCCTGCGGTGAGGTGTGCGAGCCGCCGTGCCCACCGGACGACGGGCCGCGCCCATTGGCGCAGCCGTTGCCGAACGCGGGGTTGAGCACCCCGACGACATCCACGGTGTTCCCGCACACATTGACCGGTACATGCACCGGGACCTGCACATTGTTCCCGGACAGCACGCCCGGAGATTTCGCCGCGGTTCCCTCGGCTCCCGAGTCCGCGTGAGCGTGGCCGCCGCCGAGCGCGAGCACGCCGCCCGCGGCCGCCGCCATGGTGATCAGGCCTTTGCGCGTGACCTGTCGCATTGCTTGGATCCCTGCCTTCTGCCTTCCGGGACTGCCCTGGGCATCGGTGCCGGGGCAGGATGCCCAGCGGCCCCGGAGTGCATGGCGCGCACTCCGGGGCCGCACGGGCTCAGACCCTCACGGGTGAGAGATACGACGTCACTTGTTGACGCAGGCGTTGCCGAAGGCGGGGTTCAGCAGCCCGATCACGGAGATCGTGTTGCCGCACACGTTCACCGGCACGTGGATGGGGGCCTGGATCACATTGCCCGAGACCACACCGGGAGAGTTGACGGCGGCACCCTGGGCATCCGAGTCGGCGACAGCCATACCCGCACCCGCGAGCACCAGGCCACCCGTGACAGCCGCAGCGGCGACGATCTTCTTGATCATTATTTCCTCCTTGTTGGCAAACGCGGCCCCAACCGCGGGCCGCAACACCTGTAACGAGGAGGAACCAATGGGGCTACGAGCTTATCGTCGCATTCACTCTTTTCAGTCAAATGCGCACGCGCTGGCGATTGTTGAGAATCCTGTGTCGGCTCTCCTCCGACTCTCCGCCGGCTGTTGTGTCAGCTCTGATCGATGAAACGGTCGAGTACACGGACACCGAACTTCAGTCCGTCCACCGGCACTCGCTCGTCCACCCCGTGGAACATCCCGGCGAAGTCCAGCTCCGGCGGGAGCTTGAGCGGCGCGAAACCGAAACCGCGGATCCCGAGGTCGTCGAAGGACTTGGCGTCGGTGCCGCCCGAGAGCATGTACGGAACGGCCCGCGCGATCGGGTCCTCGGCCAGGAGCGCGCTCTGCATGGCGTCCACCAGACTTCCGTCGAAGCTGGTCTCCAGGGCCTTGTCGGAGTGCGCGTCCTCACGCTTGACGCGGGGGCCGATGATCCGGTCGATGTCGGCCAGGAACTCCTCCTCGTAACCGGGCAGGAACCGGCCGTCGACATGGGCGGTGGCCTGGCCGGGGATCACATTCACCTTGTAGCCGGCGCCGAGCATGGTGGGGGCGGCGGAATTGCGCAGGGTCGCGCCGATCATCTTGGCGATCCCGCCGAGCGTGGCGAGCGTGCCCTCCATGTCCTCCGGGTCGAGCGGGACGCCGAGCGCGTCGGACAGCTCGTCCAGGAAGGACCGTACGGTCTTGGTCATCCTCACCGGCCACTGATGGCGGCCGAGCCGGCCGACGGCCTCGCACAGCTCGGTGATGGCGTTGTCGTTGTTGGTCATCGAGCCGTGTCCGGCGGTGCCCTCGACCGTCAGACGCATCCAGTGCATGCCCTTCTGCGCCGTCTCGATCAGATAAAGACGCAGATTCTCGTTGACGGTGAAGGAGAAGCCGCCGACCTCGCTGATCGCCTCCGTAACGCCCTCGAAGAGATCGGGGTGGTTGTCGACGAGATACCGCGCGCCGTACGTACCGCCCGCCTCCTCGTCGGCGAGGAAGGCCAGCACGATGTCGCGCGGGGGCTTACGGCCGCTGCGCAGCCTGTCCCGTACGACCGCGAGGGTCATCGCGTCCATGTCCTTCATGTCGACCGCGCCACGGCCCCAGACACAGCCGTCCGCGATCTCGCCCGAGAACGGGTGGTGCGTCCAGTCGTCGGCGTTGGCGGGGACGACATCGGTGTGGCCGTGGATGAGCAGGGCGGGCCTGGAGGGATCCTCGCCCTCGATCCGGGCGACGGTCGAGGCACGGCCCCGGTGGGACTCGAAGATCCGCGGTTCGAGACCCACCTCGGCGAGCTTCTCGGCGACATATTCGGCGGCGGCCCGCTCTCCCGGTCCGGAGTGGTCGCCGTAGTTGCTGGTGTCGATCCGGATCAGATCGCGGCAGAGGTCGACGACCTCGTCCTCGCCGGAGGCGGTCCTGCCCGCGTTCGACTCGCTCACGCTGCTCACTCCCACGGTCGGTGCTGGTGGTCCCCCACATCCTCCCGCGTACCGCCCCCGCACCCCAAGGCGGTTCCCCGCCCGACATACGCCCGTCACACGGTACGAGGGGGGCCAGGGCCGTGATCGGGCACCGCCGATTGTTTGCTATGGTTTTCCACGTCGGAACGGCCCCGAGCCGTCCGGCAGACACCTGGTCCGGGTGGCGGAATGGCAGACGCGCTAGCTTGAGGTGCTAGTGCCCTTTATCGGGCGTGGGGGTTCAAGTCCCCCCTCGGACACAAATCATTACCCCACGGGGTGATGCGGAAGCAGCGAGTAGGTCCGGACAGAGGTTCGCCTCTGGCCGGACCTGGTGTTTTCCGGGGTTGTACGTGCCCTGCATACCGAGGCCGCGGCAGACGGTGGCTTTCTCCTGAGGCGTGGCGCCGTGGACCGCGCCGGCGACGTCGCCGAGGCCGGTGTGGCGGCTGGATACGACGAAGCCCCCTCACCGGACGGACGCTGTTGGCTAATTCCGCCCCACCGGATCAAGTTCGGTGGGGCGGAGTGCTTCCAGGTGTGAGGTGCGGGTACGAGCGAGCGGTCTGCCAACGAGCCAGGCGTCGAGCCGGAGGAGGTTCATGCCGGCTGCGGTGAGTTCTTGCTGAAGGCTTGTCTTGGCCAGGCCCCGATAGCGGGAATGGCGGGCGCCCAGGGCGTTTGCAGCTTGGCCGATCGTGCCTTCCACGCCGGAGCGGTGCTGGTAGCGGCGTTGCCAGTCGGGAGTTGTCTGCTCGCTGCGGGCTTGGTGGAGAGCTTCGTGCTCCTCACGGGGACGCAGGGTGATCCAGCGTCCGTGGGGCGAGCGGGTGCACCGCTCGCGGATCGGGCAGGGCTGGCAGTCTCGGCGGGCGAACTTCGCCCGGACGACGGGGGTGCCGCGCTGGCTGACGTCGTTGCGCCAGACCGCGTTGGTATTCCCGCCGGGGCAGGTGACCTGCTTGTTGTCCCAGTCCACGGTGAAGTCGGCAGTCGCGATGGCGCCATCGGTACCGGTCTGCCAGCCGGTGTTGCCGGTCACCGGGCCCACCAGATCGATGCCGTAGTTGGTGCGGGCATCGAGGATGTGGCGGGCGTCGACGTAGCCCGCGTCGGCGAGGTGGACGCCGGGCAGCAGATCCCGCGCGGCCAGTCCGACGTGCACGACGGCCGTCATCGCGGTGTCGGGGACGGTTGCGACGGTGGTTGCGACGTGCGTGATCAAATGTGGGGCGTCGGGCTCGCAGGTCTCGGTCAGGTGGACTTTGTAGCCGTCCCAGTAGGTGCTCCGCTTGACTCCGACCCGTGCCTGGATGTCATAGGGGGTCACCAGCCGCAGTGCCCCCGGCGGCCGTTCTTTTGGGTCCCGCAGCCGGATCACCCCTTCGGACAGCCAGAACTCCTGCACCCACATCCGCCTGAGGATCTCCACCGCTTCCAGGCCGCGTAAGCCGGTGGGGGCAGTTGCACTGAGAGCCGCTTCCAGCAGCCGTGTTCCATCAGCCCCGACCTGGTCGGCCCACTTCGCGCAGGCTTCCTTGCCAGACGGAAGCTTCTGGTCCTCTATGCGAGTCCCGTATCGGTCGAACCACTCCGCGTCCGCCACGCACGACAGCCATGCCCCGTCTGCCTGGGCGATTGCGTTCAGGGCCGCGCGCAACGTCTCGCCGACCGTCTCCAGTCGGTTGGTGTCTCGGGTCGAGGCCAGGACATGAGTGGAATCGGTCCGCTGACGCCCGCCGCGCCGCAGCAGCCCCAGGGCCTTCGCGGCATTCAGCACGGCCTCCAGCACCCGTTGTTCCCCCGAACCCTCGGTCAGACGGGCGCGGAACTCGCTGAGCACCGAGTAGTCGACCCCAGGGTCGGTCAACTCCATGCCGAGTGCGTACTTCCAGTCGATCCGGGCCCGGACCGACTCAGCGGCCTGCCGGTCGGAGAGTCCCTCGGCAAACTGCAACACCGAAACCAATGCCAGACGGCCCGGCGACCAGGCGCCCCTGCCGCGGGCCGGGAACAGATCAGCGAACTGCTCGTCGGTGAAGATCACACCCAGCTCGTCGCGCAGGCGCACCGCAAGGCTGCCCTTCGGGAACGCCGCCCTGGCCACTCGCGCCGTCTCCACGGGCACTTCCGCAAGAAGGCTCCTTGGCTGCAACGACATCCGCATCTCCTCATACAACAACGCCCCGGCATGATCACCGTTGCGGGCGATCATGCCGGGGTGCAGGCACCTTGATCAATTTGCCAACAGCGTCCCGGACGGGAGGGGGCTTCGTCGTATCCATTCAGCAGGAGGCCGGCGGGACGCTCTGCTCGTACTGGAAGACGTTGCGGGGGTCGTACTTCTGCTTGATCTGGCGCAGGCGGTCGAAGTTGCCGTCCCAGTAGGCGGTTTCCCAGTTCTGCATGCCGATGTTGGGGACGTTGACGTAAGCACCGTGTACGTAAGGCCGCAGCGCCTGGCTGAACTCCGCGATCCACGCCTGGGCCTGCGTGGTCAGTTCGTCGCCGCTGCCCGGCACACCGCGCTTGCCCCAGCCCGCGCCCGGCTCGGAGTAGAACAGCGCGTCGCGGTGCGGGAACGATGTGCCACCACGCGGAGCCTTCCTGACCGCACCGCCGAACGCCTGGGTGAAGAAGTTGCTGTCGTCCGTCGGCGCGTTCCGCATGAACGACGCGATCACGCTGATCGCCTCGTCCGGGAACGGCTTCTTCGTGAACTGGGAGAAGAACTTCCAGTTCGCCGGCTCGTCCTCGGTCGGGACCTGGAAACTCGCGTACACATCACCCCAGTTGCCGACCTGCGCGGTGACCTCGGGACGGCCGATCGAGAGGATCGGCGCCAGCAGCTTCTTCGCCTCCGCGGGCGTTCCCTCCGCCAGGACCGCGAACAGCAGGATCTGGTTCCGGTGGATCTCCAGCTGGGTGCCCAAGCGGTTGTCGGTGACCGGGGCCGTACGCTGCCAGGCGTCGAACACCCTGTGCAGGTCCTCGAGCCCGTCCCACGTCGCCTGCAGATAGGTGACGCTCTTGAGCGGGGCCACCTTGTAGGTGAGCGAGGTGACGATCCCGAAGTTACCGTTGCCCGCGCCGCGAAGTGCCCACAGCAGGTCGGAGTTGTGATCCAGATCCGCCTTGATCACCTTGGCACACGCGGCGCCCTCCGGCACGACGACCTCGGCGCCGATCAGGCCGTCGCAGGCCATGCCGAGGTAGCGGACGAGGAAACCCAGGCCGCCGCCGAGGGTGGCACCGGCGAGGCCCACGGTGCCCTCCGTGCCTGTCGTCACCGCGAAGTTCTTCTTCGCGAGCGTCGTCACCGCTTCCGACTGGTTGAGTCCGGCGCCCACAGTGGCCGTACGGGCCTGGGCGTTGACGTGCGCCGACTTCAGCTCACTGATGTCGATCACGATGCCGTTGTCGACATTCGACCAGCCCTCAAGACTGTGGCGGCCACTGCGCACCCGCAGCGCGACGTTGTGCTGCCGCGCCCATGTGAGGGCGTTGACGACGTCCTGGGTGTTCTGGGCGAAGACGATGACCAGCGGATAGTGCACGAACAACTCGTCCCAGCCCTGGCTGGCGTCCGCGTAGTCCGGATCGTTCGGGCGGACGATGCGCCCGGTCAGCCTCGCCGGCGCACACGTCGCACCCCCCGCCCCGACACCCTCGGTCCCGGCATTCACGGCGCTCGCGGCTGAGACCTCGGTGGGCTCGACACCCGAGACGACGACCGCGCCGGCGCCGGCGACCGCCGTCGCCTTGAGCACTCCGCGACGGGAAAAGTCGTTCATTGTCCATGTCCTCTCGACTGCCACCTGGCTCGAATCACCCCTTTGTGGGCGATTTGCGCGAAGCGGACAGTAGCAAGAGTGGCTACTGAGGGCTGTCCCGACACGCACGTGAAGACGGCCTTGAGAGCGCGACATCGTACTCGTGGCGGCAGGAGGAGTACCTCGCCCGCCGGCTCTCCGAGGCCCGCGGCCAGGGCCGGCAGCGCCGGCCGGCGCCTCGCCCTGTCGGAGTCATCGCCCGCCACCAGCAGCGCGGAAGACCACCGGGGCCTGTCTGCCGTGTCCGACTTCTTGACCAGCCGGATGTACCGCCGGATCTCAGCGTCCAGGGACAGCGCTCCCCCGGACCGCGCGAGCCGCGGGGTGCTTTTCGCGGCTACCGCCCAGTGGCGGGGCTGGTTTTGGCGGGGGATTCAGCGTGGGGGTGAAGGTGCTCGCGGCGGTATTCGCCGGGGGCTTTTCCGTACTCGCGTTTGAAGGCGCGGTTGAACGCGGATTCGGAGGTGTAGCCGGTCAGCCGGGCGATGGTGTGCAGGGGTGTGTCGTCGAGGCGTAGCAGGGCGCCGGCCGAGGTCATCCGCCACCAGGCGAGGTAGGTGAGTGGTGGTTTGCCGACGAGGGTGGTGAAGCGCCGGGCGAACGCCGCCCGTGACAGCCCTGCGCGGGCGCCCAGTTCTTCCACTGTCCAGGGGTGGACGGGGTCGCGGTGCAGATGGTGCAGTGCGGTGCTGACCGCCGGATCGGACAGGGCCGCCGCCCAGCCGGTGGTGGCGCCCTGGGCCCGCTCCTTGTACCAGGTACGCAGGATGTACAGCAGCATCGTGTCCAGCAGACCGGAGACGATGGCGTCGGAACCGGGGTTGCGCTCGTCGAGTTCGTCGCCGAGGAGGGCGACGACGGCGGAGAGGGGAGCCTGCCTGCTTACGCGTGCGGGCAGGTGGATGACGTCCGGGAGCTCCGCCAGGAGCGGGTGTGGGCGGGCACGGCTGAGTTGGTAGGAACCGCAGATGAGTACGGTGGCGGCCTCCGCGCGCTGAATTTCGCTACGGGGGATCCAGGCGTCGTCCAGATCCTCGGTGGCGTCGACGAGCGCACGGGAAGGGTGGTCGGCGAGGGCGATCTCCTGCCCGTGGGAGACGAACACCACGTCGCCCGCCGCGAGAGCCACCGGTGCGGCGTCGCGCGACAGCAGCCAGCACCCGCCCTCAAGCACCACATGGAACCCCGGACCACTGGTCGGCGTGAAGCGCAGGCCCCAGGGCGCGGTGAGGTGGGTACGTGCCGAGCGCGGGCGGCCGGTCCGGATCGTAGCCACCGCGTCACTGACGACATCCATGACTGAGACTCTACCCCGGCGGGGTTGTGCGAGACGTACGGTCAAGGAAGCGAGACTTTCAGGCATGGATCGTCTCGCCGGACGGCCTTAACGTCGAAGGCGTCAGGTGTTCCGGATCGGCCGGGCACTGACAGCGTCCCGAGACCGAGGAACCATGCCCGGTTTCACCGAGAGTGAGCTGCGACTGCCATGAACGCCAATCCCATCGAGCTGCCCGACGTGGTGAACCGCTATCTGGAGGCTCACCACGTACGGGACACCCCGACCGCCCTCTCGACGTTCCACGAGAGCGCCACCGTCACCGACGAGGGCGTCACCCGCACCGGCACCGCCGCCATCGGGACATGGCTCGGCACAGCGGCGAGCGAGTTCACCTTCACCACCGAACGGCTCGGCGCCGAGCGGCTGGACGACACCCACTGGGTCGTGACGAACCGGCTGGAGGGCGACTTCCCCGGCGGGCGGGTCGATCTCCGCTACCGCTTCACGCTGCGCTCCGGTCTGATCGGGGACCTCACGATCGCCCCCTGACCACGGTCACGGCCACGGGGCCACTGCCACTGCCCGGACAACGTGCCGTGTCCTGGGCGACGTCAGGACTCGTACCAGAAGACCCCGTCGGCCCCGTCGTTCGCGAGGGTCCGGGTCATGACGTTCCCGTCGTTCGCGTAGCGCCTGTGCGTGTCCGTGAGAAAGAAGTTGTAGGCGGACACGGGTGCCGTGGCGTCGCAGGCCAGGTCGGTGCGGATGCAGAAGCGGGCGACCGGGACGCCCGGGAACTTCTCGGGGCCGGGGCCGGGGGAGGTGAAGCCGAGAGCGCCCAGGCCCTTGGGCACCTTGGCCCACAGGCCGGTGCCGGGCTGCTTCGGGTCGGCGTACAGCATGCCGTTGACCAGTTCCCGCGGGATGTCGGTGCCGCCGTCGGCGATCGTCTCCAGTACCTGGTCGGCGGCCTGCGCGCCTTGGGAGTACCCCACGATCGTGAGGCGTGCGGCCGGGTCGTCACGGTGGGTCTCCTCGGCGGCGGCCAGGAGGTTCCTGTAGCCCTGCGCGACGCTGCTGTCGTAGCTCGGCGCGGTCAGGTCCGGCATGTTCTGCCCGTTGAGCCAGGGTCCTGCGCTGGCCGGGTAGCAGACCGGGACGGGGATGCCGCCGTCCAGGTGCTGGTTGGCGTAGTAGTACGTCGCGGTGCAGCCGGGCGCGGCCGTCGCGGAGCCGGTGCCGCCGAGTTCGAGGTAGTAGTGGTTGGGGGCCTCGGCGTGCGCGGCCGTGGGCGCGATGGCGGCGGCGGCCGTCATCGCCACCGTGAGCGCCACGGTCCTGGCGCGGCGTGTGAGTCGGTCGATGTTCCGCATTGGGTTCTCCCCCGGGGTCCGATGATCTGGTGGTCGCTGGTGGAACGGCCCTGACGTTAGGGAGGAGCGATGAAATCGTCGTGAAGCGCGATCCGGCGGACGCGCTGTCTCCGACGGGCCGGCCGGCCGGCGGCGGGGACTGTTCGGTGGGACCGGGCCAGGTGGTGCTGGAGCCGGGCGTGGCGGAACTGGTAGACCGCACCGGCCTGGCGCAGTACGCCGCGCCGGTAGGCATCGTCGAGGAAGGTGACGACGGCCCAGGGCAGACGTCCGGTCAAGGGCAGCCAGATCCGGGAGAGTACGAGCCACTGGCCCCAGGCGGTCATGGTGAGCGCGTATCCGAGGGCACCGCCGAGGCCGCTGATGGTCCCGAGTACGAGTCCGGCGGCGGGGTTCCAGACGAGCGGACCCAGTGACCCCTGCAGGAGGTCGACCACCGCTCCGGCTCCGAACCCGACCACCGACCCGAAGGTGGGCGCCCAGACGAGCAGTTGGGTGGTCACTGTGGCGCGGTTGGTCTTCAGGAGGCCGCGTGGGTGGACGGCGGAGCGGATGTCGAGGGGGGGTTTCCAGCAGGCCGAGGAGGCAGAAGGTGAATCCGGCGCCGGCGCTGAAGGCCAGGCCGTAGACGATCCCGTCGACAAGACCGACGTGCAGCACGGTCGAGAGGCTGGTCTTCCAGACGGGCTTGGTGTTCATCACACCGACGACGAGTCCGTAGCCGAAGCCGAAGACCAGTCCGCCCAGCATCCCGATGACCAGCCGGGGGCCGGTCCTCCACCGGATCGTCCCTGGCCCGCCGCGGATTCGCAGACGTACGACGGACGGTGTCAGCGGCATGTCCTTGACCGCGAACGTGAGCCAGTGCGCGAGCCCGAACATGAGTCCGGAAAGAAGTCCGACGGTCGTCCCGTCCACGATCGGGAACGGGAACGGGACGCCGAGGGCGATGACGATGGCGAAGTCGACGAGGCCGATGACCAGTCCTGTCACCACCGCGGTGACCAGGGTGCGGGTGGAGCGGCGCAGGCCGCTGCCGAGCCGCCACCAGGCAAGGTCGGGGGTTTCGAGGCGGTTGAGGTGGTCGGCGAGACAGCCGAGCCAGTGACGGGCGCGCTCGGGGTCGAAGGCGGGGCGAGGCCGGGCGCCCGGGGCCTGCGGGAGCCGCCGGCGGTAGACGGTGGGGATGAAGTTGTCCAGGAGATGGTCTTCCAGCTCCTCCCGGCCGCCGAATCGCCCGGTGTCGAGGAGTGCGGCCGGGTCGTGGTCGGGGGTGTCGCTGTAGATGGTGCGGGCGAGCGCGACCATCAGCGGGTTGGCCAGGACCTCGGCGAGGGGGTGTGCGGGCCGGCCCTCGTCCTGCGGCTGCCGGCGCAGTGCGGTCAGTACGGGCTTCCAGGCGTTCGCGGTGGGGTCCGCGCGGCCGGGCTTGCGGGTGGTGCGGGGGAGGTAGTTCTCCAGGTCGTCAAGGGTGAGGTCGGTGAGTTCGAACGCGGCGGCGGAGGTCAGCACATCGGTTTCGGCGACCGCGGCGGCGTATTCGGCGGGGCGGCTGGTGAGCAGCAGGGGGAGGGTGGTCGCGTTGAGGGCCTCCAGCGCGGGGCGGCGCAGACCGTCGGCCATCTCGTCGAAGCCGTCCAGGACCGGGAGTACGCGGCCGGACTCGACCAGGGCGGAGGCGAGGGTCGCCCCGCCGGGGCCCTGGGCGGCGTAGCCGGGGTGGTCGCGGGTCAGTTGGCTGGTCAGCCATTCCCGCAAGGTGACGGCGGTGGGGTTCCACGCGCCGATGCTGAAGATCACCGGGACGGGGTCCGCGGGGGTCCGTGACATGAGGAGGTCGAGGACGAAGCGCAGGGCCAGGATGGTCTTGCCGGAGCCGGATCGCCCCAGCACCACCAGTCGCCCGGACGGGATGCGCCCGTACCGCTCGGCGATGTCGTCCAGCCCGCCGTCCAGGTCCAGCGGGTCGGCCGCGGCTCCCGCCGGGAGACGGAGGATGTTGGCCCAGTGGTCGGTCAGCTCCTCGGGGGCCGCCCGCCAGCGGACCGGCAGCGGGAACGGGTCCTGGATCTGCCGGTGTTCCTCCTCGCGCTGCCAGCGCGCGGCCACGGCCTTCGCGAGTTGCTCGGTCGCGTCCGCCGACGCGTCATGCGCTGCCGACGCCGGTTGTCCTGAGGCCGGTTGTCCGGAAGGCGACTGTCCGGAAGGCGACTGTCCCGAGGCCGGCCGCGCCGGCCCTGGGTCCTCCGATCGTGCTTCCTCCGTGGCCGGTTCCGGGCGCAGGGCGGCGGAACCCGGTGCCTCCGCTGCCTCCGCGCCCGGTTCCCGCGGACCCGACTGCTCTTCGGATCCTGGTTCCTCCGGATCCGGCTCTCCCGTGGCGGAGTCGTCCCGCCGGCCGCCGGCCCTGTTCCGGCGGACGGCGGCGTCGAGTAACTCCTCGTGCTCCCGGGGCCGTAGCGGCAGCGCTTCGGCCAGCTCCTGCACCGTCGTCATGCGCGGGTTGGAGCGTCTGCCGGTCTCCAGGCCGCGGATGGTGCGCACACTCACCCCGGAACGCTCCGCCAACTGCTCCTGGGTCAGCCTCGCCCGGACCCGCAGCCGCCGCAGCACATCGCCGAACTCACCGGCCACAAATCACGGCCCTTTCCCCTGGGATATCGCCTTTTCGCAGGTGGGGGACTCTAGCGCGGCCACCGGCCACATATGACCGGTTCGATGTCCTGTCCACGGTTCCTCCACCGGGCCACCTTCGAAGGCATCGACGTGATCGACCGGGTCGAGCGGATCGACCGGTCCGGAGAACGGGGAACCGCCATGCCGACGATGACCGCCCCCCAGGGGCACCCGGGTGTCACGGCCCTCACCGCTCAGGAGCGCGAGGTGCTCCACGCGCTCGGATGCGGCTTGGAGGACGCCGAGATCGCCGACACCCTCGCCCTGCCCGAAGATGTGGTGGCCGGCCGGCTGGGAGGCGTCCTGGTGAAGCTGGGTCTGCGGAACCGGGCCGCCGCCATCGTGCACGCCTTCGACTGCGGTCTGGTCGTACCCGGCCTGGGTCCGCGCGGGCAGGCGGCGGTGCCGGGGGCCGCTTTCCCGGCACGGACGGGACCCGCATCCGGTCCATGGCTTCGGGTCTCCGTACTCGGCCCACTGCGGGTGCGGCTCGCCGGGCGGCCCGTGGACGTCGGCCCGGTCCGCCAGCAGGCCGTGCTGGCGGCGCTGGCGCTGAGCCCCGACCGGTCGGTCAGCCGGCGGCAACTGCTGGACGGCGTATGGGGGACGGAGTCGCCGGGCGGGAACGTCGTACCGGTCTATGTGTACCGGCTGCGCAAGAGCCTGCGCACCGGGGAGTGCCCGGACTCGGTGATCAGGCGCGACCGGTACGGCTACGGACTGGTCCGCGATGTGGTCGAGGTGGACGTGGCGTGCGTGGAGGAACTCGTCACGGCTGCCGGGGCGGCCGAGCGCGCCGGTGATCTGACCGAGGCGGTACGGCTGTGCTCCCGGGCGCTGGAGCTGTTCCGTGGTGAGCCCTTGGCCGGCCTGCCCGGCCCGTCGGCCGAGTCGGAACGGCTGCGGCTCACCGGGCGCAGGGTCGCCTTGGCGCAGCGGAAGGCGGACTGGCAGCTGGAACTCGGCCGGGTCGCCGAGGCGATCGCCGGACTGTCCGCCCTGGCCCTGGAAGAGCCGCTGAACGAACCGGTCGCCGCGCTGCTGATGCGCGCGCTGCGGCGCGGCGGCCGGCGGGCCGAGGCACTGGCCGTCTTCGACCGCACCGGCCGGCGGCTCGCGGACGAGCTGAGGGTGGCCCCGGGCGAACCGCTGCTGCGGGCTCGATGGGCGGTCCTGCGCGGGGACGACGCGGGCACCGGTCGCGGCCGGGCGGGTTCGGCGTGAGCGACGGGACATCCCGCGACCGCGACGAGGAGTTGCTGCTGGCGAGGATCTCCGCGGCGGCCGGCCGCGCACACCTCGGCAGGCGACGCGCCACCTATCGGGCGGAACCGTACGGAGCCACCGCACATGCCGGGCGGGGAGCGGCGACCCGATGGCAGGCGATCCGATGGCCGGCCATCCGGTGGCTTCGGCGGGCCGTCGCGGAGGCCGCGTCCCGCTCGCGGCGGGCCGACGGCAGGGCGGAAGCGAACACGGGCGCACGGCTGGACTTCTACGAGCACGGGATGACGGTCGCGATGACGGCCGCCGTCGACGGGCGGATCCATGTCATCCGCTACGACACCACCGTGGTGCGCCGGCGCAGAGTCCTGTCCCCGCAGGGCGTCGTCCGCGCCCATGTGCTCGTCGATGTCGAGGGTGAGCCGATCGTGCTGCGCGGCGGCGACTTCGGCCGCCCGGAGGTGTGGGGGCCCGAGATCCGCCGGGCCGTCACCGAGGCGCAGGTGCCGCGGGCCCTGGCCGCGCTGGCCGAGGGGGCGCGGCTCGTCTTCGGCCCCGTATGGATCACCAGGGACGAGATCGGCTCCAGGGAGACGTCCCTGCGATGGACGCGGGTCCAGCAGACGGAGATCTTGAACGGTTCCGTCGCGATCCGTGTCGCCGGGCGGTGGCAGGTGCTGGGATCCGTGGCGTCCGGGATCCCGAACGTCTTCGTCCTCCACGCCCTCGCCGGGCACCTGACCGGTGCAGAACGGGACGACGACTGAGGTACGGCCCCGTTTTCACGGCGATTTCACCGACCGCTCCTAGCGTCCGAGAACCGCGTGGCAGGCGGTTACGGCAGGCGGCCCTGACGGCACCGGGCTTCCAGTCCCACCGGGCACACCGACTCGCCCGAACACACCGAACACACCGAACACACTCAACGTACCCAACACATCCGGAGGTTGATCCATGTCTCTTTCCTTTCGGCCGAACCGACGCTCCGTTCTCAAGGCCGGTATGGGGCTCACACTCGCCGGAGCCGGTCTGCCGGCTGCCGCGACGCCTGCCGTGGCAGCCGTGGCGGCCGGGCAGCGCGGTACGCCGCTGTGCGACCAGGCCGGAGACTCGGCGAGTCAGCAGGGCCTGGGCTCCAGCGATCTCGGTATCCCGTACTACCGCGAGCACGACGGAAGCTGGGGCTATGTCTTCGGCGACTCGTGGACGGGGACGCGGCAGAGCGGCGACTACATCGGCTCCCCGGTGATGCTGAACCAGGCGGACTTCGACGCCTCCGGCGCGACACCGATCTCGTTCACCTGGGCCCAGCCGACCGGCGGCCGGGCGGGCCAGCTGTTCGATTACCGGCACGACACGGACAACGGGCACGGCTTCGAGGTGAGCCGTATCCCCAACGACTGCGTCGAGTTCGGCGGCCGCACCTACATCCAGTACACGTCCGTGGCCGTCTGGGGCCCGCCGGCCGGCTATGACGGTTCGCTGATGTCCGGTGTCGCCTACTCCGACGACTACGGGGTGACCTGGAACGACTACGACTACCACTGGGCCGGCGACACCCAGGGTACGAACCAGTCCCTGTACGGCATGTGGTCGTTCGCGGGCATCGACCCCGACGGCTGGCTCTACATCTTCTCCAAGCGCTGGAACGGCACCCACAGGAACACCGCCGACGGGGGAGCCATCCAGCTGTTCCGGATCCGGCCGGACGACTTCCGCGCCGGCGACTTCGGCGCTCAGCAGAACTGGGCCCATCTCGGCGGTTCCTGGCAGTGGACCACCGCGGCGCCGCCGTCGGTCATCCTGACCGGCCACAACACCGGCGAATTCTCCGTGAAGCGGATCGGCGGCACCTACTGCATGAGCTACTTCGACGTCGACATGGGCGCGATCTGCACCCGTACCGCTCCCCGCCCCGACGCCCCGTGGAGCATCCCGGTCCCGCAGATCACCGCCTTGACGGTGCCCAACCTCTACGGCGGCTACATCCACCCCGGCAGCGCGAGCGCGACCTCGCTGACCCTGCTCGTGTCGCAGTGGAACGGCACCCTGGGGCAGCCGTACAGGGTGCTGCAGTTCGACGGCATCAATCCGTGACCGGAGCGGGCGTCTCTTGCTCTGGGGCTCCTCAAATCGAGGGACGCCTCTCCCCTTCGGGCGATATACACGTTGACCCAGGAAATCGAGCGAACGCAGGGGTGCGCCAATGGAATTGGAACTGGCGGAACTGGCGGGTCTGGCCGCGTCGGCGGTGGTCAGCGGAGTGGCGACGGCCGGGTGGGAGGGAGCGCGGCAGGCGATCGGCGAGCTGTGGCGCCGGGTGCACCCCGAGCGGGCGGACACGGTGGTGGCCGAGCTGGGCGAGACACGCGACGAGGTGCTCGTGGCACGGCGGAACGGGGACGAGCGGGCCGAGCTGGAACTCGTCGGAGAATGGCAGGCGCGGCTGCGGCGGCTGCTGGTCGCCAATCCGGAGATGGTGCCCGAACTCCAGCGGCTGATCGACGAGTCGTGGCCCGCCGTCCGCGAGGAGGGACCTCGGGCCGGTGCCGTCACTCTGACCGCGAACGCGTCGGGGAGCTCCCACATCACCATGTCCGGGCGGGACATCAACATCACCAAGGGGTGATCGTTTGAGCTACTCCGGAAGGACCCCGGACGGTTCGGACCGCGACGCCGGCGGCAATGGCGACAGCGGGACACGAATCGATGTACGAGGGGACGGCCAGTCCCGGATCAGGGTGGCCGGCCGTGACATGAACACCACCTACTTCGTGAGTGCCTCGTCGGCGGCGCTCGCCGCGCTCGTGGGCCTCGTGATTCTCGTCGGCATGTGGCAGCCGTGGCAGGAGACGGCGTCGACCGGCGAACAGAACCGCGCGGACACCGGGATCGGTTCGGGTCCCTCCGGCGGGCCCTCCACGGACCCCGCGCCGTACCGGGAGCCGCCGCCCGCCGACGAGGACGACAAGGAGTCGGAGGACCCGGAACCCTCTCCCAGCCCCACCCCCACTCCCAGTGCCAGCCCCAGTCCCAGCCCCTCTCCGACCCCCGACCCGCCGGACCCGGTCGACGTGGCGTTCGCGTCCGCCCGCGTCGGCACCTGCCTCAACGTGTACGACGACGGCTGGGGCAAGCTGAACCACGACTGGCCTTTCGCGGTCGACTGCGGTGCGACCTTCGCCTTCTCGAAGGTGACCATGGTGACGACGTCCGCCTCGAACTGCCCGCAGGGCGCGGGCCGACGGGGCTGGGGTCATGTCAACGACGACGGATCTTCCATCGCGCTGTGCCTCGACCGCGTGTTCGCCGCGGGGCAGTGCTTCCCCGCGACACTGAGCAAGCAGGCCGACGGGTCCCTCCGCGGTGAAGGGCGGCTGTTCAGCGTCTGGGGCTGTGACCGGACGCAGGTGCCGAGCGGCCTGAACGCGATCATGACGATCACGGCGGTGCTGCGTGGGGGCGGCTGCCCTCAGCGGAACGACAGGCAGACGCTCTCCTGGCCGGTCTTCAACGGCGCGGGCAAGGTCTGCGCGGTGCAGAGGACGAACTGAGGGCGCTTTTCGCGTCGGGGCGGCCCGAACGGTTCTCGGGCCGCCCTTACCGTCCGGGTCGTCGGGGCCGTCGGGGCCGCTCGTACCGTTCGGGCCGCCCGTACCGTCCGGGCTGTTCGGGCCGTCCCCGAAGCGGGCGGAGACCGGCGTGCCCCCGGGGACCCATTGTCCGGGGGGATTTTTGCCATGTACCGTTCAAGGGCTCGTCACCCAGCGGCGGTTCGTCCGATGGTCTACGCGCGCAGAGTTTCCCCGCACGCCCACCCCCCTCGTACACGGAGGTTTGACGGATGCTCGGATCAGGGATTTCCCGTCGTCGCAGACTCATCGGCGTCACAGTCGTTCTCGGTGCCCTCGCCGGCGGTACCGCCGCCCAGGCCGCGCAGGCCGTCCCCGCGCCCCAGGGCGCCCAGGCGGCGCCGGCCGCCGCCGCGGCGGCCACCCATCGTGTGCTGTTCGACAACGCCCATGCCGAGACGGCCGGCAACGCCGACTGGATCATCAGCACCAGCCAGCCCGATCCGCTGGGACAGAACCCCTCTCCCTCCTCCGACACCTCCTGGACCGGCGCCCTCTCCTCCTGGGGCGTGGCGCTCCAGCGGACCGGCGACTACAGCCTCAAGACGCTGCCGTCCAGCGGCTCGATCACCTACGGCACAACGAGCGCCACCGACCTGAAGAACTTCGACAGCTTCGTCCTGCCGGAGCCGAACGTTCTGCTGACCTCGGCCGAGAAGACCGCGGTGATGAAGTTCGTACAGGCCGGCGGCGGTCTCTTCCTGATCGCCGACCACACCGGCGCGGACCGCAACAACGACGGTGAGGACGCCGTCGAGATCATCAACGACCTGATGAGCAACAACAGCGTCGACAGCACCAACCCCTTCGGCTTCTCCGTCGACACCCTCACCGTCGGCTCCGACTACCCCACCGCGATCAACGACAGGACCAACCCGGTCCTGCACGGTTCCTTCGGTACGGTCACCAAGAGCCTGATCGCCAGCGGCACCACCGCCACCCTCAGGCCCGCCGACAACCCCAACGTCAAGGGCCTCGTCTACCGGACCGGCTACTCGGGCAACACCGGCGCGTTCTTCGCCACCAGCACCTTCGGCAGCGGCCGGGTCGCGTTCTGGGGCGACAGCTCCCCCATCGACGACGGCACCGGCCAGTCGGGCAACACGCTGTACGACGGCTGGCGGGACTCCGGCGCCACCAATCCCGCGCTCGCGCTCAACGCCACCGAGTGGCTCGCCTCCGGGACCACCGGCGGCGGGGACGACGGGGGCGACGGCGGTGACGGCGGCACCTGCACCGCCGCCCAGCTGCTGGCCAACCCCGGCTTCGAGTCCGGCACCGCCTCGTGGTCGGCCACCAGCGGTGTGATCACCAACAGCAGCTCGCAGCCCGCCCGCACCGGCTCGTACAAGGCCTGGCTCGGCGGTCGCGGTTCGGCCCGCACGGACACCGTCTCCCAGTCCGTCTCCGCCCCGTCCGGCTGCGCCGCGACCTTCAGCTTCTATCTGCACATCGACACCGCGGAGACCGGCACCACCGCCTACGACACCCTCAAGGCGCAGGTGGTGAACAGCTCGGGCACGGTTCTCGCCACCCTGGCCACCTACTCCAACCTCAACGCCGCCTCCGGCTACACCCGGCGCAGCTTCGATCTGAGCGCCTATGCCGGTCAGTCCGTGACGGTCAAGTTCACCGGTGTCGAGGGCACCAAGCTCCAGACCTCCTTCGTCATCGACGACACCGCCCTCAATGTGAGCTGACGCGCGTGAGCTGACTCGTATGGGCCGGTTCGCGTGAACCGGCCCATATGAACCGGCGCCCTTCGGACGAACGCGGACCGCCCGGTCCGGACACTCGCGCGGAACGGGACCGCCCGTATCCCGCGAGTGTCGGGAACCGGGCGGCCAGGTCCTGTCCGGCGGAGTGGTTCCACAACGGCCGGTGGCACACTGGTGGCCTGTTGTCCGAAGGAGCCCCGCCGTGCCGATCATCCGCAATCTCCACCGTGCGGTGAGCCGCGCCTACCGCCGGAAAGTGGATCTGAGCCACCCGGCCCGCTCCCCGCTGGGCAGCACGGTGGTCAACTGCGTGATCTACGAGGAGGGCGCGCGGCAGCCCGACGCCGGCTCGGCGGACGAGGCCCTGCGGCAGGTACGCAAGTCCGGCAAGGGCTTCGTCTGGATCGGACTCTTCGAGCCCTCCGGCACGGAGTTCGCCTGGATCGCCGAGCTGTTCGATCTGCATCCGCTGGCGGTCGAGGACGCGGTGCTCGCCCATCAGCGCCCCAAGGTGGAGCGGTACGACGAGACGCTGTTCGCCGTCTTCAAGACCTGCCACTACGTCGAGCACAAGGAACTCACCGCCACCAGCGAGGTGGTGGACACCGGGGAACTCATGATCTTCACCGGTACCGACTTCGTGATCACGATCAGACACGGCGGGCACGGTTCGCTCGGCCCTCTCCGGGAAGCCCTGGAGGCCGTCCCCCAGCAGCTGGCCAAGGGCCCCGCCGCCGTACTGCACGCCATAGCCGACCAGGTCGTCGACGACTATCTCGCCGTGGCGGACTCCGTGCAGACCGACATCGACAACGCCGAGGCCGAGGTCTTCAGCGAGCACGCCAGTCGCAGCGACGCGGGCCGTATCTATCAGCTCAAGCGTGAACTGCTGGAGCTCAAGAGGGCGGTGGCACCGCTGGACCGGCCGCTCCACGCGCTGGCCACCAAGCCGCTGCCGCCGGTCGGCCCGGACATCCAGCCGTACTTCCGTGACGTCGCCGACCATCTGGCCCGGGTCACCGAGCAGATCACCTCGTTCGACGCCCTGCTCGACTCGATCCTCCAGGCCCATCTCGCCCAGGTGACCGTCGCCCAGAACGAGGACATGCGCAAGATCACGGCATGGGCGGCGGTGATCGCCGTACCGACGATGGTCTGCGCGGTGTACGGCATGAACTTCGACCATATGCCGGAGCTGCGCTGGACCTATGGCTATCCCCTGGCCCTGGGGGTCATCGCCGTCGCCTGTCTCGTGATCCACCGCAGCTTCCGCCGCAACGGCTGGCTCTGATCCTGCCGGGCGCGTCCGCCCGTCCTCCGCGCGAACCGGTCTCCGTGCCGACCGGTCTCCGTGGCACGCGCGCCGACATGCATGGCGATTTGTCCGAGTATCTAATGGACCGTATGCCCGTCATCGAGAAGTCGGTGGACGTCGACGTTCCCATCCGGACCGCCTACAACCAATGGACGCAGCTCGAAAGCTTCCCCCGCTTCCTGGAGGGGGTGGAGAGCATCGACCAGCCCCAGCGCACCCTGACGCACTGGATCGCCCGGGTCGGCGCGGTCACCCGCGAGTTCGACGCGGAGATCGTGGAACAGCGGCTCGACGAGTGTCTGACCTGGCTGATGCTGACCGAGCCCCGGCACAAGGGCACCATCGCGTTCGAACCCCTCGGCTCCGGGCGCACACGGGTGAGCCTGCGGCTGGACCTCGCGCCGAGCGGGATGTTCGGAAGGACCGGGAGCGCGCTGAACCTCGTAGAGCACCGGGTTCACCGGGGCATGGAGGCCTTCAAGGAATTCATCGAGGGACACGGGCGGGAGACCGGCAGCTGGCGGGGTGAGATCCGGGACGGCCGGGTACGGCCGGACCCCGCTCTGGGCGGCCCACGGGTTCCGACCTGGCCCACGGGCTGAGTGTGGCCGCGCCGTACCGCCCGAGCCGTGGCACGTGACTGCCCCTGGCACGTGACCGCCTGTGGCACCTACCCGCCCGTGGCACGGCCCCGACGGGTGCGGTGCCGAGCGAAAGGCTGACGCTTGTGCAGAGAAAACCACCGGTCGCCGACCCGAGCGGTGACGACCCGCGTATCACTCCGCCCAAGACCTGGGCCACGGGTGTGCCCGCGGTGGTGCACGCGATGGAGTACTCACTGGAGGAGACCACGGTCCGGCGCACGGGCCTGACGCTGCTCAACATGAACCAGACCAAGGGGTTCGACTGTCCGGGCTGCGCGTGGCCGGACCCCGTACCCGGGCATCGCCACCGGAACGAGTACTGCGAGAACGGCGCCAAACACGTCAATGACGAAGCCACGTCACGGCGGCTCACCGCTTCGTTCTTCGCGCGGTATTCGGTCGGTGAGCTGGCCGGGAAGTCGGACCGATGGCTCAACCAGCAGGGGCGGCTCACCGAACCCCTGGTGAAGCGGGCCGGTTCGGACCACTACGAGCCCGTCAACTGGAGCGAGGCGCTGGGTCTGCTGGCCGAGGAGCTACGACGGCTGGACTCCCCCGACGAAGCCGTCTTCTACACCTCGGGACGGGCCGGCAACGAGGCCGCGTTCGTGTTTCAGCTCTTCGCGCGCGCCTTCGGCACCAACAATCTGCCGGACTGTTCCAACATGTGCCACGAGTCGAGCGGTGCCGCGCTGCACGAGACGCTGGGCGTCGGCAAGGGGGATGTGAGCCTGCGGGACATCCACCACTCCGATCTGGTCTTTCTGGTGGGCCAGAATCCGGGCAGCAATCATCCGCGGATGCTCACCGCGCTGGAGCGGACCAAGCTCAACGGCGGACATATCGTCGCCGTGAATCCACTGCCGGAGGCGGGACTCATCCGGTTCAAGCATCCGCAGGAGGTCCGCGGTGTGATCGGCCGGGGCACCCGGATCGCCGATCAGTTCCTGCATATCCGGGTCGGCGGCGATCTCGCCTTCTTCCAGGCGCTGAATCTGCTGCTGCTGGAGGCCGAGGACGCCCGTCCCGGCACGGTGCTCGACCATCGGTTCATCGAGGACCACACCAGTGGCTTCACCGAATTCGCCGGGCATCTCCGACGGCTGTCCTGGGACGATGTGCGAACGGCCAGCGGACTCACGCGCGCGGAGATCGAGAAGGTACGCGACCTGGTGCTCCGCAGTGAACGGATCATCGTCTGCTGGGCGATGGGTCTGACACAGCAGAAGTACGGGGTGCCCACGATCCGGGAGATCGTCAATTTCCTGATGCTGCGCGGCAATATCGGAACACCTCGGGCGGGTGCCTGCCCGGTGCGCGGCCACAGCAATGTGCAGGGCGATCGCACCATGGGAATCTGGGAGAAGATGCCGCCGGCGTTCATGGACGCCCTGGGGCGCGAATTCTCGTTCACCCCTCCGGCCGAGCACGGCTGGGACACGGTGGATTCCATCCGGGCCATGCTCGACGGCCGCGCGAAGATCTTTCTGGCCCTGGCCGGCAATTTCGTACGGGCGACACCCGACAGCCGGACGACCGAGAAGGCCATGCGCAAGTGCCGTCTCACGGCGCATATCTCGACCAAGCTGAACCGCTCGCACACGGTCTGCGGTGAGATCGCGCTCATTCTGCCGACGCTGGGCCGCAGTGAGAAGGACAGACAGGCCGGTGGTGAGCAGTTCGTCACCGTCGAGGATTCGATGAGCCAGGTGCACGCCTCGTACGGGCGTCTCGAACCGGCCTCCAAGAAGCTGCTCAGCGAGGTGGCCATTCTCAGCAGACTCGCCCGCCGCACCCTCGGTGAGAGGAAAGCGGGCGACAGGAAGGCGGATGTGCCCTGGGACGACTTCGAGGCGGACTACAACCAGATCCGGCAGCGGATCGCCCGTGTCGTGCCGGGGTTCGACAATTTCAACGAGCGCGTGGTCAAGCCGGGAGGATTCGTCCTGCCCAACCCGGTGAACGAGGGCGTGTTCCCCACCCCGAGCGGCAAGGCGCTCTTCACCACGAACGAGTTGCGGATGCTGCCGGTTCCGGAAGGGCATCTGCTCCTTCAGACATTGCGCTCGCACGACCAGTGGAACACCATCCCGTACACGCTGGACGACCGCTACCGCGGAATCCACGGGTCCAGAAGGGTCGTGCTCGTGAACCCGGCCGACCTCAGGGAACTCGGTCTCGACGACGGCGACCGGGTCGATCTCGTCGGGGTGTGGCACGACGGCGTCGAGCGGCGTGCCGACGATTTCCGGCTCGTCTCGTATCCGACGGCACGGGGGTGCGCCGCCGCGTACTACCCGGAGGCCAATGTGCTGGTACCCCTGGACAGCGTCGCGGAGGTCAGCAACACCCCGACGTCGAAGGGGGTCGTCGTCCGCCTCGAACCCTGTTCGCGGCGGGTGGTGAGCTGACCGTACGGACCGCCCCGGGGCCCGGTGTTCCGGGGCGGTCCGTGTTCCACCGGGCGGCTCCCGCTCCATTTGCGGGGCTGACGGGTGCACAGCATCATCGAATTGACCTGACTCCCCTCCGGAGTGGAGCGCCGATGAGCGTCTCGTTCGCCACGACCACGTTCGCGCCCGTCGTGCTGGGATTCTTCGGCCTCGGTACCGGCTATCTCATCTACGGACCGCAGGAACTCTTCCGGTTCCCGGAGCGGAACACCTCGGTCGACCGGGCGAGCGGGGTCTGGGGAATCTGGCTGCCGGGTTTCTGTCAGTTCATCACGGGCGTCTATCTGTTCGTCGCCCTCGCCTGGTTCGAGACTCTGAAGGAACCGGCCCTCTATACGGCGGCGCTGGCCTTCTCGGCGTACGGCATCCACTGGTTCGCGATGGGCTGGAACCGCTATCAGGGAAATGACGTCCGTCCGAACGGATTCATGTCGATCGCCTTCATCATCATCTCGGTGCTGGGCATGGTGGTCTTCTTCTCGGCCGACTCCTGGCCCCTGGGGGTGCTGTTCGCCGGACTGACCGGGGTCTATGTCGGCGAGTTCTTCGCCAGCTTCCGGATCGGGGCACGGACGCGGCCCGCTGGAACCTCCAACGAGAAGGCGCCGGCGGTGATCAATCCGGGTGAGCGGGCGCTCGGGTTCTTCCATGTCCTCACCGGGCTGTGGCTGATGTATCTCACCTTCGCCACCACGCTCAACATCTCACTGCACTACTCGCTGCCCGGGAGCTGATCGTCTCTACGGGACGGAGGCGGGCTCCTCAGGGGCGGCCTCGGGGGCGGCCTCGGCGGCGCCCGCGCGGGTGCGCAGACCGAACGCGCTGATCAGTGTGGCGATCACGGCCGCGACCAGGGGGACGACCAGGGCGGCCTGATACCCGTCGAGCCGCGCCGCCGGGGACGAGCCGTCCGTCGCCGCGATATTGACCGCTGCCACGGAGGAGAGCCCCAGCGCCGCTCCGAACTGGAAGGAGGTGTAGAGCAGACCGCCGGCGACGCCCTGTTCCTCCTCCGCGATGCCCTCGGTGGCGACGATGGTCAGCGGACCGTACGCGAGGGAGAAGGCCAGTCCCAGGACGATCAGGCTCGGGAACATGGCCGCGTACGTCCAGTCCGCCCGGACCGGCAGGAAGAGTGCGTACGACAGCGAGGCCAGGACCAGTCCGCCGAAGATGACCCGGGCGTTGCCGAACCTCTCGACCAGCCTGGGGGTGAGCGTCGGTGAGAGAACGGCGTCGACGCCGATCACGATCATCGCGAAACTGGTCTGGAGCGTCGACCAGTCACGTAGCTCCTGGAGATACAGGACGACGATGAACTGGAAGCCGAAGAACCCGGCGGCGAAGAGCAGTCCGGCGATATTGGAGCGGACGAGCGCGGCGTTGCGGAAGATGCCCGGACGCACCAGCGGCGAGGCCGACGAACGCTCGATGGCGGTGAACGCGGTGAACAGCAGCAGACTGGCCGCGACCGTGCCGGCCGTCCAGATCGGCGCCGTGTGCGTGGCGCGCTCCACCGCGAACACCAGCAGCAGGATGGCGCCCGTCACGGTGATCGCGCCGCCCGCGTCGACGGACCGCCCGTCGCGGTCGGGGCGGGCCGGCCTGGGGATCAGGGCGAGCGCGGTGACCAGGATGAGCAGGGAAAGGATCACGGGGGCGAAGAACACCCAGCGCCAGTCGACCGCGGCCAGGAGGCCGCCGACGACCAGACCGACGGAGAAGCCGCCGGCGGCGGTGCCGGAGTAGACGAGCAGGGCCTTGTTGCGCCTCGGCCCCTCCTCGAAGCTCGTGGTGATGATCGACAGACCGGCCGGGGTCATGAAGGCCGCCGCGACGCCGGTCACGAACCGGGCGAGGACAAGCATCCACCCCTCGGTGGCGAAACCGCCCAGTCCGGAGAAGAGCAGGAAGACGACCAGCCAGCACAGAAACATCCGGCGGCGTCCGAACAGATCGGCGGCCCGGCCGCCGAGCAGCATGAAGCCGCCGTAGCCGAGCACATACGCGCTCATGACCCACTGGAGTGTGCCCGTGGACATGTCCAGGTCCTCGCGGATCGACGGGAGCGCCACATTGAGCATCGCCACGTCGATGCCCTCCAGGAAGATCGCGCCGCACAGCACGAACAGCACGCCCCAGGCGCGCCCGGTCATACGGTCGGTACCGCTGCCCGACGGGGATCGCAGGGTGGACACAGATGTCTCCTCGTACGCATGGGAAAGGTGGAAGAGATCCGTCCGCGCACGCGGCGCGTCGGCGGTTACGCGGAAGCCTGCCGGTTCCCACTTGTAACCGTCTGAATCCTCGGGCAGGCTGACGGGCCATGGAAGAAGGCACTTCGAAGTCACCGACGCACTGCGCGGATACCGACGGGGACTACGGCATCCTCCAGTGGGACACGCGCGAAGGCTGCGAGGTACGGCAGATCCTCGACCGCGTCGCGGACAAGTGGTCGCTGCTGGTCATAGCGCTCCTGGAACGCCGGACCCTGCGCTTCACGGAACTGCGCAACAGGATCGAGGGCATCAGTCAGCGCATGCTGACGGTGACCCTGCGTCAGCTCGAACGTGACGGGCTCGTCCGGCGGACCGTCCACCCTGTCGTTCCGCCGCGCGTCGACTATGAACTGACCCCTCTCGGGGCGACGCTCCATGCCACGATCCAGGCCCTGGTGACATGGACGGAGGAGCACCAGCACGAGATCGCGGTCGCCCGCACCGAGTACGACCACCGGCTGGAGTACGGCAAAGAGGCTTCCTGATCCGCCGTCAGGGCCCGGAACGCACGAGTGCCGGCCGTGTGGCACGGCCGGCACTCGTTCCGGTGGGGCGGATCGGACGCTCAGGTACGGGGGGCCGCTATGAGGGCCGTGGTCTCCATGGGGAGTTCCGCGATGCGCTCGACGTCGAAGCCGGCCCGGTCGAGAAGTGTCCGGAACTGGTCGACGGAGCGGTGCCGGCCGCCGTTGGTCATCAGCAGATGGAGATCCCACAGCGCGGGCAGCACCGTGGAGTCCTTGTCGGTCACGGTGCGGTCGAGTACGAGCAGCCGGGACCCGGGGCCCGCCATGGCGAGCCGGCAGTGCTGGAAGGCCGCCACGACGGCGTCGTCGGACCAGCCCGCGAGCACCCGGCAGAAGAGATAGACGTCGCCGTCCGGCGGCACGGCCTTGAACATGTCCCCCGCGTGGAGCTCGACCCGGTCGAGACCGACGGTGCCGGAGAGATAGTCGCGGGCGATGGGTATCACATGGTCACGGTCGATGAGCGCGCCGCGGGCATCGGGGGCGGCCTCAAGAATGACGGAGAGAAGGTGGCCGTTGCCGCCACCGCAGTCGACGACGGTCTTGCCGCCGGAGAAGTCGAAGATCTCCGGCACGTAGTCGAAGAAGAGATTGCCGGCCTTCATGGTCCGCTGGAACCGGACGGCCAGGTCGGCGTGGCCGTCGAGATACGAGTAGAGGGGCTGTCCGTAGGCGAGTTCGAAGCCCGCGGTCAGGGTGGTGAAGCACTCCACCGCGTTGCCCCAGGCGGTGTAGAACTCCTCGCCGTAGAGGAGACACATGTCGCGCAGGGTCCCCGGCCGGTCCAGGAGCGCCTCGGCCACCGGTGTGTTCCGGTAGCCGGACTCGTGATCCCCTTCGAACACGCCCATCGCCACCAGGAGACGCATCATCCGGCGGATGCCCTCCTCCTCGGCGCCGGTGGCCTCGGCGAGTTCACCGCTGGTGGTGCGGCCGGCTTCGATGTGATCGGGCAGACCGAGCTTCGCGGCGGTGTGGACGGCCTGTGCCCGCCAGCCCCCGGTGATCAGCTCGACTACTTCTTGGGCCGCCTTCAGATCGGCTTTCACTGCGAACTCTCCAGGATGTCGGGGGGTCACTCCGTCGTGTTTTCACCGGGCCGTCGTGTTCTTCACCGGGCCGTCGTGTCTTCACCGGGCCCCGGGCCTCAGGTGGGAATCTCGCCCCGCCGGATCACCGGAATCTCTATGCCCAGCGCACGGAGCTGGTTGTACGGGTTCATGAATTCCCGGTTCTGCACGATCTTGCCGTCGTCGAGCAGGAACGAATGGATGAAGTGGTTCTTGTAGTGGCCCGGCGGATATCCGGGGAAGAGAATCGCGCCCTCACCGTCGCACTCGACCCAGAACCGGTTGGGATCCTGTGTCTCGAAGATCTCGACGTTGTACCAGACCCAGTCGGGGAAGCATTCCAGCGACCACGCGCCGTGCGCCTTCAGCTTGTCGAGACCGCGCGAGACGATCGGCTCCTCGGTGTCGGCGGTGTACAGGCCGCCACTGCCTTCCTCGGTGAACAGGAGATAGCGGCTCAGCCGCCCCTCGCCCTTCCTGCTCATATAGTCCTCGACCACGGCCCGGTTACGGCGCCGCAGTTCCGCTTCGTCGTCGGACGCCGGTTTGCCGACGGTGGCTTCAGTCATTGCCGGACCTCACAGGGGGACGATGGCGGGTGGCGCCAGGAATTCACTGGCGACTTCCGAGCACCTTATCCGGGCCATCGGGTGTCCAACCGGCGATTTCCTCCCGTTGGACACCCGTATCACGTATCCACATCTTTTGCCGTCCCGCACTTGGACGGACGGCGAATTCTTGCGGGCTCCCTCTTCAGCCCAGTATTTTGCGGGAATGCATGATTATGTAGTGGCCGATGTCTTCACCGACGAACCTCTCTCCGGAAATCCGCTGGCCGTCTTCCTCGACGCCGCCGACCTGTCCACCGCGCAGATGCAGCGACTGGCCCGGGAACTGAATCTCTCGGAGACGACATTCGTCCTTCCGCCCCAGGACGGCGGGGACGTACGGGTCCGTATCTTCACCCCGGTGAACGAGCTGCCGTTCGCCGGCCATCCGGCACTGGGCACCGCGATCGTGCTGGGCGCGACCACCCGGCAGGACCGGCTGCTGATGGAAACCGCCGTGAGTACCGTTCCGTTCGTGTTCGACCGGGGCCCGGACGGCGGGATCCGCTCGGCGTGCATGCGGCAGCCGATCCCGACCTGGGAGCCCTACGCGGAGGTCGACGAGCTGCTCGACGCGCTCGGTGTGAAGTCCTCCGTCCTGCCGGTGGAGGTCTACCGCAACGGGCCGCGCCATGTGTTCGTCGGACTCCACAGTGTGGAGGCACTGTCCGAGGTGCGGCCCGATCTGCGGGCGCTGGCCAGGCATCACGACATGGCGGCCAACTGCTTCGCGGGATCCGGGAGCAGTTGGCGGACGCGGATGTTCTCGCCCGCCTACGGTGTCGCCGAGGACGCGGCGACGGGATCGGCCGCCGGACCGCTCGCGATACATCTGGCACGCCACGGGCTGATCCCGTTCGGGCGCCGGATCGAGATCTGCCAGGGCGTCGAGATGGGCCGCCCCTCCACGATGCTCGCCATCGCCGACGGCGCCGGTGAGCGGGTGGAGATGGTGGAGGTGGCGGGCTCCGCGGTGATCGTGGCCCGGGGGACCTTCCAGGTGTGAGGACCGTCGTGGTCCGCGGCGGAGTCGGGCGCCGCGGACCGGACCTCGCGGATCACGTCTCGTAGACCAGTCCGAGGCCGGACAGCGCCGCTCTGTCGTACGCGCCCTCGACCGTGGCCTCGACCTCGAACCGCACCCGCTCGGTGGGCGGATAGCCGATCAGACGGGCGGCGCGGTGCGGCGGCAGCGACTGCTGCTCGCCGGCTTCCGCCGATTCCCAGAGCATCACCGCTCCCCAGCGGTTCCCCGGGCGGTCGGAGATCCAGAACTTCAGCCGCAGGCCCTTGACCGAGGTCCACTGCGGCACTCCGTCACCGCCCCGCAGATACTCCCGCAGCGAGTCGATGGTCTGCTCGGACCCGGTCAGATCCCACCAGGCGATGGTGACGTTCACGCGCGGAGCACCTCTTCCATATGAGTGGCCCAGATTCGCCGCCCGTCCCGGGTGAGCACCGATTCGGCGTGGAACTGCATCGAGGTGAAACGGGGTCCGCGCAGCGCGTGCACCTCACCGTTCCCGGCGTCCCGGCCGACCTCGACCCGGCCGATACCGGGGACATCGATCTCGTCCGTGTCGCAGCGGGCGGCGAAGGTGTTGTAGAACCCGGCGAGTACGCGCGTGCCGAACAGATCGATCTCACGGCGGGTGCCCTGGCGGCAGTCGTCGCAGCGCGTCACGTCCAGACCGAGGCGCCGGCTGAGCACCTGGTGGCTCAGACAGACCGCGAGGAACGGAAGGCGCCGTTCCAGCAGGGTGCCGATCGCCGTGTGCAGATGGGCGATCCTGGGATCGCCGCCGTCGTTGGGATCGCCCGGTCCCGGACCCATGACGACCAGCTCGTACTCGTCGAGGGAGTACTCCTCGTCGAACCGGCGTACCGTCACCCGCGTTCCCAGGGAGCGGAGCTGATGCCCGATCATCGCGGTGAAGGTGTCCTCGGCGTCGACGACCAGTACGCGACGGCCGGCCAGGGCCGGTGAGGGCCGCTCCCGGGCCGCCGGGCCCGCCCGGCCGGCGGGGCCGTCGGCGAGCCAGAACCGGGCGAGGTCCTCGTTGCGACTGGCCAGCGCCGACCGCACGGCGGGATGGTCACCGAGGCGCCCCTGCCGGTCGCCTTCCAGTGCGGAGAGCAGTCCGGCCGCCTTCGCCCTGGTCTCGGCGGCCTCGGAGACGGGGTCGGAGTGGCGTACGAGTGTGGCGCCCACGCCGATGTCCACCCGGCCCGCGCGGTCGATGTCCGCGGTACGGATCAGAATGGCGGAGTCCAGGGACCGCGCGCCGTCCTCCCGGCCGATCAGGGCCATGACACCGCTGTAGTATCCGCGCCCCTGCGGCTCGTACCGGCTGATGACCCGGCAGGCGCTCTCCAGCGGGCTCCCGGTCACCGTCGGCGCGAAGAGCGTCTCGCGCAGGATCTCCTGCGGTTCCCGGTGGGAACGGCCCTCGATGAGGTACTCGGTGTGCGCGAGCCGTGCCATCTCCTTCAGCCGCGGACCCACGACCCGCCCGCCGGAGTCGCAGACGCGGGCCATCATCTTCAGCTCCTCGTCCAGCACCATGTACAGCTCGTCGCTCTCCTTCTCGTCGGAGAGGAACTCCAGTACGTCGGAGAGCACCGGGCCGCCCTCGGGGTAGCGGTAGGTGCCGCTGACGGGGTTCATCACGGCCGTGCCCGCGCGCAGGCTGATATGCCGCTCCGGGGTGGCGCCGACGAAGGTACGGGCCCCGGTGTGCACGATGAACGTCCAGTACGCGCCCGACTCGCGGGCGCACAACCGCCGGAAGAACGCGAGCGCGTGGGCCGGGTCGTACCCCTCGATGTCCGCGACGAACGAGCGCTTGACGACGAAGTTCGCGCCCTCGCCGGTGCCGATCTCGTCCGCGACGACCCTGCGGACGATCTCCGCGTACTCCTCGTCCGCGATGTCGAATCCGCTGTTCGCGAGGGTGATCGGGACATCGGGGATACGGCTCAGCACCTCGGGCAGCGGCAGCACGGCCTGTTCCGTCACCCGCAGCGCCAGCAGTGGTGCCCCGTCGTCGACACAGGCGAAACCGCGTTCGGCGATCTGGCGGTAGGGGATGATCACCAGAACGTCCTGGCCCTGTCCGCGGGAGTCCGCGGGTACGGGGATCTGGGCGAGGGTGGCCGGCTCCGACAGTTCGCCGAGCAGTACGTCCAGCCGGCCCCGGCCGGTCGTCTCCGGGCGGTGCAGCAGCGCGAAGGGCGGCGGCCGGTCGGCCAGCACCCGGGCCAGCAGGTGATCCCCGGTCATGACAGAACCTGTCTGTGGGTGAGCACCATGGCGCAGCGCTGCGCCGCGTACTCCAGCGCCATGCGATGGTGGCGCCGCGAGAAGTCCCCTATGGCGTCGGCCACCAGAAACGGCTGGATGTCATGGGTGAACGCCTCCACCGCGCTCGCCAGCACCCCCACATGCCCGTACACACCGCAGACGAGAAGCTGGTCGCGCTCCTGTGCCCGCATCCAGTCGAGCAGATCGGAGCGGTGGAACGCGCTGTAGCGCCATTTGGTGAGCCGCCGGTCGTCCGGGCCGGGGGCCAGCGGCTCCACCACCTCCCGGTCCGCCGGGTCCGTACGCATCCCGGGGCCCCAGAAGTCCTTGAGCAGACCCCGCTGTTCGTCGGTCATGCCTCCGGGCTGCGCCGTGTACGCCACGGGTACGCCCAGCTGACGGCACCGGTCGAGGAGTCCGGCGGCGTTCCGTACGAGCGGGTCCCGCACGCTCTCGGGGAACGGGCGCAGGAAGTACCGCTGCATGTCGTGGACCAGCAGTACGGCACGGCGGGGATCGGCGGTCCAGCGGGCGGAGTTGGCGGGGAGATCGGCGGCGCCGGGTAACGTGTAGGGCGTTATGGGGGGAATGCCGGGCATGAGTGGCTCTCTCCTTGAAGAAGGCTTGAGTACCGGCCGGGAAGAACGTCTCGAACGTCGTGGCGCGGGGCGCAATCGCTGGGACCGGACAGGACCTATGCCGAGTGGGGGGCTTTACGGGCCAGTTGCTCGGCGACCACCCGCCAGCCTCTGGCGTACTCCATCGCCGCGTTGGCGATGGCGCGCCGGCGGTGGGCGGGGACGCTGTTCGCGAGGGTCGCCCACTTCTCGCTGCTCATGGCGTGGGCCTCCATCAGCCGCAGCAGGGTGCGCCCGTTCTCGCTGTAGCGGAGCGAGGGATCCGTCCTGAGCCGCTGGACCACCGTGGCGCGGTCCGCGGACTCCTGGCCAGGCCCGGAACCGGCGCGCGCGTCGCCGGAGGCCGGGAGCGGGAGCGAGGGCGGAAGCGGGGACGGAAGCGGGAGCGAGGACGGAAGCGAGGGCGCCTCGCCCGTCCATCGCCCTTCGTCGGGCTCCCGTTCGACCGGGCCCTCCTCACGGAGCAGCCGGGCGCGGACCGACCGTGCCGTCTCCGGTGAGATCCCCACCGCCTTGGCGATCTGGCGGAGGGACAACTCGGGGTTGCGCAGGATCAGTTCGGAGGCGAGCCGGCGTTTCTCCATGGCGTCGGTGGGCCGGACCCGGCCGTCCCTGCCGATCCTGCTGTCCGGCCGGCGCGTCGTCTCGGCGGGGTGCCGGCGACGCACCTCGGCGACCGTCTTGGCGGAGAGTCCGGTGACGGAGGCAGTTAATCGGTCGGACCACTGGGGGTGCGAGGCGATGATGCGCGCGGCGGCGGCCTTGCGGTCGGCCACGGAGAGCGGCAGCCCGCCCGTCAGATTCGCCTGCACCGCGAGCACGAATGCCTCGGCCTCGTCGCCCTCGAACATCCGGGCAGTGATGAACTCCTGCTTGCGCAGTTCGGCGGCGCGAACCCGGTGCAGACCATCGACCACGCGCATGGTCGCGCGGTGCACGACGATCGGCGGGAATTCGCCCGGGGCACCGGCCAGCATTCTGACATGCTCCGGATTCTCCCCCGCGGTTCGCGGTGTGTCGGCGGTCACCAATGACCCGATGACCACCTTGACCACCGGTCCCAGCGTCTTCCGCCGGCGTCCCGGAATCGCGCCCCTGCGTTCATAGGAAAGGCCGCTCTCTCTTCCGAGAGGACCGGCCGTTGAATTCTTCACCATTTACACCCCAACCATCGCAAGGAAATGAGATAAACCTCCGATGAAGATCCGCCGCAAACACTAGGGACTGAATGTCGAGAACGTCAATGTCACAAACGTGGCAGACGGTGCACGCCATCGTGCACACAGGGTGGGCGGCCGTGCCACGTCTGCGGTTCGGTGGAAATTTCGCTCCGGTTCGACAGAAATCCATCCCCGTACGGATACCTGGGCGGACCGCAAGAGACATAACGGCAAAGATTTCGGCAATGGAATCGCGCATTCCGGCAGAGCACCGGTTCTTTCGGTACCGGGACAGCGGTCCGCGACCGCCCCTACGGGATACGGGCGGTCGCGGAAATACGGCGGTGTGCCACTGCTCAGGTCTGCCAGGGAAAATACCGGACCAGCAGGCCGTCCAACTGGCGATTTTCCTCGGCTGGACAGCGTACGGCCGTCGGCGCCGTTCACCGGATCGACCCTGGACAGGCCTCGACGCACAGTGATAAAAGAATTCAAGCAGTCAGGCCAGGTACCGCCATCGCTTTTCGGAAGCATTTCCGCTCCCCTGTTTCTTCCCTGCTTCGCGAGGCTCCCCCCGACGGGATCAGCACCGTCGCACTGCTACCAGGAGTGACCGCTTATGTGTGGAATCGCCGGCTGGGTCTCCTACGACTCCGATCTGAGACAGCGCCGCGATGTACTGGCCGCGATGACCGACACCATGGCCTGCCGGGGCCCGGACGACGCGGGCGTCTGGCTCCGGCCGCATGTGGGACTGGGCCATCGGCGTCTGGCGGTCATCGACCTCGCCGGCGGCAGGCAGCCGATGGAGGTACGGACACCCAGCGGCACCGTCGCCCTGGTCTACACCGGCGAGGTCTACAACTTCACCGAGCTGCGGGCGGAGCTGGAGAGCAAGGGGCACCGGTTCCGTACCGCCAGTGACACCGAGGTGGTCCTGCTCGGCTATCTGGAGTGGGGCGAGGGCCTGGCCGAGCATCTCAACGGCATGTTCGCCTTCGCGATCTGGGACGAGCGCGAGGACAAGCTGCTCATGATCCGCGACCGGCTGGGGGTCAAGCCCCTCTACTACTACCCGACCCCCGACGGCGTCCTGTTCGGCTCGGAGCCGAAGGCGATCCTGGCCAGTCCGGCGGCGCGCAGGGCGGTCGACACCGCCGGTCTGCGCGAGCTGATCGCGTTCACCATGACGCCGGGCTGGGCCCTGTGGAAGGACATGTACGAGGTCGAGCCCGCCACCGTCGTGACCGTCGACGCCCGGGGCATCCGCACCCGCGTCTACTGGAGACTCGACGCCACGGAGCACACGGACGACCAGGAGACGACGGTGGCCAGGGTCGGTGAGCTGATGACCGACATCGTGCGCCGCCAGCTCGTCGCCGATGTGCCCCAGTGCGTACTGCTCTCCGGCGGCCTGGACTCCAGCGCGGTCACCGGGCTCGCCGCGGCCCGGCTGGCGGAACAGGGCGAGCGGCTGCGTACGTTCTCGGTGGACTTCGCCAACAGGGAGGAGACCTTCCGGGCCGACGAGAACTGGGACAGCCCGGACACTCCGTACATCCGCGATGTGGTGGAGCTGGTCGGCTCGGAACACCGCTTCGTGACGCTCAGCCCGCACGAGCTGACCGACCCCGCGCTGCGCCGGGCGGTGATCACCGCACGCGATATGCCGGTCGGTCTGGGCGAGACGGACACCTCGCTGTATCTGCTGTTCAAGGCCATCCGGGCGGAGTCGACGGTGGCCCTGTCGGGCGAGTCGTCGGACGAGGTGTTCGGCGGCTACCGCTGGTTCCACGACCCCGTCGCGGTCAACGCGCCCACCTTCCCCTGGCTCGCCTACCGCAGCCCGATGAGCCAGGACCGGGCCGCGGCGATCCACCCGGATCTGCGCCGCACCCTCGATCTCGACACCTATGTCGCCGACCAGTACGCGACGGCGGTGGCGGCGGTCGAGCACCTCCCGGGGGCCGGCGCCCACGAGCGGCGGATGCGTACGATCGGCAATCTGCATCTGACCCGGTTCGTACGGATGCTGCTCGACCGCAAGGACCGGGTGTCGATGGCGGTCGGACTTGAGGTCCGGGTCCCGTTCTGCGACCACCGGCTGGTCGAGTACGTGTACAACACCCCGTGGTCGCTGAAGAGTTTCGACGGCAGGGAGAAGAGCCTGCTGCGGCACGCCACCGCGCATGTGGTGCCGCCGTCGGTGCAGGGCCGGCTGAAGAGTCCCTATCCCTCCACCCAGGACCCCGGGTACGGAGCCGCTCTCCAGCAGCAGGCGAAAGAGGTGCTCGCCGACCACGACCACCCGGTGTTCACCCTGATCGACCGGGCCTGGCTGACCGATGCCGTCGGGCGGAACGTCACGATGCCGAGCGGCGACCGGCGCGGTCTGGAACGGGTGCTGGACCTGTACCACTGGTTCGACCTCTACCAGCCCGAGATCCATCTCGGCTGAGACACCGGTCCGCGCCCCCGTGGCTCCCGTGTCAGCGGACACGGGGCTGCGGGGGCGGGCCGCCGCCGGCGAGGGGGGACTTGGCCAGATCCACACAGCCCACCGCGATCAGCCCGACGGCCAGGATCTGAGGCACCAGCCACCAGCCGGTGCGCAGGGTCTCGCCGAACAGGAGCACCCCGTAGGTGATGCTGATCAGCGCGTCGCCGAGGGTGAGCATCGGCTGGGAGGCGGCCAGCCAGCCCGCCTGGAGCGCGTTCTGGAGCAGGAACAGCGCGCCCACCCCGGCCACCGCGGTGGCGTAGAGCTGCCAGGAGGAGAACAGCGCCGCGGCCCCGCCCCCGTTGTCGAGCCGGGCCACGGCGTCCTTCATCAGCGCGGCGGTCAGCGCGTAACCGCAGGCCGCGGCGAGGCCGAGCAGGGCGGCACGCGGATTGCCGCGCAGCCGCAGCGCGCAGAGGATCAGTACGGCCTCGAAGACCCCGGTGGCGATCAGCGCCGGGATCCAGGCGTAGCCCCGCACCGAGTCATGGCCTCCGCCGGGGGCCGCGGAGGCCATGCCCAGCGCCAGCCCGCCGGTCACCGCGGCCACGCCGTACCAGACACCGCGCGGCAGCTTGCGATGGAAGACATGTCCGGCGATCAGCAGGGTGGCGGGCAGCTCGATCACGAAGATCGGCTGCACCACGGCGATCGGCCCGGTGGCGAGCGCCACCGCCTGGCACCCCGCCGCCACGATCACCAGACCGATCCCCGCCAGCCACACCTTCTGCCGCAGGAGATGGCTGATCAGCGAGAGCCGCATGGACTCGACATCGGGCGCCGTGGCGGCGGCCCGGCGCTGGAGCACCGAGGCGGAGCCGTTGCTGATCGCGGTCAGGAGGGCGAACAGGACACTGATCACCGGACCATCATGCGGGTCACCGGTGGCGGAACCATGCCATATCACTCCAATCCATCCACCCGAGGGCCGAACGGGTTACCCCTGAGCGGCACACCCAACCCCTCCCCCGGCCGCTCTCCGGGCTCCGCCTCGCGGCCGGGAAGGACCCGCCGGCCTCGGTAGACTCGCGGCGCCGGCGCTCCGTGGGGCGGAAGCCACACCGAAAGGGGCGCGGGGAACCGTGGTACGCAGACATCGACACCCGCCGCCCTCGCCGCTGCCGCAGCGCGACGGGATCGACCCGGTGCGGGTGCGGCTGCCCCCGGATCCCGGCGGGGAGTGGGAGACCGTACGGGATCATCTGGTCGCGCGGTTCGGGGCCGCCATCGGGGCGGAGCGTGTCGACGCGATACTGCGCGCGGGGCGTTTCGCCGGGGTGGACGGTCCGGTGAGGGGTGCGGAGCCGTACACGGCAGGGCGTTATATCTGGTTCCACCGGGATTTCGCCCCCGAGGAGCGCGTGCCGTTCGAGATCGGGATCGTGCACCGGGACGAGCGGATCGTGGTCGCGGACAAGCCGCACTTCCTGGCCACCACACCACGCGGACGCCATGTCACCGAGACCGCGCTGGCCAGACTGCGGCGGGAGCTGGGACTGCCCGAGCTCCAGCCCGCGCACCGGCTCGACCGGCTGACGGCGGGGCTCGCGCTCTTTGTCGTACGGGCCGGGGACCGGGGCGCGTACCAGACGCTGTTCCGGGACCGGCGGGTGCGCAAGGAGTACGAGGCGGTGGCCCCGTACGACCCCGCGGTGGCGCTGCCCGTCACCGTGCGCAGCCGAATCAAGAAGGAGCGCGGGACGCTGGCCGCGCGGGAGGTGCCGGGCGAGCCGAACAGCGAGAGCCGGATCGAACTGCTTGAGCACCTGGGCGGATTCGGCCGGTACCGGCTGTCGCCCGCCACCGGCCGTACCCATCAGCTACGGGTCCATATGAACAGCCTGGGGCTGCCGCTGCTCCATGACCCGGTCTACCCGGTGGTCCTTGAGGAGGTTCCGCCCGACCGTACGGACTACACCCGGCCCCTCCAACTGCTGGCGAAGGTGCTGGAGTTCACCGATCCGCTGACGGGTGAGCCGTACCGTTTCGAGAGCCGTCTCCGGCTCGTACCGCTCACCCGCCTCGACCGGCCGTCCGGTCAGTGACCGCGCTGGATCCACTCTGCCAGATCCGGTGCCTCGGCGCCGATGGTGGTCGAGTCGCCGTGGCCGGTCCGTACGACGGTCTCCGGCGGCAGACCGAGCAGCCGGTCGCGGATCGAGTCGATGATCGTCGGGAAGTGCGAGAAGGACCGTCCGGTGGCGCCGGGGCCGCCCTGGAAGAGGGTGTCGCCGGTGAAGACCGTCGACAGCTCGGGGGCGTGCAGACAGACCGCGCCCGGCGCGTGCCCGGGGGTGTGGAGCACGGTCAGGGTGGTACCGGCGACGGAGAGGGTCCTGCCGTCGGTCAGTTCGCCGTCCGGGAGCCGCTCGGGGTATGTCTGCTTCCACAGCGGCAGATCGTCGGGGTGCAGCAGTACGGGCGCGCCGGTGGCCTCGGCGAGGGCCGGGGCCGCGTCGATGTGGTCGTTGTGCGCGTGGGTGCAGACGATGGCGCGCAGCGTCCGGCCGCCGAGCGCCTCCTCGATGGCGGCGGCGTCGTGCGCGGCGTCGATGACGATCGCCTCGGAGTCGTCGCCGACGATCCAGACGTTGTTGTCGACGTCCCAGGTGCCGCCGTCGAGCGAGAAGGTGCCGGAGGTGACGAGATGGTCGATACGGGCGGTCATCAGAACACCACCACCGAGCGCAGGACATCGCCCTCGTGCATCCGGGCGAACGCCTTCTCCACATCGCCGAGTCCGATGGTCTCGGTGACGAAGGCGGCGAGGTCGATACGGCCCTGCTGGTGCAGATCGATGAGCATGGGGAAGTCACGGGACGGCAGACAGTCGCCGTACCAGGACGACTTGAGGGCGCCGCCGCGGCCGAAGACGTCGAGCAGCGGCAGTTCGAGCCTCATCTCGGGGGTGGGCACACCGACGAGGACGACGGTCCCGGCCAGATCGCGGGCGTAGAAGGCCTGCTCGTATGTCTCGGGACGGCCGACCGCCTCGATGACGACATCCGCGCCGAACCCTCCGGTCAGCTCACGGATCGCCTCGACGGGGTCGGTGGAGCGGGAGTTGACGGTGTGGGTGGCGCCCATCGACTTCGCCGTCTCCAGCTTGCGGTCGTCGATGTCGACGGCGATGATCCGGGCCGCGCCCGCCAGACGCGCGCCGACGACGGCCGCGTCGCCCACACCGCCGCAGCCGATGACCGCGACCGAGTCGCCGCGGCCGACCTGGCCGGTGTTGATCGCGGCGCCGATGCCCGCCATCACACCGCAGCCGAGCAGTCCGGCCACCGCCGGTGAGACGGTCGGGTCGACCTTGGTGCACTGGCCCGCGGCGACGAGGGTCTTCTCCGCGAAGGCGCCGATGCCGAGCGCCGGGGAGAGTTCCGTACCGTCCGTCAGGGTCATCTTCTGCCGGGCGTTGTGGGTGTTGAAGCAGTACTGCGGCCGGCCGCGCAGACAGGCCCGGCAGGCGCCGCACACCGCACGCCAGTTGAGGACGACGAAGTCACCGGGTGCGACCTCGGTGACGCCCTCGCCGACCGACTCCACCACGCCCGCGGCCTCGTGGCCGAGGAGGAAGGGGAAGTCGTCGTTGATCCCGCCCTGCTTGTAGTGCAGATCGGTGTGGCACACACCGCACGCCTGCACCGTCACCACGGCCTCGCCGGGGCCGGGGTCGGGTACGACGATCGTCTCGACCCGTACCGGCTCGTTCTTGCCGGGGGCGATGACCCCTTGCACCTGCTGCGCCATGCCAGGACCTGCCTTTCCTCACCTCTGGGACGGAACCTTCGGCACCACTATCCCGCGCCGGGGCGGGTGCCGGGGGACACCGACGCCCGTCAGGGGGCCAGCACGTCCAGTTCCTGGAGGGCGCCGACGGCGATCTCCCTGGTGAGTTCCTCGGCGCGGGCCGCGTCGCCCTCGCGGACGGCCTCGGCGACACCGACATGGAGGGTCACGGCCGCCGGGTCCGGGTCGTCGAACATCACCTGGTGGTGCGTACGGCCGGTGAGGATCTCGGCGACCACATCGCCGAGCCTGGCGAACATCTCGTTGCCCGAGGCGTTCAGCACCACCCGGTGGAAGGCGATGTCGTGGACGAGATACTCCTCCAGCCGGCGCCCCCGCGAGGTGGCGACCATCCCGAGCGCCTGCTCGGTGAGGGCGGCGCACTGTTCGGGAGTGGCGTGGCGGGCGGCGAGTCCGGCCGCGACCGGTTCGACCGCGGAGCGCAGCACGGTCAGTGAACGGAGCTGGCGGGGCCGGTCCGTACCGGCGAGGCGCCAGCGGATGACCCGCGGATCGTAGACGTTCCACTCCTCGGTGGGACGTACGGTCACGCCCACCCGGCGTCTGGACTCCACGAGGTGCATCGATTCGAGGACGCGGACCACCTCGCGGACGACGGTGCGCGAGACGTCGAAGCGCTGGGCGACCTCGTCGGTGCGGACCACGCTGCCCTCGGGATACTCCCCCGCGGTGATGGCGAGGCCGAGAGTGTCCAGCACACGGGTATGCAGGCCCCGGCCTTCTGTGGTCATGGGGCAAGCCTACGGGGCGGGGTCCCCGGGTAAAAAGTACGACGTTTACATCACAGACTCTTGAATACGTCGTACCTAATGGGTTTCAGTTGCGCGACGGACCCAGCGCGCCCGACCTGGCTCGCCCACGGCGTCCGTGACGGACCGATGTCGAAGAAGACAGCGAGGCAAGCGATGAGCACCCCCCACGTCGTCGTGGTGATGGGCGTGTCAGGAACCGGCAAGACCACGGTCGGGCCCCTGCTCGCCGCCGCACTGGGCGTCCCGTACGCCGAGGGCGACGACTTCCACCCGCCCGCGAACATCGCCAAGATGTCCGCCGGCGTACCGCTGGACGACATGGACCGGTGGCCCTGGCTCGACGCGATCGGGAGCTGGGCCCACGAGCGGGCCGGACTCGGCGGTGTGGTGAGCAGCTCCGCGCTCAAGCGCGCCTACCGCGACCGGCTGCGCGCCGCCGCGCCCGGCGCCGTCTTCCTGCATCTGACCGGCGACCGGGCGCTCATCGGGCGGCGGCTGGCGGAGCGCAAGGGGCACTTCATGCCCGTCGCGCTCCTGGACTCCCAGTTCGCGGCCCTGGAGAACCTGGCGGCCGACGAGGCGGGCGTCGCCGTCGATGTGTCAGGTACCCCACAAGAAATCACCACCCGGGCCGTCGCCGCGCTGCGCCGGCTCGACGAGAACTGAAGGAATCCCCCGTGACCAGTCTCAGTGTCGAGACGCTGGCAGCGGACGCCGTCGAGCCGATCACCTCGGCGGGCAACGCCCAGTTGGGTATAGCCGTACTCGCCGGTATCGCCGTCATCGTCCTCCTCATCACCGTCGTCAAGCTCCATGCCTTTCTGGCCCTGACCATCGGCTCGCTGGCGCTCGGCGCCTTCGCGGGCGCCCCGCTGGACAAGGTCATAGCCAGCTTCACCACCGGCCTCGGCTCCACCGTCGCGGGGGTGGGCGTGCTGATCGCGCTCGGCGCGATCCTCGGCAAACTCCTCGCGGACTCCGGCGGCGCCGACCAGATCGTCGACACGATCCTCGCGAAGGCGAGCGGGCGCGCGATGCCGTGGGCGATGGTCCTCATCGCCTCGGTCATCGGGCTGCCGCTCTTCTTCGAGGTCGGTATCGTGCTGCTGATCCCGGTGGTGCTGCTGGTGGCCAAGCGCGGCAACCACTCCCTGATGCGGATCGGCATCCCCGCGCTGGCCGGGCTCTCCGTGATGCACGGGCTGATCCCGCCGCACCCCGGGCCGCTGGTCGCCATCGACGCGATCGGCGCCAATCTGGGGGTCACGCTGGCGCTCGGTGTGGTCGTCGCCATTCCGACCGTGATCATCGCCGGACCGCTCTTCTCCCGGTACGCGGCGCGGTGGGTGGACATCCCGGCCCCCGACAAGATGGTGCCGCAGCGCGCCTCCGTGGAGTTGGAGAGGCGGCCGAGCTTCGCCGCGACGGTCTCCACCGTGCTGCTGCCCGTGGTGCTGATGCTGGGCAAGGCGCTCGTGGACATCGTCGTGGACGACCCGGAGCACACCGTCCAGCGGGTCGCCGATGTCGTCGGTTCACCGCTGATCGCGCTGCTCGCCGCCGTCGTCGTCGGGCTCTTCACCCTGGGCCGCGCGGCCGGGTTCACCAAGGACCGGATCGCCTCGACGGTCGAGAAGTCGCTCGGCCCGATCGCGGGCGTGCTGCTGATCGTCGGCGCGGGCGGCGGCTTCAAGCAGACGCTGATCGACTCCGGGGTGGGCCGGATGGTCCTGGACATCTCCGAGGACTGGTCGATTCCCGCCCTGCTGCTGGCCTGGCTGATCGCGGTGGCGATCCGGCTGGCGACCGGTTCCGCCACCGTGGCGACCATCTCGGCGGCCGGTCTGGTGGCGCCGCTCGCGGCGGACATGTCCACCTCGCACGCCGCGCTGCTGGTGCTGGCGATCGGCGCGGGCTCGCTCTTCTTCAGCCATGTGAACGACGCGGGGTTCTGGCTGGTGAAGGAGTACTTCGGGATGGACGTCGGTCAGACGATCAAGACCTGGTCGGTGATGGAGACCATCATCTCCGTGGTCGGTCTGGGCTGTGTGCTGCTGCTCTCCCTGGTGTTGTAGCCGGGGCCGGCCGCCGCGGCCGGACCGGGCGGGGCCGGGTCACTCCTCCTTCCACCGGGAGTGCTCCCGCTCCGCCCACGCCCGGTCCACCGACCCGGTGCGCATACCGCGCCGGGCCACCGGATCCCCGTACGCCATCCCGATGTGCCCGATGAGCACGATGCCGATGGCCAGGGCCAGCCAGTCGTGCAGGAAGGTGGCGCTCGTACGCCACACGACCGGGGCGAGACCGGTGAACCACATCAGCAGACCCGTGCCGAGCATCACCAGCACGGCGCCCGCGATCCAGGCCGCGTAGAGCTTCTGTCCCGCGTTGAACTTCCCGGCCGGCCGGGAGCCGGGACGCTCGTCGCGCCGCAGTACGGCACGCAGCCACTCCTTGTCGTACGGCAGGAAGCGGTTGAGCCGGCGCAGATCGGCGCGGAAGGCGCGGGAGCCGAGGCCGAGCAGTACGGGGACCGGCAGCAGCAGCCCCGACCACTCGTGGACGGTGACGACGAGATACCGGCGGCCGACCAGTTCGGCGAGCTGCGGTACGTAGAGACAGCCCGCGGTCACCACGCAGACGAGCATCAGCGCGCCGGTCGTACGGTGCGTCCAGCGCTCGGCGGTGCTGAAGCGCCGTATCCGCTCAGACGGTCGGGGTGTCGTCGCGGCCGTTGGACCTGCCGACCCAGGCGTCGACGTCATAGCCGCGCTCCTCCCAGTAGCCGGGCCTCACCTCGGAGGTGACGGAGATCCCGGAGAGCCATTTCGCCGACTTGTAGAAGTACATCGGCGCCACATAGAGCCGGACCGGGCCGCCATGCGCGTGCCCGATCGCCTCGTCCCGCATCCTCAGCGCCACCAGCACATCGGCGCGCCGGGCCTGCTCCAGCGTCAGGCTCTCGCTGTACGCGCCGTCGAAGCAGGTGAAGCGGACCGCCCCGGCCCCCGGGCGCACCCCGGCCGCGTCGAGGAGGTCCGAGAGCCGTACGCCCTCGAACGGCGTGTGCGGGACGCGCCAGCCGGTCACACACTGCACATCGCGGACCATCCGGGTCTGGGGCAGCTTCCGCAGCGCGTCGAGGGTGTACGTGGTGGGCCGGTCGACCAGTCCGTCGACCGTCAGCCGGTAGGTGTCCGCGTTCTTCCGGGGCACGGAGGCGGTGACGGAGTAGTAGCGGAAGCCGCCGCCGTTGGGCAGCAGTCCGGTCAGACCGGTGGGGTCCTTGTCGGCGGCCGAGCCGAGGAAGGCTTCGAGGCCGCGCTGGAGAGAGGGCGCCGCGACGAGTCCTGCCGCGCCCAGACCGAGCATGGAGAGCACCAGCCGGCGGCCCACGGGGGTGCCTTCGGGCTCGCTCTGTTGAGAGTTCACCCACCGAGGAGAACACCCGCGGCCCCCGGAAACCAGGGGCCGCGGGTACACGTGAGGAATTCGTCAGATCTCAGGTTTCGGATCTCGGGTTTCGGATCCCGGATCTCAGACCCCGGCCGTCTCCGACTCGGCGGCCTTCTCCAGCTGGAAGGCCTCGTTGCCCAGCCCGATACGGGCGTGCACCTCGGGCCTGGCGGAGCGCAGCACCAGTCCGTACACCACCCCGCCGAGCAGCGCCAGCAGGATGATCCCCGGCAGGACCCAGCTCAGCGAGGAGCCGGGGCCCGCGCCGACCAGGACGTCGAAGTCCTTCACCGTGTACACGGCGATCGCCACCAGCGCGAGGCCCGCCAGGGCGGAGGCGGCCAGGCGCGGGGCCTGCGGGCGCCCGGCGCCGCGCCGTACGAAGAAGACGATGACGGCGAAGGAGGCCGCGGCCATCAGCACGATGACACCGAGCGCGCCGACATTGCCCATCCAGGTGAACAGGCGCAGCACCGGCGCGGTCGGATCGCCGACGGGCTTGTCGTCGGTGATCGCGAAGGCGAGCACCACGACGATCGAGAACACGGACTGGAGGGCGGAACCGGAGGCGGGGGCGCCACTGGTCTTGTTCGTCCGGCCGAAGGCGGCGGGCAGCAGCCCCTCGCGCCCCATCGCGAAGGCGTAGCGGGCGACGACATTGTGGAAGCTGAGCAGCGCGGCGAACATACCGGTCACATACAGCACATGCAGGACATCGGTGAAGGTGGCGCCGAGCCGGCTCTCGGTGAGTCCGAAGATCAGTCCGGGCCCCTCCTTGGCGGAGAGGGCGACGATCTCGCCGGGCCCCGCGGCCACGGAGAGCGCCCAGGCGCTCAGGGCCAGGAAGAGCGCGGAGAGACCGACGGCCAGGAACATCACCCGGGAGACGACGACATGCGGGCGGCTGGTCTCCTCGGCGTAGACGGGGGCCTGTTCGAACCCGACGAAGGCGGCGATGCAGAAGCAGAGCGCGGTGCCGATGCCCGCGCCGGTCAGCGCGTCGGGGTTGAACGCGGCGAGGGACAGCCCCTCCTTGCCCGGATCGGCGACCGCGGCGACATCGAAGATCACGACCAGGGCGATCTCGATGAACAGCAGGACTCCGAGGACCTTCGCGTTGAGGTCGATCTTCAGCCAGCCGAGCAGACCGACGGCCGCGGCGGCGACGAGGGCCGGTATCCACCAGACCACGCTCATGTCGAGGTAGGTGGCGAAGAGTCCGGAGATCTCGAAGCCGAAGATGCCGTAGATGCCGACCTGCATGGCGTTGTAGGCGACCAGGGCGACGAGCGAGGCGCCCGCGCCCGCCGTGGGGCCGAGACCGCGGGCGATGTACGCGTAGAAGGCGCCCGCGTTGTGCACATGTCTGCTCATCTCCGCGTATCCGATGCTGAACAGCACCAGGACGACACCGAGGATGACGTACAGCAGGGGCTGGCCGACGACGCCCATGACGCCGTAGACGGCGGACATGACACCGGCGACCGTCAGCAGGGGCGCGCTTGCGGCGAGCACGGAGAGCAGCAGGCCCAGCGTGCCCAGCCGGTCGGCGCGCAGGGCTCGTTCCTGCCCTTTGAAGGTGTTGATCTCGCTCGTGCTCGAACTGCCCGTCGGCATGACAGGGGGTGTCCTTTCGGGGAGGGCGGGATGGTGGGCTGGGTCAGGCGGCGCCGAACGCGGCGTCGCGTGCGGCCGTGAACGCCTTGCGGGGGTCCCGGTCCGGATACGACCAGGGCGCCGGGGTGATGTGCGGGCCGATGCGCTGGAAGAGCGCCGCCGCCTCGGCGGTCCGGCCGTCGAGGAACTGGGCGTGGGCGAGGAAGTTGAGATCGACACGGCCCCGCGGATGCTCCTCGCTCTCCCACTCCAGCCACCAGTCGAAGGCGGTCTTCAGCACCTGGCGGGCGCGGCGCCCGGTCCAGTGACCGGATTCGGCCGGATCGGCGGGCTCGTGTCCCGCCGTCGCGAGCACCCGGTAGCGCTCGGCGTGGGCGACCACGGGAAGGACGGCCAACGGCGAGTCGGCGGGGGCCTGTTCGGCGGCCCAGGAGGCGAAGTCGTACACCTCGTGGAGGGGGTCCTGGCCCGCGTCGGGATGCCGTTCCGCGAGCCGCGCCGCCATCAGGTGGTGCGCGTGGTGGTGTCCGGGGTGGCGGGTCCTGACCTCGTCGAAGAGTCGCGCGGTCTCTTCCTCGGTGCCGAGCGTACGGGCCAGGAGCAGCAGACCGAGCCAGGGGGTGGGATCGGCGGGGGACCTGCGGATCGCCTCACGGCAGGCCTCCCGGGCCTTCGCCTCCTGTTCCTTCCCGCGGAGCGCGGCGACGGCGGTGGCGCAGGCGAGCAGGGTGGCCGCGTCGGAGCTGTCGGGTTCCGCGAGCAGCCAGTCGCGGGTCCAGGCGACGGCACCGGCGGCCTGGGCCAGTACGACGGCCCGGTGGCCCCGCCGGTCCCAGTCGTCACCGGTGGCGGCGAGGAGGGTGCGGGCCTCGGACCAACGGCCCTGGGCCAGTTGGTCTCTTACCGCGCCGAGTTCGGCGTCGTCGAGGGCCGGATCGAAGAACTGGTCGGAACGTGAGCCACGTCTTCGCAAGCGGCCCAGGGGTGGCGGAGGCGGAGACATCCGCGGGGTCCTCCAGGGCACATGAACGAGCGATGATCGCGCACAGCCAACCGGTAGGCGAGGCTTCGCGTCAAGGGCTGTCTTCGGTACGAACCGCCGCCAACTGTTCCGCGTTCCGCCACGGTTGATCCGCTTCTCGTACGGAAGCCCAGCTCAGATGGGTTTCGGCCACCATGGACCATAAGGCGGCGCCCTTCGGCCCGGTGCGCGCGAGTCGCGGAAGTCACGTTGGGAAACGGCCCGATGGCGGGGCGTCAGCCGTCCGGTCCGCGCACCGGCCGCCGCGGCGCCGTCCCGGCCGGCCGGGACGGCGACGTACACGCCGGTCAGGACGGCGGCGTACCTGCCGGTCAGGGCGGCGGCGTACCGGTCGGCCGGCCGACCGGATTGTCAGCCGGTCGCGCGCGCCGCGGCGCGGCCCGCCGTACGGCCGGAGAAGAGACAGCCGCCGAGGAAGGTGCCCTCCAGGGAGCGGTAGCCATGGATCCCGCCGCCGCCGAAACCGGCCACCTCGCCCGCCGCGTAGACACCGGGCAGGGGTTCGCCCGCCGCGGTCAGCACACGTGAGGACAGATCCGTCTCCAGGCCGCCGAGCGACTTGCGGGTGAGGATGTTCAGCCGTACGGCGATCAGCGGCCCCGCCGCAGGATCGAGGATGCGGTGCGGGGCCGCCGTACGGATCAGCTTGTCCCCCAGATATCTGCGGGCTCCCCGGATCGCCGTGATCTGGAGGTCCTTGGTGAAGGGGTTGGCGATCTCCCGGTCGCGCGCGGTGATCTCACGGCGCAGCCGGTCCTCGTCGATCAGCGGCTCCTCGGTGAGCGCGTTCATCCCGCGTACGAGCGCGCCCAGATCCCTCTCCACGACGAAGTCGGCTCCGTTGTCCATGAACGCCTTCACCGGTCCCGGTACACCGGCGCGCGCACGGCCGATCACGCCCCGGACCGACTTGCCCGTGAGATCGGGGTTCTGCTCGGAGCCCGAGAGGGCGAACTCCTTGCCGATGACGCGCTGGTCGAGGACGAACCAGGTGTGGTCGTGGCCGGAGCGCATGATGTGCTCCAGGGTGCCGAGCGTGTCGAAGCCGGGGAAGAGCGGTACGGGCAGCCGGCGGCCCCGCGCGTCCAGCCAGAGCGAGGAGGGGCCGGGCAGGATACGGATGCCGTGCCGGGCCCAGACCGGGTTCCAGTTCTCGATGCCCTCGGTGTAGTGCCACATCCGGTCCCGGTTGATGTGGTGCCCGCCCGCCGCCTCCGTGATGCCGAGCATCAGTCCGTCGACATGCGCGGGCACTCCGGAGAGCAGCTTGCGCGGCGGGGTGCCGAGCCGCTCCGGCCACTGGGCGCGGACCAGCTCGTGATTGCCGCCGATACCGCCGGAGGTGACGATCACGGCCTGTGCCCGCAGTTCGAAGGAGCCGGTGACCGTACGGCCGCTCGCGGTGCCGCGTTCGGCGTCGCTCGGCTCCAGGATCTCGCCGGTGACGGTGTCCACGGCGCCGGCCGTGGCGGCGAGGCCGGTGACCCGGTGCCGGAACCGGAAGGTCACCAGCCCCCGGGCGACGCCCTCGCGCACCCGCCGCTCGAAGGGCGCGACCACCGCGGGCCCGGTGCCCCAGGTGATGTGGAAGCGCGGTACGGAGTTGCCGTGCCCGCTCGCGTCGTATCCGCCGCGCTCGGCCCAGCCCACCACCGGGAAGAACCTCACCCCTCGCGCGTGCAGCCAGGACCGCTTCTCGCCCGCCGCGAAGTCCACGTACGCCTCGGCCCAGGCGCGCGGCCACCGGTCCTCGGGGCGGTCGAAACCGGCCGTACCGAGCCAGTCCTGGAGGGCGAGTTCACGGCTGTCCTTGATCCGCAGCCTGCGCTGCTCGGGCGAGTCCACGAGGAACAGTCCGCCGAAGGACCAGTGCGCCTGACCGCCGAGCGACCGCTCGGGCTCCTGGTCGAGAAGGATGACGGACCGGCCCGCGTCCACCAGTTCGGCGGTGGCGACCAGGCCCGCGAGGCCCGCCCCGATCACGATCACATCAGCGTCGTACGCCATCGTTTCCGTCCTTTGAGAGCACAGTCGAGCACCGGGCCGGGCAGGTGGTCCGATCCTCCGTACGCGTGAGTAACACGTCAACTGGTTGGATGGGGTTCATGAGCGCTGCTGACGAGATCCTGGACGTCGTCGACGAGAACGACCGTGTGGTCGGGCAGGCGCCGCGCGGTGAGATCTACGCGAAGGGCCTGCGGCACCGCTGTGTCTTCGTACTGGTACGGGACCCCGAGGACCGGGTGTTCGTCCATCGCAGGACCGCCGGCAAACTCGCCTTCCCCTCCCTCTACGACATGTTCGTGGGCGGTGTCGTGGGCGCGGGCGAGAGCTATGACGACGCGGCGCTGCGGGAGGCCGAGGAGGAGCTGGGGGTGTCGGGTCTCGACCGTCCCGTACCGCTGTTCCCGTTCCGCTACGACGCGGCGGACGGGTCCTTCCTGGAGAGCGCGTATGTGTACTGGGTGCGCTGCGCGCTGCCGGTGAATCCCCAGGTGGAAGAGATCGCCTGGCACGGTTTCCTGACGGAGGCCGAGCTGGAGCGGCGGCTCGGGGAGTGGGAGTGGGTACCGGACGGCCTCGCGGCGTACGAGCGCTTCAGGGCCTCCCGGGCGCCCCGTCCGCCACGCGCGTAGGGTGCGCCACGTGACCGGGTTTGTACGGAACCTGCGGCTGTGGTTCGCGCCCCGCCGCGTCGGCGACGAGGGCGAGACCCCCGACTACCGTTTCTCGCTGGCCAACGAGCGCACCTTCCTGGCCTGGATCCGTACGGCGCTCGCGCTGGTGGGCGGCGGGTTCGCGGTCGCCCAGTTCCTGCCGGACCTGCGCTGGGGCGTACGGGTCGGGCTCGCGGTGGCGCTGCTCGCGGCCGGGGCGCTCTGCTCGCTGCGCGCGGTCAACCACTGGGTGCGCTGCGAGGTGGCGATGCGGCGCGGGGAGGATCTGCCGGTGTCCGGCTTTCCCACCCTGCTGAGTCTGGCGGTGGGAGTGGTCGCCGTGGTGATGGCGGTCATCGTGGTGCTGGGCCGGGCCGGCTGATGACACCGAGCACCGCTCCGGGGCCTCAGGACCCGGAGCCCGTCCGGGATCCCGGGCTCCAGCCGGAGCGCACCCGGCTGGCCTGGCGGCGTACGACACTCACCTGCACCGTCGTGGCGGTCCTGGCCGCGCGCCAGGCGATCCACGACGGGGGTACGGCCGCCACTCCGGCCGCCGTCGCGTTCATCGCCCTGGTCTGGCTGGGCTTTCTGGCGACGGCCCACCGGCGGGTGCGGGCCCTGGCCACCGCACGTCCCCGGGCGCTGCCGGTGAGCGGCGCCGTCGCGATGACGGTCTGCACCGTTCTGCTGGCGGTGTGCGCGGTGGCGGTCATGATGTGAGCCTCCCCGGCCACCCGTCTGCTTGGGGTCCGTGGCACCGGTCTGCCCGGGTCCATGGCACTGGACGGCATACCGACCGGTCGGCATCATGAGCGGGAGGACGTGCACGGGAGGCCGTACAGCCGGTACGGTTCCGCCCCGTTCTCCATCTTCGTCCTCCTCCTTCCTCCCCCCGACCGCCCACGGAGGTACCGCACCATGAGCCCAGCCCCCCTGCCAGGACTCGATCCCGAGAAACTGCGCGGCCGGCTCGACCTCGTCCGTCCCGGACTGGTGGGCGGGCCCCTGGAGGCACGGCTGATCGAGGGGGGCCGCTCGAATCTGACGTACGCCGTCACCGACGGCACCCGGCACTGGGTGGTCCGCAGGCCTCCGCTGGGCCATGTGCTGGCCACCGCCCATGACATGGCGCGCGAGTTCCGGGTGATCAAGGCGCTCCATCCGACGGCCGTGCCGGTGCCGGAACCGCTGCTGCTCTGCGAGGACGAGTCCGTCCTCGGCGCGCCCTTCTATGTCATGGAGCATCTGGAGGGCACGGCGTACCGCACGGCCGAACAGCTCGCCCCGCTCGGTCCCGAGCGCACCCGCGCCGCCGTCCTCGCGCTGGTCGACACTCTGGTCGAGCTGCACGCCGTCGATCCGGAGGCCGTCGGTCTCGGTGACTTCGGCCGGCCCGAGGGATTCCTCGACCGTCAGCTCCGCCGCTGGGGCAAGCAGCTCGCCGCCTCCCGCGACCGCGCGCTGCCCGGGATCGACGAACTGCACGCCGCCCTCGGCCGCGCGCTGCCCGGCTCGCCCTCCCCCACCGTGGTCCATGGCGACTTCCGGCTCGACAACGTCCTGATGGACGGGGACGACCGGATCACGGGGGTGCTGGACTGGGAGATGTCCACGCTGGGCGACCCGCTCACCGATCTGGGGCTGCTGGTGATGTACAGCACGGGTCTGGGGCTGCCGGACTCACCGGTCAGTACGACGGCGGGGGCGGCCGGCCACCCCGCGCCCGGGGAGCTGGTCGAGCGGTACGCGGCCCGCTCGGGCCGGGACACCTCCGCCATCGCCTGGTACACGGCGTTCGCCTGGTTCAAGCTCGCCGTGATCCTGGAGGGCATCCACTACCGCTACACCCTCGGCCGGACCGTGGGACCCGGTTTCGACCGGATCGGCGATCTCGTCCCCGTCTTCATCGAGCACGGTCTCACCACCCTCCAGGAAGGCTGACCCGTCCATGGATTTCGCATTCGACGCCCGCACCGAAGAACTGCGCGCCAAGCTGCTCGCCTTCATGGACGCGTATGTCCTCCCGGCGGAGGAGGTGGCGCACGAGCAGCGCGCACGGCTGGCCGACCCCTGGGGCACCCCGCCGGTGGTGGAGGAGCTGAAGGCCGAGGCGCGCCGGCAGGGGCTGTGGAATCTGTTCCTGCCCGGCAAGGAGTACGGCGCCGGGCTGACCAATCTCCAGTACGCGCCGCTCGCCGAGATCACCGGACGCTCGCCGCAGTTGGCGCCCACGGCGCTGAACTGCGCGGCGCCCGACACCGGCAATATGGAGGTGCTCGCCCAGTTCGGCACCGAGGAGCAGCGCGAGCGCTGGCTGGAGCCGCTGCTCGCGGGCGAGATCCGATCGGCGTTCGCGATGACCGAGCCCGAGGTCGCCTCGTCGGACGCGACGAACATCCGGACAAGGATCGAGCGTGACGGCGACTCCTATGTCATCAACGGCCGCAAGTGGTACATCTCCGGGGCGATGAACCCGGAGTGCGCGATCTTCATCGTGATGGGCAAGACGGACCCGGACGGCGAGGACGTCCGCCGCCAGCAGTCGATGATCCTGGTACCGCGCGACACCCCGGGGCTCCGGGTGACCCGCGCGATGCGGGTGTACGGCTACGAGGACCACTACCACGGCGGCCATGCCGAGATCGTTTTCGACGATGTACGGGTGCCCGCCACGCATCTCGTGGGTGAGGAGGGCGGCGGTTTCGCGATCGCGCAGGCCCGGCTCGGGCCCGGCCGTATCCACCACTGCATGCGGCTGATCGGCATGGCCGAGCGCGCGATCGAGCTGATGTGCCGACGGGCCGTGTCCCGTACGGCGTTCGGCGGGCCGATCGCCCGGCAGGGCGTCGTACGGAACTGGATCGCGGACGCCCGGGTGACGGTCGAGCAGCTCCGGCTGCTCGTGCTGAAGACGGCCTGGCTGATGGACACGGTCGGCAACCGGGGCGCGCACACGGAGATCCAGGCCATCAAGATCGCCACTCCGCGCGCGGTGGTGGACATCATCGACTCGGCCGTCCAGTTGTACGGCGCCGGCGGGGTCAGCCAGGATTTCCCGCTGGCCGAACTGTGGGCGGCGGCACGGACCTTGCGCCTGGCGGACGGTCCCGACGAGGTGCATCAGCGGTCGCTGGCGCGGCGGGAGCTGAAGAAGTACCTCTGAGGCGTGGGCGTGGACCCGGGCTCGCGTACGGGCTCGGGCTTGGACCTCGGGCGCAGACGCGGGAGCGAGAGGCCGCACGGCACCATCTCGCCACTTATTTCAGCCTTTACGGTGGTTATCACCCCATGGATCTCAATTCGGCCCCTTCTCTGGCTAGCGTCGGCAGCGCTCTAACGACCGCAAGCCGTGCACCGGAGCCACAGGGGGAACCACCCATGCGTCATCGTTCGATCGCCGCCCTCGCCGTGTCCGCCGCCTTCGCGGCGGTCGTCGCCGCCGCGCCCACCGCCTCGGCGGAGCCGAATCCGCCCGGCTGTCCCAAGCAGTACTTCTGCGCCTACTCCGGCGAGGGACAGAGCGGCAGCCTGCTGCTGAAGACCGCGGGCAACTGGTCGGGCGGTGTCGCGGGGGTCCGCTCCGTCTTCAACAACGGCGTCCGCTTCGCCGGCGGCGACCATGTCCAGCTCTCCTGGCGGTACAACGGCCGCGACTGGGGCCAGTGCTTGCACTTCAACCCGGGGCCGGGCGAGTACAAGGCCAACTTCGTCGGTGTCACCGTCACCAAGGTCGTCTGGCGCGGTGAGTGCTGAGCCACCGCCGGCAAAAAAGCTCCTGAGAGGATCCGACAGCAGCCGAGGGACCCCTCAGGGCCCGTCCGTAGGGCCTGTACGGCGCACAGGCCCTACGGACGAAGCGCACGCAGCAGCAGATCCGCGAGATGGTCCGCGACCTGCTGCGGGGAGAGAACGCCGTCCGGCCGGTACCAGGTCGAGAGATGGTGGACCGAGCCGAAGTGGTAGTCCACCACCAGATCGGCGGGGGTGGCGGTGGAGAAGACACCAGCGCGCTGGCCCTCCTCGATCAGCGCGCGGAAGCGCTCGTGGTAGCGGCGCCGCTCGGCCCGTACCTGCTTGTTCTTCTCCGGGCTGAGATGGTGCATCGAGCGGAAGAAGATCGAGGCGTCGTCCAGATTGTCGATCGTCGTCACCACGACATCGGCGGCGGCGGCCCGCAGCCGCCGCTCCACCGGCTCGTCCGCGTCGGCGAAGGCGTCCAGACGCTCCTGCTGGAGACGGAGGACCCGTGCGTAGACCTCCTGGAGGAGATCCTCCTTGGAGCCGAAGTAGTGGTAGAGAGCGCCCTTGGTGACACCCGCCGCCTCGACGATCTCCTGCACCGAGGTGCGGTCGTAGCCGCGCTCCGCGAAGAGCCGGGTGGCGGCGGCCAGCAGCCGTTGCGGGACGGGCACTCCGCCCCCGTCCGTCGTCCTGGCCATGTGCCGCCACCCGCCTTCCGTTCCGTACCGCGCACTGTCCGTCGGAGGAGGCGTGACCCGTGCCCCCTCTGTCCGAGGATCTTCCCACCTCCGGACACGGACGGCTCCGGCGGGAAGTCGATGCCCGTCAGCCACGGCCCGTCACCCCTCGGTCGCCTCCCATTTCCGCTGGACGCGGTTCATCGTGGCCAGCCAGCGGTCGGGGTCGTCCGCGCGCGCCCGGGAGAAGCCGGCCACCTCCGGATGCGGCAGAACGAGGAAGCGGTCCTCCGCCATGGCGGTGAACAGGGCGTCGGCGACCTCCTCCGGTTCGATGGCGGTGGCGGCGAGCACCAGTTCGCCCGCGCTGCCCGAGGCGGTGAGCATGTCCGTACGGACGCCCTGCGGGCAGACGGCGTGCACCCTGAGACCGCGGTGGCGGTAGGTCAGCGAGAGCCACTCCGCGTAGGCCAGCGCGCCGTGCTTGGTGACGCTGTACGGGGCCGCGCCGATCATGGTCAGCAGTCCTGCGGCGGAGACGGTGGAGACGAACCGGCCGGCGCCGCGCTCCAGCCAGTCGGGCAGCAGCGCCCTGACGGCCCGTACGTGCGCCATGACATTGACGTCCCAGGCGGACGACCAGACCTCCTCGCCTGCGAGCGCGTCGCCGGGTGAGCCGACTCCCGCGTTGGCGCAGTAGATGTCGACGGTGCCGCCGAGCGCCTCCCGGGCCTCGGCCACGATCAGGGAGGCATCGCCGGGGACCGCGCGGGCGCCGATCTCCGCGGCGACGGCCGCGGCCTTCTCCGCGTCGAGATCGTTGACCACCACACGGGCGCCCTCGGCGGCGAATCTGCGGGCGAGCGCGGCGCCGATACCACCGCCGGCCCCCGTGACCACGACCCCCGCGTCCCGCACCGTGTCCACCGTACTCATCGGGACCTGCCTTCCGGGCTTCCGGTTCTGCGCCGGCCGCCCCGCGGCGCGCCGACACCGGCAGACTAACCAGTCGGTATGTGGCGAGGGAAGGGAGTGGGCGGGAAGGGAGCGGGACACGGGCGGCCCGCGGACGCGGAGGGTGCAGAGTGGAAGCGGAAGGAGACCCTGGTGGAAAAGGAGACCCCGGGTGGAAGCGGAAGGGAGGCCCGAGGACCAGGGGCCGACCGTGGGCCTCGTTCCGTACGGCGGTTCCTCGCGCTAGCGTGCGTGAGCATGACAGACGACGGACGACCCGATCACGGAGGTAGCGGGATGAGCCTGTCCAGACGGGGTTTGCTGGCCGCCGGTGGCGCCGTGGGGGCCGCGGGGGCGCTCACCGCGGGCGCCTCGCACGCCGCCGCGCGCTCCGGGAGCGCGCCCTCGGTGCGCACGGGCTTCGACCGGCTGGCCGCCGACGGCTACCGGCTGCTGTCGGGGCAGAGCGTCGGCCTGGTCACCAACCCCACCGGGATCACCCGGGACGTACGCCATGTGGTGGATGTGATGCACGGCGACGACCGGGTGGATCTGGCCGCCGTCTTCGGTCCGGAGCACGGCTTCCGGGGGACGGCCCAGGCGGGCGGCTCCGAGGGCCGCCACGACGACCCGGCCACCGGGCTGCCCGTCTACGACACGTACCTCAAGAGCGGGCAGGCTCTCGCGGACATCTTCACCGGGTCCGGTGTGGACACGGTCGTCTTCGACATCCAGGACGCGGGCGCCCGCTTCTACACCTATATCTGGACGCTCTACGACTGTATGGAGGCGGCGGCGCTCGCGGGCAAGCGCTTCGTCGTACTGGACCGGCCCAACCCGGTCACCGGGCGGGCGGCGCTCGGACCCGTCCTCCAGCGGGAGTTCGCGACCTTCGTGGGCCGCGAGCCGATCTCCCAGGCGCACGGTATGACGGTCACCGAGCTGGCGCTGCTCTTCAACGGCGAGTTCCTGGCGGAGCCGGTGGAGCTGACGACGGTGACCATGTCGGGATGGCGCAGGTCCGACTTCTTCGACGCAACGGGACTGCCCTGGGTGCCGCCGAGCCCCAATATGCCGACACCGGACACGGCGCTGGTGTACGCGGGCACCTGTCTGTTCGAGGGGACGAATCTGTCGGAGGGGCGCGGTACGACCCGGCCGTTCGAACTGCTCGGCGCCGAGGGCATCGACCGGACCTGGGCCGAGGCGGCCAACGCGCTGGAGCTGCCCGGGGTACGGTTCCGCGAGGCGTATTTCGCGCCGACCTTCTCCAAGTTCCAGGGGAAGACGATCGGCGGGGTGCAGCTCCATGTCCATGACCGGACGTTGTTCGATCCGGTACGCACCGGGATCGCGCTGCTGGTGACGGCGAAGCGGTCCTGGAGCGGATTCGCCTGGCGTCCCGACAACTGGATCGACAAACTGACCGGCTCGACGCGGGTCCGCACCCTGATCGACGCGGGCGCCGGGACGGACGAGGTGGTCGACGCCTGGCAGGACGAGCTGGCCGCGTTCCGCCGGGTACGGCGCGGCTATCTGCTCTACCGCTGAGCACCGGCCGGTGGCCGGCGTCCACAGCTGAACGCCGGCCGCCGGTCCGGCGTCCCGCGGCTGAGCACCGGGCGCCGGTCCGGACCGCGCGTGTCTGTCACGGTCCGGACCGGCCCCTGGACCGGTCCGCCGGCGTCACCGCGTCAGCGGTGCGACGGGAACTCCACCACCTGCTGGTAGGTCGGCCTGTTCTGCCAGTTGACCGTCGGGTGGGTGATACCGCCGAGCGCCCGGTGGATGATCGCGTCCGTGCACCACTGATCCCCGGCCGAGCAGCTCTCGTCCCCCGGGTAGACCGTGGCCGCGGGCGCCTGCACGGCCGCCTTCAGGGTGGTGAGCAGGGTGTCCCGGCAGGCGCTCAGCCCACCGCCGCCGCAGTAGGTGGTCGCCGTCGGGGCCTGCACCGGATCGCCGAGCACCTGCCTGAGGTCCTTGTCGGCGTAGCCCCACCAGCCGTACTGGAACGCCGAGCCGCTGTGCGCGCCCGTCGGGCCGTGGCTCGACGCCGGTGACTCGTCGATCGAGAGCGACGCGGTGAGCGCCTGGTAGAGCTCGTCCCCGAGTGCGGGCCTGAACTGTGCCTCGACCAGCCGGGGCCACCAGGCGTCCATGATCCGCACGGCGGCGGAGTGACCGTAGGTGTGCGAGCCGGGCGAGGTCTCCTTGCGCTGCGCCCCGGCCGTGCGCCAGGCCTCCAGCTGCTGTACGGCGGTGCTCAGCGCCGGATCGGTGACGGGCGCCGAACGCACCACCCGCAGCAGTTCGGGCAGTACCTGCTCACCGCGCAGATCGGTCACGGCGGCCTCGGCCATCGCCCGGGTGAGGGAGGCACGGGTGACACCGCCGTCCGCGACCAGCCTCCTGACGCGGTCGTCGAGCAGATCGCCCCGGTGCACCGCCCCGAAGCCGAACCCGGCCGCGTCGTACTCCTTCGCCTGCCGGTTGTTCCAGGAGATGTAGTAGTCCTGGCCGACCGACTGGGGATGCTCGGCGAAGGGGGTGTAGGCGGCGGTGTTGTACCGCGGGTCGTAATCCCGCCATTCGTACGCCTGCTCGGCCAGGACGGGCAGCGCGGGATCGACACCGGCCGCCCGCACCGGGTTCATCCCGCTGTTGAAGTAGGCGGCGGTGCGGGAGTCCGCGTAGAACCAGTTGAAGGCGTAGTCGATGTTCGAGGCCGCCCGCTGGAAGGACGCGGCGTCCTTGGTGTACGAGGGGTCGTTGAGCATCTGGAAGCCGATGATCGAGTCCGCCTCGTGCCGGTAGGTGGTGCGCAGCGAGGTGTACGCGAAGGGCTTGCCGCCGATGGTCGCGCGATGGGTGACCATGCCGTACTCGGTGCGCCAGACCTGGAGCCGGTACGAGCCCTCGGCGGTGGAGTCCGCGACGCTCGGCTTCCAGGAGTTGACGCGCTCCATCCTCTCCATCGGGGTGCAGACCGAGCGGTGGAGATAGTGGCTGGACGCCTTGGTGGGCGCCGATCCGTCGGGCTCGCACAGCTCGACGGCATAGGTGTCGGTGATGTCCTGGCCCGAGGAGGTGGCGCTCCAGGCGTAGTCCTGGCCACGGCCCATCTGCACATACATGCCGACTCCGGCGAAGGAGACACCGCGGGCGCTGATCCCGGGACCCTGGAGTTCCTGGAGCATCATGAGCTGTGGCGCGAAATAGCCGGTCTGCGGGCCGAAGACGGCCACGGGGTTGCCGCTCGCGGTGTGCTCGCCGGAGACCAGCAGGGCGTTGGACATCCCCCGCTTGGCGGAGAGCGAGCCCTGCGGGATCACACCGTCGTCGAAGATCCCCTGGGCGGGCCTGAGTTTCGCGGGGGCGCGGACCGGCGCCCTGGTGCCGGTGCCCGCCGATCCCGTCCTGTCGTGCACGAGCTGCTCGGCCTGGACGGAGCCCGCGTCGGGCAGGGCCGTACCACGCGGCTGGGCGGGCTTGCGCGCGTACGGGAAGGCGGTGCCGTCATGGATGGTGAGCACGGCCTCGGGGTCGTCTCGCTGGCGGAAGGACTCCCAGACCCTGGTGCCCTCGACGACGCCGTACTTCTGCTGCGCGGCCAGCAGCGAGAGTGCGGCCTGCACCTCGCCGCCGCCTCCGCCGCCGAACTGGCCGCCGACGACGGACGCGATGGAGATCAGATCGGTGACCTCGAAGGGCTGGATCTCGCCCACGTTGGTGATCGAGTCGATCTTGCCGGTGAGGACGTACTCACCGGGGAAGTACCGCCCGTCCTTGGCCTGTTGGCGGTAGGCGTTGATGCCGTCGACATACGCCTGCGCGTCGGCCATGGCCAGCTCGCCGCGCTCGCCCTCGGTGGTCCTGATCCGCTCGATCTGGGCCTCGTAATCGGCCTCCGTGTACGGGGCCGAGGGCCAGAACTGCTGTTCAAGTCCCTGGTTGGCGAGCGCGCCGCCGGCGAAGGAGGTCAGCTCACCGCGGCCGATGTGCCGGAAGAGATCCATCATCCAGAGCCGGTCCTGGCCCGCGGCGTAACCGGCGCCGAACTCGGTGCCGTAGCGGGTGGTGCCCTTGATGTGCGGAACGCCGGTGCTTCTGTCGCGGGTGATCGTGACGTCCGGGCGCGGGGTGGTGACGGATTCGGCCTGGCCGGCGGGGACACCGAAGGAGGCGTCGTTGAAGAAGTCGGTGAGCTTCTCGTCGGTGAGCCCGCTCTGGCCCGCCACCAGCGCGTCGTACCGCCCGAGTTGGTCGGAGCTGTGCGCGGGGCGGGTGCCGAACACCTGGTGGAGGAGGATGCCGGCGAGCGTGGCGTTGCCGTTCTGTCCTGGCGGCAGGATGTCGTCGCACTGGCTCTGGCAGTGGTCGGTGACGGGGTCCGCGGCGGCCGCGGGCGCGCGGGCGGGTTCGGCGGACGCCCGCGTCTGCGGGATCAGCAGAGCCGCGCCCAGCGCGAACACCGCGGCGGTGGCGGGCAAGAGTCTTCCGGTGCGTCGTCGCATGGATGCTCCTCGGGAGGCCGGTGCGCCGGAGGCTAGCGACGGTCCGACCGCTCAGTAAGATGAACATCAGTCACCTTTTCCGGATCCTCACATCGGCCTTCCTCTGGATCGCCTCTGAAATCGGTTCCGAATGAGAGATGAGAGCTCGAAATCGGCCGGGATGTCCCGGGTATTGAGGCGATCCGGAATTGGATGGAGCCAAACGGGGCAGGCGTACGTCCATTCCTCAACGCCGAACAGCGACGGAGGTGGCATGCGATGGCCGGATTCCGGAGTCTCGCGAGACAGGTGCGCGATCCGCGGTGCGATCTGGCCTTGCGACGGTATTCACTGCGCAAGTGCCTGGAACGGTTTGCCCCTTATGGGCACCGGGCGACCTGGGATCATCTGTGCGCACGGCACAGCATCGAGCCCGAGGACAGGTCACCCGATCCGGTACGGCTGATGGCCGCGCTGGACGAACTGGAGGAGGCGCGGGCCGTCTGGCTCGCGTACGAGGGAGAGTTCGCGGAACGGCGCAAGCGCGAGAAGCACGACGGGCTGAGGCGGCCCGGGAGCTTCGACGACTGGCACCGGCGGACCTGGGGCGGTAACGGTGTGGCCCGCTGCGACGATCCGGCGGTCCATCCGTCCGAGTCGCTGGCCGAGGTGCTGCGCCGGCTGATCTCGGGACTGGAGTCGGAACCCGGCGCGACCTGTCCGGTCTGCGCGGAGAACGGCATCGTCTGGCGACCCGATCTGTCCAACGAGCCCTGGTCGGGACCGGTCTGCCGGGACTGCGGCATCGTCGTGCCGCAGCCGGTCCTGACGGCCGAGGCGCTGGACCGGGCGAAGCGGATACGGCTCAAGGAACTCGCCTCGGTGGCATGAGAACCGCGGGGGCGGGCTCCGAGACGGTGCGCCCCCGCTCCGTCTCCGCCCGCGTTCCCGGCCCGCGCTCTCGTCGTGCGGCCCGCGTTCTCGTCGTGCGGCCCGTGTCAGCGGCAGGCCGCGGCATCGGCGGCGCCCGCGGCATCCGCGCCGGCGTCGGCGGCCGGAGCGGCGTCCGGGGCAGCCGGGGCGGCGTCCGGGGCGGCGGCTTTCCGCGTCTTGGGGGCCCTGCGCTCCGGCAGCAGACGGGAGCCCGTCATCCGCTCGCCGATGACATCGTCCGGGTTGGACAGGACGCAGGTCTCCAGCGAGAGACAGCCGCAGCCGATGCAGTCCGCGAGGTGGTCACGGAGCCTGCCGAGCTGTCTGATGCGCTCGTCCAGCTCCGAACGCCAGGCCGCCGAGAGGCGGGCCCAGTCGTCGCGGTTCGGCGTGCGCTCCTCGGGGAGTTCGGCGAGCGCGTCCCTGATCGTGGCGAGGGGGATGCCCACCCGCTGGGCCGCCCGTACGAAAGCGACCCGGCGCAGCGCGTCACGGCTGTAGCGGCGTTGGTTGCCGCTCGTCCTGCGGCTGCTGATCAGCCCTTTGGACTCGTAGAAGTGGAGCGCGGACACCGCGGCGCCACTGCGCGCGGAGAGTTGTCCGACCGTCAGCTCATGGATCTTCTCGGGAATCTGTGGCACCCCTCGAAGCCTACTGTCCGTCCACGGTGTCCGCGTTGACAGGAGATCCCCGGCCCAGCAAGCTGAGCAAGCGCTTGGACAGAACGAGCCGAGAGGCAGGGAACAGGACATGGCTGAGCCGAGGATCTTCACCTCCGCCGAGGAGCTGCGCGCCGGGGTCGGCGAGCCGCTCGGTCACAGCGACTGGCTGGAGATCGACCAGAAGCGGATCGATCTCTTCGCCGAGGCCACCGGCGACCATCAGTGGATCCATGTGGATCCGGTACGGGCGGCGGCCGGTCCGTTCGGCACGACGATCGCGCACGGCTATCTGACGCTGTCGCTGCTGCCCCTGTTCGTACCGCAGCTCGTCCAGGTGGAGAACGTCACGATGGGCGTCAACTACGGGACCAACAAGGTCCGTTTCCCCTCCCCGGTGCCCGTCGGCTCACGGCTGCGCGCGTCGGCGGTGCTCACGGAGGCCGTGGAGGCGGGCGGCGGTGTGCAGATCACCACCCTGGTGACGGTCGAGCGCGAGGGCGGCGAGAAGCCGGCCTGTGTGGCGGAGTCCGTCTCCCGTTACTACTTCTGACCGCCCCCGGCCGGCTACGCCTTCTGGGCGGAGACCATACGCAGCACGAGGTCGGCGTAGAGCGCGCCGACCTCGTCGGGGGTACGCCGGCCGGCCGCGTTGAACCAGCGCGCGACATCGATACAGAGCGACAGCACCGCGAGCGTGGTGCCCGGCACATCGGGGACGTCGAACTCCCCGTCCCGTACCCCGTCGCCCAGGATGCGCCGTACGGCCGCGTCGCTGCGCCGCCGCAGCCCGACGATCTCCGTACGGTGCTCGGGGGCCAGCGCGTCCAGTTCGTACTGCACGACCCGCGCCGTGGTGTGCCGCTCCGCGTGCCAGCGGACGAAGGACCGTACGGCCTCGGCGAGCCGCTCCGCAGCCGTGCCCCCGCCGTCGGCCGCGGCCGTCAGGATCTCCAGCGCCTTGTCGTGCCCGATCCTGCTGATCCGGTGGAGCAGCTCTTCCTTGGTCTTGTAGTGGATGTAGAGCGCCGCCGGGCTCATCCCCGCGCGGCTCGCGATATCGCGGGTGGTGGTGGCGTGGTATCCGCGCTCGGCGAATGCCTCGACGGCGGCGACCAGCAGCCTTCTGGCCGCCTCCGGCTCGACCTCACCCCACGGAGCGCTCTCGCCGTCCGCCGTCTGTTCCGCCGTACGCATCGCTCACACCTTCCACTCGGCCTCGGCCTGCCGTTCGGCCTGCCACTCGGCAGGACGAACACCATACCCCGAGCTGAGCAAGCGCTTAGAGCCTTCGGCGGGCCTTCGCCGGGCCCGGTACGAGGGGCCGGGCGCCGGGCCGCGCATATCGTATGAGGACCGGGGCGCCGTCCGCGTACCTTCCCCGTATGACGCACTCGCACGCACCCCGTCCGACGCACCCGTCGGACTCCGCACGCCCCTCCCCCGCGACCTGGCTGCCCCTGGCCGCGGCGGGTGTCACCGTCGTGCTCTGGGCCTCGGCCTTCGTCTCGATCCGCAGCGCGGGCGCCGCCTACTCGCCGGGGGCGCTGGCCCTCGGCCGGCTGCTCTCCGGCGGCCTGGTCCTCGGCGCGGTCTGTCTCGTACGGCGCGAGGGGCTGCCGCCGCGGGCGGCCTGGCCCGGTATCGCCGTCTCCGGTGTGCTCTGGTTCGGGCTCTACATGGTGGCGCTCAACTGGGGTGAGCAGGAGGTCGACGCGGGCACCGCCGCGATGATCGTGAACATAGGCCCGGTCCTGATGGCCCTGCTGGGTGTCCGGCTGCTGGGCGAGACACTGCCGCCCCGGCTGGCGGCGGGCATGGGGGTGTCGCTCGCGGGCGCGGTGGGCGTGGGGCTCTCGATGTCGGGCGAGGGCCGTGCCTCGGTGCTCGGTGTGCTGCTGTGCCTGCTGGCGGCGGTGGCGTACGCCGCGGGAGTGGTGGCGCAGAAGCCCTCGCTGGCGCGGGCGAGCGCGCTCCAGGCGACGACCTTCGGCTGTCTGGTCGGCGCGGTGGCTTGTCTGCCGTTCGCGGGACAGCTTGTCGGCGAGGCCGGGAGGGCCCCGCTGCCGGCCACGCTCAACATGGTCTATCTGGGCGTGTTCCCGACCGCGCTGGCCTTCACGACCTGGGCGTACGCGCTGGCCCGTACGACGGCGGGGCGGATGGGCGCGACGACCTACGCGGTTCCGGCGCTGGTCGTGCTGCTGTCGTGGCTGTTCCTGGACGAGGTCCCGGGGCTGCTCACGCTCGCGGGCGGCGCGCTGTGTCTCGCCGGGGTGGCGGTCTCGCGCTCCCGCCCACGCCGTCGTCCCGCCGTCGTCGCACCGCTCAAGGAGGAGGGCTGACAGCGGGTCGCGGCGGGCGGGGCGAGCGGGTCGCGGCGGACCGCAGGACGGCCAGTCCGACCCCGCCGACGCCGAAGACCGCGACGGACTCGCCCGCGCGGACCCGCGCGCGGTGCTGGACGGCGCCGTATCCGGTCAGGACCGCGCAGCCGAGCAGCGCGGTGTCGGTGAGCGGGATCCCCGCGGGGAGCGGCAGCACACAGTTCGCGGCGACGACGGTCTCCTCGGCGAACGCCCCGACGTTCAGGCCGGGGTGGAGTTCCGTGCCGTCGGCGGTACGGGCGTGGACACCGGCCGCGCCCGCGAGGGCGCTGTCGCAGAGCCAGACCTCACCGATCGCGCAGGCGGGGCATGTACCGCAGGACGGGGCCCAGTTGAGGACGACCGCGCATGGTCCCGTCGGACAGGGACAGATCGGAGTCACAGACACCGGCGGCGGCGAGCCGGACCCTGACCCGGCCCTGACCCGGCCCGGGAAGCTCGATCTCCGTGAGCGTGATAGTTCTACGGCGCCAGAGGCCGACGGCGCGTCCACGCGGACGGCACGTTCCATACGGACGGCACGTTCCGCGCGCGCCATAAGTTCTTCGCCTGTGCCGTCAGTTCCCGCAGGCGTTCCATCGCGACGAGCGCCACATCGTCCTGCAACTGCCCGTCCACATGTTTCAGCAGGTCCTTCATCAGGAGTTCCAGAAGCTGGTCGGGGTCGCACCAGCGCAGGCCCGCCAGACGGTCGGACGCCGGATAGAACGTGCCGGTGGAGTCACGGGCCTCCAGCAGGCCGTCGGTGTGGAGGAGCATGACGTCCCCCGGCGCGAGCCGGAAGATGTCGAGGTGATATTCCTCCGCGGAGCCCGCCAGGCCCAGCGGTGGCGCGGGCCGCGTCGAGCGCAGTACCTCCGCGGTCCCGCCCTGGGACCTCAGGGGCGGCGGATGGCCGCAGCTGATCATCCGGACCACATGCGCGTCGTCGGGCACCTCCACCACCAGAACGGTGATGAACCGTTCCCCGCTGTCGCGGTCGGCCACGCCGGCCTCGGTGATATGCCTGCGGACGCTGCCTTCGAGGGAAGCGACCAGTTCCGGCAGGGTGGCGGTCTGGTGCGCGGCCTCCCGGAAGGCGCCCAGCACCGCGGTGGCGTCGTCGACCGCGGGAAGCCCGTGGCCCCTCACATCACCGATGATGAGCCGGACCGCGCCCGGGATCTGCGCCACCGCGTACAGATCGCCGCCGATCTGCGCCTGGGCCGCCGCGGAGCGGTACACGGACGCGATCCGCAGCCGTCCGATCCGGCGGGGCAGGGGACGCAGTACGGCGCGCTGCACGGTGTCGGAGACGGATCTGACCTGGTCGAAGGCCTTGGTGTCCAGCCCCCGCAGAAACCAGAAGAGCAGGACGAGACCGCACACCACGAGCAGATCGATCACATGGATGGGCAGAATCGCCGAGTTCAGCAGACCGTCCCGGATGTCCAGGCCGACCGCGGCCACACACGCGAACGCGGTGATGACACCGGTGACGCCGGGGCCCACGAGTCCGGCGGTCATCGCGGGAACGGCCACCAGGAGCGAGGCCAGATGAATCTCGGGAGAGACGAGAAACCCGGTCACCGTCACCACGCACAGCACCGTCACCGGAAGCACCTTGGGCGCCTGCCACAGCAGTCTCAGGACGAACGGCTGCTCGGCCACCGCGCTGCTCGGCACACGTGAGCGGGTGGCGGCAGCGGCCGCTACGATCCGCGCCCGATTGGCGAGAACGTATTTCGATGTGATCCGGCGGAGTCGTTCCATGGTCTGCGCCTCAAGGCCTGCGTCAGTTCTTGCTGAAACGGACTGCAAGAATTCTCGGTCCTGGGAGAAGCGGTATGGGCCGGCCGTGCCGATGTCCGATCGGGGTGTCCGACGAGTGACAGACGCTCAAAGGCGCTGCCGGTTTCCGGTATTTTCCTGCGTCGCATGTCCGCCCCTGATTCCTGAAGGGTAGTACACAGCCCAGAACAGGGCCTGGGCACCGCCGAGGCCCTGCCGTGGGACGCGTTCCGGAAGCAGCACGTTCCGGAAGAGGAGCCCTAGGCGTCCAGGCCCGGCAGGTTTCTGGGCGCGGGGCAGATACGGCGGCCGAAGTCGTCGAAGACGTAGAGATGGGCGAGATCGACCAGGAGCGGCACCTGGGCGCCCGTACGCAGCCGCATGTCGGGGCCGGTGCGGACGACGAGATCGCTCGCCGTGATGGCCGGACGGTCCGGGCTGTACGCGGGCCCGGCCGCCTCCTCCGGCTCGTCGAGGACCACGACGGGACCCCCGGCACGCCCGGCCGCGCGCTCCCTGAGCCGGGCCAGCACGCCCGTCTTCCGGCCGCCCTTCCCGCGCCGCCGCGATACGGCCCCGGTCCGGGGACTGGCTGATTCGAGGTCGGTCACCACGGCCGGTCTGGAGCCGGTGTTGAGATGCACCAGCGCCTCGTGCCCCTGGTACTCCATGTGCTCGACGATGCCGCTCAGCGCCACCTCACCGGGGCGGGCCTGGCTCGGCGCGGCGATACGGGCCGCCTCGGACCGCAGCCCCACGATGATCCGCCGGCCCTGCTGGACACGGAGCAACTGGTGGTCGGGCCTGAGGGGTTCGGGCAGCGGCAGCCGCTGCCGGCCGAGGTCGATGGACATCCGCCCGTCCAGCGGCGCGTACACCACGGCCTGGAGCAGATTGATCCGCGGGGTGCCGATGAACGCGGCGACGAAGACGTTCTCCGGCAGGGCGTACACCTCGCGTGGCGCGCTGACCTGCTGGAGCACTCCGCCGCGCATCACCGCCACCCGGTCTCCGAGCGACATCGCCTCGGCCTGATCATGTGTCACATAGACGGTGGTGACGCCCAGTTCGGCGGTGAGCTGGGCTATCTCGGCGCGCAGATGGCTGCGCAGCTTGGCGTCCAGATTGGAGAGCGGCTCGTCCATCAGAAAGGCGGAGGGCCGCCGGGAGATGGCGCGTCCCATCGCGACGCGCTGGCGTTCACCGCCGGAGAGCTGGCTCGGGTAGCGGTCGAGCACACTCTCGATACCGAGCATCCTCGCGGTGGCCTGGACCCGCTCGGCGGTGTCCGCGCGGGGGTTCTCCAGCCGGAGCGGAAAGCCGATGTTGTCGCGGTTGGTCATATTCGGGTAGAGAGCGAAGTTCTGGAAAACCATCGCCATGCCCCGCTCCCGGGTCGGCATCAGATTGGAGTACTCGCCGTCGAGCAGCAGATCGCCCTCGGTGATGTCCTCCAGTCCCGCGATCATGCGGAGCACGGTCGACTTGCCGCAGCCCGAGGGGCCGAGAAGCACCACGAACTCGCCGGGCGAGATATCGAGGGAGAAGCGGTCGACGGCGCGCGTGGACCGGCCGTACACCTTGCTGACGCTGTTCAGGGAGATGGCGCGACTCATGGGGTTCCGCCCGGGAGGGAGAGAGGGAGCGGCTGCGACGCCTGAAGTTAGCCGACTACGCGCGGTCAGGGAACGATTCTGGCGAAGTCCCGGAGCGTAGGTACGGAACGGGCATCAGGTACGACGCGCGAAGAACCGGTTCGGCAACCGGTTTCCGTCAAGGGGGGACCGGCGGCGCCCCCGCGGCCCGCCGCCCGGACTCCGCGCACCGAGTCCGGCCGCCGCCAGCAGCAGCGCGCCGAGCATCACGAACGGCGCGGCCGTTCCGGCGACCCCCGCCACCAGACCGGCGGAGGCTGGCGCGGCGACCTGCCCGAGGCGGTTGCCGGTGAGCCGCAGCGCCAGGGCGGTGGAGCGGGCCTCGTCGGGGGCGGCCCGTACGACGGTCGTCATCGACAGCGGCTGGCCCACCCCCAGACAGAACCCGAGCGCGCCGAGCACCAGGGCGAGGCCCCACACCGGTAGGGGCAGGGCGATGCCCGCGCACAGCGTTCCGCCGAGCGCGCAGGTGACGGTGAGCAGGACCGTACGGCCCAGCAGCCGCAGCATCGGCGGCATCACCAGCCGGCAGGCGATGGTGGCGGCGGCGCGCAGGCTGAGCAGCAGACCGATCGTGGCGGGCGCGATCCCGCGCTGCTCACCGATCACCGGCAGATAGGCGGTGAGGACATCGGTCGTGGAGAGCACGGCCAGACTGATGAACATGCCCGCGGGCACGCCCCTGGTCCGCAGTATGCGGCGGACGGACACCTTGGCGGAACGCCCGGAAGCCGTGGACCGCGCTCCCGCCGGACGGGAGGAGCCACCGGGCTCGATCCGCCAGAGCGAGGTGAGGGCGACGGCGGCGGCCACCGCGGAGGCGAGCAGGGCGAGGGCGCTCGTACGGGCCATGCCGACGCCCTGTCCGGAGACCAGCAGCCCGGCGGCGACCGGTCCCGCGAGCTGGCCGAGGGAGGCGCCTATGGTGAAGTGGCCGAAGTTGCGGTCCTGTTCGGCCGGGGCGCTGCGGCGGGCGACGATCGACTGGGCGCCGATGACGAAGCAGAGATGGCCGATGCCCATCAGCGCGCTCCAGACGCCCAGGGCGGTGAGTGAACCCGCCGTACCGCTGAGGGCGCAGCCGGCCGAGATGAGGACCACCCCGGCCACCAGCAGCGGGACACACCGCCCCTGGTCGGTCCTGCGGCCCAGCGGTACGGCGGCGAAGAGCGGAAGCAGCGCGTAGACCGCGGTGATCACACCGATCGCCCGCTCGTCCGCGCCCATGGAGAGCGCCCGGTAGGAGACGGCCGGACGTGCCATCGACACCGCGCCCTGCGCGAAGGCGAACGCGATGACGAGACGGAGGAGCCAGCCCCGCCCGTCGGACACCGGGGCCGCGCGCGGAGCGGGCGCTCCCGGGGCGGGCGCCCCTGGGACCGGCGTCCGTGGCGCGGGTACGTCGGGTACGTCGGGTACGTCGGATTCGGGCACGTCGGAGGCGGGCACGTCGGAGGCGGGCACGTCGGAGGCGGGCACGTCGGAGGCGGGCACGTCGGAGGCGGGCACGTCGGAGGCGGGCACGTCGGAGGCGGGCACGTCGGAGGCGGGCACGTCGGAGGCGGGCACGTCGGAGGCGGGCACCATCAGATGATGCCGGAGAGGATTCCGGCGCCGGGCACCGCCCGCGATGACGGCCGAGCACCGCCCGCGGTGACGTCAGGGCACCGCCGGCGATCACGCCAGGGCCCGTTTCCGGGCGGGGGCGCGGCCACCGGTCTCAGTCGAGTGTCCTGGCCAGATACGCGCGGAGCAGTTCCCGGGTCTCGGCCACGATGGCGGGGTCGCCGGCCGGGTCCGTACGGAAGGCGAGCTGGAGCAGCGCGTCGGCGGCCTCGACGGCGACCAGGACCGTACGCCGCAGCGCCTCGGTGGGCGTCCGGCCGAGATGGGCGGCGAGCAGTCCGGTGAGACGGCCCACGACCCGGAGCCCGGGATCGGACTCCGGATCGGCCGGACCGGTGTCCGGGCCACGGGCCGCCACCCGTGTCCCCAGGGGGAGTTGGGCGCCGAAGTCGACGAGCGCGAAGCCGGGCACGGTGCGCCTCATGGCGAGATATTCGTCCAGTACGGCGTCGATGGCGCCCCGCCAGTCGCGCGCGTCCAGCGATGCCAGCCGCTCGGTGATACGCGCGGCGTAGCTGTCGAGATTGCGCCGGGCGAGGGCGTCGGCCATCGCCCGCTTGTTGCCGAAGAAGCGGTAGACGGAGCCGATGGGGACGCCCGCGCGGGCGGCGACGGCCCGGGTGGAGAGCTGCTCGTATCCCGTCTCGTCGAGGAGTTCGGCGCAGGCGTCGAGGATCCGGGCGAGCCGCTCCGTACTGCGCTGCTGGACGGGGGCCCTGCGCAGTCCGCCGGCCGGCTCCGTGTGCGGGTTCGCTCGCGCTGTCGCGTCCGTGCGGTCGTGTGACACGGACTCCATGATGCCGCGTGGCCCCGTTGACGTGCCGCTGTGACAATCCTACGGTTGTCCATAGGATTACCGGGATCGCCTGAGCAGGGAGCGGACGCGGACGATGAACGGCATCGAGCGGGCACGGAAGACGGCCGAGGACCTGGAGCACTCCCCCGGTTTCGGCAATGAACACACCTCGGAGGCCGTGCCCGGCGCGCTGCCGCTCGGCCGCAACGCCCCCCAGCGGGCGCCCCTCGGCCTCTACGCCGAGCAGCTCAGCGGCAGCGCCTTCACCGAGCCTCGCGCGCACAACCGGCGGTCCTGGCTGTACCGCATCCGTCCGTCGGCCGCGCATCCGCCGTTCGTCCGTATCGCCAACGGCTCGGTCAGAGGCGGCCTGTTCACCGAGACCGTCCCCGATCCCAACCGGCTGCGCTGGAACCCGCTGCCGGACCCGGACCCCGGCACGGACTTCCTGGCCGGGCTCTGGACGCTGGGCGGCAACGGCGACGCGGCCCTGCGTACGGGTATGGCGGTCCACCTCTACCACGCCAACACCGCCATGACCGACCGGGTGTTCAGCGACGCCGACGGCGAGCTGCTGATCGTCCCCGAGCGCGGCGGGCTGCTGATCCGTACGGAACTGGGCCTGCTCGCCGCCCGTCCGGGCGAGGTGGCGCTGATCCCGCGCGGGATCCGCTTCCGGGTCGAGCTGCTGGACGAGACGGCGCGCGGCTATGTCTGCGAGAACTACGGCAGGCCGTTCGTCCTCCCCGACCTCGGTCCGATCGGCGCCAACGGCCTGGCCAACGCCCGTGACTTCCTGGCCCCCGTCGCCGCGTACGAGGACATCGAGCGGCCGGTCCAGGTCGTCAGCAAGTACTGCGGCAACCTCTGGGCCGCCACCTACGACCACTCGCCGCTCGATGTCGTCGCCTGGCACGGCAATCATGTGCCGTACGTCTACGATCTGCGGCGCTTCAATGTGATCGGCTCCATCAGCTACGACCACCCCGATCCGTCGATCTTCACGGTGCTGACCTCGCCCTCGGACACCCCGGGCCTCGCCGGGGTCGACTTCGTGGTCTTCGCACCGCGCTGGCTGGTCGGCGAGAACACGTTCCGGCCGCCGTACTTCCACCGCAACGTGATGAGCGAGTACATGGGCCTGATCGAGGGGGCCTATGACGCGAAGACGGCCGGCGAGGGAGGTTTCGTCCCCGGCGGCGGCTCGCTGCACAACATGATGTCGGCGCACGGACCCGACCGGGAGACCTTCGACCGAGCGAGCGCCGCCGAGCTGCGGCCGCAGAAGATCGAGGACGGTCTCGCCTTCATGTTCGAGACGCGCTGGCCGGTCACGGCGACCGCGCAGGCGGCGGAAGCCACCCATCTCCAGCGGGGTTACGACCGGGTGTGGCAGGGTCTTGAGCGCCACTTCAGGCCCTGACCTCCGGGCCCTGCCCCGAGATTCACAGTTGTGGAGTAGCCGGTGACCGCCTTCGCCCCCGACTCGCTGGTCCTGAATCGCAAGCTGCCGCTCTGGTACCAGGTCTCGCAGTCGCTGCGTGCCTCGATACTGGGCCGGCGCCCGCACGATCCGCTGCGGCTGCCGACCGAGGAGCAGCTCGCCGCGCACTACGGGGTCAGCGTGCTGACGATGCGTCAGGCCCTCAAGGAGCTGGAGGAGGAGGGGCTGATCAGCAGGCACCGCAGACGCGGCACCTTTATCGAGCCGGGCGCGCGGCGCGGTGCCCCGCGCCGGCTGCTCGGCTCGATCGACGCGGTCGTGGCACAGCAGTCGGGCGAGCGGACGACGGTCCTCGGCCATGGGCCGGCGCCCGTGCCCGGTGAACTCGCCGAGTACTTCCCGGGGCTGGACGAGATCGTCACCTATCGGCGGCTGCGCTGCGACGGTGAGAGCGGTGAGCCGGTCAACTGGGCGGAGAACGCGGTCCGCCCGGAGATCGCGGCGGGTCTTGACGTGACCGATCTGGAGCGCTGGCCGATGACCAAGGTGCTGCGCGACGCCCTCGGTGTCCGGATCAGCCGGATCACGGACACCGTGGAGGCCCGGCTCGCGGACCCGGCCACGGCGGAACTGCTCAAGGTGCCGCTGCTCAGCCCGATCCTCCACTACACGGGCGTGACCTACGACGACCGGGGCCGGGTCGTGGACGTGGCCCGTATCCGTTACCGGGGCGACCGCTTCTCGTTCTCGGTGACGGTGGAGACGGACCTCACGGGCGAACCGCAGCCACCCGGGGGCGATTAGGCCCTGTCCGGAAAGCCCTTGGGCCGCCAGGCCTTTCGGGATCATTCGGGGACAGGACAAGCCGGCCCTTTCCGGATCGAACCGGCGCCGGACGGCTTCGCGAGGGCGGCGGATACGATGCCGCCGAGAGCGCACAGACCGACGGGAGGGGCGGTCCGCATGACGGCGACGCGGTCCGGGACGACGGGCGGCAGCCCGCTGCTGGGCGATCTCCTGCCGTGGTCGACGGCCCCGCTGCGGCTCGGCAGAGCCTGGATCCTGGCCCCGGACCAGCCGTCCCTCACCGCCCGCTGGGACCGGCTCATGGCGGCCGAGGGCGCGGAGCGCGAGGAACTGTTCGGGCCGAGCCGGGCCCGTACCCCCTACAGCGCGGTCGCCGCGCTGCCTGGCGGGGCCGGCGGGACGGGCCGGTTCGTACGGGAGTCGGGGCGCTGTCCGGCGCCGCGCCGGGTGCTGCACGGACCGTTCGACGAGCAGTGGCTGATCCCGGACCACCGGCTGATCGACGCGGCACGCCCCGAGCTGTGGCGGGTCGCGGACGCCCATCAGCTCTTCGCCGTCGAGCAGGGGTACGTGCCCCAGGCCGGGGGACCCGCGCTGCTGGTGAGCGCGCTGCTCCCGGACGGGCGTTCACCGGCGGGCCGGCCGGGGCGCGTCCGGCCGCTCTACCGCCGCCCCGGCGGCGCCGAGCCCAATGTCACCCCCGGACTGCTCGCCCTTCTCTCCGCACGTTTCGGCCATGCGGTCACCGCCGGGGAGCTGCTGGCCTGGGCCATGGCCGCGGCCGTTCCCTCCCCCGAGGGCCCCGCGGTCCCGCTGACCGCCGATCCGGGCGTCTGGGCCGCCGGAACCGCGCTCGGGCGGCGGATGACCACGATCCAGCTCCGTGGGGCACACGGCGGCGAGCGGCCCCGGCTGCCCGGCGGCCGGCGGCCCTATGTGCGCGCCGCGGTCCCCGACCGGCCGGAGACGATCGCATACGATCCGGAGGACGAGGCCCTCCTGCTCGGTACGGGCCGGATCTCGCCCGTACCGGCCGGGGCATGGGACTTCACGGTGGGCGGCGTGCGGACGCTGGAGCTGTGGTTCGAGCGCCGTACCGCGCCTGCGGTCCCCGGCACCCTGGAGGCCATCCGCCCGGCCGCGTGGCCCCAGGAGTGGACCTCCGACCTGCTCGAACTGATCACGGTCCTGGCGCTCCTCGCGGAACTGCGCCCGCGCCAGGAGGAGTTGCGCGGAGGCCCGGAGATCGGCAGGGAAGAGCTGCGCGCGGCGGACATCCTCCCGGTCCCGCCGGCGGCGCGGCGCCCCGCCTCGGTGCTCGACCACCACGAGGAGGGCCCGGAAGGCCAGTTCGCCCTGATCTGAGCCGCGCCGATCCGGCTCACCCGCCCTTCACTCCGGGCCGGGGCCGACGCGGCGGGCCGGGGCCGGTGACGGGGAGTGGACACCGGCGGGGCCGCCGCGCGACGAGCGGGAATCGGGGAGGGTTCTCCGTACGGGAAGATCACCGACGCGGTGCCGCGGGCCGTGGAGTGACGGGCGAGCGGAGGCGGCACCGCGACCGGATATCATGATCGTCCAGACGCGTTCCGGACCGTCGGAGCCGGACTGTCCGGGCGCGGGGAGTGTCCGAGCGCCGGACCGTCGGGGCGTGCGACGTCCGGGCACCGACCGGGCCGTATGCCGTATGGCTCAGCCGCGGCTGCCGAACAGCGAGCGGCGCAGACGTCGCAGCGGCGCGAAGAGTGAGACCCGCGCGCTCTTGCTGGTATGCGTCTCGGAGGTGTCCCGCGAGGTCAGCTCGCGCATCAGCAGCGTCGCCTCGGCCGTCTCACCCTGTGGTACGGCGGGGCCGCCGAGCACCGAGAGATGGCGGTCGAGACGCGAACTGGTCGCGCTGCTCCCGCAGGTGATCGCAGGGACTCGTGCCCTGTTGTGTACCGTTATCTGCTTCATTTCACTCCCCACCCGTACGAGGGCACCCGACCCGGGCAGGGTAACCCTATCGCCCCCTCACGACACTCGTGTATCCCGCCTTGGCAATGAACCGCACCCGTACGGGGATTGACGGCCATGGCTCGATCCATCTTATTTCAGGGCGAGTTGGACAGTTCGCCACTCCCGTCGCTCCGGACTCCGGGCTCCGGGCTCCGGGCTCCGGACTCCGGGCTCCGAAGCCCTCCGGCCTCCGAAGTCCTCCGGCCATGGACCGGCACGAGACCGACAGCGGCTCCGGGGCTCTTCGGAAGTGGCCCTGGACCCGGTGCCGGTCTCGTACGCGTCACGCCGCGGAGGTGAAGGCCGGCAGATAGCCCCCCGACTGACCGGCGGCGGTGGGGTGGTACGACTCCCCGATGTTGAGCCAGTTCACGCTGTGCAGCCAGGCCGAACCGGAGCAGATCTCATGCCCCGTGAAGGCTCCGGCGACATCGGCGAAGGCGAAGCCGTGATCGGCGGCCCGCTTGGAGGTCACCAGATTGAGATGGTCGGCGGCGGCGTTGATCGCGGCACGCTCGTTCTCGCTCAGCCCCACCACGCAGTTCCCGTTGAGCTGGTAGAAGCGCGGATATCCGAGGACGACCACCCGGGCCGAGGGCGCCTTCGATCTGATCGCCGTGTACACCGAGTTGAGGTTTCCGGGCAGCGTGCCGTCGACGAAACTACGGGCCTGCGCGACCCGGTTGAGACAGGTGGCCTCCGACTGGAGGACACAGGTCGTCATCACATCGACGAAGCCCGCGTCATTGCCGCCGATGCTGATGCTGACAAGGTCGGTGCCCGAGGTGAGCGGGCCGAGCTGACCGGCGGTCACATCACCCGTACGGGCGCCGGAGCACGCCGTGAACGCGAACGTCGAGGGTGAGTGCGCGGCCGCCCAGAGGGCCGGATAGGCCTTCGGGGTGCGCTTGCAGTTGCCGCTGGAGCTGTCGTAGCTGCCGGCGCCGACGCCTGAGGAGTACGAGTCGCCCAGCGCCACATAGTCGACCGCGGCGACCGGTTCCGCGGCCTGGGCGGAGGCCGCTCCGGTGAGAGCGAGCACCGCGCCCAGAAGGAGCGAGGACGAGAACGCCGTGATTCGGGACAGTTTCATAGGACCTCCCTGAGCAGGATCTCTGCGTCAACTTTGTTACCAGGCAGTTCAGTTGACTGGAAGTGTCCATGCCAAAAAGATTTCGCAGAGGTTTCCGGACACATCGCCGGATCCCCCACAGTTCGTAAGAGATCGAATAGACCTGATCAGGGATGTTACGGATGTGACCGTCGAAGTACGGCCAAAGAAGCCAAAAGGTGAGACGACGTCTCAGGTCTTGCCATACAGTCCGATTCATCAATACCGTCGTACATCCACCCGCATCGGTCCATCGGCATGGCGGCTCAAGGGGAGGGCTCAAGCGTCGCGATGGGTCCCGGGGCGGGGCGCGGTAGGGGGGTGCCGTGCTCAGTGACCTCACCAGGAGCTGTCCGACGCGTCACGCCGTCCGCCCACGGGTCAGGCGGGACGCAGCGGACAGGACCTGGTGCCGAGTCGCGTGCCGCGCGGCCAGTACCGCAGCTCACCCGCTCAGCACGGAGTTCCGTACCGTCATGTCCGGGGTGAGAACCAACCCCCCTTTCGAACCGGAAACTCAGCCGGACCGCCCGGGGGCGGGCGGTCCACCGGACGAGAGGGAACGAGATCGTGAGCGCTTTTCTGCGCCCGGCGGTGCCGGGCGAGGATCCCTTGATCGGCGAACCGGAACGCGTCACGGCACAGCACTACCGGCCTGTCTCCTCGCATCTCGCCATCGCTCCGCCCGTGAGCGTGGTGATTCCCGCGATGAACGAGGCACGGAACCTTCCGTATGTCTTCAGAACACTGCCCGACTGGATCCATGAAGTCGTCCTGGTGGACGGCGATTCGAGCGACGACACCGTCCGGGTGGCCCGTGAGCTGTGGCCGGAGGTCAAGGTCGTCGCACAGCGCGGCAAGGGCAAGGGCGATGCCCTGATCAGCGGATTCGCCGCGTGCACCGGCGACATCATCGTGATGGTCGACGCGGACGGCTCGGCCGACGGCCAGGAGATCGTCTCCTATGTCTCGGCCCTGGTCTCCGGTGCCGACTTCGCCAAGGGCTCGCGCTTCGCCAACGGCGGTGGCACGGACGACATGACGGCGATACGCAAGCTCGGCAACCGCGTCCTGTGCGCCGTCGTCAACGCCAAGTTCGGCGCCCGCTACACCGATCTCTGCTACGGCTACAACGCCTTCTGGCGGCACTGCCTGGACGACATCACGCTGGACTGCACCGGGTTCGAGGTCGAGACCCTGATGAACATCCGGGTCGTCAAGGCCGGGCTGAAGGTGCAGGAGATACCGAGCCACGAGTACGACCGGATCCACGGGGTCAGCAATCTGAGAGCCGTACGGGACGGTCTCCGGGTCCTCCGGGTGATCCTCCGGGAGAGGGGAGTGCCCCGGTCCGCCCGCGCGGCGCGGGCGACCCGGGTGACCCTCGCGGCACGTGCGGCACGGGCCGTGAGCGGCGGTCCGGTCGCGATGCGCGTCACGATTCCCCGGGGAGAGGTGTCTTGAGCCACCGTCACCGGCCCTTCTCCGTGGTGATCTGCGTCTACACCGAGGACCGCTGGGAGGACATCCTCGCGGCCGTCGACTCGGTACGGACCCAGTCGCTGCCGGCCCTGGAGACCCTGCTCGTGGTCGACCACAACACCGCGCTGCTGGAGCGGCTCGGCCGGGAGTACCAGGAGCACACGGCGCGCGGGGAGGTGCGGGTGCTCGCCAACGCGGGCCCCCGCGGCCTCTCCGCGGGCCGCAACACCGGAATCGCCGCCGCCCGCGGTGAGCTGGTCGCGTTCCTCGACGACGACGCCGTGGCCGAACACGACTGGCTGCGCTTCTTCGACGAGGCGTACGAGGACCCGCGGGTGCTGGCCGTCGGCGGACGGACGGAGCCCGCCTGGTCGTCGGGGCGCAGACCCGACTGGTTCCCCGAGGAGTTCGACTGGGTCGTCGGCTGTACGTACCGGGGGCTGCCCGGCGGGAAGGTACGGGTCCGCAATGTGCTCGGCGGGAACGCCTCGTTCCGGCGGACCGCGTTCGACGCCGCCGGGGGGTTCGCGACGGGTATCGGACGCGACGGCGACAAGCGCCCGCTGGGCTGCGAGGAGACGGAGCTGTGCATCCGGCTCACCCGGGCCGTACCGGGCGCGGTGATCCTGATCGACGACCGGTCGGTCATCCACCACAAGGTCCCGGCGGGGCGCCGCCGGTTCGGCTACTTCCGTACCCGGACCTACGCCGAGGGGCTCTCCAAGGCGCTGGTCGCCCGGAGCGTGGGGGCGGAGAAGGGGCTCGAATCCGAGCGCCGCTACACCACCCGCGTACTGCCGGCCGGGGTCGCGCGGGGGCTGCGTGACGCGGCGCTGGGACGCCGGGGCGGCGCGGGCCGCGCCGGGGCGATCGTGGCGGGTGTGACCACGGCGGCGGCCGGCTATCTGGTGGGCCGCTTCCGTACCCGTGGCGGGGGGATCACCTTCTCGTCGGGCCCGGTCGAACCGGGCCCGGCGGCGCGCACAGCCGTGACGGACCGGTGGACCGCACCGGACACGGTCACTCCGGCGGGCCGGGTCGCTCCGGTGGGCACACCACCCCCGGACGCGCCACCTCCGGACGCGGTCGCTCCGGGCACGGTCACTCCGGACACGGTCACTCCGTTGGGCGCGGCGGGCGGGGTGACTCCGGCGCGCGGGGTGGCTCCGTCCGTCCCGGCGGGCGCGCCGCCCACGGCGGAAGCCGTCACCCCGGTGTCCGTGGCGGGCGCGCCGGGCGCCAGCGGCGAGAGCGTCCGCGACCCCCGGGGAGCCGCCGTATGACGACCGCTCCGACGGGCCCGGCGGCAAAGCGTCCGCCGGGCCCGTCAGGGCCGCCGGCGGCCGTACCGATCCTCATGTACCACGCCGTCGGACACCGGCCCGCCCCCGCGACCCGCGCCCTGTCCGTCTCGCCCGGCGCCTTCACCGAGCAGATGGAGCTGCTCCACGCACGCGGATTCACCCCGGTCACCACGGCACGGCTGGCCGGGGCCTGGCGGACCGGCGGACCGGTGCCGCCCCGGCCCCTGCCGCCCCGGCCCGTACTGATCACCTTCGACGACGGTTACGAGGGTGTGCACCGGCACGCCCTGCCCGTTCTCTCCTCGTACTCCTTCGCCGCCACCGTGTTCGTCTCGACCGGGTGGCTGCGCGGACCGTACGACCTGGGCGGCGCACCGGACACCATGCTCGACTGGGACCAGACCCGGGAACTGGCCGCCGCGGGACTGGAGATCGGCGGCCACAGCCACACCCATCCCGAGCTGGACCAGCTCGACGACGAACGGCTCGGGTCCGAGGTCCTGCGCTGCCGGGAGATCATCGCCGACGAGCTGGGCACGGCGCCCGGCTCGTTCGCCTATCCGTACGGCTACTCCAGCCGGCGGGTACGGCGTACGGTCCGCGCGGCCGGGTTCGCCCAGTCGGTCGCGGTGGGCAACGCGCTGGCCCGGCGCGGCCAGGGCCCGTACGCCCTGGAACGGGTGACCGTACGGCGCGCCACCGGGATCGAGGAGTTCGGACGGCTCGTCGAGGGACGGGCGGTCGCCCGTACCTTCGCCGGCGACCGGGCGCTGACCAAGGGGTACGCCCTGGTGCGCCGCGCCCGCCGGGCGGTCGCGCTGGGCCGTACGGTGAGCGCAGGCCGTCCATGACGAGGCGGGATCAACTGCCCTCCGACGTCCCGGCCGTACGGCGGCCGCCGGCCGGGACCGGGCCCGGCGCGTCCGGCGCGGCCCGCCGCCGGAGTCAAAACACCGTGCATCGGCCGTCCCTGTGCCGGATCATGGGCGGCATGTCTGCCAAGCCTCAGGACGCACTGCCGATCCGGCTCACCGTCGACGACAGCGACTCGCCGTCGGATGTGGTCGACGCGCTGTTCCTCGGCCGCTTCGCGACGGGCGAGCAGCCGTACTCGCACAGTTCGACGATCGACCGGGTCAGGTCGGGCGTCACCCTGCTGCCGCCCGGCGCCGCCGTGCTGCGCTCCGCGCGCGACGACGACCGCAGCGCGACCCTCGCGGAGGGCGACGGATGGACGCTGCTCGTCTCCCGCTGGAACCGTGGCGCGGATGTCACCGTGACGGCCGTCACCCGTGAACTCGCCGAGAAGATCCATCAGCAGGCGACGGACGGCGCGCAGGACGAGCCGGAGCCACAGCCCGAGAATGTGACGATGGGCTTCTGGTACGTGTCGCCCCGGCGCGGCCCGCACCGCACCACCCGGCAGATCGCCGCCGGTACCTGGGACGAGGTCAGACCCAACTACACCGCGCCGGTGGCCGACGCGATGGACCGGCTGATGAAGGTGACCCCGGACGACATCGCGGGCCGGCTGCTCCTGCTGCACGGCCCGCCCGGCACCGGGAAGACCTCCGCCCTGCGTACGCTGGCCCGCTCCTGGCGCGACTGGTGCCAGGTCGACTGCGTACTGGACCCGGAGCGGCTCTTCAACGACGTCGGCTATCTGATGGACATCGCGATCGGCGAGGACGACGGCTCGGCCAAGGGCCGCTGGCGGCTGCTGCTCCTGGAGGACTGCGACGAGCTGATCCGGGGCGAGGCCAAGCACACGGCGGGCCAGGCGCTGTCGCGGCTGCTGAATCTCACCGACGGTCTGCTGGGGCAGGGCAGGAACGTTCTGGTGGGGGTGACGACCAATGAGGATCTGGAGCGGCTGCATCCGGCGGTGGTCCGGCCCGGCCGCTGTCTGGCCCGGATCGAGGTCGGCTCGCTGACCCGGTCGGAGGCGCTGTCCTGGCTCAGCAGGGAGGACGGCGACTGGGAGGCGTCGGTCGGCCGCGAGGGCGCGACGCTGGCCGAGCTGTACGCGCTGCGACGGGGCAGCGGTCCGGCCTCGGTCCCGGCCCAGCAGGCGGGCTCGGACGCGGGGCTCTATCTCTGACACGCCGACGGCCACCGATGCTCTGACGGCATCGGCGCTCCGACAGCCACCGACGTCCGGACAGTCTCCGACGGCACCGGCGCCGGGCTCTTCTGCCGCCGGTCCCGGGACGGACGGCGCCGGGTACGGGTCAGTCCGCGTAGACGGCGCGCACCGCCTCCTCTGCGGCGGCCAGCGCGGCGGCGCGGTCGAGCCCGAGACGCCGCGCGCGCTCCGCGTACGCCAGCGCGGCGCTCGCGCTCTCGCGCTCGGCGGCGTCACCGGCGGCGGCGACGAAGGTGCCGTTCCTGCCCCGTGTCTCGATCACCCCGTCGGACTCCAGCGCGCGATAGGCCTTGGCGACGGTGTTGGCGGCCAGCCCCAGTTCCTCGGCGAGTCCCCGTACGGTCGGGAGCCGGTATCCCACGGGCAGCGCGCCGGAGCGCGCCCGCGCCGAGATCTGGGTACGGAGCTGCTCGTACGGAGCGGTCGCGGCGGCCGGGTCGATCACGATCTTCAAGGTCACGGACCGATTCTCCCCCACCGGAAACGGGCTGTGGAGAGCGGACTTCATGGATGACCCCCGGCGGCCCGCGCGCCGGCCCGGACATCCGCGGCGGGCAGCACGACCGCCCGGCCGGCGCCGCCCGGGACATGGCCGACCGGATCGCCGTCCTCGTGCCAGTGGATGACGAAGCGTTCGCCCGCGCGATAGGCCTCCAGACCGGCCCGGCAGTAGGCGACGATGTCGTCCGGCAGGGCGGACAGAGGGTGCCAGGAGAGACCGGAGCACTTGTCCGGCTCGCGGTTGTACGGCACACGGCCGGGCCGTCCGCCTTCCGGGGTCTGCCCGGCCGGCGTATCCGCCCCCGCCCCCGTTTCCGCCTCCGTCGCCGCCTCGGTCTCGGTCTCGGTCTCCGTGTCCACCTCCGCCTCGAAGAACCAGCCGATCCTTGCTCCGCCACCCGGTCCGCGGTGCTGCATGACCAGCGCGACCCGCAGCTCGTCGGGGGCCAGCTCGACGCCGATCTCCTCGTACGCCTCACGGATCATGGCCGTACGGACGTCCTCGCCGTCCTCCACATGCCCCGAGGGGCCGTTCAGCAGGCCGTCCCCGTATCCCGTGCCGGAGCGGCGGGCGAGCAGCACCTCGTCCCCCCTGCGCAGGATCAGATGGACATCGACCACCTCGCTGTGGCGCCGGATCCCGGACGACCGGGCGATCAGCGCGTACCGCTCGTCGTCGACGGGGCGGCCCCAGAGCGCGGAGTCGGCCGAGAGTCGATCATGGTGGACGCGCTCGGTGAGCGGGGCCAGGGCGGCGATGAGCCGGGACGCCGGCAGACCCGTGCCGGACCAGACGCCCTCGACGAGCACCAGCCGACCGTCCGGTCTCAGCAGCGAGGCCCAGTGCCGCAGCGTCAGCTCGGGATCCGGCAGCGTCCACAGCACATGCCGGGCGAGCACCACATCGAAGCTCCGCGGCGCCACCGGCGGCCGGTCCGCGTCCCCGACGAGCACCTCTGCGTCCGTGCCCGCCAGCTTCTCCCGGGCCAGCGCGGCCATGCGCGGTGAGAGATCGACGGCCGTCACCCGGTGCCCCCGCTCGGCGGCGAGCAGGGCCAGACTGCCCGTACCGCACCCGAGATCCAGCACCCAGGAGGGCTCGGGCGGCAGCCAGTACGCCATCCGGCGGGCCCAGGCCGCGCGGACGGCAGGGTCCCGCAGTCCGTGATCGGGCTCCTGGTCGAAGGAGTCGGCGCGGGAATCCCAGTCGGTCATGGTCATGCTGCGATGGTGCCAGCCACCACTGACAACGACGGGCGAGGGCAGAGCAGACGGCAGAACGGACGATGGCGGAACGGGCGATGGCGGAACGGGCGATGGCGGAACGGGCGATGGCGGAACGGGCGAGCCGGATGCCTCGCCCCCATGGGGGAAGGGCGGGACATCCGGCTCGGGTCGGGCGGATACGCGGCGCTGGGCCGATACGCGGGTCAGACCGACGCGGTGGGGCGGCGGCGGGCGGCGATCAGCTTCCTCACCCCCGGCCAGACCAGCAGCAGCACGATCACCGCGTACACCGTCACCGAGAAGGGTGTGTCGACCAGACCGGTCACACTGCCGTCGCTGATCTGGAGGGCACGCCGCAACTGCTGTTCGGCGGCCGGGCCGAGGATGACACCGATCACGGCGGGCAGCACCGGCAGCCCGTACCGCCGCATCCCGAACCCGATCAGACCGATGATCAGCAGGATCACCAGGTCCAGTGCCTCGCCGCCGACCGCGTACGCGCCGACGGCCGCGAAGAAGAGGATTCCCGCGTAGAGATACGGCCTCGGGATGCGCAGCAGCTTCGCCCAGACCGGCGCGAGCGGCAGATTGAGCGCGAGCAGCAGCACCATGCCGACGAAGAGCGAGGCGATCAGGCCCCAGACCAGGTCGGGTTCGCGTTCGAAGAGCAGCGGTCCCGGCTGGATGCCGTACTGCTGGAAGGCGGCCAGCATCACGGCGGCGACGGCCGTCGTGGGCAGTCCGAGGGTCAGCATCGAGACCAGCGTCCCGGCCGCCGAGGCGGAGGCCGCGGACTCGGGTCCCGCGACGCCCTCGATGGCGCCCTTGCCGAACTCGTCCTTGTGCTTGGAGAGCCGCTTCTCGGTGACATACGAGAGGAAGGTCGGGATCTCCGCGCCGCCGGCCGGGATCGCGCCGAACGGGAAGCCGATGACCGGGCCGCGCAGCCAGGGCAGCCAGGTGCGCCGGATGTCGTTCCGGCCGAGCCAGGGGCGGCCGACCGGGATCGCCTCACCGGTGGAGCGGCGCAGATGGGCGGCGACCCAGAGGGCCTCGCCGATCGCGAAGAGACCGACCGCGACGATCACCACATCGATGCCGTCGGCGAGTTGGAGCGTGCCGAAGGTCAGCCGCTGCTGACCGGTCATCTGGTCGAGGCCGACCAGTCCGAGGGTGAGACCGATGAGCAGCGAGGCGAGACCGCGGATACGGGACGAGCCGAGCACGGAGGTGACGGCGATGAACGCCAGCACCATGATCGCGAAGTAGTCGGGGGCGCCGATGTCCACGGCGAGCGACGCCACGGTCGGGGCGAGGACCACCAGCAGGATCGTGCCGATCATGCCGCCGGCGAAATGCCCGCCCGCGGCGGCGGCCAGCGCCTGGGCGCCGCGTCCCGCCTTGGCCATCGGATTGCCCTCGATCGCGGCCACGACCGCCGCGCTCTCGCCCGGGGTGTTGAGCAGGATCGAGGTGGTGGAGCCGCCGAACATCGCGCCGTAGTAGATACCGGCGAACATGATGAACGCGCCGGTCGGTTCGAGTCCGTAGGTCACCGGGAGCAGCAGGGCGACCGCCATCGCGGGCCCGATACCGGGCAGTACGCCGATCGCCGTGCCGAGCAGCACACCGATCGCGGCCCAGAGCAGATTGATCGGCGTCAGCGCCGTGCCGAAGCCGTCCAGGAGGGAGTTGAGGGAGTCCATCGGTTACAGCACCCCCATCAGCGGGCCACCGGGGAGGGGGACACCGAGCAGGTTGTCGAAGACGAAGTAGGTGACGAGCGAGAGGCCCGCGGCGATCAGCGGGTCACGGTCGTAGTGGCGGCTGCCGAGCGCGTACGCCGAGCCCCAGAAGAGCAGGGCGCCGGAGACGGGGAAGCCGAGCGGTCCGATGAGTACGGCGTTCGCGAGGAAGACCCCGGCGAGGAGCAGTACGGTCCGCCAGTCGGCGGGCTCGCTCAGATCGATGTCCTCGCCGCCCTCCGCCTCGCCCCGGCCGCCGCGCAGGATGTCGAGGGTGAGCAGTACGGCGACGGCGAGCAGGCCGATACCGACGACGACCGGGACGGTCCTGGGGCCGACCGGGCCGCGCTGGGTGATGTCGACGTCCATGGTGAGCGCGTCGGTGAGGACGAGTACGCCGAGGACGAGCAGCAGCAGGCTGACACCGAGCTCGGAGTGCTCGCGCAGCCATGTTCCGCGCGAAGGGGCCGGTGCCTGTGGGGCTTTCGATGCCCCCGGGGTGCCCGCCGCACCGGCGGTTCCGGGCGTGCCGGCGGCTTCGGGCGTGCCGGCGGCTTCGGGCGTGCTGGCGCTTTCGGGTGTACCGGACGTGCCGGTCTCGGTGTTCACAGTCCCAGCTCCTTCAGGACGGAGTCGACGCGCCGGTCCTCCTCGGCGAGGAACTCGCCGAACTCGTCGCCGGGGAGGTAGGCGTCGTCCCAGCCGTTCTTCTCCAGGGACTCCCGCCACTGGGGCGATCCGTGCAGCGATTCGAAGAAAGCGAGCAGTTTGTCGCGCTCGGCGTCGGAGAGGCCGGGCGGCGCCACGATGCCGCGCCAGTTGGTGAAGTCGGTGTCGAGACCGGACTCACGGAGGGTGGGGGCGTCGAGGCCGGGTATCCGCTCGGGCCCGGTGACCGCGAGGAGCCGCAGCTCACCGGCCTTGATCTGGTCGAGGTACTCGCCGAGGCCGGAGACCCCGAAGGCGACCTTGTTGCCGAGGATCGACGCGAGGAGTTCGCCGCCGCCGTCGAACGGGACGTAGTTGACGGTCTTCGGCGCGATCCCGGCGGCCTTCGCCATCAGCATGGGGGCGAGATGGTCGGGTCCGCCGGGCGAGGAGCCGCCGCCGACGGGCACCTTGGCGGGGTCGGCCCGCCAGGCTTCGAGCAGATCACCGATGGTCCGGTACGGGGAGTCCTTGCCGACGACGACGATGTCGGACTCCTCGGTGATCCGGGCGATCGGGGTGGTGTCGGCGAGCGTCTTGGGCGTCTTGTTGGTGTGGACGGCACCGACCACACCGAGACCCATCGACATGGCGAGCTTGCCGTTGCCGTGCTCACCGACGAGCCGGGTGAGACCGACGGTGCCGCCGGCGCCCGGCAGGTTGAACACCTCGATGTTGTGGGTGAGTTCCCCGTCCTCGGCGTTCTTGGCCATGGTGCGGGCCGTGATGTCGTAACCGCCGCCGGGGGTGTTGGGGACCATGAACCGCAGGCCGGGAATCTGGGTGCCGGTGTCCGCGCCAGTGCCCGACGAGAGCAACGGCGGCCCCACCAGCACCAGTAGCGCCGACCCGAGCAGGGCCAGAGGGGTGCGCAATCGCACGTCTGCCGCCTTTCGGAAAGCTTGTGAAGTGGGCCACATGTTGCCTGTGCGTTAACAAGCTGTCTCGCTTCCGGAATCAACGGACGTTGTGGTCATTGAGGTCGCGGCTTAGCGTGTCGACGTGACGAAAGTGCTGGTGGTGGACGACGACTTCATGGTCGCGAAACTGCACAGCCGCTATGTGTCCGCGCTGGACGGTTTCACGGTCGTCGGAGTCGCGCACAGCGGTGCCGAGGCGCTGCGCGCGGCCGAGCGGCTGAGGCCCGATCTTGTCCTGCTCGATATCTATCTGCCCGATATGGACGGTATCGCCGTACTGCGCGCACTACGGGCGGCCGAGGAGCGGGACAGAAGCCGTCTCAGCGTCGACGCGCTGTTCATCACGGCGGCGCGGGACGCGGGGGTGATCCGCGCGGCGCTGCGCGCGGGTGCGCTCCACTATCTGATCAAGCCCTTCAACCAGGGCGCGCTCCAGGAGCAGTTGCGCCATATCGCCTCGCTGCGCACCCGCCTGGCGGGCCTGGGCGAGGCACGCCAGGAGGACGTCGACCACATCTTCGGCACCCGCCCGCCCGGCAGCCGCTCCCTGCCCAAGGGCCTGGCGGCCCACACGGCCGATCTGGTGGAAGGCATCCTGCGCGAACACAAGGACGGCCTCTCGGCGACGGAGTGCGCGGACGCGGGGGCGCTGTCCCGGGTGAGCGCCCGGCGCTATCTGGAGTACTTCGCGGAGACGGGCCGGGCGGAGATCTCCCTCCGTTACGGCGGCACGGGCCGCCCGGAGCGCCGCTACCGCTGGACGGGCTGAGCTGTTCCCGTACCGGCTGCCGGTCTAGTGCCGGTGATCACCGTGGCGTACAGCTCCTCCGAGCGGGCCACGCGGGGGATCAGTCCGCTCTCCGTGAAGGCCGCCACCGCCAGGGGGGCCTGGCGTTCGCTCGTCTCGACCAGCAGGGAGCCGCCCGGGGCCAGCCAGCCGGGCGCCGCCGCCGTCACCCGGCGCAGGACGTCGAGGCCGTCCGCGCCGCCGTCGAGGGCGACCCGCGCCTCATGTATCCGGGCCTCCGGGGGCAGCAGTCCGACCTCCTCGGTCGGTACGTACGGCACATTGGCGAGCAGTACGTCCACCCGGCCCCGCAGCGCGCCCGGCAGCGGGGCGTAGAGATCGCCCTCGTACACCCGGCCGCCGACGGCGGTGACATTGCGCCGGGCGCACCGCACCGCGGCGGGGTCGATGTCGGTGGCGTACAGCTCGGCCCGCTCCAGGGCCGCGGCCAGCGCCGCGCCCAGGGCGCCGGAGCCGCAGCACAGATCGACCACGACGGCGCGCGGCGGGGCGAGGGCGGCGGCTTCCAGGACAAGGAACTCGGTACGGCGGCGCGGCACGAACACCCCGGGGTCCACGGCGATCCGCAGACCGCTGAACTCCGCCCAGCCGAGCACATGCTCAAGGGGCAGACCGGCGACCCGGCGGTCCACCATCGCGGTGAGTCCGGCCGTGGTTCCCGCGGTGGAGACGAGCAGACGCGCCTCGTCCTCGGCGAAGACACACCCCGCGGCCCGGAGCCTGCCGACGACGGTGGCGACGACGTCGGACGGAGCGGAAGAGGAAGAGGAAGAGGAAGGAGAAGCTGACATGGGGAGCCTTTCGGAATGCCGATGGGCACTCCTGGCGGTCACCTATGTCCGATGGACCGCACGGCCGTGGGAGGGGAGCACCCGACCTGATACAGCGGTGATGGGTCTCGCCTCCTTCGGCAGGTCCGTTCACTGACGACAACGGCCCACCCTACCCGAGTCCGGGCCGGCCCGACCGGGCCCGCCGGGCGGGCGACGACAAGCGGCCGGGCGCGAGCGGCTTCCCAGAGCAGCCCTGGCTAGGATCGGGGAGAGAAGTGGCGGAAGTGGGGGGAGCCACGCGTGAACGCGGGAATGTGGGACACGTTAAAACGGATCGGGCTGTTCCTGCTGTCCGGCGGACTGGCGGGCGGGGTGTTCGTCCTGTCGATAGTCGCCGATGACGCGAGCGGCGCCGCCAAATGGCGGTGGACCGCCGTGGGCACGCTCGTCGCCTTCTCCGTCGTGGCGGTGGCGGCGTACGAGAACCGTCGCGCCGAGATGGCCCGGCAGAAGACACACCGGCTGGCGGTGAAGGCCACCACGGATCTGGCCCTCGCCTACAACCTCGTCCTGGTCCCGACCACCGAGCGGCTCCGCGATCTGGTGGCCTCGTACGCGGCGGGCCACCCCATACCCGCCGGAGCCGGCCCCTCTCCGGCGGAGGACCAGTACCGCACGATGATCCTCCGGTCGGTACTGGAAAGCGCCGTGGTCCTCACGGCGGATCCCACCGCGTCCGGTCTCCCGAGGGCCCGCAGCGCCTACTACGAGAGAGACCCCTCGACGGGCGACTTCAACCTGAAGGACCGGGACGGCAGGATGCCGCCTCCGCGCGTCAAGATCCCGGCCGTCGACATGGGCGGTGCCCATATGAATCTGCTTCTGACCAGCGGCACTTCGTTCCGGGCCGACGGTACGCCCGGGAAGGTGAGTCATCTCAACCCCGGCGGTGCCGAGTACAAGGCCGTCATCGCCGTGCCGGTCCGTGCCAACGGCCGGATGTTCGGTGTACTGACCGTGGACGCCCCCGAGTACGAGGACTTCGTCCCCGCGCATGTCGATCTGATGACCACGCTGGGCAATGTGCTCGCCGCCTCGCTCGCCCTGGGCGGGCCGTGATGAGCGCGCCTGTGCCCCCTCGACCGCGGCGCGTCGGCTGGCCCCTGCTCCGGCGCCGGCGCCGGCCGGAACCGGACCCCGAGCCCCGTTACGACCCGCGGCGGATCGAATCCTTCATGGCCGCCCAGGATCTGCGGGCCCGTCTGGAGGACGAGGCCTCGCGGATCCTGGACGACCGGCTGGATCTCGCCAGGGAGGCCGCGCCCTGGAATGTGGCGACGTTCGGCACACTGACCGTGGCCTCCGTCGCCACCGCGGCCGTCCTGGCGCTGACCGGACTCACCTGGTGGATCGCCGTACCTCTGGCTCTGGCCGCCGTATGTCTCCGGTTCGTCATGACCGCCGTGCGCGAACTGCGGGGCACGAGGCCCCGACGCGTATACCGCTCGGAGGAGTGACGGAGTCCGGCCGGGCCTCGGACCGTGGCTCCGGCCGTGCCCCACGGAGGCCGGTCGCGCACCGCGGTGTGCCGGGAGCGGTGGTCTTCCTGAGCCCACTCTTAGTCTCACCTTAAGCGCGGCATAAGGATCACCCTCACCCCGTCCGAGCAGCCGATTCCGGGGTGTTCAGGGGCTAGCTTGCTGATCGCCGGGGCGGCGTTCGACGGGGAGGTCGTCTGCCGCTCCGGCGCGTTCCGCCAGCGCCGTTCCCAAGGAGAACCCGCATATGACCGCTCGCCGTACGGCCGCCGGAATCGTCGTCCTCGGTCTCGTCCCGCTCGCGCTGACCGGGCTCACCGCCGCTCCGGCCGTCGCTCACGGGTCGCTGACGGATCCGGTCAGCCGGGTCGCCGCCTGTTATGCCGAGGGGCCCGAGAGCCCGCGGTCGGCGGCGTGCCGGGCGGCGGTCGCGGCCAGTGGTACGCAGGCGTTCTACGACTGGAACGAGGTCAACATCGCGGACGCCGCCGGGAACCACCAGCGGTTGATCCCGGACGGAAAGCTGTGCAGCGCGGGCCGGGACAAGTACAAGGGGCTCGATCTGGCGCGCGGCGACTGGCCGTCCTCCGCGATGACGGCGGGCAACAGGACCTTCCGCTACAAGGCCACCGCGCCCCACAAGGGCTCCTTCGAGCTGTATCTCACCAAGGACGGCTACGACCCGGCCAAGCCGCTGAAGTGGTCGGATCTGGAGGCGAAGCCCTTCCTGAAGGTCACCGACCCGAAGCTGGAGAACGGCGAGTACGTCTTCAACGGGATCGTTCCCAACAAGTCCGGCCGCCATCTCATCTACTCGATCTGGCAGCGTTCGGACAGCCCCGAGGCCTTCTACACCTGCTCCGACGTGGTCTTCGGCAAGGACAACGGCGGTGCGGGCGGCGGGACTCCGGCGGCGCCCGCGCCGACGGCCTCCGCGCCCACCGACGAGGAGATCGCGGACGGCGCGGACAAGTCCACCGTCGAACACAACGGCCACGGTGACACCGGCACACACACCGCCGCCGACACCGGCACACACACCGCCGCCGACACCGACACCGCCGACAACACCAGCACCACCGACGCCGAGGATGGCGACAGCGACAGCGGCACCGCCGACGACAACGACGCCGAGGGCTACGGCGACACCAACTCCCCCGAGACGAAGGCCGTCGCCGCCGAGCAGCCCGCCGCCGGACAGCAGAACCTCGCCGAGACCGGCGGCTCCGGCGTCACCCCGTATCTCGCGATCGGTGGCACGGCGGTCCTCGCCATCGGCGCCTCCCTGCTGTTCGCCACGGCCAGGCGCAGGGCCGTACCGTCCGCACGGCACGGCCGCTGACATCCTCGGCCGCCGGCATCCTTGACCGTCGGCACCCTCGGCCGCCGGCACCCCCGACGCGTCAGCCGATCACCGAGGCGCAGGTGGTCGGCGTCGCCCCTGCCGGGTCAAGGGCGTTGGCCACCTCGTGGAAGGCGATCCTGTCGATCAGCCCGATCGCCAGATGCTCGGAGAAGTCCACCGGGCACAGGTCCTGGAGCAGCACATTGCGCACATCGGGACCGCTCAGGAACTGTGACCGGTAGGGGGTGACCACCTCGTCGTACCGGGTGGCGATCACGGTGTAGCGCACCCCGGGCACGGTGTCGCCGCCCGCGTTAAGCTTGGTGAGGAAGGCGGATCCGGCCACCTGGTCGGCGAGCGCGGGGGTCTTCTCGTTCAGCAGGTCCCCCACGCCGGGGAAGTACCGGAGCAGTCCGGTCAGTCCGAGCAGGGTGGTGCCGTGGTTGTCGGGGGCGATACCGACCAGGGCGTTCACCTTCGCCGCCCCGCCGAGGAACTTCAGATAGTGGCGCGGCATCATGCCGCCCTGGGAGTGGCCGACGATATCGGCCTTCGCGGCGCCGGTGGCCGCGAGCACCTTGTCGACATAGGCGGCGAGCTGTCCGGCCGAGGCGTCGATGGGGCCGAGGCCGTGGAACAGCGGTACGCCGGGGAGTTGACCGTAGTCGAGGGAGAAGACGCAGTAGCCCCGGTTCACCAAGTACGGGGCGAGGCCCAGCCAGTTGTCGATGGCGTTGGCGAAGGTGCCGTGGACGAGGACGACCGGGCGGGGATGGGCCCCGGAGGGCTTGCAGGAGTAGTCGTTCCAGCCGCTGCTCGACGCGGAGACAGCGGTGGAAGCAGAGGCGACAGCGGTGGAAGTCGCGGCGGTGGGGGGCGGGGTCGCGGCGACGGCGGGGGTGGCCAGGAACGTGGCGGCCAGCAACAGCGCGGTCAGTGGCCCGAGCGCGCGTTTCCAGGGCAGCATCGTGCGATCTCCTTGCGGCTCAAGGGAAATGGCGATGTCTGTCAGCCCTGTGGCCCGGACCACAAAGATGGTGGGACTGAGCCAAGTTACGCACGGGTAAGGCAGGGAAGGGAAGTTACGCGTCGGTAAAAATCCAAGGCCCACGAGCGCGGACCCGGCTTCACACCGGTTTCAGCGGCGGGCGCGGTGAGGCCCCGTCAGCAGGGTGGCGGGATGTACGGCCTCCGGTCCGAAGCGGCGGCGGGCCCGGTCCGCGGCGGCTTCGGCCGCGCGGGCGCGGTCGTCACCGGGATCCAGGGAGAGCTGGCGGTGAGCGGCGCCGGCCGGTGACAGGCCGTCGGCCCGGATCACAAAGGCGCGGACTCTCGCTCGCTGCAACCCGAGGCCGGTCAGCAGGCCCAGAGCCGCCGTGGCGAGGGCGGGCGAGTGGTTGGTGGGTTCCGTCAACGGACATGTACGCGTGGTGGAGCTGCGGTCCGCGTACCGCACCGTCAGAGTGAGACGACGGGCGGCCTGGCCTTCACCGCGCAGGCGTTGACCGATCCGGTCGGCGAGTCCCAGGACGGCCCGGTGGTGCCGGACCGGATCGAGACAGTCCCGGTCGAGCACGAGATCGGCGGCCACATGAGCCGCCGGTTCCAGCGGTGCGACCGGACGGGGATCGTGGCCGCGGGCGCGCTCGGCGAGCGATCTGGCCGGGCCGGCGCCGAGCAGGCGTTGCAGGGTCGCCGCGGGTGTGTCGGCGACCTGGCCGATGGTGTGCAGACCGTATTTACCGAGCACGGCTGCTGTCGTACGGCCGATCCCGGGCAGTGCGACGACCGGCCGGGGGCGCAGCCAGTCGGCGGTCTGTCCGGCGGGGACCCATGTGGTGTGTCCCGGCGCGGACTCGTCGGCCGCCATCGCGGCCACCATGCGGTTGCCCGCGAGCCCCGCGCTGCTCTCGATGCCGTACAGGCCCATCAGCCGCAACTGCGCCCGCTGGACCAGGTCGTAGGGAGACAGGCCGAAGTATCTGAGCGCGGAGGTCAGGTCGAGCTGGACGGCATCGGGCGGCACCGCCTGGACATGGGGGGTGAGACCGGTCAGGAGGTCGATCGCGTCCGCGTACCGTCCTTCGTCCGGTACGGCGTGCAGATACAGATGGGCGACATGCCGTCGGCGCGTGGTCATCCCGCGCTCCCGGGGCTGCGGTGGCCGAACTTCTTCAGGTCGGCGGAGCGGGTGCCGGCCGGCTGGAGGTCGGCGTACGGATGCAGCCGTGCGCCCGTCGTACCGTTGGACAGGGTGCGCCCCGGCTGCGCGGGGGTCGGTTGCGGACGGTCGGCCCCGAGCAGGGCGAGAGCGGCTTCCGGACCGTGATCACGGCGGGCGGCGGCGATCCGGTCCAGATCCCAGGCCATGGTGCCGACGACCGTACGCCGGGTGCCGCGCACCTGTACGGTGCCGCGGACCAGCAGCAGCCCGCTGTGGAAGACGGTGTACGCGCAGGCGGGGTGGGAGTCCTCGAAGAACGCCAGGTCGACCAGGCCGGAGCCGTCCTCCAGGGTGACGAAGATGACGCGCTTGCCCGACACGATCGGCGGTGTCTGGGTGGCCGACCGCACCCCCGCGACCAGCACCTGCCGCCCCTCCCGCAGCCCCGCGAGGTGCGCCGCGTCGGTCGCGCCGATCTCCCGCAGCAGCCGGTGGTGGTAGTCCATGAGATGCCGGGAGACATCGATCCCGAGGGTGTGCAGCTCCGCGCCGAGCACCTCCCGCCCGGTCATCTCCGGCAGCCCCGCCGGCTCCTCCGCGCCGATCGCCTCGGCGGTGAGCGGCAGTTGCCCCTCGCCGGCGTTCCGGGTACGGGACTGCCGGTGCAGCTCGTCGATCCGGAGCAGCAGATCCCGCCGGCTCGACCGCCCGTCGTGCAGCTCCCGCAGCGCCCCGATCCCGGCGAGCCGCTCGGCGGTCGGCCGGCTGGGTCTGGCCCGCTGCCAGAAGTCCGGCAGCGATCCGTACGGCTGCCCGGCGGCGATCCGCGCGCACTCCTCCTCGCTGATGCCGTGCACCGCCGACAGCGCGAGCCGTACCCCCCATCGCTCCCCGTCGGTCCGCTCCACGGTGTGCTCCGTCGTGGAGTGGTTGACGTCGACGGGCAGGAGCGGGACACCGCGCCGGCGGGCATCGGCGACGATGACGCGCTTGGGCCACATCCCGGGGTCGTGCTCAAGCAGACCGGCCAGCAGAAAGGCCGGGTGGTGCGCCTTGAGCCAGGCGCTCTGCAGGGCCGGTACGGCGAAGGCGACCGCGTGCGCCCGGCAGAAGCCGTAGGCGCCGAAGGCCTCGACCGTCTTCCAGACCCGCTCGCGTACCGCCGCGCCGTAGCCGCGAGCGCGTGCCTCCCGGTGGAACCAGTCCTCGATCCTGGGCAGCCGGTCCTTGTCACCGAGCGCCCGCCGGGCGATCTCGGCCAGCGCGCGGTCGCAGCCGGTCAGCACCGACAGCGTCTCGATGACCTGCTCGTGCCAGATGGTCACGCCGTAGGTGTCGGCGAGCACCGGTTCGAGGTCGGGGTGGGCGTAGTCCGGGGTACCGCCATGACGTGCGGCGATGTACCGCTCGGGCATTCCCCCGGCGACCGGGCCCGGACGGAAGAGACTGATGTCGGCGATGACGTCCTGCGGGTCGCGGGGCCGCAGCCGCGACAGAAGATCCTGCTGGCCTGGCGATTCGAGCTGGAACAGCCCTATGGTCTGGCTCTCCTGGATGATCTTGAAGGCGAAGACGTCGTCGAGCGGCACCTGCCGCGGGTCGTCCAGATCGATACGGTCGCCGGTCACCCGCTCGATCTCCGTGACGGCGTGGGCCATCGCGGACTGCATCCGTACCCCCAGGACGTCCAGTTTGATGTTGCCCAGGGCCTCCACCTCCTCCTTGGCGGCCATCGCCATCGGGTAGTCGCCCTGGGGTGTGGGCTGCACCGGCAGCCGGTCCAGGAGTGTCGCGTCGCTGATGATCACTCCGCAGGGATGCATGGCCATGCCGTGGACGAGCGAGTCGAGGCCCTCGGCGAGCTCCCACAGCGGCCCGTACCGTTCCGCTTCGGCCGCCAGTGGCCGCAGCTCGGGAAGTTCGGCGAGCGCACCGGTGATGTCCGATGCCCGCAGATGCGGGAAGCTCTTGGCGATCCGGTCGATGTCCGCCGGTGCGATCCCCAGCGCGAGACCGGTGTCGCGCAGGGCCCGGCGGGCCCGGTAGGTCTCGGGCATGGCGATGACCGCCACCCGCTCGGCACCGAACCGGGCGAGGATCGCGTCGTAGCACTCCAGTCTCCTGGCGGACTCCACATCGATGTCGATGTCCGGAAGCTGCCTCCGTCGCACGCTCAGAAAGCGTTCGAACAGCAAGCGGTGGTCAAGAGGGTTGGCCGTGGCGATGCCCAGCGCGTGGCAGACCATCGATCCCGCGCCCGAACCGCGGGCCGCGACCCGGATGCCCATCTCCCGGATGTCGCTCACGACCTGGCCGACCGCGAGGAAGTACGAGTCGTAGTTCAGCCGGGAGATCACGGCGAGCTCTTCGTCCAGCCGGCCGAGTGCGGCGGGGTCGCGGTCCAGGCCCCGCCGGACCAGGCCGGCCTCGCACCGCCGGCGCAGCAGCCGTGCCGAGCCGCCCGCGCCGGGCCCGGCGCCGAGCACCACCGGTTCCGGGAAGTGCGGCGTGCCCAGACCGAGGTCCGCCGCGGGATCGACGGCGCACGCGGCCGCCGTGGCGGCGGTGTCCGCCAGCAGCCGGTCCGCCCGCCGGGCATCCGCTCCGGCGCATTCCGCGATCCGCCGCGCGATGCCGGCCATCGCCTCCTCGTCCTTGAGCCAGCGCTCCCCGCTGTCCAGACCGCGCCGGTCGACGGGCCGCAGCAGCCGCGCGGCGTCCAGGACGTCGGCGAGCCGGTGCTGGTCCGGGTCGGCGTAGCGGACGGCGTTGGAGAGCACGGCGGTGGTACGGGTACGGTCGGCCAGCGCCAGGGTCCTGGCGGCCAGCCGCAGCGACCCCGGCCCGGTGCCGGACCGCCCGTGCCCGACGGTCTCCAGCCGGACCCCGCTCCCGAAGATCTCCCGCCATGGCGCCAGCAGCTTCACCGCGAGGTCCTCCCGGCCCGCCGCCAGCGCCCGCACCGGCTCGGAGAGCGGTCCGAGCAGCACGATCAGGCCGGCGCCGCCGTACTCGCGCAGTGCCTCCCAGGACACCACCACGGGTGCCGCGCCGGACGCGGTACCGGCGTGCGCGGCCGAGGTGATGCGGCACAGCCGTGCCCATCCGGCCCGGTCCCGCGCGAGCAGCGTGAACCGCAGAGGCGGCTCGACGACATGTGCGCCGCCGCGCGCCGGGGTACGGCGGCGCCGCGCCGGGGGAGGCGGCACAAGGGCCTCCACCGCCAGATCGACCCCGAAGACGGGCCGGACCCCGGTCTCCGCGCAGGCCCGTGCGAACCGCACGGCACCCGTGACGGTGTCCCGGTCGGTGAGCGCGAGCGCCGGCATGCCCCGCTCGGCCGCCCGTCGAACGAGTTGTTCGGGATGGGCGGCGCCGTAGCGGGCGGAGTAACCGGACGCGACGTGCAGATGGGCGTAGCCCGCCATGCCGCACCTCCATCACTCCACCCTATTTCAGCCATTTGCCCGATACATCCCTAGCACAATAGTTCGATTACTCTAACCCCGTCGTCCCCGGTCAACGACCCGGCCGCACGCGTGACCGCCCCGCGGGACCGCCACCGCGCCACTCCGGACGGGCGGCCGGAAACAGCCGCCTCCGCCACTCCCGCGCCCGGCAATGGAGTTGGGGCGACCACTCCCCCGAGGGGGCCGTATCCGCCCGCCGCGAGATATTCGTCACCCCTGGACGTACGGCTTATAAAGACACATACACCCTGAAAGGGTCTCCGCGCGCACAGCGGAAAGGGCCCGGACCACTCGTGGTGATCCGGGCCCTTTCCGTGGGCGCGCGGGGTGGTGTCAGCCGATCTGCGCGCCGAATACGGCGAGCGCCTCCGTCACCGGCTGGAAGAACGTCACGCCGCCCGAGGAGCGGTCGCCGCTGCCGCCCGAGGTCAGTCCGAGCGCGGTACCGCCCGCGAAGAGCGAGCCGCCGCTGTCGCCCGGCTCCGCGCAGACCGAGGTCTGGATCAGACCGTTGACGATGTCACCGCCGCCGTAGTTCACGGTGGCGTCGAGCCCGGTGACCTGTCCCTCGTGCACCTGTGTGGTGGAACCGCTGCGGGTCACCTGCTGGCCGACCGTCGCGTCGCCGGCCTGGCTGATCGACTGGCTGGAGCCGTCGTAGAGATTGACCTCGCTCGGGTGCGCGACGTCGGCGGTGTACCTGACCAGGCCGTAGTCGTTGTCCGGGAAGCTGGACCCCTCGTTCGTCCCGATCACGGTGCCCTGCGCGTCGGACCAGGTCTGGATGGCCTCCGTGCAGTGTCCGGCGGTCAGGAAGTACGGAGCGCCGTCCTTGACCACGTTGAAGCCGAGCGAGCAGCGCCCGCCGCCGCCCGTGATGGCGTCGCCGCCGGCGACGAAGGGTTTGAACTCCCCCGCCGTCTTCCTGAGTTCGGCCGTGCCGCCGAGCCCTTCCACCACACCGCTGAGCTTGTCCCACGCCTCGCCCGTGACCGTACGGTCGGCCGTGACGACCACCTTGTTGGTCACCGGGTCGACCGCCCAGGACGTACCGGGGACGGCCGCCCGGTCCACGAGGGTCTGCCGGGCGCTCTTCAGTTCGGCCAGGGAGTTCTGGACCAGTCTGGCCCTGCCGCCGGCCTGGCGTACGGTCTCGGCCGCCCGCTCGTCGACGACATTCATCACCAGGGCCCCGGACCTGGCGTCGTAGTAGGAACCGGCGGCGGCGCCGCCCAGGTCCTCGCCGAGGGCGGAGGCGAGATTTCCGGCCGCCGTGGCCGTCAGCGTCTTGACGCTGAACCGTGGTGTTTCCTCACTGGCGTTCGCAGTCTGGAAGGTGAATCCCGCGACGACCAGTGCGATCACGGCACCGCCCGCCATCGTGGCCCGTTTCCTCGATATGCGCCGATGATTCAAGGTCGACCTCCTGTGGGGGGACCGCGCCAGATCATGTGGGGTGACCTGGCACAGAGGATGAGGCGCCCACTATTCCGAGACCGACCGACCGCACACAAGGCCGACTTCAGGACGGGCGCACCACAAGTCGGCCGGGTGGCGGGCCTGTCGGGCGGCCGAGGTCAGAGAGTGTCCGTTCCGTTTGCGAACACTCGGTGCAACTACTGTGTCATCGGTGGGTGAGGACTAGTCCTGTCCTGAATCCGCCCCCACAGGAGCGCGGATCGGCCTTATGCAATCGGCTCCGGCCCGGGACAATCAACATGAACCGGGCTCCTGTACAGCTCTTGTACGGAGGGCACAGCTCTGTGCCGAGGTCATGGCCGAGGCGCATATGACAAAGGGGGCAGGAGTTGCGACGTCGGCTGCGCGCGGCGGACGGACGGCATCTGATGGTGGAGCGTCTGGGGGATCCGCGCGGCAGACCTGTCTTCCTGCTGCACGGCACACCGGGCAGCAGGCTGGGACCCGCACCACGCGGCATGGTGCTGTATCAGCGGGGGATGCAGCTCATCGCCTACGACCGCCCGGGATACGGGGGTTCCGACCGGCTGGAGGGGCGCAGTGTGGCCGATGTGGCCCAGGACGTGGCGACGATCGCCGACGCCCTCGGGCTCGAACGGTTCGCCGTCGTGGGCCGCTCCGGCGGCGCTCCGCACGCCCTGGCCTGCGCCGCGCTGATGCCCGACCGGGTGACCCGTACCGCGGCGCTGGTCACACTCGCGCCGCGGGACGCGGCCGGGCTCGACTGGTTCGAGGGCATGGCCGCCTCCAACGTCCTGGAGTACACCACCGCTTCCAGGAACCCGGACGGCGTGGCCGCGCGGCTCATCCCGCGCGCGGACGCGATCAGAAAGGACCCGGCGCGGCTGCTGGACGATCTGCGCAGAGAGCTGACGGACTCCGACCGCATGGTGGTCTCCGACGCCGGGGTCAGAACGATGCTGCTGCGCAACTACCAGGAAGGGCTGCGGGGTTCGGCGTACGGCTGGATCGACGACGCCCTCGCCTTCTGCAGCCCCTGGGGTTTCGATCCCGCCGGGATCGAGGGACCGGTGCTGCTGTGGCACGGCGAGAAGGACGTCTTCTCACCGGTCGGCCACTCCCGCTGGCTCGCGGAGCGCATCCCGGGCGCGACGGTCGTACTGGAACCGGCCGCCGCGCACTTCGACGCCCTGCACGCCCTCCCCCGGATCCTCACCTGGCTGCTCCAGGACTGAGTCCGGGGGCCGTCCGTCCGGCCGCGGCCGGGCGGACGGCCCCCGCCGGACGGACGGCCCCCGGCCGGGGTCACACCGCCAGCGGCTCCAGATCCCGGTACACCCTCCGGTCGTCCCGCGCGAACCGGGTCAGCGCGTGCTCCTCGCCCAGCAGCCGCACCAGTTCCTCGACCGTCTCCGCGCGCAGCAGCGCCGCCTCGTCCTTGCGCCCCAGCGCCCCCAGCGTCACACACATGTTGGAGGCGACGGCGAGCGTCTCGGGATGGTGCGAGCCCAGCGCCACCCGCAGCCCCGCGACGGCCCCGCGCTCGGTGACCAGCGCCTCGTCCAGCTCGCCCAGATCCGCCATGGCGTTGGCGAGACCGACCGTGCAGAACAGCGTGTGCGGATGGTCGTCCCCCAGCACCTCCCGCATGGTCCGCAGCGCGCCCTGGAAAAGCTGCTCCGCCAGTTCGGGAGCGCCGCAGCCCCACTGGTAGACACCGAGGTTGTTGATCGCGGCGAGGGTGTACGGATGCCGCTCGCCCGGCACCCGGAGGTACTGGTCGACGACCTCCTGCGCCAGATCCCGGGCCGCCACCGGCTCCCCGGCGGCGAAGTGGTCGGCGGCCAGATTGAGATCGCAGGCGAGCGAGTCCGGGTTGGGCTCGCCGCCGTACTTGGCGCGGTAGCGGTTACGGGTGGCCGTGGTCAGCCGGCGCGCGTCCTCCAGCCGGCCGGCCCTGCGCAGCGACACGGCCAGGCTCTTGGCCGCGGCCAGGGTGCCGGGAAAGGCCCGCCCGAGCTGCTCCTTGTAGAGGGCGTACGTCCGGGTGAGCAGCGCGACCGAGTCCTCGTACCGGCCGATCTCCCGCAGATCGCGCGCCAGGCTGGTGGCGGAGGAGAGGGTGTACGGATGGTCCGGGCCGAGCACCTCGGTCCGCCGGTCGAAGACGTCCTGGTCCATCTCGCGCGCCTGCGCGTACCGCCCCACCATCCGCAGATTCAGCGCCCGGTTGTTGGCGGCGGCGAGCGTCCTCGGATGGGACTCGTGGAAGATCCCGCTGAACCCCTCGTGCGCCTCCTTCGCCAGATCCAGCGCCTTGGCGTACTCACCGAGGGTGCCGAGGTCCATGGCCAGTCCGCTGGTGGTCATATACGTATGCGGATGGGTCGGCCCCAGCACCCTGCGCTGCCGGGTGAGGGTCTCCTCGTCCAGTTCGCGCGCCTCCACGTAACGGCCCTGCGAGCGGAAGATGTTGGAGAGGTGGAAGCGCAGATACAGATACTGCGGATCGTCGCTGCCGAGCGTCTCGCGCCAGGTCGCGCGCAGTTCGTCGGCGAGCGCGAAGGCGGCCAGCAGATCGCCGCGCTTCCACAGATAGCGCACCCGGTCGATCATCAGCCGTCTGGTCTCGGGCCGCCGGCACAGACTCGCCTCGGAGGTGGCCAGATGGGGCCAGATCGTGGCGAACCGCTCCCAGGTGGCGGGGTTGTCGATCGGCTCGTCGCCGTCGGGCCTGGCGCCCGCGAGGATCCGGTGCACGGCGTCCCTGGCGTCCCGCTGCTCCTCCTCGCTCAGCTGCGCCCTGATGATCGCCTGGACCAGCCGGTGCACCTGGATGCTGTTGCCGACCTGGTCCACCTTGGCCAGCGCGAACCGGCCGATCTCCCGGATGACCCGGCCGAGGACCAGCGTCTCCTGGAGCGAGACGTCGTACGGCTTGAGCGCCTCGATCATCTCCTTGCTGTAGAGGAGGTTCGCGGAGATCGGTTCCGGGGCGAAGAAGGCACAGAGCTGGAGCAGCCGTACCGCGGCGGGCGAGCGGTCCTTGAGCCGCTCGATGGAGATGTTCCAGGTCGCGGCGACCGGTTCCGGATATCCCGCCGGCTGGTTGAGCGCCAGCACGCTGGGGGCCTGCTGCGCGAGCTGGTCCAGATACTCGGCGACGGGTGTCGCGGTCTCCGCGATCCAGGCCGCGGCCTGCTCGACGGCGAGCGGCAGATCGCCGACCGCGGTGGCCACCTTGTCGGCGTCCTCGGTGGAGAGTCCGGGCGCGCGGCGCTGGAGGTGTTCGACGGACTCCTCGCGCAGGAAGACATCGACGGGCAGCGCGTCGCCGTACTGCGACCAGCTCTGGTTGCGTGAGGTGACCAGGACATGCCCGGGGCCGCCCGGCGGGAAGAACCGCTGGATCTGCTCGGGGTCGTCGGCGTTGTCGAAGACCAGCAGCCAGCGCGAGGAGGGCACCCCGCGCCGCAGCAGATCGACGGCCTCCTGCGAGGCGGCCGCCATGTCCTCGCCGCCCTGCGCCCCGAGCCGTACGGCCAGTTCGGCCAGTCCGGCCACCACATCGGCGGTCTGCTCGGACGAGATCCACCAGACCAGGTCGTAGTCGGCCATGAAGCGGTGCACATACTCCAGCGCCACCTGGGTCTTGCCGATCCCGCCGAGCCCGTAGAGGGTCTGCGGCTGCGGCAGCACCACGGCCATTCCGCCGCCGAGCTGGTCGCGCATCCGCTCCAGGACGAGGGAGCGCCCGGTGAATCCGGCGTTGCGGGCCGGCGCGTTCCAGATCTTGGGCACGGTGCCCGGGAAGCGGGGGCCGGGCGAGACCGCGTCGGTGAGCTGTACGGGCCGCTCCAGCGCGCGCAGCAGCGCCGTGGTGGCGTGCACCTCGTCCAGCCGGAAGAGGTCCACCGGGTTGCGGTCGATGTACGGGGTGGTGAGCCGGACGTCGCCGACCCGCAGCGGTACGAGCCGGCGCCGGGCCCCGCCCGGGTCCTCGGACGCCGCGCGCGCCCATACGTCCACGGCCCGCGCGGACTTGAGATAGGCGCTGGAGAGCAGGACGACCGTACGGCTGGCGTTGTCGGCGGCCGGGTTCCCGAGGGCGGCCGGGCCCGTCGAGACATCGCGGGGGACGACCCGGAAGCCGGCCCGGGTGAGCACGGATTCGATCCAGTCGGCCCACATCCGGTTCTCCGCCACATAGCTGAGGAAGAGATCGGCGGGCAGGGTGGGCCTGCGCCGGGTGAAGGCGTCCCTGATCCGCAGTCTGGTCTCCTCGCCGACCGTGGGCATCGAGGTGATGGCGCCCTCGGTGACATAGGTGGTCAGCCGCTCGAACGCGGAGAGCAGGGAGTTGCTGAGACCGGCCTCGTCACCGAAGGTCGCGAGGGTCTCCTCGTACGCGTAGTAGGGGCGGTACGGAATCTCCACCGCGCCCCAGTAGGCGGTAAGTTCCTCCCCGGTGAGCCCGCCGGGGAACCGGTCGAACTTCAGCCGGGCCAGCGCGCGCCCCGCGTCCGCCTTCTCCTTCTCCCCCTCGTCGATCCGCATCGGTACGGGGAAGATCCGGATCCCGCGGCCGCCGTAGCGCTCGTCGATCTGGCGGGCCACCGCGGCGGCTCCGTCGATGGACTGGTCGCTGAGCGTGAAGCAGTCGACCAGTACATCGGGCAGATGGACGGTGCAGATGTCGGCGATGTCGCTCAGACCGGTCCTGCTGTCGATCAGGACATAGTCGTAGTGGGCCTTCATGTCGTCGCGCAGGGCGTCGAAGAAGTGGCCGCCGCCGAGCCGGTCGTAGAAGTTGTCCCAGTCGAAGGTGGAGACGGTCGCGGAGTACTCACGGTTCTGCTTGCCCGCGGAGACGAAGTCGAGTGTGCCGCCGGCCGGGAACTCCCAGCCGAGATGCTCCGGGGTCAGGGAGACGGCGTGCGGCTGGATACGCGCGTAGTCACGGTGCCAGTCGTCGGGGCGCTCCACCGGACTGGTCGCCGCCCAGGCGTACTCGGTGATCAGATCGATGACGCCGGTGGTGGCGCCCAGGGTGGAGGGGTCGAGGAAGGGGTGGAAGAACCGGTGCAGACCGGGTGCCTCCAGGTCCCAGTCGACGGCCAGGACCCGCTGCCCGTTGGCGGCGAGGATCCAGGCCGTGTTGGCCAGGGCCATGGTGCGGCCCGTGCCTCCCTTGTACGAGTAGAAGGTGACGATGCGTCCGTCACGACGTTCTGTCATCCGTGTCCTCCGCATCGGGCGCCAGGTCGTGCGTCTCGGGGATGTAGTGCGTCGTCGCGTACTCGGCGGCCATCGGGCCGCGCAGCCGCGGCCGTTCGGTGTGACTGCCGCCCGCGGGCGGATAGACCGCCGCGTGTCTCAGATACTGCTGGGCCGCCGACTCGACGACCTGCGGCAGTATCTGGCCGAACGCCTCCATGCTGGGGACGCCCTTGGCGGCGGCCCGGCAGGCGGCCCGGCCCTGGCCCATCTTTCTCGGCATGGTCTGCTCCAACCGCTCGGCCAGTTCGGCCTCCTCGGCCCTGCTCTGCCGGTCGTCGCGGTTCCACGGGACGACGACGCTCACCCAGGGCCGGTGCTCGGCGTCGAACGCGGCGAGCCGCTCGCGCTGTTCCTCGTCGCGCAGGGCCCACCGGTCGACCAGCAGGATCTCCGGCCGGGTGGGCGACTGCTTGCCCTCCTGCGGTACGGACACCTCGTCGAAGGAGAGGATGTCCGCCTGGTAGTTGAGGGACCGCACCAGATCCCGGGTGACATAGGCCAACGGCCGCACCGAGTCCGGGTGGTACGGATTCCAGTCCTGGGCCATTCCGCCGTAGTAGTGCGAGGCCCGGCCCGCCGGGAGGTCGTGGCGGGTGGGCGCGGCCACGGTGACCTGCATCGGGCGCGGTCCGCCGCTCGTGCCGAAGGCGCTGGGAGCGTTGCGGTAGTCGACCGGCCGCCCCGGGCCGACGGCGGCGGTGCCGGCGACACTGACAATGCGTTTGGCGAGTTCGTAGACGGCCCGTTCGTACTCCTCGGCGAATATCCGGAGTTTGATCAGACCGTAGAGCCCGTCGGTGACATAGCGGTCCCCGAAGTCCCGGTGATTGAACTGCAACCGCTCTGCGGGGCCCGGCAGTTGACGGGGCGGCACCGGCACCCAGAGGGCCGGCACGATCGCCTCCGCCACACGATTGCTCTTGGCCTGTTCATAGATGACCCGCTGGGCGAAGGCGAACCACTCCTTGCCGCACATCTCGCTGGCGAAGTAGCGCGGCGAGAAGAGCGGTACGAACACCCGGCAGGTAGCCAGCACTTCGGCCAGCCGTTCCGACCAGCCTTCGCCGGAGCGCATCTCCCGGTCGATGAAACCGGCCTGCGCCCCGGCCGGCAGATCCGTCATGGCCATCACATGGGCGCTCAGATCGCGGAAGAGCCGCTCCACCCACATGTCCGGATCCGGACCCCCCGCACCGTCCCTCGGCGTGTGCGCGTAACTGAGAAAGAAGTACGGCCGATGGTCAGCCGCCCGTTGGTGCGATGACGCTTGCACACGACCCCCGTCCTGTGTGAGCGATCACCCCCATGAAATCCCTGGAAATCACGGAGATGAGCGAACCAATCATTCCGGAACCGAGCCCCTTCCTCCCCGTACCGTTCGGTCAATCAAGACCGCTTTTCAGTCATCCACGACTCCGCGTGGGCGACGGCGTCCTTGATCGAGAACGACCTCGCGGTTGTTCCGCCGAGCTGTCCCTTCCGTTCCAGATCCCAGGGGAATGACGCCCCGATCGCCTCGAAATCACTGTCGTCGAGGTTCACGTCCTCATATTCCACCCACCGCGCGCTGTTGTCCGGCCCTTTCACCACACAGTGATAGGAGCGCAGAGGAGCGCCGATACGGTATTCGGCGAGATGGAATGCCGAACAGGCGGCGAAACCCACATTCACCATCAGCACACGCGCGTCCGCCGCGACGAGGGCGCCGAGCGGTGAGTCCTCCCCGAGATGGCTCTGGAGCGGATGGCCGGCCAGCAGTTCCTCCGCCCGCCGCCCGATCGCGGCGAAGGAGGTCTGCGGATGCGTGCTCCTGACGGCCCCGGGAGCGGTACGCACGGACTCCGCCAGCCGCCCCATCGCGGCGCAGGGTGTGGTCAGCGGGTCGAAGGCCGGCATCGTGGCCCGGAAGGCCGCCGCCTGCCTGCGGGTCATCCCCTGGATCCGGGCGAAGTGGGCCGCCGAGGTGTCGGAGTTCTCCTCGGTGAAGGCCGGCACGACCAGGGTGCCGTCGGGGCCCAGCGCCGTCAGCAGGGCCGTACGGAGGGTGTCGGCGTCCAGCCCGGTGTCGTGCAGGGAGGCGTGGACGAGCAGGGTCGTACCGTCCGTGACTCCCAGCGCGGCCAGTTCCCCGGCGAGTTCGCCGGCCGGTTCCCCGGCCTGCGCGTCGGTCGTCGTCGTCTCAGCCACGGTCGGCCTCTTCCCGGAGTGTGGTCAGCAGGCTCTTCCCGCTGACGGTGAGTTCGGCCGCGTCCTCCAGCGTGTCCAGCGCGCGGCGCGCCTGGTCCCGGTACCGGGGGTCGTACGCGGCGAGCCCCACCCGTTCGTACGCGCCCGCCAGCAGCGCCGACAGCGGGACCGGCTCCTCCTGCCAGGGGGCCGGCCTGTGCCACTCGCCGTCCAGCGTGTAGAGATCCGCGACCTCGGTCAGCGCCCGCAGCCTGGCCCCGCGCAGAGCGCGCAGCAGCACGGGCGCCAGTTCCCCGGCGCCGCCGTGTACGGGGACCCCCAGCGCGCCGTAGCCGCAGCCGTTGCCGTAGCCATGACCGCCGTCCGAGCGCCCGGCGGAGAGCAGCGGGGTCAGTGTGGAGAGCGTCGCCCCGGCCTCGGCGGTCTGCTCCGGCACCCGCTCCCCGAGCAGCCCCCAGGCCGCCGCCAGCCGGTCGCTCCAGTCGGCCGCCTCGTCGGGGCCGAGCCCGGGATGGACCGGGACGCCGAAGCGGTCGCGGTACGGGTCGAGATCGTCGAGCGCGAGATCGGGCGCCCCGTCCCGCCCGAGCCGGCGCACCGGGCGCCAGTACGGGGTGGCCTCGTCCGGGCGTACGACAAGCGGTTCCGCGGTGCCGGTCCGCACCACGAAGCCCTGCTCCGCCGCGCGCACCTCGGCCGCGCGCACCTCAGCCTCTCCGCGCTCGCCGGGACCGGCCGGCCACAGAGTGCCCAGGGTGGGCAGATGGAGCCCGCCGTCGCCGTCCCCGTAGCCGATCCGTACGGGCAGATCCAGGCCGCCCCGGACGACCGCGGCGGCCACATACGCCGGGAACCGGAGCGCGGTGGCGAGCGCGCCGGGCCGCTCCGCGCGCAGGGCGGCCACGGAATCGATCAGCCAGGCGCGGGTGTAGGGATGGGCGAGCACCTCGTCGAGGCCGTCGGAGTACCGCTCGACGGTGGCCGCCAGCTCCCAGGCCTCCTGCCAGATGTCACCGCCCCGGCCGGCGAGTTCGGCGTGCAGTCCGGCCAGCAGCGAGCGGGTCAGCTCCTGCTGGGCGACGAGCAGTTCACCGGTGTCGGCGACGGCGGGCGGGACGAGCGAGGCGGCCGTACGGGACTCGATCCCGCGGATCAGCGCCTCCAGATCGGCGCAGTAGACCGAGGTGTTGGCGAAGCCTCCCGGGTCCCCCGCGCCGGTGCCCGCGGCGGCCGGTCCCGAGCGGTAGCGGTGCGTGTAGAGACCGCCGCCGCAGGAGCGTACGACCGGGCATTGCCGGCAGGTCTCACCGACGCCCGCGAGCCCGAGCTGCCGGGTCCGTACCCCGGGGTGCGCGGCGACCTCGTCGAAGGAGTGCGCGAAGACGTCGAAGCCGGTGGCCGCGGCGCCGTCGTAGGCGCTCTTGAGGGAGTCGACCTGCTCCAGTGTGCCGTCGGTCTCCACGACCACCAGATCGGTGGGGGCGAGTCCCAGCGACTCGGTGAGGCTGGGACCGCCGCTCAGGGTGGAGAGCACCGACTCGAAGAGCCGTACGGGCATCGGCCGGCCCGCGGTGTCCCAGCGGTCGAAGACGGTGAGCAGCCAGTCGGCGTAGGCGGTGGCCGAACCGTCAGGACGCGGCGGCGGGTCGTCCCAGGTGGCGTGCGGCAGCAGGAAGTCGATCCGGGGCGGGTCGAGCGCGGCCAGCGCGTCGTACACCGCGACCGGGTCGTTGGCCACGTCGATGGTGCACAGCAGCCCGAGATCGAGCGGGCGGTAGCGCTCCTGCCGCAGCAGGCCGACGGCCCGCAGGACCTGCGGATGGCTGCTGCGGCCGTCCGCGAAGCGGCGGTGGCGGTCGTTGGCCGCCTTGTCGCCGTCCAGGGAGATACCCACCCGGACGCCGAACTCCAGGAAGAGATCGAGATAGCGGGGGCCGAGCTGGAGCCCGTTGGTGTGGATCCGCAGATCGAGTCCGGCCACTCCGTCGAGGGCCCTGGTCAGCTCCTCGCACACGCGTCGCAGCCGCTCCGGCCCCGCCAGCAGAGGCTCCCCTCCGTGCAGGATCACTGACACGGAGGGCAGGGCATGGGCCTTGGCATGCTCTGCCAGTCGCAGAGCCGTCCATGAGATCGCCTCGTCAGAGATCGCCTTGGGGCGGGTGCGCCAGCTCTGGTCGGCGTGTTCGTAGATATAGCAGTGGTCACACGCAAGATCACACCTGCTGTGGACCTTCAACACGATCTCGCGAAATGGGACCAGGGGTCCTGTCATTACGCCAGTCTAGAGGGCGGAATTGAAGCTCGAAACGCGCGCGGTGCGGTCGGTGGGCATGGGCAGTACACGTCCGAGCTTCTTGGCGACACCGGCGTCGCGTACGTCGATCTCCGCGAGGGGAGTCCTGTTCTTCTTCGCAGTGGCGAAGGTGACAGAGGTCTGATAGGTCACGACGGCCGTCCTTGGTGATGTTGTCCGAAGAGGAGACACCGCACCGTTGCAGTGTCAGCGGCTCGACTTTACTCTCATGAACTCGTGCGGCAACTCGGCACTCGCGGCCGAGACGAAAGCGTTGCGAGGAATTCACGAGGCGGATCGGAACACACCGTTCCGTCTATCGGGTGACAACAAAACAGCAGACGGGGGCGCGCATGGCCGAGTTACGCGGACCACTGCACAGCATGGTCTTCCGAAACGCTGATCTGCCGGTTCTCTTCCATCACGCGGACGCCATCGCCATCGCGCGCCAGCGCCAGGCCGTCCAGGCGACCCGCCTCCAGCTCCTGCTGCTCGTCCTGGGCGCGGCGCTGGCGGTGCTCCCCTGGGGCGGGAAGCTGGGGGGCTCGTTCCAACTCATCGGCGCACTCAGCGCGTTGGCGTACGCGGGAGTGCTTCTGTTCACCTTTCGCTCCGCGGGCCAGCGAGCAAAGTCGCATTGGCAACTCAACCGCTCCGCCGCGGAGTTCATCAAGTCGCTGTCATGGCGGTACGCCGTGCACGGAGCGCCCTTCGACTCCGGTGCCACCGACGCGGCGGGACTGTTCACCACCCGGATGGAGGCGGGGCTCAACGAGCTGAAGAAGGTCGGCTGGGAGGATCCGCGTGACGGTTCGGGCGGTGCCCGGAGTGTCACCGGAGTGGTGGGACCGGTCGGGGATCTGGTCACGGGGCCCATGCGGCTGCTGCGCGAGAAGCCGTTCAGTGTGCGCAAGGAGACCTATGTCAGGGACCGGCTGATCGAACAGCGCAACTGGTACCACCGCAGAACGGTGATCTCACGCCGTGCCACCACGCTCTGGTCGGTCACCATCGCCCTGCTGACCCTGCTGGCACTCGTCCTGGCCACACTGCGGACCTTCTCGGTCGCCGAATCACCGGCCGTACTGGGGCTGTTGTCGGCGTCGGCCGCCGCCTGTCTGGCGTGGAGCGAGGTACGGCGCCATCAGCCCCTCATCTCCGCGCACTCGCTGGTCGAGGAGGATCTGGCGGCGATGCATACGGCGATGGAGACGATGGTGACCGAGGAGCAGTGGGCGAACGCGGTGTACGAGACAGAGCGCATCGTCTCGCCGCAGCACACCGACTGGCTGGTGCGGCACCGGAGTTGAGCCGAGCGGCGGCGCACGGCCGGTGATGTCCGTTGTGACCGGCCGCTGTCGACGGCCGCTGCCGACGACCGCCGCACCCGGCCGTTGTGACCGCCGCTGTCCGCGCCTGTCCGCGGCTGTGCGCGGCTTTCTCAGGCGCGCTCGACGCCCTCGCACCAGATCACCGTCACGGGCTTTCCGCGCTCGCGGGCATAGCGCACGATGTCGCCCGTACCGCCCAGGCCGCGGGCCGGAAGGCCGTCCCAGACCGCCAGCAGACGGTCGCAGTGGTCCGCGATATAGGTCCCCGCCGCGTAGTAGGCCTCGTCGGTGGAGTGCGGAAAGGCCATCCGCACCTCCAGCGTGGCCCGGTCCTTGAGCCGCCGGTAGCCGGCGAGTTCCGCCGGGTCCTCGAAGCCGTCCTCGTAGTCACCGCTGGGGATGACGGCGGTGAGCCGGGCGCCGCGGTCCAGGGCGAGGACCGCGAAGAGCTGGTCCGCGCCCGCGGCCAGACTCGACAGTGCCTCCAACGAGCCCTGGTGGCCGTGGAGTACGGACTGGATGGCGGCCCTGATGTGCGCGTAGGCCTCGGCCGGGATGTTTCTGTGACCGGTCACTCCGATACGTTTCACTGCTCCACAGCCCCCGTCCACCCTGTGGCCGACCACCCTGACAGTCTCTCAGAACCGCGCAAGACCGAACCCCCGCCCGGTGGATCGGACGGGGGTTCGACGGTGGTGCGACGGTGGTGACCGACGGCGGGCGGGGGGCGTGCGGAGGGTCAGTAGACGCTGACGCCGTAAGCGCTGAGCGCCGGGATGATCGGCTGGAAGTACGAGGTGCCGGAGCCGCCGGCGCAGCTTCCGCTGCCGCCCGAGAGAATCCCGATGGCGAGGGTGCCCGAGTAGAGCGCGCCTCCGCTGTCGCCCGGCTGGGTGCAGATATTGGTACGGATCAGTCCGTTGACGACCTGGCCACTGCCGTAGTTGACCGTGTTGTTGAGGCTGATCACCACGCCGGAGCGGACCCCGGAGACGGCGCCGCGGAAGGTGACGGGCATTCCGACCGTGGCGTTGGTCACGCCGGTGATGTCGGCGGTGCCGACGGTACCGGGCACGGGGATCGAGGGATTGGTGTACCGCACGAGGCCGAAGTCACGGCTGGGGAAGGTGGTTCCGGTCGTGGCGCCGACGACCGTGGTTCCCGAGGGGTCCGCGTACCAGGTCGAGGAGCCGCTGGTGCAGTGTCCCGCCGTCAGGAAGTAGAACGCGCCGCCGCCGGTGACATTGAACCCGACCGAGCAGCGCGCGCCCCCGGTGTAGACGGCGTCACCGCCGGAGAGCTGGGGGGAGAGCCGGCCGGCCGTACGCTCGAAGCGCAGCGCCCCCGCGCGGGGACCGGCGGCCCGCTCGATCGCGGCGATCTCGGCGGCGGAGACGGTGCCGTCCGCGGTGACGACGACCGTGCCGGAGCCGCGGTCGGCGCGCCAGGCGGTGCCCGCCACCCCGGCGCCCTGGACCACGTCACCGAGGGCGGCGAGCCCGCTCCCGGCGGACACGCCCGTGGTCCCCGCGGCGGAACCGCCCGTGACGGCGTTGGCGGCGGGGACCGCGAGTGCCACGGCGGCGGCGAGTCCCGTGGCGACGGCGAGCAACCGGGTACGTCTGGTGGTGCCGGCGCGGCGGATGGTGCGCTTGATCCTCACTTGGCGTTCCTCCCGGGGGGAATCGAGGGCCCTCCGTGGGGGTACGGGCCCGTGAGGCGCGGCCGGGGGCGGCCATCCGTCCGGGACGGAACGCGCGCCCCCCGCCGGCGCTGCTCGGGAGTATCGAGTGACCCGACTCCCGGCACAAGGGCGGCTTTTGGCCGCGCCCCGGCAGCCGCGCCCCGGCGCCTCGCCCGGTCAGCCGGTGAGGGTGCGCTCGCCCGCCGGGACCGCGATCGGCAGGGTGTTGCCGGGCGGCGGGAACGGGCAGATGAAGTGGTCCGCGAAGGCGCACGGCGGCAGCAGCGCGCGATTGAAGTCGACGGTCACCGTCCCGTCCGCGGCCGGGGCGGCCGGGCGCAGAAAGCGGAAACGGAAGCTGTCCTTCCCACTGGTGGTGTCGGCGAAGACCGCCCAGAGCGAGCCGTCCGGCTCCACCGCGACCTGGAGGGTGTGTTCCGTACCGTCGACGGTGAAGGCGATCTCACCGCCCAGGCCGAGGCCCCGCTCCCGGCCGTCGGCGTTCTCGACCAGGACGGTCCGGCTCTCGTCGTACGGGCGGAACCGGCCCCGCAGCTCCCACTCCGTGTCGTACGCGGTGGCCTCGATCCCCCGGAACGCGCGCCGCGCGGCGGATCCCGGATCGACGTCGCGCACCGCCCAGAGTCCCTCGCGGCGCAGCACGACGAGCCTGCGCTCCCCGGCCGCGATCCGGGACGCCTCGAACGGACCGCTGTCGGCGGCCAGCCGGATCTCCCCGGTGAGCGGCCCGCCGTCGGCGGTGAGTCCGTCCCCGTCCGCCGCGGTCAGCACCACATGGTCATCGTCGGCGTCCTCGCGCCAGAGTCCGGGAACTCCCGGCAGCCGTCCCCCGGGATGATCGGCGAGCCAGTGGGTGCCGACGAGCGAGAGCGGTCCGTACGCCGCCGCGACCGTGGCGCTCCGGTGCTCGTGCCAACTCAGCCACTGTCCGGCGGCGTCGTCCTTCCTCCCGCTGTCCGCGTCCCCGTCCGCGCCCGTGGGCGCGCCCGTGGCCGTACCCGCCGCGGTGCTCGCGGCCGTGTTCGTCTCCGTCGTCATAGCGTTCAGCCTTTCTGTGCCGGATCGGGAAGTCCCAGATGAGAACGCAGGGTTTCGCCCTCGTACTCCGTGCGGAAGGCCCCGTGCTCCTGGAGGAGCGGTACGACGAGTTCCACGAAGTCGTCGAGACCGCCGGGCGTGAGATGCGGAATGAGGATGAACCCGTCCGCCGCGTCCGTCCGGACGAAGGTGTCGAGTGCCCCCGCGACGGTCTCCGGGGTCCCGATGAAGGACTGCCGCGCGGTGGTCTCGATGACGGTCTGGCGGATGGACAGGCCTTTGGCCTCCGACAGCGCACGCCACTTGGCCGCGACGGCGAGCGGGTCCGCGACCCCGACCCGGCCCTGGACCAGTCCCGAGTCCGGGTCCGGGTCGGTCCGGGGCAGCGGGCCGTCCGGGTCGTATGCCGAGAGGTCCCGTCCCCAGACCCGCTCCAGCGCGAGGATCGCGTTCTGCGGGGAGATCTGCTGTCTGCGGATCTCGGCGGCCCGCTCCTGCGCCTCCGCGTCGCTGTCCCCGAGGACGAAGGTGACCCCGGGCATGATCTTGAGATCGGCCGGCCTCCTGCCGTACTTCGCCAGCCTGGCCTTGATGTCGGTGTGGAAGGCGCGGCCCTCCTCCAGCGTGCCGTGGCGGCTGAAGACCACATCGGCGGCGGAGGCGGCGAACTCCCGGCCCTCGTCCGAGTCGCCCGCCTGGATCACCACGGGATGGCCCTGCGGGGAGCGCGGGACGGTGAACTCCCCCTCGATCTCGAACTGCGGTCCCGAGTGGGCGAAGGGCCGGGAGGTGCCGTACGGGGAGCCGGGCGCGGCGGGTGTCCAGGAGTCCCACAGCTCGCGGGCGGTCGCCACGAACTCGGCGGCCCTGGTGTAGCGGTCGGCGCGGTCGAGATAGCCGCCGCGCCGGAAGTTCTCCCCGGTGAAGGCGTCGGACGAGGTCACCACGTTCCAGGCGGCCCGTCCCGCGCTGAGATGGTCGAGGGTGGCGAGTCTGCGGGCCAGTTCGTACGGTTCGTTGAAGGTGGCGTTGACGGTGGCGGCCAGCCCGAGCCGGTCGGTGACGGCGGCCAGCGCGCTCAGCACGGTGAGGGACTCGGGACGGCCGACCACGTCCAGATCGTGGATCAGACCGTTGTGTTCGCGCAGCCGCAGCCCTTCGGCGAGGAAGAAGAAGTCGAACTTGCCGCGCTCAGCGGTACGGGCGAGCTTCTCGAAGGAGGAGAAGTCGATCTGGGACCCGGAGCGCGGGTCGGTCCAGACGGTGGTGCTGTTGACCCCCGGGAAGTGGGCGGCGAGATGGATCGGCTTCCGGTCGGCGGTCATCGGACTCCCCCGGCGGTCGTGTACCGGTTGGCCGGGCGGGCGAGGCCGAGATGTTCGCGGAGGGTGCCGCCCGGATGGAAGGTACGGAAGCGACTGCGGTGCTGGAGCAGCGCCACGGTGCCGTTGACCAGCCGTTCGAGATCCCGGCGCGGTTCGGCGGGCGTGAGGTGGAAGCCGTCCACGGCACCGGCGCCGTGCCACCCGGTGATGAGTTCGGCGAGGCCCCCGGGACCGCCCCGGTAGTGGGGTCGCGCCGCGCCGGCCGTGGTGCGCGGCCCGTTCGCCGGGCCCGGGTCCAACGGGCGTTCGCCGTCGCCGAGATGGACGGTGAGCGCGGCCAGCACCCGCAGGGCGTCCGGGTCACGGCCGTGGGCGGCGGCGCGCGTCCTGAGCCGTTCGCGCAGTGCCGCCGCCTCCTCGGGACGGCCGGCCCGCACCAGCACCACATCGGCGTGGCGCGCCGCGGTCTCCCCGCTGTGGCCCGCGGTCCCGTCGATCACGGTGACCGGGTGGCCCTGTGGCGGTCTCGGCACGGTGGACGGGCCGCGGACACTGAACCCGGTCCCCTCGAAGTCGGCGTAGTGCAGCTTGTCGCGGTCGATGAAGCGCCCTGTCGATATGTCACGTATCTCGGCGCCGTCCTCCCAGCTGTCCCAGAGCCGGGCGCTCACCTCGGCCACCTCACCGGCCTCGCGCCACAGGGCGGCGGCGGGGGCGGCCCGGCGGCGGCCGAAGAGCCGGGCCTGCGCCGGGGTGTCCGACACGTCGACGAGCCAGCCGGCCCGGCCCCGGCTGACCCAGTCCAGGGTCGCCAGGGCCGTGGAGACATGGAACGGCTCGGTGTGGGTGGTGGTGACGGTCGGCACCAGACCGACGCGCTCGGTGGTGGGGGCGACCCGGGAGAGTACGGCGAGCGCGTCGAGGCCGGGCCGGGCGAAGGAGTCCTGGAGGGTCACGAAGTCGAGGGCGCCGTGCTCCGCGAGCTGGGCGAGTTCGACGTACCACGCGGCGTCGAAGTGCGGCGGACCGCCGATCTCGGCGGCGAGATGCAGGGGTCGGGTGGCGGACATGACGGGCTCTACCTTTCGGCTTCGGACGGGCCGCTCCGGGCTCGTCCGGCGGTTGAGGACACGGCGTGCTGACCGTCCGGCGACACGGGGCCCGGACCCTCCGGCGGCACGGGGCCCGGACCCTCCGGCGGCGCGGGGCCCGGACCCTCCGGCGGCGCGGCGTGCGGCCGGTCGGTGGAGGACACGGGCCCGGCGCGGAAGGACAGTTCACCGAGGAGGGTGAGCGCGGCCCGCGCGGTCGCGTCGTTCTGCCGGAACGCCGGTCCGCCGGTACGGGGGCGGGTGAAGGCGCCGCTGGACCGGGCGGTGGTGTACGGGCCGAGCGCGAAGCGCCGGGGATGCGGACGCCCGTCGCGCTCCACGAGCCGTCCGTCGCCGGGGTCGACCCTGACCAGACCGGCGCCCGCGGTGACGGCGGCCCCCTCCTCGTACAGCGCGCGCAGCAGCGGGCTGCGGGTGCGCTCCGGCGAGGGGTCGGGGAGCCGGGCCTCGACCAGGGCGCGTGCCTCGACATACGCCCCGGGCACCCCGGCGCCGCGGGCCCGGAAGACGCCCTGCCGCTCATCGGCCTCGACCGTCATGTCCGGGCCGAGGAAGCGGACCACACCGGCCCGCGAGAGCGCGAGCAGCTGGCGCAGCCGGGGGCCGGGCGGGCCGGAGGCGAGATAGCTGAAGAAGCCGTGCCACCGGTCGTCCATGTCCCCGAGGTCGCCGAGCCGGATGAGCTGCCCGTAGACCGAGAGCAGCCCGTAGAAGACGGCCAGGTCCGCACTGTGGGACGGATCGTGCCGGCGGACGAGATCGGCGGTGATGTACGCGCGCAGCGCGGGCTGGAGGGCGTCGTACGAGGGGAAGCGCACCCCGTCCAGCGGCCGGTCGAGGGCGGCCAGATCGAGCCGGTCTGCGGGGTCGGGTACGGCGCCCGCGACCAGGGCATCCAGCTCCGGACTGCTGGGATCGGCCGCCGCGTACTTCTCCTCGAAGTCGGTCCAGCCGACGCGGGTGCGCTCGGGATGGGCGCTGAAGAGCCGGTGGTAGTGGGCGAATCCGAGTTCCTTGTCGATCAGCGGCCGCAGATCGCGTTCGTAGTCCGGCGGGCCCGGTCTGCTCAGCAGTTCGTCGATCTGCGCGGGTCCCAGGAAGCGGGGCAGCGGGGCCCGTTCACCGTCCAGCCCGTAGCCGATCTTGGAGTGGTACGGGACTCCGCGCCGCGACCCGACGTACAGGACCGGTTCCCGTCCCGAGGGGTGGTACACCAGCTCCCCGCCGCCCTCGCCGTCGTCGCTCCCATCGCCCCCGCTCCCTTCGTCGGCGCTCCCCGAGTACCGTCCGCCGCGTCCCTCGGTCAGGAGCACCATCAGATCGACGAAGGCGAGTCCGAAGCCCCGGACGAGTACGGGTTCACCGGCGGGCAGTTCGGAGAGATCGCTGTCGGCGGTGAAGTCGGGCGGCAGATGGATCAGCCGGTGGCGCCGCGCGAATTCCCGCAACTCCACTTGCCGCGCGTCGGGTTCACCGTCGAGATGGCCGAGGGTGAGCACGACGAGATCGGCGAGCAGCGGCTCGGCGCGGTCCTCCAGCCAGACACGCTGGCGTCCGCCGCGCGGACCGCTGACCCGCAGCGCGTGGGTGCGGTGCTGATGGAGTGTCACACCCGGTGGCAGGGCGGCCACGGTCTGTTCGTACACCCAGCTCAGATAGGCACTCTGCACCTGTCTGCTGGGGAAGGTCTGGCCGGTCAGCGCGGTTATCGCCGCCCGGAGTCCCGGCTCGGCCCGCTCGGCGTCGGCGGGCAGCGGTATCCGGCCCTCCCGCACCTCCCGGGCCCACTCGTGCAGCGCGGGCCCCGGTCGTACGGGCCCGTCCAGGACGACCGATTCGTCGGTGTACATCGTGACGTCCTCGGCCATGGAGTTCATCCACAGCAGCGGTGACTGGTCACGGCGCCAGATCCGCCCGGCGCCCGGCGGATACGGGTCCACGAGATGGATGTCCAGCGGCAGTCCGTCGTACAGGGACGGCGCGTTGGCGGCGAGCCGCTCCAGAAAGCCCGTGCCGCGCGGACCCGCCCCGATCACCACAAGGGAGGGAGTTACGGCCGGAGGACGGGCAGTACCCGACGACTCAGGTGACACAGGCATGCGAAGGCTCCGTGGATGCGGTGATCGAACACGGGATGTGCCTTCACAGACAGCGCGGGCGGACCGAGCCCCTCAGCGGGATCCACCACGACTCCGAGGCTAAGCGGTGTGTACGGCCCGTTGTCAAGCTCGTCCGGACTGTGAGCCTGCGGTCTCCCTCGGTTGACGTGGAAACGGATGCCTGTTCCACTTGGCCCATGAATCGGCAGCAGTGGCTGGTCACACGCTCCCACATCGACTTCGGTCGAGTGTGGTCCTCTTCCTGTTGAGCTGACACCCTGCACGGCCCCGCAGTCCCGGCGCTCACGCGCCGTTCCGCGTGCCTTCACACACAGAGCGTCACGCTCGACCCCCCTCGCCCCGCGTTTCACCCAGGTTCCCGTCACTCACCGTTCGGGACCCGTTCTCGACCGTCACCGTTCTCCGCCGGAATCGACCGTTCTCAGCAGTCACAACCGCAGCAGTCACAGCAGTTGCCGTCACAGTCGCAGTCGCGGCAGCAGCCCTCCCGCTTCTTGCGCGACCACGGACCCTCGTACTCCTTCGCACAGCACAGCTTGCAGGTGCAGCACAGTCCGACGAAGACCGCGCAGCCGGCCCAGAAGCCGCGTCTGCCGGGCCTCGGCGGCTCCGGCACGGGGCCCGGCATCCCGCCAGGGCCACCGGGCCCGCCCGGTATGCCCGGATGTCCGCCGCCGTAGGGATTGTTCGAGCCGTAGGGCCCGTACGCTCCGGCGCCCTGGCCCGCGTACGGGTTGCCCTGCGGGGGCGGACCGCCCGGACCGCCGTGGCTGTCGCGCCCCTCGTACGCGCCGTACGCGCCGTGCCCCTCGTGCGTGCTCCGCCCTTCGTGCCGGCCGTGATCCCCGTGGCCGCAGACCGTCGTACCGAAGGCGCGGTCGACGGATACGCGCAGTTCGTGCGCGAGCAGCACATGGGCCAGCCGGTCGTCGGTGAACTCCGCGTCCCGCAGGGCGAGCCTGATCCCGCGCACCGCGTCGTCGGCGAGCCGCCGGGCCTCCGCCAACGAGGTGCCGGTCGCGGTCAGCGGGTTCCAGGCACCCGACGCCTCGTCAGCTCCCTGGTCCTCCACGGCGTCCAGCAGATGCGCGAGCCGTCCGAAGAGCCGGCCGGCCTCGGCGAGCGGCGCGCTGTTGCCGGGCCTGCCGGCCAGTACGGCGGTGTGCGCGAAGGCGGCGGCCGTGGCCGTCTCGGTCGGTTCCGTGACGGTGAGCAGCGGGGTGCCAGGACCGGCCAGCGCCTCGATCTCCGGCTGCCGGTCGACCGCGTCGACCAGCACCGCCGTGTCAAAACCCAGCTCGGCGCCGGTCCGCGCGCCCGCCCGGTCCCAGCCGGTGGCGACCTTGCGCGCGGCGGCGGCCAGCGGCCTGCGCTTCAACAGCCCGTCCCGGTCGGCGACGTGGTCCCGTACCTTCGCCGAGGCCAGCACCAGGGAGACGGCGGCGGCCAGACGCGCGCCCTCGCCGCGCGCGACCGGCGCCGTCCGCATCCCGCGCAGCGGGCAGGGTCCCGCCGTCCGGCGCCGTCCGTCGGTGTGTTCGAGCTGAGCCTCCGTCAGGACCGAGACGATCAGCCCGTCGTAGTTGGTGACGATCCTGGAGAACTGACCGTGGTCCGAGCGAAGTGCCAGGCAGAGCCCGCAGAGATGGGCCATCCACTCGGTCTTGAGACCGTCGGTGAGACGGTGACCGCATGGCCTGACGATTCCGAACATGACTGACCCCCCGAAAAGTCACCCGATGGTGCGCGGGGCATCGTACCGGGCACTCCGTTCACCCGTACGTCCCCAGCATCACCCATCTGGCCGGAAGTTCATATTTTGCACCCCGTCAGGGCCCCTACGCTGGAAGAACCTTGACGAACCGCCACATCTTCTGCACCAGTACCGTCACGAATCGCCTGCGCGCCGACTATCCCCTTGGCGCTCAATCCGCATCATGGACGACCATAGGGGCAGGGAACGACATGTGACCGCGGTGAAAGGAGGCGTCCATGGGATCGGTGCGCAAGGCGAGCGCCTGGCTGGGCCTCGTTGAGGACAACGACGAGCGTTACTACGACGACGAGTACGCCGAGAGTGCGGAGAGCGGCGACACCTGGAAGACCGATCCGCGGGTGCGGGTCGTCTCCGAGACCGCCCAGGAGCGTGACCGCAGAATCGCCACCGTCTCCCCGGAGAGCTTCCGGGACGCCCGGAGCATCGGCGAGCTGTTCCGCTCCGGTGTCCCGGTCATCATGAACCTCACCGCCATGGAGGCCTCCGACGCCAAGCGCGTGGTGGACTTCGCCGCCGGGCTGATCTTCGGACTGCGCGGTTCGATCGACCGGGTCGCCACCCGGGTCTTCCTGCTGAGCCCGGCCGACACGGAGATCGTCACCGGCGACTCGGCCGGCCGCCCGCAGGACGGCTTCTTCAACCAGAGCTGAGCAGGGCGCTCATCGGTTCACCGAGGCGCGCGCCTCACCGGGTTCACCGGAAGGCGTCAAGACCGGTGAGCGCCTTGCCCAGGACCAGCTGATGCATCTCGACGGTGCCCTCGTAGGTGAGCACCGACTCCAGATTCGTCGCATGGCGCATCACGGGGTACTCCAGCGAGATCCCGTTGGCGCCGAGGATCGTCCGCGCGGTCCGGCAGATCTCGATCGCTTCCCGCACATTGTTGAGCTTGCCGAAGCTGATCTGCTCGGCGCGGAGCCGGCCCGTGTCCATACGCCGCCCGAGATGGTGGGCGAGCAGGATCCCCTTGTGCAGTTCGAGGGCCATGTCGGCCAGTTTGGCCTGAGTGAGCTGGAAGCCGCCGATCGGCCGTCCGAACTGCTCACGTGAGACGGCGTACCGCAGCGCCGACTCGAAGCTGGCGCGCGCGGCGCCCATCGAGCCCCAGACGATGCCGTACCGGGCGTGGCTCAGACAGCTCAGCGGGCCGCGCAGTCCGGTGACACCCGGGAGCACGGCGTCGGCGGGGAGCCGTACGTCGTCGAGGACCAGCTCACTGGTGACCGAGGCCCGCAGCGACCACTTGTGCCTGATCTCGGGGGCCGAGAAGCCCGGGGTGTCCGCGGGGACGAGAAACCCCCTGATACCGCCGCCGTCACCGCTCCCGCCGTCGCCGTCGTCGGTCCTCGCCCAGACGACGGCGACACCCGCCACCGAGCCATTGGTGATCCACATCTTGCGGCCGTTGAGCACCCAGTCGCCGCCGTCGCGCTTGGCGTACATCCGCATCCCGGCCGGGTCGGAGCCGTGGTCGGGCTCGGTGAGTCCGAAGCAGCCGATGATCTCGCCCGCCGCCATCCCGGGCAGCCACCGCTGCCTCTGCTCCTCGGAGCCGTAGCGGTGGATCGCGTACATGGCGAGCGAGCCCTGGACGGAGACGAGCGAGCGGATCCCGGAGTCGGCGGCCTCCAGTTCCAGACAGGCGAGCCCGTACTGGACGGCGGTGGCGCCCGCGCAGCCGTAGCCCGTCAGGGACATACCGAGCGCGCCGAGTCCGCCCAGCTCCCTGGCCAGCTCCCGGATCCCGGGCAGCTCGCCGCGCTCGTACCACTCGGCGATCCCCGGCAGCACCCGGTCCGCGGCCCAGGCGCGCACGGTGTCGCGGATCGCCAGATCCTCCGGGCCGAGCAGATCGTCGATACCGAGGGGATCGCCGGGGTCGAAGGGCGGGAGCTTCGCGGCGGACGGTGCGGACATGGAAGGACCTCCGGCGGCTCATGGAACGCGGACGGCCACAAACTAGCAGCGCTAGTGTGCCGCCGCCCTCGGCCCTGTCCGGCGGACCCGGCCAGGACCCGGCACCGACCAGGCTCGTCCCCCGGCGAGGGGACAGGGCCTAACCGCGTCCGCGGCCCGCCGGGAGAGGAGCCCCGGTGGCGGCGCGGGGATCGGCACGCGGATCGGCCCGTGGGTCGGCGCGCGGGTCGGCACGCGGGTCCGTCCGTGGGTCCGAGGAGGCGCGGGGCTCCGGTGTGCCGCTCGGGCGGGACCCGCGCTGCTCCGGTGGCTTACGGAGCTGCGGCGCCCGCGTCCTCGGCTGTCCCGGCTGCTGCCGCCGGGACTCCGGAACCCCCTCGGCGGCGGGCGCCGGGCACTCCATGGTCCTCGGCAGCCGCAGCGCGGCCAGCGCGCCGAGCAGCAGCAGTCCCGCGCTGACCAGCAGCGTGATGTGCAGCCCGTGCACGAACGACTGGCGGGCGGCGGTCCGCAGGGTGGCCCCGGCGGGCCCGCCGAGCCGGGCCGCCACCTGATACGCCTCACCGAGCGAGTCGGCCGCGGCGGAGCCCGCGCCGGCGGGGACGCCCCTGACCGAGGAGACCGCGGGCGCGTACGCCGCGTTCATCACACTGCCGAGCAGCGCGATCCCCATGCCCGCGCCGAGCTGGTACGACGTCTCGCCTATGGCCGCCGCCCCGCCCGCCTGATCGGCGGGAGCCTCGCTCAGCATCGACTCGTACGCGCCGAAGAGCGTGGTCTGGAGTCCGAAGCCCAGCAGGACGAAGCCCGCGGTGAGCAGACCTGGCCGGTCGTGCTGGCCCATCAGGACCAGCAGCAGCACGGCGACCGCGGTGAGGACGAAGCCCCAGGACACCATCCGGCGCGGCCCGAGCCGGCGCAGGGTGGCCGATCCCGTGATGCCCGCGGCCATGGCGGCGAAGGTGAGCGGCAGCAGTCGCAGCCCGGTCTCCAGCGGGCTGAGCCCCAGCACGAGCTGGAGGTACTGGACCGCGATCAGCTCCAGACCGACCAGGGCCAGCATGGCGAGGACGATGCAGCCGACGGAGGTGGAGAACGTGGGCCTGGCGAACATCCGCATGTCGATCAGCGGATGCTCGCGGCGGCGCTGTCTGCGGACGAAGAGGATCAGCAGGGCCGCGCCCGCACAGAGCGGGCCGAGCGTCGCGAGGCTCAGCGGCCCCTCTCCGGCGCCGAGGCGCTTCACCCCGAACACCACCCCGAGCACCCCGGCCGCGGCCATCAGCGCGCCCAGTACGTCCCAGGGACCGTCGCCGCAGCCCTTCGACTCGGGCAGCAGCACACGGCCCAGCGGCAGCAGGACCGCCAGCAGCGGGAGATTGATCAGGAAGACCGAGCCCCACCAGAAGTGTTCGACGAGAAAACCGCCGAGGACCGGGCCGACGGCGGCCCCGACGGCCGCGACGGCGGTCCAGACACCGATGGCGACGGCCCGTTCCCTCCGGTCGGGGAAGACGGCGCGCAGGATGGAGAGCGTCGCGGGCATGATCATCGCGCCGCCGACACCGAGCAGGGCCCGTGCCCCGATCAGCACCATGGGCGAGCCGGCGAAGGCCGCGACGGCCGAGGCCGCCCCGAAGAGTCCGTAGCCGATCAGCAGGACGCGTCTGCGCCCGATGCGGTCGCCGAGCGTGCCGAACAGGATCAGCAGCGAGGCGCAGACCAGCGGATACGCGTCCACGATCCAGAGCAGCTCGACACCGCTGGGCCTGAGGTCCCCGGTGACGGCGGGCACGGCGACATGCAGGACCGTCGCGTCGAGCGCCACCAGCAGCAGGCTGACACAGAGGACGAACAGGACAACCCAGCGGTTGGCACCGGCAGCCGCGCGCAGCCGCGCTCCGGCCGTGGTGGTCCCGGACATCTGAGTACCTCCCAATGCGTCCCTCGCGCTCGGTGGGCCGACGGGGACATTGGTCCCGCGAGGCGGCCCGGCATCGACGGGCGAGTGAGCCGACAGCGTACGCGAGTGAACGCGAGTGACGCGTGGTGGATCACTCACCGCCCCGACCAGGCAGTGTGGCGTACGCCACGCCGCACCGGCCAGGACCGCGGGCCCCGGGCGTGCGCGAGCGGCAGGGAAATTCTGTGCGACGCCACGGTGAACTATTTCTGTTCTGCAGAAAGACAGTTCCCGGAAGGGTGTGTCGGTGAATAGGGCCGAAGGTCACTTGGATTTTTCGGAACCACCCCGAATAAACGGTCCTTCGAGGCGTACTCCACATCACATCGTCATCACGAAGGGACGTGATGGACCGGTTCACTCACTCACTCGCTGTAACGTCCATTGTGTGCGTACCGACATCTTTGCCCGCCTGGACCGGGAGCCGGAGCCGCCGAAGATAGAGATCCCGCGGATGAGCCGCACCCGCACGGCTCTCTTCGGCGGGACATTGGCGTTCTATCTCGCCATCGTCGTCGCCGTGCTCGTCACCTCCTCACTGGTGACCCTCGACTGGAAAGTCATGCTGTTCCGGCCCTATCAGCAATGGCCGGATCTGCATGCCTTCCTCGACTACTTCGTGGTGCTCGGCCAGCGCGGCCCCACCGCCGTGATGATCGCGGCCTGGTTGGGCTGGCGCTCCTGGCGCCAGCACACGGTCCGCCCCCTGCTGGCGCTCGGCACCGCCCTGCTGCTGCTCAATGTGACCGTCGGCGCGGTCAAGCTCGGGCTCGGCCGGCTCGGCCCCCACTACGCGACCCAAATCGGCTCGGCCGAGCTGTTCGCGGGCGGCGATATATTTCCTTCGGGACACACCGCCAACGCCGTCGTGACCTGGGGAATCCTGGCCTATCTGGCCACCACGCCACGGGCCAGACGCTATCTGTCGGTCCTGTCGGCCGTGGTGGCGCTGGGCGTCGGCGCGACCACCGTCTACCTCGGTACGCACTGGCTGAGCGATGTGCTGCTCGGCTGGGCCGCCGGTCTGCTGATCCTGCTGGGACTGCCCTGGTTCGAGCCGCTGATCGGCCGTGCGGAACCGGCCATTCTCTCGGTGCGCGACCGCTGGCTGGACAGCCGTCGCCGGCTCCCGGCCGCCCCGGTCGCGGCCGGCGGCCCGAGACCCGCCCCGGTCCCGCAGGGCGCCTCCCCTCAGGGCGACGAACCCCCACGCGAGTCCATCGGAGCAGGTCACAGTCGCGCCGTGAACGCACGGAGCACCACGCAGCTCACCCAGTCCCGGCCGTACGCGGTGCGCTCCGAGCGCACCCCGACGGCTCCGGCGGGCAGCCGCCGCCCGCCGAACTCCCGACCGGTCACGGGCGGCTGAGAGCGGGCCGGGGACGGTACGCACAGCCCTCCCTCCGGCCCCTCCCGCCTCCCCGGCGCAGACGAAGGCCCCGGCCACCAGGCCGGGGCCTTCGTACGTTCACGGGGCTTCCGCGCGCGGGCCCCGCGCGGGGCAGCGGGCCGGGGCGGGGAGCCGGGGCAGGGGCAGGGCTGGGACGGGTGGCTCAGCCGAGCCAGCAGCGGATGACCCTGCCGTCGTCGACCTCGAAGTTGAGGCGGCCGGCCACGAACTCCATCGTGACGATCGAGCCCGGCGGCAGGCTTCTGACCGTTGTCCAGCCGCGCCTGCGGGCCCGCCTCTCGGCGCTCTCGGCGTCAAGTCCGACATAGGACTCGGGCGCGTCGTCGGGCTGTCGGTGCTGACTCGGTATCGGTGCCATAACACTCACCGTAGGCGCCGCCGGGCGGTGAAGGAAGCCGGGCGGATACCGGCACAGGGCGCTTCCCGTCTCTCAGCGGTCACGCTTGTGTCACAGGATCACGCGATCGGCCGAACGCCAACAACTTCACTCTTACGGGCAGTTCGCGGTCCGCCTCGAAGTAATTCCATGAGCCCGAAGATCACATGAATTGCGCCTTCTCGAATTCGCCACGCCGGACGGCGCACGGGGCCTCCGGACGGAATTGACGGGGTGTGGAGAATTCACGATTTCCCCGCACAATCCACCGGGCGGCCACATGTTCCCCCGGGCACGCCCGAGGGGTGCCGGCCGTCACGGCGTGGCGGCGGACATGCTCGCGGGGTCCAGCCGTACGCAGAAGTCGTTGTCACCGGTGTAGCCGGGGGCGGCCAGCCAGCCGTCGGAGCCGTGCCCCGGGTAGACGCACGCCGTCCGCTTGTCCCAGATGTCGTCGAGGATGCGGGAGATCCGTATCCCGGTGGCGTTCCGCGCGGGCACCAGCCACAGATCCCACCACTGGCGCTCGACGACCGGCCGCGCGGCCAGCGGACCGTAGGGCAGGGTGAAGGCGAACGATCCGCCGCGGCCGGTCACGGCGACCCGATGGCTGCGGCCGGTGCCGCGCAGCCGCGCCTCGGCCTCGGCGCCCTCACCCAGCTCGGCGCCGTACAGCATGCCCTCGACGGTCGTCGCGTCCGGTTCGCTGCGGACCGTCCCGGCCTCGGCGTGCGGAGCGCGGACCCAGGACCGTACGGCGAGCCGGCCGTCCGCGGTGGGGTACGGGATCCTGGCGGCGACCCCGCCCGCCCCGGGGACCCGGTCGACGAGGGCGCGTACATCGCGGACCCCGGGCCGTACGGGCTGCTCGCCGGGAGCGCCCGTGAAGACGTCCCAGTGGCCCTCGGCCAGCTCGACCGTGCTCGGCAGCACGGCGCGCGGCCGGGACTTCCCCGCCCCGGTCAGGGGCAGCCGTACCTCCGCGGCGTCGGCGGGGGTGGCGGTATCGGTGCCGGTGCCGGTGGCGTCACGCCCGTCCCGCCGGCGCAGTACGAGCACCGCGCCGGGACGGGCGGCACCGGTGACGTCGAAGGTGATACCGCCCGCGGAGTCCGCGATGCAGTCGGCGGTGCACCCGGCGGGTGACGCCCGCCGTCGGTTGGATCTCATCCGGTCCTGCCCTTTCCGATCACATACGGCGGTCCGTGCCGCACACGGTGCGCGCGCCGTGAGGAGCCCCTGCCACGGGAGCGCCGGAGCGCCGGGCCGCCCGGTCACAGCACTAGACGCGGAAATGCCCCACATGGTGCCGACTTCGAGCGGATCCGTACGGTCACACCCCAGGGCCGCACCGCCGGCGGGCCCGGTCCACCGAAGCAGCAATGAGTTTCAGCCACCCCATTGGTTCACTGATTTCCCGATTTGTCGACCTGTACATCTACTGACCTGCGGTTCCGTGGACCGGGCCAACTTCCGTACGCCCGGCGGATGTTGGCATGGAATGACTCGTTCCGGAGGGCGTTCGGCCCTTTGCGCCGGATGGTTCGATTCCGTGCGTATCCGCGCGTGACCCGGGCCACGGCTCGTCCGTTGTCTTCTTTACGAGCCGGGAACAGCCCGGCCCCACGCACCGAGTTCGAGGAGCCACCCGTGCCGCGCATGCTCGACGTCAGCGAGGACGTACGCGCCGAGATCGGCGACGAAGAAGCCGACCGGCTGCTCGCCGGCGAGAACTCCCCGGGAAGCTACGACTGCACCTCCTGCCGGACCCCAGGCGACTCCGAGCAGGAGCGGACCAGCACCGTGCTCTTCGTCGGCGAGGAGACCGCCGTTCTCGCCTTCGCCCACGCCACCTGTATCCCCTCCCAGGTCGTCCAGGTCGCCGAGGAGCAGCTCCAGGGCGCGGTCCGCTCCATCACCGGCGGCGAGCAGCCGGGGAGCTCCCGGCCCGACCCCGGCGCCGGCGGCGGCCAGGCCGTCCTCGGCGTCACCAGCGGGCTGGTGCTGATCGAGGGCGATCTGCACCCCGCCCTGGTCGTCGAGCCCACCGCGCCAATCGCCCGTCCCGGCTCGGACTCCGCCACCGACGAGTTCCTCACGCTCCTGACCGAGCAGGGCTTCCGGCCCGTCTCCGATCTGAACACGCTGCCGGGCGCCCTTCCCGGCTGGTCGGTGCTGCTCGCCATGGGCCAGCTCCACGCCGTGCTCCAGCCGGGCACCGGCGGCGGCAGCCCGGTCGCCTGGTGGCAGGCCCATCAGCCGCTCCAGGTCACCGAGGGCTGGCGTGCCGCGGCCAACAAGTCGCACACCGTACTGGTCTTCGCGGCGCCAGTGGGCTCCATCGGCCAGCAGCCGCGGGAGGATCTGCTGCGGGACGCCCTGGAGAAGGCCGCGGCCAACGGCCGGCTCGTCGCCGCCGCGATGCCCCTGGCCGGCACATGAGCGACGCCTCCAGCACCACTCTCCGGCTGCTGCTCCGGCAGCCGGCGGCGAATTCCCAGGACAGCAGGCCGCATCCGACGGATGAAAGGGTCGTTGGCTCCTATGTGCACTCATACGACCCCTCCCGCCAGCAGTACCAGAGTCAGATCCCGTCCATGCGCCCCGCGCAGGACGTAGTGGACGGGTTCTCCACGACGCCGATCTACGACGCGCTGTACTCGGAGTTCCGCCGGTCCTTCAGGGCACTGCCCGGCGACCGGAGCAATGAGGAGAATCTCGGGTTCACGGCCTTCGGCACCGGGCTGCACGCCGCTCACGGGGGGTACGGGCACACGCCCTACTCGGGCTCCTGGCAGCGCGACCCCCGGCAGCCCGCAGGACGCCATACACCGGCGGCCCTCCCCCCGGGGCCCCGCAGGGGCGTCTGACCGCCGGAAGCGGTGGGGCCCGGCGCGGACGATCCCGCGCCGGGCCCCACCGCTTCCGGCGGTGTCCTTCCCGCTGCCGCTCCCGGCGGCTACTTCTTCCGGCCGCGCTTCTCGCGCACCCGCACGGAGATATGGATCGGGGTCCCCTCGAAACCGAACTCCTCCCGGAGCCGGCGCTCGACGAACCTCCGGTAGCCGTGCTCGATGAAGCCCGAGGCGAAGAGCACGAAACGCGGCGGCTTCGTGCCCGCCTGCGTACCGAACAGGATGCGCGGCTGCTTGCCACCGCGGATCGGATGCGGATGCGCGGCGACCAGCTCACCGAGGAACGCGTTGAGCCGCCCGGTCGGTACGCGCGTCTCCCAGCCGGCGAGCGCCGTCTCGATCGCCGGGACCAGCTTCTCCATGTGCCGGCCGGTGCGCGCCGAGACATTCACCCGGGGCGCCCAGGCGATCTGCGCCAGCTCCGTCTCGATCTCGCGCTCCAGGTAGTAGCGGCGCTCCTCGTCGAGGGTGTCCCACTTGTTGTACGCGACGACCAGGGCGCGGCCCGCCTCGACGGCCATGGTGATGATCCGCTGGTCCTGGACGCTGATCGACTCGCTGGTGTCGATCAGTACGACCGCGACCTCGGCCTTCTCGACGGCGGCGGCGGTACGCAGCGACGCGTAGTAGTCCGCGCCCTCCTGGAGATGGACCCGGCGGCGGATGCCCGCCGTGTCGATGAATTTCCAGACCGTGCCGCCCAGCTCGATCAGCTCGTCGACCGGGTCGCGGGTGGTGCCCGCGACCTCGTTGACGACCACGCGCTCCTGGCCCGCGACCTTGTTCAGCAGGGACGACTTGCCGACATTCGGCCGGCCGATCAGCGCGATACGGCGGGGGCCGCCGACGGTGGTGCCGAAGGTCTGCGCCGGGGCCTCGGGCAGGGCTTCGAGAACCGCGTCGAGCATGTCACCCGTGCCCCGGCCGTGCAGCGAGGAAACCGGGTGGGGCTCACCGAGCCCGAGTGACCAGAGCGCCGTGGCGTCCGGCTCGCCGCTCGGTCCGTCGACCTTGTTGGCGCAGAGCACGACGGGCTTGCCCGCCTTGCGCAGCAGTCGGACAACGGCCTCGTCGGTGTCGGTCGCGCCGACCGTCGAGTCCACCACGAAGACCACCGCGTCGGCGGCCTCGATCGCGTACTCGGCCTGGGCGGCCACGGAGGCGTCGATGCCCAGGACGTCCTGCTCCCAGCCGCCGGTGTCGACGACCTTGAAGCGCCGGCCGGCCCACTCGGCCTCGTAGGTGACCCGGTCGCGGGTGACGCCCGGCTTGTCCTCGACGACCGCCTCACGGCGGCCGATGATCCGGTTCACGAGTGTCGACTTGCCGACGTTGGGGCGGCCGACGACGGCGAGGACGGGCAGGGGGCCGTGACCGGCCTCGCCGATCGCCCCCTCCACCTCCTCGGCCTCGAAGCCCTCCAGCGCGGCCAGCTCCATGAAGTCCGCGTACTCGGCATCGCCAAGCTCTCCGTGCTCGTCGCCGGAGTCGATCTGGTCGTTCATGAAGTCCGTACCTCGTTCATCGTGATCGGTGCGCCGCTCGACGCGGCGCACTACTCAAAAGCCAAGTCTCGCGCACGCCCGGGGCCTGTACCGGCGCCCGGTGGAACCTGGCCACATCGCCCGGTGGCCCGGGGCCCCGGGTTCTAGCGCCCGGTGAGGCGTCTGGCGTGCTCCAGATGGGCGGTCAGCCGCTCCTGGATCCGTACCGTGGCCCCGTCCAGCGCCTTGCGGGTGCGCCGCCCCTCGCTGTCGCCCGCCTCGAAGGCGTCGCCGAAGACGACGTCCACCCGGCTGCGCAGCGGGGGCAGCGCCGGTATCAGCCGGCCCCTGCTCTCCGTACTGCCCAGGACCGCGACCGGCACGATCGGCGCTCCCGACCGTACGGCGAAGTAGGCGAGCCCGGCGCGCAGCGAGGCGAAGTCCCCCTCGCCCCGGGTGCCCTCGGGAAAGATCCCCAGCACCCCGCCGGCCCCGAGCACCCCGAGCGCGTCACCGATCGCGCCGCGGTCGGCGACGGCACGGTCCACCTTCACCTGCCCGATCGACCGCAGAAACGGGTCGAGCGGACCGATGAACGCCTCCTTCTTGACCAGGAAGTGCACCGGGCGGGGCGAGACACCCATCACCATCGGACCGTCGATGTTGTGCGAGTGGTTCACGGCCAGTATCACCGGGCCGCTCCCGGGAACACGCCAGGCGCCCAGCACCCGTGGCTTCCAGAACCCCCGCATCAGCCCGACGCCGATACGGCGGCCGACCTCCGCGCCCTGTGCGGACACCGCGGACACCGTGCTCACTTCGCGGCCCGCTTCTCCTCGACCAGGGCCACGACGGACTCCACGACCTGCTGGAGCGTGAGCTCCGTGGTGTCGACCTCGATCGCGTCGCCTGCCTTCGCGAGCGGGGACGTCTTACGGCTGGAGTCGGCCGCGTCCCGCTTGATCAGCGCGTCCTTGGTGGCGGCGACATCGGTCGCCTCCTTGCCGGTCAGCTCGCCGCTGCGGCGGGCCGCACGCGCCTCGGGGGACGCGGTGAGGAAGATCTTGACATCGGCGTCCGGCAGCACCGTCGTACCGATGTCACGGCCCTCGACCACGATGCCGTTCACCGCGGCGGCGGCGATGGACCGCTGCAGCTCGGTGATGACGGTCCGTACCTCGGGCACCGCGCTGACCGCGCTCACCTTGGAGGTGACGTCCTGGGTACGGATCGGGGCCGAGGCGTCCGTGCCGTCGACCGTGATCGTGGGTCCGGCCGGGTCCGTGCCCGAGACCAGGGCGGGCTTGCCCGCGGCGGTCGCGACGGCCACGGCGTCCGTGACATCGATCCCGTTGCTGATCATCCACCAGGTCATCGCGCGGTACTGCGCGCCGGTGTCCAGATAGCTCAGCCCGAGCCGGGCGGCGACGGCCTTGGAGGTGCTCGACTTGCCCGTGCCCGAGGGCCCGTCGATGGCGACGATCACGGCGGCCGGGGCGGTCCGGGCGGGGGTTGCTCCGATTTCCACGGGGGTCGGACACCTTCCTGGTTCACGGGGTGTTGTGTGCGGGGACGCACAAACGCCCCCGCACAAGGTTACCGAGTACTCAGGACCGCCCACGCACCCGTTCGGCGGGACGCGGAGCCCGGGACCGCGGACCGGTCACTGCCGGATCGACCAGCCGCGTTCCCGCAGGGCCGCGGAGAGCACCGGTGCCGCCGCCGGTTCCACCATGAGCTGGACCAGACCCGCCTGCTGCCCGGTCGCGTGTTCGATACGGACGTCCTCGACGTTGACGCCCGCGCGCCCGGCGTCCGCGAAGATCCGGGCCAGTTCCCCGGGACGGTCGCTGACCAGGACCGCCACGACCTCGTAGGCCGCCGGGGCCGCGCCGTGCTTGCCCGGCACCCGTGCCCGGCCCGCGTTGCCGCGGCGCAGCACGTCCTCGATCCCGGCCGTACCGCCCCGTCGTTTCTCCTCGTCGGAGGACTGGAGCGCGCGCAGCGCCTCGACCGTCTCACCGAGGTCCGCGACCACCCCCGCCAGCACATCGGCGACGGGACCGGGGTTCGCGGAGAGGATCTCGACCCACATCGCGGGGTCGGAGGCCGCGATCCGGGTGACATCGCGGATGCCCTGGCCACAGAGGCGTACGGCCGTCTCGTCGGCCTCCGCCAGCCGGGCGGCGACCATCGACGAGATGAGCTGGGGGGTGTGGGAGACCAGGGCGACCGCCCGGTCGTGCGCGTCGGCGTCCATGACCACGGGCACGGCGCGGCAGAGCGCGACCAGTTCCAGGGCCAGATTGAGCACCTCGGTGTCGGTGTCCCGGGTCGGGGTCAGCACCCAGGGGCGTCCGTCGAAGAGATCGGCGGTCGCGGCCAGCGGACCCGAGCGCTCCTTGCCGGCCATCGGGTGCGTACCGATGTACGAGTCCAGGTCGAGACCGAGCGCCTCCAGCTCACGGCGGGGCCCGCCCTTGACGCTCGCCACGTCCAGATAGCCGCGGGCCACGCCCTCCCGCATGGCCGCGGCGAGCGTGGCCGCGACATGGGCGGGCGGTACGGCGACGATCGCGAGGTCGACGGGTCCCTCGGGCGCCTCGTCCGTCCCCGCGCCGAGCGCGGCGGCGGTACGGGCCCGGGACAGGTCGTGATCGCTGAGATGGACGGTGACGCCCCGGCCGGCCAGGGCCAGCGCGGCCGAGGTGCCGATCAGGCCGGTTCCTATGACGACAGCGGTTCTCACTGGGCGATGTCCTTGCGGAGGGCGGCGGCGGCACCGAGATAGACGTGCGCGATCTCCGACCGGGGAAGGTCGGACTCGATATGGGCGAGGATACGGACGACACGGGGCAGGGCGCCCTCGATGTCCAGTTCCTGGGCACACAGGAGGGGGACGTCGGCCATTCCGAGCCCGCGGGCGGCGGCTGCCGGGAAGTCGCTGTGCAGATCGGGGGTGGCGGTGAACCAGATACTGATCAGATCGTCCGCGGTGAGCGCGTTGCGCTCCAGTATCGCCGTGAGCAGCAACCTGACCTGGGCGTCCATATGTCCGGGCTCGTCCCGCTCCAGCTGGACGGCCCCGCAGACCGCTCGTACCGCCACGGTGTTCTCCTCGTTCCGCACTGCGCCCGGACGCTGTCGCTGTCCGGTGGGCAGTGCCCGGTCGGTCGGGTGGTGCCCGGTCGGTGTCCGGGCCGCTCAGCTCAGCGTAGACAGCCCGGGGACGCCCGGCCCGCGGTGCCGTCCCCGTACGCCGTCTCCGTACGCCGCCCCCGTACGCTCTCGCGCATGACACCCGAAGTCCTGGTCCGTGACCACACCGTCTACTCCTGTGTCATGGGCTCGCGCGCCTTCGGGCTCGCGACGGAGGAGAGCGATACGGACCGGCGGGGTGTCTTCGTCGCGCCGGCCCCGCTGTACTGGCGTTTCGAGAAGCCGCCGGCCCATGTGGAGGGGCCGGCCCCCGAGCAGTTCTCCTGGGAGCTGGAGCGCTTCTGCGCGCTCGCGCTGCGCACCAACCCCAATGTCCTGGAGTGTCTGCACTCCCCGCTCGTCGAGCGGCTCGACGACACGGGCCGTGAACTCCTCTCGCTGCGCGACGCGTTCCTGTCCCGCCACGCGCACGAGACCTTCGTACGGTACGCCGCGGGCCAGCGCAGAAAGCTGGAAGCGGACGTCCGTCTGCACGGCGCCCCGCGCTGGAAGCACGCCATGCATCTGCTGCGGCTGCTCGCGAGCTGCCGGGATCTGCTCCGTACGGGCACGCTGGACATCGACGTCGGCGCGGACCGGGAGTCGCTGCTGGCGGTCAAGCGGGGCGAGGTCCCCTGGCCGGAGGTGGAGCGCAGGATGACCCGGCTGGCCGACGAGGCCGACAGGGCGGCCGAGCGCTCGCCGCTGCCGCCGGAGCCGGACCACGCCCGTGTCGAGGACTTCCTGATCCGTACCCGCCGCGCCTCAGCGCTCCAGCCGGACACGGACGACCAGCTGGTGCAGCGCCTCGTACCCGGCGGGCGCGTCGGGGAGGGCCGTGGCTGACCGCGCCTCCTCCAGCACCGCGCCCAGCGCCTCCGCGTCCGCCCGCAGCCGCTCCGTCCCGGGCCCGCCGACGGCCCGTCCGTGCTCCGCCCCCGCCTTCGCCGCGATCAGCTCCGGCAGATAGCCGGGCGCCGCCACCTCGCCCAGCAGGGTGGGCAGATGCGCCTGGATCCCGCCGCCGCGCATGAGATGGATGCCGGTGAGCAGCGCGCGGAAGGTGTAGAGCAGGGGCTTGAGTTCACCGGTCTTCTCGAAGAGCCGCCACTGGGTCCGCGCGAAGCCCTGGTAGTGGTGGGCGTGATGCCCGGTCAGCACACCGGGGGCGAGCGCGATCAGCTCCCGGTGCGCCTCGCTCGTGCGCACGACCAGCGGCGAGAGGAGCTGCTCCAGCACATAACCGTTGCGCCGCAGCATCAGCAGGGCGAACTTGCGCAGATCGTGGGTGACGAGATCCATCTCCGTACCGTCCCGGTCCGCCGTCCAGGACCGGGTCTCGGCCGGCTCGTGGAGCCCGGTGAGCGCGGCGGCCGACAGCAGATGGACACCGCGCAGGTCCACATCGGAGTCCCGGCTCGGGAATCCGTAGAGATGCGCCCCGGAGACGGTGACGAACAGCAGCGGATCGCTCTCCTCCGCGAGGACCGGGCCGAGGTCGGTGACCGGCAGTCCGGCCGCGCGGAGGCGGTCTTCGGCGGTTCTTCCGTCCGCGGTTCTTCCGTCCGCGGTTCTTCCGTCCCCGGTTCTTCCGTCGGGGACCGCTTCGTCCGTACGCATGGATCAAGAGTCCCAGAGGGCTCCGAGCGACATCAGATCGCTCCGGTACTCGATCCGCTCGGCCCACTCCTTGGGCCAGGCCCCCGCGCCGAGGTGCGCCCCGGCGAACGCGCCCGTCAGACAGGCGATGGAGTCCGAGTCGCCCCGGGTGCAGGCGGCCCGGCGCAGGGCGGTGACGGGGTCGGCGGGGAAGAGCAGGAAGCAGAGCAGACCGGTGGCGAGGGCCTCCTCCGCGATCCAGCCGTCCCCGGTCGCCAGACACGGGTCGGTCTCCGGCGAGGGTGTGCGCAGGGCGAGCTGGACCCGCTCCAGGGCCTCCAGACACTCGTCCCAGCCGCGCGCGATGAAGGACTCGGGCGTGGAATCGTGCGAGCGCGTCCAGAGGTCGCCGAGCCAGCGGTGGTAGTAGCGCTCCCGGTTCTCGTACGCGTACGAGCGCAACTGCCCCACCAGCCCGACCGGTTCGCCGCCCCGGGCCAGCAGATACACCGCGCGGGCGGTGAGGTCCGAGGCGGCGAGCGCCGTCGGATGCCCATGGGTGAGCGCCGACTGCAACTGCGCGGCGCCCGCCCGCTGTTCGTCGCTGAGTCCGGGTACGAGCCCGATCGGCGCCACCCGCATATTGGCGCCGCACCCCTTGGAGCCGATCTGGCTGGCGCTCTGCCAGGGCCGGTCGCTGTCGAGGAGCGCGCACGCCCTCAGACAGGTGCGGCCGGGGGCGCGGTTGTTGTCCGGTGAGTGGTACCAGTCGACGAACTCGTCCCGCACCGGGCGCTCCAGCCGGACGGGACCGAGCACGCCCCGGTCCATCGCCGTCCGGATGCCCCGGGCGAACGCGAGCGTCATCTGGGTGTCGTCCGTGACGATCGCGGGCCGCGGCAGGGGCATCTCCCGCCAGGGGCCGCACTTGGCCAGGATCGACGGCACATCGTTGAACTCGGTCGGGAAGCCGAGGGCGTCACCGAGCGCGAGCCCGATCAGCGAGCCCGTCGCGGCCTGTTTGGTGAGGGTCCTCGCGATGATCATACGGTCCGTCCTTCCTGTCGATCCGGTCGCAGCAGAGGTGGATGCAGCGTGGTGGCGGCGCCCGCGCGATACAGCGCGGCCGGTTTCCCCCGGCCTCCGGTCCTGCGCGGCGGACGGTCCAGCGCCTGGACGAAGCCGGGCGTGGTGAGCACCTTGCGCCGGAAGTTGGGAGGGTCGAGTTCCACGCCCCAGACGGTCTCGTACACCTGTCGCAGCTCGCCGAGCGTGAACTCGGCCGGACAGAAGGCCGTGGCGAGACAGGTGTATTCGAGCTTGGCGCCGACACGGTCGTAGGCGTCGGCGAGGATGTGCTCGTGGTCGAAGGCCAGCGGCCCGTTGGCGCCGAACTCCACCCACCGGGCGCGGGCGGCGTCCCCGCCGCCCCTCGGCTCCGGCAGATCGGGCACGAGCGCCGCGTACGCCACGGAGACGACCCGCATCCTCGGGTCGCGGTCCGGGTCGCTGTACGTACGGAGCTGCTCCAGATGGAAGGCGCCCGCGGTCTCCGCCGACAGGCCGGTCTCCTCCGCGAGTTCACGGCGGGCGGCCTGCCCGGCGGACTCCCTCGGCAGGACGAAGCCGCCCGGCAGCGCCCAGGCGCCCAGATAGGGCTCCTGGCCGCGCTCGACGAGCAGGACGTGCAGCCGGCCCTCGCGGACGGTGAAGACGGCGAGGTCGACGGTGACCGCGAACGGCTCGAAGGCGGAGGGGTCGTAGTCCTCGGGCACCCGCGCCCGCGCCCGCCCGGCGGCCGGGGCGCCGGTCCCCCGGGCGCTCACCGCCGCTCCGGAAGCGGCGGGGCGAAGTCCCAGCCCCGGGCGAGCAGCGCGTCGACGGCGGCGACCGAGGCGCCGAGCCGCTCCTCGCGCGATCCGCTCACCCGGATGAACTGCCTTCCGGTACGGGCGAGTTCCGCCCCGAACCGGGCCGTCATCCAGGGCCGCAGCTCCTCCCCGTCGCGCAGTCCGTCGTCCTCGAAGGCGACACCCTCGTGGTCGGTGAGCAGCCAGAGATGATGGGTGTTCCGTTCCGCGATCTCCGCGGTCCGGGGATCATGTCCGCCCAGATACCGTTCGTGCCAGACGGTGGTGGCGAAGGAGTCCGTGTCGCAGAAGAGCACGGGAGACCCCGCCCGCGCCGCCGTGTCCTCCAGTTCGTTCTGCCGCTGGGCGATCAGCGGGAACTCCTCCGCGGTGAACTCGACGTCCTCCCAGCGCGCCCGCGGCCACCGGGCGCGCAGGGCGGCCAGCTTCCGTTCGCTGAACTCCCGCCCGTACTCGGGCACGCACCGGGTCCGCGCCCACACCCCGCCGCGCCGCCGGTAGTGCTCGGCCAGTGCCAGCGCCAGGGTGGTGGTGCCGGTGGACTCGGCGCCGAGCACCACGACACGGCGGGTCAGCGCCGCGCGTACGGGCGGTGCGAGCAAGTCCCAGCAGCCGACGGGGTCCTTGCGCACGGCGGTGCCGGAGACCGGGAAGACCGTACGGTCCTGGTCGACGAGGACGGACTCGGCGCCGAACCGCCGCCCCAGTTCCCCGCCGTAGGTCTCCGAGCTGAAGACGGCGTCGACCGGCTCGGGCACGGCCCCGCGGAAGACGGCCATATGGGCGTCCCAGACGGCGGGGTCGGCCAGATCCACGGGGATGTCGTCGACCGCGCCCACGACCCGTATGTCCGGCTCCGGGTGGACCTCGCGCATCCAGCGGACACGGTCGGCCAGCGGTACGGACTCCACCGAGGAGGCGCAGACCAGCACGGTCAGCCGGGCGCAGCGGTCCCGCGCGGTCCGTACGAGATGGTGGTGGCCGGCGTGCGGCGGATAGAACTTGCCGAGCACCAGGCCGTGTGCGAAGTCGCTCATAGCGCGGTCGCCTCCGCCGTCGGCCGGGGCGGACCCCCGGTGAGGTCCCTGGACCAGTTGCGCAGCCCCGCCACGCACAGGGCCAGGAAGCCGAGATAGAGCAGCGAGGTCAGATAGAGGTCCTTGTGCGCGTAGAGCGGGATGTACACGAGGTCCGCCGCGATCCACAGCCACCACGACTCCAGCCGCTTGCGGCACTGTCCGTAGGTCGCCATCAGGGAGAGCGCCGTGGTCAGGGCGTCCCAGAAGGGCACGGTCGAGTCCGTGGCCCGGCCGAGGAGCAGCGTCAGTCCGAGTGTCCCCACCGCCCCCGCCGCGAGCAGCCGGTTCCATTCGGTGCGGGTCGTACGCCGCACCGGCAGGGACGAGCCTGGTCCACCCCCGTGGGTCCAGGTCCACCAGCCGTACGCGGCGAGGGTGATGAAGACGACCTGCAGCCCCGCGTCGGCGTACAGGCCCGCCTGGGTGAACAGCAGGATGAAGAAGACGTTGTTGGCGATTCCTATCGGCCAGTTGGCGAGGTGCTGGCGGGCCACGAGCCAGACGCAGAGCGCGCCGCTGCCGAAGCCGAGCACCTCGGTCCAGCTCACCGGGGTGTCCAGGACGGTCAGCAGCGGACGCTGCAAGGGATCGAGGAAGTCCGCGAGACTCACACCCGCCTCCTTAATGGTCATACTGACTATAAAGTGAACGGGCTTGCTCCACAAGGGAAAAGCCCGCGGCCGACGGCCACGGGCTCTTTCTTCCTGCTTGCTGCTCGCTGCTTCCCGGGTACGGCGGGCATCGCCGCGTACCGCCTGGGGCTACAACCCCACTTCCTTCATCAGCATGCCGACCTCGGTGTTGGTGAGACGCCGCAGCCAGCCGGACTTCTGGTCGCCCAGCGGGATCGGGCCGAAGGACGTCCGTACGAGCCGGTCCACCGGGAACCCGGCCTCGGAGAGCATCCGCCGGACGATGTGCTTGCGGCCCTCGTGGAGGGTGACCTCCACCAGATAGTTCTTCCCGGTGTTCTCGACGACACGGAAGTGGTCGGCCTTGGCGTAGCCGTCCTCCAGCTGGATGCCGTCCTTGAGCCGCTTGCCCAGATCGCGCGGCAGCGGGCCCTGGATCGCGGCCAGATAGATCTTCTTGACGCCGTACTTGGGGTGGGTCAGACGGTGGGCCAGCTCACCGTGGTTGGTGAGCAGGATGATGCCCTCGGTCTCCGTGTCGAGCCGGCCGACGTGGAAGAGCCGGGTCTCGCGGTTGGTGACGTAGTCGCCGAGGGACTGGCGGCCGTCCGGGTCCTCCATCGTGGAGACGACCCCGGCCGGCTTGTTCAGCGCGAAGAAGAGATACGACTGGGTGGCGACGGTCAGCCCGTCGACCTTGATCTCGTCCTTCTCCGGATCGACGCGCATGCCCTGCTCGACGACGATCTCGCCGTTGACCTCGACCCGGGCCTGCTCGATCAGCTCCTCGCAGGCGCGGCGCGAGCCCATGCCGGCGCGGGCGAGGACCTTCTGGAGCCGCTCGCCCTCCTGCTCGGCGCCGGACGTCCTGGGGGTCTTGACCGAGGGCCGCTCCGCGTACCGGTCGCGGTTGCGCTGCTCGATCTTGGCGTCCAGCTCACGGGGGCGGGCCGCGGCGCCCCGGCGCGGGCCGCCACGGCCGCCGCCGCTCTGCGCGGGCCTGGGACCGCCCTTGGCGCCGCCACGGGCCGCCGCGCCCCGGGCACCGCCGCCCTGACGGGAGCCGCCGCCGGTGGCACCGTCCGTCTCACCGGAGCGGCCGGAACCACCGGAGCCACCGGAACGGCGCGCGCCGCCGGGCGCACCGGACGCGCCGGAACCGCCGGTCGGACCCGAGCGGCCGACGTCGTAACGGCGCTCCTCGGGACGCGGGCGGGACGGCCGCTTCTGCTGGTCGTCCCGGCCACCGCCGCCGGCGCTCCGGCCGCTGCCGGCACCCCGGCCGCCCCGGTCGTCCCGGCTGTTCCGGTTGCCGCCGCCGCTCCCGCCTCCGCTGTTCCTGTTGCCGCTGCCGCTGTTCCTGCCACTGCTTCGCATCAAAGTTCCGTCTTGTCGTCTGCGTCGGTATCCGGTGCGTCCGGATCGAACGACGGAACACCTTCCTGGCTCTCGGCCTCGATCGCGTCCGCCTCGGGGAGGAAGGGCGCGAGTTCCGGAAGTTCGTCCAGGCCCCGCAGGCCCATCCGCTCCAAAAAGTAGTTCGTCGTCCTGTACAGGATCGCACCTGTTTCGGGTTCCGCGCCCGCCTCCTCGACCAGCCCGCGCTGGAGCAGCGTGCGCATGACGCCGTCGCAGTTGACTCCCCGTACCGCGGAGACCCTGGACCGGCTCACGGGCTGGCGGTACGCGACGACCGCGAGGGTCTCCAGCGCGGCCTGGGTGAGCCGGGCCTGCTGGCCGTCGAGCACGAAGCCCTCGACGGCCTCCGCGTACTCGGGCCGGGTGTAGAAACGCCAGCCGCCCGCGATCAGCCGCAGTTCGAAGCCGCGGCGCTGGACGGTGTACTCGTCGGCGAGCTCCCGCAGGGCGTCGGCGACGGCCCGCCGGGGGCGGTCGAGGACCTTGGCGAGATGCTCCTCGGTGGCGGGCTCGTCGACCACCATGAGGACCGCCTCCAGGGCGGGCTTGAGATCCAGTTCCGCGACGGTACGTGACTGCTGCTCGCTCACACCTTCTCCTCGCTGTCCTCGGCGCTGTCCTCGGCGGTGTCGCCGCCCTCCGCGGCACGGTGCTCCTCGGCACGGTCCTCGGCCGTGCGGTCGAACTCGTCGGTCACGGCCGGCTCCGCGTCGCCGTCCCCGCCCGTCCAGCGGACCATGAGCCGGCCGAGAGCCTCCTCCTGGTCCAGGGAGACCGCCCGCTCCCGGTACAGCTCCAGCAGGGCCAGGAACCGCGCCACGACGGTGAGGGTGTCGGCGGCGTCCTCGGTGAGCGACTGGAAGCTGGCCTCCCCGCGCTCCCGCAGCAGCGCGACGACGATCCCCGCCTGCTCCCGTACGGAGACCAGCGGCGCGTGGATGTGGTCGACGTACACCCGCGGCTCGGGCTTGGGCTGCATCGCCTTCACGGCGAGCGCGGCGAAACCCTCGGGCCCGATCCTGATCACGACCTCGGGGAGCAGCGCGGCGTGGTGGGGCTCCAGTCCGACGGTACGGGGATAGCGCCGGGCCTCGGCGTCCAGCCGCCCGCTGAGGATCTCGGCGACCTGCTTGTACGCGCGGTACTGGAGCAGCCGGGCGAAGAGCAGGTCCCGTGCCTCCAGCAGGGCGAGATCCGCCTCGTCCTCGATCTCGGCGGTGGGCAGCAGCCGGGCCGCCTTCAGATCCAGCAGCGTGGCGGCGACCACGAGGAACTCGGTGGTCTGGTCCAGGTCCCAGTCGGGGCCCATGGCCCGGATGTGCGCCATGAACTCGTCGGTCACCCTGGACAGCGCGACCTCGGTCACATCCATCTTGTGCTTCGAGATGAGCTGCAACAGCAGATCGAACGGCCCCTCGAAGTTCGACAGCCGTACGGTGAACCGCCCGTCGTCATCGGCGGGCCCGGCGTCGGGCCCGGCATCCGGCCCGCGGGCGTCCGGTGTCCCGGCGCCCGGCACTCCGGGCGGGGCGGGGTGTGACACGTCGGCGGCGGACTCGGGTACGGGCTCCGCAGGCGCTGGTGCGGCCTCCGCGGACTCGGGTACGGGCTCCGCAGGCGCGGGCGCGGCCTCCGCGGACTCGGGTGCGGGCTCCGCAGGCGCGGGCGCGGACCCAGGGCTCTCCTCAGGGGGCGCGAGGGGCCCGGCGCTCTCCTCGGGGGCCGCCGGCGCGGGGGACGGCACGCCAGGGCCACGGCCCAGCGGGCGGCGGGCGGAAGGGGAGGGCGGGGGCATCGGGGTCCTGGGGGCGGGGAGCGGGGGTACTGCCCGCGCAGGCTACCCTCAGCGCCCGCGCAGGCGCCGTACGAGGATGCTCGCGTCGCCGCGTGATTCGAGGTCGGCGAGGACCACCGCGACCGCCTCGCGGACGATCCGCCCGCGGTCCACGGCGAGGCCGTGCTCACCGCGCAGTACGAGCCGCGCGTGCTCCAGGTCCATCAGTTCCTCGGCCGAGACATAGACCGTGATCTTCTCGTCGTGCCGCTCGCGCCCGCTGGGGCGGCGGTTGGCGCCCCGCCCCCGGCGGCGCTGCTGGCCGCCGGACGGCGCGGGTCCCGGTCCGCCGGTCTCCTGCGTCCGGCGTCCCTTCACGGCGTTGGCCGCCTGCTCCGCGCCCGCCGTACGGCTCCTGGGCGCTTCCGCGGAGTCCGTGCCGGCGGCGGAGTGCTCGTCAACGGGGGCCGGCGCGGACGCGGCCGACGCGGTCTGGCCCGGTACCCCCGGCTCGCCCGCCGGGTCGCTCTCCCCGGCCGGCGCCGGCACCCGCGGCTCGCCGTTGGCGTTCCGGCGCCGCTCCGCGGGCGAGGAGGACTGGAGCGCCGTCCCCCCGGTCGTACGGAACAGCTCGTCGGCCCCGGGCAGACTCACTCGGCGTGACACCGGGCGAGCACCTCCCTGGCGAGCTGGCGATACGCGGCGGCGCCCACGGAGTTCGAGGCGTACGTCGTGATGGGCTCACCGGCGACCGTGGTCTCCGGGAAGCGCACGGTCCGCCCGATCACCGTGTGGTACACGTGGTCGTCGAAGGCCTCGACCACCCGCGCGAGGACCTCGCGGCTGTGCACCGTACGGGAGTCGTACATCGTGGCGAGGATGCCGTCCAGCTCCAGTTCCGGGTTGAGCCGCTCCTGGACCTTCTCGATCGTCTCGGTCAGCAGGGCCACCCCGCGCAGCGCGAAGAACTCGCACTCCAGCGGCACGATCACCTTGTGCGCGGCCGTCAGCGCGTTCACGGTCAGCAGACCGAGCGAGGGCTGGCAGTCGATCACGATGTAGTCGTAGTCCTGCATCAGCGGCTTCAGCGCCCGCTGGAGCGTGGACTCGCGCGCGACCTCGCTGACGAGCTGCACCTCGGCGGCCGAGAGGTCGATGTTGCTGGGCAGCAGATCCATGTTGGGCACGGCGGTCTTCAGGAGGACCTCGTCGGCCGCCATGCCCCGCTCCATGAGCAGGTTGTAGACGGTGAGGTCCAGCTCCATCGGATTCACGCCGAGACCGACCGACAGGGCTCCCTGCGGGTCGAAGTCGACGAGCAGCACACGCCGGCCGTACTCCGCCAGCGCGGCGCCGAGGTTGATGGTGGACGTCGTCTTGCCGACGCCGCCCTTCTGGTTGCACATCGCGATGATCTTCGCGGGCCCGTGGTCGGTCAGCGGGCCCGGAATCGGGAAGTACGGCAGGGGACGCCCGGTCGGGCCGATCCGCTCACGGCGCTGGCGTGCGGCGTCGGGGGCGAGAGTGGCCGCGTACTCGGGATCCGGCTCGTACTCGGCGTCGGGGTCGTAGAAGTGCCCCTCGGGCACTTCGTCGTAGTCGGCGAATGGAGTGGACTCTCGGCCACCCTCGTTGCCGGCCATGGCGTTCACGTGTTGGCCGTCCATCATCTGGTGGGCTGTCGTCATGTGCTGGTGGGTGGCGAAGGTGCGGACAGCTACGGAGCCGACAGCCTCGAACCCGGACGACGGGCTCTGGCCCCTCACCGGCATTCCTGGTTGACCACCCCCGGGAGTAAATGTCGACTCATTCACAAGTCGTCTTACCTCCTTGGACGGGACCAGGAAACTTATCGATAGGTCAGCGTGGCACCATGCCGACGGTTGGCGACTCTATGGCGTGTCACCGGTCCGCAGCAACACAATCCGCCGGACCCGGCCCGATGTGTCGGCAACGGAACATCCCTCTGTCAAGGGCGCACAAGCCTCTCATCAAGGCATGGCGCACACGTTTCACGGCTCGGCGAATCGGTGAAAAGGTTACGTTCGAGGCGAGTTGACCGGGGGTTCGGAGCCGTCCGGGCACACGTCCGGCCGGACCCCGTCGATCAAGGTCCGGCCGCTGGCGTGATGTTGACGTCACAGATTGACGCATCAGCCCAGAAGCGCGCTCAATTCGGCGTGATCCAGCCCATGGGCCTCGGCGACCTCACGGTAGAACACCTGGCCCTCGTGGGTGTTGAGCCCCTTGGCGAGGGCGGGATCCCGGCGCAGCGCCTCGGTCCAGCCGCGGTTCGCCAGCTCCACGATGTACGGCAGCGTGGCGTTGGTCAGCGCGTATGTCGAGGTGTTGGGTACGGCGCCCGGCATGTTGGCGACGCAGTAGAAGACCGACCCGTGGACCGGGAAGGTCGGCTCGGCGTGTGTCGTGGGGTGTGAATCCTCGAAGCAGCCGCCCTGATCAATCGCAATGTCGACAAGTACACTTCCGGGCCTCATCTTGGCGACCAGCTCATTGGTGACGAGCTTCGGCGCCTTCGCCCCGGGGATGAGTACGGCCCCTATGACAAGGTCCGCCTCGACGACCGCGCGCTCCAGTTCGAAGGCGTTGGAGACAATGGTCTGCACCTGGGTGCCGAAGATCCGGTCGGCCTCGCGCAGCTTGCTGATGTCACGGTCGAGCAGGGTCACATGGAAGCCCATGCCGACGGCGATCTGGGTGGCGTTCCAGCCGGAGACACCGCCGCCGATGACGACGGCCCGGCCCGCCGCCGTACCCGGCACCCCGCCCGGCAGGACACCGCGGCCGCCGGCCGAGCGCATCAGGTGGTACGCGCCGACCTGCGGCGCGAGCCGGCCCGCGACCTCGGACATCGGGGCGAGCAGCGGCAGCGCCCGGCCCGCGGTCTCGACCGTCTCGTACGCGATGGCCGTGGTGCCCGAGTCCAGCAGCGCGTCGGTGCAGGCGCGGGACGCGGCGAGATGGAGATAGGTGAAGAGCGTCTGGCCCTTGCGGAGCCGGTGGTACTCCTCCGCGATCGGCTCCTTGACCTTCAGCAGCAGGTCGGCGGCGGCCCAGACCTCGTCCGCGGTGGCCAGGATCCGCGCGCCGGCCGCGCCGAACTCCTCGTCCGTGATCGAGGAACCGGCGCCGGCGTTCCGCTCGATGACGACCTCATGGCCCTGGCGCACCAGCTCGTGCACACCGGCGGGGGTGATGGCCACCCGGAACTCGTTGTTCTTGACCTCGCGGGGGATACCGACCAACACGGCAGATCACGGTCCTTGGCTCAGGGGATTGCGGGGGCAATGCCAGGGGGACCGGGGCGCGGAAGAGCGCACCGGGGCACACCGCGTGCGATGCGGCAGAGCCAGTCTAATGAAGGATTTCCCACTGTCCAGCCTTGCAAAGCTTTATTCCCCGGCCAAAGCGCTGCGGATTTCGTAGGTGTTTCCTTCCGTTTCCAGCAGCCGATCGGCTGTCGCGCGATGCAGCCTCGCCGCCGCCGGGTCACCGAGCCGGTCCAGCGTGTCCGCCACCCGGAGCTGGAGCGCGGCCTGGAGCCTGACGTCTCCGGCCAGCCGGGCCCACTCCACCGCCTCCTGACAGGTCTCCAGCGATTCCTGCGGCCGTCCCGCGTACTCCTGGACCCGGGCCGCCTCGCTCAACGCGCGTGCCTGGGCCGGGAGATCGCGCAGCCTGCGGTGGACGGCCACGGCGGCCCGCCAGCTCCGCAGCGCCTCCCCGTAGTGGCCCGCGTAGGTGTGGACGGTGCCGAGCCGGCCGTACAGCCTGGCCTCGTCGGCGCGTTCGCCCCGGCTGAGCCGCTGGGCGAGTGCCCTTCCGTACCAGTCGGCGGCCCGCTGCCAGTCCTGGAGGTCCTGGTACGCGCCGCCTACGGATTCCATCGCGCGGCCGGTCGCGTAGAGATCGTTCGCGGCCCGTCCGGCGTCCAGCGCGGCACGGTAGCGGGCGAGCGCGTCCTGGGTACGGCCGGTCCTGGCGTCCAGATCGCCGATGTTCAGCAGCGCGGCGGCCTGCTCGCGGTGCAGATCGCGCCGCTCCGCGATATCGAGGACGAGCTGATGGAGCCCGTACAGCTCGGGCGCGGCGGCCTCGGTGCCACGGTGCGCGGCCAGCGCGCGGACCAGCGCGGCGATCAGCCGGCGGGCCAGGGTGTCCAGTTCCCCGTCGGTGACCGCGAGCCGGGCGGAGGCCAGCAGGGCGGGCTGCCGCGAGTCCAGCCACTCGGCCGCGGCGGCGACGGTCGGATAGCGCAGCGAGCGGGGCAGCGTGGCCAGCCGTTTACGGGCCGGGGAGCCGTCGGGCTCGGTGATGGCCCGGCAGGACTGGAGCAGCCGTACGGTCCGCTCCAGCATCCGCGCCCGCGCGAGCTGCACCTCGGACTCCCGGTCGTGCCTCTCCAGGAGGTCGCGCAGCAGCGGGAGGAGACAGCCGGGCACCAGGTACTGGCCGGCGGTGTCGGCGGACTGCCCGTCCGCGGCCGGACCGCCGCCCCGGCGCAGCAGCCCGAGTGCGGTGAAGTCGGCGAGCGCGGTCCTGGCGGCCGAGACCGAGCAGCCGGCCAGCGCGGACGCGGTGTGCGCGTCCAGGACCCCCGCGGGGGCGAGGGCGAACAGCCGCAGGACCCGCGCGGCGGACGACGGCAGCGTCTCGTACACGAGCCGGAAGGCGCGGGCGAGCGGGCGGTCGCCGACCGGCCGCTCGGGGTCGTGCGGAAGGGCGCGCAGCCGCTTGGTCGCGTCGGCGACGGAGGCGGTGGGGCGGGCGGCGAGCCAGCCGCCGATGAGGACGAGTGCGGCGGGCTGGCCGCCGCACTCCTCGGCGAGCGACTCCGCGGCCTGCGGATCGACGGTGATCCGGACGGCACCGGTGAACCGCGCGAGCAGTTCGATGGCGGCCTTCGCGTCCATTCCGCCGAGCGTGCAGGGGCGGACGTCGGGGATTCCGGTGAGCGGGCCCTGCGCCACGGCGACGACCAGGCAGTCGGGGTTGTCGGGCACGAGCGGGTCGACCTGCCCGGCGTCGGCCGCGTCGTCGAGGAACAGCAGCACGCGCCGTACGGCCAGCGCCTCCCGCACCATCTCGGACAGCTCGTCCTCCCCGGCGCCGGGCGGGGTGGTGATGGCGAACGCGCCGAGGATCTCGCGGGCCGTGCGCTCGGTGGGTACGGCCTCGCCGCCGGGTTCGGTCAGCCGGGTCCTGACGACCCCGTCGGGATAGCCGTCCCGCAACTGCCCGGCCAGTTCCTCGGCGAGCGCGGTACGGCCCGCCCCGGGCCGTCCGGCGATCAGCAGCACCCGGGCGCGCGGCTCCTTGCGCCCGGAGAGGGTGTTGAGTCCGGCGCGCTCGATGTCCCCGTGCAGGGCCTTCAGTTCCCGCACCCGGCCGAAGAACTCCGTGGGCCGCGCCGCGCTCCGGCCCGGACCCGCCGGGGGCGGGGTTCCGCCGTGGGGTCCCGGTCCCGCCGTACCGCGGCCGGGCCCGGCGACAGCGCCCGTACCGGCGCCGACGGGACGGATCCCGGCGGTGACAGGGGTGTCCTCGTCGTCCTCGGGGTCGTCCTCGGGACCGAGCCCGTCGTAGAGACCGGCGGGGTCCTCGTCCGGGTCGGCCTCGGCGAGGCCCCCGCCGGACGCGCCACGGGCTCGCGGGCCGCCCGGCGCGGTCGCGGTGCCCCGGGTCCCGTCATCGGCGGGAGGGGCCTTGGCCGTGGCGGACGCGGATACGGACCGGGCGGGTGTGGACGGAGCGGGCGCGGACGGAGCGGGTGACCCGGCCGAGGGTGATCCGGCCGCGGGTGGTCCGGCCGGGGCGGTCGATCCGGCCGGGGGGGCCGCCTTCTCGGCCGCCTTCTCCGTCGCCTTGCCGACGGACGCGGAGCCCCGGGCCGGGGAGTCCGTGGAGTCCGGGGCCGTGACCTCGTTCGTGGCGGCGGGCCCGTTCCCGGTGGCGGTCTCGTCCCCGGTGGTCCCGCTGCCGGTGGTCCCGTTCCCGGAAGTTCCGTTGCCGGAGGTGGACACGGCAGCCGTGGCGGGACGGCGTCTCAGAAAGGGGCGACGGCGCCGCGCGTCCGACGGGGTATCACCCTCCGTAACGACGGCGGGAGTGTCACTGGTCGCGTCCTCAGGACTCTCCGGGAGCTTCACCCGGGCTGTACCTTTCGTCTCGGAACCGCCCTTCGGAGCCTTCGCGGCGGCCGGCTTGGACCGGCGGCCACGCCGCTTGCCCGAGGGGCGATCGGATTCATTCACCGCTGCGGCGCCCGGCTGCGCGTCGGTGGAGCCGCCGCTCTTCCCCGTGGCGTCCGTACGGCCGGGGCCGCCCACATCCACCGCCTGATCCGTCACGGGCCACGCTCCCGTCCGCCTGCGCACGAGCCGAGCCCGGCGGATTTCCGCACGGGCGGTTCGAGCGTAGTTCACTCTCTGCGACGGAAGCGGTGGAGCACGGCCGCCCGATCCCCCGATCGGATCAGTCGTATCGTCAGATCGAGCGACCGCGCGAGGAGGAGACCGCGGGAAAAGACCGCGGGACGGACCACGACGGGACGCCCCGCCCGGGATCACGCCCGGCCCGGAACCCGCCGGGCTCAGGATGGATCGCGCCCGGCTCAGGATTCAAACGGACGGGCGGGCCACGGGGCGTCCGCCGGCCGCAGCGCCTCGACACCGTCGCCCGCCAGCACCGCCCCGAGCGCGAGAACGCCCACGACCAGACAGTTGTTGTGCAGCTCTCCCGCGAAGACGCCCCGGGTCAGCTCCCCCAGCGCCACCCGCGCCAGCTCCATGTCCGCCTCCTCGTCGGAGACCTCGAAGCGCTCCCCCTCCGCCTCCGACAGATCGCGGGCGAGAAAGATCCGTACCGCCTCGTCGGAGCCGCCCGCCGTGGTGTAGACGTCCGTCAGCACCCGCCAGTCCTCGGCCTTGACATGCGCCTCCTCGTACAGCTCGCGCTGTGCCGCGTGCAGCGGGTTCTCACCCGGTACGTCGAGCAGGCCGGCCGGGATCTCCCACAGCTTCTGGCGCACGGGGTGCCGGTACTGGCGCAGTACGAGCACCCGGTCCTGGTCGTCCAGCGCGAGGATCGCCACGGAGCCGGGGTGGACCTGGTAGTCGCGGGACACGACCGTGCCGTCCGGCATGACCACATCGTCCGTACGGACACTGGTCTTGTTGCCGCGGAAGGGCGTCCTGGTGGCGGTGATCCGCCACTCCTCGGGGGCGTCCTTGATGGTCATGAAAGCGTCCTCCCACACAGCGCGCGCACGCGGAAACCGGGGCCGGGAATCCTGGAAGACCCCTGTGACCCCGGCTCCCACCGTATCGCCTACGCGCCGGCGGCCACGCGCTCCTGCGACCCGGGACGCCCGCCCCGACGGCGCTCCACCGCGGCCTTCACCAGACCGGCGAAGAGGGGGTGCGGCCTGGTCGGCCGGGACCGCAGCTCCGGGTGCGCCTGGGTGGCGACCAGATAGGGGTGCGTGGCGCGCGGGTACTCCACGTACTCGACCAGCTTGTTGTCGGGCGAGGTGCCCGAGAAGACCAGACCGGCCTTCTTCTCCAGCTCCGCGCGGTAGGTGTTGTTGACCTCGTAGCGATGCCGGTGGCGCTCCTCCACATACGGCTGGTCGTCATAGACCTCGCGCACGATCGAGCCCTCGGCGAGCTTCGCCGGGTAGAGGCCGAGCCGCATCGTGCCGCCCAGATCGCCCGCGCCCTCGACGTAGGCGAGCTGCTCCTCCATGGTGGAGATCACCGGGTGCGCGGTGCCGGAGTCGAACTCCGTGGAGTTGGCGTCGGAGATCCCGGCCACATTGCGCGCGGCCTCGATCACGATGCACTGGAGCCCCAGACAGAGCCCCAGCAGCGGGACCCCGTTCTCCCGGGCGTACTGGATCGCGCCGACCTTGCCGGTGACCCCGCGCTCCCCGAAACCGCCGGGGATCAGGATCCCGTCGACATCGGAGAGCTGCCGCGCCGCGCCCGCCGGAGTCTTGCAGTCGTCCGATGTGACCCACTTCACTTTGACCCGCGCCTTGTTGGCGAATCCGCCCGCGCGCAGCGCCTCGGTCACCGACAGATAGGCGTCGGGCAGATCGATGTACTTGCCGACCAGCGCGACGGTCACCTCGTGGTCGGGGTTGTGGACCCGGTCCAGCAGATCGTCCCAGACCGTCCAGTCCACATCGCGGAACGGCAGATCCAGTTTCCTGACGACATAGGCGTCCAGGCCCTCGGTGTGCAGCACCTTGGGGATGTCGTAGATCGACTTGGCGTCCACGCAGGCCACCACCGCCGCCTCGTCGACATCGCACATCAGCGAGATCTTGCGCTTGATCGGAAGAGGGACGTCGCGGTCGGCGCGGAGCACGATCGCATCCGGCTGGATTCCGATGTTGCGCAGAGCCGCCACCGAGTGCTGCGTGGGCTTGGTCTTCAGCTCCCCCGACGGGCCGATGTACGGCAGCAGGGAGATATGGACGACGAAGACGTTGTCGCGGCCGACCTCATGGCGCACCTGGCGGACGGTCTCCAGGAACGGCAGCGACTCGATGTCGCCGACCGTGCCGCCGACCTCCGTGATGACGACGTCGACATCGTCGGTCGCCATCCGCCGGATGCGGTGCTTGATCTCGTTGGTGATGTGCGGAATGACCTGAACCGTGTCCCCCAGATACTCACCGCGCCGCTCCTTGGCGATGACCTGGGAGTAGATCTGGCCGGTGGTGACATTGGCGGAGCCGTCGAGATCCACATCGAGGAAGCGCTCGTAGTGGCCGATGTCCAGATCGGTCTCGGCGCCGTCGTTGGTGACGAACACCTCACCGTGCTGGAACGGATTCATGGTGCCGGGGTCGACGTTCAGATACGGGTCGAGCTTCTGCATGGTGACCCGCAGACCACGCGCCTTGAGCAGCGCACCCAGACTGGAGGCGGTCAGGCCCTTGCCGAGGGAGGATGCGACGCCCCCGGTGACGAAGATGTGCTTGGTCGTCGAGGATGTCGAGGATCGGTTCGGCATGGCCAAGAGGGGCTCCCGTGGTCGCGGTCTGAGGTGCGTACCGGTGTCCCTGCCTGAGCGGGGAGGGACTTCCGTCGCTGCGGGTTCGGGGCCCCTTCGCGTTGCCTGGGAGTCCACCGGTCCACGGGCTACCAGGGTATCAGCGACGCGACGAGGCCGGTTCCGGCCACGCGCCCCACCCCCTTCACACGTGTCACCCTTTGTCCCCAGAGTCACCCTTGGCCACGATGTTCGTCGGACCGATGTTGCCGGGACCGTGGCGCAGAACTCCCAGGTGCGTCGTATCCTGCTCGGACGTTCGCTGCCGAGTCCGGCCGGCATCGGCACACCCCGCCCGATTTCCCGGAAGATGAGCTCGTCAACGACTCTTGACCGAAGTACGCGCCCCGCGGGGCGGACATGGCCGTTCGACTGGAGATGCACGTGGCCGGGCGCATCGAGGATTACGCACTCATCGGAGATATGCAGACCGCCGCCCTGGTCTGCCGGGACGGCACAGTCGACTGGCTGTGCCTGCCCCGCTTCGATTCGCATGCCGTGTTCGCGGCTCTGCTCGGCACCGATGAGCACGGGTTCTGGCGGCTGGGGCCGGCGCATCCCGCCGGCTCGGCGCCGCCGCGGGCGGCCAGGCGCCGCTACCGCGGAGACTCACTGATCCTGGAATCCGAGTGGGACACCCCGCGCGGCACGGTGCGCGTGACGGACTTCATGCCGCCACGCGACGGTGCTCCGCAGGTCATCCGGATCGTGGAGGGAATCAGCGGCCGGGTGCCCATGCGCTCCGCGCTGCGGATGCGGTTCAGTTACGGACGCGTGGTGCCGTGGGTGCACAAGGTCGACAACCGCACGGTCGCCGTCGCCGGACCCGACTCGGTCTGGCTGGACACCACGGCGGAGACCTACGGCAAGGACCTCACCACCTACTCCGACTTCACCGTGGCGCCGGGCGACCGGATCGCCTTCACGATCAGCTGGCAGCCCTCGCACCGGCAGCCGCCCGCGCTGCCCGACCCCGAGGGCTCGCTGGAGGCGACCTCCGACTTCTGGCGTGAGTGGGTCGAGCACTGTACGTACCACGGGCCCTACCGCGAGGCGGTGGTCCGTTCCCTGATCACGCTCAAGGCCCTGACGTACGCGCCGACGGGCGGGATCGTCGCCGCCCCGACCACCTCGCTGCCGGAGGAGATCGGCGGCGTACGGAACTGGGACTACCGCTACACCTGGCTGCGCGACGCCGCGATCACGCTCTCCTCGCTGCTGCGCACCGGCTACCGCGAGGAGGCCCGCGCCTGGCGCGAGTGGCTGCTGCGCGCCGTCGCCGGCGATCCGGAGAACCTCCAGATCATGTACGGGATCGCGGGTGAACGGGAGCTGGGCGAGGCGGAGCTGGACTGGCTGCCCGGTTATGAGCGCTCGGGCCCGGTCCGGGTCGGCAACGGCGCCGCGCACCAGCTCCAGCTCGATGTCTACGGCGAGGTCACCGAGGCGCTGCATCTGGCGCATATGACGGGCCTGGCCCGTAACGACTACGCGTCGGTTCTCCAGCTCAAGCTGATCCGCTATCTGGAGAAGCACTGGGACCAGCCGGACGAGGGCATCTGGGAGGTGCGCGGGCCGCGCAGGCACTTCGTGCACTCCAAGGTGATGGCCTGGGTCGCGGTCGACCGCACGATCAAGCTGATCGAGTCCGGCGAGGCGGACGGGCCGCTGGAGCGCTGGCGCGAGATGCGGGACGACATCCACCGCGATGTCTGCGAGAAGGGGTACGACAAGGAGCGGAACACCTTCACGCAGTCGTACGGCTCCAAGGAACTGGACGCGTCCCTTCTGCTCATCCCGCAGATGGGCTTCCTCCCGCCGGACGACAAGCGTGTGATCGGCACCATCGAGGCGATCCAGCGCGAGCTGTCCACGGAGGACGGGTTCGTGATGCGCTATCCGACGTCCGGTGAGGAAGAGGGCGTCGACGGGCTGTCGGGCGACGAAGGCGCCTTCCTGGCCTGCTCGTTCTGGCTGGCCGACGATCTCGCGATGATCGGACGGGTGGACGAGGCGCGGAAGCTCTTCGAGAGGCTGCTGGCGCTCAGGAACGATCTCGGGCTGCTGGCGGAGGAGTGGGACCCGCGGCTGCAGCGCCAGGTCGGGAACTTCCCGCAGGCGTTCAGCCATGTGCCGCTGATCGACACGGCACTGCGGCTGACGGCCTCGGGGGCGTACGGAGGCTGACGGCGGTCCGGAGGCCGGGACGGGGGCGCACGCCCCCGTCCCGGCCTCCCGCTTTCGCGCCCCGGCTTTCGCTGCCGCCGGTTTCACGCCTCCACCTCGCGCCCCCGGGGTTCGCGCCTCCGGTTTCGCGCCTCCCGTTTCCCGCTGCTCGCGTTTCCTGTCGGCCGTAACCGCGGGTAGCCTCCGGCTTCATGGACAGTCAGGGCGGAATCACCGTACAGCGGGCGCTTGAGCTGCCGGGGCTGCGCGGTGGTCTCCCCGAGGTCGTCGCCTGCGCGGACCGGCTGGACCGTACGGTCCGCTGGGTCCACGCGGGCGAGGTCCCGAACATCGCCTCACTGCTCAAGGGCGGGGAGCTGCTGCTCACCACCGGACTCGGTCTGGGCACCCGCCCCGCCGACCAGCGCGCCTTTGTACGCAAGCTCGCCGACCGCGGGATCGCGGCGCTGGTGGTGGAGCTGGGGTCGCGCTTCGAGCGGCTGCCGACGGCGCTCGTGGAGACGGCGCGGGCGGCCGGTCTGCCGGTCGTACAGCTCCACCGGGAGGTGCCCTTCGTCTCGGTGACCGAAGAGGTGCACACCGAGATCGTCAACGGCCACTACGCGCTGCTGAGACAGGCCGAGGAGGTCCACCGGCGGTGCACGGAGGCGCTGCTGGACGGGGGCGGGGTGCCGCGGGTGCTCCGTATCCTCGCGGACTTCGCGGGCAACCCGGCCTTCCTGGAGACCGCGGAGGGGCAGCTGCTGTACGCGGCGGCGCCCGGCGCGGGGCCGGCGGCGGCGGACCCCTTGCAGATCTGGGAGGGGCTGCGCGGCCGGCGGGCGGCGCGCGCCGCCGGGCCGCCCGTGGGCACGGTGCTGGTGGATGTGCCGGGCGGCGGCCACGGTACGGGCGCGGTACGGGCCCGTCTGGTGCTGCCCGCCGTCACGGCACCGCCGCTGCCGGTGCACCGTATGGCGGCCGAACGCGCGGCGGGCATCCTGGCGGTCGTACTGATGCAGGCACGCCAGGAGGATGAGCTGGCGGCACGTGGCCGTGGTGATTTTCTGACCGATCTGGCCGAGGGCAGGATCCTCGCCGAGGACGCGCCCGCGCTAGCGGGAGTGCTGGGCTTCAAGCCCGGTGAGGGGCCGCTGCTGCCGGTGGTGATGAGGCTGGGTCCCGAGCCGCTGCCGTCGGGCGACTGGGCGCTGCTGGCGCGGGCGGTGCTGGAGGAGCTGTCGTCGATGGGCGTCCCGGTGCTGCTGGGCGTCCGGCCGGTGGAGGGCCGGGTTCCGCTGCTGCTGGGACTGCGCGCCGAATCGGAACGTACACAGGTGGCCGACCGGGTCGCCTCGGCGCTGCGTACGGGGGTGGCGCGGGCCGGTCTGGAACGCGCGGGCGCGCAGCCGCCGGTGGTGGTCGTCGGGGTCGCGGGCGGCTGGGCGGCGGCGGGCACGGCGCTGCGGCACGCGGCGGAGACCGCGACGGCGGCGCGGGGCCTGCCCGAGTGCTCCTGGTACGACGCGCGCCGCCTGGACATCGACCTGCTGCTGTGGCGCCTGCGGGAACACCCGGACCTGGCCGCCTTCGTGGACCGCGCGATCGGCCCCCTGCGTACCCACGACCGCGCGTCCCGCCCCGCGCTGCTGCCCACGCTGGAGGTCTATCTGGCGCACGCGGGCCGCAAGGCGGAGACGGCCCGCGAACTGCATCTGAACCGCCAGACGCTGTACAACCGCCTGGCCCGCATCGCCGAACTGCTGGGCACGGACCTGGACGACCCCCAGACGGTCCTGGCCCTGAGCCTGGCGCTACGGGCGAGACGCCACACGAAGTAAAAGCCGGGGGGCGCCGCCGGGGTCGGCGGAGGCCTCAGCGGGAACGGGCCGGAGGCTGGGCCAGTTCGTCGTATACGCAGAGCACTTGGGCGATGGTCTCGTCCTCCGTCGGCCAGGTCTCCGCCTGGGCCCGGCCCGCCTCGGCGAGCCACTGCCGGCGGCCGGGGTCACCGAGGAGCCGGACCACCGCGTCGCCGAGGGCCTTCGCGTCCCCGTACGGTACGAGTTCCGCCGCGTCGCCGACCAGTTCGGGGATCCCGCCCACCGCCGTGGCGATCAGCGGCACCCCCAGCCGCAGTGCCTCCTGCGCGAGGACGGAGCGGGCCTCCCAGCGGCTGGGCAGCAGGGCGATATCGGCGGCGGCGAGGAGTTCGGTGATGTCGTCACGGCGGCCGATCAGCCGCACCGGCAGTCCGCCGGTGTCGATACGCCGCTGGAGCCCGCCCCGTTCCCGGCCCTCGCCCGCGATGGCGAGCAGCGGGGCGGGGTCGAGGCAGCTCCATGCCGCGGCCGCGTCGAGCAGCGTGTCGTACCCCTGTTCCGGTCTGAGGCTGCCCACCGCCATCAGCAACGGCCGCTCGACCGCGCCGAGTTCGGCACGGGCCTTGCTCTCGGGACCGCCGGTCCACCGAGGTGCCGCGGGCAGCGCGGCCGGCGCGAGGCGCGCGTCGCGCGCCCCTCTGCTGCGGGCCCGGTCGACCAGATCCGACGAGGTGCCGAGCACAATGGCCGCCGCCCTGACGGCCCTTCGCTCCAGCAGCCGTACGAGATGGCCGCGTGGTCCTTCGGTCCGCGCACGGGTGTGCAGGGTGACCACCAGCGGTATCCGCTGACCGCCGAGCGCGATCGCCGTCCGTACAGCGGCGTGCACCCCATGCGCGTGCACCACGTCCGCTCCGGCGCACGCGGCGCGCAGGGTCGCGACGGAGGCGGGGTCCCCACGCCGGGGTACGGCGACATGGTGCGCCCCCGAGCCGCTGAAGTCATAGGTACGCTCGACATCCGCGGGGGCGCACACCGTGACGCGCACGCCCCGGGCGACCAGCCCCGCCGCCAACGATCGAACGTGCGCGCTGCTGCCCGCACTGCCACCGCCCAGCACCTGGACCGTACGCAGTTGAGTCACGTGGTCAAGGCTCCTGGATCGGGATCGGGGACACCGTCAAGGATGCCAGTCCGGACGTGCGTTCCGGCACGGCGGGGATGTCGTTCTTGTGTCCGGCACCGGGAGCGAGCGATCGGGACCACCCACATGGGTGAACCTCGCCTCGGTGCGCCTCCGGGCGGGGAGGGCAGAAGACAAGCCCGTCCGGCGATCGAGGACGAACCGGCCGGCCGGAACGCGCCACGGAGACATTCCGGCCCGGCACGGCACGGTCACCGGCTTCCGCCGCGGCCCCTAGGTCCTGTCCGGTCGATCTTCGTGGATCAGCCCGGGGCGTCTGGCGCGGTGCATCGCAAGGCGGAGGATCGCCCGTGTACTGGATGTACTCGGGTGACTCCGACAACGCGGCGAGGTGCCGTGCCAGGCGTTCCGGGCCCACGAAGATCGACCGGACAGGACCTAGTTGAGAGGCGTCCTAGCCGTCGCCAGCAGCTCCTCCGCGTGCGCCCTCGCCGTCTCCGAGTCCTCCTGGCCCGCCAGCATCCGCGACAGCTCCCGTACCCGGTCCTCACCCTCCAGGACCGTCACCCCCGACCGCGTCACCGAGCCGTCGTTCGTCTTCTCGACCAGGAGCTGGCGGTCGGCGAAGGCCGCGACCTGCGGAAGGTGCGTCACCACCACCACCTGCGCGGATCTGGCGAGCTTCGCCAGCCGGCGGCCGACCTCGACCGCCGCCTTGCCGCCGACCCCCGCGTCCACCTCGTCGAAGAGATAGGTCGGTACGGGATCGGATCCCGCGAAGACCACTTCCACCGCGAGCATCACCCGGGACAGCTCACCACCGGAGGCGCCCTTGGCGATCGGCCTCGGCTGGGCGCCCGGGTGGGGGGCCAGCAGCAGTTCGACCTCGTCGGCGCCGTGCGAGCCGTACACCACGGAACGCCCGCCCACCACGATCCCGGACATCTCGTCCGCGGTCTCGGTCTGCCGGATGTCGAACGAGACGCGCGCGTGCGGCATGGCCAGCGAGGCCAGCTCCGCCGTGACGGCCTCCGCGAAGCGCGCCGCGGCCTCCGTGCGGGCGTCGGTCAACGCCTGGGCGAGAACGGACAGTTCGTCGCGCAGCGCGTCACGCTCGGCCGTCAGCTCCGCGATCCGGTCGTCGTCGCTCTCCAGCTCCGTCAGTCGCGCGGCGCTCTCCTCGGCCCAGGCCAGCACGGCGGAGATGTCCTCGCCGTACTTGCGTGTGAGCGCGGTGAGGGCGGCCCGCCGTTCCTCCACGGCTGCCAGCCGCAGGGGATCGGCGTCCAGATCGTCCGCGTAGCCGGCCAGCTCGCCCGCCACGTCCGCCAGCAGGATGGAGATCTCCCCCATCCGCTCGGCGAGCCCGGCGAGCACCGGGTCGTGGGACCGTACGGCCTCCAGCGCCCGCCCCGCGCCCGCGACGAGTGTGGTCGCCTCGACGCCCTCCGGGTCCTCGGGATTGCCCGCGAGCGCCGCGTGCGCCACGGCCGCGGCGGACGCGAGCGCCTCCGCGTGACCGAGCCGTTCCGCCTCGGCGGCGAGTTCGGTGTCCTCCCCCGCCCTCGGCTCCACGGCCGCGACCTCGTTCAGCCCGAAGCGCAGCAGATCGGCCTCCTGCGCCCGCTCACGGGCCCGGGTGGTCAGCTCCTCCAGCTCCGTGGCGACGGCCCGCAGCCTGCGGTACGCCGCCGTGTACGCGGTATGGGGCGCGGCGACCCCGTCGCCCGCGTACCGGTCGAGGGCCTGCCGCTGCCGCGCGGGCCGCAGCAGCCCCTGCTGGTCGGTCTGGCCGTGTACGGCGACCAGATCGTCCGCCAGCTCGGCCAGTACGCCCACGGGCACCGAGCGCCCGCCCAGATGGGCCCGTGAGCGCCCCTCGGCGGAGACGGTTCTGCTGATGAGCAGCGTCCCCTCGTCCAGCTCGGCCCCGGCCTCCTCGGCCCGTACGGCCGCGGGCGTGCCCGCGGCCATGGTGAGCCTGCCCTCCACGACCGCGGATCTGGCGCCGATCCGTACCAGCGCCGGATCCGCGCGTCCGCCGAGCAGCAGTCCCAGACTGGTGACGACCATGGTCTTGCCCGCGCCGGTCTCACCGGTCACCGCGGTAAAGCCTGGCGACAGCTCGACGACCGCGTCGTCGATGACCCCGAGCGACCGTATCCGCATCTCCTCCAACACGGTCATGACCATACGAGGTCCCCGCGCCGCCGCGCGACGGACCCCACCCCCGGTTCCCCCGGCCGAGGGCCGTCCGCCCTCAGTGCGGTGCCCCGCGCCAGCCGGACACCGGCAGCGCGAACTTGGCCACCAGCCGGTCCGCGAACGACGCGTGGTGCAGCCGCGCCAGCCGTACGGGGACGGCACCGCGCCGTACCTCCACCCGGGCCCCCTGGGGCAGCTCGACGGTTCTGCGGCCGTCGCACCAGAGCACACCGTTGGGCGTGTGCGCCTGCACCTCCACCGCGAGCACCGTGGTCGGTGAGGTGACCAGCGGCTTCGCGAACAGGGCATGGGCGCTGATCGGCACCATCAGCAGCGCCTCGACCTCGGGCCAGACGACCGGCCCGCCGGCCGAGAAGGCGTACGCGGTCGAACCGGTGGGCGTGGCGCACACGATGCCGTCGCAGCCGAAGGCGGTGACGGGCCGCCCGTCGATCTCCAGGACGACTTCGAGCATCCGCTCGGGCGAGACCTTCTGCACGGCCGCCTCGTTGAGCGCCCAGTCCCGGTGGACGACATCGCCGTTGCTGTGCACGACGACATCGATCGTCATCCGCTCCTCGACCTCATACGCACGGGTGACCACGCGGTTGACGACCTTGTCCAGATCGTCCCGTTCCGCCTCGGCGAGAAAGCCGACCCTGCCCAGATTGACGCCGAGCATGGGGACGCCCGAGGCCCGTGCGAAGGCGGCGCCGCGCAGCAGCGTCCCGTCACCGCCGAGCACGATCAGCAGTTCGCAGCCGTCGAGTACGTCGGGCGTGCCGTCGGGGACGGTCTCGACGGACGGCGGCAACGGCAGATCTTCGGCCTCCGTGGCCAGGACGCGTACGCCGAGACCGTTGCGCACCAGTCCGTTCACGACCAGTTCGGCGCTGCGGATCGCCGCGGGCCTGCCGGTGTGGGCCAGCAGGAACACCGTACGGTCCGCGTTCGCGGCTCGCAGGCTCCCGGCGGTCTCGGTGGCCGGGGCGCTCGGGGCGGGTTCGGCGGCCGGGGTGTGCTGAGCGCCCAGCGTGACCGGGACGCTCTCGGTGATCAGGGTGGCCCGGGTGGCCGGCGTGGTCCGGGTGCTCTGGGTGCTCTGGGTGCTCTGAACGGTCTGGGTGCTCTGAATGCTCTGCGCGGGCTCGGTGCTCTGCGCGGGCTGCGTGGTCAACGGGGTCCCTCCGCCACTGCACGGTCGACATCCGCCGGGTCCAGCTCGGGCGCTCCGGCGTGGAGCCACAGAAAGTACTCGACATTTCCGGACGGTCCAGGCAGCGGGCTCGCGGTGACCCCCCGTACTCCGAGGCCCAGTTCACCGGCCCGCCGCGCCACCGCCCGTACGGCCTCGGCCCGCAGCTCGGGACTGCGTACGACTCCCCCGCTGCCCAGCCGCTCCTTGCCCACCTCGAACTGCGGTTTCACCATCAGTACGAGGTCGGCGCCGGGTGCGGCGCAGCGCACCAGCGCGGGCAGCACCAGCCCCAGCGGAATGAACGAAAGATCCCCGACCACCAGATCCACAGGCTTCCCTTCGATCGCGTCGAGCGTCAACTCGCGTACGTTCGTACGATCCTTGACGGTGACGCGTTCATCGCTCCGCAGTGACCAGGCGAGTTGTCCGTAGCCGACATCCACCGCGACCACATGGCCGGCGCCGGCGCGCAGCAGGACATCCGTGAAGCCGCCGGTGGACGCGCCCGCGTCGAGTGCCCGTCTGCCGCGGACCTCCAGACCGAGCGGAGTGAAGGTCGCCAGCGCGCCCGCGAGTTTGTGTCCGCCGCGCGAGACGTAGTCGGGATCGCCGTCGTCCGCGGTGACGACCACGGCGGCGCTCGTCTCGACCTGGGTGGCGGGCTTGGTCGCGGTGGTGCCGCCGACGGTCACCCGGCCCGCGGCGATGAGCTGGCTCGCGTGTTCACGTGAGCGCGCGAGGTTACGGCGTACCAGTTCGGCATCGAGACGGCGGCGTGCCAGTCCTGCCACGTTCGGTTCAGCTCCTGTGGTCGTACGCGAGAGGGATCACCGGGGGCCCTGCGGCCGGGGTCCTTGCGAGCCTTGTGGTCCTTGCGGGCCCTGCGGCCGGGGTCCTTGCGGACCCTGCGGCGCCGGACGCGCGTCGAGCGCGGTCAGCGCGTCGCGCAGCCCCCGGTGTACATCCTCGTACACCTCGACATGTCCGTCCGTCGGCAGGTGGTCGGCGTCGCCGAGCCGGGCCAGCCGCTCGTCCACCTCGGCGTCGCCGGTCGGTACGGTGCCCACCCCGAGCGGGCGGGGCGCCGCCGGGTCGTCCGTGGGAGGTCCCGCCGTCCCCGGCTCGCTCTCGGCCGGTCCGGCGGCCGGTCCCGCCATGGAGTCGCTCATGCCCAGACGCTACCCCGAAGCCCTGCGGTACCGTCGGTCACGATGGCGACGACGGAGGAGTGCCGCAGCGCACTCGACAAGCTCTCGGACAATCTGGCACGCGCGGACGGGAAGGTCCGCACCGCGGCCGGGCTCGACCGTTCCCTGAGCTGCCACATCACGGATCTGGACCTCACGTTCACCGGCCGTCTCGTGGACGGCCGGATCGAGGTGGCCGACACCGTGCAGGGTCCGCCGCCGGAGAAGGCGGAGATCGGACTGGCCATGGCGGGCGACGACCTGGTGGCACTGGTCGACGGCACGCTGAACTTCGCCCGCGCGTGGGGCTCGGGACGGGTCAGACTGGACGCGGGCTTCCGCGACCTGCTGCGCCTGCGCGCACTGCTCTGAGGCTTCTTGCCCGGGGCTGGGCTTCGTGCGTGGAGCTGAGGCTTCGTGCGTGGGGGGGCGGCTTTGCGGCCCGGGTGCCGTCCTCTCACTTCTCCAGCGGTACGGGCACGGCCCGCCGGGTCCGCCGGGCCGCCGGCACCACCAGCGGCGTACCCGTCTCCGGGTCCTCGATCACCTGACAGCGCAGACCGAAGACCTCCTCCACGCGCTCGGCCGTGACGACCTCCCGGGGCGTCCCCTCCGCCACGACCGCCCCGTCGCACATCGCGATGAGATGCGTGGCGTAACGGGCCGCGTGGTTGAGGTCGTGCAGCACGGCGACGAGCGTACGGCCCTGGGTCTCGTGCAACTCCGCACACAGGTCGAGCACATCGATCTGGTGCTGGATGTCGAGGAAGGTGGTGGGCTCGTCGAGCAGCAGCAGCGGTGTCTGCTGGGCGAGGGCCATCGCGATCCAGACACGCTGACGCTGACCGCCGGACAATTCATCGACATAACGATCAGCCAGTTCGTCGACACCGGTCGCCGCCATCGATTCCTCGACTATCCGTTCGTCCTCCGGCGACCACTGGCGCAGCAGCCCCTGGTGCGGATACCGGCCACGCGCCACCAGGTCCGCGACCGTGATGCCGTCGGGCGCGATGGACGACTGGGGCAGCAGACCGAGGGTCCTGGCGACCTTCTTGGCGGGCATCGTGTGGATGGCGGTCCCGTCGAGCAGGACCCGTCCCCGGGAGGGCTTGAGCATCCGGGAGAGCGCCCGCAGCAATGTCGACTTGCCGCAGGCGTTCGGGCCGACGATCACCGTGAACGAGTGGTCGGGGATCTCCACCGACAGATCGCGGGCGATGAGCCGCTGGTCGTAGCCGAGGGTCACCGATTCCGCGGTCAGTCGCTGCATGGTCGTACTCCTGGTGTCCGGGCCGGTATCCGCGTCGGTGGCGGTGCGGCAATCGGTGGCGGTGCGGGAGTCGGTGGGGGTGGGGGTGCGGGTACGGGTGCCCGCGGGGTTCATCCGTGTCCGCGCATACGCGTCCCGCCCTGCGCCCGGTGACCAGCAGCCGGAGCGGACAGCGGCCACCGAGCGAGAGAACCCGCCCCGCCGTTCCCCGGAACCCCGCCGTTCCCGGGAACTGTCGCCAATGCGAGGTGAGGTTAGCCTACCCTCACCCCCCACCGGCCCCTCCGCCCCCGTACCGGCGACCGCCCCTCCTACAGACCGAGCCTCGCCAGCGCCTTGCCCGCGTCCAGCGTGCCGGCGCCGTCGCCCGCCTCCGTCCAGGCCGCCGCGCACAGCGCGCGCAGCCCGTCCGGCGCCGCGCCGTCCCCCTCCAGCGCCAGCGCGTTCCCGGCGACCGAAGCGGTCCAGCCGCCGCAGCCGAACCCGCCCTCCGTCCCGGTCACTTCGGGCTGCCCGGTCAGCAGCCCGCGCAGATCCTCGTCCACATAGGTCGGCCGGTGGTTCGGCCCGGCGGCCAGGAGCCGCGCCGCGTCCGTCACCCCGGTCAGTACGAGCAACGAGTCCACGCCCCCGTTGAACGCCCCTTCGATATCCGTGTCCAGCCGGTCCCCGACGACCAGCGCCCGCTTCGCCCCCGTCCGCAGAATGGTCTCGCGGTGCATCGGCGGCAGCGGCTTGCCCGCGACCTGCGGTTCGGCTCCCGTGGCGATCCGTACGACCTCGACCGCCGCGCCGTTGCCGGGCATGATCCCCCGCGCGCTCGGAATCGTCAGATCCGTATTGGACGCGAACCACGGCACACCGCGGTTGATCGCGTAGCAGGCCTCGGCGAACCGCCCCCAGGCCAGGTCGGGACCGCCGTACCCCTGCACCACGGCGGCGGGATCGTCGTCGGCCCGCTCCACCGGCTCAAGTCCGCGTTCGCGCAGCGCGACCCGTAGCCCCTCCCCGCCGATCACCAGGACCTTGGACCCGGCCGGAAGCTGCTCCGCGATCAGCCGGGAGACCGCCTGCGCCGAGGTGATGACATCGGCGGGCTCGGCAGGCGCGCCGAGTTCGGTGAGATGCGCCGCGACGGCGGCGGGCGTGCGCAGCGCGTTGTTGGTGACATACGCGAGGTGCATCCCGGCTTCCCGGGCCGTACGGAGCGACTCGACCGCGTGCGCGATGGCCTCCCCGCCCGCGTAGACCACACCGTCGAGATCGAGCAGAGCGGTGTCGTACGCCTCGTGCAGCGCGGTCGTACTCCCGCTCGGCCTGGTCCTGCTCTGCTCGCTCATCCGCCGTCCGTCCCTCGCTCGTGACAGCCACATGGCACGCGTCCGTACTCCGTGGCGCTTCTCCCCCGATCATCGCTCATCCCCCACACCCCACATACGATGCCCTGATGAACACAACAGGTCCCGCGGACAAGGGGCTGCGACTGATTCCGTTCCACGGGCTCCGCTATGTCCCCGAACGGGTCGGCAGTCTCTCCGCCGTGACCTCCCCGCCGTACGACGTGGTCGTGCGGCCGGACGGACTGCACCATCTGGAGTCGGCCGATCCGCACAACATCGTCCGGCTGATCCTGCCGCAGGCCCCCACCCCCGACGAGCGCCACCGCCAGGCGGCGCGGACGCTGGGCCGCTGGCTCGCCGAGGGCGTGCTCGCGCCGGATCCCGAGCCCGCGCTGTACGTGTACGAGCAGCGCAAGGGCGAGTTGGTGCAGAGAGGGGTCATCGGGGCGCTGGCGCTCTCCTCGCCCTCCGACGGCATCGTGCTGCCCCACGAGGACGTCATGCCGGATGTCGTGGCGGACCGTGCGGCCCTGATGCGGGCGACCGCGGCGAATCTGGAGCCACTGCTGCTGACGTACCGCAGCGGCGGCGAGGTCACGGGCTCTCCGGGGGTACCGGGCACGGCGGGCGCGCCGGGCACCTCGGGCGTACCGGGTACGGCGGTCACACCAAGCACACCAAGCACGGGCACACCGGGCACGGCGGGTGTCATCGAGCGCACCATCCGCCGCCCCCCACTCCTCGCCACCACCACGGAGGACGGCTTCAGCCATCGGCTGTGGTCGGTCACGGATCACGGCGACCTCGCGGAGATCGCCGACGATCTGGGCCACCACCAGGCCCTGATCGCCGACGGCCACCACCGCTGGGCGACCTATCTGAGGCTGCGCGACGAGCACACGGAACCCGGCCCCTGGGGATACGGACTGGTCCTGCTGATCGACACGGCCCGCTATCCCCTCCAGGTCCGCTCCATCCACCGGGTGCTGCACCAACTGCCGGTCGGCCGCGCGGTCGAGGCCCTCTCCGGCTTCTTCCGTGTCCGTACGGTCGACGGCCCGCTCCCGGAGGCGCTCGACGCCCTCGCCGACGCCACGACCACGGGCAACGCGTTCCTGCTCGCCGGGGACGGCCGCTTCCATCTGGTCGACCGCCCGGACCAGGAGCTGCTGGCGCGTACGGTCCCCGTCGACCGGCCCGCGGCCTGGCGGGCACTGGACGCGACCGTCCTGCACGCCACGCTCGTGGACCACATCTGGCGGATCCCGGACACGCCCGAGCACATCGCGTACATCCACGACACAGCGGCAGCCGTCGACAAGGCGGAACGGGACGCCAGTACAGCGGTCCTGCTGCACCCCGTGCGCGAGGAGGTCGTACGGGAACTGGCGCGGCAGGGCGTCATGATGCCCCGCAAGTCCACGTCCTTCGGCCCCAAGCCGGCGACAGGACTGGTGCTGCGGAGTCTCGCCCCGGGCAACTGACAGAGCGAACGCGTGTGGGTGGTACCCCGGCCGAACCCTGCCGGGGTACCACCCACACACCTCAACTCAACGCTCAGTGCTTGGTGTCGCGTTCGACTTCTTCATCGACCTCTTCATCGACGCCGTCGTCGTCATCCTCGTCACCGTCGCCGCTGTCTTCGTCGTCGTCCACGACGTCGGTGTCAACATCGGTGTCGGTGTCAGCGTCGAGGACGGGACTGAGGTCGTCGTCCTCGTCCGCGTCCTCGTCGTCCTCCTCGACCATGGCGTCGACGAACTCGACCCCGTCCAGCTCCGCGAGCCGGTCCGAGGCGTCCGTCGCGCCGTCCTTGTCCGCCTCGATCGTCTTGGCGAACCACTCACGGGCCTCGTCCTCACGCCCGGCCGACAGCAGAGCGTCGGCGTAGGCGTAGCGCAGCCGGGCGGTCCACGGCTGAACGGAGCTGGACGCCAGCTCGGGGCTCTGGAGCGTCACGATGGCGGCGTCGATCTGCCCCATGTCCCTGCGCGCCCCGGCGGCGACCAGCCGCATCTCGACCTGGCCCGCCTTGTCGAGCTTCTGCACCTCGGGCTCGCCGGCCATCGCCATCGCCCGCTCCGGACGGCCGAGTCCGCGCTCGCAGTCCGCCATGACGGGCCACAGATCGACATTCCCGGTCATCCGCCGAGCGGCCCTGAACTCGGCCAGCGCCTCGGCGTACTTCTGGGTCGCGTACGCGGCGAAGCCCGCCGCCTCGCGCACGGCGGCGACCCTGGAGGCGAGCCGCAGCGCGATACGGGAGTACGCGTACGCCCGCTCCGGGTCCTCGTCGATGAGCTGGGCGACCATGACGAGGTTTCTGGCGACGTCGTCCGCAAGCGTCTTGGGCAGGCTCATCAGCTCCTGACGGACGCTCTTGTCGATCTCCTCGCCGGTGACCTCGTCCGGGATCGGCAGCCGCTTGATCGGCTCCCTGTCACGGTCGCGGTCCCGGTCGTCACGGCGCTCGTAGCCGCCACGGCGGTTGTCTTCGCGCCCGCGGTATCCGCCACGGTCGCGGTCACCGCGGTCCCGGTCGTCGCGACGGCCGTAACCACCGCCACCGCCGGAACCGCTGGGACGGCCTGCCCCACCACGGCTGTCGTCACGACGCGGACCGCTGGGCCGGTCGTCACGACGGAAGCCCGGCCGGTCATCACGACGGTCATCCCGACGGGGTCCGCCGGGACGGTCGTCGCGGCGCGGAGCGCTCGGCCGGTCGTCACGGCGCGCGTAGCCGCCGCCACCGCCCCGGCTGTCGTCACGGCGGAAGGCGGGCCGGTCATCACGACGGGTGTCGTCACGGCGGGCGTCGTCACGGCGGGCGTCGTCACGGCGGGCGTCGTCACGGCGGGCGTCGTCACGGCGGAACGTGGGGCGGTCGTCACGGCGGCTGTCGTCACGGCGATTGTCGTCGCGCCGGTCATCACGACGCGGACCGGTCGGACGGTCGTCGCGGCGAGGGGCACTGCTGGGACGGTCGTCACGTCGCCCGTAACCACCGCCGCCGGAACCGAAACTGGGCCGAGCGCCACGGTCGCGGTCATCACGACGGGGACCGCTCGGCCGGTCGTCCCGACGGGGACCACTGGGACGGTCATCACGCCGAGGGCCGCTGGGGCGGTCGTCACGCCGAGGGCCGCTGGGACGGTCGTCCCGACGGAAGCCGGGGCGGTCGTCACGACGGTCATCACGCCGGAAGGCAGGCCTGTCGTCACGCCGGTCGTCCCGACGCGGACCGCTCGGGCGGTCGTCACGACGCGGACCACCGCTGCCGGGACGGTCGTCACGCCGCCCATAGCCACCACCGCCGGTGTTACCACCGGCCGGCCGCCCGCCACGGTCGTCACGGCGACCGTAGCCACCGCCGCCGGAAGCGGAACCGGAGCTGGAGTGGGGACGGCCGCCACGGTCGTCGTCGCGACGCGGTCCGGCGGGCCGGTCGTCGCGTCCACCGCGATATCCGCCGCCCCGGTTGTCATCGCGGCGACTGTTGTCGTCACGACGGCCGTCATCACGGCGACTGCTGTCGTCACGACGGAAACCACCACGGTCCCGATCATCACGTCGCGGACCGCGATCGCGATCGTCACGGCCTCCGCGGAAGCCGCCCCGGTCACCGCTGTCCCGACGGCGCTCATCGCGCTCGGGACGGTCGTCGGAGGAGTTGGGGGACATCGGTTGGGCTCCTGTCTTCGGGTACCGCAGTCATTCTCGCGCAGTCGGCCTTCCGATGCGCTTCGGGTGAAATGGGGAATGGGAGGGAGGAACGGGGAAAACAAAAAGGACCCATGGTCCAGCATGAACGCTGGACCATGGGTCCTTGAAAGATTGTTCGGCGGTGTCCTACTCTCCCACAGGGTCCCCCCTGCAGTACCATCGGCGCTGTGAGGCTTAGCTTCCGGGTTCGGAATGTAACCGGGCGTTTCCCTCACGCTATGACCACCGAAACCCTATCGGGCCACCCCACAAAGCTGGGGTATCGGCACTTAGCGAACAAGCACACTCTTCAATTGAGTACATACTGGTTCAACCGGTGCGACTGTTCGCAACCCGGGAACCACACAGTGGACGCGAGCAACTGAGGACAAGCCCTCGGCCTATTAGTACCGGTCAACTCCACCAGTCACCTGGCTTCCATATCCGGCCTATCAACCCAGTCGTCTACTGGGAGCCTTAACCCCTCAAAGGGGGTGGGAGTCCTCATCTCGAAGCAGGCTTCCCGCTTAGATGCTTTCAGCGGTTATCCCTCCCGAACGTAGCCAACCAGCCATGCCCTTGGCAGAACAACTGGCACACCAGAGGTTCGTCCGTCCCGGTCCTCTCGTACTAGGGACAGCCCTTCTCAAGACTCCTACGCGCACAGCGGATAGGGACCGAACTGTCTCACGACGTTCTAAACCCAGCTCGCGTACCGCTTTAATGGGCGAACAGCCCAACCCTTGGGACCGACTCCAGCCCCAGGATGCGACGAGCCGACATCGAGGTGCCAAACCATCCCGTCGATATGGACTCTTGGGGAAGATCAGCCTGTTATCCCCGGGGTACCTTTTATCCGTTGAGCGACGGCGCTTCCACAAGCCACCGCCGGATCACTAGTCCCGACTTTCGTCCCTGCTCGACCCGTCGGTCTCACAGTCAAGCTCCCTTGTGCACTTACACTCAACACCTGATTACCAACCAGGCTGAGGGAACCTTTGGGCGCCTCCGTTACCCTTTAGGAGGCAACCGCCCCAGTTAAACTACCCATCAGACACTGTCCCTGATCCGGATCACGGACCCAGGTTAGACATCCAGCACGACCAGAGTGGTATTTCAACGACGACTCCACCCATACTGGCGTATGAGCTTCAAAGTCTCCCACCTATCCTACACAAGCCGAACCGAACACCAATATCAAACTGTAGTAAAGGTCCCGGGGTCTTTCCGTCCTGCTGCGCGAAACGAGCATCTTTACTCGTAATGCAATTTCACCGGGCCTATGGTTGAGACAGTCGAGAAGTCGTTACGCCATTCGTGCAGGTCGGAACTTACCCGACAAGGAATTTCGCTACCTTAGGATGGTTATAGTTACCACCGCCGTTTACTGGCGCTTAAGTTCTCAGCCTCGCCAACCCGAAGATTGACTAACCGGTCCCCTTAACGTTCCAGCACCGGGCAGGCGTCAGTCCGTATACATCGCCTTACGGCTTCGCACGGACCTGTGTTTTTAGTAAACAGTCGCTTCTCGCTGGTCTCTGCGGCCACCCCAAGCTCAAGGAGTAAATCCCATCACCCAGTGTGGCCCCCCTTCTCCCGAAGTTACGGGGGCATTTTGCCGAGTTCCTTAACCATAGTTCACCCGAACGCCTCGGTATTCTCTACCAGACCACCTGAGTCGGTTTAGGGTACGGGCCGCCATGAAACTCGCTAGAGGCTTTTCTCGACAGCATAGGATCATCCACTTCACCACAATCGGCTCGGCATCAGGTCTCAGACACATGTTGCACGGATTTACCTGCACAACGCCCTACACCCTTACCCCGGGACAACCACCGCCCGGGCTGGACTACCTTCCTGCGTCACCCCATCGCTTACCTACTACAGATCTGGTCCGACGGCTCCACCACTCCCCTTTGCCCGAAGGCTCCAGGACGGCTTCACGGTCTTAGCATCGTCTGATTCGATACTGGGCGTTTCAAAGCGGGTACCGGAATATCAACCGGTTGTCCATCGACTACGCCTGTCGGCCTCGCCTTAGGTCCCGACTTACCCTGGGCAGATCAGCTTGACCCAGGAACCCTTAGTCAATCGGCGCACACGTTTCCCACGTGTGTATCGCTACTCATGCCTGCATTCTCACTCGTGAACCGTCCACCACTCGCTTACGCGGCGGCTTCACCCGGCACACGACGCTCCCCTACCCATCACAGTCCCCGTTGGGGGTACATACTGCAATGACACGACTTCGGCGGTACGCTTGAGCCCCGCTACATTGTCGGCGCGGAATCACTTGACCAGTGAGCTATTACGCACTCTTTCAAGGATGGCTGCTTCTAAGCCAACCTCCTGGTTGTCTCTGCGACTCCACATCCTTTCCCACTTAGCGTACGCTTAGGGGCCTTAGTCGATGCTCTGGGCTGTTTCCCTCTCGACCATGGAGCTTATCCCCCACAGTCTCACTGCCGCGCTCTCACTTACCGGCATTCGGAGTTTGGCTAAGGTCAGTAACCCGGTAGGGCCCATCGCCTATCCAGTGCTCTACCTCCGGCAAGAAACACACGACGCTGCACCTAAATGCATTTCGGGGAGAACCAGCTATCACGGAGTTTGATTGGCCTTTCACCCCTAACCACAGGTCATCCCCCAGGTTTTCAACCCTGGTGGGTTCGGTCCTCCACGACCTCTTACAGCCGCTTCAACCTGCCCATGGCTAGATCACTCCGCTTCGGGTCTTGAGCGCGCTACTATACCGCCCTATTCGGACTCGCTTTCGCTACGGCTACCCCACACGGGTTAACCTCGCAACACACCGCAAACTCGCAGGCTCATTCTTCAAAAGGCACGCAGTCACGACGCACCGAGTAAACTCGATGCGCGACGCTCCCACGGCTTGTAGGCACACGGTTTCAGGTACTATTTCACTCCGCTCCCGCGGTACTTTTCACCATTCCCTCACGGTACTATCCGCTATCGGTCACCAGGGAATATTTAGGCTTAGCGGGTGGTCCCGCCAGATTCACACGGGATTTCTCGGGCCCCGTGCTACTTGGGTGATTCTCAAACGAGCCGTACAGATTTCAGCTACGGGGGTCTTACCCTCTACGCCGGACCTTTCGCATGTCCTTCGCCTACCCATACGGTTTCTGACTCGCCGACCGGCCGGCAGACCGATCAAGAGAACTCCCACAACCCCTGAAACGCAACCCCTGCCGGGTATCACACGTCACAGGTTTGGCCTCATCCGGTTTCGCTCGCCACTACTCCCGGAATCACGGTTGTTTTCTCTTCCTGAGGGTACTGAGATGTTTCACTTCCCCTCGTTCCCTCCACACTGCCTATGTGTTCAGCAGCGGGTGACAGCCCATGACGACTGCCGGGTTTCCCCATTCGGACACCCCCGGATCAAAGCTCGGTTGACAGCTCCCCGGGGCCTATCGCGGCCTCCCACGTCCTTCATCGGTTCCTGGTACCAAGGCATCCACCGTGCGCCCTTAAAAACTTGGCCACAGATGCTCGCGTCCACTGTGCAGTTCTCAAACAACGACCAGCCACCCGCCACCCCACTCTCACGAGCGAGTACACCGGGACCGGCACTCGAAGGACGAGCAACGCTCGCACCCTCAGACACCCAACAGCGCGCCCCACACAGTCCACCAGCAAGAATCACGTTCCACGCCGAAGCAGTACTAGCAACCCTCACCAACAGACTGTGCCGAATAGTCAACGTTCCACCCATGAGCTGACCACCGTCGGACATGCGCCGACGAAGTGGCTCTCGACCCCGAAGGGTCTAGATGCTCCTTAGAAAGGAGGTGATCCAGCCGCACCTTCCGGTACGGCTACCTTGTTACGACTTCGTCCCAATCGCCAGTCCCACCTTCGACAGCTCCCTCCCCACAAGGGGGTTGGGCCACCGGCTTCGGGTGTTACCGACTTTCGTGACGTGACGGGCGGTGTGTACAAGGCCCGGGAACGTATTCACCGCAGCAATGCTGATCTGCGATTACTAGCAACTCCGACTTCATGGGGTCGAGTTGCAGACCCCAATCCGAACTGAGACCGGCTTTTTGAGATTCGCTCCGCCTCACGGCATCGCAGCTCATTGTACCGGCCATTGTAGCACGTGTGCAGCCCAAGACATAAGGGGCATGATGACTTGACGTCGTCCCCACCTTCCTCCGAGTTGACCCCGGCAGTCTCCTGTGAGTCCCCATCACCCCGAAAGGCATGCTGGCAACACAGAACAAGGGTTGCGCTCGTTGCGGGACTTAACCCAACATCTCACGACACGAGCTGACGACAGCCATGCACCACCTGTACACCGACCACAAGGGGGCGACCATCTCTGGCCGTTTCCGGTGTATGTCAAGCCTTGGTAAGGTTCTTCGCGTTGCGTCGAATTAAGCCACATGCTCCGCTGCTTGTGCGGGCCCCCGTCAATTCCTTTGAGTTTTAGCCTTGCGGCCGTACTCCCCAGGCGGGGAACTTAATGCGTTAGCTGCGGCACCGACGACGTGGAATGTCGCCAACACCTAGTTCCCAACGTTTACGGCGTGGACTACCAGGGTATCTAATCCTGTTCGCTCCCCACGCTTTCGCTCCTCAGCGTCAGTAATGGCCCAGAGATCCGCCTTCGCCACCGGTGTTCCTCCTGATATCTGCGCATTTCACCGCTACACCAGGAATTCCGATCTCCCCTACCACACTCTAGCCTGCCCGTATCGAATGCAGACCCGGGGTTAAGCCCCGGGCTTTCACATCCGACGCGACAAGCCGCCTACGAGCTCTTTACGCCCAATAATTCCGGACAACGCTTGCGCCCTACGTATTACCGCGGCTGCTGGCACGTAGTTAGCCGGCGCTTCTTCTGCAGGTACCGTCACTCACGCTTCTTCCCTGCTGAAAGAGGTTTACAACCCGAAGGCCGTCATCCCTCACGCGGCGTCGCTGCATCAGGCTTCCGCCCATTGTGCAATATTCCCCACTGCTGCCTCCCGTAGGAGTCTGGGCCGTGTCTCAGTCCCAGTGTGGCCGGTCGCCCTCTCAGGCCGGCTACCCGTCGTCGCCTTGGTAGGCCATCACCCCACCAACAAGCTGATAGGCCGCGGGCTCATCCTTCACCGCCGGAGCTTTCAACCCTCTCCCATGCAGGAGAAAGTATTATCCGGTATTAGACCCCGTTTCCAGGGCTTGTCCCAGAGTGAAGGGCAGATTGCCCACGTGTTACTCACCCGTTCGCCACTAATCCACCCCGAAAGGCTTCATCGTTCGACTTGCATGTGTTAAGCACGCCGCCAGCGTTCGTCCTGAGCCAGGATCAAACTCTCCGTGAATGATTACCCGTAATCGGGTCAGCACCACGAGAGCGGAACCACCAGCCGGAATAAGACCAGTGATTCACAGCGTCCTCGCTGTGTTACTTCAAAGGAACCCGAACCCACCGGAACATCACATCCCGGAAGGACGGGGTATCAACATATCTGGCGTTGACTTTTGGCACGCTGTTGAGTTCTCAAGGAACGGACGCTTCCTTCGTACTCACCCTCACGGGCTTTCCTCCGGGCTTTCCCTTCGGTCTTGCTGTCTTGCGTCTCCGACTTTACCAGATCCATTCGGCGTCTTCCGCCTCGTGAATTCCAGTGACCTTTGGGATTGGTCTTTTGCCTTTCGGCTTCCGCTACTTTAACCGAATCCCCGCCCGGCTCATAATCGAGCCGTCGGGCTTGAATTTCGGCATGCCGAAATAGAACCCGTCGGGGCTGGTCGTCAGTAGTGGATGGCCACTTCGGGCGGCTGCTGAGCAGCAGGACCGGTGTCAAGCGGCTCGGGCTACGTTAGGCGGATGAACGGTACGAGTCAAGTTCGGCGGCGTCTGGGCGCATGGGCCCGATAAGGGCTCACCGAAGGGTCGCCGTCGATCCAGAAGCGCCAGGGGTGGACCGCGCCGTCGCCGCCCACCCCGGTGCGGGGGCCGCTGCGGACCTGGTCAGTCGGTGCGGGCGTGCCGGCCAGTATCGCCAGCGGCGCGTCGGGGCCCGCGCAGACGTCCGTGCCGTTGAGGCCGCGGTCGACATCGAGGGCGGTGGCCAAGCGGGCCGGGCCTTTGGCCAGTTCTCTGTGATGCCGGGCCGAGAACCGACGTTTATGTGCCAGCTCGGCGCCCACCTCGATCTCGCCGGCGCGGAGCAGGACTCCGCTCGCCATGCCCTCGGGGCCGCACACCAGGTTGAGGCAGTGCCACATCCCGTAGGTGAAGTAGACGTACGCGTGACCGGGCGGGCCGAACATCACTCCGTTACGGGCCGTCCGGCCGCGGAATGCGTGCGATCCCGGGTCGATCTCGCCCGCGTACGCCTCCACCTCGGTCAGCCGGAGTTCGATCGGGCCCTCGTCCGTGGTGCGTACCAGTGTGCGCCCGAGAAGATCGGGCGCGACCTCCAGGACCGGACGGTCGAAGAAGTCCCGGGGAAGCGGAACACGATCGGGGCTCTCCATGGCGTATGAGCGTACCGGGGAACCGACTACGGTCGGAGCGCGTATGTAGGGGTCAGGATCTAGAAGGAGTGAACATGGGCTTCAAGAAGCTGCTCGCGAGCCTCGGTGCCGGTGGTGCGTCCGTCGAGACGGAGCTGACCGAGCTGAACGTCGTGCCGGGCGGGGTAGTCCAGGGCGAGGTGCGGCTCCAGGGCGGGTCCGTCAACCAGCGGATCGAAGGTCTCTCGGTCGGCCTTCAGGCGCGTGTCGAGGTCGAGGGGAACGACCAGGAGCTCAAGCAGGACATCGAGTTCACCAAGCAGAGCATCGGCGGCGCCTTCGAGGTGCAGGCCGGGGCGGTGCATGTGGTGCCGTTCGGTCTGGAGATCCCGTGGGAGACCCCGATCACGACGATCGACGGTCAGCAGCTGCGCGGGATGAACATCGGGGTGACCACGGAGCTGGCGATCGCGCGGGCGCTGGACTCCGGCGATCTCGACCCGATCAATGTCCACCCGCTGCCCGCGCAGCAGGCCATCCTGGACGCCTTCATCCAGCTCGGGTTCCGCTTCAAGGCCGCGGACATGGAGCGTGGTCATATCCGCGGGACGCGCCAGCGGCTGCCGTTCTACCAGGAGATCGAGTTCTTCGCGCCGCAGCAGTACCGCGGGCTCAACCAGGTCGAGCTGACCTTCGTCGCGGACGACCGTGAGATGGACGTCATCCTGGAGATGGACAAGAAGCCGGGGCTGTTCACCGAGGGCAGCGACTCGTTCCGGTCCTTCCAGGTCGGCCTGGGCGACTTCCAGGGCACCGACTGGGCCGCCTATCTCAACCAGTGGCTCGCCGAGGTGGGTGGCCGTCGCAACTGGTTCTGATCACGGCCTTTAGGCTCGGCGTCGCAGGGCGGATCCGCCGGCACACGGGCCGGCGGGACGGCCGATTCGGAGGTTCAGACGTTGACCGAGGGCAAGAGGGCTCCGCTCCCTCATGACTTCCATCCGCAGGTGCCGTCGTTCACGGTGGTGAGTGAGGACATCGCGCCCGGGGCGGTGCTGAAGGACGCGCAGGTCTACGCGGCCGGGAACACCTCACCGCAGCTGCGCTGGGAGGGCTTCCCCGCGGAGACCAAGAGTTTCGCCGTGACATGTTTCGATCCCGACGCGCCGACCGGCAGCGGGTTCTGGCACTGGGTGCTCTTCGACATCCCGGCGTCGGTGACCGAGCTGCCGGCGGGTGCGGGCAGCGGTTCGTTCGAGGGGCTGCCCAAGGGCGCGGTGCACGCGCGGAGCGACTACGGGTCGAAGGACTTCGGGGGCGCGGCGCCGCCGGCCGGGGATCCGGCACACCGGTATGTGTTCACGGTGTACGCCGTGGACACCGAGCGGCTGGGGCCCGACAGTGACGCCTCGCCCGCGTTCGTCGGCTTCAATCTGCGATTCCACACGCTTGCTCGTGCGCAGCTCATCGGCGAGTACGCCGCTCCGGCCAAGAGCTGACCGTTTTCCTTTTGTTTGCCCTGCCCTGGTCTTGGAGAGACCAGGGCAGGGCACTTTTTATTGTGTTGTCCCCCTCGGCGTGCCCGGCCAGAGTTGATCCCAGCCCGCCAGGTGGTGGGCCGGCACACGGGAGGTGGGCGGGATGCGGGACACGCTGGTACTGAATGCGAGCTTCGAGCCGCTGTCGACGGTGACACTCAACCGTGCGGTGGTGCTGGTGCTCCAGGACAAGGCCGTTGTCGAGCAGGCTCATCCCGGTCTCCGTGTCCGTGCGGCCACCATGGAGCTTCCGGTGCCCCGGGTGATCCGGCTCTGCCGCTATGTGCGGGTGCCCTTTCGAAGACAGGCCCCGTGGTCGAGGCGGGGTGTTCTGGTACGGGACCAGCACCGGTGCGCGTACTGCGGCAGACGCGCGACGACGGTGGACCATGTGGTGCCGCGGTCCCGGGGTGGCGCCGACAGCTGGCTGAATACCGTCGCTTCCTGCGCCGAGGACAACCACCGCAAGGCCGACCGTACGCCGGAGCAGGCGGGGATGCCGTTGCTGCACGACCCGTTCGTACCGTCCCCGGCGGACGCGATGCTGCTGTCGCTGCGGGCGGGTGAGCGTTCGGAGCTGCCGCAGTGGCTGATAGGCGTGCGGTCCGCCGCGTAAGGCCCACGACGACGTACGGCGAGAGCCCGCTCCCGGATCCGGGGGCGGGCTCCTGTGTGTCCGCGCGTCTTCGGTGTCAGCCGTAGCGGCGGATCAGGAGCTGTGCGATGGCGACCGCGCCGACGGCGACGATCAGCGCGCGCAGCGCGACCGGTGGCAGACGGCGGCCGACCCTGGCGCCGATCTGGCCGCCCAGCGCGGAGCCGACGGCGATGAGTACGACGGCCGTCCAGTCGAAGTGGGCGACGAAGAGGAAGTAGAGCGCGGCGATGCTGTTGACGACGGCGGCGAGGATGTTCTTGACGGCGTTGAGGCGTTGCAGGCTGTCGTCGAGCAGCATGCCCATCAGGGAGAGGTAGATGATTCCCTGGGCCGCCGTGAAGTAGCCGCCGTAGACGCTGGCGAAGAGGAGTCCGGCGAACAGGAGCGGACCGCCGTCGAGGCGGGCGCTGGTGCCTCTGCGCCGGCGGCGGGCCTGGACGGCCTTGGTGAGCCGGGGCTGGAAGATCACCAGGGCGAGGGCGATGGTGACCAGGACGGGCACGATCGTCTCGAAGGCCGTCGAGGGCAGGACGAGCAGCAGTGTGGCGCCGGTGAGACCGCCGGCGAGTGCGGCGACGCTCAGCCGCAGCACCCGGCGGCGCTGGCCGGCGAGTTCGGCGCGGTAGCCGATGGCTCCGCTGATCGAACCCGGTATGAGTCCAAGGGCGTTGGAGACGGTCGCGGTGACCGGTGGGAGGCCGGTCGCCAGCAGGACGGGGAAGGTGATGAGGGTGCCGGAGCCGACGATGGTGTTGATGGTCCCGGCACTGATGCCCGCGACGAAGACGGCGAGCATCTCCCAGATGGTCACAGCACGCTGCCCCTTCGGTGATCGGTGCGGTATGCACCGATCATGCACGAAGGGGCAGTACGGTCAGTCCAGCGGGGGGTCCTGGCGGCGCTCCTTGCCGGTGTCGAAGCCCGGCATCCCGCCGCCGAGATTACCGAAGGCACCGCTGAGTCCCTTGAGGGCGTCGCCGATCTCGCTGGGCACGATCCAGAGCTTGTTGGCGTCTCCCTCGGCGATCTTGGGGAGCATCTGGAGGTACTGGTACGAGAGCAGCTTCTGGTCGGGGTCGCCCGCGTGGATCGACTCGAAGACCGTACGGATCGCCTGGGCCTCGCCCTCGGCGCGCAGGGCCGCGGCCTTGGCCTCGCCCTCCGCGCGGAGGATCGCGGACTGCTTCTCGCCCTCCGCGGTGAGGATCTGCGACTGGCGGATGCCCTCGGCGGTGAGGATCGCGGCGCGCTTGTCACGGTCGGCGCGCATCTGCTTCTCCATCGAGTCCTGGATGGAGGTCGGCGGTTCGATGGCCTTCAGCTCGACGCGGTTGACGCGGATGCCCCACTTGCCGGTGGCCTCGTCGAGGACGCCGCGCAGCGCCGCGTTGATCTCCTCACGGGAGGTGAGGGTCCGCTCCAGGTCCATGCCACCGATGATGTTGCGGAGCGTGGTGACGGTGAGCTGTTCGATCGCCTGGATATAGCTGGCGACTTCATAGGTCGCCGCGCGGGCGTCGGTCACCTGGTAGTAGATGACGGTGTCGATGTTGACGACCAGGTTGTCCTGCGTGATCACCGGCTGCGGCGGGAAGGGGACGACCTGCTCGCGGAGGTCGATCCGGTTACGGATCGAGTCGATGAACGGGACCACGATGTTCAGGCCCGCGTTGAGAGTTCGGGTGTAGCGGCCGAACCGCTCCACGATGGCGGCGCTTGCCTGCGGGATGACCTGGATCGTCTTGATCAGGGCGATGAATACAAGCACCACCAGGATGACCAGGACGATGATGATTGATGGCATCGCGTATCTCGGGCCCTTCGCTGCCGGATGTTCTGATGATCGAGTTTCTCAGACCAGGAGCGTGTATGGGGAGCGTTCCACAGGGTTGGCTCACATCACCACGGCTGTCGCACCGTCGATTTCGACCACATCGACCTGCTGGCCGGGTTCGAACGACGCGTCCGCGTCGAGGGCGCGCGCCGACCAGACCTCACCGGCGAGCTTGATACGTCCATCACGGCCGTCGACACGTTCGAGAACGATGGCCTGTCGGCCTCTCAGCGCGTCAATTCCCGTGGCCGCTCCGGGACTGGAGCCGCGTTGCCGGCTCGCGATACGGCGGACCACCACGGTGAGCGCGACGGACACCACGGCGAATACGAGGACTTGGGCCACCACGGTGCCGCCCAGCGCGGCGGTGACGGCGGCGGCGACCGCCCCGGCGGAGAACATTCCGAACTCGGGCATCGCGGTCAGAACGAGCGGAATCCCCAGACCGACGGCGCCGATCAGCCACCACACCCACGCTTCGATTTCCACCTGGTCATGGTAGGTCCGGCGATCCCTGTCGGGACAGGGGTGATATCCGGTCAGCCGAGCGGCGTTGCCGGCGTCAGCGGAGCGGCAGTCCCTGCGCCGTCCAGCGGTCACCGTTGCGCTCGACGACGAGCGGGAGACCGAAGCAGAGGGAGAGGTTGCGGGAGGTCAGTTCCGTCTCCATGGGTCCGGCGGCGAGCACCTTGCCCTGACGGATCATGAGGACATGGGTGAAGCCCGGCGCGATCTCCTCGACGTGGTGGGTCACCATGATCATGGAGGGGGCGTACGGATCGCGGGCGAGACGGCCGAGCCTGCGCACGAGGTCCTCGCGCCCGCCGAGGTCGAGACCGGCCGCGGGCTCGTCCAGCAGGAGCAGCTCCGGGTCGGTCATCATCGCGCGGGCGATCAGGGTGCGCTTGCGCTCGCCCTCGGAGAGGGTGCCGAATCTGCGGTCGAGGTACTCGGTCATGCCCAGCCGGTCGAGGAAGGCGCGGGCGCGCTGCTCGTCGACCTCGTCGTAGTTCTCGTGCCAGGTCGCGGTCATGCCGTACGCGGCGGTCAGCACGGTCTGGAGGACGGTCTGGCGCTTGGGCAGCTTCTCGGCCAGGGCGATGCCCGCGATGCCGATGCGCGGGCGCAGGTCGAAGACGTCCACCTTGCCGAGCCGGTCGCCGAGGATGGTCACCTGCCCGCCGGTCGGGAAAAGGTAGCTGGAGGCGAGATTGAGCAGGGTGGTCTTCCCCGCGCCGTTGGGGCCGAGGATCACCCAGCGCTCCCCCTCCTTGACCGACCAGGAGACATCGTCCACCAGAGCGCGTCCGTCGCGGACCACGGATACGTCCACCAGCTCCAGTACATCGCTCATGAGCGCGTTGTCTCCCCATGCAATCGTCTTGAGGTTCCGGGTGCGCCTGTGGGCGCATCTCCCCGGAAAATCTACGCCACCGGTCGAGTGGTCCGGCCCTGAGGTCCGTTCCCTAGGCTGGGTCCATGCATTCGCAACCACGCTCAGGACTGCTGGCCGCTTGGGGAAACGCCCTTCTGGCCGGGTTTGTATCGCCGGACGACGCCGTGCTCGCCGTGGTCGGTGATGACGCGCCGCACCGGGTGGAGGGGCTGCCGGGCGAGGCCGGTCCTGTCGGGCTCACGCTGGCGCTGGGGCGGCTACGGGCGCTCGGGGTGACGGGATACCGGGTGGCGCTGCCCGTACCGGGACATCCGCTGGGGCTGAGCGGACCTCCGGAGTTCAATGCCCGCGCGCTGGAGGCCGAGGAGGCCGTCGTCGCGACGGGTGCGCCGTACGGTCTGGTGCCCGAGGTCACCTCGGTGGGCCCGGAGGGGGACCGCCATACCGAGGTCCTCTGGCACTGTCTGCCGGTACGGGAGGCCCCGCCGGCGGATGTGCCCTCGCTCGGGGAGGCGGAGCGTGAGCTGGCCGAGGCGCTGCGGGAGGCGACGGAGGTGATCTCACGGCTGGACGTGGCGGCCTCGGGCCCGGTGGCGGAGGCGGCCCTGGACGCGTACCGGGCACGGGCGGAGCGGGGCCGCGAGGTACTGGCGCCCGGTTACCCGCCGCGTGCGGTCCGGGTCCTCGAACTGGCGGAGCGGGTCGGACTGCTGGTCTCGCTGGCGTACGAGCACGGGCACGGCGGTGCGGTGAGCGCGTCGGAGATGGCGGCGCGCGGAGCGGCCCTGCGCCCGGTCGAGCGGGTGGCCCGACGGGCGCGGGTCGCCTCGTACAACGCGTACGTGGAGGAACGGCAGAGGCAAGAGCCGCATTTTTAAGGGGCTCGGTCCGCCTCCGGGCCCCCTTTTTTGAGGGCTCGGTTCGCCTCCGGGCGCTTTCTGCCACTGTCGACGGTCGACCGTGCTCGGTCCGCTCGTTCCTCACGGACCTGCACGCGCTCTCCCTTTCGACAGCGGCGCGCCCTTCGGCTCACTCGCCGGCGGCCGTGCGCGGCCCGAACGCATCCGTACCCCAGGGGCGGCCGGGGCGGGCCCCACCCGGATCCCGGTCACCTCGGCCGCCTCGGGACGCGGACATGTTCCGGCCGCTGTCGCCCGCCGGCGAGTGAGCCGAAGGGGCGCGTCGGCGCCGAAAAGGAGAACGCGCACAGGCCGTGAGGAACGACCGGACCGAGCACGATCGACTGTCGGCGCCGACAAAAAGCGCCCCGGAGGCGAACCGAGCCCAAAAAAGGGGGGGCCGACCCGGGGCTCAGCCCTAGTGGTTGACCGAGTGGTTGCCGAAGGCCGGGTTCAGCAGGCCGATCACGTTGACCGTGTTGCCGGTGAGGTTCAGCGGGATGTGCACCGGGACCTGGATGGCGTTGCCGGAGCCGACACCCGGGGAGTTCTTCGCCGTGCCGAGGGCGTGGGCGCCGCCATCCGTGGCGAACGCGGCACCGGCGGAGGCGCCCGCCGCGAGGCCGGCGGTGACGAGGACCAGAGCGGCCTTCTTGGCAACCTTCATGGGATGTTCCTTAATCGTGTGATCAATGACCACGGCAGTACGCCGTGGTTACGCCATGAAGAACGCCCGAGCGGCGGTCAGGATGCGCCGTGTGGGTGACATACACACGACGGTATGAATCTCAGACCGGAGGACGACGGTCCGCTTCGGCCGCTTCAGTCCGCCGCCCCATGTCGGACGGCCCAGAGCGCCGCCTGCGTACGGTCCGAGAGATCCAGCTTCATCAGGATGTTCGAAACGTGCGTCTTGACAGTTTTCTCCGAGAGCGTCAGCGCACGGGCGATCTCCCGGTTGGAGCGCCCGTCGGCGATCAGTCCGAGCACCTCCCGCTCCCGCTCGGTGAGCGAGGTCCCTCTGCCCTGGCCGGTGCCGGAGTCGTCCTGGGCCAGCAGCGCGCCCGCGACCTCCGGCTGGAGCAGCACATGGCCCGCGTGGACGGAGCGGATCGCGCCCGCCAGCGCCTCGGGGTCGATGTCCTTGTACACATAGCCGCAGGCCCCGGCCCGCAGGGCGGGGACCACGGTGCGCTGCTCGGTGAAGCTGGTGACGATCAGCACTCGGGCCGGACTGGCCTGCTCACGGAGCTTGCGCAGCGCCTCGATACCGTCCATACCGGGCATCTTGATGTCCATCAGTACGACATCGGGATGCAGTTCCCCGGCGCGGGCGACCCCCTCGGCGCCGTCCGACGCCTCGCCCACCACTTCGATGTCGTCCTGGATCTCCAGGAACGTGCGCAGTCCGCGGCGGACCACCTGGTGGTCGTCGACCAGCAGAACGCGGATCGCCCGCCCGCGCCCCGCCGCCGTCCCGTCGGCGGAGCGCTCCACGGCGCCCCTGCCCTCTTCAGCCACCGGGCACCTCCATCTCGATCGTGGTGCCCTGTCCGGGCGCCGATTTCACCCTGAGTCTGCCGCCCACACCGCTCGCCCGGTCGCGCATCGAGACCAGCCCGAGATGGCGGCCCGCCCTGCGGACCGTCCGGGGCTCGAAGCCCTTGCCGTTGTCGGTGACGCTGAGGACCGCGCCCTGGCCCCGGCGGGCGAGGGCGACCCCCACCCGGTCGGCCCCCGAGTGCCGCAGCGCGTTGTGCAGTGCCTCCTGGGCCACCCGCAGCAGCGCCTCCTCCTGGGCCGCGGGCAGGGCCCGTATCCCGGAGGTGCCGAAGGTGACCTCGGCCGAGTGGGCGCGGTCGAGCACCTGGACATGGTTGCGGAGCGTATGGACGAGCCCGTCCTCGTCGAGGGCCGCGGGGCGCAGCTCGACCACGGCGGCGCGCAGCTCGTCGGCGGCCTCGGCGGCGAGAGCGGCGACCTGCTGGAGTTCGCCCTTGGCGCGGACCGGGTCGCGGTCGACCAGGGCGGCGGCGGCCTGGGCGGTCAGCCGGAGCGAGAAGAGCTTCTGGCTGACCGCGTCGTGGAGTTCATGCGCGAGGCGCGAGCGCTCCTCGGCGATGGTGAGTTCGCGGCTGCGCTCGTACAGCCGGGCGTTGGTGAGGGCGATCGCGGCGTGCTGGGCGAGGATCGCGAGGAGTTCCTCGTCCTCCTCGGTGAATCCGCAGCGCCGGCCGCGGGAGGACTCCGCCCGGGGGCAGCGCTTGTTGGCGAGGAAGAGCGCGGCGAGCGTCTCGTCACCGTCCCTGACCGGCAGGCCGAGGAAGTCGGACATGTCGGGGTGGGCGGAGGGCCAGCCCCCGAACCGCGGGTCCCTGCGCACATCGGCGAGACGCTCGGTCTTCTCCTCGTGGAGCATCGCCGCGAGGATGCCGTGCTGGCGGGGCAGCGGCCCGATGGCCCGCCACTGTTCGTCGCTGACGCCGTCCACCACGAACTGGGCGAAGCCGCCGTGGTCGTCCGGGACACCGAGCGCCGCGTACTCGGCGTCGAGCAGTTCGCGGGCCGAGGCGACGATCGTCTTGAGGACGTCACGCACCTCCAGACGTCTGCTCATCGCGAGAAGCGCGCTGCTCACGGCGGCGAGGCCGGAGCCGGGTCGGTGACTCATGTTTTCACCGTACCGGCGGGTCGGGCAGCCCGTATCCGCCTCGCGACCGCCTCCGGCCGGGGCCGATGACCTAGGACCGGCCTAGGCCCGACCTCGGCGCGGCCTCGGCGCGGCCTAGGGCGAATGCCCTGAGTGGACAGGGCCCGCGTCCGAGGCGATGAGGAGGGCGGCGTTCCTACGTTGGGTGGCGTCGGCGGGCACCGGAGCGCGCCGATCCGGCGGAAGGAGCGGATGTCATGCCCGTAGCGATCATCACGGGGGCTTCGAAGGGACTGGGGCGCGCGCTGGCCGTGGCGCTGGCCCGGAGCGGCTGGGATCTGGTGCTGGACGCCCGGACCGCGCCCGCACTGGAAGGGGCGGCCGGCGAGGCGAGGGCGTACGGAACACGGGTGGTGGCGCTCACGGGGGATGTCACGGACGCCGTGCACCGGGAGGAACTGGTGACCGCCGCCGCCGGACTGGGGGCGCTCGATCTGCTGGTGAGCAATGCCAGCGCGCTGGGCGCGGAGCCGCTCGTACGGCTGGACGCGCTGCCGCTGCACGGACTGCGGACGGCGCTGGAGACCAATGTGGTCGCGGCGCTCGGCCTGGTGCAGCGGGCGCTGCCGCTGTTGCGCGCGGGCACTCCGGGCGCGGTGATCACGGTCAGTTCGGACGCGGCGGCGGAGGCGTACGGGACCTGGGGCGGTTACGGGGCGTCGAAGGCGGCGCTGGACCAGCTCGCCGCCGTGCTCGCGGTGGAGGAGCCGGAGCTGCGGGTGTGGAGCGTCGACCCGGGCGACATGGGGACGGACCTCTATACGGCGGCCGTGCCGGACGACCCGGATCCGCGGCCGGATCCGGAGTCGGTGGTGCCCGGTTTTCTGCGGCTGCTGGAGCGGCGCCCGCCGAGCGGCCGGTACACGGCTCCCGCTCTGCGGGACGTGACCGTATGAGGCGCCCGACGGCGGGGTGGGCGACGAGGCGGGAGGGCGCGGGGATGCCGCGGGCGCTGCGTGCGCTGCGGGTGCCCGAGGAGCTGTCGGCGCGGGTCCCGGCGGAACAGCGCGGCTCGGGCAGGGACGATGTACGTCTGCTGGTCTCCCGGGGCACCGACGTGACTCATCACACTTTCCCTGAGCTGCCTGATCTGCTCCGGGCCGGGGATGTGCTGGTGGTCAACACGTCGGCGACGCTGCCGGCCGCGGTCAACGGGCGGCTGGGCGGCGCGCGGGTCGTGACGCACTTCTCGACCCAGGGTGACGACGGCCGGTGGGCGGTGGAACTGCGCACACCGTCGCCGGCCGGGGCGGCCGGGGCGGGCACCACCGTGCCCAGGGCCGGGGGCCCTGCCGGGGCGGTCGTACGGCTGCCGGGCGGCGAGCGGCTCGTACTGGAGGAGCCCCTGGACCCGGAGGGGGTCCGGCTGTGGTGGGCGCGGGTCTCGTGCCCCGATGTGCCGGGACTGCTGCGCCGCTACGGGCGGCCGATCCGGTACGGGTACACGGAGCGGGACCAGCCGCTGTCCGCGTATCAGACGGTCTTCGCGCTCCCCTCCCCCGACGGCTCGGGCTCCGCGGAGATGCCGAGCGCGGGCCGTCCCTTCACCGCGGGGACGGTCAGGGAGCTGGTGCGGCGGGGAGTGCGGTTCGCCCCGCTGGCGCTGCATACGGGGGTGGCGTCGGCGGAGGCGCACGAGCCGCCGTACCCGGAGCGCTTCGAGGTGCCGGAGACGACGGCCCGGCTGGTGAACGCCGCCGCGGCGGGCGGCGGAAAGATCATCGCGGTCGGTACGACGGCGGTACGGGCCCTGGAGTCGGCGGCCGGGACCGACGGTGTGGTGCGGGCGGCCTCGGGATGGACGGATCTGGTGATCACGCCCCGGCGCGGGGTGCGCGCCGTGGACGGGCTGCTGACCGGGCTGCACGAGCCGGAGGCCTCGCATCTGCTGATGCTGGAGGCGATCGCCGGGCGCGCGGCGCTGGAGCGGGGTTACCAGGAGGCGCTGGAACATCTCTATCTCTGGCACGAGTTCGGGGACGTCCATCTCGTCCTCCCGGACGAGACCGCTCACTCATCGCATTGCTGAAGCAACGAACGGTCATATCGCCCCACCCCCGATGTGAGCCCGCACATAGGACGTGGATCACTTACGAAGCCGTCTAGTCGATGAACAAAGGGGTGTGAGCGTGGCGTAAACGGGCATTTGGACGCCGGTTGAGCGCCCCGCCGCACTACCCAGGGTCGTACGTCACACCTTTGCCACAGGATTTTGCTGCCGCTAAGAATTGCGTTCGTCGCCGCCGAGCTGGCTGGCCAACCGGCCTTCGCGACTCCCCGCAATTCGAAGAGGTACGTCTTTCATGTTCTCGTCACGCATCGCTGATCTCCGTAGCCTGAACAGGACCACGACCCGCAAGGCTTCGATCGCAGGCATCGCCGCCGCAGGTGTCGCGGCCGTCACGTTCTCGCTGGTTCCCGGTGGCAACACCGGCGCCGACACCCATGTCGCCAGCGCGCCCGTGGCCTGGTCGAGCACCCAGGGCGGTGTGCACAGCTCGGCCCTGAAGGCGAGCGCGGCGAAGGAGATCACCGCCGTCAAGACGGCCGACAGCAAGCCCGCCAAGGCGGCCTACCCGGACAACCTGGACGGGTGGATCCGCGAGGCGCTGTCGATCATGAAGAAGAACGGCATCCCCGGCTCGTACGAAGGGCTGCACCGCAACATCCTCCGCGAGTCCAGCGGTAACCCGAAGGCCATCAACCTCTGGGACATCAACGCCAAGAACGGCATACCGTCTAAGGGTCTGCTCCAGGTCATTCCGCCGACGTTCCAGGCGTACCACGTCAAGGGCACCCCGTTCGACATCTGGGACCCGGTCGCCAACATCGTGGCCGCCGCCAACTACGCCGCGGACAAGTACGGTTCGATGGACAACGTCAACAGCGCCTACTGAGCCGAACGGCGCTGAGGGCACAGAAGCCACGAGGGCGGCACCCACACGGGGTGCCGCCCTCCGGCGTATGCGTATATCCGCGGCGTACGCGCGTGTTCGCGCGTACGCGTACGCGGGTGACCCCCGCCCGCGCGCTACTTGCGCATGACCTCCGGCTCATGACGGCGCAGCAGCCGCGACACCGCGAACCCGCAGACCACCCCGATGAACAGCAGGATGCCGATGTTCATCCCCCACTGGCTCGCCGAGTGCTCCCACAGCGGGTCCAGATTGGTGGGGTTGTCCTGGTCCCACGGCGGCATGAGGTGTGCCAGATCGAGGGTCGAGCCCGCGCCCGCGATGGCCCAGCGGGACGGCATCAGCCAGGCGAACTGCTCCAGCCCCGGCGAGTCGTAGACCTGGAAGAGGATGCCGGTGAAGACGACCTGGACGATCGCGAACATCACCAGCAGCGGCATGGTCTTCTCGGCGGTCTTCACCAGCGAGGAGATGACCAGGCCGAACATCATCGAGGTGAAGCCGAGGGCGATCACGACCAGGCAGATCTCGACGGCCGGCGGCATGATCAGGCCCTCTTCGGGCAGGGTGCGGGTGGCGAAACCGATACCGCAGATGATGACGCCCTGGATGGCCGTGATCACACCGAGCGTGATCACCTTGGACATCAGATAGGCGGAGCGGGAGAGGCCGGTGGCCCGTTCCCGTTCGTAGATCACCCGTTCCTTGATCAGTTCTCGTACGGAGTTGGCCGCGCCCGAGAAGCACATACCGACCGCGAGGATCAGCATGATCGTGCCCGCGTCGCCGTTGAACTGGGACGGCGCCTCCGGCGGGCCGAGGCCGAACTTCGCCGGGATGACGACGCTGACCACCCCGAGCACGGCCGGCAGGATCACCATCAGCGCCATGAAGCCCTTGTCCGACGCGATGACCGAGGCATAGCGGCGGATCAGTGTCAGCAGCTGGGAGACCCAGCTCTGCGCCTTCGGCGGACGCATCTGCTGCGGCGGCGGCATATGTACGGACTGTGCCGCGACGGCGTCGATGTCGGCGGCGTACATCTGGTAGTGCTGCGAGCCACGCCAGCGGCCCGCCCAGTCGTAGTCGCGGTAGTTCTCGAAGGCGGAGAAGACATCGGCCCAGGTGGTGTAGCCGAAGAAGTTGAGCGCCTCCTCCGGCGGGCCGAAGTACGCCACGGCGCCGCCGGGGGCCATCACCAGCAGCTTGTCGCAGAGCGCCAGTTCGGCCACGGAGTGGGTGACCACCAGGACCGTACGGCCGTCGTCGGCGAGACCGCGCAGCAGCTGCATGACATCGCGGTCCATGCCCGGGTCGAGACCTGAGGTCGGCTCGTCCAGGAAGATCAGCGACGGCTTGGTGAGCAGTTCCAGTGCCACGGAGACACGCTTGCGCTGACCGCCGGAGAGCGAGGTGATCTTCTTGTTCTTGTGGATGTCGAGCTTCAGCTCGCGCAGCACCTCGTCTATCCGGGCCTCGCGCTCGGCCTCGGCGGTGTCACCGGGGAAGCGCAGCTTGGCCGCGTACTTGAGCGCCTTTCTGACGGACAGCTCCTTGTGCAGGATGTCGTCCTGCGGGACCAGACCGATGCGCTGGCGCAGCTCGGCGAACTGCTTGTACAGATTCCGGTTGTCGTAGAGGACATCGCCCTGGTCGGCGGGGCGGTAGCCGGTGAGCGCCTTGAGCAGCGTGGACTTGCCGGAGCCGGACGGACCGATGACCGCGATCAGCGACTTCTCCGGGACACCGAAGGAGACGTCCTTGAGGATCTGCTTGCCGCCGTCGACGGTCACCGTGAGATGACGGGCGGAGAAGGAGACCTCGCCGGTGTCGACGAACTCCTCCAGGCGGTCGCCGACCAGACGGAACGTCGAGTGGCCCACGCCGACGATGTCGTTGGGGCCGATCTGTACGGTGCCGGACTTGGCTATCGGCTGGCCGTTGACATAGGTGCCGTTGTGGGAACCGAGGTCACGGATCTCGAACCGGCCGTCGGGCGTCGCCGTGAACTGGGCGTGCAGCCGCGAGACCTGGAGGTCGGCGACGACCAGTTCGTTCTCCAGCGCGCGGCCGATACGCATCACACGGCCGAGGGAGAGCTGGTGGAACGTGGTCGGGCTGCGGTCGCCGTACACCGGCGGGGCCCCCGCGGCACCGCCGGAGGCCGGGGCCTGCTGCGGGAAGGAGGCACCGGGGCCGCCGCCCTGGTGAGGACCCTGCTGGTGCGGGCCCTGCTGGTGCGGGCCCTGCTGGTGCGGCACCTGTCTCTGCCGCGGCGGCGCCTGGCCGTGCTGCTGCGGTGTCCCCGGCTGCTGCTGCCAGGCCTGTTGCCCCTGCGCGGATGCCTGCTGAGCCTGCTGGGCCTGCTGGGCCTGCTGGGCCTGCTGCCAGTCCTGCTCCGCCTGCTGTGTCTGAGCCGGTCCCTGTGCGCCGTACGCACCCGCACCCGCACCCGCGCCCGCCGCTCCGCCGCCGGTGAGGCTGAGCCGGGGTCCGTCGGTGGCGTTGCCGAGATACACGGCCGAGCCGGGTCCGATGTCCAGCCGCTGGATGCGCCGGCCCTGCGCATAGGTGCCGTTGGTGCTGCCGTGGTCCTCGATGACCCAGTTCCGGCCGCCCCAGCTGATGGTGGCATGGCGCCACGAGACCCTGGCGTCATCGATCACCAGGTCACCCTGGGGGTCGCGGCCCAGGGTGTACGACCTGGACGGATCGAGTGCCCAGGTCCTTCCGTTCAATTCAAGTACGAGTTCCGGCACTCCATGCCCCACTTGTTGTCCCCCGATTGTCCCCCGTTCGCAGGGAGTCTAGGGATGGCGAACATCGTGAGGAACTATTTCAGGCTCGCTCGGCCGCGGGAAAGCCGGGCCGTACCAACGCCTGGTACAAGCACGTAACAGCGTGCGTGGAGGGACCGTTGACGGGGGAGAAAGGCACCCGGAGAGTGGTAAGCGCGTATGAGTGCCTACGGATCATGCGCGAATACGAGGAACGATCACAAGGCGGACACACCCGTCGGGGATCGGGGGGTCCTGATGAACGCGCGGGACGACGGCGGCCGTAGCGGTCCGGTCGATGTGCTGCTGGGCTCGATCGCCGCCGTGAGCTGGGCGCTGGTCGGGATGGCGGCGGTGGCGGCGCTCGGTCTGCGGCTGCTGGACGCCGACACGGCGGGCTCGTTGGGGCCGATGACCGCGGCGGTGGTGGTGCTGGGGGCGGGGGGATCGGTCACGCCTTCCGGCGATGTGTCCGCCCTCGGCATGGACGGTGCGGAGGTGCGGACCGCTGTCGACTTCACGCCACTGGGCGTGGGACTCACGGGGGCGCTGATCCTCGCGTTCCTCTTTCTGCGGTCGCTGCGGCGCGCGGGCGCGTATGTCTCCGTCGCCGAACTCGCCCTGCGTGCGGGGACGGTGGCGGCGCTCTTCGTCGGTCTGGTCGGCGGGCTCGCGTGGGCCGGGCGTGATGTCGTCACGATCGACGGGAGCGGGCTGGGGCTCGACCGGATGCCGGGCGGGGGCGGCTCCGGAGCGGGCGGTGACGGCTCCGGGATCGAGGTGCCGGGACTCGGCGAAGTACCGGGACTGGGCGACCTCGGCGATCTCGGTGATCTGGGCGACATCCCGGGCATCGGGGGGCTGTTGCCCGACCGGCTCGGTGATCTGGTGAACGTCCGGGCGACGGTGGGATTCCGGGTGGACACCGCCGAGTCGCTGGCCGGCGCCCTGCTGTGGGTGCTCGGCGTCCTGGCCGTGGCCCTGCTCGTCTCCGGCCGTACGCCGCTGCCGCGCGGCTGGGAGCGGGCGCACCGGATCGTACGGCCGGCGGCCTCCGCCCTGGTCACCGTGGTGCTGATGGCGGTGGTCGCGGGACTCGCGGCGGCCGGGTTCGCGGCGATCGGCGACGCCCATCCCCGGCGTATCGCGGGCGCGGCCCTGCTCGGCGCGCCGAACGGTGTCTGGCTCGGTGTTCCGCTCGGGCTGTTCGTGCCCTGGGACGGCAGCGCGTCGGGCCCCTTGGCCGCCCTGCTCCCCGACCCGCTGGACAGGCTGCTGCGGCCGTCGGGCGGTGAGCCGCTGACGGTCGGCGGGCTCGCGGAGCTGGACGGACGGATCTGGCTGCTGGTGGCGGCCGTCGCCGTGATGATGCTGTACGCGGGGGTGCTGACGGCGGTCCGTACGATCCGGGCCGACGAGAGCGCGGCCCACCAGAACCCGGCCTACCGGAGCCCGGCCCACGGGAGTGCCGCCCACCGGAGCCCCGCCCACCGGGGCGCGGCCCATCGGAGCGCGGCCCACCAGAACCCGGCCTACCGGAGTCCCACCCACCGGAGCGCGGCCCACCGGGGCGTGGCCGCCCTCGCCGGGCGGTGTGCCCTGACGCTCGGCATCGTCACCGCGCTCACTCTCCCGGCCCTGGTGTGGCTCACGGATGTCTCGGCCGACATGTCGCTGTCCGTGTTCGGGATCCCCGCGTTCGACGCGGGCCTCGAACTGCGCGGCAGAGCCGGTACGGCCCTGCTGCTCGGCGCGGTCTGGGGCGCGGGTGCGGGCGGTGCGGGGGCACTGCTCGCGTACGCGGTACGGAAGAAGGGACGGGGTACGGGAGCGGCGGAGCCGGAGCACCGACGGGCGCCCGGGACGGAAGTCCTGCCGCTGCCCGAGCCGGGGTTTCCGCCGATGCCCGAGGAGGCACCCGCGGCAGGCCCCGGGAAACGTACCGGTCCTGACCCGGGACAGGCGGCAGGACCGTACACCCCGTCCGTGCCCTACCGGCCCGCCGACCCCGGTACCAACCCCTATCTGCGCCTTCCCGAGGGCGGGAGCGGACCGCCTCCCCCGGGGTCGCAGCGGGACGGCCGCTGACCGAGACTGGAACCGCTGTCCGGTACGCGGGACGGCCGGCCACAGCTCCTGACTCGCCCGATACGGTGGAACCACCATGAGCGCATCGCAGCCCCCTCGGACCGCCGACGTCCCCACTCTTCTCGTCAAGATCTTCGGGAAGGACCGTCCCGGGATCACCGCCGGGCTCTTCGACACCCTCGCCGCCTACTCCGTCGACGTGATCGACATCGAGCAGGTCGTCACCCGTGGCCGTATCGTCCTCTGCGCGCTGATCACCGCCCCGGCCTCCGGCGCCGAGGGCGCGCTGCGGGCGACCGTGCACACCTGGACGGAATCGCTCAAACTCCAGGCGGAGATCATCTCCGGCATCGGCGACAACCGGCCGCGCGGCAGCGGCCGTTCTCATGTCACCGTGCTCGGCAACCCGCTGACCGCCGAGTCGACGGCGGCCATAGCGGCCTGTATCACCGCCACCGGCGGCAATATCGACCGGATCTTCCGGCTGGCGAAATACCCCGTCACCGCCGTGGAGTTCGCGGTGTCGGGGGTGGAGACCGAGCCGCTGCGCACCGCGCTGGCCACCGAGGGCGCGGAGATCGGGGTGGATGTCGCGGTCGTCTCGGCCGGACTGCACCGCCGGGCCCAGCGGCTGGTGGTCATGGACGTGGACTCGACCCTGATCCAGGACGAGGTCATCGAACTCTTCGCGGCCCACGCGGGCTGTGAGGCCGAGGTCGCCGAGGTGACCTCCAGGGCCATGCGCGGGGAGCTGGACTTCGAGCAGTCCCTGCACGCGCGGGTGGCGCTGCTCGCCGGGCTCGACGAGTCGGTCGTGGAGAAGGTGCGGGCCGAGATACGGCTCACCCCCGGCGCGCGCACCCTGATCCGTACGCTCAAGCGGCTGGGCTATCAAGTGGGGGTGGTCTCGGGCGGATTCACCCAGGTCACCGATGCCCTTCAGGAGCAGCTCGGGCTGGACTTCGCCGCCGCCAACACCCTGGAGATCGTGAACGGCAAGCTCACCGGACGCGTGGTGGGCGAGATCGTGGACCGCGCGGGCAAGGCCCGGCTGCTGCGCAGATTCGCGGACGAGGCGGGGGTCCCGCTGGCACAGACCGTCGCGATCGGCGACGGTGCCAACGATCTCGACATGCTGAACGCGGCGGGGCTGGGGGTCGCCTTCAACGCCAAGCCCGTGGTCCGTAAGGCGGCCCACACGGCGGTGAACGTACCGTTCCTGGACACCGTGCTGTATCTGCTCGGCATCACCCGTGAAGAGGTGGAGACCGCGGACGGCGGGGACGGGCACTGACAGGGGACGGACACCGGCATACGCGGGAGGGCCCCGGCGCGGACTCCGCGCCGGGGCCCTCCCGTGTCCTGGGCGGACCTCCCCGTGTCCTGGGCGGATCAGTCATGTCCGGGACGGATCAGTCGCGCATGCCGGGACGGATCAGTCGCGCGGGGTCCAGAAGTCGACGAGCCTGCCCACTCCGTGCTCCACCGACTTCCAGCTTCCGTCGAAAGCGATCACGGCGAGCGAGGCGGTCGGGAATCCCGTGCGGGTCATCCTGGCGATGGTGTCGCCGTCCGCCTCGCCGGAGAGGGCGTCGGCGAGCGCGTGCATACCGGGGTTGTGACCGACCAGCAGCAGATCGCGCACATCGTCGGAGGTCTCGTTGACCAGGGCGAAGAGATCGCCCAGGGTGGCGTCGTAGAGCCGGTCCTCATAGACGGTCCTGGGGCGTACGGGCAGCTCGTGCACCGCCAGCTTCCAGGTCTCACGTGTCCTGGCGGCCGTCGAGCAGAGAGCCAGATCGGCGACGAGCCCGCTGTCGGCGAGCCTGCGGCCGGCGATGGGGGCGTCCGACCGGCCGCGATCGGCGAGCGGCCGCTCGTGGTCGGGCACGTCCGGCCAGTCGGCCTTCGCATGCCGGAGGAGGACGATCCTGCGAGGTGTATCGACGCTCATGCATCCCAGCTTCGCATGAAATGCGCCAGCGGGCAGAGGGTGTTGACGGGCTGCCCCGGCACGGGTGAACGGTGCCGGCGACTGCTCGCCGTTACCCCACCAGGGTCTGATGGATCTGCTCCAGGATGCGGCCGACCCCGGGGTCGCTCGCCGCGGCACGGGCCTGGCCGGAGCCCGTCATCAGCAGTAGCAGCGCGGCGAAGGCGACGGCGGGCAGGGCGACGGACCACCACGGCAGCCGGATCTCGATGCTGTCGGAGGCGGCGCGAGGGTGGGACCGTGGGTGGGTCGGGACCGGCATGGCCGCCTCCGTGGGTCTGCGGTTTCTGTTACCCCAGAACCTACGGATCATGAGCCCCCGGGCACATCCGGTGACCCACCCAGTAGACCCTGACCCTGGCCCCCTAGGGGACGGTGGTGCTAGCCCCACCTTTCCGCGAGGGCGCGGCTCTCCCCAGGCAGTGTCACGGCGACCCGGGCGGCCTTACGGCGACGCGATCGACGCGATGATGCCGATCAGCACCAGGATGCCGATGATCGTGCCGAAGACGAGGAGCAGCTTCCGCTGCCCGTTCTGGGGGTTCGGGTCAAGGACTGGCATACGTTCAGTCTCGCATCCGCGCCTCGTCCTCGATCGTCCGGTCCTGTCCCGCGATCACCCCCGCCACCATCTGCGGCACCAGGAACCCCGCCATCAGCGCGATCGGCAGCCCCCAGCCGCCCGTGTGCTGGTACAGCACGCCCACCAGCAGCGGGCCCGGGATCGAGATCAGATAGCCGGTGCTCTGGGCGAACGCGGAGAGCCGTACGACCCCCGCGCCGGACCTCGACCGCATACCGATCATGGTGAGGGCGAGCGGGAACGAGCAGTTCGAGATGCCCAGCAGCACCGCCCAGAGCCAGGCGCCCCCGGCGGGCGCGAAGTACAGGCCCGAGAAGGCGGTCAGTCCGCAGACGCCCAGACCGACGACGATCGGGCCCTGGTTCCTCATCCGCGCGGCCAAGCCCGGGATCACAAAGGCCAGGGGCACCCCCATCACCATGGTCACGGCGAGCAGGAGCCCGGCCGTGCCCGCCGGGACCCCCGCGTCGCGGAAGACCTGGGGCATCCAGCCCATGGTGATGTACGCGCCGGTGGCCTGGAGGCCGAAGAAACAGGCGAGCGCCCAGGCGGTACGGCTGCGCCCGAGCCGGAGGCCGGGGGCCTGTCCCGTCGCCGGTCCGTGGGCGGCCGGAGCCCCGGTCGGACGGCTCCCGGCCGGAGCCCCGCCGGACGGCTCCCGGCCGGACAGCTCACGGCCGGACGGCTTCCGGCCGGACGGCTTCCGGCCGGACGGCGGCGCCGCGCCGCGGTCGCGTACCAGGCCGAGCCAGGGCAGTACGGCGACCGCGGCGAGCACGGCCCAGATACCGAGCCCCGTACGCCAACTGCCGCCCAGCGCCTCGGTCATGGGGACGGTCGCGGCGGCGGCGACGGCCGTGCCGAACGCCAGCGCCATCGAGTACAGCCCGGTCATCGTGCCGACCCGGTCGGGGAAGTACCGCTTGACGATCACCGGCATCAGCACATTGCTGACGGCGATACCCATGAGCGCGAACGCGCTCGCCGCGAGGAAGGCGGGCGTACCGCCCGCGAACGGACGGATCAGCAGTCCCGCCGTGATGGCCACCATGCCGGCGCAGACGATGGCACCGGCGCCGTAGCGCCGGGCGAGACGTGGCGCGGTGAAGCCGAAGACCGCGAAGCAGAGGGGCGGTACGGAGGTGAGCACACCGGCGACGCTGCCGCTCATGTGCAGCCCGTCCCGTGCCTCTTCGAGCAGCGCGCCGAGGCTGGTGATGGCGGGGCGGAGATTGAGGGCGGCGAGGACGATCCCGATGACGAGAAGCCGGGTGTACCGGAGCGCCGCCCCCGGTGCGGGAGAATCGCCGGACGCGGACGCGGATACGGGCACGGATCCTGGCGCGGACCCGGCTTCCGGCGCGGACGCGGCGGTGGACGCGGCCGGCCGGGTCAGGGTCCGGGTCTCCACGGGTATCTGCGGCTGCGGTTCGTCGGGCATGGGGTCATCATAGAATCATGGGATGATTGACTGTCCAGCCGCCCGACTCCCCTCTTCTGCCGTTCCACAAGACTTGGAGCATCATGGCGCTGACCTCTCCCCGGCGTTCCGCGCTCTCCGATCAGGTGATCACCGAGCTGCGGAGCCAGATCACCTCGGGCGAATGGCCGGTGGGCTCCCGTATCCCCACCGAGCCCGAGCTGGTCGAACAGCTCGGGGTGGCCCGTAACACCGTCCGTGAGGCGGTCCGCGCGCTCGCCCACAACGGGCTCCTGGACATCCGGCAGGGCTCGGGGACGTATGTCGTCGCGACCAGCGAGCTGGCCGGGGTGATGCACCGGCGCTTCGCCGGAGCCGACCCGCGTGATATCGCCGAGGTGCGCTCCACGCTGGAGTCCTCGGCCGCGAGGATGGCCGCGGAGCGGCGTACGGAGCGGGATCTGCGGCAGCTGGACACGCTGCTCGCCCACCGTGAGGAGGCCTGGAGCGCGGGCGACCGGGACGCGTTCGTCGCGGCCGACGCCACCCTGCACATGGCGGTCGTCTCGGCCTCGCACAACGATGTGCTGACCGCGCTCTACGCGGACCTCAACCACCTGCTGCGCGACTCGCTCCGCGACGACGTGGGGCAGGAGCTGCGCCCGGAGAACCATATGGACCACGCACGGCTGGTGGCCGCGATCCGGGCGGGCGATGTGGAGACGGCGGGCGCCGAGGCCGCCAGTTACACCCGTCACTGTCTGCACGAACGGGTCTGAGCGCCCCGGGTTTGCATACCGGCGGGTCCGGCCCAGGCCGGGTCGAGCACCCGGGTCCTGGGCGCCGTACGTACGGTCCTGGAGCGTCCGGCGGCGCTCAGGAGGCCGCGCGCTCATGGGTGATCCACACCTGGCGGATCTCCATCCAGCACCGCTCGGCGAGTTCCGCGTACCGGGCCGCGGCGATCTCCACCGCGGCGCTGTCGGCGTCGATGTCCCACCAGCGCTCGCACTCGACATGCAGCCGTACCCGGTCGGTCTCCGGATACGGGTTGTGACAGGAGGCGGTGGCGTGGGAGCCCTCGACCGTCGTACGGCAGGTGGCGCCGAAGCGCTCGGGACGGCCGTGCTCCATGCCCCCGCCCGCCGGGGCGGACAGATCGGCGACGGGCACGGGTCCGCCCCGTACTTCCGAGGAGACGGCGAAGGCGGTCGCGATCAGCAGGGCCGTGAGGAGAGTGGCGGCCGTACGGAGATACGACGGGCGCATGTGTACACCTCCTCCCCCATGGCGGCCCTCGCGGCGATCCGCGCAGCGGCCCACGAGGCCGCCGATACGGCAACCGGAATGCCCCGATGCGCTCAGTGTGGGGCCACTTGCCCCACTTTTCGAATCGAAGGGACACGGTCCGTCACTCCACCGGATCACCGCCGGATCACCGGGCCCTGGCGCCCTGACACACGGAAGCCGCGCACCGTCGGACTGGACGGTGCGCGGCTTCCGGAACGGGGGTACGCGGGGCGCTGAGGTGGTCAGGCGGTCAGGCGCCCATCATGTGCACGCCACCGTCGACATGCACGATCTCGCCGGTCGTCTTCGGGAAGAAGTCGGACAGCAGACCGACGACACCCCGGCCGGCCGGGTCCGGGTCGGACAGGTCCCAGCCGATCGGCGCGCGGTGGTTCCACACGTCCGCCAGCTCCTCGAAGCCGGGGATGGACTTGGCGGCCATGGACTTGATCGGACCGGCCGAGACCAGGTTGCAGCGGATGTTCCGCGCGCCCAGGTCACGTGCGAGATAGCGGTTGGTGGACTCCAGCGCCGCCTTGGCGACACCCATCCAGTCGTACTTGGGCCAGGCGACCTGCGCGTCGAAGGTGAGACCGACCACCGAGCCGCCGCGCTCCATCAGCGGCAGACAGGCCGTCGTGAGCGACTTCAGCGAGTACGCGGAGACGTGCACGGCGGTCGAGACGTCGTCCCAGCTTCCCTCCAGGAAGTTGAACGCGCCCTGCGGGCCGAAGGCGATCGAGTGCACGACACCGTCGAGTCCGGCACCGGCGTCGCCCTGGATCTCCCGGATCCGGCCGGCGAGCCGGTCCAGGTGCTCCTGGTCGGTGACATCCATCTCGATGACCGGGGCGGGCTTGGGCAGCCGCTTGGCGATGCGCTCGACGAGGGTGAGCCGGCCGAAGCCGGTGAGGATGACATCGGCGCCCTCCTCCTGCGCCACCTTGGCGGCGTGGAAGGCGATGGAGCCCTCGGTGAGGACACCTGTCACCAGAATGCGCTTGCCGGCGAGGATTCCACTCATGTGATCAGTGACCCATGCCCAATCCGCCGTCAACGGGAATGACGGCTCCAGTGATGTACGAGGCGTCGTCGGAGGCGAGGAACCGCACCGCGGCGGCGATCTCCTCCGGCTGCGCGTAGCGGCCGAGCGGTACCTGCGCGACGATGCCCGCGCGCTGCTCGTCCGTGAGCACCTTGGTCATGTCGGTGTCGACGAAGCCCGGTGCGACGACATTGAAGGTGATGTTCCGCGAGCCCAGTTCACGGGCGAGGGAGCGCGCGAAGCCGACGAGACCGGCCTTGGACGCGGCGTAGTTCGCCTGTCCCGCCGAGCCGAGCAGCCCGACGACCGAGGAGATCAGGACGACCCGGCCCTTCTTGGCCCGCAGCATCGCGCGGTTGGCGCGCTTGACGACACGGAAGGTGCCGGTGAGGTTGGTGTCGAGGACGGAGGTGAAGTCGTCCTCGGACATCCGCATCAGCAACTGGTCCTTGGTGACACCGGCGTTGGCCACCAGCACCTCCACGGGACCGTGCTTCTCCTCGATCTCCTTGTAGGCCTGCTCCACCTGCTCGGTGTCGGTGATGTCGCAGCGGACCGCCAGGCAGCCCAGCTCCAGCAGGGCCGCCGGCGGCTCGCCGGAGCGGTAGGTGATGGCGACCTTGTCGCCGTTTTCGGCGAAGACCCGGGCGATGGCGAGGCCGATGCCCCGGTTTCCTCCGGTGACGAGAACCGAGCGGCTCAACGGATCAGCCTTTCGTAGCGGTCTGGTACACCGAAAACCTATCGGTAGCGTCTCGTCCGCGGAGAATCGACCCCTGACAGCGCCTCGGTACAGACCCTGTTGGATTCCTACAGAAACACCCGCAGGGCCGCCGGAACACCCGCGCCGGGCGGCCGGGAACGGGCCGGACTAACCCCCGGCGATCCTTCGCACGACACGCAGCAGGTACTCCTTTCGGTGGAGTGGATCGTGATCCGTGCGGGGCCGGGACGGGATGGCGCCGGTGACCGGGCGGTAGCGGTCGAAGGCGGATTCCAGTACGCCCTCGCCCCGGGTCAGGGTCGGCAGCCGCTGTTCCAGTTCATGTACCTGGGCCGCCGGGATCTCACCCTCCAGAACGTATGCGTCACCCCGCGTGGACGGTGTCCGGGGTACGGCGCGCAGCCGGGCGAGAACGGGCAGGAGCGCTCCGTACACATCCGCCGGGAGTTCGAGGCGGAAGCGGTGCATCGGCTCGTGCACCGCGGTGCCGGCCTGCTGGAGCGCGCTCATCAGGACCAATGGCGTGAGATTGCGGAAATCCCCCGCGGTGCTCGACATGCTCTTGTCGAAGACACCGTGGGAATGGCTCTGCCGCGCCGCGTAGCCGGAGTGGGTGAGGGTGACCGTACAGTCGGGAATCCGCCATCCGTGAATGCCCTGGAACAGGCTCTCCTTCACCGTTTCCTCGACCGCTTTCATGAACGCGAAGGGCATGGAACCGAGTTCGACCTCCAGCCGGAATTCCACGCCCGAATCGACCGGCGCCGGATCGACGCGCAGCCCGACCGTGGCGAGAAAGGGATTGTGGTCCTTTCCCATGATCTCGAAGGCCGCGCCGGATCCGGTCAGCCGTTCCACACAGATGGTGGTCGTCTCCCGGAAGGTGACCTCGACGCCGAAGTCATTCGCCAATGTCGCCTGGATGACCTCTTTCTGCACCTCTCCGTAGAGCGATACGGAGATCTCCTGGCGGAGTTCGTCCTGCCGGAGATCGATCAGCGGATCCTGTTCGACGAGTTGGGCGAGTGCCGCGTGCAGCGCGCCCCGGTCCGCCGGGCGGCAGGGGACGACGACCGTCTCCAGCGTCGGCGGGGCGAAGTGCTCCGGGGAGACGCGCGAGTGCTCGGCCCCGTCCGGGGAAACACCCGTACGCGCGGTGACGCCGGTGACGCCGGTGCCGCCGACGGTGTCGCCGATCCGGACACCGCCGAGCCCCCGGAGGACGGCGATCCGCCCGGCCTCGACCGACTCGCGGGGGACGGCCGACCCCTGGTCGAACACGCTGATCGCGGTGACCTTCCCCGCGCCGTCCCGGCCGAACGTCAGCCGGTCCCGGGTCCGTACGGTCCCCGAGAGCATCCGGACGTACGCGACCTTCTCCCCCGCCGGACCACGGTCGATCTTGAAGACCGTGCCGAGGACGGCGCCCTCGGCGTCGCGCTCGGAGGCGGGCAGCAGCTCCTTGACCCCAGTGATCAGCGCGTCCACGCCCGCGCCCGTGATGGCCGAGCCGAAGTACACCGGATGGACCGCCGCCCGCCGGGTCTGCGCGGCGAGCTCACGGTGGAGCAGGCCGTAGGGAAGAACCGCCGCGTCGTCCAGATACGCGGCCATGAGGGCGTCGTCATGATCCGCGAGCGTCTCCGCGAGCCCGCTGACGAAGGCGGTCTCCGTCCCGTCGTACGGGGCGAAACCGGCGCCGCGCGTGCCGAGACCGTACGCCGCTCCCATCGGAACGACCGCCGGGCTCAGCCGCTCGGCCACGCTCCGGAGCACGCGTTCGCCGTGCGCGCCACGGCGGTCGATCTTGTTCACGAAAACAATCGTGGGAATACGGAGCCGCCGCAGCGTCCGCATCAGTACACGGGTCTGCGCCTGCACCCCTTCGACGGCGGAGATCACCAGGACCGCGCCGTCGAGCACGCCCAGGGAACGCTCCACCTCGGCGATGAAATCGGGGTGTCCCGGTGTATCGATCAGATTGACGGTGATGTCGTCGATCACGAACGACACGACGGCCGACTTGATCGTGATCCCGCGCTGCCGTTCCAGCGCGAGGGAATCGGTCCTGGTACTCCCGTCATCGACGCTGCCGATCTCGTCGATGACCCCGGCGGTGTGGAGCAGCCGCTCGGTCAGGCTCGTCTTACCGGCGTCGACATGCGCCAGGATTCCAAGGTTCAGCGTTCGCACGAAGTGTCAGGTCCTCTGTGTGGACGGCAATTTCCCGCTGGCTGGACACAGACGTTCCTCGCACGACGAACTCCTTGATCGATCCGATGTCGCGGGCGAGTACAGCAGAGCTCCCCGCCGGTCGCAACCGATTTGTCCGGCACACGGCGGCGCCCCGCGCCCGCATGATTCACTGCGGACACATGACACACAGCTGTGAGAAGGGGAGGCCGACGTGCCCCATGAGGTAGATCAGTCGTTCCTGGCACTGCCGCTGCGGGCGCTCGCCGACGCCGCGCTCGCACGGGCGCGGGCGCTCGGCGCCGAGCACGCGGACTTCCGGTTCGAGCGGGTGCGCGGCGCGTCGTGGCGGCTGCGGGACGGCAAGCCCGCCGGGTCGTCGGACACCACGGATCTCGGGTACGCGGTCCGGGTCGTGCACGGGGGTGCCTGGGGTTTCGCGTCCGGCGTCGATCTGTCCATGGACGCGGCGGCGCGGGTGGCGGGGCAGGCCGTGGCGATGGCGAGGCTCTCCGCGAAGGTGATCGCGGCGGCCGGTTCGGACGAGCGTGTCGAGCTCGCCGAGGAGCCGGTGCACTCGGAGAAGACCTGGGTGTCGTCGTACGAGATCGATCCGTTCGACGTGCCCGACGAGGAGAAGAGCGGGCTGCTCGCGGAGTGGAGCGCGCGGCTGCTGCGCGCGGAGGGCGTCGCGCATGTGGACGCGTCGCTGCTCACCGTCCACGAGAACAAGTTCTACGCGGACACCGCCGGTACGGTCACCACCCAGCAGCGGGTCAGACTGCATCCGCAGCTCACCGCCACCGCGGTCGACGCCGGCAGCGGTGAGTTCGACTCGATGCGCACGATCGCGCCGCCGGCCGGGCGGGGCTGGGAGTATCTGACCGGGACCGGCTGGGACTGGGACGCGGAGTTGGAGCGTATCCCCGTGCTGCTCGCCGAGAAGATGCGGGCGCCGAGCGTCGAGGCGGGCACGTACGACCTGGTCGTCGATCCGTCCAATCTCTGGCTGACCATCCACGAGTCGATCGGCCACGCCACGGAGCTGGACCGGGCGCTGGGGTACGAGGCGGCGTACGCCGGGACCTCGTTCGCGACGTTCGACCAGCTCGGGAAGTTGGCGTACGGCTCCTCGGTGATGAATGTGACGGGCGACAGGACCGCCGAGCACGGTCTGGCGACCATCGGCTACGACGACGAGGGCGTCGAGGCGCAGTCGTGGGACCTGGTCAAGGACGGCACGCTCGTCGGCTACCAGCTCGACCGCAGGATCGCGAAGCTCACCGGTCTGGGCCGCTCCAACGGCTGCGCCTACGCGGACTCACCGGGGCATGTGCCCGTACAGCGTATGGCGAATGTGTCGCTGCGGCCGGATCCCGGCGGGCTGAGCACGGAGGACCTGATCGGCGGGGTGGAGCGCGGGATCTATGTGGTCGGCGACCGGTCGTGGTCGATCGATATGCAGCGCTACAACTTCCAGTTCACCGGGCAGCGGTTCTTCCGTATCGAGAACGGCGAACTGACCGGTCAGCTCCGCGATGTCGCCTACCAGGCGACGACGACGGACTTCTGGGGCTCGATGGAGGCGGTCGGCGGACCGCAGACCTATGTCCTGGGCGGCGCCTTCAACTGCGGCAAGGCCCAGCCGGGCCAGGTGGCGGCGGTCTCCCACGGCTGCCCCTCCGCCCTCTTCCGCGGCGTCAACATCCTCAACACGACTCAGGAGGCCGGACGATGAGCACCAGCCGTATCAGCAAGCCGCACGAAATCGTCGAGCGCGCTCTCGAACTCTCCACCGCCGACGGCTGTGTGGTCATCGCCGACGAACAGTCCTCCGCCAATCTGCGCTGGGCCGGCAACGCGCTGACGACCAACGGTGTCACCCGGGGCAGGACCCTGACCGTCATCGCCACCGTCGACGGCGCGCGGGGCACCGCGTCCGGTGTGGTCTCGCGCGCCGCCGTCACCGCCGATGAACTGGAGCCGCTGGTACGGGCCGCCGAGGCCGCCGCGCGCGGGGCCGGTCCCGCCGAGGACGCCCAGCCGCTGGTCGGCCCGGAGCAGGCTGGTCCGCCGTCCGGGGACTTCACGGACGCGCCCGCAGAGACGACCTCCGCCGTCTTCGCGGACTTCGCGCCGGCGCTCGGCGAGTCCTTCGCCCGTGCCCGCGCCGGCGGCCGTGAGCTGTACGGTTTCGCCAACCACGAGCTGACCTCGACCTATCTCGGTACGTCGACGGGCGTACGGCTCCGCCACGACCAGCCCAACGGCACGCTGGAGCTCAACGCCAAGTCCCCCGACCGCACCCGCTCGGCCTGGGCGGGCCGGGCCACCCGCGACTTCAAGGACGTGGACCCGGCGCTCCTCGACACCGAGCTGGCCCAGCGGCTGGCCTGGGCGGAACGCCGGATCGATCTGCCCGCCGGGCGGTACGAGACGCTGCTGCCGTCGACCGCCGTGGCCGATCTGCTGATCTACCAGCTCTGGTCCTCGACCGCCCGCGACGCCACGGAGGGCCGTACGGTCTTCTCCCGCCCCGGCGGCGGCACCCGCCTCGGCGAGAAGCTCTCGGAGCTGCCGCTCACGCTCCGTACCGATCCGAACGAGCCGGGTCTGGAGTCCGCGCCGTTCGTGATCGCGCACTCCTCGGGCGACGACGCCTCCGTGTTCGACAACGGTCTGCCGCTGCCGGCCACGGACTGGGTACGGGAGGGCGAGCTCTCCCGGCTGATCACCACCCGGCACACCGCCGCGCTGACCGGGCTCCCGGTCGCGTCGGGCACCGGGAATCTGATGCTGGAGGGCGGCGGCGACCGGTCGCTGGAGGAGATGGTCTCGGCCACCGCGCGCGGGCTGCTGCTGACCTGCCTCTGGTACATCCGGGAGGTCGATCCGGCGACCCTGCTGCTCACCGGGCTGACCAGGGACGGGGTGTATCTGGTCGAGAACGGCGAGGTCGTCGGTGAGGTGAACAACTTCCGGTTCAACGAGTCGCCCGTCGATCTGCTCTCCCGCGCCACCGAGGCCGGGCGTACGGAGAAGACGCTGCCGCGTGAGTGGGGCGACTGGTTCACCCGGGCGGCGATGCCCCCGCTGCGTATCCCCGACTTCAATATGAGCTCGGTCAGCCGGGGTGTGTAGCCGGAGCGGATCGCGCGCTCGGGCCCCGCACGACGCCCATAGACTGGTGCTCACCCATGTGACCATCCGAGGAGAGACACGACCGTGACGGATATCGTCGACGAGCTGAAGTGGCGCGGGCTGTTCGCCCTGTCCACGGACGAGAACGCTTTGCGCAAGGCTCTCGCGGACGGTCCCGTGACGTTCTATTGCGGCTTCGATCCCACCGCGCCCAGTCTGCACGTGGGACATCTCGTACAGGTGCTGACCGTACGCCGGCTCCAGCTGGCCGGACACCGGCCGCTGGCCCTGGTGGGCGGCGCCACCGGCCAGATCGGTGACCCCAGGCCGACCGCCGAGCGGACGCTGAACGACCCGGAGACGGTCGCGGGCTGGGTGCGGCGGCTGCGGGCCCAGATCGAGCCGTTCCTCTCCTTCGAGGGCCCGAACGCCGCGACCGTGGTCAACAATCTGGACTGGACCGCGGGTCTGTCCGCGATCGAGTTCCTGCGGGACGTCGGCAAGCACTTCCGGGTGAACAAGATGCTCACCAAGGAGTCCATCGCCCGCAGGCTGGAGTCGGACGAGGGCATCAGCTACACCGAGTTCAGCTACCAGTTGCTCCAGAGCATGGACTTCCTGGAGCTGTACCGGCGGTACGGCTGTGTCCTCCAGCAGGGCGGCAGCGACCAGTGGGGCAATCTCACCGCCGGTCTCGATCTGATCCACCGGCTGGAGCCGGGGACCACCGTGCACGCGCTGGCCACCCCGCTGATGACCAAGGCGGACGGGACCAAGTTCGGCAAGACGGAGGGCGGGGCCGTCTGGCTCGACCCGGAGATGACCACGCCGTACGCCTTCTACCAGTTCTGGCTGAACGTGGACGACCGCGACATCTCCGCGTACAGCCGCATCCTCAGCTTCCGCGGCCGCGAGGAGCTGGAGGAGCTGGAGCGGAGCACCGAGGAGCGTCCGCAGGCCCGTGCGGCCCAGCGGGCGCTGGCGGAGGAGCTGACGACGCTCGTCCATGGCGCGGAGCAGTGCGCGGCGGTCGTCGCGGCCTCCCGGGCGCTGTTCGGGCAGGGGGAGCTGGCGGAGCTGGACGAGGCGACGCTGAGCGCGGCGCTCTCCGAGGTGCCGCGCGCCGAGGTCACCGAGCTGGGCCCGGTGGTGGATCTCCTCGCCGAGACCGGTCTCGCGCCGAGCAAGTCGGCGGCGCGGCGCACGGTCAAGGAGGGCGGGGCCTATGTGAACAACGCCAAGGTCACCGACGCGGACTCCGTACCGGGCCGCGAGGAGCTGCTGCACGGCCGCTGGCTGGTGCTGCGCCGGGGCAAGAAGAATCTGGCGGCGGTCGAGGTCACGGCCGGCTGACCGTTGTCAGGCTGATCCTTGCGGTCCGGGTGGTCCTCGGAGCCGGGGGCGGTCCTTGCAGACCGTGGTGGTCCGCGGGGCGCGCGAGACATCGTGTGCCCCCGGGCCGCCCGTCCACACACTTCACACGCTCTGCACACTTCACGCGCCTCACAGCCGGACACGTCTCACGGCTGCACACGTCTCATAGCTGCACACGTCTCATAGCTGCACACACCTCATAGCTGACACGTCTCACATGCGCTGTCTGGCACCGCTGGCCCGTCTCCCCCGGATCCTGTTCCAGAGCAGGTCGACCACGAAGACCACCAGAATCGCGCCGATGAGCTGGAGCACATGGCGCGTCCAGTCGATGCCCCTGGTGTGGGCGACGCCCAGCCAGCCCGCGGCCCCGTTGCCCAGCATGCCGCCGAGGATGCCGCACAGGACGGTCAGCCAGAGGGGGATGTGCTGTTTGCCCGGGAGGACCGCCCTGGCGACAAGGCCCAGCACCAGCCCCACAATGATCGCCCACAACCAGCTCATCGTCGCCTCCCGGAGTGGTGCGCTCGCGCTCCGCGCATGTGCGGCCAGTCTGTGCCGGTCGCTCATACGGCGCATGTCGGACGGCTCCGTACGTGGCGCGATGAGAACGATCGGTCAGGATGGAGGGTGACCCGCTCTCGTGGCGGCAGGAGTCCGGGCGTACCGTGGTTTGCGATGGGCCCGGGGGAATCCGGCACAGAATCGGGTGATGGAACGTGATGCGGAAGCGGAGCGGCACCGAGGTCTTCCGGATCACGGGGGCCCGGCAGGGACTCGCCGACGATGTGCGCGGCCGGCAGCGCCGCTATGTGATCTCGATGTCCGTACGGACCCTCGCGGTGGTCGCCACCGTGGCCTTGTGGAATGTGGAACGGCCGGTGGCGATCGTGACCCTTGTCGTCGGCACACTGCTGCCGTATGTCGCCGTGGTGATCGCCAACGCGGGCCGGGAGAACGCTCCTTCGCTGCCCACGACCTTTGTGACGGCGCCCGTGGCTCCGATGATCGCGCCGCCCCCGGGACCTGTTGTGGCGGAATCCGGAGCCGAGACGAAGGGCCGCGAAACGCGGGAGAACTGATCTCCGGCGGTCCGCGAAGCTCAAGGAAAGCTCAGATCAATCGTGAAGTTCCGGTGCACGGCACCCCATTGCCCGTGACATACTTTGTACGCGCTCCGCATCCCCCGTCGGAGCGACGGACCGACGCCGGGCAGCTCCCCCCGTGGCTGCTCGGCGTCGCCATTTCGGGTTATCGGATGGGGTCCGGGGCTTGTCCTAGGGTGGCCGGGTGAACTTCCCCGACAATTCCCATTCCGAGGCCGCGCCGATCTGCTCCGCGAAGGGCTGCCGTAAACCCGCCGTCTGGGTCCTCGCCTGGAACAACCCCAAGCTGCATACGCCGGAGCGGCGCAAGACCTGGCTGGCGTGCGACGAGCACCGTGAGCATCTCTCCTCGTTCCTCGGTATGCGCGGCTTTCTCAAGGACGTGGTCGAACTGGCCGAATGGGAGCGCCGGTCCGCCACCGATCACTGACACCAGCCACCGATCGCGGACATCGGTCACCCGACCTCCGGCATCAGCCTCCGATCGCGGACATCGGGCGGTCCGGCTGGAGGAACGAGGGATCGTCCAGCCCGGAACCGGCCTTCTTGCCCCACATCGCCAGCTTCCAGATCGTGGCGATCTCCTCGTCGGGCGCACCGGAGCGCAGCGCGCCCCGCAGATCCGTCTCCTCCCGGGCGAACAGACAGGTGCGCACCTGTCCGTCGGCGGTCAGCCGGGTGCGGTCGCAGGCATGGCAGAACGGGCGCGTGACGGAGGCGATCACCCCGACGCGGTGCGGTCCGCCGTCCACGATCCAGCGCTCGGCGGGCGCCGAGCCCCGGGCGCTCTCGCCCTCGGGGATGAGCACGAAGCGGGTACGCAGCGACTCCAGGATCTCACCGGCCGTGATCATGCCGTCGCGCTTCCAGCCGTGCTGGGCGTCGAGCGGCATCTGCTCGATGAAGCGCAGCTCATAGCCCTGCTCGATGGCCCAGGCGAGCAGCTCGGGCGCCTCGTCGCCATTGAGGCCCGGCATCAGCACGGCGTTGATCTTGACGGGGGTGAGCCCGGCCTCATGGGCGGCGCGCAGCCCGCTGATCACATCCGCGTGCCGGTCACGCCGGGTGAGGGCCTGGAAGACGGCGGGCCGCAGGGTGTCGAGTGAGACATTGACCCGGTCGAGGCCGGCGGCCCTGAGCGCGGCGGCGGTGCGCCGGAGCCCGAGGCCATTGGTGGTCACCGACATCCTGGGGCGTGGCTCCAGCGCGGCACACCGCTCGACGATCCCGACGAGACCGGGTCTGATCAGCGGCTCGCCGCCGGTGAAGCGGACCTCGGTGATACCCAGGCGGGTGACGGCGATATGGACCAGACGGACGATTTCGTCGTCGCTGAGCAGCTCGGACTTGCCGAGCCACTGGAGCCCTTCCTCCGGCATGCAGTAGGTGCACCGCAGATTGCACCGGTCCGTGAGTGAGACGCGCAGGTCAGTGGCCAGACGGCCATAAGTGTCTATGAGCACTCCGGGCCCCCTCCCTGTGATCGGATCCGACACCGTCGAGACTACGTCAGCCCACTGACAACGCCAGAGGGACATTTAGGGCGGGGAGCGGCGTGGCCGCGTCGCGGGTCTCCACGACGCGGCCACGGAAGGCGCCCGGAAGGGGCACGGAAGGGGCACGGAAGGGGCACGGAAGGGGGTCCGTACCCGGAAGGGTGCTGCCCGTACGGCTTTTTCCGATGAGTCTTCCCGTACGGCTCAGTGGGCTCCGGTGCCGGTCAGGGACTTGACCTCCAGCTCGGCGTACTTGCCCTTGTCCGGCTGCTCCTTGGACAGCACGGTGCCCAGCCAGCCGAGCAGGAAGCCCAGCGGGATGGAGATCAGACCCGGGTTCTCCAGCGGGAAGAAATGGAAGTCGACGTCGGGGAACATCGAGGTGGGCTTCCCCGAGACGACCGGGGAGAACAGCACCAGCAGCACCGAGGAGGCCAGACCGCCGTAGATCGACCACAGGGCGCCCTGGGTGGTGAACCGCTTCCAGAACAGGCTGTAGAGGATGGTCGGCAGATTGGCCGAGGCGGCGACGGCGAAGGCGAGCGCGACCAGACCGGCCACGTTCAGATCGCGGGCGAGCGCCCCGAGCCCGATGGAGACGACGCCGATGGCGACGGTCGCCCAGCGGGCCGCGCGGACCTCCTCCTTCTCGGTCGCCTGGCCCTTGCGGATGACATTGGCGTAGATGTCGTGCGCGAAGGACGACGAGGACGCGAGCGTCAGTCCCGCGACCACCGCGAGGATCGTGGCGAAGGCGACCGCCGAGATCACGGCGAGCAGAATCGCTCCTCCGGTGGAACCGGCACCGCCGCCGATTTCCAGGGCGGCCAGCGGAGCCGCCGTGTTGCCCGCCTTGTTGGAGGCGATGATGTCATCGGGCTTGAGCAGCGCGGCGGCGCCGAAGCCGAGCACGATCGTCATCAGATAGAACGCGCCGATGATGCCGATGGCCCAGATCACCGACTTGCGGGCGGCCTTGGCGGTGGGCACGGTGTAGAAGCGGATCAGGATGTGCGGCAGTCCCGCCGTACCGAGCACCAGCGCGATGCCGAGCGAGATGAAGTCCAGCTTCGAGGTCGCGGTGGCCCCGTACTTGAGACCGGGCTCCAGGAAGGACGTCCCCTTGCCGCTGTTGCTCGCCGCCGTGCCCAGCAGGTCCGAGAGGTTGAAGTTGAACTTCAGCAGGATGAGGAAGGTGATGAGCAGGGTGCCCGCGATGAGGAGCACGGCCTTGACCATCTGCACCCAGGTGGTGCCCTTCATACCGCCGATGGTGACGTACACGATCATCAGCAGACCGACCAGCGCGACGATGGCGATCTTCCCGGCGTCACTGGTGATGCCGAGCAGCAGCGAGACCAGCACACCCGCGCCGGCCATCTGCGCGAGGAGGTAGAAGATCGAGACGACGATGGTGGAGGTGCCCGCCGCGGTACGGACCGGGCGCTGGCGCATCCGGTACGCGAGGACGTCACCCATGGTGTACCGGCCGGAGTTGCGCAGCGGTTCGGCGACGAGCAGCAGTGCCACCAGCCAGGCGACCAGGAAGCCGATGGAGTAGAGGAAGCCGTCGTAGCCGAAGAGGGCGATGGCGCCGGCGATCCCGAGGAAGGACGCGGCGGACATGTAGTCGCCGGAGACGGCGAGTCCGTTCTGGAAGCCGGAGAACTGGCGTCCGCCCGCGTAGAAGTCGGACGCGTTCTTGGTCTGCCGGCCGGCCCAGACGGTGATGACCAGGGTCGCGACGACGAAGAGTCCGAAGAGTGTGATGATCAGCGGCCGGTGCTCGCTGGCGTCCGAGGCGGCGGCGAGCTGGAGCGGCGCCGACTGGCCGACGAGCTGGATCGAGTGGCTCACGCGTCCGCCTCCATACGGGACTTGATGACATCCGCCTTCGGGTCGAGCTTGCGGGCGGCGTGCCGCGCGTAGTACCAGGCGATGAGGAACGTGGTGGCGAACTGCGCCAGACCGAGGACGAGTGCGACATTGATGTTGCCGAAGACCTTGGTGCCCATGAAGCCGCCCGCGTAGTTGGACAGCAGGACGTACAGCAGGTACCAGGCGATGAAGGCGACGGTCAGCGGGAAGGCGAAGGAGCGGTAGGTACGGCGCAGTTCGCCGAATTCCGCGCTCTCCTGCACCTCGACGAACTGGGCCGTCGTGGGCTGGACGGTCGTGGGCCGGTCCGGTGTGGACGGGGCTGGGCTGGTGTCCGTACCGCCCTCGGGCGGCGGTGCATCGGTAGCCACGGAATCTCCTCGTGACGCGGGTGCGGTGTGGTTGGCCATGGGGACCTCTCAGGGACGGGATGGTGCTCGTCCCCCTGACAACGGCACGGGAGGCATGGCGAAGCGGTTCAACACCGGTCTTTTTCTTCCGGAAATGATTCAAGAAGTGATTGAAGAGCAGCGATGATCAGCGATAACTTCGCTCGTCATGTACCCGTTCACGCGCAGCCTGCGCGGGGGCGGTCTCACGGATGATGTGGAGAACCCATGGCTCATCTGGGATCCAGACGGCAGCGCGCACTCGCGCTGCCCGTAGGTCTGGCGCTCACCGTCACGCTCGGTTTCCTGCCCGCCGCGACGGCTACGGCCGCACCGGCAGGCGGCGGCACCGACGCGGTCGCCACGGACGGCCCGAAGCTGTCGTACGTCGTCAACACCCGCGGTGGACACTCCACCGTCAAGTCGGTCAAGAAGGCGATCGACCGGGCCGGCGGCACTGTGGTCACCAGCTATGACCAGATAGGTGTCATCGTCGTCACCTCGCAGAACCCCGGCTTCGCCACGGCCGTACGCAAGGTCAGGGGCGTCGAGTCGGCCGGTGCCACCCGCACCGCGCCGCTGCCCGCGCAGTCCACGACGGACGTCGGTACGCCGCGTGCGCTCACCGCCGAGGAGGTCGCCGTCGCGACCGGTGCGGCGAAGAAGGCGAACGCGTCGAAGGGCGGCGGCACCGCCCTCCCCCAGGACCCGCTGGAGCCGTTGCAGTGGGACCTGCCCGCCATCAAGGCGGACAAGGCGCATGAGAAGACCCTCGGCAGCAGGAACGTCACTGTCGCCGTCATCGACACCGGTGTCGATGACACGCACCCGGACATCGCGCCCAACTTCGACCGCGCGGCGTCGGTCAACTGTGTGACGGGCAAGCCCGACACGACGGACGGCGCCTGGCGTCCGAACGCCGGGGAGAGCCCGCACGGCACGCATGTCGCGGGTGAGATAGCCGGAGCCAAGAACGGCGTGGGCATCACCGGTGTCGCGCCGGGTGTGAAGGTGTCCGGTATCAAGGTCTCCACCCCGGCCGGCCTCTTCTACACCGAGGCCGTCGTCTGCGGCTTCATCTGGGCCGCCGAGCACGGTGTCGATGTGACGAACAACAGCTACTACACCGACCCGTGGTACTTCAACTGCAAGACCGACCCGGACCAGAAGGCCCTGGTCGAGGCGATCACCCGCGCCACGCGGTACGCCGAGAGCAAGGGCACGGTCAATGTGGCCGCGGCGGGCAACGAGAACTACGACCTCTCGTCCGACGAGATCCTCGACCCGACCAGCCCGGACGACGGCACCCCCGTCGACCGGGTCATCGACCCCTCGGTGTGCCTGGACATCCCGACCCAGCTGCCGGGCGTCGTCACCGTCGCCTCCACCGGCGCCAAGGGCCTGAAGTCCTCGTTCTCCAACCACGGTCTCGGCATCATCGACATCGCGGCCCCGGGCGGCGACTCCACCGTCTACCAGACGCCGGCCCCGCCGGCCACCAGCGGTCTGATCCTCGGCCCGCTGCCGGGCGGCAACTGGGGTTACATGGCCGGTACGTCGATGGCCTCCCCGCATGTCGCGGGTGTCGCGGCGCTGCTGAAGTCCACGCATCCGCACGCCTCGGCGAACGCGATCAAGGCGCTCCTGACGGCGCAGGCCGACGACGTGGCCTGCCCGACGGCGTACGACATCAACGGCGACGGCGTCGTCGACGCCGTCTGTGAGGGCGGCAAGGCCTACAACGGCTTCTACGGGGCGGGTCTGGCCGACGCCCTGGACGCGGTGCGCAGGTAGGCACCACCAGCCGGAATCAGTGCGCGGGCCGTCCTTCGGGGCGGCCCGCGTCCGTTGTACGCTCCGCCGTGCGGGCCGCGGGCGCGGCGGACACGGCGGACCCGGCCGGCACGGCCTCCTGTACGGGCTGCCAGCCGGGCCCGCGCAGCACATGGCCCGCCCGGTCACGCCAGCCGCGCGCGGCCCGCAGATCGCGAGCGAGGGCCGCGTACTCATGGGTGGCGACCCGGAGCGGGTTGTAGGTGTCGATGTTCTTGGTGAGCCCGTAGACGGGCCGCTCGGTCTCGGGCACGAACGACCCGAACAACCGGTCCCAGACGATCAGGATCCCGCCGAAGTTCCGGTCCAGATAGCCGCCTTGGGACGCGTGGTGCACCCGGTGGTGGGAGGGCGTGTTCAGCACGTACTCGAACGGCCGCGGCAGCTTGTCGATCCGCTCGGTGTGCACCCAGAACTGGTAGACGAGATTCGCGGACGAACAGAACGCGAGCGCCGCCGGATGCACACCGCACGCGATGAGCGGCAGATAGAACGGCCAGACCGTGAGCGAGGTCCAGGGCTGACGCAGCGCCGTGGTCAGATTGAACCTGCGGCTGGAGTGGTGGACCACATGGCAGGCCCACAGGATCCGGATGACGTGATGGCCGCGGTGGGACCAGTAGTAGAAGAAGTCCTGCGCGAGCAGCATCACCGGAACGGTCCACCAGAGGACGGGCACCCGGAGCGGGGTCAGGGCGTGCACGGCGGTGTAGACCGCGACGATCGGCAGCTTCCAGAGCAGATCGAAGACCAGACTGCCGAGCCCCATGGTGACGCTGGTGACGGCGTCCTTGGCCGCGTACCCCGCGGCGTCCTCGTCGGGATGGAACCGGTAACTCACCATCTCGACCACGGTGAGCAGTACGAAGGCGGGTATCGACCACAGCACGGCATCGGGCAGGTTCGACGGCATGCGAGCACGGTAGAGGCGGGCGCGGGGCGGCGCCAGATGTTGTTACCGACAAGTATGCGAGCCGTGCCGTGGGATCCTGTCAGCCCGCTTCGTCGTCGTGTGCGTCGTGTTCATCGGGGAGGAACGGCCGCAGTGAGCCTGGAAGTCGTGGTGGCGCGTCTCGCGGGTACGGTCATGGGCGCGGTCGCCAAGTCCGTACTCCTGCCGAAACCGGGCGCGGGCCTCGTGGCCTCTCCCGTACGCCCCCTGCCGAAACCGGCCTCACCGGACCGGCTGGCGAAGGTGCTGGCGGGGAGGCTGAAGCAGTCACACGCTTACGCGCGGCTGCCGGAGAACGAACGGCTGGCGGCCGTCGAGGCCGTACGGTCCTCCTTCGCGGCGGCGGGTGGGCTGACGCCCGAGCGGCTGTTCGCCCTGGACCTGGACCCGGCGCGGCTGGCGGGAGAGTTACGCACACCGCATCCCGGTCCCGCCGAGGACCTGTACGAGGAGCTGCTCGGTCTGTGCTGCGCGCATGTGGTGGAACAGCTCACCGCACATCCGTCGTTCGCCGCGCGGGCGGCGGTCGAGCAGCGGCGGGAGGCGGGCCGGACGCGGGAGCTGGTCGAGGACGTACGGGAGCGGGTGGGACCGCGACGGGACGCGGCGGCGCTGGCGTTCGAGCAGCGGTACGGCGAGTATGTCGCCCGTACCCATGGGCGGCTGGAGCTGTTCGGACTGACGCTGGGACGGTCGAGGCGGGACTGGCCGCTGGACACGGCGTACATCAGCCTGTCGGTGAGCGGGGAGCGCAGAGGTCCCGGGGGTCTCGGGGACCCGGGGCTGCCGCACACGGGCCCCACGACGGTCACCGCCGAGCAGGCGCTGACGACCACGGACCGATTACTGCTGCGCGGCCCGGCCGGGTCGGGCAAGAGCACGCTGGTGCAGTGGCTGGCGCTGAACGCGGCCCGGCGCAGCTTCCGTCCCGAACTCGCCGACTGGAACCGCTGCGTGCCCTTCGTACTGCGGCTGCGGGCCTTCACGACCTGGGATTCGCTGCCGATGCCGGAGGACTTCCTGCGGGCGGCGGGGGTGCCGCTGTCGGCGGCGTCCGGCTGGGCGGAGGACCTGCTCACGGAGGGCCGCGCGCTGGTCCTGGTCGATGGCGTGGACGAGGTGCCGACCCGGCTGCGGGCCCGTACCGAGACCTGGCTGAAGTCCCTCGTCGCGGCGTTCCCCCGAGCGCGTTATGTGGTGACGACCCGGCCGTCGGCGGTACCGGAGGACTGGCTGTCGGGTCAGGGCTTCGAGGCGCACTCGCTGCTGCCGATGGACCGTGAGGACATCAAGGCGTTCGTGGGCCACTGGCACGGCGCGGCCCGCGCGGAGTGCGTCTCCGACACCGAACGGGACCAGCTCGACACGTACGAGAAGTCCCTGCTCCAGGCGGTGATGACCCGCCGGGACCTGGGGCGGCTGGCGACGAACCCGCTGATGTGCGCGCTGCTGTGCGCCCTGAACCGGGACCGCCGAATGCAACTTCCCCGGGCCAGGAAGGAGTTGTACGACGCGGCCCTGGAGATGCTGCTCGTACGGCGGGACACGGAACGGGAGATCCTGGGCGTCGAGGGCGTGACCCTGACCCGGGACGAGCAGACGGCACTGCTGCAACGGCTGGCGTACTGGCTGATCCGCAACGGGCAGGCGGAGGCGACGCGCGGGGACGTCGTGGAGATGCTCGGGGAGTGGCTCGCCGCGATGCCTCAGGTGGCGGGCGGACCGGAGGAGGTCTTCACCCATCTGCTGATCCGCAGCGGCCTGCTGCGCGAACCGGTCCCGGGCGCGGTCAACTTCGTCCACCGGACCTTCCAGGACTATCTGGGCGCGAAGGCGGCGGTCGAGAGCCGGGACTTCGGAGTGCTCGTCAGGAACGCGCATGACGACCAGTGGGACGACGTGGTGCGCATGGCGGTGGGCCACGCGCGGGTGGATGAACGGGGCCGGCTGCTGCGGCAGTTGCTGCGCCGCGCGGATCGGGCACCGAGGCTGAGCCACCGACTGGTGCTGCTGGCGGCGGCCTGCCTGGAACACGCGCCGGAGCTGGAGCCGGCGGTACGGGGAGAGGTGGAGTCCAGGGCGGCGGAACTGGTCCCGCCGCGCGGGATGGCGGACGCGGAGGCCTTGGCGAAGGCCGGGGAGCTGGTGCTTGAACTGCTGCCGGGTCCGGAGGGTCTGGACGAGCGCACGGCGGCGGCGGTGGTACGGACGGCGGCGCTGATCGAGGGGGACGGGGCGTTCGAGGTGGTCTCCCGGTTCCGGGAGGATTCACGCTCGTCGGTCGTTTCCGAGGTGTCCAGCGCATGGGTGTCGTTCAACAGTCAGTCGTATGCCGAATCCGTGCTGTCCGCCCATCAATGGGGAGGGGATTCCTTTCTGTATGTGCGGACCTCGGAACAGCTTCAGGCTCTGCGCCATGTCCCCATGGCTCGCAATGTGCATGTGCACGGCGATCACAGTGACCTCACGCCCCTGCTCGCGCTCAAGGCCCCGGACTGGCTCTATCTCCGCGACAACGACGTGCTCACCGATCTCTCCGTCCTCGCGTCCCTTCCGCGATTTTCGGAGTTGTCTCTCGACCGCTGTTCCGCGGTACGGGACCTGACCGCCCTGGTGACATGCGGGCTCACGGAACTGCATCTGTACGACGTGCACCACGACATCTCGCTGGAGCCGCTGGGCGAGATGCCCGAACTCCAGCGCGTCCTGTTCTCCTACCCCTTGCTCATGGAGAGCGTGGGGGAACTGCCCATGGGCCCGCAGCTCACCGACCTCTACCTCTACCGGCAGGCCAGTTATCTGAATCTGGACGGTATCGAGCGATGGCCGAAGCTCAAGAGCCTCGCTCTGTCCGGCGCCGCACAGATCCGTCAGCTCGCCCGGATTCCCTCGTTGAGCGGACTGACCACACTGAGCCTGCTGCACCAGAGTCCACTCGACCTGGCGGATATCAGCCATCTCACCGGACTCCGGCAGCTTTACTTACGGCAGTGCGAATTGCCGCTCGGGCTCGGCCCGGTTCGCGATTTACCCGCCCTCACCGCCATCTCCCTGGACTCATGCGCTCAGTCGGGAATTCCACTCGACCTGAGCACGCTCGCCGATCTGGAAGGGCTCACCGTCAACCTCATCGGGAACGACACCCCGGTCACCGGGGAAGACCTCTTCCCGCCCGGCCGGATCGTCCGGGCGGAATAGGTCCTGTCCGGCCCGGCGTCGTCCCGTGCGCCCGGTGCTCCTACAGGCGCCGTACCCATAAGCATCCTTGACGGTACGCCGGGCCGTCGGGCGGCGAGGGGTGGGTGAGGGTGTGGTACCGGCCGACCAGGCGTCAGCTCTGTCAGTCCCGGCCCGTATTCTCTGTGACCATGCTCGACGACCATACGACTTCAGCGATGTGGCCGGCCGCCTACCCCGAGGGGTACGCGGTCGTCGACGTGGAGACCACCGGACTCGCACGCGACGACCGGATAGTGTCCGCTGCCGTCTACCGTCTGGACGCGCGGGGCGATGTCGAGGACCACTGGTACACACTGGTCAACCCGGAGCGCGACCCGGGGCCCGTGTGGATCCATGGTCTGACGACCGATGTGCTCGCCGACGCCCCGCTCTTCCCCGAGGTCGCCGGTGAGCTGGCCGAGCGGCTCGACGGCCGGGTGCTCGTGGCGCACAACGCGATCTTCGACTGGTCGATGATCGCCCGGGAGTACGCGCGCGCGGCGCGGACCGCGCCCACCCGGCAGCGGCTGTGCACCATCGCGCTCTCCAAGGAGCTCGGACTGCCCCTGCCCAACCACAAACTGGAGTCGCTCGCCGCGCACTTCGGTGTCGTACAGCAGCGCGCGCACCACGCGCTCGACGACGCGCGCGTGCTGGCCGAGGCGTTCCGTCCGAGTCTGCACGCCGCCGCGCGCGGGGGCGTGCGGCTGCCGCTGCTGGAGTGCCTGCCGCTCACCGAGTGGTCGGACGCCCCGGCGCGGCCCCGGGTCGGCTATCAGCCCACCTATCGGCAGACGAGCTGGCGGCCCTCCCGCAAGCGGCCCGCCTGCCCGTATCCGAACCCCGGGCGGTACGAGCCGGGCGGGGCGCTGATGCAGGGGATGCGGGTGGCGTTCTCGGGCGACACCTCGGTCGACCGCGAGCTGCTGGAGGACCGGGCCGTGGAGGCGGGGCTGCATGTGGCGTCCAGTGTGTCCCGGCTGACGAGTCTGCTGGTGACCAATGACCCCGGGTCCTCGACGTCCAAGACGGTCAAGGCGGCGTCGTACGGCACGCCGGTGATCGACGAGGCGGCCTTCACCCAGCTCCTCCGGGACGTGGCACCGGCGCGTGGTTCCATCCCCGCGCCCGCCACCGAGCCCGTCCCCGCCACCGCCCCCGCGCCTGCCTCCGCGCCCGGCGCCGAGTAGAGGCCGAGTGGAGGAAGGGCACACCCGCCTTCCGTCCGCCACGCCCGCCGCCGCTCCGGGCCCTGGCCCGCGCGGCCTGTCCGGAACACCCCCCATCGTCCAGAACCCACCCGCCGTCCGGCGGCCACCGGCCGCCGGGTACGGTCGATGGTGTGTACCGCTTCCTGTTGTCCCGGCAGTGGGTGATCCTCACCCTGCTCGCTCTCGCCCTCATCCCCGCGATGATCGAGCTGGGTTTCTGGCAGCTCCACCGGCATGAGCACCGGGTCGCCCAGAACACCCTGATCTCGGACAACCTCAAGGCGAAGCCCGTCCCGGTCGAGGAGCTGACCTCCCCCGGACACACCGTCCCGCGCGCGGACTACTGGCGCACGGTCACCGCCACCGGCAGATTCGACACCGCGGACGAGGTCGTCGTACGCCGCAGGACCTCCGCCGACGACCAGGTCGGCTATCACGTCCTCACCCCGCTCATCCTCAGCGACGGCCGGGCCGTGGTCGTCAACCGGGGGTGGATCCCGTCCACCGGCGACCAGCGGGCCTTCCCCGACATCCCCGCCGCGCCGAAGGGCGAGGTCACCGTCACCGGCCGGCTGAAGGCCGACGAGACGGCGGCGGCCACCGGGATCAGGGACGTACAGGACCTGCCTCCCCGCCAGGTCATGCTGATCAACAGCGAGCGGCAGCAGAAGGCCATCGGACGCACCGTCCTCGGCGGCTATGTCGAGCAGACCGCTCCCGTGCCGGCCGGTGGCTCTCCCGAGCAGATCCCGACCCCCGACGACAGCTCGATCGGGCCTCATATGGCGTACGCGGTCCAGTGGTGGCTGTTCGCCGCCGCCGTGCCCGTCGGCTGGGTGATCCTCGTCCGCCGTGAGCTGCGCGACCGTGCGGCGGCGGCCGGGCGGGCCGCGCCCGAGTCCGAGCCGGAGCGCGCGCCCGCCACGGCCTGACCGTCCGAGGACCCGGGCGGGAACCCCCGCCCGCCTCCCCGCCGCGCCTGCTTAGCCGTTCCGCGCGCCGGGAACAGCCCTTTGCGTGACCCAACGCATCGAGGACTACGCACTCATCGGCGATCTCCAGACCGCCGCCCTGGTCGGCAGGAACGGCTCCATCGACTGGCTGTGCCTTCCTCGCTTCGACTCGGCGGCCTGCTTCGCCGCGCTGCTCGGCGACCAGGAGAACGGCCACTGGCGGATCGCCCCCGTGGACGCGGGCGACTGCACACGGCGTGGCTATCTGGGTGAGACGCTGGTGCTCGAATCCGTGTGGGAGACCCCCACCGGCACGGTCAAGGTCATCGACTTCATGCCGCAGCGCGAGGTGGCCCCCGACATCGTGCGGATCATCGAGGGCGTCAGCGGCTCGGTGGAGATGAGCGGCACGCTCCGGCTGCGCTTCGACTTCGGTTCCGTCGTGCCCTGGATGCGGCGCGAGGAGGGGCACCGGCTCGCGGTCGCGGGTCCCGACTCCGTCTGGCTGCGCAGCGAACCCGAGGTCAGGACCTGGGGCCAGCACTACAGCACCCGCTCGTCGTTCACCGTCGCCGCGGGCGAGCGTGTGGCGTTCGTCCTCACCTGGCACCCCTCGCACGAGGAGCGCCCGCCGCTCGCCGATCCGTTCGAGGCGCTGGCGCAGTGTCTGGAGGACTGGGCCGTCTGGTCGGCGCGCTGCCGGTACGAGGGCCCGAACCGCGCCGCCGTCATGCGCTCGCTCATCACGCTCAAGGCGCTGACGTACGGCCCGACGGGCGGCATCGTCGCCGCGCCGACCACCTCCCTGCCGGAGGAGCTGGGCGGCGTACGCAACTGGGACTACCGCTACTGCTGGCTGCGGGACTCGACACTCGTGCTGGGGGCGCTGCTGTCGGTCGGCTATCTGGAGGAGGCGGCGGCCTGGCGGGACTGGCTGCTGCGCGCGGTGGCGGGTGATCCGGCCGATCTCCAGATCATGTACGGCCTGGCCGGTGAGCGGCGGCTGCCGGAGAGCGAGTTGCCCTGGCTGAGCGGTTACGCGGGCTCCTCCCCGGTCCGTACGGGCAACAGCGCGGTCGACCAGCTCCAGCTCGATGTGTACGGGGAGGTCATCGACTCGTTCCATGTGTCACGGACCTCGGGTCTGCCGCCGAAACCGCATGCCTGGAGTCTGGAACTGACGCTGCTCGGCTTCCTGGAGTCGAAGTGGCGCGAACCGGACGAGGGGCTGTGGGAGGTACGGGGACCGCGCCGGCACTTCGTGCACTCCAAGGTGATGGCATGGGTCGCCGCCGACCGGGCCGTACGGACGCTGGAGCGCAATCCGCGCTTCGCCGGGAAGGCGGACCGGTGGCGGGCGATGCGGGACGAGGTGCACCGGGAGGTGTGCGAGCGGGGGTACGACCCGGAGCGGAACACCTTCACGCAGTCGTACGGCTCCGCCGAACTGGACGCGGCGACACTGCTCATCCCCCGGGTCGGGTTTCTGCCGCCGGACGATCCGCGGGTGATCGGCACGGTCGACGCCGTACGGGCGGAGCTGGGCCAGGACGGTCTGCTGCGCCGCTACAGCGTGACGGGGCCGGGCGTGGACGGACTGCCGGGCACGGAGGGGACGTTCCTGGTCTGCTCGTTCTGGCTGGCCGACGCGCTGCATCTGACGGGGCGTACGGAGGAGGCGAAGGAGCTGTTCGAGCGGCTGCTCGCGCTCCGCAACGATGTCGGGCTGCTCTCGGAGGAGTACGACCCGGTGGCACGGCGGCAGCTCGGCAACTTCCCGCAGGCGTTCAGCCATATCGGTCTGGTGGTGACCGCTCTGACGCTCGCCGGGGAGCACACGGCAGGATAGGGCCATGGATCTTGGACTGAAGGACCGTGTCTATGTCGTGACGGGCGCGTCACGGGGGCTCGGCCGGGCGACCGCGGAGGCGCTGGTGGCGGACGGCGCGAAGGTCGTCGTCTCCGGGCGGGACGAGAGGAGTGTGAGCGAGGCCGCGGCGGCGATCGGCCCCGGCGCGCACGGGGTTGCCGGGGACAACGCGGACCCGGCCCTGGCGGAGCGTCTGATACGGACGGCGCGCGCCGAGTTCGGGGGCTTCGACGGCATCCTGATCAGTGTCGGCGGCCCGCCGCCGGGATACCCCACGGCCAATTCGGACGAACAGTGGCGGGCGTCGTTCGAGTCGGTCTTCCTGGGAGCGGTACGGCTGGCGCGCGCGGCGGCGGCGGAGCTGGGCGAGGGAGGAGTCATCGGCTTCGTCCTGTCGGCCTCGGTCCATGAGCCGATCCCGGGTCTGGCGATCTCGAACGGTCTGCGCCCCGGGCTGGCCGGTTACGCGAAGTCCCTGGCGTACGAACTCGGCCCGCGCGGGATCAGGGTGCTGGGCCTGCTGCCGTCGCGTATCGACACGGACCGGATGCGCGAGCTGGACGCGCTGTCGGGCGACGCGGCGGCGGCACGGGCGGCGCAGGAGTCCCGTATACCGCTGCGGCGGTACGGAAAGCCGGAGGAGTTCGGCAGAACGGCCGCGTTCCTGCTCTCGCCGGCGGCGTCGTATCTGACGGGCATCATGCTCCCGGTGGACGGCGGCACCCGCCACGGCTTCTGACCGCGAGGCTCGGTACGCCCAGGCGGGGTACGGCGAGGCCCGGTACGGCCGGGGCGGGTGGCCCCGGCCGTACGGTCCCGGATCAGGTGACGCGTTCCGCGCCGTGCCGGGCCGCGCGAAGGCGGACCTCCGCCGGGAGCGCGGCCAGGCCCGTCGAGTCACGGGCATGGGTCAGTGCCTCGTCCGTGAGCCGGTTCACCGACCGGCGCGGCGACGCGTGGGGTTCCAGGAGCAGCCGGATCCGGGCCGACGGGCCCGAACGGCGGCCCATGAGGCGTACCTTGGCGCGCGCCACACCGTCGAGGGACTCCGCGTCGTCCTCCAGCACGCTCTCCAGCGCGCGCCCGCGCAGCAGCGCGCCCTGTCCGTCGCCGCTGTCGACCAGCACCTCCGCCGGCCGGGACCGCCGCAGCTGGGACAGCAGCCACCAGAGCGCCAGGACCACCACGACCGCGAGACCGGCGATGACGGCCGGCCACCACCAGCCGTCGGTGCGGTAGCGCTCCCGGTCGGCGCGGCTGAGCAGGACGTCGTGCGGCCCGCTGTACGGCCACCAGGACGGTACCGCCCACCCCAGTCCCCGGGCGAGCACCAGACCACCCGCGCACAGCAGCGCCAGGCCGATCAGCGCCAGCAGCACACGGTTGACCACCCGGATCATCCCGTCACCCCTTCTTCACCGGCCTGCGGACCCGGACCGTCAGCGAGGGCGGCCTCGCGAGACCGAGTTCGCCGATGCCGGTGGCCAGTACCTCGTCCAGATCGGCCCGTACGGAGTCGATTTCACGGAAGTGGGAGAGGGCACGCGCCCGCACCCTGGAGCGGCCGACCCGTACCCGCGCGGACCGCACCCCGGAGACCTCCATGGCCCGGTCGCGCAGTACCAGCGCGGCAGCGTCCCGGTCGAGCCCGGCGCGTACGTCCGCGACGTCCCGTCGCATCGGCAGCACCCGCCGCAGCCCCGGTGTGAGGGCGAGCGCGATCAGCCACAGCCCGAGCGCCATCGCGACACACGCGGCGACCAGCATCCAGGTGTCGTCCAGGGGCCGCCGGGCGAGTTCGTCGGCGAGCCTGCGGCGCCAGTCCATCGCCCGCTGGCCGGCCCGTACCGCCGCGATGTCGTACAGCAGGAGACCGGCGGCGCCCAGGACGACCAGGGCGGTCAGCGCCGCGGGGAAACGGCGGGCGGACCAGAAGCGCCCGGCCCTGTGGTACGCCTCGCCGGTGAGCGTAGGCCGCGGCTCGTAGCGGGTGGCGGAGGCCGACAGATCGAGAGCGGCCGGACCGCCCGGTCCGTCGCCCTGTGCCGGATCCTTCCCGGCTCCCCCGGCCGCCGGACCGCCCGCAGGCCCGCCCGCCCGCTCTTCCGACGGATCCTCGGCCGGACCGTTCGCCGGGCCCTTCGCCGGATCGCTCACCGGACCCTCCCCTGTGCCGTCAGACGCGACTGAACGGAGTGCAGCCGCTCGACGCTCACCACCACCTCGGGTACCTCCAGACCCGCCAGGGCCCTGACCCGCTGGGCGACCCTGAGCCGTACCGCGCCGCACTGCGTACCGATGTCGGAGGGGTAGTCCAGCTCGACCCCGACCCGTACCTGCGCGATGTCACGGCGCACCGTGACCGTGGCGTGCGGCGCGGAGCCGCCGTCCGGTACGCCCTGGAGCGCCTCGCGCGCCGCCTGCGCGGCGATCTTCGCGACGACCCGGTCGGCGATCGTGGTCGCCCCGCGCTCGGCGGCCGCCACCACCCCGTCACCGGCCACGCGGGATCACCGCCGCCGGTCGTCGCGGTCGCGGTTACGGAAGAAGTCGCCGGGTTCGAGATCGCCGTCGGCGAACCGCCCTGCCACAAAGCCGATCGCCCCCAACGCGGCCACCAGCACAAAGGCACCGAAGCCGCCGAAGTATCCGGCGAAACCGAGCGCCATACCGGCCAACAGGCCGACCATCGCCATGCTCATCGTGCGCTCCTCTTCCGCTGCTCTTCCGCCCCCGGGCCGGTCGCTCCGCCGGTCACGGCCGTCACGCCGGTCACGGCCTACTGGACCCGCGCGTCCTGGTCCTCGTCATCTTCCTCGTCGGGCAGCTTGACGTCACTGACCGCGATATTGACCTCGACCACTTCCAGGCCCGTCATCCGCTCGACCGCGGCGATGACGTTCTCCCGCACGGCGGCGGCCACTTGGGTGATCGAGACGCCGTAGTCGACGACGATCTCCAGATCGAGCGCCGTCTGGACCTCTCCCACCTCGGCCTTCACCCCCCGGCTGACGGATCTGGTGGTGCCGGGGACCCGCTCGCGCACCGCGCCGAAGGTACGGGACATACCGCTGCCCAGGGCGTACACGCCCAGTACGTCGCGGGCCGCGAGCCCGGCGATCTTCTCCACCACACCGTCGGCGATGGTGGTACGTCCACGTGTGGCGGGAGGGCCTCCACCGCGCTTGGTGACGGACGGCTTCCTCCCGTCGTCGCCCGAGGGTTCCGTGGCAAAAGGCGCTGACTGGTTGCGGGGTGTGCTGTCCGACATCGCCATTCATCCTTTCCGGGCGGCGGGAGACTCCGTTCCTCAGACTAGGTCCGCTTTCCCCGTACCGCGCCACGGATGCGGCAGGCTGGTGGAATGACGACTGCGCACGACTCCGACAGTTGGACGGCCGCGGTACGCCGGCGGCTCGACCTGGGCAGACTGCTTCCGCTGGGCGGCGCCGCCGACGGGACATGGCTGGCGGAACGCGCGGCGGCGGCGGAACTCCGGGGGGCGGCGGCCGCGGTGCCGGGCACCGTGCTGGGCGCGGTGCGGCTCTCCCCCGCGGATCCGGGCACGGTGGAGAAGTCCCTCGTACCGCCGCCGCCCAGCGCGCTGCCGCCCGGACAGCTCCGTATCGAGGCGGAGTTCGGCGAGCGGTTCACGGATATGACGGACGCCCCCCTGCCCGTCGTGGCCGACCGGCTGCGCGCGGTGCTGTTCGCCTGCGCGACCAAGCGGCTGGGACTGCGGATCGCGGAGATCGATCTGCGGGTGACGGCCCTGCTGGACCCGGCGGCGGAGCCCTCGGCAGAAGCGGCGGGGGCGGCGGGGCCTGTGCAACCGGCCGGGCCGGCAGGGCCGTTCGAGCTATGGGCCGCCACCCCGGAGGGTGAACCCGCGCTGACGGCCGCCTCGGTGCCCGGTGTCGCCTGTCTGACCCGGACGCTGGGCAACGCGGTGACCGGCTCTCCCGGGCATGTCCGGATCGAGCTGGCGACGGCGGCGGGGCACCGCCCGCTGGAGGTGGCACGGGTGGTACGGAAGAGGGTCGCGGCGCGCGTGCCGGGCGGTCCCTCGGTGGGGGTGCTGATCACGGCGGTGAATGTGACGCCCTGAGATCTCCGCCCCGCCCGTGGCCGGGCCCCGCCCGTAGCCGGGCCCCGGCCGCCCCGGGCCGCGCGGGGCGGCCCGGCCACGGGATGCGGTGCCGCTCCCCGCCCAGGACAATGGTGCAGGTCAGACCGGGGTACCGGTCGGCGCGGCGGCCCACGACGAGCGGCGGAGGAGGCAGGCGGCCATGGCCGGTCCCGTCCCGGAGGTGATCCCGCAGCCGGTGCTGAGCCCTCTGACGGGTGCGGCCATCTTCCTGGTGGTGACGGTGGACCCGGGCGGCGAGCCGGTCGTGCGGGAACTGCTGCCCGATCTGGCGGGGCTCCAGCGCGCGGTCGGTTTCCGGGCGCCCGACGGGCAGTTGAGCGTGGTCACCGGTATCGGCTCACAGGTCTGGGACCGGCTGTTCGGCGGACCGCGCCCGGCCGGGCTGCATCCCTTCCGTGAACTCGTCGGACCGACGGGACACCGCGCGGTGTCCACCCCCGGCGATCTGCTCTTCCATGTCCGGGCGGCGCGGCTCGATCTCTGTTTCGGTCTGGCCGCCCAGATCATGGAGCGGCTGCGCGGCGCCGTGACGGTCCGCGACGAGGTCCATGGTTTCAAGTACTTCGACGTACGCGACCTGCTCGGCTTTGTCGACGGGACGGAGAATCCCGTCGGTCCCGTGGCGCGGGCCGCGGTGCTGATCGGCGACGAGGACGCCGGGTTCAGCGGCGGAAGCTATGTGATCGTGCAGAAATATCTGCACGATCTGGACGCCTGGAACGCCCTGCCCGTCGAGGAGCAGGAGCGGGCGATGGGCCGGTCGAAACTCTCCGACATCGAGATGGCCGACGACGTCAAACCGGCCGACTCGCATGTCGCGCTGAACACGATCACGGACCCCGACGGCACCGAGCGGAAGATCCTCCGCGACAACATGCCCTTCGGCAGCGTGGGGCGCGGTGAGTTCGGCACGTACTTCATCGGTTACGCCCGTACCCCCGATGTCACCGAGCAGATGCTGGAGAACATGTTTCTCGGCAGTCCGCCGGCCACCCACGACCGGATCCTGGACTTCTCCACCGCCGTGACCGGCACGCTGTTCTTCGCGCCCAGCGCCGACTTCCTCGACGATCCGCCGGACCCGCCCGGAGCGGGGACGGAGACGGAGGAGGCGGAGGAGGCCGGGGAAACCCTGGTCGGCAGCGCACCGAGGACCGACGGCTCGCTCGGGATCGGCGACCTGAAGAGGAGCATCCCCGATGAAGAACCTGCACCGTGAACTGGCGCCCATCTCCGATGCCGCGTGGGCGGACCTGGAGGAGGAGGCGCGCCGCACCTTCGAGCGCCATGTGGCCGCCCGCCGGATCGTCGATGTGCCCGAGTCCCTCGGAGTCACGACGGCGGCGATCGGTACCGGCCATCTCGACCCCGTCGATCCGCCCGCCGACGGGGTCGTCGCCCACCGACGCGCGTCACGGCCGCTCGTCGAGCTACGGGTGCCGTTCACGGTCGACCGCCGGCAGGTGGACGATGTCGAGCGCGGCGCGAAGGACGCGGACTGGCAGCCGGTGAAGGACGCGGCCCGGAAGATAGCGTTCGCCGAGGACCGCGCGGTCTTCGAGGGGTACGGGGCGGCGGGCATCGCGGGTATCCGGCAGAGCACGTCCAATCCGGAGCTGACCCTCCCCGCCGAGGTGCGCGACTATCCGGACGCCATCAGCCAGGCCGTGTCCACGCTCCGGCTGGCGGGCGTCGGCGGTCCGTACACCCTCGCCCTCAGCGCCGGCGCGTACACCGCCGTGAACGAGACGTCCGACCACGGCTATCCGATCCACCGGCACATCGACCGGGTGCTGGACGGCGGGATCGTCTGGGCGCCCGCCATCGACGGTGCCTTCCTGCTGTCCACGCGGGGCGGCGACTTCGAGCTGCGTCTCGGTCAGGACGTGTCCATCGGCTATCTGTCCCACGACGACACGAGCGTACGGCTCTACTTCCAGGAGACGCTGACCTTCCTGATGTACACGGGCGAGGCCGCGGTGGCACTCACCGCGACACCGCAGCTGTGAGACCGACCGCGCGTCAGACCGGCCGCGATCATGGGACGGATCGCGGCCGTGAGTCCGCTCGGGCACACCGGCGTACCGGCGTACCGGCCGCGTCAGTCCGCGAGCCCCGCCAGATCGCGCAGCCGCCGGGCCTGCGCCGCGCGCTCGGCCGCGCGCTGGTCCTCGAAGGAGCGGCCGGCCGCGCCCCGGAGCAGCGCCTTGGTCTCGATCACCGCGTCCCTCGGCGCGGCCAGCAGCGCGCCCGCCAGATCCTGGACGGCCGCATCGAGTTCGTCGACGGGCACCACGAGATTGGCGAGCCCGGTACGTTCGGCCTCGTCGGCCTGGACGAAGCGGCCCGTGGCGCAGATCTCCAGCGCACGGGCATAGCCCACGAGTCCCACCAGCGGATGGGTGCCGGTGAGATCCGGGACCAGCCCCAGACTCGTCTCGCGCATGGCGAACTGCGCGTCCGACGCCACGACCCGGAGATCGCAGGCGAGGGCGAGCTGGAAACCGGCGCCGACGGCATGCCCCTGGACGGCCGCGACCGACACGATGTCGTTGCGGCGCAGCCAGACGAAGCCGTCCTGGTACTCGGCGATGGCCGCGTCGAGGTCCGCGTCGGAACCCCGCGCGAGATCCAGGAAGGACGGCTCCCCGTCGAACCCCTCGGGGGTGAACGCCTGCCGGTCGAGCCCCGCGGAGAAGGACTTGCCCTCACCACGCAGCACCACGACCCGCACACTGCCCGGCAGCGACCTGCCGGCTTCCCTCAACGCCCGCCACAGAGCGGGAGACTGGGCGTTGCGCTTGGCCGGGTTGGTCAGGGTCACCGTGGCGATCGCGTCCTCGACGGTGAGCCGTACGCCGTCCTTGTCGAGCACTGTTTCGTGTACTGATTCGAGCGAAGTCATACCGCGCCTCCGGTCCGGGCAGTCAGGGCATCGAGCCAAGTGACTGCACAGTAACCACCTGGGCGATCGCGTGATCGACCCGGGTGGCCACCGTCCGAACCGGTGACCATGAGGAGCGCACGCGGGCGTCAGGCCGAAGCGGCCTTCTTGCCTCTCGTCGCTCCGCCACGTCCCCGCAGCGTGACTCCGGACTCGCTGAGCATCCGGTGAACGAATCCGTAGGAACGGCCCGTTTCCTCGGCCAGCGCCCGGATGCTCGCACCGTTGTCGTACTTTTTCTTCAGGTCTGCCGCGAGCTTGTCGCGCGCGGCGCCGGTTACCCGGCTGCCCTTCTTCAGAGTCTCGGCCACCCGTGCCTCCTCATGGGAAGTGCGCTCTGGACTTCTCATGATCACCCCTTACGGGCCTCCTGGCCACCCATTCGGCAAGGTCCGTACGACAAGCTTTGGCAGAGTTCAAGCTTCCAGCGCGACCGGATTCCCCGATTCCGGTCATGGCTGTAGGGGACAAGAGTCGGGATACCGGTCGAAGTGCCAGGTCAGCGGCGTACCGGCAAGAGTGGCGCGGATAATGTGTCCAACAGCACTCTCCGTCGCGCGGCACGCCGACAGTACGAGACGCACTCACTCAGATGATGGATCACCGCTGAGCCGAATGATCCATACGGAGTGGATCACGGTCGGGACCGGGGCGGGACCGGGGCGGGACCGCCCCTGGAACACGGCCGCGGGCGCCCTGCGCACCGGTCCGCGGACCGCCCATGGATCACTCGCCGGGCACCCCACGGGCCACCCGGCGGTCGGTACGGCAGATCATCCGGCGGCCACGGAGGGGACCACCCGGCCGTCGCACGACGGCCGCGCGCGGGCGGCCACACGCGACCGTCGCGCACGGGCAGCCATACGCGGCGGCCATACGCCGGGCCGGCGGTTGTCCGCACGGCGGGCCGACGGGCGGTCGCCGGGCAGGCCACTCCGGCGGTCAACCCGGCGGACCGCCGCCAGGCCGTCAGGCGAGCGCGACCAGATCCGCGTAGTCCGCGCCCCAGAGGTCCTCGACCCCGTCGGGCAGCAGGATGATCCGCTCCGGCTCCAGCGCGTGGACGGCGCCCTCGTCGTGGGTGACGAGGATGACCGCGCCCTTGTACGTACGCAGCGCGCCGAGGATCTCCTCGCGGCTGGCCGGGTCCAGGTTGTTCGTCGGTTCGTCGAGCAGCAGCACATTGGCCGAGGAGACGACCAGGGTGGCGAGCGCGAGCCGGGTCTTCTCACCGCCGGAGAGCACACCGGCGGGCTTGTCGACATCGTCACCGGAGAAGAGGAAGGAACCCAGCGTCTTGCGGACCTCGACCAGATCGAGATCGGGCGCCGACGAGCGCATGTTCTCCAGGACCGAGCGCTCCGGGTCGAGCGTCTCGTGCTCCTGGGCGTAGTAGCCCAGCTTGAGACCGTGGCCCGGGGTCACCTGTCCGGTGTCCGGCTTCTCCACCCCGGCCAGCAGCCGGAGCAGGGTGGTCTTGCCCGCTCCGTTGAGACCGAGGATGACGACCCTGGAGCCCTTGTCGATGGCGAGATCCACATCGGTGAAGATCTCCAGGGAGCCGTACGACTTCGAGAGTCCCTCGGCCGTCAGCGGGGTCTTGCCGCAGGGGGCGGGTTCGGGGAAGCGCAGCTTGGCGACCTTGTCGGACTGGCGCACCTCCTCAAGGCCGGACAGCAGCCGCTCGGCCCTGCGGGCCATGTTCTGCGCGGCCACGGTCTTGGTCGCCTTGGCACGCATCTTGTCGGCCTGCGAGTTGAGGGCGGCGGCCTTCTTCTCCGCGTTGGCGCGCTCGCGCTTACGGCGCTTCTCGTCGGCCTCGCGCTGCTGCTGGTAGAGCTTCCAGCCCATGTTGTACACATCGATCTGGGCGCGGTTGGCGTCCAGATAGAAGACCTTGTTCACCACGGTCTCGACCAGCTCGACATCGTGGGAGATCACGATGAAGCCGCCCCGGTAGGTCTTGAGGTAGTCGCGCAGCCAGACGATCGAGTCCGCGTCGAGGTGGTTCGTGGGCTCGTCGAGCAGCAGGGTGTCGGCGTCCGAGAAGAGGATCCGCGCCAGCTCCACCCGGCGGCGCTGACCGCCGGAGAGGGTGTGCAGGGGCTGGCCGAGCACCCGGTCGGGCAGCCCGAGCGCGGCGGCGATGGTGGCGGCCTCGGCCTCGGCGGCGTATCCGCCCTTGGTGAGGAACTCCGTCTCCAGGCGCTCGTACCTCTTCATCGCCTTCTCGCGGGTGGCGCCCTTGCCGTTCGCCATCCGCTCCTCGTTCTCGCGCATCTTCCTCAGCACGGAGTCGAGGTCGCGGGCGGAGAGGACTCGGTCGCGGGCGAGGACGTCGAGATCGCCGGTGCGGGGGTCCTGCGGCAGATAACCGACTTCCCCGGAGCGGGTGATGGTGCCGGAGGCGGGGATGCCCTCACCCGCGAGGCACTTGGTGAGGGTGGTCTTGCCGGCTCCGTTGCGGCCGACGAGACCGATGCGGTCCCCCCTGGCGATACGGAACGAGGCGGACTCGATGAGGACACGGGCTCCGGCGCGCAGCTCTACGCCGGTTGCGGTGATCACGGAAAGACTCCAGGGCGGTATGGACGGCGGAAGAGGGCAGGCGGAGGCGAGTCTTCGACGCCGGCTAATGCACAAGGAGAAATGCCATGCGGCCCAGTCTAACCGGGCTGCGCGAATGCTTTCCGCTGCCGGGGGCCGGTACCCTCGGCCGGCCGGTGGCCCGGGAGATCGTTGCCGAGCGGGGTGCGGTCGGGCACGATCCTGCCGAGTCCGTCCACGGCCTTCAGCTCCGCCGTCCAGGCGGAGTTCCCCTCGCAGGGCTGGGCGACGAGCAGGACCCCGCCCGTACGGACCGAGCGCGCCGGGTCGAAGGCACAGCCGCGTACGGCGGGCAGCACCCAGCGCAGATCGCCGTCGGCGGTGCGGTACGCGGTGATCCGGCGCGGGGTGACGACGGCGAGCATCCGGGCCCCGGGGTCGAGGAGTTGGAGCACTCCGGTGCCCCGGCCGGGGGCGGCGGCCAGCCAGTCGGCGAGCCCGGGGAGCGCGCGGTGCCAGCGCACGGCGTGGCCGGTGGCGCTCTCGGTGTCGGTGACCAGACCGTCGCTCCAGAGGGCGAAGGCGTGGCCGGGCGCCGCGGCGAGCGCGAGCGGGCGGCGGCCGGAGCGCTCATGGACCCAGCGCAGTGCGCCGGAGCGCGGATCGTGTGCCTCGACGCGCGGGCCCGCGGTGCGCAGTACGGGGTCCTGGGCGGCGGGCGGGGCGGGGGCAGGCGGGGTGTGGACGGTGAGCTGGTCGCCGAAGGGGGCGTGCCGGGAGTGATGGGCGGCGGTCACCAGGGGGAGCGCGAACAGGGCCGGGAAGACGGCGAGCGCGAGCCGGGCGGCGCGCCGTGCGCGCCGGTGCCGGGCGGTGGTACGGGCCACGGCGCCCCCGGTCCCGTCTCCGTCCCCGGTCCCGTCTCCGTCCCCGGTGCCGTCGCTCCCGGGTGTGGGCGAGGGGGTCGCGGCGGGTGGGGCGGGCGTGGTGTGCGGGGCGGGCGGCGGGACGGTCGGCGCCGCGGTCGTGGACGGAACGGTCACTGTTCCCCCGGTCCCTGTTCGCTCTTCTGTGCCACCGGTCTCGACCCGGCGTGCGCCTCGGTCAGGCGTGAGCGTAATAAGGGACCACGCGGACGGCACCCGGAGCCGCCGCGACACGGCGGACAGGGCCGGGCACATCCCCCGTTCGGCAGCGGGCCCGCGCGGGACGGCGGCTTCGCGCGCGGGGCCCCGCCGGGTCCGTACCGCCGTCCACCGTCCACCACCCCGGGCGGACGGCGGTACGGGCGTACGGGTCAGGAGCCTCCGGTGTGCACCTGGAAGGCGGCCCGGCGCACGGCCTTGGCGAGGGCCGGATCGGGGTGTGCCGCGGCCAGGGCGACCAGGACCTGGACGGTACGGGGATGGCCGACGGCCCGGACCTCGTCCAGCAGGGCGGGCACATTGCCCTGCACGGCCGAGTCGAGATGGCGGACCAGCAGATCGCTCTCCCCGTGGTCGGCGACGGCCGCCGCGGTGTCCACCCAGAGCCACGTCGACTCCTCGCGGGTGAGGACATCGGCCGCGTCGTCCGGGTCGGCGCCCTCGTACTCCGCCAGCCAGAGCAGGGCGTAGGGGCGCAGCGAGGACTCGCCGGCCGCCGCCCGTACGCCCGCCTCGGCCGGGGCGCCGACGACGCGCAGCGCCTCGAAGGCCAGCCCGCGCAGGAGCGCGTCCTCGCCACGGGCGACGGTGAGCAGTTCGGTGACGGCGCTGCCGACGGTCCGGGCGGCGAGCCAGGCGCGGTACTCGGCGCGGGCCGGTCCCGGGGTGAGTCCGGCACAGCCGCGCAGCATGTGCTGGGCGGACTGTTCGATATTGCCCGCGGGGCTCTGGGCGGCGACGCAGATCTGCTCCAGCTTGACCCAGACCGCCCAGTTGCCGAGCGGGGTGAGGGTGGCCTGGCCCTCCCCCAGGGTCAGCGCGCCGACGGCGGCCAGTCCTTCGAGGGCCCAGTCGAGCAGCGGGGGCAGGAGGGTCTCGTCCGGCGGCTCGGGGGCCGTGCGCTCGGCGGGCGCGGGCTGTGGCCCGTAGGGGACCTCGCAGCGCTCCTCGTGGAGTTCGGCGACGCGCTGCCGCAGCAGATCGAGCAGGGCCGGTACGAGCACGGGTCCGGCCGAGAGCTGGAGCAGGGAGAGCACCTGGGGGACGGCTTCGACGACCTCGGCGACCGTGGAGGCCTCGACGTCCTCGGGGGCCGGGTGCACGAGCGACCAGGCGTCGAAGAGGGCCACCCAGCCACGCTGGACGGCGCTGTCGTCGCGGTCCCAGGCCTGGAGCCGCCAGCCGGGCCGTACGGTGCCGCCGTGCAGCTCGACGAGCCCGGCCAGCCTGGCCCGGTCCCAGCCCGCGCGCACCTGCTCCGGAGCCAACTCCAGGGCTTCGGCGGCCCGTGCCTGCGCGGACGCGCCGAAGGGACCCGTGCCGGGGCCCCGGTCGACGGCGGCCCAGCGGGCGATCCGTACGGCGTCGGCGAGGACCTCCCTGGCCTGGCGGGCCAGCTCCGCGGGGGGTGGAGTGCCCTCGGGCGGCCGGGGTGCCGGCCGGTTGCGTCCGTCGGTCACAGCCCGTCGGGCCGTGGTCAACGGCCGCGGGCGGACGAGTCGGAGTCTGGAGTTGCGCGCCAATTGCTCATCAGGCTTTCGGGACGTCACGGGAGCAGTCTTCCCGGTGACCGCCCGAAAGCCCAAACGGAACCTGTTCAGTCGGTACCGGAACGCGGACAGGGGCCCGCGCGGACGGGTCCGGGCGAGGGTGCGTACGGGGCGGAAGAGGCCAGTTGGACGGCTACATGAGAGGGGTGAGGAAGCGGCGCAGGGCCTCCTCGTAACCGGTCGGATCCGCGTTCCACATCGCGGCGTGCGGAGCGTGCGCGACGGCGTGCAGACCGATCAGTCCCGGGCGCAGGGCGGCGAGTTCGCGGGAGGGGTCCCAGGAGGCGAGGGTGTCGTCGGGGCCGTGGATGATCAGCGTCGGGACATCGAGGTTGCGCGGGTCGGCGGCCTGGAGCAGCCGGCCGCCGTGGAGTCCGGTCCTGCCCTGGGCCGCCCGGACGGCGAGCGGCAGCAGCGCGGTGGGGGTGCGCCGGGCGGTGGCGAGGGCCTTCAGGGTGGCCTCCCAGTCCAGTACGGGCGAGTCGAGCACCAGCCCGGAGATCCGCTCGCTGTGCGCGGAGTTCGCGGCGGCGTGCAGGGCCATCGTGGCGCCGGTGGACCAGCCGTACAGGATGACCCGCTCCGCGCCGTAGCGGACGGCGTAGCGGATCGCCGCGTCGAGGTCGCGCCACTCGGAGTCGCCGAGATGACCGAGGCCGTCCGGGGAGCTGGGGGCGCCGGGGTCGCCCCGGTAGGCGAGATCGAGCACGGCGACCTGGAGTCCCGCCAGCAGTTCCATGACGTTCAGGGGGTGCTCACGGGTGGTGCCCAGACCGTGCACGGTGATCACCCAGGTGTCCCGCGCTCCCGGCACGAACCAGGCGGGCAGGAAGCCGAGTTCGCCCGGGATCCGCTCCTCCCGGTGGTCGATGCCGAGCGCGGTGGTGGGGTCGCCGGTGTGGACCTGCGGGGTGAGGCGTACCCGCATACCCGGGACGAGGGTGCCGTGGTCGACCCGCTCCAGTCTCCGTACGACGGTGTCGGCGGGGTGCCGCACGCCCTCCAGGACGGGCCCGACGACCGCGTGGAGGTCCCGGTTCCCGATCCCGTACACACCGGGGCGCAGGGAGGCGAGACAGCGGGTCAGGGCGATCTGCCCCGCGGCCGTGGCGTGCACGGTGAGCCGGGGGTCGCCGGGCAGGGGCCGCCCCGGCGACGCCTTCAGAGCGGCGTCACCGGCGAGCCGGCCGGCCGCGACCGCGGCCGCGCCGACGCCGATCACGGTGGAGACGGCCGCTGCCGTCGCTGTTGCGGGGCGCACGGTCCCAGTGTCGTCACCCGCGCCCGCCCCGGCCACCGGGCGCGGTCCGTCGGGGTCGGGCCGGACCGTCACCGGTCACGGCCGGCGGCCCCGGCCGATGGTCAGCGCCCCTGGCCGTAGCCCTTCAGCTTCTCCCCGGCCTCCTGGAGCTGGGCCTCGGAGAGCAGCGAGGGCGAAAGGCCCGGCACCGCGCTGGCGGTGAGCCAGAGCCGGGACATCCACTCCAACTGGGCCGTGCGGTCGTAGGCCTGCGCGAGGGTGGCGCCGTAGGTCACCGTGCCATGGTTCTGGAGCAGACAGCCCGTGCGGTCGCGAAGGGCGGCGAGCATGCCCGCGGCCAGTTCGTCCGTCCCGTACAGCGCGTACGGGGCGACCCGGACGGGGCCGCCGAACGCCGCCGACATGTAGTGGATCACGGGCAGTTCCGGCACGAGCGTGGAGACGGCGGTGGCGTGCACCGCGTGGGTGTGGACGACGGCCGCCGCCGAGGTGTGCCGGTAAACCGAGAGATGGAGCGGCAGCTCACTCGTGGGGGTGAACGCGCCGAGGACCTGCCGGCCGTCCGGATCGACCCCGACGGCGTCCTCAGGACCGAGCTGTTCATAGGGAATTCCGCTCGGCGTCACCAGGATGATTCCACCGACCCGCACCGAGACATTGCCCGAGGTGCCGACGACGAGCCCCTCGGAAGCCGTTCTGCGGGCGGTGTCCACCAGGTCCTGCCAGGCCCGGACTATGGCGTCCTGTTTCTCCTGATCGGTCATACCGCGATCCTGCCAGGAGTGCCCGGCGGACCGTGCACCGTTCTCCCGATCATCCGAACAGAACCATGCGACGTCAGCCTGAGACACCACGAAGACCTGCGCAGTTCATCTTCCGTTCACCATGACTCCCTACGTTCACCGAGGCCCCCTACGTCGAACGATTGCCTGGGTAAATGGAACACATCACACTGCTGCTCGCGATCGTGATCGTGACGGCGCTCGTGTTCGATTTCACGAACGGTTTCCATGACACCGCCAACGCGATGGCGACGACCATCTCGACCGGCGCCCTGAAGCCCAAGACCGCGGTGGCCATGTCCGCCGTGCTGAATCTGGTCGGCGCGTTCCTCTCCGTGGAGGTCGCCAGAACGATCTCCGGCGGGCTCATCAACGAGAACGGCATCCGGACAGAAGTGATCTTCGCGGCGCTCGTCGGCGCCATCCTCTGGAATCTGCTCACCTGGCTCGTCGGTCTCCCGTCGAGCTCCTCCCACGCCCTCTTCGGCGGACTGATCGGCGCCACCCTGATGTCCGTCGGCACCTCCGGGGTCAACGGCGGTGTGGTCATCACCAAGGTGCTGATCCCCGCGCTCGCCGCGCCGGTCGTCGCCGGTCTCGCGGCGCTGCTCGCCACCAGACTGACGTACCGTATCGGCCGCCGCACGGACGACAAGGCCACCGCCAAGGGCTACCGCGCGGGCCAGATCGCCTCCGCCGGTCTGGTCTCCCTGGCGCACGGCACCAACGACGCGCAGAAGACCATGGGCGTCATCACGCTCGCGCTCGTCACCGGCGGTGTCCTCTCCCCCGGCTCCAACCCCCCGCTGTGGGTCATCGTCTCCGCGGGCACGGCGATCGCGCTCGGTACGTACCTCGGCGGCTGGCGCATCATCCGCACCATGGGCACCGGTCTCACCGATCTCGGGCCGCAGCAGGGCTTCGCGGCCCAGACCAGCGCCGCGACCGTCATCCTCGCCTCCTCGCACCTCGGCTTCTCGCTCTCCACCACCCAGTCCTGCTCCGGCGCCGTGATGGGCGCGGGCCTCGGCCGCAAGGGGGGTGTGGTCCGCTGGTCCACCGCCACCCGGATGTTCGTCGCCTGGGGACTGACCCTGCCCGCCGCGGGTCTGGTCGCGGCCTGCGCGGAGTTCCTGACCGGTCAGGGAAGTTGGGGCGTCTCGGTGGTCGCCGCACTGCTCCTCGCCTTCTCCGGCGCCATCTGGCTCGCCTCGCGCCGCCGCCCGGTCGACCACACCAATGTCACCGACGTCGACGAGGACGAGGCCGGGATCCTGGCCGACGGCATCACGGCCGTCACCACGTCGACCACGACAGCGGCCGGTGCCGGTGCCGGTGCCGGGCACGATCTGTCGACCACCATTCCGTCCCCTCCGGGCGGCTCCGGTGAGCCCGCCCGCACCGCCACGGTCTGAACCCCCCACGGTCCAAGGAAGAGCGAACGTATGAAAATCGACTGGGCAGCGCTCGGCGCGGTCTTCGGGGTCAGTCTCGTGGCGACCGTCGCCCTCGTGGGTCTGTTCACCCTGGGCGTCGTGGGTCTCGCCAAGCGGGAGCCGGGCTCCCTGGCTCTGGCGCGCACGGGCGCGTACGCCTGCTTCGCCCTGTGCGCCGGGGCCGTGGCGTACGGGATCTGGCTGATCGTCGCCTGACCCGGGTCCACCCGCCGATGTGGGGCTTCGCACACTGTCCCGTCGCAGGTCAGCGATGAGTTGACGGCTGTTCGCGGGGCGTGGTGGACTGCCGGGGCCATTTACGGCGGCAGAAGAGGAAGCCGGTGCGAATCCGGCGCGGTCCCGCCACTGTCACCGGGAGTCTTCTCCCGGGAGCCAGGAACTCTCGCCGCCGCACCACGTCGAGCCGGGGCGCGGACCCTGAGTGAGGACATTTCGCCATGCCTGGCTGCGGTTCTGCCGTCGTGCGCGGCGGCGGTTCGGCCGCCGAGCGGGTCTTCGCCTACGGCGCGGCCCTGGGGCTGCTGGGCGACCAGGTGTTCGCCGATCCGCGCCGGGGCCATCCGGTGGCCGCGTTCGGCCGGGCGGCGGGGGCCGTCGAGCGGATGCTCTGGCACGACCACCGCGGCTGGGGCACGCTGCACACCCTGGTGTGCGCCGGAGGCGCCGCAGGGCTCGCGATCGTCGCCGCGCGGGGTACGGAGACCGTACGGGCAACACGGGCCACGCGGGCCGTACGGAGCAGCCTTGCCGCCTCCGTCGCGCTGACCGCCCTGGCCACCTGGTCCGTCGTCGGCGGCACCTCGCTCGGCCGGGAGGCACGCGCCATCGGCGCGGCGCTCACCGCCGGGGACATCGAGCTGGCCAGGGAGCGGCTGCCGCGGCTGTGCGGGCGCGATCCGCAGGCACTGGACGGACAGCAACTCGCCCGCGCCGTCGTGGAGTCCGTCGCCGAGAACACCTCCGACGCCGTCGTGGGCGCGCTGGTGTGGGGGGCGATCGCGGGGGTGCCGGGGCTGGTGGGATTCCGGGCCGTGAACACGCTGGACGCGATGGTGGGCCACAGGTCCCCCCGGTACCGCCGGTTCGGCTGGGCGTCGGCCCGGCTCGACGACCTGGCCGGCTGGCCGGGGGCCCGGCTGACCGCCGCGCTGGCCGCCGCGGCGGGCGGCGATCCGCGCGCGGCCCTGCGGGCGGTACGGCAGGACGCGCGGAAGCATCCGAGCCCCAACGCGGGCCCGGTGGAGGCGTCGTTCGCGGGCGCGCTGGGCGTACGGCTCGGCGGGACGCTCGCGTACGGCGGACGGGTGGAGCACCGGCCCGTACTGAACGGCGAGGGGCGGCCCGTGGATACGGCCGACATCGAGCGGGCCGTGCGCCTGTCGCGCCGGGTGAGCGGATACGCCCTCGCGGTCTGTGTCGCAGGCCGGTTCGCGTACGGCGCGATACGCCGCCGTACCACGGACACGCGCCGCCGTACGGCGGCCACGGGAAAGGGACGTGGATGAGCCGGGGCGGGCGCGGCGGGGGCCTTCTGGTGGCCGGGACCACCTCGGACGCGGGCAAGAGCGTCGTCACGGCGGGGATCTGCCGGTGGCTGGTGCGCCGTGGGGTGAAGGTCGCGCCCTTCAAGGGGCAGAACATGTCGCTGAATTCGTTCGTGACGCGCGAGGGCGCGGAGATCGGACGGGCGCAGGCGATGCAGGCCCAGGCGGCCCGGGTGGAGCCGACCGCGCTGATGAATCCCGTCCTGCTGAAGCCCGGCGGTGACCGCAGCAGCCAAGTGGTGCTGATGGGACGGCCGGTGGGTGAGCTGAGTGCCAGGGGGTTCTTCGGCAGCGCCGAGGGGACCGCGCCGGAGAACTCCGCCACGGGGAACGCCCTTGCCGGGAACTCGTCCGCGGGCGGGGCGACTTCGGGGCAGGCGCTGCGCGGTGGACGGCGCGAGGCGCTGCTCGGGCCCGTCCTGGAGTGCCTGGAGGAGCTGCGCTCCACCTATGACGCCGTGATCTGCGAGGGCGCGGGCAGTCCGGCCGAGATCAATCTGCGCCGTACCGACATCGTGAACATGGGGATCGCGCGGGCCGCGCGGCTGCCGGTGGTGGTGGTCGGGGACATCGACCGGGGCGGGGTCTTCGCCTCGTTCTTCGGTACGACCGCGCTGCTGGGCCCGGAGGACCAGGAACTGGTCGCGGGGTATCTCGTCAACAAGTTCCGGGGCGATGTGTCCCTGCTGGAGCCCGGTCTTGAAATGCTGCGCGGGCTGACCGGCCGGGCGACGCTCGGGGTGCTGCCCTGGCGGCACGGTCTGGGCATCGACGAGGAGGACGGACTGCGTATCTCGCTGCGCGGCGCCGTGCGCGAGTCCCTGGTGGCTCCCCCGTACGGCGAGGAGGTGCTGCGGGTCGCGGTCTGCGCCGTACCCCTGATGTCCAACTTCACCGATGTGGACGCGCTCGCGGCCGAACCGGGTGTCGTCGTGCGGTTCGTGGACCGCCCCGAGGAACTGGCCGACGCCGATCTCGTGGTGGTGCCCGGCACCCGGGGCACGGTGAGGGCGCTGGCGTGGCTGCGGGAGCGCGGGCTCGCCGACGCGCTCGCGCGGCGGGCCGCCGAGGGGCGTCCGGTGCTGGGCATCTGCGGCGGCTATCAGATCCTCGGCGAGCACATCGACGACGAGGTGGAGTCACGGGCGGGCGCCGTGGCCGGACTGGGGCTGCTGCCCGTACGGGTGCGGTTCGCCCGTGAGAAGACCTTGGCCAGACCGTCCGGGACGGCCCTCGGCGCGGCGGTGGAGGGGTACGAGATCCATCACGGGGTCGCCGAGGTGCGGGGCGGGGACGCCTTTGTCTCCGGCCCGGACGGACGGGCGCTGGACGGCTGCCGGATGGGCGCGGTCCAGGGCACGCACTGGCACGGGGCGCTGGAGAGCGACACGTTCCGGCGGCGCTTCCTGACAGAGGTGGCACGGGCGGCGGGCCGGCGTTTCGTCCCCGCGCCCGACACGAGCTTCGGCGCGCTGCGCGAGGAACAGCTCGACCTTCTCGGTGACCTCATCGAGGAGCACGCGGACACGGACGCGCTGCTGCGGCTGATCGAGGAGGGGGCGCCGCCGGGGCTGCCCTTCATTCCTCCTGGGGCACCGTGAGCGCCGACGCCCTGGAGGGCGCCACAGCCGCGTTCGGAAGCGTCGTACTCGAAGGAGCGATCAGCATATGAGCACCCCTTATCCGTTCACCGCCATCGTGGGGATGGACGATCTGCGGCTGGGCCTGCTGCTCAACGCGGTCAGTCCGGCGGTCGGCGGAGTCCTCGTACGCGGGGAGAAGGGCACGGCGAAGTCCACGGCCGTGCGGGCCCTGGCGGCTCTGCTGCCCGAGCTGGCGGTGGTCGCCAGGTGCCGGTTCGGCTGCGATCCCGCCGCGCCCGATCCGCACTGCCCGGACGGACCGCACGGGAGCGGCCCGGGTGTCTCCAGGCCCCCGCGTATGGTCGAGCTGCCCGTCGGCGCCTCCGAGGACCGGCTCGTCGGGGCGCTGGACATCGAACGGGCGCTGTCGGAGGGTGTGAAGGCCTTCGAACCGGGGCTGCTCGCGGACGCGCACCGAGGTGTGCTCTATGTCGACGAGGTCAATCTCCTCCATGACCATCTCGTCGACCTGCTGCTGGACGCCGCCGCGATGGGTGCCTCGTACGTGGAGCGCGAGGGCGTCTCCGTACGGCATGCCGCGCGCTTTCTGCTCGTCGGGACGATGAACCCCGAGGAGGGCGAGCTGCGGCCGCAGCTGCTCGACCGCTTCGGACTCACCGTGGAGGTCGCGGCCTCGCGGGAGCCGGAGCAGCGGGTGGAGGTCGTACGGCGGCGGCTCGCGTACGACGACGACCCCGCCGCCTTCGCCGCGCGCTGGGCCGACGAGGAGAGCGCGCTGCGGGAACGGATCGTCGCCGCCCGCGCGCTGCTGCCCGAGGTACGGCTCGGGGACGCCGCGCTGCTCCAGATCGCCGCGACCTGCGCCGCGTTCGAGGTGGACGGGATGCGCGCGGACATCGTGATGGCGAGGACCGCGACGGCGCTGGCCGCGTGGGCGGGGCGTGCGGACGTGGGCGCCGAGGACGTACGGCGGGCCGCGCTGCTCGCGCTGCCGCACCGGCGGCGCCGTAATCCCTTCGACGCGCCGGGGCTCGACGAGGACAGGCTCGACGACACGCTGGAGCGGTTCAAGGGCGAGGACGACAACGGCGCGGACAGCGGGAACGACGGGGGCGAGGACCCGGACGACGACCCCGACGGCGGCGGTTCCGGTGGCCCGGACGGACCCGGGGGCGGTGGCATCCCGCCACAGAGCGGTCCCGAAGTGTCCGACACGCCACAGGAGTCCGCGGCGGGACAGGACGACACGCCCGCGGAGCCGGAGCCGGAGCCGACGACGGAGCCCGAGCGCGCGGGCGCGGAGGCGGACGGCGGGGCCGGTGCGGGTGCCGGCGCGGGGTCCGGGGCCGGGCCCGGGGAGCAGTCCGCCGTACGGGCCGCCGAGCCGTTCCGTACGAAGACACTGAGCGTCCCCGGACTGGGCGAGGGCGCCGCCGGCCGCCGCTCCCGGGCCCGTACCGAACACGGCAGGACGACAGGGTCGCGCAGGCCCCGGGGCGCGCTGACCAAGCTGCATCTCGCGGCGACCGTACAGGCCGCGGCCCCGCACCAGCGGGCGCGCGGGCGCAGCGGCCCCGGGCTGGTGGTCCGCAGGGACGATCTGCGGCAGGCGACACGGGAGGGGCGCGAGGGGAATCTCGTGCTGTTCGTCGTCGACGCGTCCGGGTCGATGGCGGCCAGGGCCCGGATGAGCGCGGTGAAGGGCGCGGTGCTCTCGCTGCTGCTGGACGCGTACCAGCGACGCGACAAGGTCGGTCTGGTCACCTTCCGGGGCAGGTCGGCGGAGGTGGCGCTGCCGCCGACCTCGTCGGTGGACGCGGCGGCGGCCCGGCTGGAGTCGCTGCCGACGGGCGGGCGCACACCGCTCGCCGCCGGGCTGCTCAAGGCCCATGACGTGCTGCGGGTGGAGCGGATGCGCGATCCCGCGCGCCGTCCGCTGCTGCTGGTGGTGACGGACGGGCGCGCGACGGGCGGCCCCGATCCGGTGGCGCTGGCGGCGCGCGCGGCCCGGCTGCACGCCTCGGAGGGAACGGCCTCGGTGGTCGTGGACTGCGAGTCGGGGCCGGTACGGCTCGGGCTGGCCGGTTCGCTCGCCTCGGCGCTCGCGGGCACGGCCATCACACTCGACGAACTGCGGGCCGACAGCATCGCCGGTCTGGTCAGGGACGTACAGCAGATCAGCAGCAGCAACGGACGCTCCAGGAGGGCCGCGTAATGCCGCAGGGACAGCCGGAGACCGTGCCGGACGACGGTCTGACCACCCGCCAGCGCCGTAACCGTCCGCTCGTGCTCGTGCATACGGGCACCGGCAAGGGCAAGTCGACGGCGGCGTTCGGACTCGCGCTGCGCGCGTGGACCCAGGGGTGGCCGATCGGGGTGTTCCAGTTCGTGAAGTCCGCGAAGTGGCGGGTCGGCGAGGAGCGGGCGCTGACGGTGCTGGGGGCGAGCGGCGAGGGCGGTTCCGTCGTCTGGCACAAGATGGGCGAGGGCTGGTCCTGGGTGCAGCGCGACAGCCAGCTCTCCAACGAGGAGGCGGCGCGCGAGGGCTGGGAGCAGGTCAAGCGCGATCTCGCGGCCGAGACGCACAAGCTCTACGTCCTGGACGAGTTCGCCTATCCGCTGCACTGGGGCTGGGTGGACACGGACGAGGTGATCGAGGTGCTGCGCGACCGTCCAGGGACCCAGCATGTGGTGATCACCGGGCGCAACGCCCCGCAGAAGCTGCTGGACTTCGCGGATCTGGTCACCGAGATGACCAAGGTCAAGCACCCGATGGACGCGGGCCAGAAGGGCCAGCGGGGCATCGAGTGGTGAACGTCCCGCGTCTGGTCGTCGCCGCGCCCGCCTCCGGCAGCGGCAAGACCACCGTCGCGACGGGACTGATGGCGGCCTTCTCGGAGCGCGGTCTCGCCGTGTCCCCGCACAAGGTGGGGCCCGACTACATCGATCCGGGGTATCACGCGCTGGCGGTCTCCGGTGCCGGCCGGGCCCGTCCCGGCCGCAACCTCGACGCGTACATGTGCGGCACCGGGCTGATCGGGCCGCTGTTCGCGCATGGCGCGGCGGGCTGCGACCTGGCGCTCGTCGAGGGCGTGATGGGGCTGTACGACGGCGCGTCCGGCCAGGGGGAACTGGCCTCCACTGCGCAGGTGTCGAAGCTGCTGCGGGCTCCGGTGGTACTGGTGGTGGACGCCTCGTCGCAGTCCCGTTCGGTGGCGGCGCTGGTGCATGGCTTCGCCTCCTGGGACCCGGAGGTACGGATCGGCGGGGTGATCCTCAACAAGGTCGCCACGGACCGGCACGAACAGCTGCTGCGCGACGCGCTGGACGAGTCGGGTGTGCCGGTGATGGGGGTGCTGCGCCGCACGGAGCAGGTCGGTACGCCCTCGCGCCATCTGGGTCTGGTGCCGGTCGCCGAGCGGCGCGCGGAGGCGCTGGCGGCGATGCGGGAGCTGGCCGGGCGGGTACGGGCGGGATGTGATCTGGAGGCGCTGCTGGCGCTCGCGCGCAGTGCGCCGCCGCTGGACACGACGGCGTGGGAGGCGGGAGCGGGGTGGGACGAGCCGCGCGATACGGCCGGGAGGACCGAGGGAGCCGGGAGGCCCGGGGCGGTCGCTTCGGTCGCTTCGGCGGGGCGCGGGCGGCCGGTGATCGCCATGGCCGGCGGGTCGGCGTTCACCTTCTCGTACGCGGAGCACACCGAGCTGCTGACGGCCGCGGGTGCGGACGTCGTACCGTTCGACCCGCTGCGTGACGAGCGGCTCCCGGAAGGGACCCGGGGGCTGGTGATCGGGGGCGGCTTTCCCGAGGTGTACGCGCCGGAGCTGTCCGCGAACGAGCCGCTGCGCAAGGCCGTGGCGGAGCTGGCGTTCTCCGGTGCTCCGGTGGCCGCCGAGTGCGCCGGGCTGCTGTATCTGGCGCGCTCCCTGGACGGACGGCCGATGTGCGGCGTGCTGGACGCCGACGCGCGGATGTCGGGGCGGCTGACGCTGGGGTACCGCGAGGCGGTGGCGGTCGGCGACAGCGCGCTGGCGCGGGCCGGAACCCGGGTGCGGGGGCACGAGTTCCACCGGACGGTGCTGGAGCCGGGCGCCGGGGACGCCCCCGCGTGGGGCGTGGTGCATCCGGAACGGCGGGTGGAGGGTTTCGTCCTGCGGGGTGTGCACGCGAGTTATCTGCATACGCACTGGGCGGCGGCGCCGGAGATGGCGCGGCGGTTCGTGGAGCGGTGCTCGGCGTGAGCGGGTCGCGGGGCCGTGTCCCGGCCCGTGGCTCCCATGCCCCCGCGCTTCAGGCGCGTTCCGTGCCTCAGGCGGCGAGACCGACCACCAGCCAGATGAAGGCCACCCCCAGGACCGTGCAGAGCAGCGTGGAGCGGGCCGGGTGCTCGTGATGCGCCTCGGGCAGGATCTCGGCCGCCGCCAGATAGAGCAGGCCGCCGCCGAAGAACCCGAGATAGCTGGCGAGCGCCTCCTCGGGGAGCGTGAACAGCAGGGTGGACGCGGCGCCCAGCACCGGCGCGATCGCGTCCGCGACCAGCATCCCGATCGCCCTGCGCCGGTCGTTCCCGTACAGGCTGGTGAGTGTGTACGTGTTGAAGCCGTCGGCGAAGTCATGGGCGATGACGGCGAGGGCGACGGCGGCGCCCATCGCCTCGCCCACCTGGAAGGCCGCGCCGAGGGCGATACCGTCCATCACGCTGTGGCCCACCATGGCCGCCGCGGCGGTCAGTCCGACCTCGGGCACCCGGCCGTTCGTCCCGGGGGCGGCGGTGCCGTGGCCGGAGTCTGGACCCGCGCCGGGACCACCGGCGGGAACCTCGCCGGGACCGCCGCCAGGTCCGCCGCCAGGTCCGCCGCCAGGTCCGCCGCGGCCCGAGCCGGGCGCGACGGACTGACGGGAGGCGGGATCGCGCGGGGCGCCGCCGTGGGAGGCCTGACGGACCGCGAGCAAACGTTCCACCAGATGGGCTACGAGAAAGCCCCCGACGAAGAGCAGCAGCGCCTGCGGTACGCCGAAGATCTCATGGCCCGCCGCGCGCATCGCCTCCGGCAGCAGATCCAGACCGACGACACCGAGCATCAGCCCACCGGCCAGGCCCAGTACGAGATGGCGGCGGTCGGTGACGCGTTGCGCCGTCCAGCCGCCGAACAGCGTCATGAGGAACGCGCCGAGCGCGACGAACACGGCCATGCGCCCCTGCATAGCGGATCGGACGCCCGACTCGCACATCCGCGCTCCACGGCGCGGCCGGATCCGGAACTGGTCGTCGGGGTGGGCGCGAGCCGCGGCGCCACCGTCGGGGAGGTGCTCGGACTGATCGCGGACACGCTGCGGGACGCCGGGCTCGCGCCGGGCTCGGTGGCGGAACTGGCGACCGTCGACACCAAGGCGGCTGCCCCCGCGATCGCCGGGGCCGCGGCGCGGCTGGGTGTGCCCGTACGGGGGTACGCGGCCGGTCTGCTGGCCGCGATCGACGTACCGAATCCGTCCGGTGCGCCGCTGGCCGCCGTAGGGACCGCGTCCGTCGCGGAGGCCGCCGCGCTGGCGGGCGGAGGGGTGCTGCTCGTACCGAAACGGAAGTCGGACCCCGAGGGCCGCCCGGCCGCGGTCACCTGCGCGGTGGCGTACAGGGGCCGGGACGGAGTGGAACCGGCGGGAGCGGAGATGATGTCGACGACAGAGACGTCGGTGACGTTGACTGCGGCGGCCGGTTGGCGGTAGAGATCAGCGGCCACGCGCTACAGCGCGCCGCGCATGACGCCTCCGTATCCCGGTGGCATTCGGAAGGAGCCCGGTGACCCGCGTCGACCAGTCCAGCGAGAGCGTGGCACCCCACGCGCGGGGTCCGTACCCGCACCGGCCCGGCCGGGCCCGTATATCCCTGATCCGCCATCGACCGATTGGCCGTCATGTCTACGCGCGGTGATCTCCATGATCTGCGCCATCACGGCGACGCCGAGATGCGGGACGGCGCGGAGGGCCTGATCGATCTCGCGGTCAATGTCCGTACGGGTACTCCCCCGGAGTGGCTGCGCGCCCGTATCGCCGACTCGCTGACCGGGCTCGCCGCGTACCCGGACGGACGGGCGGCGCGCGCGGCGGTGGCGGCACGGCACGGGCTGCCGGTGGAGCGGGTGCTGCTGACGGCAGGCGCGGCGGAGGCGTTCGTACTGCTCGCCCGTGCCCTGCCGGTACGCCGGCCGGTGATCGTCCATCCGCAGTTCACCGAGCCGGAATCGGCGCTGCGGGACGCGGGGCACACCGTGGGGCGGGTGCTGCTCGGCGTGTCGGACGGCTTCCGGCTCGATCCCGGGGCGGTGCCCGAGGACGCGGATCTGGTCGTCATCGGCAATCCCACGAATCCGACCTCCGTGCTCCATCCCGCCGGGGCCATCGCGAAGCTGGCGCGCCCCGGGCGGACGCTGGTGGTGGACGAGGCGTTCATGGACGCGGTGCCGGGTGAGCCGGAGGCGCTGGCGGGGCGTACGGATGTGCCGGGGCTGGTGGTGCTGCGCAGCCTCACCAAGACCTGGGGGCTCGCGGGTCTGCGGATCGGTTATGTACTGGCCGAGCCGGAAACGGTGGCCGCGCTGGAGCGGGCGCAGCCGCTGTGGCCGGTCTCGACACCCGCGCTGGCGGCGGCGGAGGCGTGTATGTCGCCCGCCGCGCTGGCGGAGGCGGAGAGCGCGGCGTGCCGGACGGCGGTGGAGCGCGCCCATCTGCTGGCGGGGCTCGCGGAGTTCGAGGAGGTACGGACCGTCGAGGCGGCGGAGGGGCCGTTCGTCCTGGTCCATATGGCCCACGCGAACGCGGTACGCGCCCGGCTGCGCACCCTGGGCTTCGCGGCCCGACGGGGCGATACGTTCCCGGGCCTCGACGCCGAATGGCTACGCCTGGCGGTCCGCGACCGCACCACGACGAACCGCTTCCTCCAGGCCCTGGACCAGGCCTTGACGGCGGTGGGCGGCTGACGGCCCGCGGTGTCGCCCGGCCGGCGGGACCACCGGTCGGACGACGCGCGCCCCGGAGGAACCGGCCGGCGTTTCGCCGGCCGACCGGCCCCCTCGGCGCTCAACGGGGCGGCGGCAGCGTTCAGCCCGGACTCATGGTCCGAGCGGGCGCGGGCGGTCGTACGGCGGCCCGGCACCTCGCCGTACGACCGCCCGCTGCCGCTCCGCACGCCTGCGACGCACGCCCGCGACGCACGCCCCGCGTCAGCGCTTCGCGCGGGTCCTCGTCCAGGCGAGGGTCGCTCCGCCCGCCGCCAGCAGGAGTGCCGCACCGCCCGCCACGTACGGAGTCATGGTGCTGCCGCCCGTCTCCGCGAGATTCTCCGCCGCCGGCTCCACGCCGCTCTGGGGCTTCAGACCGGCAGGGCCGGCCGGTGCGGCCGAGGCGGCAGGGGCGGCGGGGGCGGCCTCCGACGGCCGGCCCGGGGCCGCCGCGCGCTTCGGCGGTGCGGGTGACTCACAGGTGGCACCGGCCAGGGTGAGGGAGCCCTCGACCTCGGCGACGTTCAGCTTGAGCGGGTTCAGCGACACCCTCAGTTCGAGCGCCGCCGCGGCGGCCGTGCGGGACGTGGTGTGCGTCTTCGACAGTTCGAGCGTCACCTCGCCCACCCCGGGCACCTCGACCCGGGTCGTACCGCCCGTGGAGAGCGTGATCCGCTTGCCGAGCACCGTCACGGCGCCGAGCAGATTCGATTCGGCGACCGGCCGTTCACCCGCCGCGCAGACCGCCTTGGAGGTGACCTCCTGGATCTCGATGAGCGAGAGCAGCGGCAGTCCGGGGACATGGACCTTCGCGTGGGCGAGACGGCTCCGCCCCTCCGCCCTGTGCCTGTCGGCCTTCGCCTCCGCCGTCGCCACATCGGCGCGGAGCAGCGTGAACGGCCGCCCCCGGTCGACACCGTCCAGCGTCACGCTCAGCGCGGTCTTCCCGGCGCTCGCGGGCGCCTCGACCTCGTTGAGCGCGGCCTTGAGCGGCACCTGGACGGTCTTGTTGAGCAGGGACACGTCGAGGCCGGTCCTGAGCACGACCGCGCCCGCCCGCCCCACGTCCTTGCCCTCGGTGCCCTCGGTGGCTCCCGCCGGGGCGGCGAGAAGCACCGGCCCCGCCGTCAGCGCGGCGGCGGCCAGTACGGCGGCGCAGCGGCGTGCGGGCATGCGGAAGGTATTGCTGTTCACGATGTGGAACCCCCACAAGAGACTTGGTGTCGCCGGTCCGCCGAACGGGGACACGCGGCGGTGGCGACCGAGACACCGGAATCTTTACGCACGAAGAGTGAACTGGCGGGCACCTGGGGTGAGTTCACTCCAAAGTGGGGTTTCCGGGTTCATATTCGATTCTTGTGGCACATGCGTTCTTCGCCACCCCGTCCATGACACGGCGCGGGTGGTGCGCCGGTCACCCGGCGGAGTGCGGGCGGGGACCACGCGCCCGACTCCGCATAAGACACTTCAACGACTCGGGCCGCCCCGCGTCACGCTCCGTCAATCACGCGCCCGTTCAGCACGATCCGCCGCGGCGCCGTCAGCACCGCGACGTCCGCCCGCGGATCCTCGTCGTACACCACGAGATCCGCCGGAGCGCCCTCCTCCAGCCCCGGGCGGCCCAGCCAGCGGCGCGCGCCCCACACGGCCGCCGAGAGGGCGTCCACGGGCGGGATACCGGCCTTCACCAGCTCACCGACCTCGGCCCCCACCAGACCGTGGACGAGCCCGCCGCCCGCGTCCGTCCCTGCGTAGACCGGGATGCCCGCGTCGTACGCCGCGCGCACGGTGTCGTAGCGGCGCTCGTAGAGCCGGGTCATATGCGCCGACCAGCGCGGGAACCGGGCGGCGCCGCCCTCCGCGAGCCGGGGGAAGGTCGCGATGTTCACCAGGGTCGGGACGATCGCCACACCGCGCTCCGCGAACAGCGGAATGACGTCCTCGGTGAGTCCGGTCGCGTGCTCGACACAGTCGATGCCCGCCTCCACGAGATCGCGCAGCGCGGTCTCCGCGAAGCAGTGCGCGGTGACCCGGGCGCCGAGCCGGTGCGCCTCAGCGATGGCCGCCTCGACCTCGCCGCGCGGCCAGCAGGCGGTCAGATCGCCCGCGTCCCGGTCGATCCAGTCGCCGACGAGCTTGACCCAGCCGTCACCGCGCCGGGCCTCCCGGGCGACATAGGCGACCAGATCCTCCGGCTCGATCTCATGGGCGAAGTTGCGGATGTAGCGGCGGGTACGGGCGATATGCCGGCCGGCCCTGATGATCTTCGGCAGATCCTCGCGGTCGTCGATCCAGCGGGTGTCGGCGGGCGACCCGGCGTCCCTGAGCAGCAGCGCGCCCGCGTCCCGGTCGGCGAGCGCCTGCTTCTCGCTGGTCGCGGGGTCGACCGCGCCGTGGTGGTCCAGGCCGACATGGCAGTGGGCGTCGACGAGACCGGGCAGCGCCCAGCCCCGGACCGTACGGACGTCACGGGCGCCGGCCGGCCGCTCGTAACTGATCCGGCCGCCCACCACCCACAGTTCGTCCCTGATCTCCTCGGGCCCGACGAGGACCCGCCCCGTCACCCGCAGCACCGCCTGACCGGTCATGAAAGCACCGCCTGATCACCCTGATCACTCATGTACAGCACTGTACGAGCCCGTGGGTACCCTCGACCGGGAAGATTCCGAACACCGGTCCGAGGCCGGTGACATCCGCGCGACACCCGCGAAGAGAGCCGAAGAGAGCGCCGCCGTGACACACCCGCTGCTGGACCTGCCCCCGCTGACCGCCGCGCACTTCGCCTCGATCGAGCGCCGCGTCGCCTCGTTGCTCGCCACCGAGAACGATGTCGTGATCATGCAGGGCGAGGCGCTGCTGCCGCTGGAGGCATGTGTACGGGGCGGCGCGCGGCCCGGTTCGACGGCGCTGAACGTGGTCACCGGACCGTACGGACAGACCTTCGGGAACTGGCTGCGCGACTGCGGCGCCACGGTCGTCGATCTGGAGGTGCCGTTCCACACCGCCGTGACCGCCGACCAGGTCGGGGCGGCCCTGGCCGCGCACCCCGGCATCGACTTCGTCTCGCTCGTCCACGCGGAGGCGGCGACCGGCAACACCAACCCGGTGGCCGCGATCGGTGAGGTGGTACGGGCCCATGGCGCGCTGTTCATGCTGGACGCCGTCGCGTCGGTGGCGGCGGAACCGCTGCTGACGGACGAATGGGGCGTGGATCTCTGTGTGATCGGCGCGCAGAAGGCGATGGGCGGACCCGCCGGGGTCTCGGCGGTGTCGGTGAGCGCGCGGGCCTGGGAGCGGTTCGCCGCCAATCCGGGGGCGCCCCGCCGCTCGTATCTCTCCCTGCTGGACTGGAAGGAGCGGTGGATCGACACCGGCCGCAGGGCCCTGCCGCATGCCCCCGCCCAGCTCGAAATGCTGGCGCTGGAGGCCTGTGCCGAGCGGATCGAGGCGGAGGGACTGGACTCCGTGATGGCCCGGCACGCCTCCGCCGCCGCGGCCACGCGCGCGGGCGCGGTGGCGCTGGGCAGCGGTCTGGAGCCGTATGTCCATGAGGCCGCGGCGGCCGCTCCGGTGGCGACGACTCTCCGTACCCCGCCCGGGGCGGACGCCGCCGAGGTGGTGGCCAAGGCCCTGGCGGCCGACCCCTCGCTGCCGCTGATCGCGGGCGGCGGCGCCCTGGCCTCGGAGATGATCCGGGTCAACCACTACGGCCCCCACGCGACACCCGAGGCCGTACGGTCCTCGCTCGCGGCGCTGGGTACGGTGCTCGGCGCCGTTCCGCGACGGTGACCGTGGTGCTGCCACGGCCGGCGCGGGCGTACCGCTTCACCGGCATCGGCACAGCACAATGAATCCCGGATATCGAATATTGGATATCGGCGCAGAATAAGGGAATCGGTATCGCAATCGGCATCAGGTGCGTACATTCGGGTGCCGTCATCTTTTGAATTCTTCTCCGCAGGCAGGTTCCCGTTATCGCCTGCCCACTGATTCAAGGCTTAAACACCGGAGCTCAGGCGATTCAGGCGGGTCTCACCAGCGTTACAGATATGTGACCGAGCCCACCGGCGCGGCCGTCTTGCCGGGATATGTGGGCCTATTCTACCCAACTCCACGAGAGTGCGCACCGGCAGCCGCGCACGCGTGATAACACAACCCGCCTTCCCACCCAACCCCTTCCCAAGATGCATGTTTTGAATTTGCTGGGTAAATTCAATAACTATGACCGCCGCACAAGCAGACCTTGCAGGCGCCCGAAGCGAATTCACCCCGTCTCCGACGATCGACGCCCCACGAGTGGAGGACGGAGCCGCGATCTGGCGCATCGCCCGTGACTCCGAGGTCCTGGACCTCAACTCCTCGTACAGCTACCTGCTGTGGTGTCGTGACTTCGCCGCCACGTCCGTCGTCGCGCGCGACGACGGAGGAGTGCCGATCGCCTTTGTGACGGGCTACGTACGGCCCGAGCGTCCGGACGTGCTGGTCGTCTGGCAGGTGGCCGTCGACCGCGAGCAGCGGGGCCGGGGCCTCGCCGGGACCTTGCTCGACGCGCTGACCGCCCGGGTCGCGGAGGAGCCGGGAATCTCGGCGATGGAGACGACCGTGACCCCTGACAACACCGCGTCGGACCGGTTGTTCACCGCGTTCGCCGCGCGTCATGGCGCGACGCTGACCCGTGAGGTCCTCTTCGACGGCGGACTGTTCCCCGACGGGGTGCACCAGCCGGAGGTGCTGTACCGGATCGGTCCCCTCTCCCGTCGGCCCGGCGAGCCGACGCCCTGAGCGGATGAGCTCGCCGGCTGGGCCGGCCGACCGGTCGGACCGGACCCCGCGGCACGGGCCGACCCGCACGCCGCGGACGTACGTGGCCGCGCCGGCATCCGGGCACGGCGGCATAGGGGCATCCCCCGTCCCCGTACGCCCCGTACGTCCCCGCCCCGTACGCCAGGCGAGCACCTCGTACGCGAGCACCCCGTACACGAGCGGCCCGTATGCGAGCACCCTCCGTGCGAGTACCGCGCGAGTACCTTCTCGCGGCTCGTGCCCGGCGGTCCGGGACCCGGGACCCGGGACCCGGGACCCGGATCCGGCCTCGCGTCCTGCCTCCGCGCATGCCCGCGCCCCGCTCGTATCTCCCTCTCCCCCCGCCCCCTTCCTCTCTCCTCTCCCAACCCCATCGGCAGGAGAATCCTGTGACTATCACCCCGCCCGCACTGAGCGTCTTCGAGACCCTTGAGTCCGAGGTGCGCAGCTACTGCCGCGGCTGGCCCGCCGTGTTCGACCGGGCGCAGGGCAGCCGCCTCACCGACGAGGACGGCCACAGCTACCTCGACTTCTTCGCCGGCGCCGGCGCGCTCAACTACGGCCACAACAACCCGGTGCTGAAACGCGCGCTGATCGACTACATCGAGCGCGACGGCATCACCCATGGCCTCGACATGGCGACGACCGCGAAACGCGCCTTCCTGGAGTCCTTCCAGAATGTGGTGCTCCGGCCCCGTGACCTGCCGTACAAGGTGATGTTCCCCGGCCCGACGGGCACCAACGCGGTCGAGTCCGCCCTCAAGCTGGCCCGCAAGGTGAAGGGCCGCGAATCGATCGTCTCCTTCACCAACGCGTTCCACGGCATGTCGCTGGGCTCGCTCGCCGTCACCGGCAACGCGTTCAAGCGTGCCGGGGCGGGGGTCCCGCTGGTCCATGGCACCCCGATGCCGTTCGACAACTATCTGGACGGCCAGACACAGGACTTCCTCTGGTTCGAACGGCTGCTGGACGACCAGGGCTCCGGGCTGAACAAGCCCGCCGCGGTGATTGTCGAGACGATCCAGGGCGAGGGCGGCATCAATGTCGCGCGCCCCGAGTGGCTGCGGGCGCTGGCCGATCTCTGCCACCGCCAGGACATGCTGCTGATCGTCGACGACATCCAGATGGGATGCGGCCGTACCGGCGCCTTCTTCTCGTTCGAGGAGGCGGGCATCACACCGGACATCGTGACGCTGTCGAAGTCGATCAGCGGATACGGACTCCCCATGTCGCTCTGCCTGTTCCGTCCCGAGCTGGACATCTGGGAGCCGGGCGAGCACAACGGCACCTTCCGGGGCAACAACCCGGCCTTCGTCACGGCCGCCGCCGCGCTCACCGCGTACTGGGCGGACGGCCAGATGGAGAAGCAGACCATCGCGCGCGGTGAACAGGTGGAGCGGGCGCTCGCGGCGATCTGCGCCGAGAGCGCGGACGAGAGCACCGCGGGGAGAGGCGCCCGGAGCATCGGAAGCGACGGCGACGGCGACGACGGCGACAGCACCGGAGGTCCCGGCGGTCCGGCCGCGGAGTTCCGGGGCCGGGGTCTGGTCTGGGGCCTGGAGTTCGCCGACAAGGAGCGGGCATCCGCTGTCTGTGCGCGTGCGTTCGAGCTGGGGCTGCTGCTGGAGACCTCGGGCCCGGTCGGCGAGGTGGTGAAGCTGCTGCCGCCGCTCACCATAACGCCCGAGGAACTGGACGAGGGCCTGCGCACGCTGGCCCGCGCGGTCCTGGAGACCGCCTGAGCCGCCTGACACCGCCCGCACCAGCCAGAGAGAAAGGCAGCAACACACCGTGATCGTCCGATCGTTCAAGGACATCGAGAACACCGACCGCCATGTGAGGTCGGCCTCGGGCACCTGGGAGAGCAAGCGCATCGTGCTCGCCAAGGAGAACGTCGGCTTCTCCCTCCACGAGACCGTTCTCTACGCGGGTACGGAGACGTCGATGTGGTACGCCCACCACATCGAGGCCGTGCTCTGTGTGGAGGGCGAGGCCGAGCTCACCGACGAGGAGACCGGCGAGACCCACTGGATCCGGCCCGGAACGATGTATCTGCTGGACGGGCACGAGCGCCACACGCTCCGCCCCAAGACCGACTTCCGCTGCGTCTGCGTCTTCAACCCGCCGGTGACCGGGCGGGAGGACCATGACGAGAACGGGGTCTATCCGCTGCTGACCGAGGAGGGCTGACGATGACCACCACACCCGTACGTACGGAACGTACCGAGCGGACCGATCTGTATCCGACCCGTGGCCGTCGCGAGGTGACCACCCCGCGACAGGACCCCGTCGTCTGGGCGGCGCCGGACGCGCCGGGACCGGTCTCCCGGGCGGACCTCGGCGGCTTCGAGCGGGACGGTTTCCTCACCGTGGACCGGCTGATCGGCCCCGACGAGGTCGCGCTCTACCGCGCCGAACTGGAACGGCTGGTCGCCGACCCCGGCGTACGCGCGGACGAGCGCTCGATCATCGAGCCCAGGACCCAGGACGTACGGTCGGTCTTCGAGGTCCACCGTCTCAGCGAGATCTTCGCCGGGCTGGTACGGGACGAGCGGGTGGTGGGCCGTGCCCGCCAGATCCTCGGCTCGGACGTCTATGTCCACCAGTCACGGATCAATGTGAAGCCGGGCTTCGGCGCCTCGGGCTTCTACTGGCACTCGGACTTCGAGACCTGGCACGCGGAGGACGGTCTGCCGAACATGCGGACCGTGTCCGTCTCGATCGCGCTGACCGAGAACTACGACACCAACGGCGGGCTGATGATCATGCCCGGATCGCACAGGTCGTTCCTCGGCTGCGCGGGCGAGACGCCTCAGGACAACTACAAGCAGTCGCTGAAGATGCAGGACGCCGGGACCCCGTCGCACGAGGCGCTGACGCGTATGGCGGACGAGCACGGCATCAGGCTCTTCACGGGCAGGGCCGGTTCGGCGACCTGGTTCGACTGCAACTGCATGCACGGCTCCGGCGACAACATCACGCCGTACCCGCGCAGCAATGTGTTCATCGTGTTCAACAGTGTGGAGAACGCGGCGGTGGAGCCGTTCGCGGCGCCCGCGCCACGGCCGGACTTCATCGGGGCGCGGGACTTCACACCGGTGCGCTGATGGGGCCGGTGCGCTGAGGGGCCGGGCAGCGGACAGGGGTGCGGGGCGGCCGTCATGGTCTGCCCCGCACCCCTGTCCATCCGTTGTCCCTCCGTGCCGGTCAGTTCTCCAGGAACGGATAGTCGATGTAGCCCTTGTCGTCGCCGCCGAAGAAGGTCGCCGGGTCAGGGGTGTTGTACGGTCCGCCGGCCTTCAGCCGGTCCGGCAGATCGGGGTTGGCGAGGAAGAGCGCCCCGAAGGAGACGATGTCCGCCGTACCGTCCTCGATCAGCTTCAGCTCGTCGGCGCCGGTGAAGCCCTCGGTCGCGGCGTTGAGGACGAGCGTGCCCGAGAACTGCTTGCGCAGAACGACCGTCAGATCACGGGTGTTCTCGATCAGATGCAGATAGGCGAGGCCGAGCGGCTCCAGCTCCTTGACCAGCGCGATGTACGCGGCGTCGGGCTCGGGCTCCACGATGCTGTTGTACTGGTTTCCGGGCGAGATCCGGATCGCGGTGCGCGAGGCGCCGATCTCGTCGGCGACCGCGCGGGTCACCTCGACCGCGAAGCGGATACGGCCCTCCACCGAGCCACCCCACTCGTCGGTGCGCAGATTGGAGCCGGGGGCCAGGAACTGGTGGATCAGATAGCCGTTGGCGCCGTGCAGCTCGACACCGTCGAAACCGGCCTCGATCGCGTTGCGGGCGGCGGAGGCGAAGTCCGCGATGGTCTCCCGTACCTCGTCGGAGGTCAGCTCGTGCGGGGTGACGAAGTCCTTGGGGCCGTCGTGCAGATAGACCTGTCCCTGCGCGGCGACGGCGGAGGCGCTCACCGGCACCAGACCGTCGGGAAGCAGGTCCGGGTGGCCGATCCGGCCGGCGTGCATGATCTGGGCGAAGATCTTGCCGCCCTTGGCGTGTACGGCGTCGGTGACCTTGCGCCAGCCCGCGATCTGCTCGGCGCTGTGCAGACCGGGGGTGTCCGGGTAGCCCTGGGCGACCACTGAGGGCTGGGTTCCCTCGGTGATGATCAGACCGGCGGAGGCGCGCTGCGCGTAGTACTCCACCACCGAGTCGGTGGGCGAGTGGCCGGGGCCGAAGGCACGGCTGCGGGTCATCGGAGCCATGGCGATGCGGTTGGCGAGCTGCGTACCCGAGAGGTCGATCGGGTCGAACGCTGTGGTCATGAACGCTCCCGGAGCGGTGAATGGCCGGCGGTGAACGGCCGGCACGACAGACATGGCGACTGCGATGGCACCGACCGGTATGTGGTCGGCCAAGTAATCAACCGTGGATCACCCTAACGTATTCCTTGGCCGGCCAAGCTAAACTCTTTCCCATGACCTCGGAGCGCACGGACGACCCTGCCTGTACCGGCGACGCGCCACCCGACCTGCCACGCGACCCGTCGGACGAGTTGCCGGGCGAACTGCCGGACGCGGACGGCCCGTCGGGCGATCTGCCCGGCGCCGCACGCGGCGGCCCGGTCAGCCACAGCCTGTCCCGGGTCGCGCGGCTGCACCGCATCGCGGCGGCGAAGCTGCTGCGGAGCGCCGGCCTCTACCCGGGCCAGGAGCTTCTGATGATGTATCTCTGGGACACGGACACCGCGCGCCAGTCCGAACTGATCAAGTCGATGGATCTCGATCCGTCGACCGTCACCAAGATGCTCCAGCGGCTGGACCAGGCCGGGTATGTGAAGCGCTCGGCCGATCCGGGGGACCGGCGGGCGGTGCTGGTCGAGGCGACCGGGGAGAGCTGCGCCCTGCGTTGGGAGGTCACGAACGCCTGGACGACCCTGGAGGAACACACGCTGGCGGGGCTCGACGACACCGAGCGCGAGGAGCTGACGCGGCTGCTCGCCAAGGTCGAGACGAACCTCTGCCGGGAGACCCAGGAGTGTCCGGGACGGCACGGGGAGACGCGTACGGCGGAGGTGCCCGGTCCGGCGGAGGAGCGACCTTCGGCGGAGGCCCCCGGTCCGGCCGAGGAGCGCCGCCCGCGGACCGGGCAGCAGCACCGGGCGTAGACCGGTCGACAGCGCCGGCGAAAGCCGGGTGCCGGGAGGGGCGATCGACGATGGACGAGCGACTGGACGGACTCCGCCACGGCCTGGGCGAGTTCTGCGCCGGGGCCCTGGCGGAGCACGGCGCCCCCTCGGTCTCGGTCGCGGTGGCCGAGCGGGGCGAGGTGGTCCTCGCGGAGGCGTACGGCACGGCCGACACCGCCACCGGCCGCCCGGCGACACCCGCCACGGCGTACGGACTGGCCTCCGTCACCAAACCGGTCACGGCGACCGCCGTCTGTCTGGCGGCCGACGAAGGACTGCTGGACCTGGACGAGCCGGTGCCCGGGGCCGTACGGATGCCTTCCGCCGGCCACGACCGGTGGCCGGCGCCGACGGTACGTCAGCTGCTCCAGCACCGGGGCGGCCTCGGCGCGTTCTACGCCTGGCACTACGGAGACGGCGCGCGGACGGTCGACGCGGACGCCTACACCCGGCTCCACCGGGAGCCCGGCACCGGCTTCGAGTACGCGAATCTCGGTTACCGGGCCCTGGGGCGACTGCTGGAGACGGTCACCGGGCAGGAGTTGAGCGCGTTCGTACGGGAGCGGGTGTTCGAGCCGCTCGGGCTCACCGGCTGCCATATCGCCCGTACCTATCCGGGCCCCGCGCCCTCGGCGGTCCGCTACACCGTCGACGGCCGCGCCTACCCGGACTACGGCTGCGACCACCCCGGTGCCACCCTCGGCTGGGCCCCGGCCGGTGAACTGGCGCTCTTCGCGCAGTCGTACGAGCGGCTGCTGAAGCCGGACACGGCCGCGGCCATGAGGACCGGGCTCCCGATCAACACCCATGTCGGCTACGGGCTCGGCTGGTGTGTGTCGCGCGCCGAAGGACCCGCGGTCGGCGCGGACCTCACCGTGCTCAGCCATGGCGGCGGCGGGGGCGGGGTCGCGGCGATGACGGTCGCCGTACCCGGACGAGAGCTTTCCCTCGCCGTGCTGTCCAACAGCACCGGTAAGGCGGCGCGCGACGCGATCGTCCGGTACGTACTGGACGCACTCGTCCCGGGCTGTACGAGCGAGCGGATCTCCCCGTCGATCCCCGACCCCGATCGTCCTTCGAGGCTGCCGGCGGGTGGTGCGTGGGCGGGCAGGATCGGCACGCCCGAGGGCGATGTCCCCATAGCGGTGCGCTCCCTGACGGCTCGTCAGGGAAGCCGTCAGGGGAGCCGTCAGAGCGATCACCAGGTCGGTCCTCAGGTCGAGATCCGACTCGGTGACGGCGACGGCGACGGCACGAGCGAGGGCGCCGCCACGGCCGCCCCCATGATCGCCCGCGCCCCGGCCCTCGCCTCGGACGCCTGGGATCTACGGGCCGATGTCCCCTGGCAGTTGCCGACGGCGGACGCGCGCGTCAACAGTCCTCACCTGCTCCTCGGCCTCCGGCTCGAAGGGAACAGGCTGACCGGCGTGGCCCAGGCCTACAAGTCCGGTGACGCGGAAGGTCTGCTGGGGAACTTCCTCACCCACCCCTGCGAACTGACCCGACTGACCCAACTGACCTGACTGGCCTGACCGACCGGGACCGACCGGGACCGACCGGGACCGACCGGGACCGACCGGGACCGACCGGGACCGACCTGGCTGATCGGACCGGCCGATTCGGCCGGGCCGGTCACTCAGCCGGCCAGCACATCCAGCGCCCGGTCCACATCCGCGGTGGAGTTGTAGATGTGGAAGGCGGCCCGCACATTGCCCGCGCGGATCGCGACGGCCACCTCGGCCCGTTCGAGGTCCGGGTGACGGTGCGTCAGCCCCGGTACGGAGACGATGACGGAGCCCTCGGCGGGAACCGGCTCATGGCCGAGGCCGATCAGACCCTCCCGGAAGCGGGCGGCGAGAGCCGTGTTGTGCGCGCGGATCGCGTCGACTCCGATCTCCTCCAGCAGCGCGAGGGACTCGGCGGCGCCGTGGTACGAGAGGAAGGACGTCGGTTCGTCGAAACGGCGTGCGGAGTGCGCCAGTTCCTTGACGGGACCGTAGGTGCTGCCCCAGAGGTCCTCCCCCGCGATCCAGCCCGCGTGCAGCGGCGCCAGCGACTCCTGCGCCTCCTCGGTCACCGTGAGGAATGACGTACCGCGCGGACAGACGAGGAACTTGAACCCGCCGGTGACGGTGTAGTCAAACGCCCCCGCGTCCACGGTGAGCCAGCCCGCCGACTGGGTGGTGTCGACCAGCGTACGGGCGCCGTGCGCGGCGGCGGCGGCCCGTACCGCCGCCAGATCGGCGATCCGGCCGTCCGCCGACTGGACCGCGGAGAACGCCACCAGCGCGGTGCCCGGCCGTACCGCCTCCGCGAGGTCCGCCAGCGGCGCGTACCGCAGCTTGAGATCGCCCCGTACGGAGAACGGTGTGATCACCGAGCTGAAGTCCCCTTCGGGGACGAGGACTTCGGCGCCCGTGGGCAGTGAGGCCGCGATCAGTCCGACATGGATCGAGACCCCGCCGCCGGTGGCGACACGCTCGGCCGGCACACCGGCGAGCCGGGCGAAGGAGGCACGGGCGGCGCCGACGGCCTCGAAGTTCCCGGCACCCGCCCCGCGCCCGCTCGCGTTCTCCTCGGCCAGCGCGTGCACGGCGTCGACGGCCCTGCGGGGCAGCAGACCGCAACTGGCGGTGTTGAGATAGGTCGTCTCGGGCGCGAACTCGGCGCCTCCCAGGGTGTCCATGAGCCCACCCTGGAACCCGCCTACCTCATAGTCAATCGCTTAATACTAATGAGCACACCCAAGCAGTCCTTATGAATGGGCTCCGGCCTGCGGAATCTCGCAGGATCCGTCGGTGTCGCACACCGCGGCGTCCGGCGCGGTGACGGCGACGGGCGTGATCACACGTCCCTGCCACGCCTGCTCCAGGGCCTGGGTGAAGAGCTCGGCCGGCTGCCCGCCGGAGACTCCGTACCGCCGGTCGAGTACGAAGAACGGCACCCCGTTCGCCCCCAGCTCGGCGGCCTCGCGCTCGTCGGCCCGTACATCGTCGGCGTACGCGTCGGGGTCGGCGAGGACCCGGCGCACCTCGCCCTCCGCGAGCCCGGCCTCGACCGCGAGGCCCACCAGGGTCTCCTGGTCGTAGACGGAACGGTCCTCGGCGAAGTTGGCCTTGTACGCGAGATCCAGCAGCGCGTCCTGCCGGCCGTGGGCCTTGGCGAGATGGAGCACCCGGTGGATGTCGAACGTACTGCCGTGGTCGCGCCCCTCGGTCCGGTAACCGAGGCCCTCGGACCGCGCGTTGGAGGCCACGTGCTCCTCCATGGCGAGCGCCTCCTCCCGGCTCCGCCCGAACTTCTCCGCCAGCATGTCGACCACGAGACCGACATCCCCCTTGGCCCGCCCCGGATCCAACTCGAAGGACCGGTGCACCACCTCGACCTCGTCCCGGTGGGCGAAGGCCGCCAGCCCCTTCTCGAAGCGGGCCTTCCCGATGTAGCACCAGGGACAGGCGATGTCACTCCAGATCTCGACGCGCATAGCTCCGCTTCTCTCCGCTTCGGTACCAGTCCAAGCGGAGACCCCCTCCGCCAGTACGGGAACACCCTGCCCCGCCACCCCATTCCCGCGCCGCTCTCCCTCGTCAGCTCGCGTCCGTCGGAGCCATCGTCCCGGCGGCCCCGGCCGAGGCCGGCATCGTCTCGGCGAGTCCGACCGCGGTCGCTTCGAGAAGGAAGCTGAGTTTCGGGGCGAAGTCGAGGGCGACATGGCCCCAGCGCGGCATCTGCTCGTACAGGGCGGCGAGCGTCGGAGTCGGGTGCGACACCTGCCAGAGGCTCGCCGCGAGCGCGAGTGCCGTGGCCAGCAGGCCCTCGATCTGCTCGGCCGTCATACCGCTCGCGCGATCCAGTGTGCTCACGATCTCGTCGTGAGCGGCGAAGGCGTTGGTCTTGTACCGGCGGGCCCGTTCGATGTCGACGTCGCCTTCGAGCGACAACGGGACATGGGTCAGCAGGTCGCAGAAGACAGGCAGCGAGGCGAGAGTCCCGGCGACGAGCTTCGCGATCTGCCTGGCTCCCAGCCCGGTGCGATCACCGGCCTCGCCCTTGATCGCGTCGCGCCACCGGCCCCATCCCCGCTCCGCCAGTTCGAGAAGCAGTTCCTCCTTGCTGGCGTAGTAGCGCCGTACGCCGGTGCGGTGCAGGCCCGCGCGTTCGGTGACCGGCGCCAGGGTGATGTGCCGGACGCCGCCGAGCTCCAGGGCGAGCGCCTCGGCCGCCGCCAGCAGGTCTTCGGAGCGACGTGTCTTGTCCTCGGTCGATCGGGCTCTGCGGTGCATACCGGAACTCTAACGCTCGCGAGGTGCGCTATTCCGTGGACCCATGCTACGTTCGCCGTAACGCATCACGAGGTGCGTTACGGCGCGTACGACTCCTGGATCGCGACCTTCAGCGGTCATGCGCGAACCAGCGCGAAAGAACGCGAACCAGCGCGAAAGAAAAGGACCAAGCATGAAAGCCGTTCACCTCACACGATTCGGCGACCCGAGCGTGCTGGGCGTCGTCGATCTGCCCGATCCGGAACCCCGGCCCGGACAGATCTCGATCGACGTCACCCACGCGGCCGTCGGGCTCATCGACGTCTTCTTCCGCCAGGGGCTGTTCAAGGACCAGGAGGGGCTGCCCCAGCCGCCGTTCGTTCCCGGTCTTGAGGTCGCGGGCACGGTACGCGCGCTCGGCGACGGGGTGACCGGCTTCACGGTCGGCGAGAAGGTGGTCACGCTCTCCGCCACCGGCACGGGAGGGTATGCCTCGGTGCTCGTCAGCGACCAGGCCCTCGTCATATCCACGGAGGGCTACGGCATCGATCCCGCCCTCGCCGTCGCGGCCGTCCCCAACGCGGCGATGGCCTCCCTCGCACTCACCCGCGTCGCCCGCATGTCCGCGGGTGAGAGCGTCCTCGTCCACGGCGCCCTGGGCGGTTTCGCGTCCGCTTTTCCCGGCATCGCACGACAGCTCGGCGCTTCACGGGTGGTCGGTTCCGTCCGCGCCGGCAAGCTGGAGGCGGCCTCCGCCACCAGACTGCCGTACGACGAGATCGTCGACTCCGCCGAGTTGCCCGACGCCCTCCACGGCCAGACGTTCGACGTCGTCATCGACCCGGTGGGGGGTGCGGTCCGCGCCGGGAGCCTCGATCTGCTGGCACCGTCCGGCCGTCTCCTGCTGGTCGGCAACGCGATTGGCGACTGGGGCAGTCTCATCGACAGCAACCGGCTCTGGCTCGGCGGTGTGACCGTCTCCGGGTTCTCGGCGGGCTCCTACATTCCGGCGCACATGGAGGAGCTCCGGCCCGCGGCCGAGGCCGCGCTGAGGGCGGTCGCGGACGGCCTGGCCGAGACCGAGGTCGATGTCCTCCGACGCCGTGACCGCGCACGAACGGATGGAGAGCCGCTCGGTCAACGGCCGCATCGTCCTCACACCGTGAGCGCCGAGCCCGTCCGCCGACGACCCCCGCCCGCTGCCACCCCGGCCACCTCGGCGGCCTTCTGCCGGGGTCAGTCGTGGTCCGGGGTGGCCGGGGACGGGACCGGGCGGGGGCGGGTCCGGGGGGACTTGCCGTGTTCGTCCAGGGGGTGTGCCGGTGTGCGGAGTGCGCGTACCTGGGGAGCCAGCAGGGCGGCGGCGGTGGCGAGGACGACCAGAGCCGCGCAGCCCGCGAGGGCGGGACCCGTACCGGTCCTCGCGGCGATCGGGCCCGCGATCAGCAGGCCCAGCGGGGCGAAGGCCAGGGATCCGAAGATGTCGTAGGAACTGACGCGGGAGAGCACCGCTTCGGGCACCTCGCGCTGGACGGTGGTGGACCACAGCACTCCGAAGATGTCGTTGGCGACACCCGCGCAGAACATGGCGGCGGCGATCGACCAGACGGGCGCGTGCGCGGAGAGCAGGATCATGGGGGCGGCGGCCGGGAAGGTCGCCAGCACCGCGACCAGGACCGGCCGGCGCACCCGTACGCGCGTGGCGATACCGGCGCCCGCGATCATTCCCAGCGCCTGGGCCGCGACGATCAGCGACCAGGCCCGTGCGCCGCCCAGCCCTTCCTCGGCCACCAGGGGGCCGAGGACCCCGAGGGTCGCGTTGATCGCGGCGACGACGACGGCGTACTGGGCGACCACGGCCCACAGCCACTGCCGGGAGGCGAACTCGTGCCAGCCGTCCCGCAGATCCGCCCAGCCGGAGGAGACGGCGCGGGGCGAGGTGGTGAGCCGCAGAGCGTTCACGAACAGCGCGCTGACGGCGAAGGACGCGGCGTTCAGCGCGAGGGCCCAGCCCGCGCCGACCAGGGCCACGGTCACCCCCGAGAGCGCGAGGCCGAGCAGCATGGCGCTGTTCGTGCCGATCCGCAGCGCGCCGTTCGCCCGCTGGAGACGGGAGGCGGGCACGATCAGCGGGACGACACCCTCCATCGCCGGCAGGAACATCGCGGTGGCCGTCCCGGCCAGCACCGCCAGGACGCACATGGCCCACAGGGGCGCGTGGCCCGTGAGCACCATCGCGGCCAGTCCCCCGTACGCGGCGGCGCCGACGACATCGGAGAGAACCATCAGCCGCGAGCGCGACATACGGTCGGCGATCACCCCGCCGACAAGGACGAAGAGAAGCTGCGGAAGTGCCTGGCAGGCGAGCACCAGCGAGAGCTTCCCGGGCCCCGCGCCGGGGAGGGCCAGCACCGCGAACGCCAGCGCCACCCGCGCGAATCCGTTGCCCAGCACCGAGACGGTGCGGGCCGCCGCCAGAAGGAGAAACCGCCGGTCACGGAGGAGCGGCGCGGGCGCCGAGGCTGCTGTCATGGCGAGCCACCCTAGGCCCTGTCCGGCCGTACGCGTCCACGCGTCCCCGCCCCTGCCTCACCCGCGCCTTCGCCCCGCCTCAGCTCCCGTCCCGCAGGTCCGCCAGGCCCGTTGGCCGGAACGCGATGCCGTCGAACGTCACCGCGCACCCCTCGCCCGTCGGTGACTGCACCAGGAAACCGACCCGGGCCGTCGCGATCTCCTCCGCCGTCCCGAGCGTGAAGACACGGACGAACGTCCACCGTTCGCCGTCCGGAGAGGCGTGGAAGGCGAACGCCCTGCCGGTGCGGCTGACCCGTAGCCAGAAGCTCTCGCCGTCCACCTGGAAGGAGTTGGCGTCGTCGGAGTGGCCGCGGGTGACGACCGTGCAGATCGTCGGACGTTCGGGGGACAGCTCCAGACAGAGCTTGGCCCACTGCCGCTCGGCGACCTCCAGACAGAGCACCCCCGCGTCGAAGGCGGCTTCGAAGCCGACCGTGACCCGGGCGAGAAGCTGGAAGTCGCCGTCCGGTACGCCGAGCAGCCGGGGCGCGTCGGAGGCCGGGTCCAGGGACTCCCGCGACGGCGGTACGAAACGGTCCTGGCGCGGGCCCGCCCGGCCGGTCAGCGCCCCGTCCCCGTACGCCCACGCGCCCTCAGGACCGTACGGCCGCAGCGGGAAGGGCAGTTCAGGGAGGCCGAAGGACTCGGGAAGCGCGGCCCTGCCCTCAGTCACCTGCGTAACCCTCCGCGTGGCCGTCGACACGGCGCGGCACACCCAGCGGATTCTCGTCGGTCAGCTCCGGCGGGAGCAGCGCCGCCGGCGTGGACTGGTACGTGACCGGGCGCAGCCAGCGCTCGATCGCCGTCGCGCCGACCGAGGTGGAGGTCGAGGTGGTCGCCGGGTACGGGCCGCCGTGGTGCTGGGCCGGGGCGACGGCGACACCGGTCGGCCAGCCGTTGACCAGGACCCGCCCGGCGAGCGGTGTCAGTTCGGCGAGCAGCTCGGCGGTCCCCGGCACGGTGCCCGCGCTCTCCGCCTCCGCGAGCTGGAGCGTGGCGGTGAGATTGCCGGGCAGCCGGGCGAGAACCGAGCTGATCTCGTCGGTCGAGCCGTACCGCGCGACCACCGTCACCGGACCGAAGCACTCCTCCAGCAGGAGATCGTGCGGTCCGGCCTTGGTGAGCAGTTCGGCGGGCAGGGAGAGGAAGCCCGCGCTGACGGTGTGTTCGCCGCCCGCGCCGGGGGTGATCGGGGCGTCGACGTCCGGCAGCGCGGCCCGTTCCCGTACGCCCGCGACAAAGGCGTCCCGCATCCGGTGGTCGAGCATCACCCCGGGCTCGGTCTCGCTGACGGCCGCGGTGAGGGAGGTGACGAGCCGGTCGCCGGCCTCGCCGGCCGGGGCCAGGACGAACCCGGGCTTGGTGCAGAACTGCCCCTCCCCCAGCGTCATGGAGCCCGCCAGCCCGGCACCGATCTGCTCGGCGCGCTCGTCGGCCGCCGCCTCGGTGATCACCACCGGGTTGAGCGAGCCCAGCTCGCCGTGGAACGGGATCGGCGCGGGCCGGGCCGCCGCCGCGTCGAAGAGGGCGCGCCCGCCGCGTACGGATCCGGTGAAGCCGGCCGCCGCCACCAGCGGGTGCTTGACCAGCTCGACGCCCGCCTCGAAGCCGTGCACCAGCGTGAGGACGTCCTCGGGCAGCCCGACCCGGGCCGCCGCCCTGCGCAGCACGGAAGCGCACAGCTCGGAGGTGCCCGGGTGGTCGGGGTGCGCCTTGACGACGACGGGGCAGCCCGCCGCGAGCGCGCTCGCGGTGTCGCCGCCGGGCACCGAGAAGGCGAGCGGGAAGTTGCTCGCGGAGTAGACGGCGACCACACCGAGCGGCACCTTCCAGCGGCGCAGATCGGGCCAGGGCGGAGTACGGCCGGGGTCGGCGTGGTCGATCCGTACGTCGAGGAAGGCCGCTTCCTCGACGACCTCGGCGAAGGCACGCAACTGGGCGGTCGTACGCGCGAGTTCACCGGTGAGCCGGACGGGTCCGAGAGCGGTCTCGGCGTCCGCGGCCTCGATGACGTGCTCACCGGAGGCGTCGAGCAGATCCGCCGCCGTACGGAGCAGGGCGGCGCGGACGGTACGGTCGGCGAGCGCGCCCCTGGCGGCGTACGCACCCCGCACCGCGCGGTCGATCTCCTCGGCCGTGGCCTCGTGCGCGACCTGTTCACGTGGCTTCCCCGTTCGGGGGTCGACACTCCAGACTGGTGCTGCTGCCACCGCGGCTTCCTTCCCGACTGCCCGACCCGTCCGACCCGCCCGACTCTCCCGATGCGTGACCGGTGGACCGTTCGAGCGTTTCGACCGTTTCAACCGTTTGGACCGACTGTCACCCATCGGAACTTGTTCGGTATTCTGAACAGGATTCCTGATAGTGAATCTGTAGGGACTCTATTTCCGCGCGTTCTGTGTGGTCAAGAGTGGTCCGGAAGGCGAAAAGGGGCGAGGACGATGTCGGCTGCTGAGACCGGTGGAGCACAAGTCAAGTCCGCCGTACGGACGGTGGAACTGCTCGAATACTTCGCGGGGCGCCCCGGTATGCACTCCCTCGCCGCCGTCCAGGAGGCGGTCGGCTACCCCAAGTCCAGTCTGTACATGCTGCTGCGCACGCTGGTGGAGCTGGGCTGGGTGGAGACGGACGCGACGGGCACGCGGTACGGCATCGGCGTACGGGCCCTGCTGGTCGGCACCTCGTACATCGACGGTGACGAGGTCGTGGCGGCGGCCCGCCCCACCCTGGACCGGCTCTCCGACGACACCACCGAGACCATCCACCTCGCGCGTCTCGACGGCACCAATGTCGTCTATCTCGCCACCCGTCAGTCCCAGCACTATCTGCGGCCCTTCACCCGGGTCGGGCGCAGACTCCCGGCCCACTCGACCTCGCTCGGCAAGGCGCTGCTCGCGACCCACAGCGACGAGCAGGTGCGCAAGATGCTGCCGGAGACCATGCCCGCGCTGACCGAGCACACCATCACCGACCGGGAGAAGCTCATCGAGGAGCTGCACACCGTCCGTGAGCAGGGCTTCGCCGTGGACCGTGAGGAGAACACCCTCGGGCTGCGCTGCTTCGGTATCGCGATCCCCTACCGGACCCCGGCCCGCGACGCCATCAGCTGCTCGGTGCCGGTGGCGCGGCTCACCCCGGGACATGAGCAGATGATCAAGGACACCCTGTTCGACGCGCGCGACCGGCTCACGCTCGCCACCCGGCGGCTCTGATGAACGCCGGGAGCGAAGTGCGTCTGCGCGAGGTCCGGGAGAGCGATCTGCCGCTCTTCTTCGCGATGGCGCAGGACCCCGAGGCGAACCGGATGGCCGCGTTCACCGCGGAGGACCCCGCCGACCGGGCGCGTTTCGACGCCCACTGGGCACGGATCCTGGACTCGGCCGGGATCGTCGCGCGCACGGTGCTCGCCGAGGGGGCGGTGGCGGGGCACGCGGCGGTGTACGGGCCGGCCGAGGAGCGTGAGGTGACGTACTGGATCGACCGCGCCCGGTGGGGCCGCGGCATCGCGACCGCCACACTGCGGGCGCTGCTCGACACCGTGCCGGAACGGCCGCTGTTCGCCCGGACCGCCGCCGACAACGCGGGCTCGATCCGGGTGCTGGAGAAGTGCGGGTTCACCGTCACCGGCCGGAACAGGGACTACGCGCCGGGGCGTGGCGAGGAGACCGACGAGGTGCTCCTCACCCTCGAAGGATGAGCATCCCCCGGGGATGAGCCAGCCTCGAAGGATGAGTCGCCCAGGGCGCCACAGGCGCTCCGAAGCGCCCGCCACCCACCACCCGCCACAAGACCCCCGCGAGGCCTTCCTGAAGAGTTCCTGAGAAGCGAGGCCACGGGGAACACCGCCCCCGCCCCCGCTCGTCCCCCGTACGGGACGACGCACGGGGATGAAGATGAACAGAACGATCAGACACACGGCGGTGGTCTGTCTGTTGATGGTGCTGGCCCTGCTGGTACGGGCGACCTGGGTGCAGGCGTACGAGGCCAAGGCCCTCGCCGACGACAAGCACAACAGGCGGCAGATCATCGCCCAGTACGCACAGCCGCTGGGCGACATCATTGTGGCCGGTTCGCCCGTCACGGGCTCCAGGAAGACGGAGGGCGGCGATCTCGCGTACGAGCGCACCTACACCGACGGCGCGCTCTACGCGCCCGTGACCGGCTACAGCTCACAGGCGTACGGCTCCACCCAGCTCGAAGGCATCTACTCCGATGTGCTCGACGGGACGGACAGCCGGCTGAAGAACCCGCTCGACGCGGTCCTGGGCAAGCAGACGGCGCCGGGCGATGTCCTGACGACGATCGATCCCGCCGTACAGGAGGCCGGCTACGCCGCGCTGGGCGCCAAGAAGGGCGCCGCGGTCGCCATCGACCCGGTGACCGGCCGGGTGCTCGCGGTGGTCAGCACCCCCTCGTACGACCCGACGAGGATCAGCGGAACGACGGACGGCGACGCCTGGAGCTCACTGACCGGCGACCCGGCGAAGCCGATGGTCAACCGCGCCCTGCGGCAGCCGCTGCCGCCCGGCTCGACCTTCAAGCTGGTCGTCGCGGCGGCGGCGCTGGAGAACGGTCTGTACGGCTCGGTCGACGAACGGACCGACAGCCCCGATCCGTACCAGCTGCCCGCCACGGCCACCGTCCTGCGGAACGAGAACGGCTCGGCGCCGTGCGAGAACGCCAGCATCCGTACCGCCCTCGCGTACTCCTGCAACACCGTCTTCGCGAAGATGGCCGACGACCTCGGCCAGGAGAAGGTGCGTGCCATGGCGGAGAGGTTCGGTTTCGGCGACACCACCCAGGATGTGCCGGTGCGGGCCTCGGAGAGTGTCTATCCGTCCGGCATGGACCGGGCGCAGACGGCGCTGACGGGCATCGGCCAGTTCGATGTGACCGCGACCCCGCTCCAGATGGCCATGGTCTCGGCGGCCCTGGCCAACGACGGGACGCTGGCGGCGCCGCACATGGTGTCGAAGGTGGTGGACGCGAGCGGTGACACCTTGCGGTCGTACCCGGACGGGGACACGACCCGGATCGTCTCCTCGTCGACGGCGGAACAGTTGCGCAGCGCGATGGTGACGGTCGTCGAGGACGGTACGGGGACGAACGCCAGGATCGACGGCGCCGAGGTGGGCGGTAAGACGGGTACGGCGCAGCACGGCGTGGACAACAGCGATACGCCGTACGCCTGGTTCACCTCGTACGCGAAGGACTCGGCCACCGGCAAGGAGGTGGCGGTCGCGGTGGTGGTCGAGGACTCGGGCGCGGCGCGCTCGGAGGTCAGCGGCAACGGCCTGGCGGCTCCGATCGCGCGGAAGATGATGACGGCGGCCTTGGGGTGACCGCCCTGACGTGACCGCGCCGAGGTGACGGCGCCATGTGACCGCGCCGAGGTGACCGCGTACGGCAGCCGTCGTATGGTCCCGGTCGTACGATCCCCGCCACGTGACCCCGGCCGCATGATCCCCCCGGGCGACGGGCCGACCGGCCGACAGAACCGGTCGGCCGGCCCGCCACGCCGGGGGGGATCCTGCGAGGGCAAGCCGTTACGCGCTCTGCGCGGCCGCCTCCTCCGCCGTGATGCGCGGCCTGTCGGCCACCGCCATCCGCTTGGCGGTCCGGCCCGCGGCCGTCGGCGCCGGGTCCGCCGGGCGCCGGGTGTGCCAGTCCGTCACCGCCTGGTACGCGGCGGCGACCTCCAGCAGCCGGTCCTCCTCGTACGGCTGGCCGCCGAGGATGACCCCGGCCGGGATCCCCGACGTGAAGCCCACGGGGAAGGCGATCTCCGGCAGTCCGAGGATGTCGAACGGCACGGGCCCGGTCTGGAGCAGCACATCGCAGCGGGCCATGACCCCGTCGAGCACCTCGCGCAGCAGATGGTTCTTGGCGCGCTGCGCCGTGATCCACTCGTCGCCGGAGAGCATCAGCCCCTGGAGCCAGCTCAGCAGGGAGACCCCGAACTTGGCCGGGTCCTCACGCAGCCAGTACCGGAACGGCTCGGTCCGCTCGGACAGCCGCGCGTCGTTGAACGAACCGGTCAGCAGCGACCAGTCGGCCGGATAGGTGACATCGACGAGCGTCACCCCGGAGATGGAGTCGAGCTTGTCGAGGAACGCCCGGCGCAGATCGGCCGCGGAGCTCAGGAAGTCCGCGGGCACACCGATCCTGGTGGCCCGGCGCAGCTTCACCTTGCCCCGCGAGACCACCGGGGTCGCGGCCCGTACGAGATCGGGGAGGGCGGGCAGGCCGAGGGTGCGCGGGTCGTGCGGATCGGGACCGCCCATCACCGCGAGCATCAGCGCCGCGTCCATCGCGTCGCGCGCCAGCGGTCCCGGGTGGTCACGGGTGTAGGAGAGCGGGATCACGCCATAGGCGGAGACCCGGCCCATGGTCGGCTTCAGCCCGGTGAGATTCTGCCGGTTGGAGGGCTGGACGATGGATCCGCCCGTCTGCGTACCGATGGAGGACGAGGCCAGCCGTCCGGCGACGGCGCAGGCGGGGCCGGTGGAGGAGCCGCCGGGGTCGGTGGCGGGATTCTCCGGGGTCCAGGCGTTGACGGTGGTGACCGTTCCGTTCGGGGTGGTCGCGCGGGTGGTGGCCAGCGGTCCCATCTGCCCCTTGCCCAGCACGATGCCGCCCGCGGAGGTGAGCCGTGCGACCGCGGTGGCGTCGTAGTCGGGTACGAAGTCCTCGAAGATGAAGGAGTTGCAGCGGGTCGGCACTCCGCGCGTGTAGTAGTTGTCCTTGATGCAGAGCGGGACTCCGCTCAGGACCCCGCCCCGCCCGCCGCCGCGGTCGGCCTTGCGCGCGGCGGCGAGCGCGCTCTCGCCGGTCACCTCGGCGAACGCCTGATAGGTGGAGTCGTAGGTCTCGATGCGGTCGAGGTACGCCTCGACGAGCGTGGTGGACGTCAGCTTGCGGCGGCTCATCAGGACGGCGGCCTCGGCGAGCGTCGCCTCGGTGGGATCACGGCGTGCCGCGTCGCGTACGTCGATGTCGGGGAGATACGGCTTGCGCCCGGCCGAGCCCGCCGAGCCGCCGGAGCCGCTGGAACCGCTGGAACCGCTGAAAGAAGACGTGTGCGCGGCGGCGGGGGTCGCGAGGGCGGATCCGCTGATGACGGCGCCCGTCACCGCGGCCGAACTGGCCAGGAAGGCACGGCGGTTGACGGCACGGCGGTTGACATCGGGGCGGTCTGCGGCGGGGCGGTCCACGGCGGGGCTCATCGTGCGTCCGCCTTTCCGGTCCAGGCCTCGGTGATCGAGGGATAGAGCAGCGGGGGCGAGGCCTGCTGGGCGTACGCCGCGGCCGGGGTGCCGGTCACCGGCGGTGTCCAGCCGGCGATGGCGGCGGGGCCTCCGGTCACGAAGGAGCGCAGCGAGCGCAGCGCCTGGTCACGGGTGGGGACGCCGGTCTCGGGGTCCGGCTGCGCGGGCAGCAGATCGAGGTCGACGCCGGCCAGGGCGAGTCTGGTCCGTATGTACGCGTCCAACTGCTCCTGGGTGGGCGGCTGAGGCTGGCTCAAAAGAACCTCCGGGAAGGTGCATGCCGTGCGGGGGGTGCGGGCGTGACTCCATCAGCCGCCGATGACTGCCCCATTGAGCACATGCTTCATGGGTGTTACATCGAACGCACCCCCGCGACCCCGCGCACCCCCGGCCGTACCCCGGCCGCACCCCCGGCGACCTGGCACGACGCCCGGCACCGCGGCTGCCGCTACGTCACATTGAGCAACTGCTCGACGGGGTCGATCGCGAAGTAGACGAGGAACAGCGCCGCCGTCCCCCAGAGCAGCCAGTGCACCTCACGGGCCTTGCCCAGCACTGTCTTGATCAGGACGTACGCGATGAACCCGGCGCCGATGCCGTTGGTGATCGAGTACGTGAACGGCATGACGGCGATCGTCAGAAAGGCCGGGATCGCGATCTCGTACTTCTCCCAGTCGATGTGCCGCACCTGGGTCATCAGCAGGAAGCCCACCACGACCAGCGCCGGGGCCGCCGCCTGCGCGGGGACCACCAGGGCGAGCGGGGCGAGGAAGAGGGAGAGTCCGAAGAGGGCGCCGGTGACAAGGGAGGCGAAGCCCGTACGCGCGCCCTCGCCGACGCCCGCCGCCGACTCGATGTACGAGGTGTTGGAGGAGGCGGAGGCCGCGCCGCCCGCCACCGCCGCCGCGCCGTCGATCAGCAGGACGCGGCCGAGATGGGGCACCTTGCCGTTCTCGTCGAGGAGTCCCGCCTCGCTGGAGACACCGACGACCGTGCCCATGGTGTCGAAGAAGTCGCTGAGCAGAAGCGTGAAGACGAGCAGGACGAGTGTGATCACACCGATCTGCTCGAAGGCGCCGAAGAGGCTGAAGGAGCCGACGAGCCCGAAGTCGGGCGCGGCGACGACGTCGTCGGGGACGGACGGTGCGGTCAGGCCCCAGGCGGTGGGCGCGATATCGGCGATCTCGTTGATGACGACGGCCACGACGGTCGTCACGACGATACCGATGAGGATCGCGCCCCTCACCTTCCGCGCCACCAGCGCGACGGTCAGCAGCACACCGAGGCAGAAGACCAGGACGGGCCAGCCGGAGAGCTGCCCCGACGCGCCGAGCTGCACCGGCACGGAACCGGTCTCTCCGGGGATACGGGTGACGAAGCCCGCGTCGATGAAGCCGATGAAGGCGATGAAGAGGCCGATGCCGACGCTGATGGCCTGCTTGAGCGAGTGCGGGATGGCGTGCATGACCGCCTCGCGCAGCCCGGTCACGACCAGCGCGCAGATCACCAGTCCTTCGAGGACGATCAGCCCCATCGCGTCGGGCCAGCTCATCAGCGGCGCGAGCTGGAAGGCGACGACGGCGTTGAGTCCGAGGCCGGCGGCGATGGCGAGCGGCAGATTGCCGCCGAGACCCATGACCGCGGTCATCACGGCGGCCACCAGCGCGGTGGCGGTGACGAGTTGGGGCCCGGAGAGATGGGCGCCGAACTTGTCCTCGGCACCACCGAGGATGATCGGGTTGAGCACGAGGATGTAGGCCATCGTGAAGAAGGTGGCGAAGCCGCCGCGCACCTCGCGTCCATAGGTCGAACCGCGCTCGCTGATCTTGAAGTACCGGTCCACGGCGTCGCGTCGGGACCCGGTGGCGCTCTCCGGGCTCTCTGGCGACTGCGGGGTTGGGTCCACGGTCTGGCCTGACATGGGGCTCCTCTTGCCGACGACGGTCGCGGGGGGTAGAGGGATTGTGCCCCTGTCAGGGACAGTTCAGGTTTTCACCGTGTTAATGACCTCGCCCTCACGCGCGGAAACAGGTCCGCGCGGAACGCGTCTGAGGCCCCTCGCCCGTGGAAGTAGGGCGATTGCCCGATGCGGCCACCCCGTCCTCAGCCGCCACCCTGACGCCCGTGGCCGCGGTGGGCGAAAGGGCGAGGAGAGGACATGGGTGTGGGCGTGGGCATGGGCGGTGTCCTGCGGGACCGGGACGCGGGGCTGTATCTGTCCGGTGTGGTGGTGTCCGGTCTCGGTACGTCCGCGATGTGGCTGGTGGCGGGGATCTGGGCCAAGTCGCTGACCGGCTCGGACAGTCTGGCCGCGCTCACCGTCTTCGCGATGTGGGCGCCGACGCTGGTGGGACCGCTGCTGGGGACGGTCGCCGACCGGGTGCGCCGCAGACCGCTGCTGATCGGCTGCGATCTCGCCCTGGCGGCCCTGCTGCCTCTGCTGCTCGCCGTCGACTCGGCGGACCGTATCTGGCTCCTCTACTCCGTGCTGTTCGTATACGGGGCCGTCGGGGTCGTCCAGGACGCCGCGGAGACGGCCCTGGTCGCCACGGCCGTCGACAAGCGGCTGCTGGGGGACTTCAACGGGCTGCGGATGACGGCCAACGAGGGCATGAAGCTTCTCGCCCCGCTCGCGGGAGCGGGTCTCTACGCCCGGTTCGGCGGCGCTCCCGTCGCCCTGCTGGACGCGCTGACCTTCGTGCTGGCCGCCGGATGCTTCGCGCTGATGCGCGTACGGGAGGAGCCGCCGGCCCCACGGCCCGCCGAGGGGCGGCTGTCCGGTATCGCCGAGGGCTTCCGCGGGCTGCGGGAGACCCCCGCCGTACGTCCGCTCGTGTCCGCCGCCGGGGTCACGATGCTGCTCGCCGGGATCAACGGCGCGGCGGTCTACGCGGTCGTCGACCGGACTCTCGGCCACTCCCCCGCGTACGCCGGGCTGCTGTACGCGGTACAGGGCGCCGGGTCCGTGGCCGTCGGTCTCGCGGCGGGACCGCTGCTGCGCCGCCTGCCGGAGCGGATGTTCGCGGCGGCGGGCGTGGCGCTGTTCGCGCTCTCGGTCGGAGCGCGGGCGCTGCCGTACGACGCGGTGGCACTGGCGAGCGCGGCGGGCATCGGGCTCGGGCTGCCCTGTGTACTGATCGCAGCGCTGACGGCGATACAGCGCGAAACCCCCGATCCCATGCTGGGCCGCACGGCGGCGAGCGCCAACACCCTGATCTACGTACCGAACGCGATGGCGCTGGGGCTCGGCGCGGCCCTGATCGCGTTCATCGACCTCACCGCCCTGCTCCTGACGACCGCCACGACCGGCCTGCTCACGGCGTCCGCCCTGACCCGAAACAGCCGAACGCCCGCCCACCGGGGGCGCCCGGGGCAACCGGACCCGGCCAACCCGTAACAGCCGGACCGCGACGGCCGTGTGGCACGAAAGCTAATAAAGCTGATGCAATTCCCGGCCCGTCGCATCCAGAGTGGTCACCGGACCGGGAGGCGAAAGGGAGATTCCGCCCTCCCAGTACACGATCTCCATCTCTTCCGATTCAGGATCATCAAGCCGTGCGAACATCACCTCGGACGGGCCCAGTTCATACAGCATCCCGCTCGGCTCGAACATGACAGCGAGTGAGCTTCCGGCATCGGCTCTGATTTTGAGAGTGAACCCTCGCGGCACCATCAGCCTCTCCTCCACGCGTCCAGAACCTGGACGGGATTCCCACGTCGCCGGTAGGCGACGTGAAGGTTCGCCGGGTGTCCGGCAGCCGCGTCATCGGTTACGCCTGCGGTGGGGATCGTAGACGTATGGAGTCGTGGTGCTCAGAACGGTGAACCCGAGCCGTTGCAGGATGGGGCGGCTCTGGTCGGTGGCGTCGACCTGAAGGTAGCGGTAGCCGAGGTCGGCGGCGGTCCGGGCGCGGTGGGCGACCAGAGCCCGGTAGATACCCCGGCCTCGCCAGGCAGCCACGGTGCCGCCGCCCCAAAGGCCGGCGAAGTCGGTGCCAGGTTTCAGTTCCATCCGCGCCGCGCACACGGGCAGGTCGTCGGCCATCGCCACGACCATGCTGATGGTTTCGGAGTTTTGGGCGAGCTGGGCGAGCAGCCGCTGCCGCAGGCGGACGCTGCTGGTGCCGAAGGCCTGTTCGTGGACGTCTGCCACGAGGTCCACCCCGGCGGTGTCGGTCACCGGACGCAGACGCACGCCTTCGGGCAGCGCGGTGTCGGTGGGCAGGTCCCGGACCGGCGCGACCATGACCGCCTCCTGCGGCTCAGGCGTGAACCCGGCCGACTTCAGCCGCGTCTCAAGGTCACTGGGACGGTCGTGGGCGTATGTCTTCCATTCGAACTCCCGCCCAAGTGCGGCGAAGTACCGCGTCTGTGCCCTGATCGCCACATCTGCCGTGGCATGGTCGAGATCCGACCAGAGGACGCCGTTCCAGTCATGATCCGCACCAACCTGCCGCACGACGTCGCCATCACGCTCGATACGGGTTCCGGGACCGTCGGCCTGCGCGTCGCGCCTCAACTGGCGGTCGAACAGGGCAAGTACTTCTTCATGATTCATCCGCTCACTCCAGCATGGGGAGGGCGACCGCACCACTGAGTTGCGCACGCGGCTTCACTCCTCATGGTCGCCGGGACAGAGAACCCAAACACCGATCACGACCTGATCGCCCTTGCCCACAGGGCCATCTCCAAGCATCGATACCTTGAAACTCACAGATGCTCCGCAAGGTAGTTCATTAGCGCAGCCCTACTCTGGGCATCGATATTGACATTCCTCCCCCGAGCCACCGAGGATTTATAGACATTGGTGTAGAAATTTGCCCAACTTTTCGCCTCGGCCTTGGCCATCCCCAGGGTCCCCCTCACGAACGAGACATGTTGCGGGGTCCTCAGAGCGAGGGCTCCAAGTTTATCGGGTCCACCATTTCCGCCCCATACCACATCTCAGTCGCAGTTGCGAAATCACCATAGGCGGACAACTTCGCGATCACTGGAGTCTAGAACAATGTAGTCGGACTCCCCTGGATAGGGCAGCCAGACCGATATTCCATTCGACCAAATATTAATCTCGACGGAAGGAGCAAGGCTAGGGTCAAGTTGCAACGTGATGAATTCATCGGCGCCGAGTGTGAAGACGACCCCACCCGGCTCGAACGTAACTCGTGCGGGCCCATCGGCCGCAGCGAGCTTCATTTTCATCACCGAACGATCAGGCTCCACGCTACCTCCAGGCGTCAATTATCTCCGGCAACAGTTGTACGCGGTTTCTTGCAGTGTTCACGGTGATCTGGAGTTCAGCACTCCCCGTCCAGCCGCGCCGCCCTTGCCCGCGTTGACAGCTCCCTGATAGAAGTCCTGGCGCTTCTCCGCATCGCCCCGGCCGACAAGACCAAGGAGAGCTTCCAGCGTACGCGTTCCAATGAGCTTTTCGGGGTCACTGTTGCCCTAAATCTTGCGCGCATCAGATCGGAGACAAGTTCACTCTCCGCCCTATGGCTTGAAGCGCGTGGTATCCATCACCGGATACTTTGGCGAGAAACCGATCATACCCACCGTATGTTGCCCCATCCGGCGCCATATACAGGAACAGATTTCCGCTCGCCGAATAGCCAATGGGGCACAGTTCACAGCCAAGCCTCTGCTCGTACTCCGTCACGAGTGACCGTGCGACCTGTTGCGCTGCAGCAACCCCAGAGACCATGCATACATATGCTCCGCCGACTGCCGGGTGTCGAGGGTAGTCGAATTGAAGGCCGCTGCATTCCTCCATGAATTCTCGAACGGAGCCGGAAACAATGTACCCATCAGTCGACCATGCATCGAGATCATCCTGAAGATCGATGTGCCGTCCGGGGAACCATCCAATTCCTTCCATGAAGTCAATCAAGTCGGCATCCTTGACAGGCAATCCAAGCAAACCCATTAATTTGCCGCCTCTCGTGCGCCACCGCCACCCAACAAGAATCGACAGTTGTCGCAAGATGGGAAATTCAATCCAGCTTTTCTGATGATGGTCGCATACTCGGTCTCATCAAGGCGCGCCGTAGGCACCTTGAAGAGCAGATTATTGCAGGCGTTGAACTCTGCACATTCGCCAGCCGGCCATGATTCCAAGGAGCCCCCATGCTGCTCCATCAAATCATCGAGACGCCCCCTGAGTTGAGGATGAATCTGTGCAGGCGCCGTGCCGCTCTCGCCATATGCCCACTCCCCTGTATACGTGTCACGGGCGACCGCCCCGGCAGTATTGGAAGTGGTTGATTTCGCCGATTCGGCCTTGGCCAGCTCGTGCAGATCGCAGTTGTGAACGAGTACCGGCGTGGCCCCCGCCAGCACATAGTACGTATGCTACGCGAAGCCTTCGACCTGCTTTTTCGCAGGTCAAGTGCGGTTTGCTGGTCCGGTGAAGTGCGTGGGCGTCCGTGGTTGTGCGGGGCTGTTGCCGTCGCTACTGCCGTCAGACGGTTCAGCCCAGGTACGGCTTCTCGCGCTGTTCCAGGAAGTGCTGGAGCCTGAGTCGTTGGGTGTGGTGCATCGGCAACTGCTCGATCTCGTCCGGCGGCACGAACCGGAGTTCGGTGGACTCGTCGGAAATCTCCAGCCGGCCGCCGGTGATGCGGGCGGTGAAGCAGACGTTGAACTGTCGCCGGACCTCGCCGTCGGTGTAGGCGATGATGTGTTTCGGGTCGGTGTAGGTGCCGACCAGACCGGTGATCTCGACGTCGAGGCCGGTCTCTTCCTTGACCTCGCGGACGGCCGTGCCGGGGAAGGAGTCGGTGAGGTCCATGCCGCCTCCGGGCAGGGCCCATAGGTCGTTGTCGCGTCGGCGCTGGAGGAGGATGCGCCCGTGATCGTCGGTGACGACGGCGGACGCGGCGACGACCATGCTGTTCGGCTTGGGCGCGTTCGGGTCGTCGTAGTACTCGGTGCGGGCCACGGTCAGCCTTCCTCTCGTACGGGGGTTGCGGTCGTCCACACGGAGTCGAAGCTCTCGGCGTAGGTGTCGAACATGCCGCCTGCCTCGTGTCGGCGAAGGTGCCATACGGGGGCGGCGTAGGCGTTGACGCCCCAGACGTGGGCGTTGACGAGTTGCTGGTCGTCGGCGCGGTAGAGGGAGTTGTAGAGCGTGGTTTCGTGGGTGCGGACGTCGATGCCCGGGGTGCTGGCGAGTGGTCTGTAGTGCATGAGTGCGAGACGGCAGCGGGATTCGATGCCGTGGCCGAACCGCTCCTCCTGGCCGCGGGCTTGGACGTTGTCGCTGCCGGGGTCCCCGATCGCGATGCGGACGGTGCAGCCTTGGGCGGCGCGTTCGGTGAGGAGTTCGTTCAGCCGCGGGTACGCCTCGTGGAGGAAGACCGCCGCGTACACGAGGATGTCGATCCGTTCCCGTGCCTGGGCCATCAGCTCGGTGAACCTCGAGACAGGGATGTCGGCCCGCTGCTCGTAGAGCGCGACCAGTTCGGGGCTGATGGCGCGGGCGGGGCGGGCCTGGCGGAGCGCCGGCCAGAGTGCGTGCACGTCTTCCCCCAGGGCCTTGGCCGCCTGGAGGGCGGTGGCACGACGTGGGATACGCCCGAGGTTCACCCAGCGCTCGACCGACTTGGGGTCGACCTCGACCTGCTGAGCGAGGGCGGCGTACGTCCAGCCTCCCGCCGCCATGACGGCTCGTAGTCTCTCGTTCGGCACGAGTCCCCGTCCCCTCCGCGCAGAGCAGCCTGGCCGCGTACCTCACCTATTGGCTGGAGGCCGTCGCCGTCCACCAGCTCCGCGAGAACACCCACACCCGCTACACCGCTTGCGTGAACCGGTACCTCATCCCCGGCCTCGGCAAGAAGAAGCTCGCCAAGCTCTCCGCCAAGGACATCCGCACCTGGCTCAACCATCTCCGAACCACCTGCCAGTGCTGCGCCCGTGGCATCGATGCGGGGCGTGATGAGCCCCGTTGCTGCGCCGTCGGATCGTGCTGCTCCAAGCGGCTCTCTCCGCTGACGCTGACCTACATCCACTCCGTACTCAAGTCCGCCCTGGAGCACGCCGTGCGCGAGGAGGAGATCCCGCGCAACGTCGCCCGCAACGTCCGCACCGGCACTCCACGGCCCCGACGCTTCGAACCCCTCACCGCCGACGAAGCCCGCCAGCTCCTCACCACCGCCCAAGGTCACCGGCTGCACGCCCTGTTCGAACTCGCCCTCCACACCGGACTCCGCAAGGGCGAACTCCTCGGCCTGTGCTGGGAAGACCTCGACCTCGACGCAGGCACCGCTGCCATCCGCCGAACCTTGCAGCGCACCAGCGCAGGCGGGCTCACCACGCTGCCCATCAAGACCTGGGCCTCCGAGCGCCGCATCGCCCTCCCCGCCCGCTGCCTCCAGTCGCTGAAGCTCCACCACGAACAGCAGCAGCGCGAGCGCGAGGCAGCAGGCATCGCGTGGCAGCGCAGCGGGCACGTGTTCACCACGGTGCAGGGCGGACCGATCGACCCGACAAACCTCACCCGCGCCTTCACCACGCTCCTCCGTAAGGCCGGCCTCCGCCGCATCTGCTTCCACGACCTTCGCCATTCGACTGCGACCCTGCTCCTGGAACAGGGCGTCGAACTCGTCGTGATCAAGGAACTCCTCGGCCACGCCCACATCGGCGTCACCGCCACCGTCTACGCCCACGTCCGACTTCGCCTCCAGCGCGACGCCATCAACACCCTCAGCACCGCTCTTGACGGTCCAGTTAGCGACGAGTCGACCCGCGACAACCTGCCGCTGTGCGGAGCCACCGTCCACTGACGTTGCCGTCAACTACTGCCGTCACCCACCGCAGAAGCCTCGCCAGGACGCACCTGACGGGGCTTCAATTTTGCTGCCGCTATCCAGCGCGAGAGTTGCGGGATCGGGCAATGTGCGAGTAGCCACTGCCGAATCGAGACTTACTTTGTCGGCATTAGAGGGCTCTCAGCGTCGAACTCGAACGTCTCCATCGCGGCGTCGATCGGAAACTCGGAGTGGTCTCGCCAAATACGTGCGATAGAGACGAGAAGATTCCATGAGGCATTTGCGTGATCAGCTACTGCAGCGCCGCTAGAGGGAGAGGACCGAAAATAGCGAACGGCAGCAACCTGTTTGTCGGCAACCAAATGCAGGGCGGTCACGGTGCGACGCGCCTCTTCTTGCAGCGCATCGGCATCCGAGAGTCTTGCATATACGAACGACACCAGAAGTGCAATCTGGCCCTCGGTAATCCGCTCCATCGAAATACTCCAAAAAAGTTGATGGGCGTAGACAACGTGACGTGCGCGTGAGGTCGGACAAAATAATCCGACCGACCTCACACAGAACACAACGATCAATTCATCCGGGCGAAGTCAGGTGAATCTCTCACGAGATTAGCATCCCGGAGTATAAACTCTGATATTTCGGTAGTTGTGATTGTCCACCCAACCGATGTCACCGTGCCGGTTCACGAGAATCCGATATCTGTTCTCACCGTCACCCATGTCGTAGATCAATGCCGCATCGTTGGCACCCGGAGATGAAGGGCCCCACTTTCGCGCGTGCGCGCCAGGGGTTGGGTTGTTACGGCCCGTTCTCACCTCAAACCTGTCAGGGCCCGTACGATCACCATTCAGCCTTGGCTGCGCTTGCCCGGCCAGGATTTCTGCAATGCGCTGCTGGATGATACCCGGAACTTCGGGCCCGTTACCCCCGGCATTATGCACCAGCACCGGCGTCTCGCCCGCCAGCACATAGTACGTGTGCTACGCGAAGCCTTCGACGTTGCCGTCGACTACTGCCGTCAGAGGCTCGCCGCACATCCGTAACGAACTCATTGATACACGCGGCGAGCTCGTCCCATGAAACGGGCGAACTCTTCACCTCCGGCGTGAACATTGACCCCACCGCCCGAGTCCGAAAACCGCTTCCAGGTGCAGGGGTCCTCCTCGTTGGTGGCACGCATCCCGAAGGTGATCGTCGGCCATTTCTTGGAGGCCGCCTCGGCCACCATGGCCTTCACATCGAACTTCGCGTCCTTCGAGGCGCACCCGTCATACCCGTAGGCGAAGCTCCGTGTCTGATGGTGGTCGACCCAGAAGCCGTCGGCGGTCTCCGTGTTCCATGTGGTGGACGAGTTGATGCGCTTGGTCCGCCACAGCTGGACCTCGCGCGCGTCGCAGGAGGCGGCGTGTGTCTCGCGGGCCACGAACTCGGCCGACAGAATCGACCGTCCGGCGAACTTGGTGGTCGATATCTGGTAGAAGAGCCGCTTGACGTCGTACGGCTGACTTGGGGTGTCGCGACCGCCACATCGCGGTGCACCCGGGCGGCGCAAGGGGTCCGTGACCTCAGCGGAACAGGCGGCGACGGGAAATCGCCGACGGGTAGTCAGGTCGTGTTCCCCCGGTGTTCACCGAGGCGTACGGCTCGATCATGTTTTATGCCAGCTCTGCGGCATGCCACACCCACGCACACCACCAGCCCCGAAGACTGTCAGCAACCCCACAACACGCGTCTGAAAGCCTCAGTGCGTCACATATCCCCCGGGAGTCGTCGGTGCCCTCTTTGTTCATACGCGGCACCATGCTCGTGGGGCTCGCCGCCCTGTTGTCCGGTTGCGTCAATCCGACGCCCGCCGCCGAACACTCCGCGGGCGAGGCGGGCGACTGCGAGTCCTCCGTCGTCTTCCGTTCCGGCACCGGCGGCTATCACACCTTCCGTATACCTGCCGTGGTCACGACAACAGACGGCACCCCGGGCGCCCCTGACACCCCGGGCACTCTCATCGCCTTCGCCGAAGCACGCCGCAACGCACAGGCCGACACCGGCGACGTCGACGTCGTCTCCCGGCGTTCCACCGACGGCGGATGCACCTGGTCACCCCTGCGACTGGTCGCCGACGCCGGTGCGGACACGGTGGGCAACCCCGTCCCCGTCGTCGTACCCGGGACCGGACGCCTGGTACTCCTGACCTGCGGCAACGCCGCGACCGCCACCGAGGAAGCCATCCTGCGCGGCGACCACCCTCAAGCAGCCGGCCGACGGATCTACGTCCAGCACAGTGACACCGCGGGACGCACCTGGTCGGCCCCCACCGAGATCACCGACCAGGCCAAGCAGCAGGACTGGCGCTGGTACGCCACAGGCCCCGGCCATGGACTCGCGCTCACCAACGGCCCCCACACCGGACGCCTCGTCATCCCCGCCAACCACTCCACCGCACCACCCGCGGGCAGCGCCGACAACGGAACAGAACCCCGTTACTACGGCGGGCACTCCCTGCTCAGCGACGACGGCGGCACCACCTGGCGCATCGGCTACGTCGATGCCACACCCGACGGACGCGTCAACGTCAACGAGACCAGCGCCGCCCAACTGCCCGACGGGCGCGTCTACTTCAACGCCCGCGACCAGCACGGCACCATCCCCGTCACCCGCGCCCACGCCTACAGCGGCGACGGCGGACAGTCCCTGGACGCACCCTTCACCCCCACCGAGGACGTGACCGCGCCCATCATCGAGGGAAGCGTCCTCCAGACACACCAGGACCGGCAGACCGGCCCCCTCCTGCTGTCCGCACCCGGCGACCCCCAGGCACGCAGCCATATGACCGTACGCTCCAGCGACGACGGCGGCCTGAGCTGGACCACCGGCCTCCGCCTCACGACCCACCCCGCCGCCTACTCCGACCTGGTCCAGATCGACCAGGGCACCGCCGGGATCCTGTACGAGACCGGCCGCAGCAACCCGTACGAAACCATCACCTTCACCCGGCTCCCCCTCGACCGACTCCGGTAGCTGAGGGGTGGGACGGGCTTCCGGGGACGGCGTGTCCACGGCGCGTCCGCGCCCGGCAGCCCGGGAGGCCCGCTCAGCTCAGGTGTGAGAGCGCCGACGCGACCGCCGTCAGATCCGCGTCGGAGGCCAGCCCCGCGTGGTAGAGGCGCAGTTCGGTCGCTCCCAGCTCCTTCGCCCGCGCGGCGTCCTCGGCGAGCGAGGCCGGGCTGCCGCCCATACCGCTGACGACATTGAAGTTGGCGGCGAGCACCGGGGACGCGGCGGGCACGGCGGACGCGGCGGACGCGCTGCGATGGTCCGCGAAGGGGGGCAACACGGTCCCGGCCGCGCCCCCGGCGCAGGGCAGGACGACACCGTCCGCGACTCCGAGGATGTGCGCCGGGTCCACACCGGCGTTGGCACCGGTGTGGTACGGCACGGGATCGGCGTGCAGCAGCACCTGGAATCCGGGGCCGGCCGCCGCCCGTACCGCCGCGACCGCCGACTCCTGGAACGTACGGGCGATCCCGCCGCGCCAGTCGAGGGTGACGGCGGCGAGATCCGCGCCGAGCAGCTTCTCGATACCGGACCGGCCGGCCTCGGCGGAGCCGGCGGCCCAGCCGGGCTCCAGCGCGCGCCGTACGGCGGAGGCCAGTTCGTCCGGTTCCGCCCCGAGGCCCTCGTACCCCTCCCGGCAGACGGAGCAGAAGCAGAGCGACATCAGATACTGGGCCGCGTCACCGAGGCCGACGCCCGCGATCTTGTCGTGGGCGTGCAGATGGGCGAGTCCGTACCAGCCGCAGGACTCCAGCTCGGTGCCGTGCGCGCCGGGGCGTACGGCGGCCTCCGCGGCCAGCTCGGTCAGATACCCGGCGACCTCGGGCCGCGCGATACAGGGCGCCCAGGGATAGCGGTCGCCGTAGGCGTTCACCACGGAGGTGGCGGGATGCTCGGCGCCCAGCCGGGAGCTGTGCGCGAGGATCGCCCAGGTGTGTACGTCGAGTCCGGCGTCCGTGAGCGCCGCCGCGGCCTCGCCGTGGGCGTCCCCGGGTGCCCAGTCGCCCGCCGGGTACGGACGCAGGTCATGGCCCGCCCAGCGCGCCGGGTCCGGCGGGTAGAGGACGGCGGCGTGTTCGGCGGTGACGACGCGATGGCGCGGATGACGGGGGGTCAGGGCGCGGGTGGAGTGGTAGGCGGAGGCGAGGGTGACCTGCTGGACGCCGAGCTCCGCGATCCTGGCGGGGGCGTCCGGATCGCCCACCACGTCCCAGGGGTAGAGAAAGACGGACGTCCTCACCGGCCCGCCCCCGAGCCGTCGACCGAGCCATCGACGGGGCCTTGCACCGAGCCGTCGACCGGGCCTCGCACCGAGCCGTCGACCGGGCCTCGCAGCGGGCCGCCGACCGGACCGTCCGCCGTGCCCGCGCCCTCGATGTCCGCGAGGCCCTCGATGTCCGCGAGCACGGACCTGCCCCGGTCTATGAGCACGGCGAGCGCCTTGACATGGTCGGGGGCGGGCTCGCTCAGCGGTGGCCGTACCTCACCCACGTCCAGACCGCCCAGCCGTACGCCCGCCTTGACGAGCGAGACGGCATAGCCGCGGCCGAGGTTGCGCAGCTCGACCAGCGGCGCGTAGAAGCCGTCGAGCAGCCGGTCGACGGTCGTGTCGTCGCCGGTGACCAGGGCGCGGTGGAAGGCGAGCGCGATATCGGGGGCGAAGGCGAAGACCGCGGAGGAGTAGAGGGTGATCCCGATACCGCGGTAGGCGAGGCCGGTGAGTTCGGCGGTGGGCAGACCGTTGAAGAAGAGGAACTCGCGGTCGGGCAGCTCACTCCGTACGGCGCTGACGATGCGCTGCGTCAGATCGAGGTCGCCGTACCCGTCCTTGAGACCGATGATGCCGTCCACCGCGGCGAGTTCGACGACGGTCGCGGGGGTGAAGACGGCGTTGTCGCGCTGGTAGACGATGGTTTCCAGGGAGGTGGCCGCGGCCAGGGCGGTGTAGTGGCGCACCAGCCCCTCCTGGTCGGCGACGACCAGATAGGGCGGCATCGCGAGCAGCCCGTCCGCGCCCTCCTCCTCGGCGATGCGCGCGTACTGGATCGCGAGCGCCGTGCCGTAACCGGTCGCCGCCACGACCGGCACCCGGCCGCCGGTCGCCTCGACGGCCGCGGCGAGGCAGGCGCGGAACTCCTCCGGGGTGAGGGCGTGGAACTCACCGGTGCCGCAGCACGCGAAGACCGCGGCGGCTCCCGCGTCGACGCCCGCTCCGACATGCGCGCGGAAGGCGTCGAGGTCGAGGGCGCCGTCGGGCCCGTACGCGGTGACGGGGAAGAACAGCGGCCCGGCCACGCGGGTGAGGCGTGCGGCGAGCGGGGCTGAGGTCACGAGCGCTCCCTTGGCCATGCAGCGAGCGGCGACCGCTCGTGCACAATTCTGATCGATGTCCATATCCCTGAACAACGCCACGCTAGGGCAGCCGCGCGGCGCGGGTCAAGACGAGAAACCGCAACTCAGGGACGGATTCACCGCCCTAGCGCCACACTTGACGCCGCCGCTCCCCACTCCCTAGCGTGTCCACGCATGTGAATAATGTCTACGGATCTGAGCATGTTGAGTACGCCGGGTGCCCCGGGCCCGCCGCCCACCCGCCGAGACCGCCGAGACCGCCGTCCATGGATCCACACCACCGAGGGGATCCACGCCGCCGAGGAGATGTCCCCATGCCCGCACCGCGTACCGTTCTGCTCACCGGCGCCGCCGGCGGCCTCGGCACCCTGATGCGGGGCCTGCTGCCCGCGTACGGCTACGAACTGCGGCTCTTCGACGTCAACCCCGTCGACGGCGCGCCCGACGCCGTCACGGCCGATCTCGCGGACACGGACGCGCTGCGCGAGGCCGTCCGGGGCGTGGACGCGATCATCCATCTCGCGGGCATCTCGCTGGAGTCCACCTTCGACAAGATCCTGCGCGCCAATGTCGAGGGGACGTACAACCTCTACGAGGCGGCGCGCGCGGAGGGTGTCAGGCGTACGGTCTTCGCCTCCAGCAACCACGCCGTGGGCTTCACCCCGCGCCCCCGGGGCGACGATCCGCTGATCCCCGTCGACACCCCGCGCCGCCCCGACACGTACTACGGGCTCTCCAAGTGCTTCGGCGAGGACCTCGCCCAGCTCTACTGGGATCTGCACGGGCTGGAGACCGTCTCCGTACGGATCGGCTCCTGCTTCCTGGAGCCCAGCACGGTCAGGATGCTCTCCGTCTGGCTGAGCCCCGGCGACTGCGCCCGGCTCTTCCACGCCGCGCTCACCGCCGAGGAGGTGGGCCACACCGTCGTCTACGGCTCCTCCGCCAACACCCGGCTGTGGTGGGACCTGACGAGCGCGCGGGCGCTGGGGTACGAGCCCCAGGACGACTCGGAGCAGTTCGCGGAGAAGCTCATCGAGGCGCAGGGACCGCTCGACCCGGCCAACCGGGACCACGCGTATCTGGGCGGCGGGTTCGTCACCGACCCGCCGCGCTGGCCCCACTGACGACCCGCCCGGCTCCGTGCCGGGCGCGGCGCCTGATGCGGCCCTGACGTGGGACTGAGCAGGTACGGACCAGATACGGACCAGATACGGACCCGGTACCGGCGCGGCGCCGAGGGGAAGCGGCGACGCGAATGGCGTAGGTAAGGGAACGGTAAAGCGGGGTCGTTCGTTACGTCGGCATGACAGCTATGACCCCAGGCTCGAACATCCCTCTGCCCACCGCCCATGTGGCGGTGGACGTCGCCGCTCCCGTGCGGCTCGACGTATCGGGCCTGCTGCTCACCGCCGACGGCAAGGTGCGCTCGGACGACGACTTCATCTTCTACAACCAGCCGGCGGGTCCGGGCGTGACGTACCGCTCGGGCGAAGGGTCGGCGCCGGACGCGATCGTCGTCGACACCACCGCCGTCCCGCCGGGTATCGAGAAGATCGTCGTCACGGCGAGCCCGGACGCCGCCGGGCAGAGCTTCCAGGGCATCGAACCCACCGCGACGATCCGCGACGCCGCCACGGGCGGCACGCTGGCCACGTTCACCCCGCCGCGGCTGGGCAGCGAGACGGCCCTGGTGATCGTGGAGATCTATCTGCGGAACGGCGCGTGGAAAGCGCGTGCGGTGGGCCAGGGGTACGCCGATGGACTGGCCGGGATCGCGACCGACTTCGGTGTCTCGGTCGAGGAGCCCGCCCCGGCTCCCGTCGCGATCCCGGTCCCCGCCCCCACCCCCGCCCCCGCGCAGGCCGCGCCGCCCGCTCCGGCGGCCCCGCCGGGACCGCCCGCCGCCGCACCCGGCAGCGGCAAGATCAATCTGGACAAGGGCCGGGTCAGCCTCCAGAAGAACCAGACGGTGTCGCTGGTCAAGGGCGGCCGGCCACTGCTCAGCCAGGTCAAGATGGGCCTCGGCTGGGAGCCCGCGTACCGCGGCAAGGACATCGATCTCGACGCCTCGGTGATCGCCTACGGTCCGAACCGCAACCACCTCGACAGCTGCTACTTCGGCAAGCTCTCCATCCTCAACGGAGCCATCAAGCACTCCGGTGACAATCTCACCGGGGAGGGCGCGGGCGACGACGAGGTGATCGTCGTCGATCTCGGCCGGCTGCCCGCGGACGCGACGGGGCTGGTCTTCACCGTCAACTCCTTCACGGGCCAGAAGTTCACCGAGGTCGCCAAGGCGTACTGCCGGCTGATCGACGCGGCCACCGGCGAGGAGCTCGTCCGCTTCGATCTGACGACGGCCGAGCCGCAGACGGGTGTGATCATGGCGAAGTTGATCAAGCAGTTCTCCGGCGAGTGGGAGATGACCGGTCTCGGGGAGTTCGTGAAGTCCCGCACGGTCCGCGGCATGGTCAAGCCCGCCGCGAAGATCCTCTGACAGACAGTCCTACGGGCCGCCGCGGGGTCCCGTCAGGACCCGCGGCGGCCCGGGGGCGCGGCGTTCTGGCTCCGCCTCAGAGCTTGGTCAGCTTGGCGAAGGGGCTCAGGATCCTCCCCTGTCGCCCTGAGAAATCGATGAGCACGGCGTGTTCGCCCTCGACTCCGATGACTCTGCCCAGACCGAACTGATCGTGTGAGACACGGTCTCCCACATCGAACTGCTCGGGCGGGGGTGAGGCCGGGGCCTGGCGGTTGAAGGGACTGGACGGCAGGTGGCGCCGGGATCCGGCTGACTTTGTCATTACTTGGAAGTATGCGCCCAATGAGCCCCGGCGCGCCATGCCCGGCGGCCGACGGGCCGCCGGATCACCCCTTCCGGGACCCCTTGAGAACCGCTCCAGGGCAGCTCCGGAACGGGTCCGGGGCCGCTCCGGAATCCTTGGAAAACGGTGTCCGGGCTGCGCGGTCAGTGCCGGGGTGAGCGCCGCCAGGGGCCGGTGATGGCGAGCATGATGCCGGGCTCCTGGATATTGGCGAACAGGGTGCGGCCGTCGGGCGAGAACACGACACCCGTGAACTCGCTGTCGTTGAGATCGTTACGGGCGATCGGGTAGGTACGCCCGCGCTCCGTGGCGCCGAAGAGATGCTGGACCCCCTCGCCGTCCTCGGCGATGACCAGTCCGCCGTACGGCGAGACGGTGATGTTGTCCGGGCCGTCGAAGGCGCCGTCCTCGCCGGGGTCGGCGTTGACGCCCAGCAGCACCTTGAGCGTCAGCGTGCGGCGCCGGGGCTGGTAGAACCACACCTGGCCGTCGTGCGGGCGGCCGGGGCTCTCGTCACGGGCGTACGAGGAGACGATGTACGCGCCCCCGTCCGCCCACCACATGCCCTCCAGCTTCCTGGCCCGGGTGACGTCCTCGCCCTCGAACTGCCGACGTACGTCGACGGTCCTGGCGTCCCGGTCGGGTACGTCCACCCAGTCCACGCCGTAGACGGTGCCGAGCTTCGCGGCGCGCGAGAGATCGTCGACGAAGCGGCCTCCGGCGTCGAAGCAGCGGGGCGCCTGGAGGACACCCGCGTCGTCGGCGAGACGGCGTAGCTGGCCGCGGCCGTGCTTGAAGCCGTGCGGCGGGACCCAGCGGTAGAAGAGGCCGTTGGGCTCCGAGGCGTCCTCGGTCAGATAGGCGTACCCGGTACGCGGGTCGATGACGACCGCTTCGTGGTCGTAGCGGCCGAAGGCCTTGATGGGCTCGGGGTTCCGGTTGGCACGGCGGTCGTAGGGGTCGACCTCGAAGACATAGCCGTGGTCCTTGGTCATCCCGTTCTGGCCCGCCCGGTCGGAGTTCTCCTCGCAGGTGAGCCAGGTGCCCCAGGGGGTGCGTCCGCCGGCGCAGTTGTTGGCCGTACCCGAGATACCGACCCACTCCGCGGTACGGCCGTCGCGGTGCGTCTCCACGACGGTGCAGCCACCGGGCGCGGCCGGGTCGTAGACCAGCCCCTCGGTGAGCGGCACCGGGTACTCCACCTCGTCCCTCGGACCGTCCAGCTCATGGTTGTTGACGAGCAGCGTGACCCCGCGCGGGCCCTCGAAGGTGGCGGTGCCGTCGTGGTTGGAGGGCGTGTCCTCGCCGGTCTCCAGTTTGGTGACCCCGCTGTGTGTGATCACCTTGTACGAGAATCCGGCGGGCAGCGCGACCATCCCGCGCGGGTCCGGGCGCAGCGGTCCGTAACCCGGCTCCAGCGCGGGACCGCTCGCCACCTCGGGAGCGTCCTCGGCGGCGAGCGCCCCGGGCGCGGTCGCGAGCGCGCCGGCGGCGCCGGTCAGGACGAAGCCCGCCCCGGTGAGTGCGGATCTTCCGGTGAAATCCCTGCGGGTCAACGACATCGCGGTCTCCTGAAGGGCACAAGGGGAGGGAGTACGCTCCCGACGCTCCCGCCCATGGCTGAACGCCGGTTGAACACCGTCCGACATCGAAAGGCCCTCTTCCATGAAACTGCCCGCCACCGGTCGCCGTGTCCTCGTCAGCGGCGCGTCCCGGGGTCTCGGCCGCGCCGTCGCCGGAGCCTTCGCCGCCAACGGCGACCGGGTCGCCGTCCACTACGGCAGCCGCGCCGCCGACGCCCGGCAGACCCTGGAGTCGCTGTCCGGTACGGGCCACGCGCTGCTGGGCGGCGATCTGTCCGACCCGGCCGGGGCCGCGCGGATCGCGGACGAGGCGGCGGAGGCGCTCGGCGGGATCGACGTACTGGTCAACAACGCGGCGGTGAACGAACCCCATCCGCTGCCCTCGACGTCGTACGAGGAGTGGGCGGCGGCCTGGCAGCGCCATATATCCGTCAATCTGCTGGGCACGGCCCTGCTCAGCCATCGCGCCGCCCGCTCCATGATCGACCGGGGCACGGGCGGCCGGATCGTCAACATCGGCTCACGCGGCGCGTTCCGCGGCGAGCCGGACCACCCGGCCTACGGCGCGACCAAGGCGGCCGTCCACGCGCTGGGCCAGTCCCTGGCCGTCTCCCTGGCCCCGTACGGCATCGGCGTCGCGTCCGTGGCCCCGGGCTTCTTCGACACGGAACGCGTCGCGCACCGCCTGACGGGCCCGGAGGGCGAGGCGATCCGCGCGCAGAGCCCCTTCGGGCGGGTGGCCACGGCGGAGGAGATCGCGGAGGCGGTGCTGTGGCTGGCGTCGCCGGCGGCGGAGTGGGCGTCGGGCACGATCCTGGACCTCAACGGCGCGTCGCACCTGCGGTGAGCGGTGCGCCTCCCGGCGGGGGGCCGTGGTCGGGGGTGCGTTTCGGCGGGGGCCGGTTGTCGTGTGCGGGTCCGTCCGCGTGACGGGTCCGTCCTCAATCGCCGGACGGGCTTGTTTTCCGCCCCGCGTCCGTCCGGGAGCCCGGCACCGGGGTGCGCGGGTCCGTCCTCAATCGCCGGACGGGCTTGAATTGCGGCCAGCAGCCGGGCCTCCGGCGGGAGGGGGTCGGGGTCGTAGGAGGTGCGTGTCCGGACACTAAAGCGTGATTTGTGCCGCACACCGAGCCGCACCCGACAACGAGACCCGCACGCGGCGTAAATCATGCCGTCCGGACATGTACCTCCGGAGGCCCCGGCACCCGCACCACCCACACACCGGCCCCCGCGCCGCCAGGCGGACACCGCACTCGCCGGGGGAGGCGAACCCCCTACGACCGGGACCTCGCCTTGAACGCCGCCTTTCGGGCCTCCTTCGAGATCCCCCGGTCCCGGTGCAGGCGTCCCATCGCCTCCAGGACCTCCGCCGTCGCCGGGTGGTCGATCCGCCAGGCCGCGTCGAAGAAGCCGCTGTGCCGGCCGACCAGCCCCTCGACCAGCTCCTGGAGCTCCTCCGGTTCACCCTCCGCGTCGAGCTGCGCGGCGATCGTGTCGATGGCCAGCCAGAAGATCATGGGCTCCGGTGGCGGCGGCACGTCGCGCGCTCCCAGTTCGGCCAGCCAGACCCGCGCCAGACCGCCCAGTTCCGCGTCGTCCAGTACGTCCCGTACCGCCGACTCCGCCTCCGCGCCGACCAGGGAGAGCGCCTGCTGGCAGTGGAGGCGGCGCAGCGGCGCGCGCTGGTCCGTGCCGCGCGCGGCGGCCAGCAGTTCACCCGCGGCGTCGGCCGGTGCGCGGCGGGCCAGCCACTGCTCGGTCTCGGCGCGGGCGGACAGCTCGGGGAAGTGCGCGACCCCGTCCAGCAGCGCGTGCGCGTCCTTGTCCGCAAGATCGCCGACCGCGGGCGCGTCGACCCCCGCCTCCAGCATCCGGGACCTGATCCCGTAGAGCCCGAGCGGAGTCAGCCGGACCATGCCGTAGCGGGCGACGTCCTCCTCACCGACGGGCAGCGAGGCATCGGCCGCGCCCCCCGTGTCCTCCTCCATCAGGGCCTCGTCCACCGGTACGTACGAGACCAGCCCGACCGGCTCCAGCAGCCGGAACTGGTCGTCCAGCCGCATCATCGCCTCGGAGACCTGCTCCAGGACGTCGTCGGTGGGTTCGCCCATGTCGTCGGGCACGATCATCGACGCGGCGAGGACCGGCAGCGGTACGGGCCCCGACGCGCTGTCCCCGGCGCCGCCGCCGTCCGCGACGGTGAGCAGATAGAGATTGCCGAGCACGCCCTCCAGGAACTCCGCCTCCGACTCCGGGTCCCAGTCGAGCGACTCGAAGTCGATCTCGCCGTCCTCGCCGATCGCCGCGGCCAGATCGTCCAGGACCGGCGCGGTCGCGTCGGCGAACACGACGTCCAGGGCGTCCAGCCAGAGCCCCAGGATGTCCTGCGGGGAGCCGGAGGTGAGAAGGGCGAGCTGCTCGCCGGCCGTGACACGGCCGGCGGCGCCGTCGTCCGCGCCGTCCGCGCCGTCCTCGGTCTCGTCGTCCTCGACCGTCACCAGGCCCGTGTCGACCGCGACCCGCCATGCTTCGCTCGCGTACGCCTCGCCGTCCCCCCGTGACTCCTCGTCCACGAGACCGAGCACCTTCGCCGCCTCGGGGAGCTGTTCGTCGACAAGCTCGCCGCCCGCCCCCACGCGTGTCCCGGGGCCCGCCCAGCGGGCCAGCCGCACGGCGCGGGCGAGCAGTGGCGCGGCCAGCGCGTCCCGCGCCAGTTCCGCGTCCGAGGGCAGTCGTACCGGGGGCACGGTGGGGCGGTCTCCGGTCATCTGGTGGTTCTCCTCGCGGCGTACGGATTCACGGCGGCCCCCAGCGTAGACGCATTTGGACCCATCCCACCCGGTTCATGTACCCGACAGGTGGAGCGGACCGAGGCACCCTTGACAACTGGCCGGTCCAGCAAGGAGATTACGCGCGTAGACCCACCCCCGCACGGCTCTTCCCGAAGTGGCCGGAAACCCTCGCACGGGGGGGGCGTCACATCCCGGGAACCGCGGCGGTCCGGCCGTACCCCACATACGGCCGGGCCGCCGCTCTCACCCCGCGGAGAGACTCAGCGCGGGCGTGTACCGCCGCACCGCGCCGCCGGTGAGTCCGGGGTGATTCCGCACCCGCCGCCATGCCTCGGTGTCCGACCCGACCCCGTCCCCCGGGGCGGCGAGCGCGTCCAGATGGGCCTGCTCGCTCTCCCATTCCGCGTAGTTCAGGACACGGGTCCCGTCCACGCTGATGTGGAAGTGCGCCGAGATCCCGCCGGGCGCCGGGGCCGGCTCGTCGTCGAGGGCCTCGAAGACGGCATCGACCCAGGCCTTCTGCCGCTCGGCGCCGGGGCCGTCGAACTCCGCCTCCACGAGCGCGACACAGCCGGGGACCCGGCGCCCGCCCGCGGCACTCTCCAGGCTGCGGTACAGCTCGTACGCGCCCATCCCGATCCGTTCGATCCCGGGCACGGCCGCGTCGATCTCCGCGTCGCGCCCGTCGCGGTGGGTGCGCCCGTCGCGGTGGGTGCGCCCGTCGCGGTGGGTGCGCCCGTCGCGGTGGGTGCGCCCGTCGCGGTGGGTGCGGACGAACTCTTCGTACGCCTCCGGGCCGCTCCACTGCGCGTAGTGGAGCAGGCTGTCGCCGTCATTGCCGGTGAGGACGGAGTACGAGAGCAGACCGGCGTCCGGCCACTCCCGGCTCCGCCACGCGCGGTCGATGGCCTCGACCGCGGCCCGCCGGTCCTCAGGCGCGCCGAGGCGCCAGCGGCTGACCATGACGACCCCCACACCGGGGCGGGTGATCTCGGGCAGGGTGGTGGTCAGCACGGACACGGTGATACCTCCTGGGTGGCGCACCCCCGCGGTGCGCCTTCGCCCCCAGGCTCGAAGATGAAGTGCGGTTGAGGTCAAACAGCTTCCGCGTCGGTCCCGCCCCGTCGCGGCCGGCACCCGGTCACGGTCCCCGTCCTGACTCGGTCCCCGTGCTGACCCGGGCCCCGCCCGGTCACGGCTCCGTCCCGCCACGGACCCGTCCCGTCATGACCCCCGTCCTGCCGTGGTCCCCGTCGGACCACGCCCGTCGAATCAGACCACGACGTCGAACCACGGCCGCCGCGAGGTGGCCCAGTGCGCCACCCAGCCGGCGAACCCGTCCCCCGCGGTGGTGTGGCCGAACGCCGCCCCGAACGGCGCCGCGCCCACATCGCTGATGTTCCAGATCCGGCCCCGCTGCGGGCCCGTGACCACGAGATGCCAGTACATCCCGCAGCCGTCCGTGCCCAGCACCACGCTGCCGTGGTTGCAGACCTCGTCGATGAGCGGCTCGATCTCCTCGTACGGCCGGGGGTCGTCCTCCCACACCCAGGCCCCGGTGAGCGGGAAGGGCTCCGAGAGCACCCGCTGTGTCTGCGCGCATCCCCAGTCGGCGGGCACAGCCGCCACGGGTATCAGCCCGTCGACATCGGCCGGGCCCTCGCTGCATCCGTCGCAGATCTCGGCGACCAGCGTGCGGTACGGCTCGGGCAGGACGATCCCCTGCTCGCGCTCGAAGGCGCGCACCGCGTCCCAGCCCAGCGGCGGCAGACAGTGCTCCGGCGGGAAGGCCGCGCGCAGCGCGTCGAGTTCACCCCGGTCGGCCGCGCCCGGATCGCCCGCGTCCCGGTCGTCCCGGTCCGTCTCGCCCCGGTCTGCTTCGCCCCGGTGGGCGTTTTCGTTCTCCATGCTCTTCATGCCCTCCATGTCCCCTATTGGACCAGCACCCACTGACAGTCCGGCCCCTGCTACCCCGAAGCTCCCTCCGGCACGCTGTTGTCGGGAGCGCCGTCGCCCACGGGCGGCAGATCGCCCCGTTCGACCGGCGACGCCGGAGCCGTCTGTTCCGGCAGCAGCGCGTCGAGTTCGGCGTCCGTGGCGGGGCGCGCGGACTCCGCCGCGCGCCGCAGCGTCCCCCGGTCCACCGTCGCCCGCTCGCCGCTGACCCGTACGACATGGCCGTCCTCGGCCCGCGCGTACTCGTGCGTACCTCCGGAGACGCGGTACCAGGCGGTGCCGTCCCGCTCGCACTCCGCCCGGCCGCCCGAGGTCCCGTGGAGCGGGATGTCCGGGCAGGTCGCCGCCGTCAGCGTCCCCCGGTCCACGGTCAGTTGGATGCGCGCGCCGTCGCGCGCCGATACGTACGTACTCCCGAAGCCGTCGCCGCCGACGACCCCGACCGACTGCGGCGCCACCTCGAAGCCGTCCACCTCGGTCACCCGGATCAGCTCGATCGCCGACTGCATATACCGGGCGCGCGCCTCCAGTTCGGCGCGGTCGGCCTGGGCGCCCGCGTGCGCCCTCTCGTTCCCGCAGGCCGCGGACGCGAGGGCGAGGGCCGGTAACAGCAGAAGCAGCGGACGGCGCGGAGTACGCATCATGGGAGCATCCTGCCGCATCCCGAACGGACGGCCGATCACTGTTCGATGCCGATATACGAACGCCGAACGACGGACAGCGGAATACAGCCAATGGCAGACCCGGACCGCTCAGGACGCCCCCCGGACCGCTCAGGACGCCCTGGGGGTCGGGTCCGGCGGCCCCGGCCGTGATGTCCGGTTCGTCCGACGTACCGGCATCCACCGGCATCGACCGGCATCGACCGGCATCGACCGGCAGGGCAGGGTGCTCCGCTCCACGCCCGCCGCCGCGGTGATCACCGGAGGGACGCCGCCGTCATGGGCCGCCGTGCCGGTGATCCGGTGAGAGCGCCGAGGACGAGGAAGGCGACGGGGACGAGGACGCCGCCGGTCATGCCGGTGGTCCGGTCACCTCCTGTGTTCAGCGCTGCTTCACTCCCACTCCAAGCAGAACTAAGTAGACCTTCACAGTCAGGTGGACGGACACTGGCCGCCATGAGCACTCCACGCCCCTTCGGCCGCGCCCTCTGCGCGATGGTCACGCCGTTCACCGCCGCCGGAGAACTGGATCTGGCAGGCGCCCGCGAGCTCGCCGGTCATCTCGTGGCCGAGGGCTGTGACGGGCTGGTCCTGAACGGCACCACGGGAGAGTCCCCCACCACCACGGACGCCGAGAAGACCGCGCTCGTACGGGCCGTGTGCGAGGAGGTCGGCGACCGGGCCCAGGTCGTCGCGGGCGTGGGCAGCGCCGACACCCGGCACACCGTCGCCCTGGCGCGGGCCGCCGAACAGGCGGGGGCGCACGGCCTCCTGGTGGTGGCGCCGTACTACAGCCGTCCGCCGCAGGAGGCCGTGGAGGCGCACTTCCTGCGCGTCGCCGACGCGACGGGCCTCCCGCTGATGCTGTACGACATCCCCGGCCGCACCGGCACCCGTATCGAACCGGCGACCATGCTCCGCCTCGCCGGACACCCGCGGATCGTCGCCGTGAAGGACTGCGCGTACGACCTGCTCGGCAGTTCCACGGTGATCGCCAGGACATCGCTCGCGTACTACTCGGGGTGCGAGGAGCTGAACCTCCCGCTGTACGCGGTGGGCGGCGCCGGATTCGTCAGCACGGTCGCCAATGCCGCGCCCCGCCGCCTACGGGCCGTTCTCGACGCGTACGACGCGGGAGCGTGCGCCGAGTCCGTACGGCTCAACCAGCTCACCCTGCCGCTGGCCACCTCGATGATGGCGTCGGGCCTGCCCGGCACGGTCACCGCGAAGGCGCTGCTCGGCGCGCTCGGCCTGCCCGCGGGACCGGTCCGTGAACCGCTGCTGCCCGCCGGCCGGGAGACGGCCGACGGGCTGCTGAGGACCTACGGGGAACTCGCCGCCGCGTGAGCCGCCAGGGCCTGTCCCGCCCCTGGTGGTGTCCGGCCCTGGGGTGTCCGCCCCTGGGGTGTCCGGCGCTGGTGGTCTGTTCTCAGTTGTGGCTGTGGAGCACGTCGTTGAGACCGCCCCAGACCGCGTTGTTCGGACGGGCCTCGACGGCGCCGGTGACCGAGTGGCGGCGGAAGAGGATATTGCTCGCGCCGGACAGCTCACGCGCCTTGACGATCTGGCCGTCGGGCATCGTGACGCGCGTACCGGCCGTGACATACAGCCCCGCCTCGACCACGCACTCGTCGCCCAGCGCGATGCCCACCCCCGCCTCCGCGCCGATCAGACAGCGTTCGCCGATCACGATGCGCTCCTTGCCGCCGCCGGAGAGCGTGCCCATGGTGGAGGCGCCGCCGCCGATGTCGGAGCCGTCGCCGACGACGACGCCCGCGGAGATCCGCCCCTCGACCATGGAGGTGCCGAGGGTCCCCGCGTTGAAGTTGACGAAGCCCTCGTGCATCACGGTGGTGCCCTCGGCGAGATGCGCGCCGAGGCGTACGCGGTCGGCGTCGGCGATCCGGACGCCCTTGGGCGCCACGTAGTCCGTCATCCGCGGGAACTTGTCGACCGAGGTCACCTGGAGGTGCAGCCCCTCGGCGCGCGCGTTGAGCCGTACCGTCTCCAGCGCGTCGACGGCGACCGGGCCGAGCGAGGTCCAGGCGACATTGGCGAGCAGCCCGAAGAGGCCGTCCAGGTTCTGGCCGTGCGGCTGGACCAGCCGGTGGCTGAGCAGATGCAGCCGCAGATACGCGTCGTGGGCGTCCAGCGGCTTGTCGTCGAGCGAGGTGATGACCGTACGGACGGCGACGACCTCGACCCCGCGGCGCGCGTCGGGCCCGACGGCCCTGGCCGCGCCCTCACCGAGCAGTTCCACGGCGCGCTCGGCGGTCAGCCGCTCGGTGCCGGCCGGTCCGGGCTCCGCGGCGAGCCCGGGAGCGGGGAACCAGGTGTCCAGGACGGTGCCGTCCTGGGTGAGGGTGGCGAGGCCGGCGGCGACGGCGCCGGTGGTACGGGAAGAACGGGGCGAAGAGGTGTCGGTCATGCTCAGAATTTAACGTTCCCGACGGCACCCGGGCGAACCGGTCTCAGGTGACGGGCGCGCGTCCCGGGGCCGTGCCCCGGGTCGGTTCTCCGGTCCGTACACCCGGGCCGGCTCGGCGATCGACGGCGATCGCCGTCGGCCACCGCGGCCGGGCACCGCGGGGCACCGCGGCCGGGCACCGCGGCCGGGCAACCGCCGTCAGCACCACCGTCAGCGCCGCCGTCAGCTCAGCCGGTTGTCGTCCGTACCGGCCGCCGCGTGGTCGATGTCGTCCTCGGCGCGCGGCAGCGGGCGGTGTCCCTCCGAGTGGTGGTTGACCCAGCCGCAGACACCGCAGCTGTAACGGCCGTCGAGACCGGCGATCAGGGTTCCGCACTGCCTGCACTCGGCGTAGGTGATCTCGGGCCCCTGAGAGGTGTTGCTCATCCGATCAACCTACCGTCAGGCAACAGGCCGGGTTCATGGGATCAACCGCGCCATCATCTCGCGCGCGTACTCCTGGTCGTACACCGTGTCCGTGAGCAGCACCTGGAGGCAGATCCCGTCCAGCAGCGCGACCAGCGCCCGCGCGGTGACGGGGTCGGTGCGCCGGGACAGCACCTCGGCGACCGCGACACACCACTCCGCCGCGACCGGGCGCAGCGCGGGCCGCCGCAGGGCCGCGAGATACAGCTCGTACTCCAGCTCCACCCCCGTACGCTCCCCGGCGAGCCACTTCCCCATGAACCGCGCGAGCTCCCCGGCGACATCGCACTCCGGATCCGCGAGGGCGCCGCTCTCCTGGATGGCGGTGGCGAAGTTCTCGTTGGCCTGGCGCAGCGCGGCGATCAGCAGTTCGTCGAGGGAGGTGAAGTGGTACGTGGTCGAACCGAGCGGCACATCGGCCTCGGCGGCGACCGTGCGATGGCTGAGCCCCGCGATACCGGCGCGCCCGACCACCCGGATCGCCGCGTCGATGATGCGCCGACGCCGCTCGGGGTCGTAACGCCGGGTCATCAGTGGGCTCCTCCCAGGTTGAGCACGAGGACACCCGCGATCACCAGGACGATACCCGCCACTCGGGCCGCGTTCACGGACTCGTTCATGAAGAGCACGCCGATGACGGCGATGGCCGCCGTGCCCGCGCCGGACCAGATCGCGTAGGCGGTGCCCACGGACAGGGTCTTGAGGGTCTGCGCGAGCAGGGCGAACGCGACCAGATACCCGACGACGGTGATCAGCGAGGGCCACAGCCGGGTGAAGCCCTCGCTGTACTTCATGGCCGTCGTACCGGCCACCTCCGCCGCTATCGCCGCGGCCAGCAGTCCATATCCCATGCGTACGATCGTACACATAGGTATGTACGCCCGTACGTATAATCCCTGGCCAACCTCCGCGCGCGGCGGCTACGGTGTGCCGTCCGAAGGGGCGAGCGCGAACGGGGTGGGGTTGTGACGCACGGCACGGGGTGGGACGGAAACGGTCCGCCGGGGAACGGCCCGGACGGCGGCGACGGTGAGCGGGGCGGCGGCAGCGGCGGTCCGGGCGGCGGCGGAGGCCCGTACGGCGGCGGTCCGAACGGCCCTTACGGAAATGGCCCTTACGGGAACGGTCCTTACGGGCCTTACGGGAACGGGCCGTACGGCCGGGGCGGCTGGACACCTCCTCCCCCGCCTCCCAGGCCCGGAGTGATCCCGCTCGCACCGCTCGGTCTCGGCGACATACTGGGCGGCACCTTCGCCGCCATGGGGCGCTACTGGAAGCCGCTCTTCGGGCTGGCCGCCCTGGTGTACGGCGCCGCCACCCTGGTGGTCGGCGCCGCGCTGGCGATCGCCTACGCCCAGGTCGGCGACCATCTGCACCGGGTCTTCGACACGGCCTTCGACACCGATCCGTCCTGGCACGACCTCCGGCCGCTGCTGATCGCCTTCGGCTGCGTCTGGGTCCTGGGAATGCTGACGCTGCTGGCCGCCAACGCGCTGGTCCAGGCGGCCTGTCCGGCGATAGTCCAGAACGCGGTCCTGGGCCGGCCAACCACCCTGCGCGAGACGTGGCGGCGCGCCTCGGTACGCACCCCCGCGGTGCTGGGCACATCGGTCCTGAGCTGGCTGATCGCCCTTGTCCCGCTGGCACTCTTCGTGGCGACGTTCACCGCCACGCTGATCTCACTCACCACGCTGGGCGAATGGCGCCCGGCCTCCTGGCTGATCCTGACCGGTTTCCTCGGCACACTGGCGTTCGCTCCCGCGGCGATCTGGCTCTGGGTCCGCTTCAGCCTGGCCCCCGCCGTCGCCGTGATCGAGTCCCGTGGCCCGATAGCGGCCATGAGCCGCTCGGCACACCTGGTACGCGGCGCCTGGTGGCGGATCTTCGGGATCTCCCTGCTGGCCTTCGCCATGGCGGCCCTCGCGGGACTGGTCTTCCAGCAATTCGTCGAAGCACTGGGCGTGTTCCCCGGTCTGTTCGACACGGCCGACGACAACAGCGACCTCACCGCGGGACCGGCCCACGTCGCCCTCGTGGCCTATCTGGCCATGTCCCTGGTCGGCCAGCTGGTCAGCCAGATCGTCGTGACGACCTTCCCCCAGCTCGTACTGGGCCTGCTCTACGTGGACCAGCGCATCCGCACCGAGAACCTGGCCCCCACCCTCGCCGAAGCAGCCGCCACCCAGCAGAGCTGAGGATGCCCAAGCGTCGCTGCGCTTCGGGGTGGTGCCAACGGCCGGCTCGCCGCTCAGCGGCGTTCAGGCTGCGGTGAGCGTGACATGAGTTCCCTGATGGCTTCCCGCGGTGACATGCCGCCGTGGACAATGCCGACAACGGTCTCGGTGAGCGGCATGTCGACGCCGTGGCGGCGTGCCAGGTCCAGGACGGCCTGACAGGAAGTGACGCCTTCGGCCGTCTGCTTGGTGACCCCCGTGGTCTCGGCGACGGTCAGGCCACGGCCCAGGTTGGCGCCGAAGGTGTGGTTGCGGGACAGGGGTGAGGAGCAGGTGGCGATGAGGTCGCCCATGCCGGCGAGTCCTGCCAGGGTCTGCGGCTGGGCGCCCATCGCCTGGGCGAGCCGGGTGGTCTCGGCCAGACCCCGGGTCATGAGCGAGGCTTTGGTGTTGTCGCCGAGACCGTGGCCGTCGGCGATGCCGACGGCCAGGGCGATGACGTTCTTCACGGCGCCGCCGAGTTCGCAGCCGATCACGTCCGTGGTGGTGTAGGGGCGGAAGTACGGGGTGTGGCAGGCGGCTTGGAGCTGTTCGGCGGCAGTCTCGTCCTGGCAGGCGACGACGCTCGCCGCCGGCTGCCGACGGACGATCTCGCCCGCGAGGTTCGGGCCGGAGACGACCGCGATGCGCTCCCGCTCGGCGCCTGTCACCTCGCCGATCACTTCGCTCATCAGTTTGGCCGTGCCGAGTTCGACGCCTTTCATCAGGGAGGTCAGGACGGTGTCGTGGTCGAAGTGCGGTGCCCACCGGGTGAGGTTGTCGCGCAGGGTCTGCGCGCTGACGGCGAGGAAAGCGGCTGTTGCGCCCTTGGCGGCCTCCGCCGCGTCCGTCGTCGCTGTGATCCCGGACGGGAGCGTCGTGTCCGGCAGGTAGTCCGGGTTGCGGGAAGTGGTGTTGATGGCGTCGACCAGCTCGGGGCGTCGTGCCCACAGGGAGACTTCGCATCCGCCGTCGGCCAGGATCATGGCGAACGCGGTACCCCAGGATCCGGCCCCGAAGACAGCAACACGAGTCGGCATGGGTGGGTCTCCCCTTGTCTCTTGTGCACGTGGTGTGGCGCCGTCAGGCCGCGCTGTCCGCAGACGCTTTCGTACCGCCGGGCCGTCTCAGCGTAATGGTGACAGAGCGTCGGTTGCCCAGTGTCTGTGATCTTGTACGGGCTTCGACGAGCATGCTCTCGGCCTGTTCGTCGCCGAGGTGGTGCCGCAGGTCCGCCTCGCGTTCGAGCCACAGCCGGTAGAGGCGGCTCCACATCGCCGGCTCGCCGGGACGCTCCTCCTCGGACTCCAGCTCCATGCCCGCCTCGGCAGCCCGGTGCGACCACGGCGGGGCCACAGGATGGGCACGGCGGCCACCGGAGGTGAGGACAGCCCGCCCGCCGGGGCGCAGTACCCTGTGCATCTCCCTCAGCGCGCTCAATCCGTCGGGAGCGAATCCCAGCGCGTCAACACATACGATGCCGTCGGCCTGAGCGTCAGGAAGGCCGGTCACCTCCATGGTCGCCACGCTGAAGGTGGCCTGTCCCGGCGGTACGAACGCGGAGGACCGTCGGGTGGCGAGACCGATCGCTTTCGGTGAGATGTCGATACCGATCAGCTGCACGGAGAGTGCGCGGGCCAGCCACAGCCCGGGGCCCCCTGTCCCGCATCCCAGATCGACGAGCCGTCCGCCGGGGCGCAACCGCAACCCACTGACCATGGCCCCGAGCAGGGGCCAGTCGCACGAGCTGGATGCCTCCAGTTCGTGCGGGTAGGCGTCGCCCATCGCCTCGGCGTAGAGCTGTGCCACCAGAGCGGTCGAGGCCCACGACGAGGCCGGGAACCTCCTCCAACTGGTGCTCGATCAGGAGCGTTGCGACGGCGGCACGTTCGCGCGCCGCCTGGCTGCTCACCACCAGCAGCTCGGGCTCGGAACCATGGCCGGCCGACCGGAGAAGATCTCCCGGTGGAAGAAGGGCCGTTCCCGGCCGGATCGCCGCGCCACCATCGCCATGGCCGACATGCTCGGTGTCCCCCTGGACCAGGCACATTCACTGGGCTGGCCCCACTGGCTACAGCTCGCGCTCAGGGACGACCGCGCGCTGATCGTCTCCCCATGGACACCATCCGGAACCGTCCGGGCACTGGAACTCGTAGGAGGGCCCGCGGACATGGAACGCAGGGAATTCGTGATCACCGGCGGCACGCTGGCCGCCCTGCTGGCGAGCTGGAGCGCCGCCGCCCCGGCGACCGCCGTCCTGGCCTCCGACCGGCGCCCCCTGATCAACGACGACATCGTCCGGCTCATCGAGGACCGCCTCGCCACCCTCAGACACCTGGACGACCGGATCGGATCCGGCCAGACGTACGCCTTGGCCTGCGCCGAACGCCGGCTGATCGTCCACACCCTCCGAAACACCTCTTACAGCACCGCCACCGGCCGCCGCCTGTTCGCCGCCGCCGCCGAGGCATCGCGCGTCTCGGGCTGGTGCGCCGTCGATTCCGGACACCCTGCACAGGCCCAACGCCACTATCTGGCCGCCCTGCGTTCCGCCGGGAGCGCGGCCGACCCCGTCGTCACCGCCAACACCCTCAGCTTCTGGGCCATGCTCCGCTACAGCACCGGCGACCCCGCCGGTGCGCTCCAACTCGTGGACGCCGCCCACCGCCACGCCGCCCGAACCGGCTCACCCAGGATGACCGCCGTGCTCCACGCACGCGCCTCCCGCGCCCATGCACGCGCCGGAAACACCTTTGCCAGCCGGCGTGCCGAGCACGCCATGTTCGATACCTACGAACGTGTCGGCCCACCGGACGACGAACCCGCGTGCGTCTACTGGATCAACCGTGACGAACTCCACGGCTGGGCCGCAACCAACGCCCTCGACCTCCGCGATCCCCGGCGTGCCCTCACTCACCACACCGCCATCGCCATCGCCCGCCGAACCGGCGCGCACGACCAGCCCCACCCGCGTACAGCCGCTCTACGCCTCGCCCGTGAGGCAGACGCGCATCTCGCGCTCGGCGACATCGACGCCGCCGTGCATACCGCCGATCAAGCGGTACAGACCCTCGGCGGCGTGGCCTCCTCCCGTGGAACCAGTCTCCTCACAGGACTCAAGAACAAGCTCGCCGCGCACAAGACCCCACTCGTGAAGGACTTCCTGGAGAGCAACTGACCAGGCGGCGGCTTGCGGCTTGCTCAGCCCGTCCAAGAAGGGTTGGCTGAGTTCGCGATACGGACGCGCGGAAGCCCCATGACCCGGTCCGTGGGTCATGGGGCTTCTGTGACGCGTCCGCTCGGGCGTCCTCGGGCTCTCAGACGTTGAAGCCCAGTGCGCGGAGCTGCTCGCGGCCGTCGTCGGTGATCTTGTCCGGGCCCCACGGCGGCATCCAGACCCAGTTGATCTTGAGTTCGCTGACGATGCCGTCCGTCGCCGCCTTCGCCTGGTCCTCGATCACATCGGTCAGCGGACAGGCCGCCGACGTCAGGGTCATGTCCAGGGTGGCGGTGTTGGAATCGTCGATGTGGATGCCGTAGATCAAGCCGAGGTTGACGACATCGATGCCCAGTTCGGGGTCGACGACGTCGTACAGCGCCTCGCGGACCTCGTCCTCCGAGGCCGGCTTGATCGTCAGGGTCTCGTTCTCGCTCATGCCGTCTCCTTCGTCGCACGGTCGCCCAGGGCCTGGGCCGTCGCGTCCTTCCACGCCATCCAGCTCAGCAGGGCGCACTTGACACGGGCGGGGTACTTGGAGACGCCGGCGAACGCGATCGCGTCCTCCAGCAGCTCCTCCATCGCGTCATCCGGGTCCAGCTGACCCTTGGAGTGCATCAGCTCCAGAAAGGTGCCCTGGATCTTGTGCGCCTCGGCCAGTTCCTTGCCGACCAGCAGATCGTTCAGTACGGACGCGCTGGCCTGGCTGATGGAGCAGCCCTGGCCCTCGTACGAGACATCCGCGATCCGCGAACCTTCGTACCGCACACGCAGCGTGATCTCGTCACCACAGGTCGGGTTCACGTGGTGCACTTCGGCGTCGCCGTCCCGCAGACCGCGCCCGTGCGGGTGCTTGTAGTGGTCCAGGATGACGTCCTGGTACATCGAATCCAGCTTCACGGACAGCCTCTCAGTCCTCAGTCCTCATCCGAAGAATTGACGGACGTGCTCCAGCCCCTCGACCAGAGCGTCGACCTCGGCCGGAGTGGAGTACAGATAGAAGGACGCTCGCGTGGTCGCGGGAATTCCGTACCGCAGGCAGACCGGCCGGGCGCAGTGGTGCCCGACCCGGACGGCGATGCCCTGCTCGTCGAGGACCTGGCCCACATCGTGCGGGTGGATGTCGCCGAGCGTGAAGGAGATCGTGGCGCCGCGGTCCTCGGCCGTCGCCGGACCGATGATCCGCAGGTCGGGGACCTCCAGCAGCCGCTTCACCGCGTATTCGGTGATCGCGTGCTCATGCGCGGTGATCCGCCCCATACCGATCGCGGAGAGATAGTCCACGGCCGCGCCGAGGCCGACGGCCTGGGCGATCGGGGGCGTACCCGCCTCGAACTTGTGCGGCGCGGGCGCGTACGTCGACGAGTGCATCGACACGGTCTCGATCATCTCGCCGCCGCCGAGGAACGGAGGCAGATCCTCCAGCAGCTCCTGACGGCCCCAGAGCACACCGATGCCGGTCGGTCCGACCATCTTGTGGCCGGTGAACGCCACGAAGTCGGCCTGGAGCGCCTGGACGTCCAGCACCTGGTGCGGGGCGGCCTGCGAGGCGTCGATGCAGACGAGCGCACCGACCTCCTGGGCCCGCCGGACGATCGCCTCGACCGGGTTCTGGGTGCCCAGGATGTTGGAGACCAGCACAAAGGAGACGATCTTCGTCTTCTCGGTGATGATCTGGTCGATGTCCGAGAGATCGAGACGGCCGTCGTCGGTGATGCCGAACCACTTCAGCTTCGCGCCCGTACGCTGCGACAGAAGCTGCCACGGCACGATGTTGGAGTGGTGCTCCATCTCCGTGATGACGATCTCGGTGTCATGGTCCACCCGGTAGGGCTCGTCCGCCCAGCCGAGCATGTTGGCCACGAGGTTCAGCGACTCCGACGCGTTCTTGGTGAAGATCACCTCGTCGCGGCTGGGAGCGTTGATGAAGGCGGCGACCTTGTCGCGCGCGCCCTCGTACAGCGCCGTGGCCTCCTCGGCGATGGTGTACACGCCGCGGTGGACGTTCGCGTTGTGCCGCTCGTAGTACTCGTTGAGCGCGTCGAGCACCTGGCGCGGCTTCTGCGAGGTCGCCGCGGAGTCCAGGTACACGAGCTTCTTGCCGTCGTGGATCACCCGGTCGAGGATCGGGAAATCCTTGCGGATCGCCTCGTCGAGCAGGCGGTCCGACGCTGTGAGAAGGCCCGGCAGCTCTGTCACGCGGGTACGCCACCCTTCACATATGCCTCGTAGCCCTCTTCCTCCAGCTTGTCGGCCAGTTCCGCGCCACCGGACTCGGCGATACGGCCCTGTGCGAAGACATGCACGAAGTCGGGCTTGATGTAGCGGAGGATCCGCGTGTAGTGCGTGATCAGCAGGGTGCCGACCTCGCCGGTCTCGCGGACGCGGTTGACGCCCTCCGAGACGACCCGCAGCGCGTCGACGTCGAGGCCGGAGTCGGTCTCGTCGAGGATCGCGATGCTCGGCTTGAGCAGTTCGAGCTGGAGGATCTCGTGGCGCTTCTTCTCACCGCCGGAGAAGCCCTCGTTCAGATTGCGCTCGGCGAAGGCGGGGTCCATCTGGAGACGCTCCATGGTCTCCCGGACCTCCTTCACCCAGGTGCGCAGCTTGGGGGCCTCGCCGCGTACGGCGGTGGCGGAGGTGCGCAGGAAGTTGGAGACGGAGACGCCGGGGACCTCGACGGGGTACTGCATCGCGAGGAAGAGACCCGCGCGGGCGCGCTCGTCGACGGTCATCCCGAGGACGTCCTCGCCGTCCAGGGTCACGGTGCCACCGGTGATCGTGTACTTGGGGTGGCCCGCGAGGGAGTAGGCGAGGGTCGACTTGCCGGAGCCGTTGGGGCCCATGATGGCGTGCGTCTCGCCCTGCTTGACGGTCAGGTCGACGCCCTTGAGGATCTCGCGGGGGCCGGCCTCGGCCTCGACGGAGACGTGCAGGTCGTGGATTTCAAGCGTTGCCATGGGTGCCTCAGGACTCCTGGGTGACGGAGACGAGCACATCGTCCCCTTCGATCTTTACGGGGTATACGGGGACGGGGCGCGTCGCGGGCAGACCGGACGGTTTACCGGTGCGCAGGTCGAAGCTGGAGCCGTGCAGCCAGCATTCGATCATGCAGTCCTCGACCTCGCCCTCCGAGAGCGACACATTCGCGTGCGAGCAGATGTCGTTGATCGCGAACACCTCGCCCGCGGTACGGACGACGGAGACGGGCGTGCCGTCGAGTTCCACCCGCTTCGGGGTGTCCTCCTCCAGCTCGCCCAGTCCACAGACACGGACGAAGGCCATCAGACTGACGCCTCCAGCTCCGCGTCGATCTTGGTCATCAGCCGCTCCTCGAGATCGGGCAGACCGATCTTCTGGACCAGTTCGGCGAAGAAGCCGCGGACCACCAGCCGGCGGGCCTCGGTCTCCGGGATGCCCCGGGCCATCAGATAGAAGAGCTGCTCGTCGTCGAACCGGCCGGTGGCCGAGGCGTGGCCGGCGCCGGCGATCTCACCGGTCTCGATCTCCAGATTCGGCACGGAGTCGACCCGCGCGCCGTCCGTGAGAACCAGGTTGCGGTTCATCTCGTAGGTGTCGGTGCCCTCGGCCGAGGCCCGGATCAGTACGTCACCGATCCAGACGGCGTGTGCGTCGATGCCCTGGAGCGCGCCCTTGTAGGCGGCGTTCGACTTGCAGTGCGGGGCGTTGTGGTCGACGAAGAGCCGGTGCTCCTGGTGCTGGCCGCGGTCGGTGAAGTAGAGGCCGAACAGCTCGGCCTCGCCGCCCGGCGCCGCGTACCGCACCTGGGGCGTGAGCCGTACGAGATCGCCGCCGAAGGTAACCACGACGGACTTGAAGGAGGCGTCCCGGCCGACCAGCGCATTGTGCTGGGCGACATGGACGGCCTTCTCGTCCCAGTCCTGGAGCGAGACGACGGTCAGCTTGGCACCGTCGCCGATGAGATAGTCGACATTGGCCGCGAGCACGGCGTCGCCGGTGTGGTCGATGACGACGACCGCCTCGGCGAAGGCGCCCAGCTCGACGATCTGATGGCCGTAGGCCGTACCGCCCTCGCCGTGGACGGCGATCCTGATCGGCTCGCTCAGCACGGTCTCCTTCGGCACCGAGACGACCGAGGCCTTCTCGAACGAGGAGAACGCCTGGGCGGAGACGCGGTCCACCGGGATACCGGCCTTGCCGATCCGCGCGTCCTCACGCCCGACGGTCTCGACGACGACGCCGTCGGGCGCGGTCACCTCGACCGTGACGCCGTCCGACGCGACGGCGGTGCCGTCGTGCAGCCCGCGCAGCCGCTCCAGCGGCGTGAACCGCCACTCCTCCTCACGGCCGTGCGGGACGGGGAAGTCCGCCACGTCGTAGGAGGGGGGCGCGCTCATGCGCGTGGCGACGGTCGACTCGGCGGCCACCGCGATCGAACCGGCGGTGGTGGAACCCGCCGGAATGTTCTGAGCCTCAGCCATGGCTGTCGTCGTGCTCTCTCTCTGCCTCTGCGTAAGGAATAACGGTCACTGGCCGAGCTGCCGGCCGGACGGGGATCAGCCGACGGATCAGCCGACGGAACCTTCCATCTGGAGCTCGATCAGCCGGTTCAGCTCCAGCGCGTACTCCATGGGCAGTTCCTTGGCGATCGGCTCGACGAAGCCGCGCACGATCATCGCCATCGCCTCGAACTCGGAGAGACCGCGGCTCATCAGATAGAAGAGCTGGTCCTCGGAGACCTTGGAGACGGTCGCCTCGTGGCCCATGGACACGTCGTCCTCACGGACGTCCACATACGGGTAGGTGTCGGAGCGGGAGATGGTGTCCACCAGCAGCGCGTCACAGAGCACATTGGACTTGGAGCCCGCGGCGCCCTCGCCGATCTCGATCAGACCACGGTAGGAGGTACGGCCGCCACCGCGCGCCACCGACTTGGAGACGATGTTCGACGAGGTGTTGGGGGCCATGTGGACCATCTTGGCGCCGGCGTCCTGGTGCTGGCCCTCGCCCGCGAAGGCGATGGACAGGGTCTCGCCCTTGGCGTGCTCGCCCATCAGATAGACGGCCGGGTACTTCATGGTCACCTTGGAGCCGATGTTCCCGTCGACCCACTCCATGGTCGCGCCCTCGTAGGCGACGGCACGCTTGGTGACCAGGTTGTACACATTGTTCGACCAGTTCTGGATGGTCGTGTAGCGGCAGCGCCCGCCCTTCTTGACGATGATCTCGACCACGGCGCTGTGCAGCGAGTCCGAGGAGTAGACCGGGGCGGTACAGCCCTCGACGTAGTGGACGTAGGCGTCCTCGTCGACGATGATCAGCGTCCGCTCGAACTGGCCCATGTTCTCCGTGTTGATACGGAAGTAGGCCTGGAGCGGGATGTCGACGTGCACACCCTTCGGCACGTAGATGAACGATCCGCCGGACCACACGGCGGTGTTCAGCGAGGCGAACTTGTTGTCACCGACCGGGATGACCGTGCCGAAGTACTCCTGGAACAGCTCGGGGTGCTCCTTGAGCGCGGTGTCGGTGTCCAGGAAGATGACGCCCTGCTCCTCCAGGTCCTCACGGATCTGGTGGTAGACGACCTCCGACTCGTACTGGGCGGCGACACCCGCGACGAGGCGCTGCTTCTCCGCCTCCGGGATACCGAGCTTGTCGTAGGTGTTCTTGATGTCCTCGGGCAGTTCCTCCCAGGAAGCGGCCTGCTTCTCGGTGGACCGTACGAAGTACTTGATGTTGTCGAAGTCGATGCCCGACAGATCCGAGCCCCAGCTCGGCATGGGCTTCTTGCCGAACAGACGCAGGCCCTTGAGGCGCAGCTTCAGCATCCACTCCGGCTCGTTCTTCTTCTCCGAGATGTCGCGGACGACATCCTCGGAGAGTCCGCGCTTGGCCGCGGCGCCCGCGGCGTCGGAGTCGGCCCAGCCGAATTCGTACGTACCCAGACCCTCGAGCTCGGGGTGGGCAGTCTCCGTGGGGAGCGTCATTCGGGGTTCCTCCCGGCTGTGCTTTCAGATGCGTGATGGGTGGTCTCTTGGGTGGCGGCCGCGCGGGGGATGAACGTCGTGCAGACACCGTCGCCGTGGGCGATGGTGGCCAGCCGCTGCACATGGGTACCGAGCAGTTGGGAGAAGGTCTCCGTCTCCGCCTCGCAGAGCTGCGGGAACTGCTCGGCGACATGGGCGACCGGGCAGTGGTGCTGGCAGAGCTGCTCGCCCTGCCGGTTCGGCGCGCTACGCGCCGTAGCAGCGTACCCGTCGGCGCTCAGCGCCCTGGCCAGGGCCTCGGTGCGCCGACCGGGCTCGGCCGACTCGACCGCCGAGCGATAGGCCTCGGACTGGTCGGCGAGCCGGGCCCTGGCGAAGGCCGCGACCGCCGCCTCACCCCGCTCCCCGCCGCCCGCGGCCCGCGCGATCCAGCGCAGGGCGTCGGCGGCGAGCTGGTCGTACGACTGGTCGAACGCGTCCCGGCCGCAGTCGGTCAGGGCGAAGACCTTGGCCGGCCTGCCGCGCCCGCGCGAGCCGTAGACGCGCTGCTCGCGCGGCTCCACGACGGCGTCGGCGGCCAGGGCGTCGAGATGACGGCGGACGGCGGCCTGGGTGAGCCCGAGGCGCCCCGCCAGCTCGGAGACCGTGGAGGGGCCGTGGTCCAGAATGGAGCGCGCGACGCGGTTTCGAGTGGAGTGCTCACCGGTCGCGAGTTCCTCCTGAGGAGCCTCGCCAACGTATTTCACAACGCCATTGTTGCGTAATTCCGGCGGCCCTGACAACCACGGTCCGCAGCGGCCGACGGTGCGCTTCATCACTAAGGGTTACCTAACAAGCAGCGTTCCTCCGTACGGGACAAGGGCTTCCGGCGGGTGCGCGCGGTGGTCCGGAGGGGCGGGAACGGGCCGAGAACGCGGCGAAGAACGGTCTCCGCGCACTCCGCCAAGGGTGCGGATACGGCGGCTTCCGGCCCCCTGAGGGCCCCTTTCGGCCCCGCGGACCGGGGGTCGGCGGTCCGTGCATACACTTCCCGCCATGCGCAGCGTCTTCCCGGGCGGCTCCCGGCCCGGCCGCGGTCCCGCCGCGGGCCACGCCCCCGGAGAGCCCGTCGTCGAGGTCCGTGGCCTGGTCAAGCGGTACGGGTCCAAGGCCGCGGTCGACGGTCTCGATCTGGTGGTGCGCGCCGGTACGGTCACCGCCGTGCTCGGCCCCAACGGAGCGGGCAAGACCACCACGGTCGAGATCTGCGAGGGCTACCGCAGGGCCGACGAGGGCACCGTCCGCGTCCTCGGTCTCGACCCCGTCACCGACGCCGCCCGGCTCCGCCCGCGCATCGGCGTGATGCTCCAGTCGGGCGGCGTGTACTCCGGCGCGCGTGCCGACGAGATGCTCCGCCATATGGCCCGGCTGCACGCCCATCCCCTGGACGTGGACACGCTGACCGAGCGGCTCGGCCTCGGCGACTGCGGCCGTACCCCGTACCGCCGGCTCTCGGGCGGGCAGCAGCAGCGGCTCGCGCTGGCGCTGGCCGTCGTCGGCCGCCCCGAGCTGCTCTTCCTGGACGAACCGACCGCCGGGCTCGACCCGCAGGCCCGCCGCTCCACCTGGGATCTCGTCCGCGAGCTGCGCGCCGACGGCGTCACCGCCGTACTGACCACGCACTTCATGGACGAGGCCGAGGAACTGGCCGACGATGTCGTGATCATCGACGCGGGCCGGGTGATCGCCCAGGGCAGCCCGGAGGAGCTGTGCCGGGGCGGCGCCGAGAACACCCTGCGCTTCACCGGCCGCCCCGGGCTGGACCTCGGCTCGCTGCTGAAGGCGCTGCCCGACGGCACGGCCGCCGCCGAGCTGACCTCGGGGGCGTACCGGATCAGCGGCGCGGTCGATCCGCAGCTGCTCGCCACGGTGGCCTCCTGGTGCGCGCAGCACGGTGTGATGCCGGACGGGATCTCCGTCGAGCGGCACACGCTGGAGGACGTCTTCCTCGAACTGACCGGCAAGGAGCTGCGTTCATGACCGCCGACACGAGCAGCGGCGCGGCGAACGGCACGGTGGCCGGTGGCGTCGCGGGCGCCGGTACGTACGCCCCGGCGCCCGGCGCCGCGCCGGTGCTCCGCATGATCGCGGCGCAGACGGCGTTCGAGACGAGACTGCTGCTGCGCAACGGTGAGCAGCTCCTGCTGACCGTGATCATCCCCTCGCTGCTGCTGGTGCTGTTCTCGACGGTCGACATCGTCGACACCGGCGCGGACGAGGCGGTGGACTTCCTCGCCCCCGGTGTGCTCGCCCTGGCGGTGATGTCCACGGCGTTCACGGGGCAGGCCATCGCCACGGGCTTCGAGCGGCGGTACGGCGTGCTCAAGCGGCTCGCCGTGTCACCGCTGCCCCGGTGGGCCCTGATGACCGCCAAGACGCTCTCCGTGCTGGTCACCGAGGTGCTCCAGATCGCGCTGCTGACGGTGATCGCCCTCGCTCTGGGCTGGTCCCCGCACGGCGGCCCGCTCGCCGTCGTCCTGCTGCTCGTGCTCGGCACCGCGGCCTTCTCGGGGCTGGGTCTGCTGATGGCGGGCACGCTCCGGGCGGAGGCGACCCTGGCCGCGGCCAATCTGGTCTTCCTGCTGCTCCTGGTGGGCGGCGGGGTGATCGTGCCGCTGGACAGGTTCCCGGACGCTGCGCACTCGGTGCTGGCGCTGCTGCCGATCTCGGCGCTCTCCGACGGTCTGCGGGATGTCCTCCAGCAGGGCGCGGGGGTGCCCTGGGGCGGTCTCGGGGTGCTGGCCGGCTGGGCCGTGCTCGGCCTCGGCGCGGCGGCGGCCTTCTTCCGCTGGGAGTGACCCCGCGACCGGCCTTCCGCGCGGTACGGGCCGACTCGCGCGCGGTATGGGGCCGGCTTCCGCGCGGTACGGGCCCGCTCCCGGGCGGCCGAACCCGCTCCCGGGCGGCGGGACGCGGTGTACGCACCCCTCGTGAAAACCTGCACAAGCTCCCGCCTACGATGGTTGCCGTGCTGACCCCCCTCGCCCATATCGCCCAGCGCTGGACACCTTCCCCCCGGACCGTCCGGCGTGCCGCGCTCACCGCCGTCGTGATGAGCGTGGTGATCGTCGTCACCGGCGGCGCGGTCCGGCTCACCGGTTCCGGCCTCGGCTGCGACACCTGGCCCAAGTGCACGGACGACAGTCTGTTCGCCACCCCCGAGCAGGGCATCCACGGTGCGATCGAGTTCGGCAACCGGATGCTGACCTACGTCCTGTGCGCGGCGGTCGGCTGGGCGATCGTCGCGGTGCGCTCGGCGAAGCCCCGGCGGCGCGGGCTGACCCGGCTCGCCTGGTCCCAGTTCTGGATCGTCATGGGCAATGCCGTGCTCGGCGGCATCACGGTGTGGACGGGTCTCAACCCCTGGACAGTGGCGGGCCACTTCCTGCTCGCCACCGCCCTGCTCACCGTCACCACCCTGACCTGGCTGCGCACCCGCGAGGGCGACGGCGCGGTCCGGCCGCGTGTCCCGCGTCCCGTACACAAGCTGTCCTGGGCCCTGACCGGCGCGGCGGTGGTCCTGATCGCGGCGGGTACGACGGTGACCGGCTCGGGCCGGCACGCGGGCGACAGCAGCGATGTGCCGCGCATGCCCTTCGACTGGGTGAACGCCGCCCATGTGCACGCGGTGTTCGCCTGGCTCGTCTGCGCGCTGGCCGTGGCGATGTGGCTGGTGCTGCGGGTGGTGGACGCGCCCGCCGACACCCGGGCGCGCGCCCGTGAGCTGCTTCTGGTGCTGCTCGCCCAGGGCGCCATCGGCTATGTGCAGTTCTTCACCGACACCCCCGAAGTCCTGGTCGGCGCCCATATGCTCGGCTCCTGCCTGGTCTGGATCGCGGTCCTGCGGGTGGCGATGAGCCTGCGTGAGCGCCCGCACACGGCGGTGGAGATCCCCGCACAGCCGGACCCGGCGCTCTCCGCGGTCACGGGCTGAACCCTCCGGACCCCCGTCGGTTCAGGGTTGTCTCGGACTCTCTCGGGGGTCAGCGTTTCCGGGTCTCCTCCTTCCAGGTCTTCTCGTCCGCCGTCAGCAGCTCCCTCAGCCGGGCCGCCGGGGGCAGCGGGCCGTGGTCCGACACGACGCGGAGTGCCGACGCGGCCGTGAGGTGGCCCAGCCGCAAGGCGCGTACGGGATCGCCGTCGGCCCGCAGCCCCGCCAGGAAGCCCGCCGCGAACGCGTCGCCCGCGCCCACCGGTTCGACCACCTCGACCCATGGGGCGGGGACGGAGCAGGGCACCTCGCCGAGATAGGCCGTGGCCTCCCGCGCGCCGTCCTTGACCACCACTGTGTACGGACCGGGCAGCAGGGCACGTACGGCGGCCGCGTCCGTCACCGCCGGGCCCCACAGCGCCTGGGCCTCGTCCAGACCCACGAAGACGAGATCCGCGCGGTCCGCGAGCGCGTGGAGGATCTCCGGCGCCGGCCGGCCGGTCCAGAGCGCGGCGCGGTGGTTCACATCGAAGCTGACGGGCCAGGGCCGGCCGGGCGCGAGCGCCTCCTCCACCAGGGCCAGACAGCTCTCCGACAGGGCGGGGGTGATACCGGTGAGATGCACGAGTCCCGCCTCCCGGACGGCCGCCGAGCGCAGCACCTCCGGGCCGAGCGCGGAGGCCGCGGAACCGCGCCGGTAGTAGTGGACGCGCGTGCCGTCGGCGCCGGGGTTCTTGATCAGCAGGCCCGTCGGCCGCGTGGGGTCCGTCCGTACACCCGTGACATCCACGCCGCAGGAGGCCACCCGCCGCAGGATCCGTCCGCCGAGCGGATCGTCGCCGAGCGCGGACACCCAGCGCGCCGGTACGCCGTGGTCGGCCAGATACATCGCCACATTCGACTCGGCGCCAGCGATGTCCAGGCGGAGCAGCTCCGCGTCGTCCAGGCCGAGCAGGGCCGCGTCGTCGAGCGGCGCGACCGGTTCGGGCGCCAGCGCCGCCATCGTCTCTCCGACACAGACGACGGGCCCCGCCCCGATGAGCCGCGGTCCGCCGTCGCGCGCGGCTGGAGTGCTCGCGAGTGGAGTGCTCATGAGCCGTTTCCCGGGTCCGGTGAGCCGCTTCCCGGGTCCGGGCGGTAGGACGCCGTCGGCAGGCCCGGCACCTCGACCCGTACGGAGAAGACCGCGCCGTCGAGGGGTTCCGGCCGGGAGAGACCCGTACGGGCGCTCGTGACGAACAGTGTGCGGTCGTCCTCCCCGCCCAGACAGACCCCGGCGGGCTGCGCCGCGGGGACCCGTACCACCTGGTCCAGGGCGCCGTCCGGACGGTAGCGATGGACCACGCCCTCGCCCCAGACGGCGGTCCACAGGCCGCCCTCGGCATCGACGGCCATTCCGTCCGGGCCGCCCGTGTCCAGCGTCGTGAACACCGACGGTTCCCCCAGCTCACCCGTCGCCGGGTCGACCGGATACCGCCTGATGAGCCCCCGCGCGCTGTCCGCGAGGAACAGGGTCTCCCCGTCGCCGGAGAACGCGGGGCCGTTCGGTACGGTGATGCCGCTCAGCACCCGGGTCACCGTTCCGTCGCGGTCGACGCGGTAGAGGGATCCCGCGCCCTCGATGTCGTCGTACGCCATGCTGCCCGCCCAGAAGCGGCCGTGCGGATCGGCGGTCGCGTCGTTCATCCGCATCCGTACGGGCGCACCGTCCTCCGGACGCGCCAGCCACCCGATCCCGGTCCCGTCACCGTCGTCGGCACCGGCACCGGCATCGGCACCGGTCTCGTCGTCGGCACCGGGGCCGCCGGCGGTGTCGAGCAGACAGATCCCCGGGCCCGCCGCCGCGATCCAGCTCCCGGGGCGCCCCTCGACCGGGGCCACCGCGCCGAGGGCCACGGGCAGCCGGGCCAGCTCGGCCAGGCCCTGTCCGGCCCGGTCGCCGGGCGGCGCGGCGAGCAGCCGGCCCGAGAGGATGTCGACCAGCACGATCCGGCCGTCGACCCAGCGGATTCCCTCGCCCAGTTCGAGGCGGTCCGGCCAAAGGACCTCGGCCCGGGAGCCGTGCGCTCCGGTGCCGTGCGCTCCGGTGCCGCTCATCGCCGCTCCTCCGCCCGCTCGTGCTCGTGTTCGCGCTCGTGCCCGTGCTCGCGCTCGTGTTCGCGCTCGTGCCCGTGTTCGCCGACCACGGTGAGGAACTCCCGTGCCCGCGCCCGCAGTCCGCCGAGGTCGCCGCCGTCCGCCGCGTCACCGATCAGCGGTGAGCCGACTCCCACCGCCACCGCGCCCAGCTCCAGATACTCGCGCGCGGCGGTCGCGTCCACTCCCCCGACGGGAACGAACGGCAGCTCCGGGAACGGTCCCCGCAGCGCCCGCAGATACGCCGGGCCCCCCGTCTGTCCGGCCGGGAAGATCTTGAGCGCCCCGGCACCGAGCCGCAGCGCGCTCAGGATCTCCGTCGGTGTCATCACCCCGGCGAGTACCGGCATCCCCAGCTCCTTGGCCACGGTGATGCCGTCGCCGACCGCCGGGGTGACGATGAAGTCGGCTCCCGCCGCGTGCGCGGCACGCGCGTCGCCGGGACCCAGCACCGTGCCCGCGCCGAGCGGCGCTTCCGGGCCGAGAGCGGTCCGGGCCCGCGCGATGACATCCAGCGCGTTCCGGCCGGAGAGCGACACCTCGATCAGGGCGACGCCCTCCTCGGCGAGTGTCAGTACGGTCCTCAGCGCCGCGTCCGGATCGTCTCCGCGCACGATGGCGACCAGCCGGTGGGCGCGCAGCGCGCTCAGCAGATCCACAGGGTTCCTCTCCTCGTTCCTGTCGGGTGATGTCACGTCATGGGCGATGCCGCGTCAGGGGTGGTGCCGCACCGCGTCAGGGGTGACGCCGTACCGACAGCGTGAGCCGCCAGCGCACCTCGCCGGACGCGGGCACGCGCGCCGCGTCCTTCTCCCCCGCGTGGGCCAGGTCGAAGACCCGGCCGAGCATCGGCTCGACACCGAGGGAGCGGTACGGCGCGTCCTCGGGGAAGCCCCCGAGGTTCCGCCAGAGCGCGACGGAGACCGGCTGTCCCTCCGCCTCGACCGACAGACACAGCTCGTCGGCGCCGTCCCGTACGGACACCTCGGATGTGTCGACCACGGCGCCCACGGCCGTGCCGTCGGCGGGGCCGAGCCGGTCGAGCGGCACACCCGCCACCGTGGGCCAGCGGCCCGGGGTCCAGCGCGCGCCGCCGTCGGGGTACAGCCGGACCGCCGCCCCTCGCGGCATCAGCGCCCGCGCCCGCCCGGAGAGTTCCAGCAGCGCGTGGGCGGCCCAGAGGAAGCGGTAGCCGGGCGCGGCGGACAGCCGGTAGTCCACGACCGTGCGCGCGGTGTCCGTGGTGATCCGCCGGACCAGCCGGAAGTCCGGGCAGTCCACGGCCTCGGCCACCGGCTCTCCCGGGGGCCGGTCAGCGGCCCGCCGCCACACCCGGGACCACGCGTCACCGTGATCCGGTGTCCCCCGGATCGTGGGGACGCACTCCTCCAGACCTCCGGCGTCGGCGAACGCGTCCCCCGGGCGGACACCCGCCCGGCGCGGCTCGTCCCGGAACCAGAGCCACTCCCGGCCGCCGCCCCCGCCGTCCTCACCGCCCCCGCCGTGCTCTTCGCGCCCACCGCCCCCGCCACGCAGGGACGTCCAACGCCCGCCGCGCGCACGGTCCGTGACGACACGCGGCCCGGACACGGCGGAGACCCCGGACACGGACCTCTCGCTCACCATTCCGCGAACGACCCGTCCGCGTGCCGCCACACCGGGTTGCGCCACGCGTGCCCCCTGCGGTCGGCGGCCCGTACCGCCTCCTCGTCCACCGTGATGCCGAGGCCCGGCAGCCCGGTACGACGCGCCTGCCCGGCCTCGAACCGGAACGGTTCGGTGTCCACCACGTACGACAGCAGATCCGCGTCCTTGTTGTAGTGGATGCCCCGGCTCTGCTCCTGGATGAGGAAGTTCGGTGTGCAGAAGGCGATCTGGAGACTGGCGGCGAGCGCGATGGGCCCGAGCGGGCAGTGCGGCGCCAGTTGCGCGCCGTACGTGTCCGCCAGCGACGCGATCCGGTGCACCTCCGAGATGCCTCCCGCGTGCGAGAGGTCCGGCTGCGCCACCGCGATGCCCGCCGCCAGCGCGGGCAGGAACTCGGCCCGTCCGTAGAGCCGTTCACCGGTGGCTATGGGCACCGGGCTCGCCGCCACCAGTCCGGGCAGCAGATGCCCGTGCTCGGGCAGCAGCGGCTCCTCGGCGAAGAGCGGATGCAGCGGGCCTATCTCCTGGAGGACCCGGCGGACCCCGGCCGGGCCGAAGCGCCCGTGGAAATCCACGGCGACATCGCGGTCCGGGCCGAGGACCTCTCGGGCCGCGGCCACGCGCTCCACCACCGCGTTGGTCTCCGCGAGGGTGGTGATCGGTGACGTACGGCCCGCAGCGTTCATCTTGACGGCGGTGAAGCCCGCCTCGACCTGCTCGGTTATCTCCTCGACCAGCCGCGCCGGTTCATCGCCGCCGACCCATGCGTAGACACGTACGGAGTCCCTCACCGGGCCGCCGAGCAGGGCGTGCACGGGCGCTCCGTACGTCTTGCCCGCGATGTCCCACAGCGCCTGGTCGATGCCCGCGACGGCGCTGGAGAGCACCGGGCCGCCCCGGTAGAAGCCGCTCTTGCTGAGGATCTGCCAGTGGTCCTCGATCCTGAGCGGATCCTGGCCGATCAGATACTCGGCGAGCACGTCGACCGCGGCCCGTACGACCTCGGCCCGGCCCTCGACGACCGGTTCGCCCCAGCCGACCACGCCCTCGTCGGTCTCGACGCGGCAGAACAGCCAGCGGGGCGGGACGAGGAACGTCTCCACGCGAACGATCTTCACTTGGCCTCGGGGCCCTTCTCCTCGGTGTCCGCGCGTGGCGTGTCGGCGTGTGGCGTCTCCGCGCGTGGCGTGTCGGCGTGCGGCGCGCCGTGCACCCTGTCGAGGTCGCGTACCGCCTGGTCGAGCAGGGCCCGCATGGCGCGCTCCGCCGCGTCCTGGTCCCGCGCCCGTACGGCGTCGAGGACGGCGCGGTGGCTGGGTACGGGGTCCTCGCCGTGCGGGGAGCTGTGCACGATCTGGTCGCGATGGGCCAGTCCGGACTCGATGACCATCTCCATGCGTTCCAGCAGTTCGTTGTGGGTGGCCGCGAGCAGCGCGCGGTGGAAGGCGAGGTCGGCCTCGACCGCGCGGGCGGCCCCGCCCGCCGCGCCGGCCCCGCCGGTCCCGTCGGTCCCGTCGGTCCCGTCTTCGTCGTATGCCGTCGTCCCGCCCATCGCCGTCAGCGCCGCCTCCAGCTCCGCGAGATCGGCGTCGGTGCGGCGCGCGGCTGCCAGCCGTACCGCGGCCGGTTCCACGATCCCGCGCACCTCGCCCAGATTGCGCAGCAGCCCGAGGTCGGCCTCGGAGCTGGTGCCGTCGGCGAACTGCCAGCGCAGCACGTCCGCGTCCAGCAGATTCCAGTCGGCGCGCGCTCTGACGAAGGTGCCTCTTCGCTGGCGCGCGTCGACCATCCCCTTGGCCCCGAGCACCTTCAGCGATTCGCGCAGGGCGGTCAGACTGACGTCCAACTCGCGCTGCAACGCCACGAGATCGAGTGTCGCCCCCTCGGGAATCTCCCCGCTGAGCACCCGGCGCGCAAGAATCTCCACGGTCTGGCCGTGCACTCCGCGGCGCGCGTACGGCGTCATGTCGTAATGCCTTTCTGCTGGTCGGTCGTTGTCCGGCGGTCGGTGGCGCGGTGTCGGCGGGCCGGTGTCGGCGGCCCGGTGGTCAGGCCGACGCCTTCACCACACTCCAGCCGCCGTCCACGAGCAGGCTCGATCCGGTGATGTACGAGGCTTCCTCGGCGGCCAGGAAGGCGATCGCGGCGGCGACCTCCTCGGGTCTGCCGAAGCGGCGGGCCGCGGTCTCGGCGATGCTGCGCTCCCGGTCCGCCGCCGGCACCCGGTCCCAGGCGGCGGTCAGGATCGGTCCCGGCAGCACGGCGTTGACCCGCACCTCGGGGCCGTACTCCACGGCGAGCTGTCCGCTGAGCGAGAGCAGCGCGCCCTTGGAGGCCGCGTACGCGGGGTGCCCGGGGATGCCCTTGTGCGCGTGTACGGACGAGGTGAGGACCACCGCGCCGCGCCGCTCGCGCAGATCGGGCAGGACGGCCCTGAACCCGAGGAAGCCGCCGGTGAGATTGACGGCGAGCTGGCGTTCCCAGGCGTCGAGCGACATCTCGTGGGCGGGCGCGACCCGCACGGTGTAGGCGTTGCTGACCAGGACTCCGACGGGGCCGTAGGTGTGCGCGGCGGCCACGATCCGGTCCCAGTCGCCCTCGTCGGAGACATCCGCCGTCACGAACGCGGCACGGCCGCCGGCCGCGCGGATGTCCGCGGCGACGGCTTCCCCGCGCTCCTTCGCGATGTCCGCGAGGATCACGGCCGCGCCTTCGGCGGCGAGCCTTTGCGCGGTGGCGGCGCCGATGCCCGAGGCGGCTCCGGTGACCACGGCGACGCGGTCGGTGAAACGGGCGGTTCCGTTCATGGGGCGGGTCGACTCCTTGGGAGGTGAGGGAGGTTGGCCGGGTGCCGGCCACGGATCGGCGGACAGGACGGGCGTCCCGACTGTAGTGACTCTGCGGTCCCGCCCGGTCACTCGCGCAGGAGGACCACCAGTTCCGCGTCGTACCGCTCCGTCCAGGCGAACGGCACACCGGAATGGACGAGATGGGCCCCGCTGTAGGTGACGCCCGACGCCGGATCGCGATAGCGGGCCGCCGGGTCGAGTCCGCGCAGCCGCAGTCTGGCCGCGCGCCCCGGGACCAGCGGAGCGCCGTCCAGACGTCCGGTGTTCCACGCCGTGACGACGACCCGGCCGCCGCCCGGCTCCTCGTACTGCGCTCCGCAGGTGGCGTCCGCCGGGGAGTTCAGCAGCCGCGCCTCCCCGTGGTGGACGACATCGCGGATCTCCTTGTAGCGGGCGATCCATCCCGCCGCCTCCGCGCGCCGCTCCTCGGACCAGTGGCGGATGTCGGCGCCGATACCGAGCACGCCCGCCGCCGCGGTGACGAAGCGGAAGCCGAGCGAGCGCGGGCGCGGGTCGAAGACACCGGGCGCGTCGGTGACCCAGGAGCTCATGGTGTGCGGGGCGTGCGCGTGGAGATAGCCGTACTGAATGGCGAGCCGGTCGAGCGGCGCGGTGTTGTCGCTGGGCCACACCACATCCGTACGGGCGAGGGTGGCGTGCTCGATCCGGCCGCCGCCGCCCGCGCATCCCTCGACGGTGACGTGGGGGTGGCGTGTACGGAGATGGTCGAGGACCCGCAGATAGCCGGCGACATGCGCGGCGTCGAGATCCTGTTCCTCGACGGGACCGCCGCCCGGTCTGCCGCGTTCGGTGGGCGGGCGGTTCATGTCCCACTTGAGATAGCCGATGGCGTGGTCGTCGAGCAGCCGGTCGAGCGTGCCGAGGACGAAGTCCTGTACGTCCTCGCGGCCGAGGTCGAGGAGGAGCTGGTTGCGTACGAGCGTGGCGGGGCGGCCCTCCAGCCGGTAGACCCACTCGGGGTGCGCCGCGTACAGCCCGGACGCGGGGCTGATGGCCTCCGGCTCCACCCACAGTCCGAAGTCCATTCCCAGGTCGCGGACTTGAGCGATGAAGTGGTCGAGTCCGTCCGGGAAGGACGCCGGATCGGTGTACCAGTCGCCGAGCCCGCCGGTGTCGTCGGACCGCCCGGTGAACCAGCCGTCGTCGACGACGAACAGCTCGGCCCCCATCTCTGCGGCGATCCCGGCCAGTTCGAGCTGGGTCGCGGCGTCGACGTCGAAGCCGGTGGCTTCCCAGGAGTTGTAGAGCACCTTGCGGGGCCGGTGCATCCGGTCACCGGTGAGACGGCGCTCGTAGCGGTGCCAGACCCGGGCGAGTCCGTCGAGACCGTCCGGGCTGAAGGCGCAGGCGAGCCGGGGGGTGGTGAGTGTGCCGCCGGGGGCGAGCCGTACCGCGCCCTCGTGCGGGACACGTCCCGCCCGGACCCGGACCGCGCCGCCGGGCTCGGCGTCGGTGGTGATGTGCCAGTTGCCGGACCACTCCAGGGCGACGCCGTAGGTGGGGGTGGCTCCTTCGGCCGGTGACGCGGCGTCCTGGACGGCGAGCCAGGGCGCGTAGGCATGGCCGGGGACGGCCTGGGCGGAGGACATCCCGAAGCTGCCCCGGGCCAGTTCGAGCTGGGTGAGCTGGAATTCCTGGGACCACTGGCCGGTGAGATACGTCAGCCGCGCGCCGCCTGTGACGGGGATGTTCACGGCGGCGGAGTCGAAGCGTTCCAGCCGCAGACCGGTCTCGGCGGTGCAGGTCAGTTCGGTCCAGCGGAGGATCACATCGGTGCCGGGGACGGTCTCGTAGCACAGAGCCGTCGTCAGTCCGAGAGTCTCGTCGGTGAAGACCAGCCGCAGGGAGGAGTCGCCTTGGCGGGTGGCCCCGGTGAAGGTCCACCAGACGCCGCGCTCCTCGCCGGGCCGCTGGGCGACCAGATCGGCGCCGGTGAACGGCCGCAGCCCGTACGGGATGTACTCGGCGGGCGCCAGATCGGCGGGGGTGATGAAGTGCGTACGGCGTGACCAGTCCAGCGCGGAGGGTCCGGTCTCGGCTCCGTGCGGGCCCCACGCGGTCAGCTCGGCCCAGCGGCCGTCACCGGCGAGGGCGACCGCGTAGGTGGTGTTCTCGGTGCGCAGCAGCCACCGGTCGCCCCGCACGTCCGGATCGTGTGTCTTCAGGTCGTGCGTCTTCTGGCCGTGCGCGTCCGGGTCGTGCGCCTTCGGGTCGTGCGTCGTCACTTGACTGCTCCCAGATTGAGTCCGGCGACGAAGTGCCGCTGGAACCGCAGGAATACGATCACGGTCGGGGCCGCCGCGATCACCGAACCCGCCGCGATGACGTTCCACATCGACACGTACTGGCCCTGGAGGCCGATGAGCGAGGCCGTGACGGGCATCTTGCTGCCCGTACGCAGCACGGTGATCGCCCACAGCAGATCGTTGAAGATCCAGGTGAAGGAGAGCGCGCTCAGCGCGGCGAGGGCCGGGGTGGTCAGCGGCATGATGATCCGCCGGTAGATCTGCCACGGACTCGCGCCGTCGATGACGGCGGCCTGCTGGATCTCGGGCGGGATGGAGCGCATGAAGCCGTGCAGCACGAAGACGTAGAAGCCGACGCCGAAGCCGACCTGGACACCGATGAGCGCGTACAGCGAGTCGTACAGCCCCAGTGACTCGCTGATCTTCGACACCGGGATCAGCAGGATCTGCGGGGGCAGCAGATTGCCGCCGAGCATCAGGAGCAGCAGGGTGCGGCGCAGCGGCAGATCGTAACGGGCGAGCCCGAAGGCCGCGAGCGAGGCCAGCGCGAGCGACAGCAGCACGGTCGGCACGGTCACGAGCAGGCTGTTGGCGAGCGCGCGGGCCTGGCCGCCGTCGGTCCACGCCTGGCCGAAGCCGCTCAGGGTGAAGGAGTGCGGCAGGCTGCCGAGGCCGTTGGCGGCGATGTCGTCGAAGGACCGGGTGCTGGTGACGAGTACGAGGACGATCGGCACCAGCCACAGCGCGGACAGCGCGCCCGCGCCGAGATGGAAGCCCGCGGTGGACCACGCGCGGCGCCGGGACCGGGTCCCGCCGGGCGCCGGTGCGGGCGGGGCGGGCGGTGTGCCGTGCTGTCCGGCGGGCGGCTCGGCTCGGGTGACGCTCATCAGTCGGCCTCCCGGAAGGCGCGGACGAGATAGGACACGATGACCCCGAAGGCCAGCACGAAGATCACGACCGCGAGGGCGGAGCCGTATCCCAGCCGCAGCGACTGGAAGGCGGTGGAGTACATATAGGTGCTGAGCAGTTCCGAGGAGTGGTACGGACCGCCGCGGGTGAGCGCCCAGACCACGTCGAACGAGCGCAGCGAGTCGATCACGATCACCGACAGGACCACGGCGTTGACGCTGCTGAGCTGGGGCAGGGTGATGTGGCGGAACTGCTGCCACCGGGTGGCGCCGTCGACCTTCGCCGCTTCGTAGAGCACCGGGTCGATGCCCTTGAGACCGGCGAGATAGAGCACCATCACATAGCCGATCTGGCGCCACAGGGCGGGCACGATCACGGCGTAGAGGGCGGTGTCCTGGTCGGCCAGCCAGGCATGGCGCAGACTGCCGAGCCCGACGGCTTCGAGGGTGTTGTTGATCAGCCCGTCGGGCTGGTACATCGCCTGCCACACCAGGGCGGTGGCGGTGAGCGAGAACACCACGGGCAGGAAGAGGGCCGCCCGGTAGAAGCCGACCCCGCGCCGCTCCTGCTGGAGCAGCAGCGCGGCGCCGAGACCGAGGAGCGCGGAGAGCCCGCCGAAGAGCAGCAGCCACAGCACGGTGTCGAGCAGGGCCGTACGGAAGATCTCGTCGCCGAACATCTCCCGGTAGTTGGCGAGTCCGACGAACGACGGGGCGGAGACTCCGTCCCAGTCCGTGAGGGAGAGATAGAACCCCTGGACCGCCGGCCAGAACACCCAGAAGGCCTCGGCGAGCAGCGGTACGAGGACGAAGACGAGGACCACGGGCCTGACCCGTGTCGCGCCCCGGCTTCCCAGCAGCCCTCCGCCGCCCGGCCGCCCCCGGCCGCCGGGTCCCCCGCCTCCTGGCGGTTTCCGGTCTCCTCGCCGCCCGGACCGTGGCTCGGTCAGCACCGCCACGTCACTGTCCCCAGATCTTCTGGGCGTCCCGCTGCCAGGTGGTGAGGATCGAGTCGATCTCCTTGGGCTTGGCGAGGAAGCGGGTGAGCGCGGTGTCCGCGGTGGGCTGGAGGGCGTCGCTGGAGTCACGGTTGAAGAACTGGGTGACGTCCGCGGCGCTCTCGATCAGCGCGCGGCCCTTCTTGACCAGCGGGGTCCCGGTGTCCTTGGCCTTCGGGTTGGTGGGCAGCGCGGTCCCGGAGGAGCCCTTGAGATAGATCTCCTGCGCCTCGGCGGTGGCCATATAGGTCATCAGCTCCCTGACCTCGTCCTTGTGGCCGGTACGGGCGCTGGCGAAGTAGCCGTCCGTGGGGCCCTCCTCGGCCAGGGGGACCTTCGGGTCGATGACGGGGAAGCGGAAGAAGTCGATGTCGTCGAGCTGGTCCTTGGGCGCGGAGTCCGCGAAGAAGGTGCCGATGAGCATCAGTCCCGTACGGCCCTGGAGCAGCGCGGTGGTGGCGTCCTGGAAGGCCAGCGCCGTGCCGTCGGGGTCGAAGTACGGCAGGGCCTCGCTCCAGCGGTCGAAGACCTTGCGGACCTCGGGGTCGTCGAAGCGGTGCTTTCCGGCGAGGAGGTCGCGGTGGTACCGCGCTCCGTTGATCCGTATGTTCAGGTAGTCGAACCAGGAGGAGGCGACCCAGGCGGTGTTGCCGCCGGCGCCGAGACCGATCGGCGCGACGCCCTTGGACTTGAGCGTGTCGCAGAGGTCGAGGAACTCGTCCCAGGTCTTCGGCTCCCGCACGCCCCACTTGGCGAAGTTGGACTTCCGGTAGAAGCAGCCCCACCAGTAGTACGTGGCGGGTACGAAGACCTTCTTGCCCGCCGAGGAGGTGCACAGCGTCTTGAGGGCCTCGCTGTAGCCCGACAGTTCGGGCTTCTCCCAGAGGTCGCCGATGTCGAGCAGCAGGTCCTTCTTCGCGTACGAGTCCGCCACCGAGCCGGGGTACCAGGTGAGCAGGTCCGGCGGCTGGGCGGAGGTCAGATACGTCGGGAGCTGGGTGCGGAAGGTCTCGGAGGCCACGGTGTTGAGCGAGGCCTCGGCGCCGCCGCGCTTGTTGAACGCGGCGACGAGATCCTCCATGGCCTTCTTGGCCTGCGGCGAGGAGAGGTTGGACTGAAGGGTGACGGGGCCGCCGCCGGAGGAGGTCTTGGCGCTCGGTCCCGAGGTGACGCAGCCGCTCAGGAACGCGGCGGCGCCGACCGCTCCGGTGCCCGCCAGGAACCGGCGGCGGCTGGGGGCTGAACTGTTCATGGAAGTGCTCCCTGATGGCTCGGAAAGTCTGTGGGGGCGTGGACTGCGGGGGGTGTGGACCGCGGGGTGCGGAGTGCGGGGTGCGGGGTCGCCGGGCACCACGCCCCGGACGGGGGCCCCACCCGGGGCGTGGTGCGATGCGACGCGGTGTGGTGCGACGCGTGCGGTGCGGTACGACGCATGCGACGCGGTGCGGTCGCGGTGCGGTCGCGGTGCGGTCGCGGTGCGGTCAGAGACCGCTCTGGTGGACGCGGTCACCCACCCCGCGGAAGACGGTCAGCACCCGGCCGTCCGGACCCGCGGTGGCGCCGAGGGCGCCCCGGAAGACATCGCTCTTGAACTCGGTGCGCGGTCCCCAGCCGCCCCAGCCGCCGGCGCCGTCCGCCTGGTACGAACGGGTCCAGAGGGTGTAGTCGCTCGCCCGCGCGTAGAGACGCACGGTGCTCCCGGACGACACGAGGGTCGGACTGCCGCCGACGGTCCCGCCCAGCGAGGACCACGCCGACCAGAGACCGGATCCGTCACGGGTCCTCGTCCACACCGCGTCGTCGGCGGTGCGTACGGCGAGATGGGTCAGGCCCGCCGAGTCGGTGACGGCGGAGGGGCGCCCGTACACCGTCAGGCCCTCCGGTGCCCCGAGCGGGGTCCACCGTGCCGAAGGACCGCCCGACGGTCCGCGCGAGGCGATGGTGCCGTCCTCGCCCCGGGCGAAGAGCGTCCAGTCGTCCGGGCCGCGGAAGGCGACACCCGGCGCGTCGGTGAGTGTGCCGCCGAGCTTCTGCCAGGGCCCCCAGTGACCGGCGAGCGAGGTGCGCCGGTAGGCCGCGTCGTCCGTGCCGCGTACGAATACATCAATACGGCTACGGCTCCCGCCGCCCGGCAGCTCCGACGCGTACGCGGCGGGCTGCCCGAGGATCCTGCCGTGCGTCGGTCCGCCCAGCGCGGTGGTGTGTGCCGACCAGTCGCCGTCGCGCCCTGTCTGCTGCCGCAGCGAACCGTCCGTACCGCGCGTGAAGGCGGTCAGTACGTCCCCGTCCGCCACCAGCGCGGGGTCCGCCGAGGACCGTACGCCCAGCGGCACCCCGGGAGCCTCGTCCGTACCGGACAGCCGGAGGAAGGCCGTGCCGTGCGCGGGGACCGTCACGGTGTACGAGCCGGTGTGCGTCCCCGCGTCCTTCCTGGCGCGCAGATCGCGTACCGCGATCCGGCCGCTCAGTCCCGCGTCGGCGAAGGTCACCGTGCGCTCGGCCGGCCGCTCGGAGCGGTTGAGCAGCACCACCGCGCGCTTGCCCGCGCCCTGGAGCACCTTGCTGTAGACGTCGCCGGTGGAGTCGGTGGCGACCCGCACTCCCTGGATGGCCAGCGGGTCCTGGTCGACGGCGAGGATCTCGGGGTTGCGCAGTGTGTCGATCATCGACTGCGGAAGGGTGCGCGAGTCGGAGCCGATGACCAGGGGCGCGCCCATGACGGCCCACAGCACGAACTGGCTGGTGGACTCCTCCTCGTTCAGCTCGTACGAGCCGTCCGCGGTCTTGCGCATCGGGAGCAGATAGTCGGGGTCGTTGTAGTGACCGGGGCCCTGCGCCTCGGGGTGCCAGGCGTTGGCGTCGGCGCTGCGCAGGATATTGGTCCAGTTGCCGGGGTAGGGCGTGCCGAAGGCGAGGTCGGTGCCGGTGCGCCAGGAGTCGGCGATCGTGGGGCCGTAGACATACGCGTTGTGCGCGTCCTGCGCCGGCGTGTGCGGCAGTCCCCAGTCGTCGGTGAGCGGGTTGCACAGGTTCAGCAGCATCCGCCGGCCGGATGCCGCGACCGCGTCGCTGAACTCCTTGAACGCGGGGCCCGGGTCGAGCTTCGCGCCGATACCGCAGAGGAAGTCGACCTTGATCGCGTCGATCTTCCAGTCCGCGAACTGCCTGGCGTCCTCGGTGTAGTGGCCACGGCTGCCGAGCCCGCAGCTCTTGCCGCCGTCGTACTCACCCGCGTCCGTGTAGATCCCGGCCTTGAGCCCGCGCTGATGGAGATAGGTCACCAGCGCGGGGATACCGGAGGGGAAGCGCTCCGGGTGCGCGGCCAGCCGTCCCGCGCTGTCCCGGGGGTTGTCGGCCTGCCAGCCGCCGTCCAGCCAGACGATGTCGTAACCGCTGCGCTTGAGGCCGCTGCTGACCAGATGGTCGGCGACGTCCTTCACCGCGCTCTCGGTCGGGGCGCCCAGACCGTAGTAGGTGTTCCAGCCCATGTACGGCGTGGGTGCCAGACCGCTGTCGTAGTACCGGGGCGCGCCCTGGTCGTCCGCGGTGCGCGGCTCGTCGGCGGCGCGCGGTACGGAGATCCGTGGGGCGGGGGCGTCCGGCTCGACGGCGTGCGCCATGGGCATCGCCGCCCCGGCCAGCGCGGCGACTCCGAGAACCGCTCCGGCCCGCCGGGCACACACCATCCCTGCACGATGCGAAGTCAACTGTGTCTCCCGAGGATTGGGGTCCATGGGCGCCGCTCGCCGCCCTCCCGTCCCGAGAGTGCGGCGGCGGCGCCACGACGAAGACTGTGACCCGGCGCTCCCACCCTGTCAACAATTATTACTAATTAATTGAAACAAGCCTCGACCGTCCTACATCACCGGGTCCGCCCCCGGTCCGGCGAAGAAATGATTCGCTGCCGCAACGCGTGCCGACGCGGCGCGTGACCCACGGATGACCCACGCGTGACCCACGGCCCGTCAGTCGCCGAGGAGCCGGTAGAGACGGCGGGCGTTGCCCGCCGCGATCATCCCGGCGACGCGCCGGGCGTCCTCGGACGCCCATGACCCGTCGGCCACCCAGCCGCCGAGCACCCGCGCCAGCGCCTCCCGGAACACCCGCGCCCCCACCACATGCAGCTCGGGCAGCCCGCGCGCGCCACTGGAGAACAGCAGCTTCCCGAACGGCGCGAGCTCCAGGATCTCGGCGAGTACGGCCGCGGCCCGCGCCCCCGTGTAGGCGAGCGCGGGCCCCAGATCCGCGTAGACATGCGGGAAGACCCCGGTGAGCTGGGCCGCGTGCCGGTGGTACGGATAGGCGCCGAGCAGCACGAGATCGGTACCGAGCCCCGCCGTGGCCGCCGCGAAACCGGTGAGCGGCAGCGGATCGGAGCGTCCCGCCGAGGGAAGGACCCCGGCGGTTCCCGTGTGCAGTTGCAAGGGAAGACCGGAGCCGACGGCGGTCCACAGGAGATGGCGCAGCAGTACCGGATCGGTGAGCGGCGCCCCGGCGGGACGCCCGGCCAGCCAGCGGTCGGCCGCGCCGCGCACCTCACCGGGCCCCGGCGGCTCGGGGGCCAGCGCGAGACCGTGCCGGATCCCGGCGACGGAGCTGAAGGCGACGGCCGAGGCGGCGGCGGTGTGCACGGACTCGGCGAGACCGGCGAGAAAGGTGCCGACACCGCCCGTGACATCGGCGACCCGCTCGGCGAGGGGTTCGAGCCGGACGATCTCCCGGGCCTCGGCCGCGCCCGCCGAGGCGATCTCGTCGGGCCCGGTCAGATCGCCGGGCAGCCCGGTGTCCACGAGATAGGTGGCGATACCGGTGGAGCGCAGCAGCCGTCTGCCCGCCTCCATCACACCCAGCTCCCTGCGGCGGGCCAGATAGCGGGCCGGCGGGCAGTGCGGTTCGAGGCCGAGCACGGGCGGACACCAGCGGCGCACCGCGAAACCGGTCTGGGTGTCGAAGAAGGTGGTGCCCGCGGCGGGCGGCCCCGCCGTCCTGCCCAACTGGGCCTCGAAGGTACCGAGGCCCAGCTCTCTGCGGAGCACACCGTGGCAGTACTGGTCCACCAGGGACGCAGTTTCGATCATCGGGATTCCCGTCGTGGACCGTACTCCTACACGTCCTAACGGGTAAGTCGCGATCGGGTGGCGCCCGCGCCCCGCCCGGTCGGCCGCCGCACGGGCCGTTGACGCCTCACCGTTGACGTCTCGCCATGGACGTCGCCACGGGTGCCGCGGGGCCTGTCTCAGCCGCCGAGCTGGATCCCGGCCATCCGCTTCCACTCGTACGGACCAGTGCGGACCTTGGCCGCGAAATCTCCGTCGAAGGATTCGTGCAGGGTGAGCCCGGCCTTCTCGGCGGCGACGCGCGCGACGTCGTACGTGGGGGCGACGAGATCGCCCCAGCCGCCGTCCTCACCGACGAGCACGATGCGGGTGCCGGCCTGTCCGAGATACGAGAGCCGGCCCTCCGCGCCACCGTGCCGCCGGGCGAACGAGGCGATGCTCCTGGCCAGCCGCGCCGCCCTGCGCTCCGCGCGCGCCGCCCGCCGGTCCGGGGCCCGCTTCCCGCCGGCCCGGCCGTCCTCGGCCCGGCCGTCCTCGCCGCTCTCGTCGCTCTGGTCGCTCGGGTCCACCTGCTGGGTCTCTGCCATGAACTCGATGCTACCCACGGGTAGATCAACACGCGACGGGCGGGACACGTGGCATCAGCCACGTGCCCCGCCCGTCCGCAGTTCCGGTGCCCCGGATCTTTCCAGTCGTCTAACGCAGGAAGGGATCCACCGCCACCGCCACGAAGAGCAGCGACACATAGGTGATGGACCAGTGGAACAGCCGCATCTCCTTGAGCTTGCCGCCCGTCTCGCCGGCCTTGGCGCGGGCCTGGAGGCCATGCGCCTCCCAGAGCCACCAGCCGCCCGCCGCCAGCGCCACCGACGTGTAGAACCAGCCGGTGTACCCCAGGGGGGTCAGCAGCAGCGAGACGACGAACATCACCCAGCTGTAGAGGACGATCTGGCGGGCCACCACGCGATTGGTCGCGACGACCGGGAGCATCGGCACACCCGCGCGCTCGTAGTCCGCCTTCACCTTCATCGACAGCGGCCAGTAGTGCGGCGGTGTCCAGAAGAAGATGACGAGAAAAAGAATGACGGCGGCCCAGGACACCGAGTTGGTGACGGCGGACCAGCCGATCAGCACCGGCATACAACCGGCGATCCCGCCCCAGACGATGTTCTGCGCGGTACGGCGTTTGAGGATCATCGTGTAGACGACGACGTAGAAGAGGAGCGCCCCCAGGGAGAGCGCCGCCGAGAGCCAGTTGACCAGAAAACCGAACCAGAGTGTGGAGCCCACGGTCAGTGTGAGGCCGAAGACCAGCCCTTCACGGGGCGAGACCATGCCGGTCACCAGCGGGCGCTGAGACGTACGGTCCATGAGCGCGTCGATGTCACGGTCGATATACATGTTCAGCGCGTTGGCGCCACCGGCGGAGAGATAGCCGCCGACACACGTAGTGACCACCAGCCACAGATCCGGCACGCTCCCGGCGGCCAGGAACATCACCGGAACAGTGGTGATGAGCAGCAGTTCGATGATCCGTGGCTTGGTCAGCGCCACGAACGCTTTGACACGGGCCCCGAACGGCCGATGGCCCCCCGGACTCGGAGTCAGGACGACCCCTGCGGGTCGGGACTCGACGGCCGTCACGCACACCCCTGACAGAGAAATCCCAGCAAGCTCCGGGCGTGCAGCCCCGGTGAAGCTTGCGCGTACCACGCCACTCTAGACGTTGCCCAGACACCGATCTTCGCGGGGGTGGGATGGCCTTCGGGGCGCCCGGAACGCCGTCCCCGCAGGCCCCGGGACCGTCCGTACGCACTGCGGGAAGGCGAAGTCCAAGCTGCCGGGAGGCGAAGTCCAGCCCATCACCGCACCCTGGAACGCAGGGGAAAGGTTGGGCGAGCCCACGAGGGTAGGCTCGACAACGAACCGGTGCGCCCTCAGACACCGGGATTGGACATGTGGAGAGGAGCCCTGACTCAGGGTGAGCACCAAGCCGACCACCACAGACCTCGAGTGGACCGAACTGGACCGCCGGGCGGTCGATACCGTTCGTGTCCTGGCCATGGATTCCGTACAGAAGGTCGGCAACGGCCATCCCGGTACGGCCATGAGCCTGGCCCCTGCCGCCTATGTGCTCTTCCAGAAGCTCATGCGGCACGACCCCGCCGATGCCCAGTGGACCGGCCGCGACCGGTTCATCCTCTCGGCCGGCCACTCCAGCCTGACTCTCTACATCCAGCTCTATCTGGCCGGCTACGGCCTGGAACTGAGCGATCTGGAGTCGTTCCGCACCTGGGGTTCGAAGACCCCGGGCCACCCGGAGTACGGGCACACCGTCGGTGTCGAGACCACCACGGGCCCGCTCGGCCAGGGTGTCGCGAACGCGGTGGGCATGGCGATGGCCGCCCGGTACGAGCGCGGTCTGTACGACCCGGACGCACCGGCGGGCACCTCCCCGTTCGACCACACCATCTGGGCGATCGCCGGTGACGGCTGTCTCCAGGAGGGCATCTCCGCCGAGGCGTCGTCGCTGGCCGGCCACCAGAAGCTGGGCAATCTCGTACTGCTCTGGGACGACAACCACATCTCGATCGAGGGCGACACGGAGACCGCGGTCTCCGAGGACACCCTCAAGCGGTACGAGGCGTACGGCTGGCACGTCCAGCGCGTCGAGCAGCTGCCGAGCGGCGACCTCGACCCGGCGGGCCTCCACCGCGCGCTCAAGGCCGCGCAGGCCGAGACCGAGCGCCCCTCCTTCATCGCGGCCCGCTCGATCATCGCCTGGCCCGCCCCGCACGCGCAGAACACCGAGGCCGCGCACGGCTCGGCGCTCGGCGACGCGGAGGTCGCGGCGACCAAGAAGGTCCTCGGCTTCGACCCCGAGAAGTCCTTCGACGTCTCCGAGGAGGTGCTCGCGCACACCCGTGAGGCCCTCGACCGCGGCCGTGAGGTCCGCGGCGAGTGGGAGAAGTCCTTCGCCGCCTGGCGCACCGCCAACCCGGAGCGCGCCGCGACGTTCGACCGGATCAGGGCCGGTGAACTCCCCACGGGATGGGAGGAGAAGCTCCCCGCGTTCGAGGCCGGCAAGTCGGTCGCCACGCGCGCCGCGTCCGGCAAGGTGCTCCAGGCGCTCGGCGCGGTCATCCCCGAGCTGTGGGGCGGCTCCGCCGACCTGGCGGGCTCGAACAACACCACCATCGACAAGACGTCGTCGTTCCTCCCGGTGGGCAATCCGCTGCCGGGGGCCGACCCGTACGGCCGCACGGTGCACTACGGCATCCGCGAGCACGCCATGGGCTCGACGATGAACGGCATCGCGCTGCACGGCAACACCCGTATCTACGGCGGCACTTTCCTGGTGTTCTCCGACTACATGCGCGCGTCCGTGCGGCTGGCGGCGCTGATGCGGGTACCGGTCACCTATGTCTGGACGCATGACTCGATCGGTCTGGGCGAGGACGGTCCGACCCACCAGCCCGTCGAGCATCTCGCCGTGCTGCGTGCCATTCCGGGGCTGAACATCGTCCGCCCGGCCGACGCCAACGAGACGGCGGTCGCCTGGCGCGAGATCCTCAGGCGCCATGACAAGGGCGCTCCGCACGGTCTGGCGCTCACCCGTCAGGGCGTGCCGACGTACGAGCCCAACGACGAGGCGGCCAAGGGCGGTTATGTGCTGTTCGACGCCGAGGGCGGCGCTCCCCAGGTCGTACTGATCGGTACGGGCTCCGAGGTGCAGCTCGCCGTGGAGGCGCGTGAGCGGCTCCAGGCCGACGGCATCCCGACGCGGGTCGTCTCCATGCCTTCGGTCGAGTGGTTCGAGGAGCAGGACCAGACGTACAAGGACAGTGTTCTGCCGCCTTCCGTGAAGGCGCGGGTGGCGGTCGAGGCCGGCATCGGACTGACCTGGCACCGGTATGTGGGCCAGTCCGGCCGCATCGTGTCGCTGGAGCACTTCGGAGCTTCGGCCGACGGCAAGGTCCTCTTCCGCGAGTTCGGTTTCACCGCGGAGGCGGTGGCCACCGCGGCCCGGGAATCTCTGACGGATTCGGCGCGCTGACACCCGTATACGAACAGTAGGAGATGCAACTCTTATGACAGACGCACTCAAGCGCCTCTCCGACGAAGGCGTCGCGATCTGGCTCGACGACCTGTCGCGTACGCGCATCACATCCGGCAATCTCGCCGAACTGATCGATCAGCAGCATGTGGTGGGTGTGACCACGAACCCGTCGATCTTTCAGAAGGCGATCTCCCAGGGCAGCGGTTACGACGCCCAGCTCGCGGATCTCGCGGTCCGCAAGGTCACCGTCGAGGAGGCCGTCCGCATGATCACCACGGCGGACGTCCGTGACGCCGCCGACATCCTGCGTCCGGTCTTCGACGCGACGCAGGGCCAGGACGGCCGGGTCTCCATCGAGGTCGACCCGCGCCTCGCGCACCGGACCGAGGCGACCATCGCCGAGGCCAAGCAGCTCGCCTGGCTGGTGGACCGCCCCAACACCCTTATCAAGATCCCGGCGACGAAGGCCGGTCTCCCCGCCATCACCGAGACCATCGGCCGGGGCATCAGCGTCAATGTCACGCTGATCTTCTCGCTGGAGCGCTACCGCGAGGTCATGGACGCCTATATCTCGGGTCTGGAGAAGGCCAAGGCGGCCGGCCTCGATCTCTCCAAGATCCACTCGGTGGCGTCCTTCTTCGTGTCCCGCGTGGACACGGAGATCGACAAGCGGCTCGACGCGCTGGGCACCCCCGAGGCCAAGGAGGCCCGCGGCAAGGCGGCCCTGGCCAACGCGCGCCTCGCGTACGAGGCGTACGAGGAGGTCTTCTCCTCCGACCGCTGGGCGGTCCTGGACCGGGCGCAGGCCAACAAGCAGCGTCCGCTCTGGGCCTCGACCGGTGTGAAGGACCCGGCGTACAAGGACACGCTGTACGTCGACGAGCTGGTGGCGCCCAACACGGTGAACACCATGCCGGAGGCGACCCTGGAGGCCACCGCGGACCACGGTGCCATCACCGGTGACACGGTACGTGGCACATACGACCAGGCGCGCGCGGATCTGGCGGCCGTGGCCGCGCTGGGCATCTCGTACGACGACGTCGTCCAGCTGCTGGAGGACGAGGGTGTCGAGAAGTTCGAGGCGTCCTGGAACGACCTGCTCAAGTCGACCGAGGCGGAGCTGAAGCGCCTCGCCCCTTCGGAGGGCTGATTTCCTTGACCGCAACCCACGGGGCGAATCCGCTCCGTGACGCCGCGGACCGACGGCTCCCGCGTATCGCGGGGCCGTCGGGCCTGGTCATCTTCGGTGTCACGGGGGATCTGTCCCGCAAGAAGCTGATGCCCGCGATCTATGACCTGGCCAACCGCGGTCTGCTCCCGCCGGGCTTCTCGCTCGTCGGTTTCGCGCGCCGCGAATGGCAGGACGAGGACTTCGCGCAGGAGGTCCACGACGCCGTCAAGGAGCACGCGCGTACGCCGTTCCGTGAGGAGGTCTGGCAGCAGCTCATCCAGGGGATGCGCTTCGTCCAGGGTGACTTCGGCGACGACGACGCGTTCGAGAATCTGAAGGCGACGATCGCGGACCTGGACAAGACCCAGGGCACCGGCGGCAACTTCGCCTTCTATCTCTCCGTACCGCCCAAGTTCTTCCCGCAGGTCGTCCAGCAGCTCAAGAAGCACGGGCTGGCCGACCAGAAGGAGGGCTCCTGGCGGCGCGCGGTCATCGAGAAGCCGTTCGGCCACGATCTGACCTCGGCGAAGCAGCTCAACAAGGTCGTCCACGAGGTCTTCCCGTCCAACGAGGTCTTCCGGATCGACCACTATCTGGGCAAGGAGACCGTCCAGAACATCCTGGCGCTGCGGTTCGCCAACACCCTCTTCGAGCCGATCTGGAACCGGTCGTACGTCGACCATGTCCAGATCACCATGGCCGAGGACATCGGCATCGGCGGCCGGGCCGGCTACTACGACGGCATCGGCGCCGCCCGTGATGTCATCCAGAACCATCTGCTCCAGCTCCTCGCGCTGACCGCCATGGAGGAGCCCGCCTCCTTCGACGCGGACGCGCTGGTCGCGGAGAAGACCAAGGTGCTGGGCGCGGTGCGGCTGCCCAAGGATCTGGGCGCGGACACCGTGCGCGGACAGTACGCCGCGGGCTGGCAGGGCGGCGTGAAGGCCGTCGGCTATCTGGAAGAGGACGGGATCGACAGCAGGTCGAAGACCGACACCTACGCCGCGATCAAGCTGGAGATCGACAACCGCCGCTGGGCGGGTGTCCCGTTCTACCTCCGTACCGGAAAGCGGCTCGGCCGCCGGGTCACGGAGATCGCGCTGGTCTTCCAGCGCGCCCCGCACTCCCCCTTCGACCACACCTCCACGGAGGAGCTGGGGCAGAACGCCCTGGTCATCCGGGTGCAGCCGGACGAGGGCGTGACGATGCGATTCGGCTCCAAGGTGCCCGGCACCTCGATGGAGGTACGGGACGTCTCGATGGACTTCGCGTACGGCGAGTCCTTCACCGAGTCCAGCCCCGAGGCGTACGAGCGGCTCATCCTCGATGTGCTGCTCGGCGACTCGAACCTCTTCCCGCGTGTGGAGGAGGTCGAGCTGTCCTGGAAGATCCTCGACCCGATCGAGGAGTACTGGGAGAAGCACGGCAGGCCCGCGCAGTACGAGTCCGGGACCTGGGGTCCGGTCGAGGCGGACGAAATGCTCGCACGAGACGGACGGAGCTGGCGCCGGCCATGAAGATCGACCTTACGGACACCACGTCCAGCAAGATCAACAAGGCGTTGGTGCAGGGGCGCCGGGCGATCGGCACACCCGCCGTCGGCATGGTCCTCACCCTGGTCATCGTCACCGACGAGGAGAACCAGTACGACGCGCTCAGGGCCGCCGACGAGGCGTCCCGCGAGCATCCGTCGCGCAAGCTCGTCGTCGTCAAGCGGTTCTCGCGCTCGGCGCGCGAGCGGTCCAAGGCGCGGCTGGACGCGGAGGTACGGGTAGGCGCGGACGCGGGCACCGGTGAGACGGTCGTCCTGCGGCTGTACGGCGAGGTCATCGACCACGCCCAGTCGGTGGTGCTGCCGCTGCTGCTGCCCGACGCCCCGGTCGTCGTGTGGTGGCCCGTGAACCCGCCGGCCAACCCGGCCAAGGACGCGCTGGGCAAGCTGGCGCAGCGCCGGGTGACGGACACCCACGCGGCGGAGAACCCGACCGAGGAACTGACGGTCCGCGCCGACGCGTACACCCCGGGCGACACCGATCTGGCCTGGACCCGCATCACGCCCTGGCGCTCGATGCTGGCCGCCGCGCTGGACCAGGTGGACTGCGCCATCACCTCCGTGGAGGTGGAGGGCGAGCAGCACAATCCGAGCTCCGAACTGCTCGCCATGTGGCTCGCGGACCGGCTGCACGTACCGGTACGGCGCTCCGTCTCCTCGGGGCCGGGTCTCACGGCCGTACGGCTGGAGACCACCTGCGGCCCGATCAGTCTGCACCGGGCGGACGGCTCGCTGGCGACCCTCTCCATCGAGGGCCAGCCGGACCGCGCGGTGGCGCTGAAGCGGCGGGACACCTCCGAGCTGATCGCGGAGGAGCTGCGCCGACTGGACCCGGACGACATCTACGCGTCGGCTCTGCGGTTCGGTGTGGAGCGGCTGGGCGGCGCGCCGGACCCGTCGTCCGCCGGACCCGCCGAGGGATCCGGTGCGCCGGGTACGGCCGCGACCGCCACGAAGAAGGCTCCGGCCAAGAAGGCGGCGTCCAAGTGAGTGCCCCGCAGGTGGTCGTCCACCGGGACAAGGAGCTGATGGCCCAGGCCGCGGCGGCCCGGCTGATCACCAAGGTCGTGGACGCCCAGGCCGCCCGGGGCTCCGCCTCGGTGGTGCTGACGGGCGGACGCAACGGCAACGGGCTGCTGGCCGCGCTGTCGGCGGCGCCCGCCCGTGACGCGATCGACTGGGCACGGCTGGATCTGTGGTGGGGCGACGAGCGCTTCCTGCCCGAGGGTGACCCGGAGCGGAATGTCACCCAGGCACGGGAGGCGCTGCTCGGCTCGGTGCCGCTGGACCCGTCACGGGTGCACGCGATGCCGGCCTCGGACGGTCCTTACGGCAGCGATGTGGAGGCCGCGGCCGCCGCGTACGCCACCGAGCTCGCCGCGGCGTCCCGGCCGGAGGACCACGGTCCCGTGCCGACGTTCGACGTCCTGATGCTGGGGGTCGGGCCCGACACGCATGTCGCGTCGCTCTTCCCGGAGCTGCCCGGCGTACGGGAGACCGAGCGCACGGTGGTCGCCGTGCACGGCGCTCCCAAGCCTCCGCCGACCCGTATCTCGCTCACCCTGCCCGCGATCCGCGCGGCCCATGAGGTCTGGCTGCTCGCGGCGGGCGAGGACAAGGCGAAGGCGGCGGAGATCGCCCTGTCGGGCGCGGGTGAGATCCAGGCCCCGGCGGCGGGCGCGTACGGCAGGAGCCGCACCCTGTGGCTGCTGGACGCGGCGGCGGCCTCGGGGCTGCCGCGCGGTCTCTATCCGCCGGCCTCGGCCTGACGATCCGTCGGTCCGGTGCCGCGAAGGCCCGGTTCACGACGGCCGGTTCACGAAGGCCCGGTCCGTCTCCGGACGGACCGGGCCTTCGCGTGTCCCGTACGGGGGTCCGTCCCGGAGCGGCGTCAGAGAATGATCTGCCCGGCGGTCGCCTCCAGGTCCGCGACGGCGCTGCGGGCCGCGCCCACGAAACGGTCGAAGACCTCATTGGTGGAGACGGGGCGGCCCAGCCGGGTGTAGGTGCCGAACATGCTCTCGCGCAGTTCGGTGGTGATCTCCAGCTGGCCCCCCATACCGAGGAGCGTGCGGTTGGCGATGTTCTGGGGCTGCACCCCGGCGAGATCGGGCACGTCCGAGCCGTCGATCGTCTGGAACCCGGCCGCGCCGAGGGCCGTGTGCAGCAGCTCCTTGAAGCGGTCGTTGCGTCCGCCCACCACGACGGCCTCGGGGCGGCTCGCCGGGGCACCGGCCTGGTCGGCCTGGCAGCCGTGCAGGCTCAGCACATTGAGACTGCCCGCCGCCAGGGCGAGCGCGACCCCGTCGTCGCAGTGCGACGAGGTGACATGCATCGTCCCGTTGCCGCTGGACTTGAGCCCCTCGAACATCCAGTAGTCGTACACCGGACCGCCCGCCGGTGTGACCGCGAAGGTGGCCGGGTGGTAGCCGGCTATGGCGAGGCACAGCTCCGAGGTCCCGGGCTCGATACCGCCGCCGTGCAGTGCCATGACGGTGGTACGCGGGTAGCGGGGGGCCGTGCCGAGGCTGCTGTCGAGGGTCTCGTGCCGCTTGTAGCGGCGGGCGAAGTCCAGGCCCTCACTGCCCGCGAGCCTGGTGTAGAGGTCCGTGTTGGACGCGTAGTAGTCGGCGGCGTACGCGGGTGAGGCGCCGGCCCCGGCCAGCAGGGACCCGCTCACGGTGGCGGTGGCCAGGGCGGCGAGGACCGTACGACGGCTGGTGTGTGTCATGCCCCCATGATCCACTCGTCCCGGCACAGAGGCGAGGCCTTTCCCGCGCTTCCCCTCCTCCCGGGCCCCCCGGCCGGATCGGAAAGGGTCACTCCCTGATCAGAAAGGGCTCCAGCAGGCCGGGAACGGCCTCCGCCGCGAAGGCCAGGCCCTCGCCCTCCGCCGTGTCGTACACGTGGTACGCGCCGCTTCCCGCGGCCGTGGTCGCGGTCAGGGTCAGCAGGCCCGCACGGCGCTGGAAGTAGGACTGCCGGACCGTCCAGCCGATCACCCCGCCGCGCTGGAGGGCGACGGTCGTACGGCGCAGCGTGCCCGAGCGGGCCACCAGATAGCCGCCGCCGAGGCCATGGCCCAGATTGCGGTACGAGTCGAGCGCGAGCAGCACCGCGACCGGCAGCGCCACCACGGCGCCCACCGCCGCGACGATCAGCAGCACACCGGTCAGCAGCAGACCGAGGACCGTCAGGAGCGCCGGCGGCAGCAGTGCGGCGGACAGGGCCCAGCGCAGCCGGCGCGCACGGGCCGCGCGGGGGTGCGGAGCCAGCGGGACCGCCCGTGTCGGGGAGAGGGGCTCCCGCAGTATCCGGGCCGCCACCTCGTCCGCCACCGCCCGCGGCGCGGGCGGCAGCAGGCTCTTCTGGTCGGCCTGCTCGTCCTCCTCGTCCTGCGCGAGCCCCGTGGCGATCGCGTCCAGCCTGGCCGCGCCGGCCAGCCGGACCCCGAGCGGTTCGACCAGTTCCACCCCGCGCAGCCGCCGCTCCTCGATGGAGACCGAGCGGGAGGTGAACAGCCCGCGCCGGACCCGCAGGGTGCCTCCGGGCTCCCGTTCCAACCGGTAGTTCCACCACATCTCGATCCAGAGGGCGAGCGCGCCGACGACCCCCGCGATCCCCGCCGCCACCGCGAACCCCACGAGCAGCACGATCCCCCAGACGGGAGAGATGTCCCGCACATGGCCGCCCGCCCAGTGGACCACCCGGCCCTGCACACCGAACCACTCGCTGAGCTGGAACAGTCCGCCGACGCCCGCGCCCGCCAGCGCCAGACTGAGGAAGGAGAGCGGCGCGTACCGGATCCAGCCCGGATCGAGCGCCGCCAGCATGCCGTCGTCGGCGCCTTCCGCGGCCCCGTCCCCCTCGGCGGCGCGGCCGAGCAGTGCCGTACGGAGCCGTTCGCCCTCGGCCCTGGTGACCGGGTCGAGTTCCAGCGTGGACTCACCGCCGGTCTGCTCACCGGTCCCTATCCGGACCTTCACCAGCCCGAGCAGCCGGAGCAGCGGATTGGCCGTGAGATCGACCGTCCGTATCCGCTCGCGCGCCAGCGAACGCCGTTTGACCAGGAAGAGACCGGTGTGCAGCTCGGCGCGCTCGGGCCCTGTCCGGTACCGGGTACGGCGCCAGCGGACATAGTCCCCGAACGTACCGGAGACGATCAGCAGCGCGGCCCCCGCCAGTACCCAGGTGAACGCCTCCCCGAGCGGGCGACTGCCCGACAGTCCCATGACGGCAGGCACCCCGGCACCCACGACGAACCCCGTCAGGACCGCCACGGTGACCAGCAGAGTGCGCCGGTCGAGCCGCCGCCAGCTCTCTTCCCCGGCCGCCCCGGGGTCTTCGAGGCTCGGGGACCCGGCGCTCTCCACGGGTTTCCGGGCCCCTACGGCGTCCGCGGGGTCGCTCATGTGGCGTCCCCGGGGGTCGCCTCGGTGATCCGGGTCAGCCGCTCGGCCAGCTCCGCGGCCAGCTCGTGGTCGAGCCCCTCGATATGGACCGCGCCCTTGGACGACGCGGTGGTGACGATCACCGTGGCGAGCCGGAAGAGCTGCTCCAGCGGACCACGCACGGTGTCCACGGTCTGTATCCGGGACATCGGCGCGATCCGCCACTCCTGCCAGAAGAAGCCGGTACGGACATAGACCGCCTCCTCCGTCACCTCCCAGCGGTGCACCCTGAACCACCACACGGGTATCAGCGCCGTGCAGAGGAGGCCGAGCACCGCCAGGACGGCGGCGGGGACCAGCAGCCACGCCCGTGCGGGGGCGATGAGCGCCCCCAGCACGGCCGGTATCCCCGCCACCACCACGGTCAGCGCCAGCCACTGGGCGCGCCACCAGCCGATGGCGCGCTCGTTCAGTGTGTTGTTGGGCGGCCGGAGCCGCTGCGCCCCCTCCGCCACCGGTTCAGCGGCCACGCAGTGAACGGTACGCGGCGACCAGCGCCGCGGTCGAAGCGTCGAGCCGGCCGCCGGACTCCTCGCCGGTGAGTACGGGCTCGATCCGCTTGGCGAGCACCTTGCCCAGCTCGACGCCCCACTGGTCGAAGGAGTCGATGTCCCAGACGGCGCCCTGGACGAACACCTTGTGCTCGTAGAGCGCGATGAGCTGGCCCAGCACGGACGGGGTGAGGGTCTCGGCGAGGATCGTGGTCGTCGGGTGGTTGCCGCGGAAGGTCTTGTGCGGCACCAGCTCCTCCGGCACGCCCTCGGCCCGTACCTCGTCGGGCGTCTTGCCGAAGGCGAGCGCCTGGGTCTGCGCGAAGAAGTTGGCCATCAGCAGATCGTGCTGTGCGACCAGCTCGGGCCGCAGATCGTCGACGGGCCGGGCGAAGCCGATGAAGTCGGCCGGGATGACCTTGGTGCCCTGGTGGATCAACTGGTAGTACGCGTGCTGCCCGTTGGTGCCCGGCGTGCCCCAGACCACGGGTCCGGTCTGCCATTCGACCGGCCGGCCCTCGCGGTCCACCGACTTGCCGTTGGACTCCATGTCGAGCTGCTGGAGATACGCCGTGAACTTCGACAGATAGTGGCTGTAGGGCAGGACGGCGTGCGACTGGGCGTCGAAGAACGACCCGTACCAGATCCCCAGCAGCCCCAGCAGCAGAGGCGCGTTGGCCTCCGGCGGCGCGGTACGGAAGTGCTCGTCGACCAGATGGAAGCCGTCCAGCATCTCCCGGAACCGGCCGGGCCCGATCGCGATCATCAGCGAGAGACCGATGGCCGAGTCGTACGAGTAGCGCCCGCCCACCCAGTCCCAGAACTCGAACATGTTGGCCGTGTCGATACCGAACTCGGCGACCTTGCCGGCGTTGGTGGAGAGCGCCACGAAGTGCTTGGCGACGGCCTCCTGCCCGGCGCCCAGCCCGGTCAGCAGCCAGGAGCGGGCCGAGGTGGCGTTGGTGATGGTCTCGATGGTGGTGAAGGTCTTGGAGGCGACGATGAAGAGCGTCTCGGCCGGATCCAGGTCCCGTACGGCCTCGTGCAGGTCCGCGCCGTCCACGTTGGAGACGAACCGGACCGTGAGGTCACGGTCGGTGAAGGACCGGAGCACCTCGTAGGCCATCGCGGGACCGAGGTCCGAACCGCCGATACCGATATTGATCACGTTCTTGATGGGACGCCCGGTGTGACCGGTCCACTCGCCGGACCTGATCCGGTCGGCGAACGCGCTCATCCTGTCGAGTACGGCGTGCACCGCCGGTACGACGTTCTCCCCGTCCACCTCGATGACGGCGTCGCGCGGGGCGCGCAGCGCCGTGTGCAGTACGGCGCGGTCCTCGGTGGTGTTGATCTTCTCGCCGCGGAACATCGCGTCCCGCAGCTCGGCCACCCCGGTCGCCGCGGCCAGCTCACGGAGCAGCGCCAGCGTCTCGTCGGTCACCAGGTGCTTGGAGTAGTCGAGGTAGAGGTCGCCCACCCGGAGGGTGTAGCCGGTGCCGCGCGCCGGATCGGCGGCGAACAGCTCCCGCAGATGCGTCTGCCCGAGCTGTTCACGGTGCTTGCCGAGCGCGTTCCACTCGGGCGTCCGGTTGAGCCTGGTACGGCCTTCTGCGTTCATCTCGGACATCGGTCCACTTCTTCTCGTGCGTGTGTGCGTGCCCTGCTGCCCGTCCAACCTATGCGATCAGGGTGGCCGCGCGGCGGCGGGACGGGCCGCGCGGCGGCGGGGCGACGCGGGTCACGGACGGGGCAGAACAAACCGGCCGGACACCTGTTGGGTGTCCGGCCGGCTGAAGTATGTCCAGATCTTGCTGTATCCGGATCTCGGTATGTCCGGATCCCGCTGTCGAGATCCCGATGTCTAGATCTCGCCGCGCAGTTTGGCGAGCGCCTCGGCGAGGATCGCCTCGCCGTCCGCGTCGCTGCGTCGCTCCCGTACATAGGCGAGGTGCGTCTTGTACGGCTCGGTGCGCGGCGGGTCCGGCGGATTGTCCCGGTCCTGACCGGCCGGGAATCCGCAGCGCGGGCAGTCCCACGTCTCCGGAACCTGTGCGTCACTGGCGAAGCTCGGCTGCGTCTCGTGCCCGTTGGAGCACCAGAAGGAGATGCGCAGGCGGGGCGCGGACTCGCCACGCTCGGCCTCACCCATCGGCCCCGCTCCGACCCGGCTTCCCCGGATCGCGTTGCCACTTGCCACGGTCGTAACTCCCTGCGTGATGGTGCCGCAAAGCATCGATAGGCAGCTCCGCTGCCGGGCGCCCCAGTCTACGTAAGGCCCAACGCGCGTCCAGTGAAGGGAGTTACCCCCTGCCGCCCGGCGCGGAACCCCATGATAGGCCGCGCCCGCGACGCCGTACCGTACGCGGCCTAGCTGTCCAGCTTCAGCAGCAGACCAAGCACGACGATGCTCGCGAACCACAGCAGACCGACAACAACGGTGATGCGGTCGAGGTTACGCTCGGCGACGGAGGAACCACCGACGGACGACTGCATTCCGCCACCGAACATGTCGGAGAGGCCGCCGCCCTTCCCCTTGTGCATCAGCACGAGCAGCATCATCAGCAGACTGAAGACGATGAGGGCGATCGAGAACCCCATTACCACGGCTGGACCAACTTCCTCGGACTGACGGGACCGACAGGACTGATGTATCTGATACGCACTGCGGGGACCGGGCGGCATCTTCCGTGAGAACGGATCGGAGATGCCCGTACGGCCCCCGCAAGGGTACGACGGATCCGTGCCACCGCATACTTACCGGTCACGGAACCTGCTGACCGGCGCCTACTGGTCCCGGAACCTGACGATCTTGACGAACTCGTCGGCGTCCAGCGCCGCGCCGCCCACCAGGGCGCCGTCCACATCGGGCTGTGTCATGATCGCGGCGACATTCCCGGACTTCACCGAGCCGCCGTACTGGATCCGGACCTGGTCGGCCAGCTCCTGCGAGTACAGCTCGGCCAGCCGCCCGCGGATCGCCCCGCAGACCTCCTGCGCGTCCTCGGGGGTGGCGACCTCGCCGGTGCCGATGGCCCATACGGGCTCGTAGGCGATCACCACGGACTCGGCCTGCTCGGCCGGGATGTCCTTGAGTCCGCCGTCGAGCTGGCTCAGCGTGTAGGAGACCTGGTCACCGGCCTTGCGGATGTCCAGACCCTCGCCCACACAGAGGATCGGGGTCAGCCCGTGCCGGAACGCGGCCTTGACCTTGGCGTTGCAGATCTCGTCCGTCTCGGCGTGGTACTGCCGTCGCTCGGAGTGACCCACCGCGACATAGGCGCACTTCAGCTTGGACAGCATCGGGCCCGAGATCTCACCGGTGTACGCGCCGGAGTCGTGCGCCGAGATGTCCTGGGCGCCGTACTTGATCTTGAGCTTGTCGCCGTCGACCAGGGTCTGCACGGACCGCAGATCGGTGAAGGGCGGCAGAACGGCCACCTCGACGGCGTCGTAGTCCTTGTCCGTCAATGCGAAGGCGAGCTTCTGGACATGGGCGATGGCCTCGAGGTGGTTGAGGTTCATCTTCCAGTTGCCCGCCATCAGCGGGGTACGGGTGCTCATTTGGGGGTCAGTCCTCCAGTGCGGCGAGGCCGGGAAGCGTCTTGCCCTCGAGATATTCGAGGCTGGCGCCGCCACCGGTCGAAATATGGCCGAATGCGTTCTCGTCGAAGCCCAGGATGCGGACGGCGGCGGCGGAGTCGCCACCGCCGACGACGGAGAAGCCCGGGGAGTCGACGAGCGCCTGGGCGACGGCCCTGGTGCCCTCGGCGTAGTCGGGGTGCTCGAAGACGCCCATGGGACCGTTCCAGAAGACGGTCTCGGCGTCGAGGAGCTTGGAAGCGTACAGACGGCCGGTCTCGGGGCCGATGTCCAGGCCCATCTTTCCGGCCGGGATGGCGTCGGCGGCCACCGTGTCGGGGTGCGCGGGCGCCTTGGTCTTCAGGTCCGGGAACTCCGCGGCGACCAGGACGTCCACGGGGAGGACGAACTCCACACCGCGCTCGTCGGCCCGCTTCAGATACTCCTGGACGACCGGGATCTGATCCTCCTGGACGAGCGAGGAGCCGATCTCGTGGCCCTGTGCCTTCAGGAAGGTGAAGAGCATGCCGCCGCCGATCAGGATGCGGTCGGCCTTCTCCAGGAGATGGTCGATGACCCCGAGCTTGTCGGAGACCTTGGCGCCGCCGAGGACCACGGCGTAGGGCCGCCGTACCTCGTCCGTGAGCTTCTTGAGCACGGCGACCTCGGTGGCGATCAGACCGCCCGCCGCGTGCGGCAGCCGGGCCGGCAGATCGAAGACCGAGGCGTGCTTGCGGTGCACCGCGCCGAAGCCGTCGCCGACATAGAGATCGGCCAGCCCGGCGAGCTGGTCGGCGAAGGCGCCGCGCTCGGCGTCGTCCTTCGAGGTCTCGCCCGGGTTGAAGCGCAGATTCTCGATGACGGCGACCCGGCCGTCGGCGAGGTCCGCGACCACGGCCTTGGCGGAGTCGCCGACGGTGTCGGTCGCGAACGCCACGTCCGCGCCGAGGAGTTCACCGAGGCGCGCGGCGGCGGGGGCGAGCGAGAAGGCGGGGTCCGGGGCGCCCTTGGGGCGGCCCAAGTGGGAGGCGACGACGACCCGGGCGCCGGCCTCGGCGAGCCGGGCGACCGTCGGCAGGACGGCCCGGATCCGGCCGTCGTCGGTGATGGTGGTGCCGTCGAGCGGCACATTGAGGTCGGCACGGACGAATACGCGCTTGCCGCCGACCCCTTCGGCGAGAAGTTCGTCGATCGTCTTCATCTGCTGCTGGACTCCTTGGGATGTCTGGACAGGCCAACAGGGCTCGAACAGCGCAGCGGGTGCGCCGACCGAGCCCTGTCGCTCATATCGAGATGCCTACCGGCCCTGAACTCAGCGGCCCTGAACTCATGGGCCCTGTGTCAGAGCTGGCCACCGACGTCAGAGCTGGCCACCGACGAAGACGGTCAGGTCGACAAGACGGTTGGAGTAGCCCCACTCGTTGTCGTACCAGCCGATGACCTTCACGTTCTTGCCCTGGACCATGGTCAGGGAGGAGTCGAAGGTGCAGGAGGCGGGCCAGTTGACGATGTCCGAGGAGACGATCGCGTCCTCGGTGTAGTCCAGGATGCCCTTGAGCTGGCCCTCGGCGGCCTTCTGGAACGCGGTGTTCACCTCGTCCTTGGTCACCTCGCGCTCCAGCTCGATGACCAGGTCGGTGACGGAGCCCGTCGGGACCGGGACGCGCATCGCGATGCCGTCGAGCTTGCCCGCCAGCTCCGGGATCACCAGGGCGGTGGCCTTGGCGGCACCGGTGGTGGTCGGAATGATGTTCTCCGCGGCGGCGCGGGCGCGGCGCAGGTCCTTGTGCGGGAAGTCCAGGATGCGCTGGTCGTTCGTGTACGCGTGGACCGTGGTCATCATGCCCTTGACGATGCCGAAGTTCTCCAGGAGAACCTTGGCCATCGGCGCCACACAGTTGGTGGTGCAGGAGGCGTTGGAGATGACGTGGTGGCTGGCCGCGTCGTACTTGTCCTGGTTGACGCCCATCACGATGGTGATGTCCTCGTCCTTGGCCGGAGCCGAGATGAGGACCTTCTTGGCGCCGCCCGCGATGTGCTTGGCGGCGTCGTCCTTCTTGGTGAAGATACCGGTCGACTCGATGACGATGTCGACACCCAGCTCACCCCAGGGGATGTCGGCCGGGTTGCGCTCGGAGAGCACCTTGATCGTGTGCCCGTCGACGGTGATCGTGTCGGCGGTGTGGGTCACCTCGGCCTTCAGACGGCCCAGGATGGTGTCGTACTTCAGAAGGTGCGCCGTGGTCGCAGTGTCACCCAGGTCGTTGACAGCCACGATCTCGATGTCTGCACCCTGCTCCAGCAGCGCGCGGAAGTAGTTACGACCGATGCGGCCAAAGCCGTTGATGCCTACGCGGATCGTCACGAACCGATCTCCTCGTTAGGTACGCCGGGTTTCGACGCCGGCGAGTTGTATGGGATGTCCCCGACCGCTTAAGACCCTACCTCTCCGCGGCGGGCCTGGTGACATCGAGTGGCGCCGCGAGCCGACGGCGGCCCGTACCCGTCGGTACGGGTACGGGCCGCCACACGCGTCGGAAGGGGATCAGTCCCGCAGGGCTCCCAGCGCCTTGCCGAGGAGCGTCGCGCGCTCTCCCGTGTCCAGTACGTGTTCCAGGCCGAATCCGAGCAGTACGGTGTCACGCGTGGTGACGGACGCGTACGACTTGAAGAGTTCCTGGGAGCGCGCCCAGTCCCCCTCCACCGCGGGGCTTCCCTCCGGGGCGCCCGGTGTGGTCCAGGCCCCCAGCGAGGTCTCGAAGCCCTCGGAGGCCTGCTCCACGCCGCCCACGGCCAGCCGCGCGTCGTCCGCGAAGACTCCGCGCCCGCCGCTGCCGGGGTCGGTGATGTAGCTGAGCGACAGCTCGGCCTCGGTGCCCGCGTAGGCGCTCAGGTCGAAGACGACCTGCTGCCAGCCGTTCGAACTGCCGGTGAGGCTGTTCCAGGCGCCGCTGGTGCCGGTCGGCGTGCAGCCGTCGTTCCCGAGGGTCAGATAGCGGCCGAGGAACGGATGGCCCTGGAGGAAGAATCCGGCCTCGCACTCATCGGGGACGGTGGTGCTGGTCGCGCCTCCGGCCTCGGGGAGCGTGGTCCAGTCGTCGGCCCCGGCGGTGTGCGCCTCCAGGACGGCGTGGTCGTACCCCGGCTCGGTGTTCCAGTTGAGCGCGAGGCGCAGCTCCGGCTTGTCGGCCGCGCTGACACCGGTCAGATCGACGGTCCGGGTGAGCCGGCGCCAGTCGTTGTCCTGGTGGGTGGCGGCGGCCATCCACTGGCCCTCGTAGGGGGCGTACGGGTTCGCGGTCCCGGTGTACACGCCCGCCTGCGCGCTGCCGAACTGCGGGAAGGTCTCCGGGTCCAGGGTGTCGGAGGTGACGGTGTAGACGCCCGCCGCGTTCAGCGGGTTGCCGGGCGCCGCGCCGAGCGTTCCGGCCGCTCCCGCCAGCGCTCCCTCGCCGCTGAATCCGGTGGCGCGGGCGTTGGAGGCGCGTCCGTAGGCGCCCAGGTAGTACTGGCTGAAGTCATTGGTCTGGGCCCGCCCGACCTGGGCGTTGCCACCGGCCAGCTCGCCAGCCTCGATGAGCTTGCCGCCCTCGTTGAGGAAGTCGCGCACGGCGATCTGGGTCGCGCCCCCGGGGGCCACGGCGCCCGTGTAGTGCACGGCCGTGGAGAAGTGGCCGAGCACGCCCAGCGGGTGCGGTACGCCCTGGGTGGCGACGTCCCAGACGACGGCGGTACGCCCGTTGGCGCGCAGGGCGTCGACATAGGCCTGGGCCTGCCGGGCGGGCGCGCCCTCCTCGGCGATCACGATCGTGTCGGCGCTGGGGCGTTCGGCCACGGTGTAGGTGAAGTGCTCGCTGGAGGTGGGCCCTCCGCTCTCCGCCCGTCCGGTGAACCAGACCTCGACGGTGTCACCGGGACCGGCGTCCTCGACCTTGGCGCGGTACTGGTCGAAGTGGAGGTTGTCCTCGCCTCCGTAGGTCTCGCCGCCCTTCCAGGCCCTGATCCTCTCCTGCTCGGCACGGCCGCCGTTGACGCGGTAGTTCAGCTCCATCTTCCGCAGCGACGAGCGCGCGATGACGGAGACCTCCTGGTCGGCGCCGCGCGCGTACGAGGTGGTGAACGGGTCGATCGTGAAGTCCGGGGCGGTCAGGCCGACCGACGAGGAGGGCTGGTCGGGGTGGGCGGCCGTCTCGGCGACGGAGAGCGCGAAGGGGACGTTCTTGGTGAACTCCTCCTGGATCAGCTTCTCGTCGTCGGGGAAGTTGAAGCCGGAGCGGCAGTCCCGTGCCTCCCACGCGTCGTCCGGGTCGTACCCGGACGCGGTCTGGCAGGTCGTCATCTCGGGGGTGAACATCATCGTGCCGTTGACGTTCGCCGCGTGACCGTCGGCCTCGCCGTTGGTCGTGTACAGCTCGGAGGAGACCTGCGGGTAGTAGCCGGGGATGGCGGAGTTCTCCGGGGTGCCCGCGAGCGCCTTGTAGAGCACGTCGTCGGGGGTCGGGGTCGCGACCTGCCAGCCCACACCGTAGAGGAGCAGTTCGGCGGCGGAGTGGTAGTTGACACCGTAGTCGAAGTCGATGCGCCGCTCGAAGCGGTCGATCGCCGCTGTCTCGGGCTCGGAGTTGGGGCCCGCGCCGCGGTAGGTCTCGTTGGCGGGCTGCGGGGACGAGCCCTCGTCGTCATAGCCCCACTTGTAGGCGAAGTTACGGTTCAGGTCGACGCCGTCGCCGGACGCGATCTTCCCGTCCCCGTCGACGTCCCTGAGGTTCTTGCGCCAGAGGCGGGCGCTGTCCGAGCTGAAGGTGTAGTCGTAGCCGTCGGGGTTGGCCGAGAGGACGAACCACAGCTCGGTGGAGTCGACGATCCGCGTGATCCGCGGGTCCTTGCCGTAGTTGTCGATGTAGTGGTGCATCAGACGGCGTGTCATCTCGGGAGTGATCCACTCCCGGGCGTGCTGGTTGGACATGTAGAGCACCGACGGCTTGTCACCGTCCTTGGTGACGGGCGCGCCCTTGCTCACCTTGAGGGCGAGGATGTCCTGGCCGTTGACGGTCTTGCCGATGGAGACGACCTTGGTGATCCCGGGGTTGGCCTGCCCGGTTTCGACGATCTCCTCCTGGAGATTGCCCTCGCCGCTGTACGGGCGGTAGACGCCGTCGCCCGCCGCGCGCGCCCGCGCGGCCGCCTTCGCGGGGACCGTGCGCTCGGTGACGTCGACGCCCTGCTTCTCCAGGGCGCGCGCCTGGGCGTCGGTGAGAAACAGTTCGACCTTCGCGGTCCCCTTCTCGGGGGCCCGTTCGGTGAGTTCATGGGCGTCCTGGCCCGCCGAGAGCAGCAGCGGTATCTGCTCCTGGGTGACCTCGGCGTCGAAGACCTTCACCGCGTCGGCACCGGCCGCGGGGTCCGGGGCCGGCCGTGCCTGGGCGGCGGGCGCCGCCGTCACACCGGCCAGCAGCAGTACGCCTGCGGCGAGTATGGATCTCGCTCTGTGTCTCATGTGCCCCTCTTGCTGTTGTCTGCCACGTCCGTGAACTGACGTCAGGCTGACCACGCTCCATGATCATGTCAAGAGCGCCTGATGAAGTGCCAGAATGCCTGCTGCCGACACCTATTCGGTGCCGGCAGCGGGTGGCTGGGGAGAGACAGGACGAGGGCGACGGGCGGACGATCGAACCGGCGCGCCGGACGGGCCGTACGGAGCGGGCGGGCCGGGGCCGGAGGCGGGCTCAGCCGACGAGACCGTCCGCCAGTTCCTCACTCAGATTGGACTCCGTGCCCGGAATCCCGAGGTCCTGTGCCCGCTTGTCGGCCATCGCCAGCAGCCGGCGGATCCGGCCCGCGACGGCGTCCTTGGTCAGCGGCGGATCGGCGAGCGCGCCCAGTTCCTCCAGGGAGGCCTGCTTGTGCTCCATCCGCAGCCTGCCCGCGGCGGCGAGATGCTCCGGCACCTCCTCGCCGAGGATCTCCAGCGCGCGCTGCACCCGGGCACCCGCGGCGACCGCCGCGCGGGCGGAGCGACGCAGATTCGCGTCGTCGAAGTTGGCGAGACGGTTGGCCGTGGCACGGACCTCGCGGCGCATCCGCCGCTCCTCCCAGGCCAGCACCGACTCATGCGCGCCGAGCCGGGTCAGCAGCGCGCCGATCGCGTCCCCGTCCCGTACGACCACACGGTCCACCCCGCGCACCTCACGGGCCTTCGCGGCGATCTGGAGCCTGCGCGCGGCACCGACGAGCGCGAGAGCGGCCTCGGGACCCGGGCAGGTCACCTCCAGTGAGGAGGAACGGCCGGGCTCGGTGAGCGAGCCGTGCGCCAGGAACGCGCCGCGCCAGGCGGCCTCGGCGTCACAGGTGGCTCCCGAGACGACCTGCGGGGGCAGTCCCCGGATCGGGCGTCCGCGGCCGTCGACCAGCCCGGTCTGCCGGGCGAGCTGATCACCCCCGGTGATCACCCGTACGACGTAACGGCTGCCGCGGCGCAGTCCGCCGGGGGCCATCACCACCAGCTCCGAGTTGTGCCCGAAGATCTCCAGGATGTCCTTGCGGAGCCGGCGCGCGGCGATGCTGGTGTCCAGCTCCGCCTCGATCACGATGCGGCCGCTCACCAGGTGCAGCCCGCCCGCGAACCGAAGAATCGCCGAGACCTCCGCCTTCCTGCAGCACGTCCGGGTGACGGGGAGGCGGGCGATCTCGTCCTTCACCGCTGGCGTCATCGCCATGGGCCGATCCTTCCATGCATCCGAAAAATACGGTCGTACGCGGCTGCCAACAGCTCCGGATCGTGGACCGGCGAACTGTCGGACGCTGCCACCGGCGCCAGCTCGACCGCGGCACCGAACCGGCCGGCGGCATCGGAGAGTGACTCACGGTCGGGCACGGCGGCCTTGTCGGCCAGCACCACGTCCAGGGCGAGTTTAGGGGCGTGTCGCCCCAAAACCTCCAAATGACGCTGCGGTGAGAAGCCATCGGTTTCACCGGGTTGCGGCGCGAGGTTCAGCGAGAGGACCCGGCGGGCCTTGGTCTCCATCAGCGCGTCGAGCAGCTCCGGCACCAGAAGATGCGGGATCACCGAGGAGAACCAGGAGCCGGGACCGAGCACCACCCAGTCCGCGTCCCGGACCGCCGCGACGGCCTCGGGGACGGCCGGCGGGTCGTGCGGCACGAGATGCACGGACTGCACCTCCCCCGGGGTGAGCGCGACCGTCGCCTGACCACGCACCGTGTTCACCTCGTCGGGGTACGCCGGGTCATGGCCCCGTACGAGCGCCTGCAACTCCAGCGGGACGGCGGACATGGGCAGCACCCTGCCGTGCGCGCCGAGCAGCTTGCCGACCAGATCCAGGGCCTGGACATGGTCGCCGAGCTGCTCCCAGAGGGCGACGATCAGCAGATTGCCCACCGCGTGCTCATGCAGATCGCCCTGGGACTGGAAGCGGTGCTGGATGACCCGGGCCCAGGTCTGGCCCCAGTCGTCGTCACCGCAGAGCGCCGCCAGGGCCTTGCGCAGATCGCCCGGCGGCAGTACCCCCAGCTCCTCCCTGAGCCGCCCGCTGGAGCCCCCGTCGTCGGCGACGGTGACCACGGCGGTCAGATCCCCCGTGATCCGGCGCAGCGCCGCGAGGGAGGCGGACAGGCCCATGCCGCCGCCGAGTGCGACGACCTTCGGCTGGGCACCGCGCCCGCGCGCCGACAGCGCGGGTGCTCCCCGGCGCAGTCGGCGCATACGCAAGGTGCGTCCGGTCACTCGCGCCCCATGTCCCGGTGCACGACGACGGTCTCGATTCCTTCGGAGGCGAGGCGGGCGGCGACCTTCTCGGACATGGCGACGGAGCGGTGCTTGCCGCCCGTACACCCGACCGCGACGGTCACATACCGCTTGCCCTCGCGCCGGTACCCGGCGGCGATGAGCTGGAGCAGTTCGGTGTAGCGGTCGAGGAACTCCTTGGCGCCCGGCTGGTTGAAGACATACGCGGACACCTCCTCGTTGAGCCCGGTGAACGGGCGCAGCTCCGGCACCCAGTGCGGGTTGGGCAGGAAGCGGCAGTCCACCACCAGATCGGCGTCGACCGGCAGTCCGTACTTGTAGCCGAAGGACATGACGGTGGCCCGCAGCTCCGGCTTCTCGTCCCCGGCGAACTGGGCGTCCATCTTGGCGCGCAGCTCGTGCACATTGAGACTGGAGGTGTCGATCACCAGATCGGCGTCCCCGCGCAGCTCGCGCAGCAGATCGCGCTCGGCCTCGATGCCGTCCACGATCCGGCCGTCGCCCTGGAGCGGGTGCGGGCGCCGTACGGACTCGAAGCGGCGGACCAGCGCCTCGTCGGAGGACTCCAGGAAGACGATCCGCCGGGTGACCTCCTTGGCGTCGAGGTCGGCGAGCGACTCACGGAGATTGTCGAAGAACCGCCTGCCGCGTACGTCCACGACGACGGCGATCCGTGCCACATTGCCCTGCGAGCGCGCGCCCAGCTCCACCATGGTGGGGATCAGCGCGGGCGGCAGATTGTCCACCACGAACCAGCCGAGGTCCTCCAGGCATTTGGCGGCGGTGCTGCGGCCCGCGCCCGACATTCCGGAGATGATCACCAGCTCGGGAATGGCCGCGTCGCCGGTGTCACCTGCCTCCTTGGTGGTGCCCGTACTCACGTGCTCCGCTCCGTCCCGGTCATGCTCGGTCATGCGTGCTGCCCCCGTCGTCTTCCATGATCTCTCCTGTTGCCGTGTTCACGGCGGGTGCCGCCGGGGCCGCCTTCGCGAGGGCCACGACGACGGACTCGGCCGTCTTGCGGCCCAGGCCCGGTACCTCGCAGATCTGGTCGATTGTCGCCTGCCGCAGCCGCTTCACCGAGCCGAAATGCTTGATGAGTGCCTGTTTGCGGGACTCTCCGAGGCCCGGGACCTCGTCCAGCGGGCTGGTCCTGACCCGCTTGGCACGCTTGGTCCGCTGGTAGGTGATGGCGAAGCGGTGCGCCTCGTCCCGTACCCGCTGGAGGAGATAGAGGCCCTCGCTGGAGCGGGGCAGGACGACCGGGTCGTCGTCGCCGGGCAGCCAGACCTCTTCGAGGCGCTTGGCGAGACCGCAGACGGCGACATCGTCGATGCCCAGTTCGTCGAGGGCCCGCTTGGCCGCCGCGACCTGGGGCTGTCCGCCGTCGACGACGAGGAGCTGGGGCGGGTACGCGAAGCGCTTGGGCCTGCCGTCGTCGTCCCGGTCGGGCCCGCCGGCGGTTTCCCCCTCCCCCGGCAGCGCCGGGGGACCCGGCCGGGCGGGCCGCTCGTACCCCACGGACCGCGCGTAATCCATGGGCCGGTCCTGCTCCAGGGACCGCGCGTGCCCGTTGGGCCGCGGCGCGTCGAGCGGTCCGCTGTCGACCGGCCGCGGCTCCTCCGACCGCTCCGCCTCCTCCGCCTCCTCGGGCTGCTCGGGCCACTCCCCGGTCTTCTCCTTCTCCTGGAGATAGCGCCGGAAGCGACGGCTGATCACCTCGTGCATCGACCGGACGTCGTCCTGGCCCTCGAAGGTCTTGATCTGGAAGCGGCGGTACTCGCTCTTGCGCGCGAGGCCGTCCTCGAAGACCACCATCGACGCCACCACGTCCTCGCCCTGGAGATGCGAGATGTCGAAGCACTCGATACGCAGCGGCGCGCTGTCCAGGGCGAGGGCCTCCGCGATCTCCTCCAGGGCGCGGGAGCGGGTGGTCAGATCGCTGGCGCGCTTGGTCTTGTGCAGGACGAGCGCCTGCTGCGCGTTGCGGCCGACCGTCTCCATCAGGTCCTTCTTGTCGCCGCGCTGCGGAATCCGCAGCGAGACCTGGGCGCCCCGGCGCTCGCTCAGCCACTGGCTGACCGCGTCCGCCTCCTCCGGCAGGGCGGGGACGAGGACCTCCTTGGGCACGGAGTCGCCGCGCTCCTCCCCGTAGAGCTGCTGGAGCGCGTGCTCGACCAGGCCCGCCGTGTCCACGGCCTCGACCTTGTCGGTGACCCAGCCGCGCTGGCCGCGGACCCGGCCGCCGCGGACATGGAAGATCTGTACGGCCGCTTCGAGTTCGTCCTCGGCGACCGCGATCAGATCGGCGTCGGTGGCGTCCGCGAGCACGACGGCGTTCTTCTCCATCGCGCGGCGCAGGGCGCCTATGTCGTCACGGAGCCGGGCGGCCCTCTCGTACTCCATCTCCTCGGCCGCGGCCGTCATCCGCCGCTCCAGGCGGCGGATGTACGTACCGGTGCGGCCGGCCATGAAGTCGCAGAACTCGTCGGCCAGTTCACGGTGCTCCTCGGCGGTGACCCGGCCGACGCAGGGCGCCGAGCACTTGCCGATATAGCCGAGGAGGCAGGGGCGGCCGGTCCGCTCGGCGTTCTTGAACACGCCCGCGGAGCAGGTCCGTACGGGGAACACACGGAGCATCAGGTCGACGGTCTCGCGGATGGCCCAGGCGTGTCCGTACGGTCCGAAGTAGCGCACGCCCTTCTTCTTGGCGCCCCGCATGACCTGGACGCGGGGGTACTTCTCGTTGAGCGTCACCGCGAGCGAGGGATAGCTCTTGTCGTCGCGGTACTTGACGTTGAAGCGGGGGTCGAACTCCTTGATCCAGGAGTATTCGAGCTGGAGCGCCTCGACCTCGGTGGAGACGACGGTCCACTCGACGGAGGCGGCCGTGGTGACCATGGAACGGGTGCGCGGATGCAGGCTCGCCAGGTCCTGGAAGTAGTTGGCGAGCCGCTGGCGCAGGCTTTTCGCCTTTCCTACGTAGATCACCCGGCGGTGGTCGTCGCGGAACTTGTAGACCCCCGGCGAGTCGGGGATCTGTCCCGGCTTGGGGCGGTAGCTGGAGGGGTCGGCCATGCCGTCCACCCTACTGTCGGCGACGGACAGTGTGGCCGCGCCGGGGTACGGAGGCGGCCCTCGGACGGTGTCGGGGCGGACGGTCTCGGGGCGGTCGTCGCCGTGTGCGGCCCTGCCGGGTCCTCAGGCCTGGGGACCGGCGATGAGCTTGCCGCCCCGCGCCGTGACCGGTACCTCCGGCAGCGGTACGGTCGCCGGGCCGTGGATGGCCTCGCCGGTGGTGACGTCGAACTTGCTGCCGTGGCACGGGCAGTCACCCACCGTGCCCTCCAGCTTCTCCAGGAGACAGCCGGCGTGGGTGCACTGGGCGCTGAACGCCTTGTACTCGCCGCGCGCAGGGCAGCTCACCACAAGACGCTGCTCGCGGAAGAGCTTGGCACCGCCGACCGGGATGTCGTCCGCCGCGCCGAGCTCGACGGCCGTGGTGGGTGTGGGGTCCTCGGCGTGCCCGAGCTTCGACTCGGTGGAACACCCCGCCACACCGATCCCGGCCACCCCGGCGAACGCGACCCCCTTCAACACGGTGCGACGCTGCGCGGACGGGCCGTTCATGGTGTCTCCACTGGTCAGGGTTACGAATACGCCACCCCCGACGATACCGACCGCCCTCCGGCCCCGCCCGCCCCGGCCCGACAGCCCCGCCCGCCCCTGCCCACGCCCTGGGGGCACGGGGAGCACGGGGACCATGGGCACCCCGCACGGGCCTGGGGCCCGGCGGCCCGGAGCCCGGCGGCCCGGAGCCCGGCGGCCCGGGGCTCTGGGGCCCGGGGCTCTGGGGCCCGGGGCTCTGGGGCCCGGGGCTCTGGGGCCCGGGGCTCTGGGGCCCGGGGCTCTGGGGCCCGGGGCTCTGGGGCCCGGGGCTCTGGGGCCCGGGGCTCTGGGGCTGGGCCCGGAGCCCCAGACCCGGGGCCCAGCCCCAGAGCACAGGGCTGTCGTGCCCCGGATCCAGGGCACGACAGCCCTGGGACCCGGGCCTGGGCTCCTGACCCAGAGCACGGGGCCCTGGGTCCGGGCTCCGGGCTCCGGGCTCCGGGCTCCGGGCTCCGGGCTCCGGGCTCCGGGCTCCGGCGTCAGGCTCAGCGGGAAGCGGTCGCCTTCTTCGGCGCCGCCTTCCTTCGCGCCTGCTTCTTCGGGGGCGTCGCGTCACTGATTCGTTCCGGGTCCAGGATCTCCCGGAGGAACTTGCCCGTGTGACTGGCCGGGACGCCCGCCACCTGCTCCGGAGTGCCCTCCGCGATCACCAGACCGCCGGCGTTGCCGCCCTCGGGACCCATGTCGATCACCCAGTCCGCCGTCTTGATGACGTCCAGGTTGTGCTCGATGACGATCACCGAGTTGCCCTTCTCGACCAGCCCGGACAGCACCGTGATCAGCTTGCTGATGTCCTCGAAGTGCAGACCGGTCGTCGGCTCGTCCAGGACATAGACCGTACGGCCCGTCGACCGCTTCTGGAGCTCGCTCGACAGCTTCACGCGCTGCGCCTCGCCGCCCGAGAGGGTCGGCGCGGACTGGCCGAGCCGCACATAGCCGAGACCGACCTCGTTGAGCGTCCTGAGATGGCGCGCGATCGCCGGGACGGCCTCGAAGAAGTCCAGGGCCTCCTCGATCGGCATGTCCAGCACCTCGGCGATGGACTTGCCCTTGTAGTGGACCTCCAGCGTCTCCCGGTTGTACCGCGCCCCGTGGCAGACCTCGCACGGCACATAGACGTCCGGCAGGAAGTTCATCTCGATCTTGATGGTGCCGTCACCCGAGCAGTTCTCGCACCGGCCGCCCTTGACGTTGAAGGAGAAGCGCCCGGGAAGATAACCCCGGACCTTCGCCTCCATCGTCTCCGCGAAGAGCTTGCGGACATGGTCGAACACCCCGGTGTACGTGGCCGGGTTGGACCGGGGCGTACGGCCGATGGGCGACTGGTCGACATGGACCACCTTGTCGACCAGATCGTCCCCGTCGACCCGCGTGTGCCGGCCGGGCACCGACTTCGCGCCGTTCAGCTCACGCGCGAGATGCGTGTACAGGATGTCGTTGACCAGGGTCGACTTGCCCGAGCCCGAGACACCGGTGACCGCCGTGAACACTCCCAGCGGGAACGACACATCGATGTCCCGCAGATTGTTCTCCCGCGCGCCGTGCACGGTGAGCTTCCGCTCCGGGTCGACGGGCCTGCGGATGTCCGGGGTCGGGATGGACCTCTTGCCCGCCAGATACTGGCCGGTGATCGACTCCTTGTTGGTCAGCAGTCCCTTCAACGGCCCGGAGTGCACGACCTTGCCGCCGTGCTCACCCGCGCCGGGGCCGATGTCGACCACCCAGTCGGCCACCTTGATGGTGTCCTCGTCGTGCTCCACGACGATCAGTGTGTTGCCCATGTCACGGAGCCGGACCAGGGTCTCGATCAGCCGGTGGTTGTCCCGCTGGTGCAGACCGATGGACGGCTCGTCCAGCACGTACAGCACGCCGACCAGACCCGAGCCGATCTGCGTCGCCAGCCGGATCCGCTGTGCCTCACCGCCGGAGAGCGTGCCCGCCGCGCGATTGAGCGAGAGATAGTCCAGACCGACGTCGACCAGGAACCTCAGCCGTTCGTTGACCTCCTTGAGCACCCGCTCGGCGATCTTCTTGTCCCGGGCGTTCAGCCTGAGCTCGCCGAGGAACTCCGCGCAGTCACTGATCGAGAGCGCCGAGACATCGGCGATGGACTTGTCCATGACAGTGACCGCGAGAACGATCGGCTTGAGGCGCGTGCCCTCACAGGTCGGGCACGGCACCTCGCGCATATAACCCTCGAAGCGCTCCCTGCTGGAGTCGCTCTCGGCCTCGCCGTGCCGCCGCTTGACGAAGGAGACGGCCCCTTCGAAGGCCGGGGTGGTGTAGGCCCGCTCACGGCCGTACCTGTTGCGGTAACGGACCTCGACCTGGGTCTTGTGGCCGTACAGCAGGGCCTTCTTCGCCCGCTGCGGCAGCCCGGCCCACGGGATGTCCGTACGGAAGCCGAGGGCCTGCGCGAGCCCGCCGATCAGCCGGCCGAAGTACTCCCTGGTGTGGCCGTGCGACCAGGGGTGGATGGCGCCCTCGTCGAGCGACTTCTCCTCGTCGGGGACGATCAGCTCCGGGTCGACCTCCATACGCGTACCGATACCGGTGCACTCGGGGCAGGCGCCGAACGGTGAGTTGAAGGAGAAGGAGCGCGGCTCCAGCTCCTCGAAGGAGAGATCGTCGTACGGGCAGTAGAGATGCTCCGAGTACATCCGCTCGCGCTCGGGGTCGTCCTCCGGGAGATCCACGAAGTCGAGCACGACCATGCCGCCGGAGAGACCGAGCGCGGTCTCGACCGAGTCGGTCAGCCGGCGCTTGGCGCTGTCCTTCACCGTGAGGCGGTCGACGACCACCTCGATGGTGTGCTTCTCCTGCTTCTTCAGCGTGGGCGGCTCGCTGAGCTGGATCGTCTGCCCGTCGACCCTGGCCCGGCTGTACCCCTTGGTCTGGAGATCGGCGAAGAGATCGACGAACTCACCCTTGCGCTCCCGCACGAGCGGCGAGAGGACCTGGAAACGGCTGCCTTCGGGGAGCTCCAGCACCCGGTCCACGATGGCCTGCGGCGACTGCCGGGAGATCGGCCGGCCGCACTCGGGACAGTGCGGCTTGCCGATTCTCGCGAAGAGCAGCCGGAGGTAGTCGTAGACCTCGGTGATCGTGCCGACCGTCGAGCGCGGGTTGCGCGAGGTCGACTTCTGGTCGATGGAGACGGCCGGGGAGAGCCCTTCGATGAAGTCGACGTCCGGCTTGTCCATCTGACCGAGGAACTGCCGGGCGTACGAGGACAGCGACTCCACATACCGGCGCTGCCCCTCGGCGAAGATCGTGTCGAACGCGAGGGAGGACTTGCCCGACCCGGAGAGCCCGGTGAAGACGATGAGGGAGTCACGGGGGAGGTCGAGCGACACGTTCTTGAGATTGTGCTCGCGCGCGCCACGGACGATGAGACGGTCGGCCACGCCGGTCCGCACCTTTCTGGGGAAACAGGGGCGGAGCCCCCTTCATGGACTACGGGGGTCGCCAGAGCGATTGATTGCCAAGCGGTGGAGGGCCCCGCGCGCGGAGCGCCGGGCTCGGATGTGCCTATTCGCGATGTGCCTACATGCCAGGATGCCTCGCCCGAGCCTATAGCACGTGCATTCGATTTAAGGACGCTCGTCACCGCCTTCACCCGATCGAGTGGCGCGGCTATCGTCGGCGCCATGATCGACCATGTGCGGGACCTGGCATCTGTACGCGAAGCGACCGAGCGGCTCCTCACCGCGGCCGGCGCACTGGACAACGCGGCTCTCGCCGCGCCGTCACGCCTTCCCGGCTGGAGCAGGGGCCATGTACTGGCCCATCTCGCCAGGAACGCGGACGCCCTGGTCAATGTTCTGGAAGGACGGCCCATGTACGAGGACGCCGCTTCCCGCGAGGCGGACATCGAGCGGGACGCGTCACGCGCCCTCGATGTGCAGCTCGCCGATGTACGTAACACCGCGGAGCGGTTCCAGCATTCCGCGGCCGTCCCCGCCGACTGGTCCCGCGTCGTGGCGCTGCGCAACGGTGTCACGGACAGGGCGGCCCGCCTTCCGTTCCGCCGGCTGGTCGAGATGGAGCTGCACCATGTCGATCTGGGAATCGACCGCGAGCTGGAGGACTTGTCCGAGGAGTTCACCGCACGCGAGATCGACTTCCTCACCGAGCGCTTCTCCGGCAGCCCCGGGGTCCCGCCGCTGACCCTGAAGGCGTCCGACGGCCGCACCTGGCGCACCGGCCGTACGGAGGGCGTCCCGCTGCCCGTCACCGGTCCGGCCGCCGATCTGATGGGCTGGCTCGCCGGCCGTCGCGACGGAGCGGCGCTGGAGTTCCCGGAGGGCCGCCTCCCCGTACTCCCCCCGCTATAGGCTGATCCTTATGACGTACAGCGGAGCGGTGAAGGTCGGCGGACCGGCGGATGTGCATGAACTGCCCGCCCTGATGATCTCCAAGGTGGCGGTCGGACCGATGGAGAACAACGCCTATCTGCTGCGCTGCCGGGCCACCGGCGAGCAGCTTCTGATCGACGCGGCCAATGACGCCGCGACCCTGCTGACCCTGATCGGCGACGACGGCATCGCGTCCGTCGTCACCACGCACCGGCACGGCGACCACTGGCAGGCGCTCGCCGAGGTCGTGGCGGCCACCGGTGCCCGTACGTACGCGGGCCGGTACGACGCCGAGGGCATCCCCGTACCGACCGATGTGCCCGTCGAGGACGGCGACACCGTCACCGTCGGCGAGATCGGGCTCACCGCGCTGCGTCTGGTGGGGCACACCCCGGGCTCGATCGCGCTGGTCTACGACGACCCGCACGGTCACCCGCATGTCTTCACCGGCGACTGCCTCTTCCCCGGCGGTCCCGGGCGCACCACGACGCCGGCGGAGTTCACCAGTCTGATGGACGGGCTCGAAGCCAAGGTCTTCGGCGCCCTGCCCGACGAGACCTGGATCTATCCGGGCCATGGGAACGACTCCACGCTCGGCGACGAGCGCCCGCAGCTCGCGGCCTGGCGGGCCCGCGGCTGGTGATCTCCGGGGCGGCCGGTGATCTCTCCGGGGCGCCACCCGGCCGGTCGGTGGCTCGGAATAATGACTCGAACCCGGCCGGGCCGCGTTCCTACGATCGGTTCATGCCGATCCCCGTATCGCCCGTCTACCCGCCCAAGCCCCTGCCCGGTGACCGGATCGCGGTGATCTCGCCGTCCTCCGGACTGCCGGGGCTGCTTCCGCTCCCGTACGAACTGGGGCTCGGCCGGCTGGCGAAGGACTTCGGGCTGGTGCCCGTCGAGTATCCGGCGACCCGGAAGATGGATTCGACGCCCCGGGAGCGGGCCGACGACATCCACGCCGCCTTCGCGGATCCGACGGTGAGGGCCGTGATGGCGAGCATCGGCGGGGACGACCAGATCACCGTGCTGCCCCTGCTGGACCGGGAGTTGATCCGGGCCCACCCCAAGCCGTTCTTCGGTTTCAGCGACAACACCAATCTGCTGGCGTATCTGTGGAACACCGGGATCGTCGGCTATCACGGCGCCAGTGTGATGACCGAGCTGGGCCGGCCGGGCGCGATGGACCCGCTGACCGCCGAGTCCCTGCGGGCCGCGCTGTTCACCTCGGGACCGTACGAACTGCGCCCCGCCGAGAGGTTCCGGGACCCGGGCGACGACTGGGCGGACCCGGCGGTCTTCACGGCCGAGCCGGAGACACGGCCGGGCGGCGGCTGGAGCTGGCACGGTCCCGGGCGGGTGGTGGAGGGCCGCAGCTGGGGCGGCAATCTGGAGATTCTCTCCTGGTTGCTGATGGCGGACCGGGAGATCCGGCGCGATCTCTCCGTGTACGACGGATGTGTGCTGGTACTGGAGACCTCGGAGGACCTGCCGTCCGCCGAGGATGTGTTCCGGATCCTGCGCAGCATGGGCGAGCGCGATCTGCTGCGGCGCTTTCCCGCGCTGCTGATGGCACGGCCCAAGGCCTGGTCGTTCACCCGGCCCAACAGCCCGGAGGAGGCGGCCCGTTACGCGCGGGAGCAGCGCGAGGCCGTACTGCGCGCGCTCGCGGCGTACGCCCCCGGAACGGTCGCCGTCTTCGATGTCGACTTCGGGCACACCGATCCGCAGCTGGTGATCCCTTACGGCGGACTGATACGGGTGGACGGGGCCGCGCGCCGTATCAGCGTCACCTACTGACGCCTCCGGGGAGAACGAACGGGGGGCCGGGCGTCCGGAGGCCCCGGGGACGTCCGGAGGCCCGGGGGACGTCCGGAGGCCCGGGGACGTCCGGAGGTCCGGGCGTCCGGACCTCCGGGTCAGGGATCAGGCCTGGATGCTGTCCTTGCTGTCCGCGCTGTCGGCGTCGCCCTTGCCCGCCGCGGCCGACGCCTCGCGCTCCGCCTGCTTCTTGGAGGCGATCAGGCTGGTGATCGTGGTGACGATCAGAACACCGCAGATGACCGCCAGCGAGACCGGAATGGAGATCTCGGGGACATGCACCCCGCTCTCGTGCAGCGCGTGCAGCACCAGCTTCACCCCGATGAAGCCCAGGATGACCGACAGTCCGTAGCTGAGGTGCACCAGCTTCTTGAGCAGTCCGCCGATGAGGAAGTAGAGCTGCCGCAGACCCATCAGGGCGAAGGCGTTGGCGGTGAAGACGATGTAGGGGTCCTGGGTCAGACCGAAGATCGCGGGGATGGAGTCCAGCGCGAACAGCACATCGGTGGTGCCGATGGCGAGCATGACCACCATCAGCGGGGTCAGGACCCGCTTGCCGTTGTTCCTGATGAAGAGCTTGGTGCCGTGATACCTGTCGGCGACACCGAACCGCTTCTCGATGGACTTGAGCAGGCGGTTCTCCTCGAACTCCTCTTCCTCCTCGTCGGAGCGCGCCTCCTGGACGAGCTTCCAGGCGGTGTAGATCAGGAACGCGCCGAAGATGAAGAAGACCCACGAGAAGCTGGCGATGATCGCGGCGCCCGCCGCGATGAAGGCCGCGCGCAGGACCAGGGCGATCAGCACACCGATCAGCAGCACCCGCTGCTGGAGATGTGACGGCACCGAGAACTTCGCCATGATCAGGACGAAGACGAAGAGATTGTCGACACTGAGCGACTTCTCGGTGATGAAGCCCGCGAAGAACTCGCCGGACGCCTGGCCCGTGCCGAAGACCATCAGGCCGAGGCCGAAGAGCGCCGCGAGGACGACCCAGACGACCGTCCAGATCCCGGCTTCCTTCATCGACACGTCATGTGGCTTGCGCCCGATGAGGAAATCCACGGCGATCAGGGCGGACAGACCGAGAACGGTCAGCACCCACAGGGTCATTGAAACGTCCACTGTGCCTCCGGCTTCGTACGGCTACTGATCAGCGTCGTCGCTGCCGGAGGTCTCCTCCACCCGGGCGGCGTCCGCCGCTCCCCGGGCCGGCGCCCCGGGACCGATGGCGGTCCGTATTGACGGGTACGTCGCGATGCGGGAGTACTCCCCTCCGTTCCAAGGAACAGTACAGGAAAGACCAAGGAAAGGTAAAGAAAGAGGTAAAGCCGCTGAAAGTGTGCTGCTCAGCGGGGGTGTGCGCGCTCGCGCGCCGCTCAGGGGCGCCAGGAGCGACGGGCGGTGGCCACCTGTTCCAGGACCTGGAACAGCACGCGGCTGCCCGGGGGCACGATGGGAGGCTCGTACGTCCAGGCGTGGCCGACCCACGGATCCGCGAGATGGTCGTCGGGGACCGGGGTGATCCGGAGCAGGGACCGCCAGAGCGGATCCAGCACGGGCCCGTACGCGGCGGCGTCCTCGCGGTCCGCGACCATCAGCAGATGCACCCCGACCGACGGACCCTCGTCGGCGAGATAGCGGAGCTGGGTCACCGCGCGGTCGTCGAAGCCGTGCGGGAAGTCATTGACGATCAGCAGCTGCTCGGCGGTGTCCAGACCGGGCGGCAGCGACTCGGCGGCGCCGCCGCGCACCGCCATCTGCACCAGATCCACCCGCTCGGTGAGCTTCGCGAGGACGGCGGCCACCCCCGCGGCACCGGCGGCGGGCGGTCCCGCCAGGGCGCCGGACGCGGTCAGCGGGGTCAGCGAGCGGGCCGCGGACCCGGCCGGGTCGATGACATGGACCGTGAACTCGCCGGGCGGATAGACGGCGAGCAGCCGCCCGGCATGGGCGACGGCGGTGTCCAGGGCGAGACCGCGGAGCTGGGCCTCGTCCATCATCAGGGCGGCCTCGGAGCCGGACCGGCCGCTGTCGACCCACAGCCCGCGCTCCAGCGGCAGCCTCACCAGCATCGGGATCCGCAGATCCGGACGCTCGGGGAGATGGACGTCGCCCAGGCGCAGCGCCATCGGGATCTCCATCGGAACGCGGTACGCGTGCCAGACGGGGTTGTCCCAGCGGGCGTACGCGGCCGGCAGGGCCGGTTCGACGACCTCGGACTCCGCGACGAGCTGGGCGAGATCGCGGTCGAGGGCCTCACGGGCCTGGGCGGCGAGCTGGTCGTGCTTGGCGCGGGCCGCCTCCCGTGCCGCCTCACCCGCCCCGCCGATGCGGTTACGGGGGTCGGACAGGACGCGGTCCAGCTCCTGGTCGAGCCGGGACTCGGCGAAGTCGATCGCGCTGCGGTACGCGGCGACCGCGCGGGCCAGATCCTCGAACATGCCCCAGACCTGGTTGTAGAGCCGCTCGTCCAGGGACCAGCCCGTGGCGTCACCGGCGACCGGGCGGGGCTGCCGGCCCGGCTCGGCGGGCGGCGCGGCCGGGGGCGGTGTGGGAGGCGCGGAGGTACGGCGCCCGGGATGCGTGTAGTTGACCGCGCCCCCGGAACCGCCCGCTCCGCCGGAAGCCGCCGCCGCGCCGGAAGGCGTCCCGCCGGAAGGCGTCGCGCCGGGTGTGCCGCCCTGCGGGGCGCCGGCGCCCGCCGACGGCGTCACCGGGTCGGACGCCGGCTGCGGCGCGGAAGCCAGCGGCTGCGGGACGGTGGAGCCGCCCTGGGCGGCCGGTCCCGACTGGGCGGCCGTACCGGATGTGGCCGAGGAGGACAGCCCCTCGTGCCTGACCCGTACGCCGTCCTGCGCACCGGGCAGCGGGATCTGCACCGTGCTCGCCAGATGGCGGGCGACCGTCTCCTGGATACCGCTGACGAAGGCACGGGCCTGCGGCAGGCCGTGGTCGCCGAGCAGTTCGGCGAGGCCTCCCGCGTATCCCTGGCCGACGGCACGGACCTTCCAGGCGCCCTGGCGGCGGTAGAGCTCCAGGGCGACGACGGCGGACTCGGAGTCCAGACCGGTGAGGGTGAAGCTGGCGACTTCCGTACCGTCCGTGGAGGTGACGGCGGCGAAGGGAGCCGCGGTGGCGCCGAACCGGTCCGGTCCGCCGACGCCCTCGGGCAGGGCGAGCAGCACATGCACGAGATGCGCCTGCTCGGGCACGGCCTCCAGATCGATATGGAAGCGCAGCCCCGAGGCGGCCTGCCGGGACACCTCTATGCCGGGGAGCGTGGGCGAGCCGGGGTGGGCGATCCACTCGGTGCCGCGCACCGTGCCCTGTGCGTCACCGAGCGTGGCGCAGGCCATGACCGGCGCGGCGGCCGTCACCCGGATCTCCAGGCGGGTGTGGGGCAAGGGGTGGTTCTGCCCCCGGACCAGCTCGGCCGTCATCGCCTCTGTCCCCTCGTCGGTTACGCGTCGTCGTTCGCTGTGGATTCAGCCGGCTGTGGATCAGCCAGGAGTCCGGCCATGGGTGGTCGGGTGGTGCGGTACGGGTCCACGGCAGCCGCGCAGCTCCCGGCGACCTGACTTCCGGGAGCTGCGCGTGCCGGCGAAACGCCGTGTCGTACAGATGCGCACAGATGTGTGCGCCGTGGTGCTGGAGCTGTCCTGGGTACGGAAAACGCGCCTGGGTACTAGAGATGCGGCAGGATCGCCGGCATCAGGTCCTGGAACGTACGGCCGTTGGCCGGGTTGCCCAGGGCCGTCATCTGCCAGCCCGCGCCCGCGCGGTGCACCTTCGCCATGATCTGCGCGGTGTACTGGCCACCGCCGTCCAGCGTGTAGCGCGCCAGCTCCTGGCCGTTGGTCTCGTCGACGATGCGGCAGAAGGCGTTCTGCACCTCCTGGAACGTCTGGCCGGTGAACGAGTTCACCGTGAAGACGATCTGGTCGATATGGACCGGGATCCGCTGGAGGTCGACCAGGATCGCCTCGTCGTCGCCGCCCTGTCCCGCGCCGCCGACCAGATTGTCACCGGTGTGCCGCACCGAGCCGTCGTCGCTGACGAGATGACGGAAGAAGACCACGTCGACCGGCTGCTTGTCGGCGAAGAGCACCGCCGACGCGTCCAGGTCGATCTCACGCGTGCGGGAGCCGAACAGACCCCGGCGCGGCGCGGCCTGCCAGCCGAGCCCCATACGCACCGCGGTCAGCGTGCCGCCGCCCTTCTTCTCCAGGCTGATGGCCTGTCCCTTGGTCAGATTGACGCCAGGGCCCCCGGGCGCACTGCCCTTGGATACGTCCACCACGCGCTGTCCCCTCTCGAATGGTTCCCCCGCAACCGTCCGTATGCGGTTGCGCAGCACCCTACGCAGTCGCGCGGGCGGTGCAGGAGGCTTGGACCGTTTTTGTGTCGGTCTTGCAACACACCAGGTGTTCCGGGGTGTCAGGCCAGCCCCGCCTCCCTCATCTGCCGCAATTCCTTCTTCAGTTCGCTCACTTCGTCGCGCAGCCGCGCCGCCACCTCGAACTGGAGCTCGGCCGCGGCGGCCCGCATACGGTCGGTCATCTCCTCGATGATTCCGGCCAGTTCGGCGGCGGGGCGGTCGGAGAGCACCGCGGTCTTCGCGCCGGCACCGCCCTTGGCCGCCTTGCCGGCCTTCGTACCGAGTGTGGGCACGGCGGTCCTGGCCGACCTGCCGTCCTTCGACTGCCGGTAGCCCGTGCCGAGCAGCGCCTCGGTGTCGACCTCCTCGCGCGCGATGGTCGCGACGATGTCGTTGATCTTCTTGCGCAGCGGCTGGGGATCGATACCGCGCTCGGTGTTGTACGCGATCTGCTTCTCCCGGCGGCGGTTGGTCTCGTCGATGGCCTTCTCCATCGCCGGGGTGATCTTGTCCGCGTACATATGGACCTGACCGGAGACATTGCGCGCGGCCCGGCCGATGGTCTGGATCAGCGAGGTGCCGGAGCGCAGGAAGCCCTCCTTGTCGGCGTCGAGGATCGCCACCAGCGAGACCTCGGGAAGGTCGAGGCCCTCACGGAGCAGGTTGATGCCGACCAGGACGTCGTACTCCCCCGAGCGCAGCTCGCGCAGCAGCTCCACCCGGCGCAGGGTGTCCACGTCGCTGTGCAGATACCGCACCTGGATGCCCAGCTCCAGGAAGTAGTCCGTGAGGTCCTCGGACATCTTCTTGGTGAGCGTGGTCACCAGGACCCGCTCGTCCTTCGCGGTCCGCTCGCGGATCTCGTGCACCAGGTCGTCGATCTGGCCCTCGGTGGGCTTGACGACGACCTCCGGGTCGATCAGCCCGGTGGGACGGATGATCTGCTCCACGAACCCGTCGGAACGGGACAGCTCGTAGGTGCCGGGCGTGGCGGAGAGATAGACGGTCTGGTCGATCCGCTTCTGGAACTCCTCCCACTTCAGCGGGCGGTTGTCGAGCGCGGACGGCAGCCGGAAACCGTGGTCGACGAGGGTCCGCTTACGGGACGCGTCGCCCTCGTACATCGCGCCGATCTGCGGGACCGTGACATGCGACTCGTCGATGACCAGCAGGAAGTCCTCGGGGAAGTAGTCGAGGAGGGTGTTGGGCGCCGTGCCGGGCGCGCGGTCGTCGAAGTGCATCGAGTAGTTCTCGATCCCGGAGCAGGAACCGATCTGCCGCATCATCTCGATGTCGTACGTCGTGCGCATCCGCAGCCGCTGGGACTCCAGGAGCTTGCCCTGCTTGTCCAGCGTGGCCAGACGCTCCTCCAGCTCCCGCTCGATGCCGTTGACCGCCTTCTCCATACGCTCGGGGCCGGCGACATAGTGGCTCGCGGGGAAGACGTACAGCTCCCGGTCGTCGGTGATGACCTCGCCGGTGAGCGGGTGCAGCGTGGAGAGCGCCTCGATCTCGTCGCCGAACATCTCGATACGGACGGCGAGCTCCTCGTAGACCGGGAAGATCTCGATGGTGTCGCCCCGGACGCGGAAGGTGCCGCGCGCGAACGCCACATCGTTGCGCGTGTACTGCATGTCCACGAAGCGGCGCAGGAGCTGGTCCCGGTCGATCTCGTCGCCGACCTTCAGCGGCACCATCCGGTCCACGTACTCCTGGGGCGTACCGAGACCGTAGATGCAGGAGACCGAGGCGACCACGATCACATCGCGGCGGGTCAGCAGTGAGTTCGTCGCGGAGTGGCGCAGCCGCTCGACCTCCTCGTTGATCGAGGAGTCCTTCTCGATGTAGGTGTCCGACTGCGGGACATACGCCTCGGGCTGGTAGTAGTCGTAGTACGAGACGAAGTACTCGACGGCGTTGTTGGGCAGCAGCTCGCGGAACTCGTTGGCGAGCTGGGCGGCGAGCGTCTTGTTCGGCGCCATCACCAGGGTGGGGCGCTGAAGCCTCTCGATCATCCAGGCGGTCGTCGCCGACTTTCCCGTGCCGGTGGCGCCGAGCAGGACGACATCCTTCTCACCGGCGCGGACACGCCGCTCGAGATCGGCGATGGCCGTCGGCTGGTCGCCGCTGGGCTGGTAGGGACTGACGACCTCGAAGGGCGCCACCGTACGTTCGATGCTGGAAACGGGCCGCATGGAACCACCGTACGACCACCCACTGACAGCCGGGCGCCGGGCGACACCGGATCACCCGCCGCTCACCAGTCGTGCAGGTCCTGCGGGCCGCTGCGCGGCGCTCTGGCGGCCGTACGGTCGGCCGCCTCACGGCTGTCCCGGTCCGTGCGCGGCCGGGTCCGCTGCGATGGCACCCCGCCCAGCCCCCGGGACCCGCACAGTCCGCGTACGGAGCCCGGGGGCCGGGCGGTCCGGGCGGTCCGGCCGGATCGGAGGCGGCCCCAGCGCCGGCCCCGGTCCGGGTCCCGGTCACGGTCCCGATGCCGGTCGCGGTCCGCGTCCCGACCGCCCGTCACCAGCAGCGGGTCGAAGAACAGCGCCACCCCCGCCAGCAGCAGGAAGACCGCGGGGCCGATCAGCATCGGCACGAGCAGCTCGGTGGCCGGGGCGCCGCCCGGGGCGGCGGTGGTCCCGTCGAGATGGACCTCGACCCCGGCCATGGCGGTGAAGTGCATTCCGGTCGACGCGACGCCCAGCACCAGACTGGCCGCCAGACTGGCCGAAAAACCATGCTGCGTGGCGGTCACCCAGAGCCCGGCCACGGACGCGGCGACGGCGATCAGGACGGAGAGCGCGACCGTCCCGGTGTCGTAGGCGACCTGTCCGTGCAGCCGTACGCCGGCCATCCCGAGGTAGTGCATGGTGGCGATGCCGAGACCGGTGACCGTACCGCCGGTGACCAGGGCCATCGGGGTCGAGCCGCGATAACCCACTATGAAGATCCCGATCCCGGTCATGACGATCCCGACGGCGAGGCTGGCGAACGTCGTGAGCCGGTCGTAGCCGACCGGCACCTCGGTGACGGCGAAGCCCATCATGCCGATGAAGTGCATCGTCCAGACGCCGGAGCCGATCGAGGCCGCCCCCAGCGCCAGCCCGCCGGGTTTCCAGGGGCGCCGGGCGCGCAGGGATCTCGCTGTGCAGCGCAGGCCGAGTGCCGCCCCGAGACAGGCCATGAGAAAGGCCGCCACGGGGGTGACGAGGCCATAGCTGAATCCTTCGACGGTGCCCTGCATACGGTGTGCCCTTCGCCCCTCGGCTCCATGTACGGAAGCGCTGGTTCGGGGCGAGAGTAGGACGGCGGGCCCGGTAATCAAACAGGCACCGGCCGATTTGTCGATATGAAGTCGATATGAAGCCGACATGCGGCGACACGGAGCGGCACGACCCCGCGGTCCGGTATGCCTGTCTCGGGGTGTGGCTTCATGTGGTGGCCAACCTTCGCCCGTCCTCCGTTGGCCGGAGGCTGCCACCCTCGGGGCCGACCGTCATCCCGCGACGCGAGGAGTCCAGGTGTACGCGCGCACATCGGCGGCAACGCGCACGTCGACGACAACGGCCAGCGCGCTGCTGGGGGTCACCGCGCTCATGCTGCCGGGCGCCGCCACGGCCTCGACCGGTCCGGGCGACGCCCCTGCCCCCGCCCCCGCAAGCACCGCTGCCGCCACCGCGACTGCCACGGGCACCGCCGTCACCAGCGCCGACGCGCCCAGGGCCGGCGGCCCGCTCGTGATCGCGCACCGCGGCGCCTCGGCGTACGCGCCGGAGAACACCCTGGCGGCCGTCGAGCGGGCCGCCGAGCTGGGCATCGACTGGGTGGAGAACGACGTACAGCGCACCAGGGACGGCGCCCTGGTCGTGATCCACGACGACACTCTCCTGCGGACCACGGACGTGGAGCGGGTCTTCCCCGACCGGGCTCCGTGGAAGGTCAAGGACTTCACCGCCGCCGAGATCGCGCGGCTGGACGCCGGAAGCTGGTTCGGCGCTCGGTGGGCGGGTGAGCGCGTACCGACGCTGAAGCAGTTCCTGAACACCGTCGACGCCAACCGCCAGAAGCTGCTCCTGGAGATCAAGGCCTCCGAGCAGTACCCGGGCATCGAGAAGGACATCCTGCGGGTGCTCCGCCAGGAGGGCTGGCTGGACCGTGCCCATGTCGAGGAGAAGCTCGTCATCCAGAGCTTCAGCGCGGACAGCGTCCGCGCGGTGCACCAGCGGCGCCCCGAGATCACCACGGGCTTCCTCGGGACACCGGCGACGGCCGAGCTGCCCGCGTACGCCGCGTTCACGGACCAGATCAATCCGTCGTACACCTCGCTGACCGCCGGCTACGTGGCGGCCGTGCACCGGCTGAAGGGCCCGCACGGCAAGCCGCTCACGGTCAGTACCTGGACGGTCAACGACGCGGCGGGCGCGGTGCGGGTCAGGGATCTCGGTGCGGACGGGATCATCACCAACAACCCGGACGTGGTGCGGGACGCGGTGGGCTGAGACCGGCCGGTACGTCCGGGCCGCACCGACCGGGGCACACCGGCCGGGGCGCACCAGCGGGCCGGGACCCGTTGTCAGTGGTGGCCCTTACGGTGGTCCGCATGAACACTTACGGACAGTCCCCGCTGGAGTGGACCGTCGTGGGCAGCGACATCGGGCCGCTGCTGCTGGCCGCGACGGGCCAGGGCCTGGTGAGCGTGGTCTTCCACGCCGACGGGCCGGTGCGGGAGAAGGCGCTGCGGCAGCTCAGGGAGCGGCTCGGGGTCGAGCCGGTCGAATCGGCGTCGGGTCTGCTGGCCGAGCCGATACGTGAGCTGGCGGCGTATTTCGCGGGCGGGCTGCGGGAGTTCGGACTGCCGCTGGACTGGTCGCTCTCCGGGGGTTTCAACCGGCAGGTGCTGCGCGAGCTGGCCACGGGTGTGCCGTACGGCGCGGTGGTGGGGTACGGCGAGCTGGCACGCCGGGTGGGCCAGCCAGGCGCCGCCCAGGCGGTCGGCGCGGCGATGGGCTCCAATCCCCTGCCGTTGGTGGTGCCGTGTCACCGGGTGGTGGAGAGCGACGGCGGGCTCGGCGGTTTCGGCGGCGGGCTGGAGACCAAGCGGCAGCTGCTGGCCCTGGAGGGTGTGCTCCCGGCGCCGCTTTTCTGAACCCTCGGCCCCCCTCGAAGTGCGCTGCCGCAAGCCCGGACGAGGGTGCGAATATTGCACGGTTTTACCGTCACTTGTCCGCTTTCCTTGCCGGGCTTAGGCTGATTTGTGGAGCACCACCGCGCGTACAGCCCGGCGGATACCGTGCGAGGCGCTAGTACGTCCGGCCCCGCCGACCGGGCGGATTTCCGTGTCCGCACCCCCCGTGGCCGGACCGCCCGAGCGGTAGCGGACTCCATGACCCGCGCACATGCCGAGTCATCCGCTGGACAGGCAGAACCGAAGGGACGGCGAGTCAGCATGAGCGGAGGAAACAGGGCGGTCGCATACATCAAGCCGGGTGAGGTGGAAGTCAGGGAGACCGAGTACCCAGGGCTGGAACTTCGCGACGGTCCGGGAGTGGCCCCGGCCAATATCGGCCGCAAGTGCCGGCACGGGGTCATCCTCAAGGTCCTCGCCACCAATATATGCGGCAGCGACCAGCACATGGTACGAGGCCGTACGACAGCCCCCGAAGGCCTGGTCCTCGGTCACGAGATCACCGGCGAGGTCATCGAGAAGGGGCCCGACGTCGAGTTCATCGACAACGGTGACATCGTCTCGGTGCCCTTCAACATCGCCTGCGGGCGCTGCCGGAACTGCAAGGAGCGCAAGACCGGAATCTGTCTGAACGTCAATCCGGCCCGCCCCGGCGCGGCATACGGCTATGTCGACATGGGCGGCTGGGTCGGTGGCCAGGCGGAGTACGTCATGGTGCCGTACGCGGACTTCAATCTGCTCAAGTTCCCCGACCGGGACGCGGCACGCGAGAAGCTCCTCGATCTGACGATGCTCTCGGACATCTTCCCGACCGGCTTCCACGGTGCCGTGACCGCCGGCACGGAGGTCGGCTCCACGGTGTACATCGCGGGCGCGGGACCCGTCGGCCTGGCGGCCGCGGCTTCGGCGCAGCTCCTCGGCGCGTCGGTCGTCATCGTCGGCGACCTCAACACCCAACGGCTGGACCAAGCCCGCAGTTTCGGCTGTGAGACCGTCGATCTGACGCTGGGTTCGCTGGAGGACCACATAGCCCAGATCCTGGGAGTGCCCGAGGTGGACGCGGCGGTCGACGCGGTCGGCTTCGAGGCGCGCGCCTACGGCAAGGACACCGACGAGGCACCGGCGACCGTCCTCAACTCCCTGATGAACGTGGTCAGGGCGGGCGGCAAGCTGGGTATCCCCGGGCTGTATGTCACCGAGGACCCGCGCGGTGTCGACAAGGACGCCAAGTCCGGCACGCTGAAGGTACGGCTGGGGCTGGGCTGGGCGAAGAGCCATGAGTTCACCACCGGTCAGTGCCCGGTGATGAAGTACCACCGGGGCCTCGCGGAGGCGATCCTGCACGACAAGGTGCATATCGCGAAGGCGGTCAACGCCACGGTGATCTCGCTGAACGACGCACCGCGCGGATACGCGGAGTTCGACCACGGAGCGAGCCGCAAGTATGTGCTGAATCCGCATGGCGCGCTGAATGGGTTGAAGGCCGCCTGAGGTCGCACGACCGGGTCTGATCCGGACACGAGATCCGGACGCGCATCACCGGCCGGCTGTCCCGCCGGCCGGTGATCGCGCGCCCGGCCCGGTGATCCGGGGGCGGTGTCCGCACGGAGCCGCTGGCCGACGTTTGCGCAGGCCCCGGACGTGCCATGGATGGGGACATGCCAGACATCACTTTGCAGCACTCCCCCGAGGTACGGGAGGCGCTCGCCGCGGGCCGTCCCGTGGTCGCCCTGGAGTCGACGATCATCGCGCACGGACTGCCGCGCCCCCGCAATCTGGCGGTCGCGGAGGAGCTGGAGGAGCTGGTGCGGGCCGGGGGCGTCGTGCCCGCGACCGTCGCCGTGCTGGACGGCCGGCCCCATGTGGGCCTGGTCAAGGACGAGTTGGACCGGATCGCCCAGGACGAGTCCGTACGGAAGCTGGGCCAGCGTGATCTGGCACCCGCGATCGCGGCGGGCGCGACCGGTGCGACGACCGTGTCCGCCACCGCGTTTCTGGCCGCCAGAGCCGGGATCCGGGTCTTCGCGACGGGCGGTCTGGGCGGGGTACACCGCGGCTGGACCGAGACCCAGGACGAGTCGGCCGATCTGGCGCTGCTGGCCAGGACCCGGATCACGGTCGTCTGCGCGGGGGTCAAATCGATCCTGGACGTCCCCGCGACGCTCCAGCGCCTGGAGACACTGGGCGTGAGCATCCTGGGATACGGGACGGAACGTTTCCCCGGTTTCTATCTGGCCTCTTCCGGCGAGCCGGTCGACTGGACGGTCCACTCGCCCGAGGAGGTCGCGGCCGTGATGCGTGCCCAGGACGCGCTGGGCGGCCCCGCGTCGGCGCTGATCGTCGCCAACCCCGTACCGGAGGCGCGGCAGCTCGATCCGGCACTGCACGACCGGGTGCTCGCGGAGGCGCTCACCGAGTGCCATGAGCGCGGGATCGGCGGCCAGGCCGTCACCCCGTTCCTGCTGGACCATCTCATGCGGCGGACCGGGGGTGCCTCGCTGGAGGCCAATCTGGCGGCGGTACGCGGCAATGTACGGCTCGCGGCCCGGATCGCCACGGCACGGTGACCCGCGGCGGCGAAGCACGTGGGGACGAGGCGCGCGGCGGCGGAACGTACGACGGCGGGGTGTACGGCGGCGGCGCGCGCGGCCGCGGCACGCTCGGCGGCGGCGCCCTGCTGGTGGTCGGGGACGTGGTGACCGATGTGGTGGCGCGGTACCGCACATCTCTCGCGCACGGTACGGACACCGCCGCCGAGATCCGTACGCTGCCCGGCGGCGCGGGGGCCAACGCGGCGTGCTGGGCCGTCCACAGCGGGTGCGCGGACGTACGGCTGCTCGCGCGGGTGGGCGCGGACGCCCATGACTGGCACGCGGAGCGGCTGCGGCGGGCGGGGGTAGGGACACGTCTCGTCATCGACGACAAGGTGCCGACCGCCACGGTGATATGCCTGGTCGACGCCTCCGCCGAGCGCACACTGCTCACCGACGGCGGCGCGACACTGCGGCTGTCCCCCGACGACTGGTCGCCGTCCCTCCTCGACGGGGTGGGGCGGCTGCATCTCTCCGGCTATCTCTTCTTCACCGAGGTGAGCCGGCGGCTCGCCGCCGTCGCACTGGGATCGGCGCTGGAGCGCGGGATTCCGGTGAGCGTGGATCCCGCCTCGGCCGGCTTCATCGAGGAGCTGGGCGCGGACCGTTTTCTGGCGGCGGTGGAGGGCGTGGAGACGCTGCTGCCCAATGTCGACGAGGCCAGGCTCCTGACCGGTCTGACGGATCCGGCGGACGCCGCGGCCGAGCTGAGCCGACGGGTGCCGCTGGCGGTGGTCACCCTGGGAGCGAACGGCGCGCTGGTGGCGGAGGCGGGCGCCGTCAGTGCCCGCGTACCGCCCGTCCCGGCCCGCGCCGTGGACTCGACGGGGGCGGGCGACGCGTTCACCGGCGCGTTCCTGGCGGCGCGGCTGACGGGCGCGGACCCTGTGCGGGCGGCCGTGGCGGGCTGCCGGGCGGGGGCACGCGCGGTGGCGGCGGTGGGCGGACGACCCCCGGACGCGCCGTAGCCACCCGACGCGGCGTAGCCACCGGACGCGCCATAGCCACCGGACGCGCCATAGCCACCGGTGCGCGGCCGACCGCCGTGGGCCGCCCGTGGGCCGCCCGTCGGCCGCCCGTCAGCCCAGCCCGCCCCAGGCCGGATGCCGGGGATCGTCGGCCCGTACGACCACATCGGCGACGGCGGCCGGGTCCACCTCGTCCTCGTACCGGGCGAAGGCGGGCAGCGTCCAGAGTTCACCCGCGTCGGTACGGCGCCGTAGCGCGGCCGGTGACAGCCGCAGATGCACCGTGAGGTCGAACGGGAACCAGTGCCCCAGCAGCAGCGGCCCGTGCAGCACCAGCACACCGCCGGACGCCAGTTCACGGTGCGGGCTGCGCGTCGCCCGGTCGGTGGCCGGGTCCCAGAGATCGGGCAGGACCCGCCCGCTGCCGCCAGGTTCCAGGGGGCCGAACACCTCGCGCCAGAGGGCGCCGGTGTCGAACCAGCCGCTGTAGTACGTGTCGGGGTCCTCGCGCCCGTACTCGTACCGCAGCGAGGCGGGGCGCAGAAAGCCGGCGGTCCCGACGACGAGCACCGACCTGCCGCGTACCCGCAGCGCCTCGGCGAGTGCCTCGGCCGGCCCGGCGGTCCCGGCGGCGGGCGCTCCGTCCAGAGCCACCCGCGACCAGGGCCCGCCGTCCGCCGGGTCCGTGTCCAGGATCCGTTCGGCCAGGGCCTCGGTCAGCCGGTCCCAGGTGATCGCTTCGAGTCGCACCCGTTCATCATCGTTCAGGCGTTCAGACGCGCGAAAGGCGGCTCGGAGACCGCCTCACAGGCGCATGCGGGGGCCCCATGAGGCGGTCTCACAGGCAGGCGGTCTCACAGGCCCCGGGAGGCAGCCCGGAGGCAGCTCACAGAGCCATGACCGGCTCACAGAGCCATGACCGGAAGGCTCTGCTCGGCCCAGATGGTCTTTCCTCCGACGCCCTGGCGGGTACCCCAGCTCTGGGTGAGCTGGGCCACCAGCAGCAGTCCGCGGCCTCCCTCGTCGAAGACGCGGGCCCGGCGCAGATGAGGCGCCGTGTTGCTGCCGTCGGAGACCTCGCAGATGAGGCTGCGGTCATGGATCAGCCGGAGCTGGATGGGCGCCTCGGCGTACCGGATGGCGTTGGTGACGAGTTCGCTGACCACCAGCTCCGTGGTGAAGACGGCCTCGTCGAGCCCCCACTCGGCGAGTTGGGCGGAGGCCTCGCTCCGTGCCCGGCTCACCACGGTGGGGTCGCATGTCAGCTCCCAGGTGACCACCTGACTGGCGTCGAGCGCGTGCGTACGGGCCAGGAGCAGCGCGACATCGTCGGCGGGATGGGGCGGGAGCAGCGCCTTGAGCACGTTGTCGCAGATCTCCTCCAGAGGCGCGGTGGGCTGGGACAGCGCCTCGCGCAGCGCGTCCAGCGTGTCGTCGATACCGCGCTCACGGCTCTCGATCAGACCGTTGGTGTAGAGGGCGAGGATGCTGCCCTCCGCCAGGTCCACCTCGACGCTCTCGAAGGGCAGATTGCCCAGCCCGAGCGGCGGTCCCGCCGGCAGGTCGAGGTATTCGACGGCTCCGTCGGGACTGACCACCGCGGGCTGGGGGTGTCCGGCACGGGCCAGCGAGCAGTGCCGGGAGACCGGGTCGTAGACCGCGTACAGACAGGTGGCACCGACGTCTCCGGAGGACTCGGCCGTGGTGGCCACGCCCTGGCCGCTCGCCGCTTCGGTGGCGAGATGGTTGACGAGGTCGTCGAGGTGGGTGAGCAGTTCGTCGGGAGGCAGATCGACATCGGCCAGCGTGCGCACCGCCGTCCGCAGTCGGCCCATCGTGGCCGACGCCTGGAGGCCGTGGCCGACGACATCGCCCACGACCAGGGCGACCCGTGAACTGGACAGCGGGATCACATCGAACCAGTCGCCTCCCACCCCGGCCCTGGTGTCGGCGGGGAGATAGCGGAAGGCGACCTCGGCCGCCGCGTTCTCGGGCAGCTTCCTGGGCAGCAGACTGCGCTGGAGGGTCAGTGCCGTTTCGCGTTCGTGGGTGAAGCGGCGGGCGTTGTCGATACAGACGGCGGCCCTGGCCGTGATCTCCTCGGCGAGGAGCAGATCCTCCTGCTCGAAGGACTCGGGGCGCCGGTGCCGGGTGAAGGTCGCCACGCCGAGGGTGGTCCCGCGGGCGCGCAGGGGTACGGACATCATCGAGTGGAAGCCGAACTCGCGCGCCTTGGCGGCCCGCTCGGGTGCCTGGATCTCCCAGGGGTTGCTGGCGGGCTCCGTCATCTCGCTCACGACCCCCCGCGCGGTGAGCAGGCTCTCGGCGGCGGGCGAGTAGTCGGAGTAGACATCCGTCTCACCGACCGGGACCACGGACTCTGGGACACCCTCGAAGATCGAACTGCACGCGGCCCGGCGCAGCGTGACCCGGCCGTTCAGCGGTCCGGCCGGCGGCTCGCCGCCGTCGCTGACCGTGGGGATCAGGTCCACGGTCACGAAATCGGCCAGGACGGGGACGGCCACATCGGCGAGCTCCCGCGCCGTGCGCCCGATGTCGAGGGTGCTGCCGATATGGACGCTGGCCTCGTTGACCAGAAGCAGGCGCTGCCGGGCCGCGTACTGCTCTGTCACGTCGTGTATCGCCACCATCACACCTCGCACATGATCCTCGCGGTCCCGCAGGGGCGAGATGGAGAGCGACCAGGCGAGTTCGTGCTCATGGCCCGCCATACGCAGGGAGAACGCGAGCTGCTGCGGCACTCCGGTCTCCAGCGCCAGCCGCATATAACGCTCGGTGTTCTCGGCCTCCAGGCTGGGCACGATCTCCGGCAGCCGCAGCCCGCGCATGTCGCTCTCCACCAGGCCCAGCAGTCGCTCCATGTCGCCGTTCGCGCACCGCAACCGCAGATGGGGGTCGTAGACCGCCATCTTGCACGGGGACTGGACGAAGAACTCCTCGATCAGCTCCTCGTCCTGGGCGCACGGCTCGGGGCGGGAGAGGGGGGAGACGAGGAGCCACTCGACGTCGTCGGTCCGGCTTTCGTCGGAGTGCGCGGACCGGAGGTGCGCCAGCACCGGGACATCGACCTGCCCGCCGTCCCGGTGCAGCAGCGTGACCGTACCGCTCCATCTGCCCAGCGTCTCCGGGCTCCGCCGCGCCTCCTCCGCCGCCCTCGCGGCCGACTCGGCGGTCTCCGCGGCGGCGAACAGGCCGGCCACGGGCCGTCCCACGACCTCCGCGGGCGCATACCCCAGCAGCCTGCGGGCTCCCTCATTCCACTGCGTCACCGTGCCCCGGGCGTCGACAGCGACCCTCGCGGTGGACGTCTCGTCCACGAAGACATTCGATCGGACGGACTCTTCCTCGCGCTCGGTGTCCGGCCGAATCATGGCCACTCATCTCACCCTCGGACCGCCAGGGGACACGGACACCCTCAAGTATGACACCGGGTGACAGATATGGTCATCGAACTCCATTTTCTCTCAATACATTGAGAAAGATGTTAATAACTCATCAAAATTGAGATATGCGATGTTTCGGGCATTCCTTACTCCCCGTCACTCCCCGCGCAACACCTTGGCCAGCGCCCCCTCCCCCGACACCTCGATACGCCCCTCCCGCACCCCGTCCCCGACCGTCAGCTCGCCTCCGCTCAACGCCCGGCAGGTGTCGGCGTCGAGGACGAGACGGGCGTCGGGGCTCTCCGCGGGGCCGTCGCCGTACACCGGGTCGCCCGCGCCGAGCCGCACATGGAACGCCCCTTCGTCCAGCCGGACTTCCACCACGCCCTCATGTCCGTACCCGTCCGCGCCGCCGGGCCCCGGCAGACCGTCCAGCACCGGCAGCAGCGGCACGGCGAACCAGTGCGCCCGGACGGCGTCGGTGGGCCTGCGCTCCTCCAGCGCCGGAGCGCCCCACTCCGCCAGGGCCGCGAGGACCGGCAGCAGCCCCCGCCCCCGCTCGGTGAGTTCATACACATACGCGGCGGCCGGCGGCGGCAGTCTGCGGCGCGTGGCCAGTTCGTCGCGCTCCATGTCCTTGAGCCGGGACGCGAGCACATCCGTGCTGACGCCGGGCAGATCGGCGTGCAGATCGGTGTAACGGCGGGGCCCCGCGAGGAGTTCACGGACGATCAGCAGGGTCCAGCGGTCGCCCACGGCGTCGAGGGCACGGGCGGCGGCGCAGTACTGGTCGTAACTTCGGCGACGTGACATGTGGCGCAGTCTAGACATGTTGTTGGACTTTCCAAGCTCGCGCTTGGTAAAACCAAGTATCGCAACAAGGTCTGGGAGGCCACCGCATGGAATTCCGGCAGTCGAGCAAACTGAGCGAGGTCTGCTACGAGATCCGCGGCCCGGTGATCGAGCACGCCGACGCACTGGAGGAGGCGGGCCACAGCGTCCTGCGCCTCAACACCGGCAATCCCGCGCTCTTCGGGTTCGAGGCGCCGGAGGAGATCCTCCAGGACATGATCCGGATGCTCCCCCAGGCACATGGGTACACGGACTCGCGCGGCATACTCTCCGCGCGCCGTGCGGTCGCCCAGCGGTATCAGACGCTGGGTCTGCCTGATGTCACCGTCGACGACATCTTCCTGGGGAACGGAGTCTCCGAGCTGGTCTCGATGGCCGTCCAGGCACTGCTGGAGGACGGCGACGAAGTCCTCATCCCCGCACCCGACTTCCCGCTCTGGACCGCCGTCACGACCCTCGCCGGCGGCCGTCCGGTGCACTATCTCTGCGACGAGTCCGCGGACTGGTATCCGGACCTCGACGATCTGGCCGCGAAAATCACCGACCGCACCAAGGCCGTCGTGATCATCAACCCCAACAATCCCACGGGGGCGGTCTATCCACGGGAGATAGTGGAGGGGATGCTGGATCTCGCCCGCCGTCATCAGCTGATGGTGTTCGCGGACGAGATCTACGATCAGATCGTCTATGACGACGCGGTCCACCACACCGCCGCGGCCCTCGCTCCCGATCTGGTCGTCCTCACCTTCAGCGGGCTCTCGAAGACCTACCGGGTGGCGGGTTTCCGTTCCGGCTGGCTCGTCGTCAGCGGACCCAAGCAGCACGCGCGCAGCTATCTGGAGGGGCTCACGATGCTCGCGTCGATGCGCCTGTGCCCCAACGCGCCCGCGCAGTACGCCATTCAGGCCGCGCTCGGCGGCCGGCAGTCGATCCGGGAGCTGACGGCTCCGGGTGGCCGGCTCCATGAGCAGCGCAACCGCGCCTGGGAGAAGCTGAACGAGATTCCAGGGGTCTCCTGCGTCAAGCCGAAGGGCGCGCTGTACGCCTTTCCCCGGCTCGACCCGAAGGTGCACAAGATCCACGACGACGAGCGATTCGTACTGGACCTGCTGCTGCGCGAGAAGATCCAGGTCGTCCAGGGGACGGGCTTCAACTGGCCGCGCACGGACCATTTCAGGATTCTGACCCTGCCGTACGCCGACGACCTCGACGCGGCGATCAGCCGTATCGGCCGCTTTCTGAGCGGGTACCGCCAGTGACGGCGGCGACCGGAAGGGCGGAGCGAAGGCCCGGAGAAGCAGAGCGAAGGCCCGGAAGAGCAGGGCGGGGACTCGGAAGAGCGGGAGGAGGAGCGGACCCGGGGGCGTAGCCGGCCCCCGAGCCCTGTGATGCCACCCATGTCGCACGCCGGCACACTTGAGGACCCAGGTCAGTCGTCATGTCGCCGCGTCCTGCCATTGGACCACCGCGCATCGAGCTGCGCGGGCCGGACTTGAACCGGCACTTCGACGTCCCAGGGCCTGGGCCCGATCGATCCGGCGATCGGCGGCCAATGCTGAGTCTGGAGCAATAGTCTGAGATTGATCGCGGTCTGCCTCTGCCAATTGGGCTACCGCGGCCCGTCATCCTTCTGCGGATGTGCCGCGGGGAGGACTCGAACCTCCACTGGAACCGCGCAGTCACGACAAGCCTCAGTTTCAGCTTGCGCTCCTCGCGCACCCCGGCCGCACAAGCGGGCAGCCGGGGAGAATATGAGGCTACCCGAACAGGTAGCCGAACACCGCGTCGCCTACCGGCTGATCGGTGACATCCGCGCCGTTCGCCTCCTCACGGGCGAACTTCACGGCCTGCTGGAGCTTCTCGACCCGGTCGAGCAGTTCGTTCACCCGTCGGGCGGGCAGCGCGCCGCTGAATTTCACCGTGGTCCAGTAACCGACCGGTATGTCCTCGTAGTACACCTCGACCTGCGCCGGGTGCTTCTCGGTCGCCTCGGCCTTCACATGGTTGCGCGGGACCTTCTTCGTACGGACGGTCCGTACCGCCTCGGTCTTCCACGCGTCCGTCGACGGGTCCTGGCTCCAGGACTCCGAGGCGTCCAGCACCGGCAGCTTGCGTACGAAGGTGTTGAGGTCGGTGAGCTGCTTCTCCAGGAAGAGCAGATACGACACCGGCGCCTGGCCCACCAGCACCCGTCCGTCGACGGTGATGTCGGCGCGCGCGGTGCAGTTCGCCCAGTCCTTGGTGGCGGTCACATCGAACAGCCGCGTCAGGGTCTTCGCGGTCTCGCGCAGCACGTCCTCGGCCTTGACCTGGACCCGGGTGGACTCGGGCGGGAGCTGCTCACCCTCCTCGTCCTTCGGCTGATACGTACGGGAGATACCGGCGAGCAGGGCCGGCTTCTGGAGGCCGTGATGAGCCGCCGTCAGGTCCTGGTGCGCCTTGGACTTGACGCCCTTCTCCACCGCGATGATCTGATTGAGTTTCGTTGCCACGTCAGGGAAGTTAGCAGGGCCGACCAGCCCCGTTCGAACGAATAAACGACACCGGGAGGCCGGGGCATCCGGGAGCGAGAGGCCGGGGAGCGAGAGGCCGGGGCATCCGGGGAGACAGGGCGGACCCACCGGACGCCGGGACCGCCGTGACGCCACCCCGAACGGACAGCCCAGAACCCCAACCGGGCAGGGGGCGGCCCGGGTTGGCCATTGGCATGGACCTGTCCATGATCCTCGGATACGCTCCCGCTGGCATGGCCTGAGAGCGCTCTCAGTCGGCCGCTGTTCCACGTTCCACCCCCACGATGCTGGAACAACCAGAAGGGCCAATCCCTTGAGACGCACGACAGTGATACGTACCGGCCTGTCCGCACTCCTCGTCATCGGAGCCTGGGCCACCGCCGGCCTCGTTCCCGCGACGGCCGCCCCCTCCCCCACCTCCGAAGCACCGGCCTCCGCGGGTCTGCTCTCCGCGATGCAGAAGGACCTGGGCCTGACGAAGGGCCAGGCCGAGGCGCGTCTCGCGGCGGAGAAGACCGCGACGGCCGTCGACGGAAAGGCGCGGCGCGCGGCGGGACCGGCGTACGGCGGTTCCTGGTTCAACGCGGACAGCGGCACGCTGACCGTCGCCGTCACCACCGCCGGGAAGGCCGACGCGGTACGGGCGACCGGCGCGACCGTCCGGCTGGTCGAGCACAGCGCACAGCAGCTCGACGCGGCGAAGGCGAAGATCGACGCGCTCTCCGCGCCGGCCGGTGTCGCGAGCTGGCACGTCGATCCCAAGGCCAACAAGGTCGTCGTGAACGTCGTCGCCGCCCAGAAGAACGACAACGATGTCCGGAGCTTCCTCGCCCGCGCCCGGCAGGCCGGTCCCGTCACGGTCGAGGAGACCGCCACGGCCCCGCAGACCTTCGCCGCGGGCACGGTCGGCGGTGACCCGTACTACACGGGCAACGTCCGCTGTTCCATCGGCTTCTCCGTCTACGGCGGCTTCGTCACGGCCGGCCACTGCGGCCAGGCCGGTGCCGGGGTGAGCGGCTGGGACGGCTCGTACATCGGCAACTTCCAGGGATCGTCCTTCCCCGACAACGACTACGCGTGGGTGAACGTCGGCAGCGGCTGGTGGACCGTCCCCGTGGTCCTCGGCTGGGGCAGCGTCTCCGACCAGCTCGTCCGCGGCTCCAACGAGGCCCCCATCGGCGCCTCGATCTGCCGCTCCGGCTCCACGACCCACTGGCGCTGCGGCAATGTCCTGGCCAAGAACGAGACGGTCAACTACAGCCAGGGCGCCGTCCACCAGATGACCAAGACGAGCGTCTGCGCCGAGGGCGGCGACTCGGGCGGCTCCTTCATCAGCGGCGACCAGGCGCAGGGCGTCACCTCGGGCGGCTGGGGCAACTGCAGCAGCGGCGGCGAGACCTGGTACCAGCCGGTCAACGAAATCCTGGGCCGCTACGGCCTGACCCTCCACACGGCCTGACCCTCCACACGGTCTTGATCTCGCTCACCCATGGAGCCGGCCCATGGAGCTGACCCATGGATGAGGCCTGTCGCGGCGAAGGGTTCCCTCCCGGGGCGATCCCCTTGCCGCGACAGGCTGGGGGACACCGCACGCCCGCCCGCGGCCACCGCCCGGCCGGACCCCGGTATCCCGGTAATCTCTCGCCGTGCCGTCACACCACCCGGAACAACCCGCGCAGATCCGGGAGAACGGCATACCCGGAAACACCACGCAATGTAGGATTAAAGATCCTGAAGCGGGCAGCGGGCAGCGGGCAGCGGGCAGCGGGCAGCGGGCAGCGGGCAGCGGGCAGCGGGCAGCGGGCAGCGGGCGACGAAGCCGACGGACCGTGCTGTACGCCGTACGGTCCGCGACCGCGCTGAATCGTCTCCTCGACACCCTTCCCGTCTTCGCCGGGGACCACCGTGTCCAGCCGCTCTTCACCCTCGTCCCCGGGTCCGACTTCAGTACGGACGCGCTTCTCGCGCTCGACGGCGCCGGCGCGCGGACCGTTCCCTGGGCGCAGGCCGTACACGGTGGGCATGATCTCGTGGTGGCTGCCAGTCCCAACGGGCCGCTCCACGAGCTGCCGGGACCGCTCGTGCTGCTGCCGCACGGCGCCGGGTTCAACAAGCGGCTTTCCCATTCGTCCACGGACGACTCCGCTTCCGGGCTGCATCCGCGTCAGCTCCTGCGCGACGGGACGCCCCTGGCCTCGCTGCACGCCCTCGCGCACCCCGGCCAGCTGGCGCGGCTCGCCCAGCAGTCCGCGGCGGTTGCCGGGCGGGCGGCCGTCGTGGGGGATCCGACGCTGGACCGGATGCTCGCGTCCCGTACCCGCCGGGAGCGGTACCGGGACGCGCTGGGCACAGGTGGGCGGAGGCTGGTGGTCGTCGTCTCCACCTGGGGACCCGAGTCACTGGCCGAGCGTCTGCCGGAGCTGCCGGGGCGGCTGACCGCCGAGCTGCCGTACGACTCGTATCAGGCGGCCCTCGTTCTGCACCCCAATGTCCACAGCCGGCTGGGCGGATTCGCCCTGCGGCAGTGGCTCGCGCCCGCGCTGGCCGCCGGGCTGCGACTGGCGCGGCCGTACGAGGAGTGGGCCACTCTCCTCACCGCCGCCGACTGCGTGCTGACCGACCACGGATCCACCGCGCTCTATCCCGCGGCCCTGGACCGGCCCCTGATCGGCTGTTACGCGGGCGGTACGGAACTGCTTCCGGCCAGCCCCATGGCCGAACTCCTCGCGCGCGTACCGCGTTTGACGGCGGACCAGCCGCTCGACGCGCAGATCGACGCCGCCGTCGCCACGCACCGTACGGGTGACACCAGCGCCCTCGCCGCCGCGGCCTTCGCCGAGCAGGGGCGCTCGCTGGAACTGCTGCGCACGCGCTGTTACCGGCTCCTCGGGCTCGAACCGCCTCCCGGACCGGTCACGGTCCGCCCTCTGCCGGTCCCCCGGACCGGCCAGGAGCGGCCGACGGCGTTCGCGGCGCGCGTGGATGTGTCCGGCAACACGGTCTCCGTGGCCCGCTATCCGCTGAACACCGGTCCGCACGGCGGTCATATCAGCGCCGAGGACAGCGTCTCGACCTCACATGAGATGGAGAGCGCCGGGCTCATCCTCCGCCGGGCACGGTCCATCACCACGCCCGTCCGGGAACCGTACGGATCCGACGCGGTGTGGACCGCGGGCGGCTGGACGGCGCGCGTTCTGGCGGAGTACCGCGGCTGCCGGACGGCCGCGGCCGTCCTCGCCCATGACCGCTGCGTACTGCGACGCGACGGCTCCGCTCTCCTGACGGTGAGCATCAGGGCCGACACGACGCAAAGCGAACCGCTGGTACGGCCCGACCCCGCGGCCGTGCTCTCCGCCGTCCACGGCTGGCTCGACACCAACCCGGATCCCGTTCTGCCCGCGACCCTTGAGTGTGTGGTGGGCGGCCGCCCGGTACGGGCTCTGGTGGCGTACGGAACGGAGGCCGACGCACACGCCGAGCTGTGACCGCCGGCCCCTCGGTCATCTCCGTCAGCCCGTCAGCCCGTCAGCCACCATCAGGCCTTCAGTCTTCGGGCTCCGCCTCCATGCCCATCCGAACACGCAGTTCGCGAGCACGGGCACGGTGCCTCTCGGTGGCCTCCGGATCGCCCGACTCCTCGGTCACCTGGGCGAGTTCGTCATGGAGCGCGATCTGGTCATGGACGGACCCCCGCGCCCGCTCATGCGCCAGAGCCTCCTCGTACGCGGCGACCGCCTGTGCCGTGCGTCCCAGTGCGCGATGGGTACGGGCCAGTTCGGCAACGGCACGACCGGTCACCCGCGACCGGTTCTGGTCCGCCGCCATCCGGCGCGCGGCCTCCAGCTCCGCTTCGGCCTCGGTCAGTCGCCCCGCGGCACGCAGCGTGCGGCCGACCAGAAAGGTCTGGAGCAGTACGCCGTAGGGGTTCCCGATCGTGAGATGGATACCGCGCGACCGCTGGAAGTGGACGACGGCCTGCTCCGGCTCTCCACGCCACGCCAGATACTTGCCCCGGAACTCCAGAGCCGAGGCGTGCGGTTTCTCCCCCGGCACGACCGACTCGGCCGAGAGCACCGCCTGCCGTGTCTCCGTATCCGCGTCCTCCGCCCGGCCGGCCTTCCAGAGCGCCTGGGCGAGCTGGCAGCGCATCCGGATCAGCGCCTCGGCCGCACCGTCGCGCTGTGCGCAGTCCCGGCCGGTCTCGAACGCGCGAATCGCGTCCTCGTGATTGCCGTGGTCCTCGTAGTGCTTCCACAGCGGCTCGCAGAGGGACCAGGCATGCGTGTCCTCGCCCAGGTCGCCCGCGATACGGACCAGTCCGTACAGCGCCTTGCGCTCCGCGTCGAGCCAGACCCCGGCCTCCGCCGCGCTCGCGAACGGCACATCGGGAGCGTACGGAAGCTCCGGGACCGGTTCGGCCGTACGCATTCTGTCCGCGCCGATAGCGCGGTCGGCCCGCTCCGCCTGTCTGCGGTACCAGACGAGCAGCCGGCGCAGCCCCTCCTCGGTCTCCGCCGGATCGCCGTGCCGGCCGGCGCAGCGGACGGCGTGGGCACGGAGCAGGCTGTGCACCCGCCTCCGGCCCGCACGGGGTGAGAGCGCCAGCAGTCCCGCGTTCGTCAGTCCGTCGAACCCGTCCTCCCCGTCGTCGAGCCCCGTTCCGAGCAGGGCCGCGGCGGCGTCGAGCGTGATGTCGTAACCGGGGTGGTGCGGCATCAGCCGGTAGAGCCGGGCCGCCGGCGGGTCGAGTGCGGCGTACGCCGCGTTCCACACCGCTTCCACCACGGGCAGCCCCTTCTCGTGGAGGTCCTTGGTGAGGTCGTCCACGATCCGCTCCATCCGTCTGGTGGGATGGGCGCGGAGCAGCTTGCCCGCGGTGTGCAGGGCGATGGGAAATCCCGCGCAGAGCCGCGCGATCGTGGCCAGGGCCCGCGAGGACTCGCCGGGGTTCACACCACCTGCGGTCTGCCCGCCGAAGGCCTGCCCTCCGACGATCTGCCGGAGCACCTCCGAGGCGTGCTCGAACGACAGCGGCTCCAGCGCGAGTCCGAGCGCACCCCGCGACTCCAGGGCGGACAGCCGCTCCTGGCTCGCGACCAGGACCACCGACTCGGCCGACACCGGCAGCAGGGTGGTGATCTCGTCGGCGGACCACACGTTGTCCAGGACGAGCGCCAGACGCGTGTCCCGGGTCCTGGCCCGGTATCTGTTCTCCAGTGCCCGGCGCTCCTCGGGCAGTTGGCTCTCCGCCGGCGTCAGCCAGCCGAGCAGATGCCTCAGTACGGCCGTGAGGTCGATCGCCCCCGCCGTGCGCCACTCGTCCAGATCGACGTAGAAGGAGAGCAGGCCGTGCTCTTCGAGCTCATGGGCGAGCCGGACGGCCAGCGCGGTCTTGCCGATACCGCTCACCCCGCTGAGCACGACCGTCAGCGGCCGTACGGGACGGGCCGACCGACCGCGCGCGGCCAGTTCCCGTCCGACCTGTTCCCGCTCCGGAGCCCGGTTCTCGAACGGCTGCTCCTCCACCGGAAGTTGACACTCCGGAGCGGGAGCCGGAGCCGGGAGCGGAGCGTCGGCGCCGACGTGGACATGCTGGGTGAAGCTGTCGATCTGCCTCGCCTGGACGACCGAGTGCGCGCTGGCGTTGCCGCCGAACGTGTTTCCCCCGCCGGTCATCCCCTCAGCCCTGTCCGCCGTTGTACACCTGGCCGTTCAGGCCGATCTGGATGACCGTGCCGTACTGGCCCCCGCTGATCGTGTTGTATACGTCCCGGGCCTGCTGGGCCGGGAGCGTAGGGGTCAACTCGGCTACGAGGGCGCGCAGTTCGGCGGCGGCCTCGGGGTCGGCGCGCAGTGTGCGGCGCAGCCGGTTGCGCCATTCCACGCGGAGGTCCTCGGCCGTCTGCTCGTCGCCGTCCCGCTCGGCCGCGGTCAGTTCGGCGCGCGCGGTGTCCAGTTCGGCTTCGATCGACTCCGGGGACGCCTGGCCCCGGCCTGCGAGGAATCCGACCACCCGGTCACGTGCCCGGGTCCAGCCGTCCGTCGTCATCTGCTGGACGAGCGCCGACGCGCCCGCCATCGCCAGTGTCACCAACTCGGCTTCCACCAGGCCCCCTTCGGCCGCCGATCGTCGTGGACAACCGAGCCTACCTGTCACCTGCCAAGCAGGGCGGTCAGCGCGCCGACCGGATCCGTGTCGGGGGTGCCGCGCGGCCACCAGTCCTCGCGGTCGCGGTCCGACTCGTATCCGTACCAGAGGCCGTCGCGGCCGAAGCGTAGTTGGAGGGACGGGGTGGAGAGCTGGTTGCGCCAGGGCCGGAAGTGCGGGAAGTCGGCGGCGGCGAGAGCGGGCCGGGCCCGGTCGAACGGACCCGCCGGCGGGTCCCAGGGCTCTTCCAGTACGGCCAGTCCCGCGAGGCCGCCCTGGTGCCAGGCGGCCACCGCGCGGGCCAGATCGGTGGGGGTACGGTCCAGTGCCCCGGCCAGATCGCGGTAGAGGGCGCGGGAGGAGGCGGTGAGCCCGGAACCGGGATGGGCGGCGGCCAGACGTACCGCGTCCTGCCAGGGGGTGAGGGCACCGACCGGGTCGAGCCCTGTGGTGAGGAACGTGTGCGCGCGGACCGCCGCCTCGGTGGCGAGGAGATCGAGCGCCAGCGGATCGGGCGCGCCGGGCACCTGCGGATAGACCGGCGGCCGGCCGGGCACCACGGGCACGGGGAACGGTGGCGGCAGCGCCGGGAGCGACCGCGGGCGAAGGGCGGCTTCGGCCGGGACCGTGGGCATGGCCGGTGCGGCCGAGGTCCGCTCGGCGGCGGAACGGGTGGCGTTGCGGCGGGTCAGATCGGCGAGGACTTCGCTCTCCCCGCGGCCGCGCATCAGAAAGAGGACGAAGGGGTCCTGGTCGAGGAGCCTCGCGGTCTGGTAGCAGAGAGCGGCGGCGTGCTTGCACGGATAACCGTCGTCCGGGCAGGAGCAGTCGGGGGTGAGATCGCCCGCCGACGGCAGGAGGTCGGCCGACGCGGCGAGAGCATGGGGCATCTCCTTGTCCAGGAGGGCCGCGATGTGGTCGGGGCGGGCCGCCGCGGCGTCGAGGAGCTCCTCCCAGTCGGCCTCGTCGAGCACCCGGAGCCGGATCTCCGTACGGTACGGCCGGGGCCTGGTCCCGTGCACATAGGCCGTGACCCGCCCGGGGGTGACGGTGATCGCGTCGACGAGGCCCCGGCCCGCGTAGGCACGGCCGCGCTGAAGACGTGCCGCGTCCAGCGCGGTGTCCTCCATGGACTCCACCCAGGCGTTCCCCCACCAGGTCGCGGCGAAGTCGCGCGCGGCCCCGGGCCTGGGCGGCAGGGCCGGGAACGTACGGCGCAGGTCGTCATGGCGCGGGGCACGCGCCGCGCGGCCTTTGCCGCCGGCCCGTCCGCCGCGTGAGGTCCTGGATGTACGCGTGCCACCGGTGGTGTCCGACGCGTCCGGGGTGTGCCGGGTGCCCGGGGCATACGGAGGGTCCGAGGCGTGGGGAGCCGTCATGGCAGCCTCCTCAGCGACACCAGATCGGCCAGTTCACGGTCGGTCAGCTCGGTCAGGGCCGACTCGCCCGAGCCGAGGACCGCGTCGGCCAGCGCCCGCTTGGACATCAGCATCTCCGCGATCCGGTCCTCGACCGTGCCCTCCGCGATCAGCCGGTGGACCTGGACGGGCTGGGTCTGGCCGATACGGTACGCGCGGTCCGTAGCCTGCTCCTCCACGGCCGGGTTCCACCAGCGGTCGAAGTGGACGACATGGCCGGCCCTGGTGAGATTGAGCCCCGTGCCCGCGGCCTTGAGCGAGAGGATGAAGACCGGGACCTCGCCGGACTGGAACCGGTCCACCATGTGCTCGCGCTCCGCCACGGGAGTACCGCCGTGGAGAAGCTGGGACGGTACGGCCCGGGAGGCGAGATGGGCGGAGAGCAGCCGTGCCATCGAGACGTACTGGGTGAAGACCAGCACCGAGCCGTCCTCCGTGAGGATCGTGTCCAGCAGCTCGTCGAGAAGAGCGAGCTTGCCGGAGCGGCCGGTCAGCCGGGCCGCGTCCTCCTTCAGATACTGCGCGGGGTGGTTGCAGATCTGTTTGAGCGCGGTGAGCAGCTTCATCACGAGACCTCTGCGTGCGATGCCCTCCGCCTCCTCGATGGCCGCCATCGTCTCGCGGACGACCGCTTCGTAGAGCGAGGCCTGTTCCCGGGTGAGGGCGACGGGGTGATCGCTCTCCGTCTTGGGCGGCAGCTCGGGCACGATGCCGGGGTCGGACTTCTTTCTGCGCAGCAGGAAGGGCCGTACGAGCCGGGACAGACGCTCCACCGCGTCCGCGTTCTCCACGTCCTTGACGCCGGCGCTCTTCGCGTTCTCCGCGTTCTCGACGATTCTGGCGTGGCGCGACCGGAACGCCTTGAGCGGGCCGAGCAGACCGGGAGTGGTCCAGTCGAGCAGCGCCCACAGCTCGGAGAGATTGTTCTCGACGGGGGTGCCGGTCAGCGCGACCCTGGCGGGCGACGGAATCGTACGGAGCGCCTTGGCGGTGGACGAGAAGGGGTTCTTGACATGCTGGGCCTCGTCGGCGACGACCATCCCCCAGGTGTGCGCGGCCAGTGCGTCGGCACTGCCGCGCATCGTGCCGTAGGTGGTGAGTACGAAGCCGCCCGCCACATCGTCCAGGGTGCGCCCCGCGCCGTGGAAGCGGTGCACCGGAACCCCGGGCGCGAAGCGGGTGATCTCGCGCTGCCAGTTGCCGAGGAGTGAGGCGGGGCAGACGACCAGCGTGGGAGCCGTACGGGCCCGGTGGAGATGCAGCGCGATGACGGTGACCGTCTTGCCGAGACCCATGTCGTCCGCCAGGCAGCCGCCGAGGCCGAGCGAGGTCATCAGGTCCAGCCAGGCGAGACCGCGTAGCTGGTAGTCGCGGAGCGTGGCGGCGAGGGCCGGTGGCTGGGGAACGGTGCCATGGTCTCCGGTGAGCCGGTCGCGCAGGGCCGCCAGCGCGCCCGTCGGCACGGCGTCCACCGTCTCGCCGTCCACCTCGGCGGTACCGGTGAGGGCGACGGCGAGCGCGTCGACCGGCTCCAGCAGGCCCAGCTCCCGTTTGCGCGCCTTGCGGACGAGCGCGGGGTCGACCACCACCCACTGGTCCCGCAGCCGCACGATCGGGCGGTGCGACTCGGCGAGCGCGTCCATCTCCGCCTCGGTGAGCGGATCGCCGTTGAGCGCCAACTGCCAGTTGAACTTGAGCAGTTCCTCACTGTCGAAGAACGGTGTGCCGTCCGTGGCCGAACCGGGCGCGGGGCGCACGACCGCGGCTGCCGTGAGCGTACGGGCCAGCTCCCTTGGCCAGTGGAGGGCGACGCCCGCCGCCGCGAGACGGGCGGCCCCGGGGCCGAGCAGGTCGTACAGCTCGTCCTCGGAGACTGCCAGCGCGTCCGGGACATCGCGCTCCAGCAGCCGGGCGAGGGGGGTCCATACGCGCGCGGCACGGCGGAGGGCGAGCATCGCGTCGATCCTGGCGCGCGGACCGAAGCTCTCGTCGCCCGCGCCCGCCCAGAGTCCGGCCGCGTCGATGACCAGGGTCGGGTCGGCCAGGCTGTGGACCTGGACGAGTGCGGTCCCCGCCCGCCGTACGACATCGTCCTGCCCGGCGCCGGCAGGGGCATCCGAATCGGAACCCGTGCGCGTGCCCATGTCCGTGCCGGAGCCCGGGTCCGTCCCGGTGTCCGCGCCGGCGCCCTCCTGATCGAACAGGTCGAACGCGGAAAGATCCAGCCGCAGCGAGACCCGCACCCCCGCGTCCATACCGGCCGCCGCCTCCGCCGCCCAGGTGCGGGCGCTCGGCAGGTGCTGGGCCGCTCGGGCCGCGAACGGCGCTCCCGCCGCGAACGCCGCGGCCGGGGTACGGGGCAGGGAGTCGGCCACGGCGTCGAGGAACGCCCGCACCAGGGCTTCCGGATCGGGCAGTCGCAGCGGACCCGGCCCCGGAAGCGGTACGGCGTGCGCCTCGGGGGGCATGGCCGCCGCGATGGCCCGCAACTGCGCGATGTCGTCGGCGTCGAGCGGGCCCGCCCGCCAGGCGTCGTGGTCGGACGCGGTGAGACCGGGCAGCAGTCTGCCGCGCGCGGCGAGCTGGAGCGCGTGGAGCGCGGCGGCGCCCCAGCAGGCGGCTGCCGGATGTGCCGCCTTGTCGCGCCGGGCGCGGACGAGCAGCGGAACGGCGTCCACGACGGGCAGCAGCACGGCGGGAACGGAGCTCGCGCGGACGGCTCCGTCCCCATGACTCCGTACGACGGTCAGCTCCTCCGCGCCGTCCACCGTCGTGCTGTCCACCGTCGTGCTGTCCGTCGGACCGTCGTGCTCCGCCGCGACGGGCAGTGCGCCCTCCGGAGCCCAGAAGGCCACCCGCCCCTCGCGCGGCAGTCCCGCGGGCAGGAAAACGGCCGCACAGCGCGTGAGCCCGGCGGTCATGGTCGTGGACAGGACGGAAGGCATGGCCGGTTCCGCCGAGGAATGAACGAATTGCGCCACAGCCGCCGACTCCTTCCCGCGCAAGATCCGATTACCTCTGCGAGTCTAGGCGGGGGGTCTGACAACGGGTCCAAGAACGGCGTTTTCGCAGCTCAGCGGGGTAGCGAATCAGACGCGCGGCTGGGTCGGCACGGGCTTCTGACGCGGCGCGGCCCGGGGCGGCGGCGCCTCATCGATCGCGTCCTCATCGATCGCCGCCTCGCCCATCGCGGCCTCACCTACGGGGGCCTCGCCTACGGGGGCCTCACCGAGCGGTGTCGCCGGGGCCAGCGCCTCGGACGCCTCGGAGCGCTCCGCGGCCTCGGACGAGGTCCGCGGTTCCGTCCGCGCTCCTCCCGAAGCGGACGGAACCGCGGACGGCACCGGGGCCCCCGAGACGGCCCTCACGGCCTGCGCCGCCTCGGCCGGCGTGGCCCGCTCAAGGAAACGCAGCAGCTCGACCGGGAAGGGCAGCACAAGTGTCGAGTTCTTCTCGGCGGCGACCGCCACCACGGTCTGGAGCAGCCGCAGCTGGAGCGCGGCGGGCTGTTCGGACATCTGCTTGGCCGCTTCCGCGAGCTTCTTCGACGCCTGTAGCTCCGCGTCCGCGTTGATCACCCGCGCGCGGCGCTCACGGTCCGCCTCCGCCTGGCGCGCCATCGACCGCTTCATCGTCTCCGGGAGGGACACATCCTTGATCTCAACCCGGTCGATCTGTACGCCCCAGCCGATCGCCGGGCTGTCGATCATCAGTTCCAGACCCTGGTTCAGCCTTTCGCGATTGGACAGCAGATCGTCCAGATCGCTCTTTCCGATGATCGACCGCAGCGATGTCTGCGCCATCTGTGAGACCGCGAACCGGTAGTCCTCGACCCGGATCACCGCGTCGGCCGCGTCCACGACCTTGAAGTAGATCACCGCGTCCACGCGGACGGTGACGTTGTCCCGTGTGATGCCGTCCTGTGCGGGCACGGGCATCGTCACGATCTGCATATTGACTTTGTGCAGCCTGTCCACAAACGGGACGATCATCGTGAATCCGGGCCCTCGCACACCCTCGCGGAGCTGGCCGAGCCGCAGGACCACGCCTCGCTCGTACTGCTTGATGACCCGCGCGGCGGATATCCCGTACAACCCGAGGGCACATATCGCCGCTATGACCGCTACAACCAGTTCCTGGACCATGACGGGTCCCCCTGACGCCGGAGCGAGGTGCTAATACCCACGGTATGCCCTGTATGACCCGGCGGTCGAGAAGCGGGTACAGGGTTCTACGGGCCAGTAGCGCAAGCCAGTAGCCAGTAGCCAGTAGCGCGGGCGGGGAGCCAAGGCGGGCAGGCGGCCAGTAGCGGGACACCACAGCGCGGCCGCTACCCCGGCCGGCCGCGCACCTCGTGCCGTGGGACGCCGGATCCGGCAGTGTGACCAGCACCGGGCTTCTCCGAGCCGACCACCGACGAGCCGACCAGGACCGCCCATGTCCGTGACAGATCACCGGCGCCGCCTCGGCACCGCCGCCGGGGCACTGTTCCTGTCCGTCTTCCTCGCGGGCTGCTCCGGCCTCGGCCAGAACGCAAGGGGCACCATCGCCTACAAGACGGAACAGCACCACGAGGTCCAGGTGTCCAACCCCCTGGTCAGGGGCTGCCACCGGCTGACATCCCCCGGAGCGGTCGAGCTCACGAACCGTACGCTCGTCGATCTCATGATGTACCGGTCGGCGAACTGCACCGGTGATCACACGACGTATATCGCCACCACACTGTCGGATGTGATCGCCCCCGGCTCCGGCCCCTGGCACAGCTACACGATCGTCCACTGACCGGGCTGGTCGAGGGGCTACCTGGGCACGGCCCGCACCCATGTCCCGTCGTCCGTCAGATAGCTGTCGACCACCAGTCCCGCCGCGTCGAGATATCCCTCGAAGGCCTCCTTCGTCAGCGGGCGCGACCGGAACGTCTGCGTCCAGCGGACGTCCGGGAAGACATACTCGGCGAGTACGGAGTTCACTCCGTCCCCGACGGGGTCGGAGGACACGATCCGTACCGTGCAACCGGCCGGATCCACCCGCTCCCTGGGGACCACGGTGTGCCAGTCGAGCCCCTCGCGCTGGATCAGTACGCAGCCGTCGTCGGCGACATGTCTGCGGCAGGTGCGCAGCAGACCGTCCCGTACGCGGTGCTCACCCACGTGCACCAGATACGACGCGAGCATCACCACATCGAATGTCTCGTCCAGCTCCAGCGACTCGATCGGGCTCTGTACCGTACGGGCGCCACGTATGCGCTCCAGCATCTCGGCGGACTCGTCCACGGCCGTGACGGCGAAGCCGCGCTCCAGCAGCGGATGGGTCACCCGGCCCGCTCCACAGCCCAGTTCCAGCACCGAGGCGCCCGCGGGCACGGCTGCCGCGATCACCTCGGGCTCGGTGCGGGCGGAGAGACGGGAGTACAGATCGACGGCGCACCCGTCCGGAGTGATGGCCCCCGGGCCGGTGCCCTGATGTCCCTGGCGATATCCCTGACGCGGTTGTCCCTGCCCCATCGATAAGCTCATGCCCCCGGAACGAGCGGCCCCCCGCGCCGGTTCCCCCGGTTTCGCCCCCTGGCGAGGACAAGACATCTTCGACATCGCCCGCCCCCGGGCCGGGTCGGAGTCCGCGTCCGCGGGTACACACGGGGTGGGAGGTGCGAGAGCCATGCGCACCGGAAGTGAACCGACCACCGCGCGCAGTCCGCTGCGTATGCGGCTCTGGCTGAGCATATGGGGCCTGATCTGGACCGCCCTCGGGACCAGCCTTCTCGCGGTCGCCGGGCGGACGGGATGGGCCGTCGCGTGCGGGGTGCTCTTCGTGATCGTCGCCACGGACCTGGTCCTGGTGGTGCGCCACATCCGGCAGGGGCCGCACTACCAGCCCGGGAGGGACATCCCTCCGTACGAGCCCGACCACGAGCGCGAGCGCCGGCCCGGGGACTACGGTCCCGACGGCGGCCGCGCCCGGCACCGGGTTCCCGACAAGGGCCGGCATGACGACGGCCCGGGACACGGCTGGTACGGGCGGCACAGACCATGACCCACCCGTGACCCACCGGTGACCGCCTGCCGCGAACGGCCAGATCGGCGCCGCGCGGGCTGATGGCTACGGCCCGGTGCGGTGCGGTGCGGCCCCGTACGAGTCAGCCGTCCGACGACGGCATGTCCCCCTCGGCGCCGCCACGGCTGTCGGAATCGAACTGCGCGGCCTTCACATACTCCGGCTTGGGATCGAGCGCCGCCGCCAGCCGGAAGTGCCGTTTCGCCGGCTCGGGCCGGCCCGAGCGCTGGAACGTCCGGGCCAGCGCGAAGTGCGCGAACGCGTTGTCCGGCTCACGCTCCAGCACCAGCTCGAATTCGAGTTCGGCAGGGCGCAGCTGCGCCGCCGCGAAGAACGCGCGGGCGCGCAGCAGCCGGGCCGCCGTGTTCTCCGGGTGGGCGGCGATCACCGAGTCGAGCAGCTTCACGGCTCCCCGTGGATCCCGTGCGGCCAGGAGTTGCTCGGCCGCGCGATAGTCGATGATGTGGGTCTCCGGGCTCTCGGGCACGGTTCGCATCCTTTCCTGGCTGCTCCTGGCTGCGCGCTTTCAACGCCAGCGCGTCGGTCGCTGTTCGGCACCCCGTCGCGTCGGTCAGCGGTCGGCCGCCGCGCGCTCGGTCAGTTCCTTCCACACCTCGCGAACCCGCGGTTCCAGCCGTTCCAGCGGTCCGTCGTTGTCGATGACGACATCCGCGACCGCGCGGCGCTCCTCACGGGTCGCCTGCGCGGCCATCCGGTCGCGCGCCTCGGACTCCGCCATCCCCCGCTGCCGTACGAGCCGGTCGAGCTGTGTCTCCGGCGAGGCGTCGACCACGACGACCAGGTCGAAGAGCCCGGCCATGCCGTTCTCGACCAGCAGAGGCACATCGTGCACCACGATCGCGTCCGGCCCGGCCTCGCTCTCCAGTTCCGCCGAGCGGGCACGGACCAGCGGATGAACGATCGCGTTCAGCGCGCGCAGACGGTCCTGGTCGGCGAAGACGATCGCGCCGAGGCCGGGGCGGTCCAGACGCCCGTCCGCGGTGAGCACCTCGGGACCGAACTCCGCGACCACCGCCGCCAGACCCGGCGTCCCCGGCTCTACGACCTCGCGTGCGATCCGGTCGGAATCGATCACCACCGCTCCGTAACCGGTCAGCAGACGGGAGACTTCGCTCTTGCCCGCGCCGATCCCACCCGTGAGTCCCAATCTCAGCATGCGCTCAGCCTAGGGCGTGTCGTCACGGTCCCGTCCGCCGGTACACCGAGCGGCCGCACGGCTCCAGCGGCTGCTGGACACCGTACGGCCGTGAACACTCACGAGCGGAAGCGCGGAAATCGCCAGGACGGGCGGGCGACCCCGCCCACGGAACTCGTCAGGACGGTCAGGCTCCGCCGCCCTCGCCCTCCCGCTCCGCGAGGAACTTCTCGAATTCCCGGCCGATCTCGTCGGCGGACGGCAGCTCCGCCGGCTCGGCGACCAGATTGCCGCGGGTCTCGGCGCCCGCGATGGCGTCGTACTGGTGCTCAAGTCCCTGGACCATCGAGACGAGTTCCTCGTCGCCCTCGCCGAGCTGCCGCTCGATCTCGGTCTGGGTGCGCTGCGCCTCCGTACGGAGGGAGTGCGCGATGCTCGGCAGCACCAGCCCGGTCGCCGCGGTGATCGCCTCCAGCGCGGTCAGCGCCGCGTCGGGGTACGAGGACCTGGCCACATAGTGCGGTACGTGCGCCGCGACACCGAGGACATCGTGGTCGGACTCCATCAGCCGGTACTCGACGAGCGACTCGGCGCTGCCGGGCACCTGGGCCTCGTCGAAGGCGTTGCGATGCCCCGGCATGAGGTCGGTGCGGTTGCCGTGCGGGGTGATACCGACGGGGCGGGTGTGCGGAACGCCCATCGGGATCCCGTGGAAGTTGACGGACAGACGCACGCCGAGGCGGTCCACGATCTGCTGTACGGCGAGCGCGAAACGCTCCCACTCCACATCGGGCTCGGGCCCGGAGAGCAGCAGGAACGGCGCACCGGTCGCGTCCTGTACGAGCCGTACGTCGAGCGTCGGCGTCTCAAAGGCCGTCCAGCGGTCGCGCCGGAAGGTCAGCAGCGGACGCCGGGCGCGGTAGTCGACCAGCCTGTCGTGGTCGAATCGGGCCACCACCTGGTGCGGCAGCGACTCCAGCAGGTTCTCGACGATCTGGTCGCCGGTCTCACCCGCGTCGATATAGCCGTCGAAGTGGTACAGCATGACCAGGCCCGCCGACTCCTGTGCCAGCGCCACATCGACGACGGCCAGGCCCTTGGGCTCCCATTCGTACAAACCCTGCGGATCAAGCACGATTACCGCTCCTCCTCGTGTTCGTAACGAAGAACACGTCATGGGGCGCAGGCATTCCCCACGCCCCATGTCACAAACCCGCGGTCATGAAGCGCGCCCCCGGATCATCCGCTCGCGCCCCGTCCTCCGACGGCGCCCCGAACGCGCCCCCGGCGCCGGGGGCCGGCTCCGGGGAGGTCCGGAGCCGGCCCCCGGACGTCAGGAGTCAGCCGTCCTGCGTCAGGCGTCCGGTGTCAGGCGTCCGGTGTCAGGCGAGAACGCGTGCGTGCAGCGCCGTGACCGTCTTGCGGGCGGAGGTGAAGGCACCGTGCTGCCAGGCGTCGGCGTACGAGAGATGGTCGCCGGCGAAGTAGACATGCCCGGTGGGCTTGTTGAGCGGGTCGAAGACGGGCGCGTCGGGCCCGCCGGACAGGGAGTGCCAGGACGCCTCCAGATAGGGGGTCTGCCGCCAGTGGTGGGAGAAGGACGAGGCGAGTTCGCTGCGGTACTTCTCGCCATGGATCTTCACGCCCTGCGCCACGGCGCGCGCCTCGCGCTCGCGCGGTGTGAGCTGGGCGTACGAGTCGGCCGACGCGCCCGTGTTGTAGTACCCGACGATCAGACCGCGCCGGCCGTGATGCCCGTAGGACGGATACCAGATATGGGCCAGATCGAGATCGGTCTCCGTGATGCCGCCGTAGATCCGGTGATCGCTCTCCCACCAGCGGCTGCGGTATTCGAGCCCGATCTTGCCGGCCGACGACGGCCGGCAGGCCTCCAGGGCCGTCTGTACGGCGGGACCGAGATTGTGCGCGGTCTTGGCGAGGATGTTGGGCGGCAGCGCGGCGACGCAGTAGTCCGCGTGGATGGTGCGGACACGCCCGTCCGCACGGTAGGTGACGGTCACGCCGTGCGCCGTGTCCGTGATCTTCTCCACGGCCGCGCCGGTTCTGATCCGGTGCCCGCCTATCGCCCGGGTCAGTGCCGCCGGTATCCGGTCCATACCGCCGACGGGCTGGAACATCAGCATCGCCTGGTCGTAGCCGAATTCGAACGAGAAGTAGCGCCCGACCCCGCTGGAGAAGACCTCGGACGCCGAGGGCACCGGGCCCAGTTCGACGCCCGGGGTTCCGGCCGCCCCCGGGTCCACGCTGTAGCCGCGGCGCTCGCTGCCGGTGTAGGTGAGCCGGGAACCGATGTCCCCGAAGCTTCTGAGGAATTCGAGCAGCCGCTCCTGGTCCTCGGCGGTGATCTCCCCGTCCAGCGCGCCCTTTCCGGCCGCCTTGGCGAGCAGTTCGGAGACATAGCCGTACATGTCCGCCTTGGCGGTGCGAAAGCGCACGGGGGCGGTCATGCCCGCCTTCTCGTTGTAGATGTACGCGTTGGCGTTGGAGTTGGTGAACACCTCGACGGGAACGCCCAGTTCACGGCAGTAGTCCATGGTGACCATCCACTGCGGGATACGGGCGGGTCCCGCGTTCAGATACTGGCCGTCGCTGAACCGCGCCGTCTGGCGGTTGCCGTACAGATCGAGGTTCGAATCCCCGCCGCGCACGGTGAAGTTGCGCCCGCCGGTGCGGTCCCGGGCCTCCAGGACCGTACAGTCGTATCCCGCTTTGCCCAGTTCATAGGCGGCGGTCAGCCCGGCTATGCCGCCGCCGACGATGACGACTCCGGCCGCGCCCCGGCCCGTGAGGGTGAAGTCGCTCTTCCGGGGCGCGCGGAAGACGGGTTCGCGGCTCGCGGCCTCGGCGGTGGGGGCGAGACCCAGGGCCCCCATGGTGGCGAGCATCGCCCCCGCTCCCCCGGAGATGCCCACCTGCCGCAGAAATCCGCGGCGGGTGGTGCCCGTGCCCGTCATGGTGTTCGGCGCGTGACTCATGTCCGTTACCCCTTCCGGCTGTTCAGATGTGCCGGGATCCTGGCAACGGCTTGTTACGGCTCGTCAGATGCGTGTGTATCCCACGCGTTGCCCTCCGCTCACCACCTCACTCAGCACCCCACCGGCGGAGCCGCGGGCACTTCCGTGCACACTTCTATTGGTCTGGACCTGGATATTGGTCTGGACCTTGACACGCCCAGAGCGCGTCCCTACCGTCACGGAACAGCAAGAGTTCAGAAACCCGGCCAGCGTTCACGTATAAGTACGCTACGGGAGTGACTGGCCTGCCTCGGCACCACTCGGACTCAACGGGAAGGCACCCCACATGCGCACCCGAACACCGTTCCCCGCCCTGGTCCCCGCCCTGCTGGCCGGACTGCTCGCCACCGGAGGGCTGTCCCTGCTCGCCTCGCCGGCCGGAGCCGCCGGAACCGCCGCGGTCATACAGGTGACCACCGCGGCCGAACTCAAGGCGGCCCTCACCGCGGCCCGCCCCGGCGACACCATCCAGCTCGCCAACGGCACGTACAAGGGCAACTTCAAGGCGACCACGCCCGGCACCTCCGGATCGCGGATCACGCTGACCGGTTCGTCCGGCGCGGTCCTCACCACCGGAGGCGGGGGCTACGCCCTCCATCTCAACGGCGCGGCGTACTGGACCGTCAAGGGCATCACCCTCACCGACGCCCAGAAGGGCATCGTCGCGGACGCGGCCAACGGCGTCGTGATCGACTCCGTGACCGTGCACAACCTGGACATGGAGGGCGTGCACTTCCGTCAGTCCAGCAGCAACGGCATCCTCAGGAACTCGCGGATCTACGACACCGGCAACGACGGCCGGGGCATGGGTGAGGGTGTGTATGTCGGCACCGCCAACTCACTCTCCGACCGCAGCGACAACGCGCAGATACTCAACAACATCATCGGCCCCGACGTCGGCGGCGAAAACGTCGACATCAAGGAAGGCACCACCGGCGCGCGTGTCATCGGCAACACCTTCGACGGCAACGGCCTCACCGGCGCCAACTACGACGACTCCTGGGTCGATGTAAAGGGCAACAACGTCCTCGTCGAGGGCAACACCGGCAAGAACACCACCAACAACGGCTACGAGACCCACACCCAGCAGAGCGGCTGGGGCTGCGGCACCGTCTTCCGCTCCAACAAGTCGGACCTCCGCGGCTCGGCCGGCGCCAACCAGCTCGCCGTCAATGTCACCAACAGCGATTCGAGCTGCCGCACGACCGTCTACAGCAGCAACACCGTGACCGGCGGCAAGGGCCTGACCAATATCTCGGTCACCCCCTGACCTCGTCCGGCTCCCGTCCGGCCCCCGTCCGGCCCCGGACACGCGTAAGGCCCGCCCCCCGAGGGGAGCGGGCCTTACCACATTCAGCTACCGGATACTCACGCTACCGACCGGAGCCGGAGGCGGGAGCAGCCGAACCGGAGACCGGAGCGTCAGCTCTGGCCGCCCGCCAGCTTCTCGCGCAGGGCCGCCAGGGCCTCGTCCGACGCCAGGGCGCCGGAGTTGTCCGCGGACTCCGAGGAGTACGAGCCACCCGAGGCGACAGGAGCACTGCCACCGCCGGCGGGAGCGGCAGCACCCTCGGCAGCGGCGGCCTCGTCGGCCTCGCGGGACTTGATGACCTGGGCCTGGTGCTGCTCGAAGCGCGTCTGCGCCTCGGCGTACTGGCCTTCCCACGCCTCGCGCTGGGTCTCGAAGCCCTCGAGCCAGTCGTTGGTCTCGGGGTCGAAGCCCTCGGGGTAGATGTAGTTGCCCTGGTCGTCGTAGGACGCGGCCATGCCGTAGAGCGTCGGGTCGAACTCGACCGAGGCCGGGTCGCTGCCGAAGGACTCGTTGGCCTGCTTCAGCGAGAGGCTGATGCGGCGGCGCTCCAGGTCGATGTCAATGACCTTGACGAAGATCTCGTCGTTGACCTGGACGACCTGCTCCGGGATCTCCACGTGGCGCTCGGCCAGCTCGGAGATGTGCACCAGACCCTCGATGCCCTCGTCGACGCGGACGAACGCACCGAACGGAACGAGCTTGGTGACCTTACCCGGGACGACCTGACCGATCTGGTGGGTCCGGGCGAACTGCTGCCACGGGTCTTCCTGCGTCGCCTTGAGCGAGAGGGAGACACGCTCGCGGTCCATGTCCACGTCGAGAACCTCGACGGTGACTTCCTGACCGACCTCGACAACCTCGGAGGGGTGGTCGATGTGCTTCCAGGACAGCTCGGAGACGTGCACCAGACCGTCGACCCCGCCGAGGTCCACGAACGCACCGAAGTTGACGATCGAGGAGACGACGCCGGAGCGGACCTGGCCCTTCTGGAGGGTCGTGAGGAAGGTCTGACGGACCTCGCTCTGGGTCTGCTCCAGCCAGGCACGGCGGGACAGGACCACATTGTTGCGGTTCTTGTCCAGCTCGATGATCTTGGCCTCGAGCTCCTTGCCCACATAGGGCTGGAGGTCGCGGACGCGGCGCATCTCGACGAGGGAGGCCGGCAGGAAGCCACGGAGGCCGATGTCGAGGATGAGACCACCCTTGACCACCTCGATGACCGTACCGGTGACGATGCCGTCCTCTTCCTTGATCTTCTCGATCGTGCCCCAGGCGCGCTCGTACTGAGCACGCTTCTTGGACAGGATGAGACGGCCTTCCTTGTCCTCCTTCTGGAGAACCAGGGCCTCGATCTCATCGCCCACGGCGACGACCTCGTTGGGGTCGACGTCGTGCTTGATCGAAAGTTCGCGGGAGGGAATGACGCCTTCGGTCTTGTAACCGATGTCGAGCAGGACCTCGTCCCGGTCGACCTTCACGATGACGCCGTCGACGATGTCGCCGTCGTTGAAGTACTTGATCGTCTCGTCGATCGCGGCGAGGAAGGCTTCCTCGTTACCGATGTCGTTGACCGCAACCTGCGGGGTGGTGGCGGTGGTCTCGGTGCTGCTCGTCATGTGGGAAAGGGCTCCGGTACGGACAGTGAGTCGTAGGTACTGCCACGCCGTGAACCCGTATCGCCCCTGTACAAGCCGGACAGCCAAGGAAGCGCCGCCCCCGGACAAAGGGTGAGCGCCTCGACAACCGAGGAGACTTTCATACAAGTGCGAGCGCGGCTGCTACGTCTGAGGCGCGCAGGCCCGCAGCGCAACCTTTAGCATACGGGGGCAGCCGGGCACGGTCAATGCGCGAAGGCGCACACCCGGGGCGGAACCTCTCATACCCGGCACAATTCGCGTTTGATGAGGCCAGAACACCCGTCCGAGGCCGCCCATCACCGCTCCTTCCAGCACACTACGACGACGGACACGATGATCCAAGAGCATGAGCCCGAAGCGGCACCGGAACCCGAGGCGACGCCGGACCAGCAGGCGACGCGGGATCCCGAGGCGACCCGCCGCGACAGCGGCCCCACGGAGAGCAGCCGGGCCAACCGCGGCTGGTGGGACCGGAACGCGGACGACTACCAGACCGAGCACGGCACCTTCCTCGGCGACGACCGTTTCGTCTGGGGCCCCGAGGGCCTGGACGAGGTGGAGGCCGGACTGCTGGGCCCGCCGGAGTCCCTGCGGGGACTGGACGTCCTGGAGATCGGCGCGGGAGCCGCCCAGTGTTCGCGCTGGCTGGCGGGGCAGGGCGCGCGCCCGGTGGCGCTGGATCTCTCGCACCGGCAGCTCCAGCACGCGCTGCGTATCGCCGACGGCCGTTCCCTGACGTTCCCGCTGGTGCAGGCCGACGCGGGGACGCTGCCCTTCCGGGACGGCTCCTTCGACCTGGCCTGCTCCGCCTATGGCGCGATGCCCTTCGTCGCCGATCCGGTGAGGGTCTTCCACGAGATACGGCGTGTCCTGCGGCCGGGCGGGCGGTGGGTCTTCTCCGTCACGCACCCGATCCGCTGGGCGTTCCCCGACGAGCCGGGGCCCGAGGGCCTGTCGGTGTCGGCCTCGTACTTCGACCGCACGCCCTATGTGGAGCAGGACGAGCGGGGGCACGCGGTCTATGTGGAGCACCACCGCACGCTCGGCGACCGGGTACGGGACGTGGTGGCGGGCGGCTTCCGGCTGGTCGATCTGGTGGAGCCGGAGTGGCCGGCCTGGAACACCCAGGAGTGGGGCGGCTGGTCCCCGCTGCGCGGGAGTCTGATCCCGGGGACGGCGATCTTCGTCTGCGAACGGGACTGAAGACATAGGACCGAGGCCTACGGGACCGGGCCGCGGTCCCGGCACGGCACCCGCCGCACCGCGGGGCCGTTTCCGTACGACACTGAGCGGGTGATCCGCGACGACCTCCTCGGCAGCCTGCCCGTACACACCGCCCTTCCCGCGCTGGAACGGGCACTCGACGGCCACGGCTGCGCGGTGCTGTGCGCGCCCCCGGGCACCGGTAAGACGACGCTCGTGCCGCTGGCGCTGGCCGGGCTGCTCGGCGACGGTCCCGTACGACGGGTGGTCGTCGCCGAGCCACGGCGGATCGCGGCGCGCGCGGCGGCCCGCCGGATGGCCTGGCTGCTCGGGGAACGGGCCGGGGAGCGCGTGGGCTTCACCGTGCGCGGGGAGCGTGCGGTAGGGCGCGCGACGGTGGTGGAAGTGGTGACCACCGGGGTCCTCCTCCAGCGGCTCCAGCGGGACCCGGAGCTGGCGGGGGTCGACGCGGTGATCCTCGACGAGTGCCATGAACGGCATCTCGACGCGGACACGGTGGCGGCGTTCCTGCTGGACGTACGGGCCGCCCTCCGGCCCGGACTGCGGCTGGTGGCGGCCTCGGCGACGACGGACGCGGCCGGGTGGGCGCGGCTGCTGGGGGACGCGCCGGTGGTCACCGCGCGGGACGTGTCGTATCCGGTGGAGGTGGTGTGGGCGCCGCCGGGGTCGCCGGTGAGACCGCCGCACGGGATGCGGGTCGATCCGGCGCTGCTGACGCATGTGGCCTCGGTGGTACGGCGGGCCCTGGCCGAGCGGGACGGCGATCTGCTCTGCTTCCTGCCGGGTGTGGGGGAGATCGGCCGGGTCGCGGGGCAGTTGGGGGAGCTGGGCGCGGAGGTACTTCAGGTGCACGGGCGGGCACCGGCGGCGGTGCAGGACGCGGTCCTGGCCGGTTCCCCGGATTCCCCGGGCTCCCCGGCCCGCCGCCGGATCGTGCTGGCCACCGCCGTCGCCGAGTCGAGTCTGACCGTTCCCGGGGTACGGATCGTCGTGGACGCGGGGCTGGCGCGGGAGCCCCGTACCGACCACGCGCGGGGGCTGAGCGCGCTCACGACCGTACGGGTGTCCCAGGCGGGCGCCGCGCAGCGGGCCGGACGTGCCGGACGCGAGGCGCCCGGCACGGTCTACCGCTGCTGGAGCGAGGCCGAGGACACACGGCTCACCCGCTTCCCCTCCCCCGAGATCAAGGTGGCGGATCTGACGGCCTTCGCGCTCCAGGCGGCGTGCTGGGGCGACCCCTCGGCGGCGGGTCTCGCACTGCTGGACCCGCCGCCGGCCGGGGCGCTGGCCGCCGCGCGTTCCGTGCTGAGCGCGATCGGCGCGGTGGACGGGGCCGGGCGGCCGACCGGCCGGGGCGTACGGATGTCGCGCCTCGGTCTGCACCCCCGGCTGGCCCGCGCCCTGCTGGACGGGGCCGCCGAGGTGGGCGCGCGGCGGGCGGCGGAGGTGGTGGCACTGCTGAGCGAGGAACCGCCCCGGGAGTACGGGGACGATCTGGCGGCGGCGTGGCGCACGGCGCGCAGGGGCGGTGACGGATACGCGGCACGCTGGCGCCAGGAGGTACGCCGTCTGACATCGGCGGCGGGCGGCGAAGGACCGGGCCCGGCTCCGGCGCCGGGTACTCGGCGGGACTCGGGCGCGGCCACGGAGCCGGCCCACGGGTCCGTCGCGGGAACGGCGTCCAGGTCCGGCTCGGGGCCGCTGTCCAGGTCCGGCGCGGGGCCAGGCTCGGGCCCCGGGTCAGGGACGGGCCCGGGTGCCGGCTCGGGCCCGGGTGCTGGCGCGGGGCCGGTGTCCGGTGCCGGCTCGGGCCCCGGTGCGGGGAGCGACGATGTCGCCGCCGGGCTCGTCACCGCGCTCGCCTTTCCCGAGCGGGTGGCCCGGGGGCGCGGTGAGGGGGCCTTCCTGATGGCCTCCGGCACCGGCGCCGAGCTGGGTCAGGGGTCCGGACTGCGGAGCGCGGAGTGGCTGGCGGTGGCCGTCGCGGACCGCCCCGCGCACTCCGCGTCCGCGCGGGTACGACTCGCCGCCGTCATCGACGAGGACATCGCGGGGACGGCCGCCGGGCATCTGCGGGTGGCGGGCGAGGAGGTGCGCTGGGAGGACGGTGATGTGGTCGCCCGGCGGGTGGAGCGGCTCGGCGCCGTGGAGCTGGCCGTACGGCCCCTGAAGAGGCCCGACCCCGGTCTCGTACGGACCGCCCTGCTGGACGGTCTGGCCCGGCACGGGCTCGGACTGCTGCGCTGGACGCGGGACGCTCACGGGCTGCGCGAGCGACTGGCCTTTCTGCACCGGGAGTTGGGCGAGCCCTGGCCGGATGTCTCGGACACCGCCCTGCTGTCCCGTACGGAGGAGTGGCTGGAGCCCGAGTTGTCGCGCGCCCGCCGCCGCTCCGATCTGGAACGGATCGACGCGGGCCAGGCGCTGCGGCGGGTGCTGCCCTGGGCTACCGGCGACGCGGCACGGCTGGACGAACTGGCTCCGGAACGTATCGAGGTGCCCAGCGGCTCACGGGTACGGGTCGAGTACGGCGGTCCGCAGCCCGTACTGGCGGTCAAGCTCCAGGAGTTGTTCGGCCTGGGCGAGACCCCGGCGGTCGCGGGCGTGCCCGTTCTGGTCCATCTGCTCTCCCCGGCGGGCCGGCCCGCGGCGGTCACGGCGGACCTGGCGTCCTTCTGGCGGGACGGCTACCGCGCGGTACGTGCCGAGCTCCGTGGCCGCTACCCCCGCCATCCCTGGCCCGAGGACCCCTCGGCGGCGGTGGCCACGCGCCGTACGAACAACCGGCGCTGAGAACGGCGTCGACGCCCGCCGTCCCCGTCCGGGCGGACAGGGGGCGGCGGGCGTCGACGGGTGGCACGCGAACGGGCGGGCGGGAGCCCTCGGGGCCGTGGGCCCCAGCCGTCAGACGGGCGGCGCGGCGACCGTCAGGGTGATGTCGAGCGTCACGCCGTTCTCGGTCACGAGACGGAGCACGAAGGTGCCCGTGGTGTCGTCCGTGTAGATCTTCGGGAGCTGGAGAACACCATTGGCGTCCGTGACGCCGTTCAGACTCCGCAGCGGGTTGTCCGCCTCGTCCTTGAAGTACGGACCGGCGGCCGGCGTCGTGGCATCGTCCGCGGAGGTGATCACCGTGGCGGTCACCCCGACACCCGCCACGGCGACACCGCCGGACGTGGCCTTGACCTCGACCGTCTCGGCGAAGTCCGCGCCGGGCGCGGCCGTCAGCGCCTTCTGCTCGCTGGCGAGCGTGTCCGTCTGCCGGGCCGTGACGCTCGCGGCGTACTCGACGGCCGCGACATCCTTGCCGACGACCGTGGCCCGGACCCTGAACTCGCCGGTCTGCTCGCCCGCCTGGAGCACCGGCGCGCCGGCCAGGCCGTCCTTGCCCGTGGTGACGCTCACCACGGAGGCGCCGCCGCTGAAGCGGGCGTCCGTGGTGCCGGTGATCTCGAACCGTACGGGCACCCCGGCGACGGGCTTGCCCGTCGCGTCCTCCGCCCGTACCCCGGCACGCTCCGTGAACGCTCCGCCGGCCACGGCGGTCAGCGTCCCCGTGACCGTCTTCTCCAGGCGCTCGACGACGGGCTTCGGGGCGGGCGGTGTGGTCGGGTCCGCGTCGCCCGGCTTGGGCGGCTTCGGGGTGCTCGGGCCGCCGGACGGCGGGGTCGGCGAACCGGTCTCCTTCGGCGGTTTGGGGCTGGTGGCCGGCGGGGTGGGGTTCGGGCTGGGCGAAGTGCCGGGGTCGGCCGGACCGGAGCCTTCGGGCAGTACGCCGGTGCCGTCCGGGACCTCGTGCGTACCGTTCTTGTAGTACGCGAACCAGGTCAGGACCGTGTTCAGATACTCCTGCGAGTGGTTGTAGCCGAGGATCGCCTTGTGCAGATCCGCCTCGACCGAGAGGTCGCGGTTCCCGGCGCACAGGTACTGCCCCGCGGCCAGCGCGGCGTCGTAGATGTTGTTGGGGTCCTTCTGTCCGTCGCCGTTGCCGTCCTGGCCCCAGGTGGCCCAGGTGGACGGGATGAACTGCATCGGGCCGACCGCGCGGTCATGTGTCGTGTCGCCGTCGTACTGGCCGTTGTCGGTGTCGCTGATATTGGCGAATCCCACACCGTTGAGCACCGGGCCGAGGATCGGGGAGAGCGTGGTGCCCTGGTCGTCGACCCGGCCACCGCGTGCCTGGCCCGACTCCACCTTGCCTATGGCGGCGAGCAGTTGCCAGGGCAGATTGCAGCCGGGCCTGCTCTCCGCGAGAGCCTGCTCCGCCTGCCGGTACGCGGCCAGGACCGTGGCCGGAATGCCCGCTTCCGCCGGACCCGTGGCCGGCAGATCTATCGAGGCGATCGGTTTGTCCGGTGTCGTGAGCGGCGGAAGCTCGGTGTAGTACGGGGAGTTACCGGTGACCGGTGTACCGGGGGGCGGTGTCGCGTCGGCCGCCTGGGCGTTGCCGCCGGTGTCCGAGTCCATGTCCGTGGGGATCGCGCCGGGTGCCTGAGAAGCGGAGAGGGCGGCGATCGCCGCCGCGGCCACCGCCGTCGTCATGGCTCCTTTACGCAGTCGGCGGCCGAATAGCGCTGCCATACGTCTGGTCCCTCCCGGTGCACGTCTGTTCGCGCTCCCCGCGCGTGGACTCAGGCGACACTACGTCAACTCCAGGCCCCAGCACACCGGTGCGTGACCGGTATTCACCAGTTCGCCACCTCCGGGACCCCCAAGTGCCCTCCGGGCCGGTACGAAGGATCCTGCCCGGCTGCCCCGGTGGCCAGGCCCCCGGCACCCGGGCACTTCAGGCGCCCCGGGGAAAGGGCCGGTGCGGCCCCGAGGCACCCGCAAGGGACTCAGGACCGCACCGATCAAAGCGCCGGTCACCGCACGCGCTCTCTGTTCTCCACCGGTCGGCCGGTCGTCGTCCTCCACCGGACATCCGGTCATCACGCCGGTGCTCCGCCGGTCAGTGCGCGGCCGACTCCCAGTCCGTGCCGACGCCCACCGAGACATCCAGGGGCGCGCGCAGCTCGACCGCGCTCGACATTTCGCGGCGCAGCAGCTCCTCCACCCGCTCGCGCTCGCCCGCGGCGATCTCCAGCACGATTTCGTCGTGCACCTGGAGGAGCATCCGCGACTCCAGGGCGGCTTCGGTCAGCGCCCGGTCGACCTTGAGCATGGCGACCTTGACGATGTCCGCCGCGGTGCCCTGGATCGGGGCGTTGAGCGCCATCCGCTCGGCCATCTCCCGGCGCTGGCGGTTGTCGCTGTTGAGGTCCGGGAGATAGCGGCGGCGGCCGAGCATCGTCTCCGTGTATCCCGTGGCCCTGGCCTCCACGACCGCGCGGTGCAGATAGTCCCGCACGCCCCCGAAGCGCTCGAAGAACGTGTCCATCAGCCCGCGCGCCTCGGCCGCCTCGATACCGAGCTGCTGGGAGAGACCGAACGCCGAGAGCCCGTAGGCCAGTCCGTACGACATCGCCTTGATCTTGCGGCGCATCTCGGGGTCGACGGCGGACTTCTCCACGCCGAACACCTGGGAGGCGACGGTGGTGTGCAGATCCTCGCCGGAGGTGAACGCCTCGATGAGCCCGGCGTCCTCGGAGAGATGCGCCATGACGCGCAGCTCGATCTGGCTGTAGTCGGCCGTCATCAGCGACTCGTATCCCTCGCCGACGACGAAGCCGCGCCGGATGGCCCGGCCCTCGTCCGTGCGGACCGGGATGTTCTGGAGGTTGGGGTCGGTGGAGGAGAGCCGGCCCGTCGCCGCCACCGTCTGGTTGAAGGTGGTGTGGATACGGCCGTCCGCCGCGATCGACTTGATCAGGCCCTCGACCGTGACCCGCAGCTTCGCCTGCTCCCGGTGGCGCAGCATGATCACCGGCAGCTCGTGCTCTGTCTGGGCGGCGAGCCAGGCCAGTGCGTCGGCGTCCGTCGTATAACCGGTCTTGGTCTTCTTCGTCCTGGGCAGGCCCAGCTCGCCGAAGAGGACTTCCTGGAGCTGCTTGGGCGAGCCGAGATTGAACTCATGGCCGACCGCGGCGTGCGCCTCCTTCACGGCCTGCTGCACCGCGCCCGCGAACTGCTGCTCCATGGCCTCCAGATGCGCCCGGTCGGCGGCGATGCCATACCGCTCCATCCGGGCCAGCAACTCGGAGGTGGGCAGCTCCACCTCGTCGAGCAGCTCGGTCGCGCCGACCTCACCGAGCCGCTCCGCGAACGCGTCGCCCAGATCGAGGACGGCGCGCGCCTGGGTCATCAGCGCGTCGGCCTCGGCCTGCTCGTCGGTGCCGAAGGCGAGCTGCCCGTCCTCGGCGGCCGGGGCCAGCTCACGGCCCAGATACTCGATGGCGAGGGCGTCCAGCGCGAACGAACGGCGGCCCGGCTTGACCAGATAGGCGGCCAGGGCGGTGTCCATCGTGACGCCGTCGACCCGCCAGCCGTGCTCGGGCGCCACCCGCATCCCGCCCTTCGCGTTGTGCATGACCTTCGGCCGGGCCGCGTCACCGAGCCACCCCGCGAAGGCCCGCTCGTCGGCCTCGTCCAGCTCGGCCGGGTCGAACCACGCCGCCGCGCCGCCGGCCGCGGCGAGCGCGATCTCGCCGACACTCCCCGCGCCCAGCGCCCATGTGTCGACCGTGGCGACCCCGAGCGGCTCTCCGCCGTGCTCGGCCAGCCAGGGCGCCAGCTCGCCCGGTCCCAGCACCGTGCCGTCCAGCTCCACACCTGCGGCGGGGGCCGGGGCCTCGTGCTCGGCGGCGCCGGGGTCCACCGCGAACAGCCGCTCGCGCAGACTCGGGTTACGGATCTCCAGCACGTCCAGCACCCGCTTCACGGCCGCGAGGTCGTACGGCGCGCGCTTCAGCTCCTCGGGGCCCTTCGGCAGCTCGACATCGCGCACCATCTCCGTGAGCCGGCGGTTGAGCTTGACCGACTCCAGATGGTCGCGGAAGTTCTGTCCGGCCTTGCCCTTGATCTCGTCGGCGCGCGTGGCCAGTTCGTCGAAGGAGCCGAACTGGTTGATCCACTTCGCCGCGGTCTTCTCACCGACGCCCGGGATACCGGGCAGATTGTCCGACGGGTCGCCGCGCAGGGCCGCGAAGTCCGGATACTGGGCGGGGGTGAGTCCGTACTTCTCCTGGACCTTCTCCGGGGTGAAGCGGGTCAGCTCGGAGACGCCCTTGGTCGGATACAGCACCGTCGTGTGCTCGCTGATCAGCTGGAACGAGTCCCGGTCGCCGGTGACGATCAGCACCTCGAAGCCCGCGGCCTCGGCCTGGGTGGCGAGCGTGGCGATCACGTCGTCCGCCTCGAAGCCGTCGACCGCGAACCGGTCCGCGCCCATCGCGTCCAGCAACTCGCCGATCAGCTCGACCTGCCCCTTGAACTCGTCGGGTGTCTTCGAGCGGTTCGCCTTGTACTCCGGGAACTCCTCGGAGCGCCATGTCTTGCGGGAGACGTCGAAGGCGACCGCGAAATGCGTGGGCGATTCATCACGCAAGGTGTTGGCCAGCATGGACGCGAAGCCGTAGATGGCATTGGTCGGCTGACCGGTCGCGGTCGTGAAATTCTCCGCGGGCAGCGCGAAGAAGGCTCGGTACGCCAGGGAGTGCCCGTCCATGAGGAGCAGGCGTGGACGGTTGTCTGCGGTCTTCTTCGATGCTGTCTCAGCCACAGACCCGATCCTGCCACGTCGCACTGACAACCCGCCCCGCCGTACGGACAACCCCGCCCCGCAACGATCCCGACACCGGCCGGACGTAACGTTGCCACAGAGGCGTGGGAGAATTGAATACTGTAGACAGTCGACACTTAGGCTCAAGGAGAGCGTGATGGCCAGCAAGCCGCCAGCAGGTGATCCAGCACAGGACTCACCGCGGGTAACGGCCCCCAAACACGCCGCGGCGGGAATCCCCGCCGTAGCGCATTCACTCCTCATCTCCCACCAGCAGATGGGTGTGCGAAGGACCGCACGGACGCTTCTCAAGGTCAACCAGAAGAACGGCTTCGACTGCCCCGGCTGCGCCTGGCCCGAGGGGGACCACCGGCACACCGCGGAGTTCTGCGAGAACGGCGCCAAGGCGGTCGCGGAGGAGGCCACGGTGCGCCGGGTCACCCCCGAGTTCTTCTCCGCGCACCCCCTGTCCGACCTCGCCGGCCGCAGCGGCTACTGGCTGGGACAGCAGGGCCGTATCACCCAGCCGATGCTGCTGGACACCGCCGAGGATCCCGAGCACTACAGACCGGTGAGCTGGGAACAGGCCTTCGCGGTCATCGCCGAGGAGCTGACCGCTCTCGGCTCCCCCGACGAGGCGCTCTTCTACACCTCGGGCCGCACCAGCAACGAGGCCGCGTTCCTGCTCCAGCTCTTCGCCCGCGAGTTCGGTACGAACAATCTGCCGGACTGCTCCAACATGTGCCACGAGTCCTCCGGCTCGGCGCTCGTCGAGACCATAGGCATCGGCAAGGGCAGCGTCTCCCTGGAGGATCTGCACCAGGCCGATCTGATCATCGTGGCCGGCCAGAACCCGGGCACCAACCACCCCCGGATGCTCTCCGCGCTGGAGAAGGCCAAATCGGCGGGCGCGAGGATAATCTCCGTCAATCCGCTGCCCGAGGCCGGCCTGGAGCGGTTCAAGAACCCGCAGACCCCCCTGGGCATGGTCAAGGGCGCCGCGCTCACCGATCTCTTCCTCCAGATAAGGATCGGCGGCGACCAGGCCCTCTTCCGGCTGCTGAACAAGCTGATCCTCCGGACGCCCGGCGCGGTCGACGAAGCCTTCGTCCGTGAACACACCCACGGGTACGAGGAGTTCACGGCCGCCGCCGACGCCGCCGACTGGGACGAGACGCTGACCGCCACCGGTCTGGAGCGCGCCGAGATCGAGGAGGCACTCGCCCTCGTCCTCGCCTCGCGGCGCACCATCGTCTGCTGGGCGATGGGCCTGACCCAGCACAAGCACTCCGTGCCGACCATCCGCGAGGTCGTCAACTTCCTGCTGCTGCGCGGCAACATCGGCCGCTCTGGCGCGGGCGTCTGCCCGGTGCGCGGCCACTCCAATGTGCAGGGCGACCGCACGATGGGCATCTTCGAGCGGCCGGACGACAGCTTCCTCGACGCCCTGGACCGCGAGTTCGCCATCACCTCGCCACGCCACCACGGCTACGACGTCGTACGGTCCATAGAGGCGCTGCGCGACGGAAAGGCCAAGGTGTTCTTCGCGATGGGCGGCAACTTCGTCGCCGCGACCCCCGACACCGATGTCACCGAAGCCGCGATACGGCGCGCACGGCTCACCGTCCATGTGTCGACCAAGCTCAACCGCTCGCACGCGGTCACCGGCGCCCGCGCGCTGATCCTGCCGACCCTGGGGCGTACCGACAAGGACGTCCAGGCGGGCGTCCGGCAGATCGTGACCGTCGAGGACTCCATGGGCATGGTGCACGCCTCCCGGGGCAACCTCCCGCCCGCGAGTCCCCATCTGCTCTCCGAGCCCGCCATCGTCGCGCGGATGGCGCGCGCCGCCCTCGGTCCCGGGTCCATCACTCCGTGGGAGGACTTCGAGAAGGACTACGGGAACATACGCGACCGGATAGCCCGCGTGATCCCCGGTTTCGAGGACTTCAACGAGCGGGTGGCCCGTCCCGGCGGCTTCGCGCTGCCCCACGCCCCGCGCGACGAGCGCCGCTTCCCCACCGCCACCGGCAAGGCCAACTTCACCGCGGCGCCCGTGGAGTACCCGAAGCTCCCCGAAGGCCGGCTGCTGCTCCAGACACTGCGCTCGCACGACCAGTACAACACCACCATCTACGGCCTCGACGACCGCTACCGCGGCATCAAGGGAGGCCGCAGGATCGTACTGGTCAACCCGGAGGACGCGGCGGCACTCGGTCTTGAGGACGGCTCGTTCACCGATCTGGTCAGCGAGTGGAAGGACGGCGTGGACCGGCGCGCGCCCGGCTTCCGGGTGGTGCACTACCCGACCGCGCGCGGCTGCGCCGCCGCCTACTACCCGGAGACCAATGTGCTGGTCCCGCTGGGCGCCACGGCCGATACGAGCAACACCCCGGCGAGCAAGTCCGTGGTCGTACGGTTCGAGGTGACGGACTTCGAGCGGACGGACTGAGTACGGCGGGGCGGCCGGCGCCGAGGGCCCGCGCCGGCCGCCCGTTCCGTACAGCCGCACCATCCGTCCCCGGGCCCGCGTCCGCGTCCGTCCCCGCGTGCTGCTGTGATGCCCGCCCTAAGCGTTCGCTCAGTCATCTGGTAAGCAGGACCGTGCACAGCGCACACGCCGAACGACCGCAGACGATCCGATCGGAGCCGGGCCCATGGGTGAGCAGTCCACCGCGAAGCTGCCGCAGGACATCATCGACGAGTACTCCGCGCTCGGCGTCGATCTGCCCGCGCTCTTCTCCGCCGGGCATCTCGGCAGCCGGATGGGGGTGGAGATCGTCGAGGCGTCCGCCGAACGCGTCGTCGGCACCATGCCCGTCGAGGGCAACACCCAGCCGTACGGGCTGCTGCACGGCGGCGCGTCGGCCGTGCTCGCCGAGACCCTCGGCTCCGTCGGCGCGATGCTGCACGGCCGCAGCTCCAAGATCGCCGTGGGTGTGGACCTCAACTGCACCCACCACCGCGGTGTCCGCGGCGGGACCGTCACGGGTGTCGCGACCGCCGTCCACCTCGGGCGCACCACCACGTCCTACGAGATCGTCATCACGGACGAGCAGGGCAGGCGGGTCTGCTCGGCCCGTCTGACCTGCCTGCTGCGCGACGCCACCCCGCGGTCCTGACCCCGGCGCCGGGACCCGGCGGCGAGCGACGGGGCGAGCGACCGAGCGGCGCGGGGCCGAAGCGGGCAGACCCCCTCCGGGAACCGGGCGCGGCGGCCGGAGAACCGGACGCCGCGGACCCCCGATCCGGGCATCGGGCATCCCGCACCCGCCGCGGACCCCCCGCCTCGTCACCTTCCGTAATACCTCTCCCCCAAGCTTCACAGCGGCTCCGCACCTCGGGGGCCGAGCCCCGCCGAAGCGGGCCGCGCCGTCGCCGCACCCGGCCACCCATCACCGCTAAGAGCCTGGTCCGAGCAGAAAACGATTGTTACGGCACATATCCGGGATTGCGGAAAAGTCCTGCGGAATGCCGGATTCCCTTTCCTGGACGTAACACTCGGTAATAAACACGCAATACAACAGCCGAGCCCCACACTCGGATCCGGCCACCCCGAGGATCCCGCCGCCGCCCTCCGGCGGCCCCGCCCCGGCCAGGCCCCCTCGCCGGGGCGGCTCCGCGCCGTCCTGCTGATTCTCACCATCCGGACTGCCGAACGGTATTAAAGCGCCCTTTCCACCCCGTCCATCCGATCTTCGAATCTCTCCCGTCATAACAAGAGAGTCACAGCATGGCCTGGACCTCTGCACCATTTCGACCGGCGCGCTTAGAGTCACGGCCAGTCACCGCGCCACCGGATTACCTTCAGTTCGGTTCCCGCGCTCGACTCGGTGCGTCCCAGGGGGGGCGGCCGTGCCAGGTGAAAGGACTGAATCGTGCGTCAACGTTCGCTCATGGCCATGACGGCCGCGCTCACGGTGGGGACACTCGCGCTGACCGCCTGTGGCTCGCGCGACGAGAGCAAGGGCGGTACCACCGAGGGTGGCAACACGACCGTCGTCATCGGGATCGACGCCCCGCTGACCGGCGACCTCTCCGCGCTGGGCCTCGGCATCAAGAACTCCGTCGACCTCGCCGTCCAGCAGGCCAACGCGAAGAAGTACGTCCCGGGCGTCACCTTCAAGTTCGAGGCCCTCGACGACCAGGCGCAGCCGTCCTCCGGCCAGCAGAACGCCACCAAGTTCGTCTCCGACCCCGAGGTCCTCGGCGTCGTCGGCCCGCTCAACTCGTCGGTCGCCGAGTCGATGCAGAAGGTCTTCGACGACGCCAAGCTGGTCGAGGTCTCGCCGGCCAACACCAACCCGGCCCTCACCCAGGGCCCGGAGTGGAACGGTGGCACCAAGCAGCGGACCTACAAGTCGTACTTCCGTACGGCCACCACGGACGCCATCCAGGGCCCCTTCGCCGCCCAGTACATCTACAACAAGGCCAAGAAGACCAAGGCCTTCATCATCGACGACAAGAAGACCTACGGCGCCGGTCTCGCCGGCACCTTCACCGAAGAGTTCGAGAAGCTCGGCGGCAAGGTGGTCGGCACCGACCACGTCAACCCCGACACCAAGGACTTCAGCGCCGTCGTCACCAAGGTCAAGAACTCCGGCGCCGACATCGTCTACTACGGCGGTGAGTACCCCGCCGGCGGTCCGCTGAGCAAGCAGATCAAGGACTCCGGCGCCAAGATCCCCGTCGCCGGTGGTGACGCGCTCTACAGCGCCGAGTACATCAAGCTCGCCGGCGCCGCCTCCGAAGGCGACATCGCCACCTCCGTCGGCGCGCCCATCGAGACGCTCGACTCGGCCAAGGAGTTCATCGCCAACTACGAGAAGGCCGGCTTCAAGGAGGCCTACGAGGCGTACGGCGGCTACTCCTACGACTCCGCCTGGGCGATCATCGAGGGCGTGAAGAAGGTCGTCGAGGCCAACGACGGCAAGCTCCCCGAGGACGCCCGCGCCAAGGTCGTCGACGCCGTGCAGACCGTCTCCTTCGACGGCGTCTCCGGGAAGGTCTCCTTCGACGAGTTCGGTGACACCACCAACAAGCAGCTCACGGTCTACTCCGTCGAAGGCGGAGCCCACAAGCCCGTCGAATCCGGCACCTTCGGCTGATCAGCCGCTGACTCCGTAACTCCCACTGCCGCGCGGGGCGCCACACAATGCGCCCCGCGCGGTGCCACATCCGAAGAAAATCGGAGGACCCGCGGTGCACGAACTGCCGCAACAGCTGGTCAACGGCGTGCTATTGGGCTCCATGTACGGGCTCGTCGCCATCGGCTACACGATGGTCTATGGCATCGTCCAGCTCATCAACTTCGCCCACGGCGAGATCTTCATGACCGGCGGCTTCGGCGCCCTCACGGTCTGGCTCATCCTGCCCACCGGCACCACCATGTGGCTGGCCCTGCCGCTCATGATCGTCGGAGCCGTCATCGTCGCCACCACCATCGCCATCGGCGCGGAACGTTTCGCCTACCGCCCCCTGCGCGGCGCCCCCAGACTCGCTCCGCTGATCACCGCGATCGGCCTCTCCCTGGCGCTCCAGCAGGCCGTCTGGGCCTGGTACCCCGAAGCGAAGTCCGCCCGCACCTTCCCGCAGATCCCCGGCGGCCCCTTCCACATCGGCTCCGTCACCATCCAGACCGGTGACATCTTCCTCATCGCCGCCGCCCCCATCTGCATGGCGATCCTCGCGTTCTTCGTGATGCGCACGCGCACCGGACGAGGAATGCAGGCCACCGCGCAGGACCGTGACACCGCCAAACTGATGGGTGTCAACACCGACCGCATCATCGTGGTCGCCTTCGCCCTCGGCGCGGCCTTCGCCGCCGTCGGCGCCGTCGCCTACGGCCTCAAGTACGGCGTCGTCGAATACAAGATGGGCTTCCTCCTCGGACTCAAGGCCTTCACCGCCGCGGTCCTCGGCGGCATCGGCAACATCTACGGCGCCATGCTCGGCGGACTCGTCCTCGGCATCGCGGAAACCATGGCCACCGCATACATCGCGGACATCCCCGGTATGCAGCAGCTCGGCGGCCAGTCCTGGGCCGACGTCTGGGCTTTCGTACTCCTCATCGTCGTACTCCTCGTCAGGCCACAAGGCCTCCTCGGCGAGCGCGTCGCGGACAGGGCGTGAGAACCATGACCACACAGACCCCCCTCGCGGACTCCCCGGACTCGCCGGACACCCCGCTCGCCCCGGCCGAACCGCCACGCGGCGGACTCGTCCCGCTGCCCGCCGCCACCGCTCGGGCACTCGCGGCCGGCGGTGGCGTCCTGACGGTCATCAGCGCCTTCCTGGCCTGGACCTGGACCTCCGAATTCCCCGGAGACCTCACCGTCTACGGCTACCCCGGCGGCCTCCAGTGGCAGGTCCTCATCGCCGGAGTGCTCACCGTCCTCTTCGCGCTGGCCTCCTACGGCGTCAAGGGCACCCGCTGGCTCGCCCCCGCCGGCGCCGACGCGGCCATCAAACTCGCCGCACTCGCCGCCTTCGCCACCGCCTGGTACACGCTGATCGCCATCACCGTGAAACTCGGCGGGCTCGCCAACCTCGAACCCGGCGGATACGTCACCGGCGTGGCCACCCTGCTCGCGCTCCTCGGCGCCCTCGGGCTCCCCTTCGAGCGCCCCGCGACCGACCCCGCCGACCCCGAGGACACCGGCTGGGACCAGTTCAAGCACAACGCGGGCAACCGCTGGACCGTCTTCAAGGCCGCCTTCACCACCGGGACCGTCAGCGCCTCGCGCGCCCTGCCGAGCTATGCCGAGATCCTGATCATCACGGCCATCCTCGCGCTCGGCCTCGGTGTCTTCACCTACGGCATCGGCACCGAGTACGACGAACTGTTCATCGGCTTCATGATCACCGCGGGCCTCGGATTCGCCGCGCTCACCAAGGCCGGGCTCATCAGCCGGGCCTCCGAGATCACCGGCCGCCACCAGAACATCACCATCGCCGGCGCCTTCATCGCCGCCGCGTGCTTCCCGTTCACCCAGACCAACGACCAGTTCGCGACCATCGGCGTCTACATCCTGATCTTCGCCACCGTCGCCCTCGGCCTCAACATCGTCGTCGGTCTCGCCGGACTCCTCGACCTCGGCTACGTCGCCTTCCTCGGCGTCGGCGCCTACGCCGCGGCCCTCGTCTCCGGCTCGCCCACCTCGCCGCTCGGAGTGCACTTCCCCTTCTGGGCCGCCATCCTCGTCGGCGCCGGAGCGTCCCTCGTCTTCGGCGTCCTCATCGGCGCACCCACCCTCCGCCTCCGCGGCGACTACCTCGCCATCGTCACCCTCGGCTTCGGAGAGATCTTCCGCATCACCGTCAACAACACCGACGGCACCTCCGGACCCGACATCACCAACGGCTCCAACGGCATCTCCTCGATCCCGAACCTCAACATCCTCGGGTTCGACCTCGGAGCCGAACACGCCATCGGCGGCATCACCATCGGGCGATTCGCCAACTACTTCTTCCTCATGCTGCTCATCACGGCCGTCGTCGTCCTCGTCTTCCGGCGCAGCGGCGACTCCCGTATCGGCCGCGCCTGGGTCGCCATCCGCGAGGACGAGACCGCCGCGCTCGCCATGGGCATCAACGGCTTCCGCGTCAAGCTCATCGCCTTCGCCCTCGGAGCCTCCCTCGCCGGACTCGCCGGCACCGTACAGGCACACGTCACCTACACCGTGACACCCGAGCAGTACCTCTTCGCCTGGCCCGTACCGCCCAACTCCGCGTTCCTCCTCGCGGCCGTCGTCCTCGGCGGCATGGGCACCATGAGCGGCCCCCTCGTCGGAGCCGCCCTGCTCTACCTCATCCCCAACAAACTCCAGTTCCTCGGCGACTACCAGCTCTTCGCCTTCGGACTCGCGCTCATCCTCCTCATGCGCTTCCGCCCCGAAGGGCTCATCCCCAACCGGCGCCGCCAGCTGGAATTCCACGAGACCGCGGAAGCGCCCACAGTCCTCAGCAAGACAGGGGCCTGATCCATGACCACCGACACCACCACCAGGGACACCGCCCCGGCCGCCGCGCCCGGCGAGACCGTCCTCGACGCCCGAGGCGTCACCATGCGCTTCGGCGGCCTCACCGCCGTACGCTCCGTCGACCTCACCGTCGGCAGCGGCGAGATCGTCGGACTCATCGGCCCCAACGGCGCCGGCAAGACCACCTTCTTCAACTGCCTCACCGGGCTCTACATCCCCACCGAGGGCGAAGTCCGCTACAAGGGCACCGTCCTGCCCGCCAAATCCTTCAAGGTCACAGCCGCCGGCATCGCCCGCACCTTCCAGAACATCCGCCTCTTCGGCAATATGACCGTTCTCGAAAACGTGCTCGTCGGCCGGCACACCCGCACCAAGGAAGGACTCTGGTCCGCCCTCGTCCGCGGCCCCGGCTTCCACCGCGCCGAAGCGGCCTCCCGCGCCCGCGCGATGGAACTCCTCGAATTCATCGGCCTCGCCGACAAGGCCGAGCACCTCTCGCGCAACCTCCCCTACGGCGAACAGCGCAAGCTCGAAATCGCCCGCGCCCTCGCCAGCGAACCGGGACTGCTGCTCCTCGACGAGCCCACCGCCGGAATGAACCCGCAGGAGACCCGGGCCACCGAGGAACTCGTCTTCGCCATCCGGGACATGGGCATCGCCGTACTCGTCATCGAGCACGACATGCGCTTCATCTTCAACCTCTGCGACCGGGTCGCCGTCCTCGTCCAGGGCGAGAAACTCATCGAAGGCGACAGCCAGACCGTCCAGCAGGACGAACGCGTCATCGCCGCCTACCTCGGCGAACCCTTCGAAGGCGCGCCGGGCGCCGAGGAGGCGGCCGAAGTGGAAGCCGCCGAAACCGGGTCCGCGGGACCCGCCGGGGCCGCAGGCAAGGAGAACGACCGATGACCGCACTGCTCGAGGTCGAGGACCTGCGCGTCGCCTACGGCAAGATCGAGGCCGTCAAAGGCATCTCGTTCAGCGTCGAGGCCGGCGAGATCGTCACCCTCATCGGCACCAACGGCGCCGGCAAGACCACCACCCTGCGCACACTCTCCGGACTGATCAGACCGCTCGGCGGCCAGATCAAGTTCAACGGCAAATCGCTCAAGAAGACCCAGGCACACGACATCGTCGCCCTCGGTCTCGCGCACTCCCCCGAAGGCCGGCACATCTTCCCCCGCATGACCATCGAGGACAATCTGCTCCTCGGCGCGTTCCTGCGGAAGGACGGCGACGGCATCGCCAGAGACGTCCAGCGCGCCTACGACCTCTTCCCCATCCTCGGGGAACGGAGGAAGCAGGCGGCCGGCACGCTCTCCGGCGGCGAACAGCAGATGCTCGCCATGGGCCGCGCCCTCATGTCCCAGCCCAAACTGCTCATGCTCGACGAACCCTCCATGGGGCTCTCACCGATCATGATGCAGAAGATCATGGCCACCATCAGCGAACTGAAGTCCCAGGGCACCACCATCCTGCTCGTCGAGCAGAACGCGCAGGCGGCGCTCTCACTCGCCGACCAGGGCCATGTCATGGAAGTCGGCAAGATCGTCCTCTCCGGCACCGGACAGAACCTCCTGCACGACGAATCCGTACGCAAGGCCTACCTCGGCGAGGACTGACGACCCGAGCGGTACGGCGCGCACGCGCCGCGCGCCGCACGGCCCGTACACAAGGCAGCACGGCAGGAGGCCCGCCCCGATCGACTCGGGACGGGCCTCCTGCCGTACACGCGTACGGGCTACTCCCCCTTGGACGCCTTCTTCTCCTTCGCGTCCTCGATAACCGCCTCGGCGACCTGCTGCATCGACAGCCGCCGGTCCATCGACGTCTTCTGGATCCACCGGAACGCCGCCGGCTCCGTCAGCCCGTACTGCGTCTGAAGAATCGACTTCGCCCGGTCCACCAGCTTCCGCGTCTCCAGCCGCTGCGTCAGATCCGCGACCTCACGCTCCAGCGTCCGCAGCTCCGTGAACCGCGACACCGCCATCTCGATCGCCGGCACCACATCACTCTTGCTGAACGGCTTCACCAGATACGCCATCGCCCCGGCGTCCCGGGCCCGCTCCACCAGATCCCGCTGCGAGAACGCGGTCAGCATCAGCACCGGCGCGATGGACTCCTCGGCGATCTTCTCCGCCGCCGAGATCCCGTCCAGCACCGGCATCTTCACATCCAGGATCACCAGATCCGGCCGGTGCTCCCGAGCCAGCTCCACGGCCCGCTCACCGTCCCCGGCCTCACCGACGACCGCGTAGCCCTCTTCTTCGAGCATCTCTTTGAGATCGAGACGGATCAGAGCCTCGTCCTCGGCGATGACGACACGCGTCGTCAGTGGCGGAACGTGCGACTTGTCGTCATCGTCGACGGGCTGGGGCGACTCGGGGGCGGTCACGGGGGCTCCTCGTTCAGACAGGATGCTGCTCCCTTGAGAGCCTACCTAGCAGCGCCGCGGTCCGGTGACCCGGTAGACTTCGTGCAGCGTCGCGCCGGGTTGGTGGAACGGTATACACGGAGGTCTCAAACACCTCTGCCCGTGAGGGCTTGCGGGTTCGAGTCCCGCACCCGGTACCGAACAGGAGTGGATGTTCACGTTCGCGTGAACATCCACTTTTTCGTACACAGAGCCACCTCTGATCGCTCAGGGTGCGCCGGCTACTTCGGGCTGTCGTCCTCGCCGATGTGGTGGACCCGTACCAGGTTCGTCGAGCCGGTGATTCCGGGCGGGGAGCCGGCCGTGATCACCACCGTGTCGCCCTTCGCGCAGCGGCCGATCCTGAGGAGTTCCTCGTCGACCTGGGCGACCATCGCGTCCGTGGAGTCGACCTGCGGGCCGAGGAAGGCCTCGACGCCCCAGGTGAGGTTGAGCTGCGCGCGGGTGGCGGGGTCGGGGGTGAAGGCCAGCAGGGGGATCGGTGAGCGGTAGCGGGAGAGGCGGCGGACGGTGTCGCCGGACTGGGTGAAGGCGACGAGGAACTTCGCGCCGAGGAAGTCACCCATCTCGGCCGCCGCGCGGGCGACCGCGCCGCCCTGTGTGCGGGGCTTGCTGCTTTCGGTGATCGCCGGGAGGCCCTTGGCGAGGATGTCCTCCTCGGCCGCCTCCACGATCCGGCCCATCGTCCTGACGGTCTCGACGGGGTATTTGCCGACGCTGGTCTCGCCGGAGAGCATCACGGCGTCGCTGCCGTCGATGACGGCGTTGGCGACGTCGGAGGCCTCGGCGCGGGTGGGCCGGGAGTTCTCGATCATCGAGTCGAGCATCTGGGTGGCGACGATGACGGGCTTGGCGTTGCGCTTGGCGAGCTTGATGGCGCGCTTCTGCACGATCGGGACCTGTTCGAGGGGCATTTCGACACCGAGGTCGCCGCGGGCGACCATGATGCCGTCGAAGGCGGCGACGATGCCGTCGATGTTCTCGACGGCCTGGGGCTTCTCGATCTTGGCGACGACGGGGAGCCGGCGGCCTTCCTCGTCCATGACGCGGTGGACGTCGTTGATGTCGGCGCCGGTGCGTACGAAGGAGAGCGCGATGACGTCGGCGCCGGTGCGCACGGCCCAGCGGAGGTCGTCGATGTCCTTCTCGGAGAGCGCGGGGACGGAGACGGCGACACCGGGGAGGTTGAGTCCCTTGTGGTCGGAGACCATGCCTCCCTCGACGACGAGGGTGTGGACGCGGGGTCCGTCGACGGAGGTGACTTCGAGGGTGACCTTGCCGTCGTCGACGAGGATGCGTTCGCCGGTGGTGACGTCGGTGGCGAGTCCTTCGTAGGTGGTGGCGCAGAGATGCCGGTCGCCTTCGACGGGTTCGACGGTGATGGTGAATTCGTCGCCGCGTTCAAGGAGTACGGGTCCTTCGCGAAAGCGGCCGAGCCGGATCTTCGGGCCTTGAAGGTCGGCGAGGATTCCGACGCTGCGGCCGGTTTCCTCGGCGGCTTTCCTCACCCGGTGGTAGCGCTCCTCGTGGTCGGCGTAGGTGCCGTGGCTGAGGTTGAGGCGGGCGACGTCCATTCCGGCCTCTACCAGTGCTTTGATCTGGTCGTATGAGTCGGTGGCGGGCCCCAGGGTACAGACGATTTTCGCTCGGCGCATATATCGAGCGTAGGGCTTACCGGCGGGTAGCGAATTGGCCGTGCATGACCACTCAACAACCTTTGCGTTAAGGGCTGTTGACAAGTGTTGAATTGTGCGGGGGCCCGCTCCGATGAGCATGGACGCCTATTCGGGTATTCAGGCGCCGAGGTCGGGCGGTGTCATCGTGAAGCGCGCGTTCACCTGGGCGTAGACGGTCTGGCGTTGCGGTTCGAGATCGAGCGCGGGCGCGGCTTCGGCCGAATCGGTGGCGCCGAAGGACCGGCTGCGCAGGGCGCCCGCGGGGGCCATCCCGTAGGCGACGGGGGCCTCCGCGCCGAGGTCGGCCAGTTCGACGAGGGCGGCGAGCCGGGCGCCGAGCGCCTCGGCGTATTCGCGGGCGCGCTGGACGGCTTCCCGTACGGCCTGGCGGCGGGCCTCGCCGTGGGCCGGCGAGTCGGGGCGCAGGGCCCACCAGGGGCCGCCGACCTGGGTGAGTTCGAGATCGGCGAGGCGGGTGGTGAGTTCACCGAGGGCGGTGAAGTCGGTGAGTTCGACGGTGAGATGGACCCGGCCGTGGTAGGCGCGGATGCGTTCGCCCCGGCCGTGCTTGGTGAGTTCGGGGCTGATGGAGAAGGCGCCGGTCTCCAGCTTTTCGACGGCCTCGCCGTAGGACTTGATGAGGGTGAGTGCTTCGGCGTTGCGCCGGGTGAGGTCGTCGAGCGCGGTGCGCCGGTCGGTGCCGCGGGCGCCGATGGTGACGCCGATCCTGGCGATCTCGGGGTCGACTTCGAGGCGTGCCTCGCCGCGGACGGCGACGCGCGGGGTGTCCGGGGTGCCGTAGGGCGGTGCGGGGGTCGGTGCGTCGGTGATCATCTGCGGCTCGCTCCCTCGTGCGGCGGTACGGCGGGTACGGCGGATACGGCGTGGGCTACGGCAGGAGCGGCGGGCCGCCCCGTAGCCCACTCTCGCACTCGGGTACGACAGTCGGCAGTCATCTGATCGAAACCTTGCGGGGGTGTTGCGCTCCGGTGCACGTGAGCCAGAATCTACGCGCGTTGTTGACTGCTTCGACGGAGAAGAGAACGAAATGCCGCTGAACCGAAGGACGTTCCTGGGCAGCACCGCTGCCGCCGGTGCGGGTATGGCCCTGGCGGGAGGGGCGACGGTGCCGGCCGCGGCCGACAGCCGCGACCGGGATCCGGAGCGGTACTCGTTCACCGTGATGGGGACGACGGACCTGCACGGCAACGTCTTCAACTGGGACTACTTCACGGACAAGGAGTACGACGACACCGCACACAACGACATCGGTCTCGCGAAGATCTCCACGCTGGTCAACCAGATCCGTGAGGCGAAGGGCCATCGGAACACGCTGCTGATCGACGCGGGTGACACCATTCAGGGCACCCAGCTCTCGTACTACTACGCGAAGGTCGACCCGATCACCGCCAAGCGGGGTCCGGTCCACCCGATGGCGCAGGCCATGAACGCGATGGAGTACGACGCGGCGGCGCTGGGCAACCACGAGTTCAACTACGGCATTCCGCTGCTGCGGAAGTTCGAGAAGCAGTGCGACTTCCCGCTGCTGGGCGCGAACGCGCTGGACGCGAAGACGCTCCAGCCGGCGTTCCCCCCTTATGTGATCAAGAAGCTGCGTGTGACGCACGCCGCGGATGTGCGGGTGGCGATCCTCGGTCTGACGAACCCGGGTATCGCGATCTGGGACAAGGCGAACGTCCAGGGGCAGATGACGTTCTCGGGCCTGGAGGAGCAGGCGGCGAAGTGGGTGCCGAAGCTGCGGTCCATGGGCGCGGATGTGGTCATCGTGTCGGCGCACTCGGGTACGAGCGGTACGTCCTCCTACGGCGACCAGGTGCCGTATGTGGAGAACGCGGCCACGCTGGTGGCCGAGCAGGTGCCGGGAATCGACGCGATCCTGGTGGGCCACGCGCACTCGGAGATCGCGGAGCGCCGGGTGGTCAACAAGGAGACCGGCAAGGAGGTCGTGCTGTCGGAGCCGTCCCGCTGGGGTATGCGGCTGACGACGTTCGACTTCGAGCTGGTGGAGGAGCGGGGCTCCTGGAGGGTCGAGAGCGTCTCCGCGAAGGTCCTGAACTCCAATGCCGTGGAGGAGGACCCGAAGATCGCCGACCTGCTCATCGACGAGCACCGCAAGGCCGTCGAGTACGTCAATCAGGTCATCGGTACGTCGACGGCGACGATCACCACGGTCGACGCGCCGTGGAAGGACGAGCCGATCATCGATCTGATCAACCATGTCCAGGCGGAGACGGTGAAGGCGGCTCTGGCGGGCACCGAGTGGGCGGCGCTGCCGGTGCTGTCGCAGGCGTCGTGCTTCTCGCGTACGGCGGCGATCCCGGCGGGCCAGGTGACCATCAAGGACGCGGCGGGTCTGTACCCGTTCGAGAACACGATGGAGGCGCGGCTGCTGACGGGCGCGCAGATCAAGGACTATCTGGAGTTCTCGGCGAGGTACTACGTGCAGACGCCGGCGGGCGGTCCCGTGGACACCTCGAGGCTGACGAACGCCCAGGGCACCCCGGACTACAACTATGACGCGGTGTCGGGTCTGACGTACGACATCGACATCGCGAAGCCGGTGGGCTCGCGGATCGTGGACCTGCGGTTCGAGGGCGCCGCGCTGGACCCGGCGGCGAAGTTCGTCTTCGCGGTGAACAACTACCGGGCGAGCGGTGGCGGCAACTTCCCGCATGTGGCGACGGCTCAGCAGCTCTGGTCGAACTCGGACGAGATCCGTAACACGATCATCAGCTGGGTGCAGGCGGCGGGCACGGTGGATCCGGCCCAGTTCGCCTCGGTGGACTGGAAGCTGACGCGGGACGGTACGCCGGTCTTCTGACCTGTACGAGCCGCACGGACCGGCGCGGGCCTCCCCCGTGTCGGCGGGCCCGCGTGTCGGTGCCCTCGGGCCCCGTGTCGGCGGCCCCCGTGTCCTCGGGCCCGTGTCGGCGGGCGCGCGTGTCAGCGGACTTCGGTGAGCGGGACCAGACCCCTCGGTGCGGGCACCGGGCGGGTCCGGTCCCGGCCGTCGAGTCCGAAGCTGGTGAACGCGGTGCGCCGGGGCAGCGGGTAGGGCTCGGTGCCGGTGAGGTGGTTGAGGATCGTGGCGCTGCGCCAGGCGGCGAGCCCGAGGTCGGGTGCGCCGACTCCATGGGAGTGCCGTTCGGCGTTCTGTACGTAGACGGAGCCGGTGACGGCGGGGGCGAGCGCGATGCGGTGGTGCTCGTCGACACGGAGGCGTTCCGAGCCGTCCCTGCGCAGATACGGGTCGAGTCCGGCGAGGAGCCCGTCGAGGGGGCGTTCGCGGTAGCCGGTGGCGAGGACGACGGCGTCGGTGGTGATCCGGCTTCTGGCGCCCTGCTGGGCGTGTTCCAGATGGAGTTCGACCTTGGTGGTGCCGACGCGTCCGGCGGTTCGGACGCAGACTCCGGGGGTGAGGACGGCGTCGGGCCAGCCGCCGTGGAGGGTGCGCCGGTACAGCTCGTCGTGGATGGCGGCGATGGTGTCGGCGTCGATGCCTTTGTGGAGCTGCCACTGCCGGGGGACGAGTTCGTCGCGTACGTGCTCGGGCAGGGCGTGGAAGTAGCGGGTGTAGTCGGGGGTGAAGTGTTCCAGGCCGAGCTTGGAGTACTCCATGGGCGCGAAGGCCTCCGTACGGCCCAGCCAGTGGATCCGTTCCAGCCCGGTGGGGCGGCAGCGCAGCAGGTCGAGGAAGATCTCCGCGCCGGACTGTCCTGATCCGATGACGGTGATGTGCCCGGCGGCGAGCAGCCGGTCGCGGTGGTCGAGATAGTCGGCGGAGTGGATGACGGGGACCGTGGGGGCTTCGGCGAGGGGCCTGAGCGGTTCGGGGATGTACGGCTCGCTGCCGATGCCGACGGCGATGTTGCGGGCGTGGGCGCGGCCGAGCGCTTCGGCTTCGCCCTCGCGGCCGGTCTGGGTGAAGTCGATCTCGAAGAGGGCGCGTTCGGGGTTCCAGCGGACGGCGTCGACCTGGTGGCCGAAGCGGAGTCCGGGGAGCTGGCCGCTGACCCAGCGGCAGTACGCGTCGTATTCGGCGCGCAGGATGTGGAAGCGCTCGGCGACGTAGAAGGGGAAGAGCCGGTCGCGGGCCTTGAGGTAGTTGAGGAAGGTCCAGCGGCTGGTGGGGTCGGCGAGGGTGACCAGATCGGCGAGGAAGGGCACTTGCAGGGTGGCGTCCTCGATGAGCAGTCCGGGGTGCCAACGGAAGGCGGGGCTCCGGTCGTAGAAGGCGGTGCCGAGGCCTCCGTGCACACCGTCGGCGAGTGCGGCGAGGGAGAGGTTGAACGGCCCGATGCCGATACCCACGAGGTCGTGGGGGTGGTCGAGGCGGGTGGGGTACGCGGTCATCGGCGGGGCTGCCTTCCACGGGTCGGGCACCCGGGTGTCCGGGGTCGGTGACGGTGTCCGTGAAGCACAACGAGCCGGTTCCGCGGGGGGTATCGCCGTCGGTGAAGGACGGCTGAAAACGCTCCGCCCCGGGATCCGGCCGCCCGCGTGAGAGCGGTACGGCGGATCCCGGGGCGGACAAGCGGGCGCGTGCGGCGCGTGCGGCCGGCCGGACGGCGCGTGCGACCTGGCGGCGCGGCCGACCGGCTGAGGCGGGCGACCGGCCGGTGCGGGCGACCGGACGGTGCGGACGACCGGCCGGCGCGGGCGCGGACCGTCAGGCGCCGCGGACCTTCAGTGCGCGGCGCAGGTCGTCGAGCTGGTCGGCGAGTTTGCGGCGCAGGGCCGGGATCATGTCCGTACCGTCCAGGCACTCCTGGCCGAGGCGGAGTGTCTCCTCGTCGATGGCGTGGACGGGGAAGGCGTAGCGCCCGGCGGCCTCGGCGATGGCGGGGCCGCGGCGCGCGGCGAGGGCGACGGCCTCGGGGTAGAAGCGGGGGACGTACTCCTGGACGAGTTCGGCCTGTTCGGGCTGCCAGAAGCCCTTGGCAGTGGCCGTGAACAGATAGTTGGAGAGGTCGTCGGAGCCGAAGAGCCGGGTCCAGGCCTCGGCCTTGGCGGCGGGGTCGGGCAGGGCCGCGCGGCAGCGCGCGGCGCCTTCCTGGCCGGTGGCGCTGGGGTCGCGGCCGAGTTCGGCGTCGATGGTGCCGGTGTCGATGGCGCCGAGGACGGCGAGCCGGGTGAGGATGCGCCAGCGCAGTTCGGGGTCGAGTTCGGGTCCGCCGGGGACGCTGTCGGAGCCGAGCCAGTCCTGGATGGTGTCGGGCTGGGTGGCGGCGTCGATGCGGTGGCGTACGGCGATGAGGCGCAGCCCGGGGTGGTTGCCGTCCTCGGTGCGGCGGATGAGGTCGCGGCAGATCGCGGTGAGGGTGGCGAGTGCCGCGGGGCGGTCGTCGGCGCCGAGGTAGCGGTTGGTGATCTGGTCGGCGGCGAAGGTGAGGACGCCTTGGACGAGGGCGAGGTCGGTCTCGTGCGGGAGGTGGGCGCGGGCGGCGTCGAGGTAGGCGGTGGGGGCGAGTTCGCCGTCGCGGACCATGTCACGGGCGGCGTTCCAGATGACGGCGCGGGTGAGGGGGTCGGGGATCCCGGAGAGTGCGCGCAGGGCGGTGTCCCAGGAGGCACTGTCGAGGCGGACCTTGGCGTAGGTGAGGTCGCCGTCGTTGAGGAGGACGAGGGCGGGGCGGCGTCCTGGGCGGGCGGCGGGTGCCTCGGTCAGGGGCAGGTCGAGTTCGACGAGGTCACGTGCGACGAGCCGGGCGGGGTCGGCGACATCGAGGTCGTAGGTGCCGACGGCGATGCGGTGGGGCCGGCTGCCGTCCCGTACGACATCGAGGGTCCAGCCGGTGTCGGTGCCGCCGACGACGGGGGTGAGGGTGTCGACACCGGTGGTGCCCAGCCACTGGGCGGCCCAGGCGTGTACGTCGCGGTCGGTGGCCTGGGCGAGCGAGTCGATGAAGTCGGCGAGGGTGGCGTTGGCGAACTTGTGCCGGGCGAAGTGGATGTTGATGCCGGCGAGGAAGTCCTTCTCGCCGAGCCAGGCGACGAGCTGGCGCAGTGCGGAGGCGCCCTTGGCGTAGGAGATGCCGTCGAAGTTGAGCATCGCGGACGCGGTGTCGGGGACGGCGGCCGGGTCGGGGGCGACGGGGTGGGTGGAGGGGCGCTGGTCGGCGTCGTACCCCCAGGCCTTCCGTACGATGCCGAACTCGACCCAGGTGTCGGTGAAGCGGGTGGCCTCGGTGAGGGTCTGGTAGCCCATGTACTCGGCGAAGGACTCGTTGAGCCAGATGTCGTCCCACCAGGTGAGGGTGACGAGGTCGCCGAACCACATATGGGCCATCTCGTGGGAGATGACCATGGCGCGGGTCTGCCGCTCGGTGTCGGTGACGGCGGAGCGGTAGACGAAGTCGTCGCGGAAGGTGACGAGGCCGGGGTTCTCCATGGCGCCCGCGTTGAACTCGGGGACGAAGGCCTGGTCGTAGGAGTCGAAGGGGTACGGCTCCTGGAACTTCTCGTGGTAGCGGTCGTAGCAGGCGCGGGTGATGCCGAGGATCTCGTCGGCGTCGGCGTTGAGATGGGGGGCGAGGGAGCGCCGGCAGTGGATGCCGAAGGGCAGTCCGGCGTGTTCGGTGCGTACGGAGTGCCAGGGGCCCGCGGCGACGGCGACGAGATAGGTGGAGATGAGGGGGGTGGGGGCGATGGTCCAGTGCCGGCCGCCGGTCCGCCGGGGCTCGTCGGTGGGCTCGGCGATCCCGTTGCCGAGGACGGTCCAGCCGTCGGGCGCGGTGACGCTCAGCTCGAAGACGGCCTTGAGGTCGGGCTGGTCGAAGGCGGCGAAGACGCGCTGGACGTCTTCCATGAAGAGCTGGGTGTAGACGTATGTCTCGCCGTCGGTGGGGTCGGTGAAGCGGTGCATGCCCTCACCGGTGCGGGAGTACCGCATGTCGGCCTCGACACGCAGCTCGTGCTCCCCCGCGTCGAGTCCGGTGAGCGCGAGCCGGTTGCCGCTGAGACCGGCGGGGTCGAGTGTCCGTCCGTCGAGGGTGACGGAGCGCAGCGCGGCGGGCTTGAGTTCGACGAAGGTGTCTCCGACGGCCCGTGTGGTGAACTGGATGACGGTACGGGAGTCGAAGGTGTCCTCGCCGGTGGTCAGATCGAGGGCGATCGTGTACCGGTGGACATCGATGAACTGGGCTCGGGTCTGCGCTTCGTCGCGCGTCAGTACGGACATGGGGGACATGCTGCCCGATGGGGCGCGGGCCGCACAGTAGGGATCTTTCCGCTCTCAGCGCACGCGCCGCGCGCCCTCTTGGCCATGGGCGCTCCGGAGCTGTCCGCGACCGGAGCCGGGCGTGGCCGGAGCGGTGTGTGAGCCGAGCGTGGCCGGGGCCGGGTCCTGTCCGGCGGACAGGACCTACGCGTGCTCGGCGGCCTCGGCGCCGCTGTCCCGTGTCTCGCCCGCGATCGTCTCGTGATGGCGGATCACCTCGGCGATGATGAAGGTGAGGAGCTTCTCGGCGAAGGCCGGGTCGAGCCGGGCGCTCTCCGCGAGCTGGCGGAGCCGGGTGATCTGGCGTGCCTCACGGGCCGGGTCGGCCGGCGGGAGATGGTGTTCGGCCTTGAGGAGGCCGACCTGCTGGGTGCATTTGAAGCGTTCGGCGAGCATATGGACGACGGCGGCGTCGATGTTGTCGATGCTCTCGCGCAGGCGGTTCAGTTCGGCGCGTACGGGGTTCTCGACACCGGAATCCCCGGTACCGGAATCCTCCGTGCCGGGGTCTTCGGTGCCGGGCCCGTCGGTGCCGGGGTCGCTCGTGGTCATGGTCCGGCAGCTTAGACGGGCCGGGGCGTGCGGGCCTGCCGGTGATCAGGATGCGGGATCCCGCCGCTCCGCCGCCGGGGCCGCGCGCCACGGAGGAGGGGCGGGTACGGGGTGTGTGAGCGCACCCCGTACCCGCCCCTTCTCGCCGCTCTGCCGGCTCGGTGACCCGCTCGGTTCACGTCAGAGAGCCGGCGCGTGGTTCACGTCAGAGAGTCGACGCGGCCGAGGCGATGGCGGAGGCGAAGGTCGAGACCTCGGTGTAGACACCCGGGTAGTTGGGCCGGGCGCAGCCGTTGCCCCAGCTCACGATGCCGACCTGGATGAAGGCTCCGGCGCTGTCCTTGCGGAACATCGGGCCGCCGGAGTCGCCCTGGCAGGTGTCCGTGCCGCCCTGCGCGTAGCCGGCGCAGATCTCCTCGCTGGCTATGATGTCGCCGCCGTACGACGAGTTGCAGCTCGCGTCGGAGACGAACGGGACGGACGCCTTGAGCAGGTAGCGCTGCTGGGCGCCGCCCTCGGTCGCCGCGCCCCAGCCGGCGACGGTGAAGGTGCCGGTGTTGTACTGCGTGGTGGTGGCGATCTTCAGGGTCGGCAGGTTGATGGGCTGCGCGAGCTTGATCAGCGCCCAGTCCTTGCCGGCGCCGTTGTAGCCGGGAGCGCGGAGCACCTTGGTGGAGCGGACCTTGATGGCGCTGGTGCTGTTGAGGTCCACGACACCGGCGGTGGCGGTGATGCTGGTGTTGTTGCCGGATCCGCTCACACAGTGGGCGGCGGTCAGGACGACGGTGGGCGAGTACAGCGCGCCACCACAGCCCATCGAGAGCCGGACCATGAAGGGGAATTCGCCCTGCGCGGCGCGGGTGCCGCCGACGACGGGCGGCGCGACCGGCGCGACGGCCTGGGTCTTGGCGACCGGCGCGGGCGCGGCGGACGCCGTGGACGGGTTGAGGCTGAACGCGGCGAGGACGACGGCGCCGGCGGCGGCAGATCTCTTGAGAACAGTCAGAAGCTTCATCGGGCTGCCTTTCGTGGGGGGCTGTTGTGGGCGTGGTGCTCGATGGCTCTACGTGGGGCCCGCCGTCGGGCCGGTGCCGGGTCAACGCGCGTTGCGCTGGCCTGACATGGGCCCGACAAGAAAGCGTGATCCGGATTATGGGGAGGAGTTCAGCCACGCCACAAGAACCTGTTTTCGGCCACGCCGAGGGCGCATATGCCAGTCGGTGTCCGATCATCGGACAGCGAGGGGACGTACAGGGGGCTTTGTGCCGGATTCTCCGGCCCGCCCGGCGTCCGTATGCCGTACGTCTGCCGTATGTCCGCCGCCCGTGCTCCGTCCGTGCTCCGCCCGACCTCTGCCCGTGCGCCATCCGCACGCGCCCTTCGCCGGTCCGCTTCCATGGATCGTCGCGACCGCCCCGTAGAGTGGATTCCGGTTGACCGGGTTGACGTTCCTCCCAGAGGGCTGTCGACCGTCCTCGCAGGGGGTTACGTACGTGACGAACGGCGGCGAGGTCGTGCACGGGTATCCGCATCTCGACACGGCCCGCGCGGCGATCACCGCGCTCTACCAGCGGCTCTCGCCCGAGGGCATCCGCTCGTACGCCCCCAGCGTCGCCCCGGCCGATGTCGCCTTCTCCGATCTGGACGATCTCCATCTCGGCACCCAGCGGGTCGCGCACGCCCTGGTCCAGCAGCTCCGGCTGCCCGACGCGCGCATGATCGTGAGCTTCCGCGAGATGGACCAGGCGGCGAGCGTCGAGCTGGCCGCGGGCCCGGAGTACTTCATCGAGCTCAACAACCGCTTCCGGACCCACCGCCGTGACATCGGCGCCGCCCTCGCCCATGAGATCACCCATGTCCTGCTGCACCGGCTCGGGCTGAGCTTCCCCGGCACCCGGGACAACGAGATCCTCACCGACACCGCGACGACCTATCTGGGCGCGGGCTGGCTGCTGCTCGACGCCTATCGCGAGGACCGTGACTCCAGCCAGAAGCTCGGCTATCTCACGCCCGAGGAGTTCGGCTATGTGCTCGCCAAGCGGGCGATGGTCTTCGACGAGGATCCCCGGATCTGGTTCACCAGTCCGCAGGGGTACACGTCGTATACGAAGGGCAGGGCGCAGGCGCTGCGCGACGAGCAGCAGCCACCGCTGACGACCGCCGGCTGGACGGGCCGGCACCGCTACGCCAAGGACCGCCGTTACGCGCTCGACCACCCGGGCGGCGACCAGCCCGGTGGCGGACACACGGGCGGCGGCCGTCCGGGCGGGCCGGCCGCGGACCCGCCGGGGGACCCCTCCGCGCCGTACGCCTTCGAACGGCAGCAGGACGGACTGCGCGTCTCGTTCCCCTGTCCGACCTGCCTCCAGCGCATCCGGGTACCGGTCCGCGGCCGGGTGCGGGCGCGGTGCGGACTCTGCCGTACGGTCCTGGACTGCGACACCTGACCGAGAGCGGAACGTAGAGTCGAAGCATGACGAAAGAGCCGACGTCGGGCGAAGCCGACCTGTTCGAGGCGGTGGGCGACGGGGCGGACGACACCGTCGTACGGCTGCTCAGGGCGGGTGTGTCCGCCGAGGCCACCGATGAGGACGGCGAGACCGTCCTCTACCGCGCGGCCGTCAGCGACGCGCCGGGGGTGGTGCGGCTGCTGCTCACGGCGGGCGCCGATCCGAACCGGGCGAGCGGACGGGAGGGCTGGGACCTGCCGCTGTGCGGAGCCGCGTGCGGCGGCCACACCGAGGTGGTACGGACCCTGCTCACCGCCGGCGCCCGGCCCGACAGCCGCGAGGCCTTCGATCTCACGCCGGTCGTCTGGGCGGTCCGCCAGGGGTTCGCCGACACGGTGGAAGCACTGCTGGAGTACGGCGCCGACCCCGATCTGCCGGGCCCGGGAGGCGAATCGCCGCTGCTGCTGGCCGCCCGCCACGGCTCCCCGTCGACCGTACGGGTCCTGCTGCGGTACGGCGCGAGCGCGCACGCCGAGGCGCTCGCCGAGGCCCGGCGCTGGATGGCGCTCGATGTGGAGCGGGAGCTGCGGGACGGGCTGGCGCGCGCCTACGGCGACGGATACGAGACGGTGGTGCGCCGGATCGAGGAGGACGGCTCGGTGACCGTGGTCGTCGAACTGCTGCGGGACGGCGCGCCGGTGGCCGGACAGGAGCAGCGGACCGGACACGCGGCCGTGGCGACGATCCTCGAAGCGGAGCTGGGTCTGGTCACACCGTACGAGGAACTGGCGGAGCGCGCCCTGAGCTCCGGGGATCCCGGCCGGGACGACTGGGTCGAGTCGGTCTCCGCGCTGTGGCGGCGCGGCGACGAGGAGACGTTCGAGGAGGCGGCGCTCTGGTGCGCGAGCGAGGAGCCGCTGCGGCAGGCCTTCGGCGCGGACGTACTGGCGCGGCTGGGCGCGGTGGACGGGCCGAGTCCGTTCACGGAACGCGCGGTGCCCCTGCTGCGGGAGCTGTCCCGGCGGGCCGTGGAGCCCGAGTTGGTCCGCGCGGTCGTGGTGGGTCTGGGGCAGCACGCCGATCCGGTGGCGCTGCCGGAGATCCTGCGCCACACGGGCCATCCGGACACGGGGGTCAGACGCCGGGCCGCACTGGCCCTGACCGGGCTCGTACCGGGCGGTCACCGCGACGGCGTCTGGGCGCTGATCCTGCTGAGCAGGGACGCGGACGCGTCGGTCAGGGACCGTGCGGTGCTGGCGCTGGCGGATGTGGACGCGGACAGCCATGAGATCCGTGAGGCGCTGGCGGCCCGGCTGAACGACCCGGACGCCGAGACGGCCGCGAAGGCGGCCAGGGGCCTGGCGGTACGTCAGGATCCGCGCGCGATCGACGCGCTGGCCCGGATCCTCGCCGACGAGGACCCGGACGGCTATGCCCGGGAGACGGCGGCGGACGCGGTGCGGTATGTGCACGAGGGCCCGGAGCGCCGCCGGCTGGAACGCACTCTCCCCCGCCACCGCTGAGCCTTCGCGCGGGGCGCGGACGAGCGGACCGGCCGGGCGGCGCCGCCCGGCCGGTCCTCGATGCTCCGTCGGCGTCGCGTCGGCCGGTGTCCGGCCGGGCGACGCTCAGCCGAGCCGTAGTACTCCGGGGGCCTCTTCCTCGATGAGCTGGACCAGCTCGTCGAAGACGGTGGGGCCCCGGCCGGCCAGGACGTCGTCCAACTCCGCCTGGATGGCGGCCTTGTTGTCCGGGTGCGCGCGCTCCAGCCGCCGCCGGAGCGTGCGCGCGGTCTCCTCCTGGCCGAGTGCCCGGCGCGAGATTTCGTGCCGGCGCCATTCGATGACGAAGTCGCCGTCGTCCGGCGTTCCGTACCCGCCGTGCAGACAGTCCGCGAGCGCGTCGAGATTGCTCCCGAAGTATCCGCCGGGCCCGTTCACCGCGGCCCCGATCACCTGCCAGAAGCGATCGAGGCCGGTGACCTCCGCCCCGTCGATCACATACGTCACCGTCATGGAACGGAGGTTACCTTCCGGTCAGCAGCCGTAGTTGACGAGCGAGAACGACGCGTAGTGGTTGGAGGTGTAGTAGTCCTCGTTGTTGCGCTGGCCCGTGACGATACGGCGCGCGCCACGGTCGGAGGAGCCGGGGGTCTTGACGGTGTACTCGTGGTAGTAGCCGTTCGACTGGCTCGGCAGGACGCCTTCCCGGTTCTGGAAGACGCCGCCGTCCTGCCGGTACGGGAAGGGCCCGCCGGCGTCTATGAGGCGGAGGGTGTCGTACGCCTGGGCGGGCAGCCGGGAGTAGCAGATGCTGCCGACGGCGGCGGGGGCCGCGGTGGCGGTGGCGGTGACCCCGCCGACGAGGAGTGCGGACGCGAGTGCGGCGACACCACCGAGGGTGGCCATACGTGGGGGAATTCGCATGGCCTCATGATGACGCGCGTAGACCTGTACACGTCAATCCCAACGGCCGGGAATTTCCGGGAAGTTAACCGGCCGAACCGGCCCGGTAGCACGCCGTACACCGAGCGGACGGGCCCACGGATCACGCGCGTCACCCGCCCGCGCGAGGCATCGCCACCCGCCGCGCCGGCACCGGCGGCCAGGCCGGAGGGGCTTCGACGCCGGTGCCCGGCAGCGCCGAACGCGCTGCCGGGCACCGGCGGACAAGGACGGAGAAGCGGCTCAGGCCGCCGTGCGCCGGCCGCCTTCGGCGCCGCGGCCCGGACGGCCGCGACGGCCACGGCTGCCGCGTGCGGCGCCGCCGAGACGGGCCGCGCCGCCCCCGGTGCCCGCGCCGGCACCGGCGCCGGTCCGCGCCGGCCGCGACGACCGTGTCTTCTGCTTCGCCTGGACGACGGGCTGCGGCACATCGATGGTGACGGCCACCCCGGAGGGCTCCCGCGCGCCCGTGAGCCGGGTCAGCTCCTCGTCCGTCGACTTGATCCGCGCCGACCGGGGGGCGATCCCCGCGTCGGACATCAGCCGGGTCATCTCCCGCCGCTGCTCGGGCAGGACCAGCGTCACCACACTGCCGGACTCCCCCGCCCTGGCGGTGCGCCCGCCGCGGTGGAGGTAGTCCTTGTGGTCGACGGGCGGGTCGACGTTGACGACCAGGTCGAGATCGTCCACATGGATGCCGCGCGCCGCGACATTCGTCGCGACGAGACAGGTGACCAGACCGTTCTTGAACTGTTCGAGCGTCCGGTTGCGCTGCGGCTGCGAACGGCCGCCGTGCAGCCCCGACGCCCGCACACCGCTCGCCAGCAGCCGCTTGACCAGCCGGTCCACGGACCGCTTGGTGTCCAGGAAGAGCAGCACCCGCCCGTCACGCGCGGCGATCCGCGTCGTGATCTCCTTCTTGTCCGTCTCGTCCAGGACATAGAGCACATGGTGTTCCATCGTGGTGACCGCGCCCTGGGACGGGTCGACCGAGTGGACCACGGGGTCGGTCAGATACTGCCGTACGAGCCGGTCGATATTGCGGTCGAGAGTCGCCGAGAACAGCATGCGCTGCCCGTTCGGCTCGACCTGCTTGAGCAGCGCCGTGACCTGCGGCATAAAGCCCATGTCGGCCATCTGGTCGGCCTCGTCGAGCACCGTGATGGCGACCTGGTCCAGCCGGCAGTCGCCGCGCTCGATGAGGTCCTTGAGCCGTCCGGGCGTCGCGACCAGCACCTCGGCGCCGCGCCGCAGCGCGCCCGCCTGCTTGCCGATCGAGAGCCCGCCGACGACCGTGGTCAGCTTCAGATTGACGGCGGTGGCGTACGGGGTCAGCGCGTCGGTCACCTGCTGCGCCAGTTCACGCGTGGGTACGAGCACCAGCGCGAGAGGGGCGCGCGGTTCGGCGCGCCGGCCCGCCGTACGGGCGAGGAGCGCCAGCCCGAAGGCGAGGGTCTTGCCGGAGCCGGTACGCCCCCGGCCGAGAATGTCACGTCCCGCGAGGGAGTTCGGCAGCGTCGCGCCCTGGATCGGGAACGGCTGGGTCACCCCCTGGGCGGTGAGGGTCTTGAGCAGGCCCGCGGGCATGTCCAGCTCGTCGAACGCCTCGACGGCGGGCAGCGCGGGGGTGATGGTTTCCGGCAGCGTGAATTCCTGCGGCCGGGCGGCGGCGCGCCGGGCGGGAGCCTTGGCCGTGCCTTTCGCGGGTCCCTTGGCGCGGGAGTTCACCGGGCGCTTGCCGGCAGGGCGGGCAGCACGGTCGTGCCGCTCGGATCGAGTCATTCGGAAAAGCCTTCCTGGGCCTGAGGACAGCGCGAGCCGGGGCCCGCACCTGCGTGGTGCGGGCCCCGGCTGCGAGGTACGCGTCCGGGAATTAGGCCGGGACGATGTTCTCCGCCTGCGGGCCCTTCTGGCCCTGCGTGACGTCGAACGAGACCTTCTGGCCCTCCTGGAGCTCACGGAAGCCCTGGGTGGCGATGTTCGAGTAGTGGGCGAAGACGTCGGCGCCGCCGCCGTCCTGCTCGATGAAGCCGAAGCCCTTTTCCGAGTTGAACCACTTCACGGTGCCAGTAGCCATGTCATTCTCCTAAAACAGGTGCAGAGCCGGAAATTCGCACTTTACGAATTCCTCGTCGCCGCATTGAGCCCCATCCGGAGAAGCCGGCAAAAACAATAATGCGCCTGAGGAACATTCCCGTCAGGCGCACATAAAGTTCATGGGTACCAAAACTGCAACGCGGTCAGCCTAGCACGCCTCGGCGCCCGACAGCGATCAGGCGACCTCCTCGTGCGGCGGGCCGTCGCCGTTCCCCCGCCGTACGGTGCGCGGCGGCCGTCCGGGGTGCCGGATCCGTACGACCAGCTCCTCACCCTCGACCCCGGTCCGTACGACCTCGGAGAGTTCCACCCGGAAGAGAGGGGAGGGCGGCGGCGGGCCGGCCTCCGCCGCGAACCGGGGATCGCACGGCAGATCCCGTGCCCTGAGGGAATTCGGCATCATGCCGAGCCGCAACTCCCCGAGGAGAAAGGTGACTTCGAGTCCCGACACACGCGGCGAGCCGTCCTTGCGAAGGGCCGCCGGCACATGGTGGGGGGTACTTCTCGAATCGCCGCCGCACGGTGTTGGCGAAGTCGGGCTCCGCGGATCGGAAATCCGCAATCCGCCCAGGTGAATGGCATGGCCCCAGCCGAACGCCGATACCCGACATCTTCTGTCGGGTATCGGCGCGGATTCCGGCGGCGCGCACGGCGGCCGGTGTCAGCGCACGATGCCCAGCTCACGCGCCCGGCGCAGCCAGCGCGGGAACTCGCCGACCAGCCGGTCGTACAGTTCCCCGTCCGTGACCCGTCGCGGGTCCTCGCCCGCGTGGAAGAAACCGGCGTTGTCGACGGGCCGTTTCGCCGGGACGGCGAGTTCGTCGAGCTTGCGGAGGAAGTCGAACTGTCTGCTGTCCGGGTCGCCGAACCCGATGAACTGCCAGAACAGCGGCAGTCCCGCCGCCTTGCAGAGATACATCTCCGCCGCGTGCTTGCTGACCGGACCGCCGTCCGTCTGGAAGACCACCAGCGCCGGGGCGGCGGCCCCGCTGTCCAGATAGTGGTCGATCACCGCGTCCATCGCCAGGTGGTAGCTGGTCTTGCCCATGTGCCCGAGTCCGGCGACGATCGCGTCGATACGGCCCTGGTGACCGGCGAGCGAGATGTCCGTCTCGGCGTCGATGTCCGTGGAGAAGAGGACGACGGGGACGGTGCCATCGTCGTCGAGATGGGCGGCGAGACCGAGCACCCGGTCGGCGAGGGCCTGGACGCTGCCGTCCTTGTAGTAGCCCCTCATCGAGCCGGAGTAGTCGAGGACCAGATAGACGGCCGCGCGCCGGCCGTCCAGTCCGTTCTTCACCAGCGAGACGCCCGCGCTCTTGTAGAGGCTGACGAGCGCGGGCGCCGTCTCCTCGACCTTGCGCGGGCTGATGGCCGATCCCACGGTGTTCCCCCAGGTCAGTCGGTACGCGCATGTCGCCGGTACACGGATCCGCCGAGCCTACCGGCACGTCCGCACCGGCACGTCCCGCATGCCACGGCGCCTGCCATCGGTCCGGTCGGGGACAGGGGGCAGGCGCCGCGTCTTGCGGGAGGGCCCGGGAGACGCTCCCCGGGCCGACACCGCCCGTACGCCGTTGTACGGGAGCCTTCTGGGAGGGGACGGAACGGAACCGCCAGGCGGAGGACGACCCCACGGACCGGCGGATCGGCGGACCCTGCGGACGGGACCGCCGGACCGACTGACCGGCGGACGGAGCCGTCAGGCGGTCAGCGCGCGGTCCGTCGGGCGGATCGGGGCCGGCAGATCGCTGGCACCGGTCAGATACCGGTCCACACCGCGCGCCGCCGAACGGCCCTCGGCGATCGCCCACACGATCAGCGACTGTCCGCGGCCCGCGTCACCGGCGACATACACACCGGGGACGTTGGTCGCGAAGTCCGCGTCCCGCGCGATGTTGCCGCGCTCGTCCAGCTCCAGACCGAACTGCTCGACCAGGCCGTTCGACTGGTCCGTACCGGTGAAGCCCATCGCGAGCGTGACGAGCTGCGCCGGGATGCTGCGCTCGGTGCCGGGCTTCTGTGTCAGCTTGCCGTCCTTGAACTCCACCTCGGCCAGGTGCAGCGACTGGACGTTGCCGTTCTCGTCGCCCTCGAAGTGGGTGGTGGAGACGGAGTAGACCCGCTCGCCGCCCTCCTCGTGCGCGGAGGTGACCTTGTAGAGCATCGGGAAGGTCGGCCACGGCTGGTGCGGGGCGCGCTCGTCGCCGGGCCTCGGCATGATCTCCAGCTGGGTGACGGAGGCGGCGCCCTGGCGGTGGGCCGTACCGACACAGTCCGCGCCGGTGTCGCCGCCGCCGATGACCACGACGTGCTTGCCCTCGGCGGTGATCGGGGAGACGGTCAGATCCCCCTCCTGCACCTTGTTCGAGAGCGGCAGGTACTCCATCGCGAAGTGGACGCCGTTCAGCTCGCGGCCGGGGACGGGCAGATCGCGCGAGACGGTGGCGCCCGCGGCGATGACCACGGCGTCGTACCGCTTGCGCAGCTTCGCCGCGTCGAGGTCCTGGCCGATCTCGATCTCGGTACGGAACTTGGTGCCCTCCGCGCGCATCTGCTCGATACGCCGGTTGATGTGCACCTTCTCCATCTTGAACTCGGGGATGCCGTACCGCAGGAGTCCGCCGATCCGGTCGGCGCGCTCGTACACGGCGACGGTGTGGCCCGCGCGGGTGAGCTGCTGGGCGGCGGCCAGTCCCGCCGGTCCCGAGCCGATCACGGCGACGGTCTTGCCGGAGAGGCGCTCGGGCGGCTGCGGGGTGACATCGCCGCTGTCCCACGCCTTGTCGATGATGGAGACCTCGACGTTCTTGATGGTGACGGCCGGCTGGTTGATGGCGAGCACGCACGCGGACTCACAGGGCGCGGGGCAGAGCCGCCCGGTGAACTCCGGGAAGTTGTTGGTGGCGTGCAGGCGCTCGCTCGCCGCCGTCCAGTCCTCCCGGTACGCGTAGTCGTTCCACTCGGGGATCAGATTCCCCAGCGGGCAGCCGTTGTGGCAGAACGGGATGCCGCAGTCCATGCAGCGGCCGGCCTGCTTGCTGATGATCGGGAGCAGCGAGCCCGGAACGTAGACCTCGTTCCAGTCCTTGACGCGCTCCTTCGGGGGGCGGGTTTCCGCGACCTCGCGCCCGGTGGTGAGAAAGCCCTTCGGGTCAGCCATTGGTCGCCGCCTCCATCATCTTCTCGGTGGTCTCGGTCTCCGAGAGACCGGCCAGCTCGGCGGCGTCCTTGGCGGCGAGCACTGCCTTGTACGTGGTCGGGATGATCTTGCTGAAGCGGTCCACGGCGGTGTCCCACTCGGCCAGCAGCTTCTCGGCGACGGTGGAGCCCGTCTCCTCCTGGTGACGGCGCACCACATCGTGCAGCCAGCGCTTGTCGGTGTCGTCGAGCGGTCCCACGGCCGCGAGGTTCCCGGCGTTGACATGATCCGGTTCGAGGTCGACGACATACGCGATACCGCCGGACATGCCGGCCGCGAAGTTGCGTCCCGTCTCGCCGAGGACGACGGCGTGACCGCCGGTCATGTACTCGCAGCCGTGGTCCCCCACGCCCTCGGAGACGACCGTGGCGCCGGAGTTGCGGACGCAGAAGCGCTCTCCGGTGCGCCCGCGCAGGAACAGCTCGCCGCCGGTCGCGCCGTAGGCGATGGTGTTGCCCGCGATGGTGGAGTACTCGGCGAGATGGTCGGCGCCGCGGTCGGGGCGTACCACGATCCGGCCGCCGGACAGGCCCTTGCCGACATAGTCGTTGGCGTCGCCCTCCAGCCGCAGTGTCACACCGCGCGGCAGGAACGCGCCGAAGGACTGGCCCGCGGAGCCGGTGAAGGTGATGTCGATGGTGTCGTCCGGCAGACCCGCGCCGCCGAACTTCTTGGTCACCTGGTGACCGAGCATGGTGCCGACGGTGCGGTTGATGTTCCGGATGCCGATCTGGGCGCGTACGGGCTGGGCGGCCTCGGCGGTGGCGGCGCCCAGGGCGTCGGCGGCGAGCTTGATCAGCTCGTTGTCGAGGGCCTTCTCCAGTCCGTGGTCCTGCTCGACCGTCCGGTGGCGTACGGCGTTCCCGGAGAGCGCGGGCACATGGAAGAGGGGCTTGAGGTCGAGGCCCTGGGCCTTCCAGTGGGTCACGGCGCGGTCGGTGTCGAGCAGCTCGGCGTGGCCGACGGCCTCTTCGAGGGTACGGAAGCCCAGCTCGGCCAGGATCTCCCGGACCTCCTGCGCGATGAACTCGAAGAAGTTGACGATGTACTCGGCCTTGCCGGAGAACCGCTCGCGCAGTACCGGGTTCTGGGTGGCGATGCCGACCGGGCAGGTGTCGAGGTGGCAGACGCGCATCATGACGCAGCCGGAGACGACGAGCGGCGCGGTGGCGAAGCCGAACTCCTCGGCGCCGAGGAGCGCGGCGATGACGACATCGCGGCCGGTCTTGAGCTGTCCGTCGGTCTGGACGACGATCCGGTCGCGCAGACCGTTGAGCAGCAGGGTCTGCTGGGTCTCGGCGAGGCCGAGCTCCCAGGGGCCGCCCGCGTGCTTGAGCGAGGTGAGCGGGGAGGCGCCCGTACCGCCGTCGTGGCCCGAGATCAGCACGACATCGGCGTGTGCCTTGGACACACCGGCGGCGACCGTGCCGACGCCGACCTCGGAGACCAGCTTCACATGGATACGGGCCTGCGGGTTGGCGTTCTTGAGGTCGTGGATGAGCTGGGCGAGGTCCTCGATGGAGTAGATGTCGTGGTGCGGCGGCGGGGAGATCAGCCCGACCCCGGGGGTGGAGTGCCGGGTCCTGGCGACCCAGGGGTAGACCTTGTGGCCGGGGAGCTGGCCGCCCTCGCCGGGCTTGGCACCCTGCGCCATCTTGATCTGGATGTCGTCGGCGTTGACCAGATACTCGCTGGTGACGCCGAAGCGCCCGGAGGCGACCTGCTTGATGGAGGAGCGGCGGGCCGGGTCGTAGAGCCGGTCCGCGTCCTCGCCGCCCTCGCCGGTGTTGGACTTGCCGCCGATCCGGTTCATGGCGACGGCGAGCGTCTCGTGCGCCTCGCGGGAGATGGAGCCGTACGACATGGCGCCGGTGGAGAAGCGCCTGACGATCTCGGAGACCGGCTCGACCTCGTCGACGGGGACCGGCGCGCGGTCGGAGGCGAAGCCGAACAGACCGCGCAGTGTCATCAGCCGCTCGGACTGCTCATTCACCCGGTCGGTGTACTTCTTGAAGATGTCGTAGCGGCGTGTGCGCGTGGCGTGCTGGAGGCGGAAGACCGTCTCCGGGTCGAAGAGATGCGGCTCGCCCTCGCGGCGCCACTGGTACTCGCCGCCGATCTCCAGCTTGCGGTGGCTGGCGGAGATCCCGGAGGCGGGGTAGCCCCTGGCGTGGCGGGCGGCGACCTCCTCGGCGACGACATCGAGACCGGCACCGCCGATCTTGGTGGCGGTGCCGTTGAAGTACTTCTCGACGAACGCCTCGTCGAGACCGACGGCCTCGAAGACCTGCGCGCCGCGGTAGGACGCGACGGTCGAGATGCCCATCTTGGACATGACCTTGAGGACGCCCTTGCCCAGGGCGTGGATCAGATTGCGGATGGCCCGCTCCGGCGCCAGGCCCTCGATGAACGTACCGGCGCGGACCAGGTCCTCGACGGACTCCATGGCGAGATACGGGTTGACCGCGGCGGCTCCGTATCCGATGAGCAGCGCGACATGGTGCACCTCGCGGACATCGCCGGCCTCGACCAGCAGCCCCACCTGGGTGCGCCGCTTGGTGCGGATGAGGTGGTGGTGCACGGCGGCGGTGAGCAGCAGCGAGGGGATCGGGGCGTGCTCCGCGTCGGAGTGCCGGTCGGAGAGCACGATGATCCGGGCACCGCTCTCCAGGGCGGCGTCGGTCTCGGCGCAGATCTCCTCGATCCGGGCGGCGAGGGCCTCTCCGCCGCCGCCGACCCGGTAGAGACCGGAGAGCGTCGCGGCCTTCATGCCCGGCATGTCGCCGTCGGCGTTTATGTGCACGAGCTTGGCCAGCTCGTCGTTGTCGATCACCGGAAAGGGCAGGGTGACACTGCGGCAGGACGCGGCGGTCGGCTCCAGCAGATTGCCCTGCGGGCCGAGCGTGGAGCGCAGCGAGGTGACCAGTTCCTCGCGGATGGCGTCCAGCGGCGGGTTGGTGACCTGCGCGAAGAGCTGGGTGAAGTAGTCGAAGAGCAGCCGGGGCCGGGCGGAGAGCGCGGCGATCGGCGAGTCCGTGCCCATGGAGCCGATCGGCTCGGCGCCGGTCCGTGCCATCGGCGCGAGCAGGACGCGCAGCTCCTCCTCGGTGTAGCCGAAGGTCTGCTGGCGGCGGGTGACCGAGGCGTGGGTGTGCACGATGTGCTCGCGCTCGGGGAGGTCCTCCAGCTCGATCTCGCCGGTCTCCAGCCAGTCCTGGTACGGCTTCTCGGCGGCGAGACCCGCCTTGATCTCGTCGTCCTCGATGATGCGGTGCTCGGCGGTGTCGACGAGGAACATCCGGCCGGGCTGGAGCCGGCCCTTGCGGACGACCTTGGCGGGGTCGATGTCGAGGACGCCGACCTCGGAGGAGAGGACGACGAGGCCGTCGTCGGTCACCCAGTAGCGGCCGGGGCGCAGACCGTTGCGGTCGAGGACCGCGCCGACCTGGGTGCCGTCGGTGAAGGTGACACAGGCCGGGCCGTCCCAGGGCTCCATCATCGTGGCGTGGAACTGGTAGAAGGCCCGCCGGGCGGGGTCCATGGAGTCATGGTTCTCCCATGCCTCGGGGACCATCATCAGCACCGAGTGCGGCAGCGACCGGCCGCCGAGGTGGAGCAGTTCGAGGACCTCGTCGAAGGTCGCGGAGTCGGAGGCGTCGGGCGTACAGACGGGGAAGATCCGCTCCAGCCTGCCGGGGCCGAAGAGGGCGGAGCCGAGCTGGGACTCACGGGCGCGCATCCAGTTGCGGTTGCCCTTGACCGTGTTGATCTCGCCGTTGTGCGCGACGAAGCGGTACGGGTGGGCCAGCGGCCAGCTCGGAAAGGTGTTGGTGGAGAACCGCGAGTGGACCAGCGAGATCGCGGTCGCGAAACGGCGGTCCGAGAGGTCGGGGAAGAACGGTTCGAGCTGGCCGGTGGTGAGCATCCCCTTGTAGACGATCGTCCGGGCGGAGAGCGAGGGGAAGTAGACCCCGGCCTCGCGCTCGGCGCGCTTGCGCAGCAGGAACGCCTTGCGGTCGAGGGCGAGGCCCGTGCTCGTGCCGTCCGCGACGAAGAGCTGGCGGAAGGCCGGCATCGTGGCGCGCGCGGTGGCACCGAGCAGCCCGGGGGCGACGGGGACATCGCGCCAGCCGAGGACGGTCAGGCTCTCCTCGGCCGCGATGGTCTCGATCCGCGAGACGGCCTCGGTGGAGTCGTCGGCGGGCAGGAAGGCGATGCCCACGGCGTACGAGCCGGCCTCGGGCAGCGGGAAACCGGCGACCTCGCGCAGGAACGCGTCCGGCACCTGGAGCAGGATCCCGGCGCCGTCGCCGGAGTCGGGCTCGGATCCGGTGGCGCCGCGGTGTTCGAGATTGCGCAGTACGGTCAGCGCCTGCTCCACCAGCGCGTGGCTGGCTACACCGGTGAGGGTGGCCACGAACCCGACACCGCAGGCGTCGTGCTCGTTACGGGGGTCGTACATGCCCTGAGGGGCAGGGCGACCGTCCATGGGCGACCAGGCGTCGGAACGCATCGGCTCTCCCGTCGTCGTTTGTTCGGCGTGGCAATTCGCGATTACCGAGGGACGACGCTGGCCCTCCAAGAAATTTCGTGCAGGTTACATGATGGGTAGCTTCTCGGGAAGCGGATAGCTCATTCCAGCATGTGGACACCGCTCGTGGCGGTGGATATGGGGATCGGACGGACAGATCGCCGCCCGTCCGGGGTGGCGGAGCAGGGCTTCATTGCCCGCGGCGCCTACGGCTCATGCCCGGTCGTCAACGACCCGAAACCGCTGGGTAACGACTCACTATGTGGCGCCCGGCATAGTGTCTCACCCCCGCGCGCGCGGACACCCGGGGATGTACGTCACAGGGTGGGGCTTTTGTGCCCGTACCGCAAGGCCGGACGGGGCTCCGGGGAGCCGTTCGGGGGCGTGTGCGAATTCCCGGTACTCACGGTGTTACGGAGACATGGCTTGAGGACGACAGACCGCCCGCGCGCAGGGGCCCGCACAGTCCCGCGAGCCGGGGCGCGCAGTCCGTACGCCAGGACCCGGACCGTGCCGTACGCCTGGGCCGGACCGGGCCCGCACAGTGCGTACGCCAGAGACCGGACGGTGCCGGACCGCGCCCAGGGGTCAGACCGCCGCGCCGAACAGGGCTCCGAGCCCATAGGTGAGCGCCGCGGCAGTCCCGCCCAGCACGAGCTGCCGCAGCCCGCTGTACCACCAGCTCCGCGCGGTCACCCGGGCCACCAGCGCGCCGCAGGCGAACAGCCCGCTCAGCGCCAGCGCCACCGCGGGCCAGAGCGCCGTGGCGCCCAGCAGATACGGCAGTACGGGCAGCAGCGCGCCCAGCGCGAACGAGCCGAACGACGACACCGCGGCGACCGTCGGCGAGGGCAGATCGTCGGGGTCGATCCCCAGCTCCTCGCGCGCGTGTATCTCCAGCGCCTGCTCGGGATCGGCCGAGAGCTGCCGGGCCACCTCACGGGCGAGCGCGGGCTCCACGCCCCGCGACTCGTACAGCGCGGCCAGCTCCTCCATCTCGTCCGCGGGATGCTTGCGCAGCTCCCCGCGCTCCACGTCCAGCTCCGCCTGGACCAGCTCACGCTGGGAGGCCACCGAGGTGTACTCGCCCGCGGCCATCGAGAAGGCGCCGGCCGCGAGTCCCGCGAGCCCGGTGATCACGATCGTCTGCTGGGAGACCGCCCCGCCGGCGACACCGGTCATCAGCGCCAGGTTCGAGACCAGTCCGTCCATCGCGCCGAAGACCGCGGGACGCAGCCAGCCGCCGTTCACGTCGCGGTGCGTGTGGTTGTCGCGGTGCGCCTCGTGGAGCGTGGCCTCGGTCTCGATGATGGACATGGTTCTCCCCTTCTTCCCGGAAGGTGGATCCGGGCCCTTCCACGGGCCGGTCCCAACCTCCCAACGCTCCGAAAGTACGCACGAAAAAGCGCTCCCGCCAGCAAGGAAGGCCGTACTTACCAGGCATGACAGGCCATCGGCACCGGCGACCGCCGGCCGCGCCACCCGGGTGACAGCGGCGTTTCCCGGACTCCCCGGGCGCCCGGCGTGGCACAGATCCAGGAACACCGGCTCGCGCGAAAGGGCCACATGATGGAGTCCACCGCGAGCGATCCCGCCGCCCCTCCCGCCGCCGACCGGCGCGACGGGCTCGCCGTACTCCGCGACCGGGCGCGCGGCGCGCTGCTGGGACTCGCCGTCGGTGACGCGCTCGGCGCCCCGGCGGAGAACATGCGGCCCTCCGAGATCCGCCGCCGCTGGGGCCGTATCGAAGGCTTCGTGTCCGACAACCCGGCGGGTACGGACGACACGGAATACGCCATCTTCTCCGGACTGCTGCTGGCCAGACACGGCTCCGCCCTGACCGTCGCCCATGTCGAGAAGGCCTGGCACCACTGGCTCGCGGACCTGGACGAGGGCCCGTTCCGCGGCGCGGGCTTCAGTGAGCGCGGCACGCTGGAGAATCTGCGGCGCGGGCTCGCGGCCCCGATCACGGCCCAGCACCGGCACGCCTGGAGCGACGGTCTGGCGATGCGCGCGGCTCCCTTCGGTGTGTTCGCGGCGGGCCGCCCGCGCGAGGCGGCGCGGCTGGTCGCCGTCGACGGCAGTGTCAGCCACGACGGCGAGGGCATCTACGGAGGCCGCGCGGTGGCGGCCGGTGTCGCCGCCGCGATGACCGGCGCCGGACCGGACTCGGTGATCGCGGCGGCGCTCTCCGTCGTCCCCATGGACTCCTGGACGGCCCGCACCCTGCGCCGGGGGGTCGTCGCCGCGCGGCGGGAGTACCCCGACACCCTCACGCTGGAGCGCGCCGTCCGCTCCTCGGTGGTCATCGGCGGCTACCCCTGGACCGATCTGGCCCCGGAGGCGGTGGGCCTGGCCTTCGGCGCGTTCGCCGCGGCCCGCGGCGACTTCCGCGGGTCGGTCCTGACCGCCGTCAACATGGGCCGGGACGCGGACACCACGGCGGCGGTGGCGGGCGCCCTGGCCGGAGCGGTGTCGGGAGCCTGTGCGATTCCGCCGGAATGGTCCTCGGTCATCGGACCCGCGCGGGGGAGCTGTCTGCCCTCGATGCGCGGTTACCACGTGCTGGACATCGCGGATCTGCTGACGCCCGACGAGGACGAGGTGACGCCATGACCCCGGGGGCCGGGGGCGCGCCGCCGGGGACGCCGTATCCGGGCGACGGCACCGGCACCGGCACCGGTCAGGACGGCACCGGGCGGGACCCGCTGCGGCGGATCGAGGGGCTGCTGCTCGGGCTGGCCGCCGGGGACGCCGCCGGGTGGCCCGCCGCCCGGCACCGGGCCGCCCGGATGCCCGAGTGGACCCGCCGCCTCACCCGTGAACTGGACACCTTCGCCGAACAGAACGCGACCACCACCCTCCCCGTCCCCATCGCGCTCAACCAGCCCCCCGAGCCGCTCCGGCTCGGCCCCTCCGACGACGCCGAATGGGCCGCCTTCACCGCCGAGTCCGTACTCACCGCCGCAGGGGACCACTTCCACGGTCTCGGCGCCGACCGCCGGATGCGCGCCGCCGTCGATCTCTCCTGGAACTCCCTCGCCAGCGAGATCGCCGCCGCCGCCAACCGCGCGCCCGAGGTCGAGTCCGCCGTACCGCCCCTGCGGGCCCGGATCTCCGTACGCGCGGGCCTCGGCAATCTCGCCACCGGGCTGCGCCCGCCCGCCACCGGCCATGACAACCCGCACTTCTTCGACGACGCCGCCTGCGTCCGGGCCACCGTTCTCGCCGTCGTCCACCCCGGCGACCCGTCCGCCGCCGCCGAACTCGCCGAGTTCGACGCCCGGTACACCCAGGACGGGGACGGGGTGCACGGCGCCCGCGCGATGGCCGCCGCCGTGGCGGGCGCGCTCGGCGGCGCGGACGCCGAGACCGCCGTCGACGCCGCCCTCGCCCAGTTGCCCGGCACCACGGAGATCGGCAGGAACGCCCGGCACGCCCTCAAGCTGGCCCGGGACTTCGCCGGGGAGCCGGCCGGTGCCTTCGCGCTCGTGCCCCTGCTGGAGCATCAGATCGTCGACCATGTCTACAGCTACGGCATCGCCGCCGCCGAGACCGTTCCCGTCGCCCTCGCCCTCACCCTCGCCGCGCGTGGCGAGGTCACCGGCGCGGTGCCCGCCGCCGCCTGTCTCTCCCGGGTCGCCGACTCGGCGCCCGCCCTCGCCGGCGCGCTGACCGGCGCGCTCGGCGGCGGTGACTCCGTACCCGCCACCTGGCGGGACGCCTGCCGCACCCTCGCGGGCTGCGCCCTGCCCCGGCTCGCCAGAACCGATCTCGTGGAACTCGCCGGGCTGCTGACAGCCACGGAACTGACAGCTCCGGGTGGACAATTCCGGCATGACGACGCTGAGCACTCCCCCCGCACCGGCCCCGGAGCCGACCCCGGCCGCCGGCCCGACCGGTCCGTCCGGCACCCTTACCGCACCGGGTACGACGGGCGCGCGCACGAAGGGCGCGCACACGCCGACACGTACCCTCGCTGACCGGATCACCGGCTGTCTGATCGGAGCGGCGGTCGGTGACGCGCTCGGCGGTCCGGTCGAGGGGTACTCACCCGAGCAGATCGTCGAGCGCCACGACGGCCGGGTCTCCGGCATCGTCGGCCCCTGGAACGAGAACTGGCGCACCGCCCGTCCCATCGCCCCCTACCACAAGGGCGACGGCCATGTGACCGACGACACCCTGATGACCCATGCGCTGGTCCGGGTGTACGAGACCGTACGTGACCATCTCGACGCGTACGCGGTCGCCGACCATCTCGTCCCCGATCTGATGACCACCCCCCGCTGGATCCCCGAACTGGAGACCGAGGCGCTGCTCCTCCAACGGGTCTTCCTCGCCGAGAAGTGGATGGTCGCCCGGCTGCACTACGGGCATGTCGACCCGCGCGAGGCGGGCACCGGGAACATCGTCAACTGCGGTGCGGCGATGTACATGGCGCCGGTGGGACTGGTCAACGCGGCGCATCCGGCCGCCGCGTACGCCGAGGCGATCGACATCGCGGGCGCGCACCAGTCGTCGTACGGGCGTGAGGCGGCGGGGGTGTTCGCCGCGGCGGTCGCCGCCGCGTGTCTCCCGGACGCCACGCCCGCGACCGTCGTCGAGACCTGTCTCGCGCTCGCGAAGGACGGCACGCGCGCCGCGATCCGGGCGGTACGCGACGTCGCCTCCCGGCACCGTGACACGGAGTCCGCGCTGCGCGGACTGCGTGAGGCCGTCGCCCCCTTCGACACGGTCGGCCCCCACTACCGCAGTCCTGCGCTGGGCGCCCGCCGTCCCTCCCGGGTGCACTCCATCGAGGAACTCCCCATCGCCCTGGGGATGTTGCTGATCGGCGGCGGCGACTACCACCGTACGGTGCTGGGCTCGGTCAACTACGGACGGGACTGCGACTCGATCGCCACCATGAGCGGGGCGCTCGCCGGGGCGCTGGGCGGCGAGTCCGCCGTCCCCGCGGAGTGGGCGAGGCGCGTGGCCGACGCGAGCCGGCTCGATCTGCACGCTCCCGCGCGGGCGCTGACAGAGGTGGCGTACGAGGTCTTCACCCGCGACACGGAACGGCGGCGCGCGCACGAGAGCGCGTTCGCGCGGATGACGGACGCGCGGCTGATCGACGCCCCGGGCGACGCCGCCGACGCCGCCGACGGCCGCACGGCCGACAGCCCGTACGAGACCTCGCGCGGCGTCCCGCACGACGCCCCGCACGATGCCCCGCGCACGGAGACCCGGCCGGCGGCGGCGCGATGACGGACCTCCGCGTCACCTGGGTGCAGCCCGAGGATCTGCTCGGTCACGAACTGCGCCAGGCCTCGGAGGACGGCCGCGACGCGACGGCCGTCGCCCACCGCTGGCATCTGGCGGGCGGCGCCCCGGCCCCGCCCCGCGCGGGCGCCTCCCCCGCTCCCCCGTCCCCGCGGCTGCGCGCGCTGGCCGGGGAACTGCTCGACGAACTGGCGGCGCTGCCGTCCGCACGGGAACGGTACGAGCCGACCCACCTCCCCGCGATCAGATCGGCCTGCCCGTCCTGGCCGGCCGCCCCGGACACGGCGCTTCGCGGGACCGGCGCGACCGACCGCCGTCCCCCCACGGGTCCTGCCGTCGCCCGGCTCCATGCCGCCTGGCTCGGCCGGGCCGCCGGCTGTCTGCTGGGCAAGCCCGTCGAGAAGCTGCCCCTGCGGGGTATCAGGGCCCTCGCGCACGCCACCGGCAACTGGCCGCTGCACACCTGGTTCACCGCCGAGGGGCTGCCCCCGGATCTCGCCGGCACGTATCCCTGGAACCGCCGCTCCGCGCCCACCTCGCTCGCCGAGAACATCGACGGGATGCCCGAGGACGACGACCTCAACTACCCCGTGCTCAATCTGCTGCTGCTCCAGCGCCACGGCCGGGACTTCACCACCTCGGACGTCGCGCGCCTCTGGCTGGACGAGCTGCCGGCCGCGCGTACGTTCACCGCCGAGCGCGTCGCGTACCGCAATCTGCTCTGCGGGATCGAGCCGCCGTACACCGCCCGCTACCGCAACCCGTTCCGGGAGTGGATCGGCGCGGCGATCCGGGCCGACATGCACGGCTGGACGCACCCCGGCGACCCCGGGGCCGCCGCCGCGCAGGCGCACCGGGACGCGACACTCACGCACACCGCGAACGGGGTGTACGGCGCGATGTTCGTCGCGGCCGCCATCGCCGCCGCGGCCGGGCCCCCGGACACCGGGCCCCACGCCGCCAGGGCTCACGATGTGCACGCCTGCCTCCGGGCCGGGCTGTCCGTCGTACCGCCCGGCTCCCGGCTCGCCGAGGCCGTACGCTTCGGGATCCGGTCCGCCCGCGCCCAGGCCGACTTCGCGACCGTCGTCGACCGGCTGCACACCGTCTACGGCCACTACCACTGGGTCCACGCCGTACCCAACGCCGCCCTGCTCGCCGCGGCGCTCACCCATGCCGACGGTGACTTCGGCGGCTCCATCTGCCGGGCCGTGTCCGGCGGCTGGGACACCGACTCGAACGGCGCCACGGCCGGATCGATCGCCGGGCTGCTCGCCGGACACCCGGCCGAACTGCCCGAGCGGTGGACGGCCCCGCTCAAGAACCGGCTGGCCACCTCCGTCGCCGGTCTCGACGGCATCGGCTTCGACACGCTCGCAGAACTCACCCACAGGGAGGCGCTCCGCCCATGACCGGCATCGTGGTCCTCGGCAGCACCAATATGGATCTCGTCGCGTTCGTCGCGCGCGCCCCGAAGCTCGGGGAGACCGTCACGGGGCGGGAGTTCCGTACGATCCCCGGCGGCAAGGGCGCCAACCAGGCCGTCGCCGCCGCCCGCGCGGGCGGCGCGGTGGCGATGATCGGCGCGGTCGGTGCGGACGAGTACGGCGAACTGCTGCGGCACACGCTCGCCGCGTCCGCCGTCGACACGGACCTTCTGCGCACCGTCGAGGGCCCCTCCGGCACGGCCCATATCGTCGTCGACGACGACGGCGGCAACGCGATCGTGGTGATCCCCGGCGCGAACGGCACCGTCACCCATCTCGTCCCCGGCGACGAGACCGTCATCGCCGCCGCCGACTCCCTGCTCCTCCAGCTCGAACTGCCGGTCGCCGCCGTGCTGGCCGGAGCCGAGGCGGCCCGCCGCCACGGCGTACGGACCGTACTCACCCCCGCCCCCGCGCAGCCCCTGCCGCCGGGCCTGCTCGACACCGTCGACCTGCTGGTCCCCAACGAGCACGAGGCGGCCACCCTCACCGGGGTCGCCGACGTCCACGCCTCGGCCGAGATCCTGCTCCAGCAGGTCCCCGAGGTCGTGATCACCCTCGGCGCCGGGGGCAGTCTGTACGCGGCCCGGGGCGCCAGGACCGTCACCGTGCCCGCGCCCCGGGTCGAGGCCGTGGACACCACGGGCGCCGGTGACACCTATGTGGGCGCGCTAGCCGTCGCGCTCGGCGAGGGCCGTCCGATGCCCGAGGCGATGCACTGGGCCTCCGCCGCCGCCGCGCTCTGCGTCCAGCGCCACGGGGCGTCCACCTCCATGCCGTACCGCACCGAGATCGAGGCCTGAATGACCGAGTCCGCTCCCTCCACGCCTCCCACCACCCCTGCCGCCACTCCTCCCTCCGCGCCCCCTCCCTCCGCGCCGGACGCCCGCGACGGCGCTCCCGCCCCCGACGGCGCCCCCACCCCCGCCCCGCTCTCCGGTCTGCGGGTGCTCGATCTCGCGACCCTCTTCGCGGGTCCGCTCGCCGCCACCCTGCTCGGCGACTTCGGCGCCGATGTCATCAAGGTCGAACACCCCACCCGCCCCGACCCCTCGCGCGGCCACGGCCCCGCCAAGGACGGTGTGGGCCTGTGGTGGAAGCTGCTCGGCCGTAACAAGCGCGCCATCACCCTCGACCTCTCCACGCCCGGCGGACGCGACCTGCTGCTCCGGCTCGCCGCCGGCGCGGATGTGATCATCGAGAACTTCCGGCCGGGCACCCTGGAGAAATGGGGCCTCGGCTGGACCGAACTCTCCCTGGCCAATCCCCGGCTCGTACTGACGCGGGTGACGGGCTTCGGCCAGTTCGGCCCGTACGCCCACCGCCCCGGATTCGGCACCCTCGCCGAGGCGATGAGCGGCTTCGCGGCCGTCACCGGCGAGCCCGACGGACCGCCCACCCTGCCGCCCTTCGGTCTCGCCGACTCCATCGCCGCGCTGGCCACGGCGTACGCGGTGATGACCGCGCTCGGCGGCCGGACCCTGACGGGCCGTGGCCAGGTGGTCGACATGGCGATCATCGAGCCGATCCTGACCGTGCTGGGACCGCAGCCGCTCTGGTACGACCAGCTCGGCTTCGTCCAGCCCCGTACGGGCAACCGCTCCACCAACAACGCCCCGCGCAACACGTACCGGGCCGCCGACGGCTCCTGGCTGGCGGTCTCCACCTCGGCGCAGTCGGTCGCGGAACGGGTGATGCGGCTGGTGGGCCGGCCGGAGCTGATCGCCGAGCCGTGGTTCACCACCGGCAGCGGCCGGGCCCAGCACGCGGACGTCCTCGACGAGGCGGTCGGCGGCTGGATCGCCCGGCACACCCGCGCCGAGGCGATGGCCGCGTTCGAGCGGGCCGAGGCGGCGATCGCGCCCGTCTACGACATCCGGGACGTCATGACGGATCCGCAGTACCGGGCGCTGGACAGCGTCACCGAGGTCCCCGACCCCGAGCTGGGCACCCTGCGGATGCAGAACGTCCTCTTCCGGCTCTCCGAGACCCCGGGCGCCATCCGCTGGGCGGGCCGCCCCCATGGCGCGGACACCGACACGGTCCTGGCCGAGCTGGGCCTGTCCGCGTCCGAGATCGGCGCGCTCCGGGCGGACGGAGCGCTATGACCATCCCCCTCACCTGGCTGTATGTCCCCGGGGACCGTCCGGAGGTGATGGCGAAGGCGCTGTCCTGCGGCGCGGACGTCGTGATCGTGGACCTGGAGGACGCGGTGGCGCCCGACCGCAAGGAGTACGCGCGCGACTCCATCGCCGACCTGCTGTCCTCGCCGCACCCGGTCCCGCTCCATGTCCGGATCGCCGACGAGCACGATCTGATGTCGCTGGTCGGCCTGCCGGGACTGTCCGGGCTCCGCCTCCCGAAGGTGACCCACGCCTCCGACATCCACCGGGTCGCGGCCCGCGCCCCGGACATCGCGCTGTACGCCCTGCTCGAATCGGCGCTGGCCCTGGAGAACGCCCACGCGATCGCGGGCGCGCACCGCGCGGTACGGGGGATCTCCCTCGGCGAGGCGGACCTCCGCGCCGATCTGGGGGTACGGGACGACTCCGGCCTGGACTGGGCCCGCAGCCGGGCCGTGGTGGCGGCCCGCGCGGCGGGCCTCTCCCCGCCGGTCCAGTCGGTGTTCCCCGACGTCCGTGACCTGGACGGACTCGCGGCCTCCTGCCGCCACGGCCGGGACCTGGGGCTGCTGGGCCGCGCGGCCATCCATCCCCGCCAGCTCCCGGTCATCGAGCGGTCCTACCTCCCCACGCCGCGGGAGGTCGGCGAGGCCGAGGAGATCGTCGAAGCCGCGGCGGCCGACGCGGGTGCCCACGCCCTCCCCGACGGACGCTTCGTCGACGCGGCGATCGTGGCGGCGGCGAGGAGAACGCTCGCGCTGGCCCGGCGTGACGGTGCGCGTCACGGCTGAGGCCGGCCACGACCCGCACACGAAACACGTTCCGCACACGAAAACGGGGCCCGTGGAAACGGACCCCGTCCATGGCCCCCCGAGGGGAGGGGCGCCGTCAGGTTTTGTCAGCCGGTTCGGCCGCCGGGGCGGTCTCGGTATCCGCCGTCGCGGCGTCGTCCGCGTCCGCGTCGGCACCGTCGGCCTGATCCTTGTCCTTGTCCTTCGGCGGCGTCGCCGTCTCCCGCTCCGGCTCCACGATCTCCTCGCGCCCGGGGCGTACCCGCGCCGACACCAGGAAGTAGACGACCGCGAGGATGAAGACGCCGGCCGCCGTCCAGACGTTCAGCCGGACACCGAGGACATGGTGCGCCTCGTCGACCCGCATGTACTCGATCCAGGCCCGGCCCGCGCAGTACGCCGCGACATAGAGGGCGAACACCCGTCCGTGTCCCAGCTTGAAGCGGCGGTCGGCCCATACGATCAGCAGCGCGACGCCCAGGCACCACAGCGACTCGTACAGGAACGTCGGGTGGTAGAGACCCGCCTCGCGGTTGGTGCCCGCGGAGATCTTCAGCGCCCACGGCAGATCGGTCGGCTTGCCGTACAGCTCCTGGTTGAACCAGTTGCCCCAGCGCCCGATGGCCTGTGCGACGACGATCCCGGGCGCGATGGCGTCCGCGTACGCCGGCAGCGGGATCCCACGGCGGCGGCAGCCGATCCAGGCGCCGACCGCGCCCAGCGCGATCGCGCCCCAGATGCCGAGCCCGCCCTCCCAGATCTTGAAGGCGTCGACCCAGTCCTCACCGTCGCTGAAATACAGCTGATAGTCGGTGATCACATGGTAGAGCCGCCCGCCGACCAGACCGAAGGGCACCGCCCAGACGGCGATGTCGGCCACGGTGCCGGGTTTGCCGCCCCGGGCGACCCAGCGCTTGCCGCCGTACCAGACGGCGACGAAGACACCGATGATGATGCAGAACGCATAGCCGCGCAGCGGAAGCGGTCCGAGATGGAGCACTCCGGTCGACGGGCTGGGAATGTAGGCAAGGTCCATGGCAGAACCGACCGTACAGTGCCGGGCGGGATCTGAGGCAACCCGCCCGGCAACTTCTGGATAACGAGGTCAGACGGCGGGGGAGGAAGCGGGGGCCGCGGCGGGATCCGAGCCCGAGGACACGGCGGGACCCGAGGCGGGCGCCGAAGCGGGGCCCTGGACATCGGCCCCCGGGCCCGCGCCCGGTCCGGACCCGGCACTCGCGCCCGGTTCCATGCCCGGTCCGGAGGCTCCTCCCGAGGCGGGAGCCGAGGCCGACCCGGGCGCCGAGGGGGTCCGCGTCCCCGCCTTCTTGTCCTTGTTGGCCGCCGCGACCCACTTCCTCAGATTGTCCGGGGTGATGTTCTCGCCGCCCTTCTTGGGGAACACCGACTCCCCGTTGAGCAGCACGGTCGGTGTCCCGGAGAAACCGCCCGTCCTGAACTTCGCCGCGGACTTGTTCACCCAGTCGTCGTGCTTGCCCTCGTCCACACACTGGCGGAATCCCGGCGCCGACTTCAGCCCCTCGACCTTGCCCGCCAGATCCAGCAGATGGCTGTTCTTCGCGAAGGCGTCGTTCGTCTCCGGCGGCTGATGCTGATACAGCACGTCGTGGTACGGGGAGAACTTGCCGGCGTCCTGGGCGCACGCCGCGGCGTTGGCCGCGTGCAGCGAGCCGCTGCCGCCCATGTTGCCGTCGATGATCGTGGCGAGGTGGTACTCGACCTTGAGCTGTCCCGCCCTCTCCAGGTCATGGATCGTGTCCCGGAACGCGTTCTCGAACTGGGCGCACGCCGGGCAGCGGAAGTCCTCCCACACCGTGAGCGTGGACGGCGCGTCCGGCGCCCCCACGGGGATCGCCAGATCGTCCGTGCCCCTGAGCCCGGACGGCGCGCTCACCGGTCCCGCCGCGTTGTCGGCCTTGTCCTTGCCGACCTCCGAGGCGACCACCCCGATCACCCCGACCGCGCCGAGCACCCCGACGACCGCCACGGACATGACCACGGTGCGCCTGCGCCGCTCACGCGCCCTGTCCGCTTCACGTTCCTGCTGGAGCCGCTCTCTCGCGGTCCGTCTTACCTCACGGTTCTTCTCGCTCACGCCCACAGCAACGAACCGGGAAGGCGCGTACGCACCTCCCCGGTCCCAGGTCCACCCGTACGTGTGAGACGAACCGTCAGCGCTTGCGAACGCCCTCGGCCAGCTCGGCCGCCAGCTCCCGCACCGCCACCAGCCCGGCCGCCGCGTCGGGCGCGTCCAGCATCCGCTTCACGAACGCCGAGCCCACGATGACACCGTCGGCGAAGCCGGCGACCTCGGCCGCCTGCTCCGCGTTGGACACCCCGAGCCCGACACACACCGGCATCCCGGTGGTGGCGCGGGTGCGCAGCACCAGGTCCTGGGCCTCCAGGCCCACCGACTCACGCGTACCCGTGACCCCCATCAGCGAGGCCGCGTAGACGAAGCCGCTGCCCACCGAGGTGATCCTGGCGAGGCGCTCGTCCTTGCTGCTGGGCGCCACCACGAAGACCGTCGCCAGTCCGTGCTTCTCTGCGTGCTCGCGCCACAGCGCCGACTCCTGCACCGGGAGGTCCGGCAGGATGCACCCGGCGCCGCCCGCCTCGGCCAGCTCGGTGGTGAAGCGCTCGATGCCGTACCGGTCGATGGGATTCCAGTACGTCATCACCAGGACCGGCTTGCCGGTCGCCCCGTACGCCTCACGGACCGTGCGCATCACATCGGCGATCTTCACCCCGCCCCGCAGCGCGATGTCGTCGGCGGTCTGGATGACCGGCCCGTCGAGCACGGGGTCGCTGTGGGGCAGCCCCACCTCGACCACGTCCGCGCCGCCGTCGAGGACCGCCTTCACGGCCTCGATTCCGCCGGCCACGGTCGGGAATCCGGCGGGCAGATAGGCGATGAGCGCGGCCCGGTCCTCGGACTTCGCCGTCGCGAGCGTCTCGCTCAGCAGCTCGATGTTCCCGCTCACTTGGCGCTCTCCCCGTCGTACAGCCCGAAGTAGCGGGCGGCCGTGTCCATGTCCTTGTCACCGCGGCCGGAGAGATTGACGACGATCAGCCCGTCCTTCCCCAGCTCCCGCCCCAGCTCCAGCGCGCCGGCGAGCGCGTGCGCGCTCTCGATCGCCGGGATGATGCCCTCGCTGCGGGACAGCAGGAGCAGCGCCCGCATCGCGTCGTCGTCGGTCACCGCGCGGTACTCACCGCGCCCGCTGTCCTTGAGATAGGCGTGCTCGGGTCCGATGCCCGGGTAGTCGAGACCGGCCGAGATCGAGTAGGGCTCGGTGATCTGGCCCTCCTCGTCCTGAAGGACGTACGACCGCGATCCGTGCAGGATGCCCGGCTCGCCGGCGGTCAGTGTCGCGGCGTGCTCGCCGCTCTCGATCCCGTGCCCGGCGGGCTCGCAGCCCACCAGCCGTACGCCCTCGTCGGGGATGAACGCGTGGAAGAGCCCGATCGCGTTGGACCCGCCCCCCACACACGCGACGGCGGCGTCGGGCAGCCGTCCGGCGCGCTCCAGGATCTGCCGCCTGGCCTCCACTCCGATGACCCGGTGGAAGTCGCGCACCATCGCGGGGAAGGGGTGCGGTCCGGCGACCGTGCCGAAGAGGTAGTGCGTACGGTCCACATTGGCGACCCAGTCGCGGAACGCCTCGTTGATGGCGTCCTTGAGCGTCCTGCTCCCGGAGGCGACCGGGACGACCTCGGCGCCGAGCATCCGCATCCGGGCGACGTTCAGGGCCTGGCGTCGGGTGTCGATCTCGCCCATGTAGATGGTGCATTCGAGCCCGAACAGCGCGCAGGCGGTGGCGGTCGCGACTCCGTGCTGGCCCGCCCCGGTCTCGGCGATGACCCGGGTCTTGCCCATGCGCTTGGTCAGCAGCGCCTGCCCCAGCACATTGTTGATCTTGTGGGATCCGGTGTGGTTGAGATCCTCGCGCTTGAGGAACATCCGGACACCGCCGGCGTGCTCGGCGAACCGCGGCACCTCGGTCAGGGCGCTGGGCCGGCCGGTGTAGTCGACCAGCAGTCCGTTCAGCTCGGCGGCGAAGGCGGGATCGCCCTTGGCCTTCTCGTACTCGACGGCGACCTCGTCGACGGCGGCGACGAGTGCCTCGGGGATGAACTTGCCGCCGAAGGCGCCGAAGTACCCCTCGGCGCTGGGGACATGACCGTCGGGGTCGGGAACAAAGAACTCGGAAGACACGCGAGAACTCCTCTGGAAGCAACGGACGGGACGCACCGTACGCGCCATCGGCGAGGCGGCCGGCCGGACCGCGTGTGCCGGTACCGGAAGAGCGCGCGACAAGATCGCCGCACGGTCCGGGAACCGGTCAATCGCGGAACGGAACGGTACGGAACCGCGCACAGTCGCGCGCGGACTCCGTACCTCCAGGCACACACCACGCCCGAGGCGCGGCTACGGACGCCATCGCATGCCGTTGACCTGACCGGGTTCGTCGCCGATCACATAGCGGACGCGTCGTCCGTGCACCCGTCGCGCCGGCGCACGGCACCCGCGCGGGCGGCAGCCCCGCGCCAGCGCCGCGTGCGGCGTGTGCGGTACGGGAACGGCGACGGCGTTCACGGCGGGGTCAGTCCCTCCCGTGCCGCAGCGCCGGGTGGGCGCCCGCCGCGACGAGGTCGGCGACCGCGGACTTCGGGTCACGCCCGGTCACCAGCGACTCACCGACCAGTACGGCGTCGGCCCCGGCGTTGGCGTACGCGATCAGATCGTGCGGTCCGCGCACCCCCGACTCGGCGATCTTCACGATGCCGGCCGGAATCTCGGGGGCGACCCGCTCGAAGGTGCCACGGTCGACCGCCAGGGTCTTCAGATCGCGCGCGTTGACACCGATGATCCGCGCGCCCGCGTCCACGGCCCGCTCGACCTCCTCCTCGTCGTGCACCTCGACGAGCGGGGTGAGCCCGATCGACTCGGCCCGCTCGATCAGCGAGACCAGCGCCGACTGGTCGAGCGCGGAGACGATCAGCAGCACCAGATCGGCGCCGTACGCACGCGCCTCCCAGAGCTGGTAGGAGGTGACGATGAAGTCCTTGCGCAGAACGGGGATGTCGACCTTGGCCCGTACCGCCTCCAGATCGGCCAGCGAACCGCCGAAGCGCCGCTGCTCGGTCAGTACGGAGATGACGGCGGCGCCGCCCGCCTCGTAATCGGCGGCGAGTCCCGCCGGGTCCGCGATCGCGGCCAGCGCGCCCTTGGACGGGCTGGAGCGCTTGACCTCGCAGATCACCTGGACGGAATCGCCCCGCAGCGCGGCCACTCCGTCCTTGGCCTCCGGAGCCCTGGCCGCGCGCTGCTTCAGCTCATCAAGGCCGACGCGCGCCTGCCGCTCTGCGAGGTCGGCGCGGACGCCTTCGATGATCTCGTCGAGCACACTCACGCGAGGGCCCCCTTTCCTGGACGGGTCTGGACGGGTATGGATCAGGACCAGCCATATCGATGCTATCCGGAAGTGCCCGAAGGCTCCGCATCCGGTTGGCCGAGCATGCCACTGCCTGGGCGTTCATGGTGCGAGCGACGAGCCGAAGGGCAGATTTCTGATCACCGTGAAGAGCAGGACGACCGCACCGAGCGACCACCACCAGAGGGGCCCGAGGGTGATCCGTACCGGCATCCCTCTCCCCGCCCGTACCACCCAGACCACCCAGACCGCGGCGAACACCGCGTAGCCGAGGACCGCGAGCGCGTTGGCGCCGAGGGCGGTGAACGGGTCGCCGTGCGCGACGGCGTAGGCGCTGCGCAGTCCGCCGCAGGCCGGGCAGTAAAGCCCGGTCAGCCAGTAGAGCGGACAGACCGGGTAGTGGCCGGTTTCATTCGGGTCGACCAGAGCGACATAGGTCCAGGCCGAGGCGATCCCGGCGAGGACCCCGAGCGGCGGAAGAACCCGCCGTACGAACGAGGCAGGGGCCGCCGGTGGCGCGTGTACGGGCGCCCCGTGGACCGGGGGCACGGGGACCGGCGGCACGGCGGAAGGCACCTGGGGCACGTGGGGCACCTGGGGCGGGTCGTGTGCGGGGGTTGGCATCGCGTCCACCCGGTGATTGTCGCCGCTCGTGACGGCGCTCGGGACGGGAAGGACGCGGCCCGGCGCCGCCGGACCGCGTCGGGGTGCGGAGCGCCGGCCCGGTCAGACGGTCTGCGTCTGGGGCTCGCTCGTGGCCTCGGCCTTCGCGGTCGCGCCCACCGGCTGGGCCGGCGCCTGCGCCGGTGCCTGGACCTGCCGCTCCCCCGCCTGCTGCCTGGCCCGTACCAGCGCCTCGGACTCCTTGGGCATCCCCAGACCCGCGGCCTTCATCGCCAGACCGACGACACCGCCGAGGAGGATGACACCGATACCGGCCCAGAAACCGGGCGAGTTCGCCGCCACCATGAAGACCCCCGCGACGCAGAAGCCGATGAAGGAGATGGTGACACCGGTCCAGGCCGCCGGGGTGTGTCCGTGGCTGCTGCCCGCCATGAGTTGCTCCTCGTTCCTGTTGCCCTGTCGCGCCGAGTGTGTCTGCGCTGTGTGAGCCGGACGCTCACCGAACATTGTCCAGCATCGGGAACACGTCCGGCCCCGGGGGTCGGGCGATGTGGTTCAGCTCTCGCGCGCGGGGTCCTCGCGCGTCGGGTCCTCACCGCGGTCCAGGGCCTTCCACAGGTCCTCGGGACGGTCGGGGTCCACGACGGGCGTACGCCGGCCGCCGCGCCCGGCGTACGCGCCCGCGCCGGGGCCGCCGGAACCCGCCGTGCCGGAGCGCTCGTACCGCCCGGACATCGCGGGCCACTGCCTGCCGTACACCACCGCGAGCAGCCCCGCGAGCAGGATCAGCACCCCGCCCGCCGTGGTCACGTACGGCCAGGCGGTATGGCTCAGCGCGTCCACCGTCGCGGCGGCGTCACCGGTGGTCCTGGCGGCCAGTTCGTCCAGTGCCGAGCTGTCCGAGGCGCCGAGGAACGCGGCGAGGGCCGCCCCCGCGCCGCTCAGCGCCAGCAGGGCGGCGACCAGCAGCCGTCCGGCCCTGCGGACGGCGAAGACGGCGACGAGGGCCGCGAGACCGACGACGGCGAGGGCGGCGGGCACCCCCGTCACATCACGGCCGTGGGCGTCGAGCGGTATGGAACCGCCGCCGACGGCCGCCGTGCCCTGGGCCCAGGTCTGGCCGGAGGCGATCAGCGCCACGGCGGCGCCCACGGCGCCGAGGAACAGGGCGGCCGCGAGAGCGCGGCGACCGCCGCTCGACGCGGTGGCCACCGGGACGACGGCATGGGGCTGGGGTACGGGTACGGCGCTCACGTACCCCACTATCCCCTACCGTGTCACCCGCCGTTCAGGCGGTTCGCGGTATGCACGGCGCGCAGCACGGCTGCCGCCTTGTTACGGCACTCGATGTCCTCGGAGACCGGATCGGAGTCGGCGACGACACCCGCCCCCGCCTGGACGTACGCGGTGCCGTCGCGCAGCAGCGCGGTACGGATGGCGATGGCCGTGTCGGAGTCCCCGGCGAAGTCGAGATAGCCGACGCAGCCGCCGTACAGTCCGCGACGGGTGGGCTCCAGCTCGTCGATGATCTGCATGGCGCGCGGCTTGGGCGCCCCGGAGAGGGTGCCGGCGGGGAAGCAGGCGGTCAGCACGTCGAAGGCGGTACGGCCCTCGGCGACCCGCCCGGTCACCGTGGACACGATGTGCATGACGTGCGAGTACCGCTCGACCGACATGAAGTCCACGACCTCCACCGTGCCCGGCGCGCAGACCCGGCCCAGATCGTTGCGGCCGAGGTCGACGAGCATGAGGTGCTCGGCGCGCTCCTTGGGATCGGCGAGCAGTTCCTCGGCGAGGGCCTGGTCCTCCCTCGGGGTGGCGCCCCGGTGCCGGGTCCCGGCGATCGGATGCACCATCGCGCGCCCGTCCTCGACCTTGACCAGGGCCTCGGGGCTGGAGCCCACGACGTCGAAGGTCCTGCCGTCCTCGTGCGGGAAGCGGAAGAGATACATGTACGGCGACGGATTGGTGGCGCGCAGCACCCGGTAGACGTCCAGGGCACTCGCGGTGACGGGGGTCTCGAAGCGCTGCGAGGGGACGACCTGGAAGGCCTCGCCCGCCCTGATCCGCTCCTTGATGTCCTCGACGGCGGCCTGGTAGTCGGAGCCGCCCCAGAGCGCGGTGTACTCGGGCAGTTCGGAGACGGGCAGCGCGGCCGGCGCGGAGTGGAGCGGTTCGGCGAGATCGGCGGCCATGGCGTCGAGCCGGGCGACGGCGTCCGCGTACGCCTCGTCCACACCGGTGTCCAGGTCGTTGTGGTTGATCGCGTTGGCGATCAGCAGGACCGTGCCGTCCCAGTGGTCGAGTACGGCGAGGTCCGAGGTGAGCAGCATGGTCAGCTCGGGGATGCGCAGATCGTCGCGCGCGTGCTCGCCGATCCGCTCCAGCCTGCGGACGATGTCGTATCCGAGATAGCCGACCATCCCGCCGGTGAAGGGCGGCATGCCGGAGGAGAGATCGCGGGGGGTGTGCAGGGTCTCCACGGTGGCGCGCAGGGCGGCCAGCGGATCACCGTCCACGGGGACCCCGACGGGCGGGGTGCCGAGCCAGTGCGTACGGCCGTCGCGTTCGGTGAGCGTGGCGGCGGACCGTACCCCGATGAAGGAGTAGCGGGACCAGGAGCGGCCGTTCTCCGCGGACTCCAGCAGGAAGGTCCCGGGACGCTCGGCGGCGAGCTTGCGGTACAGGCCGACCGGGGTGTCGCCGTCCGCGAGGAGGCGCCTGCTGACGGGGATGACACGGCGGTCCACCGCCAGCTTGCGGAAGGTCTCAAGGTCCATGGCGGCTGACCCTACTCGGTGGAACGGACCCGGCCGTTCACCGTCCGAGCGGCAGGACATCCGCGTCGAAGCAGGTGCGCGCGCCGGTGTGGCAGGCGGCTCCCACCTGGTCGACCTGGACCAGAACGGTGTCGGCGTCGCAGTCCAGGGCGACGGACTTGACGTGCTGGACATGGCCGGAGGTGTCGCCCTTGACCCAGTACTCGCGGCGGCTGCGGGACCAGTAGGTGCAGCGGCCGGTGGTCAGGGTGCGGTGCAGTGCCTCGTCGTCCATCCAGCCCAGCATCAGCACCTCGCCGGTGTCGTACTGCTGGGCGATGGCAGGGAGCAGTCCGTCGGCGGTCCGCTTGAGCCGGTCCGCGATGGCGGGGTCGAGTCCATGGTCCGGGCCGGGGCCGGGGGCTCCGGCGGCGCCGGGTGTACCGGCGGTGGTGGACGGCGTGCTGGGCGTGCTGGACGTACTGCTCATGGGTCCCATTGTGCCGCGCCCGCGCCGTCCGACGGGCCCGGTGTCCACTGGGCGGACGGGGCCGGGCCGCCGTAGGGTGGGGGCCATGTCGACCCATGCGAAGCGTGAACGGCTGCTGCTCGCCGACCTGTTGGAAGCCGCGGGCCCGGAGGCGCCGACGCTCTGCGACGGCTGGCTGACCCGGGATCTCACGGCCCATGTCGTGGTGCGCGAGCGCCGCCCCGACGCGGCGGGCGGGGTGCTGGTGCCCGCGCTCAGGAACCGGCTGGAGCGGGTGCAGGCGGAGTACGCCGCGAAGCCGTACGAGGAGCTGATCCACCTCATCCGTACGGGACCGCCGCGGCTGTCGCCGTACGGCATCAAGCAGATCGACGAGGCGGCGAACGCGATCGAGTTCTATGTGCACGCCGAGGATGTCCGGCGGGCGCAGCCCGACTGGACCCCGCGTGAGCTGGACCGTGTCTTCTCGGACGCGCTCTGGTCGCGGCTGGAGAAGGGCGGCCGGATGCTGGGGCGCAGGTCCCCGGTGGGTCTGGTGCTGCGCCGCCCGGACGGCCAGACGGCCGTGGCCCACCGCGGCACACCGGTGGTCACGGTCACCGGTGAGCCGGGTGAGCTGGTGCTCTTCGTGTTCGGACGGCAGGGCGTCACGGATGTGGAGCTGGAGGGCGACAAGGACGCGATCGCCCGGCTCCAGGAGGCGAAGCTCGGTATCTAGGTGCTGTCCGGCCGGACGGGGCCTAGGCCCTGTCCGGTGCCGGGACCGGGGTGTGCGGACAGGTGCCCCGGTACTCCGCGATCGCCGGGCCCGGCACCGGCGGGGGGCAGAGGAACTGGTCGTAGCGGGTGTCGTTGTCGATGAACCGCTTCAGCCAGGACACGCTGTACTTGGCGATCGTGGTGTTCGCCGTGATCGGGGTGCGGTGGTCGGCGCCCCTCAGCTCCAGATACGCCTTGTCGAGCGTGCCGGGCAGTGACTCGTAGAACGGCTCGGAGTGCCCCGCGACCGGCGCGACCGTATCGCCGTCGGCCCCGACCACCAGGGTGGGCGTACGGACCTCGGGCCAGGTCGTGTCCAGATTCCAGCCGGTCAGCGGGATGGCCGCCTTCAGTGACGTACGGCTCTTGGCGGCCTCCAGGGAGCCGCCGCCGCCCATCGAGTGGCCCATGACACCGAGGCGCCCGGGGTCGATCCGGTCCTTGACCGCCGAATCGCCCGTCAGATAGTCGAGGGCCGCGAGGAGTTGACGTCCACGCCCGGCGGGCTGGTCGAGCACGGTGATGGTGTCGATGGTGAGGACGACGAAGCCCTGGGAGGCGAGGCGCGGTCCGTACCAGGCGATGCTGGACTGGGTGCCGGTGAAGCCGGGCGAGACGGCCACCGCGCCGAAGGTGCCGTCCGCGGTGGAGGTCGGGTAGTAGACCGTGCCGCCGCCGAAGCCCCGCACGCTCGACCGCGCCACCCGGATCTGGGAGACGGCGTACGGGCCGAGGGGCGCCTCGACGCCGGCCACGGTGGGCGCGGGGCCGCGCTCGTACGGATTGTCCGCGGCTTCGGCGGCGCCGGGGATCAGCGCGGCGAAGAGCCCCGCGGTGGCCGCCGCGAGGCTCCAGGTGATCCGGGCGCTTCGGGTACTTCGTGGACTCCGGGCACTTCGGGCACTCCGTGTACGGGCGGGGGTACGCGGCTGAGCGTGCTGCTGCTGCACGGTGGGGGCCTCTCGGTCGTGACGGAGCCACACCGGAAGCCGTCGGGTGCGCCGGAGTGGAACCGCGATTGTCACTGACGGTTCCACTCTCGCGGCGCATTCGTCCGGAGAGCACCGGCGAGTTCACCGGTCTTCACCAGTCCTCGTCAGTCTTCCCCGGCCTTCACCGGATTCCACCATTTCCCACAGGCGAACAGGCGTGCCCCGGGTGCAGGCCCCGGTCCCGTTCCGGATCAACACCCGTGCTCAGCGCACCGGATGGCCCGCTTCCCGCAGCGCGTGCTTGACCTCCGAGATCCGCAGATCGCCGAAGTGGAAGACGGAGGCGGCCAGTACGGCGTCCGCGCCCGCGTCGATGGCGGGCGCGAAGTCGGCGAGCCGGCCCGCGCCCCCGGACGCGATAACGGGCACGGTCACATGGCGGCGCACGGCCGCGATCATCTCCGTGTCGTAGCCGTCCTTCGTACCGTCCGCGTCCATCGAGTTGAGCAGGATCTCCCCGGCGCCCAACTCGGCCGCCCGGTGCGCCCATTCGACGGCGTCGATACCGGTGCCCTGCCGTCCGCCGTGTGTCGTGACCTCGAACGAGCCGGACGGGGTGCGCCGCGCGTCGACCGACAGCACCAGCACCTGCCGTCCGAAGCGCTCGGCGATCTCCCGGATCAGCTCGGGCCGCGCGATGGCCGCGGTGTTGACCCCGACCTTGTCCGCGCCGGCCCGCAGCAGCTTGTCGACATCCTCGGGGGTACGGACGCCCCCGCCGACGGTGAGCGGGATGAAGACCTGCTCGGCGGTGCGGCGCACCACGTCGTAGGTCGTCTCCCGGTCGCCGGACGACGCGGTGATGTCGAGGAACGTCAGTTCGTCGGCGCCCTCCGCGTCGTACAGCTTGGCCATCTCGACGGGATCGCCGGCATCGCGCAGATTCTGGAAGTTGACGCCCTTCACGACCCGGCCGTTGTCCACGTCCAGGCAGGGAATGACCCGTACGGCGAGAGTCACCCGGCACCTCCCCGGTAGGCCTCGACCTCGACCTCGACGAAGAGACTCGGATCGATCAGCCCGGCGACGACGATCATCGAGGCGGCGGGGCGCACGGCGTCGAACAGCTCCTTGTGGGCGCGGCCGACCTCCTCGGCGTCCCGGACATGGGTGAGGTACATCCGGGTACGGACCACATGCCCGGCGCCGAGGCCCAGTTCCCCCAGCGCCTTGAGGGCGACACCGAAGGCGGTCTTCGTCTGCTCGTACGGACCGCCCTCCGCGATCCTGCCGTCGACCACCGAGGTGCAGCCGGACACCAGGACGAGACCGCTGGGCAGTTCGACCGCGCGGGAGTAGCCGAAGGACTCCTCCCAGGGCCCGCCGGAGGAGATCCTCCGTACCCCCGTGGTGCCGGTCATCCGCGCACCGCCGTCAGCGCCTCTTCCAGGGTGAACGCCTTGGCGTAGAGGGCCTTGCCGACGATCGCGCCCTCGACGCCCACGGGCACGAGCGAGGCGATGGCGCGCAGATCGTCCAGCGAGGAGACCCCGCCGGAGGCGACGACCGGCTTGTCGGTCGCGGCGCAGACATTCTTCAGCAGCTCCAGATTGGGGCCCTGGAGCGTGCCGTCCTTGGCGATGTCGGTGACGACGTAGCGGGCGCAGCCCTCGGAGTCCAGCCGGACCAGCGTCTCGTAGAGATCGCCGCCGTCCCGGGTCCAGCCCCGGCCGCGCAGCGTGGTGCCGCGTACATCGAGGCCGACCGCGATCCGGTCGCCGTGCGCGGCGATGATCCGGGCGACCCACTCGGGGCTCTCCAGCGCGGCCGTACCGAGGTTGACCCGGGTGCAGCCGGTGGCGAGGGCCGCGGCGAGCGAGGCGTCGTCGCGGATACCGCCGGAGAGTTCGACCTTGATGTCCATGGCCGCGGTGACCTCGGCGATCAGCTCGCGGTTGTCGCCGGTGCCGAACGCGGCGTCGAGGTCGACGAGATGCAGCCACTCGGCACCGGAGCGCTGCCAGGCGAGGGCGGCTTCGAGGGGCGAGCCGTAGGACGTCTCCGTACCGGACTCGCCGTGGACGAGCCGTACGGCCTGGCCGTCACGGACGTCGACGGCGGGGAGGAGTTCGAGCTTCGGCACAAGAGCCTCGGGTGACATCAGAGGGTTCCGATCCAGTTGGTCAGCAGCGTGGCACCGGCGTCGCCGGACTTCTCGGGGTGGAACTGGGTGGCCCACAGTGCCCCGTTCTCCACGGCGGCCACGAACGGCTCGCCGTGCGTGGACCAGGTGACCCTGGGGGCCCGGATCTTGGGGTTGGTGACTTCCAGGTTCCAGTCGTGCACCGCGTACGAGTGGACGAAGTAGAACCGGGCCCCGGCGTCGAGACCGGCGAACAGCTCGCTGTCCTCCGGTGCCTGGACCGTGTTCCATCCCATGTGGGGGACGATCGGCGCGGTCAGCGGCGCGACCGTGCCGGGCCACTCGTCCAGTCCCTCGGTCTCCACGCCGTGCTCGATGCCCCGCTCGAAGAGGATCTGCATACCGACGCAGATGCCCATGACGGGACGGCCGCCCGCGAGTCTGCGGCCTATGATCCAGTCGCCCCGGGCGGCGGTGAGCCCCTTCATACAGGCGGAGAAGGCCCCGACACCGGGGACGAGCAGTCCGTCGGCGTTCATGGCGCGGTCGAAGTCCCGGGTGATCTCGACCTCGGCGCCGGCGCGGGCGAGGGCCCGTTCCGCGGAGCGGACATTGCCGAATCCGTAGTCGAACACCACAACGCTCTTGGCGCTCTTACCGGTCTTGGTCATTCCCAGATCCCCTGGATACGCAGGACCCCGGCGATCAGACAGAGCGCGGAGCACAGCGCGAGCAGCACGATCACGCCCTTGGGCAGCTTCTGCTTGGCAAAGGAATAGACACCCCCGGCCAGAAAAAGCCCCACGACGATCAGAATGGTCGACAGACCGGTCATAGGGCGCCCTTGGTCGAAGGAAGGATGCCGACCGCGCGCGGGTCGCGCTCGGAGGCGTACCGCAGGGCGCGCGCGAGGGCCTTGAACTGGCACTCCACGATGTGGTGGGCGTTGCGTCCGTACGGGACATGGACATGCAGCGCGATCTGCGCCTGGGCCACGAAGGACTCCAGGATGTGCCGGGTCATGGTCGTGTCGTACTCGCCGATCATCGGCGCCATGTTCTCGGGCTCGCTGTGCACCAGATACGGACGGCCCGAGAGGTCCACCGTCACCTGGGCGAGCGCCTCGTCCAGCGGCACCGTGCAGTTGCCGAAGCGGTAGATGCCGACCTTGTCGCCGAGGGCCTGCCTGAAGGCGGCGCCGAGGGCGAGCGCGGTGTCCTCGATGGTGTGGTGCGAGTCGATGTGCAGATCGCCCTCGGTCTTCACCGTGAGATCGAACAGACCGTGCCGGCCTAGCTGGTCGAGCATGTGGTCGTAGAAGCCGACCCCCGTCGACACAGCCACCTCGCCCCTGCCGTCGAGATCGATCTCGACGACCACGGAGGTTTCCTTCGTACTGCGTTCCACACGGCCGATCCGGCTCATGCGCTCTGCTCCTTCTTCAGATCACGTACCGCGTCGAGGAACGCGTCGTTCTCGGCCGGGGTGCCCGCGGTGACCCGCAGCCGGCCCGGTACGCCGTTGTCACGGATCAGGACACCCCGGTCGAGAATCCGCTGCCACGCCGTGTGGGAGTCCTCGAAGCGGCCGAACTGGACGAAGTTCGCGTCCGACTCGGTGACCTCGTAACCGATCGCCCGCAACTCCCCGACCAGCCGGTCCCGCTCGGCCTTCAGTGTCTCGACGTACCCGAGCAGCGTATCGGTGTGCTCCAGCGCGGCGAGCGCGGTGGCCTGGGTGACGGCGGAGAGGTGGTAGGGCAGCCGTACCAGCTGGACGGCGTCGACCACCGCGGGATGCGCCGCGAGATAGCCGAGGCGCAGTCCCGCCGCGCCGAAGGCCTTGGACATCGTGCGGGACACGACCAGATACGGCCGGTCCGCCAGCAGCGGCAGCAGGGAGGGCCGGTGGCTGAACTCGACATAGGCCTCGTCCACCACGACGAGCGACTTCCGCGCCTTCTGGGCGGCCTCGTAGAGCGCGAGGACCGTCCCGGCGTCGACGGCCGTGCCCGTGGGGTTGTTGGGCGAGGTGATGAAGACGACATCGGGCCGGTGCTCGGCGAGCGCCTCGCGCGCCGCGTCCACATCGATGGTGAAGTCCTCGTTCCGCGGCCCCGAGAGCCAGCCGGTGCCGGTACCGCGCGCGATGAGTCCGTGCATCGAGTACGAGGGCTCGAAGCCGATCGCCGTACGGCCGGGACCGCCGAAGGTCTGGAGCAGTTGCTGGATGACCTCGTTGGAGCCGTTGGCGGCCCAGACGTTCGCGGTCGTCAGCGGGTACTTCCCGGTACGGGTGAGATACGCGGCCAGCCCGGTGCGCAGCTCGACCGCGTCCCGGTCCGGATAGCGGTTGAGCCCGCGCGCGGCCTCGCGCACACGCTCGGTGATCCGCTCGACCAGCGGCTCGGGCAGCGGGTAGGGGTTCTCGTTGGTGTTGAGCTGTACGGGGACATCGAGCTGGGGAGCGCCGTACGGGGACTTCCCGCGCAGCTCGTCCCGTACGGGCAGATCGTCGATGCCGAAGACGGAGCTGGTCACTGACCGGGCACCTGCCATCCGAACCTCGATTTCACGGCCGCGCCGTGCGCCGGCAGGTCCTCCGCCTCCGCGAGCGTCACCACATGGTGGGCGACCTCGGCGAGCGCGCTCTCGCTGTAGTCCACGATGTGGATACCGCGCAGGAACGACTGGACGGAGAGCCCCGAGGAGTGACAGGCGCAACCGCCGGTCGGCAGGACATGGTTGGAGCCCGCGCAGTAGTCCCCGAGCGAGACCGGGGAGTACGGACCGACGAAGATCGCGCCCGCGTTACGGACCCGCCCGGCCACCCCGGCCGCGTCGGCCGTCTGGATCTCCAGGTGCTCGGCACCGTACGCGTCGACGACCCGCAGGCCGTCCTCGACGGAGTCGACCAGCACGACCGCCGACTGCCGGCCGGAGAGCGCGGGGACGACCCGGTCCTCGATGTGCCGGGTGGCCGCGGTCTGGGGCACCAGTTCCTTGTCCACCGCGTCGGCCAGCTCCACCGAGTCGGTGACGAGGACGGCCGCGGCGAGCGGGTCGTGCTCGGCCTGGCTGATCAGATCTGCGGCGACATGCACGGGATCGGCGCTCGCGTCGGCGAGGATCGCGATCTCGGTGGGACCGGCCTCGGCGTCGATACCGATCCGGCCGGTGAAGTAGCGCTTGGCGGCGGCGACCCAGATGTTGCCGGGGCCGGTGACCATGTTCACGGGAGCGCACTCGTCGGTCCCGTACGCGAACATCGCGACGGCCGTGGCGCCGCCCGCCGCGTACACCTCGTCGATCCCGAGCAGCGCGCACGCCGCCAGGATGGTCGGGTGCGGCAGACCGCCGAACTCCCGCTGGGCGGGCGAGGCCAGCGCGATGGACTCGACACCCGCCACCTGCGCCGGCACCACGTTCATGACCACGGACGACGGATAGACGGACCGGCCGCCCGGTGCGTAGAGCCCCACACGCCCGACGGGAACCCACTTCTCGGTCACCGTGCCGCCGGGGACGACCTGGGTGGTGTGCGAGCCGCGCCGCTGGGCGCGGTGGACCAGCTCGGCCCGCCGGATCGACTCCTCCAGAGCGGCCCGTACGGCGGGGTCGAGCGCCTCCAGGGCGGCACCGAGGGCGGCCACGGGCACCCGGATCCGCTCCAGCGTCACACCGTCGAATCTCTCGGCGTACTCGATCAGCGCCGCGGTGCCCCGATGATGCACGTCCTCGCAGATGGGCCGCACCTTCTCCAGGGCGGCTTCCACGTCGAACTCGGCTCGGGGCAGCAGGTCACGCAGGGCTCCGCCCTCGGGGAGGGCGTCACCGCGCAGATCGATTCGTGAGATCACGGGGTCAATTCTCGCAGACCGGATCAGGCCGTCGGACGGCTGTATCACTGGCTGATACATGTCCCGGAGCGCGCGTCTCACTACTAGCGTTCAGCACGTCACCCAGCGGGCACAACCGTTGTACAGACCGGCCAAGAACCGTCTGTACAACGTCGGTGACCATCTGTACGCAATCAGGGGAAGCGGAGGCGGCAGTGACCGAGCCGCAGGACGACGAATCTCCCGACTGGCTCAGCGCGGCGGAACTGGGCATGTGGCAGTCGTTCCGGAACGGCAGTACCTACGACCTGAGCACCTCGGACCCGCTGCTGAACGATCCTTTCTCGCCGATCCCCTGGGACACCGAGCGCAGTGTGCGCGCCCGTGTCATGGCCCTGCTGCTGCTCAGCGGGCCCACGGCACTGCCCGGCCGGGTCGCGGCGCTCAAGCTCCGCGGGATCCAGATCACCGGGACGCTCAATCTCGCGGGCGGCACGATAGCGCCGTACGTCGAGCTGAACCACTGCCGCTTCGAGAACGAGGTGGTGCTGCCCGAGTCCCACTTCACCACCCTGCGGATGGTGGGCTGTGCGATACCGCGCCTGGAGGCGGCCCGGCTGCACACCGAGGGCGATCTGCATCTGCCGCGCTGCCGGGTCGACCGGGGGATCCGGCTGACCGACGCGCAGATCGGTACGGATCTGCTGATCAGCCAGATCGATGTACGGCCCGACCGGCTGGGCCGGGCGATCACCGCCGACGGAATGTCCGTCGCCCAGGATCTCCAGGCCGATCAGATCGAGACATACGGCGAGGTCAGTCTGCGGGGCGCGAAGATCGGTGTGTCGCTGAGCCTGCGGGGCAGCCGGCTGCGCGCGGCGGCGCAGCGGCGCGCGCTCAACGCCCCGCAGCTCACGGTGGAACGTTCCCTCTATATGACGGGCGCGTGGGTGAGCGAGGAGACCGGAGCGCCGGGGACCACTCCGCCGCACGGCATCGGACGCGTCTCCACACCCCTGCACGGCACCCGGTTGCAGCCGTTCGAATGCCGGGGCGGGGTACGGCTGGACGACGGCCGGTTCGGGGACGCGGTCGACGTGGACCAGGCGCGGTTCTTCCTGGCGGCCACCGACGAGGTCTCACTGCGCCGGATCGTCACCCCCGAACTGCGTTTCAAATGCGAACGCCCGGAGGAGGGCCGGGTCGTCCTGAGCGGCGCGAAGATCGTCACGCTCGTCGACATGTCGACGAGCTGGCCGGGGCCGGGCGGTCTGGCGATGGGCGGCTTCGTCTACGAGAACCTCGTCCCGTTCGGCCACTTCCCGCTGCCGCGGCGGCTGGAGTGGGTGGCCGCGGCGACGCCCGAGTACTCCCCCGAACCGTACGAACGACTGGCCCAGGTGCTGCGCAACAGCGGCGAGGACGCGGACGCGCGCGAGGTGCTGCTCGCCAAACAGCGCCGCCGCCGCGAGACGCTGCCGCTCGCCGCGAAGCTCTGGGGGTACCTCCAGGACTGGACGGTCGCCTACGGCTACCGCCCCGGCCGGGCGGCCCTCTGGATGGCGGTGCTCTGGGGCGCGGGCACGATCGGCTTCGCGCACCACGCCCCGCCGTCGATCAAGGCCACGGAACACCCGGAGTGGAACCCCGCGCTCTACGCGCTGGATCTGCTGATCCCGGTCATCAACCTCGGCCAGGACGGCTACTGGCTGCTGACAGGCGGCTGGCAGTGGGCGGCGGCGACCCTGGTGATACTGGGCTGGATCCTGGCGACAACGGTCGCGACAGGCGCGTCCCGCCTGCTCCGACGGGGCTAGGAATGGGGGGGCCGCTCTCGATTCTTTGCCGTCCCTTGACTTTTGACAGGACAACCTTCGGCCCCCTACCAAAGCTTCACAGCAGCCCCCTGGCGCCTCCGCCACCTGCGGTTTTCAATGGTCCGCACCATGTCATTGCTTCGCGCCCTGATCAGCACCGCGCGTATGGTCCGGCACACCCCGCAGCTCAGCGCCGGGCTGCCGCCGGACGACGCGGTGCTGCTCGACGCCCCGGACGACCGGCTCGGCCCCGCACTGGTCTCCGCCGCGCTCGGCGAGTACGAGCAGGCCGCGAAGCTGCTGGCGACCACCCGGGAATCGGCCGAGTGGGAGAACCGCGACCGCTATGTGATGCGGCTGGCGGCCTTCGCCCACGGCCGTGACGCCTGGCTGACCGCCTGGCTCCGTACCGCGCCCCGCGATCCCGACGCGCTGCTCGTCAAGGCCGAACTCGCCATCCGCAGAGCATGGGAGTCGCCCGCCCGTGCCGAACGGCTGCGTGAGACGGGCCCGCTGATCGACGCCGCGGCCGACGGCGATCCCCGCGACCCGGTGCCGTGGCGCGTCGCGCTCGACCACGCTCGTGGCACCCACGCCACGCACTCCGCCTTCGAGACGCTGTGGGAACAGGCCGTACGCCGCTCCTCGCACCACTACGGCTGCCATGTCTCGGCACTCCAGTACCTCTCGGCCCAGTGGTACGGCTCGCACCGCGAGTGCTTCGACTTCGCCGAGCAGGCGGCGTACGACGCGCTCCCGGGCTCGCTCGTACGCGCGCTGCCGCTACGGGCCGCCTTCACCCAACTGCTCGGCGGAGAGCTCACCTCCGTACAGATGGACCGTGTCGACGCCGCCGCCGACCTCGCGATCACGGTCTCCGCCGAGTACGCCGCGTGCGATCCCTGGCCGGCCGAGGTGCGCAATCTGCTGGTGTACGTACTGGCGGAGCGGGGGCGCTGGAACGAGGCGCTGGAACAGTTCCGCCTGATCGGACCGTACGCGACGTCCTTCCCGTGGACCTGTTTCACCGACGATCCGCTGGGCCAGTTCCTGGAAACGCGCGACCGCGCGCGGATCCAGGTGGCCTCGGCGACGCCTTTGCGGGGCAGAGCAGAACGGAGACCGCCCCGCGGCCATTACGCTTGACCGTTGTGACCACCGCACGCCTCCCTCTCTTCCCGCTGAACGCGGTGCTGTTCCCGGGCCTCGTCCTGCCCCTGAACGTCTTCGAGGAGCGCTATCGCGCGATGATGCGTGAGCTGCTCAAGACGGACGAGTCCGAGCCGCGCCGCTTCGCCGTGGTCGCCATCCGCGACGGGCACGAGGTCGCGCCGACCTTGCCGGGCATGCCGGACTCGACGTCCCTGCCCCAGCGCGGACCGGCCGCCGGCTTCGGCCCCGAACCCCTCGACGCCTTCCACCCGGTGGGCTGCGTCGCGGACGCGGCGACGATCCGTGAACGCCCCGACGGCAGCTTCGAGGTGGTGGCCACCGGCACCACCCGCGTCCGACTGCTCTCGGTCGACGCGAGCGGCCCGTATCTGACAGCCGAACTGGAGGATCTCCCCGAAGAGGCGGGCGACGGCGCACGCGCCCTCGCCGAAGGCGTCCTGCGGGCGTTCCGCGGCTACCAGAAGCGGTTGGCGGGCGCGCGCGAGCGCTCACTCTCCAGGAGCGACGAACTCCCGGACGAGCCCTCGGTGGTGTCCTATCTGGTCGCCGCGGCGGCCGTCCTCGACACCCCGGCGAAGCAGCGGCTGCTGGAGGCACCGGACATCGCGACCCGGCTGCGCGAGGAGCTGAAACTGCTGCGGTCCGAGACGGCTGTGATCCGCCATCTGCCCTCCCTGCCCGCGGTGACGCTGACCCACACGCCATCCAGCCCCAACTAACGCGAGGAATGGACGCCTTGGCGAAGAAGTCCAAGAAGCAGCAGTCCGGCGGCACCCCGGCGACGGTCGCCCTGACCGCGGCGGGCACGGCGTACACCCTGCACGCGTACGAACACGACCCCGCGTCCGCGTCCTACGGCGAGGAGGCGGCCGAGGCGCTGGGCGTCTCCCCGGACCGCGTCTTCAAGACCCTGGTCGCGGACGTCGACGGCGAACTGACCGTGGCCGTCGTCCCGGTCGCCGGTTCACTGGACCTCAAGGCCCTCGCGGCGGCGGTCGGCGGCAAGCGCGCGGCCATGGCGGACCCGGCGGCGGCGGAACGTACGACGGGTTACGTACGCGGCGGCATCTCCCCACTGGGCCAGCGCAAGCGGCTCCGTACGGTCCTGGACGCCTCGGCCGAGTCCCACCCCACCATCTGCGTCTCGGCGGGCCGCCGGGGCCTGGAGGTCGAACTGTCCCCCAAGGACCTGGCAACCCTCACCACGGCAACCCTGGCCCCCATCGCCCGCGGCGGCGCTACTTTTTAAGGGCTCGGTTCGCCTCCGGGGCGCTTCATGTCGATGCCGACGGTCGACCGTGCTCGGTCCGCTCGTACCTCACGGACCTGCGCGCGCTCTCCCTTTCGGCACCGACGCGCCCCTTCGGCTCACTCGCCGGCGGCGGTGCGCAACCAGAACGTCAACGCAACCCGGTCCCGTCCGGCCGGTTCGTCCTCAATCGCCGGACGGGCTCGATGTGGGCCCGGACCGGCCGTCAGTCGGAGCACCGGCGGGAGGGGGTCGGGGTCGTAGGAGGTGCGTGTCCGGACACTAAAGCGTGATTTGTGGCGCACACCGAGCCGCACCCGACAACGAGACCCGCACGCGCCGTAAATCATGCCGTCCGGACATGTACCTCCGGAGGCCCCGGCACCCGCACCACCCACACACCGGCGCCCCCGCGCCGCCTCCGCGCCGCCCCCGCGCCGCCAAGCGCGCGTCACACTCCCGACGCGGGCCGGAAAACAAGCCCGTCCGGCGATTGAGGACAGACCGTCACGCGGACAGGACCCGCACCCGAAAACCCGCCCCAGCCGAAGCAAACCCAGAACCACGCCCCCCGCCGGAAGGCGACCCGCCGCGGAGGCGGGGACTACTTCCCCGCCTCCCAGGCGGCGCGACCGTCCTCGTCCCGCGCCGGCCCGTACGCCGGCCCGTACGCCGGGCCCCAGTCCCACTCCGGTTCCGGATCGCGAGGGCCGAAGAGGGCCGTCAGCGCGAGATGGACCACCATCGCCGCGACCGGCCACGCCAGCAACGCGCCCTTCGCGTTCAGTTCGAGCGGCGCGTCGAACGTCACGCCCGTACCCGCCGCCTTCGCGTGCGCCACCACGTCCGACGTGGGGCCGAGCCAGGTGCCGAGCTGCCACGCCAGCACCGCGCCCAGCAGGCCGCCCAACGCCAGACCCACCACCAGCGGGATCCCGCCGCGCCTGCGGAACAGGAACACCAGCGCCGCGCTGAGGGCGCCGAAACCCAGCGCCAGCAGCAGGAACGTACCGTCGGCGGCGATCGCCTCCTCGCCCTCCGTGTCCTTGAGGAAGACCGCCGTGGCGTCCGAGATCAGCGGAACGCGCGGCGCCAGCCACAGCCACAGCAGTCCGAGCGCCAGCCCCGACACCGCGACCGCCACCAGTACCACGGCGGCCTGGCGCACCTCGGTCTTCATCTCGGGGGACCCCTTCTCCGCCTCGTCCCCGGGGAAGGGCGAGGCCCCGGCGGGCGCTGACTGCCAGGGATCTTCGTGCGGCGGCTGGTGAGGCGGCGTCAGAGGTGCGGTCACTGTGCCATCGTGCCAGGCCCGGCCCCGTGATGCCTCATCGGACCGCCGCGCGCCGGTACGCCCGGGTCGCCACGGCCAGCGAGACGACCCCGACGGCCGCGCACACCGCGAGATCGAGACCGACGGCCGCCCAGTCGGGCCGCGCATCGAACGTACGGGCGAGCGCCTCCACCCCATAGGTGGAAGGCAGCAGGTCACGTGCGTAGACGAACGGTCCCGGGAGCCGGTCCGCGGGGAGTACGCCCAGCAGCAGTGCCGCGGACATACCGAGCTGCCCCAGCAGAGTGGCCAGCTCCTGGCGCGGCGCGAGCAGCCCGAGGGCGGCGCCGAGCCCCGCCAGCGCCGCGCCGGAGAGCGGGATGACCGCCACCAGGACCCAGAGATGGGTGAGGGGCAGCTCGAAGAGAACGCTGCCGGTGACGGCCGTGACCGCCGTGCCGGGCACCGTGAACGAGGCGTACGCGCCCGCCGCGCCCAGCACCACCGCCGCGGGCGGCACCGGCAGTGTGGCGTAGTGGTCCAGGCCGCCGCTCGCCCGGAGCTGACCGAAGTACTGGGCGAGCAGATTCAGCGCCACGAACGCGACGACCAGCACACTCGACCCCGCGACGACCGCCCGTGCCTCGTCGCCCCCGTCGACGACACCCCGCATCAGGATCATGATCCCGACCGACTGGAACGTGGCCACGAAGAGCAGCGGGATCCGGGCGACCCGGGCCCGGGAGAGCTGGGCGCGGTAGACGGCGGCGAGCGAGGGCAGCAGCCGCGCCCTGGGCGCGAGGGGCGCGGGGCCCTCGTCCGCCGGCTTCACGGGGTCCGCCGCTGTCCCGGCTCTCCCGGACACGGCCTCCACGGGCACGATGCTCACCTGGCGCTGCTCCTGTTCGCTCCGTACGTGCGGCCGGCGCTCATGCCTTCACCAGCCCCTTCGTGCTCCCGCCGAGCGCCAGATAGACATCCTCCAGGCTGGGCGTGGCGAGTGTGAAGTCGTCCAGCGCGGCGAAGGCCGCGCCACCGGTCACCGCGGCGACGGCCGCGCGCGCCTCGTCCGGGGCGAGCCGCAGCACCCAGCGGCGCCCGGACTCCTGTGCGGAACCGCGCAGCGCGGCGACCTCGGGAACCTCCAGCGGCGCGCGCTCGCGCCACACCAGCTCCACCCGTACCTCCCCCGCGACCTGTTCCTTCAGCCCCGAGGGGGTGTCACAGGCGATGACCTTGCCACGCTCCAGCACCGCGACCCGGTCGAGCACGGTCTCGGCCTCGATCACATTGTGGGTGACGAGCAGTACGGTCGCCCCGTGCTCGGCCCGCCGCCGGTCCACCGCGGCCCACACCGCGCGCCGTGCGACGGGGTCCATCCCGGTGGTGGGCTCGTCGAGTACGAGTACGGGCCGCTCACCCACCAGCGTGGCGGCGAAGCAGGCGAGCCTGCGCTGTCCGCCGGAGAGCTTCTTCAGCGGGCGCCCCGCGATCCCGGTGAGCCCCAGTTCCTCCAGCACCAGATCCCGCTCGACCCGCGCCGCCCGCAGCGCGAGCCCGCGCAGCCGGCCGGTGGTCTCGGCGGCGAGCGCGACGGTCAGTTCGTCCAGCGCGGTGGACTCCTGGCCGAGATAGCCGATGAGCCGCGAGGCACGCTCGGGGTGACGCACCAGATCGTGCCCGAGGATCTCGACATGGCCGGAATCGGGCCGCATCAGACCGGTGAGCTGCCGTACGAGCGTGGACTTGCCCGCGCCGTTCGGCCCGAGCAGACCGAAGATCTCACCGCGCCGCACATCGAGTGAGATCCCGTCGGTGGCGCGTACCTCCGGTGTCCCGGGAGCCCCGCGCCCACCGCGCGCGGCGGGGTACGTCTTGACCAGATCGCGCACCACGCACACCGTACTCACGAGCAACGACCATACGGGGTCCCGCCGCACGCCCGGCCCCTGGGTCACAATTCCCCACCCCCGCGCGGGGTCCCCCAGGCCTTCGAAGACACGGCCTAGGGCCTCTCGTTTGGATCTTGCTGGGGCTCGCGTGCCCTGGCACCGCGCCTCGCCGCGTTGTCGTCGGTCGCCTACGCTCCGCGTGGGCTCCCTCCTCCGCCTTGCGATCCACGGCACCACGCGTACACCAGCCGCTGCCGCGGCGGGCGCTCCCCCACCCAGCCAGACCCAAACGAAAGACCCTAGCCGGGAGGCGTCTCCGCCGCCCGTACGTCGATCTCCCGCCAGAACCCCGCCCGGATCGCATACCGGTCGTGCTCGTCGATCTGGTCGTCCTTGTGGGCCAGCAGCCCGAACCGCGCCGCGTACCGCAGCAGCTCCCCGTCGATCCGGTGCGGCACGCGGGGGTACATCACCGACAGTTTCTGGACATGGCCCGCGTCCGGCAGCCGTTCCATCCAGCGGCGCGCGAAGACCTGCCCCACCTCGAACGGGTCCCCGCCCACCGTGGTGATGTCCTCCTCGCGGTCCGCCCAGCGCTGCTCCGCGCTGGTGAGCTGCGCCAGCGTCGGCAGCGACGCCGTCTCCGGCGGCTCCCCCGCCGTACCGCCCCCCGGCCGCTCCACCCACCCCTTGTCGGAGGACCAGCGGAGCGTCGCGCTCGCGGGCGGCTGCGCGGACGGCTGGGCCGCCTGCCCGCCCGGACCGCGCAGGCTCGCCAGGTCCTTGGGGGTGGGGACGCTCTTCCCGCCGACGGCCGGCGGATGCGTCCCGCCGGCGCCGTGCTCCACGGACGACGGCGCCGAGCCGTTCCGCCGGGCGGCCGTCCCCTCCTCCGCCTCGGCCGCGCGCTCGGCGGACGCGGCGAGCGCCGACTCCGGCAGCGGCGCGGAGAGGATCGCCGCGATCTCGGGCCGCGGGGCGGGCGGCGGGGCGCAGATTCCGCCCAGGTCCTTGGCGCGTACGGCCTTGGTGATCCAGGACCGGTCCAGCACCCGCCGCTCGTCGGCCTCGGCGACCAGATCCTCGGACTGGTTGTAGTCGCCGTCGGCGGCCTGCACCGCCCAGAGGTGTACGGCGACACCGTGCTCCTTGGCCGACATCAGTCCCGGTAGCAGATCTCCGTCCCCGGTCACGAGCACAACGTCGGAGCAGGCACGATTTCTGGCCAGCTCGGTGAGCTCCGCGTGCATCGCGGCGTCGACGCCCTTCTGCGCCCAGCGTCCGTCGCTGCGGGTCAGGGCGCCCAGCCGTACGGTCACCCGGGACATGACCCGTAGTCGCCGGTGCTCGGGCTGCGGGACCCGGTCGGGGGCGCCGTCGAACCAGTAGATACGCAGCAGCGGCTGTTCCGTGTCTGCCTCGGCGCGTTCACGCAGGCCCTGGATCAGTGCGGCATGGTCGACGGTGATACGGGAACGTGCCGGTTCTCCGGCGAGAAGACTCGCGGCGGCGCCCAGCAGATAGCCGGCGTCCACCAGGACGACGCAGCGGTCCACGTGTTCCACCCTCTTTCGGGAACCTCGGGATCGGGAGATCGGGAGTTACTGCGGGTTTGCTTCGAGTCTGCCCGACGGCAAGAGGCTTAACGTCCGGAACTCGATCATCGGCGTGGCGGATCACCGGTCACGCCCGTGACTAGGCACCACTACGTACGGCAATGATCCAGAATGCGGCCATTCGTGGCCTATGTGACTCTGAATGCGGCCCTGGACCCGACTCATCCCCCGCAGGAGGCAGCACCATGGCCAAGAACAAGAATCGCGACCATCGGGACCGAAGTAGTAAGCAGCCGCACCGCACGGAGCCCCAGCGTGGCAACGAGGAAACGGGGTCCTCGTCCATGGAGGACCGGTCCGGGGAGAAGCTGTCGAACATCTCGCCGACGGATGTCGCGCACAAGGGCCGGCAGAAGCGCTTCGGCCACAACTGACACTCCGCGAACCGGCGCCGGACCCGCCCGGATGACGCACGAGGGGCACGCCCACCATGGGCGTGCCCCTTCTCTGTGCGCGGCTGTCCGCGTGTGTCTCTGTCCGTGGCCTTCGCGCGCGGCGGAATCCGGCCTAGCCCGCCAGGCAGGACGGGCCGAGCAGCACCTTCAGATCGCCGAAGAGCGCCGGATCGGGCTGTACCCGGTGCCGGTCGAGCCGGAGCACCGTTGTCTTCCGGGCGCCCTGGAGCTTGATCCTGACCTCCGAATTCCCCCGGTGGTGGCTGAGGATCTCACCGAGCCTGCTGATCATCGGCGGGGTGACCTTCACCGTGGGGATGGTGATGGTGACCGGCGCGTTCGTCCCCGCGGACGACAGATCCGGGACCGACAGCTCCATCGCGACCAGCCGGGGGATGTCCTCGCGCTTGTCGAGACGGCCCTTGACGAAGACCACGGTGTCCTCGACCAGCTGGGTCGAGACCAGCTGGTAGGTGGCGGGGAAGAACATGCACTCGATGGAGCCGGCCAGATCCTCGACCGTGGCGATCGCCCAGGCGTTGCCCTGTTTGGTCATCTTGCGCTGGAGGCCGGAGATGATGCCGCCGACGGTCACGACCGCGCCGTCCGCGTGTTCGCCGCCGGTGAGCTGGGCGATCGCCGCGTCGGCCTTGTCGGACAGGACATGCTCCAGACCGAAGAGCGGATGGTCGGAGACATACAGCCCGAGCATCTCGCGCTCCTGGGCGAGCAGATACGACTTGTCCCACTCGATGTCGGAGAACTCGACGTCGAGCCCGAAGCCGGGCTCCTCGTTCTGCTCCTCGCCCATACCGCCGAAGAGGTCGAACTGCCCCTCGGCCTCCTTGCGCTTGACCTGCACCACATTGTCGATCATCGGCTCGTGGTGGGCGACCAGACCCTTGCGGGTATGGCCCATCTCGTCGAAGGCACCGGCCTTGATCAGCGATTCGACCGTGCGCTTGTTGCAGACGACCGCCTCGACCTTGTCGAGGAAGTCCGGGAAGCTGCTGTACTTCCCCTTCGCCTTGCGGCAGCGGATGATCGAGTCCACCACGTTCTGACCGACGTTCCGCACCGCGGTCAGACCGAACAGGATCACATCGTCACCCTGCGCGGCGAAGTTCGACTGCGACTCGTTCACATTGGGCGGCAGCACCTTGATACCCATACGACGGCACTCGTTCAGATAGACCGCCGACTTGTCCTTGTCGTCCTTGACCGACGTCAGCAGCGCCGCCATGTACTCCGCGGGGAAGTTCGCCTTGAGATACGCGGTCCAGTAGGTGACCAGTCCGTACGCGGAGGAGTGGGCCTTGTTGAACGCGTATCCGGCGAACGGGACCAGCACGTCCCACAGGGCCTGGATCGCCTCGTCCGAGTAGCCGTTCTTCTTGGCGCCGGCCTGGAAGAGGACGAAGTTCTTCGCCAGCTCGTCGGCCTTCTTCTTGCCCATCACCCGGCGCAGGATGTCGGCCTCGCCCAGGGAGTACCCGGCGATGATCTGGGCGGCCTTCTGCACCTGCTCCTGATACACGATCAGGCCGTGGGTCAGGCCGAGGACCTCCTTGAGGGGCTCCTCCAGCTCCGGGTGGATCGGGGTGATCTCCTGCTGGCCGTTCTTGCGCAGCGCGTAGTTCGTATGCGAGTTCATGCCCATCGGGCCCGGCCGGTACAGGGCCGAGACGGCGGAGATGTCCTCGAAGTTGTCGGGCTTCATCAGCCGCAGCAGCGAACGCATCGGGCCGCCGTCGAACTGGAAGACACCGAGCGTGTCACCGCGCCCGAGCAGTTCGAAGGTCTTCGGGTCGTCCAGCGGCAGGGCGAGCAGATCGAGCTCGGTGCCCTTGTTCGCCTTCACCATCTTGACGGCGTCGTCCATGATGGTCAGGTTCCGCAGACCCAGGAAGTCCATCTTCAGCAGGCCGAGCGACTCACAACTCGGATAGTCCCACTGTGTGATGGTCACGCCGTCGGTGTGCCGCACCCAGACCGGGACATGGTCGGTGATCGTCTCGCTGGACATGATCACACCGGCCGCGTGCACACCCATCTGCCGGACCAGGCCCTCCACACCCTTCGCGGTGTCGATGACCTTCTTCACATCGGCCTCGTTCTCGTACATCCCCCGGATCTCGCCCGCCTCGCTGTACCGCGGGTGCTTGGGATCGGTGATGCCGTTGAGATCGATGCCCTTGCCCAGCACATCGGCGGGCATGGCCTTGGTGAGCCGGTCGCCCATCGCGTACGGGTAACCCAGCACGCGCGCCGAGTCCTTGATGGCGTTCTTCGCCTTGATCTTGCCGTACGTGCCGATCATGGCGACCTTGTCGGCGCCGTACTTCTCCGTCACATACCGGATGACCTCACCGCGCCGACGCTCGTCGAAGTCGATGTCGACATCGGGCATCGAGATGCGCTCGGGGTTGAGGAACCGCTCGAAGATCAGACCGTGCTCGATCGGGTCGAGGTCGGTGATCCCCATCGCGTACGCCACGATCGAACCGGCGGCCGAACCACGCCCGGGGCCGACCGCGATGCCGTTGTTCTTGGCCCACATGATGAAGTCGGCCACCACGAGGAAGTACCCCGGGAAGCCCATCTCGATGATGATGCCCATCTCGTACTCGACCTGCTTGAGCCGGTCGTCCGGGATCCCGCCCGGATAGCGGCGGGCCATACCCCGCATGGTCTCCTCACGGAACCATGTGACCTCCGTGAAGCCCTCCGGCACATCGAACTTCGGCATCAGGTTCCGCTCCTCGAACCAGCCCTCCGTATCGATCTGCTGTGCCACCAGGAGCGTGTTGGCGCAGCCCTCCTGCCAGGCGTCGGAGGAGTCGACGGCGTACATCTCGTCGGTCGACTTGAGGTAATAACCGGTCCCGTCGAAGCGGAAACGGTCCGGGTCGGAGAGGTTCTTACCGGTCTGGATGCACAGCAGCGCGTCGTGCGCGGTGGCCTCGGCGGCGTAGGTGTAGTGCGAGTCGTTGGTGACGATCGGCGGGATACCGAGCTTCTTCCCGATCTCCAGGAGTCCGTCCCGCACCCGGTGCTCGATCTCGATGCCGTGGTCCATCAGCTCCAGGAAATACCGGTCCTTGCCGAAGATGTCCTGGTACTCGGAAGCCGCCTTCAGCGCCTCGTCGAACTGCCCCAGCCGCAGCCTCGTCTGGAGCTCGCCCGACGGGCATCCCGTGGACGCGATCAGGCCCTCCGACCACTGGGCGATGGTCTCCTTGTCCATCCGCGGCCACTTCTGGAGCCAGCCCTCGGCATACGCGTCGGACGACAGCCGGAACAGATTGTGCAGCCCTGTCCTGTTCGCCGCCCAGATCGTCTTGTGCGTGTAACCACCCGAACCGGAGACGTCGTCACGCTTCTGGTGCGGCTGGCCCCACTGGATCTTCCGCTTGTTGCGCCGCGACTCCGGCGCCACATACGCCTCGATCCCGATGATCGGCGTCACACCCGCCTTCTTCGCCTGATGGAAGAAGTCATAGGCCCCATGGAGATTGCATGGTCCGTCATCGCGATATGGGACATCCCCATCTCGTTGCACGCCTTGAACATGTCCCCCAACCGCGCGGCACCGTCCAGCAGCGAGTACTGGGTGTGGACATGCAGGTGCGTGAACGGCGGCTTGGTCACGGTGAAGGCCTCCAGCGAACGTACGGCACTGTGTGTTTTCCCGGACGCAACCCCCGGGCCCCCGGCTGCGGACAGTCTCGGGGGGACAGCGTCGAAGTCTACGTCCCGGGACTGACAGAGGACGGGTGACCGGCACGGAGGACGGGCACTCACGAGTAACGTCAGGCGTTGCCGGGAAGAGGGCTCCGACTCCGGTCGGACCCCTCCCCCACTTCTGTACCCCACCCTCGATTGTCATGCGCCAGGAGGCACACAGCGATGTCGGTCCCGCGACCTGTTGAGGCAGCTGACGAGCAGCGCGGCGAGGAGATCCTCGCCGTCTTCGACACCGCGTTCGGTGCGCTGCTCGCGGCCGATCCGGCGGCCTTCCGGGTGAAGTTCCGGAAGATGGCCGCCTCCGCCTTCGCCTTCTACCGGGGCACGGCGAGCCTGTTCTACAGCGATCTGGAGCGGGAGCGCTCCGGCGGGACCGCGGGTCCGTTCCTCGACGAACGCACCGGCCGGGTCTGGATCCACGGCGATCTGCACGCCGAGAACTTCGGCACGTACATGGACGCCAATGGCCGGCTGATCTTCAACGTCAACGACTTCGACGAGGCGTACATCGGTCCCTTCACCTGGGATCTGAAGCGCTTCGCGGCCTCCCTCGCGCTGATCGGCTACACCAAGGCGCTCAGCGACGCGCAGATCACCGAGCTGGTGGAGATCTACGCGGGCGCCTACCGCGAGCGGATCCACGCCCTGGCCACCGGCGCCAAGAACGACGAGGTGCCGCCCTTCACCCTGGACACCGCCCAGGGTCCGCTGCTCGGCGCGCTGCGCTCGGCCCGCTCGCTGACCCGCTTCGGACTGCTCGACTCGATGACCGAGATCCGGGAGTACGAGCGGCGCTTCGCACCGGGCGGCGGCTCCATCGAGCTGGACGCGGCCACCCGGTACAAGATCCTCGCCGCGTTCGACGGCTATCTGGAGACCCTCCCCGAGTCCAGCCTGACCCGGCCCGACTCGTACCGCGTGAAGGATGTCGTGGGGCGCCGGGGCGTGGGCATCGGCTCCGCGGGCCTGCCCTCGTACAACATCCTGCTGGAGGGCAACAGCGACGCCCTGGAGAACGACGTCGTGATCTATATGAAGCAGGCGCAGACCCCGGCGGTCTCGCGGCACATCACCGACCGGGCCGTCCGGGAGTACTTCCAGCACGAGGGCCACCGCACGGTGATCTCGCAGCGGGCGCTCCAGGCCCATGCCGACCCCTGGCTGGGCTGGACCGAGCTGGACGGGGCCGGCCAGCTCGTGGCCGAGATCTCCCCGTACGCGGTGGATCTCGACTGGTCGGATCTGGACGATCTGGAGGAGATCGCGGCGGTCGTCGCCGACCTGGGCAGGGCCACGGCCACGATGCACTCGGCGGCGGACGACGAGAGCGGCCACTCGCTGGTGCCGTTCTCCACGGAGCGTGCCATCGACGCGGCGATCGCGGCCGACGAGGACGGCTTCGGCCGGCTGCTGGTGGACTTCGCGCACAGCTACGGGGCACGGGCCAGGGCGGACCACCAGATCTTCGTGGATCTGTTCCGCAACGGCCGGCTGGCCCCGTAGGTCCAGGCCCGCAGGGCTCATGAAGCGTCCCGCGGGCTCATGAAGCCGGTCCCGCGGGGCCTCTGAAGACCGGCCGCGGGCCGGGTGGGCCGGGCTTTAAGGGCCGCTTACAGGGGCGCATGGCACACTCGGCGGCGATGGACATATCCGGGACGCGGCTCAGGGCCACGCGGGCGGCACTGTTCACGGCACTGGTCGTGACGCTGTCCGCGGGTTCACATGTGCTGCTGTCCCGGGCCCCGGTGCCGCTGTCCCTGGTCGCCGGGCTCAGCGCCGTGGTCTTTCTGCTCGCCTACGCGGCGGCGGGCCGCGAGCGTGGCTTCTGGCGGATAGCCGCCCTGCTCGTCCCGCTCGAACTGGCCGCGGACACCGTCTTCACCAGCGGCCAGCACGTCTGTTACGGACCGGCGGGCGGCCCCGTGGCGGGGTCGCTCCGCTCGGTCGGCTTCGACGTCCTGTGCGGCGGCGCCTTCGGCGCGCCGCTGCCCGCCGTGGTCTCCCCGGACTCCACCGCGGCCACCCTGCTGAACTCCCCGGATCCGGCGCTGCCCTGGCTGCTGCTGGCCGCCCATGTCTCGATCGGGCTGCTCGCCGCGTACTGGCTGCGGCACGGCGAGTCCTCGCTGTCGGGCCTGGTACGGGCCGTGGCCGTGTTCGCGTTCCGGCCGCTGCTGATCGCGGTCACCGTGGTCGGCACGGCCCGCGGCTCCGTACGCCGGAGGGTCCGCCCTGCGGACCGCCCGCGCCCCGCCCGTACCCGCCTCCTTGTGCACTCCGTAGGACGACGGGGGCCGCCGTCTCTCGCGCTCAGCTCTGTCTGAGCGTCCGAGCAGGCCGCACCTCCCCCCGTCCCTCCGCGTCAGCGGAAGCATGTCATCACACGGAGTCATTCATCATGAGCGCACGGAACAGCAAGACGAGCAAGGCGGCGGCCCGCGAGCGGCTGCGCGAGGAGCGCGAGCGCCAGGCGAGGAAGGACAAGGTCCGCCGTCAGTTCGTCGTCGCGGGCTCGGCCGTCGTGGTCCTCGCGATAGCCGGCGGCGTGGGCTTCGCCGTCGTCCAGTCGAACAAGCCCTCCCACTGGGAGGCGATGAAGGACGAGACGAGTGTCGTCGCCCCGAAGAACACCGAGGGTACGGACGGTACGACCGTCGTCATCGGCAAGGCCGACGCCAAGAAGACCCTCGAACTGTACGAGGACTCCCGCTGCCCGGTCTGCGCGAGCTTCGAGCAGACGGTCGGCGAGACGGTCCAGAACGATGTCGACGCCGGCAAGTTCAGGATCAAGTACATCGGCGCGACCTTCATCGACAACTCCGACAACGGCACGGGCTCGAAGAACGCCCTTTCCGCACTGGGCGCGGCGCTCAATGTGAGCCCCGAGGCGTTCATGGAGTACAAGGCGGCGCTGTACTCGGCGAAGTACCACCCCGAGGAGACCCAGGACAAGTTCGCCAAGGACAGCTATCTGATCGAGGTGGCCGACTCGGTGAACGCGCTCAAGGGCAACAAGGCGTTCCAGCAGGATGTCACGGAGGGGACGTACGACGCCTGGGCGATGAAGATGTCCGCGGTCTTCGACAAGAGCGGCGTGGGCGGCACCCCGACGCTCAAGATGGACGGCGCCAAAATCACCGCCGAGGGCAGCGAGAACGCGCCGATGACGGTGGCCGAGTTCAACACGGCGATCACCAAGGCGCTCGCCGCTTAAAGGGATTCACGCTCACGGACAGGCGGACAGGTGAGCGGCCGGGGCGGATGGACGGCCGACCTTCCGTCCGCCCCGGCGGAGGCCGCCCCGGCGGTGCAAGCCCCCGGGCGGTGACCGTCGCGCGGCCGGTGTCCGACGGGCAGGCGAACATTCCCGATTCGCCTGCCCGTCGGCCTACTGGTCAGTAATCTCCTCGTCCGTGACCAGTCTTCCGCCTTCTTCGCCGCGTCGCCGCACGGTCGTCAAGGCCGCTGCCGCCACCGCTGTCGCCGCTCCGGTCGTTCTCGGCGGCTCCGCCTCCGCCGCCGAGGCCCCCGCCTTCCACCATGGCGTCGCCTCCGGGGACCCGCTCCCGGACGGCGTGCTGCTCTGGACCAGGGTCACCCCTTCCTTCGACGCCGTACCGGGCTCCGGCAAGGGCGCCGAGACCGAGGTGGGGTGGGAGGTCGCCGAGGACGGACAGTTCGCCTCCGTCGTCGCCCGGGGCACCACCACCGCACGGGCCGCCTCGGACCATACGGTCAAGGCCGATGTAAGGGGTCTGCGCCAGGCGACCGTCTATTACTTCCGGTTCACCGCGGGCGGGACGGTCTCCCCCACCGGCCGTACACGCACCGCCCCGGCAGCCGGCACCGCCGCCCCGGGTGTGCGCTTCGGAGTCGTCTCCTGCTCCAACTGGGAGGCCGGCTACTTCTCCGCGTACCGTCATCTCGCCGCCCGCGCCGACCTGGACGCCGTCCTCCATCTCGGCGACTACATCTACGAGTACGCGACCGGCGGTTTCCCGGCGTCCGAGGATGTCGTACGGCAGCACGAGCCGGCGCACGAGATCATCAGCCTCGCCGACTACCGCACCCGCCACGGCCGTTACAAGACCGACCCGGATCTGCGGGCACTGCACGCGGCGCATCCCGTGATCGCCATCTGGGACGACCACGAGTTCGCCAACGACGCCTGGTCGGGCGGCGCGGAGAACCATACGCCCGGTACGGAAGGCGCCTGGGCCGACCGAGCCGCGGCGGCCCGGCAGGCGTACTTCGAGTGGATGCCCGTCCGCGCCTCCACCGAGGGCACGGTCTACCGCCGGCTGCGCTTCGGCTCGCTCGCCGATCTCCATCTGCTGGATCTGCGCTCCTTCCGCTCGCAGCAGACGACCGTCGGCAGCGGCGCGGTGGACGACCCGGAGCGTACGATCACCGGCCGCGCCCAGCTCGACTGGCTCAAGGCGGGCCTGGCGGGCTCGGACGCCGCCTGGAAGCTGGTCGGCACCTCGGTGATGATCTCGCCGGTCGCCTTCGGCTCCCTCCCCGCCCATCTGCTGGGCCCGATAGCCGAGTTGCTGGGGCTGCCCGGGGAAGGGCTCGCGGTCAATGTCGACCAGTGGGACGGCTATACGGACGACCGCAAGGAGCTGCTCGCGCATCTCACCCGGCAGAGGATCGAGAACACCGTCTTCCTGACCGGTGACATCCATATGGCCTGGGCCAACGATGTGCCGGTCACCGCCGCCACCTATCCGCTCTCCCGTTCCGCCGCCACGGAGTTCGTGGTCACCTCGGTCACGTCCGACAATCTCGACGACCTGCTCCAGGTACCGGCGGGCACGCTCTCCGTGGTCGCGACGGCGGCGGTGCAGCTCGCCAACCGCCATGTGAAGTGGGTGGACATGGACCACCACGGCTACGGCGTGCTCGATGTGACCGCCGAGCGGGCGCAGATGGACTACTACACGATCTCCGACCGGACCGACCCCGGGGCGACCACCTCCTGGGCCCGCTCCTACCGCACCGCGTCCGGCTCGCAGCGGGTCGAGAGGGCGGACCGCCCCGTACGCTGACCCGCGGCGACCGCGGGACGGGCCCGCCGGACGTTCAGAGCGACTCGATGAACGCCCGCCCGATCCGCCAGGTCTCCTCGGCGGCCGACTCGTCGTAGTCCGGCAGACCGGGGTCCGTGTAGAGATGCCCCGCCCCCGGGTAGCGGTAGATCTCCACATCGGCCCCGGTCCGCCGCATCCGCAGATACCAGGCCGTCAGCCAGTCGTGCGACTCGAAAGGGTCCGGATCCGCGACATGGAGCTGTACGGGCAGCTCGTCCACGGACGCGTTCTCCGCGATGTCGGACGTGCCGTGCAGAAGCAGCAGACCGCGCGCCTTGGTGTCGCCCAGTGCCAGATTCTGCGCGATGGAGCCGCCGAGCGAGAACCCCACGTACACGAGACCGCGCTCGGAGTACGGCGCCGCGGCCAGGACCGCGCGCCTCAGCAGCTCTTCCTTGCCGATCTTGTCCTTGAGGGCCATGCCCTCCTCCACGCTCTCCACGGTTTGTCCGTCGAAGAGGTCGGGCACGTGCACGTGGTGCCCGTCGGCACGCAGTCGGTCGGCCGCGTCATGGACCGCGGGGCGCGGACCGTAGACCGAGTGGAAGAGCATGATGTCCATCGGACCATCCTGCCAGCCCGTGCCATCACCCGACGAGGGAGCCATGGAGAACGTACTGCGCCCACTGACCGTGCTCGGGGGCTCGGTCCTGCTCACCCTCGCCGTCGGCTGGGCGACCGATCTCGTGCTGCGCCGCGCGGATCTGCGCCACCCCGAGATCCCGCTGTGGGGGCTGCTGCGCCGCTGCCGGCTGCCGTTGCAGCTGGTCCTGCTCACCGCCATGCTGCGCGGTTCGTTCCGTGAGACGGGCTGGCGGATCTTCGAGAGCTACGGCACCGCGATCGGGCGGGTGCTGTCGCTGGTGCTGATCGGCGCGGGCGCCTGGCTGGTCGTACGGATCGTGTCCGCCGTGGTGGAGTCCGCGTACGCGCGCTACGCCTCCTCCACCCGCGACCCGGCCCGGATCCGCCGGGTCCGTACGCAGGTGACGCTGATAGTGCGGATCATGACGGCGGTCGTCGTCGTGGTCGCCGTGGCGGCGATCCTGCTCACCTTCCCCGACATGCGGGCCGTCGGCACCTCGATGCTGGCCTCCGCGGGCATCATCGGCATCGTCGCCGGTGTCGCCGCGCAGTCCACGCTCGGCAATCTCTTCGCCGGCTTCCAGATCGCGTTCGGCGACATGGTCCGGATCGGCGACACGGTGGTGGTGGACGGCGAGTGGGGCGTGGTCGAGGAGGTCACGCTCACCTTCCTCGCGGTACGGACCTGGGACGAGCGGCGGATCACGATGCCCGTGTCGTACTTCACCAGCAAGCCGTTCGAGAACTGGTCGCGCGGCGGGATCCAGATGACCGGCACGGTCTTCTTCCAGCTCGACCACTCCGCGCCGGTGCCGCTGATGCGCGAGAAGCTGCACGCGATCCTGCTGGAGTGCCCGTCCTGGGACGGCCGTGACTGGAATCTGGCGGTCACCGACACCACACCGACCACGATGGAGGTGCGCGCGGTGGTGACGGCCAAGGACGCGAACGACATCTGGACGGCGCGGTGTGCGGTACGGGAGGAGATGCTGGCCTGGCTGGCCGAGCACCATCCGTACGCCCTGCCGAGGATCGGCATGGCGCCCGCGGCGGTCCTGCCGGGGCAGAGCCGGGGAGAACCGGAGCCGCTGCCGGAGCCGGGGCGCGCGCCCGACCCGGAGCGTTCCGACAGGCATCCGTCCGGGGCGGGCAGCCGCGAGGAGAACACCGGCCGGCCGCGCGCCGACTGAGCCGACCGGCCGGGACCCCCGCCGACCGGGCCGGCCGAGGCCGATGGGACCGGGCGGCCCGGAGCGCTCCCTCACCAGCCGGAGCGCTCCCTCACCAGGAGACGCCCGCCCGCCCAGGCCGGCAGCTCGCGGTCAGCGCATGCTGCGGACGTCGAGATGGCGCAGGACACGGTCCACCACCTCGGGATCCGTACCCGGTTCGCTGCGGGCGGCGAGGACCTCGTGCCGCGCCGCCGACATCATCTCGCGCTGGATGCGCTGCATGGTCCTGAGCCGGGTCACCCGGCCCGTGACCCATTCGCGCCGCTCGTCGTCGACGATGTCGGGGCTGATCCGTACCCCGACGTCGAAGGCCGCCCGCTGGAGCCGCTCGCTGATGTCCTCGGGCAGTTCCTCGACGTCCTCGATCTCCTTGAGCCGGCGCCTGGCCGCCCTGGCCGCGCGGACCGCGAGCGAGTGCTCCAGCTCCCGCTCGGCGTCCGTGTCGGCCCGTACCCCGAGCTTTCTCACCAGCCAGGGCAGTGTGAGCCCCTGGAAGACCAGGGTGGTCACGATGACCGCGAAGGCGATGAAGATGATCTCGTCCCGGCCGGGGAACGGCCGTCCGTCGTCGGTCTTCAGCGGGATCGCCAGCGCCAGGGCGACCGAGGCCACCCCGCGCATCCCGGCCCACCACATCACCACGGTCTCGCGCCAGCCGACCGGGATGTCCTCGTCGTAGTCGCGGAGCTTGTGCATCCGCTTGGCCAGCCAGGTCGCGGGGAGCAGCCAGAGCAGCCGTACCACCACCACGACCCCGACGACCGCCGCGCCCCAGCCGATCATCCGGCCCTCCCGGCCGCCGACCGCGCCGAAGGCGTTGTGCAGCTCCAGCCCGATGAGGCCGAAGGCGACACCGGTCACCAGGACGTCGACGACCTGCCAGAAGGAGTTCCCGGCCAGGCGTCCCATCACATCGTCGGCGTCCGCGGTGTGTTCGGCGAGGAAGAGGGCGGTGGTGAGGACGGCGAGGACGCCGGAACCGTACAGCTCCTCGGCGAGTACGTAACTGACGAACGGCACCAGGAGCGTCAGCCCGATCTGCAGCGTCGCGTCCCCGAGCAGCGACATCACCTTGTTGGAGATCCAGCCGAGCGCGAGTCCCACCAGCACGGCCACCACCGCGGAGAGCACGAACGACCCGACCGCGCCCGGCCAGGAGAAGGTTCCGCTGACGGCCGCGGCGATCGCCACGTGGTAGAGCACGATCGCGGTGACATCGTTGAAGAGCCCCTCGCCCTCCAGGATCGAGACCAGCCGCCGGGGCAGCCCGAGCGAACCGGCGACGGCGGTCGCGGCGACCGGGTCGGGCGGCGCCACGAGCGCGCCGAGCGCCACCGCGGCGGCGACCGGGAGCCCCGGTACGACGGAGTTCGCGACGGCCGCCACCGCCGCGGTCGTCACAAAGACCAGCGCGACCGCGAGCAGGAAGATGGGGCGTTTGTTGGCGGCGAACTGGCGCCAGGAGGTGCGCTGTACGGCGGCGTAGAGCAGGGGCGGCAGCAGCAGCGGCAGGATGAAGTCCGGCGGCACCTGGACGTTCGGTACGAACGGCAGCAGCGCCAGGGCGATCCCGACGAGGGTCATCAGTACCGGCGCGGGCAGCCTGAGCCGTTCGCCGAGCGGCACCGTGACCACCGCGCCGAGCAACAGCACGAGCAGCAGGGCCAGTTGGTCCACAGTGCGCCTTCCGACGGTCGCGAGCCCGATGGCGGCCATCGGTGATCAGGACCTCAAGCCTGCCACGCGCCCCGGCGCGGTCGCGGAACGGCCCCGGCGCCGGGCCCCGTCCGTCCCCTGTGCGGGCGGTCAGGCGTTCGCGGCACCGCCGCGGATCACACGCCGCATCGACCGGTGCGGAATGTTCGCGTCCAGGAACTCCGGCCCGTACGCCTCGTATCCGAGCCGCTCGTAGAAACCCAGCGCGTGCGACTGCGCGTGCAGATCCACCACCGTGAGCCCGCGCTCGCGCGCCGCGTCCTCGATGGCCCGTACCAGCGCGGCGCCGATGCCCCGGCCGCGGGCCGCCGCGGTGACCGCCAGCCGTCCCAGCGAGCCCACGGCCGGATCCCCGCCGGTCCTGTCGGCGGCGCCGGGCCCGTACAGCAGCCGTCCGGTGCCCAGCGGCACCCCGTCGTCGCGGATGGCGAGCACCTGAAGCGCCTGATCGTCACGGCCGTCGTACTCGATGTCCTCGGCGACCCGCTGCTCGACGACGAAGACCTCCTTGCGGACGGCGAAGCACGCCTCGATGTCCGCCGGGTCCGTCGCGAGGCGGATCACGAAGCCGCCGTCTCCCCCGTGCCCGCTCCCCGCCCCAGCGGGTATTCCCGCCGGGGCGTCCCCACGCGCGCCCGCCGCCGCCCCGCTCATACGTTGCTCTCCGCCCTGACCCGGTCCAGTGCCAGCTGAAGATCTTCGGGGTAGGTGCTGGAGAACTCCACCCACTGCCCGTCCGACGGGTGCTCGAAGCCCAGCCGCACCGCGTGCAGCCACTGCCGGGTCAGCCCCAGCCGCTTGGCCAGCGTCGGATCGGCGCCGTAGGTCAGATCGCCCACACAGGGATGGCGGTGGGCGGCCATATGCACCCGGATCTGGTGCGTACGGCCCGTCTCCAGCTTGATGTCCAGCAGCGACGCCGACCGGAACGCCTCGATCAGGTCGTAGTGCGTGACCGACGGCTTGCCCTCCGCGGTCACCGCCCACTTGTAGTCATGGTTCGGATGGCGCCCGATCGGGGCGTCGATGGTCCCGCTCATCGGGTCCGGATGCCCCTGCACCAGCGCGTGGTAGCGCTTGTCGACGACCCGGTCCCGGAACTGCGCCTTGAGCAGGGTGTACGCCCGCTCCGACTTCGCCACGACCATCAGCCCCGAGGTCCCGACATCGAGCCGGTGCACGATGCCCTGCCGCTCGGCGGCGCCCGAGGTCGAGATCCGGTAGCCCGCCGCCGCGAGTCCGCCGATGACCGTCGTACCGGTCCAGCCGGGGCTCGGGTGCGCGGCCACCCCGACGGGCTTGACGATCACGACGATGTCGTCGTCGTCATGCACGATCTCCATGCCCTCGACGGGCTCCGCCACGATCTCCACGGGCGCCGCGGCGGGGGGCATCTCCACTTCGAGCCAGGCGCCGCCGTTGACCCGCTCGGACTTCCCGACGACGGAGCCGTCGACCTGGACCTTCCCGGAGGCGGCCAGCTCCGCCGCCTTCGTACGGGAGAACCCGAACATACGGGCTATGGCGGCGTCGACGCGCTCGCCTTCCAGGCCATCGGGTACGGGCAGCGTTCTGATCTCGGGAAAGCTCACCCGTCGAGTATGCCTTGTCAGTCCTTGTGGACGGTCCCGTCGGGGTCGAGGCCCCGGAACGACAGCACCACGATGAGGATCCCGCCGCAGACGATCGCGGAGTCGGCGAGATTGAAGACCGCGAAGTGCGCCGGGGCGATGAAGTCCACCACGGCGCCCTGGAAGACCCCGGGCGAGCGGAAGATCCGGTCGGTGAGATTGCCGAGCGCGCCGCCGAGCAGCAGTCCGAGCGCGATCGCCCAGGGCAGGCTGTAGAGCTTGCGCGCCAGCCGCGCGATCACCACGATCACGGTCGCCGCGATGATCGTGAAGATCACCGTGAACGCCTCGCCGACGCTGAACGCGGCGCCGGGGTTCCTGATCGCCTCGAACTTCAGCAGATCGCCGATGACCTCGATCGGCTCGTGGTGCTCCAGCTTGGCCACCACGAGCATCTTGGTACCGAGGTCAAGCAGGTAGGCCACGACGGCGACGATGAAGAGCGCGGCGATCTTGCGCTCCCCCTTGGACCGCTCGGCGGGAGCCGCGGTCTCGTCGCCAACATCCGGAACATCCGGCGTACCGGTAACGCGCTCCGCCTCTGCCACGTGAGTCCCTCAACCTAGACGCCAGACTGAGGACGAGAGTACGGCACACTCGTACGCGTTCAGCCTCGACGTTCCTGCTTTTGCTTGTCCTCCACGCACAGGGTGGCCCGCGGGAACGCCTGCATCCGGGCCTTCCCGATGGGCTTGCCGCAGATCTCGCAGAGTCCGTAGGTGCCGGAGTCCAGCCGCTGGAGCGCGCGCTCGGTCTGTTCCAGCATCTCGCGGGCGTTGGCGGCGAGCGCCATCTCGTGCTCGCGCGTGATGTTCTTGGTGCCGGTGTCCGCGTCGTCGTCACCGGCCCCGCCCCCGGAGTCCCGCATCAGCCCGACGAGGGCGGTCTCGGACGAGGTGATCTCGGCGGTCAGCCGTGCGGTCTCGCCTTCCAGCTCGTCCCGGGCCGCGGTGACCTCCTCCTCGGTCCAGGGGTCCTCGCCCGGCCGTACGGGCAGCTCCCCGGGGGGCGTGGCGGCGGCGCTCGCCGTGGAGACCGCCGTCGCGGTCACCGAGGCGGGCTCGCCGGCCGCCGTGCTCCTGCCACCCGCAGTCTTCTTGGCTCCCACCGTTTTGGCTCCTGTCTGTTCCGCGGCCGTGGCCGCCCCCTTGGCCGCGGACGCGGCCTTCTTCGCAGGTGCCTTGCTCACCGGCGCCTTTTTCGCTGCCTTCTTCGAGGCCGTCTTCTCCACGGCCGTCCTCTTCGCGGCCGTTTTCTTCACGACGGCCTTCTGGGCCGGTGCCTTCCGGGCCGGTGCCTTCTTCGCTGGCGCCTGCTTCGCCGCCGGCTTCTCCGTTGCGGTCTTCCTCATGGAGGTCTTCTTCGCGGTGGTCTTCTTCACAGTGCTGTTCGCGGTGGTCTTCGCGGTGGTGGACTTCCCCGCCGGCGCCTTCTTCTTCGCCGGCGACGACTTCGCCGTGGTCCTGGTGGCGCTCCTCGCCGCGGATCCCGCCGCGGTCGACTTCTTCGCGGCGGTCTTCTTCACCACCATGGCCGCGACCCCTTCACATATTGTGATCTTGCTCGCGAATCGTGCTGGGACGATAAATCGACACCAGCCCCGCGGCAACGGGGCACGCCGCCGGTTCGGCCCTCCCCATGGCGTGACAAGACGAGCCTCCATCCGTTGTGCCCAGCTCGACGCCGGGTAATCCGCCGCCGGTCGGCCACAAAGTCCGAAAGGGCCGGAATAACCATTCGGGTCGTACGTTCGGCCGTACGGCACCCCTGGCCGAAACCGGTCGGCCGCGCTCCCCGCCGCCCCGTACACTGGGCTCCAGCGAAAGGCGTGGATGGGGACGAGTAGCGTCGTACGCGGCCATGAGCGACCCGGGGACGGTGCGAGCCCGGGGGCAGAGCGCGAGGTGAAGCATCACCCCGGAGCCGCCGGAAGAAAGCCCTGGTCGTCCGGGGTGAGTAGAACCGGCAGCGCGACCCCAATGAGGGGGCCGCGGGCGGCCGCGCCCGGGGCCAAGGAGGGTGGTACCGCGGGAGCGAAGGCTCTCGTCCCTCCGACGGAGATGTCGCAGTCCCGCCGGAGGAAGCACCCCATGACACCAGTGACCCCGCCGCAGTACCACCAGGTCCCCGCCCAGGTCGACCTGCCCGCGCTGGAGCACGCCGTGCTCGATTTCTGGCGTGAGAGCAAGGTCTTCGACAAGAGCCTCGAACGCTCCGAGGGCCGCCCCGAGTGGGTTTTCTACGAGGGCCCGCCGACCGCCAACGGTATGCCGGGCGCGCATCACATCGAGGCCCGCGTCTTCAAGGACGTCTTCCCCCGCTTCCGCACCATGCGCGGCTACCACGTCGCCCGCAAGGCCGGCTGGGACTGCCACGGCCTGCCCGTGGAGCTGGCCGTGGAGAAGGAGCTGGGCTTCAACGGCAAGAAGGACATCGAGGCGTACGGCATCGCCGAGTTCAACGCCAGGTGCCGCGAGTCCGTGACCCGGCACACCGACGCCTTCACCGAGCTGACGACCCGCATGGGGTACTGGGTCGATCTGGACGACGCGTACCGCACGATGGACCCGGAGTACATCGACTCCGTCTGGTGGTCGCTGAAGGAGATCTTCGGCAAGGGCCTGCTGGTCCAGGACTACCGGGTGGCCCCGTGGTGCCCGCGCGACCAGACCGGTCTCTCCGACCACGAGCTGGCGCAGGGGTACGAGACGATCGTCGACCCCTCGGTCTTCGTCCGCTTCCCGCTCACCTCGGGACCGCTCGCGGGCGAGGCGTCCCTGCTGGTCTGGACGACCACCCCGTGGACCCTGGTCTCGAACACCGCCGTGGCCGCGCACCCCGAGGTCACCTATGTGGTCGCGACCAACGGCGAGGAGAAGCTCGTCGTGGCCCGGCCGCTGCTGGAGAAGGCGCTGGGCGAGGGCTGGGAGCCCACCGGTGAGTCCTTCACCGGCCGCGAGATGGAGCGCTGGACGTACGACCGTCCCTTCACCCTGATCGACTTCCCGGACGGGACCGAGGCGCACTACGTCGTCAACGCCGAGTACGTCACGACGGAGGACGGCACCGGTCTGGTCCACCAGTCCCCGGCCTTCGGTGAGGACGACCTGAAGGTCTGCCGCGCGTACGGCCTCCCCGTCGTCAACCCGGTGCGCCCCGACGGCACCTTCGAGGAGGACCTGCCGCTGGTCGGCGGAGTCTTCTTCAAGAAGGCCGACGAGGCACTGACCGAGGATCTGCGCGAGCGCGGGCTGCTGTTCCGGCATGTGCCGTACGAGCACAGCTACCCGCACTGCTGGCGCTGCCACACCGCGCTCCTCTACTACGCGCAGCCGTCCTGGTACATCCGTACGACCGCGATCAAGGACCGGCTGCTCGACGAGAACGAGAAGACCAACTGGTTCCCGGACTCGGTCAAGCACGGCCGGTACGGCGACTGGCTCAACAACAACGTCGACTGGGCGCTCTCCCGCAACCGCTACTGGGGCACCCCGCTGCCCATCTGGCGCTGCCCGGAGAACCACCTCACCTGTGTGGGGTCACGCGCCGAGCTGACGGAGCTGACGGGCAGCGACCAGTCGGGGCTGGACCCGCACCGTCCCTTCATCGACGCCGTCACCTTCACCTGCCCCGCCGAGGGCTGCTCGCTGGAGGCCGTCCGCGTCCCCGAGGTCATCGACGCCTGGTACGACTCGGGCTCGATGCCGTTCGCGCAGTGGGGCTACCCGTACAAGAACAAGGATCTCTTCGAGAAGCGCTACCCGGCGCAGTTCATCTCGGAGGCGATCGACCAGACGCGGGGCTGGTTCTACACGCTGATGGCCGTCGGCACGCTGGTGTTCGACAAGTCGTCGTACGAGAACGTCGTCTGCCTCGGCCATATCCTCGCCGAGGACGGCCGGAAGATGTCCAAGCATCTGGGCAACATCCTCCAGCCGATCCCGCTGATGGACCAGCACGGCGCGGACGCGGTCCGCTGGTTCATGGCGGCCGGCGGCTCCCCGTGGGCCGCGCGCCGGGTCGGGCACGGCACGATCCAGGAGGTCGTGCGCAAGACACTGCTGACGTACTGGAACACCGTGGCCTTCCAGGCCCTGTACGCCCGTACGTCGGGGTGGGCGCCGAGCGAGGAAGACCCGGCGCCGGCCGACCGGCCCCTGCTGGACCGCTGGCTGCTGAGCGAGCTGCACGCGCTGGTCGACCAGACCACACAGGCCATGGAGACCTACGACACCCAGCGCACCGGCAAGCTGCTCTCGGCGTTCGTGGACGACCTCTCCAACTGGTACGTCCGCCGCTCGCGCCGCCGCTTCTGGCAGGGCGACAAGGCCGCGCTGCGCACACTGCACGACGTGGTGGAGACGGTCACGCGCCTGATGGCCCCGCTGACCCCGTTCATCACGGAGCGGGTCTGGCAGGACATGGTGGTGCCGGTGACACCGGACGCGGTGGAGTCGGTGCATCTCGCGGGCTGGCCGGAGCCCGATCTCGCGGCGATCGACCCCGCGCTCTCGCAGCAGATGGCGCTGGTGCGCAGGCTGGTGGAGCTGGGCCGGGCGACCCGGGCGGAGTCGGGTGTGAAGACCCGCCAGCCGCTCTCGCGCGCGCTGATCGCGGCGGCGGGCTTCGAGACGCTCTCCCCCGAACTGCGGTCCCAGATCACGGAGGAGCTGAACGTCTCCTCCCTGGCGACGCTCTCCGAGGTGGGCGGCTCACTGGTCGACACGACGGCGAAGGCCAACTTCCGCGCGCTGGGCAAGCGTTTCGGCAAGGGCGTCCAGGCGGTCGCGAAGGCGATCGCGGACACGGACGCGGCGGCGCTGTCGCTGGCCCTGCGCGAGGGCGGGGCGACGGTGGAGGTCGACGGCGCTCCGGTGGCCCTCTCCCCGGAGGAGGTCATCATCACGGAGACCCCCCGCGAGGGCTGGTCGGTCGCCTCGGACTCGGGCGCGACGGTCGCCCTCGATCTGGAGATCACCCCGGAGCTGCGGCTCGCGGGCCTGGCGCGTGACGCGATCCGGCTGATCCAGGAGGCGCGCAAGAACAGCGGCCTGGATGTCGCGGACCGCATCGCCGTCCGCTGGACGGCGACGTCCCCGTCCACGACGGAGGCCCTGACCGAGCACACCCCCTTGATCTCGGACGAGGTCCTGGCGACGTCCTTCACCCCCGGCACCCCGGACACGTCCTACGGCCCCCCGTTCACGGACGAGTCCCTGGAACTCACGTTCCACCTCCGCAAGTCCTGACCCCCTCCCGGAGGTTCCGCCTCTGGACCGGGCGGACGGTCCCGGGGTGCCGCGAAGCCGGCGCCCCGGGACCCGGGCCGGGGAAGGACCCCCGCGCGGCGGGTCCCGCACAACACAAGGGCCGGGCCCGGGGATCATCCCCGGGCCCGGCCCTTCTGCCTGCCGACGGCTACGCGTTACCCGCGCGGAGCCCCGTCAGTTGTCGTCCTCGTCGATCAGGAATCCCCGCATCGGCGAAGGCGCCTGCTGCATCGGCTGCGGCGCCTGCGGCCGTACCGGTGCCATCGGCTGCGTCATCGCCGGGGACATCTGCTGCTGGCCGCCGTACGACGGGCCCGAAGGGCCACCGTGACCCATGGAGGGTCCGCCCATACCGCCGTGTCCCATCGCACCCGCTCCGGCCGGAGCCATCGACGGCGACGGCGGCAGCGACGCGGTCGCCGGCGTACGCGGCGGGGCCAGCGAGTCGTCCGCCTGGGTCTCCAACTGACGGAGCTGGCTCTCCAGGTAGGACTTCAGACGGGTCCGGTACTCGCGCTCGAAGCCGCGCAGATCCTCGACCTTGCGCTCCAGCGTCGCGCGCGCGGACTCCAGCGAGCCCATCGCGACACGGTGCTTCTCCTGCGCGTCCCGCTCCAGCGCGTCCGCCTTGGCGCGCGCGTCGCGCTCCAGACCCTCGGCACGGCTGCGCGCCTCACCGACGATCTTGTTCGCCTCGGAGCGCGCCTCGGCGATCGCCTGGTCGGCGGTCTGCTGGGCGAGCGAGAGCACCCGCGCGGCGCTGTCGCCGCCGGGACCCTGACCGGGCTGCTGCATCTGCGGGCCGTGGCCGCCCATGGGGCCGCCCATCGGTCCACCCATGGGACCGCCCTGCATCGGGCCGCCCTGCATGGGACCGCCCTGACCCATCGGACCCTGACCCATGGGGCCGCCCTGCATGGGACCACCCTGCATGGGACCGCCCTGCATCGGGCCGCCCTGCATGGGACCGCCCTGCTGCATGGGGCCACCCTGCATCGGGCCGGGGCCGTGCTGGCCGCGCGGGTCATGACCCTGGGGACCGTGACCCTGCGGACCGTGGCCACTCGGTCCCGCGGGGAGCTGCGGAGCGCCACCGGGCAGCTGGGGCGGGCCCATCTGCGGCGGCTGCTGCTGAACCGGCGGTCCGGATATGGCGGCGGGGACAGGGGCACCGGGACGGTCCTGCTGTTCCGGAGGCTTGCGCATGCCCTGCTGCTGTTGGTTCTGCGCGGCGGCACGCGTCGCGGCGGCCAGCTTCGCGCGCAGATCCTCGTTCTCGCGGAGCAGGCGCGTCAGTTCGGCCTCGACCTCGTCGAGAAAGGCATCGACCTCGTCCTCGTCGTAGCCTTCTCGGAGGCGGACGGTCGTGAACTGCTTGTTCCGCACGTCCTCAGGGGTCAATGGCATCTCTTCTTCACCTCTACGTAGTCGTCGGCAGTCGGCAAGACCGTATCGTTCACATCCCCCTCGCAAGAGTGCTCACCAGCGAGATCAGGATGTAGACGATGATCATCAGAACGAAGAAGGACAGGTCGAGTGCCACGCCCCCGAGACGCAACGGCGGAATGAACCGCCGAAGAAGCTTGAGCGGTGGATCGGTGACAGTGTAGGTGGCCTCCAGAACGACCACCATCGCCTTGCCGGGCTGCCATGAGCGGGCGAACTGGAAGACGTAGTCCATGACCAACCGGAAAATAAGCACGATGAGGAAGCACATCAGCGCGATGTAGACCACCTGTAGTGCGACGCCCATCCCGCTGCTTCCCTCTCCCCTGGCTCACTTGGTCCGGTCCCGCGCCGGGCCGTTCCCGCCGCGCGACCGGGTCGTTCCCGGTGCTGTGTTCCTAGCTCTGGTTGAAGAACCCGCCCTCTGCGATGCGGGCCTTGTCCTCCGCCGTGACATCGACGTTAGCAGGAGACAGCAGGAACACCTTCTGCGTCACCCGCTCAATGCTGCCATGGAGACCGAAGACAAGTCCCGCGGCAAAGTCGACAAGTCGCTTCGCGTCGGTGTCGTCCATCTCCGTGAGATTCATGATCACCGGAGTGCCCTCGCGGAAGTGTTCCCCGATGGTACGGGCCTCGTTGTAGGTCCTCGGGTGCAACGTGGTGATGCGGTAGGGCTCCCGCTCGGACACAACCTTGGGCATGATCACCGGTGCGTTCTTCTCCAGACTCGGACGTTCAGGTGTGATGGATGCCACGGGGGCGATTCGCGCCGGACGCCCGATTTCCGCCCCCAGCGACACCGGTTCGCGCTCGCGTTCACGTTGCGCGGGGGGCTGGACCACCCGCATCGGCTCTTCCCGCTCCCGTTCCCGCTCACGCTCCTGCTGGTGCACGGGCTGGTGGCGCCGGTGCTCCCGCTCGGGTTCAGGCTCGGGTTCGAAATCGTCATCGGGGTCGAAACCCCGGCCGTCGTACCCATCGTCCTCCACGAGGCCGAGGTAGACCGCCATCTTGCGCATCGCGCCGGCCATGCTCTGAGTCCTCCGCTCTGTGGTGGATCGGCCTCGTCACCAAGTGCCCGCGATCCACTAGGTCTGTCCACCTTTCGGCGGAAATGACCATATTTTCTGCTGTGGTCCGACTTGCTTCGCGACGTTACCCGAGCCGGGGTCGGACTCCGAGTACCGCCGTACCGACGCGAACATGTGTCGCTCCGGCCGTCACGGCGTCCTCAAGGTCCGAGCTCATCCCTGCCGAGACCATGTTCGCAGCCGGATGGTCCGCGCGCAGGCGGGATGAGAATTCCAGCAGCCGCTCGAACGCCGCCCGTTGCCGGCCCGCGTACGGACCGGCCAGCGGCGCCACGGTCATCAGACCGCCGAGCCGCAGTCCCGGTGCCTCGGCCACCGCCGTGGCCAACTCCTCGATTCCGTCGGGCGCCACACCGCCGCGCGCCCCGCGTGCGCCGGACTCCGCGTCGAGCGCGACCTGGATCAGACAGACCGGCTCGCGCCCCGCGCGGACGGCTGCCGCCGAGAGCGCCCCGACCAGTTTGATCCGGTCGACGGACTGCACGACATCCGCGTAAGTGACGACGGAACGGACCTTGTTCGTCTGCAACTGACCGACAAAGTGCCACGTAAGTGACAAATCCACACAATCAGCAGCTTTGGGGGCGGCGTCCTGATCGCGGTTCTCGGCCACCTGCCGTACGCCGAGTTCATGGAGCAGCCGTACATCGCTCGCCGGGTAGGTCTTGGTGACCACGATCAGATTCACCTCCTCCCGCTTGCGGCCCGCTGCCGCACAGGCGGAGACGATACGTTCCTCCACCGTGGCGAGATTCGCCGCGAGTTCGGTTCTGCGGTCGTTCATGCGCTATCAGTCCAGCCAGACATATCCGGCGAGCCGCCCGGTCGTGCGGTCGCGGCGGTACGAGTAATGGTCGTCCGACTCCAGTGTGCAGGCCGCGGAGCGCTGCCGGTCCGTGACCCCCAGGGCCGCGAGCTGCGCGTGCACCCCGGCGACGACATCGACGGCCGGGGTGGACCAGCTCGTCTCGGACCAGGCCTCCGGTACCGCGGCGGCCACCTCGTCCCGCATCGCCGCCGGGACTTCGTAGCAGCGTCCGCAGACGGCGGGGCCGGTACGGGCGGTGATCCTGGAGGGTTCGGCGCCGAGCGCGATCATCGCCTCGACGGCGGCGGGGACGACCCCGGCGACCATACCGGGACGTCCCGCGTGGGCGGCGGCGACGATCCCGGCGGCCGGGTCGGCCAGCAGTACGGGAACGCAGTCCGCGGTGAGTACGGCGAGTGCCAGTCCGCGCCGCACGGTGACGAGCGCGTCGACGGCGGGGATCTCCCCGCTCGTCCACGGTCCTTCGACGACGGCCACATCGCGGCCGTGCACCTGGTTCATCCAGACGACCCGCGCGGGGTCGAGCGCCAGCGACTTCGCGGCGAGTTCGCGATTGGTCCGCACGGACCCGGGGTCGTCACCGACCGCACCGCCGAGATTGAGCCGCTCATACGGAGCGGCGCTCACCCCGCCCCACCGGTCGGTGAAGGCGAAGTGCGCGCCGCTCAGTGTCTCGTGCTGCCGTATCACTTCAAGAAGTCCGGAACGTCCAGCTCTTCGGCCTGGCTGTCCTGCTGGTACGGACGGGCCGGGGGAACGTGCGGCGGGTGCACCGGCGAGAGGGGCTTCTCGTTGGCCACCGGGGCGGGGTCGTGCTTGGCCTGGCGGTCCTCGCGCGGCGGCACGGTGCCGAGTCCGCTCGTGGACCGGCCGCTGTCCGCGCGGGACGGGGCCGGCTCGTCGCGCTTGCCCGAGGCGCCGAGCACGGTCTCGCGCCGGGCCGGGGGCTGTCCGCCGTCGAAGCCGGCCGCGATGACGGTGACCCGTACCTCGTCGCCGAGGGCGTCGTCGATGACGGCGCCGAAGATGATGTTGGCCTCGGGGTGGGCCGCCTCGCTCACCAGCTGGGCCGCCTCGTTGATCTCGAAGAGACCGAGGTCCGAGCCGCCGGAGATGGAGAGCAGGACACCGCGGGCGCCGTCGATGGACGCTTCGAGGAGCGGCGAGGAGATCGCCATCTCCGCGGCGGCCACCGCGCGGTCGTCGCCGCGGGCCGAGCCGATACCCATGAGCGCCGAGCCCGCCTCGGACATCACGGACTTGACGTCGGCGAAGTCGAGGTTGATCAGACCGGGCGTGGTGATGAGGTCGGTGATGCCCTGGACACCGGAGAGCAGGACCTGGTCGGCCGACTTGAACGCGTCGAGCACACTGACCTGGCGGTCCGAGATGGAGAGCAGCCGGTCGTTGGGGATGACGATGAGGGTGTCGACCTCTTCGCGGAGTTCGGCGATGCCGTCCTCCGCCTGGTTCGCCCGTCGCCGGCCCTCGAAGGTGAACGGGCGGGTGACCACACCGATCGTGAGAGCCCCGAGCGAGCGGGCGATGTTGGCCACGACGGGCGCGCCGCCGGTGCCGGTGCCGCCGCCCTCCCCGGCGGTGACGAAGACCATGTCGGCCCCCTTGAGGACCTCCTCGATCTCCTCACGGTGGTCCTCCGCCGCCTTGCGGCCGACGGCCGGGTTGGCTCCGGCCCCGAGACCTCGGGTGAGTTCCCTGCCGACGTCGAGCTTGACGTCGGCGTCGCTCATCAACAGGGCTTGCGCGTCGGTGTTGATCGCGATGAACTCGACACCCTTGAGGCCGACCTCGATCATTCGGTTGATGGCATTGACACCACCGCCGCCGACACCGATGACCTTGATGACTGCGAGGTAGTTCTGCGGTGCTGCCACGTCGAAGGCCTCTCGCCTCGAGTTACGTGTCGCCGCTCCGCCGATGTGGCGCCGCGACGACTGATGCCGATGGGACGGTCCGAAACGCCGACCCAAACCCTGATGTTGAAGTTCAGGGTTACCAGTGTGTCCGCTTCTTGGACTCTTCCGAACAGGACACTAAGTCGACAAGTGGCGCACGTTCAACGAACACGCCGAACCTCCCGTTTTTCTTTTCACCCTATGTGATCACCCATAGCGCTGACCAACCAGGGTGCTGGCCAGCGCATATGTCCGTCAACTCCCGGACGCGGCAGGCGCGGTGGGAGCACTTACATCGAAGTACGCGGCCTTGGGGGCCGCTTTCATCAGAGCGGTGAGCGCACGCGCCTTGGCCGCGCCGTCCTCGGCGCTTCCCCACATCACCGTACGGCCGCCGGTCAGCTCCAAGGAGATCGAGTCGTACGAACGGACCCTGATCCTCCTGGTGTCCCCGGCCACTTTCCGGGGGAGTTCACTTCTGGCGCGTACCGCTTCGAGGATCAGCCGGTCGGTTCCGAAGCGCCGGGGGGCCGCTGTCCGGTCCACCGTCAATTCAAGGCGGGGGACGCCGGCGGGCGCCTTCTCCACCTCGGCGAAACGTACGCCGCCTCCGTCCACTTCGATGAACTTTGCGCCCTTTTCGATAAGCAGGACGGGCTTTCGTTCGATCACTTTCAGACTGATTCCATGGGGCCAGGAACGAGCCACCTCGACCGAGTCGATACGCGGCAGCTTCCGCCGGAGCCTGGCCTCGATCCCGTCCGTGTCCACGGAGATCAGCGGAGCCCCGACCGGTACGGCCGCGGCGGCCTTCACCTGCGCGCGGGTCAGCACCCCGGTACCCGATGCGGTCACCCGCTCGACCCTCAGCCAGTTCGAGCCGTACAGCGCCCAGGTGCCGCCCGCGAGCAGCACGCTCGCCATGATCAGTACGATCATCAGCCGCCGGCCCGGCCGCCGGAAGCGGCGGGCCGCCGACTCCCCGGGAGGGCGGCCGGACTTCGAACGCGGTCGTGCGCCGCGCTCGGCGGTCGTCGGTCCGGCCACTCTCCCCTGCCTCCCTACGCCTGACGGCGTGCGGCGATCGCCTCGTACACCATGCCGACCAGCAGATCATCGGCGTCCCTGCGGCCGAACTCGGCGGCCGCGCGGGACATCTCGTACAACCGGTGCGGATCGGAGAGCACCGGAAGGACCTGGCTCTGCACCCACTCGGGAGTCAGTTCGGCGTCGTCGACCAGCAGGCCGCCGCCGGCCTTCACCACCGGCTGGGCGTTGAGCCGCTGTTCGCCGTTGCCGATCGGCAACGGGACATAAGCGGCGGGCAGCCCGACGGCGGAGAGTTCGGCGACGGTCATCGCGCCCGCGCGGCAGAGCATCATGTCGGCCGCGGCGTACGCGAGATCCATCCGGTCCACATACGGTACCGGGATATAGGGCGGCATTCCGGGCATGTTGTCCACGCGCGGCATTTCATTCTTGGGACCGACCGCGTGCAGGATCTGGATACCGGAGCGCTGGAGCACCGGAGCGATCTGCTGGATCACCTCGTTGAGCCGGCGTGCGCCCTGCGAGCCGCCGGAGACCAGCAGCGTCGGCAGATTGGGGTCGAGCCCGAAGGCGGCGCGCGCCTCGGGACGCACCCGCGCCCGGTCGAGGGTGGCGATCGTACGGCGCAGCGGGATACCGATGTACCGGGCGCCCCGCAGCTTGCTGTCCGGTGTGGAGACGGCCACCCCGGCCGCGTACCGCGAACCGATCTTGTTGGCCAGCCCCGGCCTGGCGTTGGCCTCATGGACGATGATCGGCACTCCGAGCCGCTTCGCCGCGAGATAGCCGGGCAGGGCGACATAGCCGCCGAAGCCCACCACGCAGTCGGCCTTGGTGCGCTCCAGGATCTGCTCGGCCGCCTTGATGGTGCCGCGCAGCCGCCCGGGGACGGTGATCAGCTCCGGTGTGGGCCTGCGCGGCAGCGGTACGGCGGGGATCAGCCCCAGCTCGTAGCCGCGTTCGGGGACGAGCCTGGTCTCCAGTCCGCGCTCCGTGCCGAGGGCCGTGATCCCCACGGTGGGGTCCTGCCTCCGCAGGGCGTCCGCGAGGGCGAGCGCGGGCTCGATGTGGCCGGCGGTCCCCCCACCGGCGAGTACGACATGCACCGAAATTCACCGCTCTCCGGACGGACGCTTCTTGACGCGCCGTCTCATCGTCTTCCATCTCACCCCGGGCCGCCGCATGGCCAGGGCCGCCTTCGCGGCGGGATCCTCCCGCGCGAACGCGATCAGCAGCCCGACGGCGAACATGGTCGGCAGCAGGGCCGACCCTCCGTAGGAGAACAGCGGGAGCGGGACTCCGGCGATCGGCAGCAGACCGAGCACCGCACCGATGTTGACCACGGCCTGCGCCGCGATCCAGGTGGTCACACCTCCCGCGGCATACCTCACGAAGGGATCCTCCGTGCGTCCGGCCACGCGGATACCCGCATAGCCTAGAGCCGCGAAGAGGGCGAGTACCGACAGCGTCCCCGCCAGCCCCAGTTCCTCCCCGGTGATGGCGAAAATGAAGTCGGTGTGCGGTTCGGGCAGTTGGCCCCACTTTTCCACACTCGCGCCGAGGCCGGATCCGAACCATCCTCCGGAGGCGAGGGCGTAGATTCCGTGGACCGCCTGCCAGCACTCGCCCTCCGGGCCGAGATCGGTCGCGCCGATGCACGCGAACCGGGAGAGCCGGTTCTCGCTGGTCTTGATCAGCACGAAGCCGACCAGGCCCGCGATGGCGAGCACCCCGGCGAAGAGCCTGGTGGGGGCGCCCGCGAGCCAGAGCAGACCGAAGAGGATGGCGGTCAGGATGATCGCCGTACCCATGTCGCCGCCGAGCATGATCAGTCCGAGCAGCATGAACGCCACGGGCACGAGCGGCACCAGCAGATGCTTCCACTGGGACAGCAGTCTCTTGTCCTGTTTGCGGGCGAGCAGATCGGCGCCCCACAGGATCAGCGCGAGCTTGGCGAACTCGCTGGGCTGGAGCTGGAACGGGCCGCCCAGATAGATCCAGTTCTGGTTGCCCTTGACGGACCGCCCTATCCCGGGGACCTGCACGAGCACCATCAGGAAGACGGCGCCGACCAGCAGCGGATAGGACAGCGCCCGGTGGAGCTTGCCCGGCATCCGGGAGGCGAGCAGGAGCAGTCCGGTGCCGAGGACCACCGCGAGGAACTGCTTGCGGAAGAAGTAGGTGGACGGCAGCGAGAGCTGGAGCGCGTAGATCATCGACGCGGAGTACACCATCACCAGACCGAGCAGGGTGATCAGCAGACCGCTGCCGAGGATCAGGTAGTACGCGGTCAGCGGCCGGTCCCAGGCGCGGCGTGCCCGCTCGTACAGCCGTCTGGGCCCGCCGCCCCGGGGCGGGCGGGGGGCGCCCGTCCTGGCGCTCGCACGGCGCGCGGAGGGCGGACGGCGGACGGCGGCTCCCACCGCCCTGCCGCGCAGCGCGAGACCCTGTCCGAGCCCGGCCAGGGGCCCTGGACGGGCCGCTGCGGGGCTCCGGGCGGTGTGGCCGACGGGCGGGCCCGCGAGCACGGGCCCGCCCGTCAGACCCCAGCGGTGGAGCGCGGGACGCGGCCCCGGGGGCCGTCCCGACGGCCGCGGCGGACCGGACCTGCCTGCTGCGGGGGTCCGGTGGCGCGCGTCATGGGACGGGACACCGTCCCCGGGGCCGCCGTATCCGCCGTCGCCGTACCTTCCGTACCCGGACGGTCCCTGGCCCGCGGCGGGATACGGTCCGCCGCCGGGGCCTGGGCCCTCCCGGCGGCGCGGGTCCGTGAAGATCCGCCGGACGGGCCTTCGGTCCGCGGTGTCGTCGGCCGGCATCGTCGCTGTCCCCTCCAGTCGTGCCTGGCGCGGCTGCCGGGGATCCGGGGCCCGCGGGGTCACCACGGGTGTCGCGGCCCCGGGACGGCCCGGCACGAGGGCCGGGCCGGTCAGGCGTGCTCGGCGGCGAGTGCGTGTACCGCGTCCGCGAACGCCTCGCCTCGCTTGTTGTAGTTGGCGAACATGTCCATCGAGGCGCAGGCCGGGGCCATCAGTACCGTGTCCCCCGGCTGTGCGAGCCGTGCCGCTTCGCGGACCGCCGCCGACATCGCCCCAGTGTCGGTCCGGTCGAGGTCCACGACCGGGACTTCGGGGGCGTGTCGCGCGAGGGCTTCCCCGATCAGCGCGCGGTCGGCGCCGATCAGGACGACCCCGCGCAGCCGCTTCGCCGACGCCGTGACGAGTTCGTCGAAGGTCGCGCCCTTGGCGAGACCTCCGGCGATCCAGACGATCGGGTCGTACGCCGCCAGGGAGGCCTCGGCGGCATGGGTGTTGGTGGCCTTGGAGTCGTCGACGTAGGTGATTCCGGCGACCTCCGCGACATGTTCGATCCGGTGCGGATCGGGGCGGAAGGAGCGCAGTCCGTCGCGTACGGCGGCCGGCCCGACACCGAAGGCGCGGGCCAGGGCCGCCGCGGCGAGCGCGTTGGCGATGTTGTGCGGCGCCGGCGGCTGGACATCGGAGACCTGGGCCAGCTCCTGGGCGCGCTCCCGGCGGTTCTCGACAAAGGCGCGGTCGACCAGGATGCCGTCCACGACGCCCAGTTGGGAGGGCCCGGGGGTGCCGAGCGTGAAGCCGATCGCCCGGCAGCCCTCCTCGACATCGGCCGCCCGCACCAGTTCCTCGGTGGCGGGGTCGGCCGCGTTGTAGACACAGGCGACGGTATTGCCCTCGTAGATACGGCCCTTGTCGGTGGCGTACGCCTCCATCGAGCCGTGCCAGTCGAGATGGTCGGGCGCGAGATTGAGCACCGCCGCGGAGTGGGCGCGCAGACTCGGCGCCCAGTGGAGCTGGTAGCTGGACAGTTCGACGGCGAGGACGTCGTACGTCTCCTCGCCGGTGACGGCGTCCAGCAGCGAGACCCCGATGTTGCCGACGGCCGCGGTGCGCAGCCCCGCCGCCGCCAGGATCGAGGCGAGCATCCTGACGGTCGTGGTCTTGCCGTTGGTGCCGGTGACCGCGAGCCAGGGGGCGGCCCCCGGACCGCGCAGCCGCCAGGCCAGCTCGACATCGCCCCAGATCTCCACACCGGCCGCGGCGGCGGCCGTGAAGAGGGGTTTGTCCGGCCGCCAGCCGGGGGCGGTGACGATCAGCTCGGTGGCCTCGGGCAGGGTCGCCCCGTCGCCGAGACGCACCGTGATCCCGAGCTTCTCCAGCTCGGCCGCCTGGGCGCGGGCGCCCTCGTCGTCCCCGTCGTTGACGACGGTGACCTCGGCGCCGAGTCCGCGCAGGACCCGGGCCGCCGGGACCCCGGAGATCCCGAGACCCGCGACGGTGACCCGCTTGCCGTGCCAGTTCACTTCTCGGCCGCCCAGCCCGCGTAGAAGAGCCCCAGACCCACGATCACACACATGCCCTGGATGATCCAGAACCGGACCACCACAAGGACTTCGGACCACCCCTTGAGTTCGAAGTGGTGCTGGAGTGGCGCCATCCGGAAGACCCGCTTGCCGGTCATCTTGAAGGAGCCGACCTGGATGACCACGGACATCGTGATCATCACGAACAGACCGCCGAGGAGGGCGATCAGGAACTCCGTACGGGAGCAGATCGCGAGACCCGCGAGCGCGCCGCCGAGCGCGAGCGAACCGGTGTCACCCATGAAGATCTTGGCGGGTGAGGTGTTCCACCACAGGAAGCCGAAGCACGAGCCCATCAGGGCGGAGGCGACGACCGCGAGATCGAGCGGATCCCGTACCTCGAAACAGGCGTTGGGATTGGTCAGGGTGATCGCGTTGGCACAGGACTCCTGGAACTGCCAGAGCCCGATGAAGGTGTACGCGCCGAAGACCATCACCGAGGCGCCGGTGGCCAGACCGTCCAGACCGTCGGTGAGATTCACACCGTTGGACATCGCGAGAATCATGAAGAGCGCCCAGACCACGAACAGCACCGGGCCGATCGACCAGCCGAAGTCCATGATGAACGACAGCCTGGTGGAGGCGGGGGTGTTGCCGCGGTAGTCGGCGAACTGGAGCGACAGCACCGCGAAGGCGATACCGACGATCAGCTGGCCCGCCATCTTCGCCTTGGCCCGCAGACCCAGCGAACGCTGTTTCACGATCTTGATGTAGTCGTCCAGGAACCCCACGAGCCCCATACCGGCCATCAGGAAGAGGACCAGCACACCGGAGAACGTCGGATCCTCGCCGGTGATCACCTTCGCCAGGGCGTAGGCGATCAGGGTGGCGATGATGAAGGAGATACCGCCCATGGTGGGCGTGCCCTTCTTGCTGCCATGCGTACGCGGGCCGTCGTCCCGGATGAACTGCCCGTATCCCTTGCGGGCCAGGAGCTTGATCAGCAGCGGTGTGCCGATCAGGGTCAGGAAGAGCCCGATGGCTCCCGCGAAGAGGATCTGCCTCATCGGCCGGCGACCTCGCCCTCGCTGGCGCTTTCGAGCAGTGCCAGGGCGACCCGTTCAAGACCGGCCGACCTGGAAGCCTTCACCAGCACGACGTCTCCCGGACGCAGCTCACTGCGCAACAGGTCGACCGCCGCCCGCGCGTCGGACACGTGCACCGACTCCTCACCCCACGAACCCTCGTTGTAAGCGCCCAATTGCAGCCAGGACGCTTCCCTGCCCCCGACTGCCACGAGCTTGCTGACGTTGAGCCGGACGGCGAGCCGTCCGACCGCGTCGTGCTCGGCGAGCGAGTCGTCCCCCAGCTCGGCCATCGGGCCGAGCACCGCCCACGTACGGCCCCCCGCGGCCCGTGAGGCACCGCCCATGGCGACCAGCGCACGGAGCGCCGCTCTCATGGATTCGGGATTCGCGTTGTAGGCGTCGTTGACGATCGTCACGCCGTCCGCGCGCTCGGTGACCTCCATACGCCAGCGGGAGAGGGTTCCCGCCTCGGAGAGCGCCACGGCGATCTCGTCGACGGACATGCCCAACTCATGGGCGACGGCGGCCGCGGCGAGCGCGTTCGACACGTGGTGCTCACCGTACAGCCGCAGTGTCACGTCCCTGCACCCGGAGGGTGTTCGAAGCAGGAAAGTGGGCTGTCCGGTCCCGGTGAGACGGACGTTCTCTGCCCGTACGTCTGCTTCGCCCGCCTCTCCGAACAGCAGGACGCGGGCCTTGGTGCGCGATGTCATGGCGCGTACGAGCGGATCGTCGGCGTTGAGCACGGCCACGCCGCCCTCGGCCGCGGACGGGAGGGACTCCACCATCTCGCCCTTGGCCTCGGCGATCCGCTCACGGCCGCCGAACTCCCCGATGTGGGCGGTGCCGACGTTCAGTACGAGGCCGATCCTGGGTGGCACGAGCCCGGTGAGATAGCGGATGTCACCGACGTATCTGGCGCCCATTTCGAGAACGAGGTAGCGGGTGTCCTCGACGGCCCGCAGAGCCGTCACCGGGAGACCGATCTCGTTGTTGAGATTGCCTTCGGGCCAGACGGTGGGCCCGAGGCGGCTCAGAAGCTGTGCGATCAGATCCTTGGTGCTGGTCTTGCCGGCCGAGCCGGTGAGGGCGACGGTGGTGGCGCCGAGGCGTTCGACGACGGCGCGGGCGAGGGCGCCGAGGGCCTGGACGACATCGTCGACGACCACGGCGGGCACACCGACGGGGCGGGTGGCCAGGACGGCCACCGCGCCCGCCGCGACGGCGCGCTCCGCGTAGTCGTGACCGTCGACGCGCTCGCCGGCGAAGGCGGCGAAGAGGCTGCCGGGCTCCACCGCGCGGGAGTCGTACACGACGGATCCGGTGACCCGGACGGACCGGTCCGGTATGTCGTGCGGCTGCCCGCCGACGATGGCGGCGATCTCGGCGAGGGAGAGGGCGATCACTGGGTCATCCCTGACTGTTGTTCTCGTGGCGGTGCTCATGGCGCTGCTCTTGGCGTGGCTCGCCGCGGTGGTCATGGCCGGGCTCCTGCCCCGGCTCGTGCCGCAGGGAGCTCTCGATGGCCTCGCGCAGGACCTGGCGGTCGTCGAAGGCGCGTACCACTCCGGCGATGTCCTGGCCCTGCTCATGGCCCTTGCCCGCGACCAGTACGGTGTCGTCGGCGCGCGCGCGGGAGACCACGGCGGTGATCGCGGAGGCACGGTCGGCGTCGACCAGCACATCGCCCCGCTCATGGACCGGTACCTCGGCGGCGCCCGCCAGCATCGCGGCGAGGATCGCGAGCGGGTCCTCCGAGCGGGGGTTGTCCGAGGTCAGTACGGCGGTGTCGGCGAGCCGGGCGGCGGCCGCTCCCATGGGCCCGCGTTTGCTCTCGTCGCGGTCGCCGCCGCAGCCGAGGACGATATGCACCTTGCCCTTGGTGACCTTGCGCAGGGAGCGCAGGACCGATTCGACGGCGTCCGTCTTGTGGGCGTAGTCGACGACGGCGAGATAGGGCTGGCCCGCGTCCACCCGCTCCAGCCGGCCCGGCACCCCGGGCACCGCGGCGATGCCGTCGGCGGCGGTGTGCGGGTCGATCCCGGCGACGGCCAGGGTGACCACCGCGGCCAGGGTGTTGGCGACGTTGAACGGTCCTGGCAGCGGCGCCTCGGCCCGGACGCGCTCGCCCCTGGGGCCGACCGCGGTGAAGGTGGAGCCGTGCGAGCCGACCACGACGTCCTCGGCGTGCCAGTCGGCGTCCGGATGGCCCTCGGCGGAGAAGGTGGTGACGGGGACGGCCGCCTCGACCGCGAGCCTGCGGCCGTAGGCGTCGTCGAAGTTCACGACACCGGCCCTGCTGCGCTCCGGGGTGAACAGCCGTGCCTTCGCCTGGAAGTAGTCCTCCATCCCGGAGTGGAACTCCATGTGCTCCGGGCTGAGGTTGTTGAAGACGGCGACGTCGAAGACACAGCCGTCGACCCGGCCGAGCACCAGGGCGTGGCTGGAGACCTCCATGGCGACGGAGTCGACACCGCGCTCGCGCATGACGGCGAAGAGCGCCTGGAGGTCGGTGGCCTCCGGGGTGGTGCGCTCCGACTTGATGCGCTCGTCGCCGATCCGCATCTCCACGGTGCCGATCAGACCCGTACGACGGCCCGCGCCGCGCAGTCCGCCCTCGACGAGATACGCCGTGGTGGTCTTGCCCGAGGTGCCGGTGATACCGATCTGGAGCAGATCGGGGCCGGGGTGTCCGTAGATCTCGGCGGCGAGTTCCCCCATGCTGCCGCGTGGGTCGGGGACGACCAGGACGGGCAGTCCGGTGGCCCTGGCGCGCTCGGCGCCGGCCGGATCGGTGAGGATGACGGAGGCCCCGAGGTCGGCGGCCTGGGCGGCGAAGTCGGCGCCGTGGAAGCGGGCGCCGGGCAGGGCGGCGTACACGTCTCCCGGGCGTACCGCGCGCGAGTCATGGGTGATGCCGGTCGCCTCCCCGCGGGCCGCGGACCTGCCGGGGCCCGCTTCCGCCGCCGGCCGCGCCACCTCCCCCGGGCCCGGTGCCTCGGCTCCCAGCCGGGCCGCCAGCTCCGCGAGGGAGGTCGGGCGGACCCGTTCCGGGCGGGGCGTCCCCGGCTGATTCACAGGGGCGTCCTCAGGGGTGGTTCGGTGGTACTGATCAGCTTGTGGCACGGCGGTGAGCGTACCGGGCTCCGCGGGCCGCGGGCCAAGTGAGGGGGGCTCCTGCGCGGCGCGTTCCGGGTGGTTCCCCGAATCGGGGGTGATCGTTGTCACTGGCGCTTTCCCTGGGGTCACTCGCCGGGTTTGAAGGTCACCGGCAGCCTGGCTGGGTTACTGCCGGTCGGTTCGACCTGCAGGGTCTTGAGAGCGAACTCCATGACCTTTTTGTAGATGGGTCCACAGATCTGGCCGCCGAAGTAGCTGCCCTTGGTCGGGTTCTGGATGGCGCAGTAGACCGTGATCTGCGGATCGTCGGCGGGCGCGAAGCCCGCGAAGGATGCGGTGTAGCCCTTGTAGCGGCCCAGGTCGGGGTCGACCCGGTTGGCCGTACCGGTCTTGCCGGCGACGCGGTAGCCGGGGATACGGGCCTTGGTGCCCGTGCCCTCCTCGTTGCCGACGACCGACTCCAGCATGGTGGCGACCGTCTTCGCGGTCTTCTCGCTGACCACGCGGGTCTTCTTGGGCGCGGGCGCGGGGGTGAAGCGTCCGTCGGGTCCTGTCGTACCGCGGATGAGCGTGGGTTCGATCCTCACACCGCCGTTGGCGATGGTCGAGTAGACCGAGGCGGCCTGCATGGCGTTGAGCGAGAGGCCCTGGCCGAAGGGGATCGTGTACTGCTGCGAGGTGGACCAGTCCTCGGGTTTGGCGAGGATGCCCTGGGTCTCGCCCGGGTAGTCCAGGCCGGTGGGCCGGCCGATGCCGAACTTGGTCAGATACGAGTGGAGGACCTTGTTGGCCTCGGGCTGCGTTTTGCCGAGCTGGCCGGTCGCCAGGATGGTGCCGATGTTGGAGGACTTGGCGAGGACGCCGTTGAGCGTCAGATACCAGGTCGGGTGGTCGATGTCGTCCTTGAAGAGCCGGTCGCCGCGGTGCAGCCGGTTGGGGACGACGACATGGGTGCTCGGGGTGGCGGCCTTCTCCTCCAGTACGGCGGCCATGGACATGACCTTGCTGGTGGAGCCGGGCTCGTACACGTCCTGGAGGGCCGCGTTGCCCATGGCGGCGGTGTCGGCCTGGGAGAGGTCGTTGGGGTCGAAGCCGGGGGCGTTGGCCATGGCGAGGACCTCACCGGTCCTGGTGTTCTGGACCATCACATAGCCGCGGTCCGCCTTGGAGGTGCGGACCTGCTCCGAGATGGCCTGCTGGGCCGCCCACTGGATGTCCCGGTCGATGGTCAGCTCGATGTCGGAGCCGGGCACCGCCGGCTTCTCCCGGGAGCTCGCGGTGGGCACACGGCGGCCGCCGGACTGGGCGTAGGTGACCTCGCCGTCCTCGCCCGCGAGCTCCTTGTCGAGCATGGACTCGACACCGCCCGCGCCATGGCCCGCGGCGTTGACATACCCCAGTATCCCGGCGGCGAGATCACCGTTGGGGTACACCCGCTTGCTGCTGGCCTCCTGGAAGACACCGGCCAGCACACTGACGCCGGTGCCACCCGCGCCGCCCGTCGTGCCGTCGTCCTCGGCCGCCGCCTGCTCGCCGGCCTCCTGCTCCTTGCTCGCCTTCTGGGCGAGGACGCTCTTGAGGTCCTTGATCTGGTTCCAGACCTGGGGGGTCTGGCGGTGGGCCAGGACGGCGTAGCGGGACTTGGGGGTCCTGAGCTTCTTCACCAGGGTGCCGGTCTCGGCGCCGAGGATCGGGGCGAGCAGCGCCGCCGCCTTCTCGGGGGCGTCGGAGATCTTGCTGAACTCGCGGGTGAACATATACGGGTCGGCGGTGATGTCGTACGCGTCGACGCTGGTGGCGAGCGCGATCCCGGAGCGGTCGGTGATCTCGCCGCGCTCCGCGTCGATCTTGTGGCTGAGATAGCGGCTCTTCTCCGCCTTGGCGGCGTAGGCGCTCGCGTCGACAGCCTGTACCTGGAGCAGCCGGACGACGAACACCAGCATGATCAGGGTCAGGGCGAGGCTGACCAGACGCAGCCGGGGGCGGGGGCTGCCCAGCCGGATCCGCTGCGGCGCGGGGGCTCCGGCGCGTGGCCGGCGGGCGGGAGGCCGCCCGGCAGGCCGGTTCCGGTCCGCGCCGCCCGGCCGCGCGGGACTGCCCGGACGCGCGGGGCCGGGCAGCCGGCGGCGCGGTGGTTCCTTGGAGGACACTGGGTCACCTGCCGGAGGTCGTCGGGGCCGGAGTTCCGGGGGCCGGCGCGGGAGCCTGCCGCACCCCCGCGGAGACGTACGGAGACACCTGGGGCACCGGTACGGGCGCCCCGGCCGTGGCAGGCGCCGTGGCCGAGGGCAGGACCGGTGCGGGCGGGGCGGGGACCGGGGGGACGGCCGGAGCCGGGGCGGAGGGGACGACGGACGTCGGCGCGGGGACCACCGGCGGTACCTGCTCCATCGCGGACGGCTGCACGGAGAGCGGTACCGGCTCCGCCGGACCCAGTACGTCGCTCCCGCCGGGGACTCCCCGGACCGTGCCGTCGGGATTGAGGAAGGCGGGGCTGCCGCCGGGCACCATGCCCAGCTCGCGGGCCCGCCGCTCCAGCGCGTACGGCGCGGAGTAGGCGTCCACGTCCTTCTGCAGGGCCTGCTGTTCGTCGGTGAGGTCGGTGGTCCGCTTCTTGAGTTCGCTCAGCCGGAACGAACCCTCGTTGAGGGCGGAGTTCAGCAGCAGCAGGGTGATCAGTCCGCCGCCGAGGAGCAGCACGACCAGCAGGACGAAGGGGGTGCGGGCCGCCGAACTGGATCCGGCGGGCATGAGCTGGGCGAGCCGGGCCGCCCGCCCCTTCAGTTGCTTGGCCGGTCCGCTCACAGAACGTCCTCCCGGATCCGCTGCGCCCCCCGCAGCCGGGCCGGAGCGGCCCGGCGGTTCTCGGCGACCTCTTCCTCCGTGGGGAGTTCGGCGCCGCGGGTGAGCAGTTTCAGTCGGGGCTGGTAGCGCTCGGGGACGACGGGCAGTCCCGGCGGCGCGGTGGTGGCGGCGCCTGCGGCGAGGACCTGCTTGACGAGGCGGTCCTCCAGCGAGTGGTAGGAGAGGACGGCGATCCGGCCGCCGACGGCGAGGCTTCCCACGGCCGCCGGGATCGCCCGCTCCAGGACGGCGAGCTCTCCGTTGACCTCGATACGCAGGGCCTGGAAGGTGCGTTTGGCGGGGTTGCCGCCGGTGCGTTTGGCCGCCTGGGGCAGGGCGTCACGGATCAGTTCGACCAGCCGGGCGCTGTGGGTGAAGGGTTCCTTCTCCCGTTCCCTGACGACCGCGGAGACGATTCGCTTGGCCTGCTTCTCCTCGCCGTAGGCGCGCAGGATCCGCACCAGTTCACCGGGCGGATAGGTGTTGAGGACCTCGGCGGCGCTGACTCCCGCCGTCTGGTCCATCCGCATGTCGAGCGGGGAGTCCTGGGCGTAGGCGAAGCCGCGGTCCGCCTCGTCGAGCTGCATCGAGGAGACACCGAGGTCGAAGAGGACACCCTGGACGCGGGGGGTGCCCAGCTCGCCGAGCACCTCGGGCAGTTCGTCGTAGACGGCGTGTACGAGCGTCGCGCGGTCCGCGTACGGGGCGAGCCGCTCACCGGAGAGCCGCAGGGCCTCCTGGTCGCGGTCGAGGGCGATCAGCCGTACGGCGGGGAAGGCGCTGAGCAGCGCCTCGCTGTGGCCGCCGAGGCCGAGGGTGCAGTCCACGACGACCGCGCCGGGTTCCGTGAGCGCGGGCGCCAGCAGATCGAGGCACCGCTGGAGCATCACCGGGACATGCCGGACCTGGTTCATACCCGCTCCTCGCGGGGGCCGCCGGTGGTCCCCGGCCGGTGTTCCGCGGGCGCGCGGCCTTCCGTGACTCGCTCGCTGCGCTCGCTCATGCGCCCTCTCAGGTCCGGCGCGACGGTACGTACCGCCGGGTCCCCGCCCGCTCAGAAGGGGAGATGGTCCGCCGGCGCCGGAAAGGGCGTCGGCCGACCGTCGAGCGGGAGGAGGCCGAGCCGCACGTACGCCGCACTCGCGGGGAATTCGGAATGTGTCCGGGACGTGCCCGGGAACTTCCGCCACTTTAGTCCACCGGCACTCGGGGTTTCCGGTCAAGCGGGCGGTCAGCGCGTCGCCGGGGTGACCCTCCACAAGACCATAAACGCCGCATTCCGCCCGTTCGGTTCCACTGCACTCACCCTTGTGGGGTAGGTCACACCACGCCGAGTTGACGTTCTTTGTCCCTTCTCACCCCGGGCCTTACCGGCGCCGGACCATTACCGTCATAGGTATGTCGACTTCCGCACATCTCCCCGCAGAGCCCGCCGCGGCTCCCGCCGGTGCGGCACGCACCGGAGGAACGGTCACCGACCGTCTCGTAGACGCGAACCACCGCTACGCCGCCGGGTTCGACGACCCGGGGATGGACGCGCGGCCCGTACTCCGGGTCGCCGTGGTCGCCTGCATGGACGCCAGGCTCGACCTGCACGGCGCCCTCGGACTCGCCCTGGGCGACTGCCACACCATCCGCAACGCGGGCGGCGTGGTCACCGACGACGTCATCCGCTCCCTCACCATCAGCCAGCGCGCGCTCGGCACCCGCAGCGTGGTGCTGATCCACCACACCGGCTGCGGTCTGGAGAGCCTGACCGAGGACTTCCGTCATGAACTGGAGATGGAGGTGGGCCAGCGGCCGTCCTGGGCCGTGGAGGCGTTCCGCGATGTCGACCAGGACGTACGGCAGTCGATGCGACGCGTCAGGACGTCACCCTTCCTGCCGTACACCGACGACATAAGGGGCTTCGTCTTCGACGTGAAGTCGGGCCTGCTGAGGGAGATCGACCCGGTCGTCTGAGCACCACCGGGACCGGCGGGTGCGCTCCACCGAAACCAGATAGACGGCAAATCTGACATATCCCTCCGACTTATCCACAGGCGAGTGACACGAAGCGGTAACGGCAACAAGAATGCGTCTGTGACAGCGTTCCGGAACTTTCCGGGGACGGTGTCCGTGTTTCGGGGTGGGCCGGGCCGTCCGATGAGCATCGGCCCGTGTAAAAGGGCCGAGGAGGGCCGGGTGACGACCTATGACGATCGAGCGAGCCTCACTGATCTGACCACCACAGCGGAGCGTGTCCGCGCATCGGTGGAGGGTGTGATCGAGGGCAAGCCTGAGGTCGTACGGCTTTCGCTGACCGTGCTCCTCGCCGAGGGACATCTTCTGATCGAGGATGTCCCCGGCGTGGGCAAGACCATGCTGGCCAAAGCGCTGGCGCGCTCCATCGACTGTTCGGTGCGGCGTATCCAGTTCACTCCCGATCTGCTGCCGTCGGACATCACCGGGGTGTCCATATACGACCAGCAGCGGCAGGACTTCGAGTTCAAGCCGGGCGCGATCTTCGCCCAGATCGTGATCGGCGACGAGATCAACCGCGCCTCGCCCAAGACCCAGTCGGCGCTGCTGGAGTCGATGGAGGAGCGTCAGGTCACCATCGACGGGCAGAGCTATGAACTGCCCAGCCCCTTCATGGTGGTGGCCACGCAGAACCCGGTGGAGATGGAGGGCACGTATCCACTGCCCGAGGCACAGCGCGACCGTTTCATGGCCCGGGTGTCGATCGGATATCCCAGCCCCGAGGCCGAGTTGCAGATGCTGGACGTGCACGGCGGGATCTCCCCGCTGGACGATCTCCAGCCGGTGGCCCACGCCCATGACATCGTGAAGCTGATCGACGCGGTGCGTACGGTCCATGTCGCCGATTCCGTACGGCGGTACGCGGTGGAGCTGGTCGGGGCGACGCGTAATCACGCGGATCTCAGACTCGGCGCCTCGCCGCGCGCCACGCTCCATCTTCTGCGCGCGGCCAAGGCCGCCGCCGCGCTGAGCGGGCGGGAGTACGCCCTGCCGGACGATGTCCAGGCGCTGGCGGTCGCGGTGCTCGCGCACCGGCTGCTGCCCACGGCCCAGGCGCAGTTGAACCGCCGTACCGCCGAGCAGGTCGTGCTGGAGATCCTCCAGCGCGTCCCCGTGCCCACAGCGGACGGCGGGCGTGTCCAGGGCCACCAGACGCCGGGCGGTCCCGGCGGACCGGCCGGGCCGCTCTACGGCCGGCAGGCCGGCGTACGGCGGCTGTGATGGCGTCCGGGGGGCCGGCCGGGGTGGAAGGCGAGGACAAGGGCGGGCTGCGGCCCGCGCTGTCCGGACTGACCACGCGTGGCCGGTCGTTCCTCGCCGCCGGGGTCGCGGCGGTTGTCTGCGCCTTCGTCCTGGGTCAGTCGAATCTGCTCCAGGTGGGTTTTCTGCTCACCGTGCTGCCACTGATCTGTGTGGCGGTCCTCTACCGCACGCGTTACCGGGTGGCGGGCAGCCGGCGGCTCTCGCCGGCCCGGGTCCCCGCCGGTTCCGAGGCCCGGGTGCATCTGCGGATGGACAATGTCACGCGGCTGCCCACCGGACTGCTGATGCTCCAGGACCATGTGCCGTATGTCCTGGGCCCGCGGCCCCGGTTCGTGCTCGACCGGGTCGAGCCGGGCGGCCGGCGTGAGGTGTCGTACCGGGTCCGTTCCGATCTGCGCGGACGGTATCCGCTCGGGCCCCTCCAGCTACGGCTGAGCGATCCCTTCGGTATGTGCGAACTGACCCGCTCGTTCAGCGCGTTCGACACCCTGACCGTCGTCCCGCGCACCGAGGCGCTGCCGCCGGTGCGGCTCGCGGGCGAGTCACCGGCGTACGGCGACGGACGGCAGCGCTCCCAGGCGCTGGCCGGCGAGGACGACGTGATTCCGCGCGGCTACCGGCACGGTGACGATCTGCGCCGGGTGCACTGGCGCTCCACCGCGCGGTACGGCGAGCTGATGGTGCGCCGCGAGGAGCAGCCGCAGCGCGCGCGATGCACCGTGCTGCTGGACACCAGACGGGGCGCCTATCACGGCGCGGGTCCCGACTCGGCCTTCGAGTGGGCGGTGTCGGGCGCGGCCTCCGCACTGGTCCATATGCTGGAACGCGGCTTCGCGGTAAGGCTGTTGACGGACACGGGCAGCTCGGTGCCGGGCGAGGGCGCCGACGGCTACGCCGGGGCGACCCAGGGGGCGGCCGACTCGGCCGGACTGCTGATGGACACCCTCGCGGTCGTCGACCACTCCGACGGTCCCGGGCTCTCCGGTGCGTATGAGGTGCTGCGCGGCGGTGAGGGGCTGCTGGTGGCCTTCCTCGGTGATCTGGACGAGGAACAGACCGCGGTGGTGGCCCGGATGCGGCAGCGCAGCGGTGTCGCCGTCGCCTTTGTGCTCGACAGCACCGGCTGGGCCCAGGGCATGGCCCCGGACCACCGTGTCGAGGAGCGGCTGCGGCAGCTCCGCGAAGCGGGGTGGACGGCCCTGCTGGTGCCGCCGGGCGCGGCGCTGCCCGAGCTGTGGCGGCAGGCCGCGCGACAGCGCTCCGAATCGGCCGTCACGGGCGGTCCGACAGGCTCCACCGGAGGATGGTCATGAGCGGTAGCACACGACTGGCGCTCTGTTCCTTCGCCGCCACGCTGATGGCGGCGGGCGCCCTGGTGCCGCTGGTCCAGCCGGCCACCTGGCTGCTGCACGCCGCGATCATGGTGGCGGTGCTGGGCGCGGTGGGCGCGCTGGCCCGGCGGGTGCCGCTGGCCCGGACGCTGACCGTGGCGCTCCAGGCCGTCGCCGCCCTGCTGATGCTCACGGTGGTCTTCGCGGCGGACCGGGCACTGCTCGGTGTCCTGCCGACACCTGGGGTCTTCCAGGAGTTCGGGCAGCTTCTGACGGCGGGCGGCGAGGACGTCGGGCGGTACGCCATACCGGCTCCGGCCACCGACGGCATCCGGCTGATGCTGGTGGGCGGCGTCCTGGTGATCGGGCTCGCGGTGGACGCCCTCGCGGTGACGTTCCGCAGCGCGGCCCCGGCCGGGCTGCCCCTGCTCGCGCTCTACTCGGTCGCCGCGGGGCTCTCCGGCGGTGAAGGGGGCTCCCTGTGGTTCCTGCTCGCCGCCGCCGGTTATCTGCTGCTGCTTCTGGCCGAGGGCCGGGACCGGCTGTCCCAGTGGGGCCGGGTGTTCGGCGGTGCGGCGCGCTCGCAGGGCCGGTTCGCGGCCGGTCTGGAGGCGGCGGGCCGCGCGCCCGCCCCGGTCCGTACCGGCCGCAGGATCGGGGCGGTGGCGCTGGGCATAGCGCTGGTGGTCCCGGCGGCCCTGCCCACGCTGGACGGCGGGCTGCTGGCGGGCGCGGGCCAGGGGAACGGCTCGGGACTGGGCGGCGGGGGCACCATCTCCGCGGTGAACCCGCTGGTCTCGCTCCAGGACAATCTGAACCAGCCCGAGGACCGCGAGGCGCTGCGCTACAAGACGAACGCGCCGAACACCCAGAACATGTATCTGCGGATCATGGCGCTGGACAGGTTCGACGGGACGTCCTGGAGGTTCTCGCAGCGCAGGGTCGAGGACGTGCCCGACCGGCTGCCCGGACCCCCGGGGCTGAACCGGGGCGTGAGCACGACCGAGATCACGACCAGTATCACGACCGCCGGGTGGTACCGGCAGAACTATCTTCCGATGCCCTATCCCGCGACCAGGGTGGACATCGACGGCCGGTGGCGCTTCGAGCCCGAGGGGCGGACGCTGGTGGGCGACCGCGGGCAGTCGACCCGCGGCGCCCGGTACGAGGTGGGCAGCCTCCAGGTGAACCCGACCCGGGAGCAGCTCGCCGGCGCGCCCGAGGCGCCGGAATCCCTGCGCCGCGAGTACACCCAGGTCCCGGCGGTCCTGCCGGACATCGTCAAGGAGACCGCCCTCGGTGTCACCGAGGGCGCTGCGAACAACTACGAGAAGGCCGTCAGGCTCCAGGACTGGTTCGCGCTGGACGGCGGCTTCACCTATGACACCCAGGTGGACTCAGGCACCGGCGCCGCGGCGATCACCCGCTTCCTGGAGAACAAGGAAGGCTTCTGCGTCCACTTCTCGTTCACGATGGCCGCCATGGCCCGCACCCTGGGCATACCGGCGCGGGTGGCGGTGGGCTTCACTCCGGGCTCCCCGCAGTCGGACGGCAGCATGTCGGTCGGGCTGCGGGACGCGCACGCCTGGCCCGAGCTGTATTTCGAAGGGGTCGGATGGACCCGTTTCGAGCCGACCCCGAGCCGGGGCAGCGCTCCTGACTACACCCGTCCGGACACCCCGGCGGGCAGCGAGAGCGACCCGGCCCGGCCCGAGGCCAGCGCCTCCGCCGCGCCGTCCGTGGCGCCGTCCGCCTCGGAGAGCTGCCAGGAGCAGGCGACGCCGGCGCCCGAGTGCGCCACGATCGCGCCCGGCGCGGCCCCGACGGCCACCGGCGGGGGGATCCCGTGGAGGCTCGGGCTGCTGATCGGTCTGGCGGTACTGCTGGTGGTGGGACTGCCTCTGCTGCCGATGCTGTGGCGCAGCGAGATACGGGCCCGGCGGCTGGGCTCCCGAGGGCGTACGGAAGCCGACGCCGTGGCACGGACACTCGCGGTGTGGCGGGAAATAACCGATACGGCCTGGGACCACGGCATCCCGCCGGACGAGTCACAAACCCCGCGGAAGACCGCGGCCCGGCTGGTGCGGCTGGGCAAGCTGGAGGGCCCGGCGGCCGAGGCGGCGCACCGCGTGGCCGATTCGGTGGAGCAGGTGCTCTACGCGCCACGGCCACGGCCCGGGACGGGGCTCGCGGAGGACGCCCGGCTGATCCATGAGGGGCTCCGGGCTCCGGTGAGCCGCTGGACCCGGCTACGGGCACTGCTGGCGCCGCGCTCGTCCGTACGAGTGGTCTGGGCCGCCTCGGAGCGCCGCAGGGCGTTCACGGCCGGTCTGCGGACACGCCGCGCGGATACCGCCGGTACGGGCCCGGTCGGCTGAGGCCCTTCCGTAGCACGGCCGACACGCTCAGCCACACCGTCTGTTTCCCCGGCCCCGTGCGGGGCCGGGGAAAGGCGCGGACCTGGACACCGGTGACCGGGCACGGCTGAGGGGCGGACGCTTTCCGCGTCCGCCCCTCAGTCGTACGGCCAAGCCTGAGAACCTTCAGGGACTCACTGGCCCTGTTCGTCACGGCGGCGCTGCCACCGCTGCTCGATCCGGTTCATCATCGAGCGACGCTGTCTGGGTTGTTGTTGTCGGGCGGCCGGGCCTGCGCCCGCCGCCGGTTGCTCACCTGGTTTGGGCGCCTTGCGCCACCCGGTGACCGCCAGGACCGCACAGCCCAGCATGACGAGGAACCCCACCACGCTGATCCAGATCTGCTGGGCGACCATTCCGGCCATGAGGAGCGCGATACCCACCAGGAAGCCGGCTACTGCCTGGTAGACCCGTCGCCGGGTGTACGTACGCAGCCCGCTTCCCTCAAGCGCTGTCGCGAACTTGGGATCTTCGGCGTACAGCGCTCGCTCCATTTGCTCGAGCATTCGCTGCTCGTGCTCCGAGAGCGGCACGGAGTCCTCCTAGTCGTCGGTCGCGGGGGGCGACCGGTATGCGGCTCCTTCAAGGATAGGCAGGGAATCGCCCCCGTGAAACCCGCCCTCAACGCCATTTCGCCATTCCGGGCCGCCATGTCGACTCGGCCGCTGAGGCGTTGATTCCCCAACCATCGATCCGTCATGCCGGAAGGTGTACCCCGATCATACGGCGCCAGACGTCCCATCGGGGGGCCTGTGGCGCACTCCATGCGCGGCTGCGCCCCTGATCAGCCGGGCGATCAGCGTCCGGAGGACGGTCCGGCCGGGCTCGGGGCAGGCCCGGGACCCTCCCAGAGGCCTCCGGAGGGCCTCCCGGAAGGCTCCGAAGAGGGTCCGGGGAGGGGGTTCCGGGGGCTTCCGGTCCGTGCTTCAGCCCGTATTCCAGGGGGACTTCGGATCAGTCCCGCTTCTCGCCCAGAACATGGAGCTGCGTGGCCACGGAGTGGAACGCGGGCAGCTCGGCGGCGGCGGCCTCCAGCTTCAGCAGGGCCTCCAGCGCCCCGGGCTGGGTGTCCACCAGACCGCCGGGGACCAGGTCCGCGAAGACCCGTACGCCATGAACGGCGCCGATCCGCAGACCGGCGGCCTCGACCAGCTCCGTGAGCTGCTCGGCGGTGAAGCGCCTGGGCACCGGGTCGCCCTCGCCCCAGCGCCCCGCCGGGTCGCCGAGCGCCCGACGGGCCTCGTTGAAATGCCCGGCGAGCGCCCTGGCCAGCACGGCGCCGCCCAGGCCCGCGGCGAGCAGACTGAGCGCGCCGGCCGGGCGGAGGGCGTCGACCGCGTTCCGTACGCCCTCGGCGGGATCGTCCACATACTCCAGAACGCCGTGACACAGCACCGCGTCGAAGCCACCGCGCCCGACCACGTCGAAGAGCCCGTGGATATCGCCCTGCACCCCGCGGACACGCTCGGCGACCCCCGCCTCGGCCGCCCGGCGCTCCAGCGCGAAGAGCGCGTTCGGGCTGGGGTCGACGACGGTCACCCGATGCCCCAGACGGGCGACGGGCACCGAGAAGCTGCCTGTGCCCCCTCCCGTGTCGAGCACGTCCAGGACGTCCGTCCCCGCCGCCTTGACCCGGTGGTCGAGCGCGTCCCTGAGGACCTCCCAGACCACGGCGGTACGGAGGGAGCCCCGGGAGCGCGATGGCGTCTCCCCACCGGCGACAGGGGAACGGTCCGACACGGCAGTTGACTCCTCGGCGCGGGGCCGCCCCGGACGGCGGGGCGTGGAACGGTGCGGGCTCCGCCCACCCTATTGCCTCGGTCGTCCCTCCTGATCCCCCAGCGGCGCCGGATCACCCAGCGGCGCCGCCCTGCCGTGGCTGCTCGGCGCGGGGCCTGGGCAGCACCGGCTCCAGCACCAGCAGCCGCTCCACCAGGCGCAGGAACATGGCCGCGTCGCGCAGCAGATCATCGGCGTCGCGGCTGCTCGCCGCACCCCGTATGCCCGCCTCCGCGCGCGCCCTGCGGTCGGCGCCCGAGGCGAAGAGGCTGCTCCATTCGGTCAGCTCGGGCGCGATCTCGGGCAGGACCTCCCAGGCGCTCCTGATCCGGCGGCGCTTCCGCGCGGTGGTCTCGGGGCGGCCCCGGGCCGCGAGGACCGCGGCTGCGGTGCGCAGGGCGGCGAGATGAGCGGTGGCATAGCGCTCGTTCGGAGTGTCCAGGGCCGCTGCCTCGTCAAGTCCCGTACGGGCCTGGGCGAGCAGATCGAGGGCCGCGGGCGGGGCCGTGGCCCGGCGCGGCACGGGATGGACATCGGTCGGCGGTCCGGTCAGTGAGGGGGCAGGGCCGTCTGTGCGGCGCCGGTGTGCGGCACCGGCGTAGGAGCTGGCCATGACGAACCTCCTGTCGTCGTGTGACGGCGCTGTGGCCGTATGTGTCCATCCTGAAGGACACCACTGACAATCGGCTCTGACCTGCGTTTTTGTCTCGTTCGCACGTTCGGAGAGGTGCCGGCCCGGCGGGCGGGTCCGCCGGCACCCGCGGTCACCGGTCACCGGTCACCGGTCACCCGCATACGACCGGTCCGGTGCGGCCCGGTCCCCCTGAGCCGCACCGGACCGGTGCGTTCCCCGTGGTGCCCTACACCCTCGTCGTGGTGTCGCACGCCCCCGTTCCGTCAGGGGAGCCGCGCCGTTCCGCCGCCCCGTGCCGGCGGTGCCGGCGCCGCGCCCCTTCCGTGGTCTCCACTCTTCCGTCCGCGCGAGTGACGTCCCATCCGCGTGCCTACTCATCTCGCCTTCTGAGTACGCGTACTCAGTGCTCCGTACTCCGGCCCATCGCGCACCGCGGTTCCGCCGACCCCCTGCGCACCCGTGCGGCGGCTGGATACGATCGCGCCCGTGTCCGTACTCCCCCTGATCTTCACCAGCGGCTGGGCCAGCGGCATCAACGCCTACGCGGTGGTCCTGTTGTTCGGCGTCTTCGGCGCGACAGGGCTGACCGACGAGGTTCCCGAGTCGTTGCAGCGCACCGATGTCCTGATCGCCGCGGCGGTGCTCTTCCTCTGCGACACGGTCGCGGACAAGATCCCGTACGTCGACACGGTCTGGGACGCCGCGCACACGGTCGTCAGACCGCTCTCCGGGGCGGTGGTCGGTGCGCTGCTGGCCGGGCAGAGCGGCTCGCTGCCGGAGATCGCGGCCGGTGCGGTAGGGGGGTCGACCGCCCTGCTGAGCCATCTCGTCAAGGCGGGGACCCGGATGGCGGTCAACACCTCCCCCGAGCCGTTCAGCAATATCGCCGTGAGCACGGCCGAGGATCTGGGCGTGGCCGGGATCATCACCTTCGCGGTCTTCCATCCGGTCGCCGCCGCCGTCGTCGCGGGCACGCTGCTGGTGCTCGGTATCGCGACGGTGGCCTTCCTCGCCGCCAGGATCCGCCGCTTTCTGCGCCGCAGGGCTCAGCGCCGGGCGGAGAAACGCCTGGCCGGAGGCGGGATGGCGGCACCGCCCGGCTGAACTGTCAGTGGGCCCCGTTAAAGTCCCTGGCATGGCACGGATCGTGGTGATCGGCGCCGGGACGGGCGCCATGGCGGCGGCTGCCCGGCTGGCCGTGGCAGGACACCGGGTGACGGTGTACGAACGCTCGGCGACGTACGGCGGTTCGCTGGGCCGGTTCGAGCGGGACGGCTTCGTCTTCGACACCGGCCCCGGTCTGCTGCATCTCCCCGCCGTCTACCGCGATCTGTTCGTCAAGACCGGCAAGGAGCCGCTGGAGCGGTGCGTCCAGCTCGGTCAGGTCGATCCGGCGAGCCGCCATGTCTTCGCCGACGGCACCGGCGTACGGCTGCCGAACGCGTCACGGGCAGGCGTGGTCTCCGCCCTGGACGCGGCACTGGGCGCGGGCGCCGGGGAGCGGTGGGGAGAGTTCCTCGGCCGGGCCCGTGACGCCTGGGACCGCTCACGCCGGCCGCTGCTCGAAGAGCCCCTGTGGACCGACCGGCAGGTGCTCGGGCGCGATCCGTATCCGGCGGTGCGGCAGCGCCGGCTGCTGCGCGGCGCGCGCCGGGCCGCCACGATCGCGGAGATCGGCGCCTGGGAGCTGGCCGATCCCCGGCTGGCGGCCCTGCTGGACGGATACGCCCTGTCGTACGGACTCGATCCGCGCCACGCGCCGGCGGGCGCCGCGCTGCTCCCGTATCTGGAGCAGACCTTCGGGAGCTGGTATGTGCGGGGCGGGATGCGGGAGTTGGCCCGCGCGGTGTACGAGCGGTGCCTGGCCCGCAAGGTGGAGTTCGTCTTCGGGGCCGAGGTGACCCGGATCGCGGAGAAGGACGGCGGGGCCACCGGGATCGAGCTGGCGGACGGCACGGTCGTGGCGGCGGACCGGGTCGTGGCGGGCATCGCGCCGGGGCGGCTCGTGGAGCGCGAGCTGTGGGATGACGGCGAGCCACGGCCACCGAAGGCGGGCGGCGCTCCGGTGCCCGGCCGGTTCACGGTGCTGCTGGCGCTGCGCGGCGCCCGGGACGGGGACGCCGTGCACCGTACGGTGGTGCACTCCCCCGACGGAAGCGCCGAGGCCGCCGATGTCTTCGCGGGCCGCACGGCCGAGCGGCCCACGGTCGCGGTGCTGCGGCCCGATGACGCGGCGACGCGGCCCGACGGTGACCATGAGGCGGTCACGGTCACCGCGACGGTCGCCCCGCAGGGCCCGGTGGACTGGACGGACGGCGCGCTGCGCGAGCGATACGCCGATGTGCTGGTGGCCGCGGCGGGGGCGGCCGTTCCGGGGATCACGGAGCGGCTGATGTGGCGCGAGATACGGACGCCCGCCGACACCGCGGCGCAGACGGGTGCGGCGGGTGGCTCGGTGCCGGCGCCCGCGCTGGCCGGGGCGGCGGGGCGGCTGCTCCGTCCGGCGAACACCACGCGGCTGTCCGGGCTGTATCTGGCGGGCGGCTGGGCGCATCCGGGCGGCGGACTCGCGCATGCCGGGATGTCGGGGGCGCTGGTGGCAGGGCTGATCGTCGAGGGGGCCGGCTTCCGGGGCTCACAGTGAGCCGTCGGCCGATGCCGCCTGACCCGACCTGACCGTCGATCGGATACGACGGGCCGTCAGTAGCGGTACTGCTGCTCGTTGTAGTCGGGGTCGTAGCCCTGCTGCTGGGGCTGCTGCGGCGGCGGTGCCTGCTCGCCCTCGCGCTGCTGCGGGACCCAGACGCCGCCGGGCGGGGTCTCGGCGCCGTACTGCTGCTGGCCGCCGTAGGAGTCGGTGTACGGCTGCTGGCCGCCGAAGCTGTCGTACGAGCCGTACTGCTGACCGCCGTTGGCCTGGTCGGCGTACGGATCGGAGTATCCGGTGTACTGCTGCTGGCCGTTCCCGTAGTCGTACTGCTGCGCGTAGACGTCCTGGCCCGGGTAGTTCTCCTGGCTCGCGTAGGTGTGCTCGCCCGAGTGGCCCGGCTGGTAGGCGTCCTGGTCCGGACCCGGGTAGGCGTCCTGGCCCGGGTAGGCGTCGTGCGCCGCGTAACCGCCCTGTCCCGTATAGCTGTCCTGGCCGCCCGGCTGCTGGTAGCCCGGGTACGCGTCGTACGCGCCGCTGCCCCATCCGTCGGCGTCGGGCTGCTGGGTCCGGCCCTGCTGGGGCGCGTCATGGGCCGGGGTGTCGTAGTCGTTGTAGACGCCGTACTGCCCGGTGTCGTCGGGCATCGGCTCCGGCTCGTAGACCGGCTCCGGGTCATAGGCCGCGGTGGCCTCCGCGGGCGCGGCGGCCGGCTGGTACTCCAGATCCGAGACCTCCAGCGACGGTTCGCGCTCGGCGGCCGGCCGGCCGGTGTCCTTCCGGCGGCGGCTGGCCCCCGGACTGCCGCCTATCGCCCAGCCGGTGGAGAAGCCCCGGCGGAAGGAGAGCGTCACATAGGTCTGACCGACGGCGAAGGCGATCGCACCCAGTGCGATGACCAGGACGGAGGGCAGCAGAACACCGAGAACCACACCCATGAAGCCGCTGAAGGCGAGCAGTCGCCAGCGCAGTCGCGCCTTGTACTGGAGCAGCACCTCGCCCAGCAGCCACAGAGCCACGATGCCGAATGCGATGTAGAGGACCGTCCAGCCCATGCCCGCCCCTCTCCTGCGGCCACCCGCCCGGGACAGGGCGGGTACGACCGGTCACGACTGCTCGTGCAGTCCGAGATTCTCGTAGATTTCGAGCGTTGCGGTGGAGTTGTTGAGGGTGATGAAGTGCAAGCCGGGAACACCCTCGGAGAGCAGCTCCGCGCAGAACTCCGTCGCGAACTCGATGCCAATGGAGCGTACAGCGGCGGCATCGTCCTTGACGGAGAGGATCCGCTCTTTCAGTTCGGCCGGGAAGACGGCCGTGCTGAGCTGCGGCAGCCGCTCCAGCATCCGGACGCTGGTGACCGGCATGATCTCGGGAATGATCGGTGTCGCGCAACCGGCAGCGCCGACCCGGTCACGCAACCGCAGATATCCGTCCGTTTCGAAAAACATCTGCGTGATCGCGTAATCGGCACCCGCGCGGCACTTGTCCACGAAATGCCTGGTATCGGTGTCCCAGTCGGACGAGCGCGGATGCATCTCCGGGAAGGCCGCCACTCCGACACAGAAGTCGCCGGACTCCTTGATGAGCCTGACCAGTTCGGCGGCGTAGCGGACGCCGTCCGGGTGCTTGACCCACTCGCCCATGGGATCGCCGGGCGGATCGCCCCGTACGGCGAGGATGTTGCGGATCCCGGCGTCGGCGTACTGCCCGACCATGTTGCGCAGTTCGGCGACGGACTGGCCGACGGCCGTGAGATGCGCGACCGGGGTGAGGGTGGTGTCGGAGGCGATCCGCTCCGTGGCCTTGACCGTGCCCGCCCGGGTGGAGCCGCCCGCGCCATAGGTCACGGAGACGAAACTCGGCCCCACGGCTTCGACCCGGCGCAGCGCGTTCCAGAGATTCCGTTCACCCTTCTCGGTCTTGGGCGCCCAGAACTCGAACGAAAACGATGTCTTGCCGGTCGCGAGCAGATCACGCACGGTCAGTGCGTGATCCGATCTGGTCGAAGCTGTGCCGAAGGCCATGGGTGCAGGTTATCGAGGGCGTGGCGGTCTCCCAACCGGACGGGGGTATTTGTCCGGCTTTACGGTCGCGTCACACGGTCCGGTCCCGTACGCGCTTGGCCAGTCCGGCCGTCGCCGCGGCCGGGTCGTCGGCCTCGGTGATCGCCCGTACGACGACGATCCGGCGGGCACCGGCGTCCAGCACCTGGTCGAGATTGCCCGCGTCGATACCGCCGATCGCGAACCACGGCCGGTCCGTGGCCAGCGCGGCGGCATGGCGCACCAGATCGAGCCCGGGGGCATGGCGGCCCGGTTTGGTCGGGGTGGGCCAGCACGGGCCCGTACAGAAGTAGTCCACGCCCGGCTCGACGACGGCCGCGTCCACCTCGGCCGCGGCATGGGTGGAACGGCCGATCAGCGGGGTGTCCCCCAGGATCGCGCGGGCCGCCGGGACGGGCAGATCGCCCTGTCCCAGATGCAGTACGTCCGCGCCGGCGGCATGGGCCACATCCGCGCGGTCGTTCACCGCGAGCAGCGCGCCGTGGCGGCGGCAGGCGTCCGCGAAGACCTGGAGGTGGTCCAGCTCCTCGGCCGCCTCCATGCCCTTGTCGCGCAGTTGCACGATGTCCACACCGGACGCGAGCACGGCGTCGAGGAACTCGGGAAGGTCCCCCTGCCGCTTGCGCGCGTCCGTGCAGAGATAGAGCCGGGCGTCGGAGAGCGGCGCACGGGCCCCGGACATGGCCTCGGGCATGGGAAGTCCCCCGTCGGGTCGGCGGTGTGCGGCGGTACCGGGACCGTCACGCGGCCATGGGGGCACCGCCGCACACCGCGGATGATGAGTGGATCAGACGGCGAGCGCCTGGGCCCGGCGCTTCACCTCCGTGCCGCGATTCTCGCTGAGCGCCTGCGCGGGCGTGCCCGGCAGGGTCGGGTCGGGGGTGAAGAGCCATTCGAGCATCTCTTCGTCGGCGAAGCCGTCGTCCCTCAGCAGCGTCAGGGTCCCGGCGAGGCCCTTGACGACCTTGCCGCTGTCGATGAAGGCGGCGGGCACCTGGAGTGTCCTGTTCTCACCGCGGCGCACGGCGATGAGCTGCCCTTCCTTCACCAACTGCCGCACGCGCGTCACCTCGACATCGAGGGCTTCCGCGATGTCGGGCAGGTGAAGCCAGGCGGGGACGAGAGCATCGATCTTTGCGTCAATCTCGGTCACACGACAAGCGTGCCATCCCGGACTGACAGACGCCACGAACCGGCTCCGGCAGGAGCGGTCACCACGCCCGGCCGGGAACGAGCGCGACGGGCCCGCCCGTACGCCGAGGAGCGCCCGCCCGTGCGCCGGGAAACGCCCGGCCGCGCGCCGGAGAAGCGCCTGCCCGTACGCCGGAGAAGCGCCCGTCCCCGCGCGGGAAAACCCGGTGGCACGCGGGAAAACCCCGTCGGAACGCGGGAAAACCCGGCGGCACGCCGAGAAACCTCAGAGAACGGCCTTGCGCAGCGGTACGGAGGGATCGGCGGCCAGCAGCGGGTCCAGCCGGGCCCCCGTCTCCATCAGCTTGCGGCCCTGCGCCAGATCACGTGGCCTGCCGACGGCGAGCAGGGCCATCAGCGCCCCGTCCCGCAGCCACACCACCGACCAGGCGGCGTCCGCGGGATCGCCGCGCCGCACCAGGGTGTCCTCCGCCGCGTGATGGCCCGCGTACTGGACGAACCGGCCGAACTGCTCCGACCAGAAGTACGGCACGGGATCGTAGAGCCGCTCGCTCTCGCCGACGGCCTGGGCGGCGACCGTACGCGGGCCCTGGAGCGCGTTGTCCCAGTGGTGCACGAGCAGCCGCTCGCCGTAACGGGCGGACGGGAAGGACGCGCAGTCGCCGACCGCGTAGACATCGGGCAGGGACGTCGCCAGCCGCTCGTCCGCGACGATCGCCCCGTCCGGGCCCAGCGCGATACCGGAGCCGGTCAGCCAGTCCGTCGAGGGCCGCGCCCCTATGCCCACGACCACCGCGTCGGCGGGCAGCCGCCTGCCGTCCGCGAGGACCACCGTGCCCGGCTCGACACCGGCCACCCGGACGCCGGTCAGCAGTTCGGCGCCGCTCTCCGCGTACCACCGCGCCATCGGTGCGGCGACCTCGGCCGGCAGGGCGCCCGGCAGCGGCCGGTCCGCCGCCTCCACGACCGTGACGGCGCACCCGGCCTCGCGGGCGGCGGTGGTGAACTCGGCGCCGATCCACCCGGCGCCGACGACCACGATCCGGTCCCGCCGGTCGAGCACGGGCCGCAGCGCCTCGGCGTCGTCGAGGGTCCGCAGGAGATGGACTCCCGGCACGGACGCGGCGCCGGGCAGCCCGACCGGCTCCGCGCCGGTGGCGAGGACCAGTACGTCGTACGGAACGGGCCCGGCCGCGGTGTCTACCTCCCGCGCGCCGGGGCGCAGTCCGGTCACCTCGACACCGAGTCTCAGCCGGACGGAGAGCGCCTCGAAGTCGATGTCGAAGGCCGAGCCGTCCGCCGTGCCCAGCAGGACCGCCTTCGAGAGCGGGGGCCGGTCGTACGGCGGATGGGGTTCCGCGCCGATCAGGGTGACCGGACCCTCGTAGCCGTTCTCCCGCAGGGCCACGGCGGTCTGCGCACCCGCCATGCCCGCACCGACGATGACCACGCCCGGCTGTTCGCGCCGGCTCTGCTTCTGCTCGCTCACCCGATCACCTTAAGCAGCCGACGGCCGTCGGGAGGACGGATGTTCCGGCGCCGGACGGAGGGATGTTCCGGCCCCCGCCCCCGGCCGGACGGCCTTACCACGCGGCGGGGCGCGCGTTACGCTGGCCGTCGACACTACCTCGCGGGAGTCCGGACGCACCGGGCTGAGAGGGAGGCTGAAGCGGCCTCCGACCGTACGAACCTGATCCGGGTCATGCCGGCGAAGGGAGGGGCTGGACGCCCATGCAGTCGTCTCAGGAGAAGACCGCTTCCGATGTCCTGGTCATCGGCGGCGGGATCATCGGTCTGGTCACGGCCTGGCGGGCCGCGCAGCGCGGACTGCGCACCGCCGTCGTCGATCCCGGTCCCGGCGGGGGCGCCGCGCGGGTGGCGGCGGGCATGCTCGCCGCCGTCACCGAACTCCACCACGGCGAACAGCTCCTGCTGGGGCTCAATCTCGCCTCGGCGGAGCGCTATCCGGAGTTCGTGGCCGAGCTGGAGGAGGCGAGCGGCCACGAGACCGGCTACCGCGCCTGCGGCACCCTCGCCGTCGCCCTAGACACCGACGACCGCGCCGAGTTGCGCGAACTGCACGCCCTTCAGCGGCGCTCGGGCCTGACGTCCGAGTGGCTCACGGGGCGCGAGTGCCGGCGCCTCGAACCGATGCTCGCGCCGGGCGTACGCGGCGGTCTGCGCGTGGACGGCGACCACCAGATCGATCCCCGCCGGCTGGCCTCGGCCCTGCTCACGGCCTGTGAACGGGCCGGGGTGGTCTTCCACCGCGCCCGGGCCGAGCGGCTGTCCGTCGTACGGGACCGGGCCACCGGCGCCGTGCTGGACGGCGGGCGCGCGCTCACCGCGGACCAGGTGGTGGTGGCGGCCGGCAGTCTGAGCGGCCGGCTGGCGGGCGTTCCGGACGACGTCCTGCCGCCGGTACGGCCCGTCAAGGGCCAGGTCCTGCGGCTGACGGTGCCCCGTCCGTACGCGCCCTTCCTGTCCAGGACGGTCCGGGCCGTGGTGCGCGGCAGCCAGGTGTATCTGGTGCCGCGCGAGAACGGCGAGCTGGTCGTCGGCGCCACCAGCGAGGAACTGGGCTGGGACACCACCGTCACCGCGGGCGGGGTGTACGAGCTGCTGCGGGACGCGCACGAACTGGTCCCCGGCATCACCGAGCTGCCGCTCACCGAGACCGGCGCGGGACTGCGCCCCTGCTCGCCGGACAACGCGCCGCTGCTGGGGCCGACCGCGCTGCCGGGGCTGCATCTCGCGACCGGGCACCACCGCAACGGGGTGCTGCTCACACCGGTCACCGGCGACGCGCTGGCCGCGGCGCTGACCACCGGCGAACTCCCGGACGTGGCGCGCCCCTTCACCGCGCGCCGCTTCACCTCCGAACCGCAGGACCTCACCTCCGTACCGCGGGAGCTGACCGTATGAGCACCTCCGTCCGTGTGACCGTCTCCGTGAACGGCGAGGCCCGCGGTCTCGCCCCCGGCACCACCCTCGACATCCTGGTCGCCTCCCTCACCCCCGCGCCCTCGGGTGTCGCCGCCGCCGTCAACGAGACGGTGGTACCGCGCGGCCACTGGCCCCGGACGGTGCTCGGCGACGGCGACCGGGTGGAAGTCCTCACCGCGGTCCAGGGAGGCTGAGCCGCCATGGCCGACGACCGGCTCACCATCGGCTCCACCGTCCTCAACTCACGGCTGATCATGGGGACCGGCGGGGCGCCCAGCCTCGATGTGCTGGAACGCTGCCTGCGCGCCTCGGGCACGGAACTCACCACGGTCGCGATGCGCCGTCTCGACCCCACGGTCCGGGGCTCGGTCCTCTCCGTACTCGGCTCCCTGGGCATCCGCGCCCTGCCCAACACGGCGGGGTGCTTCACGGCGGGCGAGGCGGTCCTGACCGCCCGGCTGGCGCGCGAGGCGCTCGGTACGGAGTGGATCAAGCTGGAGGTGGTCGCGGACGAGCGGACCCTGCTGCCCGATCCGATCGAGCTGCTGGACGCGGCCGAGACACTGGTCGACGACGGGTTCACGGTGCTGCCGTACACCAACGACGATCCCGTACTCGCCAGAAAGCTGGAGGACGTCGGCTGCGCCGCGATCATGCCGCTGGGCTCACCGATCGGCTCGGGCCTCGGCATCCGCAACCCGCACAACTTCGAGCTCATCGTGGAGCGGGCGGGCGTGCCCGTGATCCTGGACGCGGGCGCGGGCACCGCGTCGGACGCGGCGCTGGCGATGGAGCTGGGGTGCGCGGCGGTGATGCTGGCGTCGGCGGTCACCCGGGCGCGGGAGCCGGTGCTGATGGCGGAGGCGATGCGGCACGCGGTGGAGGCGGGACGGCTGGCGTACCGGGCGGGACGGATCCCCCGCCGCCACTTCGCGACGGCGTCGTCACCGAGGGACGGCCGGGGCGACCTTGACCCGGAACGCCCGGCGTTCTCGCCTCCCGGCTAGGGGTCGTGGGGGCGGTGCGCGCCTGCGGCGCGGGTGCGGTGCGTGGGTGGTGCGGGTGCCGGGGCCTCCGGAGGTACATGTCCGGACGGCATGATTTACGCCGCGTGCGGGTCTCGTTGTCGGGTGCGGCTCGGTGTGCGGCACAAATCACGCTTTAGTGTCCGGACACGCACCTCCTGCGACCCCGACCCCCTCCCGCCGGAGGCCCGACTGCCCGCCGGTGGGCGGTGCGCCCGGCCAGGCCTGGTCGGTGACGGGCGGTGAAGGGGGTCGTGCAGGGGGCGTGTCCGGGACGCTTGAGCGTGATTTGTGGCGCACGGCCGCCCGTATCCAACGCACGGCTAAAGGCGCCGTAAATCGTGCTGTCCCGGATATGCCCCCGGAGGGGGCCCCGGCGACAACCCGCACACAAAAACCGGCCCCAGCCGAAACGCGCCCCGCACCACGGCCCCCTAGCCGGGAGGCGCACCGCCGGGAGGCGTCACCGTAGACTCGGGGCGTGGACACCACCCTTCACGACCCCATCGTCGGGCAGGTGCTCGACGGTCGTTACCGCGTCGACGCGCGTATCGCCGTCGGTGGCATGGCCACGGTCTACCGGGCCCTCGACACCCGGCTGGACCGGGTCCTGGCCCTCAAGGTGATGCATCCCGCGCTCGCCACCGACGTCACCTTCGTGGAGCGGTTCATCCGTGAGGCCAAGTCCGTGGCCCGGCTGTCGCACCCCAATGTGGTCGCGGTCTTCGACCAGGGCGCGCAGGGAGCGTACGTCTATCTCGCGATGGAGTACGTCGCGGGCTGCACCCTCCGTGACGTACTGCGTGAGCGCGGCGCGCTCCAGCCGCGGGCCGCGCTGGACATCCTGGAGCCCGTGCTCGCCGCGCTCGGCGCGGCCCACCGGGCCGGGTTCGTCCACCGGGACATGAAGCCGGAGAACGTGCTGATAGGCGACGACGGCCGGGTCAAGGTCGCGGACTTCGGGCTCGTGCGGGCCGTGGGTGATGTCACCCATACGACCGGGACCGTGCTCGGCACCGTGTCGTATCTCGCACCGGAGCAGATCGAGTACGGCACGTCCGACACCCGGGTCGACGTGTACGCCTGCGGGGTCGTACTCCACGAGATGCTGACCGGTGCCAAGCCGCATGGCGGGGACACCCCCGCGCAGGTGCTCTACCGGCATCTCAACGAGGACGTCCCCGCGCCGTCGGCCAGTGTTCCCGGGCTCGCCGCCGAGCTGGACGAGCTGGTCGCGGTGGCCACCGCCCGGGATCCGGAGCTGCGGCCCGAGGACGCGGTGGCGCTGCTCGCCAGGGCCCGTGTGGCGCGCGCCGCGCTCAGTGACGCACAGCTCGACGCCGTACCGCCGGGGGCCAGGACCACCGGGGAGGCGGGCGCCGAGAACCGTACGGCGGTGATCCCGCGCCGTGTCCTGCACACCAGCCGGCTGGAGATGGTTCCGCCAGGCTCCCCGCCCCGCCGACGCGTGACCGTGCCCCGCAGGGGCATCGTGGCGGCGGTCGTCGCCGTGCTGCTGGTGCTCGGTGTCGGCGCGGGTGTCTGGTACATCAATTCCGGTCAGTTCACCCGGGTCCCCTCGCTGCTCGGCCAGAGCGAGCAGGAGGCCAGGAAGCGGCTCTCCGACGCGGGACTCGACGCCAAGGTCACCGAGGACTTCAGCGAGACCGTCAAGCGGGGCACCGTCATACGCAGCGATCCCGGGCCCCGTGCCCGGATCCGTGGTGACGGCCCGGTGACTCTCGTCGTCTCGCGCGGCCCGGAGATCGTCCAGGTACCCGAGGTAACGGGGGTGCCCCTGGCCGAGGCGAGGCGTGCGCTGAAGCGGGCCGGTCTGGCCGCCGGGATCGTCACGCGAGAGTTCGACGAGGGGACCGCCCAGGGCTCCGTGGTGAGTTCGTCGCCCGCGGCCGGGACCGAGGTGCGGCCCGATTCCGGGGTCGCGCTCGTGGTGAGCAAGGGCGTTCCGATCGATATGCCCGATGTGACCGGGGAGTCCGTGCCCGAGGCCACCAGCGAGCTGGAGGAGGCCGGGCTCAAGGTCAGGATCGCCGCCGCGCGGGTGAACTCCCCCGAGGACGCGGACACCGTCGCCCGGCAGTCGGCGGCGGAGGGCTCACAGGTCGCCCGTGGTGACACCGTCACACTGACGGTGTCCAAGGGCCCGCGGCTGGTCGCCGTACCGGATGTCGTCGGGCAGACGACCGACAGGGCCAAGGGTCTGCTGGAGGCGGCCGGGTTCGTGGTCGAGATCGACCGCGGCTTCCCGTTCCTGGGCGACACCGTGGCCGAGCAGTCCGTCGAGGGCGGCGAGCGGGCTCCCGAGGGCAGCACCATCACCATCAAGACCGAGGGAATCTAGCCGACCATGCGCAACCCCGTCGGCGGCCATGTCCCCGTGGCCGGCGGCCTCGCCACGACCGGTCTGACGTACGCGCGTGAGCTGGACGCCGAGACCGTCCAGGTCTTTGTCGCCAATCCGCGCGGCTGGGCGACGCCCACCGGGAATCCCGCGCAGGACGAGCGGTTCCGCGCGGAGTGCGCGGCCGAGGGGATCACCGCGTACGTCCACGCTCCTTACCTGATCAACTTCGGCTCGCACACCGAGGCCACCGCCGAGCAGTCGGTGGCCTCCATGCGGCACAGCCTGCGCAGGGGCCGGGAGATCGGCGCGCTGGGTGTCGTCGTGCATACGGGGTCGGCGACCGGCGGCCGTACCCGCGAGGTGGCGCTCGCGCAGGTGAGGGAGCTGATGCTGCCGCTCCTGGACGAGCTGACCCATGACGACGACCCGTTCCTCCTGCTGGAGTCGACGGCCGGACAGGGCTTCTCGCTCTGTTCGAGGACCTGGGACTTCGGCCCGTACTTCGAGGCGCTCGACTCGCATCCCAAACTGGGGATCTGTCTGGACACCTGCCATGTCTTCGCCGCCGGTCACGATCTCGCGGGCCCGCACGGTATGCGGCAGACCCTGGATCTGCTGGTCGACACGGTCGGTGAGGGCCGGCTCAAGCTGATCCACGCCAATGACTCCAAGGATGTCGCCGGCGCGAACAAGGACCGGCACATGAACATCGGGGCGGGCCGGATCGGCGGGGAGCCGTTCGGTGAGCTGTTCTCGCATCCGGCGACCGAGAACGTACCGCTGGTGATCGAGACACCGGGCGGCAAGGAGGGACAGGCGGCCGACATACGGCTGCTGAAGAAGCTGCGTGACGGCTGATCCCCCGCCGGGCCCGCGGGCCCGTCCGTCCGTCTACAGTTCCGGGCCGTCGCCCGGCAGCTCCTGGTAGGAGTAGCGCTGTTCGGCCCAGGGGTCGCCGACGTTGTGGTAGCCGCGTTCCTCCCAGAAGCCACGGCGGTCGGCGGTCATGTACTCCACGCCCCGGACCCACTTCGGTCCCTTCCAGGCGTACAGATGCGGGACGACGAGCCGGACCGGGAAACCGTGTTCGGCGGTGAGCTGCTCACCGTCCTTATGGGTGGCGAAGATCGTACGGTCGGACAGGAAGTCGGCGAGCCGCAGATTGGAGCTGAAGCCGTACTCGGCCCAGACCATCACATGGGTGGCGGTCCGCGCGGGCGGCGCCAGATCCAGGATCGTACGGGCGGGCACCCCACCCCATTCGGCTCCCACCATGCTGAACTTCGTCACACAGTGCAGATCCGCGACCACGGTGGAGAACGGCAGCGCCGAGAACTCGTCGTGGTTCCAGCAGCGCTTGTCACCGTCCGCGGTGGCACCGAAGACCCTGAATTCCCAGCGGTCCGGCTTGAACCTCGGTACGGGTCCGTAATGGGTCACCGGCCAGCCGCGCTGCAAGCGCTGCCCTGGTGGCAGCTCGGCCTGTTCCGGCTCCCGACACTCCCGGCTCTCCGGCTGACCCATGCCTTCCATGGTGACAGACGGGGAGGGGTGGTCATGACCAGGTCGGGACCGATTCTGTCAATTCCTGCTAAGCATGTACTTACTGGAAGGATTCTGGCCAAGGTGCCAGGATGCGCGCATTCCGCCCCCGTCACCCGCCAGGAAGGAGTCTGCGATGCAGGGCGATCCCGAGGTCATCGAGTTCCTCAACGAGCAGCTCACCGCCGAACTGACCGCGATCAACCAGTACTTTCTGCACGCGAAGATGCAGGAGAACTTCGGCTGGACGAAGCTCGCGCATTACACCCGGGCGGAGTCGTTCGACGAGATGAGGCATGCCGAACGGCTCACCGACCGGCTTCTCTTCCTGGAGGCCCTGCCCAACTACCAGCGGCTCTTCCATGTACGGGTGGGCCAGACCGTGACGGAGATGTTCCAGGCCGACCGCGAGGTCGAGGTGGAGGCGATCGACCGGCTCAAGCGCGGGATCGAGGTCATGCGGGCCAAGGGGGACCATACGTCGAAGAGGATCTTCGAATCGATCCTGGCGGACGAGGAACACCACATCGACTATCTCGACACCCAGCTCCATCTGGTCGAGAAGCTGGGCGAGGCGCTCTATATCGCCCAGGTCATCGAACAGCCGGACGGCGAACACGACGGCCGCGGGGACCACACGGACAGCACAGGAGCGGACAAGACCTAGGCGGCCTTGCGCAGACGGGCCGAGACCGGGACCGGGGCCGGGGCCGGGGCCGGTGCGAGGGTCGTGGGTACGGCCGTGACCTCCGGGTCCGCCGGTTCGACGAGTACGGGGGTCCGCCGGTCGAGCAGTTCACGGCGCGGGCAGCCGCCGCGCCCGAGGATCGACTGGATACGGCGCACACAGGAGCCGCAGTCGGTGCCGGCCTTGCTCGCCGAGGCGATCTGGCGCGGGGTGCACGCACCGGCGTCCGCGTGTGCCTTCACCTCTGTCTCGGTGATGCCGAAGCAGGAGCAGACGTACACGCGGTTCACCTCCCGGGCGGGCTGTCGATCGGACCACCCCGACCATTCGGTGAGGTTAACCTAACCTTAGCTGTAGCGCCCGGACGGCAAAAGCCCGAAAAGCACCGATGGGGCGCGGATCACATCGATCCACGCCCCACCGTGCCGTACACGTCACCGAAGGTGCCGCTCGGCAGGCCCTACTGGTCGCGGTACATCTCGGCGACCAGGAAGGCCAGGTCGAGGGACTGGCTGCGGTTGAGGCGCGGGTCGCAGGCCGTCTCGTACCGCTGGTGCAGATCGTCGACGAAGATCTCGTCCCCGCCGCCCACGCACTCGGTGACATCGTCACCGGTCAGCTCGACATGGATACCGCCCGGATGCGTGCCCAGACCCTTGTGGACCTCGAAGAAGCCCTTGACCTCGTCGAGCACGTCGTCGAAGCGCCGGGTCTTGTGGCCGGACGCCGCCTCGAAGGTGTTGCCGTGCATCGGATCGGTCACCCACACCACCGTGGCACCCGAGGCCGTCACCTTCTCGACCAGCTCGGGAAGCTTGTCCCTGACCTTGTCCGCGCCCATCCGCACGATGAACGTCAGCCGGCCGGGCACCCGCTCGGGATCCAGCCGGTCGATGTAGGTGAGCGCCTCGTCCACCGTGCTCGCCGGACCGAGCTTCACCCCGATCGGATTGTTGATCTTCGAGGCGAACTCGATGTGCGCGCCGTCCAGCTGGCGGGTGCGCTCACCGATCCACACCATGTGCCCGGACACGTCGTACAGCCCGCCGGTACGGGAGTCGACCCGCGTCAGCGCCGACTCGTAGTCCAGCAGCAGCGCCTCGTGCGAGGAGTAGAACTCGACCGTACGGAACTCCGCCGGATCGGTGCCCGCCGCCTTCATGAAGTTCAGCGCGTTGTCGATCTCCCGCGCGAGCTGCTCGTAACGCTGCCCCGACGGCGACGACTTCACGAAATCCTGGTTCCAGGCATGCACCTGACGCAGATCCGCGTAACCGCCGGTGGTGAAGGCACGCACCAGATTGAGCGTCGCCGCGGACGCGTGGTACATCCGCTTCAGCCGCTCCGGATCCGGGATCCGGGCCTTCTCGTTGAAGTCGAACCCGTTCACCGAGTCACCCCGGTACGTCGGCAGGGTCACCCCGTCACGTGTCTCGGTGCTCTTGGACCGCGGCTTCGAGTACTGACCGGCGATCCGCCCGACCTTCACCACCGGCACCGACGCCGCGTACGTGAGGACGGCACCCATCTGGAGAAGCGTCTTCAGCTTGTTCCGGATGTGATCCGCCGAGACCGCGTCGAAGGCCTCCGCGCAGTCACCGCCCTGGAGCAGGAACGCCTCACCCCTGGCGACGGCACCCAGCCGGGCACGCAACTGATCGCACTCACCCGCGAAGACGAGCGGCGGATAGCTCTCCAGCTCCGCCACGACCCCGCGCAGGGCGTCCTGGTCCGGATACTCCGGCTGCTGCGCAGCGGGAAGGTCTCTCCAGGACGGCTCATGGGTCGCGGGACTCTCAGCGTTGACTGTCACGCGCCCCAGATTACGTGGTCGCACGCCGTAGCACGGGTGGCTCTCACAGTATGGAACATGAACCTTGCGCTCCGTGCGCCCGCGGCCGATGCGCTAGGGTGCCGCTCATGTTCGCGCTTTCGAATCAGACCTGGTGGTGGACCGCTCGTCCGGCGGCCCACTGATTCAGCGCGCACCACGAATCGCGAAGGCCGCCCGAGGGGCGGCCTTCAGTCTTGTCCGGGCCGACGGCGGACCGGGGAGGAGACGGCCGTTCCTCCTCTCCGGAAGGAACACCTCAGATGCCCCGCAATCCGCTCGCCCATCCGCTGGACCGACTCACACACGACGACTGCCCGCCCTTCGCCCTGCTGCGCCGTCGCACCCCCGGCCGCGACCACGACACCGTGGAGCTGCTGATCGGGTCCGTACGGGAGGCCGCCCGGCTCGCCGATCTCCCCGCCGGTGACGGGATCTCGCTCGCCCTGGTGCCGTTCCGGCAGATCAGGGAGCGCGGCTTCGACGTACGGGACGACGGGACGCCCCTGTCCGTGCTGGTGGCGGACGAGACGTACGAACTGCCGCTCGCCGAGGTGCTCGACCGGCTGCCCGCCCACGGGGTACGGGTCGAGGACGGCGCGTTCGATCTCGACGACGAGCGGTACGGGGAGATCGTCCGGCGGGTGATCGAGGACGAGATCGGCCGGGGCGAGGGCGCCAACTTTGTGATCCGGCGCACCTTCGAAGGCCGGATCCCGGGCTTCTCCAGGGCCGATGCCCTCGCCCTCTTCCGGCGGCTGCTCGCCGGTGAGCGGGGCGCGTACTGGACCTTCGTCGTCCACACCGGCGAGCGCACCCTCGTCGGGGCCAGCCCCGAGGTCCATGTCCGGATGAGCGGCGGGACGGTCGTGATGAATCCGATCAGCGGGACCTTCCGCTATCCGCCCGGGGGCCCGTCGCCGGAGGCGCTGCTGGACTTCCTCGCCGACCGCAAGGAGACCGAGGAACTCTCCATGGTCGTCGACGAGGAGCTGAAGATGATGTGCACCGTCGGCGACGGGGGCGGGGTGGTGATCGGCCCCCGGCTCAAGGAGATGGCGCATCTCGCGCACACCGAGTACGAACTGCGCGGGCGGTCCTCGCTCGATGTGCGCGAGGTGCTCAAGGAGACGATGTTCGCCGCGACGGTCACCGGCTCACCGGTGCAGAACGCCTGCCGGGTGATCGAACGCCATGAGGCCGGCGGGCGCGGCTACTACGGCGGCGCGCTCGCGCTCATCGGGCGGGACGCGGGCGGCGCGCAGACCCTCGACTCCCCCATTCTGATCCGTACCGCCGACATCGGCCGTGACGGCGGACTGCGGGTGGCGGTGGGGGCGACGCTCGTACGGCACTCCCGTCCCGAGGGCGAGGTGGCCGAGACCCATGCCAAGGCGGCGGGGGTGCTGGCGGCCCTGGGGGTACGTCCCGGCCGGCCGCGCGAGGAGTCCGGACGCCCACGGCTCGCCGACGACCCGAGGGTGCGGGCGGCGCTGGACGCGCGGCGGGCGGATCTGGCGCCGTTCTGGCTGAGGATGCGGACCGAGCCGGCGACGCTCGGCGGGCACGCGCTGGTCGTCGACGGCGAGGACACCTTCACGGCGATGCTCGCGCATCTGCTGAGGTCCTCGGGTCTGGAGGTGACGGTACGGCGGTACGACGAGCCGGGGCTACGGGAGGCGGTACTCGGGCACGGGGGTCTCGGGCGCGGCGGCCTCGGGTCCGGGGGTCTCGGATCCGGGGGTCTCGGATCCGGGGGTCCGGTGGTGCTGGGGCCCGGTCCCGGCGATCCGGCGGACATGGCGGACCCGAAGATGCGGCTGCTGCGCGGGCTCGCGTCGGATCTCCTCCGGGAGCGGCGGCACGGGCTGCTGGGCGTCTGTCTCGGCCATGAGCTGATCGCGGCGGAACTCGGCCTGGAGACCGTACGCAAGCGGGTTCCGTACCAGGGCGCGCAGACACGGATCGATCTCTTCGGGCGGACGGAGACGGTCGGCTTCTACAACAGCTTCACGGCGCGCTGCGACGAGGAGACGGCGGAGGAACTGGGTGCGCACGGGGTGCGGGTGAGCCGGGACACGGACACCGGGGAGGTGCACGCGCTGAGGGGCGACGGGTTCGCGTCGGTGCAGTTCCACCCGGAGTCGGTGCTGACGGTGAACGGGCGAGGGATCGTGGGGCAGTTGCTGGCGGAGGCGATGGGGGTGGGGGTGCGGGGGGTGTAGGTGGTGCGCCTCCCGGCGGGGGGCCGTGGGGGGCGGTGCGCGCCTGCGGCGCGGGGGCCGGTGGGTGGTGGGTGCGGGTGCCGGGGCCTCCGGAGGTACATGTCCGGACGGCATGATTTACGGCGCCCTTGAGCGGTCGTTGGATACGGGCGGCCGTGCGCCACAAATCACGCTCCAGTGTCCGGACACGCACCTCCTCCGACCCCGACCCCCTCCCGCCGGTGCTCCGGCTGCGGGCCCGCATCAAGCCCGTCCGGCGAGTGAGCCGAAGGGGCGCGTCGGTGCCGAAAGGGAGAGCGCGCGCAGGTCCGTGAGGTACGAGCGGACCGAGCACGGTCGACCGTCGGCATCGACATGAAGCGCCCCGGAGGCGAACCGAGCCCCAAACATCACCCGAAGAAGACGCTCGCCTCTTCGTACAGTGCCGGCTGGACCGTTTTGAGTTGGGCCGTTGCCTCCGACATCGGTACGCGCACGATGTCCGTCCCCCGAAGCGCCACCATCCTGCCGAAGTCCCCGTCCCGCACCGCCTCTATCGCGTGCAGGCCGAAGCGGGTGGCCAGCCAGCGGTCGAAGGCGCTCGGGGTGCCGCCGCGCTGGACGTGGCCGAGGACCGTGGTCCTGGCCTCCTTGCCGGTGCGGCGTTCGATCTCCTTGGCCAGCCACTCGCCGACGCCCGAGAGCCGGACATGGCCGAAGGAGTCCAGCGTGCCGTCCTTGAGGACCAGGTCGCCGTCCTTGGGCATCGCGCCCTCCGCGACCACCACGATCGGGGCGTACGAGGCCTTGAAACGTGAGGTCACCCAGGCGCAGACCTGGTCGACGTCGAAGCGCCGCTCGGGGATGAGTATGACGTTCGCGCCGCCGGCCAGCCCGGAGTGCAGGGCGATCCAGCCCGCGTGACGGCCCATCACCTCGCAGACCAGGACGCGCATATGGGATTCGGCGGTGGTGTGCAGCCGGTCGATGGCCTCGGTGGCGATGCCGACCGCGGTGTCGAAGCCGAAGGTGTAGTCGGTGGCGGAGAGGTCGTTGTCGATGGTCTTGGGCACTCCGACGCAGGAGATGCCGAACTCGTCGGAGAGCCGTGACGCGACGCCGAGCGTGTCCTCGCCGCCGATCACGACGAGCGCGTCGACCTGGTGCTCGGCGAGGTTCTCCCTGATCCGGCGGACACCGTCCTCGGCCTTGAGCGGATTGGTGCGGGAGGAACCGAGGATGGTGCCGCCGCGCGGCAGGATGCCGCGTACCGCGGGGATGTCGAGCCGTACGGTGTCGCCGTCCAGCGGCCCCCGCCAGCCGTCCCTGAATCCGGTGAACTCATAGCCGTACTCCTGAACGCCCTTGCGCACGATGGCGCGGATGACCGCGTTCAGCCCGGGGCAGTCGCCGCCCCCGGTCAGCACTCCGACTCGCATGGAAAACACTTCCCTTCGCCGTCGGTGGGGCACCCGGGCCACAGGAAGAGTGACTCAGGTCACTCCGGCATGGTGCGCAGGAGGGGTTGGGTTCCACCAGAGGGCGGACGGAGATGGTTGTACGGATCTGTCCCCGGGGGAGCGGTCAGGCGTCGTCGAGTCCGCGCTCGATCGCGTAACGGACCAGCTCGACGCGGTTGTGCAGTTGCAGCTTGCCAAGGGTGTTCTGCACATGGTTCTGCACGGTGCGGTGCGAGATGACGAGGCGTTCGGCGATCTGTTTGTACGAGAGCCCCTTCGCGACCAGCCGCAGCACCTCGGTCTCCCGCTCGGTCAGTCGGGGCGTCCCGCGCTCGTCCGGGGCGGCGGGCGCGGGCTCCGTGGCGAGCCTGCGGTACTCCCCCAGCACCAGACCGGCTAGTCCGGGGGTGAAGACCGGATCGCCCGCGGCGGTACGGCGTACGGCGTCGATCAGCTCCTCCGTACTGGCCGACTTGAGCAGATAGCCGGTGGCGCCGGACTTCACCGCCTCCAGGACATCGGCGTGCTCGCCGCTCGCGGAGAGGACCAGTACACGGAGTCCGGGCAGGGAGCCGACCAGTTCCTTGCAGACCTGAACTCCCGGCATTCCGGGGAGATTGAGATCGAGGACGAGCACCCGCGGGGTGGTCGCCGTGGCGCGGCGCACCGCCTGCGGGCCGTCCCCGGCGGTCGCGACCACCTCGAACCCGGCGGCCTCCAGATCGCGGGCGACGGCGTCCCGCCACATCGGGTGGTCGTCGACGACCATCACCCTGACCGTCTCCTCCGCCTGCCGCTCGCTCATCGCTCCGCCTTCCCCCGTGGAACCTTCAACTCGACCTCCGTGCCCTGTCCCGGCACCGAGACCAGTTCGGCGCTGCCGCCCAGCTCCCTCAGCCGGCCGCGGATGGAGAGGGCGACACCGAGCCGTCCCTCCCCCTCGGCCTGGGCGAGTCTGCCGTCCGGGATGCCGGGTCCGTCGTCCCTGACGGTCACGATCACCTCGTCCGGCCAGTCCTCGACCAGGATCCAGGCGCGGGCGTCCTGGCCCGCGTGCTCGCGGACATTGTCCAGGGCGGCGCCGACCGCCGCCGCCAGCCCACCGGCCGTCGCGTGCTCCAGCAGTACGGGCGCGCCCGGCTCGGCGAAGGTGACCTTCGGGCCGGTGTACGGCGCGAGCAGCGAGCGCAGATCACAGGGACCCGGACCGGCGGGGGCCGCCATGGATTCCGCGGGGGCGCGCACGGTGGGCACGAGCCCGCTGGAGACCAGGGTGCGCAGGGCGATCTCCTGCTCCCCCGCCAGCCGGCCCAGCTCCGCGGCCTCGCCGCCGATCGCCGTACCGCGCCGCTGCACCATCGCCAGCACCTGGAGCACGCTGTCGTGGATGTCCCGGGCCAGCCGCTCGCGTTCACGGGTCGCGGCCTCGATCTCCAGGGCGCGGGCCAGGGTGCGTTCCGAGGCACGGGCGACCTCGACGACATATCCGATGGCGATGGAGGCGACCCAGACGAGCAGCACGTTGTGGAGGGTGTCCCGGCTGGGGTGGGCGCGTTCCACGAGATTGGCCGCGGCGACGAAGGAGGAGGCGACGGCGGCCCAGCGCCAGCCGCCCTTGATCGCGAAGGCGAGGACCGAACCCGCGGTCCATATCGACGGCAGCGTGGGGCCGTCGACGCTCCGGGCGTGCTCGTCCGCCAGCGGGGTGAGCAGGATGCCGGTGAGGGCGACGGTGAGATCGGCGACCAGGAAGCGCTTGGTGCAGTTCACGGCGTTCGCCACCCTGGGGAGTGTGACGATCGTCCAGACGGCCAGGAACGCCAGGAACGCCGCGGCCACCCAGGGGCGTTCGAACCGGTCGCGTTCGAAGACGAAGATCAGCACGGCGTAGACCATGGTGAGCGGCCGGTAGGCGGTCAGCGCCCGCCAGAGCGGCTGCTCGACCGACATACGTCTGTCCTTCTGCGGTCCGCCGCGCCTCCAGGGCACCGCGAACCCGTACCGACGGTCGATCGGCTCCTCCCCCCTCGTGGATCCCACCTCCCGCGGATCACTCCCCGCCGGTTCCCGACGCCTTCGCCTCTTCGGCGAGCCGGCGCTTGGCCGCCGTCGCGTAGATGTCGACATACTCCTGGCCGGACAGCTTCATGATCTCGTACATGACCTCGTCGGTCACCGAGCGCAGGATGAACCGGTCGCCCTCCATGCCCTGGTAGCGGCTGAAGTCCAGCGGCTTGCCGATCCTTATCCCCGGGCGCATCAGCTTGGGCACCACCTTGCCGGGCGGCTGGATCTTCTCGGTGTCGATCATGGCGACGGGGATGACCGGCGCTCCGGACGCCAGTGCCACGCGCGCCAGACCGCCCGGCTTGCCCCGGTACAGCCGGCCGTCGGGCGAGCGGGTGCCCTCCGGGTAGATACCGAAGAGTTCACCGCGCTCCAGGACCTTGATCCCGCTCTGGATGGCGGCCTCGCCCGCCCCGCGTCCGCCCGAGCGGTCCACCGGGAGCTGTCCGACTCCCTTGAAGAAGGCGGCGGTCAGCTTCCCCTTGAGACCGGGCGAGGTGAAGTACTCGGCCTTGGCGATAAAAGTCACCTTGCGGTCGAGCACGGCCGGGAGGAAGAACGAGTCGGAGAAGGAGAGATGGTTGCTGGCGAGGATCGCGGGGCCCTCTGCGGGAACGTTCTCAAGACCCTCCACCCAGGGCCTGAAGGCGAGCTTCAGGGATCCCCCGATGGAGAACTTCATCGCACCGTAGATCAACTCGAATGCCTCCTGTGTGCTGTCGGACAGACCTTAACGCCTGGGGGGTACGTGCTCTCCTTCACGGAGGCCGGACGGATCTGGTCGGTGTCGGTCCGGTCGCGTACGGTGAAGTACACCTTCCCGAGCCTCACGAACAGGAGACCCCCGGTGCCGGTCCTTCCTGGAGCCGAGCCGTACCGCCATGAGGGCGGAGAGGTCGGCGTTCTTCTCTGTCACGGATTCACCGGTTCCCCGCAGTCGTTGCGCCCCTGGGCCGGGTATCTGGCCGGGCACGGTCTCACCGTGTCCCTGCCGTTGCTCCCCGGCCACGGCACCCGCTGGCAGGACATGCAGCTCACCGGCTGGCAGGACTGGTACGCGGAGGTGGACCGGGCGCTGGGCGAGCTGCTCCAGCGGTGCCGCCAGGTCTTCGTCCTCGGACTCTCGATGGGCGGGACGCTGGCGCTGCGGCTCGCGGCCAAGCACGGCCCGGCGGTCCAGGGGATCGTCGTGGTGAACCCGGCGATCAAGCTGCATGGAGCGGCGGCCCATGTCCTGCCGGTGGTACGCCATCTCGTGCCGACGACCGGGGGACTGACGAGCGATATCGCCAAGGAGGGCGTGAAGGAGCTTGGTTACGACCGGGTGCCGCTGCACGCCGCGTACTCGCTGCGGAAGTTCTTCGGTCTGGTGGACGGGGCGCTGCCCCAGGTGACCCAGCCGTTGCTGCTGCTGCGCAGCCCGCGGGACCATGTCGTACCACCGGCCGACTCGGCCAGGATCCTCGCCCGGGTCTCGTCACGGGATGTCCGTGAGGTCCTGCTGGAACAGAGCTACCACGTGGCGACGTTGGACCATGACGCGGAGCGGATCTTCGAGGAGAGTCTCTCGTTCATCGGCCGCCTCGCTCCGATTGCCGGGCAGAAGGGGAGCACCAGCGGTGGCTGAGCATGACGCGGACCGGGAGCCGCAGCCGATCGACGAGGACGCGGCCTGGGCGGCGATCGTCGCCGGGTACGGGGACGAGCCGGCGGATCCGCCGGGCGCCAAGCCGTTCAAGTCGGTGGAGGATCTGGCCGTGCTGGAGGGGGAGAAGAACACCCTCGGGCCGAGTGCCGGACCCGATCCGGAAGCGGCGGCGCCCGCCCCGGCTCCGGAGAAGGACAGCGACGAGGCGAGACCCACGCTCGGCGGCTCGGTCGTCTTCGCGCCCGGGGTCGGCGGTTCCGGACCGCGCGACTACGAGGTGCCGGAGGCCCGGGAGGAGGACTTCGACGACGGCGACGAGGGACATTTCGTACCCCCGGAGCCGCCGCCGCTGCCCGAGGCCGATGTGACGGCCAAGTTCGCCTGGCTGGCGGTGATCGGCGGCCCGGTGCTGATGCTGGTCGCGGTCCTGCTCCAGTGGGACATGACGTGGTGGCTGACGACGCTGTGCATCGGCGGCTTCCTGGGCGGCTTCGCCACGCTGGTGGCGCGGATGAAGCACGACGACGAGGAGAACGACGACCCGGGCCGGGGCGCGGTCGTCTGAACCCGCGCCGCCCCGCCTCCCGGCGGTTCGCCTCCCGGCGGGGGGTCGTGGTGCGGGGTGCGCCTCGCGGCGCGGGTGCGGTGTGTGGGTGGTGCGGGTGCCGGGGCACTCCGGAGGTACATGTCCGGACGGCATGATTTACGCCGCGTGCGGGCCGGTTCGGTAGGTGCGGGTTTCGTGTGCGGCACAAATCACGCTTTAGTGTCCGGACACGCACCTCCTGCGACCCCGACCCCCTCCCGCCGGTGCTCCGGCTACAGGCCGCAATTCAAGCCCGTCCGGCGATTGAGGACGAACCGGGCGGACGGGACCGGGCTCCGCCGGGACGCACCCGGAGCCGCGGTCCCCTAAGCCGGGAGGCGCACCGCGGCCAGTACCGGTAGGTGGTCCGTCGCCGCCTTCAGGTCGGTCTCGGTGACGCCCGGCAGTCCCCTGGGCACCCCGCAGCCGAGGATCTCGACGCCCTCGGTGGCGAAGATCGCGTCGATGCGCTGGTGGGGGCGCTCCGGGGTGGAGGTGTACTCGTCGCCCCAGGGCTTCGCCGTCCAGCAGTCCTGGAGCTCTCCCGCCAGCAGCCGGAAACTCCGGCCTTCCGGTGGGTCGTTGAGGTCACCGGCGGCGATCGCGTGCGGTACGTCCATGGCCCCGACGCGGTCGAGCAGCGTCCGCGCCTGCGCGTACCGCTCGTCGGCGTCCAGACTGAGATGGCAGCTCAGCAGCCCGAGCCGGGCCCGGCCGAACCGTACGACCGCCGTGGCGAAGCCGCGCCGGTGCAGACCGGGGGTGAGCGGCAGCAGGATGTCCTCGGTCCGCTCGACCGTGGCGCGCAGCGAACAGAGCAGCAGTGGCCCGGACGCGGTGGCCCCTCCGCTCAGCACCACGAGATCGGTCCGCGCGGCCAGCCACGCGGCGCGCTTGCGCCAGCGGAAGAATCTCGGCGCTTCCTGGATGAAGACCAGATCGGGCGCACAGGCGCGGATCACCCGGACCAGCGCCTCACGGTCGTCGCGCATCGACCGGATGTTGTAACTGAGCACCCGGATCACGGCCGAACCGTCCGGCTCGGTACGGGAGTCGGGCAGCGGGGACATCGCCATGCCCACAAGATACGGGAGACCGTCCGACGGGTTCCGGCCGACACCGGGCCGGGGCGCGGTGCTCCGGGCAGCGCCCGCCGTACCCACGTCGGGTGCGGCGGGCGCGGGTGTCGGCGTCAGCCCTGGCGGGCCAGGTCCGCGGCGCCCACCAGGCCCGCTTCGCCGCCCAGTTGGGCCGCGAGCACCTGGGCGTGCGGACGCCACTCGCCGCCGATCAGCCAGCGCCTGAAGGACTTGCGGATCGGGTCGAGGACCAGTTCGCCCTCGTCGGAGACCCCGCCGCCGACGATGAACGCGGACGGGTCGAAGAGCGAGGCCAGATCGGCGAGACCGGCGCCAGCCCACCGGGCCAGTTCACGGAAGGAGTCGATGGCCACCGGATCACCGGCGCGGGCCGCGGAGCTGATGTGCCTGCCCTCTATGCCGTCCGCGGTGCCGTCGCCGAGACCGAGCAGGATCTCCGCGTTCTCCGGGGTCGCGTTGGCGCGCTGTCTGGCGTACCGGACGAGGGCACGCCCGGACGCGTACTGCTCCCAGCACCCCTGGCTGCCGCAGCCGCAGAGCAGACCGTCCGGCACCACCCGGATGTGCCCGAACTCCGCCGCCACACCGAAGCGGCCCCGGCGCAGCTTGTTGCCGATGATGATGCCGCCGCCGAGCCCCGTGCCGAGCGTGATGCAGATGACATCGTCGTGGCCCTGTCCGGCCCCGAACTTGTACTCGCCCCACGCGGCGGCGTTGGCGTCGTTCTCCACGACGACCGGCAGGCCGATCCGCTGCTCGACCTTGTCCTTGAGCGGTTCATGGCGCCAGTTGATGTTGGGCGCGAAGAGGACGGTGGCGCGCTTGTCGTCGACGTATCCGGCGGCCCCGATACCGACCGCCTCGATCTGGTGTCCCTCGCCGGCGCCGGAGACCGCGGCGCAGATCGCGTCCACGATGCCTTCGGCGGTCGGCGGGGTGGGCACCTTGTGCGTCTCCAGGATGGTGCCCTCTTCGTCGACCACGCCCGCCGCGATCTTCGTGCCGCCGATGTCGACGCCGATGGTGAGTCCCATGTGTCCCTCAGTTTTCGGTCGAGCCCCGCTGTGGTCAACCGTACCCGAGGGCGGGCGCGCGAAGGTCAGTCCAGGTCGATATGACCGCCCGGACCAGGTCCTTCGTCCCTGGGGTCCGTGGGGTCGTCGGCCTTCTTCGTGTCGTGAGGGACGTCTGGTCCGACGCCCGACGGGTCCCCCGTGGAGGGCGCCGAGGAGGAGTCGCGGGTCCAGCGGCCCTCCTGGTTCTCGACCGCGGAGCGGTACGCGGCGAGCAGTTCGTTGCCCGCGGCGGCGAGATGGCCGAAAACCCCGGGGTTCCGCTCGATGACCGGCTCGACGACCGCTTTGGCTTGGTTGATGAACTGCTCCACGGCGCCCTGCGCGGCCATGCCGAACAGCGGTCCCGGCAGCGACGAGACCTTGTCCGCGACGGCGTCGACGAGCTTGCGCAGCTCGTCGGAGGCGGAGACGGGCGGCGGGCCGTAGGTCGCGCGGCGGCGGGCCTTCTCCGCCTCCAGATCCTCGGCACACGCCGCGGCCCAGGCGTCCGAGTCGGTGGCGGGGCGCTCGGTGGCTTCGCTCATGGAGACTCCTGCGTCAGGGGCAGAGGCCCTCCGCCATGGGCAGCGGAAGGGGTTCTTACCTTCGACGGTACCCGAACGGCCCCGGGTCCTTCAGTGCCCGCGCGGCCACAGCGCGGGGTCGGGGGTGAATCTCACCCGCAGTACCCCGTCGGTGAGGGCCGCGCCGGTCACCGTGCAGCGGCGCAGCGCGGACGGCAGGGGCACGGTACGGCGGAAGGGGCCGACGGCGAGCAGGAGTTCGTCGTCCCTGCGGACCAGGGACAGCTCGCTCTTGACCGCTCCTGGCAGCGGCAGGCACCAGACGAGCAGATTGTCCTCGGCGAGCCGGTCCTCGACCGGCCAGGGGTCGGCCGCCGCCGGGCCCGGCGCGTCCAGTCCGTCCGCGAGCCCGGTGGCCAGGCCCGCTCCCCCGTCCTCGCCGGAGCCCTCGCCCAGAAGCGCCAGATCGTCCGGGCCGTACGGGTCCCGGCCGAGATGCCCCACCGGGTACAGGGGTGCCTCGGGCGCCCACTCCTCGTACCAGTCGTCCAGGCACTTGCGCTGCTGCGCGACGAGCGTCGCGAGCCAGGGCCCCGCCGCGTCGCCGGGCAGGATCCGGTTCGGTACGAGGGTGTCGACGCGCAGCCCGTACAGGGCCAGTCCGGTACGGGCGGTGCGCAGGGCCTCCGCCGCCGTGGGCCCCGGCTCCGCGACCAGCCGTACGGTCGTCGTGGGGTCCTGGACGACCGACTGGACGACGGCCAGCTCCGCGTCCCGCCGGTCGGCCATCTCGTACAGCCACTGCGCGGGCATCGGCACCCCGGCGAGCTGGGCCATCATCGGGCGCAGCGCGCGGGCGGCCTGCCGCTCGCGGGGCAGCAGCCGGCGCAGATAGCGGCGGAGCTGCTCGGGCAGGGCCAGTACGGCCAGTGCCTGCCGCAGCGGCGGCATGTCGACGACCAGGACGTCCCAGTCGCCCTCGGCGGCCCGGCGCACGGCGTGGAGCAGGGCGAACTGCTCGCTGCCGGGCAGTTCGGTGAGTTCCTCGCCGGCCAGTCTGCGGGCGCCGAGCAGATCGAGCGCGGTGGCGGCCCGCTCCTGGAGGGTGAGCAGTTCCGCGCGGAAGTGCTCGCCGGAGTCGACGCGCGCGGCCCACAGGCCGTCGCCCGCCCCGGTGGGCCCGGAGCCCACCGGTATGCCGAGCAGATCGTCGAGCGGGTCGGCGGAGAGGAGCAGGACGCGTCCGCCCCGCCGGGCGGCGGCCCGCGCGGTGGCCGCGGCGATGGTGGTACGGCCCGCCCCGCCGGGGCCGGTGACCAGGACCGTACGCATCGGGGTCAGGCTCCGGGGGCGGATTCGACGCGCTTCTTCAGGCCCGCGAGCGCGCGGTCGATGATGACCTTCTCCGCCTTGCGCTTGATCATGCCGAGCATCGGGATCTTGACGTCGACGGTCAGCCGGTAGGTGACCTCGGTGCGGTCGCCGCCGCCGACGGGCGTCAGCAGATACGAGCCGTCGAGGGCGCGCAGCATCTGGGACTTCACCAGGGTCCAGCTCACCTCGTCGCCGCCGGTCCAGGTGTAGGCGAGGGTGTGGTCGTCCTTGATCGCCCCGGCGTCCAGCACCAGCCTGACCTGCTGGGCGCGCCCGCGGTCGTCGGTGGCCAGCACCTCGGCCTCCTTCACCTCGCCGGTCCACTCCGGATAGCGGGCGAAGTCGGCGATCACGCCCATGACATCGGCCGGTGCCGCCTCGATCGTGATGCTCGAACTGGTGTGTTCCGCCATCGCCGTGCTCCTCCGGTACTGGGTACGCGGTGTGCAGGCTATCGCGAGTGCGCCGTTCACCATTCCAGGGCCCAGGGGCGCCCTGTCGCGGCGAAGTGACCGACATTCACACACTCCGTGGAGCCGATCCGCATCCGCCGGGCGAGCGGCTGATGGACATGGCCGAACAGGGCGTAGCGGGGCTTCGTACGGCGGATGGCCTCCAGCAGCGCGCGGCTGCCCCGCTCGAACCGGCGCGGGACGGTGTCATAGGTCAACTCGGGCACATCGGGCGGGATGTGCGAGCACAGGACGTCCACCTCGCCGAGCGCCTCGACCTTGGCGGCGTACTCCTCGTCGGAGATCTCGTACGGGGTGCGCATGGGGGTGCGCAGCCCGCCGCCGACGAAGCCGAAGACCCGGCCGCCCAGTTCCACCCGCTCCCCGTCGAGAACGGTGGTCCCGGGGCGCGCGTACTCCGGCCAGAGTGACGGGATGTCGACATTGCCGTAGGTGGCGTACGTAGGGGCGGGAAGCGCGGCGAACATCTCGGCGTACTGACGGCGCACCGCTCCCTCGATGGCCGCGGCGGGGTCGATGTCCAGCCGGGACCAGAGCTCCCGGCCCAGGTCACGGGCCTCGTCGAAGCGGCGGGCGGTGCGCAGCTCCACGATCCGGTCGGCGTTCCCGACCCCGAAGAGATCGGGAAAGATACCGCGCGAGTGGTCGGCGTAGTCAAGGAAGAGCACGAGGTCACCGAGGCAGATCAGGGCATCGGCGCCGTCGCCTGCCGTGCGGAGACCCTGGGTGTTCCCATGCACATCACTGATCACATTGACTCGCATACCTGCCATGCGGATCACCCTAGAACGGGGTTCTCCCACCCGATAGAGGGGGCCGGACCTGCGGTTCCTTCCGTCGTGTCAGAGGTGTGGACTACTGTGCGCGCAGTACCGTCCATCACGTGTGACGCAGGGAACATCTGGCCGGACCCCCCTATGCGTACGCCAGTACCGATGGGTAACGTCCGGGCAGTCCAGTCGTGCTCGCCCCGCCGAGCACCTGCCCCGGTCCTGGACCGCGACCGGCGAGTCGCACGGAGCCGTGGCGTCGGCGCCCGATGAGGAGCAGCAGTCTTGCGCGAGTTCAGCCTTCCGGCCCTGTACGAGGTCCCCGCGGACGGCAATCTGACGGATCTCGTCCGCCGCAACGCCGCACAGCATCCCGATGTCGCGGTCCTGGGCCGCAAGGTGGCGGGCGTCTGGACCGATGTGACCGCCACCCAGTTCCTGGCCGAGGTACGGGCCGCCGCCAAGGGCCTGATCGCGGCGGGCATCCGGCCCGGCGACCGTGTCGCGCTGATGTCCCGTACCCGCTTCGAGTGGGTCCAGCTCGACTTCGCGATCTGGACCGCGGGCGCGGTGACCGTGCCGGTGTACGAGACCAGCTCCGCCGAGCAGGTCCAGTGGATCCTCGGCGACTCCGGCGCGGTCGCGGTGATCGTCGAGAACGACGCGCACTACACGGCCGTCGAGTCGGTCCAGCACACACTGCCCGAGCTGCGGGCGGTCTGGCAGATCGACCGGGGCGGCGTCGAGGAGCTGACGACGGCGGGCGCGGAGATCCCGGACGCGGTGGTCGACGAGCGCGCGTCGTCCGCGAAGGCCGACGACCCTGCGACCATCGTCTACACCTCGGGCACCACCGGCCGCCCCAAGGGCTGTGTGCTCACCCACCGCAGCTTCTTCGCGGAGTGCGGGAACGCGGTGGAGCGGCTCAAGCCCCTTTTCCGCACGGGCGAATGCTCCGTACTGCTCTTCCTCCCGGCCGCGCATGTCTTCGGGCGGCTCGTCGAAGTGGCGGCCGTGATGGCGCCGATCAAACTCGGCTGCGTACCGGACATCAAGAATCTGACGGAGGAGCTGGCCGCCTTCCGGCCGACACTGATCCTGGGGGTGCCCCGGGTCTTCGAGAAGGTCTACAACTCGGCACGCGCCACCGCGCAGGCGGCGGGGAAGGGCCGGGTCTTCGACCGGGCCGCCCACACCGCGATCGCCTACAGCCGGTCCCTCTCCACCCCGCGCGGTCCGTCCCTCGGTCTGCGTATCCGTCACAAGCTCTTCGACCGGCTCGTCTACCGGAAGCTACGCGCGGTGCTCGGCGGACACGGCGAATACGCCATCTCCGGCGGCGCCCCCCTCGGTGAACGCCTCGGCCACTTCTACCGCGGCATCGGCTTCACCGTCCTGGAGGGATACGGACTCACCGAGTCCTGCGCCGCCACCTCCTTCAACCCCTGGGACCGCCAGAAGATCGGCACCGTCGGACAGCCTCTCCCCGGGTCCGTCATCCGCATCGCCGACGACGGCGAGATCCTCCTCCACGGCGAACACCTCTTCACCGGGTACTGGAACAACCCGGAGGCGACGGCGGAGGCGCTGGCCGACGGCTGGTTCCACACCGGCGACATCGGCACCCTCGACGAGGACGGCTATCTGACCATCACGGGCCGCAAGAAGGAGATCCTCGTCACCGCCGGCGGCAAGAACGTCGCCCCGGCCGTCATCGAGGACCGGATCCGCGCCCACGCGCTCATCTCCGAATGCATGGTCGTCGGCGACGGCCGTCCCTTCGTGGGCGCGTTGATCACCCTGGACGAGGAATTCCTGACCCGCTGGGCGGCAGAACACAACAAACCGTCAAACTCCACCCCCGCCACACTCCGCCTGGACCCGGAACTACTGGCCGAGGTCCAACGAGCGGTGGACGAAGGAAACAGCGCCGTCTCCAAGGCCGAATCGGTCCGCAAATTCCGCATCCTCACAACCCAGTTCACGGAAGAGGGCGGCCACATCACGCCGTCGCTCAAGCTCAAGCGGAATGTGGTGGCGAAGGACTTCGCGGACGACATCGAGGCGCTGTACCAGACCTGAGCGAACCGGCACGGGCGCACCGGGCGGGAGGGGGTCGGGGTCGGAGGAGGTGCGTGTCCGGACACTAAAGCGTGATTTGTGCCGCACACGCGCCCGCACCGGACAACGGGCCCGCACGCGGCGTAAATCATGCCGTCCGGACATGTACCCCCGGAGTGCCCCGGCCCCCGCGCCACCCACCGGCCCCCGCGCCGCAGGCGCGCACCTCGCCGTCAGGCGCACCGCCCCCACCGGGACGGCTAAAGCAACAGCCGCAGCTCGGACGCCAGGTCGTCCCAGCGCCAGCGTTCCTCCACCCACTCCCGTCCCCGCTCCCCCATCCGTCTCCGCAGCTCCGGATCGAGCAGCAGGGCGACGATCCGCTCCGCCGACTCCTCCGCCGCGACCTCCGGCGGCCCGCCCCTGACCACCCAGCCCGTCTCCCCGTCCAGCACCGCGTCGGGCGCGCCGCCGGAGTCGCCCGCGACCACCGGGAGCCCGGTGGCCGAGGCCTCCAGATAGACGATGCCGAGCCCCTCGACGTCCAGACCGCCGCGCCGCGTACGGCACGGCATCGCGAAGACGTCGCCCGCGCCGAAGTGGGCGGGCAGTTCCGCCCAGGGGACCGCGCCGGTGAAGCGTACGGAACCGGCGACCCCGGTCTCGGCCGCCAGCTTGCGCAGCTCGCCCTCGTACGGTCCGCCGCCCACGATCAGCAGCACCGCGTCCGGCACCCGCGCCAGAATCGCGGGCAGCGCGAGGATCAGCGTGTCCTGGCCCTTGCGCGGCACCAGCCGCGAGACACAGACGACGACGGGCCGGTCCATCAGCCCGAGGCGCTCCCGGACGGCCGAGCCGCCCGAGCCCGGGTGGAAGGTCTTCTCGTCGACGCCCGGCGGCAGCCGCACCATGCGCGCGGCGGCCTCGGGGGTGAGCGCGCCGGCGATACGCGAGCGGGTGTACTCACCGAGATAGGTGATCGTGTCCGTGGACTCGCCGATCCGCCGCAGAAGCCCCCGTGCGGCGGGAAGCTGCGCCCAGCCGGCCTCATGGCCGTGTGTGGTGGCCACCAGCCGTCGCGCTCCTGCCTTCCGCAGCGCCGGGGCCATCAGCCCGAGCGGCGCCGCCGCGCCGAACCAGACCGACTCGCAGCCGTGTTCACGCAGCAGCCCGACGGCCCTGCGGGTCACGCGCGGGGTCGGCAGCAGCATCGTCGTACGGTCCCGTACGACGGTGAACGGCTGCTCGGCGTCGAAGGCGGCCGTGGCCTCCGCGCCCTCCTCGCCGCGCTTCCAGGTCGAGGCGTAGACCACGAGCCGTTCGGGGTCCAGGCGCAGCGCCATGTTGTGCAGGAACGCCTGGATGCCCCCGGGCCGGGGCGGGAAGTCGTTGGTCACGATCAATGTCTTGCGCATCGCCGCCGACAGTACCCAACGGCCCTGCCTGATGGCTCGGGCGCGGTCCCGCCCGGCATCATGACTCCCGCGACCAGGAACGGAACACACGAAGCGCGCGAAGCACAGGAAGCGGACGAGGTGGGCATGGCGGGCACGCACGGCACACGGCTCCCGGTCGCGGTGTGGACCCTCACCAGGGCCGTTCTGCTGCTCTGTGTCTTCAAGGTCGTCTCCGTGCCGGGGCCCGATGTCACCGGCGATGTCTCGGTGATCTACCAGGGCTGGTACGAGGTGCTGAGGACCGGCACCTATCCGCTGGACGATGTGACCTGGCAGTATCCGCCCGCCGCGGCCCTCCCGATCCTGGCGCCCGCGGTCCTGCCGTTCCTGGGCTACGCCGCCGCCTTCTTCGTGCTGGCCTTCCTCTGTGACGCGGTGGCCTTCGCTCTGCTGCTGCGGGCGGCCCGGGGCACGGGCCGGTCGTACCGGGGCGCGTGGGTGTGGATCGCGGGGGTGCCACTGCTGGGACCGACCTCGTACGCGCGGTACGACCTGATGGTGACGGCGGTGGCCGTCGCCGCGCTGCTCACGGGGGTGCGCGGACCCCGGCTGATGGGGGCGCTCGCCGGATTCGGCGCGCTGCTGAAGATCTGGCCGTTGCTGCTGCTGGTGGGCACCCCGCGCGGCCGGGACACCCGCAGGACCTGGACGGCCGCGGCCGTCACGGCCGTCGCGCTGACCGTGGTCTGCTGTGCCGCGATGCCCGGCGCGCTGGCCTTTCTCACCTTCCAGCGCGACCGGGGCACCGAGATCGAGTCGCTGGGCGCCCTGGTCTTCCAGGTGGCGCGGCACTTCGGCTGGAGCGGCGGGGCGCTGCTCAACTACGGCTCCGTGGAGTTCGTCGGACCGTATGTCCCGCTGGTGAGCACGGCCGCGCTGGGGCTGACCGCCCTGGCCGTCGGCTGGCTGTTCGTATGGCGGCTCAAGGCGCGCGAGTTCGGCGCGAGCACCCCCTGCGACGCCGGCTTCGCCGCGGTGCTGCTGTTCACCACCACGAGCCGGGTGATCAGCCCGCAGTACATGCTCTGGCTGGTCGGTCTGGCCGCCGCCTGTCTGACGCTGCGGGGCAGCCGGATGGCGCTGCCCGGGTGGCTGGTGCTGGCCGCGACGGGGGTCACCCTGCTGGAGTTCCCGGTGCTGTTCTCGCATGTGGTGGGGGGTGATCCGCTGGGGGTGGCGCTGCTCTTCGTACGCAACGGTCTGCTGGTCGCCGCGACCCTCCTCGCGTGCCACCGGCTCTGGCGGGCGACGGTCCCGCGCTCACGCGAGCGGACGGCGGAGCGCGCGGAGCCGGCCGGGGTCAGCCCAGCCGCTGCCGGGCGTACGCGCGCCAGCGGGCGGTGAAGTCCTCCGGCGTGGTGGCCAGGACGTCGTGCAGGGCCTTCTCCACCGCGCCCTCGCGCCCGGCGTGCGCGCCCACCGCGCGGTAGAAGTCGGTCAGCCGCCGCTCGCCCCAGCGCTCGGCGATCAGCTCGCAGGCCAGCCAGCCGCTCTCGTACGCCCTGGCCAGCCGGTCGGCGCCGGCGCCGAAGGCGAAGTCCTCGTCGGCCGGGAGCGCGGCGGGGGCGTCGCCGGCGCGCACGGCGCGCTGGAGTTCGGGGGCGATCTCTCCGGCCGTACGGTCCGTGCCCCGGTACGCGACCCGGTCGGCGAAGCCCTCCGAGAGCCAGGTGGGGGTGGCGGCCGAGGTGGCCGTACGGGTCGCCACATGGGTGATCTCGTGGGCGAGGACGATCTCCCGGCCGAAGCCGGAGAGGGCGCCGTACGCCTCGGGGTTCACGACGACCCGGTCGGCCGGCGCGGTGCCGGCGGCACCGTCCCCGGCGGTGATTGCGGTGGTGACCGCCGCGATGCCCCGGTATCCGGCCGCGGAGGCCCCCAGGAGCCTCGCCATGGCCTCCAGCGAGCCGGGGACGAGCAGAACGGCCCGGCCGGCCCACGGGCGCGGCCAGGCGTCCTCGACGGCCGGGACGGCCCGGTCGGCGGTGGCGGCGATCGCGCGCAGCAGCGCGTCGTCCTGCCCGGCGCCGAGGACCAGGCTGCGGGCGCCCCGTACGGCCCGTACCGCGCCCTGCTCCCAGAGCTGCTGGGCGCCGCCGTCACCGGGCCGGTCGGCGGTCACATACCAGCGTCCCGCGCGCTCCGTCAGCTCCAGCGTGCGCGGCGCGGACACCGGAGCGCGGTCGTAGTCCGTGAGCCCGTAGCGCAGCTCGGCGTGGACGGTGGCCCGGTCACCGGAGCGCTCGACATCGGTGAGCCGGTACGTCCAGGAGTCGAGCGGCACCTCGGCGAGGTTCCGGAACTCACGGCGGCCGGTGGCGCGCAGCGCCGTCGCCGCGGGGTCGAGGACGGCGAGATACGCGCGCTCGTCACGGCCGAGGACGGCGGCGGCCCTGCGGTCCAGGGTCCGCCCGATCGCCCCGGCGGCGCTGTCGGGGGCCTTCGCCGGGGCCGTACAGCCCCAGACCGGCACCAGCAGGAGCACGGTCAACCACAGCACGGCCGCGCGCCCGCGCGTACCGTGCCGTCCCGCCGCGGTACGCGCCCGACCTGCCACGCCGCCGATCGTACGGCGTGCCCGGGAGCGGGACCGGTGGATCAGACGCGGGTGACCGAGGAGACGGGCATCATGCCCACCGGGTCGTAACGCACCGAGGCGCCCGGATACGGGGCGTGGATCACCTGGCCGTTGCCCGCGTACATCGCGATATGGCTCGCGTCGTCGCGGTATGCCACGAGATCCCCCGGCCGTGCCTCCGAGAGCGGGACCTGACCGCCCGCGTACCGCTGCGCCTGGGAGGTACGCGGCAGTCCGACGCCCGCCTGCGCGTACGCCCACTGCGTGAGTCCCGAACAGTCGAAGCCCGAGGGCCCGTTGGCGCCCCACACGTAGGGCCGGCCCACCGCGCGCTGGGCGGCGAGCATCGCGGCGGAGGCCCGCGCGGAGGCCGGTCCGCCGCCGGAGAGCGTGGCCGGTCCGCCGCGGCCGGAGCGGGAGGCCCGGTCGTAGGACTCCCGGTCGGCCGCGGGCAGGGAGTTCAGCAGCCGCCGTGCCTGCGCGAGCTTCCCCTCGACGGTGCGCTTGTGCCGGGCGACGACGGCCCTGCTGCGCTCCAGCTCGGTGAGATCGCGGGCGGCTTCCATACGTACCTGTCCCAGCCTCCGCTGGGCCTGCTTGAGTTCTCTCAGCGCACCGGACTGGCGTTCGCCGACCCGGTCCAGTACGGAGGCCTTGTCGAGATAGCTGTCGGGGTCGGAGGAGAGCAGCAGGGCGAGGGCGGGATCGATCCCGCCGGAGCGGTACTGGGCGCCGGCGACCGAACCGAGCGCTCCGCGCATCCGGTTGACGCTCTCCTGGCCGCGCGCCGCGCTGTCCTGCGCCCGGTCCACCAGCGCGCGCAGCCGGTCCACCCGCTCGGTCGCCTTGTTGTACTGCTCGGTCGCCTTCTCGGCCTGTTCGTAGAGCCGGTCGACCGTGGCCCGGGTCGCCTCGGGCGACTGCCGCGGGTCGGCGCCCGCCGGGACCGCTCCGAGGGCCGCGGCCGCCGTGGCCGCCGCGGCGGACAGGGCCACGGCCGCGCCACCGCGGTAAACCAGGGGGCCGGAGTGTGAGGGACGGCGATGGGACACCACAGGAGGCCGCACTTCCTTCCGCTGAACGCACTGACGCGGCCCCCGGCCGCCCGACGGGCGGACCACTGGCCTGAGCCGCGGGAGCAGACAGTAGCGGGGCGATCACGGAGCGGCCAACGACCGCCCCGCGCACACAAAGTGACGCCCCGCCGTAGACCACAGGTCATCGGCGGGGCGCGGTGTCAGCGGGAGGTGCGGGAATTCGCCCGAATGGGCGGGCATGGTGTCCGGGATCCGGCGGGAAGGGAGTGCGGCGGAGCCTCGGAACGGAATTCCCGGGCGCGGAACCTCAGATACGTACGCCGAACTGGAACGGCATGTTGTTGATCGACTCGTAGCGCACGCTGGCACCCGGCTTGGGGGCGTGCAGCACCTGGCCGTTGCCCGCGTAGAAGCCGACGTGGTGCAGGTCGCCGTAGAAGATGACCAGGTCGCCCTGCTGGAGCTGGCTCATGCCCAGCCGCGTACCAGCGTTGGCCTGGGCCTCGGAGGTGCGGGGTATGGAGACACCGGCCTGGGCGTACGCCCATGAGGTGAGCCCGGAGCAGTCGAAGGAGCTGGGGCCGGAGGCGCCGTAGACGTACGGCGTGCCGATCTTGCCCTGGGCGGCGGCGAACGCGGCCGACGCGCGCTGCGAGGCGGGCACCGCATTGCCGAGGTCCGCGCGGGAGCTGGCGCGGTTGGCGCGGGACTCGTCCTCGGCGATCGAAGCGCGCTCCTGGGCGGTGAGCGTGTTGAGCAGCTTCTGCGTCTCGGCGAGCTTCTTGCGGACCTGGTCCTTCTTCGCGCGCAGTTCCTTGCGGGTCTCGTCGAGGTCCTGGACCTTGGTCTGCGCTTCCTGGCGCTGCTGCGCCAGAAGGCGCTGCTTCTCCTGGATCTGCTGGAGCGACTCGGCCTGCTGGGCGCTGACCTGGTCGAGCGTGGACGCCTTCTCCAGATAGCTGTCCGGGTCGGAGGAGAGGAAGAGCTGCACGGCGGGGTCGATACCGCCGGTGCGGTACTGGGCGCTGGCCATCGAACCGAGGCTGTCGCGGAGGTCGTTCAGCTCGTCCTGACCGCGGGCGACCTTGTCCTGGAGGGCGTCGACCTCCTTCTCCAGCTTGGTCTGCTGCTCCTCCACGCCCTTGTACTTCTCGGTGGCCTTCTCGGCGTCCTCGTAAAGCTTGTCGACCTTCTCCTTGACGTCGCTCTTGCTCGGCTGCGGGGCGGCCTGAGCGGCCTGAGCGGTCAGGGCGACGGCGGCGGCAGCGGTCGCGGTGAGCACGGTCACACGGGCGCGGCTCGGCTGCTTGGGACGACGGTGGGACGCCACGGAGGCGAGCTCCTTCTTCCTCAGCCGCCTACCGGGCCATGGGGGACACAGGGCCCCGGCTCCATACGTCCCACACCCCTGCCAGCTGGGCCGAACTGTATGAAATCGGCGGTTCCTTCGCTGTCACCCCGGGTGGGTGATCAACCGCGCGAAGGTTCGACGCCTGACCATAGTGACCTTCTTGTGATCAGTTCAAATCCTGACAGGGAAAATCTCTGTCAGGACGCGCATTATTTACAGATGCCACACAGACAGCGATGGGCATTTAACGCTGCGTTCCAGCAAGAAGCCATCAATTCGGGCATTGATCCCACAAGTTGACTAGATGCGCGAAAGCCGCTTCAGCAACAAGGCGGACGCGACGGGTCTGGCGCCGGCCTGAGCCACTCCGTCCGCGACCTCACGGTCGGTGGAGACCACCACCAGCGGCCGCCCCGGCGGCTCCGCCCTGACGAGCTGACGGATCAACTCGTCCGCGGTCACACCCGGTTTGGAGAACAGCACCCGCACCCCGCGCGGCGGGGCGAGCAGCACGGGCGCCGCCAGCTCAGCGCCGTCGAAGACACAGGTCATCTCCGCGCCCGACTGCGCCGCGAGCATGGCGAGCCCGCCCAGCAGCCGCAGCCGCTGCTTCTCCAACGGCATCGTCGGATAGCCGGTCTTGGTGACGTTGTAGCCGTCCACGATGAGATGGGACTGCGGCAGCGCGAGCAACTGGTCGAGCAGAGCGGGATCGGTCTCGGAGAGCGCGCGGGCCGCCACGTCCTTGGGCGACATCCGGCCGGGCTCGACCGCGTCGACCGTATCGCCGGGCCGGACCGTGGCGGGCGGCAGCGCCAGTTCGCGCCGTAGCCCCTGGGCCGATTCCAGCACGGTGTCCAGCAGCAGCCGCAGCCGCATGTCCTCCACCGAGCGCCCCTCGCGGGCGGCCCTGCGGCTCGCCTCGACCGCCGACTCGGCCTCACCGAGCCGCGCCTTGATCCGGCGGGTCTCGCTCTCCGCGGCCGACACCGCGGCGGCGGCCTCGGCCCTGACCGCCTCGGTCTCCGCGTGCACCCGGCGCAGAGCGGCCTCGCCCCGCTTCACATCGCTCTGGGCACTGCGCAGTTTGCGATGGAGCGACTCGGCCTCCTTGCGGGCCGACTCCAGTTCCGTACGCAGCCGCTCGGTCTCGCTCTTCGTCAGCGCCCTGGCCACGGCCAGTTCCTCACGCAGCCGCTCCAGTTCGCGCCGGGCCTCCTCGTCGGCGCGCTCGGCGTCCGCACGCTGGGCCTCCTCGCCCGCGGCGGCCACCAACTTCACCCATCCGGGGGGCCTGAGCACATACGCGGCCGCGGCCACGTCGACGGGATCCGCGGCCGCCGGCGGCGACCCCGACTCCAGGGCCCCGGCCAGCTCCGGCTGGGAGTGGCTGATGCGCTCACCGATCCGCTGCCGGAACAGCGGATCGCTCTCCAGGGCGGCCGCCATCGCGTTACCGGCGAACTTGGCCCGTCTGTTGGGCGTGAACCGGGCGTACTGGCGCAGCTGCGCGGGGAGTTCGGTGACGGTCAGACCGCCGAAGGCGTCCGAGACCAGCGCGATGACCCTGCGTCGTACCCCGTCCGGGAGCGGGCGGTCCAGCGCCTCCGCGGCGTCACCGCCGGCCGCGCCGGCCGGCTCAGCACCGCTTGCGGCCTGCTCCACATCCGTCACCCCATACCCTTTCGGGCGGCTCCCTCAGGAACCGGCGCCCGGCCTGTCCACCAGCTCGATCTGATCCACCGCGTTGCACCAACGGCAGCGCACCGACTCGATGGTCTCACTGACCACCTCGCGCTCCTCGACCCTCGGTTCCCCTGCCAGGTCCAGATGGACGTACTCGACGGCCTTCGACGATCGCGTCACGTCGAAACGCGTGAGATTGCCGCACAGTGTGCAGCGCCACCGGGTGGCGGCCGTCGGCTGGGGAACCGTCGTCATCATGCGTCCTCTTTCGTCGTCCCTGCCGCCGTCGCCCGCGGCGCGCCGTCGAACAGCGGATGTACTCCTTGCAACCCTACGGCCTCCGGGCCACCCCAGGGAGCGGCGAGGCACTCTGTACCCTTCACTCCCGGTAAGCCATGCTCTGTCGGTGAATACGTCGCGGACGACGGCCGGCGGACCGGTGGTGACCCACACGCTGATCGGCCTCTGCTGTCTGGCATTCCTGTTCAGTCCGTCGTCGGGGTTCAACCCGGCGTACGGCAGAGGCGAGGCGCTCCTCGACGCGCAGAGCCTGTATTTCGAACGGTGGGGCGTCATCCCGGTCGAGCTGCTGAGCGGTTCCCCACGCGCCCTGTTCACCCCGCTGACCGCGCTCTTCGTCCATGGAAGCTGGCTGCATCTGCTGGGGAACATACTGTTTCTGTTCGTCTTCGGCGCGATGGCGGAGGAACGGCTGGGCCGGGCGCACTTCCTGTTCTTCTATCTGACCGTCGGCTGTTTCGCACTGCTCACGTACGCCATGGTGAACGCGGCCTCGGACCAGACGCTGGTGGGGGCCTCGGGCGCGATCTCGGGGGTGCTCGGCGCCTTTCTCTATCTCTTCCCGAAGGCCCGGGTCACCAGCCTCTTCCCGTTCCTGTTCTTCCTGCCGCTGCGCTTCCCCGCCTGGATCGTGCTGATCTTCTGGTTCGCGATCCAGTGGCTGGCGGCGCGCGGCGCGGGCTCGGGTCCCGGCGTGGCCTATCTCGCGCATCTCGTGGGCTTCGCCACCGGGTTTCTCTACGCCTGGGGGCGGTACTGGCGTACCGATAGAGTGGGAGACCAAACCGCGGCCACCGAGGGAGAACGTCAACCGTGATCACCGCGATCGTGCTCATCAAGACCAGCGTGGCCCGGATCCCCGAGATCGCGGAGTCGATCGCCGCGCTGGACAGCGTCAGCGAGGTCTTCTCGGTGACCGGTACGTACGACCTGATCGCCATGGTGCGGGTGGCCAAGCACGACGATCTGGCGGATGTGATCCCCGGCCGGATCAGCAAGATCGAGGGCGTCGAGGCCACGGACACGCATGTGGCGTTCCGTACGTACTCACAGCACGACCTCGAAGCGGCCTTCGCCATCGGACTCGACGCGTAAGGCCGCCTGCGGCTCCGTGCGTCAGGCCGCGGCGCCGTCCCGGTCCGGGACGCAACGGCCGTCCTCCGTACGGTAGTTCCAGCGCGCTCCCTGGCTCACCAGCTCCCGTACGGCCCGGACGAAGCGGTCCACGTGCTCGTCCGGGGTGCCGGCGCCGAAGCTGACCCGGATCGCGTTCAGCGAGCGCTCACCCGGCTCGGCCTCCGGGGCGCCGCACTCCCCCGGGTCCTGCGGGTCGGTGCCCAGCAGGGTCCGCACCAGCGGGTGCGCGCAGAAGAGACCGTCCCGTACGCCGATGCCGTACTCCGCGGAGAGCGCGGCGGCGAAGTGCGAGCTGTTCCATCCGTCAACCACGAAGGACAGGACACCGACGCGCGGGGCGTCGTCGCCGAACAGCGAGAGCACCCTGACCTCGGGCACCTCGGCGAGACCCGCGCGCACCCGGGCCACGAGCCGCCGCTCACGGTCGACGAGGGTGTCGAAGCCCGCCTCGGTGAGCGCCCGGCAGGCGGCGGCGATCGCGTACACCCCGATGACATTGGGGGAACCGGCCTCGTGCCGGGCCGCGGTGGTGTGCCACGCGACATCGACCCCGCCGTCGCTCCGCCGGGCCACCGCGCGGCTGGCGCCACCGCCCGCGAGATAGGGCTCCGCGTCCTGGAGCCAGTCGGCACGGCCCGCGAGCACCCCGGAGCCGAAGGGCGCGTACAGCTTGTGCCCGGAGAACGCGACCCAGTCGACATCCAGCCCGGCGATGTCCACGGGGTGGTGCGGGGCGAGCTGCGCGGCGTCGAGCACGATACGGGCGCCGTGCGTGTGCGCGGCGGCGGCCAGCTCCCGTACGGGCCACAGCTCGCCGGTCACATTGGAGGCCCCGGTCACACAGACCAGCGCCGGACCCCGGGGGTCACGCTCCGCGAGCGCCCGCTCCAGGGTGGCGACGGCCTCGGCGGGGGTACGGGGGGCGTTCAGATAGGTGACACGAGCCTCGCGCCAGGGCAGCAGCGAGGCATGGTGCTCGGTCTCGAAGACGAACACCTGGCAGTCGGCGGGGAGCACCGCGGCGAGCAGATTCAGCGAGTCGGTGGTCGAGCGGGTGAAGACGACCTGGTCGTCGGGGCGGCAGCCGAGGAACTCCGCGACCGTGCGGCGGCTGTTCTCGAAGAGGTCGGTGGAGAGCTGCGAGAGATAGCCGGCGCCGCGGTGGACACTGCCGTAGTACGGCGCGTACGCGGCCACGTCGTCCCACACCCGCTGGAGGGCGGGGGCGCTGGCGGCGTAGTCGAGCGCGGCGTAGCTGACCTCGCCGCCGGTGACGAGCGGCACGGTGACATCACGCCCGAGGACCGGCAGCGGGTCGGTACCGGTGGTCGCGGCGGCGGTGGTCGCGGTGTCGGTGGTCGCGGCGGCGGCGTTCAGGTATGCGGACATGGCGATATCTCCCGGCAGGACAAGTCGGAACGGCTTTCAGGAACCCGCACGGCGGCACCACGGCTCGACGGAGCCGCGGAGGCGGTGACGGGGGGTGCCTCGACGCATGGAGGCGTACTGAAGAAGGGGCCGAAAAACCCCTGGGGCCTGTCGGACAGGCCCTAGCACATTCGCTTGCTCACGAGACTGCTCCCTTGAGGACCAGGACCCCAAGGTGCAAGGGGTCCGCGCTTGCCGCGGACCTCGCTGCCCACGGCCTGGTCTTCACCCGGGGCACCCCGCCACGGACGGAGGGTTGCCGGACAGCGAGCCGGGGCCTTAATCGCTGTCACTCATGACCTGGTCCAAGATTATGGCACAGGGTGCCGCGCGCCCCAACGGGTGTCCGCGATACGGGACGTGTGTGCGGGGCGGGACGTGTGCGGGGCGCGCCGCCCCCGTACCCGGGTCGGTGCGCCCGGCACCCGGTGACCGGTACCGCGCTACGCGCCGCGGTGGCTCGCCGCCACCCAGCGTTCCAGCGTGCGCCCCGCCGCGCCCGAGTCGACCGACTCAGCCGCCCGCGCGATCCCCGCCGCGAGCTGGAGGTCCAGGGAGTCGCCCGTCGGGTCCAGGGCCACCAGCGCCGCCGCCGAGTTGAGCAGCACCGCGTCGCGTACGGGGCCGGTCTCGCCGGCCAGCAGCCGGCGGGCCACATCGGCGTTGTACGAGGCGTCCGCGCCGCGCAGCGCCTCGACCGGGACCAGTTCCAGGCCCACGTCCCGCGGGTCGAAGGCCTCCTCGGTGACCTTGCCGTCCCGTACCACCCACACCCGTGATGTCGCGGTGGTGGTCAGCTCGTCCAGGCCGTCGTCGCCGCGGAAGACCAGGGACGAGTTTCCGCGCTCGGCGAGCACACCCGCGACGATCGGCGCCATCCGTACATCCGCCACGCCCACCGCCTGGGCCCTGACCCGCGCCGGGTTGGTGAGCGGGCCGAGGATGTTGAAGGTGGTCTGGGCGCCGAGTTCCCTGCGCGCCTTGGCCGCGTACCGCAGCGCGGGATGGAACTTCACCGCGAAGCAGAAGGTGATGCCCGCTTCCTCGGCGACCTCGGCCACCCGCTGGGGGGTCAGCTCCAGATTGACGCCGAGCTTCTCCAGTACGTCCGAGGCACCGCTCGCCGACGAGGACGCGCGGTTGCCGTGCTTGACGACCTTGGCGCCGGTGCCCGCCACGACGATCGCCGCCATGGTGGAGATATTGACCGTCTTGGCGAGATCGCCGCCCGTGCCGACGATGTCGACCGTACGGCCCGGCACCTCGATGGTGTTGGCGTGCGCGTACATGGCGCGCACCAGGCCGGAGACCTCCTCGACCGTCTCGCCCTTCGCCCTCAGGGCGACCGCGAACCCGGCGATCTGCGCGTCGGTGGCCTCGCCGCTCATGATGCGGTCCATGGCCCACGCCGTGTCCTCCGTGCCCAGACTCTCGCCGCGCAGCAGCGGGTTCAGCACGCCCGGCCAGGTGCGGTCCGCCACGGTGTCGCCTCCGACGGGGGTCACAGCGCTCATGCTCGCTCCTGGTGGGTTCCGGGACGGGTGTGCGGACCGTACGAGGCCCGCGCCACCAGCCTATCGGCGTACGCCCGGCCGGCAGGACGGATGCCCGGAGTACGGACGGCCCCACGCCGAGGGCCCCGGCCGGTCCCCCTCGCGGGGAGACCGGGCCGGGGCCCTCGGTGGTGGCGAACCGGTGGATCAGTGCTTGCTGTGGCCGCTGGTGATCTCCTCGTGCCCATGGCCGTGCGCGGCGGCGATCTCGTTGTACTCCTCGGCCGTCGGCTTGGGGATCTGGTTGCCCTCGCCGTAGTAGCCCTTGCTCAGCTTCACCCGGAGCTTCTCGGCAGGGCCGACCTTGCGCCGTACGCCGTTCTCGTCGACCTCCGGGCCGATCTCGGCCGGCTTGTGCTGGTCGTGGGCGGTCAGCTTGTGCAGATCGGACTGGTCCAGCGGGGTGTGCACCTCGATGAACTCACCGTGCGGCAGCCGCTTGATGACACCGGACTCGCGTCCGTGCAGCACCTTCTCCGCGTCGCGGCGCTGGAGGCCCAGACAGATCCGCTTGGTGACGACGAAGGCGACGACCGGTCCGACGAAGAAGAAGACCCGCACGAACCAGGTGATCGCGTTGATCGACAGATGGAAGTGCGTCGCCCACAGGTCGTTGCCGCCGCCGACAAGCAGGATGAAGTACCACGTCAGCCAGGCCACACCGAACGCCGTACGGGTCGGCGCGTTGCGCGGGCGGTCCAGGATGTGGTGCTCGCGGTTGTCGCGGGTGACCCAGCCCTCGATGAACGGGTAGACCGCGATCGCGACCAGCACCAGCGGGAAGATCACCAGCGGGATGAAGACACCCAGCACCAGGGTGTGTCCCAGGAAGTTGATCTCCCAGCCGGGCATGACCCGGATGAGTCCCTCGGAGAAGCCCATGTACCAGTCGGGCTGGGCTCCGGTGGAGACCTGGTCGGGGCGGTAGGGACCCAGCGCCCAGATCGGGTTGATCGTGGCGATGGCGGAGACGATCGTGATGAGCCCGAAGACCAGGAAGAAGAAGCCTCCGGCCTTGGCCATGTAGATCGGCAGCAGCGGCATGCCCACGACGTTCTTGTTCGTACGGCCGGGGCCTGCGAACTGGGTGTGCTTGTGGTAGAAGACCAGGATCAGATGGGCCACGATCAGTCCCAGCATTATGCCGGGCAGCAGCAGGATGTGGACCGAGTAGAACCGGGCCACGAAGTCGCCGCCGGGGAACTCCCCGCCGAACAGGAACATCGAGAGATACGTGCCGACGACCGGCACCGACAGGATCGCGCCCTGCATGAAGCGGACACCGGTGCCGGACAGCAGGTCGTCCGGGAGCGAGTAGCCGGTGAACCCGGTGAACATGCCCAGGACGAACAGCAGGAAGCCGAACAGCCAGTTGATCTCACGCGGCTTGCGGAACGCGCCCGTGAAGAACACGCGCATCATGTGGACGAGCATGCCCGCGAGGAAGATCAGCGCGGCCCAGTGGTGGATCTGCCGGATCAGCAGACCGCCGCGGACGTCGAAGCTGATGTCCACCGTCGAGGCGTACGCCTCCGACATCGTCACGCCCTGGAGCGGGACGTAACTGCCGTGGTACACCACCTCGTTCATCGAGGGGTGGAAGAACAGGGTCAGATACACACCCGTGAGGATGATGATGATGAAGCTGTAGAGGCAGATCTCGCCGAGCATGAAGGACCAGTGGTCCGGGAAGATCTTCCGCATATTGGCCTTGGCCAGGGAGTAGATCCCCAGCCGGCCGTCCGCCCAGTCGGCGACCCGCTCACCCGCGGGAGCCTGGCGGTTCTTGTCGTCCGTAGCAGTGCTGGTACTCATCCGCGCTCCCAGAAGGCAGGACCGACGGGCTCGTCGAAGTCGCCGAGCGCCTCGAGGTTGCCCTCCGCGTTCACACCGATCCGCAGCTGCGGAAGGGGGTGACCGGCCGGGCCGAAGATGACGCGGGCGCCGTCGGAGAGGTCGAAGGTGGACTGGTGGCACGGGCAGAGCACATGGTGCGTCTGCTGCTCGTACAGGCTGATCGGGCAGCCGACATGGGTGCAGATCTTGGAGAACGCCACGATCCCCTGGTGGGACCAGTCGAGTTCACGCTTGTCCTTGATCTCGTCCGGCTGGATCCGGACGATCATCAGGGCCGCCTTGGCGATCTGCTTCTGGAAGTCCTCGCTGTGCTCCTCCAGGCCCTCCGGCATGGCGAAGGTGAGCGAGCCCACCACCACGTCCTCGGGACGCAGCGGCTGATTGGTGTTCATGTTGATGAGCTGCTTGCCCTTGGCCCACAGCGTCGAGCGGAGCTTCTTCTCGGGCAGCGGACCGAGGTCGCGCAGCAGCACCACACCGGCGAGCGGCACCAGCGCCATCGCACCGAACATCGTGTTGCGGATCAGCTTGCGCCGGCCGAAGCCGGACTCCGCCGCACCGGCCGCGAAGTCCGACAGGACCTTCGCCTTGACCTCGGGCGGCGCCTCGATCGGATGGCGGTCGTCCGCCACCTCCACGTCCGACATCAGTGTCCGGGCCCAGTGGACCGCGCCCGCGCCGATGCAGAACAGGGCGATGCCGAGGGTCACACCCAGCGAGAAGTGCAGGATGCTGACATGGCCCAGCGGGAAGATATAGACGATCTTGCTGACCGGGAACGCCACGAACGAGGCGATGAACGCGACGGTCGCCACCATCGACAGCAGGAACAGCAGCGCGACCGTACGCTCGGACCGCTTGGCGGCCCGCTCGTCGATGTCCTGTATACGGGGCCGGTGGGCCGGCAGTCCCGGGTCGGCGAACGGGTCGTTCGCACGCTCGACCGCGCCGTGCGCGTCGCCCTGCTCGCTCGGCAGGTTCTTCTCTGGAAACTCTTCTTGGCTACTCATGACTTCTTGGCCTTAGCGGTGTGGGCCGCGACCCAGACGGCGGCTGCGATCAGAACACCCAGACCGACGATCCAGCCGAAGAGACCTTCGCTGACGGGGCCGAGGCCACCCAGCTTCAGACCGCCGGGGCTCGCGGACTTCTCTCCGTTCACCGCCTGGATGTACGCGATGATGTCCTTCTTCTGCTGCTCCGGCATCGTCGAGTCGGGGAACGAAGGCATGTTCTGCGGGCCGGTCTGCATGGCCTCGTAGATGTGCTTCGGGCTCACACCCTCAAGATTCGGTGCGCTCTTGCCGTTCGTCAGTGCGCCACCCTCGCCGGTGAAGTTGTGGCACTGGGTGCAGTTGGTGCGGAAGAGATCGCCGCCCCTGGCGACATCCGCGCCGGCGGGGTCGTACTGGTTCCCGGTCGGGATGATCGGACCGGCGCCGAGGGACGCGATGTACGCGGCGAGCTGGTCGATCTCGGCCTGCGAGTAGATGACCTTCTTCTTCGGCACCTGCACGCCGGGCTGCTGCGCGGGCATACGGCCGGTGCCGACCTGGAAGTCCACGGCGGCGGAGCCGACGCCGACCAGGGGCGGGCCGTCGCTGCTGCCCTGACCGCCGGTTCCGTGGCAGCTTGCGCAGCCGACGGAGTAGAGCTTCTTGCCCTCCTCGATGGCGAGGGACTGGGAGGTCTCGTCAGCCTGTGCCTTGCCCGCGGGCGCGAACGCGGCGTACAGCCCCCCGGTGGCCGCCAGCGCGAGGAGTAGGACGACGACCGCCGCCAGCGGATGGCGTCGTCGTGCGGAGAGCTTTTTCACGGATTACCCCGGTGTCAGGATCTTCTGCGTCGGTGTTTCTGGATTGTGTGCGCTTCGGGCGCGGGACCCGGCTACTTGATCAAGTAGATCGTGGCGAAGAGGCCGATCCAGACGACATCGACGAAGTGCCAGTAATAGGACACGACGATGGCGGCGGTTGCCTGCTCGTGGGTGAACCTCTTGGCCGCGTAGGTCCTGCCCAGAACCAGCAGGAACGCGATCAGACCTCCCGTCACGTGCAGCCCGTGGAAGCCGGTCGTCAGATAGAACACCGAGCCGTACGGGTCGGAGGACAGCGAGAGGCCGTCCTTCTTCAGAAGCTCGGTGTACTCGAAGACCTGACCGCCGATGAAGATCGCACCCATCACGAACGTGATCGCGAACCAGGAGCGGAGCTTCTTCACATCCCCGCGCTCCGCGGCGAAGACGCCGAGCTGGCAGGTGAGGGAGGAGAGCACCAGGATCGTGGTGTTCGTCGCCGAGAACGGGATGTTCAGGTACGACGCCATCTCCTTCCAGTGCGCCGCGCCCATCACCGATCGCAGGGTGAAGTACATCGCGAAGAGGGCCGCGAAGAACATCAGCTCGGAACTCAGCCAAATAATGGTTCCGACGCTGGTGAGGTTCGGCCGGTTGACCGACGGGTGCGCGTGCCCGGTTTCTACTGTCGTTGCTGTCGCCACGACCGACATTATGTCGGTCGCTTATCCCGCCCTGACTCCGGGGGGTGCCGTTCGGTGTGTCCGTGGAGTGTGCCCAGCTCGAACGGGTCGGCGAACGACGTACGTACCCGTGCTGACTCGGTCCCCGACGGAGTAGCATCCGCGCATCGGTTCAGGGCGACGGAGCCCTGGAGCCCTCGCAGACACTGATGTCACGGAGGAACAATGCAGCCGACCGCCACGGTGCTGGTCTACAGCGACGACGCGAACACCCGCGAGCAGGTCCGGCTGGCAGCGGGACGCCGGCCGGCCGCCGACGTACCGCCCGTCGAGTTCCTGGAGTGCGCGACCCTGCCCGCCCTGCTGAAGCAGCTCGACCGGGGCGGGATCGACGTCTGCGTACTGGACGGCGAGACGGTCCCCGCGGGCGGGATGGGCGTCTGCCGGCAGATCAAGGACGAGATCTTCAACTGCCCGCCCGTGCTGCTGCTCATGGGGCGCCCGCAGGACGCCTGGCTGGCCACCTGGAGCCGCGCGGACGCGGCGGTGACCCTGCCGGTCGAACCGGTCGGCTTCGCGGACGCCCTGGCCGCCCTGCTACGCCACCGTCTCGCCATCACCGCTTAGGTTCTCAGGCCCGGAACGGACCAGGTCCTGCCGCCTGTGAGGGGCGGCAGGACCTGATGTCCGCCGAAGGCCGTCCGGCCGTCTGTCCGATCGGCCGCCGGACCGTGTTTCAGACCAGGGGGCGGAGGCGGGCCGGGTCGGCGGGGCTGGTGCCCTCCCTCGTCCCGGCCAGCAGGACGCTGCCCTCGCGCCAGTCCTCCCAGTCCACGTTCCAGTCGCCGAAACCGTTGCCGAAGTCCTCCATGTAGTCGCCGGCGCTGTTGATCACCTGGACGAGATCGCCCTCCTGCACGTTCTCGAAGAACCAGGCCGCGTTGGCGGTGGACATACCGACACAGCCGTGGCTGACGTTCGCGGATCCCTGCGAGCCCACGGACCAGGGCGCGGCGTGCACGTACTCACCGCTCCAGGTGACCCGGGTCGCCCAGTACACGGGGAGGTCGTAGCCCTCACCGCCGCCGATGCCGACGCTCGTACCGCGCATCCGTACGAAGTACTCCTTGCCCAGGATGACCTTGATGCCGTTACGGGTGGAGAAGCCGGGCTTGCCGGTGGTCACCGGGATGCTGGTGACCTCTTCCCCGTTGCGGAACAGGGTCATGTAGTGGGAGCTGGCGTCGACGATGGCCTCGACGCGGTCGCCGGTGGTCAGCTTGAGCGGTTTGACGGCGCCGCCGTACACCTTGTCGGTGATCTTCACCCCCTGGAGGGTGCTGTAGGCGGTGACCTTCCCGTTCGCGGGCCAGTACTCCTTGGGCCGGTAGTGCAGCTCCTCGTCGTCCACCCAGTGCCAGGCGCCCTCCTCCGCCGCGGGGGTGGCACGGACCTTCAGCGACCGTTCGATCACATCCCTCGCCTTCTTGTCCGTGATCGGCTGGCTGAGCGTGGCGGTGATGGGCTGGCCGACACCGTACTCACCCGCGTCGGGCCCGAATTCGACCGTGAGGGTCCGCTTGGCGGGCAGGGTCTCGAAGGTGAGCGTCCGCGAGCCCGGCTTGCCCTTCTTGTCCTCGGTGGCGACCTTGACGGTGTACTGGGAGCCGGCCGCCAGTGGTGCCGTGGAGTGCCAGCGCAGCCCGTCGGCGGTGAGTTCACCCGCCAGATAGTGGCCGGCCTTGTCGACGGCGTTGACGTCCGTGATCCGCTCACCCTTGGCGGTCACCTGGAGGGGCTTGTTGGGATCGACCTTGGTGGCGCCCGCGGGCGTACTGAAGACGATCTTCCCCGGGGCGGCTTCACGCGGCTTCCCGGAGAGCGGGTGCGGCCCGTCGTCACTGCTGCACGCGCTGGCGCTCGCCCCGAGGGACACGACCAGCAGAGTGCAGGTGAGGACGGCGCGCAGACGTGGCGTGTGGTTCATGAGCACACGGTAGGAAGATCTTTCCGCTCAGCGCGCGACGAGAGGGTACAAACGGGGGCCCGCCATACTCCGTTCGAGTACGGCGGGCCCCCGGGGAGCGCTGCGAACCGTTCTACTGGTTCTGGTTCTCGCCCCGGTAGAACTCGAAGACCCAGCCCCACAGGCCGATCAGGATCAGCGGCAGCGAGAAGTACAGCAGCCACCAGCCGATCGCGATCCCGAGGAAGGCCAGCGCGCCGCCGATGGCGAGCGAGAACGGCTGCCAGCTGTGCGGGGCGAAGAACCCCACCTCACCGGCCTCGTCCGAGACATCGGCTTCCTTGTTGTCCTGGGCCATCGCGTCCACCCGGCGGGCGGTGAAGGCCAGATAGAAGCCGATCATGACGCTCAGGCCGAAGGCCAGGAACAGCGCGGTCGTACCGGCCGGCTCCTTCGACCACACGCCGTACAGCACGGCGGCGGCGAGGATGAAGACGCTCAGCCAGAGGAACATCTTGCCTTGGATCTTCACTTCCCGGCCTCCTTGCCACCGGCGAGGACGGGCTCCGAACCGTGCCCGATGTTCTCGAGCTGTTCGAGCGCGGCGATCTCCGGGTGGTGCAGATCGAATGCCGGGGATTCCGAACGGATTCTCGGCAGAGTGAGGAAGTTATGCCGCGGCGGCGGGCAGGAAGTCGCCCATTCGAGCGAACGCCCATAGCCCCACGGGTCGTCGACCTCGACCTTCTTGCCGTACTTGGCGGTCTTCCAGACGTTGTACAGGAACGGCAGGATCGACAGACCGAGAACGAACGAGCTGATCGTGGAGATGGTGTTCAGCGCGGTGAATCCGTCGGAGGCGAGATAGTCCGCGTACCGGCGCGGCATTCCCTCGGCACCCAGCCAGTGCTGGACGAGGAAGGTGCCGTGGAATCCGATGAAGAGCGTCCAGAAGGTGATCTTCCCGAGCCGCTCGTCGAGCATCTTGCCGGTGAACTTCGGCCACCAGAAGTGGAATCCGGCGAACATCGCGAACACCACGGTGCCGAAGACGACGTAGTGGAAGTGCGCGACCACGAAGTACGAGTCGGAGACATGGAAGTCCATCGGCGGCGACGCCAGGATCACACCGGTCAGACCACCGAAGGTGAAGGTGACCAGGAAGCCGATCGTCCAGAGCATCGGTGTCTCGAAGGACAGGGAGCCCTTCCACATGGTGCCGATCCAGTTGAAGAACTTCACCCCGGTCGGTACCGCGATCAGGAAGGTCATGAACGAGAAGAACGGCAGCAGCACACCGCCGGTCACATACATGTGGTGCGCCCACACCGTCACGGAGAGACCCGCGATCGCGATGGTCGCGCCGATCAGACCGATGTAGCCGAACATCGGCTTGCGGCTGAAGACCGGGATCACTTCGGAGACGATGCCGAAGAACGGCAAGGCGATGATGTACACCTCTGGATGGCCGAAGAACCAGAAGAGGTGTTGCCAGAGCAGTGCTCCGCCGTTGGCCGAGTCGAAGATGTGCGCGCCGAACTTACGGTCCGCCTCCAGGGCGAAGAGCGCGGCGGCCAGCACGGGGAAGGCCAGCAGGACCAGCACACCGGTCAGCAGCACGTTCCAGGTGAAGATCGGCATACGGAACATCGTCATGCCGGGGGCGCGCATGCAGATGATCGTGGTGATGAAGTTGACCGAGCCGAGGATCGTGCCGAAGCCGGAGAAGGCCAGACCCATGATCCACAGATCGGCGCCGACACCCGGTGAACGGACCGCGTCCGACAGCGGGGAGTAGGCGAACCAGCCGAAGTCGGCGGCACCCTGCGGGGTGAGGAAGCCGCTGACGGCCATGATCGAGCCGAAGAGGTACAGCCAGTACGCGAACATGTTCAGGCGCGGGAACGCCACATCGGGCGCGCCGATCTGGAGCGGCATGATCCAGTTGGCGAATCCCGCGAACAGCGGCGTCGCGAACATCAGCAGCATGATCGTGCCGTGCATCGTGAACGCCTGGTTGAACTGTTCGTTCGACATGATCTGCGTGCCGGGACGGGCCAGCTCGGCGCGCATGAAGAGCGCCATCAGACCGCCGATGCAGAAGAACACGAACGACGTGACCAGGTACATCGTGCCGATCGTCTTGTGATCGGTGGTGGTCAGCCACTTCACGACGACATTGCCCGGCTGCTTGCGCCGTACCGGCAGCTCGTCCTCGTACGAGTCCTCTGCTGCTGCGGCGGCACCCTGGGGTTCGTTGAGGATGCTCACAGTTTGTTCGTCTCCGCGTTCTTGGCCGGATCCGTCTGTGCGATGCCAGACGGGATGTAGCCGTTCTGGCCCTTCTCGGCCAGCTCTTCCAGGTGCTTCTGGTAGCGCTCCGGAGAGACCACCTTGACGTTGAAGAGCATCCGCGAGTGGTCGACGCCGCACAGCTCGGCGCACTTGCCCAGGAAGGTGCCCTCCTGGTTGGGGGTCACCTCGAAGGAGTTGGTGTGCCCCGGGATGACGTCCTGCTTCATCAGGAACGGCACCACCCAGAAGGAGTGGATGACATCACGCGATGTCAGGATGAACCGGACCTTCTCCCCCTTGGGCAGCCACAGGGTCGGACCCGGGTTGCCGGTCTGGGGGTTGCGCTGACCCGGGACACCGGCGTCGTAGACGCCCTCGGCACCCTTGGGGAACTGCTCCGTGAACCGGTTGGGAATGGCGTCGAGTTCCTTGGGAACCGTGTTGCCCGTCGACGGGTTGCCGTCCACGTTCTCGATGTAGTTGAAGCCCCAGCTCCACTGGTAGCCGACCACGTTCACGGTGTGGGCCGGCTTCTCGGAGAGGGAGAGGAGCTTCGACTCGTCACGTGCGGTGAAGTAGAAGAGCACCGAGACGATGATGAGCGGGACCACGGTGTACAGCGCCTCGATGGGCATGTTGTACCGGGTCTGCGGAGGGACTTCCACCTTGGTGCGGCTGCGCCGGTGGAAGATGACGCTCCACAGGATCAGACCCCATACCAGGATGCCCGTGACGAGCGCTGCCGCCCACGAGCCCTGCCAGAGGGAGAGGATCCGGGGAGCCTCTTCCGTCACTGGGGTGGGCATTCCGAGGCGGGGGAAGTCCTTGTATGTGCAACCGGTGGCGGTCGCGAGGATCAGGCCCGCAGTCAGCACCTGCGGCAGCTTCCGCCGCATCGGGCGCCGCGACGAGCGGTCGGAGCCGTTGGGACTCACGTAGCGCCTTCCCGAGAGTCTCGCCCGCGCGGCCGGCCGCGGCCGTCTCGCTGGTCGGTCGCCGGCCCTGACGCGGGCAGGGGTTTGGATGTTTATGCGGACCAAACCCTACTGGACTCGTTTTGGGGCCGTGCGGGGAGGGTGCCCAACGCGCCGCCCCGCACCCCGAAGGGGTGGAATGCCCACCTCCGGCCCCCTTCCGGACCGCCTCCGGACCGTCTTCCGACCGCTTCCCGGCCGCTTTCGGGACATCTTCGGTCCGCCTCTGCCCCTCCGCGCGCCGCCGCTTCCGCCGGGCCGACCGGGCGCAGGGAGGAAGTATTAGCGTGGCGGTGTGCCCTACTTCGACGTCGCTTCCTCCGCTCCACTGCATCCCGTCGCCCGGCAGGCCCTCCAGGCCTCCCTCGACGAGGGGTGGGCGGACCCCGCCCGGCTCTACCGCGAGGGGCGGCGGGCCGTGATGCTGCTGAACGCGGCGCGGGAGGCCGCCGCGGAGGCGGTCGGCTGCCGTCCCGACGAGCTGGCCTTCACCCCTTCGGGAACGTACGCGGTGCATTCCGGAATGTCCGGCGCGCTCTCGGGCCGGCGGCGGACCGGGCAGCGTCTCGTGGTCTCCTCGGTGGAGCACTCCTCGGTGCTGCACGCCGCGTCGGCCCATGAGGCGGCGACGGGCGGCACGGTGACCGAGGTGCCGGTGGACCGTTACGGAGCGGTGGCACCGGAGGAGTACGCCGGGGCCCTGCGCGAGGACACCGCGCTGGCCTGTCTCCAGTCCGCCAACCACGAGGTGGGGACGGAGCAGCCGGTGGCCGCGGTCGCCGAGGCCTGCCGGAGCCGGGGCGTCCCGCTGCTGGTGGACGCGGCGCAGTCGCTGGGCTGGGGCCCGGTGGAGGGCGCCTGGTCGCTGCTGACGGCGAGCGCGCACAAGTGGGGCGGTCCGTCCGGGGTCGGGCTGCTCGCCGTACGCAAGGGCGTCCGGTTCGCCCCTCAAGGACCCACCGACGAACGGGAGTCGGGGCGCGTGCCGGGCTTCCAGAACATCCCGGCCGTGGTGGCGGCGGTGGCCTCACTGCGGGCGGTGCGCGCCGAGGCGGTGGACGAGGCGGCGCGGCTGCGGGCGCTGGTGGACCGGATCAGGGCGCGGGTGCCCGAACTGGTGCCGGATGTCGAGGTGGTGGGCGATCCGAAGCACCGGCTGCCCCATCTCGTCACCTTCTCCTGTCTCTATGTCGACGGAGAGGCGCTGCTGCACGAGCTGGACCGCGCGGACTTCTCCGTCTCCTCGGGCTCGTCCTGTACGAGCAGCACCCTGACCCCGAGCCATGTGCTGCGGGCGATGGGGGTGCTGTCGGAGGGGAACGTCCGGGTCTCGCTCCCCCTCGGTACACCGGAGGCCGAGGTGGACCGGTTCCTGGAGGTGCTGCCCGGGGCGGTGTCGGGGGTACGCGAGAAGCTCGGTGCCCCGGTCTCCGCCGCCGGGCCGGGCGGGACGCCGGCGCCGGGCCCTGGCCGGGTCGTGGACGCGCTCGGCAGACGGTGCCCGATCCCGGTGATCGAGCTGGCCAAGATCTTCGGCGAGGTGCCGGTGGGCGGGACGGTGACCGTCCTGTCGGACGACGAGGCGGCGCGGCTGGACATTCCCGCGTGGTGCGAGATGCGCGGTCAGGAGTATCTCGGGGAGCGGCCGGCGGACCACGGTGTCGCCTATGTGGTCCGCCGGATCTCGTAGCACGCCAGGGCCTTGTCCGGCCAGTCTTCGTAGGCCCTGTCCGGCCGGACGGGCCCGGGTGCAGGGTCCGTCTAGGTGCAGCGCCCGTCTAGTCGAGCGTCGCCTCGGGCGCGGCCGTCTCGGGCAGATGGGCCTGGACCTCGGCCGCCGCGTCATGGCCGTACGCCTTGGTGAAGCGCTCCATGAAGTGGTTCCTGCGCAGGGTGTACTCCTGCGTGCCCACGGTCTCGATGACGAGCGTCGCGAGCATGCAGCCGATCTGGGCCGCGCGCTCCAGCCCGACGCCCCAGGAGAGTCCGGAGAGGAAACCGGCACGGAAGGCGTCGCCGACACCCGTCGGGTCGGCCTTGGTGTCTTCCTCCGGGCAGCCGACGACGATCGGCTCCTCGCCGACACGGTCGATACGGACGCCCTGCTTGCCGAGGGTCGTGACCCGGTGGCCGACCCTGGAGAGGATCTCCGCGTCGCTCCAGCCGGTCTTGGACTCGATGAGCCCCTTCTCGTACTCGTTGGAGAAGAGATAGGTCGCGCCGTCGAGCAGCGTGCGGATCTCCTCGCCCTCCATACGGGCGATCTGCTGCGAGAAGTCGGCGGCGAACGGGATCCCGCGGGTACGGCACTCCTCGGTGTGGCGCAGCATGCCCTCGGGGTCGTCCGCGCCGATCAGCACCAGGTCGAGTCCGCCGACCCGGTCGGCGACCTTCTTCAGCTCGATCTGGCGGGCCTCGCTCATCGCGCCCGCGTAGAAGGAGCCGATCTGGTTGTGGTCGGCGTCCGTGGTGCAGACGAACCGGGCCGTGTGCAGGACCTCGGAGATCCGGACCGAGGCCGTGTCCACTCCGTGGCGGTCGAGCCAGGCGCGGTACTCGTCGAAGTCCGCGCCGGCCGCGCCGACCAGAAGAGGACGGGTGCCGAGCTGGCCCATGCCGAAGCAGATGTTCGCTCCGACGCCTCCCCTGCGCACCTCGAGGTTGTCGACGAGGAAGGAGAGGGAGACCGTGTGGAGCTGTTCGGCGACCAACTGGTCGGCGAAGCGGCCGGGGAAGGTCATCAGATGGTCGGTGGCGATGGAGCCGGTGACTGCGATTCGCACGGCGTGAACGCTCCTGATGAAGGAGAACGGTTGACGGTTCACGCTACCGGTTCGAGGGGCGCCCCACCTAAGGTCAGATTTTACCCGATAGTAGGTCTTTCCCCATGAGCCGGACCGTGCGTACGGTTCCCATGGACCGAATCGCACCGCTCCGAGCGGGGAACCGCTCGCTCCTCGCTTCCGTCCCACCGATGTCATACGGGGGAACGGCTCGAAGGAGTGCAGCGGTGACCAGTACGGAACGCCCAGGGAACAGCACAGACCGCCCGCGCCGGCGGCGTTCTCCGCTCATCGCCACGGTGGCGGCGGCGGTACTGATCGCCGGAGGCGGTGGCGCGTACTTCGCCACGAGTGCCTTCGGCGGCGGCGCGGACGACACGGGCGGCGGGAGCGGTACGCCGGGAGGCGACCGCATCTCGCCGCCGCTCGGTATCGCGCCGGGCGAGCCCGATCCGGGCGGATTCACCTACCGCGCCAAGGGCGAACTGCCCGACGGTCCTGCCACGGCCTCCGTCCACCGGGCGGGCGGAGTGGTCACGGCGGACCAGGTGGCCCGGCTGGCCGAGGCGCTCGGGGTGGCCGGCCCCCCGCGTTCCGACGGTACGTTCTGGAAGGCCGGTACGGAGAAGGACGGTTCGGGACCGCTGCTCCGGGTCATGACGCAGGCGCCGGGGACCTGGACCTTCGACCGCTTCGGGCCCGCGGCGGGCGGTGACGGCTTCGGCCCCTCGGGCGGTGACAACTGCCTCAAGGGCAAGACCTGCCCGCGCGTGGGCGATACGGGTGCGGGCGGTACGGGCGTGGACGGTACGGGCGCCACCGCGGGCGGTGCCGTGAGCGAGGCGGCGGCCAAGCAGGCGGCGGCCCCTGTGCTCAAGGCGCTGGGCCAGAGCGACGCGGACCTCGACGCCACTCAACTGATGGGCGCGGTACGGGTGGTGAACGCCGACCCGGTGATCGGCGGGCTGCCCACCTATGGCTGGTCGACCGGGATCCAGATCGGCGCGGACGGCCAAGTGGTCGGCGGCACCGGCCAGTTGAAGGCGCCGGAGCGCGGTGAGACCTATCCGGTGATCGGCGCGGACGAGGCGCTGAAGGAGCTGAACAAGGCGTCCGCCGGGCAGGGCGGCCCTGGCGCGGCCGTCGACTGCGCCACCGCGATGCCGCTGGAGGACGGGACAGCGGCGGCCCGGTGCGAGCCGTCGGGCGCGGCCGGCGCGGAGCCGGTGGAGATCGACAAGGCGGTCTTCGGTCTGGCGCTGCGGACGGTGGAGGGGCGCGGCGCGCTCGTACCGGCCTGGCTGTTCGAGGTGGTGCCCGGCGGCGGCGCTCCGTCACACACGCTCGTCCAGGTCGCGGTGGCTCCGGAGTCCCTGGCGAAGAGCGCGCCGGAATCGAAACCGGAGCCGGAACCGAAGCAGGGCGACCCGGGCCTGATGTCGTACGGCGCGGACGGCCGGACGCTGTCCCTGCGCTTCATGGGCGGCGTGTGCGGTACGTACACGGCGCACGCGGACGAGAGCGGTACGGCCGTGAAGGTGCGGATCTCCCACACGTCGTCCGGCCCGGACCAGGTCTGTGTGGCGATGGCCAAGGCGCAGACGGCGAAGGTGACGCTGGAGAGGCCGCTGGGCGAGCGCCGGGTGGTCGACGCGGTGACGGGCGAGGCGGTGCCGCGGGGCTGAGGACGGCGGCAGAGCCTGGAGACGTGCGTGCCCGGTCGGGTACGCGCAGGGAAGGCGGCGGGCCCGAGGGGGGACCGCCGCCTTTCTCTGTCCGCTGGGTCTCTCTGTCCGCGACGACCTAGCTGAAGGAGTCGCCGCAGGCGCAGGAGCCCGTCGCGTTCGGGTTGTCGATCGTGAAGCCCTGCTTCTCGATGGTGTCGACGAAGTCGATGGAGGCGCCGCCGAGGTACGGAGCACTCATCCGGTCGGTGACGACCTTGACCCCGCCGAACTCCTTGACGACGTCCCCGTCGAGCGAGCGCTCGTCGAAGAAGAGCTGGTAACGCAGGCCGGAGCAGCCGCCGGGCTGAACGGCGACCCGCAGTGCGAGGTCGTCCCGGCCTTCCTGGTCCAGCAGGGCCTTGACCTTGCCCGCGGCGGCGTCGGACAGGAGGATGCCGTCGCTCACGGTGGTGGTGTCGTCCGATACGGACATCTGCTTCTCTCCCGGGTTGTACGGACTGCTTGCCGACAGTGCAACCGGCTCGGCCGCGGATTCATTCCGGGCCCTCGCGCGTGTCTTTTTGCCTTCTTCATGCTCGCACACCGGCTCGCGAATCGTCAGCGGACGGCCGTGCCTGGAATGCGTCACATCGACGCTATCGCCATCGTCAAAGTGACGTGAAACGGGTTATGATAGATAACGTCAAATAGACGAAAAGGCTTCGCAGGCTCGTTCGCAGAGAAGACTCGTTCGCAGAGAAGAAAGGGTGCGTGACGTGACCACCGCCCAGACCCGACAGGACCTCGCCGTCCAGCCGACGCCCCTCGCCCTGCTGCTGCTCGGCCGCGAGGCCGACCCGCGCAGCGAACGGGGCGTGGAGTGTCCCGGCGATCTGCCCTCCCCGTCCGACCCGGACCTGGTGGAGCGGGCCCGCGTGGCCAAGGAGAAGCTCGGCGACAAGGTGTTCGTCCTCGGCCACCACTACCAGCGCGACGAGGTCATCCAGTTCGCGGATGTCACCGGGGACTCCTTCAAGCTCGCCAGGGACGCGGCGGCGCGGCCCGGCGCCGAGTACATCGTCTTCTGCGGTGTGCACTTCATGGCCGAGTCGGCGGACATCCTCACCTCCGACGACCAGAAGGTCGTCCTGCCGGATCTGGCCGCCGGCTGCTCCATGGCCGACATGGCCACGGCCGAGCAGGTCGCGGAGTGCTGGGACGTACTGACCGAGGCGGGTATAGCCGAGCGGGTCGTGCCCGTCTCGTACATGAACTCCTCGGCCGACATCAAGGCCTTCACCGGCAAGCACGGCGGCACGATCTGCACGTCCTCGAACGCCGAGCGCGCGCTCGACTGGGCCTTCGAACAGGGCGACAAGGTGCTCTTCCTGCCCGACCAGCATCTCGGGCGCAATACCGCGGTGCGGGAGCTCGGGCTCTCCCTGGAGGACTGCGTCCTCTACAACCCGCACAAGCCGAACGGCGGTCTCACCACCGAGGAGCTGCGGGACGCGAAAATGATCCTGTGGCGCGGACACTGCTCCGTGCACGGGCGGTTCTCGCTGGACTCGGTCCAGGAGGTACGGGAGCGGATCCCGGGGGTGAACGTCCTGGTGCACCCCGAGTGCAAGCACGAGGTCGTGTCGGCGGCGGACTACGTCGGCTCGACCGAATACATCATCAAGACGCTGGAGGCGGCGCCCGCGGGCTCGAAGTGGGCGATCGGTACCGAACTGAACCTGGTCCAGCGGCTGGCGAACCGTTTCGCCGCGGAGGACAAGGAGATCGTCTTCCTCGACAGGACCGTCTGCTTCTGCTCGACCATGAACCGTATCGATCTGCCGCATCTCGTCTGGACGCTGGAGTCGCTGGCCGAGGGCAACGAGGTCAACCGCATCCAGGTCGACAAGGAGACCGCGGACTTCGCCCAGCTGGCACTGGAGCGGATGCTGGCCCTGCCGTAACGAGCACGAGCCCGAACGCCCCGCCCCTCTCACGGACGCTCCTACCGGACCTCCTACCGGACGGCTGCTACCGGCCGGCTCCTGCGGTCGGCTGCTACTGGCCGGCCCGGGGGATCCGGACGACGGCGGTCCCTCCGTCCAGGTCCACCGTCGTGCGGTGGGGCGGCGCGCCGTCGTCCTCGTCGTCCCGCATCACCAGTGCCGACCGCCGCTCCTTCAACTCGGTCTGTTTTCCCGGCGACAGGCTCGCGTGCAACTGCTCGAACCCGGTCGCCGACACCTGTCCCTGACGCGCGCCGTTGCGCCACGGCAGTACACCGGCCCGTCCGGCCCGCAGCAGCAACTGGTCGGCGAAGGCCAGCGCGGTCAGCAGAAGGACCACTCCGGGCAGGGTCATGAAGACGACGAACTCCATGCCGCCAGTATGCGAGCCGCGCCCCGCCCGTGTACCGCGTTCGAACACAGCACCGCCCCGGAGCAGTGCCTGCTCCGGGGCGGTGAGGTCCGTACTCGCGAACCCGGTCGGACGTCAGACGCCGGCCGGCTCCGGGTCCGGGGCGGGCTCGGCGGCCGGGGTGCCCCCCGGGGTCCCGCCGCGCTTCGCCGCCTTCTTCTTCGCGCGGCGCTCCTTGCGCAGCTCCACCATCGCGTACAGCGTCGGTACGAGCAGCAGGGTCAGCAGCGTCGAGGTCACCAGACCGCCGATCACCACGACCGCGAGCGGCTGGGCGATGAAGCCGCCCTCGCCGGTGATGCCCAGCGCCATCGGCAGCAGCGCGAAGATGGTCGCCAGGGCCGTCATCAGGATCGGGCGGAGCCGGTGACGGCCGCCCTCGACGACCGCCTCGACCACGCTCAGACCCTGTCCGCGGTACTGGTTGATCAGGTCGATCAGCACGATCGCGTTGGTCACCACGATGCCGATCAGCATCAGCATGCCGATCATCGCGGGGACGCCCATCGGCGTACCGGTCAGGATCAGCAGCCCGATCGCGCCCGTGGCCGCGAACGGGATCGAGACCAGCAGGATCAGCGGCTGGATCAGCGAACGGAAGGTCGCGACCAGCAGCATGAAGACGATCGCGATGGCCGCCAGCATGGCCAGGCCGAGCTGGACGAACGCGTCGCCCTGGTCCTGCGAGACACCGCCGATGGACGCGGTCGCGCCCTCCGGCAGATCCAGCGCGTCGATCTTCGACTGGAGCGAGGCGCTGACCGCGCCGGTGTTGTCACCGGTGGGCCTGGCCGTGATCGTCGCGGCGCGCGAGCCGTCGATCCGTGTCATCGAGACCGGTCCCGGGACCAGCTTCACATCGGCGATCTGACCGAGCTTGACCGGCCCGAGCGGCAGGTTCTTCAGCTCGGCGACCGTCTTGGCCGGCTTGGCGGAGGTGATGACGATGTCGCGCTCGGTGTCGTCGAGGATCGCCTTGCCGGAGGTCGTGCCGCGTACGGCCTGGCCGACGGCGAGGCCCAGCGTGGCATCGCTGAATCCGGCGTCCGCGGCCTTGGAGTTGGCCGTGACCGAGATACGCGGGATGCTCTGCGACAGATCGCTCTGGACATCGGTGACGTCCTTGAGCCCCGCGACGGCGTCCCGTACCTCGTCCGCCGCCGTGCGCAGCGTCTCCGCGTCGGCGGCCTTGACCACGACGCTCAGATCCTGGCTGCCGAAGCCGTCGCCCCCGGAGATCGTCGTCTCGCCGATGCCGTCGAGCCCGGCCAGCTCCTTCTCGATCCGGTCCTGCGTCGCGTCGAACGACGCGTTGTCGTCCAGGGTCACCTGGTACGAGGCCTGGTTGGCGCCCGTACCGCCGCCGAAGGCCGCCATGAAGCCGGAGGAGCCGACGGTGACCTGGTAGTCCTTGATCTCGCCGATACCGGCGAGAACCGTCTCGACCTTCTTCGCGGAGGCGTCGGCCGCCTCCAGGCTGGTGCCCGGGGCCAGCTCCTGCTTGATGGAGAGGACCTCCTGCTCGCCCTGGTCGAAGAAGTTGGTCTTGAGCAGCGGAGCCATACCGAAGGTGGCGAGCAGGACCACGGCCGCGATGCCCACGCTGGTGAGCCGGCGGCGGGTCGCGAAGCGGAGCACCGGTACGTAGAGGCGCTGGAGCCGGCTGCGGGCCTCCTGCTCCTCGGCCTGGCGGCGCGCTTCCTCCGCGCCGATGCCCTGGGTCTCCTTGGGCGCGCGCAGGAACCAGTACGAGAGCACCGGCACGACGGTCAGCGAGACCAGCAGCGAGGCGAGCAGCGCCGCCGTCACCGTGAGCGAGAACGAGCCGAACAGCTCGCCGACCATGCCGCCCACCAGACCGATCGGCAGGAACACCGCGACGGTGGTGAGGGTGGACGAGGTGACGGCGCCCGCGACCTCCTTGACCGCGGTGAGGATGGCGCTCTCGCGCTCCTCGCCGTAGCCGAGGTGCCGCTTGATGTTCTCCAGGACGACGATCGAGTCGTCGACGACCCGGCCGATCGCGATGGTGAGCGCGCCGAGGGTGAGCATGTTGAGCGAGAGGTCGCGCGTCCAGAGCACGATCAGCGCCAGCACGACGGAGAGCGGGATCGAGACCGCGGTGACCAGCGTGGAGCGGATCGAGGCCAGGAAGACCAGGATCACGACGACGGCGAAGAGCAGACCGAGCGCGCCCTCGGTGGTCAGTCCGGAGATCGACTTGGAGACGGCCGGGCCCTGGTCGCTGACGACGGTGAGGGTGGCGCCGGAGCCGAGGTCCTTGCGCAGGTCGGGCAGCTTGTCCTGGACCGCGTCGGAGATGGCGACGGCGCTGCCGTCGTTGTCCATGGTGGCCATGACCGCGAGGCTGGGCTTGCCGTTCGTACGGGTCAGGGACGTCGCGGCGGACGGCGTCTGCTCCACGGTGGCGATGTCGCCGAGGCGTACGGGCTTCGCGGGGCCGGCGCCCGGCTGGCCGCCCTGCGGGACGATCCGCAGGTCCTGGATCTGCTTGAGCGAGGTGAATCCGCCGCCGACCTGCACCGTACGGCTCTTGCCGTCCTCGGAGAACGAGCCCGCGGGGATCGCGGCGCCGTTCGTCCTGAGCGCCTCGGAGAGGGCCATGGTGTTCAGACCGGCCGCGGCGAGCTTCTTGTCGTCGGGGGTGACGGAGACCTGGAGATCACGGACACCGTCGATGGTGACCTGTCCCACACCGTCGATGTCCTCCAGGGACGGTACGACCGTGCGCTCCAGCTGGTCGGCGAGCGCCTGCTGGTCCTTGTCGGAGGTGACGGCGAGGACGACGGTCGGGATGTCGTCGGTCGAGCCGGCCACGACCTGCGGGTCGACGTCGCTCGGCAACTGGGCGCGGGCGCGGTTCACGGCCTGCTGGACATCGGCGACGAGCTGCTTGGTGCCGTCGCTCCCGAAGTCGAAGCTGGCCATGATCAGCGCATTGCCCTCGCTCGCCGTGGAGGTGACGCCGCTGATGCCGTCGACGGCCTCCAGCGAGTTCTCCAGGGGCTCGACGACCTGCTTCTCGACCACATCGGGGGAAGCGCCCTGGTAGGGGGCGAGCACCGAGACGATGGGGAGTTCGATGGAGGGCAGGAGCTGCTGCTTGAGCTGCGGTATCGCGATGGCTCCGAAGACGATCGCGATGATCGACATCAGCCCTATCAGGGCCCGTTGCGCGAGGCTGAATCTGGACAGCCAGGACATTGGGGTCTCTCTTCTGTGGTGTACGCGGCAGGGTTGGCGCGGCGGCCCGTCTCCGGGTGGCCCGGTCCCCGAGCTGTCCGGCCGACGGATCGCCCGTCGACGGAGGAAGCGGGAGGGATACGGCGGAAGGGATGCGGATGGGATAACGGCCCCTCTATACGATCTGCCATCCGAGGGGGTGGATTCGTAGCCCCCAGGTCCATTTCCTTATCCGCCGCATACCGCGCCTGGAGTACGCGAGGGCGGGTACTCACTCCACCCTCGGACGTACCAGGCCCGATTCGTACGCGATTACCACCAATTGGGCCCGGTCCCGGGCGCCGAGTTTCGCCATCGCGCGGTTCACATGGGTCTTGACGGTCAGCGGGCTGACCACCAGACGCTCCGCGATCTCGTCGTTGGAGTGGCCTCCCGCGACCAGGACGAGGACCTCGCGCTCGCGTCCGGTGAGGGCCGTCAGCCGCTCGGCGTGCACGGCCGGGTCCCGGCCGTCGCCCGCCGTGCCGCTCTGGGCGAGGAAGGTGGCGATCAGTCCCTTGGTCGCGGCGGGCGACAGCAGGGCCTCGCCCGCAGCGGCGACCCGGATGGCGTTGAGCAGTTCCTCGGGCTCCGCGCCCTTGCCGAGAAAGCCGGAGGCCCCGGCGCGCAGCGACTGCACGACATACTCGTCGACCTCGAAGGTGGTCAGCATGACGACCCGTACCCCGGCGAGACCGGGATCGGCGCTGATCATGCGGGTGGCGGCGAGACCGTCCGTACCGGGCATCCGGATGTCCATCAGGACGACATCGGGCCGGGTGGAGCGGGCGAGTGCCACGGCCTGAGCGCCGTCGGCGGCCTCTCCGACGACCTCCATGTCCGACTCCGAGTCCACCAGCACACGGAACGCGCTGCGCAGCAGTGTCTGATCGTCGGCGAGCAGCACTCTGATCGTCATAGGTCTCGTATGCCTTCCCCGGAATGTGCCCTGTCCCCCGCCGGGGTCTTCATGGGCAGTATCGCCTGGGTGCGGAAGCCCCCGCCGTAGCGGGGTCCCGCGGTGAGGGTGCCGCCGAGCGCGGTGACGCGCTCACGCATACCGAGGAGACCGTGGCCGCCGCCGTCGGCGGGCTCGCCGGTGCCCTCGCCGTCGTCCAGCACCGTTATCTCCACGGTGGCGCCCACCCGTACGACGCTGACCTCGGCCTTCGCCGCGCGGCCCGCGTGCTTGCGCACATTGGTCAGGGCCTCCTGGATGATCCGGTACGCGGCGAGATCCACGGCGGCGGGGAGACGGGCCGGGTGCTCCGTCCCGTTCGCGGCGAACTCCACGGGCAGTCCCGCGTTGCGGAAGGTGTCGAGGAGCCCGCCGAGATGCTGGAGGCCGGGGGCCGGTTCCGTGGGGGCCGCCGGGTCGCCGGACTGCCGGAGCAGCCCGACCGTGGCACGCAGCTCGCTGAGCGCGGAGCGGCTGGCCTCCCGTACATGCGCGAGCGCCTCCTTGGCCTGGTCGGGGCGCTTGTCCATGACATGCGAGGCGACCCCGGCCTGCACATTGACCAGGGCGATGTGATGGGCGACGACATCGTGCAGATCACGGGCGATCCGCAGCCGCTCCTCGGCGACGCGGCGACGGGCCTCCTCCTCACGGGTGCGCTCGGCGCGCTCGGCCCGCTCGCGTATGGCGTGGATGAAGGCGCGGCGGCTGCGTACGGCGTCGCCCGCGGCGCTCGCCATCCCGGTCCAGGCGAATATCACCAGATTCTCCTGGGCGTACCAGACATCGGCGCTGAAGATCATGGCGACGGCGGTGAGCACGGCCATGGTGGCGAACCCGACCCGCCAGGTGGTGGGGCGGTCGGTGTGCGCGGCGACGGTGTAGAGCGCGAGGACGGTGCTGAGGACGACGGGCGCGGGCGGCTGGGCCACCATCAGTTCGACGGCGGTCGTACCGCCGGTGCACACCAGTACGGGCATGGGAGCGCGGCGGCGGAAGACGAGCGCGCCCGCGGCGAGCACCATCAGGACGACGCTGAGGGCGCCGGGCGTACGGGCGCCGAAGTCCGGGCCGTCGTGGCCACCGGGCGGTCCCGCGAACGATCCGACGACCATGGAGACGAGGACGGCGGCGGCGAGAGCCCCGTCGGACGCGAGCGTGTGCGCGCGCGTCCAGCACTGCGTCCGCGCGACCGCGGTTCCGAGGGATGTCACGTCGCAACGGTACGGGTCGCCGTCACGCGGGGGGACGGGACGGGGACGGGGTACCTTCGGCGCGGGACCGCCGGAGGCTACGCACGGTGCTCCCGGCGAACAGCGAGTGCGCGGAACGGCGAGTGCGCGAACGGCGAGTGCCCCGCGCCGTTCGTGGCGCGGGGCACTCGGAGTCGCTGAAGTCGCTGGAGTCTCTGCGGTCCCGGGAGTCGCTGGAGTGCGAAGGGGGGCCGGACCGGGAGACCGGGGCGGACCGGACGGGGATCAGGGCCGGACCGAGGGGATCAGACCCTCGTCGTCGAGCATCTCGCGGACCTCCTCCAAGGTCGCGCCCGGGGCGGGCAGGATCAGGTCGGACGGTGCCAGGGCATCGTCCGGCAGCGGCTCGCCGAGCTCGCGCACCTTGGCCAGGAGGGCGTGGAAAGTACGGCGGAAGCCGTCCTTGTCGCCGCCCCTGACCTCGGCGAGCAATTCGTCGTCGAGCGTTTCCAGTCCGGCGAAGTGGCTGTCCGCCAGCTTCACCTGGCCCTCCCCCATGATCCGTACGATCATGACGAGTCCCTACTGCTCGGTCCCTGCTACCGGGACTGCCGGGTCACTGCTTGTCGAATCACTGCTTGTCGAACTTGCGCGGATTCGGCGGGACGTCCTGCGCCTCGGCGGAACCGGACTCGATCGCCTGCTTCGGCGCCGAACCGCCCGCCAGCTCCGCCTTCATCCGCTGGAGCTCCAGCTCGACATCCGTACCGCCGGAGATCCGGTCCAGCTCGGCGGCGATGTCGTCCTTCGCCATCCCCGAGTGGTCGTCCAGGGCGCCGGAGGCCAGCAGCTCGTCGATCGCGCCGGCCCGCGCCTGGAGCTGCGCGGTCTTGTCCTCCGCCCGCTGGATCGCCATGCCGACGTCGCCCATCTCCTCGGAGATGCCCGAGAAGGCCTCGCCGATCCGGGTCTGCGCCTGCGCCGCGGTGTAGGTGGCCTTGATCGTCTCCTTCTTCGTACGGAAGGCGTCGACCTTGGTCTGGAGGCGCTGTGCGGCGAGGGTGAGCTTCTCCTCCTCGCCCTGCAAGGTCTGGTGCTGCGTCTCCAGGTCGGTGACCTGCTGCTGGAGCGCCGCGCGCCGGGAGAGCGCCTCGCGTGCCAGATCCTCCCGGCCGAGCGCCAGCGCCTTGCGGCCCTGGTCCTCCAGCTTGGTGGACTGGCCCTGCAACTGGTTCAGCTGCAATTCCAGCCGCTTGCGGGACGTCGCCACATCGGCGACCCCGCGGCGTACCTTCTGGAGCAGCTCAAGCTGCTTCTGGTACGAGTAGTCAAGGGTCTCGCGCGGATCCTCGGCCCGGTCAAGGGCCTTGTTGGCCTTCGCGCGGAAGATCATCCCCATACGTTTCATGACACCGCTCATGGGCTTCGCGCGCCCCCTTCTGACGGACTCCAGCTCCAGCACTCCAACAGAACCCACAGTACGGGCCCTGCCTCTATTACCGCACTGTTCGAGTGCGGATGCGCTCCTCCCCAAGGACGACTGCTCCCCGCCCCGCTCCGGCGCAGGGAGTAGATGACCATCAGGGAGAGCGGGAACCGCGTCCCCTCTGCCCCGGTACGGTCGCACTGTCCTGAGTAAGGACGCGGGCCGTTGCGGGATCGTTCCCCGGCGGGGTGGGGTCCAACCACGACACCCCGTACCCTTGGGCTTTGTGTTCCGTAGCCGTTCCAAAGAAGAGAAGGCCCCCGCCACCCAGGTGACGCCGGACTCCTCCACGCAGCCCCGCGACCCGCAGGCCCCCAAGGGCCGCCCGACTCCCAAGCGCAGTGAGGCACAGACGCAGCGGCGTCGTGCCTCCACGACGCCGACCGACCGCAAGACGGCCATGAAGCGCCAGCGCGAGGCGCGCCGGGTGGACATGGCCCGCCAGCGCGAGGCGCTGGCCAGCGGTGACGAGCGCTTCCTGCCCGCCCGTGACAAGGGGCCGGTACGGCGCTTCGTGCGCGACTATGTGGACTCCCGGTTCTGCATGGCGGAGTTCTTCCTGCCGCTCGCCGTGGTGATCCTCGTCCTGAGCATGGTCCGGGTCGGCCAGCTCCAGAACATCGCGCTGCTGCTGTGGCTGGTCGTGATCGTGCTGATCGTGGTGGACTCGGTCGGTATCTGGTTCCGGCTGCGGAAGCAGCTCGCCGAGCGCTTCCCGGACACCCCCAAGCGCGGTGCCGTGGCCTACGGCCTGATGCGTACGCTCCAGATGCGCCGACTCCGGCTGCCCAAGCCGCAGGTCAAGCGCGGAGAGCGGCCCTGAGCGCGGAGATCCCCGGTTTCGCCGGAGGCTCGGCGAGCTGGCTCGCCGGGCTGGGTGGTGTGCGCAATGTCGTACGGCAGGAGCTGGTCGCACGCCAGCTCGACGAGCAGATAGCCGGCCGCTTCCCGGTGGGGCAGCGGCTGCGGGTACTGGACGTCGGGATGGGGCAGGGCACCCAGGCCCTGCGGCTGGCGCGCGCGGGACACACGGTGACCGGACTGGAGTCCGACGCGGGCATGCTCGCCAGGGCGCGGGAGACACTCGCCGATGAACCCGCGGGCATACAGGAGCGGGTCCGGCTGATCGAGGGCGACGGTCTGGAGACCGGTGTCCACTTTCTGCCCGGCAGCTTCGACGTGGTGCTCTGCCACGGTGTGCTGATGTACGTCAACGAGCCGGACGCGATGCTCGCGGGCCTGGCCAGAATGCTGGCGCCGGGCGGTCTGCTCTCACTGCTCGTAAGGAACGGGGACGCCCTGGCCCTGCGACCGGGGCTGGCCGGGAACTGGCCGGGCGCGCTGGAGGCCTTCGAGGCCGACACGTACACCAACCGGCTGGGGCTGCGGGTGCGCGCCGACCGGCTGGACCGGCTGACCGCGACGCTGGCGGGGATCGCCGCGCCGCTGCACGCCTGGTACGGGGTACGGGTCTTCACGGACGGAGCGCCCGACGGCACGGAGCCGCCGGCCGGGGAGGAACTGGACCGGCTGCTGGCGGCGGAGGACCGGGCGGGGCGTACGGAACCGTACCGCCGGGTCGCCGCCCTGCTGCATCTGTGCGGAGTACGCGGCTGAGTCAGGCGACGGGGCCTCTGCCGCGTCCTCACGAAGGTGAGCAGCATGGAGAACGGCGGCAGAGCCGATGACGCGCGCGAGAATCCGCGAGGTCCGGGGGAAACCCATGAGGATCCGGGGGAAACCCCTCAGGGCCGGGGGGAAGCCCCGGGGGGTCCGGGGGAGACGCCCAAGCTGTCCTCCGGGGAGACCTGGCGGGCCCTGTACCGGCACTTCCGGCCGCACCGCAGGATCGTCGCCCTCGGCGGCTTCCTCGCGCTGATCGGCGCCGCGACCGGACTGGCCCAGCCGCTCGCCGCCAAGGCCCTGGTGGACCGGCTCGGCGACGACGGCTCGATCACCGGCATCCTGCTGCTGCTCACCGCTCTGGTGGTGGCGGGTACGGCGATCGAGGCGATCGCCTCGTATCTGCTGGAGCGGACCGCCGAGTCCGTCGTCCTCGCCGCCCGCCGCACCCTGATCGGACGGCTGCTGCGGCTGCGGCTGCCCGAGGTGGAGCGGACCCAGCCGGGCGATCTGATGTCCCGGGTCACCTCGGACACCACCCTGCTGCGGGCGGTGACGACCCGGTCGATCGTCTCGGCGGCCACCGGCGGTCTGACCTTCCTGGCGACGATCGCGCTGATGGGCGTGATGGACGCGGTCCTGCTCGGGGTCACACTCGGGGTGATCGTGCTGATCGGCGGTGCCGTCGCCCTGGTGATGCCGAAGATCGCACAGGCGACACGGCGCTCGCAGGAGGCGGTCGGCGAGATATCCACGGTGCTGGAGCGGGCCTTCGGCGCGTTCCGTACGCTCAAGGCCTCCGGCGCCGAGGAGCGCGAGAGCGCCGTGGTGGCGGCGGCCGCCGAGCGGGCCTGGCGGCACGGCGTACGGTCCGCCAAGTGGCAGTCGGTCGCCGGGTCCTCGGTCGGACTGGCCGTACAGGTGTCGTTCCTGGCGGTGCTGGGGATCGGCGGGGCACGGGTGGCCTCGGGGGCCATCACCGTCTCCACGCTCGTCGCCTTCCTGCTGTATCTGTTCTTCCTGATCGATCCGGTGTCGAAGCTGGTCGAGGCGGTCACCCAGTACCAGGTGGGGTCGGCGGCCGTCGCCCGGATCGAGGAGGCGGAGCGGCTGGAGACGGAGAACCTGGAGGCCGGGCCGCCGGAGGGCGGCGCGCCGCTGAAGGGGACCGGCCCGGAGCACGCGCCCGCGACGGTGGTCTTCGAGGACGTCCGGTTCCGCTACCGGGACGATCTCCCCCATGTCCACCACGGTGTCTCCTTCGAGGTGCCGGGCCCCGGGATGACGGCCTTCGTCGGCCCGTCCGGCGCGGGCAAGACGACGGTCTTCGGACTGATCGAGCGGTTCTACGAGGCGAGCGGCGGCCGGGTCCTGGTCGACGGCAGGGACGTACGGGAGTGGCCGCTGCCCGAACTGCGCGCCGCCATCGGCTATGTCGAGCAGGACGCGCCCGTACTGGCCGGGACGCTCCGCGAGAATCTGGTCTTCGCCGCCCCGGACGCCTCCGACGCGGAGATACACGAGGTGCTCGTACGGGCCAGGCTGGACGGGCTCGTGGAGCGGCTGCCGGACGGTCTGGAGACACTCGTCGGCCATCGCGGCTCCAAGCTCTCGGGCGGCGAACGGCAGCGGGTGGCGATCGCGCGGGCGCTGCTGCGCAAGCCCCGGCTGCTGCTCCTGGACGAGGCGACCTCGCAGCTCGACGCGGTCAACGAGATGGCGCTGCGGGACGCGGTGGCGGAGGCGGCCCGCAGTGTGACGGTGCTGGTGGTGGCGCACCGGCTGTCGACGGTGACGCTGGCGGACCGGATCGTGGTGATGGACGCGGGCCGGGTACGGGCGGTGGGCACGCACGACGAGCTGGTGGCGAGCGATCCGCTGTACGGGGAGCTCGCGGCGACCCAGTTCCTGGCGGCGGCGCGCTGAGCCGGCCGCGGGCCGGGCCGAAGGGGGCGCGGGGGTGCGCAGGGGTGCGCAGGGGTGCGCCGAGGGTGTGCGCCGATCAGGGAGTCCCGTTCCCCCCACCCCCTGATCGGCGGCGTATCACAGGCCGCAACAACAGGGCGAAAGGGATACTCCGGGCATGAATGCTTCCCTTCGCCCGGCCCGGACCGCCGGGATCCGCGCGGTCACGGCCGTGCTCGTGGTCGCCCTGGTCAGCGGGTGCAGGGGCACCGCTCCGGGCGCGGACGGCGCGCTGTCCGCCGCCACGCCGTCGGCGTCGCCGTCCTCGCCGGCGCCCCGGACCGCCGACGCGGAGCGCTCCGTCAACAGTCTCCAGAGCGACTACGAGACCGTGATCAAGAACGTGCTGCCGTCCGTCGTGCAGATCGACGCGGGGAACAGTCTCGGCTCGGGCATCGTCTACGACGACAAGGGCCATATCGTCACCAACGCCCATGTGGTCGGCAAGCAGCGGACGTTCAGGGTCACGGTGGCCAACAGCGAGCAACTGCTGGCGGCCCGGCTGGTCTCCAGCTTCCCGGAGCAGGATCTCGCCGTCGTCAAGCTCGACAAGATCCCGAGCGGACTGAAGGCCGCGGCGTTCGGTGACACGGCGAAGGTCGCGGTCGGTCAGATCGTGCTGGCGATGGGGTCCCCGCTGGGGCTGTCGGGCAGTGTCACCCAGGGCATCGTCTCGGCGGTCGGACGCACCGTCAGCGAGGGCGCGAGCGGCGGCGGTACGGGCGCGACCATCGCCAACATGGTGCAGACGTCGGCGGCGATCAATCCGGGCAACAGCGGTGGCGCGCTGGTCAATCTGGACAGCCAGGTGATCGGCATCCCGACGCTGGCCGCGACGGACCCGCAGCTCGGCAACTCGGCCGCGCCCGGCATCGGATTCGCGATCCCGGCGTCGATGGTGCGGACCGTGGCCGACCAGATCATCAAGAACGGCAAGGTCACGGACTCGGGCCGGGCGGCCCTCGGGATCACCGGCCGTACCGTACTCGGCGCCGACTTCCAGCCGGCGGGTGTCGCGGTGGTCTCGGCGGCGAAGGGCGGCGCGGCCGAGAAGGCGGGAATCAGGGCCGGGGACATCATCGTCAAGGTCGGCGGCACCCGGATCACGACGATCACCTCGCTCTCGGAGGCGCTCGCGGTGGCCAAGCCGGGGCAGAAGGTGAAGCTGACGTACGTCCGGGCGGGCGGGACGAAGACGGCGGAGGTCACGCTCGGGGAGGTGTAGAGGGGTACGGACCTGAGGCGCGCGGGACGCTCACGGCAGCCGACGGACACAGACAGGTCGTACGGGCATGCCCCACGGGACATGAAGGCGCCCGCGGCCGGACGGACCGGGCGCGGGCGTCCTCGCTCGCGTGTGCGGCTGGCTCTCGCTCAGGCCTCGTCGGCGCGCAGGCTCATCGGGCCGTAGATCTTGTTGCCGTCCTCGAACAGCGACACCTGCTCGGCGCCCCCGCTCAGCAACTCCTTCCACGCCTCGCCGATCCATGACTCGGCGTCCCCCTGCGTGGTGAACTCCTCCGGCTCCACCGCAGGCGGGACCTCCGTACCGTCGGCCTTCTCGAACCGCCACGTCCACGCCATATGCGCCTCCCGGGTCCCGCGGAACTGATCGATCTCCTGCCCGCAGCGTAGCCGGGCGCGCACCCTCGGCGGTGACACGGGAGGATCATCCCCGTGGAACTGACTCTGCTCGGCACCGGAGCCCCCGCCGGACTCCCCCGCCCCCACTGCCCCTGCGCCGCGTGCGCGACCGCGCGGGGCGAGCGGGCCCGTGCCGCGACCGCGCTCCTGGTGGACGGTGTGCTGCTGCTGGACCTGACCCCGGGCGCCGCGCTCGCCGCGGCCCGCGCCGGTCACTCGCTCGCGGGCGTACGGCAGGTCCTGCTCACCCATCCGCACGACGGTCCACCGGTGGAGCTGCCCGCCGGGCTGCCCACGGCGGGGCGGGTGGCGGACGGGCGGGTGCTGACACTGCTCAGCGGACACCGGGTGCGGGCGGTGGCGATGGACGCGCCGGGCACGGGGTACGAGGTGACGGGACCCGGGGGCGAGCGGCTGCTCTACCTCCCACCGGGCGGGGCGCCCGCCGGGGTACCGGACAACGGCCGCGCGGCCCCGGCCCCCTACGACCTGGTGGCCGTGGACATCACCGGGCGGCCCGACGCGGTGGCGCGGCTGCGGGCCGCCGGGGCGGTCGGTCCCGCGACCGCGCTCGTCGCCGTCCATCTCGACCATGACGTACCGCCCGGCGACGAGCTGGACCGGCAGCTCACGGCGGCGGGCGCGCGCGCCGTCCCCGACGGCACGACGCTGACGGTCGGCGCGTACCACCCCGGCCCCGAGGTGCCCCGGCGCACGCTGGTGACGGGCGGAGCGCGCTCGGGCAAGTCCTGGGAGGCGGAACGGCGGTTGGCGACGTTCCCGGGGGTGCTGTACGTGGCGACGGGCGGGGGCCGCGAGGACGACCCGGAATGGGCGGCCCGGGTCCACGCCCACCGCGAACGGCGCCCCGGCTCCTGGCGCACCGCCGAGACCTGCGACCTCGTACCGCTGCTAGAGGAGGAGGGGCCGCCGCTGCTGATCGACTGTCTGTCGCTTTGGCTGACCGACGCGATGGACCGGGTGGACGCGTGGGACGACACGGCCTGGACGACCGGCGGCGAGGCGGCACTGCGCCGGCGGACGGCCGAGCTCGTCACCGCCGTCCGCGAGACCCGCCGCACGGTGGTGGTCGTGACGAACGAGGCGGGGTCGGGGGTGGTACCGGCGACGGCGTCGGGGCGACGGTTCAGGGACGAACTGGGACGGCTGAACGCGGCGGTGGGGGACGAGTGCGAACGGGTCTTGCTGGTGGTATCAGGCCAAACGCTCAGGCTCCGCTAGGGGCCGGTTGTCGTGTGCGGGTCCGTCCGCGTGCCGGTTCGTCCTCAATTGCCGGACGGGCTTGTTTTTCGGCCCGCGTCCGCCCGGGAACCCGGCGCCGGGGCGGGCGGTTCCGTCCTCAATCGCCGGACGGGCTTGATGTGGGCCCGCACCGGCGGGAGGGGGGCGGGTCCGGAGTGCCCCGGCCCCCGCACCACGACCCCCAGCCGGAAGGCGTCCCGGTAATCTTCAGTGGTGCTGAACCTCGATGACTTCTCCGATCTGATCGAGCGTCCCGACAGCGGGACGCGGCGGGACGCCGAAGAGCGGCGGGAGCGGCTCGTCGTGCCGCCCGGGGCGCTCGGGCGTCTCGACGAGCTGGGCGAGTGGCTCTCCGCCGCGCAGGGGTCCGTACCGGTCAAGGCCGTCCGGCAGCCCCGCGTCGTGCTGTTCGCGGGCGATCACGGGGTGGCCGGCCTCGATGTCTCCGGCCGCCCGGCGGGCGGCGCGTACGAGCTGGTGCGGGCCGTGCTGGACGGCGGGAGCCCCGTCGCCGTGCTGGCCCGCCGGGCCGGGGTGCCGGTGCGGATCGTGGACGCCGGGCTCGACTGCGATCCGGAGCTGCTGCCCGACGAGGTCGTACGGCACCGGGTGCGGCGCGGCAGCGGGCGGATCGACATCGAGAACGCGCTGACCGCCGAGGAGGCCGAGCGTGCCGTACGGCTCGGGATGGCGATCGCCGACGAGGAGGCGGACTCGGGTACGGATCTGATCGTCCTGGGGGATCTGAGCGTCGGCGGTACGACCCCCGCGTCCACGCTGATCGCCGCGCTGTGCGGTACGGACGCCTCCGTCGTCACCGGGCGCGGCGGCGCGGGCATCGACGACCTGGCGTGGATGCGCAAGTGCGCGGCGATCCGTGACGCGCTGCGCCGCGCCCGCCCCGTCCTCGGCGACCAGTTGGAGCTGCTGGCGACGGTCGGCGGCGCGGATCTGGCCGCGATGACGGGCTTTCTGCTCCAGAGCGCGGTACGGCGGATGCCGGTGATCCTGGACGGCGTGGTCTCGGCGGCCTGCGCGCTGGTCGGCCAGCGGGCCGCGTTCCGCGCGCCCGACTGGTGGCTCGCGGGGCAGCTGAGCGGGGAGCCCGGCCAGGCGAAGGCGCTGGACCGGATGGCGCTCACGCCGGTGCTCGACCAGGGCGTCACCGTGGGCGAGGGCGCCGGCGCGCTGCTCGCGCTGCCGCTCGTCCAGGCCGCCGCGGCCCTCGCCGCGGAGCTCCCCGAGCGGGAGTCCGCCGAGGAGACCGTCAAGGCCGAGGAGAGCGCGGCCGGCTGAGGCACCGGCAGATGGACCGGGGCCGCCGCCACTGACGGCGGCCTCAGCCAGCCCATGAAGCACAATGCCCCCATATGATCGTTTTTATGGGAGAAGTCCGTCTGGCTGTCGATCGATCGAGCCGTGGCACCGACCGCTCGCGGCGTGCCGCGGCGTCCGCCGTCTGGTATCTGCGCGCCGTCACCTTCGTCAACTTCCTCAGCGCCGTCTGGGTCTCCCTCGGCCAGGATCTGCGGCGTCACAACACCGACAACTACTTCACCCCGTATCTGCTGACCGCGGGCTTCGCCTCGGGCGTGTTCACGCTCTTCCTGGCGGTCACCATGCGCCGCCGCAAGCGCGCGGCCTGGATCCTCAATCTCGTGCTCTCCGGGCTCTTCCTGCTGCTGTTCGCCTTTGTGATGGACTTTCCGGAGATCAGGCGCTACCCGCAGAACTGGATCTCGCTCGCCCTGTCCGCCGCCTTCGTCTGCGCCCTGCTGCTCGGCCGGCGCGAGTTCTACGCGAAGGGCGACCGGTCCAATCCGAAGCTGGCCGCGGCCGTGGCGGCCGGCGGACTGCTCGTCACCTCGCTGGCCGCGGCCCTGATCGTCACCGTCACCAATACCGCGCGCGGGGGTTCGACCTTTCCCGAGCGCTGGCGGTACGGGGCGACACGGCTGGTCTCGCTGACGGCGGACGAGGCGCGGTTCCCCGGCATCACCACCCCCGCCTGGGCCAATGCCGCCATCAACGTCCTCTCCACCCTGCTGCTGCTCGCCGTGGTGTACGCGGCCTTCCGCTCGCGGCGCGCGGTCGATCCGCTCACCCCGGTGGACGAGGCGAAGCTGCGTCTTCTGCTCGACAGATACGGGGAGCGCGACTCCCTGGGCTACTTCGCGCTGCGCCGCGAGAAGAGCGTCGTATGGTCCCCGACGGGCAAGGCGGCCATCACCTATCGCGTCGTCGGCGGGGTCTCCCTGGCCTCCGGCGATCCGATCGGCGATCCGGAGGCGTGGCCGGGCGCGATCGTGCCCTGGCTGGCCGAGGCCCGGGAGCACGGCTGGATCCCGGCCGTCATGGGGGCGGGCGAGGAGGCGGGCACGATCTACGCCCGGTACGGTCTCGACGCGCTGGAGCTGGGGGACGAGGCGATCGTCGAGACGGCCGACTTCGCTCTGGAGGGACGGGCGATGCGGACCGTACGCCAGGCGTACAACCGGGTCGCGCGGGCCGGTTACCGGGTCCGTATCCGGCGCCATGAGGACATCCCCGCCGATGAGATGACGGAGCTGCTGCGCCGCGCCGACGACTGGCGCGACGGCGCCACCGAGCGCGGCTTCTCGATGGCGCTCGGGCGGCTCGGCGACCCGGGCGACGGGCGCTGTGTGATGCTCGAATGCTGGGACGGCGAACCGGGCGGGGAGGAAGGGCGGTTGCGCGCCGTGCTGAGCTTCGTGCCCTGGGGTCCCAAGGGCCTCTCCCTCGATCTGATGCGCCGTGACCGCGACAGCGAGAACGGCCTCATGGAGTTCATGGTCATCGAACTCCTCCAGCGCGCCGGGGAGATCGGGATCGCTCAGCTCTCACTCAACTTCGCGATGTTCAGATCGGTCTTCGAGCGGGGCGGGAAGCTGGGCGCGGGACCCGTGCTGCGGCTGTGGCGCGGGCTGCTCAGCTTCTTCTCGCGCTGGTGGCAGATCGAGTCGCTCTACCGCGCCAACGCCAAGTACCGGCCGATCTGGGAGCCCCGCTTCATGCTCTTCGAGAAGAGCGCCGATCTGCCGCGTATCGGTCTCGCGGCGGGCCGGGCCGAAGGTTTTCTGGAGCTTCCGGGACTCCCGGGCTGGCTGCGCCGCGACCGGCTGGAAGCCAGGCGCTGACCGCGGCCGGGCTACGCTCGCGCGATGACCCCCCTGGACGGCGGAGCCGGCATACCGGCCGACGACGATGAGTACGCGCGCGGCGAGGACGCGAAGGACACGGACAGCCGGGACGCGGACGACCAGGACACGGACGGCCCGGACGCGGATGACCCGGACACGAACGACCCGGACGCGCGCGCCTCGGTCGCCGACGGGCTGCGGTTCGCCTTCGGCACCCTCACCGTTCTCCCGGTCCGTGTCACCCGCTGGGACCGCCCGGCCGCCCGCGCCGGAATGCTCTGCGCGCCCGCCGCCGGAGTGGTGGTGGGGCTGAGCGCGGCGGCCCTCGGCGGTCTGCTGCTGCTCGCGGGCGCCGCGCCGCCGCTCGCGGCGGTGGCCACCGTCGCCGTACCCGCCGTTCTCACCCGCGGTCTGCATCTCGACGGCCTCGCCGACACCGCGGACGGGCTCGGCAGCGGCAGACCGGCCGGGGAAGCGCTGCGGATCATGAAGCGCTCCGACATCGGCCCGTTCGGTGTGATCACCCTGCTGCTCACGCTGCTGGCGCAGATCTCGGCGGTGTCCGAGCTGTACGGCGAGAGCTGGGCCCGGGGCGCGGTGGCCGTCGCCCTGGCGGGGGTCACGGCACGGCTGGCGCTCACCCTCGCCTGCCGTACGGATGTGCCCCCGGCCCGTCCCGAGGGGCTGGGCGCGGCGGTGGCGGGCACGGTGACGGTACGGGCCGCCGCCGTCGCGGCGCTGCTCGTCACGGCGGTCTGCGTGGCGGCGGGCGGGCTCTTCGGTGTCTCCGGCGCCGTGTCGCACGGGCTGGCGGTGCTGGTCGCCCTGGGCGCCGCGTGGCTGCTGCTGCGTCACTGCGTACGGCGCTTCGGCGGGGTCACCGGCGATGTCTTCGGCGCCCTCGCGGAGACCGCGGCCACCGCGGCGCTCGTCGTACTGACACTGGGTTAAGGACGGGCCGCGGACAGGTGAACCAACGCCGCCGCGAGAGCCGTCCATCACTCCGCGTAGGCTCGTTCCTGCCCCCCTTCGGGCCGAAATACGATACGGCGGGCTCGGTCGGCCCACCCTTCGACCGTCGATGAACACAACGGAAGCGAGATTCCACCACCGTGACTGCTCTCACTCTCAGCACTGCCGGCGCGGCGACCCTGCGCGCCGACGCGATCGTCGTCGGCGTCGCGAAGGGCGCAAAGGGGCCGGTCGTGGCGCCGGGCGCCGAAGCCGTCGACAAGGCGTTCGACGGAAAGCTCGGCAGCGTTCTGGAGGCCCTGGGCGCCTCGGGCGCCGAGGGCGAGGTGACCAAACTGCCGTCGCCGTCCGGGCTGAAGGCCCCGGTCGTCCTCGCGGTCGGGCTCGGCCCCGCACCGGCCAAGAACGGGGCCCACGGCTCCGAGCCGCTGCGCCGCGCCGCCGGTGCCGCCGCCCGCGCCCTCTCGGGCCGGAAGAAGGCCGTGTTCGCGCTGCCCGTCGAGACGGGCGCCGACGTGGAGGCCGTCGCCGAGGGCGCGCTGCTGGGCGCGTACGCCTTTGTCGCGTACCAGGGCGGCGAGAAGAACGGCAAGAAGGGCGACAACGGCCCGAAGCTGCCGCTCGCCGAGGTCACGCTCGTCGGCGCCAAGCCGCGCGACAAGGCCCACAAGGCCGCCGCGGAGCGCGCGATCGCCCTGACCGAAGAGGTCAACCGCGCCCGTGATCTGGTCAACACCCCGCCGAACGATCTGACCCCCGAGGCCTTCGCCGCCGTGGCCACCACCGCGGGCAAGGAGAACGGCATCAAGGTCCAGGTCCTCGACGAGAAGGCGCTCGCCAAGGGCGGCTACGGCGGCATCCTCGGCGTCGGCCAGGGCTCGGCCAACCCGCCCCGGCTGGTGCGGCTCGCGTACACGCACCCCAAGGCGGAGAAGACCCTCGCCCTCGTCGGCAAGGGCATCACCTACGACTCGGGCGGCATCTCGCTGAAGCCGGCCGGCCACAACGAGACCATGAAGTGCGACATGAGCGGCGCCGCCGCGGTGTTCGCCACCGTCATCGCCGCCGCCCGGCTCGGTCTCGCCGTCAATGTCACCGGCTGGCTCGCGCTCGCGGAGAACATGCCGTCCGGCTCGGCCACCCGCCCCGGTGATGTCCTGCGCATGTACAGCGGCAAGACCGTCGAGGTGCTCAACACCGACGCCGAGGGCAGGCTCGTCCTGGCCGACGCGCTGACCCGGGCCTCCGAGGAGAAGCCGGACGCGATCGTCGACGTGGCGACCCTGACCGGCGCGATGGTGCTGGCGCTGGGCACCCGTACGTTCGGCATCATGGCCAACGACGACGCGTTCCGCACCACCATCCACGAGCTGGCCGAACAGGCCGGTGAGGCGTCCTGGCCGATGCCGCTCCCCGCCGATCTGCGCAAGGGCATGGACTCCCCGACCGCCGACATCGCGAACATGGGAGAGCGGATGGGCGGCGGACTGGTCGCCGGACTCTTCCTGAAGGAGTTCGTCGGCGAGGGCATCACCTGGGCCCACCTGGACATCGCGGGCCCGGCCTTCCACGAGGGCGCCCCGTACGGCTACACCCCCAAGGGCGGCACGGGCTCGGCGATCCGCACCCTCGTGAAACTGGCTGAATCCTTCTGACACAGGGCTTGGTTCGCCTCCCGGGCGTTTTCTGTCGGTGCCGGCGGCCGATCGTGCTCGGCCGTGGGGGCCGGGCGTCTTGTGGCGGCTGGAATAAGGGGTCCGGTCCCGGGTGTTTCGCGCTCGGGGCCGGATGGCCGTACGTGGCGGTAACCCCATAGTGATGCTCGTTACCCGTCTCACAGCCCGGCCCCGCGTCCCGCCTGGCCCGAACAAGTGCGAAGATGGGTTCTCGGCAGGACAGGGCCCCCACCACAGGGCCGAAGAAAAGCGGCCGGACACCAGCCGCCGCCCGGTCATGGAGACCGCGCCCGGCGCACATGCATGGAGGACGTGACGTGGCGAACGACGCCAGCACCGTTTTCGACCTAGTGATCCTCGGCGGCGGTAGCGGCGGTTACGCCGCAGCGCTGCGTGGAGCGCAGCTCGGCCTGGACGTGGCCCTGATCGAGAAGAACAAGCTCGGTGGTACCTGCCTGCACAACGGCTGCATCCCCACCAAGGCCCTGCTGCACGCCGGCGAGATCGCCGACCAGGCGCGCGAGGCCGACCAGTTCGGTGTCAGGACCACCTTCGAGGGCATCGACATCGCGGGTGTGCACAAGTACAAGGACGAGGTCGTCTCGGGCCTCTACAAGGGCCTTCAGGGTCTGGTCGCCTCCCGCAAGGTGACCTATATCGAGGGCGAGGGCAGGCTCTCCTCCCCCACCTCCGTCGATGTGAACGGCCGCCGGGTCCAGGGCCGCCATGTGCTCCTCGCGACCGGCTCCGTGCCGAAGTCGCTGCCGGGCCTGGTGATCGACGGCGAGCGGATCATCTCCTCCGACCACGCGCTGAAGCTGAACCGCGTCCCGCAGTCCGCGATCATCCTCGGCGGCGGTGTGATCGGCGTGGAGTTCGCCTCGGCGTGGAAGTCCTTCGGCACCGACGTGACCGTCGTCGAGGGTCTGAAGCATCTCGTCCCGGTCGAGGACGAGAACAGCTCGAAGCTCCTGGAGCGCGCGTTCCGCAAGCGCGGTATCAAGTTCAACCTCGGCACGTTCTTCGAGAAGGCCGAGTACACGCAGGACGGCGTCCGCGTCACGCTGGCCGACGGCAAGACCTTCGACGCGGAGGTGCTGCTCGTCGCGATCGGCCGCGGCCCGGTCTCGCAGGGCCTCGGCTACGAGGAGCAGGGCGTCGCGATGGACCGCGGCTATGTCGTCGTCGACGAGTACATGCGGACGAACGTGGAGACGATCTCGGCCGTCGGTGACCTGGTCCCGACGCTCCAGCTCGCCCATGTCGGCTTCGCCGAGGGCATCCTGGTGGCCGAGCGGCTGGCCGGTCTCAAGACCGTGCCGATCGACTACGACGGTGTGCCCCGGGTGACGTACTGCCACCCCGAGGTCGCCTCCGTCGGTATCACCGAGGCCAGGGCCAAGGAGATCTACGGCGCGGACAAGGTCGTCGCTCTCAAGTACAACCTCGCGGGCAACGGTAGGAGCAAGATCCTCAAGACCGCGGGCGAGATCAAGCTCGTCCAGGTCAAGGACGGCTCCGTGGTCGGCGTCCACATGGTCGGTGACCGTATGGGAGAGCAGGTCGGCGAAGCTCAGCTCATCTACAACTGGGAGGCTCTGCCTGCCGAGGTCGCGCAGCTCATCCACGCGCACCCGACCCAGAACGAGGCGCTCGGCGAGGCTCATCTCGCCCTGGCCGGCAAGCCCCTCCACTCCCACGACTGACCCAGTCCGGGCGCGACGACCACTACCGCACATTCGTTAGGAGCAACTGAAACCATGGCGGTTTCCGTAACCCTGCCGGCGCTCGGCGAGAGCGTCACCGAGGGCACTGTCACCCGCTGGCTGAAGGCCGAGGGCGAGCGCGTCGAGGCCGACGAGCCGCTGCTGGAGGTCTCCACCGACAAGGTGGACACCGAGATCCCGGCCCCGGCCGGCGGTGTACTGGCGTCCATCAAGGTCGCCGAGGACGAGACCGTGGAGGTCGGCGCCGAGCTGGCCATCATCGACGACGGTACGGGCGCCCCCGCCGCCGCCCCGGCTCCCGCTGCCGAGCCGGTCGCCCAGCCCGCCCCTGCCCCGGCCCCCGCCCCGGTGGCCGAGGCTCCCGCGGCCCCGGCTCCGGCCGCCGAGCCCGCTCCCGCGCCCGCCGCCGCCCCGGCCGGTGGCGCGTCCGGCACCGATGTCGTGCTTCCCGCGCTCGGTGAGAGCGTCACCGAGGGCACCGTCACCCGCTGGCTGAAGGAGGTCGGTGAGTCGGTCGAGGCCGACGAGCCGCTGCTGGAGGTCTCCACCGACAAGGTCGACACCGAGATTCCCGCCCCGGCCTCCGGTGTGCTGCTGGAGATCGTGGTCGGTGAGGACGAGACCGCCGAGGTCGGTGCCAAGCTCGCCGTGATCGGTGCTCCGGGTGCCGCTCCGGCCGCGCCCGCGGCCCCCGCCGCCCCGGCGCCCGCGCCTGCCGCCGCCGCTCCCGCACCGGCTCCGGCTCCTGCTCCGGCCCCCGCGCCGGTCGCTCCCGCCGCACCGGCGGCCCCGGCTCCGGCTCCCGCCCCGGCGTCGGTGCCGGCCCAGGCCGCACCGGTCGCCGCGCCTCCGGCTCCGGCGGCTCCCGCGCCCGTGGAGCCCGCCCCCGTCGCTCCGGCGGCGCCCTCCGTGAGCCCCGCGGCCGCCGAGGACGACGGCGCGTATGTCACGCCGCTGGTACGCAAGCTCGCCGCCGAGAACGGTGTCGACCTGGGTTCGGTCAAGGGCACCGGCGTCGGCGGCCGTATCCGCAAGCAGGATGTCGTCGCCGCCGCGGAGGCCGCCAAGGCAGCCGCGCGCGCCGCCGCCGAGGCCAAGGCGGCCCCGGCCGCCGCTCCCGCGCCCGTGTCCAGGGCACCGAAGCTGGAGGCGTCCCCGCTGCGCGGTCAGACCGTCAAGATGACCCGGATGCGCAAGGTCATCGGCGACAACATGATGAAGGCCCTGCACACGCAGGCCCAGCTCACCTCCGTGGTCGAGGTGGACATCACCAAGCTGATGCGGCTGCGGGCCCAGGCGAAGGACTCGTTCGCCGCCCGCGAGGGCGTCAAGCTCTCCCCGATGCCGTTCTTCGTCAAGGCGGCGGCCCAGGCGCTGAAGGCCCACCCGGTCATCAACGCCCGGATCAACGAGGACGAGGGCACGATCACGTACTTCGACTCGGAGAACATCGGTATCGCGGTGGACTCCGAGAAGGGTCTGATGACCCCGGTCATCAAGGGCGCGGGCGATCTGAACATCGCCGGTATCTCCAAGAAGACCGCGGAACTGGCGGCGGCGGTCCGGGCGAGCAGGATCACCCCGGACGATCTGGCCGGCGCGACCTTCACCATCAGCAACACCGGTTCGCGCGGTGCGCTGTTCGACACGATCATCGTGCCGCCGAACCAGGTCGCCATCCTGGGCATCGGTGCCACCGTCCGCCGTCCCGTGGTCATCAACCACCCGGACCTCGGCGAGACGATCGCGGTGCGCGACATGACGTATGTGGCCCTCTCCTACGACCACCGGCTGGTGGACGGCGCCGACGCCGCCCGCTATCTGACGGCGGTCAAGGCGATCCTGGAGGCCGGTGAGTTCGAGGTCGAGCTGGGTCTGTGAGACCCGCGGACACCCCGTACGGCACAACAGCGCCCCCGCCCGGATTCCCTCCGGGCGGGGGCGTCGTCGTACGGTCCGCCGGGGCCGTACCACCCGCCGCCGCGGGGGCCGTCCGGCCGTCACGGGAACCGTGCCGCCGTCGTCGGAGCCATGCCGCCGTATTGTCTACACATCGACCGCTGCCACCGAGGAGCGCTTCATGGCTCAGCCCGTCATCCACTCGCTGCGGGAACAGATCCGCGAGCACATCGTGGACGGAATCGTCAGCGGTCGCTGGAAGCCGGGCGAGCGGATCGTGGAGCGGCGGATCGCGACGGAGCTACAGGTCAGCCAGACCCCGGTGCGTGAGGCGCTGCGTGAGCTGGAGAGTCTGCGACTGATCGAATCGGCTCCCAACAAGGGCGTACGGGTAAGGAATCTGACCGCGGCCGATCTTGAGGAGAGCTACCCGGTCCGGGCGGGGCTGGAGCAGATCGCCGCGGAGCTGGCCGCCGGACGGCTCGCCGTGGACTGCTCCGCGCTGGAGCCGCATGTGACGGCGCTGTACGAGGCGGACCGCGAGGCGGACGGTACGGGGCAGGTACGGCACACGGTGGCCTTCCACCGGGAGCTGGTGCGGGCGGCCGGGAACAGCGTGCTGCTGCACACCTGGGAGGGGCTCGGCATCGAGGTGTTCACGGCCCTGTCGATCCGCTGGCTGGGGACCGTACAGCAGTCGTACGCCGAGGAGCACGAGGAACTCGTCGAGGCGTTCCGCAGACGTGATCCGCGGATCGGCACCCTGGTGAAGGACCATGTGCTCGGATGCGCGCCGCGCGCCTGATTCACCCCTTCTGCCATGAATTGCCCCCCGTCACTCGGTGCCCCCTCATACGGCACGGAATGCCAATTTCTTCCTGTCGAGAAGTTTTGCCTTTCAACCCTTTGATCGATCATCGATCAGCGACTTACAGTCAAGGACGGGCTGCACCCAGCCCGTCGCCCTGTCCTGCCAGACAAGGCACTTCTCCACCCCCCTCCTGTCCGGAAGGCGGCCACCATGACCGACCCCGTAGGCAAACTCCCGAGCGAGCTGGACCAGCTCCCGGACCGTGACGCCGAGGAGACCGCCGAGTGGGCGGCCTCGCTCGACGCCGTGACCGAGCACGCCGGCCCGCACCGTGCCGCCTATCTGATGCGGCGCACCCTCCAGCACGCGGGAACGGCCGGGGTCCCGGTGCCCGCACTGCTGGAGACCGACTATGTGAACACCATCCCCACCGCCGCCGAGCCCGCCTACGACGGCGACGAGGCGATGGAGGCCCGGATCACCGCCTGGAACCGCTGGAACGCGGCGGCGATGGTCACCCGCGGCGCCCGGTTCGGGGTCGGCGGCCATATCGCGACCTTCGCCTCGGCGGCCTGGCTCTACGAGACGGGTTTCAATCACTTCTTCCGCGGCAAGGAGGGCGACGGCTCGGGCGACCAGCTCTACATCCAGGGCCACGCCTCCCCCGGTATCTACGCCCGCGCTTTTCTCGACGGCCGGCTGACCGAGGCCGATCTGGACAACTTCCGCCAGGAGGCGGGCGGCCGGGGTCTGCCCTCGTACCCGCATCCGCGGCGGCTGCCCTGGCTCTGGGAGTTCCCCACCGTCTCCATGGGCCTCGGCCCGCTCTCGGCCATCTACCAGGCGCGCTTCAACCGCTATCTGACCAACCGCGGGATCAAGGACACCTCCGCCTCGCACGTCTGGGCCTTCCTCGGCGACGGTGAGATGGACGAGCCCGAGTCGACGGCGGCACTCGCCCTCGCCTCCCGTGAGCAGCTCGACAATCTGACCTTCGTCATCAACTGCAATCTCCAGCGTCTCGACGGTCCGGTCCGCGCCAACTTCAAGATCGTGCAGGAGCTGGAGGCCCAGTTCCGCGGCGCCGGCTGGAATGTGATCAAGTCCCTGTGGGGCTCCGCCTGGGACGAGCTGTTCGCGCTGGACACCACGGGCGCGCTGGTACGCCGGCTGCGCCAGGTGCCGGACGCGCAGTTCCAGACGTACGCGACCCGCGATGTCGCCTATATCCGTGAGCACTTCTTCGGTGTCGACCCGGCCCTGATCGAGCTGGCGCGGCTGCTGCCCGACGCCAAGATCGCCGAGTGCTTCTTCACCTCGCGCGGCGGCCACGAGGCCCGCAAGGTGTACGCCGCCTACCGCGCGGCCGTGGCGCACAAGGGCGCTCCGACCGTGATCCTGGCGCAGACGGTGAAGGGCTACACGCTCGGCTCGGGCTTCGAGTCGCGCAACGCCAACCACCAGATGAAGAAGCTCTCGGGCGAGCAGTTCCGCGCCATGCGCGAGCTGCTGGATCTGCCGATCCCGGACGCGAAGCTGAACGAGAGCCTGATGCCGTACGGCCACCCCGGCGCCGACTCCCCCGAGGTGCGCTACCTCCAGGAGCGCCGCGCGGAGCTGGGCGGTCCCGCACCGGCCCGGCGGGTGCACCCCGTCGTACTGCCCGAGCCGTCCGACAAGCCGTTCGAGACGGTCTACAAGGGTTCGGGCAAGCAGTCGGTGGCGACCACCATGGCGTTCGTCCGGCTGATGAAGGACCTGATGCGGGACAAGGAGACCGGCAAGCGCTGGGTCCCCATCGTCCCCGACGAGGCCCGTACCTTCGGTATGGAGGCGCTGTTCCCGTCGGCCGGCATCTACTCGCCGCTGGGGCAGACGTACGACCCGGTCGACCGTGACCAGATCATGTACTACAAGGAGGCCAAGGACGGCCAGATCCTCAACGAGGGGATCACCGAGGCCGGTTCGATGGCCGACTTCATCGCCGCCGCGACGTCGTACGCGACGCATGGCGAGCCGATGGTCCCGTTCTACATCTTCTACTCGATGTTCGGCTGGCAGCGTACGGGCGACCAGATGTGGCAGCTCGCCGACCAGCTCGGCAAGGGCTTCATCGTCGGCGCCACGGCGGGCCGTACGACCCTGACGGGCGAGGGGCTCCAGCACGCGGACGGGCACTCGCATCTGATCGCGTCCACCAACCCGGCCTCCCTCAACTACGACCCGGCGTTCGCCTACGAGCTGGCCGTGATCGTCAAGGACGGTCTGCGGCGGATGTACGGCCCGGACGCCGAGAACGTCTTCTACTACCTGACGGTCTACAACGAGCCGATGCCGCAGCCCGCGATGCCGGAGGGCGTCGAGGAGGGCATCGTCAAGGGTCTGTACCGCTTCAGGGAGGGCGCTCCCGCGGCGGCCGACGCGCCCCGCACCCAGCTCCTGGCGTCGGGTACGGCGATCCACTGGGCCCTGGAGGCACAGGAGTTGCTCGCCGCCGACTGGGGAGTCACCGCCGACGTCTGGTCCGCCACGTCCTGGGGCGAGCTGCGCAGGGACGCGATGGAGGCCGACGACGCGCTGCTGCGCGGCGAGGAGCGGGTGCCGTATGTGACGCGCGCGCTCTCGGGCGCGCCGGGTCCCGTGCTGGCGGTCAGCGACTGGATGCGTCAGGTGCCCGACCAGATCAGCCAGTGGGTGGAGCAGGACTGGACCTCGCTCGGCACGGACGGCTTCGGTCTCTCCGACACCCGCGAGGCGGCCCGTCGCCACTTCGGCGTCGACGCCCGGTCGATCGTGGTCGCCGCGCTGGCGCAGCTGGCCCGCAGGGGCGAGGTCAAGCCCGAGCGGGTGGTCGAGGCACGCGAGCGCTACGGCCTCTGACGACACCTGTGACACGGTGTCCCCCGGCCGGGGATCCGGCCGGCGGACACCGTGGACATCCCGGGCGGCGGAGACCGTAGATCCCGGCCTGGGGACGCCGTGGACGTCCCGGGCGGCGGGGACCGTGGACATCTCCGTCCGGCGGAGGCCCTACCCGTCCCGTCCGGCGGACACGGCGCCGCTCCCGGCTCGCGAGAGCCCGGGAGGGGCGCCGTCGCGCGTTCGCGCGCGGTGCCGCATGGGCGGGCGACCGCGTCGCGCGCGGGTCACCGGGCGGACGCGCGGGTCACCGGGCGAACCGGGGCAGCCACTTCACCTGGTAGTCCGGGTGGCCCGCGTGCTCCGCGGCCATCTGCCGTACGACAAAGCCCAGCCCGACGGCCCGGCCGGAGGCGAAGTCGTGCGCCGGACGGTCGGTGTCGAGCGCCGCGACCTCCGTGTACTCGTCCAGGAGCACTCTGCTGGTCTCGATACGGCGGAGGGTGTACGCCGGGTCCTGGCGCGCGATGTGCTGGTCGTAACCGCGCGTCCGCAGGCTGAACGCGATGCCGCCCGTGCGGTCGTGGACCTCACCGGGCAGCTCCGGCGGACACCGCCAGTCCTCCCCGCCGGCCTCTCTCGCGACGCGCTCCTCGTCGTCGAGGCGTGCCCGGACGAAGGCCACCAGGTCGGCGTTGTGGTCTGTCATCAGGTTCCGGTCCTTTGCCATCTCGCTCAACTGTCGCCGACGGCCCTTCGCGCGGACGGCTCGGGCACCGTCGGAAGCGCGCGGGCCAGGGGAGTTCACCGCCCGCGCGTGATCCATGCGTGATCTATACGCGATCTGTTCCCGTTTACGCCACTTACCGTGGAATCAGGCCACGCCAATTGGCCAACCGCTTCCACGAGTGGCCGAACTCCCCGGCATCATGGAGTCATGCGCGCTGCCCGGCTGATCAAGATGGTGCTCCTGCTCCAGTCCAGACCGTCCATGACCGCCGCCGAGCTGGCCCGGGAGCTGGATGTCTCCGAGCGCACCATCACCCGTGACGCCCAGGCGCTCTCCGAGGCGGGCGTGCCGGTCTACGCGGACCGTGGCAGAAGCGGCGGCTACCGGCTGATCGGCGGCTACCGTACCCGGCTGACCGGGCTCGCGCGCGGCGAGGCGGAGGCGCTGTTCCTCTCCGGAGTGCCGGGCGCGCTACGGGAGATGGGGCTCGACGACATCTCGTCGGCGGCCCGGCTGAAGGTGTCGGCGGCGCTGCTGCCCTCGCTGCGGGACGCCTCGGACTCGGCGGCGCAGCGCTTCCATCTCGACGCGCCCGGCTGGTACCACGAGCCCCGGACACCCGCGCTGCTGCCCGCCATCGCCGAGGCGGTGTGGGACGACCGGCTGCTCGCGGCCCGCTACCGGCGCCGGGACACGGAGGTGGAGCGGGAGCTGGCCCCGTACGGGCTCGTGCTCAAGGCCGGGATCTGGTATCTCTGCGCCGGTACGGAGGGGACGTTCAGGGTCTACAGGATCGACCGGTTCACCGCGGCGGAGCCCAAGAAGGAACGTTTCGTCAGAGATGAGTGCTTCGACCTGCCCACCTTCTGGGAGGAGCGGTCCGCGGAGTTCGCGCGCTCTCTGCTGGCGACGCGGATCGTCGTACGGCTCACGCAGGACGGCGCCCGCAGACTGCCGTACATCGTGGACCGCGCCGCCGCCCACGAGGCGATAGCGGCGGCGGAACCGGCGGACGGAGAGGGCCTGCTGACGCTCACGCTGCCGGTGGAGTCGGAGGAGGTCGCGTTCTCCCAGCTGCTGACGCTCGGCCCGGACGTGGAGGTCCTGGAACCGGCCGCCCTGCGAAGCCGCTTCGCGGAGACGGCGGAACGGATGCGCGCGCTGTACGCGTGAGGGCTGTACGCGTGAGGCCCCCGCGCCGCGCCATCCGTGGCCGCGCCGACCGCGGCCGTGCCCATCCGTAGCCGCGCCGGCCGTGGCCGTGCCCGGCCGCCGTCGAGCCGGTTTCTCAAGAAAGGCCGGTGTTTTGGGCGGCTCCGCGTGCGCGGCCCTCCGCCAAGCACGATGCTTGACCCGTGATGGACGAGACGGAGTTCTGGGAGATCATCGACAGCACCCGCGAGGCCGCCGAGGGCGACCCCGAGGACCACGCGGATCTGCTGGTCGAGCGGTTGCTGACGCTCGATCCCGACTCCGTGCTCGACTTCGCGCGCCACTTCGAGTCCCGCTACAACCGCGCCTACCACTGGGATCTGTGGGGCGCCGCCGCCGTGCTGCTGGACGGGGCGAGCGACGACGCCTTCGACTACTTCCGCTGCTGGCTGATCGGCCAGGGCCGCGAGATCTTCGAGGGCGCGCTGCACGAGCCCGACAGCCTCGCCGAGCTCCTGGACGAGTTCGACGAGGACCTCGACGGCGACGGCGAGGAGCTGGGGTACGCGGCGGACGAGGCGTACGAGCAGCTCACCGCGGTGGTGGCGCCCGATCTGGGGATCCCGCCGCAGACCGCGGAGCCGCAGGGCACACCACTGGACTTCGAGGACGACACGGCGCTGGCGGAGCGGTTCCCACGGCTCTGGGAGCGCTTCGGTGGCCCGCAGGACCAGCGGGACCGGCTGGGCCGCCAGGCGTCGGTGGAGGCGGAGGCGGAGCGGGAGGACCAGGAGCTGGAGGAAGTCGAGGACGTGGACTACGTGGCGGACGCGGCGGACGCGGCGGACGCGGACGAAGTACAGGAGGAACGGGAGCAGCAGGAGGGCCGGGCGGGCCGGGCGGGCCGGGCAGGTCGGGCGGGCCGGTAGAAAGCGCGACGGCCCGGTGGCGGTCCGCCCTCAGCTCCGTCAGGCGGAGTCCGTCAGCGAGAGCCCCATGAACACGTCGTCGATGTCCTGCCCGTCCCGGTGGAACTCCCCCGGCAGGATCCCCTCGACGGTATAGCCCTCCGACTCGTACAAGGTCCGCGCCGCCGTGTTGGGTCCCAGCACCCGCAGCGTCAGCCGCCGTGCGCCCTGGTTGCGCGCGTGCAGGGCCGCCGCGCGCAGCAGGGCGCGCGCCACACCGCGTCGGCGCGCCCACTGGTACACCACCAGCCCCTGTATCTGCCGTACATGCGCGTTGGTGGCGAGCGGCGTGGGCCGCGCCACCCGGATGTACCCGGCGATCCGGTCCTCCGCTCCCTCGATCCCGACCTCGGCGACGAGATAGTCCTCGGGCACATGTCTGGAGTCGAAGAAAGGCGGGAAGGGAGGCCGCGGCTCCGGTGCCACGGCGTGCACCGGCGACCAGGTCAGACGGTCCAGTTCGGTCAGGGCCTCACCGTCCTGGAGGGCGGCGGGACGGATCCGCGGTGCGGACATGACGCGTCGTACGGACATGACGCAACTGTGCCACGGCGTCCCACGGGGCAGGATGGAACCCATGAGGATCGCGGTCACCGGCTCCACCGGGCTCATCGGTACGGCACTCGTACGCTCCCTGCGCGCCGACGGCCATGAGGTCGTACGTCTGGTGCGGCACCCCGCGCGGGCGGACGACGAGGCCGAGTGGGACCCCTTGCGGCAGTACGTCGACGCGCGCGCTCTGCTCGGCTGCGAGGCCGTCGTCCATCTCGCGGGAGCGGGCATCGCCGACCGCCGCTGGACCGAGGCGTACCGGAAGGAGATCCGGGACAGCCGGGTCCTGGGCACGGCCGCCGTGGCGGAGGCCGTCGCCACGCTCGACGAACCGCCCCGGGTGCTCGTCTGCGGCTCCGCCATCGGGTTCTACGGCGACACCGGCGACCGCCCGGCCGACGAGGACACACGGCCGGGGGACGGCTTCCTGCCGTCGCTCTGCGTGGAGTGGGAGGAGGCCGCCCAGGCCGCCGAGGAGGCGGGCGTACGGACGGTGTTCGCCAGGACCGGACTGGTGGTCTCCCGCGCGGGCGGCGCATGGGGGCGGCTGTTCCCGATCTTCCGCGCGGGCCTGGGCGGCCGGCTCGGCGGAGGGGACCAGTACTGGAGCTTCATCGCGCTGCACGACGAGATCGCGGCGCTGCGCCACCTCATCGACACGGAGACGCTGGAGGGGCCGGTGAACCTCACCGCGCCGCAACCGGTCACCAACCGTGAGGTCACGGCCGCGATGGGACGGGTCCTGCGCCGGCCGACCCTGTTCCCGGTCCCGGCGGTGGCGCTGCGGGCGGTGCTCGGCGATCTGTCGCAGGATGTGCTGGGCAGCCAGCGGGTGCTCCCGGCGCGTCTGCTGGAGTCGGGCTTCACCTTCGCGTTCCCCACTATTGACGAAGCGATCCGCGCGGCGTAGGCCCCCGGCCCGGATGAGCAGGCCCTCCCCGCCCCCGGACGGGCGCGCACCCCCCATGCACCGATGACCCCGCACACGCGCGTCCGTCAGGGGGCCCTTCCCTTCCTATGCTCGACCGGACCCGACCGGATCCCTTCGGAACTCAGGCACACCTGGGTACCGCTCGGGCATTCCGGGGCCTGATGAGAGTCATCAGCGCCCCACCAGCCGCGCCGACCTCGGGGAGGGGCACGTGCTCAGCGCCGCACACCACTCGACCGCACAGCAGGTGGACGTCGTCATCATCGGAGCCGGTATCGCAGGTCTGTCGGCGGCCCGGCATCTGACCAGCTCAGGTGTGAAAGTCAGTGTCCTGGAGGCGGCCCCGCGCGTAGGTGGCCGTATGGCCACCGACGAGGTGGACGGCTTCCGGCTCGACCGCGGCGGACAGCTTCTCACCACCTCGTATCCGGAGCTGCTCCGCACTCCGGGCCTGGACGGTGTGGGGCTGCGGAAGTTCTCGCCGGGCGTGCTCGTGCACAGCGACGGCCGGAACTACCGGACCGGAGCCGTCGGGAGCGCGCGGAGCGCACTGACGGTGGCACGCGCCCTTGCGAGCGCCCCCCGGCCCCCGCTGGGCGGCGCGGTCGACCAGGCCCGGCTGGGCGCCGCACTGGGCCGTCTCGCGGCGACCCCGACGCGCCGTCTGCTGGCCCGTCCCGAACGCACCGCCCTGGAGGCCCTGTCGGCCCGTGGGCTGCCCGCACGTACCGTCAACGCCTTTGTACGCCCGCTGCTGTCCGCGCTGCTCTGCGATCCCGGTCTCGGGACGTCCAGCCGCTGCGCGGATCTCGCGCTGCACGCGTTCGCGCGTGGCCGGATGTTCGTCATGGCGGGCGGCGCCGCCGCGCTGCCCGAGCTGCTGGCCCGCACCCTGCCGGAGGGCACCGTCCAGACGGACGTCTGTGTCACGGACGCGTCCATCAGCGGCGTCACCACCAAGGAGCACGGCGAGATCGGCTGCCGCGCGCTCGTCCTGGCGACCGGCGCGCGGGCGGCGGCCGAGCTGCTGCCGGGGCTGCGGGTGCCGGACTTCCACCCCAGGACGGTCGTACACCACACCGCGCCCGAACCGCCGATGAACGAACCGGCGCTGCTGCTGGACGCCGACGGGGGCGGCCCGGTCGCGTACACCGCCGTGATGAGCGCCGTCGACCCCTCGCGGGCCCCGGCCGGCCGCGTGCTGATCTCCTCGACGCTGCTCGGCACCCCTCCCCCGGCCGACGGGCTCGACCGCTCGGTCCGGGCGCATCTCGCGAAGCTGTACGGGACGCCCACCGACGACTGGGAGTTGCTGGCCGTCCACCACGACCCGGAGGCGGTGCCCGCGATGCCGCCGCCGCACGATCCGCGCCGTCCGGTGCGGCTGCTGTCGGGGCTCTACGTGTGCGGCGACCACCGCGACACGAGCACGGTCCAGGGCGCGCTCTTCTCGGGCCGCCGCGCCGCCCACGCGATCCTGCGCGATCTGGGGGTGCGGCCGGAGTACGAGACGGTGTCCCTGCCCGCGGTGGCGTAACAGCGCCGCCGCGACGCCGGCTCCGGTCCCGTCCGGCGCCGATCAACCCCGGACGGGACCGGCTTCACACGTGCGCGGGCCTCGGCACCCGGACCTCGGGTGCCGAGGGCTGACTCCGGGCGCCGGGGGCCGGGGCGCGGGTGCCAGGTGCCGACCCGAGTGCCTGGGCCCGGGTCGCGGGTGCCGGGTCGCGACCCCGGGTGCCGGGGTCCGGCATCACGTCCCGGCATCACGTCCCGGCGTCACATCGGCTTTACGTCCCTGCTTCCCGTCCCGGCGTCAGCCGAGCGCCGCGATCCGGTCGCGGTAGTTCCGTACAGCCGCCGCGTCCCGGTAGGGCTCCAGGCGCCGTTCGAAGTCCCGTACGTACTCCACCGCACGCGCCGACCGCATCTCGGTCGACTGCTTGGCCGCCTCCGCCCCGAGCAGACACGCCTGGTCCAGCTCACCCAGGCCGAGCCGGGCGCAGGCCAGTACCACCCGGCAGAACAGCCTGCTGCGGGCGTACGCCGGGGCGCGTAGCTGTAGCGAGCGCTCGGCGTGCTGGACGGCGGCGCGGTACTGCTGGAGATCCCGGTAGCAGTGCCCGAACTCGTCCGCGAGCTGCGCCTCGTCGAAGAAACGGGCCCAGTGCGGCACCTCGTCGCCGGGCCGCGCCGACTCCAGCGCGCGTTCGGACCGTACGAGCGAGGCGGTGCACGCGCGGGCCTCGCCGAGCACACCGTGCCCGCGCGCCTCGGCGGCGTGCAGCAGCCCCTGGACGAGCGGTGGCGCGGAGCCCCCGACGCCCTGCTGGGCCACGCGCGCGAGCTGGACCGCCTCCCGGCCATGACCGAGATAGACGGCCTGACGGCTCATGGTGATCAGGACGTACGAACCGTAGGCCCGGTCCCCGGCCGCCTGCGAGAGCCGTAACGCCTGGACGAAGTACCGCTGGGCGAGGCCGTGGGCGGCGATGTCGTACGAGGTCCAGCCCGCCAGCCGGGTGAGATGGGCCGCCGCGGCGAACAGACGGCGGCCGGTGGTCTCCCCGTACACACCGCGCAGCATCGGCTCCGCCTCGTGCTCCAGATAGCGGACGAGGGCCTGCCGGGCATGGCCGCCGCCGTAGGTCTGGTCGAGGGCGCAGAAGAGATCGCCGACGGAGCGCAGGGCGGCCACATCGCCCAGGGTGACGCGCTGGCCCGCCGCGCGTTCGGTACGCGGCCTGGGGACGGTGGCGGGCCACCCCTGCGCGGGCACTCGGGCGGCGCTCTCCTGTCCGCGGATCTCGTGACCACGGATCTCGTGACCACGGATCTCGTGACCACGGGCCTCGTGACCACGGATCTCCTGGCCGCGGATCTCCTGACCACGGAACTCCTGGCCGCCGGGGTCGTGATTGCGGGCACCGGTCTCGTGAACCCGGCCGCCGCTCTCATGACCGCGGCCGGCACCGTGCGTTTCGAGGCCGGGGTGGCCGACCCGTTCATCCGCTCGTCCGATCAGCCAGTCGCGGCTGGGGACGACCAGTCCGGCCGGGGTGAACGCGATCTTGCGCAGCTCGGAGTGGCTGCCGGAGTCCTTGCGCCACAGTCCGCCGACGATATCGACGGCCTCCTCGGGCGAGGACGCGAATTCGAGACCCGCGTAGACCGGGGCACAGGCGTCCAGCCCCAGATCCTGCGCGGAGAGCCGACGGCCGAGACGGCGGGTGAACACCTCGGCGATCAGCGCGGGGGTGGTGCCACGGGGCTGCTGTCCACGCAGCCAGCGCGTCACCGATGTCTTGTCGTACCGCAGATCCAGGCCGTGTTCGAGACCGAGCTGATCCACCCGGCGGGCGAGACCTGCGTTGGAGAATCCGGCTTCCGCGATGAGCGCGGCGAGCTGGCGGTTGGGGATGCGCTGCGGAGGTCGTTCCGACATCAGCTCTACGGTCTCCTGCCTTCCGGGCCCGGGGAGCAGCCCATATGGAACGGCGCGAATTTAGCGGTAGTGAACGCCTCCACCACGACGTTCGCGACACATTCATCCGATCGTGTGAGGATCAAGGGCCTTGCTGACGGGAGCGCTTGCCAGGGCCCACGAAGGGGGCTCGGAAAAGGATGAAGAGAGGCACTCCCGGAGAGCCGGTGAAGTCATGCGCGAAGGCCCGCGCGGGGGTCCGTGCGAGGCTCCGTGCGAGGCTCCGTACGAGAGGCTGTCCGAGGCCCGCCCGGGGGTCCGTGAAGTCCCCGGAACACCTGCCCGGCCGCACCGCCGGGAGCCGCCGTACAGTGGCGAGGGCGCGACACGTGCACGATGAAGGTTCTGAGGAGGCTGCCGTGAGTGAGCTGCGGTACGTCCGACTGGGATTCGGCGGGCAGGCCGTCGAGTACCAGGAGGCATGGCAGGAGCAGCGCCGGGTCCACGCGGCCCGATTCGCGGACGAGATTCCCGACACCTGTCTGCTGCTGGAGCACCCGCCGGTCTATACGGCGGGACGGCGCACGGCCGACAGCGAACGCCCGCTGGACGGCACCCCCGTCATCGACGTGGACCGCGGCGGGAAGATCACCTGGCACGGCCCCGGCCAGCTCGTCGGCTACCCGATCCTCAAACTGCCGCGCCCCGTCGATGTGGTGGCGCATGTCCGCCGGCTCGAAGAGGCGCTGATCCGTACGGTCGCGGAGTTCGGCCTGGAGACCACCCGGGTCGAGGGCCGCAGCGGGGTGTGGGTGCTCGGTGATCCGGTGCACGGGCGTCCCGCGCTCGGCGGACTGTCGCTGGACTTCGATCCGCGTCTGGCGGACGAGAAGTTCGACCCCCGGCTGAACGGCCCCGAGTACGCGCCGTCCAACGCCGGCCAGCGCCGGGAGGACCGGAAACTGGCGGCGATCGGCATCCGGGTCGCCAAGGGCGTGACCATGCATGGCTTCGCACTGAACGTGAATCCGGACAACACCTGGTTCGACCGGATCGTGCCGTGCGGGATCCGGGACGCGGGGGTCACCTCGCTCTCGAACGAGCTGGGCGGGGAGATCACGATCGCGGAGGTCGTTCCCGTGGTGGAGCGGCATCTGCGGGACGTGCTGGAGAGCGCGGAGCTCAAGCCGCGCGAGATCGAGCGCGCGAGCGCGTAGCCGCCGCGCACCACAGAGCCGTAGCTGCCGCCACCGCCGTGCGGCTTGTCCTCCTCCGGCGCAACGGAGCAGGGCGGGGCGCGACAGGGGCGCGACGCATGGGAATGCGCCCCTCTGGCCATGGGTTGGCCATACGTAATGCCACGCAAATATCGGGCGTAACCTGGTGTTCGCCGAAGAATCGAATGCCGCGCCAGCAGAGAGAGGTGCCGGACGTGTCCGCTGTCGCACCCGACGGACGCAAGATGCTGCGTCTGGAGGTCCGGAACAGCCAGACCCCCATCGAGCGCAAGCCCGAGTGGATCAAGACCCGGGCGAAAATGGGACCCGAGTACCAGCGGCTCCAGAAGCTCGTGAAGAGCGAGGGGCTGCACACGGTCTGCCAGGAGGCGGGCTGTCCGAACATCTTCGAATGCTGGGAGGACCGCGAGGCGACCTTCCTCATCGGCGGCGACCAGTGCACCCGACGCTGTGACTTCTGCCAGATCGACACGGGCAAGCCGGACGCCCTGGACCGCGACGAACCGCGCCGGGTGGGCGAGTCCGTCGTCACCATGGATCTGAACTACGCCACGATCACCGGCGTCGCCCGTGACGACCTGGCGGACGGCGGTTCCTGGCTGTACGCGGAGACCGTGCGCCAGATCCACACGCAGACGGCGGAGCGGGAGGCGGGCCGTACGAAGGTCGAGCTGCTGATCCCCGACTTCAACGCGGTGCCCGAGCAGCTCGCCGAGGTCTTCTCGTCCCGGCCCGAGGTGCTCGCGCACAATGTCGAGACCGTGCCCCGCATCTTCAAGCGCATCAGGCCCGGGTTCCGTTACGAGCGTTCGCTGGAGGTGATCACGCGCGCCCGCGAGGCGGGTCTGGTCACCAAGTCCAATCTGATCCTGGGCATGGGCGAGGAGCGCGCCGAGGTCAGCGAGGCGCTGCGGCAGCTGCACGAGGCGGGGTGCGAGCTGATCACGATCACCCAGTATCTGCGGCCGTCCGTACGGCACCACCCGGTCGAGCGCTGGGTGAAGCCGCACGAGTTCGTGGAGCTGAAGGACGAGGCCGAGGAGATCGGCTTCTCCGGTGTGATGTCGGGACCGCTGGTCCGTTCCTCGTACCGCGCGGGCCGGCTGTACCAGCAGGCGGTGGAGCGCCGTGGCGGGGCGGTCGCGGGCGCGGCGGTGGCCGGCCAGGCGGTATGAGCCACGGTCGGTGAGCCGGAGCCGTCGAGCCGGTGTTGTCGAGCCGGCGTCGTCGAGCCGGAGCCGTCGTACCGTCGTGCCGAAGCCGTTGAACGGGCATCACGACGCCGTGGGCCAAGTGGCCTATGTATGACCCCGATCGGCTTTTCAGATCGGCTGTGTGAATCCGAGCACAAGCGACTCGCGAGTGACCACTGAGCAGTGGAGCAGGTCGTGTGGCGGCCCGTACGCTCCCCGCAGGTCGGGGGCCGCGTACGGGCCGCGTCGTCGTTCCGGGCCGTACGGGGGCCCCGACCGAATCCAGGGCGTATCCGGGTTTCATTCGCGTTTGACCGGTCGGTCACGCCCTGGTAACACCAGTGAGTGACTCTGGTTCTACGCACCGCGCACGCTCGTGCACGCCGCACCAGACCCGTTCGCGAGGGGATCGCCATCATGCAGGACGCGCCGGTACGACCCGTCGCCGAAGTGCCGGTACGACCCGTCACCGAGGCGTTGGCCGCCACCCCCCGGACCACGCCGGTCCTCCGGACCACTCCGGTCCTGCCCTCCGTCGCCGGCGCGCTGCGCGCCGTCGAGTCCCTGCTCCTGAGCGGCGGCCAGCGCACGGCCCGCCGTAACGCCTGGACGGCCGTCCTGGAGGACCGCCGCAGGGCCAAGGACCGGGTCGAGGCGCAGCACGTAATGGAGGCCGTGTCGAAGGCCACTTCCCGCGCCACGTAAACTCTGGGCATGGCGAGGAAGGAAAACGCAGACACTGCTGCGAACCCGGGGCGACTGAAGCAGATCGCTCTTACCTACAAGATGACCCGACGGGCCGACTCAAAGGTCGGTCTTGTCGTCGCTGGTGTGGGAATCGTCACCTTCGGTGTCTTCCTCGCGATCGGCTTCTTGATCAACCATCCGGTCTATCTGGGGATCCTGGGCTTCATCCTGGCGTTCCTCGCGATGGCGATCGTCTTCGGCCGCCGCGCCGAGAAGGCCGCCTTCGGACAGATGGAGGGCCAGCCGGGCGCTGCGGCGGCAGTCCTGGAGAACGTCGGCCGGGGCTGGACGACCACCCCGGCGGTGGCGATGAACCGCAACCAGGACGTCGTCCACCGGGCCGTCGGCAAGGCGGGCATCGTGCTGGTGGGCGAGGGCAACCCGAACCGGGTGAAGACCCTCCTGGCGGCCGAGAAGAAGCGGATGGCACGCATCGTGGTGGACGTGCCGGTGCACGACATCATCGTCGGCGACGGCGAGGGTCAGGTGCCGCTGAAGAAGGTGCGTACGACCATGCTGAAGCTGCCGCGTGTCCTGGCGGGCCCCCAGGTGACGGCGGCCAACGACCGGCTGCGGGCGCTGGGCGATCTGATGAGCAACATGCCGCTGCCGAAGGGTCCGATGCCGAAGGGCATGAGGATGCCGCGGGGCGGAAAGATGCGCTGACGTACGCACGACGGTACGCACGACGACAGGCGCGTGCGCCGGACCGGACGAGACGGACGACTGTACGAGACGGACGAGAGGGCGGCCCCGAATGACGGGGCCGCCCTCTCATATGTCCATGTCCACAGACCCGTGACCCGGACCCGTGGTCCGGACCCGTGGCCCGTGACCCGTGAACTGGACCCGGACCGGTGTTTCAGATCCGCACCTGCACGGCACGGGAGAGCCGGTCATGAAGCCCGCGCCCGTCGCGGTCCCAGACGAGGGCCGGGATCGCGAGGCAGAGCAGGACGCTGCGGATGAGTACGCGGCCGAGGCCGAGCCTGCCGCCGTCCTCGGCGACCACCCGCAGGCGGAAGATCCGCTTGCCGGGGGTGAAGCCGACCGTACCGACGGTGAGCACGCTCAGGACGAGCAGGACTCCGAGGGCCCAGTTGCCGGCCGCCTGCCAGTCACGGCCGGCGAGCAACCCGTATGCGATCAGCATGCAGAGCGCCCAGTCGACGAAGATGGCTCCGAAGCGCCGTCCGAGAGGGGCCACCGAGCCCGGCCCATGCTCCGGCAGCCCCAGTCGCTCACCCCGGTGGCCGAAGTCGACACCCATGTCCTCGGCGGCCGCACGGGGGCCGGAGAGCCACGATCCGATTGCTTGCCTGTTGTCCACCCGACCACGGTACTGCGGCGGTGCCCGCGCCCAGGGAACGGGGGTGCGGGACCGTCGTACGCCCCGGCGCGCACCCGGGCTGGTTAACTTGGGAGAAACAAATGGGTCATGCTTGAGAAATCCCGGAAACCTATGGTCGGGTCCAGCGTGTGCCACCGCACTGGCCGCACCACCGAGCGACAACCCCCGCCCCTCCCTGGGACGGGAGGAGGAGGAGCTGGATGTTCCAGAACGCCGACGAGGCCAAGAAGTTCATCGCGGACGAGGACGTCAAGTTCGTCGACGTCCGCTTCTGCGACCTGCCTGGCGTGATGCAGCACTTCACGATCCCGGCGAAGTCGTTCGACCCGACGGAGGAGCTCGCCTTCGACGGCTCCTCGATCCGTGGCTTCCAGGCGATCCACGAGTCGGACATGGCGCTGCGCGCGGACCTGTCGACGGCCCGTGTCGACTCGTTCCGCCGCGACAAGACGCTGAACATCAACTTCTTCATCCACGACCCGATCACGGGCGAGCAGTACAGCCGCGACCCGCGCAACATCGCCAAGAAGGCGGAGGCCTACCTCGCCTCCACCGGCGTCGCGGACACCGCGTACTTCGGCCCGGAGGCCGAGTTCTACGTCTTCGACAGCGTGCGTTTCAACACCACCGCGAACGAGGGCTTCTACCACATCGACTCCGAGGCCGGCGCCTGGAACACCGGAGCGATCGAGGACAACCGCGGCTACAAGGTCCGCTACAAGGGCGGCTACTTCCCGGCCCCGCCGGTCGACCACTTCGCCGACCTGCGCGCCGAGATCTCCCTGGAGCTGGAGGCGTCCGGCATCCAGGTCGAGCGCCAGCACCACGAGGTGGGCACCGCCGGCCAGGCGGAGATCAACTACAAGTTCAACACGCTGCTCGCCGCCGCCGACGACCTGATGCTCTTCAAGTACATCGTGAAGAACGTCGCCTGGCGCAACGGCAAGACCGCGACCTTCATGCCCAAGCCGATCTTCGGTGACAACGGCTCCGGTATGCATGTCCACCAGTCCCTGTGGCAGGGCGGCACCCCGCTCTTCTACGACGAGCAGGGCTACGCGGGCCTCTCGGACACCGCCCGCTACTACATCGGCGGCATCCTCAAGCACGCCCCGTCGCTGCTGGCGTTCACCAACCCGACGGTGAACTCGTACCACCGCCTGGTCCCCGGCTTCGAGGCCCCGGTCAACCTGGTCTACTCGCAGCGCAACCGCTCCGCGGCGATGCGTATCCCGATCACGGGCTCGAACCCGAAGGCCAAGCGCGTGGAATTCCGCGCCCCGGACCCCTCCTCGAACCCGTACCTGGCCTTCTCCGCCCTCCTCCTCGCGGGCCTCGACGGCATCAAGAACAAGATCGAGCCGGCCGAGCCGATCGACAAGGACCTCTACGAACTGGCCCCCGAAGAGCACGCGGGCGTCCCCCAGGTCCCCACCTCCCTCCCGGACGTCCTCGACGCCCTGGAAGCGGACAACGAATACCTCCAGGCCGGCGGCGTCTTCACCTCGGACCTGATCGAGACGTGGATCGACTACAAGCGCACCAAGGAAATCGCCCCCATCCAACTCCGCCCGCACCCACACGAGTTCGAGCTGTACTTCGACATCTAAACCGCGGGGCCGGGCGCCTGGGCCCAAGGTCCGGAGACGTGCTGTAGTGCACCGGGTGTGCACCGGCCGGTCAAGTCTCTGACTTGGCGTCAGAAGTCGGCGAGGGTCGTTCTCCCTGAAATGGGGTAACGGCCCTCGCCGACTTCTTCGTCTGCGCCGCCCGATGTCGACGTGGCCCGCGGCCATCTGCTCCCGGACGACCTGGGAGGCGCCGGGGCGGTGCTCGGCTTCGTCCTCGACTCCCCGCTGGGGCGTATGCCGCGGCCAGCATCGTGCGGCGGCTCTCACCGCGCCGGGTTGGGAGTTGAGTGGGCCGCAGTACGGTGGAGCCGCGGAGGCGGCACGCCTGCGCGAACGGCTCCAGCACACGGCCGTCCTCGCGGTCTCGCCCGCCGCCCGTCCCCCGGAGCCGCCGACGTGACCGACCTCTCCGCCGCACATGACGCCGCCGCCACCGACCGGCGCCGCCTCGCCGGGAGCGCCTACAGCAGCGACCGAGACCTGGCCGCACGCCAGCGGCTCTACCAGTGGCAGACCCCGCGCCATGACCTGCCGGGCATCGTCGCCGAGCAGCTGAGCGGCGTGCGCGGGCGCGTGGTCGATGTCGGCTGCGGCAACGGCACGTTCATCCAGCGACTCCGCCAGGACCGGCCCGATCTGACCCTGCTGGGCCTGGACATCGCCCCCGGCATCCTCGCCGGCGTCCCCGGCCCGGTCGCCGTGGCGGACGCCAACCGCCTGCCGCTGGCCACGGGGAGCGTCAACGCCGCCCTGGCGCTGCACATGCTTTACCACGTCCCCGACATCCCTCGTGTGGTCGAGGAGCTGTCCCGGGTGGTGGCCCGTGACGGGCTGGTGATCGCCTCCACCAACAGCGACGGTGACAAGGCCGAACTCGACGACCTGTGGCAACGGGCCGCAGGCGATGTCCTCGGCACCGGACGCGGACCCGCACGCATCGCGCTCGGCGCCCGCTTCACCTTGGAGAAGGCTCCCTCCCTCCTCGGGGAGGAGTTCGGCCGTGTGGAGACGATCGAACTGCCCGGCACCATCACGGTCCGCGACCCCGAACCGGTGATCGCGTACCTGGCCTCCTACCAGGCATGGGCGGACCAGCACGACGTGCCCTTCGACGCGACCATCGAGCGGGCCCGTGCCCTCCTCGACGACCACATCGCCCGGCACGGGGCGTTCGAGATCACCTGCAAGGGCGGCATTTTGATCTGCCGTCGCTGAGCAGGCGCCGCCGCCAGCGCGCGCGGTTACGGCGTCGGTCTGGTCAACGGAGAGCCATGGCCGGGGTACGCAGTTGCGTCGGCGAGTAGGGGCTCGTTCGTATCGGTCCGCGTCCCCTTCGCCTTTGCCCGACACCACGGACGAGGCCCGTAACCCGAACGGACCGGCCCGGCGCGTGGCGGTGCCTGCGTCGGGTGGCAGGTGATCGTCCGGCGTGTGCCGGGGAAGCGGCCGAGAGAGACTGCTTGTGAGTGGACGGTCGCCGTGGGTGACCGCCGATGGCCGGAAAGGGATGCGCGATGGCGAAGAAGGCGACGGTGACGTGGGCGGGTGAGCCGGCCGCGCACGATTATCCGGCGGCCGAGTCCTATCTGCGGCTGATCGTGTCCCCGGACACGGCGGAGGTGCTGACGAGCCTGCTGTCCCAGGCATCGACGGTGACCCACCCGGCGAAGGACCTGCTGCGCGCGGCGCGTCTGCCGCTGCTCGCGGTGGACGACCCGGAGGTCGCGAAGGATGTGAAGAAGAGCGCCGACGGCGTGTCGCTGTCGCCCGTCCTGCTGGTGCGGGGAGACCTGGCCACGGGCCGCTCCTTGCAGATCGCCGACGGTTATCACCGTGTGTGTGCCAGCTACCACCTGAACGAGGACACCGATGTTCCCTGCCGCATCGTCAGCCTTCCCGCCGCGGCCGTCGGGTAATGCCGGCGTCGACGGGTGACGGCGGGAGCGCCTCCGGTGGCCGGCCGTCGGGGCCGAACGTCGAAGCGCTCGTACGGGCCCGGCATCCCGCGCCCGTAGCCGACCTGCTGGAACGTGAACCGATCTGGGCGCGGGACTTCGACAACCTCAGCTTCGAATGGCGGCGTCTGTTCAGCGAGCTGTTCGGCACGTTCCTGCTCGTGCTGGCCGGCGCGGGGGCCGGCGTCCTCGACACCACCACGCGGGGCGCGATCGGCCGAGCCGCGGGCGTCACCGCGCCGGCCCTGACGGTGCTGGCGGTGATCCTCTTCATGGGCGCCGTCTCCGGCGCCCACCTCAACCCCGTCGCCACCCTCTCCTTCGCGCTGCGCCGCGACTTCGGCTGGCGGCGGGTCCCGGGATACGTGCTCGCCCAGCTCGCCGGCGCGTTGCTGGCCGCCCTCGTACTGCGCGCCCTCTTCGGCACCACCGCGCATCTGGGCACCACACTGCCCGGCACCGGATTCGGCCCAGGGCAGGCGTTCGTGATCGAGGCCGTCCTCACCTTGGGTCTCGTCAGCACCATCCTCGGCACCGCGTCCAGCGCCCAGAACATCGGAGTGCTGTCCGCGTTCGGGGTCGCGGCCTATGTCGCGCTCGCCGGACTGTGGGCCGGTCCGGTCAGCGGCGCCTCCATGAACCCCGCCCGCTCAGTGGGGCCCGCTCTCGTCAGCGGCCATCTGTCGGACCTGTGGATCTATCTGACCGCGCCCCTGCTCGGCACCCTGGCCGCGGTCGGCGTCGCACACATCCTGCGCGGCCCTGGCGGCGGCCCCAGCGGCAGCCGGGCAGCCCAGGGAACCCTGAAGCCCCCGACCACCCACACATCCTGACGACCGTCACCAGCGGTAACAGCGTTACGAGCAGCCGCGTTTGCCACCGCTCACGGCCGGGGCGACGACGAAGCCCAGCGGTCGTGGCGGTCGAGGTGTACAGGAGGCCCGCGAGCGATTCCGGAAGGGCGTGCTTGATCTGGTGTCCGCGCAGGTAGCGGCGTTCGCGGCGCGAACTGTGGGAGTGGGGGTGGGAGTGGGACCGGGTCCGGGTCCGGGGCCGGGGCCGGACGGTTATGGGGTCGGCAAGGTGTCGGTGGTGGTGCGGGTGTAGTGGTCGGCGATCTCGTCGGTGGTCGTGAGCCATACGCCGGGGTGGCCGGCGATGTGTTCCAGTGCCTGGTCCAGGTATTTGTGGCGGAAGGGCTGGTTGATGACGAACGGGTGCAGGACCAGGGACATCACACGGCCGCTGGTGGCCGCGTCGGCGTGGAGTTGGTCCAGTTGGTCCTTGACGATCTGGACGAAGTCGGGACCGCTGAGGCTTTTGCCGACGAAGAGGGTGATGTCGTTGACCTCGATGGAGTACGGCACGCTCAGCATGCCGGGGACGTTCAGGCGGTACGGCTGGTCGTCGTTGGCCCAGTCCAGTACGTAGGTCAGGCCCAGTTCGGCGAGCAGTTCCGGAGTCCGGAAGGTCTCGGTGAGGGCCGGTCCCAGCCAGCCGCGGGGGCGGCGGCCCGTGGCGCTCTCGATGGTGCCGATCACCTCGGTCAGATACGCGCGTTCCTCGTCCGGGGCCATGCCGGCCTGGAAGATCGAGTTGTTCTTGCCGTGGGCGGCCCATACCCAGTCCCGGTCCCGGCCCGCCCTGATGATCTGCGGGTAGCGCTCGGCGACATCGGAGTTGAGCATCACACTCGCGCGGATCCGGTGCCGGTCGAGGCTCTCGATCAGCCGCCAGATGCCCACTCGGGGCCCGTAGTCGCGCCAGCCGTAGTTCAGCGGGTCCGGCGCCAGCCCCGCCGTACCGGGGAAGATGCTCGTCGAGGGGCGGTCGATGCGGTAGTGCTCGACGTTCAACGCCAGGTAGAAGGCGATACGGGCCCCGCCCGGCCAGCGGATCGGCTCCCGTTCGACGATCGGCCGGTAGGCGAAGAGCCGTTGGTCGTAGAGCCGTTGGTCGTAGAGCTGGTTGTCGAAGAGCTGGTTGTCCATCGGAACTCACCTCATGCCTCATGCCCGCTGTATGCGTGCCGCGCGGTTTCGCTCGATGCGTATCCTCAAACCCTCACATTGATGAGAAGGTCAACACGACACTACGTGAGGGCGGTCACATGCGCATCGGAGAGCTGTCGGAACGCACCGGCACCCCGCGCCGGTTACTCCGTTACTACGAGGAGCAGGGGCTGATCGCCGCCCGCCGCTCCCCGAACGGCTACCGCGAGTACGACGAGCGCTTCGTGGACCGGGTCACACAGATCAGAGGTCTGCTCGACGCCGGACTGCCCACGCGGATCATCAAGCAGATCCTGCCCTGCCTCGACAAGCCCCGGACCATCTACTTCCCCGACGCGACACCCGAGATGATCGCCACGCTGAGGCACGAGCGCGACCGGATGACCGACCGCATCCGGTGTCTGACACGTAACCGCGACGCCATCGGCGAATACCTCGACGCGGTGCTCGACTACGACCGCACCGAGGCCGGCACCCGTAGCGGGACCGAGGACCGAAGCGGGACCGAGGACCGAAGCGGAAGCGACGCCGACGGCTCGGCGCCCGGCGCCCGACGCCCGTGATGCCCCCCGCCTGCGGACGGACGGCTCAGACGGTTTGTGACGCGTTTGTTGAAGGTCGTACAGCATCTCGTCGCACAATCCGTCCGACTGCCCGGCTACGATGCGCCAACCCGCGGCAGGGGGCATTTTCCGCACAGCCGCCGCGGGACCGCGCACGTCGCATCATCGGGGGGATCTCTCTATGTTCGTGCTGTCCATATTGCTCATCATCACGGCCGTCGTACTGGCCGTACTCGCCCGCAGCCGCTCGGTCGGCTGGAAGCTCGGCGCCGTGCTGGCCGGAGTGGCGGGGCTGGCCTTCGGGGTCATCAGCTGCGTGTATGTCGTGAGCGCCTACGAGGTCGGTGTCCCGGTCCTCTTCGGGAAGACCGGCACCCCGCTCAAGTCCGGGATGCATCTGAAGACGCCCTTCACCGACGTGACGACGTTCTCCACCCGTCCGGTGGATCTCAACCTCAACGACAAGGACGTGGTCGAGGTCCGTTCCTCGCAGGGCGGGGTGCTGTACGCGGACGTCACCGTCAAGTGGGCGGTCACGCCCGAGAACGCCGTGGAGCTCTACCGGCTCGCGGGCAGCCAGGACGCGATCCAGGAGCGGCTGGTGCTGCCGGACAGCCGCGAGATCATCCGCGATGTCTTCGCCAAGCACAAGAGCGAGGAGGGTTATGTCTCCGGCCGGCAGGCCATCGCCTCGGAGATCGAGACAACGATCAAGGAGCGGCTGAAGCCGCGTGGTATCGACGTCACCAATGTCAATCTGCGCAATGTGCGGCCGTCCGAGCAGCTCCAGACCCAGATAGACAAGAAGCTCCAGCAGGAGCAGGCCACCGAGCGCGCGGTCGAGGCGGCGCGTACGGCGAAGGCCGAGGCGGAGCGCCGGCGTATCGAGGCCGAGGGCGTGGCCAAGGCCAACGCGATCCTGGAACGGTCGCTCACCGAGCGGGTCCTGCGGAACCAGTGCATCGAGGCCTTCAAGGAAGCCTCGAAGGCGAATCCGGTCTACGCGGTGCCGTGCGGTTCGGGCTCGAACGGTACGCCGGTGATCGTGGACGGCACCGGGAATTGACACCCACGGCGACAGACGGACAAGTGGAGGATCGTACGGCGAACGCCATCTCGCGCCCGCGCGGACGGCGCCCCGCGTCGGTGTCCATCGAGCCTCGCGGGTTTGCGGACCGTTGGGTGTCGGTTGTCAGTGGGCGCTGGCACGATGGAGGACATGAAGATCTACAACTGGCGGCCCTTCCTTGAGCGGTGGAGTGCGGACTGGGAGGACTCGGCCGGGACGGGGGCGCGATGGCTGGGTTCCGCGGCTGTGGCGGAGGAGCGGATCGAGGAGTTGGAGGAGCGGCTGGGGGTGGCGTTGCCGTTGACCTACCGGTCGTTCCTGGCGGTCACCGACGGCTGGCGGGCGGCCGGTACGGACATCGGGGTGCTGGGGGCGGCGGAGGGGCTTCGCTGGTATGGGGAGGCGGGGACGGATTCCGACGGGGAGGCCGGGGCGCCGCTTGAGTCGGCCGCGGGGGCCGGGCTTGAGCCGGATGCGGGGGCGCGGCTTGAGCTGGCCGTCACGTCGGACGCCGAGGTCCTGCTCGACCCGCGTGAGGTGAACGCCGACGAGGAGTGGGCGGCGTATCTGTATCGAGGCCGGTCCGATGAGAAGCCTGAGCGGTACGAGTCGTTCCTGGAGCTGATGCAGGCGCTGTTCCGGGAGTTCCACCGCAACCACGCCCACTCCCCCGACTTCGTGAACGCCACGACGCGCGAACTCGACGCCGATGTCGAGGAGGCACGCGCAGGCACTCTGCGCGGGGACGACATCGACGGCCGGCTCGAAAGGCTCGTCGAGGCCGACAGGTGCGGCCGCGGCCGTGCCCATGGGCTGCGCGTCCAGATCGAGGCGATGCTGGGCGGCGGGCCGCTGTACGTGGAGGAGTTGGCGCCGCTGGCCGGGCTGGAGGAGATGGATTCCGGGGAGGTCGCGGAGCGTACGTTCCGTTACGAGCCCTCCGGGGCCTTCGGCAAGGCGGTCGCGACGGCGCGGGAGCACGCGCGGTGGGGCGACACGGACGCCGCGTGGGACACGATCGCGGACGCCGTGGCCGACTGGGAGCCGCGCGGCGGCGAGCACATAGCGCCCGTCGGGCTGCTCGCCGATCCCTTCCTCGGACCGGTGATCACACCTGAGCGCGGCCGGTACATCCTTGAAACGCCCCGAGGTGAGGGGCGGGAGGAGGGTCTGGTGGAGAGCGAGGAACCGGATGAGCCGGCCCTCGACGGACTGGCCTGGCTCGCCGACGACGGGCAGGAGCGGGGCTCCTACCGGTTCCTTCTCGTCGAGGACGTCTCGCCCGAGGATCTGGCCGTACGGATCGCGCGGAAGCCTGGCCGGCCGGTGACGCTGTCGGCGCCCGCCGACGAGCGGGAGGCGGGGGGAGCGGCCCGTGTCGGATGGTGCGGAGGCGACAGCGGGTGGAGCTTCGCCTTCGTGAGCGACGGCATCGGTCCGGGGAGCGCGGAGGGACAGGAGGGCGCGGAGGGCGCGGAACACCCGGGGAGTTCGGGAAGTCCGGGGAGTTCGGAGGGGCCGGAGTCCTTCCGGGCCGGACTGTCCGACACCGCGCTTGAGCTGGGTGAGATCGCCTCCCTGGGCACGGCGTCCGTCCTGGTGTGGGTCGAGAGGGGCAGCGGGCCGCAGGAGATGCCGGGCACATTCCACTTCTCGTACGCCGAGGACGGAGAGCGCCTGTACGGATTCACGGTGCACGGCGGGGACATCGATGAGTGGGGAACCCTCCCCGACACCCTCGACCCGGAGGATCTCTTCCCCGGATCCGAAGATCTCTCGCTGGACCCCGATGACGAGTACGAGGCACTGGACGCCATCGCGGAGGAGTATGAGGTGTCCCTGCCGCAGTTCGCGCTGACACAGGGGCGGTTGCACACCGTGGAGACCAGGCCCTGGATCTCCGGGTCGTGATTCCGCCGCTTGATCCGGAGCTTGACGCGAGGCGTGATGCGGGGCCTGATTCCGGCTCGTGACCGCGGGACACCGGCCGCGCATCGGGCTCTCCGGTCCCTTCCTTCCGGACCGGAGAGCCCGTACGTCCCGCGCTGTGCTTCAGCGGACCAGCGGACTTGCGGCCCCCCGGACTAGCGGATCAGGGCTCGCACCATGCGGCAGGTGGTGTCGGACGGCGGGTGGATCCCGATCCGGGCAGCCGTGCCGCGGATCCTGCGGTTGGTCGCGTTCGCCGGGTGGTACACGCCCGAGTCGAGCAGGGCGATGGCGAGGCGCATGGCCTTGAGCCGGCGGTTATGGGTCTCGTACCACTCCCGCGGCTGACCCGCGGGCAGTGGTTTACGGACGATGGTGGGCGCGGTGGGCTGAGTCTCGAAGAGTTTCGTCGTGATTGTGGCAACGGCCATCGGCGACCTCCCGGCGCGGTGGTTGGACCCTCACGAACTACCCCCATTTTACTGCCCCCCACTGACAATCGCCCCTGGCCAGAGGGCATTTGACGGTATCTGGAACGGGTGTCTCGCACGTGCCCGTCGGTACGGTTGGGACACGCGACACGGAGCCGGTGCGGAGACCGAGAGCAGGGAGAGGAGAGAGGGGAACGGTATGGCCGGACCGTACGGCGGGGTGCTCAAGGGCATCGCCTCCAATCCCGCCGCGCCGAGCAGCGTGCTGCTGCGTCTGCTCGCGCCCGAGGCGGAGATCTTCTGGTACTGGCTCACGGAGCGACGGGAGCTTCCCCCGCCGGTGGCCGACGCCATCGTGTGCCATCCCGACGCACGGCTCCGCGCCGACTTCGCGCGCGCCCGCCACGCCGCTCCCGCCCGACTCGCACGGCTCGCACGGCTCGTCGACGATCCGTCGACCGAGGTACGGCTCGCCTTGGCGAAAGGGCGGCGGCGTTTCCGCGAGGAGGCCGTACCGCTGCCCGACAGCACGTACGAGCGCCTGCTCGCCGACCCCGAGCCTGCCGTACGTACCGCGCTCATCGGGTCCCCACTGCCCGCGCCACTACGGGCCCGGTTCGCGAGCGACGCCGATCCGGCGGCACGGATCACGGCCTGCCAGGTCTGGGAGCGGCTGACGGAACCGGTGCGGGCGGCTCTGCTGCGAGACCCCGATCCGGACATACGGCAGGAGGCCGCGCTCAACGAGTGTGTACGGGACACCGCGCTCACCGCCCGGCTGCTGACCGGCTTGACCGACCCGGCCGGCTCGACCGACCCGGACGACCTGGACGACCTGGACGACCTGGACGATGACGGGGCGAACGATGACGGGGACCGTGACCGAGCGGCCCGACGAGGACTGCTCGATCGTGGGACGGCCGAGCTCATCGCCCTCCACAGAGACGCGACCGTACGGCGGTGGGCGGCCGAGAATCCGTCGCTGCCCGCCGATCTCGTGGCCCGGCTGGCCACCGATCCGGACCCGGGCGTACGGCTGTACGTCTCGGCGCGGCCCGAGTTGACCGAGACGGAGCGTGCGGCGATCGACTACACGGTCGATGCCTCCGCCCGTCTTCCCGTCCTGGAGTGGGTCCAGCGGGCGCACGAGAACGCGGATGTCGACATCCTGCGCCGCTGCGCCGCGTCCGCGCATCCATGGCTGCGCCGCAGTGCCGCCAGGAGTTCGCTGCTCCCCCTCGACACGGTGGAACGGCTGGCGCGCGACGAGGACTTCGCCGTACGGCTCCTCCTGTGCGAGTTCCACCCCGAGCCGCCCCCGGAGCTTCTGCTCCGCGTCTACGCCGAGTGGCACGGCCTCACCCGCTCGGACCTGCTCGACCATCCGCGTTTCCCGAGGAAGGGGCTGGCCGCGCGCTTCGCGGAGGACCCGGATCCGGCTCTGCGGTATCTGGCCCTGCGCGACCCGGACGCGCCGTCCGCGCTGGTCGACCGGTTGACCCGGGACCCCGACCGGGAGGTGGCACGAGCCGCCGCGGGGCATCCGCGACTCCCTCCGGAGCGGATCCGGGACCTGCTGGCGGACGTGCTCCTGGTCGCGTACGCCGCCGCCAATCCGGCGCTGCCCGTCGACCATATGCACCGGCTGCTGGACGAGGCGGGGATCCCCTCGGCAGCAGCAGCGGCAGTCGGCCCGCGAGCCACCCCGTAGCCGGAAGCGTCTCTGCCGGGCGGCACTCGACACACTGTGCCGGGCACCGCCGCCGGGGTGAACACCGTTCGCCGTGGCGGAAGTTACCGATGGGGCGGTTGAGCGGAACGGCCGGACCGTCCGTACGTAACGGCACACGGAACCAGCCGGCCCGCCCCCACGCGGCCGGGGACAGGAGCCCCCACACGTGTCCCGTAAGAAGACCTTCAGCCCCAGGAAGAAACTGGCCCTGCTCGCCGCGTCGGTGGCGCTGGTGGGCGGTACGGCGGTGGTGATGACCGGCACCGGCCAGGCGTCGGTGGTCTGCGACGGGCTGGCGACGGCCCTGGGCAACAACGAGAACTTCATCGCCGGGCAGCGGGCCGAGCCGGACGCGCAGTCGGAGGCACGGATCGCCAACCGCGTCGCCGTCATCGAGCAGATCAAGGTCCAGCAGGCGGCTTCCGGATGCGAGGCCGGCGAGGGAAGCGGTGGTGAGGACGCCCAGGCCGGAGGTGCCCCTGCGGGAGGTGCCCAGGCCGGAGGCGGCCAGGCGGAAGGCGGCCAGGCGGAAGGCGGTGCGCGGCCGCCGGTCCCGCCCGTCATGGAACAGCCCCCGGCGGAGGAACCGCCTGCCGCCGCCGAACCCCCCACCGGCCCCGGTGACAGTGACGGTGTCGGCGAGGGCGACGGCGAAGTCGTCTGCGCGGGCTCCACCGTCACCCTCTCCGGCGAGGCGGGCGCCCCGGCCGCGTCCAGCAATCAGTTCCCCGTCGGCACGACGCTCCGCGTGACCAATCTCGACAACGACAAGTCCACGACGGTACGGGTCGCCTCACCCTCCGGGAGCTGCGCCCTGCTGAACGACGCCGCGTTCGAGCAGGTCCGCGAACCGGGCAAGTTCCTGATCCGCAACGCCCTGATCGAACGCGTCCAAAGCGCCGGCCAGACCGGCTAGGTCCTGTCCGGCTGGTCGGCTGGCCGGTCGGCCGGCCGGACCAGCCGGACCAGCCGGGCCGGCCCGACCGGATCAGGCCTTCTGCCGCGCCTGCTGGGCCTTCGCCTCCGCCTCCGCCTCCGTCAGGATCTCGGTCAGCCGCAGCCCGAACCGTACGTCGCAGGCGTGCGGCTGACCCGTACGGACCGACTCCAGCAGTGCGTCGGTCGCCGCGCGGAACGAGTCGACCGGGTCGCCCCACTCCGTCGGCAGCACCGCCGTACCGTGCTCGCCGCGCACCTCGACACCCGAGCCCGATCCCGCCTCCGGCGCGCTCAGCGTCAGCGCCACCGTGCTGGCCGCACCGGACACATGCCGGAGCACCAGATGGGTGAGGTCGGGCTCGCTCCGTACGGCCGTCACCTCGGTGACATCGCCGAGCAGCGGGATCAGGGCCGACAGCGCGTGCGGGCCGACGTCCCACAGTCCGCCCTTCTCACGGCGCCAGGGGGACGCGGCGTACGGACTGTCCGCGCCCGTGCCGTAGAGGGCGCCGAGCCAGTACGCGTGGGCGGTGAACCAGCCGCCCTTCGCGGCCTGCTCGTCGATCCAGCCCGCGGTCCCGGGGGCGAAGCGCAGGGTGCAGAAGACGACGGACGAGACGCCCGCGGCCGCCGCCGCGTCCGCGACCTCGCGCGCCCCGGCCACGGTCGTCGCGACCGGCTTGTCCATCAGCAGATGGAGTCCGGCGGCGGCTGCCCGCGCCGCCAGCGGGGCCTGGATGTCCGGCGGCAGGGCGAAGGCGATGGCGTCGCTCTCGGCGAAGAGGGCGTCGAGGCCCTCCTCGCCGGAGTGCGCGGTGGTGTCATGGGCGGTGGCGAGGGCTGCGGCGGCCTCGGGGCGCCGCCCCCAGACACCGCTGAATTCGATTCCGGGATGGGCGGCGAGGGCGGGGGCGTGCGTACGCTCCGCCCAGGGGCCGGCGCCGAGGAGTCCGATACGTGGCTTGCTCATGCCGCTCAGTGTGCCCCGTGCCCATACGGCACAGGAGGCGCGGGGGACGGTAAATCGGTGGGCCCCCGCCCCACGACCGGTGTTACGTTGCACGGGCCGGCCGCGGGCCTCCGGTGCGACTTCCGGGACTTGCCTCGTAAAGCAGTGATTTCGCTGTTCGCGCCTCCATGCCCCGGCCGGCACCCGTCGATTCCGGCGGGCACAGGGGACGCGGGGGACACACCATGGCGGAGACATTCTCCGATCTGATCGCGGCCGAGGACGTACTGCTCTTCGTCAACGCGGCCGTCACGGCGACCGGGCAGCGCGAGTTCCACTCGGGCGCGCACGCGCAGCGGCTCTCGCTCGCCTTTCTGCATGAGTACGTACGGGTCAACTACCGCCCGGTGTACGCCGCCTCGCTCGCGCTCGACATCAACGACCACAACGCGGTCCTGATCATCGAGGCGCTGCTGCGCACACCGCGCGCAGCGGGTCCGGAGGAGAAGCGCGTGGAGGGGCGGCTGATCGCCAGGCGGCTGACCATGCTGCCGCCGCAGCGTGTCTACCGGCTCTTCCGCGGGCTGCGGGCCGCCGGGGTCGGCAACCGCCGGACCCGCGCCATCCTGCGCGAGTGGCTGGCCACCCGGCCGGATCTGGGGCACGACGCGGTGAAGTACCGCAACGGTCTCAAGTCCGCCGCGCGCCACTTCCATCTCCCCCTCTCCTCCGGAACGACCGCCTCCCGGACGGCTACCTCGGGGACGGCCGAGCTTGGTGACTTCCTCTTCGAGCCCGGCCGCCGCAAGCGGTACGAGCACGGACTGCTGGACGCCTACCGCCGCGCCCATTTCGAGCAGGGCGCGCTCTACGAGCTGCCGTTCACCGTCGCCGAGGGATTCGCCGTCAAGCACGGCATCCCGCGCGGCGCGTTCCTGGAGCGGATGGAGCCCCGGATGACCCGGCTGGAGCGGCTCCGTACGCAGCGCTCGGTCCTGGCGGGGAGCGCTGTCGGCGCCAACGGCACCGACGCCGACAGCGCCCCCGAGGCCCGGACCGATCTGACCGTCATGCCGCTGACCCGGCTCGCGCTGTACGTCCTGTCCCTGGCCATGGACGAGCGGATGCGGCGCCGGGCCGAGCTGACCCGTGCCCTCCGTACGGCCGCGCGCCGTGCGGCCGGTCCGTACACCGGGACCTGGGGACGGGTCGCCGCCGTGCTAGACGACAGCTACTCCTCGTCCGGATCGGGCGAGAAGCGCCGCCGCCCGCTCGCCACCGCCCTGTCCTGCCACTTTCTGCTGGACGCGCTGGCGGCCCCCGGCTCGTACACCCCGCTGTGGACCTCGGGGTGCGTGGACCCGCTGCTGGTGCGCCCGTACGGACCGACGCCGCTCGGCACCCGGATCATCGACGCGCTCGACCAGGCGCCCGACCGGCTCGTCATCGTCTCGGACGGCTGGGACAACGCGCCGCCCGGACTGGCGGGCGAGGTGCTGCGGGTGTGGCGTACCCGGCTCGACCGGGAGGGAAGGACGAGCGCGGTTCATCTGAACCCCGTATACGACGCGGACGGCTTCGACGTACGCAGGCTGGCACCGAGCGTACCGACGGCGGGGATACGGGACGCCGAGGATCTGCCGGCGCTGGTGGAGATCGCGCAGTTCGCGGAGGGCCGTACGGGCCTGGCCGAGCTACGGGCGTATCTGGACCGTCGGGTACAGCGCTTCGTGGACGACGACCCGTTCTGCCGTTTCCCCGGCGGGGACATCGTTCCGAGCGCGGGCGGGAGCACAAGCGGCGGGAGCGGCAGGAGCCGTAGCAGTAGCGGGGACAGCGGTAACGGTGGGAGCACTCGCGACGAGATCCTCTCGGAGGGACGATGACCCGGCTCGATCTCAGCGGTCTGATCACGCGCCCCGCCCAGGTCTGGGGCGGTATCCGTCTCGTACCGCTGGTGCGCGCGGAGCCGCTGCCCGGTCTGCGGCTGCACCGCCGGATCTACGAGGGGTACGGCGAGGTCCAGGTGGGCCCGGACACCCGCTATGTCTCGTACATCCCGCACGGTTTCGTCGCCGACTGGTCGGGCGACGGCGGCCAGGAGGCCGCGTACGGCACTCAGCTCGGCGACGGGAACCGGCCCGCCGACAACCGTCCCGACGCCGTGCCCGTACGCCGTCATCACCGGATGGTGAAGCGCGCGAAGGCCGGAAAGGGCGGCAAGGGCCTGTCCCGTACGGCCGCCGCCACGCGCTGCCGCTTCCTGCCGCTGCATCTCGCCCTGGAGGGATTTCTGTCGCTGCACTTCGGCGGACCGTCCATCGCCTGGGACGAGTGGTCCCAGCGGGCGATACGGCAGGGACTCTCCCCGCGCGCCGAGGCCGCCTATCTCGGCCTCGGTGTCCGGGGGCTCGCCGACGCTCTCCGGGTCTTCGAGATCCATCCCGGACAGTGCGGGGTGATGGTCTACACGGCGGACTCGCTCGCCGCCGCCTTCGTCGTACCGCACCCCGACGACTACCGCGCCCTGCACCCGAGCCTGGTGGAGGACCTGTACGGGGAACTGGTCCATCAGTACGCGTTCTTCGGCGCCCCGGTGGCCGAGTTCGAGGCGCGGATCCGCGACGGCCGCCATCTGGAGACGCTCGCCGATCTGCGGGCCGCGGCGCGGGCGCAGGAGCGCGCGTGGAGCGAGATGCATGAAGCGGTGCTCACCCGTCAACTTCTGTCGACGTCATACTCTTTCGAGCGCGTGTACAGAATGGGTTCGTACGCGTTGCACCGTTTCCTCCCGCCGTTCGACCGGAGCGGGCAGGAGCAGCACATCGGGGAACTCATCAACGACCACAAGGGGCGTACGGCGTATCTCAAGACGTTCCGGCTCTCCGACGCACAGATCAGACGCGGCCATCTGCTGACCCGGCTCGCCGCCCACGACTGGCATCTCGGGCGTACGGCCGAGGCGTTGGGGGCGACATACGACGAGCTGGTGCGCCGGATCCGCGCCGCGGGATTCGACTCACTGCTGAACGCGCACGCGGTCGCCCGCCGGTCGGCGGCGGGCGGGCCCGGCCTGTCCGGCACGCCAGGCGCGCCGGGTGTGTCGAAATGAGCCACCGGGGGCACTTCCCCAGGCGACACCGCCGAAACAAAAGAAACCTGAGTAACACGTGGTTCACGGACGGGCAACAGACGGGAAATCACAGATTGCGAAGCTTCGGGTCAAAACTGCTGCACCGACAAGGATGAGGCCCCGTGACCTTCAAGGCTGAGTACATCTGGATCGACGGCACCGAGCCGACCGCGAAGCTGCGCTCGAAGACCAAGATCCTGGCGGACGGCGCCGAGCTGCCCATCTGGGGCTTCGACGGGTCGAGCACCAATCAGGCCGAGGGTCACGCCTCCGACCGGGTGCTGAAGCCGGTCTTCTCGTGCCCCGACCCGATCCGCGGCGGGGACGACGTCCTCGTCATGTGCGAGGTCCTGAACATCGACATGACGCCGCACGAGTCCAACACCCGTGCGCGGCTCACCGAGGTCGCGGAGAAGTTCGCGGGCCAGGAGCCGATCTTCGGGATCGAGCAGGAGTACACCTTCTTCGAGGGCTCCCGTCCGCTGGGCTTCCCCGTGGGCGGCTTCCCGGCCGCGCAGGGCGGCTACTACTGCGGTGTCGGCTCGGACGAGATCTTCGGCCGTGACATCGTCGAGGCGCACCTGGACAACTGCCTCAAGGCGGGTCTGGGCATCTCCGGTATCAACGCCGAGGTCATGCCGGGCCAGTGGGAGTTCCAGGTCGGCCCGCTGGCGCCGCTGGAGGTGGCGGACCAGCTCTGGGTCGCCCGCTGGCTGCTCTACCGCACCGCGGAGGACTTCGACGTCTCCGCGACGCTCGACCCGAAGCCGGTGAAGGGCGACTGGAACGGCGCGGGCGCGCACACCAACTTCTCGACGCGGGCGATGCGCGAGGGGTACGACGCGATCATCACCGCGTGCGAGTCGCTGGGCGAGGGGTCCAAGCCGCTCGACCACGTCAAGCACTACGGCGCGGGCATCGACGACCGGCTGACCGGTCTCCACGAGACCGCCCCGTGGAACGAGTACAGCTACGGCGTCTCCAACCGCGGCGCGTCGGTCCGTATCCCGTGGCAGGTCGAGCAGGACGGCAAGGGCTACATCGAGGACCGCCGTCCGAACGCCAACGTCGACCCGTACGTGGTGACGCGGCTGATCGTCGACACCTGCTGCACGGCCCTGGAGAAGGCCGGCCAGATCTGACCCGAGGGTCGTTCCGACGGACCGGTCCCGGCGGGTTGTCCCGACGGGCCGTCCACCCCGCTCACAGCTCCCGGAGGGGGGCGGTCGCCGACAACGGCGCCCGCCCCCCTCTGCCGTACCGATACCGATCCGCCGTACCTGTACCGATGTGCTCGTACCAGCACCGACCGGCCGCCAGGTCCGACCGGCCGCCGCGCCGCAGTGCCGCAGTGCCGGCGCTTCGGTGGCGCTGTGCTGACCGTCACGTCACGGAAGCGCAGGGACAGCGGAAAGTGACCTGCTGCGACACGCCGGTATCTGCTTCAATGGGGGCATGGCCAGCTACCAGCACCCCGCGACAGGTCCCAGCGACCTGGAGCCGTTCTGGCCGTCCCGGCAGCACCACGACTTCGACCGCGTGTGTTGCGCCGCGAGGAACGCGTCGGCCCTCTAAAACCTCCTTCGAGGCCTTCGGCCGCCGCGCACGACGTACGTCCCGTCCGTCCTGTCGCCTCGACGACTCCCTCGCGCGAAAGAGCTGACCCCTCATGGCGAACCCCCGCTCCTTCTCCGCCGCGGCGGCCGCGGCCGCCGCACACAACCAGAAACCGGCGACGCCCGGCCGTCACCGTCTCCGTGCCGTCGACCGTGACGAGACCGCCCCGGCGGCCCCCCGTCCCGCCGCCGCTCCCACCGGACAGGTCGTGGACTTCCTGCCGCCCGGCGCGACCTGGCTGCCCGCGCCCCAGCACACGCTGCCCTCGCTGCCGGGACAGCCGCCGATGATCGGCTATCTCGTACTCGTACCGGCCGACCAGCAGGCCGCCGTGCTGGCCGCCTCCGCGCCGTACCGCCCCGCCGGGACGGACCCGGCCGGGTCCGCCGGGCCGGGGGACACCTCCGGCGCGCGGGCCACGGGCGACGGCCCTGTCCGGATCGACAACGCTCAGCGGATCGCCGTCGTGGACGGGAAGCCGCTGGACCTGACGTATCTCGAATTCGAGCTGCTGGCCCATCTCGTGGCGCACCCCCACCGGGTGCACACCCGCGACCAGTTGGTGACCACGGTGTGGGGCTACGGGCATGTGGGCGACGGGCGGACCGTCGATGTCCATGTGGCACGGCTGCGCCGCAAACTGGGGGCCGAATACCGCCGCACCATCCAGACCGTACGCCGGGTCGGGTACAAGTACACGCCCTGAGCCTGAGCTGCCGTGCCTGAGCCACCGGGCCTGACCGGTCCGCTGCCGGACCGGTCAGGCTCTGTGCGCCGGGCGCCCAGGTGTTACGTCCGGGCTCGGGAGCGTGCGCGGACGCGGGCCGACAGACCCAGCGCGCCGTCCAGGACCAGGAACACCAGCAGGCTGATGCCCAGCAGCGGCACGAACCAGCCGACCAGGGCCACCACCGCCGCGAGCGGCAGCAGAACGGTGAGCGGCACCCTGCGCCAGGCACCGCGCGGTATCGGCCTGCCCACGGTCAGCCCGCGCTCCTTGGTGGGTCTGCGCTGCCACCACATCCGGTAGCCCCACACGATGAGCAGGATCAGCGCGAGAGCGAGAGCCGCGAGCGCGAGCTGATTGACCAGCCCGAGGAAGACCCCCATATGGGCGTCGATCCCGAAGCGGGTGAGCTGGGCGAGCAGGGGATAGTCGGCGAAGCGCAGCTCGTCGATGATCATGCCGTTGGCGGGATCGACGGCGACGGAGTCGAGCCTGACCGGGACCTGGGTGTCCGTCTGGGCGATGACATAACCGCTTCCCTCCTTCGGCAGGGTCACCGAGAGCGGTCCGTCGAGACCGGCCTGACGTGCGGCGACGACCGCCAGATCGACTCCGACGTCCATGGCGCCCGCGCCGTCCATCCCTTCCATACCCGGCATGTCCTCCATGCCCTCGTGGCCCTCATGGCCGCCGCCGGCTCCGCCGGTACCCCCTTCGAGGGTCGCCGAGACGGCCGGAGTGGCGCCGCCGAGCTGGTCCTGGACCGCGCCGATGTTCTCGCCCGCGTACCGCGACCAGGTCAGCCCCGTGGCGGAGAGCAGCACCAGCCCCGTCACGGCCCACAGCCCGACCGAGCCGTGCAGCGAGAGCGTCCGGCGCCGCCCGGTGGCCCCCCGCTCGGGTATCAGCAGCGCGCGCTTCGAGGCGCGTCTGCGCCCGGTCCAGAGCAGAACCCCGCCGAGGGCGACCACCCAGAGCCAGCTCGCGGCGAGTTCGCTGTAGATACGGCCCGGCTCGCCCAGATGGAGATGGCGGTGGAGTTCGGAGATCCAGGTACGGAGCGGCAGGGCGCCGGAACTGCCGTAACTGGTCAGCTCTCCGCGTATCTCCGCGGTGTACGGATCGACGAAGACGGCGAGCGACTTGCCCTCCTCGACGCCGGGCGCGGTCATCAGGACCTGGGTGGTGGCGCCCTCCCCCGCCGGGAGGCGTACGGAGGTGACCGTGCCGTCGGGGCGTGCGGCGCGGGCGGCGTCGAGCTGCTGGGAGAGCGGGACGGTACGGTCGCCGACCGGCACCCGCAGCTCGTGCCGGTAGATCACCTTCTCCGCCTGGAAGGAGAGGGCGTAGAGGAAGCCGCTGGTGGCGGCCACCAGCAGAAGCGGGGCGATGAGCAGGCCCGCGTAGAAGTGCAGACGCAGCACAAGGGGCCGCAGGGCACTCCAGCCGGACGGAGTGCCCGCCGCGGATTCGGGCGCGGATTCGGGCGCTGACTCGGGCGCGGAATCGGGCGCGGATTCGGGTGCCGACTCGGGTGCTGACTCGGAAGTGGTCGTGCCGTGCGCGGCGGCGCCCTGTACGGGGTCGTCGATGGCCATGACTGTCCTCGGTGTTGGCGTTGGCATGGGGAATCCGGCCCCGGCCGCCGCCCGACGTCAGACAGTGGTGATGGCAGCGGCTCCAGGGGCCGTGGTACGAGCGGTACGGAACGCGGGCGGACCGCGCCGCGAGAGCGTGTGCGCCGGTACGACGCCCTGGACACGGTCCGTCGCGGTGGTCTCCGGGCGGGGCCGTATCAGCCGTGGCGCCGCGGGCAGCCGTACGGCGGTGAGCAGCAGCCGGAGCGGCGAGAAGGCCAGGGCGCCGACGGCGTGCACGAGCCGGAAGAGGGCGGCCTCGCCCCGGGCCAGCCAGAGCGCGCAGACGGCGGCGGCGAGGAGATGGGCGGCGAGCATGCCGGCGGAACCGTCGGTGAGCGCGTCCAGCACGGTCGGCGGCCCCTCGGGACCGGTGCCCGCGCCGCCCATCCGCATGACCGTACCCATGTCGGGGCCCATGCCGACGTCTATGCCGTCCATGCCGGAGCCAGGGCCGGGGCTCATACCGGAGCCCGCGCCCAGACCCGTACCGGCACCCAGCCCCGTACCGGCACCCAGCCCCGTACCGGCGACGGGATGCGTACGCGGTCCATGCGCGGACGCGGACAGCCGGGCGGACGCGGACAGTCCGTAGGGCAGCGCCCCGGCGAAGATGAGATGCAGCACGCCCTGCACCGTGACCAGGGCGGCCCCGATCGAGCCGGCCCCGCGGCGCCGGCCGCCCGCGAGCCAGGCCAGACATCCGGTCACGCCGAACGCCGTCCACAGCGCCCCGGGCGGGATCTCATGCCCGGATGTGTACGAATGCCCCACCGCTGCCAGAGTCACGCACACCGCCGCGAAGGCCGCGGCCCGCAGGGCGCGCAACGGCGACCGGGCTTCTGTCATGGTCCGCACATGCTGCCATCTCCGTGGGACCGGGCGGGAGATCCCCGAACCCCCCGATTCCCCTGACGGCGAATTCCGCTGTCCTCGACGCCCGCTCACGGGCAGAGTCGGTGCCATGAGACTCCTGATCCTCGGTGGTACGGAATTCGTCGGCCGCGCTGTCACGGAGGCGGCGCTCGGGCGTGGCTGGGAGGTGACCGTCTTCCATCGCGGCCGTCATGAGGCACCGGCGGGCGCGGTCACCCTGCTCGGCGACCGCACCACCCCCGACGGTCTGGCCGCGCTTGCCAAGGGCGAGTGGGACGCGGTCGTCGACACCTGGTCGGCGGCCCCCTCCGCGGTGCTCTCGGCGGCCCGGCTGCTGGCCGGCGCGGTCGACCGGTACGCGTATGTCTCCAGCCGCTCGGTGTACAGCCACCCGGCCCCGCCCGGTCTGAACGAGGACGGCCCGCTGGTGACGGGCGCTTCGCCGGAGGCCGGCCAGACCGCCTACCCCCAGGACAAGCGGGGCGGCGAACTGGCCGCCGAGGCGGTCTTCGGCAACCGGGCGCTGCTGGTGCGCGCCGGACTGATCCTCGGCCCCTGGGAGAACATCGGCCGGCTTCCGTGGTGGCTGGGCAGGATCGCCCAGGGTGGTCCCGTACTGGCCCCGGGTCCCCGCGACAACCCGATCCAGTACATCGACGCGCGCGATCTCGCCGAGTGGACCCTCGACGCGATACGGCAGGAGCTGGGCGGTCCTTACAACCTGGTGAGCCCGGCCGGGCACACCACCATGGGTGAACTCCTCGACACCTGCGTCCGGGTGACCGGCTCCGACGCCGAACTGCGCTGGACGGCGCCGGAGTCGATCCTCGCGGCGGGTGTCGAGCCCTGGACGGATCTGCCGGTCTGGCTGCCGCGGGGGGAACTCCACGACACCCTGCACCAGGGCGATGTCTCCAAGGCCCTGGCCACGGGTCTGCGCTGCCGTCCGGTGGCGGAGACCGTCGCGGACACCTGGGCCTGGCTGGGCTCGATCGGCGGCCGGGCACCACAGCGCCCGGACCGCCCCACGGTGGGCCTGGCCCCCGAACTGGAGGCCAAGCTGCTCAGCACGGACTGACCCCGGACCAACCCTGGTCCCTGGTCGCCTGGTCCAACCACGGACTCCCCCCGGCGCCGGTCAGTCCCCGACCGCCGGACCAGGCCGGACCGGGCAGAACAGGACCGGGCAGAACCAGACCGGACCAGGCAGAACCAGACCGGACCAGGCAGAACAGGACCGGACCTAGAGCCGCGTGGATATCGCGGCCGTCAAGGTGCTCCTGAGCCTCGCTATCCCCCGGTGCCACTCGCCGTCCTCCCCGTCCGCGTCGATCCAGAGATCGCGCAGCTCGGATTTGTCCGCCGTCACCCGGTCCAGGGCCCTGAGCGCGAGGGCTCTCAGCTCCTCGGGGAAGCGGGGCAGGGGCTCGTCCGGGCCGTACACCGTCTCCACGGGCGGTCCGCCGGGGCACTGCTCGGCGACCAGCGCGGCGGCCGCCACCGCCACCACCGCCTCGTCGCTGTCCAGATGGTCCTCGGCGGCGGTCGCGCGGAGCAGCGCCTCACGCACCAGTTCCGTACGCCTCGCCTCTGTCGCGTCGTCCAGATCCGCGGCGAAGTCCGCCGCGGTGTCGTTGTCGAAGTGGCCGGTGTCCCATGTGCCCATGGTCTGCCCCCTGGTCGTTCTTCATCCCGTTACAGAGATCGTGCCAGGCACCACTGACAATCCACCTCGCCGCTCCACGCCGCCGCTCCACCCCGCGCACGGACATGGCCCGGACGCCCCCCGTAGGGTGTCCGGACCATGGGCCGACGGGAAACCGCCGAGCCGTCAGCGGGTCGTCACCGGCGCCGCGTGCCGGGGCCCCGGAGCCTGCGGCCCCGCACCCGCGCCCCCGTCACCGGTGCCGTTGCCGTCCGCGGCGCCGTCGCCGTCGCCGTCCCCGTCCCCGTGCTCCAGCTCCGGCAGCCACCGCAGCCCCCTCGGCGTACGCCAGTTCCGCTCCCCCAGCAGCGCCATCACCGAGGGCAGCAGCACCATCCGTACGAGCGTCGCGTCCAGCAGTACCGCCACCGCCAGCCCCACGCCCATCTGCTGCATGTCCTGCATCGACAGCGTCCCGAAGACGGCGAAGACGGCGACCATGATGGCCGCGGCGCCGGTCACCGCGCCCGCCGTGCGCCGGATGCCCTCGCGGATCGCCGACGAGGTGTCCAGCCCCCGGTCGCGGGCCTCCCTGATCCGGGAGACCACGAACACGTGGTAGTCCATCGACAGTCCGAAGAGCACCACCAGTACGAACAGCGGCATCCAGCTCTCGATCGCCCCCACCTTCTCCGTACCGAGCAGCTCCGCACCCCAGCCGTGCTGGAAGACGGCGACCATCACCCCGTACGCGGCCACCACGGAGAGCAGATTGAGCACGATCGCGGTGACGGCGATGACATACGACCGGAAGCAGAACAGCATCAGCAGGAAGGTCACGGCGGTGATGAAGACGAAGACCGGGACGATGCCGCGCTTGAGCTGCGCGGTGAAGTCCACCGACCCGGCGAGATCACCGGTCACATGGACCTGCGCGCCCGTGCCCGCGAAGGCGGCGGGCAGCCGTTCGTCGCGCAGTTCGGCCAGGGCCGCCTTCGAGCGTCCGTCGCTGCCGTTGCCCGCCAGCGGGACCTCGATCTCCGCGACGTTCCGCTCCTCGTGCACGGTCACCCTCGCCCGTGACTCCCCGGATTCCCCGGACTCCCCGGCGATCCGCCCGAGCGCCTTCCGTACCCCGTCCGCCCCGATGTCGTCGGCCTTCACGACCACCAGCGCCGGTGCGGGACCGCCCGGGAACGTCTCGGTGATATGCCGGTACGCGACCGTCAGCGAGGCCTCCGAGCCGAACTGCTTCTCCATCCCCAGCGATTCGGTCTTCATACCGAGCGCCGGAACCGCCAGCGCCACCAGCACCGCCGCCGACGCCACCGCGAAGAGCTTCGGCCTGGCCAGTACGGGCTTGAGGAGCGCGCCCGCCAGTCTGCCGCTCTCGTGCGCCCCGCCGCCGCTCCCGCCGCTCCCGCCGCTCTCGTGCGCGGTCTTCTTCCTGCGGCGGTTGAGGAACGGCACGCGTCCGGCGTCGATACGGTCGCCGAGCCAGGCCAGCAGCGCGGGCAGTACGGTCACGGAGCCGAGCATCGCGATGAAGACGACCAGGATGGTGGCGAGGGCGAAGCCCTTGAAGAGCATCAGCCCGGACAGGAACATCCCGGCCATCGCGACCATCACCGTCACCCCGGAGACCAGGACGGCCCGGCCGCTGGTGGCCGCCGCGATCCGCAGCGCGGTCTCGGCGTCCCGCCCGGCGGCGCGCTCGTCACGCTCGCGCCGCAGATAGAACAGGCAGTAGTCGACACCGACGGCGAGTCCCATCAGGAACATCACGGAGTAGGTCGTCTGGAAGAGATGGAGCTGATGGCTGGCGAGCGAGAGCAGTCCGAACGCGGCCATGCACGCGGTGAGCGCGAGCCCGACGGGCAGCAGCGCGGCGACGACCGCCCCGAAGGCGACCAGCAGGATGCCCAGCGCCAGCGGTACGGCGGTGAACTCGGCCCGCCGGAAGTCGTCGGCGAGCAGATCACCGAGCCATTTGCCGGAGCTCGCCTCGCCGAACTGGTATATCCGTACGTCCTGGTGGGTCTCCCCGGTCTCCCGTACGGCGTCCAGCACGGGCTGCACCCGGTCGGCCGCCGTCGTCGAGTCGCCCTTCATCTCAAAGCTGATCAGGGCGTCCTTGCCGTCCTTCGAGGGAAGGGGCGGGTCGATCCTGCCCACCTCGCCCGTCCCGCGTACGGCCTCGGTCAGCTCGCCGGCGGCCGTCCGCCAGCCGCCGTCGGTCCGGCCGCTGACCATGACCAGTTCCCCGGCCGGATGGTCGATCCCGGCCTCGTCGAGGATGCGCTCGGCCTTGGCGGAGTCGCCCGCGCCGTTCTCGGACGCCGTCATCTCGACCATGCCCGAGGCGCCGCCGAGAGCCGCGGCCAGAACGACGAAGAGCAGCCACCCTATGATCGCCGTCTTGCGATGGTGTGCGCTCCACACACCGATACGTGCCGCGAGATTCTGTCTCGTGCTCATGGCGGTTTCGCCTCCAGAGGTAAGAGCGGGGTAAGCCGTGACAAGACGTTCACGACGTTAGAAATCCGGGACCGTCCGCCCCAGCCGCCAGGCCCCCTGATCGGGGGTGGTGCTGGCAACACCCCTGGTAGGGGGGTGACCGGCTGCCGGGTCCCGGCAAGGCCGTCCAGACTGGGTGCTACGCCCGGAACCAGGGCCGTCGGCGGGCGCCCACGAAGGCCGCCCGCCGTGAGGGACCGTGAAGGAGAGAGATCGCCATGGACGGACGGAAGATCCGGGAGTCGCTGACGGCGGCATGTCGGGGGCTGGCGCTGTCGTTCGTCACGCTCGCCGGGTCGATCACGCTCTTCGTGCTCACGGTGGTCTCGATCGCCCTCATCCCGCTGGGCGTCGGAGTCGTCACCACCCCGGCGCTGGTGACGGCGGTCAGAAAGCACGCCAATTACCGCCGGCTGCTGGCCGCCACCTGGTCGGACGTACGGATTCCGGTGCCGTACCGCCCGTTCCCGCCGGACATACGCGGCGGGATCACCGGTCAGGTCGAGCGCTGCGCCCTGCTGCTCAAGGACCCGGCGACCTGGCGTGATCTCCAGTGGCTGCTGATCGACATGACCATCGGCAGTGTCGTCGCCCTGCTGACCTTCGCCGTGAACCTCTACGCGCTGGAGGGATTCGTCCTGGCCGCGGGTCTGTGGCGGGTGTTCAGGAACGACCCGTACTGGTACGGATTCGTCCCCGTCGACAGCCAGCTGACGGGACTGGCCGCCGCCGCGCTCGGTCTGGTGCTGCTCGCCCTCGGTATGCGCTACGCCGCCGATCTGCTGCGGCTCCACTTCCTGCTGGCCAGGCCGCTGCTCGCACCCACCCATGACCAGGCGCTGGCCCTGCGGATCGAGCGGCTGACCGAGTCCCGGCATGACGCGGTGGACACCTCGGCGGCCGAGCTGCGCAGGATCGAGCGCGATCTGCATGACGGCGCGCAGGCCAGGCTGGTCGCGATGGGCATGGATCTGGGCACCGTCGAGGCACTGATCGAGCGGGACCCGGCGCGGGCCAAGGAGCTGATCGGCAAGGCACGTCAGTCCTCGGCGGAGGCGCTCACCGAGCTGCGTGACCTCGTCCGGGGGATCCATCCGCCGGTGCTGGCCGAGCGGGGGCTCGGTGACGCCGTGAAGGCGCTGGCGCTGCGGCTGCCGATGCCGACCGAGGTCAGTGTGGAGCTGCCGGGCCGTGCGGAGGCGCCGGTCGAGTCGGCCGCGTACTTCGCGGTGAGCGAGGCGCTGACCAACGCGGTCAAGCACGCGAACGCCGACCGGATGTGGGTCGATCTGTCGTACGGGGAAGGAATGCTGCGTATCGCGGTCACCGATGACGGGCTCGGGGGTGCGATGATCGGGAAGGGGTCGGGGCTGAGCGGTCTGGAACGCAGGCTCGGTACATTCGACGGCGTCCTGGCCGTCAGCAGCCCCGCGGGCGGTCCCACCATGGTGACCATGGAGATTCCTTGCGAGTTGTCCTAGCCGAAGATCTCTTCCTGTTGCGTGACGGTCTGGTCCGGATGCTGGAGGCGTACGGCTTCGAGATCCTGGCGGCGGTGGAGAGCGGGCCCGAACTGACCAAGGCCCTCGCGGAGTTGACGCCGGACATCGCGGTCGTGGATGTCCGGCTCCCGCCGTCCCACACGGACGAGGGTCTCCAGTGCGCGCTCGCCGCGCGGCGCGCCCGTCCCGGTCTGCCCGTGCTCGTACTGTCCCAGCACGTCGAGCAGTTGTACGCGCGCGAGCTGCTGGCGGACGGCAACGGCGGGGTCGGCTATCTGCTGAAGGACCGGGTCTTCGACGCGGACCAGTTCATCGACGCGGTACGGAGGGTCGCCGCGGGCGGTACGGCGATGGACCCCCAGGTCATCTCGCAGTTGCTGTCCCGGCGTGAGCGGGACAGACCGATCGGGGGTCTGACACCGCGTGAGCGCGAGGTGATGGAGCTGATGGCACAGGGCCGCTCCAATGCCGCCATCGCCGCCCAACTCGTCATCACGGAGCGGTCGGTGGCCAAGCACACCTCGAACATCTTCGGGAAGCTGGACCTGCCGGTGTCGGACGACGACAACCGCCGGGTGCTCGCGGTGCTCGCGTATCTGGACCGGGACGCGTGACGCCGGATCGGCCGCAATGAGGGGTATCCGCCCGGTTTGTTGATGGAGTTTTCTATGAATTCGCGCGGCGGCTGAACACCCCGCGAATCAGGTCCGTATGGAACGGAGCGCTTCGCTTCTCCCCCTGCCGAGATTTCCCTGTAACCGGCAAACGAAGCTTGAGGAGTTCCATGGGACGCACATCGAGAAAACGCTCCACACTGGCAAACCGGGCGATCGCCGCCTCGGCTGCCTTGCTCCTGGGCGGGGGTGGGCTGGTAGCGATGAATGTCTACGCATCCGCGGGTGAGGGCAGGTCCCACCAGCGTCCGCCGCAGAGTGAGAATGCCGGACAGGCGATGTCGACCATCGACTGTCCTGATGTGGCGAACGAACTCACGGACGTACCGCGAGGAGCACGCTGGCAGGTCGACCGTGAGCTGGCCAAGATCGACAGCCAGATCACCCAGGCCTACCAGCGGTTCGCCGATCAGAAGGAGCAGATCGAGCAGGATCCGGCCCTCGCCGAGAACGCCATTCTCAATCCGCTGAAGCAGAAGCGGCTGGCCTCGCTGGAGCGGATCACCAACGCGATCGACCGCGTCGGCAGGCGGCCGCAGGGTCTGGAGGCGCTGGCGCCCTGCACCCTGCGGGCCGACGGCAACGCCGGCGGCGACGGACAGACCGGCGACGGTCAGACCGGCGGCCAGGACGGCGGCCAGGGCCAGGACGGCGGCCAGGGCCAGGACGGCGGTCAAGGTCAGGACGGCGGTCAAGGTCAGGACGCCGGTCAGGGCCAGGATCCGGGCCAGGGCCAGGACGGCGGACAGGGCGACGGACAGGACGGCGGCGGTGAGGCCGGTGGCGGCGGACAGGCCGGCAACGGTCCCGAGGCCTCCGACTTCGTCGACATCACGACCGTCCAGCCGAATGTCAGTCAGCCCCGTCAGCGCCGCGGCTCGTCAAAGGGCGCTTTCACCACCGAATGCGGTCGCAACGAGGCCGGAAAGTTCAATTCGGACAATGTCATCGTCGCGCCAGGCGTGAGCAATGGTGCTCACCATATGCACGATTACGTCGGCAATCAGTCCAATGACGCCTTCGCGACCGACGACATTCTCGCCGCCGCGGCGACCAGTTGCCGTAATCAGGGTGACAAGTCGACTTACTACTGGCCGGTCCTGCGTCTCCAGAACGGACAGGCGGAGGCCGACGCCAATGCCGACGGCGGTGGCAAGGAGGGCAATGTCGGGGAGATCCAGACTCCGGCCCAGGTGACCCTGAAATTCGCGGGCAGCCCGGTGTCCAAGGTCACGGCGATGCCGCGGTTCCTGCGGATCATCACCGGTGACGCCAAGGCATTCGTCAATGGCAACGCCAACGCCAATGCCTCGTGGAGCTGCACCGGATTCGAGAACCGCCAGCTCAAGGACAAATACCCGATCTGCCCCGAGGGCAGCCAGGTGGTCCGTACGTTCAAGTTCCAGAGCTGCTGGGACGGCCAGAACAGCGACAGCGCCAACCACCGCACGCATGTGGCGTTCGCCGACCAGAACGGCCGCTGCCAGAACGGCTTCAAGGCGATTCCGCAGCTCCAGCAGCGGATCGTGTACGACGTGCCGCCGGGGCCCGGATTCGCTCTGGACTCCTTCCCCGAGCAGCTCCACAAGCCCGTCACCGACCACGGCGACTTCATCAATGTCTTCGACGAGAACCTGATGAACCGGGTGGTGAGCTGCATCAACAGCGGGCGCAAGTGCCGCTGACGCACGGGCACGGCTGGCGCGAGCGCCACTGACGCACCGCGGACGGCGGGCGGGTACCTCTGAGCTGAGGCACCCGCCCGCCGTCCGGTCCGGCGTTACCGCGTCAACCCCCCGCACCCGCGCTGCGCGGCGGGCTCATGTCGTGACCTGAGTGCCCCTCGTGCTCCCCACCACCGCTCCCGGTGCCTCCGGTACTCCCGGTGCTTCCGGTGTCTCCGGTGCTTCCGGTGCTCCCGGAGTGGTGTGACGAGCCGGTCTCCACGGTCCCGCCGAGCCGGCCGCGCAGCGCCGCGACCACCTTCGCGTCACCGACCGCGACCCACTTCCTGCCGACGAGATACGAACCGCCGTAGTCCTTGGCCTCGTTGATCCACTCGCGCTGGCCGCGGTCGGTGGCGAAGGTGGCCAGCACATACTTTCCGTCGCCCGTGGCGCAGTTGGCCTGCCGCAGCTCGGTCGCGTCGGTCTGGATGTTCGGCTCGCACTCCGCCTGCGAGGCGAGCTGTTCGAGGCTCCCGGTCGCCGTCTTCGGCGCATCGGGGGCCTTGTTGTCGTTCGAGTCGTGGTCCGCGCCGTCGTTCGCGCCGCAGCCGGCCGCCAGAACCAGGGCCAGGGCTGCCAGTACCACTCGGGATCGTTCCTTGCGCATGGGGCCATCGTGCCTTGTGAGCCCACCGGCGCGGGAGGGAACGGCGGGATGGGACGGACTCCCGGTACAGACCCCCGGTACAGACCCCCGGTACAGACCCCCGGTACAGACGCCGGTACAGACGCCGGTACAGACCCCCGGAACGGACCCGCGGGATGGGATGTGGTGACCATCCGACGTATCGCTCGTTCTGCTGAACGTGCCCCAGGACAAAGCCGTCACCGCCGCCGTGACCACTTCCGAACCTCCGGCCGCCGCCATCGGCGTCGAACAGGCCGAGGCGGCCCTCGTCGAGCACTACCCCCGGCTCGTCCGGATCGCCTATCTCGTACTGCCGCCGTCGCTCGGCCGCAACCGGCGTGTGCTGACCGCGCACGCCCTGGTGCAGCGCTCGCTCCCGCGCGGCCGTACGGCGGCGGACGGTTCCGGGATCCCCGCGCCGCGCCGCACGGACGGGAGCGCGCGGGACCTCGGGTACGCGTACGTACGCGGGCGGGTACTGCGCCAGGCGCTGGAGGCGGGACGTCCGCTGCGCCGGCTCGCCCGGCCGAGACGGGCCCAACTGCCGCCGCTGCTCCCGCACGTGTGGGGGCTGAGGCTGTTCCCGCACTCGGGCGGTGCGGACGAACTCGCCCTGGACCAGCGGCTGTCCGGGCTCTCCTCGGCGGCACGCGCGGCGTTCGTGCTGCGCGGTCTGGAGGGGCTGGCGGACCCGGAGGTACGGCGGGTGCTGGGCGCGGCGGGGGTCCGGGACACCGACACGGCGCTCGCGCAGGCCGCCGCGCTGCGGACGGTCGGCACGGTGGACGCCACCGAACTGCTGGACTCCCCGGAGTTCGACCCCTGTTCGCTCCAGGCACGGCCCACGGATCTGATGCGCCGCCGCCAGCACGCGCGGGCCGCGCTCGCCGCCATGGCGGCCCTGGTCGTCTGCGGCGCGCTGTTCGGGCTGCCGGGCAAGGGGTGGGGTCCGGACGGGGCGGCGGCGCCCGCGTACGCGCGCAACCCCGCGAGCGAGGCGGCCCTGGATCCGGCGAGGGTACGGCGGGTCGCGCCCGCCGCGTGGGAGACCTCCGCCCGTACGGACTTCTCCGTCTGGCCCGCGCGGGGGCCACTGGCCGGGGACCGGGACCTGCTGCGCCGGGCGCTGGCGGTCTGGACGCGGCCGGGGGCGGCGGTACGGGTCACGGCGACCCCCTCGACCCCGCCGGGCCCGCCCATGGGCCCGCCCCAACTGCTGTACGCGGGACGGGTCGACGCGGCGCGGGTGGTGCTCCTCCACGACGGTCTGCGGGTGGTGCGGTACGCGGAGCCCGTGCCGGGCGGCCACGGAGGCGGCGGCCGGGCGGGCGGCGCGGACGACGACGCGGCCGTCGCGCTCGACTTCGCACGGGCCGACGGCGCGGACGCGACGGTCTCGGGGGCGCTGGTCCTCGGCCGCTCCGACGGCAATGTGCGCTATCTGACGGCGCCATGGGTGCGGCAGACATCCGTACGCGATCTGCTCGACCCCGAGGGGTCCGCGCGTCCGCTGCGCCGTGACACGCACGGGGTGACGGAGCCGCTGGACAGCCCGGCGACGGCGCGGGACTGCGCGTCCTGGGACACGCTGGAGGTACGCGCCGACGGTACGGAGCGGCTGCTCACCGATCTCGGCGAGCTGATCCCCGCGCGGCTGACGTCCGGACCGCCGTCGTCACCGGAGGACGTGTCGGACGCGGCGGACCGGGCGGCCTGGGCGCGTACGGCCTGTCTGCTGCCGACGGTACGGTCGCACGGGGTGCGCTCCGTGAACTCCTGGGAGTACGCCCGCCAGCCCCTGCCCGAGTCCAACGGAACGGCGCGGTGGCTGTGCACCCGCGCGGAGACCTGGCGGGGGACGGGCACCCGCGTCCTGGCCCAGTTCCAGGCCCCCTCGGAACGCCCGGCCGCCCCGGCCGCGGTCGCGGCGCGGGCGGAGGACACCCCGGCCTGCGGCGCCCGTGAGCCCCAGGTGCTGGCGGGCGTGCTGTGGAAGTCACGGGACGGCCGGTGGTACGTACTGGCGGCGGGCAGCGAACAGCTCACCTCGCTGGAGGTCTCGGGCGGCATCGAGGCCCGCGCGAAGGGCCGCCTGCTGGCGGTCAGGTCGAAGGAGGGCACGGAGGCGGCGCTGTACGGCAGGGACCGGGAGGGCACGAGGGTGAACGCCCTCCGCTGACAAGAGCTCGCCTCCCGGCGGTACGCCTCCCGGCGGGGGCCTCCCGGCGGGGGCCGCCGTCCACGAGGTCGTCGTGGAGCAGGAGGTCAGGCCGCAGGAGGTCAGGAAGCGGCGCCGGGCCAGGGGACGTCGGTCTCGACCGGCTTCGCGTAGTCGATGCCGGGCACGGCGAAGCCGTACAGGCGCAGGACCTCGGAGTGGAACCAGTCGAGGTCCGCGAGGTCGGCGACGGTGGCGGTGGTCGCCGCGTTCCACCGGTCGGTGATGGCGGCCTGGACGCCGGGGGCGAGTTCCCAGGTGTCCAGGCGTACGCGGCCCTTGTCGTCCAGGTCGAGCGGGCGGACACCTGTGAGCTGGTCCCACAGCTCGGAGAGCTGGCCGACGGGCGGCACCATCGCGTCGCCGAGGACTCCGCGCAGCAGTCCCACGTACAGGGCGATGCCGGGGATGGCCGTCGAGGACTGGGTGACGGCCGCTCCGTTGACGGAGGTCACCGCCCGGCCGCCGACGAGCTTGCCCAGCCGCTCGTCCAGCGTGCGCGCCGTCTCTTCGAGGTGGGCCTTGGCGGCGCCGATGGTGCCCTGCCGGTAGATCGCGCCGGTCAGCGAGGAGCCGATGTAGGAGAGGGCGGCCGTGGTGAACCCGTCCGCGAGCAGCCCGCGGCCGGCGAGGTGGTCGATCCAGCGTTCCCAGTCCGCGCCGCCCATGACGGCGATCGTCTGGGCGATGTCGTCGCCCTCGGCCGCCGAGGACTCCACGTCGCGCACTTCGGGTGCGCCGTCGTCGAAGACGAGGGTCTTCGTCCGGTGCGCCTGGCCGACGGGCTTGAGTACGGACGCGTAGGTGACACCTGTGTCGGGGTCGGTACGGCGGGGCGCGGCGACCGAGTACACGAGATGGTCCAGCCGTCCGCCGAACCGGCGCTCGATGAGGTCGGCGACCTGCTCCTTCATGGCGTCCGAGAAGGCGTCACCGTTGAGGAAGACCATGTCCCGGCCGTGGCGGCGCGCGAGATCGGCGGTGGCGGCCGTGCGGTACCAGCCGGCCGTCCCGGTGCGCCGCTCGGGCGCTTTCTCGAAGCAGACGCCGATGCCCCGGATCCCGGCGCGCGCCAGGCCCGCGATGGTCGCGGCCAGCCCGTATCCGGCGGACGATCCGATCACAAGCGCCACCGGAGCACGATCCGGCACGACGGCGGGAGGGGGGACGGCCCGCCACATGTCGTCGACCAGCCGCGCGCAGCCCGCCGGATGGGAGTCGATGAACAGGAAGCCGCGGTTGCGGGGGACGATGACGCGTTCGCTCATGGGCCGGTGTCCTCGGAGGTCGTAGACGGCGCTGGCGCGGTGACCGGGTGGCCCGCCGCATTCCGCAAGTCTGCGACCGCGCGGATACGGGCGGTCACCTCGTCCGGGACAGTAATCCTCAGGCGTTCTTGGAGGGTTTCCACTCCCGTCGGCCTCCTGCTCGTAAGGCCCGTTCGGGTGCCGGCTCACCTCGGCCGCCCCAGGGTGCGGACATGTTCCGGCCCCGCACGGCCGACCGTCGGCAGGGCCCGCGGCCGGAGGCCGCTGATGAACACAGCAAGCGCCCCGGGGCGAACCGAGCATCAAAAAATTACGGCAGGAGCCAGTCCGCGCCCAGGGCTGCTATCAAGCCCGTGCCCAGCAGCCAGATGCCCAGACGGGTGCGGCCGTGGCGGTTCAGTTCGATCACTATGCCGCACAGGATCATCGCCAGGCCGTAGACCCCGACCACCAGTACGGACGTCCGCTGGGCGAGCCGTACGAGCAGCAGCACCGCCAGCGCCGCGAGCAGGAACGAGGCCAAAGCGATGCCGGTGCGCCTTGCCTGACGGGGTGTCAGGCCGTCGCGCTCGGGCTCCGGCGTCGGCGTGTGCACGGCCTCGTCCTGGTCAGATGCGCTCATGGACGGCGAGCGTAACGGACGTCCCAGAAGGTCCGCCCGTTAGGCTGTTCATATGACGACCGTAGCGCGCCGGAGGATGGGCGTCGAAGAGCGGAAGCAACAGCTCATCGGCGTGGCGCTGGAGCTGTTCAGCCACCGCTCCCCCGACGACGTCTCGATCGACGAGATCGCGGCGGCCGCCGGTATCTCCCGGCCGCTCGTCTACCACTACTTCCCCGGCAAGCAGAGTCTGTACGAGGCCGCCCTGCGCCGTGCCGCCGACGATCTGGCGGAGCTGTTCGCCGAGCCGCGCGAAGGGCCGCTCGGGGCGCGGCTGCTCCGGGTCATGGGGCGTTTCTTCGACTTCGTCGAGCAGCACGGCCCCGGCTTCTCCGCCCTGATGCGCGGCGGTCCCGCCGCGGGCTCGTCCACCGCGACCGCGATGGTCAGCGAGGTACGGCAGGCCGCGTACGAGCAGATCGTGGCCCATCTCGGGGTCGGCCGCCCGCCCGCGCGGCTGGAGCTGGTCGTACGGTCCTGGGTGTCGCTGGCCGAGACGACCGCGCTGATCTGGCTCGACGGACGGCGTATCCCCCGCGACGAGCTGGAGTTGCAGCTCGTGCACGACTTCGCCGCGCTGGCGGCGGTCGGCGCGGCGTACGACGAGGAGATGGCCGCGATCCTGCTCCGTATCGTCGCGGACGAGCCGGCCGACGGCGCCTTCGGCGATCTCGTCGGCCGGCTCACCCGGCTGGGCGTTCAGTCGTAGACCACCGTCGGACGTGGACCACCGTCGGACGTAGACCACCGTCAGGCGTTGCCGGCCGTCACCCGTAGACCGCCGTCACCCGTAGACCGCCGTCACGCGTAGACCACCGTCACGCGTAGACCACCGTCACCTTCGTGAAGCCGAGCGAGCGCAGCAGGCCCTGGAGCATGCTCGTGGTGTTCTTCTCGGCGCGCCCGGTCAGTTCGCTCTCCTTGGCCGCGTCCGCGATATGCCGGGCGGCGAGCTGGTTCACGGCCCGCTCGTCGGCCGGATTGTCGGAGAAGAGGTCCCCGAGCCGGTCGAGCAGTCCACGCTGTTTGGACACGGCGTACGAACGGTCCGGGTCCAGGGCCGGTTCGCCGAGGCGCGCGTGCGGCAGCCGGATCGTCGCGGAGGTGCGCGCCTCGTCGGTGGTGACGCTGCCCTCGCCGAGACCGCCGAAGTCGACATACGAACTGACGCTGCCCGCGCCCACATAGAGGGTCCGGGTGCCGCGGATCGCGTCCGGCAGATACTTGGCGTCCTTCTCCAGATCCACCACGACCTGGAAATTGCCGGAAGCGGCCTCGTAGCGGTCAAGGTCCTGAATGGATTCGAGCAGGGTCGGTCCCGTACGGTCGTGGGTCTCCTCGCCGAAGAGATTGCCGAATCCAGGCAGCAGATCGAGCCGGCTGCCGAGGAAGAGCAGCGCGGCCACGACGACCAGGGCCAGGGGGATTTTGCTCCAGCGCGGCGGCCTGGGGGCGCGCGGCTTCGCGTCTTTCACGTCGGTGGACGTCATACGTAACGGATTTCCCGCGCGGGCCGGTTCACACGGCGCTCGGGCACCGAGTTCACCCGACGCTCACGCCCCGCCCCGGGTTCGTACGGCGCTCACGCCCCGGGTTCCCGCGGCGGACAGCTCCGGAGCGCGCGGGCGAGACCGCTCCCGCCGTCTGCCGCCAGACCGCGGTGGAAGGCCTCCTCGTACGCGAGGTTCCCGGCCGCCGCGCGCGCCTGCCGTTCGCACTCGGCGCGGACCGGTCCGAGTTCGGGGGTGCCGCGCTGCGGGTGACCCACCGTGCGCCAGAAGGCCTGGCCCGTGCCGTAGGCGTACGCGGCCCGTTCGCCGTCGCCCTGCGCGGCGACGGCTGCGGCCAGCAGATCGAGGCCGACGGCGATCCCGAAGCCGTCGCCGAGCTGTTCCATGTCCTCGACCATCGAGCGGGCGTGGGCCTCCGCCTCGTCCGCGCGGCCCTGGAACAGATGCACCAGCGCGAGCTGGTAGTCCGCGTAGGCACGGGTCCAGCGTTCGCCGTGCTCCAGACAGAGCCGCCGCAGCTCGGTCGCCTGCTCGCGCGCCTCGTCGAGCCGGCCGAGCGCGGTGAGCGAGAAGACCAGGACCAGCCGGCACAGCAGCCGCGAGAGCGAGTCGAAGGGGTCTCCGGGGTGGGCGCGCAGGGCGCGGTCGGCGACCGTGTGGGCGGCCTGCGCGCGGCCCGTCATCAGACAGCTCAGACCGAGGAGATAGGCGGCGAAGAGCGCGGACTCGGGGTCCTTGTCGTGCCAGGCCGCCAGCGTGGAGCGTTCACCGAGGCGGTAGGCGCCCTCGTGGTCGCCCTGGAACACGATCGCGATCCCGAGGGCCGTGAGCGCGCGGGTGCGGTGCGGACCGGGGACGGGATACGCGTCGAGCGCGCGCTCCAGATAGCCCCGGGCCTCGTGGAGATGCCGGCAGCGGCTCCAGAAGAAACCGACGCGGCCCGCCGTCTCGACGGCCGCCGCCGGGTCGTGGACGAGCAGATGGTCGAGCGCGGCGCACAGATCGGCGTGGGCGTCGGAGATCCGCCGGTACCAGCCGGTCTGGCCGGGGCCGGTCCATCCCGCGTGGGCCCGCCGTACGAGACCGGCGAAGTGGGCGGCGTGCCGGTCGGCGAGCCGCCGCTCCTCGCCGAGTTCGGCCAGCCACATCGCGCCGTACTCCCGGAGGGTGCCGAGCATCCGGTAGCGGGTGCCGTCCCGCCGCAGGACGGACTGGGCGACCAGACCCTCCAGGGCCCGGCCGACACCGACGGGGGTGAGCGGTCCGCCCGCGCAGATCTCCCGTACGTCGGACTCCTCCATGTCCCCGCGGAAGACGGAGAGCCGCGCCCAGAGGAGGCGTTCGAGGGGCGCGCACAGCTCATGGCTCCAGCCGATGGCGGTACGCAGGGCACGATGGCGCTGGGGCCAGACGCTCTGATCGGTGAGCGTGTCGAGCCGGGCGCCGAGCCGGGCGTCCAGCAGTTCGGCGAGCCGCTCGACGGAGTGGTCGGCGAGCCGGGCACAGGCGAGTTCGACGGCGAGCGGGATGCCTTCGAGTCCTCGGCAGATCCGGACGGCTGCCGCGACGGTACCCGGGGCGTCGAGCCGCACCCGGGGCGCGGCGACGGCGGCGCGGTCCCGGAAGAGCTGGAGGGCCTCCTCGTCCTCGTCGTCCGCGGTGACGTCCGCGGCGTTGCCCACGGCCAGGGGCGGCACCTCGATGAGATGTTCCCCCCTGGCGCCGAGGGGCTGTCTGCTGGTGGTGAGGACGGTGAGCCCGGGGGCGGCGGTGAGCAGTTCGCCGACGAGATGGCCGCAGGCGGACGCCATCCGCTCGCAGGAGTCGAGGACGAGCAGCAGCCGGCGGTCCGCGAGCCATTCGCAGAGCGCCTCGACGGGCATCCGCGGGGAGTGGTCGGCGAGCCCGACGGCGTCGGAGACGGTGGTGAGCAGCAGCCGGTCGTCGGGGAGCGGGGAGAGATCGGCCCACCACACCCCGTCGGGGAAGCGGTCCCGGCCGTCCGGGAAGAGGCCCTGACCGTCCGGGAAGGCGCTCTGGTCGTCCCGGAAGGGGCTCTGGTCGTCCCGGAAGCGGTCCCGATCGTCCGGAAAGCGGCCCGGACCGTCGCGGAAGCGGTCCCGGCCGTCGAAGAAGCGACCGGGTTCGTCCGGAAAGCGACCCTCACCGCTCGGGAAGCGACCCCCTTCGGCCGCCGGTCGCCCGCCGTACCCGCCGCGCGCGCCCGCCCGTTCGGCGGCCCGCAGCGCCAGCCTGCTCTTGCCCACACCGCCCGTACCGGTCAGTGTGATCAGCCGGTCCTCTTCGAGTGCCCGTTCCAGCAGGACCAGTTCGGCCCGACGGCCCACGAAGCTGGTCTTCTCCTCGGGAATGTTCCCCACCACGGGGGACAGTCTGACCCAGTTGGACAGCGGGGCAGACACCCATGGTGGGAAACAGTCAGAAACGACCGAGAGTGATTCTTGTTCGGTCGATTCAGCGCATCAACCCGTTCGTCGGCGTCCGCCCCGGCTGCCCCGGCCGCCCCTCCGCCGTAACCGCCGTGACCGCCGTGAACACCGCGACCGTCCGCGCGGGCACGGTGAAGGTGCCCGAGCCCGCCTCGTAGGCGGCTTCCCTGACCGTACGGTCCTCTCCCGCGGCCTGCACCGGGTGCAGGGTGTACGGCCGTCCGGCGAGGGCCGCCACCCGCTGGACGCTGCTCTGCGGTGTGGCGTTGAAGACCACCACGAGATCACCGAGACGCATGGTGATGGCGCCCGGTGTCTCGTCGGGCCCGGAGAGCGGGAAGGACAGTGCGGACCGGACCGCGTCCGTGGAGGTGAGGCTGAAGACCGGCTCCGTGGTGCGGACGCGCAGCAGATCCCGGTAGGCGGCGGAGGCACCGTCGATCTCCGGACAGCCCGGTGTGAGCGCCGGATTGACCAGCAGGGGCCCGGCGTAGGACCACTTGCTCTCGTTGTCGGCCGCCGGCGGCAGCCCGCGCCCGAAACCGTTGCCGTCCCGGCAGTTCCAGTGGATCGCGTTGAACCAGTCCCCGCTGTCGTAGGAGTTGCGGTCGAGGGACTTGGAACGCAGCAGATCCGTACCCGCCTGGGAGAGGGCCGGGCCCTGCGAGAGCGCGGCGGTGGCCAGGGCCAGTACCTGCATACGGGCGCGGTCCGCCGCCGATGTGGACGGGGGCAGTTTGAAGGCCAGGGCGTCGTAGAGCGACTCGTTGTCGTGCGCGTCGGCGTAGGCGAGCGCGTCGCCGGGTGTCTCCGCGTAACCGGCCGGGGCACCGTTGTAGTCGACCTGCGCGCCCGTGACCGTACGTCCCGAGGTGTCGGTGAAGGAGTATCCGGCGAGATTGCCGGTCAGCCCCACCTTGATCAGGTCCTGGTAGTGCAGCAGCCGGGCCTTCTGCTCGGCCGGAGTGCCGTTGGCCGCCGAGGAGTTGGGGTCGGTGTAGAGACCGGAGGCGAAGCCCTGGACCCCCGGGTCCTCGTCGAAGGGGCCGCCGCCGCGCACCGCGTCCCGCGCCCGGTCGGAGAAGGTCGCGACACCGGTCCCCGCCATGTGCTTCTGGGTGGCCTGGACGAAGCGCGCGTCGTCGGCGATCTCACCGAAGTTCCAGCCCTCGCCGTAGAGGACGATCCTCCTGCCGTCGACACCGTCCTCCGCCACGGTCAGCGCGTCCAGCGCCTCGCGTACGGCGACGATATTGGCCTTCGGATGATGGCCCATCAGATCGAAGCGGAAGCCGTCGACCTTGTACTCCTTCGCCCAGGTGACGACCGAGTCGACCACGAGCTTGCCCATCATGGCGTTCTCGGGCGCGGTGTTGGCACAGCAGGTGGAGGTGGCGACGGTGCCGTCGGCCAGCAGCCGCTGGTAGTAGCCGGGCACGATCCTGTCGAGGACGGACTTGTCGGACTGGCCGCTCGCCACGGTGTGGTTGTAGACGACGTCCATGACCGTGCGCAGCCCTGCGCCGTTCAGCGACTGGACCATCCGCCGGAACTCGACCGTACGGCGCGTCCCCTCCGGGTCTGAGGCGTACGAGCCCTCGGGCACGGTGTAGTGCAGCGGGGTCGGGTAGGTCCGGTGTGTTACCACACCGGACCCCCCTCAGAACCGGACGTGCGGCTCTCACCGCATCCGGCTCAAGCGGGCCTCAAGGGCCGTACAGCAGGTTCACCTGATTGTGTGATCAGCCGCGTGTAGCTGCTGATGACACAGCGCGTGTCGCAGCTCCAGGTTGCTCGGGTCGTCGGACCCGCCATTCTTCCGGAGCACCTTGTGGTGCACGTGAAATGCGCGGGTTGCCGCAGTGAACCAGTCGACCCAACTCCGTAGGTCTTCCAGCTCGAATCCGGCTCCTTCGACCAGATCAAGGCCACATCCTGGGCATAGGCCCTTCTGACGGACTGCGAGGCGGACGATGAGTTTTCGCTCAATGTCCGGGACCCCTCGCCGCCTTTGCCTTTTCTCCCAGTACTCGGCCATCGCTGGATCGTCTTTCGATGCCGTACCCCTGACTGTCGGATGTCTCTGGATTTTCGTCCAGGAGAACTTCCACAGGTATGTTCCGTCATCACCGAAGACCCACCGATCCGCTCTTGCCGGATTGTGTTGCCCCCAGTACCTCTTGGCGATCCAGCGCCCGCCATGACGTCGGTGACTCCTCTTTGCCCACGCCCATACTTTCCGGTGAGCGTAGTCGTCAAGTGCCTGAAACGCCTTGGACGCCGACACCGGGCGATAGTAGGACGTCCACCCTTTCACAAAGGGGTTGAGGTCCATGATGATCCGCTTACCGGGGTGTCCTCGGTTACTGCGGATCACTTCTTTTACTCTTCGCCTGGCTCTCTCCACCGCCTCCTTGCTTGGCTTTACGAGGACCTTCCCGTTCTTTGCGTATCTCCGGACGTTGAACCCGAGAAAGTCGAATCCTTCGTCCAGGTACACGATCCTGGTCTTGTCCTCGTTGATGGACAACCCTCTTGGGGTCAGCCATCCTGCCAGCATCTCCTTGCACCGCTCCGCTTCCTCCTTCGAGTGGCATAGCACTACGAAGTCGTCTGCATAGCGGATGAGGATTGGGGTTTTCCGCACCGCTTGGACCGACTGCTTGTCGGCACTCAGTGAGGTTTTAGCCCCGGCGGCGGTTTCCATCCCGTGCAGGGCGATATTGAGCAGGAGAGGGCTGATGACCCCTCCTTGCGGTGTTCCCTCCTGTGTTGGAGCGAATCGACCGCGGTCCATCACCCCAGCCGTCAACCATCCCAGGACCTCTTCTCGGGCAGGAAACCACCCGATAGATTCCATAAGGTGACGATGACTGATCCGGTCGAACGCGCCAGAAAGGTCGGCATCCAGAATCCATGGCCTCTTGGTGCCGGACCTGCGCGCGAGCACGGTGTGGATGGCCCCGATTGCATCGTGGCAGCCACGACCAGGACGAAATCCATAGTTCCTGGTCTCGAAACGTGCTTCCCACTCGGGCTCCAGTGCGTTCTTGACACAGGCTTGGTGCACCCTGTCTCGAATCACTGGAATACCCAGCGGCCTGACCTTCCCGTTGGCTTTCGGGATGTACACGCGTTTGACGGGTCTAGGTATCGAGGAAGTGGTGCGCTGCTGGCAGACGGTTCTGACCAGTGCACCCCTCTCGCGAGGCTTCTGGGCAGTTTCCCCGTCCACCCCAGACGTCCTTCTACCCGTACTCAGTTGAGTCACCCTCCGCACACTATGTAGCACATTGGAACGTGACCTGAGCATGAGTTTTTGAAGGTTCCTGACCCTCTTACCGTCTCCCTGCTGTGCAGCCTTGAAGATTCTCTGACGGAGCCGCTTTACGTCACGTTCTACGGACCCCCAGTCAATGCGGTGCCAGTTGAGCGCGTCGTCCTCGGTTCCGTTCAGGGTCTCGGAGGACCCGAAACCTTGTCTAACTTGTCCCTCGGTTGGAGCGTTCAATCTTTGTCTCTCCAATGGCCTACCTGACCCGCGTGGGCCCTCTTTCGAGTCCAGAGCATTACTCTGGTATCCGCCGAGTTATACCTGGTGGCCGAGAGAGCCATGTTCCAGATTTTCCCCTGGACTTTCGCCCCAGCGGCATTCGCTTCTCGGGTCATCCTGTTCCCGCACCGGAGTTACGCCTTCGTCGCCTCCGGCCTACCCTCGCCTCAGAGGGACCTGTACGGGGTTTCCATGTTCCGCTTCTTCCAAATGCGACCGGCGAGGATGCCTTGTCTGGCCCGGGACGGTGGCGATCACACACTTGGCTACGAGACCTCGTGTCACCTCGGCTTTTCAGCCGCAGTCCTCTTACCCCGCTCAACTTCACCACAGCAGGTTTCTGGCTAACGAGCCTTTATATACAAGGTTCGCTTTTCTCATCCTTCCGGTCTTTCCCGGCCTGTTCTCGTTAGTGGCTTACGAATCTTGGGCCTTCCCCGGGCTCAGCACCTCGCCGTTACCGGCAACGCACCCCAGGGCTGGGAACTGAGTCGATCGCGCTCAGGGCAGGATTCCTCTCTTTCCCCTGCCGTTGATAGGAAGCGACCTCATGTCGCACTCGTACCCCCAGTTGTACGCGTCCTTCGCGGCGCTCGCCGTGACACAGGCCTGCTGCTCGGCCGAGTCGGGCGCGTACACCTTCAGGTCACAGGCGGGCGTGGTCTGTCCGGAGGCGCGCTCCGGGATGGTGCCGATGTCGAAGGCCGGCAGGAGATGGACGTACGACGTGCCGGACGCGGCCAGCGCGCGCAGATGTCTCATCCCGTCGGAGCCGCTGTCCGTGAAGGCCAGATAGCGGCCCGGGTGCTTCGAGGTACGGTCCGCGACCGAGAAGTCACGGATGTGCAGCTCCTGGATCCGCGCGTCGCGCGGCGGAACGGCGGCGGGCTTGCGGAGCGTGGACCATCCCGGGGGCGCCAGCTCCGGATCGGCCAGGTCCACGACCAGACTGCGGGCCGAGTCGGTGGTGAGCGCGGTGGAGTAGGGGTCGGTGACCCTGTTGGTGACGACCTTCTGGACGCTCGGCGCCCAGACCCGTACGGCATAGCGGTACGGCTTGCCCGCCCAGCTCTTCCCGCCGGTGGCCGACCAGACCCCGGAGGCGGGGTCGCGCCTCATCGGGACGGTACGGCCGTCGAGTTCGAGATCGACCCGCTGGGCGGTCGGGGCCCAGACGGAGAGGGTGGGCCGCCCGTCGGTGAACACCGGACCGAGGGCGGCCCCGGCCGCGCGGGCGCTGTACAGATCGTCGAGGACGCCCTGCGTCTGTACGCCCGTCGCCGCGAGCAGCGCGCCGTTCGCGGCCCGCTGGGTCGCGATGAGCTGTCCGGACAGCGACTCGCGGACCCTGTCCCGGTCGCGGCGGTCCACCGTGAAGGCCGGCAGGTCCTTGAGATGCGGGAAGGCGGCCTTCTGCGCGTCGGTCAGGGCGGACGGGGTCAGCCGGAGCCACCGCCCCTCGTCGGAGAGCGCGCCGTCCTCGACCGTGATCCCGCCGTCACGCGCGTACACGAGCTGCTGGCTGGTGGCGGCGGTCGCCTTCACGTTCCAGACGACGGTGTCCGCGTCGATCCACTGCGCCTCGGCCTTGGTGAGGTCGAGATCCGGACCGGAGCCGGTCTGCGGCAGGAGATACGCGGGCTGCCCGGCCAGCAGCCACACCTCGTTGCCGTAGGTCGCGAGATCGAGGGACTGGTCGGACGGGAGGTCCTTCTCGTCGCCCTTGTGGAGGATGTAGCTGAGCGAGGTGGCTCCCTCGGCGAGCGGGACCTCGAAGGTCACGCCGTACGCGTCGCTCCGCACCGGCGGGAGCGGCTTCGACCAGTCGGTGGGCGCCGCGGCCCCGGTCCAGGTGTGCAGCCCCCAGCCGTCGTACGCGCCGTCCGCGCGCCGGTAGTGCAGGATCGCCTTGGTCCTGTCCTGGGGCGGACGGGCACCGTCGGGCGGTGTGCCGGCCTGGCCGTCCTCGCCCTGGGCGATCCACACCTCACCGGTGCGGGCCAGATCGACGGAGCGCGGCGGGCCTTCGGCCGGGACGCCCGGCTTCTCCACGGTGTACGGGACGCTCGACGCGCCCTCGGGCACCTTGACCCAGGCGAACGCGCCGTACGCGTCCCGGCCGCTGAACGCGGCCGACGTGTCCCCGGAGACCAGCCGCCAGCCGTCGTAGTCCCCGGCGGGGCGTTTGTAGTGGACGATCGCGTAGTCGCGGTCGACGGCCGAGGGTGTGGCGGGCGGGGGCGTGTGCCCCGCGGTCGACGCGGCGGTCGCGCTCGCGGTACGGCCCGCGCTGTCGACGGCGACCGCCTTGTAGCGCAGGGGTGTTCCGGCCGCGGTGTCCGCGCCGATGTGCTGGGTGACCCGGTACGGGGCGTGGTCGGCGGTGCCGAGCGTCCGCCACGCGCCGTTGCCGCTCTGGGCGGCGAAGACCACGCGGTCGGGTCCGCCGCCGGTGACCCGCGCGGACAGTTCGACGGTGCCGGTGGCGCCGGGCGCCGGGGCCTCCAGGGTGATCGCGGGCCCCTCTGCGGGCGCGGCCAGGGGCTCGGCCGCCCTCAGCACCAGGGAGGACAGCGCGGGCACGGTCACGGTGAGGGTGCCGCCGGCTCCGGCGCGTACCGTACCCGAACCGCCGTACAGCGTACGGAAGTCGGTGCCTGTCGCCGCGCCGGTGGGGATCTCGACGGTCCGGTCGGCGGTGGCGTTGTTCACGGCGACGAGATACTCGGTCCGGGCCCTGGCGTCCGTGCGGGAGCCGGGGCGGTCGCCGGGCGGGGTGCCGGGCCGGGCGCCGGTGCCGGAGTCGGTACGGGAGAAGGCGTACACGGAGTCGCGCGCGTACCGCTCCGTCTGCACACCGTCGCGCAGCGCCGGATGCTCCTTGGTGAGCGCGGCGAGTGCGGCGATCGAGCGGTACAGCGGATGCGCGGGATCGTACGCGTCGGAGGCGTGCGTACGGTCCGTGCCCAGCTGGTCGTCGTCCAGATAGGCGGCGGTCCTGGAGGCGAAGAGCGTCTGACGGGCGTCCTTGTCGCCGCCCGCGCCGGTGAAGCCCTGCTCGTCGCCGTAGTAGATCACCGGATTGCCCCGGGACAGGAACATCAGCTCGTTGGCGAGCCGGGCCCGTCCCAGCAGCTCGCTCTCACCCGCCTCGGGGTTGTCCTGCCGCAGGAAGGTACCGATCCGGCCCATGTCGTGGTTGCCGAGGAAGGTCACCTGCTCATAGGCGTTGGCCTTGTCGGTGGTGTACCGGTAGTCGTCGGCGAAGACCTGGGCGAGCCGGCCGGCGGACGCGCCCTGCGAGGCGAAGGCGCGCGCCGCGTCCTGGAACGGGAAGTCGAGCGTCGCGTCGAGCCGCCCCCGGGTCACATAGGGCGAGGTGATCGCCGTGTCCGCCGAGTAGACCTCGCCGAACATGAAGAAGTCGTCCCGGCCGCGCTTCGCCGCGTACGCGTCGAGCGCCGTCGCCCACTGGGTCCAGAAGTCCAGGTCGACATGTTTGACGGTGTCGACGCGGAAGCCGTCGATGCCGAAGTCGCGGACCCACTTCTCGTAGATCCTCTCCATCCCGTCGACGACCTCGGGCCGCTCGGTCCACAGATCGTCCAGGCCGGAGAAGTCGCCGTACTCGCTGCTCTCGCCCGCGAAGGTGGAGTCACCGCGGTTGTGGTACATGGCGGGGTCGTTGAGCCAGCCGGGGACCTTCTTCTCCCCCGCGCGTACGACGGGTGTGTACGGGAAGGAGTCGGCGTCGGCCCTCACCGTCCTGCCGTCGGAGGCCCGGTCGTCGAAGGGGCGGCCGTCCTTGTCGAGATACGGATAGGCGCCCTTGGGCCGGTAGCCGTAGGCCTTCTCCGCGTAGTCGACGGTGTCGGCGGTGTGGTTGGTGATGACGTCGAAGAAGACCTTCATGCCCTTGTCATGGGCCTTGTCGATCAGCTTCGCCAGATCGGCGTTGGTGCCGAAGTGCGGGTCGACCTGGGTGAAGTCGGTGATCCAGTAGCCGTGGTAGCCGGCCGAGGCGTCCGCGCCCTCGCCCTGCACCGGCTTGTTCCTGAAAACCGGCGCGAGCCAGATCGCGGTGGTGCCGAGCCCCTTGATGTAGTCGAGCTTCCCGGTCAGGCCCTTGAGATCACCGCCCTGGTAGAAGCCCTTGTCGGTGGGGTCGTAACCGGTCTCCAGCCGTGAACCGGTCAGTCCGCCGCGGTCGTTGGCCGGGTCGCCGTTGGCGAAGCGGTCGGGCAGGACGAAGTAGAACTGCTCACGGGTCAGATCGTGGCGCGCGGGTTCGGCGGCGAGCCGGGCGTCCGACGGCGGGGCGGGCGGCCTGGCAGGCGCGGTGGCGGCGGCGCCGGCCGGGAGCGCGGGCACCAGCGCCGCGCAGAGGGCGGCGGCGAGAACGGCGGGGACCGTTCTTCGCAGGGGCGGGCGTGTCACTCGGGATCTCCTCGGATGTACGGGTGCGGGATTGGTCTCCTGTAGCCGGACGGGCAAAAACCAGCCCGTCCGGCGATTGAGGACAAAACAGCGGCGGCAAGAGCTAGGTCCTGTCCGGTCGATCTTCGTGGATCAGCCCGGGGCGTCTGGCGCGGTGCATCGCAAGGCGGAGGATCGCCCGTGTACTGGATGTACTCGGGTGACTCCGACAACGCGGCGAGGTGCCGTGCCAGGCGTTCCGGGCCCACGAAGATCGACCGGACAGGACCTAGTTGCGCCAGGTGTCGTTCAGCGTGACCCTGCCGGACGCGGGCACCGTCGCCGTGCGATTGGCGCCGCTCTCCCAGGTGACCGCGCCTGCCGCGTCCTTGCGGATGTACTTGTACTCGAAGGACGTACCGGCGGGCAGCGCCACATCGAGCTTCCACACCGGATAGGCCGCCGGGTCGAGCTTCAGCGCGCTGCCGGTGTTCCAGTTGCCCAGCGCCGCCTGGTTGCCGGTGACATAGATGTTCTGGCCGAGCTGGGTCGTCGCGCTGACACCGAAGGACGCGCCCGAGGTGCCGGGCCCCGGGTCCGTGCCCCCGCCGGAGCAGGTACGGGCGCCGCTGTGCAGGGCGAGCGCCGTGTTCGGGCCGAGCGTCGCCGTGAACTGCCCCGAGCCGCCGACCGTGACCGCCCTGCCGCTCTGCACATCGCAGTAGGTACCGCCCGGCAGCGAGGTCTGGAACGTACGGGTCAGCGAGGAGCCCTCGTGGTTGATGGCGACATAGCCGGAGGAGCCCCGGCCGAAGGCGATCTGGTCGCCCCCGTTGTCCCACCAGCCGGTGACGGCCTGGCCGCGCGTGGCGTTGCGGAAGCCGACCATGGACGAGATCTCGCGCCAGGCGTGCTGGCACTTCCATCCGTCGCTGTAACAGGCGTTGACCGCACCGCCGTTGGGCGGCCCCGCGTCATTGCCGCCGAACTCGTACCCGGAGTGCACATCGGGCGAGCCGTACGGCCAGGCCAGCATGAACACATTGGCCAGTGTGTAGTTCGCGCCGTCCTTGTAGCTGAGGGTGTCGCCGCCGCGCTCGGTGTCGTGGTTGTCCACGAAGACCGCCGCCCGGCCGGACTCCAGATATCCCCAGCCCTCGCCGTAGTTCTTCAGATAGGCGAGGTTCTCGTTGTTGAAGACCTGCTTGAGACCGCGCGCGTACCGGAACTCCTGGACGTCGCCGTTGCCGAGGTACTCGCCCGGCGAGACGGCCTCGCCCGCGCCGTAGATGACCTCCTGCTTCCAGTAGGCGCCCGGATTGCTCAGCCTGCCCTTGATGTCGGCGAGATCGGCGGCGGGCATGTGCTTGGCCGCGTCGATCCGGAAGCCGTCGACGCCGAGCGAGAGCAGATCGTTCATGTACGCCGCGATCCGGCCGCGTACGTACTCCTCGCCGGTGTCCAGATCGGCCAGGCCGACGAGTTCGCAGTTCTGTACGTTGCCCCGGTCGCCGTAGTTGCTGATCTGCGACCGGCAGTCGTCCATGTCGGCGCCCGAGTAGATGCCCGGGTAGGTGTACTTGGTGTACGAGGAGCCGCCGGTGCCGGTGCCGTCCCCGGCCGCCATGTGGTTGATGACGGTGTCGGCGACGACCTTGACGCCTGCCGCGTGACAGGTGTTCACCATGTTCGAGAAGGCGGCGCGGTCACCGAGACGACCGGCGATCTTGTAACTGACGGGCTGGTACGAGGTCCACCACTGGCCGCCCTGGATGTGCTCCTGGGGCGGTGAGACCTGCACATATCCGTAGCCGGCCGGACCGAGGGTGTCCGTGCACGCCCTGGCTATGGAGTCGAATTTCCACTCGAACAGGACGGCGGTGACGTCCTTGGTGCCCGGCGGCGCCGCCTGGGCGGTCCCGGCCGGGACCGCGAGAGCGGCTGCGGCGCCGGCCACGAGGGCGAGCGCGGCGGCCAGGGATCTGCGAGCCATGGTTCCTCCTGCACTGGTGGGGGGAGGTGCGGGTGACGGTGACGGTGGTGCGTACGGCCTCGTGCGGCGACGCGCTCTGTGCCCCTCAAGGCCCCGTGCGGGTAGTGCTGGTGGCGCGGGTGGTGCGGGTGGTGCCCCTACTGGTGGGTGTTGCGGGTGGAGCGGCCGGTACCGGTGGTGCCGCTGGGACGGTCCCGGTGGCGGTGGGCGCGCACGCCGGCCGTGGAGCCGCGTACGACCAGCTCGGGCTGGAAGACATACTCGGTGCGCTGTACGGGGCTGCCGCCGATCTCCTCCAGCAGCGCGCCGACCGCGGCGGCGGCCATGGCGCGCACGGGCTGGCGGACCGTGGTCAGCGGAGGGTCGGTGAAGGCGATCAGCGGCGAGTCGTCGTACCCCACGACCGAGAGATCGCCCGGCACGTCGAGTCCGCGCTCCCTGGCCGCCCGTACGGCCCCGAGCGCCATCAGATCGCTGCCGCAGACGATGCCCGTACAGCCGAGGCCGAGCAGCGCGCCGGCCGCGACCTGGCCGCCCTCGACGCCGTACAGCGTGGCGCACACCAGTTCCTCGGCCTCGCCCCACGCCAGCCCCAGCAGCCCGACGGCCGCGTCGAGGAAGCCCTCGCGCTTGCGCCGGGAGGGGACGTAGCGCTGCGGTCCTGTGGCCAGTCCGATCCGCCGGTGGCCCAGCTCGGCGAGATGGGCGACGGCCATCCGTACGGCGGCGTGGTCGTCGGCCGAGACGAAGGGCGCGCTGACGCGTTCGTTGTAGCCGTTGACCAGGACGTACGGCACACCGCGCGCGGCGAGCGCGGCGTAGCGGGCGGGGTCGGCCGAGGTGTCGGCGTGCAGTCCGGAGAGGAAGACGATGCCGTCGACCTCCCGCTCCACCAGCTGTTCGACCAGTTCGTCCTCGGTGGCGCCGCCCGGCAGCTGGGTGCAGAGGAGCGGGGTGTAGCCGTGTCCGGCCAGAAGCCGCTCGACGGCCTGGGCGAAGGCGGGGAAGACGGGGTTGGTGAGCTCGGGGGTCACCAGTCCGACCAGTCCGGGGGGCCGCGCGGGCGGGATACGCCCGGCGGACCCCGGCACGGCGCCGCGCGGGGGAAGGGGTTCCCAGGGCCGGCCGGAACGTTCCTGCCCGAGGAGGCCGAGCGCCGTGAGTACGCGTGCCCGCGTGCTGTCCGCGACACCGGGCCGGCCGTTCAGCACCCGGCTGACGGTGGCCTCGCTGACCCGGGCCCGGCCGGCGATGTCGGCCAGCCGGAGCCCGTCGGCACCCCGCGGCGCCGGTGGGACCCCCGTCCCGGCCGGTCCCGCGCGCCCGTCGAACGGCTCCCCGCTCCCGCGCCCGCGCCCATGTCCACGTCCGCCTCCGCGTCCCGCCGCGCCGGATCCGGTGACCGGGCCACCGCGCCCGCCCGCCGCCGAGTCCGGCACGGGGGCCGCCGCGGGGACCGGCACGGGGGCCGGGGAGCGCCGCGCGCCGGCGGTGCCCTCCCGCCCGTCCGTCCCCCGCGGCGGCGGATGGCTCACACCGCCCACCACCCCGTCGTGTTCGCGGGCAGCTCGGTCCCGGTCCCGGAACCGTCCGCCGTCATCGGGTGGCTGGACAGCAGCAGGGCGCCGCGGACCGGGATCCGTACCGCCCTGTCCGTCGTGTTGACCGTGCAGAGGAAGCCGGGGCGGGCGAAGACCAGGACGCCCTCGGGCGCGTCCAGCCACTCCACCGACGCGCCCGCGCCCAGGCCCGGGTGTTCCTTGCGCACCGCCAGCGCCGACCGGTACAGCTCCAGCGTGGAGTCCGGGTCACCGGTCTGGGCCTCGACGCTCAGCGGACCCCAGCCGTCCGGCTGCGGCAGCCAGCTTCCGCCGGTGCCGAAACCGTACGAACTCCCCTCCCTGGTCCAGGGGATGGGCACCCGGCACCCGTCGCGGAAGCCGTCCTGTCCGTCCGCGCGGAAGTACGAGGGATCCTGTCGCACCTCGTCGGGCAGATCGGTGACATCGGGCAGCCCGAGTTCCTCGCCCTGGTAGATGTAGGCGGAGCCGGGCAGCGCCAGCATCAGCAGTGTCGCCGCGCGCGCCCGCCGCAGTCCGAGCGTACGGTCGCCCGCATCCCGGGTCTGCGTACCGCCGCCGGGCGGGCCCGCGAACCTGGTGGCGTGCCGGGTCACATCGTGGTTGGAGAGCACCCAGGTGGCGGGCGCGCCGACCGGCCGCATCGCCGCCAGCGACACATCGATGACCTCGCGCAGCGCGGGTCCGTCCCACGAGGTGCTCAGATACTGGAAGTTGAACGCCTGGTGCAGTTCGTCGGGGCGTACGTAGTTCGCGGTGCGTTCGACCGTGGGCGTCCAGGCCTCGGCGACGGCGATCCGGTCCCCGGGGTACTCGTCGAGGATCCTGCGCCACTGCCGGTAGATCTCGTGCACCCCGTCCTGGTCGAAGAACGGCATGATGTCGTTGCCGAGCAGTCTGAGCTGTCCCGAGCCGCCGATGTCCGGCAGTCCCGCCGCCTTCACCAGTCCATGGGCGACATCGACACGGAAGCCGTCGACGCCCATGTCCAGCCAGAACCGCAGGATGGAGCGGAACTCGTCGGCGACCGCCGGATGGTCCCAGTTGAAGTCGGGCTGCTCCGGGGCGAAGAGATGCAGATACCAGTCGCCGGGCGTGCCGTCCGGGTCGGTCGTCCTGGTCCAGGCGGGGCCGCCGAAGATGGACTCCCAGTCGTTGGGCGGGAGTTCGCCGTCGGCGCCCTTGCCGGGACGGAAGTGGTAGCGCTCGCGCAGTGCGGAGCCCGGCCCCTCCCGCAGCGCCCGCCTGAACCAGTCGTGCTCGTGCGACGAGTGGTTGGGCACGAGGTCGACGACGACCCGCAGCTGGAGTTCGTGGGCGTCGCGGATCAGCGCGTCCGCGTCCAGCAGGGTGCCGAACATCGGGTCGATGGCCCGGTAGTCGGCGACGTCGTAGCCCGCGTCGGCCTGGGGGGACGCGTAGAAGGGGCTGAGCCAGACGGCGTCGACGCCCAGCTTCCTGAGATAAGGCAGCCGGCGGCGTACCCCGTCGAGATCGCCCATGCCGTCGCCGTTGCCGTCGGCGAAGCTGCGTGGGTAGACCTGGTAGATCACCGCGTCCTGCCACCAGCCGTGGCGGTGGGCCGGGGCGTCGTCGGACGTGCCGGTCAGAGGGGCAGCGAGGTGCTGGGTCATGTCATCCCTGGGGTGTCTGGGGGAAGGGAGCGGCACACCGGGCCTGGTCGGCCAGGCGCCGTCGTCGTCGTACGAACACGGTGGTACGGCCAAGGGGGGTCAGCCCTTGACGGCACCGGCGGACATGCCGGTGACGAGATGGCGCTGGGCGAAGAGGAAGACGAGCGCGGCGGGGATGGCGATGAGCACGGAGGCGGCGGTCATCGGGCCCCACTGGGCGCCGTACTGGTTGACGAACTTCTGGAGACCGCCGGCGAGCGTGAGATTCTCGTCGCCGACCATGAAGGCCGAGGCGTAGGCCACTTCGCCCCAGGCGGTGATGAAGGAGTAGAACGCGGTCACCGCGAGACCGGGCTTGGCCAGCGGCAGGACCAGCCGGAAGAACGTACCGAACGGCGTCAGTCCGTCGACCTGGCCGGATTCGTCGATCTCCCGGGGGATGGTGTCGAAGAAGCCCTTCATCATCCAGGCGCAGAACGGCACGGCGATGGTGAGATAGGTGATCACCAGACCCGCCGAGCGGTTGAGCAGCCCCAGTCCCGACATGATGTTGTAGATCGGCACGATGAGCACGGCGACCGGGAACATCTGGGTGATCAGCAGCGTCCACATCAGCCCGCGCTTGCCGGGGAAGCGGAAGCGGCTGACGGCGTAGCCGGTGGTCGCGGCGGTGAAGACACCGAGCACGGTGGTGAATCCGGCGACGAGCAGCGAGTTGCCGAACCAGGTGAGGAACGGGGTGTCGCGCAGCAGACCGGTGTAGTTCTCGAAGGTCGTCTCTTTGAAGAAGTCCGTGGTGGTCGCATAGCTCGCGGGCTTGAGCGAGGTCAGCAGGACCCACAGCACCGGGAAGACCGCGATCACGGACGCGACGATCAGGGTCGTGTGCAGGGCGACGGAGGCGAGCGGTGAACGCCTGCCCCGGCGCGGGGTGTTGGCACCGGCCGGGCCGGCCGGTGTGCCGGCCGGAGCGGTCCGGGGGGCGGCTGCGGTGGTCACCACGTATCTCCCTGGGTACGGAGGACCCGCCGGTAGACCGCGGCGAAGGCCATCAGGAGGACGAGGATCAGCACGCCCCAGGTGGAGGACTGCGCGAAGTCGCGCGGGCTGATCTCGAAGGAGAACTTGTACGCCTGCGTGACCAGGATCTGCGTCGCCTCGCCGGGGCCGCCGCGGGTCAGCAGGAAGATCACCGGGAACATGTTGAACGTCCAGATGGTGGAGAGCAGGATCACGGTCGTACTGACCGAGCGCAGCCCCGGCATGGTGATGTGGCGGAAGCGCTGCCAGGCGTTCGCCCCGTCCATCTCGGCCGCCTCGTACATCTCCCCGGGGATGGACTGGAGTCCGCCGAGCAGCGCGACCATCATGAAGGGCACCCCGAGCCAGATGTTCACGGCGATGACCGAGAACTTGGCCCAGGTCGGGTCGTTGAGCCAGGGCACCGCGTCGATACCGCCGCCCGCCAGCAGCTTGTTGAGGAAGCCCCGGTCCTCGTTGTAGAGGAAGCGCCAGGCGAAGACGGAGACGAAGCCCGGGACGGCCCAGGGCAGGATCAGCAGCATCCGGTAGAAGGAGCGGCCCGCGATCCGGCGGTTGAGGATGTTGGCCAGGGCCAGCCCGAGACCGAAGGTGAGGGCGACGCAGGAGACCGTCCACACCAGCGTCCAGCCGAGGGTGGACAGGAACTGATCGCCCGTCAGCGCGTCGGCGTAGTTGTCGAGTCCGACGAACTCGTAGGTGGCCGGCAGATGGTTGACGCCGATGCTGCGCTCGACATTGCGCTCGTTGGCGTCGGTCAGTGACAGATAGACGCCGCGGACCAGCGGATAGCCGATGATCACGCCGATCACGGCCACCACCGGGGCGACCATCGTCCAGGCGTACCAGTGCGTCGCGAGGCCCCGGGCGAGCCTTCCCGGGGCCGGGGACCTTCCGGGCCGCCGGAGTCCGCCGGGTGGTGTGCCGCCCGCGGCCTTCGGCACCGGCCGACTGGTGTGGAGAGCCATCCGGCCCGCCTTTCCTTTTCCTTCGGTCTGCTTCTTTCCTTCGGCCCACCGCCCGGGACCGGATCGAACCGTTCAGTACCGGACCGGCCAGTACCGGACCGGCCAGTACCGGACCGGACCGGCCGCTATCCGCCGGGAGCGGCGCGAACCGGGCCGGGTCCCGTCAGGTGACGGCCCGTCAGGACCCGCGAGGACAGTCACGGCCCGTCAGGACCGGCGCGGACCGGTCACGGCCCGTCGGACCCGCAGGGGCTGGCGTGGACCGGCCGCGGCCCGTCGGGACCGGCCGGCCGCTCTACTTCCAGCCCTTGAGCAGCTCGCGGTAGGCGTCACCGGTGGCGCCGACGCCCTTCTCCGGTGTGGTCTGTCCGGTGAGGACCTTGGTGTACTCGGTCACCAGCGGCGCGAACAGGCTGCCGGTCTCCGGGATCCAGGGGCGCTCGACAGCCTTGTCCACGACGGGCTTGAAGAACCCGACGATCTCGTTGTCCGCGACGCCCGGCAGCGCGTACGCGGAGGTACGGGTGGGAAGCAGGCTCAGCTCCTCGGCGACCTTGGCCTGGCTCTCCGCGGAGGTCATGTACTCGGTGAAGGCGTAGGAGGCGTCGAGGTTCTTGGAGCCGGCGTAGACCGCGAGGTTGTGGCCGCCCTGCGGGGAGCCCTGCGCGACGGAGCCCGCCGGTACGGGCGCGATGCCCAGGTTGGCCTTGTCCTTGAACTCCGCGCCGCCATAGGTGTCGGTGACGGCCCAGGGACCGTTGATCATCATCGCGACCTTGCCGTCCTTGAAGGACGACTGCATGTTCTCCCAGCCGTCGGTGGCGTCGGTCTTGGCCGCCCCGGAGTCGACAAGGTCCTTGACGACGGTCATGGCCTTGACACCGGCCGCGTTGTCGACGGTGACCGTCTTCGACTCGGCGTCGACCAGATTGCCGCCCTCGCCGTACAGGAACGACAGGAACCAGTAGGCGTCGTCACCGCGCAGATACAGCCCGGTCTTCCCGGTCCTGTCCTTGACGGTCTTGGACACGGTCTTCAACTCGGCGATGGTCGTGGGGACTTCGACACCCGCGTCCTTGAAGATCTTCTTGTTGTAGAAGATGCCCATGGAGTCGATGACCTGCGGTACGGCGTACGTCTTGCCGTTGTACTCGGTGGACGCGGCGGCCTGCGGCAGGAAGTCCGTGTCGTCCTTGAGCGCCGGGGTGCCGTCCAGCGGCGCGAGATAGCCGAGATCGGCGAACTCGGGGGTCCACGCGACCTCGGAGCGGATCACATCGGGGGCACCGGAGCCGGACTGCGCCGCGTTCTTGAACTTGTTCTGGGCGTCGCCGAAGGGCACGTTCACATATTTGACGTCGACCTTCGGGTGCTTCTTCTCGAAGTCCTCGGCGAGCCGCTTGAAGACCTTGTCCTCGCTGCCGACGGTGGACGTGTCCCACCAGGTGACCGTTCCCGAAAGCTCGCCGCCCGCGCTCCTGCCGCTCGCCGGCGACTCGTCGTCGCTCCCGCAGGCGGTCGCCCCGAGGGCCAGGGTCGCGGCCAGGGCGGTGGCCGTTATGCCACGTCGCATCCGAACTCCTTCAACTGCCGTACCGCTCCGTCGCGGCGCCGGGTCGGACGTGAAGGTAACAGCGATGCAAGAAGGCCGAAAGACCTTGCGGAAGATTTCTGCAAGGAGCGTTGACCGTCACCGTGGCGTGTCCCGCCGATTGCCGTCGGCCCCCTTGACGCGGGCCCCGGAAGCCTGCCAGGGAAGGATCGCGCAGGTCCACGGCGTATGCCCGAGGTGACACCCGTACCGCAGGAAGGTTTCGCAAGATCTTGCAAGAGGGAGCCGGGATGGCTGGTTTCCGTGTGCGGTGGGCAATCCGACAGACGCCCGGTACAGTCCACTCACATGACCGCACGGCTTGCCGATATCGCAACTCAGGCGGGGGTCAGCGAAGCGACGGTCAGCCGCGTACTGAACGGCAAACCCGGGGTTGCCGCGGCCACCCGTGAATCCGTACTCGCCGCGCTCGACGTCCTCGGCTACGAACGTCCGGTGCGGCTGCGCCGCCGCAGCGCGGGACTCGTCGGCCTGATCACCCCCGAGCTGGAGAACCCGATCTTCCCGGCCCTGGCGCAGGTCATCGGCCAGGCACTGACCCGGCAGGGCTACACACCGGTGCTCGCGACCCAGACCCCGGGCGGCTCCACCGAGGACGAGCTGACGGAGATGCTCGTCGAACGGGACGTCTCCGGCATCATCTTCGTCTCCGGACTGCACGCCGACACCTCCGCGGACATGCGGCGCTACGAGAAGCTGCGCGCCCAGGGTGTGCCCTTCGTCCTCGTCGACGGTTTCTCGCCGAAGGTCCAGGCACCGTTCATCTCCCCCGACGACCGGGCCGCGATGCGGCTGGCGGTGACCCATCTCGTCTCGCTGGGCCATCAGCGGATCGGGCTGGCCGTCGGCCCCCGCCGCTTCGTGCCCGTACTCCGCAAGATCGAGGGGTTCCGCGCCACGGTCCAGGAGTTGCTGGCACTGTCCTCCGACGAGACGGACGAGCTGATCCAGCAGTCGCTGTTCACCCTGGAGGGCGGTCAGGCCGCGGCCTCCGCGCTGATCGACCGCGGCTGTACGGCGGTGGTGTGCGCGAGCGACATGATGGCGCTGGGTGCGATCCGGGCGGCGCGACGGCTCGGTCTCGAGGTGCCGCGCGATCTCTCGGTGGTCGGTTTCGACGATTCGCCCCTCATAGCCTTCACCGATCCGCCACTGACGACGATCCGCAAGCCGGTGCCGTCCATGGGCCAGGCCGCGGTCCGTACGCTCCTGGAGGAGATCGGCGGCACCCCCGCGCCGCACAGCGAGTTCGTCTTCATGCCCGAGCTGGTGGTTCGCGGTTCAACCGCTTCCGGACCGGTCCCCGGGCCCCAGGGAATACCGGGGTCACGGACCCGTCCCTGATCCGGTCGGTAAACGCCTTCGCGATGAGGAGATGCCCGCGGGAGGAGTCGTCCTCCGGTAGTAGCACATGCGAGGGGAACCCGACCGGGGGATGATCGGTCGGAGGACGAGAATCTGGCAGACTCTCTCGCTATGGGTGAACCAACAGTGAAGACAGAGGAAGGCCGAGGGGTCACCCCGTCACCCATCACTCACGAGGAGGCGGACGCGAAGCACGTGGCGACCGGCGCGAGACGCGACGCGGCCGCGGCACCGGTGGACACCACGGAGCCGGCGACCGGCCGCACGCCGTCGAAGCCGGTGGACGAGCGCACGCCACCGCGGCGCGACCACATGTGGCTGCGGCGCGCGAGATCACCTCGCCGTCCTCGTCTCTGGTTCGAAATCCTCCTGATCGCGGTGAGTTACTGGACGTACTCACTGATCCGCAACGCGGTACCGGAGCGCCGGGCGAAGGCTCTGGAGAACGCGAACTGGATCTGGCACGCGGAACAGCATCTTGGCATCGCCGTGGAGCGCTCGGTCAACCACGCGGTGAATTCTGTGACGTGGCTGATCGTGGGAATGAACTACTACTACGCGACTCTCCACTTCATCGTCACGATCGGTGTACTGGTCTGGCTCTTCCGCCGCCATCCCGGCCGTTACGCGGCCGGCCGGCTGGTGCTCTTCGCGACCACGGCCGTGGCCCTTCTCGGCTACTACCTGTACCCACTGGCACCGCCGCGGCTGATGGCGGGGAACGGCTTCATCGACACGGTCGTGCACCACGAGACCTGGGGCTCGATGGCCTCGGGCAATCTCAAGAACATGTCGAACCAGTACGCGGCCATGCCCTCGATGCACATCGGCTGGTCGCTCTGGTGCGGTCTGACGATCTTCGCACTGGCCAAGGCGCCCTGGACGAAGATCCTCGGTCTGCTCTACCCCACACTGACGCTGGTGGTCATCGTCGCCACCGCAAACCACTTCTGGCTGGACGCGGTGGGCGGCATGATCTGCCTGGCGTTCGGCTTCGCCGTCTCGTACGTCTGGTACGGCTCGCTTCCCGCCCGGCTCCCGCGCGACGTGGACGCGGACGGCCCGGCCGCTTCCCCGGCCGCGTCCTCGCGCCGCGCTCACACCACGTCGTCGTAGCTCGGACCACGTCGTCGTAGCTCACGCCCGACCGGCATAGTCACGCCATGTCGTCGTAGCTCACACCGCGTCGTCCCGCGTCGCCGTACTCACACCGCGTCGTACAGGAGCCGCTCGACCACCGCGCGCGCCCTCCGGGTGGTCCGGCGGTAGTCGTCCAGCATGTCCCCCACATGGCCCGGCCCGTACCCCAGGTAGCGGCCCATCGCCGCCAGTTCGCGGCCGTCCGACGGGAAGGTGTCGCCGGGCCTGCCCCTGACCAGCATCACGCCGTTGCGCACCCGGGAGGCCAGTACCCAGGCGTCGTCCAGGATCTGCGCGTCCTCCGTCGAGAGCAGACCGGCCGCTCGGGCCGCCGCGAGTGCCTCGCGGGTACGGGTCGTACGCAGCCCCGGTTCCGCCCAGCCGTGCCGCAGCTGGAGCAACTGGACCGTCCACTCGACATCCGAGAGACCGCCCCGGCCCAGCTTGGTGTGGAGCGTCGGATCCGCGCCCCGGGGCAGCCGTTCCCGCTCCATGCGCGCCTTGAGGCGGCGGATCTCCCGTACCGCGTCCTCCCCGAGCCCCTCCGCCGGATACCGCAGGGTGTCGATCAGGTCGATGAAGCGGCCGGCCAGACCGGCGTCGCCCGCCATCGGCTCCGCCCGCAGCAGCGCCTGGCTCTCCCAGACCAGCGACCAGCGCCGGTAGTACGCCGCGTAGGAGGCGAGCGTACGGACCATCGGACCGCTCTTGCCCTCCGGGCGCAGATCCGCGTCGATCAGCAACGGCGGGTCGGCGGTGGGGATCTGGAGCAGCTTGCGCATCTCGGCGACCACCGCGTTCGCGGCACGGCCCGCCTCGTGCTCGTCGACCCCCTCGCGCGGCTCGTGCACGAAGAGCACATCGGCGTCGGAGCCGTAGCTCAGCTCGTGGCCGCCGAATCTGCCCATGCCGATGACCGCGAATCTGGTGGGCAGGGTGTCGCCCCACTCCGCGCGTACGGCGGCGCGCAGGGCGCCCGCGAGCGTCGCCGCGTTGAGGTCGGTAACGGCGTTCCCGACGCGGTCGACCAGCGCCCCCGGGTCCTCCTCGGCCGGGCTCTCCTCCGTACCGTACGAGCCGATCAGATCCGCCGCGGCCGTACGGAACAGCTCCCGTCTGCGCACCCCGCGCGCGGCGGCGACGGCTCCCTCCGCGGTGTCCGCGCGCCCGACCGCCGCCAGGATCTCCTGTTCGAGATGGTCACGGCCGCGCGGTGCCAGACCCTCCGGGTCGCCGAGGATCGCGACGGCCTCGGGTGCGCGCAGCAGCAGATCGGGGGCGAGCCGGCCGGCCGACAGCACCCGCGCCAGATTCTCCGCCGCGGCCCCCTCGTCCCGCAGCAGCCGCAGGTACCACGGTGTCTTGCCGAGCGCGTCGGACACCCTGCGGAAGCCGAGCAGCCCCGCGTCGGGGTCGGCCGAGTCCGCGAACCAGCCGAGCAGCACCGGCAGCAGCGTCCGCTGGATCGCCGCCTTGCGGCTCACCCCGGACGAGAGCGCCTCCAGATGGCGCAGCGCGGCCACCGGATCGGCGTATCCGAGCGCTTCGAGCCGCTGGCGTGCCGCCTTCGGACTGAGCCGGGTCTCGCCGGGCGTGAGCTGTGCGACCGCGTCGAGCAGCGGCCGGTAGAAGAGCTTCTCGTGCAGCCGCCGTACCACCGAGGCATGGCGTTTCCACGCCTTGTTCAGCTCGGCGACCGGGTCGCCGCGCATCCCGAGCGAGCGCCCGAGGCGGCGCAGATCGGCCTCGTCCTCCGGTACGAGATGCGTACGGCGCAGCCGGTAGAGCTGGATGTGGTGCTCCATGGCGCGCAGGAAGCGGTACGCCTCGTCGAGCTGTCGCGCGTCCGTACGGCCCACATAGCCGCCCGCCGCCAGCGCGCCGAGGGCTTCGAGGGTGGAGCTGCTGCGCAGGGAGGCGTCGCTGCGTCCGTGGACCAACTGGAGGAGCTGTACGGCGAACTCCACGTCCCGCAGCCCGCCGGGGCCGAGCTTCAGCTCACGCTCGGCCTGTCCCGCGGGCAGGTTGTCGATGACCCGGCGGCGCATCTTCTGCACGTCCGACACGAAGTGCTCGCGCTCGGCGGCCTGCCAGACCAGTGGTGAGACGCCGTCGATGTACTCCGCGCCGAGCAGCGGGTCGCCGGCCACCACCCGGGCCTTGAGCAGCGCCTGGAACTCCCAGGTCTTGGCCCAGCGCTGGTAGTACGCGAGATGGCTGCTCAGCGTCCGTACGAGCGGTCCGTTGCGGCCCTCGGGCCGCAGATTGGCGTCGACGGGCCAGATGGTCCCCTCGATGTTCGACTCGGAGCAGATCCGCATGAGATGGGAGGCCAGCCGGGTCGCGGCCCGGACCGCGGCGCCCTCGTCGGCGGGGCCGTCGGCCCCTTCCGGCAGGGCCCCGACGAAGATCACGTCCACATCGGAGACATAGTTCAGCTCATGGCCGCCGCACTTGCCCATCGCGATGACCGCGAGCCGGCACGCGGCGGCGTCCTGGGGCGCGGCGGCCCTGGCGATCGCGAGGGCCGCGCGCAGGGTCGCGGTGGCCAGATCGGCCAGTTCGGCGGCGGTCTCGGCGACATCCGTCGTACCGCAGACGTCCCTGGCGGCGATGGCCAGCAGACAGCGGCGGTAGGCGATCCGCAGCGACACCGGGTCGTCGGCACCGGCGAGACCGTGCTCGAACTCCTCGACGCCGGGGTGCAGATCGGCCAGTTCGTAGGTGACCAGCGCGTGCCAATCCCCGGGATGTCTGGCGAGATGGTCGCCGAGCGCCTCGGACGCGCCGAGCACCCCGAGCAGCCGGTCCCGCAGCGGCTTCGCCGTCACGAGCGTGTCCAGCAGCATCGCCCGCTCGTCCGGCTTCTGCGCCTCGGCCAGCCGGACGAACCCGCGCAGCGCGAGATCGGGATCGGCGGTCGCGCCGAACGCGTCGAGCAGCAGCGGATCGGACCGTACGACCGCCATCTCGGGCTCGTCGAGCAGCCGCTCGGCGGCGGAGGGATCGGTGAAGCCGTGCCGCAGCAGGCGGATGAACGTACTGCTTCTGCGACCCGGCACTGTCATACGCCGTCTCCTGTCCGCCCGACCGACTCTGTGCGACCGACTCTGTGCGGCCAACCCGAGGATTCGAGCCTAGGCCCTGCCGACCGGGAGGGCGGCGCGCGGGAGGGATGAGTCCCGGACGGCGGCGCAGATGCTGACGGGTCCCGCCGGGCTCCCGGTGGGGTCCCGGCGAGCTTGCGGTGCGGCTCCAGGTGGGCTCACCGCCAGGCGGACTCCGTCCGGCGCCCGCGCAGCATGTACCCCGCCACCAGACAACCGGCACCGCCCAGGCCGAGCACCACCCCGGTCAGGCTCCCCACACCGAGCGCCACGGGGGCGGCGGCGCTGTCGAGCACGCGGGCGCTCACCGCGCCCAGGGACACCGTGCCGGACTGCTCGGATGTGAAGTACCGGGAGTCCAGCGAGTTCGCGCGGTTGTCCCCGAGCAGAAAGACCCGCCCCGGGGGCACCTTCACGTCGTACCGCTCGCCTCCCCGGCCGGGGTCGCCGCCCTTCACATAGGACTCCCGCACCGGCGTTCCATTGACCGTCAGCTTCGTCCCGTCGAAGGCGACACGGTCCCCGCCGACACCGACCACGCGCTGAAGCCCGCTGCCCACCCAGCTTCCGCTTCCGCCCACCACCTCGCCGCCCTCGGCGTCCGGCATCCGGAAGGCCACCACGTCCCCGCGCCGCACGTCCCCGCCGTCGGCCTCCGCCAGCTTCTCCAGGAAGAGCCGGTCCCCCGGGGTGTACGTGGGCTCCATCGCCGGCCCCGCCTCCACGGCCGTCGTATAACCGTCCCGCAGAACGAGCCCGGCTCCGACAGCCGCCGCGACACCGACGACCCCCAATATCCAGCCCGCGACCCTCAACCCGCGCCCGCGCCCCGCCCGCCCCATGATGTGTCCTCTCCCTGGTCTCGCAGCCCGATGACGATAGCCGAGGAACAGAGAGGCCCAGGACGGTCGACGGACCGGGCTGCCGCGGCTTCCGCGCCCCGGATCCGCGATGAGGACAGCGATGTGATGGCACCGTAAACGCGTTGTGATTGACCTTTACAAATGTAATGATCATGCCGAGTTCCGGGGGGAGGGGGAGATTTCGTCCTGGCCGCGCTTGGATTCGCGCGGGCTTGGCGCACAGATCTGTCCACAGCTGCGTCCGCCTTCTTCCGGAGTGCTTTTCGAAGCGGACCAGGAATGGTGGATCGTGCAGATGAGAATTCCTGTAAGACCCTGTCGGCCCCGTCGGGGACCGGCCAGGCTGGTGACGGCGACGGTGCTCGTCGCGGCCCTGTCGACGGTGATGTCGACCGCCCATGCAGTGCCCACGGCGACGCGGAACGCGACCGCGGATGAGCAGCAGCCGCCCGGTCAACCCGTCAAGGGCGAGTTGGCGCACTTCGATTTCGAGTACAGCCAACCGGATTTCACCGATAGCGCCCTGGGACTGGAGGGCGGTGCGGTCGCCACTCACCACAACGGCATCTATGCCGGTGAGAGGACCGACAACGAGGTGATCTGGGGCGATCTCGCCTCCGGCGGCCGTACGTTGCGGCTGGACGGTGTGGATGACTACCTCTCCGTTCCGGTGCGGTTGCCCACGGACCAGTCGTTCACCGTGTCGACCTGGCTGCGGTCGGAGAAGGCCGGTCAGGCGGCCACAGTGATCTCCGAGCCGGGGAGCCAGGTCCCCGGCTTCGCGCTGAAGGTGAACGCGGACGGCAAGCCCTCGTTCGGGATGCCGAAGACCGATTCCGCCACGGCTGTCTGGGACACCGTCACCGGTACCGCGCCCGTGGCCAATCCCGCGAACGGGTCCGCGGCCGGAAATGACTGGACCCATCTGACCGGAGTCTTCGACGCGGGGGCGGGAGAGATCCGGCTGTACGTGAACGGCGCCAGGGTGGCCGTCGCTCCCCATGCCCCGGGCTGGAAGGCCACGGCCGACGTCGAAGTGGGCCGGGGGTTGGCGGCCGGACAGCCCGGTGGCTACTTCGCCGGCCGGATGGATGAGGTCAGGATATGGAACCGGGCACTGCCGGACCTTGAGGCGTCCAATACCGCCATCTCGGCCGACCAGGCCCGCGCCGACCGCTGCGAGAGCGGCAACTGGCTGCATGCCGGAGGGCCGAAGGTGAAGGCGGCAGCCGCCCAGGGTCTGACCGGACCGGCGGTCAACGCCCGCCTGGCGGTGTACACCTGGGGCTTCGGCGCACTGGACACCGCCCGCAGGGACGACCACAACGACCAGCTGGCAGCCCGCAACGCCCAAGTGGCCCGGGAAACGGCCTGGGCCGCGATCACCACCCCGTTCGCCGTCCACAACGACGAGTACACCACCTTCCTGCACGCACCCGAGTACGGGAAGTCGATGCGGGACTTCCTCCTCGACGACGCGGCGAAGAACTTCGACGGCCCACCACTGCCGAAACCGTCCCAGGCCGCCCTCGACCGTGCGATCGCCATCCTCAAGGAGCGACAGGAGGAGACCAAGAACGAGCCTTGGGGCGGCGTCTACGGTTTCTACATGTCCGAGGACGACCTGAGGAAGATGTCGTCCTACGAGATCGCCCGCTTCATCCGCCTGGGCGGACTTCCGTCCGCGAGCCCCGAGAAGGACTCGCTCGAGTTCCGGATGGAGGTCGAGGAACTCAAGACCCAGTGGGCCGGCTGCGCCACGTCCGACCCGTTCGACCCGCTCAAGCAGTTCGGTGACGTCGTGGAGACCGCGGACGCCGAGTGGCAGGCGGAGCAGGCGTCCCAGACCAAGCAGCGCGGCGACCTGGTGGCCGCCGAGATCCAGTCGTACAAGGATCTGCGCACCGCCTCGAACGCCATGATCGAGGCGCAAGGACAGGCGTATATCGTCAGCCGGATGCTCGTCTTCCAGAAGTACTGGCAGGGCAAGCCGAAGACCGAGCCCGGCTACCCGAAGGCAACCGTATTCACCCAGGCCACCACCGCCATCACCAATGCCAAGAAGGCGATCAGCGCTCAGCTGACGATCGCTCAACAGGCGGCGGCCTCGGCGAAGACGCAGTCCGACAGGGCCGCCGCCGCGCAGGACGAGGCCGGGAAGATCGCACTGGCCAATGGCACTCCGTACGGCCGGGGCCTCACCTACGCCCAGCAGTCGGCACAGGTGGCCAAGGCATCGGCCCTGGCCGCGCAGTCCTCGGCCAAGGCCGTGGAGGCCACACTGAGCGCGGTATCCGCCACGGCGGCCGACAGCAAGGCGCTCTACGCACTCGGCGACACCCAGTCCCACGCCACGCAGACCGCGTTCCAGCGCGCCGCCGCCGAGGAGGCCGCCGCGCAGGCGAAGGCCGCTGCCGACGCTGCCGCGCTTCAGGCCACACAGGCCGCGGAGAACGCGACGAAGGCCAAGGCCGCGCGGGCCAAGGCGGAGACCGCCGAACAGACCGCGAAGACCGCGGCTGCCGACGCGAAGGCGAAGCGGGCCGTCGCGGAGGCCGAGCGGGACAAGGCCAAGATCCAGAAGGACATCGCGGCCTCCGAGCGCACCAAGGCGGCTGACGCGGAACAGCGGGCCCGGACCCAACGGGAGGCCGCCGGACGGGCGTTGAACGCGGCCCAGGCGGCCGGCACCACCGCCTCGGCCAAGAAGGAAGAGGCACTGGCGGCCGAACGCGAAGCCGAGAAGGCCCGGGACGGCGCGCTGCGGGCCGAGAGCGACCGGGACACGGCGCTGGCGAAGCAGTGGGCCCTGGAGGCCAAGGCCGACGCGGACGAGGGGACAGCCGCGGCCGAGGCATCCCGCGCCGCGGCGGTCCAGGCACGTACCGCGGCGGACCAGGCCACCACGGCTGCGGCCAACGCCCGCGCCGCCGCGAATACGGCGACCACCGCAGCGGCCAACGCCCGTGAGGCCGCGACAAAGGCCGAGGCCGCCGCCGCGCGTTCCAAGGCGGCATCCGATGCCGCCCAGCGCGATGTGGCGATCACCAACGCCGCCGTGGCCACGGCCCATTCGGCGGCGGCCGACGCGATCGCGTCGTCCGAGGCGGCGGCGCAGAACGTCCGTGCCGCCCAGGCGTTGGCCGACACGGCCAAGGCCAAGGCGGCCGAGGCCAAGGCCCACGCCGCCATCGCCCAGATCGAGGCGAAGGCGACCGCAGCCGCGGCCGTACTCACCGCCGGCCACGCCTACGCCGCAGCTCAGTCGGCCACCGCCGCACGCGATGCCGCCACCGCCGCGGCCGCCGCGGCGGACAACGCCATCTCCCTGGGTACTCCGTTCCGCGAGATCGACTCCTCGGCAGGTCTCGCCGTTCTGGTCGGCCAGACGGCGAAGACACTGGCACAGCAGCAGGCCGCGGTCGCCCAGGCCAGGGCCGACGAGGCGGCCAAGGCCGCCGCGACCGCGAAGGCTCTCGCCGCCAAGGCATCCGCCGACAACAAGGCGGCGGCCACCGCGGCGTCCCAGGCAGCGGACTCCGCCGTCAGGGCCACCGCGTCGGTCAACAAGGCGCGGGCCTCGGCGGCCGAGGCGGCAGCCGCGGTCAAGGCCACGCTGGCGGCCGAGGCCAACACCGTCGAGTACGACCGGCAGGCGACCGGGGACGCGGCCGAGGCGGCGGAAGCCGCCTCCACGGCGAGCACGTACGCGACCGATGCCCGTAACTCGGCGGACGCCGCCGAGCAGGACGCGGCATCGGCCCGTAGCGCGGCCTCCGCCGCCGAGGGCGACGCGGCCACCGCCCGCAGTGCGGCCGACCGCGCCGAAGCCGACGCCGCCGAGGCCGAGGCGGCCGCCGCCCGTGCGCAGGAAGCGGCCAGGGATGCTCAGGAAGCCGCCACCCGCACCGAGAACACAAAGGCCCGGGAAACGGTCACCACCGGCGGTGCCACCGGCATCGGGCAGGTATTCACCAAGCAGACGATCGAGCAACTGGGCGAGCCGACGCCCGAGAACGACTGCGTGCTCGACGTCGGATTCGACGGCTGCACCGTCACGTTCAAGCTCCGTTTCAACGTGACCGTCGACTTCTATCTGTGCCAGGACGCGGACGCCGACACCGACGTGACCGCGGCCACCTGCCCGGCCGACTCCATCCTCTGGCTCGGCAGCGAGAAGCACGAGAACCAGACGGCCTCCATCGACAGGTACTTCAGCCGCCTGGAGATCACTCTGATCTTCGACAAGATGTTCCTGCAGACCTTGTGGACCATCCTCACGGACGATTTCGTCCAGTGCTCCAAGGGGAGCGTCAGCGGCTGCCTCTGGGCGGCCAGCAACTTCATCCCCGGCAAGAAGATCGCCGACGCGGTCGACGCCATCCGCGCCCTCGATGTCGCGATGGCCACCGGCACAGGGGTGGGAGACGCCTACCGGGTCCTCAAGAATCTCGACCTCGACCCCCGGGTGGTCGCCACGATCGAACGAGAGGTCAACGTCCTGGAGGACGCGCTCACCGCCTGTAACGCCAATAGCTTCCCGACCGGCACGCAAGTACTGATGGCCGACGGCTCGCACAAGGCGATCAACGAGGTACGGGAGGGCGATCTGCTGCTGGCAGGCGACCCCGCGACCGGCGAACTGCGGTCGGAGGCGGTCACCGACACCTACCAGCATCCCACCGGACGTCTGATCGACATCACCCTCGCAGGCGGCTCCACACTCACCAGCACCGCAGGGCACAAGGTCTATGCGGTGGGGCGTGGCTGGACCCTCGTCTCAGACCTGCGCGCGGGTGACCGGCTGCGCGGCCCGGACGGCTCCGCCCGCGCCGTAACCGCGCTCCGTGACCGCTCGGGCCTCACCCCCCGTACGGTCTACGACCTCACGGTCGACGATCTGCACACGTTCTACGTGAGCACGGTGGGTACGCGGCCACAGGACGTACTCGTCCACAACTGCCTCAACCTCAAACTGCACGAGGGGGACCGCGGCGCCCACACCATCGAGGACCACGTCGACACCACCCCCGAGAAAGCGATCAAGAAGGCCCAGGACGAGCTGGCCAAGAATCCCAACAGTTCCGGGGTTACCGGTGTCTGGACCGATCTGGCGACCGCCCAGCGAGCCGTGGACGACGCCTTCGCGAAGTGGCTCACGGGGATGTCTCCCAAGCAGAACAAGGCCAATCAGCGCAAACTGAAGAACTGGATGGAACGCACTTCCAATAAATCGGAGAGCCCTACAGACCTGTTGCCGTTCGAAGTCACACTGGATGACACATCTTCACTCGGCACCATCTGGAAACACGACCGTACGAGCAGGGCAGCCGGAAACACGGTGGCGATCCTGCTGAAGCGGTCCGCCCACAAGCCCGGGTACATGGTCTACACCGCGTATCCGAAGTAGGAAAGGAGGGAAGATACTGTGGCGCTTCAGCGGCACGAGATCTGGGTCGACTTCGGGCTCAGCGGTCTCACCAGGTGGTTCCATCGTCTGGGGAGCACAGGAACGGCGATGGAGATCGTCGTCGGCGCCGCGGACTGGGGAGAGGGGAGCTTCGCCCCGGCCCTTCTGGAGGATGCCCTGCGTCTGCTGGAGTCACCGCTGTCGACAAGGACGCTCGACATCCTGTGGTGTGCCGCGACGGAACGGGAATACACCCCGGATCGGTGGATCGACGGCCGGCAGTGGCTTCGGCAGATCGCGGAGGCTTGCGTCGAACGGATCCGTAAGGACGATCCGTCCTTCGTCCCGGAGCCGCTGGGGCCCGCTCCGTACGAGGGCCGGAAGGACACCGTACTCGCCGAGATCCGGGCAGTCGGTCCGGCCTTGGACCAGGCCACGGCGGAACATCCCTACCAGAGCGTCCCGGACGTGGTGGCCGCTCTGGAACAGGCCGTCACCCAGGCCGACCCGGACCTGGGATTCCGGCTCTTCCTGAGGGCGATGAAGGCCTACCGGGTCCCGATCAGCGAATCCCGGTACGACCTGTACCACGCGATCGGCGAGAGCTTCGGCTACAGCGAGTTCGTCGTCGACGACGGAGATCTTGTCGTCGCGCCTTCCCCGGACCGATCACCGTGAGGCAGCACCGTTAGGCAGCACCGAGGGCGGTATCCCGGAGATCCGGGGTACCGCCTTCGGCGTGCCGTCGGATCCTCGAACAGAACCGATGGACAGCGGTCGGGGAAACAGCGGACGGCGGTCACGGCGTGTCCGAGAGCACCACCTGGTTCACGACCCGATTGAACGTCATGGCGCCTCCCCGGACTCTCAGTTGCATACGGTCAGAGCACCGGGAGGTTTTTGCGGAGTTCGAAGGCGGTGACCTCGCTGCGGTATTCCTCCCATTCCTGCTTCTTGTTGCGGAGGAAGAAATCGAAGACGTGCTCGCCCAGGGTCTGGGCGACCAGTTCGCTGCGTTCCATCAGGGAGATCGCCTCGCCGAGGTTCTGCGGGAGGGGTTCGATGCCCATCGCGCGGCGTTCGGCGTCGGAGAGGGCCCAGACGTCGTCGTCGGCGCCCGCCGGGAGTTCGTAGCCCTCTTCGATGCCCTTGAGGCCGGCGGCGAGGAGGACCGCGTAGGTGAGGTACGGGTTGGCGCCGGAGTCGATCGAGCGGACCTCGACCCGGGCGGAGCCCGTCTTGCCCGGCTTGTACATCGGGACACGGATCAGCGCCGAGCGGTTGTTGTGGCCCCAGCAGATGTACGAGGGGGCCTCGCCGCCCGAGCCGGCGGTGCGGCTGGAGCCGCCCCAGATGCGCTTGTACGAGTTGACCCACTGGTTGGTGACCGCCGAGATCTCCGCCGCGTGCTTCAGCAGACCGGCGATGAACGAGCGGCCGACCTTGGAGAGCTGGTATTCGGCGCCCGACTCGTAGAACGCGTTCCGGTCTCCCTCGAACAGGGAGAGATGGGTGTGCATACCCGAGCCCGGGTACTCCGAGAACGGCTTCGGCATAAAGGTCGCCTGCACACCCTGCTCCAGCGCGACCTGCTTCATCACCAGGCGGAACGTCATGATGTTGTCCGCCGTCGAGAGCGCGTCCGCGTACCGCAGATCGATCTCCTGCTGACCGGGCGCGCCCTCGTGGTGGCTGAACTCCACCGAGATCCCCATCGACTCCAGCATCGTGATCGCCTGGCGCCGGAAGTCCATGCCGACATTCTGCGGGGTGTGGTCGAAATAACCGGAGCTGTCGGCCGGGGTGGGCCGGGTGCCGTCGACCGGCTTCTCCTTCAGCAGGAAGAACTCGATCTCGGGGTGGGTGTAGAAGGTGAACCCCAGATCCGAGGTCTTGGCGAGCATCCTCTTGAGCACGAAGCGCGGATCCGCGAAGGACGGCGAGCCGTCGGGCATCAAGATGTCGCAGAACATACGGGCGGTACCAGGGGCCTCGGCACGCCAGGGCAGGATCTGGAAAGTACCCGGGTCTGGCTTGGCGATCATGTCGGATTCATACACACGAGCGAAGCCCTCGATCGCGGAGCCGTCGAATCCCATGCCCTCGTCGAAGGCCTGCTCCAGCTCGGCGGGCGCGACGGCGACCGACTTCAGGAAGCCGAGCACATCGGTGAACCACAGGCGTACGAAGCGGATGTCGCGCTCCTCAAGCGTGCGGAGCACGAATTCCTGCTGCTTGTCCATATTAGTTGTCCTACCCATCCTTGCTGGTCAGGCCACCTGCTCCCATGCCGCGGGGCACGTTGGGGCACACGAGCATCCCACCACACGATTTCGGGCACGTTGCGAACCCCCGTCCAACGCCCCACATCGCGCGCGTGTACGGACACCCTGCCCATAGTGCCCGTCCGAGTGCTGCCCAGGTAATAGGTGAACGCAACCCATGGTGCTGAAGTGATCCGCGGAGTGGCGCTCAGGTGGTGGCCCGGGTACTGTCCGGGTGGTGTCCGGGTGGTGTCGAAGAGCCGCTCCCGGCCTCCGGCGTCACTTGTGTGCCGGCCGGGCGTGCGTGTCCGACCAGCCCAGGGGGTACGGCTCCGAATCCTCGCCCGGGACCGCCGGCTCCCCGCCCGCCCGCGTGAACGCGGTCAGCGCGCCGACCAGGGCCGAGCGCTGCCCGGGGGTCAGCCGCGCCACGATCGCCGAGATCTCGCGGTGCCGCGCGGCCGTGACCTCCTCGACCAGTCTGCGGCCTTCCGGGGTCAGCCGCAGCATCGTCTCGCGGCGGTTGTCCGGATTGCTCTGCCGGGTCGCCAGACCGACGGCGATGAGCCGGTCGAGCATCCGCATGGCGGTCGAGGGGTTCACCCCGAGCCGCTCGGCCACCTCCACCAGTTTCGCGTCGCCATGGGTGGCGAGGACCGCGAGCAGGCGGTACTGGGGCAGGGTGACGCGTTCGACCTGTTCCGCCACGGCGGCGAGGGAGTGGGCGGACACGGTGACCAGCAGCCGGGACGCGGCCAGCACGGCGTGGGTCACGGCGTCCACGTCTACGTCGGCGTCGGCCTCGGGCACGGCGTCCACGTCTACGTCGGCATCCACATCCGTGTGCGCGTCGGCGTCCATCTCCCGGTGGTCGGCCATGACCCCTTTGTATCGCGGTATCGCGCCCGATGACCGGTTCGTACCGTCGCGGGCCCCTCGTCCAGTCGCGGAACGGCTCCTCGCTGCTGCTGACCGGGGGTGTACGCACTACGATCTGCGCCCATGGGGGGACCGCGGCGCAGCCACATACGCAGCACGCGTCCCATGGCACTGGCGAGTGCCGTGGCGACGCTGTTCGCCGCGCTCTTCATATGCCTGGGCCCCGAATCCGGTACCGGACCTGATTCCGGCTCCGGCTCCGGGCCCGGCGACAGACACGCAGGGAACCGTTCCTTCACCGCCGTGAGCCACGCCGAGGCCCGGTTCAGTTGCCCGTACGACAACGGCGACTGCGGGCTCTTCACCCATCTCAGCCCGGCCGTGCTCACCGTACCGCCGCCGGCCGCCCCACTCGCCGCCGACGTACAGCTTCCGCACCGCGAACTGCCGTACCCCACCGGCCAGGTGCCCCGCTCCGGAGCGCTCGCCCGCGCGCCGGACCTCCACGTCCTTCAAGTACTGCGGACGTAGCCGGGCCCGCACCCCGCACCGGGATCCCGATCCTCTCCATCCGCCCGTATTCCGCGGCTGTCGCCCGCGATCCGGAGTTGTCCGGAGTTGTCCGGAGTCATCCGCGTTCCGTAGTCATCCCAGAAGGACATACACCATGGCTTCCAAGTCCCAGTCCGCCGAGCGCAAGGCCCGAATAGAGGAGATGCGCCGCGCCGAGCGTGCCCGCGAGCGGCGCAGTCGCATCATCACCATCACGGCGAGCGCCGTCGTGGTCGTCGCCCTCGTCGCTTTCGGCGGCTACATCCTCAACAAGGAGTCCGACAAGAAGGAGGAGCAGCAGGCCGCGGCCAAGGCGCCCATCAAGGACGAGAAGTCCTGGGACGCCAAGAAGCTCGGGCGCAACCATGTCACCGAGGCGGTCAAGTACCCGATGACGCCGCCGGTGGGCGGTGACCACAACCAGGTGTGGATGAACTGCCAGGGCGATGTCTACAAGGACCCGATCGCGGACGTGAACGCCGTTCACTCGCTGGAGCACGGCGCGGTCTGGGTCACCTACAACGACAAGGCCTCCGACGCCGATGTGAAGACGCTCGGCGAGAAGGTCGGGAAGACCCCGTACTCGTTCATGAGCCCGCTGAAGGAGCAGACCGGCGCGATCATGCTGAGCGCGTGGGGCAAGCAGGTCACCGTGGACAGCGCGAGCGACCCGCGGGTGGACCAGTTCTTCACCAAGTACGTACAGGGCTCGCAGACCCCCGAGCCGGGCGCCGCCTGCACGGGCGGAATGGGCGCGCAGTGAGCGCGGTGACCTCCGCCGCCCGCTCGGTCACACGCACCCAGTGGGCGGCGATCACCGCGGTCGTCCTGGCGCTGCTGTTCGCCGGTACGGCGACGGTGGCGTCCGCCGGGCGTGACGGCGGGACGGGACCGGCCCCCGCCCCGGCGGCCGACTCCGCGGACGCGGGCTTCGCCCGTGACATGGCGGTCCACCATCAGCAGGCGGTGGAGATGTCCTTCATCGTGCGGGACAGCACGGACGACGAAGAGGTGCGCCGGCTGGCGTACGACATCGCCAACACCCAGGCGAACCAGCGCGGGATGCTGCTGGGCTGGCTGGACCTGTGGGGGCTGCCGAAGGTGGAGTCGGGCCAGGAGCCGATGGCCTGGATGGAGACGTCCCAGGACACGGGCGACGGCATGGACATGGGTTCCGGTTCGGGGTCCGGGTCCGGTTCCGGTTCCGGTGATCACAGCGGGATGAGCGGAATGGATCACGGGAACACCGGACACGAGGTCCATGACGGCTCGCTGATGCCCGGCATGGCCACGAAGACGGAGCTGGACCAGCTCCGTGAGGCGCGTGGCGAGCAGGCCGAGATCCTCTATCTCCAGCTGATGACCGACCACCACAAGGGCGGCGTGTCGATGGCGGAGGGCTGCGTCGAGCTGTGCGAGGTCGGCACGGAGAAGGATCTCGCCGCGGGGATGGTCGCGGCCCAGCAGTCGGAGATGGGCCTGATGGCGGACCTGCTCAAGGCCCGCGGCGCGAAGCCCCGCACCGGCTGACGGCTACCGGCTACCGGTCGGCCGCCGACTGTCGGTCGAGCTGACGGCTGACGGGGCTGGACGGTCTACGCGCGCAGGGGGCGCCGGTTCGGGAGGAACCGGCGCCCCCTGACGTGTCGGGGCTGCCGTCCCCGGCACGATCAGCGGTAGGCCGTCAGCGGTCGCGTCACCCGAACGGCTGCATGATGATGGATTTGACTCGGGGTGGAGCGGAACCTTCCTATCCGCGTCCCCATTCAGGAGGCACGATCCCCATGACCACCGCCAAAGACATCATGCACACGGGAGCCCAGTGGATCCCCGCCCACGAGACCCTTGATCGCGCCGCACAGCTCATGCGTCAGCTCAATGTGGGCGCGCTCCCCATAGCCGACCAGAACGAACGGCTGGCGGGCATACTCACGGACCGTGACATCGTCGTCGGTTGTGTGGCCATGGGCCATGACCCGGCACAGACCACGGCCGGCGAGATGGCACACGGCACACCGCGCTGGATCGAATCGAGCGCGGATGTGGACGATGTGCTGTACGAGATGCAGGGCCACCAGATCCGCCGCCTCCCGGTGATCGAGGACAAGCGTCTGGTCGGGATGATCAGCGAGGCCGATCTGGCCCAGCACCTCAGCGACGAGCAGGTCGGCGCGTGGTGCGAGCAGGTCTACGCGACCAGCGGCTCAGGCAGCCCGACGAGCTCCCGATGAGCTGAGGCGGCGGGCCCCGTCCGACTGGCGGGCCCCGTGCGACTGGCGGGCCCCGTGCGAGTGGGGTGTCCCACATCTCCCACCCCGGGACATCGCGTCAGTCAGACGATTACACTGGGCGTGTGCCTCAACTACGTCTCGCCCTGAATCAGATCGACTCGACCGTCGGCGATCTCGCCGCGAACGCCGAGGCGATCGTGCACTGGACCCGGCACGCCGCCGAGCAGGGCGCGCATGTCGTCGCCTTCCCCGAGATGATGCTGACCGGCTACCCCGTCGAGGATCTCTCGCTGCGCTCGTCCTTCGTCGAGGCGTCCCGCGCCGCCCTGCGCGCGCTCGCGGTCCGGCTCGACGAGGAGGGCTTCGGGGAGCTGCCCGTCGTCGTCGGCTACCTCGACCGTTCCGAGAAGGCCCAGCCCCGGTACGGCCAGCCCGCGGGCGCCCCGCAGAACGCCGGGGCCGTGCTGCACCGCGGCGCGGTCGTGCTGACCTTCGCCAAGCACCATCTGCCCAACTACGGCGTCTTCGACGAGTTCCGCTACTTCGTGCCGGGCGACACCCTGCCCGTCGTCCGGGTCCATGGCATCGACATCGCCCTCGCGATCTGCGAGGACCTCTGGCAGGACGGCGGCCGCGTGCCGGCCACCCGGTCCGCCGGGGCCGGGCTGCTGCTGTCCATCAACGCCTCCCCCTACGAGCGCGAGAAGGACGACACCCGTCTTGAGCTGGTGCGCAAGCGCGCCCAGGAGGCGGGCTGCACCACCGCGTATCTCGCCATGATCGGCGGCCAGGACGAGCTGGTCTTCGACGGTGACTCGATCGTGGTCGACCAGGACGGCGAAGTCGTGGCGCGCGCGCCGCAGTTCGCCGAGGGCTGTGTGGTCCTGGACCTCGATCTGCCGGCCGCCTCGCCCGAACCGCCGACCGGCACGGTGGACGACGGGCTGCGGATCGACCGGGTCGTCCTCTCCGAGGACCCGCTCCCGGCCTACGAGCCCGAGGTGGCCGGGGGCTACGCGGACCGGCTGGAGGACGACGAGGAGGTGTACTCGGCGCTGGTCGTGGGCCTGCGCGCGTATGTCGCGAAGAACGGCTTCCGTTCCGTGCTGATCGGGCTCTCCGGCGGTATCGACTCCGCGCTCGTCGCCGCCGTCGCGTGTGACGCGGTCGGCGCGCGGAACGTGTACGGCGTGGCCATGCCGTCCAAGTACTCCTCGGACCACTCCAAGGGCGACGCGGCCGAGCTGGCCCGCCGCACCGGGCTGAACTTCCGTACGATCCCGATCGAGCCGATGTTCGACGCGTATATGGGCTCGCTCGCGCTCACCGGGCTCGCGGAGGAGAACCTCCAGTCGCGGCTGCGCGGCACGATGCTGATGGCCCTCTCCAACCAGGAGGGCCAGATCGTGCTCGCGCCAGGCAACAAGTCCGAGCTGGCGGTGGGGTATTCGACGCTGTACGGCGACTCCGTCGGCGCGTACGGCCCGATCAAGGACGTCTACAAGACCTCCGTCTTCCGGCTCGCCCGGTGGCGCAACCGCGCCGCCGAGGAGCGCGGCCAGACCCCGCCGATCCCGGAGAACTCGATCTCCAAGCCGCCGAGCGCGGAGCTGCGCCCCGGCCAGGTCGACACGGACTCGCTGCCGGACTACGACGTACTGGACCGGATCCTGGAGCTGTACGTCGACCGCGACCAGGGCAAGGACGCGATCGTCGCGGCCGGTTTCGACGCCGAACTGGTCGCGCGGACGCTGCGGATGGTGGACACGGCGGAGTACAAGCGGCGCCAGTACCCGCCGGGCACCAAGATCTCGGCGAAGGGTTTCGGCAAGGACCGGCGCCTGCCGATCACGAACCGCTGGCGGGAGTCGCCTCACCGGGGCTGAGCGCGGGCCGAAGCCGTTCCGGTCCGGAGTCAGTTCGGCGATCTGGAGTCGCTCCGGCGGTCCGGAGCCGCTCCGCCCGGGGGCGGTCACGGGGGCGCGCAGTCGACGACCGGGCGCGCGGTCGACGACCGTGCCGCGTCCTCAGTCGCCGGAGGGGCTCAGCACCGGCGCTTCGGCCGGGACACTGCCCGAGGCGACGATCCGGGTCTCGCCCCGCGTCCGGCCGCCCCGGTCCAGCAGCCCCGCCGTGACCGCGATCGCCAGGCCGACCACCGCGAGGACCGCGCCGACCAGGGCCGGGGACATCCAGCCCCAGCCCGCCGCGATCGCCGCGCCGCCGGCCCAGGCGCCGCCCGCGTTGGCGAGGTTGAAGGCCGAGTGGTTCGAGGCGGAGGCGAGCGTCGGGGCGTCCTTGGCCTTGTTCATGACGAGCATCTGGAGCGGGGTGGTCGTCAGGAAGCCGATCCCGCCCAGCAGCACGACCGTCACCAGCGCCGCCCACTGCACCTGCGCCGTGAAGCGGAAGGCGACCAGCACCAGGGCGAGGGCGGCGAGCGAGACATAGAGCGTGGGCCGCAGCGCCCGGTCGGTCAGCGGTCCCGCCGCCAGCGCGCCCAGCGTCATCCCGATGCCGAACAGCGCGAGGACGATGGTGACGGAGGACTCGCCGAAGCCCATGACCTCGGTCGTCATCGAGGCCAGATACGAGTAGACGGCGAAGACCCCGGCGAAGCCGAGGACCGCGGTGGCGAGTCCGAGCAGCACCTGACGGTTGCCGAGGGCGCGCACCTCCCGGCCCAGGCTCTGCTGCGCGTCGACGGGTACGTACGGTACGAGCCGCGCCAGTGCGACCAGCGAGAGCAGACCGATCACGGTGACCACCAGGAAGGTGGCACGCCAGCCCAGGTGCTGGCCGAGCAGTGTGGCGGCGGGGACGCCGACGATATTGGCGACGGTCAGTCCGAGGAACATGGTCGCGACGGCCCGTGCCTGCCGTCCCTCGCGCACCATCCGGGCGGCGACGACCGCGCCCACCCCGAAGAACGCGCCGTGCGGCAGTCCGGCGAGCACCCGGCCCGCGAGCAGCCAGCCGAAGCCGGGGGCGAGCGCGGAGGCGAGATTGCCGACGACGAAGAGCGCCATCAGCAGCAGGAGCATCCGCTTGCGCGGGATACGGGAGCCGACGGCGGTGAGCAGCGGAGCGCCTATGACGACGCCGAGCGCGTAGGCGGAGACAAGGTGACCGGCGGTGGGCACGGACGTTCCCAGGTCGTCCGCGACATTGGGCAGCAGGCCCATCATCACGAACTCGGTGGTACCGATGCCGAAGGCGCTCACAGCGAGGGCGAGCAGGGCCAGGGGCATGAGAAACGACCTCTCCGTAGTAAGTACCTCTACGGAACAAAGCGTCTCAGGCCGTTTGTTCCGGCGGGTGAACACCGGATTGCGCCAGGCGTCCCCGTCAGGAGAACCGCACGCCAGCGTCAGGGCAACTGCACCCGGGCCGCGATCGGCAGATGGTCGCTGTCGGTGCGGGGAAGGCTCCATGAGGAGGTCGGTTCGACGCCCTTCACCATGATCTGGTCGATCCGGGCCAGCGGGAACGAGGCCGGCCAGCTGAAACCGTAGCCGTCGCCCGCCGCGCCCTGCGTCGAGCGCATCTGGGACGTGACGGCCCTGAGGGCACGGTCGTTCATCGTGCCGTTGAGATCGCCGAGCAGAATCACCCGGCCGAGCTGTTCGTGCGCGATGGCCTCGCCCAGCGCGTCCGCGCTGTCGTCCCGCTGGTTGGCGGTGAAGCCCGCGTGCAGCTTGACGCGTACGGACGGCAGATGCGCCACATAGACGGCGACCGGGCCGAGCGGGGTGATGACCGTGGAGCGCATCGCGCGGACCCAGCCGAGCCGGATGTCGACGGGCTCGGTGCCGGTCAGCGGGTACTTGCTCCAGAGTCCGACCGTGCCCTGTACGGAGTGGTACTTGTACGTGTCGGCCAGCGCCTTCTCGTACACCGGTACGGCACTGGCCTTCAGCTCCTCCAGCGCGACGACATCCGCGCCCGACCGCGCGAGGCTGCTCGCGGTGCCCTCCGGGTCCGGGTTCCCGGCGTTGACGTTGTGGGTGGCGACGGTGAGATCGCCGCCGTCGCCCGACTTGCCGAGGAGCAGTCCGCCGAAGAGGTTGAGCCAGACCACGGCGGGGAGCAGCAGGGCGATCAGCGCGGTGGCCGAGCGGCGCACCAGGGCCAGTACGAGAAGTACCGGAACGGTCAGGCCGAGCCAGGGCAGGAAGGTCTCGGTGAGACTGCCGAGGTTGCCGATCCTGTTGGGGATGTGCGCGTGAAGGATCATCAGAAGAGCGACCAGCACGGCGAGGATCGCGAGAATGATGCCGCGCCGCCAGACGCCGGGATCCCGGCGCCAGCGGCCCAACAGGGTTCTGACGCGGGATCCGGTGCGGGGCTCGTCCCCGTCCGCCGTCACCGAGTGCGCCGTGTACTCCTGCGTCATGTCCGCTGCCCTCACTGCCTTGCCTGTGCACGCCCGCCCCTGACCCTAGGGGATGTACGGGCGCTTCTCCGCCGTCAGGGGACGGCCGTACTGTCACGGAGACGAAGGCCGCGGGGCGGCGGGTTCCGATCAAGGACGGATCACGGGCGGCTGTGACGGAAGACGCATGGTCGGGGCCGTCCGGAATCCACTGTCCGCCATCCACCGTACGGGCGATTCCGCTTCCCGTACGGTACGGGCAATCGGTCTCGCGCGCTCCTCCCTGCGGCAGGACGCGCGCCTCGGAGTCGCGCCCCGGAGTCACGCCCCGGACGTACTTTCGGACATGCTTTCGAACGCGTGACTCGGGACGGTCGCTCGGGGCGCGTGGCTTGCGGACGCGTGGCTCAGGGCGCGCCTTCGGACGCGTGGGTCCGCGTCAGGGACTCGGTGTGCGCGGGCTCAGACCCTGGAGCGCCGTACGGATGATCCGCTCGGCGAGATCCTCGTCCAGCGGCGCGCCGGGCCGGTGCAGCGTACGGAGCAGCATGGGACCGATCAGCATGTCGTGCAGCAGCTCGACATCGAGATCGTCACGCAGTTCCCCCGAGGCGACCCCGCGGGCGATCACGCCCATCGTGGCCCTGCGCCGGGGTTCCACCACGGTCCTGTGGTACTCCTCCCACAGCCGGGGCTGGCTCTTCATCTGCACGGCGACGTTGTGCAGCAGGGCCGAGGAGCGCTGGGCGAGCCCGCGCCTGCGCATCGACTCCAGCATCACGCGGAGATCGTCGAGGGCCGAGGTGCCGGGCAGGGGGGCGTCGGGCGGCTCGATCTCCCGCAGGACGTCGACGAAGAGCTCTTCCTTGCCCTGCCAGCGCCGGTAGATGGTGGCCTTGCCGACGCCGGCCGTACGGGCGATGCGTTCGATGGAGAGGGTGCCCAGGGGCACACCCTCCTCCAGCAGTTTCACGACGGCTTCCAGGATCGCCCGCTCGGCCGCCTCGCTGCGTGGCCTGCCGCGCCGGTGTTCCTTCTCGTGATCCTGGTCCAGCACGCTGTTCCGCCTCCCGCCGGCCCCGTCGGCCGTTCCGTCCGTCCGTCCGCCATTGCGCCGTAGCGCCGGCCCTGTACGGCCGTACTCGCGCCGCCCTGATTCTCGTACATGACGACGGCGGGCCCGCCGGTAACGGCCGCCCGGACGCCCGCTCGGACACTCGGTCACCCCGCCACCCGGCCGCCCCGGAACGGACGGGCGGCCGGGGCGGCCGGGACCGGACCGCCGGTCAGCCCCGGGGGGTGCCGACAGCGGCGGCGGGAGCGGGCGTCTCGTCGCTCCCCGCGAGCTTCCGCGCCGGCGGCCGTCCCGGCAGGAAGAGCGCGACCACCGCGGTGCCGATCAGCGCGACCAACGCCGAGCCGATGGCCGTGACATGCATGGCGTGGAGGAACGCGTCGTACGCCGAGCCGATCAGCGGATCGCCCGCCGAGCCCATCTTCTCCGCGACTCCGAGGGTCGCCTCGATCGACTCCCCCGCCGCGTCCCGCGCGGCGGCCGGAACGGCGTCCAGGTGTCCCTCGATCCCGCCCCGGTAGGTCGCGGAGAGCACGGAACCGAGGACGGCGACCCCGAGGGCCCCGCCGACCTGCCGGAAGGTGTTGTTGATCGCGGAGCCGGAGCCGGCCTTCTCACGGGGCAGCGCCTGCATCACCGCGACGGTCACCGGCGGCATGATGTGCGCCATTCCGGTGCCCTGGACGAAGAACACCAGGCACAGCACCCAGACCGGGGTGCTCTCGCCGAAGAACGCGAACGCCGCGAGACCGCCCGCGACCAGCAGCATGCCGCCCGTGCAGACCGCGCGGGCGCCGAACCGGTCCACGATCAGCCGGGCCCGTGGCGCGAAGATCATCTGAGCGGCGGCCAGCGGCACGATCAGCAGTCCCGACTGGAGCGCGCTGTAGCCGCGCACGCTCTGGAGATAGAAGGCGGAGAAGAACGTCACACCCATCAGCGCGAAGAAGACGAGCGCGATGGCGGCGACGGCGGCGGCGAAGGCCGGCTTCCTGAAGTACGAGATGTCGATGGCCGGGTGGCTGCTGCGCTTCTCGTGCCAGACGAAGGCGGCCAGTACGGCGACACCGCCGAGCAGCGGCAGAAGTACCGAGACGTCGGTGAAGTCGGCCAGTTCGCCGCCGCGGATGATGCCGTAGACGAGCAGGACCAGTCCGACGATGGAGAGCGCGACACCCAGGGGGTCGACCCGGCCGGGGTTGGGGTCCCTGGAGTCCGGCACCAGCAGCACCATCGCGATCAGCGCGATGACGGCCACCGGGACATTGACCAGGAAGATGGAGCCCCACCAGAAGTGTTCGAGCAGCAGTCCGCCGGTTATCGGGCCGATGGCTATGCCCAGGCCCACGCTGCCCGCCCAGATGCCGATGGCCTTGGGCTGCTCGTCGCGCTCGAAGACATTCATCAGAACGGCGAGAGTGGCAGGCATCACAAAGGCGGCGCCGAAGCCCATCAGGGCGCGGTAGCCGATCAGTTCGGCCGGCGACCCGGACAGGGCGGCGAGCGCCGAGCCCGCCCCGAAGACGAAGATGCCGAAGAGCAGTACCTTCTTGCGGCCGATACGGTCACCGAGCAGGCCCGAGGTGAAGAGCAGTCCGGCGAAGACGAGCGTGTAGGAGTTGATCGCCCACTCCAGCTCGCTCTGGGTGGCTCCGATGCCGGTGGGTTCGGGGGCGGCGATCGTCTTGACCGCCACGTTCAGGATCGAGTTGTCCAGAACGACGATGAGCAGGCTGAACATGAGCACGCACAGGATCGCCCAGCGGCGGCGGTGAACGGCTTCGGGTATGCGGGGTGCGGCGACCGGGGCGCCGGACGGTGTGGACATGACGCACAGGCTAGACCAATTTCGATACGAGACCGTCTCGTATTGGAAAATCTTTACCGGCGCCGGCAGCCGGCCGCCGACCCGCGCCCGACCGGCGCCCGACCCGGTGCGCGCGGGGTGTGCGCGGGGTGCGTGGGGCCGGTGCGTGTGAGGTGCGTGGGGCCGGTGCGAGGACCCACTTCCCGAGCATGGCCTCGGGATGCCACCATGGTTACGGTCCGGGGACACCGTCAGGGTGCCTCGAGATGACGAAAGGGCCATCGGCCATGACTCTTCAGGCTGCTCAGAAGCCCCCCGCGGGAAGCCACGCCGCCAGCAGCGGGAGCGGCGACAGCGGCGCCGGCGGCGCGAAGGCGGACAACACCAAGGCGCTGTACGGCGGCACGAGCTCCCGCCGTATCACCGTCCACGACATCGCGGCGGCCAAGGAGCGCGGCGAGAAGTGGCCGATGCTCACCGCCTATGACGCCATGACGGCCTCCGTCTTCGACGAGGCGGGTATCCCCGTACTGCTCGTCGGCGACTCCATGGGCAATGTCCACCTCGGCTACGAGACCACGGTGCCCGTCACGCTGGACGAGATGACGATGCTCTCCGCCGCCGTCGTACGGGGCACCAGGCGGGCCCTGGTCGTCGGCGACCTCCCGTTCGGCTCGTACCAGGAAGGGCCCGTCCAGGCCCTGCGCAGCGCCACCCGGCTGGTGAAGGACGCGGGCGTCGGCGCCGTCAAGCTGGAGGGCGGCGAGCGCTCGCACACCCAGATCGAGCTGCTGGTGCAGGCGGGTATCCCGGTGATGGGACACATCGGACTGACCCCGCAGTCGGTCAACACCCTGGGATACCGGGTGCAGGGCCGCGGCGAGGAGGCCGCCCAGCAGCTCCTCCGCGACGCCAAGGCGGTGCAGGACGCGGGCGCCTTCGCGGTCGTGCTCGAACTGGTCCCGGCCGAACTGGCCGCCGAGGTCACCCGGATCCTGCACATCCCGACGATCGGTATCGGCGCGGGCGCCGAGACGGACGCGCAGGTGCTGGTGTACACGGACATGGTCGGGCTGACGAGCGGCAAGGTGCCGCGCTTCACCAAGCAGTACGCGAATCTCCGCCGGACGCTCGGTGACGCGGCGAGGGAGTTCGCCGACGAGGTCATTGGCGGAACATTCCCTCAGGAAGAGCACACCTTCCACTAGCCGGGACGCGTGGAGAGCGGGCACCCGGAGCGCACAGGGCCCGACTCGCGGCACACGCGTCCGAGCCCGCCCCGCCCCGCTCCGGGCGTGAGCGCCGTCCGTACGTCCGTACCCGGCCGTACGAAGAACGCTCACGGAGCACAGCACACGCGCGAAGCACGGCACGCCCTTGAAGCCACTGCCCGCACGAGCGACAGCCCGCCGATCATCCCCCGTCGGCGGGCTGTCGCATGCGGCTCTCACGTGCGGGTCTCACGTGAGGCCGTCGCGTACGGCTGTCGGGCTCCCGTCGGTTCCCTGTCGGCGGCCTGTCGGCGGCTTGTCGGTGGGTTGTCGGTGGCGGCTGGTCCACTGGTGGCATGACACGAATCGACAAGAACCCCAACGGCGGCCGCTCGGGCAACGCCGTCGAGGTACGGGGGCTGGTCAAGCAGTACGGCGGACCGCAGGGCACCCGGGCACTCGACGGAGTCGACCTCGATGTGCGCGAGGGCACCGTCCTCGGTGTGCTCGGACCCAATGGCGCCGGCAAGACGACGCTCGTCCGTATTCTCTCCACGCTCGTCCAGCCGGACGCCGGGACCGCCGTGGTCGCCGGGTACGACGTGCTGCGCCAGCCCCGCCAGTTGCGCCGCACGATAGGTCTCACCGGCCAGTACGCCTCGGTCGACGAGAAGCTCTCCGGCTGGGAGAACCTCTATATGATCGCCCGGCTCCTCGATCTCTCCCGCAAGGACGCCCGCCGCCGCTCCGACGAACTGCTGGAGCGCTTCTCCCTCACCGACGCGGCGAAGAAGCCCGCGATGCAGTACTCGGGCGGTATGCGCCGCCGGCTCGACCTGGCCGCCTCGATGATCGGCCGGCCGTCGGTGCTCTATCTGGACGAGCCGACGACCGGGCTCGACCCCCGTACCCGTAACGAGGTCTGGGACGAGGTGCAGCGGATGGTCGCCGAGGGGGCCACCGTCCTGCTCACCACCCAGTACATGGAAGAGGCCGAGCAGCTCGCGAGCGAGCTGACGGTGATCGACCGCGGCCGGGTCATCGCGAGCGGCGGGGTGAACGAGCTGAAGGCGAAGGTCGGGGGCCGCACGCTCCAGATCCGGCCGGCGGATCCCGCGCAACTCCCCGCGATGGCGCGGGCGATCGCCGAGACCGGGCTCGACGGGGTCTCCGGCACCCAGGCCGTCCCGGACGAGGGACTGCTGTACGTACCGATCCTGAGCGACGAGCAGCTCACCGCGGTCGTCGGCCTGCTGGGCGAGCGCGGCTTCGGCATCGCCCATATCGGCACCCATCTGCCCAGTCTGGACGAGGTGTTCCTGGCGATCACCGGCCAGAAGACCTCCGTGTCCGACAACGCACCCGAGGAGATCGCGGTATGAGCACGACCACACTGCCCACCTCCGCCCCCGGGCGGACGCCCGTGCCGTCCCCGGTCCAGGCCGGCGAGGGCCGGATCGGCCTGCGCGCCAATCTCCGGCACATCGGCGCGCTGGTGCGCCGTAACGCCCTCCAGATCAAGCAGGATCCGGAGTCGATGTTCGACGTCCTGCTGATGCCGGTCATCTTCACGCTGCTGTTCGTGTATGTCTTCGGCGGCTCGGTCGGCGCGAGCCTCGGCGGCAGCCGGGACTCCTATGTGAACTATGTGATCCCCGGTCTGATGGCGATGATGGGTATGAACATCGCGATGGCCGTCGGCACGGGGATGAACGACGACTTCCGCAAGGGGGTCATGGACCGGTTCCGCACGATGCCGATAGCCCGGTCGTCCGTACTGATCGCGAAGATCGTGGTCGAGATCGGCCGGATGCTGGTCGCCACCGCGATTCTGCTCGGCATGGGCTTTCTGCTCGGCATGGAGATCAAGACATCGGTGGTGGAGCTGGCCGGGGCCGTGGGGCTCTCCCTGGCGTTCGGTGCCTCGCTGATGTGGATCTTCATCCTGCTCGGTCTGACGATGAAGACGGCGCAGGCGGTCCAGGGGGTGGCCATGCTCGTGCTGATGCCCTTGCAGTTCGGCTCGTCGATCTTCGCGCCGCCGTCCACGATGCCCGGCTGGCTCCAGACCTTCACCGACTACAACCCGCTCTCCAATCTGGCGGACGCGGCGCGGGGTCTGATCAACGGCGGTCCGGTCGCGGACTCGGTGTGGGTGACGCTGGCGTGGGCGGTGGGGATCACGGTGGTGACGGCTCCGCTGGCGGTGGCGAAGTTCCGCAAGAAGTCCTGAGGACGGGGGACGGGGGTACGGCCGTCCGGCCCCGGAAACGGGCCGCTCGGACGGACCGGCCGGTCGAAAGGACCGGCTGGCCGGACGGAGCGCCGGTCAGACGGAGCGTACGAGGGTGACGGCCTCCTCCATGGTGAGACCGTCGCCCTCGGCGTGGGCCGCCGTGAACGCGGTGTCACCGAGGGCGGCCGTCGCGGCCCTGCGCGCGTTCATCAGCAGGTCCCGCTCCGCGGAGGCTCTGACGTGCCCGGGGGGCAGGAGCCCTTCGTACGCGCCGATGAGCCGGGCCGCGAGGCGTGCCCGCTCGTACGCCCGGCGGTCGGCGCCGGGGCGGACCGGTCCCGCGAGTGCCCAGGCGGTCGTGAGCATATGGACCGCGGCCATCTCCGGCGCGACCATCCGGGAGAGCGGGGAGAGCGACTTCTCCAGGGCCTCCCGGGACGCCTCCAGCGCCCGCGTCCAGTGGCCCTCGGCGCAGTCCAGCGAGGCGAGGGCGCCCTTCACGAACCCTTCGAAGATGTCCAGGGTGCCGTGGTGGAAGCTCTCCCGCAGCGGCTCCAGTTGCTCCCGCGCCTCGGCTACCCGTCCGGTACGGCCCAGCCACATCGCGAGGAAGAGCCGGACGAACGGAATCACCTCATGGGCCGTCTCACGGCCCTGGGCGAGTACGTCGCGGAGGATGCGTTCGCCTTCCTCGCCCCGGCCCATCTCCACCATGGCCTGCGCGAAGCGGGAACGGAGCAGGGCGACCTGGCTCTGTGCGCCGAGCCCCTCGGCATGGCGGATGGCGGCCGTGTAGTCCTCGGCGGCGAGTGCGTACTCACCACGTCTCTCCCTGGCCTCGCCCCGGGCGGAGAGCGCCTCGGCGGCCCCCCAGGTGTCACCGAGCCGGTCGTAGATCTCCAGGCTGCGGTCGGCGTCACGGCCCGCGCCGCCCGCCCAGTCGCTGCGGTTGGCCAGGACGTTGGCCCGCAGATGGAGCAGGCCGGCCAGCTCCCACTCGTAACCGAACTCCTCACAGGCCCGTACGGTCTCGTCGAGGGTCGTGTGCAGCCGGTCGGCGTCACCGCTGAGCATGACGGCGAAGAAGGTCATGGTGCCGGGGAAGCGGCAGGTCTGCGGCAGGCCGGGACCGTAGGCGGTGGCCACCCGGTCCAGCCAGGCGAGCCGTTCGGGAGTGGTCCAGTCCTCGGCCACATGGTCCATGGTGATCACTTCGATCAGCCGTACCTCGCGTCTGGCCTCCTGGAGCAGTTCGGGGGTCATGGGCGGTGGCGCGTCCGTGCAGCGCCGCGGGAGGGGCGGGGACGGGGCGACGGGAGGGGCGAACGGATCGGGACCGAGGAGCGCGGCGGCCCGCGCCCACTGCCGGGCGTCGGCGCGCAGATCGAGCATCTGCCAGAACCAGCCGAGGGAGAGGACGAGACAGAGCATCTCGTGCTCGTCGCGGGCGGCGTGGGCGCGGCGGAGCGCGGTACGCAGATTCTCGTACTCCAGCCGCAGCAGGGCCATCCCCGCGCGCTGACCACGGCCGCGCAGCAGGGGGTCGGTGGTGCGGGCCAGTTCCCGGTAGTGGACGAGATGCCGCCGCTCGGCACCGGCGCGCTCACCGGCCTGGTCGAGCCGCTCCGCGGCGTACTCGGCGACGGTCTCCAGCAGCCGGTACCGCATGTCGCCGTCCGGCGAGGGCGCGGCGACGACAAGGGACTTGTCGATGAGCGAGCCGAGGATCCCGGCGATGTCGCGGGAGGAGACGGTGTGCGCGGGGCCGACGGCGGGGGCGGCGCCGGCCGGGACCGTCCCGGAGGAGGCCCGCGGCGACAGGGTGCCGTCCGTCGCCGTGGCGTGGGCCGTGTCGTCCACGAGGACGGCGCCGGGGACGCGCTTCGCGTCCGCCGGCCCGGCGGTCCCTGACGCGGTGGTCCCTGACGCGGCGGCCCCTGACGCGGTGTCATACGCGGCTGGTGCGGGACGGGGCGCATGGCCGGTATCGCCCGGCGGACGGGGCCGTGCCGCGTCGGCCGCCGAGGTGTCCGGCCGCGTGGCGGCACCCGGCGGCGTCGTGTCGTCCGCGCAGACCGACTCCGCGGCCGTCAGGGCGCAGCCGCCCGCGAAGACGGACAGACGGCGCAGTACGGCGCGTTCGGGGGCGGTGAGGAGGTCCCAGGACCAGTCGACGACGGCGCGCAGGGTCTGCTGGCGTGGCAGTACGGTCCTGCTCCCGCTCGTCAGCAGCCGGAACCGGTCGTCCAGACGGTCCGCGATCTGACGTGGCGTCAGCATACGTAGCCGCGCCGCCGCCAGCTCGATCGCCAGCGGCAGCCCGTCCAGGCGACGGCAGATCTCCGCCACCGCCACCGGGTCGCCCTCCGGGTCGAACCCCGGCAGCACCGCGCGCCCCCGCTCAGCGAACAGCCGGTGCGCCGGATCCGGCGGCAGCGGCTCCACCGGGCGCACCACCTCTCCCGGCACCCCCAACGGCTCACGGCTGGTGGCGAGTACGCGCAGTCCGGGGCAGCGGGTGAGCAGGGTCTCGGCCAGGGTCGCGGCGGCCTCCACGACGTGTTCGCAGTTGTCGAGCAGCAGCAGCATGCGCCGCCGCGCGCAATGCTCGGCCAGCCGGACCAGCGGCTCGCCGCCCTGTCTGTCCGCCGCCCGCAGTTCCTCGCCGCCGGCCCCGCGCAGCACGGTCTCCCGCGCCCCGAGTGCGGCCAGGACGGCCTCGGGAACGGTCTCGGGATCGTCCACCGGCGCCAGTTCGGCCAGCCACACGCCGTCGGGCCAGTCCTCGGCCACCCGCTCGGCGGCCTCCTGCGAGAGCCGGGTCTTCCCGGCCCCGCCCGGCCCCAGCAGCGTCACCAGCCGGGCCCGTCCGAGGTCCGCGCGGATCGCCTCGATGTCGCCTTCCCGGCCCACGAAACTGGTCAGCCGGGCCCGCAGATTGCCCTGCGCCCTGCCGCGCGGATCCGCTGCCTGGCCCGCGCCGCCCGCTCCCGTACCGCGCGCTCCCGTACCGCCCGCCTCCGTACGGTCCGATCCCGTACCGCCCGCCCCCGTACCGCCGGTCTCCCCGCCGTCCGCTCCCGCGCCGTCCGCGCCCCCGGTCCCGGTCCCGTCGTCGGAACCGTCCGCGTGAAGCAACTCCGCGTGCAGTGCGCGGAGTTCCGGGCCCGGGGTCGTGCCCAGGCGGTCGGCCAGCGCGCGGCGGACACCTTCGTACGCCGCCAGCGCCTCGGCGGGACGCGAGGCGTCACGCAGGGCCCGGATACGGAGGGACTGGAGAGGTTCGTCCAGAGGGAACTCTCCGCAGAGCGCGGCCAGTTCGGGCAGTGTCTCGTCCGCGCGGCCCAGGGCGAGCACGGCCGTGAGCCGGGCCCTGCGGGCCTCCAGACGGCGGCTCTCCCAGCGGGCCGCCTCGGACCCGCGGTCCGGGAGGTCGGCCAGCACCGGACCGCGCCAGAGTGCGAGCGCGTCGTCGAGGAGGCCCGCCGCCTTGGCCGCGTCGCCCTCCCCCAGCGCCCGCGCCCCCTCCGCCGCCAGCCGGCCGAAGCGGTGCAGGTCCACGTCGTCCTCGTCCGCGCACAGCCGGTACCCGCCGTCCGCCGACAGGACCGCCGCGGGCCCCAGCGCCCGCCGCAACCGCCCGACCAGCGCCTGGAGCGCCCCCACCGCGTCGGCGGGCGGATCGCCGTCCCAGACCTCGGCGACGAGCGTTCCGGCCGTCACCGTATGTCCCGGCCGCAGCGCGAGAACCGTGAGCAGCGCACGCAGCCGCGCGCCACCGAGGGCGACGGCCGTGCCGTCGTCGTGCAGTGCCCGAGTGGTGCCGAGAACGCGGTAGCGCATCCGCCCATTGTCCGTGACGCCGCCCGGTCGGCGGCCCCGCGCCCCGGTTCGCGTGCCCATGTGCCGATTCACACATCCCGGGCGGTACGCCCGCGCCGCCCCGGACCGTATGCCCGCGACACCGATCGGGTCCCTCCGGAACTCAGACTGGCAGGCGAGACGTTTTCGACGCGGCGGCCCCGGCGACGCGGCGGCCACGGCCGCTGTACGGTCGGGCAGGCCCGACCGCCGTCACCACCCTCCCGGGGAGCCCCGCCCATGACCACCGCCACCTCACGCCCCAGCGACCGGCGCATCTCCCCGGTGTTCCTGGGCATCGCCGCCGTCACGGCCGTCGCGGGCTGGGCCGTCTGGACGGACTTCGCGGCGGACGTCCGGATCGCCGTCTTCCTGTTCGTCACGGGCGCCTGGGTCGTCTCGCTCTGTATGCACGAGTACGCGCACGCCCGCACCGCGCTCCACGGCGGGGACATCTCCATCGGCGCGAAAGGGTATTTGACGCTCAACCCCCTCAAATACACCCACGGCATGCTGAGCATCGTCCTGCCGGTGATCTTCGTGATCATGGGCGGCATCGGTCTGCCGGGCGGCGCGGTCTTCATCGAGCGGAACCGTATCCAGGGCCGCTGGAAGCACAGTCTGATCTCCGCGGCGGGCCCGCTCACGAACGTGCTGTTCGCGATCGTCTGCACCGCCCCGTTCTGGCTCGGCGCCCTCTCCGGAGTGCCGGCCGGCTTCCGCTACGCGCTCGGCTTCCTCGCACTGCTCCAGGTCACCGCGGCGATCCTGAACTCCCTGCCGGTGCCGGGGCTGGACGGCTACGGCGTGATAGAGCCCTGGCTGTCGTACCGGATCCGCCGCCAGATCGAGCCGTACGCCCAGTTCGGGCTGCTCGCCGTCTTCGTGATCATCCTGATCCCCAGCGTGAACGCGGTCTTCTTCGACGCGATCGACGCGGTCCTGCGCGGCCTCGGGGTGACCGAGCTGGACACGTACTGCGGCCGGAACCTCTTCACCTTCTGGGAGTCCCGGAACGAGTTCGTCTGCGGCCCGGTCAGCCCGTGACACCCCGGGGGGCCTCCGCGGCCGGCGTCGGGGCCGCGGTGGCCGCCGCCCGCTCGAACCTCGCCCTGCGCAGGTAGTACCAGCCCATGTTGGACGAGAGTCCGGCGAGCAGCACCCAGACGATGCCGAGCCAGTTCCCCTGGACGAACGAGACCACCGCCGCGACGACGGCCAGGACGCAGACGGCGAGGGCGTAGAGAGCGAGGCGGGGCATGGGGGTCGGCTCCTGTCCTGGGACTTTTCCGGGGCTTCCGGGGCTTCCGGGCTTTCCCGAGGCTTGAGGGGTTTTCGCGTGGCTTCTCGGGGTGCCGCGGTACGCGCTCCCCAGTGTCCCCCATGCCCAGGAGCGCCGGACGTCCGGCCGGACATCCGGTGGCCGGCCGGTGGCCGGCCGGTGAGCGTCCGTCGGCCGACCGGTCGGCGAGCGTCAGACGTCCGTCACACGCAGCCCGGCGTGCGCCTTGTAACGGCGGTTGACCGAGATCAGATTGGCCACCAGGGACTCCACCTGGTGGGCGTTGCGCAGCCGGCCCGCGAAGACCCCGCGCATACCCGGGATACGGCCCGCCAGCGCCTGCACGATGTCCGTGTCCGCGCGCGCCTCGCCCAGCACCATCACATCGGTGTCGATCCGCTCGACGTCCGGGTCCTGGAGCAGCACGGCGGAGAGATGGTGGAACGCCGCGGTCACCCGGGAATCCGGCAGCAGGGCGGCGGCCTGCTCGGCCGCGCTGCCCTCCTCGGGGGTGAGGGCGTACGCGCCCTTCTTGTCGAAACCGAGCGGATTGACGCAGTCCACGACGAGCTTGCCCGCCAGCTCGTCCTTGAGGGCCTCCAGCGTCTTCGCGTGCCCGTCCCACGGCACGGCGACGATCACCACATCGCTGCGCCGCGCGCACTCGGCGTTGTCGGCTCCCTCGACCCCCTCGGCACCGATGGCGACGAGTCCGGCCGCCGCCGTCTCCGCGCGCTCGGCCACCCGGGATCCGATGATCACCTTCTGTCCGGCCCGCGCGAGCCGGTAGGCGAGGCCGCGCCCCTGGTCCCCGGTGCCGCCGAGCACTCCGACGACGAGCCCGGCGACGTCCGGAAGGTCCCAGGGGTCCTTGGCGGGCGCGGGCGCGGGGGCGGAGGGCTTGGGGGCGGTGGTGTTGCCGCTGTCCGTTGAAGTCATGACGCCGACCCTACTGGGCGGTAGAAGCGCACGTTCGGGTGAGCCGCCGGCTATCGGCCGCGCCGCCCGCCGGACTGCGGCAGGATGCGGTCCATGGACGCCGTACGCGTGGCACTGCTGCGTGAGGTCCTCGCGGGCACGGAGTGGCCGGCCGCGGCCCGCCGGTTCGCGGGGGCCCTGCGCTCCTCCGTCGTACCCCAGGGCGGTGGGCTGCTGCTGGTGGGGACCGAGGAGTACGAGCCGTGGCATCTCGCGGCGCATCTCGTGGACGAGGCGGCGTGGTCCGGCCAGCCGGAGCTGAATCCCACGCTGGTACGGCACCGGGTACGGCCGGAGGATCCCGCGCATCTCGCCGTCGGGCTGGGGCGGCTCGAAGCGGCGGGCCGGGGGCAGACACTGCTCGTCGTGGCACCGCGCCGCCCGGACGACGCACTGCTGGAGCGGGTGCACGACGCGCGGCGGGCCGGGGCGACGGTGCTGTCGCTGGACGGCGGGGACGCGGAGGTGCGGGGGCTGGCGCACGACGCGCTGACGGTGGGCGGACCGGACGCGGCGCAGGGTGTGGATCTCGACACGGTGCAGCATCTGGTGAGCGCGGCGGCCGGGGAGAACAGCCTGCCGACGGCGCGCGGCCGGCGCCGGTTCCGGGACCGGCTGTCCTGGCTGGCGGACCAGTTGACGGCGCCGCCGCCGGCGCGGTGGTGAGCGCTGTCACACCTTGGTGAAATCCGGTTGCAACCCCCGCCCACCAGCACGCACCATGACCGCTCGTGACCAAGAAGCCCGGTGCCATCGCGGCGATCCTGCCGGATCTCTCCCCTCTGCGCTCCTCCCGCGATTTCCGGCTGCTCTGGGTGCAGGGGCTGGTGACGACGGTCGGCAGCTTCATGGCGATGATCGCGCTGCCGCTCCAGATCAAGGATCTGACCGGATCGCCCCTCGCCGTCGGCGCCATGGGTCTGGTCGAGCTGGTCCCGCTGATCGTCTTCGGGCTGTACGGGGGCGCCCTCGCCGACGCCGTCGACCGGCGCAAGGTCATCCTGCTCACCGAGGCGGGGCTCGGACTGCTGGCCGCTGTTCTGCTGATGAACGCGCTGCTGCCGGAGCCGATGCTCTGGCCCCTGTACGTCGTCGCCGGCGGGGTGTCCGCGCTGGCCGGGCTCCAGCGTCCGGCGCTGGACTCGCTGATGGCCAGGATCGTGCCGCACGACCAGCTCACCGCCGCCGCGGCGCTCAACGCCGTGCGCTGGCAGGCCGGCTCGATCGCGGGGCCGTCGCTGGCGGGTGTGGTCGTCGCGTACGCGGGTCACGCGACGGCGTACGGACTCACGATCCTGACGTTCGCCGCCTCCGTACTGCTCTGTACGCGGCTGTCGGCGGCGCCCGCCGCACATGACGCGGAGAAGCCGTCCCTGCGGGGCATAGCGGAGGGCGCGCGGTACGCGTGGAGCAGACCGGTGCTCCTGGGGACGTACGCGATCGATCTCGCCGCGATGTTCTTCGCCTTCCCGAACACGATCTTCCCGTTCCTCGCGGACGAGCTGGACGCGGAGTGGGCGCTGGGACTGATGTACGCGGCGGGGTCGGTCGGTTCGGCGGTGCTCGCCCTGACCAGCGGCTGGACCTCACGGGTACGGCGGCACGGGCTCTTCGTGGTGTTCGGCGCGGCGGGGTGGGGGCTGGCGATCACGGCGGCGGGGTGGTTCGCGAACATCTGGCTGGTGCTGGTGTGCCTGGCGTTCGCGGGCGCGGGCGACATGCTCAGCGGGCTGGGCCGTTCGACCATCTGGAACCAGACCATCCCGGAGGAACTGCGCGGCCGGCTCGCGGGGATCGAGGTGCTCTCGTACAGCGTGGGCCCCCAACTGGGCCAGGTGCGCGCGGGCGCGATGGCGGGCTGGACGGGCACGCGTCCCGCGATCTGGGGCGGCGGTCTGGCGTGTGTGGCCTCGGTGGGTCTGCTGGCGGCCGTCCTGCCGAAGCTGGTGACGTACGACGCGGCCACGGACGAGGACGCGCGACGCCGCCGCGCGGCGAAGGAGTCCACGGGGGAAGCGCCGCGGGAAGAGCCACGGGAAGTGACACCGGCCGCGACGCCGTGACGCGCGGGCCCCGGACCCTGGGCCCCGGACCGGCGCCGGACCGACCGGCCGAACTGGCGAGACCAGGCACCTCGGACCAGGCACCCGGACCAACCGCACCGGCCGCCCGGACCAGTAAGGGCGCCGATGCCCCGACCGGGCGGCCGGGCGGTCACCCGGCGGACGGGCGCCGGGCCACCGGACTGCCGGACCACCGGGCCGCCGGACCGCCAGGCGGCCGGGGCACTGGGTGGCCGGACCGCCAGGCCGCCGGGGCGGTTCTCCGCCGTCAGTCCTCCGCCGGGCTGTCCGGCTTGTCGTGCCACTTCGGGTCGGTCTCCCACTCCAGATTCCGCTCCCGCGCGGTGTCCATCGCGTGCGCCGCCTCCTCCGGGGTCGCGTACGGGCCGAAGCGGTCCGCCGCGCGGCACTCCGGGCCCTCCTCGACCTTCTGATGGCGCAGGCAGTAGTACCACTCGCCGGGTTTGCCGACCGTACGCTTCTTGAACAGGGCCATCGTCGGCTCCTTCCTCTGAACGCCATGGTGCCCCGGACACGCTGGTTAGACTCGCTGGCATGTCTGGCCAGTCACTGCTCATCCCCGGGGAGATCTCCCCCCTCCGTTCCGTACCCGGAAAGATCCGGCGCCCCGAGTACGTGGGAAAGCCCGCGCCCGCCCCGTACACCGGGCCCGAGGCGCAGACCGACGAGACGGTCGAGCTGATGCGGATCGCGGGGCGGATCGCCGCGCAGGCGATGGAGGAAGCCGCCAAGCACATCTCGCCCGGTGTCACCACGGACGAGCTGGACCGGGTCGCACACGAGTTCATGTGCGACCACGGGGCCTATCCGTCCACGCTCGGCTACCGGGGCTTCCCCAAGTCGCTCTGCACCTCGGTCAATGAGGTGATCTGCCACGGGATCCCCGACTCCACGGTGCTCCGTGACGGGGACATCGTGAATCTGGACGTCACGGCGTACATCAACGGCGTCCACGGCGACAACAACGCCACCTATCTCTGCGGCGATGTCGACGAGGAGTCGAGGCTGCTGGTGGAGCGGACCCGTGAGTCGCTGAACCGCGCCATCAAGGCCGTACGGCCGGGACGGCAGATCAATGTGATCGGGCGGGTGATCGAGTCGTACGCCAAGCGGTTCGGCTACGGCGTCGTCAAGGACTTCACCGGCCACGGGATCAGCTCGTCCTTCCACTCCGGGCTGATCGTCCCGCACTACGACAGTCCGCACGCCACCACCGTCATGCGGCCGGGCATGACCTTCACCATCGAGCCGATGCTGACGCTCGGCACCTACGAGCACGACATGTGGGACGACGGCTGGACCGTGGTCACCAAGGACAGGAAGCGGACGGCGCAGTTCGAACACACGCTGGTGGTGACGGACACGGGAGCGGAGATCCTCACTCTTCCGTGAGGTTGCCGTACCGCTGAGGCGGGGTAGCGTTTTTACCGACAGGACGTCGGGAACCAGTTGACTTAGGTAAGCCTAAGTAAGAGTATCGCTTCTGGCGGCAGTGCGTGCCGCCACGAGCGCATTCGCCCGTTCCCGTCCCCTTTGGTCTCCGGAGGTCCGTCTTGGACGCAATCGCCAGCGCCACGCCCTTCTCCACACTCATCCGTGTCGCCTCGCACGAACAGCACACCGAGGCGGAGACCTCGACCTTCATGAGCGATCTGCTGGGCGGCCGGCTCGGTGTGGACGCCTATACGCGCTACACGGAGCAGCTCTGGTTCGTGTACCGGGCGCTGGAGGACGCCGTGGACGCGCTGAGATCGGACCCGGTCGCCGGGCCCTTCATCCGGCCGGAGCTGGCCCGTACGCCCGAGCTGGAGCGCGATCTCGCGCATCTGCGCGGCCCCCGGTGGCGCGAGGGCCTCGAACCGCTGCCCGCCACCGCCGCGTATGCCGCGCGGATCGAGGAGTGCGCGCGCGTCTGGCCCGGCGGATATGTGGCCCACCACTACACCCGCTATCTCGGCGATCTCTCCGGGGGCCAGATCATCCGCGACAAGGCGGAGAAGACCTGGGGCTTCTCCCGCAAGGGCGACGGCGTCCGGTTCTACGTCTTCGAGGAGATCCCCAACCCGGCGGCGTTCAAGCGGGGTTACCGCGAGCTGCTGGACCGGGTGGCGGCGGACGATCTGGAGAAGCAGCGGATCGTCGACGAGTGCAAGCGCGCGTTCGACTTCAACGGCGCGGTCTTCCGCGAGCTGGGGACGCACTTCCCGCTGAGCGCGTAGGACTCCCGGGCGCATAGCGCCCCGGCTCGGGCGCGGTACGCGGGACCCGGGGTCGAAGTCCTCGGACGCGTAGCCCCAGACCGCGGAGGTCTCGACCAGCCGGGCCCACAGGTCGTCGGACTCCGTGGTCCGCCCGTCCCGTCCGTCCGGTCCGTCTGGTCCAACGGCAGTCCCCTGGGCGGCGGTTGACCCGGTGTTCCGGGCGGGCTGCGCCCGGTCGACCAGGATCTGCCAGTACTTCTCGTCCGGCTCCCTCTCCCCGGCCCAGTCGCACCACAGGCGCACCAGCGCCCAGACCTTGTCCGGGTCTCGGGGAACCCGCGCCTTCGTCGGATCCTCGGGCAGCCAGAGGCTGATGCGCCCGCTGTGCCCGCACTTCCTGACGGGTGGTCAGCCATCGCTGGATTCTTCGACCAGTGCCCCGGCGCCGGGCCGCGCGGAAGACCTGGGGGTTCCCATGGCGAAGAGCAAGCGCGACACGATGAGGAAGCTCGGACGGGCTGCCATGTTCAGCGCGGTACGCGGACTGGCCTCGGCGGCCGGAGCCGCGGTCCTGGCGGGGATCATCTGGTGGATCCGGAGCCGCTGAGCGGGCGCGCCCCGGTGGACGGCCTCGGTGGGCCCCGGGTCCCGGCGGTCCCCGGCTCTCGGTGGGCCCCGGGTCAGTGGGCCGTCAGGAGCCTTACCCGGCCGCCGATCTCGATCGTGCCGTCGGGGCCCGGGGCCGTGATCAGCTGGGAGCCGCGGCCCTGGGTGATGTTCAGGGCGCGGCCCAGTTGGGCCGTGAGCAGCAGGGCCGCCGCGCCGGTCGCCTCGTCCTCCGGGATGCCGTCGTCCCGGCGGGGGAAGGCGCGGGCCCTGACACGGCCCGCCGCCTCGTCCTCCCAGGCCCAGGCGTAGAGCCAGCCCTCGCCGGGCGGCGGTGCGGGCAGGGCGTCGACCTCGGCGGCGGTGGCGTACTGGCGGAGCGTGCGCGGCGGGGCCCACTCGGGGCGGGCCGTGATCCAGGTGAACTCGCCGTCCTGACGTACCCACACCTCACCGGCGGGCGGGTTCACGGTCTCCAGATCGAGCAGCCAGGCCGCGCCGACGAGCGGATGTCCGGCGAACGGGAGGCGCAGGCCCGGGGTGTAGATGTCGACCACACCGCGCTCGGGATCGTCGACGAACACGGTCTCGCTGTAGCCGAGCCGCGCGGCGAGCGCCTGCCGCGCCGCCCGGTCGGGGTGGTGCCGCCCTTCCCGGACGACGCCGAGCGTATTGCCGTGTCGGCCGTCGGCACCGCAGAAGACGCTGAGTACGTCGATGTCAGTCACCCGCGCATTCAAGCATCACCGGCGGAGCGGGCGGACCGAGGTCCGGAGCCGTGAACCGCGGTCCGGGGCCCGTGGACCAGGATGTCCGGCGACGGAAGCAGGTCCGTGCCGCTCCCCTCCTCGGCGGTACGGACCTGATCCCGTTACGCGGTCTACGCGGTCTCCTCCTCCAGCGCCGTACCGCGGCGCCTGGCCACGAAGACCGCCGCCGCGCCCGCCGCGGCGATCGCGCCCGCCGTACCGAGCAGCGCGCCCGTCGGGATGTCCGAGCCGGTGGAGGCGAGGGAGCCGGAGCCGCCGACCGTACCGCCGCCCACCGTTCCCGAGCCGCCGACGGTGCCGGAGCCGGTGCCGGTGCCCGAGCCGCCTGTGCCACCGGAGGTGCCACCCGTACCGCCCGTGCTGCCGCCCGTACCACCCGTACCGCCCGGCAGGTTCGCGTCGTCGTCCAGTGACACGGCGAGCGTCAGCCGGTCGAGGTCCGTGCCCGCCGGGTACATCCCGCCGAAGGCCTTCGTACCGTCGGCCGTGAGGGTCGCGGGAACCGCGCTCAGGGTCACGACACCGTCCTCGGCGGCCAGTTCACCGCCCGGGAGGTCCAGCGTGGCGAAGGTCAGGTCCTCGTAGGCGGCGACCTCGTGCGTCTCGCGGTCCTTGGTGGCCACATCGGCGACGAGCGTGCCCTCGCCGTCCGCCACCTCGACGCGCAGACCGCTGAGTTCGAGGTCCAGGACATACTCCCCGGCCTCCTCGTGCCCGAGGAAACGGACCGTACCGCCGAAGGACGCGGAGAGCGTCTGCCCGTCGGCGTCGAAGGAACCGGTGCCCTCGGGGAAGCGGTAGGCCGCCCCGGACCGCGTGGCCCCGTCGCCGAGTTCGACCTTGCCCTTGGCGATCGGGCCCGTGACGTACGAGCGGAAGGACTCCTTGACGCCCCAGTCGAGATTGCCGTCGACGATCGTGCCGTCCTCGGCCGCCGGAGGTGTCTCGGAGGCCGGGCCGGTCGGGGTCGGCGTCGGGGTCGGCTCGCCGGTGGGCGGCTCGGTGGGCGGGGTGGTGCTGGGAGTGGGGGCCGGGGTGGACGGGGGCGGGCTCACGGGCGGGGTCGGGGTACCGCCCGTGGAGTACGCGACGGCGAGCGTCGCCTTGTCCAGCTCCGTGCCCTCCGCGTACATCCCGTTGAAGGCCTTCGCGCCGTCGGCGGTCAGCTTGGCCGGGATGTCCCTGAAGACCATCGAGCCGTTCGCGGTCTCCGGGCGGATGCCCGCCAGATCGATCGAGGCGAGCTCGATGTCGTCCTGTGCGGCGCCGTTGAGGGTGACGTCCGCCTCGATCGCCCCGGCCGTGCCCTCCGTGACCAGCTTGACGTCGGCGATCTTGATGTCGAAGCCGTGGGCCGTGGAGGAGAACCGGACGCCGCCGGCGAAGTCCGTGGTCACGTTGTGCGTCGCGGGGTCGTACGTACCCGTCCCGTCGGAGAACGTGAAGGGCCCGTTGCCCGCGGCCTGGGTGGCGCCGTCGGTGGCCGAGATGGTGCCGCCCGCGATACCCGTCACATATCTGCGGAACGACTCCTTCAGCCCCCATTCCAGGGTGCCGTCCTTCAGATCCAGCTTCGGGGCCGCGCCCGGGGCGGCGGGCGCGGCGTAGGGCACGGCGGCGGGGGCGCCCGCCGCGAGCGCCGGGATCGCGAAGGCGGAGGCGCCGAGTGCTGCCGCCGTCGCTATGGCGGCGGCGAGTGTTCTGGGGCGGCGTATGGCTGCCATGGTGGATGGTCTCCTCGATGGTGTGGTGCGGTGGAGTGGCGCGTGACGCGTGGTGCGTCGCGTGGTGCCTTCTGCGTTGTGCGATGTGCGCTGCGCTGCGCTGCGCTGCGTTGTGTTGTGTGGTGCGTTGCGTTGTGTGGGGGAGGTCAGCGCTCGTCGGACGTGGCGGCGCCTCCGCGCCTGCGGACCAGGACGACGCCGAGTACCGCGAGTCCCGCCACGACGAGTGCTCCCGCGCCGAGCGCCGTGTACGTCCCGGCCCCGGTGGACGACGAGGACGCGGCGGACGACGTGGCTTCGGCGGCGGGGCCGGTGGGGTCCGGGGCCGCGGTGTCCGGCGCCGTCGGCTCCGCCGCCGCCGAGGCGCCGCTGCCCAGATCCGGCAGGGCGGGCAAGCGCGCCTTCCCGTCGACGGCGACGGCCAGCGAGACGGGATCCATCGCCGTGCCCGCCTTGTAGAGGGAGCCGAAGGTCTCGGCGCCCGGTGCCGTCAGCGTGGCGGGCACCTCGGTGAGCGAGGCGAGGCCCTTCTTCGGGGTGAAGTCCTCGGCCTCGAAGGTGACCAGGGGCACCGCTTGCCGGGGCGGGCCGCCCTCGGCCGCGTCGGTGACATCGGCGAGGAGCGTGCCCTTGCCGTCCTTCACCCTGACGGCGATCCCGGTCAGGGTGAGATCGAGTCCGGTGCCGGTGAAGCGGACGGTGCCCGCGAAGTCCGCGTCGAGCGTCCCCTTCCCCGCGTCGTACGAGCCCGTGCCGCGCGGGAAGCGGAAGAGCGCGCCGCCGTCCTGGGCGCCGTCGCTCAGGGTCCATGTGCCCTTCGCGATGGGGCCGGTGACGTACTCGCGGTACGTACGGCGTACGCCCCAGTCGACGGCCGCCGTGCTGAACCGTCCCGAGGCCCGCCCCTCCTCGGGCTTCTTCTCCGGCTTCTTCTCCGTCGGCCCGGTCGTCGGCGCGGTCGTGGGCCCGCCCGTGGACGGACCGGCCGGCTTCCCGGCCGCGACATCCACGGAGAGACTGACCGGGTCGAGGGGGGTCCCCGCCGTGTAGTAGCCCGCGAAGGCGGTGGCGCCCTGTGAGGTGAGGGTCGCCGGGACGTTGTCGAGGGCGACCGGGCTGCCGCCGCCCACCATGCTGATCCCGGAGAGATCGAGCGAGGCGAGCGGGACCTGAGCCGCCCTGGTGAGCTTGCCGGACCCCTTCGCCTTGCTGGTCATATCGGCGTAGACCGTGCCTCCGCCGCCCGAGATCCGCACGGTGGGCCGGCTGATCGTGAGATCGAGTTCATATGTCCCGTCGGTCTTCTGATGGCCGGTGAACCGGACCCCGCCGGAGAAGCCGGCCCGGAACGCCCCGGTGGCCGGGTCGTACGAGCCGGTGGCCGAGTGGAAGCGGAACCGGCTGCCCACAGTGGCCGCGCCCCCGGTCAGCGCCCAGCCGCCGCGCGCGATCGGCCCGGTGACATAGCTCAGGAACGAGGACTTGATGCCCCAGTCGAGTCTGCCGCCCTGGACCGTACGGCTCGCCGCCTGTGCGCCGACGGCCGGAAGCAGGGTCACCGGCAGCGCCAGAAGAAGCGCGACGCCGAAAGCGCGCACCGGTCTGAAGGACAGCATCGAGTGACTCCCACAGGTGAACGGACGAACGAGTGAACGAACCTGGCAGGTGAACGGACCCGGATACAGATACCCCCGGGTCTGGCAAGCGAGGTAAGGCTAACCTAAGCTACACCGACACGGACGGGAACCCTTCCGCCGATGGGAACCACGGCAAAACATCACAGACCCCGAAGTCACGGCATGACAAACAGAACGAACAGGACGGTGCACTCCGTGCGCAGATCACGCCTGGCGAGTGCGCTCCTCCCCGCGCTCGCCCTCGCCCTGACCGCGACCGTCACCGGCTGCGGTGGCGGCGGTGGCGGAGGAGGTGACGGAGCAGGTGACGGGCGCCTCGGCGGTACGGGAACGTCCGGCGGCGGACAGAGCGCCGCGACGGCCACGGCCGACCGGGTCGAACCCCTCCCGGGCATACCGAAGCCGCGGCTGCCGGTCACGGTGGACTCGGCGGACGGCCATGAGGTGACGGTCGCCTCGGCCGACCGGATCGTGCCGCTGACCGGTTCGCTGAGCGAGATCGTCTTCACGCTCGGCCTCGGGGAACGGGTGGTGGCCCGCGACATCACCGCCACCTTCGAACAGGCCGCGGATCTGCCCCTGGTGACCCGGGCGCACGATGTCTCGGCCGAGGGTGTGCTGTCGCTCAAGCCGACCCTGGTCATCGCCGACACCACCACCGGCCCCGCCGAGGCCATCGGCCAGATACGGGACGCGGGCATCCCGCTCGTGGTCGTCGCACCGGCGAAGAGCCTCGCCGACGTCGACGCCCGGATCGACGCGGTGGCCGGCGCGCTGGGGGTGGAGGCGGCCGGCGCCCGGCTGAAGGAACGTACGGACGCGCGGATCGCCGCCGTACAGAAGGACATTCCGGCGCGCGAGGGCCGGCGGAAGCCGCGGGTCGCGTTCCTCTATCTGCGTGGCTCGGCCTCCGTCTATCTGCTCGGCGGCGCCGACTCGGGGGCGAGTTCCCTGCTGGAGGCGGCCGGCGCGGTCGACGCGGGCAAGGAGTCGGGACTGCGGAAGGACTTCACCGCGATCACGAGCGAGGCACTGGCGAAGGCCGCGCCCGACGCGATCCTGGTGATGACCAAGGGGCTCGAATCCGTCGGCGGGCCGGACGGGCTGGTGAAGATCCCGGGGGTCGCGGAGACGCCTGCCGGGATGGACCGCAGGGTGGTCTCGGTCGATGACGGGGTGCTGCTGAACTACGGTCCGCGCACCGACGAGGTGCTGAAGTCGATCGTCGAGCAGCTTTACGCGAACGGGAAGTGACGTGACGACGACACCCGCCGCGCGCAGACGTCCGTCGCCCCCGGACGGCGGGAGCGGACCTCCCGGCGAACGCGACGAGGACAGCGCGCGCGGCGGGGACGGCGTGCGCGGGCGGGACACCGTGCCCGACGAGGACAGCGCGCGCGGGCGGGACGGCGTGCGCGGGCGGGACGGCGGGAAGCGGCTCCCCCGCAGCACCACCACCCTGCTGAGCGCCGGGCTGCTCGCGGCGCTGGTCCTGCTCTGTCTGCTCTCCGCGGGGATCGGCGCGTACGACATCCCCCTCGGCGATGTCCTCTCCTCCGTCCAGCACCGGGCGGGGCTAGGCGGCGCCGCGCTCGACCGCGTGGGCGAGAGCGTCCTGTGGAACGTCCGGCTGCCCCGCGTCGTGCTCGCGCTGCTCGTCGGCGCCTCGCTCGGCTGCGCGGGCGCGCTGACGCAGGGTGTGTTCGGCAATCCCCTCGCCGAACCGGGGGTCATCGGGATCTCGTCGGGCGCGGCGGTCGGCGCGGTGGCCTCGATCGCGCTGGGGCTGAGCTTCTTCGGCAACTGGACGGTGACGGTCTGCGCGTTCGTCTCCGGACTGGCGACCGTACTGCTGGTGTACGCGCTGTCCCGCTCGGGCGGCCGTACGGAGGTGGTCACGCTGATCCTCACCGGTATCGCGGTCAACGCGTTCGCCGGGGCGCTGATCGGGCTCTTCATCTTCTTCGCGGACAACGCGCAGATCACCCAGATCACCTTCTGGCAGCTCGGTTCGCTGGCGCAGGCGACCTGGCCGAAGGTGCTCGCCGTACTGCCGTGCGCGCTGGCCGGTCTCGCCGTGGCGCCCTTCTACGCGCGGAAGCTGGACCTTCTCGCGCTCGGCGAGCGGCCCGCCCGCCATCTCGGGGTGGATGTCGAGCGGCTCCGTGTCGTGCTGGTGCTGGTCGTGGCGCTGCTCACGGCGGCGGCGGTCGCGGTGGCGGGGATCATCACGTTCGTGGGTCTGCTCGTACCGCATCTGCTGCGTATGGCGAACGGCCCCGGACACCGCTTCCTGGTCCCGGGCAGCGCGCTCGGCGGCGCGCTGGTCCTGGTCGCGGGCGATCTCGCGGCCCGTACGGTCGCCGCCCCGGCGGAACTCCCCCTGGGCGTCCTGACCGCGCTCTTCGGCAGCCCCTTCTTCTTCTGGCTGCTACGCAGAACACGGCGCAGGCAAGGAGGCTGGGCATGAGAGCCACCCTCGCGCGACACATCCACGCCCACCACGACGTACCCCCCTGCCGGGGGTCCGGGGGTCGCCCCCCGGGCAAACACAGTTGGCTGCTACGCAGAACACGACGCAGGCAGGGAGGCTGGGCATGAGCCGGCCCCGCAGGAAGCTCAGGCGTCTCTTCGCCGCACGCGGGCCCGCCCTGCCCTCGCCCGCCGCGGCCGGCGCGGTCCTCGCCGAGGCGCGCGGGCTCCATGTCCGGCTCGGGCGGCGCGAGGTGCTGGCCGGTGTCGGGCTCGTCGCGCGCGCCGGTGAGGTGCTCGCGCTCGTGGGGCCCAACGGGGCCGGGAAGTCCACCCTGCTCGCCGCGCTCGCCGCCGATCTGCGGCCCGGCCTGGGCGAGGTACGGATCGACGGGCGCCCCGCGCACGAGTGGTCCGCGCCCGAACTCGCCCTACGCCGCGCCGTACTGCTCCAGGCCGCCGCGCTCGCCTTCCCCTTCCCGGTCGAGGAGGTCGTACGGATGGGCCGGGCGCCCTGGGCCGGGACGCCGTCGGAGGACGAGGACGGGGCCGCCGTCGCGGAGGCGATGGCGGCCACCGAGGTCACCGCCTTCACCGGGCGCCCCTTCGCCGCGCTCTCGGGCGGGGAACGGGCCCGTGTCGCGCTCGCCCGCGTCCTCGCCCAGCGCGCCCCGCTGCTGCTGCTCGACGAGCCGACCGCCGCACTCGATCTGCGCCACCAGGAACTGGTCCTGCGGATCTGCCGGGAGCGCGCGGCGGCCGGTGACGCCGTCGTGGTCGTGCTGCACGATCTGGGGCTCGCGGCGGCCCACGCGGACCGGGCCGCCGTACTGCACGACGGAAAGGTCGCGGCCGAGGGACCGCCCGCCGAGGTGTTCGGCGACGAATTGCTGAGCCATGTCTACCGGCAGCCCGTCGAGGTGTTCCCGCACCCGCGCACGGGCGTTCCGCTGGTCGTCCCGAAGCGGGCCGGAACAGCTTTCATGACCGGGACTTGACCCTCCCATGGGGTGGCCAAAAGATCCCTGTGACCTCCCCGTTTCCCGAGGGCGACCCGTCAGGGGATTGAGACCTGGATCACTGGACGAATGGACATGACCAAGGTAAGCCTCAGTTAAGTTAGGGCGGCCTCACCCTCGTACTCAGCACCTCGTACCCCAGCACCCCGCACTCCAGCACCCCGCACTCCAGCCGTCCTCCCCCTCTCGTCCCAGCCATCGTGGAGCCCCGCATGCGACCTGTCCGTCTCTCCGTTGCCACCGCAGTCACCGCGGTGGCGGCCCTGACCGCCGTCACGGGCTGCGCCGAGAAGAGCGACGCCAAGGCCGGCGGCGACGGCGCCGTCCAGGTCATCGCGAAGGACGACGCCTGCGAGATCTCCAGGAACGAGTTCCCCGCGGGCCATGTGGAGCTGGCCGTCGAGAACAAGGGCTCCAAGGTCACCGAGGTCTATGTCCTCTTCCCGGACGACCGCATCGTCACCGAGCGCGAGAACATCGGCCCCGGCACCAAGGCGAAGGTCACCGCCGAGGTGAAGGCCGGTTCGTACGAGATCGTCTGCAAGCCCGGGATGAAGGGCGACGGCATCCGCCAGAAGGTGACCGTCACGGGCGGTACGGTCGCCAAGCGCAGCCCGGAGATGGACGCGGCGGTCGCCGGTTACCGCAAGTACGTCCAGGCGCAGGCCGATGAGACGCTGCCGAAGGTCAAGACCTTCACCGACGCCGTGCGCGCCGGTGATCTGGAGGCCGCGAAGGCCGCGTACGCCCCCTCGCGGATCGGCTGGGAGCGCACCGAGCCGGTCGCCGAGTCCTTCGGTGACATCGACCCGAAGGTCGACGTACGCGCCGACGGTCTGGAGCCCGGCCAGGAGTGGACCGGCTGGCACCGGCTGGAGAAGGCGCTCTGGGCGGACAAGAAGCTCGGCCCTGAGGCCACGGCGCTCGCCGACACGCTCGACAAGGACCTGACCGACTGGCAGAAGCGCGTCGGCAAGGCGGAGATCACCCCGACCTCCATGGCGAACGGCGCCAAGGAACTGCTCGACGAGGTCGCCTCGGGCAAGGTCACCGGCGAGGAGGAGCGCTACAGCCACACCGACCTGGTCGACTTCAAGGCCAATGTCGAGGGCGCGCAGCAGTCGTACGAACTGCTCAAGCCGGTCGCCTCGAAGAACGACCCGGCGCTGGTGACGGAGCTGGACAAGCAGTTCGCCGCGCTGAGCGCACTGCTCGACAAGTACCGGGACGCCCCGGACTCCTACGACTTCACCTCCTACGAGAAGGTCGGCAAGGCCCAGCGCAAGGAACTGTCGGACGGTGTCAACGCGCTGGCCGAGCCGCTCTCCAAGCTCGCCGCCGCCGTCGTCAAGTAGGGACTCCGGCATGTCGGACACCGAGCACAACGAAGAAGCCGGACACAACGAAGAAGACGAGACGACCGAGCGGAGCGAGCAGACCGGGAGGCCCGGGAAGCGGCCGTCCCGCCGTTCGCTGCTCGGCTGGGGCGGTGCCGGGCTCGCGCTCGGGGCCGCCGCGGCCGGTGGCACCGTGGCGGCCGTCCGCGACGGCGGTTCCACCGCTCCCGCGGCCGGCTCCGGTGCGGCGGTGCCCTTCCACGGTACGCACCAGGCCGGTATCGCCACCGCCGTCCAGGACCGGCTGCACTTCGCCGCGTTCGATGTGACGACCGAGGACCGCGCGGAGCTGGCCCGGCTGCTCAAGGACTGGACCCGGGCCGCCGAGCGGATGACGGCGGGGCACGCCGTGGGCGACGGCGCGTACGGCGGGCCGGCCGAGGCGCCGCCCGACGACACGGGTGAGGCGCTCGGTCTCAAGCCGTCCCGGCTCACCCTGACCATCGGCTTCGGCCCCTCGCTCTTCGCCGACGACCGGTTCGGTCTCGCGGAGCGGCGCCCGGCCGCGCTGGTCGAGCTGCCGAAGTTCCCCGGCGACAATCTCGATCCGGCGCGCGGCGGCGGCGATCTCTGTGTCCAGGCGTGCGCGGACGATCCCCAGGTCGCCGTGCACGCCATCCGCAATCTGGCCAGGATCGGCTTCGGGAAGGCCGCGGTGCGCTGGTCGCAGCTCGGCTTCGGCAAGACGTCGTCGACCACTCCGGGCGCCCAGACCCCGCGCAATCTCTTCGGCTTCAAGGACGGCACCAGCAATATCGACGGCACCGACCGGGCCGCGCTGGCCGAGCATGTCTGGGTGCCGGAGAAGACCGGTCCGGCGTGGATGGCGGGCGGTTCCTATCTGGTCGCCCGCCGGATCTCGATGCGCATCGAGTCCTGGGACCGTACGTCGCTCCAGGAGCAGGAGGACGTCTTCGGCCGGGACAAGGGCGAGGGCGCGGCGGTCGGCAGGGCGCGCGAGCACGACAAGCCCGATCTGCGGGCGATGCTGCCCACGTCGCATGTACGGCTGGCACACCCGGACTCCCACCACGGGGTGCGGATGCTGCGGCGCGGCTACTCCTTCACGGACGGCACGGACGGTCTGGGCCGGCTCGACGCGGGGCTGTTCTTCCTGGCCTACCAGCGTGACGTACGGGACGCGTTCATCCCCGTACAGCGCTCCCTGGCGCGCTCCGACGCGCTCAACGAGTACATCCAGCACGTGGGTTCAGCGGTCTTCGCGATCCCGCCGGGCGTCCGGGACAAGGACGACTGGTGGGGCCGGGCCCTGATCTCCTGAGCCACGGAAGGGAGTTCCGACGTGTTCGGAAACTATCTGATCGGTCTGCGCGAGGGCCTTGAGGCCAGTCTCGTCGTCTGCATCCTCGTCGCGTATCTGGTGAAGACGGAGCGGCGCGACGCGCTGCGTCCCATCTGGATCGGTATCGGCGTCGCGGTGGCCCTCGCGCTGGCCTTCGGCTTCGGGCTCGAATTCGGCTCGCAGGAGCTGACGTTCGAGGCGCAGGAGGCGCTCGGCGGCTCACTGTCGATCCTCGCCGTGGTGCTGGTGACCTGGATGGTCTTCTGGATGCGCCGTACGGCCCGGCATCTGCGGTCGGAGCTGCACGACCGGCTGGACGCGGCACTCGCGATGGGCACGGGCGCGCTGGTGGCCACGGCCTTTCTGGCGGTGGGCCGCGAGGGCCTGGAGACGGCCCTGTTCGTCTGGGCCTCGGTCCGTGCCTCCTCGGACGGCACCCACGCGCCGCTGATCGGTGTGCTGCTCGGTATCGCCAGCGCGGTGGTGCTCGGCTGGCTCTTCTACCGGGGCGCGCTCAGGATCAATCTGGCCAAGTTCTTCACCTGGACCGGCGGGATGCTGGTGATCGTCGCCGCGGGTGTGCTCGCGTACGGCGTCCACGATCTCCAGGAGGCGCGCTTCCTGGGCGGTCTGCCGGACAAGGCCTTCGACATCAGCACGACGATCCCGCCGGACAGCTGGTACGGCACCCTGCTGAAGGGCGTGTTCAACTTCCAGCCGGACCCGACGGTGCTTCAGGTCATTGTCTGGTGTCTGTATCTGATCCCGACGCTCGCCCTGTTCCTGGCCCCGGTAGGGTTCGGACGGTCAGTGAGGTCTCAGGAGCAGAAGCAGAAGGCGACCGATGAGCAGGCTGGGAAGGCCGATTCGGGCAGCGGCGGGGCTCGCGACGGTGATGGTGCTGTCGCTGACGGCGAGCGGGTGCGTGACGGTGCACGGGGAGCTGGCGGTCGTACCGTCGGCGGAGCGGAGTGAGGCCGCGCGGGCGCTCGATGACTTCACCGAGGCGTACAACAAGGCGGACGAGGCCTACGATCCGGCGCTCGACGCGGCGTATGTGACCGGTGCGCTCGGCATGATCAACCAGGCCGGTCTCAAGGCCCGGAGCATCAACAGCCCGGACGGCAACCCCGGCCATCAGCCGCTGGAGCTGACCGACGCGAAGTTCACGATCCCCAAGAAGGCCGGCTGGCCGCGCTGGTTCGTCGCGGACACCAGGAGCAACCGCGACGCGGCCGGCGGCCCGTCCTTCCGGTGGCTGGTGGTCTTTCTGCGCGGCGGCCCGGAGAAGCGCTGGGAAGCCGCCTATCTGACGATCCTCTCCCCCGACCAGGTCCCCGAGTTCAGGACGGACAAGGACGGCTGGGGCGAGGCGGTGGAGCCGGACACCACATCGGTGTCGGTGGCGCCCGCCGATCTGAGCGAGGAGTACTCCTCGTATCTGTCGAGCGGCAAGCCCGAGCACTTCGCGGCCGGCCAGCACACCGACGGATGGCGCAAGGAGCGCGCGGACAAGGCCCGGCTGCCCGGTCTCACCACGCAGTACGTGGACCAGCCGGTCACCGAGGGGGACTTCGCGCCGCTCGGGCTGCGTACGGAGGACGGCGGCGCGCTGGTGTTCTTCGCCACGCGCTTCTTCGAGCGCCAGACGGCCGCGAAGGAGGTCCGGCTCCAGGTGAACGAGGATGTGCGGGCGCTGCTGACCGGTGAGGTGAAGAACACGATCACCAAGGAGTGGCTGTCCAGCCAGACGGTGCTGGTGCCGGGGAGCGACGCCGCCGCCCCGGAGGTGGTGGTGGCGGGACGCCTCCAGGGGGTCACCGCGGCGAAGGGGTCGTAGCTCCCCGGGCCCGTGGCTCCTGCCCGCTCCCGTCCCCCGGTCAGGGCCCGTGGCGGCGGGCTCGGCGTACGGCGAGGAGTCTCAGCGGCCGAGGAGTCTCAGCGGCCCAGCGGTCTCAGCGGCCGTGGGGCTCAGCGGCCCAGCGGCCAGGCCACCGCGTGGTGGTCCAGTTCCGTGTTCTCGCCCGCGTACCGCGCGCACGCGTCGGTGAGGGTCTCCAGCAGGGTCAGCGGGTCGGGCAGCGGATGCTCCGGGCCGCGCAGCCACCGTACGTTCAGCTCGCCGGGGAGCCGGGCCGGGGGTACGAGCACATAACTGCCCCGGCAGTGCCAGCGCAGACCGGGGTGCTCGTCCATCGTCTCGGGGTGGCAGTCCAGTTCACAGGGCCACCACTCGTCCTCGTCCTCGGGGGTGCCCCGGGTGGCGGTGAAGAAGAGCATCCGGTCCTCGCCGGAGTCCGCCACGGGACCGACCTCGATGGAGAGCTCCAGCAGCCGTTCCAGTGCGCGGCTGCCTGCTTCCAGCGGTACGTCCAGCACATCGTGGACCGTGCCGGTCGCGGTGATGAAGTTGGCCTCGGGCTGATTGCGCGCCCAGCGCTCGATCTGTGCCCGGTCGGTCGTGGACTGGGTCTGCCAGGCGAAGGAGAGAGGGTGTCTGGCCGGGGTCGGACAGCCGATCCGCTCGCAGGAACATCGGAAACCGAGGGGATGGGCGGCCGGTGCGATGGGCATACCGGTCTCCGCGACGGCGAGCAGCAGCGCCTCCCGGCCGGCCGTGTCACCGGCGAGCGCGGAGTCGTCGGCGCTCTTCCTGGGACGCCTGCGCAGCCACTGGGGAATCCTGCTCTCCGTGCCGCGGTAGCGGCCGAAATCGTCGCCCATCTATCCCCTCACACCTCGTGCTCGCCCCTGCGGACATATCCATGGTCCCACCATCCTGCTCCTCGGGTGGACGTGCTTCCCCACCGGGGTATGTGTGCGGGGACCGCGGCACGGGGCTCATCGCCGTGTATGTGCGGGTATGGGACGGCGGATCGGCGGGGCGGAGCCGGTGGAATACGGACCGCCCGCCCCGTATGCCTCCACGCGCCCCCGCCGCGCCCCCTACCCGGCGGCGCCCGGCGGCGCGTGGAGGACGGGACTCAGGACTGTGGGGGCCTCAGGGCCGTGGCGCCTCAGGGCTGCGGGCCTTCAGGGCTGCGGGGCCTCAGGGCCGTGGGGCGAGACCGTACAGCGCGTACTCGACCACCGCGTCCGCGTACTCGTGCGTCAGCGGGAGCGTACGGAGCAGCCAGCGGTGCGCGAGGGGCCCGACCAGCAGTTCCAGCGCGACATCGAGGTCGATCTCGCGCCGTACGGCCCCCGCCTCCTTGGCGGCGCCCAGCCGCCGCGCGTAGAGCCGGAGCGACGGTTCGAGCAGCTTCCGGGTGAACTCCGCGCCCAGTTCCGCGTCGGCGATCCCCTCGGCGGCGAGCGCCCGGGAAGGCGCCTCGTACACGGGGTCGTTCATCTCGTCGACCGTGGCCCGCAGGACCGTCTTGAGATCGGCCTCCAGATCGCCGGTGTCGGGGATCTCGTACGCCGCCTCCCCGCCGCCCGCCGCTCGCGCGGCCCGGTCCCCGAGATCGAGGAAGGCCTCCAGGAGCACGGCACCCTTGGAGGGCCACCAGCGGTAGATCGTCTGCTTGCCGACCCCGGCGCGGGCCGCGATGCCCTCGATGGTCGTACGCCCGTAACCGACCTCGCCCACCAGCGTGAGTGCCGCGTCGTAGATCGCCCGGCGCGACCGCTCGCTGCGCCGCGCGGAGTCGGGCCCGGTGGTCCCCCTGGTCTCGGCCATGGCGTCAATCTACCAACGGTGAATCGAGACGTTTCGTCTCTGATCACCCAGCGGACCCAAGACGCCTCACGGACACGAACCACTCGAACGGATCACAGCGCGCGAGCCCTTCGAAGCGGAATATGACTTTTACACGCATACGTCGTGCGCGTACTTCGTGCGCATACGCCGTGCGCGTACACCGTGCACGGACGTCACGCACTGACGTCGTGCACACCGCCGCTCTCATCACCCGTGAGGAGCTCCCGTTGCCTCGTGACGCCTCGCCCCGCCGCTATCTCATGTGCCCGCCGCACTACTTCAGGGTGACGTACTCGATCAATCCCTGGATGGATCCGGCCAAGCCCGTCGATCTGCCGGTGGCCCTCGCCCAGTGGGAGGACCTCCGGGACCGCTATCTCGCGCTCGGACACACGGTCGCGCTGCTCGATCCGCTGCCCGGTCTGCCCGACATGGTCTTCACCGCGAACGGCGCCACGGTCATCGACGGCCGGGTGCTCGGGGCGCGCTTCGCCCATCAGGAGCGGCACCGTGAGGCCGAGGCGCATCTGGAGTGGTTCCGCGCCCACGGTTTCATCGACATCCACGAGCCCGCGCACATCAACGAGGGCGAGGGCGACTTCGCCGTCACGGCCTCCTGGCTGCTGGCCGGGCGCGGCTTCCGCTCCAGCCCGCTCTCCCACGACGAGGCACAGGAGTTCTTCGGCCGCCCGGTGATCGGTCTGGATCTGGTGGATCCGCGCTACTACCACCTGGACACGGCGCTCTGTGTGCTGGACGACGGAACCGACGAGATCATGTACTACCCCGGCGCCTTCTCCCCCGGCAGCAGAGCCGTGCTCGCCCGGCTCTTCCCCGACGCGCTCATCGCCGACGGCACGGACGCGGGGGCGTTCGGTCTGAACGCGGTGAGCGACGGCCGGCACGTACTGCTGCCGCAGGCGGCGGCCGGGCTCTTCGAGCCGCTGCGCGAGCGGGGGTTCGAGCCGATCGGACTGGACCTCGGGGAGCTGCTCAAGGGCGGCGGCAGTGTGAAGTGCTGCACCCAGGAGCTACGCCTCTGAACCGGCGGCCGGGTCGGTGGACGGGCCGCCGGACGGACCGGTGGCCGGGTCGGCGACCGGGCCGGTGGTGTGGGGCGGCGGCCAGGTGTCGCCCCACTCCGTGTCCCGCGCCGCCCGGTAGAGCGGGCCGTGCCGCTTGGTGACCGTCTCCCGTCGCAGTCCGTCGTCCTCGGTGCACAGGTCGAGCAGCACCTGTCCCTTGCGGATCTGCGGCTTGCGTACGACGCGGGCACGGCCGGCGCGGGCACGGTCGGCACGGGCCGCGTCGTCGGTGCGCCCCGGGAGCGGCGGCGTCCCGAAGCGCACCGCCGCCACATAGCTGAACTTCTCGTCCTCGTACGGCAGCGAGCCGCCCTTCACCTGCCGGTGCAGCGAGGACCGGCTGACCCGGGCCGCGAAGTGGCACCAGTCCGTGCCCCGTTCGATCGGGCAGGCGCCACCGTGCGGGCAGGGCGCGGCGATCCGCAGTCCGGCCGCGATCAGCCGGTCCCGGGCCTCGATGATCCGCAGATAGCCGTCGGGCGTCCCGGGCTCCACGATCACCACGGCCTGGGCGGCCCGCGCCGTCTCCTCGACGAGCACCGCCCGGTCCCGCTCGGTGAGTTCCTTCAGTACGTACGAGACCGTCACCAGATCGCTCTCCGGCAGCTTCAGCGCCGTACCGATCCTCGTGCGCCGCCAGTCGGCGGCGCGTACCGCGCGGGCACCGGAGGCGGCGGCCAGTTCACGGCCGAGCGCGAGGGCGGGCTCGGCCCAGTCCAGGACGGTGGTGGTACGGCCGCCCTCCCGCCCGCTTCCCGCGCCGGCCGCGCCCGTCTCTCCCGGACCGTCCGCATCTCCCGGGCCGTCCGCACGGGCCGCCTCCGTCCGGACCTCTTCCGGCCAGACCGCCTCCGCCGCCCAGACCGCCGCGCCGGTGCCGCCGCCCACATCGACATGGCTGCCGGGTACCCAGGCGGGCACGGTGTCCGCGAGCGCCTCCAGCGCCGCCCGTACGGCCTCGAACGTCGCCGGCATCCGGTACGCGGCGTACGCGGCCACATCGGACCGGTCACGCAGCACGGGCGCGTCCGTCGGCGTCGCGCCCCGGTAGTTGGCGATCAGCCGCTCGACGGCCTGAGCGGCCTGTCGGGGCGGCAGTCCGTCGAGCAGCCCGGCGAGCGCGGCACGCAGGGCCTCGGCGGTGGGAAGGGTGGCGTTCACCGCCGAATTCTAGGCATGGGACCGGGGGCGCCGGGCCGGGGCGGCGTGACGGGTGACCGTACGGGGGCCGGCCGGTGCCCGTACGCGCGGTGACCCGTGACCGCGACGGTCAGGCCCATGACCGCAATGGGGAAGCGAACTGCGAGCCGCCGTGTGTCTGTTGCTACGCTGACGCCCGTTGTCCGGCAGCCGCTCGCACGGGGGGACCATGAGACAGAGGGTCGTACGTCTGGCCCTGGTGTCCGGGGTGATCGTGCTGGCGCTGCTGCTCCTGCTCGCCACCTGCGGCGGCAAGCAGAACGCGAAGGACGACGGACGGCCCGCGAAGCCTCCGAAGAGCACCTCCTTCGCGGCGCACCGGCTCACCGTTCCCGCGGAGTACGACACCGCGCGCGGCTGGGAGATCAACGACGCCTCGCCCGATTACGCGGTCGCCGAGGCCACGAGCCGTATCGCCTATCTGGAACGGGTCGGCGACGCCCGGTTCCGGATCCGTACGCTCGATCCCTCGACCGGCAAGCGCGGCTGGGACGGTGCGCCCTGGCGGCCGCTCTTCGCGCCGGACCGCTTCCCGCGGCTGCTCTCCGTCGCCAAGGACGATGTGGAGTACTTCGTCACCTGGTCCTACGGGAAGATCGATCCGGACGCGCTGCGCCCGTCGGACTCCATCGTCTCCCTGGACGTGTACAGCGCGGACGACGGCTCCCGGGTGCGGGTCGAGGTCCCATGGGTGGACGAGCCGACCGTGAACGCCGCCGGGCCCGGCATTCTGATCAGCGACGGCAAGGCGGTGAGCGCGGTCGTCGACCCGGCGACCGGGGACGTGGTCAAGGTCCCGCCGGGGTCGCTCGGTTACCCCAAGGGCTGCCCGGAGTGCCGCAAGCTGACCGAGGTCCGTGCCGTCACCGACAGAGGGCTGCTGGTGAGCGGCGCCAAGGAATTCTGGGTGCGCGGCGGCTGGTTCAGCCGGAAGGTCGCGCCGAAGGACACCGACCCCGCCTCCGGGGTGCCGGCCTCCGTGGCGCGCGACTACATCCTCGCCAAGTGGCGCAAGAAGAAGGGCGCCAAGGACGCCGCGACGCACGATGTCTGGGCGGTGCACGAGGCGGCGACCGGCAAGGCCGTGGCCCAGGTGCGGTGCCGCAGACCGGCCATCGCGCCGGTCGAGGACCCTCAGCTCGTCTCCTCCCCGGACGGCCGCTTCCTGATCGCCGGGAGGCTCGCCTTCGATCTGGAGGAGAAGACCGCGTACTGCTTCGAGGAGCCGGACGGCACCCAGCCGCTGACCCTGACGACCGTGGGGGACGACGGCACGGCGTACGGCGCGTCGAGCGCCCGCAACACGACGGACGCCCTCGCGGGCGGCGGCACCCCCGTCCTCGTGGATCTCACCACCGCGACCCCGGAGGACCTGTCGCCCAATGTGCGGCTGCCCAGCGGGGAGACGGCCGGGGCCGGTCTCTTCCGCTGGACGGACGGCAAGGACACCCCGCATCTGATCGGGTACCCGCACCGCGACGGCTGAGCCGGCGTCCCGCCGCACCGCACCGCGCCGCGCCGTGCTTGTGCGGTCAGACGCTCAGACGCCGGCCGGACGCTCGATGGGCGGCCGGTGCTTCCAGGGCCGTACGAGACCCACGAAGCAGCCCAGCGCGCCGACCGAGCACACGAGCTGGACGAGGGCCATCGGCACCGCGGTCTCCTCGCCCGCGATACCGACGAGCGGCGAGGCGACGGCGCCGATCAGGAACGACGACGTACCGATCAGGGCCGAGGCGGAACCCGCGGCGTGCGGGGTGCGCATCAGCGCCGACGCGTTGGTGTTGGGCATCGCCAGCCCCATCGCGGACATCAGCACGAACAGCCCCGCCGCGACCGGGAAGAGACCCACGTCCCCGAACACCCCGGATGTCATCAGCAGCAGCGCCAGCGCGGCGAATGTGATGACCACCAGCCCGAAGCCCAGCACCCGGTCCATGCTGACCCGTCCGACCAGCACCTTGCCGTTGATCTGGCCGACGGCGATCAGACCGATGGAGTTGACGCCGAAGAGCAGGCTGAAGGTCTGCGGCGAGGCGCCGTAGATCTCCTGCACCACGAACGGCGAGGCCGCGACATAGGCGAACAGCGCGGCGAAGGCGAGACCGCCCGCCAGCATGTAGCCGGTGAAGACCCGGTCGGCGAGCAGTCCGCGCATCGTGTGGAGCGCCGCGCCGACACCACCGCTGTGCCGCCGCTCCGGCGGCAGCGTCTCGTGCAGCCACTTCCACACGACGAGGGTGAGGACGATGCCGACCACCGTCAGGACGACGAAGATGCCGCGCCAGTCCGTGAGCCGCAGCACCTGTCCGCCGATCACGGGCGCGATGACCGGCGCGACCCCGGAGATCAGCATCAGGGTGGAGAAGAAGCGGGCCATCTCCTCGCCGTCGTACAGATCACGGACCACCGCGCGGGCGATCACGATGCCCGCCGCGCCCGCGAGACCTTGCAGCAGACGGAAGCCGATGAGGAGTTCGGTGGTCGGTGCCAGGGCGCAGATCGCGGTGGCGAGGACATAGACGACCATGCCGAGCAGCAGGGGCCTGCGCCGCCCCCATTTGTCGCTCATGGGTCCCACGACGATCTGGCCGAGCGCCATGCCCGCCAGACAGGCGGTGAGGGTGATCTGGACGGTCGCGGCGGGTGAGCCGAGCGAGCGGGTGACCTCCGGCAGGGCCGGGAGATACATGTCCATGGAGAGCGGGGGCAGCGCGGTGAGCCCTCCGAGCACCAGGGTGACGAGCAGCCCGGCCCGGCGCGCGGCGGCGACGGGAGCGAGTTCGGCGGCGGGTGCGGGTGCGGGTACAGGCGCGGGTGTGAGTGTGGGCACGGGTGTGGGCGCGGGTGTGGGCGCGGGAACAATCACCCGTTCCTGTGACGGAACGGTCCGCTGTTCCGGAATCGGTGCCGAGCGACGCTGCTCGGGCGGTATGTGGCCGTTACGTCCTTCGGTGGTCTGACCGCCGTCCGGCATCGTCTCTCCATGTCGTTGAATCCTTACCTATGCTCTCAGCTCATCCGGAACGGTCGAGACCTTTTTTGGGGCAGCTATGACAACGGGACAGACATCACAGGCATCGCAGGCATCACAGACGTCACGGAGAAACACCGTGCGCTGGGGTGTGCTGGCGACGGGCGGGATCGCCGCGCGATTCACCGAGGAGGTACAGCGACTGGCCGGCGCCGAGGTCGTCGCGGTGGCCTCGCGCAGTGACGCGTCCGCGAAGGAGTTCGCGAGCCGGTTCGGCATCCCGCGCGCGTACGGGGAGTGGTCCGCGCTCGTCGCCGACCCGGAGGTGGACGTCGTCTATGTGGCGACTCCGCACTCCGCGCACCGCACCGCGGCGGGACTCGCCCTCGCGGCCGGAAAGCCCGTGCTGTGCGAGAAGCCGTTCACGCTCAACGTCCGGGAGGCGACGGAGCTGGTCTCCCTGGCCCGGGAGCGGGGCGTCTTCCTCATGGAGGCGATGTGGACGTACTGCAACCCCGTGATCCGGCGGATGGTGGAGCTGGTACGGGACGGGGCGATCGGTGACATCCGGACCGTCCAGGCCGACTTCGGCTTCCCCGGCCCCACCGACCCCGGCCACCGGCTGCGCGACCCGGCCCTCGGCGGCGGCGCCCTGCTCGACCTCGGGGTCTATCCGGTCTCCTTCGCACAGCTCCTGCTGGGCGAGCCCGACCGCGTCCAGGCCGACGCGCTGCTCTCGCCCGAGGGCGTCGATCTCAACACCGGGATGCTGCTGGGCTGGGAGTCGGGGGCGACGGCGCTGCTGACCTGCTCGCTGACGGCGGGCACTCCGGTGACGGCGACCGTGAGCGGCACGGCGGGCCGTATCGAGCTGCCGTCCGGCTTCTTCCACGCGGACCGGTTCGTCCTGCACAGGAACGGCGCCGAGCCCGAGGAGTTCACCGCGGACGGCGGGCTGTACGGGCTCCAGTACGAGGCGGCCGAGGTGATGCGCTGTCTGCGCGCGGGTGAGACGGAGTCCCCGCTGGTGCCGCTGGACGGAACTCTCGCGGTGATGCGGACGCTCGACGCGGTACGCGACCGCATCGGCGTCCGCTTCCCCACGGACTGACACCCCCACGGACGAGCGTCTCCCCACGGACTGACGCCTCCTCGTCCCCCGGACGACCACATTTCGTCAGGGCCACCGGCCCGCTGCGGCCACCCGAAGGCAGTTGTCTCGCCAATGGGTCAAGATCCACAGCGGCCGGATGGCAGGGCCGCGCGGGTTGCCGGAACCTGACGCCGGTGGCCGCGGCCTGGCCGGGTGGCCGCGGGCGGCCATATCGCACCGCGTTGCGGGCAGCGGCGCCCGGCACACCCGGTCCGGAGCCGCCCGTCCACCGGGCCGCCCGCCGGCGGGAGCCGGTCCGGCACGCCGCCGCCACCCGTGCCAGGCCCCGAACCTGATCCCGAGCCCAGGCCCCGGGCCAGGTCCCTAGCTCACGTCCCGAACCCAGGTCCCGGGCCTGGTCACCCCGCGCGCATCGGCCCGTCAGGCGGGCTTGAGACCCGGTTTGCCCGCCTCGGTCACGAACGACGCCGCCGTGGTGATCGGAGCGCCGGGCGTCGTCACCGCGTTCACCGTTCTGAAGTCCGCCCGCGCCCGCTTGGCGCCCAGCGTCACGGTCACATAGCCGCGCCGCCCGTTGTAGAACTTCATATGGGGGTTGGCCTCCATGAACGTGGCCCAGTTGGAGGGACGTTCCGAGCCGTCCCGGCCGCTGGAGACGGACGTCGCCACGATCTCCGTGCCCAGAGTGCGCGAATCCGGGTTGTCCCAGTCCTTCTTGATGTCGTACGCGTAGGCCGTGTGCACATCACCGGTGAGCACCATGAGGTTCTTGACCCCGGCCGCCTCCACCCCCTTCAGCAGCCGCTGCCGCGACGCCGGATAGCCGTCCCACGAATCCATCGACAGCTTGAAGTCCGGGGTCGTCAGATTGCGGCGCTGCGAGAAGGTCACCTGCTGCGGTACGACGTTCCAGGTGGCCGCCGACTTCTTCCAGCCGTCCAGCAGCCAGCGCTCCTGGGCCTCGCCGGTCAGCGTGCGCGACGGGTCCTCGGACTCGGGGCCCGGCGTCTGCCAGCCGTCGCCGTACGCCTGGTCCGAGCGGTACTGCCGGGTGTCCAGGATGTCGAACTGGGCGAGCCGCCCGAACTCCAGCCTGCGGTAGAGCCTCATGTCGGAGCCCTGGGGCCGCTGCGGGACGCGCAGCGGCTGGTTCTCCCAGTACGCGCGGTACGCGGAGGCCCTGCGCAGCAGGAACTCCTCCGGCGGGACATCGTTCTCGGGTGTGTCCCCCGCGTAGTTGTTCTCGGTCTCGTGGTCGTCCCAGGTGACGACGAACGGATGCGCGGCGTGCGCGGCCCGCAGATCCGGGTCGGACTTGTAGAGGCCGTACCGCAGCCGGTAGTCCTCCAGCGTCGTCGTCTCCCGGTTGAAGTGGGCGGGGAGCTGGATGTCGGGGTAATTGCGGGCACCGCCGACCGCGCTCACGGCGTACTCGTACAGATAGTCGCCGAGATGGAAGACCACATCGAGGTCCTCCTGCGCGAGATGCCTGTAGGCGGTGAAGTAGCCGTCGTGGTACGCCTGGCAGGAGACCGCGGCGAACTTCAGCTCGCCGATACGGGCGCCGCGCGCGGGTGCGGTACGGGTGCGGCCCACCGGGCTGACCCACTCGCCCACGCGGAAGCGGAAGTAGTACACCCGGTCCGGGCCCAGGCCCGGCACGTCGACATGCACGCTGTGGTGGAACTCGGGATGCGCGTCGGCCGATCCGCGCTTGACGATCCGCGTGAAGCGCGCGTCGTGCGCCAGCTCCCAGCGTACGGAGACCCGGTTGGGCGGCAGTCCGCTGTCCGGCTCGTACGGGCTGGGCGCGAGCCGGGTCCAGAGCAGGACGCCGTCGGGACGCGGGTCACCGGAGGCGACACCGAGGGTGAACGGGTCCTCGGTGATCTTCCTGGCGTCCAGCTGCGCGGCGCCCGCGACGCCCGCGGTCGGCAGGTTGACGGCGAAGGCGAGCGCGGCGGCGGCAGCGGTGCCGGTGAGGAACCGGCGACGGCCGAGATGCGCGGCCGCCGCTCTCAATTCGGCCGCGTGGGCGCCCGTTCCCGTTGGCGTTGGCGTTCCCGTCGGCGTTCGCGTCCCCTGCGCCGGTACGCCCTGTACGGGCAGGCCCCGCGCCGGTACGCGCGGTCCCGTTCCCAGTGTCCGGCGGTGAAAAGGTGTCATGTGCCCCTCCCCTGACGGCTGCTGTCACCTGGAATTCCATGCGGAGGCGAAGGCGCCCTGTTGTCGGGTACACAACATGCACATGGCGGAGTGATGAGATCCGCGTGCCTCCGCCAAGTTGTACCTCACGTACGCTGCGTGGCCATGGACGCCATGCGGAAGACCAACACCGCCCACACCGACCGGGGAACGGCCGTGGTGACAGGCGCCGGTTCGGGTATCGGCAGAGCGGTCGCCGTGGCCCTGCACACCGCGGGCTGGTCAGTGGCCCTGGCCGGACGGCGCGTCGAGACGCTGGAGGAGACGGCGGCGGCGATGAACAGGGCGACGGACGGCGGCGAAGCGCCGACCGAGGTACGGAGAAACACACCGAACGGTGTACTGACCGTACGTACGGACGTGTCCCAACCGGCCGACGTGGAAGCCCTGTTCGCCGCCGTGAGCGAGCGGTACGGACGGCTCGATCTGCTCTTCAACAACGCGGGCACGTTCGGGCCCGGAGGTATCGCGCTGGAGGATCTCCCCCTGTCCGCCTGGCAGAAGGTGGTGGACACGAACCTCACCGGCGCGTTCCTCTGTGCCCAGGCGGCGTTCCGGCTGATGAAGGCGCAGGACCCGCGGGGCGGCCGGATCATCAACAACGGCTCGGTCTCCGCGCACGCGCCCCGGCCCGACTCGGTGGCGTACACCGCCACGAAGCACGGCATGACCGGCCTCACCAAGTCCCTCTCCCTGGACGGCCGTCGGCACCGCATCGCCTGCGGCCAGATCGACATCGGCAACGCGGCGACCGATATGACGGAGCGGATGCGCCGGGGCGTGAAGCAGGCGAACGGCGAAGTGGCGGTGGAGCCGGTGATGGATGTGGCCGATGTGGCCAGGACGGTGCTGCACATGGCGGAACTGCCGCTGGAGGCGAACGTCCAGTTCGTGACCGTGATGGCGACGACGATGCCGCTCGTGGGCCGGGGCTGAGGGGCGACCGCGCACCGAGGGCGGGCTCAACCTACAGGCCGGAGCGGGCACTTACCGCCCTGAGACGCCAACGTCCGGTAACGTTGCACGGTTTGCCGGGATTCGAGGCCAGGAGCACAATCGAGCCACTACCGTGGGCTACCAATCGAGAACCCTTCGTGTCGTTGGAGGCTCCTTTGAAGAACACGCGCGAACTGGACCCGAGCGCTTCCCCTCTCGACTACTACGGCAGTGAGCTGCGGCGACTGCGTGAAGCGGCCGGCCTCACCCAGAGACAGCTCGGCGACATCATCTTCTGTACGGGCTCGCTGATCGGCCAGGTCGAGACCACGCACAAGCTGCCGACGAGGCAGTTCTCGGAGTCGGTCGACGCGGCGCTGGGTACGGGAGGCACCTTCACACGGCTGCTGCCACTGGTGCTGAAGAGCCAACTGCCGCCGTGGTTCCAGCCGTACGCGGACATGGAGGCGAAGGCGACGCACATCAGCACGTTCCAGACGCAGCTTGTGGACGGCCTGCTGCAGACGGAGGAGTACGCGCGGGCGGTGCTCGGCGCGGTGACCAAGGACAACTTCGAGGAGCTGGTCGCGGCGCGGATGAACCGCAAGCTGGTTCTCAACCGCCCGCGTCCGCCGCTCCTCTGGGTCGTACTGGACGAAGCGGTGCTGTCCCGGCCGATCGGCGGCCGCGAGGTCATGCGGGGCCAGCTCGCCCACCTCCTGTCCTTCAGGAACGCGAAGTGGGTCCAGATCCAGATCCTGCCCTACTCGGCCGGAGAACACTCGGGCCTGATGGGCTCCTTCGTCCTTCTCCGCTCCGAGGACGCCCCGGACATCGCCTACAGCGAGGACTACGAGACAGCGCACGCGACGGTCGATCCTCAAGCTGTCCGGAAACGTGCGCTTCGTTACCATCAGCTTCAGGCCGCCGCGCTCTCCATCAGGGACTCGGCGGCACTGATTGCCCGCGTGTTGAAGGAGCACCATGGGGGGAAAGCCGCATCTGACGGGGGCACAGTGGCGTAAGTCGAGTTACAGCGGCGACACCGGTGGACAGTGCGTGGAGGTCGCGGCCCGCACCGCCGCCGTGACCGTACGCGACTCGAAGAATCCCGAAGGTCCGGTCCTCACCGTCGCCTCGCACGCCTTCACGACCTTCACCGCCTACATCGGCACCACCCCCGCCCCGGCGAACTGACCGAGGCGCACAACGGGCCACGACCACGCTCGTGGCCCGCGCGTCACACGCGGGCCGTCCGAGCCCCCACCTTCTTCAGGTGCTCCTACCCGGCCGTCAGCGCCGTCCGGATCTCCGCCAGCTGATCCTCCCGCAACGGCCCGTAGGCACGCGCTCCCGCGTTCTCCTCCGCCTGCGCCACCGAGCGGAACCCCGGGATAGGCACCGTGTGCGGGCTGCGCGCCCACAGCCAGGCCAGCGCGCCCTGGGCGAGGGTACGGCCGTCGCTGGTGAGGACCGACCGTACGGCCTCCACCCGCGCCGCCCACTCGGGCGCCGGGACTCCGCCCTCGCCGAACCACCGCAGCCACGCGGGCGGTACGGCCCGGATGTCACCGCTCGCGCCCCGGCTTTTGGCCGCGTGCTTCCCGGTGAGCAGTCCCATCGCGAGCGGACCGCGGTTGACACTGGCGAGGTCGCGTTCCGCGCAGAGCGCGAGCATCTCCGGTGCGTCCTCCAGCACATTGCAGGCGTGCTGCACGGCCGCGCAGTGCTCCCCCTCGGCGAACAGCGCCGCCCGCTCGGGGTCGTCGGTGGACCAGGCGTACGCGCGGATCAGGCCTTCCCGTACGAACTCCTCGCAGGCGTCCCGGAGTTCGGCGGCCAGGGCGAGGGGCGCGTCGGAGAGGTGGAGCTGGTAGAGATCGATGCGGTCCGTACCGAGACGGTCCAGCGACGCGGTCAGCGCGCGCCGGGCGTACTCGGGCGTCGCGTCCGTGCCGGTCAGGGTGCGGGTCGCCGCGTCGAAGGTGTTGCCCCACTTGGTCGCGATGACGACCTCGTCCCGCCGCCCGCGCACCGCCCGGCCGAGTACGCGTTCGCTGTGGCCCGTGCCGTAGACATCGGCGGTGTCGAAGAAGGTGATGCCGAGATCGAGCGCCCGGTGGAGCGCGGCGGCGGACTCCTCGTCGTCGACCTTGCCCCAGCCGAGCGGACGGGCGTCGCGGTCCTGCCACTCACCGCCGATGGCCCAGCAGCCGAATCCGAGTGCGCCGACGGTGATACCGCTCCGTCCCAGCGTCCTGCTCTCAAGAGTGCTCATACGAGGAACGCTAGGAGTTCGAGCGCACACGAAGACAAGCGGGGGGAGGCGTACACGCGATCGTCACGCCGGGGCCCCGGGCGGTGGACACCGCCCGGGGCCCGTGGTGCGAGGACTCCGCTCAGGCCGCCTCGGCGGCCTTCTTGATCCGCTCGCCGAAGGCCGGCGCGTCCTTGCGGGAGGCGCTCAGGGCGATACCGACGAGCAGTTTGCCGATGCCGTGCCCCTCAAGGATGTTGTAGATCCGCACCCGGGTCCTGCCGTCGCCGACGCTCTCCAGGTCGTAACCGCCCTCGGCCGAGGTGACGGAATTCTTGGACGTCTCGGTCCAGCGGATCTTGTGCGGCGCTTCGAGCTCGGTGATCCGGATCTCCCGCTTGGTCGTCATGCCCGCGTCCTTGACCGTACTGCGGAAGACGGTACCGACCGCCGTGGGCCCCTCCGGGACCTTCTCGATCGCCTGCACCCTGGGGCTGAACTGCGGGTCGTTCGTACCGGCGGCGAGGAAGGCGAATACCTCCTCGACGGGCCTGTCGATCTCTGTGGTCGCCTCGAACTGTCCAGCCATGGTCGCTCCTCGATCGGTCAACCTGCGGCGGATACGTGAACACCTACCCGCCGGGTATGACGACCGCCCGGTCCGGGCCGGCCGCCACGCACCCATTGTCGTGGGTCGGCCCCTTCCCCCACCACCCGAGGAGGATCACACCTTGCGTACGGTCACACCCGCCGCGGCCATCGCGCGCGTCTCCTCCTCCGGAGCCGCCTCGTCGGTCACGACGGCGTGGAGCGCCGAGACCGGTGAGACGAAGGCGAGCGCGGTACGGGAGAACTTCGCGGCGTCCGCCACGGCGATGACCCGTCGCGCCGAGGCGATCGCGGCGCGCTTGACGGCCGCGTCGGACAGGTCGTACGCGGTCAGACCGTCCTTGGCGGTCAGTCCGCAGCAGCCGATGACGGCGGTGTCGAACCGCAGCGCGGCGAGCGAGGCCTCGGTCAGCGGGCCGGTCAGGGCGAGTTCACCCGTACGCGGTTCGCCGCCGGGCAGCAGCAGCTTCAGGCGCGGGGCGCCGGTGAGCGCGTTGGCGGCGTGGAGGGAGAGCGGCATGACGGTCAGCCGGCGGTCCTCCAGCACACGGGCCACCTCCAGACAGGTGGTGCCGCTGTCGATGACGACCGACTCGCCGTCGGTGATCAGTTCCGCGACGGCGGCGGCGATGCGCCGCTTGGCCTCCGTGCCCTCCTGGGCCCGGAGGGCGAAGGGGGGCTCCTCGCCCCGGAGCAGCAGGCTTCTGGCCCCGCCGCGGTAGCGCTCCAGAACGCCCTGGTCGCTGAGCACCTCCAGATCACGGCGGACCGTCATCTCCGAGGCGCCGGTCAGCTCCGCGAGCTCGGCCACGCTCAGCTGTCCGCTCTCGCGCACGGCGTCGGTGATCCGCCGCAGCCGGTCAGTGCTTGCCATGTCCGTCATTCAACACACTTCGCCGAACATAAGCAATGTTCGATAGACGCGCTTTCGAACATCAAGCTTGTTTGTTATGTTCGCCGACATGGAGAAACCCGGTGATACGGAGAGACCCGGTATGGAAAGATCGCTGCGCGCCGCCCGGCTGGCCACCTTCGGCTTCTTCACCCTCAACGGCTTCGTGCTGGGCGTGTGGGTCGTCCATATCCCCGTCGTGGAGCACCGGGCGGGGATCGGTCACGCCGTGCTCGGCTGGCTCCTGCTGCTGCTCGGCGGCGGTGCCTTCGCGGGGATGCAGTTCGCCGGGCCGCTCACCGACCGGTTCGGCGCGCGCAAGGTGGTCCCGGTGAGTGCCGTGCTGTGCAGCGCGGCGGTGGTGCTGCCGGGGCTGGCGGTCAACGCCTGGACCCTGGGCGCGGCTCTGCTGCTGCTCGGTTTCGGCAACGGCTGTCTGGACGTCAGCATGAACACGCACGCCGTCCAGGTCGAGCGCGGCTACCGGCGGCCGGTGATGTCCGCCTTCCATGCCTTCTTCTCGGTGGGCGGGGTGCTCGCGGCGCTGGCCGGCGCGCGGACGCTGAGCTGGGGGTGGAGCGCGGCCACGACCCTGGGGGTGGTGAGCGTGTCGGGTGTCGTCGTCACGGCACTCGCGGCACCGGCGCTGCTGCGACCGGAACCGGCGGATGCCGGGGAGGCGGTGGCCGGACGGAGGGCGGCTGACGGGCGGGACGCGGCGGGCGGCCGGGACGCGGCGGCCGGGCAGGAGGCGGTGGCCGGACCGGAGGCGGCTGCTGACACTGCGCGGGGCCGGACCACCGTACGCGGAACACCCCCGCGCATCTGGGCCCTGGCCGCACTCGCGCTGATGCTGATGCTCTGCGAAGGGGTCGCCAACGACTGGAGCGTGCTGGCGATGCGGGACGTCCTCGACGCGCCCGCCGCCACCGCCGCCTTCGCGTACGGCGCCTTCTCCACGGCCATGACCGTGGGACGTCTGCTCACGGACCGGGTGGTGGCCCGCTTCGGCCCGGTGGCCGTCGTACGGTACGGCGCCGCCCTGGGCGCGGCCGGGCTGACGGCGGTCGCGCTCTCCCCGTGGATCCCCCTGGCCCTGATCGGCTGGACGGTCTTCGGCATCGGTCTCTCCGGCTGTATCCCGCAGCTCTTCAGCGCCGCGGGCCACGCCGACCAGGACGCCGCGGGAACCAATGTCTCCCGGGTCGCGGGCCTCGGCTATCTCGGTATGCTCGCCGGCCCCGCCGTCATCGGCCCGCTCACCCGCTTCATCCCGCTGAACCTCACCTTCTTCCTCCCGGTGGCCTTCTGCGTGGTCGCGGTCGGCATGTCACGGATCCTGCGACCCGTCCGCACAGGCGAGGGCGAGCGGGGACACGGCGGCGACCGCGACCGTGACCGGCCGGAGGCCGGAGCACCCGGAGCGCTGAAGCACTCGGAACACCTGCCGAGTTGACGCCGTGAGGTGCCGCACGCGGGAGGGCGCCGCCGGAATCACCGGCGGCGCCCTCCCTTCGTCCGGTTCCGTTGCCGGCGTCTTCACCGCCCTCCGCTACGCGCTGTCCCGTTCGTCCAGGAAGCCGAGCAGCAGGGAGAAGAGGCGGTCGACGGCGAGCTGTTGCTGGTCCTTGGCCAGCGCGCCCCAGTGCCGGATCCCGGCATCCGGGAACGCCTCCTCAAGGGTGAGCGACTGCCAGCCCAGGCTCGACTCCTCGCCCTTTCTCCTGAGGAGCCACTCGGTGAACCCGTCCAGCAAGCGGCCCGAGCGGCCCATGTCGAGCCCCACGAGAAAGGTGACGGTCGGGTAGTAGGTGCCGTCGAGACCGTAGAGTCCCGGCCTGTCCCGGACCTTCCCGATGAGTTCCCTGAGATCCTTGTCGTCCATCCGCCGCCTCAGAATCCGAAGTTGATTATGTCGCCGTACAACCACTCGGACTTGTACTTGGCGATGGTCTCACCGCCCTTGGGCGTGAAGGCGTCATAGACCCGGCCGTCGCGCACCACGACGTAGTGGTGGTCCCAGGTGTTGTACTGCTCGCGGTAGTCACCGAAGAAGTTGCCGGGCTTCTCGAACCGGATGATCTCACCGCCGCCGAGGCTGTCCCGGATCTGCTCGGCGCACGCCTTGCAGTCACCCGGGCCATTGGTGATCTTGGACTTGTCCCGGGGAAAGCCGGGGACATTGTGCTCGACGCAGGGAACGTCCGCGGCCAGGGCCACCACGGACCCGCCCACCGCCGTGGACCCGGACACCGCCGTGGACCTGGCGGCCGGTCCGCCGACGGCCGACGTGCCGCTGACGGCCGACTTGCTGAGGATCTTGCAGCCTCGCTTCAGCAGCTTCAGGCTGTCGAACGCCCTGTCGAGGGCTTTGAGCTTGGCGCCGATGAGCACATCGGTGGCCAGGCCCGAGCAGGAGTCGAAGTCCTTGTTGTCGAGGCAGGCTTCGAGTTCACCGAGGCCGGTGAGTTCCTTGGTGACGCCCCACAGTTCGTCCATGGCGTCGCCGAACTCGTCGCCCATGGAGAGGATGTCGCAGTAGATCTCGTTGTGCTGGCACCAGCGGGCGAAGCCCTGCGGGTCGCAGGGGATGTAGGCCTGGCCGCAGCGGTACATCTCGCGGGCGCGTGCTCCCGGGTCGTTCTCGGCTTTCTGTTTGGCCTCGACGGCGGCCTTGCGGCGTGCTTCCTCCTCCTCCCGCTGCTTGGTGACGGCGATGGTGAACGCCTCGGTGGCCGCCGCGAGCGCCGCTTCGGCGTCCTTGCCGGCGTCGAGCGCGGACTGGCGTGCCTGGTCGGCGGAGTACCACGCGCTGGACGCCGACGCCTGGGCCATCTCCGAGGACAGCGTGGCGTCCGCCGCCGACCTCGCCGCGTCGTCGGCGGCGATGTTGGCGCTGTCTGCGGCGTCGCGGGCGGTCCTGGCGGAGGCGGCGGCGCTGGCCGCGGAGGCTTCGGCGTCCCTGGCGTGCTGGAGGGCCTGGTCGGCGTATCCCTGGGCCTGGGTCGCCGAGGCGTTCGCCTTCCTCGCCCATTCGTCGGCCTCGGCGGCCGCCTTGCGGGCGGTGGCCGCGACCTTCTGGGCGGTGGCGGCGTTCTGCTGGGCGGTGGCCGCGACCTTCGCGGCGTCCGCGATGAGTTTCTGGACCTGGGCCACGTGGGTGGCGGTGAGATGGTCCTTGCGCTGTGCCGTGTACTGGCCCGAGACGATGAAGGCGTGCAGCGTCCGCGGCGAGCCCTCCAGCGCGATCCGCGCCGCCGACCGCACCTCAGGACCGGCGGAGGAGATCAGCTGGGCGGCTCTGACACGCTCGTCCTGGGTCCGGGTGGTGAACTGCGTACCGGTCAGGAACGCGCTGTACTTCTTCGGATCACCGCTGTCCAGGGCCGCCCGGCCCGCTTCGGTCAGTTCCGGTCCGGCCGCGTCCGGTCCGGTGCCGGAGAGGACCTGGGCGATGGCCACCCGCATGCCCTGGGCACCCGCCCGGTACTGGCCGTCACCGATGAACGCGGTGACCGTGGCGGCGTCACCGTCGAGCGCGGTCTCGGCCGCGCCGCGGACCTCCGCGACCTCGCTCTCCTCGGCGAGGCGCTCGACATAGGACCGGTCGTCCTGCTGCCCGGCCGTCTCCCAGCCGTTGCGCAGATAGTCGATGACGACCTCGTCCGGGCCGCCCAGCGCGGCCTCGGCGGCGCCGCGGCCCCACGCGGTGCCGTTCTTCATCGCCAGCACCGCCAGCTCGCGGCCCTGCCCGGCGATGTCCGCGAGATCGGCCCCGGGTTCGGCGGCCTCGGCCACCAGCCGCTCCCGCTCCGTGTCCCGGTCCCGTACGGCCTGTTCCAGCCCGGTCAGCCCGGCGGTGCGGGCGTTGTCGGCCTCCTTCTGGTCCCGGGCGCGCTCCATACCCGCGTTGGTACGCCCGAGAAGTTCCTCGGCCTCCACCTCGCGGGCGAGTGTGTAGACCTTCTGCGCCGTGGCCACGGCGGTACTCGCGGCGTTGGCGGCCTCGGTGGCCGCGTTGGCGTGCGCGGTGGACCGCGCCGCGGCCTGCGCCGCGTCACCGGCGTGCTCGGCCGCGTCATCGGCGGCCTGCGCCGCGTTGTTCGCGTGCGTGGCGGCCGAGCGGGCGGCGTCCCGCGCCTCACGTGCCGCCGTGGCCGCCTTGCGCGCCAGCGCCTCCGCGGCCGACGCGGCCCGGTTCGCCTCGGCGGCATGACGCCTGGTCGCCGCCGCGGCGGCACGCGCCTCCGCGGCGGCGGCGCTGGACTGACCCGCGTAGTTGCTCGCCTCGACCGCCGCGTCGGCGGCGAGGTTCGCGTTCGCACCCGCGCCCGCGGCCGAACGCGCCGCGTCACCGGCCGCGTCGGCCGCCACCGCCGCCTGATCGGCCGCGTCGGCGGCGAGTCCCGCGCCCTTGGCGGCGGTACGGGCGTTCTCGGCCGCCGTCCGCGCCGCGGCCGCGTTACCCGCGTCCACCGCCGCGTCCGCGGCGGCACTCCGCGCACGTGACGCCGCCTGCGAGGCACCCGCCGCGGCGGCGGCCGCCTGCGAGGCCGCGTTCGCCGCCACCCGCGCCGAGTTGTTCGCCGCGCGCGACGCGTCGATCGCCTGCTGCGCCGAAGCGGCGGCCTGTGACGCCGCCTTCGCGGCCCGGCCCGCGGCGCGCGCCGCCTTGTCCGTGTCGTCCTTGGCCGCCTCGGCCTCCGAAGCGGCCCTCAGCGCCGCCTCCTTGGCGAGCCGCGCCGCCTCGACCGCCTTCGCGGACTCCGCCTTGGCCGCCGCGGTCTCCTCGGCCGCCTGCCGGCCCGCCTCCTTCGCCTGCTCGGCGAGCTGCGCGACCGTGGCGTGCTCCTGGTCCTTGGCACGGGCGACGAACTGCCCGACCTCCAGGAACTCCCGGATGTCCGCGGCACCGCCGCTCAGCGCGATACGGCCGGCGGCCCGCACATTGGTACCGCCCACACTGATGACCTGGACGAGCCGCACCCGCTCGTCCTGCTCGCGCTGGACGTACTGGCCCTCCCGCAGGAACGCCCTGACGTCGTCCGACGAGCCGTTCAGCGCGGCCCGCCCGGCGTCCTGCACGTTCGGCCCGCCCGCGTCGATGACCTGGGCCGCCCGCACCCGGTCATCCTGCTCCATCGGAGCCTCCCAGCCCCAGCTCAGGAAGATCTCCAGGTCCTCCTGGGTTCCCGTGAGGGCCGTACGGGCAGCCGTCAGCAGTTCCGTACCGCCCACCGAGGCGAGCTGGGCGGCGCTCACCCGCTCGTCCTGGAAGGACAGATCGTCCACGGCCGCCAGGAACGTCTGCACATCGGCGTCACTGCCCGTCAGCGCCGCCTCGGCGGCGGCCTTGACGCCAGGACCGCCCTCCTTCCAGAAGTCGACGACCTGACCGCGGTCGGTCGCGGTCACCTCCGCGAGAGCGGCGATCCGCGCCGTTTCCCGGGGGAGTTCACCGGCCGTGGCGGGCGCGGAGCCCAGCAGACCGACGGTGAGGGCGAAGGGCAGCAGGCCCAATGCCGCCGCGCGCAGCACGCGCGACGCTTTCCCGGGCATATCCCGCCCGTTCATTCTTCGATTCACAGGACACCTGTCTCGTCATCGGCGACACATATCACCGGTCGCCAAATATCGGAGAAGTGAGCATAACGCTCACGATCTTTCGGGTGAATCGGATATCCGGCCGACGGCACTATGAGCGGAATGCGCCACTGATCGTCCGACAGTCCATGACTTGTCGTCACATACCGTCAACTGTCATGGAGTTGACGGGAGTTGAAGGGTTAAATCACATTGACGACCAGTCAACAGGGAGGTTAAGTTTCGGTTTCGCCTTTTCACTTTCATTACTCGATGGACAACGGCCCTCATATATGCAGGCGCCATGTCAGAAAGGAGTGCGGGATGGCTTTCCGCACCCGTAGCCTTTTGATTTCCGGGGTCCTCGGCGCTCTCGCCGCGGTCATCGGAATTCCACTCGCCGCCGCCGATGACTCCGCCGCCCCGCGAACGGCGGCCGGCGTTTCACAAGCGGCGGCCGACCTACCGCCGGTCGCGGTGGAGGACTACACCTACCCCGGTGCCGCCGATGTCCTGGCGACCGAGGGCATCGAACTGAAGAGGGGCGACGGACGCGTCCTGCTCGTGGAGTGCGACACCACGCCCGATCAGATCAAGGTCTACACCGTCGGGGACGCCGCGGTCGGCCGCAAGGACAACTACTGCTTCCGGGCCACCGCCAGGACCGGATACCTCACGCTCGAACTGCCGCGCGTCTTCGCCCTGGAGACCGCCGAGCACCCCATCAGCGCCGACCTGACCGCCAACGGCACCACCACCACCGTCGACGTCGCCAGGGGCGGCTTCGAGAGCGTGGGCGAGGGCACCGTCGGCGGGGCCAGATCCGTGCTCGTCGAGATCCGCGTCACCGGCTGACCCTGCCGCGCCGCCCAGCCTCAAGGAATCGAGAAACGTGACCTCTGTACGTCCCAGAACCGCCGCGACCGCCGTCCTTCTGGCCGCCGTCGCCGCCGCGGGTGCCCTCGTGGCCGCCCCGGCCCATGCCGTCTCCGGTGACGCCGCTCCCGCCGGGGGCTACGCCTTCACCGCCCGTCTGGCCATCGGCGCCGACGAGACCGCCCGCGCCTGCACCGGCTCCCTCGTCGACGCGCAGTGGATCCTCACCGCCGCGAGCTGCTTCGCCACCGACCCCGAAACCGCCACGGCCGCCGCGGGCAAACCCGCTCTCAGGACCACCGCCACGGTCTCCGGGAAGACCGGCGAGATCGTGGAGCTGGTGCCGCGCGCCGGGCGTGATGTCGTACTGGCCCGGCTCGCCAGGCCCGCCACCGGGATCACCCCGGTCGCCCTGTCGGCCACCGCCGTCACCGCGGGCGAGCAGCTGAAGGCCGCCGGGTTCGGCCGTACCAGTACCGAGTGGGTACCGGACGCGGTGCACACCGCCGCGTTCACGGTGGACACGGCCGGGGCCGACGACATCGCCGTCACCGGGGTGAACGCCGCGCTCTGCAAGGGCGACACCGGCGGTCCGCTGCTCCGCGAGACCAATGGCACGGCCCAGCTGGTCGGTGTCAACAGCCGCTCCTGGCAGGGCGGTTGCTTCGGCGAGAAGGAGACCCGCACCGGCGCGGTCGCCGCCCGTACCGACGATCTGGCCGCCTGGGTCACCGCCACCGTCACCACCGCCCGCCCCACCGACTTCAACTGTGACGGTGTCGAGGACATCGCCGTCGGCGACCCCAAGGCGACCGTCGGCGGCGACGCGAACGCCGGGCTGGTACGGATCGTCTACGGCGGGGGCAAGGGGACCTTCGAGGTCACCCAGGACCTCGGTACCGTGCCGGGCGGCTCCGAGGCCGGTGACGGGTTCGGCAGCGATCTGGCGGTGTTCGACCACAACGAGGACGGATGCGGCGACCTGGTCGTCGGTGTTCCCGCCGACGACATCGGTACCGAGGCCGACGCCGGTATGACATCGGTGCTCTACGGTGCGCGCGGCGGCCTGACCACGGGCGCCGCCCCGCTGGAGCTCGTCCAGGGCAGCGGTACGGCCTCCATGCTCGCCTCGGCGTCCGAGGCCGGGGACCGGATGGGCGACTCGCTGGCCGCCGGGCAGACCGCCGCCGGTGAGCCGTATCTGCTGATCGGCGTGCCCAACGAGGACCTCGACGGCTTCGCCAACGCGGGCATGGCCTTCTATCTGCGCGGCACCACCAATGTCTCCATCCACCAGGACAAGCCGGGTGTCTCGGGCGGCATCGAGGCGAACGACCGGTTCGGCGCCTCCGTCGCGGGCTCGCCGAACCACATCGCGATCGGTGCCCCGGGCGAGGCCATCGGCGAGCTGGCGGGCGCGGGCATGACACATGTCTTCCAGCACAGACTGAGCGCGGACGGCATCCCGACCCCCTTCCCGCACATCAGCCAGGACACCGACGGCTTCAGCGGCTCGGCCGAGGCCGACGACCGGTTCGGCGAGTCCCTGTCGATGATCGCGTACCGTCCGTCGGGCGCCGCGGCCGCGACCGACTCGATCGTGGCCGTCGGCTCGCCAGGCGAGGCCCTCCAGGTCGGCACCTCCGCCAATGACGACGCGGGCCGTGTGGTCATCGTCCGCGTCACCGCCGCGGGCGCGATCACCCAGTTCGGCGACATCCACCAGGACATCGACGGCGTGTCCGGCGACCCCGAGCCCAACGACCACTTCGGCGCCCAGGTGGCCGCCGTCAACACCGCGCCCGGCGCGGTGGGCACCGCCGCCACCCTGCGACTGGCGGTCGGCCTGCCCGGCGAGGACCTCGGTACGGCGACGGACGCGGGCGCGGTACAGACGTTCCCGCTCCTCGGCGCTCCAGGTGACGCCGACTTCTGGATCGAGGCCGGCAACACCAGCGGCCTGCCCGGCGCCCTGGGCGCGTCCCAGCTCGTCGGCAACCATCTCAACGCCACCGGCACCCACCTGTACATCGGCATGCCCAACGGACCGTCCGCCTACGGCGCCGTCCACGCCCTGCCGTGGTCGAACACGACCAGCGGCACCGGCGGAACGGCGACGACCTACCAGCCCGGCCAGAACGGCCTCCCCGCCGCGGGCAAGGCCTTCGGCACGGCGATCCGCTGACACACCCCCCGCGCCCCTGACCACGGACGGGCCCGGAAGAAGCCAGGTGGGCCCGGAAGGAACTCCCTTCCGGGCCCACCGGCACGCCGTGGGACGCCGCCCGGTCGATGACGGACGGTACCGGCGGACGCGGTTGCCGTGCCGGCCGCGCGCCCGGTCAGGTTGGGGCGAGAGCCCGGCGCAGGACGTCCGTCAGCGTATCGGCGGCGTCCGCCAGGTTGTCCATGACGAGCGGGAGACGCGGGTCGAGGCTGGTCCGGTGACGCGGCTCGGTCCGGAGCCGGTGGAGCGAGGGAAGCGGACCGAGTGGCTCCAGGGTTCTGAGCGCTTCGGCGAGGGAGTTCATCGTGGTGCTGAAAGCGGAGGCCATGGAGTCGAGCCGGCCCACATCGGTACCGGCCGTCGCACCGCCCTTGCCGGCGGCCGGCCCGTGCGGCGGGACGACGGCGTGCAGGGCGAGTTCGCAGTGGGCCAGCCTGGTCACCGCGGCGATGAATGTCACGGCGACGGTGGGAGTCAGCGGGGGATGCGGGGGCTCGTCGGCCAGGCGCGCCGTGGAGGCCTCGGCATCGGTGCGCGCGCGGCGGGCGGCGGCTTGCAGGGCGCGCAGCTGTGCCGGTCCGTACGTTCCGGGGTGGGCCAACTGGCGCAGCAGGGCGGTGGCGTACCTGCCATTGGCCTCGGCGAGCCGGGCGAACTTCTCCTGGGCGGTGAGGCCCTCCCAGGTCGGCCACACGGAGTAGGCGACGAGCGCGATCGCCCCTCCGATCGCGGTGTCGACGAGGCGGGCCATGGCGGTGGTCTCCGCCGGGAAGCCGAGGATGTCCAGGAGGATCACGACGTAGGCGGTGAGGAAGCCGCTGTAGAGCAGGTAGTTCACTTCGAACAGGGCATAGGCGGCCGCGACGGTGAGCGCGGCGGCGGTGATCAGCCAGCCTGGAGCGGGGTGGGCCGCCCAGGCCGCCGCCGCGCCGACGCCGGCCCCGGCCAGTGTGCCGATCACGCGTTGGGTGCTGCGGTACACCGTGGAGGTGTAGTCGGGCTTGAGCACCAGGAAGATCGTCAGAACCACCCACCGGCCCTCGAACAGGCCGGTGGCCTGGACGAGCACTTCGGCGAGCCCGGCGACCACGGCCAGCCGCACCGCGTGACGTCCGGTCTCGCCGGCGGGGGTGAGGTTGGCGCGCAGGGTGAGCGCGGTCCATCCGATGTCGTCCTGCGCGGTCGGTACGACGGTTCTTCTCCTCCTGTCGCCCTCGGGGCCGCGCCCCGCCGGCGAGTCGAGGCGGGCCAGGTCTCCGGTGACGGCACGGAGTTGCCCGAAGAGCGCCTCGGCGGCCCAGTGCGACCGTGTGCCGGAGTGAACACCCAGCTCCGTCACGTACTGGCGCAGCTCGCCGACCCGCTTGACACGGTCGGCGTGTCCGGAGCTCAGTGTGTCCGCGACGAGGTCCAGCGCGCGGGCGGCGGCGGCGGAATCGGACACGGCCCCCGAGAGGTCGTCGGCGGCGCCCTCGGCCAGCGCCGCCAGCGAGGTGCGGATGCGCTCGGCCTGTTCGAGCAGGCCGAGTTGGTTCAGCCGTACGGTCACGGGCAGCAGCGGGTTGGGGTCGGCCAGCGCCGCGGCGGCCGGGAAGGGCGTCGCCGGCGGCGGCTCGAAGTGCCCGGCAGCCAACCGGGAGGCGTACGCCCCGAGGAGCCGGTAGGACTCGGCCAGCGCCGCGCGCTCCCGGTCGCCTCGCCGGAATGCCCAGGAAAGGGCGACGAGAATGCCTTGGAACAATCCCCCGGCGAGTACCAGACCGGCTCTCAGCGCGGCCTCCCTCGGCCCGAGTGGAAGGCCGACCGCGATCAGCAGCGCGACGGACCATTGGATGGCTGCCACGCTCAGCCGCGGTCCGAGACACACGGCCAGCCCGACGAGGTACCCCCAGACGATGACGACGAGTACCAGCATCCACGGCGCGGCCGCGGCGGTGGCCCCGCCGACGAAGGTGGACACGGCCATGCCGGCGCTGGCCAGCGCCACGGCCGTCACCCGGCTGCGGGTCACGCCCTGAAAGGATGTGAACCCGGCCGGCAGCGCTCCCAGCGACGCGAAAGCACCGTAGTCGAGATGCCCGCCGGCCGCCCCGGCCACGAGCGGCACCACCACACCGGCAGTCACCCGGACCGCGCGCCAGGGAGCGAGATCCCGCCAGTGGAACGGTCCGAACCGCAGCAGCTTCCGCCACCGGATCCCGCTCCAGTAGCTGCGAGCGGACCGCAGCCCCCTGCTCACCCGGCGGCATCGAGGGTTGGTCACGGCTGCCCGCCACCCCCACGCACCGGAGGGAGGCGGCCCGAACAGCCCTGAGGACCCGGCGCGCGGCGCGTGTCAGACAAGGAACTCGGCGAGCGGGAAGGAGCGATGGCGGCGTGGTGGAACCAGATAGTTCTGCCGGTGGGTCGTGTTCAGGACCGAGTTGATGCCGGCGTGGGGGCTGCGCGGTTCGACGGGGAGCGTCATATCGGGATAGTGGCCGTCCATCGAGAGCCGAACGAGATTGAAGAGCGAGATCGTCGGCTGGAACTGAACGAAGTGCAACCCGGCCGCCGGCTTCTCGCTGTAGTGGTCTGCCGTCGGATCGGACGTGTAGTGGAACGGATTGTCCAGCGTGGCGAAATCGCCGCGCACGGGGATGGTCGTCCCCGTGGGGTAGGCCTTCCCGTAGTTGCTGGTCATCGGCGATGTGGTGCTGTCCACCTGCGACATGCTCCCGGTGTGGCCGTAGGAGTGGTACCGCTTGACCCCTTCCGCCACTTCGGCCTCGCTTTGCCCCGCCGGCTGGAGGGCGAGTGTGCCCGGCGCGGGCGAGAGTCCGGGATGGAGCATCGCCTGGACGCGATCCCCGTACTGGGGGAAGTTCTGTTCGTACCAGGTCACCAGATTCTGGAACAGATGCGAGAGATGCATGGTGGTCCCCTGTTTGAAGTACCCGTCGGGCCACTGATCGGTGAGGCCGGGCAGGGTCTCCAGATTGGCGATGGTGCCGGGTCCCATATTCGAATCCAGGGTGGTGGCGAAGCCGAGGAAGCCCTGCGCCTGCCGGGGAATCGACTGTGCACCGGGGATATCGGCTGCCAGCGCCAGCTTGCTCGGCAGGCCCTGTTGCCCGTAGAAACCGCCCCCGGAGAATCCCTGGCGGATACTCGTCACCTTGAACAGGCTGCCCGCCCGGTTGTCTCCAGGCCCGAAGAGGGCGTCGGAGGCCGCCAGGATATTGGCGAGCGAGTCACTGCGGAGCAGCACGGCCACGTCGTTCTGTTCCAGGCGGACCGGTCCGAAGCCGGGCGGGGGCTCGTCGCTGGGGAACGTCCTGGCCTCCTGGAGCGCGTAGACGGTATGGCCCTCCGTCTTGGAGGTCACCACATCGACCGGCAGATACGCTGGGTAAGGCGTTCCCGCCTTGAAGAAGCCCGATGCCTTGCGCAGGGTGGGAATGTACTGGTGGAAGTAGGGAAGTCCCCAGGCCACCATGGTGGCCACTCCGGTGGGAGTGGGCGGAAATCGGCGTTCCAGATCCAGGAGGACGGACTCCAGGTGGTGCTGCGCCTCCTGCAACTCCTTGGCATTCGCCGACACATTCAGCCTTGCGGTAACGACATGATCGTGCATGGCCGGCACTCGGACCGCAATCGTTCCTTTGCTGCTCTTCACGCCCGTGCCATTGACCATGACCACCTGCTCGTTCTGCAGGATGTATTGTTCCTGGATGGGCGCACTGTCGGCGGCAGCGGGCCGGTCCGGTGGTTTTGCAATGGTGTCGATCATCTTATAGATGCCGGCGGATGCCAGAGCGGCACCGAAGGTGCCCGCTGTCCCTTGGACAAGGCGTCGCCTGCTCAATTTCCCGCGCGATCGTCCCGCACGCGCATTTTCGTTGTCATCTGTCATGAAACGTATTCCCCACTGTGGAGCAGATGTCCGCCATCACCCGGCATCGAAGGCTTGACCTGCTCGAATGACCGCGATTGGCTGTCGCGATACAACCACACGCTGCCTGGGGCATTGAAGCCAACACGCGGCCTGGGACAACGAAAGATCCCCGCCGGCGAGCAAGCACGAGTTCGGATATCCAGGGCGATCAGCAGCGCGGAAAAGAACACGAACCTTTCGGTCCGCGCGATATTTCCCTCCGACCGCGGAAGCGACTGCATGTCGGCCGAGTTCGCACCGGGATCTGATTCGAGAACGCCATGGCCGAATGATTCTTCGGCGCCCTGAAGAACGAGCGTGCGCGTGAAATGGACGGTCAAACGCCTGTCCGGAAAACGCGAGGCCCCTCGGGGGCCGGAGGCCCTATCCCAGGAAAAGCCACAGGTGGCGGCAGACGAGTCGGGCTGTACGCCGGAAAGGGTGCACATACAGGTCTTCACCTGCGGAAACGTGGTTCGGAAGAAGCCGATCGCCACGCCATCGCCACACCCCTGGCGAAGAGGGGTGGCGCCGCCACTTCTAGGTGGCGGCCTCTCCATCCTCGAACACCTCAGCGGGGATCTCAACATCCTCAGTCTCCTCGAAGAAAACTGTCTCAAGGGCCTTCCTGTCTCGCGCTGCGGCACCCTTCACCTGATGCCGGTAGACCTCGCGCAGTTCGTCCGGCGAGGCGTGGCCCATGTAGATCTGCACCGTGGACTCGGCGACGCCTTGGTCCAGGGCGTGTGAGGCGAAGCTGTGCCTCAAGTCATGGAAGCGGAAGTCCTCGGGGAGTCCAGCCACGGCAAGCGCCCGCTTGAACGTCTTGTAGAAGGCGTTGCGGCGGACATGCCGAAGGGCACGGTCGACAAGCGCGCTTCGGACACCCTGTTCGCCCACCTCGCCGACATCCGGCGAGGTTGGGCGACCACCCCTCTGTCTCTAGGCGAGCGCCAAGCTCTTGTTCTGCGTTACGGCGCCGACCTGCACGACAAAGAGGCGGGTGCTCTTCAAGGGGTGACGGACCGGACTGTGCGCTACCGCTGCGAGCGCGGTGTTGGGAAGATCGCAGCCCATCTGAATGGGCTTGTCTACGTGGACGGGTACGCCTCGGCAGAAAAACAGGCCGCATAGCAAATGCGAGCGCCCCGCCCCCATCAGCAGGAGCGGGGCGGCTTCGCGGGCCGGGGAGCGCGCAGGCGGCGGTCAGCGGAGGTAGGTCTTCTGCCATTCGACCGAGGTCATGTTCAGAGCCGCCTCAGCGAGGGCCTGCGCGGAAGCGGTCTTGAGCTTCGCGAGGCTGCTGTCAATCCAGTTCTGAACATTCGAATAGCCTTGTTCACGGTATTCCACAGCCTGGACAAGGCATTCCAGCTTGTCGGCGTCGTGGGCGACGATGACTTCGAGCGAATCGCCGTTCTCGTACTCTTCGACAACACTCTGCACACCGGCCTGTACAGCCGGGTGCGCGGCCGACACCTGGTCTGCGGTGACCTTCTCGTTCGAAGCTGCTTCCAGGTAGCGCCGACCGATGTGAGGGATGTCGCTGACGCGGGTCTCCTGAGTGTCGTGGAACAGCGCGAGAAGAGCCACCTTCGCCGGGTCCGCGCCTTCCATCATGGCGAGGACGGCGCCGATGATGCCGGTCCGGAAGCTGTGCTCGGCGATGGTCTCAGGGTCCTTGACGCCAGCGATCCACCACCCGCTTCTCTTGGCTCGCTTGAGCATCCCCATCTCCAGCAGGAATCCCGCGGTGCCCCTCGCCTGGTCGGTGTCGTCCGCCATGATGCCCTCCGGTCTGCCACTTGCGATTCTCGCGTAGAACGTAACGCACGGCACTGAGTTCCCGACGTGATCGTGAGGAGATTCGCCCTCCGTCGAGCAGTCGGGTCACCTGCTCGGCGAGCTGGCCAGCGACGGCCGGCGATGCCAGCGGGAGCCATGTGTGAGCTGTCATCAATGCCCAGAGAGAATGGACATACAGGTCAACGTACCCAGGCGCTTGGTGCAGTCCCTTCACCAGGCAACGCATCAACGTGACCGGGTCCCAGCCCGACAGGTCACGGTCGCGCATGAAGCCGTCATCAACCTGTGGCTCGGGAAGCGCTCCTAGCCAGTACGCCCAGTAGTTCAGGTTCGCCGCCTCGGCCGCATCGTCGTCAGCCATGGCGCGATCGATGAAGTCAAGCAAAGGCTGCGGATCACCGAGTCGCGCCAGCGCTGTAGCGGTTGAGCGAGCTTCCGCCCAATGGGGCGTCCAGCCTCTCGCGGCGAGGGTTCCACGGCGGGCGTGGAGAGCGGAGGCCGTCCACGACGTGGCTTCTGGACTCTTGTCATAAGAGCTGAGGTAGAGCGCTTGACGATGCAGTAGGACTCCGTCCCCGCCTGACCGCACCGCCGCCTCAGCCGCGCTTCTCAGATGGGAGAAGAACGCCTCACGGTCTTGGGCCAGGAGGAGCGGCGCAGCCGCGACAGGTCCACGACGGGGCTGGGCTGGGCGATGGGCGAGAGACGGCGGAGTGGTGCCGTTGACAGCCCACGCGATCATGTGTGCCGTGTCTCGCGTGTGCACCCACTGCGCAAGTGGGTGACCCCGGACCAGATCCGGGGCGACCGTAGCCACCCCGACGATTTGGTCTGCATCCATAGCGGCATCCAAGAGCCCGACGACAGACGCATCGGCTCCGAGCGCCAGTATCCGACGCCGCAGGTTGAGGAGCGCCCCCGCCTTCATGTTGGCCAAGGGGCGACGTCCTGTCTCCCAGCCTTGGACAGTGGCGAGATCGATTTCCAGCACCTCGGCCAGCCCTGCTTGGGTGCGAGGGATGCTCTCCCTGGCCAGGCGCAGCACAAATCCGGCGATGGTGCCTGTGGCCGCACGTCGCCGTGCGGGCGCCTTGGCGGTCATGGACTCCCCTGAGTGCACACAGCTATCTAACACGTACTCGCAGTCAGTCCTATTGCGTTGGGATCGACCGTACGGTCAAGACACGGAATCAACCAGGGCTGTCCCCCATCCCGAAGTTGACGCCGCTGCCGCCGAGTTGGCCACATCCCCCAAGGCTCCCCGCTCTGCGGCATGGAGGAGAACAACGGCTCTGCCTCGTCAGGGCCAGATGTTCGACCACTCCGGAGGGAAGACCCCGTGACCATGACTGCGACCAGACCCACCGCGATCGGCACTCCCGGCTATAGCGAGACGCTCCCCTGCGAGGTTGTGTCTGCGGGCCGCGCTCGCCTGCTGATCAGCGCGGCCCTGAACGCTTGGGGACTCGGCAACCTCGTTGACGCGGGGGTGCTCATCGTCTCCGAACTCGCCTCGAACGCCGCACGGCACAGCGGATGCCACCTGATGCGGGTGAGTATCAACCGCACCGCTGAAGGCCGCGTACGCATTGCCGTAAGCGACAACTCCCGTACTGCGCCCGTCGTCCGAGAGCCCAGCAGTGACGCAGAGGCCGGCCGGGGGATGCTCCTCATCGACGCTTGTGCCTACCGCTGGGACACGGATGTGTACCGATGGGGTAAGCGGGTCTGGGCCGAGCTCCTCGTCGAGAATTCCGACCGTCACGTGATGTCGCCTGGCAGGGAAAGAACATGACAGGCCGACAAGGAAGACACTTCACCGTACTCAACCCGGAATCTCGTCGCAAAAGCGAGGCATGGCGATGAGCGTTGGGGAGAGTTCCATCGCCAAAGAGATCAACGGCTACCTGCATCATCATCCCGACGAAACAGCAGCTTTGATGCCGCTTTTCGATGCCTTGCTCGATCACTCCCGTCTCGGCCGCTGTTCTCACCATGGAAGGTGTCCTTCGGTAAGGGCCGGAGCAGTACTCGTAGATGAGCAGCAACGAGCACTTGCCCTCTGGCACGGGAAGAGGTGGGGTTTCACCGAGGACTCCCCGAACGACTCGGATATGTCTCTCAGCGACACGGCGATTCGCGTACTGAGGGAAAACTACGGGGTCTGCGATGTGTGGACGCCTCCGGCTGCCGACGGTCCACTTCTGATCGAGGTGTTGGCGGCGGATGATCCGGAGGGCGAGCCACGGAAGCGATACGGCTTTCGATATCTCTACTACGCACACTCCGGTGCAGTCCTGCCCTCCATGGAGAAGACAGGACATGTGCGTTGGTTCCCACTTGATCACCTCGGCAGTCCCCTTCTTCACGAACGTCTAAGGATGCAACTGACGGCATTGGCGTGAGTCCCAGGAACGAGCAAATCGCCTACATCGCCACCGTATTGGCTCTCGGTTTCGTGCTCGTGATCAGCATCTGGAGAAACTGATGTACATACGCTATCCGTCGAGAGACGTTCGCCCCCAGCCTCCGCCGGATACTTATGCCGCGCTCGTCGGTCCTCATGAGGTCGCGATCGGTGATCTCCTGCTCATCCAAGAGCGGTATCACGAGATCGGCAATATGAGGTCTGTTGGACTGCATGGGCACAAGCTGCTCTTCTTCGAGACCCGTGGACCGTGGCTGATGGAAAAGTCCGTCACGGTACACCGGTTCGTAACCCGTCCTGAACCAGGCTTGAGGGTCCATTCTCGAACGACCAGATTTCGACAGAGCGCATATTCCCATCTCCCCAAGCGGTAAAGGAGCAGGACGAGTTGTCGCGGTTCAAACGCAAGGCGGGGAGCGTTGGCGGCGCTACGGACGGAATGTCAGTCCGCAGCGACAAGTCGAAGAGGTCGGTTCTTCCCAACAAGCAGGGTAATCGCGCAGAGCGGCGCGCGGCTGACGACGCGGAGAAGAAGGCCAAGAAGGCGGACAAGAAAAAGAAGTAGGGGCTCGCCAAGCTCCGCAACGAATCCCACAGATTCCATCCTCGCCGCGTCCACGCGGGGATGGGCAATTCCCGCCCCCACCACGGTCGACCGCCGGGAGATCCCCCGTCCCCGGCCACTCCCCGGTGGGGGCGGGTCCCACCGGCGCGGGGAACCGCCCCGAGCCGGAAAACATCACGAGTGAGGAGATCGAGATGGAGAACGAAACACAGGCCAACCCCGCCCCGAGCGGGGGCGGCCTTCTGGTGGCCCGCGCGAAGGTGACTGCCGCTCGCGCCAGGATGTCGACCCCGTCCGACACCACCGCCGGCAAGTCCGACGGCAACGACTGACGAGGACTCACATCATGACCGCTCGCACATCTGCGGTCGTCGCCCGCCTCGGTGAGGACTTCCTCACCGAGGCGTTCGGCCGCACCCATCGTGTCCTTCCCGGCGCGGATGACGATCTCTCCGCCCTCATGGGCTGGGACCGTCTCGGTTGGGACGACCTCAACGACTTACTCGCCCGCCACCGCCTTGAGCCTCCTCGACTTCGCCTCTCCGCCGACGGAGAAGTCATCCCTCAGGACGCCTACACCGCTCCTTTGGTCACCCGGCGCAGCACGGTGTGGCAGCGGCTTCACCCGGCCGCCCTGCATGACCAGCTCACCAACGGCGCCACCCTGGTCATCGACGCGATCGATGAGCTGCACGACGGCGTGCGCTACCTCGCGAGCGCTCTTGAGGCGGCCCTGCGCACCCAGGTGCAAGTGAATGCGTACGCGTCCTGGACGGGGCGCGAGGGCTTCGGCGTGCACTGGGACGACCACGACGTCGTGGTCGTCCAGATCTCGGGCGCCAAGCGCTGGAAGGTGTACGGTCCGACCCGCATCTCTCCGATGCACCAGGACGTCGCGGAACCGGAGGTGCCTCCGGAGAAGCCAGTCGATGAGTTCGTTCTGACGCCCGGCGACATGCTCTACCTGACGCGCGGATGGTGGCACAGCGTCGCGGCCTCCGAAGGCGAACGCTCCCTGCACCTGACGTGTGGGCTCACCACGACGACCGGAGCCGATCTGCTGATCTGGCTGTCGGAGAAACTTCGGACCGAAGAGATCGTGCGTGCCGACCTCCCCCGATTCGGCACCCAGGCGGACAAACAGGAATTCGTGGGTGCCCTCCGCGGTCTGCTGGCCAAGGAGTTGGAGAGCGGAAACCTGATCGACCGGTACGCCGAGCACCGCGACGCCACAGAGCGTGTCAGGCTGCGGCCGTCCCTTCCGTTCGTGTCCGAAGTAGCGGCTGATGCCAACGTGACGGTGGAGATGCTCACCACGCGGCACACGCTGGCGTCGGACGAGAACGGCAACGCCGTACTGACAGCGGGCGGCGAGACGTGGACCTTCGCCCCCGCCGCCCGGCCACTGCTGGACCGCCTGACCGGCCCGGGGAGATACCAGCTCCGCGATCTGGTCTACGGAACCGGCCTCTCCCTGACGCAGGCCGCAAGCATCATCACCGAGCTGGTGAAGGGGCAAGTCGTCTCGGCCGGGAGCATCTGGTGACCGCCGCCCTCGGGATGGGCACCTACCGGGCGCGTGGCGTACCGGAAGCCGCCGAAGCCGCCATTCGGAGCGGGGTGTACTGGATCGACACCGCGCCCAACTACCACCACGGAAAGGACGAGGCCCTCCTGGCCCCCGTCCTGAAGACGCATCGGGGCGTCCGGCTCTCGACCAAGGTGGGCTTCCTGTCCGAACCGCAGCAGGACGAAGCGGTACGCAGGCGAGTCCTCACCCATTCCGAAGCTGGCCAGGGCCACAGTCTCGCCCCCCAGTACGTGCGATGGCAGGTCGCCCGCAGCAAGGAGGCCCTGGGCCGCACGCCCGACGTCGTGTTCCTTCACAACCCCGAACACGGCGGCCCCTCCCCGATACGCCTGGCGGACCGCATCCTGAGGGCCTTCGGCGCACTGGAAGAATGCTGCAACCGAGGGCTGATCAAGGGGTACGGGGTGGCCACCTGGTCCGCCCTGCACGACGGATCACTGACCGTGGAAGAACTCGTTGACCTGGCCCGCTCGGCGGGCGGAGCCGCTCACAGGCTCCGAGCCATCCAGCTCCCCTTGTCCCTCGTTCAACTCGGCCCCCTCGCGGACGCGGTCGACGGATATGGAGTACTGATCGACGCCCGGTCGGCCGGCCTCGACGTCTACGCGTCCGCTCCGCTCCACGGCGGCGAACTGACCGACATCATCACGCCCCCCGTCGCGGACGAACTACTGCCCGGAGCCACCCCGCTGCGCATCATCCTCGGCACCGTGGCGTCCGCCCCCGGCGTCACCAGGGTTTTACTGTCGGCAAGTACAGCAAAGCACTGGTCCGAGGCCGCCCAAGGGGCCCTGGGACATTCACTCGACACCAACGATCTCCGGAGAATCACCGATGCCTTCCGCACCTGATGACGCCACAGCCGAGCGGATGCGCCGCGCGCACCGCACAGCCGCGAGCGCCCTCTTCGTCACAGCGGAGCCCGCCGAGACATGGGGCTGGGAAGGCAAAACCCTCAGCAAGCCCGCGAAAGACCGCCTCTGGCTCCGCCTGGCAGCCGTGCCCGCAGACAAGGTCGCCACGTCCTCGTGGGACGGCCCGGAAATGGCCGAGAAGCTGATCCCGCACGGCGTCCCACGGCCCGGACTGCGCGGCGTACATGAATGGAACGACGGCATCTACGCCTACCGGGCCGAACTCTATGACCGCCTCAAGGGCGAACCCGTAAGCAAAGGCCCCTTGCCGCCGGAAGTGCTTGATCTGCCGGACAGTTGGTGGGCATCACTGCGCCGCGCCCTGGCCGTCGTCTCATCGGTACCCACCGACCGAGTGGCCGTACGTCAGCAACGACTCCACTGGGCCATGCCGCAGTTCATCCGAGCCGACGTGCAGACACAGGTGCCCGAATGGACAACAGCACACGCTGACATCCAGTGGTCCAACCTCGTCGGCCCCGAACTGTCCATCATCGACTGGGAACGCTGGGGACTGGCCCCCACCGGATACGACGCAGCCACCCTCTACGTCTCCAGCCTCACCGTTCCCGAAGTCGCCAAAAAGGTCTGGCACTGCTTCGGGTCCGTACTCGATTCCCCCGCCGGCCGCTTCTCCCAACTCGTCGCGGCGAGCGAATACATCCAAGGCATCCAACGGGGCAACAATCTGGAGCTGGAAGCCCCCCTGCGGAAGCTGATCGCTCAACTGCTGGTCTGAACCGGCGCAGAACAGATCCACAGCAAGACCACCCGCGCCCGCATTCCCCGAAGAGGCGTCCTCCGGAGCAGTATCAGCCGGAGAAGCCTTCGGGGGAGGCGGGCGCATTCATGGGCACATTCCGCTCCCAGAATATCCGCGTCCTTCGTCATCATCCCGCGCACAACATTCGTTAACTCACGACGACGGCTTCCTGGCCCTGCGGTTGGTCCGAAACCGGCTCGCCCGTCGGTACGGGCTCGGGGAGAGGTACCGGCTCGGGGGCGGGGAACGGCTCAGGAACAGGGAACGGCTCAGGAGCAGGGAACGGCATGGGCGCCTGGGAAGGGTCGGGCTCGGGCGTGCAGGCGGGGAAATCGCCGGTAGGGTCACACGGCCCTGCCGGACCAGGCGGCAACGCTCCACCACTCGGTGGCTTCACACCATCGTTACTGCCCGGAAAGGGCGCGAAGACCGGAGGCAGTTCGGGGGCCCCAGGGATCATGTCCACCAGGTCGTCGCCAATCTTCCCGTCGTCGTCCTCGTCAAGGTGCAACAGGCTGCGCTCTCCACCACTCTGAGCCTCTTGAGTTCCGGCCTTCCCGGCGGCGCCCTCAATGACGTATGTACGGGCCTCGGTCGGCGTCATTCCCCCGCGCACGGCCGCCGCGATCAGAGCATCGATTTGGTCCTGCGACAAACTGACCCGATCATTACCGGACGTCTCCGTCCTGGCCCCATCTCTAGCTTCGGGTATCGACTCGTGCGCTGCTATGCCTACGGCGCCGCCCACGGCAATCATCGTGGCCGCCAGGCCAAGAAGTAGCGTAGCGTCCGCTTCGGATCTTGAAACTCGTACTCCAGTCGCATAAGTGCCGACACCAAGGGACGATGCGCTTGGTTGCACTCGCGCTCAGACTCCTGCCCCAGTGACGCGTCGGGCGGGCCGTTCAGCGCCACACGATCGCCACACAGCAGCCAGAAACACCCGGAATCAGTCACGAAGAGTGAGCAGTCTTGAGGATCACTCCGATGATGAAAGAGGCCCCTGACCTGGTGTTTTCCCAGATCAGGGGCAACCTTCCGTCTACGCGACAGACGAGTCGGGCTGTACGCCGGATTTTGTCGCCGGCCGACCTCGCGGTCGGCCGGGAGACGGCCATCCATCTAGGGCCGGCGTTGCCGCCGGCCTCGTGCGGTCTACCCGCGGACTCGGGCGGGCAGCCCTCGATCGTCCGCGCAGGGCCGCCTTTCGGTGGCCCCTCTTGACCTTGCTCCGGGTGGGGTTTACCTAGCTGCCCAGGTCACCCTGGGCACTGGTGGTCTCTTACACCACCGTTTCACCCTTACCGGGGACCGAGGTCCCCGGCGGTCTGTTTTCTGTGGCACTGTCCCGCGGGTCGCCCCGGGTGGGCGTTACCCACCACCCTGCCGTGTGGAGTCCGGACGTTCCTCGGGGAGGTCCACAAGAACCCCCACGCGGCCGTCCGCCCGGCTCGTCTGCCGTAAAGGTCATCTTACCCGTCCGTGCGGGCCGGACCGTATCGCGGCCGGTGGGGGGACGGGCTCCTTGACCTTGCCGCAGCGTCAGGGTCTCTACTGGGTTCATGCGGATCGGAGAGATCGCCGCCCTCGTCGGGGTGACCCCACGGGCGGTACGGCACTACCACCACCTCGGCCTGCTGCCCGAGCCCGCGCGGCGCGCCAACGGCTACCGCGACTACTCGGTGCGGGACGCCGTGCTCCTCGCCCGGATCCGGCGGCTGACCGAGGTGGGGCTCGGGCTGGACGAGGTACGGGATGTCATCGCCGACGACCAGGGGCGCGAGTTCATCGAGGTCCTCGGTGAGCTGGACGCCGATCTGGCCCGTCAGGAGGCCGGGATACGGGCCCGGCGCGAGAGACTCGCCGAGCTGATGCGGCGGCCGGCGACGGCCGAGGAGCCGGTGTCCCCCGCCCTGGCCCGGCTGCTGGGATCCCTTCCCGTCACCGACTCCCCGATGGCGGGCAAGGACCGGGAACTGCTGACCCTGTTCGACACATCGGAAGGCAGCGACCGTCTCTACGACGCGCTGCGCCCGCTGACGCGGAGCACCCATGTCCTCGGTCTCTACCGGCGGCTCGACGAACTCGCCGACACCCCGCCCGACGACCCCCGGATCGAGCCCCTCGCCGCCGAACTGGCGGGCGTCGTGCCCGATGAGCTGCTGGCCGGTATGACGGCGGCGGACGAGCGGGAGGAGCCGGCGGTCGCCACCGGGTTCCGGGACGCCCTGCTCGCCGACTTCCCGCCGGCGCAGGGCCGGGTCGTACAGCTGATGATCGAGACGCTCATGCGACGGGCGCGGGAACGAACGCGCGAACCCGCGCGGGAACCGACACAGGACGGGGAATCGGCATGAGAGGCATCGCCTGGCGCGGAATCGTCACCCAGAACATACGGTCCATGGGCAGCCTGGCCCGGTGGGCCGTACGCCGCACACACGGCGTACGGGAGGGCGATCAGCCCGTCCCGTACACCGGTCCGCAGACGGCGATGATGTACGGACTGCTCTTCGTGGCCGTGGTGGAGACGGTGATGCTGGCGCTGCTGATCCCCTGGCCGCTGGTCCACCGGATCCTGCTCGTGCTCGACGTCTACACCGTGCTGATGGTGCTGGCGCTGCACGCGGGCTGTGTGACACGGCCTCATGTGGTGGGCGCGGACGGCTCGTTGAGGATCCGTTACGGCACGCTCCTCGATCTGCGGATCGACGCGGACCGGATCGCCTCCGTACGGGTCGAACGGCGGTACCCGGACGGCAAGCTGATCCAGTACGACCCCGCCGACGACGGGATCCTGGACCTCGTGGTGGGCGGCCAGACGACGGTACGGGTGGAGCTGACCGCGCCCGTCACGTTCGTACGGCCGCTGGGCGGGGAAGGGCGGGCGCGGGTGATCCGTTTCCACGCCGACCGGCCGGAGCTGGTCACGAGGGCGCCGGCGGATGCGGCGGCGCGGGCCCAGGCGCGGGGGCGCTCGGTGTCCTGACGGGACCGACGCCCTCACCGGTGGCGGGGGCCGAACGCGTGTAAGCGGGCGTCGCCTACCCTGGCGCGGGGGCCGTACCCCGTACCCCGTTGCCCCCCGCACCCCCGCGTCCCGCATCCCCGAGGAGAAGTCACGTGCTCGTCCTGCTGCCGCCGTCGGAAGGCAAGTCCGCTTCCGGGCGCGGGGCTCCGCTGAAGCTGGAGTCCCTGTCGCTGCCTGGGCTCACCGGGGCCAGGAGCGCCGTGCTGGACGAACTCGTCGAACTGTGCGCGGCCGATGAGGAGAAGGCGCGCGAGGTGCTAGGTCTGAGCGAAGGCCTGCGGGGCGAGATCGCGAAGAACGCGGTGCTGCGGACGGCCGGTACCCGTCCGGCCGGGGAGATCTACACCGGCGTGCTGTACGACGCGCTGGACCTGGCCACGCTCGACACCGCCGCGCGCCGTAGGGCCGGGAAGTCGCTGCTGGTCTTCTCCGGGCTCTGGGGCGCGGTACGGGTGGGCGACCGTATCCCCCCGTACCGCTGCTCGATGGGGGTCAAGCTGCCGGGGCTCGGCGCGCTGGGCGCGTACTGGCGCGCGCGGATGGAGTCCGTACTGCCGGAGGCGGCCGACGGCGGGACCGTACTGGATCTCCGCTCCTCGGCGTACGCGGCGGCGTGGCAGCCGAACGGCGAACTGGCGGGCCGCACCGCGCGGGTACGGGTGCTGCACGCGCGGACCGATCCCGTGACCGGGGTGGAGAAGCGGTCGGTGGTGAGCCACTTCAACAAGGCGACCAAGGGCCGGCTCGTACGGGACCTGCTCACCGCGGGCGCCCGCCCGAAGAACCCCGCGGCCCTGGTGGAGACGCTCCGGCAGCTCGGATACGTGGTGGAAGCGACGGCCCCGTCGCGGGCCGACCGGCCATGGGCGCTGGATGTGGTGGTCACGGAAATCCACTGACGACACCGCCCCCGGCGGAAACCGCGAGGGCCCGCGCCGGACAGCGGCAGCGCGGAGCCGACGAGCGGGGAGGCGGGCCGGCGGGCGGTCGGCCTCCGGCCCCCGGGCCGCCGGATCAGCGAGCCGCCGGGCGGGCGCGGCCGTTCGGCGCCCGACGACCGGGGCACTCGGCCGCCGTAACCGGGCACGGCTCAACGGAGCCGCAGGATCCGTGGGCTGGCGGACGGCCGACGCGACCGCCCTGCGCCCGACGACCAGGTCGCTCGGGCATCGGGTCACCCGTTCCCGCAGCGCGCGTCCCGCCCGCGTCGTCGCAGGCGCGTTGCGTGGGGTGCAACGTTCATTGCGGAGGATGGCCGGCGCACGGCAGGATGGCGCCATGACCTCCGTGCTCGACCTCGCTCCCGTCATCCCTGTCGTCGTCATCGAGGACGCCGCCGACGCCGTGCCCCTCGCCCGTGCCCTGGTCGCGGGTGGGCTGCCCGCGATCGAGGTGACGCTGCGGACCCCCGCCGCGCCTGCCGCGATCCGTGCGATCGCCGCCGAGGTGCCGGACGCGGTGGTCGGTGCCGGGACGGTTCTCACGGCCGGGGCCGTGACCGACTCGGTGACGGCGGGCGCGCGCTTCCTGGTCAGCCCCGGGTGGACGGACACGCTGCTGAACGCGCTGCGGGACTCGGGGGTGCCGTTCCTGCCCGGGGTCTCGACGGTCTCGGAGGTGGTGGCGCTGCTCGAACGCGGAGTGACCGAGATGAAGTTCTTCCCCGCCGAGGCCGCGGGCGGCACCGCCTATCTCGCCTCCCTCGCCGGCCCGCTCCCCCAGGCACGCTTCTGCCCGACGGGCGGGATCACCGCCGCGAAGGCGCCTGCGTATCTCGCCCTGCGGAACGTGGGCTGCGTCGGCGGTACGTGGATGCTTCCGCCGGACGCGCTCGCGGCGAAGGACTGGGGGCGGGTCGAGTCGCTGGCCCGTGAGGCCTCGGCGCTGCGCACGGCGGTCTGAGCGCGGCGGTCCGAGCAGGGCGCACGGCGGTCTGAGCGCGGCGGTCCGGGCCCCCGCCGGAGAGCCCCCGCTACCCGCCGCCCGTCCCCGGGCCGCGGTCAGCGGTCAGCGGTCAGCGCAGATGGGACGTGTCGTTCAGCAGCCGGACCGACGCGTTGCCGTCCGCGTAGTACGCCACCGCCGACAGCGACGCCGCCGACAGCTCCATCCGGAACAGCGACTCGGGCGGTGCGCCGAGCGCCAGTCGGATCAGCGTCTTCACCGGGGTGACATGCGTGACGAGCAGGACCGTCCGCCCCTGGTACCGGTCGAGCAGCCGGTCACGGGCCGCCCTGACCCGGCGGCCGACCGTCGCGAAGCTCTCGCCGCCGCCCGTCGGCGCGACGGCGGGTGAGGCGAGCCAGGCGCTGAGGTCGTCGGGGTAGCGCTCCCGTACCTCGGCGAAGCTCAGCCCCTCCCACGCGCCGAAGTCCGTCTCGCGCAGGCCCTCTTCGACCGTGACGTCCAGCCCGAGCCGGGAGGCGACGGCCGCCGCCGTCTCACGGCAGCGCCTGAGCGGTGAGGAGACGATGTCCTGGACGGTGCCGCGCGCGGCCAGCGCCGTGGCGACGGCCTCGGCCTGACGGTGGCCAATCGCGGAGAGTTCGGGGTCGCCGCCGCCACTGCCGGAGAAGCGCTTCTCGGGCGTGAGGGCGGTCTCGCCGTGCCGCAGCAGGACGAAGGTGGCGGGAGTGCCGAGATCGGCGGAGGGGCCCCAGCCGACCGTCGGGGCCGCGGTCGTGGAAACGCCCTGCGCGCCCGACCCGCTCGCGCCCGACCCGCTCGTACCCGACCCGCCGGAGGTCCCCGAGGCCGGCTTCCGCGCCTCGGACGTCTTCAGGTTCGCCGTCGTGAGCGGCTCGTCGGCGGGCTCTTCGTACGCCGGAGCCGCCGTGCCCCCGGCTCCGGACGCGCGGCCACCCGCGAGCGCCGCCCGCGCCTTCGCCGCGCCCGCCGCCGCGTCACCCGCCGGCCCGGAAGGCGCGGACGTACGAGCCGGCGTACGAGCGGACGCGGACGTGGTGGCGGCCGCGCCGCCGGCGGTACGGCCCGGCCCCCGGCCGGACGGACCCGCACCCGCACCCGCACCCGCGCCGCCGCGTGACGCGTTGCGCGCCGCCCCCGTGTCCAGGTCCGCCGTGGACGCCGACGGCTCCCACCGCTTGCCCTTCTTGCCCGCGTCCATCGCCTCGTTGGCCAGCCGGTCCGCGTGCTTGTTCCGCTCGCGCGGGATCCACTCGTAGGTGACCTGTCCCGTGGGCAGGATCCGCCCGGCCTCCGCCGCCAGCGGCTTCATGTCCGGGTGCTTGATCTTCCAGCGCCCCGACATCTGCTCGACGACGAGCTTGGAGTCCATACGGACCCGCACCGACGCGGCCGGGTCCAGTGCCTTCGCCGCCTTCAGGCCCGCGATCAGCCCCTTGTACTCGGCGACGTTGTTCGTCGCGACCCCGATGTACTCGGCGGCCTCCGCGAGCGTCTCGCCCGTCACCGGGTCCAGGACGACCGCGCCGTAACCGGCAGGGCCCGGGTTGCCCCGGGAACCGCCGTCGGCCTCCACGACGAACTTCGCCATCACAGACCCGATTCGGACGTACGGACCAGGATCCGGCGGCAGTTCTCGCACCGCAGCACGGTGTCCGGCGCCGCCGCCCTGACCTCGTTGACCTCGGTGATGTTCAGTTCGAGCTGGCAGCCCTCGCAGCGGCGCCGGAAGAGCCGGGCGGCGCCCACCCCGCCCTGCTGGACGCGGAGCTTCTCGTACAGCTTGAGCAGATCGGCCGGCACCGACGCGGCGATGATCTCGCGCTCCTTGGTCACGGCCGCGGTCTGGCCGTCGAACTCCTCCAGCGCTCCGTCGCGGCGCGTGGCGGCGTCATCGGCCTTGGCCTGGACGGAGGAGACACGTTCCGTCAGCTCGGCGACCCGCTCCTGCGCGGACTCACGGCGCTCCATGACCTCAAGGACGACATCCTCCAGATCGCCCTGGCGCTTGGCGAGCGAGACGATCTCCCGCTGGAGGTTCTCCAGGTCCTTGGGCGAGGTGACCGCGCCGGAGTCCAGCCGCTGCTGGTCGCGTACGGCACGCTGGCGCACCTGGTCGACGTCCTGCTCCGCCTTGGTCTGCTCGCGGGCGGTGTCGCTCTCCTCGGTCGTCGCCGCGACCAGCAGGTCACGGAGCTGGGCGAGGTCCTTGGTGAGCGACTCGATCTCGGCGTGCTCGGGCAGCGAGCTGCGCTTGTGGGCGAGCTGCGACAGTCGTACGTCCAGGGCCTGGACGTCGAGAAGTCGGATCTGGTCGGCGGGCGCGGCGTTCAGTTGGGGGCTCCTGAAGAATCGTGGTGGGCGGACCAGGGGTCGGTGACCGTCTTCGAGACATGGACCCGCAGGTCCCAGCCATGGCGGTCGGAGATCTCGTCGAGCTGGGCGGCGGCCTGCTCGCACCAGGGCCACTCGGTGGCCCAGTGCGCGGCGTCGATCAGTCCCAGCGGTGAGTGCTGTGTGGCCTCGGAGGCGGGGTGGTGACGCAGATCCGCGGTGAGGAACGCGTCCACACCCACCGCTCTGACCTGGTCGAAGAGACCGTCGCCCGAGCCGCCGCTGACCGCGACCGTACGGACGAGGGCCTCCGGGTCGCCCGCCAGCCGTACGCCCTGCGCGGTGGCGGGCAGCCGGTGCGCGACGCGCGCGGCGAGGTCCCGGAGGGTGGCGGGACGGTCCAGCTCGCAGATCCGGCCGAGTCCGCGCCGTCCCGCCGGATCCGTCGGGTCCGGTACGAGGGGCCCGACGATCCGCAGGTCCAGCGCGCCCGCGAGGGCGTCGGAGACTCCGGGGTCGGCGGTGTCGGCGTTGGTGTGGGCCACATGCAGCGCGATGTCGTGCTTGATGAGGGTGTGCACGACACGGCCCTTGAAGGTGGAGGCCGCGACCGTCGACGTACCGCGCAGATAGAGCGGGTGGTGGGTGACGATCAGCTCGGCGCCCAGCTTCACGGCCTCTTCGGCGATCTCGTGGACGGGGTCGACCGCGAAGAGGACCCGGGTCACCGTCGCGTCGGGATCTCCGCAGACCGTACCGACGGCGTCCCAGCGCTCGGCCCGTTCGGGGGGCCAGAGGGCGTCGAGCGTGGCGATCACTTCGGACAGGCGGGGCACGGAGGGCACGGAGCAAAGGCTACCTGTCCCACGTGCCCCACCGGCCATGACCGGAACAGCTCATGACGGCCGGGCCCTGTCCGGCCGGTCTTCGTGGATCAGCTCGTGGATCAGCCCGGGGAGTCCGGTGGAGGAGATACCTCCGTGCCCCAGGTCCCCGAGGCAGCGGAGGGGGTGCCTCCGTACCCCAGGGTCCCGGGGCGGCGCGCTACTTGACCAGGTAGCCGCGGAGATCGTCGAGCACCAGGTCGGCCGCCGTCACGCCCAGGCCCAGGTACCAGGTCTCGTCCTTGACGTCCTTGGCCTGGCCGGCCTTGACCGCCTTGAGGTTCTTCCAGAGGGGGTTGGAGCGCGCGGTGTCCCGCTGGGTCTTCTTCGGGTCGCCGTACACCCCGGTGAAGATCCAGTCGGCGTCGGCGTCGTCGATCTTCTCCGGGCTGATCTCCACGGCGAGATCGTTGATCCGCTGGTTCTCGGGGCGCGGCAGGCCGATGTCGTCGAGGATCGTGCCGATGAAGGACGCCTTCGCGTACAGCCGCAGCTTGTCCGGCATGTAGCGCACCATCGAGACGGTCGGCTTGTCCTGGCCGAGGTCCGCGCCGAGGGCCGCCGCCTTCTTGTCGTACGCGGCGAGGGCCGCCTTCGCCTCGGCGGTACGGTCCAGCGCCTGCGCGTTGAGGAGGTAGTTCTCCTTCCAGGTGAAGCCCGGCCGGATGGAGAAGACCGTGGGAGCGATCCGCGACAGCTCCTTGTACTTGTCGGCCGCGCGCAGCTGGCTGCCGAGGATCAGATCGGGCTTGAGCCCGGCGATCGCCTCAAGGTTGAGATTGTTGATCGTGCCGACGTTCTCGGGGTCGCCCGCGCCCTGCTTCAGATAGCTCGGGATGGCCTCGTCGCCCTCGGTGGGGGCGTAGCCGACGGGCTTGACGCCGAGCGACACGACGTTGTCGAACTCGCCGACGTCCAGGACCACGACCCGCTCGGGCCGGGCCTTCAGCTCCGTCGTGCCCATGGCGTGTGTGATCGTGCGCGGGAACTGACCCGGCCCGGCGTCGGTCCCGTATGTGGCCGTCTTCGTGGCCGCGTCGGCGAAGTCCTTGCCGCCCGTGGCGACCGCGGCCTTCTTCCCTCCGTCGTCGGAGGCGGCGGAACCGCTGTCGGAGGAGTCGCCGCCGCTGCCGCAGGCCGCGAGGGAGAGCGCGGCGGCGAGTGCGACCACGGCGGCCGAGCCACGGCGTCGTATGGACATCTGGATGCTCCTGGGAAGTGCTGGGTGCACGCCGGGCGTGCGGATTCGAGGCCTGCGTACGGGTTCGGGACGCCGGTCGGGCGTCGGCCGGACGCCGACTTAGGTATGCCTTACTTTAAACACCCCCTCCTCCCGTCAGCACACCCACCCCCACACGCTCCGGCAAATCCCGCCATGGCCACCCATATGTGTGAAGTGGTCGACGTCGTGTTGTTCGGCAGGAAGTGCGAAAACTAGCTTCGTCGCCGGAGGTGACGAACCGATGACGGCCTGTGCCATCGAGACGGCTGCGGAGGACGGAGCGCTACGGCGTACGGGGTTCGCGATCACGGCGGACGGGACCTACGCGGCGCGACTGACGCTCGGAAGCGGAAGCAGGGGCGGAAGCGGGGGCGGAAGCGGGAACGGGCGGGGCGACGGGGGCGAGGGCGGGGGTGGGAACGCCGGGGACGGCGGGACCGGCGGGGACGGGCGCGGCGACGCCTGGTTCCCGGAGCGCTGGACCCTCGACGGACCCGAGCCCTACGCCGTACCCCTCCCCCTCGACCAGCCCGAGGAACCCGACTCCGATGTCCTGCCCATGGCCGACGGACGGGTGCTCATCCGCCGCCGGGTCGCGGACCGGCACGACTTCTCGCTGCTCTATCCGACCGGACCGGCCACGGGTCAACTGCCGTTGGGCGCGCTCGGCTGCGACCGGCTGACCCTGCTTCCGCCGCCTCCGGACGGCAGGAGCGCGTACGCCCTGGCGCCCGGCGAGCACTCCACCACGGTCTGGCTGGTGGCGGGCGGCGCGTTCGGACCCGAGCCGGTGGCCGAGATCGCGGGCTACTGCTCGGGCGGCGTCTGGCTCGACCGCACGGGGCGGATACTGGCCCTGGACCGGGAGAGGGACGGCGTGGTGAAGGCCGTCGCCGTCGATCTGGGGCGCGGTGGCGAGGCGACGCCACTGCTCCAGATCACCGAGGAGAGCAACGACCGGCTGCTGCTGGCGGACGCCGACAGCGGACTGCTGCTGATCCGCTCGGACGCACCGGGTCACGACCGGCTGGGCTGGGGCGTACTGGGCAGTCTGCGTCCGGTGCGCTTCCCCGAGTGTCTGCGGCTCGCGGACCACGCGGTGACACCGTTCGCCGTACAGCCGGGGCAGGTGCTGATGCCGGAGAGCTGCGCGGTGGCGCTGCGCATCGACGGCGCGGCGGGCAGCGGGCTCGGGGTGTGGCGTCCGATGGGCCGTCGGATTCATCAACTGCCCCCGCCCGCGGGGTGGCTGGCGGGAACGGGGTTCTGGACCCGGGACGGTGTGCTGCGGCTGCCGTACGCGACGAGTGAGGTGCCGTGCGGAGTGGCCCGGCTGGCGGCCCCGGCGGAACCGGCCGGATCCAGCGCGCCGTTGGAGCCGTCGGCGGAGGTGAGACCTACGGCACCACTGACGTCCGGGACGGCCGTGAACTCCGTGACGGTCCCGGGGCCACCGGTGCTCACACAACTCACACAAACGGAATCCCCGGCGGGGGAACCGTTCGCACCCCCGCGAACTCCTGTGATGTGCAGGCCGGTCCCCTTGCAGCAGGCGCCTCTCACCGGGCGTGGGGTACCTGGATAGACTTTCTTCCGGGGCTGCGCAGCCGTACCGACCGGGCATTTGTCGGGGACTGTGATGTGGAACGGTGACCGCCACTTCGTCGGGGCGGTACAGGAAAAGCCGGGGCCCCTGCGCCACAACAAGAAGCGATCACGACGGGGTGACTTCCCACATGTCCGAAGCCCGAAGCAACACGACCCAGGAGCGCCCGCAGGCGACGGCCGCCGATCGGGATGACATCAGCCACTTCGGAAAGCACCGAGGTGGCGAGGCCTCCACGGAGGACTCGATGTCCCCGGCCCACGGCCGCCACCGCCGCTCGGCGGAGGGGGAACACAGCAACGCGGCCTGAGTTCAGGGCCGGTACACACACCACGGGAGGCCGTCGCGGCACGGACGCGGCGGCCTCTTCCTGTGGGGGCGTCCGCGCTCCGTCGGGGTATCGGCGCTCTGTTGAGGCGTGCGCGCTCTGTTGAGGGGTCCGCGCTCTGTCGGGGCGTCCCCGCCGTGACATTTGTACCGGGCGACTCCGTACATCCGCGTCTGCCGGAGGGGCGGCCGTCTTCCGTAGCGTCATCGGCATGACACGGACGAACGACATGACGTGGAAGACCCGGGACAAGGACCGGAACCGGCGGCCGAGCCGGAGCAGGGACGGCGGCGAACCGGGCCGCGGGAGACCGGGGCCGCCCAGCGGTTACGCGATGCTGCCCTGGCTGCTCCTCGGTCTGGGGTCCTTCTCCAATCTCGTCCAGGGCAGGACCCCGAACCCCTGGCTGGGCGGGATCGGTCTGCTGGTCTTCAACTCCCTCTATGTCTCCGTCGTGTTCACGGCCTTCGTCCCGGGAAAGCGGCGCAGCCATGTCATCTGGTGGTCGCTCGCCGGGATGGGACTGATGACCTTCGGGCTCGGCGGTCTCTACGGCGGGAGCTGGCTGCTGTTCTTCCCGCTCTTCGGGCTGGCCTGCGGCACCGTGGTGCGCGGGCGCGCTCTCGCCTGGGTGGGTCTTCCGCTGAGCGCCGTCGCGGGGGCCGTCGGCGCGTACCACGACGGCTGGGGCGCGATCGGGGTCGCGTACGGCACGTTCATCTCGATGATGGTGACCGCGGCGATCCTCACCCTCGCCGAGACGGTGGGGGAACTGCGCGCCACCCGCCAGGAGCTGGCGCGCTCGGCGGTGGAACGCGAGCGGCTGCGGTTCTCCCGCGATCTGCACGATCTGCTCGGCCACACGCTGTCCGTGATCGTGGTCAAGGCGGAGGCCGCGCGCAGGCTGACGCCGGACGATCCGGACGCGGCCCTGACCCAGGTCTCCGACATCGAGTCCGTCGGGAGACAGGCCCTGACCGAGATCCGGGAGGCCGTCACCGGTTACCGCGAGGGCAGCCTCGCCACGGATCTGGACCGGGCGCGCTCGGCGCTGACGGCCGCCGGGATCGAACCGGTGATACGGCGGTCCGGGCCGCCGCTGGAGCCGTGGGCGGAGGTGCTGCTCGGCTGGGTGGTACGGGAAGCCGTCACCAACGCCGTACGGCACAGTGCCGCGACCCGCTGCACGATCACCGTGGACGGCACGCCCGAACAGGTCGGACTGACGGTCACGGACGACGGCGTCGGTGCCGTGGCCGGCGTCGGTGCCGGGGCGAGCGCTGGCGGCGGTACGGGGCTCAAGGGCCTCACCGAACGGCTCGCGGCGGCGGGCGGGTCCCTCGAAACGGGCCCGGCGAGCACCCCGGCGGACGGTACGGCGGAAGGCTCCGGGCCAGGGGCGCGACAGGGCTTCCGGGTGACCGCCCTCCTGCCGGTGGACGCCTCGACGGCGCACGTCTGAGCGGCGCGCGTGTGACCGACGCACGTCCGGACGGCACACGTCTGACCGGCGCGCGCTCGTGCGCGCCTCGCCAGGTCGCGGACTTCCGCGTCCGGGGCGGGCCGGTCTCGCCGCCCTACCCTGTGCAGATGACAGAGATGCCCCGGGACCACAGGCCGGCCACGTCCGTACGCGTCCTTCTCGCCGAGGACCAGGGCATGTTGCGCGGGGCCCTCGCGCTGCTGCTCGGTATGGAGCCGGACATCGAGGTGGTCGCCCAGGTGGCCACCGGCGACGCCATCGTGGACACCGCGCTGCTCTCGCGTCCCGATGTGGCGCTGCTGGACATCGAACTGCCCGGTATCAGCGGTCTCGACGCCGCCGCGCTGCTGCGGGACGAGGTGCCCGACTGCCGGGTGCTGATCCTGACCACCTTCGGCCGGCCCGGCTATCTGCGCCGGGCCATGGAGGCGGGAGCGGCGGGCTTCCTGGTCAAGGACGGACCGGTGGACGAACTCGCCGCGGCGATCCGCAAGGTGCTGACCGGCGAGACCGTCATCGATCCCGCGCTGGCGGCGGCGGCCCTGAGCGCGGGCCCGAACCCGCTCACCGCGCGCGAGCGTGAGGTGCTGAACGCCTCCGTGGACGGCGCGACCGTCGCCGACATCGCGGCCAGGCTCCATCTCTCCGAGTCGACCGTACGGAACTATCTCTCGTCGGCCATCGGCAAGACCGGCACACGCAACCGCATGGAGGCGGTACGCGCCGCCCGCCGCCAGGGCTGGCTCTGATCCACGGAGCCCCCGGAGCCCCGGACCGCCCCCTCGCCGGTCAGCCGGTCACCCGTCCGAGGAGCCGCGCGGCAGCCACAGCACCATCAGCAGAGCCCCCGCCAGCACCACCGCGCCGCCCGTCCTGAACGCCAGCGCGTATCCCTCCGTCAGCGCCTGCGGACTCGTACCGCCCGCCGTACGGGACGCGGCCACCGTGGACAGCACGGCGAGACCGAGCGCCCCGCCCATCGTCCGCGAGGTGTTGACCAGGCCCGAGACCAGACCGGCGTCACCGGGCTCCGCGCCGCCCGTGGCCAGCGCCGCCAGCGTGGTGCCCGTCAGCCCCAGACCGGTCATGATCAGCAGACCGGGGCCGAGGATCGACGAGAGATACGGTCCGTCCGGGGTCAGCAGGGACTGCCAGCCGAATCCGGCGACCGCGACCAGCGCCCCGATGACCGCGACATTCCGGGCACCGGCCAGGGGCATCAACCGGGGCGCGAGCTTCGAGCCGAGCACAATGCTCAGTGAGCTCGGGACCAGCGCGAGACCGGCCTCCAACGGCCCGTATCCCAGCACGTTCTGGGCGTAGACCGTCATGAAGAACCAGACGGCGAAGGACGCGGAACTACAGACGAACATCGCCGTGTTCGCCGCCGACACCGCCCGTACCCGGAACAGCCCCAGCGGCATCAGCGGCACCTTCGTCCGTGCCTCCACCGCCACGAACAGCCCCAGCAGCACCGCTCCCCCGGCCAGCGGCAGCAGGGTGGCCCCCGCGCCCCAGCCCCGCTCCTCGGTCTGCACGATGCCGTACGCCAGCGCCGCCAGACCGCCCGTGACCAGCACCGCGCCGGGCAGATCGAGGCGCCGCCCCGTATCCCTGCGGCTCTCGGTCAGCCACACCGCGGCCCCGGCCAGGACCAGCACCCCGACCGGCACATTGATCAGCAGCACCCATCGCCAGGAGAGCAGATCGGTGAGCACGCCGCCGATGAGTCCGCCGGCCGCCCCGCCGCCCGCGCCGACCGCCGTCCAGGTGCCTATGGCCCGGGTCCTGGCGGCTCCGGCCGGCACGGCCGAGGTCAGGATGGCGAGCGTCGCGGGCGCCAGTACGGCGGCGCCGAGGCCCTGTACGGCGCGGGCGGCCGGCAACTGCCAGCCCTCCTGCGCGAGTCCGCCCGCGACGGACGCGAGGGTGAACACCCCGAGCCCCGTCAGGAACATCAGCTTGCGCCCGAAGAGATCCGCCGCCCGTCCACCGAGCAGCATAAAACCGGCGAAAGCGATCGAATAGGCGTTGAGCACCCACTGAAGACCACCGGCGGAGAGCCCGAGGTCCGCGCGCATCGACGGCAGTGCGACATTCACCACAGACACATCGAGGACGACGAGGAACTGTCCCGCGCAGGCGGTGAGGACCACCGCCCAGGTTCGGACACGGTTACGGGCGGAGCCAGTTAGCCCCTTTTGGGCAGTTGACCCGGATATGTCTGCGTTATCGGCGGCTTCGGAATCCGCGGCGGCTCGGACCATGCGCGTCATGGTCGCAGCCGGGGAGCGAGCCGTACATCGGATTGCCGGAGCACGTTTCCGCCCGAGGGGCAGGACGCACGGGCCCTCCGCCGGGATTCCCCACCTGACGAACCGTCAGAAGAAAGCGCGCCGGTGTCGGACCGTGTTCGTACCGCGTTCGCCGGAATAACGCGGCGATGGGGAAGGTTGCACACTGCACCCACTTGGCGGACCGTGCTGTCCGCCCGTCCCCACCGCCACGCCCCTGCCCCGACTCCCTCTTTCCTGCCCGGAGGACGCACGTATGCCACAGCCGACAACCGATCAGCATCCGGAGGCTTCCCGGACCCGTGAGGGCGGTGCCATCGTCCCCGTTCTCGCCTTCGCGGGCATCACCGTGGCGGTGATGCAGACCCTGCTCGTGCCCGTCATCAAGGACCTTCCCGCACTTCTCCACACCTCACCCGCCGACGCCACCTGGGTCCTGACCGCGACCCTGCTGGCCGGCGCCATCGCCACCCCGATCATGGGCCGGCTCGGGGATCTCTTCGGCAAGCGCCGGATGCTCCTCGCCAGCCTCGCCGTCATGGTGACCGGCTCGCTGATCTGCGGATTCACCAATGATCTCGTCATCATGATCGTCGGCAGGGCGCTCCAGGGCTTCGCGATGGGCGCGATACCCCTCGGTATCGGCATCATGCGGGACGAACTGCCGCGCGAGCGCCTCGGCTCCGCGATGGCGCTGATGAGCTCCTCCATCGGCGTGGGCGGCGGGCTCGCCCTGCCCGGCGCGGCCCTGGTCGCGCAGAACGCCGACTGGCACGCGCTGTTCTTCTGCGCGGCCGGGCTCGGCGCGCTGTCGATCCTGCTCACCCTGCGCTTCGTACCCGAGTCGTCGGTACGGGCCACCGGCGACTTCGACTGGCTCGGCGCGATCGGGCTCTCCGCGGGGCTCGTCTCCCTGCTGCTGCCGATCACCAAGGGCGGCGACTGGGGCTGGGGTTCGACCACCACGGTCGGGCTGTTCGTCCTGGCGGTCGTCATCCTGCTGCTGTGGGGCGTGATGGAGCTGAGGAGTTCCGCGCCGCTGGTCGATCTCCGTACCACCGCGCGCCGTGAGGTGCTGCTCACCAATCTCGCCTCGATCATGATCGGGGTCGCCTTCTACGCGATCTCGCTCGTGCTGCCCCAGCTGCTCCAGTTGCCCAAGTCCACCGGTTACGGTCTCGGCCAGTCGATGGTGGTGGCCGGGCTGTGCGTGGCGCCGCTCGGGCTGACGATGATGTTCACGGCGCCCATCTACGCCCGGATCTCCGCGCGGCGCGGCCCCAAGGTCTCGCTGATGCTCGGCATGCTGATCATCGGTATCGGATACGGGGCGGGCCTCGGCCTGATGAGCGCGCCGTGGCAGACCATCGTCATCTCGGTGGTCGTGGGCGCGGGCATCGGTCTCGCGTACTCCTCGCTCCCGGCGCTGATCATCGCCGCCGTGGATCCCTCGGAGACGGGCGCGGCCAACGGTCTGAACACCCTGATGCGTTCCATCGGCACATCGGTGTCGAGCGCGGTGATCGGCATGGTGCTGGCCCATACGTCGGCCGTCTCGGACGGGGTGACATTGCCCACCCTGCACGGCTTCCGTATCTCGTTCCTGATCGCCACGGGCGCGGTGGTCGCCGGTCTGGCGCTGGCGGCGTTCCTGCCCTCGCAGCGGTCGGCGGCGAACGGGCCGAAGCCGGCGTCCCTGGCACCGAAGTCCCTGGCGTCGCTTGAGTCACTGGAGGCACTGGAGTCGCGGGGATCCACTCCGGACGAGAGCGAGCGAGGACCGCAGCACACACTCGTCGCCGGATCCGGCGGTTTCCGGGGACGGGTGCTGGACCCGGACGGTACGCCCGTGGCCTGGGCGAACGTCACACTCATCGACGCCGGGGGCAGGCAGGCGGGGCTCACCACCAGCGACGGGAACGGCGCCTACGCGCTGCTGCCGCAGACCGGCGGGAACTATGTACTGGCGGCCACGGCCACGGGGTACGCGCCGCACGCGCGCCCGGCGGTGTACACGGGCGACGGTCTGCCGGTCGATGTCGATCTGGTGCTGGCGCAGGCCGCGCCGGAGCGCACCGCCGCCGTCTCCTCCTGACTCCTCCTGATTCCTCCTGACTCCTTCTGAGCGGGGGTCACCCGTCCCGTCGTCGTTCGCCGGGTCGGCCCTGTTCCCCTCCGTCGCTCCTGTGCACCCCCGGCTCCCGTACGGCCGGGGGTGTACGGCACCATGGCGCCCGCGCTCCGGCAGGAACCGGTGCCTCAGCCGTCAGACCGAGAAGAGCCGCCCATGCCCGCCGGAACCGAACCCGCGTCCGACGTCCTCGCCGCCTTCCGGGCCGCCAAGGGGTTCATGCCCGTACACGAAGGGCTCGCCCTGTACGCGGCGGCGGCCGACGCCGGGGCGCTCGGTCTGCCGCTCCTGGAGATCGGTACGTACTGCGGACGCTCCACCCTGCTGCTGGCCGCCGCCGCGCGAGAGGCGGGGACGGTCGCCGTCACCGTCGACCACCACCGGGGCAGCGAGGAGCAGCAGCCCGGCTGGGAGTATCACGACCCGGCCGTGGTCGACCCGGACATCGGCATCATGGACACGCTCCCCACCTTCCGGCGCACGCTCCACCGGGCCGGTCTGGAGGACCGGGTGATCGCGGTCGTCGGCCGTTCACCGCAGGTCGCGAAGGTCTGGGGCGGGCCGCTCGGACTCGTCTTCATCGACGGCGGCCACACCGAGGAGCATGCCGGCGGGGACTACGAGGGCTGGGCACCGCATCTCACCGAGGGCGGGCTGCTCGTGATCCACGATGTCTTCCCCGACCCGGCGGACGGCGGCCGGGCGCCGTACCACATCTATCTGCGGGCACTCGCGTCCGGCGCCTTCACCGAACTGCCGGGGACGGGCTCCCTGCGCGTCCTGCGCCGTACCGGACCAGGACTCTGACTGTTCGCATTAGCATCGCGACGTGCCGTACCACAAGAACCACCAGCCCGAGCCGAGCCACCAGCCCGAGCCGAACCGGCGGGCCGACGAGAGCCGGCAGTCCGTCCGACGCCGTTCCGGCCGGAGCGATGCCGCTGTCGCGGTCGGCGCGCTGGTGTCGGCCGCGCTGGCGGGATGGCTCGTCTGGCAGGGCATGAGCGGTCCCGACGGCGGCGATCCGGCCGCCCCGGCGGCGGCCGGTGCCGCCTCCGGCGCGTCCCCCGGTGCCTCCACCGCACCGCCGCCGTCCGGCGCGGAAGGCGGTGTGAACGAGGACGACGTCCCCGGGGGCTCGGACCCGATCGGTCCGTCCGGTCCGTCCGGGCCGTCCCGGCCGGGCGCCCCCGACGCCTCCGGCGCCCCCGTCGCCGCCGGCGGACCGCTCGCGGGAAAGGTCGTCGTGATCGACCCCGGGCACAATCCACGCAATCGCGAACACACCGCCGAGATCAATGAACCGGTGAATATCGGAACGACCAGCAAGGAATGCGACACCACCGGCACCGCCACCAACGCCGGTTACGCCGAGGCCGCGTTCACCCTGGACGTCTCCCACCGACTGAGTTCCCTGCTGCGGAAACTCGGCGCGACCGTCGTCCTCACCCACGACAACGACCGTCCGTACGGCCCGTGCGTGGATGAGCGGGCCCGTATCGGCAACAAGGCGAAGGCCGACGCCGTGATCTCCGTGCACGCCGACGGTTCGGCGTCGGGAAACCGTGGATTCCATGTCATCCTCCCCGCCTCGGTGAAGAGCGGGGCGGCGGACACCACGGCGATCGTCGGTCCGTCGCGCGAACTCGGCGAGCACATCGTCGGCAATTTCGTACGGGAGACCGGCAGCGCCCCCGCCAACTATCTGGGCGGAGGCACGGGGCTGGACGTACGCAAGGACCTCGGCGGACTGAATCTGTCGAAGGTTCCCAAAGTCTTCATCGAATGCGGCAATATGCGCGATTCACACGATGCCGCCCTGCTCACCGATGCGGAATGGCGGCAGAGTGCGGCCCAGGGAATGGCGGATGGAATCAGCGGATTTCTTACGAAGTAACCTTGAATGCCCGGTCGGCCGTCCAGTCCGCCGCCCGGTGGCCCGTCGCGCGACGGCCGTTCTGATCGCATCACGCGCCGGGTAATCACACGCCGCGTAACAGCTTGCCACCGAGCCGGGTAACAGGCCCGCTACCGCGCCTGATACCGGGCAGACGACCCGATCGGGCAGGCGATACATTCATCCGTACGATAGGGAGCCGCCCCCGAGCTTCGCACCGCGCACCGCCGTATGCCGGCGGCCGCGTCGACCGCCCCGACGAGACGACAACGAAGGACTTCTCACGTGAACATCCGCTCCCTCACTCGAGGCGACGGCGTGGTGATCGGAGCAGCGGTGTTGCTGTTCATCGCCTCGTTCCTCAATCTGTACGAGTCCAGCGCGTTCGGATCGAGCAACGCCCCGAACGCCTGGGACTCGCTGGGCACCGTGATGAGCATCCACCTGGCCGGGGTCATCGCCGCGGCGCTGATCGTCACCTCCCGCGCGCTGCCGCAGCCGCAGCCGCGCAGGATCGCGGGGCTCGACCTCGGGCAGTTCGGTGTCGCGCTGGCGATCTTCGCGGCGTGGACGGCGCTCTGGTCGCTGATCGGCCTGGACGGTATCGACGCGGGCAGCGGTCTGATCCTGGGCTTCGTCGCGGCCCTGATCCTCGCCGCCGCGGCCGTCGCCACTCCGCTCGTACCCCCGCTGAAGGCCGCCCTCGTCGGCGCGCCGAGGCCGCGTACCCCGCAGCCGTACGGCGGTCAGCCCGGCGCCACCGGGCAGGGGTACGGCTACCCGGGCGGCCAGCAGCCGTACGGTGCGCAGGGCCAGGCCCAGGGTCAGCAGCCGTACGGCGCCCAGGGCGGACAGCCGGGACAGGCGTCCGGTCCGTTCGGAGGCGGGCAGCCGCAGGGGGGCGGGGCAGGCAGGCCGTCGGCGGGCGGCGCGACACCCGCCGGGGACTTCGCCCCGTTCTGGTTCGCGGTGCCGGTGGCCCGTCCGCTGTTCGGTGAGGACGGCTCGCAGACGCCGATCGCCGAACTGGCGCCCGGCACCTGGTATCTCGCGGTCGAGCAGCGCGGTCCCGGTCTGGTGGCCCAGACGCAGGACGGGCGGCGCGGTGTGCTCCAGGACACCTCGGGCATCCAGCGCGGCTGACCCCGTACCGCGTGTACACGGCTACAGCGACGGCCCCCCGCCTTGCGGCGGGGGGCCGTTGTCGTTGCCGGTGCCCGGCGGCCGTCCGCACGAAGAGCGGCCGAACGGGAACGCCGGGCCGGCGGCGGTCCGCGTCAGCCGAACGTCGCCCGCTCCAGCCAGAAGTCCAGCAGCTTCGCGTCGCCCAGCACCTCGACCAGCTCGCTGTCGGCGGGCAGCCGGCGGTAGAAGACCCGCAGCACCTCGGTGAGCGGGCCGCGGAGCGCGACCGTCGCCTTCTCGTGCCCGCGTCGCCAGGTGAAACCGTCGTCACCGAACTCGATCAGCCACTCGGCGCCCTCCGCGCCCGTCGCCGTACCCGTGGTACCCGCCGTACCGGTCGCGTCCGCCGTATCCGTCGCGTGCAGATGGATGCTGCGGCCCCCGCCGCGCAGCTCGGCCGCCTCCGGGTCACCGGCGGCCTGGGCGAAGGCGAGGCACTGGAGCCACTCGTCGATCGCGTCGGCCGCGACCTCGGGAGCGACCTCGTACGGCACCCCCGCCGCCAGCGCCGCGTCGGCCCGGTGGATCACCGTCTCATGGGTCATCCGCCGGGCCCAGAAGCCGGCGTTCCGCTCCCAGCCCCAGCTCCAGACCGCGGTTTCGGGAGCGACCGCCCGCAGGGTGGCGGCGAGCTTCTCCGCCCCCTCCGCCAGCCAGGCGTCCAGCGCGGCCGGATCGGGACCGGAACCGGAACCGGAGCCGGAACCAGAACCGGAACCGCCGGGGACATCGAAGTCCGGCACCCGGTTGTCGGGGATGTCCTCCTCGGCCCGTGTCCGTACGATCGTCTCCGCCCAGCGGTGTGCCCGGCCCACATGGAGTGCGAGCTGTCCCAGTGTCCAGTCGGGGCAGCTCGGCACGGTCACGGAGAGATCGGCACCGGCGAGGGCGGCCCTCAGCCGGTCGGTCTGTCCCACGATCTCGTCGCAGTAGCGGTCATGTCCCAGAAGCGTCATACGGCGCACAGTAGGCAGCCAAGTCCCGCGTGGCCAGCGGTTATCGCCGTGGGCCCGGAAGGGAGGGAGGGAAGGAAGGAGGAAGAGAGGGCCGGGGCGGGCGGCCCGTACCGGCGGTCAGCCGCGGCTCAACTGCGTCACCGACGGCACCTTGTCCTTCACGACGGCGCCCGCACCGCTGCCCGCGCCCTTGACGTCGTTGATGACCGTCTCGAACATCCCGACCTCGGCGCCTCCCGCCTCCCCCTTGCCGAGCTTGGCGCCGATCCCCTTGAGCGACGCGATCCCGGCGGCGAGCGGGCCCATCGCCTTGGCGAGCAGCGGGTCCCCCTTGGCGTTCTCGGCCGCCGCCTTGAGCCGGTTGTAGGCGAAGGCGCCCGCGAGACCCGCCTTGATCAGGGCGAACTTACGGCCGCTCGCGCCCTCCTTGAACGTGCCCGCGCGATACGGCTTGACGATCCACTGGTAGGTGGCGCCCGCCGCCAGTCCGGCGTTGGCGACGAAACGGGTCTTGGCGAATTTCTGCGTCCGCGCCGAACTCGTCGCCTCCACCGCCGCCGGTGTGTCCGCGCCCCTTCCTCCTTGGTCGTCGCCGCTGCCGCACGCGGCCACGGGCAGCAACAACGCGCAGGCCAGAAGCAGTGCCGGCACGACTCGGCGGATCGGACCGCTGGTGGTGGTGCGGGCCTCGACGGACACGGCGGACCTCCCTGGCGGACTGCCTGAAGCGTCACGCCGCCCCCGTACCCCCGCCACCCGGAGGGGGCCGTCCGGGTTTCACCCGCCCAGCAGAGGCAACACGCTGGACATGTCCTCACGTCATCGCAGTGGAAGCGGCTCCGCGGCGACGGTCATCGTCGTCGTCGCGGACATCATGGCCTTCATCCTGGGCCTGTGGATTCTGATGTACCTGTTGGACGCCAACCGCGCCAACGACCTGGTGGAGTTCGTCCAGGACGCGGCACGCTGGCTGGCCGGCTGGTCCTACGACCTGTTCACCTTCGACGAGGCATGGGCCCGTGTCGTCTGCGGTTACGGACTCGCCGCCGTCGTCTATCTGGCCATCGGCCACGGCATCGCGGGCCGGGTGCGCCGCCTCTGACCGACGGGCCCCGCCCGGTCCGGCCCGCATACGGCCGGTGCGCCGCCTCAGCGGCAGCAGTCGGGGTCCAGCCCGCGCGGCAGTCGCTCGCCGCCGAACACCGCGGTGGTCGCCTCGTCCCCCCCGAGCGCGGCCACCGCGAGCAGCAGCGAACCCGCCGTCCAGGTGGTGAGTTCCTCCGGCCAGACGGCACGGTTGCCCTCGAAGACATAACCCGTCCAGTACATCCCGCCCTCGGCGCGCAGATGCTGGATGGACTGGAGGACCTCCAGCGCCCGGTCGGACTCGCCCATCACCCAGAGGGCCAGGGCGAGTTCACAGCTCTCACCGCCCGTCACCCAGGGGTTGGGCACCACACAGCGCACCCCGAGGCCCGGCACCACGAAGCGGTCCCAGCCCGCCGCGATCCGTGCCGTGGCCTGCGCTCCGGTCACCGCGCCGCCGAGCACGGGGTAGTACCAGTCCATCGAGTAGCGGGACTTGTCGAGGAAGCGCTCGGGATGGCGGCGTATCGCGTGCCCGAGCGCGCCCGCCGCCAACTCCCAGTCGGGCTGCGGCTCCTCGCGTTCCTCGGCGATCGCGAGCGCGCAGCGCAGTGCCTGGTGCACGGACGAACTCCCGGTCAGCAGCGCGTCGTCGACGGGCGTGCCGTCCGCCTCCCGCTTCCAGCCGATCTGCCCGCCGGGCTGCTGGAGTACGAGGACGAACTCGATCGCCGCGTGTACGACGGGCCACATCCGGTCGAGGAACGCGTCGTCGCCGGTGGCCAGATAGTGGTGCCAGACACCGACGGCGGCGTACGCGACGAAGTTGGTCTCGCGTCCCGGATCGCCGGGCACGGCGATGGTGTGCCCCGGCTCGGCGGTGTGACCCGAGCGGGCGGTGTGACCCGGATCAGCGGTGTGCCGCGGATCGGCGCCCGTGGTCCCACCACCGTCCCCGCGCGCGCCCTCGGCTCCTGCCCAGGCGGGGTTCTCGTAGGCCGCGTACCAGGACCCGTCCTCGTTCTGGTGCCGCGCGAGCCACTCGTACGCCCGTGCCGCCGCGGTGTGTTCGCCCGCCGCGTCCAGCGCCATGGCCGCCTCGACATGGTCCCACGGGTCGAGATGGTGCCCCCGGAACCACGGGATCGCACCGTCCCGGTGCTGTACGGCGAGGATGCCGGCGACGGTCTCGGCGGCCTGTTCCGCGGTGAGCACACCGGGCAGGACGAGATGTTCCGTGGCGTCGGGCCCACGGCCGGCCAAGGTCACTTCGCGTCCGCCACGGGATTCGTGTCCGCCACGGGATTCGTGTCCGCCGCGGGAAGACGTGGCTTGGTCGCGTAGACCACGAAGCTCTTGCCGACCACCGGGTTCAGCAACTGCTCGGTGACCCGGGTGACGGCGGGCTTCTTCATGATGTCCCAGACCAGCAGCTTGTGGTACGCGCGGACGGGCAGCACCTTGTCGTTGTCCACACCGAACGCGCACTTGAGCCACCAGTACGGGGCGTGCAGCGCGTGCGCGTGGTGGGTGCCGTACGGCTTGAGCCCGGCCTCCCGGATCCTGCCCAGCAGTTCGCCGGCCTTGTAGATCCGGATATGGCCGCCCTCGACCTCGTGGTACGCGTCGGAGAGCGCCCAGCACACCTTCTCCGGGCCGTACCTCGGCACGGTGACCGCGATCCGCCCGCCGGGCCGCAGCACCCGGACCACCTCGGCGAGCACTCCCTTGTCGTCCGGTATGTGCTCCATCACCTCGGAGACGATGACGACGTCGAAGGACCCGTCGGGGAAGGGGAGATGGAGCGCGTCACCCTCCATCGCGGTGGCGGTGGCGCCCCGCGGGGCCTCCCCCGCCTCCTTCATCGCGGCGAACCACTTGGCGACCTCGCGGATCTCCTCGCCGTTCCGGTCGAGAGCCACGACCTGGGCGCCCCGCCGGTAACACTCGAAGGCGTGCCGGCCCCCGCCGCACCCCAGATCGAGCACACGGTCGCCCGCGGCGAGCGGAAAGCGGGTGAAGTCCACGGTCAGCACAGGGTCGTCCTGCTTTCGCGGTCGGGGTACGGACGTACGGGTACGGCGGCACGGGGGGTACGGCATTACGGCATTACGGCGTTACGACACGGGCGCGGGTGACACGGGCGGCACGGACACGGACCGCGCGACAGGCAGCCCGAGCGGCGGCGGGTACGGCATCAGTTCGCGCCGCTGGGAGCCGTCCCGGCGGCGGCGTCCCGCAGCGGCGACGGCGGCCGATGTGCCTGCCGGGACCGAGGTCCGGACCAGGACAGGAGCCGGGGCCGGGCGCCGGCCTGCCGGGCGATCGCCGCGCGGTACAGCTCGGCGGTGCCCCGGGCGGCCTGGGCCCAGGTGAACCGGGACAGCACCCGCTCCCGGCCCGCCGCGCCCAGCCGGGCGCGCAGCTCCGCGTCACCGAGCAGCCGCCCCAGCGCGGCGGCCAACGCGCCCGCGTCCCCCGGCGGTACGGCCAGACAGGTCTCCCCGTCCGCGCCCGCGACCTCGGGGATGGCGCCTCCCGTGGTGGCGACGAGCGGTGTACCGGTGGCCATCGTCTCGGCGGCCGGCAGCGAGAACCCTTCGTACAGGGACGGCACACAGCCGATCTGCGCCCCGCGCACCAGCTCCACCAGCTCGGCGTCGGAGATGCCCTTGACGAACTCGACGGCGCCTTCGAGCCCGTACCGTTCGACGGCCCGCGCGACCGGTCCCGACTCCGGGCGCTTGCCGACGACGACGAGATGCGCGGCGGGATGTTCGGTGCGCACCTTGGCGAGGGCCTCTATGAGATGGACAAGGCCCTTGAGAGGGACGTCCGCGCTGGAGGTGGTGACGATACGGCCGGGTATCTCGGGCACGGCCGGGTCGGGCGAGAAGAGTTCCGTGTCGGCGCCGATGTGCACGACGTCGATACGGTCCGCCCGTACCCCGAGCTGATCGGTGATCTCCTGCTTCGAGGAGCCGGAGACGGTGAGGACGGACGGCAGACGGCGCGCGACACGCCCCTGCATCCGGGTGAAGCCGTACCAGCGGCGTACGGAGGACCGTCTGCGCCAGTCCTCGGCGGCGTCGAGATCCAGCCGGCGGTCGACGGTGATGGGGTGGTGGATGGTGGTGACCAGCGGTGCGCCGAGATCGCCGAGGAGTCCGTAACCGAGCGTCTGGTTGTCGTGGACGACATCGAACTGTCCGGCGCGGGCGGCGAGATGGCGCCGGGCGCGCAGCGAGAAGGTCAGCGGCTCGGGAAAACCGCCCGTCCACATCGTGGCGACCTCAAGGGTGTCGACCCAGTCGCGGAACTCGTCACGCCGTGGGGTGCGGAAGGGGTCGGGCTGCCGGTAGAGATCGAGGCTGGGCAGCTCGGTGAGCGGTACGCCCTCGTCGAGCACGGGGTAGGGCTGGGCGCCGATCACCTCGACGCTGTGTCCGAGGCGGGCGAGTTCACGGGAGAGATGACGGACGTAGACGCCCTGTCCACCGCAGAACGGGTTGCCCTTGTAACTGAGAAGGGCGATACGCAGCGGCCGGTCGTCGCCGCCGCGCGGGCCCGCCGCCTCCGCCGGACGCTTCGCCAATTCCGCTGTGCCCTCAGCCGACTTCCGCGTACGATCCGCGGGTTCGGCGGTACGGTCCGCCGGTTCCGGCCGGACGTCATGGGATCCGCGGGGCCGCCGGGACCGCGCTCCGGTGCCCGCCCGTATGGCCTCAGCGGTCACTCTCGGCCCCCTTCTCACTGCGCTCTCCGAGTTCCGCCGGAGCGTAACCGCCGGCGTCAATCTAGAACAAGTTTCAGACTTGTTCGCCCACAGGCTCCGAATTTACCGGCAAGTAGCGTCGCTGTACCTGCCGGACCGGGTGATTCGCGCCACCACGCGCGCCCTGCCATGCTGTGCCGTCCGGAGCATGCGGTACGGCCCTGAGGGCGGCGGAACGCGATGGAGTGGGGACGGACGGGGATGACAGCGGAAGCCAGAACGGTGTCGGCCCCGCTGACCCAGCGCCAGGAGGCCCGCCGCCGCCGGATCCTGGCCGCCACCCGTCAACTGGCCTGCGGGGGCGGCTTCGACGCCGTACAGATGCGGGAGGTCGCCGAGGAGGCGGGGGTCGCCCTCGGCACGCTGTACCGCTACTTCCCGTCCAAGATCCATCTGCTGGTCGCCACGATGCAGGACCGGCTGGAGCACCTCCACACCACGCTCCGCAGACGCCCGCCCAGCACCGAGGACCCCGCCGCCCGGGTCGCCGAGACCCTGATGCGCGCCTTCCGCGCCCTCCAGCGCGACCCCCATCTCGCGGACGCCATGATCCGCGCGCTGACCTTCGCGGACCGCAGCGTCAGCCGCGAGGTGGACGAGGTCTCCCGCCGGACGACGGCGATCATCCTCGACGCGATGACCCCGCGCCCCAGCGGAACACCCCCCACCCCCGCCCAGCTCTCCGCGGTCCGCGTCATCGAACACACCTGGCACGCGGCCCTGATCACCTGGCTCTCGGGCCGCGCCTCCACCGACCAGGTCAGAACGGACATCGAAACAGCCTGCCGTCTCCTGACCCCGGCACTTCCGCCACCACCACACACGGACGCGCGCACGGACACGGACGCGGACACGGACGCGGCACAGCCGATCCGGGGATCCGGCTCCGCTCCCGGCAGGGGAGTTCACGAGCGAAGGCTTCACCGATAACAACTCCCGGCGCGTACGCGGGATTCCCGGTCACGCTGTGACATTCCACCAGCGCTCCGCACCTTTCCGCCGCGCCCGCCACCCGCGCATACTCCAGGACCGCCCTGCCTCGAACCGTTGACGGGCGACGGCCGACCGGATGGAGCTGATGGAGCTGATGGAGCTGATGGGGAAGATGACGACGCACACGGTCTCCGCGACAACCGCGGGTACATGGACGCTCGGTGACCGCACGGTCAACCGGCTCGGATTCGGTGCCATGCGCCTGACCGGCAGCGCCGCCTTCCACCAGGGCACCCCGAGCGACCGCGGCCGGGCGATCGGCGTACTCCGCCGCGCGGTCGGCCTCGGCGTGAACCACATCGACACCGCGGCCTTCTACTTCTCCCGGCTGCGCTCCGCCAACGAATTGATCAACGCGGCGCTGTCGCCGTATCCGGACGATCTCGTCATCGCCACCAAGGTCGGCCCCGCGCGGGACGCCGACGGCGAGTGGGTCACCCCGGCGCGGCCCGACCAGCTGCGCGGCCAGGTCGAGGAGAATCTGCGCCAGCTCGGCCGCGACCACCTCGACCTGGTCAATCTGCGCCTCATGGGCCAGGAATCCATCAGCGAACACTTCGGGGCCCTCGCCGAACTGCGCGCCGCGGGGCTCATCCGTCACCTCGGTATCTCCGGCGCGCGCCCGGAGCATCTGACCCAGGCTCAGGAGATCGCACCGGTGGTGTGCGTCCAGAACCGCTACGGCATCGACACGCCCGGCGGGGACGAGATGCTCCGGGCGTGCGCGGCGCACGGCATCGCGTTCGTGCCCTTCTTCTCCATCGCCGGGGAAGGGCGCGAGGCCGGTGCCGTCCGGACCGAGCACGACCAGGTCGACGCCGTGGCCCGCGCGCACGGCGTCTCACCCGCCCAGGTCCGTCTGGCCTGGACCCTGGAGCAGGGCGCCCATGTACTGGCCATCCCGGGAACGGGCGACCCGGAACACCTCGTCGACAATCTGGCGGCGGGCGCGCTCCGGCTCACGGCGGAGGAACTCCGGCTGCTCGGCCCGGCCGGCCGCCCCGCTTCCTGACACCGGTCACACCGGCCGTGCCCGGACACACGGCGGTCGGGGCCGGCGGCGGACATGGCCGTGGCGTGTACGGGTCCCGGGAGGGGAGCCGTACACGCCACGGTTCAGCGGTGGTTCAGCGGATGCCGGTCGGCGATGCCGGGCCGGTCACCCGGGGTGTTACTTGAAGCGGACCACCTGGGGGTCGTGGTCGCTCGCCTGGTCGGCGAACTCCGCGTTGATGTGGACCACGTCGTACTGCGGGTCCTTGACGCCCTTGCTGACCAGGATGTGGTCCAGCGTCTGGGAGTTGCCGTCGTAGACGTAGCTGTAGCGCTCGTTCTTCGGCAGCGTGTTGATCAGGTCCTTGAGGACCTTCTTCGTCAGCACGTCGAGCGGTGCCGAGAACTGGTAGTCGTTGATGTCGCCGAGGACGACGACCTTCGCGTCCTTGTCCTTGTCCAGCAGGTCGGCCACGAAGGTGTTGACCTCCTTGGCCTGGGCCAGGCGCTGGGTCTCCGAGCTCAGCGTCGGGGGCTGGAAGCGGCCGTGGACGGGCTGGTCGCCGCCCTTCGAGTTGAAGTGGTTGCCCACGACGAAGACCTGCTCACCACGGAACAGGAACTCCCCGACCAGCGGCTTGCGGCTGCTCGACCACGCGCCCGAGGTGGGGTTGATCCGGCCCGGGGAGACCGACAGCGAGACGTCGGCGTCCTTCTTGCCGGTGCCGACGACCTCCACCGCGGTGGTGGCGTCGCCGCCCGGACGGTCCACGAAGGTGACCCGCTGCGGGTTGTAGATGAAGGACGTACGGATGTTGCCGCCCGGCTCGCCGCCGTCCGTCTTGTCCTGCGGGTCGATCGAGCGCCACTCGTACGCCGGGCCGCCCGCCGCCTTGATGGCCTCGATGAACTTGGCGAGGGTCTGGTCGGACGCGACCGTACCGTCGTCCTTCGCGCCGTTGTTGTCCTGGATCTCCTCCAGGCTCAGGATGTCCGGCGAGCCGAGGTGCTTGACGATGCCCTGGGCCAGCCGGTCGAACTTGTCCTGCGGGTCCGTGGGGTCGAGGTTCTCCACGTTGTACGTGGCGACGGACAGCTCGTCGGCGCTGCCCTGCTCCGCGACCTCCGGCTCGATACCGCCCTTGGTGACCGCGCCGAGAGCGGTCGCCTGGATGCTGTAGCCGCCGTAGGTGCCGTAGTCGACCGGACCGGTCGCGCCCTTGAGGGTGTCGCCCACATTGGCCGCGGGCCTGTCGGAGGTCAGCGCGGTGACCAGCAGCCGGCCCGGGTTCGGGTCGTCGTAGTCGGTGTAGACCACACCGCCGCGCGGGGTCGGGTTCTTGGTGGGCTTGGTGGTGATCCAGGTCTCGCCGTACGAGTTGGAGGCACCGACCACCCGGCTGTCGCCGACCTGGATCACCATGCCCTCACGGGACTCCAGCCAGTCCAGCGCGTACACGGTGGGCTGGAGCGTGAGCGGCTCGATGTTCCCGCCCGCCACGCTCGGGGCGTAGTCCTTGGGCAGGGTCTTGGCGTCGACCAGCTCGACCGAGGGCACCGCGTTGCCGGAGGACAGCACGACGGTGGTCGGGCCGCTCAGCTCGGTGAGGGACTGCGCGCCGGACGAGGCGCCGCCCGGGTAGTACTCGGCGACCTTGGCGGTGACCAGGACCGAGTCGCCGACCTTGACCTGCGGGGTGGTCGAGCCGGTGAAGACGAAGACGCCCTCACTGGTGACCGGGTCGTTGTCCGGCTGCGCGTCCTGGATCCAGAAACCGCGCGAGGAGCCGGTGGAGCGTACGCCGGTGACCACACCGGGAACGTTGGTGACGGTCTTGCCCGTGTGCGGGGAGAGCCGGGTGTTGCCCTGGATGTCGTGGATCCGCAGCTCACCCGGGGTGGGGGGCGTGGGCGGGTCCGTGGGGCCCGTCGGCGTGGGCGTGGGTGTCGGGTCCGGGCCCGGCTCCCCGCCGCCGCCCGTGGTGTTACGGGGGCTCGGCGCGGACGCGGACAGGTCCGCCGCGTTGTTGTCCGTGTCGGTGAGGGACGCGTTCCGGGAGACCGAGGCGGTGTTGCTCGCACCCGGGACCGGCGAGGTCTCACGGACCGTGGCGGTACCGAAGCCGACCACGTCCTTGATGCTGCCGTCGGCCGCGCAGTCGGCGGCGGTGACGCAGGACAGCGGGGTGGTGGAGTGGACGAGCGCCACCGTGCCGCTGGTCCCCGACATGGCGATGGAGCCGGACGCGTCCGGGGTGGGCAGCTCGGTGGTGCCGCCGGTGCCCTTGCTCTCGGCGACGAGGTAGCTGCCGCCCGCCGGGATCGCACCGGTCAGCGCGGTGACCTGCCACTTGCTGCTGGCGGTCGGAGCGCCGGGCAGATACTGCACGGACCAGCCGGTGAGGTCGAAGGAACCGCTGCCGGCGTTGCCCAGCTCGATGAAGTCGTTGGTGAGGGTGGCGCCGGAGTTCCCGCCGCCGCCGTAGACCTCGGCGATCACGGCGTCGGCCGACGGGGCCGCCTGCGCCGTGAACGGGAGCGCGATGAGCGTTCCGACCAGGCCGACGGGGAGCGCCAGAGCGATCCGCTTGGCGCGCCGACCGCGCAGGGCCGGGGGTATGGAAGAGGGCACGTTGGGCTCTTTCTGCTACGGGTTCTCTCGGGTGCTTTCCCGCGTGCTCGCCGGTGTGCTCCCGGGGCGCGGGTGCGCGTGTGACAGTGCGGTGGCGGTGCGGTGGCGGTGCGGAGGTGACAGTACTGACATGGCATACGGGAGTGGTACGGGAAGCCTGGAAGTCGGCTCAAGATACGCGCGTAGACACAGTGCCAACAAGAGGGTGGGCACCGCAACGGACAAGTGTTTCCCGACCGTTCGTTGGACTTAACCTGGTTGTCGGACGACATGGCACATTCGTTGCGGAGATGTCGGATTCTTCCCGGGCGCCGATCGGACGGCGGCTGAACACCGACCGGCTGCCGACCGGACGCCGGTTGAACGCAGACCGGCTGCCGGCCGGACGCGAACGCGTGCGGCCCTGGACCGGCCTCGGCGGCCCGGGTGCGCGCCCCGGGGCGCGTTCCGGGACCGGCGGGAGAGATACGCCTGACGAGGGAGAGGGGTACGCGGCCGATAGAGTAGAGGGGTCGCCATCATGCCCGTACGGGGAAAGCCGGTGCGGAACCGGCGCTGACCCGCGACCGTGAGCCGCCGTCACCGGCGGCACGGCCGGAAAGCCCCGTACGCGGTCGTGACCGGCTCGCGCCGCCGGAACCGCCGGCGGCCGGCATCGTCGAGGATTACGGGGCCGGAGTCCGGTACCCAGTGCCGCGACCGGCGGGGGAGGCCCACCGCGACGGGGGCCGGTCTCGCCGGAAGGGGTGGTGGTGTGCCCGCGCCGGCTCCCGCAGGAGAGGCCCAGCCGCCATGACCACCGTTCGCCGCTGCGCAGTGGCGCTCGCCGCAACCACCCTGCTCTGCGCGGCAGTCGCTCCGGCCGCCGTGGCGGGAGGCGACGTACCGGCCTCCACCCCCGGCTCCAAGGACTCCCCCGGCTCCGCCTCGGGCTCCAAGGACTCCCCCTCCGGTTCCTCCTCGGCCTCGCCCTCCCCGGCTCCCGCCGCCTCCGCGCCGGCGCCGTCCCCCGCACCCGTCGCCATCCCGCCGGGGCTGTACGGCGAGAAGGACCCGGCCTACGACGGTGTGTGGCGCCAATCGCTGGCGATACTGGGGCAGTTCGCCGCCGGTGTCCGCCCGGCGGACCAGGCCGTCGTATGGCTGAGGGGCCAGCAGTGCGCCAACGGCGCCTTCCCCGCGTACCGCCCCGACCCCGCCGAGCCCTGCGACGCGAGGACGGCCGTGGACTCCAACTCCACCGCCGCCGCCATGCAGGCGCTCGCCACGCTCGGCGGTCAACGGCCCGCCATAACAAAGAGCATGGAGTGGCTCAGGTCCGTACAGAACAAGGACGGCGGCTGGGGATATCTTCCCGGCACGCCGAGCGACGCCAACTCCACCTCCCTGGTGATCGGCGCGCTGGCCACCTTCGGGGTACGGCCCAGCTCGATGCGCTCGTCCGAGGAGAAGAGCGCCTATGACGCGCTGGTCGCCCTCTCGATCCCGTGCGACCCGGGATCGGGCGCGGACGCGGGGGCGTTCGCGTACCAGCCGGACAAGGCGGGGAGACTGACCGCCAATGACGACGCCACCGCCGCGGCCGTACTCGGCGGGCTCGGCAAGCGGATGATGGCCTGGCCGGTGCAGGCCGGCCCCGCGCCGTCCTGTGTGTCCACGCCGGACCCGGGCCCTGAGCGGGTCGCCCGCAACGGCGCCGCCTATCTGGCCTCCGCGCTCGCGGCGACCGGCCATCTCGACCAGCCGCCGATGCCCGGCGCCGACGACAGCGCGCCGCTGCCGGACACCGGCAACACGGCGGACGCCGTCGTCGCCCTGACGGCCGCCGGATACGGGGACCAGGCGTCCGGCGCGCTGGAGTGGCTGAAGCGGAACTCCGGTGCCTGGGCCCAGGAGAACGGGCCCGCGGCCTACGCCCAGCTCATCTTCGCCGCCCACGCCACGGGCACGGACCCGCGCAACTTCGGCGGGATCGACCTCGTGGAGCGGCTGAACGCGACGGGGCCGACACCCAGGCCCATGGCGTCCGCCACCGCTCCGGCCGCCACCGCGGCGCACGGGAACAGCGGCCGTGACCAGGGGATGCTGTGGATACTCGGCTTCGGTGCGGTCGCCTGTGTCGCCATGGGCTTCCTGCTCAACGGCCGCAAGAAGACACAGGAGACCCCGCAGAGTCCGCCGAGCCCGCAGTCGTGATCCGCGCCCGGCACCGGCTCCTGGCGCTCGTCGTCCTCCTGCTTCCCGTCTGTCTCGTCGGTGCCCTGGGTACGGGGAACGCCCAGGCGGCTGGCTACCGTTACTGGTCCTTCTGGGAGAGCGACGGCGGCGACTGGAGCTATGCCACCCAGGGTCCGGCCACGGCCCGGCCCGCCGACGGCACCGTCACGGGCTTCCGTTTCTCGGTGAGCGAGGACGGCGGGGACGCCGCCCGGCCGCGCCGCGCGCCCGACTTCGCCGCGATCTGCGGTGACACTCCCGGGCGCGAGGGCCGCAAACGGATCGGCGTGGTCGTCGACCCCGGTACGGCGGCCGATGCCCCGGCCGGTGAGCGGGCGCCCGCGCTCCGGGCGGAGTGCGCCCTGCTCGGCGAGGACGCGACGGCCGCGGAGGCGCTCGCGGCGGTCGCGGAGCCGCTGCGCTACAGCGGTCAGGGGCTGCTCTGCGCGATATCCGGCTATCCGGCGACGGGATGCGGGGAGCAGGTGACGGACCGGGCCCCGGCCACTCCGTCGGCCGAGACCGGTAAGACAGCAGGCAAGACACCCGACGGGACGGCCGGAACCGCCGACACCGATGGCACGGGCGGCGGGGGTTCGGTCGTCGGTCTGATCGGTACGGCCGCCGCCGTACTCGTCCTGGTCGTCGCCGGTCGCCGGCAGGCCCGCCGCCGACGCGGCTGAACCGCACCCGATGAGCCGCACCCGATGAGCCGTTCAGCAGGTCTTCCGCGCCCGTTCCGTAAGCGGTGCTCCGTAAGCGGTGCTCCGTAAGTGGTGCCGTCTATCCGGGCTCCCGCGCCGCCCTTCCCCCTCCCCCGGCCGCGACCGCCGTGTCACCGTCCGCCGTGTCGCCGTCCGCCGCTTCGGGGCTCCGCCCCTTCGGGAACGGGTCCGCCTTCGTCACCACCCGTGGCAGCAGTCTCCTCGGCCCCGCCAGCAGATAGGTCAGCCCGAGGCCCGCGCCCACGACCGCCGCGCCGCCCGCCGCGTCCAGCACCCAGTGATTGCCCGTGGCCACGATCGCGCAGACCGTGAAGAGCGGATGGAGCAGACCGAGCGGTTTCATCCAGAGTCTCGGCGCCAGGACGGCGATCACCACACCGCACCACAGCGACCAGCCGAAGTGCAGCGAGGGCATCGCCGCGTACTGGTTGGTGAGCGCGGTCAGCGCCCCGTAGTCCGGATTGGTCAGATCCTGCGGTCCGTGCACCGTGTCGATGAAGCCCATGCCCGGCATCAGCCGGGGCGGTGCCAGCGGATAGAGCCAGAAGCCGAGCAGCGCGAGGACCGTGGCGAAGCCGAGCGAGGAACGGGCCCAGCGGTAGTCGGCGGGCCTGCGTACGTACAGGACGCCGAGGATCGTCAGCGGCACCAGGAAGTGGAAGGACGTGTAGTAGAAGTTGAAGAAGCTCTCGGCCCACTCCGTCCGCGCGACCGCGTGGTTGACCCAGTGCTCGATGTCGATGCCCAGCGCCCGCTCGACCGAGATGACCTGACGGCCGTGCTCCTCGGCGGCCTCGCGGCCTCCGGTCGCCACCAGCCGGATATGTGAGTAGACCGAGTAGCCGACGCGGATGACCAGCAGTTCGAGCAGCAGATTGGGGCGGCCGAGCAGCCGCCGCCAGAACGGCAGCAGCGGGACCGCGCTCCAGCGCGCGGGCACGGGCCGGGCGTACTCGGTCGCGACGGGCCGTTCGAAGTACGGCGAGGCACGCGCCAGGAACGGCACCGCGCAGGCCGCCGCCAGCGCCGCGATCAGCGGTACGTTCTCCCGCACGGGATGGAGCAGCGCGATGTTCGGCAGCAGCATCTTCCCGGGCAGGGTCATCACCAGTACCACCACGGCCGGCCACACCAGCCGGTCCCTGGCGCGCGTACCGACCCGGCCGACGAGCGCCAGCAGCACCCACAGGAGCTGGTGCTGCCAGGCGGTCGGCGAGACCGCGATCGCGGCGCAGCCGGTCAGCGCCACGGCGAGCAGCAACTGCCCGTCGCGCGCGTAGCGGACCGCGCGGCGCAGTCCGACGAACACGACGGCCGCCGCCAGGACGCCGAAGAGCACGATCTCCAGGGGGCCCTCCAGGCCCAGCCGGAGCAGCGCGCCGTGCAGGGACTGGTTGGCGAGGCTGTCGGGCCGTTCGCCGAGACCCGCGCCCGCCACATGGTGCACCCAGTACGCCCAGGAGTCGCCGGGCATCGCGGCCCAGGCGAGCGCGGTGGAGGCGGCGAAGGTCCCCGCCGAGGTGACGGCGGCCTTCCTACGGCCCGTCAGCCACAGCAGGGGCGCGAAGAGCAGCACGGCGGGCTGAAGGGCGGCGCCGATGCCGACCAGCGCTCCGGAGCCGCGTTCACCGCGTACGGCGAAGCAGCCGAGCAGCACCAGCAGGACGGGGATGATGCTGGTCTGGCCGAGGTAGAAGCTGTTGCGGACCGGCAGGGACAGCATGAGCAGACTGATCGTGACCGGCGCGGCCAGCAGGCCGGTACGGCGTGAGACCCGGCCCGGCAGGGCGCGGGCGACCACCAGGCCGAGGGCGACGACCAGCAGCAGCGTGCCGAAGGTCCAGGCGATGCCGAGGCTCTCCTCGGCCGAACGCGCCAGCGGTTTGAGCACGAGCCCGGCGAACGGGGTCCCGGTGAATCTACCGGTGTCGTACAGCGAGCCCGACACATGCAGGACGCCGTTGTCACCGATCCAGGTCTCCAGATCGGTGAGCCGTTCACCGGGCGGCTGTCTCAGTACCGCCGTGGCCTGTCTGACCGCCAGCACGGCGGCGACCAGCCATAGAACGGCGCGGGCCGCGCCGAACCCGTCTCTCAGCGGGCCCGCCGTGCCCGCCGCCGCACCGCCGTGCACGCTGTGCTCCGCCTTCACCACGCCGCGCCGACCCTCCGTCCGAAACCGCCGTCCTTGGGGCATGAGCCTCGCATTGCCCGGTCGGGAAGACTCAGGCAACCCCCTCTTCGCCTGTCTGTCATCCCTGTTTTGTCTCAATGCCCCTGTCTTCCGGGTTTACGGCGACGACGGGCGGGGGCGGGGAACCGGGTCCCGCGCGGGGCCGTCCGATCCGGTGTCCCACGGGACGGCGAACAAGGACGGCACAGAGGGCGTACGGGACACAGGGTGCGAGTCGGTCGGAAAGTACACCATGCGGTGGTCCGCGGAGCGGCCCCGGGGACACCGGTCGGCGCGGCGCACCGGGCGCTCCCGCCACCGCCGACAGCCGCCGACAGCCGCCGCCCGTCGGTCGCCTGCGATATGTTCCCAACGGGAACTAATTCGGTACTCCCACACCCGACACCCGCGCACGGACGAGAGGCCTCCATGTTCCAGGAGCAGTGGACCGCGGTCGACCGCTATTTCACCGATCAGCTCGCCCCCGCCGACGAAGCGCTCACGGCGGCACTCGCCGCCGCCGACGCGGCCGGCCTGCCCGCCATCAACGTCGCCCCGAACCAGGGCAAGCTGCTCCAGCTCCTCGCCCGCGTCCAGGGCGCCCGTACGATCCTGGAGATCGGCACGCTCGGCGGCTACAGCACCATCTGGCTGGGCCGCGCGCTGCCCGACGACGGCAGGCTGATCTCCCTGGAGTACGACCCCGTCCACGCGGAGGTGGCGCGGGCCAGTCTGACCCGCGCAGGGCTCGACAAGATCGCCGAGGTCCGGACGGGTCCCGCGCTGGAGACGCTGCCCGTCCTGGAGGCCGAGGGCGCGGGCCCGTTCGATTTCGTCTTCATCGACGCGGACAAGCCGAACAACCCGCACTATCTGGAGTGGTCGCTGAAGCTGACGCGCCCCGGCAGCGTCATCGTCGTGGACAACGTCGTACGGAGCGGAGCCGTCGCCGACCCGACGGGCACCGACCCCTCGGTGGTGGGCACCCGGAGGATGATCGAGCTGATGGCGGCGAACCCCCGGCTGTCCGCGACCGCCGTGCAGACGGTGGGCGTCAAGGGCTACGACGGTTTCGTACTGGCCCGCGTACTGGCCTGACGGTCGGTCGGACGGACATGGACGGGCGGAGGCGGTGGGCCGTCCCTTGCCCACCGCCTCCTGGTCCTGCCGGGCCCTGCTCGGTCGGTCTTCGCGGGCCCGTGGTGTGTCAGATACGCAACAGCCGCTCCGTGAACTCGCGGTAGCTCTGGAGCGTGAGCCTCAGCTTCTCGGTGTCCGAGCCGTCCGCCGCGCCGTCCTTCACGTTGTCCGTCGTGCGCTTGCCCGCGCCGGGTTCGCCGCCCTCCCACTGGGCGCGCAGCGACCGCGGACGTTCGGCCAGCGCGGTGGTGAGTCGCTCGGCGGCCTCGTCCAGCACTCCGGCGGCCTCCTCTACGGAGCGCCGGGGCCCGTCGACGAAGGTGCTCAGCGCGTCCTGGAGGCGCAGGGCGAGCCGCTCGCTCTCGTCCTGCGAGAGGAGGCGCGTGCCGTGGGCGTCGCCCGTCCCATGGGTCCCGTGGGTGCCGCTCGTACCGTGGCTCCCGTGGGTCGCGCTCGTGCCATGGCTCCCGTGGCTGCCGCTCGTACCGTTGCTGTCCCGGGTGCGGCTCGTACCGTTGGTGCCGCTCGTGCCGCTCGTACCGTTGGTGCTCGTCGGCCGTCCGGCGGTGTCTCCGGCACCGGCACCGGTGGATCCGCCGGGCGCTCCCGTTCCGTCCGGGGCGAGCACCGGCTTCACGGGCTCGCGCGCCGCTTCCCGTGGCTGACGGGCGTGCAGCGGCTTGACCGGTTCACGGACGCCACGCGGCTCCATGGGCCGGTCCGCCGCGACGGGCCGGTCCGTCCCGGCCGTCCGCCGGCCGTCCCTGGCCGGGGGCACGGCCGCCGTCCCCGGGTCGCTCGTATCGCTCGTACCGTTCTCGCTGTCGCTCTTGGGGTCGTACGTCATCAGACACCACTCCCTTTGGGCCGCAGAGTAAGGTTCCGGTTCCTGTTCCGGCCGACGGCGCCGCCGCGGTGCCTGTCGCTCCGGTCCGGGTGACCGAGGATCAGCCGGTCGAAGAGCTGACGCGCGCCGAGCAGCGTCTCGCGCAGTTCCTCCGTGCTCGTGCCACGGCCGTCCGTCGAGGCCACCTGGCGCATCCTGCGGTATCCGTCCATCTGGTACGCGTGGTGCACGGAGAGCGCTTCGAGCTGCTCGTCGGACCGGGCGTCGTGCTCCGTGCCGCCGGGGTAACCGCGGTCGGCCGCCAGCCGGGCCAGCAGCCGGTCCGCCTCCACGACCGCTTCCCGCGGCGCGTCGACGAAGCGCTCCTGGAGCTCCGTCCAGCGGGCCACGTACTGGTCACGCCGCTCCGCGGGGAGCGGCGCCGAGTTCAGCTCGCCGTACCGCCCCACCCGCTCGGCCAGCTCGTGCTCCGTGGCCTTGGAGTCTCCGTCGTGATGTGCGAGAACCCGCTCGTACTCCGGTCCGAACCGGCGCTTCAGTCCGCTTCGTCCGCTTGCCCTGCCGGGCCCGATGTACAGGACCGCGGCCACGACGCCCACGAACACCACGGCCAGAGCGACGACGATCAGGACTGTGGACATGATTGCCTTCCTTGTTCTCGTCTCGTCTCATCCCGTACGTGTACGTACCGGTACCGCTCGTAACGGGTCGTTCCTCAGAGCGGGTTGCCCGTAATCCGTCGGTCAAACGGTCCGGGCTCAGATGGCGTGGTCCCTCGGCGGGAACGGGGCCTGCGGGCGTTCGCTCTCGGCTCCGCACAGCTCGCTGTTGAGATCCCGTACGAGCTTCACCAGGTCCTTGGGCCTGCCGGGTCCCCACCAGTCCCCGAGCAGCTCCGTCAGGGAGTCCTCGCGCGCCTTCGCCAGTACCTCCGCCGTCTCCACGCCCCGTGGGGTGAGGGTCAGTTCAAGGCCTTCGCGCCTGGCCAGCCCCCGCTCCTCCACCTGCCGGGACGCGTCGGTGACGGATCTGACCGGTACGGGCCGGGTCTCCAGGAGCGCGCCCGGCTGCACCGAGCCATGGCGCCGGATACGCAGCAGCAGCCAACTCGCCGCCGGGAGCAGGTCGTACCCCGCCTTCGCGGTGATCTTCTCGTAGATCCGGTGACGGCCCTCACGCGTGCCGAGCACCGACAGCGCGCGTGCCACCTCGTCGTGCGAGGAGCGTACGACCGGGTTGCTCGCCAGGGTCTCGCTTATCTCCGGGGCGGTCACCGAGCCGCGCAGCTTGTCCTCCTTGAGGAACCACGCCACGGCGAAGGCGAGCAGCACGGCCGGCGCCGCGTAGAGGAAGACATCGGTGATGGAGGTCGAGAACGCGTGCAGTACGGCGGGCCGCAGATCGGCGGGCAGCTGCTCGATGGCCCGGGGGTCGGCGGACAACTGGCTCGGCCCGACACCGGGCGGCGGCGATTCGCGGGCCAGGGCGGCGGTCAGCCGGTCGGCCAGCAGATTGCTGAAGATGGTGCCGAAGATGGCGACACCGAAGGACGCCCCGATCGAGCGGAAGAAGGTCGCGCCCGAGGTGGCGACACCGAGGTCCTGATAGCTGACGGAGTTCTGCACGACCAGCACCAGGACCTGCATGACCAGTCCGAGGCCCGCGCCGAAGACGAAGAAGTAGACGCTCGCCTCCCAGATACCGCTGGTCGCCGTGAGCCGGTGGAGCAGCAGCAGACCGATGAGGGTGACGGCGGCGCCCAGGATGGGGCAGGCCTTCCAGCGGCCGGTATGGCTGACGATATGGCCGGAGACGGTCGAGGTGAGCAGCAGACCGAACACCAGGGGCAGCAGATGGACCCCGGACATGGTGGGTGTCACGCCCTGGACGACCTGGAGGAACGTCGGCAGATAGGTCATCGCGCCGAACATCGCGAAACCGACGACGAAGCTGATGACCGCGATGAGCGTGAAGGCCCTGAGCCGGAAGAGCCGCAGCGGCAGTACGGGTTCGGTCGCGCGCCGCTCGGCGTGGACGAAGAGCGCGAGCAGGACGGCGCCGAGGGCGGCGAGTCCGATGATCTCGGCGGAGCCCCAGGCCCAGGTCGTACCGCCGAGCGAGGCGACCAGGACGAGGCAGATGGCGACGGACGCGATCAGAGCGGTGCCGAGGTAGTCGATGGTGTGTCTGGTCCTGTGGACCGGTATGTGCAGGAAGGCCGCGATGACCGCGAGCGCGACCCCGCCGACGGGCAGATTGATGTAGAAGACCCAACGCCAGCTCAGTTCCTGGGTGAAGAAACCGCCGAGCAGCGGGCCGAGCACACTGGTCGCGCCGAAGACCGCGCCGAACAGCCCCTGGTACCTGCCGCGTTCACGCGGTGGGACGAGATCACCGACGATCGCCATCGACAGCACGATCAGTCCGCCGCCGCCGAGGCCCTGGACCGCGCGGAAGGCGATGAGCTGCGGCATGTTCTGGGCTGTGCCGCAGAGCGCCGAGCCGATGAGGAAGATGACTATCGCGGTCTGGAAGAGCCGCTTACGGCCGTACAGGTCACCGAGCTTTCCCCAGAGGGGAGTAGCGGCGGTCGACGCCAGCAGATACGCGGTGACGACCCAGGAGAGATGTTCCAGTCCCCCGAGATCGCTGACGATGGTCGGCAGTGCGGTGGAGACGATGGTCTGATCGAGCGAGGCGACCAGCAGTCCCATCAGCAGGGCGCATATCGCGACCAGGACGGTGCGCGGTTTCTGACTGTCGCCGGGGGCCGGACTTATGGCCGGGGTACTCACTTCCTGAATCATGGAACAACTCCTCGGATCCGCCGGATTCCATCCTGTCCGCTCTGTCCGGTTATGGCCTGCCGAGAGTCCACCGGAGCACCCGGGTACGCGCACACCCTCCACACACGGCCTGCATAATCGGCGGCAGTTCAAGGGGAGGGAACCCACGTTGACCGGACAGCTCTGTCCCGAGTGCGGTACGCCGCGCGCCGCCGACGACAGACCCGGATGCGCTTGCGCGGAGCGACCAGGACCCGTGTCACCGGCCGGGCGGCACTCCGCCCGGCCGGGGGCCGCGGAGACGGCCGCGGAGACCACGATGGTGCTGACGAAGATCACCGGAGCCGCCGCGCCGGAGCCGCCGGCCGCGTCAGGGACCGCTCAACCGGCGGACACCCGGAAAGCGGACGGGGCGCCAGAAACCGTGGCGGCGCGGACCGTGGCCGGGCAGGCAGTGGCCGGGCAGGCAGTGGCGCCCGGGGGTGCGGCCTCCGGGACCGCGGCTCCAGGGGGTGCGGCTCCAGGGGTGACTCCCGGGGGTGTGGCGCGGGCGTCCGAGCAGCCGACGGAGGCTCAGCAGGCCGCCGCGCAGGGGGCCGCGCGGGAAACCGCCGGGGGAAGCGCACAGGAAACCGCGGAGATGCCCGCCGTGGAGACCCCGGAAAAGGTCACGGAAAAGGCCACGGAAGAGATCACGGAGGAGATCGCGGAGGCGGAGGACTTCAATCCGCTGCGCGTACGCCCATACGTGACACTCGACGCGGGCGACGACCCTACGGAGCCGCCACCGGCCTTCCGCACCACGGGCCCCATGCCGCCCCTCGCCCCGGCCACCAACTCCGCCACGCCACCGCCCGCGCGCTTCTATCCGCCACCGCCGCCGCCCCGTCGTACGCCGTACCGGGCGCTGGCGATCGGCGCGGCGGCCCTGGCGGTGATCGGTACGGCGGCGTTCGCCGGCGGGCTCTTCTCGGGGAGCGAACCGGGCGCGCGGACGCTGCCGGACCAGAGCGACCTGCCGGCCGTGGGTGTCATGGAGCCGGACCCGTCGGAGTCGTCGGCGACCCCGACACGGTCGGGCGCGTCGCTCTCCACGGGCGGCGCCGCCCCCTCCCCCGGTCCCACCCTCAGCACGGTCCCTTCCGCCACCGCCTCCGCCTCCGCCTCCGCCGAACGGCAGCCGTCCGCACCGCCCTCGTCGCCCGCGCCCAAGGACCCGCCGTCGCCCACGCGAGAGGCGTCGGAGCAGCCGTCGCTCGCGCCGGAGGGCATCTCGCTCGGCCCCGGGGACTCCGGTCCCGAGGTGGTGGAACTCCAGAACCGGCTGGGGGAGGTCTGGCTGTTCCGCGGCCCGGCCGACGGCCGGTACGACCAGCGTGTCGAGGGCGCGGTACGGATCTACCAGTCGTACAAGAGCATCGAGGGCGACCCCGAGGGCGTCTACGGACCGAACACCAGACGCGCCCTGGAGGCCGAGACCAAGGGGCATGGCCGACGGCACTGAGCCGCTTTGTATAATGACGAAACAAAGTGGTTCCGCCCGTATACCCTGACCGGCGGGCGGAGCCGCTTCTGTCCGCCCGGCCCCGCTACCCCGCTCCCGCGCTCTGGAGTCCGCCGATGACGGCCACCGCTGCCACCACGACATCCACGTCCACGTCCGTCCTGACCACCCGTGCCCTCCTCCTCGACATGGACGGCACACTCGTCAACTCCGACGCCGCAGTGGAGCGCTGCTGGCGGCGCTGGGCGGTCGCGCAGGAGCTGGACCCGGAAGAGGTGCTCAAGGTCGTCCACGGCCGCCAGGGGTACGCCACGATGGCGGTGCTGCTCCCGGACCGGCCCATGGAGCTGAACCTCGCCGACAACCGCAGGATGCTGGCCGAGGAGACGGCGGACACGGAAGGCGTCGTCCCGATCCCCGGCGCCCCCGCCTTCATGGCGGCCATCGCGGCGCTGCCGCACGCCCTGGTCACCTCGGCGGACACGGCCCTGGCCGAGGCGCGTATGACGGCGGCGGCCCTTCCCATGCCGGGGACCCGGGTCACGGCCGAGAGCGTCGAGGCGAGCAAACCGCACCCGGAGGGCTTCCTGCTGGGCGCGGCCCGGCTGGGCTTCGCGCCGGAGGACTGCGTGGCGCTGGAGGACTCGGAGGCGGGCATCACGGCGGCCCGGACGGCGGGCATGCGGGTGGTGGGCGTGGGCCCCCGGGCCGCGGCGATGTCCCCGGACGTCCATGTCCAGGACCTGACCGGACTGCGCGTGGAAGCGCTGCCGACGGGCGAGATCCGGCTGCACGCGACGGCGTAGGACGAGGGCGCGGCGCGGCGGGAGGCGCGGGTCCGGGAGGCGGAGGAGACTCACCGGTCGTGGGCGACCTCGTCACGGCGGCCGGAGGTACGGCCGCCAGAGGTACGACAGTCGGAGGTACGACAGCCGGAGATACGGCGGCCGGGGTCACCGGCCCGGGGGCAACCGGCCCCGTCCGGCCGGGTCCTCGTACGGCAGGATCCGGCGCCCGGGTCAGACGTCCCGGTGGAGCCGGCCGCGCGCGACCAGTTCGAGCACCGTACTCACCGCCACGGCCTGCACCGCCAGCAGTGCCACCAGTACGAAGAGCTGCACCGCCCCCGCCTGCACCGGCGACGCGCCGCCCAGCAGCATCCCCACGAACGCGCCCGGCAGCGTGACCAGCCCCACCGTTCTCGTCTGATCGAGCCCCGGCAGCAGCGCGTCCGACGCCACGGCCCTGGCCACCTCCATCCGGGCGTCCCGGTCGGGCAGCCCGAGCGCGAGTCCCGCCTCGACCTCGCCCCGCCGCGCGTGCAGCTCGTCGAGCGCCCGCCGGCCGCTCAGCACCGTCGCGGTGAGCGCGCCACCGATGAGGATCCCGACGACGGGGACCACCGCGATGCCCCGGTGCGGTACGACTCCGGTGAGCAGCAGCAGGGCCATGACGGGCGCCACCGCCACCCCGATCGGCACGGCGGCCCACCACCAGGTCCGGTTCTGGGTGACCCGTCGGCCCGCGGTCCGTACGGCGACGGCGTACATCAGCACCACAAAGCCGAGCAGCGGCGCGACGGCCCCGACCACCCACCCGATCAGCAGTGAGACCGCGCCGAGTTGAGCGGCGGCCCGCACCCCGGCGAAGGCGATCTCACGGGCCCGCCCGAGCCGGGCCAGCGCGGCCACGGCCACGGCGACGACCAGCAGCAGCCCGAGGACGACCCAGAACGTCACGTCGACCCGCAGCAGCACAGCCCCACCCTAGGCCCTGCCTTCAAGGTGGCGCCGCCCGCCCGGAGGGCGGGGCCCGCGCACGCGGCGGAGCGTCCGGCCGGCCGACGGGTTACGGACGGGCCCGTCAGCCCGGTCGGGGCGGACCCGTCGGCGCCGGGGGCGGCACCGGGGCGGGGCCCATGAGTTCCGGACAGACCCGGTCTACTCAAGACAGACCCCGTCGGCTCCAGGCAGACCCCGGCCGGCCCCGCGCGGCGGGCCGCGCCCCCGCGCGCCGCGCCACCCCGACCGCGCCAACTTTGCCCCGATTGGGCCCACTTGCCCACCCGCCAGGAACTACCCGGCACCCTTACCCTCTTGATGTGACGTGCTCATGTCGCCACCCTGTTACCTGGCGCCCACCCCACGGAAACCAGCCACAGCCACGATGGCGGCCGGACCGACGGTCCAGCGAGGCCCGGTCCGAACGTCCCACCCCCGCACGGTCCGGTCAGATTCCCCCCACCCCAAGGGAGTTCGCATGTCAGGTATCTACGCGCGTCGAATGCCCCGTATCGCCGTTCTCGCCGCCTCCGCCGCCCTCGCCACCGCCACGACCCTGCTCACCGCCCCCTCGGCGCAGGCGGCCATGCCCACTCCGGTCAGCGCGGCCACCGCCCGCTCCTACCTCGGCCAGCTCACCGTGCGGGCGGAGGGCTCCACCAGCGGTTACAGCCGTGACCTGTTCCCGCACTGGATCACTCAGTCCGGCTCCTGCGACACCCGCGAGACCGTGCTCAAGCGCGACGGCACGAGCGTCGTGCAGAACTCCAGCTGCGCGGCCACCAGCGGAAGTTGGTACTCCCAGTACGACGGCGCCACCTGGAGCGCCGCGTCCGACGTGGACATCGACCACATGGTGCCGCTCGCCGAGGCCTGGACGTCGGGCGCGAGCGGCTGGTCCACCTCGCAGCGCCAGTCCTTCGCGAACGATCTGACCCGTCCGCAGCTCATCGCCGTGACCGACAATGTGAACCAGTCGAAGAGCGACCGCGACCCGGCCGAGTGGCTCCCGCCGCGCACCGCGTACCGCTGCACGTACGTCCGCGCCTGGGTCCAGGTGAAGTACTACTACAACCTCACCGTCGACTCGGCCGAGAAGAGCGCGCTCCAGAGCGTCCTGAACGGCTGCTGACACCGGCCCACCACCGCCCCGTCACGGCGTCAGGCCGCGCCACCACCCGGTCACAGCGACCGGTCACGCCACCACCCGGTCACGGCGTCCCGGCCCCGGCCCGCTCCCGCGGGACCCCCCACACCCGCCGGGACCGCCTCCCCGCCTTCCTCCGTCGTTCCGTACCCTACGGTGCGACGGAGGAGGGCAACCATGACCGGACTGCGCCTGGGGCCACTGCTGCGGTACGTCGACTTCGGCGGCCACGGCACGGCGAGCGTATGGGTCGAGACCGACCGGCCCGCCGCGGCGGAGGTCCGGTGCGCGGACGGCGCGTACGGCATGTCGCGCACGTTCCATGTCGCAGGGCACCACTACGCGATCGTGCCGGTGACCGGTCTGACACCTGGCACCACCACCGCGTACGACGTACTGCTCGACGGCCGCCGGGTCTGGCCCCCGGAGGACTCCGCCCTCCCGCCGAGCACGATCCGCAGCCCCGCGGTCCCCGGTGGTTCCCTCGGCACCGGCGGCGCCGGGAGCATGGGCGACGGGACCGCGCTGCATGTCTCGTTCGGGTCCTGCCGGTGGGCCGCGCCCGCGCACGGTGAGCCCGATCCGGTCGGCCCCGACGCGCTCGACACCCTCGCCAAGCGGCTGGCGGGCGACCCCGACGCCGTACGCCCCGACGTACTGCTGCTCCTCGGCGACCAGGTGTACGCGGACGAGACGTCGGACCCGACCCGGGCCCGGCTGGCGCGGCGGCGCGATCCGGCGGAGCCGCCGGGCGACCAGGTCGCGGACTACGAGGAGTACACCTATCTGTACGACGAGTCCTGGGGCGACCCGGACGTGCGGTGGCTGCTCTCCACCGTGCCGAGCTGCATGATCTTCGACGACCACGATCTCATCGACGACTGGAACACCAGCGCCGCCTGGCTGGCCGACATACGGACAGAGCCCTGGTGGCAGGAGCGGGTGCTCAGCGGGCTGATGTCGTACTGGGTCTATCAGCACCTCGGCAATCTCACCCCCGAGGAGCTGGCGGCGGACGAACTGTACGCGGCGGTACGGGCGGAACCCGACGGAACGGACCTGCTCCGGAAGTTCGCCACGGAGGCCGACCGCGATCCGGCCTGTGTGCGCTGGAGTTACCGGCGCGACTTCGGCCGTACCCGGCTGCTGATGGTCGACTCCCGTGGCGCGCGGGTACTGGAGGAGTCGAAACGCTCGATGCTCGACGAGAGCGAGGAGCGGTGGCTGCGCGAGCAGGTGATGGCGGGCCGCGACGCCCCAGGGCAGCGGGCGGGGCAGCCGACGCGGCCCGCGGAAGAGCCGGGCGAACGGCCCTCCGGCCAGGGCCCGTACGACCATCTCCTGATCGGCACCTCCCTGCCCTGGCTGCTCCCGCCCTTCATCCACGACGTGGAGTCCTGGGACTCCGCGCTCTGCCGGGGCGAACGCGGCCCGCGCTGGGCCCGGTTCGGGGAGAAGCTGCGGCGGGCGGCCGACCTGGAGCACTGGGCCGCCTTCCCCGACTCGTTCGACGCACTGGCCGCGCTGATCGCGGAGGCCGGCGGCGGGCCGGACGCCCCGGCGACGGTGTCCGTGCTCTCGGGCGATGTGCACCACGCGTATATCGCGGAGCCCACCTGGCCGGCCGGGGACGCCCCGGACGCACGGGTCCTCCAGCTCACCTGCTCCCCGGTGCACAACTCCGTACCCGGCTGGATAAAACTCGGCTTCCGCCTGGGCTGGAGCCGAGGCGCCCGCCGCCTGGGCCACGCCCTGATCCGGCACGGCCGGATCCACCCCCCGGACGTCGACTGGCGCAGAACGGGCGGCCCCTGGTTCGGCAACCAGCTCATGACCCTCACCCTCCAGGGCCGCTCCGCCCACCTACGCCTGGACCAGGCCCACACCCGCTCCGGCGAAGCCGAGCTGGTGACCGTGGAGAGACGGTCCCTGACCCCCTGACCCCCTCCCCCCCTCACCCCCTCACCCCCGACGGGTGGGCCCCGCAGGGACAGTAATGGTGATCATGGCTATGCCGACCCCGTGTCTGTATATGCACGCCGCGCCGGACCGTAATCTGGTGACAACCCGTCAGGCTCGGAGAGTTGGTCGGTCACCGTGGTTCAGTACCTCGTCGGCTCGCGCGCGAGCAATCTTGCCAAGGCTCAGGTGCGCGAATATCTGCGTCCCCTGCGCGAACGATTTCCGGACACCGTTTTCACGCACCGCGTGATCCTGGAAGGGGGCGACAAGGACCGTAAGTCGCTCCTGTCTCGCGTGTCCGCTGTCAGCGGTGGGTCGGCTTTCAGCACCGAGCAGGAAGCCGCATTGGTACGGGGTGATGTGGATGTGATTGTCCATTCGCTGAAAGACCTTCCCACGGCGAACCCTCCGGGCCTTGTACTGCTGGCCCCGCCGGGACGTGAGGACGTGCGCGACGCGCTGTGCGGCTCGACCCTCACCGGTCTGCGGAAGGGGGCGAGAGTCGGGACCGGTGCCCCCCGGCGCATTGCACAGCTCCTCGCGGTCCGCCCCGACCTCGACATTGTCCCGATCCGGGGAAATGTGCCGCCTCGCCTCAAGAAGATCGAGACGGAAGGTCTTGACGCGGTGGTCCTCGCGGTAGCAGGGCTTCGCCGACTCGGTCTGGACGATGCGATCGGGGAAGCGTTGCCGCTCGACCTTTTCCCGCCGAGTCCTGGTCAGGGAGCACTGGGTATTCAGGTCCGCGAAGACAACGCGTCCATCCGCGAAATTCTGTCCACGGTCGGAGACATGACCGTCGATGCCCAGGTACGGGCGGAACGCGCGCTACTGGCCGACCTGCACGGGGGATGCAGTGTGCCGGTGGGCGCGTATGCAGAGACTCTGCCGGACGGAAATCTCAGACTCTCCGGCCAGGTAACGTCACTCGATGGCAGAGAGCAGATTTCCAGGGCGCTGACCGGACCGCCCACCAAGCCGGAAGAACTCGGCGCGGCCCTGGCCACAGAACTCATCGACCAGGGCGCGCATTCGATCCTTGACGCGGTGCGGGGTGTTCTCGCGGCTAGGTGAGCTGTCGGGCGATATCGAGCGCGGCATAAGTGACGCTCGCGCTCGCCCCCGCTCGTTTCAACATGGTGAACAGCTCAATCAACAGGCGTACGTCCCGCAGCCCGGTCGCGGAGTCCACGCGGGTCAGCGCGGTGTATTCGCCCGACACGGAGAAGGGAAAGAGTGGAACGCGGGTGCTCGTGCGGAGCGTGGCGAGCACATCGGCCGTGAACTGTGCGGGCTCCAACAGAATCATGTCGGCCCCGGCGGCTTCCATCCGTAATGCCGTGTCGACGAACTGGTCGGCCTTCCCGGGGTTGATCTGAAACTCCCGGTTGAGTCCCGCTTTCGGGGTCGCACCCATCGTGAGCCTGAATCCGTCGTACAGGCTGGACCAGAAGATCACATGTGGCATGACGGACACTTCCGCGTGCCCTGTCTCGTCCAGGAGATCGCGAACGGCGCCGACCGTGCCGAGCACCATGGACGCGGGCCCGACGATGTCCGCTCCTGCTTCCGCGTGTGCGAGTGCCTGCGCGGCTGTCGCCTTCACGGTGGAAGGAACATCCGGCTGTCCGTGCCGATCGGTGAGGTAGCACACCCCATCGGTGGTGTACGAGCACAGGCACGTTTCCGTCATGACCGCGAGGCACGGTTCCGCGTCCTTGCACGCATGGATGGCACGGACCATGAGCGAATCGGGGGCGAGCGAGATTTCCCCGGTCGCGTCCCGCTCGGCGGACTCGGCGAACAGCTTCACAGACCGGATACCAAGGGCGACGCACTCGCGGACCACGGCGGGAATCTCGGCGACCGTGACCGTGGGCATGGGGCGGTCGGCGTGCTCCTCGGTGACAAGCAGCACCATGGACAGATCGGCCGGTGTGAGCGTCTGCGGCTCCAGCAGGCTTCGGACAGCCGGTCGGCTCCGGAGCGGGCTTGTCGCCCTGATGGTTGCGTGGTTGCTGTGTGTCGTGGTGACGGTCATGTTTCATCCCTTGGGTCGGATCGTGCGTGATGTGAACAGCTCCGAGTAGTCACCGGCCTGTCTCCCGGTCACTACTCGTGTTGTTGGTGCTCAATCGTTTCGAAACAGTCTTCGTGCACGTACGCGTCCCATCCGGGACCGGAGGGAGCGTCCCAATACACCTTGCGGTGGGGTACCTCAGGTTCGTCCGGTGCGCACGAACGGGACCGGCCGATCGATGGCCGGCGCCTGCTGCCCTTTCCCTGTACGGCTCTCACTGTTGGCGTTGCTCGCACTAGGCAACCGCGCGGTTACACAGAGCGGTACTGTTGGAAAGCGCACGAGAGTTAAGAGCGTTAAGCGATTGGCGCCTCCGTGCATGGGGAGTTGAACGAACCGTGAGCACCAGCGAACCGAACAGCGGGTTGGAACGACTGTTCCGCGAGACCGGTTGGACTCTGCGGCAGTTCGCCCAGGCCGTGAACCGCATCGGGACCGAGCAGGGCACCCCGGTGCGGTACCGCCCCCCGTCCGTACACCAGTGGCTGAACGGCGGGATGCCGCGCGAGTCGGCCCGGCCATTGATCCTGGAAGCGCTCGCCCGGAGGCTGGGCCGCGCCGTAGCCCCGGCGGATGCCTGCTTCGCCGCTCCGGAAGCGCCAAGCGCATCGGGCACTGTTGACGGGATCATCGATCTCGGAAGGCAGGACATGGACCCGTCACGCCGCAGCGTCATAGGCTCTGCTCTCTTTTCCGTCGCACTCACGGTGCCCAACTGGCCCGATGTCGTGGGTCGCATGGAGGCCGCACAAACCGGCGGCATTCAAAAAATCGGCATGGAAGACGTCCAGATGGTCATCGCCATGACCGAGCGCGTATCGGACCTGGACGACCAATTCGGAGGACGTCACGCACGCCCCATGGCTGCCGCGTTCCTGGTCAACACGGTCGCCCCCTACCTTCGAGCAGACGGGGCCGAACCGGTCCGTAAAGCCATGATGTCCGCCGCATCGGACCTCTGCTATCTGACCGGGTACATGGCAGTGGATGAAGGAGTTCACGGCCTTGCCCAGCGCTACTACCTCAAGGCGCTTGAGTTGGCGGGCGCTTCCGAGGATCATTTGACATACTGCACAACACTTCGCGGGATGAGCGTTCAGGCCGTCGACCTGGGGCATGGACGAGAAGCGATGCGCCTCGCAGATGCCGCAGCGGCGGCATCGCCCAAAGCGGGGCCGCGAATGAGAGCCTTCCTCGCAGGGCAACAGGCTCACGCCAGCGCACAGATTGGCGACAACTCCCGCGCGCTCATATATCTACGTGAAGCCGAAGTGTCCATCGAAAAGGCGGAGTCCCGATCGCCGGCATTCGGATCCTACAACCCGTCAACTTTCGCGTATCACGTTGCTCAAGTGCGCTACGAGCTCGGCGACATACCCGGAAGCGTAGATTACCTGCACACACATTTCCGCTTGCGTGACTCTACCGACAGCCGACGATCAGCCATTCGCTTCAGCTCCATGCTCGCCGAACGGCAATTGCGAATGGGACACCTTGAAGCCGCATGCGGAACATGGGAAAAGGTTCTGGACGAGTATCCCACTATTCACTCAGGCCGAGTGGACCAGCAGGTTTCCAGAATCATCCCGCTTCTGGAGCCATATCGATCCAACTCGGCAGCGGGGGAAATCTATGAGCGATCCCGTCAGTCGCGCGGCAAGACGGGCGGTCCCCGGTTCGGCACCAGCCCATAACCCTGACCCGCAGGGCCGTTCCGCCGGTCCGCGACCGGGCCGGGGTCACGCCCCGCCCGGCGAAGCCGAGTTGGTGACCGTGGAGAGACGGTCCCTGACAGGCTGACACCTGGCGACGCTCCCGAGTCCCCGACAGCCGCTTCGTGATCATTCACACAAGGCGTGATCCTTGGCCCAAGGGTTCGGCTGCCGGTGCGGCAACGGCATGATGATGCGGACCATCCGCTTCCCGTACCCCACATGCCCCGGGAGTCACAGTTTTGTCCGATGCACGGCCGCCCCAGCCCCGCTCACTCGCCGTCGTCGGCGCCGGTCCCCGCGGCACCTCGGTCCTCGAAAGACTCTGTGCGTCCGTGCCCGAACTGGCTCCGGACGTCCCCCTGACCGTCCATCTCGTCGATCCCGCGCCACCCGGCGCGGGTCTTGTCTGGCGTACCGACCAGTCGGCCGAACTCCTGATGAACACCGTGGCCTCGCAGGTGACCGTGTTCACCGACGAGAGCGTCGAGTGCGAGGGCCCGATACGGCCGGGCCCGAGTCTGTACGAGTGGGCCGCGGGCCGCCCCGACGAGCGGCTCGGTCCCGACGACTACCCGAGCCGCGCCGCCTACGGCCGCTATCTGGAGTGGGCGTTCCGTACGACGGTGGAGAACGCGCCGGAGAATGTGACGGTCGAGGTGCACCGGGCCCGCGCGATCCGGCTGGACGACGGAGCCGACAGTGCCGACGATGGCGCGATCACATCCCTCGTGGCGCCCGGCTCATCCCGTACACCTGGTTCGTCCACCCCCCAACGGCCCGCCCAGACCCTGACTCTGGACAATGGCACAACGCTTTCCGGCCTCTCCGCGGTCGTTCTCGCACAGGGTCATCTACCGGTGGTTTCCGGCCAGACCGAGGCGACCCTCGCGCAGTACGCCGCGCGCCACCGGCTCCGCTATCTGCCGCCCGCCAACCCCGCGGATGTCGATCTTTCGGGGGTCGCTCCGGGCGAACCGGTTCTGCTGCGCGGCCTCGGCCTCAATTTCTTCGACCACATGGCGCTGCTGACGGCGGGCCGCGGGGGCATTTTCGCCCGGGGGGCCGACGGCGTTCTCGTATACCACCCGTCGGGGCGCGAACCGCAGTTGTACGCGGGCTCGCGGCGCGGAGTCCCGTACCAGGCGCGCGGTGACAACGCGAAGGGACCGTCCGGACGGCATCTGCCGCTCGTGCTGACGCCGGATGTGATCGCGGTCTTCCGCAAACGCGCCGACGAGGGCGATCCGCCGGACTTCCGCGCCGAGATATGGCCGCTGGTCGCCAAGGAGGTGGAGGCGGTCTTCTACGCCACCACCCTCTTCGGAGCCCCGCCCGCGTCCAGGACCTCCGCCCGGCCCCCGTCAATGTCAACGTCAACGTCAATGTCAATGTCAGCGGCGCGCAGCCGTCCGCCGCTCACCCGCGAGGACTTCCTCGACCGCTTCCTCGCGATGCCCCACGGCAGCCCGCAGGAGTCCGCCGTCCTGGACACGGCCGGGATCGCCCCGGCCGACCGCTGGTCCTGGGACCGGATCTCACGCCCGTACGACGGGGAGCCCTTCCGCGATCCGGCGGATCACCGCGCCTGGCTGCTGGCCCATCTGCGGCGGGACGCGGCCGAGGCGGCGCTCGGCAATCTCGCCGGCCCGGCCAAGGCGGCCCTGGACGTGCTGCGCGATCTGCGCAACGAGATACGTCAGATCGTCGACCACACCGGGCTCACCGGCAGCTCCCGGCGCGACCATCTCGACCGCTGGTACACGCCGTTGAACGCGTTCCTCTCCATCGGTCCGCCGCGCCGCCGTATCGAGGAGATGGCGGCGCTGGTCGAGGCAGGGGTGCTCGATGTGATCGGGCCCCGGACGACCGTCAGAACCATGGACGGCGCGTTCGTCGCCGAGTCGCCCGAGGTGCCGGGATCGGCCGTCCTGGCCACGACCCTCGTGGAGGCCCGGCTGCCGGAACCGGACCTCCGGCGCAGCTGCGACCCCCTGCTCTCACGGCTTCTGAAGACGGGCCAGTGCCGGCCGCACCGCGTCGGTGGTTACGAAACCGGCGGCCTGGATGTAACACGCCGTCCGTACCACCTCATAGACCGTCAGGGGGAATTCCACCCCAGGAGGTTCGCCCTCGGGGTGCCCACGGAAGGGGTGCACTGGGTGACCGCCGCGGGAGCGCGGCCGGGCGTCGACTCGGTGATGCTCTCGGACACCGACGCGGTGGCACGTGCCACCTTGCGCACGCCGCCGACCGGGGGCGCGGAGGGCGCGGCGCGAAATGATCCACGGCGGAATGTTGAACTTGCAAGCATTGATTAGGTCTGCCTAACGTGAGGGGAGCTTCTCATCGGTCCAGACCAATCGATCGAAGGAGTACAACCCCCCATGTACACACGCCTGAACCATGCTCAGCCCTACGCCATCGGGCTGTTCCGTATAGTCGTCGGGCTTCTTTTCGCCTGTCACGGAGCCGCCTCGCTCTTCGGCCTCTTCGGCAAGGAGACCATCGAGGCGGGCGCCTGGCCCGGCTGGTTCGCCGCCGTCATCCAACTCGCCGGCGGAGTACTGGTGCTGCTGGGCCTCGGCACCCGGGTAGCGGCCCTGGTGTCCTCGGGCTCCATGGCGTACGCGTACTTCAACGTGCACCAGCCCGAGGGACTCTTCCCGATGCAGAACAACGGGGAGCCCGCCGCCATGTTCTGCTGGGCGTTCCTTCTGATCGTCTTCACCGGTCCCGGAGCGCTCTCGCTGGACCGGCTGTTCCCCTCCCGCGGCTCCCGCGGTTCCCAGGGCGACAGTGAGGGGGCGGGGCGGGAACGACGTACGGCGGTGGCCGCCTGATCCACACGCTCCGCCGCTCGCCGCACCCGCCCGGCCCGGCCGACCTGCCCGGCCTGCTTGCTCCGCCTGCTCTGCCTGCTCCGCCTGCTTCGCCCGACCCGTTCGACCCGTTCGTCCCGTTCGACCGATGTGGTGGCACCCCGATACCGGCGCCCGGACCCCTGACCAAGGTCCGGCCGTCGTCGTCGCACGCCCCGGGCGATCTCGTCGTACCGCACAGGCGTACGCTGTACGGCGGCAGCCGCCCCTGCCGCTTCCCTGCGACCGCGGCACTGTCACAGGACCGGGCGGGGAGAGTCGAGAAGGTGCTGGAGAGTCTGGGGTCGCTGACCGGCAGCCCATGGATCTACGCGGTGGTGGGTGTCTCCGTACTGTTCGACGTGTTCCTGCCGGTGCTGCCCAGCGGTGTGCTGGTGATCACGGCCGCGACGGCCGCCGCCGCGGGCGCCGGTTCGACCGCCGTCGCCGACGCGGCCGACAAGGTGGCCCATGTACCGCGCGAGGTGCCCTCGCTGCTCCTCCTGATGGTGTGCGCGGCCGGCGCCTCCGTACTGGGCGATCTCTTCGCCTTCCGGCTGGCCAGACGCGGCGGCCGGCTCGGCCGGGCCATCGCGCGCTCACGCCGGCTGACCTCCGCGCAGGAACGCCTGGGCGGCGCGCTCAGCCGTGGCGGCGGGATCCTCGTCGTCATCGCGCGGTTCGCCCCGGCCGGACGCTCGATCGTCTCCCTCGGCGCGGGCGCGGCCCACCGCAAGGTGATGGAGTTCCTGCCCTGGTCGGCGCTGGCGGGCGTGGCGTGGACCGGTTACAGCACGGGCCTCGGCTACTTCGGCGGCCAGTGGCTGGGCGCCAGTTGGGTCGGCACGGCCGTGTCCGTCCTGGCGCTGTTCGCGGCGGGCTCACTGGCGGCGTTTGTCATCCGGCGCCCCGAGCAGGCCCCTGCCCCGGCCGCGGCCCCGACCGGCTGACCTCGGACCGTAGGCCTCGGGCGTACGGACCGGTGTCAGACGTACGGTCCGGCCTCAGGCGGTACGAGCCGGCGCGGCCGGTACGGGCGCGTTCGCGCCGGGGTTCGCACCCGCGCTCGCGTCCGCACCCGCCCTCACGCCCGCGCCCCGTACCTCGATGTCCCCGAGCAGTCTCGCGGTCGCCTCGGCGATCTCCTCCACGGCCCGGTCGAACACCTCACGGTTGTGCGCCGCGGGCGCGCGGAAGCCGGAGACCTTGCGTACGTACTGGAGGGCGGCGGCCCGGATGTCCTCCTCGGTGGCCTCTTCGGGGAGCACGGGCGGACGGAGAGTCTTGATGCTGCGGCACATGCCCCCAGTGTGCCCCCTACGGCGACGCGCCCTCCACGGCATGCCCACCACGGCCTCCGCGGCCTCCACGGCCAAGCCCCGGCGGCCTCACTCCCCCAGCCGCGCCGTGCTGTCCCGTACCACCAGCTTGGTGCCGAACTCGATCCGGGCGTCGGCCTGGTCGGACTTCCGCAGCCGCAGCAGCATCCGTGAGGCCTCCTCGGCCATCGCCACGAGCGGCTGGTGCACGGTGGTGAGCGCGGGGCTCGACCACTGGGCGAGCGGGATGTCGTCGTATCCGACCACCGACAGATCCGCCGGGACGCGCAGTCCCAGCACCCGCGCCGCCTCCAGCACCCCCAGCGCCTGGAGGTCGCTGCCCGCGAAGACCGCGGTCGGCCGGTCGGCGGTCCCGAGCAGGTCCATCGCGTGCGTACGTCCCGACTCGACATGGAAGTCGCCGAAGCGCACCAGGGCCGGATCGACATCGAGACCGGCCATGCTCATCGCCGAACGGAAGCCGTCCAGACGGGCGAGCGAGCACATCATGTCCTCGGGCCCGGTGATGACGGCGATCCTGCGATGGCCCAGTTCGGTGAGATGACGGGTGGCGGCGAGCCCGCCCGCCCAGTTGGCCGATCCCACGGAGGGCACATCGGGCTCCGGGTCACCGGCCGGGTCGATGATGACGAACGGGATGGCCCGGGACCAGAGCTTCTTCTTGAGGTCGTCAGGAAGCGTGGAGAAGACCAGGACCACCCCGAGCGGGCGCCGTCGCAGGACGCCCTCGACCCAGTCGGCGCCCGGGGAGTGGCGGGTGCCGGTCTCGGTGAGCACGACGCTCACCCCGGTCTCCTTGGCGACGTTCTGGACCCCTCTGATCAGCTCCATCGACCAGGTGCTGTCCAGCTCGTGGAAGACGATCTCGATGAGCGGCGCCTCGGGGACGCCGGGCGCGGAGCGCCGGTAGCCGTGCTCCTCCAGCAGCTCCTCGACCTTCACCCGGGTCGGAGCCGCGACATCGGGACGCCCGTTGAGGACCTTCGAAACTGTCGAAAGCGAAACCCCGGCTTGCGAAGCCACCTGGGCCAGGGTGACCCGGCCTGCACTCCTGTCATCACGCATGGACCGAAGGATAAGGCACCGGCGGGTACCGACGTCCGGTAACGGTTTGGTCGCGCCGTGACCGCACTGTTGACCGCCTCGGGGTGGGGTCCTACGGTCACTCGGCAGAATAGTTTCGGCAATGTGGCCGATACTTTCGAGAGATCGAGAGGTCTATCGATGAAGACAAGCGCAGGGACGTCACGCGTGAGATTCTCGAAAGCAGTCGCCGGTGGTGCGGCGCTCGTCCTGAGCCTGAGCCTGGCCGCCTGCGGCGGTAGCGGCGGCTCGGCGGGCGGCGCCGGGGAGTTCCACGTCCTGGTGTACGGGGACGCCGCGAACAAGGTGGAGAAGCAGATCGTCGCGGAGTTCAACAAGACATCCAAGGTGAAGGCGGTCCTGGACACCGTCCCCGGGGCCGACTACCAGCAGAAGCTCCAGACCATCATCAACACCCCGCAGGCCCCGGACGTCTTCTTCAACTGGGGCGGCGGCAGCATCCAGCCCTTCGTCAAGGCGGATCTCCTGCTGCCCGTCGACGATCTGATCGCCAAGAGTCCGGGCACGGGCCCCGAGGGTCTGGACGGGCTCAGGTCGAACTTCCTGCCGTCGGTGTACGACACCGCCAAGGTGGACGGCAAGGCGTACGGCATCCCCATGCGCGGCACCCAGCCCGTACTGCTCTTCCACAACCGCAAGGTGCTCGCGGACGCCGGTGTCGCACAGCCGCCGCAGACCTGGGACGAGCTGCTCGACGCGGTGAAGAAGCTGAAGGCCGCGGACGTCACACCGATCGCGCTCGGCGGCGGCGACCGGTGGCCCACGCTGATGTGGTTCGAGTATCTCTACGACCGTATCGCCGGTCCCGGACTGCTCCAGAAGGCCCTCTCCGGAGACAAGGCCGTCTGGGAGAGCGCCGACAGCAGGAAGGCGCTGAGCATGCTCAAGGAGCTGGTCGACACGGGCGCGTTCGGCACCAACTACGACTCGGTGAAGTTCACCGACGGCGGCTCGCCCGCGCTGCTGGCGAGCGGCAAGGCGGGCTTCGAGCTGATGGGTTCCTGGGAGTTCTCCACCCATCAGGACTCCAATCCCGACTTCGCGAAGAACGATCTGGGCTACAGCGCCTTCCCCTCCGTCGCGGGCGGCAAGGGTGACCCGGCCGCCGTCGTCGGCAACACCAACAACTTCTACTCGGTGCTGAAGCGGACCGAACACGCCGACGACATAGCCAAGTTCCTGAAGCTGATGTACTCCGACGACTTCGTCGAGGCGCAGTTGGCCATCGGCAACCTGCCCACCACCACGAACACCGCGAAGTTCCTGGACTCGGCGGAGAACTCGGCGTATCTGAAGTACCAGTTCGATCTGGTCGACAAGGCGCCCACGTTCCAGCTCTCGTGGGACCAGGCGTATCTCCAGACCAACGCCACGCCCCTGCTGCAAGCCGTCCAGCAGTTCTTCAACGGGCAGCTCGACGCCGACGGATTCATCAAGGCCATGCAGGCCCTGACCACCGTCTGACGTCCGAGATGACACCCCAGATGACCGCCGCTGTCACCGGACCCGGTTCCGGCCCCCGCCCCGGTTCCGGCCGCGCGGACAAGGAGAAGGACAGGGACAGCGACACGAAGACCTCACCCGGTCGCTCGGTCGCCCGTCCCGGTCTGGGCTGGACCCTGCCCGCCGTCCTGTTCTTCGGGCTGTTCGCGATCGTGCCGCTGGTGCTGGTCGCCGTACTCTCCTTCACGAGCTGGAGCGGGCTGGGTCCGCCGGAGTTCGCCGGTCTCGACAACTGGACCGCGCTGCTCGACGACCCGGTGATGATCAAGAGCCTCTGGCTGAGTGTGCTGCTCACCGGGCTCGGCGTACTGGTCCAGACCCCGCTGAGCATCCTGCTCGGAGTCTGGGCCGCCGGGCCGCAGCGCAACAGGGCCGTGCTGTCCGCGGTCTTCTTCGTACCGCTGCTGCTGTCCGCCACGGCGGTCTCCGTGCTCTGGCGGGCGCTGCTCGATCCCAACTTCGGGGTGCCGGCGCAGGCGCGCTGGCTCTTCGGGGACGGCAATCTCCTGGGCTCGCGCACCGGGGCCATCGGTGTGCTGGTACTGGTGAGCGCCTGGCAGTTCACTCCGCTGCACGCGCTGATCTACCAGGGCGCGACCCGGGCGATCCCCGAGGTGCTCTACCAGGCGGCGGCGATCGACGGGGCCGGGACCGTACGGCAGTTCTTCCACATCACGCTGCCGCAGCTGCGCAACTCCATCATCACGTCGGTGATCCTCATGGTGGTCGGCGGGCTCACCACCTTCGACACCGTGCTGATCCTGACCCAGGGCGGGCCGGGCACCGACACCGCCATCACCGCCTACTACATGTACCAGAAGGCCTTCAAGGGCTTCGACTTCGGAGCGGGCGCGGCCATCGCGCTGCTGCTCGTCGTCGTCGCCACGCTCATCTCGCTGGCCGTGGTGCGGATCTCGGGCTACGACAAGATGGCCGGCACGAAGGACGGTCTGTGATGAGCCGACAGTCCGGAACGAGCCGTACCACGACCACGCGGCCCGCCATGACCGCGCGGCGTAACGCCTCCGCGCGGCGTACCACCTCCGCGCGGCGCCACCGTCCCAACTACGCGGCGGGGCTGGGTGTGCTGCTGTGGCTGTGTCTGGTGGCACTGCCGCTGTATGTGATGCTCGGCGCGAGCGTGCAGTCCCGCGCGCAGTACGGCGCGGGCGGTCCGCTCTCCTTCCCCGAGTCCTTCTCCCTCACCAACTATGTGGAGGACTTCTCCAACGGCTTCGGGCGCTACTTCCTCAACACCATGGTCGTCACGGCGAGCGTCGTGGGGATCGTGCTGCTCCTCGTACCGCCGCTGGCCTTCGCGATCGTACGCAACCGGGGCCGGGCCACCTCGCGGGTCTTCCGGCTCTTCCTGCTGGGTCTCGCGATCCCGGCGCAGGCCGTGATCGTCCCCATGTTCTATGTCATCAGCAATGTGGGTCTGTACGACAACCTCATCGGTGTCATCCTGCCCACCGCCGCGTTCTCGCTGCCGGTCTGCGCGCTCATCCTCACCGGCACGATGCGCGACATCACCGACGATCTCTTCGAGGCCATGGCCCTCGACGGGGCGAGCACCCGGCGGGTCTTCTTCCAGCTCGTCGTCCCGCTGTCCAGGAGCGGCCTCGCGACCATCGTCGTGTTCTCCGCGCTCCAGGCCTGGAACGGCTTCCTCTTCCCGCTCGTACTGACCCAGTCGGAGGAGACCAAGGTGCTCACCCTCGGGCTCTACAACTTCCAGACCCAGTACGGCATCGACATCCCGAGCCTGCTCGCGGCCGTGGTCCTGTCCACGCTGCCTGTTCTGCTCGTCTACCTGTTCGCCCGTCGTGCCCTGGTACAGGGGCTGATGGGCGTGGGAGGAAAGTGACCGACCACACCGCGATCGGCCGCACAGCGGCCGGTCCCCACGCGACCGCCCCCACCGCAACCGACCCCGACACCGCCGGCCCCCACGCGGTCGCCCCCGACGCCGTGGACCCCCATGCCGCCGGCCCCGAGACGACCTCTTCCGCGGCCGCCGTCCTTGAGCGGCGCCGCGCGGAGCGGGTCGCGTATCTGATCTCCGCGATGACGACGGAGGAGAAACTCGCCCAGCTCTACGGCCTGTGGGCGGGGGCCTCCGCCGACGGCGCCGAGGTCGCCCCGCACCAGCACGACATGGACCGGCCGCCCTCGCTCGACGAACTCCTTCCGCACGGTCTCGGCCAGTTGACCAGACCCTTCGGCACGGTCCCCGTCGACCCCGCGCTGGGCGCGCTGTCGCTGATGCGCACCCAGGAACGGATCGTCGCCGCCAACCGCTTCTCCATCCCGGCGATGGCCCATGACGAGTGTCTGGCCGGCTTCGCGGCCTGGGGCGCCACCACCTATCCCGTCCCGCTCTCCTGGGGCGCGTCCTTCGACCCGGAACTGGTACGGGAGATGGCGGGCGCGATCGGCGGCGACATGCGGTCGGTCGGACTGCACCAGGGGCTGGCCCCCGTACTCGACGTGGTGCGCGACGCCCGCTGGGGCCGGGTCGAGGAGACCATCGGCGAGGACCCGTATCTGGTCGGTACGGTCGCCACCGCCTATATCCAGGGCCTGGAGTCCGCCGGGATCGTGGCGACCCTCAAACACTTCGCGGGCTACTCCGCCTCGCGAGGCGGACGCAATCTCGCCCCGGTGAGCATGGGCGCCAGGGAACGCGCCGATGTGATCCTGCCGCCGTTCGAGATGGCGGTACGGGAGAGCGGCGTACGGTCCGTCATGCACGCGTACACCGACACCGACGGGGTGCCGGGCGCGGCCGACGAGGAACTGCTGACCGGACTGCTCAGGGACACCTGGGGCTTCGAGGGCACGGTGGTGGCCGACTACTTCGGTATCGCCTTCCTCAAGACCCTGCACGGGGTGGCCGCCGACTGGGGCGGCGCCGCGGCGGCGGCCCTCACGGCGGGCGTGGACGTCGAACTGCCCACCGTGAAGACGTTCGGCCGGCCGCTGCGGGACGCGATCGCGGCCGGGGAGGTGCCGCGGGAGCTGATCGACCGCGCGCTGCGGCGCGTACTGACCCAGAAGGCGGAGCTGGGACTGCTGGACCCGGAGTGGAGCCCGGTGCCCCCGGCCCTGGTTGGCCGCGCGCCGTACGACGACACGGCTCCGCTGCGCGGCACGGTGGACCTCGACTCCCCGGCGCGGCGGGAGATCTCGCGCCGCCTCGCGGAGCGGTCGGTCATCCTGCTGCGCAACGACGGCACGCTTCCGCTGACGGCCGGGCCGGCCGCGGGACCGCCGGAGTCCGGTGCGGCGGGCTCCGGTTCGTCCGGCTCCGGTTCGTCCGGCTCCGGGGGCCTCCGTATCGCGCTGATCGGGCCTCAGGGCGAGAGTCCCACCGCCGTGCTGGGCTGCTACTCCTTCCCCGTCCATGTCGGCGCCCAGCACCCGGACACCCCCGTCGGTATCGAACTGCCCACCCTCCGGGAGGCCCTCGCCGCCGAGTTCCCCGGGAGCGAGATCGTCGCCGTGCCCGGCGCGGGTGTCGACTCGCCCGACACCTCCGGTTTCCCGGCGGCCGTACAGGCGGCCCGCGACGCGGACGTGGTCGTCGTGGCCCTCGGCGACCGGGCCGGACTCTTCGGGCGGGGTACGAGCGGGGAGGGCTGTGACGCCGAGAACCTCGGGCTGCCCGGCGTACAGGGGCAGCTCCTCGAAGCCCTGCTCGACGCGCTCGACGGCACCGGGACACCGCTGGTGGTGACCCTGCTGGCGGGACGGCCGTACGCCCTGGGCCGGGCGGCCGGCGAGGCCGCCGCCGTCGTGCAGGCCTTCTTCCCCGGACAGGAGGGCACATCCGCCGTCGCGGGGGTGCTCAGCGGACGGATCAGCCCGTCGGGGCGGCTCCCCGTGAGCGTTCCCCGGCTCCCGGGCGCCCAGCCGTCCACCTATCTGGCGGCGCCGCTGGCCCGGGTCAGCGAGGTCTCCAGCATCGATCCCACCCCGGCGTTCGCGTTCGGACATGGTCTGACGTACACGTCCTTCGACTGGTCCGGCCTGGTGGCGACCGGCTCGGCCGGTACGGACGGCTCCCTGGAGCTGTCCTTCACCGTCCGCAACACCGGCGGCCGGGCGGGCACCGAGGTGGTCCAGCTCTATCTGCGCGACCCCGTCGCCTCGGTCGTGCAGCCGGTCCAACGGCTGATCGGCTATGTCCGGGTTCCGCTGGAGCCTGACGAGCGGGCCTCGGTCGCGGTGACCGTACCGGCCGATCTCGCCTCCTTCACCGGCCGCGACGGGCGCCGGATCGTCGAACCGGGCGAGCTGGAGCTGCGGCTGGGGGCGTCCAGCGCCGATGTCCGGCTCACCGCCACCGCCAGGCTGACGGGTCCGGTACGGAGGGTCGACCACACCCGTGAGCTGCACGCGCGGTTCACCGTCACCCGGGGAGGTGCCACCGGACCGGCCTGACATCTCCTGCTGTGCGACGGCGGCTCCCTCCGTCCCTCCGCTCCTCTCCCCCGGCGTCTCTCCGGAGTATCTCTCCGGAGTGCGGAACGCCGACAGCGACCTAGGGTGGCGCTTAGGTCCTGTCCGGTCGCCGGCGCGGGCCGACGGCCGGGGTGGGCGAAGGGAGCGCACGTGCGGGACATCGCCGAATCGATCGCCGTCTGGCAGGCCGCCGGAGTCCGCTTCGCGGTGGCCACCGTCGTACAGACCTGGCGGTCGGCCCCGCGCCGGCCGGGCGCGGCCATGGCCGTCGCCGAGAACGGCGAGGTGTACGGGAGCGTGTCCGGCGGCTGTGTCGAGGGGGCGGTGTACGAGGTCGCGCTGGAGGTGCTCGACTCCGGCGAGGCGGCGCTCAGGACCTATGGCGTGAGCGACGACGAGGCGCTGGAGGCGGGGCTGACCTGCGGCGGGACCGTCGAGATCCTGGTACGGCCGGCCGATGACGCGCACTTCCCCGAGCTGCCGTACGTCCTCGGCCGCATCGCCGCGGAACGCCCGGTGGCGGTCGCCTCGATCCTGTCGGGCGACCTGCCACCGGGCGGCAATCTCGTCGTCGCGCCGGACACCCCCGACGGCTCTCCCGACGACTCTCCCGGCGGCTCTTCCGGCATCACGGTGAGGGGCACGCTCGGCGACGGAAGGCTGGACGGCGCGATCACCGAGCAGGCGCGCGGCATGCTCGCGCAGGGCCGTACCGGGGTCGTACGGGTCGGACGCCACGGCGAGCGGCGTATGGACCGGCTCGCCGTCTTCGTCCAGTCCTTCGCGCCGCCGCCCAGGATGCTGGTGTTCGGCGCGATCGACTTCGCGGGCGCGGTCGCCAGGATGGGAAAGTTCCTCGGATACCACGTCACGGTCTGCGACGCCCGGCCGGTCTTCGCCACCCGCAAACGGTTCCCGGACGTGGACGAGCTGGTCGTCCAGTGGCCGCACCGCTATCTCGAGGAGCACCCGGTGGACGGGTCCACGGTGATCTGTGTGCTCACCCACGACCCGAAGTTCGACATCCCGCTCCTGGCCCGCGCCCTGCGCACCCCGGCCCGCTACATCGGCGCGATGGGCAGCCGCCGCACCCACGAGGACCGGCTGGCCCGGCTGCGCGAGGACGGCGTCCCGGAGAGCGCCCTCGCCCGGCTCTCCGCCCCGATCGGCCTCGACCTGGGCGGCCGTACCCCGGAGGAGACGGCGGTGTCGATCATGGCCGAGATCATCGCCCTGCGCTGGGGCGGCACGGGCGAACGTCTGACACGTACGGAACTCCCGATCCACCACTGACCCGACCCGCCGCTGACTTGATCCACCGCCGAGCCGATCCACCACTGACCCGACCCGCCGCCGAGCCGGGGGCCGGGCGCGCCGGAGTGGGCCCCTTGCCCGCTCGCCTAGTGGAGACAGGCGGTGTAGATGTATGTACATGACCCGACATACGGGTCGATCCTGGGCTCGGGTCCTGACTGCCCGCTCCGACCGGCGCCCACGGAGTCGGCGGCCGGAGGACCCGCGCGGAACAGGCGGGTGGCGAGGAAAGTTCGAACGCCGGTCCCCGCGGACGCCGTCGGGGCGGCGTGGTCAGGCGTGGCTGAGCATGCGCACCGTCGCCGGGCAGGTGTTCATCCTGCAACTGGTGATCGTGCTGCTGCTCGTCGGCGCCTCCGTCGTCTCGCTCCTTCTGGTGTCCCGGCACGACACCACCGAAGAGGCGCGCAACCGTTGTCTCGCCGTCGCCACCTCGTTCGCGAACTCACCGGGAATCGCGCCCGCCCTGGACGCGCGCGATCCGACCGCGATCCTCCAGCCACGGGCCGAGGCGGTCCGCGAAGCCACCGACGTCGACTTCGTCGTCGTCATAAACACCAAGGGGATCCGGCTCACCCACCCGAATCCCGAGCGGATCGGCGAGCACTTCATCGGCACCATCGGGCCGTCCCTGAAGGGGCAGACGATCACCGAGACCGTCCCGGGGACCCTCGGCCCCTCGGTGCGGGCGGTGACCCCCGTCAAGGACTCCATCGGCAGAGTGGTCGGCCTGGTGTCGGCCGGGATCACCATCGAGAAGGTGAACAGCCTCGCCACCCGTGAGGTCCCGATCCTCCTGTCGGCCGCCGCCGCCTCGCTCGTCCTGGCCACGGGCGGAACGGCGCTGGTGAGCGGCCGGCTGCGGCGTCAGACCCATGGGCTGGACCCCATCGAGATGACGCGTATGTACGACCACCACGACGCGGTGCTGCACGTCGTGAAGGAGGGGGTGCTGATCGTCGACGGCGAGCGCCGGCTCGTACTCGCCAACGACGAGGCGATCCGGCTGCTCGGCCTGCCCCCGCAGCCGGAGGGCCGCGCCGTCACGGAGCTCGGTCTGGACCCGGTCATGGCCGGCATGCTGGCCTCCGGACGTGTCGCGAGCGACGAGGTGCTGGCCACCGGGGAACGGCTGCTCGTGGTGAACAACCGCCCCACCGACCGTAACGGCGGGCCGCCGGGATGTGTCGCGACGCTGCGCGACTCCACCGAACTGCGCGTGCTCACGGGCCGGGCGGAGGTGGCGCAGAAGCAGCTCAAGCTGCTGTACGACGCGAGCACGGAGATCGGCACCACGCTCGATGTGACCAGGACCGCCGAGGAACTCGCCCGGGTGGCGGTCCCGCGCTTCGCCGACTTCGCCACCGTGGATCTGGCGGAGGCCGTACTGCGCGGCGAGGAACCGGCGGGGCTGACCAGCGTCTCCGAGGTGCACCGTACGGCCGTCGTCGGTATCCGCGACGACCACCCCTTCTACGAACTGGGCAGGGACATCGCGTTCCGTTCGAGCACACCGCAGGCCTGGACCCTGGAGAGCGGACGGGGAACGGCGGTGCCCGACCTCCGGCTGGACACCGGATGGCGGGCCCAGGACCCGGAGGCGACCGGCCGGGTCCTCGCGTACGGCGTCCACTCCCTCGTCACCGCGCCGCTGCGGGCCCGGGGAGTGCTCCTGGGGATGGTCAATTTCTGGCGCGCCGAGAAGCCCGAGCCCTTCGAGGACGAGGATGTGTCGCTCGCGGAGGAACTGGCCAACCACGCGGCGGTCTGTATCGACAACGCGCGGCGCTACACCCGCGAGCACACCATGGCCGAGACGCTCCAGCGCAGTCTGCTCCCCCAGGTGCTGCCGGACCAGAACGCGCTCGATGTCGCCTACCGCTATCTGCCGGCGGAGGCGGGGGTCGGCGGCGACTGGTTCGATGTCATCCCGCTGCCCGGCGCGCGCGTGGCGCTGGTGGTGGGGGATGTCGTCGGCCATGGTCTGCTCGCGGCGGCGACGATGGGCCGGCTGCGTACGGCGGTCCACAACTTCTCCTCGCTCGATCTGCCGCCCGACGAGATCCTCTCCCTGCTGGACGATCTGGTCACCCGTATCGACCATGACGAGGGGATCGCGGGCGGCGGTGCGATGATCACGGGCGCGACCTGTCTCTACGCGATCTACGATCCGGTGACCCGGCTCTGTTCGATGGCGCGGGCGGGCCATCCGCCGCCCGCGCTGGTGCACACGGACGGGAGCGTGGAGTTCCTCGACCTGCCGGCCAGCACTCCGCTGGGCCTCGGCGGGCTGCCGTTCGAGACGGCGGAGCTGCGGCTGCCCGAGGCCAGCCATCTCGTGCTGTACACCGACGGGCTCATCGAGGACCGCAACCGGGAGATCGACGCCGGGCTCGATCTGCTGCGGGAGGCTCTGTCGCACCCGGACAGAGACCCGGAGGAGACCTGTTCCGCGGTGCTCGAAGCGCTGCTGCCGGACCGTCCGAGCGATGACATCGCGCTCATCGTGGCCCGTACGCGCGTGCTCCACCCCGACCGGATCGCCGAGTGGGAGGTGCCCGCGCACCCCTCGGAGGTCTCCCATGTACGGGCCGACGTGGCCCGGCAGCTCGTGGACTGGAGCCTGGAGGAGATGGCGTACACCACGGAGCTGATCCTCAGCGAACTGATCACCAACGCCATCCGCTACGCGCTCGGCCCGATCCGCGTCCGTCTGCTCCGCGACCGCACACTGATCTGCGAGGTCTCCGACTTCAGCAGCACCTCACCCCATCTGCGCTACGCGGCGGCCACGGACGAGGGAGGCCGGGGCCTGTTCCTGGTGGCCCAGTTCACCGAACGCTGGGGCACCCGCTACACGGCCGACGGCAAGGTCATCTGGGCAGAACAGTCACTGCCCTGACCCATCCGCCCGCGGATGCCGCACCGCGTCCCGCACCGACGGGGCGTGTGACCTCCAACAGCCCTTCCCCGACGCCTTCTTGTCGCTCGGCGCGGAAGCTGGTCCCATCACGGGGGGGATGTGACGTCGTCACCGGGGGGCGGGGATGGGCGAGTTGGTGGTCAGGCCGTGGAAGCGGTACGGGCACGACCGGCTCTATGTCGGGGTCGTCGGGGGTGAGAGCGTCGCGTGGTACGACCGCAGGGCCGGGCATCTCGAAGTGCTCGATGTCTCCTACCGGGATCAGGTCCTGGATGTGCTGGCCCCCTATCTCGCCGCCTCCGTCTCCCTCGCGTCCCACGCACCGGAGCCGCCCGCGCCGCCGTCCCCTCCCGCCCCGGCCGACGATCTGGCCCTGAACCGTCCGGGTACGCAGTTACTCGGACGGTTGGCGGACTCCCCGTCCTGGTTCGGCCGGCTGCTGTTGCGGCTGTCGGGCCAGGAGGACGTGAGTGCCCCCTGGCGGAAGGGGCTCGCCGGGGAGCGGATCGTCGGTGCCGAGCTGGACCGGCTCAAGGCCCGGGGGTGGCTGGCACTGCACTCCGTCCCGCTGCCGAGTGGCGCGGACATCGATCACCTCCTGATCGGGCCCGGGGGCGTCTACTGCCTCAACACCAAGCACTTCCGGGACGCCCGGGTCTGGGTGGGCGACGACGTGGTCAAGGTCAACGGCGGTCCCGGGCACCCTTACGTACGCAACAGCCGGCATGAGGGCCGCAGGGCGTCCAGGGTGCTGACCAGGGCATGCGGCTTCCCGGTCGCGGTGAGTCCGGTGCTGGTGTTCGTCGCTCCGGCCAAGGTCGAGGTCGTCTCCTCGTTACAGGACGTGGAGGCGATCCAGCACCGCGAGATCACGGCCTTCCGACGCCGCAAGGGCGCCCTCGGACCGGCCGAGATCGCATCCGTCCACGCCGTCGCGCGCAGCCGCGGAACCTGGCTCTAGCTCTGGCGCCGGCTGGCTCTAGCTCTGGCCCTTGGTCCGTCCACGGATGGACAGCCAGCGCAGGGAGGCCCGGCCCAGTTCCGTCATCATGCGCACCAGCCGCGGATCCGCGGTCGAATCCACCGAGCAGGCGATGGACAGCAGGAACCCCGCCTGCGCCGAGATGAGAACGTCGACCGCCTCGGGATCGACGCCGGTCAGCAGCGGATGCCGTACGGCGTAGGGCTCCGGGTCGATCCCGCTCAGCGCCACGCTGCTGAGAAGCATCACCAGGTCGGCGTAGGCGGGCCCGATCCAGGCGTGCGGCCAGTCCACGACGACGACACGGTCCGCCGTGAGCAGGACGTTGAACGGATACAGGTCCCCGTGCGTCAGCGTCTCCCCGGTGGTCGCCTCGGCAAGACGCGTCTCCAGGGCCAGATGCAGATCCAGCTCCTCGGCTGCCGCGGGCGCGACCTCGGGCAGCCTCGCCAGCGCCCGGGGATCGTCCGCCAGCCGGGCCCAGCCGCCCAACCGCGGCGCCGCGAGGGTCGGTTCGAGCGAGGGCGCGGGCGTGAGCCGTTCCGCCAGGCCGGTGAGGGCGTCGAGCACCCGTTCCAGTTCGGTCTCGCGCCATGGCTGCGCGGGCAGCGCGCCGTCGATGTCCTCGAAGACCAGCGCCACCCACTCACCGTCGTCGAAGGACCCCAGCAGCCGGGACGCGGGCACTCCGGAGGGCAGTCCGCCCGCCACCCCGATCTCCCGGCGGTGGAAGGCCCCCACCCCCGGTGCGGCCACCGCGTCGACGGCCTTGGCGAAGGCCCTGCGGCCGTCGGACAGCTCCAGCCGGACCGCGAGACCGTCGGAGAAACCGCCCTGCTGGCTGTGGGCCGCGGTCACCGTGCCCTGGAGTACGTCCTCGATCCTGGCCGACACGGACCGGGGCAGACCGCTCCAGGGGATACGCCTGCTGCCCGTGTGCGACGGGAAGGACTCAGGCGTATCCGCTGCGACTGCCACATCTGCCATTTCTGGTCAGCACGGTGGGCGCGGACGGTTTCGAACCGCCGACATCTACTTTGTAAGAGTAGCGCTCTACCCCTGAGCTACGCACCCGTGGATGAGGGAACAGCGTACATGGCGGAGGGGGCACGGCCGCAAACGGGCCAGGAGCGCTACAGGGCGCCGGAAGCGGTACGGGGGGTATCCCCACCACCGAGACGGTGGGCGGCCGGATCGGTCCGCGCGTCGTTCGTCCCTACGGTGAGGGCACAGCCAAGACGCGCACTGGACGCGTACTGGACACGCACTCCCTGGGGGACGATCACCGTGGCCGCACGCCGTAACCGCACCCGTACGCTTCTCGCCCCCGGCGGGGCCCTTCTCGCCGTGCTCGCCGTCGCCGGATGCGGTGGTACGGACGCGTCGGACGCCCCCGCCGAGACGAAGTCCTTCGCGCTGAGCGGGAAGACGCTGACGATCGAGGCCGGGGACTCCGGTGTCGAGCTGGTCTCCGCCGATGTGAAGAGGGTCGAGGTGACCCGGCGGGTCGCCGGCTGGGTGTTCGCCGGGAGCGGGCCCGACGCGAGCTGGAAGATGACCGACGACAGGCTCTCGCTCCAGGTGAGATGCCGGGCGATCGCCAGCGACTGCGAGGCGCTGCACGAGGTGAGGGTGCCGCGCGGGGTGGCGGTGACGGTGAACGGGGACAACGGGGAGATCGTCGCCACCGGCTTCGACACCGGACTGAAGCTGACGTCGGACAACGGATCGGTGACCGTCCGGGACTCCAGCGGGCCCGTCGATCTGGAGAGCGACAACGGGAAGATCACGGCGGAGGGCCTCTCCGCCAGGACCGTCGCCGCGAAGTCCGACAACGGATCCGTGCGCCTCGGGCTGAGCGCCGTACCCGACACCGTGGACACCGTCAGCGACAACGGCCGGATCGTGATCGATCTGCCCAGGTCGAGGACGGCGTACGCGGTGACGGCGACGAGCGACAACAGCGATGTCGACGTGGACGTACGGACCGACAGGAACAGCGCCCATGTGGTGAAGGCCCGCAGCGACAACGGGAAGATCACCGTGCGGACCGCGGACTGAGGCACCGACCCGGACCGGAGCCCGGACCCGCCGACCCCGAAACGCGCGCGGGAAGCGCGAACTAACAGGCCCGTGTGTTCGTCCTTACCTGGTGGGAGAATGGACCAGGCAGGGCGGATTCGGCACGGGAGAGGGATGTGACGGCGACACACGCACAGCCGCACGCAAGAGCCCAAGCTAAGGCGAGTGCCGTCCGTGATGTCCTCACGCTGATGCTGCTGCCGGTGCCGTTGATCGCCGCCGCGCTGCCGGTCACCTTCGCCGGCGGCGGTACGCGGCGCTGGTTCGGCGGTCGCGGCGAGAGCCAGCGCGCCGACGCCCAGGCCGCGAAGGACGCAGCCGCGGCCTCCTTCTACGAGCTGGACACGGCCCAGCGCGATCTGCGGATCTCGATAGAGACGATCACGGCGGTGGACAGTTCGCCGGGAGCCCGTAAGGCCGTCGCGGACTTCGCGGCGCTGGGGGAGCGTATCGACGAGGTGAGCCACACCTATATCACCGCCGTCGACGCGCACGACCTGGACCGCGACGATCTGGAGCCCTCCGTCGCGTCCAGGGCCCGGGGCGAGCTGACCAAGGCCAAGGAGGACCTGGACCGGGTCAAGGGCGAGCTGGACCGCTTCGAGCGGGGGCTCGGACCGCTGCTCGACAAGGCCGAGACCCAGCTCGCGCGGCTGGCGCCCGCCGTGGAGCGGGCGCGGCAGGCGCTTCTCGCCGCGAGCAACGCTCTCGACGCGGTACGCGCCTCCGGACTGCGCGCGGACGATCTCGCCGCCCGGCTCGCCGCGCTCGGCCCCGAGCTGACCAAGCTCAACCAGGGGGCGGGACAGCACGGTGTGGCGGAGACGCTCCAGCGCGCCGACCGGGTGCTGCGCGACGCCGAGGCCGTACGGGTCGAGGCGGAGCGGCTGCCCGAGCGCGCCCAGGAGATAGACCGCCGGCTGGTCTCGCTGCGCACCCGCGCCCAGGCCCTGACGACCCGCGCCGGCTCCGTGGAGCCCGTCCTCAGCGAGCTGCGCCGCCGTTTCACCGCCGCGTGCTGGCAGGACCTCCAGCATGTGCCCGACCATGCCGCGACCAGCGTCCACCAGGCCGAGGAGAAGCTGAAGGAAGCGGTCAAGGCGCGCGAGGAGCAGCGGTGGGCGGACGCGACCTCGCTGCTCAGTACGGCACGGGCCCTGCTGAACGGCACGGACGAGGCGGTCTCCGCCGCCGGTGACCGGCTGCGGCGGCTGAACGCCGTGTCGAAGGACCCCCAGCAGGAGATCGACCGTACGCGCTTCGCGATCCGGGACGCCCAGCGCCTGGCCATGACCGGACGCCATACGCCCGAGCCCCGGCACGCCCGTCCGCTGGACGACTCGGTGGCCCGACTGGAGCGCGCGGTGGAGGCGCTGGAGGGGCGCCATCCCGACTACTGGCACTTCCTGACCGAGACCGAGGCCGTACGGAACACCGTGGCGCGGGTGGTCTCGGACATCCGCGAGCAGCGCGGCGCGGCGGCCGGGCACGGCGCCTGATTTGTCCCCTGCCCGGGGTGGGCGGATGCTGGTGGGTACTACGCGAACGCCAAAGGAGGCCACTGATGGCCACCCAAGCGCTCCGCCGCCCCCCTCGGCGGCGTGTCAGGCTCGATGAACAGCTCCCCGTCGACCACCGGCTGAACCAGATCTACCGGATCGGCGCCGGAGTGATGGGTCTGATCCTGATCGTCTTCGGCATTCTCGGACTGATCAACAAGATCGGCTTCTTCGACACCGGCGGCGACAGGGTCGCGGGTCTGAACACCAATGGCGCGCTGAGCGTGCTGTCCATCTGTGTCGGGCTGCTGCTCCTGGCCGGAATGGTGGTCGGCGGGAATCTCGCCTCGACCCTGAACATGGTCCTCGGGGTCCTCTTCATCGCCAGCGGCTTCGTCAATCTCGCGCTGCTGGACACCAGTTACAACTTCCTCGCCTTCCATATGCCGAACGTGCTGTTCAGCTTTGTGGTGGGGCTGTTGCTGATGTTCTTCGGCATGTACGGAAGAGTCAGCGGCAGCCTGCCGCACGACAATCCCTACTGGCGGGCCCGACATCCCGAGCAGGCGGAGCACGAGCGGCGCCTGCGCGCCAAGATCGAACACGTACGGAGCCATGGCCATGGCTACGGGCATCTGCACGGTCACGACTATCAGTACGAGCATGAGCAGGCACCCGAGCCGTACCGGGGCCCGGAGTCGTACCAGGGCGGCGACCAGGGCTCAGGGCCCGGTCGCTGAGCCGCCACGAGCCGCCACGCCACGAGCCGCCACCCCGAACAACAGCTCCACCGCCGGCGGACCTCGCCGTCCGCCGCCCCCGCCGGATAGCCTGAGGCCATGCCTCGCTACGAGTACCGCTGCCGCTCCTGTGGTGACACCTTCGAGCTCTCCCGCCCGATGTCCGAGTCCGCCGCCCCGGCGGCATGCCCCTCGGGCCACGACGACACCGTGAAGCTCCTCTCCACCGTCGCGGTCGGCGGAACCGCCAGGGCCGGATCCGCCGGCTCCCCCGGTCCGGCCCCCGCGACCGGCGGTGGCGGCGGAGGATGCTGCGGCGGTGGCTGCTGCGGTTGAGCGGTTGACCGTACGTGCGGGGCGTGGAGCGTAGGCGTACGGCGCGGCGCGACGGTCAGGCCGCGTCCCGCGAACTGTCCTCCGCACCGTCCCGCGCGCCGTCCCGCGCCAGGCCCCTGGCCTCGCCGCTCCGGGCCACCGCGGCACCGAAGCGGCGCAGGATCTCCTCGCCCGCCGCGACGCCCGTCTCCTCCAGTACGTCCACGTGCGGAGCGCTCCAGCCCGTGTCGGCCAGTTCGCCGTGCCCCGGGCGCCAGGCCCGGTCCGCGGCCAGCAGCAGATCGGCGTCGAGCAGTGAGTCCCCGGCGGCGAGGGTGAGTCCGGCTCCCGTCCTGCGGGCGACCTCGCGCATCGCGGCGCTCTTGGTGAGCGGCCGCGGTACGGCGTAGATCTTGCGGCCCTGAAGAGAGACCGTCCAGCCGCGCCCCTCCGCCCACTCGGACAGTTCCTTCACCCAACCCTGGGGCAGCAGAGCGCGGTCGACGACCAGATAGGCGAAGAGGTCTTCCGCGATCCGCTCCTTGAGGAGCCACGCCGGGTCGGCGGCGGCGAGCAGATGGGCCCGGACCTCGGCGAGGGGGGCGCACTCGCCGGCGAGCCGGCCGGCCACCCGGTCCTGCCAGTCCGGGTCGGACACACCGTCGACCAGGAGACGCCCGCCGTTGGCGCAGATCGCGAACCGCGGCGCGGGACCCGGCAGACGGACACGCCCGTACTGCTCCGGGGTGCGGGTGGTGGTCGGCACGAAGAGGGCCGTACGGGCGAGCCGTTCGAGCAGCCCGGCCGCCGTCTCCGTCATGTACGACAGCGGCTTGCTCCCGTACACCTCGACACAGAGCAGCCGTGGTGCCTCGGCGTCCGGCATCGGGAGCTGGAGCGCGGCGGCCGAGTAGATGAGCGTACGGTCCAGATCGCTCGCGACCAGGACCGGGGCTTCGTCCGGCGTACGGGCGCCCACGACCGGATGAGCGTTCACGGCGCGGTCACCGCCTTGCCGTCCGCTCCGGTCGCGCCACGGGTGTACTTCGGGTGGATCAGCCCGACGCAGGTGTACGGAAGACCGTCGACCTCCTCCACCGGCACGCCCCGCTGCCGCGCCAGCAGCCGGACATGGTCGAGGTCCTGGCCCGCGCCGCGCTGGGCGAGGATCTTCCAGGGCACCCGGCGCAGCAGGACCCGGGTCGTCTCGCCGACGCCCGGCTTGACGAGGTTCACATCGTGGATGCCGTACTCCTCGCTGATCCGCTCGACCGCCGCCCAGCCCTCCCAGGTGGGCGCCCGGTCCGCCGCGAGCAGTTCCTTGACCTCCGCGTCCACGGCGTCCACGACCTCCCCGAAGTGGGCCGCGACGGTGTCCAGGAAGTGGATCGAGACATCGGCGCCGGCGAGTTCGCGGTAGTGCTTGGCGCCGTGGAAGTCGTACGGTCCGACCAGGTCGGCCCGCAGGACGGTACGGGAGATCAGCCCGGAGACCGTCGAGTTGAGGCAGGCGGAGGGGATGAGGAAGTCCTCGCGGGTGCCGTAGGTCCGTACACAGCCGCCCGGGTCGGCGAGGACGGCGATCTCGGGGCTGAAGCCGGTGAACCGGGGGTGGGAGCGCTCGAACTCGGCCAGGGCGTCGGCCAGTTCGCGGGTGATCGCGCCCTTGCCCGTCCAGCCGTCGACGAAGACGACATCGGCGGGGTCGTGGTGGGTGGCGAGCCAGCGCAGGGCGTTGGTGTCGATGCCCCGGCCGCGCACGATGGAGACGGCGTAGTGCGGCAGATCCAGGCCGTGCCGCCGCTGGGCCCAGCGGCGCATCAGTACGCCGACGGGGGTGCCGGCGCGGGCCAGGGAGACCAGGACGGGACGGGACGTCCGCTCGGCGAGCACGGTCTCGGTGACGGTGCCGACGGCGTGCGCGATCCGGGCCGCCGAGGACTCCAGGGCGGAGAGGAACAGCTCCTGGTACTCGGCGCTCGGCTGGTACTCGACCGGGAGGGACTCGGCGTAGTGCGCGCCACCGCTCTGGATCGCCTCCTCGCGCTCCTCCGTCGGGGCCTCCAGCTCCACGTCGGAGAGGTCCTGGAGGAGCCAGCCCACGTCCTCGGGCGCGTAGGAGGAGAAGGCGGGCCCGCGAAGGGGTTCGGGCAGCATGGGGGATTCCTGCCGTTCGGCGTCGTGCGAAGAGGAGGCGTACGGAGAGGGGGCGTGCGGAGAAGCGTCGCGGGCCGAGGCGTCGCGGGCGGAGGCGTCGCTGGCGGGTCCCGGGAGGTACGCGGGCACGACCGCCAGGACCACGCGCGGTATGTGGACGGCCAGTTGAGCCAGCAGTCCGTCCGGGCCGTGCAACTCCGGTGAGTCCGCGAGGGAGTCGACCACCGCGACCACGGCGTCGAAGCCACCGCCAGCGACGTTGTAGGCGTACCGGTCGCCGGTGCCGTCGCCGTCCGGGAAGGCGGCGGTGTCGTGGGCGGGGAAGACGAGACGGCTGCGTATGGCGTATCCGGGGTCGTCCACGGCCAGCACCGGGGACCGGGTGGTGGTGGAGTACCGCACCTCCGCGTCGCAGACGCGCTCCAGCGCCTCGGCCAGCCGCAGCGGGGCGTACATCAGCTCCTCGAAGCCGAGGACGAGGACCCGCCCGGCGCCCGCGAGCCGGTCGGCCAGGGCGGCGGCCAGGGCGGGCAGCGCGGACTCCAGCCGGGCCCGGTGGGCCGGGGTGAAGCCATGACGTCCGCCGTCCGGTACCCCGGCCGGCCAGTCCAGCTCCACCCGTACCGCCCCGGCCGCCGGCGCGCTCGCCGCCGGCGCCGCGCTCTCGTGTTCCGCGACCAGCGCGCGGCCCTTCTCCAGCACACCGTCCGGCAGGAGCACCGTCCCCGAGGCGAGCGTGATCAGATCCACGCGCGCGCCGATCCGTTCGGCGAAGTCCGCCAGCCGGCCCTGGTCGGCCGCCGAGCGCATGTCGACCAGGGCGACGATCACATACCAGCCGCGCGGATAGCGCTCATGGAGCGCGAGGATGGTGTTGAGGACGGTGTTCCCCGTGGAGAACTCGTCGTCGACGAGGACCAGCGGGCCGTCCGAGGCGAGCAGCGCGGGGTCCTCGGGCAGCAGCAGATGCGAGGTGGCGTGCGAGTGCGACTCCTCGAAACCGCCCGCCCGCGCCACTCCCGGCACCGGCCGGCGCGTGGAGTGGAGATACGGCGCGTGCCGCACGCCGTCCGCGACCGCGTGGCCGAGGCCGGTCGCGGTCTCCGCGTAGCCGAGGACGACCGCGCGCGCCACCTCCGCGCCGAGCAGTTCCCGTACCCGCTCGCCCAGTTCGACGCCTGTCCCGTATACGACACGCGGCCGTTGCGGTACATGTTTGCCCAGCACATTCGAGACAAGGAGATGGGCCCGCTTGGGGTTGCGGCGCAGAGCCAGTCCCAGCAGATCCCTCAGTTCCTCGCCGCCCGCGAGCTGGACTCCGAGCCGCTCGGCGACCCAGGTGCCCGACCAGACCATCCCGGTGTTCTCTTCCTTCCCCGCGGACGTCCCCACCGGATCCTTCCCCGGGGACATCACCACCGGACCCACGGACTCCACCACGGCCGTCTCCAGGGCCGTCTCCACGGACCGTTCCAGCCCGCTCATTCGCCCAGACCGGCGGTGAGCAGCTCCACGAACCCGACGTCCTCGCGCGCGACCCCGAAGACCTCGGCCCGCTGAAGCGTGCGCTCGGCCCAGGCGCGGTGGGGCTTCACCTCGTTCATCTTGTTCGTGTACGCCGAGCGCAGCACCCCGCCCCCGTCCCGTTCCGGCCGCAGGATGTCCCGTGCGTCGCTGAACTCCTCATGGCTGACCACCGACAGCGCGTGGACGGGCGGCACATGGGAGGGGTGGATACAGGTCTTGCCCAGCAGCCCGTTGGCCCGGTCGAGTTCGATCTCGCGCAGCAGCCCGTCGATGTCGTGCTCGATCAGGGCCGTACGCAGCTCCTCCGCGCGGCCTTCGAGGAAGGGGCTGCGCCGCAGCTGGGGCTTGAACATACGTTCCTGCAGTCGGAAGTACTCCCACACCGGGCCGGTGATCGTGAAGCCCGAGCCGTCCGCGCGGCCCAGCACATTGACCACGTCCGCGATGACACCCGCCACGATACGCACGTCGTACGCGGTCATATCGGGCGATCTGCGCAGCCCGTACGCGGAACAGAAGTCGGTGACACCGAGTCGCAGCGCGAGCACACGGTCGCGGTACTTGTCGACGGCGTTGGCGATCCCGGTGAGGGTCTTGGTCCTGGTCTCCAGATGCAGCAGCTCGGGCGATTCCAGCACCGGCATCGCGTAGAGCTGATGGCCGGTGGCACTCTCCGCCTCCGCGAGCGCCTCCAGAAAGGGCGTCCCGCGCTCCTCGGTGAACTTCGGCAGTACAAATCCGGACAGCAGCCGGATCGAGGAGCCCATCCGCCGGGCAAGATCGGAAATCTGTCCCGGTTCGCGGACCCGGATGAAGAGCAGCGGTGTGGCGACGCCCCGCCCGTCGAGATCGGCGAACTGCCGGACCAGATTGGCCTCGGCCGACTCGACCTCGGAGTCATGGATGGAATCCTCCAGGCAGAGCACCATGGAGACGACTCCGCGCCCGGTCTGCTTCACCACGTCGTCGGCGAGCCGCGGCCGGGTGGCCGGGCAGTAGAGCGTGGCCCCGAGAGCTGCAGCCAGGAGAGGGGCCGGAGACCCCGCGGTGAACTCGCACGGCTCCTGATGGAACAGACCCTCCCGGGCAGCGGGCGGGATATGCCCGAAATGACGCATGTGAATCCCCCGTACTGCCGATGTGGCCGGTTGGGCATGTGGCCGGTAATAGTACGTACGGACTGGTGTCAAGAGTTCCCACGGCTCATGAAATCCAGGTAACTCGTCCGCTTCGCGCCCATGTCCTTGGTGTAGTGGATGGATCGGGCCGCCCCCGCGTTGTCCGTACGGGTGACGGGAAGGCAGGATGACTGGCATGACGCACGCGATGCTGAAGGGCTCGAACGTCCCCCTCGACGCCATGGCCGTACGAGCCGTGCTGCGGTGGTCCCCGGGTGCCGGGGTCCCGGATGTGGATGCCTCCGCCCTGCTGCTCGGGCCCGGCGGCCGGGTGCGTTCCGACGAGGACTTCGTCTTCTACAACCAGCCCCGGCATCCGTCGGGGGTGGTCCGGCGGCTGCCCAAGAAGCAGGTCGGCGAGGCGCTGACCGATACCGTCGAGGCCGATCTCGCGGCTCTCGACGCCTCCGTCGACCAGGTGGTGCTCGCGGCCTCCTCCGACGGCGCGAGCTTCCAGCATGTCAGTGATCTGCGGATCCTGCTCTACGACGCGGCCTCGGCCGACGGCGAGCCGCTGGCGGTCTTCGACGTACGGCCGGAGACCGGCGAGGAGACCGCGATCATCTGCGGTGAGCTGTACCGGCGCGGGGAAGGCTGGAAATTCCGCGCGGTGGGCCAGGGGTATCCGACCGGTCTGGTCGGTCTGGCCACCGCGTTCGGCATCTCGGTGGACGAGACGGAGGAGTCCACGGACGAGCGGTCGCCCGCCCGCGCCCCCTCTCCCGATCCCGGCGCCACGCTGGTCGCCGAGCCGCCTGTACAGATCCCGCCGCAGGTGCCGCCGCCCCCGGCCCAGCCGCCCACCCAGCCGATGGCGCCCGCGTACGGCTACCCGCAGCCCGCACTGCCCTCGGCACCGCCCACCTACGGCTATCCGCAGCCGGTGGCGGCGCCCCGGCCGCAGCCCGCCTACGGCTATCCGGGGCCCGCCGCCGCGGCGGCTCCCGCGCCCGATCCGAACTTCCGGCTGCCCCCGATGGGACCGCAGTTCATCCGCCAGTGACGCCGGGGCCTCGTCCGCCAGTAGCACCGGGGCCGCCGGGTCAGGTCTTCGTCTTGTAGCCGCGCCCCCACTGGAGGCCCCAGCCGTACAGCCGGTCCAGCTCCGCCTGGAAGCCGTAGACGAACTTCACCTCGCGGCGCACGATCAGCTCCCCCTTGACGTTCTCCACCGAGAACACCGCGCAGGAGCGGGCCTGCGGCGCGTCCTCGTCGAGTGCGATCTCGATCCGGGGACCGCTGCTCGGGTAGAGGGTCACATGGGCGTGCGTACGGTCGAAGGCCGGCGTCTGGTCGTAGATGTAGACGAAGACCAGCAGCCGCTTGATCTCCTCCCAGTGATCGAGATTGACATAGATCGTCTCGCCGGAGCCGGAGCCGAACCTGTCGTCGCCGCTGAGCTTGACGTACGGCGCGTCGTTGAGATCCCCGAGGAAGTCGCCCAGTGGCTGCACCACACCCTTGCTGCCATTGGTCAGCTCGTACATACAGCCCAGATCGAGGTCCACATTGACCATGCCCTGGGTATGGGCCTGCACCACATCGGGCTTGAAGAGCTTGAACGGGTGCCGCAGCAGCGAACTGCCCTGCCGGGACCGGTCCTCGATGTCGGACGTACGCATCCGCCAGGAGAGATTGACCCGCAGATTGCCCGTGGCCGCGCCCTGCTTGGAGAGCGAGACCGAAGGACGTCGCCTGGTCAGCTCGATGGAGTTGGACCCGGCGCTCCCCGAATCGAAATTCGACGCCCTTCCCTGCCACAGATTGTCCCAGAAGGCCATGCCCGCCCACCCCTGTCGTCAACTCGCCACCAGCACACGGAACAACGGGGCGGCCGTCAGGCTTCCGCCTCACGGCCGCCCCGTCCAGAGCGTTCCCGAAATCCCCTCCGGGTCACACCTCGGAGGACCGGCTCACCAGAGGGCTCACCGGCGCACGGCTCAGCCGTACGACGCCACCTCAGACGCTCAGCGCCGCCTTGTCGTCGTCGGGGTCCTTGTCGCCGCCCGCCGCTTCCAGCGCTCGGTTCCTGCGCACCGATGACCAGAAAGAGGCCGCAATCAGGACAACACCGATCAGACCGGTGATGACTTCATTGATCGAGTGCTCAATGGTGACCAGCAGGATCACGGCCAGCGCACCGATCGCGTAGTGCGCGCCGTGCTCCAGATACACATAGTCGTCCAGGGTGCCCTGGCGGACGAGGTAGACAGTGAGGGACCGGACGTACATCGCGCCGATACCGAGGCCCAGCGCCATCCAGAAGATGTGGTTGGTGATGGCGAAGGCGCCGATGACCCCGTCGAAGGAGAAGGACGCGTCCAGCACTTCCAGATAGAGGAAGAGGAAGAACGCCGCCTTGCCGGCCAGCCCGACCGCCGAGACGCTCTTGCCCTCGGCCTTGGCCTTCTCCTCCTCCTCTTGTTCGTGCTCCTCCTGCTCCTCCAGCCGGTTCTCGAAGTAGCCCGAGAGACCGCCGACGACGAGATAGGTGATCAGTCCCGCGACACCGGCGAGCAGCACGGTGGAGGACTTGTCCTGATACCCGGTGCTGGTGTGGGCGTGGGTGGCGAAGGTCAGAGCCGTGGCCAGAAGCACGATCAGCGCGATGCAGACCGACAGCATGTCGACCTTGCCGAGCTTGGCCAGCGGACGCTCCAGCCAGCCCAGCCACTTGATGTCCCGCTCCTCGAAGATGAAGTCGAGGAAGATCATCAACAGGAACATACCGCCGAAGGCGGCGATGGCCGGATGGGCGTCGGTGACAAGGGACTTGTACCGGTCCGGATCGTCGAGCGCGAGCTGTACGGCGTCGATCGGCCCGACCTTGGCGCTGATGGCCACGATCACGACGGGGAACACCAGTCGCATACCGAACACCGCGATGAGGATGCCGACCGTAAGGAAGATCTTCTGCCAGAAGGCATTCATCTTCTTCAGGACTCCGGCGTTGACAACCGCGTTGTCGAACGACAGCGAGATCTCAAGGATCGACAGGATCAGTACGATCCCGAACGCCTCCCACCCCCACTGCCAGGCCGCGAAGGCGAGGCCGACCGCCGTGATGGCGAACGACCAGCCGAAGGTTTTCAGGATCACTGGCTACCTCATCTGGTGATTAACGGGTTTTCCCCCGTGCAGACTACTGCTTTACGAAACGTTGACCCCGAAGTCTAGAGCGATGCCCCTCAGCCCCGACGCGTACCCCTGTCCCACGGCCCGGAACTTCCACTCGCCGCCATAGCGGTACAGCTCGCCGAAGATCATCGCCGTTTCCGTGGAGGCGTCCTCACTCAGGTCGTACCGCGCCAGTTCCTGACCGTCGGCCTGATTGGCCACCCGGATGAAGGCATTGCTGACCTGCCCGAATGTCTGGCCGCGATTGTCGGCCTCATGGATCGAGACCGGAAAGACGATCTTGTCGCAGCTGGCCGGCACCTTGGAGAGGTCGACAATCAGGGACTCGTCGTCGCCGTCGCCCTCACCCGTCAGATTGTCACCGGTGTGCTCGACGGATCCGTCGGGGCTCGTCAGATTGTTGTAGAAGATGAACCACTCGTCGCCGAGCACCCGCCCCGACTGGCACAGCAGGGCGCTGGCGTCGAGGTCGAAGGGCGCTCCGGTGGTGGATCGCGCATCCCAGCCGAGCCCGACCAGCACCTGGGTGAGATTGGGTGCGGCCTTGGAGAGGGAGACATTGCCTCCCTTGGCGAGTGTGACGCCCATGATGGTGAGTCCTCCCCGAGGTGATGTGGTGCGGTGCAGCGAGGTCAAGACGCGCCTGACGTCCTGCCCCTTCAAACCTTGTTCATGCCGCTCCCGTCGTACCGATGCGCGTACGAATCCGGAGCGAATCCGAGACGCGTACGGCGCCGCACGGAAAGTGCGGCGCCGGACACGGAAAGACGAGCGGTTCAGACGTTGACGCCGAAGTCCTGCGCGATACCGCGCAGCCCCGAGGCGTACCCCTGGCCGATGGCGCGGAACTTCCACTCCGCGCCGTTGCGGTACAGCTCGCCGAAGACCATCGCGGTCTCCGTCGAGGCGTCCTCGCTCAGGTCGTACCGCGCCAGCTCGTTGTTGTCGGCCTGGTTGACGACGCGGATGAACGCGTTGCGCACCTGGCCGAAGGACTGCTGGCGGCTCTCCGCCTCGTAGATCGAGACGGGGAACACGATCTTGTCGACATCGGCGGGGACCGCGGCCAGATTGACCTTGATCGCCTCGTCGTCGCCCTCGCCCTCACCGGTGAGGTTGTCGCCGGTGTGCTCGACGGAGCCGTCGGGGCTCTTGAGGTTGTTGAAGAAGACGAAGTTGCCGTCGACGGCGACCTTGCCCTCGGCGTTGGTCAGCAGGGCGCTGGCGTCGAGGTCGAAGTCACTGCCGGTGGTCGTACGGACGTCCCAGCCCAGACCCACGGTGACCGCGGTCAGGTTGGGCGCGGCCTTGGTCAGCGAGACGTTTCCGCCCTTGCTGAGGCTGACTCCCACGAGTCCTCCTTTTGGTTTCTCGGGGCCGGCGACCGTGGACCGGCGGTGCCGCCGCCGGCCGGCGGCTCACGCCGCGGTCGCACGCCCCTGAAGCGTTGGCATCGGATCAACGACTGGATCCTAGTGACCGGTTCCCCACCACTGTGCGATTTCGCCGGGCCGGACCCGGATTCCGGCCTGGCCGGCCCGCCCGGTACAGCGCGTGTCCGGTGGCCGCCCGTACCGGTTTCCCGGCGGCCGGCCGTACCGGTTCGGAGAGCGCTCAGAGAGCGGCGAGCGCCTTGATGTAGTCGCCGAGATCCCTGGCGTCCGGCAGACCGTTGAGGACACTCCAGCGCACGACGCCCTCCTTGTCCAGGATGAACGTCCCGCGCAGCGCGCATCCCTTCTCCTCGTCGAAGACGCCGTACGCGCGCGAGACCTCGCCGTGCGGCCAGAAGTCCGACAGCAGCGGGTACTCCAGACCCTCCTGTTCGGCGAAGACGCGCAGGGTGTGGATGGAGTCGTTCGATACGGCGAGGAGCTGGGTGTCCTCGTTGACGAAGGAGGGCAGCTCGTCCCGGAGCGCGCACAGCTCGCCCGTGCAGACCCCGGTGAAGGCGAAGGGATAGAAGAGCAGCACCACGTTCTTGCCGCCGTCGGCCGGACCGCCCTCCCCGCCCCCGGCCGCGCGGAAGTCCGACAGGCGCACGGTCCGCCCGTGGTTGTCCTTGAGTTCGAAGTCCGGGGCGGGAGCGCCGACCTCGATCGCCATGGGAGTACGTCCTTTCACGTGGCTGAGCCTGTGCCGTCCGTAGGCGACCAGCCTAGGCCGTGGTCCCGCGGAAGGGGCCGGATCATCCCAGGTGCTCCGAAATCGGTCCCCGTTCCCCATGGAGCGCACGGCGGCGGCCTCGCGTGGCCCGGACGCGCGAGGCCCCCGCCGACTGAGGTCGGCGGGGGCCGTCAAGGCTGCTTGGCAGGTGCTGCCGCGTCTCGCGCCCGCACAGGGGCGCCCGGGGTCAGCGCTTCGACTTCGCCGCCTTGGGAGTGACGAGCCGGCTGCCGGTCCAGTCCTTGCCGGCGTTGATGCTCTTGGTCTGGGACAGGCCCGCGGTCTGGGCGGCCTCGTTGATGTCGCTCGGTTCGACGTAGCCATCACGGCCGGTCTTGGGCGTCAGCAGCCAGACCGCTCCGCCCTCCTCGATCAGACCGATGGCGTCCACCAGCGCGTCCGTAAGGTCGCCGTCCTCGTCACGGAACCACAGCAGGACGGCGTCGGCCACGTCCTCGTAGTCCTCGTCGACGAGCTCCTGGCCAATAACAGCCTCGATGGACTCGCGGAGCTCCTGCTCGACGTCGTCGTCGTAGCCGATCTCCTGGACCACCTGTCCGGGTTCGAACCCCAGCCGTGCGGCAAGGTTGGTCCGTTCCTCCGCGTGGTCCGCGGTCGCGCTCACGGATTGCCTCCTGATCATGTTTCGGAAAATGCTTCAGACCCGCGCGTACGCGGGGCATTGGCCGTAGTCCACACGGGCGGGGCGGATCGCGCAAGTACCCGGCCGCCGAGACCGCCGAAACGGTGACGTTCCCGGCCTCTTCGCCGCATCTCCTGTCACTTCGCCACCGTCTCCTGTAACGCGGGCCATACGTTTCCTCCTCCTTCGCCATGTTATGCCGGTTCGGTACGCCAATCAGGTCCGAACGGCCGAACGAAACACATAGACGGGTTGGGCGTAAGGTTGCGATTTGACCGAGGCGGAATCCGGGAACGGGGCGGAATTCTCCGGATACACCTGGTTACCCCGCGGTAGAGATGACGTTTCCTCCACAGCGGTACACGATGGAGGCGGCGTGCGTGCCCACTCCCGGGGGGCTCCGGTGAGACACCCCCGGATCCCCGGGCTCGCGTGGCACCAGTATTCCGACGGCGTGCACCGCATCGACCGTGTGCAGGGCACGACACGACCGAACAGCGAAGGACAAGCGTGGCTTCCGGATCCGATCGCACCCCGATCATCATTGGCGGCCTGCCCAGCCAGGTCCCGGACTTCGATCCCGAAGAGACCCAGGAGTGGCTCGACTCGCTCGACGCCGCTGTCGACGAGCGGGGCCGTGAGCGCGCCCGCTATCTGATGCTCCGGCTGATCGAGCGCGCCCGTGAGAAGCGCGTGGCCGTGCCCGAGATGCGCAGCACGGACTACGTCAACACGATCGCCACCAAGGACGAGCCGTTCTTCCCCGGCAACGAGGAGATCGAGCGCAAGATCCTCAACGCGACCCGCTGGAACGCCGCCGTGATGGTCTCGCGCGCACAGCGTCCGGGGATCGGCGTCGGCGGGCACATCGCCACCTTCGCCTCCTCCGCCTCGCTCTACGACGTGGGCTTCAACCACTTCTTCCGGGGCAAGGACCGTGGCGACGGCGGCGACCAGATCTTCTTCCAGGGCCATGCCTCTCCCGGCATCTACGCCCGTGCCTTTCTGCTGGACCGGCTGAGCGAGACACAGCTCGACGCGTTCCGCCAGGAGAAGTCGAAGGCGCCGTACGGACTGTCCAGCTATCCGCATCCGCGGCTGATGCCGGACTTCTGGGAGTTCCCGACCGTCTCGATGGGCCTCGGCCCGCTCGGCGCGATCTACCAGGCCAGGATGAACCGCTATATGGAGGCGCGCGGCATCGCCGACACCTCCGCCTCGCATGTCTGGGCGTATCTCGGCGACGGCGAGATGGACGAGCCCGAGTCGCTGGGCCAGCTCTCCATCGCCGCCCGTGAGGGCCTGGACAATCTGACCTTCGTCGTGAACTGCAACCTCCAGCGGCTCGACGGCCCGGTACGCGGCAACGGCAAGATCATCCAGGAGCTGGAGTCCCAGTTCCGCGGCGCGGGCTGGAATGTCATCAAGCTGGTCTGGGACCGCTCCTGGGACCCGCTGCTGGCGCAGGACAGGGACGGCGTCCTGGTCAACCGGCTGAACACCACACCGGACGGGCAGTTCCAGACGTACGCCACCGAGACCGGCTCGTACATCCGTGAACACTTCTTCGGGGACGACCAGCGGCTGCGCGCCATGGTCGAGCACATGTCGGACGACCAGATCCTGCATCTCGGCCGCGGCGGTCACGACCACAGGAAGGTCTACGCGGCGTACGCGGCGGCCAAGGCCCACCAGGGCCAGCCGACGGTGATCCTGGCGCAGACGGTCAAGGGCTGGACCCTCGGGCCGAACTTCGAGGGCCGCAACGCGACCCACCAGATGAAGAAGCTGACGGTCTCCGACCTCAAGGGCTTCCGCGACCGGCTGCACCTCCCGATCACGGACAGGGAGCTGGAGGACGGCCTGCCGCCGTACTACCACCCCGGCCGGGACTCCGAGGAGATCCAGTACATGCACGACCGGCGCAAGTCGCTGGGCGGGTACGTACCGACCCGGGTCGTACGGGCGAAGCCGCTGAACCTGCCCGAGGACAAGACCTACGCGGCGGTCAGGAAGGGCTCGGGGCAGCAGTCGATCGCCACCACCATGGCGTTCGTCCGGCTGCTCAAGGACCTGATGCGGGACAAGGAGATCGGCAAGCGCTTCGTGCTGATCGCCCCCGACGAGTACCGCACGTTCGGTATGGACTCGTTCTTCCCGAGCGCCAAGATCTACAACCCGCTGGGCCAGCAGTACGAGGCCGTGGACCGCGAGCTGCTCCTCGCGTACAAGGAGTCGCCGACCGGGCAGATGCTGCACGACGGCATCTCCGAGGCGGGCTGTACGGCCTCGCTGATCGCGGCGGGCTCGGCGTACGCCACCCATGGCGAGCCGCTGATCCCGGTCTATGTCTTCTACTCGATGTTCGGTTTCCAGCGGACCGGCGACCAGTTCTGGCAGATGTCGGACCAGCTCGCCCGGGGCTTCGTCCTGGGCGCGACCGCGGGACGTACGACGCTGACCGGCGAGGGTCTCCAGCACGCGGACGGCCATTCGCATCTGCTGGCCTCGACCAACCCGGCCTGTGTCGCCTACGACCCGGCGTACGGCTTCGAGATCGCGCATATCGTCAAGGACGGTCTGCGCCGGATGTACGGACAGGCCGCCCCCGGGGAGAGCCAGGACGTCTTCTACTACCTCACCGTCTACAACGAGCCGATCCAGCACCCCGCCGAACCGGCCGATGTCGACGTGGAAGGCATCCTCAAGGGGATCCATCTCTTCAGGCGTGGCGAGCAGGGCGCGATCCCGGCGCAGATCCTGGCGTCCGGGGTGGCCGTGCCATGGGCGCTGGAGGCTCAGCGGCTGCTCGCCGAGGAATGGAACGTCAGGGCCGACGTCTGGTCCGCGACCTCCTGGAACGAGCTGCGCCGTGAGGCCGTCGAGGTGGAGCGGCACAATCTGCTCCACCCGGAGGAGGAGCAGCTCGTCCCGTATGTGACCCGGAAGCTGTCCGGCGCGGAGGGGCCGTTCGTGGCGGTCTCCGACTGGATGCGTTCCGTGCCCGACCAGATCGCGCGCTGGGTTCCCGGCGCGTACCAGTCGCTGGGCGCGGACGGTTTCGGCTTCGCGGACACCCGCGGCGCGGCCCGTCGCTTCTTCCACATCGACGCGCAGTCGGTCGTCCTCGGGGTGCTGACCGAGCTGGCGAAGGAGGGCAAGGTCGACCGTTCGGTGCTGAAGCAGGCGGTGGACCGCTACCGGCTGCTGGACGCGTCGGCCGCCGACCCGGGCACGGCGGGCGGAGACGCCTGACAGCTGTTCACGGACGAGCGCCCGAGGGCGGTGGGACCGGTCGGTCCCGCCGCCCTCGGCCCGTTTCACGGCCGCGGCTCCGGCGGGCGGTCTTCAACGGCTGACGACCGGCGTGCGGTGTGCGGTCTCCGGCGCCCAACCGTCGGCGTCCGACGGTCAGCGTCCGGCGTCGCGGCGGTCAGCGTTCCCACAGCTTGAACGCCCGTACCCGGTGCGGCGAGCCCGGTACCCAGGTGCCCTTGCCCGGATAGGTCTCAAACTCCCCCGTCTCCTCGCACTCCGCGGACTGATAGGTGGTCACATTCCGGCCGGTGCGGTTGGCCAGCGACTCGGCCGTCGTACCCCGCGCGAGCGGCACACAGCTCCCGGTCTCCGTACCGGACAGTTCACGCGTCTGCCGCGCGCCCTGGAAGTCCGTCTTCTCCCAGAGACACAACTCACCCGTGGCGCACGCGCCGAGCCGTGGCGGCGGGGCCGCCCCGGCGACGGCCGACGGTGTGATGAGCATGGCGCCGAGCAGAGTGCTGAGCATGAGCATGATCTTGCGCATTCGGATCGGTCCCCGTGTGTGTGACGAAATCGGTCAACACCACTCTGACCTGCGGCGCTTGGCCTCGGGAAGGGGGTACGGCACCCTCCACCCGGATAGGCGACAGCCCTGCCGGAACCTTCCGGCAGGGCTGTCTCAGGCGCTGAGTTGACGTCGTGTCACCAGGTGGCTGACGTCAGATGTGCACCCCTCCGCCCGCCGCGTCCGCGTTGTCTCCACGCTTCGTCAGCAGCGCGACGAAGATCGCCACGGTCGCGACACCGGCCGCGACCAGACAGGCCAGCCCCATGCCGGACATGAAGGTGTCGTGGGCGACGCCCGTGATCTTCTCGGCGATCTCGGCCGGGGTGCCGGGTGCCACCGGGGGCACACCGACCTGGACCGCCTCGGCCGCCGCTTCCGCCTGCGCGGAGGTCAGCGGCGGCAGACCGGCGCCGGTCCAGTTGCCCGGCAGGTCGTTGGAGACCTTCGAGGCCATGACGGCACCGAGAACGGCCGTACCGAGGCTGCCGCCGATCTGCATGGCGGACTGCTGGAGCCCGCCCGCCACTCCGGACAGCTCCATCGGTGCGTTGCCCACGATGACCTCGGTCGCGCCCACCATGACGGGGGCCAGACCGAGACCGAGCAGCGCGAACCAGACCGACATGGCGAGGCTGCCGGTGCCGGTGTCCAGGGTGGACATACCGAACATGGCGGCCGCCGTGAGCGCCATACCGCCGGCCAGCGGGATACGCGGGCCGACCTTGGTGATCAGCAGACCCGCCAGCGGCGAGCCGACGATCATCATGCCGGTGAGCGGCAGCAGATGGAGACCGCTGTCGACGGCGCTCATGCCGTGCACGTTCTGGAGATAGAAGGTGACGAAGAAGAGGCCGCCCAGGAAGGCGACGGCCATCAGGACCATCAGGACCACACCGGCGGAGAGCGGTACGGACTTGAAGAGCCCCAGCGGTACGAGCGGCTCCTTGACCTTGCTCTCCCAGAAGCCGAAGAGGACGAAGCAGGCCACCGAGACACCCATGAAGAGCCAGGTCGTGGCGGAGCCCCAGCCCCAGACGGGCGCCTTGATGATCGCCCAGACCAGACAGAACATCGCGGAGGAGAGCAGCAGGATGCCGAGGATGTCGAAGGACTTCGGGGCGTTCTCCGCCCGGTGGTCGCGGAGGATCACCGTGCCGATCACCAGGGCGATCACACCCACCGGCACATTGATGAAGAAGACGGACTGCCAGCTCACATGCTCGACCAGCACACCGCCGAGGATCGGGCCGCCCGCGGTGGAGGCACCGATGACCATGCCCCAGATACCGATGGCCATATTGAGCTTCTCGGCGGGGAACGTGGCGCGCAGCAGACCGAGCGCGGCCGGCATCAGCAGCGCGCCGAAGAGGCCCTGGAGCACGCGGAAGACGATGACGAGAGCGATGCTGTCGGAGAGGCCGATGGCTCCGGAGGCCGCGGCGAACCCGGTGACACCTATGAGGAAGGTCTGCCGGTGGCCGAAGCGGTCACCGAGCTTGCCGGCGGTGATCAGCGCCACCGCGAGGGCCAGGAAGTAGCCGTTGGTGATCCACTGCACATCGGCGAAAGTGGCGCCGAGGTCCTTCTGGATGGCAGGGTTCGCGATCGCGACAATGGTGCCGTCGAGGGCCACCATCATGACGCCGATCGCCACGGAGAAGAGGGTCAGCCAGGGATGGCCACGCAGTCCCTTGGTTGGCGCGGGTGCCGGGTATTCCGGGCTCTGCGGCGCCTTGTCGACGGTGGTCCGACTAGTCATACCGGGTATGATAATGTCAGCCGCTGACAGTTGACAAACCATTTCACAAGTTGGTAACTGTCACGTAGCTCACACTTCGCTGAGCAGGTCAAATGTCGACCGATCCGGTCGAATGAAGAACGAAAGCGGTGGAATGGGGACCCTTCGGTGACCCTCGGGCAGGACACAGCCGCCGGGCAGGACCGGACAGCCGCGGCTGAACAGCCGAGCGGACTGCGCGCCCGCAAGAAGCAGCGCACCCGCGACGCCCTGCTGCGCGAGGCACTCGAACGGTTTACCGCCCAGGGGTACGAGCAGACCACGATCGACGAGATCACGGACGCCGTCGAGGTCTCGCAGCGCACCTTCTTCCGCTACTACGCCAGCAAGGAGGAAGTCGCCTTCGCCGTCGTGGAGATGGTGGAGAGCAAGTTCGTCGAGGCGCTGCGTGTCCGGCCCGCCTCGGAGGGGCCGATGGAGGCGATGCGCAACGCCGTCACCTCCGCCTGGACCTCGGTCGGCGAGACGATCCAGTCGGTCATACCGGTCGAGCTGTATATGCGGACGTACCGGATGATCGAGTCGACCCCGGCCCTGCTCGCCATTCATCTGCGCCGCTCCGCCGGTCTGGAGGAGGGGCTGTCCCAACTGCTCGCCGACCGCGAGGGGCTGGACGTGGACACCGATCCCCGGCCCCGGGTGGCCGTCGCCGCGTTCACCGGCGTGATGCGGGTGACGGGGCAGCTCTGGGGCAAGGGGCAGGACTCCAGCCTGGAGACGCTGCGCGAGCTGTCCGAGAGGTATCTCGACCATCTCGGTCCCGCGCTCGCCGAGGACTGGCGGACGGCCGGACCGTGCGCCGGGCCGGCGTCCTGCCCGGTCCGCCGTACGCGCGGCTGATCCCCCGTTCTTCGTATACGGGCTCGCCTTCTCCGTATGCGCGTTCTTCGTATGCGCGTTCTCCGTATCCGCGCTCGTCCTATACGGCGAGCCGCTCCCGTCCCAGCCCTCCCGCTCCGCCGGTCTCCGCCGTTCCTCCGTACACCCGTCTGGCCGGTCGCACACCCACACGCGCCGGAGCATGCACGCCGCCTGAACGGCCGGTGAGGTTACCTTCGGTTCAACCCTCCCCGGCCCGTGATCCGAATCACCCCTGTCGCGAGGACTCCCGCGCCCGTCCTAGTCTGGTTGAACAGTGACCTCTTTCGACTCCTCCCCCACTCTCAACGCCTGGCGCGCCCTGCTCGCCCTCGCCGTCGTGTTCGTGATGCTGTCGACCACCGGCTGGACCGCCGTCCAGCGTCAACGCGGCCCCGGTGAGCCCCTGAAAGCCGCGCTCGACGCGTGGGAGCGGGGCCGGATAGGCGTTCGGCAGCTGCCGAACCCCGCTTCGCCCCCGAGGCGCATCGCCGCGTTCTTCGACTCCCTCACCCCGGAGGAGCAGGAACGGCTCGCCGCCGCCTATCCGCTGGTCGTCGGCAATCTCAACGGCGCGCCCGTCGAACTGCGCTACCGCGCCAACCGGCTTGCCCTGATGCGGGCGCGCGTGGTGGAGGAGCGCCGTATGCACGACACCAGACTGTCCGACGACGGCCGCCGGCAGGCGGGCCGCCGTATGCACCGCTACGAGTCGATGCTCGGCGGGGACCGGCAGATCCTCGCGTTCGACCCGTCGGGGAAGGGCCGGGCCGCAGAGGTGCTCGGCGATCTCGAACGCGCCCAGCGTGTCTCGGTCGTGGTGCCCGGCGTCGACACGAATGTGCTGACGTTCGAGCGCACGGACCGCTGGTACACGGCGCCGGTGGGCATGGCCGAGTCGCTGTACTCCGCCGAGCGGTCCGCCGATCCCGGTACGCGTACGGCCGTCATCGCCTGGGCCGACTACACCTCGCCCGCCGGGCTCGGCATGGACGCGGCGATCGGCAAGCTCGCCGAGGAGGGCGCTGTACGGCTCACCGCGCTGACCCGCGCGCTGCCCGGGACGGCCCGGGTGTCGCTCTTCTGCCACAGCTACGGCTCCGTGGTGTGCGGAGTGGCCGCGCGCGGTCTGCCCGCCCGGGTCATCGATGTGGCGGTCGCGGGCAGCCCCGGCATGCGCGTGCGGAACGCGCGACAGCTCCGTACGGACGCCCGTGTGTGGGCCATGCGGGACCGTGACGACTGGATCGAGGACGTGCCGTACATGGCGGTCGGCGGACTCGGCCATGGCGCGGACCCGATGGAGCGGGCCTTCGGGGCCCGGGTGCTCTCGGCGGCCGGCGCCGCCGGGCACAGCGGCTACTTCGAACCGGGTACCGAGAGCCTCGACAACTTCGCGGACATCGGGGTCGGTTCGTACACCGCGGTGAGCTGCGCGGACGGCGACGGCGGCTGCGTGAACGGAATCCCGGACGACGGCGGAAGCGGAACGGACCAGGTCTGAGGTACGGGCCGCCGTACCGGCCGCGAGGCGCGGCGCGCACGCGCCGCGCACATGGCCCGCGCACCGGCCGCGCACCGGCGGGGCAGGGCGTACGTACCGTGCGCGGAGCGTCCGAAGAGGGCCCACGCGCGTAGAATTGGTGCGCTGGGGCAGGCGACTCACGGGCGCACGCCGCCTACGATGAAGCACATGGGTGATGTGCTCGCGGGGATTCATGCCACCTGGGAGTTCGAAAGCGACTCCGTGCTCATCCGCTTCGAACGGGGGATCAGAACGCCGAAGCTGTTCCAGGCGCTCGGCGAACGCCGGATTCCCCATGAGGCGTTGTCATCGGTGACGCTCACTCCCGGGAAGCGGGGGACGGTGGTGCTGCACGCCGTGCCGAGAGCCGGGGCCGACCCCCTCGTGGAGGCGGCGGCCGGACAGCTCAGAGAGAGCGGCGATCCCTACCGGCTGGTGCTGCCCGCCGAGCGCGACACCCTCGCGGAGTACTACGCCGACGAACTGCGGGCCGCGCTGGCCCGGTCCACCCGGGACGCGCGGGAGCCCGCCGAGCGCTATCTGGTGACCGCGCCCGCCGCTCCCCTGCACTTCAAGGCCTTCGACGGCAAGGCCTTCTTCGACGGGGACCGGGTGTCCTTCCGCTGGTTCTGGACGGGCGCCTCCACCACCAAGTGGAAGGCGGGCGACCAGAATCTCCCGGTCGGGGAACTGCACGGGGTCGAGTGGCGCTCCCCCGAGCTGTTCGACGGCTATCTGCGGCTGCTGCGCCGTGACGCGGCGGCCGGTACGGGTACGGGACCGGCGCAACCTGCCCAGGCGGACCACGATCCGGCGGCGGTCGTCTTCGGGCTGGGCTACGGCCCGGTGCACGAGTCGCTCCCCTTCGCCGCGGCGGTCCTGGCGGCGGTCCAGGAAGCGGCGTCGAGCCGTGCCCCGGTGACGGTCCCCGCGGTGGCGTCGATACGCCGCGATCCGGCGGATGTCGCCGACCGTATCCGCCATCTCGGCGAGCTGCACCAGGCGGGACTGGTGACGGACGAGGAGTTCTCCGCGAAGAAGGCGGAGCTCCTGGCGGAACTGTGACCGGCACGCGCGGCTTCGAGCGGCAGTGTCGGACCCTGCCGCGACGGACCCTGCCGCGCGGCGGCGCGCGTGAGGCGAAGCCCGCCGCGCGGCAGCGGGGCTGCCGGCGGCGGGCTTGTCATGAACCGCACCCCGGTCGGGCGCGGGCGTGTCCCTTACTCGCGGCCCGCCGAGGAGAACGCCGGGTCGGCGTACCGGCCGCCGGCCACCTGGCCCGCGATCGGCTCCAGCAGTTGCAGCTCGCTCTCGGTGAGGATGAGATGTGTGGCGGCGGTGTTCTCCTCGACGCGGGTGCGCTTGCGGGTGCCGGGGATCGGGACGACGGGCAGCCCGTGGATCGCCGCGCGCTGCTGCACCCAGGCGAGCGCGACCTGCCCGAGCGTGGCGTTCCGTCCCTCGGCGATCTTGCGCACCGGGTCGAGCAGCGCGGCGTTCGCCGCGGCGTTCTCGCCGGTGAAGCGGGGCTGCTGGCGGCGGAAGTCGTCGTCGCCCAGCTCCCGGTCGGCGTGGACGAACGCACCGGTCAGAAAGCCGCGGCCGAGCGGGGAGTACGGCACGAGCGTCACCCCGAGTTCGACCGCGGCCGGTACGACCTTCGCCTCGATGTCCCGGCTGAAGAGCGACCACTCGGACTGCACGGCCGCGATCGGGTGCACGGCCTGGGCCGCGCGCAGCTCACCGCTGGTGACCTCGCTGAGCCCCAGGTGCTTGACCTTGCCCTCGCTCACCAGCTCGGCCATCACTCCGACCGTCTCCTCGATGGGGACGTTCACATCGCGCCGGTGCATGTAGTAGAGATCGATCTCGTCCACGCCGAGGCGTTCGAGGCTTCCCTCGACGCACTGGCGGATATACGGCGGATCGTTGCGGATGACACGCTTCGTACGGTCGGCCGGGTCGATGCCGAGGCCGAACTTCGTCGCCACGACGATCTCGTCGCGGTGCGCCCGGACGAACGGCGCGATGAACCTCTCGTTCTCCCCGGCCGCGTAGGCGTCCGCCGTGTCGTACAGAGTCACACCCAGTTCCAGGGCGCGCTCCAGGGTGGCACGCGCCTCGTCCAGGTCCGTCGGCCCGTACGCGAAGCTCATGCCCATGCAGCCGAGCCCCTGGGACCCGATCTCCGGACCACCGGTCCCGAGCCGTACCTTTTCGATCTTGCTCTCGCTCATCGGGGTTCAGGCCCTCTCCGACACCCAGCGGGCGTCCGCGTAAAAGCTGATCTTGTGATCGAGAACGGCCACCGTGTCCTGAAGCTCCGCGATCCGGTTCTGCACATCGCGCCGGGTCCGCTCCAGCAGTTCCTGCCGCTCCTCCAAGGTCTCCTCGCCCACCCGGATCAGCTCGGCGTACCGGACCATGTCCGCGACGGGCATCCCGGTCAGTCTCAGCTTCCCGACGAAGGCCAGCCAGTCGAGATCCTGGTTGCTGAACCGCCGCTGCCCGGTGTGCGACCGGTCGACATGCGGCATCAGACCGATCCGCTCGTACCAGCGCAGGGTGTGCGCGGTCAGTCCGGTGAAGACGACGACCTCGCTGATCGTGTAGCGGTCCTCACCGTCGGGACGCGGATGTCTGCGGGGCGGCGCCGCGCACACGTCCACGCCGTCGGTCGATACCGGACTGCTCTGGGTCAGCGTCATAGCTTCAACGCTAGATCCTTGGAGTGCACTCGAAGCAAGCGGAAAATGACAAGAGTTTCCCGGGCTCCGTGGCCGAGACTCGGCCCCATGAACGACGCACGCCGGGCAGTGCCCGAGGACGCCGAGGAACTGGTCCGGCTCCGCCAGGTCATGTTCGACTCCCTTCGCCCGACCGGTCCCGACACCGGCTGGCAGCCGGCCGCGGCCGGGACGCTGCGCGCGAGGCTCGCGGATCCCGACGGCACCCTGGCCGTCTTCGTCGTGGACCGTCCCGGCCGGCCGGGACGCCTGGCGGCCTGCGCGGCCGGGACGGTCGAGTACCGGCTGGGCGGGCCCGGCAACCCCTCGGGCGTCAGTGGCCATGTCTTCAATGTCGTCACCGACCCGGAGCTGCGCCGGCGCGGCCACTCCCGGGCGTGCGTGGAGGCGCTGCTCGACTGGTACCGGGCCCGCGGCGTACGGAAGATCGATCTGCACGCGTCCCGTGAGGGCGAGCCGCTGTACGCCTCCCTGGGGTTCGTCCGTACCCCCGATCCCTCCATGAGGCTCATTTTCTGAGTCCTCTACGCTCTAGCCATGCAGAGCCTGGCGCTGATCGAGAACTGGCCGGTGACGACCGCGGCGACCGCCGTCGTACGGGCGGACGGCACCGTCCTCGGGTCGCACGGACCGATATCGCACCGCTTTCCGCTCGCCTCCGTGACCAAGCCGCTCGCGGCGTACGCGGTCCTGGTGGCGTACGAGGAGGGCGCGGTCGAGCTGGACGAACCGGCCGGACCCGACGGCTCCACGGTGCGCCATCTTCTCGCGCACACCAGCGGTCTCGCCTTCGACCAGCACCGTGTGACCAGCGCGCCGGGCACCCGCCGGCTCTACTCCAACGCGGGCTTCGAGGTGCTCGGCGAGCATGTCGCCAAGGCGACCGGCATACCCTTCGCCGCCTATCTGCGCGAGGCGGTGCTCGAACCGCTCGGTATGGCCTCGACCTCCTTCGAGGGGTCACCGGCCAGGGACGCCGTCTCCACGGTCGACGATCTGGCGCGGTTCGCCGCGGAGGTCCAGACGCCCCGGCTGCTCGATCCGCGCACGGTGCTGGAGGCGATGACCGTCGTCCACCCGGGGCTGTCCGGTGTCCTGCCGGGCTACGGCCATCAGAAGAACAACGACTGGGGTCTCGGCTTCGAGATCCGGGACGCCAAGTCCCCGCACTGGACGGGCGCTTCGTCGTCGCCGCGTACGTTCGGGCACTTCGGCCAGTCCGGTACGTTCCTGTGGATCGACCCGGACGCGGGCGCGGCCTGTGTGGCGCTCACCGACCGGCCCTTCGGGCCCTGGGCGGTCGAGGCCTGGCCGCCCTTCACCGACGCGGTTCTGGCGGAACTGCGCGCGGCCTGATCCGCTCAGCCCGACATCTCCCAGAGCAGCACCTCCGCCGCCGGGCCCGCGGTCAGTTCCAGTCCCTCGGCGTCCGTGACGCGCGCGGAGTCGCCGGGGCCCAGCCCCGCCGCCCCCGTCCCGTCGCGACCGCCGGCGCCACCGCCGGCCAGCCGTACCCCGCCGCGCACCACATGGACATAGACGAAGCGCGCGTCCGGCACGGCGGAGCGCTCGCCGTCCTGAAGACGCCGTACATGCAGCATCGCCCCGGCCTGCGGAACGGCGTACGGCGTGGAGTCCGCGATGCCCCGGACGATCTCGTACGCGGGCTCACCGCCCGGCTCCAGCGGCGCGAGCCACATCTGTACGAAGACCAGCGGGCGCTCACCGTCGTTGCGCTCCACATGCCGTACCCCGCCGCCCGAGCTGAGCCGCTGCACGTCCCCCGCCCCGACGACCGTGTCGTGCCCGGCCGAGTCCCGGTGCGTCAGCTCGCCCTCCACGACCCAGGTGACGATCTCCGTATGGCTGTGCGGATGTTCACCGAATCCGGCGCCCGGCGCGAGCCGCTCCTCGTTGCAGGCGAGCACCGCGCCGAAGCGGAGATTGTCCGGATCGTAGAAGCGCCCGAAGGAGAAGGCGTGCAGGGACTCGATGCCCGCGCCGGGGTCACCGCCGATATGACGCTGCGCTGCGTGCCTCACGAGAATCACAGCTCAACGGTAGGGGGTTTCCGGTGGATCGGACCGGTCCGGGACCGGCCAGGAACAGGTCCGGGCGCCGTCCCTCGGCCGGCGGGCCGGGTGCGGTCCCCGGGGCACCCTCCGACCCCGGGCCGCCGGGCCGCCGCGCTGATGAGGCACTCTTGTCCCGTGCCTGAACCCTCGAACGAACCCCATCCGCATCCCGCGACACTGCGCAGGCTGGAGCAGTCCTCGGGACGGCTCGCCGCGAACGCCATCGCCCGTATGGACGAGACGCTGCCGTGGTACCGCGCGATGCCGCCGGAGAACCGTTCCTGGATCGGGCTGGTCGCCCAGGCCGGTATCGCCGCGTTCACCGAGTGGTTCCGGCACCCGGAGACCCCTCAGGCCATCTCCACCGATGTCTTCGGCACCGCCCCCCGCGAGCTGACCCGGGCGATCACCCTGCGCCAGACCGTCGAGATGGTACGGACCACGATCGAGGTCATGGAGACGGCGATCGAGGAGGTCGCGGCGCCCGGCGACGAGTCCGCGCTGCGCGAGGCGCTCCTCGTCTACGCCCGCGAGATCGCCTTCGCCACCGCCCAGGTGTACGCCCAGGCCGCGGAGGCACGCGGGGCGTGGGACGCCCGGCTGGAGTCGCTCGTGGTGAACGCCGTGCTCTCCGGCGAGGCCGACGAGGGCGCCGTCTCCCGGGCCGCCGCCCTCGGCTGGAACTCGCCCGAACATGTCTGTGTGCTGCTCGGCACCGCCCCCGACGGGGACAGCGAGCTGACCGTCGAGGCGATCAGACGGGCCGCCCGGCACGCCAAGCTCCAGGTGCTCACCGGGGTGCTGGGCGACCGGCTCGTGGTGATCGCGGGCGGCAGCGACAATCCGCTCCAGGTCGCCAAGGCGCTGATCGGTCCGTATGCCGCGGGCCCGGTCGTCGCGGGTCCCGTGGTGCCCGATCTGCTGGCCGCCACCAAGTCGGCGCAGGCCGCGGCGGCCGGGCTCAAGGCGTGCTTCGCCTGGCAGGACGCGCCGCGTCCGGTGCTCGCCGACGATCTTCTGCCCGAGCGTGCCATCGCCTCGGATCCCGCCGCACGGGACCAGTTGGTGGAGGAGATCTACAGACCGCTGGAAGAAGCGGGGTCGGCGCTGCTGGAGACTCTGAGTGTCTATCTGGAGCAGGCGAGCAGTCTCGAAGGCGCCGCCCGGATGCTCTTCGTACACCCCAACACCGTGCGCTACCGGCTCCGACGTGTGACTGACGTCACCGGATGGTCACCATCCGATGTCAGATCGGCGTTCACGCTGCGGATCGCACTCATCCTGGGGCGTCTGGCCGACGGGGACCCCCAGACCTAGACTTTTGTCGTACTCCAACAATTCCCCTGACGGTTCTTCGTCCTTGTCCTCACGGGCGATATGCCCCGTCCACAAGAGAGAGTGTGAGAGTGCTCGTACTCGTCGCTCCCGGCCAAGGCGCTCAGACGCCCGGCTTCCTGACTCCCTGGCTCGAACTGCCCGGTGCCGAAGACCGGCTGCGGGTGTGGTCGGCCGCCATCGACCTGGATCTGGTCCACTACGGCACGGACGCCGACGCGGACGAGATCCGTGACACCGCCGTCGCCCAGCCGCTGCTGGTCGCGGCCGCGCTGCTGTCGGCCCGTCAGCTCTTCCCCGAAACCGTGGACATGGCACGCGAGGTCGACGCCACGGCCGGCCACAGCGTCGGTGAACTGGCCGCCACGGCGCTGGCGGGCGTGCTCTCCGACGAAGCGGCCCTGGAACTCGTACGGGCCCGTGGTCTGGCCATGGCCGAGGCCGCGGGCATCACCGCGACCGGGATGTCGGCGCTCCTCGGCGGCGACCCCGACACCACCATCGCCCATCTGGAGAAGCTCGGTCTGACGCCGGCGAACGTGAACGGCGCGGGCCAGATCGTGGCCGCGGGCACGCTCGAACAACTCGCCGCGCTGGAGGCCGACAAGCCCGAGGGCGTACGCCGTGTGGTGGCGCTCAAGGTCGCCGGGGCGTTCCACACGCACCATATGGCGCCCGCGGTCGAGAAGCTCGAAGTGGCCACCGGATCGCTCGTCGTCGCCGATCCGGCCGTGCCGTACATCTCGAACCGCGACGGACAGGCCGTCTCCACCGGAGCCGAAATCGTGACGCGCCTGGTCGGTCAGGTCGCCAATCCGGTCCGCTGGGACCTGTGCATGGAGACTTTCCAGGAGCGCGGTGTCACCGCACTCATCGAGCTGTGCCCCGGTGGCACCCTGACGGGTCTCGCCAAGCGGGCCCTGCCCGGAGTCAAGACCCTCGCGCTGAAGACCCCCGACGACCTCGACGCGGCCCGCACGCTGATCGCCGAGCACTCCTCCACGGCTGAATAGGAGCCAGAGAGCAATGTCGAAGATCAAGCCCAGCAAGGGCGCCCCGTACGCGCGCATCATGGGCGTGGGAGGCTACCGCCCGACCCGGATCGTGCCCAACGAGGTGATCCTCGAGACGATCGACTCGTCCGACGAGTGGATCCGCTCCCGCTCCGGAATCGCCACCCGCCACTGGGCCTCGCCCGAGGAGACCGTCGCCGCGATGTCCGTCGAGGCGTCCGGCAAGGCGATCGCGGACGCCGGGATCACCCCCCAGCAGATCGACGCCGTGGTGGTCTCCACCGTCTCGCACTTCAAGCAGACCCCCGCCGTCGCGACCGAGATCGCGGACAAGATCGGCGCGGGCAAGCCGGCCGCGTTCGACATCTCCGCCGGCTGCGCGGGCTTCGGTTACGGACTGACCCTGGCCAAGGGCATGGTCGTCGAGGGCTCGGCCGAGCACGTCCTGGTGATCGGGGTGGAGCGGCTCTCCGATCTGACCGATCTGGAGGACCGCGCGACGGCGTTCCTGTTCGGCGACGGCGCGGGCGCCGTCGTGGTCGGCCCCGCCAAGGAGCCCATGATCGGACCGACGATCTGGGGCTCGGAGGGCGACAAGTCCGACACCATCAAGCAGACCGTGCCGTGGGACGATTACCGCCACGGCACGGTGGAGAAGTTCCCGGCCATCACGCAGGAGGGCCAGGCCGTCTTCCGCTGGGCCGTCTTCGAGATGGCGAAGGTCGCCCAGCAGGCGCTGGACGCGGCCGGAATCAGCTCGGAAGACCTGGATGTCTTCATTCCGCACCAGGCCAATATGCGGATCATCGACTCGATGGTGAAGACTCTGAAGCTGCCGGACAGCGTCACGGTCGCGCGTGACGTCGAGACCACCGGCAACACCTCGGCCGCCTCGATCCCGCTCGCGATGGAGCGGCTTCTGGCGACCGGGCAGGCGAAGAGCGGCGACACCGCGCTCGTCATTGGCTTCGGGGCGGGTCTCGTCTATGCCGCGACGGTCGTTACCCTCCCCTAGGCACACCGGATCTTTCCGGAGCGTGTTCCGATATATCCCTCTGCGTACAATCGAAGGAGCGCCCACATGGCCGCCACCCTGGAAGAGATCGTCGACGGTCTCGCCGAGATCGTGAACGAGATCGCCGGTATCCCGGTCGAGGACGTCCAGTTGGACAAGTCCTTCACCGACGACCTGGACGTCGACTCGCTGTCCATGGTCGAGGTCGTCGTCGCCGCCGAAGAGCGCTTCGACGTCAAGATCCCGGACGACGACGTCAAGAACCTGAAGACCGTCGGTGACGCCGCCGACTACATCGCCAAGCACCAGGCCGCCTGACCCGCCTGACCCGGATCGCGGCATACGCCACCCGGTGGTGGCGCCGTAAAAATTCAGCACCCTCTACACGTGGAGAAAGAATTCCAGTGAGCTCGACCAATCGCACCGTGGTCGTCACCGGTATCGGCGCAACCACACCACTGGGTGGCGACAGCGCCTCGACCTGGGAAGGTCTGCTCGCGGGCCGCTCCGGAGTCCGCCCTCTCGAGGGCGAGCGCTATGCCGGCCTGCCGGTCCGTATCGCCGCCGTGGCGGCCGTCGACCCGGGCGATGTACTGCCCCGTCCGCTCGCCCGCAGACTGGACCGCTCGGCGCAGTTCGCGCTGATCGCGGCCAGGGAGGCCTGGGCGGACGCGGGTTACACCGCCAAGGCCGGCGAGGACCCCGCCGTGGACCCCGACCGCCTCGGCACCGTGATCGCCTCCGGCATCGGTGGCGTCACCACCCTGCTCGACCAGTACGACGTGCTGAAGGAGCGCGGCGAGCGCCGTGTCTCCCCGCACACCGTGCCGATGCTGATGCCGAACAGCCCCTCCGCCAACGTGAGTCTGGAGGTGGGCGCCCGCGCGGGCGTGCACACCCCGGTCTCCGCCTGCGCGTCGGGCGCCGAAGCCATCGGTTACGCCGTGGAGATGATCCGTACGGGCCGCGCCGATGTCGTCGTCGCCGGTGGTACGGAGGCGGCCATCCACCCGCTGCCCATCGCCGCGTTCGCCAACATGATGGCGATGTCGAAGAACAACGACGAACCCACCAAGGCCTCCCGCCCCTACGACACGGCCCGTGACGGCTTCGTCCTCGGCGAGGGCGCGGGCGTCATCGTCCTGGAGTCGGCGGAGCACGCCGCGGCACGCGGCGCGCGGGCCTACTGCGAGGTGCTCGGCCAGGGGCTGTCCTCCGACGCCCATCACATCGCCCAGCCCGAGCCCACCGGCCGCGGTATCGCGAAGGCCATGGAGAATCTGCTGGACAACACGGACCTCAAGCCGTCCGAGGTCATGCATCTCAACGCGCACGCGACCTCCACCCCGCAGGGCGATGTCGCCGAGGTCAAGGCACTGCGCCGGGTCCTGGGCGAGGATCTGGACCATGTCGCCGTCTCCGCCACGAAGTCGATGACGGGCCATCTGCTGGGCGGCGCGGGCGGTATCGAGACCGTGGCCACGGTTCTCGCGCTGTACCACCGCACGGCGCCGCCGACGATCAATGTGGACGACCTCGACGAAGAGGTGGACGCGGACATCGTGCGCGACGCGCCCCGCGCGCTCCCGAGCGGCACGATCGCGGCGATCAACAACTCGTTCGGCTTCGGCGGCCACAACGTGGTGCTGGCGCTCCGTACGGTCTGAAAGCGCTGATCACACGGGCGCGTGCGAGAACGCACGCGCCCGTCGCGCCACGCGCGCGCCCTCGGCCGGACGGATCCCGGACGGCCCCGGACGGATCTCGGACGCCCCCGGTCAGGTCTCCGACGGCCCCGGTCAGGCGTCGAAGCTGGCGAAGTACGTCGCCGCCATGTCCTTCTCGCCGTGGCCCTGCGCCGCCGCCCTGCGGAAACGTTCCGCGGCCGCCTCCGCGAGATCCAGACGTACACCGTGGGCCTCGCCCGCCTCGACGATCAGACGGGCGTCCTTGCCCGCCGTGGTGACCGTGAAGCTCGGGCTGTAGTCGCCCTTCAGGATCGTGTCGGACTTGGCGTGCAGATAGCCGCAGTCCAGCCCACCGCCGGAGACGGCCTCCAGGAAGTACCGCGGGTCCACATCCAGCCCCTTGGCCAGGGCGAGCGCCTCGGCCGTGCCCGCGGTGAGGGCCAGTACCCAGCTGTTGCAGACCAGCTTGAGCCGACTGGCGGCGCCGGTGCCGCCGTCCTCGGACAGCCAGACCGTACGGCTGCCGATGGCGTCGAGCACGGAGGCGAGCGGGGCGCGGGCCTTCTCGGGGCCCGCTGCCAGGATCAGCAACTGGCCGCTCTCGGCGGGCGCCCTGGTCCCCAGCACGGGGGCGTCCACGAAGACCAGACCCTGCTGACGGGCCAGATCCGCCATCGGGGCGACCGCCTCGGCACCGACGGTCGTGGACTGGAGCCAGATGGCGCCGGGGCGCAGACCGGGGCCCGCGGCCGTCATGGCCTCCAGGGCGGCGGGTCCGTCGTAGACCATGGTGATGACGACATCCGCGCCGGTCACGGCCTCGGCGGGGGTCGCGGCGACCCGCGCGCCGTCGGCGACGAGGGCTTCGGCCTTGGCGGGAGTGCGGTTCCAGACACGGACGTCATGTCCGGTGCGGCAGAGGTTACGGGCCATCGCGGCACCCATGATGCCCGTACCGATGACAGCTACTGCGAGTTGATCAGCCATGGGACCACCGTAGGACGCGGCGGTCCCGCCCGCTCACACCACCTGGTGCAACCAGCGGACCGGGGCGCCCTCACCCGCGTACCGGAACGGCTCCAGCTCGTCGTCCCACGGCTTGCCGAGCAGCTTGGCGACCTCCGCCTCCAACTGGGTCTCGCCCTGCTGGGAGCGTGCCAGCGCGGCGCGCAGCCGGTCCTCGGGGACCATGATGTCGCCGTGCAGACCGGTGACGGCGTGGAAGATGCCCAGGTCGGGAGTGGCGCTGTAGCGCTCGCCCTCGGCGGTGGGACAGGGCTCCGCGGTCACCTCGAAGCGGAGCATCTGCCAGCCGCGCAGCGCGGAGGCGATCTTGGACGCGGTGCCGGCCAGGCCCTTCCAGGAGACTTCCGCTCTCCAGGTGCCCGGCGAGGCGGGCTGGCGGATCCAGTCGAGCTGGACCCGCAGACCGAGTACTCCCGCCACCGCCCATTCGACGTGGGGGCACATCGCGCGCGGTGCGGAGTGAATGTACAGAACTCCACGTGTCGTCACCGGGACCTCCAGTGTGGGACGAGGTTCGCCTTTCCCAGCGGCCTCAGTAAACAGCATCGGGAGTGAAACTCCGCAAAAGGGACAGCATGTGACGTGATGTAATTTACCGGAGCCGAGAGATCAGGGCGCCTCTGGTTCGACGTGGGAAAAGCTACCGTGCGGCGGGGTGCCCGGGGTGACGTACGGTCGGTCCTGGTGCCGATATGCGCGAAGCTTTCACTCGGCAGGACGCCGCCGGATGCCAGACTTCGTCAGAGGAGCCAACGGGGAGGGGCCGTACATGCGCAAGAGCCTTCGGAGTGGCGGTCGGGGGCGTACGGGCCCGCGGCGCCCACGCGCCGGGCTCGCCGCCGTCACGGCCGCCGTGCTCGCCGGGACCGGGGTGCTGGCCGGCTGCGACTCCCTGGGCGGCTCCTCCCCCGACGCCGCGTCGAGAAGCGCCAGTCCGTCCCCGCGCCCCACCCCCGTCTGGGACCGCGCGCCCGCCTCGGTGGCCGCGGTCGGTGACTCGATCACCCGTGGCTTCGACGCCTGTGTGGTGCTGGCGGACTGCCCGGAGGTGTCCTGGTCGACGGGTACGGACATGGAGGTGCGCAGTCTCTCGCTGCGGCTCCTGGGGGCGCCCGCGGTGAAGCAGCGGAGCTGGAACCACGCGGTGACCGGTGCCCGGATGGCCGATCTGCCCGGCCAGATGGCCCAGGCGGCGCAGCACGGACCCGAGCTGGTCACGGTGATGGTGGGCGCCAATGACGCGTGCCGGGACTCGCCGAAGCAGATGACGCCGGTCGAGGACTTCCGTACCTCGTTCGAGGCGTCGATGCGCCAGTTGCGTGCCGGGGCGCCCAAGGCGCAGGTGTATGTGTCGAGCGTGCCGGATCTCAAGCGGCTCTGGTCCACCGGCCGGGGCAATCCGCTGGGCCGGCAGATCTGGAAGCTGGGGATCTGCGCGTCGATGCTCGGGGACTCGCAGGACATGAGCGAGCAGGCGCAGCTCCGCCGGGACATGGTGTACGACCGGGTGGTGGCCTACAACAAGGTGCTCCAGGAGGTCTGCGCGAAGGATCTGCGCTGCCGGTACGACGGCGGGGCGGTCTTCGACTACCGCTTCACCGGGGAGCAGCTCAGCCACTGGGACTGGTTCCATCCCAGCAAGAACGGACAGAGCCGGCTCGCGGAGATCGCGTACCGCAACATCACCGCGGCGGATCCGCCCGCGTAGGTCCTGTCCGGCCGGGCCGCGCGGAGGGCCGTGGCAGGCCGCGCCGCCCCGGCGTAGGGTGCTTGATCGTGACTGTCATGAACACGGAGCGCATCGGCGCGGCCCCCGAGGGTACGCCCGTTCATCGCTGGACCCTCGAACGGGCCGGAACCCGGCTGCGTCTGCTGACGTACGGCGGCGTCGTGCAGTCGGTCGAGATTCCCGACCGGGACGGGACCGTCGCCAATGTGGCACTCGGCTTCGCCGATGTCTCGGGCTATCTGGGCTCGCGCGGGCCGTATTTCGGGGCGCTGGTCGGGCGGTACGCGAACCGCGTCGCGGGCGCGGCCTTCACCCTGGACGGACGGACCCACCGGCTGGTGGCCAATGACGGGCCGAACTGTCTGCACGGCGGTGAGCGCGGCTTCGACCGGCGGGTCTGGGAGGCCGAGCGGGCCGGTGACCACGGGGTGCGGCTGTTCCGGATCAGCCCGGACGGCGAGGAGGGGTTCCCGGGCCGGCTGGATGTCTCCGCGACGTACTCGCTGGACGCGGACGGCGCGCTGCGGATCGACTACCGCGCGGTGACGGACGCCCCGACACCGGTGAATCTGACCAACCACACCTACTGGAATCTGGGCGGCGCGGGCAGTGGCAGCGCCGCCGGCCACGAACTGCGGATCGCCGCGGGCCGGATCACCCCCGTGGACGCCGCCGCCCTGCCGACCGGGGAGCTGGCGCCGGTCGACGGCACGCGCTTCGACTTCCGCAAGCCGCGCCCGGTGGGCTCCGGTTACGACCACAACTTCGTCCTCGACGGTGACGACCCGGCGGCGGAGCTGTACGACCCGGTCTCGGGCCGGGTGCTGACCATCACCACGACGGAGCCCGGACTCCAGCTCTACACCGGGGACCACTTCGACGGTGAGCCCTACCGTCCCGGTGACGGGGTGGCGCTGGAGACCCAGCACTTCCCGGACTCCCCGAACCGTCCCGGGTTCCCGGACACCGTGCTGCGGCCGGGCGAGGTGTTCCGCTCGACCACGGTCTACCGGTTCGCGGTCCGGTAGACGGGCCGGACCCGTCCGGTGAACAGCTCGGACCCGTCCGGACAGCCCGGACCCGTCCGGTGGAAACGGTCCGCCTCCGGGGCGGCGCGGTGTCAGGCCACGCGCGCCCCGGAGGCCGTCCTCACTCCCCGGAGTGCGCCTCCACGGTGGCGGTCAGCCTGCGGTCCGCGACCGAGCGGCCCGCCTGGACCTCGTAGTCACCGGGGACGAACGACCAGGCGCCCGTCTCCTCGTCCCAGATCTCGAAGGCCCTGCGCCGCAGCGGGATCCGCACCTCCACGGTCTCGCCGGGGCCCGCCTCGACGGTGGCGAAGCCCGCCAGCCAGCGCGCGGGGCGCTCCACGCCGTCGGCGGCGAAGGTGCCGGCCACGGGCGCCAGATAGATCTGGACGACCTCACGGCCCGCGCGCACACCGGTGTTGCGCAGCCGCACCCGGGCGTCGCCGGTGGTGGCGGCGATCGTCTCGTACTCCCAGTCGGTGTAGCCGAGCCCGTGGCCGAAGGGGTACGCGGGAGCCGTCCCCGCGCGCTCCCAGGCCCGGTAGCCGATGAACAGGCCCTCGGTGTAGTGGAGTTCACCGCCGTCGGGCGTCGTCGCCGAGACCGGGGCGTCGGCCAGGACGGCCGGCCAGGTGGTCGGCAGCCGGCCGCCCGGTTCCTCGGCGCCGAGCAGGACATCGGCGAGGGCGGCGCCGCCCTCCTGCCCGGGGAACCAGCTCAGCAGGATCGCGGCCACGGAGTCGCGCCAGGGCAGCTCCACCGGGGAGCCGGTGTTGACGACCACCACGGTGTTCGGATTGACCGCCGCGACGGCCCGTACGAGATCGTCCTGGCGGCCGGGGAGCTTCAGGTCCTTCCGGTCGAAGCCCTCGGACTCGACGCGCTCGGTGGTGGCGACCACGACGACGGCGGTGTCCGCGCCGCGTGCGGCCTCAACCGCCTCGGCGATCAGCTCGTCGGGGTCATGGCGCGGGCCGAGGTGGAGCAGAGAGAAGGCGACGGCCTTGATCGGGGCGTCCGGGATCTTGTGGACGGTGTGGAGGAGGGAGATCTCGACGCGCTCGCCCTCGGTCAGCTCGGCGTGCGCGCGCTCCACCGGGCCGCCGAAGAACTCCTCGAACGGATCGGAGGCCGGTTTCGGCTCCTCCGCGCCGTCGAAGAGGACCTCGCCGCCGACGGTGAGGACGAAGCCGCCGAGACCGCGGGTGCCGAAGGAGTGCTGCCCGCTCTCGCGAGGGGTGAAGGAGCCGGTCAGCTCGACGGTGTGCAGCTCGTCGTGGGTGACACCGTCGGGCAGGTCGCTGCCCGCCCACTGCACCCGGCCGCCCGGTACGGTGGCGGTCCCCAGGATCCGTCCGTCCGCCGCGCGGCAGAGAGCGGTCAGCTCGAATCCCCGCTCGGCGGCGGCGAGTTCATCACTGGGGTCGGCGCCGATCGAGTAGGTCAGGGCGCCTGCGGGAAGGGCCGCGGTGAGACCGTCGAGCGGTGGGACGACATGGTCGGGGAAGACCACGGCGGAGCCGCCGCCGAGGATACGGGCGTCACGGGCCGCCGCGCCGATGAGCGCGACCGTACCGGTCCCCGCCGGGTCGAGGGTCAGGTCGAGGGGCAGCGCGGGCCGGCCGTCCCGTACCTCGTTGCGTACGAGGACGAACGAGCGGCGGGCGATCTCACGGGCCAGCGCGTCGCCGTCCACCGGCGCGGGGAGTTCGCCGACGGCCGGCGGGGCGCCGTCGAGGACGCCGACACGGGCGGCGAGCAGCAGCACGCGCCGTACGGCCTCGTCGACGGCGGACTCCTCCGCCTCACCCGCGCGTACGGCCGCGACGAGCGCCTCGCCGTAGACCGTCCTCGGTCCCGGCATCGCGACGTCGAGACCGCCGAGGAGCGTGCCCACGGTGGAGCGCGCGGCCAGCCAGTCGGAGACGATGAAGCCGTCGAAGCCCCACTCGCCGCGCAGGACCTCGTTCTGGAGATAGCGGTGTTCGGTCATGGTCGAGCCGTTGACCTGGTTGTACGCGGCCATGATGCCCCAGGGGTGGGCATTGGCCACGATGGCCTCGAACGGGGCGAGATACAGCTCGCGCAGCGGGCGCGGGGCGACGATGTTGTCGACGGTGAAGCGGTCGGTCTCGGCGTCATTGGCCACGAAGTGCTTGACGGTGGTGCCGACCCCGCCGTCCTGGACGCCCCTGACATATCCGGTGCCGATCTCGCCGGTGAGATACGGGTCCTCGCTGTACGCCTCGAAATGGCGCCCGCCGAGCGGCGAGCGGTGCAGATTGACGGTGGGCGCCAGCAGCACATGGACCCCCTTGCGGCGGGCCTCCTGCGCGAGCAGCCTGCCGGCCCGGCGGGCCAGCTCCGGGTCCCAGGAGGCGGCGAGCGCGGTCGGCGACGGCAGGGCGACGGACGGGTCGTCGGCGGTCCAGCGGACGCCCCGGACCCCGATGGGGCCGTCGGACATCACCAGGGAGGCCAGCCCGATCTCGGGGAGCGCGGGCAGGGACCACATGTCCTGCCCTGCCAGCAGCCGGGCCTTGGCGGCCAGATCCAGTTTGCCGAGCGCCGCCTCGACAGCGGCGTTGCGGGCCTGATCGGCCCGGGTGTTGGATGCGCCTGCCACGGCCGTACCTCCTCGTCGAGTACCGGTGAATGGTGACATGGTGGCCCCATTATCTGTAGATGAGTAGATTACGTTATCCATTCGTTATGTGTGGGGGACCGCGGGTGACGGTGGACGGAGCGGAAAGGAATCCGGCTGATGGCGAGAGCCAGAAGCGAGGAGCGGCGGGCGGAGATCCTCCGCGCCACCCTCGAAGTGATCGCCGAGCGCGGCTACCGGGGCATCACCCTGGGCGCGGTGGCCGAGCGGGTCGGTCTCACCCAGCAGGGACTGCTCCACTACTTCCGCACCAAGGAGGCGCTGCTCGTCGCCGTCCTGGAGGAGCGCGACCAGTGGGACACGGGCGGCGGGGGCGGCGGCCGGCAGGGCTGGCGGCTGGAGCTGCTGACCTCGCTGGTCGAGTACAACGCGATGCGTCCGGGGATCGTGCAGACCTTCTCGGCGCTGCTCGGTGAGAGCGTCACGGAGGATCATCCGGCCAGGGAGTTCTTCACCCACCGCTACGAGCAGGTCCGGGGCGAGATGGCGGACGTGCTGCGCGACGAGTTCGGCGACCGGCTGCCGGGCGGGCTCACCCCGGAGCGGGCCGCGCCGCTGCTGACCGCCGTGATGGACGGACTCCAGTACCAGTGGCTGCTGGACCCGGAGTCGGTGGACATGCCGGCGGCGTTCCGCGACTTCCTGGCGCTGCTGCGCTCGGGAGGCCCGGGGCCGCGCGACTGACCGGCCGGGTGCGTACGGCCGGCGGCCGGGGGCAGGCGACCGAGCGGCCCGGTGCGCGCGACCGGCCGGCGGGCGCGCGCAACTGGCCGGCCGGCGGGCGGAGTTGCGGCCGGTCAGGCGCCATGGTCAGAAGACCGGTGCGGAGGCGATACTTCCGCCACCCGACGGAAGGACTCCCGTGAGACTCATGAGGCACATGAGCCGGACAGGTGTACGCATATGGACACGCGGACGGATCCGCCCGGAGCTGACCGGACTCGTACTGCTCACCGCCACCGCTCTCGCCCTGGCCGCGCCGCCGCCGCTCGCCACCGCCCGGCCGGTCCCGGCCGCCGGGACCGCCACGGCCCCCAGCGCCGCGGCCCCCACCGTCGAGGAGCAGCGTCTCGACCGGGCCGTGCCGCAGGAGATCCTGCGGCGCAGCGGTTTCGACGGGGTGGCGCCGGAGTTCGTACGGTCACTGCGCCACGCGGACTCCTACGCCGAGGCGGAGCGGACCGTCGCACGGCAGGGGGCGCGGCTGTGGCAGCGGGCGGTGGACCGGGCGCAGGGACGCGGTCCCGCCGGCGGTGATCTGAGCCGGGACGACGACCGGCCGCTGTACTGGGCGCGGCTCGCGATGACCCGTGAACTGCGCCAGTGGGAGCCGGGGTTCCAGCTCTCCGAGAGCGCGCGCACGGCCCTGCTCGGCACGCTGGAGCGCTCCTCGCGCGGCCAGGACTCGCTGACTTTCCCCGGCGGGAAGGCGGACGGGGCCAAGGGCAGGGGCGGGAGCGAGGACAAGGACAAGGACGAGAACAAGGGCAAGGGCCGGCAGGGCGTCAAGCGGATCGTGATGACCGGGTTCGACCCGTTCACCCTGGACAGCGACATCCGGATCAGCAATCCGTCGGGGGCGACGGCGCTCGCCCTGGACGGCACCGTCATCAGGACCGCCGACGGGCCGGCCCGTATCGAGACCGCCGTCTTCCCGGTCCGCTGGGCGGACTTCGCCGACGGCACGGTGGAGCGGGCCCTGCGCGGCCCGCTGTCCAAGGCCGATCTGTTCACGACGGTGAGCCAGGGCCGGGTGGGCCGGATCGATGTCGAGCGGTTCAACGGCGCCTGGCGCGGCGGGTTCGGGGACAACGACAATGTCTCCGAGACCGGGCTCGTGCCGGTGAGCGACCCGGCCTCGCAGCCGCAGTGGACGGTGACCAGCCTCCCGTACGCCGCGATCACGGCGGCGGCGACCGGACGGTTCCCGGTGTACGACAACACCTCGGTGACCGAGGTCCCGGCGGGCGCGACGGCTCCGGTGGTACGGCCCGCCGGACCGACGCCCGGTTCCGCGGCCCGCGCGGGCGGCGGCGGGGACTATCTCTCCAACGAGATCGCCTACCGGGCGACGCTGCTGCGCGACCGGCTCGGCCTGGACATCCCGGGCGGCCATGTGCACACGCCGGTCCTCCAGTTCGGGGCCGGGAACACCAATCCCGCGACCGGGACGGTGACCGATCCCGAGTTCGTCCAGAACCGGCTGGACATCATCGCCCAGATCAGGGCGATCATCACGGTGGCCGCCGAGTCCTCCTGACCCGCTCTTGGCCGACTCCTGACCGGCGCCTGACCGGCTCCGACCGCAGGCCGGGCGGTCCAGGACAGACCTGGCCCGCCCGGCCCGCGCGGAGGCCTCATGGCCTCCCAGGCCGGCCTCCCACACCCGCGGAGTCCAGCCGGACAGGACCGCGAAGTCCGGCCGGAGAGGGACTACTTGTCGAGGGTGAGCGGTGCGCCCGTCCGGGGCGCACCCTCGCCGCCCGCTCCGCCGTCCGGCACATCCTCCCGCGCCGGCGCCAGCTCACGGGCCATCAGCGTGGCCCCGGCCACCGCGCCCGGCATCAGGAACACCGCCACGACCGGTACGAGAAAGGCGAGCGTCAGCGGCACACCGAAGCCGAGGGCCAGCATCCGGCGGCCCCGGAGCAGGGTCAGACGCTCCTTCAGCTCGATACCGCGCCGCTGGAGCGCCACCGCCGTCAGCTCCTCCGTCAGAAAGAAGCCGGACACACAGAAGCCGAGCACGGGGATCACGGTCTGGCCGACGACCGGGATGAAGCCGAGCGCGAAGAGCAGGACGCCGTAGAGCGTCACCCGTACCAGGATCCGCAGGCTGTCCCGGGCGGAGATCAGCAGCTCGCGCCAGAGGGGCAGGCCCGACTCGGGGACCTCGCCGCCCTCGGCGCGGTCGACCGCCTCCGAGAGCGACTCGTAGAAGGGCTGGCCGATCAGCAGGGTCACCGCCGTGAAGGTGATGACCGCGAGAAAGAGACCGAGCGCGAAGACGAGCGCGGTCAGAAAGCCGCGGAAGAGACCGGGCCAGGGTGAGGACCAGTCGTCGGCGAAGGGGGTCGCCCAGGCCGTGAGATCGTCGGCGCCGTAGAAGAGCGCGACGAGCGCGCCCGCGTAGAGCACCAGCGTGACCAGACCGGGCAGCAGCCCGAACCCGAACCACCGGCCATGGCCCACGACCCAGCGCTGGCCCTTCATCAAGTAGCCGAAGCCGGCCCCGAGATCATGCATGAGGTTCAGCCTACCCACGACATGGACACCCTCTTGTCGTTCGGTCGCTCACCCTGTAAACCCTGCTTACCGATCACTGTCGATCGATTGTTAATACCACCGATCACTTCTGATCATTTCCGAAAGCTCGGAGGGTACAGACGCATGGGGATACCCAGACCTGTCCTGCTGACCACCGCCGTTACGGCCGGTGCTCTGCTGCTCGCCCCGCTCCCCGCCACCGCCGCTCCCGGGCGTGATACCCAAGGGTCGCACCCCGTGAGGGAGAGCGGCGGCCCGGCCTCCGTGGCCGCCATCGAGACCGCCACCGCCACCGGGAAGTCCTCCGCCGCCGCGCTCACCGCGCTCACCGCCCTCGGCACACCCGGTCCCGCGCTGCGCAAGGACGGCGGCTACCCGCGCCGTACGGTCCTCGACACCACGCCCGAGAACCCGGCCGACAAAGCGATCAAGCTCGGTCTGGCCCCGTACCACTCCCTGGCTCCCCGGCTCAACGCCCTCCAGAAGCAGGGCGACCGGGTCAGCGTCGAGGTCACGGGCCGCTCCGCCGGCGGACACGAGCTGTATCTCGTCACCGTCACCGCGCCCGAGAGCGCGCACGAGGCGCGCGAGCAGGAGCGGATGCGCGAGCTGATCGAGGACTCCCCCGCGTCCGCCGCCAAGGACCGCCGGATCAAGTCCGCCTACAAGACGCCGGTGTTCATCAACAACAACATCCACGGCAACGAGTGGGAGGGCACCGACGCCGCCCTGAAGCTCATCGAGGAGCTGGCGAAGGCGAAGGACGGCAGGACCCGCGATCTGCTCGCCAAGAACCGGATCTATCTCAATGTGACCGCCAACCCGGACGGCCGGATCGCCGGTACCCGCGCCAACGGCAACAACTTCGATCTGAACCGGGACTTCATCACCGGCTCGCAGCCCGAGACGCGCGCCATGCGGCAGATCGCCATCGACAAGCAGCCCGCCGTGATGCTCGATCTGCACGGCTATGTCAACGGCACCCTGATCGAGCCGACGACCCCGCCGCACGGCGAGAACTACGAGTACGACCTCTTCCTGAAGAACACCTACGCCAACGCCCTCGGTATGGAGAAGGCGGTGAACGATCTGGGCTACACCTCCGCGAAGGACGGTGTCGAGCCGCCCGTCATCCCCTTCCGCGACCAGCAGGAGGGCTGGGACGACTGGCCGCCGATCTTCACCCCGCAGTACATGGCGTTCCAGGGCGCGGTGGCCTCGCACACCGTCGAGATCCCGATGCGGGTCAACAACGCCTCGTACGACTCCCTGCCCGTCGAGGAGCTGCGCCGGCGGTCCGCGATCAACACGGACATCGCGGGCGCGGCGATGCGCGCGACCCTCGACTACGCGTACCGCAACCGCACTTCGGTGATCGCGGACCAGATCGAGACATTCCGGCGGGGCGCGGCGGGCGAGGCCCAGCGGCCGGTCTCCGAGCAGACCGTGCCCGGTGTGCCGGGCATCGGCCCGGAGGACGTGTACACGACGGAGTTCCCCCGGGCGTATGTGATCCCGGCGGGCGAGGGCCAGCGCTCCGCGACCGCGGCGGCCCGGCTGGTGGACCATCTCATCGCCAACGACGTACGGATCGAGCGGGCGTCGGCCGGCTTCCGGCTGGCGGGACGCTCGTATCCGGCGGGCTCGTATGTCGTCGACATGCACCAGTCCAAGCGCGGGATCGCCAATGTGATCCTGTCCGAGGGACGGGACATCAGCGCCGACGTCTCCACCATGTACGACATCTCGGGGTGGAGCCTCGGGCTGCTGTGGGGCGCGAGCGTGGACAAGGTGCAGAACGTCAGCGGCGGACTGCGGCTGCACAGCCGTACGGTCCACGCCGCCGCGCCCACCGGCTCGGTCGCGGGCGGCAGCCGGGGCCACGGTGATCTGCGGCTGCGCCTGGACGACCCCAAGGAGCTGACCGCTCTCAACTCCCTGCTGGCGCAGGGAGTGAACGTACGGCGGGCGGCGGACGGTTCCGCGATCGTGCCCTCCTCGGCGCGTCGTCAGGCCGTCGTCCTGGCCGACCGGTACGGCGTGGTCTTCGCCGCCACCAAGGAGAAGGGGTCCGGTTCGCCGCACCGTACGCGGGTCGCCGCCGCCGTGACGCCCGGTGAGCTGTTCGGTCTGCGCGAGATGGGCTTCGAGGTGGTCCCGGTCTCGACCGCGGTCCTGAACGCGGGCTTCGACTGGTCCGCCGCCGATGTGCTCTACGTCTCCTCGGGTCTTTCGTACACCGGTCTCGACGCGGCCGCGCGCGAGGCTCTGAACGGATTCCTGGCCGGGGGCGGGGGAGTCGTCGGACTCGGTTCCGCGGGTGCCTCCTTCAACACGGCGGCGGGTCTGCTGGCCGCCAGGGCCGTGGCGGGCAACGGTGACGCCAACGGTGTGGTGCGGGTGGCCAACGCGGGCGGTCCGATCACCGGCGGCGCCCTCGCGCACACCTTTGTCTACTCGCCGCGGTGGTTCACCGACCTGGGCCCCGGAGTGCGGGCCGATCAGTCGTACGGCACCGGCAATCCGCTGGTCTCGGGCCACTGGCGCGCGAACGGAAGCGGTACGGGCGGGCCCACGGACGCGGCGGGCAAGGCCTCGATCGTGAGCGGAACGTCCGCGCAGGGCGCGCCGGTCGTGCTGTTCGGCACCGAGCCGCTCTTCCGTGACCACCCCAAGGGAGTGTTCGCGCAGCTCGGCCGCGCGCTGCTCGCCTCCGCGAAGTAGTACCCGGCGGACAGAGCCCGAGGGCCGGACCCCGCGCGGGGTCCGGCCCTCGGTCGTTCAGGTCGTTCAGGTCGTGCTGTGCGCCGCGCTGTGCGATCAGGCGACCGACAGCTCGACCTTGATGTTGCCGCGGGTCGCGTTGGAGTAGGGGCACACCTGGTGCGCCTTCTCCAGCAGGTCCTTGGCGGTGGCCTCGTCGACGTTCGGGATGGACGCCGTCAGCTCGACCTCAAGACCGAAGCCGCCGGCCTCCGTCTTGCCGATGCTGACCTTGGCGGTCACCGTCGAACCGGAGATGTCGGCCTTCTCCCTGCGGGCGACCACACCGAGCGCACCCTGGAAGCAGGCGCTGTACCCGGCGGCGAAGAGCTGCTCCGGGTTGGTCCCGGCGCCGCTGCCACCCATCTCCTTGGGCGGGTTGACGACGACGTCGAGCTTGCCGTCGTCGCTGGAGACGCGGCCGTCACGGCCGTTCTCCGCGGTGGCGACGGCGGTGTAGAGGACATCGATATTCTGGATGCTCATACGGTGCGTTCCTCCTGTTGTACGCCGCGGCTCGCGCCCACGGACCACGACGGTCTGAGTCGAGCCTAACGGCTGGCGCTAGGTCCTGTCCGGTCGATCTTCGTGGGCCCGGAACGCCTGGCACGGCACCTCGCCGCGTTGTCGGAGTCACCCGAGTACATCCAGTACACGGGCGATCCTCCGCCTTGCGATGCACCGCGCCAGACGCCCCGGGCTGATCCACGAAGATCGACCGGACAGGACCTAGTTGTTGAGTGTGACGATCATCTTTCCGGTGTTGTCACCGCGCAGTACTCCCAGGAACGCGTCGAAGGCGTTCTCGATGCCCTCGACCACGGTCTCGTGGTACTTGAGCTCACCGGAGGCCAGCCAACCCGCGACGTCCTTGACGAATTCCGGCAGCAGTCCGTAGTGATCGGTGACGATCATGCCCTGGAGGCGCAGCCGCCTGCCGATCGCGAGGGCGAGATTGCGCGGGCCCGGGGTCGGCTCCGTGCTGTTGTACTGCGAGATCGCGCCGCACAGGACGACCCGGCCGAAGACATTGAGCGAGGAGATCGCGGCTTCGAGATGCTCGCCGCCGACATTGTCGAAGTAGAGGTCGACACCGTCCGGCGCGGCCGCCTTGAGCTGGTCCCTGACCGGGCCGTTCCTGTAATTGAACGCCGCGTCGAAGCCGTACTCCTCGACCAGGAGCTTGACCTTCTCGTCCGAGCCCGCGGAGCCGATCACCCGGGCGGCGCCCTTGATCCTGGCGAGCTGGCCGGCCTGGCTGCCGACGGCTCCGGCCGCGCCCGAGACGAAGACGGTGTCGCCCTCCTTGAGGGAACCGATCTCCAAGAGGCCCGCGTAGGCGGTGAGACCGGTGCCGCCGAGCACCCCGAGATAGGCGGAGAGCGGAGCGAGGGAGGCATCGACCCTGACCGCGCGCCCGGCCGGGAACTCCGCGTACTCACGCCAGCCCAGACCGTGCGTGACATGGTCGCCGACGGCGAAGTCCGCACTGCCGGAGGCGATCACCTCGCCCACCGCCGCGCCGTCCATCGGCCGGTCGAGCTGGTACGGAGGCACATACGACTTGGCGTCGTTCATCCTGCCGCGCATGTACGGGTCGACCGAGAAGTGCAGATTGCGGACCAGGATCCGGCCCTCACCGGGCTCGGTCACCGGCACCTCGCGCAGAGCGACATCCTCCGGCCGCGGCAGGCCATGGGGACGGGCGACGAGATGCCAGACACGGCCGGACTCGGGAAGTGCGGTCATGGAGCGGGGCCTCCTCAGTTGATTCCTCGGATTCCTCGACGGTGAGCCGGGACCGGGGCCGATGGCCTCACGGCATAAAGCTTCACCACCTGAAAGAACCATGCTCCTGAATATTTCATGTTGTCAAGCAACTGGCTATGCTCGTGTCCATGGCCACTCCACGCGCGGACCCGCTGACCCTCGAAGTAGTCGAGCTGATCGGCAGCGTCGTGGCCCGCTACTACGAGGAGTACGACCAGGCCGCGGCCGAACACTCCCTCACCGGCGCGCAGGCGCGCGTCCTGCGACTCCTTTCCCTGGAGCCCATGCCCATGCGCCGGATCGCCCGGAAGCTGAAGTGCGAGCCGTCCAATGTCACCGGCATCGTGGACCGGCTCGAAGCGCGTGGCCTGGTGGAGCGGCGTCCGGACCCCGCCGACCGCCGGGTGAAGCTCGCCGCTCCGACCGAGAAGGGGCGGGCGACGGCGGCGCTGCTGCGGAACTCACTGGACTTCGCGCGGGAGCCGCTCGCGGAGCTGTCCGAGGAGGAGCGCGGAGTGCTGCGCGATCTGCTCAAGCGGATGCTGGGCGAGAACGCGGAATAGCGCCCGCGTGCGGAAAATCGCGTACGCGGATCAGCGGATCACATGAGCGGACGGCGTAGGCGGACAGATACACGGATCAGGCACACGGACCAGGCAGACGGATCAGGTGCGGCGATCAGGAGCAGAAGATCCACAGGATGCAGGTCTCGGTCGGCTCGGGGGCCGGCGGGGGCGGCGGTGGAGGCGCCTGTGTCGTCGGGCTTCCCGAGGTGGGCTCCCCGGTGGGCCCGGAAGGACCGGTCGTCCCCGGTGTGGAACCGTCGGGACCGGGTGAGCCGGACTCGGACGGATCCGGGCTGTCCTCCCCCGTGTCATCCGCCGGGGCGGAGGATGACACGGCCGCCTCGCCGGACGCCTGCGTACCGGGTTCACCGCTGCCACCGGGTCTCGCCGAGCCGCTCGTACCGGGGTCCGCGGACGGCGCGGGTCCTGGATCGTCGGGGGCCTCGGGCCGCTCCGTGTCCCGCGGTCCGCCCTCGAAGTCGACCGGGGTCTCCTCCTTGACGGCGGTGGCGTCGTCCTTGCCCGGGGACTCCATGGCCAGCTCGGCCAGGCTCAGCGTGGCGAGCGAGAGCAGTACGCCGAAGGTCGCTATCAGCACCTTGCGCCGGCGCTTGCCGCGCGCCCGGCGCGGTTTGGTACGCCCACGAGGCCGGGACTGGCCCTTGCGGCGGCGCGAGGACGAGCCGCGCCGTCCCGGGCCCGGCTCGGGGTGGCGGCCGGTCAGTACGAGTTCGTCCAGGACGATCTCACCGTCCGGCGCGTCCTCGTACTCTCCGTGATCTTCGGTGCCTTCGCTCTCCCGGTCCGGGCGGCGGCTGTGTTGCGGCCCGGGGGATGGCGGGGCTTGCTGCCGCAGCTCCTCGGCGGGGGTGCCGCATCCGGCGCACGCCAGTGCTCCGTTGAGGTGCCGTCGGCACTGGTCGCAGTAGTCCATGGCGCCCCGCACATTATGCGGCGGCGGGGCGACGCGCATAGACGAGCCTGTGAGGGTCTTGTGTGGACTCCCGTGTCACACGTGTCCCAGGCGGCCCACGTGTACCGGCAAGATGGCGGTATGACGTCCAATGGACCGTTCGGTCCGCTCGAATTCCAGCTCGTCCTGCTGCGGCGGATGGCCGACCATCAGCCGGAGCTGGTCGACGACGCCCGCCGTGAACTGGGGGTGTCACTGTCGGAGATGCGTGAGGCGAACCGCCGCTGGCAGGCGATGGTGCGCGCGCCCCGGGGCCGCGGCGCGCTGTCCCGCTACCGCTCCGTCCTCGGCGAACCGGAGCTGACCTTCCGTCGGGCGGTCGGCGATCTGGAGTGCGACGCCCTGCTCTGGCCCGTACCGCTCTGGCCCGGACTGCGGTTCGAGGTGATGGTGGCGCCGGGCGGGGCCGTATGGAACGAATGGCTGGTACGCGCGCCGGGGGCGGCCGGTCCCGAGCCGCGTACGGCGGAGGATCTGCGCCCCTGGTCCTGCACCGTGGACGAGGTCGCGCGGGCGTTCCCGCCCGCCCGGCCGATGGAGGGCGGCGCCCCCACCAAGCTGCGGCTGGCGTTCACTCTCCCGGGCGGCGGTTCGGGCGTCGCGGAATTCACCTGGGGGCTGTTGCAGGAGTGGTCCGGGACCCGCTGAGGCGATTCGGGGCGGGCGGGGCACGACCCGTCAGCGGCACCGGACATGGCGCGGCCGGACGATCCGGACCCGCCCGTACGACCGGGCCGTACGCGTCTCCGTACGGCCCGGGGACCGGCCGCCGACGCCTGCCGGCGGGCCGTCAACTCCGTACGCCCGACCGGCGCAGCCCAGCGCGCGCCGCGCGGGCCGTCGCAGCACGATGCGAACAGGGCCGGCCGCCGCCGGTGAACCCATCAGCGCTCTCGGGAGACCCTGCCGTGACCGTCAGTCTTGAGCAGTTGCGACGCTGCCACATCGCCGTCGACCTGGGGGCCGCCAGGACCCGGGTCTTTGTCAAGGGGGCCGGGCTCGTCGTCGACGAACCGAGCGTCGCCGCCCTCAACACCCGGACCGGCGCGCTCATCGCCGTCGGCGCGCTCGCCGAGCAGATGACGGGCCGTACCCCCGACTACATCCAGGTCGTCCGGCCGGTCTCCGGCGGGACGGTCGTCGACATCGAGATGGCCCAGCGCATGCTCCGTCATCTCCTCGGCGACAAGCTCCGGCGTCAGCTCCGCCGCAAGCCCCGGCTGCGCGCCGCCGCCTCCACCCCGCACGACAGCGACCCGCTCGCGCAGCGCGCCTGCGTGGAGACCCTGGTCGGTCTCGGTGCGCGCCGGGTCGAGCTGGTCGACACCCTGATCGCCGCGGCCGTCGGCTGCGGGCTGCCCGTGGAGCAGCCCACCGCCAACATGATCATGGTCTGCGGCGCGGCGACCACCCAGGTCGCGGTTCTCTCCCTCGGGTCGATCGTCACCGCGCAGCGGATCCCGATCGGCGGCAACGCCATCGACCACGCGGTGATCCAGCATCTGCGTCACCAGCACGAGCTGCTGCTGCCCAGCCAGTCCGTACGCCCGTTGCAGCTCGCGCTCAGCGACCACGGCCTGACCACGCGGGGCCCCAGCACCACCGAGATCCACGGCCGGGACGTGGCCACCGGAGTCGCCCGTTCGGTGCTGGTGGACACCGCCGCCGTACGGGACGCGATCTACTCGCCGCTGACGGCCGTCCTCGACGGGATCGGCAAGGTGCTCAGGGACTGCCCGCCCGACCTGGTGGCCGATCTCGCGGACGGCGGGATCACGATGGTCGGCGGCAGCGCGCTGATGCCCGGTCTCGACCAGATGCTGCGCGACGCGACCGGCATGCCGGTGGCGATCGCGGAGCGCCCCGACATCTGCGCCGTACTGGGCCTCGGTGCGATGCTGGAGGGAAAGGTCCAGCCGATGGTCCTGAACCCGCTGGCCGTGGTCCGCTGACAACGGCCGCTCGACCGACAGCCGCTTCACCGGCCGCCGTGCGACCGGCCGCCGCACGACGGGCGGTCGGCCAGGGGCGTGCGGGGCGGGTGAGAAGACGAGCTGTGCGATGAGCGGAGAAGGCGGCGGGAGGGGGAAGAACGGCGGGGCGGCGCGGGAGCCGGGTCCTCGTGCCGGTGGTCCTCGTGCCGGTGGTCCTCGTGCCGGTGCCGAGTCGGACGACGGTATGGCGCCCGAGCCCCTGCTGCCCGCGCTGCTGGAGGCGGTGCTCGGCATCGGCACCGAACTCGAACTGCGACCCGCGCTCCAGCACATCGTCGACACCGCCACCGAACTGATCGGTGCCCGCTACGGCGCCCTCGGTGTGATCGATCCCGAGCGCGGCCGGCTCACCGAGCTGTTCACGGCCGGAATCAGCGACAGCGAGCGGGAGCGCATCGGACGGCTTCCCGACGCGCGGGGCGGGCTGCTCGGCCTACTCGTCCGGGACGCGCGGCCACTGCGGCTGGACGATCTGACGGCCCACCCCCGGTTCGCCGGCATGGTGCCCGGCCATCCCCCGATGCGCTCCTTCCTCGGACTGCCGGTCCAGGTGGACACCGTGGTCCTGGGCAGTCTCTCCCTCGCGGAGAAACGGACCGGTCCCTTCACCGAGCAGGACCAGGAGCTGCTGGGGGTGCTGGCCTCGCAGGCGGGCATCGCGATCGGCAACGCCCGGCTGTACGGGGCGGCCCGGCGGCGCGAGCGCTGGATCAAGGGGGCCGCGGCGGTCACCACGGCGCTGCTGCGCGGGGAGAACGCGGCCGACTCGCTGATGACCGTCGCCGAGTCGGCCCGACTGCTCGCCGACGCCTACGCGGGTGTGGTGCTCCAGCCCACCGAGGAGGGCGGGATGGAGATCGTCGCCGCGTCCACGACCGGCGACCCGGACGGGATCGTCGGCACCATCATCGAGCCCGGCTCCCCCGTACTGGTCCAACTGCTGGGCGGAGAGCCGGTGTTCATCGAGGACTCGTCGACCGATCCCCGGATGACCACCCATGTACGGTCCCGCTTCGGGCCGAGCATGATGCTGCCGCTCCAAAGCGGCGGCAAGCTGATCGGCACGCTCGCCCTGCCGCGCCGGCGCGGCGGCCGTCCGTACAGCGCGGTGGACAGGCTGCTGGCCACCCAGTTCGCCTCCCAGGCCGCGGTCGCGCTCGTACTGGCGGACTCCCGGCAGAACCGGCAGCAGCTCGCGGTGTACGAGGACCGCGACCGGATCGCCCGCGATCTGCACGATCTGGTCGTCCAGCGCCTCTTCGCGACCGAGATGATGCTGGAGTCGACCAGACGGCGCGCGGGCACACCGGAACTGGACGAGCTGCTGGGCCGGGCCGTGGACGAGCTGGACTCCACCATCCAGGAGGTGCGGACCACGATCTTCGCGCTCCAGCAGCCGCCCGCCGACGCCCCGACGAGCGTGCGCGGCAAGGTGCTGCGGGAGGTGGACGGCGCGGCGGTGCTGCTGGGCTTCCGGCCGTCGGTGCAGTTCACCGGACCGGTGGACACGCTCGTCGGCGAACCGGTGGGCCGGCGGCTGCTGGCCCAGGTACGCGGCGCTCTCGCCGCCGCGCACCGGCGGGAGGGGGTGACGGCGATCGAGGTGGAGATCGACGCGACGGCGGAGCTGCCGGACGGGCTGGAGGGGGTACGGCTGGTCGTCACGGACAACGGCGTGGGCGAGGACGGCGAGCGCGGTACGACGACGACCTGGGAGGAACCGCGCCAGGGGCCGTAGGGCGTGTTCGGGCCCAGGACGCGGAAGAGGCCGGGCCGGGCCGGCCCGTCCCGGCCCGTCCGTTCAGCGCAGGAGCGCGTGGAGCGAGGCCGTCAGCCGCGCGGCGAAGGCCTCCCGGGTGTCCGGGTCCACCAGTTCCAGGGACAGATACGGATTGAGGTCCTCCAGCTCGACGAGCAGCAGTTCCCCGTCCGGGGCCCGGCAGGCGTCCACCCGCTGTATCCCGTGCGCGAGACCGTTCCAGTCGATGAACCGCCGCGCGAACTCCAGATCCGCGGCCCCGGCCTCGTACGGCTCCAGTTCCCAGCGCCGCCCCGGGTCGGGCGCGTACAGGGCGTACTGGAAGTCCCGGTCGATGAAGTAGAACGAGACCTCGTAGCGGAACGGGATCCGTGGCTGCACCAGCACACCGTCGGGGCCGCCGAGGGAGAGCTCCGCCAGCCGCTCCCGCGCGACGAACTCCATCCCGATCGAGTCCGCGCCCAGCCGCGGCTTCACCACATAGGTGCCGGCCGCCGGCAGCCGGCCGAGGTCCTCGGCGCGGTCGACGGTCGGTATGACCGGGTATCCGGCGGCGCTCAGCTCCGCCAGATACCCCTTGCCGGTCATGTCCGCCCGGCCGGTCAGCGGGTTGTAGACCCGGACCCCCGCCGCGCGGGCCCGGTCGCGGAAGGCGTCGTACTCCTTCCGGTAGTGGAGCACGGGCCCGCTGTTGCGCACCACGACCGCGTCGAAGGACCCCATCAGATGTGCGGCGTCGAGCGGATGGCACAGCGCCACGGCGAAGTCCCGCCGCAGCCGGGAGGAGAGCCGGATGTCCTCGTCGCAGTATCTGCGGCCCTTGGCCTCATAGCCGAGATCGGTGACATAGAGAAGGGCGGACACGGTGCTCCCGGTGCGGATCGGGGAAGGGGGAAGCCACGGTACGGGAGCGTAAGGGTCCCGCGCGCTCAGCGCAGGGCGCAGCTGTTCACCACGTCACCGGAGGCGGGCCTGGGGACGGTACGGCTCGCCGGCGGGGTCGCGCCGCGCTCGACCCACCGGGTCAGCGCCTCGAACGCGCTCCGGTAGCAGGGCAGGATCGGGCGCAGCTGGTCCGGATAGGTGTCGTAGAGGCCGTCGACATGCGTACCGCCCTCGATCGTGTAGTAGCGGTGCAGCCTGGCCCGGTGCTGGTCGTCGATCATGCGCGTGTACACGTCCGAGTCGGTGGCGATCGGCAGCAGCGTGTCCAGCGAGCCCTGGAGCGTGATCATGGGTTTGCCGATCCGGCCGGTCAGCGCGACGCGCTCGACGGCCCGGTGGACGGAGCGCGGCCGGGCCGCGTAGTCGTACGAGGCGTCCGAGGCGCAGGGCGCCAGGATCTCCGCCGTGGTGGAACCGGCCGAGGCGCCTGGGCAGTTGGTGTCGTACGCGGGGTCGAACTCGGCCCGGTACACCTTCTGCGTCAGCCCCCAGTAGGCGGTCTGGTGATAGGGCCAGAGGAACTCGCTGCCCGGCGCGAATCCGGCCTCGTACATGTCGTCCGCGTCCGCGCCGCCCGTCCCGTACGCCACGGTGGTGGGCAGATAGGTGAGGAGATTGGGGCCGCGCTCCGTCCAGAGCACGCCCTCCCAGTCCACCCCGCCGTCGTACAGCTCGGGGTGGTTCTCCAGCTGCCAGCGGGTCAGATAGCCGCCGTTGGAGGTGCCGGTCATATACGTACGGCGCGGGGCGTGCCCGTACGCGCGCTGGACCGCCTTCTTGGCGGCCCGGGTCAGTTCGGTGGTGCGCCGGTTCCATTCGACGACCGCGTCACCGGCCTTGGTGCCGTCGGTGTAGAAATCGGGCCCGCTGTTCCCCTTGTCGGTGGAGGCGAAGGCATAGCCCTGCGCCAGCACCCAGTCGGAGATCAGCGGGTCCAGCGAGTACTGCTTGCGGGTGCCGGGCGCGCCGGTCACCACGAGCCCGCCGTTCCAGCGGTCGGGCAGCCGGATCACGAACTGGGCGTCGTGCTTCCAGCCGTGGGTGGCGTTCAGCCGTGAGGAGTCGGGGAAGTAGCCGTCGATCTGGACACCTGGCACACCCGAGGGGTTCAGGGTGCCCTTCGCGAAGAGCGGGGACCAGTCCGTGGAGTCGGTGTACTGGGTGCCCGCGAGCGCCGTGGACGTCAGGTCCGGCAGACACGCCACGGTCTGGAACTCCGCGCCGGGTACGGAGACCCGGTCCCGGGCGGCACAGTGCGACGGCCCCCCGCGCGCCTCCGGGTCCGGCACGGGGGCCGCCCCGGCGCTGGTCGCCGTGACCGCCAGCAGCATGGCCGCCAGCACGGTGACACCTGTTCTCAGACGCATGGAACTCCTCCGATCGGCTCGACCGGTCGGTCCGGCACTGCCATGGCGCACATCGTCAGCGCCCCATGAGAACCGGGCCATGTGGGGAGTCCATAGTTCCGAGCACGGAATGGTGGAGCCCCCACCCACCCCGGCCGGCCACCGCCCGACCCGGCCGGGTCGGCGGCGCCTGGCCGGATCAGCGACGGGCGGCCACCGTGCGGGCCAGGTCTTCGAGAGGCTCACGGGTCTCCTCCGGCGGGACCGAGCGCACAAGGCGTATGGAGATCCACTGCCCGGAGGTGCGGAAGAAGACCGATCCGTCCTCCAGATACGCCTCCTCGCCGACTCCGGAGAGCGGGCTCAGCTCATGCCCGATGCCGCGTTCGGCGTCGAGATAGTTCCGCGCGGAGTCGCCGACATAGACCTCCACCTGCGCCGAGGGACCGGACGCGAGCCCGGTGTAGGTGCAGGTCTCGGCCAGGGGCTCGGCGGGATTGAGCTTCGAGTCGGCCAGCGTCTCGGCCTCCTCCTGCGAGACGATCCCGCAGGGATCACCCGCCGCCACCGGGCTCTTCGAGGGCTCCGACGGGCTCTGCGCCGACTCCTCCGGAGGCCGCTCCACCGGCACCGTCGGGCTGGGCAGGGCATCGGCGGTCGGAGCCGGACCGGGATCCTGGCCCTGGATCGCGTCGCACCCCTGGAGTGTGAGGACCGCGACCAGGGCCAGGGGCGCCATCACCACCGCGGACAGCGGGCGGGTGCGTCCATCGGTGCGTCCATCGGTGCGTCTTCCGGTGCGTCTTCCGGCGCGGGTACGAGTACGGGTGCGCGTCATCGCTTCAGTCCCCCTGGGCAGCGTGGTCGAGGCCGCTGACAGCCTCTCCGGAGCAGGCGAAGACAGGGACGCCCCGAACTCACCGATCGGTTTCCGCCAAACGCCGACCGGGTGCGGTCAGATGACGCTCAGCCGTTCACGCACGATCTCCATGGACGGCGGCAGCAGATCCGCGCCCGTGGTGACGGTCTCCTCCGGCAGCCGGATCGTACGCAGCGACACCACCTGCGCCAGCGTGCTGACATCGATACGGGGATGCAGGGTCTCGATGGTGAGCGAGCGCAGATGGGGAAAGCTGTGCAGCCATCCCCAGCTGCGCCCCATGTCCGCCTCGACCCAGAGATGCGTCAGCCGGTCGCCACGGCACGAATTGACGAAATCGGGGGTCGTGAACTCGCCGGAGATCTTGATACGGGAGCGACCGCCGAAGCTGGACAGCGCCCGCAGTTCCCTCACGTTGGACACCGGGAAGTAGACACCGTCCTCCGCGAGGTGCGCCACGACCTCCTGGCCGTAGGTGTCGGTGTCGAACCGGTTCCAGGCCCGCACCAGTTCGTTCCGTACCCGCAGATCCTGGTGGCCGCGGTACTGGGCCAGCACGGTGATCGCGGCGTCGGTGGCGATGCGGGTGGCGGCCAGGACGGTGAAATACGCCTCGTCCGCGCTCAACCGCTCCTCCTCCGGCGCCTGTTCGCCGGCCGGTGCCCCCTCGACGCGCGCCGGCTCCCGGGGGCCCGGCAGCAGATCGAGAACGACCGGACCGACCGCCGTCAGCGCACGGGCCTGGTCGGCCGAGCGCGGTGGAATCAGCGCCGCGGCCCGCTGCTGCACCTCCGCCCGCACGGCGGGGTCCAGTTCGGTGGCGTGCTCAAGACACGCGGCGGCCAGCAGATGGAGCCGGTTCATACCGTGGGGCGAGGCGTCGTCCCGCCGGGTGAGACCGGTGAGCAGCCGGGTCCGCTCCGTCGGCCGCGCGTGGGCGACGGCCATCCTGATGACGTCCTCCCACTGGTCGAGATGGGCGTTCGCGATCAGAAAGTCGAAATCAAGGCCCTCCACGGCCGCTTTGGCCCCGAGATAGTCCTGAAAGGTACGGTGGATGAAATCCATCGAATCCGTGCTCGGTTCACGCAACAGACCGCTGCGGATGAGCAGATGACGGTAGATCTCCTCCGCAGTCCCCTGTTCCGCGACCTTCGGCATCGTCGGCAGAGCCTGGCTCAGGAGTTCGATCGCGTCGCTGCGGTCCATCTCGGAGCGGCCGTTGCGGATCATCCAGTACGCCAGTTTCTGGATCAACTGGATATGGTGCGCCTCGCTGATATGGATCGACCCGGCCTTGTAGACACCGCGCTCACGGTCACGCCGGAAGAGCAGCATGGAAAGGGCCGCGTCATAGATCTCCTTGCGTCCCTCGGGAAGATAGCCGCGGCGGTCCTGATGCAGCGCGCAGATCAGCCCGCACATCAGGGGATTGGTGGCGAGCCCGCCCAAGTCCTGTTTGGCGCGGACGGCGCGCAACAGCTCATTGGCGTACTGATCGCTGATACCGGCCGCCTTGTGCCACCGCTTGATGAACTCGGCGACATTGTCCCGGCTCATCGGCGCGAGATCGAGTTCGGCGAAGTCGTCGCTGACGAGCCAGTGCTCCCGTACGGCCGACGGTCTGGAGGTGACGAGCCAGCGGTTCCCGGGGTAGGTACCGATGAGTTCCTGGAGCCAGCGGCGGGCGTCGTTGCGGTCGTCCTCGGGGATCTCGTCGATGCCGTCGATCAGGATGAGTCCGCGCCCCGACCTCAGCACCCGGTCGAACCACCCCGGCGGCTGAAGAGCGGCGATGGGACAGTCCACCGCGGAGAGGAACTCGTCGGGCGCGGGAAGGGTGGCGCCGCCCCTGGTCAGGGTACGCAGCGGCAGCACGAACGGCACGAGTCCGTAGAGATGGAGCAGATGCTCGTCGAGCGACTTCCGCGCGGTGGAGACCGCCAGCCACTGGACGAGGGTGGTCTTCCCGGACCCGGCCACACCGCGCAGCAGCACCCGGTCGCGGCCCGCCAGCACATGGTCGGCCGAGAGCAGCGTGGGAACGGCGTTCGTGGTGTCGCCCGACGCGTCCAGACTGAGATAGGCGGTGTCGAGACGCCAGCTCTCCGGCGAACCGGACAGATCGAGGCCGAAGATGCTCAGCTTGCCGTGCTTGGCCGCGATGTACCGGGCATAGCGGTCCTCGAACGGGCCGTCCGCCGGGGACGGCGCGCGTGCGATCAAGGAGTCGATCTTCAGCGTCAGTTCCTCGATGCCGCGGCTCTGCTCCAGCAGCGTGCGGGGCACAAAGGTCGAGCGCTGGGTGAAGAAATTCAGGATGTGCAGACAAGCGGTGTTCATCACGCTCGCGTGCAGGGTGACCGCGTCGGTCGACAATCCGAGGGTGGCCGTATTGCTCTGGGATCTGAGATGCCGTGACAGTCCGAGATGACCGAGCCTCACCGCCTGTACGTCGTCCATGTCGAGCGTCCCCATGACACGCAGGGAATCGGCCACGGCATTGGCGACCGCCCGCTTCTCGAAATTGGGCAACAGTTCCTCGACACCGGTCGATTGCGCGGCCCGCCGGACCAGCTCTTCCGAGATCTTGTGCAGGTCCTTGTCCGAGAGAGTGCGTTTCTCACCGCGGAAGGAAATGAGCCCGGAGACACGGACGGGCTTGTCGACCAGTCCCGCTCCGGGGCCGGACTGGAACAGTTTCCTGATCAGCGGACTCACAACGCTCGACGCGAGACGCGCCCCGATGACGGCGGGTTCCATCTGCTCCCCGAGGTGTACGCACGGCACGTTCGGCCACGTTCGCGTCAGCGTAGGACACGGCCGGGCGGCGTACTGAGAAGTTCACCCGATGCCGTGATCCCCCCGCGTGGCGCCGGCCCCCGGGGCGGACGGTGCGCCATGATGCCGCCCGCTCATCCGCTTGTCCGCCCACCCGCCCGGAACCGCCTACGACGGCCAGGGTGCCGAGTGGCCTCCCCCGGACAGCGACCGGCCGGCCATTCGTCCAAGTGGACCAGGCCCGTCCCCCGCCCCCGGGACGGCACCGGGGGGAGACGCCGGCCCGTCCCCACCGCCCGGCACCAGGACACACACCCGCTTCCGGCCCCTCGCCGACCGGCTCCCGGAGCATGCGCCAGGTGGCGGCGAGGTTGGTCCGTGCGAGTGGAGGTGGCAGTCATACGATCAAGGAAACGCCACCACAAGGAACGATTCAGCTATCGTCCGACACGTACACCGGTCCGTTCCCCAGGTCGACAAGGAGGTCGCGAGGAATGCCCAAGCCCCCGTTCCCCGCGCCCGTTGTGAGCATCAGTCAGCCCCCGTCGCTCACCTGCCGCCCCCGCGGGACCCGGCAGACGACAGAGCGCCCCACTCTGGTCTGAACCAGTTGGGGCGCTCGCATACTGGTCGGATCGTTTCCTCGAACGTCCGTCCGCGTGGGGCGGGTGGGACTCGAACCCACGGCCGACGGATTATGAGTCCTTTGAGGATCTTGGCGGCCCTTGCTTTTCTACGCCGATTCTAGACGTTTTCCCAGCTCAGAGTGCGTGTCGTGTGCTGGTGCTCTAGAACCTTTGTCAGTCTGTTCCTGTCCTTGCGTCCCCAATGTGTCCCCAACGCCTTCACGCGGGGACAGGCCGGCGCGCACGCCAGCGATCGTTCCAGCTCGGAGAAGGACTCGAACCTCGCCGCAGCGAATTCCCCTTCCCTCGCAGTGATGTTCGGCTTCGTGGGCATCGAGCGGCTGATTCCTGTGACAGCTGTCGTGACCCTGATGTACCAATACCTTCTATGGCAAGCACAGCGGGGATGAACGAGCAAGAGACGCGTCGGGCCTTCGTCACGCCTGCCCTGATGTCCGCGGGGTGGAGCCGTGATCAGGTACGGGAGGAGTACCCGATCAACGACGGCAAGATGGAAGCGTCGGCCCGCCGGCATCGCCGAGGGCCTGCGCTGGTGGCGGACTACGTGCTCGAGTACCGCGACGACGCGCCCATCGCGGTAGTCGAGGCCAAGCGGACCAGCGTCGATGTGGCCGCAGGGATCGAGCAGGCCAAGCGATACGCGACGCGGCTCGGGCTCCCGGTGGCCTATGCGACGAACGGGCTGGAGATCTGGGAGATCGAGATCGGCGGCAACCGTCGGAAGATCTCTTGCTTCCCGTCGCCGGAGGAGCTTTGGACCCGGTACTGCGAGGACAAGGGGATCACGTCCGACCTGGAGCAGGAGTTCATGCTTGCCCCGTTCGACAACAGGCTGCGCAACAACGACCTCACTCCGAAGCGCCCGCGCTACTACCAGCGCCGTGCGGTGAACCAGACTTTGCTGGCCATCGCCCGGGGGGAGAAGCGGATCCTGCTGACGCTCGCGACTGGCACCGGCAAGACCATGGTGGCCTTCCAACTGGTATCCAAGCTCCGCCGAAGCTCCTGGAAGGGAGGTGAGAAGCCCCGCATCCTCTACCTCGCGGACCGTAACATCCTCATCGACCAGCCGAAGGACGACTACTTCGAGCCAGTGTTCGGAGATGTTGTACACAAGATCAGCGGCGGCCGAGCACAGCGAGCCCGGCAAATCTTCTTCGCCCTGTACCAGTCACTCGACAGCGAGCGCGGCGACGAGGACGCACTGTTCAACCAGTATCTGCCGGACTACTTCGACTTGATCATCGTTGATGAGTGCCACCGGGGCAGCTCCGGAAGCGAGTCGAAGTGGCGCACGATCCTGGAGTACTTCGAACCGGCTACCCAGCTCGGACTGACGGCGACTCCGGTCCAGGAGAAGGAACGCGACACCTTCGGGTACTTCGGTGCGCCCGTCTACGAGTACTCGCTCAAGGACGGCATCGAGGACGGTTTCCTCGCCCCGTACCGGGTGCGCCGGGTGCATCTGAACGTGGACCTCACGGGCTTCCGGCCCGAGCCCGGTCAGCTCGACATCGACGGCGACGAGATCCCCGACAAGGTCTACACGCAGAGGCACTTCGAGAGGTCTCTCGCCATCCAGGAGCGCACGGAGGAGGTCGCCCGCTACCTCACTGATTATCTGCGTCAAACCGACCGCATGGGCAAGACGATCATCTTCTGCGAGAACAACGATCACGCGCACCGGGTGGTCGCAGCCCTGAATCAGGCGAACCTGGACGTTGTTGCGCAGTTCCGTGACTACGTGTGCCGCATCACCGACGACGACGGTTCCGCCGGGCTGGAGCATTTGGACCAGTTCCGTAAGGACGATACGGACGAGCCCGTGATCGCCGTGACAAGCCAGATGCTGACGACGGGCGTGGACATCCCCTCGGTCCGCAACATCGTGCTCCTTCGACGGATCCGATCCATGCCCCAGTTCAAGCAAATCATCGGACGGGGCACCAGGCTGTGCCTGGACATCGAGAAGGGATCCTTCGACATCATCGACTTCGTCGAGGCAACAGCCCTCTTCAACGACCCGGAGTTCGACGGCCCGCCACTGCTTATCGTTAATGACCGGACGGACGAGCAGGGTGCACTGGTCAACAGCACCGACGAGGAGGGCACGCCGGAAAGCGAGGTCGAGGAAGTCTCCGAGACTGTGGCAGCTTTCAAGTCACAGGATGGTGGGGTGCTGCCGGGGAGTGACACTGACGGTTACACCGTCACCGATGACGATCAGGCTGACGCGATCCAGAGCAGTAAGCGCCGCATCTATGTTAACGGTGTCACGGTCTTCGTCTGGAACGACGTGCATTACCAGCTGCAGTCCGACGGCAGGACACTGAAGCTCGTCCTCTACCGGGAGATCGTGCACGATCAGGTCCTGGAGCTGAACCTGTCACCGACCGACTTGCGCACCCAGTGGGCCACTGCCAAGAGCCGCGAGGCGCTCCGCCGGCGGCTGAGCGAGCAGTACGACATCACCGAGGAGGACCTGCTCCGCAAACTGGATCATCCGGAGGCGGATCCGATCGATCTGCTGATCAACGCGGCATGGGAGCTTCCACTCGTGAGCCGGGCCGAGCGGGCGCACCGGGTGCGGCGCGAGCACGCGGACTTCCTCAGCAGCTTCGCCCCTGAAGCTCGGGTCATACTCGACACCCTGCTGGACAAGTTCACCGAGCAAGGTGCGTCTGAGCTGTCGCCGAGCGCATTGCGGGTACCGCCGTTCCGGCAGATGGGAAGGGTTACCCAGCTGGCGAGCTACTTCGGTGGGGTTCAGAGCATGCACGGAGCCATTGATGAGCTTGGCAAGCGCGTCTTCGACGTCGCATAACTCTATCTTACTTTTAGTTTCACGTAGAGGTTGAGCATCAACCTAAAGAAGAATAGGAGGATTTTGACTGCTATCCTGGCTGTGTGCTCAGCGACGACTCCGTACGTGACCGACTCTGGCGGCTGGCCAGCCGCCAGAGTGGATACTTCACAGCAGCCCAGGCCCTTGGCACCGGGTACTCGTACCAGGCACAGCACTTCCACGTCCAGCGCCGCAACTGGACCCGCGTCGACCGAGGCATCTACCGCTTTCGCGAATACGAGCATCTACCCAGTGCCGAGACCGACAGCCTGGTCCGCTGGTCGCTGTGGAGCCGGGGCCGCGGGGTCACCTCCCACTCCACTGCATTGGCCGTCCATGACCTGGGTACGGCCAACCCCTCCGAGGTGCATCTGACCGTGCCGCCGAGATTCCGGCAGAAGGATCCGGCGGTCGTTCTGCACCGTGCGGTCCTGACCGAGTCGGAAATCGAGCAGCACGAAGGTTTCCGGGTCACTACGCCAGTGCGGGCCATCGTGGAGTGTGCCGCCGCGGCCATGGATCAGGATGTACTCGACTCGGCCGTGGCCGATGCCCTGGAGCGCGGGATGTCCACCCGCCGACGCCTGCTCCATGCCGCCCAGGAGCTGGGACCTCGCGCCGAACTAGGCATGGAGCGTGCCATGAGAGCGGAGCTGTCGTAGAGGTGAAAGAGTACAAGGATGCTGCTGCGCTCCGCCGGGCCCTGGAGGCCAGGCTGAAGCGGCAGTCCGATTCGGACGGTACGGACTTGGGCCGCCTGCGTCGCCGTGTGGTCTTCGACCGGCTGGCAGCACGCCTGTCGGCCGACCCGGCGGGCGAGTGGATCCTCAAAGGGGGTGCCGCGCTGGAATTCCGGCTGCGTGACAAGGCGCGGGCGACCAAGGATCTCGACCTGGCAGTACGGGCGGAAGGGCGAGACGGCAATGCGATGCGGGACGCCCTGATCGACGCGCTGGCCGAGGATCCGGACGGCGACTGGTTCACCTTCCGTGTCGCCGCACCGGTGGCTCTCGTCTCAGACGCGGCCGGACGGCCCGCGTGGCGGTTCTCCGTGGAAGCCGGCCTGGCGGGCAAGCCGTTCGCAGGCATCCGGTTGGACGTCGCGGCACGCGGAGAGGAGGTAGCGGCCACCGAGCCGCTACCACTGTTCGGGGTCCTTGAGTTCGCGGGCATTCCGGCGCGCGCGATCGAAGCAGTGGACCGGCGGCAGCACTTTGCGGAGAAGCTGCATGCCTTCTCCCGCGACTACGGCGACCGTCCCAACACCCGAGTCAAAGATCTCGCTGATCTCGTCCTCTTGATCGAGACCGGCCTGATGCCCGACCGCGAGCTGTACGGCGTAGTACGGCATGTCTTCATCGTCCGGGCCACCCACCCCGTGCCCAGCGCCCTCCCCGACCCCCCACCTCTCTGGCGCGAGACCTACCCACCCCTAGCCGACAGACTGACCGAGACGGCACCTTCCCTAGACGCCGCACTTGATCTGCTGCGCGTCTTCTGGGACAAGGCTGTCGCCGACACCACCGGAACGGAACTCTGATGCCCACCAAGGACGCGGCCGGCCAACTGGCCATCGACGTGCCTGCCCAACCCAAAAAACAAACCCGCGCACAGCTGCAGTCGGCCATCAAGTCGGCCCGCGACATCATGCGCAAAGACGCGGGCCTCAACGGTGACCTCGACCGGCTGCCCCAGCTGTCCTGGATTCTCTTCCTCCGGGCATTCGACGTGTGCGTGGAGCAGGAGCGGGCCGCTGAGAACCTCGACTACGAACCCGCAATCGCGGCACCGTACGACTGGGCGAGCTGGGGCGCCCGAGCAGAGTTCACGGGCGACGAGTTCCTGGAGTTCGTGAATGCCAAACTCCTTCCCTACCTGCGCGGGCTGAGCAGCGACGATGAGGGCGACCCGCGCAATGTGATCTCCACGATCTTCCAGGAGATCCACAACCGGATGCTCTCCGGGGTCCTCCTGCGCGACCTAGTTAATGTCGTCAACGACATCAGCTTCGAATCTGCGGACGATATCCACACGATGGCGTACGTCTACGAGTCGATCCTCAAGGAGATGCGGGACTCCGCCGGCGACTCCGGCGAGTTCTACACACCGCGCCCGGTGATCCGTTTCATGGTCGAGCAGTCGTTTCTGAAGCTGGGCATGTCCATCCTCGACCCGGCGTGCGGGACAGGCGGCTTCCTCGTGGAGGCGTATGACGAACTGCGAGAGCTGCCCCAGTCGCAGACACAGGTCGCCCAGTTGCAGCACAACATCCGGGGCTTCGAAAAAAAACCCCTTCCGTATCTGCTCGTCATGATGAACCTGCTACTGCACGGCATCGACGTTCCTAACGTTGTACGCACCAACGCGCTGGTACGGATGCGCGAGGAGAGCAGCCCTCGCCATCGGGTGGATGTTGTCCTCACCAACCCGCCTTTCGGCGGCGAGGAGGAGAAGTCCGTAGCCGCTCGGTTTGATAAAGCTGGCGTAGCCACCCAGGAAACGGCCTGGCTGTTCCTGTTCTCAGTGATCGAGCGCCTCAAGCCCGGGGGCCGCTGCGCAATCGTCCTTCCGAACGGATCTCTTTTCGGCGGCGGCGTGGGCGCCAAGGTCAAAGCAAAACTCATGCGGGAGTGCAACCTGCACACCGTGGTCCGGCTCCCACAAGGCGTCTTCGCGCCTTACACACAGATTCCGGCGAACCTGCTCTTCTTCGAGAAGACCGGCCCAACGAAAGAGACTTGGTTCTACGAGATCCCTCTGCCTGAGGGGCGGCGGGGCTACAGCAAGACCAAGCCCATGCGGTACGAGGAGTTCACCGACTGTTCAAAGTGGTGGGGCGGCGAAGGACGGGAAGGCCGCGAGCAGAATGAGCACGCGTGGCACATCACGGCCCAGGACATCACGGCGAGCGGCTACAACCTCGACCTGACTAACCCACACGTGGGTAACGACTTGGCCCATCGGTCGCCGGAGGAGCTCGTTGATGAACTGATCAAAACGGAACAGGAGATTCTCGGGCTGCTGGGAGAACTAAAGACCGAGCTGGAGGGTGGACGATGACTGCGTTCCCTCTGACGCCACTCGGCAGCGTGCTCACCAAGTCTGACGATCTGGTCAGAATCGATCCTGGCCGTGAATACTCAACCGCTGGACTCCTCAATCGTGGGCGTGGCCTGTTCAAACGGCCGACCATCATGGGATCTGAAACGCAATACACAAGATACAACCGCCTCAAGAGCGGGCAACTCGTATATAGCAAACTGTTTGCCTGGGAAGGCGCTCTTGCCGTGGTGCCTTCCGAATTCAGTGGAATGCATGTATCCCACGAATTTCCCACCTTCGAAATCCTCAAAAACAGAGCGGACCCGAGATATATCGGGCATCTTGTTACGTGGTCGGATCTACACGACGCGCTGAGTAAGCAGACTTCCGGCATGGGATCGAGGCGTCAACGAGTCAACGTTGACCAGCTTCTCGGCACCAAGGTGCCACTGCCCGAGGACATTGGTGAGCAACGCCGTATCGCCGACAGGCTGGACGCGGCGCTCGGTCGGGCTGACGGTGTGCGCGCCCTACGCGAGAAAATGACCGGGCTCCAGGCGGACCTGACGGCTTCCCTCATCGCATCCGCTCTGAAATCTGCAACGGACACGGTCCTCATGGGTGATGTCGTCTCCTTTGAACGCACTCCCGTTGACATTAACCCTCAAGCCGAGTACCGAACAATTGGGATCCGCTCTTTCGGTAAAGGTTTCATTCGGCACCCTCCTATTATCAGCGAAGGTCTCAGTAAACTCAAATATTTCGCCTTCCCCGCCAACGCTCTCGCTCTCAGCAATCTCATGGCGTGGGAAGGCGGAATCTCCGTTACCGGGCCAGAGGACACACGTCACATCGCGTCTAACCGTTTCTTCTTCTATCTCCCGATCGCTGATCGGGTGAACACGAGCTACCTGCGCCATTTCCTCTTGAGCAGCCAAGGACTGGCCCTTGTCTCTTCCGCCTGCTCGGCGGGGGCAGAGCGCAACAGGACACTCGGCCGCAAGCGGTTTGAGAACCTAACGTTTCCCCTGCCGCCCCGCCCCATACAGGATCGGGTCGCCCGCACACTCGATGCTCTCGACGAGCAACTGAATGCCGCCTACTCCGAGCCGGCTCTCAACGCGCTCAGGCCCTCGATCCTCAACGCAGCGTTCACTGGTCAGCTGTAACCCGGCGCCACCCGTCGTCCGTCACCACCACGTGGTCCAGGAAACGCAGCCCGACCGCCGCTGCGGCCTCGCAAAGGCGAGTGGTCGCACGGCGGTCGGCGACGCTGGGTGTGGGGTCGCCGGTGGGGTGGTTGTGCGCGACGCCGAACGACGTGCCGCCAGAGGTCAGGACGAGAGCCAAGGCGTCCCGTACGGGAATGAGGCTGCGGTCCGTCGCACCTTCGGTGAGACGGACCGTACGGAGTACCGCGCACGAGGCGTCACAGACCACGACGACGACCCGCTCGTGGCGCAGCCCACGTAGCAGTGGCGCGGCAACGGCAGCGAGGTCGGCCGTCGTGGCGATACGGCGGCGGTCAGCGGCGCCAGTATCGATCGCGCGACGGGCGAGGTGGAATGCGGCTGCGACACGGACGGCCTTGGCCGGACCCACTCCTGATAGCGCGACAAGCTCCTGCGGATCGGCGCGGGCCAGCCCTCGGAGCCCACCATGCGCTGCGATCAGCTCGCTGGCCAGCTCTACCGCATCACGTCCCTGTCTCCCGGAGCCCAGGAGCAGGGCGAGCAACTCCCTGTCGGCGAGCGCCTCCGCGCCCAGCTCCCAGAGTCGCTCGCGTGGCCGGTCGCCAGTGGGCATGTCGGTGACTCGCATCTACGGCACCCGCTCAGTCCGCAGAGTCCCGGTCAACCGGCTCCTCGGCGCTGTCCCCGATGCTCTCGGCCTCGTCGGGCACTGCCACGTACTCCCCGACTCCTTCCGCCGACGTGCCGATGAGCTGCATGAGCCGTTGATGCAGCGTCTCGGAACGGGCTTGTTGGAATCCCTCGTAGTCGTCCCGCAGGGCGGCCTCGAAGGCCGTGTCATCGACGAGGCAGGTAGCGAGACGCGCTCGAATCGTGGCCCTCCCCTGCGTCTCGCAGAGATCCTTGAGGTACACCGACGGCGGCTGATCGCTGATGTAGATATTGGTCACCGAGCTGAGCATGATCAGGTTGGCGCAGACGTTGGCCCGGTTCTGGCCCAGTCCTTGCCTCTTCAAGAACGCTCGCGGAAAGAAGTGGTGGAACTCCTTGTCGTTCTGCCACGACAATGCCTTGTCCGTGTCAATGCGCCGGCCATGGCGCAGGTCCACGGGGTGCGCCTCCGCAAGCAAGAGACCGAGCAGCTTCGATGGCGCGTTGGTGGTGCGGAACTGGCTACGCCGCCACAGGACGCTCCGGGGGAGACCTGCGCCGACCTCGATGTCGGCACTCTCGCCTTGAGCGAAGGCACCCACCGCCTCGCGGTCATCGGCCATCTGCCGAGAGTTCCACCCCTTGAAGTACTCGCCACTGGCGGTCAGCCAGAACCACCGCTCGATGGCATCGAACTGGGCAGCCGAGGGCTTGGGCAACTGCCTGAAGGTCTCCACCAAGACCGCGAACTGGTTGTAGTAAGGCAGGGCGTTGGCCCGAGGGGTGCGAATCTGTGTGGTCAGGAAATCGACAGCGAGTTTGGCGGCGGCGCCTGCCGACTCCACAGCGCATTCCAGCTCCTGACGCGACAGGTCCCGCATCCGGTTCATGTCCTCGCGGGAGAAGCCGAATCCGGCCGCGGCCGAGATCGTGCGAAGCATCGTCTTGGTGTCGACCCGGCCGTAACGCTTCTGGTCGAGCACACCAAGGAGAGCGTCGATCTCGTCCTTCAGGTCGAACTCTGGACTCCAGGTCGCCGCGCGCATGAGGTCGACGACCGTAAGTGGCGTCGCCGTGCTGTTGATTCGCTCGAAGACCTTGGCGACTTCGGAGGATGGCATGCCTCGCAGCGTGATGACAGCGATCTGGTAGTTCGAGAAGCGGTTGTAAAGGGCCTTGGCACGCTCCTGAAGCTCTTCAGACCCGGCCTTAGCAGCGCGGTCGGCGTACTCGAACCCGTCGGACAGCAGGCGTAGCGGCATCACATGAGCCGGCGGCTCGTCGAGCGTCGTCTCGTGTCGGAACTCCTGTTGCTCCAGGTCGTAGACGATGTTCCAGAGACTTTCGGGGTCGTCGCGAGGCTCCCAGTGGAGGGCACCACAGACTGTGGCCAAGCGTTGCTGGCCATCCAGGATGTAGTTCACTGGATACCCGTGCCGTTGCTCTCCGACAGCGAGGCCGCCAACGGTGCGCTCGCTGGCCAACTGCTCGGTGCTCTGCCAAAGCAGGACGCTGCCGATGGGATAGTTGCGCGACACGGAGTCGAGCAGGTCCAGGATCTGCTGCCGGGTCCACACGAAGTTCCGCTGAAACTTCGGCAGTACGACATCGCCCTCCAGCACCCGGTCCACCACGGTTACCAGCCGGGGCACGTTGGAGTCCGGGTCTTGTGCCTTGTTCCTCTGACCAGCAACGACCGCCATACGGAACCCCCTTCTGTCAGCGTGCGGCCAGTCTACGAGACCCCTCTGACATCACGGCCGCCTCGGCACTTTGGGAGCCGCTACCCGCAGTATGGCGTGAGGACGCGTCCGGGCTGCCCCCACTGCGGTCATGGACAACTGAACGCCAGCGGCCGACAGGCAGCGGCACAGCGAGGGTGTACTTCCCCCGGTGAAGACGCGCCCGACAGGGTCCGGACCTTCGCGGCTGGCCGCGGTGCTGGTGGCGCGGTGCAGGGGCACCCCTACCTGGCCAGGAGCGTGGTGTCGGGCCGTTTTCAGTTCGGGCAGTTAGTGGGCTGGGCCGGGCAGACCCAACCATCGCTGCCGCCCACCCGTGCCGGATCGCTTCCCACAGATTCCAGGACGATCCGCGATCGAGAAGCCGACGAACGCAGCGTAGACGGCTATTTCGCGCGGTCTCACAACGCGATGAAGAATGTCCCGATTTGAGGGAACCCGTGTCCCCAATCGCGTCCTCACGATCATGAAACCGTGACACGCAGGGCCGCCAGGTCCGGGGAATCTCCGAGTGCGTCGGTTAATGTGCAGGTCAGAACGTTCCTGCACGCCGACGCCTGGTGGGGCGGGTGGGACTCGAACCCACGGCCGACGGATTATGAGTCCGCTGCTCTAACCGGCTGAGCTACCGCCCCTAACGGCGCGTCGCGCACATTTGTGCGCGCCGTCTGCCGCAGCATAGCCGCTCATACGATCTCCTGCCTCGGATGGTCGGCATCGCCCTGACCTTGAGGACTTCGCCGCACGCCGCCCGGTTCCAGGAATGGCGTAGAACAGACGAAAAAGGACCCCGAGGGGTCCTTCTCGCTCTTCTGCTCCCCCGGCTGGACTCGAACCAGCAACCCTCCGGTTAACAGCCGAATGCTCTGCCAATTGAGCTACAGGGGACCGCGCTCCCCCGACTGGACTCGAACCAGTAACCTGCCGGTTAACAGCCGGCTGCTCTGCCAATTGAGCTACAGGGGATTGCTGCGTGTGCACCGAACGTACCTGCCCGGGGCCTCCCGGGCGGCGCGCGCTCGCCGCGACACATACATTAGCGCAAGCAGGGGGGTGTTCCGCCAATCGCTATCGACCCGGGTCACGCCGGGTGATCCCGGGCCCCCACGGGGTAGGCGGAGGGCAGAGACCGACGGTCCGCCGCCGACACCGGGGACCGGGACATCAGGGAAGGGTGGCAGCCATGCGGTACCGCCTCACGTTCATCGCGGGACTGGCTTGCGGATATGTGCTCGGCACGCGCGCCGGACGCGAGCGTTACGAGCAGCTCAAGAAGTCGGTGCGCGAGGTGTCCCAGAACCCGGCCGTGCGCAACGCCGCCGAGTCGGCCGCCCAGACCGGCCGTGAGGTCGCGGGCAAGGCGTACCACTCGGTCAGCGCCGTGGTGGGGGACCGGGTGCCCGACTCCGTCGCCCACCGGGTGCGCTCGCTGCGGGAGCGGAGCCAGAACGGCCAGGACGACTGGGGCACCAGCAACACCTGACCGGTCCTATACACCCTCGTCCGTCCCGGCCGCCCCCGCCGCGCCGCGCGTGCGGCAGAATCGGGTGTCATGGGAATAGTCGCCGGGTTGGACAGTTCGTCCGGATTCACACGTGTCCTCGTCTGTGACGCGGACACGGGTGCCGTGCTGCGGCAGGGTTACGCGCCGCATCCGGTCGATCCGAAAGCCACCGAGGTCGACCCGCAGGCCTGGCTGCTCTCCCTCGGCGAGGCCGCGTCCGGCGGTCTGCTGGAGGGCGTCCAGGCCATAGGCGTCTCGGCCCAGCAGCACGGCATGGTGGCGCTGGACCAGCAGGGCAATCTCGTACGGCCCGCGCTGCTCGGCAACGACAAGCGGGCGCAGGTCGCCGCCGCGGATCTGGTCGACGCGCTGGGCGGGCGGCAGGCCTGGGCCGAGGCGGTCGGATCCGTACCGCAGTCCAGCCAGCTGGTGGCCAAGCTGCGCTGGATGGCGCGGAACGAGCCGGAGGCGGCGCAGCGCACCGCGCTGGTGCTCCAGCCGCACGACTGGCTGGTCTGGCAGCTCCTCGGCCGGCCGGCCCGCAGGACCACCGACCGGGGCGCCGCGTCGGCGACCGGCTACTGGTCCGCGCGTACGGGCTCGTACCGGCCCGATCTCGTGGAGCTAGCGCTCGGGCACCAGGCCGCGCTGCCCGAGGTGCTCGGTCCCGCCGACGCCGCGGGGACCACTCCCGAGGGGCTGCTGATCTCCGCGGGCACCGGCGAGACCATGGCCGCCGCCTTCGGGCTCGGGGTGGCCGTCGGGGACGCCGTGGTGTCGCTGGGAGCGTCGGGCTCGGTGATGGCCGTGCACCACGAGGCGCTCGCCGATCCGGCCGGAATGATCACCTCCTTCGCGGACGCGACCGGGATGCATCTGCCCGTGGTCCACACGCTGAACGCCGTCAGGGCCCTGCGCGGTACGGCCGAGCTGCTGGGGACCGAGGATCTGGCGGAGCTGTCCACGCTGGCGCTCAAGTCCACACCGGGCTCCTCCGGCCTGGTGTTCCTGCCGTATCTGGAGGGCGAGCGGACCCCTCAGCTCCCGCACACGGCGGGCACGCTGACCGGACTGCGGCGCGAGTCGATGAAGCCGGAGCATCTCGCGCGGGCCGCGTTCGAGGGGATGCTCTGCTCGCTCGCGGACGCGATGGACGTGCTGCGCGGGCGCGGGGTGGAGGTGCGCCGGGTGTTCCTGCTGGGCGCCGCCGCCGAGCTGCCCGCCGTACAGGCCCTCGCCCCGGCGGTCTTCGGGGCGCAGGTCGTCGTACCGCAGCCCGCGGACTACGCGGCGCGCGGCGCGGCGCGGCAGGCGGCGTGGGCGCTCGGGGTCTCGCGCGGGTCGCTCGGCCCGCACAACCCGCCGGCCTGGCAGGGCGCGGCGGCGCAGATCTTCGAACCGGGCGAGGACGCGGCCGTCGGCACGGCGGTACGGCAGCAGTACCGGGCGACGCGCGAGCAGATCCACCCGGGGGCGTTCGGCCACGCGATCTGAGCGGCGGACCCCCGCCGCGCGGGCGGGACACGGTGGGCTCCCCCGGCGATGGTGTCCGCGGACCTGACCGTCGCGCGGACCGCCGACGCTCCTTGATCGTCGTGCCGGCCGCCGTCGTGTTCGTGTACGGCCGCCCTCGGGCCCTGACCGTCGTACGGACCGCTGTCGTGCCGGCCGCCGTCGCGCGGACCGCTGTCGTGCCGGCCGCCGTCGTGCCGTACGGCCCGCTCCCGGACCGCCCTGGTCCGGGCGTCTCCGGGCGTCCGCGGGCCCGTACGCCGCGTTCCGGGATCGACCCTGGGCCCCCCGGCCCCGGCCCTCCCGTGGCGGCTCTGGCGGGCCCCTGCGCGGGTCGGCGCACGGGCCCGCGCGCCGACCCGTTCTTGACTCGCCCTTGGACATAAACCCGTGGGGCTCCGTGGGGGACGTACCGCAAGATGGGGTCTGACCCCCGATCTTGCGGACCCCGCCCCGCCGCCGAACCCGAGAGACTCCGCGTGCTGCTTCGACTTCTGCGAGCCCATCTCGCCCCGTACAAGAGACCCATAGCCTTGCTGGTGGCACTCCAGCTCCTGCAGACGTGCGCCAGCCTCTATCTGCCCACCCTCAACGCCGACATCATCGACAACGGTGTGGTGAAGGGGGATTCGGGCTACATCCTGAAGTTCGGCGGCATCATGATCGCCGCCAGTGTGGTCCAGGTCATCTGCAACATCGGTGCCGTGTACTACGGCGCGCGGACCGCCTCGGCCCTCGGCCGGGACGTACGGGCCGCCGTCTTCGATCGGGTGCAGAGCTTCTCCGCGCGTGAGGTGGGTCACTTCGGCGCCCCCTCGCTGATCACCCGGACCACCAACGACGTCCAGCAGATACAGATGCTGGTCCTGATGTCGTTCACGCTGATGGTGTCCGCGCCCATCATGTGCGTCGGCGGCATCATCATGGCGCTCGGCCAGGACATCCCGCTCTCCGGGGTGCTGCTCGCCGTCGTGCCGCTGCTCGGTATCTCGGTCAGCCTCATCGTCAGGAAGATGCGGCCGCTCTTCCGCACGATGCAGACGCGGCTCGACACCGTGAACCGGGTGCTGCGCGAGCAGATCACCGGCAACCGCGTGATCAGGGCCTTCGTACGGGACGACTACGAGAAGGACCGCTTCAAGGAGGCCAACACCGAGCTGACCGATGTCGCGCTCTCCACGGGCCGGCTGATGGCGCTGATGTTCCCGACCGTGATGACGGTGGTGAACCTGTCGTCGATCGCCGTCGTCTGGTTCGGCGCGCACCGCATCGACAGCGGCGGTATGGAGATCGGCGCGCTGACCGCGTTCCTCGCGTATCTGATGCAGATCGTGATGGCGGTGATGATGGCCACCTTCATGTTCATGATGGTGCCGCGCGCCGAGGTGTGCGCCGAGCGCATCGAAGAGGTGCTGGACACCAGGTCGAGTGTCGTACCGCCGGAGAACCCGGTGACGGCGCTGCGCAGACACGGGCATCTGGAGATCCGGGGCGCGGAGTTCCGCTTCCCCGGGGCCGAGGAGCCCGTGCTGCGTGATGTGTCCCTGGTCGCCAGGCCCGGTGAGACGACCGCGGTCATCGGCTCGACCGGCAGCGGCAAATCGACGCTGCTCGGGCTCGTACCGCGGCTGTTCGACGCGACGGACGGGGCGGTGCTCGTCGACGGCGAGGACGTACAGCGGCTCGAACCGGCGCTGCTGGCGAAGGCCGTGAGCCTCGTACCGCAGAAGCCGTATCTCTTCTCCGGGACGGTCGCGACGAATCTGCGGTACGGCAATCCCGACGCGACCGACGAGGACTTGTGGCACGCGCTGGAGGTGGCGCAGGCGAGGGAGTTCGTCGCCGCTCTGGAAGGCGGGCTGAACGCGGCCATCGCACAGGGCGGTACGAATGTCTCCGGCGGCCAGCGGCAGCGGCTCGCGATCGCGCGGACGCTGGTGCAGCGGCCGGAGATCTATCTCTTCGACGACTCGTTCTCCGCGCTGGACTACGCCACGGACGCGGCGCTGCGCGCGGCGCTGGCGCGGGAGACCTCGGAGGCGACCGTCGTGATCGTCGCCCAGCGGGTCTCCACGATCCGTGACGCCGACCGGATCGTGGTCCTGGACGAGGGCCGGGTCGTCGGGGAGGGCCGCCATCACGAGTTGATGGCACAGAACGAGACATACCGGGAGATCGTGCTCTCCCAGCTTACCGAGGCGGAGGCTGCCTGATGAGCGGTCCTGGTGGACGCATGATGATGGCGGCGGGACCGGCCCAGCGGTCCACGCACTTCAAGGAATCGGGCAAGCGGCTGCTGCGGCTGCTCGCCGTGGAGCGGACCACCCTGTGGTGGATGCTCGCGGCCGGCGTGCTGAGCGTGGCGCTGTCGGTGATCGGACCGAAGATCCTCGGCCGGGCCACGGATCTGATCTTCGCGGGGGTCGTCGGCCGGCAGACCTCCGAGGGCGCCTCCAAGGCGCAGACGATCGAGGGACTGCGGGCCAAGGGGGACGACGGGCTCGCCGATCTGCTCTCCGGGGTGGACTTCACCCCGGGCCAGGGCGTCGACTTCGGCGCGGTGGGCGAGGTGCTGCTGGTGGTGCTGGTGATCTATGTGGCCGCCGGACTGCTGATGCTGGTCTCCACCCGGCTCTCGATCCGGGTCATCAACAACACCGTTTACCGGATGCGTGAGGACGTCCAGGCGAAGCTGTCTCGGCTGCCGCTGTCGTACTTCGACAAGCAGCCGCGCGGCGAGGTGCTCAGCCGGGTCACCAACGACGTCGACAACATCTCGCAGACCTTGCAGCAGTCGATGGGCCAGCTCATCAACTCGCTGCTGACGATCGTCGGTGTGCTGGGGATGATGTTCTGGATCTCGCCGCTGCTGGCGCTGGTCGCGCTGGTGACGGTACCGCTGTCGGTGTTCGTCGCGGCGAAGGTCGGCAAGAGGTCGCAGCCGCAGTTCGTCCAGCAGTGGAAGGTCACCGGCACGCTGAACGCGCATATCGAGGAGATGTACACCGGGCACTCGCTGGTGAAGGTCTTCGGGCGGGCACACGAGTCGGCCGAGCTGTTCCGCGAGCAGAACGACCAGCTCTACGAGGCGGGCTTCAAAGCACAGTTCAACAGCGGGATCATGCAGCCGCTGATGCTCTTCATCTCCAACATCAACTACGTACTGATCGCGGTCGTCGGCGGACTGCGGGTGGCCTCGGGCACCTTGTCGATCGGCGATGTGCAGGCGTTCATCCAGTACTCGCGGCAGTTCTCGATGCCGTTGACTCAGGTCGCGTCGATGGCCAATCTGCTCCAGTCCGGGGTCGCCTCGGCCGAGCGGATCTTCGAGCTGCTGGACGCGGTGGAGCAGGAGCCCGACGCCCCGTCCGTGGAGCGGCTGCGCAAGTCGCGGGGGCAGGTGGCGATCGAGCATCTCTCGTTCCGGTACGAGCCGGAGAAGCCGCTGATCGAGGATCTGTCGCTCTCGGTGGAGCCGGGGCAGACGGTCGCGATCGTCGGTCCGACGGGCGCGGGCAAGACCACGCTGGTGAATCTGCTGATGCGGTTCTACGAGGTGACCGGCGGCCTGATCTCCCTGGACGGGCTCGACATCTCCCGGATGTCCCGGGCCGAACTGCGCGCCAAGATAGGCATGGTCCTCCAGGACACCTGGCTCTTCGGCGGCACGATCGCGGAGAACATCGCGTACGGCGCGTCGCGCGAGGTCACCCGGGAGGAGATCGAGGAGGCGGCGCGCGCGGCCCACGCCGACCGTTTCGTCCGTACGCTCCCCGACGGCTACGACACCGTCATCGACGACGAGGGCTCCGGGGTCAGCGCCGGTGAGAAGCAGCTGATCACCATCGCGCGGGCGTTCCTCTCCGACCCGGTGATCCTGGTGCTCGACGAGGCGACCAGCTCGGTGGACACCCGTACCGAGGTGCTGATCCAGAAGGCGATGGCGCGGCTGGCGCACGGCCGTACGAGCTTTGTGATCGCACACCGGCTCTCCACGATCCGGGACGCGGATGTAATTCTGGTGATGGAGAGCGGCGCGATCGTCGAACAGGGCACGCACGAGGAGCTGCTGGCGGCGGAGGGCGCGTACGCGCGGCTGTACGCGGCACAGTTCGCGCAGGCGGTGGTGGAGGTCGACTGAGGACGGGCGGCTCAGGACGGGCGGCTCAGAACAGCCGTGTGAGATCGGGCGGCTGGGATCGGCGGCGCGGTCCGCGTTTCGGGGGGGGCCGCGCCGCGTTTCGGGCCGGGAGCGCCTCGTATCGGGCCGGCGGCGCCGCGTCCGTATCGCCTTCGGGTGTACGGGCGCGGCGCCGCTCTCAGTCGAGATATCCCCGGAGCTGGTCGGCGTAGGCGTGGTCGCGGAGTTTGCCGAGGGTCTTGGACTCGATCTGGCGTATTCGCTCGCGCGTCACACCGAAGATCCTGCCGATCTCCTCCAGGGTGCGGGGCCGGCCGTCGGCCAGTCCGTACCGTAGCTGGACCACCTTGCGTTCACGCTCGCCGAGAGTGGAGAGCACCGCCTCCAGATGCTCGCGCAGCAGCAGGAAGGCCGCGGATTCGACCGGGGACGCTGCGTCGCCGTCCTCTATCAGATCGCCGAGCGCGACATCGTCCTCCTCGCCCACCGGGGCGTGCAGGGAGACCGGTTCCTGGGCGAGCCGCAGCACCTCACCGACCCGCTCGGCGGTCAGATCGAGCTGCTGGGCCACCTCTTCGGCGGTCGGCTCGTAGCCGCGCTCCTGGAGCAGTCGCCGCTGGACCCGTACGACGCGGTTGATCAGCTCGACCACATGGACCGGGACCCGGATCGTACGGGCCTGGTCGGCCAGCGCCCGGGACATCGCCTGCCGGATCCACCAGGTCGCGTACGTCGAGAACTTGTAGCCGCGGGCGTAGTCGAATTTCTCGACCGCCCTGATCAGGCCGAGATTTCCCTCCTGGACGAGATCGAGCATGGTCAGTCCGCGGCCGACATAGCGCTTGGCCACGGAGACGACGAGCCGCAGATTCGCCTCGATCAGCCGCCGTTTGGCCATCCGGCCGAGCACGACCAGCCGGTCGAGGTCCAGCGCGAGCCGGGAGTCCAGATCGGTGGAACGGCTCAGCTTCTCCTCGGCGAAGAGGCCGGCCTCGACACGGCGGGCGAGGTCCACCTCCTCGACGGCGGTGAGCAGCGGGACACGGCCGATCTCCCGCAGATACTGGCGGAAGAGATCGGAGGAGGGCCCGCCCGTGTCGGCACGGCCGCCCCGGCGTGCCGGGGGCTCGGGCACGAAGGGCACCTCCACGAGGTCCTCGATCAGGGGCTCCGGAGCCAGAGGCAGGGCCAGGGGCTCCGGAGCCAGGGCCGGCGCGGCTGTCGGTGCGGCGGCCGACATGGCCGCCGGCACCGTCTCCGGGTGGTGGACGGCGCGGCTCTGGGACGGCACCGCCGCCGCGAACTCGCCGGGAGGCACACTTGGGGGCACGGTCAGGGTCGAAGTCGGGGTCCGGTTCTGCACGGGGGGCGACCTCCAGGGTGATCGCTGCCGGTTCGGGGGCGTACGGCAGCGGGACGGAGGTGGCGGGGCCGTGCTCCGTCCCGTACACGATGAGCGGATCCGCGGGGGGTGAGGCGCCCACCGTCGGCAGGCCGGCCGCGCTCCGAAGAACTCAGGCACCGCAACCCAGTGTGGGGTACGACACATGACTGTCACGAGGGGCGTGCGGCGACTTTCTGCGTCCCGTACGTAACCGTGCCGTTACCCAGGGGTCGGGGAGGGGGCCTCTACGCGCGGTGGCACGAGGAACTGGGGCCTGTCCGGGACAGGGCCTAGAGCGCGTCGGCGCCGCGGTTGCGGAGGGACTGGCCGTACTGCTGGAGCACCCACAGTTCGTTCTGCACGGCGGCGAGATGGTCCGGCGCGGCGTGGGTGCCGAGCCGGGTCAGTGTGCCGGTGACATCGCGGACCCGGCGGTCCACGGCGCGCAGCCGTACCTGGACGAGCTGCTCCCCCGCGTAGGTCTCGTCGATCGTCTTGCCGTGGAACACCTCCACGGCCAGCTCGGTGACCATGGCGCGCACCGAGTCGTTCGGCGCGGCCTCGCGGACCCGGGCCAGATACTCGGGTGCCGAGCGCAGGCCCTGCTCGGCGCCGCCCGCCTCCGCTATGGCACGGCGTACGGCGGCGTACGGCGGGGCGGTGAACTCGTCCTCGCCATAGGCGTCGAAGGCCGGGGAGACCAGCTCGGGCCGCTGGAGGGCGAGCTTCAGCAGCTCGCGCTCGGTGCGGTGGGCGGGGCTGCGGAGATTGAGCGCCGGTCCTGAGAGACCGGGACCGGAACCGGACGGGCCGGGTCCGCCCGCGCCCTGCCGGGGCCCGCCCTCGTACGGCTGGTTCTCGTACGGCCGGCCGGCGGCGCGGGAGCCGGGCGGCGCGGCCGGGCCCTTGCCGCCGCGGTCGCGTGCCCAGCGCGCCACCTGGGCGACGCGTTTGACGACGAACTGGGTGTCCAGGATGCCGAGGATGCCCGCGAGCTGGACGGCGACCTCGTGCTGCGAGGCGCCGTTCTTGATCCGGGCGACGATCGGCGCGGCCTCGTCGAGCGCCGCCGCGCGGCCCGCCGGGGTCTCCAGGTCGTAGCGCGAGACGATCTGGCGGATCGCGAACTCGAAGAGCGGTGTGCGCGGTTCGACCAGGTCCTGTACGGCCTCGTCGCCCTTGGCGAGCCGCAGCTCGCACGGGTCCATATTGTCCGGGGCGATGGCGATATATGTCTCTGCGGCGAACTTCTGGTCGTCCTCGAAGGCGCGCAGCGCGGCCTTCTGGCCCGCCGCGTCCCCGTCGAAGGTGAAGATCACCCGGGCGCTGCCGTTGTCCATCAGCAACCGCCGGAGGATCTTGATGTGGTCGCCGCCGAAGGCCGTACCGCAGGTGGCGATGGCGGTGGTGACCCCCGCGAGATGACAGGCCATCACATCGGTGTAGCCCTCGACCACGACCGCCCGGCTGGACTTGGCGATCTCCTTCTTGGCCAGGTCCACGCCGTAGAGCACCTGGGACTTCTTGTAGATCGCGGTCTCGGGGGTGTTCAGATACTTCGGACCGTTGTCGTCCTCGCGCAGCTTGCGCGCACCGAAGCCGACCACTTCGCCCGAGATGTCGCGGATGGGCCACATCAGCCGGCCGCGGAACCGGTCGATCGGGCCACGGCGGCCGTCCTGGGAGAGACCGGAGAGCAGCAGCTCCTTGTCGGTGAAGCCCTGACCGCGCAGATAGCGGGTGAGATGGTCCCAGCCCGCCGGGCTGTAGCCGACGCCGAAATGCTCCGCCGCCGCCTGGTCGAACCCGCGCTCGGCGAGAAACGCGCGGCCGGTCTCGGCCTCGGCGCCGCCGAGCTGCTCGGCGTAGAACCGGGCGGCGATCCGGTGCGCCTCGACCAGCCGGGTGCGCTCGCCGCGCTGGCTCGCCGGGTTGTAGCCGCCCTCCTCGTACCGGAGGGTGATGCCCGCCTGGGCGGCGAGCCGCTCGACCGTCTCGGAGAAGGAGAGATGGTCGATCTTCATCACGAAGGCGATGGTGTCCCCGCCCTCCTGGCAGCCGAAGCAGTGGAAGAGACCCTTGCTCGGACTGACCTGGAAGGAGGGGGACTTCTCGTCGTGGAAGGGACAGAGCCCCTTGAGATTTCCGCCGCCCGCGCTGCGTAGCTGGAGGTATTCGGACACGACGGCGTCGATCGGGACGGCGTCCCGCACCGCCTTCACGTCGTCATCGTTGATCCTGCCTGCCACGCGTGAATACTACGGGGGCCGGCGGACGGTGCTCGTCGGCTGTGGACAGCCGCGGGTGGCCGCCCGCGGACGGTTGCGGGTGGACGGCCGCGGACGGTCGGGGGTGGGCGGTCGCGGACGGTTGCGGGTGGGCGGTCGTGGACTCGTGGGGCGGTCGCCGTCGGCCGCCCGCGGACGGCGACCGGTCGCTGTTCTCAGCCGTGCCGGCTCCCGGGAGTGGTGCCCAGGGAGCCGAGCGGGACGCCCGGGTCGGCGAGGGCGTCGGGGTCGAGCCGCTCACCGGAACGGATCAGACGCTGGATGTCCTCGGTGACGTCCCAGACGTTGACGTTCATCCCGGCGAGCACCTTGCGGTCCTTCAGCCAGAAGGCGACGAACTCCCTCTTTCCGGCGTCGCCGCGTACGACCACCTGGTCGTACGAACCGGGCGGCGCCCATCCCGAGTACTCCAGACCCAGGTCGTACTGGTCGGAGAAGAAATACGGAACGCGGTCGTAGGTGATGTCCTGACCGAGCATGGCGCGGGCGGCGGCCGGGCCTCCGTTGAGGGCGTTGGCCCAGTGCTCCACCCGTACCCGGGTGGCGGAAGGACCGGCACCCGGGCCGGAGGACGGGAAGTCGGGCGGAAAGGCGGGCGGAAAGGCCAGCGGGAAGGCGGCCACGTCACCGGCCGCGTAGATGTCCGGGTCGGAGGTGCGCAGCGCGCTGTCCACGGCGATACCGCCGCCCTGGGCGCGGTCGGCGAGATCGAGACCGGCGGCCTCGGCCAGGACCGTACGCGGGGCGGCGCCGATCGCGGCGAGCACATCGTGGGCCGGGTGCTCCTCGCCGTCGTCCGTACGCGCCGACAGGACCATGCCGTCCTGGCCGGTGATCTCGGTGAGCCGGGCGCCGAAGTGGAACCGTACGCCGTGCTCCTGGTGCAGCTCGGTGAAGAGCTGGCCCAGCTCGGGGCCGATGACATGGTGGAGAGGGGTCGGCGCGGACTCGACGACGGTGACCTCGGCGCCGTAGCCACGGGCGGCCGACGCGACCTCCAGACCGATCCAGCCCGCGCCCGCGATCACGAGATGGCCGTTGTCCCGGCCGAGGGCGGCGAGCGTCTGGCGCAGCCGGTCCGCGTGGGCGAGCCGGCGCAGATGGTGGACGCCGGCCAGATCGGTACCGGGGATGTCGAGGCGGCGCGGTTCGGCACCGGTGGCCAGCAGCAGTTTGTCGTACCGCACGGAGGTGCCGTCACCGAGATGCACACACCGCAGATCGCGGTCGACGGAGGTGACGGTCTGGCCGAGATGGAGCTCGACCTCGGCCTGGGCGTACCAGGCGCGCTCGTGCACGAAGACGCTGTCCCGTGCCTCTTTGCCGGTCAGATAACCCTTGGAGAGGGGCGGACGTTCATACGGGTGGTCGCGCTCGTCACCGATAAGGATCACCCGGCCGGTGAAACCCTCCGAACGAAGGGTTTCCGCGGCTTTCGCCCCGGCCAGCCCACCGCCGACGATGACAAAAGTCTGATGTGCGTCGACCACTTGATGCCTCCTCTTCGCGCTGCCGCCATCTGCGAGCGTCCCGCACGGAGCGTGATGGCGAAAGGGGGAGCGCTCCACGGGCGTGTATCACTGCTGTGATCCGGCTACTTTCGTACAGGCGCGGACCTGGAGCGGTGAGGCATGAGGGGGCGCATGTCGCTGGTCCACGACCGGCCCGCTCGTGGGGGGCGGGTGGAAGGGACAGAGCAGGTGGGACGGGGGGCAGGTGGGACGGGGGGACGGGGGTGCCCAGGGCTCGCCCGTCAGGCGCGGCCGGTCAGGCGCGGCCGGTCAGCTCCGCGTGCAGGGAGCGCGCCGCCGCGTCGGTGAAGGAGGCGATCTGGTCGACGAGGACGCGCTTGCGCGACCGGTCGTCGGCGGCCGCGTCAAACAGCGCGCGGAACTGCGGATCGAGCCCCTCCGGCGCGCGGGCCGTGAGCGCCTCGGCCAGCTCCGCCAGCACGATCCGCTGGTCGGCGCGGAGCGCCTCCTGTTCGGCGCGCCGCATGACATAGCGATCGGCGACGGCCTTGAGGACCGCGCACTCCAGCCGGGCGCTGTGCGGGACGACCAGTTCGGCGGCGTACCGGGTGAGCGGTCCCGCACCGTACGCCTCGCGGGTGGCGGCCTCGGCGGCCAGACAGAACCGGCCGATGAGCTGACTGGTGGCGTCCTTGAGACGGGACTGCGCCACGGCGGAGCCGTCGTAGCCGCGCGGCCACCACTCCTGCGCCATGAGCCGGTCGAGCGCGTCGGACAGTTCACGGGAATCGGTGTCCCGTGGCACATAGCGGCCGATCGCCACCGCCCAGATCCCGCGCCGCTCGTCCCCGGAGCGGAGCGCGGCGGGCACGACATGGCCGGCGTGCAGGCCGTCCTCGAAGTCATGGACCGAGTACGCCACGTCGTCCGACCAGTCCATGACCTGCGCCTCGAAGCAGGTACGGTCCGCCGGCGCACCCTCGCGGGCCCAGGCGAAGACGGGCAGGTCGTCCTCGTACACCCCGAACTTCAGCGAGTCCGGCCGGGTGGGGTGGGCCCCGCGCGGCCAGGGGTATTTGGTGGCGGCGTCCAGGGTGGCGCGCGTCAGATTGAGACCGACACTGACCGGCTCGGCCGTCTCCGTGAACCGGACGAACCGTTTCGGTTCGATACGGGTCAGCAGCCGGAGCGACTGGGCATTGCCCTCGAAGCCGCCACAGTCCGAGGCGAAGTCGTTGAGCGCCTGTTCGCCGTTGTGGCCGAACGGCGGGTGTCCCATGTCATGCGCGAGACAGGCCGCCTCGACGAGATCGGGATCGCAGCCGAGCGCCGCGCCCAGTTCGCGGCCCACCTGGGCGCACTCCAGGGAGTGGGTCAGACGGGTACGGGGGCTGGCGTCCCACTCCTGGCTGCGCGAGCCGGGGGTCACCACCTGGGTCTTTCCCGCCAGACGGCGCAGCGCGGCCGAGTGCAGCACACGCGCGCGGTCGCGCTGGAACGCGGTGCGGCCCGGCCGCTTGTCGGGCTCCGGGGCCCAGCGCTCGGTGGCCGCGTCGTCGTAGTCACCCGTCGGCGGGGCGAAGTGCGGCGGGGTGGTGCCCGTAATGCCTGTCATGCACCGAAGGTAACCGGAACGGGTGGCGTACGGGGGTCCGCGGAACGGCGGGTGGGTGTCCCGGGGCCGCCATGGAGACCCGGTCAGCCGCTGCGGAGACACGGTCGGAGGGAGGCGAGTGGGGGGGAAGTGGGGGGAGGCGAGTGAGAGAGGCGCGTGGGTGGGAGGCGCGTGGGTGTGCCGATCATGACGGGGCCCTGATCGCCGGGCCGTCGCGCGGTGGAGACGGAGGTTTTCCACAGGCTCACGGATCGCTCGACGGCGTTGTCAGACCGGTCTCCTACTGTGATGCCCGTTCGGAACCGGAAGGTCGGGGAGGGGTCCTGCCATGGGCTGGATCGAAACGTCGGGCGGGTATGCCGTCGCGCTGGACGGCACTCGGGTGCTGTGCCGCAACGCCGCGGGCCGCACGCTGAAACAGGTGCCGTCGAAGCTCAAGGACGACGCCGAGGTGGTACGGCTGCGGCAGTTGGCCGAGTGGCTGGAGCGGCATGAGCGGGAGTGCCGGGAGCAGGTGGACATCTGGCTGGTGCGTTCGCTGCCGGTCCCGGTGGCGCTGCTGGCGAGGGTGTGGCCGGACCCCGCCTGGCGGTCGGTGCTGCGGGATCTGGTGGTGGCGCCGGTGGCCGCGGACGGTTCGGCGGACACCGCGCGCGCCGGGTTTCTGCGGGACGCGGATCCGGTGCGGGGGCTGGGGATCGTCGATCTGGACGGTGATTCGGTCCGGCTGGATCCGGCCGAGGTGGGGACGGTGCTGATTCCGCATCCGGTGCTGCTCGAAGATCTGGCGGAGCTGCGGGAGTTCGCCGCGGAACTGGGCGTGGAGCAGGGCGCCGAGCAGCTCTTCCGCGAGGTGTGGCGGCGGCCGGAGCCGGCCGAGGACGCTCCCGAGGGCACGGCCGCGCAGGACTGGCGTGCTTACGCCAATGGGAAGTTCGCACAGCTCCGGCACGCCACGACCCGCGCTGTCTCGCTCGGTTACCGGGTGCGCGGGGGCTATGCGGTGTGCCCGCTGGTGGAGGACGGCCGGTCGCTGGAGGCGGCGTACTGGGTGGGGGACGACTATCCGGACGGGGAGACGCTGACCGGTTCGCTGGAGTGGCGTGACGCGGCCGGGCGGCGGCTGCCGCCCGCCGAAGTGGGGCCGGTCGCCTGGTCGGAGGGCGAGCGGATGGCCGCGCTGGTGTACGCGGGCCGTGTGGTCGGGAACGACGAGGAGGGGGCGCTGTGAACGGGCGACTGGCGGGCGGGACGCCGGACGGGACTCTGCCGGACACGGAGGCAGGGGACGCGAAGACGGACAACGGGCAGGCGCAGGACGGGCAGACACGGGACAGTCGGGCGCAGGACGGGCAGGCGCGTGAGAAGGACCTGCTGGAGGCCGGGGCGGTGCTGCCGCTCGGCGGCGCCGAGGGCGACGCGCTGACGGCACGCGCGTACGGACATCCCGCGCTGGACGAGCGCGCGGTGGTCCGGCTGGTGCCCGCGGCGATCGGGGCGGCGGAGGATCTCGCCCTGGAGTATCTGGGGTTCGGCCCGGCCGAGGCCGCCGAGGTCGGCCGGGTCAAGCGGCAGTCGCTCGGCTTCCCCGCCTGGGCACTCGTGCACGACCCGGCCAACGGCCATCACGCGCTCGCCGTGGTCAAGGAGATGGAGCGGCTCGCCCGGCAGGTCGCCACCAAACCGGGCCTGGCGAAGGAGGGGTTCGACGAGATCGGCGAGCGGCTGGACCGTTCCGTACCGCACTTCCTGCCCACCTTCTACGAACAGGTGGCGCGGCTCTTCCTGGCGGTCGAGTCCCGTCAGCAGGCGTCCGTGTTCTTCGGCAAGGCGCGGGCGGCCGAGCAGCGGCACGCGCTCGCGGTGGACGAGGAGCGGCTGCGGGAGGTCTTCCTGGAGTTCGCCGGGGCGGGCGCGCTGAGCGGCAAGGCCCTGCGCGAGCACGCCAAGGGACTGACGGACCGGCTGTCGGCCGAGGAGGCGTACGGCCAGTTCAAGGCGGTGTCGCTGGAGCGGTGCGCGGCGGGACTCGCCCCGTACGCGGGCATGCTGGAGGATCTGCGGCGCCTCGCGAAGGGCGCGGGTCTGGACGCGGCGGCCGAGGAGCGGGCGCTGCTCGCGGAGATCATTCACACCGGCCCGATGAACCGCGCGGCGGCGAGCTTCTGGAAGTCGGCGCTGCCCGCGCTGAGCGCGGTCGCGGCCGAGGACCACGCGGTGCGGGAGCGGCTGCTGAGCCTGTTTCCGGCCACGGGCGGTGACAGCCATGAGGAGTTCGACGCCTCCTGGCTCGCTCTGCTGGACCGGTGCGGGGCGGTCGGTCTGCTGATCGACGGGACGGTCCCGGCCGCCGAGTGGCTGTCCTCATGGGCCGGATACCGGCAGCGCGGCTGGCGCGGCTCCAAGCGGCTTCCCGCCGAACTGGCCCTGGTGGAGCGGCTGGCCGAGCGGCTGGTGGCCGACGGCACACCCGTACGGCTGCTCGGCGGCCATGGCATGCGCGTCACGGCCGATCTGGACCTGCTGGACGCCTGTCTGGCCTGGGGCGTGCCCGTCGACGGTCCTGCGGAGGGCGCCTGGAGTCTGCATCTGGCCGACTGGCTCGACGACGACCAGGAGGGGCGCAGGGATCTTGTGGCGCTGACCTCCGACCCCCGGTTCGCCCCGCTGATCCGTACCGGTGTGGAGCGGATCGCCGAGCAGGGCGATGCCACGGAGCGGCTCCACGGGATCGTCGCCCATCCCGCGCTGCGCGCCGCGCTCGTGGGCTGGCTGGGCGATCGGGCCGATGATCTGGCGCGGCCCTTCGGGCTGCCCGAGCTGGACGGGCTGCTGACGCGGCTGGCCCTGTTCTCCTCGCCGTCCGTGCTGGCCACGGCGCCCGAGGCGGTGGCGCGGATCGCGGAAGTCTCACCCGCTCCCGCCCTGGCGAGGACGTTGCGGGCGGGCATCCTGGACGAGCTCGGGTGGCCCGCGCTGGAGGAGGCGCTGCCGGCACTCGGAAAGGTCGACGCCAAGGGTTCGGGACAGCGTTACGGCAACTACAGCGACAAGTGGTACCGCGTCAGGGACGCCTGGCCGGCCCTGCTCGTCCGGGTCGGCACCCAGGTCGCGGCGGTCGGGCCCCTGGACGTGGCCGACCAGCGCACCCTGCCCCTGCCCGCGAAGTCGGTCCAGACCTGGGACACGATCGCGGTCCGCTATGTCGGCGGCCAGTGGCTGATCGCCAACGGCATCGGGGACGACCGGCGGGCCCTCTGGTCGGGCCGTCCGAGCGAGCTGTTCAAGCCCACGGGCGAGCTGAACGACCACTGGACCGATTCCCAGGTGCCCTCGCTCGAACTGTCCGACGGCGGTCGCTGCTACGGCGGCCGGCCGGTGTACGCGGGGGACACGTCGTTCGCCGGGGAGCGCCGCCAGGTGGCCTCCGACGGTATCTCCGTCTGGGTGCTGCACGAGAACCAGTGGTGGGAGTACGACCCCGAGTCGGCCCGCAGAGGCCGGATCTCGGTGCCCGCCTTCTTCGATTCGGCGCTGGCAGAGGGCGGCGTACGGCTGCTGGAGCGGGCCTGCCGGCTGCTTCCCGTGCGCCCCGGCCTGGAGTCCTCGCCGTTCGGCACGAAGGACGGGCTGCTCGGCTGGTGGGTGACGTACGACCCCAAGGAGCGGACGCTCACGGCCTGTTCGGTGGACGGCAGCCGCAGCCCCGCCGTGCCCGTGCCACCGGGCGCGCGCCTCGAACACCTCGGCAACGGCCTTCCCGTACCGCCGCTGCGGCTGCCGGGCGGCGCGGTGCTGCATCCGCGTGAGACACGTGGATTCTCGGCCTCGGTCGCGCTGTACGACGCCGAGGGCATCCAGCTCGCCCAGGTGGAGGAGGGCGACCGGGGAGGCGCGTACGCGGCGGGCACCCCGCTCGTGGCGCCGCTGGCCCACTGGCACGCGCTGCGGCCCCGGGACGAGCGGGGTTCCGCCGCGCTGCGCGCGGTGACCGGAAAGGACGCCCGGGAGCTGCTGGCCGCGGTCGCCGAGGGGACGAGGGCGACGACGGCCGTGCGCCGGATCCTGCCGGACATCACCCACCCGGGGCTGCTGGCGGGTGTGGCCGGGGTGGTGGCCGAGGCGGCCCGCCACGCCCAGCGGATCGGCACGCTCGCCGAGCGGGCCGCGCGCGGACGGCTGGGCTCGGACGGACCGCGGGAGCCGGAGGCCGAGCACGCCAGGGACGAGATCCTGAAGAAGGCGTGCGACGGCTTCACCCGGCCGACGTACCGGTACTCGTACCATCCGCGGACACTTGGCAGCAGGACGATCCTCGAACAGATCCGGCTGCTGTCCCAGGTGCTGGCGCCGGACGCGGTCCCGGGCCACGTGGCCCTCAAGGACCCCAGCGAGGGATGGGTGACGTTGTGCGGGGCCGGGATGGCGGCGCTCGCGGTGCGCGCCGTGTCGCCCGCGGTCTCCGGCGAACACCGGGCCGCCCTCGTGGAGTTCCTCGACTCGGCGCTGGCCGTGGAGAGCGGTGGCGACGCGCTCCTGATCGATCCGCGCGGACGGCTGCGGGCGGTGGAGCTGAAGATCGCCGGGGAACACGAGGACAAGCGCGCCGGTGAGATACGACACGCGGGAGACCGGCGGCTGCTGATCCTCGGCCGGCTGCGGTACGAGGAGAAGGAGACGTACTGGCACTGCGTCGAGTACGACCCGGCCGGGGCCTTCGGCGGGTGGGACGGCTGCGTGGTCGTCGAGTCCGAGGTGCTGGGCGCGGCGGACGACCCGGTGCGGGCACCGGCCGTACGGCGGCTGCTGGAGCTGGTGCGGACGCGGGGGCCGCTGCCGTACCGCCCCGAGCAGGCGGTGGACTTCGCGGAGCGGGTCGGGATCACCCCGGTGGCGGGCGCCCTGTTCCAGCTCGGTTCCACCGGACTGACCTCCTATCACACCCACGACACGGTGTCCGCGGAGTATCTGGAGCCGCTGGGCGCGAAGAAGGCCGAGGCGCAGGTGGGGGCGGCCACACTGATGGCGCTGAGCATCGAGGAGCGGCGCGCGTTCACCGCCCTGCTGCTGCCCGGTGAGCCGGAGCGGGTGGCGGATCTGTGGACCACGGGCTTCGCGGCGGAACCGCTGGCGGGCGCCTGGACGGCGGTACGCGGCAGGCGACGCCCCACCCCGGCCTCGCTGATCCGTCCGATGGTGGCCGAGATGGGCGGCGGCACCGCCGTGGATGACGCGCTCAACCCCGAGTGGCAGTCCTGGCTGACGGGCCGTACCGAACAGCGGTTGACCGACGGTGAGCTGGAGACGGCGGATCCGCGTCTGGCACTGACGGGGGCCAGGCTCGGCGCCACGGTCGGCGCGCTGCGCTGGCTCGCCTACCGGCTGCCGTACGGCGACCCGCTGCGGGCCGTCCTGCCCGCTACGGCGCGGAAGCTGCGGGAGCGGCTGGCCGATCCCGGTCTGCTGCTCGATCTGGGGGTCAGCAGGGACTCCGCGTATGACGCCGTGTCACCGCGGCTGCGCGAGGCCTTCGGACTGGCGCCCAAGCGCGGCGGCGACGAGAAGGAGATCACCGAGCTGTCGTCGGCGCTGGTGCTGACGCCGACGCGGTACGGACGGGACTGGGACTCGGTCTGGGTACGGCCGGCGGCCCTGCTGCCGGCGGCCGGCGGTCCGGGGACAGGAGAGGCCGGACCGGATGAAGCCGCACCAGGCGAGGGCGGATCAGGTGAGGGCGGATCAGGTGGGGCCGCGCCGGGTGAGGGAGGTCCCGACCATCCGGATCTGAAGCTGCTGGCGGCGACGGCGGGCGCGGCTCCCCCGCTGGAGGCGCTGCGGGCGCTGCTGAGCGAGGAGTTCATGGAGCTGCTCACGGCGGACGGTCCGCCGGGAGCACCGCAGAACCCGCTGGGCAGTGTGCCGAAGCTGGTGGGCGAGGTGGCGAAGCGGTTCGGGCTCTCGGAGGACGCGGCGGCGCTGTATCTGATGCTGCTCGCGCTGCCCGATCCGACCGACCGTCAGCAGGCCGCGTGGACGGAATGGAAGCCGGCCCGGCTGAAGAAGGCCCGGACCGAACTGGCCGCCACCGATCTGGTGGTGGAGGCCAAGCGCGCGCGGGCGGGCCGGACGCTCTTCCTGCCCGGCGGCTGGCTGGAGCAGCAGACACCCCGGCTGCCGTCGGAGAACTGGAAGACGGCGCTGGTGCCCTGGGACCAGCCCGGTTTCGTGGTGCCGGACCGCCCGGTGCCCGCGCTGTTCGAAGCCGCGTGGCGCCGGGTCGTCGAGGGTGATGTACCGGGGTTCGAGGAGTTCCAGGGCCGTGGCGTCCGAGGAGGCAGGCGATGACGACGAGGAGAGGAGCGGCGGGTATGGGAACGGGCGCGGACGCGTTGGCGCGGGAGACTGCGGACTCGGCACAGGCGGGGCCGGGGCGGCAGATCGAGCTGCCGGAGGACCGTTACGCGGCTGAGCTGGCGTTCCTGGAGTCGTACGACAACGGCCCCAGGCCGCCGAGCTGGCGGCTGACGCCCCGCGCGGTGGTGCTGTTCGTCTGCGGCACGGACGGTGAGCCGCTCCGGGCGCCGGACGGCGGACAGCTCGTGATCTCACGGAAGTTCGTGGGGGACCGCGCCCTGGTGGAGCGGTGTGTGGTGACGCTGGCGGGTGAGCGCGGGCTGCTGCTCGTCGGTGAGCCGGGCACCGCCAAGTCGATGCTCTCCGAGCTGCTGTCGGCCGCGGTCTGCGGCACCAGCACGCTCACCGTGCAGGGCACCGCGGGCACCACGGAGGATCAGCTCCGCTACGGCTGGAACTACGCGATGCTCCTCGCCAAGGGGCCGAGCCGGGAGGCCCTGGTGCCCTCCCCGGTCCTCACGGCCATGACGCGCGGCGCGGTCGCCCGGATCGAGGAGGTGACCCGCTGTCTGCCCGAGGTGCAGGACTCACTGGTCTCGCTCCTGTCGGAGCGCCGGATGTCGGTGCCCGAGCTGGCGGGCGGGGAGGGCGGCGACGGCACGGTGCACGCGGTGCCCGGCTTCACCCTGATCGCGACCGCCAACCTCAGGGACAAGGGCGTCTCCGAGATGTCCGCCGCCCTGAAGCGGCGGTTCAACTTCGAGACGGTCGGGCCGATCGACGACCTCGACGCGGAGACGGCGCTCGTGCGCGGCCAGGCGACGGCGGCGCTGGTGCGCGGCGGGGCCGCGTTCTCGGTCGACGACACCGTGCTCGAAGCGCTGGTCACCGCGTTCCGGGATCTGCGGACGGGCCGGAGCGCGGAGGGCTGGGAGATCGAGCGCCCTTCGACGGTGATGTCGACGGCGGAGGCGGTCCATGTGGCCACGTCGATGGGGCTCGGCGCGGCGTATCTCGGCGACGGCCGGGATGTCGTCCGTACGCTGCCCGGCCATCTGCTGGGCACGGTGCGCAAGGACGATCCGGCGGACCACGCGCGGTTGCTGGGGTACTGGGACGGTCCGGTGCGGCGCCGGGCGGAGGCGGGCGCTCCGCTGTGGCGGACGCTGTGGGAGCTGCGCCATGAGCTGGGCTGAGCGGGGCGACGGGACCGACCGACGGGGCGGGCAGGACGACGGGAACGGGCCGGGCGAGGGGAGCGGGCCGGATGACGAGGGCGTGCCGGACGAGGGGAGCGGACCGGACGACGGGGGCGTGCCCGGCGCGCTGGCCGGGCTCGCGGGGTGCCGGGAGCCGTATCTGATCGGGGTACGGCATCACTCCCCGGCGCTGGCCGCGGCCGTACCGGCGATGCTCGCGGAGGCGGCGCCGGAGGTGCTGTTCGTCGAGCTGCCGGAGGAGTTCGCGTCCTGGCTGCCGTATCTCGCCGACCCGGCGACAGTGCCGCCGGTCGCCCTGGCGGGCAGCCGGGGCGATGGCTCGGGCGGGCTGGTGTTCCTGCCGTTCGCGGAGTTCTCGCCGGAGCTGGCGGCGATCCGCTGGGCGCGCGACGCGGGGGTGGAGGTCGTGCCGTTCGATCTGCCGCTGGCGGCGAGGGACGAGGTACCGGAGGAGACGCGGGAGCCGGGGCCCGACCAGTTGACGGCGGGCGGGCGGGACGTCGCGGCGCGGGGGAAGCGTGTCGTGGCGCGGGGGACGCTCTCCGCCGCGCTGCGGGCGCGGGCGGGTGGACGTCCCGGGGACGATCTGTGGGACCGGCTGGTGGAGGCGGCGGCACCCGGTTCCGGCGCGGAGGCGCTGCGGCGGGCCGCGCTGCTGGTCGGCTGGGCGCTGCGGGCAGATTCGGGCCCGGTCGATCCGTACGATCTGCGGCGCGAGGCGAACATGCGGAGCAGGCTGGCCGAGCACGAGGGCCGGCGTACGGCGGCGGTGATCGGCGCGTTCCACGCACCGGCCCTGCTGCCTGTCCCAGCGGGCGATGGGAACGGTACGGCCGCTGTCGGCAAGCCCCGTTCGGCGGGCGGCGGTGTCCGGGGCGGGCAGGGCGTTGTGACCTCGCTCGTGCCCTACTCGTACGCGCTGCTGGACGAGCGGTCGGGGTATCCGGCGGGGATCAAGGACCCGGAGTGGCAGCAGGGGGTGTACCGCGCCGCGGGCGATCCCGCACTGCTGGACGATCTGCTGACGGCGACCGCCGTCCGGATCTGCGCCGGGGTACGGGACGCCGGGCACCCGAGCGGACCGCCCGACGCCCGTGAGGTGGTACGGGTCGCCAGGGACCTGGCCGCGCTGCGCGGTCTGCCGGCGGCGGGGCGCGGGGAGCTGGCGGAGGCGGCGCAGACCGTGCTCACCCAGGGGCAGTTGTTCGGGCGGGGCCGGGTCGTGGCCGCCGCGATGGAGAAGGTCCTGGTCGGTGCCCGGCAGGGCAGGCTCGCACCCGGGACGCCCCGCTCGGGCCTCGGCCCGGCCGTCGAGACGCTGCTCGGCACGCTGTCGCTGCCCACTCCCGCCGCTCCCGAGCGCCGGGAGCTGCGCCTCGACGCGCACCGCGGCGAGCTGGACCGGCGCCGTGAGCTGTGTCTGCGCAGGCTCGCGGTCTGCCGTGTCCCGTACGGCGAGGAGACCGAGGTGGCGGGCGTGGGCGACGCCGCCGCGCTGACCACACGCTGGGCCGTGGCCTGGTCGCCGTCGACGGCCGCGATGCTCGATGTCGCGGGCGTGCACGGGGTGACGCTCGATCAGGCGGCGGCCGGTGTGCTGCGTCGCCGGTGGACGGCGGAGCGCCGGGCGGGCGGCCCCACGGCCGCCGAGGCCCTCGCGGGGCTGGAGGAGTCGGCGCGCTGCGGGCTGCCCGCGCTCGCCGCGGAACGGCTGGCGGAGACCGCCGGACTGCTGCCCGCCTCCGGCACACTGCCCGAACTGCTCTCCGCTCTCGCGCTGTTGGACCGGATCGGCTCGGGACATCTGCCGGGGCTGCCCCCGGAGTGGGAGCGGGCCGCGCTCGACTCGGCGTACGAGGAGCTGGCCGCGGCCGGGGTCCGGGCGCTGGACGGGCTCGCGGGCTCCACGGACCCGGTGGACGCGCGGGCGCTGGTCTCCCTGGCGGAGCGGGCCTCCTCGGCGCTCGGCGGCGGCTTGCGGCTCGACGCGGCACTGGCCCGGCTGGATGCGGAGGGGACGGCGCTGATCCGGGGCGCGGCGGGCGCGGCCCGGGTGCTGCTGGGACAGCGGGACGCGACCGGGTTCGGCACCCGGCTGGCATCCCGTGTGGACAGCGCGACAACACCCGAGCTCCGCACGGACCTGGCCGGTTTTCTGAGCGGCGTACTGCTCGCGGCGGGCCCGCTGCTGGAGACCGGCGCCGCGCTGGACCCGCTGCTTGAACGTGTCGAGGCGCTTCCCGACCGCGCTTTCCTGGACCGGCTGCCCGCTCTGCGCGCGGGCTTCGACACCCTCTCCCCCGCCGCCAGATCCCGTCTGCTCGCGACCGTCGAGGACCGCACGGGCCTCGCCACGGGCACGCTGCCCGCCGCTCTGTCGGACCCGGCGGCCCTGGCCCTCCTGGCCTCGGCGGATCTGGCGGGCCGGGAGGCCCTGGCGGCACGGGGACTGGCACCGACACGGGACACGCCGTCGACAACCCCACCGGCACCTGTACCTGCACCCGTTCCTGTGCCTGCACCCGTTCCTGGTCCTGGTCCTGCATCAGCACCGGCACCGGGATCGGGATCGGCTCGGACCCCGGCGGCCGACGGCGGCACAGTCACCTGCGCCGGCACGGCCGACGAGACCGGTACGGGCATCGCGCGCTCGGGGGACCTCGCGCTCGGTCCCGGGGAGCGGTGGCGGCTGCTGCTCGGGCGGGGCCGGGGGCTGAGCGGACAGGCGGCCCGGCTGGCCGGGGCGCTGGACGAGCTGTACGGATACGGGCGCGGCGAGGGTTCGCGGGGCGATGAGCGGCACGAAGGCGGCTCCGGGAGCGGGGACGGGCCGTCGTATCCCGATGTCCGGGCCTGGTCGGAGGAGTTGTCCGCGCTGTTCGGGCCCGGTGTGCGCGAGGAGGTCCTCGCGGCCGCCGCCGACGCGGGCCGGATCGACGCGGCCCTGGAGCTGGACCCCGCCTCGGCACGGCCGTCCGTGGAGTTGCTGCGTACCGTCCTGTCGTACGCCGGCGGTCTTCCCGAGCGGCAGCTCGCCCGGCTGCGGCCCCTGGTGGCGCGGCTGGTCGCCGAGCTGACCGAGGCGCTCGCCAACCGGATGCGGCCCGCGCTCACCGGGCTCTCCCATCCCCGCCCCACCCGGCGCCCCGGCGGCCCGCTGGATCTCGCCCGTACGCTGCGCGCGAATCTGGCGACGGCCCGCCGGGATCCGGACACGGGAGCGGTGACGGTCCTGCCGGAGCGGCCCGTCTTCCGTACGCGCGCCCGCAAGTCGGCCGACTGGCGGCTGGTCCTGGTGGTGGATGTGTCGGGCTCGATGGAGGCCTCGACGATCTGGGCCGCGCTCACCGCCTCCGTGCTGGCCGGTGTCCCGGCGGTGAGTACGCACTTCGTGGCGTTCTCCACCGAGGTGCTGGATCTCACCGACCAGGTGGACGACCCGCTGAGTCTGCTGCTGGAGGTCCGGGTGGGCGGCGGTACGAATATCGCGCGCGGGCTGCGCCACGCCCGTGAGCTGGTGACCGTACCGTCCCGCACGCTGGTCGTGCTGATCAGCGACTTCGAGGAGGGCGGCCCGGTCTCCCCCTTGCTCTCGGAGGTACGGGCGCTGGTCGACGCGGGATGCCATGTCCTGGGCTGCGCCTCGCTGGACGACGAGGGACGGCCGCGCTATTCGGCGGGCGTGGCGGGCCAGTTGGTGGGGGCGGGGATGCCGGTCGCGGCGCTGAGCCCCTTGGAGCTGGCCCGTTGGGTCGGCGAACGTGTAGGAGGTGCGCACCGATGACCGATGCCACGGCGGTACTGCCGCCGGTGACCGCCGCGGTGGCCGCCGCCGCTCTCGATCTGCTGCCCGCGCGGCTGCGTAAACGCGTGGACGGGGCGGTGGCGAAGGCCGCCGGATGGCCGGTGGAGCCGCATCCGGACGGTGTGCTGGTACGGGTCGCGGACGACACGGCGGTGACGCTGAGGGTCACGGCCGGGATCGTGGCCGCCGACGATCACGCCGTGTGCAGTTGTCTGCTGGCCCCGGCCTGTCTGCACCGCGCGGCCGTGCTGTCGAGCGCGCCCCTCGCGATGGACGCGCCCCTCGCGACGGAGGAAGGGAAAGAGGAGGAGAAGGAGGAAGAAGAGAAGCAGGAAAGCGGCGAGCGTGACGGGAAGAGCGGGGAGAGCGGGGAGAGGGCCGGGGCCGGCTCGCCCCCGGTCGTCGGCGAAGCCGCCCTCACCCCCGTCCAGTCCACCGCGCTCGACGCCCTGCGCGATGCCGTGACGGCCGTTCTTGTCGCGGGCATCGCCGGTTCCGGTGCGGTGCACCGCGCCGAGCTGCTCCATGCCGCGCACTCGGCGCGGCTGGCCGGGCTGCACCGGCCCGCCGCCACCGCCGTCAGGATCGCGCGGCTGCTGGCCGAGGCCCGTTCCGACGATCCGGCGTTCCGGCTGTCCACGCTCTCCACGGAGCTGGCCGAGCTGCTGGATCTGGTGCGCCGGCCGGCCGAGGCCCTCTCCCCCGCGCGAAGAAGCTATCGGCCGGAGGGACCGCTCCGGCTGTACGGGCTGTTCACCGAACCGGTGGTGACGGCTTCCGGGTACGCGGGCGCCACCGTGTACGCCCTCGCCCCCGATGGGACGCTCCGTACGGTCTCGGACGTCGCTCCCGGTGGTCCGGAGCGTGCGCTCCAGGCGTCGGGTACGCCGGTGCCCGGCGGTTGCGCCCTTCCGCTGCGGGAGTTGGGCGACGGCGGCGGGGTGATCCTCACGGCGCCGACCGTCTCACCTGACGGCAGGATCGGTGGCGGCGGGCAGGTCCGTTCCGTACGGGCCGGCGGCGCGGGTTGGTACGAGGCACCGCTCGCCGCCCTCTGGGAGCGGCCACCGGCCGGACAACTGGCGGCGGCGCTCAGCCGGCTGTCGGAGCCGGCCGACACCCGCGCGGCGGGCGGCGATCTGCTCTTCCTCGACGGTATGTGCACCGAGGCGGGCTTCGCCGTGTCCGGCGGTCCCACGCTGCGGCTGTCGGCGCCGGACGAGCGGCCTGAACTGCCGTACGCCGAGAATCTCCGGCTGCTCGCCGGACGCCCAGGACTGGCGCTGCGGCTGATCGCCCGGGTCGTGCCGGACCGGCCCGACCGTGTGCATGTGCTCGCCGCGTCCTGGACGGGCCATGACGGGGAGTCGGTACGGGCGGATCTGGGGCTGCGGCGGCTCCACCGCTCGGACATACCGGCCGTACCGGTCCCGGCGACGGCTCCGGCGGGTGCCGGGGGTACGGGCGGTGCCGGGGGTGCGGCGCCCGCCGTGTCGGTGCCCGCGGCGCCGCCCGCGCTCCCGGTCGAGCTGGATCTGCTGCGCAGGGTCGTGGACCGCGCGGTCGCGGGAGGCCGTGCGGTGACCGCCGTGTCGGCGGACGGCGAACTGCCGCGCCGGCTCAGGACCGTGGGCCTCACCGCGGGCGCGGAGCTGGTCCGGTCCCTGGCGGAGGCGGCGGCGGACCGGCGGCACGATGTCCTGGGGCGGCTGCTGCCCGCCGACCCGAGGGGCTTCGCCCTGGCGTGGCTGGCCGCGGCGGTGTACGTGTCGGCTGCGGCCGAGTCGTTGCTGCTGGCGGCGTGGACGCCGGACATGCCCGCCGCGAACTGATCGGCGTCGCCGATCGTCATAGAGAGTGAAGAGCGCGATCCAGTCAGGGGGGACCATGCCACTGCCGAAGCTGCCACGCCTGCGTGTACCGCGCCCGCGTGCGCGGAGGCCGCGTGTGCCCGGGTCCCGTGTGCCGGGGTCGCGTGTGCCCGGGTCCCGTGTGCCGGGGTCGGCGTGGCTGCCCTGGTCGTCGGCGCGGTTGACTCGGTTGCCGCGGCGGCCGTGGTGGCCCCGGGACCGGCGGGGGCGGCGGCGTGCCGTGCAGACGGTCATGCTCGGGTGTGTGCTGGCACTGATGCCCGTGACCTGGATGCACGCGGTCGCGGACAGCCGTGTCCGTACGGTCGCCGATGTCCCGGCCGGGGACGTCGCCGTGGTCTTCGGAGCCGGGCTGCGGGCCGGCCGGCCCGCGCCGTATCTCGCGCACCGCCTCGACGCGGCGGCGGAGCTGTACAGCACGGGCAAGGTGAAGGTCGTGCTGGTCACCGGGGACAACAGCCGGGAGGAGTACGACGAGCCGGACGCGATGCGGACATATCTTGTCGAACGGGGTGTGCCGGACGGCCGGATAGTCAGCGACTACGCGGGGTTCGACACCTGGGACTCCTGCGTACGCGCCAGAAAGATATTCGGCGTCGACCGGGCGGTGCTGGTGACACAGGGCTTCCATGTCCGGCGCGCGGTAACGCTCTGCCGCGCGGCGGGGGTCGAGTCGTACGGAGTCGGGGTCAGCGAGCGGCGGGACGCGACCTGGTACTACGGCGGCATACGGGAGATGTTCGCCTCGGGCAAGGCGGCGGCGGAGGCCCTGCTGCGGCCGGATCCCATGTTCCTCGGCCCGACCGAGACAGGGGTCACCGAGGCGCTCGCGGCGGGCCACGGCCGCTGACGCCCGCCGCGGATACCGGAGTTCAAGGTGTCCGCGGTACAGGTGGAACGGCACACACGGGCGCGGACGCCGATGCTGACACGGGCGCCGACGCGGATGCCGACGCCGACGACACCTCCGGAGCCGTCTGATGCGGTCGCCGGTGCTCCGGTCCGGCCTGGCGAGCGGGTGAGTACGGAGCACGTGGATACGGACTGACATGGGCCAGCCAGTCACCGCCCGCGATCAGCCGTCCCCGCGCCCGTAGTTCACGTGCCACCCGAGGCGCCGCGAAGTACACCCAGGCACTGACCGCGGTGCCACCGGCCGACAGGACGTCGAGGGCCACCCGTTCATACACGTTGGCCGGGTCGCCGGGCGCGAAGTACTCCTCCAACTCGTCGAGCACGGCGAGCAGTTCACCGTACTGCCCCGGCTTCGCCGTGATGAGTTCGCCCACGACCGTGCCGGAGGCCTCGACCACATACGGATAACCGGGACCGTCGTACAGCAGCGCGCCCTCCAGACGCGCCGGTTCCTCATGGGCCGTGCGGCCCCGCAGACACAGGTCGTAGTTGGGCTCGCCCGGCCGGAGCGTGCCGTACACGAAGAACGGCAGCTCCCTCTCGGCCTCGGCCCCCGCCGTATCGGTCACCGCCCTCATGGCGCGACGGTCTCCTCACTGACCCAGGCCAGATACTCCGCGCTGCCGCGCACCACCGGTGTGGCGATGATCTCCGGTGTGTCGTAGTCGTGGACGCCCTTGAGATGAGCTTCCAGGGCGTCGTAACGGGAAGCGGTGGTCTTGAAGAGGATCTGCCACTCCTCGGCGGTCTCGACCTCGCCCTTCCAGCGGTAGACGGAGGTGACCGACGCGGAGATCTGCGCGCACGCGGCGAGCCGGGCCTCGATCACTCCACGGGCGATCTCCTCGGCCCTGGCAGCGCTGTCGATCGTCGTCAGCACGGTCAGATACTCGGCAGGGGGCACGGGCGGGCTCCTTCGGGACGGGGTAGACGAGGTAGGGGCGAAGCGGGAACGGCGCGCGGGACATGAGCTGCTCAACAGGCGGTAGTACAGCACCGCGGGCATCTCCGCCGCACCACCGCACACCGCACACCGCACACCGCACACCGCACCATCGGAACCGGATGGAACCGTGGCTTCCGGCGTCCTGACGTCCTGACGTCCCTGGTGGTACCGCGTCGTACGGTGATGAGCATGACGACTGCCACACCACATCTGCTGATCGAGGTCGACGGCCGGCCCGCCACCGAGGCCGATCTGCGCCTGCGCGCCCTGGACACCTACGGGCACTTCACCGCCATGCAGATCAGGGACGGCCGGGCGCGTGGGATGGACCTCCATGTCGCCCGGCTCGACGGAGCGACCCGTGAACTGTTCGGCACCGGTCTGGACGGTGAGCGTGTACGGGCGGCGCTCCGCCACGCGCTCGAAGGGGTACGTGACGCCTCGGCCCGGGTCTATGTTCACTGGCACCCCAGGCCGGACGCCGCAAGCACCGCAGACGCAGACGCAGAAGACACCGCAAGCACCACAGACACCCCGAACACCACAGACAGCCGCCCCCGCATCGGTGCCGGCGCCGGGGGCGGCACGACCCTGATGGTGACGGTACGGCCCCCGGTGGCCCCGGACGGCAGCGCGAAGCGCCTGATGTCCGTCCCGTACCAGCGCCCCGTTCCGCACCTCAAGCATCTCGGGGGCTTCGCCCAGATCCACTACGGCCGGCTCGCCGAGCGCGCGGGTTTCGACGACGCGCTGCTCACCGGCCCCGGCGGAGTGGTGGCGGAGAGCGCCGTCGCCAACATCGCCTTCTGGGACGGCGGTTCCCTCGTCTGGCCGGATGCCCCGGTCCTCACCGGCATCACCATGGCCCTGCTGGAGCCCCGCCTCCTGGCCGCCGGTCTCCCCTCGGTCCGGCGCCGGGTCACCCTGGCGGACCTCCCCCGGTACCGCGCCGCCTTCCTCACCAACTCGCACGGAGTCGCCCCGGTGGCCGGCGTCGACGAGACGGTCTTCCCTGGTGACGCTGCGCTGCTGAAGACGGTGACGGAGCTGTACGAGGGTGTGGAGTGGGACCGGGTCTGAGCGGTGCCGGCACGCGTCCCGGTCACCCATTCGGCGCGTGGCGGACAACTCATCGGAGTGATGGCACGTCAGCGGCCTTGACCTGCGAAGACGTGGACCGGCAGACGGGCCGCGCCGGGCCCGGCCGGCGAATCTGACCGGACATCAGCAGGCGTACGCCCCGACGGGCGCCTTATCTCAGAGGTGACGACCACCGCGCTGCCCCGGAGGACCACCTCATGCGCCCCACCGCCCGACTGCTGACCGGTACCGCCCTGGCAGCCGCCTCGATAGGTCCGACCTCGCTGTACGCCGCGACCACCGCCACCGCCAGGGCCACCGTCACGGCCCCCACCACCGCCACCACCGTCACGGCCGCCACCACCGTCTCCACCGCCTCCGGTGCGATAGCCGCCGACGACGGCGACCGTCTGGAACTCTCCCCGAAGGTCGCGCGTCCCGGCTCCCTCGTCTCCGTCCGCACCGACGTCTGCCGCGAGGGCACCGGCAGAGGTGAGGCACGGTCGGCGGGCGCCGGGGAGTTCCGGCTCGAACGCTCGACGGACCAGGAGGTCCTGGTCGGGCGGTTCCGGGTGCCGCACGAGATCAGACGCGGTTCGTACCGCGTCGGTGTCCGGTGCGCGGACGGCAGGGTGGTCACCCGGGAATTCTTCGTGGAGCACGGCCGTGAGCCGCGCGGCCATGTCAGATCGGGGACCGGCGGCAGCGTCGGCCCCGACGTCACCCAGATCGCGGTGGGGGCGGCCGTCGTGGCCGCCGCCGCCGTCGGCGGGACCTTGCACCTGCGCCGCCGGGCGAGCGGCGCGCAGGATCGCTGACGGGCCGGTCTCCACGGCCCCGGTCCCGCCTTGTGTCCCCGCCCCGGTCACGCCCACGGCTGACCCGGGCGGGGAACCCCCATCCAGGTTCCCCGCGTACCCGGGGAACCTTTCACCGAAGGACTGGATTCATGAGCTTCTACCGCGGCGGCCGTCGCCGCTGCAAGGACGACTGCGACTTCGACTACAACTACGACAGCAAGTACGGCTACAACTACCAGCAGGGCTACGGCCACTACTGCAGCAGGCACCGGGGCGGCTCGGGCTGGACGATAGCCATAACCATCTGTATCGGTGTCTGGCTGATGGGAAACGGCTCCAAGGAGGTCACCCCGCCCGAGCCGGCCGCCTCCGAGGCCTTCGGCGGCTCCGGGTCCGAGTCCCGATCCACCTCCAGCTCGGGGTCCGGCTCCGGCTCAGGGTCCGGCGCCGGGTCCGGGTCCGGGTCCGGTCACCGCGTCACGCAGGCCGCCGCCCCGATGTCGTCCGCCGCCCCTGTCGCCCTGCGCATCCCCGGGATCAAGGTCGACACCCCGCTCCTGGGGCTGGGACTGGACCGCGAAGGCGGTCTGCACGTACCGCCTCAGGGAGTCCGCAATGTCGCGGGCTGGTACAAGGACGGCCCCTCCCCGGGTGCCAAGGGCACCGCGATCATCGCCGGCCATGTCGACAACGCGCGGGGACCCGCCGTCTTCTACAAGCTCGGCACCCTCAGAAAGGGCCAGCGCATAGAAGTGGCCCGCGCGGACGGCCGTACCGCCGTCTTCTCCGTCGACGCCCTTGAGGTGTACGACAACGCCGACTTCCCCGAGCGCAAGGTCTACGGGTCCTCCGACCGGCCGGAGCTACGGGTGATCACCTGCGGGGGCGGCTTCTCGAAGAAGACCGGCTACAAGGGCAACGTCGTGGCGTACGCCCATCTCACCGGCGTCGAATGACTCCATACCGCTCACGCGGTCCACTGGTCGAACGCGAGCTTCGCGACCAGCGAGAACACCACCACCAGCAGTACCCCGCGCACGAATTCGCTGCCCTTGTCGAGCGCCATGCGCGCGCCGAGCATCCCGCCCGCCAGATTGAAGACCGCCATCAGCGCCGCGAGCTTCCACATCACCGTGCCCTGGTAGGCGAACATGGCGAGCGCCCCGGCGTTGGTGCAGACGTTCACGATCTTCGCGGTGGCGGAGGCCGTCACCAGATCGAGGTGGAGTACGGCTGTGAGGGCCAGCACAAGAAACGTTCCCGTGCCGGGTCCGATCAGCCCGTCGTAGAAGCCGATCCCACCGCCGACCAGCACGATCGCCATGACCGCACGCACCCGTGTGACGGGGCCGCCCGCCTGTGTCCGTCCGAAGGACGGCCGCAGCATCACAAAGGCCGCCACCCCCAGCAGCACCACCATGATCACCGGCCGCAGCACATCGCTGCTGATCCCGGCCGCGAAGAAGGCTCCGGTCATCGAACCGGCGAGGGCCGCGAGGCCGATCCGTACCGCCGTCCGGACATCGACCGGAGCCTTCCGCAGATATGTCACCGCCGCGCCCGACGTACCGACGATGGCGACCGCCTTGTTGGTGCCGAGGATGTGCGCGGCGGGGATATGGGGAAAGCCGAGCAGCATCGCGGGCAGAAGCAGCAGCCCGCCGCCGCCCACCACGGCGTCGATCCAGCCGGCCCCGGCGGCGGCGAGGCAGAGCAGGACGAGCGCGGTCAGCGATATGTCGGGCACGACCGTGACCCTATATACCGGCGTTCCCGCCCGTGCTCGTGCCCTCGCCGCCGCCCCTACCTCTGCCCCTGCCCCTGCCCCTGTCCGCTACGACACAGCGGCCGTGCAGGCGGCCCCGTTCAGGGTGAAGGCGCCCGGCGCGGTGTTGCCGCCGCTCCACGCGCCGTTGAACCCGAAGGTGACCGAGCCGCCAGGAGCGATGGCCGCGTTGTGGGCGGCGTTGACGGCGGTGGCCTGTGCCCCGGACTGGCTGACGGTGGCGTTCCAGGCCTGGGTCACGCTCTGGCCCGAGGGCCATGTCCAGTGCAGGGTCCAGCCGTTGACCGGCGAGGTCCCGGTGTTCCTGACGGTCACACCGGCGGTGAAGCCGGTGTTCCACTGGCTCTGGACGGCATAGGCCACCGCGCAGCCGGTGGTGGGGGTGGGATCACCCGGGTCACCCGGGTCACCGGGACCTCCGTCACCGGTCCAGCCGAGCGCCTCCGCGATGCCGTAGTAGGCCGGCTTGGGCTGGAAGCCCGCGTCGTACGGGGTGGCCGCGCCCTCGCCGGGGAAGACGTCCGGGATCCAGGAGTCGGAGTCGGTGAAGCCCCAGACGGTGACGCCCTCGCAGCGCGCCACGGCGAGGCAGGCGTTGGTGACGGCCTTGTACTCGGCCTTCTGCTGGGTGAGCTTGGCGTCGGTGGCGGGCAGCGTCATCCGGATGTCGAGTTCGGTGACGGCCACCTCCACCCCGAGGTCGGCGAAGCGCTGGAGATTGGCCTGGAGGGTGGACGGTACCTGGCCGAGGATGAGATGGCCCTGGAAGCCGACGCCGTCGATCGGGACGCCCTGTGCCTTGAGCCGCTGCACCAGGGAGTACATCCCGTTGCTCTTGGGGCCCGTGCCGTCCGTGTTGTAGTCGTTGATGTACAGCTTGGCGGCGGGATCGGCGGCGCGTGCGGCACGGAAGGCGTCGGCGATGTACGACTCGCCGAGCTGGTTGTAGAACTTGCTGCCCCTCATGGTGCCGTCTTCGTTGAGCGGCTCGTTGACGACGTCCCAGTGGTCGATCCGCCCCCGGTAACGGGTGACCTCGGTGGTGACATGGTCGGTCATGATCGTGCGCAGCTCGGTGTTGCTGAAGGACCCGTTGGCGAGCCAGTTGGGCATCTGGCTGTGCCAGACGAGCGTATGCCCGCGCACCCGCTGCCCGTTGGCCTCGGCGAAGTTCACCACCCGGTCGGCACCCGCCCAGTCGAAGCTGCCCCGGTTCGGCTCGACCGTGCCCCACTTCATCTCGTTGGCGGGGGTGATGGAGTCGAACTGGGCGCCGGCGAGGGCTCCGTACGTACCACTCAGCTTCGAGGACGTGACGGCGGTGCCGTAGTAGACGCCCTTCGCCGCGGCGAGGTCCCGCAGGACGGGGTCCGCGGCGTGCGCGGGGGCGGCGAGTCCGACGACGGCGACGGCCGCCGCGGTCAGGGCCGAGACGGCTGCCACGACTCCGGATAAGATCCGAGGTTTTCTCACGATCGTCCCTCTCTCATGTGATTTCGGAAAGTTCACAGAAAGTTTCGAGAGCGCTGTTCGGAACGTAGAGGCGGAGGTGGTGTTCGTCAACGGACGTGGCACGAGTTCGCCCGTTCGTGCATCGCGCGTACGCACACCGCGGGACCGGGGCGAGGCGGGCCTGCTCCGTACCGGCGGGGCGGACCGACTCCGTACCGGCAGGGCAGGCCGGTTCCGTACCCGCGGACGGCTCGGCTCCCACGCCCTACGGCTCGGCTCCGCCTCACCACCCGTTCAACCACCGGCCATGCGCGGCCCCTAGGCTGCTGCGACGTGCGACCCCGTGGCACCGTCCGGCGCCCCGGGACGGTCACCACACCCCCATGGAGCGACCAGTGGAACGTCGCAGTTTCCTGCGCGGAGCGGTCATCGGCACCTCCGCCGCCGCACTCGGCGGCACGTTGTGGCGCGGAGCGGCCATCGCCGCCCCCGCCCAGCCGGGCGCGGGCCCCTATGGAGCACTCGGCGCGGCGGACGCCAACAACATCCGCCTCCCCGCCGGCTTCACCAGCCGGGTGATCGCCCGTTCCGGGCAGCCGGTCTCCGGCACCTCGTACACCTGGCACAGCGCGCCCGACGGCGGCGCCTGCTACGCCGACGGCACCGGCTGGATCTATGTCTCCAACTCGGAGATCGACCCGTCGGGCGGCGCGAGCGCGGTCCGCTTCTCGGCCGCCGGCGCGATCACCGGCGCGTACCGGATCCTCTCCGGCACCCGGCAGAACTGCGCGGGCGGCAAGACGCCGTGGAACACCTGGCTCTCCTGCGAGGAGGTGGACCGCGGCTATGTCTACGAGACCGACCCGTGGGGCACGAAGGCGGCGGTACGGCGGGACGCGATGGGCCGCTTCAAGCACGAGGCCGCCGCGGCCGACCCGGTCCGCAAGGTGATCTATCTCACCGAGGACACCACCGACGGCTGCTTCTACCGCTTCACCCCGACCATCTGGGGCGATCTGTCGTCGGGCCGGCTTGAGGTGCTCGTCGCGGGCACGGCCACCAGCGGTCCTGTGACCTGGAAGACCGTGCCCGACCCCACCGGCGCCACGGCCACCCGTAACCAGGTCTCGGGCGCCAAGCGCTTCAACGGCGGCGAGGGCTGCTACTACGCGGACGACACCTGCTGGTTCACCACCAAGGGCGACAACCGCGTCTGGCAGTACAACGTGGTCGCGGGGACCATCGAACTGGCCTACGACGACTCCCTGGTGTCCGGTACGGCGCCACTGACCGGGGTCGACAATGTGACCGGTTCCTCGTCCGGCGATCTCTATGTCTCCGAGGACGGCGGGAACATGGAGATCTGCGTCATCACGCCGAACGATGTCGTGGCGCCGTTCCTGCGCATCGGCGGCCAGTCCGGCTCCGAGATCACCGGACCGGCCTTCTCCCCCGACGGCAAGCGGCTCTACTTCTCCAGCCAGCGGGGGACCAGCGGCAGTTCGTCGGCCGGCATCACCTACGAGGTGACGGGGCCGTTCCGCGCGTAGAACCGTCGCTGTTCCGCGCGTAGAACCCGCCGTCAGTTCCGCGCGTAGAGACCGTCCGCGGTGGCGCCGCCCCTCAGCAGGGCGGCGCCCAGTGGGGTGAGGGTGTGCAGTACGGCATTGCCGTGGCGCAGGGTGACCACGAGCCCCGCCTCCCGCAGTACGCACGCGTGCTGGCTCGCGGAGGCGAGTGACACCCCTGTCCTGCGGGCCAGTTCACTGGTCGTGGAGCCGTGTTCGATGGCCCGCAGGACCGCCGAGCGGGTGTGCCCGACGAGCCGCCCGAGCGAGGGCCCCGGGCGCTCCGTGACGGCGGGCGCGTCGGAGTGCGTCACGGGGTAGACGAGGACGGGCGGCAGCGTCGGGTCCCGGTGGACGACGGGTGTGCCACGGCAGAAGAAGGACGGCTGGAGGAGCAGCCCCCGTCCGTCCAGGCGCAGTTCGCGCTCGACCGGATAGTCGGCCTCCAGCACCGGGGAGCGCCAGCGCAGCATCGGGGGCAGGGTGCCGAGCAGTTCGTCGGCGCCGCCGTCGAGCAGGGCCCGGCCGCGCAGCGCGCGGTCCGCCTCGGTCCTGGCCCGGATATGGGGCCAGTACGGCTCTATCGCGGCCCGGTGGTACGTACGCAGCGCCTCGACGAGCGCGCCGAGCCGGTCGGCCACGGCCCCATCGCCCCGGGCCACGGCCCCGCCTCCCTCGGCCCCGACCCCGCCGCCCCCGCCGCCTGTCCCGTCGCCTCCGACCCCGACCCCGACCCCGGCCCCGGCCCCGGTCCCGTCCCGGTCTCCGTCGTCGCCGAGTGCGGCCGGCAGTTCCACGGCGCGCTTTCTCGACGGGCTCCTCGACGGGCTCCTTCTCGACGCACGGCGCTCGGCCCTGGCACGCTCGACGGCGAGCAGGGCGAGCTCGGCGCGGACCCGCTCGGGCGGGGTGGCGCGCAGCGCCGCGAGGCCCGCCTCGAACCCGGCCCGCCCCTCGGCGGGCGTCAGGAAATCCGGGAAATAGCCGCGCCGTGGAACCAGCGCGGAGAGCAGTACCGTTTCACCTTTCAACCTGGCCCGCGTTTCCTTGCGCCATTCCCCGAAGACAAGAGGGCCCCGCCGATCCCTTATTCGATGAAAACTGAGAATGGTTTCCCAGAGCGGATCGGGACCGGCGGCCATCCGGACCCCGCCGAGGTCCTTCCCGGTGAAATGAATACGCAGCATCGAGTCCCCACCTGTTTGCATCCACAATCTCCCCCGGCACTGAGTATGCATGCCATCACAGCCGGTTACCACGGTGTTTCAGCCACAGTTGAAACGCATCGCGGACACCCCGTCCCAGCCGAAAAGCTGTACCGCGTCGGGCATGAAACCCGGACGGCCGAATAGGCGCGGCGAAGGCCGTGGGGGGCTTTGCGCGCCCGGCGGCGGTCGGTCGGGGTTGCGGCTCCATGTCCGGCTCTCGGAAAGGGAGCGCGGCCGGTGGGTGGGGATCCACCGGCCGCGCTCCGGCGCGCCGGAGGAGCCGCCCTCGGCACGTTATTCAATGTGCTTGGAGAAAGACGCGCCCGGGGCTGGGGAAAGAGGCGGAGAATCGACGAAGGGGCGGGCGCCTCCGCACGGGCACCCGCCCCTTCCTCGTGTTCCGGAGCCGCCCGCCGGGTCGGCGAGGGTCGGGATGAACCGGCGGACCGGCTCCGGGGTCTTCGGGGCCGTCGTACGGCAGCGGCGGCGGACGGACACGGCGGCTGCGGAACCACCGGGCGCCCCGCCCGGCACCGGGCACCCCGCCCTGCACCGAGCGCCCCGCCCGCCACCGAGCGCCCCCGCCAACGGCTGGCGCGGGCCGGCTGCTACCGCGCGCCGACGGCTACCGCGGGCCGGCGCCTACCGCGAGTCGCTGCCCGCCGACGCCGCCGCCGCGCGGCCCGCCTCCAGCCGCGCGACCGGGATACGGAACGGCGAGCAGGAGACATAGTCCAGGCCCACCTCGTGGAAGAAGTGCACCGACTCGGGGTCGCCGCCGTGCTCACCGCAGACGCCCAGCTTCAGCCCCGGCCGCGTGGCACGGCCCGCCTCCACCGCGCTCCGTACGAGCGCGCCCACCCCGTCCCGGTCGATCGTCTCGAACGGCGAGACCCCGAAGATGCCCTTCTCCAGATACGCCGTGAAGAAGCTCGCCTCCACGTCGTCGCGGGAGAAGCCCCAGACGGTCTGGGTGAGATCGTTCGTACCGAAGGAGAAGAACTCCGCGGCCTCCGCGATCTGACCAGCCGTCAGGGCCGCGCGCGGCAGCTCGATCATCGTGCCGAGCGCCAGCCTGAGTTCGACCCCGGTGGCGGCCTCCACCTCGGTGATGACCAGCTGGGCCTCGTCCCTGACGATCTCCAGCTCCTGGACCGTGCCGACGAGCGGGATCATGATCTCGGCCCGTGGGTCGCCCTTGGCGTTCTTGCGCTCGGCCGCGGCCTCCGCGATGGCCCGGACCTGCATGGCGAAGAGCCCCGGGATGACCAGACCGAGCCGTACCCCGCGCAGACCGAGCATCGGGTTCTGCTCATGGAGCTTGTGCACGGCCTGGAGGAGCCGCAGATCGTTCTCGTTGTGGTCCTTGCGGGCCTCGGCGAGCGCGACCCGTACCGACAGTTCGGTGATGTCGGGGAGGAACTCGTGCAGCGGCGGGTCGAGCAGCCGTACGGTCACGGGCAGTCCGTCCATCGCCTCGAAGAGCTCGATGAAGTCCTTCTTCTGGAGCGGCAGCAGGGCGCCCAGCGCCGTCTCACGCTCGTCGTCCGTGTCGGCGAGGATCAGCTTCTCGACCATCTCGCGGCGCTCGCCGAGGAACATGTGCTCCGTACGGCACAGTCCGATGCCCTGGGCGCCGAAGCGCCGGGCGCGCAGGGCGTCCTCGACGTTGTCGGCGTTGGCGCGCACCCGCAGTCTGCGGCGGCGGTCCGCGTACGCCATCATCCGGTGGACGGCCTCGACCAGTTCGTCGGCGTCGTCGGCGCCGGCGTGCATCCGGCCCTCGAAGTACTCGACGACGGGCGACGGGACGACGGGGACCTCGCCCCGGTAGACCTTGCCGGTGGAGCCGTCGATGGAGACGACGTCGCCCTCCTCGACGATGGTCCCGTTCACCGTCATCCGGCGGGCCTTGGTGTCGACCTCCAGCTCCTCGGCGCCGCAGACACAGGTCTTGCCCATGCCACGGGCGACGACGGCGGCGTGCGAGGTCTTGCCGCCGCGCGAGGTCAGGATGCCCTCGGCGGCGATCATGCCGTCCAGGTCGTCGGGGTTGGTCTCGCGGCGGATCAGGATGACCTTCTCACCGGACCTGGACCACTTGATGGCGGTGTACGAGTCGAAGACCGCCTTGCCGACGGCCGCGCCCGGCGAGGCGGCGATCCCGCGTCCGAGCAGCTCACGCTTGGCGTCCTCGTCGAAGCGCGGGAACATGAGCTGGGCGAGCTGGGCGCCGTTGACGCGCTGGAGCGCCTCGGCCTCACCGATCAGCCCCTGGTCGACGAGCTGGGTGGCAATGCGGAAGGCGGCGCCGGCGGTGCGCTTGCCGACCCGGGTCTGGAGCATCCACAACTGGCCGCGCTCGATGGTGAACTCGATGTCGCACAGATCGCGGTAGTGCGTCTCCAGCGTCTCCATGATGCTCATGAGCTGGTCGTACGACTTCTTGTCGATGGCCTCCAGTTCGGCGAGCGCCACGGTGTTGCGGATGCCCGCGACGACATCCTCGCCCTGGGCGTTCTGGAGGTAGTCGCCGTACACGCCCTGCTGGCCGCTGGCGGGGTCACGGGTGAAGGCGACGCCCGTACCGGAATCCGGGCCGAGGTTGCCGAAGACCATGGAGCAGATGGTGACGGCCGTGCCGAGGTCGCCGGGAATGCGTTCCTGGCGGCGGTAGAGCTTGGCACGGTCGGTGTTCCAGGACTCGAAGACCGAGCGGACCGCGAGATCCATCTGCTCGCGCGGGTCCTGCGGGAAGTCACGGCCCGCCTCCCGGGAGACGATCTTCTTGAACCGCTTGACCAGCTTCTTGAGGTCCTCGGCCGCCAGATCCACGTCCGTCGCCGCGCCCTTGGCGTGCTTGGCCTCCTCCAGCGCCTCCTCGAAGAGCGCGCCGTCGACACCGAGCACGGTCCTGCCGAACATCTGGATGAGCCTGCGGTACGAGTCCCAGGCGAAGCGTTCGTCACCGGCCTGCGCGGCGAGCCCGGCCACGGAGGCGTCGGAGAGACCGACGTTGAGGACGGTCTCCATCATGCCGGGCATGGAGAACTTGGCCCCGGAGCGTACGGAGACGAGCAGCGGATCGTCGTGCTGTCCGAGCTTCTTGGCCATCTTCCGTTCGAGGGCGTCGAGATGGGCACTCACCTCGTCACGCAGGGAAGCCGGTTCCGTACCGCTGTCGAGATAGATGTTGCACGCCTCGGTGGTGATGGTGAAGCCGGGAGGGACCGGCAGCCCGAGATTGGTCATCTCGGCGAGATTGGCACCCTTGCCACCGAGCAGGTCCTTCAGATCCTTGTTGCCCTCGGTGAAGTCATAGACGAATTTCTCGGCTGAGGCTGAGTGGGGATCATTGTTTTCCGACACGGGTCTCGACTCCTCGAGGACGCGGTGGCTGCCCTGACGGCGAGGAACATACCCAGATCGAAGGTGCCTGGGTACGTCCACTTGCCTGTCATACGGCCTTAACCACCCGTCCGCCACCAGATCGAAAGTGACCCGGCGCCAACCAGCCTCTCCCCGCGCCTTCACCCCTCGAAGCGGACATGACCTGCTCATGACGTGAACTGCTCATATGAGCATGGACATCGACGTCTGAGTTCAGAAGGTGAACGCGAAAGGGGTGGCACCCCGTGCCACCCCTTCCAGAGATGCAGCCACCCACATCGGGCTCATATGAGCCAGGCGCCGATCAAACGTGGCGAGAATCACCCTTGGAACAGTTCCGCGATTCCAGGATCCGGACGGTCTCCCGACCTGTTGACGGAGCCGTCACGGCAACCGCGCAGCACCCCGAGGTCGACCTCCTCCAGACTGCCGGCGAAGTACCGTCCGGCCGCCGGTTCCACCGGCAGCAGCGAGGGCACCACCAGCACCGCGCAGCCGGCCGCCTGGGCGGACGCGCTGCCGTCCGGCGAGTCCTCCACCGCGACACACTCCCCGGGCCCGAGGCCGAGCCGTTCGGCCGCCTCCCGGTAGGGATCGGGGTGCGGTTTGGTCCGTACGGTGTCGTCGGCCGAGAGCGTGAAGGCGAAGCCGAAACCGGCCAGCGAACCCGCGACCACCGAGTCCACCACGGCCCTCGGGGACGCGCTCACCAGGGCGAACGGCACCTCGGCGCGCTCCAGTTCGGCCAGCAGCCGGCGGGCGCCCGGCCGCAGCGGCACCCCCGCCTCCACCCGGCGGAAGAAGGAACCGGCCAGTTCGGCGGCGACCGTGTCCGCGCAGCCGCCGCCGCTGACCCGGACGAGATGGGCGGCGGTGTCGGCGACCGCCCTGCCGACGACCTCCGGCGCGTCCGCGTCGGTGAGCCGGTGGCCGAGACCGGCCGCGATCTCGTCGGCCGTCTCCCACCACAGCACCTCGGTGTCCACGAGCGTGCCGTCCATGTCGAAGAGCACCGCCTCGGGCTTACCCACCTCGGGCGTACCCACCTCGGGTGCGCTCACCTCAGGCGTACTCACCTCAGGCGTACTCACCTCGGGCGCGCTCACCTCAGGCGTACTCACGCGCCCTTGCCCGCGGCCGGTACCACGAGCACCGGGCGCCGCGCCGGCGCGACCGTCGCGCGTACGCCCGGCGTCAGCGCGCCGGCGTCCCGCGACGGTATGTCGGACTTGACCGAGCCGCCGCCGGGCAGATCGAGCAGCACCCGGGTGACCGAGCCGAAGAAGGACGCGGAGACGACCGTGGCCGTACCTGCGGGATCGGCGGTGGCGAGGATGTTCTCGGGCCGTATCAGCACCTCCACCTCGCGCTCCGCCGGGATCTCGCCGTCCACGGGCAGTTCGGCGCCCGCGACCTCGACCAGTCCGCCGTCGGTGAGCCGGCCGGGCAGCCGGTTCATCGCGCCGACGAACTCGGCGACGAACGGCGTGGCGGGCCGCTCGTACAGCTCGGCGGGCGGCGCGCACTGCTCCAGCCGGCCCGCGTTGAGCACCGCCACCCGGTCGGCCATGGAGAGCGCCTCCTCCTGGTCGTGGGTGACGAAGATGGTGGTGATGCCCAACGAGAGCTGGAGCCGCCGGATCTCCTCGCGCAGAGTGAGCCGTACCTTCGCGTCGAGCGCCGAGAGCGGCTCGTCGAGCAGCAGGACGCGCGGGCGCAGCGCCAGCGCGCGGGCCAGCGCGACACGCTGCTGCTGACCGCCGGACATCTGGTGCGGGAAGCGGTCGCCGTGCTGGGGCAGACCGACCAGATCGAGGAGTTCGGCGGCGCGCTCGCGCCGTTCGGCGGTGGACACCTTCCGTACCCGCAGCCCGAAGGCCACGTTGTCGCGGGCGTTGAGGTGCGGGAAGAGGCTGTACGACTGGAAGACCATGCCGGCGTCGCGCCGGTTGGCCGGCACCCGGGTGATGTCCTCGCCGTCCACCAGCACCTCGCCCGCGTCCGGCTGCTCGAAGCCGGCGAGAACCCGCAGCGCCGTGGTCTTGCCGCAGCCCGAGGGGCCGAGCAGGGCGAGCAGTTCTCCCGGTCTGGCCGTCAGGTCCAGTCCGTCGAGGGCGACGGTGGCGCCGAAGGCCCGGCGCAGACCGCGGAATTCGACCAGGGCGCCGGCGGCGGTGGCCTTCTCCGGCCGCTCCGCGGTCGCTGTGGAGGTGGATGACATGGGGGTCTACTCCTTGCCGGAGACGGAAGAGGCGGCGGTGGGTGCCGGGGCCGTGGCCCCGGAGGAGGCCGTGGAGGGGGCGGTGGCGGTGGGCGGAGCGGGAGTGGCGGCCGAGGAGGCACGCGTCCCCGCCCGCGAGAGGACCAGCAGCAGCGCCCAGGTGATCAGCAGGCTGAGCAGGGACACGGCCACCGACATCCGGGCCTCCGCGCCCGAGACGGTGACGATCCACACCGCGAAGGGCCGGAAGCCGAGCAGCGACGCGATGGTGAACTCGCCCAGGACCAGCGCCAGGGTGAGGAAGGAGGCACCGGCCAGGGACGAGCGCAGATTGGGCAGGATGACCCGCAGGATCACATACGGCCTGCTCGCCCCGCAGTTGCGCGCGGCCTCCACCAGGGTGGGTACGTCGATGGCGCGCAGCCCGGCGTCCAGCGAGCGGTAGACGAACGGCAGGGCGAGCACCGTGTAGGCGAGCACCAGCACCACGGGGAACGACTCGTTCTGCACCGCGAGGAACGTCTGGTAGAGCGGGGTACGGGAGAGATGGTCGGGTCCCCAGCGCAGCACCGTGGTCACCCCGGTGACCAGCGCGATCGGCGGTACCACCAGTGGCAGCATGCAGACGATCTCGACGAGCGGGGCGAGCTTCGGCGCACCGAGCCGTACGGCCACCAGGGCCGGCACGGTGAGCAGCAGCGCGAGGACGATGGTGGCCGCCGCGAGCCCGAGCGAGAGCAGCAGGCTCTGGGTGAAGCCCTCGGCGGAGAGGATCCCGGTGTACGCGTCGAAGGTGAGGCCCTGTCCGGGGATACGCACCGTGAAGACGAACGAGGACAGCAGCGGTACGAGGAAGTAGAGCCCGGCCAGGAAGAGCACGGCACCGCGCCAGACCCGGGGACGGCGCCGGGTGCGCGCGGCCCCGGCGTCCCGTGCCTTGCGGGGAGCGGCGGGCGCGGGGGCGGCCGGGGTGGCGGTGGGGGTCAGTGCAGCCATCGGGTGCTCCGTCGCTGGAGGGGCAGATAGACCGCCATGACCAGGCCGGCGATCACGATCATGTCGAGGCTCAGCGCGAGCGCCACATTCTCCTGACCGACCAGTACGTTGCCGGAGAGCGCGTCCGCGATCTTCAGGGTGACCAGCGGGACCGAGCCGCCGACCAGCGCGGCGGCGGTGGCGTGCGCGGCGAAGGCGCTGCCGAAGAGCAGCACGAACCCGCCGAGCAGCGAGGGCGCGAGGACCGGCAGTCCGACATGGCGCCAGAACTGCCAGGAGGTGGCCCCGGCGTTCTGCGCGGCCTCCCGCCACTGCGGGCGCAGACCGTCCAGCGCGGGAACGCTGACCAGCACCATCAGCGGCACCAGGAAGTAGAGATAGATGATGGTCAGTCCGGTGAAGGAGTACAGATTCCAGCCGAGGCCGTCGAGATGGCCGAGCTGGGTGACCACACCGGAGATACCGAGCGTGGCGACGAACGCGAACGCGAGCGGGATACCGCCGAAGTTGGCGAGCACTCCGGAGGCGGTGAGCACACCGTTGCGCAGCGCGGTACCGCGTGAGGTGACGACGGCCTGGGCGATCAGCATTCCGAGCACGGTGCCGATCACGGCGGTCAGCGCGGAGAGTTCGACGCTGCCGATCAGCGAGGTCAGATAGGGGCCCTGGAGCGAGCGCTGGAGGTGCTCGCCGGTCAGGGCGGTGGCGCCGGTGGCCGGATCGTCCCGGGTGACGGCCCCGTAGAGCAGGGCGCCGACCGGCAGACCGAAGCAGACTCCGGCGAAGACGAGCAGCGGGAGGGCGCCGAGCCAGACGCGTGGCGCCCGCCGCCGCCGACGGCTGCTGCCGTCGGCGGCGCCCGCCACGGGCGGGGTGGAGACGGTCGGGGTGGGGGCGGTCATCAGGAGACGGCCTTGTCCCAGTTCTCGGCGAGGGTGGCGTTGGCCTTGTCCAGTTCGGCGGACTCGGGGAAGGTCGGGGTGCCCTCGACCTCGGGCAGCTTGGCGACGAAGCTCTTGTCGGCCGTGCCGTCCGTGGTCATGGCGGGCAGCAGCACGGGACGCGCGTACCCCTTCAGCCAGAGGTTCTGGCCCTCGGCGCTGTAGAGGAACTCCATCCACAGGCGGGCGGCGGCCGGGTGCGGCGCGTCCTTGTTGATGGCCTGCGAGTAGTACTGCGCGTAGACGCCGTCGCTCGGGATGGCGACCTTCCAGTCCACGCCCTTGCCCTTGAACTGGTCGGCGTAACTGGCGTTGAGGTAGTCCCAGTCGATGGAGATGGGCGTCTCGCCCTTCTCGACCGTGGCCGGGGTGGACTCGACGGGGATGAAGTTGCCGTTCTTCTTCAGCTCACCGAAGAAGTCGATACCGGGCTGGATGTCGCCGAAGGAGCCCTTGTTGGCGAGGGACGCCGCGTAGACGCCGCCGAAGGCCGAACCGGACTTGGTGGGGTTGCCGTTGAGCGCCACCTTGCCCTTGTACTCGGGCTTGAGGAGATCGGCGAAGGTCTCGGGGCAGGTCTTGATACGGGAGGCGTCGCAGCCGATGGAGATATAGCCGCCGTAGTCGTTGAACCAGCGGCCGTCCTTCTCCTTCTGGGCGTCGGGGATCTTGTCCCAGGCCTCGACCTTGTACGGCGCGAAGAGGTTCTCGGCCGCGCCGCTGCGGGCGAAGGCGATACCGAGGTCGAGGACGTCGGGGGCGCGGTCCTGGCCCTTGCGGGACTTGACGGCGGCGATCTCGTCGGAGCTGGAACCGTCCGGGTTCTCGCTGTTGACCTTGATCTTGTACTTGGCCTCGAACGCCTTGATGACCTCGCCGTAGTTCGCCCAGTCCGGCGGAAGGGCGATCGCGTTGAGCTCGCCCTCCTTCTCGGCGGCGGCGACCAGGTCCTTCAGTCCGCCGAAGTCGGCGGCGGAGGTGGCGGCGGCGGAGTCGGCCGCCTTGGCGGATTCCTCGGGTGCCGCACCACAGGCGGTGAGCGCGGTGAGCGCGGCGGTGCTGAGCGCCAGGGCGGCTGCCAGCCGGCCGTTGGCGCGGACGCGGATTCGGGTCACGCGATGTCTCCCGGAGCGAAGAGAGGGTGTCACTTGTTCATACAAGCTGGCATCAGTTCGCCCGGTCCAGATGACCTCGAAGTGAACGGCCCATGGCCATGACAGCACGACCCGAGGAAGACCACCCCGAGCAACTAGCTGGTCAGCACAGCTTTTCAGGGAGGATTGATGATCAACGGGGCATCCTGGGGGCCGCACCCCCGGCGGGACATACGGTTAGAGTGAAGGCCAGGTCCGCGGTGGGTAGGCGCACCTGTGCACAGTTCCGTAATTCGATGGGGGGCAGGCGTGGGCAGTTCGCGGTATCTGGAGATCGCGGAGGCGCTGCGGCAGTCGATCCTGGGCGGTGAGTATCCGGTCGGCGCCCGGCTGCCCTCGGAGAGCGATCTCGCGGCCCGCTGGTCGGTCTCGCGCGGCACGGTGCGGCAGGCGGTGGGGCTGCTGGCGTCGGACGGTCTGATCGGCTCCCGGCAGGGGGCGCGGCGCGTCGTACTGCGCCAGGAGCGCCGTCACAGCTTCCAGCAGCTCAACAGCTTCGCGCAGTGGGCGCAGGCGATGGGGTGCGAGGTCTCCAGCCGCATCCTCAGCCGCAGGACACGGGCCGCCACGGCCGAGGAGGCCTCACGGCTCGGGGTCGCCCCGGGCAGCGAGGTGCTCTACGTCATACGGCTGCGACGGCTCGACGGGGAGCCGGTGATGGTCGAGCGGACCGCGTACACGGACTGGGTGGCACCGGTCGTGCGCGCGCTGCCCGAGGATGTCGTGTCGATCATGAACAGCATCGCGGAGAACGCGGACATCGTCGCCCACTACGGCGAGCATCTGATCGACGCCGTCGCGGCGGGCAGCGAGGACGCCCGGCTGCTCCATGTCCGCCGGGGCAGCCCGCTGCTGCGTCAGCGCCATCTCACGTACACGGCCGCGGGCCGTCCGATCGAGTGGACGGACGACCGCTACCGCGCGGGGAGCGTGGCCTTCAGCGTGAGCAACTCCGCGGCGGCGGCCCCTCTGGAACGCCACGCGGGCCCGGACGTCACACCGCAGTCACCCCGCCCGGCGGCATAGACGCGCCCCGCGCGAGCGCGCGCGCATGGGCACGCGCACGGTCCGGGGCGGCGGGGTCTCAGCCGCGGCGTGGGCGGCGGGGTCGGCGGCGGGCGTACCCAGCCGCGGCAGGGCGGCGTACTCGGACGCGACGCGGGCTGCGGCGTGCTCAGCCGCACTCGCTCAGCCGCGCTCAGCCGCGCTCAGCCGCCCGAGGTGTCCAGTTCGGCTTCGGCGTCGATGCCCGCGCAGTCGTACGGGTCCTTCAGCCAGCCGTCCGGCAGGACGACCCGGTTGTTGCCGGACGTACGCCCGCGCGGCCCGTCCGCGCCGTCGGGCCACGGCTGGTCGAGATCGAGCCCGGACAGCAGCGCGTCCAGCTCGGCCAGCGACGAGGTGACCGCCAGTTGCCTGCGGAGCTGCGAGCCGACCGAGAAGCCCTTCAGATACCAGGCCACATGCTTACGGAAGTCGATCACCCCACGGGCCTCGTCCCCGAGCCACTCCCCCAGCAGCTCCGCATGGCGCCGCATGACCGCGGCGACCTCCCGCAGCGCCGGGCGCGCGAAGGTGACATCACCGCCCGCCGACTCGGGGCCCGTACCCTCGAAGGCCGCGACCAGGTCACCGAAGAGCCAGGGCCGCCCCAGACAGCCACGCCCCACGACGACTCCGTCACAGCCGGTCTCGCGCATCATCCGCAGCGCGTCCTCCGCCGACCAGATGTCGCCGTTGCCGAGCACCGGGATCTCCGGGACATGCTCCTTGAGCCGGGCGATGGCGTCCCAGTCCGCCGTACCGCCGTAGTGCTGCGCGGCCGTCCTGCCGTGCAGCGCGATCGCCGTGACACCCTCCTCGACCGCGATCCGCCCGGCGTCGAGAAAGGTGAGGTGATCGTCGTCGATGCCCTTGCGCATCTTCATCGTGACGGGCAGCTCACCCGCGTTGGACACCGCCTCGTGCAGGATCGCGCGCAGCAGCGGGCGCTTGTACGGAAGGGCCGAACCCCCGCCCTTACGCGTCACCTTGGGCACCGGGCAGCCGAAGTTGAGATCGATGTGATCGGCCAGATCCTCGTCCACGATCATCCGGACCGCTTTGCCGACGGTCACCGGGTCCACCCCATAGAGCTGGATCGAGCGGGGGGTCTCGGTCGCGTCGAAACGGATGAGCTGCATGGTCTTCTCATTGCGCTCGACCAGCGCCCGCGTGGTGATCATCTCGCTCACGAACAGCCCCTTGCCCCCGCTGAATTCACGGCACAGCGTCCGGAACGGCGCGTTCGTGATCCCGGCCATGGGCGCGAGCACCACCGGCGGTCGCACGGTGTGCGGCCCGATGGCAAGGGGAGAGGCGGCGAGCGTGGCGAGTGAAGCGGTCATCCGGCCATTGTCGCGCATGACCTGTCACGCATGACCGAGTCATTAGTTAGTCGTACTATCGACGTATGTCCGAGCTGAGCCACCGGCGGCGCCTCCTTGTCCTCGCCATCTGCTGTATGAGTCTGCTGATCGTCAGCCTGGACAACACCGTCCTCAATGTCGCCCTCCCCTCCATCCAGCGGGAACTGCACGCCTCCGTCTCCGGGCTCCAGTGGACGATCGACGCCTACACCCTCGTCCTCGCCTCGCTCCTCATGCTCTCCGGCTCCACCGCCGACCGGGTGGGCCGCCGCCGTATCTTCAAGACCGGACTCGTCCTCTTCACGCTCGGCTCGCTGCTCTGCTCCGTCGCGCCGAACCTCGAATCGCTCGTCGCCTTCCGTATGGTGCAGGCCGTCGGCGGCTCGATGCTCAACCCCGTCGCGATGTCGATCATCACCAACACCTTCACCGAACCGCGTGAACGCGCCCGTGCCATCGGTGCCTGGGGCGCCGTCGTCGGTATCTCCATGGCGGCGGGACCGCTGGTCGGCGGGCTGCTGGTGGACTCGGTCGGCTGGCGGTCGATCTTCTGGATCAATCTCCCGATCGGGCTCGCCGCGCTCCTGCTGACCTGGCGCTATGTCCCCGAGTCCCGCGCCCCGAAGCCCCGCCGCCCCGATCCCGTCGGTCAGCTCCTGGTCATCGGCGTACTCGGCGCCCTGACCTACGCGATCATCGAGGCGCCGAAGGCCGGGGTGACCTCACCGCTCATCCTGTCGTTCGCCGCCGTGTCGGCCCTCTCCCTGATCGGTCTGGTGCTGTACGAGCCGAGGCGCGCGGAGCCGCTGATCGATCTGCGGTTCTTCCGCAGCGCGCCCTTCAGCGGGGCGACCGTGATCGCCGTCTGCTCCTTCGCCGCGCTCAGCGGATTCCTCTTCCTCAACACGCTCTACCTCCAGAACGTACGGGGACTGTCCGCGCTGCACGCCGGGCTCTACATGCTGCCGATGGCGACCCTGACCTTCCTCTGCGCGCCTCTGTCGGGCCGGCTCGTCGGCAGCCGGGGCCCCCGGATCTCGCTGCTGGTCGCCGGGACCGCGATGACGGCGAGCGGCCTTCTGTTCGGCACCACCGACGCGGAGGCGACGAACGCGCTGCTGTTCACCGGCTATGTCCTGTTCGGCCTGGGCTTCGGCATGGTCAACGCGCCGATCACCAATACCGCCGTCTCCGGGATGCCCCGCTCCCAGGCGGGTGTCGCGGCGGCGGTCGCCTCCACCAGCCGCCAGATCGGCGGGACGCTCGGTGTCGCGGTGATCGGCGCGGTGCTGGCGGGCGGGGTGGTCGGCGCCGCCTCCTCCGCCGGCTACGCGGCGAGCTTCGCGGACGCGAGCCGGACGGCCTGGTGGATCATCACCGCCTGCGGGCTGTGCGTACTGGTCATAGGGGCGCTGACCAGCGGGACATGGGCCCGGAGAACCGCGCGGCACACGGCGGAGCGGCTGGAGCCGAGCGGCGCTCAGACCACCGCGGGCACCAGGTCGTGAAGCCGTTCGAGCCGGGCGCTGGACTCGTCGTCCACCGGGACATAGCTGACCAGCCGGGGGCCTGAGGACGGTCCGAGCCAGAGGTTGGTGTGCTCCAGATTGAGCTGTCCCACCCGGGCGTTGACGAACCGTCTGGTCTTGTCGCCCACGGCGACCACCTCGTGCTGCTCCCAGATCTCCCGGAACTCGGACGAGGCGGACCGCAGCCGTCCGAGCAGCGTCTTCCACGCGGGCTCCGCGAGATGCTCGGCCATGGCCGCACGGAACTTGGCCGCCATCGTCCGGATCGTCTCGTCGCGGTTGCCCAGCGCAGAGCGCCATTCCTCATTGGTGAAGGCCAGCCACATGCAGTTGCGGTCCTCGGGCTCCAGCGCGTCCAGATCGCACATCAGATGCCCATAGGTGCGGTTGTACGCGAGGATGTCGTACCGCCCGTTCTGCACACACGCCGGATAGGGCTCAAGACGCTCCAGCATCCGCCGCAGCGCGGGCGTGACGGTCAGGCAGGGCGTCCCGGGAGCGGGGTCGACGGCGCCCGCGAGCGCGAAGAGATGCGCGCGCTCACTGCGGTCGAGCAGCAGCGCGCGGGCGAGCGCGTCGAGCACCTGCGCGGAGACCTGGATGGAACGGGCCTGCTCCAGCCAGGTGTACCAGGTGACACCGACAGCGGAGAGCTGGGCGACCTCCTCCCGCCGCAGTCCGGGCGTACGGCGCCGGCTCCCGCGGGCGAGACCCACCTGCTCGGGCATGATGCGCTCGCGCCGGCTGCGCAGAAAGGCGGCCAGCTCATGGCGGCGGATGTCCGTTTCCTGTACAGCCGTGGTCATCCCCCCAGCGTGCCGTATGTCCCAGACAGTTGCCAGGTGGTGCGGGTACCAGGATGAGCCGCCCGAGTACCCGGCTAAGCGGATGAGAATGAGATATGAGTACCAGGCTGAGCGGCGACGGAACCGCGAGCGGTGCGCGCGAGAGGCGCGCACCGCGTGTGTCACTCGCTCACTTGCCTACTCACTCGTCCCGAACGCTTCGCCTTTCCCTCGTCGAGCGCTTCACTTGCGCTTCGGACGCGACTCCACCGCCGAGTCGGGGCCCGGCGAGACGATCGACTCATGGCCGTCCTCACCGCGCACCTTGAAGGGCGGTGTTCCGTTCGGCCCCATCACTTCCACGATCTCCACGACACGGTCGTGCTTGCCGACCACCCTGCCGTGCATCACCAGGCGGTCACCCTTGCTTGCTTTCATGCCGCACTCCCAAGCCGCTCATCGACGCCGATCCATGTCACTGGCCGTGATCATGAGTGTACGGAATGTCCGGTTCCGTGTCGCCCTGGGCATCTCAGCGGGCCCTTCGGCCCTTTGCCGGGTAGTTCATGTACCAGGATAAAGACACTCTGGTACCAGGGTGTATCACGCGTGATCGTGGTATTCGTGAGTACAGCTTCCGCGAAAAACACCCCGAACGCGGCAACCGGCCCGACCGCGCCCCCATCCACCGGCGTGGCCGCTCCCGGCGGGTCCCCCGGCGGCTCCCCCGTCGTCCATGACCACGGGTCGGTGCTGGGCACGCTCGGTCTCTTCACCGTGCTGCTCGGTGCGTCACTTCCCCTGGTCGACTTCTTCATCGTCAATGTCGCCCTGCCGACCATCGACCACGATCTGGCCGCGGGTCCCGCTCTCCTCGAACTGGTGGTGGCGGGGTACGGACTCGCGTACGCCGTGCTGCTCGTGCTCGGCGGCCGGCTGGGCGACATGTTCGGCCGGCGCAGGCTCTTCCTCATGGGCATGGCGGCCTTCGGCCTCACCTCGCTCGTCTGCGGTATCGCGCCCAACGCCTGGACCCTGGTCGGGGCCCGGGTCGCCCAGGGCGCGGCCGCCGCGCTGATGCTGCCCCAGGTACTGGCCACGATCCATGCCGCGACCAGCGGCCCGCGCCGCGCCAAGGCGGTCAGTCTGTACGGCGCCACCGCCGGTCTCGCGATGGTGGCGGGCCAGATTCTCGGCGGCGTACTGGTCTCGGCGGACATCGCCGGCAGCGGCTGGCGCGCGATCTTCCTGGTGAATGTGCCGATCGCGCTGCTCGGACTGGTCCTGGCGTTCCGTTCGGTACCGGAGACCCGCTCACAGCGGCCCGCGCCCATCGACACCCCTGGGACGGTTCTGCTGGCCGTCTCGCTGATCACCCTGCTGGCACCGCTCACCGAGGGCCGGGCCGCCGGCTGGCCGGTCTGGACCTGGATCTCGCTCGCCGCCTTCCCGGTCGCCGCGTACGCCTTCGTCCGGGTGGAGCGACGGGCCGACCGGCAGGGCAGGACCCCGCTCGTACCGCCGAGTCTGCTCGCGCTGGTCACGCTCCGACGCGGACTGGCACTGCTCCTGCCGTTCTCGATCGGCTTCGGCGGCTTCATGTTCGTGATCGCGATCGCGCTTCAGCAGGGCCTCGGTATGGGGGCGGTCACGGCGGGAATCGCGCTGGTGCCGATGGCGGTGACGTTCTTCGCCGCCTCGCTGGCAGGCCCCCGGCTGGTACGGCGGTACGGCAGTCTGGTGGTGACGGCGGGCTCGGTGTCCCAGCTGGTCGGTGTCGCCCTGCTGGTGCTCGCCCTCTGGAACGGCTGGCCCGCGATCGGCGTGCCGGAACTGCTGCCCGGCGTCGCGCTGGCCGGTCTCGGCCAGGGGCTCCAACTGCCGGTCATCATCCGGATCGTGCTCTCCGACATCCCCTCGGAGCGGGCCGGGGTGGGCAGTGGAGTCATGGTCACCGGCCAGCAGTCCGCGCTGGCGCTCGGGGTGGCGACCCTGGGTTCGCTCTTCCTCTCCCTGGCCGCCGCGATGGGGATGCGGGACGCTTTGGTGATCACCCTGCTGGCACAGCTCGCCCTGGTGGTCCTGACGGGACTGCTCAGTCTGCGGCTGCCGCGCTCGGTGGCCTGACGACGTCTCAGCGCGTGCGCCGTGGGGGACGGCGGACGAGGGCGTGCGCCGTAAGGCACGACGGACGCCGACGGGCCCGGACCACCGAGGTGGTCCGGGCCCGTCACCCTGCTCCGCTGTATGTCCGTGTCCCGTATGCGTCAGTCCTGTACGCGTCAGTCCTGCGCGGCGGATCCTTCGGCCGTCTCCGGGGCCGGGGCGGCGTCCGGCCCGTCCTCGTCCTGCTCCTGACCGGCGGCGCGCTCACGCATCTTGCGCAGCAGCTCCGCCTTCTGGTCGGCGGCGGCCTTGCGGTCGGCGTTACGTGCGGGGCCGTTGCCCTGCTGATCGGCGCGGGACAGCTTCTTGCGCTGTCCGCCCACGCCAAGAAGGTTGTTGCGGCTCTTTGCCACGGGGTTCTCCCGAAGTGATGAGAAGTGATCTGCGGATTCGTCGGTGGGGGGCGGGCCGTGACCGCCGCGCTCTCACTCGTAGATCTGGAAGAACATGCCCGTGACGCTACCACCGGCCGGGACCGGGACGTAACGCAATTATGGCGAGCATCGGCCATAGTCGCTGACAGAAATTGAAATCTGTCATCCGTCATGCCATTGTTGTCGGTGTCACTCGCGATCCGCCGCGATCCGCATGGAGGAAACGCATGTCCACCACCCCCGCCCTCCCCACCCGTCGCCTCGGCACCACCGGCCCCCTGACCTCCGCCATCGGACTCGGCTGCATGGGCATGTCCGGGATGTACGACGGAGGCGACCGCGCCGAGTCCATCGCCACCATCCACGCCGCCCTGGACGCGGGCATCACACTGCTCGACACGGGCGACTTCTACGGGATGGGCCACAACGAGCTGTTGATCGACGAAGCGCTGCGCACCGCCCCGGCCGCCGCGCGCGAACAGGCCCTGATCAGCGTCAAGTTCGGCGCTCTGCGCGATCCGGACGGCGGCTGGAGCGGCTATGACGGCCGTCCGGCGGCCGTGAAGAACTTCGCCGCGTACTCCCTGCGGCGCCTCGGCACCGACCACATCGACATCTACCGGATCGCCAGGGTCGATCCGGGGGTCCCGATCGAGGAGACCGTCGGCGCCATCTCCGAGCTGGTGCGGGCGGGCCATGTCCGCCATATCGGTCTCTCGGAGGCCGGTGGGGAGACCATCCGCCGCGCGGCCGCCACCGCCCCGATCACCGATCTCCAGATCGAGTATTCGCTGATCTCGCGCGGTATCGAGGCCGAGATCCTGCCCACCGTCCGCGAGCTGGGCATCGGTGTCACGGCGTACGGAGTGCTCTCCCGCGGACTGATCAGCGGCCACTTCACCCGTGACCGGGCGCTGGGCCCGACCGACTTCCGTGCGGTGAGCCCCCGCTTCCAGGGCGACAATCTCGAACACAATCTCGGACTGGTGGAGTCCCTGCGGAAGATCGCCGAGCAGAGGGGCGTCACGGTCGCCCAGATCGCCATCGCCTGGGTGCTCTCCAGGGGCGAGGACATCGTGCCGCTCATCGGCGCGCGCCGGCAGGACCGGCTGACCGAGGCCCTGGGCGCCCTCGGGGTCACACTGGACGCGGAGGATCTCGCCGCCATCGAACGCGCGGTGCCGGCCGACGCCGCCGCGGGTGACCGCTATCCGAGCTCCCAGATGGCACATCTCGACAGCGAGCGCTGAGCGCTCACCGGCGATGCAGGCCGCGACCGCTCAGCCGTCGGGTTGTCGGACCTGACAGGTAATGTCATCTGTCGCGTCCCGCCGTATGCGCGTCCCGCCGTACGGGCCACGAAAGGTCGGACATCCATGGCCACCGAGTCCCTGACCGCCGAGCGGATCCTCGAAGCCACCGAGGAGGTGCTGCGCCGTTACGGTCCGGCGAAGGCCACGGTCCTCGATGTGGCCCGGGTGCTCGGCGTCAGCCATGGCAGTGTCTACCGGCACTTCCGTACGAAGGCGGCACTGCGCGAGGCGGTCACCGCGCGCTGGCTGAGCCGGACGGAAGTGGCTCTGGCGCGGATCACGGACGGAGCGCGGAGGGCTGGAGCCGAGCCGGGCGCGGAGCCGCAGGCGGGGCCGGGCGCGGACATGGAGGCCGGACCGGGCGCGGAGGCCGGGCCAGGAGCCGGGGCGGACGCGGAGCGGGCGCCCGAGCCAGGTCCGGAGAAGCTGCGTGACTGGCTGCTGACGCTGTTCGACACCAAGCGCCACAAGGCGGGGGACGATCCCGAGCTGTTCGCGACCTTCTCCGTGCTCATCGGCGAGAGCAGTGGTGTGGTCGACGCTCATCTCACCGAGCTGACGCGTCAGCTCACCCGGATCGTCGAAGAGGGCGTGCGGGCGGGCGAGTTCGTCGCGGCCGACCCGGCGACGACGGCGGGCGCGGTCTTCGCCGCCACGGCCCGCTTTCATGACCCTTCGTATGCCCCGGAGTGGCGGAAGCCCACGATCGACGACGAGTTCAGCGCCGTTTGCGATCTGGTGCTGCGTGGCCTGCGGCCCTGAGCGAGGGCGGTGCGCGCCGCCCGCGCCCACTGCCGCCGCCTGGCCGACCCCGCTCGTCAGCCGCCGGCCGGGTCCACCGTCGCCTGATGGGCCTCGGTGAGATGTTCCTGCGCTTTCAGCCAGGGCAGGAACTGCGCGTTCTTCTGCCAGCCGCAGGTGTCACAGGTCAACGACCGCTGTACACCCGCCTTCTGGACGCGTACGACATGTTCACGCCCGTGCTGATCCCATCTGCTGACCTTGCTGGTGGTCGTGGACGGCATCCGTGCCTCCTGTTGACGCGTGGGCCCAGTGTGCAACGAAGCCCCCGGTTCCGTGGTGGAACCGGGGGCTTCGAGCCACGACCGTGACCGTCGGGCGGTCACCGGCCGCGATCAGCGATCGGGTCAGCAGCCCATCAGCCGGCCGCCGAGGTAGCTCTGGATCTGGTCCAGCGAGACACGCTCCTGCTTCATCGTGTCGCGCTCGCGCACGGTCACCGCGTTGTCGTCGAGGGTGTCGAAGTCGACGGTCACACAGAACGGCGTGCCGATCTCGTCCTGGCGGCGGTAGCGGCGGCCGATGGCGCCCGCGTCGTCGAACTCGATGTTCCAGTTGCGCCGCAGGTCCTCGGCGAGGCCCTTGGCCTTCGGCGAGAGCTGCGGGTTGCGGGAGAGCGGCAGCACGGCCACCTTGACCGGCGCGAGCCGCGGGTCGAGCCGCATCACGGTGCGCTTCTCCAGCACGCCCTTGGCGTTGGGCGCCTCGTCCTCGTTGTACGCGTCGAGGAGGAAGGCGAGCATCGTGCGGCCGACACCGGCGGCCGGCTCGATCACATAGGGGATCCAGCGCTCGCCGGCCTCCTGGTCGAAGTACGACAGATCATGGCCGGATGCCTTGGAGTGCGCGTTGAGGTCGTAATCGGTGCGGTTGGCGACACCCTCCAGCTCGCCCCACTCGCTGCCGCCGAAGGAGAAGCGGTACTCGATGTCGGCGGTGCGCTTGGAGTAGTGGGAGAGCTTCTCCTTGGGGTGCTCGAACCAGCGCATGTTCTCCTCACGGAGACCCAGGTCGCGGTACCAGTTCCAGCGCTGCTCCATCCAGTACTCCTGCCACTGCTCGTCCTCGCCCGGCTTGACGAAGAACTCCATCTCCATCTGCTCGAACTCGCGCGTGCGGAAGATGAAGTTGCCCGGAGTGATCTCGTTCCGGAAGGACTTGCCCATCTGCGCGATGCCGAACGGCGGCTTCTTACGCGAAGTCTGGTGCACCTGGGCGAAGTTGGTGAAAATGCCCTGCGCGGTCTCGGGCCGGAGGTAGGCGATCGAGCCGGTGTCCTGGGTCGGGCCGAGATGGGTCGAGAGCAGGCCGGAGAACTGCTTGGGCTCGGTGAAGGTGCCCTTGTTGCCGCAGTTGGGGCAGTTGAGGTCGGCGAGGCCATTCGCGGGGGCCTTGCCGTGCTTCTCCTCGTACGCCTCTTCCAGGTGGTCCGCGCGGAACCGCTTGTGGCAGGACGTGCACTCGGTGAGCGGGTCGGTGAAGGTCGCGACGTGACCCGACGCCTCCCAGACCTCCGTGGCCAGGATCACCGACGAGTCGATACCGACAACGTCCTCGCGCGAGGTGACCATGTAGCGCCACCACTGGCGCTTGATGTTCTCCTTCAGCTCGACTCCGAGCGGCCCGTAGTCCCAGGCGGCTTTCTGCCCGCCGTAGATCTCACTGGACGGGTAGACGAAGCCACGGCGCTTGCTCAGGTTGACGATGGTGTCGATCTTGTCGGCGGCCACGGTGCTCTCTTCATTACGACGACGACGAACGCGAATGCTTCAGATTAGCGGCGGGCGCACCCCTTCGATCAAATCGGTGCGCGGGAAGAGACATACCCGCCGCTTGTTGACAATCGTTTCCAGTTTTGTTGAAAATGACTGTCATGAACGCACGACGCCTGATACCCACCGCCACCCTCGCCGGAGCCGTCACGCTCGGCCTGGTGGCGCTGTCCGCCTGCTCCTCCTCCGACGCCGCCGACAAGAAGAGCGGTGACAAGCTCGCGGTCACGGCGTCGTTCTACCCGATGGAATTCCTGGCCCAGCAGATCGGCGGTGATCATGTCTCCGTCACCACGCTCACCAAGCCGGGCGTCGAGCCGCACGATCTTGAGCTGAAGCCCCGGCAGACCGCCGAGCTCGGCGAATCGGACGTCATTGTCTACCTCAAGGGTATCCAGCCCGCCGTGGACAAGGCGATCGACCAGTCCGGGGTGGAGCGGATCGTCGACGCGGCGTCCCTGACCACGCTGGAGAAGCACGGCACCGAGGTCGGTCATGTACACGGAGGCGATGAGCACGCCGCCGACGAGCACGCGGCCGAGGAGGAGTCCACCGCGGACGGCAACGACCCGCACATCTGGCTCGACCCGGTGAGATACGCCGAGGTCGCCAAGGGTGTCGGCGCCACCTTGGAGAAGGCCGACCCGGACAACGCGGACACCTACCGGAAGAACACGGACGCGCTGGTCACCAAGCTCGGCGGGCTGGACACCGCGTTCAAGCAGGGCCTCGCGGACACCGCCACCAAGACCTTCATCACCACCCACGCCGCCTTCGGCTATCTCGCCGAGCGCTACGGCCTGGAGCAGGAGGCGATCGCCGGTATCGACCCCGAGGCCGAGCCCAGCCCCGCCCGGATCAAGGAACTGGAGACCATCGCGGAGCAGGACAAGGTCAGCACCGTATTCTTCGAGACGCTCGCCAGCGACAGGACCGCCAAGACCATCGCGGCGGACTCAGGACTGAAGACGGACGTCCTGGATCCGCTGGAGGGAATTACGGACCGGTCGAAGGGCGATGACTACATCGAGGTCATGCAGGCCAACCTCGCCGCGCTGCAGAAAGCACTCGGCGCGAAATGAACCGGCCGACGGCAGCAACGGAGGCGCGGCACATGGCGACCATGGAGAGCGGCGAACAGGCCCGCGAGGCGCGTGCGCCGGAGGCCGCGACGGCGCCCACCGCCATGGATGCCGGCGCCGCCGGGACCGGGAGCCCCGAAGACGGCATAGCACCGGCCGACAGCGCACCGATCGGCACCGGGCCGAGCGGGGCCGGGCCGAGCGGAACCGCCCAGGGCCGGCCGGCTGCCGACCGGACACCGGCGAACCCGGCCGCACCCGGACAGGGCGTGCCGAGAGGCCTCCTGCCGGTTCAGCGGACACACCGCCCCTCGGCGCCCGGCTCCCCGTCGCCCGGCCCCCGGCGTGCTCCGGAGACGGCCGGGAACACAGCCACCGCGGACGGAGGACCCGCTGCTCAGCACGGCGCTCCGGTCGTCTCCGTCCGCGGTGCCACCGCCACGCTCGGCTCACGCACCGTGCTGCGCGGCATCGACCTCACCGTGCACCCCGGTGAGGTCGTGGCCCTGCTCGGCGCCAACGGCTCCGGCAAGTCCACCGCCGTACGCTCCGTGATCGGCCAGGTCCCGCTGACCGGCGGCGAGATATCGCTCTTCTCGACCCCGCTGCGCCGCTTCCGTGACTGGGCGCGCGTCGGTTACGTACCGCAGCGCACCACCGCGGCGAGCGGGGTGCCCGCCACCGTCCGCGAGGTCGTCTCCTCCGGCCGGCTCTCCCGTACGAAGCTGCGCCGGCCCTCCAAGGCCGACCGCGCGGCCGTCGAGGAGGCCATCGAGCTGGTCGGGCTGGCCGACCGCGCCAAGGACTCCGTGGACGCGCTCTCCGGCGGCCAGCACCAGCGCGTACTGATAGCCAGGGCGCTCGCCGCCGGTCCCGAGCTGCTGATCATGGACGAGCCGATGGCGGGCGTCGATCTGACCAGCCAGGACATCCTCGCGGCGACACTGCGCAAGCAGGTGGCCGCCGGTACGACCGTGCTGCTCGTCCTCCATGAACTGGGCCCGCTGGAGCCGCTGATCGACCGCGCGGTGGTGCTGCGCGACGGCTGTGTGACCCACGACGGACCGCCGCCACAGGCCCTCGGCCAGCACGCCCTGCCCGGCCACGATCACGTCCATCCCCACGCGGCCGGCGAGCCGCTCCGTACAGGACTGCTGACCTGACCATGGAAATCCTCCAGACCGCGTTCATGCAGCGCGCGCTGATCGCGGCCGTGCTGGTCGGTATCACCGCCCCCGCCATCGGTATCTATCTCGTGCAGCGCCGCCAGGCGCTGATGGGCGACGGCATCGGCCATGTCGCCATGACCGGGGTCGGCCTCGGCTTCCTGCTCTCCGTCAGTCCCATATGGATCGCGACGCTGGTCTCGGTGGCCGGTGCCATCACGATGGAGCTGATCAGGGCGTACGGCCGCACTCGGGGCGATATCGCGCTGGCGATGCTCTTCTACGGCGGGATGGCCGGCGGCGTCCTGCTGATCAATCTGTCGCCGAACGGCTCGAACGCCAATCTCAGTTCGTATCTCTTCGGTTCGCTGTCGACGGTCTCACCGTCGGACGTGACCGCGATCTCGCTGCTCGCCGCCTTCGTGGTGCTGGTGACGGTGGGACTGCGGCGGCAACTCTTCGCGGTCAGCCAGGACGAGGAGTTCGCCCGGGTCACCGGGCTGCCGGTGCGTACGCTGAATCTGCTGATCGCGGTCACGGCCGCGGTGACGGTCACCGTCGCCATGCGGGTGGTGGGACTGCTGCTGGTCAGCGCGCTGATGGTGGTGCCGGTGGCGGCGGCCCAGCAGATCACCCGGTCGTTCGCGGTCACCTTCGTGCTCGCGGTCGTGATCGGCACGGCGGCGACGCTCGCCGGTACGGTCACCTCGTACTACCAGGACGTACCGCCGGGCGCGACGATCGTGCTGCTGGCGATCGGGGTCTTCGTGGTGCTGACGGTCCTCGCCACCCCCCTCGCGAGACGGCGGGCCGGGGCGCTGCGGAGCGCCGAGGCGGCGGGGCGGGCCACGGGCGTACCAGACGTAACCCCCGCTCAGGACGGGCCCCCCGGCCGCAGGCCCGCGGACGACCTCACAGTCTGACCGCGAGCCGGTCACGAACTGGCAGAATGGCCCGAGGGAAGCGGGCAACGCCCGGTGGATTCGGGCAGAGGCAAGGAGGCACCTGTGACGACTGCGCCCAGCGGTGGATCGAGCGCGGCCCCCGTGCGCGGCCGATCGACCCGCCAGCGTGCCGCGGTGGCCGCGGCACTCGACGAGGTCGACGAGTTCCGCAGCGCGCAGGAGCTCCACGACATGCTCAAGCACCGCGGTGACTCGGTCGGACTGACCACGGTGTACCGCACGCTCCAGTCCCTCGCCGACGCGGGCGAGGTCGACGTACTGCGGACGAACGACGGCGAGTCCGTCTACCGCCGCTGCTCGACCGGCGACCACCACCACCATCTTGTCTGCCGGGTCTGCGGGAAGGCCGTCGAGGTCGAGGGGCCCGCGGTGGAGCAGTGGGCCGAGACGATCGCCGCGCAGCACGGCTATGTGAGCGTGGCGCACACGGTGGAGATCTTCGGCACCTGCGCGGAATGCGCGGAGTGCGCGGGCCAGGCCGCGAAGAACTAGGTCCTGCAACTAGGTCCTGTCCGGGAAGGACCGGAGTCCGACCGGCCGGGACCAGGGTGCCGGTCGACCGGCCGGGCGTTCGTCCCCGGGTGCCGGGCGGGCGGACAGCCGGCCCGTCCGGCACCGGACGAGACGGTCAGCCCCGCGGAATCTCCTCCGCCTCCTGCTCGTCCGGGTTGGGCAGTGCCCCGCCGAAGCGCCGGTCCCTGGAGGCGTATTCGAGACAGGCCCGCCACAGATCCCTGCGGTCGAAGTCCGGCCACAGCACGTCCTGGAAGATCATCTCCGCGTAACTGCTCTGCCAGATCAGATAGTTGGACGTGCGCTGCTCACCGCTGGGGCGCAGGAAGAGATCCACGTCCGGCATGTCCGGATAGTAGAGGTACTTCGCGAATGTCTTCTCGTTGACCTTGGCCGGGTCGAGCTTCCCCGACGCCACATCCGCCGCGAGCGCCTGCGCCGCGTCCGCGATCTCCGCGCGCCCGCCGTAGTTGACGCAGAAGTAGAGCGTCATGGCGTCGTTGTCCTTGGTCTGCTCCTGCGCGACCTGGAGCTCCTGGACGACCGACTTCCACATCTTGGGCATCCGGCCGACCCAGCGGATACGGATACCCAGCTCGTCCATCTCGTCCCGGCGGCGCCGGATGACATCGCGGTTGAAGTTCATGAGGAAGCGCACCTCGTCGGGCGTGCGCTTCCAGTTCTCGGTGGAGAAGGCGTACAGGGAGAGGTTCTTGACGCCCATCTCCAGACAGCCCTTGAGCACATCGAGAACAACGCCCTCACCGACCTTGTGGCCCTCGGTGCGCGGCAGACCGCGCTCCTTGGCCCAGCGGCCGTTCCCGTCCATCACACACGCCACATGCCGGGGCACCAGCTCGGCGGGGATCTTCGGCGGCCGCGCGCCCGAGGGGTGCGGCTCGGGCGTCTTGTACTCGCGGCGGGAACGTCCCAGGATTCCGCGTCGTGCCATGCGCTCTCGTCTCCCAAATCTTCTCTACGTATCAGTTCTTCTCTACGTATCTGAGCGAGCGCAGACCGCGCTCCAGGTGCCAGTGCAGATAGGCGGACACCAGCCCGCTGCCCTCCCTGACATGTCGCGCCTCGCACGCGTCGGCCGTCTCCCAGTCGCCGGTCAGCAGCGCGCTCAGCAGTCCGACGGCCTCAGCAGAGGGTACGACGCTGCCGGGCACCCGGCAGTCGCCGCATATGACCCCGCCCGCCGCCACTGAGAAGAATCGGTTCGGCCCGTGGAGTCCGCATTTGGCGCAGTCGTCGAAGCTCGGCGCGTATCCGTTGACCGCGAGGGAGCGCAACAGGAAGGCGTCCAGGATGAGATGAGGGGCGTGTTCACCGCGGGCGAGCGTGCGCAGCCCGCCGACCAGGAGCAGATACTGCTGGACGGCCGGCTCGCCCTCGTGGTCGGTGAAGCGCTCGGCGGTCTCCAGCATCGCCGTCCCCGCGGTGTAGCGCGCGTAGTCGGTGACGATGCCGCCACCGTACGGAGCGATGGTCTCGCTCTGGGTGCACAGGGGCAGTCCGCGGCCGATGAGCTCGCTGCCGCGCGCGAAGAACTGCACATCGACATGGGAGAACGGTTCCAGCCGCGCCCCGAACTTGGACTTCGTGCGGCGTACCCCCCGGGCGACGGCGCGGACGCGTCCGTGGCCGCGGGTCAGAAGCGTGATGATGCGGTCGGCCTCACCGAGCTTCTGGGTGCGCAGCACGACGCCGTCGTCCCGGAACAGACTCATGGCGTCATTCTCCCGCATGGGCGCGGACCGCCGAGCCGCACCGGGACGCGCGGGGGCGGGGGGCCGGGGGGCAGCCCGCCCGTCCTCTGCCGGGGATGCCGCAGGACGCCGCTCCGGCGCGCGTGGGACAGCGCTCAGGGCCCATGGCTCCAGCGGCGCCCGTACCGCGTCCAGGCGGCGCTCAGACCGACCTCAGGCCGCGCTCAGGAGGGCGTTCCCGATGCCGCCAGCAGCAGTCTCTCCGTGTCGTCCGAGCACAGCAGCAGCGCGCCGCCGACAACGCTGAGCACCTCGCGCTCCGCCGGGCTGTACGGTCCGTCGGCCACGGCGATCCTGGCGCCCTGGAGCACGATCGACTCACGGCCCGCCGGGGCGAGATGCGGGGCCAGCGGCTCCAGCGCCTCGTGCAGCTCGATGGCGAGCGCCGCGCCGCACGGGCCCGGGTCCAGATCCGGGCCCACCACGAACCGGCCGGTGTCGGCGGCGAGCGCCTCCACCAGATCGGTGAGCCGCTCCTCCGTGCAGTCCTCGAACCCGGCCGCGCGGACGGCGTGGACCGCGGTCTCCCTGACCGTACGGGAGGACATCCCGCCGGCCGCGAGGACGGCGAGCGCGACGGTGTGCACGGCGTCGCGCAGCATCGCGGAGAAGCGGATGGTCGTGGGGTGGTCGAGGATGTCCGTGCCGAAGTGGGCGTGACAGGCCGCGCATTCGATCACGGGTCCCGCGACTCCGCGCGCGAGCAGGGGAACACCGAGGACGGTGAACCGGCGACGGCCGGTGCGGCGGCGGTAGTTGCGGTCGCCCCCGCAGTCGGGACAGAAGAACTCGCCGTCACCGACGGTGTTCCAGGACGTACGAATGCCGCAGATGCGCACTTTTCGGCCGCTTGATCCCTGAACTGGCAGCACGTCGCGCACCTCCGTAACGCTCCGGCAACATTGCCGCGTTGACGTGATGTTAGCCACATCGACAGGGCCCCGTCAGTACCGCGGCGTGAGATCGCCACGACATGGCTGAACCCCGCCCACCACGAAGGGTGGACGGGGCTCGTAAACGCCCAGGTGAGCGCCGGATCAGTGGCTCAGGGCCACCGTGACGGCTCCGTCAGCGGGCCGCGCGGTTGACGGCGGAGATGACCGCCTTGAGTGACGCCCGTGTGGTGTTCGCGTCGATCCCGATGCCCCAGAGCACCTTCCCGTCGATCGCGCACTCGATGTACGAGGCGGCCTGCGCGCTCGCGCCCTCGCTCATCGTGTGCTCCTGGTAGTCCAGGAGCCGGGCGTCCACCCCGACGGCGGCCAGGGCCTCGAAGAACGCCGAGATGGGGCCGTTGCCGGTGCCGGTGAGCACCGTCTCCGCACCGTCCACCACGGCCTGCACGGTCAGCGTGTCACGGCCGTCGGTGTCGGTGGTGCTCTGTCCCGAGCGGAGCTGGATCCGGCCCCAGGCGTTGTCGGGGTTGGGCAGGTATTCGTCCTGGAAGACGGACCAGATCTGGCCGGGTGTGACCTCGCCGCCCTCGGCGTCGGTCTTGGCCTGGATGATGCGGGAGAACTCGATCTGCATCCGGCGCGGCAGGTCCAGCTTGTGCTCGTTCTTCAGGACATACGCGATACCGCCCTTGCCGGACTGCGAGTTGACCCGGATGACCGCCTCGTAGGAACGCCCCACGTCCTTCGGGTCGATCGGCAGATACGGCACCGCCCACTCGACCCCGTCGACCGCGACCCCCCGCGCGGCCGCCTCCGCCTCCCGCGCGTCGAAACCCTTCTTGATGGCATCCTGATGAGAACCCGAGAACGCCGTATAGACCAGATCACCCGCATACGGGTGGCGCGGATGGATCTCCATCTGATTGCAGTACTCACTGGTCCGGCGGACCTCGTCGATCTGCGAGAAATCGATCTGCGGATCCACACCCTGCGAGAACAGATTCATCCCCAGCGTCACCAGATCGACATTCCCCGTCCGCTCCCCCTGCCCGAACAGACACCCCTCCACCCGGTCCGCCCCGGCCATCAGCGCCAGCTCCGCCGCCGCCACCGCCGTACCCCGGTCATTGTGCGGATGCACCGACAGACACACGAACTCACGCCGCGACAGATGACGCGACATCCACTCGAAACGGTCCGCATGCGTCGACGGCGTCGAACGCTCCACAGTCGCCGGCAGATTCAGAATGATCTCCCGCCCCGCCTCCGGCTGCCACACATCCATCACGCCCTCACACACCTCCAGAGCGAAATCCAGCTCGGTGTCCGTGAAAATCTCCGGACTGTACTGATAACCGAACACGGTCTCCGGACCCAGGATCTTCTCCGCGTACTCCATCACCAGCCGCGTACCGTCCACAGCGATCTGCCGGACCTGCCCCCGCGTCCCCCGGAACACCACACGCCGGAACGTCGGAGCCGTCGCATTGTAGAGATGCACCGTCGCACGATGAGCACCACGCAACGACTCGACCGTACGCTCGATCAACTCCTCCCGCGCCTGCGTCAGCACGGAAATCGTCACATCCTCGGGAACCGCACCCTCTTCGATGACCGACCGCACGAAGGCGAAATCGGTCTCTCCCGAGGAGGGGAAACCGACCTCGATCTCCTTGTAGCCCATACGCACCAGCAGATCGAACATCTCCCGCTTACGCACCGGCGACATCGGATCGATCAACGCCTGATTACCATCACGCAGATCCGTCGAAAGCCAGCGCGGGGCGACGGTGATCCGCTTGTCGGGCCAGGTGCGGTCGGGGATGTCCACGGCCTCATACCGGCCGTACTTATGGATGGGCATCCCGGACGGGCGCTGGGTGTGCGTCGCGTTCGTCACGGGCGTGGCGCCGCCGACAGAGGCGAAGGAAGGTTGAGACATTGCGCAGGGCTCCTCGTGTGTCCACTGGGACGGCCGACGGGGCGTGATCACCGCAACGCCAGACTCCGCGGGGAGGGGGTCGGCCTACGACTTACAGGCCCTCGCCGCGGCAGCTAAGGAGAAGCAGCCCGAAACGCATGATGCGAGGGAGCCTAGCCCAGCCGCACGGTCCTCGCCGGTCCGTATCAGCATGCGGAACCGGAACCGCCCTCTCCTCGATCCACGAAGGTATTCCCCGGACCCCGACAGATCACTCCATTTCAGCAACCTCGCTCGCGATGGGTGCAATCGCCGTCACGGAGTGCCACATTGCCTCTATGGACGCCAACACTCCCGTTTTCTGCACCATCGTGCCGCCGCATGTCCTCGACAAGCTCGCGGGTGCGGACGATCCGGCCGTCTCCGGGCCCGCCCGCCGCACCCTGGAGGCCGACTCCTCCCAGCGCACGCGACGCCGGCTGACGGCGATCCGCGCCGTCGTGCCGTCGCGGGCCGCCGAGCCGACGGGAAAGCCGGACCGCGCCATCCACGACTGCCGGCACGGCACCGTCCTGCCGGGCACGAAGGTCCGCGGGGAGGGCGCCGAGCCCGGCAGGGACGCCACCGTCAATCGCGCGTACAGCGGGCTCGGCGCCACCTTCGAGCTGCTGCTGAAGGCATATGGCCGCGATTCCCTGGACGGCGCGGGACTGCCGCTGACCGCCAGCGTCCACTACGACCGGGAGTACGCGAACGCCTTCTGGGACGGCGAGCAGATGGTCTTCGGCGACGGCGACGGCGAGATCTTCCTGGACTTCACGATCCCGGTCGATGTGATCGGCCATGAGCTGGCCCACGGGGTCACGCAGTACACGGCCAATCTCAGCTACTACGGGCAGTCCGGCGCCCTGAACGAGTCCATGTCGGACGTTCTCGGCTCGCTGGTCAAGCAGTTCACCCTGGACCAGACGGCCGACCAGGCCGACTGGCTGATCGGCCAGGGCCTGCTCGCGCCGCGCGTCACCGGCGTCGCGCTGCGCTCCATGAAGGCGCCGGGCACGGCGTACGACGACGATGTGCTCGGCAAGGACCCGCAGCCTGCCGTCATGGACGACTACGTACGGACGAACCAGGACAACGGCGGGGTGCATATCAACTCCGGCATCCCCAACCACGCGTTCTATCTGCTCGCCGAGCGGCTCGGCGGAAAGGCGTGGGAGCGGGCGGGGCGGATCTGGTTCGACGTGCTGACCGGGGGCGAACTGGCCGTCGACGCGGACTTCGCGGACTTCGCCCGGCTGACGGTCGCGGCGGCGCGGTCCCGCTTCGGGGACGGGGCGGAGCACGAGGCGGTGGTCAAGGCATGGTCCCAGGTCGGCGTCCCCACGGCGTGAAGGGCATGACGGGAAGGGCATGGGGCGCGGGAGCGTCGGCTACCGCGCCCGCCCTCCAGGCACTAGACAGGAGCCATGCGTATCGAAGTGCGTCGTACGGGCGGTTTCGCGGGCATCGAGCGCAGGGCCGAGGTCGACACCTCGTCCCTGCCCGACACCCCCGTCTGGCGGGAACTCGCGGAACAGGCCCTGACGGACGCCACCGGGACCCCCCGCTCCCCCGTGGTGCCCGACGGCTTCAGCTACCGGATCACCGTCGACGACCACGAGTTCCACTGCGCCGACCCCCACCTCTCCGAGGCCCAGCGCACCCTGATCTCCCGCGTCCTGAAGGAAGGCGCCTGAACCCTGTCCGGCCAGGGCGGGGCAGGGCCGCGCGGTTCAGAAGCCGAGTTTGCGGAGCTGCTTCGGGTCGCGCTGCCAGTCCTTGGCGACCTTGACATGGAGGTCGAGGAAGACCGGGGTGCCGAGCAGGGCCTCGATGTGTTTGCGGGACTTGGTCCCGACCTCCTTGAGGCGCTTGCCCTTCGGGCCGATGATGATGCCCTTCTGGCTGGGGCGCTCGATATAGACGTTCGCGTGGATGTCCAGGAGCGGCTTGTCGGCCGGGCGGTCCTCGCGCGGGAGCATCTCCTCGACCACGACCGCGATCGAGTGCGGGAGTTCGTCCCGTACGCCTTCCAGCGCGGCCTCGCGGATCAGCTCGGCCACCATGACCTGCTCGGGCTCGTCGGTGAGATCGCCCTCCGGGTAGAGCGGGGGGCTCTCCGGGAGCAGGGGGACCAGCAGGTCCGCCAGCAGGCCGACCTGCTTGTCGCCGACGGCCGAGACCGGGACGATCTCCGCCCACTCCAGACCGATCTCCTTGCCGAGCAGATCGATCGCGATGAGCTGCTCGGCGAGCGTCTTGGAGTCGACGAGGTCCGTCTTGGTGACGACGGCGACCTTCGGCGTCTTCTTGATGGCCGCCAGTTCCTTGGCGATGAACCGGTCGCCGGGGCCGAGCTTCTGGTCGGCGGGCAGACAGAAACCGATCACGTCGACCTCGGCCCAGGTCGTCCGTACGACATCGTTCAGGCGCTCGCCGAGCAGGGTGCGCGGCTTGTGGAGCCCAGGGGTGTCGACCAGGATGAGCTGGGCCTCGGGGCGGTGCACGATGCCACGGACGGTGTGCCGGGTGGTCTGCGGCCGGTTCGAGGTGATGGCCACCTTCTGACCGACCAGAGCGTTCGTGAGGGTGGACTTGCCCGCGTTGGGGCGGCCGACGAAGCAGGCGAAGCCCGCCCGGTGGGGGACTTCGGCTGTCTCGGGAGAGGAGGTACGAGCGCTCATGGCGCCCATTCTCCCCGATCGTTCACGCCGCGCCGACCAGATCGTCCACGGCGGTCACCACCGGGCGTCCCCGACGGCCGTGGGCGGACCGCCACCGGCCGGTGCGCCGCGCGCGGGTCAGCCGGCCTCGACGGTCACCCGCAGCGCGCCGTCGGGGCCCGCCACCAGGACCGGGGTCCCCACGCCGCCCAGATCACGCACGGCCGCGAGGTCCTCGTCGGACGGCGTCTGCGCGTCGGTGACCACGGCCGCCGCCTCCAGTGAGTTCGCACCGCTGGCCACGGCCATCGCGACGGCGGTGCGCAGCGCGCTGAGCCTGAGGGAGTCCAGTTCCACGGTGCCGGCGACATACGTACGCCCGGTCTCGTCCCGTACGGCCGCGCCCTCCGGTACGCCGTTACGGGCACGGGCGCTCCGGGCCAGGGTGATGATCTTGCGGTCCTCGGGGCCGAGGCCGGTGCCGGGATCGGTGCTCTCAGTCATGTGCCGAGCATAGGCAGCGGGTCCGGTGCGCCGGACAGGGCCTGGTCAGCCCGCGACCGGGTACAGCGAGCCGTGCCGGCCCTCCGGCGACGCCAGCCACTCCAGCTTCGCCGCCGTGTCCGCCTCCGGCAGCGGGGTGTGCAGCATGATCACCAGATCGGGCCTGGCCGGCACCCGGAGCTGGGTGGACTCCAGCAGCAGGGTGCCGACCAGCGGGTTCTCCAGTTCCTCGCGCACCTGTCCGGCGGGCGCGATGTCCCGCCGGTCCCACAGGCAGGCGAATTCGTCGCTGCGCTCCTTCGCCTCCCGCACCAGCGCCTGGAACCCCTCGTCGTCGGGACGCTCCGAGTACGCGGCGCGGAACTGGGCGACGATCCGCGGCGCGATCTCCTCCCAGTGCGTGATCCGTGCGCGGTAGATCGGATCGGTAAAGAAATTGATCAGGCAGTTCCGGGAGAACCCGGGCCGCAGACCGTGGACCGCCGAGGCCGCGTCGTTGTACATGATCACGTTCCAGTAGCCGTCCATGATGTGCGCGGGGTACGGCATCCAGGCGTCGATCAGCCGCCGCAGCCCGGTGCACATACCGAGCGCCGCCGGATCCACCTCCGGCGGGGGCGGGTTGAGCCCCGCCAGCACATACAGATGGCGCCGTTCGGTGCCGCTGAGTCTGAGGACCCGCGCCACCGAGTCCAGGACCTGCGGCGAGACGGTGATGTCCCGGCCCTGTTCCAGCCACTGGTACCAGGAGACGCCGACGCCCGCGAGGACGGCCACCTCCTCGCGCCGCAGCCCCGGGGTACGGCGCCGGGCGCCGCCGTCCGGCAGGCCCGCCTCGGCCGGGCTGACCCGGGCGCGTCTGCTCATCAGGAACTCCCGCAGTTCGCTGAGGCGGTGCGCCTTTCCGGTCTGCCCGGTCCCCCCGGTCCGCCCGGTCCGCGTGGCCATCTGGAACCCCCCTGCCGAACCGCCCAGCCCAACTGCCCTCGCCGGCCCGCCTGGTGGTGCCGCCAACAGGATAAGTTCCCGCTCCCCACGCCTATTCCTGCCGCCCCAGGCTGTCGGGCATGGCATTCGAGACCTCCACCACCGGTTCCTCCGACACCGGTCCGCCCGGCACGGTTCATGACCCCGGCACGCTTGAACCCGCCTCGGCCCCCGTACCCGCCCCCGGGTCCGGCCCCGCGCCCACCCCCGGGTCCGGCCCCGCGTCCGCTCCCGCGCGGCTCACCGGCCGGGCCAGGCTGATCCTCATGGTGCTGTGCGCCGCCCAGTTCATGGTGGCGCTCGACTTCTCCGTACTGAATGTGGCCCTGCCCGTCCTCGGCGCGGATCTCGGGATGAGCCGGTCCGCGCTGCAATGGGCGGTCACGGCCTTCGCGTTGCCGTCCGGCGGCTTTCTGCTGCTCTTCGGCCGGATCGCCGATCTCTACGGCCGGCGCCGGCTGTTCCTCACCGGTCTCGCGCTCTTCGGCGCGGCCTCGCTGGTGGCCACCCTGGCCTGGAACCCGGCGGTCTTCCTGGCCGGGCGCGCGCTCCAGGGGCTGGGCGCCGCCATGATCGTCCCGACCGGGATGTCACTGCTGACCACCACCTTCCCGGAGGGGCCGCGACGCGACCGGGCACTGGGCATCAGCGGCACCCTGCTCTCGCTCGGTTTCACCATCGGCATGGTGCTGGGCGGTGTGCTGACCGACACACTGGGCTGGCGCTCCACGATGGGACTGCTCGCCGTCGCCGCGCTCATCGTGCTCGCGCTGGCGCCCGGCCTGCTGCCCGAGTCCCGTACCCCCGACCGTCCACGGCTCGACATCCCGGGCGCGGTGACCGTCACGGGCGGGCTGCTGGCCGTGATCTACGCGCTGTCCACCGCCGCCGACCACGGTTTCGGCGGCGCCGATGTGCTGGTGACCCTGATCGCGGGCGTCGCGCTGCTGGTGGCCTTCGCCCTGGTCGAGTCGCGCAGTGCCGCTCCGCTGGTCTCCCTGCCCATGCTGCGCAGGCGCACCGTGGCATTCGGCAATCTGGGCGGTCTGGTCACCTTCTCGATGATGAGCACGGTGGTCTTCGTCCTCACCCTCTATCTCCAGGACTCGCTCGGGCTGTCCGCCTTCGAGACCGGTCTGGTCTTCGGGCTCCAGGGTGTGCTGTCCGTGGTGGCGGGCTCGCTGGCCGTCCGGCTGATCGGCCGCTTCGGTGCCCGTCGCGCCCTGGCCGTGTCGCTGCTCGGTCAGGGGCTGTTCACCGCGACACTGCTGGGTCTGGGCAGCGGCTCGGGAGTCGTGCTGGCGACCGTGGGTGTCTCGCTGGCGAGCATGTGCCATCTCGTCGCGGTCATCTCGTACGGACTGACGGTGACCTCGGGTGTCCCGGACAAGGAGCAGGGGCTCGCGACGGGTCTGGTGACCACGACCCAGCAGATCGGCATCACGGTCGGTATCCCGCTGCTGGGCGCGGTCGCGGCGGCTCAGAGCGTGCTCTACGACGGGGTACGGCTCGTCCTGGCCGTGGACGCGGCGATCGTGGTCGTGGCGGCGCTGCTGGTGGCGGCCGGGCTCCGTACCACCCGGCGGACGCCGCGGTCCTGACCGCCGCCTGAGCTGCCGGGCTCCCTCAGGGCCGGTCGAGCCGCAGGCGCTCCGCCCTCGGCAGACCGGCCACCACCAGGTCGTACGAGTCCTCGATCAGCTCCCGCACCATCCGCGCGGGCAGTTCCCCGACCGTCACCGTGTTCCAGTGGCGCTTGTTGAGATGCCAGCCGGGGACGATCGCGGTATGCGTCTCGCGCAGCCGGATCGCCTCCTCCGGATCGCACTTGAGGGCGATCGTCAGCGGCCGTTCCTCCAGCGCGCAGAACGCGAAGATCCTGCCGCCCACCCGGAAGACCGTGAGACCGGGGCTGCGTGGGAACGGGACGTCCTCGGACGTCCCGTTCAGCCCCAGGCACAAGGCCTTCAGCTCCTCCGGTGTCACGCGCCCTCCGAGGTCATGCGTCCTCCGGTGTCACGCGGCGGGCTCCTCCTTGCGCACCGGCTCCACCAGGACGGTGACGATCTTGTTGCGGCGGCCGGCCGGGGACTCCGCCGTCAGCCGCAGGCCGCGCCCGTCGGGCAGCTCGACCTCGGCGCTCGCCCCGGCGATCGGGACCCGGCCCAGCGCCTTGGCCAGCAGTCCGCCGACCGTCTCCACATCCTCGTCGTCGTACTCGTCGAACCCGAACAGCTCACCGAGATCACCGATGTCGAGCCGGGCCGTGACCCGGTAGGAGCCGTCACCGATCTCCTCGACCGGCGGCAGCTCACGGTCGTACTCGTCGGTGATCTCGCCGACGATCTCCTCCAGGATGTCCTCGATCGTGACGATGCCGGCCGTGCCGCCGTACTCGTCGATGACGACCGCGACATGGCTGCGCTCCTGCTGCATCTCGCGGAGCAGATCGCCGGCGTTCTTGGTGTCGGGGACGAAGGCGGCGGGACGCATCGCCGTGGAGACCAGATCGCTCTCGGAGTCCCGGTTGATATGGGTCTTTCTGACCAGGTCCTTGAGATACACGATGCCGACTATGTCGTCCTCGTTCTCACCGGTCACCGGGATCCGGGAGAAGCCGGAGCGCAGGGCCAGGGTCAGCGCCTGCCGGATCGTCTTGTACCGCTCGATACAGACCAGGTCTGTGCGCGGGACCATGACTTCCCGTACGAGGGTGTCGCCCAGCTCGAAGACGGAGTGGACCATCCGGCGCTCGTCGTCCTCGATGAGGGACTCCTGCTCGGCGAGGTCGACCAGGGCCCGCAGCTCCGCCTCACTGGCGAACGGTCCCTTGCGGAAACCCTTGCCCGGGGTGAGGGCGTTGCCGAGGAGGATCAGCAGCTGCGGGATCGGGCCCATGATCCTGGCGAGCGGCAGCAGCACATACGCCGAGGCCGTCGCCGTGTTCAGCGGATGCTGGCGCCCGATGGTGCGCGGGGAGACACCCACCGCGACATACGAGACGAGGACCATCACCCCGATCGCGACGACCAGCGCCGACCAGGTCTCCTCGAACTCGTTGAGACAGACATAGGTGACCAGCACCCCGGCCGCCATCTCACAGGCGACCCGGACGAGCAGGGCCACATTCAGATAGCGCGTCGGATCGGCGGCGACCTGCTCCAGCTTGGCCGCGCCGCGCCGCCCCGAGCGGACGGCCTCGGCCGCCCGGAAGCTGGAGACCCGGGCGAGGCCCGCCTCGGCCGACGCCGCCAGCCAGGCGACGACGACCAGGGCGACCGCTCCGACGATCAGTTGCGCGGTCACGAGACGGTGGGCGCGGGGGACGGACCCGTGAGCCCCTGTTCGGATCGCCAGCCGTCGACGATCGCCGCCTGGAGGCCGAACATCTCGGCCTTCTCGTCCGGCACCTCATGGTCGTAACCGAGGAGATGCAGCACACCGTGGACGGTGAGGAGCTGGAGCTCCTCGTCCATGGTGTGCCGCGTCGGGGCTTCCTCGCCCTGCTTCTTCGCGACCTCCGGGCAGAGGACGATGTCACCGAGGAGCCCCTGCGGGGGCTCCTCGTCGTCCTTGACCGGCGGACGCAGCTCGTCCATCGGGAAGGACATGACATCCGTCGGACCCGGCAGATCCATCCACTGGATGTGGAGCTGCTCCATGGCCGCCTCGTCCACGACGATCACCGACAACTCGGAGAGCGGGTGGATGCGCATCCGGGTGAGCGCGTAGCGGGCGACATCGAGGATCGCCTGCTCGTCGACCTCGGTGCCTGACTCGTTGTTGACGTCGATCGACATGGTGCGCTCTTGTTCTACTTCCCGTTTCGGCCGTCGTTGCGGCTGTCGTACTGCTCGTACGCGTCGACGATACGGCCGACGAGCTTGTGCCGTACGACATCCTGCGAGGTGAGACGGGAGAAGTGCACATCGTCCACGCCTTCCAGGATGTCCTGGACCTGGCGCAGACCGCTCTTCGTGCCGCCGGGAAGGTCGACCTGGGTGATGTCACCTGTGATGACTATCTTCGATTCGAACCCGAGCCGGGTCAGGAACATCTTCATCTGCTCGGGGCTGGTGTTCTGGGCCTCGTCGAGGATGATGAACGCGTCGTTGAGCGTGCGGCCGCGCATGTACGCCAGCGGCGCGACCTCGATCGTGCCCGCCGCCATCAGCCGCGGGATCGAGTCGGGGTCGAGCATGTCGTGCAGTGCGTCGTAGAGCGGGCGCAGATACGGGTCGATCTTCTCGTAGAGCGTCCCGGGCAGGAAGCCGAGCCGCTCACCCGCCTCGACGGCGGGCCTGGTCAGGATGATCCGGTTGACCTGCTTGGCCAGGAGGGCCTGGACCGCCTTGGCCATGGCGAGATAAGTCTTGCCCGTACCGGCGGGACCGATGCCGAAGACGATCGTGTGATGGTCGATCGCGTCGACATACCGCTTCTGGTTCAGGGTCTTGGGGCGGATGGTCCGGCCCCGGCTGGACAGGATGTTCTGGGTGAGCACCTCGGCGGGGGTCTCGGGGCCGTCCGCACCGCCGTTCTCGCTCGCCCTGAGCATGGCGATGGAACGTTCCACTGCGTCCTCCGTCATCGGCTGACCGGTGCGGAGCACCAGCATCATCTCGTCGAACAGGCGCTGGACGAGCGCGACATCCGCCGCGCTGCCGCTCGTACTGATCTCGTTGCCCCGGACATGGATGTCCGCGGCCGGGAACGCCTTCTCGATCACGCGGAGCAGGGAGTCGCCCGAGCCCAGGACCGTCACCATGGGGTGATTGGCGGGGACGGTGAAGTGGGTACGTGCCTGCCCCTCCGCGGGGGTCCGGGCTGTAGGTGTCTGAGTCATGGGCCGGCTCTGTGGCCTGCGCATACCTCCCGTTGCAGGGTTCTCGCCGCTCGACAACCTCTGAGGTACCAGCGTACGGCTCCGCACTGACAAGCCCCAGGGCTTTTACCTGTGCCGTTTCCGAACCTTGCGGTACGCGCCGGGCGGAGCGGCGGTGCGGGCCGGGCCGGGCGGGCGGTACGCGTCGGCGCGGCGTGCCTTCGCGTCGCCTCCGCGTCGCCTCCGGGACGGCGGCCCCGGCTCAGCCCGAGCGGCCGAAGCCGATGGTCGGTACGGCCCTGCGCAGCGGCCACGGCCTGCTCGGCGCGGGCAGCAGCTCCTCCAGGAAGGCATAGCGCCGCAGCCCCGCCGGGTCCTGGTCCGGGCAGGCCTGTACGTACTGCCACCAGGTCGCGACCTCCGACCAGCCGGGCGCGGAGAGCGAGCCGCCGAACTCCTGGACCGAGAGCGCGGCGGTCAGCCCGGCGAAGGCCAGCCGGTCCGCGAGCGGCCAGCCGGCGAGCGTGCCGGTGACATAGCCCGCCACGAAGACGTCGCCCGCGCCCGTCGGATCCAGGGCCTCCACCGCGATGGCCGGGACCTCGGCGGTCTCGCCGGTGGCGCCGTCCACGGCGTACGCCCCGTCCGCGCCCAGCGTGACGACAGCGACCGGCACCCGCTCGGCGAGTATCCGCGCGGCTGCCTTGGGGCAGTCGGTACGGGTGTAGCGCATGGCCTCCTCGGCGTTGGGCAGGAAGGCCTCGCAGTGCTCCAGATCGGCCAGTCCGGCCAGATCCCAGCGGCCGGACTCGTCCCAGCCGACATCGGCGAAGATCCGCGCCCCGTGGCGGACGGCGCGGGCGATCCACTCGTCGCGGCGGCCCGGGGTGAGCGCGGCGACTGCGGCCCGCGCGCGGGGCGGGCATTCCGGGAGGGCGCCTTCGGGCGGCGGGGCCTCGTGGCCGTGCGAGACCATCGTCCGCTCGCCCTCGTACGCCATGGAGACCGTGACGGGCGAGTGCCAGCCGGGGACGGTGCGGGAGCGGGACAGATCGATGCCCTCGCCCTGCGCCAGCGCGTCCCAGCAGTACTCGCCGTAGTGGTCGTCGCCGAAGGCCGCCGCGAGCGAGGTGTGCAGTCCGAGCCGGGCGAGCGCGGTGGCCATGTTGGCGATCCCGCCTGGGCTCGATCCCATACCGCGTGCCCAGGACTCCGTACCGCGTACGGGCGCGCTGTCCAGGCCGGTGAAGATGATGTCGAGGAAGACCGTGCCCGTCAGATAGACATCGCAGGCCGGGTCGTCCGGGGCGCGCAGCGCGCCCAGCGGATCGACATGCGCGGCGGCATGCGCGGCGTGTTCCGCGGTGTGTTCCAGCGGGTCTCCATTGGGTGTGATCACGGCGTGCTCCCGATCGCGTGCGGATCCGGACAGTCTGCCCGATCCTCGCCGCCGGGGCGGACGCTCGGGATCCCCATCAGGGCCATGTTCGCTTCAGTTCGACATCGCGTCGCATTCAGTCAGAACTTGATCAGTGATCAATCAAAAATCGATCGATTCATGACCGGTCTTGCCGTCAGCCGGATCGCTTGGGCAGCGGCACCCGTACCAGATCGGCGGCGACGGTCAGTTCACCGTCGAACCCGGCCGCGCGTGCCTGCCGCTCGAACTCGTCGGGATCGGTGTAGCGCTGCGAGAAGTGCGTCAGTACGAGATGCCGTACGCCGGCCTCGTGCGCCGCCCGTCCCGCCTGGCCCGCCGTGAGATGACCGTGCTCGGTCGCCAGCCGCTCGTCCTCGTCCAGGAACGTCGACTCGATGACCAGCAGATCGCACCCCTCGGCCAGCGTGCGCACCCCCGCGCAGAGCCGGGTGTCCATGACGAAGGCGAACCGCTGGCCCCTGCGCGTCTCGCTGACGTCGTCGAGGGTGACACCGTTCAGGGAGCCCTCGCGCTGGAGACGGCCCACATCGGCGCCCGCGATACCGTGCTCGGCCAGCAGCGCCGGGAGCATCCGCCGCCCGTCCGGCTCGACGAGCCGGTAGCCGTACGACTCGACGGGGTGGGAGAGCCGGTGCGCCTCCAGCGTGTACGCGCGGGTCCGCGCGAGCACCCCGTCACCGGTGACCGGCGCCTCGGTCAGCGCGACGGTCTCACGGTAGGCAGTCGCGTACCGCAGCCGCTCGAAGAAGTGCTGTCCGCTCGCCGGGTAGTGCGCGGTGACCGGATGCGGCACCCGGTCGAGATTGATCCGCTGGATGACCCCGGCCAGTCCGAGCGAGTGATCACCGTGGAAGTGCGTGACACAGATCCGGTCGATGTCGTGCGCGGCGACCCCGGCGCGCAGCATCTGGCGCTGGGTGCCCTCGCCCGGGTCGAAGAGCACTCCCGCGCCGTCCCACCGCAGCAGATAGCCGTTGTGGTTGCGGTGGCGGGTGGGCACCTGGCTGGCGGTGCCGAGCACGACCAGTTCTCGTACGGACAAGACGCCTACCCGGGAGGCCAGTTGAAGCCGCGGCCGCCCAGCACATGGGCATGGGCGTGGAAGACGGTCTGACCGGCCCCGGCGCCCGTGTTGAAGACGATCCGGTAGCCGCTGCCGTCGGTCCTGTCCTCGACGGCGACCGCCGCCGCCTCGCGCAGCACGTCGGCGGCGACGCCCGGCTCGGCCGTGGCGAGGGCGCCCGCGTCCGGGTAGTGCGACCGGGGGATGACCAGGACATGGGTCGGGGCCTGCGGATTGATGTCACGGAAGGCGACGGTGGTCTCCGTCTCCCGTACGACGGTGGCCGGCACCTCCCCCGAGACGATCTTGCAGAACAGGCAGTCGGCCTGTGGTTCTCCGGCCATGATCCGGTCCTCCTCGACGCCGCCGGTGATCCGTTCGGTATGGACGCATGCTATCCGTCCGCGGGCCGCCGTCTGTTGAGAGCCGCCCTGCTGAGCCAGTACGTGAGGAGCATCCCCCAGAACAGGGGCACGCCCAGTCCGCCGACGAGGCCCGCGCCCGCCCCGGGCAGGGCGACCACGGCCGCCGAGTGGAGTCCCAGCAGTCCGACGGCCACGCCCATCGCCACCACGGGCGGGCAGCGGCGGGCCAGCAGCAGCATCGGCCGGCGCAGCCGCGCGGGCAGCCGGTGCCGTATCCACAGCCCCCACCCCGCCCAGAGCGCCGCGAGCGCGGTGGCCGCCATGCCCTGGGCGACGAGGGCGCCGGTGCCGCTGTCACCGGTGCGCGGACCGACCGTACCGAGGACGGAGACGACGAGTCCGGCCAGCGCGACCCAGCGGGCGCCCGCCGCCACGCCCCAGGCCATGGACTCCAGATTGAACCGGGCGTCCCGGTCCGCCGTGTCGAGGGCCGCCGCCGTGGCGAAGCCCTCCGCCGCGGCGGCCCACGCGCCGCGCCGCCGCCATCGGTGGCCCATGCTCAGCATCGCCAGGTTGTTGTGCGCCTCGCTGCTCTGCGGGTTGAGACGCAGCGCGGTGCGGTAGGCGAGTTCGGCGGTCTGGAAATCACGCAGCCGGTGGGCGGTGACCCCGACGAGGAAGTGCGCGGAGTCGTGCTCCGGGGCGAGTTCGGCGGCCTGCCGGGCGACGGCGTACGCCTCCTGGCGGCGGGAGCGGTCGCCGGAGCGGTCGAGAACCCAGGCGAGCGCCTGGTACGCGCCCCAGAAGTGCGGTGCGAGCCGGATCGACTCGCGGGCCGCCGCCTCGGCCTCGGTGTACCGGCGCGCGCCGGTGAGCAGTTCGGCGCGCACGATCCAGGCGGAGAGCCGGTGCGGGTCGGCGCGCAGCGCCTCGTCCACCGCGCGCAGCGCCTCGGCGCGGTCGCCGAGCGCGTGGGTGCAGCGGGCGAGCAGGACCCAGGCGCGCGCGTCGTCGGGGCGACCGGCGAGATGGGCGGACACGGTGGCGGCGGCCTGCTCGTAACGGCCCATCTCATGGAGCGCGTCGGCCCGCTTCAGCGCCTCGCTCACCGGAGACGGCCGAAGCCGGGGCGGCCGAAGCCGGGGCGGCCGAAGCCGGGGCGGCCGAAGCCGGGGCGGCCGGCGGTCACAGCTTCCGCTTCTTCTTCAGATAGGCGAGGAGATCGTCGTACATACCGCCGTCGTTGGCGAACATGGCGACATTGCGGGCCGCCGCGAACCAGGGCTCCGTGGACGGCCGTAGCTCCTTGGCCGCCGCGAGCAGGTCCTTCATATTGATCATGCGGACCGTGCCCGTACGGGCCGAGTCGAGCAGCGCGCTCTCCGCGGCGGAGTCGCAGAGATGGGCGAGATCGGCGCCGGAGAAGTCCTCGGTGACCTTCACCAGTCTGCCCAGGTCGACGGATTCGATGGGCCGGTCGCGCAGGTGGTACCGGAGGATCGCCTCGCGGGCGGGCGCGTCGGGCGGCAGGACGAGCAGCGTACGGTCGAGCCGGCCGGGCCTGCGCAGCGCGATGTCCACGTCCCAGGGGACATTGGTGGCGGCGAGCACGAACACGCCCTCGTTGGCGGCGTCCACACCGTCGAGTTCGGTGAGGAGCTGGTTCACGGTGTTGCGCATCCCGCTGTGGTGCGTACGGCTCCGCTTGGCGCCCAGCGCGTCCAGTTCGTCCAGGAAGACCACGCAGGGCGCCTGACGGCGGGCGGTCTCGAACACCTCGTGCATATTGCGCTCGGAGTTGCCGATCCACATGTCCAGTACGTCGTTGACCGACACGGACAGGAATCCGGCGCCCAGTTCGCCCGCGACGGCCCGCGCGATGAACGTCTTCCCGCAGCCGGGAGGACCGTACAGAAGCAGTCCGCCGCGCAGGCTCTTGCCGAACAGCCTGCGCAGTTCGGGGTTGCGCATGGGGGCGAGGAAGGCGGCTTCGAGGCGGTCCTTGACCTCCCGCATCCCGCCGACATCGGCGAGGCTGACGGACCCGGGCGCGTCGATGTCCCAGGCGGGGACGGAGCCGGCGTCGCCGCCGCCGTCGGCCGCGAGCGGAGCCTCGGGGGCCGGGGAGTCCGCGGCGCTGTCGGAGGTGACGAAGCGGGGCGGGACGGCGTCCTCGATCTGCCGCTCGGCCGCGGTCCAGTCGAATCCGCCCGGTTCGGAGGGGGGTTGACGCGGAACGTCCGTCTCCGCGGGGACCGCAGGGGCCACGGGGACCGCCGGGGCCACGGGGGCCGGAGTCTCCACGGGAGCCGCCGGAGCCAGGGGAGCAGCGGGGGCACCGGGAGCAGCGGGGGCTTCTGGAGTGGCCGGCGCTCCCATCGCGCGCATCATCAGCGCCCGCGCGTCGGCGTCCCCCGGCGCCCGCTGAAGCACGACGGCCGCCTCGGTGACCGCCTCCTCCGTGTGTCCCGCGCCGAGCAGCAGCTCGGCGAGATGGAGCCGTAGCGGCACATCGTCGGGAGCCGCGGCCACGGCGGCGCGCAGGCTCCGGATCAGCGGAGACTCGTCGGACATGCCGCCAGCCTACGAAGCGGCGGTGGGCCGCTGTCCAGCGGGTGGCGAGTACGGGCCGCGATGGTTGAACGGCGCCGCACGGCGTTGAGCAGCATGTTCCTTCGTACGGACCCGGATCCGGCCCCGTACGCCTCAGACGTCTCGGACGCCTCGGAGACCCCGCGCGTCTGCCTCGGATGCCCCGGAGGTCTCAGGACCAGCGACCGGTGCGGCCGAGCAGCAGGGCTGTGGCCGCCGTCCCGGCGGTTGAGGTGCGCAGTACGGTACGGCCCAGGCGGTACGGCTTCGCACCCGCCGCCGCGAACGCCGCCAACTCCTCCGGGGACACGCCCCCTTCGGGCCCGACGACCAGCACGATCCGGCCATCGGCGGGCAGCGGCGCGGTGGCCAGCGGTTCGCTGCCCTCCTCGTGCAGGACGGCGGCGAAGTCCGCGTCCGCGAGCAGCGCCGCGACCTGCTTGTCGGTCATGGGGCCGGTGACCTCGGGAAAGCGGAGCCTGCGCGACTGCTTGCCCGCCTCACGCGCCGTGGCCCGCCATCTGGCCAGTGATCTGGCGCCCCGCTCGCCCTTCCACTGGGTGACGCAGCGCGCGGCCTGCCACGGCACGATCGTGTCGACGCCGGTCTCGGTCATCGTCTCGACGGCCAGTTCCCCGCGGTCGCCCTTGGGCAGCGCCTGGACGACCGTGATCCCGGGCGAGGGCTCCGCCTCGGTCCGTACCTCCGTGACCGCCACGTCCAGCCGGTCCTTGCCCTCGACGGCGGCGACCGTCCCGTACGCGCCGGTGCCCGCGCCGTCGGTCAGTACGATCTCCTCGCCGACGCGCAGCCTCCTTACGGAGACGGCGTGACGCCCCTCGGCACCGTCGAGCGTGACCGTGCCCACGCGCAGTACGCCGTCCTCGACGACGAAGACCGGAGCGGTCACGAGGCGGTGCCCACACCGCTGCCCTGGCCGTTGCCGAGGCCATTGCCCAGGCCGGTGGCCAACGAGGCGCGGGTCGCTTCGAGTTCGGCCTCCAGCACCTCGACGAGCTGGCCGGCGGGCAGTTCACGGGCCATCCGGTGGCCCTGTCCCGCCCAGAGCGCCATCCCCTGCGGATCGCCCACCCGGGCCGCGGCCTTGCGCAGTCCGGAGGTGAGATGGTGCACCTCGGGGTAGGCGGCCGGGGCGTACGGGCCGTGCTCGCGCATGAAGCGGTTGACCAGACCACGGGCGGGCCGGCCGGAGAACGCCCGGGTCAGCTCGGTCCGTACGAACAGCGGGTTGGTCATGGCTTGTTTGTGCAGTACGTTCGCGCCGGACTCGGGGCACACCAGAAACGCCGTACCGAGCTGCGCCGCGTCCGCGCCGGCCGCGAGCGCCGCCGCGATCTGGCCGCCGCGCATCAGCCCGCCCGCGGCGACGATCGGAAGCTGTACGGCCTCCTTGACCTGGGCGATCAGCGAGAGCAGTCCTATGCCCGCGCCGTCGACGGCGGGGTCGTCGCGGTGGGTGCCCTGGTGTCCGCCGGCCTCGACGCCCTGGACACAGACGGCGTCGGCGCCCGACCACTGCGCGGTCTGCGCCTCCTCGGGTGTGGTCACCGTGACCACGGTGTACGTTCCGGCGCGGGCCAGGGCGTCCAGGGTGGACCTGGTCGGGCACCCGAAGGTGAAGGAGACGACCGGCACCGGGTCGTCGAGCAGGATCGCGAGCTTGGCCTCATAGCCGTCGTCCCGTCCGGCCTCGGGATCGCCGAGCGGTGTCTCGTACCAGGTCGCCTCACCGGCGAGCTGATTGCGGTAGACCTCGATGGTCGCGCGGTCGGCGCTGTGCTGCTGCGGCATGAAGAGATTGATCCCGAAGGGCTGACCGGTCAGCCCGCGCAGCTGTTTGACCTCTTCGTACATACCGTCCGCCGTCTTGTACCCGGCGGCGAGGAACCCGAGACCGCCGGCCTCGCAGACAGCCGCGGCGAGCTGGGGGCAGGAGGCGCCGCCCGCCATGGGGGCCTGCACGATCGGATACCGGCAGAGATCGGTCAGTGCGGAGGACATGGAGGCATGGTGCCATGCCCTCCGTGACAGCTCCGAATCGGTGCCGCACCTGGCGGGGCCGCTGAAAAGGCCGCGCAAAAAGGCCGACGTCCAGAGAAATCCCTGAACGCCGGCCCACAACAACCCGTCGGCGCTGGACGTGTCCTTCAGCCGCGAGAACAGATCCCGCCGGCCGTTGGCCTACCGCCCGTTGAACGTGTCCTTCAGTCGCGAGAACAGACCCCGCCGACCCGGCTGACAGCACCACCCGGGGGACCACCCCCGGACCCCCGGCCCGGCAAACCGCCCACCAGCCACCGGCCTACCGGCCGTTGAACGCGTCCTTCAACCGCGAGAACAGACCCTGCTGACCCGGCTGGAACTGGCCCGTGGGGCGCTCCTCGCCGCGCAGCTTCGCCAGTTCGCGCAGCAGCCGCTCCTGCTCCGGGTCCAGCTTCGACGGGGTCATCACCTCGACATGCACGATCAGATCGCCCCGGCCGCCACCGCGCAGATGCGTGATACCCCGGCCGTGCAGCGGGATCGACTGGCCCGACTGCGTGCCCGGCCGCACGTCGATCTCCTCCATCCCGTCCAGCGTCTCCAGCGGGCACTTCGTGCCCAGCGACGCCGCCGTCATCGGGATGGTGACCGTGCAGTGCAGATCGTCGCCGCGCCGCTGGAACACCGAGTGCGCCAGCTCATGGATCTCGACGTACAGATCACCGGCGGGACCGCCGCCGGGGCCGACCTCGCCCTCACCCGCGAGCTGGATGCGGGTGCCGTTGTCGACACCGGCCGGGATCTTGACCGTGAGCGTACGGCGGGAGCGGATACGCCCGTCGCCCGCGCACTCGGGGCACGGTGTCGGCACGACCGTACCGAAGCCCTGGCACTGCGGGCACGGCCGCGAGGTCATGACCTGGCCCAGGAAGGACCGGGTGACCTGCGAGACCTCGCCACGGCCACGGCACATGTCACAGGTCTGCGCCGAGGTGCCGGGCGCCGCGCCCTCGCCGGAACAGGTCGTACAGACGACGGCCGTGTCGACCTGGATGTCCTTCGTCGTACCGAAGGCCGCCTCGTTGAGGTCGATCTCCAGCCGGATCATCGCGTCCTGGCCGCGCCGCGTCCGCGATCTGGGGCCGCGCTGCGACGCCGTGCCGAAGAACGCGTCCATGATGTCCGAGAAGTTGCCGAAGCCACCGGCCCCGAAGCCGCCGGCGCCCCCGCCCCCGTTCGCCGAGAGGGGGTCCCCGCCGAGGTCGTAGACCTGTTTCTTCTGCGGGTCCGACAGCACCTCGTACGCGGCGTTGATCTCCTTGAAGCGCTCCTGCGTCTTGGGATCGGGATTGACATCCGGATGCAGCTCGCGCGCGAGCCGCCGGAATGCCTTCTTGATCTCGTCCTGAGATGCGTCGCGGCGTACGCCGAGTACGGCGTAATAGTCCGTGGCCACTTACGACTCCGCCAGGATCTGTCCGACGTAACGTGCCACTGCGCGTACCGCTCCCATCGTTCCGGGGTAGTCCATGCGGGTCGGTCCGACCACGCCGAGTTTGGCGACTGCCTCGTCGCCCGAACCGTAGCCGACCGCGACGACGGACGTGGAGTTGAGGCCCTCATGGGCGTTCTCGTGCCCGATACGTACGGTCATGCCGGGATCCTTGGCCTCGCCGAGCAGCTTGAGGAGCACCACATGCTCCTCCAGCGCCTCCAGCACCGGCCGGATGGTCAGGGGGAAGTCGTGTCCGAAACGGGTGATGTTGGCCGTACCGCCGATCATCAGCCGCTCCTCGGTCTCCTCGACCAGGGTTTCGAGCAGGGTCGCGAGCACGGTGGACACCACACCGCGGTCCTCCTGCTCGAAGGAGTCGGGCAGGTCCTGCACGAGCTGCGGGACATCCGCGAAGCGGCGTCCTACGATCCGGCTGTTGAGCCGCGCCCGGAGATCCGCGAGCGAGGTCTCACCGAAGGGCGCGGGAGCGTCGACCATGCGCTGCTCGACCCGTCCCGTGTCCGTGATCAGGACGAGCATCAGCCGGGCGGGCGCGAGCGCCAGCAGCTCCACGTGCCGCACCGTCGAGCGGGTCAGCGAGGGGTACTGGACGACGGCGACCTGCCGGGTGAGCTGCGCCAGCAGCCGGACCGTACGGCCCACGACGTCGTCGAGGTCGACGGCGCCGTCCAGGAAGTTCTGGATGGCACGGCGCTCCGGCGAGGACAGCGGCTTGACACCGGCCAGCTTGTCGACGAAGAGCCGGTAGCCCTTGTCGGTCGGGATGCGTCCCGCGCTGGTGTGCGGCTGGGCGATGAAGCCCTCGTCCTCCAGCACCGCCATGTCATTGCGGACGGTCGCCGGTGAGACACCGAGCTTGTGGCGCTCGGTGAGCGCCTTGGAGCCGACGGGCTCCTCGGTGCCGACATAGTCCTGGACGATGGCGCGCAGCACCTCGAGTCTGCGTTCGCTGAGCATGGCGCACACCTCCAGCTCTGGTCGTCGTGCCGGGCCGTTCCGCGGTCGTTCCGGTCCTGCTACTCACTTCTTGGCAACTTCTTGACACTCTTCTTGGCACTCGCTCACGGGGAGTGCCAATACTCCCCCCGTAAGTGTACGGCCGTGGGGTACACCCGGAGCAAGAGCGGCCGAACACGGTACCGCCCGATCCGGCGTATCGGTGGCGGCGCCGTTTCCGTACCGTCCCGTAGCGTCCTGGTATGGACGTCTGTTGGGAAGAACACGGGTGGGAGCGGCTGGCCCCGGGAGTGGGGCGGCGACGGCTGCCGGGGTGGGACGCGACGGCCGGACTGGTCGTGGGCACGGACGCCGTCCTGCTGTACGACACGGGCTCGACGGTCCGTGAGGGCGCCGAACTCGCCGCCGGGGTACGGGCCCTGCTGGGCGGCGGCCGGCACGTGACGCATATCGCACTCAGCCACCCGCACTTCGACCATGTGCTGGGGACGGCCGCGTTCCCGGGGGCGGAGGTGTACGGGGCGGTGGGCATGGCGCGGCTGCTGACGGCGGGCGGCTCGGGCCCGTCCGGCCCGTCCGGCCTGTCCGGCCTGTCCGATCCAGCCGTCATGTCGGGTATGTCGGGCCTGTTCGAGGAGGCCGTACGGCTCGGGGCGGACGCGGAGGAGACGGCGAGGGCGGTGGACGGGCTGGTGGCACCCCGGCACGAGGTGTCGGGGCTGCTCACCCTGGAACTGGGCGGCGGGCGCCGGGCGGTGCTGGTGAACGCGGGGCCCGGCCATACGGCGCACGACTTGGCGGTACTGGTGGCGGGGGCTTCGGGGGCGGCCGAGGTGGCAGGGGCGTCGGGGGCGACCAGGGTCGCGGGGGCTTCGGGCGCGACCTCGGTGGTCTTCTGCGGCGATCTGGTGGAGGAGTCCGGTGAGCCGCAGGCGGGCCCCGACGCCGTCCCGGGGCGCTGGCCGGCCGCCCTGGACCGGCTGCTGACGCTGGGGGGCGAGGACGCGGTGTATGTGCCGGGACACGGCGCGGTGGTGGACGCGGCGTTCGTACGGGCACAACGCGACGCGCTGGCGGCGCGGTTCGGGGTGTCGTAGCCGTACCGGCCGGTGCGGCCTATCGTCTTGCGAATGCGTAGCTACAGCCCCGATCTGACGCCTCCGTGGAAGAAGTCCACGCCCGCGCCCGAGGTCCCGGCGGAGCCGGATCCGGATCTGGTGGTCGAGGAGGTGTCGACGGGATTCTGCGGTGCGGTGGTCCGCTGCGAGAAGACCGCGGAGGGTCCGACGGTCACGCTGGAGGACCGGTTCGGCAAGCACCGGGTCTTCCCGCTCGTCCCCGGCGGGTTCCTGCTGGACGGGCGGGTGGTCACCCTGGTGCGCCCGACGGCGGGGGGCCCGGCCCGCCCGACCCGTACGGCCTCCGGCTCCGTGGCCGTGCCCGGGGCCCGTGCGCGGGTGGCGCGGGCCGGCCGTATCTATGTCGAGGGCCGGCACGACGCCGAACTGGTGGAGAAGGTGTGGGGCGACGATCTGCGCGTCGAGGGCGTGGTCGTCGAGTATCTGGGCGGTATCGACGATCTTCCGGCTGTCGTGGCCGAGTTCGGCCCGGCGCCGGACGCCCGGCTCGGTGTGCTGGTCGACCATCTCGTGCCGGGCTCGAAGGAGTCCCGTATCGCCGCGGCGGTGACCGGCCCGGACGTCCTGGTGGCGGGCCACCCGTACATCGACGTCTGGGAGGCGGTGAAGCCGTCGTCGGTGGGCATCCCCGAGTGGCCCTCGGTCCCGAGGGGCGAGGACTGGAAGACGGGCGTCTGCCGCGCGCTGGGCTGGCCGGAGAACACGGGGGCGGCGTGGCAGTACGTACTGTCCCGGGTACGGACCTTCAGAGACCTGGAGCCCGCGCTGCTGGGCCGGGTGGAGGAACTGATCGACTTCGTCACGGCCGGCGGTGACGCCTGACCGGGTGAAGCGTCCCGGACTCCGAGGTGTCCGGCTCGGCGCCGAGCGGATCCGCCGGCACCGAGCAGATCCGGGGGACGGGGTCGCCGGACCAGGCCCTGTCCGGTCCGCCTCGCCCGGTGATCGGCGGCCTCCCCGCCGCCGGCCGGTTCGGTGAGCAGTACGTTTCGGTGAGCAGTACGTACTGCCGATCGCGGGCGCTCGGTCCGCGCCGGTCAGTCCAGCCGGTCAGTCCACCAGGTCCCTGACCACCGCGTCCGCCAGGAGGCGGCCCCGTAGCGTCAGGACCGCCCGGCCCCGCTCGTACGGGAGCGGCTCCAGCAGGCCGTCGGCCAGGGCCCGGCGCGAGGCGGTCAGACCGTCCGGGCGCAGGAGGGACAGCTCGCAGCCGGCGGACAGACGCAGCTCCAGCAGGACGCGTTCCACCCGGCGGTCCTCCTCGGAGAGGATCTCCCGGCCCGCGCCGGGCGAGCGGCCCTCCGCCAGCGCCGCCGCGTACGCCCCCGGATGCTTCACGTTCCACCAGCGCACCCCGCCCATATGACTGTGGGCGCCGGGACCCGCGCCCCACCAGTCCGCGCCGCGCCAGTACAGCTCGTTGTGCAGACAGCGGGCCGCCTCCGAGGTGGCCCAGTTGGACACCTCGTACCAGGAGAAGCCCGCCTCCGCCAGGACCTCGTCCGCGATCAGATACCGGTCCGCGTGCTCGTCGTCGTCCGTCATCGGGACCTCGCCGCGCCGGATCCGCCGCGCCAGTCCCGTGCCCTCCTCCACGATCAGCGCGTACGCCGAGACATGGTCGGGCCCCGCTCCCACCGCCGCCGCCAGCGACTCGCGCCAGTCGTCGTCGCTCTCCCCCGGCGTGCCGTAGATCAGATCGAGGTTCACATGCTCGAACCCGGCCGCGCGGGCCTCCGCGACACACTCCTCGGGCCGCCCGGGGGTGTGCGTACGGTCCAGGACCTTCAGAACATGCTGCTTCGCGCTCTGCATCCCGAACGAGATCCGGTTGAAGCCGCCCTCCCGCAGCGCCGCCAGATACGCCGGATCAACCGATTCCGGATTCGCCTCCGTGGTGATCTCCGCGCCGTCCGCGAGCCCGAACTCGTCCCGGATCGCGCCCAGCATCCGTACGAGGTCCCCGGCCGCGAGCAGTGTCGGCGTACCGCCGCCGACGAACACCGTACGGACCTGCCTCGGATCGTCGCCCAGCACCTTCCTGGCCAGCCGTATCTCGTCGACGAGCGTCTCGGCGTAGTTGTCGCGGGACGCCAGCACGCCGCCCGAGCCGCGCAGCTCGGTCGCCGTGTACGTGTTGAAGTCGCAGTAGCCGCAGCGGGTCGCGCAGTACGGAACGTGCAGATAGAAGCCGAGGGGCCGGTCCGCCGCGCCCGTCAGCGCGTGCGGAGGCAGCGCTCCGGTCTCGGGCATGGGGTCACCGTCGGGCAGTGCGGAAGGCATACCCCCCAGTGTCCCGTACCCGGCGGGTTGTCCGGCCCGCCGGTGTCTCCCGCCTCCGGCCCCTCTCATCCGGCGCGTCCGGTGACTCCGGCCGGTCCTGCGCATCCGGCCCGTGCGACGCATCCGGCCGTGCGGCGCATCCCGCCCGTTCGGCCCGTCCGGCGACTCCGGTCCGTCCCGCGACTCCGGTCCAGTCGTCCGGCGGCTTCTGGTGTCCGCCTCCCCCGTGTCACTCCGCCTGGAGCACCAGCAGCGCCAGATCGTCCCCCGGCGGTGTGTCGCCGAACTCGTGCACCGCCCGTCGTATCCGGTCCGCGACGCCCTGCGCCGACAGCCCCACGCACTCCGCCAGCGCCCGCGCGAGCCCGTCACCGTCGTCGAACATCAGCGGCCCGGAGCGCCGCTCCGTCACACCGTCGGTGACACAGAGCAGCGTGTCGCCGGGCTCCAGATGGAACGTACGGCTCTCGTACGCGACCTTCTCGACGACCCCGAGCAGCAGCTGCGGCTCCGCGGCCGGCCGTACCGTCCCGTCGGGCCGCAGAAGCAGCGGCAGCGGATGACCGGCGCTCGCGAGCGTGCACCGTACGCCGCCGCCCTCCCCCGGCAGCGGCATCAGCTCCCCGTACAGCAGCGACAGGAAGCGTGGCTGGCCACCGCCCTCGGCCGCCCCCGGTACGGCGCCGGGCCTGGCGAGAGAGGGACCGGCCGCGGCTGCCGCCGCGACCATCAGGGACGCCGATTCCGCCGCCTCCGTGGCGTCGTCGAGAAGCAGCCGGTTGAGCCGGTCGAGGACCGCCCCGACGCGGTAGCCCTCGCGGGCCAGCAGCCGCAGCCAGGGGCGGGCGAGCCCGGTGACGACGGCCGCCTCCGGGCCGCTGCCCTGGACATCGCCGAGCATGAAGCACCAGCGGTCGCCCGGCGGGCACGGGAAGACGTCGTAGAAGTCGCCGCCCGCGAGACCGTCGTCGCTGGGCTCGTACACCAGGGAACTGGCGACGCCGGGTATCCGCGCGACCTGGCTGGGCAGCAGGCCGCGCTGAAGTACACGGCTGATGGTGACCTGGCGGGTGTAGCGGCGGGCCGCGCCGATGGCGAGGGCGACGCGTCGCGCGAAGTCCTCCACGAGGGCGGTGACATCGTCGGGGACACCGGTCCCGCCCGGCCGGCCGAGCATCAGGGTGCCGAGTGCGCGGCCGTTCGCGACGAGCCGGCAGGCGAGCGCTGAGCCCTCCCCCGGCCCACCGTCCGCCCCGGCTTCGGTCCCGGCCTTCGACTCCGCTTCCGCGCCCACACCGGCGCCCACGTCCGCTTCCGCTTCGGCTTCGGCTTCGGCTTCGGCACCCGCTTCCGCGTCCCGGCCGCTCGCGTCCGGTCCGCCGACGACGCCCGGACCGGTCCCGGACGTCTCCGTACCGCCCGTACCGGCGCCCGCAGCCGTACCGTCCGTACCTGTGGCGCCCGTACCCGTGGCACCCGTACCCGTCCCGTCCGCGCCGGACGCACCGCCGTCCCCGGCGCCCCAGCCGCCCGGCCATGGCACCCGTACCGGGCCGCCCCTCGGCAGATCGGGCAGCCGTGGCGGTTCCTTCTCCAGGACCGCCCGCAGTTCCCCGGTCCTGGACTCGTCGGCGTGCCAGACGCGGGCGAGCCGGGGTGCCGTGCCCGCCTGCGCGCTCTCGCTGTCCAGCCAGACCGCGCACCAGTCCGCGAGCCGCGGCACCAGCAACTGCCCCGCGAGCGCCGCGATCAGGTCCTCGTCGAGCTGGCCCGCGAGCAGTTCGGAGGCCTCGGCGAGAAAGGAGAGCGCGCCGCGGCCGACCCAGTCGGGGTCGTCCCGTACGGAGCGCCGCGACGAGGGCGCGAGGATCTCCGCGGCGCGCAGCCCCCGGCGCAGCGCGGGTTCGGCGGGCTGGCCGGGTCCCGCCTCCCTTCCTTCGAGCGGCAGCCGGGCCCAGACGGTCTTGAGTCCGGGCCGGTAGGTGATGCCCCACCGTTCGGCGAGGGAGGCGACGAGTTGCAGCCCCCGGCCGTACTCCGGGGTGCCGGACGGCGCCTGGCCCCGCGCGTCGCTCTGGATGGCGCGCGCCGGGTGGTGGTCCGAGATTTCGAGGACCAGCGCGGCCGGCTCCTCCCCCGTCCCCGAGGGGTCCTCGGCGGCCGTCTCGTGACGGCAGAGCAGTTCGACGGTGGTCCCCGCGTGCACCACCGCGTTGGTGACGAGTTCGCTGACGATGACCACCGCGTCGTCCGCGAGCAGATCGGTGCTGTGCCGCCCCGGCGGGCATCCCCCGTCGCCCCGGCAGAAGGTACAGGTGGCCAGCTTCCCCTGACTGGTCCAGTCGGCCAGCGTCGCGCGGACGAACCGGCGCGCGGCGGACGGCGCGAGCGGGTTCCCGGGCAGGCTGGTACGTGACGTCGACCGCGCGTCCTGTCGTAACGACACCTCCGGTGCCGACCGGTGCAGCGACTCGCGCGGAATCGGAATGGGCCCCACTGCGGCTCCTGATCCCGTTCTGGTGTTGTGCCACTTACGATCCCGACAGAGTGACAGACGGAGGGCGTCCATATGCGCCGAGTCATCGAAGTGGGCGGATATTTGCCTGGAGTTGGTGAACGGCCGAGGTCCGGCGCCGTCCTGGGACAGGGACGGTATGGCTGAGGACACGGGTTGACAACACGGCGGGCAAACCCCGGGGAACGACGTGCGAAAACGCGCCGGACAGAGCAGTCTTGCCCCGCTGGCCGACAGGCGAGGGCCGAGGGCCGACAAGGAGAGCCGGATGAGCAGGTCAACAGCCGCCGTGGAACGCGCGACCATCCTTCTCGTCGATGACATGGAGGACAACCTCGTCGCGCTGGAAGCGGTGCTCGGTTCCCTGGACGTGACACTCGTACGGGCCCGTTCGGGCGAGGAGGCGATGGGGGAACTGCTGCGGCAGCCGTTCGCGTTGGTCCTGCTGGACGTCCGTATGCCGGGCATGGACGGTTTCGAGACGGCTTCGCGGATCAAGCGGCTCGACCACGCCAAGGACGTCCCGATCATCTTTCTGAACGGGCCGGAGTCCGACAGCGGTTACGCGTTCCGCGGGTATGCCACGGGCGCGGCGGACTTTCTGACCAAGCCCTTCGACCCGTGGGTGTTACGGGCCAAGGTCGGTGTCTTCCTCGATCTGCACCGGAAGAACCGGCAGTTGGAGCGGATGCTGGCACGGGAGCAGGAGCATCTCGGGGAGATCGCGGGCCGGCTGTCCTCGATCGAGGAGGAGTTACGGCGTGGCGCGCCGAACGATCTCGCGGCGCTCGGGCAGCAGCTCGACCGAATAGGAGACACCCTGGGCGAACTGCGCCGCGAGCGGGGCGAGTAGCACGCGGGGCGCGCACCGCGCGCGCCGCTCGGGCCCGCGCGGCCTCGCGCGCCACTCACACGCCGTTCAGGCCCCCTCCGCGCCGCTCAGGCGCCGCGCCGCGCCGCCCCGGCTCGGGTCGGCTCGGGTCGGCTCGGGTCCAAGCGGCCTCGGGCGCCGCTCGGGCCCGTGCCTCGCGGTTCCGCCGTGTGCTGGGCCCCTCGCGCGCTCTCAGGCCTCCCGGGACCCCTCGTACATCTCCTCGATCAGATGCTTGTACTCCCGCTCCACCACCGGCCTCTTGAGCTTGAGGCTCGGTGTCAGCTCACCGTGCTCGATATCCAGATCGCGCGGCAGCAGCCGGAACTTCTTGATCGTCTGCCAGCGCTGGAGACCCGCGTTGAGCCGCTTCACATAGCCGTCGATGAGCTGCTGGACCTGCGCGGAGGCGACCACATCGGCGTACGGTCTGCCGCCCAGACCGTGCTCGGCGGCCCAGCCGAGGATCGTGGGCTCGTCGAGCGCGATCAGCGCCGTACAGAAGTTGCGGTCCGCCCCGTGCACCAGGATGTTCGAGACGAACGGGCACACCGCCTTGAACTGGCCCTCGACCTCGGCCGGTGCGATGTACTTGCCGCCCGACGTCTTGATCAGGTCCTTCTTGCGGTCGGTGATCCGCAGATAGCCGTCGGGGGACAGCTCGCCGATGTCGCCGGTGTGGAACCAGCCGTCCGGCTCCAGCACCTCCGCGGTCTTCTCGGGCAGCCCGTGGTATCCGGCCATGATCCCCGGGCCGCGCAGCAGGATCTCGCCGTCGTCGGCGATCCGGACCTCCGTACCGGGCAGCGGCTTGCCGACCGTGCCCGTACGGTACGCCTCCCCCGGGTTGACGAAGCTGGCGGCGCTGGACTCCGTCAGTCCGTACCCCTCCAGGATGTGGATCCCGGCGCCGGAGAAGAAGTAACCGATGTCGGGCGCGAGTGCCGCGGAGCCGGAGACCGCGGCCCGCAGCCGCCCGCCGAACGCCTCGCGCAGCTTGGCGTAGACGAGCGCGTCGGCGACCTTGTGCTTGGCCCCGAGGGCGAACGGCACGGACGCCGTGCCCGTACGCCGGAAGTTGTCCTGGGAGACCTTGGCGTACTCACGGGCGATCCCGGCCGCCCACTGGAAGATCTTGTACTTGGCGGGACCGCCGCCCCGCGCCTTGGCCGCGACCCCGTTGTAGACCTTCTCGAAGATCCGCGGCACGGCCGCCATGTAGGTGGGCTGGACCACCGGCAGATTCTCGATGATCTTGTCGACGCGCCCGTCCACGGCGGTGACATGCCCGACCTCGATCTGCCCCGACGTCAGCACCTTGCCGAAGACATGGGCGAGCGGCAGCCACAGATACTGCACATCGTCCCTGGAGATCAGACCGGTGCTCGCGGTGGCCTTGGCCATGTACGACCAGCTGTCGTGCGCCAGCCGTACCCCCTTGGGGCGGCCGGTGGTGCCGGAGGTGTAGATCAGGGTGGCGAGCTGGGTGGAGGTGATGGCGCCGACCCGCTCCTTGACCGCCTCCGGGTGCGTGACCAGATACTCCGCGCCGCGCGCCTCCAGATCGGCCAGGGAGAGCACCCAGCCGTCCGGGTCACCTTCGGCGGGAAGCGCGTCGGCCGCGTCGATCACGACCACATGGGCGAGGTGCGGCAGCTCGCCCCGCCGCTCGCGGGCCTTGGCGAGCTGCGCGGCGTCCTCCGCGATCAGGACCCGGCTGCCGGAGTCGGCGAGGATGTAGGCGGACTCCTCGGCATTGGTCGAGGGGTAGATCGTGGTGGTCGCGGCGCCCGCGCACATCACCCCGAGGTCGGCGAGGATCCACTCGACCCGGGTGGCGGAGGCGAGCGCGACCCGCTCCTCGGGCTGGACCCCCAGCCCGATCAGACCGGCGGCCACCGCGTACACCCGTTCCGCCGCCTGGCCCCAGCTCAGCGAGCGCCACTCGTCGGGGCCCTGGCCCGTGGTGCGGGGGACGGGATGGCGATAGGCCTCCGCGTCCGGCGTGGCCGTCACGCGCTCAATGAAGAGGGTCGCCACGGAGGGCGGCCGGTTCTCGATCAAGTTCTGTGTGTCGCTCACGACATCCTCCGGGCCCGCGCGCTGCGCTGCGTGACTGATCCGACCGACTGGTGTGACAGTGACTGACGAGTAACTAACTGGCGAGTAACTACGGGATCAGTGATCAGACTAGAGGGCACCCAGCCGGTACGTAAGGGGCGGCGGGGCGCCGCTTCAAAACGAACCCGCCTGTACCGGGCGTACACCCGCGCGGGCGTACGCCGTATCCCGGACCGCCCGCCCGGTCGTACGCCCGTATCCCCTGCCACCCGCGCGGTCCGTACACACCACCCACGCCCGCGGTCCGACGGGAACGGGCCCTCACGCCGTGGCGTGAGGGCCCGTGACGCACCGCGCGGAGGGCCCACCGCGCGGAGGGCCTACTTCTTGCCCTTGCCCCCGCCGGACTCGTCGCTGGACAGCACCGCGATGAAGGCCTCCTGCGGAACCTCCACGCTGCCGACCATCTTCATCCGCTTCTTGCCCTCCTTCTGCTTCTCCAGCAGCTTCCGCTTACGCGAGATGTCACCGCCGTAGCACTTGGCGAGGACGTCCTTGCGGATGGCGCGGATGGTCTCGCGGGCGATCACCCGGGAGCCGATGGCGGCCTGGATGGGCACCTCGAAGGCCTGGCGCGGGATCAGCTCGCGCAGTTTGGCGACGAGCCGCACCCCGTACGCGTAGGCCTGGTCCCGGTGGGTGATGGCCGAGAAGGCGTCGACCTTGTCGCCGTGCAGCAGGATGTCGACCTTGACCAGCTGGGCCGTCTGCTCCCCGGTGGGCTCGTAGTCGAGCGAGGCGTAGCCCCGGGTCTTCGACTTGAGCTGGTCGAAGAAGTCGAAGACGATCTCGGCGAGCGGCAGGGTGTAGCGGATCTCGACCCGGTCCTCGGAGAGATAGTCCATACCGAGCAGCGTGCCGCGCCGGGTCTGGCACAGCTCCATGATCGAACCGATGAACTCGCTGGGGGCGAGGATCGTGGCCCGTACGACCGGCTCGTGCACCGAGTCGATCTTCCCCTCGGGGAATTCGCTCGGATTGGTGACGATGTGCTCCTTACCGTCCTCCATCAGCACGCGGTAGACGACGTTGGGAGCGGTGGCGATCAGATCGAGGCCGAACTCACGCTCCAGCCGCTCACGGATCACATCGAGGTGCAGCAGCCCGAGGAAGCCGACACGGAAGCCGAATCCGAGAGCCGCGGAGGTCTCCGGCTCGTAGACCAGCGCCGCGTCGTTGAGCTGGAGCTTGTCGAGGGCGTCGCGCAGCTCGGGGTAGTCCGAGCCGTCCAGCGGATAGAGGCCGGAGAACACCATCGGCTTGGGGTCCTTGTAGCCGCCCAGCGCCTCGGTCGCGCCCTTGTTCAGGGTGGTGATCGTGTCACCGACCTTGGACTGCCGTACGTCCTTCACGCCCGTGATCAGATAGCCGACCTCGCCGACGCCCAGACCGTCCGCCGGGAGCATCTCCGGCGAGTTCGTGCCGATCTCCAGCAGCTCGTGCGTGGCGCCGGTGGACATCATCCGGATCCGCTCGCGCTTGTTGAGCTGGCCGTCGATGACTCGTACGTAGGTCACGACTCCGCGGTAGGAGTCATAGACGGAGTCGAAGATCATCGCGCGGGCGGGCGCGTCCGCGACACCGACCGGGGCCGGGACGTCCGCCACCACCCGGTCGAGCAGGGCGTCGACGCCGACGCCCGTCTTCGCCGACACCTTGAGGACGTCCTCCGGCTGACAGCCGATGAGATTGGCCAGTTCCTCGGAGAACTTCTCCGGCTGGGCCGCCGGCAGGTCGATCTTGTTCAGCACCGGGACGATGGTGAGGTCGTTCTCCATCGCCAGATAGAGGTTGGCGAGGGTCTGCGCCTCGATGCCCTGGGCGGCGTCCACCAGGAGGACCGTGCCCTCGCAGGCCGCGAGCGAACGGGACACCTCGTAGGTGAAGTCCACGTGGCCCGGCGTGTCGATCATGTTGAGGATATGGGTCTTCCCCTGGTCCTCACCCGTGTTGGGGGCCCAGGGCAGCCGGACCGCCTGGGACTTGATCGTGATTCCGCGTTCGCGCTCGATGTCCATACGGTCGAGGTACTGGGCGCGCATCTGCCGCGAATCGACGACTCCGGTCAACTGGAGCATCCGGTCGGCGAGCGTCGACTTGCCGTGGTCGATGTGCGCGATGATGCAGAAGTTACGGAGCAGCGCCGGGTCCGTACGGCTCGGCTCTGGCACGTGGGTAGGGGTCGCGGGCACGCAGGGTCCTGATTCTTGAGACGCGCGGCGTCTCGTCTCGGGTCGACTCGGAGCGATACGTAGCCTCCATCGTCCCATGGGTGCGGGACTGCGCCCGGTTTGGGCGGGTCGGAGGGTGGCTGGTAGCGTGGTGAGCTGTGTCTCGTGCCGTCTCGGCGCGGGACGGGTTCAGTTAGTGATTCATCAAAGCTGAAAAGGCTGTATTAAACGTGGCGAACATCAAGTCCCAGATCAAGCGGAACAAGACCAACGAGAAGGCACGCCTGCGCAACAAGGCTGTCAAGTCGTCGCTCAAGACCGCGATCCGCAAGGCCCGTGAGGCCGCTGCCGCGGGCGACGTCGAGAAGGCCACTGTGGCCGCTCGTGAGGCCTCCCGCAAGCTCGACAAGGCTGTCTCGAAGGGCGTCATCCACAAGAACGCCGCCGCCAACAAGAAGTCGGCGCTGGCCTCGAAGGTCTCTTCCCTTCAGGGCTGAGCCACTCGCTTGGTCCGACCGTCTTGACCGTTTGACCGTCTGACCGCCGGAAGGGACTCAGCGGGCCCTCTCTACCGCTCCGGACCGGCACTCCCGAACTCGCACGCGACTGCGTTCGCCACGCGGGTGCGAGTTCATCGATTGACGTCGAGGCCCCGGTGCCGTCCTTCCCCAGGACGGGCCGGGGCCTTCGTCATGTCTCCGGGTGTCTGGCCTTCGCGCGGCCGGCCGGACCGGTCAAGCCCACGCGGTCAGCCCGGCCGGCCGGAGCGTGCGGCACGGGCGATGGCGACGACCGCCTTCTCCAGCGCGTACTCGGGGTCGTCACCGCCGCCCTTGACGCCCGCGTCGGCCTCGGCGACGGCCCGCAGCGCCGTCGCCACCCCGTCCGGAGTCCAGCCGCGCATCTGCTGACGCACCCGGTCGATCTTCCAGGGCGGCATCCCCAGTTCACGGGCGAGATCCGCGGGCCTGCCGCCACGCGCGGACGACAGCTTGCCGATCGCCCGTACCCCCTGGGACAGGGCGCTGGTGATCAGCACGGGAGCCACCCCCGTCGACAGCGACCAGCGCAGCGCTTCGAGGGCGTCCGCCGCCCTGCCCTCCACCGCGCGGTCCGCGACGGTGAAGCTGGAGGCCTCGGCGCGGCCCGTGTAGTAGCGGCCGACGACCGCCTCGTCGATCGTGCCCTCGACATCGGCGGTGAGCTGGGAGACGGCGCTCGCCAGCTCGCGCAGATCGCTGCCGATCGAGTCGACCAGCGCCTGGCAGGCCTCCGGGGTGGCCGAGCGGCCCAGCGCGCGGAACTCGGACCGTACGAAGGTGAGCCGCTCGGCCGGCTTGGTCGTCTTGGGACAGGCGACCTCACGGGCGCCCGCCTTGCGTGCGGCGTCCAGCAGCGCCTTGCCCTTGGCCCCTCCCGCGTGCAGCAGGACGAGCGTGATCTCCTCGGCGGGGGCGTCGAGATAGGACTTGACGTCCTTGATCGTGTCGGCGGAGAGGTCGTGCGCGTTCCGCACGACGACGACCTTGCGCTCGGCGAAGAGCGAAGGGCTGGTCAGCTCGGCGAGGGTGCCGGGCTGGAGCTGGTCGGAGGTGAGGTCGCGTACATCCGTGTCGGCGTCGGCGGCGCGGGCCGCCGCCACCACCTGCTGCACGGCGCGGTCGAGCAGCAGGTCCTCCTGGCCCACAGCCAGGGTGAGCGGGGCGAGGAGGTCGTCGGGGGAAGACTTTCTGGTGGCCATCGCGGTCCAGCATCGCACGCACCACCGACAGCCGGCGCCGCGGACAGGCGGCGCCGCACGGCGTCAGCGCGCCTGCTGTACGTCAGCGCCTGTCGTACGCCAGCGCCTGCCGGTACGCGCTGTCAGTACGCCTCTTCCCGCCAGCCGTCCCAGTCCGCCACGAACGCGTCCAGCGCCGCGCCGTCCATCCGTGCCTCCGGGTCCTCCACGACCACCAGCCACTGGGCGTCCTCGGCGTCGTCCTCGCCGGCCAGGGCGTCCCGTACCAACTGCGGTTCCTCGGTCACCCCGAACCGCTCGCCCAGCGCCTCCGCCACCTCCTCGGCGGCATCACGGTCGGGCAGTACCAGCACATGTCTCACATCACTCACGGCCGTATTCTTCCAGCCGGTCCCTGCCGCCCTGGACGGGTTCCCGGCCTCCGCGGCGGGGTGCTTCCGGCGCGGGCTGCTTCAGGGGCGGGCTGCTTCCGGGCCGGGGGCCCGGTCGTCCGGGGTGGGCGTGCTCAGCTCTTGGGGACGATCTGGATATCCATCTCGATCTTGATGCTGGAGCCGACGACCGCGATGCCCCGCGCCAGCATGGACTGCCAGTTGACGGTGTAGTCCTCGCGGTGCAGTTCGGTGGTGGCGCGGATGGCGGCACGGGTCTCGCCCTCCATGCCGTTGCCGATACCGAGGTACTGGGCTTCGAGGGTGATCGTACGGGTGACGCCATGGAGCGTGAGCGCCCCGGTGATCGCCCAGTTGTTGCCGCCCCGGTGCGCGATGCGGTCGCTGTAGAACTCCAGCGTCGGATAGTTGGCCACATCGAGGAAGTCGGCGGAGCGCAGATGGTCGTCGCGCATCTGCACGCTGGTGTCGATCGACGCGGCGCCGATGACGACATGCATCGCGGACTGGTCCATCGTGTCGCCGATCCTGATCGCCCCGGCGAAGTTGTCGAACCGGCCGTGCACCCGGGCGAGTCCGATGTGCCGGGCGATGAAACCGATCCGGGAGTGGGCCGGTTCGATCTCCCACTCCCCGGGGGCGGGCAGCGGAAGCGAGGGGGCTATCTGGAGCGTGATGTCCCCGAGGCCGCCGGAGTCCCCTCCGTCGGTGACATACACATTGCCCCGGTACGGGGTGAAGCTGTCGGCCGAGATGGCCAGCCGGTACTCCCCGAAGGGGACCATCGCCACGATCGTGCCGAAGGGGTCGGTCTCACCGCTCACGATCTTACGGCCGCCGCTGTCGCTCACCGTGAACTCGCCCCGCACGACCGGTTCGTTGACAGGGTCGAGAACACGGCAGCTCAGCAGACCGGCACCGGGTGGCACGGACAGCCCGGCGAGTGTGTTGTTTCTCTGCTGAGCGGCCGTCCGTCGGCCGATAAGGCGCGTGATCATGGTGTGTACGTACCCCTGTGCGATCGGGCTCTGCGGGGCCGCGCACGGCCGGACGTCCTTGTCGGGGCGGCGACCCTTGACGAGTAGGCATTCGACCACTCATGCGCTGTTCGAGGCAAACGTACGGACAGGTAGCGAACTCGGCTACTACACACCGCCGACGGAGGGTTGCCGGAGCTCCGGGATCCGGTCGCGTCGCAGCCCGAAACGATCACGGTAGGGCCGGAAGAGACCGCGCGCGCCGCCCGGGGACCGCTCGGGCCCTCCCGGGGCACCGCCCTCAGCCCGGCCCCCGCGCCCACCACCGCGATCGACCCGTCCGTGTCGGTACGCAGCACGGCCGCTCCCCCGGCGCGGAGCGCCTCCACGGTCCGGGGCGCCGGATGGCCGTACGGGTTGTCCCGCCCGGCGGAGATCAGCGCGAGCCGGGGCCGGACCGTACGGAGCAGGGCCGGGTCCTGGAACGGCGAGCCATGATGGGCCACCTTGAGCACATCCACCGGGGGCAGCTCCGGATGGTCACCCAACAGCCCCTGCTGGGCGGGTGGTTCGAGATCACCGAGAAGCAGCAGCGCGGGCCCATGGGCGATCCGTACGTAGAGGGTGACGCTGGAGTCGTTCGGCTCCCCGACGGTGAGAGGAGAGCCGGCCCTCGGCCACAGCATGCGCCAGGTGAGCGGCCCGATCCGCCGCTGCTCCCCGGGCCGGGCGCGGACGACGGGCACCCCCGCCGCCGCGGCGGTTCTCCGTACGAACGCGGCCTGTTCCGGCGGCTCTTCGGAGGTCGTCGTCTGGATCGCGCCGACCGCCCTGCCCCGCAGCACCCCGGGGAGACCACGGACATGGTCGGCGTGGAAATGGGTGAGCAGCAGCAGCGGAACGCGTGTGACGCCGAGTTCCCGCAGACAGCGGTCGGGCGGCCCGGGTTCGGGGCCGGCGTCCACGACCACGGCCGTCCCCTCGCCCGCCGCGAGCACGACGGTGTCGCCCTGGCCTACGTCGCACATCGCGAACGTCCAGCCCGGCGGCGGCCAGCCGGTGACGAGCCGGGTGACCGAAGGCGGTCGCACGACGGCGAGGAGCAGGAACACGGCGCACGCGGCGGCCGTCCACGGGTGGCGCGGGATCCGTCGTACGGCGAGCAGGACCAGGACCGTCAGCGCGACGAGCAGCAGTCCGCCCCACCAGCCGCCCGGCCAGGTGATCCCCGCGCCGGGCAGCGCCGCGCCGCCGCGGGCGACGGAGGCGATCCAGCCCGCGGGCCAGCCCGCGCACCGGGCCAGCCCCTCAGCCACGGGCATCGCGAGCGGCGCCATGGCCAGGGCGGCGAAGCCGAGCACCGTCGCCGGGGCCACCGCCACCTCGGCGAGGAGATTGCACGGGATCGCCACCAGGCTGAACGTGGCCGCGAACACGGCCACCACGGGCGCGCACACGGCCTGGGCGGCACCTGCCGCGGCGAGCGCCTCGGCCACCCGGGCCGGCACCCCGCGCCGCCGCAGCGCGTCGCTCCACCGAGGCCCGATCGTGAGCAGCGCGCCGGTGGCCAGCACGGAGAGAAGGAAGCCGTAACTGCGCGCCAGCCAGGGGTCGTACAGCACCAGCAGCAGAACGGCGGCGGCCAGCGCCGGGATGAGCGTCCTGCGGCGGCCCGTCCCGATGGCGAGCAGGGTGATCAGTCCGCAGGCGGCGGCCCGCAGCACACTGGGCTCCGGCCGGCACACGACCACGAAGCCGAGCGTGAGCGCCCCGCCGAACAGCGCGGTCCATCGCAGCGAGATCCTCAACCGTGGCGCGAGCCCGCGCCGTTCGGCTCTCATGGCCAGCCCCGGTGGCCCGATCAGCAGAGCGAGTACCACCGTCAGATTGCTTCCGGAGACGGAGAGCAGATGCGTGAGATCGGTCGCCTTGAACGCGTCGTGCAGTTCGGGCGGTACGCGTGAGGTGTCGCCGACGACCAGCCCCGGGAGCAGCGCGCGGGCGTCCGGTTCAAGCCCTTGGGTCGCCTCGCGCAGCCCGGCGCGCAGCTCCCCGGCCATCCGCTGGACACGGGTCGGCTCCCCGATCGGACGCGGCGGTCCCTTCCCTTCCACCCGCAGAGTCGCCGCGTAGGGGTCGTCCGTGTGCAGCGGGGGTGAGAGCCGCCCGGTCAGCCGCAGCCGGGTGGAGGGCAGCAGCCGCTGCCATCGGCCCGCGTGCTCACCGGGTCCGGAGAGCACCAGAACGGGTGTCCGTCCCCTGGTGGTCCGGCCGTCGGGCCCCGTCAGCAGGGTGAGATCCGCGTCCAGGACGAACCCTCCTCCGGACATCCGGTCCCCGAGGACTCTCGGGCGCGTGGGCCGGGGGTCCGAGGTGACCGTCAGCTCCGCGGTGACCCGGGCATACCGCTCCGCGAGGCCCGGCACCGGCCCCCGGTGCGGATCCGCGGTGTGCAGCCCGGCGGACGCCGCACCCGCCGCGGCGCACAGCAGCGCTCCCGCGACGGCGACACCGTTGAGCCGCCGGCCCTGACCCGCACCGGACCGGGAGGACCCGGACCACACCAGCAGCGGCCCCGCCACCGCCAGACACACCAGCACGCCGACAGCGGTCCACCGCCCTGGAGCGCCCACCGCCAGGGCCGCCGCGGCCCAGGCCGCCGCAGCGAGCGGAACCAGCCGCAGATCGGCCGGGCCCTCCTGGCGTGGGTCCGCCGGGCCCGCGCGGTCGTCGGGACGGGGATCGGCGGGGTGACCGGACGCCGGGCCGACCGGGCGGCGCGTCATGGCCGTACGAGCGGCTGAAGGTCCGCGAACCTGCGCGCCCCGATCCCGTTGACCTCGCGGAGTTCCCCGACGGACCGGAATCCGCCGTGCTCGGTGCGGTAGTCGATGATGTGCCGCGCGAGCACGGGCCCCACTCCGGGAAGCGTGTCGAGCTGCTCCACCGTGGCGGAGTTGAGACTCACCGGCACCGGAACTCCCGTACCACCACCGGCACCGGCACCACCCTGGCCGGCACCCATGCCACCGCCCGTGCCAACTCCGCCGCCCTCAGCGCCCGGTGGGGCCGGACTGCCCACCACCACCTGTTCACCGTCCATCAGCACCCGTGCCCGGTTGAGTCCGGTGATGTCCGCGTCCGGCTTGACACCCCCGGCCGCGCGCAGCGCGTCGGCGACCCGCGATCCGGTCGGCAGACGCAGCACCCCCGGCTTCCTCACCTCGCCACCCACGTCCACGACGACACGGCTCGTCTCCACCGGTGCCGGCGCCCCCGGCGCTCCTGACGCCATCGGAGGCATCACCGCCCCGGCCGCGCCGACCGTCTCCGGCGCCCGGACGGACCGTGGGCGTCCGGCCCAGAAGTGCTGAGCGGCGAGCAGCGCGGCCACGACCAGAACGACGGCGAGCGCCGCGAGCGTCCTTGGCTCAAGCCCGCACCGGAGCTGGAGCCACATCGGCAGCCGCTCGCGCAGCGCGAGCCCCACCCGCTCCCGCCTGCCTTCCCGCGCCCGCCTGCCGTCCCTCGCACGCCCGCCGTCCCTCGCACGCCTGCCCTCGTCGTCACCTCCCGCGAGAAGCACGGGTGGTGGATCCGCCGCCCCGACCGCCGCCCCGACCGCCGCCCCGACTGGTGGACCGGCGAAGAGGGCGTCCGCGCGGCGGCGCGGATGACGGGCACGGACATCGGAGCCCGGAGCTCGACCGGGTCCACTGGTCACGGAGCGTGTTCGGAGAGTCATGCCACAGAACGGTAGGCACTTCCGCCCGGCCTCGCTGAGCGGCCCGAATTCCCGTGGACGACAGGCGCATTGTGGATAACCCGATCACCCGTGCGAGTGGTCGGCGGCTACGAGTGAACTACGAACAAGCCTCTGGGACGCCCTCAGGACGCCCGGCACGGCACCCCGCTCAGCGCGGCGAGATCACCGCTCCCAGCAGCCCCGGCCCCGTGTGCGCCCCGATCACCGCGCCCACCTCGCTCACATGCAGATCCACCAGTCCCGGCACCCGTTCACGCAGCCGCTCGGCCAGCGTCACGGCCCGCTCCGGCGCCGCGAGATGGTGTACGGCGATGTCCACGCGGCTGGTGCCCGCCCGCTCGGCGACGATCTCCTCCAGCCGCGCGATCGCCTTCGAGGCCGTACGCACCTTCTCCAGCAACTCGATACGTCCGCCGTCCAGCTGCAACAGCGGCTTCACCGCCAGCGCCGAGCCCAACAACGCCTGGGCCGCGCCGATACGGCCGCCTCGGCGCAGATAGTCCAGCGTGTCGACATAGAAATACGCGGAGGTGCCCGCGGCCCGCTTCTCGGCGGCGGCCACCGCCTCGTCCAGCGTCCCGTTCCCCTCCGCGGCCTCGGCGGCCGCCAGCGCGCAGAACCCGAGCGCCATCGCCACCATGCCCGTGTCCACCACCCGCACCGGCACGGGCGCGTCCTTCGCCGCGAGCACGGCGGCGTCGTACGTCCCGGAGAACTCGGCCGAAAGATGCAGGGAGACGATCCCGGTCGCGCCGGCCTCCGCCGCGGTACGGTACGCGGCGGCGAAGACATCGGGGCTGGGTCGCGAGGTGGTCACCGAGCGCCGCTTCTGGAGAGCCAGGGCCAGCGAACGGGCCGAGATCTCGGTGCCCTCCTCCAGCGCGCGGTCACCGAGTACGACGGTCAGCGGCACCGCGGTGATGCCGTGCCGCTCCATCGTCTGCGGCGGCAAGTAGGCCGTGGAATCGGTGACGATCGCGACATGGCGGGACATGAGCGGGAGGTTACCCGTCGTCGCCCCCCGTCGGCAGCCCGGCCCCGTCCCAATGATCGATTCCGCCCCGGCCGCGGGCGTGTCCGGTCGATTCCGGTCAGTTCGTGCTCTCGGGCCTCGCCTGGCCTGTCCGCTTCTGCCACGGGTAGGCGATCCGCGGCCGGACACCGGGTGGCTCGATGGCCTGCGTCCGGTCCTGCCCGCGCCCCTGCGCGGATCCCTGTCCCTGTCCCGACCCCGGCCCGTCGGCCTCATCGGCCGCCACCCGTGGCTCGGCCCCGGGCCAGGTGCCCTCGGGCTCCGGCCACACCACATGCTGCTCGCGCCCCTCGGGGCTCTCGCGCCTCTCGTGCGTCCTGGACCGCTCGCCCTGCCGCTGGTCCGCCGCCGGCTCCGGCGTCGACCAGTGCCGCAGCGCCCCCGACTCCACGTCGATCTGGGCGCTCAGCGACGACAGATCGTCCTCCGCGAACTTCCGCGCCCGGTCCCGCGCCGCCCAGCGCAGCGACTCCGCCGAGTGCGTGATCCGCTCCGTGCGCTCACGCAGCTCCTGGAGGTGCTCGGCCACCCTCGCCCGGTCCGGATCGCGCTCCAGCCTGCGCAGCTCCTCGTCCAGCTCCTGCCCGTGCGTGCTGAGCCGCTGGAAGAGCGCGACCGACTCCGACAGCGAGGCGTCCTCCGCCACGCCCGCCTGGAGCGCTTCCTGTGTCGCCCGCATCGAGGTACGCAGCCGCACCCGGAGCTGGGCGAGCTCCCCGGCCACACCCATCTGCCCGAGGCTTCTCGCCCGCAGCGTGGTGTCCTCCACCGTCCGGCGCGCGTTCGAGATCGTACGGTCGACGCCGCGCTTGGCCGCGCCGACGGCCTTCACGCCCATGTACACCCCGAGTGACACGAACGTGACGAAGAGCAGCGCCAGGATCACGATGACGACCTCCATGGGCGCCCCCTTCGTTGTCGTTTACGCTCTCTCCACCGTAAACGGAACAAGCAGGTTGAGGGTTCCTGAGAAACCCCCAACCTGCCCGTAGGGGAAAGCCCTGCTACGCGGGAACGATGTTCACCAGCTTCGGCGCCCGTACGATCACCTTGCGGATACCTCCGCCGCCCAGCGCCGCGACCACCGCTTCGTCGGCCAGCGCCAGTGCTTCCAGTTCCTCGTCCGAGATCGACGGCGAGACCTCCAGCCGCGCCTTGACCTTGCCCTTGATCTGCACCACGCAGGTCACGGCCTCGTCCACGACATACGCCGGGTCCGCGACCGGGAAGTCCTGGTGGACGACCGAGTCGGAGTGGCCCAGCCGGTGCCACAGCTCCTCGGCGACATGCGGCGCCAGCGGCGCGATCAGCAGCACCAGCCGCTCGGCGACCGAACGCGGCACCGGACGGGCCGCCTTGGTGAGCTGGTTGTTCAGCTCGGTGATCTTGGCGATGGCGGTGTTGAACCGCAGCGCCGTCATGTCCTGGGTGACCCCGTCGATCGCCTTGTGCAGCGCGCGCAGCGTCTCCTCGTCGGGCTCGGCGTCCACGACGGTGACCTCGCCCGTCGTCTCGTCGACCACATTGCGCCACAGCCGTTGCAGCAGCCGGTACTGGCCGACCACCGCGCGCGTGTCCCACGGCCGCGAGACATCCAGCGGGCCCATCGCCATCTCGTACAGCCGCAGCGTGTCCGCGCCGAACTCGGCGAAGATCTCGTCCGGAGTGACCGCGTTCTTCAGGGACTTGCCCATCTTGCCCAGGACACGGCTGACCTTCTCGCCCTGGTACCAGTATCCGCCGTCCCGCTCCTCGACCTCGGCGGCGGGCACCGCGATCCCCCGGCTGTCCCGGTGGACGAAGGCCTGGATCATGCCCTGGTTGTACAGCTTGTGGAAGGGCTCGACCGAGGAGATGTGCCCCAGGTCGTACAGCACCTTGGACCAGAAACGCGCGTACAGCAGGTGCAGTACGGCGTGCTCCGCGCCGCCCACGTACAGATCGACACCGCCGTGCGGCTGTCCCTCGCGGGGGCCCATCCAGTACCGCTCGATGGCCGGGTCGACCAGCTTCTCACTGTTGTGCGGGTCCAGATAGCGCAGCTCGTACCAGCACGAACCGGCCCAGTTCGGCATCGTGTTGGTCTCGCGGCGGTAGCGCTTGACGCCCTCGCCCCGGCCCAGGTCCAGCTCGACGTCGACCCACTCCGCGTTCCGCGAGAGCGGTGTCTCGGGCCGGGTGTCCGCGTCGTCCGGATCGAACGTACGGGGCGAGTAGTCGTCGACCTCGGGCAGTTCCAGCGGCAGCATCGACTCGGGCAGCGAGTGCGCCGTGCCCTGCTCGTCGTAGACGATGGGAAAGGGCTCGCCCCAGTAGCGCTGGCGGCTGAACAGCCAGTCGCGCAGGCGGAAGTTGACCGTGCCCTCGCCGATGCCCCGCCCGGCCAGCCACTCGGTGATCCGGGCCTTGGCCTCGGACACCGTCAGGCCGTCCAGGGAGATGTCCGCACCCGTCGAGTCGATGACGCGCGCGTCGTACGAGTCGAACGCGTCGTCCCACTCCGCCGGATCGGTGGAACGGCCGTCGGACGGCTCCACCACACAGCGCATCGGCAGCTCGAAGGCGCGCGCGAACGCGAAGTCACGGCTGTCGTGCGCCGGTACGGCCATGATCGCGCCCGTGCCGTACCCCATCAGCACATAGTCGGCGATGAAGACGGGTACGCGCTCACCGCTGACCGGGTTGGTGGCGTACGCGCCGGTGAAGACACCGGTCTTGTCCTTCGCCTCGGCCTGCCGCTCGACATCGGACTTCGAGGCGGCCTGCTTGCGGTACGCGCCGACGGCGTCGGCGGGGGTCGCGTGTCCGCCCGTCCATACGTCGTGCGTACCCTCGGGCCAGACAGCCGGGACGATCTTCTCGACCAGGTCGTGCTCCGGCGCCAGCACCATGTAGGTGGCGCCGAACAGGGTGTCCTGACGGGTCGTGAAGACCGTGATCGCTCCCGCGTCACCGACCGGGAAGTCGACGCGCGCGCCCTCGCTCCTGCCGATCCAGTTGCGCTGCTGGAGCTTGATGGCCTCCGGCCAGTCCAGCGCGTCCAGATCGGTCAGCAGCCGGTCGGCGTACGCGGTGATCCGCATGTTCCACTGGCGCAGCTTCGCCTTGAACACCGGGAAGTTGCCGCGCTCGGAGCGGCCGTCCGCGGTGACCTCCTCGTTGGCCAGCACGGTGCCCAGCCCCGGACACCAGTTGACGGGCGCGTCGGAGGCGTAGGCCAGCCGGTACTCACCCAGGACGTCGGCGCGTTCGACGGCGCTCAGCGCGTTCCAGGGGCGCCCGTCCGGAGTGGCACGCTCCCCGCTCTCGAACTGCGCCACCAGCGTGTCGATCGGGCGGGCCTTGTCGGCGTCCTTGTCGTACCAGGAGTTGAAGATCTGTACGAAGATCCACTGGGTCCACTTGTAGTAGTCCGGGTCGATCGTGGCCACGGACCGGCGCTTGTCGTGTCCCAGACCCAGCCGGCGCAGCTGCGTCCTCATATTGGCCATGGCGGCCTCGGTGGACACCCGGGGGTGGGTGCCGGTGGCGACCGCGTGCTGCTCGGCGGGCAGGCCGAACGCGTCGAAGCCCAGCGTGTGCAGCACGTTGTGCCCGGTCATGCGCTGATGACGGGCGAACACATCGGTGGCGATATAACCCAGCGGATGCCCGACATGCAGACCTGCGCCGGACGGGTAGGGGAACATGTCCATGATGAACTTCTTGGGCTCGGCCACCACCGCCGGGTCCCCGGCCAGGTCACCCGTGGGGTTCGGCGCCTCGTACGTGCCCTCGGCGTCCCAGAAGTCCTGCCAGCGCGCCTCGATGTCGGCGGCCATGGCGGCCGTGTAGCGGTGCGGCGCTGTCTGCTCGGCGGCAGCGGAATTCGTCTCGCTCATGATCCTCTGAAGCTCCATCGATCGTCTCTGCCGGCGGGGGTTCGGCCGTGCCGTGCCACTCGGCGAGTGGCTGCGCCGGCCGGTGAACGAAAAAGACCCCTCACACAGGAGGGGACGCCGCGCCGATTCCGACCGGATCTCTCATCCGTCGGGACTGATCAGCGCGGCCCGCTAAGCAGAAGGCGTACGGCTCGCATGGCGTCAGGGTACCGCAGGGCCCCGACAGTCCGCACAGAGTGGCACCGGACAAGCACATGAGGGCCACGGGAGAGCCACGAGAGGGGCACGAAACGATCGTGGAACGACCGGCGGCGGAACCTGTTACCCCGCGTATCGACCCGTTCCGGGGCATCTCCCGGCCCGCCGGGAGTCGGGTAACTCACCTTCCCGCGGTTAAACCTGCAAATTGGGTACTGCCTGGTATGGCTCCACTTAGCATGCGGCAACGGGACCGCTTTCCCGAGCCCTTCGGAGTTGCCCCCTCATGAACCCTCAACGCAAGTTCAGCTCGTCGCTCTCCCTGGACCACGGCATGAGCCGGCAGGTGCAGGGCGGACTCACGGTCGCCGCGCTGGTACTGGTACCCCTGCTCGCCGTCGCGGGAGGCGACGCCTTCCGTGCCGCACTCGACTTCACCACAGGAGTGCTGTCCCTGCTGTCCCTCACCGGCGCCGTGGCCTGGGGTCTGATAGCCACCGACAGGGTGCTGCTCTCCCCGCGCCACCGGCTGCTGGCCCAGGGCGTCCACCGGGCGACGGCGATCGCCTCGCTCGGTTTTCTGCTGCTGCATGTCACCGTCAAGGTCACCCTCGGGCATGTGGCGCTGCTCGGCGCGCTGGTGCCGTTCGGCCTCGGTGTCAGCGGTACGAACGGTCTCATCGGCTTCGGCTCGCTCGCCGGGCTGCTGATGGTCGTGGCCGCCACGACCGGCGCGATGCGCAGTGCCTTCGCCGTGCCCGGCCGGTTCGCGGGACGCTGGCGCGCGATGCACATGGTGGCCTATCCGGCCTGGTGCTTCGCACTCGTGCACGGCCTCTACACCGGCCGCCCGGCCGCGACCTGGGTCGTCACGATGTACTGTCTGGCCCTCCTCGGAGTCGCCGCCGCCGTGTCCACACGGCTGCTGCCCCGCCCGGTCAAGCGCCGCCTCGCCGACCGGATCCTCGTGCTGACCGGCGGCGTCCGTGAGACGCCGGAGCCCGAGCAGAACCGTCGCGATCTCGCGTCGGACCCGCTCCCCGGCGCGACGGGAATCCCCTCGCAGCCCGACTACCAGCAGCGGATCGTGCGCGAGCCCGCCGTCTCCGCGCAGCCGGTGGGACCGGCGCTGGGCCGGCCGCGCACCCCACCGCGGCTCGCCGCCCCGGCCCCGCCGCTGTACGAGGCGACGCGATCGACGGCGGAGCCCTACCCCTCGTCGGATCCGTTCAACACAGGCACGAGCGGCATCGGCGCCGGCATCGGCGCCACGGATTCGTTCTCCGCCGCGGAGCCCTTCTCCGCCACGGAGTCGTTCGCGGCCCCCGGTCCGCGGACGGAGTCCGGTACGGGTCTCTCGGCCGGGTATCGCGCGGTCTCGCGGGGAGGTGAACCCACCACACGCATACCGACCGGCGAGATACCCCTCGCCGAGCGCGTTCCCCTGACCGAGGAACTCCCCGTCATCTCCGACGATCCGGCGGGCAGGCCCGGTTCCTGGCCGGCGCCGTCCCCGCCGCCCCCCGCGGAGGCCTTCGCACCGCCCGCGTCGACCCCGTACGACACCGGCGCGGTCCCCACCTACGGCCCGAACGGGGCCTCTCCGTACGACACCGGCGCGAACCCCTCGTACCCAGCGAGCGGCACGACGTCGTCCCCGTACGACACGAGTGGCGGGGGCGTCCCGGTCTACGGGCCCGACGCCCCGTCCCCGTACGACACCGGGTCGATCCCGGCGTACGACACGGGCTCCCTCCCGGCCTACGGCACCGGCGCGGTACCCACGTACGACACCGGCTCCGTGCCCCCGTACGACACCGGCTCCGCCCCGGCCTACGACACGGGCTCCCTGCCCGCCTACGGCGCCGGCTCCCCCCCGGCGTACGACACCGGTTCGGTTCCCTCCTACGAAACCGGTTCCCTTCCCCCTTACGACACGGGCGCGGTCCCCACCTATGAGGGCACGGTCTCCCCGCCGCCGTCCTCCGCCGCCCCGTCCCCCATCCCCTCCGTGCCCCCGCCCGCGCCGTCGGACGGGACCGGGGCCTCCCCCGGCCCCCTCTATCCGCCCCCGGCCGGGGAACCCTGGCACGCACCCGCAGGAGACCGACCGTGAACACCCCGCTCCCCGATGTCCCCGAAGTCCGTGTCGTCGGGCTCCCCCAGCTCACCCAGGGATTCGACCTGGTCGAGCGGCTCGATCTCCCCATGCATCTCAAGGTCCACGGCCCGCTGGAGCCCGTGACCGGGGAACGGCTGGCGCAGCTCGCCGAGAACATGTCCCTGACCGGCCGGGGAGGCGCCGGATTCCCCTTCGCCAAGAAACTGCGCGCGGTGGCCACGGCCGCGATCCGCCGTGGTGTGCGGCCCGTCGTCGTGATCAACGGCAGTGAGGGCGAGCCCGCCTGCCGCAAGGACACGGTGCTGATCAACCGCGCCCCGCATCTCATCCTCGACGGCGCGCTGCTGGCCGCCGAGGCGCTCGGCGCCCGCACGCTGGTCATCGCCGTCACCCGTAATTCCACCGAGGTCTCGATCCGCGCGGCGCTCGCCGAGCGCGGACTCTCCGACCGGCGCGGCCAGCAATTGCGCGCGCGGGTGGTCCGTACCCCGGAGCGCATGGTCTCGGGTGAGGCCTCCTCCGTGATCCGCGCCATCGGCGGCGGTCCCGCCCTGCCGCCGGGCCGCCGTGAGCGCGCAGCCGAGTCCGGTGTCGGCGGTCTGCCGACGCTGCTGTCCAACGCGGAGACCTTCGCCCAGCTCGCCGTCGGCGCCCGGATCGGCGCCCGGCGCTACGGCCACACCGGGCTCGACACCGAGCCGGGCACCGTCATGCTCACCATCTCGGGCGCGGTCGCCCGCCCCATGGTCGTCGAGGTGCCGACGGGTGTGCCCCTGCGGTACGTCCTCCAGATGGCCGGTGCGCCGCCGCTCCCGCAGGGCGTGCTGACCGGCGGCTACCACGGCAACTGGATCGACTCGGTGGCCGCCCATGAGGCCGTCGTCTCCAAGGAGTCCCTCGCGTCCTTCGGCGGCGCGCTGGGCGCGGGCGCGATCCTGCCGATCGGCCCCGAGACCTGTCCGCTGGGCGAGGCGCTCCGGGTCGCCAACTGGCTCGCGGCCGAGACGGCCGGCCAGTGCGGCCCCTGCAAGCTCGGTCTGCCCGCCGCCGCGGGCGGTCTGTCCGATGTCATCAACGGGGGCGGTCCCGCCGCGCTGGAGGCGCTGCGCGCGGTGACCCAGGCGGTCAAGGGCCGGGGCGCCTGCAAGCACCCCGACGGCTCTGCGCGCTTCTTCGCCTCCACGCTGTCGGCGTTCACCGACGACCTCGCCGCGCATGTGCTGGACGGGGGCTGCGGGCGTGAGACGACCGGTGTGCTGCCGCTGCCCGGTCCCGGCTACCAGGACGCCGAGGAGTCGATTCCGAGCGGCGAGAAGCTCGCCGTGGACTGGACGCTCTGCCAGGGTCACGGGCTCTGCGCCGATATCGTCCCCGAGCTGATCAGGCTGGGGCCCGACGGCTATCCGGCGCTCGCGGACGCGTCCGTTCCCATGCATCTGCGGGGACGCGCGCAGCGCGCGGTACGCAGATGCCCGGCGCTCGCACTCCGTATCGAGCAGCCGGCGCCCGCGCGGCCCGCGCGCGCCGCGCTGCCGCCCGGCGGTGGCCGCAAGGCCCTGGGTCCCGGGCGTGGTTGAGCGTTGAGCACCGGGACGGACGGGGCCCTCGGGCTCCGTCCGTCCCCTGTCGCGCACCTGTACACGGCGCGAGGGAGCACGCAGGGGAGCGCGGATAAGCAGGAGCACACAGAGAAGCGGGCCATCCGATCCGGATGACCCGCTTCTCTGACTACCTGACTATCTGCTGTGGAGCTAAGGAGAATTGAACTCCTGACCTCCTGCATGCCATGCAGGCGCTCTACCAACTGAGCTATAGCCCCTTGCCGTGCACCGCACCCGGGCTCCCCCGGCGGCGGCAGCGCCAACATTACACGGTCCTTCCGGCCGATCACCAAATCGTTTCCAGCCCGCACCGATTCGACCGGTACTGTCACTTTTCGTGACCATTCCCGTACTTGTGCAGCTTGTCCGGAACAGCGACCGGAGCCCGTCCCCCCGGCGCGCGCTCCTGATCGCCGCCTGCGTCTGTCTGGTCTCCTTCGCCGCGTTCTGGACCGCGCAGCGTGCGGCCGGGGTCTCGATGATCGATCTGATGGTCTACCGCGCCGAGGGCCGTACGGTGCTCGACGGTCTGGACCTCTACGCGATGCGCGCGACCCACGCCCGACTCCCCATGACCTACCCGCCGTTCGCCGCGCTGCTGTTCACCCCGCTCACGCTGCCGGGTGTGCCGGTGCTGCGCACGCTCGCGACCGCCGGGAATCTGCTGCTGCTCGTGGTGTTCGTACGGCTCTCCCTCCGGCTCGCCCTCCAGGGAAGAACGCGTCCTCCTAAGGAGGCGTCACTGCGGGCGGCCCGGCTGTGGGTCGCGACGCTGTGGGCGGCCGCGTTCGCCGTCTGGTGCGAGCCTGTCTGGACGACGCTGCGCTACGGGCAGATCAATCTGCTGCTCGCGGTGGCCGTGCTGTGGGATCTCACCCGCGATCCCGTCTTCCCGAACGGACGGCTTCAGCACCGGTGGGCGGGCGCGGGCATCGGATTCGCCGCCGCCGTCAAGCTCACCCCGGCCCTCTTCGCCGTCCTGCTGCTGCTCATCGGTCTGGTACGAGCGCGCGGGACGGGCTGGAACCCCTGGCTGCGCCAGGCCGCGACGGCCACCGCCGTCTTCCTCGGCGCGACCCTCCTGGCCGCCGCCGTGCTCCCCGGGGACTCATTCCGCTTCTGGACCGGAACCCTCTTCGAGGCCGGCCGCGCGGGTCTCGCGGAGGACACCGCCAACCAATCGCTGCGCGGGGTGCTGGCCCGGCTGTCGCAGACCGGCGATCCGGCGCTCTGGTGGCCCGTGGCCGCCGCCGTGGTGGGCGTGGCGGGACTCGCGGCGGCGGTCGCGGCGGGACTGCGCGGGGAGCGCGCCGGGGCGGTGACCTGCTGTGCGGCCACCGCGCTGCTGATCAGCCCGGTCTCCTGGTCGCACCACTGGGTGTGGTGTGTGCCGATGGCGCTGTATGTCGCGGTGCGCGGAGGGGCCGGGTGGGCGGCGGTGGCCTGGCTGATCTTCTGTTCGTACGCCCTGTGGTGGGCACCGCACCAGCCAGGCAGCTCCGTACTGGCCCGGGGAGTCGCCGGGACGGCGCTCTGCGCGCTCTATCCGCTGACGGCCCTGGCCTTCATCGGACATCTGCTCGGCGACACACTGAAGGCCCGGGACCATCGGGGCCCCGGGGACACGGTCAGGCCGTGGCGAACGAGTAGAACCGCTTGAGCGTGCAGTGCTCGTCCAGGAGACGGCCGTAGATCGGCTCGCCCTCCAGTTCCCGGTAGGTCTCGATGGGGTCGCCTTTTATGATCAGCGCCCGCGCGCACTCCTCGCACCAGTACTGGAACTCGGGGTTGAGCGGATCCATGTCCCGGACGATCGGCGTACCACTGCCGCACCAGTCGCATTTACGCCTGTGGGCACCCATCAATCAGCTCCAACAGTGGCCGCAGGCCGTACACACGTAGGAAATCCCGCCGTTGTCACCGAGCACTTGAGCCACCTGGGACGAACCGCACGAGGGGCAGTTGAGGCCGGCGAGCGCCTCCGCCGGGGCAAGCAGATCATCGGGCTCCTCGATGCTGCTGGCGGACAATACGGCTCTCCCTTCCGGTCCGGCCCTTCGTCCCCTTCGGTTGTCAGATTCTGCCACGCCGGAGCCTGACGGGCAGCCGGAAAAAGCCTCCCTGTAAGGGCTTATAACGGACGTCGTCGGATCGCGGGACGCCTTATCGCGCTGACGGGACCCGTCTCATCGCGTGCACGGAACCCGCCGCCGCGCCCAGGATCGCGGCGCAGGCGAGCGCGAGCGTACACACCAGGAACGCGTCGGCCGGCGCGTCGCGGCCCGGCACCGCCAGCCGGTTCAGGAAGAGCGTCCCGAATGTCGCGACCCCGATGAGCTGGCCGAGCTGGGTGACGGTCGCGAGCAGTCCGCTGGCGTCCGCCGCGTCCTCCTTCCGTACGGTCGCCAGCGCGCCCGTCAGGGTGGGGCTGAACCCGAGCGCCAGACCGACACCAAGTCCTGTGCAAGCGGCATACATGGCGAACCCGCCGTCACCGATGTCCCGGAGCACCCAGCCCACGGCGGCACAGGAGACGGCCGTCAGCACGAATCCGGCGGGAACCAGCGCCCGTTGCATCCCCCGGGGCCAGTTCCGCCAGGTCAGTCCGACCAGACCGAAGACCACGGCCATCGGCGCGAAGGTCAGTCCCGCGCGCAGCGCGCTGTAGCCCAGGCCGCCCTGGACATAGAGGGTGAAGCTGAACAGGAAGCCCGCGTTGACCGCCATCACCAGCAGGATCCGCAGGGCCGCGAGGCCCATCCCGGGGATACGGAGCACTCTCGGCGCGATCAACGGGGCGCCCCCGCGCCGGGCGAGCCGGGACTCGTGGACGAGGAAGCAGCCGAAGACCACAGCGGCGGCGGCCAGGGAGACCCATGACCAGAGCGGCCAGTCCTCCTCCTGGCCGAGGACCAGCGGCACGGTGAGGAGCGAGACCGCCGCGGCCAGCAGCACCAGCCCCGGCAGATCCAGACCGCGGGCGCGCTCCGGCTCGCCGCGTCCGTCCCGCGGCAGTACGCGGGCGCCCAGGGCCAGCAGCGCCAGCCCGATCGGTACGTTCACGAGGAAGACCGGCCGCCAGCTCGCGCCGAACAGATCGGCGCTGACCAGCACCCCGCCCGCCACCTGTCCGGCCGCGGCTCCGGTGGCGAGTACGGCGGCGTAGGCGCCGAGCGCCCGTATCCGCCGCTCACCGGCGAAGTTGCGCTGGATGAGGCTGAGCACCTGCGGGATCATCAATGCCGCGCCCGCGCCCTGGACCAGCCGGAACGCGATCAACTGGCCGGTGCCCGCGGCCAGTCCGCAGGCGAGCGAGGCGGCGGTGAAGACCGCGAGCCCGCCCAGATACAGCCGTCGGTGGCCCAGCAGATCACCGAGCCTGGCACCGGTGATCAGCAGGACGGCGTACGCGATGGTGTAACCGGCGATGATGAGCTGGACTCCGGCGCCCGAGGCGTCGAGTTCGGTACGGATCGTCGGCGCCGCCACATTGACGATGAACACGTCGAGCAGCGCCATGAACTGGGCCGCGAGCACCACGGCCAGCAGCAGACCGGGCCGGGTGCGAGCGCCGGTGCCGGTGCCGGCACCGACTGCTCCCCCGCCCTTGTCAGTGCCGTCGTCTTTACTGGATCCGCGGGTGTGCTGAGGGTTCTCGGGTGAGGTGGTCGTCATGGCACCGAGCCTGAGGCCGGTCGGGTACGGGTAACGAGAGCCCATCGATGCTGGTACCGACAGCACCTGGCAAGGGACGGCTCGGGAACGGACGATGGGGGTGTGACCACGATGACAGTGCGGGACGCCACGGGCCGGCGGCGCAGATCCGAGCTGGCCGCCTTTCTGCGCGGGCGCCGGGCGCGGGTGACCCCCGCCGATGTCGGCATGCCGCCAGGACTCCGCCGCCGTACGCCGGGGCTGCGCCGCGAGGAGGTCGCGCAGCTCTCCGGTGTGGGCGTGACCTGGTACACATGGCTGGAGCAAGGACGTCCGATCAACGCCTCCGCGCAGGTGCTGGACGCGGTGGCGCGCACCCTGCGGCTCGACCGGGCGGCGCGCGAGCATCTCTACCATCTCGCGGAGGTGCCGCACGAGCCGGATCCGCAGGCCGACGCGGACGGTGTCGGCCCGGAGATCCAGGGCATCATCGACACCCTCGATCCGCTGCCGGCGGTGGTGTACAACGCGCGCTACGACATCCTCGCGACCAACAGCGCCTATAACGATCTCTTCGACATCCGGACGATACGTGCGTACGGATATCCGAACGTGCTGTGGATCCTGTTCTGCGTGCCCGAGAACACCTGTCCGCTGGTCTATCCGGAGACGGAGCTGCCGGTGATGGTGGCGACACTGCGCGGGGCGTACGGACGGCATGTGGGCGAGCCGGAGTGGGAGTCGTTCGTCCGCCGTCTCTCGGCGGCCAGCCCGTACTTCGCCGAGCTGTGGGAGAGCGGGGACGTGATACCGCCGGGGCCCCGGGTGAAGACGTTCCGGCACGAGGCGGTCGCCGGCGAGATACGGATGACCTCGGTCTCGCTGTCGGTCAACGGGATGCCGGAGTGCCGGATCGTCGTCTACACCCCGGCGGACGAGGAGAGCCGACAGCGGACGGCCACGATACGGGCGCTGCGCCCCGACGCGTAGCAGAAATCCCGCCCCCTGCTGGGGACGGGATCCGGTTTGTGGAGCTAAGGAGAATTGAACTCCTGACCTCCTGCATGCCATGCAGGCGCTCTACCAACTGAGCTATAGCCCCGCGTGTTCTTCGCGCTCCGCGCTGCGAACAAGAAGAACTTTAGCCTGCGACCAGCCGGAAAGTGAAATCCCGGCCCCACCGCCGCCAGGAGCCGTTCAGTCGTCATCGCCGAGGACCGGTTCGGGGAGGGTTCCCGCGTTGTGCTCCAGCAGCCGCCAGCCGCGCGCGCCCTCGCCGAGGACCGACCAGCAGCAGTTGGAGAGCCCGCCGAGGCCCTCCCAGTGGTGCGCCTCCAGGCCCAGCAGTCGGCCGATCGTGGTACGGATCGTGCCGCCGTGGCTGACCACCACGAGAGTGCCGTCGTCGGGCAGTTTGTCGGCGTGCCGGAGCACCACGGGCGCGGCCCGGTCGGCGACCTCGGTCTCCAGCTCACCGCCGCCGCGCCGGACGGGCTCGCCGCGCTTCCACGCCGCGTACTGCTCCCCGAACCCGTCGACGATCTCCTCGTGGGTCAGCCCCTGCCAGGCGCCCGCGAAGGTCTCGCGGAGGCTCGCGTCGTACGAGACGTCCAGCCGGGTGATCGCGACCAGCTCGGCGGCCGTGGCGGCGGCCCGCTGAAGATCGGACGAGATGATCGCGTCCGGCTTCAGGGAGGCCAGCAGCCGGGCCGACCGCTGGGCCTGGGCGACACCGGCGGAGGTCAGCTCGATGTCCGTGGAGCCCTGGAAGCGGCGCTCCACATTCCACGCGGTCTGACCATGCCGCCACAGGACGATACGGCGGCCCCTGCCGCGCTTGCTGCCGTTCAGCGCAGCTCACCGTCCGTCTCGCCGGCCGATCCGGCGGACCCGGTGACTCCGGCGTGCTCCGCGGACTTGCCCCGGGTCTTGACGGCGTCCTCGGGCAGCTCCAGCTCGGGGCAGTCCTTCCACAGCCGCTCCAGGGCGTAGAAGACCCGCTCCTCGCTGTGCTGGACGTGCACGACGATGTCGACGTAGTCGAGCAGGATCCAGCGGGCGTCGCGGTCGCCCTCGCGACGCACCGGCTTGGCGCCCAACTCCTTCTGGAGCCGCTCCTCGATCTCGTCGACGATCGACTTGACCTGGCGGTCGTTGGGCGCGGAGGCGAGCACGAAGGCATCGGTGATCGACAGCACATCGCTGACGTCGTACGCGATGATGTCGTGTGCGAGCCGGTCCGCCGCCGCCTGGGCGGCTGCGTTGACAAGCTGGATGGAACGATCAGTAGCGGTCACAAGCAAGCTTCCGTCGACGGTCATGGAGACATCCAGGATCTCACGCCCCACCGTCCCCCGGCACAGCCATTCTCCGCGGCCCGGCCGGGGACCGGTCCGGGCCGTGCGCGAGGACGTCTCGCACACGGCCCGGACCCGTCGGTCTCCGGTCGGCCGGTCCCCTGGTTGACTAGTTGACCTTGTAGTCCTCGCCCAGGACCACCGAGACATCGGCGTTCGGGGCGGGGGTGCCCTTCTGTACCGCGGTCGTCGGGAGCCCCAGCGTCTTGGCCACCTCGACCGCCTGCGGCTTGTCCGCGTCGTCGCCGTAGCCGACCCGCGAGGCCGTCTGCGCGAGTCCGGTGCCGGCGTCCACGAAGCCGTAGCCGCCGTTGACCAGGGAGATCCGGGCGGACTCCGCCGCGTCCTGGTTCCCGCTCGCGTTCTTCACCCCGACCCGTACGGCCGCGCCCTGCTCCGGAGCGCTGACCGAGCCGCCCAGGACGTCCTTGACCACGGTGTCGGCGGTCTGCTCGCTGAGCGTGCCGTTCGCCTCGACGGGCAGCACCGTCGTGGTGTAGTCGCCCACCTTCGCGTGTTCGGCGAGCTTGGCGAGCGAGGCGCCCAGGTCCTTCTCGGGCAGCGACGGGTCGAGGATCTGCGCCAGTGTCTCCACGGTGATGGTGGCGGCCTGCGGATCGTCCGAGATCTTCCGCAGCACTCCCTGGAGCACCTGGCCGAACCGCTGGAGCTGCTTCGACTCCGGCTCGCCCGGCCCGCGGTAGGTCGCGTAGGCGACGGCCATCCGCCCGCTGAGCGTCTGGTTCTCGCCCTTCCTCACCACCGGCGCCTCGCCCTTCTTCGCGGCGGGCACCTCGGTGTCGGTGGTCAGATCGATGGTGCCGACCAGTTCGACGAGATTGTCCAGATAGGGGGTGTCCAGTCGCCAGGTGCCGGTGATCTCGGTGCCGAGCAGGATCCCGACGGCCTCACGGGTGCCGTCCGAGCCGTCCTCGTCGACCGACTTGCCGAGCGTGGTGGCCTCGCCGTCCTCGTTGGCGACGGAGAGGGAGTTGGGCAGCAGCAGGGTCGTGCCCCGGCCGGTCGTGGAGTTGTTGATCAGCAGGGCCGTGGACGTGCCCTTCTGCTTGGTGTTGTGCAGATGCACCACGATCACATCGCGCTTCTGCGGTCCCGTGGCCGTGCCCTGCTTCTCCTCCGTCGTGGACAGTCCGGGCAGCTTGCCCGCGTACCAGAGGTAGCCGACACCGCCGACGACCGCCAGGGCCAGTACGACGATCAGGGCCACCACACGGTTACGGCCCCGGCGCCGGGCCTCCTCACGGCGCTCGGAGCGGCTCTCGGTGAACTTGAGCCAGTCGATGACGTCTTCGGAGTCCTCGTCCGGCTCCTCGATGAAGGAGAACTGCTCGGTCCGGTAGTCACGGTCCTGAGTCCCCTGGGCCCCCTCGCCCCCCTGAGTCCCCTGGGCCCCCTGTGTCTCGGCGCGCCGCTGCTCGGGCACGGCGGGCTGGGCAGCCTGCTCGGACGCCCGCTCCTCCACCGTGGCGTCCATGGACTGCTGTTGCCGCGCGCCGTACTCCTGCTGCGGGGCGGTCGCGTGCTCCTGCTGCGAAACGTAATGCTGCTGCGCCGTCTGCTGCTGCGGGATGTTCCACTGCTGGGTGGCGTCGACCGCGACAGGGGGCTGCCGTCCCGTCTCGTACGCCTGCTGCTGCCCGGTGTCGTAGCCGTACCCGTCGTAGCCGTATCCCTGCTGCTGGGCGTAGGGGTCGTACTGCCCCTGGGCCGGCGGCTGCTGGGACTGCGGGGACGGCTGGGCGTACGGGTCGTATCCGTACGCCTGCTGCTGCTCCTGCTGCTGCGGTTGTTGCTGGTGCTGCTGCGCCTGCTGGTGCTGCTGCGCCTGTTGCTGCTCGTGCTGTTGCGGCTGCTGGTACACCGGCTGCCCGTATTCGTCGTACCCGACGAGCTGGGGCTGCGTGTAATACGGGTCGTACGGATCGTACGGCTGCTGCTGGTCGTTCACCGGTGTGCCCCTCTCCGTGGCTCAGTCGCTCATGCGCCGCGGTACAACTGCCGTTTGTCGATGTAGCGCACCACACCGTCGGGCACCAGGTACCAGACCGGATCGCCCTTCGCGACTCTCTCCCGGCAGTCGGTCGACGAGATCGCCAGCGCCGGAACCTCCACCAGGGACACCCCGCCCTTGGGCAGTCCGTCGGCCGACAGATCATGGCCCGGCCGTGTGACACCGATGAAATGGGCGAGCGAGAACAGCTCTTCGTGATCCCGCCAGCTCAGAATCTGGGAGAGCGCGTCGGCTCCGGTGATGAAGAAGAGATCCGCGTCGCCGTGGAGGGACCGAAGATCCCGCAGCGTGTCGATCGTATACGTCGGGCCACCGCGGTCGATGTCGCTGCGGCTGACCGAGAACTGCGGATTCGACGCCGTGGCGATGACCGTCATCAGATAACGGTCCTCCGCCGGGGAGACCGCGCGCTGGGTCTTCTGCCACGGCTGCCCGGTCGGCACGAACACCACCTCGTCGAGATGGAACAGGGCGGCCACTTCACTGGCCGCCACCAGGTGTCCGTGGTGGATCGGATCGAAGGTCCCGCCCATCACGCCGAGTCGGCGCCTGCCGCGGCTCACCGCGGGGCCGGATCCGGGACCGGTCACAAGGCCGGTTCCGGCGCCGGTGGACGCTTGCTGCTCTCCCATGCGTGCAGAGCCTACTGGCACCGGGTTACGAGCCGGGGTCAGCGGTCGCGGTTGAAGCGGGTGGTGATCCAGAGCAGCAGCAGCAGTCCGAACAGCGCGCCGCCGCCGATGAGGTACGGGTTGAGGCTTTCGTGGTTGCCGCCGTGTTCGGCGCCCTCGGCGAGCATGACCAGGTTGGCGGCGGTGCCGGTGAGGCTCATCTTCAACAGGCCCTATCGATCGTGTCGGAGCGGAGACTTCGCGCGCACATCGTATGCGGGGGCCCCGGGCACCCTCACGCCGACTCAGTCGTTGTGGTCGTTGTCGCGGTATCCGCGCAACAGGAACCAGGCGAGCAGGACGGCTCCGACCATGGAGGCGCCCAGCACGATCCGGAGCGTATCCCCCGGTCCCTGCTGATCGGCAGCCGCGGCGAGCAGTATGACGGTATCCGGCATGTCGGGTGTGCTCCTCGGTCTCTCCGGCCGGCGCCCGGGGCCCTTCCCCGGGAAACACACGGCCGCTGCCCCCCGTCACACGGTAGCCCCGGGCGCCTAGGCTGAGGCTGTCAGGGGGACGAGCTTGGACTCGGAGAGAACGGGGACATCCATGACCGAAGCCGAAGACAACCACGGGGACGCGCTCCACAAGAACGTGCCGAGCAGGCAGCGCAAGCGCTTCCCGGGCATCTCGTCGCGGGCGTACGAACACCCCGCGGACCGCTCGGCGCTGGTCGCCCTGCGCAAGCTCAGCGGATTCGACACGGTGTTCAAGGCGATGAGCGCGCTGCTGCCGGAGCGGAGCCTGCGGCTCCTCTTCCTCTCGGACTCCGTACGGGTCAGCGACGCGCAGTTCGCGCATCTGCACGCCATGCTGCGGGACGCCTGTTACATCCTGGACCTGGAGAAGGTCCCCGTGATGTATGTGGCGCAGGACCCCAAGCCGAACGCGATGTGCATCGGCCTGGACGAGCCGATCATCGTGGTCACCACCGGTCTGGTGGAGCTGCTCGACGAGGAGGAGATGCGGGCGGTCGTCGGCCATGAGGTGGGCCACGCCCTCTCCGGTCACTCCGTCTACCGCACGATCCTGCTGTTCCTGACCAATCTGGCGCTCAAGGTCGCCTGGATCCCGCTGGGCAATGTCGCGATCATGGCGATCGTGACGGCGCTGCGGGAGTGGTTCCGCAAGTCGGAGCTGTCCGCGGACCGGGCCGGTCTGCTGGTCGGGCAGGATGTACGGGCCTCGATGCGCGGTCTGATGAAGATCGCCGGTGGCAACCATCTGCACGAGATGAATGTGGACGCGTTCCTGGAGCAGGCCGCGGAGTACGAGGCGGGCGGCGATCTGCGTGACTCCGTGCTCAAGATCCTGAACGTGCTGCCGCGTACGCATCCCTTCACCACCGTGCGCGCCGCCGAGCTGAAGAAGTGGGCGGAGAGCCGTGACTTCCAGCGGATCATGGACGGTCACTATCCGCGCCGCGAGGAGGACAAGGACACGTCCGTCACGGACTCCTTCCGCGACTCCGCGGCGCATTACGCGGACACGGTCCGTGGGAGCAAGGACCCGCTGATGAAGCTGGTGGGCGATATCGCGGGCGGCGCGGGCGACCTCGGCGGCAAGCTGCGGGGCGTCTTCACGGGCGGGAACGGCGGCGGTACGGCCGGCGGAAACGGCTCCCGCGCCACGGACGGCACGGACGGCACCGACCCCGGCACCGGCCCGGGGGAGAAAAGCTAGGGCCTCTCGTTCGGATCTCGCCGGACTCGCGTGCCCTGGCGCCACGGACGGCCCCGGGGCACGCCGGTCCGTCCGCGACCGGCCGGTCGCCGGTCCGTCCGCGACCGCCGGACGGGCTGAAGGTCGGCCCGTCCGCGTATGAGGGCACAGCCGTCAGGCGCGCGGGCCCGGCCGCCCCGGACTGGGCCGCCCCGGACTGGGCCGCCCCGGACTGGGCCGCCCCGGACTGGGCCGCCCGGGACTGGGCTGCGCCGTCGGGCTCGGCTGGGCCGTACGGGCCAGGGTGCCGCACAGCGCCGTATCGGCCGGGCCCGTCGAGTACGGGTCCGTACCGGCCGGGTCGTCGGGTTTCGCCCGCTCACCGGCCAGCAGGGGCCGCAGAGTCGTCGGCGGCTGGGCCGAGCAGGCCTGCGGGCCCGCCAGGACCTCGCTGCTCAGCACCTGCGTACGGCGTTTGATCAGATCCTCCACGTCGAACCGGAAGCGCATCTCGCGCCGGACGGTGAACAGCGACGCGTCCTGTACGGGCCGATCGCTCGGCTGCTCGGCGGACGCGGCCGGTCGCAGCGCGTACACGAAGACATGGTCCGAGGTGATCTCCAGCATCCCGGTCGAGCTCTGCTCGTACCGCAGGGTGCCGCGCGCCCGCACAGCGCCGACCGAGGCCACCTTCGCCGGGTCGAACCGTACGAGCCAGCCCGCCGGGGCGTGCCGCCCGTCGTCGGCCGGGGCGGAGAAACTGCGGTCGAACTGGTCGAACTGGTCGGGTTCCAGCAGCACCCGCACCGGCCGCACGGTATGGCCCGTGAGGACGTCCGGATCCATCGAGGACGCCACGAGATAGTCCTTGACGGTGGTCAGCGCGGCCATCACCTGGCCCTGCGAGAAGTCGCCGGTCTCCCGGGCCGGGGGCAGCGCGATCCCGGCCGGGCCCTCCTGGAACTGCGCCGCCGGGCTGTGCTCGAAGAGATCCTCCGGGCTGCCGCCCGGCACCGGCTCCCTCGGGGCCAGCGGAACGACCGCCATCCGCAACTGCGCCGCGGTACCGCCGATCGGGGGATGGTACGGATTGCGCAGACCCAGATACACCGCCGTACCGAAGGCGAGCACGATCACCAGGAAGAGCAGCAGCACACGTCTGGGGCCGTTCCTGAACGGGTGTCTCGACCGTCTCTTCGGCGGGGGCGGCGGGACCCGCCGTACGGCGTGGGCGTGGTCCTTCATCCGCTCCTTGGCCGAAGCCTCACGGAGGCGGGCAGCGCGGATGAACGATTCGTCGAAGTCGACGGACCCGTACTCGTCGTCACCTCCGCCCGGGAGCCCCTCAGGTCCCCCTTCGGGTGGGTCTCCGCGCCCTGCCATACCTTCAGGGTAGGTCGGCGGGGGCGATCGTAAACGCTCGGACAACCGCCGAGTACCGTTACGGCGCCGTTCCGCCATTCGGGCGAAAACCCGGGATTCCAAGGGACTTTCGACGCGATTCCCGCGAGGTGCAGCGCGAAGGCCTGCGCGGGATTCACGCCTGGCCCGCCCGTGGTTCAGGGGGAGCGCGGAACCGCGGAGAGCAGCGGCCCCGTGGGGACCGCGGAGGCCGCGGGACGGACCGGCCCCGGCTTGTCGATCCCGGTCGTGGCGGGCTGCGGCACCTGGCTGTCACGGCTGCTGGAGGCGCCGCGGTAGACGGCGGTGAACGCGAGCGCGACCATCCCGATGCCCATCAGCAGCGCGAGCAGCCAGGCGACCGGGCGGTGCCAGCGGGCGCTGCCGCGGTACGGGCGCAGAGCGCCGCCATGGCGTCCGTACGGGCCCAGGACCGCGTCCGGGTCGTCGGGGTCGTAGTCGCCGTCGTAGGGGTACTCGGGGCCGTATGCGCCGTCCCGGCCGTACAGCTCCTCGTAGAGCTCGTCCTCGGGTGGTCCGCCGCCGGCCCGTGCCCGTGCCGCCTCCGCCTCAGCGCGCGCCTGCGCGGCGGCCAGCAGCCGCTCCACGGCGGAGGGTTCATGGACGGTGGCCGACCGGACGAAGTCCTCGTCGAACACCACGGAGGCGAACTCCTCGTCCGCTCCTCCGCGGTCGTCGTCGGGCTCCCAGCCGTCCGGGAACGGCCTGCCCCCCACGTCGTCCGGCACCTCTTCAGAGTAGACCTGAGCGGTCGTTTTGGGCAGGCGGAGTCCGAACTCTCCCGACTTCGTTCACGGCGCCGCCCCCCGGAGCGCAAGTGGGCGCGGGGCCGGGCGCGCGCGGGGCACCCGCCGGTGGCCGCCCCGTGCCCGGCCACCGGAACCCGGTGTCCGGCTACCGGATATGACCGTCGCCGATGACGATGTACTTCGTCGACGTCAGCTCCGGCAGCCCCATCGGGCCGCGCGCGTGCAGCTTCTGCGTGGAGATCCCGATCTCGGCGCCGAAGCCGAACTGTCCGCCGTCCGTGAACCGCGTGGACGCGTTCACCGCGACCGTCGTGGAATCGACCAACTGGGTGAATCGCCGGGCCGCCGCCTGCGAGGTGGTGACGATCGCCTCCGTATGGCCGGACGACCAGAGCCGGATGTGGGCGACGGCCGCGTCCAGCGAGTCCACCACGGCGGCGGCGATGTCGTACGAGAGGTACTCGGTCTCCCAGTCCTCCGCGGTGGCCGCCACGACCTCCGCCTTCGACCCCTCCGCGTACGCGAGCACCCGCTCGTCGGCGTGGACCGTGACCCCGGCGTCGGCGAGCGCGTCCAGCGCGCGCGGCAGGAACACCGCCGCGATGTCCTGGTGGACCAGCAGCGTCTCGGCGGCGTTGCAGACACTGGGCCGCTGCGCCTTGGAGTTGATCAGGATCTCGACGGCCATGTCGAGATCGGTCTGCGCGTCCACATACACATGGCAGTTGCCGGTGCCGGTCTCGATGACGGGCACGCTGGACCCCTCGACGACCGTACGGATCAGGGAGGCGCCACCGCGCGGGATCAGTACGTCGACCAGGCCGCGCGCCCGCATCAGCTCCTGTACGGACTCCCGGCCCTCGCCCGGTACGAGCTGGACGGCGTCCGCGGGCAGTCCCGCCCCGCCGACGGCGTCGCGCAGCACCCGGACGAGCGCGGTGTTGGAGGAGAGCGCCGAGGACGAGCCCCGCAGCAGCACGGCGTTGCCGGACTTCAGACAGAGGGCGGCGGCGTCCACGGTGACATTGGGGCGTGCCTCGTAGATGATCCCGACCACGCCGAGCGGCACCCGCACCTGGCGCAGATCGATGCCGTTCGGCAGCGTCGAACCGCGGACGATCTCACCGACCGGATCGGGCAGCGCCGCCACGTCCCGTACGTCCGCGGCGATGGCCCGTACCCGCTCGGGGGTCAGGGTGAGCCGGTCGATGACCGCCTCGCTGGTCCCCGCCTCCCGGGCGCGGGCCACGTCCTCGGCGTTGGCCGTGACGATCTCGTGCGTACGGACCTCCAGCGCGTCCGCGATCGCCAGCAGTGCGTCGTCCTTCACCGCGCGCGGCAGCGGCGCGAGGTCGCCGGCCGCGGCACGGGACCGGTAGGCGGCCCTGGCGACCGGGGAGAGGTTGTCGTACGGCGAGAGCGAGGTCATGCCCGCAGGGTAGTGCGCCTCCTGCGGGCATTCCGCACGTATTCCGTACTCCGAGACGCTTCCGAACGGATGCCGGAACGCGTGGCCGTGCCCGGCACATATTCGAGCCTGAAGGAACATGACCGGATGTGATCAAACGTGATCGGACACACATCGGAGCATCAACGCGTCCCGTCAACGCGTCCCATCAGCGCATCCCGCCGACGCGTCCCGTCAACGCGTCCCGTCACCATGCCGGAAGCCGGAAGCGCGTCAGAAGGGATGGACGCCCACCGGGGCCGCCGGGGGCGGACCGTACCCCTCGGCGATCCGCTGGTGGTACGTCTCCCGGTCGATGACCTCAAGGCCCACGATCTCCCACGGCGGCAGCTTCGCGCTCGACCGGTGCTCTCCCCAGAGCCGCAGGGCCACCGCGGCGGCGTCGTGCAGGTCTCTGGCCTCTTCCCAGTAGCGGATCTCCGCGTGGTCGTTCGCGTACCGGCTCGTGAGCAGAAATGGATGGTCGTGGGCCAGCTGTTCCAAGCCACGCCGGACCTCCGTCAGCGGGGTTTCGGCGCCCGAGACGCTCAGCGTGATGTGCCACAGCTTCGACACCGCCCGGCCCTCCCGGCGCGCGTCCGTTCTCGATACGGCCTCCCGCTGTCGCTCCTCGTCGAAGTCTTCCCCCGCTTCGACGCTGGTCAGGGCCCGTTCTTCCGCCTTGGTCCTGCGGGCATGGGCGCTGCCCCCGGTCCCTCGGGGCGCCGCCCCCGGGCGCGCTCGTCTCACCAGCGGCCTCCTGTTGCTGCGTCGTCGTGCTGTTCCCCGCCTGATACCCCTGAGACAAAGTTGACCAGTCCCGGGCGGGGCATGGGGTGGTTTTGGTAAAGGTCCCTGTTCAAAGGCAGGAGTTTCAGCCGTTTCAGGGGCGCGGTCAGGGACGCAGAATGACCAGATCGTCTCTGTGTACGACCTCGCGCTCGTAGGCGGGGCCCAGTTCGCGGGCCAGCTCCCTGGTGGAGCGGCCGAGCAGCTGGGGGATCTCCTTGGCGTCGAAGTTGACCAGCCCGCGAGCGACGGCGCGGCCCTCGGTGTCGCGGAGCTCGACCGGGTCCCCGGCGCTGAACTCGCCCTCCACGGCGGCGATCCCGGCGGGCAGCAGCGAGGTGCGCCGCTGGACGACGGCCCGTACGGCGCCGTCGTCGAGGGTGAGCGCGCCCTGCGGGGTGGACGCGTGCGCGAGCCAGAGCAGCCGGCCCGTGGAGCGGCGTCCGGTGCGGTGGAAGTACGTACCGGTGTCGCGGCCCGCGAGCCCGTCGGCGGCGTGGCTGGCGGAGGTCAGCACCACCGGGACTCCGGCCGCGGTGGCGATCGCGGCGGCCTCGACCTTGGTGACCATGCCGCCGGTGCCCAGACCCGCCTTGCCCGCGCTGCCGAGGGAGACTCCCGCCAGATCCGCGGGACCGCGCACCTCGGCGATCCTGGAGGTGCCCGGTCTGCTGGGGTCGCCGTCGTACAGCCCGTCGACGTCCGAGAGCAGCACGAGCAGATCGGCGCGGACGAGATGGGCGACAAGGGCGGCCAGCCGGTCGTTGTCGCCGAACCGGATCTCGTCCGTGGCGACCGTGTCGTTCTCGTTGACGACGGGCACGGCGCCCATGCCGAGCAACTGGTCGAGTGTGCGGTAGGCGTTGCGGTAGTGGGCCCGGCGGCTGGTGTCGTCCGTGGTGAGGAGCACCTGTCCGACCCGTACGCCGTAGCGGGCGAAGGACGCGGTGTAACGGGCGACCAGCAGCCCCTGTCCGACACTGGCCGCGGCCTGCTGGCGGGCCAGGTCCCGGGGGCGGCGGATCAGTCCGAGCGGTGCGAGCCCGGCGGCGATGGCACCGCTGGAGACCAGCACGATCTCCTTCTCGCCGCCGCTTCTGACCTGGGCGAGCACATCGACGAGGGCGTCCACCCGGTCGGCGTCGAGCCCTCCCGAGGCGGTGGTGAGCGAGGAGGAGCCGACCTTGACGACGATTCTGCGGGCCTGCGCCACCACCTCGGCCCGCCCGGCCGGCTCGGGCGGCTCGGGCCCGTCGCCGCGGACAAGGCTGTCGCCCCGGTCAAGGCTGTCGCCACGGACAAGGCTGTCGCCCCGGACAGGACCGTCGGCCGGCTCCGGCCGATCCACCGGATCCGGCCCCTGCGCCCGCGCCCGGCGCTCCACCGGCTCCGGCCGCCCCGCCGCGTCCCGTTCTCCCGCCGCGTCCTGCCGTGCCGTTGCCACGTGCTCTGCCTCTGCTCTCACTGCGCTTCTCATCGCACCGCACCGCGCTTCTTCGCCGCGCTCGGCGCGCTTGCCGTCGGAGGCTCACGGTCGGGGAGCCCCCCGACCGGTCAGCGTACGCGGGCGGCGCCCGGCGACGGCTTGCCTTTTCAGTGGGTGGGACGGCATCTGCGCACCCGCCCCACCCACATAATCCGGGCTCTCGCACAACCGGACGAGGGTGACAGCAGTCTGTCAAGTGAGACAACGACGGGGAAACATCGCGCTCCGGTCAAGGTTAGGCTAGCGGTCGGCAGCGCCCCCTCGCTTCACCGGCGGCGGCGCCCCTTCCCCCCGTGTAGCACGCCGGGCAATCACACACGAGATGGGCCACCAGTAAATGGCAGTAAAAGTGAGCGTCGTCATTCCGGTTTACAACCCGGGTAAGTACATCGATCCGTGCATCGATTCGCTGCTGGCCCAGACGCTGCCGGCGGCCGATTTCGAGGTGCTGTTCGTCAACGACGGTTCAACGGACGACACTCCCGGCCGGCTCGACAAGCTGGCGGAGGAGCACCCGCACTTCCGGGTGATCCACATCCCCAATTCCGGCTGGCCCGGGAAGCCCAGGAACATCGGCGTGTCCGAGGCGAAGGGCGAGTACGTCCAGTTCGTCGACCAGGACGACCACATGGCCTCCGACGCCCTGCGACGGATGTACGAGATGGGCCGGCGCAACGGCTCCGACATCGTGATCGGCAAAGTCGCGTCCAACTTCCGCGGTGTTCCGCACGGCGTGTTCCGGACAAACCGCGAGAAGTGCGATCTGACCGACGCCCCGCTCTACGACAGCCTCACCCCGCACAAGATGTTCCGTACGGAGTTCCTCCGCGAGAACGGCATCGCCTACCCCGAGGGCAAGCGCCGCCTTGAGGACCAGCTCTACATGATGCAGTCGTATTTCCCCGCGAAGGTCGTGTCGATCCTGGGGAATTACACCTGCTACTACTACTCGAAGCGGGACGACGGCCAGAACGCCGGATCGGCCAAGCTCGTACCGTCCGGCTACTACGGCAACCTCCGCGAGATCCTCCAGGTCGTCGTCGACAACACCGAACCGGGTGAATTCCGGGACCGGTTGCTGCGCCGCTTCTACCGGGTCGAGATGCTCGGCCGGCTGAGCGAGCCGGGTGTGCTCAAGTTCACTCCCGAGTATCTCGACGAGATGGTCGATGTCATCCGCCCGCTCGCCGAGGACTTCATGACCGACGGCGTGCACGAGGGGCTCGGCTCGGTGACCCGGCTGCGCTCCACCCTGCTGCGCGCCGACGACCGCGAGGGGCTGATGAAGATCGCCCGTTTCGCCTCCTCGGTCAAGGGCGCCGCCCGTCTTGAGGACTTCGAGTGGGAGTCCGACGACAGGATCGCGCTCTCGCTGACGGGCCGGCTGGTCCATGGCGAGGACAAGGAACCGCTGCGTCTGATCCGCCGTGACAACCGGTACTTCCTGCACCCGGAGATCACCGAGGGACTGCTGCCCGCCGGTGAACTCCTCGATGTCACCTCCGACATGAACGACTTCAAGGGCGAACTGTCCCTGCGCAACCGCGAGACCGCCGTGGAGTGGCCGTGCCCCGTCGACTTCTCGGCCGAGGTCGAGAAGCTGGACGGCGACAGCTACGAGGTCGTGCTGCGCGGCCGGGGCCATGTCACCAGCGAGGCGGTCAAGGGACGCGGCCGGGTCTCCCGCGGCTTCTGGGACGTCTGGGTGCCGCTGCGCGGCCTCGGGCTCGTACGGAAGGCACGGCTCGGCGCCGACCGCGCCCCGCGGGTGGACGCCAAGTGCCTGCCCGCGGTGCTCGGTTCACCCGCCCGCCCGGTCATTCCGTACTTCACCGACCCGCACGGCAATCTCACCCTTGATGTCGCGGGCCGCGCCAAGAAGCTGGCCGTGTATCTCGCGGACCGGCCGGTACGGCGGATGCCCGGCGCCGGACGGCCCGAGCTGCGCCTCGATGTGTTCACCGGCACCAAGTCCGGCTCCCGGGCCGCCGAGTTGATCGTGACCGCCGCGGACGGCACCAGCCGTACCGTCCCCACCACCCTGCGCCCCGACCACGGCCGGGCGCATCTCGCGGTGCCCGCGCGCGTGGCGGATCTGCCCGAGGGCACGGCGCGGCTCTCTGCCCGGCTGGACGGTCCGAAGGGACCCGAACTGCCGCTCTGCGAGGTGCCCGTGGCCGCCGGCGGCCGGATCAGGCTCGACCGCAGCGATGTGGCCGTCGTCGACCCCGCACTCGTACGGGTGGTCACGGTACGGCGCCGCAGGGCGGCCCTGCGGCGGATGCTCCGCTCGGCGGGCGGGCCGATCGTACGGCGGCTGCCCTCCTCGACGCGCAAGAAGGTGCGCCGCCTCGCGGCCCGCTTCTGACCTGACGGCGGGGCGCCTTCCGCCGTCTCCCCCGAACACCACGCACCGTGCGAACAGCACGCACCACGCGACAAGAACAAGGACGTGATCACATGCGGCAGCTCTCCGTCAAAGGCGCCTGGGTACAGGAACCGAAGGTCTTCCCGGACAGCCGTGGCAGCTTCCACGAGTGGTTCAAGGCCTCCGACTTCACCGGTTCGACCGGCCATTCGCTGCGACTCGCGCAGGCCAACTGCTCGGTGTCCAGCCGCGGCACGCTGCGCGGTGTCCACTTCGCCGATGTGCCCCCCGGCCAGGCCAAGTATGTGAAGTGCGTGCGCGGCGCGGTGCTCGACGTCATCGTGGACATCCGGGTGGGCTCTCCCACGTACCGGCAGTGGGAAGCCGTACGGCTGGACGATGTGGACCATGACGCGGTCTATCTCTCGGAGGGGCTCGGCCACGCGTTCATGGCGCTGACGGACGACGCGACCGTCGTCTACCTCTGCTCCGAGGGATACGCCCCCGGGCGCGAGCACGGCATCAGTCCGCTGGATCCGGAACTCGGTATCGAGTGGCCCCAGGACATCACCCCGCTGCTCTCCGACAAGGACGCGTCGGCCCCGACCCTCGCGGAGGCCGAGGCCCAGGGTCTGCTGCCGTCGTACGAGGAGTGCCAGGCGTACTACGCCGAAATGGCCGCCCGCGGCTGACCCCATGCCCGGCTGAATGCCCGGCAGACCCCATGCCCGGCTGGCTCCATTCCCATATACAGAAGGGGCCCGAGCGATCCAGGATCGCTCGGGCCCCTTCCTATGCCCTATGGCCTATGCCCTATGGCCGCTGTTCCGGCCGCGGACGCTCCGCGTCAGCCGGTGATCGTCTCGATCTGCTTGCGCAGCGGCGCGAACGCCGACCGGGGACGCCGCAGATTGCGGGCACGCGACAGGCCCTGCCAGAAACCGGCCCCGAGCAGCGCCTCGGGCCGTACCGCGTTCTTGCGGACCAGCACCTCGTCGGGCACGTTCTGCGGATCCGGTACGACGTACTCCTCGATGATCTTGTCGTACTTGTCCTTGAGCACCGTGCTCTCGGGGTTGGCACCGAAGATGGCCACCACCCCGGTCGGCTCGGTGTCGACATCGACGACCAGCAGATCGGGGCGGAACCGCCGCAGCACCTGGGCGACCTTGTAGACGTCGCCCGCCCAGAACTTGGTGTGCCGGTCGCGCGCCGCCTCGTCGACATCGCGCGGCAGCATGTCGTCCAGGACGATCACGCTGGACCAGCGGGAGTGCTTCTCCACGTTCATGAAGTCGCGCAGCGCGTACTCGAAGAGGTGCATGCCGTCGATGAACGACAGCTCCAGCTTCGGGTCGCCGCCGAAGAGATTGACCGGGTCCCGGCGGGCCAGCGCCCGGAACGGGTTGCGGCCGTTGCGCAGATGGATCAGAGGATCCTTGCGGGCGAAGAAGTCATCACTGGTGGCCTTGACCAGATGGACATCGCAGCTGATGTCCGTGACAACCCGGAACGCCGGGTCGACAGCCACCGACGGTACCCGGGACAGTGCCAGGCTGCGCCCGTCATTGACCCCGATTTCCAGATAGGTGCGGGGTTTGTACACACGGTGCAGCTGGCGCAGGAAGCCGTGGCGATCCACGTAAGGGGCCCTTCACTGAGAATCAAAAACTGGGGATTGATTCTCAGTGAACTTAGTGGGCACGGACGTTGTACGTAAACATCTACTGGTCAGTAACACCCGATTGGCGCTCTGCTGTGACCAAGGCGGGAAACGCCTCGGCGAGTGCCTCGCGCCACTCCCTGATGGGTTCGATCCCGGCCCGCTTCCACCGCTCATGTCCCAGCACGCTGTACGCGGGCCGGGGCGCGGGCCGTACGAAGGCCTCGCTGGTCGTCGGACGGACCCGCTCCGGGTCCGCGCCGAGCAGCCGGAAGATCTCCCGGGTGAAGCCGAACCAGCTCGTCTCACCGCCGCTGGTGCCGTGGTAGACCCCCGGTTCGGCCGCCCCTTCGAGCGCCGCCCCGCCGAGCCGCACCAGCAGGTCCGCGAGATCGCCGGTCCAGGTCGGCTGGCCGCGCTGGTCGTCCACCACGTCCAGGGTGTCCTTGACGGACTCCAGCTTGATCATCGTGCGGACGAAGTTCCCGCCGCCCGCCCCGTACAGCCATGCCGTACGGACCACGTAGCCGGTCTCCGGCAGGGTGTCGAGCACCGCGCGCTCACCGGCCAGCTTGGTACGCCCGTAGGCACTGCGCGGGCCGGTGGGGTCGTACTCCCCGTACGGAGTGCCGCCGTCCCCGGCGAAGACATAGTCCGTGGAGACCTGGATCAGTACGGCGCCCGACGCGGCGCAGGCCTCGGCGAGGACCCGGGGCCCGGTGCCGTTGACCGCCAGCGCCTCGGCCTCCCTGGCCTCGGCGTCGTCCACGGCCGTCCAGGCCGCGCAGTTGACCACCACGGCCGGTGCGTGTGTCTCCAGCGCCGCGCGCACCGCGGCGGGGTCGGTGATGTCCAGCGCGGTACGGTCCAGACCCACCGCGCGCTCCCCCGCCCCGACGAGCCGGGCAAGCAGATCCTGACCCAGCATTCCGCCGCCGCCGGTGACGAGCCAGCTGCCGCTCACAGCGCCGCACGTCCCTTCAGCGGCTCCCACCAGGCGCGGTTGTCGCGGTACCACGCCACGGTCTCCGCGAGGCCCGCGGCGAAGTCCTTGCGGGGCGCGTACCCCAGCTCCGTACGGATCTTGGCGCAGTCGACGCTGTAACGGCGGTCGTGGCCCTTGCGGTCGGTGACGTACTCGACGCTGGTGTCCCAGTCGGCCCCGCAGGCTTCCAGCAGCAGCCCGGTCAGCTCCTTGTTGGAGAGCTCCGTGCCGCCGCCGATGTTGTAGACCTCGCCGGCCCGGCCCTTCGTACGGACCAGCTCGATGCCCTGGACATGGTCGTCGATGTGCAGCCAGTCACGGACGTTGCCGCCGTCGCCGTACAGCGGGACCTTCTTGCCGTCCAGCAGATTGGTGATGAAGAGCGGGATGACCTTCTCGGGGAAGTGGTGGTGCCCGTAGTTGTTGGAGCAGCGGGTCACCCGCACATCGAGGCCATGGGTGCGGTGGTACGACAGGGCGATCAGATCACTGGACGCCTTGGCCGAGGAGTAGGGCGAGTTGGGCTCCAGCGGATGGGTCTCCGGCCAGGAGCCCTCGTCGATCGAGCCGTAGACCTCGTCGGTGGAGATGTGCACGAAGGTCTTCACACCCGCGCGGTGCGCCGCGTCGATCAGGGTGTGGGTGCCGACCACATTCGTACGGACGAACTCGGCGCCGCCGTCGATGGAGCGGTCCACATGCGACTCGGCGGCGAAGTGCACCACCTGGTCGTGCTCGGCCATCAGCTTGGCGACCAGCTCGGCGTCGCAGATGTCGCCCTGGACGAAGGCGAATCCGGGATGGTCGCGGACCTCGTCGAGGTTGGCCGGGTTGCCCGCGTAGGTGAGCTTGTCGAGCACCGTCAGCTCGACATCGCCGGGGCCCTGGGGCCCGAGCACCGTACGGACGTAGTGCGAGCCGATGAAACCGGCACCGCCGGTCACGAGAATCCTGTCGGTCATGAAGAGATCTGCACCTTGCTGTGGTCACCGAGGACGAGTCGGTGGGCGGACGGGTTGCGGGGAGCGGGGGTGATCTCGACATCGCGGCCGATCAGCGACGCCTCCACCCGGCGCACACCGGTGAGGGAGGAGCCCCGCAGGACGATGGAGTACTCGATCTCGCTGTCCTCGATCCGGCAGCCCTCGGAGACCGAGGTGAAGGGACCGATATAGGCGTCGCTGATCACCGTGCCCGCGCCGATGATCGCGGGACCCACGATCCGGCTGCGGGTGACGCGCGCGCCCTCCTCGATCCTGACCCGCCCTATGATCTCCGTCGCCTCGTCGACCGATCCGTCGCGGCACGGCTCGACGGTCTCCAGCACCGAGCGGTTGACCTCCAGCATGTCGGAGACATTGCCGGTGTCCTTCCAGTACCCGGAGATGGTCGTGGAGCGGACGTCACGGTCCTGGTCGATCAGCCACTGGATGGCGTGGGTGATCTCCAGCTCACCGCGCCAGGAGGGCTCGATGGAGCGCACGGCCTCATGGACGGCCGGGGTGAACAGATAGACACCGACGAGCGCGAGATCGCTCTTGGGCTTCTCCGGCTTCTCCTCCAGGGCCACCACCCGGCCCTCGGAGTCGAGTTCGGCCACACCGAAGGAGGTCGGGTTGGGGACCTTGGTCAGCAGGATCTGCGCGTCGGGCCGCTCCTCGCGGAAGCCGTCGACCAGTCCGGTGATGCCGCCGACGATGAAGTTGTCACCGAGGTACATCACGAAGTCGTCGTCACCGAGGAAGTCACGGGCGATGAGGACGGCGTGCGCCAGTCCGAGCGGCGCGTCCTGCTGGAGGTAGGTGACCTTTATCCCGAACCTGGAGCCGTCGCCGACCGCTTCGCGGATCTCCTCGGCGGTGTCGCCGACGATGACACCGACCTCGGTGATGCCCGCCTCCGCGATCGCCTCCAGGCCGTAGAAGAGCACCGGCTTGTTGGCCACGGGCACGAGCTGTTTCGCGGAGGTGTGGGTGATGGGGCGCAGACGGGTGCCCGCCCCGCCGGACAGTACGAGAGCCTTCACGATCCCTATCCCATGCTGAGATTTCCGATGCTGTCCGGGCGTCGCCCGACAGCATGATTTTACCTACGATTTCCGGCACGGCCCGCCGCCGGACACCTTGACCGGATACTTCGGGCCACAGGGGCGCGTAGATATGCGCCCCTTCGCCATATGCGCGCGTCTGTATGTGCGGGCGCCCTCAGGACGACGACAGCGCGTACCGGATCCGCAAGCGCGTACGGACCTGCCGCGCCACGCGGATCAGCAGTGACTTGCGCCGGCGCGTGACCCTGGGCGCCTCGATGCGCTCCAGCCCCGGTCTGCCCACCCAGTCGGGCACGGTGACCTCGTACGAGGTGTCCTTGAGGCCGGTGGAACGGTCCCCGAAGTGCGGGAAGGCGAGATACGGCGTACGGGAGCGGCCCCTGCGGACCACCTCGGGCCTGGTCTCGGCCCTGATGAAGTCGAGCATGTCCCGGAGCAGATCGAGCCGCCCCAGGGCGACACACTCCAGCCGCAGCCGCTCGGCGACCTTGATGCGTGCGGCCACCTCGGGGGTCCAGTAGCGGGCCATCAGCGGTGCGGCCAGTTCCAGCTTGTGCCGCTGGATCTCCTCCGGCTGCTTCAGGAGTCCGTGCGCGAACTGCTGGATCAGCCCGACCGTGAAAGGCCTGACCATCATCCGGTCGCGCTTGGGGCCGGCCGGCACCAGCTCGGCGATGAGCGCCATGAGGGCGCCCGTGGCCTCGAACCGCAGCGTGTAGCTCCCGCTCTTGGTCACATGCTTGCCGTCGTCGCGGCCGACGAGGTAGTAGCAGGTGTAGTCGGAGATCACCGAGACGCCCTTGCCCCGGATGTACGCCTCCATCGTGAAGAGGGCGTCCTCCCCGGTCCTTAACTTCTCGTCGAACCGCAGCCCGAGCCGTTCGAGCAGCTCGCGCCGGAAGAGCTTCTGCGCGCTCAGCGTGAAGATCACCTGTGAGCTGTAGATGTCCACGCGATCGGCCGTGCGGGTCCACATCGAGCCGGGAGCGCCCCGGTTCACGCCCACGATCCTGCCGAGCACCACATCGGTGCCGGCCCGGTCCGCCATGGTCACCATGCGCTCCAGCGCTTCCTCGCCGAAGTAGTCGTCGGCGTCGAGGAAGAAGACATAACGCCCTCTGGCCAGCTCCAGACCGACATTGCGCGGCCCGCTGGGACCGCCCGAATTTGCCTGTCGGACCACCCTGGTCGAGATGGCGGTCCGTGCTGCGAATTCCTCCAGATACTCCCCCGTGCCGTCGGTCGAACCGTCGTCGACCGCGACGATCTCGATTCGATCGGCACCCAATGTCTGGGCCTCCACCGATTCCAGACAGCGAACCAGATAAGGCATCGCCTCATATGCCCCGACGATCACACTTACGTCGGGAACTGATTTGTCGTTCATCAAAAATCAAGACAATCGGCATCGGATGTTGGTTGTCTTGTCACGATCTCCAGTATCCGTGATACGCATCACAGTTGGCGTTCGCCGCGCCGGGGCAGCGCTCAACTCCCTTACGGAAAAGGCCCGGCAGCGCGTCCGAAGACACCCTGCCGGGCCCGGAGAACCCGTACCGCCGCCGAAGACCCGGGGGCTCAGCCCCGTACCGGCGAGTCCAGATCGTTGCTCTCGGGGGCCGAGTCGTCCGGCGCCGCGGCCTCCTCCGGCCCGGCCAGACGCTGCTCCACCCCCACGTTGCGCGCCTGCGCCTTCGCCGCCAGCGTCCGCGCCGCCGCGTTGAACTGCTCGATCGACGACGGCTCGTCGGGACCCAGCAGATACCGCTTGAGCTCACGGCGGTCGGCCGCCAGCCGGTCCGCGGCCGGATCGGTCACCGCGTCGAGCAACTGGTCCAGTTCCCTGGCGCTGTTGGAGAGGATCACGGCGGCCCGTACGGCGGTGTTCTGCCGCTTGAACTCCTCCGCGCCCAGGCCCGCCGAATCGGTGACCGCGTACGGCTTGCCGCTGGCGATGAAGTCCGAGACCACGCTGGAGATGTCCGAGACCATCGCGTCCGACTCGTTGAAGCAGTCGTACAGCCGCGGCTCGGCGCCGGCGATGACCCGGTGCTCCCACCAGCCGAAGGAGCGCCAGTACGCGGTGTTCCACTCGTCCCGCAGCAGGGTCAGCTCCGCCTGCCGCGCCGGATCGGCCTTGGCGTCGCGTGACTCCTCCGCCTCGTCCCGGCTCGAGTCCGCCACTCCGGACAGCTCGGTCAGCCGTGCCTCGATACGGGCCAGCTCGGCCCGCGCCGCGTCCCGCCCGGTACGGAGCGCCGCGCTCTGCTCGGCCCAGCGGGGATCGGTGGCACGCTCGGCGGCGGCCTTCTCCACCAGCGCGACGATCCGCTCGTGCACGGCCTTCGCCTTGGCGCTGCGCGTACCGGTGAAGGGGTGCGGCTTGTAGAGCACCCTGACCGGCCGCTCGGCCCCCAGCAGCCGCTTGACGATGTTCTCGCCGGCCAGCAGCAGCGAGGTGTTGCCGGGGCTGTCGTCCCAGCCCTCCCAGGTGGGGGCGTAGAGCACGGTCGGGACGGGGTTGCGCGTGGAGCCGCTCGCCGGCTCGATCGGGGCGAGCTGCGGACGGCCCACCTCGACGATGTCCTCGTCGCGCACCCCGACATCGGCCAGCGCGTAGCGGTCGCGCCCGGCCCGGCCCGCGGTCCACACCTCGTCGTACGCCTTGCTGAACGGATTGACGCTGGCGAGCTTGTCGCTGTCGCCGTGCCCGATGAAGACATGCCGCATGGTCGGGACGCGCAGCATATGGATGTTCTTGCCGACGTTGGCCGCGTACAGCGCGACCCGTACGGTCGACAGATCCAGATTCATCAGATGCACGCCGCCGGGCACACAGAGCACCGGCACGGCCGTCGGGCCGAGCTGCTGCGCTATCACCCGCTCGCGCAGGACGATCAGCGGCCGTCCTTCGAGCTGGTCCATCGTCTCCAGCCACATGTTGACCTGGTACGCGGACTCCTTGGAGCCGGAGAAGTAGAGCATCACGGTCGGCCGGTAGTCGGCCAGCCAGCCGTCCACCGCCTTCAGCACCTTCTCGGCGGACGGTACGAGCCGGCTCGGGCGCAGATACGGCAGCAGGGCCGCGACATAGCCGACGGCGAGGAGCAGCGAGAGGCCGAGGCCGGCGTAGCCGTAGACGTTCTCCCGGGTCTCCAGGGTGAGCAGCACGCCCACCATGGCGAAGACATCGAGGTGGAGCATCTTCTCGGCGGAGCGGTTGAGCAGCCACGGCGGCGGGGCGTCCGGGATCCGGATGGCGCCGAGGTCGATGTTGCGGGTGACCACGGGCAGCCTGCGGCGCAGTCTGAGCAGGGTGACGATCGCGCCGTGCGGTGCCTGGAGCCCGTAGAACACCAGCACCGCGACCACGGTCACATAGAAGATCCGGTCCTCACCGAGTCCGGAGCGCGCGACCAGCAGCACCAGCAGCATCTGCCGGATCAGAAAGCGGATCGACAGACCGGCGCGGACCTTGGCCAGCCGGTTCACCAGATAGCTGCCGCGCTGGTGCAGGAAGGTGTCCGCGAGATAGGTCACAGCGGCCGCCGCCGCGAAGAACCAGAAGTGCGGAATTATCGCGGCGAGCATGACGCACGGGAAAGAGATTCCCAGAAGTAGTGCGGCTGCCAGCTCTGATCCGCTGCCCACCCGGGCCACGCGAATGGCTGTCGAAATCACGGAAAACCTGCTCCAGACCGTGCCTGCTGTTGACCTTGCAAGGGAATTGTGAAGACGGGGCTTGACGAACTCGGGCCTCCGTGATTCGCGCGTCGGCGACCACAGAGGCCCAAATCAGAGATTGTCAGGAATTATTACACATCTTCCTGACGATCCAGTACGGCGGCGAGCGCCTGCTCGAAGTCGGAGGCCTCGGAGGCACCACGGGTCGGGTCCTGCTGGCGTACGTCGATGACATGGCCGGTCAGCTCGGAGAGCAGCACATCGAGCGAGGTCCTGGCGACCGCCTCGGAGGAGAGCAGCGAACCCTCGGGCTCCTGGCCGAACGCCTTGGTGCGCATCGGGGTGGCCGTGCGCTCGGGATTCACGCAATTGACCCGGATTCCGTCGCCCGCCCATTCGTCGGAGAGGGCCTGGGTGAGATTCACCATGGCCGCCTTCGTGGATGAGTACAGGCTGTACTCGGCACGGCCCCGCGTGTAACTGCTGGAGGTGTAGAGCAGAAGCTGGCCCTTGGTCTCGGCCAGGTATTTGTACGAGGCGCGGGCGATCTGCACCGGCGCGAGATAGTTGACGTTCAGCGCTTCCTGGATGGTGGTGTTGTCCGTCTCGGCCAGCTTGCCGATGCGCAGCACACCCGCGGTGTTGATCACGTAGTCGATACGGCCGGTCTCGCCGTAGGCGCGCGAGAGCGCGTCGTCGACATGCTCCGGGTTCTCGACATGCGTACCGGTCGTGGAGCGCCCCAGCGCGTACACCGTGGCTCCGAAGCTCTCGGCGAGCTGGGCGATGTCCGCGCCGATCCCGTACGACCCGCCGAAGACGACCAGGGTCTTGCCGGCCAGCAGCTCGCGGTAGGAGTCGTCGGAGGACTGCTGGGGGGCGGCGGAGGAGGCCAGCTGGAAGAGCTTGTCGGCGATGAACACATCGACCGGCTGGGTCACCTTCATATTGAACTCGTCGCCCGCCACGACATGGATCGGCACATCCGGCAGATACCTCAGCACCACCGAACAGTCGTCGGTCGCCTGGAAGTTGGGGTCGCCCGCGGCGATCTCGTACGCCCTGCGGATGGTGGAGAGCTTGAACGCCTGCGGGGTCTGGCCGCGCCGCAGCCGGGACCGGTCGGGCACGTCCGTGATGAACTCGCCGTCCTCGCCGTGCGTACGGGTCACGATGATCGTGTCCGCCGACGGGATCGCCACATCCACCGCCTGGTAGCGCTCCAGCGCGTCCACACAGTCCTTGATCACATGCTGGGACAGCAGCGGGCGCACGGCGTCGTGGAAGAGGACATTGCGGTCCTCGCCCTCCGCGAGGCCCTCACCGAGGACCTCGATGGCACGCTCGGTGGTCTCGTTCCGGGTCGCGCCGCCCTCGATGATCCTGCTGACCTTGGCCAGTCCGGCCTTCGCGACGATCTTCTCCACATCGGGCACATAGCCCGGGGCCATCAACACGATCACATCGTCGATCGAGTCGCTCCGCTCGAAGACCGACAGTGTGTGCTCGATGACCGCCTTCCCCGCGATCTTCAGCAGCTGCTTCGGGATCGACAGTCCCACGCGCTGACCGGTGCCGCCCGCCAGGACGACGGCGGTGGTACGGGGCTTCGCGAGCGGGGCGGGAGTTGCAGACACAGAACTGACCTACCTTGCGGGCTCAGAGGATGAGGCGATGGTCCCACCCGCGGCAATCCTCTTGCAAGGTGGACCACAGCCCTGCGACATCGGTACGCAACCCCTGATTCACCTGGGAACACTAGTACACCCGTGGGTCGGGGCCAGAAGCCGGACGTGAAGGACACCACACAAGTTTCACGTCGGAGCGGGGGACGTCCCAGATGAGCGTACAGACCGCGACACGGCGGTCACCGACCGCGACGCCGCGCCGGTGGACGGTGCCACGGCAGGTGACGGACGGGGAGGACAGGACAGACGGACGGACGGCAAGGACGACGGAGGGGCGGCGAGGACGACGGAGGGGCGGCCACGGCGGAACGCCATGACCGCCCCCGGCAGGGCCTGGGCCTCTCGTTACGACTGACCCTGGAAGGGCTCGAACGTGTCGTACTCCCGCTGCGCCTCGTCCCGCTCCACGTCCCGGTCCCTGCGCCGCTGCGCGGCCGGGCGCGGCGCCTCCAGACGGTGGTCCTCGCCACGGCGGCCGAGCATCTCCGCACCCGCCATCATCGTCGGCTCCCAGTCGAAGACGACCGCGTCGTCCTCGGCCCCGATGGCCACCCCGTCGCCCGCGCGCGCGCCGGCCTTCATCAGCGCGTCCTCGACACCGAGGCGGCTGAGCCGGTCCGCGAGATAGCCGACGGCCTCGTCGTTGCTGAAGTCGGTCTGGCGCACCCAGCGTTCGGGCTTCTCGCCGCGCACCCGGTAGATCCCGTCGTCCTCCAGGGTGACGGTGAACCCGGCGTCGTCGACGGCCTTCGGACGGATGACGATCCGGGTCGCCTCCTCCTTCGGCCGGTCGGCACGGGCCTTGGCGACGATCTCGGCGAGCGCGAACGACAGTTCCCTGAGCCCCGTACGGGCCACGGCCGACGCCTCGAAGACGCGGTAGCCGCGCCGTTCGAGATCGGGCCGGATCATCTCGGCGAGGTCCTGGCCGTCCGGGATGTCGATCTTGTTGAGGACGACGACCCGGGGCCGGTCGCCCAGACCGCCGTACTGCTTCAGCTCCTCCTCGATGACATCGAGGTCGGTGACCGGGTCGCGGTCGGACTCCAGCGTGGCCGTGTCCAGCACATGCACGAGCACCGAGCAGCGCTCGACATGGCGCAGGAACTCCAGCCCCAGACCGCGGCCCTGGCTGGCGCCGGGGATCAGTCCGGGCACGTCCGCGATGGTGTAGACGGTCGAACCCGCCGTGACCACGCCCAGGTTGGGCACCAGGGTGGTGAACGGGTAGTCCGCGATCTTCGGCTTGGCGGCCGAGAGTACGGAGATCAGCGAGGACTTGCCGGCGCTCGGATAGCCCACGAGCGCCACATCGGCGACGGTCTTGAGCTCCAGCACGACATCACCGGCGTCGCCCGGCTCGCCGAGCAGCGCGAAGCCGGGGGCCTTGCGGCGGGCCGAGGCCAGCGCGGCGTTGCCGAGACCGCCACGGCCGCCCTCGGCGGCCACATAGGTGGTGCCCTGTCCGACCAGATCGGCGAGTACGGTGCCGTGCTTGTCGAGGACGACCGTGCCGTCGGGCACCGGCAGGACCAGGTCCTGGCCGTCCTTGCCCGAACGGTTGCCGCCCTCGCCGGGCTTGCCGTTGGTGGCCTTGCGGTGCGGCGAGTGGTGATAGTCGAGCAGAGTCGTCACGGACTGTTCGACGACGAGGATGACATCGCCCCCGCGTCCGCCGTTGCCGCCGTCGGGTCCGCCCAGCGGCTTGAACTTCTCACGGTGTACGGAGGCGCAGCCGTGGCCCCCGCTACCCGCGGCGACATGCAGCTCGACGCGGTCCACGAAGGTGGTCATGGGGTTGCCTCCAGTACATACGGAAATGTCTTCTCTTGAACACGCGAAGGGCGGACCCGCTTCCCGGCCGGGAAGTAAGTCCGCCCTCGCGAGGAAACCGCTCTACGGGTGCCGGATCACTCGGCGACCGGAACGATGTTCACGACGTTGCGGCCACGGCTGGTGCCGAACTGCACCGCGCCGGCGTTCAGCGCGAACAGCGTGTCGTCACCGCCACGGCCGACGCCGGAGCCCGGGTGGAAGTGGGTGCCGCGCTGGCGGACGAGGATCTCACCGGCGTTGACGACCTGACCGCCGAAGCGCTTCACGCCGAGCCGCTGAGCATTCGAGTCGCGCCCGTTCCGAGTGGACGATGCGCCCTTCTTGTGTGCCATCTCTCCTCAGTCCCTTAGTTCGCAGCCGCGGGGATACCGGTGACCTTGATCGCCGTGTACTGCTGACGGTGACCCTGGCGACGGCGGTAGCCGGTCTTGTTCTTGTAGCGAAGGATGTCGATCTTCGCGCCCTTGTGGTGGTCCACGACCTCGGCCGTGACCTTGATGCCGTCCAGCACCCACGGGTCGCTGGTCACGGCATCGCCGTCGACCACGAGCAGGGTCCTGAGCTCCACTGTGTCGCCGACCTTGGCGGTGGAAATCTTGTCAACCTCAACGATGTCACCGACAGCAACCTTGTGCTGACGGCCACCGCTGCGCACGATGGCGTACACGCGGATCTCACTCTCGCTCGGAACGGAACTCCTGATGCCAGCCGCCCGCACGGGCCGGGGCCCGTGCCGATCCTGACAGGACGAGCGGCCTCCCCCGGAAGCCGGGAGGTAGGTGCTCAGGAGTGGGCGCGCATTGGAACACGCCGAAGGTTTAGAGTACGGGCCCCTTGTCCAGGGGGTCAAACCAGGTCCCCATCGCCGGACGGGCCGGTTGTTCCGGCCCGTCCGGCGATGAAGGAGTCCTGGGCGACGGAGGAGTCCTACTCCTCCGTGGTGGCGCTGACCCCGGACGGCGTCTGCTGCTCCGCCGCCGCGGTCTTCTTCGCTGCCGACTTCGTGGCCGTCTTCTTGGCTGTCGCCTTCTTGGCCGTCGTCGTCTTCTTCGCCACGGTCTTCTTGGCGGCCGTCGTCTTCTTGACGGCCGTCTTCTTCGCGGGGGACTTCTTGGCGGCGGTCTTGCGTGCCGTCTTCTTGGCCGCGGGCGGCTCCTCCGAGGGCTCCGGGAGCGCCGAGGCGTCCTGAGCGTCCTCGGCGGGGGTCTCCGCGGGCTCGTCGGACTTCGCTGACGTCACCACGACGACCGACGTGTCCTCGGCGCCCGTGGGCGAACCGGCCGGGGCGGTAACCTTGCGGGTCGCCCGGCGGCGCGCACGCGGCGGGGCCGCCACGGGCTGCTCCTCCGGCGTCTCCTCGGCCGGCTCGGCGGCACGGGGCTCGGACACGGCCTCCGGCTCGGCCGGTACGGACACGGGGGACACGGTCTCGGACACGGGCACGACCACCTCGGCCGCCGCCACGTCGTCCCCGGCCTTCGGCGAACCGGCAGGGGCCGTCGCCTTGCGCGTGGCCCGACGGCGCGTACGGCCCTTGGGGGCCGCCTCTTCGACGGGCGCCTCGGGCTCGGGCTCGGTCACCGCCACGGGCGCCTCGACGGCCGGGGCCTCCGGCTCCACTGCGGTCGGCTCCACCGCCTTGGGCGAACCCGCCGGGGCCGTGGCCTTGCGCGACGCACGGCGGCGCGAACGTCCCCGTACGGCGGCCTCGGCCTCCGCCACGCTGCTGAACAGCTCCTCGTCCGGCGCGAACGCGGGCTCCGCCAGCGCGGCGGGAGCGGCCACCTCGGCGGCGATCTCGGCCTCCGTCTCGACGTCGGCCTCCGTCTCCGCCGTGATCTCGACAAGCTCGTGCTCGTGGTCGTGGTCCGTACCGGACACACCACCACGACCGCGCTTCTTGGAGCGCTTGCCGTTGCCGCCGCCACCAGCCGTCGTGGGCTGTTCCATATGGACGATCACACCGCGGCCGTTGCAGTGCACACAGGTCTCGGAGAACGACTCCAGCAGCCCCTGGCCGACCCGCTTACGGGTCATCTGCACCAGACCCAGCGAGGTGACCTCGGCGACCTGGTGCTTCGTACGGTCCCGGCCCAGGCACTCCAGCAGCCGCCGCAGCACCAGATCCCGGTTGGACTCCAGCACCATGTCGATGAAGTCGATCACGACGATGCCGCCCAGGTCGCGCAGGCGCAGCTGGCGCACGATCTCCTCGGCCGCCTCCAGGTTGTTCCTGGTGACGGTCTCCTCAAGGTTGCCGCCCTGCCCGGTGAACTTCCCGGTGTTGACGTCGACCACGACCATGGCCTCGGTCTTGTCGATCACCAGCGAACCACCGCTCGGCAGCCAGACCTTCCGGTCCAGCGCCTTCATGAGCTGCTCGTCGATCCGGTACGTCGCGAAGACATCGGCCTCGCCCGTCCAGCGCGAAAGCCGGTCCGACAGATCGGGCGCGACATGCGTGACATAGCCGTGGATGGTCTCCCACGCCTGGTCACCGCTGACGATGACCTTCGTGAAGTCCTCGTTGAAGATGTCGCGGACGACCCGGACGGTCATGTCGGGTTCACCGTAGAGAAGGGTCGGCGCGTTACCGCTCTTCGCCTTCTTCTTGATGTCCTCCCACTGCCCCTGGAGCCGTTCGACATCGCGGCGCAGCTCGTCCTCGCTGGCGCCCTCCGCGGCCGTACGGACGATGACGCCCGCGTCCTCGGGGACGATCTTCTTGAGGATGGTCTTCAGCCGGGCCCGCTCGGTGTCGGGCAGCTTGCGGCTGATGCCGGTCATCGAGCCCTCGGGCACATAGACCAGATAGCGGCCGGGCAGCGAGACCTGGCTGGTGAGCCGGGCGCCCTTGTGGCCGATCGGGTCCTTCGTCACCTGGACGAGTACCGACTGGCCGGACTTGAGGGCGCTCTCGATCCGGCGCGGGCCGTTGGCCATGCCCAGCGCCTCGAAGTTGACCTCACCCGCGTACAGAACGGCGTTGCGGCCCTTGCCGATGTCGACGAAGGCGGCCTCCATGGACGGCAGTACGTTCTGCACCTTGCCCAGATAGACGTTGCCGACGTAGCTGGTGGCCTGTTCCTTGTTGACGTAGTGCTCGACGAGGACGTTGTCCTCCAGCACACCGATCTGCGTGCGCTCGCCGTTCTGGCGGACGACCATCACCCGCTCGACGGCCTCGCGCCGGGCGAGGAACTCCGCCTCGGTGATGATCGGCACCCTGCGGCGGCCCTGCTCACGCCCCTCGCGGCGGCGCTGCTTCTTGGCCTCCAGACGTGTGGAGCCCTTGATGGACTGCACCTCGTCGGCGCCGGTGCCGGGCTCGGTGTCCTTGCTCCGCCGCTCGCGCGGCTCGCGGACCTTGACGACCGTACGCTCCGGGTCGTCCCCGCCCGAGTCGGCCTCGGCGGCTCCGTCACCGCTGCGACGGCGACGGCGGCGACGGCGGCGGCTGCTGGAGGAGCCGCCACCACCGGACGACTCCGCCGACTCGGCCTCGTCGTGCTCCTCGTCGTCGTCGCTCTCGCGGTCGCCGTCCTCGGCGGACTCGTCGTGCTGCTCGTCGGTGGTCTCGTCGGCATCGGCGGACTCACCGCGGCGGCGGCGCCTGCCACCCCTGCGGCGGCGGCGCGAGGGACGGTCCTCGTACTCGTCGGAGTCGTCGCCCTCGGCGGACCCCTCCGCCTCGGTCCCGGTCTCGTCCACGGAGTCGTGCGGCGCTTCCTCGGCGGCCGGCGCGCTCTCCACCGGCTCGGCGGACTCGCCGCGGCGGCGGCGCCTGCGACGGCCGGAGGTCTCCGGCGCGGCGACGGGCTCGGCCGCCGCCACGGTGCCGGTGCCGGTCTCGCTCTCGTGATCCAGGTCCTGGTCGAGATCGGCGTCGTCGGTGTAGCCGACGGGGTACTCGGCGTCGTAGGTGTCGTCGTACGCGGGCCTGACCGCGGCCGCGGCTGCCGCCGCGGTCTCCGGGGTCTGGAACATCGGCTCGGTGAAGACGGGCGCCTGGAAGACGGCCACGGCGGGCCGGACGGCACGGCGGCGCGAACGCTCCGGCGCCTCGACGGGCTCCGCCACGGACGCGGGCGCGGTCACGGATCCGCTCACGGGCTCGGCGGCGGTGGTCTCCGGCGCGGTGGCCCTACGGCGCGTACGGCCACGGCTCGCGGCCTTCTCGGCGGCCCGGACATGCTCCTCGTCGGCGCTGATCTGCGCGACGACGTCCTGCGGCAGGCCCTCGCCCTCCTGGCTCTCGCTCTCGTCGGCGCCCGGCGCACCGGCGGGCGCGGTGGCCCTGCGGGTGGCACGGCGGCGCGTACGGGTGGCGGGCTTGGGCTCGGCCTGTACGGGCTCGGCCTCCACGGCGGAGGGCTCCTCGGCCGGGCTCTCCTCGGCGGCGGCCACGACGGGCTCCGGCTCGGCGGCGGGCTCGGGCACGGTGACCTCGGGCGCCGCGATCTTACGGGTGGCACGGCGGCGCGTACGCGGCGGCGCGGCCTCCTCGGCCACAGCCGTCCCGGCGCTCTCAGCCGTCACCGCCTCGGACACGGCAGTCTCGGACGGCGCCGCCTCGGAAACAGTCATCTCGGGCGCCGCGACCTTGCGGGTGGCACGACGGCGCGTACGCGGCGGCGCGGCCTCCTCGGCCACAGCCGTCTCAGCACTTCCGGCGCCCTCGCTCGGCGCGGCCGTCCCCGCTGCCGCATCCGGCGCGGTCGCCTCGGACGCGGTCACCTCGGGCGCCGCTGCCTTGCGGGTCGCACGACGGCGCGTACGCGGCGGCGCGGGCTCGTCGGCCGCTGCCGCTCCGGCGTCCTGCGCGGTCCCCGCGGCGACGGCCGCCTCGGCGGCCGGTATGGCCGGCAGGACCGTCTCGGCCGAGCTCACGGCGTCGGCGCTCTCGGCCCCCCCGGCCGGCGGCCCCGCGGGCCGGGACGCGGCGCGGCGCCTGCGGCGCGGCGGCAGCGTGTCGCTGGGGGTGTTGTTCTCTTCGTTGTTGTTGTCGGTGGTCGTATCCCGGAGTGATCCGGGCTCGATGGGCTCAAGCATGCGGGGGTTTCTCCCGTCACGCTCCCGGGCGCCACGCCTGAATCCGGTCCGGCCGCGGCTCGCGCTGTGTGCGCGATGGCCGCCGTCCGGGGCGCGGGCGCCGCACGGGAGCTGTTATGTCTGGCTCGCCGGTTCCCTGCGCGATGTACGCACGGCCTGGCGAAAGTCTTCTGGTCAGTGCGCGGCCCGACCCAGGTGGCTCCCGAGTCCCAGAGCTGCGCTACAACGACCGCCCTACGCGGAACCTGCACCTTCCGGCGCCTTCGCGGCGGCGAGTACGGCGGCCGTGGATGGCGCGGGCCGGACTGCCTCGCGGTCGGGCGCGAGCGGGTCGGTCACCGTGCCGGTCTCCTCGTCGAAGAGCCCCTGCGCCAGCCTGGTCACCGCTGCGGGGACCGGCGGCGCCAGGTCGGCCACAGCTCGGAGACCGGACAGGACGTCGTCGGGTCGAACGGCGGGTGTTGCGTGCCGAACAACCAGCCGCAGTATCGCACAGGGCCCGTCCCCCGGCCTATCAGCCGGTGGGGGAGCGGACTCCAGCGTGACCACGGCACTCCGTGCGTCGAAGGTCCGCAGACCGTTCTTCGTACGGCGTTCCACCTCGACCGACCCGGCGGTGAGGAAGGCCTTCACGGCCTCTTCCGCCCGCTGCGGCTCAACGCCGTCCAGCCGCAGCTCCCAGACGGAAGCGGTCAGCCGGTCGGCGAGCCCCGACGTACGGGCCTCGACGGCGTCGACGATGTCGAGTCCGGCCGGCAGCGACTCGTCCAGCAGCTCGCGCAGCGTGTCCGGGTCGCGCGCCTCCGCCAGGGCGATCTCCAGGAATTCGGCCTCACTGCCCGTGCCGGTGGGTGCGGCATTGGCGTACGAGACCTTCGGGTGCGGGGTGAACCCCGCCGAGTACGCCATGGGTACATCGGCGCGGCGCAGCGCCCGCTCGAAGGCGCGCTGGAAGTCACGGTGGCTGGTGAACCGGAGGCGGCCGCGCTTGGTGTAGCGCAGTCGGATGCGCTGCACCGCCGGTGCGGGTGGCGGGCCTTCGGGCTGTCGCTTGCCCAGTGCTTCTTCTCCTCGGTGCGGGCGGTACGCGGTGACGCGCCGCCCTCGGACGTGGGGTGGCCCCCGGGTCCCGGCTCAGCCCCGCTTCCGCAAGGAGATCTCGGGTGCGGGCTCCGCGCCGGGGACGATCGTTGTACTACCCAGAGTACGCGTAAGGCCCTCCGGCAGTTCCCCAGCCTTCCGAGGACGGGGCGCCCCGACCAGTGTCCGCCACACGTCGCGGCGTGCCTGGCGGATCGTCGCGCGCGCCGTGCGGAGCGTGTCACGGGCCACCCTGCCCACCGCGGCGGCCGTCCGCGCGGCCGGCGCCCACAGGTTGTCCCGCAGCCAGTGGCCGAGCGGGGTACACACGGTGATGTACGCCCAACGCGCCGGACGCCCCAGAACATTCCAGGCCAGCCAGGCGAGCACCCGCCCGAGGGCACGTGAGACATGCCCGGCGACCCGCCAGGCGACCCCGAACGCGGCAACGGTCTCCCGGCCGAGCGGGACCAGTACCCGCCGGCAGAACCAGCTCACCGGTACGACGAGTACGACCCGGAGCAGCCACACGCCGCCCCGCCCCAGCGGCGCGAGCACGTTCCGGCAGGTCCACACCACCGGCACCACCACCCCGTACCGCACCAGCGGCACCAGCACAAAGCGCCACAACGCCGCCCACGGCCGGACGAGGACCGCCTTCGCCAGCCATGCGAGGCCATGTCCCAGCGGAGTGAGCAACGTCTCGTAGAGCCGGACCAGCAGGCTTCCCGTGGCGTCTGCGAGCCAGGCCACACCCCGGCCCACCGGCGCGAACACACTCCGGAACACCCACACCACCGGTACCACCAGCCCGTACCGTCCCAGCCACACCAGAGCGTGGCCGAGCGGAGTGAGCACGGTCCCGTACAGCCACACCGACGGGATGACGAGCAGTACGCGGCCGAGCCATCCGAGCGCCCGGCCCAGCGGGCGCAGTGTCACCCGGTGCAGCGCCCTCGCGCCGATGACGAGCACGTCCCATCCGATGCGTACGGGCAGGACGATCAGCAGCACGACGATCCGTACGGGAATCCGCACGGCCGTCGTCAGACATCCCTCACCGGGCTCGTACTCCGCGGGTGCCTGGTGATTCCCGTACACCGTCGGTGACTTGTCACGCTCCATACCGAACAGGACGCATCAGACGCCCGTTCGGATCCAGAAACGCAGCTTTCCTCCGCGCTCGTCCTCCAGCACCCCGCCCGCCGCCTCGATCACCTTGCGCGACGCGGTGTTGGTGGTGTCGCACGTGACAAGGACGGACTCGATACCGAGCCCCCGGGCGACCGGGATGGCCTCGACCAGCATCGCGGTCGCGTGGCCGCGCCGACGGGCGCTGGGGCGTACGGCATAGCCGATATGGCCGCCCAGTTCACGCAGGAAGGGGTTGAGCCGGTGGCGGATGGCGAGGCGGCCGAGAAAGGTGTCGCCGTCGACGTACCAGAGCGTGGTGTTGGGCACCCAGCCGTCGACCCGCGGAGTCTCCTCCAGCGGCTCGGCGTTGAGCCGGTCCACATAGGTCGCGAAGACCTCGGGCCGGTGCCAGCTCGCCGCGAACTCCTGCATCTCGTGGAGCAGCAGGGCCCGTTCGCCCGCGCCCTCCTCGACGAACTCCGCCATCGCGTCGAGGAACGAGGCCTGGATCCGTACGTCGGGAGCGATGAACCGCGGCATTCGCCCATTGTGCCGCCGCACACACGCGCCCGGCCACGGATTACCCCGTGGCCGGGCGTGGTCACCCGTGACCGGGCATGGGCAGGTCTCAGTCCAGGTTGATCTCGTTGTGGATGTTCCCGGCGGAGAAGTTGATCAGGCCGCCACAGGCGAGCAGGCAGTAGCCGATCGGAGGCGTCGGGGGTACCGGCGCCGCCGACACCACGACCGTCGTCTCGGCGTTCGAAGCGCCGCAGTCGGTGTTGCCGTTGTACGCGGCGGTGATCGTGTGGGTGCCCGTCGTGCTGAAGCTGGTCGGGTACGACGCCTGACCGCCGGCGCTGACCGGCACGGTGGCCAGAAGGTCGCTGCCGTCGAAGAACGTCACGCCGAGACCGCCGCTGGGGTCCGCCGTACAGGTGACCGTCGCGCTCAGCACCACGGATTCCCCGACGGCCGCCGCCGAAGGTGCCGCCTGGACGGTGGTCGACGACGGCACCGCCGCGGCCGCCGGTGACGCGAGGGCGACGACCGCGGCCAATGCCGCGACAGTCGCCGTCTTCCAGATTTCCCGCTCTCGCAAACGCCTCACTGATTCGACTCCTCGATCGGCCCTTGGGGACGATTTCGCTTCCCTGATTCGGAAAAGCGACCGTAGAACGCGAATCAAGGCCCGGCGGGGAGTTGTCGGCGCGATCGGCCCGCATGGGTCAGAGGGATCACCCGTCCGAGCGGATACGTTTCCTCTTGCGGTTGTGACATTTTCCTTACGATTTTCGACGCTTTTTGTCATCCGAATGACGCACCGAATCAGATCATCGTCAGATCATCGGAGGCGGTACACGCAGATACGGCAGAGAATTGCTCGTTCCGCCGAGAGTGACGACGCTGACGGCGACGGATCCCAGGGGACCCGCCGGGGCGAGCGCGGCGATGGTGGTGTTCGACAGCACGGTGAATTCGGCGGGCGTGACACCGAATCGGACGGCGGTCGTGGTGGCCAGAGAACTGCCGGTGAGGGTGACACCGGTCCCGGCGCCCGTCGGTCCCTGGGCGGGAGCGAGGGAGGTGAGTACCGGGGCGGGCACATAGGTGTAGTTGAGGGAGTTGCTGACGCCGCCCGGGGCGGTGACGGTGAGCGCGACGGTACCGCTGCCCGCGGGGGCGACGGCGGTGATGTGGGTCGCGGAGTCGACGACGAAACTGGTGGCGGGCGTACCACCGAAGGTGACCGCCGTGGCCCCGGTGAGACCGGCGCCGTTGATGCCGACCGAGGTGCCGCCCGAGGAAGCGCCCTCGCTGGGCGAGACGGAGATGAGGGCGGGCGCGCCCAGATAGAAGTAGTAGACCGGCCCGGTGATACCGCCGGCCGTGGTGACCGTGACGGGCACCGCACCCGTGCCCGCGGGGGCGACGGCGGTGATGTGGGTCGCGGAGTCGACGACAAAGCTGGTGGCGGGCGTACCACCGAAGGTGACGGCTGTGACCCCGGTGAAGCCGGTGCCGGTGAGACCGACCGAGGTGCCGCCGGACGAAGGCCCCTGAGTGGGCGCGAGGGCGGTCAGGGTCGGTGTCGGCGCGTAGGTGTAGTTGACCGCGTTGCTGGTGAAGCCGGGAACCCTGACGGTGACGGGCACGGTGCCCGTACCGGCCGGGGTGGTCGCGGTGATCTGGATCGCCGAGGTGACCGAGTAGGTGACGGCGGGGGTGGCGCCGAAATTGACCGCGGTCACTCCGACGAAACCGCTGCCGTTCAAGGTGACGGTGCTGCCGCCTGCCGAGGGCCCCGCGTTGGGTACGACCGAGTTGAGAACGGGCGCGGCGGCGACGGCGGTTGGCCGTGCCGCTCCCGCCGCGTGATCGCTGCTTTCCACGGTGTCTCCCATAGATGGTCGGTGGCCCGGGAAGGCCGGAGATGGCTGATCGGATGAGCTCGGGGGGGTGCGCGGCCACTCCGCGGGGTGGCCGCGCACCCCCTTCTGAGTACCGGAACCCTGCTGAGTACCGGCTGTTCCGCGCAGACGCGGTCAGATACCGGGACCCGCGACGTACGTGAACCCGTCCACCGCGGTCGCGCTGCCGGCGTCGTTGCTCACGACGACGTCGACCGAGCCGGCCGCTCCTGGCGGGGTGACGGCCGACACCGCGGTGTCGGAGATCACCGTGAAGGGTGCCGGGGTGCCGTCGAAGGTGACCCCGCTGGTGGTGGTGAGACCGGTACCGGCCACCGTCACCGGGGTGCCGCCCGCCGTCGGTCCCTCGTCCGGGGTGACGGTGGTGACGGTCGGAGCCGCCACATAGGTGTACGAGAGCCCGTTGTTGGTGCCCCCGGCCGTGGTGACGCTGACTCCGACCGAACCCGCCACCCCGGCGGGCGCGAGAACGGTGATCTGACCGTCCGACACCACCGTCGGTACCGCGGTGTTGGCGCCGAAGGCGACGCTGGTGGCGCTGGAGAGACCGGTGCCGTTGATGGTGACGGTCTCGCCGCCGGCCGTCGAACCGGAGGTCGGGCTCAGGCTCTGCTTGAACGGCGCCCCGACGTAGAAGAAGGAGATCGGGTTGCTCGTCCCCCCAGGCGTCGTCACGGTGACGCCGACCGCCCCGTTGCCCGCGGGCGACACGGCGGTGACCTGGGTGGGCGAGACATTGGTGACGGAGGTGGCGGACCGGGTGCCGAACCGCACCGCGGTGGTGCCGGCGAGGTTGGTACCGGTGATGGTGACGAGCGTGCCGCCGCCACTGGATCCTTGGTTCGGACTGATTGGCATGAGAGATTCCTCCTCGCTCGGAACGCGCTATATTTCCGAGCAGTGGTCGGGCATTCGGACTCGCATATGTCCCGGGTCGGGGCGAGTCGGCTCTCGTGTCCACTGTGGTGACTCGATGGCTTTGCGTCGGCGTCAGGGTGCGGTACGAGCCTCTCGCGCCACACGCAAAGCCATTGAGGAACACATCCTGGGCGCGCACTTCCGCGCGAGTTCAGGGGTCGGTTCGCCTCTGATCGAGGATTCTGCGTCCGCCGATGCGGAGACTTCAGTCACCCACCGGAGTGAAGTCCCCGGCAAGGGATTTAACAAGCAGTCACCCGTTTGGCGGAGCGCACCAGAAATGAAGTGCGGGCGCGCTCACCGCGCATTCATGAAGAGCGGACAGTAGGACTATTCCGCTGGGGCCTTTCGTCCACTGATCCCGAATTACTTCGGACGAGACAGCGGGACAGCACGGCAGCACCGCGGCCCGGAGACGGCGGAGGCGGAGCGGGTCCGGGAGCCGTAGCCCCACACCCACTCCGCCTCTGCCGGAGCGTCAGCGATACGCCGTACCGCCTCGCTCAACGCGGCTCGCCCAACTCAACCCAGCTCACCTGGGCGCGACTCGGTCCCGCTCAGCCCGCGTTCACGCGCCGGGCCCGGCGTTGACCACCGTCAGCGGCAGCAGCTTCTTGCCCGTCGGGCCGATCTGGATGTCGAGGTCCAGCTGGGGGCAGACACCGCAGTCGAAGCACGGTGTCCACCGGCAGTCCTCGACCTCGGTCTCGTCGAGCGCGTCCTGCCAGTCCTCCCAGAGCCAGTCCTTGTCGAGACCGGAGTCCAGATGGTCCCAGGGCAGGACCTCCTCGTAGGTGCGCTCACGGGTCGTATACCAGGCGACGTCCACGCCGTACTCGGGCAGCGTCTTCTCCGCGCACGCCATCCAGCGGTCGTACGAGAAGTGCTCGCGCCAGCCGTCGAACCGGCCGCCGTCCTCGTACACCGCGCGGATGACCGCGCCGACACGCCGGTCGCCGCGCGAGAGCAGGCCCTCGACGATGCCGGGCTTGCCGTCGTGGTAGCGGAAGCCGATCGAGCGGCCGTACTTCTTGTCGCCGCGGATCTTGTCGCGCAGCTTCCCCAGCCGCGCGTCGGTCTCCTCGGCGCTGAGCTGCGGCGCCCACTGGAACGGGGTGTGCGGCTTGGGTACGAACCCGCCGATCGAGACCGTGCAGCGGATGTCGTTCTGTCCCGAGACCTTCCGGCCCTCGGCGATGACCTTGACGGCCATGTCACCGATCTGGAGGACGTCCTCGTCGGTCTCGGTCGGCAGACCGCACATGAAGTACAGCTTCACCTGACGCCAGCCGTTGCCGTAGGCCGTGGAGACCGTACGGATCAGGTCCTCCTCCGAGACCATCTTGTTGATGACCTTGCGCATACGCTCGGAGCCGCCCTCGGGGGCGAAGGTCAGCCCGGACCTGCGGCCGTTGCGGGTCAGCTCGTTGGCCAGATCCACATTGAACGCGTCGACCCGGGTGGACGGCAGGGACAGCCCGATCTTGTCCGCCTCGTACCGGTCCGCGAGCCCCTTGGCGATGTCGCCGATCTCGCTGTGGTCGGCCGAGGAGAGCGAGAGCAGACCGACCTCCTCGAAGCCGGTCGCCTTCAGCCCCTTCTCGACCATCTCGCCGATCCCGGTGATGCTGCGCTCGCGCACCGGGCGGGTGATCATGCCGGCCTGGCAGAAGCGGCAGCCGCGGGTACAGCCGCGGAAGATCTCCACGGACATCCGCTCATGGACGGTCTCCGCGAGCGGTACGAGCGGCTGCTTCGGGTACGGCCACTCGTCGAGGTCCATGACGGTGTGCTTGGACACCCGCCACGGCACCCCGCTCCTGTTCGGTACGACACGGCCGATACGCCCGTCCGGCAGATACTCGACGTCGTAGAAGCCCGGCACATACACCCCGCCGGTCCTGGCGAGCCGGAGGAGGACCTCCTCGCGCCCGCCGGGACGGCCCTCCGCCTTCCAGGCGCGGATGATCTCGGTGATCTCCAGGACGGCCTGCTCGCCGTCGCCGATGACCGCGCAGTCGATGAACTCCGCGATCGGCTCGGGGTTGAAGGCCGCGTGGCCGCCCGCGAGCACGATGGGGTGGTCGACGGTACGGTCCCGGGCCGCCAGCGGGATGCCCGCGAGATCCAGGGCGGTGAGCATATTGGTGTAGCCCAGCTCGGTGGAGAAGCTCATCCCGAGAACGTCGAAGGCGGAGACCGGGCGGTGCGAGTCCACCGTGAACTGCGGCACCTTGTGCTCGCGCATCAGCTCTTCGAGGTCCGGCCAGACGCTGTACGTACGCTCGGCGAGCACGCCCTCGCGCTCGTTCAGCACCTCGTACAGGATCATGACGCCCTGGTTGGGCAGGCCGACCTCATAGGCGTCCGGGTACATCAGCGCCCAGCGGACATCGCACGCGTCCCAGTCCTTGACGGTGGAGTTCAGCTCGCCGCCCACGTATTGGATCGGCTTCTGCACATGCGGGAGCAGGGCTTCGAGCTGCGGGAATACCGATTCAGGCATCACGGATCTTTCGTGGACCGACAGGTGTACCGACAGGGCTGGCCATCCAGCCTACCCCGGCGCTCAGCCGGTCAGATCCGCCCTCAGCCCGGGTGCGGACCCCCGCTCCCACACCAGGGGCAGCTCCCGCTCCCGGCGCGCGGCCTGGGCCTCCTCGTGGCCGTGCAGCAGACCCCAGGTGAACGCGGACTCGCCCGCCGCGTGGGCGTGGATACCGAGGTCACGGAGGGCCTCACGGGCCACCACACTGTCCTGGTGGTCGCCGAGGACGTTCTGTACGGCCTTCATCCGCCCGGCGAACCGCTTGGCGGGCTTACCCAGGGCGGGCCGGCCCGCCTCGGCCGCGTAACGGACGCGCTTGGCCGCCTTGCGTGCGTTGTGGAGGGCCACGTCCCGCTCCCCGCCCGGTGGCAGCTCCAGCGCCTGCTCGACACGGCCCGCCAGCCGCCGGTAGTCCTTGAGGATCGCCGCGGGCAGCACCTTCCCGGGCCGTTTCGCCGCGGCCGGCCGCAGCGGCGGGTCCGCGAGCAGCGCGTCGAGGCTGTCCAGCAGGGCCAGATACCGCTCGCTGTCGAGCACCGCGACGGTCGTGCTCCGCGAGCCCGCCCGGCGGCCCGCGTTCCAGATCGTGAGCCGGGCGCGCACCGGGCCGAGCACCAGCGTCCCGGGCAGCTCGTCGATCCGTGAGCACAGCCGTTCGTCGAGGACCTCCTGGTCACGGTCGACTCCCAGCTCCGCGGCGAGCCACTTCAACTCCTCGCCGATCGGGTCGGTCACGGACCGGTCGACGACCTTGCCGTACGTACGGAACGCGGAGCGCATCCGGCGGGTGGCGACCCGTAGCTGATGGACGGAGTCCGGCAGATCGCGGCGGACGGCGGGATCCTGGGCGACGATCGCGTCGGCCTGGGCCCGCAGATAGGCGAGGACATGGTCCGCGGCGGTGACGCGGCCCTTCCCCGCACCCTTGTCCTTCAGACCTTTCCCCTTCGGGCCCTTGCCCTTCGCGCCCTTCCCCTTCGGTCCGTTTCCCTTCGCGCCCTTCCCGGCCGGCTTCCCGGCGGTCTTTCCGGCGCCCTCATCGGCCGTCCCCGCCCCCGTCTCCGCCAGCGCCCTGCTCAGCTTCGACGCGGCGGACGCGGGACGCAGCCCCGCCTCGCGCAGCTTCTTGTCCACCGCGTCCAGCACCGCCGGGTCGGCGTCGTCGGTCAGCTCCACCTCGACCTCGGTCCACGAGGTGGCGACCATGGTGTCGCCGAGGCGCTGCGCCCGTACGGTGTCGACGCAGATCTCCGCGAGCGGTGCGCCGTCGCCGCCGAGCAGCCGGCTGATGTCACGCGAGGTGCGCAGCCGTACGACGGGGACCAGCCGCGCGTCGCGGACCCGGGAGCGGAGCAGGGCGGCCAGTTCGTCGGGGACGGTGTCGGCCAGCGGTGCCCGGATCTCGTCACGGACACCCGGCGCGACGGGCAGTTTGAGATGCCAGCCCGCGTCCTCGCCTCCCGTCCTGCGCCGGAGGGTGAGGGAGCCGGCGGCCAGGCGCAGATCCGGGGTGTCGTAGTAGACCGCGTCGAGCTCCACGACCCCGTCGGCGCGGACGGCGTCGACCCCCTTGGCCCGGGTCAGATCCGGCAGTCCGGGGACTCCCCCGGCCGCCGCCCGTCCTGCGGACCCCGCCGCTCCACCGTCTTCGGAACGGCTCGGGAGTTCGTACTTACGTTCGATCTCTCGCTTCGTTTCCGCCATACTCTGGAACATACCCGCGATTTACCGTCATAGGGCCGCCAGTGACTCCCACTGGCTCACGGCCTCGCTCAGAGGGCCGCCAGCGGTCGCTGCACCCGGATCGACTGGAGCAGCCCCACCGCGATCCAGACCGCGAACATCGACGTACCGCCGTACGACACGAACGGCAGCGGCAGACCCGCCACCGGCATGATGCCCAGCGTCATCCCGATGTTCTCGAAGGACTGGAACGCGAACCAGGTGATGATCCCGCCCGCGATGATCGTGCCGTACAGATCCGTCGCCTCCCGGGCGATCCGGCAGGCCCGCCACAGCACCACACCGAGCAGCACCAGGATCAGCCCCGCGCCGACGAATCCCAGCTCCTCGCCGGCGACCGTGAAGACGAAGTCCGTCTGCTGCTCGGGCACGAACTGGCCGGTGGTCTGCGAGCCCTTGAAGAGCCCGGTACCGGTCAGTCCGCCCGAACCGATCGCGATCCGCGCCTGGTTGGTGTTGTAGCCGACGCCCGCCGGGTCCAGCTCCGGATTGGCGAAGGCCGCGAAGCGGTTGATCTGGTACTCGTCGAGCACCCCCAGCGCCGCGACCGCGATCGCACCGATCGCACCGGCGCTCACCAGCCCGATGATCCACCGGTTGGAGGCGCCCGAGGCGAGCAGCACACCGAGCACGATCACCACCATGACCATCACCGAACCGAGGTCCGGCATCATCATCACGACGATCATCGGGACCACCGCGAGACCGAGCGACTTCGCGACGATCCAGTGGTCCGGATGGTCCTGGTCGCCCGCGTCCACCCGGGCCGCCAGCATCATCGCCATGCCCAGGATGATCGTGACCTTCACGAACTCGGACGGCTGGAGCGAGAAGCCCCCGGGGAGCAGGATCCAGGCGTGCGCGCCGTTGATGGTGGCGCCCAGCGGGGTGAGGACCAGCACGACCAGTACGAGGGAGAGCCCGTAGAGCGCCGGCACCGCGCCCCGCAGCGTGCGGTGCCCCAGCCAGATCGTGCCGACCATCAGGGCGAATCCGATACCGGTGTTGAGCAGATGACGCAGCAGGAAGAAGTACGGATCGCCCTGGTTGAGCTGCGTGCGGTTACGGGTCGCCGACCAGACCAGCAGGGAGCCCAGCAGCGACAGCGCCAGTGACGAGAAGAGCAGCGGCCAGTCGAGCCTGCGCGCCATCGAGTCACGGGCCGCGAGCCGGGTCCACGCACCGCGCTGCGGACCGTATCCGGAGACCGAGAAGCCACCTGTGCCGGCCATCGCTCAGTCCCTCCGTGCGGGGGTCACCGCGGGCGGACCCGCGAGAAGCTGCTCGTCCAGAGGTTCCTTCGGCGGCTCGTACGGCTCGATCTTCGGCGCCTCGATCGAGCCGTCCGGCTGGATCTTGGGCAGTTCCGTGCGCGGCTCGGGCATCAGGGCCTTGCCGAGGTCCTGCTCGCCCTTCGGGTTCAGCCCGTACATCGCCTCGTAGATCTTCCTCACGGCGGGCCCCGAGGCACCGGAGCCGGTACCACCCTGGGAGATCGTCATGATGATCGTGTAGTCGCTGGTGTACGACGAGAACCACGAGGTCGTCTGCTTGCCGTAGACCTCGGCCGTACCCGTCTTGGCGTGCATCGGGATCTGCTTCTGCGGCCAGCCGCCGAAACGCCAGGCGGCGGAACCGCGGGTGGTCACGGCCGCGAGAGCCTCGTCTATCAAGTCGCGCGTCTTCTGCTCCATCGGCAGCCTGCCGTGGGACTTGGGCTCGATGTTCTTGACCTGCTTGCCGTCGGCGCTGATGACCGCCTTGCCGACGAGGGGGTCGTAGAGGATGCCGCCGTTGGAGATCGCCGAGTAGATGGTCGCCATCTGGATCGGTGTGACGAGGATGTCGCCCTGGCCGATCGAGTAGTTGACGGAGTCACCGGCGCGCATCAGATTGCCTTCGAGGCAGCCCTCGTAGGCGAGCTGCTGGACATAGGTGCCGCCCTTCTTGCCCTGCTTGCACCAGCTGTCCTTGTTGGCCTTCCAGAACCTCTGCTTCCACTCGCGGTCGGGGACCCGGCCGGTGACCTCGTTGGGCAGGTCGATACCGGTCTCCTTGCCGAGGCCGAACTGATGGGCCGTCCGGTAGAACCAGTTCTTGGCGTCCTTCTTGGGCTTCAGCCCGCCGTCCTTGATCCACTCCTTGTGCGCGAGCCCGTAGAACACGGTGTCGCAGGAGACTTCGAGCGCCTTGCCGAGGGAGATGCTGCCGTAGCCCCTGGACTCGAAGTTCTGGAAGACCTGGCCGCCGACGCTGTACGAACTGGGGCAGGGGTAAGCGCCGTTGAAGTCGTAGCCGGCGTTGACCGCGGCGGTCGACGAGACGACCTTGAAGATCGAGCCGGGGGCCGCCTGGCCCTGGATGGCCCGGTTCAGCAGCGGGAAGTTGGAGTTCTTGCCGGTGAGCCGCGCGTAGTCCTTGGCGGAGATACCGCCCACCCAGGCGTTGGGGTCGTACGTCGGCTGGGAGGCCATCGCCACGATCCTGCCGGTCTTCGCCTCCATGACGACGACGGCTCCGGAGTCGGCCTTGTAGTGCGTGTTGGTGTTGCGGTCCATCTCCTTGCGGGCGGCCTTCATCGCCTCGTTCAGCTCGTACTCGGCGACGGCCTGCACGCGCGCGTCGATGGAGGTGACGACATGGGCGCCGGGCTCGGCCTGGTCGCTGCGGGCCAGTCCGATGACCCGGCCCAGGTTGTCGACCTCGTAGCGGGTGACGCCGGCCTTGCCGCGCAGTTCCTTGTCGTACGTACGCTCAAGGCCCGAGCGGCCCACCTGGTCGGAGCGGAGATACGGCGAGTCGGTGTCCTGCGCCTTGGTGATCTCGCCGTCGGTGACGGGCGAGAGATAACCGAGCACCTGGGCGGTGTTGGCGAGACCGGGCGCGGTGTAGCGGCGTACGGCGGTGGGCTCGGCGGTGATACCGGGGAAGTCCTCGGCGCGCTCACGGATCTGGAGCGCCTGCTGGGTGGTGGCCTCGTCGGTGATCGGGATCGGCTGGTAGGGCGAACCGTTCCAGCAGGGCTGCGGGGTCTTCGAGTCGCAGAGCCTGACCTTGTCCATGACCTCCTTGGGTTTCATCCCGAGGACATCGGCGAGCCGGGTCAGTACGTCCTTGCCGCCGTCGTCCATCTTCATCAGGTCGGTACGGCTGGTGGAGACGACGAGCCGGGTCTCGTTGTCGGCGAGCGGCACGCCCCGGGTGTCGAGGATCGAACCGCGCACGGCCGGCTGGACGACCTGCTGCACATGATTGCTCTTGGCCTCGTCCGTGTACTCCTCGCCGTTGCGGACCTGGAGATACCAGAGCCGGCCGCCGAGAGTGAGAAGCAGGGAGAAGACCAGCACCTGGATGACGATGAGCCGGATCTGGACCCGCTGTGTCCGCCCGGTCTCCGGGATATTACTCAAAGCCGCTTGACCCCCTTGATACGTCCCGCCCTTGCCGCGCGGTTACGGGCGGCCCTGACCCACAGTCCGCCGCGCTGGCCGCCGATCCGCAGTCCCGTGCCGGTGGCGAGCCAGCCGGAGGAGACATCGGAGCCGCCGCCGTTCTCTGTCCCGGCGAGCGGATCGTTCTCGGCGCGTCTGGCCAGCCACATGACCAGCGGTACGACGAACGGCGCGAGCAGCAGATCGTAGACGGCGGCGGAGAACAGCAGTCCGGCCAGGCCCACATGGCGGGCGGCGGTGTCACCGACAAGGGCGCCCACCGCCGCGTACAGCAGTGTCGAACCGAGCGCCGCGGCCACGACCGCGGTCATCGGGGCGAGCGCCGATCTCATCTGGCCCTTCTCGGGCCGGGCGAGGCCCGCCAGATAGCCGATCACACAGAGCACCAGGGCGTAGCGCCCGGCGGCGTGGTCGGCGGGCGGGGCCAGATCGGCCAGCAGTCCGGCGCCGAAGCCGATGAACGCGCCGCCGACATGTCCGTACACAAAGGCCAGCGCGAGGACGACGAGCAGCGTCAGATCGGGTACGGCGCCGGGGAGCTGAAGTCTGGCGAGGATGGACACCTGGACGACCATGGCCACCACTACCAGGGTGGTGGAGAGCAGAATCCGGTTGAAGCGCATGGGAATCAGCCCTACTCCTGGTCGTCCGCTTGACCGTCGGGATTGTCTTGTGCGTCGCCGTCGCCCGGCGGATTCGCGGGTGGGACGGCAGGCGGATTCGCCGGCGGATTGCCCGTGCCGTCGCCCGGGTCCGTGCCGCCCGCGATATCGGCGGCCTCGCCGTTGACTTCGAGATTGGCGTCGGGCGACGGGGTGACGGTGACCGTCACGGTGGGCGTCGGCTCGGCCTTGGGCTTGGGCGGCAGCACCGTGTCCCTCGGATCGGTCCGGGGTGCCTCGACCACCACACCGACGATGTCCAGCTTGGTGAACCCGACGAAGGGCCGTACGTAGATGGTCCGGGTGAGATTGCCGCCGGACGGATCGACCCGTACGACCTGGCCGACCGGGACGCCGGGCACGAAGGGCTTGTCCCTGCTGGAGCCGAAGGTCACCAGCCGGTCGCCGTTCTTCACCTTCGACTTGCCGTTGAGGAGCTGGACGGAGAGCGGACGGTCGCCCTGCCCGGTGGCGAAACCGAGTTCGTCGCTCGCCTCCATACGGGTGCCGACGGTGAAGTCCGGGTCGTTGGCGAGCAGTACGGTCGCGGTGCTCGGACCGACGGTGGTGACCCGGCCGACCAGTCCGTCCCCGTTGATGACCGTCATGTCGCGCTGGATGCCGTCGTCGGATCCCGCGTCGATGGTGACCGTCCAGGAGAAGCCCTGGGCCGCTCCTATGGCGATGACTTCGGCGCCCTTGATCCCGTACTGCCCCGCGCCCGCCTTCTTGAGCATCTTGTCGAGCTCGCGCACCCGGCTGCGGTTGCGTACATCGCTGCCGAGCTTGGTCTTGAGCGCGGTGTTCTCCTTCTGGAGCGCGGCGATACGGTCGTGCCGCGCGCCGGAGTCCCGTACCGCTCCTATGGCGTTGCCCACCGGATTCACCGCGGACGCGACGCCGTTCTCCACCGGGCCGAAGACCGACGCGGCGACTCGCCGCGCGCCCTCGACCGGGGACCCCTCACCACCGCGGATGTCCACCGTGATCAGTGCGAACGCGATGGCGATCAGCAGCACCAGGAGCAGCCGGCTCTCTCGTGTGTCCCTCACGTGCGGCGGCCGTGCCTTCCTCGTAGGAATGTCTCTGTGTCTGTGCCGGCGGTGTGTACGCCGGCGATCCCGGTGTGTACGCCGACGGTCCGCCGTACGGGAGGTCCGAGGCCCGTACCGGTGGTGCCACCGGGCCGCCCGGCCACCGGGCCGGGCGGATACGGAGGCTCATGCCATCGGCGGGGTCACCGGCGGGGCTGGGCGTCCAGCACCTGCTGGAGCGCCTCGAACTCCTCGACGCACTTGCCGGCTCCGAGCGCGACGGAGTCGAGCGGGTCCTCGGCGATATGGATGGGCATTCCGGTCTCCCGGCGCAGCCGCTCGTCGAGACCACGCAGCAGGGCGCCGCCACCGGTGAGCACGATCCCACGGTCCATCACATCGCCGGACAGTTCGGGCGGGCACTTGTCGAGCGTCGTCTTCACGGCGTCGACGATCGAGTTGACCGGCTCCTCGATGGCCTTGCGGACCTCGGCGGCGGAGATGACCACGGTCTTCGGGAGTCCGGAGACCAGGTCACGGCCGCGGATCTCGGTGTGTTCGTCCTTGTCGAGGTCGTACGCAGAACCGATGGTGATCTTGATGCTCTCGGCGGTCCGCTCACCCAGGAGGAGGGAGTACTCCTTCTTGATGTGCTGGATGATCGCGTTGTCCAACTCGTCGCCGGCGACCCGGATCGACTGCGCCGTGACGATTCCGCCGAGGGAGATCACCGCGACCTCGGTGGTACCGCCGCCGATGTCGACCACCATGTTGCCCGTGGCCTCATGGACCGGCAGTCCCGAGCCGATGGCCGCGGCCATGGGCTCCTCGATGATGTGCACCTGGCGCGCGCCGGCCTGGGTGGAAGCCTCGATAACGGCGCGGCGCTCGACGCCGGTGATACCCGAGGGCACACAGACGACCACGCGCGGCCTGGCCAGATAACGACGCTTGTGGATCTTGAGAATGAAGTAGCGCAGCATGCGCTCGGTGATTTCGAAGTCGGCGATCACACCGTCCTTCAGTGGCCGGACGGCAACGATGTTGCCCGGTGTCCGGCCGATCATCTTCTTCGCTTCGGCGCCGACTGCGAGAATGCCGCCAGTGTTGGTGTTGATGGCTACGACGGACGGCTCGTTGAGTACGATCCCCCGGCCTCTGACGTACACCAGCGTGTTGGCGGTCCCGAGGTCGACAGCCATGTCACGGCCGATGAACGACATGTTGTTCCCCATGAGGATGCGTCTGGCCTTCCCAGATAGAGCTTTGATGGCTTCTCAGGATGGCGAGGTGGCTGCTGTGGCTTGGAGGCTTCCATCGTAGTCACGCCTGCGCGACGTCCGCTCGCTGGCCCACCTCAATGAGGGTGACGAAGAAGCGGCCCGCCACGTTCCCGGAATTGCCCCGCATATGCCCAAAGGCGACCGAATTCCTTCGGTCGCCTCAGGCTGTAGGCCTCGTTCGGCTGACTGGCGGTCAGGAAAGGCCGGGAAAGAAAATTTTCAGTTCCCGAATGGCGGACTCCTCGGAGTCCGAGGCGTGGATCAGGTTCTCCCGGACAATGGTGCCGAAGTCCCCCCGGATGGACCCGGGCGCTGCGGCGATCGGGTCAGTGGGACCGGCCAGGGCGCGCACGCCCTCGATGACCCGCTCGCCCTCGACGACCAGGGCGACGACCGGCCCCGAGGCCATGAAGCCGAGCAGCGGCTCGTAGAACGGACGGCCCTTGTGCTCGCCGTAGTGCTGCTCCAGCGTCTCCTGGTCGAGCGTGCGCAGTTCGAGAGCGGTGATGGTCCAGCCCGCCTTGCGCTCGATACGGCCGATGATCTCGCCGATCAGCCCGCGCCTGACCGCGTCGGGCTTGAGGAGGACGAGAGTGCGCTCGGTCACGGTACAGGCTCCTTCATGTGCGGGTGCAGGATCTAGTGCTGTGACCGGAGAGGTTCACCGGCTCGCGACGCCGGCACGGCACCTCACCGCGTTGTCGGCCACAGCACTAGAGGCTACAGGGCCCGACCCGCCTCGATTACACAGCGTCAGCCTCTGCCGAGGCCTGTCCGGAGGCCTGTCCGGAGGCCTGTCCTGGGGCCTCCCCGGACCTTTCCCGGGCCTCGGCCTGTTCCGCCCAGCGCGCCTTGGCCTGGTCGATCACCCGTCCGTAGTGCACCGAGGCCCACCACAGGGCCGCGAAGACCGCTCCCAGCGCGAACATCGCGGGCACCACCACACCACTGGCGATCAGCGCGATCTGGAGCGCCCAGCCGAGCTGTACGCCGCCGGGGCGGGTGATCATGCCGCAGAGCAGCAGACACAGCGCCATCGCGACACCGCAGACCGTCCAGACCGTGCCCACCGACAGATCGTCCGACTTCATCGCGACCAGACCGGCGAAACCGATCACGAAGATCTCGGCGATCAGCGTCGACGCACAGAGCGTACGCAAAGAATTCAGCCCCTCTTCAACAGCAGCCGGGCCTCGCCGACCGTGATCACCGAGCCGGTCACCAGCACCCCCGCGCCCGCGAACTCGGACTCGTCCTCGGCCAGCGTGATCGCCGCCTCCAGCGCGTCGTCGAGACGCGGCTCGACCTGCACCCGGTCGTCACCGAAGACCTCGACCGCGACGGCGGCCAGTTCGTCCGCGTCCATCGCGCGGTAGCTCGAATTCTGGGTGACCACCAGCTCCGCGCAGATCGGCTCCAGCGCCTCCAGCACGCCTCGCGCGTCCTTGCCCTCGCTGGCGCCCACCACCCCGATCAGCCGGCTGAAACCGAAGGACTCGCTGATGCCGTCGGCGGCGGCGCGCGCGCCCGCCGGATTGTGCGCGGCGTCCAGCACCACCGTGGGCGAACGCCGTACGACTTCGAGCCGGCCCGGCGAGGACACCGACGCGAACGCCTTGCGGACGGTGTCCATCTCCAGCGGACGCGCGTGTTCGGCGCCGATACCGAAGAACGCCTCGACCGCCGCGAGCGCCACCGCCGCGTTGTGCGCCTGATGGGCGCCGTACAGCGGCAGGAAGACCTGTTCGTACTCACCGCCGAGACCGCGCAGGGTCAGCAACTGCCCGCCGACCGCGACCTCCCGGGCCACCACACCGAACTCCATGCCCTCGCGCGCGACCGTCGCGTCCACATCGACGGATCTCTTGAGCATCACCTGCGCCGCGTCCACCGGCTGCTGAGCCAGGATCACCGTCGCGCCCCGCTTGATGATCCCGGACTTCTCCACGGCGATCTCACCGGGCGTCTCCCCCAGCCGGTCCGTGTGGTCCAGATCGACCGGGGTGACGACGGCGACGCCGGCGTCGATGACATTCGTCGCGTCCCAGCTGCCGCCCATACCGACCTCGACGACGGCGACATCCACCGGCGCGTCCGCGAACGCCGCGTACGCCATGCCCGTCAGCACCTCGAAGAAGGAGAGCCGGTACGGCTGCGAACCGTCGACCATCTCGATGTACGGCTTGATGTCCTCGTACGTCTCGATGAACCGCTCGGCGGAGACCGGAGCGCCGTCCAGACTGATCCGCTCGGTGATCGACTGGACGTGCGGGCTGGTGTACCGGCCGGTACGGAGATCGAACGCGCCGAGCAGCGCCTCGATCATCCGGGCCGTGGACGTCTTGCCGTTGGTCCCGGTGATATGGATCGAGGGATACGAGCGCTGAGGGTCCCCCAGCACATCCATCAGCGCGGCGATCCTGCTCACCGACGGTTCGAGCTTGGTCTCGCCCCACCGCCCCGCGAGTTCCTGCTCGACAGCGCGGAGCGCCTTGTCCACCTCGGGGTCGGCGGGCCGCCCGGGGACGCCGTCCCCCTGTGCGGGCCCGGCCTGGGCGCGCAGCGTACGGCTGCCGGCCTCGATCACCGCCAGGTCGGGATCACGCTCGGTCTCGGCGGCGACGATCTCGTCGAAATCGTCGGGCTCGCCGGGCTGGTCGAATGGACGCTGCTCGCTCACACCCCCAGTCTACGGAGCCCCGCCGCACCCCCCGGTGCCGCCTCCCCGGGGGGCCGGGCCCGTACGCCGGAACCCCCCGGCCGTCGTGGGCCGGGGGGTTCCGGGGTGGAATCGGGGTGGAATCGGAGAGGCCGTCCCGGGGTCAGTCCTGCGGCAGGGCCGCCACCTGGGCCGTGATCCGCTCGATGTCCGCCTCCGCCTTGGCCAGTCGGCCCCGGATCTTCTCGACCACCTGGTCCGGCGCCTTCGCGAGGAACGCCTCGTTGCCGAGCTTCGCCTCCGCCTGCGCCTTCTCGCTCTCCGCCGCGCCCAGATCCTTCGTCAGCCGCTTGCGCTCCGCCTCGACGTCGATCACGCCCGACAGGTCCAGCACCACCCGCGCCCCCGCGACCGGCAGCGTCGCCGTCGCCTGGAAGGACTCGCCCTCCGGCTGGAGCCGCAGGAGCCGGCGGATGGCCGCCTCGTGCGCCGCCAGCGCCGTACCGGACAGATCCAGCCGCGCCGGCACCTTCTGCCCCTTCTTGAGCCCCTGCTCGGCCCCGAACCGGCGGACCTCGGTGACCACCTGCTGGAGATCCCCGATCTCCCGCTCGGCCTCCGGGTCGCGGAACCCGCTGTCGACCGGCCAGTCCGCGATGACGACCGACTCCTTGCCGGTGAGCGTGGTCCACAGCGTCTCCGTGACGAACGGGACCACGGGGTGCAGCAGCCGCAGCATCACATCAAGGACCTCGCCCAGCACCCGCCCGGAGACCCGCGCCTGCGCGCCGCCCTCGAAGAAGGTGGTCTTGGACAGCTCGACGTACCAGTCGAAGACCTCGTCCCAGGCGAAGTGGAAGAGCGAGTCCGAGAGCTTCGCGAACTGGTAGTCCTCGTAGAACGCGTCGACCTCGGCGACCACGGCGTTGAGCCGCGACAGGATCCACCGGTCGGCGGCGGACATGTCGGCCGCGTCGGGCAGCGGGCCCTCGACCGTCGCGCCGTTCATCAGCGCGAAGCGCGTGGCGTTCCAGATCTTGTTGGCGAAGTTGCGGGACGCCTGGACCCAGTCCTCACCGATCGGCACATCGATACCCGGATTGGCACCACGGGCCAGGGTGAAGCGGACCGCGTCCGAACCGTACTCGTCCATCCAGTCCAGCGGATTGACCGCGTTGCCGAAGGACTTCGACATCTTCTTGCCGAACTGGTCGCGGACCATGCCGTGCAGGACGATCGTGTGGAACGGCGGCGTGCCGTCCATCGCGTACAGGCCGAACATCATCATCCGGGCGACCCAGAAGAAGAGGATGTCGTAGCCGGTGATCAGAATCGAGTTCGGATAGAACTTCTCCAGACTCGGCGTCTGTTCGGGCCAGCCCAGGGTGGAGAACGGCCACAGGCCGGAGGAGAACCAGGTGTCCAGGACGTCGGAGTCCTGCCTCCAGCCCTCGCCCGTCGGTGCCTCGTCGTCCGGGCCGACACACACGGTCTCGCCGTTCGGGCCGTACCAGACCGGGATGCGGTGGCCCCACCAGAGCTGGCGCGAGATGCACCAGTCGTGGAGGTTGTCGACCCAGGCGAAGTAGCGGGACTCCATCTCCTTCGGGTGGATCGCGACCCGTCCGTCCCGGACCGCGTCACCCGCGGCCTTCGCCAGCGGCCCGACCTTGACCCACCACTGGAGCGACAGCCGCGGCTCGATCGTCGTCTTGCAGCGCGAGCAGTGTCCGACGGAGTGCGGGTACGGACGCTTCTCGGCGACGATCCGGCCGTCGGCCCGCAGCGCGGCGACGATGGCGCTGCGCGCCTCCATCCGGTCGAGCCCCTCGAAGGGCCCCGGCACGGTGATCACGGCACGCTCGTCCATGACCGTGATGTTCGGCAGGTTGTGCCGCTGACCGATCTCGAAGTCGTTCGGGTCGTGTGCCGGGGTCACCTTGACCGCGCCCGTGCCGAACTCGGGGTCGACATGTGAGTCCGCGACGACCGGGATCGTACGGTCGGTGAGCGGCAGCCTGATCCGCCTGCCGACCAGATGCGCGTACCGCTCGTCGTCGGGGTGGACGGCGACGGCGGTGTCGCCGAGCATCGTCTCGGCGCGGGTGGTCGCGACGACGACGGAGTCCTCGCCGTCCCCGTACTTGAGCGAGACCAGCTCGCCGTCGTCCTCCTGGTACTCGACCTCGATGTCGGAGATCGCGGTGAGACAGCGCGGACACCAGTTGATGATGCGCTCGGCGCGGTAGATCAGCTCGTCGTCGTAGAGCTTCTTGAAGATGGTCTGAACGGCCTTGGACAGGCCCTCGTCCATGGTGAAGCGCTCGCGCGACCAGGCGACGCCGTCCCCGAGCCGCTTCATCTGCCCGGAGATCTGTCCACCGGACTCGTTCTTCCACTGCCAGACGCGCTCGACGAACGCCTCACGTCCCAGATCGTGCCGGGACTTCCCCTCCTTGCCGAGCTCACGCTCGACCACGTTCTGCGTCGCGATGCCCGCGTGGTCCATCCCGGGCTGCCACAGCGTCTCGTACCCCTGCATACGCTTGCGGCGGGTGACGGCGTCGATGAGCGTGTGCTCGAAGGCGTGCCCGAGGTGCAGGCTGCCGGTGACGTTCGGCGGCGGGATGACGATGGTGTAGGGCGGCTTCTCGCTCTTCTCGTCCGCTTCGAAGTAACCGCGGTCTACCCAGCGCTCATACAGCTTCCCCTCCACCTCGGCCGGCGCGTACTGGGTCGGCAGTTCGGGGTTGCTGGCTGGCTGCTGCTGAGTGTTCTCGGTCACGGGGTCAGTTTAGAGGTGTCACGGGCGCGTACTGAAACGGGATAGTTCGGTAACGGAGCCGCCCCGGGTGGCCCAGGTCACTGTCTCTTCCGTCAGGATGTTCGAAACGCATAAGTTTCTGGAGGGGACAGAACCGATGAGTTACAACCAGCCGGGCCCGTACGGTGGCCAGCCGCCTCAGCAGCCTGGGCCGTACGGTCAGCCGCAGCCCGGTCCCTACGGCCAGCAGCCTCCGCAGGGACCGCCGCAGCCCGGCTACGGTTATCCGCAGGCGCCGCAGGGTGTGCCGCCGCAGGGGCCGCCGCCGCCCGGTACGCCGCCGGGGTACGGCTATCCGCAGCAGCCCGGTCCGTACGGGCAGCCGCCGCAGCAGTCTCCCTACGGTGGCGGCGGCCAGTACCCGCCCCCTCCTCCGGGCCCGGCGCCCAAGAAGAAGACCGGTCTGATCATCGGTGTCGCCGTGGTGGCGCTCGCGGTGATAGCCGGCGGCGCGTACTTCCTGACCTCGGGCGGCGGTGGCGGCGGCTCGGTCGCGGACGACGGCCCGCACAAGCTGACGACGCCCGCGGATGTCATCGGCGGCACGTACAAGAAGGTCGACGCGGGCGTCGGCGGCGACGAGGGCATGTCCGAGAAGGACCTCAAGGACATGGAGAGCTGGGGCGTGAAGAACCCCAAGGACGCCGGCGCGGGCTACACGTCCGGCGGCGACTCGCTGACGAGCAAGCAGCTCACCTTCAGTGGTGTCTACGGCGAGATCGAGGACCCGGAGGCGGTCGTCGACGCGCTGTTCGCCAAGATGAAGACGGAGGCGTCCACGGACAAGGCCGGCGACGGCGAACTGGTCGGCAGCCCGGAGGAGTTCAGCCCCGCCGGGTTCGAGAACGGCGTCATGAAGTGCCAGGAGGCCAAGATCACGGACAGCGGCCAGACGTCGTCCTTCCCGACCTGCATCTGGGCCGACCACAGCACCGTCGCCTATGTCCTCTCGATCGACCTGGCCCAACTGGCCTCCGGCAAGGGCACGCCCCTGGAAGACGCGGCGTCCCTCGCCGCCAAACTCCGCACCGACGTCCGCGTCGCCCTCTGACCCACACCCCACGCACAGCGACAGAGGCGCCCGGCGGTCGACGTGACCGGCCGGGCGCCCGCTTTTCACGCTCCAGCGCCTCTCGGTTACGCTGAGTACCGGACTGGCCTGCTGCGCGAGGGAGACGCATCATGACGGTGATGCTTGAGCGCCCGACGATAGACGGCAACGACCCCCGACGCTTCGAGGAGCTGTGCGAGGCCCTCGACCAGCTCAACGTGCCGGACGGCTTCAAAGCCGAGATCATCAGGGGGAACATCGTCGTGTCGCCGTGGTCGAAGGCGTACTACCTCGACGTCATGGATCTGATCTGCGATCAGCTCCGTCCCCATCTCCCGGAGGGCCATCGAGTTAGCTCCGCCCCGGCGCTCTACGTGTTCCCCGGCGTTGAGCGGGCGTACGGGCCGGATGTGCATGCGGCCGACCGCCGGACCCGGAGGACGACGAGTCGCCATCTGGACGGGGAAGGCCTGTCCTTCATCGCGGAGCTGACCTCGGCGTCGACGCGGGACGCGGATCTGGTCGACAAGGTCGAGCGCTACGGCAAGGCCGGTGTTCCCGTCTATCTGCTGCTCGACATGCAGGAGGACAGCGCCACCGTCTTCTGGTCGCCGGCCGCCAAGGGATACGCGTCCCGTCTCACCGTGCCGTTCGGCAAGGAGATCCTCATTCCCGCGCCCTTCAACTGCACCCTCAGCACCACCGGATTCCAGGCACCGTTCGAGTCCGACGAAGACTGATCCGGGGCACGGGGACACGACACGCGGGAGCGCCCGGCCGGTTGAACCGGCCGGGCGCTCCCGCGTGTCGTGTCCGTCCGCCGTGCCGGGCGGCTACGCCGACTTCTCGTGGCGGCCGTCGTTCTTCACGATCCTCGGCTCCCGCGGAACCAGCGTCGGGTTCACATTGTCCCGGACGACCTCCGCCGTGATGACGACCCGGGCCACGTCCTTGCGGGACGGGACCTCGTACATCACCGACTGGAGCACCTCTTCGAGGATCGCGCGCAGACCGCGCGCGCCCGTGCCGCGCAGGATCGCCTGGTCGGCGATCGCCTCCAGGGCCGGGCGGTCGAAGTCCAGTTCCACACCGTCGAGTTCGAAGAGCCGCTGATACTGCTTCACCAGCGCGTTGCGCGGCTCGACCAGGATCTGGAGCAGCGCCTCGCGGTCCAGGTTGTGGACGGAGGTCAGCACGGGCAGCCGGCCGATGAACTCCGGGATCATCCCGAACTTCACCAGGTCCTCCGGCATGACCTCCTGGAACTGGTCGCTCGCCTCGATCTCCCGCTTCGAGCGGATCGTCGCCCCGAAGCCGATCCCCTTCGCGCCCGCCCGCGACTCGATGATCTTCTCCAGACCGGCGAACGCGCCGCCCACGATGAAGAGCACGTTCGTCGTGTCGATCTGGATGAACTCCTGATGCGGGTGCTTGCGTCCGCCCTGCGGCGGTACGGAGGCCGTCGTGCCCTCCAGGATCTTCAGCAGCGCCTGCTGGACACCCTCACCCGATACATCACGGGTGATCGACGGGTTCTCGCTCTTGCGGGCGACCTTGTCGATCTCGTCGATGTAGATGATCCCGGTCTCGGCCTTCTTGACGTCGTAGTCGGCCGCCTGGATCAGCTTCAGCAGAATGTTCTCGACGTCCTCGCCGACATAGCCGGCCTCCGTGAGCGCCGTCGCGTCCGCGATGGCGAACGGTACGTTCAGCATGCGGGCGAGCGTCTGGGCGAGGAGCGTCTTGCCGGAGCCGGTCGGGCCCAGCAGCAGGATGTTCGACTTCGCCAGCTCGATCGCGTCCTCACGTCCGGACGCGCCACCGGTCTCCCCGGCCTGCACACGCTTGTAGTGGTTGTACACCGCCACCGAGAGGGCCTTCTTCGCCGGCTCCTGGCCGACGACGTAGCCCTCCAGGAACTCGTAGATCTCACGAGGCTTGGGCAGTTCCTCCCACCGCACCTCGGAGGTCTCCGCCAGCTCCTCCTCGATGATCTCGTTGCAGAGATCGATGCACTCGTCGCAGATGTACACACCGGGACCCGCGATGAGCTTCTTCACCTGCTTCTGGCTCTTCCCGCAGAACGAGCACTTGAGCAGATCGCCGCCATCACCGATGCGTGCCACGAGGTGCTTCCCCTTCGCCTGGGAGCAGCTTGGTTCAGCGGCTCCTGTGCCTCATATCCGACGGTACCTTGCTCGGGCCCCCGTTCGGGCCCCCCTTGGCGCGGTTCACATGGTCGAGCGGTCTCGTCCCGGTCTCGTACGGACTCGACGGGACGATCCGACAGAACTCATGCGCGCACCGCGCCAAGGGCGCCGGGTGTGTCAGGCGGCCGCAGCGGCCGTGGTCTTGCGGGTCGACACGATCTGGTCGACCAGGCCGTACGCGAGCGCGTCCTCGGCGGTGAGGATCTTGTCGCGCTCGATGTCGTCGCGGACCTTCTCGATCGGCGTGGTGGAGTGCTTGGCCAGCATGTCTTCGAGCTGGGCACGCATCCGCAGGATCTCGTTGGCCGCGATCTCCAGGTCGGAGAGCTGCTCACGGCCGGTCTGGCTGGACGGCTGGTGGATCAGCACGCGCGCGTTGGGCAGGGCGAGCCGCTTGCCGGCGGTACCGGCGGCGAGCAGGACGGCGGCGGCCGAGGCGGCCTGGCCCATGCACACGGTCTGGATGTCGGGCTTCACGAACTGCATGGTGTCGTAGATGGCCGTGAGGGCCGTCATCGAGCCACCGGGGCTGTTGATGTAGATCGAGATGTCCCGGTCGGGGTCCATCGACTCCAGGCAGAGGAGCTGCGCCATGACGTCGTTGGCGGAGGCGTCGTCGATCTGCACACCGAGGAAGATCACTCGCTCCTCGAAGAGCTTCGCGTACGGGTCGTACTCCCGCACGCCCTGCGAGGTGCGCTCCACGAAGCGCGGGACGACGTAACGGTTGTCCACCTGAGGGCCGGTGTAGAGGCCGCTCGCGGAGTAGTTGTTCATGTGCATGTGGGTGTTCACCATCCTGTGGCGTTCGGTGGTCTTGGCCGGCTGGTACGGGGCGCGGTGCCGCTCAGGCCCCGGTGCCGCCGCCGCCCGGAACGCCCGAAGCAGCGGAGATGATCTCGTCGATGATGCCGTAGTCCTTGGCCTCCTCGGCGGTGAACCAGCGGTCGCGGTCACCGTCGCGGATGATCGTCTCCTCCGACTGCCCGGTGTGGCGGGCGGTGATCTCGGCCATGCGCTTCTTGGTACGCAGAAGCTGCTCGGCCTGGATCTTGATGTCGGAGGCGGTGCCACCGAGGCCCGCGGAGCCCTGGTGCATGAGGATGTCGGTGTGCGGCAGCGCGAAGCGCTTGCCCGCCGTGCCACCGGTCAGCAGGAACTGGCCCATCGAGGCGGCGAGACCCATACCGATGGTCACCACGTCGTTCGGGATGTACTGCATGGTGTCGTAGACGGCCATACCGGCCGTCACGGACCCGCCGGGGCTGTTGATGTAAAGGAAGATGTCCTTCTCGGGCTCGGCCGCGAGGAGGAGGAGCTGCGCCGTGATCTTGTTCGCGATGTCGTCGTCGACCTGCTGGCCGAGGAAGATGATCCGCTCTCCGAGCAGCCGGCTGTAGACCTGGTCGCCGAGGCCACCACCGAGGGACGGCTCACCGGCGGCGTAAGGCATCAGATTCGTCACGTATACACCTGCTCGTCTCTGACGGCTTTGGCCGTCTCAGCGTCTTCGTACCGGGGACGGGAGACTCCCCAGCCCTCGTATTCATGGACCCTAACGCGCTGGTCGGCGGGCGCCATCCCGGTTCCGTGGCTGTTCGCTGGGAGCGCAAGGTAGTTGAAGGCCGCGAGGCTCTGTACGGCTCTGTACGGGCCTGGGCACGGACGGGAAGGGCCCCGGGGTCGCGTGGCGCGTCCGGGGCCCTTCCTGACGTTCAGAGCGGTGCGCGGGGCGATGTCCGGAGGGACACCAGGACCGCCGGACCGCGGGAGCGCCGGGACCGTCCGGCCGTCCCTCCCGCCCCTTCCGCCCGGCCGTCGTGTCGGCCGCCCGGCGTCGGTCAGGACGCCGGAGCGGCACGGCCCGGTCGGCCGGCCAACAGCCGATCGGCCGGGCCGTACGGCTCGGAGCGGTAAGGATCAGGCCTCGGTCTTGTCGCCCTTGTCGTCGCCCTTGTCGTCGGCGGCGGCCTCCACCGTCTCGGTCCCGGCGGCGGCCTCGTCGTCCTCGTCCTCGTCGCTCAGGTCGACCAGCACACCGTTGGTGTCGGTCACCTTGGCGGCCTCGACCACCACGGCGAGCGCCTTGCCGCGCGCGACCTCACCCACGAGCATCGGCACCTGGCCGCCCTCGACGACCGCCTTGGCGAACTCGTCGGGGGACATCCCGGAGGACTGCGCGCGCCGCATGAGGTGCTCGGTGAGCTCCTCCTGGTTGACGTTCAGCTTCTCCTTGTTGACCAGCTCATCGAGGATGAACTGCGTCCGGATGCCCTTCTCGGCCTGCTCCTTGGTCTCGGTCTCGAACTCCTCCTCGGTCTTGCCCTGGATCTCCAGGTACTTCGCGAGGTCGAGTCCCATCTGGCCGAGCTGGTGGTGCTCCAGGTTGTGCTTACGGGTGTTGATCTCGTCCGCGAGCAGCTTCTCCGGGATCGGCACCTCGGCCAGCTTCAGCAGCTCCTCCAGGACCCGCTCCTGGGCCTGGGTGGCCTGGTCGTACTGGCGGTTGCTCTCCAGCCGCTTGCGGCTGTCCGCGCGCAGCTCCTCCAGCGTGTCGAACTCGCTCGCCATCTGCGCGAAGTCGTCGTCCAGCTCGGGCAGCTCGCGCGAGGCGACCTGGCTGACCTTGACGGTGACCTCGGCCTCCTTGCCCTCGGCGGTGCCGCCCTTGAGCTCGGAGGTGAAGGTGGCCTCGCCGCCGGCCTCCAGGCCGATGACGGCCTCGTCGATGCCGTCGAGCAGCTCGCCGGAGCCGATGGTGTACTGCACACCGCTCGCGACACCGTCGGGCAGCACCTCGCCGTCGACCTTGGCCTCCAGGTCGACCGTCACGACATCGCCGTCGGCGGCGGCGCGCTCGACCGGGTTGGTGGAGGCGAAGCGGTCGCGGAGCGCCTCGACGGCCTTGTCCACGTCCTCTTCGGTGACCTCGACGGAGTCGACGGTGACCTCGATGCCGGAGTAGTCCGGGATCTCGATGACCGGGCGGACGTCCACCTCGGCGGTAAAGGCCAGCAGCTCGCCGTCCTTCAGCTCGGTGATGTCGACGTCGGGCTGGCCGAGGACATTCAGCTCACCCTCGTTGACCGCGTCGGTGTAGAACTTCGGGAGGGCGTCGTTGACGGCCTCCTCCAGCACAGCACCACGCCCGAACCGCTGGTCGATGATCCGGGCCGGGATCTTGCCCTTGCGGAAGCCCTTCACCGTGACCTGCTGGTTGATCTTCTTGTACGCCGCGTCGAGGCTGTCCTTGAGCTCCTCGAAGGGCACCTCGACAGTGAGCCGAACCCGAGTCGGGTTCAGGGTCTCCACGGCGCTCTTCACGGTTCGGTCTCCTTGGTGGCTGATTCTGGGGTTCTGCTGTGTCCGCCGCTCTCCGGCGGCCCAGCGGATCGGCCCGGCTCATCAGAGACTCTTCAGACACACGGGCACGCAGCTTGCATAGTAACCGCAAGCGGGAAGGCCCCCACAATGCGCTTCGGCGCTGCGATCTTGCCTGAATGGTCGGGGTGGCCGGATTCGAACCGACGACCTTCCGCTCCCAAAGCGGACGCGCTACCAAGCTGCGCCACACCCCGTCGGTGCGACACGTAGGGTACATGCCCGCGGGCACCGCGTCGGCCCCTTTGCCCGGCGTAAGCCCGAGGTGAGCCTGACGCGCGCCCCGGTGCGCGGTCGGCGCCGCGGCCGGTGCGCGACTGCCGTACGCCCGCGGTACGGCTGGTGTGCGGCGAACAGCCCGGACCCGCTACGATGTTGTCCGTGCCGGGGTCCCGTGGGCTTGTGGCACACGCTGTGCGGGCGTAGCTCAATGGTAGAGCCCTAGTCTTCCAAACTAGCTACGCGGGTTCGATTCCCGTCGCCCGCTCCACAGGCCTCCGGCCCGACCGTGTGCGTACGCCACCGGTCGGGCCGGAGGCGTTTCCGGGCACGGCGGGACTTCCGATACGGGTACGCGGGATCACGTGCGCGCCAGGCGCGAGGCGTTCGGGACGCTAGAAGCTGATCTGGTTGATCGTGTCGGCTATCGAGTTGAGGAACCGGTTCACCGACGGCGCCATATTGGTGGACGCGAGGAAGAAGCCGAAGAGGATCGCCACGACCGCCGGGCCGGCCTTGAGCGAGCCGCCGCGGATCAGTACGACCATGATGATCGCCAAGAGAAGCACCACTGACAGCGAAATGGCCACAACTGATCACACCCTCGGTCGGTCCGCCTAGCCCTGCCGCGCGGGAGCGCGCGACACCTCACACCCCGCCTCACACCCGCCCGACCATGGTGCCATCAACCTCCGTATGGATGGCGTCGGGTGACGGTTCATCGCCATCGGAATCGCGCCATTCGCACACCTGGCGCGTCGCACTCGTTCCGCCCCTCGCGCCAACCGGATTCCCAGCTCATGGCGGATCACCGGGACAAAACACCCCGCTCCCCGCAGTGGCCGACACGCCGAGACCCGATCGGCGATCACCAGCCAAACCACCGCCCCCGGACGTCCACCGGCGCCAAAAGTTGCTCAGTAAATCGTTTGGTAAACTAATTACTGACGATTTCTTGACGCTTACTTGACCGATCGAAGACGGATCCCAAGACGGACCTGAAGACGGAGGAGCGATCCCATCGGACACGCGGAGACCCTCATAGCCATGGGCGGCGCCTTCCTTGCCGCCGCAGTGCTCGCCCGCCTCGGCAGCCGGATCGAGCTGCCCACGATCCCCCTGTTCATCCTGGCCGGGATACTCCTCGGCCCTCACACCCCCGGCATCGTGCTGGTCTCCGACCCGCACGACCTGGAGATGCTCAGCGCCCTGGGTCTGGTCCTGCTGCTCTTCTACCTGGGCCTCGAATTCCATCTGGACGACCTCAAGGCGGGTGGCCGGAAGATGGCCCTCGCCGGCGGCACCTATCTGGCCCTGAACGTCGGCGCCGGCCTCGGCTTCGGCTTCGCGCTCGGCTGGGGCACGAGCGAGGCGCTGGTCCTCGCCGGAGTGCTCGGTATCTCCTCGTCCGCCATCGTCACCAAGGTCCTGGTCGACCTCGGCCGGATCGGCAACCCCGAGACCAGGCCCATCCTCGGCATCATCGTCGTCGAGGACATCTTCCTGGCGCTCTATCTCGCGGCCCTGCAACCGATCCTGTCGGGCGCCGACAGCCTCTCGGCCGCGGTGATGGACGGCGCGAAGGCCTTCGGCTTCCTGCTCGCTCTCGCGGTCGCCGCGCGGTACGGCACAAAGCTGGTGGGCCGGTTCATCGCCACCAAGGACGACGAACTGCTCGTCATCTCCTTCCTCGGCATCGCGGTCTTCGTGGCGGGCGTGTCGGAGTGGTTCGGGGTCGCGGACGCCATCGGCGCGTTCATGGTCGGCCTGATGCTCGGCGGTACGACCTCGGGCGACCGGATACGCAGGCTCGTCCACCCCCTGCGCGACGCCTTCGGCGCGATCTTCTTCTTCGCGTTCGGTCTGTCGATCAACCCGGGCGATCTGCCGACCGTCCTGTGGCCGGTGCTGGCCGCCGTCGCGGTGACGCTGGTCATGAACGTCGTGGCGGGCGTCTCCGCCGCCAGGATCAACGGATTCGGCGCCGGACCTGCGGCCAATATCTCCACCACCCTGCTGGCGCGCGGCGAGTTCGCCCTGATCCTCGCCACCATGGCCGCCGGGGCGAGCCTCGACGCGCGGCTCGCCCCCTTCATCGCGGGTTACGTGCTGATCCTGGCGGTACTGGGCCCCCTGGCGGCCGGCCGTTCGCACTGGCTGGCCCGCGTACTGCCGGGCGGGCGGGGTGGCGGTGGCCGTGGCGCTGACGGTGGGCGGCCGGGCGGATCCGGCCGCGCGGAAGAGGCCCCGGAGGCATCAGCCGTGCGCTGAATCCGGTCACCGCCGCCGTCGCCGTACGCGACTCGAAGACCCCCAGGGCCCGGCCTCCGCGTCAGGCGATCGTGCGGACGGTCTCCCTGACCCTGGCGGCGAGTTCGGCGGGCAGTGGGGCGTATCCCATGTCGCGGACGGCCCGCTGGCCCTCCTCGCCCGCGGTGTAGGTCAGGAAGGACTTCAGGGCGCCGAGCGTGCCGGGCAGGTTGCCCTTGTCGCAGACGATCTCGTACGTGACGAGCAGGAGGGGGTACGCGCCCTCGGCGCTGGTCGTGTAATCGAGGTCCAGCGCCAGGTCCTTGCCCGTACCGACCACTCGGGAAGCCGCGATGCCCTGGGAGGCGCTGTCCATGGCGGGTTCGACGGGCTGGGCGGCGCCGGTGCGGAGGCTGACGGTGTCCAGGCCGCCGCTGATCGCGTAGGTCAGTTCGACGTAACCGATCGAACCGTCCACCTGCTTCAGCTGCTCGACCACGGCGGAGGACGTCTGCACCCCCACGCCGCCGGGGGCGAGCCAGTCGGCGCCGGGGGTGTAGGGCCAGTCGTCAGGCCCGGCGGTGGCGGACAGGTATCTGCTGAGCGTCTGGTTGACGCCGGAGGCGGAGGACCGGTGGAGCGCCTGGATGGAGGTGGCGGGCAGGTCGACGTCCGGGTTCAACTCCCTGATGGCGGCGTCGTTCCACCGCGTGATCTTCCCCGCGTAGATCTTGGCGGCGGCCGGGGCGTCGAGGACGAGGTCGTCCACGCCGGGGAGGTTGTGGACGAGGGCGACGGGGCTGCCGAGCATGGGCAGATTGATGCCTCTGCCACCGCCCTGGCAGACGCTCCTGGACTGCTCGACCTCGGCCGGCTTGAGCGCGGTGTCGGAGCCCGAGAAGGCGGTGAGGCCCCGGACGAAGTCGGAGACACCGCCGCCGGAGCCGGAAGGGGTGTAGGTGATCTGGGTGTCGGGACAGTCCGCGGTGTAGTTCTTGATCCAGATGTCCATGGCGCTCTGCTGGACGGACGAGCCGGAGGCCACGAGACTCTGGCCGCTGTCGTCGCACACGGGGGCGAATGACAGGGCCCCGGAGTCGTCGGGGGTGCCGGAGCCGGAGGCCTGGGCGCCCGGGTTCTTGAAGTTGGGCTCGTCGGTGTTGTTCCGGCCGGAGATCGCGTCGTTGGCGAGCGGGGTGAGGGAAGCGACGGCGGCGGCGACGAGGCCGCCGATCAGCATCTTGGTGCGGTGCTTGCGGGCCCAGGACGGGGGGCGGGCCGGGACGGCAGCGGGCGCGGGCCGGGCGGGCCGGGGAGCCGCTGGAACGGGCTCGGGACCGGCCGGGGCTGGCTCGGGCTCCGGCGTCGGCTTCGGCTCGGGCGTCGGCTCGGGCTCAGACCTCGGCTCGGAGTTGGGCTTCGGCTCGGGCGGGACGACCCTGGGGTCTACCGGGGCCGCAGGCCTGGGGTCGGCCGGGGCCGTCACCGAGTGGTCGACGCGGCCGACGGCGGCGGCGAGGGGGGACGGGAGCCAGGGGGACTGTCCGAGGGCGAGGGCGAGCGTCCGGGCGCGGTCGTCCGCGGTCACCACCGTCGTCGCCGCCGCGTCCGGGCCGGGCTGGGGGCCCGCCGCGACAAGCACGGCCAGTTCATGGAGGAGTTGGGGAACGGTCGGCCGGACGTCGGGGTCCTTGGCCAGGCAGCGCGCCACGATGTCCCGTACGCGTACGGGGAGGCCGGCCAGGTCCGGTTCCTCGTGGACGACGCGGTAGCCCATGGCGTGGGCCGAGCCGGTCCCGAAGGGGCCGTGCCCGCCGGCCGCGAAGGCCAGTACCGCGCCCAGGCAGAACACGTCGGCGGCGGGTCCGACGGTCCGGCGGGTGAACTGTTCGGGCGCCATGAAGCCCGGGGTGCCGATGATCAGCCCGGTGCTGGTGAGGGCGTCGGCGCCGGCCTCCATGGCGATGCCGAAGTCGATGACGCGGGGTCCGTCGGGGGCCAGCAGGACATTCGAGGGCTTGAGGTCACGGTGGATCAGCCCGGCGGCGTGGATGGCCTGCAAGGCTTCGGCGAGCCCGGCGCCGAGGGCGTACACCGACCGTTCGGGCAGGGTGCCGTGCTGCCCGACCGCCTCGGCGAGCGAGAGGCCGGGTACGTACAGCGTGGCCAGCCAGGGCGCCTCGCCGTCCGCGTCGACGCCGACGACGGCGGCGGTGAAGGCCCCGCTGACGGCCTGCGCGGCGGACGCCTCGCGGGCGAACCGTTCCCGGAAGCCCGGCTCGTCGGCCAGCTCCGGCCGGATGACCTTCACGGCCACCTGCCGCCCGCCGGGGGAGGCCGCGAGATAGACCCGCCCCATCCCGCCGACGCCCAGCCGGCCCGTGATCCGGTACGGCCCCACCTGTTCCGGATCGTCGGCAGTCAGAGCCTTCGCCACAGCCCGCACTCCCCCAACTCGCCGCTCCCTTGCGCCCGAGAGCGTACCGGGCGAGGCGTCCGCGTACCGGCCGGGGCGTCCGCTCCGCCTCGGTCGGGGGCGTGGGCGCGGCCGGCCGTCACACCGGCACGCCGCGAGGGCCGGTGAGTCGGTTTTCGGTGAGTCGGCGGAGTCCGACCGCCACACGCGTGCCCATTTAAGGATGAATAACGCTGATGTGATGGAGTGGGCGACTATGTCAGATATTGAGCGGAAGCCCTGGAAAACCGATGTGGACCGGTCGGAAGGGTTCGGTGAGCGGCTGCTCGGGGTGCTGCTGGACCGGGCCCATCAGATGCCGCCGCAGCTGATCGCCCCGCTGATCGCGGAAGAGGTGGCCAGTGTCGGTGGCCGCGACATCTCGATCCTCCTCCAGGACTACGAGCAACTGGTGCTGGTGCCGCTGCCGGGGCGGGGGCTGACCGTCGGGGAGCCGGAGCAGGTCAACGACTCCCCCGCCGGGGCGGCCTTCCTGCGCGGGGTCGCGGTCGAGGTGCAGCAGACCGACGGGGTACGGATGTATCTGCCGCTGCTGGACGGCAGCGACCAGGTCGGGGTGATGGTCCTGACCGTGGACGCCGTCGATGACGACGACCGACGGCTCCTGCGGCGGCTCGCGGGTCTGGTGGCGGACATGATCGTCACCAAGGACACCTACACCGACCGGTTCTTCCAGGCCCGGCGCCGCGCGCCGATGGGCGTGGCCGCGGAGATCCAGTGGTCCCTGCTGCCTCCGCTGACGATGTCCTGCCCACAGGTCGAAGTGGCCGGGATCCTGGAGCCCGCCTACGAGGTAGCGGGCGACAGTTTCGACTACGCGCTCAACGACGACGCGCTGCACGTGGCGATGCTCGACGCGATGGGGCACGGCCTGGACGCCGCCACGATGGCGACGGTCGCCATCGGCGCCTACCGGCATGCCAGACGCTCCGACATCGGCCTCGCCGGGATGTACGCGTTCATGGACAAGGCCATCGCGGAGCAGTTCGGCCCCGACCATTTCGTCACCGCGCAGATGATGTGCCTGGACATCTCGACGGGCCAACTGCAATGGGTCAACGCGGGCCACCCGGCGCCCCTGCTGATCCGCGACCACGAGGTCATCCAGCAGCTGGAGAGCCCGACGACCCTGCCGGTCGGCTTCGGCGGCGACGATCCCCTGGTCAGCAACCAGCAACTGCGCCGCGGTGACAGGGTGCTGTGCTTCACCGACGGTCTCATCGAGGAGCACGAGACGGGCGCGGCGCCGTTCGGCGAGCAGCAGCTCATCGACTGCGTCAACCGCATGGAGCGCACCGGGGAAGGCGTACGGGCGGTCGTCCGCGCCATCTCCCACGCGCTGAAGAAGGAACGGGGCGGTCGCACCAGCGACGACGCGACGCTCTTCCTCATCGAGTGGCGCGGCGGCACCGCGGACCACCTCGCCACCATCGACTGAGCGGGCGGCCACCCATGGCACCCACTCCATGTCCCGTCGGCCGCAGGTCAGGACCGAGGGGTAGTCGGGGTGGGCCGGGTGGTCCCGTGCCACGCGGGGGCCGCCCCTCAGGTTTGAGTTTCGCGACTCCGGGCCGGGCGTCAAGGGCGCTCCTTCGTCGCGTCGGCTACGCCGATTCCGCTGCGCTCCACCCTTGACTCCCGCCCCTCCATCGCAAGTGCGGATTGGCGGGAGGGGCGGCCCGGGGGAAGGGGTCCCCGGGGAGATCCGTTGAGGGTGCCTGTCTCCTCCCCGGCCTGCGGCCCGGTGGGTGGTCTGCGCGGCAGTGGAATGGGGCGGTGACGCGTCGGTTTAGCGTCGAACCACGGCCTGTTGGTCGGGGCTCAGTCCCGTGTCTGGGCTGAGTGGTTGGTGGGGTTGGTGTGTCTGTGGCGGGCGCGGATGGGCCAGTTGAAGGCCTGTTTGCGCTCTGGGACGCGCCTATCGCAACTGAGGACACATGACCGCCTCACGGCACTCTCCAACCCCCTTCCAAATAGGGGCATATAGGTCGTCATGGAGGCTCGTCGCGTCTGCTTCCCCGGGAATGGCGCGGTGATGGGTCCGGCAACGCCCTTCGGACGTCTCTTGTGTCGTTGTGACGCGGGAAGCGTCCTCACCGGTCCCCGACCGGCGAAAAGGGCAGACACACCGGCCCTTGAGGGCGCGCGGGCCCGTCCGCCTCGCGCTTGAGGTGTCACGTGATCACGTATCCCAGACACGGGACTGAACCCCAGCAGACAATGGACGGTCAGTCGCTGAGCCGGTGCCGGGCCGCCCCATTCCACTGCCGCGCAGCCCCGCAGGGCCCACCAACCCGAAAGCCGGGAAGGAAACCGGCACCCTCAACGGATCTCCCCGGGGACCCCTTCCCCCGGGCCGCCCCTCCCATCATCTGCACTTGCGGGGGCGGGGCGGGGGTCAAGGGTGGAGCGCAGCGGAATCGGCGCAGCCGACGCGACGAAGGAGCGCCCTTGACGCCCGGCACGGCCCCGCGAAACTCAAACCAGAGGGGCGGCCCCCACGTGGCACGAAACCACCCGGCCCACCCCGACTACCCCTCGGTCCTCACCCGCAGACAGCCACCCCACCGGCCCGCACCTCCATACGCGAACCGGCACCGGGACTCCCCTGGCGCATAGGACTCCCCCGGCAGTGAAGACTTCCGAAGGTAGACCGGAACGATCGGGACCGAACGGAAGGACCCACGGATCCATGGGGAACAAGCCGGATGCACCGGATACACCGGATGCAGCGGACGCACCGGATGCAGCAGACGGCCGGGCCTCGGACCTGACTGGCTCGGGGACGGTACGACCTGGTACGCGAGCGGCGGCATCCGGGACACGGACCGAGCGCCCCGGTCCTCCACCCCCCGCCTCCTCCCCCGCCTCCTGGACCCCCGCGCGGCTTCGCTCCATGCGCGTGGCCGTGTGCACGATGTTCTTCATCACCGGAGCTGCCTTCGCCGCCTGGGCCGCGCGGGTCCCCGCGATCCAGGACCGGCTCGGACTGTCCGAGGGGCAGCTCGCCGTGGCGCTGGTAGGTCTGAGCAGCGGAGCGTTTCTCGGCCTTCCTCTGGTGGGCGGTCTGGTGGCCAGATACGGCAGCCGGCCGGTGCTGTTCACCGGTATGACCGTCTATCTGGCGGCCCTGCCCGGCCTGGCGTTCGCCCCCAGCCTCCCGATGCTGACCGTGACCCTGGCGCTGTTCGCCTGCGGCAACACCGCCATCGATGTCGCCATGAACACCCAGGGCGTGCTGGTCGAACGCGCCTACGGGCGCAACATATTGGGCGGATTCCACGCCGTGTTCAGCCTCGGCGGGATCGTGGGCGCCGTGGCCAGCGGTCTGGCGGCCTCCGCGGGCGTGGGTACGGGCCCGCACTTCGTGATCACCGCACTGGTCCTGTACGCAGCGGCCGCTGTGGCGACGACCGCCCTGATCCCCGACCCGCCGGGCCGAGCCCAAGGATCGGACCGCCGGACCCAGAACTCGGACCGCCGGACCCAGGAATCGGACCGCCGGACCCAGGAATCGGAACTCCTGACCCAGGACGCGGACCGTCAGGCCGAAGACGCCAAAGACCCGGCCCCCCTCTTCGCCCTCCCCAGCGCCGGGCTGTGGATCCCCGGGCTCGTCGCCTTCTGCGCCCTGATGGGAGAAGGCGTCATGAACGACTGGGGCGCGGTCTATCTCCACGACGTGACCGGTGCCTCGCCCGGCGCGGCAGGTGCCGGATTCGCTCTCTTCTCCGCCGGGATGGTCGTCGGACGGCTCTCGGCCGACCGGATCCGTGCCCGTACCGGCACCGTACGCTTCACCCTCGGCTGCGCCCTCGTCGCCGCCCTCGGGGCGGTGGTCTCGATCTCCGTCCCCACCACCGGGGGCGGGTTGGCCGGCTACACGCTGCTCGGGCTGGGCATGGCGGCCGTCATCCCCGTGATCTTCAGCCACGCCGCCCAGCTCCGGCCGGAACGTCCCGGTCCGGCGATCGCCGCTGTCTCCTCGGTCGGGTACGCCGGGTTCCTGGCCGGGCCTCCCATCATCGGGGGCATCGCCGAGGCGGTGGATCTACGGGCCGCCATGCTCGTTCTGCCGGCCCTGATGGCCGCGATGGCACTGCTCTCCCTGAGACTCCGCCGCGGCTGACAGCTCCGCCTCTGACGATTCCGCCTCTGACAGCCCGGCCGCTGACGACCCCGGAGCCGGATGCCCCGCCCCTCGACGAGCGGGCGTGCCTGCGGCGCGGCTGGACCGTTTCATCCACGATGCCCATTGCACAAGGAACATTGTGCAACATGTCTTGTGGATATAGTCTCGCCGGCATGTCTGACGACGACCGTTCCATCACCGACTCTCGCGTACTCGCCGCCATGGCCCATCCCGTGCGCCGGCGCCTGCTCGATCTGCTCAAGCTCGACGGGCCCGCCACCGCGAGTGTGCTGGCGCAGCAGACGGAGGAGGCTGTCGGGAATGTCAGTCACCATCTGCGGGCGCTCGCCGAGGCCGGACTGATCGAGGAGGCGCCCGAGCTGGCTCGGGACCGGCGGGAAAGGTGGTGGCGGCGTACGACGCCCAAGCTGTGCTGGTCCTCGGCCGACTTCGCCGAGGACGCCGCCGGTGAGGCCGTCGCCCACGCCGTCGACTCGCTCAATCTGGAGCGGCAGACCGGGCATGTACGGCGCTGGGCGGACCGGCCGCAGTCCGAGCAGGCACGGTGGCCGCTCGGACCGTTCTCGAACGAGGCGTGGCTGCGGGTCACCGACGCCGAACTCGCCCAGTTCGCCGCCGAGATCGGCGCGGTGGTCGACCGATGGGCCGAGCGCGAGCTGCCGGACGACGGCCAGGAGCGCGGCACTGTCTTCACCTTCACTCGCGCCGTGCCCGGCCGACCGTAACCCCGGCCGTCAGCAAAGAGGCCGGTCGCCAACCGACAGAGATCGTCAACAGACAGAAAACAGAAAGAAGAAACGAACATGAGCGTGTGGTTCATCACCGGTGCCTCGCGGGGCCTCGGCGCCGAGACCGCGCGGGCGGCGCTGGCGCGCGGTCACCAGGTCGTCGCCACCGGACGCGACCTCGACGCCCTCCACCGGGCCTTCCCCGGCACTGTCGGCGCGCTGCTCCCCCTCGCCGCCGATGTCACCGACGAGGCGAGCGTCCGCGCCGCCGTCGACGCCGCCCTCGCCCGGTTCGGACGGATCGACGTTCTCGTCAACAACGCGGGACGTGGGCTGATCGGAGCCGTCGAGGAGGCGTCGGACGAGGCCGCCCGCGCGGTGTTCGACACCAACTTCTTCGGTGTGCTCACCACCCAGCGGGCCGTACTGCCCGTCCTGCGCGCCCAGCGCTCGGGGCATGTGATCAACATCAGCTCGGTGGGCGGTTTCACCGGCTCCCCGGGGTGGGGCCTGTACGCGGCGACGAAGTTCGCCCTGGAGGGCATGTCCGAGTCGCTGCGGGCCGAACTGGCGCCTCTCGGCGTTCACGTCACCATCGTCCAGCCGGGCGGGTTCCGTACGGACTTCCTCGATGCTTCGAGCCTGCACACCGAGCCGCACACGATCGAGGACTACGCGACGACCTCGGGCGCGACCCGCGGGGTTCCCGCCGCGTACAACCACGCCCAGCCGGGCGATCCGGCCAAGGCCGCGGCGGCGATCGTGGATCTGCCGGAGGCGGCCGAACCGCCGATGCGGCTCCAGCTCGGGGCGGACTCCGTGACCCGGGTATCGGCCAAGCTCGACCAGGTACGGGAGGAACTCGACAAGTGGCGCGCCGTCGCACTCGCGACCGACCACACGGACTCCGGGGCCGGGACCGGGGCCTCGTAACGCCCCAGGGCCCCGAGCCCCAGACTTCCAGCCCCCGCGCCCCCGCCCTACCCCTCCCGGCAGATCAGCAGCAGCGCCCTGTCGTCGTTCACGTCCTTCGCCACCGCCTCGATGAGGTGCCACGCCGCGCCCTGGAAGCCCGGTGCCACATACCGGTCCGCCTCGCCCGTCAGGCGGTCGATGCCCTCGCCGAGATCGCGGCCCGGGGCCTCGACCAGGCCGTCCGTGAAGAGCATCAGCACATCGCCCGGCCGCAGCGATCCCTTGGCCGAATCGAACTGCGCTCCGTCGTACACCCCGAGCAGCGGGCCCTCGCCCGACTTCTCCTCCCAGCGGCCGCTACCCGCGTGGAGTTGGAGCGCGGGGAGATGGCCCGCGGAGAGAAGTTCGTAGTCGCCCGAGTCCAGGTCGAGGACGAGATGGATGGAGGTGGCGAAGCCCTCGTCCCAGTCCTGGCGGAGCAGATAGCCGTTGGCGGCCGGGAGGAAGCCGTGCGGCGGGAGGGAGCCGAGCAGTCCGCCGAAGGCGCCGGAGAGCAGCAGGGCGCGGGAGCCCGCGTCCATGCCCTTGCCCGAGACATCGGTGAGGACGACTTCGAGGGTGCGCCCGCCGTTCGTACGGGCCGCCACGACGAAGTCCCCGGAGAACGACTGGCCGCCCGCCGGGCGCAGCGCCATCTCGCGGTGCCAGCCCTTGGGCAGACGCGGCAGGGCGCTCTGCACCCGGATGCGTTCGCGCAGGTCGAAGAGCATCGTTCCGCCGCGTCGCCAGGGCACCCCGACACGCGCCCTGAACTGGGCGATCAGGAGCCCGAAGAGGCCACAGGCGGCTACCACCAGGACCGTGCCCGGGGTGACGCGTGCCGGGCCGTCCGGATACGGGCCGAGGACCATCGACTCGACGATCAGCGCCGCGGCGGCCGCGGCGTACAGGCTGAGCAGGCTGGAGGGCCGCAGGATCAGCCCGCCCGCCACGATCGGCAGGACCAGCGCGGAGGGCGAGCACCAGACCGGCACGGCGATCGTGGTGAGCGCGATGGCCGGGATCGTGAGCAGCAGACCGGCGAGGGCGATCCAGTCGGAACCGTCCCCGCGGAAGTAGTCGACGCCGGATTTGCGCACGCCGTTGCGGACCCGGTGCAGCTTCCTGCGCAACCGGGCCGAATACGACTCCGCTCGCGCGATACCGGCCATCGTGTGGACCCTACCGATCCGGTCGACAACCGTGCAGGGGGACCCCGTGACATTGCGTTCGAAATCGGGTCGCTTCGTCGACATCGCCCTGGTACTGATGGCATATGGCTACTGATCTCCGGGTGCTGGACCCGGCCGAATGGGACCACTGGTACGGGACGCTGGAGGTCGCCTTCGGTGGTGTCCTGGAGACGCCGGAGAAGCGCGCGCTGATGGAGTCGCTGACCGAGCACGAGCGGTCGCTCGGGGTCTGGGACGGGGATCAATGCGTAGGTACGGCAGGGGCGTTCAGCTTCCGGCTGGCGGTCCCCGGCGGCGCGCTGGTGCCCGCGGCGGGGGTCACGATGGTGAGCGTCGCGGCGACCCACCGCAGGCGCGGGACGCTCACGTCGATGATGCGGCGCCAGCTCGACGATGTGAGGACGTGGGGAGAATCACTCGCCGTGTTGACGGCGTCCGAGCCGGCGATCTACGGACGGTACGGATACGGCGCCGCCACACAGGAGCTGCGGGCCGAGATCGACACGTCACGGGTGCGGGTCTCGGTGCCCGAGGGCGCGGACGGGATACGCCTTCGCCGGGCGGAGCCGCACGATCCGGCCGTACAGGAGGCGTGCGAGGCCGTGTACGCGGCGGAGGTCGCCACGCGCCCGGGGATGCTGGCCCGCCGGCCCGGCTGGGAACGGGTGCCGGTGATCGACGGCGAGAAGGTGATGGACGGAATGTCGGCGCTCCAGTGCGTACTGGCCGAACGGGACGGCGAGGTGCTGGGATTCACACTGTTTCGAAACCGTCCCGAATGGGATAAGTCGGGACCCAAGGGGACGATTGAACTCCAGGACCTGTACGCGTCGGACCCGTTGGCGTACGCCTCGCTCTGGCGCTTCGTCTCCGAGATCGATCTGACGTCGACGCTCCGCGTCCGCAACCGCCCGGTGGACGATCCGTTCCAGCATCTCGTCTCCGACGTACGCCGCTGCGGTCTGACGGTGCGGGACGCGCTGTACGTACGGCTGGTGGAGGTGGGGGCGGCGCTGGAGGCCCGTACGTACCGGACGCCCGTCGATGTCGTGCTGGAGGTGGAGGATGCCTTCTGCCCCTGGAACGAGGGCCGTTGGCGACTGACGGGCGACACCAAGGGCGCGTCCTGCGAACGCACCGCCGACGAAGCCGATCTGATCCTGACGGCCACCGAACTGGGCGCGGCCTATCTGGGCGGGGTCTCCCTGGCGTCCCTGGCCCGCGCGGCCCGGGTCCGCGAAGCCCGCCCCGGCGCCCTCGCGGAAGCCTCCACGGCCTTCACCTCGGACCTGGCCCCCTGGCTCCCCCACGGCTTCTGAGCGCCTCCGGCGGCTTCTGAGTGCCTCCCGGGCCCGTCTGTTCAGCTCCCGGCCCGCCTGTTGAGCTCCCGGCCCGTCTGTTCAGCGTCGCTGGCAGGTGGGGCACCAGAAGAGATTGCGGGCGGCGAGGGGGGCCGTGCGGATCTCGGTGGCGCAGAGGTGGCAGGTGAGCCGGGCGCGGCGGTAGACGTAGACCTCGCCGCCGTGGTCGTCCACGCGCGGGGGGCGGTTCATCGCCTCGGGGGTGTGTTCGGGCCGGACGGTGTCGATGCGGTTGTTCCGTACACCCTCGCGCATCAGGGCCACCAGATCCGCCCAGATCGCGTCCCACTCGCGGCGGGTGACGTCCTTGCCCGCGCGGTACGGGTCGATGCCGTGCCGGAAGAGGACCTCCGCGCGATAGACGTTGCCGACGCCGGCGATCACCTTCTGGTCCATGAGCAGGGCGGCGACGGTCGTACGGGAGCGGGAGATCCGGGCCCACGCCTTCTCGCCGTCGTCGGCGGGGCGCAGCGGGTCCGGGCCGAGGCGGTCGTGTATCGCCCGCTTCTCCGGGGCGGTGATCAGAGCGCAGGTGGTGGGGCCGCGCAGATCCATGTACGCCGTGGCGGAGGCGATCCGGAGCCGGACGGTGTCGGTGGGCGGCGGGGCGGGCGCGTCACCGAAGCCGACCTTGCCGAAGAGCCCGAGATGGATATGGACCCAGCCGACGTCCTCGCCGAAGCCGAGGAAGAGGTGCTTGCCGTGGGCGTCCACGTCCGCGAAGACCCCGCCGTCGAGCAGGGCCGCGCTGTCGGAGAACTTGCCCTGCGGGCTGGTGACCCGTACCGCGGTGCCCCCGAAACGGTCGAGATGGTCCTCGGCGAGGCGGTGGATCGTATGCCCCTCGGGCACAGTTGCTCCTGATCGGTACGGGGTCGGGCGGGCACGGGGTCCGGCGGGCGCCGGGCCCAGTGCGCGGGGTCATGGCATGGCTGTGTGTGTGGGGGGGGCCACGGCATGGCTGTGCCGCCGGAATCCGCCCGGCGGCACGCGGTCCGGTCAGTCCTGCTGCGGGTGGTGGGCCGGAATGGGCGGCAGTTCGTGGGTCGCCTCGTACTCCGTGAGCATGTCGATCCTGCGCGCGTGCCGCTCCGCGCCCGAGTACGGGGTCTTGAGGAACACCTCGATGAACGAGACCGCCTCGTCGCGGCTGTGCATACGGCCGCCGACGGAGATCACGTTCGCGTTGTTGTGCTCGCGGCCGAGCGCCGCCGTCTGCTCGCTCCAGGCGAGCACGGCCCGTACTCCCCTGACCTTGTTCGCGGCGATCTGCTCGCCGTTGCCGGAACCGCCGATGACGATGCCGAGGCTGTCCGGGTCCGCGGCCGTGCGCTCCGCGGCGCGCAGGCAGAACGGCGGGTAGTCGTCCTCGGCGTCATAGATGTGCGGACCGCAGTCGACGGGCTCATGGCCATGTGCGGTGAGCCACTCGACGAGATGGTTCTTGAGTTCGAAGCCGGCATGGTCGGAACCGAGATACACGCGCATGGTCCGAGTGTGGCACGCGCGACGCCGGGTAGCGGTCAGCGGGGTCGTGGCCCGGCACCGGTGCCGCGCCCCCGGACAGAAGATCCGGAGAAAGATCCGGATCTGCGGCTTTCCTTAAGGATTGATGAATGACCTCGCTGCCATCCCCCATAAAGGCAGGCGGAGACCCCGGTGAACCTGGGAATTCGCACTCCCCCACGTCCGGCCATGCCAACAGCGGAGAACCCGGAGAAGGCGGGGACGGCGGGGACGGCCTTCAGGCCGGACTCAAGAACCGCCATCTCTCCATGATCGCGATCGGCGGGGTGATCGGCGCCGGGCTCTTCGTGGGCTCCGGCGCCGGCATCGCCGCCGCCGGGCCCGCCATCCTGCTGTCGTACGCGCTGGTCGGCCTGATGGTCGTCCTCGTGATGCGGATGCTCGGCGAGATGGCCGCGGCGCGGCCGACGTCCGGCTCCTTCTCGGCGTACGCGGACCGCGCGCTCGGCCGCTGGGCGGGTTTCTCGATCGGCTGGCTGTACTGGTTCTTCTGGGTCGTGGTGCTGGCGGTCGAGGCGACCGCGGGCGCGCGGATCCTGGAGGGCTGGGTACCGGCCGTACCGCAGTGGGCCTGGGCGCTGATCGTGATGGTCGTGCTGACGGCCACGAACCTCGTCTCCGTCGCGTCGTACGGGGAGTTCGAGTTCTGGTTCGCCGGAATCAAGGTGGTGGCGATCGCGGCGTTCGTCGTCGTCGGTCTGCTGGCCGTGTTCGGGCTGCTGCCCGGCTCCGACAACCCGGGCGCCGGTTTCGCCCATCTCGGTGACACCGGCGGCTTCCTGCCCGAGGGGCCCGGCGCGATCCTGACCGGTGTGCTGATGGTGGTCTTCTCGTTCATGGGCAGCGAGATCGTCACGCTCGCCGCCGGTGAGTCCGCCGATCCGCAGCGGGCCGTCTCCAAGGCCACCAACAGTGTGATCTGGCGGATCGCCGTCTTCTATCTCGGCTCGGTCTTCGTCGTCCTGACGCTGCTCCCCTGGAACGATCCCTCGATCGTCAAGGACGGCTCGTACGTCGCGGCCCTGAACTCGATCGGCATCCCGCACGCCGGACAGGTGATGAACGTCATCGTGCTGACGGCCGTGCTGTCCTGTCTCAACTCCGGTCTCTACACGGCATCCCGGATGGCGTTCTCGCTCGGTCGGCGCGGCGACGCGCCCAGGTCCTTCGCGCGGACGAACGCGCGGGGCGTGCCGCGCGCCGCGATCCTGTCGTCCGTCCTCTTCGGCTTCGTGGCCGTCTTCTTCAACTACCGGTGGCCGGACACGGTCTTCGCGTTCCTGCTCAACTCGTCCGGAGCGGTGGCGCTCTTCGTCTGGCTGGTCATCTGCTGCACCCAGCTCAGGATGCGCGGGATCATCCTGCGCGAGTCGCCCGGAAAACTGGTCGTACGGATGTGGCTCTTCCCGTATCTGACCTGGGCGACGATCGCGATGATCGTGTTCGTGCTCGTCTATATGCTCACCGACGACACCGCGCGGGAGCAGGTGCTGCTCTCGCTGCTGGTGGCGGCGGTCGTGGTGGGCATCGCGCTGGTACGGAACGCACGCGGGCGGCGGACGCCGGCGGGTGTCCCGAAGGGCGAGGCAGCCGATGCCGCCGACTGAGCCGACAGGAGCGGGCGCGACCGGCGCCGGCCGCGCCGGCCCCGACGGCCGGGGCGGTGGCATCGGCCCCGGCGGCCGGGTCGGTCCCGGCGATCAGGTCAGCCGCGACGGCCGATGAGCTTCCAGGCCGCCGGCAGCGCGCCCATCGCCAGCGCGGCCTTGAGCGCGTCACCGAGCAGGAAGGGCACCAGGCCCGCCGAGATCGCGGCACCCGGTGACATGCCGGCGTAGACGGCCAGGTAGGGGACGCCGACCGCGTAGATGATCACGGAGCCCGCCACCATCGTCCCCGCCGTACGGAGTACGGAACGGTCGCCGCCACGGCGGGCCAGCGCACCCACCGCCGTGGCGGCGAGCAGCATGCCCAGGACATAGCCGAAGGAGGCGCCGCCCGGACCCGAGGAGCCCGCCGAGAACCACGGCATCCCGGCCGACCCGAGCAGCGCGTAGACGGCGAGGGAGAGGAAGCCCCGCCGGGCGCCGAGGGAGGTGCCCACGAGCAGCGCGGCGAAGGTCTGGCCGGTGACGGGGACCGGGGAGCCGGGGACCGGTACGGAGATCTGCGCCGCGAGACCGGTGAGTACGGCGCCGCCGATGACCAGGGCGATGTCCCGGACGCGGGTGGCGGGGAGCAGATCGGCGAGGACCGCTCCGGTACGGGGGGCTGCGGCGGCAGTGGTCATGGGGACTCCGCGGTCGAGGGGGGCGCAGAAAACACAGGAAGCGCAGGGACAGCCCGACGGTAACCCGCCGGTTCGTGCCGTTTCACCGTCGGCTGTCCACAAAGTGAAGGTCGGAGGCTTGTCGGAGGTGGCACATGGTGCCATGTCGCACAGGGAGCCGGAGGGGACGACGGGGGAGGACGGCGGCGGCGCCGCGGAAACGACGGACGTGCCGTATTGCTGCTAGCATGCACTTGCATAAGACTTGCAATAAGAGGTCGGAGGGCTCGGACACATGGCCACGTACACGCTTCCTGAACTCCCGTACGACTACGCGGCGCTCGAACCGGTCATCAATCCGCAGATCGTCGAGCTGCACCACGACAAGCACCACGCCGCCTACGTCAAGGGCGCCAACGACACCCTGGAGCAGCTCGCGGAGGCGCGTGACAAGGAGTCCTGGGGTGCGATCAACGGACTGGAGAAGAGCCTCGCGTTCCATCTCTCCGGCCACATCCTGCACTCGATCTACTGGCACAACATGACCGGTGACGGCGGCGGTGAGCCGCTCGCCGAGGACGGGGTCGGTGAGCTGGCGGACGCGCTGGCCGCGTCCTTCGGCTCGTTCGCCGGCTTCAAGTCCCAGCTCACCAAGGCCGCGGCGACGACCCAGGGCTCCGGGTGGGGGGTGCTCGCGTACGAGCCGGTCAGCGGACGGCTGATCGTCGAGCAGATCTACGACCACCAGGGCAATGTGGGCCAGGGGTCGGTGCCGATCCTGGTCTTCGACGCCTGGGAGCACGCCTTCTACCTCCAGTACAAGAACCAGAAGGTGGACTTCGTCGAGGCGATGTGGCGGGTCGTCAACTGGCAGGACGTGGCGAAGCGTTACACCGCGGCCAGGGAGCGCGCGAACAACCTGCTGCTCGCGCCCTGACGCCCTGAGCCGCGCCGAGCCGTCCAGGGCTGTCCCGGGCTGTACCAGGCCGTCCCGGGCCGTCCCGGGCCGTCCCGGGCGCGCCCCGGACCTCCCCCGGCCGGGGCCGTACGCGTCCTGCTCGTGATCGTCTTCTCACCCTTCACGCGCGGGCGGAAAGAGGAAGGACCCCCGCGAGGACATGACTCGCGGGGGTCCTTCCGTGTCACGCGGAGACGCGCTTCCGCGCGGACTCGGTCGAACGCGGACTCAGTCGAAGATGGGGCCCTGGGTCCTCGTCCTCTTGATCTCGTAGAACCCCGGGATCGACGCCACCATCAGCGTGCCGTCCCAGAGCTTCGCGGCCTCCTCGCCCTTGGGGGCCGGGGTGACGACGGGGCCGAAGAAGGCGACCTGCTCGCCGTTCTCGCCGGGGACGGCGATGACGGGGGTGCCCACCTCCTGGCCGACCTTGTCGATGCCCTCCTTGTGGGAGGCGCGCAGCTCCGTGTCGTACGTGTCGGTGTCGGCGTAGTCGATCAGGTCCGCGGGCAGTCCGACCTCGTCCAGCGCACCGGCGATCGCCTCGCGGGTGGCGCCCTCGCCGCGGTTGTGGAAGCGGGTGCCGAGCGCCGTGTAGAGCTTGCCGATGACCTCGTCGCCGTGCTTCTGCTGGGCGGCGATCACCACACGGACGGGCGCCCAGGCCTTGGCGAGGCCCTCGCGGTACTCCTCGGGAATGTCCTTGTCCTCGTTGAGGACGGCCAGGCTCATCACATGCCAGCGCACCTCGATGTCGCGGACCTTCTCGACTTCGAGGACCCAGCGCGAGGTCATCCAGGCCCAGGGGCACAGCGGGTCGAACCAGAAGTCAACAGGGGTCTTGTCGGACATGACTCTCCTCGTAACGGCGGTGAACACACCTCGGATACACCTCACTGGACCAACGTCCCGGGCGGTCGGGAGCATTCCCCGATGCCGTCTGTCGTGGGCACATGGGAGGATCGCTGCGATTCCGACAAGCCAGACCAGCCATGAGGCGAGCCACGAAGGAGTGACCGTGCCCGGTGAGAACCTGTCCCGCGACGAGGCCCGTGAGCGGGCCGGCCTGCTGTCCGTAGACGGGTACGAGGTCCGCCTCGACCTGCGCTCGGCGGTGGACGGGACGCCGGACGCGCTCTCCGCGCCGGAGGCCGCCCAGGACACGCCCGCCGCGCCCGCCGCGCCCGCCTCCCCGCGGACCTTCCGCTCCGTGACGACGATCCGGTTCCGCTGCTCACGGCCGGGCGCCTCGACCTTCGCGGATCTGATCGCACCGGGCGTGAACGCGGTGACGCTCAACGGGGAGGAGCTGGACCCCGCCACCGTCTTCGACGGCTCGCGGATCGCCCTGCACGGCCTCCGGGCCGAGAACGTACTGACCGTGGACGCGCGGTGCGCGTACAGCCGCACCGGCGAGGGCCTGCACCGCTTCGTCGATCCGGAGGACGGCGAGGTCTATCTCTACACGCAGTACGAGCCGGCCGATGCCCGCCGTGTCTTCGTCAACTTCGAGCAGCCCGACCTCAAGGCCCCGTACCGCTTCGAGGTGACCGCGCCCGAGGGCTGGACGGTCTGGAGCAACGGCGAGGGCACACTGACCGACGGGGTGTGGCACTTCGCGGAGACGAAGCCGATCTCCACGTACATCACGGCCGTCGTCGCCGGTCCGTACCACTATGTGACCGACTCCTACCGCCGTACGTTCGAGGACGGCACCGTGCTGGAGATCCCGCTCGGCGCGATGTGCCGCAAGGGGCTCGCCCGGCACTTCGACGCGGACGACGTCTTCCTGATCACCAAGCAGGGCCTGGACTTCTTCCACGACCACTTCGACTACCCGTATCCGTTCGGGAAGTACGACCAGGCGTTCGTGCCCGAGTACAACCTCGGCGCGATGGAGAACCCGGGCCTGGTGACCTTCCGCGAGGAGTACATCTTCCGGGGCTATGTGACCCGGGCGTCGTACGAGCGCAGGGCGAACACGATCCTGCACGAGATGGCGCACATGTGGTTCGGCGATCTGGTCACCATGCGGTGGTGGGACGACCTCTGGCTGAAGGAGTCCTTCGCCGACTTCATGGGCTCGTTCTCGCTGGTCGGGGCGACCCGTTTCAGCAACGGCTGGATCACCTTCGCCAACAACCGCAAGGCGTGGGCGTACCGCGCGGACCAGCTGCCCTCCACCCATCCCGTCACGGCCGACATCCGGGACCTGGAGGACGCCAAGCTGAACTTCGACGGCATCACGTACGCCAAGGGCGCGTCGGTGCTCAAGCAGCTCGTGGCGTACGTCGGCCAGGACGCGTTCCTGGAGGGCGCCAGGCGTTACTTCAAGCGGAACGAGTACGGGAACACGGAGCTGGGCGATCTGCTCTCCGCGCTGGAGGAGACGTCCGGGCGCGACATGGCGGGCTGGGCCCGCTCCTGGCTCCAGACGGCCGGGGTCAACTCCCTCACCCCGCAGGCGACATATCTCGGCGACGGGCGGATCGTCGAGCTGGCCGTGGTGCAGGACGCCCCGGAGTCGCACCCCGAGCTGCGTCCGCACCGGGTGGCCGTGGGACTGTACCGGCGCACGCCGGAGGGCGAACTCGTACGGTACGCGCGCGCCGAGACGGATGTCGCCGGGCCGCGTACGGTCGTCACCGAGCTGGCGGGGGCCGAGCACCCCGATCTGATCCTCGTCAACGACGACGATCTGACGTACTGCAAGATCCGCTTCGACGCGGAGTCGCTGGACACCCTGCGCGCCCGCCTCAGCGATCTCACCGACCCGCTCGCCCGCGCCCTGTGCTGGTCGGCGGCGTGGAATCTCACCCGGGACGCGCTGATGCCCGCGCGGGACTTCATCGTGCTGGTGCTCACCCACGCGGGCCGGGAGACGGACATCGGTGTGCTCCAGATGGTGCACGCCTGGGCACGGTCCGCGCTCAGCCACTACGCGGCGCCGGAGTGGCGTGAGCACGGCCGGTGGCTGCTGGCCGGGAACGCGCTGCGGGAGCTGCGCGCGGCCGGGCCGGGCAGTGAGCACCAGCTCACCTGGGCGCGGTTCTTCGCCACGGTCGCGGCGGCGGACGAGGATCTCCAGCTGCTGCGCGGGCTGCTGGACGGTACGGCGAAGATCGACGGTCTCCATGTCGACCAGGAGCTGCGCTGGGCGTTCCTGGAGCCGCTGGCCGCGCACGGGGCGGCGGACGAGTCGGTCATCGACGCGGAACTGGCCCTGGACGACACGGCGTCGGGCAAGCGCCACCAGGTGCGGTGTCTGGCGGCGCGGCCCTCGGCGGCGGTCAAGGCGCAGGACTGGGCGCGGGTCGTCGAGTCGGACGCGCTCTCGAACGCGCTCGTCGAAGCGGTGATCGCCGGTTTCGCACAGCCGGGGCAGCGGGAGCTGATCGCTCCGTACGCGGCGAAGTACTTCGAGGTCATCGAGCGGGTGTGGGCGGAGCGTTCGATCCAGATCGCCATGCATGTGGTGCGGGGGCTGTATCCGGGGCTCCAGGGCGACCGTACGACCCTGGACGCCACGGAGGCCTGGCTCGACGCGCACCCGGACGCGGCGCCGGCGCTGCGCAGGCTGGTGCTGGAGGCGGGGGACGATCTGGCGCGGGCGCTGCGCGGCCAGGCGTGCGACACGGAGGCGGGGCGCGGAGGGTGGACGGGGCCCGACTCGGTCCCGGTGTGGCCGGGGCGGGGCTGATCATACGAAGAGTCTCATGGCGTCACCTGTGTGATTCGTACGAAGAGTCTCGCGTTATCGGCAGTCGAACGCCCGTACTTTAGGCCGAGCTTGTCCAATTTTGTCGACGAACTCGTAACAGGGGTTAGAGGGGTGGCGCGGCGCGGGCAGGACCGGGGCATGAACAACAACACCACCCCCCTCTTCCCCTGCCCCCTCAGCGACCTCGCCGGCTCCGGTGACGTACGGCACCGTGTGCTCTCGCTCGCGCAGTTGCGCGAGCACGGGGTGGCGGCGGGCCGGGCCGCCGCGCAGTCCCGCCCCGACGGCCCCTGGCAGCAACTGCTGCCGGGGGTCTATCTGCTGCACTCGGGGACGCCGACGAGCGAGGAGCGGCTGCACGCGGTACTGCTGTACGCGGGCCGGCCGAGCGCGAAGGCGGTACCGGTGCAGCCGGGCCCGTCGTCGCCGCCGTCCCCGGCTCCGTCCTGCCCGCCGTACGACTCCGTGATGATCACAGGACTCGCGGCGCTGGCGCTGTACGGCTTCTCCGCCACGCCGGGGCTGCTCTCGCTGGAACAGATCGACGTCCTGGTCCCGCGCACCCGGCGGCTGCGGTCGACGGGGTGCGCCCGGCTGATCCGTACGCACTCCCTGCCCCCGCCCGAGCAGGTCACCGGGCTGCCGGTGGCGCCCGTGGCCCGTGCGGTGGCCGACGCGGTCGCGGAACTGACCGACGCGCGCACGGTGGTCGAGCTGCTGACCGAAGCGGTACGCGGCGGCCGGTGCGAACCGGCCGCGGTGGTGCGGGAACTGAATCTGTCCGGCCTGCTGGCACGGCCCCATGTGGTGGAGGCGGTCGACTCACTGCTCACGGAGGGGCGGGCGCTGGCGGAGAGGCGGCTGTACGAGATGGTGCGGACGTACGAACTGTCCGAGCCGGTATGGAACGTCGACCTGCGCCTTCCCGGCGGGCCGGCGCTCGGCAGTGTGGACGCGTACTGGCCGGAGTTCGCGGTCGCGGTGGAACTGGACACGAGGGCCCCGCACCGGGGAAACGCCGGCGCCGGCGCGGGCGCGGCGGACGAGGAGGCGGAGTGGTCGGAGGCCGTCCGCAAGCGCGAGCACCTGGAGCGGCTGGGCATCACGGTCGTCCACCTGACCCCGAGGAAGCTCAGGGAGTCGCTGGAACAGCAGGCGACGGTGGTCCGCACGGCCCTGATGGCGGCGGACGACCGGGACCCGGCGGCGCGGGTCCTGGTGCTCCCGAGATAACGCCTCCCGCCGGTGGTCCGGCTTCCCGCCCGGACGCGGGGCGGGAAACAAGCCCGTCCGGCGATTGAGGACGAACCGGCCACCCGGGCGGAACCGGGCCAAGAAAATCAGCCGCAGAACTCCGCTTCCATCACGGCGTCCGAGGTGCCCGTCCAGTCGCCGTTGTAGTTCAGGGCGACCGAGTGCGTGCCGTCCACGGCGGTCGCGGCGGCTGAGGAGGAGCCGTGGATGCCGCCGTCGTGGCCCCAGACCACCGTGCCGCAGGGGAGTTCGTGGGACTGGAGGCCGAGGCCGTAGGCGTAGCCGTCGCTCAGGGGGACGGTGGTCTTCATCTCGTCGAGTTGCCGCTCCGGCAGCAGCTCGCCCTTGAGCAGCGCGCTGTAGAAGCGGTTCAGATCGCCGGTGGTGGAGATCATGGCGCCCGACGCGCCCGCGACCGTCGGGTTGAGTTCGGTGACGTCGTGGACCGGCGCCGCCGGGTCCTGGGAGAACTTCGAGTAGGCGCGGCCCGCCGGGTGGGGCATCCGGGCGTCGGTGCCGGGCAGGCTGGTGGCGCGCAGGCCCAGCGGGCGCAGAATGCGGCGGTCGATCTCGGTGGCGTACGGACGGCCCGTCACCTTCTCGATGACCAGCCCGGCGAGGACGTAGTTGGTGTTGGAGTAGCCCCAGTCCGTGCCGGGCTCGAACTCGGGCTGGTGGGCGAGGGCGAGTCCGACCAGGTCACGGGGGCTCCAGGTGTCGTAGCGGTGCTGGAAGAAGCCATCGCCGAAGATCTTGCCGATGAACCCCGCGTCGGAGGTGTAGTTGTAGATCCCGCTGGTGTGGTTGAGCAACTGGCGCAGGGTGATCACGCGTCCGTCGTGGCCGTTGCCGCGCACCAGTCCGGGCAGCACGCTGTGGACGGTGTCGTCCAGGTCGACCCGGCCCTCCGCCTCCAGTTGGAGCAGCACCGTGGCGACGAAGGTCTTGGTGACGGACCCGACGCGGAAACGGTCCTGCGGAAGGCGTTCACGGCCGGTGGCGCGATTCGCCACGCCCGCGTTCCCGTTCCAGACGCCCTTGCGGTCGGTCACCTGGGCCAGCGCTCCCGGCACGCCCTCCTGGACGGCGGCGTCGAGGGCTCGCTGTGCGGCGCGGTGGGCGGGAACGTATCGGTCCGGGGCCGGGGCGGCCGCCGCCGGGCCGATGAGCGCCGTGCCGGCGACGACCACGGCCGCCAGGGCTCCCGTCCACGCGATCCTGACCGTAGGTACTGCCATGCGAACTCCCCTGTTGTGCGAACGCGGTCGGCAGGCAGGACGCCCGTGGCGCCGGTCGGGTTTTCCGCTCTCGGCGGGTTGACCCGCTTTCAGCCGTTCCCGGGGAAACGGCCGAGCGCCGGTCGCTCACGCCACAGTCCCAGGCCGGTGTCGACGAGTTCGACGCGGTCCAGCTCCTGGACCGCGTCCAGGGGAAACCAGGCGGCCAGATCGGTGGAGCCGTCGGCCTCGGGGCGCAGTGAACCCCCGTTGATCCGGGCCTCGTAGATGATGCGCAGGCCCTGGAAGTCCGCGAAGCTGCCGAGTTTGCGCGGGTAGCGGCGGCGGATCGAGTCCACACCGAGCAGTGCCGTCATCTCGGCGGTGTAGCCGGTCTCCTCCTCGACCTCGCGGACGGCCGCGTCGACGGGGTCCTCACCGTGGTCCATACCGCCGCCCGGGAGCGTCCAGCGTTTGGTGCCGTCACGGGCCACCCACCGCGCGAGAAGGATCTGTTCACCCTGAACGCACACGGCGTAGGCGGCGACTCGTAGCTCCTGGTTCATCCCGCGAGGGTAGAACCATGACGGCGACGAGATCCGGGGCTCCGGAGGATGTGTCCGATTGATCCTTCATGGCGCAACCGCCGCGCTGGCGGATGTGCGCCATGACCGAAACGCGTCCCTGACAGCTCTCCACAAACCCCTGTCACTTAGGAAAAGCTGAGCGGTCATCCGGTACCGAAATCCGGACTGTCTCTTTCACAAGCAGGGATGCTGATGACCTCCGAATCCGAGCGCTCCATATCCGGACCGAGACGCGTGGCCAGGGTCGCGGCGGCGGCCGGCCTGGTGGCCGCGCTGATCGCCTCCGGTGCGGTGCCCGCGTTCTCCGCGACAGGCGCCGACGACCCGGCCGCCCCCGTTCCCGTCAAGTCGTCCTCAGACAAGCTGGGGTCGGCCGACGCCGATCTGCTCGCCAAGGCCGAGGCCTCGGGCGAGAAGAACATATCCCTGATGGTCGCCACCGCTCCCGGGGCGACCGAGCAGGTCGCCGGCCAGCTCGACGCCGTCCCCGGCGCCGTGGTCGGCAAGACGTACGACAAGCTCGGTTACGTACGGGCGACGCTCCCCACAGCCAAGGCGGACGCGGCGATCAGGGCGGCCCAGAAGCTCTCATCCGTGCACGGCATCGATCTCAACCAGGAGATCAAGCTCGACGACCCGAGGCCCGCGGGTGACGCGGTGCAGGGCGCGAAGGGCTCCGCCGAGGCCTCGGACGTGGAGAAGTACCCGGCGCCGGACAGCAGGACCGCCGCGGAGAACCCGTACAACCCGTCCTTCGAGACCGGTGCGGTGGACTTCGTCCGGAAGAACCCGACGGCCGACGGCCGTGGTGTGACCATCGGCATCCTGGACTCGGGCGTCGACCTCGCCCACCCGGCGCTCCAGAAGACCACCACCGGTGAGCGCAAGATCGTCGACTGGGTGACGGCCACCGACCCGGTCGCCGACGCCGACGGCACCTGGCGCATCATGAACGCCGCGGTGGCGGGCCCGTCGTTCACGGCGGGCGGACGTACGTGGACGGCGCCGGCCGGCTCGTACAAGTTCAACCTGTTCCGCGAGAACGCCACGCTCGGCGGCGAGATGGCGGGCGACCTCAACCGCGACGGTGACACCACCGATGTGTGGGGTGTGCTCTACGACCCGGCCGCCGGAACCGTCCGCGTCGATCTGAACAACGACGGCGACTTCACGAACGACGTGGCGATGAAGCCGTACAAGGACGGCTTCCAGATCGGCTACTTCGGTACGGACGACCCGGCCACCCCGGTGGCCGAGCGCATCCCCTTCGTGGTCGAGATCCGCAAGGACGTCGTCTACAACGCGGCGGGCGCGACCTCCGACTTCGTCAGCATCGGTGTCATCGAGGGCGCGCACGGTTCGCACGTCGCCGGTATCACCGCCGCCAACGGGCTCTTCGGCGGCAAGATGAACGGCGCCGCCCCCGGCGCCAAGCTGGTGTCCTCGCGCGCCTGCTCCTGGAGCGGCGGCTGCACCAGCATCGCGCTCACCGAGGGCATGATCGACCTCGTCGCCAACCGCGGTGTCGACATCGTCAACATGTCGATCGGCGGTCTGCCCCCGCTGAACGACGGCAACAACGCCCGTTCCGAGCTGTACACACGGCTCATCGACACCTACGGCGTCCAGCTGGTGATCTCGGCCGGCAACGACGGCCCCGGTACCAACACCATCAGTGACCCGGCCCTGGCCGACAAGGTCATCTCCGTCGCCGCGTCGATCTCCAAGGAGACCTGGGCCGCCAACTACGGCTCCGGTGTGACGAAGAAGTACGGGCTGCTCCCGTTCTCCTCCCGCGGCCCGCGCGAGGACGGCGGCTTCACGCCGACCATCACCGCCCCGGGCGCCGCCATCAACAGCACCCAGACCTGGGCGCCGGGCAGCCCGGTCGCCGAGGCGGGCTACTCGCTGCCGCCCGGCTACTCGATGCTCCAGGGCACCTCGATGGCCTCCCCGCAGGCCGCGGGCGCGAGCGCGCTGCTGATCTCGGCCGCCAAGCAGAACGGCATCGACCTCACCCCCGCCAAGCTGCGGACGGCGCTCACCAGCACCGCCGAGAAGATCGACGGTCTCCAGGCGCATGAGCAGGGCGCGGGTCTGATCGATGTCCTGGCGGCCTGGAAGGCCATCCAGCGCGACCCCAGCTCGTACGAGTACACGGTGAAGGCCCCGGTCGACACCACGATCGACGAGTTCCTGAAGACGCCCGGCTTCGGCACGGGTCTGTACGACCGTGACGGCGGCCTCCAGGCCGGCCAGAGCAGGAAGTACGACATCACCATCACCCGGACCACCGGCCCCGCGGGCCGCGTGGAGCACCGGCTGAAGTGGAAGTACAACGACGGCACCTTCGCGCTGGTCGGCAGCCACAACGTCGAGCTGCCGCTCAACCAGCCGGTCACGGTCGCCGTGGAGGCGAAGCCCGGTTCCGCCGGGGTGCACAGCGCCATCCTGGAGCTGGACGACCGTGACTCGGAGGGTGTGGACAAGCAGATCCTCACCACCGTGGTCGTCTCCAAGCCGCTGGGGGCGCCCTCGTACGCCTTCTCGGCGAACGAGTCCGTGCAGCGCAACAGCTCGACGTCGTACTTCCTGACGGTCCCGCAGGGCGCGAAGACCCTGGAGGTGGCGCTGGGCGGGCTGGCCACGGGCAGCCAGACCCGGTTCATCTCCATCCACCCGTACGGTGTGGCCGTGGAGGACAGCTCCACGATCTTCTGCTACCCGAACTACAACAACCCGAGCAACACCTGCCGTCCGGATCTGCGGTCGTACCAGAACCCGCAGCCCGGCGTCTGGGAGATCGAGGTCGAGGCCCGCCGTACGTCGCCTCTGCTCGACAACCCGTACCAGCTGGACGTGTCGATCCTCGGCGCGGTCTTCGACCCGGCGGTCACCACGCTGCCCGAGGCGAAGATCGGTACGCCGGCGCCGGTGACCTGGACGGTCACCAACAGCGCCGCCGCCATCGACGGCAAGCTCGGCGGCGGTTCGCTGGGCTCGGCGAAGGTCACCCGCCCGACCATCTCGGACGGCGACCAGATCGAGTCCACGGTCGCCATCGGCGCGGGGGTCGAGAAGCTCGACTTCACCATCGGCGGTGCCTCGGACAACAGCGCGGACCTGGACCTCCTGGTCTACCGGAACGGCGTGCTGATCGGCTCCTCCACGAGCGCCAGCGCGGACGAGACGGTCAGCCTGACCAACCCGGCCGCCGGTACGTACACGGCCGTCGTGGACGCCTACTCGGTCCCGGCCGGGACCACGGCGTACGACTACCGCGACGTGTACTACTCCGACTCGCTCGGCACGATCAGCGCCAGTGGCGCGGTCGAGCTCGACAGCGGGGCCTCGGCGCAGGCCGCGGCCGAGGTGCTGGTGAACAGCGCCGCGCCGGAGGGCCGGCAGTTCTTCGGTGAGGTGCGGCTGCTGAACGCGCGCGGCACGGCCGCGGGCACCGGCAGTGTGATCATCGCGAGCGTCACCCCGTAACGCGTGCGGTAATGGAGGGGCGGGTGTCCACACGGACGCCCGCCCCTTCGGCGTTCCTCCGCCGGGCCGTCCCCCGGACACTCCGTCCCCCGGACCATTCCGTCCTTTGGACAATGGATTGGACAACCCGGCCCGGGACAGACGCATGATGGGGGAACGCGTTCCCCGGGACGGTCACGAGTGAGGAGCCCCAGTGAAGGTCGGAATCGTCGGAGCCACCGGTCAGGTCGGCACGGTCATGCGCAGCGTCCTGGCCGAGCGGGACTTCCCCGCCACCGAACTGCGGCTCTTCGCCTCCGCCCGGTCCGCGGGCTCCGTCATCGAGTGGCAGGGGCGGGCGATCACGGTCGAGGACGCCTCCACGGCCGACTACACCGGGCTCGACATCGTGCTCTTCTCGGCCGGTGGCGCCACCTCGAAGGCGCTCGCCGAGAAGGTCGCGGGCCAGGGCGCCGTCGTGATCGACAACTCCTCCGCCTGGCGCCGTGACCCCGAGGTCCCGCTGGTCGTCTCCGAGGTCAACGCGCACGCGATCAGGAACCGCCCCAAGGGCATCATCGCCAACCCGAACTGCACCACGATGGCCGCCATGCCCGTGCTGCGCCCGCTGCACGCGGAGGCCGGGCTGACCGCGCTGGTCGCCGCCACCTATCAGGCCGTCTCCGGCTCCGGTCTCGCCGGTGTCGCCGAGCTGCACGGCCAAGCGCAGAAGGTCGTCGCCGAGGCGGACCGGCTCACCCATGACGGCGGAGCCGTCGACTTCCCCGAGCCCGCCGTCTACCAGCGGCCGATCGCCTTCAACGTGGTGCCGCTCGCGGGCAGTCTCGTGGACGACGGCTCCTTCGAGACCGACGAGGAGCAGAAGCTCCGCAACGAGTCGCGCAAGATCCTGGAGATCCCGGAGCTGAAGGTCTCCGGTACCTGTGTCCGGGTGCCGGTCTTCACGGGCCACTCGCTCCAGATCAACGCCCGCTTCGCGCGTCCGCTCAGCGTGGCGCGCGCGTACGAGCTGCTCAAGGACGCGCCGGGGGTGGAGCTGTCCGAGATCCCCACCCCGCTCCAGGCGGCCGGCCAGGACGCCTCCTACGTCGGCCGGATCCGCGACGACGAGACCGTGGAGAACGGTCTGTCGCTCTTCGTCTCCAACGACAACCTCCGCAAGGGCGCGGCGCTCAACGCCGTCCAGATCGCGGAGCTGGTGGCGGCCGAGCTGACGGGCTGACCTGCCGGGCCACACGTGGTCAGTCGGCGGGGCGGGAGGTTCCCCCGGTCGTACGGGACTCCCGCCCCGCCCTCATGACCGTCATCAGCGCGCCGGTCGCCGACGCCAGCACGGCCAGCGCCCCGCCCAGCCAGAGAGCGCCGGCGACCTGGAACCGGTCCGCCGCCCGGCCGCCGAGCAGCGCGCCCAGCGCGATCGCCGCGTTGAACAGCCCGGCGAAGAGTGCCGAGGCCGCCTCCCGCCGCCCCGGCGCGGCGGCCATCAGCCAGTTCTGCGCGCTGACCGAGACCCCGCCGTACGCCAGTCCCCAGACGACGAGCAGGGCCACCGCGGCCGGTGGTGAGCCGCCCGCGGGAACGCTCAGCAGTACCGACCCCGCCAGTACCGCCGAGACGACCAGCAGCGCCCGGCGGGGACCTCGGGGGGCGGCGGCGCCGCCCAGGAAGTTGCCCGCGACACCCGCGGCCCCGTACACCAGCAGGAGCGCGCCGACCGCCCCCGCGCCGAGCCCCGGCGTCCGCTCCAGGGCCGGGCGTACATACGTGTACGCGGCGAAGTGACCGGTGACGAGAAGGGCCACGACGAGCAGGACGGCCCGTACCGCCGGGATACGGATCACTCCCGCGACCTCCCCGAGACGCACGGCCTCCTCGGCGGGCAGCGGCGGCAGCAGGGCGGCGAGCAGCGCCGCGACCGCCAGCGCGAGCAGTGCCATCGCGGCGAACGCCCAGCGCCAGCCGGCGAGAGCGCCCATCAGCGTCCCGGCCGGCACCCCGAGCACGGACGCCACCGCTGTCCCGCTGAAGATCACGGCGGTGGCACGGCCCTCGGACTCCTCCGGTACCAGCCGTACGGCCAGGCCCGCGGCGACCGCCCACACGCCTCCGGTGCAGACCCCGACCAGGGCCCGGCCCAGGAGCAGCACCCCGAAGCCGGGCGCGAGCGCGGAGAGCGCGTTCGCGGCGGCCAGGACGGCCAGCAGCACACACAGGACCGTCCGCCGGTCCGCGCGGCGCGCGGCGACGGGCAGCAGGGGCGCGGCGAGCGCCGCGACCAGGCCGGGAAGGGTGACGCTGAGCCCCGTCGTGCCCGCGGAGGTCCGCAGTCCCCGGCCGAGGGAGGTGAGCAGCCCCACCGGCAGCATCTCCGTCGTGACGACACAGAAGGTGGCGGTCGCGAGGGCGAGGACGGACGGCGGTATCGCGCGCCGGTCCCCGGCCTGTCGGATGGTCCGGTCCATGGGGCCAGACTTCGCCGCGCGCCGGGGCGGGACAACGGCGCGGATTCGGCCGCGCCGCCGTACGGACCCGGCCCGGCGGACCTCGCGCTCGGCCGCTCCGCCCGGCGGAATACTGGCAGGCAGGCGGCCCGGTCCGCATGGAAGGATGGCGGGAAACGTCACATACCGAGGAGATGACCCGGGTGCCAGGCACAAATCTGACCCGCGAAGAGGCGCAGCGGCGCGCGCACCTGCTCACCGTTGACTCGTACGGGATCGATCTCGATCTGAGCGGCGCGCAGGAGGGCGGCACCTACCGGTCCGTGACCACGGTGCGCTTCGAGAGCGCGGAGGCCGGGGCGGAGACCTTCATCGATCTGGTGGCACCCTCCGTGCACGAGGTCGTGCTGAACGGCACCGCGCTGGACGTCGCCGCGGTCTTCCGGGACTCGCGTATCGCGCTGCCGCGTCTGCAGGAGGGCCCGAACGAGCTGACGGTCGTCGCGGACTGCGCGTACACCAACACGGGCGAGGGGCTGCACCGCTTCGTCGACCCGGTCGACCAGCAGGCCTATCTCTACACGCAGTTCGAGGTACCGGACGCGCGGCGCGTCTTCGCCTCGTTCGAGCAGCCGGACCTCAAGGCGACCTTCCAGTTCACCGTGCGGGCCCCCGAGGGCTGGACCGTCGTCTCCAACTCGCCGACGCCGGAGCCCAAGGAGAACGTCTGGAGCTTCGAGCCGACCCCGCGTATCTCGTCGTACATCACGGCGCTGATCGTCGGTCCGTACCACTCGGTGCACAGCTCGTACGAGAAGGACGGGCAGTCCGTGCCGCTGGGCATCTACTGCCGTCCCTCGCTCGCCGGGTATCTGGACTCGGACGCGATCTTCGAGGTCACCCGGCAGGGCTTCGACTGGTTCCAGGAGAAGTTCGACTACGCCTATCCCTTCGCCAAGTACGACCAGCTCTTCGTGCCGGAGTTCAACGCGGGCGCGATGGAGAACGCGGGCGCGGTGACCATCCGCGACCAGTACGTCTTCCGCTCGAAGGTGACGGACGCGGCGTACGAGACGCGGGCCGAGACGATCCTGCACGAACTGGCGCACATGTGGTTCGGCGATCTGGTCACCATGGAGTGGTGGAACGACCTGTGGCTGAACGAGTCGTTCGCCACCTACACCTCGATCGCCTGCCTGGCCGACGCGCCGGGCTCGCGGTGGCCGCAGTCCTGGACGACGTTCGCCAACTCCATGAAGACCTGGGCGTACCGTCAGGACCAGCTCCCCTCCACCCACCCGATCATGGCGGACATCCGCGATCTGGACGACGTGCTGGTCAACTTCGACGGCATCACCTACGCCAAGGGCGCGTCCGTACTGAAGCAGCTCGTCGCGTATGTCGGGCAGGACGAGTTCTTCCGGGGCGTCCAGGCGTACTTCAAGGCGCACGCGTACGGGAACACCCGGCTCTCCGATCTGCTGGGCGCGCTGGAGGAGACCTCCGGGCGTGATCTGAAGACCTGGTCGAAGGCGTGGCTGGAGACGGCCGGCATCAATGTCCTGCGCCCGGAAATCGAGCTGGACGCGTCGGGCCATGTGACGTCGTTCTCCGTACGGCAGGAGGCGCCGGCGCTGCCCGCGGGCGCCAAGGGCGAGCCGGTGCTGCGCCCGCACCGGATCGCGATCGGCTGCTACGACCTGGACGGGACCGGCAAGCTGGTCCGTACGAGCCGGATCGAGCTGGACGTGGACGGGGAGAGCACGGACGTGCCGTTCCCCGCGAACACCCCGCGTCCCGCGGTGATCCTGCTCAACGAGGACGATCTGACCTATGCGAAGGTCCGGCTGGACGAGGAGTCGCTGCGGGTCGTCACCGAGCATCTCGGGGACTTCACGGAGTCGCTGCCGCGCGCGCTGAGCTGGGCGTCGGCATGGGACATGACCCGGGACGGCGAGCTGGCGACCCGCGACTACCTGGAGCTGGTGCTCTCCGGCATCACGAAGGAGTCGGACATCGGTGTGGTGCAGTCGCTGCACCGCCAGGTGAAGCTGGCGCTCGATCTGTACGCGGCGCCCGCGTGGCGCGAGGCGGGACTGACGCGCTGGACGGACGCGACGCTGGCGCATCTGCGCGCGGCCGAGCCCGGCGGCGACCACCAGCTGGCGTGGGCACGGGCGTTCGCGGCGACCGCGCGCACCCCTCAACAGCTCGATCTGTTGCAGAACCTGCTCGACGGTACGGAGACGATCGAGGGCCTGGCCGTCGACACCGAGCTGCGCTGGGCGTTCGTCCAGCGGCTGGCCGCGGTGGGTCTGCACGACGACGAGGAGATCGCGGCCGAGTACGAGCGCGACAGGACGGCCGCGGGCGAGCGGCACGCGGCGGCGGCGCGCTCGGCGCGTCCGCTGCCCGAGGCCAAGGCGGAGGCCTGGGCGTCGGTGGTGGAGAGTGACAAGCTCCCGAACGCCCTCCAGGAGGCGGTGATCAGCGGCTTCGTCCAGACCGACCAGCGTGAGCTGCTGGCGCCGTACACGGAGAAGTTCTTCGCGGCGGTCGCGGACGTCTGGGAGTCCCGCTCCCATGAGATGGCCCAGCAGATCGCGGTCGGGCTCTACCCGTCCCTCCAGGTCTCCCGGGAGACGCTGGACGCGACGGACGCCTGGCTCGCCTCGGCGGGTCCGAACGCGGCGCTGCGCCGGCTGATCTCGGAGTCGAGGTCGGGTGTCGAGCGCGCGCTGAGGGCGCAGGCGGCCGACGAGGCGGCGGCCACCGCGTAACAACGGCGAGCGGGGACGGTTCGGGCCCGGAGCACAGCGACAGGGCCCGGACCGTCCCCCACGTGCTCCACGTCCCCCCGCCGCACGTACCGCACGCACGGCGGACGGCACTCATGGCACGCACTGCGCGCATGCAGGCGCCGCCCGGCGCACTCTGCGGTGCGGGGCGGCGCCTTGTCGGCCCATGGGGTCAGACGTGCTGCTTGTGGGACTTGTCGAGGACCATGACCAGGCCCGCGATGATCCCGAAGATCACCAGCGGGGCCGCCACATACAGACCGAGCGTCTCGGCGATGCTCAGCCCGGGGCCGGGGTCGTCGCCGTCGTCCCGGGAGAGCGCGAGCGCCGGGGACGACATGAGCAGCATCATCAGCGTCGTACCGGCCGCCAGGGCGCCGGCGCGCAGAGCGTTCTTCTTGTCCACGGTGCAAACGTAGCGAACGCCTACACCGGCCGCGCGGGCGGGGGTGCCGTACCGGGTGCCGAACCGGGTGCCGTACCGCTCCGGAACACCTCCATCAGCGCGTGCAGCCGGGGCGAGGCGGCCAGCTCCTCCAGGGTCACCGGACGGCCTTCGGCGTCCGCGACGGGCAGGCGCCAGTTGGGGTACTGGTCCCAGGTGCCCGGGAGATTCTGCGGCCGGCGGTCGCCCACCGTGTCCGGCAGCCAGACCCCGACCAGCCGCGCCGGGGTGCGCAGCAGGAACCGGTACACCGCGCGGATCTGCTCCTCCTCGCTGTCCCCGGGCAGCAGCCCGAGGCGGGTCAGGAAGCCGAGCCACTCCGCGACCTCGGCCTGCTCCCGCGACTGCTCACGCTCCAGCGGGCGGGTGAGCAGCCCGAGCCGGTGGCGCAGCTCCACATGCTCCCCGGTGAGCCGGGCCGCCGTGGACGGCAGATCGTGGGTGGTGGCGGTGGCCACACAGCCCTCGCGCCAGCTCTCGGGGGGCAGGGGCCGTCCCGTACCGTCCCAGTCGCGCTCGAACCAGAGCACCGAGGTGCCGAGCACCCCGCGCCGCTCCAGTGCTTCCCGTACGCCGGGCTCGACGGTGCCCAGGTCCTCCCCTATGACGGCGGCGCCCGCGCGGTGGGCCTCCAGGGCGAGGACGGCGAGCATCGCCTCGGCGTCGTATCGGACATACGTTCCCCGGGTGGGTTCCTGGCCCTCCGGCACCCACCAGAGCCGGAACAGCCCCATCACATGATCGATCCGCAGCGCCCCGGCGTGCCGCAGCAGCCCCTTGAGCAGTCCTCGGTACGGGGCGTAGCCCGACGCGGCCAGGACATCGGGGCGCCACGGGGGCAGCCCCCAGTCCTGGCCGAGCGCGTTGAAGGCGTCCGGCGGTGCGCCGACCGACATACCGGCCGCGAAGGCGTCCTGCTGGGCCCAGGCGTCGGCGCCGTCCGGGTGGACGCCTACGGCGAGGTCGTGGACGATCCCGACGGCCATGCCCGCGTCCCCGGCCGCGCGGCCGGCGGCGGCGAGCTGCTCGTCCGTCAGCCAGGCGAGCCGGCAGTGGAAGTCGACCCGGTCGAGAAGCCGCCGCCGGGCCGCGGTCGTCTCGGCGGAGCGCGGATCGCGGAGCCCGGCCGGCCAGTCGCGCCACCGCGGGCCGTGCACCTCGGCGAGGGCGTTCCAGGTGGCGTGGTCCTCCAGGGCCCGGCCCTGCGCGGCCAGGAAGTCGCAGTACCCGGCGCGGCGGCCGGGGCCCAGCTCGACGGTGTCCAGAATCTCCAGGGCCGCGCGCTTGAGTGCCCAGACGGCGTCACGGTCGATCAGCGCGGCCTTGCCCGGGGTCTTGTCGAGGACGGCCTCCCGCAGGGCTGCGGCCCGCTCCACCAGCCCGTCGAGCCGCTCGCGGTCGGGGCCGTGGACATACGCGTACTCCGGGACGGCCTCGATCCGCAGATGGACCGGGTCGGGGAAGCGGCGCGAGGAGGGGCGGTACGGCGAGGGGTCGGTGGGCGTGCCGGGTACGGCGGCGTGCAGCGGGTTGATCTGGACGAACCCTGCGCCGAGCGAGCGCCCCGACCAGGCGGCCAGTTCGGCGAGGTCCCCGAGGTCACCCATGCCCCAGGAGCGGCGGGAGAGCAGGGAGTAGAGCTGCACCAGGAAGCCGTGGGTGCGGCCGGCGGGACCCGGCACCCGGTCGGGCGCGACGACGAGCACGGTCCGTTCCGTCCGCTCCTGACGGTCGTCGGACGCGGACGCGGACGCGGAGGCCGAGGCGGAGTCGGAGGCCGAGGCCGAGGCCGAGGCCGAGGCGGGCGTGCGGACGGTCAGCCGGTGCACCCCGAGCGGAAGCTCCGCCCAGGCGGCGGACGCCCCGGGCCCCGACGGCGGCAGCTCCACCGACTCCCCGCCCTCGGTCTCCACTCCGAGCGCCGAGCCGGCCGGGAGCGCGGCCAGGGCGGGCGGCAGCACGAGCTCCGTACCGGCCGCGCCCTCCGCCGCGCCCCGTGCGGACCACAGCACCAGGGTCGGCGGCAGCAGCCTGCTCGCGGCGGCGGACTCGGCGCGGCTCAGCGCCTCGTCCACCGCCTCCGGGGTGGACGCGTCGACACCCAGCGCGGCCAGCACCGAGACGACGGTCGTACCGGGGACGGTGACACTGACGCCCGGCGACGGCGCGTACGAGGTGGCGACACCGTGCAGCTCGGCGAGCCTGGCCAGGCCCATACGCACTCCTGTGGATCAGATGCCGGGGGACTCCGGGCCGCCCGCCGTGCCGGGCGCGGTCGGCTCGCTGGTCAGCGGGGCGGCATCGGCGAGCGGGGGCTCACTGGTGAGAGGGGCCGCGTCGGCGAGCGGGGGCTCGCTGGTCAACGGGGTCGGGTCTGTCTGTTTGGAGCGGGCGGACGGCAGGATCTGTACGGATGCGTCCATGGCGGCGCCTCCCGTGGACAGGGAACAGAACAGGTCACAGCAGCCCTACCCAGCGGGCGCGGCCGCAGACGCGTACTGCCGGTAAACGTGTGTCGAGTCACGATCCGTTCCCTGTGCGGCAGTTGAACGTCCTGCCTATCACAGACCGGCAAATGCGACACAACGGCCACGCGCATTGACACCTTCACCGCGCGGGTGGTGGGGTCGTTGCCGCGTGGGTCGGGACCAGAAGGCACGAGGGGAGCAGAGATGCGGCTCGGGCGGAGAAGGGGCACCGCGACCGCCGTCGCGGTCGCCGTGATCGGCGGTCTCCTCGGCACCGCGCCCGGCGCGCTGGCCGCCCCCCGCGAGCCCGGCTCCCCCTCGGCCACCACGCCCGACCGCGAGGGCGGGGCCGCGGTCCCCGCCGTGTGGCCCCGGCCGCAGACGATCAGGGCGGCCGGGCAGCCGGTGCCCCTCGGCGCGGAGGTGACCGTCGTCGCGGACCCCGGCGCCGACACGTACGCCGTCGAGGCGGTGACAGAGGTACTGCGCGCGGCGGGGGTCCGTACCGTACGCACCGCGTCCGCCACCGGCGGCGGACCGCTCGTCCTCGTGGGCGGCAGCCGTGCGCGTGAGGCGCTGCGTGCCCTGCGCGCGCCGGACACCGCCGACCTTCCCTCCGGGGGCTACCGGATCGCCGTGGGCACCGTGGCCGGGCGGGGCACCGTCGCGCTGGACGGCGTCGGCGCGGACGGTCTCTTCCATGCCGCGCAGACGCTGCGCCAGCTCGTCGTGGAGCGGAACGGCCGTGCTTCCGTCCCGGGAGTGCTCGTACGCGACTGGCCCGGTACGGCCGTACGGGGGACGGCGGAGGGGTTCTACGGCCAGCCCTGGGACCACGCGCGGCGGCTGGCCCAGCTCGACTTCATGGGCCGTACCAAACAGAACCGCTATCTGTACGCGCCCGGCGACGACCCGTACCGCCAGGCGCGCTGGCGCGAGCCGTACCCGGCCGAGCGGCGGACGGAGTTCCGCGAGCTGGCCGAGCGTGCCCGCCGCAACCATGTGACGCTGGCCTGGGCCGTCGCCCCCGCCCAGGCCATGTGCATGACCTCACGGCGGGATCTCAGGGATCTGACCCGCAAGGTCGACGCGATGTGGGCGCTGGGCGTACGCGCGGTCCAGCTCCAGTTCCAGGACGTCAGCTACAGCGAATGGCACTGCGGCCGGGACGCGGACACCTTCGGTTCGGGTCCGGCGGCGGCCGCGGCGGCCCAGGCGCGGGTGGCGAACGCGGTGGCGCAGCATCTCGCGGAGCGGTACCCCGGCGCGGAGCCGCTGACGGTGATGCCGACGGAGTACTACCAGGACGGCGCGACGGAGTACCGCGAGGCGCTCGCCGGGAGACTCGACGCGGGGGTGCAGGTGGCGTGGACGGGCGTCGGGGTCGTACCGCGCACCATCACGGGCCTGGAACTGGCCGGCGCGCGCGCCGCGTTCGGGCGTCCGCTGGTCACCATGGACAACTACCCGGTCAACGACTACGAGCAGGGCCGTATCTTCCTCGGCCCGTACACCGGCCGCGAGCCGGCCGTGGCCACCGGCTCCGTCGCCCTGCTCGCCAATGCCATGGAGCAGGCGTCGGCGTCCCGTATCCCGCTCTTCACCGCGGCGGACTACGCCTGGAATCCGCGTGGCTACCAGCCGCGGGAGTCCTGGCGGGCCGCGATAGACGATCTCGCGGGCGGGGACGCCGAGGCGCGCGAGGCGCTCGCCGCGCTCGCGGGCAATGACGCGTCGTCGATCCTCAGCTCGTCGGAGTCCGCGTATCTCCAGCCGTTGCTGGCCGGCTTCTGGCGGTCCCGTACGACCGCGGACAGCGGGACCAGGACCGTCGCGGCGGACAGGCTCAGAGCCGCCTTCACGGTGATGCGCGAGGCCCCGCGGCGGCTGGCGGGGATCGCGGACGGCCGTCTCGACGACGAGGTACGGCCCTGGCTCGACCAGCTCGCGCGCTACGGCAGGGCGGGTGAGGTGGCCGTCGACATGCTCCAGGCGCAGGACCGCGGTGACGGCGCGGCGGCCTGGCAGGGGCTGCTGGATCTGGAGCCGCTGCGCGAGGAGGCCCGCGCGAGCCGGGCCACGGTCGGCAAGGGCGTGCTGGGGCCCTTCCTGGACCGGGCCGTGGACGAGTCGTCGGCGTGGACGGGCGCGGACCGGGCCCCGGCCGCCGAGAAGGTCGCCAAGGACGGGCGCTCGTACACCGTCGATCTCGGCGCGGCCAGGCCCGTCGAGGCGGTGAACACGATGTCCGAGCCCGGTACGGGCGCCGGCGCGACCGTCGAGGCGCATGTCCCCGGCCAGGGCTGGCGGGCGCTGGGACCGCTGTCGACGAGCGGCTGGACCCAGTCGGACGCGAAGGGGCTGCGGATCGACGCGGTACGGATCGTCTCGCCCGGCGCGGGCTCCGGCTCGGGTGTCGCGGGCCCCGGCGCGCCGACCCCGGCCGTACGCCATGTGGTGCCCTGGTACGCGGACGAGCCGCGGGCCCGGCTGGATCTCGTACGCGGCGAGGCGGACGCGCAGATCGGCGGGAAGCCGCAGCGGGTCCAGGCCCGGCTGGCGGCGCAGCGGCCGGGGACGGTACGGGGCGAGCTGACGGCGAAGGCGCCTTCGGGCATTCGGGTGAGGGTGCCCAAGGAGACGACGCTGCCGCGGGGCTCTCGTACGCACGTTCCCGTCGAGGTCAGTGTCCCCGAGGGGACGCCCGCCGGTACGTACGAGGTGCCGCTCGCCTTCGCGGGCGAGGAGCGCACACTGACGGTCCGGGCCTCGCCGCGCACGGGCGGGCCGGACCTCGCCCGTACGGGGACGGCCTCGTCCTCCGGCGACGAGACCCCGGACTTCCCGGCCTCCGCCGCGCTCGACGGCGACCCGGTCACCCGCTGGTCCTCCCCCGTGGAGGACGGTGCCTGGTGGCAGCTCGAACTGGCACGGCCCGCGCGGCTGGGCCAGGTGGTGCTGCACTGGCAGGACGCGTACGCGAGCCGCTACCGCATCCAGGTCTCGCCGGACGGCCGGAGCTGGCGGACGGCGGCGACGGTGGCGGACGGCAAGGGGGGCCGCGAGGCGATCGGCATGGACGCGAGGGAAACGCGCTTCGTCCGCGTCCAGGGAGACGCGAGGGGAACGCGGTTCGGCTACTCGCTGTTCACGGTGGAGGCGTACGGGGTGGCCGAGTAGGGGGCGCGGCGCGCGCGGGCCACACTCAAGCCCGTCCGGCGATTGAGGACAACCCGCACGCCGAACCGGCCCGCGCCGCGACCGGCACGGAACCACGGCCCCCCGCCGGGAGGCGCCCCGCGCCCCGGAGGCGAACCGAGCCTCAAAAAACAGAGGAGACCCGGATCGTCAGGCTGAAATGCCGTCGATCCGAGCCATCGCGTCCTCCGCGCCATACGGTTGCAAGTACGGCAACCAGCGCGGATCCCGGTGTCCGGTCCCGATGATCCGCCAGGCCAGGCCCGACGGCGGGGCAGGTTGTTGGTGGAGTCTCCAGCCCAGCTCCCGCAGATGGCGGTCGGCCTTGACGTGGTTGCACCGGCGGCACGCCGCCACCACGTTGTCCCACACGTGCTGTCCGCCACGGCTGCGCGGAATGACGTGGTCGACGCTGGTTGCGACACCACCGCAGTACATACAGCGACCGCCGTCACGGGCGAAGAGCGCACGGCGTGTCAGTGGAACGGGCCCCCGGTAAGGGACCCGTACGAAGCGCTTCAGCCGTACGACGCTGGGAGCTGGGATGACTCGGGTCTCACTGTGCATGAAGGCGCCGGATTCCTCGAGGCAGAGGGCCTTGTTCTCCAGGACGAGGACGAGCGCGCGGCGGAGCGGTACGACGCCGAGCGGCTCGTACGACGCGTTGAGGACCAGGACATGCGGCACGGATGCCTCCTATTACGCCGGCGGCGCGTGGCTCGCGCCGGGACGATCTGCTCCAGTCTCTCCTCATGCCTGGTGGAAACGCCACCACGTCCCGGTAACGGGCTGGGAGTGTTTTCGACCACACCGGACACTTCCCCCGTATTCCCGGGCCCATGACGACCGCCCGGGACCCGCGTGAGCCGTGTCTCTCCCTCGATCACATCATCGGACGCGCCGCACTGCCCCGTTAGTGTGGTGGGACCGCCCGCGCACACCTGGAGGTTCCCGTCGTGTCCTGGTCCGCCCTGCCGGCCGCCGGCCCCTCGTCGTCCGACCCCGTCACCCTCGACGAAGCGGCCGCACGGGCGACGGACGCGGCGGGCTGGGTGGAGCAGAACTGGGCGACCTGGCTGGGCATCGGTCTGCGGATCGTGCTGATCCTGATCATCGCGCTGGTGCTGCGGCATGTGATCCGGCGGGCCCTGACCAAGCTGATAGAGCGGATGAACCGCAGTGTCCAGTCGGTCGAGGGCACCGCGCTGGGCGGGCTGCTGGTAAACGCCGAGCGGCGCCGTCAGCGCTCCGAGGCGATCGGTTCGGTGCTGCGGTCGGTCACCTCGTTCCTGATCCTGGGTACGGCGGCGCTGATGATGCTCGGCGCGCTCAACATCAATCTCGCCCCGCTGCTGGCCTCCGCCGGTGTCGCGGGTGTGGCGCTGGGCTTCGGCGCGCGCAATCTCGTCACCGACTTCCTCTCCGGGGTCTTCATGATCCTGGAGGACCAGTACGGCGTCGGGGACACCATCGACGCGGGGGTGGCCTCCGGTGAGGTGATCGAGGTCGGTCTGCGGGTGACGAAGCTGCGCGGGGACAACGGCGAGATCTGGTATGTGCGCAACGGCGAGGTCAAGCGGATCGGCAATCTGAGCCAGGGCTGGGCCACCGCCGGGGTCGATGTGATGGTCCGGCCGTCGGAGGACCTGGAGCGGGTCCGTACGGTCATCGCCGGGGTCACCGAGCGGATGGCCAAGGACGACCCGTGGAACGAGCGGCTGTGGGGCCCGGTGGAGATTCTCGGTCTGGACTCGGTGCTGCTGGACTCGATGACCGTACGGCTCTCGGCGAAGACGATGCCGGGCAAGTCGCTGGGCGTGGAGCGCGAGCTGCGCTGGCGGATCAAGCGGGCGTTCGACGAGGCCGGCATCCGGATCGTGGGCGGTCTGCCGCCGGCCGTGGAGGAGGCGCCCGCGCCGGACCCGGCGGCGGGTGTGTCCGCGCCCTCGGCCCTGGCCAGCCCCACGTCCCCGCAGTCCCTGGCGGCGGCCCCGCTCAACCCGCCGTCGAATCTCACGAAGTAGCGCGATCCGGTACCCGCGCCCCCGCAGGTAACGCTTTGGTTGCCTCGGGGGTGTGTCACGCCGGAGAGTATTGACGCCTTCCTGACGTCCGGCTTACTTTCCTCGCACCCCAATAGGAAACTTTCCTAACAGTGTGGGAGAACGAGCAGCGAAAGGCAGGTGCCGCGTCCATGAGCGATGTGCCGCCCCCTCCGTCACCGGGAACGCCGCGTGTGCTGCGGGCCATGAACGACCGGGCCGCACTCGATCTGCTGCTGGCCCATGGGCCGCTCTCCCGTACGAGGATAGGCAAACTGACCGGTCTGTCGAAGCCGACCGCGTCACAGTTGCTGGCCCGGCTCGAAGCCGCCGGCCTGGTCGTCGCCACCGGGACCACCGAGGGACGGCCGGGACCCAACGCACAGCTCTACGCCGTCAACGCGCGCGCCGCGTTCGCCGCGGGACTCGATGTGAACCCGCAGCGGATACGCGCGGCCGTCGCCGACATCACCGGGACCACCGTCGGGGAGTTCGAACTGCCGACCCCAGGCCGCCGGGCCGTGAGTGTCGTACGGCAGGTGACGGACGCCCTGGAGGGGGCCGTCAAGGCCGCGGGGCTGACGCGCGGTGACATCCACCGGACGGTGATCGGCACCCCGGGCGCCTTCGATCCGTCGACCGGCCGGCTGCGGTACGCGTCCCATCTGCCCGGCTGGCACTCCGCCACGCTCCTGGACGAGCTGGCCGCGGTGCTGCCGATGCCCGTCGAGTACGAGAACGACGTGAACCTCGCGGCGGTCGCCGAGCAGCGTCTCGGCGCGGCGCGCGGCCATGAGGACTTCGTCCTGCTGTGGAACGAGGACGGCCTCGGCGCCGCCCTCGTCATCGGCGGACGGCTGCACCGCGGCTTCACCGGCGGCGCGGGCGAGGTCGGCTTCCTGCCGGTCCCCGGCACCCCGCTGGTACGCCAGGTGGTCCGGGCCAACAGCGGTGGCTTCCAGGAGCTGGCGGGCGCGCAGTCCGTACCCCGGCTCGCCAAGTCCCTGGGCATCGACACCCCGGAGCAGCCGTACGCCGAGGTCGCGGCCGGGCTGCTGGCCCGCGCCGCGGCCGGGCATGAGCAGGACGAGCGGCTGGCGGGACTGCTGCGGCTGTTCGCCCAGCGGCTCGCCACCGGTCTCGCCTCGGTGACCGCCGTACTCGACCCCGAACTGATCGTCCTCGCGGGCGGACTGACCGCCGCCGGCGGTGAGCCGCTGCGCGCCCTGGTCCAGGCGGAGCTGGCCGAGCTGGCCGCCTCCCGCCCCCGGCTCCTCATCGGCGAGGTGCACCGCCATCCCGTACTGCGGGGCGCTCTGGAGAGCGCCCTGTCCGCCACGCGCGACGAGGTCTTCGACACCTCCCGCTAGGGCCTGTCCCAGCAGTCCCGCCCGAAGTCCCGGGCCGAGTCCCGGGCCAAGTCCCGCACGAAGACCCGCCCGAAGACCCGCCGCACGTCCCGTCGAGCCCCACCCCAGGTCCCGCCCGCACGAACGGACAACAGCACACTCCCCACACATCCCGATCCCCAGAACCCCGACCATCCCCCGGGAGTACCGCCATGCTCAGAAACCGCCGTCTCGCCGCCTCCGCCGTGGCGGTGGCCGCGATATCCGTCGTCGCCACCGCCTGTACGGGCCAGTCGGGCTCCGCCGCGTCCGACGATCCGAACGCCAGGACGACCATCACGTTCTGGCACGGCTGGAGCGCGCCGGCCGAGGTCAAGGCGATCCAGGACAACATCGACCGGTTCGAGACCGCACACCCGAACATCAAGGTGAACGTCGTCGGCAACATCAACGACGACAAGCTGAACCAGGCGCTGCGCGCGGGCGGTTCCAAGGGTCCCGACGTGGTGTCCTCCTTCACCACCTCGAACGTCGGCAAGTTCTGCTCGTCGGGCGCCTTCGCCGATCTGGCGCCGTTCATCGAGAAGTCCAAGCTCGATCTGGCGAAGACCTTCCCGAAGGTGCTGCTGGAGTACACCCAGTTCGAGGGGAAGCGCTGCGCGCTGCCGCTGCTCAGCGACGCGTACGGGCTGTACTACAACAAGGACGCCTTCAAGGAGGCCGGTATCGCCGCGCCGCCGAAGACGATGTCGGAGCTGGCCGAGGACGCCAAGAAGCTCACCAAGGCCAAGGGCGACGGCTATGAGCGGGTCGGTCTGATGCCGACCTACCACGGCTACGAGACGGTCGTCGACCACTACATGTCGAGCTGGAACCACGCCTACTTCGACGAGAACGGCAAGTCCAACGTCGCCAAGGACCCGGCTTTCGCCAAGATGTTCACCTTCCAGAAGAAGCTGGTGGACGATCTCGGCGGCTACGGGAAGCTGGAGAGGTTCCGCAGCACCTTCGGTGACGAGTGGGGCGCCAAGCACCCCTTCCAGACCGGCCAGGTCGCGATGCAGCTCGACGGCGAGTGGCGGCTCGGTATGGCCGAGGACGCCAAGGTCCCGTTCGAGATCGGAGTCGCGCCGATGCCGGTGGCGGACGACGAGGCGGACAGCTACGGCAAGGGCTTCCTCTCCGGCACGATCATGGGCATCGCCCCGCAGAGCAAGAAGCAGAACGCGGCGTGGGAGCTGGTGAAGTACATGACCACCGACACCAAGGCGGTCGTGCAGTTCGCCAACGGCATCCGCAATGTGCCGTCGACGCTGGAGGCCCTCAAGTCCCCGGACCTCACGTTCGACCCGCGCTTCAAGACCTTCCTCGACATCGCGCAGCACCCGGAGTCCAGCACACCGCCGGCCGCGGTCAACGGCGCGACGTACCAGCAGACGCTCCAGGACTTCGGGTACCAGTACGAGCAGGGCAAGGTGAAGGATCTCCAGGCGGGTCTGGAGAAGACCGCCCGGCAGATCGACCGTGACATCGAGCAGGCAAGCTAGCGGGCCGGGACGTCACCCCATGTCCACGCACACCCTCCGTTCGAAGCGCCGCAGGTCGACGCTTCGTACGGCGGCGTTCATGTCGCCCTGGTTGATCGGCTTCACCGTCTTCTTCGCGTATCCGCTGATCTCGACCGTGTACTTCTCCTTCATGAAGTACGACGGTTTCAACACACCCGTCTGGAACGGTCTCGGGAACTGGTCGTATGTCTTCGGCGACTACCCGATGTTCTGGCCGTCCCTGCGCAACACCCTCTGGCTCGTGGTGATCATGGTGGCCTGCCGGGTGGTCTTCGGACTGGGCATCGGCCTGCTGATCACCAAGATCAAGACGGGTACGGGGATCTTCCGCACCCTCTTCTATCTGCCGTATCTCGCGCCGCCGGTCGCCGCGACCCTCGCCTTCGTCTTTCTGCTCAACCCGGGGACAGGGCCGGTCAACACGATCCTCGGGGATCTGGGTCTGCCGACCCCCGGCTGGTTCAACGACCCGGCCTGGTCCAAGCCGGCCCTCACCCTGCTGGCCGTCTGGGGCATCGGCGATCTGATGGTGATCTTCATGGCCGCGCTGCTCGACGTACCCAAGGAGCAGTACGAGGCGGCGGAGCTGGACGGCGCGTCGGCCTGGCAGCGGTTCCGGTTCGTGACCCTGCCGAACATCTCGCCCATCGTGATGTTCGCGGTGGTCACCGGGGTGATCTCGGCGATGCAGTACTACGCGCAGCCGCTGGTCGCGGGCAAGGTCGCCTCCGGCATCATCGGCGGCTCCGGCCAGCAGTTCGAGCCCGGTTACCCGGACAAGTCCACGCTGACCCTGCCCCAGCTCGTCTACAACCTGGGGTTCCAGCGCTTCGACTACGGCGCCGCCTGTGTGGTCGCGCTGGTCCTGTTCGTCCTGGCCATGGCCTTCACGGCGCTGCTGATGCGGCGGCGCGGCGGTCTGATCGGAGCGGGTGACTGAGATGACCTCCGTACTCGGCACCACCGACCGTTCCGGCTCCGGCCGCTCCGGCACCGGCGGCTCCGGCCGCTCCGGCGGCACCGGCCGGAAGTCCGCCCGGGACAGCACACCCGCCGCCCGTACCGCGCGCCGCAGGGCGCTGCTGCACTGGATCGGCGTCCACTCCCTGGGGGTCGCGGCGGCGCTGTTCTTCGTGCTGCCGTTCGTCTTCCTCTTTCTGACCTCGGTGATGAGCGACCATCAGGCACTCACCCGGGATCTCACCCCCGACACCTGGGAGTGGGGCAACTACGCCAAGGTGTTCGACACCCCCGGCTTTCTGACCTGGTGGAAGAACACCCTGCTGTACGCGGGGCTCGGCACGGTGCTCTCCGTGCTCTCCTCGATCCCGGTGGCGTACGCGCTCGCCAAGTTCCGGTTCCGCGGCAGACAGCTCTCGCTCATGCTCGTCATCTCGATGATGATGCTGCCGCCCCAGGTGATCATCATTCCGATGTATCTGTTCTGGGCGAAGCAGCTCGATCTGTCGGGCTCGCTCTGGCCGCTGATCATCCCGATGGCGTTCGGAGACGCGTTCTCCATCTTCCTGCTGCGCCAGTTCCTGCTGACGATCCCCAACGAGTACCTGGACGCCGCGAAGGTCGACGGATGCGGTGAATTCCGTACCCTGATCAGGGTGGTACTCCCGATGGCCAAGCCGGGGATCGCGGCCGTCGCGCTCTTCCAGTTCTTCTACGCCTGGAACGATTACTTCGGACCGCAGATCTACGCCTCGGAGAACCCGGCCGCCTGGACGCTCAGTTACGGCCTCGAATCCTTCAAGGGCGCGCACCACACCGACTGGAATCTGACCATGGCCGCGACCGTACTGGTCATGGCCCCTGTGATCCTCGTGTTCTTCTTCGCCCAGAAGGCGTTCGTCGAGGGAGTCACACTGACCGGAGTGAAGGGCTGAGAAAAGTGAAGCTCGCAGTGGTGGGCGGAGGATCCACCTACACACCCGAACTCATCGACGGATTCGCCCGGTTGAGGGACACCCTGCCGATCGGGGAACTGGTGCTGGTCGACCCCGCGCCCGACCGGCTCGATCTGGTGGGAGGACTCGCGCGGCGGATCTTCGCCAAGCAGGGCCACCCGGGCCGTATCACCACCACCTCGGACGTGGACGCGGGCGTCGCCGACGCCGACGCGGTGCTGCTCCAGCTGCGCGTCGGCGGACAGGCCGCGCGGAACCAGGACGAGACCTGGCCGCTGGAGTGCGGCTGTGTGGGGCAGGAGACGACGGGCGCCGGCGGTCTGGCCAAGGCGCTGCGCACCGTCCCCGTGGTCCTGGACATCGCGGAGCGGGTCCGCCGTGCCAACCCCGACGCGTGGATCATCGACTTCACCAACCCGGTGGGGATCGTGACGCGCGCACTGCTCCAGGCCGGCCACCGGGCCGTGGGGCTGTGCAATGTGGCGATCGGCTTCCAGCGCAGATTCGCGAAGCTGCTGGATGTCGCCCCCGCCGAGGTGTATCTGGAGCATGTCGGGCTCAACCATCTGTCATGGGAGCGCGGGGTGCGCCTCGGCGGGCCCGACGGCGCCGACATGCTGCCCAAGCTGCTGGCCGAGCACGGCGGCGAGCTCGCCGACTCGCTGCGGCTGCCGCGTGAGGTGCTCGACCGCCTCGGGGTGGTGCCCTCGTACTATCTGCGCTACTTCTACGCGCACGACGAGGTCGTACGGGAGCTGGGGACGAAGCCGTCCCGGGCCGCCGAGGTGGCCGAGATGGAGAAGCGGCTCCTGGAGATGTACGGCGACCCGGCCCTGGACGAGAAGCCGGAGCTGCTGTCCAAGCGCGGCGGTGCCTTCTACTCGGAGGCCGCGGTGGATCTGGCGGCCTCGCTGCTGCGCGGCGGCGGCAGCCCGGTCCAGGTGGTGAACACGTACAACAACGGCACGCTGCCGTTCCTGGCGGACGACGCGGTGATCGAGGTCCAGGCCCGGGTGGGTACGTCCGGCGCGGTGCCGCTCGCGGTGCCCGCGCTGGATCCGCTGTACGCCGGTCTGATCGCCAATGTCACGGCGTACGAGGATCTGGCGCTGGAGGCCGCGCTGCACGGCGGCCGGGACCGGGTCTTCAAGGCGCTGCTGTCCCACCCCCTGATCGGTCAGATCGAGTACGCCGAGGCGCTCACCGACAAGCTGATCGCGCACAACCGGGAGCATCTCGCGTGGGTGTGAGCGGGGCGGGGAGAACGGCCGGCACGGCGGCGCAGAGCCCGGCGGGCAGACCGGCCGGTACGACGGCGCAGAGCCCGGCGGGCAGACCGGCCGGTGCGGCGGCGGGGCGCGCGAGCGTCCTGGCCGTCGACGCCGGCAACAGCAAGACCGATGTGGCCGTGATCGGCGCCGACGGTTCGGTGCTGGGCACGGCCCGCGGCGGCGGCTTCCAGCCGCCGGTCGTCGGGATCGAGGCGGCGATCGACACCCTGGCGGTGGCGGTCGCCGAGGCCGCCTCGGCCGCCGGACTGCCGGAGCACGGCGTCGCCGAGCATGTGTCCGCCTGTCTGGCCAACGCGGATCTCCCGGTCGAGGAGCGGGAGTTGGCCGAGGCGGTGCAGGCGCGCGGCTGGGGCCGTACCACCGACGTACGCAACGACACCTTCGCGATCCTGCGGGCCGGTCTGCCGAGCGGCGAGGCGCCCCGGGGCGTGGCCGTCGTCTGCGGCGCGGGCATCAACTGCGTGGGGATGCTGCCGGACGGCCGGACGGCCAGATTCCCCGCGATCGGGCGGATCTCCGGTGACTGGGGCGGCGGTTCGGGACTCTCCGAGGAGGCGCTCTGGTTCGCGGCGCGCGCGGAGGACGGCCGCGGCGAGCCCACGGAGCTGGTACGGACCCTGCCCGGCCACTTCGGTCTGCGCTCGATGTACGAGCTGATCGAGGCGCTGCACCTGGGGCGGCTGGCGTTCGAGCGCCGGCATGAACTGACCCCGGTGCTCTTCGCCACGGCCGCGGCGGGCGACCCCGTGGCCCGGTCGATCGTGGACCGGCTCGCGGAGGAGGTCGTCGCGCTGTCGACGGTCGCGCTCGGCAGGCTCGATCTGCTGGACGAGGAGGTGCCGGTGCTGCTGGGCGGCAGCGTGCTGGCGGCCCGTCATCCGCAGCTCGACCTGCGGATGGCGGAGCTGCTGGCGGCGAAGGCGCCTAAGGCCGTCATCGAGGTCGTGACGGCGCCGCCGGTGCTGGGCGCGGCGCTGCTGGGTCTCGACCATGTACGGGCGGACGCGGAGGCGCACGCCCGGCTGGGCGCGCACTACGCGCGCCGGGGGGAGCCCCGCCCCCGGTAGCCCCTCGGCCCGGCCGGCCTCGGCCTGCCTCGGCCCCGGCCTGCCGTCGGCCCCGATCGGCCCTCGGCTCCGGTCGGTCTCGCTCGATCGAGTGGGCACGCTCCCCCGCTCGATCGGGTGGCAACACTCCCCGAACGGGAACCGATCACGGGTCTGCGGCGTATTCAAGGTGGGGAGATCGGACAGGGCCCGCAAAGGCTCTGGAACAGGGACATGGTGACGGGGCCGGACGGCCGCAGCGGGATCGACGGATTCGGTATGTGCGCGAGCGGTGCGGGCGATACGTACAAGATCCAGTCAAGCCTGGTGTGGTTGCCGGTCCCCGCGTCCATACTGGCGGCCGGGAGTTGTCCCCCGACCCGCCGGGGGCGGGCCGTCGTCGTCAGATGACCGAGGGGGAGGTCACGTGACATATCCGCCGAATGTGCGCACCGCGCCACCATCGGCTCCGACGCGTGCGCCGGCGGCGCCGCCGGCCGGACCGCCGCCGTCGGCACCGCCCGTACGGCACGGCGCGTGGGCCGAGACCACGGAGCGGCTGCGCACCGCGGCGACGACGGAGCCGGGCCGGCTGAGGATCATCGGCGCCGCCCTGGCGCTGCTGGTCGTGGCGTTCGGAGCGGTCACCGCGTGGGAGGCGGCCGACCGGTTCTCCGCCGCGGACGACGTGGTGAGCCGCAGTCAGCCGCTCAGCGCGGACGCGGCGAGCATCTACCGCTCGCTGGCCGACGCGGACACGGCCGCGGCCAGCGGCTTCCTGGCGGGTGCCGAGGAGCCGCGCGCGGTGCAGCAGCGGTATCGGGACGACATCGAGACGGCGTCCAGGCTGCTGGTCAAGGCCGCCACCCATACGGACGGCGCCGGCGAGTCGGGCCTCCAGATAGCCACGCTCAACGAGGGCCTGCCGCGCTACACCGGTCTGATCGAGCGGGCCCGCGCCAACAACCGCCAGGGACTCCCGCTCGGCGGCGCCTATCTGCGGTACGCGAACCAGCAGATGACCAATGAGCTGCTGCCCGCGGCCGAGAGGCTGTACGCGGCGGAGACGGACCGGCTCGCCCGGGACAACGACGACGCGCGGCTGTGGCCCTTCGTCTCGCTGGTGATGGGGGTGCTGGCGTTCGGCGGTCTGCTCTGGGCCCAGCGGCGCAACTATCTGCGGACGAACCGGGTGTTCAACCAGGGGCTGCTCGCCGCCACCGCCGCGTCCACCGTGCTGCTGCTCTGGCTCGCCGTCGGCCAGACCGTCGCGCGGACCGAGCTGAACAACGCCCAGAAGCACGGCCAGGCGTCGCTGAAGGTCCTCAACGAGGCCCGGATCAACTCCCTCAAGGCCCGTGCGAACGAGAATCTCACCCTGGTGGCCCGGGGCGCCGTCCTCACCCCGGACGGCAAGAACGACAAGTACGAGACGGACTACAACACGGGCATGGACAGGCTCAGCGCCGCGCTCGGCGAGGCGAGGAAGCTCGCCGACGACAGCGCGGGCGGCAGACCGGTGGACGAGGCGATCTCGTCGGTCACCCAGTGGCGCGAGCGCCACGCGACGGCCAGCGGTACGGACAAGGCCGGTGACTACGAGGGCGCGCTCGCCAAGGTCATCGGCGACAAGGAATCCACCGGTCAGTCGTTCGACCAGGTGGACACCGCGCTGGAACGGGCACTCGCCCAGGAGCAGGTGGAGTTCACCAGTTCCGCTTCGGACGGACGGGACGCGCTGACCGGACTGGCGATCGGCGCGGGCGTGCTGGCCCTGGTGGCCGCGGTGGGCGCGATCCTGGGCATAGGCCGCAGGCTTTCGGAGTACCGGTGAGAGGGGGAGAGATGGATCCGGTGGATTCCATGGACGGGCTCCGCCCGCCCCGCGGGCCCCGGCGGTCCGGCAGGCTCCGGCCGTCCGGCAGGCTCCGCGGCTGGGGCGGTGTCTCGGCCATGGCCGGTGCCTGTGTGCTGACGGCCTCGCTCACCCTGCTCCCGCTGTCCCACACGGTCGACGAGGGCGCGCGGAAGTCCGCGCAGCGGACCGCCACGGCCGTGCCCGCCCAGGCCGACGAGTGCGAGACCCCGGAAGCCAGCCTCCCGCCCTCGGGCGCCGACGGACCCACCATCCAGAAGATCAAGGCCCGGGAGAACAGAAAGCTGATCGTCGGCGTCGACCAGAACAGCTACCGCTGGGGTTACCGCGATCCGGAGACCGGCGATCTCGAAGGCTTCGACATCGATCTCGCCCGCGCCATCGCCAAGGACATACTCGGCGATCCGAACGACATCATCTTCCGTGCGATACCGACCAATCAGCGGGTCGGGGCGCTGGAGAACGGCACGGTGGACCTGGTCGTCAGGACGATGACGATCAACTGCGACCGGATACAGCAGGTCGCGTTCTCCACCGCCTACTTCCAGGCCGGGCAGCAGGTGCTCGCGCCCAGGAACTCGTCGGTGACGGGGTACAACGACTCCCTCGCCGGAAAGCGGGTCTGCACGGCGGAGGGCTCGACGGCGTACGAGGAGCTGAAGGAGAAGTCGTTCGGCGCGGAGTTCAAGGACAAGCACGACGAGCGGCCGGAGGACGAGGACCAGTTGACCGTGCCCAACCAGCTCGACTGCCTGGTCAGGCTCCAGTTGGGCGAGGTCGACGCGGTGGTGACGGACAACGCGCTCGCGGCCGGCCAGGCCGCCCAGGACCCGGCGGTCGAGCTGCGGGGCAAGCCGTTCACCACGGAGTACTACGGCGTCGCGGCGAAACTGGGCAATGACGATCTGGTACGCCGGGTGAACCAGGTGCTGGTGGGGTATCGCGCCGGTGGGGCCAACAGCCCCTGGATGACCTCGTACAGGAAGTGGCTGGAGGCCGGTCTGCCGGGAATCACCGCGCCGCCGACCCCCAGATACAAGAACAGCTAGCCCGAGTACGGGATCGGCCGGCGCGGGCCGGTCAGGACGGCACAGCTCGGCGAGGCCGAGGCGAGAGCGGAGAGGTGATCGATGGGCGGCACGGGCTCCTTTCCCGACTCGACGGGGAGGCCACCGGGACCGGCGATGGACCGGGACGAGGTGGACCGTGCGCTGGCGCGCCTCGAAGCGGAGCACGAGGCGATCGAGACCTCACTGCTCGCCCTTCAGGACCATGCGGGCCGCAGACTGCTCGAAGGGGCCGAGCTGACCGGGGTCACCAAGGACCGCTGGGCCACCGCGGAACAGTCGATCACCCTGCTGTGGACCTACTTCGACAGCTACACCGCGGCGCTGGCCGGCGCCCGTGAGACCCGTGCCAGAAGGCGCTGGCTCAACCGCGACGATCTGGTGGAGCTGACGGAGACGCTGCGCGGGCGCGGGGTCACCGTGGCGGGCACCCCCGGGCACCGGCTCGCGTCCCTCACCGGGCCCGCCAAGCTCTCCGAGCACTTCACGCTCGCGGAGCTGGTCACCCGGATGAACGAGCTGTACGCGAGCTCGCTCGACATGGTCGTGGCCGCGGACGCGGTGTGGTCGGCGCTGCCGGCCCGGATCGATCTGCTCTCGGCGGAGTTGCAGCGCACCCGCTCGCTGGCGCACTCCGTCGGCGTACGGCCCGGCGAGCATCCGGCAGGGGACGATCTGGAGTCGATCACCCATGAGCTGAGCACCTTGCGCGCCCAGGTGGTCTCCGATCCGCTGGCCTTCTGGCGGCCCGCGCCGGGCAGTTCGGCCCCGGGCGGCGGCCGTCCCGACACCGAGCGGTACGACAGGGCCGCCCGCGCGCTGGAGGACGTACGGCGCGAGATCGAGGCGGTCCTCGCGGTGCGCCAGGACTCGGAGGAGCGGCTGATGCGGCTGCGTGACGTGCTGTCCCGCGCGGACCGTACGCTCACGGAGGCCAGATCGGCCCGGGGCGAGGTGCTGGCGAAGATCGCGGCGTCCGAGGTGCCCGCGGTCAGCGGTCCGCCGACCGCGCTCCAGGAGCGGCTGTCGACCGCCGCCGAGTACCGCAGACACGCCCAGTGGCACCGGCTCTCCCCGCTCCTCGAATCGCTGGAGCGCGAAGCCGAGGACGAACTGCTGCGGGCCCGCGAGTCCTTGACGGCGGTCACGGCGCCGCTCGCGGTCCGGGCGGAACTGCGCGGGCGTCTCGACGCGTACAAGGCGAAGGTCGCCCGGCACGGCATGGCCGAGGACCCGCTGCTGATGGAGCGGTACGACGCGGCGCGCCGGATGCTGTGGAGCGCGCCCTGCGATCTGCGCGTCGCCGAACAGGCGGTGCTGCGCTATCAGCGGGCGGCGGCGGACGTCCTGGTCCCGCGCGGACCGGCTCCCGTCGACAGCGCCGGCGACGGCGGGGGCACCGCGTGAGGACGGGACGCGCGGCGGCCGGGCCCGTGAGCAGGGGAACAGCATCCGGGAGCAAGGGAACAGAAGGGGAACGGGGGGACCGATGAGCGGGACGAACGCGTGCCAGCGCCCAGGCTGCGAGGGCTCGTACGAGGACATGGGCGGCGGCGAGCTGTACTGCGACACCTGCGGTCTGGCTCCCGTCGTCTCGCCCAACGGATCGCTCTCCTCACCGCCCACGGGCATCGCGCGCGGCGGCAGCGGCGGGAGCGGCGGCGGGGAGAGCGGCAGCCGGTCGGGGAGCGGTTCCTCGCGTTCCGGTTCACGCTCCTCCTCCGGGGCCTCGTCCCGCTCCTCGGCGCGCTCCTCACGGTCCTCGACCTCACGCTCCTCGACGTCCCGGCGCTCGGTCTCGGGCCGGCTGTCGCGCGCGCTCTCGGGGCGGATCTCGTCCCGTTCTGTGTCGGTGCGCAGTTCGGGTTCGTCCACGGCCGCGTCCGGGCGCAACCGGCTGGGCGCGGGGCTGGTCTCCGTACCGGACGTGCCGCGTCCCGACCCGCGGTCCGCGGTGATGGAGCGCCCGGAGGTGCCCGAGCGCAAGCGGTACTGCTCGCGTTCCGACTGCGGGGCGCCGGTGGGCCGCGCGCGCGGCGACCGCCCCGGAAGGACGGAGGGGTTCTGCACCAAGTGCGGCCACCCGTACTCGTTCGTACCGAAGCTGCACCCCGGCAATGTCGTGCACGGGCAGTACGAGGTCGTGGGCTGTCTGGCGCATGGCGGTCTGGGGTGGGTCTATCTCGCGATCGACCGCGCCGTCTCGGACCGCTGGGTGGTGCTCAAGGGCCTGCTCGACACGGGCGACCAGGACGCGATGGAGGCGGCGATCTCCGAGCGCCGCTTCCTCGCCGAGATCGAGCACTCCAACATCGTCCGTATCTACAACTTCGTGGAACACCTCGACCAGCGGACCGGCTCCATGGACGGCTATATCGTCATGGAGTACGTCGGCGGCAAGTCGCTCAAGGAGATCGCCAACGAGCGGCGGACCGAGGGGGGCAGACGCGACCCGCTGCCGGTGGAGCAGGCGTGCGCGTACGGCATCGAGGCGCTGGAGGCTCTCGGCCATCTCCACAGCAGAAACCTGCTGTACTGCGACTTCAAGGTCGACAACGCGATACAGACCGAGGACCAGCTCAAGCTCATCGACATGGGCGCGGTCCGCAGGATGGACGACGAGGAGTCGGCCATCTACGGCACCGTCGGCTACCAGGCCCCGGAGGTCGCCGAGGCCGGCCCGTCGGTGGCGTCGGACCTGTACACGGTCGCCCGCACCCTGGCGGTACTGACCTTCGACTTCCAGGGCTACACGAATGTGTTCGTGGACTCGCTGCCCGACCCGGACAACATCGATGTGTTCCGGACGTACGAGTCCTTCTACCGGCTGCTGGTACGGGCGACGGACCCCGATCCGGGGCGGCGGTTCTCCTCGGCACAGGAGATGGCCGAACAGCTCACGGGTGTGCTGCGGGAGGTGGTCGCGCTCCAGACGGGCCGGCCGCGTCCCGCGCTCTCGACACTGTTCGGTCCCGAGCTGCGGGTCACGGACACGGAGCTGTTCGCGGAGCTGACGGAGGATGTCTCACGCCTGGGTGTACGGGCGGCGCCGACGGGCCGCGGCGGCCGGTCCGGCCGGCGCACCAGGGCGATCGGGGCGAGCGCGCGCGGTACCGACGGCGTGACGGCGCCCGTTCCGCCGCCGGGCTCGCCCCTGGCGGCGCTTCCGGCCGCCTCGACGCTTCCTGGCCGGCCGGGCCCCGGCCAGGGCACCTTCGGCGCCCCCCTGGGTCCGAACGCGCGGACCTTCCCCGGCCAGGGCCCCGCCGGCCTCGGCCCGGGGGCGGCCCCCGGGGGCGCGCTGCCGGCGCCGGGCGCACGGCCCGGGGTCCCGGGCGCGCCGGGGCTCGACCCCGCGCTCCCCGCGCCGGGCGGCGCGTACGCGTCCGTGCCCGCGCCGCGCGCCGAGGGCGTCTTCGGTACGGCCACGCTCACGGCGACGACAACGACGGCCATGGCGACGGCGACGGCAACGGCCGGGAACGGTACCGGCGGGCTCCGGCTCGCGCCGCTCGACACGGCGGCGACCGCGCTGGCCCTGCCCGTACCGAGAGTCGATCCGAACGATCCGAACGCCGGATTCCTCGCCGGTCTGCTGGCCTCGGCGCCCGCCGAGGTGATCTCCGCGCTGGCCGCCGCCCCCGCCGAGTCCGTCGAGCGCGGACTGCGCGAGCTGCGCGCCCGGCTGGAGATGGGCGATCTGGCCACCGCCGCCGAGGCGCTGAGCACCCTGGAGGCACGCCGGCCCGACGACTGGCGGGTCGTCTGGTACCGCGGCATCGCCTCGCTCGCGACCGGCGACCACGAGATCGCGGCGCTCTCCTTCGACGCGATCTACGACGCGTTCCCCGGGGAACCCGCCCCGAAGCTGGCGCTGGGCGTCTGCGCCGAGGTGCTCGGTCAACTCGACAACGCCGCCGAGTACTACCGTCTCGTCTGGACGACCGACCCGAGCTATGTCAGCTCCGCGTTCGGCCTGGCCCGGGTCCAGCTCGCCGCCGGTGACCGGACCGGCGCCGTACGGACCCTGGAGTCCGTCCCCGAGGCGTCGATCCACTACACGGCGGCGCGGGTCGCGGCCGTACGGGCCAGACTGCGGCAGCGCGCCCTGGCCGTGCCCGCTCCCGGGTACGGCACGGAGCCGCCGCTGATCGACGATCTGATGGCGGCGGCCCAGCAGGTGTCCGCGCTCCAGCGGTTCGGTCTGGACGCGGTACGGCGGGAACAGCTTTCGACGGAGGTACTGGGCACGGCGCTGGACTGGGTACTCTCCGGTAGTCCCGGGTCCCGTCCCGTGCGCGCCGAGCTGCTGGGCAGCGAACTGGACGAGCGCGGCCTGCGTTTCGGACTGGAACGCTCGTACCGGGTGCTCGCCCGGCTCGCTCAGCGCGGCGAGGAGAGGATCGAACTGGTGGAGCGGGCCAACCGTTTCCGCCCCCGGACGTGGGTGTGAGTGATGTCCAAGATGCCCGAGTCGGCCGATCTGCCGACCTGCCCAGGCTGCGAGGAGCCGCTGGAGCCCGGCGACCGGTTCTGCGGTGCCTGCGGGTACGACCTGTCCGTCGTACCGCCACGCCCGGACGACCAGCCCACCCTTGTGATGAACGGCCTGGGGATCGCGCGGCCCGCCGCCCCCGCGCCCGACGTGGACTGGCCGGCCGCCGCCGGGGCGGACACCTCGGCGGCCCCCGCGCCCGCCCTGCTGCCGGACGAGCTGCCGGGTCTGGACTCGGCGGGCGGCCGACTGCCCGCGCATCCCGGCGACTTCGAGCTTCCCGCGCCCCGGCCCGCCGCTCCGCTCCCCGCTCCGGTCCCGGCTCCGTTCTCGGCCGATCCGCGCACCTCCGCTCCCGCCCCGGCGGCCCCGGCGCCCCCGGCCGGTGCCAAGCTCTGTGTCGCCTGCCGCGCCGGGCGTGTCGACACGGACGGCTACTGCGAGAACTGCGGGCACGCCCAGCCACGCGAACGGGACCATGTGGAGCAGGAGCTGGGCGCGGTGGCCGCCGTCAGCGACCGCGGCCTGCGCCATCACCGTAACGAGGACGCGTTCGCCGTCTCGTCCGCCGCCCTGCCCGACGGCACGCCCGCCGTGGTCGCGGTCGTCTGCGACGGCGTCTCCTCGGCGACCCGTCCCGACGAGGCCTCGGCCGCCGCCGCCGCCTCGGCGAACGAATCCCTGCTGGAGTCGCTGGCACGCGGTACGCATCCGCAGCAGGCGATGCACGACGCGATCGTCGTCGCCGCCGAGGCGGTCGACTCCCTCGCCCCGGTGGCGGCAAGCGCGCTGGACGGCGATCCGCACCGCCATCGCAACGCCCCGGCGTGCACGATCGTCGGCGCCGTGGTCGCGAGCGGACTGCTGGTCATCGGCTGGATCGGCGACAGCAGGGCGTACTGGGTACCGGACGACCGCCAGGCCCCGCCCGCCCGGCTCACCGAGGACGACTCCTGGGCCGCCCAGATGGTCGCGGCGGGGCTGATGAACGAGGCGGAGGCGTACGCGGACGAGCGCGCGCACGCCATCACGGGCTGGCTCGGCGCCGACGCGTACGAACTGGAGCCGCACACCGCGTCCTTCAAACCGGACCGCCCCGGTGTGGTAGTGGTCTGCACGGACGGGCTGTGGAACTACGCGGAGGGCGCCGACGAGATGGCCAGGGCCCTGCCGGCCGACGCGGCGCGACGGCCGCTGCACGCCGCTCAGGTGCTGGTCGGACACGCGCTCGACGGTGGGGGCCACGACAACGTAACAGTGGCGGTGCTGCCGTTCGCCGTCCCACCGCAAGGGGCAGGATCCGCCTACGACCCGGCGTGACCCCCGCCCTGCCCACACGCGCACCGCCCAGGGCCGCCCCACCGGCTCCGTCCGACCGCCCCGCCCCGATCCGGGCCTGAACCGTTTCTCACGTTTTCACTTGTCTCTTTATCTCTTGTCTCTGCTGTGTGGAGCGTCAAGGAGCCGATACAGATGGCGAACTTCTCCAAGTCGACCGTGCCGCAGTTCTCCGTCGACGTGTACCAGAACGAATACCTGCCCGAGGGCGGGCGCGAGGTCAACGCGATCGTCACGGTCACGTCCACGGGAGGCGGCACCACCGGCGGAGTGCCGCTGGCCGGGACCTCGCTCACCCCCGCGGCCCGTCCGGGTCAGGGCCCGAACGCCGCCGTGGTGATCATGGTCGACTCCTCGGGATCCATGGACTACCCGGCGACGAAGATGCGCAACGCGCGCGATGCCACGGCCGCCGCGGTCGACACCCTGCGCGACGGGGTCGCGTTCGCGATCATCGGCGGTACGCATGTCGCGAAGGAGATCTTCCCCGGCGACGGCGGACTGGCGACGGCCGACGCGCGGACCAGAGCGCAGGCCAAGGAGGCGCTGCGCCGGATCAGCGCGGGCGGCGGTACGGCGATCGGCACCTGGCTGCGGCTCGCCGACCGGCTGCTGGCCACGGCCGATGTGCCGATCCGGCACGGCATCCTGCTCACCGACGGCCGCAACGAACATGAGTCCACGGCCGATCTGAAGGCCACGCTGGACGCCTGTGCGGGCCGCTTCACCTGTGACGCCCGGGGTGTCGGTACGGACTGGGAGGTGAAGGAGGTCACCGGTATCGCCTCCGCGCTGCTCGGGACCGCCGATATCGTCGCCGATCCGGCGGGCCTGGCCGCGGACTTCACCCGGATGATGGAGAACGCCATGGGCAAGGAGGTCGCGGATGTGGCGCTGCGGATGTGGACGCCCGTCGGGGTGGAGATCGGCTTCGTCAAGCAGGTGGCGCCCACCGTCGAGGATCTGACCGGGCGGCGCACGCAGGCGGGACCGAGAGCGGGTGACTATCCGACCGGTTCATGGGGTGACGAATCGCGCGATTACCACGTGTGTGTACGGGTTCCCGAGGCCGGTATCGGCCAGGAGATGCTGGCCGCGCGGATCTCGCTGATCCTTCCCGGCACCGGCGGCGGCGCACCCGAGGTGCTGTCGCAGGGGCTGGTACGGGCGGTGTGGACGGATGACATGGCCGCCTCCACCTCCATCAATCCGCAGGTCGCGCACTACACGGGCCAGGCGGAACTGGCGCAGGTCATCCAACAGGGCCTCGACGCCCGCAAGTCGGGCGATTTCGACGGCGCGACCGCGAAGCTGGGACGCGCGGTACAGCTCGCCGCGTCGTCCGGAAACGCCGATACGGCGAAACTGCTTTCGAAGGTGGTGGACGTGGTAGACGCGGCGACAGGTACTGTGCGACTGAAGGCGAGGGTCGCGGACGCCGACGAGATGACACTCGAAACGCGCTCCACCAAGACCGTTCGCGTGAAGAAGTAGGCCGAGCGGCCGGCCGGGGAACAGTCCGGCAGGCCGACGGACAGCAAGAGCAGAAGCACCGCACACGACATACAGCACACGCCATAAGAGCCGTCAGCGGAGTCAACAGCAGAACGGCACAAGAGCCGTCACGGTGAGCACGCGGCCTCCGGGCCGGAAGAGGAGAGGGGGAAGCGCCGACATGCCGACCTGCCCGAACGGACACCAGTCGGGTTCCGAGGACTGGTGCGAGGTCTGCGGCCACCGCATGGCCGGGCCGGGCGCTGCGGCCGGCGCCGTACCGCCGCCTCCTCCCCCGCCGCCGCCCGCGCCCGGTTACGGCTTTCCGCCGCCCGGCGCCGGGGCGACCGCCCAGGCCGAGCTGTGCCCGCAGTGCCGCACCCCGCGCGAGCCGATGGCTCCGTACTGCGAGGAGTGCCGCTGGAACTTCCTGACGAACACGGCGACGTCGTACACCCCGCTGGCGCCGCAGCACTCGGCTCCCGGTGGTCCTGGCGGCGCCGGCGGACGTGGCGCTCCCGGCGGACCGGGCGGTCCCGGCGGCCCGGTGCCCGGTCTGAATCTGCCGCCCGGCTTCCAGGCCCAGCAGGGGCCGCCCAGGCCGACCGACCCGTACGAGTACCAGAGTTCGCGCCCCTCGCAGCTCAACCGGCCCGCGGAGCCGCTGGTGCCCGAGCCGCCCTCGCATCTCTCGCCGCCGCCGCACCTCTCGTCGCTCCCGCATCTCTCGCCGCCGTCGGCGCCCTCCCCGTCCGCCCAGCCGTCACCGCAGGGCCCGCCGCCGCCCCCGTCGTACCAGCAGGGGCCGCCGCCTCCGCCGGTCTTCCAGCAGCAGTCCTCCGCGCCGCCCGCACCGCCCAGGCCCCAGCGGACCGGCGACGACGACTGGATGCTGCCGCCGCCCTCGCACGCGCAGGGTCCCCAGGGCCAGGGCGCCCCGGGCCAGGGGCCGCACAGCCAGAGCCCGCTCGGCCAGGCGCAGCAGCCGGGGAGCCAGCGCTCCGAGCCGGCCGGGCAGTACCAGCCCCCGGCGGGCTGGACGGCGGTCATCGGCCCCGACCGTGAGTACTTCATGGCGATGATGCAGCGCAGCGGCCCCGAGGCCACCGGGCTGAATCTGCCCGCGTACTCCCCGGAGCAGCGGCTCCAGCTCGACGGGAACCAGATCACCATCGGCCGCCGCCGGCACTCCACCGGTGAGTCCCCCGACATCGATCTGTCGGTCCCGCCGGAGGATCCGGGGGTCTCGCACCAGCACGCCGTCCTGGTCCACCAGCAGGACGGAAGCTGGTCCGTGGTCGACCAGAACTCCACCAACGGCACCACGCTCAACGGCGCCGAGGACCCGATACAGCCCTACGTCCCCGTCCCCCTCAAGGACGGCGACCGGGTCCATGTCGGTGCCTGGACGACGATCACTATCCGCCGCGGCTGATCCCGCCGACGCTGAGGGGCCAGACGTACGGCCCCGCCGGGTCGTCCAGCCATGCCCACTGGCGGCCTTCGGCGATGGTGACGCCGAACCGCTCACGTCCGGGGCGGTGCTCGCGCTCCCACAGGGAGAGCGCCTCGTGCGGATCGAGGCTGCCCGCGGTGAGCGCGAGCAGGAAGCGGAAGAGATCGTTCTCGATCGCGCGCCGGGGCAGTCCGCCGAGGGGGCGGTGCATAAGGGCGGTGCCCGGCATGCCGCGCAGCGGAACGAAGAACGCGGCGGTGTGCAGAAAGTGCCCCTCGGCATAGATCCCGCGCGCGCCGTCACCGCCGCCCCGGCCACCACCGCCTCCGTCGCCGCCACTTTCGTTACCGCCGCCCCCGTCGCCGCCGCTCCCGCCGACGGCCTCGCCGTAGGGGCCGCCGTACCCGCCGCCACCGACCCGTAGCGCGATCACCCCCGTGGCGAGCGGGGCCAGGATCCGCGCGCCGGGACGGCACTGCTCCAGCCAGGCCGCCGGCACCGACGGCAGGGTGCAGGTCGCGATGATCCGGTCGAACGGAGCGCGCTCGGGGCAGCCTCGCGCCCCGTCGCCGGTGACGACGGCGGGCCGGTAGCCGGCCGTCGCCAGATGGGTACGGGCGGACTCGGTGATCTCCGGGTCCAGATCCATGGTCGTGACCAGTTTGTCGCCGAGCCGGTGGCAGAGCAGCGCCGCGTTGTAACCGGTGCCCGCGCCGATCTCCAGGACGCGGTCCCCGTCCCTTACGTCCAGCTCCGCCAGCATGCGGGCCATCAGGGACGGCTGGCTGCTGGACGAGAGCTGCTCGCCGTCGCGCACCCGTGTCGCCAGCGGCCCGTCCAGGTACGCGCCGTGCAGCCAGCGCCGCCGCCGCTCCGGATCGCGGTCCCCGCTCCACAGCCGGTCGTAGCCCCCGGGCCGCCCCACGAAGTAGTACGGAACGAAGACATGACGCGGCACCTCCTCGAACGCGGTCCGCCAGACGGGGTCGTCCAGCGCCCCGGTCCGCGCGATCTCCGCGACCAGACCGGCGCGCGCCTCGGCCGCCTCGGGATCGTCGGGACCGTACGCGTCGTCACGGTGTGCGCCCATCCCTCCACTGTCCTGGGTGAGCGCCCAGGAAGCGAGTGGGCCCGCCAGGCGGACGCAAGTACCGCCCGGACGAAGGCACCCCGGCAACACGCCCCCAGGCACCCGGACAACGTGCCCCCGGGGGCGGGGACCTAGGACCGAGGTCCTCGGCCGGTGCGTCTGAGACGATGGACGGGTGAACGAGATTCCGCACGGCACGCTTCAGGAGCAGACCTTCTACGAGCAGGTCGGCGGCGAGGAGACCTTCCGGCGCCTGGTCCGCCGTTTCTACCAGGGGGTGGCGGAGGACCCGCTGCTGCGGCCGATGTACCCGGAGGAGGACCTCGGCCCCGCCGAGGAGCGCTTCACGCTCTTCCTGATGCAGTACTGGGGCGGCCCCCGCACCTACAGCGACAACCGCGGCCATCCCCGGCTGCGGATGCGCCACGCCCCGTTCACGGTCGACAGGGCCGCGCACGACGCCTGGCTGAAGCACATGCGGGTGGCGGTCGACGAGCTGGGCCTGTCCGAGAAGCACGAGCAGGAGCTCTGGAAGTACCTCACCTACGCCGCCGCCTCGATGATCAACTCCGCGGGCTGACCGCCGGGCAGCCCCGGTGGTCAGGCCGGGGTGACGGACAGCGCGCCGAGTCCCGCGCGCCGTAGCGCTATCGAGCCGTAGGGCGTACGGAGCCGGAGCCAGCTTCCCGACTCCAGCAGCGCCACCGGTTCCGGTGACACCGAAGCAGACGCGGAAGCCGAAGCAGACGCCGTCCCGGACCCGGCGTGCGCGGGGGCGTGCGCGGGGCCGGGCACCATCGTGCGGACCGGCCGCAGAAAGCCCAGCGACTGCGCGGCGTGCACGGCCCGCAGCGGAAGCTGGGTGTCGCCGAGGGTCCGGGACCAGATCTCCCGGCCGATCCGGTCACGCTCGGCCCTGGTCCTGCTGCCGGACGGCAACTGCTCGTCGCGGGAACGGAATTCGGCGACCGCGGCCGACAGCGCGCCCCGCATCGCCCCCTCGCCCGGCAGACCGGCCACCTGCCGCCAGCCACCACGCGGTGGCAGCACTCCGGCCCAGGGCGGCCCGGTGACCGCCGCGGGCACGACCGCGTGGCCGGTCTGTTCGTCGATCGCTTCGAGCAGTTCCCCGGCGGAGACGGTGACATCCAGCTCGTACGGGACGGCGAGTCTGGCCGTACGGATCGCCAGCACCTCGAAGGACGCCGGACGGCCGAACACCGCGAGCGCGCCGCCCCCGGCCTGGAGCCGGACGGCGGCGGCGCGGTCGTAGTGGATCAGCCGGCTGAGGAAGGCGCCGAGATCGGCCGCCTCCCGCGCGTCGGCGAACTCCAGTCTCCGCACGGACCGGGGCTGATCGGACTTGGGCTCAGGCATAGGCACGGACGCGGTCATGCCGCGACGGGATCCTTGTCGTCATCCAGATATTTCAGGAGGAAGGACTTCTCCTCCTGGGTGATCCGCCGAGGGCGCCCGGCGGCCAGGTCGTACGGCACGACGACCGTCGAGGCCCGTACATAGACCTCCTCGGCGTCCTCGTCGTCCTTGATCTCGTACGCGATCGTCAGCGACGCGGCGCTTATCTTCGTCACCCACGACTCGACGGTCACCGGCGCGTGCCGGTGGACCAGCGGCCGTTTGTAGTCGATCTCGTGCCGGGCCACGACGGAACCGCCGGAGAAGGACGGGGAGCCGTCCCCCGGCGCCAGCCGGAACATGAAGTCGATACGGGCCTCCTCCAGATAGCGGAGGAAGACCACATTGTTGACATGCCCGAAGGCGTCCATGTCCGACCAGCGCAGAGGACAGGTGTAGAAGTGCCGGGCCATCTCAGCCCCGGGTGAGCTTCTTGTAGGTGGCACGGTGCGGGCGGGCGGCGTCGGCGCCGAGCCGCTCGACCTTGTTCTTCTCGTACGACTCGAAGTTGCCCTCGAACCAGAACCACTTGGATTCGCCCTCGTACGCCAGGATGTGCGTGGCCACGCGGTCGAGGAACCACCGGTCGTGGGAGACGACCACGGCCGCGCCGGGGAACTCCAGCAGCGCGTTCTCCAGCGAGGACAGGGTCTCGACGTCGAGGTCGTTGGTCGGCTCGTCGAGGAGCAGCAGATTGCCGCCCTGCTTGAGGGTCAGCGCCAGATTGAGCCGGTTGCGCTCACCGCCGGAGAGCACCCCGGCCGGCTTCTGCTGGTCCGGGCCCTTGAAACCGAAGGCGGAGACATAGGCGCGCGAGGGCATCTCGACCTGGCCGACGTTGATGTAGTCCAGTTCGTCGGAGACGACCGCCCACAGCGACTTCTTCGGGTCGATGTTCGAGCGGCCCTGGTCGACATAGCTGATCTTGACGGTGTCGCCGACCTTGATGACACCGGAGTCCGGCTCCTCGATGCCCTGGATCATCTTGAACAGCGTGGTCTTGCCCGCGCCGTTCGGTCCGATCACACCGACGATGCCGTTGCGCGGGAGCGAGAACGACAGATCGTCGATCAGGACCTTCTCGCCGAACGACTTGGAGAGATGCTCCACCTCGACGACGACGCCGCCGAGCCGCGGGCCCGGCGGGATCTGGATCTCCTCGAAGTCCAGCTTCCGCATCTTGTCGGCCTCGGCGGCCATCTCCTCGTAACGGGCGAGCCTGGCCTTGGACTTGGCCTGGCGCCCCTTCGCGTTGGACCGGACCCACTCCAGCTCTTCCTTGAGCCGCTTGGCGCGCTTGGCGTCCTTCTGGCCCTCGACCTTCAGACGCGTCTGCTTGGTCTCCAGATAGGTGGAGTAGTTGCCCTCGTAGCCGATGGCACGGCCGCGGTCCAGCTCCAGGATCCAGCCGGCGACATTGTCGAGGAAGTACCGGTCGTGGGTGACGGCTACGACGGTGCCGGGGTACTTGGCGAGGTGCTGCTCCAGCCACTGGACCGACTCGGCGTCCAGATGGTTGGTGGGCTCGTCGAGCAGCAGCAGATCGGGGGCTTCCAGCAGCAGCTTGCAGAGCGCGACACGGCGGCGCTCACCACCGGAGAGATTGGTGACGGGCCAGTCGCCGGGCGGGCAGCCGAGCGCGTCCATGGCCTGTTCGAGCTGGGTGTCCAGGTCCCACGCGTTGGCGTGGTCGAGGTCCTCCTGGAGCTTGCCCATCTCCTCCATGAGCGCGTCGGAGTAGTCCGTCGCCATCGCCTCGGCCACTTCGTTGAAGCGGTTGAGCTTGCCCATGATCTCGGCGGCGCCGTCCTGGACGTTCTGGAGGACGGTCTTGGACTCGTCCAGCGGCGGCTCCTGGAGGAGCATGCCGACGGTGTAGCCCGGGGAGAGGAACGCGTCGCCGTTGGACGGCTGCTCAAGACCGGCCATGATCTTCAGCACGGTGGACTTACCGGCGCCGTTCGGACCCACCACACCGATCTTCGCGCCGGGCAGGAAGCTCAGCGTCACGTCATCGAGGATGACCTTGTCGCCGTGCGCCTTACGCGTCTTGCGCATCGTGTAGATGTACTCAGCCAAGAGAAACCGTCCGGCAATCGAGAAGGGCCAATGTGCGGCTCCGCCGCGTGAGGGCAGATACACCCCATCTTGCCTGACGTCCACCCCCCGATGGAAACCAGTACCGCTCCCCGGACCCTCCGCGCGCCATACCGGCACGGGTACGGGCGTGGCCCCCGGCACGCTGTCGCGTACCGGGGGCCACTGCGTGCGCCGTATCACTCAGCGCCAGGGTGTACTCACGCTCGGGTCACTCCGTGGAGAAGCGGGTCACTCCCCGGGGGTCGAGGCATTCTTCTTGCGGAGGAGGAACACGGCCGCGCCACCGAGGACGACCAGCGCGATCGCGATGCCCGCGATGATCGGGGTGGCGCTGGAGGAGCCGGTCTCCGCCAGATCGCCCGTACCGCTCATGGCGCCCAGGCCGCTGGTGGCGACCCCGCCGGCCGAGGCCGCGCTCGGCTGCGAGGAGGGCTGGTCGGTCACCGGGACGGGGGTGCCGGTGGTCTCGCAGTCCAGGACGCCCGTGAAGTTCTGGGTGAATCCGGCGGGCCCGGTGATGGTGAAGTCGTACGCCTGGTCCTCACCGACCGGCACGGTGACCGTCTCGGTGGCACCCGGCGCGACGGTGTGCTCGGAGCCGTTCAGCTCGAAGGTGAAGGGCGCGTCACCTGTGTTGGCCGCGGTGACATCGACACCGTCCTCCGCGCAGTTCTTCTCCGCCGTCACGGCCGGGATCGCGCCACGCTCGGCCCAGGTCGCCGTCGCCGTCGCGGAGACGGTGGACTCGCTGGACCCGGCCAGGATCTGCGTCTGACTCTTGGTCACACCCGCGAACGCGCGGCCGACCGGCACCGAGGTGGTGGCCTGCACCCCGAGCGAGGCCGCGCCGTCGACGGCGCCGGAGGGCACGTCGAAATACAGCTCCGTGCCGTTGGCGGCGGTGGTGACCGGTGTGCCCTCCTTGTCGGTGATCTTGACGCCGGTGGCGGCGGCATCGGCGGGCGGCGCCACCGTGACACTGTCGGCGTCGGTCCGGACGGTGACAGGCCCGATCTTCTCGCCGGCCTTGCCGGAGACCGCGCCGGGCTCCAGGGTGAGCGAGGCCTTGGGCTCCGCGCTGTCCTGGGCGCTCTTCTCCAGCCAGTCGGCGAGCTTCTCGGCCTCGGTGTCACTGGCGTCGACATCGGCGCCGTCCGAGTAGCGCCAGATCGCGACCTGAGTGCCGGCCGCGGCGGTCTTCTCGGTGAGCGGTCCGGTGCCCGCGGCCTCGGCCAGCGCCGAGAGGTCGTCGATCTGCGGGTAGGAGTGGTCCAGTATCCAGCGGATCTTGCCGGCGTTCTTGTTGGCGCCGAGCGAGGTCTGGTCCCAGGGGGTCTCCAGATACTTCGCCTGCTCCTGAGTCGGGTTGTGGATGTCGATGCAGTAGGTCTTGAGCTTGCCGCCGCCGTCGACGGTCATTTCGAACAGTCCGGCGGGAAGCTGCTGGTCCTTGCCGTTCACATGAAGGACGGCGCCGTCATAGGTCTTCAGACCGTCGAGAGTGGCGGCGGCGCCACCCGGGTGCTGGGAGGTGTCATCGGCGACGGCCGCGCCGGCACCGGCCAGCGAGCCCGCCGCGACCAGACCCGATACGAGAACCGCGGCGGCGAGACGCGCGGCGCCTCGCCTCCGTACGGATGACGCAGATATCGCAGAAAACACAGAATTCCCCTTCGGGCGAGGTCCTGTCGCGTGTGAACGCGTGGGGGGACGCCTCGCCGGCAGACTCAAGTGCCGCGTGAGTACTCGCGAATCCTATGGACGGAGAGAACCGCGAATGCCCACCCATGCACCCAGACAACCGTTCCGAATCGGAATCGTTATCGACACTCCGAAGCAACCACGGAATACGACTGGGTATATCGACAAATCTCCACAACTGCCTCTCAGGCAACAGGGATCGCGACGGCAATGGCATCACGCTCCGAAACCGGCGCCACCACGAGAGCCTCAGGACCCGGCGGAGCGGCCGGATCACGCACCGCCGCCCCCGGCCCGGGAAGCCGCTCCCGTCCCTTCCGCTCCTGCCCGTCCCGCTCCCGCTCATGCCCTTCCCGGACCTGCCGTTCCCATATGGGCGGCCCCTGATCCCGTCCCTGATCCCGTCCCCGGCCCCCGTCCGGATCCCGATCCGGAATCCGGTCCGGAATCCGGTCCGCAATCCGGTCCGGGTCCCGAACCCGCCCCTGGCCTCGGTCTTCACCCTGGCTCTGCGCCATCCCGTCATGACGCTCCGTCAGGGAAGGAGCCGCCCGCCCCGCACGTCTGAACGCGGAGGTCCCGCGCGTCAGATCGTGTCCGACCGCCACCGCGTCGATATCCGCGGAGACTCTGCGCTGTCCGTCCCGGTCGTCCTCCCGCACCCGCAGCCGGCCGTGCACCACGAGGGGCTCACCGACAGACACCGATGCCGCGAGATTCGCTCCCAGAGCCCGCCACGCCCACACCGTGTAGAAGCTCGTCGGCCCGTCCGCCCAGCCGTTCTTCTGCCGGTCCCAGCGGCGCGCGCTCACCGCGAATCGGAAGCGCGCCACCCCGCCCGTGGACGACTCCCGGAATTCCACGCCTGTAGCGACATTCCCCACCACCGTCACCACGGTGTCGTTCATAACGGTCCTCCCGTCCGGCTGCATTGACTGATTCCATGCTGGACCGGACGGAAAGAATGTGCCGACGCCGGTGGATTACCGATCAGTTGTGGAAAACCCCGTCACCCGCCCCCGCTCAGCGGCCCGCCCGGGAGACCGCCACATACTGGTCCCGCACCTCCTGGTAGCGCATCAGCTCCGCCGCGATCGGGTCGAGCACCCGCGCCCGGCCGCACCCCGCCGCCGCCTCGCGCAGTTTCCGCTCGGCGTCCTGCCCGTACCGCCGCGCCGGACCCCGTGCCGCCGCGCCGCAGGCCCACTCCACGAGCGGTCCGCCGATGATCCCGGCCATCATCACCAGCACGGGCGGGATCAGCCCCGGTTCCAGTACGCCGATGATCTGCCCCACCAGCCAGAGCGCGCCAAAGATCTGAAGCAGCGTCATGGTCGCCTGTACCAGTACGGCGGCGGGCCACCAGGCCGGCCGAGGCGGCCGGCCGCTCGGTGTCCCGGCCTTCACCGCCATGTCGTCCAGCGCCTCCGAGAGTCCCCGGGCGCCCCGTGCCGCAGCCTCGCGCACGGAGTGCGCCCATGGCGCGGGCAGCCCCGCGGACGCCTCCTCCGCGACCGTACGCACGGCCTGTTCGACCCGCTGCCGTGCCGTCAGCTCCTCCTCCACGACGGCCGGGGGCCTGGGCCGCGCGTACCCGGGCATCCGCCGGCTCTCGTACCAACGCCACAGTCTCAGCCAGGGCGTCCCGCACGCGCGCCCGGCGTTTCTGAGCCACTCGCGCTCCGCCGCCTCACCCGCCGCCACCGCGCCGACCGCCCAGGCCAGCCGGTCCGCGAACTGCTCGCGCGAGCGTTCACCGAGTCCGGGTCGCCCGTCCGCGACATACGCGGGGCGCAGCCGCCGTGCCGCCGCGTCCACATCGGCCGAGAGCCGCCGCGCCGGCGCGCTCCGCTCCTGTACGAACCGTCCGAGCATGTCCCGCAACTCCCCCACCCCCTGCCCGCCGAGGGCGGAGAGCGCGAGCACGGTGGCGCCGGGTTCCCCGTGTTCGCCGAGGGCCATGCCGTCCTCGTCCAGCAGCCGGCGCAGATCGTCGAGCACCAGGTCGGCGGCCTCGCCGGGGAGCCGGTCGATCTGGTTGAGCACGACGAAGGTGATCTCGGCGTGCCCGGCCAGCGGACGCAGATAGCGCTCGTGCAGGGCCGCGTCCGCGTACTTCTCCGGATCGACGACCCAGATGACCGCGTCCACGAGCGCGAGCACCCGGTCCACCTGTTCACGGTGTTGCACAAGGGCCGAGTCGTGGTCGGGGAGGTCTACGAGGACGAGCCCGCTCAGTTCCTCGTCGCCGTCACCGCCCGCCAGCGGTCTGCGCCGCAGCCGTCCGGGGATGGCGAGCCGGTCGAGCAGTCCGGCCGCGCCGTCCGACCACATGCAGGCGATGGGGGCGGAGGTGGTGGGCCTGCGCAGGCCGGTCTCCGAGATCGGCACTCCGGCCAGGGCGTTGAACAGAGTGGACTTGCCGCTGCCCGTCGCTCCCGCGATGGCGACGACCGTGTGGTACGCGGAGAGCCGCTGGCGGGCGGAGGCCTCCTCCAGGACGTGTCCGGCCTCGGCGAGGAGGGCGCCGTCCAGCCGGGCCCTGGAGAGGCCCACCAGCTCGCCGAGCGCGTCCAGACGTCTGCGCAGGGGGCCGCCGTAGGCACCGCCGATGGGCGTGTGCTCCTCGGCCTCGCCGGGGGCGCCTCCGCCGCCGTCCTGGCCGCCGGTCAGGCCCTGTACGCCGTGGACGCCGCTGTGCGCGCTCTGTACGCCGTGGGCGCCACTGAGGTCGCCCACCCCTTCCAGGCCTTCCAGTTCGGCGTCGAGGTCGCCCTTCTCGGCGGCGCGGCGGGCGATGAATCCATCGTCCCAGCCACCGGACGGCCCCTTGGCGGCGCTCGCCTCGGTGGCGGCGCCGGACACGTCCGCCGCCCCCGCGTTCCCGGCACCCTCGTTGCGTCCGGCGTTCTCGGTGCGTCCGGCGCTCTCGGTGCTTACGGCGCCCCCGGCGTTTCTGCCCTCGGGGCCACCCCGGGATTCGCCCCTGGATTCGCCGGCGTCGTCGGCCTTGTCAGCCCCGTTCGCCCCCTTCACATTGTCCGCACCATTCACAGTATTTGCATTATTTGCGCTATTCACGTTATCCGCGTTATCCGTCTTATCCGTAACAGCGGTCACTTCGGCCACTTCCGTCGTCTCTCCTTCTGGAGTCCACTTCGGTCATCTCTCCTTCTGGAGCAGTGACAGCGCGGCGATCAGCTCGGCCTGCGGCTCCGGGGTCACCTCTAGGGCGTCGAGGGGCGCCAGCCGCCGGTCGCGCTCCGCGTGCAGCACACGGTCGATGTACGTCGTCACCAGCGCACCGCCCCGGTCGCGCAGCCGCAGCGCCCCCCGCGCCCCGATCCGCTCGGCGAGCCGCTCCCCCGCCGCGCGCGCCCGACGGCCGCCCAGCAGGGCCGCCGCGAGCAGCGCCGCCACGGTCTCGGGGTCGGGAGCGGAGGCGCGGTCGAGGTGCCGTACCTCCTCCTCGGCCAGTTCCTCCAGCACACGGCGCCAGCGGCGTACGGCGATCCCGACCCGTTCCGCCCCCTCCCTGTCGGCGGTCGGTACGGGCAGGACCCCGGCGGCGGGTTCGCGCTCCCACGCCTCCGTGACCCGCTCCTCGGCGGAGGCGACGGCGCACTGCAAGAGCGCGCCCAGGCTCTCCGCCAGCGAGTCGAGCAGTTCACGGGCCGAGCTGTCCCGGGGGTAGCCGCGCCAGCGCGTGCGCGCGTCTCCGGCCAGCACGGCGCCGCGCTGGAGCTGCCGGCGCACCCGCTCGCCCTCGGCCGCGTACGCCTCCTCCACGGCGCTCGTGAGCCGTACGGAGGCGGCGTACTGGGCGGCCACCGCCCCGGCCAGCTCCGGCATCCGTACGTTCAGCGAATTGATCACCCCGGCCGCCGTACGCTCCAGCGCCTGCTGCCGGGCCGCCGGATCCTGCACCCGGTGCGCGAGCCAGCCGAGCAGCGGCGCGACGGCGGTGGTGGGCAGCAGCCCCCGCCCGGCGCCGGCCGACTCGGGCAGTTCGGGGATGGTGAACCGGGGTACGTCGCCGAGTCCCGCGCGCTTCATCAGCGCCCCGTACTGCCGTGCCACTTCGTTGATCATCTGATGCGGCACCCGATCGAGGACGGTGACCAGCGACGCGTCGTACTCCTTGGCGGTACGGAGGAGATGCCAGGGCACGGCGTCCGCGTACCGGGAGGCGGTGGTGACCATGACCCAGACGTCGGCGGCGCAGATCAACTCGGCGGCCAGCAGCCGGTTGTCCACCACCAGCGAGTCGATGTCGGGGGCGTCGAGCAGCGCGAGCCCGCGGGGCAGGGAGGAGGCGGTCTCGACGCGCAGCGTGTTCTTCCCCAGGGCGGCCTCCGCGCCCGCTCCCCCGTCCTCCTCCTGCTGCGGCAGCCAGACCCGGGTGAGATGGGGCAGCACCCGCATACCGGCGAACCAGTGGTGGTCCTCGGGGTGACAGACGAGTACGGGGGTACGTGTGGTGGGCCGCAACACCCCTGCTTCGCTGACCCGCCGTCCCACAAGGGAGTTGACGAGTGTGGACTTTCCGGCGCCGGTGGATCCGCCGACGACCGCGAGCAGGGGTGCTTCGGGGTCCCGGAGCCTCGGCAGCAGATAGTCGTCGAGCTGGGCGAGCAGCTCGGCCCGGGTCTGCCGGGCACGCGGCGCACCGGGGAGAGGGAGTGGAAGACGCACGGCAGCGACACAGTCGCGCAGTGCGGAAAGTGCGTCGATCAGCTCGGGCCGTACATCCAAGGTCACCACATGCGAAGAATGCCCAACTTTGGAGCCTTTTTGAAGCGTATAGACATCTCTGCGCGCCGATCACGCATTGGGGACAGACGGGACGAGTGGGGCGCAGGCATAACGAGTGCACAACACCCGGGGCGCGGGAGGCCAAAAGCGATGCGGGAATCGCACCTGCCTGCGATTATCGGTTCGCTTCACTGAACCTCCACAACGTGCCACGCACGTGAAGCAACCGGGTCAAGGTGATCGGAGCCCTATCCTTGTCCCGGCAAGGTCACGGAACCACCCACCCCGGGCTCCAGGTCACCGAGGCCACCACCCGGCCCCCGTAGCTCAGTGGATAGAGCAGGTGCCTTCTAAGCACTTGGCCGCAGGTTCGAGTCCTGCCGGGGGCGCTTCTACGCGCGGTGCGCGACCCTCTTCAAGGGAGGGTCTTTGCGCAGGTCAGACGCATCCTAGCGGGCTCGGCGTAGGGTCGGCGTCAACACCGGAACGGCACCGGTGGACACCGCTGGCGGGGCCGGCGGTCCGGATCGAGCCCCCTTCCCCGGGGGCCCGTGGCGGCTGTTTTCCCGAGGACTTCCCGAAGCCGAGTAACGGCACGATCCCCTTCCGGTCCACTACGGGATCGAGTACGGGCCCGTAGGACTCGTACGGGACATATCGGCATTCAGGCCGAAGAGGGGCGATTCCCGGATCATCTTTGCCGTCATGACTTTCGTCACCTCCGCTCCGGACATCCAGAACCTCGGCGACGCCCCGGGCGGAGCCGGTCCCGGTTGAGGGTGTAGGCACCGACGGTGGCCGGGGTGCGGGCGCCGGCCGCACGTGAAGCGCACACGCCCGGAGGCTCCGTGCCGCTCCCGCTCAGCGGAATTCCACGAGGGGAGCGGTGACGGCCTCCCGCCGGCGCTCCCGGTGGCCGGCTCGTGTGAAGCCGGTAGTACGCCGTCTCGCGCTGGTTGGCGAGCTCCTCGATTCCCGTCTCCCGATGGAAGTCGAGCAGCGGATGGCCCGCCGGATGAAAGCCGGGTCACAGGAAATACGGGCCGGTATGACCGTCGGGATAAGACTGCTGCTCCAGCAGCGCGGCGATCGTGCGGCGGCCTGCCGCGATCTGCTCTCCGCCGAGCACACCGGGAATCACCACGAACCCTTCTCGGCGGAACGCGGCTCTCGTCTTGTCGGACACAGCCGCCATGCAATTCAGTGCACGAAGCGGCACCGGCCCAGGCAAGCAAATTAGCTTCGCCCTATCCCGGCGATCCGGGCCGCGGGACTACGTCGTTGGTCCCCGCCCTTCCAGCTCTTCGGTCCAATCCGCCGCGGCGGGGGCGCGGTTGGCGTCGGCGCCATACGAATAGGACTGCCTGGCAACGGGAATGTCGCGCGGACCCCGGCAACAGGGTGGGCCGCGGCGGGACATGACGTCGCCATGGGATCACGTCGGCCGAAGGACGGAGAAGATCCGGGGCCTGCCGTCGTGGGGCCGAGCGAGGCGACGCGCATGCTCACGGGCTGCGCCCCCACCCGAAGTGACGGTGAGGGCGCGCCCGTCGTCACTTCTTGTTGACAATACCCGCGCAGACGGCGGCGATCTCGGCCGCGACGATCGCCCACTGCGGGCCGACACCGGCGCCGGTGAGTACAACGACGGTGATCACTATGACGACGACAATCGCGCGCCATTCCCGCGTGCTGTGTGGCCAGGTCGAGTCCGGGGAATGAAACTCAGGAACAGGCATCGATATCTCCTTGAGGTATGCCTGGGGTGGCCCCGCCGCACGCGGCTTCCCGACCTTGATGTGGCGGGGCCCTTTACTTGCTGTTTCTTACCCAGGCTGCGAGGCTCCCGCGCTCTCAGCGCATATGCACGCAAGGGGCATGGAGGCACGGACGGGGCGCATACGCGGCCACAACCGGAATCCTTTTTCGTCATTTCTGCCACTGATCTGCGGAAACTCGAAAAGATCCTTAAACATCGCTCAGGAGACGCGGATGGCGGCTCCATGATCAACAGACTTCTCGCAGCGGCCGGCCGCAAGAGGGGGCGCAGGGCCTGAGGTCGTGCCCCCACGGTGCGCCGGCCCTGCCCGAGGCCGAGCTGCCGGTGACCTCCGGCGCTGCGCGCGGCGCCCAGCGGTGGTGTGCTGGAAGGGGCTGGAAGTCGGGCGGGGCCGATGATCCGGTGGGCAACTGGTCCGGTGGGCAGCGGCCTCTCCCCCTCCCCCCACCACACAGATCTCCATCGCACGGATCGACACCGTCTCGGAAGGTGTGCTCACCATGTCCACTCAAAACCCCGCCAAGCCCCTGCACGGCCGCGTGGCGGTCATCTCCGGCGCTTCCAGCGGCATCGGCGAAGCCTCGGCCGAGCATCTGGCGGCGCTGGGCGCGAAGATCGCGGTGCTGGCGCGGCGCGCGGAGCGGCTGGACGATCTGGTCGCCCGCATCGAGAAGAACGGCGGCACCGCGCTGGCGCTCGCCGCCGACGTGACCGAAGCCGAGGAGGTGCAGAGCGCCGCCGACCAGGTGGAAGCCGAGCTGGGCAGCGCGGACCTGCTGTTCAACAACGCGGGGGTCATGCTGCCTGCCCCGGTCGAGGAACTGCGTACGGACCAGTGGCGGCAAGAGATCGACGTCAATATCACCGGGCTGATGAACGTCATCGGCGCGTTCACCCCGCAACTGGTCAAAGCCGCCGGTCAGCGTGGCGTGGCGGATCTGATCAACACCTCGTCGGTCGCGGCGCAGAACATCTTCCCGAATTTCGCCGTCTACTCCGGTACCAAGGCCTATGTCACGCACCTCTCCCGGCATCTGCGGGTCGAGCTGGGCCCGAAGAACGTCCGGGTGGCCGCGATCGAGCCGGGCATAGTCGGCACCGAGTTGCAGGACCATGTCACCGACCAGGGCGCACAGGACTGGCTGGCCGGTTCCAAGGAGACGATGGAGTGGCTCACCCCGGAGGACATCGCGGAGACCATCGGCTTCATCGCCACACTGCCGCCTCGGGTCAACCTCCAGCAGGTCACGATCATGCCGACCGGGCAGCCGAGCTGACGCGAAAAAAGTATGCACGGTGAACGCCAGGGGGCCCTGGTCTCGCGGCCGGGCGCGGCACAGGTGGCATGGGTACGGCACCGTACGCGGAGCGCGGGTGCCCTGCCCGTCAGCCCAGTCCGTCACGCGTCAGATCGCTCCTCAGCCGGTGCCAGACCGGGCTGCGGAGACGGCCTCCCGCTGTCCAGCCGGCCATGGTGATCTCGGCGACCAGCCGGGGCTCGACCCAGTGCGCGGGAAGCTCCACCGGGTTCATGAAGGGTGACGTTTCACGCGGGATGACCGCCAGGAGCCGGGCGAGATCGTGCCGTTCGAGCGCGGAGAAGCCCGAGCCGACGGACCCGACGTAACGGAGCCCCTCCGGCGCCTCCACACCGGCCAGGACGGCGCCGGGAAGACCGGTGATCCCGCCTCGGCCCTCCGTCCAGCCGCCGATGAGGACGTCCTGCGCGGGCGTGTGCTTGATCTTGCGCCACTGGTCGGAGCGTATGCCCGGGGTGTAAGGGGACAACAGCCGCTTCGCGACCAGGCCCTCGAACCCCGCTCGCAGGGTGATGTCCCAGGCCCGCTGTCCTTGGCCCACCGCATAGCCGGGCACCGAGGAGTGAGGGCCCGCGAGTCCCAGTCCGGACAGGACGGACCTGCGGTCCCGGTACGGGAGCGCCAGCAGCGGCCGGCCGTCGAGGTGCATGACATCGAACAGCACCAGATGGACGGGGTACTTCACGGCCAGTTGAGCCGCCCGGCGCGGGTTGACCACGCCCATCCGCCGTTGCAGAAGGCCGAAATCGGGACGGCCGTCGGACAGGGCCACGACCTCGCCGTCGAGTACGGCCGGCCGCCCGCCGAGCAGTCGGCCGAGCTCGGCGAGTTCCGGGTACCGCGCGGTCACGTCGTCCCCCGCCCGGGTACTCAGCCGCGGTGACCCGTCGTGTGCCACCGCGACAACGCACCGTGCGCCGTCCCACTTGGTCTCGAACGCCCACTCCGCTTCCTCCCCGACACCGGGCAGCGGGCCGGGCGTGGCCAGCATCGGTCTGATGACGGGAAGCGGTTCGAGCGGCTCCATACCTTCGATGGTCACGCCGTTCGCGGACGCCCGCATCGGAGACGCCCACACGGGACGCCCTCTCGGCCGGGCCCTCGCAGCCGGGGCCCCTCGTGCGGGCGCACTCGTAGCCGACCGTCCTCGTGTCGAAGGCCCCGTAGCCGACGCCCCCGTATCGAAAGGTCCGTAACGGAGCAGGTCAGGAGGCCGCGGGCCTGATGCCGAGCCTGGCCGATATACGTGCCAGCTCGGCGTCGTCGGAGATGCCCTGGAAATCGGTGCGCGGTGTGTACGGGGCCTCCAGCGCGGCCACCTCGTCCTCGGTCAGCTCGATCTCCAGCGAGGCCACGGCGTCCTCCAGGTGGGACGGCTTGCTGGCGCCCACGAGCGGGGCGACGACGACGGGGTTGTGGCGCAGCCACGCCAGCGCGATCTGCGCCCGGCCGACCCCCCGGTCCTTGGCGACAGCCGCGACCGCGTCGATGATGGCGCGGTCGCTCGACTCCTGGCTGTAGAGCATGTCGGCGAACGGATCGCTCGCCGACCTGCCCGTCGCGGCTTCGCTCGCGCGGGCCAGACGTCCACGGGCGAGCGGGCTCCACACGATCGTGCCGACCCCCTCGTCCGCGCAGAGCGGCAGCATCTCCCGCTCCTCCTCACGGGCGAGGAGGTTGTAGTGGTCCTGCATCGACACGAACCGCGCCCAGCCGTGCTGCCGCTGGAGGTGCAGCAGCTTGCTGAATTCCCACGCGTGCATCGAGGAGGCCCCGATGTAACGGGCCTTGCCGGCCTTCACCACATCGTGCAGGGCCTCCAGCGTCTCCTCGATCGGGGTCGCGTTGTCCAGACGGTGGATCTGGTAGAGGTCGACGTAGTCGGTGCCGAGCCGGCGGAGACTGTGGTCGATCTCGGCGAAGATCGCCTTGCGCGACAGACCGGCGCCGTTGGGCCCCGGTCGCATCGGGTGCCGGACCTTGGTGGCGATGACGACCGCGTCACGGTCCGCGAAGTCCTTCAGGGCGCGGCCGACGATCTCCTCGCTGGAACCCTGCGAATACATGTTCGCGGTGTCGAAGAAGTTGATGCCCGCCTCGATCGCCTGCTTGATGAGCGGACGGCTCCGCTCCTCGGTCAGCGACCAGGTGGGGTGGCCCCGCTCGGGCTCGCCGTAGGTCATGCACCCGAGGGCGATGGGTGATACGTCGAGTCCGGTGGAGCCGAGTTTGATGTAGCGCATGGTGCTCTCCTGGTGCGGTGGTCGAGGCGCGTCGAGGACGCGGGAGGTCCGTGGCGAGCAGGCATCCTTCGTGAGCCCAGCCAGCTCAGCCAGCTCAGCTCAGCTCAGCCAGCCGGGCAGCCCGGCCCCGGCCCGCGCCCGCTCCGCGTTCCGGGTTCCGTGTTCGCCGAAACGGAGACCTCTCCGAACGCCGCCGACGCTACCGGAGAGGTCTCCGGTAGGCAATACCCCGCCGTCCACCTGGCCCCGGCATCACATACGCGCCGCCCCTTGCCCGTACGGCCGGCCTCGGCGGGTCATTTCTTCGACGGACCCGGGGGAGTCAACGCACCGGACGGACCCGACGCACCGGATGGAACGGACAGCTTCCAGACGTGCGCGGGCGGGACATTGGCCCACACCGTGCGGTAACCGGTGGCGTGGGTCCGCTGGAACGAGTCGAGTACATGCGCCACCCCGCCGTGCCGCGCCAGGCTTCGCGAGGACCCCGTCAGCGCGCGCAGCCGCGCGGTGCCGCGGTAGCCGAAATACGTCAGATGCCCGCCGGGTCTGAGTGCCGAGAGGTACTGGGTCAGCAGGTCGGCGACCTCCTCCGGGCGGAAATTGGCGAACGGCAGCCCGGAGACGATCACGTCGTACCGCGCCTCGGGATCGAGCTCCGCCACCGGCTTGGCGATCAGACCGATGCGCTCCCCGTGGACCGCCAGCCGGGGGTCCGTACGCAGATCCGCCTCCAGCACCCGCGCGAAACGGGGGTTGGACTCGACCAGATCCAGCGTGTCGTCGGGGCCCAGCAGATCGGCCAGCACCCGCGAGACCGCGCCGGTCCCCGCCCCGACTTCGAGCACGGCGCGTGGCCGCCCGGCGGGGTGCGCCAGCGGCGCGGCGAGTGCCTCGGCGAGACGCCGGCCGCTCGGGGTCACGGCCCCGGTGGTACGGAAGGTCCGGAACGTCTCGGCGAAGAACACCCGCCGGTCGGCGAACCGGCGGGCCGGGCTCCGCACGAAAGCGGGCGTACGCGCGCGGCGCGCGGGGACCGCCGGGGTGCGAGGCCCCGGCGTGCGGCCTTCCGGCGTGCGGGGTTCTGGAACACGGGGCCCTGTGGTGCGGGGCGGAGAAGGAGCCATGCCAAGAACGCTAGGGAGCTCCGGACAGCGGGAAATCGGCTGTTGTGCGACGGCGGTGTACGACGAAAGTCGGGGGTGACGGTACCCATTCGTCGGGGTACGGCACTTTCGCGCGTCCCTAGGATGACAAGGTGAGATCCGAGCCCGGACGCAGTGTTCCGATGTGGGTGGAGGCACCTTCCGCGGTGGCGCTCGCCCTGATGTCCCTGCTGGAAGGCTTCCGGTCGGCCGGTGGCACACTGGCCGACCCCGCGCCCTGGGTGGGCGTGATCGCCTCGTTCTACGCGCTCGGCCGCTATCGGCTTCCCCGCACCGTGGCGGCCCTCGCGCTGGTGTCGGTCGCCCTGGGCTGTGTGCTGCCCCTCCTGGTGACGCTGTACCACTTCGCCTCGCGCAACCGGTTGCGCGAGGTGTGGGTGTGTCTGGGAATCGCCGTCGCCGCCGGGCTGCCGTGGCTCGCCCTCGCGCTGGTCCGGGAGCAGTCGCTCCTCGAAGGGCGCGTCGGCACCTGGACCGGCTTCGGCAATCCCGTACTGGCGGGCCTGGCGCTGGCCCTCGGAATGTGGGCGGGCAGCCGGCGCAGGCTGATGGAGGCGCTGAAGGACCAGGTCGAACAGTTGCGGGTGGAGCGCGAACTCCGCGCGGAACAGGCGCGATCCGCGGAGCGGGCCCGGATCGCCCGTGAGATGCACGACGTACTCGCCCACCGGCTGAGCCTGCTGATGCTTCACACCGGGGTGCTCCAGGTACAGGCGGAGACGCTGCCACCGGCCGTCGTGGCACGGATCGCCCTGCTGCGAGGGACGGCGGGACAGGCGCTGGCCGATCTGCGCGAGGTGCTGGGGGCGCTGCGCTCGGACGAACCCGGGGAGAGCGGTGCCGGGGAGGGCGGTGCAGGGGTAAGCAGTGCCGTGAAGACCGGTGAGCTGGGAGAGACCAGCGAGACGCGGATGCCCGGGAAGATCGGGGAGACCAGGGAGACCACCGGGCGGACACCCGGGGTCATGGACACGGCCAGGAACGCGGCCAGGGAAGCGTCCACAAACGCGGCTTCCGACGGGGTCACGGCTGACGGTACGTCTGGGGGCACGCTCCAGGGCCGGCCTGGGGTCGCGCCGGAGTTCGCGCCTGGATTCGCGCCTGGAGTCACCTCCGGAGACACACTTCGGGGCGCGTCCAGGAAAACGCCCCGGCCGACAGGGCGTACGGCCGCCATACCCGCCCCCGCGCTCCAGGATCTCGCCGAACTGCTCGCCGAGGCACGCGCCGCGGGTCAGCGGATCGAGTCGGAGATCTCCGGTGACGCCGGGAAGACCTCCACCAGTCACCGGCTGGCGGTGCACCGGCTCGTACGGGAGGCACTGACCAACGCCCGTAAACACGCGCACGCAACAACGGTCGGAGTACGTGTGCACTATGGGTGGCCGGCGACAACGGTCGAAGTGGTCAACGGACCGGCCGTAAAAGCGGAGGACGACACCGTGGGCACCGTCAACAGCGCGCCCGGTTCGACCAGTGGCTACGGCCTGATCGGTCTGGCCGAGCGGGTCTCGGCGCTCGGTGGTCATCTGCACGCCGGTGCCACCGGCGGCGGCTGGCGGCTCTCCGCACGGCTGCCGGTCCCCTCGGCCGATCCCTCCCGGACCGCCCTCTCGCGGACCGCCCTCTCCCGGGCCGCCCTCCCGTGGCCGACGTCCTGCTCCCGACTGGTACCCCGCTCATGACCAACGCGCCGCTCGCGGCCGACATTCTGCTCGCGGTCGGTGTCCCGCTCGCGGCCGACACCCTGGTGGCCGATTCGTGATCAACGTACTGGTGGCCGACGACGACGCCCTGGTGCGGCTCGGCCTGGTCGATCTGCTGGCCACCGACCCGGAACTCACCGTCGTCGCCGAGGCGGCGGACGGACTGGCCGCCATCGAAGAGGCGGGCCGGCACCGGGTCGATGTCGCCCTCGTGGACGTACGGATGCCACGCATGGACGGCATCACCGCGACCCGCCACCTCCGCGCGCTCCCGGCTCCGCCCCGGGTGATCACCCTCACCACCTTCGATCTGGACGAGTACGTGTACGACGCGCTCACCGCCGGCGCGGACGGCTTCCTGCTCAAGGACACGGATCCGCGCGAGATCATCCGGGCGGTCCATGTGGTGGCGGCCGGCCAGGGCATGCTGCACCCGGCCGCCGCCCGCCGTCTGATCGACCGCTACCACCACGCCGCGCGCCCGGCCGCGATGGAGGCGCGCGGCAGGATCTCCCGGCTCACGCCCCGTGAGGCCGACGTACTGGCCCGGCTGGCCCTCGGTGACTCCAACGCGGAGATCGCGACAGCGCTCGGGATGCGTGAGAGCACCGTAAAGGCGCATGTCAGCCGAATCCTGACCGCGCTCGGCACGGGCAACCGCGTCCAGGCGGCGCTGCTGGCCCGCGACGCGGGGCTCGGCGACCACGGCTGACGGACCCGGCCAGCGGCGAGGGCACGTCGACGCGTCAACGACACGACGCAGTCAAAAGCGCCAACAAAAGCGCACGTTCCCGATCGGTTGTGATTCCGAAGGGCCGTACGGACAGGATGATTGGCAGGGACAGACAGTCGGACAGGTAGTCACAGGTGCGGAGGGGGACAGGTGCGGGGGCCTGAAGAGGGGCAGGAGAGACGCGACCACAACGAGCTGAGCGGCACGGTGTACGGCTCCGCCATCCAGGCCGGCACGGTGTACGGCGGGATCCACATCCGTACCGAAGCCGCGGCCGGAGCCGGGGCAGGGGCCGGGGCAGGGGCCGGGTCCATGGCCGGGGCGGGCACACCACATGTGCCGTGGCAGCTCCCGCCGTCGGTGGCCATCACCGACCGCACGGCCGAACTGGACGCGCTGGAGCGCCACCGCGCCCGCGCCGCGCAGGAGGGCCATCCCACACTCGCGGCGATCAGCGGTCTGGGCGGGGTCGGCAAGACGGCGGTCGCGCTCGCCTGGCTGCACACACTGCGCTCGCACTTCCCCGGCGGCCAGCTCTACGCGGATCTGGGCGCCCAGTCGCCGGCCGGCCCCGCGACACCGGCCGAGGTGGTCAGCGGATTTCTGCGCGCGCTGGGCGTACCGACCCAGCAGGTGCCCGTGGCGTTCCCCGAACAGGCCGCGCTGTACCGGTCGTTGACGGCGGGCAGACGGCTTGTCGTCCTGCTCGACGACGCCGCCACCGCGGCGCAGGTCAGACCGCTGCTGCTGGGCGGCCAGAATGTGACGGCCGTGACCAGTCGCTGGCGGATGCCGGGACTGACCGTCGACGGCTGCTACCCCGTCCATCTGGGCCCTCTCGCCCCGGAAGCGGCGGTCGAGCTGCTGGAGGTCACCCTCGCGGACGGCCGGGTGGCGGCGCAGCCCGACGAGGCGCGTGCCCTGGTCGAGCTGTGTGCCGGACTGCCGCTCGCGGTCCGTGTCGCCGGGGCCCGGCTCGCGGCGCGTCCACGGCGCGGAATCGCCACGATGGTGCGCGCGCTGACCGAGGAGCACGACCGGCTGGAAGCGCTGGCCATCGAGGGCGACCACAATGTGCGGGCGGCGCTGGACCTGTCGTACCAGGGGCTGCCGCCCGCGGCGGCCCGGCTCTACCGGCTGCTGGGACTGCACCCGGGACCCGAGTTCGGCGGCGCCGCGGCGAACGCGGTACTGGCCGGGGACGCGACAGAACTGCTCGACGTACTGCACGACGCGAATCTGCTCGTGGACACGAGCGGCGGGGGCGAATCCCCTGCCGGAGGCGAATCCCCTGCCGGAGGCCGCGCCGCCACCAGCACCAGCACCGCCACCGGCGCCGACGCCAGCACCAGGGGCGGGATCCGCGTCGAGGAGGATCGTTACCGCTTCCACGCGCTCGTACGGCTGCACGCCGCCGCGAAAGCACGCGAGGACGAGCCCTCGTCGGAGCGCGAGGCCGCCCTGCGGCGTATCGCGGATCACTACCTCGCGAGCGCCACACGCGCGGAGGGGATCATCGACCCCCAGCACCTCACGATGGACCGCGACTACGACAACGAGCCGGTCGTCGTCGCGGACTTCGGCGACGACCCCGAATCCGCGCTGGACTGGCTGGAGCGCGAACTGCCCAATCTGATGGCGGTGATCCGACTCGCGCGCCCGGCCGGTTTCCCCTCGGTCGGCTGGCAGCTCACCGACGCGCTGTGGCCGCTCTTCCTGCGCCGCAAGTTCTACGAGCAGTGGCGCGCCGCCCACGAGGAAGGGCTGCTCGCGGCACGGCAGTTGGAGAACCGGGCGGCGGAGTGCCGGATGCTCACCTCCGGCGGGGTGGGCGAGTTGGGGATGGGCGGCCATGAACGGGCCTTGGAGATGTTCGAGCAGGCGGCGGAGGTGTTCCGCGCCGACGGGGACGCGCTGGGCCACGCCCGTACGCTCAATTACCGGGGGCTCGCGCACCAGCGACTCGGGCGCCTGGACCGGGCCGCCGAGTTCTTCGGGCTCGCCGCCCGGGAGTTACCCAGGTGCGGTGACCCACGGGCCGGTGGTCTGGCCCGGCTGAACCTCGCCGATGTCGCCCTCGCGCGAGGGCTCCACGAGGAGGCGGCCACCGACGCCGACGCCGCGTACAGCACGCTGCGGGACGAGGGCGATCCGTACAACGCGGCACGCGCGGCCACCCTGCTCGGCCGCGCGTATCTGGGCCTGGACCGGCTCGACCGCGCGGAGGACCGGCTCACCACGGCGCTGGGCGCGCTGCGCGCCGTGGGAGCCGACTACGAGACCGCCCGCGCGCTGGAGAGCCTCGGTGGGCTCGCCGAACGACGCGGGCAGCCGGACCTCGCGAAAGACCGCTACCGGGAATCGCTGGATCTCTACTCCGCGGCGGGACGGTCGGAATCGGGCAGTGCGCAGACGGTACGGGCGGCGCTCGGGCGGCTGGAGGAACAGCCGCCGCCCGGGGCACGGTCGGAGGAGCAACCGTAGGCACACCCGGAGGTGCGGTCGGAGGTGCGATCAGACGAGCAATCGGAGGCGCGGTCGGACAAGCAGTCGGACGAGCAGTCGGATAAACGGTCGGACGAACGGACGGACGAATCTCCGGGTGACTGACAGGAGCGTGGCGGCAGGAGTCGTACGGTCGCCGACGCCAGCTCCGCCCAGGGCAGCCCCGCCACCAGCCAGGTGTGGGCCAGCGAGGCCCAGACCCCCCAGGGCGGTGCCGACACCGCCCGTGGTGCTCTCAGCGTCAGTTCGGTGCCGCCGGGCCCGACCCGCAGCCGGCACACGGAACCGAGGCGCACCCCCACCACCAGCGCGCCCGGATGGCATTCGGCCGACTCCGCCAGGCGGGACCGCACCGTACGCGGCTCCGTGACACCCCGGGCCCCTTCGCCGTCACTCAGCAGTACGTCGGCGAGCAGGGGCCACGGTCCGGGCGCCGGAAGCCCGACGCGCAGATGTTCGTCCACGACCGGTGCACCCGTGTCGGGGTGCACCAGCGCCACACGGATATGACGCACGGCCTCGAACACCACCGTCCCGGACACCACCGTCCCGGACACCGTCGCCGGGACGACCACGGTCTCCGAGACAACCACCGTCAGCCCCGTCAGCCTCGTCAGCCTCATCGCCCCTGTCCACCCCGTCAGCCCCATCGGCCCTGGCCACCCTGTCAGCCCCATCGGCCCCATCGGCCCCGTCATGACGCCACGCTGCCCGGCTCGTCGTACCGCAACGTGACCGGCAGTCGCGCGGGTTCGGTGGTCGGCCGTACGGCGGGCGCGCGCAGCCGCAGTTTCCGGTAGATCAGCGCGCGCATCTTCCGGGCGAACCGGCCGGGTTCCGAAGTGATCCGCGCCGCGACCTGTTCGTACTGCCGCGCGCGGTACGTGGCCGAGCTGCGGTCGAGCTGTCTGCGCAGCGGACGGTCGCGGAGCCGGGGCGCGAAGGACCGCAGCTCGGCCATCGGTGATCCGGGATCCAGATCCGGATCGGAGAAGCCGGCCATCAGTACGGGAGCGCCGGTCATCGTGCCGTACAGGCAGATGGAACCGTGGTCGCCCACGATGTAGTCGGCGGCGGCGACCGCCCCCACCCAGTCGCCGTACTGGCTCATCACGATGAGCCCCGCGCGGGCGAGTCCGGCCAGCCAGCTGCGGATCTGCCACTCGCCGTGGGCGTTCCACACATTCGGATGCAGCAGGGCGGCGACCCGGAACTCATCCCTGGGCAGCTCCGTGACCAGCCGCTCCAGCAGTTCCGTCCCCTGTCCCAGCAGCGAATGCGGGCCCCAGGTGGAGCAGGCGAGCACCAGCCGCTGATGGCCCCTGACGCCCAGGGACTCACGGTAGAGCGCCCGCGAGGGCAGGCTCGCGATCATACGGTCGAAGCACGGATCACCGACCACTTCCGCGGCGGGCAGCGCCTCGGGGCACTCACGGCCGAGGCGGGCCAACTCCTCCTCGTGCGCCAGGACGATCGACTCGGCCACCACCGTGCCGTCCCTGATCAGCCGCTGCCTGCTCAGTCCGTACACCCCGCGCTCCGCCACCTGGCGCCCGCGCCGTCCACCGGGAGTGATCTTGTTGTGTCCGGCGCCGTGCGGCAGCACGATCACCGGGGCGTGCAGTTCGTGCAGGCTGCCATGGGCGGCGGCCAGCGCGAGATCGAACGAGAGCTGTACGGCCTGGCTCCACGGCAGTACCAGCCCCTTCAGCTCCTCCAGGAAGGAGGCCACACCGTTGCTGAAGACATCGGGCGCGGAGGTGAAGAACACCTGCACCCGCGCGTCACCCTCCAGCAGCCGGATCACGTCGAGCAGCCGCTGCCCGGCGGTCACCGTGTGGACCACGGCCAGAACCCTCCTGCGGATCCGGCGCGTGGCCCAGCGTTCGACGTCCAGACGCACCGGCACAGGAGGCCAGTGCGCTTCCAGACTTGTCACACTCATCGTTTCCGTCCCCCGTAACTCCGCTCCGGCCGATGCGTCGGCCGGCTGGGCCGCGAGGATTCACGGCCCAGAGACAGAGGTCCCCCGGCGGGTGGACGGCGGGCTTGCGGGAATCCTGCACTCCACGTGCGGCGGGAGCGGGGCGGGGCGCAGGGCGGTGCTCGGAGCCGGAGCGGGGCCGCGCGGAACGGGGCTCAAGGCCGGAGCGGGGCGGGGCTCGGGGCCGGGCGCGGGGCGGAGCTCGGGACCGGAGCGGCACTCCGCGCCCTCGGTCGACGCCGTGCGACCACTGTCCCGGGGGCCGTGCGCCCGCCGCCGGAGCCGTGCGCCCGCCGCGCTTCCATGCGCGGCTGTCCGCTCCCCCTGGCGCTACGGCGAAAGTGGGTGGAGTTACGCGCAGATGTGCGGGCTCTGCCGGATACGGCAGGAAGAAGCGCACCCATCGGGGGCGATGGTGGACCTTCTTGCTCTGGGACCTCTTGAACTGTGGCACGGAGGAAGGCAGTTCAAGATCGGTACGGTGAAAGAGCGCTGTGTGCTGGCCGTGCTGGTCCACGCCCGGGGCGAACCGGTCCCGGTCGACACGCTGATCGAGCGTGTCTGGGACGGCGATCCGCCTCTCAGCGTCCTGGACACACTGCAGACCTATCTGTCGCGAATACGGGGACGGCTGCGCGAGACCGTCGGTGATCTGGCCCGGGTGGACACGCCCTCGCCACGGCGGTACCAGCTCCTCGCCGATCCCGAGGACATCGATCTGCTGCGCTTCCAGCGACTGCGCAAGGAGGCGGGGGCGGCGGCCGAGCGGGGCGAGCGGGATCTGGCCCTCGGTCTGCTGCACACCGCCGAAGCCACCTGGCGGGGCGAGCCACTGGCCGAGTTCACCAGCGCCTGGGCGACCTCGGCGCGCGCCCGGCTGATCGAGGACCACCGCCGGGTACGGGAGGAACGGATCCGGCTGGAGCTGGAGCTGGGGCGGCACGCGGATCTCATCGGCGAACTGCACGAGCTGGTCGCGGAGAATCCGCTCGCCCAGCGGGTGATCGCCTCGCTGATGCTGGCGCTGTACCGCTCGGGCCGGCCGGCCGAGGCGCTCTCCCTCTACCGCTCCACGCGCCGACAACTGCACGAGGACCAGGGGATCGAGCCTGGAGCGGAGCTTCAGGAGCTTCATCTGCGGATTCTCGACCAGGACCGTACGTTGGAGACCGGATCCGAGGCCGAAGGAGCGCGGGGCGGACCGGGCGGATCCGTGGTGGTGACAGCCGCGCCGGAGGAACCGGAACCACGGGACAACCTTCCGCGCGACACACGGGACTTCACCGGCCGCGCGAGCGAACTGCGGAGCCTGCTCAAGGGCTCCGGAGCGGACCCCCGCTCCGCAGCGGACCCCCTGGCAGACTCCCTGTCCGGCGCGCCCGACACCGCCCCCGACACAGCCCCCGGCCCGACGGCGGGGGTGGGCCCCGCGTCCGGGGACGAGGACCGCGCGGTGACCGCTCTGCCCTTGACCGTCGTGCACGGAATGCCGGGAATCGGCAAGACGGCACTGGCCATCCACGCCGCGCACCGGCTGCGTTCGTCGTACCCCGACGGACTGTTCTACGTCGACCTGCGCGCCTACAGCGGCCAGCAGCCCTACGACCCGGCCGAGGCACTCGGTGTGCTGCTCCACGCTTCCGGTTCGCACGAGGAACTGCCCGACTCGCTCGACGAGCGCGCGGCACGATGGCGGGAGTGGACCGCGCGTCGCCGTGCGCTCGTGGTCCTCGACAACGCCCGGGACGTCGCCCAGGTCAGCCCGCTGCTGCCCGGGGCTCCCACCTGCCGAGCGATCGTGACCAGCAGGAACCGGCTGACGGGCCTCGCGGGAGCCACCCCCGTCTTCGTGGACGTGCTGTCCGAGGCCGAGGCCACCGCGCTCTTCACCCGGATCGCGGGCCCCGCCCGGGTGTCGGCCGACCCGGCGGCCCTGCGACAGGTCGTCGCGGCATGCGACCGGCACCCGCTGGCGCTGCAACTGCTGGCGAGCCGCTTCCGGCACCGGGACTCCTGGGACCTACGGCATCTGCTCGACCGCCTCGCTCGGGCGACCGACCGGCTGGACGAGTTCGACGACGCCGTGGCCTCGGTGTTCCGGTTCACCTACGAGGAACTGAGCGCTCCGGCCCAGGAGTTGTTCCACCGGCTGGCACTGCACCCGGGCCCCGATCTGACGGTGGACGCGGCGGCGGCGCTCGTGGACTCGGACGTCACGCGAATCCGCAAGGCGGTCGACGAACTCCACGACGTCCATCTGCTCGAAGAGCCGATCCACGACCGCTACCGGCTCCATGATCTGGCCCGCGCCTTCGGTCTTCAGGCCGGCGCCCGGACGGAGGCTGAGTCCACGCGCCACGAGGCGGCCGGCCGGCTCTTCGCGTACTACCTCACCTCCGCCCACCGCGCGGACGGTCTCGTCCATCCCCACCGGCGCAGGCTCGCGCTGCGGCCGGACCAGGAATCCCCGTACGCGCGTCGGTTCACCGACACGGACGAGGCGTCGGTATGGCTCACCGTGGAACGCGCCAACCTCCTGGCGACCGCCCGCCACGCCGCCGCCGAGGCCCCGGCGTACGCGGCCCTGTTCCCGCATGTCCTGGCGACCTCACTCAAACGCTGGGGTACGTGGGACATCGCGGCGGAACTGTACGGCGCGGCCGTATCGGCCCTCCGCGCGAGCACCGACGCAAGCGCCGACCGGGCCGCCCTGGCCAGAGCACTGACCGAGCACGCGGACGTACTCGCCCGACTGGACCACGACGAGGCCCTGCGCTGCGCGACGGAGGCTCTGGCCCTGTTCCAGACTCTCAACGACTCGCACGGCCGGGCCGATGCCCTCCTCCAGTCGGGCCGCGCCCATCTCGCGGCGGGCCAGGGCGAGACGGCCCTGGGCCTGCTGGACGTCGCATTGGACCTGTACCGGGAGTTTCTCGACCCGCACGGCGAAGCCGAGTGCCTCAACATCCAGGGCGTAGCGCTGCATTACGCCGGACGGTACGACGAGGCCCGGCACAAGGTCCGGATGATGTTCGACATCCACCGGGAACTCGGCGATCTGTTGGGCCAGGTCAAAGCCATGAACAATTTGGGCGAATTATCATATCTGCAAGGACGTTATGAGGACGCCGGCAATTACTACGAACGGTCCCGGGCCCTCGCGGAGCGAAGCGGCGGCCGTCAGGAGTTCGCCATCCTCGACGCCAATCTCGGATCCATCCACCAGGCCAGGGGGCAGACCGACACCGCACTCGCGTACTTCCGGAGAGCTCTGCGCACCAGACGGGCCAGTGGTGACAGTTCGGGCGAGGTCCACGTACTGATCAGCCTGGGCACGACATACGCGGAGGCGGGCCGAAGAGGCGAGGCCCTGCTGCACTTCACCAGGGCGGAAGAAGTCGCCCGCAGGATCGACAGTCCGTTCGACCGTCAGCGCGCGCTCGTCGGCGTGGCCGATGTCCAGCGCGAGTCGGGACGGCTCGGCGCCGCACGTGCGGCTTATGAACAGGCCCTGGACATGGCCCGGAGTATCGGCTTCCCTCTTGGCTCCGCACGCGCGCTCGCGGGCCTCGCGCGGATGGCGCTGTCCTCGCACAGCATCGGTCTCGCACGCCGGTATGGTGATGAGGCAGTGACCATCTACCAGAGCCTCGGCTCCATGGCAGAGGTGGAGAGTCTGAGGCGCCTGCTCGGCGAGCACGGCGTGACCGGCTCCTGATGGTCTGACAGGAGCCGGAACGCCGAGCCTGGGGACGGGTTGGTTGCTTACGCAACTACCCTACCCGGCGCCACCACATCCACTCGAGGGGCAGCGAGTTCGCGGTGGTGGCAGTGGCCTGTACGTACGTGGACACGGTACTCCAACAGGTCGATTCGTTTACCTCGGGGACTGAAGGTACTAGCTGAGACGATCTCTGTCGAAACGTGTGCGCCGGGTAGGGCAGATGGTGTTGAGTGCCCCAGTACGCAGGAGCAACGCCCCCGCACGCCGTATCGTGGGCACCGTGGAGGCCCACCAGCGGGGGCGGGATCAGCAGGGGGAGAACGAGGGGCCGGAGCCTGCGGCGCCCCCGGGAGTGCGGCCCATCTGGTGGGTGGTGGCCGCCGTTCTCGTCGCCGCGGCCGTGGTCGTCGCAGTCACCCGGCGTCACGAACTGGTCACGGCTGTCGGCCTCATCAGACATGTGCGTCCGTCACGGCTCGTCCTGGCCGCCGCGTTCGAGGCGACCTCCCTGCTCTGTGTGGCGATGCTTCAGCAGTGGCTGTTGCGCGCGGGCGGGGCGCGGCTGCGGTTGTGGGGGGTCTCCGCCATCGTGCTGACGGCCAACGCCATCGCCGGGGCGCTGCCGGGCGGAGCGGCGTTCGCTGTGGCGTGGGTGTTCAGGAAGCTGCGCCGCTGGGGAGTGGGGCAGGTACTCGCGGGGACCGTACTGGCGCTCTCGGGGCTGCTGTCCGCGCTGAGTCTGCTCGTACTGCTGTTGGCCGGCGTGCTGGCGAGCGGTTCGGCGGGACCTGTCGCAGGGGCACTGCCGCTGGTCGTCGGTCTGCTCGTCCTCGCGGTCGTGGTGGTGGGCGCGGCGATCGGCCTGTCCCGGTTTCCCCGGGTGCGACGGCGCGTGTGGCGTATCTGGCGACGCGTCGGTCTGCGGTCCCGGCGGCTCTTCGACATCGAGGAGTCACTGACCCGCTTGGGCCGCCAGATCCACAGTACGCGGCCGGGGGTACGTCCCTGGGTCTGGCCGTTCCTTTTGGCACTCCTCAACTGGGGCTTCGATCTGGGCTGTCTGATCGCCGCCACATGGAGTCTCGGAATCCAGGTTCCATGGCCGGGAATCATCGTGGCGTACGGGCTGACACAGTTCGCGGGCAGCCTGCGCCTTACACCGGGAGGTCTCGGCGTGGTCGAGACGAGCCTTACGGCGCTGCTCGTTCTCTACGGGATGCGCGCCGAACAGGCGATCGCGGTGACGCTTCTTTACCGGGTGGTGAGTTTCTGGGCCCTTCAGCCGATCGGCTGGGCGAGCGGGCTCGTACTGACCCTGAAACGCGACGGCGCGGCACGGAAGCCGAAGCAACAGCCACAACAACACCCAAAGCAGGAGCAGGAGCAGGGGGAGAGGGAGGACCAGTCGCAGGAGCCCCGCGACCAGTAGATCCGTCCCGAGACATCCACCGATCGCCGGACACCCACAGCTCCCCTCCGCACACCGCCTCCGCCCCGGGCCGCCCCGCCCCGGGCCGGTCAGCGCACTCCGGCCAGATCCCGGTTCAGCTCCACCACATTCACGGCGTCCCCGTGCCCGAGAAAGCCGCCGCCGCGGCCCTCGGTATGAGCGGCGACCAGCTTCCGTACCATCGCCGGGTTCAGTCCGCGCACCCCGGCCACCCGGTCGATCTGCTGGTTCGCGTACGCGCGCGAGATATGCGGATCGAGTCCCGAGCCCGAGGCGGTGAGCGCGTCGACGGGCACGCTGCTCGGCCGTACACCGTCGAAGGCGGCCACCGCGGCCCTGCGCTCCTTGATCATCCTGATCAGGACCGGATTGTCGGGCCCCAGATTGGAGGCGCCCGAGCTGGTCGGGTCGTATCCCGAGGGGCCCGCCGCCGAGGGGCGGGGCTGGAACCACTTGGGGTCCGGCCCGCCCGGCCCCCCGTCCCGCTTCGGCAGATCGAAGTTCTGACCGATCAGACGGGACCCCGTCGCCCCGCCGTTCCCGCCGAGCAGCGAGCCGTTGGCCTGGGAGGGGAAGGCCGCCTGGGCGATACCCGTGATCACCAGCGGATAGCAGAGCCCGGTGATCACGCTGAGGACGAGCAGTATCCGCAGCGCCGACAGATGGTGGCGCAGGAGAGTACGGGTACGGAGAGACAGAGGCATGGCAGTCACCTTCTCGTCGGTCGGCCTCTCGCCGATGGCCGGTGGTTCCTCACCGCTCCCGATGGCCGGTGGTTCCTCACCGTTCGCTTCTCGCCGGTCAGCCCAGGCCGGGAATGAACTGGATGATCAGATCGATCACCTTGATCCCCACGAACGGCAGAATCAGCCCGCCCAGTCCGTACAGCCAGATATTGCGCCTCAGCAGCGCGGACGCCGACGACGGGCGGTAACGGACCCCCCGCAGGGCCAGCGGGATCAGCGCCACGATGATCAGCGCGTTGAAGATGATCGCGGAGGAGATCGCGGACTCCGGGCTGTGCAGCCGCATGATGTTGAGGTCGTCGAGCCCCGGATAGACTACGGCGAACATCGCGGGGATGATCGCGAAGTACTTCGCCACGTCATTGGCGATCGAGAACGTCGTCAGCGCACCGCGCGTGATCAGCAACTGCTTGCCGATCGCGACGATCTCGATCAGCTTCGTCGGGTTGGAGTCCAGGTCCACCATGTTCCCGGCCTCCTTGGCCGCCGACGTACCGGTGTTCATGGCCACACCCACATCCGCCTGGGCCAGCGCCGGGGCGTCGTTCGTACCGTCCCCCGTCATCGCGACCAGCTTTCCGCCGCCCTGCTCCCTTCTGATGAGCGCCATCTTGTCCTCGGGAGTGGCCTCGGCGAGAAAGTCGTCCACCCCCGCCTCCTCCGCGATCGCCCGCGCGGTCAGCGGATTGTCGCCGGTGATCATGACGGTCTTGATCCCCATACGGCGCAGTTCGTCGAAGCGCTCCCGCATCCCCGCCTTGACCACGTCCTTGAGATGGACGACCCCCAGCACCCGCGCGCCGCGGACACCACCCCGCACCGTCGTCTCGGCGACGACCAGCGGGGTACCGCCGCTCGCCGAGATGGCGTCCACGATCCCGCCCGCCGCGCTGATGGCGGTACCGGTCGTCCCGCCGCCTCCGGAGACGGCCTGCCCGCCGTTCTCACGCACCCACCGCATCACCGCCGCGGCCGCCCCCTTGCGCAGTGAGCGGCTGCCGTCCGGGAGGGTCAGATCGACCCCGCTCATCCGGCTCTGCGCGGTGAACGGTACGAACTCGGCGCCAGCCAGCTCGCCTTCCTCCCGGCCGCGCAGTGCGTACCGCTCCTTGGCGAGCACGACGATGGAACGGCCCTCCGGTGTCTCGTCCACGATCGACGACAGCTGGGCGGCGTCGGCCAGTTCCTCGACGCCGACGCCCTCCACCGGCAGAAACTCGGCGGCCTGGCGGTTGCCCAGGGTGATCGTGCCCGTCTTGTCGAGCAGAAGGGTGTTGACATCACCGGCCGCCTCGACCGCACGGCCCGACATGGCCAGTACATTGCGCTGCACGAGCCGGTCCATCCCCGCGATCCCGATCGCCGAGAGCAGAGCTCCGATGGTGGTGGGGATCAGCGCCACCACCAGGGCGATCAGGATGACGATCGACTGTTCTGCGTGCGCGAACAACGCGAACGGTTGAAGGGTCACCACCGCGATCAGGAAGACGATCGTCAGCGAGGCGAGCAGGATGTTCAGCGCGATCTCGTTGGGGGTCTTCTGCCGGGCCGCGCCCTCGACCAGTGCGATCATCCGGTCGATAAAGGTCTCACCGGGCTTGGAGGTGATCCGTACGACGATACGGTCGGACAGCACCTTCGTACCGCCGGTCACGGCCGAGCGGTCCCCGCCCGATTCACGGATGACCGGTGCCGACTCCCCCGTGATCGCCGACTCGTCCACACTCGCGACGCCCTCGACCACATCGCCGTCGCCCGGGATGATCTGGCCGGCCTCCACGACCACATGATCGCCGAGCCGCAGTTGTGTGGCCGACACCCGCTCCTCCTCCGGCTCCTGTGTGCCGGGCCGCCAGCCGCCGGGGAGCCGGCGCGCCACGGTGTCCGTCTTCGTCCGGCGCAGAGTCTCGGCCTGTGCCTTGCCCCGGCCTTCGGCGACGGCCTCGGAGAGATTGGCGAAGACCGTCGTCAGCCACAGCCAGACGGTGATCACCCAGGCGAAGACGCTGGGATTCCTGATCGCCGAGAGAGTGGTCAGTACCGCGCCCACCTCCACGACGAACATCACGGGGTTGTGGAACATGACCCGGGGATCGAGCTTGCGCAGCGCGTCGGGGAACGAGGTGACCAGTTGTCCGGGGTCGAGCAGCCCGCCGGAGATACGGCGCTTGTTCGGCGCGAGCGGGTCCGGGTTCCTGGGCATCAGCGCAGCCCTTCCGCGAGCGGGCCCAGCGCGAGCGCGGGGAAGTAGGTGAGGCCGACGACGATGAGGATCACCCCGGTGAGCAGGCCGACGAAGAGCGGCCGATGCGTGGGCAGCGTCCCCGCGTTGACGGGCACCGGCTGCTCGGCGGCCAGGGATCCGGCGAGCGCCAGGATGAACACCATGGGCAGGAAGCGGCCGATGAGCATCGCCAGACCGAGGGCGGTGTTGTACCAGACGGTGTCGGCGGAGAGTCCCGCGAAGGCCGAGCCGTTGTTGTTGGCGGCCGAGGTGAACGCGTAGAGCACTTCGGAGAAGCCGTGCGGCCCCGGATTGAGCATCGCCGCCCGCTCCCCCGGCAGCGCCATGGCGATCCCCGCCCCGGTCAGCACCACGGCGGGGGTGGTGAGGATATAGAGCGAGGCGAACTTCATCTGCCGGCCGCGCAGCTTCTTGCCCAGATACTCGGGCGTACGGCCGACCATCAGCCCCGCCACGAAGACGGCCACGACCGCCAGGACGAGGATGCCGTAGAGCCCGGATCCCGCACCGCCCGGCGCGATTTCGCCGAGCATCATATTGAAGATCGTCATCCCGCCGCCGCCCGGTGTGTACGAGTCGTGGAAGGAGTTGACGGCCCCGCAGGACGTCAGCGTGGTGGACACCGCGAAGAGCGCCGAGGACCAGATACCGAAGCGCTGCTCCTTGCCCTCCATCATTCCGCCGGCCGTGTGGCCCGCCGTACTGCTCACGCTGTGCAGCTCGTTGGCCGTGACGATGGCGACGGAGGCTGCCCAGATCAGGGCCATCACGCCGACGATCGCGTATCCCTGGCGCCGGTCGCCGGCCATCGTGCCGAAGGTGCGCGGCAGCGAGACGGCGATCACCAGCAGCAGATAGATCTCCAGCCAGTTGGTGAAACCGGTCGGGTTCTCGAAGGGATGGGCGGAGTTGGCGTTGTAGAAACCGCCGCCGTTGGTGCCCAGCTCCTTGATGACTTCCTGCGAGGCGACCGGACCACCGGGGATGCTCTGGGTGGAGCCCGCGAGCGTATGGACCGCATGGGGCCCGTGGAAGTTCTGCACCACCCCCGACGCCACCAGCACGATCGCGAAGACCACGCAGACGGGCAGCAGTACGCGCAGCACGATCCTGGTGAGGTCCACCCAGAAATTGCCGACCCGGTCGGTCTTCTGACGGGTGAATCCCCGGATCAGGGCGGCCACCACGGCGATTCCGACGGCGGCGGAGACGAAGTTCTGCACCGCGAGCCCCGCCATCTGGACAAAATGCCCCAGTGCGGACTCACCCGAGTACGACTGCCAGTTCGTATTCGTCACGAAGGAGACGGCCGTGTTGAACGACTGGTCGGCGTCCATGGCCGGCGTACCGAGAGCGAGCACGAAGTGGTTCTGGAGGCGAAGAAATCCGTACAGGAACAGTACGGAGACAAGCGAGAAGGCGAGCACACTGCGAAGGAAAGCGGTCCAGGTCTGGTCGGCGTCCCCGGAGACTCCGCCGAGACGGTAGATCAGCCGCTCCAGCCGCCAGTGCCGGGGCGAGGTCAGGACGTACGCCATGTAGTCGCCCAGCGGCCGGAAGGAGAGGGCGAGCGCCGCCACGAGGGCGAGAATCTGAAGCCACCCCGCGAGCGTGTCGTTCATGGAGGACCTTTCCTGGGCCTTCCTCTGGTGGGAGAGGCTAGAAACGCTCGGGAAAGAGCAGACAGAACACGAGGTGGACGACGAGAAGCACGGCGACGGTCAGTCCGACGATGTTCTCGACGGTCACAGCCGGCCCACCCCCTTCCCCACCAGACCGATCAGCGCGAAGACCGCGAGGGTGACCACGACATAGATGAGGTCGGACATCTTTTGACGCTATCGGCCACCCGACTGGCGGGCTCCTGACACGCCGGAGCCGATCGAGTGGCGGGCGCGGCGGCTGTCGGCGGCGGCCGGACCGCCGCGGACCTGCGGCGCAACGGCGGTGACCGAGCGTCCCATAGCAGTGAACAGCGCGTTCCGCCCGAGATGCTGAGCTCCTGGAGGTATGACTACGCTTTACGGGCGGCTCGATCGATCACCAGGACCGAACGGAGGAACGGACCGGCCGGTCAGGGCCGGGCCAAGACCGAACGAGAGCGGTCCAGGACCGAAGCGATCCAGGACCGACCAGGGTCGAACGAACCGAGCGTCGAACGAACCGAGCAGGGTCGACCGACAGGAATCGTCGAACGGCAGGAACGCAGGCCGGCCGGGTGAGAGCGCCCCGCCCGGCACTCCCCGGGCCATCTCGTCTCAGGACCCGCCGATCCAGCCGCGTCGACGCCTCCGGGCCCGAGCCGGGGCCCCTCCTCCCACAGGAAGAGGAATCGAACCATGAACCGCACCCGTCTCCGCACCACAGCCATGTCCACCGCCGCCGCGATCACCCTCCCGCTCTCGCTGGGAGTCATGGCTCCTCAGGCCTTCGCCGCCCCGACGCCGAGCACACCCACATCGACCGGTACGTCGGCGTCACCCAGCACATCCACCTCGCCGAGCCCGTCCACCTCACCGAGCACCTCTCCCTCGGCCTCGCCCAGCACGTCCACGTCCGCCGGGGCGGCCGTCCCCTTCGGTCCGGGGTGCTCGTCACTGCTGCGCAAGGGCATCGGTGGCAGCTTCTCCAGAATGGCGGCCCAGCCTGTCGCCACCGCGCTGGCGGAGAACACACATCTCTCCACCTTCGTCGCCCTGGTGAAGAAGGCCGGACTGGTCGACAAGCTGAACACCACGAAGGACATCACCGTCTTCGCCCCGACCAACGACGCCTTCGCCAAGCTCTCCAAGGCGCAGCTCGACGGGATCCGCGACAACGAGGCCCAGCTCAGAAAGGTCCTGAACTACCACGTGACGGAGAAGAAGGTCGCCCCCGACCAGCTCCCGAACGGTGTCTTCAAGACCCTGGAGGGCGGCACGCTCACCACATCGGGCTCGGGTGACTCGTTCAAGGTCAACGGGACGACGAACATCGTCTGTGGTGACGTCCGGACCAAGAACGCCAACGTGTACGTGATCGACACCGTGCTGATGCCCCCGAGCTAGGTGTATTGATCACGAGCGTTGTTGACACTGGCCGGGCTTGATCATGGCGAAGACCTCCGGTGTGGTGGAGCTGTCTAGGACTGCACCACACGGAGGTCTTCGTGTCCCACCGTAATGCCCGGCTGACCGTTCATGGCAGGCGGCTGCTGGTCGAACGCGTCTGCGCAGGCCGCCCGGTCGCCCATGTGGCGGCCGAGATGGGTATCTCGCGCGCCACGGCCCACAAGTGGATCCGCCGTTGGCGGGCCGAGGGCGACCAGGGCCTGCACGACCGGTCCAGCCGGCCCAGGACGACACCGCACCGCACCCCGCCAGAGACGGAAGCCCGGGTGTGCATGCTCCGCCGGGAACGCAAACTCGGTCCCGCCCGCCTCGGCCCGGCCCTGGGCCTGCCCGCCTCGACCGTCCACCGCATCCTGACCCGACACGGCCTGAACCGCCTGGCATTCCTGGACCGGCCCACCGGCCAGGTCATCCGCCGCTACGAACGTGACAGGCCCGGCGAACTGGTCCACGTCGACGTCAAGAAACTCGGCCGGATTCCCGACGGGGGCGGCCACAGGGTCCTGGGCCGCCAGGCCGGCCGCGCCACCCGCGCCGGCATGGGCTACGACTACGTCCACTCCGCCGTCGACGACCACAGCCGGCTCGCCTACAGCGAAATCCACGACGACGAGAAGGCCGCCACCTGCGCCGCCTTTCTCCGCCGGGCGGCAGCCTTCTTCCACACCGCGGGCATCGACCGGATCGAACGCGTCCTGACCGACAACGCCTGGCCCTACCGCAAGAGCTTTGCCTGGCAGCAGGCGCTCGCCGACCTCGGTGCGGCCGGCAAGCTCACCCGCGCCTACCGGCCCCAGACCAACGGCAAGGTCGAACGCTTCAACCGCACCCTGCTCGACGAATGGGCCTACATCCGGCCCTACACCAGCAACCACGAGCGAACCCAGGCCCTGACAGACTTCCTCCACACCTACAACCACCACCGCTGCCACACCGCACTCGGAGGCCACCCACCCATCACCCGAGTCAACAACCCTGCGGGTCAATACACCTAGGGCCTCTCGTTTGGATCTTGCCGTCCACGGATCCGGCCGGAAGCGACAGGCACCCGACGGCTCGGCCGGCGCCCGGTCTCCAGCGGAAGGAGACCGGGCGCCGGTCGTTCCCGCGCCCCGCCGCGCCGTCGGTGTGTCGTCGGCGTGTCGTCGAGCAGGATCGAACGTGTGTTCTATGATTCCCCCGGCATGCCCCGTGACAGGCCCTTGATCAGGTCCGTTCTCCGGGCGCCAGCCCCTGCCGTCCGTGTGTCCGGAGGAATTATGCGCCCTGCCAAACCCCTGCCGCCGTCGCTGCGGACCTGGGCGGAGCATGCCGTCGGCCCCCTCTCCGCCGTGCGGGACGCCTCGCATCCCAGGGAGAACTCCCGGGTGTGGGATCTCACCGACGGCAGCGGCCGGCGCTTCTTCGTCAAGCAGTCGCCGACTCCGGAGTTCTACGAGCGCGAGACCTTCGGATACCAGTCCGCGGTACCCGCGCTGGGGTACGGCCACGCCCCGCGCCTCGTGGACACCGACGCCCGCCGGCTGGCGCTGCTGCTGACCGCCGTACCCGGCGCGCCGGTCTCCCGGCTCACCCTCACCGTCCCGGAACACCGGGCCGCGCACCGGCAGTTCGGCACGCTGCTGCGGCGGCTGCACGGTACGGAGAAGATGCCCGCGCAGGGGCGCCGGGCGGCAGCGGCGGCGGCCGAGCGCACGGCCGCCGCCGCCGAGAAGCACCTCGCGCGCGCGGGCGGCCTGCTCTCGGGAGACCGGCGCGCGCTCGTCCGCCATGCGGCCGGGCATCTGCTGAAACTGACCGACCTGCTCGCCCCGGGCCATATCCACGGCGACGCGCAGGAGCGCAATGTTCTCTGGTCCGGGGCCGGGTCCGGGGCCGGGTCCCGGACCGGGCGGCTGGCCATGATCGACTTCGAGCGGTCCCGGTACGCCCCGGCCGTCCAGGACTTCGTACGGCTGGCCTGCGGCCCCTGGCAGGACCGTGACGATCTGCGCACCGCCTTCTTCCAGGGCTACGGCCGCCCGCTGACCGAGACCGAACGCCATGCCCTGCCGTGTCTGGCGGCGCTGGACGCCGCGAGCTGTCTGGCGTACGGACCGGCCCATGGCGAACACGATGTGACCGAGCGCGGGCTGCGCACACTGGACCGGCTGGAGAAAGGCACCTTCCGCCGGTAGGACCGATTCCCGCGCCCCCGAGAATTTTCGGCATTTTCCGTATTACGGCGTCAAGGCATTACGGCGGCTTGATTACGGCGCCCCGCGAATCCCCGGGAGAATCCGGATCGAGAAGCGCTGGATCTCCGCTCGACCCCCGCTGGATCCCGGCTGGACCGGCGCTGGACCTGTCCTGGAACCGTACTGGACCGGCGCTGGGTCCCTATCCGGCGATAGACGGCACAAACACCATGAGAACCGCCCGCGCGGAACCGATCCCGACCGGCGAGCACTTTGGGCTAGGTAGCATCCCCGCGATCGGAACGGGGACCGACTCCTTTTCCCCGGAATCCCGGAAGGATTTCCCAGTGTTCTCTCGTCGTCATGCGATACGGATCGGACTCACCGCGGGAGCCCTCGGCGTCACCGGCGCCACAGGCTGGACGGCACAGGCGCTCAGCGGCCGCGGCACGCGCGGTACGGCAGCGGCGGCAGCCGTACCCGCCGCTCCTGTTACCCCGTTCAGCGTGCCCCTCACCCGGCCACCGGTGCTCGCGCCGGTCCGCAGATCGGCGACCACGGACTACTACTCGGTGGTGATGGCCAAGGCGCGGCGCGAGATCCTGCCGGGCACCACCACGGAACTGCTCACCTACAACGGCTCCTTCCCCGGGCCGACGATACGGGCCCGCTCCGGGCGGACCGTGGTGGTCAAGCAGGTCAACTCGCTGTCCATGCCGACCTCGGTGCATCTCCACGGCGGCAACAACCCGACCGCCGACGACGGCGGCGCGATGGACACGATCGCCCCGGGCGCCACCAGGACGTACACGTACGCCAACTCCCAGCCGGGCGCCACTCTGTGGATGCACGACCACGCCCACCACATGGAGTCCGAGCATGTCTATCGCGGACTCTCCAACGTCTATCTGCTGGGCGACGACACGGAGGACGCGCTCGGGCTGCCGTCCGGTGAGTTCGAGGTGCCGCTGGTCCTGCGCGACGCGCGGTTCGACGCGGACGCCCAACTCGTCTACGAGATGGACGACGCCTTCAACCGGACCACGATCCTGGTCAACGGCAGGCCCTGGCCCGTACTGAAGGTCAAGGGACGCAAGTACCGCTTCCGGCTCGTCAACTCCTGCAATCTGCGTATCTTCGCGCTTCAGCTCTCCGACGGCAGCGCGATGACCCAGATCGGCTCCGACGGCGGGCTGCTGGCGAGGCCGGCCACGGCCACACAGCTTCTGCTCTCCCCCGGTGAACGCGCCGACCTCGTCATCGACTTCGCCCAGTACCGGCCGGGCACCCAGCTCGTGCTGAAGAACCTGCTGGGGCCGGGTCCGGTCGAGGAGGTCGGACAGGTGATGCGGTTCGACGTCGGCGCCCGGGTCCATGACTCAAGCAGGGTTCCCGCCACGCTCGCCTCGCTGCCGACGCCACGGAGGGCCACCGTGGAACGGAGCTTCGAGCTGAAGATGGACGAGACGAGCGCCTCTCCGCAGGGATACATCAACGGGAAGGGTTACGACCCGGACCGCATCGACACGACCGTGCGCTGGGGCACCACCGAGGTGTGGACCGTCACCAACGCCAGCACCCTGATACCGCACAACTTCCATATGCATCTGGTGCAGTTCCGCGTCCTCGAACGCGACGGGGCGCCGGTCACCGGCGCGGAGGCGGGACGCAAGGACACCGTTCTGCTGCTGCCGGGACAGACCGTGAAGCTCCAGGTCACCTTCGACAGCCACCGCGGGGTGTTCCCGTACCACTGTCATCTGATCGACCACAGCGCGATGGGGATGATGGCCAACCTCAAGGTCGTCTGACCGGTCGTCCGACCGGTCATCCGACTGATTCAAGCTGGTCGGGGCGCCACCTCGCTAGGAGAGGGTGGCGCTGACCATCAGCACGAAGGCGGCGACGGAGAAAAAGGTTCGGGCCCGGTGGCAGGCGTTCCAGCGGGACTCGAAGGACTTGCGCGCCACGCTGTCGGGGGAGGAGGTCGACGCGGCCAGCGCGTTGTTGAGCGGGACATTGCCGCCGATGGTGATGAAATGATTCAGAACGGCGCAGACCAGTCCCGCCACCAGAAGCCACTTCTGGTTGTCCGAGCGCCCGTCGACGGGAACGGCGAGGGCCGCGATCGGGAAGCCGACGATGGCGAAGAAGGTCAGCAGGAAGAGCGGACGCGGTACCAGTTCATTGATCCTGCGCATGGCCGGGACGAACTGCTCGTCCGTCAGCCGGGCGAGGGCGGGCATGACACCGGTCTGGAATATGAGGAAGTTCCCCGCGAACAGACCAGTGGAGATCACGGAAAGAGCAAGCAGCATAGTGGCCATGGGCACATCATCCCGCACCAAGAGGCAGACACGGCACGGTTCTTGAGCGCTCCTCGATCACGGTAAAGGGTCGCCCGAGCACGTCATCCTCATCGGTGAAGGTTCGGCCCGTCCCTGGCCGGCCCTTGGCGGTTCATCGTCATCTTCCCTCCGTCTCATGTGTCTCACTTGTCGCGGGTTGTCCCGGACGGCTTGTGTCGTTTCATACCGAGTGATCACCAGCGTGCGGCAGAAGGGGCGGATCGCGGAGGCTCTGGCATGGAGTCGCCACTCCCTGAACTGCACTTGTCACGGTGAGCGATGATGTGCGTACATGGAGTGGCGTACGGCTCCGAGGGGATGGCGGGGGTGGTCAGCCGTGGCGGATGTTTCAGGGTCCGTGCTCAACAGGTCGGCGCTGTCGTTGGGCGTGATGCGGGAGGACGTGGTGGACACGCTCCATCCTCCCGGCCGGCAGATCCGAGGGGTGCGTCAGGTGACGGCCACACTGACGGCCCTGGTCCGCTCCGCCCGTCGTGAGCTGCTGATCTTCGATGATCCGGGAAGCTGTCTGGGCCAGTGCATTCCCGAGCAGTTCCTTGAGTTCGCCGGTGCCTGTGTGCGGGCGGCGGGCGATCTGGACTGGCAGGACGGCGGCCCCGGCACGGGCCCCGGTGCCGGCGGAAAGGGGCGTGGCCGCTCGCCCTCGATCGGTGTCCGCCGGATCGTGCCCCGGCACGGGCTGGCCGGGCTCGCGTATCCGCTGCCGCGTCAGCTTCCCGGCCGGGCCAGACAGACGGACTCCATCCCGTTCAAGATGATCCTGGTGGACCGCGCGGTCGCGGCGGTGCCGCTCGATCTCCAACTCCACTACCACGGACTGCTGCTGATCCGCGATCCGGTGGTCGTCCAGGCGCTGGTCCGTACGCACCAGACATGGTGGGAGACGGGCGAGGAGCTGCCCACCGCCGCGCTCCCCACCCCCGGGGTGCTGCCGGGACAGCTCCGGCCCGTGCTGGAGGCCCTGCTGGCCGGGCTCACGGACGAGACGGCGGCCACCCGCCTCGGAATGTCGAGCCGTACATACAGCCGTCGCGTCGGCGATCTGCTGACCGCCCTCGGCACGACGAGCCGCTTCCGGGCGGGCGCGGAAGCGGCTCGAAGGGGATGGATCTAAGGGCTGTCCTGTAATTGGACCGCTGTCTTCAATTCCACCGCTGTCTGTAATTCGGCCGGGGTCCTGTAATTGTCCTGTAATTCCGTCTGGGATTACAGGCCAGTCCAGGGATTACAGGCCGGTCCTCAGGAAACGATGTCCTTACGGGAGAAGCCGCGGAAGGCCAGGGCGAAGAGAATCAGCGCATAGGTCACGGAGATCGCCGATCCTTTCAGCATTCCGCCCCATTCGAGCTGCGGCTGAAGCGCGTCCGCCCAGGCGAACTGCCAGTGCGCGGGCAGGAAGTCCCGCCAGGATCCCAGCGCCGTCACGGCGTCCAGCACATTGCCGACGATCGTCAGACCGACCGCGCCGCCGACCGCCCCCAGCGGGGCATCGGTCTTCGTCGACAGCCAGAAAGCGAGCCCGGCGGTGACCAGTTGGGAGACAAAGATGAACGCGACGACCAGAGCCAGCCGCGGCAGGGCGTCGGCGGAGGCCAGGGAGCCGCCCGTGGGCAGTTCGAGTGGCCGCCAGCCGTATGCCGCCGTGCCCACCGCCAGCCCGACCAGCGGCAGCAGCACCATCGCCGCCGCGCTCATACCGAGCGCCACCACCAGTTTGCTCCAGAGCAGCCGGGCCCGGGGCACAGGTGCGGCAAGGAGATAGCGCAGCGAGGACCAGCTCGCCTCGGAGGCCACGGTGTCCCCGCAGAACAGCGCGACGGGCACCACCAGCAGAAAGCCCGCGGAGACAAAGAGACAGGTGGCGGCGAAGTTGGCACCGGAGGCGGTCGCGGTCTCGATCAGGGTCACCCGGTTGTTCTCACCGTTGCCCGGAGTGCCCCCGATCGCGAAGGCCGCGACGAGGACGAAAGGCAGAGCGACCAGCACCCCGCCCATCGCCAGCGTCCGCCTGCGCTTGAGCTGACGCAGCGCCTCGACCCGTAGCGGCAGGGTGCGCCGTGTCCGGTAGCCGGGGGCCGATTCGATCAGCGCGGTCATGCGGAGCCTCCTGAGATCAGGGTGAGGAAGGCGTCCTCCAGGCGGCGGTGCGGCCCGACGCCGGTGAGAGGTACGTCCAGCCGCACCAGCTCGGTGATCAGGGAACTGGTGCTCGCGCCGTCGAGCTGTACGAGCAGTCCGTCGTCCGTGCGTACGGCGGAGCCGATCCCCGCCAGCGAGGCGACCTTCTCCACGACGGGCTCGGACACCTGCTCGGCGGTGGTGATGAGCAGGGTGTCGCCGGATCCGGTGATCTCCGCGACCGGGCCTGCCTGGATGAGCTGCCCGCGGTGCATGACCACGAGATGAGTACAGGACTGTTCGACCTCGGAGAGGAGATGGCTGGAGACGATGACCGTTCTGCCACCGGCCGCGTATCTGATCATCACATCCCGCATCTCGCGGATCTGCGGCGGATCGAGACCGTTGGTCGGTTCGTCGAGGATCAGCAGATCCGGCATACCGAGCATGGCCTGCGCGATGGCGAGCCGCTGGCGCATGCCCTGGGAGTAGGTGCGTACGGCCCGTGCCAGCGCGTCCCCGAGCCCGGCGATCTCCAGGGCCTCCTCGATATGGGAGTCCTCGGCGGGGCGGCCGGTGGCCTGCCAGTACAGCTCCAGATTGTCGCGTCCCGAAAGATGCGGCAGGAAGCCCGCGCCCTCGACGAACGAGCCGACACGGGAGAGCACGGGAGCACCCGGCCGTACGGCATGCCCGAAGACCCGGATCTCACCGGCGTCGGGGCTGATCAGCCCCATCAGCATGCGCAGGGTGGTGGTCTTGCCCGCGCCGTTCGGGCCGAGCAGACCGAGCACCTGTCCCTTCTCGACCCGGAAGGAGAGATCCCGTACCGCGTACCGGTCGGCGGACTTGGCGTACCGCTTGCTCAGATCGGTGATCTGCAAGGGCACCTCGGCGAGCGCGGGATCGGGTGCCGGGGCGTTGGTGCGGCGGCGTGCGGTGAGCAGCAGGGCGCCCGCGATCAGGGCGCCCGCGGCCGGCAGTCCCCAGACCCACCAGGGCAGCCCGCTGGAGCCGGTGGTGAGGGCGGGCACGGTGGGCACGGTCAGCGGACCGTCCAAGGAGACCCGGTAGGTGGCCGGGGCGGCCGGCGAGGCATAGGCGAGGTCCGTGGCGGCGAGGACGACCCGGAGCCGGTGGCCGGGCACGACCTGATGGTCGATGGCGGGCAGCGTCAGCTCGACGGTCCTGCCCTGGCGCGCGTCCTCCACCCGTACGGGCGCGACAAGCTGCGAGGGGAGCACCTGCGACCGGCCGTCGGGACCCACGTCGTACACCTTGGCGAAGAGCACCGCGTCGCCGCTGGTGGAGGCGACCGTGGCCCGGACCGTCGGAGAGCCGGTGATCCGCAGCGAGTGGTCCAGCGGCCGGGAGTCGAAGGCCGCGAACTGTCCGGGGAAGTCACGGGCGAGTCCGACACCGAGCGAGGAGAGCTGGGAGACTCCGCCGGTCAGTCCCGGCACGGCCGAGACCGCGGGCGGACTGGCGCCCGCCGGGTTGGCGAAGACCTGGGTGCCGCCGCCGAGCGGCACGGTGGTGGAGCCGCTCTCCAGTCCCGGATAGCGGTCGCTGCTCGCGCCCCGGAGCAGGGTCTCGCCATCGGTGGAGTCGATGCCTCCGGTGCGGCTGACCCGGAACGCGGGTCCGGTGTCCGTGCCCTTCTCGTCCTTGAGATAGCGGTCGAACCAGGAGGAGATCCGGCCCTGGAGCCGGTCGCTCTCCTGGTCGCCGCCGTCGTGTCCGCCCGCCATCCAGTCCACGTCGACGGGGGCGCCGTTGGCGCTGATCGCCTTGGCCATGGCATCGGCCTGGCCGAGCGGGAAGAGGGAGTCGGTCTGGCCCTGCACGATCAGCGCGGGCACATCGATACGGTCACCGACGGCGGACGGGCTGCGCTCCTCCAGCAGCTCACGGGCGGCGGTGTCGGGTGTGCCGGAGACGGCGACCCGCTGGTACATGGCGCAGAGCCGCTCCTCGAAGGTGGTGCAGCCGCCCCCGGTGGAGAAGAAGATCCCGGCCCAGAGCTTCTTGAAGACACCGTCGGGGAAGAGCGCGTCGGCGAGGTTCCAGTAGGTGATCAGCGGGGCGATGGCGTCGACGCGCTGGTCGTATCCGGCGGCGAGCAGGGAGACGGCGCCGCCGTAGGAGGCACCGGTCACCCCCACCCGGGGGTCGCCGGCGCGGTCGAGCCGGACCTCGGGCCGCTTCGCCAGCCAGTCGATCAGCCGGGAGACGTCCTTGACCTCATGGTCGGGGTCGTTGAGCCCGATCTCCCCGGTGGACTTCCCGAAACCGCGCGCCGACCAGGTCAGCACCGCGTATCCGTCGCGCGCGAGCTTCTGGGCCTGGGCCCGTACGTCGTCCTTGCTGCCGCCGAAGCCGTGCCCGATCAGCACGGCGGGTCTGCGTCCGCCGTCGGTTCCGCCGTCGGCGGTGAAGTACGAGGTGTCGATCCGGGCGCCCGGCATGTTCAGCACCTGGTCCTGCTGGTGGACGGCGGGCGGACCGTCCGAGGCGACGGCGGTCCAGGTACCGGCTCCGACGAGCACGGCGAAGGCGGCCACGCCCACGAGCCAGCGCGGGCGTGACCGGGACCGGCGGGGGGTTCGGGTCTCCATGCTTGAACCCTAAACGGGCCCCGGCACCGACGGCGCTGACACCGGTCGGAACTCGGAGGCCTCCTCGGGTAGTACGGAGTGGCGCCCGCGTACACCAGACGCGGTACGCGGGTCGCTTCAGGCGCCCGTCAGATGAGCGAGGAGTTCCGCCCCGGCCGGGTAGCCGGTCTCGGCGGGCAGGAGTTTTCCGGCCGTGACCAGGTCGTCCTCGCGCACCAGGGCATGGATCCGGTGCGCGAGCGGGGTCACATCGGTGACGGAGACGGTCCACTCGTCCGCGTACCGCCGCGCGGCCTCGCCGGACAGACCGAGCTGAAGCGAACGGTACGGCAGCGGTCCGAGACGCAGATCACGCTCCGGATCCCACTGCACCCGAGTGGGAGCCGCCTTCAGCTCCCGCTTCCAGGCCGCCCGGTCGGGGTGCACGGCGCGGTCGTAGTGCGACAGACAGGCGTTCCGCAGCGCCCACTCGAAGCCGTCCCGGGAGATCTCCACGGCCAGCACGGTCTCCTGGCCCTCCTTGGTGCCCCAGCCGCAGCGGTACATCATCCACAGGAACGAGGGCTTGATCCAGGTCATACGGTCCCGCTTCCAGGCGGCGGGGAACCGGCCGTCGCGGGCTGCGGGCAGGCCGATGGCCGGCCGGTACGCCTGGTAGACGGTGATCGTGGTCGCCGTGTGCAGCGCGCGGATCCGGTGCTTCGGTTCTGACATGGGATCAGCGTGCTGCGCCGCTCGGGGCCCGGCCACCGATTTACGGCGCGGGACACGGGCGGCGCCGAGGCCGGCCGACCGGCGGGGGCGGTACCGGGGCGGTGCCGGACCGGGCGCGGTCCGGTGAGGCCGAGCGCGGTCGGGCGCGGTCAGGCGCGGTCAGGTGAGGATGATCTCCGGGCGGTAGATGTCCAGCCAGAGCGCCATGTCCAGCGTGCGTTCCAGACCTCGGCGCGAGGCCATGGTGATCTGCGGGGTCTCCCGCTCCGCCGCCTGGCGGACCAGGTCGGGGTCGAGCACCTCGAAGACCGGGTGGGACGGGTCGGCGAGCAGGTCCTTGGCCTGCTGCTGCAGGGCGATCGCGTACTTGGGGTCCTGCGTGCTGGGGTAGGGGCTCTTCACCCGGTCGTAGACCGGCTTGGGCAGCAGATCGGCGGTCGCCTCCCGCAGCAGGCTCTTCTCCCGGCCGTCGAAGGACTTCATCGACCAGGGGGCGTTGTACACGTACTCGACCAGCCGGTGGTCGCAGTACGGCACCCTGACCTCCAGTCCGACCGCCATGCTCGTACGGTCCTTGCGGTCGAGCAGCAGCCGGACGAAGCGCGTCAGATGGAGCGCGCAGATCTTCCGCATCCGGTACTCGAAGTCGCTCTCGCCGTCGAGGCGTTCGACACCGGCGACGGCCGTGGCGTAGCTGTCGCGGAGGAATCCCGGCATGTCCAGGGCCTTGTTCACCTCGGGCCGCAGCACATCGGCGTCGTCCCCGATGTAGTCCTCGAAGCGCACCAGCCAGGGGAACATATCGGCCCGCCTGGCCTCCTCGTCGAAGAACTGGAGATAGCCGCCGAAGACCTCGTCGGCGGATTCGCCGGAGAGTGCGACCGTCGAGCGCTCCCGGATCGCCCTGAAGAGCAGATAGAGCGAGGTGTCCATGTCACCGAGTCCCATGGGGATGTCACGGGCCCTGATCACTCTGGCGCGCACCTCGGGGTCGGCCAGGTCGTTGGAGTCGAGCACGATGTCCTGGTGATCCGTGCCCGAGGCACGCGCGACATCGTGGACGAAGGGCGCGTCGGGGGTGGGACGGAGTTCATCCGCGACGAAGTGCTCGGTCCTGCCGACGAAATCGACGGCGAAGCTGCGGACCTTCTCACCGGTCTCGGCGAGCTGCCGGGCGGCCAGCGCCGTCATCGCGGACGAGTCCAGGCCACCGGACAGCAGGGTGCAGCGCGGTACGTCGGAGACGAGCTGGCGGCGCACGATGTCGTCGAGGAGCGTACGGACCCGTCCCACCGTGGCGTTGCGGTCGTCGGTGTGCGGCCGGGTCTCCAGGGACCAGTAGACATGGCGCCGCAGTCCGTTGCTGTCCACGGTCACGACGGTGCCGGGCTCGACTTCGCGCATACCGTCCCAGATCGCGTGGCCGGGCGTTTTCACAAAGCCGAACAGCTCACGCAGCCCGTCGAGGTCGACCCGGGCGCGGGCGAGCGGGTTGGCGAGGATCGCCTTGGGCTCGGACCCGAACAGCACGCCTCCGGGGATCGGATAGTAGGAGAAGGGCTTGATGCCCATCCGGTCGCGGATCATCACCAGCTTCTGGTACCGGCCGTCCCAGATGGCGAAGGCGTACATCCCGTTGAGGCGTTCGGCCATCGCCTCGCCCCACTCCAGATAGGCGTGCAGAACGACCTCGGTGTCGGAGTCGGTGGTGAACCGATGACCGCGTCCGGCCAGCTCCCCGCGCAGTTCGGTGAAGTTGTAGGTCTCGCCCGAGTAGACGAGCGCCAGCGTGCCCCGCGGTGTCTCCAGGGTCATCGGCTGCCGCCCTCCGGGCAGGTCGATGATCGCCAGTCGCCGGTGTCCCAGGGCGGCGGGGCCGCTGATCCAGGTACCGCCGGCGTCGGGGCCCCGGCAGGACATCGTCTCCGTCATCGCGTCCAGTGTTCCGGACGCGTCGAGCAGTACGCGGTCGAAGGAGACCCAACCGGTGATGCCACACATGTGCGTCCTCCTGCTTCCGGTCGCCAGATCAGTTGTATCCAGCATCTAATTATCGCGCGTCCGTCATGCGAACGCGCCCGGTCAACGCGGCCGTCGCACCGCCGGTCACGGGACACGGCGATTTCGGCAAGGCCCGGCGGGAGGAGGAGCGGGGTCGTGGGTGGCGTCCTCGGGGCATGACAAGGCCTCTGAGGTGGCCAGGAGACGCCCGGCAGAGGCACGGAGGCGCGATCGGACCTCAGGCAAAATCTTTGTCAATTGCCCCGAACGGCCCCCTCACGCACTGCGGCCCGTACGGACGTCGCTGTCCGTACGGGCCACGGCTCGGGCGCCCCGGGTCTCCGCGTGGCGGGCCCGGTATCGGCTCAGTGGTTGCGCGGGAATCCCAGGTCCACACCGGTCGGCGCCTCGGACGGGTCGGGCCAGCGGGTGGTGACCACCTTGCCGCGCGTGTAGAAGTGCACGCCGTCGTTGCCGTAGATGTGGTGGTCGCCGAAGAGCGAGTCCTTCCAGCCACCGAAGGAGTGGTAGCCGACAGGCACCGGGATCGGCACATTCACCCCGACCATGCCCGCCTCGATCTCCAGCTGGAAGCGCCGGGCCGCGCCCCCGTCACGGGTGAAGATCGCCGTTCCGTTGCCGTACGGCGAGGCGTTGATCAGCTTGACGCCCTCCTCGTACGTCTCCGTGCGCAGCACGCACAGCACCGGGCCGAAGATCTCGTCGCGGTAGGCGTCGGAGTCGGTGGAGACCCGGTCGAGCAGGGACAGACCGATCCAGTGGCCGTCCTCGAAGCCGTCGACGGTGTATCCCGTGCCGTCCAGGACGACATCGGCGCCCTGGGCCGCCGCCCCCGTGACATAGGAGGCGACCTTGTCGCGGTGCGCCTTGGTGATGAGCGGGCCCATCTCGGACGCCGGGTCGTCGCCGGGGCCGATCTTGATCTTCTCGGCGCGCTCACGGATCTTGGCGACCAGTTCATCACCGATCGCACCCACCGCGACGACCGCCGAGATCGCCATACAGCGCTCACCGGCCGAGCCGTACGCCGCGGAGACGGCCGCGTCCGCGGCGGCGTCCAGATCGGCGTCCGGCAGGACGAGCATATGGTTCTTGGCGCCGCCGAGCGCCTGCACCCGCTTGCCGTTGGCGGAGGCCGTCGTGTGGATGTAGCGGGCGATCGGCGTGGAGCCGACGAAGGAGACCGCCGCCACGTCCGGGTGCGCGAGCAGGGAGTCCACCGCGATCTTGTCGCCGTGCACGACATTCAGCACCCCGTCGGGCAGCCCCGCCTCGGCGGCCAGCTCCGCCAGCAGAAGCGCGGCCGACGGGTCCTTCTCGCTGGGCTTCAGTACGAAGGTGTTCCCGCAGGCGATCGCCAGCGGGAACATCCACATCGGCACCATCGCGGGAAAGTTGAAGGGCGTGATGCCCGCGACCACACCCACCGGCTGGCGGATCGACGCGACATCGACCCGGTTGGAGACCTGGGTGGACAGCTCTCCCTTGAGCTGGGTGGTGATCCCGCAGGCCAGCTCGACGATCTCCAGACCGCGTGCGACCTCGCCGAGCGCGTCCGAGTGCACCTTGCCGTGCTCGGCGGTGATCAGCGCGGCGATGTCGTCACGGTGCGCGTCGAGCAGCGCGCGGTAGCGGAAGAGGATGCCGGTGCGCTGGGCCAGGGAGGAGGTGCCCCAGGTGGCGTACGCGGCCTTCGCCGCGGCGACGGCGCTGTCCACCTCCTCGGCGGAGGCCAGTGCGACCTGAGTGGTGACGGCGCCGGTCGCCGGGTCGGTCACCGGGCCCCAGTTGCCCGACGCGCCCTCGACGGTCTTGCCACCGATCCAGTGGTTGACGGTCTTCATTGCGTGCTCCTTCACAGATGACGGCGCCGGGCGGCAACGTGCCGGTCGTACTCCTCGCGGGCCTTGACCGCGGACGTACGGGTCGCTGTCTCGGCCACGGGAACATCCCACCACGCCTGGGCCGGGGGCACGCCGGACATAGTGTCTGCCGTTTCGGTCTCCACGTAGACACATGTGGGGACGTCGGCCGCGCGTGTCTCGGCCAGGGCTTCGCGCAGGTCACGGATGGTCTTGGCGCGGATCACCCGCATCCCGAGCGAGGCCGCGTTGGCCGCGAGATCGACGGGCAGCGGGGCCCCGGTGTACGTACCGTCGGGTGCCCGGAAGCGGTAGGCCGTACCGAACCCCTCCCCGCCGACCGACGCGGAGAGACCTCCGATGGAGGCATACCCGTGGTTCTGGAGGATCACCACCTTGAGGGGCAGCCTCTCCTGGACACCGGTGACGATCTCGGTGGGGTTCATCAGATACGTACCGTCCCCGACCAGGGCCCAGACCGGCCTGCCGGGGTCCGCGAGCAGCACACCGAGGGCCGCCGGGATCTCGTAGCCCATACAGGAGTAGCCGTACTCGACGTGGTACTGGTCGCGGGAGCGGGCCCGCCAGAGCTTGTGGAGATCGCCGGGGAGCGAGCCGGCCGCGTTGATGAGGATGTCCTCGCCGGTGACGAGTTCATCGAGCACCCCCAGGACCTGGGCCTGGGTGGGACGGGCCAGTTCCTCGTCGGCGGCGAACGCGGCGTCGACGCGGTGTTCCCAGCGCTCCTTGTCCTCGCCGTACTCGGCCGCGTACGAGGGCGCGACACGGTGGCCGCCGGCCTCGGCGGTGAGTGCGGCGGTCAGTCCGCGCAGGGCGGTACGGGCGTCCGCCACCAGCGGGTGGGCCGCGAGCTTATGGGCGTCGAAGCCGGTGACATTCACATTGAGGAAGCGGACGGCCGGGTTCGAGAAGAGCGTGGAGGACGCGGTGGAGAAGTCCGACCAGCGGGTGCCCACGCCGATGACCAGATCCGCCGTCCTGGCCAGTTCATCGGCGGTGGCGGTGCCGGTGTGGCCGATCCCGCCGACATCGCAGGGGTGGTCATGGGGCAGCGAGCCCTTGCCCGCCTGGGTGGAGGCGACCGGAATGCCGGTGGCGTCGGCGAACGCGGCGAGCGCCTCCTCCGCCGCGCTGTGGTGGACTCCGCCGCCCGCGACCAGCAGGGGGCGGGCGGCGGCCCGTACCAGCCGGACCGCGTCGGCGAGTTCGTCCGGGTCGGGGGCCTGACGGCGGACCCGCCAGACGCGCTCGGCGAAGAACTCCTCGGGCCAGTCGAACGCCTCCGCCTGCACATCCTGCGGCAGCGCGAGGGTGACGGCCCCGGTCTGCGCGGGATCGCTGAGCACACGCATCGCGGCGAGCGCGGCCGGGATCAGCGCCTCGGGGCGGGAGACGCGGTCGAAGTACGCCGAGACGGGGCGCAGGGCGTCATTGACGGAGACATCCCCCGCGGAGGGGACTTCGAGCTGCTGGAGTACGGGGTCGGCGGGACGGGTGGCGAAGGTGTCACCGGGGAGCAGCAGCACGGGGAGGCGGTTGATGGTGGCGAGTGCCGCGCCGGTGACGAGATTGGTGGCGCCGGGGCCGATGGAGGTGGTCACGGCGTGGGCGGAGAGGCGGTTGCTCTGACGGGCGTAGCCCACGGCGGCGTGGACCATGGCCTGTTCGTTCCGTCCCTGCAAGTACCTCATGTGGTCCGTGGACTCGACAAGCGCCTGGCCGATACCCGCCACATTGCCATGCCCGAAGATGCCCCAGACGGCGTTGACCAGCCTTTTTCTGTGGCCGTCCCGTTCGGTGTGCTGCTGGGACAGAAAGGTGATCAGCGCCTGGGCGACGGTGAGACGGCGTGTGCTCATCGGGGGCCCTCCTCGGCTCCGTGAAGTGGCGTTTCAGCTCCATGACGCGGCGGTCCGGCCGGTTCGGCGCCATGACGTGGCGGTCCGGCTCCGTACAGCGGCAGTCGGGCGTCGACGGCCTGCTCCGGCCAGGTGTCCCTGATCCAGCCGTGGTCGGGGTGGTCGCTGATCAGCCACTCCCTGGACTCACCCGGTCCCGCCATCACATTGAGGTAGTACATGTCGCGTCCCGGCGCGGCGATGGACGGCCCGTGCCAGCCGTCCGGGATGAGGACGGTGTCGCCCGTGCGGACCTCGGCGAGCACATCCGTACCGCCGGGGCGCGAGGGCGAGACCCGGTGGTAGCCGAGGCCGCCGCCGTCGATCTCGAAATAGTAGATCTCCTCCAGCTCCGACTCGACGCCCGGGAGATGCTCGTCGTGTTTGTGCGGCGGGTACGACGACCAGTTGCCGCCGGGGGTGAGCACCTCGACCGCGATCAGACGGTCGCATTCGAAGACGCCGGCGGCGGCGAAGTTGTTGACCTGGCGCGAGCAGGTGCCCGCGCCGCGCAGCTCGACCGGAACCTCCGGCGCGGGACCGTAGCGAGCGGGGAGTCGTCGCTCGCACCTCGCTCCTGCCAGGGCGAAGCGGCCTCCCGCACCGGAGGCGATCTGTGCGTGGGCGTCGCGCGGAACGTACGCGAAGTCCGTGACTCCGCTGAACACGCTTTCCCTGCCCAGCAGTTCAAAGAACTCGCCCTGCGTGTGCACCGTACAACCGCCGGTGAGCGGAAGCACGATCCACTCACTGTCCCCGGTGGCCAGGGAGTGGGTGCCACCGGGCGGGAGTTCCAGGACGCGGAGAGCGCTGTGGGACCAGCCGGCCCGCTCGGGGCCGATGTCGAGGGCATACGGTCCCGCGGCGGTGCTGCCCGCGGGGACATGGCGCTCCGGCTCCGCCGGCTCGTACCGCCCCCGCTGTCCGCCTCCGTCCTGTGCCCCCGGTGCGTTCCCTTCCCCCCGTCGTCCGTTCCGATTCCGCTCGTGGTGCCGTTCCCTCCGGTCGTCCGGGTCACGCGGCTCTTGGTGGTCGGTCGTCATGGTGTCTCCGTACCCCCTAGAGCAGACCCACCGCGGTGTCGACGGCCCCCGCTACATCACCGTCGACCGGATAGAGCAGTGAGCGGCCCACGACAAGGCCCTGGACGGTGGGCAGCCGCAGCGCCTTGCGCCATTTCTCGTACGCGCCCTCCTGGTCGCCCCCGATGTCACCGCCCAGCAGGACGGCGGGGAGTGTCGAGGTCTCCATCACCCGGGCCATATCGTCGGGGTCCTGGGTAACGGGAACCTTCAACCAGGTGTACGCGGAGGTACCTGCCAGCCCCGATGCGATGGCGATCGAGCGTGTCACGGCCTCCGCGCCCAGATCGGTGCGGAGCCGTCCCTCGACGCGGCGGCAGATGAACGGCTCGACGAAGACCGGCAGCCGGCGCTCGGCCATGGCGTCTATGGCGCGGGCGGCGGAGTACAGGGTGTCCAGGGAGCCCGGGTCCTCGTAGTCGATACGCAGGAGCAGTTTGCCCGCGTCGAAGCCGAGTCTGGCGAGGTCCTCGGGGCGGTGTCCGGTGAAGCGGTCGTCGAGCTCGAAGGCGGCGCCGGCGAGACCGCCGCGGTTCATCGAACCGACGACCACCCGGTCCTCCAGCGCGCCGAGGAGCAGCAGGTCGTCCAGGATGTCGGCGCTGGCGAGCACCCCGTCGACACCGGGGCGTGACAGGGCCAGACAGAGCCGCTCCAGCAGATCGAGCCGGCCGGCCATGGCGAGACGGCGGTCCCCGATGGCGAGGGCGCCACGGGCCGGGTGGTCCGCGGCGATGATCATCAGCCGGCCGGTGGCGTCGCCGCCGGTGCGCAGCAGCGGGCGGCGGACCCGGCGGGCCGCGGCCTCGGCGACCGCTTCGGGATGGTGCGTACGCAGCCGGACCAGCTCCGACACATCGACGCCGGTCATGACGGGCCCCCCGGGGCTGGAGTGGTGGAAGGGACGGCGCACGGCGTGGCATCCGCCGCGGCGCCCGGCTGCGGACCGGGAACCGGGTCCTGCGCCGGGACCGGGCCGCCCGCGAGCACCTGGGCGACCTCGTGTTCGTACGGCATCGCGGAGGAACAGGCGAGGCGGCTCGCGACGATGGCGCCCGCCGCGTTGGCGTACCGCATGACGCGCTCCAACTCCCAGCCGGCGAGCAGTCCATGGCAGAGGGCGCCGCCGAACGCGTCCCCGGCGCCGAGGCCGTTGACGACCTCCACCGCGACGGGCGGCACCTCGGCACGGGTACCGTCGCGATGGACGGCGAGCACGCCCTTGGGGCCCTGTTTGACGACGGCCAGTTCGACCCCGGCCGCGAGCAGCGCCCGCGCGGCGGCCTCCGGGTCGCGCTCCCCCACGGCCACCTCGCACTCGTCGAGATTGCCGACGGCGACCGTGGCGTACCGCAGGGCCCGGGTGTACAGCTCTCGCGGATCGGCCGGCTCGGCGCCGCCGGACCGGTCCTCGGCGTCCGTGGGCCAGAACATCGGCCGCCAGTCGAGATCGAAGACGGTGATACCCGATCCGGCGCGGGACTCCAGCGCGGTGAGCGTCGCCGTGCGGCTGGGCTCCGCGCACAGTCCGGTGCCGGTCATCCAGAAGATCCTGGCCGACCCGATGGCGTCCAGATCCAGTTCGTGCGGGTGGATCTCCAGATCGGGTGCCTTGGGCAGCCGGTAGAAGTAGAGGGGGAAGTCGTCCGGCGGAAAGACCTCGCAGAAGGTGACCGGGGTCGGATAGCGGTCGACCGCCGTCACCCAGCGGTCGTCGACCTCGAACTCCCTGAGCGCCTGGTGGAGATAGTCCCCGAAGGCGTCCTGTCCGGTGCGGGTGATGACGGCGACGCGCCGGCCGAGACGGGCCGAGGCGACCGCGACATTCGTCGCGGAACCGCCGAGGAACTTCCCGAAGGTCTCCACCTGGGCCAGGGGGACCCCGGTCCGCAGCGGATAGAGGTCGACCCCGATCCGGCCCATCGTGATCACGTCGTACGGCGCGGTCATACGCGGTCCCTTCGGTTCGGCGGCCATGACCGGGTCTGCGGGCGTCTGTGGCCCACCCCAGGTCTAATGCTCTCCTCGTGGCCTGTCAATGTTTTGTCCTTACATTCGGACGAAGCCTTGACACTCTTTCGACGCGACGGGAAAGCTGACCGGTATGACCTCCTCCGTGCCCACGTTGAACCGCATCCGGGTCGGGTCGGCCCCCGACTCCTGGGGGGTGTGGTTTCCCGACGATCCGCAGCAGGTGCCCTGGCGGCGCTTCCTCGACGAGGTCGCCGAGGCCGGTTACGAATGGATCGAACTCGGCCCCTACGGCTATCTCCCGACCGATCCCGGCCGACTGGCCGAGGAGACCGCCCGCCGCGGACTGAAGGTCTCGGCCGGGACCGTCTTCACCGGGCTGCACCACGGGCCCGCCGTCTGGGAGAAGACCTGGGCGCATGTCGCGGACATCGCCGCGCTCACCCGGGCGATGGGCGCGGACCATCTTGTCGTCATCCCTTCCTTCTGGCGCGACGACAAGACCGGGGAGGTGCTGGAGGACCGCACCCTCACCCCCGCGCAGTGGCGTGATCTGACCACCCAGACCGAGCGCCTGGGCCGGGAGGTACGGGAGCGGTACGGACTGCGCATCGTCGTCCATCCGCACGCCGACACCCACATCGACAGCGAGGAGAACGTCGGCCGCTTCCTGGACGCCACCGATCCCGAACTGGTCTCCCTCTGCCTGGACACCGGGCACTACGCCTACTGCGGCGGCGACAGCGTCAAGCTGATCGAGACCTATGGCGAGCGGATCGGCTATCTCCATCTCAAGCAGGTCGATCCGGAGATCCTCGCCGATGTCGTGGCGAACGAGGTGCCGTTCGGACCGGCCGTCGGGCGCGGGGTGATGTGCGAGCCGCCGCACGGCGTGCCCGCGCTGGAGCCGGTCCTGGCGGCGGCACAGCGGCTGGACGTCGATCTCTTCGCCATCGTCGAACAGGACATGTATCCGTGTCCGCCCGACAAGCCGCTCCCGATCGCCACCCGCACACGTCGCTTCCTGCGAAGCTGCGGCGCCTGACCCCCACCGTCCCGGACCCGCGCGCGACACACACATGTCGCATGTGCCATTTCTGTCACAGAGATCCCATTAACGTCACGCATATCTCCATTACGCGGGTCTTCCGTCACAGGGAAGCGACAATTCCATTTTATCCATCACTCTGTGTCGCTCGTTGGGCACAGGCTGGGTGATCGCCAGCGCCTCAGCCGCAGCTCCCCCGACGGTCGACAGACCTTCCTGCGGCGGGCGCAGGGAGGTGCCACAGATGACGGACAGAAGGCTCTGGTCCTACAAGGAGATCGCGGCGCATATCCGGGTTCAACCGGACACGGTCCGCTCCTACCGCAAGCACGGACTGCTTCCGCCGCCCGACCATGTGGAGAACGGCAAGCCCTACTGGTACGCGGACACCGTCCGCGCCTGGGTGGCCAACCGCCCCGGGAACAGAGGCAGCAGAAGCTGACCGCGCCGGCGCACGCCGTGAGCTGACGAAGGGGCCGGGCGGGAGGTCCCGTACCGATTCGGTACGGGACCTCCCCCTGCGCTTTCCCCCGCCCTCCCGTTGCCCCGCCCCCCGCCGCGTCCCCGTGGGCTCCCCCGCCGTGTCCGGTGCCTGTCAGACGCCCGCCGTGTCCCGGTCCCGGTCCCCGTCGCGGTCCTCACCCTTGGCAGAGAGCTCCGGGCGCTCCCCGGCGACCGGTCCCGACTCGCCCTCGCTCAGGCCGAACCGGGTATGGAAGCGGCGCAGCGGTCCCGGCGCCCACCAGGTCGCCTTCCCCGTCAGCTTCATCACGGCGGGCACCAGCAGACTGCGCACCACCATCGCGTCCATGATCACCGCGAGCGCGATCCCGAGCCCCAGCATCTTCGTATTGGTGACCCGTGAGGTACCGATGGCCACCATGACCAGCGCCAGAATCACGGCGGCCGCGGTGATCAGCCCTCCTGTGCGCCGGAGTCCGAAGGCCACCGCCTGGTCATGGTCCCCGCTGCTGTCGTACTCCTCCTTGATCCGGGAGAGCAGAAAGACTCCGTAGTCCATGGAGAGTCCGAAGGCGACACAGAACATCAGCACCGGCAGGGTCGTCTCTATGTCTCCGGTGGAGGTGAAGGCGAGCAGTCCGGACAGATTGCCGTCCTGGAAGACCCAGACCACCGCACCGAACATCGCCGTCAGGCTCAGCGCGTTGAGCACGACCGCCTGGATCGGTATCAGCACACTGCCGGTGAGCAGGAAGACCAGGAGCAGGGTCACCACGACGATGATGCCCGCCGCCCAGGGCAGCCGGTCCGCTATCGCGCCCTTGGAGTCGACCAGCACGGCGGCGGCACCGGTCACCGAGGTGTCGAACGGAGCCTGTTCGGCGCGGATCTCCCGGACGAGCCGCTGCGATCCCTCACCCACCGCCTCGCCCTTCGGCAGGACCGTGAAGTATCCGTGCTCGCCGGCGGTGACGGGCCCGTCGATCCTCGCCACCTCCGGCAGGGCGGAGATCCGGCTGCGGTAGTCGGCGAACTCGGCGGCCGTGGCGGTGCCCTCGGTGAGGATCTCCAGGCCGCCGCTGGGGCTGCCGGGGAAACCGTCCCGTATCTGCTCCTGGACCACCCGGGACTCGGCGCCCGACGGGAGCTGGCGGTGGTCGGCGGTGCCGAACTTGGCCCCCAGGAAGGGCAGTCCGAGCAGCACGAGCCCGGCCGTCGTGGCGACCGCGAAGACCGGGGCCCGGCGCATCACCAGCGCGGCTGTCCACGCCCATCCGCCCCCTTCCTTCCGCGCGGACGTACGCCCGCCCCGGCGCAGCAGCCGCCGCAGATCCAGGGCGTTGACCCGGTGGCCCAGCAGCAGCAGCGCGGCGGGCAGCAGTATCAGCGCCGCCGCGGCGGCCAGCACCACCACCGCGATCCCGGCATAGGCGAAGGAACGCAGGAAGTACTGCGGGAAGACCAGCATCGCGGCCAGCGACACCGCCACGGTCAGCGCCGAGAACAGCACCGTGCGCCCGGCGGTGCGCAGTGTGGTGCCCACGGCATCACGGACCTCGGCCCCTTCGGCCAGTTCCTCACGGAATCGGCGCACGACGAACAGCGCGTAGTCGATGGCCAGTCCGAGGCCGAGAGCCGTGGTGAGATTCTGCGCGAAGACCGAGACATCGGTGAACTCGGTGATGCCGCGCAGCACCGCGTTCGTCCCCAGGATGGCGACAATGCCGAGCCCCAGCGGCAGCAGGGCGGCGACCGCGCTGCCGAACACCATCACCAGCAGCACCAGCGTCACCGGCAGGGCGATCAGCTCGGCCCGCAGCAGATCTTCCTGGATGATGCTCTGCATCTCGTGCCGCACGGCGACGGGTCCGCCGACCGAGACCTCCAACGGTCCCCGCGCGCCGCGGAATTCGGGGGCTATCCGGTCCAGGACCGCGGCGGCCGTCTTCTCGTCACCCTCGATCCGGGCCGCGATCAGTGCTTCCCGCCCGTCCTCGGCGCGCAGCGCGGGCGCCTTCGTCCGCCAGTAGGAACCGACCCCGGTGATGCCCTTCTCCGCCGCCAGCCGGTCGGTGAGGCGCCCGGCCTCGGCGGCCACGGCGGGATCGTCCACACTCCGGCTCCCGGTGTCGACAAGCAGCAGGAGATTGGGCTCGGAGGCGGGGAACTCCCGCTCCAGCGCCTTGGTCGCATAGGTCGACTCGGCGTCCGGGTCCTCCCAGCCCCCGCTGCCCATCCGGTCGGCGACCCCGCTCCCCGCGAATACCGCGAGGGCCGTGATCACCAGCGCGACCAGCAGAGAGAGCCTGGGTCGCGCGGTGACGAACCGGGTCCAGCCCCCGGGCCGCGGGCCGGTATTGACTTCGGACATGGTGCGGTGTCCCCTTCACCGTGACCCATGGCATGGGTCAGCCATCGCCATAGAATGGCAAACACGAGCCATCACTCGCATTCGTCAATATTGCGAGTCATCGCTCGCGTTTGTCAACGGATCCAGGAAAGCCGGGGAATCACATGCCGGAGCCGAAGAGCGACGCGACAGAAACGGGGAAGCCACGCCGGCGCCAGGCCCGCGGCGAGCGCCGTATCGCCCAGCTCCTGGAAGCGGCGGCCCATGTCTTCTGCACCACCGGCTACGCCGCGGCGAGCACCAACTCCATCGCCCGGGAGGCCGGGGTCTCCCCCGGCACGCTGTACCAGTTCTTCCCCAACAAGGAGGCCATCGCCGTCGAGCTGGGCGACCAGCTCCTGACCCGCTGGCGGGCGACCTACGGACAGGCGTTCCTCCCCGCCCATCTCGAACTCCCCCTGGACCAGCTCCTGGACGCGGTCCTCGACCCGCTGATCCAGTTCAACTACGAGAATCCGGCCTTCGCCGTCCTGATGCACGGCTCCGACATCCCCGGCCATGTCGCCCGGGAGCACGAGGCCCTCCACTCCACGATGCTCGCCCGCGTCGAGGGGATCCTCGGCGGCTATCTGCCCGAGGCGCCGGAGGCCGAGGTCACCCGTGTCGCGGAGACGACCTTCACCATCTTCAAGGGCGGGCTGGATCTGATCCTCGCCGCGGAGCCGGACCAGCGGGAGGCGTACATCGCCGAGATCAAGACGGTCCTCTTCCGCTATCTGCATCCGTTCGTCGGAGATCTGTGACGGGACAGCGGACACGACACCGGCCAGGAGTTCAGCTTCATACCCCCTAGGGGTATCATCGGCAGGACAACCGTCCACACCCCCGACGAGGAGAACGCCATGACCACCGAGACGAAGGCCGAGTCCACCGAAACCTCGGGCTCCTGCTGCTCACCCGCCGGCTCCTGCCACAGCGACGCGGCCGAAGGGCAGACGGGCCGGATCACGACCGTCTACCAGGTCACGGGCATGACCTGCGGCCACTGCGAGGGCGCCGTCTCCAGCGAGATCTCCGGGATCGAAGGTGTCGTCTCCGTGCAGGCCGCGGCGGCCACCGGACAGGTGACCGTCACATCCCGGACTCCGCTGGACGAGGACGCCGTACGCGCCGCCGTCGACGAGGCGGGGTACGAACTGGCCGGACAGGCCTGACTTCAGGCACCCTGAAGGCACAACGCCCCGGGGCCCGGGTGGTTACGAAATCTTTGCGCTGGCGGCCCTTCACATGAACCACAACTCCTTCACAAAGAGATCTAGATCACATAGATTGAGGGGTAACCATCCGGGGGGCTCGCGAGTCTAAGAGGACAATGCCAGAGAACGTCTTGGGGGACGTTCGAAGGGATGTCATGAGATGTCTTGGGGGACATCTCGGACAAGCGAATTGACCGGGGCACGTGCACTGGGGAGCTTTGAGCGGCCCTCCCGTACGTACCCCGGTCAGACCGCGCGAGTAAGCCGCTGCTGGTTACGGCAGACGCCCGGCCCGGATCCCGTGGGGGGAATCCGCTCCGGGGATATGGAAAGCGCCCCGCTCGCCGACCCGTGGGGGGATCGGCAGCGGGGCGCTTTTCGCTACGGGGGTGCCGTACGGCGCGGGAAGACCGTGTCAGCGGCCCTCGACCGGGACGAAGTCGCGCAGGACCTCGCCGGTGTAGATCTGGCGCGGACGGCCGATACGGGAGCCCGGCTCCTTGATCATCTCGTGCCACTGGGCGATCCAGCCGGGCAGCCGGCCGAGCGCGAACAGCACGGTGAACATCTCGGTCGGGAAGCCCATGGCCCGGTAGATCAGACCGGTGTAGAAGTCCACGTTCGGGTAGAGCTTGCGCGAGACGAAGTAGTCGTCGGCGAGGGCGTGCTCTTCGAGCTTGAGCGCGATGTCGAGCAGCTCGTCGGACTTGCCGAGCGCCGAGAGGACATCGTGCGCCGCCGCCTTGATGATCTTCGCCCGGGGGTCGAAGTTCTTGTAGACGCGGTGCCCGAAGCCCATGAGCTTCACGCCGTCTTCCTTGTTCTTCACCTTGCGGATGAAGCTGTCGACATCGCCGCCGGCGGCCTGGATGCCTTCGAGCATCTCCAGCACCGACTGGTTGGCGCCACCGTGCAGCGGGCCCCACAGGGCGCTGATGCCGGCGGAGATCGAGGCGAACATGTTCGCCTGCGAGGAGCCGACGAGACGCACCGTGGACGTCGAACAGTTCTGCTCGTGGTCCGCGTGCAGGATCAGCAGCTTGTCGAGCGCGGAGACCACGACCGGGTCCGGCACGTACTCCTGCGCCGGGACCGAGAAGGTCATCCGCAGGAAGTTCTCGACGTACCCGAGGTCGTTGCGCGGGTAGACGAAGGGGTGGCCGATCGACTTCTTGTACGCGTACGCGGCGATGGTCGGCAGCTTGGCGAGCAGCCGGATCGTGGAGAGATGGCGCTGCTTGTCGTCGAACGGGTTGTGGCTGTCCTGGTAGAACGTGGACAGCGCGCTGACCACGGAGGACAGCATCGCCATCGGATGGGCGTCGCGCGGGAATCCGTCGTAGAAGCGCTTGACGTCCTCGTGCAGCAGCGTGTGCTGGGTGATCTCGTTCTTGAACGAGGCCAGTTCGTCGACCGTCGGCAGCTCGCCGTTGATCAGCAGATACGCCACCTCGACAAAGCTGGACCGCTCGGCGAGCTGCTCGATGGGATAGCCGCGGTAGCGCAGAATGCCCTGTTCGCCGTCGAGGTAGGTAATGGCGGACTTGTAGGCCGCGGTGTTGCCGTAGCCGCTGTCCAGAGTCACCAGACCGGTCTGGGACCTCAGCTTCCCGATGTCGAAGCCCTCGTCGCCGACCGTGCTGTTGATCACCGGGTAGGTGTACTCGCCGTCGCCGTACCGCAGTACTACCGCGTTGTCGCGTTTCTCGCTCACGTCATCCCTCACCGACGTAGTGCCTCTTCTTCGAGGTGCCCTGACTGTCTCTACCATCCCCCATTTGGCTCAGGAGAGTGCACTCGGGGTCGGCCATTCGGCCTTTTGGCGGCACTCAGTGCCGCCAGCCTCCTCATCCTGCCCCCTTCGCCCCGGTTGCGAAAGTCCCCGAGGGCCGCGGGCCGCCCTCCAGTCGGTGGTCCAGCGCCGTGAAGCGTCTGCCCGCCGAAACCGTCCGCACCGCCTGCCCTATGGCCTTGCGGGAGCCGACCAGCACCACCAGCTTCTTGGCGCGGGTGACCGCCGTGTAGAGCAGATTGCGCTGGAGCATCATCCAGGCACTCGTGGTGACCGGGATGACCACGGCCGGATACTCGCTGCCCTGGGAGCGGTGGATCGTCACGGCGTACGCGTGTACCAGCTCGTCCAGCTCGTCGAAGTCGTACGGCACCTCCTCGTCCTCGTCCGTCAGCACCGTCAGGCGCTGATCGTCCAGGCTGAGCGAGGTGACCACGCCCACGGTGCCGTTGAAGACCCCGTTCTCCCCTTTCTCGTAATTGTTGCGAATCTGGGTGACTTTGTCGCCGACGCGGAAGACCCGGCCGCCGAGCCGCTTCTCGGGCAGATCGGGCCGGGCGGGGGTGATGGCCTGCTGGAGCAGTCCGTTGAGCGCGCCCGCGCCGGCCGGGCCGCGGTGCATCGGCGCGAGGACCTGCACATCGCGCCGGGGATCCAGCCCGAACTTGGCGGGGATCCGCCGGGCGGCCACATCGACCGCGACCCGGCCCGCGTCCTCCGTCTCCTCCTCGACGAAGAGAAAGAAGTCGGTGAGGCCCTGGGTGAGGGGCTGGACTCCCGAGTTGATGCGGTGCGCGTTGGTGACCACACCGGACTGCTGGGCCTGCCGGAAGATCCGCGTCAGCCGGACGCGGGGCACCGGACCGTCCTCGGCCAGCAGATCGCGCAGCACCTCGCCCGCCCCGACCGAGGGAAGCTGGTCCACATCCCCCACCAGCAGCAGATGCGCGCCCGGCGCCACCGCCTTGACCAGCTTGTTGGCCAGCAGCAGATCGAGCATCGAGGCCTCGTCGACCACCACCAGATCCGCGTCCAGCGGGCGGTCCCTGTCGTACGCGGCGTCCCCGCCCGGCTTCAGCTCCAGCAGCCGGTGCACCGTGGACGCCTCGGCGCCGGTCAGCTCGGCGAGCCGCTTGGCCGCCCGTCCGGTGGGCGCCGCCAGCACCACCTTCGCCTTCTTGGCCCGCGCCAGCTCGACGATCGAACGGACCGTGAACGACTTGCCGCAGCCCGGACCACCGGTCAGAACGGCGACCTTCTCGGTGAGGGCGAGCCGGACCGCCTGCTGCTGCTCCGGGGCCAGCTCCGCGCCCGTACGGCCCGCGAGCCAGGTCAGAGCCTTCTCCCAGGCCACGTCCCGGAAGGCCGGCATCCGGTCCTCCCCCGTGCGCAGCAGCCGCAGCAACTGGGCGGAGAGGGACAGCTCGGCGCGGTGGAAGGGGACCAGATAGACCGCCGTGACCGGCTCGCCGCCGTCCGGGCCCGGCACCGTCTCCCGTACGACTCCCTCGTCCTCCCCGGCCAGCTCGGCGAGACACTCGATGACCAGGCCGGTGTCGACGGCGAGCAGCTTCACGGCATCCGAGATGAGCTGCTCCTCGGGCAGGAAGCAGTGCCCCTGGTCGGTCGACTGGGAGAGGGCGTACTGAAGGCCCGCCTTGACCCGATCGGGGCTGTCGTGCGGAATGCCGACGGCCTGGGCGATGCGGTCCGCGGTGAGGAAGCCGATCCCCCAGACGTCCGCCGCCAGGCGGTACGGCTCGTTCCTGACGACCGAGATGGAGGCGTCCGCGTACTTCTTGTAGATCCGCACGGCGATGGAGGTGGAGACGCCGACGCCCTGGAGGAAGACCATGACCTCCTTGATGGCCTTCTGCTCCTCCCAGGCGGCGGCGATGCGCTTCGTCCGCTTGGGGCCGAGGCCGGGCACCTCGACGAGTCTCTTGGGCTCGTCCTCGATGATGTCGAGCGTGTCGAGGCCGAAGTGCTCGACTATCCGGTCGGCGAACACCGGGCCGATGCCCTTGATCAGACCGGAGCCCAGATAGCGGCGGATGCCCTGGATGGTGGCCGGGAGGATCGTCGTGTAGTTGTCCACCGTGAACTGCTTGCCGTACTGCGGGTGCGAGGCCCAGCGGCCCTCCATACGCAGTGACTCGCCCGGCTGCGCGCCGAGCAGCGCACCGACCACGGTCAGCAGATCGCCACCGCGGCCCGTGTCGACCCTGGCGACCGTATAGCCGTTCTCCTCATTGGCGTAGGTGATCCGCTCGAGGACGGCTTCGAGCACTGCTGGATTGGACATGCCCCGACGCTACCGCCCAGCTCCGACAGCACGGCGGGCCTGTGGACAACTCCGGTCCCTTGACGCGCGGAAGGCGCCGTCCGCTCGTCGACCCGCTGCCGCACCGCTCGTCAACTCCGTGCGGCCATCGGCACACTCCGGCGCTACAAGGGGCCCGGTCCTTCGACCGGGCCCCACGCGCTCCCCCCTCCGACAGAGCCTTCCGATCCCCCCGGATCCCTCCCCGAAGGCCCTGTTGACGAATACGACTCATGTCACCCGGGAAGGGTTGCACGGTTTCTCTGAGTTATTTTCAGCGCGCGTGCCGGACGTACCGTTCGACCACCTCGACCAGCACTTCCACGCCGTCCCGCGCCCACAGTCCGTCGTTGAAGAGCTCCACCTCGACCGGGCCCGAGTAGCCCGCCGCGTCGACCCGTTCGCGCCAGCCGCGCAGATCGACCGCTCCGTCACCGAGCTGGCCCCGGCCGTTCAGCACCCCCGCCGGGAGCGGTGTCGTCCAGTCGGCGAGCTGGAAGGAGAAGATCCGTCCGCCCGCGCGTGCGACGGCGGCGGGTGCCCGGTCGTCCCACCAGACGTGGTACGTGTCCACGACCACCCCGACCTGCTCGGCCGGGAAACGCTCGGCCAGTTCGAGGGCCTGATCGAGGGTGGAGACCACACAGCGGTCGGCGGCGAACATCGGGTGCAGCGGCTCGATCGCGAGCCGGACGCCCCGCTCCGCCGCGTACGGCGCCAGCTCCGCCAGCGCGTCCGCGATCCGCTCTCGCGCCGCGCACAGATCCCTGCTGCCCGCCGGAAGCCCTCCGGAGACCAGGACGAGGGTGTCCGTGCCCAGTACGGCCGCCTCGTCGATCGCCGCGCGGTTGTCGGCCAGCGCCTCCGCGCGCCGGGCCGGTTCGGTCGCGGTGAGAAAGCCGCCGCGGCAGAGCGTGGTGACGGCGAGTCCGGCCTCCCGTACGAGCTTGGCGGCGGCCTCCACCCCGTACGCCAGGACCGGTTCGCGCCACAGGCCGACGGCCGGTACTCCCAGACGAACACAGGCCTCCGTCAGCTCGGGGAGGGAGAGCTGTCTGACCGTCATCTGGTTGATGCTGAAGCGGCTCAGATTGCCGTACGACGCGCCGGTCACCGGAGTACTCCGTACACGCTCAGCAGCGACCTCATCCGGTCCTCGGCCCGCGCGGGATCGGGGAACAGTCCGAGCCCGTCGGCCAGTTCGTAGGCCCGCGCGAGATGCGGCAGCGAGCGGGCCGACTGGAGGCCGCCGACCATGGTGAAGTGGTCCTGGTGGCCGGCCAGCCAGGCCAGGAACACCACGCCTGTCTTGTAGAAACGCGTGGGTGGCCGGAAGAGATGACGGGCCAGTTCGACGGTGGGGTCGAGCAGTTCCCTGAAGCCCTTCGTGTCACCCGTGTCCAGGAGACGGACGGCTTCCGCCGCCGGCGGGCCCAGCGGGTCGAAGACACCGAGCAGTGCGTGGCTGAAGCCCAGATCGTCACCCTCGATCAGCTCCGGGTAGTGGAAGTCGTCGCCCGTGTAGCAGCGCACGCCCGCCGGCAGCCGGCGGCGCAGCTCGGTCTCGCGCCCCGCGTCCAGCAGGGAGATCTTGATCCCGTCGACCTTGTCCGGATACTCGGCGATGACCTGGAGGAACGTCTCGGTGGCCGCGTCGAGGTCGGTACTGCCCCAGTAGCCCTTCAGTGCGGGGTCGAACATCGGGCCGAGCCAGTGCAGTACGACCGGTCCCGTCGCCTGCCTCAGGAGAGGGGCGTAGACGGCGAGATAGTCGTCGGGGGCCGTGGCGGCGGAGGCGAGGGCGCGGGAGGCCATCAGGATGGCCTGGGCGCCGGTCTCCTCGACGAGCGCGAGCTGCTCCTCGTACGCCGCGCGCACCTCGTCCAGGGAGGCGCCTGGGGCCAGTTGGTCGGTGCCCGCGCCGCAGGCGATCCGGCCGCCGACCGTCTTCGCCTCGGCGGCGGACCGGCGGATCAGCTCGGCGGCGCCCGTCCAGTCCAGGCCCATACCGCGCTGCGCGGTGTCCATGGCCTCGGCGACCGCCAGACCGTGCGACCACAGATGGCGGCGGAAGGCGAGCGTGGCGTCCCAGTCGACGGCGGCCGGCGCGTCGGGGCTGGTGTCGGCGTACGGATCGGCGACGACATGGGCCGCGGCGAAGACCGTACGGGAGACGGGGGGCGCCCCTCCCGCGGTGAAACGGGCGGGTTCGGAGCGTGGGGTGTACGTATGCGTCCCACCCCCGGCGGAAGGCAGCCGAAGGGTCACAGGGTCAGCTCCGGCACCTCGAAACGGCGGCCCTCCGCGGCGGACCGCAGCCCCAGCTCGGCGAGTTGCACGCCACGCGCGCCCGCGAGCAGATCCCACTGGTAGGGCTCGTCGAGCGCCACATGGCGCAGGAACAGCTCCCACTGCGCCCTGAAGCCGTTCTCGAACTCGTCGTTGTCCGGGACTTCCTGCCACTGGTCGCGGAAGGACTCGGTGGTGGGGAGGTCGGGGTTCCAGACAGGCTTGGGCGTGGCCGCGCGATGCTGGATCCGGCAGCGGCGCAGTCCCGCGACGGCCGAGCCGTGTGTGCCGTCCACCTGGAACTCGACCAGCTCGTCACGGTTGACCCGGACCGTCCAGGAGGAGTTGATCTGGGCGACCGCGCCGCCGTCCAGTTCGAAGATTCCGTACGCCGCGTCGTCCGCGGTCGCCGCGTACGGCTTGCCCTGCTCGTCCCAGCGCTGCGGGACATGTGTGGTGATCAGCGCCTGGACGCCGGTGACCCGCCCGAACAGCTCGTGCAGGACGTACTCCCAGTGCGGGAACATGTCGACGGTGATGCCGCCGCCGTCCTCGGCCCGGTAGTTCCAGGAGGGGCGCTGGGGCCGCTGCCAGTCGCCCTCGAAGACCCAGTAGCCGAACTCTCCCCGTACGGAGAGGATCTGGCCGAAGAAGCCCCCTTCGACGAGTCGCTTCAGCTTGAGCAGGCCGGGCAGGAAGATCTTGTCCTGGACGACACCGTGCTTGATGCCGGCGCTCCTGGCGAGCCGGGCCAGTTCGAGGGCGTCGGCGAGGCCCGTCGCGGTCGGCTTCTCCGTATAGACGTGCTTGCCCGCCGCGATCGCCTTCTTGAGGGCTTCGACGCGGGCGGAGGTCACCTGGGCGTCGAAGTAGATGTCGACCGTGCCGTCCGCCAGAACGGTGTCGAGATCGGTGGACCACTCGGTGAGACCGTGCCGCTCGGCGATCTCCCTGACGGCGTGTTCGCGACGGCCGACGAGGACGGGCTCGGGCCACAGTACGTCGCCGTCCCCGAGGTCCAGCCCGCCCTCCTCACGGATCGCGAGGAGGGAGCGCAGCAGATGCTGCCGGTATCCCATCCGCCCCGTGACGCCGTTCATGGCGATCCGCACTGTCCTGCGTGTCACGAAGTTCCCTCCATACGGCCGCAGCAAGCGCTTTCTATGAGGTAGAAAGCTAGCCTGCGACAGCGGCCGGTACAAGAGCCCGCCCCGATCTCTCCCCGATCTCCCGCGCGCTCTTCCGGAGATCTCTCCCATTCCCTTCGGAGGAAGCGATGACAGTCACCCTGGCGGATGTGGCGGCCCGCGCCCGGGTGTCGCCCGCCACCGTCTCCCGCGTGCTGAACGGCAACTATCCGGTCGCCGCCGCCACCCGGGAGCGCGTCCTGCGCGCGGTGGACGAGCTGGACTACGTACTGAACGGTCCCGCCAGCTCGCTCGCCGCCGCGACCTCCGACCTGGTCGGCATCCTGGTGAACGACATCGCCGACCCGTTCTTCGGGATCATGGCCGGTGCGGCCCAGACCGAGATCGGCGGTCAGGAGGGCACCGGCAGGGCGGGCGGTGAGAAACTCGCCATCGTCTGCAACACGGGCGGCTCGCCCGAACGCGAGCTGACCTATCTGACCCTGCTCCAGCGCCAGCGGGCCGCGGCCGTCATTCTGACCGGCGGGGCACTCGAGGATCCGCGGCACACCGCCGCGATGACCGCGAAGCTGGCGAAACTCGCGGACGCGGGTACCCGGGTGGTGCTGTGCGGGCGTCCGCCGCTGCCGGACAGCGACGCGATGGTGGCGGCGCTGGCCTTCGACAACCGAGGCGGCGGGCGGCGGCTGACGGAACATCTGCTGGCGCTGGGGCACCGGCGCATCGGCTATGTCGCGGGGCCCGTGGAGCGTACGACGACCCGGCACCGGCTGGAGGGGCACCTGGCCGCGATGGCGGCGGCGGGGCCGCGGGAGGGGGGGCGGGCCGGAGGGACGGCCGAGGAGCGGGAGTCGCTGACGGTGCACGGCCCGTACACCCGCCGCTCCGGGTACGAGGCGACGCTGGAGCTGCTGCGCCGCGCGCCGGATCTGACGGCCGTGGTCGCGGCCAATGACACGGTGGCGCTGGGGGCGTGCGCGGCGGTGCGCGAGCAGGGGCTGCGCATTCCGCAGGATGTCTCGGTGGCGGGCTTCGACGATCTGCCGTTCGCGGTGGACGCGGTGCCCGCGCTGACGACCGTGCGGCTGCCGCTGTACGAGGCGGGGGCGCGGGCGGGGCGGCTGGCGATGGGCACGGAGGCGCCGCCGCCGGGCGGGATCGCCACGATCGCGGCGGAGCTGATGGCACGGGCGTCGACGGCACCGCCGCGGAGCGCCTGAGGCCGGGGCGTTCGGGCGCAGGTCGGGACGCGGGCCGGGTGCTGCGGGGCCGGGGCGCGGGGACGGGTGCTGCGGGGCCGGGGGCTAGGACATGGCGCGGGTCGGGGCGCGGGGTCTGTTGGCGGGTTGTCGCCAAGGGGCGGATTGATCCTTGTCGGCCGTCGATCGCCGGACTTAATGTTGACTCAGTCAAGGAAAAAGGCCGGGAAGCACGGGGGTGGATCATGGCCGTCCAGGAAGTCCGCGCGTTCAACCGCTTCTACACGAATCTCATCGGGGCGCTCGACTACAGCAGGCACCTCTACACGCCGTACACACTCACCGAGTCACGGGTGCTGTACGAGCTGGCCCACGCGCCGCGCACCGACGCCGCCGATCTGCGGGCCGAGCTGTCCCTCGACGCCGGATATCTGAGCAGGCTGCTGACCAAGTTCGAGCGTGACGGGCTGGTCGGACGCGCGCCGTCCGAGCAGGACTCACGGCGTCGGCGGATAACGCTGACACCGAGAGGGCGCGAGACCGCGGCGCTGCTCGACGAGCGGTCGCGGGAGGCCGTGGGCTCACTGCTCTCGCGGGTCGAGCCCGAGCTGCGGCCCCGGCTCACGGACGCGCTGCGGACGGTGCGGGACATCCTCGGCGACGGGCGTCCCAATCCGGCCGACACGGCCGACAGGGACGGACCGATACTGCGCGATCCGGCCCCCGGCGAGCTGGGCTGGATGGTGCAGCGCCATGGCGCGCTGTACGCGGCGGAGTACGGCTGGAACACCGAGTTCGAGGGTCTGGTCGCCGGCATCGTGGCGGACTTCGCGCAGGACCGCGACCCCCGGCTGGAGCGGGCCTGGATCGCCGAGCTGGACGGCGGTCCGGTGGGGTCGGTGATGTGTGTACGGGACGACGCGCCGGAGGCACGGAACGACGGGCCGCACACCGCGCGGCTGCGCCTGCTGCTGGTCGAGCCGGGCGCGCGGGGGCACGGCCTCGGGGAGCGGCTGGTCGGGACGGTGGTGGAGTTCGCCCGTGAGGCGGGATACAGGGAGTTGACGCTGTGGACCAATGACGTCCTGGCCGCCGCGCGCACCCTCTACCAGCGCGCGGGTTTCACTCTCGTCGCCGAGAAACCGCACCACTCCTACGGAGCGGATCTGGTCGGCCAGGACTGGCGGCTGCCGCTACGGGAAGAAGCGGTCATACCTCCGGACGGACAGCGGAAAGGAACAGGCCCATGAAGCTCGCCTTCTCGACCCTCGGGGTACCCGGGCTGCCCATACCCGAGGTCGTCGCACTCGCCTCCTCGACCGGATACCAGGGAGTGGAGCTGCGCGCCCATCCGGAAGAGCCGGTGCACCCGGGGATCGGGGCACGTGAACGGGCCGCGGTGGTCGACGAGTTCAAGCGCGCGGGCATCGAGATCCTGACGGTCGCGGGATACACACGGGTGGCGAGCGCGACGGCCGACGAGGACCGGCTGCGCCAGGATCTGGACGGACTGCTCTGGCTGGCACGGGATCTGGGCGCCTCGTTCATCCGTGTCTTCCCGGGCGGCGGCGACCAGGACCCGGCCGACGCCGACGCCACGGCCGCGCGCCGACTGGCGACGGCGGCGGAGCTCGCGGCGGACTTCGGCGTACGGATCCTGCTGGAGACACATGACTCGCACCGCACGGGAGCGGACGCCGCCCGGGTGCTGGGACCGGTGGGGCATCCGCAGGTGGGGGCGGTATGGGATGTGATGCACACCTGGCTGGGCGGTGAGGACCCCATCACCACGCATGCGTCGCTCGGCCCCTATCTGGGCTATGTGCAGGTGAAGGACATCGCCTCGGCGGAGGACCTGACACCGCTGGCGCTGGGCGCTGGGGTGCTGCCGCTGGGTGAGTGTCTGGCGCTGCTCGATGACGACTGCTGGGTGTGCTGGGAGTACGAGAAGCGCTGGTATCCGCAGGCGGCCGAGCTGCCGGGGCTGCTGGTGGCGGGCCGGGAGTATCTCGCGGGTCTCTGAGGGTTGTCCGGAATGCGGGTTGTCCGGGAGGCGGCGTGGAACGCGCAGGGGGAGCGAGGGGCCCGCCACCGGCGCAGACAAAGGGGGGCGCACCGGTGGCGGTGTGCTGCCGGCCGCGGGCGGCTGGAGAGGGGAGTCAGCGATCGCAGCCAGCGGCGAGGGCCGACACCGCCGCGGAGACTTACCGGCGCACACCAATAAGACGAGCGGTATGGGCTGGAGGTTCCAAAGGTCCGGAAACTCCCATGGAAGCGCCGCCCGCTGGAGAGAGCCCTTGACTGGCAGTTACTTTCCGGATAAGCGTGGTTCTTTGGAAGTTTCCTTCACCCCCCTCGCAGCGCACAGCCGGAAGGAGCACCAGTGCACGACCGGACCATCTCCAGACGCGCTCTCCTCACCGCGACCGCCGTAGCGGCGGCAGCCGTTGCCGCCTCGGCCGCCCCCGTGGTGGCCGCTCCCCCGCACCTCGCCCCCCTCGCCCCGCACCGGCGCGACCGGCTTCGCCGGCTCATCTCACGGATGAGTCCGGAGGAGAAGGTCGGCCAGCTCTTCGTCATGCGGGTGTACGGCCACTCCGCCACCGCCCCCAACCAGGCCGACATCGACGCCAACCTCGCCGAGATCGGGGTCCGTACCGCCGCGGAGCTGATCTCGACGTACCACGTGGGCGGCATCATCTACTTCGCCTGGGCGCACAACACCCGTGATCCCCGGCAGATCGCCGAGCTCTCCAACGGCATCCAGAAGGCGGGACTGGCCCAGGACACCCCCGTCCCCCTGCTGATCGCCACCGACCAGGAGCACGGCATCGTCGCCCGGGTGGGCAAGCCGGCCACGCTGCTGCCGGGTGCGATGGCGCTCGGCGCGTCCCGCTCGCGCGCCGACGCCCGTGACGCCGCCAGGATCGCGGGCGCGGAGCTGGCCGCCATGGGTATCAACCAGAACTACGCGCCGGACGCGGATGTCAATGTCAACCCGGCCAACCCCGTCATCGGCGTACGGTCCTTCGGCGCCGATCCGCAAGCGGTGGCCGGTATGGTCGCGGCGCAGGTGACGGGCTATCAGAGCGCGGGGATCGCCACGGCGGCCAAGCACTTCCCCGGGCATGGCGACACGAAGGACGACAGTCACTACGCGCTGCCCACCATCCACCACACCCGTGAGCAGTGGAGCGAGCTGGACGCACCGCCGTTCCGCACCGCGATCGCCGCCGGTGTCACGTCGATCATGACCGCGCACATCGTGGTCCCCGCCCTGGACCCGAGCGAGGACCCGGCGACGCTCTCGCGTCCCATCGTCACCGGCGTACTGCGGGAGCAGCTCGGCTACGACGGTGTCGTGGTCACCGACGCGCTCGGTATGGAGGGCGTACGGCAGAAGTACGGCGACGACCGGGTGCCTGTTCTCGCGCTCAAGGCGGGCGTCGACCAGTTGCTCAATCCGCCGAATCTGCGGATCGCGTGGAACGCGGTCCTGGCAGCGGTGAGGAGCGGCGAGATCAGTGAGGCGCGCGTCGAGGAATCCGTCCTCCGCATTCTCGAACTCAAGGAACGGCTGGGCCTGTTCAGCGGGGATGCCGCCGTCTCGCTGCGGAATCTGGACCGTACGGTCGGCACCCGGGCCCATCTCGCCGCCGCCGACCGGATCGCCGAGCGGACCACCACGCTGCTCGTCAACGAGAACGGCCTGCTGCCGCTGAACCGGCGCCGGCAGCGCGATGTGCTGGTCGTCGGCGCCGATCCCGCCTCGCCGTCCGGGACGACGGGCCCGCCGACCACGGTGCTCGCCACGGCCCTGACCGAGCTGGGTTTCAGCGCCACGGCCCTGTCCACCGGTACGGCCCCGAGCGCGGCGCAGATCGAGGCGGCGGTGGCGGGTGCGCGGGGCAAGCACGTGGTGGTCGTGGCCACGTACAACGTCTCGGCGACCAGTTCGCAGCGCACCCTGGTCAGCGCGCTCGCCGCGACCGGTGTGCCGGTGGTCACGGTCGCCATCCGCAATCCGTACGACATCGCGGGCCTGTCCGGAGTCAAGGCGTCCCTCGCCTCGTACTCCTGGACCGATGTCGAAGTACGGGCGGCCGCACGGGTGATCGCGGGCCGGGTCCGGCCCCGGGGCGTGCTGCCCGTGCCGGTACAGCGCGCGGACGATCCGACGCGGGTGCTGTATCCGATCGGTCATGGTCTGTCCTACTGAGCCGGACGGATCACCGCACGGCCGTGCCCGCCGTTCTCGGGTCCGAGGACCGAGAACGGCGGGCACGGTTCGACCGGGCCGCGTGGTTCCGCGGCCGAGGCGCTACGGCCTCAGGGTGTGCTCCCGCTCGACCTTCTGGCGGTCGAGCTTGGCGTCGAACGGCGCCAGCGGCTTCGCCTTCGCCACGTCCTGCTGGACGGCGGCCGGGGCGACGCCCGCCCATGCCAGGATCCGGGCCGTGGCCTTCGCCTGCTGGTCCGGGACGAGACCGGCGACATTGGCGCCGTGGTTGGCACCCGGCGCGACAAACACATAGCTGTCACGCGCGCCGTGGCCGAGGCGGAAGGGCTCCGCACCCCACGGGTCGTTCTGCCCGTACACGAACAGCATCTGGTTCGCGTTGTGACGGACCCAGGAGTCGACGTCCGGCATCGTGGAGGGGTCGAACTTCATCGGGATGGAGCGCGGTACGAAGTTCCGCGGCGGCTGGTAGCCGTAACGGCTCAGCTTGCCCAGGTGCGGCTGCTTGATGTCGGGCGAGCCGAGCTGGGTACCCGCCTGGTAGTAGTACGGCGTGTACGTCTCCAGGCCCTGGTCCGTATAGGCGGAGAAGCCGGAGATCGAGTCGATGGTGTCGTAGATCTCCTGGTCGGAGGCGGTGGCCGCGACCGGGATGAACTCGCAGTCGGAGAGCAGGCTGTACTGCCAGAACGCCCAGACGAAGTCGAGCACGACGGCCTCGTACGCCTTGTCCAGCGTGCCGACGGTGGTGAAGGTGGAGCCGGTGGCGTCCGCCCACTCCTTGTACGTCTTCTCCAGCGGCTCGCGCCGGACCAGCGCCTCGCGCTGCACCGCGTTGAGCTTGTCGCGGCACTCCTTGGTGCCGACCCGCTCGAAGAACCGGTCGTAGGCCGAGTCCTCCTTGTTCACCACGTCGTTGGGCGCGACGTACGCGACGACGCCGTCCATGTCACGCGGGTAGAAGCGCTCGAAGTACGTGGCGGTCATACCGCCCTTGGAACCGCCCGTGGAGAGCCACTTCTCGGGATAGATCTTCTTGAACGCCGAGAAGATCCGGTGCTGGTCGCTGGCGGCCTGCCAGATGTCCAGCTTCGACCAGTCGGCCGGCTGCGGACGGGACGGCGTGAAGAAGCGGTACTCCATCGAGACCTGGTTGCCGTCGATGATCCGTGTCGGCTCACTGCGGCTCGGGTTGGTGGAGACGTTGTAGCCGCCGGTGAAGAAGACCGTCGGCCGGCTGGTGTCCTTGTGCAGCAGGGTGACGCGCTGCTGGAAGGTGCCCTTGGACGGATGACGGTGGTCTACCGGCTGGGTGTAGTTGAGAACGAAGTAGCGGTACCCCTCGTACGGCTTCTCCTGGATCAGACTCATCCCCGGGATAGCGAGGACCCGGTCCTTGATGTCGGTGGTGTCGGTGGCGGTCTGGTGGTCCGCACCCCGATCGGCGGCGGTGGCCGCACCGGCCGTGGCCACCGTGCCTATGATCAGCACGAGCGACAACAGCCATCTCAGCGCCTTGCGCATTCACACTCCCTGTGTTCATGACAGACGCCGTGAACCTAGCGGGCTGAATGCCCGACCCGCCAGTGCCATCCAGGCAGAGGATCCGGCAGAGGAATCCGGAGAGGGATCCGGCAGAGGGATCCGGTCGGTCGAGCCGGAGAGGCCCGGGACGGCGCCGAAGGCGCGTATACGGCGGCTCAGCCCCCCGCGCCCGCCCGTACCCTCCCCGACGTCCCTCCCCGGCCTTCCCCCTCACACCACCGCGGCCGGCTCCTCCTCGCCGAGGAAACTCCGCCAGAGCTTGGCGTACCGGCCCTCCAGCGCGAGGAGTTCCTCGTGCGTGCCGTCCTCCACGACCCGGCCGTGGTCCATCACGACCACCCGGTCCGCGCGGGCCGCGGTGGTCAGCCGGTGGGCGACGACCAGGGTGGTACGGCGGCCCGCCAGCCGGTCGGTGGCCTGGTTGACCAGGGCCTCGCTGGCCAGGTCGAGGGCCGCGGTCGCCTCGTCGAGCAGCAGTATGTCCGGGTCGACCAGTTCGGCGCGGGCCAGTGCGATCAACTGGCGCTGTCCGGCGGAGAGATTGCGGCCCCGCTCGGCGACCTCGTGCAGATAGCCGCCCTCCAGCGTGGCGATCATCTCGTGCGCGCCGACCGCGCGGGCCGCGGCCTCCACATCCGCGTCGCGCGCCTCGGGACGCCCGTAGGCGATGGCGTCACGGACCGTACCGGCGAAGAGATACGCCTCCTGCGGTACGACCCCGAGCCGGTGCCGATACGCCGTCAGATCCAGCTCCCGCAGATCGGTGCCGTCCACGGTGACCCGGCCGCCGGTCGGATCGTAGAACCGCGCGACCAGTTTGACGAGGGTCGACTTGCCCGCGCCGGTCTCGCCGACGAAGGCGACCGTCTGGCCCGCCGGTATCCGCAGATCGACACCGCTGAGGGCGGCATCCGCGGCGCCCCCCGGCCGCCCGCCGGTCTCCTCGGTCTCCTTCTCGTGAGCGGCCCCGGACGCGACGTCGGACGCAACGCCGGACGCGACGCTGGACACCGCCCCGGACGCGGGTCCCTCGGACTCCAGCCCGTTGTAGGTGAACTCCACACCCTCGAAAGCGATCTCGCCGCGCAGCGACAGCACGTCCAGCGGCTCCTTCGAGGAGGCCGTCGAGGTCGGTTCCCGCAGCAGCTCCTGGATACGGCCCAGCGAGACCGTCGCCTGCTGATAGCCGTCGAAGACCTGCGAGAGCTGCTGCACGGGCGCGAAGAACAGATCGATGTAGAGCAGATACGCCACCAGCGCGCCGGTCGTCAGGGTCCCGGCCTCCACCCGCCCCGCGCCGACGATCAGCACGGCGGCGGCGGCCACGGAGGACAGGAGCTGCACGAAGGGGAAGTACACCGATATCAGCCACTGGCCGCGCACCCGGGCCGCACGGTAGTGGTCGCTGCGTCCCGCGAAGCGCTCGGCGCCGTCCTTCTGGCGCCGGAACGCCTGGACGATCCGCAGCCCGGACACCGACTCCTGGAGATCGGCGTTGACCGCGCTGATGCGCTCACGCGCCAGTTCGTACGCCTGCACGCTCTTGCGGCGGAAGTAGACCGTGCCCACGATCAGTACGGGCAGGGTCGCGAAGACCACCAGCGCGAGCTGTATGTCGATCACCAGCAGCACGACCAGAATGCCGAAGAAGGTGACGACGGAGACGAACGCCGTGACCAGACCGGTCTGGAGGAAGGTCGACAGCGCGTCCACATCGGTCGTCATCCGCGTCATGATGCGACCGGTCAGCTCACGCTCGTAGTAGTCGAGTCCGAGCCGCTGGAGCTGCGCGAAGATCTTCAGCCGCAGCGCGTAGAGGATACGTTCGCCGGTCCGCCCGGTCTTGCGGGTCTCACCGATCTGCGCCATCCACTGGACGAGCACGGCCACCAGTCCAAGCGCCGCGGCGGCCCACACCGCGCCGAGCGCGAGCTGTTCGACGCCCTGGTCGATGCCGTGCCGGATGAGGACCGGCAGCAGCAGACTCATTCCGGCGTCGACGGCGACGAGCGCGAGACTGATCAGCAGCGGCAGTCCGAAGCCGCGCAGCAGCCGGCGCAGTCCGTACGACTCCTCGGCGGCGACGGCGCGCGCCTCGTCCACCTCGGGGGTGTCGGTGGCCGGGGGCAGCGCCTCCACCTGGGCGAGCAGTTCGGGGGTGGCGCCGGGCGCCTTAGCGCCGGAGGCGGTGTACGACCTCTCCTCCCGTATCCACAGCGCGGGGGTCACTCCGCGTTCGGCGTCGAACTCGGCGTCGATCTCCCGCTGGAGGGCGCGGGCCTCCTCCGGCGACGCGATGTCCTCGGGCCCCCCGGCGGCGGGGAGGGCCGGGGTGTGGCCGGGCGAGACCTCGCCCAGTTCGTCCGGGTCGGTCAGCAGCCGCCGGTAGAGGGCGGACCGCTCCTGAAGCTCCTCGTGGGTGCCGATGTCGGCGAGACGTCCGCCGTCGAGCACGGCGATACGGTCCGCCAGCCCGAGGGTGGAGCGGCGGTGGGCGATGAGCAGGGTCGTACGCCCGGCCATCACCGCGCGCAGCGCCTCATGGATCTCGTGCTCCACCCGGGCGTCGACGGCGGAGGTGGCGTCGTCCAGAAGGAGCAGCCGGGGGTCGGTGAGGATGGCACGGGCCAGGGCGATGCGCTGGCGCTGGCCGCCGGAGAGGGTCAGGCCCTGCTCGCCCACCTTGGTGTCGTAACCGGCGGGCAGTTCGCTGATGAAGCCGTGGGCCTGGGCGGCGCGGGTGGCCTTGAGGATCTCCTCCTCGGTGGCGTGCGGCTTTCCGTAGGCGACATTGGCGCGGACGGTGTCGGAGAACAGGAAGCTGTCCTCCGGTACGAGACCGATCGCGGCCCGCAGCGAGTCGAGGGTCAGTTCGCGTACGTCATGGCCGCCGACGAGGACCGCGCCGTGCGTCACGTCGTAGAAGCGGGGCAGCAGCAGCGAGACCGTGGACTTGCCGCTGCCGGAGGAGCCGACGACGGCGACGGTCTCACCGGGCCGGATCTCCATCGAGAAGCCGTCCAGTACGGGCCTGCCGTCGTCGTACGCGAACGACACGTCGTCGAACTCGACGGAGGTCACGGCGTCCGCCGGCAGTTCCTTGGTGCCGTCGTGGAGCGTCGGCTCGGTGTCGATCAGCTCCAGTACGCGTTCCACACCGGCCCGTGCCTGCTGGCCGACGGTCAGCACCATGGCGAGCATCCTGACCGGGCCGACGAGCTGGGCGAGATAGGTGGAGAAGGCGACGAACGTACCGAGGGTGATCTGACCGCGGGTGGCCAGCCAGCCGCCGAGCGCCAGCATCGCGACCTGGCCGAGCGCGGGAACGGCCTGGAGCGCCGGGGTGTAGCGGGCGTTGAGCCTGATGGTGCGCAGCCGTCCGGCGAAGAGCCTGCGGCCGGCCTCCCTGAGCTTCCCGGTCTCCTGGTCCTCCTGCCCGAAGCCCTTGACGACCCGGACCCCGGAGACGGCTCCGTCGACGACCCCCGCGACGGCTGCGGCCTGTGACTGGGCGTACCAGGTGGCGGGGTGCAGCCGGGTGCGGCTGCGGCGGGCGATGTACCAGACGGCGGGAGCGACGGCCAGCGCGACCAGGGTCAGCGGCGGTGACAGCCACGCCATGATCACCAGGGACACGAGGAAGAGCAGGACGTTGCCGATGGTCATCGGCAGCATGAAGAGAAGGCCCTGGATGAGCTGGAGGTCACTGGTGGCGCGGCCGATGACCTGTCCGGTGGAGAGACTGTCCTGGCGCCGCCCGTCGAGGCGGGCGATCGTGTCGTACATGTCCGTACGCAGATCGTGCTGGACGTCGAGCGCGAGCCGTCCGCCGTAGTAGCGCCTGATGAAGGCGGCCGCATAGACGGCGAGCGCGGCGAGGATCAGCAGCCCCGTCCAGACGAGGAGGGAGCGGCGGCCGTCCCCGATGACATCGTCGATGACGACCTTGGTGATCAGGGGGACGAACGCCATCACCCCCATACCGGCGAGCGACGAACCGAGCGCCAGGACCACATTGCGCCGGTACCGCCACGCGTACCCGGCCAGTCGCCGTGCCCAGCCCTGCTCCGCCGCCACTGATGCCTCCCGATCGTCCTGATCTGCCGGAAGGCCCAACGCGGGCGGCGACGGATTTCATCCCTCCGCAACAAAGCGCGGCAAAGACCGGTCCGTGGTCCTAGGACCGCGGACCGGCCCGCGCCCCCGGCCACCCCCGCACCTCTGCGGTCACTTCGCCGCGGCGAGGTCCTTGTGGACGGCGCGGGCGACGGCCTGGATGGTGTTGATGCCGTCGTTCATGGTCTTGTTGTCGTGGGTGAGCACGGTGATCAGATAGTTGTTGCCCTTGCCGGTGAACGCGCCGATGCTGTGCACGCGCCAGCCGTGGGTGGACCGCTGGAGCCAGCCGTTCTTGAGCTGGACGGTGGCGGAGGCGGGGGCACCCGCCGGAACGCCCCAGCGCTGGGACGAGACGACCCGGCGCATCCGGTCCAGGATGTAGCTGCGGGCGTTGTCGCTGAGCACGGTGTTCTTCGCGGTCACCAGGGTCAGCAGCTGCTGCTCGTCACGGGCGGTGATCTGGGTGAGGCCCCAGGAACCGTTCGCGCCCGGGGTGGTCTGGGTCATCCCGGCGGCCTTGAGGAACCCCTTGATCTTCGTCAGACCGAGCTGCTTCCACAGGGTGCTGGTGGCCGCGTTGTCCGACTTGGTGATCATGGCCGTGGTGAGATCGGTCTCGCGCTGGGTCAGATAGCGGTTCGTCTTCTTCGCGTCCCAGAGCAGGGTCGCGAGGACGGTGACCTTGACCACGCTGGCGGAGTCGAACTTCTGCGTCGAGCGCAGGGTGCAGCGCGTATTGGTCGTGCGGTCGTAGACCGCGACGGCGGTGGTGGACTTCCTGGACTTGAGCGCCGCGGTGATGTCCTTGGACAGCTTGGCGGCGAGGCCCGCCTTGCCCGAGGTACAGGCGACGGCCGGGGTCGCGGCCACGGCGGGCGCCGCTCCGGCGACGACCGGTACGAGCCCCGCGGCGAGGGCGACGGAGAGCGCGCCACGAGCGCGCCAGGATATTCGCTGGTGAGTCATGAAGAGAGTTCCCGCCCCTGCCCCTGTCGCGTCACGAGCGCGCCGTACGGCGCGCTCGCAGACATGATGCACAGGGACGGGTCAATGGTTGTATGGGCTCGAACACAATTGCCGGCCGAGACCAAATCGTGTTCGTCGCGCTCCCCCGTCGGCGCTCAGAGGTGCGTCGGCGCGAACATCCTGAGCACGGCGGGCAGCACGACCACCGAGGGGCCCGGCGCGGCGAGCGACGCGGCGAGGTCCTCGCGCAGCGACTCCGGAGCCGTACGGACCGCCGGTACGCCGAAGGACTCCGCCAGCGCCACGAAGTCCGGGCGGGACAGGTCCGTGCCGCTCGTCTCGCCGAAGGCGCCCGTCATGTACTCGCGCAGGATGCCGTAACCGCCGTCGTCGACGATCAGCCAGGTGACCGGGAGCCCGTACTGCCGGGCGGTGGCCAGCTCCGCTATCGAGTACATCGCGCCGCCGTCGCCCGAGACGGCCAGGACCGGTCTCGTACGGTCGGCCGCGGCGGCGCCGAGGGCGGCGGGGAAGCCGTAACCGAGACCGCCCGCGCCCTGGGCCGAGTGCATCGGGCCCGGCCAGGCGGCCCAGGCCCAGTAGGCGAGGATCGTCATGTCCCAGAAGCTCGGGGAGGTCTCGGGCAGGGCGGCGCGGACGGCGGCGAGCACCTGCCGCTCCGGAGTGAGGTCCTGGGCCTCGATCCTGGCCCGTACCTTCGCCAGGACCGTACGGACCGACTCCGCGGCGGCCGACTCCGCGCCCGCCGGGTCCGGGACGGCCGGGTCCACGCCCGCCGGGTCCGGGACGGCCGGACCCCGGCGCGCGGACACCGACTCCAGCAGCGCGGACAGCGCGATCCGGGCGTCGGCGTGGATACCGAGCGCGGGGTGGTTGGACTCCAGCTTGCCGAGGTCCGCCTCGATCTGGATCACCCGGCCACGGGGCCGGAAGGTGTGGTAGTTCGAGGAGAGCTCACCGAGACCGGAGCCCACGACCAGCAGGACGTCCGCGTCCTCCAGGAAGTCGGTGAGATGGCGGTCCTCCAGCCAGGACTGGAGCGACAGCGGGTGGTCCCAGGGGAAGGCGCCCTTGCCCCCGTAGGTGGTGACGACCGGTGCGGCCAGCTTCTCGGCGAGGGCGAGCAGCTTGCCGGAGGCGTCGGCCCGTACGACTCCACCGCCCGCGATGACCACCGGGCGCTCGGCGTGCGACAGGGCGTGCGCCGCCACGGCGGTCAGCTCGGGGCGCGGCGGCAGCTCGCGCGGGGTGGCGTCCAGCACCGTGACGACCGGCAGCGTGGTCTCCGCGAGCAGCACGTCCTGCGGGATCTCCACCCAGACCGGGCCGTGCGGGGCGGTCAGCGCGGACTCCCAGGCGGCGGCGATCGCGGACGGGATCTGTGAGGCGCCGCGGACGAGGTGCACGGACTTCACGATGTCGCGGAAGGACGCCTGCTGATCGCGGAGTTCATGCAGATAGCCATGGCGACCGCCACCGAGACCGGCGACCGGCACCTGGCTGGAGATGGCCAGCACGGGGGCCGAGGCCGAGGCCGCCTCCTGGAGCGCGGGCAGCGCGGTGAGCGCGCCGGGGCCGGTGGAGAGCAGCAGTGGGGCCGCCTCGCCGGTGACCCTGCCGTACGCGTCGGCGGCGAACCCCGCGTTGTTCTCGACGCGCAGCCCGACATAGGCCAGATCGGAGCGGCGCAGGGCGTCGAAGATACCGAGCGCGTGCTGCCCCGGCAGCCCGAAGACGGTGGTGGCGCCGAGTCCCCGCAGGGTCTCCACGACGAGATCGCCGCCGTTGCGCCCGGCCGGCGGATTCAGCGCGGCCCTGGTCTGCGCCTCGGTGGGGCGCGGCACCGGATCGTGGTCGTGGGTCACTTCGACGTCCCGGCGGTGGCCGGACCGGCGGGCCCGGACGGGGTGGCGTCCCGGGCGGTGTGCCCGGCGCCGGCGGCGGTCGCGGTCGTGTGCCCGGCGTCGGTGCGGGCGGCGGCGATCCGGCGGGCCATGAGCGTGGTCAGTTCATACGCCGTGTGGGAGGCGGCGACGGAGGTGATCTCGGCGTGGTCGTACGCGGGCGCGACCTCGACGACATCCGCCGAGACCAGATCGCAGGAGGCCAGCCCCCGGACGATCTCCAGCAACTCGCGGGAGGTGAGCCCGCCGGCCTCGGGCGTGCCGGTCCCGGGCGCGTGCGCCGGGTCGAGCACATCGATGTCGACGGAGATGTACAGCGGGCGGTCCCCTATGCGCTGCCGTAGCTGGTCGACGATCTCGTCCACTCCCCGGCGCATCACATCGGCCGAGGTGACGATGCCGAAGCCCATCCTGGCGTCGTCGTCCAGGTCCCGCTTCCCGTACAGCGGGCCGCGCGTGCCGACGTGGGAGAGCGCCTCCGTGTCGAGGATGCCCTCCTCGAAGGCCCTGCGGAACGGCGTGCCGTGGGTGTACGCGGCGCCGAAGTAGGTGTCCCACGTGTCGAGATGCGCGTCGAAGTGGAGCAGCGCGACCGGTCCGTGCTTCTTCGCCACCGAGCGCAGCAGGGGCAGCGCGATGGTGTGGTCCCCGCCGAGGGTCATCAGACGCGCGCCGGTGCCGAGCAGCTCGTCGGCGGCGGCCTCGATGGTCTCGACGGCCTCGTCGATACGGAACGGATTGGCGGCGATGTCCCCGGCGTCCGCGACCTGCGCGAGCGCGAAGGGCGAGGCGTCCTGGGCCGGGTTGTACGGGCGCAGCAGCCGGGACGCCTCACGGATCGCGTTACCGCCGAACCGCGCCCCCGGCCGGTAGGACACCCCGGTGTCGAAGGGGACGCCGACGACGGCGACATCGGCGGTGCCGACCTCGTCCAGCCGGGGCAGCCGGGCGAACGTGGCCGGTCCCGCGTACCGCGGGACGCGGGACGAGTCGACGGGGCCGCGCGGGCCGTCCCCACGGTCGGCCGTGGCCGGGTGTACCTGTCCGTTGCTGCTCATCGTCGGGCCTTTCCTGGAGATGCGTACGGCTGCGGCACCGCTCTGCGCCGTGCTGCCTTGCTCTGGTCCTGCTCCGGTCCTGCTCCGGTCTCGCTCCGGTCGGTCCGGATCCGCTGCGGTCGGTCCGGGTCACCGCCTCAAGAATGGACCGGCGCCCCGACAAGCGGTCTGGCCTGTGGACAACTTGTCCCCAGCCCTGTGGACAACTGCTCTCGGGCCGGGGGCGCCACCGTTCCGCCCTGTCCGTGCCTCATGACCGCGCGCGGCCGGAAAGCGACGCTGAAGTGTACGTTTCCTCGGCTCCTCGACTCCGCGGCGGTGACGCTGTGACGCGTACGACCGGTCCGCGGCTTCCCCACCCCTGGACACCTCTACTGACCGCCGGGTAACTTTTACTGAGCAAGCGCTTACCCGAATGCTCCCGCAGGAGGTTTTCCCGTGCGTCGTACCGTCTACAACGAGGACCACGAGGCGTTCCGGGAGACCATCCGCGCCTTCATCGAGGCCGAGGTCGTCCCGGTCTACGACGAGTGGTACGCGGCGGGCCAGGCGCCCCGCGAGTTCTACCACCAGCTCGGCGAGCTGGGCGTCTTCGGGATAGAGGTGCCGGAGGAGTACGGCGGCGCGGGCGAGGAGTCGTTCAAGTTCCAGGCGGTCATGACCGAGGAGGCCGCGCGCGCCGGTGTCTCCTTCGGCGGCTCCGGCGTCCATGTCGCGCTCTGTCTGCCCTACTTGAAGGCGTACGCGACCGACGAGCAGAAGAAGCGCTGGCTGCCGGACTTCGTCAGCGGCCGGACCATGTACGCCATCGCCATGACCGAGCCGGGCACCGGCTCCGACCTGGCCGGTATGAAGACCACCGCCCGGCTCTCCGACGACGGTACGCACTATGTGCTCAACGGCGCCAAGACCTTCATCACCGGCGGTGTCCACGCGGACCGTGTCATCGTCTGCGCCCGTACCGCCGCCCCGACCGCCGAGGACCGGCGCCACGGGATCTCCCTGCTGGTCGTGGACACGAGATCCGAGGGGTACGCGGTCGGCCGCAAGCTCGACAAGCTGGGCCTGAAGACCTCGGACACCGCCGAACTGTCCTTCACCGATGTCAGGGTCCCGGTCGGGGATCTGCTCGGCGAGGAGAACAAGGGCTTCTCCTACCTCGGCCAGAATCTGCCCCAGGAGCGTCTCGGCATCGCCGTCGGCGCCTACGCGCAGGCCGCCGCCGCGGTGCGGTTCGCGCAGCAGTACGTGCAGGACCGGACGGTCTTCGGCAAGTCCGTGGCGTCCTTCCAGAACACCAAGTTCGAACTGGCCGCCTGCAAGGCCGAGGTGGACGCGGCGGAGGCCGTCGTCGACCGCGCGCTCGAAGCCCATGACCTGGGTGAGCTCTCCGCCGCCGAGGCCGCGTCCGCGAAGCTCTTCACCACCGAGGTCGCGCACCGCGTCATCGACAGGTGTCTCCAGCTCCACGGCGGCTACGGCTATATGAACGAGTACCCGATCGCCCGGCTGTACGCGGACAACCGCGTCAACCGGATCTACGGCGGCACCAGCGAGGTCATGAAGATGATCATCGCCAAGTCGATGGGCCTCTGAGCCCTCCTCCACGATCGGACGTCACCACCGTCCCGGACACCGCCGTCCGGGACACCACCGTCCCAAACACTGCCGTCCGAAACACCGCCGTCCCGGTTGTCACCGTCCCGGATGCCATGATCCGGGGCGTCACGGTCCGGGGCGCCATGATCCGGGGCGTCACCGTCGGAGCAGACCGGCCTCGTTCAGCAGATACGCGGTCATCGGGTCGTAGAAGCGCGGGTCCGTGACATGGTCGTCCAGCGGGACCGTCACCTCCATCGTGCCCTCCGCCTCGCCGAGGAAGAGCGCGGGGTCGTTGCAGTCCGCGTAGCCGACCGAGTCCAGCCCGCGCTGCGCCGCGTACCCCGCCCAGCCGTGGTCCGCGACCACCAGATCCGGCAGCGGTCGGCCCTCGCCCTCCAGCGCGTCCAGGATCGCCCGCATGGGCTCCGGCGAGTGGGTGTGCCAGAGGGTCGCGCCGCGCTCCAGCATCGCGACATCGGCGAACTGGAAGACCATGCCCTCGTCGGCGGTGAGTCCGCCGGGGATCTGTACGATCTCGCAGCCCGCGGCCCGCAGCGCGTCCGCGGTCTGCCGGTGCACGTCGAGCAGCCCGCCCGGGTGGCCGGTCGCGAACAGCACGCGCTCCCGGGCCAGGACGGCCTTGCGCAACCGCGTGGCCATCCGCTCCAGTGCCCCTACGGTCAGCTCGGGGTCGATGGTGTCCTGGCCGGTCCGGTGCTCGGGATCGTCGTTGACGCCGCACCGCTCGGCCATCACGGCGAGGACGTCCTGCTCGTCTGTCCAGCGGTCCGCCAGCTCCAGGCCCAGCCAGTAGTGGCGGTCACCGTTGGCGAGCTTGCGGTAGTGGGAGAGATTGTTGTCGCGGGGGGTGGCCACGTCTCCGGCGATACGGGTGCGGACGAGGTGGTCGACAAGGGCGGCGCGGCTGGGTATCGGCATGAGCCCATTGTGCCGTCAGGCATACGCACCGCGCCGGGTGTCCGGGTCTCCGGACCGCGCCCGGCCCCTCCCCGCCCCTCCTGGGCGCCCACCGCGACGGTTCTCCGAACTCCCATGGCCACTCCTCAGCCGGCCCCCCTCAGCAGCGGCTCCTCAGCGGCTTCCCGGCCACTCTCGGGCCGCTCTCCGGCCGCTCTCGGGCCCTCTCCGGCCGGATCCACGCGCCGTCGGCCGCCGGACCGGAGCAGATCGGCCCCGGACCGCCCCGGACCGCCCCGGACCACCCCGGACCACCCCGAACGGGCGCCCCGGGCAGGCACCCCGGACCATCCGGGTTCGGTCCACTACGCCACCCCGGGCACCCCGTCCTCGTCGCCCAGCGCCGCGAAGGCGCCGTGCGCGAGCCGGCGCAGCAGGGACTCCGTCGCCGCGCGCCCCGGCAGGCCGCCGCCGTGCGCCCCGAGGTGCGGCGTCGAGTTCAGCAGTCCGAAGACGGCGTGGACCGCCCCGCGCGCCTGGGTCTCCGGCACGTCCGGGTACAGCTTCCGTACGACCTCGACCCACAGCTCCACATACTGCCGCTGAAGCTGTCGCACGAGCTTGCGGTCGCTGTCCCTCAGACGGTCCAGCTCCCGGTCGTGGAGGGTGATCAGCGGGCGGTCGTCGAGGGCGAAGTCGATATGGCCGTCGATCAGCGAGGCCAGTACGGCGGCCGGGTCCCCGTCCGCCCCCGCCCCGCGCACCCGCAGCCTGCCGCCGTCCAGCAGCCGTCCGCTGATACCGACGAGCAGTTCGGCGAGCATCGCGTCCTTGCCCGCGAAATGGCGGTACAGACCGGGGCCGCTGATACCGACGGCCGCCCCTATCTCATCGACGCCGACCCCGTGGAATCCACGCTCGGCGAAGAGGCGCGCGGCGTGCTTGAGGATCTGCTCGCGGCGGGTCGGGGCGGCGGTCCTGATGCTCATGGGAAATCATTCTAGACAGGGCTGTTAGCGGTCGTTAACCTTATGGCGACAACGTTAACGCTCACTAACCCGGTGCGTGTCCGACGAGCCCGCCGACGACCCTGGCGACACCCGGCGACGAGCCCGCCGACACCCGCCGACCAGCCCAGCGAGGAGCTACGAGCGATGCAGCAGGCACCCGTGCTGGCGAGCGCCGCGGATCCGGCCTCCGAGGCCTGGCGGATCAACGAGGCGGCGCACGAGGAGCTGGCCGTCGGTCTGCGCACCCGGCTCGCCGCGGCGCGGCTGGGCGGCGGCGAGAAGGCCCGCGCCCGGCACACGGCGCGCGGGAAGCTGCTGCCGCGCGACCGGGTGGACACCCTGCTCGACCCCGGCTCGCCCTTTCTGGAGCTGGCGCCGCTCGCGGCCGAGGGGATGTACGGCGGCGCGGCCCCGGCCGCCGGGGTGATCGCCGGGATCGGCCGGGTCAGCGGCCGTGAGGTGGTGATCGTCGCCAATGACGCCACGGTCAAGGGCGGCACGTATTACCCGATGACGGTGAAGAAACACCTCCGCGCCCAGGAAGTGGCCCTGGAGAACAGACTGCCGTGTCTGTATCTCGTGGACTCCGGCGGCGCCTTCCTTCCGATGCAGGACGAGGTCTTCCCCGACCGGGACCACTTCGGACGGATCTTCTACAACCAGGCGAGGATGTCCGGCGCCGGTGTTCCGCAGATCGCGGCGGTGCTCGGGTCCTGCACGGCGGGCGGCGCCTATGTCCCGGCGATGAGCGACGAAGCGGTGATCGTGCGCGGTCAGGGCACGATCTTCCTGGGCGGGCCGCCGCTGGTGAAGGCAGCGACGGGCGAGGTCGTCACGGCCGAGGAGCTGGGCGGCGGCGAGGTGCACTCCCGGGTCTCCGGTGTCACCGACCATCTCGCGGAGGACGACGCGCACGCGCTGCGGATCGTGCGCACCATCGTCTCCACCCTCCCCGCGCGGGGCGCGCTCCCCTGGTCCGTCGAGCCGGTCGAGGAGCCCAAGTCCGATCCCGCCGGGCTGTACGGAGCGGTGCCGGTGGACTCCCGTACGCCCTACGACGTCCGTGAGGTGATCGCGCGGCTGGTCGACGGCTCGCGGTTCGCCGAGTTCAAGGCCGAGTTCGGTACGACGCTGGTGACGGGGTTCGCGCGGATCCACGGCCATCCGGTCGGGATCGTCGCCAACAACGGCATCCTGTTCTCCGAGTCCGCCCAGAAGGGCGCGCACTTCATCGAGCTGTGCGACCAGCGCGGTATCCCGCTGCTCTTCCTCCAGAACATCTCCGGCTTCATGGTCGGCAGGGACTACGAGGCGGGCGGGATCGCCAAGCACGGCGCGAAGATGGTCACGGCCGTGGCGTGCACACGGGTGCCGAAGCTGACGGTCGTGATCGGCGGTTCGTACGGGGCGGGCAACTACTCGATGTGCGGGCGGGCCTACTCCCCTCGCTTCCTGTGGATGTGGCCGAACGCCAAGATCTCGGTCATGGGCGGCGAGCAGGCCGCGTCCGTGCTGGCGACCGTCAAGCGCGACCAGATCGAGGGGCGCGGCGAGGAGTGGCCGGCCGAGGACGAGGAGTCGTTCAAGTCGCCCATCCGCGCGCAGTACGAGACCCAGGGCAATGCCTATTACGCGACCGCGCGCCTCTGGGACGACGGCGTGATCGACCCGCTGGAGACCCGGCAGGTGGTGGGTCTGGCCCTGACCGCGTGTGCCAACGCCCCACTGCCCCAGAGGGACAGCGCGGCGTCCGGCTTCGGCGTCTTCCGGATGTGAGGGTGGGAATGTTCGACACGGTTCTGATCGCCAACCGCGGCGAGATCGCGGTGCGTGTCATCCGTACCCTGCGGACTCTGGGGGTGCGCTCGGTCGCGGTCTTCAGCGACGCGGACGCGGACGCCCGGCATGTGCGGGAGGCCGACACGGCGGTGCGTATCGGCCCCGCCGCCGCGTCCGAGAGCTATCTCTCCGTCGACAGGCTGCTGGCCGCCGCGGCCCTCACGGGGGCGCAGGCGGTCCACCCGGGCTATGGCTTCCTCGCGGAGAACGAGGCCTTCGCGCGGGCCTGCGCGGACGCGGGGCTGGTCTTCATCGGACCGCCCGCCTCCGCCATCGAGCTGATGGGCGACAAGATCCGTGCCAAGGAGACGGTACGGGCGGCGGGGGTCCCGGTGGTGCCCGGCTCCTCGGGCAGCGGGCTGACCGACGCCGAACTGGCCGCCGCGGCCGCGGAGATCGGTATGCCGGTGCTGCTCAAGCCCTCGGCGGGCGGCGGCGGCAAGGGCATGCGGCTGGTGCGCGCGGAGTCCCTGCTCGCCGAGGAGATCGCGGCGGCCCGGCGGGAGGCACGGTCCTCCTTCGGGGACGACACGCTGCTGGTGGAGCGGTGGGTGGACCGGCCGCGCCATATCGAGATCCAGGTGCTGGCGGACACCCACGGGAACGTGGTGCATCTCGGCGAGCGCGAGTGCTCGCTCCAGCGCCGCCATCAGAAGGTCATCGAGGAGGCGCCGTCCGTTCTGCTGGACGAGGCGACCCGCTCGGCGATGGGCGAGGCGGCGGTCCAGGCGGCCCGCTCGTGCGGATACGCGGGCGCGGGGACGGTCGAGTTCATCGTGCCCGGCCGCGATCCGTCCTCGTACTTCTTCATGGAGATGAACACCCGTCTCCAGGTGGAGCATCCGGTCACGGAGCTGGTCACGGGCCTCGACCTGGTCGAGTGGCAGCTACGGGTCGCCTCCGGCGAGGAACTGCCCTTCGCGCAGGCCGACATCACCCTCACCGGCCACGCGGTGGAGGCCCGGATCTGCGCGGAGGACCCCGCGCGGGGGTTCCTGCCGACAGGCGGTACGGTCCTGGCGCTGCGCGAGCCGCAGGGCGACGGGGTACGGACGGATTCGGGCCTCTCCGAGGGTTCGGACGTCGGCAGCGCCTACGACCCGATGCTCTCCAAGGTCATCGCCCATGGCCCCGACCGCGCCACCGCCCTGCGCAGACTGCGCGCGGCCCTCGCCGGGACCGTCACCCTGGGCGTCACCACGAACGCCGGTTTCCTCCGCCGGCTTCTCGCCCACCCCTCGGTGATCGCGGGCGATCTCGACACGGGCCTGGTCGAGCGGGACGTGGAGTCCCTGCTCCCGGACGGGGTCCCGCCGGAGGTCTACGCGGCGGCGGCGGCGGTCCGCCAGGCGGAGCTTCGACCGCCCGCGACCGCGGGATGGGTGGACCCCTTCTCCGTACCGGACGGCTGGCGTCTGGGCGGCGAACCCGTCCCCGTGACGCACCAATTGCGGGTGCCGGGACTCGAACCCGTCGCTCACCGGGTGCTCCCCGGGGACCGGTCCCGGGTGGAGCCCGCGCGGGTCACGGTCACCGGCTCGGCGGATGGTGTGACCCACACCTTCCACCGGGCGGGCGACTGGCTCGGCAGGGACGGGGAGAGCTGGCATGTGGTGGACTTCGACCCCGTCGAGGCCGCCCTGCGCGGGAGCGGCGCGGCCGGCGGGGCGGACTCACTGGTCGCGCCCATGCCGGGCACCGTCACCGTGGTCAAGGTGGCGGTCGGGGACGAGGTGACCGCCGGGCAGAGTCTGCTCGTCGTCGAGGCGATGAAGATGGAGCACGTCATCTCCGCCCCGCACGCGGGCACCGTCACCGAGCTGGATGTCACCCCCGGCTCCACCGTCGCCATGGACCAGATCCTGGCGGTCGTCACCCCCGCGCCCGAGCCGGACACCGCGCCCGCACCCGTACCCGGTCGCGGTCCCGCCACAGCGCCGGACACCGCCGTCCCCCAGGAGGAGTCATGACCGACGGACTGCCCATGGCCGTCCCCGCGGAGGGACTGCCGCCCCAGATCCGTATCCACGAGGTGGGCGCGCGCGACGGGCTCCAGAACGAGAAGTCGGTCGTACCGACCGAGGTCAAGGCCGAGTTCATCCACCGGCTCGCCCATGCCGGGCTCACCACCATCGAGGCCACCAGCTTCGTACGCCCCGACCGGGTGCCCCAGCTCGCGGACGCCGAGGAGCTGTTCCCCCTCCTCGGCGATCTGGGGCCGGAGGTCGCGCTCCCCGTCCTCGTGCCGAACGCGCGGGGCCTCGACCGCGCCATCGCCCTCGGTGTCCGCCGTATCGCCGTGTTCGGCAGCGTCACCGAGTCCTTCGCCAAGGCCAATCTCAACCGTACGGTCGACGAATCACTCGCCATGTTCGCGCCGGTGATCGAGCGGGCCCGCGCGGACAAGATCCATGTCCGCGGCTATCTCTCCATGTGCTTCGGCGACCCCTGGGAGGGGCCTGTCCCCGTCCACCAGGTCGTCAGGGTCGCCAAGGCCCTGATGGACCTGGGGTGTGACGAGCTGAGCCTCGGCGACACCATCGGCGTCGCCACCCCCGGGCATGTGCAGACCCTCCTCGCCGGGCTGAACGAGGAGGGCGTGCCGACCAATGCCCTCGGTGTGCACTTCCACGACACCTACGGCCAGGCACTCGCCAACACCTTCGCCGCGCTCCAGCACGGTGTGACCACGGTGGACGCCTCGGCGGGCGGCCTCGGCGGCTGCCCGTTCGCGAAGAGCGCCACCGGAAACCTCGCCACCGAAGATCTCGTGTGGATGCTCGACGGCCTCGGTGTCGAGACCGGCGTCGATCTCGGCCGGCTCACCGCCACCAGTGTGTGGCTGGCCGAACGGCTGGGCCGCCCCAGCCCCTCCCGTACCGTCCGAGCCCTCTCCCACAAGGAGTGACGCACCCATGTCCCTGGACCACCGGCTCTCGGCCGACCACGAAGAACTGCGCCGCACCGTCGAGGAGTTCGCCCATGACGTCGTGGCGCCCAAGATCGGCGACTTCTACGAGCGCCACGAGTTCCCGTACGAGATCGTCCGTGAGATGGGGCGGATGGGCCTGTTCGGACTGCCGTTCCCCGAGGAGTACGGCGGTATGGGCGGCGACTATCTCGCGCTCGGTATCGCCCTCGAAGAGCTGGCCCGCGTCGACTCCTCCGTGGCGATCACCCTGGAGGCGGGGGTCTCGCTCGGCGCCATGCCCATCCATCTCTTCGGTACGGAGGAGCAGAAGCGCGAGTGGCTGCCCGGTCTCTGCGCGGGTGAGGTGCTCGGCGCGTTCGGACTGACCGAACCCGAGGCCGGTTCGGACGCGGGCGGCACCCGCACCACCGCCGTGCGCGACGGCGACGCGTGGGTGATCAACGGCAGCAAGTGCTTCATCACCAACTCCGGGACGGACATCACCGGTCTGGTCACGGTCACGGCCGTCACCGGCCGCAAGGAGGACGGCCGTCCGGAGATCTCCTCGATCATCGTCCCGTCCGGCACCCCCGGCTTCACCGTCGCCGCCCCGTACTCCAAGGTCGGCTGGAACGCCTCGGACACACGTGAGCTGTCCTTCTCGGACGTACGGGTCCCGCTGGCGAATCTGCTCGGCCAGGAGGGCCGGGGATACGCCCAGTTCCTCCGTATTCTCGATGAGGGCCGGATCGCGATCTCCGCGCTGGCGACCGGTCTCGCCCAGGGATGTGTGGACGAGTCGGTGGCGTACGCGAAGCAGCGGCACGCGTTCGGGCGGCCGATCGGCGCCAACCAGGCCATCCAGTTCAAGCTCGCCGACATGGAGATGCGCGCGCACATGGCGCGGATCGGCTGGCGGGACGCGGCCTCGCGGCTGGTGCGCGGTGAGCCGTTCAAGAAAGAGGCGGCGCTGGCGAAGCTGTACTCGTCGACGGTCGCCGTCGACAACGCCCGCGAGGCCACCCAGATCCATGGCGGCTACGGCTTCATGAACGAGTATCCGGTGGCCAGGATGTGGCGCGACTCCAAGATCCTGGAGATCGGCGAGGGCACCAGCGAGGTCCAGCGGATGCTGATCGCGAGGGAGTTGGGCCTGCCGAGCTGAGCGGCACCCCGCCGCGGGTGCCGGGACGGCGGTGCGGCGGCGGGGAGGAGCCGGTGCCCCGGCCCCTCCCCGCGCGTGTGTCCGCACCTCCCCGCGCGTGTGTCCGCGTGCCTGTCCGTCAGCCGGCCGGCCAGGGCACCAGCGGTGAGCGGTAGTAGTCGATACCGAGCGCCGTCATACGCGGCCCCTGGGCCGCCAGCCGCACCTTGTACGTGTCCCAGTCGTGCGTGGCCGCCGGGGACCAGCCCAGTTCCGCGACACCCAGCAGCCGGGGGAACGCCATGAACTCCAGTTGGTCACTGGTGGCGAGGGTCTCCGTCCAGAGCGGGGCCTCGATGCCGAGCACCGCGCTCTCGGGTACGCCCGCGCCGGCGAGATAGGTCGCCGGATCCCAGCCGTACGAGCGGTCCACCTCGGTGTAGCCGGCCCAGGACTGGCCCAGCGCGGTGCTTCTGTCGTACTTCATGTCCAGATACACCCGGTCCGCCGGGGAGAGGATCAGCCCCGTGCCCTTCTTGGCCGCCGCCGCGACCTGCGCGCGCTCGGCGGCGCCCGTGGCGTCGTAACCCCAGTACTGGGCGACGGCCCCCGCGACCGGGGTGGCACCGGTGAGCTGATGCCAGCCGACGACCGTCTTGCCGTATTTCTGTACGGCGGCCTGCGCCCGGTCCATGAAGGCCACATAGTCGGCGTGGCTGGTGGCGTGCGCCTCGTCACCGCCGATGTGGAGGTACTTGCCCGGGGTGAGCGCGGCCAGCTCGCGCACCACGTCGTCCACGAAGTCGTACGTGACCTCCTTCGCCACGCACAGCGAGCTGAAGCCGACGCTCGTGCCCGTGTAGAGCGGAGGCGCGACACCGTCGCAGTTCAGCTCGGCGTACGAGGCGAGCGCCGCGTTGGTGTGGCCCGGCATGTCGATCTCCGGGATGACCTCCAGCTCCCGCGAGGCCGCGTAGCGCACCAGATCGCGGTACTGGTCCTTGGTGTAGTAGCCGCCGGGGCCGCCGCCCACCTGGGTGGAACCGCCGTATGTGGCCAGCCTCGGCCAGGAGTCGACGGCGATCCGCCAGCCCTGGTCGTCGGAGAGGTGCAGATGCAGCTTGTTGATCTTGTAGAGGGCCAACTGGTCGATATAGAGCTTGACCTGGTCAGCCGTCAGGAAATGCCGTGAGACATCGAGCATCGCGCCCCGGTAGGCGTAGCGCGGGGTGTCCGTGATGGTGCCGCCCGCGACCGTCCAGGGGCCCCGCTGCCCTGTCCGCTTCTCCACCGGGGCGGGCAGCAGCTGGCGCAGGGTCTGGACCCCGTGGAAGAGTCCGGCGGGCTCACGGGCGGTGATCGTGACACCGTGCCGCCCGGACTCCAGCCGGTAACCCTCCGCGCCCAGACTCCGCTCGCCCGCGCCGAGCCGCAGCCGGATGCCGCCCGGCGCCTGCCGGTCGGTGACCGGCAGGGCGTATCCGGTGGAGGGGCGCAGCACCCCGGCCAGATAGGAGCCGATCCGCCGGGCCTCACGCGTGTCGTCGCGCGAGCGGCCGTCGACCAGGATGCGGGTCGCCGCGGTGATGGCATACGGCGAGCCGCCCGCCCGCACCCGCTGCGGCGCGGGCACGACCTGGTCCAGCGGACGCGCGGCTCCGGAACCGCCCTGGGATCCGGAACCGGCGTGGGATCCGGAACCGCCCTGCGAACCGGAACCGGCGTACGGGCGGTCTCCATGGAGGGCCGCAGTGCCCGCGGGCACCGGGCCCGTGGCTCCGATGCCGGCGATACCGGCCGCCGCGACGAGCAGCAGCGAGCCGAACAGCCGGGGTAGCGCTCTGCGGTGTGCCACAACGTTTCTCACGAGGTCGTCCCTTCGACGGGGTACTCACCTGTGGTGCCGGGCGTTGAACTCCCCCCATGGGACCCGCGAGCCCCACCGGCGGTCAAGGTGTAGACCAATTTCCGCCCTTCTGGCGGAAGAATCCCCGCCTGGGGGAGTTCACCACCGCCGGTTCACCGCCACCGACAAGACCGCCCTGAAGCGGCTCACCGTCCGTTCCCCCTTTCGGCCCTGGATGAGACCGACTCCTGCCCGATTCCGGGCAGATTTCTTGCAAACGTCCTCCTCTACCCGCAATATCAACGAGTGCTGGAACGCCACACGTCGTACGACGACCTCATCGACCATCTCGTCCGCAGCACCGCGCTCCGGCGCGGCGAGGCGGCCCGGGTGGTGCTCGACGTGCTGGCCTACTTCGACGAGACGACCGAGGAGTTCGTCCGCCGCCGCCACCGGGAGATGCAGGCCGCCGGCGGCACCAACGCGGAGATCTTCGAGCGGATCGCGGCCGAGCTGCCGCACCGGGCGGTGGCACCGCCGGAGCTCTCGCTCCGGCAGCTGCGCCGCATCGTCTACGGCTGAGGCGATCATGAACCGATCAGCATCATGAACCGATCAGGAGGGGCAGAGACTGTATGTGCGGAATCGTCGGATACATCGGCAGGCGTGATGTGGCACCACTGCTGCTGGAGGGCCTTCAGCGGCTGGAGTACCGCGGATACGACTCGGCGGGAGTGGTCATCACCGGCAAACCGGCCGCGGGCAAGGCCGCCACGCTGAAGATGGTCAAGGCCAAGGGCCGGGTCCGTGATCTGGAGGCCCGCGTGCCCAAGCGCTTCGCGGGCACCACCGGTATCGCGCACACCCGCTGGGCCACCCACGGCTCGCCGAGCGACGAGAACGCGCATCCGCACATGGACGCCGAGGGCAAGGTCGCGCTCGTCCACAACGGCATCATCGACAACGCCTCCGAGCTGCGGGTGAAGCTGGAGGCGGACGGGGTGGTGTTCCTCTCCGAGACCGACACCGAGGTGATGACCCATCTCATCGCCCGCTCCCAGGCCGCCACCCTGGAGGAGAAGGTCCGCCAGGCGCTCCAGCTCATCGAGGGCACCTACGGGATCGCCGTGCTGCACGCCGACTTCCCGGACCGTATCGTCGTCGCGCGCAACGGCTCCCCGGTCGTCCTCGGCATCGGCGAGAAGGAGATGTTCGTCGCCTCCGACGTGGCCGCCCTCGTCTCGCACACCCGCCAGGTCGTCACTCTCGACGACGGCGAGATGGCCACCCTCAAGGCCGACGACTTCCGTACGTACACGACCGAGGGCTCCCGCACCTCGGCCACGCCGACCACCGTGGAGTGGGAGGCCGAGTCGTACGACATGGGCGGCCACGACACGTATATGCACAAGGAGATCTCGGAGCAGCCGGACGCCGTGGACCGGGTGCTGCGCGGCCGGATCGACGACCGCTTCGCCACCGTGCATCTCGGCGGCCTCAATCTGGACGCCCGCGAGGCGCGCGGGGTGCGCCGGATCAAGATCCTGGGCTGTGGCACCTCGTACCACGCGGGGCTCATCGGCGCGCAGCTCATCGAGGAGCTGGCCCGGATCCCCGCGGACGCCGAGCCCGCCTCCGAGTTCCGCTACCGCAATCCGGTCGTGGACCCCGACACGCTCTATGTCGCGGTGTCCCAGTCCGGTGAGACGTACGACGTGCTGGCCGCGGTGCAGGAGCTGAAGCGCAAGGGCGCGCGGGTGCTGGGTGTGGTCAATGTCGTGGGCTCGGCGATCGCCCGGGAGACCGACGGCGGGGTGTATGTGCACGCGGGCCCGGAGGTCTGTGTCGTCTCCACCAAGTGCTTCACCAACACCGTGGTCGCCTTCGCGCTGCTGGCGCTGCATCTCGGCCGTATCCGGGATCTGTCGGTCGCCGACGGCAAGCGGATCATCGAGGGGCTGCGCCGACTGCCCGCCCAGATCTCCGAGATCCTGGCGACGGAGGACGCCATCGCGAAGCTGGCGGCCCAGTACGCGGACTCCGCCTCGATGATGTTCATCGGGCGCGTGCGCGGTTATCCCGTGGCGCTGGAGGCCTCCCTGAAGCTCAAGGAGATCTCCTACATCCACGCCGAGGCCTATCCCGCCTCGGAGCTGAAGCACGGCCCGCTCGCGCTGATCGAGCCGGCGCTGCCGACGGTCGCGATCGTCCCCGACGACGATCTGCTGGAGAAGAACCGCGCGGCGCTGGAGGAGATCAAGGCGCGCAGCGGTCCGATCCTGGCGGTGGCGCACCAGCCGCAGGAGAAGGCCGATCACACGATCGTGGTACCGAAGAACGAGACCGAGCTGGACCCGATTCTGCTGGGCATCCCGCTCCAGCTCCTGGCGTACCACACGGCGCTGGCGCTGGGCCGGGACATCGACAAGCCCAGGAATCTCGCGAAGTCCGTCACGGTCGAGTAGCCGAGCAGCGGAACGCCGGCCGTCCGAGCGCCGGTCCCTGGAGGACCGGCCCTGGAGCGCCGGAGCCAGGAGCGCGCGGTCCTGGAGCGCATGGGCCGGGGCCTGAACCGGAGGGGCCCGAACCGGAGGGTGCGGTCCCGTCGGGACCGGGCTGTAGGAGGGGTCGGACTCCACCTCGGCGGGGCGGCCCTCGTAGCTGTCCGGTACCGGGAAGCGCCCGACGGGGCGGACCGGAGCGGACACACGGCCCCGGCAGAGGCTGTGAGAGCGCCCCCAGCGCATGCCGCCCGGCGCGCTGGGGGCGCTCTCCGGTAGGGGCCGGCGCTGCCCGGACACCGGCCCGCGGCTGCCTCAGCCGGTGGCCGTCACCCCCCGGCCGGCAGCACGACGACGCGGCAGTGCGGTCGGCCACTTGGCGAGCGCGGCCGTCGCTCCGTACCAGGCGGCGAGGCCCGCCACGGCGGCGATCCAGCCGCCTGTCCTGGCGAGCCCCGTGCTGTCGGCGAACTGTCCGACGGCGAGCAGCAGCAGTGCGACGGTGAGCAGTCCGTACGCCCCCTGGAACAGCGGCCCCGCGCCCGCCGCGCCAAGGGTGAGGCTGAGCGCGAGCAGCGCCCACAGGAGGAGGAAGAGGCCGGCCGCGTCGGCGGAGATCTGATCACCGACGCCCGTCCCCCAGGTGAACCAGAAGGCTCCGAGGCCCGCGAAGGCCGTACCGGTGAATGAGTCGCCCGACCGGAATCCGAGCAGCCCGGCGACGAAGAGCGCGACACCGCCGACGTACAGCGCGAGCGGGACGGCGTCGGCCGCCGTCGCTCCGTCGATGACGGCGGTGTGGCCGATGCCGAAGGCGAGCAGGGTGAGTCCGAGCGCGAGATGGCCGAGAACCGAAGTCGAAGTGGTGCTTCCCGCAGAGACGTCGTTGTCCACGGCGGGCTCCCTTCATGATGTGCGGGTGTGCTGTGTCCCAGCGGCCGTTATGTACCCTTCACAAGCGCACGATTCACCTCTACGCGTGAGTAAATTCACGTTGTGCGCAAGGGAGTTGACACAAAGTCAGCTGGTGTGAAGCGCGGGCGGACAAAACCGGACCGCGCCACGCCGGGCCTGAGGTCCGAGAGCGGGTCGGCTCCGGCCGGACGGGAACGGCCGGGGACGGAAGAGAACGGCCGGGCCGGAACGGGCCCGACCGTCAGGGAATCACCACGACGGGCCGCTGCGCACGGCGCGCGAGCCGTCCCGCCACCGAGCCGAAGATCCGCCCGACGATGCCGTGCGTGGAGCCCACGACGATCGCGTCGGCCGAATACTCCTCGCCGACCTCTTCGAGTTCATGGCAGATGTCACCGCCGCGCTCGACCAGGATCCACGGCACCTCGGCGAGGTAGTCCGCGCAGGCCAGTTCGAGACCGAGCACCTCGGTGCGGTGGTCCGGTACGTCCACGAAGACCGGGGGTTCGCAGCCCGCCCAGACCGTGGTCGGGAGCCGGTTGGCGACATGGACGATGATCAGGCCGGAGCTCAGTCGCTTGGCCATACCGATGGCGTACGCGAGCGCCCGCTCACTGGATGTCGAGCCGTCGAAGCCGACCACCACTCCGTGGCGGAAGGCGGGATCGCAGGATGCATGGGTCTGTTCCGCCGCTCGCAGGTCCGACAGAGGGTCGGCCACCCGCTTGCGGTCTGCGGGTTCGGGGATTTCGTGACCAGCCATGGCGTCTCGGCTAAAGAGGTCCTCTTGGGAAGGGACAACAATGGGCGTGGCGGGTGTCGTGGTGGGCGGTGCCGTGTCCGGGAATCATCTTCCCAATCCGTACCCATAAGGGTACGGCGACACTCTTCTCATGCCCAGAGCCCGCCGCCCCACACGCGGCGTTCCAGGGAGCATGCACGAGGCCGCCCGGGATCGCAATGCCGGATGGCCCCTACAGTTGTCCGAGGAGTGACCGGAGGGCTCCGCTCCTCGTTGGCCATCGGTCATATCGTCACTTCGAGGGAGCAGCCGTGCCCGCATCACCGACCGCTCAGGCCACTTCGGACGCTCCGTGTCGCGACGCGCGGAAGGCGCGGAAGGCGCTCCGCGCGATCCCGGCGACGGGCGGGGCGGTCCCGGCGGGCGGCGGATCCGCCGCACCCGGCGCCCGGCCGCTCGCGCGGCGGGCCGTCGAACCGGCCGCGGGGCCGCCGTCGCACCGGGCGGCGCGGAAGTCCGCGGAGCGGTCCGGCGCCCCGCACGGGGAGCCGCGCCGGGAGCCGTGCCGGGAGCCCGCCGGGGACACCGCGCGGGCGCCGTCGGAAGATCCGGCGGGAGAGGTCGTCCGCTGGGCGTCGTTGAGTTGTCTGCTGGTCCCGCTGGTCGTCACCGTGTACGGAACGTCCTTCGGTGGCACGATCGTCACAACGCTCGGACTCGCCGCGGTGACGGCGGTCTGCCGGCTGCTGCTGCGCCGCTCCGCGTCCCCCGCCGCCCAACCGCGGGCGGCGGAGGCGAAGATGGGGGAACAGCCGCGGCCGGGCGCGGGAGCCGGGCCGGCAGCGGCCGCGGAAGACCGGGCGGGCGCGGGAGGAAAGACGAGCGGGACGACGAGGAACGGGGCAAGGATGTACGGAACGTACGGAACGTCCGGAAGCCGACGGTCCTCGGGCGGTCGGGGGGCGCATCGAGGCTCGCGCGCGCGTGAAGGTAGTGCGCCGGGAGATTGAAAGCTTCGCACAGACGCACCCATCACTTTTCAGCCAACTTCACACTGGGAGAGAACCCCTGGGGAAATGGCCTGCCAACCCCCTTGCCACCAGGGAAGAAAGGACCGACCCAGTCGTCCGCACCCTACGGGGACGGGCCATGCACGTGAGGCCCACTTCCACTCTCGGCTCCCGAGTGGAACGCTTCGTGATCGAATGCTTCGCGCCAAGTTGCCTTGTCGACATAGCGCCGGATGGAGAACTTGTCACGCCGGCACCACGGGACACAGTAGATTCGATCATGAGTATCGAAGGCTGGGGACCCGTGCAAAACCGAGGGGAATCGTGCAGGAGCGAGAGGCCCGACAAGAACGGGGAGACGCGAACACCGAGGGGGGCTTAGCGCCATGAGCCAGGACTCCATTGCCGCACCGGAGTCAGCACGGAAGCTTTCCGGGCGTCGCCGACGAGAAGTCGTCGCCGTGCTGCTCTTCAGCGGTGGCCCCATCTTCGAGAGCTCAATTCCGCTCTCGGTGTTCGGAATCGACCGCCAGGACGCCGGGGTTCCCCGCTACCGCCTGCTCGTGTGTGCCGGGGAGGACGGACCGCTGCGCACCACCGGCGGGCTCGAACTCAGCGCGCCGTACGGTCTGGAGGCGATCAGCAGGGCGGGCACCGTGGTCGTGCCGGCATGGCGGTCGATCACATCGCCGCCACCACCGGAAGCGCTGGACGCGCTGCGCCGGGCGCACGAGGAGGGCGCGAGAATCGTCGGTCTGTGCACCGGCGCGTTCGTGCTCGCCGCGGCCGGTCTGCTGGACGGCCGCCCGGCCACCACACACTGGATGTACGCGCCGACGCTCGCCAAGCGCTATCCGTCCGTGCATGTGGATCCGCGTGAGCTGTTCGTCGACGACGGCGATGTGCTGACGTCGGCGGGCACGGCGGCCGGAATCGATCTGTGTCTGCATATAGTCCGGACGGATCACGGCGCGGAGGCCGCGGGCGCGCTCGCCCGCAGACTCGTCGTACCGCCACGGCGCAGCGGCGGTCAGGAGCGCTATCTGGACAGGTCTTTACCTGAAGAGATCGGCTCCGACCCGCTCGCCGAGGTCGTGGCCTGGGCGCTGGAGCATCTCCACGAGCAGTTCGACGTGGAGACGCTCGCGGCCCGCGCGTACATGAGCCGCCGTACGTTCGACCGGCGGTTCCGTTCGCTGACCGGAAGCGCGCCGCTCCAGTGGCTGATCACCCAGCGGGTGCTGCAGGCACAGCGGCTTCTGGAGACCTCCGACTACTCCGTCGACGAGGTCGCCGGCCGCTGCGGCTTCCGCTCACCGGTGGCGCTGCGCGGCCACTTCCGGCGCCAGCTCGGCTCCTCCCCCGCGGCCTACAGGTCCGCCTACCGGGCCAGGCGCCCGCAGGGCGAGCCGATGGCGCCGGGGGTCCTGGAGTCGGTCGTACCGGCCCAGGTCTCGGCACACGCCAGACGGGCGGCCGCGGCCGCCGGCGTACCGGGCCAGGCGACCGCGTCGTCGGCGGTGCAGGATCACGGGAAGCCGGGTTCCGACGTATACGCGACAGGTCCGGGCCGTCCGAGTCTGCCCGGCCAGCGGAGCGCCCCGTAGGGTAAGGCGTATGAACGACCGCATGGTGTGGATCGACTGCGAGATGACCGGGCTCTCGCTGACGGACGACGCACTCATCGAGGTGGCCGCCCTGGTCACCGACTCGGAGCTGAACGTGCTCGGTGAAGGGGTGGACATCGTGATCCGCCCGCCGGACGGAGCGCTGGAGACCATGCCCGAGGTGGTGCGGCAGATGCACACCACCTCGGGACTCCTCGACGAGTTGGCGGGCGGTACGACGCTCGCCGCCGCCGAGGAGCAGGTCCTCGCGTATGTACGCAAGCATGTCAAGGAGCCCGGCAAGGCTCCGCTGTGCGGGAACACGGTCGGCACCGACCGCGGCTTCCTGCTGCGCGACATGCCGACGCTGGAGGGCTACCTCCACTACCGCATCGTGGATGTCTCCTCGGTCAAGGAGCTGGCCCGCCGCTGGTACCCGCGGGCGTACTTCAACAGCCCGGAGAAGGCCGGCAACCACCGCGCGCTCGCCGACATCCGCGAGTCCATCGCCGAGCTGCGCTACTACCGCGAGGCGGTCTTCGTACCGGCGCCGGGCCCTGACTCCGACACGGCCAAGCAGATCGCGGCCAAGCACGTACTCCACGCGCGATAGCCCCACCCCGGGCCACATAGCCCCACCCCGGGCCGCATAGCCCCACCCCGGGCTACCACGCCCCCGCCCGGGGCCACCGCCCCCGCACGCCGGGCCGCCCCCGCCACCCATGGAGGCGTCCCCGCCACCCCGCACGAATAGCAGGCGCGAGCACCCTCGCGGACCCTGTACACTTTTTCTCGGCCGGTCGGAAACGACCGGTCGTGGTGGGTATAGCTCAGCTGGTAGAGCACCTGGTTGTGGTCCAGGATGTCGCGGGTTCGAGTCCCGTTACTCACCCTGAGTGGTCAAGGCCCGGTCCGTGGAAGCGGACCGGGCCTTCTTCATGTTCTCGCGGGGCCTCGTCAGGACGAGGCGCGGATGATCAGCTGGGTGGGGAGCAGGATCTGGTGCGGGGGCGCCGGAGCCACGGCCGGGGCCGGGCGGGTGGCGATCTCCATGAGCACCAGACGGGCCATCGCGCGGCCCATCTCCTCGATCGGCTGGCGGACGCTGGTCAGGGGCGGATCCATATGGCGGGCGATGGCCGAGTCGTCGAAGCCGATCAGGGCCACGTCGTCCGGGATACGGCGGCCGGCCGCGCGGAGGGTCTGGCGGGCGCCGGCCGCCATGACGTCCGAGGCGGCGAAGACCGCGTCCAGGTCGGGGCGGCGGGCGAGGAGCTCCCGCATGGCGCGGCGACCGCCGTCCTCGGTGAAGTCGGCCACGGCCGTCAGCCCCCCGTCCAGGGTCTGTCCGGCGTCCGTGAGGGCCCGGCGGTAGCCGTCGAGACGGCAGGCCGCGCCGTACACCTCCAGCCGGCCGGTGATGGTCGCGATGGTGCGGCGGCCCCGGGCGAGGAGATGGGCGACGGCCGTACGGGCGCCCTCGGCGTTGTCGGAGTCGACCGCGGGCAGCGGTTCGGCCGCCGAGCGCCGGCCGCTGATGACCGTCGGGATACCGAGCTGGGTGAGCAACTCCGGCAGCGGGTCGTCCGCGTGGACCGAGACCAGCAGCGCCCCGTCGGCGCGGTGCGCGGCCAGATACTGGGCGAGGCGCCGTCGCTCGCGGGCGCCGCCCGCGAAGGTGAGCAGCAGTTGCATCCCCGTCTCGGCGAGGGCCTCGCCGACGCCGCTGACGATGTCGGAGAAGTACGGTTCCGCGAAGAACCGCGCCTCGGGCTCCGGCACCACCAGGGCGATCGCGTCGGCGCGATTGGCGGCGAGGGCGCGGGCCGCGCGGTTCGGTACGTACCCCAGCTCGGCGACGGCCGCCTCGACCGCGGCCCTGGTCCGCTCGCTCACCCTCGGGGAGCCGTTGATCACCCGGGAGACCGTGCCGCGGCCGACCCCGGCCCGTGCGGCCACCTCTTCGAGCGTGGGCAGCTTGCCGCCGCGCCCCCGCGCCTGGAGGGCCTTGGGCGCGGGGAGCGCCGGGAGCGCCGAGGAGTCCGGGGGCGCTGAGGAGTCTGCGGACGCCGGGAGCACGGGGGACGCCTGGGACGCTGAGGACGCCGGGAGCACAGGGGACGCCGGGGACGCCCGCGGGGCGTCGAGCGCTCCGGGGGCGAGGGTTCCCGGCGCGGTCTCCGGTGTCCTGCGTGCCCGCTCCTCGTCCCGCGTCCCTCCCGTCTCCCGTACCCGTGTCTCCCGTACCCGCCGGGCCCCCTGGGCTCCGTCCGTCCCCCGGACTCCCGGGGCTTCCTGAGACGCCATCCCTGCCTCCCCCAACGAATCCGCCACCCGCCCCCCATGGCGCGACCCAACAAACGGATAAACGAGCCACCTCTCGCCGCCCGGTCCCTTGACACCCCTACGGGGACCCGCGACGCTTCAACACATCACACATGGGAGCGCTCCCACCGTACCCGACCCATATCTGCCCCGCACGTATCCCGACCGCACCGGATCCACCCAACTGCCGAGCCGTACAGAGCAGTTGGCCGGAGCCCGGCATGTCGGTGCGGTGCATTAGGAGGACGTAATGCGCACACGTACTCGCTCGTCCCGCCGGGTGGTGGTCCTCGCGGCCGTCGCCGCGCTCGGCGCCGGAATCCTGGCCGGCTGCGCGGAGGACACCGACGACCCCTCCGGCAGCGCCCCGGGCGGAGGCGTCGGCGGCAAGGGCAAGACCACGATCACGGTGGGGGTCTTCGGGGCCTTCGGCCTCAAGGAGGCCGGGCTCTACGACCAGTACATGAAGCTCAACAAGGACGTGGTCATCAAGCAGACCTCGATCGAGCGCAACGAGAACTACTACCCGCAGCTCCTCACCCACCTCGGCAGCGGCAGCGGGCTCGCCGATGTCCAGGCCGTCGAGGTCAACAACATCGCGGAGATCACCGCCACCCAGGGCGACAAGCTCGTGGACCTCGGGAAGACCGAGGGCGTGCAGAAGGACAGCTTCCTGCCGTGGAAGTGGTCGCAGGCGACCACCACGGCCGGCAAGACCATCGCGCTCGGCACCGACATCGGGCCGCAGGGCATCTGCTACCGCAAGGACCTCTTCGCCGCGGCGGGCCTGCCCACCGACCGCGAGGCGGTCGGCAAGCTGTGGGCGGGCGACTGGGGCAAGTACCTCGACACCGGGAAGCAGTTCAAGACGAAGGCGCCCAAGGGCACGGCCTTCGTGGACTCGGCGAGCGGTGTGATGGCCGCCATCACCGGCGGCAACGCCAACCGTTTCTACGACCAGGAGGGCAAGGTCATCTACAAGACCAACCCGGCCGTGCGCCAGGCCTGGGACACCGCGGCCGAGTTCGCGAGCGCCGGACTGACCGCCAAACTCCAGCAGTTCACCCCCGGCTGGGACCAGGGATTCGCGAACGGCACCTTCGCCACCGTCTCCTGCCCGGCCTGGATGCTCGGCTATATCCAGGACAAGGGCGGGGAGGCGGGCAAGGGCAAGTGGGACGTGGCCGCCGCGCCCAAGCCCAGCAACTGGGGCGGCTCCTTCCTCACGGTGCCCGAGGCGAGCAAGAACAAGGAAGCCGCGGCCAAACTCGTGGCCTGGCTGACCGCACCCGAACAGCAGGCCACGCTCTTCGCCGAGCGTGGCAGCTTCCCCAGCTCCCAGGCCGCGTACTCCCTGCCGGCCGTGTCGGGCGCCAAGCACGAGTACTTCGACAACGCCCCCATCGGTGAGATCTTCTCCGCGGCGGCCAAGGGCGTACCGGTCCAGATCGTCGGACCGAAGGATCTGATCATCGCGCAGAACCTGGCCGACATCGGCATGCTCCAGGTCGACCAGAAGGGCACGTCCTCCAAGGACGGCTGGAACGCCGCCGTGAAGGCGATCGACAACGCGCTGGACCAGTGACCGATGCCCAGTGACGCACGTGCCGCCGCGCCCTCCGAGGAGGAGGGCGCGGCCCCGGCGCCGGACGCGCCCGCCGCGGGCGGCGGGACGACCGGCCCACACCACGACCCGTACCGCGACCCGCACCACGACGCCCCGCGCGACGGACGCCGCGGCGAGCAGCACGACGTACGCAAGGACGCGCGCGAGGACCCGCGGGAGGAGCGGCGCCGTGAGCGGCGCAGCCGCTGGTACCGCCGCGATGTGCGCTGGAGTCCCTACGCCTTCGTCGCCCCGTTCTTCGTCTTCTTCATGGCCTTCGGGCTCTTCCCGCTGCTCTACACCGGCTGGGCCTCCCTGCACCGGGTGGAGCTGACCGCGCCCACCGACATGGAGTGGGTGGGGCTGCGGAACTTCTCCCGGCTGCTCAGTGACGAGTTCTTCTGGAACGCGCTCCAGAACACCGTCACCATCGGGGTGATCTCCACCGTCCCCCAGCTTCTGATCGCGCTGGGCATCGCGCATCTCCTCAACTACCGGCTGCGCGGCTCGATGTTCTTCCGGGTCGCCGTACTCACCCCGTACGCCACCTCGGTGGCCGCCGCGACGCTGGTCTTCGTCCTGCTCTTCGGCCGTGACTACGGAATGATCAACTGGCTGCTCGGACAGATCGGCATCGATGCCGTCGACTGGCAGAACGGCACCTGGACCTCGCAGTTCGCGGTCTCCACCATCGTCATCTGGCGCTGGACCGGCTACAACGCGCTGATCTATCTGGCGGCGATGCAGGCCATCCCCAACGATCTGTACGAGTCGGCGGCCCTGGACGGGGCCTCGCGCTGGCAGCAGTTCATCCATGTGACCGTGCCGTCGCTGCGGCCGACGATCCTGTTCACCTGTGTGGTCTCGACGATCGGCGCGACCCAGCTCTTCGGCGAGCCGCTGCTCTTCAACGGCGGCGCGGGCGCGACGGGCGGGGCCAGTCACCAGTTCCAGACACTCGGGCTCTATCTGTACGAACAGGGCTGGGTGAATCTCCATCTCGGCCGGGCCTCGGCGATCGCCTGGACGATGTTCCTGATCCTGCTGATCATCGGCGCGGTGAACTGGGTCATCGGCCGCCGTCTCCGCAAGAGCGCGTAGGGGGACCCATGTCGACGACTTCGCAGACACTCACGGATCCGCGGGCATCCTCCGGTCCGCCGGCCGGCACAGGGAGCGGCGGTGCGGGATGGCGCCGCTCACGGTCCGGGAAGCGCGGCGCGGGCCGGCAGCTCCACGGCGGGCGGATCACCTACGCCGTACTGATCCTCTTCACGGTCGGCTCGCTCTTCCCGCTGGTGTGGACGGCGATCGCGGCCTCCCGCAACAACACCCGGCTCGCCCAGACTCCTCCGCCGTTCTGGTTCGGCGGAAACCTCTTCAAGAATCTGGAGATCGCCTGGACCGACGCCAATATGGGCACGGCCCTGCTCAACACGACCGTGGTCGCGGGCGCGATCGCGGCGGGCACGGTGCTCTTCTCCACCCTCGCCGGATTCGCCTTCGCCAAACTGCGCTTCCGGTTCCAGAATCTGCTTCTGCTGCTGGTGATCGGCACGATGATGGTGCCGCCGCAGCTCAGCGTCGTACCGCTGTACATGCTGATCGCCGAGCTGTCCTGGACCGACCAGCTCCAGTCCGTCATCCTGCCCACCCTGGTCAGCGCCTTCGGGGTGTTCTTCATGCGGCAGTATCTGATCGGGGCGCTGCCCACCGAGCTGATCGAGGCCGCCCGGGTGGACGGCGCGAGCAGCTGGCGGGTGGTGTGGCATGTGGTCTTCCCGGCCGCGCGGCCCGCGATGGCCGTGCTGGGGATGCTGACCTTCGTGATGGCCTGGAACGACTTCTTCTGGCCGATCATCGCACTGACGCAGAACGGCAATCCCACCGTGCAGGTGGCGCTGACCGGGCTCGGCCGTGGCTATATCCCCGACCAGTCGGTGATCATGGCGGGCGCGCTGCTGGGCACGCTGCCGCTGCTGCTCGCCTTCGTGATCTTCGGCAGGCATATCGTCGGCGGGATCATGCAGGGCGCGGTCAAGGGCTGAGTCCCGGGCCCTGCGGCAGCCGGCCGCCGCGTCGGGGCCCCGGCGGCCCAGGAACGGCGCCCGCGTCGGGGCCCGCGTGGGCGCCCGCGTCGGGGCCCGGCCGAGGACGGGCCGGGCACGAGCACCCGCGCGGCGCCCAGGGTTTTTTGTTCGAGCCCAGCAAGACCCAAACGAGAGGCCCTGGGCCTCGGTCGCGACGGCCGGGCGGTCAGGTGCCGGGGCCGGCCGCCGTCCCGTCGTACGGGGCCGGCGCCCAGTGCCCAGTGCCCGGCGCCCGCCTCCGGGCCTCGGGCTCCGGCCCGGGTGTCCGTCCGCCGGCGGCCGATGGGCCGCCCTCGGCCGCCCGCGCCTGTCCCGCCCCCGGCCCCGTCGAGGGCCCTCGTACCACCCGTACCGTCCGTACCGCCCCGATACCACTCGTCCCTCTCACACCTACGGCAACGGGAGCTGTTCATGTCCGACACCTTTCCGCCCGGCTTCCTGTGGGGCACCGCCACCGCCGCGTACCAGATCGAGGGCGCGGCCCGGGAGGACGGCCGTACGCCGTCCATCTGGGACACCTTCAGCCATACGCCCGGCAAGGTCGCGCAGGGCCACACCGGCGACATCGCCGTCGATCACTTCCACCGCAGGGCCGAGGACGTCCGGCTGATGGCGGATCTGGGCGTGAACGCGTACCGCTTCTCGGTCTCCTGGCCGCGTGTCCAGCCCACCGGGCGCGGTCCCGCCATACAGCGCGGTCTCGACTTCTACCGCGCGCTGGTCGACGATCTGCTCGGCCACGGCATCGAGCCCGTCCTCACCCTCTACCACTGGGATCTGCCGCAGGAACTGGAGGCGGCGGGCGGCTGGCCCGAGCGCGAGACCGCCTACCGCTTCGCGGAGTACGCACGTCATGTCGGCGAGGCGCTCGGCGACCGGGTGCGGCGCTGGAGCACCCTCAACGAGCCCTGGTGCAGCGCCTTTCTGGGGTACGCGTCCGGGGTGCACGCCCCGGGCCGTACGGACCCGGCGGCGGCGCTGCGCGCGGCGCACCATCTCAACCTCGGCCACGGTCTGGCCGCGCAGGCCCTGCGCTCCGTGCTCCCGGCGCACGGGCTGCTGTCGGTGAGCCTCAACCCGTCGGCCGTACGGGCCCGTACGCAGTCGCCCGCGGACCTGGACGCGCGGCGCCGTATCGACGCGCTCGCGAACCGTATCTTCACCGGTCCGATGCTGGGCGGCGCGTACCCCGAGGATCTCTTCGCGGACACCGCGCGGATCACCGACTGGTCCTTCGTCCGCGACACGGACCCGGCCACGATCCGGCAGCCGCTGGACTCGCTGGGCATCAACTACTACGCGCCCGCGGTGGTCTCGGCCGCCACGGACGAGTTCGCCGGCCGTCACGACGGCCATGGCGAGAGCGAGCACTCGCCCTGGCCGGGCGCCGACTCCGTCGCCTTCCACCAGCCGCCCGGTGAACTCACCGAGATGGGCTGGTCGGTGGATCCGAGCGGGCTGTACGACCTGCTGATGCGGTACACGCGCGAGGCGCCGGGGCTGCCGCTGATGGTCACCGAGAACGGCGCCGCGTACGCGGACAGGCCCGGCGCGGACGGCACGGTCCACGACCCGGACCGGATCCGCTATCTGCACGGCCATCTCGCGGCGGTCCGGCGGGCGATCGGCGACGGCGCCGATGTCCGCGGCTACTTCCTCTGGTCCCTGCTGGACAACTTCGAGTGGGCGTACGGCTACGGCAAGCGCTTCGGCGCGGTGCACGTGGACTACGAGACCCAGCGCCGTACGCCGAAGTCGAGCGCGCTCTGGTACGCCCGGCTGGCCGGTACGGGCGTGCTGCCGGAGGTCCCGGTCGGCTGACGCGGCCCGCGGGACCGTCGCCCGCCGGGTCTTGCCCGTACGCGTCTTCTCCGTACGCGCGTGTCCGGGGCCTTCTCCGTGCGCGCGAGCCCCGGCCGGAGTGGTGTGGGGGGTCGGTCCGGCCGGGGCGGCGGGGGGGCGGCTGGTGGGGCAGCCAGAACAGAACGCTAGCCGTCCCGGGACGGATAAATGGGCTGTACCGGACAGGGGTCGCGGTTCTTAGGGCGCGCTTAAGGAACGCATCGGGGCCGATTAAAGGTTCGGCCCCGGCCCGCGTCCGGAGACCGGCCGCGTCCCCGGAGCCGGTCGCGTCCCCGGAGCCGGTCGCGTCCCCGGAGCCGGCCCGCGTCCTCGGAGCCGGCCCGCGCCCCGGAGACCGGCCGTGTCTCGGAGCCGCCCCGTGTCCCGAAGAACGGCCGGGCCGAGACCGTGCGCGTCTCGGAGACCGGCCGGGGCTCAGACGTCCGCGGTCCTGCGGCCCTGCGGCGCACGCTTGCGGCGGCCGAGGCGGTGGCCGCGAGGGGCGTCCGGGGACCGCCAGCCGTCCAGCCCGATCCAGATCCGTACCTCGGTACCGCCGAGCACCGAGCGGCCGATCCGTACGTCCCCGCCCGTCGACTCGGCGACCCTGCGCACGATGTCCAGGCCCAGACCGGTCGAACCGTCCCGGCCGCCGCTGTTGCCCCGCGCCAGCGCCGCCCGGGGATCGGCGATACCGGGTCCCGCGTCCGAGACCAGCACGATCACGGCGTCCTCGCCGTTGTGCACATCGACGGCGAAGGCCGTGCCCTCCGGTGTGTGACGGAAGACATTGCCGAGCAACGCGTCGAGCGCGGCGGCCAGTTCGGCCCTGACCACCGGGATGCGTACCGGTCCGCCGATCCCCGCGACCCGTGCCGTACGGCCCTCGTCCTCGGCCAGCGCGGACCAGAAGTCCATCCGCTCCCGGACGACCTCGGAGACGTCACAGCCCCCGGCGGGGCCCGCCGCCACCGTCTGCGGCTTGGCCTCGCGGGCGGTACGGATGATCGTGTCGACCTCGCGTTCCAGCTGGGCCACCGCGGCCCTGGTCTGGTCGGCGGCCGGGCCCTCGCCCAGCGAGGCGGCGTTGAGACGCAGCACGGTGAGCGGGGTGCGCAGCCGGTGCGAGAGATCGGCGGCGAGTTCCCGCTCGTTGGCGAGGAGCTGGACGACCTGGTCGGCCATCGAGTTGAACGCGACGGCGGCGGAGCGCAGTTCGGGCGGCCCCTCCTCCGGGACGCGCGCGCCGAGCTTTCCCTCGCCCAGCGCGTGCGCCGCGTACGCGAGGCGCTGCGCCGGTTCGACCATCCGCAGCCCGAGCCGGTCGGCGACCGCGACCGAGCCGACCACCAGGGCGAGCCCCACCCCCGCGAGCACCAGCCAGGCGGTGGTGACCCCGTTGGAGACCTCGTCGTCGGGCACGAAGATCTCGACGATCGCGATCCTCGCCAGGCTGAGCGCGGTCGGCTGGAGCAGCGCGAATCCGCCCGGGACCTCGGCGATGGAGGCGCGGCCCAGCCGCCGGACGGTCCGCAGATCCTCGTCGGCCGCCCGGCGCGTACCGATCTCCAGCGGCGGACCGTCCGGCTCGTCGGCGCCCGGGGCCGGGACATGCACGGCCATCCGTCCGTACGCACCGGCCAGGGTGGAGGCGACGGCCCGCTCCAGTTCCGCGCGGTCGGTGGTGATGGAGAGGGTCGGGCCGATGGCGGCGGCCTGCCGCTCGGCGTTGCTGAAGGCCCGGTCCCTGGCCATCTCCTTGATGACCAGCCCCAGCGGTACGGCGAAGGCCACGACGACCATCACGGTGACGGCCAGCGCCACCTTGACCAGGGCCCATCTCATTTCGGCGGCTCCAGCTTCACCCCGACGCCCCGCAGGGTGTGCAGATAGCGCGGCCTGGCCGCCGTCTCGCCGAGCTTGCGCCGCAGCCAGGAGAGATGGACGTCTATGGTCTGGTCGTCGCCGTACGACTGCTGCCAGACCTCGGCGAGCAGTTCCTTGCGCGGTACGACCACTCCCGGGCGCCCGGCGAGAAAGGTCAGCAGGTCGAACTCCCGCCGGGTCAGATCCAGCCGGTTCCCGTCCAGCTCGGCCTGGCGGCGCAGCGGGTCGATGGAGAGCCCGCCGACCCGGATGACGCGCGAAGGCGTGGCCTCGTCGGCGCCGGCGCGCGAGCGGCGCAGTACGGCCGCCATCCTGGCCGAGAGATGCTCCACCGAGAACGGCTTGGTGAGATAGTCGTCGGCGCCGTCGTTGAGCAGCCGTACGATCTCCGTCTCGTCGTCCCGCGCGGTGGCGATGATCACCGGTACGTCGGTGATGCCGCGCAGCATCTTCAGCGCCTCGGCGCCGTCGAGATCGGGCAGCCCGAGATCGAGTATGACCACGTCGAACCGGAAATGGGCCACTTCGCGCAGCGCCTCCAGGGCCGTTCCGACGCTCCGTACGGTGTGGGAGGCCTCGGTCAGATGCCTGATGAGGGCGGAGCGTACGAACTGGTCGTCCTCGACCACGAGCACACTGGGCATGGGCGGCACCGTACGCCATCCGGGGAACGCGGGGAGGCGGGTCCCGGCGGTCCGTTCCCCGCCGGTGACCCAGGGGGCCTGTGTGACAGGGGAGTTGTCTGGCGCGGTTGTCGCCGGGTGCGGCACTATGGCCCGGATGCGCAGAGGACTCGTACACGCGATGGCCTGGTCGCTCGCCACCGGGGCGGCGGTCACGCTCACGTGGTGGGGCGTCCGTACGGTCATGGCCGGCACGGCCTACGATCCGCCGCGCGCGCTCGCGCTCCCCGCGGACAACTGGGCGGCGCCGCTGCCCAGTCCGGTCGCCTCCTCCACCCAGCGGCCCCCGAGTCCGTCCGCGAAGCCGAGCCGCCCGGTGAGATCCGCGGGCACGGAAGCCGGTACGGGCGCGGACACGGGTACGGGCACGAGCGCGGGTGGCGGCGCCGGAGCCGGCGCGGGCGCGGCGACACCGGGCGGAGAGCACCGGCCGTCCCCGTACGCGTCGTCGGGAGAGCCGGCGCGGGGCGGCGCGGACGGCGAAGCGGAACCGCCCGCTTCCGGGCGGGTGAAGAGCTATACGGTCGACGGCGGCCGGGTCGCCTTCGACATCGGCGACGTCTCGGCGGAACTGGTCTCGGCGACCCCGGACGCGGGCTGGCAGATGCAGGTGTGGACGCAACCGAGCTGGATCCGGGTGACGTTCACCCAGAACGGCCGGGAGGTCTCGGTGTTCTGCACCTGGAACGGCCATCCGCCGATGGTCCAGTTCGACGACCGCTGAGCCCGTCGCGGCGGGCGCCCGTCAGGTGGTGAAGGCGTCGGCCGGAGGCGGCGGCGACGGCTTGGCGCTCGCGTCGGTGACGGCGGGCGCCCCGCCCGTGAAGTCGGCGAGCGCGCGCCCGTGTTCGACCCGCCCCGGGTGCGGATCGCTCGCGACCCTGCGGGTCAGCTCGGCGACGGGCAGCTCACGGTCGGAGGCGAGCAGTACGGCATTGCCGAAGCGGCGTCCGCGCAGCACGGTCGGATCGGCGGCGAGCGCGAGCCGCGCGAAGGCCGTCGCGGCGGTGGCGATCTGCCCGCGCAGATGGGCGAGCGGCGGTCCGTCGGCGAGATTGGCGGCGTACCAGCCGTCCGGCCGCAGGGCCCGCCGTACCTCCAGAAGGAATTCCGCGCTGGTGAGATGCGCGGGGGTGCGGGCGCCGCTGAACACATCGGCGATCACCAGATCCGCCCAGCCGTCCGGCACCTTGGCGAGCCCGGCGCGGGCGTCGGCGGAGCGGACACGTATCCGGGCGCCGGGGTCCAGCGGAAGCCGCGTACGGACGAACCGGACCAGCGCCGCGTCCACTTCGACGATCTGCTGGGTGGAGCGGGGGCGGGTGGCGGCGACATAGCGGGCGAGGGTGAAGGCACCGCCGCCGAGATGCACGACCTGGAGGGGCCGGCCCGCGGGAGCCACGAGATCGGCGACATGGCCGAGTCTGCGCTGGTACTCGAAGGAGAGACGGGTGGGGTCGTCGAGATCGACATGGGACTGCGGGGCGCCGTCGATCAGCAGCGACCAGGCGCGTGGCCGCTCCCGGTCGGGTATCAGCTCGGCGCTTCCCCCGTCGACGGCCTCCACCACGGCCGTCTCCGCCGACCCCGCCGCACCACGCCTGTTTCTCGCCACCCGCCCATTATCAGGGGCGGCCCGTCAGCGGCATCGGTCCACCGCCTCGATCAGCCGCGCCGCCTGGCCCAGCGCCTCCCTGAGCACCTCGGGATCCGTGACCGTGCCGGCGGCGTCGGGGGGCAGCAGCCAGTTCGAGCCCGTGACCGGCGGTTCCGCCGGGAGGAACAGACCGCGGTCATGTGTCTGCGTACACGCGCTGCCCGGCATGTCCCAGCCCGCCGCGGTACCCGGCGGCACCAGAAAGCCGAGGGTGTCGCAGGGAGCGTCATGGAGCACGGGCCCCACCGAGGGAGCACCTCCCCGCCGCAGGATGTCCACCGCTTCGAGCCCCTGCCGGGCCGGAACGGTCACCAGGTCGCAGGGCTCCCCCGCGTCCCCGGGACGCGCGCCGAACTCCTGGCCGGTCGTGTGCTGAGACTCCAACAAGGGAACCCCTCCTCGTCGAGCGCAGACGCCTTGAGCGCCTCCGGGGGGTTCAACGCCGGACGGCGTCAACGGCTACGGCGGCACGCCGCCGCAAAGGATGGCAGTTCATAGCAGATCACGGGTGAGATATCCGCTTTGCGTGCAAACCCTGTGTGTACGACCCATCACAACCGGTACGTTCTTGCTCCGCCGGAGGTGCCGGAGCAGACCGGCGGCTCCATCGCTGTACCAGGAGAGGGCTCGGTCATGGCGTCGTCCCGGGCAGTTCCCAACCGTGCCTTCCGCGGGCTGCGCGCACAGCGCTCGCCCGCGGAGTTCGCCGCCGCCGTACGCAGGGCCGCCCGGGAGATCGGTGAACATGTCGCCTGCGACGCGCGCTATGTGGGACGGGTGGAGGCGGGTGAGATCCGCTGCCCGAACTACGCGTACGAACGGGTCTTCCTGCATATGTTCCCCGGGCTGACCCTGAAGGACCTGGGCTTCTCGGCGCGGGAAGAGGTACGCGGCAGAGCGGCCCGGACGCCGGCGGAACCGCCGCTGCCCCCGCCACCGCCGCCCCCGCCGCCACCTCAGCCGCCGTCCGCGCCACTGCCTCCGCCCCCGGCGCCGGTCAGCGACACCAGTGCGACCAGTGCCAGTACTGCCACTGCCAGTACTGCCACTGCCAGTACTGCCGGCGATACCGGTGACACCAGCGAGGAGAGCGACGTGCTGCGTCGCGCATTCATGACGAGCGCCCCCGTCACGGTGATGGCCGCGTCCCTCGGTCTCGGCGGTGCGCCCGCCGCGGCCGTGCCCGCCCCGCGCCGGGTCGGCGAGGCCGAGGTGACCGCCGTCGAGGAGGCCGTACGGCGGATCCGGCTGCTCGACGACCGTCATGGCGCCGAAGGGCTCTACCGGCAGGCCACCCGGCCGCTGCGCGCCGCGTACGCGCTGCTCGACTCGGGCGCGGCCACCCGCAGGACCACCGCCGACCGGCTGCACTCGGGGGCGGGCGAGCTGTCGATCTCGGTGGGCTGGCTCGCCCATGACTCAGGCCGGTTCGACGACGCGCGCTCGCACTACGCGGAGGCGCTGGCGACCTCACGGGTCGCGGCCGATCCCGCGCTGGAGGCGCACGCCTTCTGCAACATGTCCTTCCTGGCCAGGGATTCGGGCCGGTGCCGCGAGGCCGTGCGCGCCGCGCAGGCGGGCACCCGCGCCGCGGCCCGGCTCGCCTCGCCCCGGCTGCTGTCGCTGCTCGCCCTGCGCGAGGCGGGCGGCTGGGCCGGGCTCGGCGACCGTACGAGCTGTGAGCGGGCGCTGGCGCTGGCGCACGGCCTCTTCGAGCGCGGCCCCTCGGACGCGGATCCCGAGTGGATGTCCTTCTTCGGCGAACCCGAGCTGGCGTCGCAGGAGGCGCTCTGCCACGAGGCGCTCGGCGACTGGGCGCGGGCGGCACGTCACGCGTACCGCGCCACGGTCCTCCAGGATCCGCACTTCGCCCGCAATCTCGCCCTCTACCGCGCGGAGTTGTCCACCGATCTGGCCCGCGCGGGCTCACCCGACGCGGCGGCGGTGGCGGGCCACCAGGTGCTGGACCTGCTGGACGGGGTCCAGTCGTCCCGTATCCACACGAGACTCGCGACCACGGCCCGGGTACTGCTGCCCCAGCGTCGGCTGCCGGAGGTCGGCGCCTTCCTGGAGCGCCACAGCGCGACGAACGCCCGCGCGTAGGACGACGCGCGGGACGAGGAAGACGGCGCGCGGGACGACGAGGACGGCGCGCGGAACCAAGATGACCGCGCGCGGGACGAGGAAAAGGGGCGGAAACGGGGTGGAGGGCGACGGGTGACGGGCACGCGCCCGTACCTCCCGCGTCTCAGCCCACCAGGTGCGTCTCAGCCCACCAGGTGTCCCGTGTCGTTCCAGACCTCGACCGCCGGGAGTCCGTAGGCCCAGCCGAGCACCGACACCGACGTCGGGTCGAGCCGGATACGCGCCGCGAACGAGATGTCCTCGCCCAGCCAGCGCGCGCCTATCGCGCGCAGGATGTGGCCGTGGGCGAAGACCAGCACATCGCGGTCGGCCGAGCGCGCCCAGGCCACGGCCTTGTCCGCGCGGGCCGAGACCTCCGCCAGGCTCTCGCCGTCGGGGACGCCGTCCCGCCAGATGAACCAGTCGGGCCGGGCCGACTTGATCTCGGCCGGTGTCATGCCCTCGTACGCGCCGTAGTCGAACTCCATCAGCGTGTCCCACTCCTCGGCCCGGTCACCGAAGCCCGCCAGCGCGCAGGTCTCGCTCGCGCGCACCAGCGGACTGGTCCGTATCTCCACCTCCGCGAGGCCCGACCAGGGCGCCCGGTGCAGCCGCTCACCCAGCAGTTTCGCGCCCCGGCGGCCCTCGTCGAGCAGGGGTATGTCCGTCCTGCCGGTGTGGCGGCCGGACAGCGACCAGGCCGTCTGGCCGTGCCGGGCGAGAAGGATGCGCGGTGCCATGGAGGCTCTCCCTGAAGTTCACAACCGGTGCCGCTCCATCATCCCGTACCTGAACGAAGGGCAACCTCCAGGGGGACAGGGGCGTCCCTCTCTCCGTTGGCCGGGATTCCCCCGAACGGAAGTTCGGTGGTGCACCCGGTCGAGGAAAAGGGTGACGTACACCGTACGGTTGAACACCGGCCGAAAACCGCATGAAAAGACGATGGAGACCGCCCGCATGCCGCACAGTGCCGCCGCCCGCGCCAGAGCCAGCGCCCGCGTCGGCGCCACGCCTCAGCCGGGTGTCCGGCCCCGCTGGTGGGCGGAGCTTACGCTCGTCATCCTGATCTACGCCGCGTATTCGGCGGGACGGCTGCTGGCCCGCGACGACGGGTCGGCGGCCGTCGACCACGGGCTGGCGATCCTCCGGGTCGAGAAGGCCCTCTTCCTGAACGCCGAGCACCCGCTCAACCGGCTCTTCACCGCCACTCCCGCGCTCGCCGTCCCCGCCGACTTCGTCTACGCCTCGCTCCACTATCTGGTCACGCCGGCCGTTCTCGTCTGGATCTTCCGCCGCCGCTCCACGCACTACCGGACCGCGCGGAGCTGGCTCACGATCTCCACACTGCTCGGTCTGGTCGGCTTCACCCTGCTGCCCACCAGTCCGCCCCGGCTGCTGGACGCGCGTCACGGCTTCGTCGACACCATGGCGCAGTACAGCGAGTACGGCTGGTGGGGCGGCGAGGCGAGCGCGCCACGCGGTCTGGGGGAGATGACCAACCAGTTCGCCGCGATGCCGAGCCTGCATGTCGGCTGGGCCCTGTGGTGCGGGGTGCTGCTGTGGCGGCACGCCCGTACGCCGCTGGTGCGGTGGCTGGGCGCCCTCTATCCGGCCGTCATCACCGTGGTGGTGATGGGAACGGCGAACCACTACTTCCTGGACGCGGTCGCGGGCGCGCTGGTGATGGCGGTGGGGGCGCTGCTGACAGGGCCCGCGATACGGGCGGCGGACCGGCTACGGGCGGCGGTGGCGGCCCGCTTCGGAAAGCCACCGGCTCCCTCGCACGCTCCCGCGCCCATTCCCTCCCCGGCTGCCGAGCCGACTCCCGAGCCCGTCCCCTCGCACGCGCTCCCGTCGACCGCCTCGCCTGAGCCCTCGTCCCCCTCGCCCTCCCCCGCGTCCTCTTCGTCCCCCGCGCCCGCGTCGCCTGCCTCGCCCGCGTCGGCCGGCTCTCCGGATCGCGCGCCGAAGGGCACCCGTATCCCCGGGCGGCCCGCTCCGCGGCCCCGCGCATCCCCGATTGTCAGCGGTGGATGCGAGACTTCCGCGGGTGACCGATTCCCTGGGCGGCGGACCCGTGGCAGCACCTCCGGCACCTCCTCCGCAGACGACACTCCGGCGACGGCTCGCTGAGCTGCGCGGCCCCGCCGTCGCGCCGCATCCGCTCGATGCCCGCGCGCTGGCCGCCCTCGCGGCGAACCCCGGCTGCCGACGGCGGGCCCTGCTGGACGGCGCCGGTGTCGACAAGGCGGCGCTCGCCACGGCGCTGGGTTCCCCCGCGCCGTTCGGACAGTCCCAGTTCGCGTTCATGCGCGGGAACGCGTTCGAGGCGAAGGTCAAGGCCGACGGCGGTACGGAGCTGCTGCGGCTGCTGACGGACCGGCTCGGCGGGCAGGAGCCGCCGCCCGTGCCCGGTGAGGTCTCCGTCCCCGATCTGTCGGCGGCCGGCCCCGAGGGGCGTACGGCGCGTACGGCACTGGCCCTGCGCGAGGCCACGGCGGCCGGGACCTGGGCGCTGCTCGACCATCCGCTGCTGGCCCTCGAAGTGGCGGGCTCGCCCGCGTATCTGGAGCCGGACGCGGTGGTGGTGCGCCCCGACGGCCGGTGGACGGTCGTGGAGATCAAGTCCTTCCCGATGATCGACGGTTCGGCGGACGCCTCCAAGGTGGGCGCGGCGGCGCGGCAGGCCGCGGTGTACGTACTGGCCCTGGAGCGGGTCGCGGCCCGTACGGCGGGCGCGGAGGTGGGCCATCAGGTGCTGCTGGTCTGCCCGAAGGACTTCTCCAATCTGCCGACCGCGTCCGTCGTCGACGTACGCAAGCAGTTGTCGGTGACGCACCGTCAGCTCACCCGGCTGACACGTATCGAGGACATCGCGGACACCCTCCCCGAGGGCATGACCTTCGACCTCGGCCGCTGTTCCGGCGCCGAGCTGACGAGCGCGGTCGACGCGGTCACCGCCGCCTACGCCCCCGAGTGTCTCTCCGCTTGCGAGCTGGCCTTCCACTGCCGCTCCCGCGCCCGGGAGCGCGGCGCGGTGGAGGCTCTGGGGCGGAGCGTACGGGGCGAACTGGGCGCGCTGACGACGGTCACGGCGGTGCTGTCGGCCGCCCACGGTGATTCGGGCGACCCGGACGATCCGACGGTCGCGGCGCTCCGCCGGGCGGCGACGCTGCGGGCGGAGGCGCTGGCGGGCGCCGGGACGACCAGGGGCCGGCCGGGCCCGGAAAGGGATCCGGCGGGGGATCCGGCGGGGCCGGGAGGTCCGGCGGGATCCGTCGCCGCCCGGACCGGCGCGGACCGGGCCGGCGCGGACCAGACCGGCGCGGACCAGACCGGCGCGGACCAGACCGGCGCGGACCAGACCGGCGCGGACGGAAGCGGCGCGGACCGGGCCGACGCCGGCCGTACGGGGACGGAGGGCTGATGTCGCTGATCAGTACACTCGCCCGGCTGGAGGCCGTGGCGAGCGGGCGGGCCCAGCCGCTGACCACCGTCCGGCATCGGCGGATCGGTGAACGGCCGCTCGTCCTCGTGCCGTTGACCACCGCGGGCGAGGCGGGCGCACCGCTCGGCGCACTCGTCGGCACGGACCGGGACGCGCCGCGCCTGCTGACCGTCGCACAGCCGCGCGACCGCGATCTGCGGTTCGCGTTCCTCGGCGAGCTGGCCGAGGCCGTGCTGCCGTATCTCGACGCGTACGCGGATGTGATCGAGCCCGCCGAGCGCGGCGAGACCGACCCGGAGACCGGGAAGCGGGTCAAGGTCGAGGTCGAGCTGTGCGTGGACGCACCGCAGTTGATCGTGCCCAGCCGGCCCGGTATCGATTTCGTACGGCTGCTGGGGCGGTCGATGCGGTTCCGGCGCACCGCCGAGGACGACCCGGACACCCCGTATCCCGCGCCGCCGCGCGTACCGCTGCTCGGCCGCTGGCTGACGCACTACGGCGAGCGCGCCCGCGTGCCGGGCTCCTCGCTGCTGCTCGCGACGACCGATCTGCTCAACCGCCACTGGGCGACCGGGCAGTCCAGTCTGGAGGATCAGCATCTCGGCGCGCTGCTCGCCTGGATCGATCCGCCCGGGACGCTGTCGGGTGCCGAGGCGGCGCTCCGGGCGGAGCTGGAGCGGGACAGGGACGGGCAGTTGACCTGTCCGCCCGCCGGGCCCGCGACGGACCCGGCGTTCGACAACAGACTGCTGGCACCCGCCGTCGAGCGGTACGACCGGGCCCGCCAGGAGCTGGGGGCGGCCGAGGACGGGCCGGACGCGGAGAAGCGGCTGGCCCGGCTGACGGCCGCGGAGCGGACCATCCGCGAGCTGCTCCTCGGCGTCATGCGGCCGAGCTGGGACGCGGTGTGGCACGGCCTCGATCTGCTGCGTGAACTGCCGGAAGGGGCGCGGGTGGAGGAGCGCTGGACGCGCGACCGCTGGTCGTTCACCGGCCATCGCGACCGGGTGCGCGCCGGTGAGCCGCCGCAGCCCCGGCGCGACGACGCCGTGACCGCCGCGCAGAAGCTGGCCTCGCGCGAGACGGCGCAGGCGCAGTTGGAGGCGGCGGAGGCGCTGGACGATCCGCTGGTGCTCGCCGGGCGGAGGCTGTCGGGCGAGGCGTTCGTCGGGGAGGTGACGGAGGTGGTGATGGAGTACAGCGAGAGCAGACGCCCGAGCCCCCGCCCGCTGATCACGGTCCGCACGGACGACCGGCCGCATCTCGGCGAGCGTACGAAGGTGTTCCGCTCGCTGGACGGCAAGCCGCAGTCGGCGGAGTTCGTACGGTACGAGGACGGGACCGCGGCCGAGGACGGGACCGCGGCCGGGGACGGGGACGGGGACGGGGACGGCGGCACGCTCGTGCTGCGGCTGACCGACCGGATGGGCCGGAGCAAGGAGCCCGCGCCCGGGTCCGTGCCGGACAAGGGCGACCGGATCGCCTGGACGCTCTTCGAGCACGGCCAGCGCGGTGGTCCGAAGCTGCCGGACCCGGAGGAGACGCCCTGGACCCATGGCGGCCCTCCGGTGCCGGAAGGGACGGCGGGCGAGGCCGGCGCGCCTTCGGGCCCGGCCTCACCGCGGCAGGCTCCGGACCCGGTGACCGAGGAGGACTTCCTATGACCCGTTCCGCGCCCCGCGCGCACCGCGCCCGCTACGCACCGTCCTTCCCAGGAGCCGCCCGATGACCGCGCCGCCCGCGTCACACCCCGCGCCCCGCCCCGCGCCGGACTCCTCCTTCGCCCCGTCCGCCTTCGACCCCGGCGCCGCCGCCACCCGGGCCACCGACGCGATCCTGCGGGACACTCTGGGCGCCACCCACCGCGGTGTCGTCGTCGACTCACCGCCCGGGGCGGGCAAGTCGACGCTCGTCGTACGGGCCGCGCGGGAACTGGCCGCGGCCGGACGCCCGTTGATGGTGGTGGCGCAGACGAACGCCCAGGTGGACGATCTTGTCGTGCGGCTCGCCGAGAAGGATCCCGGGCTGCCGGTCGGCCGGCTGCACAGCAATGACCCCGATCCGTACGACAGGGCGCTGGACGAGCTGCCGAACGTCCGGAAGTCCGCGAAGGCGGCCGATCTGGCGGGCCTCGACATCGTCATCTCCACCGCCGCGAAATGGGCCCATGTGCAGGGCGTCGAGCCCTGGCGGCACGCCATCGTCGACGAGGCGTACCAGATGCGCTCGGACGCGCTGCTCGCCGTCGCCGGGCTCTTCGAGCACGCGCTGTTCGTCGGTGATCCGGGCCAGCTCGACCCGTTCAGCGTGGTGGGCGCCGACCAGTGGGCGGGGCTGTCGTACGACCCGTCGGCGAGCGCCGTCACCACCCTTCTGGCGCACAACCCCGAACTGCCCCAGCACCGGCTGCCCGTCTCCTGGCGGCTGCCCGCGTCGGCCGCGCCACTGGTGTCGGACGCGTTCTATCCGTACACCCGGTTCCGCAGCGGTACGGGCCACGGCGACCGGCGGCTCGCGTTCGGGGTGGTGTCCGACGGCTCGGGTCCCGACCGGGTGCTGGACGAGGCGGCGGAGTCGGGCTGGGGGCTGCTGGAGCTGCCCGCCCGGCGCACGCCCCGTACGGACCCCGAGGCGGTACGGGCCGTGGCCCTGGTCGTCCGCAGGCTGCTGGACCGCGGGGGCGTGGCGACCAGCGAGCGCTCCGCCGCACCGGTGCCGGTGACCGCCGACCGGATCGCGGTCGGCACGGCCCACCGCGACCAGGCGGCGGCGGTGCGGGCGGCCCTCGCGGCACTGGGGGTGACGGGGGTGGCCGTGGACACCGCGAACCGTCTCCAGGGCCGCGAGTTCGATGTCACCGTCGTCCTCCACCCGCTCTCCGGCCGCCCCGACGCCACGGCCTTCCATCTGGAGACCGGGCGCCTCTGCGTCCTCGCCTCCCGCCACCGCCACGCCTGTGTGGTGGTCTGCCGCGCGGGCGTGGCCGAACTCCTCGACGAACACCCGTCCACCGAGCCGGTCCAGCTCGGAGTGACGGTGAAATTCCCGGACGGCTGGGAAGCGAACCACGCGGTCCTGGCCCATCTCTCGGAGCACAAGGTGAGCTGGCGGCCATAGGCGGCCACGGGGGCGGCCACCGGCCCCGCCCGGACCGCCGCCCCCGGCACGCCCGGACCGCCGCCCCCGGTCCGCCCGGGGCGCCGATCCGGTCCGCCCGGGACGCCGATCCGGAGGGCGCTCCCGGTCCGCGTACGCCTGATGGCGCCCGCCGTCGGACGCCCCCTTGCGTCGGGCGGGAGAATGGACGGTGGTCGCAGGGCCTGTACACGTACGAGCAGGAGGAACGAGATGCCGGATCCCGAGCGGAGCGAGCGGCGGCTACGGCCCGCACCGCTGCTCTTCGAGCCCTCGGAGGCGGTCGCCGACCCCGAGCACTTCTTCGATCTGGAGTCCCTCGACGACCCCGGGGAGCTGCTGGCACGGGCCACCGAGCTGGCGCTCGCCTTCCGTGCCGCCACCGACCGCGCGGTCGAGTTCCAGGCGGTGGCCGCCGCCCAGCTCGCCGATCCGCGCCGCTTCGACCGGCTCACGGCCGAGGACATCGCACACCGCGCGGAATGGACGGAGGACTATGCCAAGAAGATGGTCGAGTTCGGCCGCGACCTGCTGCGCGGCGAGGGCCGGGGTCAGGTCTGACGGGCCGGTGGCGCGACCGGTCCGCGGATGACCGAGGGTGCGTCGCAGGTCCGTCGAGGGCGCGGGTCCGCGTCCGTGGCCCGAGTGGCGGGAGCTTCAGCGGTGGCGGCGGGGGCTCATGCATCCGCTTGGCATATGCCGGGGGGCAGGCTACCCCTCCCCCGGCGTCGCTGTCCCGGTTTCCCCGAACTCTCCGGAGCGGCGGCGTTACTGCCGGTAGACCTGACTGTCATGAGCGCATGGTTACGAGATGAACGCCCGCCGGGCCCCGGCACCTACGACGACGAGCGGCGGACCGACGTCTTCGCCCTCCTCCGTGACGACGAGGGCCGCCGGCACACCGCGCGGATCACCCCGGCCGGCGCGGACTGGCTCGCCTCCTCCGGACCGTATCCCCGCTCCACGCTCTCGCACTGGGCCGCCCGGCCGACCGCCCCGGGGGTACTGTCCTGCGGCTCGGTCTTCGACGTGGTCAACGTCCCCTGGGTCTTCGGCCGGCGGATGCTGGAACGGCTCTGGTCCGAGGGACCCGGTTCCGGGCCCGTCGCCGTGCACCGCGGCCGTACGCTCCTCTTCGCCGCGCCCGGCACCGCCCAGCGGCTGCCCGCCCTGCTCGCCTGGGAGGAGTGGGGCGGTACGGGAGCCGACGGCCCGGCTCCGGCCCCGGCCCCGCCGCCGCTGTTCTGTCACGGCGTGGGCGACGCCGTGACCGTACCGCCGCTCGCACCCGGCGCCCCCTCGGGGCCGCGCTGGGTGGTCGCCCCCGACACCCGACACCCCTGGCTCCCCGGGCCCGAGGTGCTGCTCTGGGCCTGTGTGCGGGCGGCCCGCGCGACGGCGACGACGGCCCGCGCCGGAGCGGGGCCCATCCCCCTCCCCAGGACGGCGGCCCCGGCGGAGCGCCTGCCGCAGTCGTGCTCCTGACCACCGGAAACGGCCCGGGAGCAGCCCTGGGACCGACTCGGAGCGGCCCCGCGTATATCGATTTTTCCTCCCGCCGATCCTGGTGCTAAGGTCTACGACGTCAGCAGGCGCCGCTAGCTCAGTTGGTTAGAGCAGCTGACTCTTAATCAGCGGGTCCGGGGTTCGAGTCCCTGGCGGCGCACCGACGGAAGAGGCCCTTCGCGAGAGCGAGGGGCCTCTTCGTTTTCCGGTCGGTCCTCGCAGTCAGGTTTCCGGTCCTCGCAGTCGGGTTTCCGGCTCCCCGTCCGGTCAGGTCTCCGGCTCCCCGTACTCCGGTCAGGAGTGCGGGGTGATCTTGACCGTCCAGGCGCCCCCGGCCGTACGGTCCGCCACCTCCACCTTGGTCCGCTCCCCCGGCACCGTGAACGTCTCGCCGACCCCCAGCGGCGCGTCCGCGAGCGGCGGGTACACCGACTGGTCCCAGCAGGCCTGGCTGTGCGGATGGGTGTCCACCACCTCGACCGGGCCGCCGCCCGACGCCGTACCGCCGCGCACCCGGTAGATCAGCACCCCCTCGGAGCAGGTGTGGAGATCGTTGCCGGTCGCCGCGCGCGCCTCGATGACCAGGGCGGAGTTGTCACCGGTCCTGACGACCGCCAGCCTCGTCCCGGTACTCCCGGCGACGGACGGCGCGGCGGCGATCGGCTCCAGGCTGAGCAGACTCGTGCCCGTCGACCCCACACACCGCACCTGGCTCCGGTCGAGCCAGCCCAGCTTCCACTTGTGCCACCCGAAGAGATCCGGTGACATCCCGAACTGACTGCCCATCACGTCCCAGTCCCCGACATAGGTGTCCCAGTCGCCCTTGCCGTCCATGGGCCGGTGGTAGAGATCCGGCAGATCGAAGACATGCCCGGTCTCGTGGGCCAGCACATTGCGGTCCGGGGGATGGCGCTCGAAGACGGTGACGATGCGCTTGATGTCCGTACCGTCCGCCTTCATCGGCTGTTCGAAGTTGACCACCTTCGTGGCGTCGGAGTCGACGCCGGGGGCCTCCGGGTCCGCGACCAGATAGACGACGTCGTAGCGCGAGAAGTCGACCAGCGGATCGGCGGCGGCCAGCGCGTCCCGCAGATAGGCCGTGCGCCGGGACGGGTCCCAGTCGCGCCGCATCCCGTACGCGGTGGAGGCGTGCGGCATCCGCGCCCACTCGAGCTTCGGGTGCGCCCGCAGCGCGAACTTCCCGTACGAGGCCTGTTCGTAGAAGCGGCTGGTGGCCGGGAAGTGATCGGCCGCCAGCTCCGCCGGGGCCGGCAGCTTCCTGGAGTCCGGGAAGGAGAGAAAGACCATGACCGCGTCGAGCGGACGGTCCGGGCGCGGATAGGAGCCGTTCCAGGTGTCGAGACCGAGGGAGTGATGGGCGGAGGTCCGGGTCAGTGCGCAGGGTCCCCCGGAGACCGCGTCCGCGGCGGGTCCGGTGACCAGGGTCATGGCGGCGAGCGCCATCAGGGAGGTGAAGGCGGCCGCGGTCCTGCGCAGGCGGGGTCGGTCCACTCCCGCCGATGGCTGCGGACGCTCCACATCGACCTCCGGCTCCGGATAGGGGATACCTCACCCACCCTGTGCCGTTTTACGGTGATACGCCCTGTTCCGCTGCCCCACACGGGTGAGGAGTGTCACGCGTTCTGTCCGACACCCCGACGGGTCACGGAAAGTCACAGGGCATCACGGCGGGGACCCGCCGGGCCACAGGCAGGCAGAAACGATCGCCCGAGGGCCGGCCGCCGCCCCGTGCCGCTGCCGTTCCGTCCACCGGAGCTGGAACGGCCGCCCGGCCTCCCTCTATGATCGGCACACTTTCCCTGGCCGGCCGTCCCGACCACTCGGTACGACTCTGTACGACACGACTGCACCGCGGGAGCGCGCCGTGAGCGGAACCTCCGAAGGGCCGCAAGGACCGCACGGGCAGCGCCGTGCGGCGGTCGCCGCGCACGGCGGCGACAGGCCCCCCACCGGCGAGGCGGCCCGTGAACCGGCCAAGGATTCGATCACGGAGCGTCATCCCATCAGCAGAGCTTTCGACACCGCCGTCGGCGAACGCGACTACCGCGCCGCGTTCCACACCGCCCAGCTCGCCATGGCCGTCCTCGATGACGAGGGCACCGTCATCAGCGCCAACGACGCGCTCGCCGCCCTCCTCGGCACCCGGCCCGCCGCGCTCTTCGACCAGTCCGCCGCCGATCTCGTCGATCTCGCCTCGGACGGCCGTACCTGGCGCGCCTATCGCGCGGTGCTGGACAGCCGCCGTGCCCACTTCCGCTGCACCCGCCGTCTCAAGCACGCCGACGGACGGACGCTCTGGGCCGAGGTCACCGTCGCTCCCGTACCCGAGAGCAGCACCGCGCTGCTGTCGATCGCGGACATCAGCGACCGGCGCGAGCTCCAGGCACGGCTGCGCCATCTCCAGATGCACGACCCGGTGACCCGGCTGCCCAACCGCACCCTGTTCTTCGAACGGCTCACCTCCGCGCTGGAGACCTCGGCGCCGGCCACCTACGGCGGCGGGACGTATGACGCCGGGGCCTATGCCCGGGGCCCGTACGGCGACGCGCGAGGCGATGGCAGAACAGGGCGGATCGGTCTGTGCTACCTCGATCTCGACGGCTTCAAGGCCGTCAACGACACCCTGGGCCACCGCACCGGCGACCGGCTGCTCGCCGCCGTCGCCACCCGTCTCACCGAATGCGCCGACCAGGACGGATACACCCGCAGCGGCGGCCATCTGGTCGCCCGGCTCGGCGGCGACGAGTTCGCGATCCTCGTCGAGGACTCCATCGGCACGGAACAGCTCGCCGATCTCGCCCGCTCCGTACTCACCGCGCTCCAGCGCCCCTTCGACCTGGCCGGACAGCGGCTCTCGGTCTCGGCCTCGATCGGGGTCGTGGAACGCACCGCGGAGGGCACCACCCCGACCGGTCTGATGCAGGCCGCCGACACCACGCTGTACTGGGCGAAGGCCGACGGAAAGGCCCGCTGGACCCTCTTCGACCCGGAGCGCAACGCCCACCGGATGACCCGGCAGGCGCTCACCTCACGGCTGCGTCCGGCGGTCGAGCGCGAGGAGTTCGTGCTCCAGTACCAGCCGCTGGTCGGGATGGCCGACGGCGTGGTGCGGGGGGTGGAGGCGCTGGTGCGCTGGAATCACCCGCAATTCGGGACACTCACGCCGAATCGGTTCATCGGAATCGCCGAGGAGGACGGCTCGATCGTGCAGCTCGGCCGGTGGGTGCTGCGTACGTCCTGCCGTCAGGCCAGACAGTGGCAGATCGACCATCCGTACGCCCGGCCGCTCTTCGTCAGCGTCAATGTCGCCGTACGCCAGGTCTGGGACTCCGATCTGGTCGCGGACGTGGCCGAGATCCTCGCGGAGACCGGACTCGCGCCGCATCTGCTGCAACTGGAGCTGACGGAGTCCGCGGTGATGGGCTCGGCCGGCCGGCCCCTCCAGGCGCTCCAGGCGCTGAGCGACATGGGCGTACGGATCGCCATCGACGACTTCGGGACCGGCTACTCGAATCTCGCGTATCTGAGCAGACTGCCGGTCTCGGTGCTCAAACTGGACGGCTCGTTCGTCCGCGGTTTCCGGTACGACGAGGGCGTCCATCCCAACCCGGCCGACGAGACGATCGTCGAGGCGCTGGTCCAGCTCGCCCACCGGCTGGGGCTGACCGTGACGGCGGAGTGCGTGGAGACCTCGGGCCAGGCGGCCCGCCTCCAGCGCATCGGCTGTGACACGGGCCAGGGCTGGCTCTTCTCCCGCCCGGTGGCACCGGAACGGATCGCGGAGATGATCGCGGCCGGGGCGCCGAAGACCTGACGGCCCGGAGTTCGGGTCCTCCGGTCCCGCCGGACGGGTCGGGCCCCCGGCCGCCGGTCAGACGGGCAGGCCGTACGCGTCCGCGATCAGTTCGTAGCTGCGCAGCCGCGCCTCGCCGCCATGGGCGTTGGCGGTGATCATCAACTCGTCGGCGCCGGTGCGCTTCTGGAGGTCGTCGAGACCGTCCCGTACCGCGTCCGGCGTGCCGTGGACGATATTGGTGAGCCAGGTGTTCACGAACTCCTGCTCCAGAGAGCTGAACTGATAAGCCTCGGCCTCCTCTGGCGTCGGCACGAGCCCCGGACGGCCGGTGCGCAGCCGGACCATCGAGAGGGCGCCGGTGAGGACCTGGCGGCGGGCCTCGCGTTCGTCGTCACTGGCCAGGGCCGCGACACCGATCAGGGCGTACGGGGCGTCCAGCACCGCGGAGGGGCGGAAGCTCTCACGGTAGAGATCGAGCGCCGGGATCGTGTTCTGCGCCGAGAAGTGATGGGCGAAGGCGAAGGGCAGCCCCAGCACACCGGCCAGCCGCGCGCTGAAGCCGGACGAGCCGAGCAGCCAGATCGGCGGACGGGCGGCGGGGCCCTGGACCGGGCCGGGGACGGCGTGGATACGGGAGTACGGGTGGCCGTCGGGGAAGTCGTCGTCCAGGAACCGGGTCAGCTCGGAGAGCTGCTGCGGAAAGTCGTCGGCGCCCTCGTGCAGCCCGTCGGAGCGGCGCAGCGCCGCCGCCGTCGCCCCGTCGGTGCCCGGCGCGCGCCCGAGGCCCATGTCGACCCGCCCGGGGGCGAGCGCCTCCAGCGTGCCGAACTGCTCGGCGATCACCAGCGGCGCGTGGTTGGGCAGCATCACACCGCCGGAGCCGAGCCGGATGCGCTCGGTGTGGGCGGCGAGATGGGCGAGGATCACCGCGGGCGACGAGGACGCGACGCCGGGCATGGAGTGGTGCTCGGCGACCCAGTGCCGGTGGTAGCCCCTGCTCTCGGCGAGCCGTGCCAGCGCGACGCTCGTACGGAGCGACGCGGCGGCGGTGGAGCCCTTGCCCACCGTGACCAGGTCCAGTACGGAGAGGGGCACAGGGGCCGTGCCCTGTGCCGTACCCCGAATCGCGTCCGTCGTGCCTCGGCTCGTGTCGTGGTCGTCCACCGGTCTGACCCTTCTGCGCGGAAGTGCGGCTCACATACAGCTCACATACAGAAGGAGTGCAACGGGAGGGGCTCTCCGGTTATTCCTGCCCGCTGGTCCCGGCCCGGTTCCCGCTGGTCCCGGCCCGGTTTCCGCCAGGTCCTGTCCGGGACCTAGTCCCGGCTCGCGAACAGCGTGCCGAGCTTCGGTGCCCACACCCTGCGCTGCGCCAGCCGCAGCCCTTCCCAGACCGACACCTGGTTCGCGGTCAGGACCGGCTTGCCGAGCGCCTCCTCCAGTTCGGGCAGATACGCCGCCGTGTGCAGCGCCGTGTCCGGGAGCAGGACGGCCTGTGCGTCCGGATGGTCGCCCGCGCGGGCCAGCTCCAGCACCTGGTCCCGTCCCCAGGTGCCGACCTCGGCCGCCGTGATGATCCCGCTGGCCCGGTCCGCGACCACTTCGGTCCCGGCGGACTTGAGGAAGGCGGTGAAGTAGGCGGTGACGTCCTCGGGGTAGGTGGCCGCGACGGCGACCCGCTCCACGCCCAGCTCCCGTACGGCGTGGGCGAAGGCGAACGAGGTGCTCGACGCGGGCAGCCCGGCGGCCCTGGCGAGGGTACGGGTCTGTTCGTGGGCGCCCTCCCACCCGTACACGAAGCTCCCGCTCGTACAGGCCCAGATCACGGACTGGGCGCCCGCCAGCCGAAGCTCCGCCACTCCCTCGGCGAGCCGGTCCGCCGAGCCCATCTCGATCAGCGCGTCGACCCGGTGGGCGTCCTCACCGATGTCGGTGTGGACGACGGCCAGCCGGATGTCGATGCCGAACAGCGCCTCCATGCGTGGATAGTCGTCCTCGGCGGAGTGTCCGGGGTAGAGGAATCCGACGGTGGTCATGTCCAGCCTTCCTTACTCATCACTCATCAGGCAGCGGCTCCGGAAGGGGCTCGGGGGACGATTCGGGCAGCGGCTCCATCGATGATGCGGGTGATACGGATGACACGGGTGGTACGGGTGACGCGGACGGTACCGGCCCCATCGGCCCGACCGGGCCCATCGGTCCGATCGGTGCGACCGGCCCCATCGGCACCACCGGCGGCAGGGCCTGTACCGAGGGTATGGGCGCGATCGGAGCCGCGGGCGGACCCGCGGAGACCGAGGGCACCGGTGGCGCGGAGGGCAGCGCCGAGGGCGCCTGGGGGGACGGCAGCGGCGGTGCCGGCAGGACCGCGGCGACGTCCCGCGCCTCCTGGGCCTCCCGCGCTCCCCGCATCTCCGACACCTCCCGTGCCTCACTCGTACCCGGCTCGTACGTCTCGCGCGCGTCCCTTACGTCCACATCGCGTACGCCGTGCGCCTCGCCCGTCCCGTGGCGGTCGAGCAGCAGCCCCTGGTACGGACCGACCGCGTGCGCCCCAAGCCTGCGCAGCGCCGCCCACATCGTCACCTGGTTGGCGGACAGCACCGGCATCCGCAGCTCCGCCTCCAGCTGCGGAATCGCGTCGTACGTCGGCAGATTCGTGCAGCTGATGAAGAGCGCGTCCGCCGACCCGACGACGGCCTCACGCGCCATGTCCACGACCGAGCGGTACGGCACCTTCCAAATGTGCCGTGTCAGCCCCAGAAAGGCGCGCCCAGTCACCGTTACCCCCACTTCCGCCAGATAGTCCTCCAGCGCCTGGGTGACCGACTCCGTATAGGGCGTGACCAGCGCGATCCTGCTGGCACCCAGTTCCTCCAGCGCCTCGACCAGGGCCCCCGTCGTGGTGAGCGAGGGCACCTCTCCCGCCCGGGTCATCGCCTCGACCATGGCGCGCTCGCCCACCGGTCCGCCGACGAAACTGCCCGACGTGCAGGCGTACGCGATGACCTCGGGCTCGGACGCGCCGAGTGCCCGTACGGCCTCGCCGAGCGTCTCGTGCTCGCTGACCAGCCTGGCCAGATCGAGGGAGACCTCGACGGGGACATACGGCGTCCTGGTCACACGCAGCGAGATGTCGTCGGGCACCCAGCGCCACAATTCGCGATCAAGAGCGAAATCGAAAGGGGCGACCACACCCACTCCACGCTGCGGTTGTGGTCCACCCAGAAAGGAGACTTGCAAGACGGGCCCCCTTAGCCTGTTATTGACGACGGTAAGAGCCAGGTGCAAGCGTGGTCAATCCGCCCATCTCAGACGTTGCACGGATTTTCCCCGGTGGAAATCATTCGCACCATCAGACCCGCCCGCGGACCGCCCACAGATCCGTCCGCGGATTCGCCCGACCGGTTCCGGCAGAAGGGCTTCTTACCATGCCAGCACCCACCCTCCTCGTTCTGGAGACGGATCCTCCGCCGCGTCTCGGCCGGCTCACCGGCAAGGCGCGTATCCGCCACGCGGACGAAAGCGGCCTCGCGGCCCAACTCCCGCTCGCCGATGTTCTGCTGGTGTGGGACTTCACGTCCGACGCGGTGCGGAACGCATGGCCGGGAAAAGGCCCGCGGCCCCGCTGGGTGCATACCGCGAGCGCCGGTGTCGACCGGCTGCTCTGCCCCGAGCTGATCGATTCCGACACGGTCGTGACCAATGCCCGGGGCATTTTCGAGGAACCCATCGCCGAATATGTCGCGGGACTGGTGCTCGCCATGGCGAAGGACCTTCCCGGAACGCTGGAGCTCCAGCGTCAGCGCCGCTGGCGCCATCGCGAGGCGCTCCGGGTCGCCGACAGCAGGGCCGTCGTGATCGGCGCGGGCCCGATCGGCCGGGCCGTGGCCCATACGCTGCGGACACTGGGGGTGACGGTGGCGGTCACGGGCCGTACGGCACGCCCCGGGGTGCACGGCCCCGAGCAGCTCGAACGGCTGGTGACCCGGGCCGACTGGGTGATCAGCGCGGCGCCGCTGACGGACGCGACCCGCGGGATGTTCGACGCGCGTCTCTTCGGGCTGATGCAGCCCTCCGCGCACTTCATCAATGTGGGGCGGGGACAGCTCGTCATCGAGAGCGATCTGATCGCCGCGGTGTCCAAGCGCTGGATCGCGGGCGCTGCGCTCGATGTCTTCGAGCACGAGCCGCTGGACCCCGGGAGCCCGCTGTGGGACGTACCGGGCCTGATCGTCTCCCCGCACATGAGCGGTGACACGGTCGGCTGGCGTGACCGGTTGGGTGCACAGTTCGTGGAATTGTATGAACTTTGGGCCGCCGGAAAGCCGCTCCCGAACGTGGTGGACAAGAAACGTGGGTACGTCCCCATGCATGACTGATCACACGCACCGGACCCAGTCGCACGCCCCGCACGTCCCCTCCGACCCATCGCTCACGGGCGGCCCGTCGGGCCTCTCCGGCCTCGCCGGTCTCACCGCGCGGCAGCTCCTGGCCGGCTACGAGCAGGGCGACTTCTCGCCCGTCGAGGCGACCCGCGCGGTGCTGGAGCGGATCGAGGCGGTCCAGCCGCTGGTCAACGCCTTCGTCCGGGTGGACGCCGAGTCGGCGCTCGCCCAGGCGGAGGAGTCGGCGGGGCGATGGCGTGAGAAGGAGCCACGGGGGCTGCTCGACGGTGTGCCGGTCTCGGTGAAGGACATCTTCCTCCAGCGCGGCGGCCCGACCCTGCGGGGTTCGAGGACCGTACGGCCGGAGGGCCACTGGGACGAGGACGCACCCGCCGTGGCGCGGATGCGGGAACACGGCGCGGTGCTCGTCGGCAAGACGACCACGCCGGAGTTCGGCTGGAAGGGCGTCACGGACTCGCCGCTGTCCGGCGTGACCCGCAATCCGTACGACCACTCCCGTACGGCGGGCGGATCCAGCGGAGGCAGCGCGGCGGCGGTGGCGCTGGGCGCGGCCCCGCTGTCGATCGGTACGGACGGCGGGGGCTCGATCCGTATCCCGGCCTCCTTCTGCGGGATCTTCGGGCTCAAGCCGACGTACGGGCGCGTGCCGCTCTATCCGTCCAGCCCGTTCGGCACGCTCGCGCACGCCGGGCCGATGACCCGGGACGCCGCGGACGCCGCGCTGCTGCTCGATGTGATCAGCGGCGCGGACCCCCGGGACTGGTCGCAGCTCGCCCCCGCCCCGCCCCTGGGCGACTCGCTGGCCGACGGTGTGCACGGGCTGCGGATCGCGTACTCCCCCTCGTTCGGCGGCCAGGTCGCCGTACAGCCCGCGGTGGCCGCCGCCGTACGGCGCGCGGTGGGCCGGCTCGCCGAGCTGGGCGCGTACATCGAGGAGGCCGACCCGGACATCACCGACCCGGTTGAGGCCTTCCACACCTTGTGGTTCAGCGGCGCGGCCCGGCTGGCGCAGCCGCTCAACGAGGAGCAGCGCCGGCTTCTCGATCCGGGTCTGCGCGAGATCTGCGCGGCCGGCGAGCGCTACAGCGCGCTGGACTATCTGGCGGCGGTGGACGCGCGGATGGAGCTGGGACGGCGGCTGGGACGGTTCCACGAGTCGTACGACCTGCTGGTCACACCGACGCTGCCGATCACCGCGTTCGAGGCGGGGGCGGAGACCCCGGCGCGCTCGGGGCTGCGCCGCTGGACGGGGTGGACACCCTTCACCTACCCGTTCAATCTGACCCAGCAGCCCGCCGCGAGCGTGCCGTGCGGGGTGGACGGGGACGGGCTGCCGATCGGGGTGCAGATCGTCGCCGCCCGGCACCACGACGCGCTGGTCATGCGCGCGGCACACGCGCTGTACGAGTCGGGCGCGGCGCGCGTCGCGGCACCGGGCGCAGACCGGTCCGGTCCGGCCGGGACGGCTCTCAGGCCCGGCGGAAGCTGAGCGTCTCGCCGATGGCGCCCGCGCGCCAGAGGTCCTGGCAGGCCTCGGCCATCCGGTCGAGGCCGTCGACCACCGAACCCCAGACGATGCCGGGGATCCATCCCATGTCCCCGTTGATCAGCAGATTGTTGCGCTCGTAGAAGAGGGCCAGATCGACGACCGTACGGCGTCCGCGCACGGCCTTCTCCTCATAGCCGTAGGACGAAGTGCCCAGCTCCGTCTCGGAGAACGTGAAATAGCAGAGATCACCCGGGATGGGGGTGACCGTCGGATTCTCCAGTGGCGGCTCCTCGGCGGCGAAGGCCGGAAACAGCGCGTAGATCTCATTGCGGGCGTATTTGGCGTGATAGACGTCCGAGCCCAGCGGCAGTGCCTCCCATACCGCGGCGCAGGTGACCGGAGCCCGGTCATCCAGGAGTTTCGCGGTGCATTCGACCCCGCGCTTGTCCAGCGACACAGTCACAAATCGGTCGGTCATGTCCCCATGGTCCTCGTCTGATCCACCGAGTCAAGGACGCATGATCCGAGTGGACCCGGGTAGCCGCGCCGCCATGGCACCACCACCGGAGTACACAGCGGAACACACCAAGGAAAGAGCGACGGAACGGTCACCCATAGGACGCCGTTCCCTGTTGCTGGGTACGGCGGTACTCGGCGCGGCCGGGGCGCTCGGCGCCACCGGATGTGGCCGGATTCCCTCCGGCGACACCCTCGCCCGGCTGAAGTCGCAGCGCACGGTACGGCTCGGAATCGCCGGTGAGGCACCGTACGGATTCATCGACGAACAGGGCGACTTCACGGGTGAGGCGGTGGAACTCGCCAAGGTGATCTTCAAGCGTCTCGGGGTCGCGGACGTACAGCCGGTGGCCACCGATTTCTCCTCGCTGATTCCCGGACTGAACTCACAGCAGTTCGATGTGGTCTCGGCCGGGATGTACATCAACAAGGAGCGGTGCGCCCAGGTCATCTTCGCCGACCCCGAATACCAGATGCTCGACTCGTTCATCGTCCGCAAGGGCAACCCCAAGGGGCTGCGTTCGTACCAGGATGTGGTGAGGACCAAGGCGACGATCGCCACGGGCACCGGCTACGCGGAGATCGATTACGCGATATCCGCCGGGGTGCCGGAGAAGGAGATCATCATTCTCCAGGATCCCGTGGCCGGGCTGAACGCGGTCGAGTCCGGCCGGGTCGATGTCTTCGCGGGGACCGCGCTCACCGGCCGGAGCGTGGTGCGAAAGAGCCGCAAGGCCGAGACGACCGAACCGTTCGCCCCGGTCGTGGACGGGAAGAAGAAGATCGACGGCGGCGGTTTCGCCTTCCGGCCCACCGACACCGGTCTCCGTGACGCCGTCAACTCCCAGATCCACCGCATGCGGAAGAGCGGCGAACTGTTCCGTATTCTCCGGCCGTTCGGCTTCACCGAGGCGGAGATGACCACGCTGACGGCAGAGGAGCTGTGCGCATGACAGCCGGCCTCTGGACACAGTGGGTGCTTCCCGGCATCTGGGTCACCGTTCAACTCACCCTGTACAGCGCCGCGCTGGCCACCGTCGTCGCCTTCACCGTGGGGACGGCCCGCACCCACCGCGCGCGCCCGGTCCGCTTTCTCGCGGGCTGCTACACCGAGATCTTCCGCGGCACCTCGGCGCTGGTGCTGATGTTCTGGCTCTTCTTCGTGATGCCGGGCCTGTTCGGCTGGGCGCTCGTCCCGATGTGGGCGGCGGTGCTGGCGCTGGGGCTCTCGTACGGGGCGTACGGCGCCGAGGTCGTGCGCGGCGCGCTCAACTCGGTGGCTCCGGCGCAGCGTGAGGCGGGTATCGCGCTGAACTTCACGCCCTGGCAGCGGATGCGGCTGATCATGCTGCCGCAGGCGGTGCCGGAGATGATCCCGCCGTTCTCCAATCTGCTCGTCGAGCTGCTGAAGGGCACCGCGCTGGTCTCCCTGCTCGGTGTGGCCGATGTGTCGTTCGCCGCCTATCTGGTGCGGCTGGCCACCCAGGAGAGCGCCCAGATCTACTCGGTGACGCTGGTGATCTATTTCGTGCTCGCCTTTGTCCTCACCCGTGGAATGCGGGCACTGGAACGGAAGACCAAGGCCGGAATAGGCATCATCACCACACCGGGAGGTGCCCGGTGAACGGCTGGGACTGGTCCGCGGTCGCGGACTTCATGCCTCGTTTCTTGGACGGCCTGCTGCTCACCCTTCAGGTGCTGGTCCTCGGTTCGCTCCTCTCGTTCACCCTCGGACTGGTCTGGGCGATCGGATTCCGGGCGGAGACACGTCTCGTACGGTGGCCGGTTCATGTCGTCACCGAATTCATCCGGAACACTCCACTGCTGGTGCAGCTCTTTTTCTTCTTCTTCGTCCTGCCCGAGTGGGGCGTGCGGTTCTCCGGTCTGACCACCGGGACCATAGCGATCGGACTGCACTACTCGACGTACACGGCGCAGGTCTACCGGGCCGGTATCGACGCGGTGCCGGCCGGCCAGTGGGAGGCGGCCACGGCGCTCAGTCTGCCCGTCGGCCGGACCTGGACGACGGTGATCCTGCCGCAGGCCATCCGCAGGATCGTGCCGGCGCTGGGGAATTACGTCATCTCGATGCTGAAGGACACACCGCTGCTCGCCGGGATCAGTGTGCTGGAGATGCTCCAGCAGTCCCGGCTGGAGAGCGCGTCCACCTTCCAGTACACCGAGCCGCTGACCGTGGTCGGTGTCGCCTTCATTCTCATCGCCTATCCGGCTTCCCTGCTGATGCGAGCCCTGGAGCGTCGTCTTGTCCGCTGACAGTCCCGATATCCTCGAAACCCCTGACACCTCCCCCGGCACCGCCGCCGAACTGATCCGTTTCGACAAGGTCACCAAGAGATTCGGCGGGAACACCGTCCTCGACGATCTCTGTTTCTCCGTACGGCCCGGAAAGCATGTCACCCTGATCGGCCCGTCCGGCTCGGGGAAGACCACGATTCTGCGGCTGCTGATGACCCTGGTGCGGCCGGACGAGGGCACCATCACCGTCAATGGCGACAAGCTCTTTCCCGCCGACCGCGACCATGTCCGCGAAGTGCGGAAGAGCATCGGCATGGTCTTCCAGCAGTTCAATCTCTTCCCCCATATGAATGTGCTGCGCAATGTGACCGAGGCACCGGTCAGGGTGCTGGGTCTGAGCCGGGACGAGGCACGGGAGCGCGGCCGTGAGCTGCTCGATCTGGTGGGTCTCGGCGACCGCTGCGAGGCGAAGCCGGCCCAGCTCTCGGGCGGCCAGCAGCAGCGTGTGGCGATCGCCCGCGCGCTCGCGATGCGACCGCGGATACTGCTGCTGGACGAGGTGACCTCGGCGCTCGACCCGGAACTGGTCGCCGGCGTGCTGGATGTGCTGCGGGACATCGCCCACACCACGGACATCACGATGCTCTGTGTGACCCACGAGATGAACTTCGCCCGGGACATCTCCGACGAGGTCCTTATGTTCGATTCCGGCGCGGTCATCGAGTCCGGACCTCCGGAGCGAATCTTCTCGGCGCCGGAGCACGAACGGACGCGCGAGTTCCTCGGCGCCGTCCTATGACCTCCGCCGTGCTGACTTCCGCTGTGTTTCTTGTGGTCAACAGGCGGCCCGTACAAGGCTCTTCGCGGCTATCGTGGTGCGGTGGAAAACGCGTGAGCTTACGGTCGTGGCCTGACAGGACTTGAGAGGGGCGGAACCGTGGCGTTGATGCCGGAGCCGACCGTGCCGTTTCACTCGGTGCGGTATGTCCTGCGCGTTCTGGAGGCGGTGTCCAAGTACGGCGACGCCGGGGTGACCGAGGTCCAGATCGCCCGGGAGAGCGGCCTGCCGAACGGACATCTCGCGCCCCTGCTCTCGATGCTGCGGCGCGAGGGATATGTGGAGCGGGTCGCGGACGGCGCCTATGTGATCGGTGACTCGCTGGTCCAGCTCGGTTCCGGCCCCACCCGGCGGCAGGCCCTGGAGGCCAGGCTCCAGGAGTCCCTCGACGAACTGCGCGACTCCGTCGGCGCGGCCGTCTATCTCAGCCGGTACATCGACGGCGAGATCAAGGTGACCCAGGTCGCCGACGGGCCGCTGACGCCCGCGGTCAACGAGTGGGTCGACTTCCGCTCCACGGCCCATGCCAGCGCGATCGGCAAGTGCCTGCTGACCCAGCTCGACCGGAACGGGCGCCGGGAACATCTGGCCCGCCACAAGATCGCCCGTTTCACCTCCCGGACGATCACCAGCGAGCGTCTGCTGTTCTCCCGCCTGGACAGCCAGCCGCCGACGGTTCCCGTCCTCGACCTCCAGGAGTACGCGGTCGGGACGGTCTGCGCCGCGGTCCCCCTGACGGCCGGCTCCACGGTGGGCTGTCTGGCGCTCTCGCTCCCGGTCGAGTACGCGCACCGGCTGCGCTCGGCGGCGGAGACGCTGAACCGAAGAGCGGCGCCGATGGCACTGTCACTGACGATCTAGGACCTGTCACCTCCCCCGGCACGGACCCCGTCACTGACGGCGGCCTCCGCCCTGTGCCGTGGTCCTGAGCACTCCGGAGCACCGGGTATTATTTTCGAGTCAGCAGGCGCCGCTAGCTCAGTTGGTTAGAGCAGCTGACTCTTAATCAGCGGGTCCGGGGTTCGAGTCCCTGGCGGCGCACTCGCGATCATGTCGCTGACCTGGGCGTTCTCGGTTTCCGAGAACGCCCTTTCGCGTTTCTGGGCTCCCGCCGCCCGAATCGGCCCGCCCCCCCTCCCGGACCGCTCGCACCCGGCCGTCGCGTCCGGCTGTCGCGTCCGGAATATGCCGTACACCCACCAGGTTGTTCGTTGCGCAACTAACGATACGACCGTGGAGTGATCCCCATCATGGCTTTTGAACTGGGCATTTACCATTTCGGTGAGCTGACACCCGACCCGTTCACCGGGCAGCCGCCCGCCCCTGGGGTGCGGCTGCGGGAGCTGGTGGAGCAGGCGAAGGCGGCCGACGAGGCAGGACTCGACGTCTTCGCGGTCGGCGAGCACCACCGTACGGACTTCGTGGTGTCCTCCCCCTCGGTCGTACTGGCCGCGATGGCGGAGAACACCCGCTCGATCGCCTTGTCCAGCGCGGTCACCGTGCTCAGCTCGGACGACCCGGTGCGGGTGTTCCAGCAGTTCGCCACCCTTGATCTGCTCTCCGGAGGGCGTGCGGAGATCATCGCGGGCCGCGGCTCGTACATCGAGTCCTTCCCGGTCTTCGGCTATGACCTGAACGACTACGCGGAGCTGTTCGCGCAGAAGCTGGAGCTTCTGCTCAGGCTGCGCGAGGAGAACCCGGTCACCTGGCGGGGGTCGCTGCGGCCGGCGCTGGTGAACGGTGACATCACCCCGAGGCCCGATCGTGAGCTGCCGGTGTGGGTGGCGGTGGGCGGTACACCCGCTTCGGCCGTCCGTGCCGGGCGGCTGGGCCTGCCACTGTCGCTGGCGATCATCGGCGGCGGCTACCGGCAGTTCGCGCCCTTCGTCGAGCTGTACCGCTCGGCCGCCGCCGAGGCCGGGCACGACCCCGCGTCGCTCAAGGTGTCGGTCAACTCGCCGGGATTCGTCGCCCCCACCCATCGCGAGGCCATCGAGGTCTCGCACCCCTACTTCCAGGCGGGGTGGATGGCCAACCACCACCAGCGCGGCCGGGGCGTCCCCATGCCGAAGCTCGCCTACGAGGCCCAGGCGACGACGGCGGGCGCCTTCTTCCTCGGCAGCCCCCAGGAGGTCATCGACAAGATCATGGCGCAGTACGAACTCTTCCGCCACGACCGGATGATGATCCAGCTCGGCTTCGGCAATGTGCCCCAGAAGGAGGCGCTGAAGGCCATCGAACTGCTCGGGGCCGAGGTCGCGCCCGTCGTCCGCAAGGAGATCGCCTCGTCGCGTCCGTCCCGGACGGAGATGGCCTCATGACCTCCGCACCCCGTACCGAGCCGCTGCGCGTCGTCGCCGTGGTGGGCAGTGTCCGCACCCCGTCCAGAACGACGGCGCTGGTGGAGCTGGTGCTCCGGACGCTGGCCGCGCACACCCCGGCCGAGACCCGGCTGATCGAACTGCACACGCTGGGCCCGGCGTTCACCGGCGCGGCCGAACGCGAGCAGGTCGGCGCCGACGTCGAGGAGGCGCTGCGCGCCGTCGAGGGCGCCGACCTCGTCATCGCCGCGACTCCGGTCTTCCGGGGCTCCTACACCGGGCTGTTCAAGCACTTCTTCGACCTGGTCGACCAGTACGGGCTCGCCGCGAAGCCCGTACTGCTGGCCGCGACCGGCGGCAGCGACCGCCACGCCCTGGTGATCGAGCACGCCATGCGCCCGCTGTTCGGCTTCCTCCAGGCGTGGACCGCGCCCGCCGGGATCTATCTCAGCTCCGGCGACTTCGACGGCACGACCGTCCTCAACCCCGAGGTGTACGAACGGATCGAGATGGCCGTGGCGGATGTGGTGCCCATCGCCAGAGCCCTGGCGGCCGTCAGATCGCACACTCTCCCCGTCTGACCCCACCCCCGTTTGACTCGACGGCACACCCTTCATACAGTTCGTTGCACAACGAACTATATGAAGGGTGTGTTCCATGGCCCGAACAGTGGAGGAACGCAGATCATGTCCGAGATACCGCCCGGCTCCCCTCGTACTGAGGAGGGTCACTCCGCCGCTGTGGCGCTCCGCCATGAGGACGGTCTCGCGCGCCGGGTGAGAGCTGCCGCGTGGCCGGTACTGCTGCCGGTGGGCGTCGCCGTGGCGATCGGCGCCGTCTTCATCGGTGTCTATCTCTCCGCCTTCCACGCCCCGGTGGCGCACGGTCTGCCCGTGGCCGTCGTGGGCGGGGCCGCGGACGCGGCGGCGGTTCAGGAGCGGCTGCCCGAGCGGCCGTCCGACACCTTCCGGGTGCGGGCCGTGCGGGACGCGCCGGCGGCGCGGTCGGCCGTCCAGCACGGTGAGGTCTTCGCCGCGTACATTCCCGCAGGCGCCGGGGGCGGGGGCGCGACGCTGCTGTACGCGGGGGCGCACGGCCCCTCGGTCACCACGCTGCTGACGCGCTCCTTCGGCCCGCTCGCCGAGGCGGACGGACAGGCGCTGGAGACCGTCGACGTCGTTCCGCCGTCGCCGCGGGACACCCGGGGGCTGGTGGTCTTCTACACCACCTTCGGGCTGGTGCTCGCGGGCTATCTGTTCGGGATCATGACGTACCAGCTCGGGCGGGGTGTGGGGATGGCGCGGCGGATGGCCGGGCTCCTGGCGTTCAGCGGTGTCGGCGGGCTGACGGTGGCCGGGATGGTCACCGCGTTCGATGCCCTGCCCGCGCCCTTCGCCGCGGTCGCCGGTCTGGTGGCGCTGGTGGCGCTGGCGGTGGCCTCGTCCACGATGCTGCTGGTCAGGGGGCTCGGTGTGCTGGGATCCAGCACCGCCGCGGTGGTGTTCATGACGGTGGGCAACGCGACCAGTGGTGGCAGTCTGCCCGCCGAGTTCCTTCCGGGATGGCTGGAGCCGTTCTCCGCCGTGCTGCCGGTCGGCGTGGGCGTACGGGCCGTCAACGGCCTCGCGTACTTCCACGGCGACGGGGTGATCAGCGGTGTGGCGATCCTGACCGGGTGGGCGGTGGCCGCCGTCGGCGGACTGCTGCTCCTCGAACAGAGCGGCGGCCGGGTCCGCCGGCCGGTGCCCGCACAGAGGTCCGGCCGTGGCCGGGGGCCTTCTCACGGGGTGGCCGGCGGAGTGCTCAGACGTTGAGTGCTCAGACGTTGATGCGCAGCCGGTCCAGCGGTTCCACCAGTTCCTCTTCCTCATAGGTGAGGTGGGAGATGAGGATTCGTTCCAGCAACTGGGTGAGGTCCTGGACCTCACCCATGTGGCTGTCGTCCTGGACGAGGGTGACCAGGGCGGCGTCGAGGCGGGCCAGGGCCTCGGCGATGACCTCGTGCTCATGCTCCAGCCGCTCCACCACGGGGCCCAGCGACTCCTGCTTCTCGCGCAGCTCGGGGAACATGAACTGGTCCTCGATGGTGTGGTGCGTGGTGAGGGTGCGGCTGTAGGCGGTGCAGAAGGAGCCGAGGGTCCAGTAGTTCTGACGCAGGGTCAGGCTGTTGATCATCGAGCGGGCCGTGGCGGCGTCCTGCCGCCCGGCCGCGACCTGGGAGACGGCGTCGATGATCTGCCGCATCTCCTGGCGCAGATGGGCGTGGATGCCTATGAGACGGCTGCCCGTGCCGCCGGGACGGGCCACGGCCGACGGCGGCTTGGGGGTGTGCGGCCGGGTCGCCTCGCCCAGGGGGTCGGCGGACCAGAGGTCGATATGCCCGGAGGTCTCCGGCACGGCGGGGACGTTCCCGTCCGCCGTGGCCCCGCCCTCCGTACGTACGGGGGACTTGCCGCCGCGGGCGGCGCTCACGGCGTCGCGGACCAGTGGGGCCACTTCTTCGGCGAAGGTCCGCAGCTCGCGCTCGGCGTCCGGGCCGGACACGGCGAGGACGAAGCCGCTCATCCCGTGGGTGAGGGCGAGTTCGGTGAGCTGGCGGGCCCAGAGCCCGGGAGGTCCGCTGAGGAAGCCGTCCGAGGCGAGGCGTGAGAAGCGTCCGGTGACGGTGTAGATCCGCCGCACGGCGGCGGGGTCCCGACCGGCGGCGCGGGCGGCGTCATCGATGGTGCGGCTCATGTCCGCGAGCTCGTCCGGGGGCGCGTACATCGACGAGGGCAGCCAGCCGTCGCCCGCCCGGCCGGTCAGTTCCAGCATGCGTTTCTTGTACGAGCCGATCCAGATGCCCATGGGGTGGGCGGGAGAGGGACCGGGGCGGGCGCCGTCGAGGGAGTAGTAGGTGCCCGGGACATCGGCGGCCGGACCGGGGGTCCACAGCGACCGGATGACGGTGATGGCTTCCGCCAGTGCGTCGACGGCCCCACCCGGTGTGCGGCGGGGGCCGCCGAGGGCGGCGATCGCGTCCCAGAAGGCGCCCGCCCCGATGCCGAGTTCGGCACGGCCGCCGCTGAGGATGTCCAGGGTGGCCGCCGAGCGGGCAAGGACCGCCGGGGGCCGCAGGGGCAGGTTCGCGACATGAGGGAAGAGCGTGACGCGTTCGGTCCGGGCGGCCAGGTGCGACAGCAGGGTCCAGGTGTCGAGGAACGCGGGCTGATAGGGATGGTCCTGGATCCCGATCAGGTCCAACCCGATCCGGTCCGCGAGGGTGGCCAGCCGTATCAGGTCGTCGTGGCCCTCGGCCGTCGGCGTCAGGAAGGCGCCGAACCGCAGGTCGTGTCCGTAGTCGGTCATGAGGATGATGTAGGGCTTTCCGTGAGCGGACGGCCGTGTGGGACGGCCGGGAGGGTGGGCCCGTCAGGGTCCGTCAGGGCCCGTCAGCAGGCGTTGGCGGAGCCGTCGAAACCGACGGTGCGCCAGATGTCGTTGAGCGCCGTGAGCTGTTCCTCGGTGAGTTTGTCGAGGAACTCACGCCTGAGGTTGGTGAGATGGACCTTGCGGGCACGGCGGTACGCCTTGGTGCCGGCGGCGGTGAGGACGGCGTCGAAGCCGCGGGCGTCGGTGGGGCACTTGCGCCGTTCGACGAAGCCCTGGCGTTCGAGGTCGTCGACGATACGGGTGAGTCCGCTGCGGCTGATCAGCAGGGAGGCGGCGATGTCCTTCATCCGCAGACGGCCCTCGGGGGCCTCGGCGAGGGTGAGCAGGACCTCGAAGGAGGACATCGGGATGCGTTCGGCCGCCACAAGTTCGCCGTCGAGGGTGCGCAGCAGCTTCAGATGGGTGGAGAGGAGGCCCAGCCAGGCCGCCCGCTCGTTACGGCTGAGCGCGCGGGACGGTGAGGCCCCCTTGCGCGTGTCCGCGCGGACGCCGGGCGCCGTGGCCTCGGCGTCCTGCGTCCCGTTTCCGTTCCTCAGGCTCATAACCCCTCCGAAAAGTTAGTTTCACAACGAATTATATCCGGGACTTCCTGAGCGCGGTCGGGCCCGGCAGAAGACACTCTGCCGGGCCCGACTCCGTACGCACCGCCGCGGATCGTCAGGCGCGGGGCTTGGGAAGGATCAGTTCCTCGAAGCCGGAGACCATGCCGTACTCCAGGCGCAGGGCCTCCAGGACCGAGTACGCGTGGTACTTGGTCATGACGTCGGCCCCGGCGAGGCGCTGGGCCCATGTCTGGCCGTTGTCGGTGACCTTCTCCAGCGTCTTCTTGGTGACGTAGTTCGTCATCTCGTTGAAGTAGTTCTCCCACAGCACCCAGGCGTTGCTGAAGCCGATGCGCTCGATGTACTCCAGCTCATGGCCGTTGCCGAGGGCCTCCTTGGAGAATTCGACGATGTCGTTGGTGTAGTCGCGGGACGCCTTGGCGTCCTCGGGGGTGCCGTAGCGGTTGACATGGCCGGAGACGACGCCCTTGAAGTCGTACCGGAGGATCCAGTCGTGGGCCTCGGCCCAGCCGCGGATGTTCTCGGAGGCGTCGCAGTGCTTGAAGGCGCTCCATCCGGGGCTGATGATGTCGATCGCCGCGAGCGCCTTCTGCCGCGGGGCGTAGATGAAGATATTGCCCGGGGTGTGGTTGACGCCGTGGTAGTCGAGGTCGAACCGGACGCCGTTGACGTCGAGGGTCTCGCTCTCGGTGATCGTGTCGGTGGGCACGGGCAGACCCCGCTCGCCGCCGAGGTCGGGCCAGCGCTGGATCATCTCGCGGGTGTAGTCGTGCGCGATGACCTTGGGCTTGGCGGCGGCGAAGATCCCCGCGGCGCCGATGTGGTCGGAGTGCCAGTGGCTGTAGATGAGATGGGTGACGGGCTCGTCGGTGACCTCGGCGATGGCCCGGTTCAGGTTCTCGCCCAGCAGCGGGGGCGCGTCCACCACGACGACACCGTTGCCGGTGCGCACGAACATGGTGTCGTACGCGCCGGAGGTGACGTAGTAGGCGCCGTCGTTGATCTCCTCGACGTGGTAGCCCTTGGCGATCCGGTCGGGCAGGAAGAGGGCGCCGTAACCGTCGGCCGGTATGGGGCGGTAGTCGGTGAGGGTGTTGAGGGGCATGCCGGCCGCGCCGAGCTGGTGTCGGTCGGTGGGGGTGCCGGGCTTCTGCTGGTCGTTCATGACGCGATGTCCTCTGTGGGTGGGTAAGGGTGAGGAGGTACGGCACTGGTGAGGCCGCCCTCCCGGGAGCCGGGGATGGCGCGGGAGTGTGCCGCTACTCCCCGATGCGGAGCACGGGCTTGATCACAGCCCCGGTCCGCGTGTCGGTGACGGCTTCGTTGATCTCGTCGAAGCCGCGGAGGGTGACGAGGCGGTCGAAGGGGAACCGCCCGGCCTTGTACAGCTCAATGAGCCGGGGGATGAACAGTTGGGGGATGGAGTCGCCCTGCGCGATGCCGCGCACGGTCCGCCCTCCCAGGAGCGCGTTCATGTTCACCGACGCGTGGGCTCCGGCCGGGGCTCCGCCGATCAGGGCGGCGGTGCCCAGCGGGGCGAGCGCGTCGACGGCGAGGGTGAGCATCTCGGGCCGCGCGGTGATCTCCAGGACGTAGTCCGCGCCGCCGCCGGTGATCTCCGCGATCCGTCCGGCTACGTCCTCCTCCCTGCCGTCGACCGTGTGGGTCGCGCCCAGTTCCCGGGCGAGCGTGAGGCGTTCGGGGACGATGTCGACCGCGATGACCGGGCTCGCGCCGGCGACCGCGGCCGCCATGACGGCGGCGAGACCCACGGTTCCGGTGCCGATGACCACGACGGACGCCCCGGCCGGGACCTTGAGCGAGTTGAGTACCGCGCCCGCGCCGGTCTGCAGGCCGCAGCCCAGCGGCGCGAGCAGTTCCAGCGGCACGTCGTCCGCCACCTTGACCACATTGCGTTCGGTGGCAAGGGAGTGGGTGGCGAAGGAGGACTGGCCGAAGAAGTGGCCGTGGATCTCCTCGCCCCCGGTGCCGCTGAGCGCGTTGGAGCCGTCCGGGCGGGAGCCGCCGAAGTTCAGCGGGAAGGAGCGGGCGCAGTAGGCGGGGTCGCCGTTCAGACAGGGTGTGCAGTGGCCGCACGCCTGGTACGACATGACCACCCGGTCACCGGGGGCCACGGTGGTGACCCCGTCGCCGACCCGCTCGACGATCCCCGCGCCCTCATGGCCCAGGACCGCGGGCAGCGGAGTGGGAAGGTGCTGGTCGCGGACGTGGATATCGGTCTGGCAGACGCCCGCCGCGACCACCTTGACGAGCACCTCGTCGGGTCGCAGCCGGGTGTCGAGGACGAGGTCCTCGAAGACGAACGGGCCGCCCTTCTCCCGGACCACCGCGGCCCTGACGGCGATGGACGCCGGACCGGGGCCGCTCTGTGTGCTCGGGGACGCGGTGCCCTCTGCTGCCACCATGATCAATTCTCCAAACCGGACTCACCTCCCGCTGCTGGGCTTCGTGGCCCGCCGGCGGCGGTGATCTCATCAGCCGCCCGTGGCGGCGTGGAACGGAACGGAACGAACAGCGGGCGGCCGGCGCGTGTCGGCGAGAGACCCCCGTATGCGGCCGGTGCGCGGTGGCAAGGGACCCCATATAGTTCGTTCTGCAACGAAGATAAGCACGCCTTGGGTCGCGGGTCAAGCGATGCGGTCGAAGACCTTGCGCCACGGTCGCCGCGCCAAGAATGCCCAGCCCCGCGGCGACGCCAGTCACATTAAAGTTCGTTGCAGAACGAACTGTATTTATGTTTCACTGACCCCGGCAATGAGCGATGCCGACGACGGCCCGCAGGGCCCGCCGGCTCCAGATGTTCCGGATTCCCAGGAGATAACCCTCATGTCCTCCACCACCACCGGCACGGTCCATGTCCGCAACCTCATCGACGGCGTCTGGACCGACTCCGGCACCATCGGCGAATCGCTCGATCCCGCCACCGGCGAGGTGCTGGGCACCTTCGCCGACGGCGGCGCGGACGAGGCGCGGGCCGCCATCGACGCCGCCCGCCGGGCCTTCGGAACCGGCGACTGGTCCCGCGACCGCGATCTGCGCGCCCGGACCCTCTTCGAGATGGCCGACCGCATGGCCGCACGGCAGGACGAGCTGATCGCCCTGCTCTCCCGGGAGAACGGCAAGATCCCCTCCGAGGCCGCCCTGGAGGTCGGTCTGACGATCTCCAAGATCCGCTACTACGGTGCGCTGGCCCTGACCGAGTCCGGCCGGGCGTCCGAGGTCAAACCCGGTCTGTACTCGATGACCCTGCGCCAGCCCGTCGGCGTCGCCGGAGTGATCGCGCCGTGGAACTCACCGGTCATTCTCTCCGTGCGGTCCTTCGCCCCGGCCCTGGCCGCGGGGGCGACGGTCGCGCTGAAACTGCCGGGCCAGACCGCGCTCACCAACAGCCTGCTGTTCGACATCATCGGCGGCGCCCCGTCGCTGCCCCGGGGCGTCTTCAACGCCTTCACCGAGTCCGGCAGCGCGGGAGCCCGGCTGATCGTCGCCGACCCCGGTGTGGACGTCATCAGCTACACCGGCAGTACGCGTGTCGGGCGCGCCATCATGGCCGATGCCTCCGCCTCGCTGAAAGGGATGTCCCTGGAGCTGGGCGGAAAGACCCCGATGATCGTCTTCGACGACGCCGATCTCGACGCCGCCGTTCCGGTACTCACCAAGGCGATCACCACCTTCACCGGCCAGTTCTGCATGACCGGCAGCCGGATCCTGGTCCAGCGGGGAGTCGCCGACGAGCTGCGCACCCGGCTCTCCGCCGCGCTGGAAGCGGTGCGGGTCGGTCCCGGCAGCGATCCCGACAGCGAGATGGGGCCGCTGATCGACCAGGCCAACGCGGACCGGGTGGAGAGAGCGGTCGCGGACGCGGCCGAGTACGCCGAGGTCCTCGTCAGGGGCGGCCGGATCACCGACGGCCCGCTGGCCGCCGGCGCCTTCGTCCGGCCGAGTCTGGTGGAGGTCGAGGAGGTGGACCGGCCCATCGTCCAGCGGGAGGTCTTCGGCCCGGTCGCCACCTTCGAGGTCTTCGACGACGAAGCCGACGCGATCGGCCGGGCCAACGCCACCGAGTTCGGCCTCGCGGCCGGTATCTGGACCCGCGACGTGGACCGGCCGCTGCGGGTCGGCCGCGAACTCGACGCGGGGACGGTGTGGACCAACACCTGGGCCGTCATCGTCGACCAGATGGAGGAGGGCGGCTTCAAGCAGAGCGGCGTCGGACGGCTCAACGGCGAACGCGCCCTGGAGGAGTTCCAGGAGATCAAGCACTTCGTCCACCCCGCCCCCCGCTCAGAGTCCCGGCGGCGCACCGGCGAAGAGGTCACGGCATAGGGCGTTCCCGGATTCCGGGAACGCCCCTTCGCCGCGTTTTCGCCGCCCTTTCGCCGGCCTTTCGCGACAGGTCTCGCCGGCCGCGTCAGCGTGCGACGATCTGCTGGAGTGCCGCGCCCTGGTAGCGGGCACCGGCGTTCCAGAGGATGAAGGAGTTCATCTTGTTGGCCGCCGCGGCCTTGATCTGTTCGGCCACCTGGGCCGGCCCGTAGGTGCTGCCCATCGAGAAGTCCTGGAGCCACGGGACGATCTCGGTCTGGGTGCCCTTCGCCTGGCGGGCGAAGTCGGCGAGCGAGCGCTGCACGATCGCGTACGGGGCGGTGTCGGGGTTGGCGACGCCGTACTCCCCGGGCCCCCAGTGGGACGGGTAGACCATCGGCGCGATGTAGTCGCTGACCTTGACCAGGGCCGCTATGTCCTGGGCGATCTCGGTGGGCCGGGTGGCGGCTATGCCGAAGACCGAGACGCCGAGGTAGGCGGGGTGCGAGCCCATCGCCGTCCGGGTGTCCGCGACGAACGAGGTGATGGACTGCTCGGGAGTGGCGGATCCGATGCCCGGGAACCGCATCTTCGACAGCGCGCCGTCGGGGCGGCGCACATAGTCGTAGAGGATGTCGTCGAAGCCGAGCGAGGCCGCCTCGACCGCGAGGTCCTGGTTGTACTTGCGGACCGTGCGGTCGGCGAAGTTGGTGAAGGCCAGCTTTCCGTAGTGGCCGCCGCCCGCGTAGGGCTCTCCGGCGGGAGTCAGCACGACCTGGTCCTTCTTGCCGGCCTTCCAGGCCGCCGTGGCGAGCTTGGGGTCGCGGAAGGCGACGATACGGCCGATGACCTGGGCCCCGGCTGCGTGGATCTCGGCCACCGCCTTACGGGCGTCGTAGTAGCCCTTGGACGCGCCTATCTGACGGGCCAGCGGCACCTGGGAGGCGTACCCGACCTCGCCGTCCTCGTCCTTGACGTCCAGTTGCACGGCGTTGAGCTTGCCGCTGCGGACCAGGGCCAGGATGTTGCCGCGCAGGGTGTCGTTGCCCCAGCCGATCGCGGTGATGTGCGCGGCCCGGATCATGGGGCGGCGCCCCCGGGTGGACACGGCCTTGGTGGTGGTGTTCCCGGCGCGGTCCACGGCGGTGACCTTCACCACGGATGTGCCCCTGGGCACCGTGATCGTGAAGGCCCCGGACTTGTCGACGCTCACCACCTTGCCGTCGACGCTCACCTTGGCGTCGGTGCCGGCCTTGCCGGCGATGGTCACGGGGCCGGCGTTCTTGACCTCGGGGTCGACCACCTTGAGCGCGGGAGCGGTGGTGTCCACCGTGAAGCCCACGACTTCCCGGTACGAGGCGAAGGGGATACTGCTGTCGCCCTCCACCACCAGGGTGTGCCGGCCCTCGGTCAGACGGGGGAGTGCGAGTTTCAGACGGGGGCCCGCGGCGGTGACGGGGATCGCCGCGCCGTCGAGGGTGGCACGCACATTGTCGCGACCGCCCGCCGCCTCGGTGTCGAGGTAGGCGGTGACCTGTGCGGCCTTGCGCCCGTCGAGGACGGAGCCGTCGGAGAGTCCGTGCACGCCCGGTCCCGACGTGAGGAAGGTCCAGCCCACTCCGGCCAGGGCGAGCGCCCCGGCCGTCGCTATGAGGGCGCGCCGGCGTGCGGGGCTGCGGCGGGGACCGTAGGAGTAGGGGGAGTGCGATATGTGTCTCGGGGCCATCATGACGTCCTTCGTGCCGTGGCCGGGTGGTTCCTCCATTGATTGCCATACAGCGTGCCGTTCCTCCTGTTCTGATCGGATTTCACACGAACGGCCGCATTGGGCCCCGGCGTGGTGACTGCGCCATCCAGGCGACAGTGCGGTACGGGGGCACTCGCCGCCGGTAGGGATGGCGCGACACATTCGCCTTGGAGGTCCCTCATGCGCCACCCGCTCGTCCCGCTCTGCGCCCTGGCGGGCGCCGCCCTGCTCGCCTCGGGCTGTTCCTCGGGGTCGTCATCGGCCGGGGAAGAGGCCGCGCCGGCGGCGGCCAGCCCCGCCGCCGTGAACCCGGCGGAGGTCGGCGCCGACGAGCTCGGCCAGGTGCCGGTGCTGATGTATCACCAGCTCACCGAGAAACCGGCCAGCGTCTACGACCGCACCCCGGCCGATTTCCGGGCCGAGCTGGAGCGCCTCGCCCGGGAGGAGTATGTCCCGGTCACCGCGCGGGACTTCCAGACGGGCCGTATCGACATCCCGGCCGGAATGCACCCGGTGGTCCTCACGTTCGACGACTCGACCAACAGCCAGGTGCGCCTCGACCAGAACGGCACCCCGGCGCGGGACACGGCCATCGCGATCATGGCCGAGACGGCGAAGAAGTACCCCGGGTTCAAGCCGGCGGCGACCTTCTTCGTCAACGCGGACGCCTTCTCGGCGACCGGTTCGGCCAGGGCGCTGACCTGGCTGAAGGAGCACGGGCACGAGGTCGGCAATCACACCGACCGCCACCAGAACCTGCGCTCCCTGGACCAGGCGGGTGCCACGAAGGCCATCTCCGCCGGACAGCAGGCGATCGTGACGGCCGCGCCCGGGACCCGGGTCACCTCACTCGCCCTGCCCTTCGGCGCCATGCCCCAGGAGGCCGGGGTCGCCGCGAAGGGAACGGGCTACCGCTACGACGGGGTGTATCTCGTGGGGGCCAACCCCTCGGTCTCGCCGTACGACAAGGCCTTCACACCGGCCGGGATCCCGCGGATCCGCTCGGCGGGACCCAAGGACGCGGACGCCGAGTTCGGTTCGTCGCGCTGGCTGGACAAGATCGCCGCCGGAAAGAGCTGGTACGTCTCGGACGGGAACCCGAACACGATCGCCTTCCCGACCGCCTCGCAGGACAAGCTGGCACCGGCCTTCGCGAAGCGGGCCCTGCCGTACTAGAAACCGGAGACGGGCACTGACGTACCGACCGCCGCAGGTCCCGGGTGGGGCGGGTCACCGGCGGCGCGCGGACAGGGCAGGGCCCCTCGTGGAAGCGAGGGGCCCTGCCGTCGTACGTGCTCCGGTCCCGCGCCCAGGTCTCAGACCACCGACCGCGAGCCGTCCACCATGGGGCTCACACCGAAGATGTCGACCGCGTGGTAGTACGTCCACGCCAGGGCGTCGCAGGACGCCTTCGTCGCGCCCGAGTACTTCGCGCACACGCGCTTGAGGTCCGCGTAGAAGGCGGAGTCGATCCGCGCCTTGTTCGCGCTGAAGGTGCCGGCCGCCTTGTAGTTGCGGTAGCCGAAGTCATGGCGCACACAGGCGTTCTGGAAGGGGAAGCCGAAGGGGTTGTCCGGCGAGGACGAGCAGTAGTCCGTGGACCAGTCGAAGCCGTAGGAGGACCAGGCGCCCTGGTTGCCCCGGGCCGCGGTGAAGGAGTTGTAGCTGTTCGCGGACTCCTGGGTCCAGCTGCTGAGGACCTGGGGCTTGTCCGCCGGCGCGGCACTGGCCGAGGTGGCCGTGAACAGGGAAGCGGTGAGGGCGAGTACGGCCGAGGCGAGCGGAAGAGCCAGACGTCTGCGCATGACGGAACAACCTCCGGACGGATATGGGGGGAACGCTCCCTGCGCCGGTTGGCATGGAGCGCCGTAAGCGTGAAGGGCACGGCTGTCGCACGGGTCTACGCGCGATGACCGCCGCAGGAATGGTCCCCCAAATCCCGGCGAAGGCAAACCCTTTTCACGTCGAACTGGCCTCTGAACGCTTCCAGTTGACGGTTCCGCCCCCAGTTGCCCGATTCCCGGCCGCCTCTCGCGCCGCCCCTCGCGCCGGGGCGCGTGCCAGGGCGCGATGCGCGTGCCGGGGCGCAATGCCGGGGGGGGCATGCCGGGGGGGGCATGCCGGGGGCGCGTCGGGAGGCAGGCGGGCGCGCGCCGGAGTGACGGAGCGCCGGCACGCGTGCCTCGGGAAGCGCGGACCGCGCGGCGGCGGACCGGACGGTGCCGCGCCCCCCGAGGTACTTACTGTCTCTTACGGCTGATCCCGCCGCTGACTACTGACCACTGACCACCGGCCGCTGACCGGGCGTCAGGAGACGGACGTCAGAACTGGACGTCGGAGCAGGAGTAGAACGCGTTCGACGTGTCGGCGATGGTCCACACCGCCAGGATCACATGACGGCCCGACCTCGACGGCAGGTTGCCCGAGTGCGAGAGCGTCGCGGGCGGCTGCTGGTTGTTGTACGGCACCGTCAGGAACGGCTGGGTGTCCAGGGCCGCGCGCGTGAGCGGCTGGGACGAGTTCCATCCGTTCTTGGTGATGTAGTACTTGAAGTCGGTCGTGGCGTGCCGGGCGGTGAACTGCCAGCGGAAGTTATAGCTCTGGCCACCCGAGACCTTGGTGGTCGGCCAGGCGCCGCCACGCGGGTCGTCGAGCTGCGCGAACTGGCCGAGGCCGCCCGAGCAGAGCTTGCCGTCGGCGGGACCGCCGGCCGGGAAGCCCTTGGGCCCCTCGACACTCTGCGGCTCCCACTGGATGTTGCCGCAGTTGGAAACCGTGCCGTTGGCACACAGCTTCTGACGGCTGATGGGTGAGTCGGTGTAGCCGTGGCTACTTGCGCTGCTGGTGGCGAGCAGGGACACGCCCGCCACGGCGAGGCCAACGACGGCCGCGCCTATCTTCTTTCGCATGCTTCGCTCCAGAGAACGTGGGGAGTTCGGTGAGCCGTACTGCACGCGTGCAGGTGAGAACAGACTGCGGTCTAGACCAAGCACTAGAGTATTAACGGAACTTGACCGTGTCCATAACAAGTACCGGTCAGGTCCAGACCAATTACAGCCTCTCCCCGGCACTCTGACGCCCGGTGTAGAACGCCACGGTGAGGTCCTTCACCAGCACCTTGCGCTCGTAGTCGTCCAGTTCGACCAGTCCGCGCGAGGTCAGACGGCGCACGGTGTCGTCCACCGCGTCCACCACCGAGGTGAGAACGCTGTCCCGGTGCTTGGCGTCGATCGCCGCGATCCTGCTTCGCTGCATCGCGGCCGCGATCTCCGGCGCGTACTCGATCCGCGTCGGCTGCGCGGAGAAGACGTCGACGCCGACGGGCCGGCACTCCGCCGAGAGCATGCGGGTCAGCGCGTCGCCGACGGCCTCCGCGTTACGCAGGGTCGGTGCCTCGTCGTGGAACGCGTCGGCGGGCAGCTGGGAGAGCACCCGCGCCATCGCCGCCTCCACCTGCTCACGCAGATACTCCTCGTGGTCCCCGACACCGAGGGCCGCGCGCACGGTGTCCCTGACCCGCCAGACGACGAGGACGACGACCCGCAGCGCGGTGCCGTTCGAGTCGACCGAGGGCATCGGCTCGCTGCGCCAGTGCCGCAGCCGTACGTCCACCTTGCGGCGCACCAGCAGCGGGCTCACCCAGAGCAGTCCCGTACGGCGCACGCTGCCCCGGTAGTCGCCGAAGAGCGTCAGCACCCAGGCCTGGCCGACCTGGCCACGGCCGAGCCCGCCGAAGGCGAAGACCATGACGGTCCCGCCGAACGCGAGCAGGGCCCACTGTCCGAGCCCGATGCCACGGTCCGGTTTGGGCCGCAGCCCCAGCACCTTCGCCACCGCGTCCGGTACGGCGCCGACCCACCACAGGAGCGCGGCGCACGCGATCAGTGTCAGGAAACCGACGAGCGAGGCGGCCCAGCCGGGGAGTACGGGCCCCGGACGCTCGGCGAGCCGGGGATCGACGGGCGGCGCGGGCCGCAGCGGCGCGGCGGGCACGGCCACGGACGCGGGTGCGGGTACGCGTACGGGCGCGGACGGGGACGGGGACGGGGACGCGGGTTTGGGCGCCGGTGGCGCGGCGGGCACGGGCGGGGGCACCCGCCGTACCCGAGGCTGCTCGCTGGTGCCCCACCGCCGTCTGACCACGGTGGGCGGTCTGGCGCCGGCCGGCTCGTCGCGGAAGAGCAGATGGACGGGGATCTCCTGGGTGGACTCCCCGACGATGAGCGGGCTCCAGCGGGGACCGTCCCCGCCACCGGGGCGCCCCGCCGGCCCCAACCGTCTCCGGGGGACGGGCTCGACGGACGATCCGCCCGCCTCCGCACCGGCAGCACCGGCCGCCTCTGCCGCACCCTTGGCCGTCCCCGACTTCGACGCCGGCCCGGAACCCGGTCCTGAGCCCGGTTCGGTGTCCGGTCCGGTGTCCGGTCCCGTGTCCGTGGACGGCTTCGTTTCGCCGTGTCCGTCGCCCATGCCCACGCCTGTGCCCGTGCTCACGCCCGTGCCCGTGCCCGTGCCCGCACCCGCGTCCCAGGCGCTTCCCATCCGTACGGAACTCCGCGCGGTCTGCGCGATGAGAGGCGCGGTCACCGGACCACCCGCCGGTTCCGGTCCGTCCACGGCGGGGTGCCCGGCCGTCTCCGTCTCCGTCTCCCACGCGGATGACGCGGCGACCGGCTCCGGGGACTTCACCGTCGCGCTCGGCACCCACATCTCGGCGCCGAACACCGAGCGCGCCGAGCGGACCGGGGCTGTCCCGCCGCTCCGGGGCGTCCCGGCCGGAGCCGGGAACGGACCGTCACCCGGCGGCGCCGGTGGCGCGCCCGGCACGGATGTGCCGCTCCCTTCCTGCGCCGGGACATCCGGAACCTCCGGAAAGTCCGGAGCGTCCGGGGAGCGCCCGCCGTCCGCCGGGGGCACGGCGGGCGCCGGGTCCTCGTCGTTCGGGTGCGAGGTCGTCGTCGTCATCCTTGCCTCCGTCATGCGAAGAGTCGCTGCTCATGCGAAGAGTCGCTGCCAGGTCCCCGGGCCGGGGTATCCGTCGGCTTGGGCACCGCGCCAGCCCTGGGCGCGCTGGAACGCCTCGACATTGCGCCGGTCCGCCTCGGTCCAGACCCGTCCCGGGCCCGAGGTGTAGTACCTGCCGAAGCCCTTTCTCACGAGCTGCCTGCCGAGCAGCTCGACATACGTACCGCTGCCGCCGGGCCGGAAGTGCTGGGCACCGGGGTACGCCGGTGCCCGCCCCGGCGTACCGCCACCCCCGCCGGCACCGCCCGGACGGCCACCGCCGCCCGCACCACCGCCGGGACGGCCGCCGCTCTCCCCCGCGCCCGCCGCCGGGATGTCCTTGCCCAGGCCCCTCACCAGATACCGCCAGGTTCCGGCGCCCGGCCGCCCGTCCGCCTCGGCGCCGCGCCAGCCCTGCGCGCGCTGGAACGCCTGGGTGGCCCGACGGTCGGCATCGCCCCACCGGGGACCCGGGCCCCGGGCGTAGAAGCGTCCGCCGCCGCGCTGGACCAGCATCCGGCCGAGCTGTCCGACGTACGCGTTGTTCGCGCCGGGCCCGAACGCCCCCGTGCCCGGATACAGCGCCGACGCCCCCGTCCCCGTCCCCGCGCCCGGACCCTTGGCGTCGGCGCTCCCGGCCAGCCCCCGGTAGCGGTACGGGACATAGCGGCCCGAGTGGCTCCAGTACGCCATCGGGGTGGGCTGGGCACGGGCGTGCGGCTGGGCCTGCTCGTACGCCAGATAGGAGGAGTGCGTGTAGTCGGTCCAGCCGCCGAAGATCGTGACGTGCGAGCCCTTGATCGGGCTGGCGGGATTGTGGAAGAGGAGCATGTCGCCCGGCTGGAGGTCCTCCCGGTCGATCCGCACGCCGTACCGCGCCAGCGTGCCCGTCCACTCGTTCCCCGCGAGGTTCCAGGCCATCGAGACGAAGCCGGAGCAGTCCTGGCGGTAACCGTCCGACCAGAACTTCTCCAGGCTGTACGGGACCCTCGCGGACGACCAGCGCTTGGCGCGGTTGATGATGTCGGCCCGCGTGGAGCCGCGCAGCGCCATCGGGTGCCGGTGCGCCCCGGGGCCCGGCAGCGGTCGCCCGTGGAGCGGGGCACTGCCGCCCTGCGGAGTCGACGGAATCGACCCGGCGGCCACCCGCGCGTCCGCCGCCGCCGAGCGCGCCGCCGCCCTATCCACCACCGCCGTCGCGTCCACCGCATCCACCACCGCCGCCGCGTCCACCGCCGTGTGCCGCGCCGTGCCGGCCGGCTGTCCGGCCGCCCACGCCGTCGCCGTGCCCATCCCCACGCCCGTCCCCGTCGTACCGAGGGCGACTCCCGTCGCCGTCGCCAGGAGCAGTGCCCGCCGGGCGCCGTGCGCGGCCGGATGGCCGCCCGCACGCACCGGCAGACCTCTGGCCAGATCGCGCCGCCGCTCCGCGCATCCGGCACAGGGGCAGTCACGAGCCGGCTCGTACTCCTCGAAGACCGGGACGGTCATGCGTTCCCCTCCACACTCATCAAGATCTTTCCGACGCGATTGACGGGCCAGTGTCTCAACTGTCTGGACAAATCGCATTTTGACGGATCAAGGGGAAGAAAAGACAATCCGACAGGCCGCAACAGTCATCAAATGGTCGGGGCACCTCTCCCGGTCCGGTAGAGTTCTCCAGGTCAGCAGGCGCCGCTAGCTCAGTTGGTTAGAGCAGCTGACTCTTAATCAGCGGGTCCGGGGTTCGAGTCCCTGGCGGCGCACGCACAGCGGAAGCCCTCTCATCGCGCATGAGAGGGCTTCGCTCGTTCCGGCGGCCTCCGATGTTCGGAATCGGTCCGGACCCACTCCGATTCGCTCGGACTCACCCGGACTCACACGGACTCACACGCAGTCGTACGGACTCGTACGGAGTGGTACGAAGTCGCGCCGCGCATGGCGCATGCTCGCCAACACACCGACCGCACCGGCCTATCAAATCGCCCAAACGACCGGCAATCGGCCTTTCTCTCCCTTGCGATCACGACCTCGGTCGGACAACCTATCCTGAACACATTGACTCCAATGGGGCATGCGGTCCGAACAGTTGAATGGACGCGGCGCAGGGGAATGCCCCCATGGACGGGTGCAACCGGATGGCCACCGTTCTCTGTCCTTGATGACGGGGCAGCAGTTGACGCGTCCGGTCCGGTGGTCGAGGGGGACCATTCCGGGCGGAACGTTCGATACCAATCACGCGGCAACCGCGCGTGCGGGGGGAATGACTCATGACGTCGACGCCGGACGGCGCACGCCGGGACAACGACGTTTCCCGGACCACTCAGCTTCGGATTCCCTCACACCTCGGAAGCGGTGGCCGGCGCCCCAGGCCCAGGAAGACCGCGCTCCCCAAGTACGACTACGAGCACTACAGCCGGCTGGCCGGGCCTCTCACCCAGCCCGACCCCGCCAAGCCGTACACCGTCCAGTACCGCTCCCTGCTCTCGCAGGAGCCGCACCGTATCCGGGCCGCCCTGCTGCTCGGCGCGGCGCCGCTGCTCTCGCTCGGGCTCTTCGCCTGGCTGATGCAGCCTCAGCACTGGACCGAACGCGATCCGAACCTCAAGAACGACACGCTTCTCATCCTCGACATCGTGATGCTCGTCTCGATCGGACTGATCGAGCTGTTCCGTACGATGAATGTCCTCTCGAACGCGCACGCGACGCTGGTCGCGCGCGATCCGGTACCCGTCGTACCCGAGAGCGGCACCCGCGTGGCCTTCCTCACCTCCTTCGTCCCGGGCAAGGAGCCCCTGGAGATGGTGACGAGGACACTGGAGGCGGCGGTCAGGATCCGGCACCGCGGGCTGATGCATGTCTGGCTCCTCGACGAGGGCGACGACCCGGCCGTCAAGGAGGTCTGCGCCCGCCTCGGGGTGCACCACTTCTCCCGCAAGGGCATCGCGAAGTGGAACCAGCCCAAGGGCGCCCATCGCGCGAAGACGAAGCACGGCAACTACAACGCGTGGCTCGACGCGCACGGCGACGCCTACGACTTCTTCGCCTCCGTCGACACCGACCATGTCCCGATGCCCAACTATCTGGAGCGGATGCTCGGTTACTTCCGCGACCCGGACGTCGGCTTTGTGATCGGCCCGCAGGTCTACGGCAATTACGACACGTTCGTCACCAAGGCCGCCGAATCGCAGCAGTTCCTCTTCCACGCCCTGATCCAGCGCGCGGGCAACCGCTACGGCGCGCCCATGTTCGTCGGTACGAGCAACGCCGTGCGGATCAGCGCGCTCAAGCAGATCGGCGGGCTGTACGACTCGATCACCGAGGACATGGCGACGGGCTTCGAGATGCACCGCGCCAGGAATCCCCGGTCCGGCAACAAGTGGCGCTCGGTCTACACCCCGGACGTGCTGGCCGTCGGCGAGGGCCCGACCGCGTGGACCGACTTCTTCACCCAGCAGCTCCGCTGGTCGCGCGGTACGTACGAGACGATCCTCAAGCAGTACTGGCGCGGCTACGGCACGCTGCCGCCCGGCAAGCTCTTCAACTACACCATGATGATCATCTTCTATCCGATGTCGGCCCTCAACTGGATCCTGGCGGCGCTGAGCTGTGCGCTGTTCCTGGGCATGGGGGCCTCGGGTGTGCAGATAGACCCGGCCATCTGGATGATGCTGTACGGCAATGCCTCGGCCCTCCAGATCGGGCTCTACATCTGGAACCGCCGCCACAACGTCTCGCCGCACGAGCCCGAGGGCTCCGGCGGACTGGCCGGCATGGTGATGTCCGCCCTCTCCGCGCCGATCTACGCGCGCTCACTGATGGACGCCGTGCTGCGCCGCAAGAGCACCTTCGTCGTGACGCCCAAGGGCGACTCGTCCAGCCCGGACACGCTCTTCGGCACCTTCCGTATCCATCTCTTCTTCATCCTGGTCTTCGGCGGATCGCTGGGCTCCTCCTTCTACTTCGGGCACGATCATCCGGCGATGATCACCTGGGCGTCACTGGCCCTGCTGATCACGGCGGCGCCGATCCTCGCGTGGCGCTGGGGGATGCGCCAGGAGCGGAAGAGGAAGCGGCGGGGCGCGCACCGCGGCGAGGACACGTCCGGTGGCACGGCGCCGGACGGACCCGGTGGCGCGGCGCCGTTCGTACCGCGGCAGCAGACCGCCCCGGCCGCTCCGGCCGACCACGCCGCCCCGGCCGCCCACGCCGTGCCGGCCGTACCGCCCGCGGCCACCGATCAGACCGTACAGATTTCCCTTGGGGGACATAAGAAATGAGCGCCGTTCCCGTCCGGCAGAATCACCGCAGAAACCGCGCCCGTCGTATAGCGATAGGCGCCGCGGTGGTCGTCGTGGTGGCCGGGATGAATGGACCGGCGCTCTACCGGTTCGGCTCGGAGAAGTACCACGAGTACAAGATCAACCGGCCCGAGTACAAGGCCGAGAACGGGCACTGGGACTTTCTCGACATCCCGGCCGAGTTCAAGATAAATTCCATTCACGCCTCCCTGCTGCACACCGGAAAGGTGCTGCTGATAGCGGGCTCGGGCAACAACCAGAAGAACTTCGACGCGGGCAAGTTCGAGTCGATCCTCTGGGACCCGAAGTCCGGCGGGTACAAGATGATCCCGACCCCCAAGGACATGTTCTGTTCCGGGCACACCCAACTGCCGGACGGGAACCTGCTGGTGGCGGGCGGCACCAAGCGGTACGAGAAGCTCAAGGGCGATGTCACCAAGGCCGGCGGCCTGATGATCGTCCACAACGAGGACCCGGACAAGCCGATCACCCTGCCCGCGGGCACGATGTTCACCGGCAAGGAGAACGGCAAGACCTTCGTCTCCAAGGATCCCGTCCTGGTCGAGAAGGCGAAGAAGGTCTTCGATCCGCAGACGGGCGCTTTCCTGCGGACGGAGGCGGGCCTCGGCCGTATCTATGTCGAGGCGCGCCAGTCCGGCAAGAAATTCGAGACCGGCACCGAGGACAACTACCGGGTGCAGGGCATGAAGGGCTCCGACGCCCGCAATGTCTACGGTATCGCGCAGAAGCTCGCGCTCGACAAGAAGGACTTCCAGGGCATCAAGGAAGCCTATGAGTTCGATCCGCTCGCCGAGAAGTACATCACCGTCGACCCGATGAACGAGGCCCGCTGGTATCCGACGCTGACCACGCTCAGGGACGGCAAGGTGCTGGCACTCTCCGGTCTGGACGAGATCGGCCAGATCGTCCCCGGCAAGGACGAGATCTACGACCCGAAGACCAGGTCGTGGGAGTACACCGGGATCATCAGGAAGTTCCCCACCTATCCGGCGATCTTCCTGATGGACAACGGCAAGCTCTTCTACAGCGGTTCGAACGCCGGTTACGGACCGGCCGATGTCGGCCGTGATCCCGGTGTCTGGGATCTGGCGACGAACAAGTTCGTGAAGATCCCGGGGCTGAGCGATCCCGACCGGATGGAGACCTCGGCGACGGTCATGCTGCCGCCCGCCCAGGACCAGAAGTTCATGGTGATCGGCGGAGGCGGGGTCGGCGAGTCCGAGAAGTCCAGCGAGAAGTCCCGGCTGGTCGACCTCAAGGACCCGGAGCCCCGGTTCAAGGACGGGCCGGCGCTGGAGAAGGGCACGCGCTATCCGAGCGCCTCGCTGATGCCCGACGACTCCGTACTGATCACCGGCGGCTCCGAGGACTACCGGGGTCGCGGCGGCTCCGACATCCTCCAGGCGCGGATGTACGACCCGGAGTCGGCCACGTACAAGCGGGTCGCGGATCCGGCGGTGGGGCGCAACTACCACTCGGGCTCGGTCCTGCTGCCCGACGGCCGGGTCCTGATCTTCGGCTCGGACCCGCTCTACGCCGACCAGGCCAACACCAAGCCGGGCGTCTTCGAGCAGCGGATCGAGATCTACACGCCGCCGTATCTCTTCCGCGACGCGCGGCCCGCGCTCTCGGGCGGGCCGAAGAGCGTCGAGCGCGGGGCGACGGCGGAGTTCAGGACGGCGGACCCGGGGTCGATCAGGACCGCGAAGCTGATGCGGCCCAGCGCGGTCACCCATGTCACCGATGTCGAACAGCGCTCGGTGGCGCTGGATCTGAAGAAGACCGCGGACGGTATCGAGGTCACGGTCCCGAAGAACGACGCGCTGGTCCCGTCGGGCTGGTACATGCTCTTCGTCACGGACGAGAAGGGCACACCGTCCGAGGGCGTGTGGGTGGAGATCCCCTAGGTCCTGTCCGGGGGCTGCCGACCGGCGGCGGTCGGGGGGCAGCGGCCGGGGGGCAGCGGCCGGGGGTCCCAACGGCGGCGGTTCTCCGTCCCCGCCGCCGTCGAACCGCCGTGCGGGCCGCGCTACTTCGTATTGCGCGCCAGATCCAGGGCGTACCCCGGATACCAGTCGCCCGCCTTGGGCCCGCCCTTGCAGTCGCCGTCCGACTCCCCGGGGCGCTTCACCCAGAGATACGCCTTGACCAGCGGATCGCCGGTATCGGTCGTCGGTGCCTCGCCGAGGGCGCGGCCAGGGGGGTTGCACCAGTTCTCGCCGGGGTCGCCCCCGGTGTACGGGCCGTTGCCGTTGCGGCTGGTGTCGATCACGAACGGCTTGCCGCCGACCTTCTCCGAGAGCCGCTTGCCGAAGTCCGCGCTCGTCGCGGTCGGATAGAAGTTGGAGACGTTCACCGAGAAACCGTCCGCGTCGCCGATGCCCGCCCACTGGAGCGGTTCGAAGAGCGCGTCGGGCGACTGCCAGCCCGCGTTGCCCGCGTCGAGATAGACCGAGGTGGCCGGCTGCTCCTTGAGCCGCTTGATCGCGCCCTTGAGCAGGTCGTACCGCTCCTCGTGGAACTGGTCGGGAGTACAGCCGTCTACCAGGTGCAGTACGGCGTCGGGCTCCAGGATCACCGTGGCGCGGCGGTCGCCGATGCCCTTGGCGACCTGATCGACCCACGCGCGGTACGCGTCGCCGTCCGAGGCCCCGCCCTTGGAGAACTGGCCGCAGTCGCGGTGCGGAATGTTGTAGAGGACCAGCAGCGCGTCCCGGTCGGCCTTCGCGGCCGCTTCGGTGAAGCCCCTGGCCTGGGCCTCCGGGGTGTCGGGGCCGATCCACTCGGCGACCGGCTGCTCGGCGATCTTCCTTATCAGGGCGGCGCTCCGGGTGTCGCCCTCGCCGGTGTACGCGGCGACCTGACGGGCCGCCGTGCCGTCGGGGTTGACCCAGTACGGGGCCTGCGCCTTGGGCCGCTGGCCTATCGGCGACACCTTCGTACCGCCGTCACCGTCACCGTCCCCGCCCCCGTTCCCGCCGCCGTCGGAGGAACAGCTCGCGAGCAGCAGTACCGCACCCGCCGACACACCCACCGCTCCGGCCCTCAGCACCGCACGGACGCGCGCACCGCGACCGGAATAACTGCCGTACATCCACTCCCCCTTGATGCACTGTGCTGACGCACCGCGTCCGGGACCGCCCTCCCCGGCGCGCCCGGACCCTGCCTGCCCGCCCGCCCGCCCGGCCGGTTGAGACGGGCCGTCACCAATCCTGGCATACGGCCACCGGCCGTCAGGCGGATCGTTCCGCTTCGTGGGCGAGCTGTGACGGGTCCGGGTCCCGGGGGGCGTTGCGCTGCCGCCGCGCGCTTCTCAAGGCGACGGCGACCGCCGCCACACCCGCCAGGACCAGTCCGACCACCGCGTGCGGGGTGCCGGGCCCGGCGGAGTCGGCCGGCTCGGGCGGTTCGGCGGGTCTCGGAGGTCCCAGGGGTCCCAGGGTCCCCAGAGGTCCGGCGGATCCCGCGGATCCCGCGGGCCCGTTGGAGCCGGTCCATCCGGCGGATCCGGCGGATCGCGCCTCCTCCCGCCCGGACCCCGCCGTACCGCCGGGGGCGACGGCCGACGGGGTGAGGGTGCCCCGTACGGAGTCATCGGCCTGGACCAGGGACTCATGAGCCCGCGTGACGGAGTCATGGGCCCGGATCACGGTGAGACCGAGGACCGGCGCGGCCACCAGCACGGCGGCGGCCACCCACATGGCACGGAGACGGGGCAACCCTGAACGCATCGTGAACCTCCTGATACTCAGAGACTCACCGGTGCGACGGCCTTCCGCATCCGCAGCGCGCGACCGGACGGGATCCAGATCCTGTCCGCCGCGCCCCTCGCTGATGTGCTCAAAACGCTGATGTGCTCAGATGCGGATGTGCTCAGATGCGGTCCACAAGATCGGCGATCGAGTCGACGACCGTGGAGGGGCGGAAGGGATAGCGGTCGATATCGGCGTGAGTCGTCACCCCGGTCAGCACCAGGAACGTCTCCACCCCCGCCTCCAGACCGGCCAGCACATCGGTGTCCATCCGGTCGCCGATCATCGCGCTGGTCTCGGAGTGCGCGCCGATCGCGTTGAGCCCGGTGCGCATCATCAGCGGGTTCGGCTTGCCCGCGAAGTACGGGTCCTTGCCGGTGGCCTTGGTGATCAGCGCGGCGACCGCGCCCGTCGCGGGCAGCGGGCCCTCGGTCGAGGGGCCTGTCTCGTCGGGGTTGGTGCAGATGAACCGCGCTCCGCCGTTGATCAGCCGGATCGCCCTGGTCAGCGCCTCGAAGCTGTAGGTACGGGTCTCACCGAGCACCACGTAGTCCGGCTCGTGGTCGGTGAGGATATAGCCGATGTCGTGCAGCGCGGTGGTCAGTCCCGCCTCGCCGATGACATAGGCCGTGCCGTCGGGGCGCTGCGCCTCCAGGAACTTGGCGGTGGCGAGGGCCGAGGTCCATATGTTGTCGACGGGTACGTCGAGTCCCATCCGGGCCAGCCGTGCCTGGAGATCGCGCGGTGTGTAGATGGAGTTGTTGGTGAGGACGAGGAAGGGCTTGCCCGACTCTCTCAGTCGCTTGATGAACTCGGCGGCGCCAGGGATCGGAACCCCTTCGTGAATGAGCACACCGTCCATGTCCGTGAGCCACGACTCGATCGGCTTGCGCTCTGCCACTGGACTGTTCTCCGCTCTGCGGTGGGCAATACTCCATATGATCCGACCCGCCCAGCCTAACGAGGGCTTCGCACGGACGGTACAAGCGTCCAGTGCCTGATCGGAGGGCCACCGGGCGGAGCCCCGGAGAGATCCTGCGGGATCCTGCGGGATCCCGTTGGGGGGACATGGGCGCGGGTGGCACGGAGTATCGGGGCGTCCGTCAACTCCCCATGCGGCGGGGGCGGTTCGGTGAGCGCTCGGGAGCGCGACTGAATGTCGTGACGCGGGCCCCCAGGCCCCGTGGGGCTTCAGGGCTGATCGTTGCCGTTCGTACGGTCCGTACCGTCCGTGCGATCCGTGCGATCCATGCGGTCCGTACCGTCCGTGCTGACGCCGCGATCGGTACGGAGTCGCCCGATGCCCAGGGCGAGGACGGCTCCGGCCGTGAGCAGGGCGGCGAAGGCGGCGGTACGGCCGAGGAGATCGCTGTCGGAGCCGGTACGGGCGAACTGCCGCGATCCGGGCAGCCGGTCGCCGGGGTCGGGATGCCCGGCGGTGGGCGCGGGCGTACGCGGGACGGTACGGCCGTGATCGCCCGCCCCGGGGCCGCCACCGTCTCCGCCGCCCAGGCCGTCTCCGTGTCCGGCACCCTGTCCGGCACGGTCGCCACCCGCGCCGCCCCGGCGACCGCCGCTGTCGCCGTCACCGCCGCCCGCCCGGAGGGAGAGCCGATAGGCGTTGGACTCCCCGACCCAGTCGCCGTCGCTGCCCCGCCGCTGGACGGTCGCGGCCGTGACGATGATCTTGTTCGGTTCCGTGCCCGCGGCGAACGCGAGCCGCGCGCGGACGCTGACCGTACGGCCGGCCGCTACGACGAGGCCCGGCGAGCCGTCGTCGAGGACGCCGATGATCTCGTCCCGCTCGGTCTTCTCCAGCGGCAGCGTCCGCCAGCGCCCCTCGCCGTCGGTGATCTCCAGGGTGAGCTGGGAGACGTCGAGCGCCCGGTGCCGGTCGACGAGGACGAGGACGGGATGGATGTCCCGGCATGTCTGGCCGGTGGTGTTGGTGAGATCGAGTGACCATGTGCCCGCGTCACCGCCGGGCCGGTAGTCGTCGGGTCCGCCGTGGATATGGGTCCTGATCGGGAACTCGGGGTCGGAGACCTTGCCGCATCTCGGCTCGCGCCTGTTCGTGGGGAGCTTCGTGGGGAGCGAGGAGGTCTCGGCGGGCGTCGGCGTCATGGCCCGTGTGGTGGTGGGCGTGCCCCTGGGCGGGGTGCAGGCCACCGCCGTCGGCGCGATGGTCATGGCGGCGACGGCCAGAACGGTCGCGGCGGCTCCGGCGGCTGCGGTGACTCCGGTGGCGGGGGCGTGACGCAGTCGCATGGGTGACGTGGCCTTTGCTGATCGCGAGGCGGTCGGGCGGGTCGGGCGGGCCGGGCAGGCCGGCGGACGGTCGAGGTGGAGGTCGGCGGTTCGGGGTTCGGGGTTCGGGGTTCGCGGCCCACGCGATCGGCTGTCGGCTGTCGGCTGTCGGCTGTCGGCTGTCGGCTGTCGGGCGCGCTTATCCGGTCGGCCCGGCCGCCGCCATCAGAACCTCCGACGCTGCCACGCGCCCTCCGCCCGTCCGGGGTGCCACGGCCCCGGACGGCCGGAAAATCACACAAACCACTCCATCAGCCCAGTTCCGACGCCCGCCGGTGTCCGAAGACCGGTGCGAGGACGAGCTGCGCCGCCCCCTCGGCGACCGGATACGGGCCGCCGTCGGCCGCCAGGACCGGAACGACCGCGCCCCGGGCGCGTTCGGCCACGACGGCCCCCACGCCCCGGACGAAACACTCCTCGTGCGCGGTGATCGTCCGGCCGCCGAGCAGGACGCGGTCGATGTCCAGCAGTCCGACGAGGTTCGCCGCCCCGGCACCGAGCACCCGCGCCGCCTCGGCCGGTTCGCCACGGGCGACGGCGGCGAGACAGAGCGCCTCCACGCAGCCGCGGTTGCCGCAGTCGCACGGAGGGCCGTCGAGCTGGATGACCTGATGGCCGAACTCCCCCGCGCCGGTACGGGCACCCCGGTGCAGCGCGCCGCCGAGCACGAGCCCGGCGCCCAGGCCCGTACCGAGATGGAGATACGCGAAGGAGTCCCCCGAGCCACGCAGCGCGAGGCCGAGCGCGGCGGCGTTGGTGTCCTTGTCGAGCACGACGGGGAGCTGGAGCCGGGCGGCGAGCGCGTCGCGCAGCGGAAACCCCTCCCACTGCGGAAAGCCGGTGACGCGTCCCGGCACCCCGGTGCGGTGGTCGAGCGGTCCCGGCATGGCGACCCCGACCCCGAGCACATCCCGGGCTCCCGGCGGACCGTCGGCCCGGCCACCCGAAACGCCGACCGCCGGCGCGTCGGACTCCCGTACACGCGGTCCCCTGTCCGGCCACGCGCCACTCCAGGCACGGCCGGCCCCGTCATCCGGCCGCGCGTCACGTCGCACGTCGTAGCGCGCGCCCGCCCGCGCGGATTCGCTTCGCGCGGATTCGCCACGTACGGAATCGGACCGTACAGATTCACCCCGTACGGAATCGGACCGCACGGAATCGGACCGTACGGACTCCGGCCGCACGGGCCGGGCGGCTCGTGCGGGATCCGGCCGTACCGACTCGGCTCGTACGGACCCGGCCCGCAGCGCTTCCGCGCGCACCGCGTCCACCTGTACCGCCGCCGCCTCGACCACCCGCTCCGCCCCCGCGCCGAGGTCGAAGGGGACCGTCCGTACGGCGACCAGCGCCCCGGACAGATCCATCAGGACCGCCGTCAGCTCGTCGCGGTCGAGATGCAGCCCGACCGCGTACGCGGCGGTCGGCACCAGCCGCAGCACGGTCCTCGGTTTACCGCCCGTGGAGGCGCGACGGCCCGCCTCCGTCGCCATGCCCTCCGTGCGCAGCCTGGCCGTGATCTTGCTGACCGCCTGCGGGGTGAGTCCGGTGCGCTCGGCGAGTTCCAGTCTGCTGATTCCGCCGTCACCCGCCGCGCGCAGCAGGTCGAGCACCAGCGCGGCGTTGTAGCTGCGCAGCGTCGGCAGATTGGCCCCCGCACCCGCACCCGCACCCGCACCCGCACCCGTTCCGGCGCCCTTTCCGGCGCCCTTTCCGGTGGCCTTTCCGGCACCGTTTCCCGCACCCGTTCCGGCGCCTGTCCCCGCGCTCCTTCCGGCGCCCGTTCCGGCGCCCGCGCCCGCCCCGCTCCCGGCCACTCCCCCGACATCCCCGTTTCTTCTCTCCACGTCCGCCATTGTCCCCCGTGGTTGCACTTTGGCAACGCCGTTGCTTAAGTGGTGCCATGACCTTGACTGGCGCCCGCACCGGCCCCCCTCTGCGTGTCGGACTCGTGGGCTACGGCCTCGCGGGCTCCGTCTTCCACGCCCCGCTGATCACCGCCACGGACGGGCTCGTCCTCGACACCGTCGTCACCGCGAACCCGGAGCGCCGGGAGCAGGCGCGCACCGAATTCCCGGGGATACGGTTCGCGGCGTCGCCGGACGAGCTGTGGGAGCGCGCCGACGCGCTCGACCTGATCGTCATCGCCTCCCCCAACAAGACACACGTCCCGCTCGCGACAGCCGCGCTCAAGGCCGGACTGCCCGTCGTCGTGGACAAGCCCGTCGCGGGCACCGCCGCCGAGGCACGCGAACTGGCCGCGCTCGCCGAGAAGCGCGGGCTGCTGCTCTCCGTCTTCCAGAACCGCCGCTGGGACAACGACTTCCTCACCCTCGCCCGGCTCATCGACACCGGCCGGCTCGGTGACGTACAGCGCTTCGAATCCCGTTTCGAGCGGTGGCGTCCCCAGCTCAAGGGCGGCTGGCGCGAGTCGGGCGCCGCCGAGGAGATCGGCGGGCTGCTCTACGACCTCGGCAGCCATGTCGTGGACCAGGCGCTGGTCCTGTTCGGTCCGGCGGAACGGGTGTACGCGGAGGCGGACGTACGCCGTGCCGGCGCCGCGGCCGACGACGACACCTTCATCGCGATCACCCACACCACCGGTGTCCGCTCCCATCTGTACGTCAGCGCCACCGCCGCCCAGCTCGGCCCCCGCTTCCGGGTGCTCGGCTCGACGGCCGGCTATGTGAAGTACGGACTCGACCCGCAGGAGGCCGACCTGCGTGACGGCAGACGGCCGGGCGCCGACACGAGCTGGGGTGTGGAGCCCGAGTCGCTGTGGGGGCGGATCGGGGCGGGCGAGTCACCGCTGACAGGTGGCGGCTACCCGGTGGAGACCGAGCCCGGCGACTATCCGGCCTACTACGCGGGCATCGCCACCGCACTGCGCAAGGGCATCGCGCCCCCGGTGACGGCGTACGAGGCCGCGTCGACGCTCGACGTACTGGAGGCGGCACGCCGCTCGGCCCGCGAGGGCACCACCATCACCCTGGAGACCGAGTCATGAGCACCCCCGTACCCGACCCCGCACCCGGGCCGGACCCCGTGCCCGAGCCGGCCCCCTCGCCCACGGTCGCCGAACTCGAAGCGCAGGAAGCCCGGCTGATCCTGCGTCACTTCACCCACGACGACGCCTGGGCCCTGGGCACCCTGCTGGTCGAGCTGGCGCGCGAGCGGAACGCGCCGGTGGCGATCGACATCCGCCGGGGCGCACAGCAGCTCTTCCACTTCGCGCTCCCCGGCTCGTCGGCGGACAACGACGCCTGGATCGACCGCAAGCGCCGGGTCGTGGAACGGTACGGCGCCAGCTCGTTCCTCGTCGGCACCCGCTTCCGCGCCAAGGGCAGCACGTTCGAGGAGGCCTCGCGTCTCGACCCGGATCTCTACGCGGCCCACGGCGGCTCGTTCCCCCTCGCGGTCGAGGGCGCGGGCATCGTCGGTACGGTCACGGTCTCGGGCCTGCCGCAGGCCGAGGACCACGCGATGGTGGTGGAGGCCCTGGAGCGGCTGCGCGGCTGATCCCGTATCCGGGGCGGTCGCGGTGGCACACCGCCCCGCCCCGCCCCGCCCCGCCCCGCCCCGCCCCGGACTCCTCCGCCCCGGACTCCTCCCGCTCGTCGGACAGGGCCTCCCGACGAAGGCGCTACGCGTCCTTCAGCTCCTGGCGCTGAGCGCCCAGTCCCTCGATCTCCAGCTCCACCACATCGCCCGCCCGCAGATACGGCTTCGGCTCCGGCTTGCCCAGCGCCACCCCCGCCGGCGTCCCCGTGTTGATGACATCGCCCGGATACAGCGTCATGAACTGGCTGACGTACCGGACGAGTTCGCCCACTCCGAAGATCTGGTCGGCGGTCGTCCCGTTCTGCTGGAGTTTCCCGTTCACCTTGAGCCTGAGCGGCAGCGCCTGCGGGTCCGGCACCTCGTCCGCCGTCACCAGCCAGGGTCCCAGCGGGTTGAACGTCTCGCAGTTCTTGCCCTTGTCCCACGTGCCGCCGCGCTCCATCTGGAACTCGCGCTCGGAGACATCGTGCGAGACCGCGTACCCGCCCACATGCGCGAGGCCCTCCTCCGCCGAGTCCAGATAGCGGGCGGTCCGTCCGACGACGACCGCGAGCTCGACCTCCCAGTCGGTCTTGCTGCTGCCCCGGGGCACCAGGACGGTGTCATCAGGTCCGACCACTGTGTCCGGCGCCTTGAAGAAGATGATCGGCTCGCTCGGCAGCTCCACACCCGTCTCGGCCGCGTGATCGTGGTAGTTCAGCCCTATACACACGATTTTTCCGATCCGGCCGAGCGGGGGCCCTATCCGTACGCCGTCACCGTCGAGCACGGGCAGCTCGCCCGAGGCGGCGGCCGACCTGATCCGGTCGAGCGCGGCCTCGTCGGCGAGCAGAGCCCCGTCGATGTCCGTGACCAGCGCGGACAGATCCCTGAGGGTCGTCCCGTCCTCATCGAGCAGCGCCGGGCGCTCCGCCCCCGCCGTACCGACACGCAGCAGCTTCATCCTCTTGTCTCCCTCTGGTCGAGCATTGCCAAGCCGATGGGCATGGCCATCGCGGGATTGGCTGATCCTCCAAGACATCGGATCACTCCGCAAGGCCCAGTTCACACCCTGGACCTCCCGAGCCGCCCCCCGCCGCTCCCGTCACCACCCCCACCAGGACCATCCCCACCCTCACGCGTCCTACGCGGCGGTGGCGGGCACTCGCCTCGAAGCGGCCGAACGCTTACGGTCCGCCGCGCTGCGGTAGGGCGGCCGCAGCGCGGCGGTTACGGCGCGGCGGTTACGGCTGGCACCTCGGCCCGGCGGTTACACCGCGCCACCGCGGCCCGGCGGCTACGGCACGGCGGCTACCGCGCGGTGGCCGGCACCACCCCCGCCACCGGCATGCCCCGGTAGTAGAGGAAGTACCGCTCGACCGCCGTCCAGGTCGTACTGGTCACCACGTACAGCGCCGCCGCCAGCGGCACCACACCGACGGTGAAGAGTGTCGCGAAGGAGAGCAGCGGCATCATCTTCGTCATCGCGCCCATGCCGGGGACCTGCTGTCCGTCGGGCCCGGCCGGCATCGCGGGCGCGTTCGCGAGCTGGATCCGCATCTGCCGGAAGTTGAAGGTGGCGACCCCGGCGATGATCGCGAAGAGCGCCAGATACACGAGCCCCGCTCCCCCGAACAGCCCGCCGTGCGCGAGGGCGTCGGTCCAGCGGTCACCGAGGGGCGCGGCGAAGAGGGAGTGGCCGAGCAGTTCGTTGCGCTCGCCGCCGATCGTCCGGTTGGAGAAGAGGTGGTACATCAGGAAGAACGCCGGCATCTGCGCCAGGCTCGGCAGACAGCCGGAGAGCGGCGAGACCTTCTCCTTGGCGTGCAGTTCCATGAGCGCCTTCTGCATGCGCTCGGGGTTCTTGCCGTGCTTCTTGCGCAGTGCGGCGATCTGCGGGGCGAGTTTGGTACGGGCCTTCTGACCACGGGCGGACGCGCGGGAGAGGGGGTGGACCGCGAGCCGTACGCAGGCGGTGAACAGGACGATCGCCGCGGCGGCGGCCCCCGTGTGGAAGAGCGGCTGGAGCAGATCGGCCAGACCTGTGACCAGGCCGGCGAAAACGGACATGAAAGCGGACATGGTGAGCCCTCCGTGGGGTCTCGTCGTGCCGGTGCCGGTGGGAAGCGGACGGCCGCGATACGCGCGCGCTGATACGTGCCGACACGCGTGCGATGCGACTGGTCCGCCGGTCCGCCATGAGGCGGCGATTCGGCGTGACGACCCGCGTGGAGGTGTGTGTGGGGGAGCGGGGGCGAGCGGGGGCTTCGTTCCGCAGGGAGCTGCAAGCCCCCGTTGTCCCTGCTGCCCCTCATGACTCCTGTATTACCCCTGCGCCTGTTACCCCTGCGCCCACGCGGCCGTCGCCGGGCGGCGGCCGGGTGCTCGGGGACGGGTACGGCCCGAGGCGTCGGGATCCCGTTGGGGCAGGAAGGCGGTGCGTTGCTCGCGGTCGCGGATGGCCGTTCGTACCCGGTGGTGCGGGTGGGCCGGCACGGAGCGCGCGCTGATGACGGCGCAGACGGCGAGGGCGGAGCCCACGGCGGCGGTGGCGGCGAGCGCGACGGCGGCGGAGAGGCTGCCGGCGTCGATGAGCAGGACCTCGGTGAGCAGGAAGAGCAGAAGCCCGGCGGGGCGCAGCAGCCGAAGCGCGCTGCGGACCATGGCCTGCCCCTCTCGTCCCGTCGTCCTCGTCCGATCGCTCGTGCGGCCGGTGCGACGTGCCCGTACCGCTCGTACCGCTGACGCGGCTCGTACCGCTGACGCGGCTCGTCCGGCTCGTACGACAAATGCCGCTTCAGCCGTTATACACGATCGACCTCAAGGGGCTGAAGGAGTCGGCGGGGCCGGAGCAGGGCCCGGCTCACCGGATCGTCGGGCTCCGGATCCAGTCCCTCGCCCGGCAGCAGCTCCACGTCCTGGGGCGGCACGCCCATACCGCAGGCCGGGCATTCGCCGTACGAGCCCAGCTCCGTACCGCAGTCGGAGTGCGTGAACACGCGCAGCTGCTTCGTACCCGCCACATGTGCGGTGCCCCACATGCCGAGCGACCGCACGATCGGCCAGAGGTCGATCCCGCTGTCGGTGAGGAGGTACTCGTCACGCGGCGGGGAGTCCTGATAGCGCCGCTTCTCCAGGACACCGGCGCGCTCAAGGGTCTGGAGGCGGGTGGCGAGTACGGCGCGGGGCAGGCCGAGATGGACGAGGAAGTCGTTGTAGCGGCGGATGCCGTAGAAGGCGTCGCGCACGACGAGGAGCGTCCAGCGCTCGCCGAGGACTTCCAGCGCGCGGGCGATCGAGCACTGCTGCGTCACGTAGTCCTTGCCCAGAGCCATGGAAGCAGCTTAACAAGATTTGGGTTCAATGAATGAACCTTCAGCTGCTAAGGTCGGCGCCAGCGGTGAGTTCATTCACCGAACCTAGAGATCCGCCGCCGATCCGCCGATCCGCCGATCCGCCGCCAAGGGGATCCGCCACCGAAGGGACGAGACGTCATGGCCCAGGCTCAGCCCGAGCCCCCGCACCAGCCCGTGAACCGGCCCGCGTCCACAACGGCGACGGGAGCTGGGACGGCGAGCGCGACCACGAGCGCGACCGCAACCGCAACCGCGAGTGCGAGTGCAACCGCGACCGCGACCGCACCCGCTGCCCCGCGGACCGCACCTCCGGCGCCGCGGACCACGTCCGCTGCCCCGCGCCCCGGCGCCACTCTCGCCGTGACCAGCGCGGCCACCACCATCGCCCTGATGAACTACACGACCCCGCTGCTCACCCTCCCGAGCATGAGCGCGGCCTTCGGCACCCCGCTCTCCGGCCAGGCCTGGCTGCTGAACGGCGCTCCGCTCGGCCTCGCCGCCGTTCTGCTGATCGCGGGCAGCCTCGCCGACGACTACGGCAGGCGCAGGATCTTCCTTCTGGGCGCCCTCGCCCTCGGTGTCACCACCGCGCTCGGCGGTCTCACCGACAGCACGCTGCTCTTCACACTCGCCCGGGTCGCGCAGGGCGCGGCGAGCGCGGCGATCATCGCGAGCAGTCTCGGGCTGCTGGTCCACGCGTTCCCGGCCGGTCCGGCCAGGATCAGGGCGACGGGGGTGTGGGGCGCGTTCGTCAGCGCGGGAATAGCCCTGGGCCCGCTACTCGCCGGGGGCCTGAACGGAGTGAGCGGACCGAGCGGTTCCGGCGCGGACGGCTCCAGCGGTTCCGGCTGGCGGCTGACCTACGCCGTGCTCGGCGTGGCCGCACTCGTCACCGCCGGTCTCGGCGTCCGCGTACTCGCGGAATCACGTGCCGCCCGCCGGAATCGACCCGATGTTTCGGGTGCTCTCACCCTCGCTCTGGCCTTCACCGCGCTGCTGAGCGCGCTCACCCTGGGGCGGGACGGCTGGCTGCGGGCGCCCGTCCTGCTCCTGCTGCTGGCCTCGGCCGTCCTCACCGCTGTCTTCACCGTCATCGAACTGCGCACCGCCGCTCCCCTGATCGATCTGGGGCTGCTGCGCCGGCCGCTGTTCGGGGCGGCGTCGACGGGCGCGCTGTTCACCGGTCTCGCGGTGATCGGTCTGATGAGCTATCTGCCGTCGCTGCTCCAGCAGACCATCCATATGTCGGCGCTCGGCGCGGCCTGGCTCTTCCTCCTCTGGTCGGGTACGGCCTTTCTCGTCGCTCTCCAGGCCCGGCGCCTCGCGGGCCGGGTGGCGGCCCGCCATCAGCTGGCGCTGGGCTTCGTACTGCACACGGCGGGGGCGCTGGGGATGCTGGGCGCGCTGGACGCCGGGTCCTGGGTACGTCTGGTGCCCGGTCTGTTCGTCGCGGGCGTGGGCAGCGGTCTGCTGAACGCCGCGCTGCCCCGGCTGTCCGTCGAGTCCGTGCCGACGGAGCGCGCCGCGATGGGCTCGGGCGCCAACAACACCGCGCGCTATCTCGGTTCGTCGGCCGGTGTCGCGCTGATCATCGCGGTGGCGACCTCGGTCGCCGATCCGGCACACGGCACGGACCTGGCGATCCTGGTCTCGGCGGGCCTCACGCTGGTGGGCGCGGCGGCGGTACTGGCGCTACGGGAACGCCGTCACCCGCGCGCAACGGCGTGACCCTGCCTCGTCGGCGGACAGACCGACGAGACAGCGCAGCCGGACCGCCGCTCACCGGGGCAGGAGCGGCGCGAACGGCGACAGCGGCCGGACCAGACGGACGGGACGGTGCGGCCGGAGGCGGAGGAGCAGCCGGACCGGACGGAGCGGCCGGAGGGGCCGGAGCGGCCCGAGGCGGACGGAGCGGCCCGGAGCGGGCGGAGCGCGACGTCCGAGCACGTCAGGACCGCGGGGCCGCACCGGGCGCGGCCTCCCCTCCGCCCGTATCCCGTACAGCAGTACGGTGTGCACCATGCGCCCCGACATGCCTGCCGACCACCCCACGGAAGCCGAGCGCCTGCTGCGTACGGCGGCCCAGTACCCCGAGGATCACGAGCCCCTGCTCCTCCAGGCCGCGGCCCATCTGGAACTGGCCGGCGACCGCGACCGCGCCACCGGCCTCTACGACACCCTCCTCGCGGGCTCCCCCGGCCACCCCCACCTGGTGAAGGCGCTCAAGGCCGCCAACCTCTGGGAGTACGGACACGAGGCCGAGGCCCGCGCGATCATCGACGGCCTGCGCTCCGCCGCCCCGCTGGACCCGGCGCCCTGGGAGATCGTGGCCGAGACGCTGGAGTCCCACGACGAACTGCCCGCGGCCCACGACGCCTTCACCACGGCCCTCAATCTGCTGCTCACCCCGGGCGAAGAGGTCCCCTACCCGACCCACAACCTGCTGATCGGCCGCCACCGCGTCCGCCGTCTGCTGGGCCTGGACCATGACGACTGGGACGCCCTCGCCGACCGCGTGCATCCCTCGACGGTCTCCCTGGACGAGCTGCACGACCCCAAACGCCTCTGGTCCCTGGGCTCCGACAACCCCGCCGAACTCCAGGCCGAGATCACCCGCCTCCGCGCCGAACTCGGCTCCTACCGCACGGCCCTGTCCCGCCCCTTCCCCGTGGCGGTCCTCCACTGGCCGCAGCCGGAACTGACCGAACTCCTCACCGCGTACCCCACCCTGGCCACCGAGTACCCCTCCCACGAGGCCCATCTGTCCCAACTGGAGGCCTCCCTCCGCGACCTGGCCGCCACCGGCACCCCCAACCTGGGCATCGTCACGGCCACGGTCCCCTCCTACGAGGCCTTCGCGGCCTCGGAACAGTCCTCCCCCTCCAACACCGCCCTGCTCCCCCAATACGCCACCACCCTCGCCGCCCGAGGCCGAGCCACCCCCTGGCCCCCACCCCGCAACGCCCCCTGCTGGTGCACCTCAGACAAGCCCTACCGCGACTGCCACGGTGTTCCGGGCTAGGCGTAGCGTCTCCGGATCACTGCGGAAACCCAACTGACTCAGATGATCGAAGTCCAGTCGTCGATCCCTCGATGAAGATCACCCTTCGGGCCGCACAAAGGGCTCTTGGCCGTCATCAGCCATGGCCCAGGCCCCTCCGCCGGCTCATCCTGCCGCGTGTAAGGCGAGCAGCACGGGCAGGGCACCCTGCCCGTGCTGGGGTTCGGCTCACCCAGGGAGCCGCCCAGAGGTTGAAGATATTCTGAGCGTATGCCAGACAGTGTTGAGTGGGATGCCCCAGCAGGCTCCTGGGCTTCTTCAGCAGCTCGCCGCCGCAACATGCAGGCGATCCGCAGCCGTGATACGAAGCCGGAGCAGACCCTTCGACGCCTCATTCACGCTCAAGGTCTCCGTTACCGGGTATGCGCCCGGCCACTGCCCGAGCTACGCCGGACAGCTGATCTCGTATTCCGTCCCGCCCTGGTCGCAGTATTCGTGGACGGCTGCTACTGGCATGGATGCCCAGAACACTACGTGTCACCCAAGACCAATTCTGCCTACTGGTCCGAAAAGGTGCTCCGCAATGTCAACCGTGATCGTGACACCGATCAAAAACTTGCTGCCGCCGGATGGCTAGCTCTCCGCTTCTGGGAGCATGAGTCGCCAACTGACTGCGCAGAGAAGGTAGCAGCCACGGTCCTTTCCCGCAGAACCAACCTAGAGAAGAACAAGCATCTAAAAGATCACAGGCTGATCTTCTGAATCTGACGCTCCAGCGGGAGCCGTCCCGTCGTCCATTACATAGCTTTCCAGTAGCTTAGAACGGAGCTCCGGCCTCAATACGGCAGCGATCGCCCGGCCGACCGCTTCGGCTACAGGCGGCGGAAAGGCATTACCCACCTGCCGGTATCGCGCGGTCTTGCCGCCCTGAAATTCCCACTCAGTCGGAAACCCCTGAATGATCGCGGCTTGTTCCACGGTAAGCATGGGACCCTTCGGCCGAAACAGGTCACGCGCCGGATCACATTGCTCTATGTCGTTGGCAACTCCGTTGCCGTCAACGCCGAGCGCCGCCCAAGCCTGCTTCGCCCGGCTAGGGCCCAGGTCAGCGCCACCATGTTTCCGAGAACCACCAACGAGAGTCGGCGCTACGTCAATACCAGCCGAAAGAGCCTTCAGCGCACGATCCTGCCATTGGTCAAAATGATATTCCCCAGTCTCGTCGCGCTTCTTCGAGGGCTGACCATGCTTATTCAGTGACCAGTACTTGTTGAACCGTTCACGCATCGAAGGCTTAAGCTTTTCATACACAGAGAGACTATCCGCACGCGCCCGAATCGGCCAGACGAAATCAACCCCATGGGAGAAGTCTCGATGAATGGCAACAAGGACTGCGCGAGGCCGCAACTGAGGCACACCAAAATCTTTTGCCTCTAGCTTCCGCCAGACTTGAGACATCTCCGCATTCTGCTTGACATCGGACCAATAAGTCTTGATCAACGGCACATCATAGCCCAGTCCGTACAGCTCATTTATAACTTTCCTCCTATACTCAAGAAATACATGAGGAGGTTCAAGAATCCCACGGACGTTTTCAATCATAATTGCCTTGGGCTTCATGTCGGCAACAATTTTAAGCATGTCCGGAAAAAGATCCCGCTCATCATCGGCACCAAGGCGCTTACCGGCAAGCGAGAATGGTGGGCAAGGAACACCACCAGCCAGCAGGTCAATTCTCAAGCCGCGATCTTTAATTTCCTGGTACTGCGGGGAAATGAGGAAGTCCTTGACATCGCCTGGCTCCAGGGCATCAACCTTCGACTCGTCCCATCCAGGCCAGGCGCCGACATTGGCCTTGAGAGTGTTCACCGCGTGACGGTCCCACTCAACGAGGGACAGATGGTGGAAACCTGCTTGGTGCAAACCGACGGCTTGCCCACCTGCGCCCGCGCAGATCTCAACTGACGTGAGTGGCTTATCGTTCTGCGGGCGTGGGTGATCGCCTGCCATCGGCTGCTCCTCGTGTATGGCGCGAAAAAGTCTGCTCAAGTCTCGCAGACTGCGCAGCAATGAGCAGCCGCCTCACCCGAGATCTTGCAGCATAACCTCATAGGCGACCACCGCTGGATGCGGCGGCCGCCAACGCCACCAGCCCTAGCCTGCCCGCACGTGCGCCAGAAGCGCCTCCACATCGCTGGGGGCTAGTCCAGCCGCCACAGCCGGCTCTTCCTCCAAGTCCGAGAGCTGCTGAACAGAGGGGTCATCCAAGATCTTCCCCATGAACTCAAGCTTCTGGTCAAGGCGGGCGGCGACGACCTCGTCAACGGTGTTGCGGACCGCAAGCACTGTGACACTGGTCTCGGTCCCAGGTTGAAGCCCAAGCCTATGGATACGGTCCAAGCTCTGCAGGAAGCGTCCCGCGACGAAGTCGCGATCGACATAGACCGCATCGTGACATACCTGATGGAGGCTGATCCCCTCACCCAGGGTCGCCGGGTTGGAGATAAGCACCATGCAGGCCGGATCCTCCCGGAAGCGACGGAGCTGCTCCTCACGATCTGCCGTTCCACCGAAGACAGTTGCCGGACTGTACTTCGCCAGAAGTCGTTCCAGAGTGGTGAGACTCCGCACAAAAGTGGTCCAGATCAGTGTTTTCCGTCCCTGACTGGCATTCTCGGCAACAATCGCCGCCGTTTCCTGGTACTTGGGTGAGAGCTCATAATCAGGAAGATTCTGCATGTGAGCGTAGAGTGAGTGGCCTCTCGGGATCTCCAGGGGGGGAAGCTGATACGCCAGCGGCTCATAGCGACTTGCACCTTCGAGCAGGAGGGCTGGACTTGTCGCAGCCATAAGCAAGCGCAAGGCCGTTCGCCCAAGAGCGGTCAGGTCATCGGCCCCGCCTCTGGAGTCCGCGCCCCCGACCAGCGCAGCATAGATCTCCTCATGCAGAGGCGGCATATCTACATAGCGCATCTTCAAGTCCATGGGAGGAAGTCCGAGTTCCTGCTTGGTCGTCCGGGCGAAGAGAGGCTGCAGGGCCGCACTGGCGTAGGCCAGGTCTCCTCCGGCAACGGCGCGCTCAACCGACCGCTGGCCATGCCCCGGCCACACGAAACCGAACAGACTCTCCAAGTCCTTCGACCCGTTCGGCGCCGGCGTACCGGTGAGAATCAGCCGCCTTGTCGCCAGCGGACCAAGTGCCATACAAGCAGACCCGTATGTGCCCCGCACTCCCAGTTTCATCCGATGTGCCTCGTCAAGGACGATCATGCTCGGCTCGGCTCTCAGCCAGGACGCCAGCGTCCCGAGTGAACGGTCGAGTCGTTCATAGTTGACGATCAGCACCTCCGCCCAGCGATCCGTCGCCCCGTCGAGCACGTGAGTACGAAGCCTGTGCTGAAAGCAGACCGCCGTCTCGTACTGCCATGACTCGTACGCGGACTTCGGGCAGACAACGAGAAGCCGTTTGACGTTGCCCTTCTCCCGCTGTGCGGCGTAGACGCCAAGAGCAGCCCTTGTCTTGCCCGCACCAGGGACGCTGAAGTTTGCCCCATGCTGAAGCGAGAGCAGCTTGGCAATGTCTCGGCGCTGAAATTCCCCAAGCTCCGCGATCCACTGGTCACCGAGCAGCGCGGGGACATCATCAGGATGGACCTCCCTTTCGCTTCCTGGATCGCTAAGCCTGGATTTGACCTTCTCAGCGTCCTGAATATTCCCCAGTACCAGGTTTCTGAGATCCTGCGCCCATGCCACTCCCGACGGATCCGGCCAGGTCGCTATCTCGCCAACCTTATTCAGCAGATCGTCGAGATCGACGATCGCGGTCAGCCGGCCAAGCTGGCCGCCCGTTCGGAAACGGGCGGCCAGCTGAACAAGATCTCCGCTGTAGTCTTCGGTGGTTCTGAGAATGACCCTGGTCCGTGTGTCGTCAAACGCGAGGTTCAACGACACCTGCCCGGCGGTGTCGGTCACTGCGTCTCCTTCGGGGCAACGGCTTCTACCAGCCAGGCAACGCCGTCACCCGGTTCCCCCTGGACTCGTCCAGCTTGCTGAGCAAGCTTCCGCAGACTCTCCCGCAGCCTCAGCACGGCTTCGTCGAGTGCCGCTTCGTCGAGGCTCCGGGCCGCGCGCGCCTGGACCACCTCGACCACGCACTGATCGATGTCCGCGCAGGCGTCCGCCAGCCGGGCGGGTGCAAGCTGCTTCCTCTTCCGCACCCGGGCGTCACGGCCGGCGGCGTCGATGGCCTTGTCGAATGCCTCCTTCGCCTCGTCAAAGACCTTCTGAGCGGCCTGCTTCTCCTCCGTGGCCGGCTCAGCACTTCCCGCCAGGGCCTTGGCTCGCAGAATCTGATCGTTGAGTGCACGCGCGGCAGCCACGCGGGCGGATGCTCCAGTCACGGACACACCCAGACCGGGTACGGCTACTGCCTCTTGTTCCACTCCGGAGCTGAGATCGCTGAGACCGGGCGGCAGTTCCGCAACGAGATAGTCTTTCTCCACGAAATACTCGTCGATATGACGTACATCCGTCTTAGAAAAGTCCAGGAGGATAGCGGCCAGCCGCAGTTCCTTGACGATCTCGCCATCGTCCGGCTCTGCCGCCGAAACTTTCTTGTAGAGCCTTTCCAGCTCCTTCAGCTTCTCCTGGTCGTACTCAAAATCGACCAGCCTCAGGGAAACCCCGCCCCCACTCCTGCTCCGCTCAATCAGTTCGCGAATGGTACCGAGAATCCAGCGCTCCTGATGGTAGGTCTTGACCTGAACCCTGAACTCCTTGGCAATGACATCCGGCGTTCGCCCCAGTGCGGCCTGTTCCTCCATGGCAAGCAGCCGGTTGATATACGAATAGTCACGCCGGTGATCTTTGCGCAACTGTAGTGACAGCTCAACAGCGTTGACGTCCGCCCAGGTGAAGGAAGCCGGCAGCACTCCCACCCGCATCGACTGCGCACCGGCCTCCCGCAGCGCGGCAGCGCGGGTGTTTCCATTGACAAGCACACCGTGGTGCGTGACCAGGCCGGGATCGTTCTGACCGAACTGCTCCAGGCTATCCTTCAGCGCCTCGAACGCGGAGTCCCTTCGATTCGGATTCGAAGGCTCCGCTTGCAGCAGGAATTTCAGGTAGTCCTGGCTCTCCACACTCCATGGATCGTCCTCCAGCGCACCGTCCTTCGCAGGGTCATGGCTGCGCTGCGCCCGGATACGGTGTGTCCCCGGATTGAAGTAGAGGCTACTGAGCGGAAGATCAATCACCTCAACGTGCGTGGCCTTGTCGTTCCAGTCGATCGTGACCGTTTCCCGGGTGCCCCCCGATGCTTTTACCTCCTCCAGCCGCTTCTTGATCAGCTCGCTGAACTCATCCGCCCTTGGCGGATCATTAAATTCCCGGAACACGCTCTCCCCGATCCTGTTCACTGGTTGTCTTCGTCGGCCACTGCTTTACGGACAGTCTCACGTGAGGCTGACGGCAAGGTCCGATACGCCCCCCACAGCTTCTCCAGGGACCCCTGAGTGCGTCGGTCTGCGGCGATCCAAGCCGTCAACGCCTGCTTCTCCAAAGGCGAGAGAGAATCGATCCTGCCGAGCACATCCGCGAGATCGACCGGCGCCTCGCCCGCGGTCCCCGACGTACAGCGCTTACACTCGGTCACCATCTGCACTTCCGTGGATCCGTCCTGCAGTACAACTTTTCGCCTTGCCACATTCAACTGTGACCGAACATCACTCCCCTCTTCGTATTCCTCACCTGCACCGATTCCACAGGTGCGGCACATGAAGTTGTCACTCTGCCAGACCTTAATGCGCTGAGGGCTGGTCAGACTACCTTTGTGTCGCGCGACCTTGGCCTGACCCGGAATCCACACCTCCGCACCCTTGGTGACATAGCGCTGCTCCTCCTGCTTCAGCGCCGGGTCATCGCGACTGGTGTCGATCCGCCAGCCGTGATCCCTCAAATCACGCAAACGCCGGTCGATCTGGGCGACTTCAGGGAAAGCCTGGCGAAGCTGCGCTTTGGTGAAGATGTTGCCCTCCCCTACCTCGGTCTCCAGCCAGAGACCGGCGCGCACCTTACCGCCAAGTTTGCCGTTCTGCCACGATGGCAGCATTGCCATGCCTTCTCTCCGATCAACAGCACAGTTCGAGGCCAACGACGCACAGGGCAGCACAAATCGGCATATACACCGCACCCCTTCGGCCGCTGACTCGGGTTGCCCCGGGAAACCATTCATTGCCTATAGCAACTCGGATGTCCAGGTCTTTTGGATGTTGCGCCCGAACGCGACAACATCCAACGACACACCACGCCGCCTCGTCATGCACAATCGGTCTTCACGGCGGCATCACACCAAAGGGGGAGGCAAATCGTGCGAGCGGGACAAGTGGGCACCAGGATCAGAGAAGACCTGCCCCCAGGCAGGCTGGAACTGGTCCGTGCGTTGAAGAAGCTGTACAGCTGCCTGGGCAGGTGCACTCAGGCCGGAACCGCGCTTCGCCTGACAGAGAAGGGGCACACCGTCACGAAGGGGCAGATTTCGCGCTACCTCAATGGCAATATGCTCCCGAACGCGAAGTTCGTAGAGGCTCTTTACGACTTGGCCGTGGCGACGGCAGGCAACAATCCTGGCGGCATGACACGGCAGCAAGTACTCAGTCTCCATGGCTCCGCTGAGCCGACTCGCTGCGGAACCTGTCGTCAGACGCGGCAGCGAAATCGCGCTTTGGCCAAAGAGAACGAGGAGCTGAAGGCGGCCGAAGCCGGCCTTCGAGCGCAGCTCACGACTGCACAGCGGCGTGAAACGCCGCTGCCGGTCCCCCGACGAGAGAGGGACCGGCAGCGGCGCTCAAGCGACGTCCGCGCCGCCCGCCAGATCGCCAAGCAAGCAGCGAGTCTTCAAGATGCAGGCGATCCGGGCGCCGCTCTGGCGATGTTGCTCGACACTGTGGGCACTCTGACTCCCGTGGAAGGCGCCATGTCCGCCAAGATTCTCCGCGCCGAGAAGCGCGATCAACTCGCGGATACCCTGCTGCACGTCTACGGCCGGGAGCGCCGGGAGGGTGACGTCCTCTGGATGGCGTTGAAACTGCACGAGCAGGGACTGATGAACGACGTGGCCGTGGTCCTGCGTGCAGCTACCAGCCAGGCCGGGACCGACACCGGCGTTTGACTCGACAACAGCGAGCTAAGGGTCCGTCATCACCCTGCGCGGCCGGCTCCGTTGACGGTCGGCTGGCAGTAGACGGTTTTGCGTCACGATCCGTGTTCCGCAGAGCGGACTGCGCCGACGCCCCGACATCCGTCACCGGACGTGGTGACTGCGATCAAGCCTCTGCCTTACGTGGCTTCGGCCTCGTAGTGCATCTGGGCACGGTCGAGTACTGCGTCCGGGTCTCCGCCCCGAGCGGCTACCCAGTGGAGGAGGTCCCCGATCAGATCGGTCGGGGACTCGTCCGCAGCTGGCAGGCCGACGCCACCTGATGTCGCCAGGACACCCGGAAGGGTTCGGTACGCGGCCAGCATCGCTGACGCGCGATCAGACTTGAGGCACTGCCCGTGCCGGCCCAGTGGGAATTCACACCAGACTGCCTTGCCTGTGGCGATGACGACCGTACCCCAGTCCATCGCCAGCACCGCCAGCAGATGCAGTCCCCTGCCGCACTCTTCTCCGCAGGCCGCTTGTTTCAGCACCGGCAGCACAGGGCTCGTGTCATGCATCTCAATGCGCAGCCTGCCCGCCCCCGGCTGCAGGACCAGCGTTGACGAAACACCCGCACCGACGTGCTTCACGACGTTCGTCGCGAGTTCGGTCACCCCGAGCTGCGTCTCGTCCACAAGTGCCGACGCTCCCTCCGTGCCGTCACTGAACTGTTGGCTGAAGCAGCGGATGACCGGCTCCGATTGGAAGGTTTCTCCCATGTCAGCGAGGACCACGACCCGGCGGCGTCAGCTCAGCCACCTGCTGGAGGCCAACGAGTCACCGGACATCACGCTCCAGATCCTGCCGTTCGCGAAAGGCGCTCTTCGATGGTTCAAGTCCTCCTACAGCGGCGGCAATACGACCGAGTGCGTGGAGGCCGCGCTGCTGGTTGGCGGGGTTGCGGTGCGGGATTCCAAGGACTCCGGTGGGGGCGGCTGGTGTTTGGGGGGGGATGCGTGGGGGCGGTTTTTGGGTGGGGTGGTCAGAGGTATGGGCGGATGATTACGTTCGGGAGGGTGGGGCGGGATTTGGCGTGGTGGAGTTTGGTGCGGACCGCGGCTACCAGTTCTTCGGGGTGGTCGCGGATGAGGGCCGGGACCGCGCTCACCACGTCCACTCCGTGAGCTTCCAGGAGGAGGCGGCGGCGGAGGGTGGCGCGGTAGGCGGTGACGCCCAGGTGGAATTCCTCCGAGTCGACTTCCAGGGCCACTCCGGCGTGGGCCCAGTAGGCGTCCGGGCGGGCGAGGAAGGTGCCGGTGGGGGTGAGGAGGAGCGGGTTCCAGAGGGGGTGGGGGAGGCCGGCGGCGAGGAGGGTGTCGCGGGCCTGGCCCTCGGCGATGGAGCGGGTGCCCGCGCGGAGTTCGTCCAGGACCGCGCGGACCGCCGGGTTGCGCAGGGCGTGCGAGGCGCGGAGTTCGGCGTGCAGGTCCTCCGGGTGGCAGCTGCATGTCTGGACCGTCGTCGCGAGGATCGCGCGTACCCGTTCCGTGGACGGTTCGTGGGCGGCGAAGTCGGACGCCGCGCGGACCGGCCGTACGCAGGGGATGCCGTTGACCAGCAGGGTCGGCGGCCAGCGGCTCGTGCGGCGCAGGCGTACATACGATCTGTCCCGCAGACCGCGGCGCGCGCCGATCAGGACGTCGGCCCGTCCAGCCGTCGCACCCCGCACTCCGTACAGCGACAGTGCCGCCTCGCCCGTCAGGACCGCCCTCTTACCGGAGAGGGCGGTCGTCCCGGCGTCCGCGTAGAGCACCGCGGCGAGCAGCCGCTGGCGTGGATCAGGTTCGCCGGTCTGTATCAGGACGACGCCGGGCAGCAGCCGCTGCCAGGGTCCGCCCGGCGCGCAGCGGCGGGCGGCGGTACTGGCGGCGAGGCCGGTGGCCCGTAGCTGGCCGGACGTCGCCAGGCGCATTTGCGTACGGGACAGATGAGCGATGGCCGCGTCGGCGGCGGTGGTCCTGGGCATGGGGGTTCACTGCCCGCGCCCGGTGGGAAGTGGACACGCGCCGATGAGCTGTGACGGTCTCTTGTGTCCTCGGTTGCGTTCCGGGCATACCGTCCGGCTCATGCCCCTCCGGCTCATGCCGTCCTGGTTAGGCTCGGTCATGTCAGGAGACCTGAAGAGCGGCGAAGGCGGCAGACAATGGCAACGGCAGCAGCGACACCCGTGAGGATCCCACCGGCGGCCGTGGCCGCGGGTGCGGCGGCGGGCGGGCTCGTCGGGGGGTACGGGATCGCCCGGTGGACCAAGAAGCGTCCCCTCGGCGGTGTCGCCCTCGCCGCCGCGGGCGCCGTGGCCGCCCGCCAGTGGCAGCGGACCGGCGGGACGAAGACCGCGGTGGGGCTGAGCGCCGCGTACGTCGCCGCCTTCGCCGGTTCGCATCCGCTGGCCAAGAAGATCGGAGCCTGGCCCGCCGTCCTCACCGTGGCGGGCGCCGTCGCCGCCGCGTCCTGGACGGTGACCCGCCGCGCGGCCGGCTGAGAGAAGACGAGGGAAGGAAGAAAGAAGTCTCTTCCGGGCGCCGCTGAACGGGTCCGCCCCGCCCTCCGTATTCAAGGGCAACTCCCCCATGGTGGCTGGGCGCGTGAGCGGACGACAGGGTCCGGATCACGCGCCCAGCGCGTGCGCCACCGTATAGATCAGCAGGCCCGCGAGCGCGCCGACCACCGTGCCGTTGATCCGGATGAACTGGAGGTCACGGCCGATATTCGCCTCGATCTTCTTCGATGTGTCGGCCGCGTCCCAGCTCCGCACGGTGTCCGAGATCAGGGATGTGATCTCACCGCGGTACGTGGAGACGACATACCCCGCCGCGTCCTCGATCCAGCCGTCCACCTTGCCCTGGAGCCGGCCGTCCGTCGCCAGCCGCGCGCCCAGGGAGAGCAGCGAGGCACGCGCGCGCAGACGCAGTTCGCTCCGGTCGTCCTCCGCCGCGGACATGATCATCGCGCGTATGGACGCCCAGGCGGAGGCGATGATGTCCTGCACCTCGGGGCGTGCCAGCAGATCCGACTTCAGCCGCTCGACCCTGGCCCGGGTCTCCGTGTCCGACTGGAGGTCCACGGCGAAGTCCCGCAGGAAGCGGTCGATGGCACCGCGCGCCGGATGGTCGGGCATGTCGCGCATCTCGGTGACGAAGCGCAGCAGTTCCTTGTAGACGCGGTCACCGACCTTGCGGTCGACGAAACGCGGCGTCCAGCCCGGCGCACCGCCCTGCACCGCGTCCATCACCGAGTCCGCGTGCTCCACCAGCCAGTCGTGCGCGCGGACGCAGATCAGATCGACCGCGCGATGGTGCGAACCGTCGGTGACGATTCTCGCCAGGGTCTTGCCGAGACCCGGCGCGACCTCGGCCGCGTCCGCGCGGCGGGTGATCGCCTCGCCGACGATCGCCTGTACGTCGGAGTCCCGCAGCACTCTCAGCGCGCCGCGCAGCGCCGTGGACAGCTCGGCGGTGACACGGTCGGCATGGGCTGGTTCGGCCAGCCACGTGCCGAGCCGGCCGCCGATACCGAGGGCGCGCAGCCGGGTCCGTACCACCTCGGCCGAGAGGAAGTTCTCCCCCACGAACGAGCCCAGCGAGGCCCCGAGCTGGTCCTTCTTGTTCGGGATGATCGCGGTGTGCGGGATGGGCAGACCGAGCGGGTGACGGAACAGCGCCGTCACCGCGAACCAGTCGGCCAGCGCGCCCACCATGCCCGCCTCCGCCGCTGCGGCGACATAGCCCGTCCAGCCGCCCGCGCCGGAGTTCTTCGCCCAGGTGGCGAGGACATAGATCAGGGCCACCAGCAGCAGCAGACCGGTTGCGGTGGTCTTCATACGGCGGACGCCGCGCCGTTTCTCCTCGTCGGCGGCCGTGTACGAGAAGGAGCCGAGGGTGGCGCCCAAAGGGGAGCGCCTGCCGCGTCCGGCGGATCCGTCGGACGCGCCGGGGGCGGTGGGGGCGGTGGGGGCGGTGGACGCGCCGGGGGTGGACGCGCCAGGGGCGGTGGGAGTGGTGGAGGTGGTGGGAGCAGTGGACGTACCAGGTCCGTCGGACGTAGACGTACCGGTTCCGGCGCGCCCACCGGACGCGTCGGAGGCGCCGGACGCGGGCGAGCCGCCGGGCAGCGCGGACGGACCCGAAGGCCCCGGACCGTGACCGTTGTCACTGCCGTCACGACCGACACGGCTGTCACGGCCGACACCGCCGTCGGTGCCGCCTCCGCCGTTCCCTGCTTCCGCCGCTCTCTCCGGATCCGTACGTTCCATTCCGCTCCACCCGTCCGCGTACGTGCCGTGCCCGCAGGCCCGCCCGTACGCATTGTCTCTGTCTGAGGTACTCCCGGGACGCACGTCGAGTTCCCGCGCGCTATCAGATCGCGATACCGGATGATGTCTTCTGCGCCGACGTACACCGGAAACCGGGCGAGGTGCCAGGAGAACACGAGGGGACACCGAGGCATGGCGAGACTCCGCGCATGGGGGCCGCTCGGGGCGCTGATGGGGGTGGTGGCACTGGTATGCGGCGCCATCATCGGCGGGTTCGCCCTGCTCGACGGCGCCGGCACGGGCGGAGGCACGGGCACGGGCAAGGGCGGCGGAGGCGAGGGCGACGGCTGGTGGGCACCCGGCGCACAGGACCGTATCCGCATCGGCAACGCCGAGCCCGTCTCCAGCGACCCCTGGACCGGTACCTGGGCCGCCGCCCCCGCCGGGGCCGAACCAGGCGCATCGACCGGCCACCCCGGCCGCTCCATCCGTAACGTCGTACACACCAGCATCGGCGGCACCAGTGTCCGGGTCACCCTCTCCAACCTCTACAGCCCCACCGCGCTGCTGATCGGCCACGCCTCGATCGCCATCGGCAAGGACGGAGCCGGAAACAGCGGCAGCGGCAGCGGCAGCAGCGGCGACAGCGACAGCGGCGCGGAGGCCGTCGCCGGCACCATGCGGAAGCTGACCTTCGCCCGGCAGCCCTCCGTGACCGTGCCGCCACGCGGGCAGATCGTCAGCGACCCGGTGGAACTGCCGGTCCCGTACGACGGCGATCTGCTGATCACGCTCTACACCCCGGCGCCCGGCGGCCCGGTCACCTACCACCCGCTGGCGCTCCAGACCTCGTACCTCGCCCATGGCGACCGTACGGAGGACCTCGACGGCGCCGCCTACACCGAGCCGACCGGCTTCTGGCGCTATCTCACCGCCGTCGACGTACTCAACCGCGACTCGCCGGGCGCGGTGGTCGTCCTCGGCGACTCGATCACCGACGGCGACGGCTCCCGCCACGGCGCGAACCACCGCTGGCCCGACACGCTCGCCGCCCGGCTGCGCGACCAGCACATCGGCGTGCTCAACGAGGGCATCAGGGGAAACCGGGTCCTGGCCGACCAGTCGCGGCGCGGCTGCGGCGAGAGCGGGCTCTCCCGCTTCCGACGGGATGTCCTCGGCCGGGCCGGGGTCAAGGTCGTCGTCATCGACCTCGGCGTCAACGACATCCTGCGCGGCGGTGTCGCCGACCCCGCCGCCGTCACGGCCGGGCTCAGGGAACTGACCCGGCAGGCGCACGCCCAAGGGGTACGCGTCATCGGGGCGACGCTGGCGCCCTTCGGCGCGTACGGCGGATACGGCGACGTCGCCGAGTCCGTACGCGAGCGGGTCAACGAGGAGATCAGATACGGCGGGGTCTTCGACGCCGTCGTGGATTTCGACCGGGTACTGCGCGATCCTTACGCGCCCGACCGGCTCAGGCCGATGTACGACTCAGGGGACGGTCTGCACCCGAGCGACGCGGGCTACGAGGCGATGGGCCGCTCTCTCGATCTCGCGGCGCTGGAGGGCGGCCAGGTCCGGGCCCGGCTCTGAGGCGACGGGTCGGCCTGGGGGCGTACGGCCGGCCGCCGCCCGGCCCAGCCCGGCCCGATACGTACAGGCGGCCCTACGTGCCGTACGGGGACGAGCCCGGCTCCGGCGCGTACCGCTGCCTCGTACAGCGCCCACGTGCGCCGGTACCCACGAGAGCGCCAGTGCCCACGTGTGCCGGTACCCACGAGAGCGCCAGCGCCCACGAGCGCCGGTGCCCACGTACGCCAGTGCCCACGTGCGCCGGTCAGTCCAGTTCCTTGCGGCTCTTCTTCTCCAGCCGCTCCCGCTTCCGCTCCTCCTTGAGCCGGCGCTTCTCCGACTCCCTGATCTTGCGCTCCACCCCGACCCCGCCCATCAGCGCGAACCCGGTGACGATCACCCGCGGCGAGCCGGGACTCACCTCGGCGTCGCCCAACTCGCCGAAGCCGCCCATGAAGCCGGAGCCCCTGACCTCGACATCCATGTCCGGCGGCACGACGACACGGACACCGCCCATGATCGTGAAACAGCGGATCACCACATCACGGTCCTCGAACCGCGCCTCGCGCAGATCGATCTCGCCACCCGCCTGAAGGACGACCGCCGTGAATGTCCGGCCCACCGTCCAGGCGCCCTTGCGCCCGAATCCGCCCCAGAACGCGAAGGCGCCCTTGGACGTGGCGGACCCCTTGCCGATCCGGTCCGACCAGCCGCTCACACCGCCGCCCGACGAGGACGGGAGCGCCATGTCCGTCGTCGTACCGGGCGCGGGCAGGTCCCGTACCAGTGGCGCCAACTCGCCATGGGTGCGCGCCTTGTACGTCGCCTCCAGGCGCTCGTCGAACTCCTCCATGTCGAGCCGGCCCTCGGCCACGGCCTCGCGCAGCCGCTCCGCGATCTGCTCCCGCTCGGCATCGGAGGCACGCGTATCAGGACCGGGGCCGGAAACCGGGCCGCCGGAGCCAGGGCTGGAACCGGGGCCTGGATCAGGCCGTTCACTCGTCATGGCAGCAGAGTAGTCACCGCCGGGGCCCGCGTCACACAGCTGATCGATCGGCGTACATCTTCGCGATGACCGCCTCGATGTCCGGCTCCCGCACCGAAAGATCGACCAGCGGATACTCCGCCGCTATCCGGGCGACCAGCGGCGCCGCCGACTCCGTCGCGGGGAAGGAGAGCCACTGCCGCGGCCCCTCCACCCTGACCGTCCGCGCACCGGGGAGTTCGACCGGCGGAAGCTCACGCTCCAGATCGACGACGAGCGTCCGCTCGCTCTCCCCGACCTCGTGCAGCCCGGCCAGCGCGCCGTCGTACAGCAGCCGGCCGTGGTCGATGACCATCACCCGCTTGCAGAGCTGCTCGATATCCGTCAGATCATGGGTGGTCAGCAGAACGGTCGTGCCGCGTTCCGCGTTCAGGTCCCGCAGGAACTCCCTGACCTTGGCCTTCGACACCACATCGAGCCCGATGGTCGGCTCGTCCAGATACAGCACCTCGGGGTCGTGCAGCAGCGCCGCCGCGATATCGCCGCGCATCCGCTGGCCGAGCGAGAGCTGCCGTACGGGTACGTCCAACAGCGCGGCCAGATCGAGGAGTTCGACGCACCGCTCCAGGTTCACCCGGAACCGCGCGTCGGGGACGCGGTACATCCGGTGCATCAGCTGGTACGAGTCGATCAGCGGCAGATCCCACCAGAGCGTGGTGCGCTGCCCGAAGACCACGCCGATACGCTGCGCCAGCCGCGTACGCTCCCGGGACGGATCGATGCCCGCGACGCGCAGCCGTCCGCCGCTCGGGGTCAGAATGCCCGTGAGCATCTTGATGGTGGTCGACTTGCCCGCGCCGTTCGGGCCGATGTAGCCGACCATCTCACCGCGCGGCACCCGGAAGCTGATGCCGTCGACGGCCCGTACCTGATGCTTCTCGCGGCGCAGCAGGCCCGCTCTGCGCCGTACGTCGAAGACTTTCTCGATGCCGTCCAGCTCGATGAAGTCCGGGTCACCGCCCAGGCCTTCCGTACTCGTACTCATCAACGCTCCGTTCCACTCCACCCGGTCCCCGATCCGACCCGATCCGCCCCGATCCGACTGGTTCAAATCGGCCCGATCCAAATGACCCAGCTGACCCAGCCGATCCAGCTGCCCCAGAAGGACAGGCCCTACCTCCCCTGGCTCACCTAGCTCACCTAGCTCCCCGTACTCCTGTACGTACGCAGCCCCGCCCGCCACGCGACGCCCGCCAGCGCGCAGCTCGCCCCCGCCACCACCGGCGGCAGGAACGCGACCGCGTCCGGAAGCCCCAACGGGTCCTCGCGGCCCAGGACATACAGCGCCGGCAGCCAGTTGACGAAGGCCAGCGGCACCACGAACGTCACCCCGCGCACCAGGTCCTTCCCGAAGACCGTGGGCGGGTACTGCAACAGCGTCGTACCGCCGTACGTGAACGAGTTCTGCACCTCGGCGGCGTCCTGCGCCCAGAACTGGAACGCCGCGCCCGCCACGAACACCGCCGAGAAGATGGCCGCGCCGCTCACCACCATCATCGGCAGCATCAGCACCCGTACCGGCGTCCAGTCGATGTCCAGCGCCACCAGGGCGTAGACCAGCACCAGCAGCCCCTGGGTGACCCGGCCGAGCCGGCGCAGCGCGAACCGGTCCGCCGCCACCTGCGCCAGTACGGGTACGGGCCGCAGCAGCAGCGTGTCGAGCGTGCCGTCACGCACCCGCCTGCCCAGCCGGTCCATCGAGCCGAGCAGCAGATCGGCGAGGCCGAAGGCGGTCGCGGAGGTCCCGTACAGAAAGGCGACCTCCGGCAGCGAGTAGCCACCCAGGGCGTCCACATGGGCGAACATCAGCAGGATCGCGACGAAGTCGAAGGCGGTCGCCGCGAAGTTCCCGAACGCCGTCATCGCGAAGGACGCGCGGTACGCCATCGTGGAACGCATCCACATCGCGACGATCAGGCCGTACGCCCGGAGGCCGTCCCGCAGGGCGGCCCGCCGTGAGAGCCGCGGAATCCACCGTTCCGCAGACGTTTCCGCAGACGCCTGCTCACATGCCCGCGCGGACGTTTCCGCAGACGCCTCCGCCGACGCCTGCGTGGCCGCTTCGTCAGCCACCCTGGACCACCACCCTCCGTGTCGCGACGGACTGGAGCAGCCGCCCCACCGCCAGCAGCGCCAGCGCCCAGCCCGCCTGGAACGCGTACGCCCAGACCAGATCCCATCCGGTGTGCACGCCGAGGAAGACATCCGCCGGGACCTGGAGCAGCGAGGACCAGGGCAGCGCCCGCGCCACCTCGCCCAGCAGACCGGGGAAGACATTGAGGGGCAGCAGCAGCCCGGAGAAGAACATCCCGGCCAGCATCGCCATCTGGGCCACCCCGGCCCCGTCCATCAGCCAGAACGCCGAGAGCGCGACAAGAAAGCGGATCGCGAAGCTGACCACGACCCCGAGCAGCACGGCGAGAAGGAACGCCGGCCAGATCAGCGGATCGGTGGGGAGCGCCAGTTCGAAGGCGAACGAGCCGAGCACCATCGGTACGATCCCGCGCCCCAGCAGATGGAACGCGGCGCGGCCGAGATCCCCGGCCAACCACCACAGCTGGAGATCGGCGGGCCGGTAGAGATCGACGGCGATGTCACCCGTACGGATCCGCTCGATCAGCTCGTCCTCGAAACCGCCGCCCATCATGGCGCAGGTCATCAGCAGCGCCTGACCGAGCCACACATAGGTGACGGCCTGGGAGAGGCCGTAACCACCGAGCCCCGGGCGCTCGTCCCAGAGCGCGATATAGGTGTACGCCACGATGAAGCCGAAGACCGTATTGGTGAACACTCCCGCCAAGGTCGCCACGCGATACGTGGCATAGCGCCGGAACCCACCCACGGCCACCACGGCATACAGCCGCACCACACCTCAGCTCCCTCGTATCGTCCGCGCCGGTCCGCGCCGGTCCGTACCGGCCCGTAACGACCTGTACCGGTTTGTGCTGGTCCGCACCGGCCCTAGTGGCGGCACCCGGCACCGGCCCGGGGCGCCCCCGCGCCCGGCGCCCCGCACCCGGCACCAAAGCGCACGACCCTAGTCCACCGGGATCAGCCGTCGCGACCGGTTATCGAGTTGGTGCGGGACCCGCTGACGGGCCAACGGCGCTCAGCCGTTCTGGCCCTGTTTCAGGGGGCTTCATGGGGCCGCACAGCGTTTCTCGGGGCTGCGCCGTGAATCGCCTGATACGACACCGTTATGCCGGAGAGGGCGAATCCCCCGGCCGCGGCCGAGGAGTCTCCACACTTATGAGCGATGTGTCAGACGTGTCAAACGTGTCAGACGTGTCACAGCGGCAGGGCTGGGCCCCCCGGGACCCCTCGGCCCCCGCCCCCACGATCTCCCGCTTCCCGGCACCACGGAAGAAGAGCCGGGAAAAGGACCGTCCCCGCCGTACCGGCCTGCGCAGACTCGTCCCCACCCGGCGGACGCTGCTGGGCACTCTCCTGTTCGGCACGCTGCTCCTCGGGGGCGGCCTGATCGCCGGATACCACCTCGTCGGCATCCCGGCCGCCAACACCGCGGCCACCCTCCAGTCCAATCTGTATCTGTACGCGGACGGCACCCAGATCGCCCGCGACGGCGAGATCAACCGCGAGAACATCCGGCTCGCCCAGGTGCCCAGGGCCGTCCAGCGAGCCGTACTGGCCGCCGAGGACCGCGGCTTCTACAGCGACCCCGCCGTCAATCCCCAGGGCATGGTCCGCGCCGTCTGGAACACCGTCACCGGCAAGGGCACCCAGGGCGGCTCCACCATCACCCAGCAGTACGTCAAGAACTACTACCTCGGCCAGGAACAGACCGTCGTACGCAAGGCCAAGGAACTCTTCATCGCCATCAAGCTCAACCGCGAGGAGAGCAAGAAGACCATCCTCCAGGGGTATCTCAACACCAGCTACTTCGGCCGCAACGCGTACGGCATCCAGGCCGCCGCCCAGGCCTACTACGGCAAGGAGATCGAGGACGTCAACCTCGCCGAGGGCGCCTATCTGGCCTCGCTGCTCAACGCGCCCAGCGACTTCGACGTCGTCGTCCACCCGGAGAACCGGCCGGCGGCGGAGGCCCGCTGGAACTATGTCCTCGACGGCATGGTCAAAGAGCGCTGGCTCACCCCGGCCGTCCGGGCCACGCTCGCCTTCCCCGTACCCAACGAGGTCAGGACCTCCAACAGCGGGCTCTCCGGACAGCGCGGCTATGTCGTCCAGGCCGTCGAGGACTATCTCGTCAGCAACAAGATCATCGACGAGCGCACCCTGGCCGCCGGCGGCCATCGCATCACCACCACGCTGGAGCGGGAGAAGCAGGACGCCTTCGGCGAGGCCGTCCAGGACATCGTCCTCAGCCGTCTCGACACCGGCCGCGCCGCCGACCGCAACGTCCGCGTCGGAGGCGTCTCCATCGACCCCGCGACCGGCAAGGTCGTCGCCATGTACGGCGGGATCGACTACACCAAGCAGTACGTCAACAACGCCACCCGCCGCGACTACCAGGTCGGCTCCACCTTCAAACCCTTCGTCCTCGCCGCCGCCGTCGAGAACAACTCCCGGACCCGGTACGGGGAGCCCATCACCCCCAACACCGTCTACGACGGCAACAACGAGCGCATGGTCGAGGGCGTGGACGGGCCCACCGGCTACGCCCCGGCGAACGAGGACCACATCAACTACGGTCCCGTCTCACTCCGCGAGGCCACCGACAAGTCCGTCAACGCCGTCTACGCGCAACTCGCCCAGGACATCGGCCCCGCCACCGTCAGAAACACCGCCATCGCCCTCGGTCTGCCCAGCAACACGCCCGATCTGAGGGCCTCCCCCTCCATCGCGCTCGGCCCGGCCAGCGCCAGCGTGCTCGACATGGCGAAGGCGTACGCGACGCTCGCCAACCACGGCAGACACGGCACCTACACACTGGTCCAGAAGATCAGCAGAAACGGTACGAAGATCGATCTGCCCCACCAGGAACCCCGGCAGGTCATCAGCCGCGAGGCCGCCGACACCACCACCGCGGTGCTGCGCGGAGTCGTCGAGGGCGGCACGGGCACCGCGGCCCTCTCGGCGGGCCGTCCCGCCGCGGGCAAGACGGGCACGGCGGAGGACGACAAGGCGGCCTGGTTCGCCGGCTACACCCCGGACCTGGCCACGGTCGTCGCGATGATGGGCGCCGATCCCAAGACCGCGGCGCAGAGACCGCTGTACGGGGCGCTGGGCCAGGACCGTATCAACGGCGGCGGACCGCCGGCGGAGATCTGGGGCCGGTTCACGGCCACCGCCCTCAGGGACACCCAGAGCGAGGACTTCGACCTGCGGCTGGACAACGGCGCCGAGGAGATGTTCTCCCCGGAGGACGGGTCCGATCCGTTCGGCGAATTCGGCGGCGGAGCGCCGGGCGACATCGGGGACCGGCCGGAGGGGGACGGGTCCGGTTCCGGGGACGGCGACGGGGAGCAGGGGCAGGAGCCGGAGTCACCGGGGCAGTCGGAGGACTGGTCCGTCGCCCGGCCCGGAGTCCCGGCCCATGGCCCGACGGGCGGAAACGGTGGCGGCGCCCCTGTCACGGGAGGGCACCAGGGGTCCCAGGCGCGCCCGGACCGTACGGGCCGGACACCGGGCCAGGGACAGTTCCAGGGGCAGGCTCAGGCAGCACAGGGGCAGTCGTCGCAGCTGCACGGTGTGAGCGGCGGTTCCGTCCCGGGAGGCGTCGGCTCCAGCGACGGAACCGCCGACATCGGCACGACCCAAGGCGTCATCGGGCGCGGCGCCCGGGGCCGACGCGCCGGCGGCGGAGGAGCTGGCGGCGGAGGGACCGGCGGAGAAGGAACCGGTCGCGGAGAGGCCCGCCGCAGGGGAGCCCGCCGCGGAGGAGTCCGTCGCGAGGAAGCGAACGGCTCGGGGCGGGAGACGGGCGGCCGCCCGGACCGCGGAAGACTCGCCGCTCTGGACGGATGACCGGGTGCCGACCGGCGTCGCCCCGGCCCGGCGTCGCCCCGACCCGTCGCGGGGACGGCCTGGAGCGGGGGACGGCGACCGGCGGCCGATGGCCGGTGACCGACTACAGATAGAGCCCGGTGGAGTCCTCGGAACCCTCGAACCGGTCGGCGGCGACCGCGTGCAGATCGCGCTCCCGCATCAGTACGTACGCCACCCCGCGCACCTCGACCTCGGCCCGGTCCTCGGGGTCGTACAGCACCCGGTCCCCCGGCTCCACCGTCCGTACGTTCTGCCCCACGGCCACCACCTCGGCCCAGGCCAGCCGCCGGCCGACCGCCGCTGTCGCGGGAATGACGATGCCGCCGGACGAGCGCCGTTCGCCCTCCGGGATGTCCGTTCTGACCAGGACACGGTCATGGAGCATACGGATGGGCAGTTTGTCGTGCTGGTTGCGGGGGTTCTCGCTCACAACCCAGAACCTACCTGCTTACGTCCGTGCCGTACGCCATAGGGGTAAGCAAGCCGTACACCGGCCGCGGACCCCGTCCGGCCCTGCCGGGCCCGGACCCGTCGGTGTCCCGCGCCGTCAGCCCCCGCGCCGTCGTCCCCGCGCCATGGGCCTCGGCGCCGTCAGTCCTTGCGCCGCCGCATCGACACCGCGAGCAGACCCACGACCCCGACGGCGATCAGCGCCACCGGGACCAGCCGCTCCAGCCGTGGTCCGCCGTCCAGTCCGATGAACGGGGCCCGTGCCCCCGACACCACCCTGTTCACGGCGACGAACGCGCGTCCGGCCGTGTGATCCACACTGGAGACCACCCGGGCCTTCGCGTCACCGACGATCGTCTTCGGGTGCACCCGCACCCCGATCTCGTCCAGCGTCTCGGCGAGCTGCCCGCGCCTGCGGACGATGTCCGCCTCGATCTGCGCCGGGGTCCTGGAATCCGACACCGCGCTGCCTCCGTCGTCGTGTCCGGTAGTCCTTCGTCAGTACTTCAGCAGTACTTCCTCGACAGTCTGTCAGCTTCGCCGTCGCCGCACCCGACGGCACCCCCGATTACGCTCGGCCACGTACACCCGACCTCCATCGAGGAGAACCATGAGCGAGCGACTCAAGCCCGGCGACACCGCCCCCGCCTTCACCCTGCCCGACGCGGACGGCAACGACGTCTCGCTCGCGGACCACAAGGGCCGCAAGGTCATCGTCTACTTCTATCCCGCCGCCCTCACCCCCGGCTGCACCAAGCAGGCCTGCGACTTCACGGACAACCTCGGTCTGCTGGCCGACGCCGGGTACGACGTGATCGGGGTGTCACCCGACAAGCCGGAGAAGCTGGCGAAGTTCCGTGAGAAGGAGAACCTCAAGGTCACGCTGGTCGGGGATCCGGCCAAGGGGATTCTGGAGAGCTACGGGGCCTTCGGCGAGAAGCAGTCGTACGGCAGGACCGTGACCGGCGTGATCCGCTCCACGATCGTCGTCGACGAGGAGGGCAAGGTCGAGCACGCGTTCTACAACGTGCGGGCGACCGGCCATGTGGCGAAGATCATCAAGGATCTCGGTATCTGATCCCGGTGCCTGATCTCGATATCTGACGGTATCCGGCACCGGGACCGCGTGACATCCGACCGGGGTCCCACGTGAGTGGGACCCCGGTTTGCCATCGCTGTGGCGGCGCGGAAGGTTCCTTGGACGCGTTCGCACACGTTTGCCCGAGGAAGGGATCCGCGCCATGGCCGGCCACGAGCACGACGAGGAGGCCGACGCCGAAGCGGTCGCGGGTCACACGCCGCGCCACCGGTCCGACACCACCGTCATCGTCACCGACGAGCGCGCGGTCGGACGGGCCGTCAGGGCCGCGGCGCTGGGCAACGCCATGGAGTGGTTCGACTTCGGCATCTACAGCTATCTGGCGGCGACGCTCGGACATGTCTTCTTCCCGTCCGAGAGCTCCACGGTCCAGTTGCTCTCGTCCTTCGCGACCTTCGCCGTCGCCTTTCTCGTACGCCCGGTCGGGGGCATGGTCTTCGGCCCCATGGGTGACAGGATCGGGCGCAAGAAGGTGCTCGCGCTGACGATGATCATGATGGCGATCGGCACCTTCGCCATCGGCCTGATCCCCTCCTACGCGGCGATCGGCTTCTGGGCGCCGGTCCTGCTGATCTTCTTCCGGCTGGTCCAGGGGTTCTCCACCGGCGGCGAGTACGGCGGGGCTTCCACGTTCATCGCGGAGTACGCGCCCGACAAGCGCCGGGGGTACTACGGCAGCTTCCTGGAATTCGGCACCCTCTCGGGATACATCGGCGCGGCGGGTCTGGTCACCGCGCTCCACGCCTGGGCCGGAGCGGACGCGATGGAGGCGTGGGGATGGCGGGTGCCGTTCCTGGCCGCGGGCCCGCTGGGGCTGGTCGGTCTGTATCTGCGGCTACGGCTCGACGAGACGCCCGCGTTCCGGGAGCTGCGGTCGGGGAGCGCGGGGGCCGCCGGGGCGGCGCGGGCCGGGGGCGGGACGGGGCGCGAGGCGGGGCACGGGGCGGGACGCGGGGCGGCGGACCGAACGCCGGACCGGACGCCGGACCGGGCGTCCGCCCGTACGGGGACAACAGCCCGGGGGGATCTGGCGAAGATCTTCCGGGGGTACTGGCGGACGCTGATCCTGTGCGTGGCGCTGGTCGGCGCGTACAACGTCACGGACTACATGCTCCTGTCGTACATGCCGACGTATCTCTCCGACGAGCTGGGCTACAGCAACACCCATGGACTGCTCATCCTGCTGGGCGTGATGGCGTTCCTGCTGCTGATCATCAACCGGATCGGCGTGCTCAGTGACCGCTTCGGCCGCAAGCCGCTGCTGATGACGGGCATGCTCGGCTTCTTCTTCCTCTCGCTTCCGGCCTTCGTCCTGATCGGCCAGGGCAGCGTCCCGGCGATCACCGCGGGCGTGCTGATGCTGGGCCTGTCGCTGGTCTGCCTGCTCGGCACGATGTCGGCGGTGCTCCCGGCCCTGTTCCCGACGGAGGTCCGCTACGGCGCGCTCTCCGTGGGCTACAACGTCTCCGTATCCCTCTTCGGCGGTACGACCCCGCTGGTGATCACGGCCCTGATCGGTCTCACCGGCAGCAATCTGACGCCGGCGTACTACGCGATGGCGGCGGCGCTGGTCGGGGTGGTGGCGGTGACCCTGATGAAGGAGACGTCCCGAAGCCCGCTGCCGGGCTCGCCTCCGTCGGTGGCGACGGAGGCGGAAGCCCTGGCCCTGCCCCAAGCCCGGCCCCCGCGGCGCGAGTTCTGACCCACACCCCCTTCACCCCGCATCGCCCGCCCCGGTGCGGGCCGTTCCGTTTTCCGGACGTGACCATCCGATATCCGGTTCGTTGGTCAGTACGACGCCGCGAACGCGCGGCCGGACAGAGGGGAACGAACCACCGTGCCGGTGAGCCCGTACACACGAGAGCGCCTCATGGAGGCGGCACGTTCGTCAAAAACACTGTCGGAGGCACTGACGAAGCTCGGGGTCGATCCGAAGCATGCGTCGCGACGCAAGTACATATCCGAGCGGATGAAGAAGCTGGATGTCGACACCTCGCACTTCGAACGCGAAGCCGCCCGGTGGACCAGGGAGATCCTCGAATCCGCTGTCACGGCCTCGACGAATATGCACGAAGTGCTACGCCGTCTCGGCGTTGAACTCGTAGGCGGTCAGCACACTCACATCAGTCGCCGGGTCAAAGCCCTGGGTATCGACACCTCGCACTTCACGCCGCAGGTACGCAAAGAGAACATGCGCGGCAACCGGCGCCGTCGGTCACCCGCGGAGATCCTGGTCGAGGAAAACTCGGCACAGGCGCGCCGTACCCCCAGTTCGCAGCTGAAGCGAGCGCTGCTCGGACTCGGCGTGGAAGAGCGCTGTGCGCTCTGCGGCTGCGCGGCACGATGGCGCGGGCACCCGCTCCCCCTCGAGGTGGACCACCTCGACGGGAACTGGCGCAACAACCGCGTCGAGAATCTCCGGATCCTGTGTCCCAACTGCCATTCGACTACGGACACTTACCGTGGCCGCGGCAAGGCCCGTCGAGCAGCGGCGAGCCAACCGTCACCCATCGGGGCCGATGGCCGGTGAGCGACGTCCAGCGATACACACGCGAGCGGCTGACGGAAGCCGCGGCTCGATGCGGCGACATCAACGAGGTGATCGCTTTCTTCGGCACACGCCGTTACGGCCACCTCAAGCGGTACTTGTTGCGCCGCTTCGCCCACTTCGAGATAGATATCTCGCACTTCCGCCAATGCGGCGGCTTCACGACAGGAACGCGGCCCGAGATCGGCGCACTTCGCGAAGCCGTCGCCCATTCGCTCTCCATTGCCGAGACACTGCGGCGGCTCGGCCGACCCGACAACGGCACCCAGCGAGCCATGCTGCGCGAGTGGACGACGGCGGAAGGTATCTCGACGTCACATTTCCTGGGCCAGGCACACCAACGAGGAAAGCCGGGCACGACCCCGCCGAAAACGGCAGACCGCATACTCGTCAAACACGGCGGTGGGCGGCGCACCAGATCCGTTCAGTTACGCCGGGCACTCGATGAGATCGGCGTTCCGTACCAGTGCGGCGAATGCGGAACCGGTCCCGCTTGGCAGGGCAGGCCCATGACACTGGAGGTCGATCACATCAACGGCGACTGGAGCGATGACCGTCGGGAGAACCTCCGGCTGCTGTGCCCCAACTGCCACGCGATCACGACCACCTGGTGCCGGGGCGGTGCCCGCCGGGAGAGGGGTGAAAAGCGGACTTAGGCCACGCTCACATGCCCGCCCAGGCACCGGCCCGCTATCATGACAATGGCTGGCGGCCGTTGCTGAATTGGAATAAGCGGGGGCTTTAGGTGCCTCTGGGTTCGCCCATGTGGGTTCGAGTCCCACCGGCCGCACCTGGTAGAGGGCCGCTCACAACCTGTGAGCGGCCCTCTTGGATGTCAGCCCAGCAGTTCACGGATCGCCGGGACCAGGGCGCGGAAGGCCTGGCCTCGGTGGCTGATCGCGTTCTTTTCGGCGGGGGTCAGTTCCGCGCAGGTGCGGGTGTCGCCGTCGGGCTGGAGGATCGGGTCGTAGCCGAAGCCGCCTGTGCCGGTGGGGGAGGTACGGAGGGTGCCGGGGAGGCGGCCCTCCACGACGCGTTCCGTGCCGTCCGGGAGGGCCAGGGCTGCCGCGCAGGCGAAGTGGGCCGCGCGGTGGGGGGCATCGATGTCGGAGAGCTGGGCGAGCAGCAGGTTCAGGTTCGCCGTGTCGTCGCCGTGGGTGCCCGCCCAGCGGGCGGAGAAGATGCCGGGCGCGCCGCCGAGGACGTCGACACAGAGGCCGGAGTCGTCGGCGACGGCGGGGAGGCCGGTGGTGTCGGCGAGGGCGTGGGCCTTGAGGAGCGCGTTCTCGGCGAAGGTGACGCCGGTCTCCTTGACATCGGGGACGCCGGGGTACGCGTCCGCGCCGACGAGGTCGTGGGGCAGACCCGCGTCGGCGAGGATGGCCCGGAGTTCGGTGAGTTTCCCGGCGTTCCGGGTGGCGAGGATGAGACGGGTCATGCCCTCAGTATCCGGTCCCGTGCGGAGTGTCCGTCACGGGGTGCAGATGTTGCCGATCTCGGCCGCCGCATCGGAGACGGGCGTGAGGTCGGGGGTGTTGTCGCCGTTCTCGATGGCCGTGCGGACGCTGTCGACCCCCTTGCCGAGGTCGCCGACGGCCTTGCCGAGGTCGGCGTTGTCTGTCTTGTCCTTGAGGCTGTCGAGCTCGGCGTCGATGTCGTCGAGGGCCTCGTCGACCTTGAGCGGGTTGTCCCCGACGTTGGAGACGGCCTGTTCCAGATTGCTGACGCTGCCGGCGATGGCGTCGGCGGCAGCCACGCAGTCCATCGCCTTGTCGAGGGCTCCGCAGCCGGCGGTGAGCGGCAGGGCCAGGGCTGCGGCGGCGAGGGCCAGGGTGATACGGCGTCGGCGTATGGGCGCGGGCATGGCGCGGGTTCCTCCCCAGGGTGCGGGCGGGCGCACGGTTCGGTCCGTGGGCCCGTGCGCTGGGAGACGCGCCGCGGGTCCTCCCGGTTGCCCTTCCGCGTACCGGAGTTGGCACCGGCGCGTACCGGAGCTGGCACCGGCCGCGCCCGCCGCCCTCGCGGACGCGGCCCGCCCGCCCCCGTGGATGTGGCCCGCCGCCCCCGTGGACGCTGCTTACAGGGTCTGTTCCAGGGCCGAGAGCTGGAGTGCCGCCAGGTCGGTGCAGCCCGCGGTGGCTAGGTCGAGGAGGGCGTTGAGTTCCTTGCGGTCGAAGGGCTCGGCCTCGGCGGTGCCCTGGACCTCCACGAAGCGGCCGTCGCCGGTGCAGACGACGTTCATGTCGGTCTCGGCGCGGACGTCCTCCTCGTAGCAGAGGTCGAGGAGGGGCGCGCCGTCGACGATGCCCACGCTGACGGCGGCGACCGTGCCGGTGAGGGGGCGCCGGGCGGGCTTGATGATCTTCTTGCCCTGGGCCCAGGCGACGGCGTCGGCGAGTGCGACATACGCGCCGGTGATCGCCGCGGTGCGGGTGCCGCCGTCGGCCTGGAGGACATCGCAGTCGAGGACGATGGTGTTCTCGCCGAGCGCCTTGTAGTCGATCACGGCGCGCAGCGAGCGGCCGATGAGGCGGCTGATCTCGTGGGTACGGCCGCCGATCTTGCCGCGTACGGATTCGCGGTCGCCGCGGGTGTTGGTGGAGCGGGGGAGCATCGAGTACTCGGCGGTGACCCAGCCTTCGCCGCTGCCCTTGCGCCAGCGCGGGACGCCTTCGGTGACCGAGGCGGTGCAGAAGACCCTGGTGTCACCGAAGGAGATGAGGACGGAGCCCTCGGCGTGCTTGCTCCATCCGCGTTCGATGGTGACGGGACGGAGCTGTTCGGGGGTGCGGCCGTCGATTCGTGACATGCCGCGAGCCTATCGGCACGCGCTTTCCCCCGGGGTCCCGGTTCATCGTCGGGCCTGGTGGGCGCCCGGCGGTGGATCCGTCCCCCGGAGCGGGAAGCGCTTCACATCATGTCTTCGATGTCGGCCGCGATGGGGTCCGCGTCCGTGCCGATGACCACCTGGATCGCGGTGCCCATCTTGACGACTCCATGGGCTCCCGCGGCCTTGAGCGCGGTCTCGTCGACGAGGTCGGGGTCGACGACCTCGGTGCGGAGGCGGGTGATGCAGCCTTCGATCTCCTCGATGTTGTCGAGTCCGCCGAGTCCGGCGACGATCTTCTCCGCCTTGGTGGCCATATCTCTCTCCCTGACTGTCGTGACGGTCGAAAAGCTCCGGCTCGTCTCCGGTCGGTCCGCTCCGCCGCGCCCGTTCCGTTTCGTCACGGTAACGCACAGTTGGACCATCTTCGCGGGCGCACCTTCACCGCGTACCCAATGATGACGATCACCGGCACCCTGCCCGAGGCCGGTTCCGGAAGCCTATCGCGACTGGTCTACACCAGTTGGGGGCCGGGGCGCGCGCCGTCGCGGCACAACGGAAGGACGCCGATGAGCGCCGACAGCACGCCAGCGCCCCGGTCCGGGCGGGCGGGGCCGCGCGGGAAGTGGTGGAACGGGCTGTTCCAGGGGCTTCAGAAGATCGGCCGGAGCCTTCAGCTCCCGGTGGCCACCCTGCCGGCCGCGGGGCTGCTGGTCAGCCTCGGGAATCTGTTCTCCGCCTATCTGCACGGCCCGTTCTGGGACAGGACCGCCAAGGTGCTCAGCCTGGGCGGCGGCGCGATCCTGGACGGGGCGTTCGGTCTGCCGCTGCTCTTCTGCATCGGGGTGGCGATCGGTTTCGCCAAGAAGGCGGACGGCTCGACAGCGCTCGCGGCGGTGGTCGGCTTTCTCGTCTACCACGGCGTCCTGGCCGCCTTCCCGGTCGGCGGCTCGGTGACCAGGGACCGGCCCGACGGCATCCCGCAGAACCCCGGTGTGCTCGGAGGCATTCTGATCGGGCTGCTCACGGCGGTCGTCTGGCAGCGCTTCCACCGTACGAGGCTGGTCGACTGGCTCGGCTTCTTCAACGGCCGCCGTCTGGTGCCGATCCTGATGGCGTTCCTCTGCACGCTTCTCGGGGTGGCCTTCGGGCTGCTGTGGGAGCCGGTCGGGGACGGGCTGACCGCGTTCGCCAAGCTGCTCATCGATCTGGGCGCGTGGGGGGCGGGCATCTTCGGGTTCGCCAACCGGCTGCTCATCCCGATCGGTCTGCACCAGTTCCTGAACACCTTCTTCTGGTTCCAGGCCGGTACGTACACCAAGCCCGACGGCACCGTCGTCATGGGCGATCTGACGCGGTTCTTCGCCGGGGACCCCACGGCGGGCCAGTTCATGTCGGGGTTCTTCCCGGTCATGATGTTCGGGCTGCCGGCCGCCGCACTCGCCATCGCGCACTGCGCGCGCCCCGAGCACCGCAAGCGGATCGGCGGGCTGATGTTCTCCGTCGCGCTGACCTCGTTCGTCACGGGGGTGACCGAGCCCCTGGAGTTCTCCTTCATGTTCGCGGCGCCACTGCTGTACGGAGCGCACGCGCTGCTGACGGGGGCGTCGATGGCGATCACCTGGGGGCTGGGGGTGCACGCGGGCTTCAGCTTCTCGGCCGGTCTGATCGACTATGTCGTGAACTGGCATCTCGACACCAAGCCCTGGCTGATCATTCCGATCGGGTGCTGTTTCGCGGTGGTGTACTACGTGGTCTTCCGTGCCGCGATCACGCTCTTCGACATTCCGACGCCGGGGCGGGAGCCCGAGGAGCTGGAGGAGGAGACGGAGCAGCAGAACACCAAGGCGTGAGCGGGTGAGCACGCGCTGAACGGGTGAGCACGCGCATGAGCGGGGAGGGGTCCGCCGCCATGATGCGCCGCCGTGAGGTGCCGCCGTGAGGTGCCGCCGTGAGGTGCCGCCGTGAGGTGCCGCCGTGAGGTGCCGCCGTGATGTCGCGGAACTCCCGGGCGGCGCCCGCTATGGTCCAGGCCACAGTTTTCGCAGGTTCCTTGTACAACCCCTGCCGTGTTAGAACAGGTCTACACCACTGAGTGGTGTAGACCACGTGGCCTTGCGCGCCGCATCCGGGCACCGGTTGGAGGAGCTTGATGAGTACGGCCGACGTCGCCCCCGCGGCGAAGAAGGACCCCGCGGCGCGGCGGAGCAGCCGGGCGATGGCGGTGATGCAGCGCATCGGACGCAGTCTGATGCTGCCGGTCGCCGTGCTGCCGGCCGGTGCCCTGCTGGTGCGCCTCGGCAACGACGACATGCTCGGCCGCGAGTCGTTCCCGGCGTTCATCACCAAGATCGCGGGCTTTATGGCGGCGGGCGGCAACGCCATCCTGGACAACATGCCGCTGCTCTTCGCCGTCGGCATCGCGATCGGCTTCGCCAAGAAGTCGGACGGTTCGACCGCGCTGGCCGCCGTCACCGGCTATCTGGTCTTCAAGAACGTCCTGGGCACCTTCACCGACTCCAATCTGGAGCAGGTGGCGACGGTGGTGGACGGCAAGATCGTCATGACGGACGCGCCCGTCGACGCCAAGGTCCTCGGCGGTGTCGTCATGGGCATCGTCGTCGCCCTGCTGTACCAGAGGTTCTACCGGACGAAGCTGCCGGACTGGGCGGGCTTCTTCGGCGGGCGCCGGCTGGTGCCGATCCTCTCGGCCTTCGCCGGTCTGATCATCGGTATCGTCTTCGGCTACATCTGGCCGGTCCTCGGTACGGGTCTGCACAATCTGGGCGAGTGGCTGGTCGGCTCGGGCGCGGTCGGCGCGGGCATCTTCGGGGTCGCCAACCGCGCGCTGATCCCCGTCGGTATGCACCATCTGCTGAACTCGTTCCCCTGGTTCCAGGCCGGTACGTACGAGGGCAGGAGCGGTGACATCAACCGCTTCCTCGCGGGCGACCCGACGGCCGGGCAGTTCATGACCGGCTTCTTCCCGATCATGATGTTCGCCCTGCCCGCGGCCTGTCTCGCGATCACCCACTGTGCCCGTCCCGAGCGCCGCAAGGTCGTCGGCGGCATGATGCTCTCGCTGGCGCTCACCGCGTTCGTCACCGGTGTGACGGAGCCGATCGAGTTCACCTTCATGTTCATCGCGCCGGCGCTGTACGCGATCCACGCGGTGCTGACCGGTGTCTCCATGGCGCTGACCTGGGCGCTCGGGATGAAGGACGGATTCGGCTTCTCGGCGGGCGCGGTCGACTTCTTCCTCAACCTCGGCATCGCGACGAATCCATGGGGGCTGGCGCTGGTCGGCCTCTGCTTCGCGGTCGTCTACTACGCGGTGTTCCGCTTCGCGATCGTCAAGTTCAACATTCCGACGCCGGGCCGCGAGTCCGACGAGGAACTCGCCGAACTCCGGAAGGCCGAGGCGAAGTAGGCACGTACCGGTCCCGCACGCCCCGTACCGGGTCCCGTACGCCCGTACCGGCTCCTGTACCGCTCGTGCCGCTCGTGCCGCAAAACCCCGTGGGCCCCGCCGTTGTCAGGAACGGCGGGGCCCACGGTTCATCGGCACGGACAAGCTGTCGGACAGGTCCGACAGACCGGACGGTCGGACAGGTCGGCCATATCAGACAAGTCGGCCACGTCGGGACAGGTGGCCGGGGCCTGGCGGCCGGTCAGATGTCGTACACGGCACCGGGAACGGCGAGTTCCGCGCGGCCTCCGTACACCTCGCGGGCATCGGAGAGATTCTGCTCGCCGTCCGTCCAGGGCGGGATATGCGTGAGGACGAGCCGGCGCGCACGGGCGCGGGCGGCGTGGGCGCCGGCCTCGCGGCCGTTGAGATGGAGGCCGGGGATGTCCTCCTTGCCGTAGGTGAAGGCCGCCTCGCACAGGAAGAGATCCGTGTTCTCGGCCAACTCGACCAGTGGCTCGCAGACACCGGTGTCACCGGAGTAGGTGAGGGACCGGCCGCCGTGCTCGATACGGATGGCGAAGGTCTCTATGGGGTGCGCGACCTTCTCCGTCCGGACCGCGAAGGGGCCGATGTCGAAGGAGCCCGGCTTGAGCGTGTGGAAGTCGAAGACCTCGCTCATGGACTTGTCCGTCGGGGTGTCCGCGTAGGCCGTGGTGAGGCGCTGCTCGGTGCCCTCGGGCCCGTACACCGGGATGGCGTCGCAGCGTCCGCCGTCGAACCGGTAGTAGCGGGCCACGAAATAGCCGCACATGTCGATGCAGTGGTCCGCGTGGAGATGGCTGAGGAAGATGGCGTCGAGGTCGTAGAGACCAACATGGCGCTGCAACTCGCCAAGGGCGCCATTACCCATGTCGAGGAGCAGCCGGAAGCCGTCGGCCTCTAGGAGGTAGCTGGAGCAGGCCGATCCCGCGGAGGGGAACGAGCCCGAACAGCCGACGACGGTGAGCTTCATGGAGCGTGAACCTCCGTGGCGTGGAAGGGGGGCGACGGGGGTTGTGCGGTTTGTCGAGCGTAAAGCGCGAAACGGCTGGTCGCTCCTCCACAGCGGTCCGTTGTGGGAGAACTCACCTGCGCTGTCACCGGTTCGGATGGACGGTGACGACGGGGTGACGACGGGGCCGGCGGGCCCCGTACACGCGTCCGGCCCCCGGCCCGGATCGGGCGGGGGGCCGGGGGCGGGTCCGGAAATCGGGGGGTGCGGGGGGGCGTCGTCGGACGGCCGTGCCCGGAACCGGCCCCGGGTCACGTCCGTGTACGGCCCGGAGTCAGCACCAGGTACGGCCCGGATCACGCCCCGTAGACGCGGACCGGGATCACCGGCCCCGGATCGCCGGCCCCGGATCGCCCTGGGGCCGTGTTCGCTCTACGCCCAGAGCTGGCCGTGCAGTGTCTCGATCGCCTCTTCCGTGGTGGCCGCCGTGTAGACGCCCGTCGAGAGGTACTTCCAGCCGCCGTCCGCGACGACGAAGACGATGTCGGCGCTCTCCCCGGCCTTGACCGCCTTGCGCCCGACGCCGATCGCCGCGTGCAGCGCGGCGCCGGTCGAGACGCCCGCGAAGATGCCCTCCTGCTGGAGGAGTTCACGGGTACGGGTGACCGCGTCGGCCGAGCCGACGGAGAAACGGGTGGTGAGTACGGACGCGTCGTACAGCTCGGGCACGAACCCCTCGTCGAGGTTGCGCAGCCCGTAGACGAGATCGTCGTAGCGCGGCTCGGCGGCGACGATCTTGATGTCGGGCTTCTGTTCGCGCAGGAAGCGGCCGACGCCCATCAGCGTGCCCGTCGTACCGAGCCCCGCCACGAAGTGGGTGACGGACGGCAGGTCGGCGAGGATCTCGGGACCCGTGGTGGCGTAGTGCGCGCCCGCGTTGTCGGGGTTCCCGTACTGGTAGAGCATCACCCACGAGGGGTTCTCGGCCGCCAGCTCCTTGGCGACCCGTACCGCCGTGTTGGAGCCGCCCGCCGCCGGGGACGAGATGATTTCGGCGCCCCACATCGCCAGCAGGTCGCGGCGCTCCCGGGAGGTGTTCTCCGGCATGACGCAGACGATGCGGTAGCCCTTGAGCCTGGCCGCCATGGCGAGTGAGATACCGGTGTTGCCGCTGGTGGGCTCCAGGATGGTGCAGCCCGGGGTGAGCCGTCCGTCCTTCTCGGCCTGCTCGACCATATGGAGGGCGGGCCGGTCCTTGACGGAGCCGGTCGGGTTGCGGTCCTCCAGCTTGGCCCAGATCCGCACGTCGTCCGAGGGCGACAGCCTCGGGAGCCGTACCAGAGGGGTGTTGCCGACCGCCGCCAGCGGGGAGTCGTAGCGCATCAGGCCGGGATCGCTTCGAGCGCGCCGCCGGCCACCGCGGGCAGGATCGTCACGCTGTCGCCGTCGGCGAGCTCGGTGGAGACGCCGTCGAGGAAGCGGACGTCCTCGTCGTTGAGGTAGACGTTCACGAACCGGCGGAGCTGGTTGTTCGCGGCCGGGTCGATGAGCCGCTCCCGGATACCGGCGTGCCGGGTCTCGAGGTCGGCGAACAACTCGGAGAGCGTGTCGCCGGTGCCCTCGACGGCCTTCGCGCCGTCGGTGTAGGTACGGAGGATGGTCGGGATGCGGACCTCGATGGCCATGACATGGGCTCCTGTCGGGAGACGGCGTGACGGGCGCGCGGCTCGGGCCCCCGCGCGAGGGGGTGGTGCGAGTACGGCGGGGCAGCGCTCGGGGGCTGTCGCTCAGCCGGCGGCGCTGTCGGGACAGATGGCGCTGGCGAGGCGGCACAGGTCGACGTGCAGCCGCGCCACGAGCAGCGGGGTGCTCGGCGTCTTGTCGCTCACGTCGGTGAAAACCATGGGTTCATCGTATCGATTCCCGCCCGGCGTCCCGGTACGCGTTCTCGTACGGTGGACGAATGGTGTTCGTCAGGCGGACGGCGGGAGATAGACGACCGTGGGGGCGCCGGTGACGGGATGGGTGGTGACCTCGGCCGTCACCCCGTAGACCGTCGCGAGCAACTCGGGGGTCAGTACGGAGCGCGGCGTTCCGGAGGCGACGATCCGGCCGCCCTGGAGCACATGGATACGGTCGCAGTAGTACGCGGCGAGGTTGAGATCGTGCAGGGCGAGCAGATTGGTCGTGCCCGATCCTCTGATCAGCGTGAGGACATCGAGCTGGTGCCGGATGTCGAGATGGTTGGTCGGTTCGTCGAGTACGAGCAGGGCCGGGCGCTGGACCAGGGCGCGTGCGATGAGCGCGCGCTGCCGTTCGCCGCCGGACAGCGAGGGGAAGTCCCGGTCCGCGAGGGCGGCGATCCCGGCCCGTTCGAGGGCGGCGTCGGTGAGGGCCGTGTCGGCGGCCGTGTCGGCCTCCCAGAAGCGTTTGTGCGGCGAGCGGCCCATGGCGACGACCTCACGGACGGTCAGCTCGAAGTCGAGCCGGCTGTCCTGGGGCACGGTGGCGACCCGGCGTGCCCGTGCCTTGGCGGTCATGGTGTGCAGATCGCCGCCGTCGAGGAGGGCGTGTCCGGCCGTGGGGCGGAGCGTGCCGTACACACAGCGGAGCAGGGTGGTCTTGCCGCTGCCGTTGGGGCCGACGAGTCCGATGGTCTCGCCGGGGGCGGCGGTCAGCTCGGCGCGGTCGACGAGCAGCCGGCCGCCGGTCTCGTACGACAGTCCTTCGACGCGCAGCTCGGCGGCGGGTACGGCGGGCGGCGCCGCCGGTCCTGACGGCGGCCGCGAGGCGCTCGTGGCGGCGCTCATACGGGTGCTCCTTCCGGGCGGCGGCGCATCAGCCACAGGAAGAGCGGCCCGCCGGTGAGCGCGGTGAGCACCCCGACGGGGATGTCCTGGGGCGCGGCGACCGTACGGGCCGCGAGATCGGCGACGACGAGGACGAACGCCCCGCCCAGCGCCGCGACGGGCAGCAGCGCGCGGTGACCGGCGCCGACGGCCATCCGGGCGGCGTGCGGTGCCAGCAGCCCGATGAAGCCGACCGCCCCGCTCGCGGCCACCATCACCGCGGTGACCAGGGAGGCGAGGACGAAGACCGCGGCGCGGAAGCGTGAGGTGTCGAGACCGAGCACGGTCGCGCCCTCCTCCCCCGCCAGCAGCAGATCGAGCGGTCTGGCCAGCGCGATGAGCAGTGCGGTCCCGGCGGTGAGCGCGATGGCGGGCGGTACGAGCGTGGCCCAGCGGGCGCTGCCGAGGCCGCCCAGCGACCAGTACAGCGCCTCCTGGAAGTGCTCGGGCCTGGCGGAGACGACCAGGATGAGCGTGGTGAGCGCGGAGAGGATGTACGAGACGGCGACGCCCGCGAGCACGAGCCCGCCGCCGGTCATCGTGGAGCCGCGCCGGGCCAGGCCGTACACCAGCGCCAGCGCGAGGAGCGCCCCGGCGAAGGCGGCGGCCGGCATCGCGACGGTGGTGGTCACCCCGCCGCCGATGCCGAGGACGAGGACCAGCACGGCGCCGGTGGAGGCGCCGGAGGAGATGCCGAGCAGAAAGGGGTCGGCGAGCCGGTTGCGTACGAGCGCCTGGAGGACGGCGCCGACGACGGCGAGCCCGGCGCCGACGATCACACCGAGCAGCACCCTCGGCAGCCGTACGTCGAGCACGATGGTGCGGAAGGGGCCCGGCTCCGCGCGGCCGGTCAGGATCGTGATCACCTGACCGGGCGGGATCCGTACGGAGCCGAGGGCGAGGCCCGCGACGACGGCGACGGCGAGGGCGGCGGCGAGAGCGCCGAGCACCAGGGTGTGGCGGAGCCGCCCGTGGGCGCGGGCGGGCGCGGTGGCGCGGGTCACGGCGGCTTACTTCACGGACTCGGGGTGGAGCTGGGCGGCGAGCCGTCCGACGGCGGCGGGGGCCCGTACGCCGAGGACCACGTCCGAGAGGGGCATGACCGCGAAGCGCTGGTTCCTGACGGCCGGTACGTCCTTGAGCACCGGGTCTTCCAGCAGTCGCTTCTTCTTCCGCGCGACGGTGGTGGAGCCGTAGTCGTAGATCACGATGACATCGGGCTCGCGCGCGACGACCTCTTCCCAGGTGGCGTCGCCGAAGGGCTTGTCGAGGTCGGCGAAGACATTGCGCCCGCCGGCCAGCTCGATCAGCTCGTTGCCGATGCCCCTGCCGCCCGCGGTGAACGCGGTCTTGTCGCCGCTGTCGTAGACGAAGACGGAGAGCGGTTCGACGCCCTTCAGCCCGTCGGCGGTGGACGCGACGGTGGTGCGGGCGTCCGCGATCCACTTCTCGGCGCGGTCCTGGACGCCGAAGGTGCGGCCGGTCTCCTCGATCTCCCGGTAGACCTCGTCCATGGACGTGGAGGCGGACGGGGACGCGGACCTGCCGCCGTCGGCGCAGCTCTCCAGATTGAGCCGGGTCCCGATACCGGAGGCCTTGAGGTCGTCGCGGCTCCGGCCGTCCTTGGCGTCGAAGGCACTGGCGTATCCGCCGTAGACGAAGTCGGGGTTGGCCGCGAGCAGCTTCTCCTTGGAGGGGTACTCCGCGGAGAGGACGGGGACGCTCTTGTACGCCTTCTCGTAGGCGGGGAGGATCCGGTCGTCCAGGTAGGCGGTGCCGACGAGGGAGTTCTCCAGGCCGAGCGCGAGCATGATCTCGGTGACGTGCTGGTTCATGGTGACCACACGCTTCGGCGGCGCCTGGTAGGTGGTCGTCACACCGCAGTTGGTGACGGTGTACGGGAAGCCGGGCGCGGCCTTCGCGGCGGGCTTGCCGTCCGCCGGGTCCGTGGTCTCCGCGGTGGTGCCGCAGGCGGTGAGCGGGAGCAGTACGGCGGTCACGGCGGATATGAGGGCGGGTGTTGTGAGCGCACGGCGGCGCCGGGACAGGGCAGACACGACTGGGCCTCCTCCGGGGGATTTCCGCGTCCCCTGGCTGGTGGGAGAAGGGCGGCAGGTCAGTTCCTGGCTGCCAAGCGGAGCTTGGTCACAGTGGCGGGACCGCGCCGGTTTCGCACCGGCTTCCTGGGTCCTGCCGCCCTGGTTCAGCCGTGAGTCTCTCAGACGATCTCGACGGGCTCCTCGGTGACCTCGCCGTCGACGATCCGGTACGAGCGGAACTGGAACGGTCCGGCGTCATCCGTGTCCGCGGTGGAGACCAGCACATAGTGGGCGCCGGGCTCATTGGCGTAGGTGATGTCCGTACGGGACGGATAGGCCTCGGTCGCGGTGTGCGAGTGGTAGATGATCACCGGTTCCTCGTCGCGGTCGTCCATCTCCCGGTAGAGCTTGAGCAGATCGGCCGAGTCGAACTCGTAGAAGGTGGGCGAGCGCGCGGCGTTGAGCATGGGGATGAACCGCTCGGCCCGTCCGCTGCCCTCGGGGCCAGCGACCACACCGCAGGCCTCGTCGGGGTGGTCGGCTCGCGCGTGCGCGACGATCTGGTCGTGCAGGGCCTGGGTGATGGTGAGCATGGGGAGAATATAAACGGACGGCGCCGGACCGGGGGCGGGCCGGTGCTCCCCGGACGTGAAGACGGTCGTGAAGGCACCCGGATCAGGGATCCGGGCGCCTTCATGACGGGACGGGGCGGTACGGGGCGAGGCGGTGCGGGGCGGGATGTGACGGGGGGGCAGGGGTGGGACGGGGCGGTGGCGGTCAGTCCGCCGCGGGGGCGTACTCCCGCTCGGCGCGCTCCGTGATCGCGGGGTCGCGGCGCTTGAGGAACTGCCAGCCGCCCGCCAGGCCCACCGCCCAGACCGCCGCCACATAGAGACAGACCCGCGCGTCCTCGTCGTACGCGATCAGACAGGTGACCAGCGCCAGGAAGGCCACCGCGACCCAGCTGAAGAGCGCGCCGCCGGGGGCTGGGAAGGACGAGGCCGGCAGCCGGCCCGCCTCCACCCCGCGGCGGTAGCGGATATGGCTGGCCAGAATCATCATCCAGGTCCAGATGCCGGCCGCGGTGGCCACGGAGGTCACATAGCCGAAGGCCTTCTCCGGGACGACGTAGTTGAGGACCACGCCGATACCCATCAGAACGGCGGAGACGGTGATGCCGAGGGCCGGGGTCCTGCGGGAGTTGAGCCTGCCGAAGACCGTGGGCGCCTCGCTGTTGGCGGCGAGGTCGCGCAGCATCCGGCCGGTGGAGTACATCCCGGAGTTGCAGGAGGAGAGCGCGGCGGTCAGTACGACGAAGTTGACGATGCCGGCCGCGAGCGGGATGCCCATCTTCTCGAAGGCGTGCACGAAGGGGCTGTTGCCCGCGGAGAACTCGGTCCACTTGACGACGGCGAGGATGACGGAGAGCGCGCCGACGTAGAAGACGATGATGCGCCAGGGCAGCGTGTTGATGGCCTTGGGCAGGGTCTTCTCGGGGTTCTCGGACTCGCCCGCGGTCACCCCGACCAGCTCGACGGCGAGATAGGCGAACATCACCCCCTGAAGGGTCATCAGGCTGGAGCCGATGCCGTTCGGGAAGATCCCGTCGTGTGCCCAGAGATTGGCGGCCCCGGCGGTCTCACCGGCGTCGGAGAAGCCGAGGGTGAGAACGCCCAGACCGATGACGATCATGCCGATGATCGCGGTGACCTTGATCATCGAGAACCAGAACTCGACCTCGCCGAAGATCTTCACCGAGATCAGATTGACCCCGAAGAGGACCACCAGGAAGACCAGCGCGCTGACCCACTGGGGGATCTGGGGGAACCAGAAGTGGATGTAGATCGCGGCGGCGGTCAGTTCCGCCATCCCGGTGACGACCCACATCAGCCAGTACGTCCAGCCGGTGGCGAAGCCGAAGAACGGGCCGAGGAACTCCCGGGCGTACTCCGCGAAGGAGCCCGAGACCGGCCGGTAGAGGAGCAGCTCGCCGAGCGCCCGCATGATGAAGAAGATCACGACGCCGGCGAGGGCGTACATGAGGATGATGCTGGGTCCGGCCTTGGCGATATTGGCCCCGGCGCCCATGAAGAGCCCGACACCGATCGCGCCGCCGATGGCGATCATCTGGACCTGACGGCTGCCGAGTCCCCGTTCGTAGCCCTCTTCGGCCGGACCGTCTCCGGTGGGGCCGGTCGTGGCGCGGTCACCGCCGTATTCCTTGTCGACCTGGGCAGAGGTCATGTCGTGCGCCCTTTCTCCATACCGACCCGCGCCGGACGTCGGCCGCGGACCGGTTCGTGATCCCCCCGGATACGGATGGAGTGCCGCCGGCGGTCGGCCGGCGAAGGCACCCCCGGGGACAGGGGTGGAGTCCCCGGGGGGCCGTGAAGATCTATCACGGCGGCAGGGGTGATCGACGGACGGTTCTGTGGCACAGCCCACAGGAAGAAGCGGATGAATCGCACCGCGAACCGCAAAGGTCGCCGGAGCGGTGACGTGATCGTTATGGCGAATTGAGCCTCAGTTGAGCGTACGGAAGGGGGCCGGGCGGGGGCCGCCGTATGACATCCCGGCGCGGGGAACGCCGGTCCGGACACCGGGAATCGGACCGTCCGCGCACCCGGCCCGCGGGCCGTCCCATCACCCGTACGGAGGAACGGCCCGTCGCGTCCACGCGGGGGCGGGGTCAGGCTCAGAGGTCAAGGCTCAGGGGGCAAGGCTCAGGGGCAGGCTCGGGCTCGGGGGCAGCTCGCGGGCGGGGGCAGGCTCAGGGGGCAGGCTCAGAGGTCAGGCCCGGGTTCAGGGCATCAGCGTTTCTACGAGCGACTCCTGGAGCGACCCGAGCCAGAGATACGCCATCACCATCGGCTTGCGCGGGTCGGAGTCCGGCAGCCGGTACAGCTCGTTGCCCTCGTCCTCGTCCGTGACCTCCAGACGCGTACCGATCGTCAGCCGCAGATCGTTGAGCGCGCCGAGCCAGTGCAGACAGGCCTCGGGCGTCAGCTTGAGCACGGCGCCGCTCTCGCCCGCCGAGGTCAGCCCGTCCAGCGTGCGGACCAGCGCCATCCCGTCCTCGCGCTTGCGGCCCCGCAGATCGTTCTCCGTGAACCGTCTGAACTCGGCGGAGAACTCCTTCAGTTCGGTGTCGTCATCGCCGTACGCGTCCGGGAAGAGCCGGGCGAGCGCCGGGTCCTCCGGCGGCTCGCTGGGGCCCTCGGCGAAGAGCGAGGCGAGCGGGTCCTCGCCCTGGGCCGGCTCGTCACCGGGCCCGATCAGCTCCAGCAGCTGTACGGCCAGCGAGCGCAGGATCGAGATCTCGACCTCGTCGAGCGCGACCGCCGCGCCGCCGCCGGGGATCGCCTCGAACTGCCCGGCCATCAGGCGCGGTCCTGGGAGAGCGTGGCCCAGAGCCCGAAGCCGTGCATCGCCTGCACATCGCGCTCCATCTCCTCGCGGCTGCCGCTGGAGACGATCGCGCGGCCCTTGTGGTGGACGTCGAGCATCAGTCGGTGCGCCTTGTCCTTGGGGTAGCCGAAATAGGTCTGGAAGACGTAAGCCACATAACTCATGAGGTTGACGGGGTCGTTGTGGACGATCGTCACCCACGGCACGTCGGGTTCCGGGACGGCGAAAGTCTCCTCGGCCGATTCGGGGCGTTCGATCTCAGTGGGAGCAACACTCACGGTTCCGGACGACCTTCTTCTCTGCCGGGCTTCTCTGCCGGGTCACAGCGTCACATGACCCATGCTGCCACCCGGAACGGCCTGTCGCACAAACGGCCACGCAGAAATCGTCAGTCTGACGAGAGGGCAGGGTACGATTATTGATATGAACACTGCGGACCTTGGGCTGCCGGTGGACGTGCCGTCGACCGCGCTCTTCACCGACCAGTATGAGCTGACGATGCTCCGAGCGGCTCTCCAGGCCGGTACGGCCGACCGCCGCTCGGTCTTCGAGGTCTTCACCCGGCGGCTGCCCGAGGGGCGCCGCTACGGGGTGGTGGCGGGCACCGGACGGGTCCTCGACGCCGTGGAGAACTTCCGCTTCGACACGGATGTCCTCGGCTTCCTCCGGGCGAACCGGATCGTCGACGAGGAGACGCTCGGCTGGCTCGCCTCGTACCGCTTCGGCGGGGACATCTGGGGCTATCCGGAGGGCGAGGTCTACTTCCCTGGCTCGCCGATCCTGCGGGTGGAGGGCTCCTTCGCCGAGTGCGTGCTGCTGGAGACCGTGATCCTGTCGATCCTCAACCACGACTCGGCGATCGCCGCCGCGGCCTCGCGGATGTCGGCGGCGGCGGGCGGGCGCGGGCTGATCGAGATGGGCGCGCGCCGTACGCACGAGCTGTCCGCGGTCGCCGCGGCGCGGGCCGCGTACGTGGGCGGCTTCGACACCACCTCGGATCTGGCGGCCGGGTTCCGGTACGGCATTCCGACGGTGGGCACCAGCGCGCACGCCTTCACCCTGCTGCACGACAGCGAGCGCGACGCCTTCCAGGCCCAGGTGAACGCGCTCGGCCGCGGTACGACGCTGCTGATCGACACGTTCGACGTGGCCGAGGCCGTACGGACCGCCGTGGAGATCGCCGGTCCCGAGCTGGGCGCCGTCCGTATCGACTCCGGCGATCTGCTGCTGGTCGCGCACCGGGTACGGCAGCAGCTCGACGAGCTGGGCGCGGTGGACACCAAGATCGTGGTCACCTCCGACCTGGACGAGTACGCGATCGCCTCGCTGGCCGCGGCCCCGGTGGACGCGTACGGCGTGGGCACCCAGCTCGTCACCGGCAGTGGCCGGCCCACCTGCTCCATGGTCTACAAGATCGTCGCCCGTGCGACGTCCGCGGATCCGAAGGCCCCCCTCCAGCCGGTGGCGAAGAAGTCGCTGGGCGGGAAGACCTCGGTGGGCGGCCGTAAGTGGGCCGCGCGGCGGACGGACCTGTGGGGGTACGCCGAGGCCGAGGTGCTCGGCACCGGAGCGGTGCCGGCGGACCTGCTGGACCGGCAGCTCCTGGTGCAGCTCGTCAAGGGCGGCGGGATCGTCGCCCGGGAGCCGCTGGAGACGGCGCGGTCCCGGCACTTCGCGGCACGGGCCGCGCTGCCGGTGTCGGCGACGCAGCTCTCCCGTGGCGAGCCGGTGATCCCGACCGAGTACATATGACCGGGTAGCCATAGCGGGTACACATGAGGACGTACGGACGACGTACATGGGGCGACCGGGTACGGACGAACGAGTAGGCGTGAGGCATGTGGGGCGGTGGTAGCGGTGTCCGGCCCTTCCCGTGACGGGGGCGGAGTCCTTAGGCTCGGGTCACCTTTCGGCCGTTCTCCCGGCCGACGCACACCCGCCCGCCGCCTCCCCCGCTCCGCCCTCCGCCCCGCTCCGTCCTCCGCCCTCTCCGCCGCTCCCGCCCGCTCTCCGCTCTCCCGCTCCTGCGCCGAAGGATGACCGTCATGCACCGCGTGTTGCTCGTCGTGGACGTACAGAACGACTTCTGTGAGGGCGGAAGTCTGGCGGTGACAGGAGGGGCCGAGGTCGCCGCCGCCATCACCGATCTGATCGGCGAGGCCTCCCCCGGATACCGGCATGTGGCCGCCACCCGGGACCATCACATCGACCCGGGTGACCACTTCGCCCACCGGCCCGAGGGCCCCGATTTCGTCACCACCTGGCCGGCGCACTGTGTGGCGGGTACGGAGGGCGCGGGCTTCCACCCCAATTTCGCCCCGGCCGTGGCCTCCGGCGCGGTCGACGCGGTCTTCGACAAGGGCGCGTACGCGGGGGCGTACAGCGGTTTCGAGGGGTTCGACGAGAACGGGACCGGGCTCGCGGAGTGGCTCCGGGCGCGTGAGATCACCCATATCGACGTGGTCGGTATCGCCACGGACCACTGTGTGCGGGCGACGGCGCTGGACGCGGTCCGCGCGGGCTTCACCACCCATGTGCTGCTCGATCTGACGGCGGGCGTGGCCGTCGAGACCACGGAGCGGGCGCTGGAGGAGATGCGGGCGGCGGGGGTGGAGCTGTCCGGCAAGCCGGTGGTCACGGCACGGCTGACCCCGCCGGGCCCCCGCAGCGCCCCGGAGGCGCCCTCCGGCGGCCCGGCACGCCCCGGTGGCACCCCGGTGCCCCCGAGGTCCGGGGACGACGCGTAGGCCCTGTCCGGCCGGTCGCCGTGGACCCGGACAGGATCCAGTACCCCGGGTAACCCGCGCCCGCCGGGCTACTGGGGGCCGGGCTGGGTCGTCGGGCTAGGTCGCCGGGCTACGCCGCCCGGCTAGGTCGCGGGGCGCAGGAGCGCCCGTATCGGCTGCCAGAGCTGTTCCCGGCACTCCGGTGTGGTGCGCCACAGCAGACCGTCCGGATGGTGCAGCACCGCCGTGATCTCGTCCGGTGTCGGCGGCGCCGCGTTGCCGCGCAGATACACCGCGCGCAGCCCCAGATTCCGCAGCCTGGTCAGGGCGCGGGCACGGTTCACCGCGTGCACGAGAACGCGTACCGTGTCGCCCTCGGCGGCCGGGCTGGGCAGGGTCAGTGCCACCACCACCATGCCGTTCGGGAGCTTGCTGAAGCCTCCGGCTGCCATGTCCTTCATCTCCCCCGTGGTCCCCAGTGAGACGTCGCGTCAATAAGAGAATGGTAGGACGCACCTAAACACGATCGGCCGCCGCCCGCTAGAGGGCGACGGCCGATCATGCTTTGACCTGCGGTTACTTCCGGTTACTTGTCGGAGGGAGCAACCTTGACCCGGATCGTCTGGCCGCCCTGCGACTCACTGACGACGCTGATCTTGGTGTTGGTGTCGGAAACCTTGACGCTGGAGAGCGGGTTGTCCGCGTACCAGTAGGTGCCCTTGCGGTCGTCGAAGACGGTGGCCGCGGGCAGCGAGGGAACCTGGACCGGCACGTTCGCCTTGTGCAGCGTCAGAGCGGTCGTACGGGCCAGACCGAAGGTCGAGTCGTACGCCTGGATACGGCTGCGCATCAGCGTGCCGTCCGCCCACCGAAGCGGGGTGGCGTGCGCGTCGATGGGCAGGATCAGACCCTCACCCGGGTGGGCGCTGGTGTTGTTGTCCTTCTGCGAGGTGTCCCACAGCCAGATGAGCACGCCGTTCTCGTACGCGTAGTGCTCGACCTGGTTCTCGTACGGCGCGTTGAAGCCGAAGTTGTACGGGCCGACCTCAAGGGTGCGGTCGTACGAGACGTACTGACGGTTCTCGGCGATGTAGAACTGGTCGTACTCCTGCGTGAAGCCCTCACCGATGCGCGAGAAGCCCTTCGCGGTCCAGCCCGCGTCGTCGCCCTCGGCATTGTCGGAGAAGACCGTCGCGCCGTCCGCGGTCAGGGTGATCGCGTCCGCGGTGAAGCCCTTCGGGGCCACTCCGCCGTCCGTCTGGTAGCGGAAGCGCAGGTCGAACTTCTGGCCCGCGTAGGCGTCCAGCGGGTAGACGAGGTGCTTGTTCGTGCCCGAGACACCGGTCAGCGACGGCTTGTCGGCCGCGTCACGGGGAAGGGGCTGGCCGTCGGCCGTACCGTCGAGCACCGTCCAGTTGGCGCCGCCGTCGGTCGAGACCTCGGTGTAGAGGTAGTCGTACTCGGCCTCGATGTCCCACCAGCCCTGCAGCTCCAGCGAAGCCGAGGTCTTGCCGGTCAGGTCGACCGGACGGGTGAGGGTGTTCTTGAGGTCGTCACCCATGTCGCTCCACCACTGCTTGGAGCCCTCGGCGGGCTTCACGACAGTCGTGGTCTTGAGCTTCTTGGGCAGGTCGACGATGAGCGCCTGCGGGTTCTTGGTGTTGTACGCCGAGACGCCCAGCCGGTGGTCGGACTTGGTCGCGGCCGTGGCCTGCTCGTAGTCGAGCCAGCCGAGCTGGAGCTTGTCCCAGGCGGTCATGTCGCCCGGCAGGTCGCCGATCGCGTCCTTGCCCTCGCCGAGCCAGGAGCCCGACGACATCAGCGTCCAGAAAGCGGTGGAGTTGTCACCGCCCGCGGTGTCGTACAGGTCGGGCAGGCCCAGGTCGTGGCCGTACTCGTGGGCGAAGACCCCGAGTCCGCCGTTCTCCGGCTGCATGGTGTAGTCGCCGACCCAGATGCCGGACGTGCCGATCTGGGTGCCGCCCGACTTGTTGTTCGCCGGGCCGGTGGTGCCGGCGCTGGTGCCGTACGCGTACCAGCGGTGCGCCCACAGCGCGTTGGTGCCCTCGGCGCCGCCGCCGGCCGACTCGTCCTCGCCCGCGTGGACGACCTGGAAGTGGTCGATGTACCCGTCGGGCTCGTTGAAGTTGCCGTCGCCGTCGAAGTCGTAACGGTCCCACTCGTCGTAGGCGGACAGCTCCGCCTTGATCTGCGCGTCCGTCTTGCCGTTGGCCTTCTGGGCCGCGGTCCAGGCGGTGACACCGTCACGCACGGCGTCCCAGGCGGTGGAGCAGGTGGTGCTGCCGCAGTAGTTCGAGCCGTAACGGGCCTCGTTGTACGGGACCTTGACCCAGTCGGAGACCGTGCCGTCGACCGAGTAGCGCCCGGAGGACGTCTTCTCGTAGTAGGTCTTCAGCGAGTCCTTCGGCTGGCCGTCCGCGTCGGTGCCCGTACCGAAGTACAGGTCCTGGAAGTGGGCCTGGTTGTAGTCGGCCTGCCAGGCGGTGGAGTTGTCCACCGCGCGGTCGGGCTCGGCTATCTCGTTGTGCTGGGGACCGGGCGTGCCGCCGTACCTCACGACGGGCGGACGCGGGCCGGCCCCGTCCGGGTCGTACATCGTGGTGTTGTCGACCGTGTCGCTGAACTCCACGAGGATGGTGAAGATCTTGTCGGTCTTCTCGCGGCCCAGCTCGACGTACTTCTTGCCGCCGAGCTTGACGACGTTGGAGCCGCCGCGCTTCTCGACCTTGGCGTCGCCGGAGATGACCTGTTCGAGCGCCGCCTCACGCTGGGCCGACTGCTGCTTGCTGAACGGGCCTTCCAGGTCGTGTTCGACCTGTCCCTTCTGGGGCGCCGGGTCACGGCGCTCGATCCCCGCGGGGCCGGATGCGGGGTTGTCCTCGGCCTGGGCCGTGGTGAAGGCTGATGCCGTCGCGGCGGTCGCGGCCAGAGCCACGATCACCGCGGACATTCTTCTCGCCCGTCGGTTTCTGATCACTTGATGCTTTTCCTCCCCGGCGCACGCGATCCGCGGACCGGGAGTGAGGGATCCGCGCGCGTATGCGTCATAAGTGACGACATTCGACCGGAGTTAAGGAAGAAAAGACAGACCTTGACTTGCACTGGTCAAGTGCACTATGCGATGGACCGGGTTCCACACTTCGGGCCGACCAGACATGGAGAAATTCGGACAACAACCGCACAATTCAAGCCCTTTGGCGGGGGGTGTGACTCGATGCGCCCCCTGTGCCACGGCACCGTGCGTTAGGTCACGCTTACTACCCGTTCCTCCCGGGCATGCCCTCGTCGTAGAGTCGAGTCGATGGGCAGTGCGAGTCATTCGCAACTGCCGCCCCCCGCTTGCGACTACGCGCGAGATACGCGAGACACCCCCGAACCCGAAGCTCCGAGGACGGATTCCGCCATGCCGCGTCCGACTGCCGCACAGCTCGCTTATGGTTCCGCCACCGTCGTCTGCTCCACGGTCGTCATGCTGCTCGTCTCCGGTGTCACCGCCGGCGCCGGGGTCGTGGTGATAGGAATCGCCGCGCTCGCCCTGGGTCTGCTGGTCGCGCTCACCGTGCCCGCGCCGGGCCGGAACAGGGCGGCGCGTCCGGCCGCCGCCACGGAATCCGCGCGGGCCGAGGCCCCCGCCGCACGGGTGCGCGGGGGCGGGGAGGCACGGGTCCAGCCCTCAATGCGCCGCTGAGTTCCGGCCCGGCCGGCCGGGCCCCCGCTCGGTCGCCGTCACGACGACCGTCCTGGCCGCCTTGTCGTGCAGGCCCTGCCGGTAGGGCCTGCTGACCAGGATGCTCAGGATGATGACGGCCCACCAGACGATCAGACAGCAGAGCAGGGCGGGCAGCCAGAGCACGACCGCGCGCAGCAGCGCGCTTCCGGTGTCCGGCACCGCGCCGTTGTTGAGCATCGCGACTCGCAGTTTCAGCCAGCGCTTGCCGAGGGTCTGCCCGGATCTCCGGGTCATCAGGGTGTCGTAGCCGACGTAGGCCACGACGGAGATGACCGACCAGAGCCACTGTGTTCCCGTATTCACCTGGTTGGTGAAGTCGCCCCAATTGCTGCTGTTCGCCTGCGCGTGCCAGTTTCCGAAGAAACTGGACAGAATGGCCAGCGGAATGAAAATGATCAGGGCGTCGATGATCCGTGCCGCGAGCCGTCTGCCGAAGGGCGCGAGCGGTGGCATTCCGGCGAGCGGATCCGTACCGCCGAACGGGCCCCCGCCATAGGCGTTCCGGTCCTGGTCGTCATGGTCATAAGGGGAGCCCGGAGGCGGACCGCCGTCGCCGCCGTAGGGAGCGCCGTACGGGGAGCCGGGAGGCGGACCGTACGGAGAGCCGGAGGACGAGCCGCCGCCGGGGGGCGGACCGGGCGGGCCTTCCGACGACGGGGGTCCCTGTGGTCTCTTCAGAAACGGGTCGTCGTCGGGTGACTGGCCGGGCGGCGGCTGATCATTGCTCATGGGGGCAGTGCACCGCGCGTGACAGGGGCCCGCAACGGATCACCCGCCGTTCGGAGCAGTCGCGGAGCGGTACGGGAGTGGTCCTGGACCGCTCCCGGGGAAGTACGGGACCGGGTCCGGCCCTTCCTGATCCGCCGGGTCCCGGCGGGGGCGGGGACCCGGGCCCGGGGACCCGGGCCCGGGGGTCAGCCCGCTACGAACGTACGGGCCGCCTTGTCGTGCCAGCACTGCCGCCAGGGCCGGTCGACCAGACACCACAGCACATTGAGGACACCCACCACGAGCACCCCCAGGATCCCGTAGACGAGCCAGCGGCGCAGCGCGGCGCCGAAGCCCGGGGCCTCGTGGGACTCTATGTCCCGCACTTCGAGACCGCAGAGCTTCTTGCCCAGTGTCCGCCCCCACTTGGCGGTCGGCAGCGCCTCGTACAGCACGCCGAGGACCAGCAGCGCCACGAGTACGGCCCCGAGATAACCGGCCGTCGTGGTGTCGATGAGCCAGACCGTGACGGTCTCACCGGTCCGCTCCGCCGCCTCGATCTTGGCGTCGATATGCGTACGGGCCCTGGAGAAGAGAGGGAAGGCGGCGGCGCCGACGAGCGCGCCCAGGACGAGGGAATCGATCAGCCGGGCCACCAACCGCTTGGCGAGTCCCGCGGGCCTCGCCGCCGCCTGGGCCCGCGCGGCCTGGAGGAACGGGTCGTCGACCGGGGGCTTCCAGGGCACGACCGGCTGGTCGGTGCCTCCCGGGGTCATGGGCTGGGCGAGCTGGTGGACCTGCTGGGCCCAGGAGGCGGCGCCACCGCCCGCGCCCTGGGAGACAGGAGTGGCGGGAGTGGCGGGCGCCTGGGGCGTGCCGACCTGACCGGGCGTCGGCTGGGGCTGGGAGGGCGGCGGGGACTGCGGCTCGGGCTGGGGACGGCGGCGCGCGGGCAGTGCCGTGCCCGTACTGGACGCGCCCTGGTTCAGCGCGCGGATCGCCATCGTGCCCTCGGCCTGGCCCGTCCGGCCCGCCGCGCCGGCGGCGGCCGCGTCATCGTCCTTGGCCCGCCGGGCGGCGCGCAGGGCGCGGAGGGCGACGGTGCTGTCGACACCCTCCGCGGGGGACCGTCCCGCGTCGCGCGGGGCCGGCGGCCGGCCCGTGTCGTCACCGGTCCCGGTCCCGGTGCCCGTCCCCGCGCCGGATCCCTGGCCCGCGTCCGGCCTGACGCCGCGTCGCATGGCGCGGAGCGCGACCGCGCCCTCGGAGGGCGGCTCGCCGTCGTCCGTGCCGGGCCCGAGCGCGCGTACGCCGGGCAGCGCGCCGCCCGTCGGGTCGCCCGGGGTGGGCGGCGGGATCTCGTGGTGCGGCGCGGGGGAACCGCCCCCGGCCGACAACGCGGGCAGACGGTCGGGCGCGGGCGGTGAGGCGGGCCCGGGGATACGGGGATCCTGGCCGCCCGCTCCCCAGGAGACACGGTCGTCGCGCTCGCCGCCGAAGCCGCTCTGCCGCGAGGCGTCGGCCTGCCAGACGGACGCCGGTTCCGGCCCCGGCCGGGGCCCGTCGGGCGGCTCCTCGTCCAGGAAGACCGGGCCTGTCTCGTCCACGGCGGGCGGGGTCCCCGGCGTCGTCCCGCCGCCGGGGGGCGCGGGCCGGCTCGTACCGGGCACCCAGGCGGCGCCGTTCCAGTACCGGACATATCCAGGGATGGACGGGTCTGGGTAGAACCCTTCCCGGGGTACGTTCCCGCCGTCACCAGGAGGAGTAGCCACTGACCCAACTCCGTTCACTCACGCCGTGTTCAGCCAAGGAAGACATTAACGAAGAACTCAGATGCCTGAAGAAGGAGAACAGCAGAAAGACCGCATTCGAAAGGATGTGGGCCAAGAAGTGTTCGCCACGGTGTACGAACAGCCGGGCGCCAGTGCCAACGGTAGGGTCCGGCATGATCGGTCCTGTTCCGACGTGAACGAATCCGTCCCGTCGTGAATGCCTTCCGTCCGGGCGCGGACCGGGCGCCGGACGGGGGCGGAGAGGCTGAACGGGCTGAACAGGGCCGAACGGGTGGCGCCGTCGGACCGGATGTCGTCGGACCCGACGGGCGTCGGACCCGACGGGCGTCGGACCCGACGGGCGTCGGACCCGACGGGCGTCGCCGTTACGGAATTCGCTGGAAATCGTCGCCGGAAGTCGCGTCATAGTCGGCGGGCCGGCGCCTCTCTCCTCGTACGGGCCCGTCGCCGGGCCACCCCGTCAGGAGAGGAAGTGCCGCCGATGCACACCGTCGTGGAACGCGATCTGGAGCTGCGCCTGGTCCTGTCGCCCGAGCGCGGCATCCCCGTACCGGCCCGGCTGGCCTACCGCACGGACGATCCGTACGCCGTGCACATCACCTTTCACATCGGCTCCGACACCCCCGTCAAATGGACCTTCGCCCGTGAGCTGCTGGTGGAAGGAGTGTTCAGGCCGTGCGGGCACGGTGACGTACGGATCTGGCCGACGAAGGTCGCCGGGCACGGTGTTCTCTGTGTCGCCCTCTCCTCGCCCGACGGTGACGCGCTGCTGGAGGCGCCCTCGACGGCGGTGTCCGCGTGGCTGGAGCGGACGCTCCGGATCGTGCCTCCGGGTACGGAGAGCGGACAGCTCGGCATCGACGACGGTCTCAGCGAGCTGCTCGCCGCCACACCGGCGGACGATCTGTGGTTCCGGGACCCCTGGCCGTCCGACGGATCGGCGGACGGTGAGGGCTGACCGATGGCGGAGAGCGGGCGACGGGCTACGGGCCGGGGCCGGGGCCGGGGCCGGGGCTCAGAAGATCTTGCCGGGGTTGAGCAGGCCGAGCGGGTCGAACGTACGCTTGATGCCGCGCTGCAACTCCATGCCCACCGGGCCCAGTTCGCGCGACAGCCACTCCTTCTTCAGGACACCGACGCCGTGTTCACCGGTGATCGTGCCGCCCAGCTCCAGACCGAGCGCCATGATCTCGTCGAAGGACTCCCGGGCGCGCCGGGACTCGTCCGGGTCGGCCTGGTCGAAGCAGACGACGGGGTGGGTGTTGCCGTCGCCCGCGTGCGCGCAGACGCCGATGGTCAGGCCGTACTTCTCCGCGATGGCCGCCGTGCCGTCGAGCATCGCGGCGAGCCGCGTGCGCGGTACGCACACGTCGTCGATCATCGTCGCCGACTTGACGGTCTCCAGCGCGGTCAGCGAGAGCCGCCGGGCCTGGAGCAGCATCTCCGACTCGGCCGCGTCCTCGGCGGGGACGACCTCGGTGGCGCCGGCCGCGGCGCACAGCTCACCGACGGCGGCCAGATCGGCCGAGGGGTCGGGGGTGTCGAAGGCCGCAAGCAGCAGCGCCTCGGTGGTGTCGGGAAGGCCCATGCTGGTCATCGCGTTGACGGCCTGGACGGTCGTACGGTCCATCAGTTCGAGCAGGGACGGGGTGTGCCCGCGCTCCATGATCCGGCAGACCGCGTCGCACGCGGCGGCGGCGGAGGCGAACTCCGCGGCCAGCACCAGCTGCTGGGGCGGCCGGGGCCTGAGCGCGAGGACCGCCTTGACGACGATGCCGAGGCTGCCCTCCGAGCCGACGAAGAGCCGTGTCAGGTCGTAGCCGGCGACGCCCTTGGCGGTACGGCGGCCGGTGGTGAGCAGCCGGCCGTCGGCGAGGACGACATCGAGGCCGAGGACGTACTCCGCAGTGACGCCGTACTTGACGCAGCACAGCCCGCCGGAGGCCGTGCCGATGTTCCCGCCGATGGTGCACATCTCCCAGCTCGACGGGTCCGGCGGGTAGTAGAGGCCCTGTTCGCCGACCGCGCGGGAGAGGGTGGCGTTGATGACGCCCGGCTCGACGACGGCGATCCGGTCGACCGGACTGATCTCCAGGATCCGGTCCATCTTGGTCAGGGAGAGGACGATGCACCCGTCCGAGGCGTTGGCGGCGCCCGACAGCCCCGTACGGGCGCCCTGCGGTACGACGGGTACGCGCAGCGCGGTGGCGGTGCGCATGACGTGCTGGACCTGCTCCACCGAGCGCGGCAGCACGACCACCGCGGGCGCTCCCGCCTCGCAGAAGCTCGCCATGTCGTGGGAGTAGGAGGCCATGATGTCCGGGTCGGTGATCAGGGCTTCGGCGGGGAGCCCGGACCGGAGCCGTACGACGAGGTCGTCCTGGGAATCCAGATCATCCATGATCCCAGACTCGCATCCGGGGCCATCGGTGTGAACCCGTCTGCGATCCACAACGGCAAGCACGGGTGTGCTCTTCATATGGACGCACAGTAATCATCATGAACCCCATGAAAACGGAGCAGGTCAGACAGGTCAGAAGGGCGGCGCTGGCCGCGGGGGTGGGCGCGGCGCTGGTCGGGGGCGTCCTGCTGTTCGTACCGGACCATGACCGGCCGGCGGTGCTGAGCCCCGAGGCGCGGGCGATGGCGGCGGCGGGCTCGGGGGCGCCGGCCTCGCTCGCGGACCTGACCGCGCTCATCCACGACCGGGAGGCCTGGCTGCGTACCCATCCCAAGGACGGCGAGGCCTGGGCGGTGCTCGGCTCGGCGTATGTGGAACGCGGGTCACGGCAGGGGAACTCGGCGTACTACCCCAAGGCCGACCAGGCACTTCAGCGGTCGCTCGCGACGGTGGCTGAGGCGGACGACCGGGCCGCGGCGGGAAGGCCCGCGCAGGGGGGCGCGGACGGCGGCGAGGACGGCAAGGCGGGCGAACCCGCCGAGTACGGGAATCCGGCGGCCCTGGTGGGCCTGGCCCGGCTCGCCAACGCGCGGCACGACTTCGCCACCGCCAGGAAGTGGGCCGAGACGGTACGCAAGCAGCGGCCCGACGACTGGACTCCGTATCCGGTGCTGATCGACGCGTACAGCGGTCTGGGTGAGTACAAGGCGGCGGGCGAGGCGCTGGACCGGCTGAAGGAGCTGCACTCCGGGACTCCTGTGCTGGAGCGCGCCGCGGCCGTCTACCGCGAACTCGGCCGGCACGAGGACGCGACGGCGAAGGCGACCGAGGCGGCGGCGACGGCCGACACACCGGAGGAGAAGGCCGAGGCGCTGCACACGCTGGGCCGGCTCTCGTGGGACCAGGGCAGACCGGCCAAGGCGCTGGACCACTACGACGCGGCGCTCGCGGCGGCGCACGCGCATCCCGCGTCCATGGCCGGGCGCGCGAGGGCGCTGGCCGCGCTGGGCAGGACGGACGAGGCGTACCAGGTCTACGAGGCGGCGCTCGGCAAGCTGCCGCTGCCCGAATACGCGCTGGAGCTGGGCGAGCTGTACGACTCGGAGGGCCTGACCGGGGACGCGCAGACGCAGTACGAGTGGCTGCGGGAACGGGTCGGGAAGGCGCAGGCCCACGGGGTGAACGAGCAACTGGTCCTCGCCCGCTTCGAGACGGACCACGGGGATCCGGAGGGGGCCGTGGTACGGCTGACGGCCGAGTGGACCCGGTCGCACCGGAGCATGTACGTCGCGGACGCGCTGGCCTGGGCACTGCACCGGGCGGGCCGGAGCGACGAGGCGCTGGCCTACGCGCGGAAGGCGACACGGCAGGGGCTCAGGAACGCGCTGTTCTCGTACCACCTGGGCGAGATCGAGCGCACGCTGGGGATGCGCGGTCCGGCCCGCCGCCATATCGAGGAGGCGCTGCGGATCAATCCGTACTTCTCACCGCTGCTCGCGCCGAAGGCCCGGGAGTCGCTGAACGTGCTGGAGAACGTGTCCGGCGGCGGACCGATGAGCGGGCCGATGAGCGGGCCGAAGAACACGCGGGGGCAGGACGTACGGGAACAGGACCTGCGGGGGCCGGACGTGTCGGGGCCGGACACCCGGGGGCAGGACACACAGCGGCAGTACGTTCCGAAGCCGGACACGCGGGGGCAGGACACGCGAGGGCAGGCGCCGGACGCGCAGATGCCGGACACACAGCTGCCGGAGACGCAGGGGCAGTCGGCGTCCTCGCCGTTGCCGTTCCCGGTACCGGCGCAGCCACCGGCCGTCGCGGGCACGGTCTGAGCGGCCCGAAAGCGGCCGGACCATGGCCCCGGCCCCACGGAGAGCACGGGCTCCCGTGGGGCCGCGGTGCGTCGGCCGGCGGTGACCCGGCCACGGCTTCCCGGCCACGGCTGCTCGGTCGCGGCTCCCCGGTCGCGGCTCCCCGGTCGCGGCTCCCGCGCCGCGGCGCTGCGGCGTGGGTCAGAGGTTGCCGCGTTTCTCCTGCTCGCGCTCGATCGCCTCGAAGAGCGCCTTGAAGTTGCCCTTTCCGAAGCCCATCGAGCCGTGCCGCTCGATCATCTCGAAGAAGACGGTCGGCCGGTCCTGGACCGGCTTGGTGAAGATCTGGAGCAGATAGCCGTCCTCGTCCCGGTCGACCAGGATCTTCAGCTCGCGCAGGGTCTCGACCGGCACCCGGGTCTCGCCCGCCCACTCGCCGAGCGTGTCGTAGTACGAGTCGGGGGTGTCCAGGAACCGCACGCCGGCGGCCCGCATGGCCCGTACGGAGGCGACGATGTCGTTCGTGGCGAGCGCGATGTGCTGTACGCCGGCCCCGCCGTAGAACTCCAGATACTCGTCGATCTGCGACTTCTTCTTGGCGATCGCGGGCTCGTTGATCGGGAACTTCACCTTGAGGGTGCCGTCGGCGACGACCTTCGACATGAGCGCGGAGTACTCGGTGGCGATGTCGTCGCCCACGAACTCCTTCATGTTCGTGAAGCCCATGACCTTGTTGTAGAACCCGACCCACTCGTTCATCCGGCCGAGTTCGACATTGCCCACACAGTGGTCGACGGCCTGGAAGGTGCGCTTGGCGGCCGGTTCGACGATGGGGTCCGCGGCACCGAAGCCCGGCAGATAGGGACCGTCGTAGCCGGAACGCTCCACGAGGGTGTGCCGGGTCTGGCCGTAGGTGGCGATGGCGGCGAGCACGACCGTGCCGTACTCGTCCTTGATCTCGTACGGCTCCTGGACCCCGCGGGCGCCGTGCTCGGTGGCGTAGGCGTACGCGGCGCGCGCGTCCGGGACCTCGATGGCGAGGTCGACGACACCGTCGCCGTGCTCGGCCACATGCCCGGCGAGGAAGCGGCCCCACTCGGTGGACGGCTTGATGACAGAGGTGAACACAAAACGGGCCGCGCCGTTCGTCAGGACGTAACTCGCGGTCTCCCGGCTGCCGTTCTCCGGTCCGGAGTAGGCGACGAGCTTCATACCGAAGGCCGTGGAGTAGTAGTGCGCGGCCTGCTTGGCGTTGCCGACGGCGAAGACGACGGCGTCCATGCCCTTGACCGGGAAGGGGTCGGCCTCGCGCGCGGTGTCGGGGGCGGTGTCGGTGTTCATCGAGGTGTCAGCCATGGCCTCAGCGTCCCGCCGTTCCACAAGGTGCGCAACAGTTCGCGTATTCACTGGGCAATATGTGCAGCGGACCGCGAGAATGAGGGGGCCATCTGCACAGTATGACCACGGACCGTATGACCACGGGCAGGGCAGGCGGCGCACAAGGGCGAGAAGGGGGCGGGCCATGGGCATGGGCGCGGGTACGGGTACGGGGACGGGCGGGGGAACGGACACCGGCGGGGGTGCGGGCGGGGGTGCGGGGGCCGGCGGGGGTACGGGCGGGGGTGCGGGGGCGGGCGCGGGAGCCGGTATCGACGGGCTCGACGGCAGGCTCATCGTGCTGCTGGCGCGGGAGCCGCGGATCGGGGTGCTGGAGGCCTCGCGCCGGCTCGGTGTGGCGCGCGGGACCGTACAGGCACGTCTCGACCGGCTTCAGTCGAACGGCGTCATCAGGGGATTCGGCCCGACCGTCGATCCGGCGGCCCTGGGCTATCCGGTCACGGCGTTCGCCACGCTGGAGATCAAGCAGGGGCAGGGCGCGGACGTGCGCGCCCATCTCACGACCGTCCCCGAGGTGCTCGAACTGCACACCACCACCGGACAGGGCGACATGCTCTGCCGGCTCGTCGCCCGCTCCAACGCCGATCTCCAGCGGGTGATCGACCGGGTGGTCGGTTTCGACGGCATCGTGCGGGCCGCCACGGCGATCGTGATGGAGAATCCCGTACCGCTGCGGATCATCCCCCTGGTGGAGCAGGCGGCGGCGGATTCCACCGCCCGGTCGCACGGCCTCCGGTGACGGAACGGCCCCCGGTGAGGGAACGGATCCCGGTCCCGGAACGGCCCCCGGTCCCGGAACGGACTCCGGTGACGGGGAGGACTCCGGGAACGGGAAGGACTCCGGGGACGGGAAGGGCGTCGCCGGGCGATGTCAGCAGCCCGGTACGTCGCCGCCCTGCTCCAGTGAGCGCAGGGCGGACACCGCGCCCTTGAGCGTGGTGACCGGGATCAGCCGCATCCCGCCGGGCAGCTCGGCGCGGGCGTCGCGGCACTCGGCCTTCGGTACGAGGAAGACGGTCGCGCCGTCGCGGCCGGCCGCCTGGGTCTTGAGGGACACCCCGCCGACCGCGCCGACATCGCCGTTGTCGGTGATCGTGCCCGTACCGGCGATGGTCCGGCCGCCGGTGAGATCACCGCCGGAGCCGTCGCCGTCCAGCTTGTCGACGATGCCGAGGGCGAAGAGCAGCCCGGCGCTGGGGCCGCCCACATCGGCGAGCTGGAGACTGACATCGACCGAGGCCGGGTCCCTGCGCAGATAGCCGAGCGCCGCCGTGGTCGCGGAGTTCTGCGACTCGACCATGTCCTGGACGTTGTGCTTCTCGATCTCCTTGTCGGACTCCCCCGACGGATAGACCGCCTCGCGCGGCAGTACGGCCCGGTCCGCGCGGAACCAGCCGTCGACCACATCGCCGAGATCGACATCGGCGGAGGGGCCCGTCGCCTCGATCGTGGTCATCCGGAGCTGGCCCTCGGTCGTACGGGTGGGCGTTCCGTCGATGGTGATGACCTGCCTGCCCCGGTCGGTGCCGAGGACGTCCACGGTCATCCCGGGCTGCGCCACGGCGTACGGGAGCGGCGCGGCACCGACGACGGCGAAGAGCGCGACGATCGGGAGAGCGCAGAGGGTGAGGGCGCCGGGACGCGAGAGACGAGAGAGCACGGTGTCAATGTATCTGCCGGGAGGCGGGGCCGGACCGTGGCTCCGACCGTGGCTCCGACCGTGGCTCCCTTACGGGACGGTGCCGGGCGCCTCGGCGTACGGACGCCTCAGCGCAGGGCGTCCGCGACTTCCTTGGCCGCGTCGACGACACGCGGGCCCACCCGTTCCGGTACGGAGTCGGCGAGCATCACGACGCCGACGCTGCCCTCTATCCCCGTCACCCCGACCAGCGCGGCGGCGGCTCCGCTGGCGCCCGCCTCCAGTTCGCCGTGGGTGAGGGTGCAGCGCGGCTCGGTGAGCGCGGTCCGGCGGGCGGCGAGGATCGCCTTGCCCGCGGCGCCCCGGTCGAGCGGATGACGGAATCCGGCCCGGTAGGCGACGTGATAGTCCGTCCAGGTCGGCTCGACGACCGCGACGGCCAGGGCCTCGGCACCGTCGACGAGGGTGAGATGCGCGGTGGCGCCGATGTCCTCGGCGAGCGAGCGCAGCGCGGGCAGGGCGGCTTCCCGTACCAGCGGATGCACCTGCCGGCCCAGACGCAGCACACCGAGGCCCACCCTGGCCCGGCCGCCCAGGTCACGGCGGACCAGCGCGTGCTGTTCGAGGGTGGCGAGGAGCCGGTAGACGACGGTCCTGTTGACACCGAGCTTGTTGGACAACTCGGTGACGGTCAGGCCGTGGTCGGTGTCGGCGAGCAGCTTGAGGACGCGCAGTCCCCGGTCGAGCGTCTGGGAGGTCTCCGCGGTCACGACGCCCTCTCCCTTCGCTGCGCTCCGAGGCCGAACTGCCACGAAGCGTTCACATTGCGGGGACAGTAGCGAGAGGCACCGCTGAGCGGAAGACCTCGTCCAGAATCCGGGCAGGGAAGGGGAGTTGATCCACGTTCGGGCCTGAAGTCGGCAGAGTGATGACTTGGGGTGATCGCTCCCGCTATGCCGGGTGAGCATCGTGGCTGACAACGGTGTCAGCAGGCGTTCCGGGCGAGCGGCCCGTACCGCTGGGAGTCGGGCGCCCGTCGGGCGCCCGTCCCGGCGGCTGCGCCAACGGCTCGCCCGGCGCGACCGGTTCGACGCGCCGGGGAAGGCGCACACGCCACCCGCGCCGGATGCGGTCCGGGTGCGGCGCCACGCCACCACCTCCCCGTACGGCCGCCGCCCGGCCTCCCGACCGGTCCCTGCGTCGAGCCCTCGTCAGGTCCCCGTACGACTCGTCCGGCCCTCGTCCGGCCCCCGTACGACTCATCGCATCCGGGTGGCCCACTCCTGTACCTTCGCGATCCGCTCCCGGATCTGTCCAGCCGTCGCCTCGGCGCTCGGCGGTCCGCCGCACACCCGGCGCAGCTCCGTATGGATCACCCCGTGCGGTTTGCCGCTCTGATGGACATAGGCGCCGACCATCGCGTTGAGCTTCTTGCGCAGTTCCAGCAGTTCCTTGTGGGAGACCACCGGCCGTCGCTCGGCGGGCAGTTCCAGCAGATCCGCCTCGGCGTCCGGCTTCTTGCGGCTGTGCGCGATCTGGCGTGCCTGCCGCTTCTGGAGCAGCATCTGCACCTGGTCGGGCTCCAGCAGTCCGGGGATGCCGAGATAGTCCTGCTCCTCCTCGCTGCCCGGGTGCGCCTGCATCCCGAACTCGGCGCCGTCGTAGAGCACCCGGTCGAAGACAGCGTCGGACTCCAGCGCCTCGAAGGGCAGCATGTCCTGCTCACCCGTGTCCTCGTCCTGGAGTTTCTCGGCCTCCGCCATCTCCTTCTCGGACTCGGCGTAGGGGTCCTCCTCGCCGCCCTTCTTCGGCTTGTCGAGCACATGGTCGCGCTCCACCTCCATCTCGCTCGCGAACCCGAGCAGATTGGGGATGGTGGGCAGAAAGACGGACGCGGTCTCGCCACGGCGTCTGGACCGTACGAAACGGCCGACGGCCTGCGCGAAGAACAGGGGGGTCGAGATGGTCGTCGCGTACACGCCCACGGCGAGACGCGGTACGTCGACGCCCTCCGACACCATGCGGACCGCGACCATCCAGCGGTCCTCACCCGCGCTGAACTCGTCGATCCGGTTCGACGCGCCGGTGTCGTCGGAGAGGACGACCGTGGCCTTCGTACCGGTGATCTCGCGGATCAGCTTCGCGTACGCGCGCGCCGAGTCCTGGTCGCTCGCGATGACCAGTCCGCCCGCGTCCGGGATGCCCTTGCGCACCTCGGTGAGGCGCTGGTCGGCGGCGCGCAGCACATTGGGCATCCAGTCGCCGCGCGGGTCGAGCGCGGTGCGCCAGGCCTGCGAGATCGCGTCCTTGGTCATGGGCTCGCCGAGCTTGGCCGCGACCTCGTCACCGGCCTTGGTGCGCCAGCGCATATTGCCGCTGTAGCTGAGGAAGATCACGGGACGGACGACTCCGTCGCCGAGGGCGCTGCCGTATCCGTAGGTGTAGTCGGCGGACGAGCGGCGGATGCCGTCGTCGCCCTCCTCGTACGCCACGAAGGGGATGGGGTTGGTGTCGGATCTGAACGGCGTACCCGTCAGCGCGAGCCGGCGGGTCGCGGGCTCGAACGCCTCCAGACAGGCCTCACCCCAGGACTTGGAGTCGCCGGCGTGGTGGATCTCGTCCAGGATGACGAGGGTCTTGCGCTGCTCGCACCGGTTGCGGTGCAACATGGGCCGTACCCCGACACCCGCGTACGTGATGGCGACGCCGTCGTACTCCTTGCTCAGCGGTCCCGCGCTGTAGTCGGGGTCGAGTTTGATCCCGATCCGCGCCGCCGCCTCCGCCCACTGCTTCTTGAGATGTTCGGTCGGCGCGACGACGGTCACCTGCTGGACGACATGGTGGTGCAGCAGCCAGGAGGCGAGCGTCAGTGCGAAGGTCGTCTTGCCGGCGCCGGGGGTCGCGACGGCGAGGAAGTCACGTGGCTGCTCCTGGAGGTATCTGCCGAGGGCACCCTCCTGCCAGGCGCGCAGCTTGTTGGCGGTGCCCCAGGGGGCGCGGCCGGGGAAGGCGGGTGAGAGGTGGTGGGAGGAGGCGGTAGTAGTCACGGTCTCCGGTTCGGGCGCTCGGGGTGACGGGGCGCGTACGCGGTGACGTACGACGACCGGGCCACCCTACCGGTGGGGCGGAGGGATCCTCGTACGAATGAGGCCGGGTGCGACGGGCGCCACATCCGTACCTCATGGGCCGCCAGGGGCGCTACGAGCGAGGGCAGTTGCCCTGGTTCGCCCGCATTTGCCGGTTGTACTGGCTGACGATCGAACGCTCGGTCGTGGGGTGCCGTGCGGGCGGGCCCGTGCGAGCGGGGCCCAAGTGACCGGGTCCCGTGCGAGCGGGGCTCCTGCGACCGGGGCTCCTGCCATCCCGTTCGCCTGCCATCGAGTCCGTACGCGACTGGTCATCGGCTCCGTACGCGAGTGGGCGCGGGTGCCCCGGCGGTCACCCGGGTGGTCACACGCGTGGCCACCCATACCCCCACCAGCGCCACCGCCGCCATGGGCAGGAACACCGCGGCGAAGGCCGCCGGGTGCGAGCCCGCCGCGCCGGCGCCGCTGACGGCCGAAGCGGTGTGGCCGCCCACCCCGCCACCGCCCAGGGCCGCGAAGGCCGCGCCGCCCATCGCCAGCAGCAGGACGTTCGAGAGTCCGTCGGAGATCTGGAGCGCGGCGGAGTTCGCGCCCGCCTCCTCCGGAGCGGAGAGCTTGAGCAGCAGCACGCTCGTCGAGGCGATCACCGCGCCCATGCCGAGACAGCCGACACCCCAGGCGACCCCGACGATCCAGACCGGGACGGACTCGATCAGCACGCTCGGCACCGCCGCGATGGCCGCGACGACCAGCACCATGCCGCCCGCCATCAGCCGTTCGCGGTAGGGCTCCATGCGCGGCCGGGACTGTATGTACGAACCGAGCGCCCAGGTCGCCCCGCCGAGCGCGAGCGAGAGCCCGGCCATCGTCGGCGACAGCCCGCGCTGGGTGACGAGCATCAGCGGTACGAAGCTCTCGGCGGCGATGAAGGAGCCCGCGGCCACACCGCGCAGCAGCACGACGGACGGCAGTCCGCGGGCCGCCCGCCAGGTGCCGCCGGGCAGCAGCCCGAGGACGGCGGGGACGAGCAGCGCCGCGCCGGCCGCGGCCGGGAGCAGGGAGAGCGGGCGCAGATCCTGACCCGCGTACTGGAGCAGCCCGGCGCCCGCCGAGATCCCGAACGCCAGCCGGATCCTGCGCCGGTCGAGGGCGACGGGCGGTGCGGAGGGGTCGGCGGGTCCGGAGGCCATCCGCCGTATCGCGGGCAGGGCGAGCGCCAGCGGCAGCACGACCAGGGCGGGTATCGCGATGAAGACCCAGCGCCAGCCGAGATGTTCGGTGACGGTGCCGGAGGCGAGCGGCCCGACGACGGAGGGGATCACCCAGCTCGCGGCGAACGCGGCCATGATCGCGGGCCGCAGCCGCTCCGGATAGGCACGGCTGACGACGACGTACAGCGCGACGATGACCAGCCCGCCGCCGAGCCCCTGGACGGCACGGCCGACGATGAACAGCCACATCGTGCCCGCCGTGCCCGAGAGCAGCAGCCCGGCACCGAAGGCGCTGATCCCGGTGGCGAGCGGCGCGAGCGGCCCGCTGCGGTCGGCCCACTGCCCGGAGAGCACCATGGCGAAGAGGCTGGTGGTGAAGTACGCGGAGAAGGCGAAGGCGTACAGCGCGATCCCGTCCAGCTCCCGCGCGGCCACCGGCATCGCCGTACCGACGGCGGTCGCCTCGAAGGCGATCAGCAGGACGACGGAGACGATGCCGATACTGAGGGCCCGGTGCGCGGGACCCAGGACACCACCCTGGTCGAGGGCCTCGCCGGAGGTCGGGAGCACGGCAGTCGGGAGTGCGGCGGCGAGGCCGGCGGGAGCGACATCGGCGTCGCCTGGTTCCAGGGTGGTCATGGACACAGCGTAAGGGCCGAACCCCTGTTTGATCCCTGTCATGGGGACTGATCCGGACTGGGTCCTTGGTCGTACGACCGTGAACGGAGTGTGGCAGTCGCGTTGCACCACCCCCACCCGCCTTGAGCCCGGCCCACCGCCGCTCTACGGTCGAGTAGAGCTACACAGAGACACGCATGACGGACACGGCCGTGTGCCCGAGTGGTTCAGGGACTCGCCTGCAAAGCGAGTTACGCGGGTTCGATTCCCGCCACGGCCTCCGAGTAGAACCCTGACCAGGACTTTCCTTGGTCAGTCAGACTCCATCAGTCCTGTGACACCTAGTCGATACGTGGCTAGGCAAGTCGCCTGGACTACACAGAGGCTTGCCTAGCTCCCAGGACAGGCCCCCGCCTATGCGGGGCCAGGGAGTCACCATGGCAGCCAGGAAGACACCCCTCAGGAGCGCAGTACGTAGCGCGGAGGGAAGGACGGACACCCCGGGGACAGCAGCACCTCTACGGGTGGTCTCAGGCGACTCAGGGGCAGACGCACGGACAGCGATGCTCGGGGAACTGGACCTTCACCTGAGTACGAGCACCAACAGGTACGGCAGGCCCTACCAGCGCAAGACCATCAATGCGTACAGGAATGCCGGGGTAGCTCTCAATCACTGGCTTTGAGGGGCCACGAAGTTTCCGAACAGCCACCCAATAGGGTTGTCCTGAACAAGGAAACGAGGAAGAAGTGGCGCCACCCAGTAAGTACTCGCCGGAGTTCCGCGAGGAAGCCGTCCAGATCGCGTTGAGGTCAAGCAAGACGATCTCCGAAGTCGCCCGGGAGCTTGAGCTGAACCCGGAGACGCTACGCGGCTGGGTGAAGAAGTACCAGAAGCAGCAGGAACCGGCTCCCGATGCGGAACTGACGGTGAACGAGCGGGCGCGCCTGAAGGAACTCGAACGACGCAACCGCGAGCTGGAGATGGAAGTTACCTTCCTGAAAAAAGCCGCAGCGTACTTCGCGAAGGATCCCCGGTAGCAAGCAAGTACGAGTTCATCGACGAGATGCGGCTCGACACCGAGGAGTACGCATACAGCGTCGAGTTCATGTGCGGCCGACTCGGCGTCTCCAGATCCGGCTACTACGACTGGAGATCCCGCCCGGAATCCGCGACAGCTCAGCGGCGCGAAGAACTGAAATTGCTCATCGAGAAAGCCTTCGACATGTCCGACAGCACCTACGGGCACCGGCGCATCCAGGCCCAGCTGCACCGCTGGGGCGTCGCCGCGGGCGTGGAGCTGGTCCGTCGCCTCATGCGCGAACTGGGCCTGGTGCCCTGCCTGCCACGGCCGAAGAGGTTCAACCTCACTCAGGCCGCGGCCTAGCCAGGTGCCGGACCTCGTCGGCCGCGACTTCACTGCGGATGCGCCCGGCAAAAAGCTCGTCGGCGACATTACCTATATCGCGACCGGGGAAGGCTGGCTGTACCTTGCAACGGTCATCGACTGCTGCACGAAGGAAGTCATCGGTTACGCGATGGACGACCACTACCAAACCCCACTGATATCCAGGGCAATTCGCAACGCGGCACGCAACAGGAACCTTTCGGTCGACGCGATATTTCACTCCGACCGGCGGAAGCAACTACATGTCAGCTGAGTTCGGGAAGACGCTCGACCGGTTCGGGCTCCGCAGATCTTCCGGCCGCACCGGGATCTGTTTCGATAACGCCATGGCCGAATCATTCTTCGGCGCCCTGAAGAACGAGCTCGTATCAAGGGTGACTTACCTGACCCGCGAGGCCGCTCGGCAGGACATCACTCGCTACATCGAATTCTGGTACAATCGCAAACGCCTCCACTCGGCGGTGGGTTACCGCCCTCCGTGCGAAGTCCACGCCGAGTACGAGAAGTTGCGAATCGCCGCGTGAAATAAACGGTCAGAATCCTGTCCGGAAAACGCGAGGCCCCTCACTTACCGAGTCAGGCGTTGAAGGGGACTTCACTGTCTGCGATGTCCCTACCCTCAACCGCTTCTTCCGCTGGTACTACCAGAAGCACGATGTACCCAAGAGCCAGGACGGCAAGGGCGGATATACGGGAGGGACCAACACCCTTCAAAGGAACCTGCGTCCCCTCTTCAGTTACCTGGAAGAGGAGTACGACCACCCGAGCCCGTACGGGAGTCCCAAGCTTCACCGGTACGCCACTCCTCCATTGGGCAAGCCCAAGACCCTGTCCTCTGAGTTCATCAGTGACGTTCTACAGGTGACAGGGAATGGCTCTGCCAAGGTGAAGGACTTCGAGACAGTCCGGGATCACGCAATCATCCGTGTACTCACAGAGGGACTCAGGGCAGAGGAGTTGCTTTCCCTCCGCGTACAGGACTTGGACCTGAGTGGTCACACTCTTGTCGTGGTCCCTCTCAAGGGGAACAGGGACAGTATCGACGGAAGGATTATCCCTCTTCAGCCCAAGACAGTGAAAGCTCTCACCAGGTATCTGCGGGTGCGTTCAGCACACGCCCTGGCTGACTCCTCACAAGCACTGTGGCTTGGAACCAGGTCACGTAAGGCAGTGCAATACATGGGCCTGTACCGGATGGTGAAGAAGAGGGCAGAGCAAGCCGGATACGACCCTTCCTGCGTGTCCCCTCACTCGTTCTGCCACACCTGGTGTGATGACCTACAGACGGCCGGAGTCTCGGGAGAGAACATCATGGCTATCCGTGGATGGAAGTCCCCTGCCATGCTCCGGAGGTACGGAGCCGATATGGCCTCCACTCGTGCCGTGAATGCGGTACAAGGATTGGGGGACAGGCACTAGCCTCTCCTTTTCCTCCGCCCAATCACTCACGGAACAGTTGACGGAGAACAAGGTGACACGAGTGGTTGCCAAGAAGAGAGTCACCAGGACACAGGTTGACATTCCACAGGTTGACAGGACACAGGACACAATCCCTCGCAGTCCCCATGTGAGTGTTGACTCCGAGGAGACAGGACTCACCGGGAACCAGATTGCCATTAGGAACGGGTTCCTCAGCAACAAGAGTGCGGCAGAGGTAGCCAGGGATATTGGAGTCAGCCGTAACTATGTGTCCAAGGAGTATCGGAAGATCAAGGAGGAACTAGCGCTCACCGCATAAGCGGTGACGCACTGACCACATGAGAAAGGGCGGACAGTAGCGTCCGCCCCCTCATTGTGCTCTAACTCAGGCTAGCGCTAGCCACCTCTGCCGCTGACTTTCTACCGGTTCAATGGTGATGGCAAACGGAAAGGCAGGTGACAACATAATCCAGAGAGTGCCAGCGGGAACCTGTTCATCATCTGCACTCACTTGCTCAACTGACTTGATGTGCTCCTTGCCTATCCGATGAGATCGCCCTGAGTCGAGAGTAAAGAACAGGGTTCCATCTTGTTCCACTCTCGCCTCCCCTAGCCCCACCATCTCAGGAATAGTCGTGGTCATCGGGTGTACTTGCCCCCGAGCTACCAGAGGTCCACGAACAGCCTCTATAGCGTCCACCATGGCCTGCATCTGCATCAAGGCCAAGGCATTGCCTCTCATTGCCCGTTGCTGCTTTCGCTCATAGATCGTTGGAGAGATCCCCATCAAAGCCCAACCGCCTACTGCCTGTACGGCAAACCCAATGTCTAGCATTGGGTAGCCCTTTAGGGGGGCGATGATCAGGGCGAGAACCGAGCCAGCAGCGAATCCCATAGCCCACATCCCTGCGAACCGTGGAGCGAACAGCATCACAACCAGAATGATGGCTAGCAGACTGACCGCTCCGGCTAGTCCATCTGTCCAAGTCTCAGGTCTGATGCCATCGTCCATAGCCATGCCGACCGGTACAGCGGCACCCCATAAAAAGATCAACCACACCTGAACACCACTCCACCCCATAGCCGTTGCTGGATCGATCGGAGTATGGCAGGAAGCAGGGCCCCCGTCCGGGGCCCTGAGCTTAGGATCCGTCTGACAGAAGCCAGCGTCTTAGTGGGCGGTTCGTGAGTCTTTGAGTGGTTCTGCTGTCGCCTGATGGTGTGGCAGCGGGGCGGAATCTGCCGGTCCGCGGTTGTTGATCTGGTGATGTGTTCGGGTGAGTGAACGCAAGCCGTATCCGAGTGACTTATCGGACGAGCAGTGGTCGTTGATCGAGCCGGTGATCACCGCGTGGAAGGGCCGGCACCGCTCGGTCAGCGGCCACCAGGGCGCGTACGACATGCGGGAGATCGTGAACGCGATCCTCTACCAGGGGCGGACCGGCTGCCAGTGGGCCTATCTCCCGCACGACCTGCCGCAGAAGAGCGCGACGTACTACTACTTCGCCGCCTGGCGGGACGACGGGACCGACCAGGTCATCCATGAACTCCTGCGCTGCCAGGTCCGCGAACGCGCCCGACGATTAGAGGACCCGACCTTGGTGGTGCTGGACACCCAGAGTGTCCATGTGGCCGCCGGGGTCCCCGTCTCCACGAGTGGCCATGATCCGGCCAAGCGGGTGCCCGGCCGCAAGCGGGGCCTTGCCGTGGACGTCCTCGGCCTGGTCATCGCGGTCGTCGTCCTCGCTGCGAACACCCACGACAACGCCGCGGGAAATCTCCTGCTGGACCAGGTCGCCGAGCACGCCGGCGGAAGTGTCCGCAAAGCCCTGGTCGACCAGGGCTTCAAGAACCAGGTCGTCGCGCACGGCGCCGGCCTGGGGATCGACGTCGAGATCGTCCAACGCAACCCGCAGGTCAAGGGGTTCGTGCCGCAGCCGAAGCGGTGGAGGGTCGAGCAGACCTACGGGATCCTGATACTGCACCGGCGCCTGGTCCGCGACTACGAGCACCGCCCGTCCTCCTCCGTCTCCCGCGTCTACTGGGCGATGACCCACGTCATGACCCGGCGCCTCACCGGCGCGAACGCCCCCACCTGGCGCGAGACGGCGGCGGTGGCGGCGTGAACCTCCGGCCCCTGCTCGATGCCCTGGACCTGCAGGAAGACGCCGCCCGGGCCCTGGCCGACGACCTTCGTGCGCAGATCGACGGCCTGCAGACCCGGTTGCGGGAGGCCGAGATGCACCTGGAGCACCTCGCGATCACCCGCAAGACCGTCACCAGCCTTGCCGACCGGCTCCCGGCCGTCGCGCCGGACCTGCCCGAGCATCCGGACTACCCCCGCATCCTTGCCGCCTTCAACCACACGACCGGGCCGCTACGGGCCAAGGACGTCTGCGAAGCCCTCGGCCACGAACTGCTGCCGAAGAACGTCGAAGGCACCCGCGCCAAACTGAAACGCCTGGTCAAACTCGGCATCCTCACCGAGGCCGACACCGGCAACTTCGCTCGAAAGCAATAGCCGACCGAACCTCCACCAGCGTCCTTGCTCCCACCTCAGCCAGAAAAGGACATCACCTTACGAACCGCCCACTTACACATGGTGGGTGCTGCTGGGCAAGTCGCCTCATGGGGTACCTGTCGCCTTGACCTTCCCTCCGCCCCTGGTCAGACTGAGGACTGTTACAGCTCTGAGCGTGTCATCTGCAAAGCGAGTTACGCGGGTTCGATTCCCGCCACGGCCTCCAGGAATGACGGAGCGGCCGTTCCCCCGCGGAATGCGAGGGGGACGGCCGCTTCGGCGTTCCGTTCCGCCGGGCGCGGCGCCACGGCCGCACCGTCCGGGTCAGAGCGTCGGCGAGGTGTCCGGGAGCCGGGACGGGAGGTCGCAGGTGGCCCGCTCGTGCGCGTGCCGGGCCGTCATCAGGACAAGGTCCACGAGGCTCTGGCGGGCCGCCTTTTCGGACGAGTCCGGGGCGTCGACGGCGTGCGCCACCACACTGAGATGGCGTGGGCCGCCGGGAAGCCGGCCCTCGGTGACACAGGGCACATACACCGCGGCCAGCCGACCGGTGGCCAGGGCCTTGTCCCCGGCGGTGAAGTCCAGCGTCGGGCCGCCGTTCTCTCCCGGAACCGACTCGTCCTTGATCACGCGCTCGCTCCATGAGTCGGGCGAGGGCGAGGTGACCATCTCAGCGGTGACGCTGAGAAGCGTCTTGCCGTCGGCCGAGACAAAACAGTGGGATGCGAACTGGTCGCGCGACTCGTCGCTCCGGCGGCCGTCCTGACCCGAGAACCGGTACTCGGACTTCTCGGGAAGGGCATCGGGCAGAGCCGCCGCTGCCGCCTCACCGTCACCCAGCGAGCCGCAGACCCGGTCGGCGCTGATCTCCCCGCGCTTCTCGAAGGGCGACAGGCCGACGGCATAGGCGACCGCGCCGAGCACGACGAGCAGTACGAGAGAGGCCCCCGCGACCAGGGGGGTCTTCTTGGGTGCAGCCATGACAGATCCTCAACCACCTTCCGACGGAACACCTTGACCGTCCATATAACGCCCCACATTCGTCGCGGCGTTGTCGAATCCGATCTCGGTTTCGCTGCCCGCGAAGGACTCGATATGCGGTGAGGGGTTGCCCACTGCTTCCCCGGCCCTCCGCGTGCCTTCCTGAACCAGCAGGGAGGTCGATTCCTGCATGCTGTCCCAGTGCTCACCGTTTCGGTAGATCACCTCGTCCGAGCTGTCCTTCTTCTGGCCGTCGAAGATGAGCCCGAGAACCTCGTCGACGGCCGTACCGGCGACTCCCCCGGCGACCACGCCACCGGGTCCGGTGAACGGCGCGGTGGCCAGTCCGACCCCCACTCCCGCGATACCGCTGGCCCAGGCCGACGCGTTGTCCAGCGCGCTGTTGAACTCGGCGTCCTTCGCCACACCCTCCGACTCGATCTCGAAGGTCCGGCCGGCCCCGATGGTTCCCTCGATTTCACCGGCGGTCCTGGAGATGCCCCCGATCGCGGCCTTCAGATTCTCCGCGTCCGAGAAGTTCTCATCGACGAAGTAGGCACCGGGATTCCTGAAGTGATGCTCCAACAGGGCGGTGGTGTAGTTGTGCTGCCCGAGATTGACCGCCGCGTACCCCTCCGGGTTGCGGCCCACCGTGTGGAGGAAACGGGTCACATCCCGCTGTCCGAGGTCGGCCACGGCGTCGGAGACCGGGAAAAGCCTGTCTCCGTTGGCGCCGTCGGCGTTCAGCGCCCTGTTGATGTCCGGCATGTACTCGGCGGTGATCTTGCCGAAGCTGTCGGACAGATAGCCGCGGTCCGTCAGTCTCCCCGGATCCTCGGAGACGGACCGGACGATGCTCTCGTAGAGATTTGCTTGTTCCGTGCTGTGCGGGACGGTGTCGATGGTCGGTGCCGTACCGGCCGGATGCCCCGTCGTCGCCGCCTCCAGGGCGAGACCCATGGCGTTCTGACCCGTCACGCTCTCCTCCCCGTCGCTGGTGCGCTCCGGCAGCCAGTCCCGCTCCTCGAAGAGGTAGTCGAAATTGGTCAGTGCCCTCCGGTCCCCCTTGTGCTCGCCGTCCTCGTACCGGAAGTCGTGCTCCTCGTCGGCGGTGACGAAAGTACCGCTGAAGAAGTCGGTCGCGGCCTGCGGACTGTTGGAGAGAGCCTTCATGAAACCGGTCATCGGATCATGGCCGGCATCCGTACCGGTCCGGTTCAGCATGGCGCCCATGGGAGTGTTCCAGGCGACGTCGGCGGCCCGGCCGTTGCCGCTCCGCGCCTTCTCGTTCCTGATGAGTTCGTTGCCGTAGTCGTTGAGGAACCTGTCGTCGAAGTCACCCCAGCGCATAAGGCTGCTCATCACCTGGAACCCGTAGCTCGTCGAAGCACGCCGCTGGAACCGCTCGTCCCCCAGGCCCACCATGTCCGACTCCCAGCGCGTCATGGCTCCGCTGTCGGACTGCGTGGCATGGGCCAGGGTGAGGCCGAGATTCTCCTGGAGAGCGCCGAACTGCCTGAGCCGGGACTGGCTCAGCTCCGGATTCTCGGTGAGGTCGTTGAGGCCCGCCCAGAAGTCCAGCGTGCCCCTGGCCCCGAGCTGGGTGGCGAACCTCTCGGAGAAGAGGTCGTCGTTCGCGTACCTCTGGAGATTGCGGTTCAGCTCGTCGAACTCCTCGGGGCTGAGGTCCTCGGGGTTCCTGGCCAGGCGCGCCATGTCGTCGGCCCGCTTGAGCGCCGCCGCCGCGCTGTCCCGGTCCGTGTACGAGGCGTCGGCGAATCCGTACGGGGCCTGCTCGACGATGGCGAGCAGTACCTGCGCGGCGGTGCTGTCGCTCTCGGTGGCCCGGTCGAGTATCCCCTTGACCTCGTCCCTGAGCGCCGTGACATCCGACTCCGTGTGCTCGGGGACCTCATGGCCCGCGGCGGCGCGGTCGGGGTGGATGTTCATGGTGACGGTGAATCCGCCGTCACCCGTACCGACCACGGTGAGATTCTTCCGCAGCCCGCGCTCGATCGCCCCGTTGAGCTGGTTCTGGTAGCCGACCAGTTCGCCATGGGTGTCGCGGAGGATATTGCGGATGCTGGTGGCCTCGGTCACCGCGTCGCCGAATTCCCCGGTGGTCTTGGTGATGAACTCACGGGTCACTGTGGCGTTGACGCCCGCCCAGTTGGCGTTCCTCGACCGCTGGTCGAGCTGGGACCTCGCGTCCTCCTTCAGCTCCTCCAGCTTGGTGATCATCGTCGACCAGTCGTCGACCGCCGTGCCGAGCTTGGCGAAATTTCCGAACCTGAGCGCTTCGAGATCCATCAGCCCTGGGTCCTCTCGTCGAAGCCGCTGTCAAGGTCGGCGTACCGGAACTGGGTGGCGATGTAGTACTCGTCCTCCGCGTGGGCGTTCGCCGAGTAGTCCAGATGATTGGAAATATGGGCGCAGGCTCCGAGCAGGGTGTCGACCTGGGAGTTCCATTTGTCCGTCACGGTGGAGAGCGCGTTCCCGAGGGCGAAGTCGTCCTTCAGCGAGGTGGCCGCCTCGTAGCTGCTCCGCTTGGCGTGATCGCCGTCCGTGTCGAGCCTTCTGTAGAGCTTGAACGCCTCGTCGCCGATGGCCGCCAGATCGGATTGGGTGACCTCCAGGTCGCCCTCCGGTATGGGACCGCCACCGCCACCGTCCAGTTGATTGAGCCGCATCTGGGCGGACGAGCGGTCGGCGGCGGCGCTCTTCAGTTGTGACCATTCCTCGTCGAATGACATGACTTCCCCGTGAGTGAAAAATTGATCGGCGCCGAGAGCTGGTTTCGGTTCATCTCGACTGGTCAGGCCCCGCCTGCCCGGTAGGCGGGTACTGCTGTGGTGGCTGGCTCTGATTCGGCTGGTATTGCGGATACTGCTGCGCCGCCCCGGACTGCTGGGGTGGCGGTCCGTACTGCTGGGGCTGGTTGTACTGCTGCGGCTGCTGGGGCGGGTACGAGGGCTGCTGGTACGGGGCGAAGCCCTGGGCCGGGGGGTGCTGCGGAGAGGTGGCGGCGCGGCGGCGGGAGCGGATGAGGGGTACGGCGACGGCGGCGCCGATGAGCAGGGCCGCGCCGATGCCCAGACCGATCCAGAGCCGGGTGTCGCCACCGCCGTCGGACGCGGCGGCCGGGGCGGGCGGCTCGGTCCGGTCGCCGTTGCCCGCGTCCTTGGACTCCGGGGCCGAAGCTTCGGGCGAAGGCGCCGTGGACACGGCCGCCGCGAGGTCGGGGAGCGGGTACTCGTCGGCCGGGCCGGGGTCGCCGGGGTCGGTGAGGGCGATCCGGGGACGGACCATTCCGTAACCGACGTAGTCGTTCCGCTCGGCGCCGCTGGTCGGACCGCCGGCGGTGTTGAGCATGACGCGCAGCACCTGGTTGTTCGTCCAGTCCGGGTACTTGGACCAGATGAGGGCGGCGGAGGCGGAGGCGAGAGCGGTGGCGTCGCTGGTGCCGCTGCTGTCGCAGAGGCCTGTCTTGCCCGCGCAGGCAGTGATGATTCCTTCGCCCGGTGCGACCAGGTCCACCTCGGGGCCACGTTGGGACTCCGAAGTGGCGTTCAGATCCTTGCCGACCGCTCCGACGCCCACGGCGCCCGGGGTTGCCGCGGGGTACTTCACGCTGCCGTACTCGCCGTCGTTCCCCACACCGGCGAAGATGAGTTTCCCTTTGTCGAGCGCGTACTTCACGGCTTCGCGGGTCGCGACGCCGTCGTAAGGACCGGCCCGCGAGATGTTGATGATCTTCGCTTCGGAGTCGGCCGCATAGCGGATCGCTCCGGCTTCCATCTCGTCGCCCGACCTGCCCGCGCCGAGGTCCACCCGGACGGGGAGGATCTTCGCCCCGGGCGCGAGACCGAAGGCTCCGTCTCCGCCATGGCTCTTGCCCGTGGCCGCGATCAGCGCCGCCATGCCCGTGCCGTGGTTGCCGAAGTCATCACGCTCGTCCCCCGGCTTCACGGAGAAGTCCTTGCCCGGCAGTACCTGCCCTTCGAGGTCGGGTGCGGGATCCACACCCGAGTCGATGACCGCGACCGTGACACCCTCGCCCGTGCTGGTCTCCCACATCTGCTCGGCCTTCATGATGTCGAGGTGCCACTGTCTCGACCGGACCGTGTCGGCGTGGGCGGGAGTGGCCGCCACACCCGCCAGCAGCAGCCCCAGAGAGCCGGATATGAGCACGTTCCACCGAGTGGTTCGGGTGCTGCTGGCGCGCATGTACGGTCCTTCTCACCGGATTCGGACAGGGGCGGGGCTCAGTCGATGACCGGCGGCACGATACGGCGACCGCCCTGCTGCCAGGTCTCTTCGTCTTCTGTCAGATAGTCGGGGCGCTGTCCGTCCTCGCTCTCGGGACGGCGACCGCCCCGCTGCGTGGGATGCGGCACCATGCCCCCGCGCCCGGCCTGCGAGGAACGGGCTCCGCCGTCCGCCCCGGCGCCACGGACCAGGCCGGAACCACCGGGGGTGAAGGGTCGGGCGCCGGTCGTCCCGGGCTGCTGCGTACGCCCGGCCACCGTCCCGCCGGTCTCGCCCGCGAACCGCCGGCCACCGGCCGTACCGCCCTGAGCGCCCATGGGGCCGCCCATCGCACCGCCGCCGGTCCCGCCGGCCATCGGAGGACGTCCGTGCATGGCCTCACCGCCCACGACCGTGCCACGCGGGATCCCGCCGGTGGGGCGGCCCGAGCTCGAAGGAGGCAGGGGGCGACCGCCGACGATGCCGCTGTCACGTGGCATGCGCGCGCCCGGGGAACCGCTGGTGAGAGACCCCTGTCCGGGCATCGGCGACACACGCCCACCGCCGCCCGAGCGGCCTCCCCCCGAAACGGGCGTGGCGGTGCCGCCGCCGAACGCGGGCGGGATCACCCCGACCGGAGGCATGACCGTAGCGTCGGGACGACCCGTCGGAGGAACCACACTCGGCGTGCCGGTCGGCGGGAGCTGCGTCGGAGGCAGCGTGGCCACCCCGTCGATCTCCATGGCCACGGGAACGTCCCGCGTCGGCGACGGCTGATATGTGCGAACCTCCGGGTTCACATCCGGCGTCACCGATCCCCGGGTCTCCGTGGCAGCGTGGCGAGCCGAGGCGACGGAGCCGTCAGAAGTACCACCACCACCGCTCGTGTACCCGGTGGACCAGGACGCGTCACTGGAGCTGTCGATCTGTACATCCGGCACGAACGCCCCCGGCGGCGGCGGGAACACCGGTGGCTCCTGCGCTCCGATCACGAACGACGACAGCGAGTACGACTGCGCGAGCTTGTTCATCTGCTGAACGGCTTCCGCGTGGTCCTCGTTGAGCTTGGCCCTCGCCTCCGAGGCGATCGTCCGGGAATCCGGATCGTTGCGGAACTCCAGTGCCGCTTCGAGGTTGCCCTGCGCCGACGCGTCCACCTGCGGGAGGCCGGCCTTGACCTCCCTGAGGGTCTGGGCCGCGTCGCCCATCCAGGTCGCGCCCACCGCGCTGTAGTCCGCCAGCAGCAGGGTCGCTTTCCAGGTCTGGTCGCCCCACTCCTCGAACGCCTCGCCCGCCCCGCCCCGCCAGTTCACCGAGGTGATGTACGTCTTGAGATCCTCGCCGATGTCGCTGATGGCCGTCGCCGCTTCGGACAGCAGATCGGCGTGGCTCTTGAGCGTGTCAGGGTTCGCGGCGGCGATCATGTCCCGCAGTTCCTGATGCGTGTGTGCCTCGAAGTTGGTGGTGCTCCCCGCGGGCGATCCCCCGCCCCCGCTGTTCTCAAGCATGACTCCGGTCCTTCTTTCCCCGTGTTCCCCGTTGTCCCCGCGCTTCCGGCGCGTGCCGCGTCCCGTGCGTTCCTGACGTCGTGTGACTCATGTGACTCATGTGACGTCGTGTCATGTCATCGCGGCCGACCGTCTCGCGTCAGGCCGTGACGCCCGACGAATCGCCGCCGCCGTCCGCGGGCCGGGCATCCGTGGAGCCCCCGTCCGCGGTCTGCTCCCGCTCCTCGCGCCGTTCCTGCTCGCGCCGCTCCCAGTCCCGCTGCGCGTCCTGGCTGATGCGCTGCATACGCAGCTTGATCTCGTCGTCGATGTTCTCGTATCCCCTGCGGGAGCCGTCGACCGCGATACCCAGGGCCTCGATCTGGCCGGCCAGGCCCCTGGAGAGATTCTGAAGCTCGCCGTGCACTCTGCGGTAGACCCCGTACAGCTCGTCGGCCTCACCGAAGCCCGTACCGAGGTCCGCCCTGGCGACTGTGCCGCCCGCCATCTCCGTCGGCGCCGCCGACGAGTTGTCGAGCCTGGTCAGCAGCCCGTCAACCCTGTTCTTGAACGCGATCAGCTCCGCGGCGTCGACATTCAGGTCCGCGGAACCGCCTCCGCCGCCTCCGCCGCTCCCGCTCGTCCCGCCGCCGCTCGCCGTGCTCGTCGTGGGCAGCGTCGGATACACCGGCCGCCCCGTCCCGTCGTCCTCCGCCATCGACGCCTCCCCCGTCCAACACAACTACGGAGATCACTCTAGCGAGCGCCCACGACAGTACGCATCCCGGCCTTGCAGGTGCAACGCGGATTACGTCACCACGCGTGCGACCACCAAGGCCACCAGGAGCGTTACGAGTTGGGGACCGCGACCGCCGCCTGGGGGCGGATGGGGAGACGGCTGACCGGACGGCCCGTCGCCGCGCGCACCGCCGAGGCCACCGCGGCCGGGGAGGTGACCACCGGGGCGGCGCTGGCCGGTTTGGCGCCGAAGGGGGCCACGACGTCGCGTTCTTCCACGAGTTTCACGATGCGAATGTCCGGCGCGTCCAGGGACGTCGGAAGCGCGTAGCCGGTGAGGTCGGGGCGGCGGACCAGACCTCTGTTGGTACGGAGGTTCTCCGTCAGGGCCGTTCCGATGCCCTGGGTGACACCCGCCTCGATACGGGTCGCCAGCTGCGCCGGGTTGAGGACCCGGCCGACGTCCTGGGCCACGGCCATCTCGACCACCCGGATCGAGCCCAGCTCGATGTCGACGTCCACGACCGCGCGGACCGCGCAGAAGGCCAGCCCCACGAAGGCGTCGCCCTGGCCCGACTCGTCCAGGGGCTCGGTGGGATGGGGACGGCACTGCGCGGTCGCCCAGAGTTCCTTGCCGTCCATCGCCTCGGTGACCGTGGTGGACAGCACCCCGTCGTACGAGGTGATCTTGCCGTCGGTGATCTGGAGCAGTTCGGTGGACATGCCGAACTTGTGGGCCAGCGGCTGGAGGAGCTGCGTACGGACCATCTTCGCCGCCCGCTCGACCGCGCCGCCCGAGACCCAGGTGTGCCGCCCGTGGGCGGCCGGGCCCGCCGGGGGCTGGTCCGTGTCGACCGAGGCGACATGGACCTCCTCGATACCCAGCGTCTCCTGGACGATCTGCCGGGCGAGGGTGGAGAAACCCTGCCCCGTCTCGACGGCCGCGCAGATCACCGTGGCCACCCCGTCATGGACCTTGACCGTGGCGGTGGAGACCTCGTCCGCGCCCTCGGCGCCGAGCATATGGACCATGCCCAGGGCGTAGCCCACCCCGCGCCGTACCGCGCCCGGTTCGCCCGCGCCCTCCGGGCCGCCGGGCAGCAGCCAGGCCGCCTCCGGGGTGTCCTTGGGCAGTGCGGGCAGCGGGAAGTCCCGTACGGCGGCGAGCAGTTCGGCCACCGGGGCCGGGCAGGTCACGGTCTGTCCCGTGGGCAGGATGTCGCCGGTCGCGAGGACATTGCGCATCCGCAGCTCGGCCGGGTCGATGCCCAGCTTGGCGGCCAGTTTGTCCATCTGGCCCTCGTACGCGGCACAGACCTGCATCGCGCCCTCGCCGCGGACATGGCCCGACGGCGGGTTGTTGGTGCGTACGGCCCAGCCCTCGATGAAGGCGTGCGGTACGACATACGGACCGCAGGCGAAGGCCACCGCCGCCGCGAGCGACTCGGACGAGGAGTCCGCGTACGCGCCCGCGTCCAGCAGGATCTGGGCCTCGACCTTGACCAGCCGGCCCTCGGTGTCCGCGTGGTGGCGGTAGCGCAGCAGCGTGGGATGGCGGTGGGCGTGGCCGAGGAAGGACTCCTCGCGGGTGGCGGCCAGTTTGACCGGGCAGCCGGTACGCAGCGCCAGCAGGCCGAGCGGGATCTGGAAGCCCGGGTCCTCGCGGTCGCCGGTGGCGCCGGGCACTCCCGTGACGACGACCTTCACCCGTTCCGGGTCGAGACCGAAGCAGGCGGCGGCCAGATCGCGGTCGGTGTGCGGGTCGGTGGACGCCGTGTAGATCTCGACGCCGCCGTCGGGTCTCGGCACGGCGAGGCCCGCCTCCGCGCCGATCGGCGCCGGGTCCTGGCGGCCGATGCGGTACAGCCCCTCGACGACGACCTCGCCGGTGATCTCGGGGTCGCCGTAGCGCAGCGGGATATGGCGGATCAGATTGCCGTCGGGGTGCAGCGGCTCGGCGGCGAATGCCTTCTCGGGGTCGGTGACCGGGTCGAGCACCTCGTACTCGACGGCGATCGCGGCGGCGGCGAGCCGGGCGGTGTCGGGATGGTCGGCGGCGACAGCGGCGATCGCCTCGCCGTGGTGGCGTACGACGTCCGACGCGAAGACGGGACGGTCGACGACACGGCGGCCGTACGCGGAGTCCCCGAGGACGTCCTCGTGGGTGACGACGGCCCGTACGCCCGGCATCTCGGCCGCGGCCGCGGTGTCGACCGAGACGATACGGGCGTGCGGGTGCGGAGAGCGCAGGATCGCCGCCCACAGCAGGCCCTCGGCCCACAGATCGGCGGCGTACGGGAACGTGCCCTCGGTCTTCGCGCGCGCGTCGGCCGGGGAGAGTGATGCTCCGAGGCCGTGCGCGGGGGGCTCCTGCTGAGGAGCGTCGAGCGCCTGGGCCCCGGTGGCCGCGTCGTTGCTCACGCCATGCCTCCGTCGGGCGAGTGCGGGGGCTGGGCGCTGCCGGCCCCTGGGGGTGCCTGGTGCGGGATGCGGGCTTCCTCGGAGGCCGCGGCCGCGGCCTCCGCGCTCGCGGTCCGCCCGGCGACGACTTCGTTCACCGCGTCGAGCACGCCGCGGTAACCGGAGCAGCGGCAGAGATTGCCGCAGAGCGCCTGGCGGGTCTCCAGTTCGCTGGGGGCGTGGTTGCCCTCCAGCAGATCGTGGACGGTCATGGCCATGCCGGGGATACAGAAACCGCACTGCACCGCACCGCACTTCGCGAGCGCCCGCTGGACGTCGGAGGGTTCGCCGTCGACGGCGAGTCCCTCGACCGTACGGACCTCGGACCCGGCCGCGGTGGCGGCGGGTACGAGACAGGAGGCGACGAGCCTGCCGTCGACCTGGACGTTGCAGGCGCCGCACTCGCCCTGGGAGCAGCCGTCCTTGGCGCCCGCGAGGCCGAGGCGCTCGCGCAGCACGTACAGGAGGGACTCGCCGATCCAGGCGTCGGTGACGGGGCGGTCGGCGCCGTTGACACGCAGGACGTAGGAGCCGGCGGGGTGTTCGGCGCTGTCGCTGCTGCTGGTCAGCGGCTCGGGTTCCGGCTCCGGTTCCGGCAGGGCTTCCGCTTCGGGTGCCCCCAGGTGCTCGGACGCGGGCACGGCCGCCGCCTCGGGCCGGTCCTGGGAGCTCCCCGGGTCGTGCGCCGTCATCTCGTGCGTGGACGGCTCGTGCGCCGACGGGTCATGTACGGCGGGCTGGTGGACGGACCCGTCCTGCCCCGCCGGGTCGTGTCCCACGCCGGGCGCGGGCGGCTCGTTCAGCGGAGGCGCGCCCGGCGCGCCCTCCTGGCCGGTGCCACCGATGCCGACCGTGCCACCGACGACACCGGTGCCGCCCGTGTCCTCCGGGCCCGGCGCTCCGGCCTGCTCGGTCGCCCACGGTGCCGCAGCGCCGCCCGGCAGGGTCGCCGGCGGGCTGCCGCCGCCCCACTGGGAGGCCAGCATCGAAGTGCTGAACTCGCCCGATTCATCCGGAAGATCACCGTTCGCGACCGGGATCGTCCACTGGCCGGTCAGCTCGGAGGAAGGGGCGGACCCGGCGGGGACCCCGCCGCTCTGCCCGGCGCCCGTGCCGTCCCCGGCGAAGTTCCACTGTCCGGTCGATCCCGGGTCGTAGCCGCCCTGGGCGTACGACGCCTGGAACTGCCCTCCGCCGTCCTGCCGCGGGTCCGGCCACCGTACGCCGCCCCCCGCGTCCTCCGCGGGCGTCAGAGGCGTGATCTGCGGCGGTACGTACCCGTGCCCCGGCGCGGCCAGCGGCGCGTCCTGGCCGTCCTCCGAGGGGAGCTGTACGAACGCGGTCGACTCGCCGTCGTACTCGCCGCCCTGCGGGACCGGCTGCCAGCCGCCCGGCGCGCGCGGGATCCCGCCGTCGGGACCGGCGTTGCCCGCGTTGCCGGACCGGCCGGAGTTGCCCGAGTTGCCGTAGTTGCCCGAGTTCTCGTCGGTGGTCACGACAGCGCCCTCCCCAGTGCTCGTCGGGCCAGCGTGGCGACCGTACGCCGCAGATGCTGCACGGCGGGCGACACCGGCGGGGCCTCTCCCCCGCCGACCGGCGGCGCGGGATCCGGGATGCACGCGGCGGCCACGTACTCGCCGAAGGCGGCGAGCGCCTCCTGGGTGAGCCCCCGCGCGCCGTCCCAGTCGATCAGCGAACCGATCCAGCGTTCGGCCTCCAGGGGGCGCAGCGGCATCGGCGCGATCGCGCCGACCGCGCAGCGCACCCCGCGCCGCGCCGGGTCGAGCACGACGGTGACCGACGCGGTGGCCCTGCCGGGACCGGTGCGCCCCGTCGCCTTCAGGAAGACCTGGGGGGCGTGCAGCAGGGGCACCCGTACGAAGCCGATCAGCTCGGCGGGCGCCAGCATCTCCCGGCCCGCCAGGAGATGCGAGATGGGGATCTCGCGGCGCGCGCCACCGGGACCCGCGACCACGAGGTCCGCCTCCAGGGCGGCCAGTACGGGCAGGGAGTCGCCGGTGGGGGCCGCGGTGGCGATATTGCCGCCGAGCGTGCCCGCGTTGCGGATCTGCGGCGGGCCCGCCGCGCGCGAGGACGCGGCGAGCGCGGGGATGAGGGCCGCGAAGTCGGGCCTGCCCATCCGGGCGTGTGTCAGACCGGCACCGAGCAGGGCATGACCGTCCTGGTAATGCCAGCCGCGCAGCTCGCTGATCCGGCCGAGGCCGACGAGGCCCGCGGGCCGGAGCTGGCCCTTGTTGACGGCCGCCATCAGATCGGTGCCACCCGCGACGGGCACGGCGGCTGGCATCTCCGTGAGCGCCGCCACGGCCTCGTCGAGCGAGGACGGCAGCGTCACGGACTGCGCGGTCTGCGGTGCGTGCGTGGTCAACCCGGCTACCCCTTTCCGGTGTCCCGGTGTCCCGCCTGTGTTGCCGTACCGTACGTGCTCACAGCCCGGACGTGGCAACTCTGGCACATCTTCCGGGCCCGCCGACGCGAGGGTCCGCGAAGGGCGGATCCGTCCCCCACCAGGGGGAAGGTCCGGTTTCACACCTCTTCGCCGTCACATACGGAATGCCACTCTTCGGCGTTCCTTGTACGACTTATCCCGCGCACGGTCACACGCGTGGCCACGGTCCCAGGGGCGGGGGATCGGGACGCCCGGCTTCCGCCTGGGCTCACACGTTTGGCGGCGCCCCCTCGATCGGGCGTCCGAGCACACCGGGGCGGCGCTGCCACGGCAACGGGCCGCCGGGCGGGCGGTATTCGACCCCGAGTGCGTCAAGGCGCCGGTAGTGCCCGGCCATACGCCGTTCGAAATCGGCGTAATCCCGCTCCACGGGGGCGGGGAGCGAGGACCACACGACCTCGGCGAAGGCGGCCAGCCGGGGGAAGACCTGGTAGTCGACGCGGGAGCGGTCCTGCATCACCTCGGTCCAGACATTGGCCTGAGCACCGAGCACATGGGCCGCCTCCGCCGCGGTGAGCTGGGGCGGTACGGGCTCGAACCGGTAGACGTCCTCCAGGGTGCGGACGTATCCGATGGGCATCGGCTCGTCCTCGCCCGCCGCCTGACGGTGGTCCAGATAGACCTGCTGTTCGGGGCACATGACCACGTCGTGGCCGGCCCTGGCGGCGGCGATCCCGCCCGCGTAGCCGCGCCATGACGACACGGCGGCGCCCGGGGAGAGTCCCAGGTCCGTCGTCCCGCCCCCGCCGTCCCCGTCCCCGTCCCCGCTCACGCTGCCCCCGCCGTGCCCGTCCCCGCTCACGCCGTCCCCGCCGGCCGCGCGCCCGCCCTCCAGGATCTCGTCCCAGCCGATCAGCCGCCGGCCCCGCTCGGCGAGCCAGCGGTCGAAGTGCCGGACGATCCAGGACTGGAGCTGGTCCTCGTCGGCCAGGCCCAGTTCCGCCATCCGGGCCTGGGCGGCCGGGGAGCGCTTCCACTGGTCCTTGAGGCACTCGTCGCCGCCGATGTGGACGAACGGCGAGGAGGACGCGGGGAAGAGTTCAAGGAGTTCCTCGAAGACGCCCTCGTAGAAGCGGAGGGTGTTGTCAGTGGGGGCGAGTACGTTCGCGGTAATGCCCCAGGTGTCCCAGACGGTGAGGGAGGTCGTGTCGATGACATCGGTGTTGCCGAGTTCCGGATACGCGGCGATGGCCGCCTGTGAATGGCCCGGGATATCGATCTCGGGGACGACGGTGATATGCCGCTCGGCGGCGTACGCGACGATCTCGCGGATGTCGTCCTGGGTGTAGTAACCGCCGTGCGGCTTCTCGTCCCACAACTCCGAGGCGCGGTGGCCCCATTTGGTGCGCGAGCGCCAGGCGCCGACCTCGGTCAGCCGTGGATGGCGCTTGATCTCCACACGCCATCCCTGGTCGTCGGTGAGATGGAAGTGGAAGACATTCAGCTTGTGGGCGGCGAGCAGGTCCAGATAGCGCAGGACGCCGTCCTTGGGCATGAAGTGCCGTGACACATCGAGCATCAGACCCCGCCAGGCGAAGCGGGGCGCGTCCTCGATGACGGTCACCGGTACGGTCCACGCGCGCGGCGGGCCGGCCGGCGCCGCGCGGTAGGCGTCGGGGCCGAGAAGCTGACGGAGGGTCTGCGCCCCCCAGAAGACCCCGGCGGGACCGCCGCCCTCGATACGGACCGCCTCCGCGTCGACGGCGATCCGGTAGCCCTCGGGGCCCGACTCCCGCGCGATGACGGGGCTGATGCCCAGGACGATCCGCCCGCCGGAGCCACCGGAGCCGCCGGAGTTGTCAGAGCCGCCGGAGCCGCCGGAGCCGTCCGGGCCTGGCACTCCGTCGGGGAGCGGCAGACCGGTGGCGGCGCCGACGGTCGTACGGAGCCAGCGGGCCACGCCCTCCGTGCCGGGCGCCGCCTCGATCACCGTCCCGCCGTCGAGCCGGAGAGGAGCGGCCTCCCGCGGTGCGGGAGCGGTCCGCCGGGGATTCGGGATCAGATCCATCTCGTAGGCCCTCAATCCTTGACCGCGCCGCCGAGTCCGGAGACCAGACGCCGCTGTACGAGTACGAAGAAAACGAGCACCGGAATGGTCATCACGGTGGACGCGGCCATGATGCCGCCCCAGTCGTTCTCGTCCGGTTTGAAGAAGACCAGCAGCGCCATGGGAAGCGTCGACTGGGAGGTGTCGCTGATGATGAAGGACTTGGCGAAGAGGAAGTCGTTCCAGGTCGAGATGAAGGAGAAGACGCTCGTCGCCACAAGCCCGGGGAAGACCAGCGGAAAAAGGATCTGCCACAGGAACCGGGTGCGGCTCGCCCCGTCGATGTACGCGGCCTCCTCCAGCGCTTCGGGGACCGCCTTGACGAATCCCCGCAGCATCCAGACCGCGAACGGCAGCGAGAAGGCGAGATGCGGCAGGACGAGCGAGCCGAGCGTATTGAGCAGCCCGGCGTCCCGCATCAGGAAGAACAGCGGGATGGTCAGCGCCTCGACCGGCACCATCTGCGCGACGAGGAACATGATCAGCAGGGTCGTACGGAATCGGAAGCGGAAGCGGGTCACCGCCGTGGCCGCCAGAAACGCGATCAGCGCGGAGACGATCACGACCGTGCCCGCGACCGCCAGACTGTTGAGGAAGTACCGCCCGAATTCCTGCTGTTCGAAGACCCGGCGGAAGGAGTCCAGCGACGGTGAGAGCGTCCAGGGACGGGCCTCGGTGGACTGGATCTCGCCCGCGGGTTTGACCGCCGAGAGCACCATCCAGTACAGCGGAAAGGCCACGATCACGGCGATGACGAGGGCCGATGCCTCGGCGGCCAGCCGCCAGGGACGGCGAATACGGAGCAGGTTCACAGTTCTTCTCCCCGGCGCCGGATCAGTCGCAGATAGACGAGTGTGACCGCCAGCAGAATCAGCAGCATGACCACACCGATCGCCGAGCCCAGGCTGTACTGCGAGGACGCGAAGGCCTTCTGATAGGCGTACACATTGAGCACGAGATTCTGGCCCGCGATTCCGCCTCCGTTGGTCATCACATAGATCTGGGTGAAGACCTTGAAGTCCCAGATGATCGACTGAATGGTGACGACCAGCAGGATCGGCCGGAGCATCGGCGCGGTGACGGACCGCCAGATCCGCCACTGCGACGCGCCGTCGAGGGAGGCCGCCTCCAGCACCTCGCCGGGGATCGCCTTGATGCCCGCGTACACGGTCACCATCACGAACGGGAAGGAGCACCAGACGACTTCGAGCAGCACGAGGGTGAAGGCGCTGTAACGGCCGTACGTCCAGGAGAAGTCACCGAGCCCCAGCAGCCGGTTGACGGGGCCGTAGTCCGGGTCGAAGAGAAAGACCCAGACCGTGGAGCCGGTGATCGCCGGGGTGGCCCAGGCACCGAGGGCGGCGAGCATCAGCGCGAGACGGGGCAGGGCCCGGACCCGGGTCAGCAGGACGGCGAGCGCGCAGCCCACCGCGAGGGTGGCGAGTACGCACGCGGCGGCGAAGACCACGGTCGCCAGCAGCACCTGCCAGAACTGGCTGTCCCCGAAGAGCTCGGCGTAGTTGCCGAAGCCCTTGAAGGTGGTGGGTTCACCGCCGCTGACCTGGGCCTGGGTGTACTCCAGAAAGGAGATCAGACCGAGCTGGTAGATCGGGTAGACCAGCAGCCCGCCGAGGACGACGAGGGCGGGGGCGAGATAGAGCCAGGGTGTCCAGCCCCCCTCGCCCGCCCGCCGAGGGCCCTTACGGCCGGCGGCGGCGACCGCCGCCGGGCCGTCGGTGCGGTTCGTCATCGCGGTCAGCTCGCGGACGCGAAGGCGGCGTCCATCTTCTTCGCGGCCTCGTCGGACGCCGTGGCGACGTCCTTACGGCCGCTGACGATCTCCTGGAACATGGTCGGCAGGACGAGCGAGGAGTCGATCTGGGCCCAGCCCGGCGACGCGGGTACGAACCTGGCGCCCGCGCCCAGGGTCCGTACGAAGGGCTCGACGAACGGCTCCTTCTGCGCCGACTCCGCCAGCACGTCCGTGTACGTCGGCAGGAAGCCCATCGCGTCGAACAGCTTGGCCTGGGTGTCCTTGCCGGTGAGCGACTTCAGCAGGTCCACCGCGAGCGTACGGTGCGAACTGCTCTTGAGGACGCCGATGTTGTTGCCGCCCGCGAACGCCGGCGCGACCGAACCCGCCGTGACACCGGGCAGCGGCACCACCGCGTACTTGCCCTTCACCGAGCCCGCCTCGACGGCGGAGTGACTGAAGTCACCGCCTATCGCCATCGCGGCCTTGCCCGAGGCGAAGGCCGTCACCGTCGCGTTGCCGCCCATGGAGGCGCACTTGGCGGCCGGACAGTTGTCGTCGCCGAAGAGGGAGGTGTAGGCCTCGATGCCCTTGCGGGCGGCCGGACTGTTGACCGCGGCCTTGTACGTACCGCCGCTCTCCTCGGCGAGTTCGCCGCCGTTCGCCCAGAGGAACGGCATGGCGCCGTAGGTGTACGCGCCGCCGACCGCGAGCCCGTACAGATCCGGCTTCGCCTTGTGGATCTTCTTGGCCGTGGAGATCAGCTCGGTCTGTGACGTGGGGGCCTTGATCCCCAGTTCCTCGAAGACATCGGTGCGGTAGTAGAGCGCGCGGACGCCGACGAAGAGCGGCGCCCCGTAGATCTTTCCGTCCACGGTGACGGACCGCTTCGCCGTCGGGTCGGTGTCCTTGGCCTCGTCCCAGGCGTTGAACTCCGCGGTGACATCGGCGAGTCCGCCGTCCTTCACATATCCGGCCGTGTCGGTGTTGCCGTACTCGATCAGATCGGGCGCGCTCTTCGGGTCGTTGAACGCGGCCTTGATGCGCTGGGCACGGGTCTCGACCGGGATGTACTCGATCTCCACCTTCGCGCCCTCGTGCTCCTTGCCGAAGGCGGCGACGGCGGCGTCGACGACCTGCTCCTTGGGCTTGTTGCTGACCTCCTGGAAGAGCCAGACGCGCAGGGTGCCGCTCTTCTCGTCCTTGGTGGCGCTGGTGTCGGATGTCTGCGGGGCGCACGCGGTGGCGGTGAGGCCGACGAGCGCGAGGGCCGCGAGGGGGATCGTCATACGGGCAGAAAGCTTCATCCGGGGTCCCTACGAGTTGGCGTTGCAGCATGCGCAACGCACGTTTCGTGCTGCACAACACGCAGGAGACTAGGCGTGGCCGGATCACGCCGACAAGTGGTCTCAACCATTTCGTTGCAGCGGACACGGCGGCGAAACAGCGGCGGCGACGGCCGGAAACGCGCGACGGAGGACCAGCCGTTACTTCTTGCTCTTGTCCTTACCGCCCTTGCCCTTGTCCTTGTCCCCGCCGGGACCCATGGACTCGTAGATCTCCTTGCACATCGGACAGACCGGGTACTTCTTGGGGTCGCGCCCCGGTACCCAGACCTTTCCGCACAGTGCGACCACGGGAGTGCCGTCGAGGGCGCTCGCCATGATCTTGTCCTTCTGGACGTAGTGGGCGAAGCGCTCGTGGTCGCCGTCGCCGTGCGACACCTTTGGTGTCGGCTCCACGAGGGTGCCCGTACCTGCCCCGCGCTCGGGCTCAAGAGTGCTCATGGGAGCCAGGGTACTCACGAAGGGCGGGTGTCGGAGGCTCCGGGTCCATGCACTCCGCATCCGTACGCTCACACATCGCGCCGACACGCCGACCGCACCTTGGCCCGCGCCCGCACGAAGGGTCAGTTGAGGGAGGGATCGTCCGGGTATGTCGCCACCATGGCCAGCTCACTGCGCTGGCGTCGCAGCACCGCGCGCCAGAGCCGCTCGGGGCGCGGGGACGACACGTCGCCCGGCTCCGACTCGACGACGTACCAGGCCCCTTCGCGCAGTTCGGCCTCCAACTGGCCGGGGCCCCAGCCCGCGTAGCCGGCGAAGATCCGCAGCGAACCGAGCGCCCGCGCGAGCAGCTCCGGCGGGGTCTCCAGATCGACCAGGCCGATCGCGCCGTACACCCGGCGCCAGCCCAGGGGTCCTTCCTCCCCCGGTATGACGGCGAGTCCGAGCGCCGAGTCGAGCGATACGGGACCGCCCTGGAAGACCACACCGGGCTCGCCCGCCAACTCCCCCCAGGACTCCAGGATGTCTCCGACATCCACCGGGGTCGGCCTGTTGAGGACCACGCCGAGTGAGCCCTCCTCGTCGTGATCGAGCAGGAGGACCACCGCGCGCTCGAAATTCGGGTCGGTGAGGGCGGGTGTCGCGACGAGCAGCCGCCCTGTGAGCGAGGACACCTCGGTCATGCGAGACATGATCCCGCATCTTCGTCCTCCACGGGGCGTGCCCGGCACGGTAGGTGTGAACGCAGCTCAGGGCGCACGGCGGCAGCGGGAGCGCACGGCCGGGAAAGGCGCCGCCGGTAACCCTCCGCGAGGGGACGGGAACGGTAGGTGTCGTACCGCGTTCCATTCCGGTCCAAGGCTGTCCCAGGCCTTACGGCACAGGGGTCCCGGCCCCTTACCCTTTTCCTTGGCCACCTGCCCGCCCACTCCGGAACGCGAGATTCATGACCGGCACAGACGATGTAATGCTTGTCCACGGCGGAACTCCGCTGGAGGGCGAGATCCGGGTCCGAGGCGCGAAGAACCTGGTGCCGAAGGCGATGGTCGCCGCACTGCTCGGCAGTGGCCCGAGCCGGCTGCGCAATGTGCCGGACATCCGCGATGTACGGGTGGTGCGGGGGCTGCTCCAGCTCCACGGGGTGACCGTCCGCCCCGGCGACGAACCGGGCGAGCTGATCCTCGATCCGACGCATGTCGAGAGCGCCAATGTCGCCGACATCGACGCCCACGCGGGTTCGTCGCGTATTCCGATCCTCTTCTGCGGCCCGCTGCTGCACCGGCTCGGTCATGCCTTCATCCCCGGTCTCGGCGGCTGCGACATCGGCGGCCGGCCGATCGACTTCCACTTCGACGTGCTGCGCCGGTTCGGCGCGACGATCGAGAAGCGCGCGGACGGCCAGTACCTGGAGGCCCCGCAGCGACTGCGCGGTACGAAGATCCGGCTGCCCTATCCGTCGGTCGGCTCGACCGAGCAGGTGCTGCTGACGGCCGTGCTGGCCGAGGGCGTCACCGAGCTGTCGAACGCCGCGGTGGAGCCGGAGATCGAGGATCTGATCTGTGTGCTCCAGAAGATGGGCGCGATCATCTCGATGGACACGGACCGGACGATCCGGATCACCGGTGTCGACCGGCTCGACGGCTATACGCACCGCGCCATCCCGGACCGGCTGGAGGCCGCCTCCTGGGCGTCGGCCGCGCTGGCCACCGAGGGCAACATCTATGTACGCGGCGCGCAGCAGCGCTCGATGATGACCTTCCTCAACACCTACCGCAAGGTCGGCGGCGCCTTCGAGATCGACGACGAGGGCATCCGCTTCTGGCATCCCGGCGGCTCGCTCAACGCGATCGCGCTGGAGACGGATGTGCACCCCGGCTTCCAGACCGACTGGCAGCAGCCGCTGGTGGTGGCCCTGACCCAGGCCTCGGGTCTCTCCATCGTCCACGAGACGGTGTACGAGTCGAGGCTCGGATTCACCTCCGCGCTCAACCAGATGGGCGCGCACATCCAGCTCTACCGCGAGTGCCTGGGCGGCTCCGACTGCCGCTTCGGCCAGCGCAACTTCCTGCACTCCGCGGTCGTCTCGGGTCCCACCCGGCTCCAGGGCGCGGATCTGGTCATCCCCGACCTGCGCGGCGGCTTCTCGTATCTGATCGCGGCACTGGCGGCCCAGGGCACGTCCCGGGTGCACGGCATCGATCTGATCAACCGCGGCTACGAGAACTTCATGGAGAAGCTGGTGGAGCTGGGCGCGAAGGTCGAGCTGCCGGGCGGCGCGCTCGTCTGACCCCGCCGCGTCCGACCCCGCCGCCGCGTCCGTTCTCCGCGCCGCCGGTGGCCCCGCACGCGCCTGGCCTGCGGCCTTCTGAGGGCCGGGCGGTACGGAGGGGGTCTCCGGGTACGCGAGGGGCCTCCGGCGGTCACCGGCGGCCTCCGGCACACCGAGGGGCGGCCACCCGGTCCGGGTGGCCGCCCCTGAGCGTTGCCTATGGATGCGTCTCGGTCTTACTTGCCCTTGGCGGCTTCCTTGAGCTTGGAGCCCGCGGAGACCTTCACGCTGTAGCCGGCCGGGATCTGGATCGGGTCACCGGTCTGCGGGTTACGAGCGGTGCGAGCGGCACGGTGGGTGCGCTCGAAGGTCAGAAAGCCGGGGATGGTGACCTTCTCGTCGCCCTTGGCGACGACCTCGCCGACCGTCTCGGCGAGAGCGGCCAGCACAGCGTCGGCGTCCTTGCGGGTCACCTCGGCGCGGTCGGCCAGGGCGGCCACCAGCTCACTGCGGTTCATGTTGTTACTCCCGTGTTCTTCTTGCCTGTGAGGCGTGAGATCGAAGCCGATGCTGCCAGGGCCCTCGGACAGTCCCCGGACCCGGGTCTGCTGACAGACCCTCGCGCCCGAATACGCATCCTGCCCCCACCAGCGGCGGGAAAGCCAATCCGGCACCCTCCGGAGTCACACGAAAAGCGCCACTGCCTCGTCGTCGTGACGTTCCGTGGACTCTGTGGAGACTCCTTGGAGCCTTGGAGCCCTGAACCCCCCGAAGGCCCTGAAAACCTCCCTGGAGCGGCGGGGCTCATGGTCCGCCACCCTAGAGGGGCCCGTGGGGCCCGGCGAATCGCGACGCGCCGGGTACGCGCGTACGTGGGGCGCGCCACAGCAGTGCGCCACCTGGGCGTATACCCGGATACGGGGACGGCACCGCGCGCCCGGCCGGGTCCCGGCGCCCGGCCGACGTGACCGCGGGCCGGGGGCCGAGGCCGGGCCCGGATTCGGGCCCGGAGGCCGGGATACTACGGGTCAGACCGACGTGGGGGTCGTCACACCGCCCGCGGCCGCCCTGGCCGCGTCGCGCACCGCGCCCGCCACCGCGCCCGCGACCTTGTCGTTGAAGACGGAGGGCACGATGTAGTTCGGGTTCAGCTCGTCCTCGCTGACGACATCCGCCAGCGCGGACGCCGCGGCCAGCATCATCTCCGTGTTGACCGTGCGGGACTGGGCGTCCAGCAGACCGCGGAAGACACCGGGGAAGACCAGCACGTTGTTGATCTGGTTGGGGAAGTCGGAGCGTCCCGTGGCCACGACGGCAGCCGTCTCGCGCGCGATCGCCGGTTCCACCTCGGGGTCCGGGTTGGCGAGCGCGAAGACGATCGCGCCGTCCGCCATGGCCGCGACATCGTCGCCGTCCAGCACGTTCGGGGCCGAGACGCCGATGAAGACGTCCGCGTCGACCACGGCCTGCTTCAGCGTGCCGGTGACACCCTCGGGGTTGGTGTTGTCGGCGATCCAGCGCAGCGGTGACCCGGGGGTCGCCTCGACCAGGTCCTCGCGGCCCGCGTGCACCACACCGTGGATGTCGGCGACCACCGCGTGCTTGACGCCCGCCGCGATCAGCAGCTTGAGGATGGCCGTGCCGGCCGCGCCCGCGCCGGACATCACGACCCGTACGTCCTCGATGGCCTTGCCCACCACACGCAGCGCGTTGGTCAGGGCCGCGAGCACCACGATCGCGGTGCCGTGCTGGTCGTCGTGGAAGACCGGGATGTCCAGGGCCTCGCGCAGCCGTGCCTCGATCTCGAAGCAGCGGGGCGCGGAGATGTCCTCCAGATTGATGCCCGCGAAGCCGGGGGCGATCGCCTTGACGATCTCGACGATGGCGTCGGTGTCCTGGGTGTCCAGGCAGATCGGCCAGGCGTCGATGCCGGCGAAGCGCTTGAAGAGGGCCGCCTTGCCCTCCATGACCGGCAGCGCGGCCATGGGACCGATGTTGCCGAGGCCGAGCACGGCGGAGCCGTCGGTCACGACCGCGACGGAGTTGCGCTTGATGGTCAGCCGGCGGGCGTCCTCGGGGTTCTCCGCGATGGCCATGCAGACACGGGCCACCCCCGGGGTGTAGATCATGGAGAGATCGTCACGGTTGCGGATGGGGTGCTTCGACTGCATCTCGATCTTGCCGCCGAGGTGCATCAGGAACGTACGGTCGGAGACCTTGCCGAGGACGACGCCCTCGATCCCGCGGAGCTGCGCGACGATCTGGTCCGCGTGTGCCGTGGAGGTCGCGGCGATCGTGACGTCGATCCGCAGCTTCTCGTGGCCGGAGGCGGTCACGTCAAGGCCGGTCACGGAGCCACCGGAGGACTCCACGGCCGTGGTGAGCTGGGAGACCGCGGTACCGCTCGCGGGCACCTCCAGCCTGACCGTCATCGAGTACGAGACGCTGGGCGCCGTTGCCATGACCGAGTTCCTCTGCTTTCCCTAGCCACTGTGCCGCGCCGCCCGGACCCCAGTCCCCGCGGCGCGTACCGATGGTCGCACCTACTACGGGGTAGCGGGTAAGGACCCCCACCATCGGAAGGCGCCTTCCACGATGCGGGAGACCCTAACAGCGGTACGCCCAACAGAAGCAGGCCCCCACCAATGGCTGGTGAAGGCCCGCTGACAGAAGTGTGGTCCGCACGCGAAGAAGCGGGCCCGAGAACTCCTTGGTGTGAAGACCCAAGAAGTGTCGGACCCGCGAACTTCTCCGTGTGAAGAAACGGAAAGAGTGAGATGGCACCGACCCGCCATGCTCGCCTCGCGGCAAGTGGTCGCTCGAAGCGACGAAGGTTGGGCCCGGGGGCTTGGATCGGGCCGGTGCCGTACCCAGGCTAACAAACCACTCCCGGAAGTGATTCCTCCGGTGCGAGTTGACTTGGAATCAATCCCGGAGCAGGTCCGGTACTCCCTCCGGGTCCGGCTCGTCACGGGCCGTCGAGACGACCGTGAGCTGCTGGGTCGCGCGGGTGAGCGCCACGTACAGCACCCGCAGCCCGGCCGGTGACTCGTCCGCGATCTCCGCGGGCGAGACCACGACCGTCGCGTCGTACTCCAGGCCCTTGGCCTCCAGGCTGCCCAGCGCCACCACCCGTTCGCCGAGCCCGGCCAGCCAGCGCGCCGCCTGCTCGCGCCGGTTCATGGCGACGACGACACCGACCGTGCCGTCGACCCGCTCCAGCAGCCGCCCCGCCTCGGCCCGTACGGCCGCGGCGAGATCCCCGTCCCGTACGACGGAGAAGCGCGGCTCCACGCCGGTGGAGCGCACCGCCCTCGGGGACTCCATCCCGGGCATCGCGAGGGCCAGCACCTTCGCCGCGAGCGCCGCGATCTCCGCCGGGTTGCGGTAGTTGACGGTCAGGGTGAAGCGGCGGCGCGGCCGGGTGCCGAGCGCCTCGTCGCGCGCCTCGCCCGCCTCGTCCGGGTCCGACCAGGACGACTGCGCCGCGTCGCCGACGACCGTCCAGGTGGCGTGCCGGCCGCGGCGGCCGACCATCCGCCACTGCATGGGGGTGAGGTCCTGTGCCTCGTCGACGATGACATGCGCGTACTCCGTACGCTCCGCCGCCAGCCGCTCCGCGCGCTCGCGCTGGGTCTCCTCGCGCTGCGGCATCAGCTCCTCCAGACCGGTGAGCTGGTCCAGCGGATCGAGTTCACGGCGCTTCCTGGGGCGCGCGGGCGTGCCCAGCAGGGTCTCCAGCTCGTCCAGCAGCGCCACGTCATGGACCGAGAGCGGGCCCTTGCCGTCGGCGCCCAGCCGCTTGAGCGAGCGCGCCAGCCGCCGGGTCTCGCCCTGGTTGAGGATCCGGCGGGACCAGCGGGCGAGCCGCCGCTCGTCGGCCATCGCGGCGAGCACCCCGCGCGGGGTCAGCTCGGGCCACCACGCGTCGAGGAACCCGATGAAGCTGTCCTCGGAGGTGACGTCCTCGTCGAAGGAGGAGCGCAGTTCGGCGGCCAGCTCGGGGTCGGTGTGGCGCCCGGCCGACCCGGACTTGGCCCACAGCGCGTCCAGCAGCAGCCGGCGGGCGCGCGGACGCAGCAGATTGACCGGCGCGGTCCCGCCGAGCACGGACTCGCGGATACGGCGCAGCTCGTCGGCTTCGAGTTCGATCCGGCGGCCGAAGGCGACGACCCGCAGCCGTACCGGCGCCCCGCCCCGGCCGCCGCGCGCCACGCCACCGTCGGCATACGCGGTGTCCTCGGTGTCCGGGGCCTCCCCGGCCTCCTGGGACTCCTCGGCCTGCCGGGACTCCTCGGGCTCCTCACCGAAGGCGAGCTGTCCCGCACCCGCGCCCGCGCTCACCGCGCGGCCCGTTCCCGCACCCGCGCCCACCGCGCGGCCCGGCCGTCCGCCACGGCCGCCGGGAGCCGTCGCCGGGGCGCCCTCCAGCGCTCCTCTGGCCGCCTTGCGCAGCACCTTCAGCATCCGCGCCGAGCCCTTGACCCGGGCGACGGCCGGTTCGTCGTACGCCGTGGCCTCCGCGCCGTCGACCAGCGACCCGACCGCGCGGATCGCGACCTGGCCCTCCTCGCCCAGCGAGGGGAGCACCCCCTCCGTGTACGCGACCAGCAGCGGCGTCGGCGAGACGACCAGGATGCCGCCCGCGTACCGCCGCCGGTCCTGGTAGAGCAGATACGCGGCGCGGTGCAGCGCCACCGCCGTCTTGCCGGTGCCGGGACCGCCCGACACCTCGGTGACGGACGCGGCCGGGGCCCGGATCACCAGGTCCTGTTCCGCCTGGATCGAGGAGACGATGTCCCGCATCGTGTGGCTGCGCGCCTGTCCGAGCGCGGCCATCAGCGCGCCGTCACCGATGACCGGCAGCGCCGCGCCGTCCAGCGACGCGGTCAGCTCGGGACGCATCAGATCGTCCTCGACCCCGAGGACCCTGCGGCCCTTGGAGCGGATGACCCTGCGCCGCACCACCCGGCCCGGATCGACCGGGGTGGAGCGGTAGAAGGGCGCGGCGGCCGGTGCGCGCCAGTCGATGACCAGCGGCGAGTAGTCGGAGTCCAGGACGCCGATCCGGCCGATGTGCAGGGTCTCGGCGATATCGGCCGTACGGTCCGCCCTGATGGCGTCGTCGGCGGGTTCGACCGAGGTGTAGGCGCCGTCCGGGCCCTTCTGCCCGTCCTTGCCGGGCAGCAGATCGATCCGCCCGAAGAGGAAGTCCTCGAATTCGTTGTTGAGCCGGTTGAGATGGATCCCGGCCCGGAAGACCTGGGCGTCGCGCTCGGCGAGCGCTCCGGGTGTGCCGACCTGCCCCCGTTTGGCGGCGTCGTGCATCAGGAACTCCGCCTCGTGGATCTTCTCCTCGAGGCGGCGGTACACCTGGTCCAGATGGCGCTGTTCGCCGTCGATCTCACGGTCGCGTACGGAGTCGTGCCCCGTGTCGCGTACCGGATCGACGGCCGGTCCAGCGGATTGAACAGCGGCATCCTGCGCGGCCACCGGGGCCCCCTTCATAACGTGCGTCGGGCAGCCGTCAACCGTACGCGAAGGGGGGCCGGTATGTCAGGCGTCGACCTCCACCAGTCGCTGTCCGTCGAACGTACGGACCTCGAAGTGATCGATGTCGTTGCTGTCCATGGCCGTGCCGCCGTGGACGTACAGCGGGCTCTTGGAGACCTTGTTCGGGCTGTCGGCGATGCCGTATCCCCACTTCGGCACCGACCAGGAGGTGACGACCTCCTCCTCGCCCGTCCTGGAGACGGCGACCAGACTGCACTTGAGCGGACCCTTCACATTCTTCAGCTCCAGGACCGTGTGCGTACCCCAGCCCTTCGGCTCCATCCCGATCGTCGCGCTGACCTTGGTCGTGGCGTCCGTCGCCCAGACCTTGTCCGGCATGTGGTTGAAGAACGCGTCCTCGGCCGGGCTGGTGGGGTGCGGGTCGGCGGCCTCGTTGCTGGTCCCGCCGTCCCCTCCGGCGACGGTGACGGCCACCACCGGACCGCCGATGATCAGCGCCGCGGCGGCGGCGACCAGATACATCCCGCGGCGCCTGCGCCGGGCGCGCCGGACGGCGACCTCGTCGACCAGCCGGCCGAGGAGCTGCGGGCTGGGCTGTACGGAGACGGACGGCGTCGGCAGCTCGGCCAGTGGCACCACGGGGGCCAGTGAGCCGAGCGAACCGGGCCCGCCGAGCGCCCCGGGCCCCGCGAACGGGTCCGGGCCGTCCGCCAGCATGGCCAGCATCGGCTCCATCCCGGAGAACTCCTCCAGGTTGACGGCGCAGATGCGGCAGCCGGCCAGATGCGCCTCGAAGGCGGTGGCCTCGGCGTCGTCGAGAATGCCGAGGACATACGCGCCGACGGCTTCGTGCACAGTACTTTCGTCGCCCAGTCCGTACTGCTCATGCGTGGTCATGCCGAGACCCCCCTCTCCTCCAGCGCGAGCTTCATGGAACGCAGCGCGTAGAACACCCGTGAACGCACCGTGCCGCTGGGTATGCCGAGCGTCTCGGCGGCCTCGTTGACCGTGCGTCCCTTGAAGTACGTCTCCACCAGGACTTCCCGGTGAGCGGGGGTCAAATCATCGAGCGCATCAGAGAGCGTCATCAGCCACAACGCCTTGTCGATCTCGTCCTCCGCGGGCATGACCTCCAGCGGCGACGGGTCGACCTCCTGCGGCCGGGCCTGCCGGCTGCGGTGACCGTCGATGACGATGCGCCGGGCGACCGTCACCAGCCAGGGTCGGACAGAGCCGGTCGCCCGGTTGAGCTGGCCGGCGTTCTTCCAGGCACGGATGAGTGTCTCCTGCACGACATCCTCGGCCCGCTGACGGTCGCCCGCGACAAGACGCAGTACGTAGGCGAGCAGCGGTCCGGCGTGCTCCCGGTAGAGGGCTCGCATCAACTCCTCGTCGGGGACGGAGACATTGGTGCGCGGTACCTCGCTCCGGTGCCGGGCCCGGTGAGGTCGGTCTTCGGCCACGGCCGCATCCTTGCGCACCTGAACCTCCCGGTCGAGACCTTGATGGCTGCTTCTCCCTCATCACTACGGACGCCCGCGCGCGGTCACTCAACGGAACCGGAAAAACTTTCAAGATCTTTTACGGGGAAGGGCGGGCGACCTGGGACGGGTTCGCCCCGGTCCGGACCCATGCGGAATCCATGGAGAAGCCGCGCGGGAAGTGTGTGGACCCTGCATGGAATCTGTGCGCCATCCGTGTTCACACCGGGTGGACTTGGCTCGAAATCACCTAGTAGGCCCTGTCCGGGACCGGAACCGGCTCAGGTGCCCGACGGGAAGCCCGTCGCCGGGGCCGGAGGCCGGGGCGTCACCGTGCCGGGCCAGCGTCACCGGACCGGGGCACGACCGTGCCGGAGAGTCACCGGCCGCCGCGACGCCACCGGCCGCCGGGACGTCACCGACTGCCGGGGCGACCGGACCCTGTCCGGTTCAGAACCCGTCCGGTCGGCCCCCGTCCGGTCAGACCCCGTCCGGGTGCCTAGGCGCGGGCGAGGGCCGCCCGGCGGCGGTGTCTGGCCACCCGTTCGCGGTTGCCGCAGACCTCGCTGGAGCACCAGCGGCGCCGTCGCCCCCGTGAGGTGTCCAGATAGACCCGCCGGCAGGTGTCACCCTCGCACTGCCGCAGCCTGGCCCGTGCCGCGGGGTCGGTGAGCAGTTCCACCGCGTCCCTGGCCACGGCCGCCAGCAGCGCGTCGCACTCGGGCTCGGTGCTCAGCGCCCGTACGAGCGCGCCGTCCTCGTCCCGTACGGCCCTGATCCCCGGCGGCGCCCCCGCGGCCAGCGCGTTGATCCGCTCCAGGGCGCCGGCCGCGTCCCGGCCGTCGATCTGGGCACGTACCAACTGCCCCACGCCGTCGCGCAGTTCGGCGAAGGACCGGACCCAGCAGGCGTCCACGGCCCGCAGTGGAGTTCCCTTCGGCACCAGTCCGGCGCCGATCAGCCACCCGCGGAGCGGGACGGCTCCGTCGAGTTGCTCACACCCTCTGGAGGTCGGCTCCGCCGTGGCCACCAGATCCAGGCAGACGCGCCCGGAGTCGAACCGCCACTCGTACGAGCCCATGCCCGCCGCCATGCCCGTCACCGCCTCGGGTTCACCGGTTGGGTGCCTTCCTTCTCAGAGTGCCTGCCCCCGGACGCGGCCGGAACCCCTGCTACCGGCCCGGGAAGTCGGGGCCGGAACCCGGCAGGAAGCTCAGGAGGCCTGGTTCGGCGGCCCGTTGTGCAGAATGCGCTGGAAGAGATGATGGTCCCGCCACTCTCCGTCGATATGAAGATAGAGCGGCGCGGTGCCGAACAGCTCGAAACCGCATTTGCGCAGCACCCGTTGCGAGGCCGCGTTGGCGAGCAGTGTGCTCGCCTCGACCCGGTGCAGACCCAACTCGTCGCGGGCCGCGCGGCAGACCTCTTCGACGGCGCGGGTGGCAAGGCCCCGGTTCAGATACGCGGCGTCGATCCAGTAGCCGAGGATCGCGTTGCGGAAGGCGCCGAGGGCGATGCTGGAGAGCGTGGCCTCACCGACGACGCGCGTGCCGTCGGCGAGCAGCCAGCGGCGCGCGGAGGGATCGGCGAGCCGCTCGGCCTGGAACCGCGCGGTGAAGTAATCCGGGGGGCGGTGGGGATCCCAGGGACGCAGATGGGCGCGATTGCGGACCAGTGCCTCGGCGACACTTCCGGCGTCGTCGGGGCCCGAGGGTCTGAGGCGGATGGAGGAGTGGGGGGCCATTCCCCGTACGGTACCGACGGCGCCGCGAAGTACCAGAGGGCCTCACGGAGGACACCCGTACCTGAGAACGCACCCGCACCGCACGGACCGGCACCGCGCGTACCAGTGCCGCACGTACCAGTGCCGCACGTGGCACGGACCGGCACCGCGCGGACCGTGCCACCCGTACCCATGGCAGCCATGCCCTGGGCGCTCGTACCCGTACCCGTACCCGTACCCGTACCCGTGCATGGGCGCACCGCCGGTGTCCGCCCCCCGCTCACTCGTCCGCGTACTTGGAGTCCGCCGCCGGGTCCAGCGCGAGTCGGTAGCCGCGCTTGACCACGGTGTGGATCAGCTTGGGCTCGCCCAGCGCGGTCCGCAGCCGGGCCATCGCGGTCTCCACGGCGTGCTCGTCACGGCCCGCGCCCGGCAGCGCGCGCAGCAGCTCCGCCCGGGAGACCACCCAGCCGGGCCTGCGGGCCAGGGCGTTCAGCAGCGCCATCCCCGCCGGCGGCACCGGCCGCAGCTCACCGTCGACCAGCACGGCATGGCCGCGGATCTCGACCCGGCGGCCCGCGACCGGCAGCGCCCGCGCACGCGCGGGCAGTTCCGCGCAGAGCACCTGGACGAGCGGTCCGAGCCGGAAGCGCTCCGGCTGAACGGTGTCTATCCCGCGCGCCTGGAGCGGCAGCGCGGTGACGGGCCCCACACAGGCCGCCAGCACATCGTGGTGCAGGGCGTCGAGCAGCGCGGACAGCCGGCCGCGCTCCTCGGCGCGGGACAGCAGCGCGGCGGCGGCCGGCGCGCTGGTGAAGGTGACGGCGTCCACGGCGCGGGCGACGGTCGCGTCGATGAGCCGGTCGACCGGGGCGAGATCCTCCGGTGGCATCCAGCGGTAGACGGGTACGACGACGACATCGGCGCCCCCGGCCCGTAGCGACTCCACGAATCCGGGCAGGGGTACGCCGTGCAGTTGCAGCGCGACCCGCCGGCCCTCGACCCCTTCGCCGAGCAGCCGGTCGAGCACCTCGGCCATCGACTCGGAGCCGGGCGACCAGGCCTCGACCAGTCCGGCGGCGCGGATGGCGCCCCTCACCTTGGGCCCCCGGGCGAGCAGTTCGACCCCGCGCAGACAGGCGAGCAGTTCCTCGCCGTGGCCCCAGCCGTCGGCCGCCTCGATCCAGCCCCGGAAGCCGATCGCCGTCGTCGCCACGACCACGTCGGGGACGTTGCCGATCAGTTCCTTGGTGGCGGCGAGGAGTTCGGTGTCATCGGCGAGCCGTACGATCCGCAGCGCGGGGGCGTGGACGACGGAACCGCCGCGCCGCTGGAGCAGCGCGCCCAGTTCATCGGCGCGCCGGGCGGCCGTGACACCGATCGTGAATCCCGCGAGGGGGCCGTGCTGTCGGCCGTCCATGCCTCCACCTCCCGGTCACCGGAGCGCATCGAGCCTGTCAACGGCGCGTGACAGGCTCGATGCGCCGGCATTTCCCCGTTGTTACGAACAACCGGGCTTCCACGGCTCACCCCTGTGCGCGGCCGGGCCTGGGCTCCCGCTCCGCCGGCAAGGTTCCGGCCCGCGCCCCGCGAAGGTATACCGCTGTACCGCCCAGGTCGGACCGGAGTGGAGCACGCGGAAGGCAGGCCCGTCCACGGGCCGGACCCCACTTCGAAGACACGGCCTAGGACCGTTTGCCCCGTGCCCCGGCGCGGGCGGCCCGGCGCGCGAGGACACACGCTGGCGCGACGCCTGGAGGACGAGAGTTACCAGCGCTGGCTCGCCCACCGGGCACAGGCACCGGGCGAATGGCGGCACGACGAGGCCTTCAGCGCCGTCGTCCACCTCACCCCCGCCGAGATGGCCGGGCTCGCCGGCGCCATCCGCGGGCTCCTGGCGGGGTACCGGGAGCGGGACGAGCACCCCTCGGCCCGCCCCGCCGACGCCGTGCCGGTGGCCGCGGTGGCACGGCTCTTCCCGCTGCTGGCAGCGGACTGACCGGCGCCGGCGGCGGACCGACCGGCCTCGTCGGGCCGCGCCGTCAGGTCCGTCAAGACCTTCAAGAGCCTCAAGCCCTCAGGCCGCCAAGCCGCCAGGCCCTCAGGCGTACTCGTTCTCCCGCGGCGCGAAGATCAGGTTCCGGCTCTTGCCTGGGCGCCCCTCGGCGATCGGGACGAGACGGCGGTCCGCCTCCGAGATCCAGCGGAACGTGTAGTCGAGATCCGCGAAGGGCCCGGTGAGTTCTTCCATCGGCGTCGACGCGAGCGCTTCGAGGATGATGACGGGCCGGTCGCGCTTGATGAGATGCCGCGCTCCGTCCAGGACGCTGGGCTCATGCCCCTCGACATCGATCTTGATCAGGTCGACGGGAGTGACCCCCAGCGTCTCGTCCAGGGTGACGAGTTGGACGCGCGCGGTGAACGCGCTGGCCGGCGGCTTGGCGAACTCCTCCAGCGAGGAGCCGGTGGAGAGCAGACCCGCCAGCGGGAAGCGGATGTTGATGTCCGCCCTGCCCGCTTCGTCCGAGACGCCTCGCTGGTGCAGCACGAGATTCCCGACACCGTTCGCCCGGTGGTTGACGGCCAGCCTGGCGTGAATGGGAGGCACCGGCTCGAAGGCGTGCACGGTGGCCCTGGGATTGGAGAGGGCCGCGATCATCGCGTAGTACCCGACGTGCGCGCCGACGTCGAGCACTATGCGGCTGGCGGCGGCCAGCCGGCTCCAGTGGTGCAGGCTCCCCATCTCATAGTCGAAGCGGCCGTTCCAGACGGTGTCCAGGGCCACGGCCTCGTCGTTCGCGCAGAACATGACGAACGGAGGACAGAGGCCGGACTCGATCTCCACCCACCCCTGGTAGGGAAACGCCTTGCGGTGGTTCTTGAGGATCTCGGAGGTCGTGGTCGGGCGGACGCGGGCGGCCTCCTTCCCCGTCCGCCGGTTCGCCTCGTCGAGATCGCGTATCCGGGTCCCGCGCGGCGCGACGGCCGGTCCGCGGGTCCGCGGCTTCCCGGAGGCACTCCTCATACGGGACGAGATCTTGCGGAGGATCTTCACACGGCTCCTCAGGAGTCTTCCAACGGAACTGCCGATCGAGTAGGCCGATGCTGTCGACGCCGGATGAACTGAGGGCGTGGGGATGTCGAACACGGGACGAATCATCGCCCCGCGACACCGGTCCAGGCCCCCCACACCAGGCACGGACCAACCCGGACACCGGACACCGGTCGCGGACACACAGCCGCGGACACCCGCCCCGATACCGGCCCCGATACCGGCCCCCGGCCCCCGACTTCAGCTCCGGGCAGCGCCCTCCCGGGTCCGGTGCTCCCGGGCCGCGCGCTCCCGGGCCTCCTTCGCTCCGTTCGGCCACAGACGCGGCGCGCGTTTCGCCGCCACGTCCTCCACCCAGCCCATCGCCATGATCATCAGAGCGATCAGGGGCCAGACCAGCACCAGCATCAGGGCCGTGTACGCGGAGTCCAGTTCGGCGGAGTACGCGTCGATGCCCGGGATGGACCAGAGCTGGTCGATGATCGGGACCGTGGCCAGTATCAACAGGTTGTGCCAGAGATAGATCGTCACGGCACGGTTGTTGGCGAGCGTGATCACGGTGTCGAACTGCCCGAGTCTGCCCGGGAGTTCCCGCCACGACGGTGAGTACTGGAGCAGGATCGCGCAGAAACCCAGCGACCACATCGCCTGGGCGAGCGGGATCTCGTCCAGATTCCAGCCCTCGTCGGTGAGATGGCCCGAGGCCCACCACAGGGCGAAGGCCATCGCGAACGTGGCCAGCGAGACCGTGATGTACCGCGGGACCTTGCGGAACGCGCCGTCGTTGTGGGCGAAGCCGAGGACCCAGCAGGCGCCGTAGACCGCGAAGTCGGAGACTGCCTCACCGGTCTCGCCGGGGATCTCCACCAGGCCCGAGCCGATGACGGCGGTGAGCGCGACGGGAAGGAGCAGGGCCGCCCACGGCACCTTGCGGAACGCCCACAGCAGCAGCGGGGATGCGATGACGAACCAGAGATAGGCGCGGATGTACCAGAGCGGACCGGCCGTCTGCTCGGCCCAGGTCTCCTCCAGCAGCCCGCTCGGGGAGCCGTTCTCGTAGGGGTACGGCGGGGAGCCGATCGGGACGATGTAGTTGGCCAGTCTGAGGAACCACCACAGCCCCTCCTCCCTGGCCGGCCGCCAGCCCAGTACGAACATCAGCGGTACGACGACCAGCGCGAACGCCCACACCGGCGGGAGCAGTCTGCGCAGCCTGCCGCGGATGACGCTCCACGGGGGCCGCTTCGACAGGGAGCGGGCCATCAGCGATCCGGCGAGCGCGAACATGACGCCCATGGAGGGGAAGAGGATCGTCAGCCAGGCCCAGCCGAAGACATGGAAGACCACGACCCTGACGAGCGCGACCGCCCGCAGCAGATCCAGATAGCGGTCCCGCCCGCCCGACGCCGGGCCGGACGCCGGGTCCGAGGCCGAGGCCGAGGCCGAGGCCGAGGCCGCCGGATCCTGGCCGTGCGCGGGACTGTGCGCCGGACCCTGCGCCGGACTGTGCGAGGGACCGTGCGCCGGCGCCTTGTGTTTCGCCCGGGGCACTCCCCCGGTGCCGACGGAATGAGCGTTCACGCGACAGGCCTCCGATCAGCGTCGCGCCCGCGCGGGCCCGGGATCGAGCCGGGCGCCTCCACCACTCCGGTACGGCGCAGCTTCTGCCACCGCAGCCGGCCACCGGTGAGCGCGGTGATCCAGGACTGGAGCAGCACCACATACATGAGCTGCCGGTACAGGATCTGCTGGAGGGGCAGCGAGATCAGATGGGTCATACGTTCCCCGTCGAGCCGGAAGGCGTACGCGGCGCAGACGGCCTGGATGAGCAGTACGCCGAGCCAGGCCACGATCGTCTTCTCGGTGGGGCCGAAGACCAGCCCGTACAGCAGGAACACATCGATCAGCGGGGCCAGCAGCGGCGCCAGCACCATGAAGAGCGAGACCAGCGGCAGTCCGACCCGCCCGAAGCGGCCGGAAGGACCGCGCTCGACGAGGGCGCGGCGGTGCTTCCAGATCGCCTGCATCGTGCCGTAACTCCAGCGGTACCGCTGCGACCAGAGCTGCTGCACCGACTCCGGGGCCTCGGTCCAGGCACGGGCGCGCTCGGCGTAGACCACCCGCCAGCCGTCGCGGTGCATGGCCATGGTGATGTCGGTGTCCTCGGCGAGGGTGTCCTCGCTCATCCCGCCCACCCGCTCCAGCGCCTCGCGCCGGAAGGCCCCGACCGCGCCCGGGATGGTGGGCATGCAGCGCAGCATGTCGTACATACGGCGGTCGAGGTTGAAGCCCATCACATACTCGATGTGCTGCCAGGCGCCGATGAGACTGTCGCGGTTGCCGACCTTGGCGTTGCCCGCGACCGCGCCGACGCGCGGATCGCCGAAGGGCTGCACCAGTTCCCGGACGGTGGACGGCTCGAAGACGGTGTCGCCGTCCATCATCACGATCAGATCGTGTGTGGCGTGCGCGATGCCGTTGTTGAGGGCGGCCGGCTTGCCGCCGTTCACCTGGCGTACGACATGGACATTGGGCAGCCAGAGCGCCTCGACGATGTCCGCGGTCCCGTCGGTCGAGCCGTCGTCGATGACGATGACCTCGACGGGATGGTCGCTCTCCATCAGCGAGCGCACCGTGTTGGCTATGCACTCGCGTTCGTTGTACGCGGGCACCAGTACGGTGACCGGTTCGGTGACGGGCCGCCCCCAGGTGAAGTCGCGCCGGCGCACCCGGCGCGCGTGCGCGAAGGAGAGCACCAGCATCAGACCGAACCGTACGAAGACCAGCACGCCGATCACGGAGAGCCCGACGACCAGGACGCCGGTGATGTTGTCCGAGAGGGCGACGGCTCCGACCCAGGCCTTGCCCTTCCACAGGGCCGCGCCGGTGACCGGGGTATGGGCGCTGGGGGCGCCGAGTGCCTCGGTGACCGTGGTGAACTCGTACCCCTTCTCCCGCATCTCCGGCAGGAACCGCCCCAGCGCGGCGACGGTCTGCGAACGGTCGCCGCCGGAGTCGTGCATCAGTACGATCGCGCCCTTGCCGCCCTTCGGGGTGGCGTTACGGCTGATCGCCTCGACGCCGGGGCGCTTCCAGTCCTCGCTGTCGGTGCTGTCGAGGACGGTGATGTAGCCGAGGCTGCCGATGTACTCGGCCACCGGCCAGGACTTGTTGTCCATGGCGGAGGAGAACGACGAGTACGGCGGCCGGAAGAGCGAGGTGCGGATGTCGGCCGCGCCCGCGAGCGCGAGCTGGTTCTGCGAGAGCTCCCAGTCGATCCGCGACTTCGTCTGGAAGGAGAGGTCGGGATGGTTGAAGGTGTGCAGCCCGATCTCATGGCCCTCGTCCACCATCCGCTTCACCAGGGCCGGATAGCGGGAGGCCATGGTGCCGGTGACGAAGAAGACGCCGTGGGCGTCGTACTCCTTCAGCTTGTCGAGGACCTTGGGTGTCCATACCGGGTCGGGGCCGTCGTCGAAGGTGAGGACGATCCTGTGGTCCGGGATGTTCAGCGCTCTGGCGGGGGTGGTGCCCCGCGCGTCGATGACCGGGCCGCCCTTGAGGATCCGCTGGGGCACCTGATCGGCGTCGACGGACTCGCGTACGCGGTGGTCGGCGAGGATCTCGCTGTGCACATAGCCGCGCAGCATCAGCATCGCGAACAGCGCGACGAGGATGAGCGAGGGGAGCAGGTACCGCATGGGCAGCCGATGGCGCCTGACCCGCGCGGCCTTGGTGTGACGGGCGTTGTGCCGGGTGTGGCCGCTGTTCTGGCCGCCGCTCTTCCGCCGGGCCTGTCTGCCGGTGGATCCGCCGGTGTGGGTCATCTAGCGTGCGCCTTCCATGGCCATCGGCTGGCCCTCTCCCGGCTGACCGCCGGTCACCGGTGGTGTCTCGACGGGCGGTGAGCCGGGCTCGGTGGTGGGCGGGTCGGGATCCGGGCTCGTCCCCGTGGGGGGTTCGCCACCGGTCCCGCCGCTGTCCCCGCCCGGATCGCCGCCGGTCCCGGGCGGTGTCGAGGGATCCGGATCGGTGCCGCCCGTACCGCCGGCCGAATCGGCGGGCGGCTTCGACGAGGCGGAGGTCCCTGGTACGGGCAGACCCGAGGCGTCGGTGCTGACGCTCTCCGAGGGCCGTGGAACGGTCTCGCCGTTCGAATCGGTCGGCGAGGGGGTGGCATCCGTCGGGCCGGGTGTCGCGCCGGCGGACTCGCTCGTCGTCGGCGTCGGCTGTATCTGGACGGTGTCCGGCTTCTTCTCGTCGGCGAGACCCGGTATCTGGAGCCAGGGCGCGCTGGAACTGCCGCCGATCAGAGCGACGACCAGCATCACCGCGTAACAGGCACAGGCGATCGCGACGATCCAGCCCGCCCTGCGGAATGTCTTGCTGCGACGTCCACTGGCGTCGACGAACACCGGGCCGTCGGACTCGGGACCTGATTCCCGCGCCGGGCCTGACTCCTGCGCGGGATGGGTGCCCGTGGGCAGTTCGGAGAGCTGACGGCCCACGCCGTCGAGTTCGACCGTGACATCACTCGGCTCATGCATATGCCCCGTTCGGGCATCTTCTCGCCATTTGTCCACCGTGCTACGCACATCCCCCACCACTGACAGTATTTGGGCGTCCCACGCGGCTGGCTGGATATCACTGCGGCGACCGAGCCCCCACCCGGACCGAGTACCCCCCTACCACACCGCACCCGAGCCACGAATGTAGCGCAGCGAGGCGGCGCGGGAGTTCAGCTTCCGAGGTTGCTGTGCATCAGTCCGGTGACAGTGGTGACGAACCGGCGAGGAGCCGGCTCGCAGCGAAAAGATCAAGCCAATCCTTGTCTTCCGCGAATCCGGCGGCGGCTCCGCGCATGACTGAGGCCCCACTGCCGGAGCAGTGGGGCCTCAGTCGTGCTTCACATGGGAATTGTGGAGATGGCGGGAATCGAACCCGCGTCCAACGGTGCGGAACCAGGACTTCTCCGAGCGCAGTCCGCTTCGCTTTTCTCAGCCCCGGAGATCACGCGGACAAGTCTCCGACGGGCTCAGTCACTGTTTGGTTTCCCGCTGCTCCCCGTGACCGGGCTCAACGGTTTAGTTCCCTAGCTGATGCCAGGATCCGGGTCGGGAACAGCCCCGGGCTGACACTCCGCGGAGTCTTCGCTAGCTGCTGATTAGGCAGCGAGAGCGAAGGCGGAGGAATCGCGCTTAGAAGTGGCGATTATTGTTTGCGACATATGGTTAACGAGATCATTGCCGCTTCCTCGGCTCGCTTCCCCTGCTTCGACATCCGCTGTCGAAACCGATCATCCCCATGTTGAGTTTTCAATCTTTGATTCTCGAAGCACGCACCCGCTGTGGGGTGCGAACCCATCGTACGTGATCAGCGCACGACGGTGCCAGCGTATTCCGCCGACGGGGCACCGACCGGGGTACCTGCGGGGCACCGACGGGTGCCCGGCTCAGTCGCTCACGCCCGCTGGCGGCGCTTCACCGCCGAGATCGCGCGGTCCGTCTCACGGCGGTCCTGCTTCTCGCGCAGCGTCTGGCGCTTGTCGTACTCCTTCTTGCCCTTCGCCAGCGCGATCTCGACCTTGGCCCGGCCGTCCTTGAAGTACAGGGCCAGGGGCACGATCGTGTGACCCGACTCCTGCGACTTGGACTCCAGCTTGTCGATCTCGGCGCGGTGCATCAGCAGCTTGCGCTTGCGCCGGGCGGTGTGGTTGGTCCACGTGCCCTGGCTGTACTCGGGCACATGCACGTTGTGCAGCCAGGCCTCGTGCCCGTCGATCTGGACGAAACCGTCCGCCAGTGAGGCCCGCCCCTGGCGCAGGGACTTCACCTCGGTGCCGGTCAGCACGAGACCGCACTCATAGGTGTCGAGAACGTGGTAATCGTGCCGCGCCTTCTTGTTCTGCGCGATCAGTTTGCGCCCTGTTTCCTTAGCCATAGTCCCGCCATTTTCGCACCCCGGCGCAACTTCTTTACCGTGTGCCGCCGAGACCGCTCAGCACCGTCGTGGCCCGCTCCTGGGCGCGTTCGCTCACCAGCAGATCCGGGGTGACGCCCCGGCCGTCCACGCCATGGCCGGCCGGAGTGCGGTAATGACCCACGGTCAGCTCGGCGACGGAGCCGTCGGGCAGCCGGCTCGGCATCTGCACCGAGCCCTTGCCGAAGGTGCGCGAGCCGACCGTGACGGACCGCCCGCGGTCCTGGAGGGCGCCGGTGACCAGCTCGGCGGCGCTCATCGTGCCACCGTCGACCAGCACCACCACGGGCCGGCCGGTGTCACCGCCGGAAGCCGCGTACAGGGCGCGCTGCTCACCTCGTATGTCGTACGTGGCGACCAGGCCCCCGTCGAGGAAGGCGGAGGCGGCCGTGACGGCCTCGGTGACCAGCCCTCCGGCGTTGCCCCGCAGATCGAGCAGGACGCCGACGCCCTCGGGCGCGCCGAGCACCGCGTCCCGTACCCGCTTGCCCGAGCCCTTGGTGAACGCCTCGACCGTGATCCGCAGCACATCACCGGCGATACGGTCGACCGTGACGGACCCGGTGGTGAGCCTGGCGCGGCGCAGGCTCTCCGACCATGAACGCCCGTCCCGCTCCAGCTCCAGGACGACGGTGGTCCCGACGGCGGCGGCCGTGGATCCCGCGGTGCCCGTTCCGGACGCCCGGGGCCCCGTCCCGGACGCGGCTCGGGCCCCCGGGCTCCTCGTATCGCCGCGCAGCAGCGCCATGACCTCGGTCACGGGCCGTCGCGCGACACCCGCGCCGTCGACGGTCCTGATGATGTCGCCGGCCCCGATACCGGCCTCGGCCGCCGGGCCACCGGGCTGGACCCGGGTCACCTCGATCAGCCCGCCGGCCGTCCGCCTGGCGCCGATCCCGACCCCGGTGTACGTGCCGTCGAGGGCCTGCTCGAACTCCTCGTACTGGTCCTTGTCGTACACCGCGCCCCAGCGGTCACCGCTGCGGCTGACGACCTCCTCGGCCGCCTCCGTGGCGGACTTCCCGTCGGCCATGGCCTCGGCCGCCGCCCTGGCGACCTCTTCCCGGTCGGCCGTGGCGGCGACGGTCCTGGTGGGGACGCGGGCCGTCTTCTCCTCGGCGCGCGGCAGCGAGTCCGTCGCGGCGGCCGTGGCGAGGACACTCGCGAACAGCACTGTCAGGGCCGCCCCGCGGCGGAAACCGCGGGATCTATGGTGCGACTCGGAACCCGACATGGCGTTGAGTCTAGGACAACACGGGACAGCCGAAGGAGGCTTGCCCCGACGCGGCCAGGGGCGCTTGTCACACCCGGAGGTACTTGCGCAGCGCGAGGAAAGCGGCCACGGCGGGCATCAGCAGACCGATCGCGATCACCAGCGGAAGCTTGGCGAGCACGGCGTCCCAGCCGATGAAGTTGACGAGCTGCATCTTGTCGGCGAGGGCGAGACCGTTGTCGACGAGGAAGTAGCGGCCCAGGATCAGCATCCCGCAGGCGACCACACCGCCGATCAGCCCGGCGAACGCGGCCTCCATGATGAACGGCATCTGGATGTAGAAGCTGGAGGCGCCCACCAGCCGCATGATCCCCGTCTCCCGGCGCCTGCTGAACGCCGACACCCGAACGGTGTTGACGATCAGCATCAGCGCGATGACGAGCATCAGCGCCATCACACAGAGCGCCGCGACATTCATGCCCTGCATCAGGGAGAAGAGGTTCTCCAGGATGTCCCGCTGGTCCTGGACGGACTCGACTCCGTCCCGGCCCGCGAAGGCCGTCGCCACCACCTGGTACTTCTCGGGGTCCTTGAGCTTGACCCGGAAGGACTCCGGCAGCTGGTCCGGGGTGATCGAGCCGGCGATCGGGGAGTCGCCGTACTTCTCCTTGTAGTGCTTGTACGCCTCGTCGGCCGTCTCGTAATGGACCGTCTCGACGATGTCCATCTTCTTCAGATCGGTCTCGATCTGCTTCTTCTGCTCACCCGTGACCGCGCCCTTGACGCATTTGGGCGCGGTCGTCGCGTCGGACTTGTTGCAGAGGAAGATGGAGACATTGACCTTGTCGTACCAGTAGTCCTTCATCACGCTGACCTGGTCGCGCATGAGCAGCGCGCCGCCGAACAGGGCGAGCGAGAGGGCTACGGAGACGATGACGGCGAAGGTCATCGTGAGATTGCGACGGAGACCGACGCCGATCTCCGACAGGACGAACTGGGCGCGCATGGCGTCCTTTCAGCTTTTCGATTCAGCTTTCGGTGCTCAGTGCTGGTAGCCGTAGACGCCGCGTGCCTGGTCGCGCACCAGCCGGCCCTTTTCCAGCTCGATCACACGCTTGCGCATCTGGTCGACGATGTTCTGGTCGTGGGTCGCCATCACGACGGTGGTGCCTGTGCGGTTGATACGGTCCAGCAGCTTCATGATGCCGACGGAGGTCTGCGGGTCCAGGTTTCCGGTCGGCTCGTCCGCGATCAGCAGCAGCGGACGGTTGACGAAGGCCCGCGCGATCGCGACGCGCTGCTGCTCACCACCGGAGAGCTCGCCGGGCATCCGGTCCTCCTTGCCGCCGAGACCGACGAGGTCGAGGACCTGGGGGACGGACTTGCGGATCTCGCCGCGGGACTTGCCGATGACCTCCTGGGCGAAGGCCACGTTCTCGGCGACGGTCTTGTTCGGCAGCAGCCGGAAGTCCTGGAACACGGTGCCCAGCTGGCGGCGCATCTGCGGCACCTTCCAGTTGGACAGGCGCGCGAGGTCCTTGCCGAGGACATGCACCATGCCGTGGCTGGTGCGCTCCTCACGCAGGAGCAGTCTCAGGAAGGTCGACTTGCCGGAACCGGACGAGCCGACCAGGAAGACGAACTCCCCCTTCTCGATTTCGAGGGAGACATCACGCAGGGCGGGACGGTTCTGCTTCGGATAGGTCTTGGAGACGTTGTCGAATCGGATCACGGGATGCACCACACACGGTCGGCCGGGAGATACGGGAGTACGGGAGTGGGTGAGGGAGAAGGTGGGGAGTAAGGCAGTAGGTGAGCGAGACCTTACGCGAAGCGGACAGGGCCGCGCAGTCCGCGTCCGGGGTTGGGACAGGACGGGCACCGGCGGTACGTCCGGTCTTGGGGCGCTTTATCACGGATGCACGGTGACCGCCAGCGGTGATGGGCCCGCCGGTATGCCACCGGCCGCGCCGAAAGCGTCGGGAACTGGCACAGTGGGGTGGGGAACGGTCGTGTTTCCCGGAGCGTTGAGCGGAGTGACACTGGCTGCGGCTCCGCCGCGCGGTGAGGAGGAATGCGCATGACCTACGACCGATTGGTGTGCGCCAACTGCGCGGGACCCGTCAGCGAGGGCAGGTGCCGCGTCTGCCGTGCCAACAGGGAGCGACTTCAGCAGCAGGGCCCCCTGGGCGGGCTGAGCCCGGTGGCTCTGCTGACGCTGCTCGTCCTGCTGGTGGCGGCGGTGGCGCTGGTCGCCACGCATCAGCCCGCCTGAACCGGGCCGGACCGGGCTCCGGGCTCCACCAGGCAGAGGCCTGGCCGGACCGGACTCTCCGGAGCACACACCCGCCAGGGACGTAGCGGCCCTCGGGGCGGCACAGGCCCACCTTGGGGCCACACGGCTCGGGCACTCGCCCTCATGGGCATACAGAGGGGCCCGGACGCCTTGATCGGCGTCCGGGCCCCTCCGCGTTCTTGTCTGTGCGTTTCTGTTCTGCGCTGTGCGTTTCCGTACGCGCCTACACGGCGGTACGGCCACCGCCCACCAGACGCGGCAGCATCCGGAAGCCGATACCGCCCGCGATCATGGTCGCGGCGCCGATCAGCAGGAACGAGGTCTCGGCGGCGCCGGTCTCCGCCAGCTCCTCCTTGGCCGCACCCTGCTGCACCGGCTGGGAACCGGCGCTGTCGGTGTCGGTGTTGTCGACGCACTCGGCGCCGTCAAGGTCGACGGTGCAGGTACCCGCGCCGCCGTCGCCACCGCCGCCCGTGGCACTTCCGTCACCCGGGTCGTCGGTCGGGTCCGTGGTGGGGTCGGGATCCGCGCTGGGATCCGTCGTCGGGTCCTCCGTCGGAGGCTCCTCGGTGGGAGGCTCCTCCGTGGGCGGCTCCTCGGTAGGCGGCTCCTCGGTGGGGGGCTCCTCCGTCGGAGGCTCCTCGGTCGGGGGCTCCTCCGTGGGCGGCTCCTCGGTCGGCGGGTCCGGGATCACGGTCGGCGGGTCGGAGGGCGTGTCGCCGGTCGGGTCGTCGTCGATACCGGTGAGACCGACGTCGACGGAGACACCCGCGACCTCGGTTCCGAAACCGACGGCCTGAGCGGCGCCCGCGATGGTCAGTGAGGCGCCCGCGGCGATCACCGCGCCGGCGGCCACGCGCGCCACGCGGATCCGCGTCTTCTTGGTCATCTGCTTGCTACCCCCAGTAGCTCATTCGTCAGTGGTGCAGCGTCCGGCGCGGCGGCCATGGGGGGTCCGTATGCGCTCCGCCCCCGGTCGCACGCGCCTCGAATTACGCATGCCGCGCGCCAGCTTTCCGACTTTTCATATACGCGTCAAGGCGGTTGCGCGAGCGATGACCGTTATCGCGACAGTTGTCCGCGCGCGGGAGCGCAACTGTGACGAAAAAGGAACTGCCCTCCGGTGGAAGGCAGTTCCCTTGTCGACAAAGCGCGAATCTACTTGTCCTGCTGCTTGCGCCAGCGAATTCCCGCTTCCAGGAAACCGTCGATCTCACCGTCGAGCACACCCTGCGGATTGCCGACCTCGAACTCCGTCCGCAGGTCCTTGACCATCTGATAGGGGTGCAGAACGTACGAACGCATCTGGTTGCCCCAGGAGTTGCCGCCGTCGCCCTTGAGCGCGTCCATCCTCGCCTGCTCCTCCTGGCGGCGGCGTTCGAGCAGCTTCGCCTGGAGGACGTTCATGGCGCTCGCCTTGTTCTGGATCTGCGAGCGCTCGTTCTGGCAGGAGACGACGATGCCGGTCGGGAGATGCGTGATACGGACCGCGGAGTCGGTGGTGTTGACGCCCTGTCCGCCGGGTCCGGAGGCGCGGTAGACATCCACGCGCAGCTCGGACTCGTCGATCTCGACATGGTCGCTGGACTCCACGACCGGGAGCACCTCGACACCGGCGAAGGAGGTCTGCCGACGTCCCTGGTTGTCGAACGGCGAGATCCGGACGAGCCGGTGGGTGCCCTGCTCCACGGAGAGCGTGCCGTACGCGTAAGGCGCCTTGACGACGAAGGTGGTCGACTTGATGCCGGCCTCCTCCGCGAACGAGGTCTCGTAGACCTCGGTGCCGTAGCCGTGCCGCTCGGCCCAGCGCAGATACATCCGCTGGAGCTGCTCGGCGAAGTCGGCGGCGTCGACGCCACCCGCCTCGGCCCGGATGTTGACGAGCGCCTCGCGCTCGTCGTACTCGCCGGACAGGAGCGTACGGACCTCCATCTCGTCCAGCGCCTTGCGCACCGACTCCAGCTCGGACTCGGCCTCGGCCCGGGTGTCCGGGTCGTCCTCGGCCTCGGCCAGCTCGAAGAGCACTTCGAGGTCGTCGATCCGCCCGCGGAGTGCCTCCGTCTTGCGGACCTCGGCCTGAATGTGCGAGAGCTTGCTGGTGATCTTCTGCGCCGCCTCCGGGTCGTCCCAGAGGGACGGGGCCGCGGCCTGCTCCTCCAGTACGGCGATGTCGGCCCTCAACTTGTCGAGGTCCAGGACGGCCTCGATCGACCCCATGGTCGAGGAGAGGGACTTCAGCTCTTCGGATACATCGACGACTGCCACGGCTCCAGCGTAGCCCCTCTTCTTTTGGGCTCGGTTCCTGCTTCTTTTTTGGGGCTCGGTTCGCCTCCGGGGCGCTTCATGTCGGCGCCGGCGGGCGACAGCGGCCGGAACATGTCCGCACCCCGAGGCGGCCGAGGAGAACGGGACCCGGGTCGGCCCGCCCCGGCCGCCCCTGGGGTGCGGAGACGTTCCGGCCCCGCACGGCCGCCGGCGAGTGAGCCGAAGGGCGCGCCGCTGTCGAAAGGGAGAGCGCGCGCAGGTCCGTGAGGAACGAGCGGACCGAGCACGGTCGACCGTCGACAGTGGCAGAAAGCGCCCGGAGGCGAACCGAGCCCTTAAAAAGAACCGACAGCCAGCCAGCCGCCGACCGCCAGTAGCAGGACCACCAGCACCGAGACCGCCCCCAGGGTGAGCCGGCGCTTGCGTACCGTCTCCGCCTTGTGGCGGGCCGAGCCCGGCCTGCGCTGGCCCGGGGAGCGGGGTGCGCGGGCCGTGCCGCGGGCGCCGCCCGCCAGTTCGTCCGGGCCCGGGACGCGCATGCTCGTGTGGGTGTCCCGGTTGGAGTCGGGCGCCGCGCCCGGGACGAGCGGGACCGCGCCGCGGCGGCGCGGTCGCTCGGGGGCCGGCTGCCCCGGCTCCTCGTACGGGGACGGCGGCTCGGTGGGTTCCGCGTCGGGCTCGTCCACGTCCAGCGGGGGGATGCCCGCCAGCAGCGGCAGCTGTTCGCGCAGCCGGGCCGCCAGCTCGGACGCGCGCAGCCGGGAGGCCGGGGCCTTGGCCAGGCACTGCACCAGGAGCTGCCACAGCTCCTCGGGGATACCGGGGAGCGGGACGACGGTCTCGGTGACATGCCGGCGCAGTACGGCGCCGGGGTGGCCGCCGCCGAACGGTGTGAAGCCCGCCAGCAGCTCGTACAGGACCGTGGCCAGCGCGTAGATGTCGACAGCCGCGCGCGGTGGCAGGCCCTCGACGATCTCGGGCGCCAGATAGTCGGGGGTGCCGATGATCCTGGTCGCCTTGGTGCGCCGCGGGGTGTCGATCAGCTTCGCGACCCCGAAGTCGGTCAGCAGCGCCGGGTGCGCGCCGCCGGGGCCGAGCGGGCCCTCCATGTCGAGCAGGATGTTCTCCGGCTTGACGTCGCGGTGGACGATTCCGGCCGCGTGCGCGGCGGCGAGACCGTCGGCGACGTCGGCGATGATCGCGACCGCCGCCTCGGGGGCGAGCCGGCGCTCCCGGTCGAGCCGGGTACGCAGATCCGTGCCGCGGACCAGTTCCATGACCAGCGCCAGATCGTTGCCGTCCACGACGAGATCACGGACGCCGACCACCCGGGGATGGTCGAGCCCGAGCAGGGCGGTGCGTTCCTGTACGAAGCGCCCGACCAGTTCCTGGTCGGAGGCGAGATCCTCACGCAACAGCTTGATGGCCACGGGCCCTTCGGGCCCTTCCCCGAGCCACACCGTGCCCGCGCTGCCCCGCCCCAGAATCTGATGGGCGGTGTACCGGCTGCCGATATTCCGTGCCAAGACTGCTCCCTCAGCGGCTGGCGTTACCCATCAAAGTACGCGGGTATCGGGGCTTTCCGTACGGGATCCCGGGGGTTGTCCCCCCTGGGATCACTGCCCCGGAAGCGAACCCGAGCCGGAGCCCGGGTCCGAACCGCCCAGCTCCGAGAACCAGTCCGTCACCGTCGAAAACGCGTCACTTATGGCCGTCCAGTAGCTCTTGCCCTCGGCGACCCAGTCCTGAAGAGGTGTCAGTTCCCAGATGAGCCAGCCCGCGACGAAGAGCAGGACGAGTGTGAACAGACAGCCCTTGAGACAGCCCAGACCGGGGATCCGCATCGGATTCGCGCCGCGCTGCCGCGGCTCGCGCGGCTGACGCGGTACCGGCTGCTGGGGCGGTGGCTGAGGGGGCGCGTACTGCTGCTGCCGCGGCGGTTGGTACCGCTGCTGCTGGGGCTGAGGGGGCTGGGGCGCGTACTGCTGCGGGGGCCGGTCCTGGCGCTGGGGCCGCTGCTGCTGACGCGCGGGCGGCTGCTGGGGCGGCGGCTGCTGCTGGTGCCGGGGGGCCTGCGGACGCTGCGGACGGCGGCGCAGCGGGTCCTGGTCCGGGTCCAGATACTGCACCTGGGTCTGCTCGTTGCGGTCGCGCGCGGCCTGGAGCTGGCTCTGCCAGGGGTGCGGGCCCTCGGGCTCCGGTGTCCCGTCGGGGCGCGGCGGTACGGGCGGCATGACCGCCGTCGGGTCGGCGGCGCCGGACGGTCCGCCGAATCCCGGGCCGCCGGGTCCGCCCGTGGAGGGCATGACGCTGGTCGCCGCGTTCGGATCGTACGAGCCCGCGTTGCTCGGCAGGACCTGTGTCGGGTCGGCGGCACCGGGCAGATCGGGCACCGGCGCGGGCGCCGGGTCGGGCGCGAGCAGTGCGCCGACACCCAGTGCCGCGTCGACCTGGGCGGGGCTGGAGTGCACCCCGACACCGGCGGCGACGGTCCGCAGGGCGCGGGCGAGGTTCTGGGCGCTGGGCCGCTGGGCCGGGTCCTTGCGCAGACAGCGCTCTATGACCGTCCACAGCGGCTCGGGCACGGTGGTCGGGCGGCGGGGCTCCTCGCTGAGATGGCGGTGGAGCACCTCCAGCGCGGTCGCGCCGGCGAACGGCGGATGGCCGGTGACCAGTTCGTACAGCAGGATGCCCGCGCCGTAGATGTCGACGGCGGAGGTCTGCGGGCGGCCTTCGGCGGACTCCGGCGCGACATAGGCGGGGGTGCCGACGAACTCGTGTGTACGGGTCAGTCCCGGGGAGTCGGCGAGACGGGCGATGCCGAAGTCCGTGAGCATCGGGTGCATCCCGGCGCCGTCGTCCTTCAGGAGGACGTTGGCGGGCTTGAGGTCCCGGTGCACGACGCCGTCGGCGTGGCTGGCGGCGAGCGCGTCCGCGATCTGGGCGGTCAGCAGGGCCGCCGCGACCGGGGAGAACGGGCCGTTGTCCCGCAGATAGCGGTGCAGATCGGGACCGTCGACGAGATCCATGACGAGCGCGAGGAGATCGCCCTCCACGACCAGGTCGCGGGTGCGCACGATATTGGGGTGGGTGAGCCGGAGCAGCACGGAGCGCTCGCGCAGGAAGCGCATCACGACGTCCGCGTCGTTCGCCAGCTCTTCCTTGAGGACCTTGATCGCGACAGTCTCGCCGGGCTGGCCGGCCACGGCCGCCTCGGCGCCCGCGGTCTCCCGCTGACGGGCGCGCCAGACGGTGCCCGTGGCACCGCGTCCGAGCGGCTCTTCGAGCAGGTACTTGCTGCCTACCGGCCGCACGTCATGCGCTCCCTGCTGGTCGTGGTCTTCCGTGCCCCGGGCGCCCCGGGCTTCCGACCCACTTTAGACCGCCCGAACGGGTCCCCGAACGGATCACGGAACGGATCACCGGCCGGTCATCTTCCTGTCCCGCACCGGTCGCGTTCGGAGGAAAGACGCTCACATCCGGCGGTTGGTTGCCGAACAGCAGGTCGGAGGGCATCACAGATGGTCACAAGCTGTCTCGAAGCGACGAACAGGCAGGCACTTTTGCGCCAACAGCCGACTATTCAAGATCACTTGCCCTCGGCCGCCGGGCGTGTTGTCACTGGCAGGTGCGAGGATGCCCCCAGCACGCGAAGGTGTGGAGTGGGGAGTCGCACCGTCCGTGCCGACCTGTACCGGGCGACGCGTCCGTGCGTGGTGGGGGGAATCACAGAGCGTCCCCCTGCCGGGCACCCCGCGCAGAAGGGACCGCTGACGGCCATGCAGATCCGGCTGACCGTCCTCGCGCCACGCGGCGGCCACGCCGCGGGACGCGCGTGCGACGTGCTCGTCACCGCCCCGGCCGGGACGGCGCTGGCCGCCGTCGCCTCCGCCCTCGCCACCGCCGTCTCGGGCCCGGACGCCTCCGGCGCCGTCGTGGTGTACGCGGGCCGGGAGCGGCTCGACGCCCAGCGCTGCGCCCTCGGCGAGCCGCCGCTGATCGACGGCGCGGTGCTCTCGCTCCAGGTCCCCGGCGAGGACGACGCGCCCTCGGACGACGCACCGGCCCAGCTCCATGTGGTGGCGGGTCCGGACGCGGGCGGGGTGCATCTCCTGCACGGAGGACGGATCAGAATCGGCCGCTCCGCCGACGCCGACGTCCCTCTGGACGACCCGGACGTGTCACGGATCCACTGCGCGGTGACGGTCGCCGACGACGGCCGGGTCTCCGTCGCCGATCTGGGATCCACGAACGGCACGACGCTGGAGGGCGCCCCCGTCGGCGACCGTCCGGTGCCGCTCGCGCCCGGCGCGCTGCTGCGGCTCGGTGAGTCCGTGCTCAGGCTCACCTCGGGCGGCCGTCCGGCCGCGCTCTCCACGGCCCCGGACGGCGAGGGCCATCTGCGGATCGTCCGTCCCGGAGGACCCGGAGGACCCGGAGGACCGGGCGGTCCTGGCGGTCCTGGCGGTCCCGGTACGGCGGAAGCCCAGGACCCCGCCGGTGCGGACGGCCCGGGAGGACTCCCGTACGGCCCGGCCGCCGGAAGCGGTCAGGGCGGCTCCGGCCGGCCGGCGCGCGCCACCGGAAGCGGTCCGGCGACGGGTGCGTACGGCACGGGCGGATTCGGCACGGACGGCTCGGGATACGGACCGGAGGGCGCCTCACCGGGCCCGCAGTACGGCAGCGGTCTGCGCGAGCCCGCTCCCGCGCACGGCGGCCCGGCATCCGGCGCCCGGGACGGCGCGGCGGCCGGACCGGGCCCCGCTCCCGGCACGGCCGGCGACACGGACACGGAGTCCCGGGGGCGTGGCGAAGGTCATACGGCCCGTGGATACGGCGGCTCGGTGCCGGCCGGCGCCTCCAGCCGGGTCCTGGGCCCGCAGTACGGCAATCCCCCCGGCGCCCCGCGCGTGCCCGATCCCCGCAGCGCCGATACGCATTACGGCTTCCGCGGCCGTATGGAGGACGCCCCGGACGGGGCCCACAGCAGGGCGGGCGCGCCGGAGCCCGCGGACGGCGCCCCCTGGCAGACGGAGAGCGGCGCCCGGCAGTCCGGCGCGGGCCCGGCCGAGGACGGCCCGCACTCCCACAGCCGTACGTCCGGACCCCGGCGGCAGCCCACCCCCGCGCGGGGCACCGAATCACCCGAGGCGGCGGCCCGGCGGCGGGGCGGCATAGGCGCCTGGGCGCGGCGTCTCACCGGCGGCCGGGACGAGGAGCTGCCCGAAGCCGGTCCGGGCGGTCCCGGCGGGTCCGGTGCGGGCGCCGGACCCGCCCCGCTCGCCGAGCCCTGTCCCGACCCGGCCGAGGTGCTGCTGACCGCGCTCGGTCCCGGCCCCCGGCTGTGGGAGCGCGACAGCCGCCACCCCGACGCACTGGTCGTCCGGCTGGGCACGGCGGACCGCCCGGCCTCGGGCGCCGCGCGACCGCCGGCCGCCGCGCCGGTGACGGTCGGGCTGCGCGAGGCCGGTTCACTCGCCCTGGCGGGCCCCCGGGAGCGGCTGAGCGGTATGGCCCGCTGGACCGTGGCCCAGCTCGCCGCGCTGCACTCCCCCGCCGATCTGGAGATCGTGCTGATCTCCACGGACCGCGCCCGCACGGTGGAGGAGCGTGTCCAGGACTGGGGCTGGCTCGGCTGGCTCCCCCATACGCGGCCCGCGCACGGCCAGGACTGCCGGCTGCTGCTCGCCTTCGACCGGGACCAGGCGGGCGCCAGGACGGCGGAGCTGATCCGCCGGCTGGACGACGGCCCGCTCGGTCCCGGCTGGGCCTCCGCCGATCCCTGGACCATCACGGAGGCGGCGGCCCGCCACGACGGCCCGTACACCCTGGTGATCGTGGACGGCGATCCCGGCTCGGCGGCGCTGCGCGAGTCGACGGCGCGGCTCGCGGGCGCCGGGGCGGCGGCCGGTGTCCATCTGCTCTGTCTCGCCGAGACTCCGGCGGCCTCTCCGTTCACCCCGGTCTCCGCGACGTACGAGATGGCGTGCGCGGCCTCGCTCCCGTTCCGGGAGTGCGGGGCGGTCGCCCTGCTGAGCGGCGATGTCGCCACCTCGCTGCGGGTGCTCAGGACCTCCGTCGGCCAGCCCGCGGGGCATGGCACGGTCGCGGTGGTGGACGCGGTCTCACCGGCCTGGGCGGAGCGGTTCGGCCGGGCGCTGGCACCGCTGCGCGCCGCCGCGGCCGGCGGCCGGGGCCGTCCCACGGCGGCGCTGCCCCGATCGGCCCGGCTGCTCGACGAGTTGGGCCTCGCGCGCGCCACCCCCGCCTCCCTGATGGCCCGTTGGGCGTCCGCGGCGGACGGTACGGGCGACTGCACGGCGGTCCTCGGCGCCGGGCCGCGCGGCCCGCTGAGCGTGGATCTCACGGAGGAGGGCCCGCATCTGCTGATCGAGGGCCCGGCGGGCAGCGGCCGTACGGAACTGCTGCGCTCCGTCGCCGCCTCGCTCGCGGCGGCGGCCCGGCCCGACCGGCTGGGGCTGCTGCTGGTCGACGGCGCGGGGGGCGAGCGCGGTGAAGGGCTCTCGGTCTGTACGGAACTGCCGCATGTGACCGAGCATCTCATCGCCTCCGACCCGGTCAGGATGCGGGAGTTCGCCCAGGCGCTGGGCGCCGAGCTGAAGCGGCGGGCCGAGCTGCTGGGCACCGCGCACTTCGACGAGTGGCACAGCGAACAGGACGCGCGCGAGGTGTCGGAGCGGCTGATCGGCCAGCGCGCGCCGAGCGCCGCCGAGCAACGGACCGTACGGCGCGGCGAGTCGGGCGCCGACCAGTCGGAGCGGCAGCCGGACGGTTCACGCCAGGACGGGTCACGCCACGACGGATCACGCGGCGACGGGCACCGTGGCGACGGCCACCGCGGCGACGGGCTCCGTGGCGAACCGGAGTCGCCCGCCCGGGGCACGCTCAGACTCCGTACCACCATGGGCCGTCCCGCTCCCGGACAGCGGCCCGCGCCGCTGCCCCGGCTCGTCGTGCTCGTCGACGACTTCGACGCCCTGGTCGCGCCCGCGCTCGGCAGCCCGGGACGGCCGGCGGCCGGTTCCGTCGTCCGGGCCCTGGAGGCCGTGGCCAGGGACGGCGAGCGTCTCGGGGTGCATCTCGTGGCGGCCTCGGCGCGCCCCGAGCGCACGGTCGACACGGAGCTGGCGCAGGGCGCGCGGCTGCGGGTCGTGCTGGACGCGCCGTCCGTCACGCCCTCGCCCGACGATCCGGCGCCGGGCCGGGGCAGGCTCGGACATCCGGACGGCCGGGTCACCCCGTTCCAGGGCGGCAGGGTCACCGGGCGCATTCCGCGCACGGCGACGCTCAGGCCCACGGTCGCGGTGGTGGAGTGGGAGCGGATGGGCGATCCGCCGGCCCGCCGTCCGGTCAGGGAGCTGGGCAACGGACCGACGGATCTCGCGCTGCTCGCCAGCGCGCTCGACCGGGCCGCGCGCTCGGTGGACGCCGTCCCTGTCGCCCCACTGACCCCGGCTCACCCATGACCATCCCGGGCTCACCCGTGAAACCCCGAAGATCCCTTTACGTCCATCGCTCCACGTCACGAGCCCATCACGATCACCGAGTTGGCACCGACAGCGGTATTGCGGCGCCCGGTCACCCCGCGTAGGACTGTGCGCACGGGACGAGTGCAGCGCCGCCAACGTCACGGCCGCGCCGCCGGTTCCACCCGCGTAGAACCGTACGCACCAGGACAGAGACGGGGCAGTGATGGGCACAACTCGTAGAGCAGGCAAGGCGCTTGGCACGGGCCGAGGGGGATGGGGCACCCGCAGGGCCGCCGTGGCGATCGTCGCCGTCGGTGCCGTGGCCCTCAGCGGCTGCGGCGGCGATTCGGGCGACGACAAGGGCTCGGACGGCGGCGCGAGCAAGGAGCCCGCCGCGGCCAGCGTCCAACTGCCCAAGCTCGACGGCGAGAACATCCAGGTGGCGGCTGTCTGGACCGGGCCGGAGCAGGAGAACTTCACCAAGGTTCTGACGGAGTTCGAGAAGCGCACCGGCGCGAAGGTCACGTTCGTCCCCGCGCAGGACCCGATCGTCAACTTCCTCGGTACGAAAATAGCCGGTGGCAGCCCTCCGGACGTGGCGATGCTGCCTCAGGTCGGCGCGATCCAGCAGGCCGTGGAGAAGAAGTGGGCCAAGCCGGCCGGCGCCGAGGCGAAGGCCCAGCTCACCAAGAACTACAGCAAGGTCTGGCAGGACCTCGGCGCGGTGGACGGCGAGCAGTACGGCGTCTACTTCAAGGCCGCCAACAAGTCCCTGGTCTGGTACAACAACGCCGCGTTCGAGAACGCGGGCGCGTCGGTGCCCAAGACCTGGACCGACTTCCTGTCCACGGCCGAGACGATCTCGGCGTCGGGCGTCACCCCGGTCTCGGTCGGCGGCGCCGACGGCTGGACCCTCACCGACTGGTTCGAGAACATCTATCTCTCCCAGGCGGGCCCGGAGAAGTACGACCAGCTCGCCCAGCACGAGATCCCCTGGACCGACGGTTCCGTGCGGGACGCGCTGACCACGCTCGGCCAGCTCTTCGGCAAGCCGGCCCTGATCGCGGGCGGCGCGGACGGCGCGCTCCAGACCGAGTTCCCCGCCTCCGTCACCCAGACCTTCACCGGCGGCGACCAGCCCAAGGCCGCGATGGTCTTCGAGGGTGACTTCGTCGGTATCAACATCGCCGAGACCGAGGCCAAGATCGGTACGGACGCCAAGGTCTTCCCGTTCCCGGCGGTCGGCCCCGACGCCCCGGTGGTGACGGGCGGCGACGCGGCCGTGGCGCTCAAGGACAGCAAGGGCGCCCAGGCGCTGCTGACCTTCCTGGCCTCCACGGACGCCGCGAAGATCTGGGCGGAGTCGGGCGGCTTCGTCTCGCCGAACAAGTCCCTGGACACCGCCGCGTACCCGAACGACGTCCAGCGCGACATCGCCAAGGCGCTGATCGCCGCGGGCGACGACGTCCGCTTCGACATGTCGGACCAGATGCCGCAGTCGTTCGGCGGTACCCCCGGCAAGGGTGAGTGGAAGGCGCTTCAGGACTTCCTGAAGAACCCGAAGGACGTCGCGGGGGCCCAGCAGAAGCTGGAGTCGGACGCGGCCAAGGCGTACCAGAGCTGACGCGATGACGTCGGCGGCGACGGGGGGCACCACGCCGGTGCCCCCCGGTACACACAAACGCAAGAGCGTGACAGGCACACGTAAACTCGTCGCGGCCGGCTTTCTGCTGCCCGCGCTGGTGCTGCTGGGCGCGCTCGTGGTCTACCCCATCGGGTACTCGGTCTACCGCTCCTTCTTCGACAAGTCCGGTGACTCCTTCGCCGGGTTCGACAACTATGTGGAGATCTTCACCGACGACACCATCCTGACCGCGGTCCAGAACAACGCGATCTGGGTGGTGGTGGCGCCCACCGTCGCCACGGCTCTCGGTCTGATCTTCGCCGTACTCACCGAACGGGTGCGCTGGGGCACGGCGTTCAAGCTGATCGTCTTCATGCCGATGGCGATCTCGATGCTCGCCGCGGGCATCATCTTCCGGCTGGTGTACGAGCAGGACCCGGACCGCGGGGTCGCCAACGCGGTCTGGGTGGGCGTGCACGACACCTTCAACGAGTCGGCGGGCTTCCCCAACGCCCATCCGCTGCCGGTGCATCCGCTGGAGCCGGCGGGCGGCGGCGCGTTCATCACCAAGGAGCCCGTGCGCGCGGGCAGTCCGGTCCAGTTGCCGCTGGTGGGCGTGGCACCGGCGAAGATGCCGTCCGACGCGGGGACCGCCAGGGCGGCGACGGCCGAGGACGGCCGGGTCACCGGCACCGCCTGGCTGGACTTCACCCGGGGCGGCGGCGGCAGGCCCAATGTCATCGACACCCGCGAACTCGGCCTCAGGGGCATCGCGGTGGAGGCCGTCAAGGACGGCAAGGTGGTCGCCTCGGCGACGGCCGGGGCCGACGGTACGTTCAGCCTGCCCGCGGCGGCCGACGGGGCCCGGCTCAGACTCCCCGAGGCCAACTTCAGAGAGCCGTACAACGGCGTGGACTGGCTCGGTCCCTCCCTGGTCACCCCGGCCATCATCGGCAGCTATCTGTGGATGTGGGCCGGGTTCGCGATGGTGCTGATCGCGGCGGGGCTGGCGAGCGTGCCCCGGGAACTCATGGAGGCCGCCCGGGTGGACGGCGCCAACGAGTGGCAGGTCTTCCGCCGGATCACCGTGCCGCTGCTGGCGCCGGTCCTCGCGGTCGTCCTGGTCACGCTGATGATCAATGTGTTGAAGATCTTCGACCTGGTCTTCATCATCGCGCCGGGCTCGTCGCAGGACGACGCGAATGTGCTGGCGCTCCAGCTCTACCGCTCGTCGTTCGGCACGGACGCGGATCTCGGGGTCGGCAGCGCCATCGCCGTACTGCTGCTCCTGCTGGTGATCCCGGTGATGCTCTTCAATGTCCGGCGGATGCGGAAGGAGACACGTCGATGAACTCCGACCGTCTCCCCCGGCCCGCCCCCGCTCCCGCCCACTGCCGGGAGTCCGGGGACCGCCCCCCGGGACAGCACAGCGACGCACGGCGGACGCGACGGGAGACACGCCGATGACCACGGACGATACGACGGTCAAGGCGCGGCAGCCCCTCGCCGGCCGGATCGCGGCCCGCGCGGGCGGCGGCGCGATGCGGGTCTTTCTGATCCTGGTCGGCCTGTTCTGGCTGATGCCGACGATCGGGCTGCTGCTCTCCTCGCTGCGCGACTCCTCGGACATCGCCGGAAGCGGCTGGTGGCAGGTCTTCACGGCCCCCGCCCAGCTCACCACCGAGAACTACTCGCGGCTCCTCGACAACGACACGATCACCAACTCGCTGTTCTCCACGATCCTGATCACCGTCCCCTCGACGGTCCTGGTCGTGGTGATCGGCTCGCTGGCCGGATACGCCTTCGCCTGGATGGACTTCCCCGGCCGCGACTGGTGGTTCCTGGTGGTCGTGGGGCTGCTGGTGGTCCCGGTACAGGTCGCCCTGGTGCCGGTCTCGAAGCTGTTCGGCGCCATCGGCATCTTCGAGACGACCTTCGGCGTGGTCATCTTCCATGTCTCCTTCGGTCTCCCCTTCGCGATCTTCCTGCTGCGGAACTTCTTCGCGGAGATCCCGAAGGAGCTGCTGGAGGCGGCCCGGCTCGACGGGGCGGGCGAGATACGGCTGTTCACACGGGTGGTGATGCCGCTCGGCGGTCCCGCGATCGCCTCGCTCGGCATCTTCCAGTTCCTCTGGGTCTGGAACGACATGCTGGTCGCGCTGATCTTCGCGGACTCGGACAGCCCGCCGATCACGGTCGCGCTCCAGCAGCAGGTACGGCAGTTCGGCAACAACATCGACGTGCTGGCGCCCGGCGCCTTCGTCTCGATGGTGATTCCGCTGGTCGTGTTCTTCGCGTTCCAGCGGCAGTTCGTGACGGGTGTGATGGCGGGAGCCGTCAAGTAACCGTCAGTCGCGCGTCAACCGCACGCCGCAGGGCGTCGCGGGACGCCGTACGGAGAAGCCCGGGGAGGGCCGGTCACGGGACGGCCGGCCCTCCCCGCCTCCCGTACGGCACGCCGGCCGGACAGGACGCCCTCGGCCGGGGACGACACCGTCAGCCGGACACGGCACATCAGCCGTGGCGGACCGCCGCCACCGCCGAGGCCGCCAGATCGTCCAGATACCCCTTGGGCAGATCACCGCGGACCACCACCAGCCGCCAGTAGAGCGGTCCGACGATCAGATCGAGGGCCCGGTCCGCGTCCGCGCCCTCCGGGAGCTCGCCCCGTTCGACGGCCTCCCGGACGATCACCGCGGCGATACCCCGCTGTCCGTCCAGCAGCGCCGTCTTGATCGCGTCGGCGATCTCGGGATGGCGGGCCGCCTCCACCAGCAGATCCGGGATGACCTGCGAGGCGACCGGGTGACGCAGGGCATGGGAGGCCACTTCCAGCAGGGCCCGCACATCGCCGTAGAGCGAACCGGTCGAGGGAGCGGGCAGCCCCTGCGCCGCGAAGGCGGAGACCAGATCGAGGACGAGCGCCAGCTTGGACTTCCACCGGCGGTAGACGGCGGTCTTGCCGACGCCCGCCCGGCGCGCGATGCCCTCGATGGACATCCGGGCGAAGCCGACCGCGGCCAGTTCCTCGAAGACGGCGGCGCGGATGGCGTCGGTCACATCCTCCCGGAGCACGGCGGCTCCCGCGGGGACACGGCGTGAGGTGCGGGGGTCCGTGGTCATGGACACCGAGCATAGCGTCACCACGGCGTTACGACGACACGGTTGCGTCGCGACGTACTCCGACCTACCTTGGTCGTCACGACGATACGGTCCCGTTCCGTCGCGAGCTCTCCTTGAGCGCCCCCCTCAGCGCTGTAGCGCCGTCCCAGCCGACGTCGAAAGCCGACATTCGTGAGCCAGCCGATCGCACCGACCGCACCAGCCCCCGGCCCGGACCGGGCGCCGGACCCCGCGCCCCGGACACCCGGGACATCTCCGCCCAGGACCCCGTCCCGGTCCGCCGCCGGGACCGACACCGAGACCGACCTCAGCGCCCTCGCCCGCCGGCACGGACTGAGGGTGAGCGGCGCCCGGCCGACGCTGCCCGAGTATCTCCGCGGCCTCTGGTCACGGCGGCACTTCATCACCGCCTTCGCCACCGCCCGGCTCACCGCTCAGTACAGCCAGGCGAAGCTCGGCCAGATCTGGCAGATCATGACCCCGCTCCTCAACGCGGCGGTCTACTACTTCATCTTCGGCATCCTGCTCGGCACCAGGAAGGGTGTGCCGGACTTCGTCCCGTTCCTGGTCACGGGCGTCTTCATCTGGACCTTCACCGCCAGCTCGATCATGGCGGGCACCCGTGCGATCTCCGGGAACCTCGGTCTCGTACGGGCCCTGCACTTCCCACGCGCCGCCCTGCCGATCGCCCTCGCCCTCCAGCAGCTCCAGCAACTGCTCTTCTCCATGGCCGCGCTCACGGTGATCCTGGTCTGCTTCGGCCAGTACCCCGGGCCGAGCTGGCTGCTGGTGCCGCCGGTCCTGGCGCTCCAGTCGCTGTTCAACACCGGCGTCTCGATGGCCGTGGCGCGGCTGGCGGCCAGGACCCCGGACATCTCCCAGCTCATGCCGTTCGTCCTGCGCACCTGGATGTACGCGTCGGGCGTGATGTGGAGCGTCGACAAGGTGGCCGACAACGCCCAGCTGCCGCACTGGGTCGCGGTGGCCCTGGAGTGCAATCCGGCCGCCGTCTATATCGATCTGATGCGTTTCGCGCTCATCGACAGCTTCACCGCCGACCGGCTGCCCCCGCACATCTGGGCCGTGGCCCTCGGCTGGGCCCTCTTCGCCGGGATCGGCGGATTCTTGTTCTTCTGGAAGGCCGAGGAGGAGTACGGACGTGGCTGACCGCATCCCCGACGACACCAGCGACGACCTCACCGGCGCGACCGATCCCACCGGCACCACCGCCGACACCGCCGGAACCACCGACCCCACCGGCACCACCGGCACCGTCGCCGAACGCGTCCCCACCGTCGTCGCCGACGGGGTCCACATCACCTATACGGTCCATGGCACCCGGAGCGGCCGGGGCAGCGCCACCTCCGCCCTGAGCCGGATCGTCTCGCGCCGGGGCACCCCCGGCGCGCGCCAGGTGCACGCCGTACGGGGTGTCAGCTTCGCGGCGTACAAGGGCGAGGCGATCGGTCTGATCGGCTCCAACGGATCGGGCAAGTCGACCCTGCTCAAGGCCGTCGCGGGGCTGCTGCCGCCGACGAAGGGCAGGATCTTCACCCGCGGCCAGCCCTCGCTCCTCGGCGTCAACGCGGCGCTGATGAGCGATCTGACGGGCGAGCGCAATGTCATCCTCGGCGGGCTGGCGATGGGCATGTCCCGCGAGCAGGTACGGGAGCGCTACGACGACATCGTGGAGTTCTCCGGGATCAACGAGAAGGACGACTTCATCTCGCTGCCGATGCGGACGTACTCCTCGGGCATGGGCGCCCGGCTGCGCTTCTCGATCGCCGCCGCCAAGAGCCATGAGGTCCTGCTGATCGACGAGGCCCTCTCCACCGGTGACGCCAGCTTCCAGCGCCGCAGCCAGCAGCGCATCACCGAACTCCGCAAGGAGGCGGGCACGGTCTTCCTGGTCAGCCACAGCAACAAGACGATCACCGAGACCTGCGACCGGGCGCTCTGGCTGGAGTCGGGGACGCTGCGGATGGACGGCCCGGCGGAGGAGGTCGTCGCGGCGTACGAGGAGTTCACCGGCAAGAAGAAATAACGCCGGAAACAGCGCCAATTCGGGTTAATGTGCCGGTCGATGACAAACCGTCCGACCGGCACGGCCGGCGCCCCCGAGCCCACGTCCGCCCGTACGCCCCTCGATCCGTCCGCACGCGGCTCCGACCGTGCCTCCACCCGTGCCCGCGCCCGCGCCTTCGCCCGGATTCCCCGGATTCCGCGTATCCCCCTTGGCCCCCGGATCCCCCGGACCGTCCGCCGCCCCGGCCGCCGTGCGCTGCTCACCTGCGCGGTCTGGACCGTCTGGGTCCTGACACGGCTGGCGATGCTCTGGCTGATCCTGCACGACACCCTCGGCGTGGGCGCGGTCGGCCGCGAGGTGCACGGCGTCTACCGGCACTGGTACGAGCAGCTCAAGCTGGGCTCGTACCCGCTCGACGATGTGACCTGGCAGTACCCGCCGGGCGCCGGAGCGGTGCTGCTCTTCCCCGCGCTGCTGCCGTGGCTGACGTACTTCCAGGCGTTCGTCGCCCTGGCCCTGCTCTCCGACGTGGTCATCACCCTCGCCCTGACGGTGGCGGGGCGCGGCCCGGGATCATCGGCCACCGGGGTCTGGCTGTGGGTGTGCGGACTGCCGCTGCTGCTGCACACCCCGCTCGTGCGCTACGACGTACAGGCCACCGCCCTCGCCGTACTCGCCCTGCTCACGGTCCGCCGCCATCCCCTGACCGGCGGGGTGCTCGCCGGGCTCGGCGCGATGGTGAAGGTCTGGCCGGCGCTGACCCTGCTGGGTACGCCCCGGGGCCGTACGACCCGCGCCGCCTGGATCTCCGCCGCGGTCGGCGCTCTCGCGCTGCTGGGTGTTCTCGCCCTGCACTTCTCGCGCCCGCTGGACTTTCTGCGGCAGCAGGGCGGCCGGGGCGTCCAGATCGAGTCGCTCGGCGGCACCGCGCTCTCCCTGGCCCGGCTGGCGGGCTGGTCCGGCAGCGTCGAATACCGTTACGGCGCCTTCGAGTTCACCGGTCCGCATGTGCCGGTCGTATCGCTGGCCGCGCTGTCGCTGACCGCGTCGGCCTTCTGCTGGCTGCTCCTGTGGCGGGTACGTGCCGTCCGCTGGACGACGGCCACCCCGTTCGACGCGGCGCTGACGGCCGTGCTCCTCTTCACCGTCACCAGCCGGGTGATCAGCCCGCAGTATCTGATCTGGCTGCTGGGACTGGCCGCGGTCTGTCTCACCTCACGGGCGACCACCCAGCGCCCGGTCGCGCTGCTGCTGCTCCCCGCGACGGCCCTCAGCGCCGTCGGCTACCCCGTGCTCTATCTGGACGTCATGGCGGTCACCCCGCTGGGCTGTGGGGTGATGGCGCTCAGAAACGGACTTCTGCTGGCGGCGGCGCTGCTGGCCTGCCGACGGCTGTGGACCGGAACACGGGGAGGAGCGCCCGGCTAGTGCGGTGACCGGACGCCCCTCGCCTGTCCTCAGCCGGTCACCGCCGGACGGCCGGACGGCCGGACTTGAATTCATCCGAACGGGGGTCTCTCCGAACCGGCCTCCAGCCGGAGAGATTCACTCGAACGGGAACAGGTCACCCGCGCGCCTTCCGCCGGACGAGTCCCGAGTCCCCGCCGACACGACGGCCCCCGCGAGGCCGTCGTCCCGTCACCCGTCACCCGTCAGCTGTGCGTGCGCAGCAGCGTCCGCATCGTCCTCATCGCGACCGACAGATTCGCCAGATCGAACGCGTCCGAGTTCTGGATCTCCTCCAGCGTCGCCCGCGCACGGGAGAGGATCGGCGCGTTCTTCTGCTCCCACGCGGTGAAGCGCTCCTCGGGCGTCGAGTTCCCGTTGCCCACGGTCAGCACATCCGCGGTCAGGGCGGCATGCGCCGCGTACAGGTCCTCGCGGATGGCGGCCCGCGCCATCGACTGCCAGCGGTCGGCCCGCGGCAGCTCCACGATCCGGTCCCTGAGCTGGGTGATCGACAGCCGCTCACCGAGGTCGTAGTACACCTCGGCGACGGAGAGCGGGTCCTGTCCCGTACGGTCCGCGATCGCGACGATGTCGAGCGTCGGGAAGGCGGACGAGAACCCCGCCACCCGTACGGCGAGTTCCTCGGGAACGCCCGCGTTCGTCAGCTCCGCCAGGATGCGCTGGTACCACTCCATCTCCGCGCCGCGCAGCATCGTGGGCAACTGCGCCCAGACCCGCTCGACCCCCGCCGCGAAGAACTCGATGGTGCCGGCGATCTCCAGCGGCTGCGGCCGGTTGCCCAGCAGCCAGCGCGTACCGCGCTCGACCAGTCGGCGCGAGTGCAGTCTGATCCGGGTCTGGACGGCGGCCGGGACCTTGTTGTCCAGCGCCTCCACGGCGTCCCAGACCGCGCCGAGACCGAAGATGTCCCTGGCCGAGGCCTGGGCCCGGACGACCTCCTCGATCGAGGCCCCGGTCTCCTCGCGCAGCCGGTGCAGGAAGGTCGAACCACCGCTGTTGACGGTGTCGTTGACCAGGACCGTCGTGACGATCTCACGGCGCAGGGCGTGTGTGTCGATCCGGTCCGGGAACCGCTCGCGCAGCGCCGAGGGGAAGTACGCGTGCAGCAGCTTGCGCAGATACGGGTCGTCCGGCAGATCGGTGTGGATCAGCTCGTCGGCCACCGTGATCTTGGTGTACGCGAGCAGCACCGCGAGCTCCGGCTGGGACAGGCCCTTGCCGGTGTTGAGCAGTTCACGGATCTGCCGGTCGCTCGGCAGGAACTCCAGCGCCCGGTCGAGATGCCCGTCCCGCTCCAGCCTGCGGATGAACCGGTGGTGGGCGTGGAGGAGGGACGGCGACTGGGCGGAGCCGTTGCCGAGGGCGGTGTTCTGCGCGTAGTTGTTGCGCAGCACCAGCGCGCCGACCTCGTCGGTCATCTCGGCGAGCAGCTTGTTGCGCTGCTTGACGGTCATGTCGCCTTCGGACACCAGCCCGTTCAGCAGGATCTTGATGTTCACCTCGTGGTCGGAGGTGTCCACACCCGCGCTGTTGTCGATGGCGTCGGTGTTGACCTTGCCGCCCTCGCCGCCCGCGCCGCGCCGCGCGAACTCGATCCGGCCGAGCTGGGTCAGCCCCAGATTGCCGCCCTCGCCGACGACCTCGACCCGAAGGTCCTCGCCGTTGACGCGGATCGCGTCATTGGCCTTGTCGCCGACATCGGCGTTCGACTCGGTGGAGGCCTTGACGTACGTACCGATTCCGCCGTTCCACAGCAGGTCCACCGGGGCCTGGAGGATCGCCTTCATCAGCTCGGCGGGCGTCAGCTTGGTGACTCCCGGCTGGATCCCCAGGGCATCGCGCACATGCGCGTTGACCGGGATCGACTTGGCGGTCCGGGGGTGGATACCGCCGCCCTGCGAGAGCAGTCGTTTGTCGTAGTCGGCCCACGAGGAGCGCGGCAGCTCGAACATCCTGCGGCGCTCGGCGTACGAGGTGGCCGCGTCCGGGTGCGGATCGAGGAAGATATGCCGGTGGTCGAAGGCCGCCACCAGCCGGATGTGCTCGGAGAGCAGCATGCCGTTGCCGAACACGTCACCGGACATGTCGCCGACGCCGACGACCGTGAAGTCCTCGGACTGGGTGTCGTGGCCCAGCTCACGGAAGTGCCGCTTCACCGACTCCCAGGCGCCACGGGCCGTGATGCCCATGCCCTTGTGGTCGTAGCCCGCGCTGCCGCCGGAGGCGAAGGCGTCCCCGAGCCAGAAGTCGTAGGCGAGCGCGACCTCGTTGGCGATGTCGGAGAAGCTCGCGGTGCCCTTGTCCGCGGCGACGACCAGATAGGTGTCGTCCTCGTCGTGGCGGACCACATCGGCCGGCGGCACGACCTCGCCCGCGACCAGGTTGTCGGTGATGTCGAGCAGCGCCGAGATGAAGATCTTGTACGAGGCGATGCCCTCGGCCAGCCAGGCGTCCCGGTCCACGGCCGGGTCGGGAAGCTGCTTGGCGACAAAGCCGCCCTTGGCGCCCACCGGCACGATCACGGTGTTCTTGACCATCTGCGCCTTGACCAGGCCGAGGACCTCCGTACGGAAATCCTCACGCCGGTCGGACCAGCGCAGACCACCGCGGGCGACCTTGCCGAAACGCAGATGGACGCCCTCGACCCGGGGCGAGTACACCCAGATCTCGAACGCCGGCCGGGGCGCGGGCAGATCGGGGATGGCCTGCGGGTCGAACTTCATCGACACATAGCTGTGGTACCCGCCGCCCTGCTTCCTCCCGCCCTTCCTGTCGCCGCGCCCGTCGGCGCTCTGGAAGAAGTTGGTGCGGAGCGTGGCCTTGATGAGGGTGAGGAAGGACCTGAGGATCCGGTCCTCGTCCAGGCTCGCGACCTGGTCGAGGGCTCCGTCCAGCTCCTCCAGCATCGCCTCCGTCAGCTCCGTACCGGCGCGCTGGCGCTCCGGCGACATCCGGGCCTCGAAGAGGGAGACCAGCAGCCGGGTGGTGTGGACATTGCTGCGGAGGGTGTCCTCCATGTAGTCCTGGCTGAAGGTCGTGCCCGACTGGCGCAGATACTTGGCGTAGGCACGCAGCACCATCGCCTGCCGCCAGTCCAGACCGGCGCTCAGGACCAGGGAGTTGAAGCCGTCGTTCTCCGCCGCGCCCGTCCAGACCGCGGCGAAGGCGTCCTGGAAGCGCTCACGGGCGTCATCGGCGAGATAGTCGCCGTCGGCGCCGCCCAGCGGCATCCGCAGACCGAAGTCGTAGATCCACGCCGTCGAACGGTCCGCGCAGCGCAGCTCGTACGGCCGCTCGTCGACGACCTCGACACCGAGCCGCTGGAGCACGGGAAGGACGGCGGAGAGGGAGACCTGCTCGCCCGAGCGGTAGATCTTGAAGCGGCGCTCGCCCGGTCCCGCGCCGACCGGCTCGTAGAGGGAGAGCGAGAAGTCCGACTCCGCCTTGTCGAGGGCCTCCAGATGGACCAGGTCCGCGACGGCGGCGCGCGGCGAGTGGTCGGCCTTGTATCCCTCCGGGAAGGCGTTGCCGTAGTGGCGCAGCAGCTCGGCGGCGCGCTCCTCGCCGCATTCGGCGTTCAGCGCCTCGCCGAAGGCGTCGGACCAGGAACGGGCGGCCTCGACGAGCCGGGCCTCGATCCGGTCGGTGTCGGCGTCGGTGAGCTTGGCCAGTTCGGTGCCCCGGGGGACCCGGACCACGAAGTGAAGCCGCGAAAGAATCGATTCTGTGTTCCAGGCGGTGAAGTCGACGCTGGAGCCGCCCAGTTCCTCCTTGAGGATGTCGATCAGCCGCAGCCGGACACCGGTGGTGTAGCGGTCGCGCGGCAGATAGACGAGGGCCGAGTAGTAGCGCCCGTACTCGTCCTGGCGCAGATAGAGCCGCAGCCGCCTGCGCTCCTGGAGGTAGAGCACGCTGGTGACGATCGAGCGGAGCTGGTCGACCGGTGTCTGGAACAGCTCGTCGCGCGGGTAGGTCTCCAGGATCTGGAGCAGATCGCGGCCGTCATGGCTGTTGGGCGAGAAGCCCGCGCCCGCCAGCACCTCGTCGACCTTGCGCCGGATCACCGGGACGCGCCGTACGGACTCGGTGTACGCGGCCGAGGAGAAGAGCCCCAGGAAGCGCCGCTCGCCGACGACATTGCCCTTGTCGTCGAACTTCTTCACCCCGACATAGTCGAGATAGCCCGACCGGTGCACGGTGGCGCGGCTGTTGGCCTTGGTGAGGACGAGCAGCTTGTGCTCGCGGGCCTTGGCGCGGGCGTCGGCGGGCAGCCGACTGAAGGAGGGGCTGACCGGGTGGTCGTCGTCCTCGGTGTGCTGGGGGTCGGAGCGCAGCACACCGAGTCCGGTACCGGCCACGGCGGACAGGGCGTCGGAGTCCGTGAGCTGATACTCGCGGTACCCCAGGAAGGTGAAGTGGTCGGCGGCGAGCCAGCGCAGCAGCTCACGGGCCTCCTCCACCTCCTGGTCACGCAGATCGTCGGCGGTCGGCTCGGTGGGCAGTTCCTCGGCGATGCGCAGCGCGGCGTCGCGCATCTTCTCCCAGTCCTCGACGGTCTCGCGGACGTCGGACAGGACACGGAGCAGATCGGAGGTCATCTGCTTGAGATCGGCGCGGTCGGTCTCGCGGTCGATCTCGACATGGATCCAGGACTCGACGAGCACATCGTGCGCGCGTTCCGCCTCGGCCTCGCTCCCCTCGGGAAGCACTTCGATCAGCTTGCCGGTGACATCACGGCGTACGACGACCTGCGGGTGGATCACCGCGTGGATGCCGCGGCCCTGCCGGGAGAGCTCGTTGGTGACGGAGTCGACGAGGAACGGCATGTCGTCGGTGACGACCTCGACCACGGAGTGGCTGCACGTCCAGCCGTTCTCCTCGACCGACGGGGTGTGCACCCGCACGCTGGCCGTCCCCTGGGGACGGTGCCCCGCCAGCCGGTAGTGCGAAAGCGCCGCGCCGAGGATGTCGACCGGGTCGCGGTCGGCGAGGTCCTCGGGTGCGGTGTGCAGGTAGTAACGCTGGAGGTACGCGCGCAGCGCCCCTTGGCCGAGGCCGGCGGGTTCGCCCGCGGCGTCGGTACCGTCGCCGGCGAGGCCGCCGGGACCGCTCCTGCGGCCCTTGCCATGAGGCCCGGCCGCTGCCTCGTCCTTCCGGGGGCCGCCCCCCAGCCCCCCGGTCCACCCCGCCGGGCTGTTCTCAGCGGCCCGAGCCGCCTGTTCCAGCAGCTCGGCCTTGGCTTCGTCCAGCTTGGTCTGCATGTCCTCTGGCTCCTGTCGCGCGCCGTTGCGTGACGTAGGTGAAGGAAGCGACGCAACGCCACGACGCGGGGTTTCCGGTCGAGGTCGACGTTATGCCGCGATGAGAGATGTCCGGGGCGTTATTGGCCAATTTTGGCGACCGGTCCGGATCCTGGCGATCAGCGATCACCCGGACGCTGTGGCGCTCCGGGCACGGGCGGGGAGCCTCGCTGCTCCCACGGCTTATCGCGCTGATCACCGCCCAAGGTTATCGCTCCTCCCCGGGGAGCCGTCATGAGCCGCATGTGTACAAAAGAGGGCCAATAAGTTTGACACTCCGGACAGCGACACGGACCGCGCCGACCGGGACGGGAGGCGGTCGGCGGGACGACACTGGTCGGCAGTCGGACAGATCGCCCCACCCTTCCGGGAGCAGTCATGGCAGCCAAGGTTCTGATCGTCACCGGCGACGCCGCCGAGTCCCTCGAAGTCCTCTATCCCTACCAGCGTCTGCGCGAGGAGGGGTACGAGGTCCATATCGCGGCGCCGTCCCGCAAGAAACTCCGGTTCGTCGTCCACGACTTCGAGCCCGGCTTCGACACCTACACCGAGAAACCCGGCTACACCTGGCCCGCCGACCTGGCCTTCTCCGAGGTCGACCCCACCCAGTACGCCGCTGTCGTCATCCCCGGGGGCCGCGCTCCCGAGTACCTCAGGGGCGATCCGGAGCTGCGCAAGATCCTCAAGTCCTTCTTCGACGCCGACAAGCCGGTCGCCCAGATCTGCCACGGCCCGCTGCTGACCGCCGCCCTGGGCGAGCTGGCCGGCCGCCGGGTGACCGCCTATCCGGCGCTGGAACTCGACATGCAGGCGGCCGGTGCCACCTTCCAGGACAGCGAGGCGGTCGTGGACGGCAATATCGTCTCCTCCCGCGCCTGGCCGGACCACTCGGCCTGGATGCGGGAATTCCTGACGATCCTCCGGGCGAAGGCCCCGCTGGCCTGAGCCACGCCGGCCAGGGCCGCCCCGAGACCGCACCGGGACCGCACCGCGGCGGCCCGCGGTGGCGGGCAGCGGCCGTCGGCCCGCCCGTACCGTCGGCCGCTGCCCGTCACCGCCCGCAGCCGCGCAGAAGGCGGGCGGGGCCGTCCGGCGCGGTGACGCTTCAGCGCGTCACAGGTCCCGCGCCGTCGCGACCGCCTCCGCCAGCGTGTCCACCACCGGAACGCCCATCGTCTCCAGGCCGGCCCTGCTGTTCGTACCGCCGGTGTAGAGCACGGCGCGGGCGCCCACATGCGCCGCCGCCACCGCGTCGTCGACCGCGTCGCCGATCACCACCGTGCGCTCGGCGGATATCGCGCCCACGGAGGCCAGCGCGGTCAGATGGCGCTCCATGTACAGCGCCTTGCTGCCGCCGGACGGCCCCGTGCGTCCGTCGACCCGGAGGAAGTGGCTCTCGATCCCGTACCCCCGCACCGTGGGAACGAACTCCTCGTGCCCGTACATGCTCAGCAGCGACTGGCTGCGGCCGTCCAGCCGCCACTGGGCCAGCAGCTCCTCGACGCCCTCCGTCAGCGTGCACGCCGCGCGCCGCTCGGTGTAGTAGCGGTGGAAGGCCGCGTCCATGACGGTCCACTCCGCGTCGCTCGGCAGGCGGCCCATCATCCGCTCGTAGAACCGCGGGATCGGTACGCAGTACAGCTCGCGGTAGCGGTCGAGGGTGATGGGCTCCAGGCCGATGTCCGCGAAGGCGGCGTTCGTCGCCCCGATGACCGCGTCGATGTCGTCGAGAATCGTGCCGTTCCAGTCCCAGACCAGATGCGTGTTCTGCTTCCCCATGGCAGAAACCGTACCGGCCGGGTACGACAACGGTCCTGGCCGAGGCCGCCGACGGCCCGAGGCCCCCGGCGCTCAGCCGATGAGGTTCGGAATCTCCTGGACCCCGTACCAGAGCAGTTCGTGGTCCTCCGCGCCGTCCACCGTGAACTGGGCGTCGTCGTCCCCGTGGTCCGCCGCGCCCAGCGCCGCCGCCGCGGCCGACACGTCCTCCTCCGCCTCGTCGGAGTCGACATGCACCGCCGCCGCCTTCGTCAGCGCGATCGCCGAGGCGATCCGCACCTCGCCCAGCGCCCCCGCGTCCAGTCCGCGGTCCGGGTCCGACACGGCTTCCTTGTCGGGTACGTCGGCCGCGAGGACCACCCGGCGCCGCCCCACGCCCGGATCGGCGGCGAGCAGCCGGAGCGAGGCGGCGGCGGCCCGGTTCAGGGCCGCGTACTCCAGCTCCTCGATGTCGTCGGAGACGTACCACTCACGCAGTCCCGGGGTCACGGCATAGGCGATCAGCGGCCCCGGTCCGGCCTCGCCCGTCTTGTGCGCCTCTGCGAGACCGGACAGGGTCAGGGGGACATAGACGCGCATGAGGTGGCCGCTTTCATCGTCGGGAGAGCACTCAGGATACGTCCGGGAGTCCCTCTTCGGGGTGACGCTCATGAGCTTCCGGGCGTCCACCGAGGTCCGCGCCCCGCCCCGCCCTCCGGCCCGGCACCGCGCCCGGATCACACGGATAGGTGATTCCGGCACTCCGTGCCCCGTCGGCGTACCCGCCTTGCGGGCGTGCCTTCACGCCCCGTAAAAGATCCCACACCACAAGTTACCGACCGGTATCGGACCGGACGGGCAGAACGGGGGCGATCTGCGTGAAGACCACCGGCACCATCCGCACCACCGCACGCACCGGCACCACCGCACGCACGGACACCACCGTGCGCGTGAAGTCCATCACTCCCAGCGGCGCCAGGGCGGACCGCGCGGCGGCCAGGACCGTCGCGGGGGCGCGGCCCCCGGGCAGGCGCGACCAGCGCGGGCCCGGCACCCCACGTCCGCGGCGGAGCCGGCATGTCACCCCGCACGAACTCTTCGCGGAGCGTCTGCTCGCCGTCCTCAGCGGCCGTCGCCCGGTGCACTGGATGCTCGGCCAGACCATCGGAGAGGCGTACGAGCAGCTCGTGCGGCTCGCGCCCGGCACCCCGCTCAGGGCCCGGGGCGTGCTCCCCGTCATCCGTACCTGCCACGGCTTCCAGCCACGGCCCGGTGTGATCGAGGCCTGCGCCAGCATCGCCGCCGGGGAGCAGGTCCGCGCCATGGCCTTCCGGCTGGAGCAGAGCGCCGATCTGCGCTGGCGCTGCGCCGCCGTCGAACTCGGCGGCGAACGGACCACGGAACGGGCCACGGAACGGACCGGCGAGTGGACAGGCGAACGGACCGACGCCCGAACCGGCGGCCGGAACTGACCCGGGACCGACCCGGAGCCGATCCGAAAGCCATGCGGCGGCGCACACGGGGACGGGCCGGGGCGCACAGTGAGTGCGCGCCCCGGCCCGTCCCCGGCGATCCGCTCCGGTCCGCCTACCGCTTACTTCTTGCGACGACGGCCGCCGCTGCCGCCGCCCTTCTGCGCCTTACGGCGCTCGGCGCGCGTCAGCCCGTCCGTCGTGGACCGGGTCGGCCCGTCCGCGTTCTGGAAGTCGCCCTCGACGATGCCGCCCTCCCCGTCCACGGTGGGCGCGGAGAAGTGCAGCCGGTCGGGCCGCTGCGGCGCGTCGAGCCCCTTGGCGCGGATCTCCGGCCGGGCCGTGCCCGCCGCCACCGCGTCCTGCTTGGTGAGCGAGGGACGCTCGGCCGCGTCCTGCACCGGAACCTCCTCGACCTGCTGCTCGACCTGGACCTCCAGGTTGAACAGATAGCCGACGGACTCCTCCTTGATGCCGTCCATCATGGCGTTGAACATGTCGAAGCCCTCGCGCTGGTACTCGACCAGCGGGTCCTTCTGGGCCATCGCGCGGAGGCCGATGCCCTCCTGGAGGTAGTCCATCTCGTAGAGGTGCTCACGCCACTTGCGGTCCAGGACGGAGAGCACCACGCGCCGCTCCAGCTCACGCATGATGTCCGAGCCGAGCTGGTTCTCACGCTCCTCGTACTGCGCGTGGACGTCGTCCTTGATGGACTCCGCGATGAACTCGGCGGTGATCCCGGCGCGGTCGCCGGCCGCCTCCTCCAGCTCCTCGACGGTGGCCTTCACCGGGTAGAGCTGCTTGAAGGCGCCCCACAGCCGGTCGAGGTCCCACTCCTCGGCGAAGCCCTCGACGGTCTCCGCCTGGATGTACGCGTCGATCGTGTCGTCCATGAAGTGACGCACCTGCTCGTGCAGGTCCTCGCCCTCCAGGACTCGGCGGCGCTCGCCGTAGATGACCTCGCGCTGCCGGTTGAGGACCTCGTCGTACTTCAGGACGTTCTTACGCGTCTCGAAGTTCTGCTGCTCGACCTGCGACTGCGCGGAGGCGATGGCGCGCGTCACCATCTTGTTCTCGATGGGGACGTCGTCCGGCACATTGGCCATGGCCATGACCCGCTCGACCATCTGCGCCTTGAACAGCCGCATCAGGTCGTCGCCGAGCGACAGATAGAACCGGGACTCGCCCGGGTCTCCCTGACGTCCGGACCGGCCTCGGAGCTGGTTGTCGATACGGCGTGACTCGTGCCGCTCGGTGCCGAGGACATAGAGCCCGCCGAGCTCCTTGACCTCCTCGAACTCCGCCTTGACCGCCTGCTCGGCCTTCTCCAGCGCGGCGGGCAGGGCCGCCGCCCACTCCTCGACATGCTCAACGGGGTCCAGACCGCGCTGGCGCAGCTCCGCCTCGGCCAGATCGTCGGGGTTGCCGCCGAGCTTGATGTCCGTACCACGGCCGGCCATGTTCGTGGCGACGGTGACGGCGCCCTTGCGGCCGGCCTGGGCGACGATCGTCGCCTCCCGGTCGTGCTGCTTGGCGTTGAGCACTTCGTGCTGGACGCCGCGCTTGTTGAGCTGCTGCGAGAGGTACTCGGACTTCTCGACCGAGGTGGTGCCGACCAGGATCGGCTGGCCCTTCTCGTGCTTCTCCGCGATGTCGTCGACGACCGCGGCGAACTTGGCGACCTCGGTGCGGTAGATCAGATCGGACTGGTCCATCCGGACCATCGGCCGGTTCGTCGGGATCGGCACGACGCCCAGCTTGTAGATCTGGTGGAACTCGGCGGCCTCGGTCATGGCCGTACCGGTCATACCGGAGAGCTTGCCGTAGAGGCGGAAGAAGTTCTGAAGGGTGATCGTGGCGAGGGTCTGGTTCTCGTCCTTGATGTCCACCCCTTCCTTCGCCTCGATCGCCTGGTGCATGCCCTCGTTGTAGCGGCGGCCGGCCAGGATACGGCCGGTGTGCTCGTCGACGATCATGACTTCGCCGTCGATGACGACATAGTCCTTGTCGTTCTTGAAGAGTTCCTTGGCCTTGATGGCGTTGTTCAGATAACCCACCAGCGGGGTGTTCACCGACTCGTACAGATTGTCGATACCCAGCCAGTCCTCGACCTTCGAGACGCCCGGCTCATGGATGGCGACGGTGCGCTTCTTCTCGTCGACCTCGTAGTCGCCGGTCTCCTCGATGCCCTTGAGCGGATTGCCCGCCTCGCCCCTGGTCAGCCGGGTGACCAGCTTGGCGAAGTCGCCGTACCACTTGGTGGCCTGGTCGGCGGGTCCGGAGATGATCAGCGGCGTACGGGCCTCGTCCACGAGGATCGAGTCGACCTCGTCGACGATCGCGTAGTTGTGGCCGCGCTGGACCAGCTCCTCCTGCGACCACGCCATGTTGTCGCGGAGGTAGTCGAAGCCGAACTCGTTGTTCGTGCCGTACGTGATGTCGCAGGCGTACTGCTCGCGGCGCTGCGCGGGCGTCATGTTCGCCAGGATGCAGCCGACTTCGAGGCCGAGGAACTTGTGGACGCGGCCCATCATCTCGGAGTCGCGCTCGGCCAGATAGTCGTTCACCGTGATCAGGTGGACGCCCTTGCCGGACAGCGCGTTCAGATAGGCGGGCAGCGTGCCGACGAGGGTCTTGCCCTCACCGGTCTTCATCTCGGCGACAAAGCCGAGGTGCAGCGCGGCGCCGCCCATGAGCTGGACGTCGTAGTGACGCTGGCCGAGGACGCGCTTGGCCGCCTCGCGTACGGTCGCGAAAGCCTCGGGGAGCAGGTCGTCCAGGCTCTCGCCGTCGGCGAACCGCTCCTTGTACTCGGCGGTGAGCGCCCTCAACTCGGCGTCGGAGAGGCTCACGAAGTCCTCTTCGATGGAGTTGACCTGGTCCGCGATGCGGTGCAGTTTGCGCAGGATCTTGCCTTCGCCTGCACGCATGAGCTTGTTGAAGACGGACACTGAGGTTGGTCTCCTTGCCGGTCGGGCCTGGCACGTGGGTCGGATACGGACACGGGCGCGGGCACGGCAGGCGGGCCCCACCGCAACGGCCATCGTAAGCGAGGACCCGCCTGTGCCGGGAGGGCCGCCGTCACGCGGGTCTGCTGTCACCCGCAAGAAGAACGCGCGGAACCCGCCGAAGGTGCCGGTGCGACGGGAAAAGTAGTCGTGACAAGGAGCACGCCCCGGCAGAATCCGGGCATGGAACCCCTGATCCTCACCACCGGGCGGCTGCGGCTCCGGCCGCCGTCGCCCGCCGACACCGACGACATCCTCGCGGCCTGCCAGGATACGGAGATCCAGCGGTGGATACCGGTGCCCTCGCCCTACGAACGGCAGCACGCGGAGGACTTCACCGGGCGGATGGTCCCGGACGGCTGGAGCCGGGACACGGAGTACACCTTCGCCGTGGAGCCGCGCGGCGGCGGCCCCGTGATCGCCGCGCTCAGCCTGCACCACCCACGCCCCGGCACCTGGGAGGTCGGCTTCTGGACGGCCAGGGAGCACCGGGGCCGCGGCTATATGACGGAGGCCGTGACGGCGGTGGCCCGCTGGGCCTTCACCGCACTGGCCGCGGAGCGGCTGGAATGGCGTGCCGAGGTGGGCAACGCGGGCTCGCGGGCCGTCGCGGAGAAGGCCGGTTTCGCGGTGGAGGGAGTGCTGCGCGCGGGGCTGCTCAACAAGGGCACCCTGCGTGACTGCTGGATCGGCGCGCTGCTCCCGTCCGATCTGGGGCTGCCGAGCGTGCATCCCTATCTGCCCGCGCGGGGAGTGCGGGCGGATACGGCGGAAAATGGCCCCGCCCCGGTTCCGGACGTACCCGCCCGGACCTGAGTGTCAGTGGCGCCGTCTATCGTGCGGACCATGACGACTGTGCCACCCGCCGCCGAGCTGTCCGCCGACGACGCCCGCCGTATAGCACTGCGTGCCCAGGGATTCCTCGGCGCGCCCGACCGGCGTGGCGGCGTCCGGGGCGTTCTGCGCCATCTCGGCGCCGTCCAGCTCGACACCATCTCGGTGCTGGCGCGGTCGCACGAGCTGATTCCGTACGCACGGCTGGGCGCCGTCGGCCGCAGGAAGGTCGAGGACGCCTACTGGACGCCCGCGCCCGTCGGAGGACCGTCACCGAGCCCGCACGCCTTCGAGTACTGGTCCCACGCGGCGTGCATCCTGCCGATCGAGGAGTGGCCGCACTTCGCCTTCCGCCGCCGCGCCTACCGCGCCCGCCCGCACTGGGAACACAAGCTGACCGACGGCGCGTACGAATCGGTGATCAAGCAGTTGCGCGTGGAGGGCCCGCTGACCGCCACGGAGCTGGGCGGCGCCAAGAACGGCGGCCCGTGGTGGGACTGGTCGGAGGCGAAGGTCGCCGTCGAGCGCGCGCTGATGCTCGGCGAGGTCGTGTGCACCGGCCGGCGCAGCTGGAAGCGGGTGTACGACCTCGCGGAGCGCGCCGTCCCCGACGCGCTCCTCCATGACGATCTGGACGACCGGGAGTGTCTGCGCCGGCTCGTCCAGCTCGCGGGCCGGTCGCTCGGCGTGGGCACGCGCGCCGATATCGCGGACTACCACCGTCTCAAGGGCGAGCAGTTCGACGCCGTGGTCGCGGACTCGGGACTGATGCCGGTGACGGTCGAGGGGTGGGGCAAGCCCGCCTGGGCCGATCCCGAGGCGCTGGCCAGCGTTCCCCGCGGACGGCACCGTACGACCCTGCTGTCACCGTTCGACTCGCTGATCTGGGAGCGTTCCCGCACGGAACGGATCTTCGGCTTCACCCACCGGCTGGAGGCCTATACGCCCAAGCCCAAGCGGGTGTACGGCTACTTCGCGATGCCGCTGCTGTCCGGCGGCAGACTGCTGGGCCGTGTCGACCCGGCGCGCGAGGGGAAGACGCTGGTGGCCAAGCAGGTCTCCCTGGAGACCCGCAAAGCCGTGCTTCCCATGGCCCAGGCCCTGCGGGAAGCGGCGGAGTGGGTCGGCTGCTCGGACGTACGGGTGGAGCGGGTACGGGTGGCGCAGGTGGACGCACCGGAGCTGCGCGTCCCTCTGGCCGACGCGCTCACCGCCGTCTGACCGCCGCCCGACCGCCGTCCGGCTCTTCGGTGACCGGCTCAGCGGATTTCGAGAATCTTCTCCCGCATCGCGTAGACCACGGCCTCCATCCTGGAGTGCAATTGCAGCTTCTCCAGGATGTTGCGGACATGGTTCTTCACGGTGTTCTCGGAGATGAACAACTCCTTGGCGATATCACGGTTGTTCATTCCTGTGGCCACCAGCTTGAGGACTTCCAGTTCACGGTCGGTCAGCCGTGGCGCGGGGACAAGTCTCCGCTCGTCGGTCCGCTGAATCATCGACTTGAACTCGGTCAGCAGCTTGGACGCCATGGACGGACTGATCTGTGACTGTCCGTCGGCCACGGCGCGGATGGCGGTGGCCACCTCGTCGGTGGAGATCTCCTTGAGGAGATAGCCGGTGGCGCCGGCCTTGATCGCGTCGTAGAGGTCGGCCTCCTCGTCGCTGATCGTCAGCATGATGATCTTGGCACTGGGGGCCACTTCCTTGATGGAGGTGCAGGCCTCGATACCGCCGCGCTTGGGCATCCGTACATCCATCAGCACGATGTCCGGCAGCAGATCGGCTGCCTTGTCCACGGCCTCCGCGCCGTCGCCCGCCTCGCCGATGACCTGGATGTCCTCCTCCTGGGCGAGGACGATCTCCAGTCCACGGCGGAAGAGGGCGTGGTCGTCCACGACAAGGACCCGGATGGGCTCCTTGCGGGAGCCGCCCCGTTCCGTGTCGGCGTCGGACCGGGCGCCGCCGACCGTGTCATCGGCATCGTCCGCGCTGTGCACCGGTCCGAAGCTGTCCGCCATCGTTCCTCCCCCTGAAGGCCGTGGTCCGAGTTCACAAGAGCCGGCCAACCGCAGTTCGCAGACCACTTGTTGGCTTGCGACGCCATGATTTCATGCCTGGATGACAGAGCGGTGATCCTTCGGTCCGCACGCCGGTGCCCCTGAGGCGCGGGGGGCGCTCAGGGGCACCGCCGGAGCACGGATCCCGGCCGGACTGCCGGCCGGCCTTCGGGCCGTCCGCCGGCCGCGTGCGTGCGACGGCTCAGCCGCCGAGGGCGCCGCCCGCGCCGCCGGCTCCAGAACCGGCGAACGGGTCCGTCCTGAGGTGGATCACACCGTAGTCGTATGCATGGCGCCGGTAGACGACGCTGGGTTCCTTGGTGTCGGAATCGACGAAGAGATAGAAGTCGTGCCCGACCAGTTCCATCTCGTAGAGCGCCTGATCGAGCGTCATCGGTGCCGCCGCGTGGTTCTTCTCCCGGACCACCAGAGGCCCTTCACCCTGTACCTCCAGTGTGCCGATCCTGGTGGTCGGGACGGCCTCGGCGGCCGCCTGCTCCGCGGCGGTCTGGCCGTTGGCGTTCAACTGAGCCACGTCAGGAACGACTTCGACGACCTCGGCGGCCGAAAGCCGCCCGCTGCCACGCCGGTTGTGGCGCTTCTCGTGCTGCTTGCGCAGCCGGGCCTCCAGCTTGCCGGTGGCCAGATCGAGCGCCGCGTACGGATCGGCCGCGGCCGCCTCCGCACGGATCACGGGGCCACGGGAGTGGAGCGTGATCTCCACCCGGTCGCACCGGTCGGCCTGCCGCGGATTGTGCTCCTTGGACACCTCGACGTCGAGGCTGATCACCTTGCCGTCGAGCTTCTGGATCTTCTCCAGCTTGAGCTTCTCGGCCACGTGCTTGCGGAACCGCTCGGGCACCTCGGTCTTGCGGCCCTTGACGACGATGTCCACGCAGAACTCCGTTCCCGGATCACTCCGCCTCATTGCGGAGTTACTCCCTGTTGCACCAGACCCCAGTAGTCACCGGAGCCTCGGACTTGGTGACTTTCACCTCCTCCTCCCCCGTCGGCATGATCCCCACCCCCCGAAGTTTCGGAGGTTCTGAAAACGCCGAGCAGACCAGTGCATTCAGCGAGTCATGGCTTCCGCCATTCCTCATAACCGAACATAGCCCTCCCGGACGGGTGTCGGCACCCGCTACCGGCATGTACCTCTGTTCAGGTCTTTTTCTTCCCCGTTTACCAGCAACGATGCAAGATCCCGATCAGTTCCGGTTTATTTCGAAGGACAGGGGCGGAGCGGCCACAACTGCCGCGCTCACCTGTACGTATCCCGGAATGCCGGACCCCATTGCGGCACGCAGTGCCCTCGCCGCCTCGACGAGCGAAGAACCGGTTGTCATGAGATCGTCCACCAGCACCACCCGGCCGCCGGCCAGCAGTCGCGCGCCCCCGCCGGCCACTTCCAGCGCCCCCGAGAGATTCACCCGTCTGCGGCGGGCGTCGAGACCCGCCTGGTCGGCCACCGCGCGTCGCTGCCGCAGCACCGGCAGCACCCGGCACGGCCGGCCCGCGCGTCTCAGCTCACCCGCGGCGGCCAGCGCCATCCGGCGGGTCGCGTCATGTCCGCGCGCTCCGACCGCGCGGCGCGCGGACGGCATCGGCACGAGCAGCAGCGGTCCCACCCCCGTACCGGACGGCGCGGCGGCCCGCACGGCCCCCGCCAGGGCTCGGCCCAACGGCGCGGCCAGCCCGAGCGCGCCCCGCTCCTTGTGCGCCAGGAGAACGGCCCGTACGGCGTCCTCGTACGGCGCCGCCGCGTGCACCACCGGCAGTCCCGTCGGCTCGGGAACCGGCCGCACCCGGCAGGGCCACGTCCCGTACAGGGCGCGGCCGCACTCCTCGCACAGCGGCGTCCTGGGACTGCCGCATCCGCCACAGGCGACCGGCAGCACCAGGCCGGTGATCTCGCGCCACCACCCCCGCATGGGACCCACTGTGCCAATGACGGAAGCCCCCGGCCACCCCTGTGGATGACTGGTTCCGGTAAAGCTCAGGGCCGGGGTGCCCCGCTCCCGCCGAGGCGGTCACCGCCCGTACGGACACGCCGACGTGGAGGTACGCGACCGCCCCCGCCGCCGGTACTCCGCCGCCGCGGATCGGCCGCGGACAGGCGCCGCCGGACGCGTGGGCGTGGCGTGGTCAGCCGGGATAGACCGGCGACGAGCCCTCCTCGACCATCGTCTGCCAGTTCGCCCCCATGGGCAGCCCCACGATCCCCGCGTCCTGGGTATCGGCCACCAGCGGCTGCCGGTCGTCGTCGGCCGCCGCGATCGCCGTCACCGGGGAGAGTCCCGGCAGCACGCCCGCCGCCGAGGTCGACCCGTCGGTCTGGATGTAGCGCACCTGCTCCACACCGCCGGACTCCTTGCCGACCACCACCAGCCGGCTGGGGCCCGCCCAGGACACCGCCGTCACCGACTCCATCTGCGGGGCGACCGGCTGGAGTCCCCTCACGGACACCTCGGACTCGGCCCCGGAGCCGTCCCGCTCCACCCGTCCGATCCGCAAGGTGATCCGCCCGTCCTCGGCCAGCAGCAGCGCGATCCGTACACCGTCCGCCGAGACGCGCAGCGCCTCGATACGCGCGCCGCCCAGCCCGTCGACCGTGACCTGCCGCGGCGCGCCGGTGCCGTCCGCGAACCGCAGCAGACGCGGTTGCCCGGGATCCCGGTCGGCGATCCACAGATCCCCGTGTCCGTCCCAACTCGGCGCGGACAGCCGGTCCTGCGGGCGTGCGCCCTTGCTCTCCACGAGCGGGTCGCCCAACTCGCCGTCCGAGAGTATGGAGGCCACATGGAGCGACTTGGCGTCCTCCGAGACGCCCGCCGCGTGCTTCTCGTCACGCGCCACCGCAACCGAGCCGAGCTTCGGCCCGTCCTTGCCGAACGGCCCGAGGACCCGCACCGGGTCGACGCTCTCGTCACTGCCGATGTGAAGCGTCGACAACCGCCCGCCGCTGTCGACGAAGTACGGGTTGTCGGGCTGCCCGGTGGTGCGGTCGGGCGCGAACTCCTCGGCCTGGTCCCCGCTGAGCACACAGAGCGAGGAGCCGTCCGCCAGCAACTCGACCTGGCTGACCGGGGTGGAGGTCAGGTCCCGCAGCGTGAAGAGCAATTGCGCGGCCATCTTGCGGCACTGGCTGCGCCCCGCCTTGGACGCCTTCTCGTTCAGCGGCACCTTCAGCGCGTTCCGGTCGTCGAACTCCAGTGATCTGGTGCCCTTCTGAAGGGCCGTACCGGCCGGGAAGGGCGAGTCGACCACGGGCTTCAACCAGTGCGTCGGTCCGTCGAGCAGCACCTTCACCGCCTGGGTGACCGGATCCATCCGCGTCGTGGGGTCTATTCGCTGACGGATGTAGACCGGGTCCGCGACCAGCCAGTTCTCCCCCGATGCGAAGTAGTACTTGTTCATGGAGCGGTAGTTGCGCTGGAAGTCCGACTCGCCGAGCACCAGCCCCGGCGGCAGGCTGTCGATGCGCCACTCGTTGGTGTCCGCACCGGTCGTCTCCTGCACCAGATGGATCGTTCCGTTGTACGGCGTCGGCTCGATCGGCTGGTAGACATGCGCGGCGTCCACATCGGCGATCCGGTCCCCGTACAGCGGATAGGTGCGACCGGGGTCACCGGAGCCGGCGGGCGGCTCCTTGACCGGAGCGGGATCGGGCGCGGCGCGCAGTACGGTCGTGCCCTCCCCCGGCTTCCAGTCCCTGGACGCCTCTTTCGTCAGATACTTCCTGGCCATCGCGAAGTCGGGATCGTCACTGGTCATGGCCTCCAGGAAGCCGTCGACGATCTCATCGGGCCCCGCCTTCTCGCGGGGCGGCACGGCGTACACCCGCACCTGCGACTCACCCGGCGGCGATGCCTTCACCGGCTCCACATCCCCGCTGTCCGGGATCGACGCGCACCCGGCCAGCAGCGCGGCGACGGCCGCCAGCAGGACCGGCGCGCTCACCGCCCGTCCCAGGCCGTACCGACGGCGGTCAGCGCCCACGAATCGTGTCCTCCCGTTCCGGAATCTGCTCGGCGGGACCACCGGACTCACCCGGGCCCTGCCCACCCCCGGCACCAGGCCCCTGCCCATCGCCCGCAAGCGGTTCCTCCGCGGGGCGCGCCACCACCCGCGCGCCGCTGCCCGGCATCGCCGCCGGGTCCACCGCCGCGGCGGGCAAGGGCGGCGCCGGCACGCCCGGCGCCGCGGGCAGCGCGGTGCGGTCCACGCGCTGCTGGGCGGGCACGCTCGACAGCCGGTGCGCGCTCTCCTTGAGATCGTGGGCCCCTATGCGCTCCCGGTTGCTCCGGGAGTCCTCGGGCTCCAGCGGTATGGGCGATCCGCGCAGCGCCTCGTCCGCCGTACGGGGCAGTGTCAGCCGGAACTGAGAGCCGCCGCCGGGCTCGCCCCACGCCTGGAGCCAGCCGCCGTGCAGCCGCGCGTCCTCGACGGCGATCGACAGCCCGAGGCCGGTGCCCCCGGTGGTGCGGGCGCGCGCCGGATCGGCCCGCCAGAAGCGGTTGAACACCCGGGTCGCCTCGCCGGGCTTGAGTCCCACACCGTAGTCACGCACGGCGACCGCGACGGCTCCGCCCGCGACCCCCATCCGTACGATCACATCCCGCCCCTCGCCGTGCTCGACGGCGTTGACGACCAGATTGCGCAGCACCCGCTCCACACGGCGGGCATCGGCCTCGGCGACGACCGGCTGCTCGTCCCCGAGAACACGGATCCTGCTGCCCTTCGCCTGCGCCAGCGGCTCGGCCCCGCCGATCACCCGCCGTACGACCACCCGCAGATCTATCGGCTCGGCCTCCAGCGCCGCCGCGCCCGCGTCGAAGCGGCTGATCTCCAGCAGATCCGACAGCAGCGACTCGAAGCGGTCGAGCTGGTCGCCGAGCAGCTCGGCCGAGCGCGCCGTCACCGGGTCGAAGTCGCCGCGCGCCTCATGGATGACATCGGCGGCCATCCGCACGGTCGTCAGAGGGGTGCGCAGTTCGTGCGAGACGTCGGAGACGAACCGGCGCTGCATCCTGGACAGCTCCTCCAGTTGCTGGATCTTGAGCTGGAGGTTCTGCGCCATCTTGTTGAACGCCTCGCCGAGCCGTGCGATGTCGTCCTCGCCCGTGACCTTCATCCGCTCCTGGAGACGGCCGGTGGAGAGCCGCTCGGCGATACCCGCGGCCATCCGTACGGGCGTGACGACCTGCCGCACCACCAGCCAGGCGATGGCTCCGAGCAGCACGACCACGAAGAGCCCCGCCGTGGCGAGCGTGCCCTTGACCAGATTGAGCGACTGCTCCTCCTGGGTCAGCGGGAAGAGGTAGTACAACTCGTACGCGTTGCCGTCGACGTCGTTCAGCCGCTTGCCGACGACCAGCCCCGGCTCCGGCTCCCGGTCCTCGGTGGCGCCGGTGTATCTGATCTGCGCGTACGTCTCGAACGGTCCGGTCCCCCGCGCCACCGCGGACCGCAGATCCGCGGGAACGCTGGCGAAATCCACCCCGCCCGAGACCCGGGGCGCGCGGTTGGTGGAGGCCACATCCTGCGCTTCGGGACTCAGCGCCACCACATTGAAGGCACCCGGGCCACCGCTGGCGAGCTGTTCGACCAGGTCGGAGCGCCAGTTGACGGAGTTCCTGCCCGACTTGCCGCTCGTGTCACCGTCCCGGCCACCGGGCGCGGCCGGTGCGTCGGCCTTCTCCTTGGCCACGGTGAACCCGCCCGCCGCCTGGCTCTGGGCCGCCTTCTCCTTGGCCTCGAGCAGACCGTTGCGCACCTGGCCGATGACGACGAAACCGAGCAGCAGCACCACCCCGAGCGACATCAGCAGCGTGGTCGCGACCACCCGGAGCTGGATATTGCGCCGGTACAGCCGTACCGCGGGCAGCAGCGGCCGCCTCACCCAGCGCACCAGCAGCCGCAGCACCGGTCCGCCCGGCGAGCCGTCCTGGAGCAGCCGGCCGCTCTGGAAGAGCCGGCCGAACCGTGAGAACACCCGTCCCGGGCCGGCAGCCCGCCCCGCACGGACTCCCGGCTCCCCGGGCTTCGGAGCAGCGCTGCCGCCGGACATGTCAGCTCGGTCCTGCCTTGTAGCCGACACCGCGGACGGTCACCACGATCTCGGGACGCTCCGGGTCCTTCTCGACCTTGGAGCGCAACCGCTGGACATGCACATTGACCAGCCGGGTGTCCGCCGCGTGCCGGTAGCCCCACACCTGCTCCAGGAGCACCTCACGCGTGAACACCTGCCACGGCTTGCGTGCCAGCGCGACCAGCAGATCGAACTCCAGCGGGGTCAGGGCGATCGACTGCCCTTCCCGCTTCACGGAGTGACCCGCCACATCGATGACAAGATCGCCTATCGCCAACTGCTCCGGCGCCGGCTCCTCGGACCTGCGCAGCCGCGCCCTGATACGGGCCACCAGCTCCTTGGGCTTGAACGGCTTGACGATGTAGTCATCGGCCCCCGACTCCAGACCCACCACCACATCGACCGTGTCGCTCTTGGCCGTCAGCATGACGATCGGAACCCCGGACTCGGCCCTGATGAGCCGGCACACCTCGATACCGTCCCGGCCGGGCAGCATGAGATCCAGCAGCACCAGATCCGGCTTGGTCTCGCGGAAAGCGGCGAGTGCCTTGTCACCGTCCGCTACAAACGACGGCTCGAAACCCTCACCACGCAGCACAATCCCGAGCATCTCGGCCAGTGCGGTGTCGTCATCGACGACAAGGACACGTCCCTTCATATCGACATCATCCCATTAGCTCATCGTTACCTTGGCGTGACCTGACACACAGCTCCGCGATTCCAGCCCCGGTCACCGGGGACAGCGCGCCTTTTTCGGTGACAATCGCCGTCACCAGTTCCGGGGGCGTGATGTCGAAAGCCGGGTTGTACGCCTGCGTTCCCAGCGGCGCCACCGGCATCCCACTCCCCGCCTCCACTCCCGCCACCGCGGTCTGCGGCGCCGTGACCTCTGTCACTTCCTGTCCCGACCGCTGCTCCACCTCGATCGACGCCCCGTCGGGGGTGTCGAGGTCGATCGTCGTGGTGGGGGCGACCACGACGAACGGCACATGGTGGTACTTGGCCAATACGGCGAGCGGATAACTCCCCACCTTGTTCGCCACCGAGCCGTCCGCGGCGATCCGGTCGGCCCCGATCAGAACGGCGTCCACCTCCCCCGCCGCGAACAGCGAACCAGCCGCGTTGTCCGTGAGCAATGTGTACGCCATCCCGTTGCGAGCCGCCTCATACGCCGTCAGCCGGGCCCCCTGGAGAAGCGGACGGGTCTCGTCCACCCACAGGCGCCGCAGCCGCCCGGCCCGGTGGGCCGACAGTGCCACGGCGAACGCGGTGCCCTCCCCGCCCGAGACAAGCGCCCCGGTGTTGCAGTGGGTCAGGATCCGGTGGCCGCCACCCGGCAGCAGTTCATCGAGGAGCGTAAGCCCAAACTCGGCCATCTGCGCGCTGGCCTCGGCATCCTCCCGGTGCAGCAGCCTCGCCTCGGCGAGCGCGGCCTCGGCGGCCTGCTCAAGACCGGCCCCGCTCGCGGCCGCCGAGCGGTACGCGTCCCGCGCCCTCCGCACTCCGTATCCGAGGTTCACCGCGGTGGGCCGCGCCTGCGCGAGCTGTGTCGCCGCGTCCTCCACGTCATAGCCCCGCCGCGCGGCCAGTGCCACACCGTAGGCGCCCGCGATACCCAGCAACGGCGCCCCCCGCACCGCCAGCGTCCGGATCGCCCGTACGAGGGCGGGCACATCCGTACAGACCAGCTCGGCCTCCTCGACCGGAAGTCTCGTCTGGTCGAGGAGCACCAGCACGGGCCCTTCCGGCGGCTCGTCCCAGCGAATCGAGGGGAGCATGGACGGCTCCACGCCGACCGGGGTTTGTGCGTACTGATCAACCATCCGCTCAGTCTGCCCGCTACGGCACGGACAATGAAGGCAAGCACGGACGCGATAAGGAGATACGGCCCCCGGCCCGCCCGAAGCCGACGCGTGGCACGATGGCTGCCAGCCCGCCACCCCGCTCCGCGGACAGGCACTGTCGAAACGCCGGCTCGCCGAGCCGGTCCCGCAACCAATCCACGAGGTGGACGACCGTGAACGACACTCCGGGCTGGGCCTCGCCCGGATCCGCCCCGTCCGACGGCCAGGACACCACCGTGCCCAGGCCCGCCGCGCCCGCCGACGACACCGGCTCCGCCCCGAAGTGGTCGACCGACCAGCCGCCGGCCGGGCAGTGGTCCCCGCCGAGCGCCTCCGGCACCGGACCCGCGCCGCAGCGGCCGGCACCGGGCTGGGGCGGGCCCGCCCAGGGCCGAGGACCGGGCTACGGCGGAGGCCCCGGCCCCGGTTACGGCTGGGGGCCGCCGCCCGCCGCCAAGCCGGGCGTGATCCCGCTGCGCCCGCTCGGTGTCGGCGAGATCCTGGACGGCGCCGTCTCCACGCTGCGCGCCCACTGGCGGACCGTACTGGGCGTCACCCTCGCCGTCGCCGTGGTCTCCCAGATCGCCGAGATCCTGATCCAGCGTTATCTCCTTCCCGAGCCGGTGGCCCTCGACCCCGACGCCACCCCCTCGGAAACCCTCAGGCAAGCCGCCGACTCGATGCAGCAGAGCCTTGTCTCGCTCGTGCCGTCGCTGGTCCTCACCGTGATCGGCACCCTCTTCACCACCTCGATACTCACCGTGGTGATCAGCCGCTCCGTGCTGGGACGCCCCGTCACCCTCTCCGAGGCCTGGCGCGAGTCCCGGCCCCGGCTCCCCCAACTCCTCGGCCTGACCTTGCTGTTGCTCCTGATGAGCACCGCCGTCATGACGATCGGCGTCCTCCCCGGCATGCTGCTGGGATCGGTCGCGGGTGCCGCGCTCACCATGCTCGGCGGATGCGCCGGCCTCGCCGTCGTCATCTGGCTGATGGTCCGCTTCAACCTCGCCTCGCCCGCGCTCATGCTGGAACGCCGGGGCGTGATGCCGTCCTTGCGCCGCTCCGCCAAGCTTGTGGGAGGCGCCTGGTGGCGCACCTTCGGCATCCTTCTGCTCACCCTTGTGCTGACCTTCCTCGTCACGCTGGTACTCGCGGTGCCCTTCGGCATCGTCGCCGCCGCGGTGGACGGCGGGGGTCTCGAGGGCCTGATGTCCGGCACCGGCGCGGATCTCGGCTGGCCCTTCCTGATCATCACCGGTATCGGCACGGTGGTCGCCACCACGATCACCTATCCGATCTCCGCCGGCGTGACCGTCCTCCTCTATGTGGACCAGCGCATCCGCCGCGAAGCCCTCGACCTCGAACTGGCGCGGGCCGCGGGCGTACCGGGCTACGGCCCCGAGCAGTCGGGCCACAGCCCTTCCGGGAGCTGATGCGGTGTCCACCACGGGGGGAGCCACGTCCACACGGCCGCTGATACGCCTGGGCGACGGCATACCGGTGGACACCCCTCGCGTCCCCGCCCGAGAAGCGGCGGAGCGCGAACTGTCCAAGCCGATGTACCACGAGAGCGACCCGAACCTTCTCCAGCGCGCGATCAACCGCCTCTGGGAGTGGATCGGTGATCTCCTCGACGCCGCTTCCGGCGCCGCCCCCGGCGGTCCGCTCGGCCTCGCCGTCGTCGTCCTGGTGGTGGTGGCCCTGCTCGCCGCCCTCTGGTGGCGGCTGGGTACGCCCCGCCGCATTCCCGGCCCGGACGGCTCGCTCTTCGAGGACGGACCGCGCAGCGCCGCGGAACACCGCGCCAGTGCCGAAGCACACGCCGCCGCCGAGCGCTGGAACGAGGCCGTCCAGGAGCGGATGCGCGCCATCGTCCGCTCCCTGGAGGAACGAGCGCTGCTCGACCCGCGCCCCAGCCGTACCGCCGACGAAGCCGCCGCCGAGGCCGGGCACCCGCTCCCCCACCACGCCCACCGACTCCGCGCCGCCGCGGGCGAGTTCGACGACGTCACATACGGAGGCCGCACCGCCGACCAGGGGACATATCTGCGTCTGCGGGAACTCGATCTCGATCTGGAACGAGCGAAGCCGCAGTTGAGCACCGCATCCGGAGGAACGGCCGAGTGACCTCCCCGACCAGCTCCACGTCGCTCTCCCTCACCACCGGCCAGATCTGGACCCGAGCCCGCGGACTGCTCCTCGCGCTCGCCATCCTGCTGACGGCCGGGATCGTGATGGCCGCACTCACCTCGGGTGACCGGCACGGGCGTCTCGATCCCCGCTCCGCCGACCGGTACGGCAGCCGCGCGGCCGCCGAACTGCTCAAGAACAGCGGAGTTTCCATCAGTGTCGTCACCACACTGGACGAGGCCACGGCCGCAACCGGCCCTGACACCACTCTCCTTGTCACCGATCCGAATCTGCTGACACCTCACCAGCAGTGGCTCCTGCACGACACGACCGCGCTCTCGGGAGGCCGTACCGTCCACCTCGGCGCCGGCCCGCCCTCGGTCGGCATACTGGCACCCGGTGTCCGTACCAGCACGCCCGCGCCCGTCTCCGCACGATCCCCGCGCTGCTCGCTGCCCGCCGCCGACCGTGCGGGCACCGTCGACATCGGCGGCGAGCGATACGTCACCGACTCGCCCGACGCGGACGGCTGCTACCTGATCGACGGCGCGCCGGCCTTGCTCAGGATCCCCGCCACAGGAACAGACACGCAAACGGATGCCGGTGACACCGTCCTGCTCGGTTCTCCCGATCTTCTCTACAACGACCGCCTCGACCAGCAGGGCAACGCTTCGCTCGCCCTGCAACTCCTCGGCTCCCGGCCTCATCTCGTCTGGTACCTCCCTTCGCTCAGTGATGCCTCTGCCTCCGAGGGCAGCGGCGACAACAGTGGGGACGGCGGCGACAGCGGTTTCCTCGATCTGATCCCGTCGGGCTGGCTCTGGGGCACCTTCCAGCTCTTCCTCGCCGCAGTGCTCGCCGCCGTCTGGCGCGCCCGCAGGCTGGGCCCTCTCGTGACCGAACGGCTTCCCGTCGCCATCCGGGCCTCCGAGTCCACCGAGGGCCGCGCCCGCCTCTACCGCAAGGCGAACGCCCGGGACCACGCGGCATCAGCCCTGCGCTCGGCGTCCCGCGACCGTCTCGCATCCCTCCTCGGCGTCCCAGCGGCCGAGGCACACTCGCCCGAGTCCCTGATCCCGGCCGTCGCCTCCCAGCTCGCGGACACCGGCCAGGACCCGCGCACCCTGCTCTTCGGCCCTGCCCCGGCCGACGACGCCGCTCTCGTCCGCCTGGCGGACCAACTCGACGCCCTCGAAAGAGAGGTACGCACCTCATGAGTGCTCCGACCACGCAGAACGCCGGGAACACCGAGAACACGGACAGCGCCCGCGCCTCCCTGGAAGCCCTGCGCGCCGAGATCGCGAAGGCGGTGGTCGGCCAGGACCCCGCCGTCACCGGACTCGTCGTCGCCCTTCTCTGCCGCGGCCATGTCCTCCTCGAAGGAGTGCCCGGCGTCGCGAAGACCCTTCTGGTACGAGCACTCGCCGCTTCCCTGGAACTCGACACCAAGCGCGTCCAGTTCACCCCGGATCTGATGCCGAGCGACATCACCGGATCCCTTGTGTATGACGCCAGGACCGCAGAGTTCTCCTTCCAGCCCGGCCCTGTCTTCACCAATCTGCTGCTGGCCGACGAGATCAACCGCACGCCGCCCAAGACCCAGTCGTCACTTCTGGAGGCGATGGAGGAACGTCAGGTCACGGTCGACGGCACTCCGCGTCCGCTGCCCGACCCGTTCCTTGTCGCCGCCACTCAGAACCCGGTCGAGTACGAGGGCACCTATCCGCTCCCCGAGGCCCAGCTCGACCGCTTCCTTCTCAAACTGACCGTGTCACTGCCGTCCCGCGACGACGAGATCAGCGTCCTGACCCGCCACGCGGCAGGCTTCAACCCGCGCGATCTCCAGGCCGCGGGGGTACGGCCCGTCGCCGGGCCGGCCGACCTGGAAGCCGCACGCGACGCCGTCGCCAAGACATCCGTCTCGCCCGAGATCGCGGGCTATGTCGTCGATATCTGCCGTGCCACGCGTGAATCCCCCTCGCTCTCACTCGGCGTCTCCCCGCGAGGCGCCACTGCCCTGCTCTCCACCGCCCGTGCCTGGGCCTGGCTCACCGGCCGGGACTACGTCATCCCGGACGACGTGAAGGCCCTGGCTCTCCCCACACTCCGCCATCGCGTCCAACTGCGGCCCGAGGCCGAGATGGAGGGAGTCACCGCCGACTCCGTCATCACCGCGATCCTCGCCAATGTCCCCGTTCCCCGATGAGGCGGTGAACCCGTGGCTCTCACCGGACGCACCGCGCTCCTCGCGGCTCTTGGCACTCTCCCCGTCGGCGTCTACGCCCCCGGCTGGGCGGGGATCCTTGCCGTCAACGCACCGCTCTCGATAGCAATTCTGTGCGACTACGCCCTGGCCGCACCAGTGCGAACGCTCCGATTCACCCGAAGTGGTGATACGTCTGTTCGACTCGGCGAAAGCGCCGAAGTCCATCTCACCGTCACCAACCCGTCGGGGCGCAGGCTCCGCGCCCATCTGCGTGACGCCTGGCCCCCCAGCAGCTGGTTCACCGGAACCGAACAGGCGGCGTCCCGGCACAAGCTGACCGTTCCGGCAGGGGAACGCCGACGGCTCACCACGTCCCTTCGCCCCACGCGCCGCGGCGACCGCCGTGCGGAACGCGTCACTGTGCGCTCGTACGGCCCCCTGGGCCTGGCGGCCCGCCAAGGCAACCATGACGTCCCGTGGACGGTGCGGGTCCTGCCGCCGTTCACCAGCCGCAAGCATCTGCCGTCCAGGCTCGCCCGACTGCGCGAGCTGGATGGCCGCACCAGCGTGCTGACCCGCGGCGAAGGCACCGAATTCGACAGCCTCCGCGAATACGTGCCTGGGGACGACACCCGGTCCATCGACTGGCGTGCCACCGCCCGTCGCTCGTCCGTCGCCGTACGGACCTGGCGCCCCGAACGTGACCGGCACATCCTTGTCGTCCTCGACACCGGCCGCACATCGGCCGGCCGGGTCGGCGACGTCCCCCGCCTCGACGCGGCCATGGACGCCACACTCCTCCTCACAGCGCTCGCCTCACGAGCGGGCGACCGTGTGGACCTCCTCGCCTACGACCGTCGTGTACGCGCACAAGTCCAGGGCCGTTCCGCGGGTGATGTCCTGCCGACGATGGTCAACGCGCTCGCCCCGCTCGAACCGGAGCTCGTCGAGACAGATGCCCGCGGTCTCAGCGCGGCCACGCTGCGGAACGCACCGCGCAGATCGCTCGTCGTACTCCTCACGAGCCTGGACGCCGCCCCTATCGAGGAGGGACTCCTTCCCGTCCTCCCACAGCTCACCAAACGCCACACGGTGCTTCTCGCCTCCGTCGCCGATCCGCATATCGAAAACATGAGTACGCGACGGGGCACAGTGGACGCGGTCTACGAGGCCGCCGCCGGCACTCAGGCACAGGCCCAAAGACGTCGTACGGCGGAACAATTGCAGAGGCATGGCGTCACCGTTGTGGATGCCACCCCCGAGAAACTGGCTCCAGCACTCGCGGATGCGTATCTCGCGCTGAAAGCAGCGGGACGCCTCTGATACGAGTACGAGACAAGGAGCCCGATCGCGTGTAGCCGGTGAAAACGGTCGGCTACCGCTTCGGACTTTGAAAAGTCCCGGAACGCAGAAATGCCCCGTACCGGATAACCGGCACAGGGCACTTCACACAATAATTGTTCGGCGGCGTCCTACTCTCCCACAGGGTCCCCCCTGCAGTACCATCGGCGCTGTGAGGCTTAGCTTCCGGGTTCGGAATGTAACCGGGCGTTTCCCTCACGCCATGACCACCGAAACACTGTAAAACAACAACCAACCGGATAACACACAGCTGTTCATTGTCTCAGAACTAACACAGTGGACGCGAGCAACTGAGGACAAGCCCTCGGCCTATTAGTACCGGTCAACTCCACCAGTCACCTGGCTTCCATATCCGGCCTATCAACCCAGTCGTCTACTGGGAGCCTTAACCCCTCAAAGGGGGTGGGAGTCCTCATCTCGAAGCAGGCTTCCCGCTTAGATGCTTTCAGCGGTTATCCCTCCCGAACGTAGCCAACCAGCCATGCCCTTGGCAGAACAACTGGCACACCAGAGGTTCGTCCGTCCCGGTCCTCTCGTACTAGGGACAGCCCTTCTCAAGACTCCTACGCGCACAGCGGATAGGGACCGAACTGTCTCACGACGTTCTAAACCCAGCTCGCGTACCGCTTTAATGGGCGAACAGCCCAACCCTTGGGACCGACTCCAGCCCCAGGATGCGACGAGCCGACATCGAGGTGCCAAACCATCCCGTCGATATGGACTCTTGGGGAAGATCAGCCTGTTATCCCCGGGGTACCTTTTATCCGTTGAGCGACGGCGCTTCCACAAGCCACCGCCGGATCACTAGTCCCGACTTTCGTCCCTGCTCGACCCGTCGGTCTCACAGTCAAGCTCCCTTGTGCACTTACACTCAACACCTGATTACCAACCAGGCTGAGGGAACCTTTGGGCGCCTCCGTTACCCTTTAGGAGGCAACCGCCCCAGTTAAACTACCCATCAGACACTGTCCCTGATCCGGATCACGGACCCAGGTTAGACATCCAGCACGACCAGAGTGGTATTTCAACGACGACTCCACCCATACTGGCGTATGAGCTTCAAAGTCTCCCACCTATCCTACACAAGCCGAACCGAACACCAATATCAAACTGTAGTAAAGGTCCCGGGGTCTTTCCGTCCTGCTGCGCGAAACGAGCATCTTTACTCGTAATGCAATTTCACCGGGCCTATGGTTGAGACAGTCGAGAAGTCGTTACGCCATTCGTGCAGGTCGGAACTTACCCGACAAGGAATTTCGCTACCTTAGGATGGTTATAGTTACCACCGCCGTTTACTGGCGCTTAAGTTCTCAGCCTCGCCAACCCGAAGATTGACTAACCGGTCCCCTTAACGTTCCAGCACCGGGCAGGCGTCAGTCCGTATACATCGCCTTACGGCTTCGCACGGACCTGTGTTTTTAGTAAACAGTCGCTTCTCGCTGGTCTCTGCGGCCACCCCAAGCTCAAGGAGTAAATCCCATCACCCAGTGTGGCCCCCCTTCTCCCGAAGTTACGGGGGCATTTTGCCGAGTTCCTTAACCATAGTTCACCCGAACGCCTCGGTATTCTCTACCAGACCACCTGAGTCGGTTTAGGGTACGGGCCGCCATGAAACTCGCTAGAGGCTTTTCTCGACAGCATAGGATCATCCACTTCACCACAATCGGCTCGGCATCAGGTCTCAGACACATGTTGCACGGATTTACCTGCACAACGCCCTACACCCTTACCCCGGGACAACCACCGCCCGGGCTGGACTACCTTCCTGCGTCACCCCATCGCTTACCTACTACCACCTCGGTTCAGCGGCTCCACCACTCCCCTCAACTCCGAAGAGATCAGGGCGGCTTCACGGCCTTAGCATTAATGGATTCGATACTGGGCGTTTCAAAGCGGGTACCGGAATATCAACCGGTTGTCCATCGACTACGCCTGTCGGCCTCGCCTTAGGTCCCGACTTACCCTGGGCAGATCAGCTTGACCCAGGAACCCTTAGTCAATCGGCGCACACGTTTCCCACGTGTGTATCGCTACTCATGCCTGCATTCTCACTCGTGAACCGTCCACCACTGCCTTCCGGCGCGGCTTCACCCGGCACACGACGCTCCCCTACCCATCACAACAGGCGTTAGCCCTATATGCTGCAATGACACGACTTCGGCGGTACGCTTGAGCCCCGCTACATTGTCGGCGCGGAATCACTTGACCAGTGAGCTATTACGCACTCTTTCAAGGATGGCTGCTTCTAAGCCAACCTCCTGGTTGTCTCTGCGACTCCACATCCTTTCCCACTTAGCGTACGCTTAGGGGCCTTAGTCGATGCTCTGGGCTGTTTCCCTCTCGACCATGGAGCTTATCCCCCACAGTCTCACTGCCGCGCTCTCACTTACCGGCATTCGGAGTTTGGCTAAGGTCAGTAACCCGGTAGGGCCCATCGCCTATCCAGTGCTCTACCTCCGGCAAGAAACACACGACGCTGCACCTAAATGCATTTCGGGGAGAACCAGCTATCACGGAGTTTGATTGGCCTTTCACCCCTAACCACAGGTCATCCCCCAGGTTTTCAACCCTGGTGGGTTCGGTCCTCCACGACCTCTTACAGCCGCTTCAACCTGCCCATGGCTAGATCACTCCGCTTCGGGTCTTGAGCGCGCTACTATATCGCCCTATTCGGACTCGCTTTCGCTACGGCTACCCCACACGGGTTAACCTCGCAACACACCGCAAACTCGCAGGCTCATTCTTCAAAAGGCACGCAGTCACGACCGTATGTGCAAGCACACACGGCGACGCTCCCACGGCTTGTAGGCACACGGTTTCAGGTACTATTTCACTCCGCTCCCGCGGTACTTTTCACCATTCCCTCACGGTACTATCCGCTATCGGTCACCAGGGAATATTTAGGCTTAGCGGGTGGTCCCGCCAGATTCACACGGGATTTCTCGGGCCCCGTGCTACTTGGGTGTCGCACAAACGAGCCGTACAGATTTCAGCTACGGGGGTCTTACCCTCTACGCCGGACCTTTCGCATGTCCTTCGCCTACCCATACGGTTTCTGACTCGCCCAACAGCCGGCAGACTGCTGAAGTACGATCCCACAACCCCTGAAACGCAACCCCTGCCGGGTATCACACGTCACAGGTTTGGCCTCATCCGGTTTCGCTCGCCACTACTCCCGGAATCACGGTTGTTTTCTCTTCCTGAGGGTACTGAGATGTTTCACTTCCCCTCGTTCCCTCCACACTGCCTATGTGTTCAGCAGCGGGTGACAGCCCATGACGACTGCCGGGTTTCCCCATTCGGACACCCCCGGATCAAAGCTCGGTTGACAGCTCCCCGGGGCCTATCGCGGCCTCCCACGTCCTTCATCGGTTCCTGGTACCAAGGCATCCACCGTGCGCCCTTAAAAACTTGGCCACAGATGCTCGCGTCCACTGTGCAGTTCTCAAACAACGACCAGCCACCCGCCACCCCACTCTCACGAGCGAGTACACCGGGACCGGCACATGAAGGGCGAGCAACGCTCGCACCCTCAGACACCCAACAGCGCGCCCCACACAGTCCACCAGCAAGAATCACGTTCCACGCCGAAGCAGTACTAGCAACCCTCACCAACAGACTGTGCCGAATAGTCAACGTTCCACCCATGAGCTGACCACCGTCGGACATGCGCCGACGAAGTGGCTCTCGACCCCGAAGGGTCTAGATGCTCCTTAGAAAGGAGGTGATCCAGCCGCACCTTCCGGTACGGCTACCTTGTTACGACTTCGTCCCAATCGCCAGTCCCACCTTCGACAGCTCCCTCCCCACAAGGGGGTTGGGCCACCGGCTTCGGGTGTTACCGACTTTCGTGACGTGACGGGCGGTGTGTACAAGGCCCGGGAACGTATTCACCGCAGCAATGCTGATCTGCGATTACTAGCAACTCCGACTTCATGGGGTCGAGTTGCAGACCCCAATCCGAACTGAGACCGGCTTTTTGAGATTCGCTCCGCCTCACGGCATCGCAGCTCATTGTACCGGCCATTGTAGCACGTGTGCAGCCCAAGACATAAGGGGCATGATGACTTGACGTCGTCCCCACCTTCCTCCGAGTTGACCCCGGCAGTCTCCTGTGAGTCCCCATCACCCCGAAAGGCATGCTGGCAACACAGAACAAGGGTTGCGCTCGTTGCGGGACTTAACCCAACATCTCACGACACGAGCTGACGACAGCCATGCACCACCTGTACACCGACCACAAGGGGGCGACCATCTCTGGCCGTTTCCGGTGTATGTCAAGCCTTGGTAAGGTTCTTCGCGTTGCGTCGAATTAAGCCACATGCTCCGCTGCTTGTGCGGGCCCCCGTCAATTCCTTTGAGTTTTAGCCTTGCGGCCGTACTCCCCAGGCGGGGAACTTAATGCGTTAGCTGCGGCACCGACGACGTGGAATGTCGCCAACACCTAGTTCCCAACGTTTACGGCGTGGACTACCAGGGTATCTAATCCTGTTCGCTCCCCACGCTTTCGCTCCTCAGCGTCAGTAATGGCCCAGAGATCCGCCTTCGCCACCGGTGTTCCTCCTGATATCTGCGCATTTCACCGCTACACCAGGAATTCCGATCTCCCCTACCACACTCTAGCCTGCCCGTATCGAATGCAGACCCGGGGTTAAGCCCCGGGCTTTCACATCCGACGCGACAAGCCGCCTACGAGCTCTTTACGCCCAATAATTCCGGACAACGCTTGCGCCCTACGTATTACCGCGGCTGCTGGCACGTAGTTAGCCGGCGCTTCTTCTGCAGGTACCGTCACTCACGCTTCTTCCCTGCTGAAAGAGGTTTACAACCCGAAGGCCGTCATCCCTCACGCGGCGTCGCTGCATCAGGCTTCCGCCCATTGTGCAATATTCCCCACTGCTGCCTCCCGTAGGAGTCTGGGCCGTGTCTCAGTCCCAGTGTGGCCGGTCGCCCTCTCAGGCCGGCTACCCGTCGTCGCCTTGGTAGGCCATCACCCCACCAACAAGCTGATAGGCCGCGGGCTCATCCTTCACCGCCGGAGCTTTCAACCCTCTCCCATGCAGGAGAAAGTATTATCCGGTATTAGACCCCGTTTCCAGGGCTTGTCCCAGAGTGAAGGGCAGATTGCCCACGTGTTACTCACCCGTTCGCCACTAATCCACCCCGAAAGGCTTCATCGTTCGACTTGCATGTGTTAAGCACGCCGCCAGCGTTCGTCCTGAGCCAGGATCAAACTCTCCGTGAATGATTACCCGTAATCGGGTCAGCACCACGAGAGCGGAACCACCAGCCGGAATAAGACCGGTGATTCACAGCGTCCTCGCTGTGTTACTTCAAAGGAACCCGAACCCACCGGAACACAAGTCCCGGAAGGACGGGGTATCAACATATCTGGCGTTGACTTTTGGCACGCTGTTGAGTTCTCAAGGAACGGACGCTTCCTTTGTACTCACCCTCACGGGCTTTCCTCCGGGCTTTCCCTTCGGTCCTGCTGTCTTGCGTCTCCGACTTTACCAGATCCATTCGGCGTCTTCCGCCTCGTGAATTCCAGTGACCTTTGGATTGGTCTTTTGCCTTTCGGCTTGATCCGACTTTATCAGAAACATTCGGGGCCGAATCACATCGACCTTGATGATCTGGAAGGCGAATCGAGAGGGCTCCACGGAAGTTCGTTCTCCGTCGGGAGCCGCATAGATATGTACCACCGCTCTCGAAGCTTGTCCAACTTCGAGGCAACCGTTCAAATCTACCTCCCCACCCAGACCATGTCAACAGTCTTGGCGGGGCGAAGAGGAGACTAACAGGTCAAGGACATGATCCGCACATCAGGCGGCGGTGGGGAGTTCCGCGCTTCGGTCCAGGGCCTCGACATCACCTGTCTCGCCGGCCCGCGCCGCTCGGCCGCCGAGGATGTACACATAGGCGAGAAAGAGCAGTTCAGCCGCTACGCCGATGGCGATGCGCGCCCATGTGGGCAGGCCCGAGGGGGTTACGAAACCTTCGATCAGGCCCGACACGAACAGAACCAGGGCGAGGCCTATGGCCATGCCGAGTGCGGCGCGGCCTTGCTGGGCAATCGCGGTGCGCCGGCTGTACGGCCCGGGATCGATCACTGTCCAGCCGAGGCGCAGACCCGTACCCGCGGCGACGAAGACGGCCGTCAGTTCGAGCAGACCATGGGGAAGGATCAGCCCGAGGAAGGTGTCGAGGCGGCCGGCCGAGGACATCAGCCCGATCCCGACCCCGAGATTGAGCACATTGACGAAGAGGATCGCGATCACGGGGAGGCAGAGGAACGCTCCCAGGACCAGACACATGGCGGCGGCCTGGGCGTTGTTCGTCCAGACCTGGGCCGCGAAGGAGGCCGCCGGGTGGCTGGAGTAGTACGTCTCGTACTCGCCACCAGGACGTGTCATCTGGCGCAGGTCGTCAGGGGCGCCTATGGCCGACTGGATCTCGGGGTGGGCCCCGATCCACCAGCCGATGACCGCCGCGAGAAGGGTCGAGAGAACCGCGGTCGGTATCCACCAGTACCGGGACCGGTAGACGGCCGCAGGAAAGCCCGCTGTCAGGAAGCGCACGGCGTCGCGCCAGGTGGCGCGGCGGGTGACGGTGGCGCGGGCGCGCGCCACGAGTTGGGTGAGCCGCGTGGTGATCACCGGGTCGGGAGCGGTGGACTGGATCAGCGAGAGATGGGTGGCCGTGCGCTGATAGAGGGCGACGAGTTCATCGGCCTCGGCACCGCTGAGGCGGCGACCGCGGTGCAGGAGATGGTCCAGGCGGTCCCACTCGGCACGGTGGGCTGTCACGAAGACATCGAGATCCATGGTCGGCTGCTGCTCCAGGCACTGGGTGCGTACGGTCCTCACTCCGGCGGTACCGCACTCCTGCGAGTGCAGTGCCGCGACGCGCTGCCGGTCAGCTTGGCAGACTGGTGCCTTCAGGGGCAGGGACGGCCGTCGGCGAAGGGGGAGCACCGGTGAGTGAGCTTGTGACGGGCGATGCGGTCGTACTGGGGCTGCGCCCGGCGAAGCTGCCGAGCCGGGCGCTGGCACTGGCGATCGACCTGGTGGTGGTGTGGGTCGTCTACCTTCTGGTCTCGTTCGGTCTCGCGCTGGCGACGGGCTCACTGGACGACGCGGCGATCGCGGCGCTGGCCATCGTCTCGTTCCTGCTGATTCTGGTGGGCGGTCCGATCGCGGTGGAGACGCTCAGCCACGGCCGCTCGCTGGGCAAGCTGGCCTGTGGACTGCGGGTCGTACGGGACGACGGCGGACCCATACGGTTCCGGCACGCGCTGGTGCGCGGTGCGATGGGCGTGGTGGAGATCCTGATGTCGTTCGGGGTCATCGCCTGTATCGCTTCGCTGGTGTCGGCGCGGGGGCGGCGGATCGGAGATGTCTTCGCGGGAACCCTCGTCGTACGGGAAAGGGTGCCGGCCGGGCGTATGGCGATGGTGCCGTCCCCTCCGCCGTGGCTCGTGGGACGCTTCGTGGAATTGGATCTCTCCGCCGTGCCGGATGAGCTGTGGCTCGCGATACGCCAGTACCTCACACGGATGGGGCAACTCGAGGCGGGCGTGAGCCGATCCATGGCGGAGCGGCTCGCGGACGATCTGGCGGCTCGTACGGGAGCGCCGGCGCCGGAGGGGGTTCCCGCGGGGGCCTATCTCGCGGCCGTGGTGCACGAGCGGCAGGCGCGGGACGCGCGGCGGGCCTTCGGAGGCTCCCCCGGCCCTGCGCCCGCCTCACCTGCCGTCGCTCACGTCGCTCCCGTTGCTCCCGTTGCTCCCGTCCATCCGCCGACTCATCCGCCGACGTCGGCGGATGCAGCCGCTCCGGCTCCGGCACCGAAGCCGGAGCCGCCCTCCGCGCCGGGTACCGGGGCTGAGGGGGCGCCGCGCCGTACCGGCTTCGCCCCACCCGCGTAGGCGGAGAGGCTCCTCGCGTCAGGGCATCGTCGAGGGCGGGGTTTCCAGGTCTTCGAGTTCGATGCCCGGGGCCGAGAGCACCACGTCTCCGGCGAGGTGAATCGTGTGCTGCTCACCGGTGTCGAGTGCGTTGACCTGGTACTCGTCCACGGTCAGGGGTCCGTTGTCAGTGGCGTGCGCTTCACTGTTCACCAGCGCCCAGGACTGATCGACAGTACGGGGTGCCAGGACCGGGTCCGTGAAGGCGACGAGGCGGACGCGGGTCGCCGGGGAGCCAGGAGTGAGACGCAGAAGTCGCGCTGTCGCGACGAGAAAGGCGGGGGAGGTGCCGGTGAAGGCGTGGGCGCGCACATTGCCTTCGGTGGCATGGACTCCGGTGGGGTCGGTACGGACCCAGGTGACGCCGTCGAGGGCGGCGCCGCGGATCTGCCAGCTCGCGGCATGGAGTTGCAGACGGATGGGGCGTCCGAGTTCGTCGAGGGCCAGATCGACGGAGCCGGCGTGGTCGCCGGAGGGAGTGGTGATCTGGGAGACATAGCGCCAGCCGGAGGGGCCGGGCGCGCAGTGGAAGTGTTCATCACCGAGAGGGGAGTGATCATGCTGATCATGAAGCGAATAACGGCCGCGGGGCATGGGGTCTTCCGGGTTCTTCGAGTCCTCGGCGACTGACGTTCTCCCGACGGCCGACGTTCTGCCGCGCGCTCCGCGCGCGCCATGACGCGCTCTTCCGTACGACGGAACGCGCGCACACGGGACAGGCCCCCGTCACGGGGGTGCGGGGGCCTGTCGTGTGCCGTGTACCGCCGGTACCCGCATCTGGTCGGGTACCTGCCGCTGAAGGTGCGTCAGTGGACCGTCGGCCGCCCCGGCCCGGCGGGCTGCCGGACCGGGAGGGTCAGTGGCCGCAGTGGCCGCTGGTCAGTCGCGGATCAGTAGCGGTAGTGGTCGGGCTTGTACGGGCCCGCGACATCGACACCGATGTACGCGGCCTGCTCCGGGCGGAGCGTCGTGAGCTTCACACCGAGCGCGTCGAGGTGGAGGCGGGCGACCTTCTCGTCCAGGTGCTTGGGCAGCACGTACACGTCGGTCGGGTACTCCTCCGGCTTCGTGAACAGCTCGATCTGGGCCAGCGTCTGGTCCGCGAAGGAGTTGGACATCACGAACGACGGGTGGCCGGTCGCGTTGCCCAGGTTCAGCAGACGGCCCTCGGACAGGACGATGATCGTCTTCCCGTCCGGGAAGGTCCAGGTGTGGACCTGCGGCTTGACCTCGTCCTTGACGATGCCCTCGATCTTGGCGAGACCGGCCATGTCGATCTCGTTGTCGAAGTGACCGATGTTGCCGACGATCGCCTGGTGCTTCATCTTGGCCATGTCCGAGGCCATGATGATGTCCTTGTTGCCCGTCGTGGTCACGAAGATGTCCGCGATGCCCACGACGTCGTCGAGCGTGGAGACCTGGTAGCCGTCCATCGCCGCCTGGAGCGCGCAGATCGGGTCGATCTCGGTGATGATCACGCGGGCGCCCTGGCCGCGCAGGGACTCGGCGCAGCCCTTGCCGACGTCGCCGTAGCCGAAGACGACCGCGACCTTGCCGCCGATCAGGACGTCGGTGGCGCGGTTGATGCCGTCGATCAGCGAGTGGCGGCAGCCGTACTTGTTGTCGAACTTCGACTTGGTGACCGCGTCGTTGACGTTGATCGCCGGGAACAGGAGGACACCGTCACGCTGCATCTCGTACAGCCGGTGCACACCGGTCGTGGTCTCCTCGGTGACACCGCGGATCTCGGACGCCAGCCGGGTCCACTTCTGCGGGTTCTCCGTGAGGGTGCGGTTGAGCAGGCCGAGGATGTAGCCGTACTCCTCGCTGTCCGCGGTCGACGGGTCCGGGGCCTCGCCGGCCTTCTCGAACTCGACGCCCTTGTGGACGAGGAGGGTGGCGTCGCCGCCGTCGTCCAGGATCATGTTCGGGCCGCCGGTGGGGGTGTTCGGCCAGGTCAGGGCCTGCTCCGTGCACCACCAGTACTCCTCGAGCGTCTCGCCCTTCCAGGCGAAGACGGGGACGCCCTGGGGGTTCTCCGGGGTGCCCTCGGGGCCGACCGCGATCGCGGCGGCGGCGTGGTCCTGGGTGGAGAAGATGTTGCAGGACGCCCAGCGGACCTCGGCGCCGAGGGCGGTCAGGGTCTCGATGAGGACCGCGGTCTGCACCGTCATGTGCAGGGAGCCGGTGACACGGGCGCCGGCGAGCGGCTTCGTCGCCGCGTACTCCTTGCGGATCGACATCAGGCCGGGCATCTCATGCTCGGCGAGCGTGATCTCCTTGCGGCCGAACTCGGCGAGCGAGAGGTCGGCGACCTTGAAGTCCTGTCGGTTGGCGACAGTCGTCATAACGAGCTGCTCCTCGTGAATCGGATCGAGGGTGGGTGCGTACGGCTGGCTCTACGGCGAAGGGCATACGAATGCCCGAGCGCTCGCGGGCACAGTCCGTCGGAGGCCCTCTCTCCCTCGGACGGTCCGTGGGCGGACCGCCCGACCGCCATCAGCAGCGACGTCTGGCACTGGTCACGAATCTACACCGATCGGCCCAGCGGCCCACAGTCGAACGGGGAAGAGAGGGCGACGAGATCAAGTCAAAGAGTGGTCGGACGGCCACGGAGGCGGTCCCGTCGGGGCACGCCCCTGGAAGGTCTCCCCGTGGAAGGAAGGTCTCCGTGGCAGGTCTCAGTGGGCGGCGTCCGGTGTCGGACCGCCCGGTGTCCTGCCGGGGTTGGTGCCCTCGGCGGCGGCCGACTCGCTGTAGATGTCCGGCTCCAGGTAGATCACCCGGGCGATCGGGACCGCCTCACGGATCCGGGACTCGGCGGCGTCGATCGCGCGGGCCACCTCCGCGGCGGTGTCGTCGTGCTGGACCGCGATCTTGGCCGCGACCAGCAGTTCCTCGGGGCCGAGGTGGAGCGTACGCATGTGGATGATGCCGGTGACCACGTCGTTGTCGACGAGCGCCGCCTTGATCTTCTCGACGTCCTCCGTGCCCGCGGCCTCGCCGAGGAGCAGGGACTTCGTCTCGGCGGCCAGGACCAGCGCGATCAGGATGAGAAGGACGCCGATGCAGAGCGTGCCGATGCCGTCCCAGACACCTTCGCCGGTGGCGAGGGAGATACCGACGCCGCCGAGCGCGAGGACCAGACCGACCAGTGCGCCGAGGTCCTCCAGGAGCACCACGGGGAGTTCGGGTGCCTTGGCGCGGCGGACGAACTCCGTCCAGGAGAGAGCGCCCCGGGTGGCGTTGGACTCCTTGATGGCCGTACGGAACGAGACCGATTCCGCGATGATCGCGAAGACGAGCACGCCGACCGGCCAGTACCAGGCCTCGATCTCATGGGGATGCTTGATCTTCTCGTAACCCTCGTAGATGGCGAACATGCCACCCACCGAGAACAGCACGATGGAGACCAGGAAGGCATAGATGTAGCGCTCGCGGCCGTAGCCGAAGGGGTGCTGCGGGGTGGCCTCGCGCTGCGCCTTCTTGCCGCCGAGGAGGAGCAGCCCCTGGTTGCCGGAGTCGGCGAGGGAGTGCACACCCTCCGCGAGCATCGACGACGAACCGCTGAACGCGAACGCCACGAACTTGGCTGCCGCGATCGCGAGGTTGGCGCCGAGTGCCGCCACGATCGCCTTGGTTCCGCCTGACGCGCTCATGGGTGCGTGGTGTCCCTTCCTAGGTGCTGCGGCCCTGGCGCCGCGGTACGGCGGGACATTGTTGCAGTCGTCGGCGCGGGCGGTGCATCAGACCACCACAGTGGCACGGAACACGGTGCCCGTACCGGACAGTTCGGCCTTCTCGCCCGCGGGGACGAAGACCGAGGCGCCGGGGGTCAGTTCGATGCCGTTCGCCCGGGGTGTGCCCGCCGTGCAGAGCAGGATCTGGGGGGTGTCCGCCGTGAGGTCGCGCGGTTCCACGCCCTGTGCGGGCGAGTCCTGTGCCGAGGAGTCCTGTGCGGGGGAATCTTCTGCCAAGGAGTAGCGGGACAGGCGGAATTCGTCGATGGGTGTCTCGTACAGCTCCTCGCCCGAGCGGGACGCCTCCGGGCGCAGCACCGCGGGTTCGGTCGCTTCGAAGCGCACGATCCGCAGCAGTTCGGGGACGTCCACATGCTTGGGGGTGAGACCGCAGCGCAGGACGTTGTCCGAGTTGGCCATGATCTCGACGCCGAGGCCGTTGAGATAGGCGTGCGGAACGCCCGCGCCGAGGAAGAGGGCCTCGCCCGGCTGGAGCTGTACGTAGTTGAGCAGCATGGCGGCGAGGACACCGGGGTCGCCGGGGTAGTGGTGGGCGATCGACACATACGGGGCGTAGTCACCGCCGAGACGCTCGGCCGCCGCGGCGGCCTCGGCGACGGTGATCGCCATCTCGGCGGGATCGGCGCCCAGGACGGCGGTCAGGACCTCGCGCAGCGCGGCCTCTTCGGGGTGGGCGTGGAGGATGTCGACATAGGGCTTGAGCGAGTCGACGTCCAGCCGTGCGAGCAGTTCCGCGGCCTCGGCGGGGGTGCGGAAGCCGCAGAGTCCGTCGAAGGGGGTGAGGGCGCAGATCAGTTCGGGCTTGTGGTTGGCGTCCTTGTAGTTGCGGTAGGGGGCGTCGATCGGGACGCCCCGGCTCTCCTCGTCCGCGTAACCCCGCTTCGCCTGGGCGAGGTCGGGGTGGACCTGGAGGGAGAGCGGGGAGTCGGCCGCGAGGAGCTTGAGAAGGAACGGCAGCCGGGGGCCGAACTTGCCCGCCGCGGCCACGCCGAGTTCCGCCTCGGGGTCGGCGTCGATCAGATCGGACAGCGCCTGCTCGCCGGAGCCGCGGTCGAGGCGCGACGGGGCCCCGGGGTGGGCGCCCATCCACATCTCGGCCTGGGGTTCGCCGGTGGGGGCGGTGCCGAGCAGTTCCGGGATGAGGGTCGTGGAGCCCCAGGCGTAGGGGCGCACGGTATTCGAGAGGCGGTCCATGGGGTGAGCTTTCTGGTACGTGGTGACGGCACGGGGGCGTGCTGTGACGGCGCGGGTGGGACGACGATCGCGGGTGGGACGACGATGAAGGGCGTGGGTGTGGCGGCGAAGGGTGCGGGTGAAGCGGTGCAGGGCGCGGGTGTCGTGACGCTCGCAGGTGTCGCGACAGGGGGCGCGGGTGTCGCGACGCTCTCGGGTGTCGCGACACCGAGGCCGGTGAAAGCGTGAGGGGCGTACGGGTGCTCCGGTGGAGCGGCCTCGGCCGCTCGGTGGCTCCGTGCTCCCCGGCGCCGGGTCATACGGGGGCGCCCCCGGCGAGGGCCAGATAGACCGTGGCGAAGTCGGTGACGGCGATCAGTTCGGCGAGAGCTTCGAGTTCGCTGCCTTCCTCCGGCTCCAGTTCGCTGATGGCCGTGTCATGGCCGAGGGCGAGTTCACGGGCCGCGGGGGCCGCGGTGAGTCCGCCGACCGGCCGGTCGCGGAGCAGGACGATACGGGCGCGCAGGGCCTGACGCTCCTCGACCCGGTCGCGGAAGAAGTCGTCCGGGTCGGCGCCGCCCGCGAAGTCGCCCGCGAGCAGGGCGCCATGGGCCGGAAGGGCCTCCGGAAGCTGGGCGGCGAGGGCGGGGCGGCCGGTCAGCTCGGCCAGTACGTCGGCGAACCGGCGCCCGGCCGGGGCCGCGGCCGTACCCTCCGTCCAGATCAGCGGGAGGCTGTCGGCCAGTTCGGCGGCGAGGGTCTTGGCCGGGTTGCTGTACGTCGCGATGGCGGGGCCGCAGCGCTCGGCGGTGCGGTCCAGCCGGTCGGCGACGAGTTGGAGGGTCTCGGCCGGCGCGGTCACCAGGCCGACGCGGTCCAGGAGGGAGAGCAGCGGGATGAGCAGGGCCCAGAGCGCGCCGGGGCCCGCGACCTGAGAGGCCCGTTCCTCCAGCCAGTCGTTCGGCGCGGTCGCCATCGGGAGGAGAAGGCCGCGCGAACCGTCGACCGCCTCCGTCAGCGGCGACTGACGCGGGGCGACGGCGACGACCGTGCAGCCCCGGCGGTACGCCTGTTCGGCGAGGAGCGCGAGACCCGGTTCGCTGCCCTCGGTCGTGGCGATCAGGAGCAGGTCCACCGGGCCGGCCCAGCCCGGGAGCGTCCAGCGCAGTGCGCCGGCGGCGGAGGCGACGCCGGTGGGGCGCAGCCGGGTGACGGGCGCGCTGCCACCCGCCAGGGCGGCGATCAGATCGGCGGCTCCGGTGGCGGCGGCGCCGGAGCCCGCGACCAGTACGGCGCGGGGGCGGCCCTCAGGGGTGAGCGCGGCGAGACCGGCCTCGGCGGTGTGCCGTAGAGCGGTACGCACCCGGGCTCCGGCCTCGGCCGCGCCGCGGAGCAGACCGCGGCGGTCGGCGTCGGCCAGTGCGTCGGGAGCGTCGAGCAGCGACTCGTCGAGCATGGGATGGGGCCTCCGATCGCCCGGCGCGGGACGCCGTGGCGGCGCTTGGTTGTGGCGCTGTGGGTGCGGCGCCCTGGTGTTCTCAGGCGGGGCGGCGTGCCTCGTCGACGAGGAGGACCGGAATGTCGTCCCGTACCGGATAGGCCAGACCGCAGTCCCCGGAGGTGCAGATCAGCTCGGGGGTGTCGGCGGCCGTGCTGTCGCTGAGCGGCGCGTGACAGGCCGGGCAGGCGAGGATCTCCAGGAGGCCGGCTTCGAGCGGCATGGGGGTGATGTCCCTTCGAACAGAACAGGTGGATCGGGCCACGTCAGCCTACCGCCGGGGCCCGGGGTGGGGCCCAATCCGGGGTACGGTCCCGGTCCGGACCGGTCCGGCCAGGTCCGGCCAGGTGCCGGTGCCGGCTCCGCCCGGTCACGACGGGAGCCGGTTCCGTACCGGGGGCTGCCGGGGCACGCGGCAGGCGCGGCCGGTACGGCGATCGGTACGGCGATCGGTACGGCGATCGGCCGACCAGCAGCGATGGCGCTCCGAACGGTCCGTCGGTCCCTCGGCCGGACGCTCAGCCGGTCCATCCGTGCCTGTCGCCCGGCAGGCCGGGGTCAGGCTCGGATCAAGGTGAGGGCCTCGTCCCGGATCTTGGTCATCGTCACCTCGTCGCGCGCCTCCACATTCAGGCGCAGCAGCGGTTCCGTGTTGGAGGGGCGGAGGTTGAACCACCACTCCGTACCGGTCACCGTCAGCCCGTCGAGTTCGTCGAAGGTCACGCCCTCGCGGCCCGTGAAGGCCTCGCGCACCGCCGCCGTGCGGGCTGTCTGGTCGTCGACCGTGGAGTTGATCTCCCCGGAACCGGCGTACCGGTCGTACGAGGAGACCAGTTCGGACAGCGGTCCGTCCTGGCCGCCCAGGGCCGCCAGGACATGGAGCGCGGCGAGCATGCCCGTATCGGCGTTCCAGAAGTCGCGGAAGTAGTAGTGCGCGGAGTGCTCACCGCCGAAGATCGCGCCGGTCTCGGCCATCCGCTGCTTGATGAAGGAGTGGCCGACCCGGGTGCGTACGGGAACGCCGCCCTGTTCCCTGACGACCTCGGGTACCGACCAGGACGTGATCAGGTTGTGGATGACCGTGCCGCCCGGGTGCTTCGCCAGTTCGCGCGCCGCCACCAGCGCGGTGATCGCCGACGGGGGGACGCCCTCGCCGCGCTCGTCCACGACGAAGCAGCGGTCGGCGTCTCCGTCGAAGGCCAGGCCCAGGTCCGCGCCCTCCGTCCGCACCCGGGCCTGGAGGTCCACGATGTTCTTCGGGTCCAGCGGATTGGCCTCGTGGTTCGGGAACGTACCGTCCAGTTCGAAGTACATCGGCACCACGTCGAGCGGCAGACCCTCGAAGACCGTCGGGACCGTATGTCCGCCCATGCCGTTCCCCGCGTCCACGACGACCTTCAGCGGGCGGATCGCGGAGAGGTCCACCAGGGACAGCAGATGCGCGGCGTAGTCGGTCAGGGTGTCCCGTCGCGCGGTGGTGCCCGGCCGGGCCGCCGGGGGCGGGGCGCCCGTTTCCAGCCAGCCCTCGACCAGCGTACGGATCTCCGCCAGACCCGTGTCCTGGCCCACCGGCGCCGCGCCCGCCCGGCACATCTTGATGCCGTTGTACCGGGCCGGGTTGTGCGACGCCGTGAACATCGCGCCCGGCAGGTCCAGCTTCCCCGACGCGTAGTAGAGCTGGTCGGTGGAGCAGAGCCCGATGATCGTGGCGTCCGCTCCGCGCGAGACGGCGCCCCGCGCGAAGCTCGCCGCCAGTCCGGGCGAGGAGGGCCGCATGTCATGGCCGACGACGATCGCGCGGGCCCCGGTGACCTGGACGAAGGCGGCGCCGAAGAGCTCCGCGAGCCGGTCGTCCAGTTGATCCGGGTACACCCCACGCACGTCGTACGCCTTCACGAGCTGCGACAAATCGGCCACTGCCACCCCTCCAGATGTTGCTGCCACTGCGCTCACGACAAACTACCCGTACCGGACCCCTGGCACAGATGGACCCGGGGGCCGCCCGTCGGGAGCCGCCCGCCGGGAGCCGCCCCGAGCCGCCGGCCGCCGGCGCCAGTTCGTCAGCGGTCAGCGGTCAGCGGTCAGCGGTCCAACCGTCAGCCGTCGAACCGTCGAGCCGTCAGGGCAGCATCCATCCCAGCACCGCCGTGCTCTGCCCGACGACGATCAGACACATCACCAGCAGAAGCCCCAGACTCCACGGCAGCACCTTGCGCAGCAGGTCCCCCTCCTTCCCCGCGAGTCCGACCGCCGCGCACGCGATCGTCAGATTCTGCGGCGAGATCATCTTCCCCAGCACTCCCCCGGAGCTGTTCGCCGCGGCCAGCAGCTCCGGTGACAGGCCGGACTCGTTCGCCGCCGTCACCTGGAGCGCGCCGAAGAGCGCGTTGGCGGAGGTGTCCGAGCCCGAGACCGCGACCCCGAACCAGCCCAGGACCGGGGAGAGGAACGCCAGTCCCGCGCCCGCCCCCGCGACGAAGTGGCCTATGGTCGCCGCCTGCCCGGAGAGATTCATGACGTACGCGAGGGCCAGCACCGAGGTGACGGTGAGGATCGCGTACCGCAGCTCGTACACCGTCCCCGCCCACTCGCGCGCCGCGTCACCCACCCGTACGCCGAGTACGACGGCCGTGAACACTCCCGCGAGCAGGACGAGCGTGCCGCCCGTGGCGACGAGCGGCAGCGAGAAGACATTGGCGCCGACCGGCTTCCCCGCCGAGTCGGCGACATCGAGGAAGGGCCAGTCGAAGACCTGGGTCGCCTTCGCCAGCAGATCCTTGACCGGCGGGATCTGGGCGACCGAGAAGATCACCACGATCAGACCGTACGGGGCGTAGGCGCGCAGCACTTCGGGGCGCGGGTCCTCCTGGTCCAGGTCCTCGCTCCGTACGCCTGTGAGCACCGCGACCCGCACCGGCTCCGCCGCCGGCTTGCGCGCCGAGGGGACGGCCACCAGGGCCGCCGCCCCCGCCAGCGCCGCGCCGATGTCGGCGAGTTGGGCGGAGACATAGTTCGAGGCGGCGAACTGGGCCACGGCGAAGGCGACTCCACAGGCCAGCGCGGGCACCCAGGTCTCGCGCAGTCCCCGCCGGCCGTCGACGAGCCCTATCAGCACCAGCGGTACGACGAGTGCGAGCAGCGGGGTCTGCCTGCCGACGACCGAGGCGACCGTGTCCAGCGGCAGTCCGGTGACCTGGGCGAGTGTCACCACCGGCGTACCCATCGCGCCGAAGGCCACGGGCGCGGTGTTGGCGACGAGCGAGACGATGGCGGCCTTGACCGGGTCGAAGCCGAGCGCGACCAGCATCACCGAGCAGATCGCGACGGGCGCCCCGAAACCGGCGAGGGCCTCAAGCAGCGCGCCGAAGCAGAAGGCGATGACCAGCGCCTGGATACGGGGATCGTCGGAGAGCCGTCCGAAGGAGCGCCGCAGGATGTCGAAGTGGTGGGTACGGACCGTCAGCCGGTACACCCAGAGCGCGTTGACGACGATCCACATGATCGGGAAGAGCCCGAAGAGCACGCCTGCGGCGCCGGCCGAGAGGGTCTGGCCGAGGGGCATGCCGAAGGTGAGCCAGCCGACCAGGACGGCGACTCCGAGCCCGGTCAGCCCCGCGAGATGCGCTTTCATCCGGATGACACCGAGCAGGATCAGGACGGTGGCGAGGGGCAGCGCGGCGACGAGTGCGGAGAGTGCGAGCGAGTCGGCGACAGGTTCGAGTTGCTGTACGAACACGACAGTCCTCCGGATTCCGCGATACGGAAACTGATCTCTCACTAGCGCGAGTGGGGGAATGGTCGTGTCCGCGACAAGTGAAGGTCAATGGCCCGCGCAGGATCCATGCGAAATCCGCGAGGGCCCGGGACACGGTGTCCGGAAGGACCCGGGGCATGGCATCCGAAAGGAGCCCGGACAGGGCATCCGGAAGGGCGAGGGACACGACATCGGGGAGGACGCGGAACACGACATCGGGGAGGACGCGGAACACGGCACCGCGGAGGGCCGGGAGCACGAGCGCGGGCTCGGGCGGGGGCTGCGGTGAAGGACCGATGGCTCAGGGGTATCGATGGCTCAGGAGTCCGGGGAGCGCAGTACCCGCAGATGGCCCCGGCGTCCGACCTCCATCGGATCCCCCCCGCGCGTGCCCTTGCCGCCGCCCTCGGCCGCGCGCTCCTGCGGGCGGGCCGCTTCCCGTACGGCGTTGGCGAGCGCTTCCAGATCGTCGCCGCTCGGGCGCGCGGGAGCCGAACCGTCCGTCAGACGGACGACCTCCCAGCCGCGCGGAGCCGTCAGCCGCTCACTGTGTTCCGCACACAGGTCGTAGCAGTGAGGCTCGGCGTAGGTGGCGAGCGGGCCGAGGACCGCGGTCGAGTCGGCATAGACGTACGTCAGTGTCGCGACAGCAGGGCGGCCGCACGCGGTGCGCGAACAGCGACGTACAGGGCTCACGACGTTGGACGGTACCGCACTCTTGAGCGGGCCGCGACGACTCTCCACCAGGTCACTCCACCGTGTCGCACCGTGACTTCGGCCACAAGTTGGCTGGAAGCAACTGCCCTGACCTGCATGGGAAGACGCGTGACGGGACAGCGACAGCCCGTCACACAGTCACCACTTGGGGCAAAACCTGTCAAGGAAGGCGAGATCGGTGATCGCAAAGCCAACTGGAATCGAGCCCATTCTTGGCCTGAATGCTCAATATGCGACATGCGGTACGAGGGAGGCGACGGCGCGTTCGGCGGAAGCCCAGGAGGGCTACCCTGCGTCAGTGATGGAGAGTCCTGTACCGCCCCGCCCGACCGAGCCACGGCCGCGCCGGCGCGATCGCCACGGCCGCGGAATGCGCGGGCCCGTCGCACCGCCCCAGGTGCCGCTCGCCACCAGCCGCTCGGAGTCGTTCCGCGATCTCGTGCGGGACTCCGTGGACCGCCTCGAACGGCGCTGGCCGCAGCTCGCCGAGGTCGAGTTCCTGGTCATGGACGTGCCCACCACGCAGGACGAGACCGTACCGCTCGGCAGCTCGGTCCCGGCGGGCAAGGAGCACCCCGCGCGGATCCTCGTCTACCGGCGGCCGGTGGAGATCCGTACCAAGAACCGTGACGAGCGGGCCCTGCTGGTGCACGAGGTTGTGGTCGAGCAGGTCGCGGAACTGCTCGGGCTGGCGCCCGAGTCCGTGGATCCGCGGTACGGGCAGGAGTGACCCGCCGCGGGGCCCGCGTCTCCGTCGTCGAGGCGCGGGCCCTGCGGCCCGGTCACCGGGACGCGGGGTCCGCGGCTCGATGACCGGACGCGGGGCGGGTCCGCGGCTCAGTCTCCGAGGATCGACAGGTCCTCTCGGGCCTTCGGTACGGACACCATCCCCCGGTCGTCCGGCAGCGTCTGCACCGTGAACATCGGGACGCCGTCCTCCGGCAGCGCGAGTGTGCGCGCCGCGTGGACCGGGCCGCCCCCCGCCTCCGGCTCGACCGTCACCGCGTACGAGCCCTTCAGCCCCTTCGGCGCCGGCGGGGTGACGGCCAGGGTCGTACCGGCCTTGACCGTGTACGTCTGCACGGCCGGTTCGCCGCCGCCGGTCCCGGCCGAGGACGTGACCTTGACCTTCGCCGCCGCGCCCGGCGCGGTCAGCGAGAGCGTGGAGCCCTTGGCGCGGTTGTCGGCCACGGTCGCCCGTGAGGCGATCGGCGCGGTCGCCGGGATGAACGCGATCTCCTGGTTCGCGCCCTTGCCCCGGACCACACGCAGCGCCGCGACCACCGGGGCCGCGCGACCGCTGCCGACCGGGCTGAGCACCAGCGAACCCGCCTGGCCCTTGGTGACGTCCGCGAGGTCGACGGACGCGGTCATCCTGGACTTGACGTGCAGGGTCTCGTTCCCCGCGGGGGTGATCGTGCCGTCGGCGCCCGCGAGCTGCACCTTCAGATCGGCGTCGTCCTCGCCGGTCGCGAACGCCACCAGCCGTACGTCCGTCGCGTCCGCCGGGATACCAGGCAGGACCAGACGGGCCGCCGGATCACCCGAGGCGGCCAGCCAGTCGCTGCCCGCCTTCTCGTCGGCGACACGCACCACGGCACCGACCCGGCCGGTACGGGTGGTGACATGCACGGTCGCGTCGGGAGCGTTCTCGCCGGTCAGCGTGGAGAGCAGCACCGGAACGCTCGACCTGCCGGGGACCGGAATGCCCTCCCCCACCTCCGACTTGAGGACACCGTCCTTCCCGTACACCTCGATGTCGGCGACGGCGGCGGTCTCGTCGGGGTTGGTGAGATGGACGTAGTCCTGGCGCGACGCCTCGGTGCTCACCCCGGGGAACCAGAAGTCGGTGTCCGGACCGGCGCAGGTCATACCGAGCAGCCCGCGCGCGCCGCCGACGCTGACGGTGGTGGTCTGCTGGGTGGTCCAGCCGGGGGCGAGGCGGCCGTCGGCGCTGCCGACCAGGGCGGGGGCCTCGGCGCCGCTCGCCTCGGCGGAGACCGGCTTGCCGGGCTCCTTCAGCGCGAGGAACGCCTTGTCCTGCGCGGAATCCGTCTTCTCGCCGTCGCTCTTGGCGTCCTTGTCGTCGCTCTTGTCGCTCTTGTCGTCCTTCTGTGCGTCCTTGGTGGCGTCCTTCGTGTTCCCGGCCGTGTCGGCCAGGGTGACGACCGACTCGCTCAGTCCGGCCGATCCGGATGTGCCGGAACCGGATGTTCCGGCGGGGGTGAAGGAGGTGTACGTCGTCTCCGCGATGTCCGACATGCTCGGGGCCGGGCAGAGCTGGCTGGTGCGCTCCACCGGCAGCAGCGCGGGGGTCTGGGCCACCGCCGCGCCCGTGGAGTCCGGCGCGGTCAGCGTGGCGAAGCCGGTGACGGCGGCGAGGGCGGTGGCGACCGCGATGAGGGAGAGGGTCGTACGGTTCACTGGTTGCTCCCGTCGGGGCGCGGACGCCGGTCGTTCTCATGGCCGTCGGTATAGGGCCGGCCGTCGGCGTAGGGCTGCTGTCCGTAGCCGTAGGGGTCGTACTGGGACGGGTCGTACTGGGACGGCACCTGGCCCGGCACCTGGCCTTCCTGATACTGGCCCTCCTGGTACTGGCCCTGGCCCTGGCCGTACGGGCCGTCCGCCGGATACTGGCCCTGGTCGTACGAGCCGGCCGGGTACTGGCCGTCCTGGTACTGGCCCTCGGGGTACTGCTGATACGGCTGCTGGTACTGCCCTTCGGCGTACTGCCCGCCCTCGGAGTACTGGCCTTCCCCGTACTGCCCGTTCCCGTAGGGATCCTGGGCGTACTCCGCACCGGCGTACGTCTGAGCGCCGGCGCCCGCGTTCGCGTTCCCGTTCGCGTTGGCGGCGTCCCAGTCGTACGTCTGCTGCTGGGGCACCGCCCCGTACTGCGGCTGCTGCGGCTGCTCCTCCGGAGCCCCGGCGGGCATCGGCGGAACGGACGGGTCCGACGGGTCTGGTCCATATGCCCCGGCCCCGGTCCCGGTCCCGGTCTCTTCGCTCTCGGCCCCCTCCGCGGTCTCCGCCTCCGCCGCCGCCCGCAGCCTCCTGGCCCGGCGTCCCTCGCCGTCCACCGGCTGCGGCGGAACCTGGACATCGTCCTCGGGCAGGTCGTCGTCGATCTCCCGGCGGCGCCCCGGCAGTGCGAGCACCAGCAGGACGACGGCGAGCGCGACCTGCGCCCAGATCCACGCCGTGTGCGTGATCGGGTCCTCGTAGGTGAGATCCAGCCGGCCGCCCTCGGCGGGCAGTTCGAATCCCTGGGCCCAGCCGTCGACGGTCTTCTTCGTGAGGACCTCGCCGTCGAGGGTGGCCTGCCAGCCCTCGGCGGCCCGGTCCGCGATCCGCAGCACCCGTCCCGCGGCGCCCGCCGGGATCTCCGTGTGCGCCTCGACCGGGGCGGCGGCGACGGCCAGCGGTTCTCCCGCGCCCTTACCGTCCACGATCACGGCCCGCGAGATCTGCCGGTCCACCCGCCACAGGGCACTGCCGTCGAGCTGGCTCAGCCGGGTGAGCCCCGGCGTGGCGTCGAGGACACGGCTCATCTGGCGCGGCGCCCCGTCCCGTACCAGCACATAGCGGATCGCGAATCCGCTCAGCTGGTCGGTCTGGTCGGCGCCGGAGCCCGCGACCAGATTCGCGACGACCTTGTCCAGCCGCGGGTCGCTGCCGCCCGACTCGGTCAGCTCGGCGTCACCGAGCCGCCCGCCGGAGCCGCGGACCAGGGTGTACGAGACCTCCGCCGCCGTCGTACCGCCGAGCACCAGGGTGCGCGGCTGGTCACGGGTGATGCTCTCCTCCGCGACGAAGGCCGGGACCTGCACCGGGTCGCGGCGCTCCAGCGGGCCCGCCGCGCCGCTGATCATCCAGCCGAACGCGGCCAGCACCGGGGCGAGGCCCGCGGCGGCGGCGATGAGGACGGCGACGGGCTGGCGCCAGCCGAAGTTCTCCGCGGCGACCCGCTCCCGGGCACCGTCCGCGCCGAGCACGGCCGCCGCGATCAGCGCGATGCCGTAGACCAGGGTGGCGGGTCCCGCCCAGCCCGAGTTGTTGGAGAGCACCGCGAAGACCAGCGCGAGGAGCGCCACGGCCCAGGCGGTACGGATGGCGAACTGCCGCTCGCCCCGGAGCAGGGCCGCCAGCGCGGCCAGCACCACACCGATCAGCAGGACACCGCCCACGGCCTTGGGGCCGCCGGGGCTCATACCGAGCAGATCGAACGCGGACGCCGATCCCGTACCGAACTCCAGGCCCGCCTCGCGGAAGAACGCGGAGGGAGAGGTCACCACCGACAGCGACCAGGGCGCGAGAAGCAGGACGGGCGTACCGAGCCCGGCCAGGACGCGTGTCCCGTACGCCGCGATGTCGTCACGGCGCAGCGCCAGGACACCGAGGCCGAGCAGCAGCGCCAGCGGCCAGACGACCGGGGTGAACGCCATCGCGAGGGTCAGCAGGAAGGCGTAGGCCCAGGTGGCGCGCCAGCTTCCGCGGGTCCCCCCGGCGTGCGCGCCCGCGCGCAGCCCGTACGCCGCGACGGCGGCGCGGGCGATCAGCGGCAGCAGGATGGCGAGGACGGCGGTGCCGAGCCGTCCGGTCGCCAGGGCGCCGGTCGCGGCGGGCAGGAAGGCGTACGCGATGCTCGCCCAGGCGCGCAGCAGCCGGGACTCGACGAGCGGCCGTGAGGCGAAGTAGGCGGTCACCCCGGCGAGCGGTACGGAGCAGACGAGCAGCAGGGTCAGCGCGAAGCCGGTGGAGCCGAGGAAGAGCGCGGACAGCACGGCGAGTACGGCGAGATAGGGCGGCGCGGTCTCGGTGTTGCCCGTGCCGACGGCGTGCCAGCCGTCCGCGTACCGGGACCAGAGGTCGGAGACGTCCCCGGGGGCGGGCAGCAGCGCGCCGCCCGCCAGCGCGCCGCCGCCGAGCAGTCCGCGGCAGGCGACGAGCGAGACGACGAGCAGCAGCGCGAAGAGCACGGGCCCCGGCCGGTGCGCGAGCTTCTTCAGCCGGGCGAACTGTTCGATCTCCAGGAAGTCCGCGTCGTCGCCGCCGGGTCCCGATTCGACGGCGCCGTGGCGTGAGCCGCCCGCGTCGGCCTCGTTGCCGGAGCCGAGGCTCGCGGCGATCTGCTCGACGGTGGCCCGGACGGTCGCGCCGGGCGGCGGGAAGAGGGGGCGCAGCTCGGCCGCCTCGACGACACCCTTGCCGCGGACGCGCCGTCCGCCGATGATCCGTCCCGGTCGCAGCAGGGTGCCGGAGAGTCCCATGACCTCGTCGACGGCCTGGCCGGGCGCCTTGCCCACCAGATAGGCGAGGGTGCGCAGCAGGGTTCCGACGACAAGACGGAGCAGTACGTACGGGAGGACGGCGGCCCGCGCGTTGACGAGCATGGTGTAGACGGCGCCGGCCTTGTCGACGCGGTGCGGGTTGACGACGGAGCGGCCCGCGCAGTCGACCGTACGGCGCTCACGGGCGGCGGCCTCCGCGTGCCGCAGGACGGCGTCGGGGGCGACGAGCACCCGGTGGCCCGCGGCGTGCGCGCGCCAGCACAGGTCGACGTCGTCGCGCATGAGCGGCAGCCGCCGGTCGAAGCCGCCCAGCTCCTCCCACACATCGCGGCGGATGAGCATGCCGGCGCTGGAGACGGAGAGGACGGTACGGACCTGGTCGTGCTGGCCCTGGTCCTGTTCGCGCCGGTCGAGCCCGGTCCAGCGGCGCCCGCTGTTGGCGATGGAGACGCCGACTTCGAGGAGCTGCTTCCGGTCGTACCAGCCGCGCAGCTTGGGGCCGATGACGGCGGCGTACTCGTCGGAGTCGGCGACGCGCAGCAGCTCGGCGAGGGCGTCGGGCTCGGGCGCGCAGTCGTCGTGGAGGAGCCACAGCCACTGCACCGGTTCGCCGTGGGGCAGTTCCGGCATGTCGTACGTGTCGTCGCGCCAGCTCCGGCTGACCGGGTCCCAGCCGCTGGGCCGCTTCAGATAGGGCAGGTCGTCGGGCGTGAGCTCCCCGGCGGTCCTGGCCGCCTCGTCGACGGCGGTACCGAATCCGGAGCGGCGCGCGAGATGCAGGACGCGGTCGGCGCCGAGTGCCTCGGTGAGCAGCCGGGCGGAGTCGTCGGCGCTGCCGGTGTCGGCTGCCATGACGTTCTGTACGGGGCGTTCCTGGCCCAGCAGCCCGGCGAGGGCGTCGGGCAGCCAGCGCGCACCGTCGTGTGAGACGAGCACCGCGGTCACTACGTGCCGCGGGAACTCGGGGGCGGTGGCGGGAACGAACGCGGCGGTGGTGGGGGACATTGAGGTAACGGGCCCTCCGGCCGTGGGGTCGCCCCGGAGGGGCGTTGGAGCGTCTCGGACGGGGCCCCACACTAACGGCTGACAACAGGACGGTCCGCCGCCTGCGGGGGAAGGCGCAGACCGCGGACCGTTCGATCGGTACGAGGTTGTGACGATCGGGCGCGACGGCCACCGGGCCGGAGCACGGGGAACGAGGGGACCGGACGGCTCTGTCGAATGAATGGGCGAGCCCGATCGTTGCCCGGCGAGTTACCTGACGAAAAGTGGTCAGATCGCGGCCTTCTTCAATCGCCGCCGCTCACGTTCGGACAGACCGCCCCAGATACCGAATCTCTCGTCATTGGCGAGGGCATACTCAAGGCATTCGGAACGGACCTCACAGGCGAGGCAGACCTTCTTGGCCTCACGGGTGGAACCGCCCTTCTCGGGGAAGAAGGACTCGGGGTCGGTCTGGGCGCACAAGGCGCGCTCCTGCCAGCCGAGTTCCTCGTCCGCGTCCTCGACCAGCAGTTGCTGGAACAGCTCGGTCATGTGCGCCCCTCGTCTGTCTTCGCGTCCCCGTGATCTGGCCGCTGTCGATTTCGGCCGAACGACACGAGTGAAATTACAAGTGTGTGCTCTGGGCCGGTCAAGCCGAGATCTGCTATTGGGCCCGGTATTCACTCTGCGGAACCAAGGCTATGCGGAAAGTGTTCAAATCACCAAAAACCTGACACATGCCACTGGCCAACCCGCATCCACCCTTTCCCGTCGCGAGAGACGCCTCACCAAGACAGACGCCGCCCCTCACCGGGAGAGACGCCATGAACTCCGGACTTGGTGCCGATCCGGTCGCGGAAGCGATCCGGATCACAGTCTGATCACAAGGGCGTGACGGTGTTTACGAGCACGGTCGCTGCCCGATGTCTCCGCGAGTGGGGGTGGACAAACCTCTCAGCGGACGGAGTAACCGGATGAGGTGAAACATTACCGCCAAATCGGTCATCGAGTTGACAGTGGCTACCGGATTCGCCACCTTTGGTGTCATGCCAGTGAGCCCCGCGCACCCCGCGACCCACGTCCGTGGATTCCGCAGCGCTGTCCAGGTTCGCTGTTGCTGTTGCTCTCCGAGCTGTTGACCGATCGGGTGACTGACCGTTCGGGGCGTCATATCGGTTGACGGCCGTCCCGGACTTCGGCCGATCGTTCTGATCACGTTTGTCTTTTCCCCTCCCCCCGCGTTCGCGGTGTCCGTCGCGTACCCCGGTTTCCGTACGGCTACGCGATACGTCCCGCGACACCCCGCACGTCCTTTCTGCCGAGGAACCACCGCACCCATGAACAGCGACAGCGATCTCCAGATCGCCGGCGACCTCCTTGAGGTCCAGCATCTTCTCCAGCCGGCCCGTCAGCACCCGGCCACCGTGGCCGAGTTCGCCGGTCTCGCCCGGACACTCGCCGCCGACCGGGCGCAGTGGGCCCCGCTCGTCCAGTACGACGCGACGAGCCGCTGGTACCACCGGCTGCGCACGGGTCCCGGCTATGAGGTGTGGCTGCTCTCCTGGGTGCCGGGGCAGGGCACCGGCTCGCACGACCACGGCAGGTCCTCGGGCTTACTGACCGTCCTCGCGGGGGAACTGACGGAACGTTCGGGAAGCGGGAGCCGCACACTGGTCCCGGGGACCCAGCGGGTCTTCGCGCCCGGCTATGTCCATGAAGTGGCCAACGACACGATCGAACCGGCCGTGAGTCTGCACATCTACTACCCGGGTCTGACCGAGATGCCGATGCACGCGGCCCAGTGCGCACCAGCGGCGGAGAATGCCGTAAGCGCCTGATACGGCCACCCGTACCGGTGCCCGGCCACCGCCCCTGGACGATCAGCCTTCGGCTGACAGGCCCACCCGTCGCCCGACCACCGCCCCTGGACGATCAGCCTTCGGCTGACAGACTGTTCCTATGCGCATTGTGGTTCTGGCCGGCGGTATCGGCGGCGCCCGTTTCCTCCGTGGCCTCAAGCAGGCCGCGCCCGACGCGGACGTCACAGTGATCGGCAACACCGGTGACGACATCCATCTGTTCGGGCTGAAGGTCTGCCCCGATCTCGACACGGTGATGTACACCCTGGGCGGTGGCATCAATGAGGAGCAGGGCTGGGGGCGTACGGACGAGACATTCCAGGTCAAGGCGGAGCTGGCGGCGTACGGGGTCGGACCCGAGTGGTTCGGCCTCGGGGACCGCGACTTCGCCACCCATATCGTCCGTACGCAGATGCTCGGCGCGGGCTATCCGCTGAGCGCGGTCACCGAGGCGCTGTGCGCCCGCTGGAAGCCGGGCGTACGGCTGCTGCCGATGTCGGACGACCGCATCGAGACGCATGTCGCGGTCGATGTGGACGGCGAGCGCAAGGCCGTGCACTTCCAGGAGTACTGGGTGCGGATGCGGGCGTCCGTACCGGCCCAGGCGGTCGTACCGGTCGGTGCCGACCAGGCCAAGCCGGCGCCGGGGGTGCTGGAGGCGATCGCCGCCGCCGACGTGATTCTCTTCCCGCCGTCCAATCCGGTGGTCAGCATCGGCACGATCCTGGCCGTCCCCGGTATCCGGGAGGCGATCGCCGAGGCGGGCGTGCCGGTGGTGGGCCTCTCCCCCATCGTGGGGGACGCGCCCGTGCGCGGGATGGCCGACAAGGTGCTCGCCGCGATCGGTGTCGAGGCGACGGCCGCCGCGGTCGCGCTGCACTACGGCTCGGGGCTGCTCGACGGCTGGCTCGTCGACACGGTGGACGCGGCTGCGGTGGCCGAGATCGAGGGCGCGGGCATCCGCAGCCGCGCCGTGCCGCTGCTGATGACGGATGTGGACGCGGCGGCGGCGATGGCGCGTGAGGCGCTGACGCTGGCGGAGGAGGTACAGGGATGACAGCGCCGCTGACTCCGGCTCCGGACCCGGCTCCGGGCTCGTCCGCGCCGTCCGCGCCGTCCGCGCGGTCCGCCGTGTCGTACCGCGTCCGCGCGGTGCCCGGACTGCCGGAGGTCCGTCCCGGGGACGATCTCGCGAAGCTGATCACGGCCGCCGGGCCGGGGCTGGCCGCCGGTGACATCCTGCTGGTCACCTCGAAGATCGTCTCCAAGGCCGAGGGCAGGATCGTCGAGGCGACGGACCGCGAGGCGGCGATCGACGCGGAGACCGTACGGGTCGTCGCGCGGCGCGGGCCCCTCCGTATCGTCGAGAACCGGCAGGGTCTGGTGATGGCGGCGGCCGGGGTGGACGCCTCCAACACCGCGCCGGGGACGGTGCTGCTGCTGCCGGAGGACCCCGACGCCTCGGCGCGGGCGATCCGGGACGGGCTGCGGGACGCGCTCGGGGTGGACATCGGCGTGATCGTCACGGACACCTTCGGGCGGCCGTGGCGCAACGGTCTCACCGATGTCGCGATCGGGGCCGCGGGGGTGCGGGTCCTGGACGATCTGCGGGGCGGGACGGACGCGTACGGCAATCCGCTGAACGCCACGGTCGTCGCCGTCGCCGATGAACTGGCCGCGGCCGGCGACCTGGTGAAGGGCAAGGCCGAGGGGCTGCCGGTGGCGGTGGTGAGCGGTCTGGCGCATCTCGTCGGCGGCGCGGACGGATCCGCGGGCGGAGCGAATGCGGACGTGGACGGATCCGCGGGCGAATCCGCGGACTCGTCGGGGGCGGGTACGGACGGATCCACGGCCGGGGCGGGGGCGCGGGCGCTGGTACGGGTCGCGCCGGACGACATGTTCCGGCTCGGCACCTCCGAGGCGATACGGGAAGCGGTCACCCAGCGCCGTACGGTCCGCGACTTCACCGACGAGCCGGTCGACCCGGGCGCGGTCCGCCGCGCGGTGGCGGCGGCGCTCACGGCGCCCGCCCCGCACCACACGACGCCCTGGCGCTTCGTCCTCCTGGAGTCGCCGGAGTCCCGGCTGCGTCTCCTCGACGCGATGCGCGACGCCTGGATCGCTGACCTGCGTGCCGACGGCAGGACGGAGGAGTCCGTCGCCAAGCGCGTCCGCCGCGGTGATGTCCTGCGCAAGGCGCCCTACCTGGTGATCCCCTGTCTGGTCATGGACGGCTCCCACACCTACGGCGACCCGCGCCGCGACACCGCGGAACGTGAGATGTTCACGGTCGCCATGGGCGCGGGCGTCCAGAACCTCCTGGTCGCGCTCGCCGCCGAACGCCTCGGTTCGGCCTGGGTCTCCTCCACCATGTTCTGCCGCGAGGTCGTACGTGACGTACTGGACCTCCCGGCCCACTGGGACCCCATGGGCGCGGTGGCGGTGGGCCACGCGTCGGCCCCGCCGAAGGACCGTCCGGCCCGGGACCCGGGGGACTTCATCGAGGTGCGCTGACGTGTGCGCCTCGGTGCCTCGGTGCCTCGGTGCCAAGTCCCTCGGTGCGCAGTCCCCTCGGTGCGCAGTCCCCTCGGGGCGGAGTCCCCTCGGTGGCGGTTCGCTCGGTGCCGGTTCGCTCGGTGCGCGCCCGGTTCACAGGCCGGCGATGTCGCCGATCGGCATACGGGGAGCCCGGCGGGAGGGGGTCCGGCCGGAGAGAAGGATCAGGCGGGCGGCGCGGTGGCGCTGGCCGGCGTAGGGGGCGAGGAGTTCCAGCATCGCGGCGTCGTCGGCGTCCCGGTCTCCGGCGAGGGCGTGGCCGACGATGCCCGGGAGGTGGAGATCGCCGACGGTGAGGGCGTCGGGGGCGCCGTTCGAGCGCTGGACGGTCTCCGCGGCGGTCCACGGGCCGATGCCCGGGATCAGTCGCAGCCGGGCGGCGGCCGGCTCCGGGTCCATGGCGGCGGCCTCCTCCATACGGCGGGCGACGCGGACGGCGCGCAGGATCGTGGTGGAGCGCTTGGCGTCGACGCCTGCCTTGTGCCACTCCCAGGAGGGGATCAGCGTCCAGGTGCGCGCGTCGGGCACGACGTACAGCCGCTCACCGGACGGGAGGGCCGGGCCGGGGGCGGGCTCTCCGTACGCGCGTACGAGCGAGCGCCAGGCGCGGTACGCCTCGACGGTGGTGACCTTCTGCTCCAGGATCGACGGGATCAGCGATTCCATCACCAGCCCGGTACGGCACAGACGCAGTCCGGGGCGGCGGCGCAGGGTCTCGGCGAGGAGACGGTGGCGCGGGGTGAAGGCCTCGGGGTCGTCCGCGGCGCCGAGCAGGTCGGGGAGTTGCTCCAGCATCCACTCGGCCCCCGGGCCCCAGGCCTCGGCCTCCACGGCGCCGCCGCGCGCCACGGTCCGGAGCATGCCGGGTCCTGCGGGGGTGCGGCCGGTCCGCAGATACGAGCCGTCCGGCGCGGCCCGGAAGGTCGGATCGGCGGGACCCCGGCGGAGGGGTCCGAGGACGAGCCCGAGGTCGTACGGACCCGACGGCGTCCACCGGCGCCGGATCCCGTCCACGGGCGGGGCGGGGTGCGGGACGGCCGGGCGCCGGTGGACGCCGTCGGGTGAGGCGTGCGCGGGGCGGGGGACGAAGCGGCCTGCCACGGGTGAGGTCCTCGGGGTCGGGGTCACTCACGAGAGTACGGGGCGCGCCTCGTGCCGCCCGGCCCCGCCCCCTCTCGTATCCCTCCCGCGATCCCTCCCGCGTGTCCCTTCCCCGTGTCCCTCCCTGGTGTTGCTCCCGGACGAGAACGAGCCCGTCCCGAGCGGGACTACTGATCCGACGAGAATCTCACCGTCGCCGGCGGGAGTGTGGTGTCGCACCAGACGCGGACACCGTCGCGCAGTTCGTTGTCGGCGCCGATCACCGCGCCGTCTCCGATCACGGCGCCCGAGAGGACCGAGCGCGCGCCCACGCGGGCGTTCGCGCCGATGAGGGAGTGGGTGATCAGGGCGCCCGGTTCGACGATCGCGTCGGGGAGGACCGCGGTGGCGGCAAGACGGGCGCCCGCGCCGATCACCGCCCCGGCGCCGATCACCGTACCCGCGGTGAGTTTGGCGTCGGGCGCCACGGAGGCCGTCGGGAGGATCAGCCGTTCGCCGCAGCGGCCCGGGAGCGCCGGGGAGGGGACGCGGCCCAGCACCAGATCGGCGGAGCCGCGCACGAAGGCCTGGGGGGTGCCCAGGTCCAGCCAGTACGCGTGGTCGACCATGCCCTGGAGATGCGCGCCGGCGGCCAGCAGGCCGGGGAACGTCTCCCGTTCCACGGAGACCGGGCGCCCCTCCGGTATGGAGTCGATCACCGAGCGCCGGAACACGTACGCGCCCGCGTTGATCTGGTCCGTGACGATCTCCTCCGGCGTCTGCGGCTTCTCCAGGAACGCCGTCACCCGCCCGTCCTCGTCCGTCGGCACCAGACCGTAGGCTCTCGGGTCCTCGACCCGGGTGAGATGGAGGGAGACGTCGGCGCCCGACCGCGCGTGGGTGGCGACCAGCGCGCGGATGTCCAGGCCCGTCAAAATGTCGCCGTTGAAGATCAGTACGGGCTCGTCGGGCCCGGAGCGCAGCCGGGAGGCGACGTTCCTGATGGCTCCGCCCGTGCCGAGCGGCTCGCGCTCGGTCACGTACTCCAGTTCCAGGCCGAACGCCGAACCGTCACCGAAGTACGGCTCGAAGACCTCCGCCAGATAGGACGTGGCCAGGACTATGTGTCCGACGCCCGCCGCCCGCGCGCGGGCCAGTTGGTGCGCCAGGAACGGGACGCCCGCCGCGGGCACCATCGGCTTGGGTGTGCGCACCGTGAGCGGCCGCAGCCGGGTGCCCTTGCCGCCGACCAGGAGGATCGCTTCTGTCACCGTGTCGTCTCCGCTTCCCGCTCGGGCCGGTGTTTTCCCCGTATGCCGCGCGTACGTCGTGTATGTCCATGGATACCTGTGTCCGCGCCCGTAACCGACCAGTGTTTGGCGCCGCGTTCGCCGCCGTGTGTGCGCCGCTCAGCGGCCCTGGTAGCGCGCGGCCGTGGTCCGTGCGGTGCCGAGCTTCCCGTAGAGCCTGCTTCCTGGGCAGTCGGTGTTGAATCCGTCCCGGTGCCCGGCGATGGCGCGGAGGCGGACCCTGGTCCCCTTCTTGTACTTGCCGCTCCCCCCGGAGATCAGCGTGGTCCTTCCGCGTGGATCGACCCGGTGCAGACCGAGCTTCCACGCGGTGAGCTTGGCGACGGCTGTCGTGGCGGCCGACGACGGATTCGTGCCGCGGTACGTTCCGAGCACCGCGATGCCCGTTGTGTTCGCGTTGAAACCGAGCGTGTGGGCACCCTTGACGGGCTTCGCCGTGCCGCCGGCGCGTCCCTCGTAGATGTTTCCGCACTTGTCGACGGCGAAGTTGTAGCCGATGTCGCGCCATCCGCTGCTCTTGACGTGGTAGCGGTAGATACCGCGCAGGACGGAGGCGGACTGCCGGCAGTCGTAGTTGTTCCCGGTGGCGCTGTGGTGGACGAAGGCCGCCTTGAGGGTGCCGCTGTAGCCGAACTGCCTCTCGCGCAGCGACTCGTCCGCTCCCCAGCCCCCGCGGGTGACGATGCGCGGGCGCGGTCCGATGTACGGCCTCACGGACCGGGCGGACACGGAGCGGGGGGACACGGACCGGGCGGACTCCGGCCCGGCGAACCCGGCCCACACGGGTCCCGGGTCACCCGGGCCGCCGGGATCGCCAGGTCCGCCGGGATCACCCGGTCCGCCCGGGTCACCTGGTCCACCGGGGTCGCCCGGCCCACCGGGGCCGCCCTGGTCACCCGGCCCACCGGGGTCACCCGCGCCGGGGTCGCCCTGGTCACCCGGTCCGCCGGGATCGCCCGGACCGGCCGGGCCGTCGGGCTGTGCCGCGGGGGCCTCCCCCGGGTCGACCAGTTCCAGGCGCAGCCCCCGCGGCAGCCGTTCGCGGGCCGCCCCCTCCGTGCCCGCCCCCTTCGCCGCCCGTACGCGGATCACCACACCGTCCGAGTCGCCGACCCAGAGCGGTGCGGTGGAGCCGCGCACGGTGGCCGCGTCGCGCTCGGGCGTACCGGGGTCGGCGCCGTGTTCGTGGTTGTGCGTCTCCAGGTCCTGCCAGCCGGACCAGACGTGTGTCTGCCTGGCACGGCTGCGGACCTGGACCGTGCCGTGGAGTTCGGCGTCGGCGTCGTCCCAGACGACACCGAGCAGCGAGAAGGGCCGGACGTCGCGGCGGGCCAGCCCCTGTTCCGCGCCCTTCTCCGGGGCGGCGCCGGACGCGCGGTCCGAGCCGGGGGCGGTCAGGGCGAGCGACTGGGTGGAGCCGGGCACGGCCCGTACAGCACGCGCGCCAGGCACGGCCGGCGCGCGCTGCCACCGGGAGGCGGCGGCCCGTACGGCGGGTGAGGCGCGCCTGCCCGCCTCGGCGACGGCCGCTTCGGCGTCCCGTGGGGCGGTGATCCGTGGCGCGGCGGACGCGCTCGTCGGCTGGGGCAGCGGAAGGACCAGGGCGGCGGTGCACACCGCTCCGATCGAAGACGCAAGGTAGGCACGCATGTGCCGATCCTGGGGGCGCCCCGGCGGACCCGCCCGTCGGGAAACCGGAGGTGTGCCGGTCCAACCGGTGGACCCCTTCACCGGTACGGCGGTGGCCGCCCCGCCCCGCGGCGTACCCTTTCCCGAGTGAATGCCAGCCATCGCACCCCCGCCGACCTGCTGCGATCCGCTCTCGCCACGGATCCCGCCCGCCCTTTGGTCACTTTCTACGACGACGCCACCGGTGAACGTGTCGAATTGTCCGTGGCCACCTTCGCCAATTGGGTGTCCAAGACCGCGAACCTGCTCCAGGGCGATCTCGCGGCGGCGCCCGGCGACCGGCTCGCGCTGCTGCTGCCCGCGCACTGGCAGAGCGCGGTGTGGCTGCTCGCCTGTTCCTCGGTCGGTGTGACCGTCGACATCGGCGGCGACCCGGCCGCCGCCGATCTCGTCGTCAGCGGTCCCGGCCCCGAGTCGCTCGACGCGGCGCGCGCCTGCCGGGGCGAGCGGGTGGCCCTGGCGCTGCGCCCGCTGGGCGGCCGGTTCCCGCGGCCCCCGGAGGGCTTCGTCGACTACGCGGTCGAGGTGCCGGGCCAGGGTGACCGCTTCGCGCCGTACGCACCGGTCGACCCGGACGCGCCCACGCTCGCCGTCGGCGGTACGGAGCTGACCTCGGCCCAACTCGTCACGCGGGCGCGCAAGGACGCCGACGAGCGCGGTCTCACGGCGGGATCCCGGCTGCTGTCGGGCCTCCCGTACGACAGCTGGGAGGGGCTGTCGGCCGGGCTGTTCGCACCGCTCGCGGCGGGCGGGTCCGCCGTACTCTGCCGGCACCTCGGCGAACTGTCCGCCGACCGGCTCGAAAAGCGCGTCGAGAGCGAGCGGGTGACACACCGCGCACTCTGAGCCACCGCACCCACGGGTCCCGGCGGCCCTCACTCCGTGTGGTCATCACCCCGTGTGGTCATCCCCCCACGCGGTCACCACCCCTCGTTGTCATCACCGCCGAACCTCCCCGTAACACACACCGTCACCGCGCGGTACAGGATCGTCGATACCTGCGATTCACAGCGATTCACAGCAACGCACAGCACAACCAAGCGCGGTGTTCGCCCGTCTACCCCAGCAACCGGCGGCCCAGTGCGCCGCCGACGCCTTGAAGGATGGACGCAGACGTGACCGACAGTGCTGGCAGAACGCCGGCCGAACCGGCCGACACCGACAACGACACCGGCAACGGGGTCAGCGACGACAACGATGCCGAAACGCCCGCGTCGGGCCCCGACCGCAAGCGCCACTGGCTGCGTTGGACCGCGCTCGGCACCTCCGTCGTCGTGCTCGCCGTCGCCGGTGCGGGCTGGTGGTTCTACAAGAAGCTCGACGGCAACATCACCACCGACACCGGCGCCGCCGCCGAGCTGCGTACGTACGAGAAGGAACGTCCCACCCCGATCGTGCTGGACGCGAAGAACATCCTGCTCATCGGCTCCGACAGCCGCTCGGGCAAGGGCAACGACAAGTACGGGCGGGACGACACCGGTTCACAGCGATCCGACACCACGATCCTGCTGCATCTCGCCGAGGACGGGCAGAGCGCGACCGGCGTCTCCATACCCCGCGACCTGATGGTCGACATCCCGAGCTGCCGCAAGCCGGACGGGACCCGCAGCACGGCCCAGTTCGCTCAGTTCAACTGGGCGTTCCAGTTCGGTGGCACCGCGTGCACGGTCCGTACGGTCGAGAAGCTCACCGGTATACGCGTCGATCACCACATGGTGGTCGACTTCAATGGTTTCAAGGGCATAGTTGACGCGGTGGACGGTGTCGAGGTCTGCCTCAAGGAACCGGTCGACGACATACAGGCGCAGCTCAGGCTGCCCGCCGGCACCCAGACCCTCGACGGCGAGCAGGCCCTCGGCTTCGTACGCGCGCGTCATGGCATCGGTGACGGCAGCGACACCCAGCGTATGGAGCGGCAGCAGCGGTTCCTCGGCGCCCTGTTCAAGAAGGTGCGGAGCAACGGGGTGCTGCTGAACCCGACCCGGCTCTATCCGGTGCTGGACGCGGCGACGAAGTCCATCACCACCGACCCGGGCCTGAACTCGCTGACCGATCTTTACGATCTGGCGCGCTCGATGCAGAGCGTTCCGGTGGAAAAGGTGCAATTCCTGACCGTTCCCCGGCAGCCGTACCGCGCGGACCGCAACCGCGACGAACTCGTCCAGCCCGCCGCGGGGAATCTCTTCGAGCGGCTGCGCGAGGACGGACCCGTCGCCGTCGAAACGCCGGGCGGTACGGACCGGAAGGGCGCCGGCGCCGGTCCCACCGCCGAACCGGGCACCACCGCCGGTTCGGCTCCCACCGCCGGTTCGACTCCCACGGCCGGTCCGAATCCGGCCACGGGACCGACGGCCACCGCCGGTTCGACCCCGGGCCCCGGGCCCACATTCGAGGGCACCAACGCGGCGGCGGGCCTGTGTGAGTAAGGCAATAACCGAAGAGAGACGTTCGGTCCAGGAAGATTGAGCGGATTGCCCGCTTGTAAATGTCGTGGAATTTGTCACTGGCGTCGTTCGACGCTGAACTGGGCGGATAGTGTGACGCGATCCGGTGCATCGGACCGCGAGGCCCTGCACCGCTGGATCGAAAGACCGAGCGCCTTGGGGGAGGCGCCTCGCGTGGCACCGACGGAGGATTCAAGCAACCGTGGATGCGCAAAGCCGTGGACAGGCGGACGAGATCGACCCCGCCGACCAGTGGGTCCTCAACCCGCAGACGGGTAACTACGAACTGCGACTGGACCACTCCACAGGGCAGCCGCCCTCCTCCCGGCCACGAGGCGCCGGCAGACGTAGCGCTCCGCAACAGGACACCCGGCGAACACCCGCGGCCCGGGACGGAAGTGCCGCGCCGGGCGACGGCGCCCGGACGGGAAGCGGTACGTCCCGCGGCGGCGCGGCCCGCGGCAGCGGCGGCACACGCGCCGACGCCCCCCGGAGCGGTGCCGCGCGCACGGCCTCGGAAGGCCGGGCCGCGGGGCCTCTCGCCGACGTACCCGGGCAGCGCAGCCGCCGCGCGGGCAAGGGCCCGGCGGCCGACACGGCGCCCGCCGCGGCCGGCCGCCGTAAGCGCAAGGCGAAGAAGTCGGGCAGGAAGAAGGTGCTGGTGTGGACCGGCAGCGCGCTGGCGTTCGTGCTCGTCGCCGGTTCCGTCGGCGCGTACGCCTACTACCAGCACCTCAACAGCAACATCGACAAGATCGATGTCGGGAGCGCGGGCAGCGGCGGCTTCAAGAAGGACCAGGCCGTCAACATACTGCTGATCGGTACGGACAAACGGACCGGCTCGGGCAACGAGGGCTACGGCGACGCGGGCAGTGTCGGCCACGCCGACACCACTCTGCTGTTCCATGTCTCCAAGGACCGTTCGAACGCGACGGTGCTCTCCATCCCGCGTGACCTGATCACGGACATCCCGGACTGCGAGACGAAGACGGCGGAGGGCACCAAGGTCATCCCCGGCTCCTCTCAGACCCATTTCAACACCAGCCTCGGTCAGGACGGCCGGGACCCCGGCTGCACGATGCGCACCGTCAAGGAACTGACCGGACTCACGGTCGACCACTTCATGATGGCCGACTTCAACGCGGTCAAGACGCTGTCCACAGCGGTGGGCGGTGTCGAGGTGTGCGTCGACAAGGACGTCGACGACCCGAAGTCGCATCTCAAACTGAGCAAGGGCACCCACACCATCGAGGGCGAGCAGGCCCTCGCGTTCGTCCGTACGCGGCACGCGTTCGGCTTCGGGAGCGACCTGAGCCGGATCGAGACGCAGCAGCAGTTCCTCAGCTCGATGATCCGGAAGATGAAGTCCGGCGACACCCTGACGAACCCCAAGAAGCTGTTCGGTCTGGCGGAGGCCGCGACCAAGGCGCTCACCGTCGACACCGGCATCGGCAGCATCGACAAGCTCAGCGGTCTCGCCAAGGAGCTGGCGAAGGTCGATCCCAAGAACATCACCTTCACCACGCTGCCGGTGGTCGACAATCCGGCGGAGGTCGTCAAGGCCACAGTCGTCGTCAACGAGGCCAAGGCGAAGCCGCTGTTCGCGATGATGCAGAGCGACACCTCGCTCACCGAGGTGAAGCAGCAGGAGAAGGCGGCCAAGAGCAAGCAGGAGGCGCTGCTCAAGGGGCCCAAGGCGGCGCCGGAGGATGTGCGCGTCGACGTGTACAACGGCGGCGGTCCGCAGGGCTCCGCGCAGGAGACCCTGGCCTGGCTCCAGAACGAAGAGGGTGTACCGAAGTCCACCAACAAGGGCAACTCCCCGGGAGCGGATCTGCCCAGGACGAGCCTGGAGTACGCGCCGAACCAGGCCGACCAGGCGCGTGCCCTCGCGGACATGATGGGGCTGCCCGCCGCGGCCCTGAAGCCGGGCACGCAGGACGCCGAGGGGCTGGAAGCGATGACGCTGACGCTCGGGGCGGACTTCAAGGGCGCGGGGGTGCCCATCACCGGACCGGCAAAGGCGCCGGAGGGTGTGCAGAAGGTGGAAGCCGACAAGCAGGTCTGCGCCAAGTGACGCCGGAATTCCGGCTCATACGGACGATCTGACGAGGGGGGTCTGGGTGCGTCAGAGCAGTGTGAGACGGGAAGGGGCGGACGAACACATACCGCACCCCCGCGAGTTGGGCTGGGACGACAGCCTGTACGAGAACGGCACCGGCGGCGCCGACGGCACCGGCGCGGAGGGTGGTACGGCGGGTCCCCGGGGTCCGGGCGACGACGGCACTCCTGACGGCCGCGGTGCCGGACCCGGCAACAGCACCGGCACCGGCACCGGCACCGGCGCCGGCGCCCCGGAGACCCACCGCGAAGGCGGAGCGGCCCCGGACGGAGAAGGTCCGGCGGAAAGCGGCCAGGACCCCGATACCCAGGCCGCCAAGACCCAGCACAAGGCCGGCCGGGGCAAGGGCGGGCGCGGCACCGCCTCACGCCGCCGCGCGAGACGCGGCCCCTGGCGAATACTTCGCTGGGTCGCCGCCGGGCTCGCGCTGCTGCTGCTCGGCACGGCCGGCGCCGGCTATCTCTACTACCGGCATCTCAACGGCAATATCCGCAGCGGCGACCGCAGCAACGGCTCCACCGGTCTCGCCAGGCCCGACGCGAACGCCGCGGGCCAGACCCCGGTGAACATCCTGCTGATCGGCTCCGACAGCCGTGCCAAGGCGGAGAACGTCAAACTGGGCGGCAGCAGGGACACCGCGGGCAACCCGCCCCTCGCGGATGTGCAGATGCTGGTCCATGTCTCCGCCGACCGCAAGAACGCCTCGGTCGTGAGCATCCCCCGTGACACCCGGGTGGACATCCCGGAGTGCAAGGACACCAAGACCGGCAAGGTCTATCCCGCGACCAACGCGATCATCAACGAGACGCTGATGCGCGGCGGCGCCGGCTGCACCCTGAGCACCTGGGAGAAGCTGACCGGTGTCTATATCGACCACTGGATGACGATCGACTTCTCCGGTGTGGTGAGCATGGCCGACGCGATAGGCGGCGTCGAGGTCTGTGTCGAGAACAACGTCTGGGACCGCCCGCTGCCCGGGGTCCCCGGAGGCTCCGGGCTGAAGCTGACGGCGGGCTCGCACCATGTCCAGGGCGAGCAGGCCCTCCAGTGGCTGCGCACCCGCCATGCCTTCGAGAGCGACCTCGGCCGGGCCAGGGCCCAGCACATGTACATGAACTCGATGATCCGCGAGCTGAAGTCGCAGAACGTCTTCACGGACACCATGCGGCTGACCGGTCTGGCGGAGGCCGCGACCAATTCGCTGGAGGTCTCCGAGGAGATCGGTACGGTCAAGAAGCTCTACGACCTGGCCATGCAGCTCAAGAGCGTGCCGACCAACCGCATCACCATGACGACCATGCCGTCGGACGAGGATCCGGAGAACCGGAACCATCTCGTGCCCAAGGAGCCCGACGCCGACAAGGTCTGGACGATGCTCCGCGAGGACGTGGCCTTCGACTCCAACGGCGGCAAGGCCGACGCGCGGAAGAGCGAGAAGCCGGCCCAGCCCGTCTCCGAGGACCCGGCGGCGGCCCCCGCCGAGATCGGTGTGATCGTACGCAACGGCACCGGCAGCGAGCAGCGCAGTGCGGTGCCGCGCCGCGCCGCCGACATCGCCCAGCGGCTCAACGGCAAGGGCTACACACTGGCCCAGGCGGATTCCACGCCCAGCCCGCAGGAGAAGACGACGATCGCCTTCCCCAGCGCGGATCTGGAGGGGGACGCGCAGGCGGTGGCCAAGTCCCTGGGGATTCCGCTGAGTTCGGTGCGGAAGTCGACGGATGTGTCGGGGGTCACCCTGGTGGTGGGCGCGGACTGGCGCGACGGCCTGTCGTATCCGAAGGAGTCCAAGCCCGAGGCGGGCGGCGTACCGGAGTCGGCGGACGCGATCAACGGCTCGAAGAAGGACGCGTGCATGCCGGTGTACGCGCCGTACCGCTTCTGACCGTCGTCCGGAACGTGAGGCGCCGCCCGGTGGATCACCGGGCGGCGCCTCAGCCGGACCCGAACGAGAGGCCCTATGCCTCGACCGTCGGCCGTACGGCGGGGCGGCGGCTGGCGATGACCTTCTTCGCCAGCGAACGCGGGCTGGTCAGAAACCCGTATCCCCACGACATGTGCATCGTGGCCAGCGCCACCGGGATCTGGAGCCTGGCCTTCAGCGGCAGACCCCTGCCCGCGGGCACCGAGCCCGCGGCGATCGCGGCGAGATAGCCGGCCGGGACGACCAGACCCCACGGGGTGAGCACCACGCCGGCCACGATGCCCGCGACGATGGCGCAGACGGCCGTCGGCGGCGCCAGATAGCGCAGATTGATCGAGCCCGAGTGGTAGCGGGCGACGACATGGCGCCAGCGTCCGTAGTCCTTGTACTGCTTGGCGAGCGCCCTGACCGAGGGTCGCGGACGGTATTGCACCCGCAGCTCGGGGGAGAACCAGATCCCGCCGCCGGCCTCACGGATCCGGAAGTTCAGCTCCCAGTCCTGGGCCCGGATGAACTCCTCGTTGTAGCCGCCCTGCCGCTCCAGCGCCTCGCGCCGGAAGACACCCAGATACACGGTTTCGGCGGGCCCCGCCTCGCCTCCGGTGTGGAACGCCGCGTTGCCGACCCCTATTTTCGAGGTCATGGCGGCGGCGACCGCGTTCTCCCAGTCGTTCTCACCCTCGGCGTGCATGATCCCGCCGACGTTCTGCGCGCCCGTCTCCTCCAGCAGCCGGACGGCGGTCGCGATGTAGTTCGGCGAGAGCATGCCATGCCCGTCGACCCGCACCACGACGGGGTGCCTGGACGCCTTGATCGCGGCGTTCAGGGCGGCGGGGGTGCGGCCGGTCGGGTTCGGGACGGTCCGGACGGCGGCCCTCGGGTGGGAGGCGGTCTCCCGGACCAGCTCCGCGGCGATCTCGTCCGTACGGTCCGTGGAGGGCCCGAGCGCGATCACCACCTCCATCTCGCCCTCGTACTCCTGCTCCAGGATGTGCCGGACGGAGTTCCTCAGATGACGTTCCTCGTTGAGCACCGGCATGATCACGGAAACCGCGGGCGGCAGGGCAGGCATGGAGTCTTCTGGGTCCTTCGGGAGACGTCGGTACGGCGATTGATACGGGGGCTGATACGGGGGCTGATACGGCGGCCCACGTTACCGCGAACGGGGGACAGCGACGCGCGCCGCCCGTGCGGTGCGCGTACGGTGCCCGGCGGCGCTGATCGTATGGACATACCGCTGGCACGCAGGAGGCGTGCCACACGCCCGGAAACGACCTGCCGCACGCCCGTGGACGTACCGCGACGCCCGTGAACGTACCGCGACCACGCTCCTCCAGCACCCGCTGCCCTACCACCGCGGAGGTGTCCCCCGTTGACCACGCCACCCCGCTCCCCGCGCCGCCCGCCCCATCCCGTCCCGCCCGTCCCGCCCGTCCGCCGCCGGCCCGTCCCCTGCCCGCCGGTCCCGGAGAGACGGCGCAAGCGGCCCCGCTGGGGGATGCGGGTGACGACGACCCTCTCCGTACTGGTGCTGAGCGCCGGCGGGATCGGCCACGCGGTGGTGAGCAGCCTCGGCACCGGGATCGACCGGGTGGACGCGTTCAAGGACATGAAGAACCGGCCGGACGCGGGCCATGGGATGAACCTCCTGCTCGTCGGCACCGACGGCCGCGACAAGATCACGGAGGACGAGCGGCAGCGGTACCGGCTCGGCGGGGCGCCCTGTCACTGCACCGACACGATCATGCTGGTGCATCTCTCGGCGAACGGGGAGCGCGCGAGCGTCGTGAGCGTGCCGCGCGACAGCTATACGGAGCTGCCCGAGCACATCGACAACACCACCGGCAAGCGGCACCTGCCCCATGTGGTGAAGCTCAACGCGGCCTACACGGAGGGCGGGCCCAATCTGACGGTCCGGACCCTCGAACATATGACAGGCGTGAAGATCAGCCACTATCTGGAGGTCGACTTCACCAGCTTCATGAAGACGGTGGACGCCCTGGGCGGGGTGGAGATCTGTACGCCCAGGGCGCTCCAGGACTCGTACACGGGACTCGATCTGACGCCCGGCACGCACAAGCTGGACGGCGGGCAGGCGTTGCAGTACGTACGGTCCCGGCATATCGACGGCGCGGCCGACCTCGGCAGGATGCGGCGCCAGCAGCGCTTCCTGGCCGCGCTGATCGACCGGGCCACCAGCAGCGGTGTACTGCTGAATCCGGTGAAGTTCCGGGACGTCACCTCGACGATGCTCACCTCGGTCCGGGCGGACGCGGAGTTCGGTACGGAGCAGATGCTCGCCCTCAACGAGGCGATGCGCGGCTTCTCGGCCGCGTCGTCGGAGTTCACCTCCGTACCGCTGGCCGACGCCGGGGCGGGGGTCGCGGTCAAGGGGGTCGGCTCGACGGTGAAATGGGACCCGGTGAAGTCGAAGCGGCTCTTCCGGGCGCTGCGCGAGGACCGGCCGCTGACCACGCTGAACGAGCCGAAGCCCAAGCCGAGGCCGGACGGGGACGGCGCGGACGGCACGGGCGGCGAGCGCGGCCCGGCGGCGGGCGCGAGCCGGCCGCCGGAGCGGGCGCCCGAAGGCGGGCAGGAGCCGGCACCGGTCGAGGTGGAGCCGAAACGGGTCCGGGTGCAGGTCTACAACGGGACACGCAAGGAGGGACTCGCCAGACGGGCCGACAAGGCGCTGCGCGCCACCGGCTTCGACACGACCCGCGTACCGCTCAACGCCCGGAAGCACGATCTGCGGCGGACGGTCGTGCTCTACGACCCGCGCTGGGACCGCTCGGCGAGATCCCTGGCCGCCGCGCTGCCCGGCAGCGAACTGCGCCCGGTGCGGCAGCAGGGCGCGACGCTCAAGGTGACGCTGGGTTCGGACTACCGGGCGGTGACACCGGTACGGGTGGAGAAGCCCGCGAAGGACCACTTCGAGACGGTGACCGGGGACCAGGCCGTCTGCCGTTGAGCCGCCCCCGGGCGGCGCCCTTCGGCACACGGGTCTCAGTCGTCGAAGCCGTCCGCCGCGCGCTTCTCCCGCAGCTCCTTGATCGCCTGCCGCCGGGCCAGCCGGTGCGTACGCCGGATCTGGGCCTCCTGGTAGCGCCGCTTGTCCCGCTCCGTCTCCGGGATCACCGGCGGTACGGGACGGGGCCTGCCGTCCTGGTCGACGGCCGCGAAGACCAGATACGCGCTGCCGACCTGGGTCGCCGGGGTGGACTCGTTCCACCGCTCGGCCAGCACCCGCACCCCGACCTCCATCGAGGACCGGCCCGTCCAGTTCACCTGGGCCTTCACATGCACCAGATCCCCGACCCGCACCGGCTCCAGAAAGACCATCTCGTCCATGGAGGCGGTGACGGCGGGCCCACCGGAGTGCCGCCCCGCGACGGCGCCCGCCGCGTCGTCGACCAGCTTCATGATCACGCCGCCGTGCACCGTGCCCAGCAGATTGGTGTCGCTGCCGGTCATGATGTGGCTGAGCGTGGTCCGGGAGGCGGCGGTGGGCTTGCCCTGTATCCGGGACTCCGGACGGTCGGACTGATCTGTCATGGCCCCACCTTATGCGCAGGTCCGGCGGGGTCCGGGCCCGGTACGCAATGCATCAGCTTGGCAACAGGCCCGACCCGATTTTCCATCTCCCCTGTCTGCGGCACGGCGGCGCCCGGCACACTGGTCCGCATGAATGATTGGCCCGATGGATGGACCGGCGACCGCGACAACCGCGGCGACCGCTACGGGCGCGGCAGTGCGGGCGCACAGCCCGAGGGCGCGCGCGTGATGCCGCATGTGCAGCCTCGTGGCGTCCCCCAGCAGTCGCAGGGGTACGACCGGGGCCCTGAGCCGGGGTACGACAGCGGCTACAACACGGGCCAGGTCTACGGCTCACCGCCCGGGGGCGGCGGCGATCGCAACGGCGGTCCGCCGCCCCCGCCGAGCGGCCCTCCTGCGCCCCGGTACGCCCCCGACTGGCGCCGCCGTATCAAGATCGGCGCGCTGACGCTGGTCGTCGTGGTCCTCGGTGTCTCCATCGGTACCTACTTCTGGGCCGACTCCAAGCTCCAGCGCGAGGTCGATCTCTCCAAGGTCATCGAGCGCCCGGAGGCGGGCGACGGTACGAACTATCTGATCGTCGGCTCGGACAGCCGTGAGGGTATGTCCGCCGAGGAGAAGAAGAAGCTCCACACGGGCTCGGCCGACGGCAAGCGCACCGACTCGATGATGATCCTGCACGACGGGTCGAACGGGCCGACGCTGATCTCGCTGCCGCGTGACTCCAATGTGACGATCCCCTCGTTCCGGGGGTCGGAGTCCGGCAAGATGTTCCCGAACACGGGCCGGCAGACCAAGCTCAACGCGGCCTACGCGGAGGACGGCCCCGAGCTGCTCGTCCGTACCGTCGAGTTCAACACCGGGCTGCACATCGACCACTACGTCGAGATCGGCTTCGCGGGCTTCGCCAATATCGTGGACGCGATCGGCGGGGTGGAGATCGACATCCCGAAGGCGTTCAAGGACGAGAAGTCCGGCGCCGACTTCCAGGCGGGCAAGCAGACCCTGAACGGCGAGCAGTCCCTGGCCTTCGTACGGACGCGGTACGCCTTCGCCAACAGCGATCTGGACCGTACGAAGAACCAGCAGAAGTTCCTCGCGGCGCTCGCCTCGCAGACGGCCACGCCCGGCACGATCCTCAACCCGTTCAAGCTCTACCCGACCATGGGCGCGGGCCTGGACACGCTGATCGTGGACAAGGACATGTCGCTGTGGTCCCTGGGCCAGATGTTCTTCGCGATGAAGGGCGTCACGGGCGGCGACGGCAAGTCCATGAACATGCCGATCTCGGGCAGCACGGGCGGCAATCTCGTCTGGGACAAGGCCAAGGTCAAGGAGCTGGTGAACCAGCTCAACAACGACGAGAAGGTCACGGTCTCCGGCAACTGATGTCCGCACCTGTCTCCGGGGCCGGGCCCGATGTCGACCATGAGCTGATCGAGGCGGCGGCCGAGGCGGCGCGGACGCGCTCCCGGGGCGACAACCACACCATGGCCGCCGCCGCCCGCGCCCGCGACGGCCGCGTCATCACCGCGATGAACGCGTACCACTTCACCGGAGGCCCCTGCGCCGAGCTGGCCGTGCTCGGCGCGGCGGCCGCCCAGGGCGCCTACGACCTCGTCACGATCGTGGCCGTGGGCGACCGTGACCGGGGGGTGGTGCCCCCGTGCGGCCGGTGCCGCCAGGTCCTGCTCGACTACTTCCCGGGACTGAGGGTCATCGTGGCCATGGCCGACGGCCCGCGCGCGGTCCCGGTCGCCGACCTGCTCCCCGAGAGCTACCTCTGGGCGGCCCACCAGCTCGACGAGCCCGACCCCGGATAGCGCGTTCGGGGAGTACCACGACGACCTCCCCCTACGGCAGGTTGCGCGCCATGACGATGCGCTGGATCTGGTTGGTGCCCTCGTAGATCTGGGTGATCTTGGCGTCGCGCATCATGCGCTCCAGCGGGTAGTCGCGGGTGTAGCCGTAACCGCCGAGGAGCTGGACGGCGTCCGTGGTGATCTCCATGGCCGCGTCGGAGGCGAAGCACTTGGCCGCCGCGCCGAAGAAGGTCAGGTCCTCCTTGGCGCTGCCCCCGCTCACCCGCTCCGACCTGGCGGCGGCGGAGTAGGTGAGCTGGCGTGCGGCCTCCAGCTTCATCGCCATGTCGGCGAGCATGAACTGAACGCCCTGGAAGTCGCCGATCGGCTTGCCGAACTGCTTGCGCTCCTGGACATACCCCTTGGCGTGGTCGAGCGCGCCCTGTGCGATTCCGAGCGCCTGGGCCGCGATCGTGATGCGGGTGTGGTCGAGCGTCTTCATGGCGGTGGCGAAGCCGGTGCCCTCGGCGCCGATCAGCCGGTCGGCGGGGATACGGACGTTGTCGAGGTAGACCTCGCGGGTCGGGGAGCCCTTGATACCGAGCTTCTTCTCCGGGGCGCCGAAGGAGACACCCTCGTCCCCCTTCTCCACCACGAACGCGCTGATGCCCTTGGTGCGCTTCTCCGGGTCGGTGACGGCCATCACCGTGTAGTACTCGGAGACACCGGCGTTGGTGATCCAGCGCTTCACACCGTTGAGGACGTAGTGGTCGCCGTCCCGTACGGCCTTGGTCCTCATCCCGCCGGCGTCGGAGCCCGCGTCCGGCTCGGAGAGGCAGTACGAGAACATCGCGTCGCCCTTGGCCAGCGGGCCCAGATACCTCTTCTTCAGGTCATCGCCGCCGGCGAGTATCACGGGCAGCGAGCCGAGCTTGTTCACGGCCGGGATCAGGGACGACGAGGCGCAGACCCGCGCCACCTCCTCGATCACGATCACGGTGGCGAGCGCGTCGGCGCCGGCCCCGCCGTACTCCTCAGGCACATGGACGGCGTGCAGATCCGAGGCGACCAGCGCGTCCAGCGCCTCCTGCGGGAAACGGGCCTCCTCGTCGACCGCGGCGGCGAAGGGCGCGATCTTCGCCTCGGCGAGCGCGCGCACGGACTCGCGGAGCATGTCGTGCTCTTCGGACGGGCGGTACAGGTCGAAATCAGCCGATCCGGCCACGGTCTTTCACTCCCCAAGATGCTAACTACCGTTAAGTAACCCAATTTTAGGGGCCGGACTCCCACAGGCATAGGTGACGTTGCCGACAAGCCCCGGAGCGCGGGAACGGCACGGGGACAGCGCCCCTGCGGAGGTCCCGTGACACGCGGCTATGCTCAGGCCCGCACCCCGCCCGCGTCCCCTGGAGCACCCCATGGCCCTCAAGATCACAGTGATCGGCACCGGTTATCTCGGCGCCACGCACGCCGCGGCCATGGCGGAGCTGGGCTTCGAGGTGCTCGGTCTCGATGTGGTCCCCGAGAAGATCGAGATGCTCTCGGCGGGCCGGGTGCCGATGTACGAACCCGGCCTGGAAGAGCTGCTGCGCAAGCATGTCGCGGGCATCGGGGGATCGACCGGCCGGCTGCGCTTCACCATGGACTGGGCGGAGATCGCGGAGTTCGGCGATGTGCACTTCATCTGTGTGAACACCCCGCAGAAGCACGGCGAGTACGCGTGCGACATGTCGTACGTCGACTCCGCGGTCGACAGCCTCGCCAGGCATCTCGCCAGGCCGGCGCTGGTCGTCGGCAAGTCCACGGTGCCCGTGGGCAGCGCGGAGCGGCTGGCGGCCCGGATCACCGAACTGGCGCCCGCGGGCCGCGAGGTGGAGCTGGCGTGGAACCCGGAGTTCCTGCGCGAGGGCTTCGCCGTACAGGACACCCTGCGCCCGGACCGCATCGTGGCCGGTGTCCGCGGCGAGCACGCGGAGCGGATCCTGCGCGAGGTGTACGCGAAGCCGATCGGACACGGTTCGCCGTTCGTGGTGACGGACTTCCCGACCGCCGAGCTGGTGAAGACCTCCGCGAACTCCTTCCTGGCCACGAAGATCTCGTTCATCAACGCGATGGCGGAGGTCTGCGAGGCGGCCGGCGGCGATGTCGTGAAGCTGGCGGAGGCACTCGGCTACGACGAGCGGATCGGCAGGAAGTTCCTGCGCGCGGGGATCGGCTTCGGCGGGGGGTGTCTGCCGAAGGACATCCGCGCGTTCATGGCGCGCGCGGGCGAACTGGGCGCGGACCAGGCCCTGACCTTCCTGCGCGAGGTCGACTCGATCAATATGCGGCGCCGGCGCGACATGGTGGAGCTGGCCCGGGAGGCCGTGGGCGGCGACTCGTCCTTCCTCGGGAAGCGGGTCGCCGTGCTCGGCGCGACCTTCAAGCCGGACTCCGACGACGTACGGGACTCCCCCGCGCTCAATGTCGCCGGGCAGATCCATCTCCAGGGCGGCCAGGTGACGGTGTACGACCCCAAGGGCATGGAGAACGCGAAGCGGGTCTTCCCGACGCTGGGGTACGCGGACTCCGCGGTGGAGGCGGTGCGGGGCGCGGACGCGGTGCTGCATCTGACGGAGTGGCGCGAGTTCCGCGAGCTGGACCCGGAGGTCCTGGGCGAGGCGGTAACCCGCCGCCTGATCCTGGACGGCCGCAACGCCCTGGACCCGGCCCGCTGGCGCGCGTCAGGCTGGACCTACCGGGCGATGGGCCGCCCCCGGGCGTGACTTTTCCGCCCGGGACCGGCACGTCTCCGCAGCCCGGTTCCGTCCTCAATCGCCGGACGGGCTTGATGTGGACCCGGACCGGACGGGAAGCCGGGGTCCGGGCGGGAGGGGGCCGGGGTCGCAGGAGGTGCGTGTCCGGACACTAAAGCGTGATTTGTGCCGCACACCGAGCCGCACCTAACAAACCGACCCGCACGCGGCGTAAATCATGCCGTCCGGACATGTACCTCCGGAGTGCCCCGGCACCCGCACCACCCACACACCGCACCCGCGCCGCAGGCGCGCACCGCACGCGCCTCGGTAGGGCGCGTCAGGCCGTCGGTTCGCCGTCCAGTTCCTCCAGTGTCGCCCGGGACGGGCCCCGTACGGTCTGGGCGCCGCGTGCCGTGTCCTCCGCCGCGCGCAGTGCGCGCACCGAGTTCTGCCAGGTCAGCTTGGCGAGATCCGCCGTCGACCACTTGCGGGAGAGGAGTTCCGCGATCAGATTCGGATAGCCGGAGACATCGTCCAGGCCCCGCGGGGTGAAGGCCGTACCGTCGAAGTCGCCGCCGATCCCGATGTGGTCGATACCGGCGGTCTCGCGCATATGGTCGAGATGGTCCGCGACCGTCGCCGCCGTCGGGACCGGACGCGGACGCTCCGCCTCGAAGGCCTCATGGATCTTCATGGCCGGGGGCGTGGTGTCGAGCGGATGCAGACCGTGCGCCTCCATGTTCTCGTCCGCCGCCCGGGTCCAGTCCACCGCCGCGGGGAGGATGAACTTCGGTACGAACGTGGCCATCGCGACCCCGCCGTTCGCGGGCAGCAGTTCCAGCACCTCGTCCGGGACATTGCGCGGGTGGTCGCAGATCGCCCGCGCCGACGAGTGCGAGAAGATCACCGGCGCCTCGGTCACGGCCAGCGCGTCCCGCATGGTCGTGACGGCCACATGCGAGAGGTCGACCAGCATGCCGGTCCGGTTCATCTCGCGGACCACCTCACGGCCGAAGGCGGAGAGCCCGCCCACCCCCGGGGCGTCGGTCGCCGAATCCGCCCACGCGTTGTTGTCGTTGTGGGTGAGCGTCATATAGCGGACACCCAGGGTATGGAGGGCGCGCAGGGTCGCGAGGGAGTTGTTGATGGAGTGGCCGCCCTCGGCACCCATGAGCGAGGCGATCCTGCCGTCGCGGCGCGCGCTCTCCATGTCGTCCGCCGTCAGCGCGCGGACCAGATCGCGCGGATGGCGGGCGATCAACCGGCCGACCACATCGATCTGTTCGAGCGTCGCGCTGACCGCGTCGTCACCGGCCATGCCGGACCGTACGTACACGGACCAGAACTGTCCGCCGACACCACCGCGCCGCAGCCGGGGAATGTCCGTGTGCAGCCGCGCCGACTGATCCCCGGCGATGTCGAGCCGGTCCAGGTCGTAGCGGACCTGCTCCCGCAGCGCCCACGGCAGATCGTTGTGCCCGTCCACCACCGGGAATTCGGAGAGCAGTCCGATCGCCTGGGCGAGGAACTCGGCGGCGGCGGGGGCGGTGTCCGGAGAGCCCGGCGCGCTCACGGCGCTCACCGTCCGAACCCGAAGTGCTCCGCGCCCTCGGCCTTGGCCCGCAGCCGCTTGCCCTTCTCCGTCGCCTGTTCGTTCAGCTCCTGCTGGAACTCCCGCATCCGGGCGGTCAGTTCGGGGTCGTGGGCCGCGAGGATACGGGCGGCCAGCAGCCCCGCGTTACGGGCGCCGCCCACCGAGACCGTGGCGACCGGGACCCCGGCCGGCATCTGGACGATGGAGAGCAGCGAGTCCATACCGTCCAGATACTTGAGCGGTACGGGCACACCGATCACCGGCAGCGTGGTCACCGAGGCGAGCATGCCCGGCAGATGGGCGGCGCCGCCCGCGCCCGCGATGATCGCCTTCAGCCCGCGCCCGGCCGCCTGCTCGCCGTACGCGATCATCTCGCGCGGCATCCGGTGGGCGGAGACGACATCGACTTCGTACGGGATCTCGAACTCGTGGAGGGCCTTCGCGGCGGCCTCCATGACGGGCCAGTCGGAGTCCGAGCCCATGACGACGCCGACAAGTGGTCCGGCGAGAGAGGAGGTCATTCGGTGATCGTTCCTCGGAGGTAACCGGCGGCATGGCGGGCGCGCTCCAGCACGTCGTCCAAGTCGTCGCCGTAGGTGTTGACATGCCCCACCTTGCGGCCGGGCTTCACGTCCTTGCCATACATATGGATCTTCAACTGCGGGTCCCGGGCCATACAGTGCAGATAGGCGGCATACATATCGGGATAGTCGCCACCGAGGACATTGCACATGACCGTCCAGGGCGCGCGCGGGCGCGGATCGCCGAGCGGCAGATCCAGCACGGCCCGCACATGGTTGGCGAACTGCGAGGTCATCGCGCCGTCCTGGGTCCAGTGCCCGGAGTTGTGCGGGCGCATCGCCAGTTCATTGACGAGGATGCCGGGCGTCCCGTCCTCGTCACGGGTCTCGAACAGCTCCACCGCGAGATGGCCGACGACTCCCAGCTCGGCGGCGAGCCGCAGGGCGAGCCGCTGGGCCTCGCCCGCCAGCTCGTCGGGCAGACCGGGCGCCGGCGCGATGACCGTGTCACAGACCCCGTCGACCTGCCGCGACTCGACCACGGGGTACGCGACGGCCTGGCCGTGCGGCGAGCGCACGATGTTCGCGGCCAGCTCCCGTACGAAATCGACCTTCTCCTCGGCGAGCACCGGGACCCCGGCCCGGAACGGCTGCTCGGCGTCCTCCTCGGACCGCACGACCCAGACGCCCTTGCCGTCGTAGCCACCGCGCACCGTCTTCAGGACCACGGGAAAGCCGCCCACCTCGGCCGCGAAGGCCGCGACATCCGCCTGATCGGCCACGACGCGGTGGCGCGGGCAGGGGGCGCCCAGCTCGGTGAGACGCGCGCGCATCACGCCCTTGTCCTGGGCGTGCACCAGCGCGTCGGGGCCGGGCCTGACGGGGATGCCGTCCGCCTCCAGGGCACGGAGGTGTTCGATCGGGACATGCTCGTGATCGAAGGTGATCACATCGCAACCGCGTGCGAAGTCACGCAGCGTGTCCAGATCGCGATAGTCGCCGATCACGACTTCGCTCACCACCTGGGCCGCCGAGTCCTGGGGCGTGTCACTGAGGAGCTTGAATCTGAGGCCGAGGGGGATACCCGCCTCGTGGGTCATACGGGCGAGCTGACCGCCGCCGACCATGCCGACTACCGGGAACGTCACGCTCCCAGGGTATCCGCCGTCCACGGGAGCCCGTCCGCCCGCGCCGACCGCCGCCCGGTACGCCCCCTGCCCGCCACCACTACCCACCATCGCCCGTCACACACCGCCACAACCGGTCACGTAACGTCGCGTTTTCCTTCACGTACAGTCGCTCAGGCGGCCGTGAGAGGCGCTGGTTAGCATGGTCGGAACTGACGCCGACCCGGACGGGGCTGAACAGGCATATGAGCGAACGGGGCGCACTCCGCGTGCGACTGGACCGGCTCGTACGCGAGGTGGCCAAGTTCGGCGCGGTGGGCGGCGCGGGTCTGCTGGTCAATCTCCTGGTCTTCAATCTCGTACGGCACACCACCCCCCTGCCCGTGGTCCGGGCCAGCGTCCTGGCCACCGTCGTGGCGATCGCCTTCAACTACGTGGGCTTCCGCTACTTCACCTATCGCGACCGCGACAAGAATCGCCGTACCAAGGAGCTTTCGCTCTTCCTGCTGTTCAGCACGGTCGGTCTGGTGATCGAGAACGGCGTGCTCTACACCGCGACCTACGGATTCGACTGGGACACCCCGCTCCAGAGCAATGTGTTCAAGTTCCTGGGCATCGGTGTCGCCACGCTCTTCCGCTTCTGGTCGTACCGCACCTGGGTGTTCAGGACTCTGCCGGGCACCGGGCGGACCGGTCCCGCGGCCGGGTCGCCCGCGACGGAGACCGCGAACGCGGCGGGCACGGCGAACGCGGCGGACACAGCGAACGCGGCGGACACGGCCCGTGCGCGGGCGCGGGCGCGTCAGCGGACCGGACGGTCCTGATCCTTCTGCGTCTTGCGCGCACCGGCCTCACGGCTCAGGAAGAGCGCGAAGACCGGCGGCTGCTGCTGGAGCAACTCCAGCCGCCCGCCGTCCGCCTCCGCCAGATCGCGCGCCACGGCCAGCCCGATCCCGGTGGAGTTGCGGCCGCTGATGGTCCGCTCGAAGATCCGCGCGCCGAGATCCGCCGGTACGCCGGGGCCCTCGTCGGTCACCTCGATCACGGCCTGGTTGCCGGTGACCCGGGTACGCAGCGCGACCGTACCGCCACCGTGCATCAGTGAGTTCTCGATCAGCGCGGCGAGCACCTGGGCGACCGCGCCCGGGGTGCCGACGGCCCGCATACCCTGCCGTCCCGAGCAGACGATGGCGCGTCCGGCGCTGCGATAGGCCGGGCGCCACTCCTCGATCTGCTGCTTGACGACCTCGTCGAGATCGAAGGCGACGGCCGAGCCGGTACGCGGATCGCGGGCGTTGGTGAGCAGCCGCTCCACCACGTCCGTCAGCCGCTCCACCTGGGTCAGCGCGATCATCGCCTCCTCCTTCACGGTGTCCAGGTCGTCGGTGGCGGAGATCTCCTCCAGCCGCATGGACAGCGCGGTCAGGGGCGTACGGAGCTGGTGCGAGGCGTCCGCGGCGAGCCGCCGCTCGGCGGTGAGCATCCGCGCGATGCGTTCGGCGCTGGAGTCGAGGACATCGGCGACCCGGTCCAGCTCGGGCACCCCGTACCGCTTGTGCCGGGGGCGCGGATCGCCCGACCCCAGGCGCTCCGCCGTCTCCGCGAGATCGGTGAGCGGCGAGGCCAGCTTGTTCGCCTGCCGTACGGCCAGCAGAACGGCGGCGATCACGGCGAGCAGGGCCACCGCGCCGATGATCAGCAGGGTTCTGCCGACCTCCCGGTTGATCGAGGAGCGCGGCTCCTCGACCGTGACGGCCTCGCCCTCCTCGCCGTCGGCGGTGCCGCGGATGACGCTGCCGGTGGGACGGGTGCCGATCTCGACGGGCGCCCGGCCGGGGATCTCGATCCTGGCGTACCGCGTCCGGTCGATCTGCTCGGAGAGGACCTTGGCCGTGATGTTGTCGCCGCCGAGCAGCCGGCTGTCGACGATGCTCGCCAGACGCACCGCCTCGGTCTCCACGCTCTCCTGGGCACTGTTGCTGATCGTGCGGGTCTCGACGATGACGAGCGAGACCCCGAACACGGCGATGACGACGAGCACCACGGCGAGCGTGGAATTGATCAGACGACGGCGCATGGTGCTGCCCTCCGGGCGGGGTGACGCGTTCGACGGCCCGAGACGTCAGTTCTGCCGCAGCGCCTCTTCGGCGCTTCTCGGATCTCTTTCTCAGCTCTTCTCGAACTCGGCTCTGCTCGAACTCAGCTCTTCTCGAAGCGGAAGCCGACGCCCCGCACCGTGGCGATATAGCGCGGGTTCGCCGCGTCGTCGCCGAGTTTCTTGCGCAGCCAGGAGATATGCATGTCGAGGGTCTTGGTCGAGGACCACCAGGTGGTGTCCCAGACCTCGCGCATGAGCTGGTCACGGGTGACGACCCGGCCCGCGTCCCGGACCAGGACCCGCAGCAGGTCGAACTCCTTGGCGGTGAGCTGGAGTTCCTCGTCGCCCATCCAGGCGCGGTGCGACTCGACATCGATCCGTACGCCATGGGTGGCGGGGGCCGGGGCGGAGTCGGCGGCGCCGCGCCGCAGCAGCGCCCGTACCCGGGCGAGCAGTTCGGCGAGCCGGAACGGCTTGGTCACATAGTCGTCGGCGCCGGCGTCCAGTCCGACCACGGTGTCCACCTCGTCGGCACGCGCGGTCAGCACCAGGATGGGTACGGCGTGGCCCTCGGCGCGCAGCCGGCGGGCGACTTCGAGGCCGTCCATACCGGGCAGGCCCAGGTCGAGCACGACCAGATCCACACCGCCCTGGAGTCCGGCGTCCAGCGCGGTCGGGCCGTCTTCGCGGACCTCGACCTCGTAACCCTCCCGGCGCAGGGCGCGGGCCAGCGGCTCCGAGATGGAAGCGTCGTCCTCGGCGAGCAGTACACGGGTCATGTGGTGATGGTAGACCGCACCGGGCGGCCCCCGGGCCGCGCTCGGCGAGGCCTGCGGGTCCAAGGTTCGATCCCATGATCTACCTTCGAATGCAAGTATGTTATTCCATCATTACCTATGATTCACCCCCCAAGTCCCTTCATATACCACCCTGTCCTGTCGTATGGTGGCTGCGCCCATGGAGCACGCCCCGGAAGGAACGACCCATGGCGTCCAGCCTGGCGAAGGACTCACCCAGTCTCCCCACGGGCCCCGAGAAGACCTTCTTCGGCCACCCCCGCGGACTGGCCACCCTCTTCATGACCGAGATGTGGGAGCGCTTCAGCTTCTACGGCATGAGGGCCCTGCTGACCATCTATCTGCTCTCCGGCGGCCCCGACGCGTCGAAGGGGCTCCGGTCCGGCGGGCTCGGGATGGACCTGGCCACGACGACGGCCGTCTACTCCATCTATCTGTCCATGGTGTATCTGCTGGCCCTGCCGGGCGGCTGGCTGGGCGACCGGGTCTGGGGTCCGCGCAGAACGGTCACGATCGCGGCCTGCACGATCATGACCGGCCATCTCGTACTGGCCCTGCCAGGGCCGAAGAGCTTCTTCGCCGGACTGGCGCTGGTGGCACTGGGCTCGGGCCTGCTGAAGGCGAACATCTCCACGATGGTCGGCCATCTCTACGAGGGCACCGACGACCCGCGCAGGGACGGCGGCTTCACCGTCTTCTACATGGGCATCAACATGGGTGCCTTCTTCGCCCCGCTGGTCATCGGCACCGTGGGTGAGAAGTACGACTGGCATCTCGGCTTCGCCCTCGCCGCCGTCGGTATGGGCATCGGCCTGCTGGTCTTCCTGCTCGGTACGCGGCATCTCAGCCCGCGCAGCAGCGTCGTCCCCACCCCGCTCTCCCGCGAGGAACGCGCGACCTGGCTGCGCAGGGGCACGGTCTGGCTGCTGATCGCCGCGGTGTTCTACGGTGTCGCCGGCCTCAGCGGCCACTTCACCCTGAACTGGGCGATGGTCCCGCTGACGCTCGCCGGGGTCGCCATCCCGGCCGGGGTGCTGATCCGGATCAAACGGGACAAGGAGCTGACCCCGGCCGAACAGACCAGGATGTCCGGATACATCTGGTTCTTCGTCGCCGCCGCCGTCTTCTGGATGATCTACGACCAGGGCGGCTCCACGGTCCAGGCGTTCGGTACGACGAAGGCGGACGGCCAACTCTTCGGGCTGACGTTCCCGACCTCCTGGTACCAGTCGCTCAACCCGGTCTTCATCATGGCGCTGGCACCGGTCGCCGCCTGGTTCTGGCTCTGGCTGAACCGCGGGGGCCAGGAGCCCAGCACGGTGGCCAAGTTCGCCGCCGGGCTGTTCTTCGTCGGTGTCTCGTTCTTCTTCTTCCTGGTCCCGCTGGTGATGTCCGGCGACGGCACGCCGGTCAGCCCGATGTGGCTGGTGGGCATCTATCTGATCCAGACGGTCGGGGAACTGTGCGTCTCGCCGGTGGGTCTGTCGGTGACGACGAAGATGGCGCCGGTGAAGTACGCGAGCCAGATGATGGGGGTCTGGTTCCTGGCGGTCACCGCGGGCGACTCGGTCACCGGGATGCTCTCCATCGCCGGAGTCGATCTGAGCCGCGCGGGGGTGGTGGGCCTGGAGGCGGTGCTCGCCGTCGCGGCGGGGTGCGCGGTCTTCCTGTACCGCGGGAAGGTGCGGGCCCTGATGGGCGACATCCACTGAGCCGCCCGCGGGGGACGAGCGAGATGACGGCGCCGCGCCCCCGGAAGTGCGGCGGCACCGACGTACGCGAGTTCACATACGTTCACACGTTTGCGTATGCTTACACGCTTTTATGCGCGTCTGCGCGCTTTGCGGCACGTATACGCGCGTTACGTCGGCGGCGCGGCCAGCTCCGCCCAGACCGTCTTGCCGACGGCGCCCGGCGTCCTGATCACACCCCAGTCGAGACAGAGCCGCTGGACGATGAACATGCCATGGCCTCCGGGCCGTCCCGCGCGGTGCGGGGTGCGGGGCGCCGGCTGTCCCGCACCGCGGTCCGTGACCTCCAGCCGCAGCACCTTGCCGCTGTAGGTGACCCGTAGCATCTCGGGCCCCTCCGCGTGCAGACAGGCGTTGGTGACCAGCTCGGAGACGACGAGCAGCACGTCCTCCGCCGCCGCCCGCCGGTCCGCGGCCGACGCGGGGAGCCATCCCCAGTCGTGGAGCGCCTGGCGGGTGAAGTCGCGCGACAGCGGAACGACACCGCTGGCGCCGGAGAGCGCGAGCGTTCGCACCCGTACGTCGGACGGCACGGAAGGCTGTTCCGCGTCCGACTCGGGGCCGAAGTCGCCCGGCCGAGGCTGCCGGGTGGTGCTCATCAGCGCTTCACCTCACCGATTCACCAATTCACGAGTTCATACATACAGTGCGAGATTCCTGTGCGGGCCCGCCGGGGGTCTTCTGCCCCTCCGAATCGTGACAACACCCACTTCTCGCCACGGAAACCGTGGCGCGGATGACAGGACACGGGTAACAGGAGGAGCGCGTGAGCCGGAAGAGGCGCCCCGGGCAGGGCCCGGCCGGCCCGGTCGGTCGGCCGGAACGGCCGGATCGGTCAGGTCAGGGCGTCCTCGATCGAGTCGTGGACGGTGAACACCGCGTCCGCGCCGGTGATCTCGAAGACACGCGCCACGGCGGGCAGCATGCTGACCAGATGGACCCCTCCCCCGGCGGCCTCCGCCTTGAGACGGGCACCGAGCAGCACATTGAGTCCGGTGGAGTCACAGAACTCAAGCTGGGAGCAATCGATCACCAGGCGTGCCTGGCCCCGTTCGAGGGCGTCGTCGAGAGGCGTCTGCAACAGTTCGGCCGTGTGGTGATCGAGCTCACCGGCCACTGTCACTATCTCGCTCCGGCCCTCGGCCCGAACCCCGATCCGGAGTCGGCCCCGGTTCGCGCTACCGACCGTCTGGCGGTCCATGTCCGTCCTCTTCGCCTTGTCGGATGCCGTCTGTCAGATGCCATCGCCGGTCGAACATTACGCCTTTCACACGTTACCCGGTACTCCAAGTCCCCAGCATTACGGGCAAACAGCGCAATTTACACTTGCAACGACCCCTGGTGAACCGGTATGGCTGGAAGAGACACACCCGACACGGCCGGCTTGGAGGCGCCGCACACCGCTTCGAACACGCACTGGCGTCGGCAGCCATATGCCGAGAACGATGGAGGAGACCATGTCACCCCCGCCCCCCACCCATCGGGCCACGGCTCCCGAAGTCCCGGAGAGCCTGGCGGACCCGACAGACTCAGCGCACCCGACAGACTCAACGGACCCGGCGGACCTGGAAGGCCTGGACGGCCTGGCGGATCTGCCCGAGATCCCGCCCTTCGCCGAAGTCGGGGCCATGGACGCACGGGCCCTGTCGAAGACGCTCTTCGCCCGGCTGGAGTCCCTCGAAGAGGGCACGTACGAGCACGCGTACGTCCGCAACACCCTGGTCGAACTGAATCTCGCCCTGGTGAAGTTCGCCGCCTCCCGGTTCCGCACCCGCAGCGAACCGATGGAGGACATCATCCAGGTCGGCACGATCGGCCTGATCAAGGCCATCGACCGGTTCGAGCTGAGCCGCGGTGTCGAGTTCCCGACCTTCGCGATGCCGACCGTCGTCGGCGAGATCAAGCGCTTCTTCCGCGACACGTCGTGGTCGGTACGTGTCCCGCGCAGACTCCAGGAGCTCCGGCTCGACCTCGCGAGAGCGGGCGACGAACTGGCGCAGCGGCTCGACCGCGCGCCCACCGTCGGTGAACTCGCCCAGCGCCTCGGCATCTCCGAGGAAGAGGTCGTCGAGGGCATGACGGCGAGCAACGCCTACACCGCGAGTTCACTGGACGCGCAGCCCGAGGAGAACGACAGCGAGGGTTCGCTCGCGGACCGGATCGGCTACGAGGACCACGGGCTCGAAGGCATCGAGTACATCGAGTCGCTCAAGCCGCTGATCGCGGGCCTTCCGCAACGGGACCGTAAAATTCTCTCCCTGCGCTTCGTCGCCAATATGACGCAGTCGGAGATCGGCGAGGAACTCGGCATCTCCCAGATGCATGTGTCCCGGCTGCTCTCCCGCACCCTCACCAGGCTCAGAAAGGGTCTGACGCTGGAGGAGTAGCGCCCGCCTGCGGCCACGGCCGCCGCGTCCCCGTCCCCGGAAGGGCCCGCCCGCGCACAGGGCGGGCCCTTCGGCGTTATTGACGGCTCGTCCGGTATGGGACACATTGAGCCGGGGGCAGGGGGGAACGGAATGGCTCGTGGGGAGGGCTGCCCGGCGGAGCACTCGGTGCGCTCGGTGGACGACGACGCCGGTACGGCGTACGCGGCGCTGGAGACACTGATGCGGCAGCGCCTGGGCAGGGAATGTGTGTATGTGCCGTCATGCCGTCTGGGGTTGTATGTGGCGCTGCGCCACTGGTGCCCGCCCGGTGGACGGGTCCTTATGTCGCCGGTCAACGATGACGTGATCTTCTTCGTGGTGCTCGCGGCCGGACTGCGTCCCGTACAGGCGCCGTTGAACGCGCGGGACGGGTCTCTCGACCTGTCGGCCGTGCCCGACGCGTACTGGCGCGGACTGTCCGCCGTACTGACCACCAATCTGTACGGGAACCCCGATCCGGCGCCCGAACTGCGCGCCCGGTGCGACGCGTCGGGCATTCCGCTGATCGAGGACGCCGCGCACGCGCTGGGCAGCGAGGTGGCGGGACGACCGGTCGGGAGCTTCGGTGACGCGTCCGTGTTCAGTCTCTCCAAACATGTGGGGGCAAGGACCGGCGGATTCCTCACGGTGGCGGATCCGGCGTCGCGTCGGGACATGACTGCGGCCCGGGACGCGCTGCTGGAGCCGTCGCGTCTCCTCTCCGAACTCACCTACGCGCTGCGCCCGTACGCCGAGGCCGGGGTCCGCGGACTGCGGCTGGTACGGGCGGCGCGGGCCGCGCTGAGGCTGCTCGGACAGGAGGAGCGGGCGGAGATCCGGATGCCGCTGCGGCCCGGCGAACTGAGGCGGGCGATCGACGGCGGGGCTGGTCTCACGGCCCTTCACCCCTGGGTCCGGGTGGATCTGCACGACTACCGTCTCCGGCCCGGCCGGGTACGGCTCGGACGTACGGAACGGCTGCTCACCGGCCTCGACGAACGGCTCGACGCCCATCGGCGGGGTACGGAGAAGCTGCTGGCCACCCCGTGGGGCAGCCCCCGGGGCGGCCCGGTCGGCGGAGTTGGCGGCGGAGTTGGCGCGATCGGCGGCGGGGTCGGCGGCGGAGTTGGCGGCGGCGGAGGGCTCGTACCCGTACAGCCGCTGTTCCGGGTGCCGTTGCTGGTCGAGGACCGGGACGCGGCCGTCGCCGCCCTCGCCCGGCATCGTGTCACCACCGGGTATCTCTACGATCCGCCGCTGGACGTCTACGCGGGCGACGCCTTCACCGATCCCTCGCCCTCCCCGGAACCGGCCGCCTGGTTCGCGCGGCACGCCCTGCCGGTCGACCCGCGCCGGGCGGACCGGGTGATCTCCGTTCTCACCGCGCTGGGCGCCCGGCCGGCGAAGCGCCCGGACGTAAGGCCCGGGGAACGGGTGGAGGAACGGCACCTGGAGCGAGGAGGGCTCGGCGGCGAGGGGTTCGGCGGCGGTGGCTGACACCACCCGGTTAGGGAAGCCGGCCGCCGATCCCGCGGACTCCGCACCCGGCTCCCCGGGGACTCGGCGGACACGGCGGACACGGACCGACTCCCTCGTCGGCGGCGGCGACTCGATGTTCCGCAACGCCTATGCCCTGATGCTCTCCACCGGTGTCTCCGCCGCCCTGGGCCTCGGATTCTGGCTGGTCGCCGCCCGCTACTACACGGAGGAGGCGGTGGGACAGGGCTCGGCCGCCATCGCCGCCATGCGGCTGCTGGCCTCGATCACCGCCACCACCATGATCGGCGCGGTGGTGCGCTATGTCCCCCGGGCCGGCCGGGCCACCGGGCCCCTGGTGTGGCGCGCCTACACCATCAGCTCACTGGTCGTGTGCGTCGCCTGCGTGGTGTTTCTGCTGACCCTCGATCTATGGGGTCCGTCCTACGCGCCGCTCGACGGTGTCACCGCGGGCCTCGTCTTCACCGCGTCCTGTGTCGCCTGGGCGCTGCTGACCCTCCAGGACGGTGTGCTGACCGGGCTGCGCAAGGCCTTCTGGGTGCCCGTCGGCAACGCCGTCTTCTCCATCGGCAAACTGCTGCTGCTCATCGTGTTCGCCGGCGCGCTGCCCGTTCTCGGGGTCTTCGTCTCCTGGGCGGCGGCCATCGCCCTCTCCGTACTGCCGCTCGGCTGGCTGGTCTTCCGCAGGCTCATCCCCCGGCAGGCGGCGGCCGACCGGGACCGGGAGCCACCGCGGCCCGCCGACATCGGGCGGTTCCTGGCGGGTGACTCGGTCGGGGCGCTGTTCAGCCTGGCGATGATCAATCTGCTGCCGGTGATGGTCGCGGTCCGCTTCGACGCCGCCCACAACGCCTTCTTCTACACGGCCTACACCGTGGGCGGCACGATGGAGTTCATGGCCATCAACATGGCCTCCTCGCTCACCGCGCACGCCTCGCACAGTCCGGACCGGCTCGCCGAGGGCGTACGCGGGGCGCTGCGCCGGATGACGTTCCTGCTGGTGCCCGTGGTGCTGGTGCTGGTGCTGTTCGCGCCGCAGGTCCTCGCGCCCTTCGGGGACGACTACGCGCGCAACGGCACGACCGTGCTGCGGCTGCTGGCCGCCGCCGCGCTGCCCCGGGTCGTCGTGGAGCTGTACATCGGGGTGCTGCGGGTCCAGGGCCGTACGGGCATGCTCGCGGCCCTCCAGGGCGTCATGTGTGTACTCGTGCTCGGCAGCGCGCTGTTCCTGCTGGGCCCCGCGGGGATCTCGGGCGCGGGGCTGGCGGTGCTGCTGTCCATGACGCTGGTCGCGCTGGTGGCGGCGCCGGGGCTGCGGGCGGCGCTGCGGGACGGTCACCGTACGGGGCGGGGGCAGGGGCAGGGGCGGGGTTGGGGTTGGCGTCGGAGGCGGGGATCAGGTCGGGGACAGGGGACGGGCCAGGCAGCGGGACAGGGGACGGCGGGGCGGGGAGCGGGCACGGACGAGTACGGCACCGAGTGGGCCCGCAGGGCCGCCAGGCGCCGTCGGGACACGACCGAGGAGGCGTCACGGGAGCGGGCGGAGTACGGCACGACCTGGGCGGAGCGCGCGGCGTATCCGCACGGTGTGCACGACACCGCGACCCCGGCCTTCGGCCTCCCCATATCCGCGTCCGAACGCACAGGGGCCCGGCGGTCCGAACCTGCGCCCGCGTCCGCACCCGCCGACGAGAGCCGGACGGTCAGTCTGCTGTGGCTGCTGCTGGGGATCGCGTGCGGACTGTTCTGGTCTCCGCTCGCACGGGCCGAGGACATCGGCCGTGATCAGCTCTCCGGCGGCCAGCTTCTCGATGTGCTGCCGCCGTTCACCCTGATCGCGGGCATCCTGCTGATCGTCGTCCAGTGCGCCGCCGTCTCGCTCGACCGGCCGGGGCGGGTGCTGCTCACACTGACACCGCTGATCACCTTCGCCGCGCTGCACTCGGCGCCCCCGCTCCTGGGCGTGCCGCCCGACCGGGCGTCAGGTCCCTGGCACGCGCTCGTCGCGGACCTTCCCGACGCGGCGCTGCGGGCCCTGCCCATCGCCCTGCAACTGCTGTGTCTGGGGCTGACCGCCGTCACACTGTGGGCGCTCCGCACGGACGGACGGATCACGGCGGGCGTGGTGTGGGTGCTCGCCGTGGCGGGCTGGGCGGCGCAGCACCCGTTCGCGACGGTGGCGCTGCCCGTGACGGCCGGACTGTGCGCGGTGACGGCGTCGGCCTTGGCCGTACGCCCCCGCCGCCGCCCCCGTACGCCGTCGCCGTCACCGTGAAGGAACGGGCTGTTGGAAGTACGGGTCACGGCCCGCCTCCCGGTAACCCTCCAGCGCCGGGCCCTTGTCGACGGTGAGATCGCAGTGCCGGCCCGGTACGGGACGGTTCCAGTGCACCAGCGCCCGTACACCCGGGAGGGCCGGCACGACCTCCGGGATCTTCTCGTACCAGCCGCGCTGCCGGCCGGGACGGGCGGGATCGGGCGCCGTACTGAACTCGGCGAGCATGATCGGCTTCCGGTCGGACACATGCGCGCGCAGCCACTCGTAGGACGGCCGCTGGCTGCGCTCGAAGTCCAGCCAGTTCGTGGAGTCATGACAGGCGAAGTAGTTGTACTGGTCCATGCCGATCCAGTCCACGTACTCGTCGCCCGGATAGAGCGACCTCATCAGCTCGGCGTTGCCCAGATAGCCGGAGACCGTCCACACCCACACCACGTTGTCCACACCGAGCTTCTCGAAGCGGTCGTGGATATGGCGGTAGGCGGCGATGAACTCCTCGGGCGTGCCCGCGTCCGGGGTGCGGAAGTCGGTCTCCTGGTCGAAGGAGAAGAAGACGCGCTTGCCGTACGCCTTGAGACGGCGGGCCTGCGGATCGATGATCTCCTCGTCTAACTTCCCGGCGGCGACATTGCGCCAGCCGAGCTGGGTCTCGGTCCAGTTCTCGTGGTGCGGCTCGGTCCACACGGTGGACTCCCAGGCCAGCATCAGCATCCGCTCCCGGCCCAGCTCCCGTTCGTCGGGGGTGAGCAGCACACCGTCCCGGGGGGTGTTGGACATGTCGTGGTAGTTGTAGACGAGATCCAGCTTGCGTCCGATCTTCTTCTCGAAGCCGTACACCGCGTCCTTGAGCGAACCGTTCTCCGCGTACGGCACATACGCGCCCCACCAGGCCCCGCAGGGCGGCTCCAGCGCGGGGCCGGCCGCGCACCGTGCGCCCCGCGCCGGGTCCCCCGGTCCGGTGGCGCCGATCCCGAGACCGACGAGCAGCGCCCCGGCGGCGGCCAGGATCAGCGCGACATGGGTGGACCGGTGCCCGCTCTTGCCCCGGTGCCGTGTCGGTATACCCGTCACCGGCCCCTCCAGGGGCCCGGTTTGAGGCGCTCGGTGGCCCGTAGAGCCGCGGCCTCCCGGGTCGCGGCGGGCAGCGGTACGGCGGGCAGGGGCGCCACCACCGTGCAGAAGGCGGCGAGCGAGGCCAGGAAGAACGTGACCGAGTAGCTCTCCAGCACAAAGAGCGCGGTCGCGGTGAGCGTGGCGAGGGACAGACTCAGGGGCGCGGCGAGTGCGACCGTCTCCAGCAGGGCGCCGCCGGGCCGGGTGCGCTCGGCCGGGGGCCGGGGCAGGAGCAGCGCGCATCCGGGACCGAAGGTGACGAAGAGCAGGACGGGGAGCCACCGCAGGGGGGAGCCGCCGGGCAGCGCCGTGACGGCGAGCGCCACCCAACCGGAGAGGGCGAGGGCGGCTCTGAGCCATAGCCGTAGCAGGGGCGGTCCCGGTGCCCGCGAGTCGGCCGGCTTCTCGATGTCCGTCACGGCGGCTGCCTCCTCCTCGTGCGTCATCGGTCAGCCGTAACCGTGGTGGTGGCGGCGGGATCCGCTATGTGCTCCAGCACGAGCCCGTGCTCGTTCTCCTCCACGACCCGGAACAGCGGCGAGGCCTTCAGCGCCTCGCTCATCCGGGCGAAGCCGCCGTACGGCAGATATCCCTCGCCGGTCGTGGCCCTCTCCTGGGTCCGGGTGAGGATCACATAGGCCGGACGACCCTCCGGAATGCCCGCGTCGAGATAGCCGACCGGATCCCGGAGCATCTTCAGGTTCTCCGGCACTTCCTGCTCGGTGAAGAACCAGCGCTCGTACTGGTCGTAGCGGTAGTAGGCACCGGGGAAGGACCCGGTGGTGGCCAGGATCAGCGCACCCTCCGGAGCCCGGTCGTACGCCCGTCTGACCAGCGCGGTCTCCGCGGGGGGCGCGTACTGCATCGCCTCCTTGCCGTAATACGACGGCAGGAAGCCCGCCAGCAGGGCGATCAGCGCCACGGGCAGCGCCACCGCGCCGGTCCCACGGGCCAGCCGCCGCGCCCCGCCGGTCCCCGCGACGGTGGGCACCAGGGCCGCCGCGGCGAAGAACGCCGTGCCGGGCAGCCCGAACAGATAGACGCGGAAGAGCATCTCGCCGCCGTAGTCGTTGACGGCGAAGAGCGGTACGGGCGCGGCGGCGGCCAGCAGCAGGGGCAGGGCGCTCCGGGTCAGCGCGCGCCGCAGCAGCACCGCCGTACCGGCCAGAATGCCGAGCACGGCCACCATCATGATGTTGGCGTCGCCGACCAGTTCGGGCCCGGGGCCGGTCGGTTCACCGGCGAACCCCGCACGGGAGTTGCTCAGCAGATCGCCCGCCGTGTCGCGCAGCGTGCCGAGCGTGTCCAGGAACAGCACCCGGCCCATCGTCAGATCCCAGACGAGCATGATGACGCCGGTGACCACGAGCAGCCCGATATTGCGGTAGCGCCGGGTGAGACAGAGGGCCATCAGGGTCATACCGAGCATGACCGGGGTGAGCTGGTGCGAGGCGTTGACCGCCGCGACGAGCGGGGCGAGAAGCGCCACACCGACCGCCCGTTGCCGAAGACCGGTGGGCGGTGGGACGGAGGCCGCTGCCGGGTCCAGATCCGGCCGGTCGCGCAGCCGGCCGGCGGCCCCCGGGCGTACGAAGTGCCGTACGACCACGGCGAACACGGTCAGGAAGAGCAGATAGGCGAAACCCTGGGGGGAGAGATAGTCCTGTCCGACCCAGTTGGCGAGCTGGAAGATCCAGACCGCCGTCCACACCAGACGCCAGTCGTCGCTGAACGTGCGGTAGATCAGTATCAGGACCGGCATCGTCAGCAGCCCGAACGCGACCGGCGCCCAGTTGGTGTACACCGCCGCGCCCTCCACCCCGAAGGCGCGGACGAGCGCGGCGTTGAGCGAGAAGAAGCCGGGCCACTGGTCGTACGCGGACATCCCGCCGGAGAGTTCGACGGTGGGGTGTACGGTCCCCTCGGCCAGCAGCCGGGCGATCACGGCGTCGTGCTTGGACGCCCAGGCGTAGCGGACCGAGTCGTAGAGCAGGGCGGGCGGCGCCTTGAGCGCCAGGAGCAGGGTGACGCAGTAGGTCAGCGGCCACCAGGGAGCGGTGCCCGCGCGGCGCAGACTGACCAGGAAGCCGGCCGAGAGCACCACCGGCGCGGCGTAGAAGGCGATCGGGAACCGGTCGAGGAGCCCGAAGTCCCCCATGCCGTGGAAGTCGATCCGGGGTAACGACCAGCTCCACAGCGCCGCCGCGACCACCAATGGCAGCCAGGTCAGCAGGAGTTGGGGACGGAACAGGGCCGTCGCGGGGCCGGATCCGCGACGGTGCGCGGCGAGGGGCTCCGCCACCGGGACGTCCGGCGCGGGAGCGTCCGACGCGGGGGCATCAGGCACGGGGACGTCCGGCACGGAAGCATCCGACGCGGAGGCGTCCGGCACAGGGGCATCCGACACGGGAGCGTCCGGTGCAGGGGCGGGCTCGGGCGGGGGCTCGCCGCTCCCCTCGACCGGCGTGGGCACGGGCTGTTGCACAGTGCGACTCCCCCCACAGATGTGGTCGCGGCCGTCACGCCGCTGTCCCTGAAGCGAAGTATAGGAATTCTCAACGCGTTTGTTTCGGTTCTATCCGGCGAACTCGGGCCCATGTATCCGGGCCCGCGCGCGGCGGTACAGCCGCCACCCCAGCGTGCGCGGGGAGTCCGGGAAGGGGGCCGTCCTGGCCCGCTCGCCGTCCGCCGCCCCGCCCGCCATCCAGGACGCCACGTCCGCCGCGGTGTGCGTACGGCGCACGATGAGCCGGGAGACGCGGTATGTCTCGTCCCGCTCCGAGCTGTGCGCGTGGCGCACGGCGACGGCGGAGGCGTATCCCGCGCGCTCGGCGGCCCGGCGCACCGCGCGGCTGTTGTAGCCGTGCGGATAGGCGAGATGCGCGACCTCATGGCCGAGCGTGTCCTCCAACGTGCCTTTCGCGTCGCGCAGTTCACGGTGGAGATCGGCGGGGCGGAGGGTGTCGAGCGTGGGATGGGTGACGGTGTGGGCGCCCACCTCCATCCCGTACCGCTCCAGCGCGGGCGCCTGGGCCAGCGTCATCATCGGCGCGGGCGGCAGCAGGCTGGTCAGGCCCGGGGTGATCGCCCCGGTGGTCAGATACGCGGTGGCGGGCAGGGACCGGACGGCGAGCGCCTCGGCCGTGGGGCCCGGCAGATCGGCGAATCCGTCGTCGAAGGTGAGCACGACGGGCCGGGGCGGCAGGGGCATGCCACCCGTCGTCCCACGGCCGGTCAGGGCGCTGATCGTGACGGGGGTACGGCCGCTGGCGAGGACGGCGTCCAGGTGGGTGGCGAAGTCCCTTGGGGTGACGGTGAATTCGGCGATCCAGGCGGGCGGGTCGTCCATCACCGCGTGATACAGGAGGACCGGAATGGGGGCGGGCGGGCCGTCGCTCATCACCGCCCCCCGCTTGTCCGACGGCGTACCCGTGCCCGACGGCGTACCCGTGCCTCACCGCGTGGCTGTGCCTCACCGCGTGGCTGTGCCTCACCGCGTGGCTGTGTACGGCCGTCCGTCTGACGGCGTACCCGTATCCGCGCCTTCAGATAGCCGAGCGGTCCGTACAGCATTCCCCGCCGCTCCAGCCGGGAGAGGTCGCGCGGCCAGGCATGGGCCCGCGCGCCATGGGTCCCGGGCGCCGGATCCCCCGCCGGATCCGGACGGTGCGCCGTGATGGCGCGGGCGTGGGCGAGACCGCGCGGCAGCTTGGCGAGCAGCGCGGGCAGCAGCGCCGGGTGCCTGACCAGGATCGCGGTGAGATAGGCGGTCAGACCCGCGCCGTAGCCGTACGCCTGGTTCCGCAGGTCCTGCCAGGTCTCGCGGTGGTGGTGCCAGACGAGCGCCTCGGGCGCGTAGCGCAGCCGGTGCCCCTCGGCCAGGATCCGTACGAAGGCGTAGAGGTCGTCGCCGCCCCTGGCGGGGGTGCCGGTGCCGGTGGCGGGATCGAAGCCGCCCACGGCCCGCAGTGCCTCGGCGCGGAAGGCCATATTGGCGCCGGAGCCGAAGCTGCCCGCGGTGAACGGGAAGAGCGGCTCGTCGGCGGGCGGGCTCGCCGGGTCGTACAGCCGGGGCTCGAAGCCCTTGGCGAAGCCGCCATGGCTCTCCAGCAGGATCTGCGCGGAGGTGGTCAGCCGCGCGGGAAGGATCAGTCCTGTGACACACCCCAGGCCGGGATCGGCCGCGAAGGGCGTGGTGAGCGCGGTGAGCCAGTGCGGATCGGCGATCACGTCGTCGTCGGTGAAGGCGATGACCGTGCCGTCGGCGGCGGCGGCACCGCTGTTGTGCGCGACGGCCAGACCGGGGCGCGGCTCCTGGACGTAGTCGACGCGGCCGGCGTAGCGGGACTCGACGAGATCGCGGGTGGCGGTCGTGACGGGCGCGTTGTCGACGACGAGGACACGGAAGTCCGGGTGGTCCTGCGCGAGGAGCGAGTCGAGGGCACGGGCGAGCTGTCCGGCGCGCTCGCGGGTGGCCACGACGACGGTGGTACGGGGAGGCGCGGTGACCACGGCCGCGGGCGGCGCGGGCGCTCCGTACGCGGGCGCTTCGCGTACGGGCGCTTCGCGTACGGGCTCCGCGGGCGTCGGGGCCGCGCGTGTCGGCTTCGCGGGCGTCGGCTCTGCGGGTGCGGGCGGACCGTACGGACCCTTCCGTGCGCGGAAGACGGCCGTGAGGACCTCCGCCGGATCCTCGTCCGCCCCGACATGACCGAGCACGGTGGCGATGGGGCGGCCCCGGAGCCGGACGAGCGCGAAGATGTCCCCGGCGCCCGGAGGCGGACCGCCGAGCGCCGGGCCGAAGGACAGCACCGGGCCGTCCGGGCCGTCGGGATCGAGGTCCAGTTCGGCCACGGCGATGGGCGGTAACTCCCGTAACCCCGGCGGCGGTCCGCCGGACGCATACGACGTCGCCGTCGCCCTCGACGCGGACGCGGATGTCGACGCGGATGTCGACGCGGATGTCGACGCGGATGTCGACGCGGATGTCGACGCGGATGTCGACGCGGATGTCGACGCGGATGTCGACGCGGATGTCGACGCGGATGTCGACGCGGACGGTGATGTGCTGGGCGTGCTGGGCGTGCTGGTCATCGGCTCCCCCGTCGGTGATACGGCCCCCGCCGTCACTTCTCCCGCAGCCGGCCCACCCGGTTCAGCGTGCGCTGCGCGTATCCGGCAAGCTTCGGCCGGCTCCTCACAAAGCTGTGCGCCCTGCGGGACGGCTCCCGGCTGAGCCAGTGCAGAGCCGCCCGCGCGCCCGGCCGCGCCACGGAGCCCTCGTACACCCGCACTCCGCCGGTCTTGAGCGCGTCCTTGTACTCGGCGGCCCCGCGCCCCAGATCGAGCACCTGGATCCCCGCCCCGGCGGCGGCCTCGGCCATCCGCAGATGCAGGATCAGCCCCGGGGAGTACTTGGCGAACGCGGGGTCGTACGCTGGGAACCAGCAGGCCAGGACCGTGCGCGAACGCAGCCCGAAGTGCGCGGCGACCGGCCGGTCCGCGACATAGAGCACGGAGAGCACACCGGAGCAGCCCGGCGCGCGTGTCTCGGCCAACTGCCGTACGAGCGCGCTGATCCACTCCTTGGCGAAACGGTCACGGCGGCCCGTCCTGCGGTACTGCGCGGACTTCCACTCCATGAGCCGGCGCAGCGCCGCCGGATCGCGCTCGTCGAAGACGAAGCGGACCTCGCCCGCCTGGCGGCCGAGCCTGCGCTCCTTCGCGCTCGTCGTCCTGAGGAACTTGGGCGACCGCGCGCGCAGCGCCGTCTCGTACGCCTCGTATCCCTCACGGACGTCGATGACCGGGGACTCGAACTCCTCGGCCGTGGCGGGGGCGAACAGCTCCTGTCCCGCCTCCAGATTGTCGAACTCCCAGGCGGAGAGCGAGCAGGCCTTCAGCAGCTCGGGCGCCGACAGCCGCAGGCCGTCGCGGAACACGGCTCCCTGCACATCGGACACACCGAGGCCGATGGCCCTGCCGTGCCCCAACGGTCCTGTCTCGTACGGGAAGAAACCGACGGGCTCGCCGGCACGCGGGCCGCCATAACCGGACACGCCCCCCGCGCCGTCCTCGGCCGGATGCTCCCGCACCACCGCCACCCGGGCGGTGGGCCGGACGCGGCCGACGGCGCGGGTGAACTCCGGCTCCATGAAGGGACTGGCAGGCGCGCCGGACAGGGCCCTCAAGGCCCGCCACGCGTCGATCTCGGTCTCGTCGAGACTTCCCGGCTCGGCGACTCGGATGCGCGCCCGGTGGCGCGCGGCACTGCGTACGTCACTCATTTCGACCCCCCGGTCCCCAACCCCACCGAAAGGACGGTACCGACCCAAATCATTCCGGGATAGGGCCCGGCGACCATTCGCCAGAGGCTGAACAACTACTGTCCGAAGCGGTCCGATCGCTCATAGGATCGCATCACGCGTAGATCGAAGCAGTCGCCCGGGAGGAGGTCCCCTTGCTCACGTCGCACCGGATGGACCCGACGGGCGGCTGCCCCCATGCCGCCAACGCCGCGCTGCTGACGAGGGGAGCCGTGGCCCCGGTCGTGCTCCCCGGCGAGGTGCCGGCCATGGCGGTGCTGGGGCACGAGGCGCTCAGGGAGTTCCTCGGCCACCCGGATGTCGCCAAGGGCGCCGAGCACTTCACGGCGCTGCGCGAGGGGCGGATTCCGGACGGCTGGCCGTTGAAGACCTTCGCCACCGTGCGGGGCATGACGACGGCGGACGGAGCGGACCACCGGCGGCTGCGGTCGCTGGTGAGCAAGGTGTTCACGGCCCGGCGGGTGGAGGCTCTGCGGCCGGGTATCGAGCGCCTTACGGAAGAGCTGCTGGACGGTCTGGCGGACGCGGCGGGGACGGACTCCGGGCGCGGCGGCGCCGTCGATCTGCGCGCCCGCTTCGCGCTGCCGCTCCCCATGAGCGTCATCAGTGAACTGCTGGGTGTGGACGCCGAGTTCAGGGACCGGCTGCATGTCCTGTCGACCCAGCTCGTGAGCACGGACATAGGCCCGGAGGAGGCGATGGCCGCCAACCGGGAGATGGTGGCCGTGCTCGGCGCGGTGGTGGCTTCCCGCAGGGCGCGGCCGGGCGACGATCTCACCAGTGCGCTGATAGCCGTCCGCGCGGAGGACGGCACCGCCGCCGATCACGGTGCCGACACCGACGTTGACGCCGACGCCGGTGCGAGAGCGGATACGCCCACGAGCGGCGACCGGTCGGACCGGCTCAGCGAGTCCGAACTCATCGGCACCCTGCTTCTGATGATCATCGCGGGACATGAGACCACCCTCAATCTGATCACCAACGCCGTCCGCGCCCTCTGCGCCCACCGTGACCAGCTCGAACTGCTCCTGGAGGGCCGCGCCGACTGGGCGGACGCGGTGGAGGAGACCCTGCGCTGGGACAGTCCGGTGAGCTACTTCCCGTTCCGCTATCCGACCCGTGATCTGACCGTGGACGGCACGCTGATTCCCCGGGGCACTCCCGTGCTGGCCGGTTACTCGGCGGCCGGCCGCGATCCGTCGGTCCATGGCCCGGACGCCGGCCGATTCGATCTCGCCCGCCGCCCGTCCTCCGCCATGACCCGTCATCTCTCCCTGGGCCATGGCGTCCACTACTGCCTCGGGGCTCCTCTGGCGAGGATGGAGACCACCATCGCCCTGAGGCAGTTGTTCACCCGCTTCCCCGGCCTGAAGGTCGCGGTCACGGAAGAGGAACTGCCCCGCCAGCGGAGTTTCGTGGGCAACGGTGTGCGCGAACTGCCCGTGGTGCTCGGGTAGTCCGCCGTATGTTCGATTGTGGTTGTCAGCTCACGTACTCATCGGACCGTACTCATCTCGGGTGGTCATAGACACCGTCGGGGCGTCATAGACGCAGTCCCACGGCCAGGGCGATCGTGAGCCCGAGGGTGCAGACCGCGACGACGAACCACGTCTGATGCTTCGCTTCGGGAGTCATGGGCGGCCTCGTCCTTCGCGCTCACGCAGATAGTCCATGAATGTGCGGCACATCCGTGCCATGGCCCGCATGTAGACCCAGTCGGCCATGGCCCCGTCGCCGGGCCCGCTCTCCGTCAGGTCGTACCAGTCCTTGAGCGCGCCCTTCGCCCGCACCGTGTGCTCGGCCTCGGGCACCCTCTCGACGAGACCCACGAGCCGCGCCCCATGGGTGATGAGCCGCTCGGTGAGATCGCTGATCTCCTGCGGAGGGGGCATCAGACGATGGGGAGCCAGGGCACGATCGGCGTCGAAGGCGATCGCGTCGAAGGCCGAGGCTATGGAAGTGGCATCGTGGGCCATGGCCTCGGTGTGCGCGTTTTCGTCTGTGCTGCCGGCTCTGTGGTCTGTCACTGTGGTCACCTTGGCCCCCGTCTTCGTGTGATCGGCGTCTACGAAGAGAAAACCGCGTTATCAGCCTCCACGAGTACCGTGGAAGCAGGTCTGAGAATGAAAGCCATGAACGCACTGGGGGAGTTGAGAGCATGGCGAGTAACTCACGCACACCCAATACCGGGCTGGCCTGCCTGCTTGAGCAGGCGAAGTGGTCCCGTTCGCAGTTCGCGCAAATCATCAACCGCATGGGTGCCGAAGCCGGTCTCGAGCTTCGCTACGACCAGTCCGCCGTCTCCCACTGGGTCGCGGGCACCATGCCGAAAGAGCAGGTCAGACCCCTGATACTGGAGGCGTTCGCGCGGAAGCTCAACCGGCCGGTCACCCACTCGGAGGCGGGGCTCACGGTCGCGTCGGCCGGCTTCTCCTCGACACGTACGTCCGTTCAGGGGTCCGTACACGGGTCCGCACAAACGTCCATGCACGCCGCCCCGGACGATCCGGCGGCTCGCGTCAACACCCTTGAGGAACTCGTCGACATGGGGCGGGCGGACATGGATCCGTCACGTCGTGGCCTGATCGCGGCGGGGCTGTTTTCGGCCGCCGTCGTGGTGCCCCTGTTCCCGGATCTGGCACAGGCCGCCACTCCGCCGCCGGCCGCACCGGGGAAGCGGACGGTCCGGATCGGCGCGCCCCAGGTGCAGGCCGTACGGACGATGACGGACCGGATCGCCAACATCCTCGATGAACTCGGAGGCGGTCACGCCCGCCCGATGGCCGCCGCGTTCCTGGTGAACACCGTGATGCCATGGCTGAAAGCGGAGGCCGCGGAAAGGGTACGCAACGACATGCTGGCCGCCGCGTCGGATCTGGTCTATCTGACCGGGTGGATGGCGATGTACGAGCGCGCGCACGGGCTCGGTCAGCGCTACTACCTCAGGGCGCTCGAACTGGCGGGCGCCGCCGAGGACCATGTCACCTACTGCCGCACCCTGCGCGGTATGTCCCTCCAGGCGTCCAATCTCGGCTACGGCAGACGGGCCCTGGAACTCGCCGACTCGGCCGCCGAGGCGTCCTCGAAGGCGGAGCCGCGCCTCCAGGCGTTCCTGTCGGGACAGCAGGCCCACGCCGCCTCGATGGTCGGCGACAAGCGCCAGGCCTTCACCCGGCTGCGGGAGACCGAGACGGCGCTGACCAAGGCGGACAACAGACGCGAGTCCATCGGCGGCTACGACCAGACCGCCTATCTCTTCCATGTGTCGCACGTGCTCTACGAGTTCAAGGACCTGCCGGGCTCGATCTCCGCGCTCCAGCAGTCCCTGAAGGCACAGCAGAAGAACGAGCGCCAGGGCCGGGTGCACTTCCTGGCCGTGCTGGCGCAGCGCCAGTTGGAACTGGGCCATCTCGAAGCCGCGTGCGGGAGCTGGTGGCAGTTCCTGGACGACTACGAGCATGTGTCCTCGGCGCGCGGGGACGAGCACTTCGAGACGATGCGGCGGCGGTTGAAGCCGTACGCGAAGACGCGCGCGGTACAGCGGCTGCGACCGAGGATGGACGAGGTCGCCGTACTGAAGGGCTGATCCGGACGCGGCCGGTCACCGGCCGGTTCCTCTTCCCGCTCAGAACATACGCAGGCCGCCACGCCAGACGGAGGAGACCAGGGGGACTCCCGGGCGGTAGGCCAGATGGACATGGCTCGGGGCGTCGAGAAGTACGAGGTCGGCGCGGGCACCGGGGGTGACACGACCGATGTCCTGGCGGCGCAGGGCCGCCGCGCCACCCGCGGTGGCCGACCAGATCGCCTCGTCGGGGGTCATGCCCATGTCGCGTACGGCGAGGGCGATACAGAACGGCACGGACGAGGTGAAGGACGAACCCGGATTGCAGTCGGTGGAGAGCGCGACGGTGGCGCCCGCGTCGAGCAGACGGCGGGCGTCCGGCCAGACGGCGCGGGTGGAGAACTCCGCGCCGGGAAGGAGGGTCGCCACGGTGTCGCTGTGGGCCAGCGCGTCCACATCGGCGTCGGTGAGATGGGTGCAGTGGTCGGCGGAGGCGGCGTCGAGCTCGACGGCGAGCAGCACCCCGGGGCCGTAGGAGAGCTGATTGGCGTGGACACGGGGCTGGAGGCCCCGCGCCAGGCCCGCGGTGAGGATCGCGCGGGCCTGGTCGCCGTCGAAGGCGCCCTGTTCGCAGAAGACATCGATCCAACGGGCGTACGGAGCACAGGCGTCGAGCATCTCGCCGGTGACGAGGGCGACATACGCGGCGGGGTCGTCGGCGTACTCGGGCGGGACGATGTGCGCGCCGAGATAGGTGACCTCGTCGGTGTGGTCGCAGGCGATACGCACGGCGCGGGCCTCGTGCTGGACGGTCAGCCCGTAGCCGGACTTGGTCTCCAGCGTGGTGGTGCCCTGGCGGAGTGCCTCGGCGAGATAGCGCGCGACATTGGCGGCCAGCTCGGCGTCGGTCGCGGCGCGGGTGGCGGCGACGGTGGTGCGGATGCCGCCCGCGGCGTAGCCGCGTCCCGACATCCGGGCGTTGAACTCCTCGGTGCGGTCACCTGCGAAGACGAGATGGGAGTGCGAGTCCACGAAGCCGGGGACGGCGGCCCGGCCGTCCGCGTCGACGGCGTTGTCAGTGGCGGGTGCTTTGCTTGATTCACCGACCCAGGCGATGCGGTCGCCGTCGATGACGACGGCCGCGTCCTGGATCAGACCGATGGGGGTTCCGTCACCGAGGGAGGGGTCGTTGGTGACCAGACCGGCGATGTTGGTGATGACGGTGGACGTGGGCGTGGCCGTGGCCGCGGTCATGGTGGTGGTCGTGCTCATGGCGGGGGTTCTCTCCTCCGGCGGCTTCGGTCCGCGCGGCTCGGGGGGCCTGGGCGGCCTGGGCTCTGTAAGGCGTGCGGGGGATGTCGGGGGTGGGGGAGCCGTCAGCCGCGCAGGGCAGCGATGGACTCGGCGAGGGCCTGGGGCACATCGGGCACGAGCGCGTGGACCCCGTCCCGTACGAGATGACGGCCGCCCACGACGGTGTGGCGCACATCCGCAGCGGAGGCGGCGAATACGGCGGTCTCCGCACCGAGCCGGGTCAGTGGGCCCGCTGTTCTGACCGAGTCCAGCGCGATCGTGACGAGATCGGCGAGCGCGCCGGCCTCGATCCGGCCCGCCTCCGGCCGGCCGAGCGCCGCATGGCCTCCGGCGGTGGCGGCGTGCAGGAGGGACGCGGCCGTCCAGTGGCCACGGCGGCGCGAGCGCAGCCGTTCGTCCAGCTCCATCGCGCGGGCCTCTTCGAGGATGTCGATCACGGCATGGCTGTCGCTGCCGAGGGACAGCGGCGAGCCCGCGCGCTGAAGACGGGACGCCGGGCCGATGCCGTCGGCCAGATCGCGTTCCGTGGTGGGACACATACAGGTGCCGGTGTGGCTGGAGCCCAGCAGGGTGATGTCCTCGTCGGTGAGATGCGTGTTGTGGACCCCGGTGGTGCGTGTGCCCAGGACACCGTGGTCGGCGAGGAGCCGGGTGGGGGTGCGGCCGTGGACGGCGAGGCAGGCGTCGTTCTCCGCGGTCTGTTCGGAGAGATGGACATGGAGCGGGGCCCGGCGCGCCTCGGCCCATTCGGCGACGGTGGCGAGCTGTTCGGCGGGGACGGCGCGTACGGAGTGGATGGCGGCGCCGATCAAGGCGTGGTCGCTGTCCTTGAGCGCGGAGACACGCTCGGCCCAGGTGTCGGCCGTGCCGTCGGAGAAGCGGAGCTGATGGCGCTCCAGGGGCGCCCCGCCCCGGTGCTTGGTGAGGCCGGCGGAGAGATAGGCGGTGTCGAGGAGCGTGATCCGGATCCCGGCCTCGGCGGCGGCCGCGATCAGGGCCTCGCCCATCGCGTTCGGGTCGGCGTAGGGCGTGCCGTCCGGCGCGTGGTGGACATAGTGGAACTCACCGACGGCCGTAATGCCGGCCAGCGCCATCTCGGCGTACACGGCGCGGGCGAGCGCGTGGTACGAGTCCGGGGTGAGCCGGGCGGCGAAGCCGTACATGAACTCGCGCCAGGTCCAGAAGGTGCCCGAGCCGACCTGGACGGTGGAGCGCAGGGCGCGGTGGAAGGCGTGGGAGTGGGTGTTGGCCAGACCGGGGAGGGTCAGTCCGCGCAGAACGGTCGCGCCGGCGGGCGGGGCCGGGACGCCGGTGCGCACCTCGGTGATCCGGCCGTCGCCGGCGGCGGCGCCGACGGTCACACCGGGCTCGACATGGTTGTCGTACCAGGCGTGTTCCAGCCAGTACAGGACGTCGGGTGCCCGGTGGGTGCCCGGTGCGGTGCGTGTCTCCGGTGTGCCGCCGCCGGTGACCCGGGCGGCCTCCGCGATCTCGGCGGGAGTCATGATCCGGGTCCTGCCCGGCGCCGCGGTCGGCCGGGCCCGCTTCGGCTGCGCCGCCGACGGACGCGCCGACTGGGGACGCGCTGCCTGGGGACGCGCTTCCGCCGCCGGTGCCGCCCCCAGGCGGGCCGTCTCCGGGCGGGCCGTCTCCAGGCGGGCCGTCTCCGGGCGGTGTGCCGTCCGCGGGTGGGACGGCTCCAGGCGTGGCGGTTCCAGGCCTGGTGGCTCCGGGCGTGCTGCCGCTGTCGGCTGCGTCATGTGCACGCGAGTCCTTCCAGTACGTCGGCGAGTGCCAGGACCCCGGCCACGCAGTCGTCCTCGGCCGCGAACTCGGCCGGGGAGTGCGAGACACCGGTGGGGTTCCGTACGAACAGCATGGCGGTGGGGATGGAGCCGGACAAAATACCCGCGTCGTGTCCGGCGCCGGTGCCGAGGACGGGGACGGCGGACCGGGCGCCCGGACGCTGTCCGAGGATCTTGCCGAGTTCGTCCCGCAGGGCGTGCTCGAACTCGACGACGGGCGTGAAGGACTCGCGTACGACCCGCAGTTCGATACCGGCGCGGTCCGCGTGGGCGCGGGCGGCGGACTCGATCCCGGCGACCACCGTGTCCAGGACGGACTGGTCGGCGGCGCGGGAATCCAGCCAGCCACGGACGAGGGAGGGGATGGCGTTCACACCGTTGGGCTCGACGGAGACCTTGCCGAAGGTGGCGAGGGCCCCGGCGAGTTCCGCCTCGCGGCGGGCGGCGAGCACGGTCTCGGCGTAGGTCAGCATCGGGTCGCGGCGGTCGGCGAGACGGGTGGTGCCCGCGTGGTTGGCCTCACCGTGGAAGTCGAACCGCCAGCGGCCGTGGGGCCAGATCGCGGACGCGATACCGACGGGGTCGCCGGAGAGATCGAGAGCGCGGCCCTGCTCGACATGCAGTTCGACGAACGCGCCGATACGCGCGAGCCGTTCGGGGTCGGGCCCGAGGGTGGACGGATCGTGTCCCGCCGCCTCCATCGCCCGGGGCAGCGGGACCCCGTCGCCGTCGCGCAGCTCATAGGCCTTCTCGGCGGTGAGCCGGCCCGCGGTGAGCCGGGAGCCGACACAGGCGAGCCCGAAGCGCGCGCCTTCCTCGTCACCGAAGTTGGTGATGGCGACGGGCCTGGTGAACCGCGCTCCCCTGCGGCGCAGTTCATCGAGCGCGGCGAAGGACGAGACGACACCGAGGGGACCGTCGAAGGCGCCACCGTCGGGTACGGAGTCGAGATGCGAGCCGGTGACGACGGCGTCCCCGGCGAGCGGATCGCCCAGCCAGGCCCACTGGTTGCCGTTGCGGTCGAGTTCATGGACCAGCCCGCGGATCTCGGCCTGCGCGCGGAACCACGCGCGACAGTCGGTGTCGGCGGCGGTCCAGGCGTAGCGGCGGTAGCCGCCGCTGCCGGGATCACGTCCGAGAGGGACGAGATCACGCCACATCTCATGGAACGAGGGCGGGCTCGTACCGCCCCCGGCCGGCACGGACGCCCGCCCGGCCGGGGCGGCCTCGGCCGGCTCGGGGAGTGTGTCGTCGGGGCCGCGGGAGGTCATGCCGGGACGCCGTCGGTGGCCGTGGCGGGGGCTTCGTCCTCGCGCATGGGGATCCGCACATCGCGTTCCCCGGCGACCGATTCCGCGATGTCGTAGCCCGCGTCGACATGCCGGATGACGCCCATGCCGGGGTCGTTGGTGAGGACCCGGCGGATCTTCTCGCCCGCGAGCCTCGTCCCGTCGGCGACCGTGACCTGGCCGGCGTGGATCGAGCGGCCCATGCCGACGCCACCGCCATGGTGGAGGGAGACCCAGGAGGCACCGGAGGCGACATTGACCATGGCGTTGAGCAGCGGCCAGTCGGCGATGGCGTCGGACCCGTCGAGCATGGCCTCGGTCTCGCGGTACGGGGAGGCGACCGAGCCGCAGTCGAGATGGTCGCGGCCGATGACGACGGGCGCGGCGAGCTCGCCGGAGGCGACCATGTCGTTGAAGCGCTCGCCCGCCTTGTCGCGCTCGCCGTAGCCGAGCCAGCAGATCCGGGCCGGCAGACCCTGGAAGCGGACGCGCTCGCCGGCCAGCCTGATCCAGCGGTGCAGCGACTCGTTCTCCGGGAAGAGTTCGAGGATCGCCTTGTCCGTCTTGTGGATGTCGGACGCCTCGCCGGACAGGGCCGCCCAGCGGAAGGGGCCCTTGCCCTCGCAGAAGAGTGGCCGGATATAGGCGGGTACGAAGCCGGGGAAGGCGAAGGCACGGTCGTATCCGGCGAGTTGGGCCTCGCCCCGGATGGAGTTGCCGTAGTCGAAGACCTCGGCGCCCGCGTCCATGAAGCCGACCATCGCCTCGACATGCCGCGCCATCGACTCACGGGCGCGCAGGGTGAAGTCGGCGGGCTTCTCGGCCGCGTACGAGGCCATGTCGCCGAAGTCGACGCCGAGCGGCAGATACGCCAGCGGGTCGTGCGCCGAGGTCTGGTCCGTGACGATGTCGACGGGGGCGCCCTCGGCGAGCATCCGGGGCAGCAGCTCGGCCGCGTTGCCCAGCAGTCCGATGGAGAGCGGCCGGCGCGCGTCCCGGGCCTCGGTCGCCAGCCGGAGGGCGTGCTCCAGGCTGTCGGCGCGCACATCGAGATAGCGGTGCTCGATCCGGCGGTCGATGGCGCGCGGGTCGCAGTCGATACAGATCGCGACGCCGTCGTTCATGGTCACGGCCAGCGGCTGGGCACCGCCCATCCCGCCCAGACCCGCGGTGAGGGTGATCGTCCCGGCCAGTGTCCCGCCGAACCGCTTCGCGGCGACGGCCGCGAAGGTCTCGTAGGTGCCCTGGAGGATGCCCTGGGTGCCGATATAGATCCAGGACCCGGCCGTCATCTGCCCGTACATGGTGAGCCCGAGGGCCTCCAGCCGCCGGAACTCCTCCCAGTTCGCCCAGTCGCCGACCAGATTGGAGTTGGCGAGCAGCACGCGCGGCGCCCACTCATGGGTCTGCATGACACCCACGGGACGGCCGGACTGGACGAGCATCGTCTCGTCCTGCTTGAGCGTGCGCAGGGTACGGACCATGGCGTCGAAGGAGCGCCAGTCGCGGGCGGCCTTGCCGGTGCCCCCGTAGACGACGAGCTTGTCCGGGTGTTCGGCGACCTCGGGGTCCAGATTGTTCTGGAGCATGCGGAGGGCGGCTTCCTGCTGCCATCCCAGGGCGCTCAGTTCCGTACCGCGCGGTGCCCGTACGGGGCGGGGTCCCGACATGGCGTTGCCTCCTCCTTGGTGGGTCTGCCGATCCTCGGCGGGTCCGCCGGTCCTCGCTGGGTCCGGCGCCCCTCGGGGAGTCCGCGACCCGACGGACTGTTGGCCGATCTATTCACATCCTGGCTTGATGAATACTTGTAGTCAACCGCTGCGTGGGCGCCCGCCGGATGATTGGCTGGAGTCCATGGCCTCGGTTCAGCACAACAGTCAGAGCGCGGATCACGGCGCGCGACACGACAGCCGGCACGGTACGGATCGCCATCCGGCCGGATCCGCGCCCGGACGGGCAGGACACACCGGCCGCACCGGCGCGGCGGCCCGCCGTGACCTGGCCGTACGGGCGGCGGTGGCACAGGGGCTGATCAGCGAGGCCGAGCCGGTGCTCGCGCTGCTCGATGTGGCCGGAATCCGGTCCTCGGCCGCCGCGCTCCGCGCCGCCTTCGACGAGGTCGTCGCTCCCGGCACCGCCGTGCTGCACGCCTTCGCCGTGAAGGCGACCGCGCTCGTGCCCGTACTGCGTCTGCTGGCCGCTGAGGGCATCGGCGCCGAGGTCGCCAGCCCTGGTGAGCTGGCGCTCGCCCGCGCGGCCGGGATACCGGCCGACCGCACCGTCCTCGACTCCCCCGCGAAGACCACCGCCGAACTGCGTGAGGCCATCGCACTCGGGATCGCCGTCAACGCCGACAACCCGCAGGAGCTGGCGCGTATCGACGCCCTGGTCGGCTCGGGCGGGACCACGTCCCCGTTCGGGCTACGGGTCAATCCGCAGACGGGAGCCGGCTCCATCGGCGCGCTGTCCACCGCGACGGCGACGTCCAAGTTCGGGGTCGCGCTGCGCGACGAGGGCGCCCGCGCCTGGGTCGTCCAGGCCTATCTGGACCGCCCTTGGCTGACCCGGCTGCACACCCACTCCGGATCGCAGGGCCTTCCGCTGGAGCTGATGGCCGAGGGCGTACGGGCCCTCCACGGACTGGCCGAGGAGATCAACGCGGCGGCGGGGCGCCGGCAGATCGACACTCTCGACATCGGCGGCGGCCTTCCGGTCAACTTCGCCTCCGACGAGGAGACACCGACGTACGCGGCCTACGCCCGGCTGCTCAAGGACACCGTCCCCGGGCTGCTGGACGGCGGCTACGGACTGGTGACCGAGTTCGGCCGCTCCCTGCTCGCCAAGCACGGCCTGGTGCTCGCCCGGGTCGAGTACGCCAAGTCCGCCGGAGGCCGTCCCATCGCGGTGACGCACGCGGGCTCGCAGATCGCCACGCGCACGGTCTACAACCCTGTGTCCTGGCCGCTGCGCATCGCCGCGTACGACGCCGGGGGACGGCCCAAGAGCGGCCCGGACGTGGCCCAGGACATCGCGGGACCGGCCTGCTTCGCGGGCGACCTGCTGGCCGAGAACAGAGCGCTGCCGCTGCTGGAGCAGGGCGATCTCGTCGCCGCGCTGGACACCGGCGCGTACTACTTCACCAACCACTACGCGTACAACAGCCTTGTCAGACCGGGCATCCAGGGCTTCACGGTGCGGCCCCGCGCCGGTACGGACGGGGCCGACGGGGTGGGCGGGGCCGACGGGGCGGGCGGGATCGACGGTACGGACGGGGTGGGCGATACGGACGAGGTGCGTTTCACGACCGTACGAGCGCCGCAGACGGTCGAGGAGATCGTCACCGAGTCGGGCGGCGCGTACGCGGACGCGTTGCTGGACGACTGAGCCCGAGCCCAGGCCCGGACCGGCCGAACCACGTCGCATGTTCCTATGGAAAATGCCAGAACTCCCTCCCCCCGCACGGACGTTGCGTAATCTCACGGTTACTGCCGTACAGCAGTGCGCCCGTACACCCGGCTGGGAGGGGGAGCCCGCGTGCCCGGAATCGACGCATGCCTTCAGGAAGCCATGAGCCTGCCAGGGGCGCGCGGAGCGGCCATAGTCGACTGGACCAGCGGACTCGCCCTCGGCACGGCGGGCGAGTCGCCCGGCGGCGACCACGAGGCCACCGCCGCCGAGACGGCCGAACTGGCCAGGGCGGCGGCGGAGTACACCGCGTTCGCGCCGGCCCCGGGAGCGGCCGAGGGGACGGCATCGGGACCGGCATCGGGACCGGCGTCGGGACCGGCGTCGGGACCGGCGTCGGCATCAGCACCGGGAACGGGAACGGGAACGGCGTCGGGAAAGGCGTCCGGAACGGCCGACGGCGCAGGCTCGGCCGACCAGGACAAGGGTCCGCCCGTCGAGGACCTGATCGTCACCAGCCGCACCGGCTATCACATCCTCAGCTTCGTCGAGACGGCCTTCGACAGCAGCGTCTTCCTGTACCTCTGGCTCGACCGCGACACCGGCAATCTCGCCCTGGCCCGGCTGCGTCTGGGCCAGCTCGCGGAACGGCTGGTACTGGGATGACCGCCGAGGCCCCCTTACCGGCGATACCGCCGGAACCCCCGACGCCCCAGACGCCCCCGACACCACCGTCGCCGCCGACCGCCTCCGTCTCCCCGATGCTCGTCCGGCTGGCCGGCGAACGCGCCACCGGCGCCCTCCTCCGTGACCACGGCACGCTCTATCTCACCGACGGCCGCATCGTGCACGCCGAGAGCCCCGCCGCCCCCGGGATCGACGTCCTGCTCACCGCGGGCGGCCGACTGCCGCGCGCGGGCTGGGAGGAGGCGGTCGACCGGGCCGGTGCCCGCCGCGAGGTCGGCAGATTCCTCGTGGAAAGCGGCCGGCTCGGCGACGGCGAGCTGGAGATCTGCCATCTCGGCGCGTTGTTCGACGCGGCCTTCTTCGCACTCGCGCCGGGCAGCGGCCCCACCCGCTTCCGTTACGGCGTGGCCCACTGGATCGGTCCCGTACGCCCCGTACCGGCGGCGGCCGTCGAGCGTGAGACACGGCGCAGACGCGAGCTCCTCGACCGGGTCTGGCCGTATCCGGCCGTCGACACCGCGCCCGTGGTGGCCCGCGGGCCCGCACCCGGTCAGGCCGTCACCCGCCGCCAGCGCGCCCTGCTGGAACTGGCCGACGGGGTGCGGACCCCGGTGGCCATCGCGTGGGCCCTGGGACGGCCCGCCTTTCACACCCTGCTCGATGTCCGGCGGCTGGCCGCGGCCGGACTGGTCGAGACGCCCGACGAACCGTCGGCGGCCCCGCCCGCGCCGGTCCCCTCCTGGGTCGCCACGGTCGCCGCCGACCCGGACATCGCCCTGTTACGCCGGCTCCGCGACGCCCTGGAGGCAAGCCTGTGACTCCCCGCTCCATCCCCTTCCGGTCCGCCCCCTTCCGGTCCGTGCTCATCCGGTCCGTGCTCATCCGGCCCTCGCTCATCCGGCCCGTCCCTTGCCTCGCCTGCCCCGTCCGGTACGCCGCCACGGCGTCATGAGGCGCGCTCTGCGGGCGCGTGCCGAGAGGAGACAGCTCATGACGGCAGAAGCCGAGGTGCTCGGCGAACTCAGACGGCTGCGGGCCCGGCTGCCCCAGCTCACGGGCGCGCTCGCGGCCAGTACGGACGGTCTGGTGCTGGCCCAGGACACCACCGGGGTCGAGCCCGAGGGGGTGGCCGCGCTCACGGCCGCCGCGCTGGGCGTCGCCGTACGGCTCACGGACACCACGGGCCAGGGCGGATTCCGGGAGCTGGTGATCCGCGGGGAGCTGGGCTATGTGGCGACGTACGCGGCGGGCTCCTCGGCGGTCCTGACGCTCCTCGCGGAGCCCAAGATCAATGTGGGCCGGCTCCATCTGGAGGGCCGCCGCTCCGGTGCCCGTATCGGCGAACTGGTCGACGGCGCCCTCGAACGGCTGGAGAACGCCTGAGCCTCCCGCCCCCTCTCTCCCCGCCGCTCCCTATCTCCCCGCCCGCTCTCCCTCCCCTCTCCTCGCGCGACTTCACGCACCACCCGGACGTCCGGAATTCCCCGGACCTCCACCGGAACGGAAGGAAGTACGACATCCATGGCCAACACCGACGCGGCTCTCAAGCAAGCCACGACCGCCATCGAAGGAGCCCTGGGGGCCGCCCTCGTCGACTACACCAGCGGGATGGCCCTCGGTACGGCGGGCGGCAGCAAGGATCTCGACATGACGGTCGCCGCGGCCGGCAACACCGATGTGGTCAGGGCCAAGGTCCGCGCCCTGGAACTGCTGGGGATCAAGGAGGAGATCGAGGACATCCTGATCACCCTCGGCGGCCAGTACCACCTGATCCGGCTGCTCAAAGGGCGTGGCAACAACGGGCTGTTCCTCTATCTGGCGCTCGACAAGTCACGCGCGAATCTGGCGATGGCCCGCCATCAGCTCATGAAGATAGAGGCCGATCTGGAGGTCTGACCGCCCGAGTCCGGCGCCGGACCCCGGCCGCCCCGGGCCATGGGCCTGTACGGGTACGGTACCCACCGGCCCGGCGGGGCCCGCCCGGCGGGCGGCCGAGGGGCCGGGAGCCGGGAATCGGGGACCGGGTCCCGAAGTCGGAAGCCGGAGCGCCGGAACAGCCGCCCGGCGGCCGTCCGGGAGCCCTGCGACCGTCCGGGAGCCGCCCCGGCGCCGCCCCGACGGCCGACCGCGCCGTGCGCTCCCCCGGCTCAGCGACGGCGTGTTCCGCCCGGCGCCGCGTCGCCCGCGGCGACACCCGTCGTACGGAAGCCCTTCACCTGCCTGCCGACGGGCCGGCCGGAGCCGGCCCAGTCGGTGCGCACCCAGAGCAGTTCGTCCTCGCGCCGCTCCCGGCGTCCCAGCCAGCCGGCCTTGAGCCACAGACCGGCGCCCGCACCCGCCAGGGCGCCGCCGCCCGCGCCGGGCAGCGCCAGCGAACCGGCCACGGCCACGAGAAAACCCGCGAGCAGCCACCAGCGGTGGGCCCGCCGCCAGTTCCGGGTGGTCACCCGACGGTCCTGGAGATAGTCGTGCCGGCCCGCCCGCTCGGTCCGTTCCGCCCACGCGCTGTATCTGCGACGGTGTACGAGGGCGACGGCCGCGGCACACACCACGAAGAGCGCCGCCCCCGCGTAGACACCGATCCTGCGGCCGGTCAGTCCGGGGAACACGATCCCGATCCCGGCGGCGAGCACCCCGAGCCACCACAGCGGGACCGCGCCGGCCCGTACGATCACTGCCACCCGTGCCAGAGACTGCCCTCCGCGTCCCACTGTCCGCCTCCTCGTTCCGGTGAGTTTGGCGGGCAGATTAATGACGTTCTCTGAACTTTTCCTGAGAACGGCACGGGACTGAGCCGAACGGAGCGGAGGAGCGGAACGGAGCAGCACGGAGGCGGGACGGAACGGAGCTATTCGACGAACAGTCCCCGCGCCGCCGCCCGCGCGTCGAACTCCTCCAGCCGCGCCTGCGCCTCCGGCAGCCCGTCGCACATCGCCTCCAGCAGCATCCGCCCCAGCAGCATCGGCGCACACGCCGTGTCGAAGGCGAGGCCGGTGCCGACGGCCGCCGGAATCAGCAGATCGCTGTGCTTGGCGACGGGCGCGAACGCGGAGTCGGCGACCGTCACCACCGTCAGCCCGGCCGACCGCGCGTACGCCAGCGTCTCCACGACCTCCCTCGGATGGCGCGGCAGCGCGAAACAGAGCAGCGTGCTCGCGCCCGCGTGCCGGGCGGTGTCGATCCGGTCGGCGAGCATCGTGCCGCCCTCGTCGAGCAGCCGTACGTCCGGATGGACCTTGGCCGCGAAGTAGGCGAAGCCACGCGCCTGCGAGGAGGCCGCGCGCAGACCGAGCACCGGCAGCGGACGGGAGGCGGCGAGCAGCCGGCCGGCCCGCTCGACCGGCTCGGGGTCGGCGAGCAGCTCCGCGAGTTGCCGCAGGTTCTCGATCTCGCCACGTACGGCCTGCTGGTACTCGTTGGGGGTGGTCTCGCCCGCCACGGGAGCGCCGGGCGCGACCTCCCGCAGATGTCTGCGCAGCGCCGGATAGCCGTCGAAGCCGAGGGCGACCGCGAAGCGGGTGACGGACGGCTGGCTGACTCCGGCCAGTTCGGCCAGTTCGACGCTGGAGAGGAACGGCGCGTCCCCCGCCCGGCGCACCATGCTGTGCGCGATGCGCCGCTGGGTGGGGGTCAGCCGGTGGCCCTCGAAGAGCTGCTGGAGTCGGGCGGCAGGGCTGTCGCTCATGCGATCCCCCTTGTCTGATCTGTCGGATCTGTCTGATCGGTCTGGTCGTTGCTCGCGCGGATGGTGGCGTTCGTACGGGCCGGCCGCCCGTCGTCGGCGGCCAGCTCGGTGAAGCGGTCGAGCAGCGCGGCGGCCGCCGTCACATCATCGGTCAGCGGACGGTCGCCGACCTCCTCGTCGAGTACGGTCTCGGCCAGCTCGAAGGCCCGTCCGACCGGGAGTCCCGGCTCGGGGCGCAGTCCGCGCTGGCGCAGGGCCCGTACGGCGGCGACCAGTTCACAGCCGACGACCAGGCGGTACGCGCTGCCCGCGCGCAGTGTCTGACGCGCCGCCAGCGAGGCGAAACTGGCCTGCTCCTCCACGCCCCGGGACAGTACCGCGTGGCCCAGCGAGGCGGGCGCCGAGTAGGCCCGCAGATCACCGAGGGCGGCCCCGGCGGCGTACTCCAGGATCATCACACCGGAGCTGGCGGGCTCGCCGTCGGCGAGGAAGGGCCGCAGCCGGGTGAAAGCGGGCTCGTTGAGCGCGGAGAGCCGGGAGGTGGACAGCCGCGCGGTCTGCACCAGCGAGAGCCTGAAGTGGTCCAGTGCCAGGGCGAGTTGGGCAAGATAGAAACCGCCGTGATGGTAGGCGGCGGGGACCGGGTCGGCCTCCGTGCCGGCACTGATCAGCGGGTTCTCTGCGGCTGCGTTGATCTCGACGGCGAGGGTGTTCTCCAGCGCGTCGGCGGCGTCGCGCGCCGGGCCGTGGATCTGCGGGACACAGCGGAAGCCGTACGGGTCCTGTATCCGGCCGAGCGGTGGTCCCGGCCGTTCCGGGGCGCCGAGGAAGCGCCGCATATCGGCGGCGACGGCGTACGAGCCGGGGTGCCGGCGCGCCGCGTGCACGGGCTCCGCGTACGCCTCGTACGAGCCGTCGACGGCCAGCAGGGAGAGCGCGGCGACCAGTTCGGTGGCGGCGACGAGCCGTCTCAACTCGTCCAGGGCGAGCGCGGACTGACCGAGCGTCAGGGCGTTGCTGCTGATCAGGGCGAGGGCGTCGTTGTTGTCGAGGAGCTGGGCCCCGGGAGGCGGGCCGCCGCCCTCCCAGGCGTGCTCCCAGGGGCGTTCCCCGGCGAGGGCGAGGCCCATCTGCGCGAGGGCCGCGATGTCGCCCGTACCGACCGAACCGTATTCGTTGACGACGGGGTACGCGCCGGACCCCAGCGCCTCGCAGAGCGCGGTGACGACGGTCGGGCGCAGTCCCGCGCCGCCGGCGAGCAACTGGTTGGCCCGCACGGCGAGCATGGCGCGGACCTGACGGGCCGGCAGCGGTTCGCCGATGGCGCCGGCGTGGCTGCGCAGCAGCCGCAGTCCGTGGCCGGCGGCGGCCTCGGTGGGCACGGCCTCGGTGCGATTGGCGCCGACGCCGGTGGAGCGTCCGTACACCCGGCCCGATCCCGCCAGTTCACGGGCGAGATGCCAGCTCTGCTCGACGCGCTTCATCGCCTCGGTCCCGGGTACGGGATGTGCGGCGCCGTCCGCCAGCCGGACGACATCGGCGACCGGGAGGCTCTGTCCGTCCAGAACGACGAGGGGCGTGCTCACGGGTGTGCTCGCGGGGCTTCCCGTACCCGGCGGGTCCACCATGTGGGACGACATCATGCGCGAACGCCTCCATTCCAGACGTTACGTCTCACCCCGCGACCATCCGTAACCAGTGATTTACGCCAGGGCATTGACATTCTATTCAGACACCAAGAACTCTGCATGACTATATGCAGGCCGGGCAAGGGACGACTGATGATCAGATTCGACGCGGTGAACAAACGCTTCCCGAACGGCACCACGGCGGTTCACGACCTCACCCTGGAGATGCCGGAGGGCGGTATCACCGTCCTGGTCGGCTCCTCCGGATGCGGTAAGACCACCACGCTGCGCATGATCAACCGGATGGTCGAACCGACCTCGGGCACCATCCGGCTGGGCGGCAGGGACGTGCTGGAGCAGGACGCCGCCGAGCTGCGGCGCGGTATCGGCTATGTCATCCAGCAGTCCGGGCTCTTCCCGCACCGTACGGTCCTCGACAACATCGCGACCGTGCCGCTGCTGCTGGGCTGGGGCCGGCGGAAGGCCCGTACGCGGGCGGCGGAGCTGCTGGAGACCGTGGGGCTGACGGCGGAGGCGGGCAAGCGCTATCCGCACCAGCTCTCCGGCGGCCAGCAGCAGCGGGTCGGGGTGGCGAGGGCGCTGGCGGCGGATCCGCCGGTGCTGCTGATGGACGAGCCGTTCGGCGCGGTCGACCCGGTGGTACGGACCCAGCTCCAGGACGAGCTGCTCCGTCTCCAGAAGGATCTGAACAAGACCATCGTCTTCGTCACCCACGACATCGACGAGGCGGTACGGCTCGGCGACCGGATCGCCGTCTTCCGCACGGGCGGCCATCTGGTGCAGTGCGCCACGCCCGCGGAGCTGCTGGCCCGCCCTGCGGACGGATTCGTCGCCGGCTTCCTCGGCGCGGAACGCGAGCTGAAGCTGCTGTCGCTGACGACGCTCGCGGAGGTGCCCGCGCGGCAGGCCGCGACGGCGGTACGGACCGTACGGGAGGGCGAACCGGTGCCGCGTCCGGGCGAGGGCGCGAACGGCGAGGGTGTGTACGGCGAGGGCGCGAACGGCGACGGGCCGTATGACGACGGACCGTATCTGGTGGTGTCCGCCGGGAACGAGCCGCTCGGCTGGCTCGCCCCGGAGCGACGGCCGGGACCGGAAGGCGCGGGCTCCCCCGGCACCTCCGTCTCCCCCGGCTCCCTGGTGCCGGTACGGCCGCTGCGGGACACGGACTCGCTGCTCGCGGCGCTGAACGAGTCGATCGCGTCGCCGACGGGTCTGATAGTGCGGGTCGACGCCGAGGGCGTGCTGACGGGGGTCACCTCACGGGAGACGATCCACGAGCACGCGGGCCGCAGACACCAGGAGGCGGCGCGGGCCGCCCGGGAAGCCGCCTCCCCGACGAGCACGGGCGCCGCGGCCCCGGACGCCACGTCCCCGGGCGGAGCCGTATGACCATCGAATGGGGATGGATCTCCGACCACGCGGGCGATCTCACCACCCTCGCCCTCTCCCATCTCCAGGCCGCGCTCACCGCCGTGCTCCTCGGTCTGCTGATCTCGCTCCCCCTCGCGGTACTCGCCCACCGGGTCCGGCCCCTGCGCGGCTTCCTCCTCGGGCTCTCCAACGTCCTGTTCACGATCCCGTCCATCGCGGTCTTCGTCCTGCTGCTGCCCGTCTCCGGGCTGACCAGGACCACCACCGTCATCGGTCTGACGGTCTACACGCTCGTCGTGCTGCTGCGGAACACCGTCGAAGGGCTCGACTCCGTACCCGCCAAGGCCCGTGAGGCCGCCGTCGCCATGGGCACCCGCCCGCTGCGTACGCTCCTCACCGTCGAGCTGCCGCTCGCGCTCCCCGTGATCATGGCCGGGGTACGGATCGCCACCGTCATGTCGATCTCACTCGTCAGCGTCGCCACGTACATCGGGGACGGCGGTCTCGGACAGCTCTTCACCGACGGCTTCCAGCGCGACTTCCCCACCCCGGTGGCGGCGGGCGTCGTACTGACCCTGCTGCTCACGCTGGTCGCGGACGCCCTGCTGGTGGCCGTGCAGTACGTCCTCACCCCGTGGACACGGGAACCCCGGACGCGGGAAGGAAGGGCCTGACACCACCATGTACGAACTCTTCGAGGATCTGGGCTCCTGGCTGGTCTCGGGCAAGCAGTGGACGGGTGCCGACGGCATCGGCCACCGGCTCGCGGAACACCTCCAGTACTCCCTGCTCGCGACCCTGATCGCCGCCGTGATCGCGCTGCCGCTCGGACTGCTGATCGGGCATACGGGCCGGGGCGCGTTCGTCGCCATCAATCTCGCCTCGTTCGGCCGGGCCCTGCCCACGGTCGGCCTGGTCGTACTGGTCTTCCTGGCGAGCGGTCTCTCCATGACGCCGGTGTATGTGGCGCTGGTCGCCCTCGCCGTCCCGGCCATCGTGACCAATACGTACGCGGGGATGACCGCCGTCGACCCGGAGGTGAAGGACGCGGCCAGGGGCCAGGGCATGCGCGGCCACCAGGTGCTGTTCCAGGTCGAGATCCCGCTGGCGCTCCCGCTGATCATGACCGGGCTGCGGCTCGCGCTGATCCAGGTGGTGGCCACGGCGACCATCGCCGCGTACGTCAGCTTCGGCGGACTCGGCCGGTATGTCTTCGACGGCCTGGCCCAGCGCGACCTCGTCCAGGTGCTGGGCGGCGCGGTGCTGGTGGCGGTCGTCGCCGTCGTCCTCGATCTGGCGCTGTCCGGACTCCAGCGCGTTCTGTTCCGCCATCGCACCGCCGTCTAGGGAGAGACCACCCCGATGAACACCCGGAACACAGGAAACACCCGGCGCACACTGCTCGGCGGTCTGCTCGCCGGTGCCGCCATACCCGTACTGGCCGCGTGCAGCACCGGCATCACCTCCCTGGACGGCCAGGGCACCGGAGGCGGCGCGGGAGGCGGCTCCAGCGCGGGCGGCATCACGATCGGCACGGCCAACTTCACCGAGAACCAGATCCTCGGTCATCTCTACGCGACCGTGCTCGAAGCCGTCGGGGTGAAGACCACCGTCCGCGCCAACCTCGGCACCCGCGAGATCCTGATCCCGGCCCTCAGGGGCGGCGACATCGATCTGCTCCCCGAGTACCAGGGCGCGCTGCTCCACTACCTCGACGCGAAGGCGACCGCCACGGAGGAGGGCGAGATGCAGAACGCCCTCGCCATCGCCCTCCCGGCGGGCCTCCAGGTCCTCCCGTACGGCCGGGCCGAGGACTCGGACGCCTTCGCCGTCACCCGCGAGACCGCCGAGAAGTACGGCCTCACGACGCTGGCGGACCTGAGGAAGCAGAACGGCAGGCTGGTCATCGGCGCCGCGCCCGAGGTGAAGAAGCGGGTGGTCGGTGTCGTCGGGCTCAAGGAGGTGTACGGCGTGGAGTTCAGGGAGTTCAAGTCGCTCGACTCCTCGGGCCCCCTGGTCAAGGGAGCCCTGAAGAAGGGGGACGTGGATGTCGCGAACCTCTTCACCACGGACACGGACATCGTCACCGAGGGCTGGGTGGTCCTCACCGACCCCAGGAACCTCGTCCCCGGCCAGCACATCGTCCCCCTGATCGCCGACCGCAAGGCCGACTCGACGGTACGCAAGGCACTGGCCCGCCTGGGCAACACCCTCACCACGGAGGCCCTCACCGAACTCAACCGCCAGGTCGACAAGGACAAGAAGGACCCGGACGACGTGGCCCGCACCTGGGCCACCACCCACGGCCTGACGAAGAAGTGACCGTCGGCGAAGTGACCGTCGGCCGGTGAGGCGGCGCGGCTTCGGTCGTGCCGGTTCGGGACCGGTTCCGCGCCGGTTCAGGTCTTCCGTCCGGTCAACTGCCCCTTGTCGGGGGGCAGTCGGCCGGTGCGGGGCCGTGGCCCGGCCGGAGTCCGTCCCGGTCGCGGCACTAGAATCCGGGCCGGTACCGGCGATACGGGAGGATCATGCGTCAGCAGGGGTACGTGCGCGTCGCGGCGGTGGGGCTGGGCATGGTGATGGGGTTGGGGGGTCCTGGCCGCCTGTGGCGGCGCGGAGCGCGAGGACACCGCTTCGGCGCTCGATGAGGCGCAGGTCCGGTCCGTACTGCCGGACGCGCCGTCCATGCCGGGCTGGAAGACCGCCAAGAAGGTTTCGACGGGCGCCCTCGACAGTACGTTCATGCGCAGCACCATCTGCCCGAACAAGGGCAACAAGGGGTGCGAGGCCTCCCTCTTCCTGGGATCCGCCAGCTATGAGAGCGACACCGGCGACGCCCACGCCAGCCTCTGGATGGTCGCGTACGAGGACGAGAAGGCCGCGGAGGCCGGCTACGACGTGCTCTGGAAGGACACGGCGAGGAAGACCGGCAGGGAGAAGGCCGACCTCGGCCCGGTGGGCGAGGAGCGGAACGCCCGGCGCGGCCCGCTGGGCTACTCCGAGGACGCGGAGGCGATCACGGGCCAGATCCGCGTGGGCACGGCCATTCTGTGGCTCTCCGCCGACGCCCGCGACAACGACGGACTCGACAGCGGGTTCGTCCAGGACATCGCGGCGCTCTTCGCCGAGCGGGCGCGGCAGGCCCAGAACGGTGAGGATCCGTCGGCCGGCCTCGACGACGTGCGGGGCTGAGCCCGGGGAGGGTGAGGGGCCAAGAGGGGGGTTAGCCCCACTGCCCCGGGTGCGCGTGGGTTCGTACCGTAGCGGTATGGATAGCCGCGACACCGAGCTGAAGCCCGAGCTCAAGAAGGAACTCGACGCCACCCTTCAGGCGCGCCAGGAGCTGGGGGCGGATTACGAGCCCGCGCTCGTCGAGTCGTTCCTGGAGAAGATCGAGCAGCGTCTGGACGGTACGGTCGAGCGCCGTGTCCGGCGTGAGCTGGCCGAGCGGCAGATGGCGGCCGCCCGGGGCACCCGTACGGCCGCCCCCGTGGAGGGATTCGGCGAACGCTTCGGGTTCGGCGTCATCTCGCTGATCCTGGCGATCCCGCTGTCCGCCATCGCCGCGGTGAACGCGGACCTTGAGGGTCTGGTCGTCTGCTGGCTGGGCATCGTCGGGGTCAATGTGGTCCATGCCTCGCGCGGCCGGCCCCGGATGCCCGGAAAGCGCCACCGGTCGTCGTCCGACTGGGAGGACTGAGCGGCGGACCGAGCGGCGGACCGAGCGGCCGACCGAGGGCGGACGGACGGCGGACCGACAGCGAAAGCCGGTCGGTGCGGGAAAGCGGTGGCGGGGACCCGCGAAAGGTAGTCGCGGGGACCGCCGCACCCCCGTTACCGGGGGGCGGGACGACGGCGGTCCCCGCGAGGGACACGGTCCGGGTCAGGGCCGGTGTTCGTGTCCTTGGCGTCCATGGAGGTCCGGGAGCCGCTCCGGAGGTCCTTGACGCCGACAACCACTACTGTGCAGGACGCGTGTTAAGCGGGTGCTGCGTGGACGTGTCGCGCTCGTACCACTTTCGCGGATACGCGCCATCGCCCATTGAACCGCTCGCTACACAACCGTCGAGATCAGGCCTTCGACAGATACGCCAGCAGATCCTGCCTGCTCACGACCCCTGTCGGCTTCCCCTCGACGAGCACGATCGCCGCGTCGGCGCCGTCGGAACCGCTCAGCGCGGTCATCAGATCGGCCACCGGCTCACCCGAGCCGACCTGCGGCAGCGGGGACGACATATGTTTCTCCAGCGAGTCGCCGAGCGAGGCCCGCTGGGTGAAGAGCGCGTCCAGCAGCTCCCGCTCCACCACGGAGCCGATGACCTCCGCGGCCATCACATCCGGGTGTCCGGCCCCCGGCTTCACGATCGGCATCTGCGAGACGCCGTACTCCCGCAGCACCTCGATCGCGTCGCCGACCGTCTCCTCCGGGTGCATATGGACGAGCGTCGGGATCGCGCCCGCCTTGTGGCGCAGGACATCGCCGACGGTCACCGCGCCGCCGCCCTGGTCCAGGAAGCCGTAGTCGTTCATCCACTCGTCGTTGAAGATCTTGCTGAGATAGCCGCGGCCGCTGTCCGGCAGCAGGACGACCACGACATCGTCGGGGCCGAGCCCCTCGGCCACCTTCAGCGCGGCCACGACCGCCATCCCGCAGGAGCCGCCGACGAGCAGGCCCTCCTCCTTGGCCAGCCGCCGGGTCATCCGGAAGGAGTCCTTGTCGGACACGGCGACGATCTCGTCCGTCACCGTACGGTCGTACGCGGTCGGCCAGAAGTCCTCGCCGACGCCCTCGACCAGATACGGCCGCCCGGAACCGCCGGAGTAGACCGACCCCTCGGGGTCGGCGCCCACGATCCGCACACGCCCGCCGCTGACCTCCTTGAGATAGCGGCCTGTGCCGGTGATGGTGCCGCCCGTACCGACACCGGCGACGAAGTGGGTGATCCGCCCGTCGGTCTGCTCCCACAGTTCGGGACCGGTCGTCTCGTAGTGCGAGCGCGGGTTGTTGGGGTTGCTGTACTGGTCCGGCTTCCAGGCGCCCGGCGTCTCACGCACCAGCCGGTCGGAGACGTTGTAGTACGAGTCGGGGTGCTCGGGGTCGACCGCCGTCGGGCAGACGACGACCTCGGCGCCGTACGCGCGCAGCACATTGATCTTGTCCGTGGAGACCTTGTCCGGGCAGACGAAGACACACTTGTAGCCCTTCCGCTGGGCCACGATGGCGAGACCGACGCCGGTGTTGCCGCTCGTCGGCTCGACGATCGTGCCGCCGGGAAGCAGCTCACCGCTCTCCTCGGCCGCCTCGATCATGCGCAGGGCGATCCGGTCCTTGACCGAACCGCCGGGGTTGAAGTACTCGACCTTCGCCAGGACTGTCGCCTGGATTCCCGCCGTCACGCTGTGCAGCTTCAGCAGGGGGGTATTGCCAACCAGACTGATCATCGAGTCGTGGAATTGCACCGTTGTCTCCGGGGTCTCCGTGATGGTCCGGCCAGGGTATGCGTACGCGCGCGAGATTGGGCGACGGTCCTTACGGGGCAGTTAGCTGGTGTACGTACCCATACTCGTGCGTACGGTCGGCTCATACGTACGGCTGGCTCATACGTACGGCCAGAGGGAGGTGGCTCGGACTGTGTCGAGGGCGAGGGTGGCACGGCGGATCGCCGCGGGCGCGGCCTACGGCGGCGGGAGCATCGGCCTGCTGGGGGCGGCCGGCGTCGGAGTGGTGCTGGCGGAACTGCAGCTGGCGAAGCGGTCGGTGGGCGGCGGTGTGGCCCCCGTTCCGCCGAGCGGCGACGGCTGGTACGGACTGGCGTACGGACACAACGAGCCGCCGCTGCGGATGGGCATGCTCGGCGACTCCACGGCGGCGGGCCAGGGCGTACGGCGGGCGGGACAGACCCCGGGGGCGCTGCTGGCCTCGGGGCTCGCGGCGGTCGCGGAGCGGCCCGTGGAGCTGCGGAACGTGGCTCTGCCCGGTGCCCAGTCGGACGATCTGGACCGCCAGGTGACCCAGCTTCTCGCGGACCCGGCGCGGGTCCCGGACGTCTGCGTGATCATCGTCGGCGCGAACGATGTGACGCACCGGATGCCGGCCACCCGTTCGGTGCGGTATCTGGCGGCGGCGGTGCGGCGGCTGCGTACGGCCGGGGCGGAGGTGGTCGTCGGGACCTGTCCGGACCTCGGCACCATCGAGCCGGTGTACCAGCCGCTGCGGTGGCTGGCGCGCCGGGTGAGCCGCCAGCTCGCCGCGGCGCAGACGATCGTGGCGGTCGAGCAGGGCGGCCGTACGGTCTCGCTGGGCGATCTGCTGGGTCCGGAGTTCGCCGCGAATCCGCGGGAGCTGTTCGGCCCGGACAACTACCACCCCTCGGCGGAGGGCTACGCGACCGCGGCGATGGCGGTCCTGCCGACACTCTGCGCGGTGCTGGACCTCTGGCCGGAGACGGACCATCTGGACGCGTCCCGCGACGAGGGCATGCTCCCGGTGGCGAAGGCGGCCTCGGCGGCGGCGTCGAGGGCGGGCACGGAGGTCACCGGGGCCCGCGCCCCCTGGGCCCTGCTGAAACACCGCCGACGCCGCAGTCTCCCGCCCCAGACGGAAGCGGCCCCGCCGGAACCGAGCCAGGTGCCCCGGGAGGTATGACACCGGGAGGTATGACCCGAAGGTGTGACGCGGAAGGCGGCGCCCGGACGTATGACACAACGAGCCGCCCCGGGGGCCCTGCCGGACTTCCCGGGCCGGCGTTCGCCCGCTGAGCAAGCGCTTGGAAAAGAGGTCCTCATCACACGACCGGCCGGGTGACCCCCGGCGCTACGTACCGGTAACTTCCACGTCAGCCCTGCCTTCTCCCTCCTGGAGCCGTGATGCCCGAAGCCGTGATCGTCTCTGCCGCCCGTTCCCCCATCGGCCGGGCCTTCAAGGGGTCGCTCAAGGAAGTACGGCCCGACGACCTGACGGCCACGATCATCGAGGCCGCGCTCGCCAAGATCCCCGAGCTGGACCCCCGCGACATCGACGACCTGATGCTCGGCTGCGGGCTGCCCGGCGGCGAGCAGGGGCACAATCTGGGCCGGATCGTCGCCGTCCAGCTCGGTATGGACCACCTGCCCGGCTGCACGGTCACCCGCTACTGCTCCTCGTCCCTCCAGACCTCCCGGATGGCGCTGCACGCCATCAAGGCCGGCGAGGGGGACGTCTTCATCTCGGCCGGCGTCGAGATGGTCTCGCGCCAGATCAACGGCTCCTCGGACGGGATGCCCGGCACCCACAACCCGCTGTTCTCCGACGCCGAGGCCCGTACGGCCTCCGTCGCGCAGAGCGAGGGCGCCGACTGGCACGACCCGCGCGAGGACGGCCTCGTCCCCGACGCGTACATCGCGATGGGGCAGACCGCCGAGAACCTGGCCCGGTTCAAGGGCATCACCCGGCAGGAGATGGACGAGTTCGGCGTACGGTCGCAGAACCTCGCCGAGGAAGCCCTCAAGAACGGCTTCTGGGAGCGCGAGATCACGCCCGTGACGGTCCCGGACGGCACGGTCGTGACGAAGGACGACGGACCGCGCGCCGGGGTCACCCTCGAAGGGGTGCGGGGCCTCAAGCCCGTCTTCCGCCCCGACGGTCTGGTCACGGCGGGCAACTGCTGCCCGCTCAACGACGGCGCCGCCGCGCTCGTGATCATGTCCGACACCAAGGCGCGCGAGCTGGGTCTGACCCCGCTGGCCCGGATCGTCTCCACCGGGGTCACCGCGCTCTCGCCGGAGATCATGGGATACGGCCCGGTCGAGGCGTCCCGGCAGGCGCTCTCGCGCGCCGGGCTGACCATCGGCGACATCGATCTGGTCGAGATCAACGAGGCCTTCGCGGCCCAGGTGATCCCGTCCTACCGGGACCTGGACATCCCGCTGGAGAAGCTGAACGTCAACGGCGGCGCGATCGCCGTCGGCCACCCCTTCGGTATGACCGGCGCCCGGATCACCGGCACACTGATCAACAGCCTCCAGTTCCACGACAAGCAGTTCGGCCTGGAGACCATGTGCGTCGGCGGCGGCCAGGGCATGGCCATGGTGATCGAGCGGCTGAGCTGAGCTGAACCCGCCCCTGTCCCCGCGCGGATCGCGTCCGCACGGGCCGCGCCCGCAGGAGCCGCGCCCGCGCGCGAAGTGTCCGAAATGCGGAGACTCGTCGCGCAGAGTAGCCGCACCGTCCGGAATCGTATGGATAAACCCCACCGATCCCCAGTCGTGACTGAATCTCCCCCAGGATGTGACCTAGTCCCGGGGGAGATTCGTTTGTCCAGGTCAGGGCGTCAATGAGAGTAAACCTAAGGCCCAAAGACCTGTCCATTTCGTGACGTAATGCACTGACGGTGGGATCCCGCCCGGGACAAGCTGAGGTAGGAAGTCGGGGGTACCGATCGGAACGGGAGTAGTCAGTGAGCGCCATGTCTCTTGCCCTGCTGCTGACCACAGCCGCCTCCACAGCCGTGGGCATCGCCGCCCTGCACGCCGCTCACGGACTGCGCAGGCAGGTCAGCGCCCTGCGTGTCGAACTGGCCGCGGTGAACCCGGGGGGTCTCACCGCCGCCGTACCGCAGGCCAGAAGCGCGGCCCAGGCCGACTGCCCGGACGCCATACGCAACGCCGTCGCCGAGGCGCTCGCCGAGGAGCGCGAGCGCGAGCTGGCCGAGGCGCGCGCCTTCTGGGCCGCCCAGGAGGCCAGGGACGCGGCCGACACCCCGTCGCTGCTCGGCGGACTCGCGGGCCTCGGCGCCGAGGACGGACCGTTCTACATCCCGCGCCAGGTGGACTTCGCCGGTCTTGAGCCCCTGGATCTCGACGCGGCCGACGCTCTGGACAGCTTCGCCGACTACCCGGACCTCAGCGAGGTCAGTGAGGTCAGCGGCGTCGGTGAGGTGAGCGGAGTGGGCGGCGGCGCCGGCATCGGCGAGGCCGGCGATTTCGCGGAGGACTCGCCGGAACTGGCCGCGGCCCGCCGCCGGCATCCCTCGCACCCGGACTTCGTACCGCTCCAGACGCCCGTCGTCACCGACCACGAGCGCACGATCACCCGGCTCGAAGAGCTGGCCGAGACCCGTACGGCGCTCGCCGATGTACGGCCGGGGCCGCTGGGCACGCTCGACGTCTATGTCTTCGCCGACGGCACGACGCTCTGTATGACCCCGGGCCACCGGGAGACCGCCGAGCGGCTCGCGGCGGCACTGCGCGCGGGCGACGCGCCGTTCCTGCTGGGCGGGTCCGGTGTCTCCGGCGCGTACACCCTGACGTTCTCGTACGGAGGTGACGGAAGCGAAGGCGGCGACGGCGACACGACCGGCCCCGGGGGCTCCGGCGCCGGCGGGGAGGCCGCCGAGCACGTCTATATCCTCGCGGACCGCGTCATCGCCTCGCTGTAGCCGTCGGCGCCCCGCCACGGCCTCACAGGGCCGCGCGGCCGACCGCCCGCTCGACCGACCTCACGGCCTCGTCCAGTTCCTGCACGGACGGGGTCGTTCTCAATGCCTCGGCCAGATCCGCGGCCGCGACCGTGAGCTGGTCCGCCACGACGAAGACACCGGCGTCCGGCATGATCCGCGGCTCCCCGCCGGGCGCGTCGAGCCGCTGGGCCCGTACGGACAGTTCCCTGGCCAGAGCCAGTGCCTCGGCCGCCGCCCCGCGCTGGAGCCGGCTCCGCGGAGCGGCCCGCAGGCGGTCGGCGAATCGGTCCACGGTGGCCGTCAGCGGCGTTGTGTCGAGCACCCCGCCGACCCTACGCGCCCCGGCGGGGCCGCCGTCAACGGCCGGGGGAACGGCCACACGAATGACTACGGGACTGTTGCCAACAGGCCAATGCTCGGGCACGGTGGCGTGAAGGACCAGTACGCGCGGAGCGTCCGGAGGCGCCGATGTCCCTTGTCTTCTCCGAAGAGACCCATCGCAACATGCTCTCCCGCATCCCTCATTGCACCGGTCGTGAGATCTCCGACTGGGTGCGCGCCGTCGAGGAGGGCCCCGCCCTCATCCGTTTCGAGGAGAAGGTGAGCTGGCTGAGGAGCGAGCACAACCTCGCATACGGACACGCGAAGGCGATCGTCCACGAGTACGACCTGAGGCGGGCGGCCCGGCGGCTGCTCTGACGGCCGTACACACCACCCCCCGTACACACCGCACAACCGCACACAACCGGCACACGGCAGAAGCACACAGACCGAAGCACACAACGGAGAAGGGGTCCGCGGGCACCAGGCCCGCGGACCCCTCCGGGTCAGCTCTGTGTCACCGTGCCGGACGGTGACCGCCACGCTCAGTCGTTGCCTTGGAGGATCGACAGCAGGCGCAGCATCTCCAGGTAGATCCACACCAGGGTCAGCGTGAGGCCGAAGGCCGCGAGCCAGGACTCCTCGCGCGGAGCGCCGTACGCGACGCCGTCCTCGACCTGCTTGAAGTCGAGCGCCAGGAAGCACGCGCCGAGGACGATCCCGACGATGCCGAAGATGATGCCCAGCCCGCCGCTGCGGAAGCCGAGGCCGTCACCGCCGCCGAAGACACTGAAGAGCATGTTGGCGACCATCAGGAGCAGGAAGCCCATGGCCGCCGCCATCACGAAGCCGTAGAAGCGGCGGGTGACGCGGATCCAGCGCATCTTGTACGCGAACAGCACACCGGCGAAGACCGCCATCGTGCCCATGACCGCCTGGATCACCACGCCCGGCGCGATGTACGTGCTCACCGCGCTGCTGATGACACCGAGGAAGACACCCTCGAAGGCGGCGTACGCGAGGATCAGCGCCGGGGTCGGGCGGCGCTTGAAGGACTGGATCAGCGACAGGACGAGCGCCACCAGCGCGGCGCCGATCGCGATGCCGTACGACTTGCCGATGTTGGCCTCGTCGACCGGCAGCAGGACCCACGAGAGAACCGCCGTGAGGATGACCGTGCCCAGCGTCATGGCGGTGCGGGTCACGACGTCGTCGATCGTCATGACGTCGGTGCGCGCGGGCGCCTGCGGTCCCGCGCCGTGTCCCGCGCCCTGCTGGGGCGCGTACGGGTTGGTCGCGTAGGGGTTGGTCGCGTACGGATTGGTTCCTACAGCGGGGCCCCCGGCCTGCGGCGCCGCGTTGAAGCCCGCGTGGCCGTTGTCGCGGCTGAAGCCCCGTCGCGAGAAGACCGGGTTACTGCTCCTCATCTCACTCCTCCATGGCCACCCTGCGTGGCCTTGCCACAAGAGTAATAGGGACGCAAAGCGTCTGCCCTAGTGCTGGGGGAGGATCTTTCCAGGATCGTGACACCACACGCGTGCCGCGTGTCACACCGGCGACCGTCGGAAGGTCGGAAATGTGCCCGGAACCGGACTTGAACCGGTACGCCCCCGAGGGGCAGCGAGGTTTAAGCTCGCCGTGTCTGCATTCCACCATCCGGGCACGCGCGACGCCGCGTTGGCACATGAGCCTATCGGGACACACCACTCGAACAGCCGAGCGGCAACCCGATGTTGTCTTATTTTATTGACGTCTGAGGGTGCGTCAGGGCACGTACCGAGCCATCCGCACATGCCGGGCGCGGGTGGTCATCTCGTACCCAGGCGTACAGGAATGACGAAAAGTCGCCGCCCGGTCACTCATTCGGCACAACGCGCGGCCCCTCCACCCCGGGTGGACATCCTTCAGGGGCGGTGTCATACCGGAGGAGGAGGGCGGCGCCCGGCGGTCAGACCCAAGAGGGCCCCGCGAACGGGCATCGGGACGGACGACCCGCGCCGGGGCGGCACGGAGGATGGAGTCGTTCCCACCGAGCGTCCGACAGGAGTTCCTCCCGTGACCACCACCCAGATCGCCCACCGCGCCACCGCGGTGGCCGCGCGCGCCTCCGAACTGTCGAAGGTCTATGGAATGGGCGAGACCCAGGTGGTCGCCCTCGACCGGGTCACCGTGGACTTCCGCCAGGGCGAGTTCACCGCGATCATGGGGCCTTCCGGCTCCGGCAAGTCCACCCTGATGCACTGTGTCGCCGGCCTCGACACCTTCAGCGGCGGGTCCGTGAGAATCGGGGAGACCGAACTCTCCACACTCAAGGACAAGCAGCTCACACAGTTGCGCCGGGACAAGATCGGCTTCATCTTCCAGGCGTTCAATCTGCTGCCCACCCTGACGGCCCTGGAGAACATCACGCTCCCCATGGACATCGCGGGCCGCAAGCCCGACCAGCGGTGGCTGGACCAGGTGATCGCGATGATCGGGCTGGCCGACCGGCTCGGCCACCGGCCCACCCAGCTCTCCGGCGGTCAGCAGCAGCGGGTGGCCGTCGCCCGCGCGCTGGCCTCCCAGCCCGAGATCATCTTCGGCGACGAGCCCACCGGGAACCTGGACTCGCGCTCCGGCGCCGAGGTGCTGGGCTTTCTGCGCAACTCCGTGCGGGAGTTGGGGCAGACGGTCGTCATGGTGACCCATGACCCGGTGGCCGCCTCCTACGCGGACCGCGTCATCTTCCTCGCCGACGGCCAGATCGTCGACGAGATGCCGCACCCCAGCGCCGACGGTGTACTCGACCGGATGAAGGCCTTCGACGCCAAGGGCCGTACGAGCTGACGCCGGACCCGGACCGGGCTCGCGCCGGGCTCGCGCGCCGGGCTCACGTCAGGCGAATCCCCCGCGGACATCGAGCAGATGTCGAGCGGACGTCAAGCGGACGTCGAGCAGACATCGAGCCGACGTCGGACAGCACCCAGCAGACCGCACCGGACCGCACCGGACCGCACTGAACCGCCGCAGATCCGCACCGCAGCAGGTCCCAGCGGACCTCAGCGGATACGGAGCGCACACCGGGCAGACCCCGGGGCTGACGCTCCCCCCGCCGGCCCTCCCGCCGGCAACTCCGGCCCGCCGACCCATGGACCGGTCCCGGCGGCCATCCGTACGCCGGTCTCCGCACCGGGTCATTCCACGCCCGGGTCATTCCACGCCCGGCCGACCGCACCCGCGCCGACCGCGCTTCCCGTGCCCACCGCGTGCATCCCGCCCGCGCCTCCCGCCGCCAGGCCCATCCATTCCACCAGGACTCCCACCATGTTCCGTACCGCCCTGCGCACCGTGCTCGCGCACAAGGCCAGGCTGCTGATGACCGTGCTCGCCGTCATGCTCGGCGTGGCCTTCGTCTCCGGCACCCTGGTCTTCACCGACACCATCGGCAACGCCTTCCGCAATCAGTCGGCCAAGAGCTACAAGGACGTCGCCGTCGCCGTCACGTCCCACGACAACCGTGACGACGGCGCGAGGAAGGAAGGCGGGAAGAGTCCGGGCATCAGCCGGCGGACCGTCGAGAGGATCGGGGCCGTCGACGGTGTCGCCTCCGTCACCGGCCGGGTCAGCGGCTTCGCCGGGGTCGCCGACGCGGACGGCAAGCTCATCGGCAACGGCTGGTCCAACACCGGTGCCAACTTCGCGCCCGGCGCGAACGGCGAGGACACCGCCTACACCTTCACCGACGGCTCGGGCCCCACGGGCGACGACCGGATCGCGCTCGACAAGTCCTCGGCCGCCAAGGGCGGTTACCACGTCGGCGACCAGGTGCGCGTCGCCACCAACGGACCGGTGAAGGAGTACACCCTCTCCGGTGTCTTCACCACCGAGGACGGCGCGGTCAACGCGGGCGGCAGCCTGGTCCTCTTCGACACCGCCGTCGCCCAGAAGCTCTATCTGGAGCCCGGCTACTTCATGGACGCCACCGTCACCGCGGCGCCCGGCGCCTCGGACCGGGCGATCCTGACCGCCGTCAAGGGACTGATCGGGGACAACGCCGAGGCGCAGACCGGCGAGCAGCTCGCCGACCAGCAGGCCGCGGACATCGAGTCGAGCGTCTCCGCGCTCAACCAGATGCTGCTTGCCTTCGCCGCCATCGCCCTGTTCGTCGGGGTGTTCCTGATCTCGAACACCTTCACCATGCTGGTCGCCCAGCGCACCAGGGAACTGGCACTGATGCGCGCCGTGGGCGCCTCGCGCAGCCAGGTCAAGCGCTCGGTGCTGGCCGAGGCCGCGGTCGTCGGCGCCATCGCCTCGGTGGTCGGCTTCGTGCTCGGCCTCGGTCTCGCGACCGGACTGCGCTCCGCGATGGGCGCGTTCGGCGCGCGGATGCCCGCCGGACCGCTGGTGATCTCACCGACCGCGGTCGGCGCCGCCTTCGGTGTGGGTGTGCTGATCACCGTGATCGCCGCCTGGCTGCCCGCCCGCAGGGCCGCGAAGATCCCGCCGGTGGCGGCGATGAGCAGTGTGCACGCGGTGGCCACCACCAGGTCGCTGGTCGTACGCAACTCCATCGGCGCGGTACTGGCCCTGACCGGCGCCGCGGTGATCGTCGCGGGCGCCGCCGCCGGCGCCGACAACGGCCGGCTGCTGATCGGCGCGGGCGCGTTCCTGACGATGATCGGTGTCATCGTGCTGATCCCGCTGCTCTCGCGGCCGGTCATCGCGCTCGTACGGCCCGCCCTCCAGCGGGTGTTCGGGGTCGCGGGCAAGCTGGCGGGACAGAACGCCGTCCGCAATCCGCGCCGTACCGGAGCCACCGCCTCCGCGCTGGCCATCGGGCTCACCCTCGTCACCGGTCTCACGGTGATCGGTGTGACGATAGGCCAGGCCGTGGACCGGATGACCACGGACAACATCAGGGCCGACTACATGGTCACCATGGCGAGCGGCGGTCCGCTGGACGAGTCGGCCCTGACCGCGCTGGAGAAGGTGCCCGGTGTGAGCGCCCTCTCCCCGCAGCAGGCCACCTCCCTGAAGATCAAGGGCGAGTTCCGCTCCGCCTCCGCGGTCACCCCCGGGGACATCGAGAAGGCCTTCAGCATCGGCGGTGTCTCCGGTTCGCTGGACACACTGGGCCGGGGCGGGATCGCGGTCGCCGACAAGACGGCGGAGTCCAACGGCTGGAAGCCCGGTGACACCGTCGAGGTGACCTACGCCGACGGCGAGTCCGCCCGGCTGAAGGTCGGCGCGGTCTACGCGGCGAACGAGTTCCTCTCGCCCCTGCTGATCTCCACCGACCTGGTCGCCCCGCACGAGTCCAAGCCGTACATCCCCGAGATCTGGGTGAAGATGGACGGCGGTGCGAGCGCCGCCCATGAACAGGCGCTGGTCGACGCGCTGGGCGACAACCCGGGCATCGACTTCAAGGACCGGCAGGACATCAGGAACACCTTCGGCGGCTTCATCAACACCGCGCTGAACATCATGTACGGACTGCTGGCGATGGCTCTGATCATCGCGGTCCTCGGAGTCGTCAACACCCTGGCGATGTCGGTCTTCGAGCGGCAGCAGGAGATCGGCATGCTGCGGGCGATCGGTCTGGACCGCCGCAAGGTCAAGCTGATGATCCGGCTGGAGGCCGTGGTGATCTCGGTCTTCGGCGCGGTGATCGGGGTGGGTCTCGGGACCTTCCTGGCCTGGGCGATCGGCGAGACGTTCAAGGATTCGATCCCGGGTTACGCCCTGGTCGTCCCGTGGGACCGGATCGGGATCTTCCTGGCGCTGGCCGGACTGGTGGGTGTGCTGGCCGCGCTCTGGCCGGCCCGCAGCGCCGCGAAGCTGAACATGCTGACGGCGATCAAGACCGAATAGCCGTACGCGGCGGACCCGTACGTCCCGCGCGGTGCGTACGTCCCGCGCGGCGCGTACGTACGGAGAAGGGCCGGACCTCCCGATACGACGGAGGTCCGGCCCTTCCGGCTCGTCAGGCCCTCACGAATCCGTCAGACGCCCCAGGCGCGGGCGCGCCACGGCATCCCGGAGGCCCCGGTCTCCGGGGTCTTCACGGCCAGGATCTGGTTGACCCCGATCCTGTTGCGCTCGAAGGAGACCGCGGACGCCGCCATGTACAGACGCCAGACCCGGGCGCGGCCCGGGGAGGTGGCCCGTACCGCCTCGTCCCAGTGCTTCTCCAGGTTCGCCACCCAGCGGCGCAGGGTCAGCGCGTAGTGCTCCCGGATCGACTCCACGTCACGGGCCTCGAAGCCCGCCTCCTCCAGGGTGGCGACGGTCCGGCCGAGCGGGGCCAGTTCGCCGTCGGGGAAGACGTACGCGTCGATGAACGGGTCGATGTGGTACTGGCTCTCGTCGCGCTCGGGGCGCCGGGCGATCTGGTGGTTGAGCAGCCGTCCGCCCGGCTTGAGCAGGGCGTAGAGATCGTCGGCGTACTCGCGGTAGCGCACGGACCCGACGTGTTCGGCCATCCCGATGGAGGAGATCGCGTCGTACGGACCGTCCCTGACGTCCCGGTAGTCCTGGACCCGGATCTCGATCCGGTCGGCGAGCCCCTCCTCCGCGATGCGCTTGCGCGCGTACGTCGCCTGTTCCCTGGAGAGGGTGACCCCGGTGACCCGGGCGCCGTACTCGCGTGCGGCGTGGATGGCCATCGAGCCCCAGCCGCAGCCGACGTCGAGAAGCCGCTCGCCCTCCTTGAGCGCGAGCTTGCGGCAGATCAGATCGAGCTTGTCGCGCTGTGCGTCTTCGAGGCTGAATCCGGCGTCGCCCTCCCAGTACGCGCAGGAGTAGACCATGGACGGGCCGAGCACCAGCCCGTAGAAGTCGTTGCCCACGTCGTAGTGGTGGCTGATCGCCTCCTTGTCCCGGCGCTTGGTGTGCAGCGCGCCGTACCGCCGCCGTACCTCCTCGGCGGGCGGGGCGGGCGGCGGCCAGGGGCCCGCGATCCGCAGGAACGCGGCGGCGGCGGCCCGCATACGGGGGTCGCGCAGGAGATGGACCGGGTCCTTGGCGTCGGCGCCGCGCTCCCAGATGAATCCGGCGAGCCGGTCGAGGACCGCGTACAGATCGCCGTCCACATCGATCTCGCCGGCCACCCAGGCCCGCGCGAGACCCATCTCGCCCGGCTTCCAAAGGAGTCGGCGCAGGGCGCGCCGGTTACGGATGATCAGGGTCGGGGCGCCGGGGGGACCCGATTCGCTCCCGTCCCAGGCACGGATACGGACCGGGAGCGGAACTCCCAGCATCTCCTCGGCAAGAGTGGTCAGCCGCAGCGCGGCGTCGGCCATGGCGCACACCTCCGTGGTGGCGGATACGGATGCTCAACACCACGTAAACACCGGACGGGTGGGGATGCAGTCCCTGTGGCTCGCAATGGACCGGCAAAATGCCTGCACCCGCCACACACTTTCCTGACGGTGTGCGCCTTTTCTCCCCGGCCGCCGCCCGCCGACGGGGCGGAGGTGACCGTACGGCACCGGCCGGAGGGTAGGCCGTCAGGGCGAGCGGCGGGCGCGAGGGGCAGACGCGAGGGGCAGACGTGACGGGCACGAGAAGACACAAGAGGACACGAGAAGGGCCGCTCGCACCACGGATGGCGAGCGGCCCTTCTCGTCTGTCGGTCATGCCCGTTGTGTCAGTCGCGTCGCACCGGTGGCCCGCTGTCCCGTGGCCGTCGGTGCCCGCCTCCCCGGGTCAGGAGGCCTTGGCCCTCTCCGGCGTCTGCGTGACGGCGGCCACGGCCGGCGGGTTGGGCTTGGCCGCCTCGTAGAACTCCTCGCGCGGTGTCTCCATCGCGCCGAGGGAGACGACCTCGCGCTTGAGGAACATCGCCAGGGTCCAGTCGGCGAAGACACGGATCTTGCGGTTCCAGGTCGGCATGGCCAGACCGTGGTAGCTGCGGTGCATGTACCAGGCGAGCCGGCCCCTGAGCCTGATCTTCACCTTGCCCATGACGATCATCGCGACGCCCTTGTGCAGTCCCAGACCGGCGACGGCACCCTTGTTGGCGTGGCTGTACTCCTTCTGCGGGAAGCCCCGCATACCGGAGATGACGTTGTCACCGAGCAGCCGCGCCTGGCGCAGCGCGTGCTGGGCGTTCGGCGGGCACCAGGCGTTCTCGACACCGGCCCTGCGGGCGGCCATGTCCGGGACCTGGGCGTTGTCGCCGGCGGCCCAGATGTAGTCGGTGCCCCGCACCTGGAGCTTCTCGCTGGTGTCCACATGGCCCCGGGGACCCAGCGGCAGACCGTAGCGGGTGAGGGCCGGGTTCGGCTTGACGCCGGCCGTCCAGACGATGGTGTTGGAGTCGACCTCAAGGCCGTTGTTGAGCACCACGTGTCCGTCGACGCAGGAGTCCATACCGGTCTTGAGGTAGACCTCGACGCCGCGGCTCTCCAGGTGCTCCTTGCCCCAGGCGCCCAGCTTCGGGCCGACCTCGGGAAGGATCTTGTCGGCGACATCGACGAGGACGAAGCGCATGTCCTCGCGCTTGACGCTCGTGTAGTACTTGGCCGCGTCGCGCGCCAGGTCCTCGACCTCACCGATGGTCTCCGCGCCGGCGAAGCCGCCGCCCACGAAGACGAAGGTCAGTGCCTTGCGGCGGACGGCCTCGTCGGTGGTCGAGTCGGCCTTGTCGAGCTGTTCGAGCACATGGTTACGCAGGCCGATGGCCTCCTCGATGCCCTTCATACCGATGCCCTGCTCGGCGAGGCCGGGGATCGGGAAGGTACGGGAGACCGCGCCGAGGGCCACGATCAGATAGTCGAAGGGCAGCTCGTAGGCCTCGCCGACGAGCGGCGCGACCGTGGCGACCTTGCGGTCCTGATCGATGGTGGTGACTCGGCCGGTGAGCACCTCAGCCTTGGGCAGCACGCGTCGCAGCGGTACGACGACATGCCGAGGCGAAATGCTGCCGGCGGCGGCTTCGGGGAGGAAGGGCTGGTACGTCATGTACGAGCGGGGGTCGACGACCGTGACGGTCGCCTCCCCGTAGCGCATCTTCTTCAGAATGCGACGAGCTGCGTACAGGCCTACGTACCCACCGCCTACAACGAGGATCCTGGGACGCTCCGTGGTGCTCATGCCATCGAGTATCCACCCCCCTCGGAGGGGGTGCTCGTGAGCCCCTTCACAAGGTCTACCCCCTATGGTGCTACACTGCGCGGCCCACATGATCGAAATCACGATCGCCCCAGGGAACCAGGGGGTTCGGCCGGTCGTTGCCCACCCCCTGTGAGCTGGCCCTCCGCCCTCGCCACCGCCCGAACCACCCGTCTGGTTCATGCGCCCGTAACGCGTCCGGAACCGCCCGGTATAAGGAGCCGAAGGCCCGCCGGGGGCCTCCGCCGACGCGATCGAACCGCGACGACACCCAAGAGGATCGAATTCCTTGTGAAGAACTTCACGAACTTTCTCGCGAGGACCCCGGCGAAGGCCTGAACGGGGTCCTGAACGAGGTCCGGAGCGGGGCTCGCGAGGAAGCCTGAGCGCGGGCGCCCACGCGGTCCCGGCCGCCTGCGGCCACCGCGTCGCCCGTCGGCTCGACGGAGGCGAACGTCCCGTCCTCGGGGCCGAGTTCGACGGCCGCCGCGACGGCCGCCGCGACATCCGCCGCGCCCTCCGGCCGGACGGGCCGAGCGGGTGCGGCCGACCCCCGAAGGGATACGGCCGACCTCCGAAATCGGGCGAGCGGACCGGGCGGGACCGGTACGCGGTCCCGCCACCGCTCACCCTTCCCGCGCGGCTCTCCAGGCGATGCCGTCCAGGATGTCGTGCTCGCTGACGACGACCTCGGCCGCGTCGGCGCGTTCCATGATCGCGAGGAGTATCAGGGCACCCGCGCCGATGACATCGACGCGTCCCGGATGCATGACCGGGATCGCGGCGCGTTCGGCGTGGGTGGCCGTGAGCAGCCGCTCCGTGATCTCCGCGACCTGGGCACGGGAGATACGGGAGTGATGGATCGCGGTGGAGTCGTACGCGTTCAGCCCCAGCGCGATACCGGCCACCGTGGTCACGGAACCGGCGAGCCCGACCAGGGTGCGGGCCTCGCGCAGCGGGACCGTCCGCTCGGCGAGATCGAGGGCCGCCTCGATGTCCGCGCGCATCGCGGCGATCCCGGCGGCGCCGGGCGGATCGCCGACGACGCCGTCCTTGACGAGATGCCGCTCGGTCAGCCGTACACACCCGATGTCCACGGAGCGGGCGGCCCGTACCCGGTCGTCACCGACGACGAACTCGGTCGAACCGCCGCCGATGTCCACGACCAGACAACTGTCCTGGCCCGGCAGTTCCTTGGTGGCGCCGGTGAAGGAGAACTCCGCCTCCTGCTCGCCGCTGATCACCTCGGGCTCCACGCCCAGGATGTCCAGCACCCCCCGGACGAACTCGTCGCGGTTCTCCGCGTCGCGCGAGGCGGAGGTCGCCACGAACAGGACCCGCTCGGCGCCGTGCTCCTTGATGACGGCGGCGTACTCACGGCACGCCTCGAAGGTCCGCTCCAGCGCCTCGGGCGCCAGCCGGCCGGTCCTGTCCACGTCCTGGCCGAGCCGGACGATCCTCATCCGCCGGTCGAGATCGACCAGTTCGCCCGTGGACCCCGCGCCGGAGCCGCTGTCGGGCAATGTCACATCGGCGACCAGCAGACGGATGGAGTTCGTACCGCAGTCGATGGCGGCGACCCGGGTCATACGCGCTCCTCGTCCCGGTCCTCGTCCTGGTCCCGGTGCCCGTTCTCTTCCTTCTCCTGCGCGGGCTTCTCCTGCGCGGGCGCGCACGGGGTCACACACGGGCCCTTCGCCCACCACTCCGGCAGCATCGCCAGCGCCTCGTCGCCCAGCGGGTTCACCCCGGGGCCCGCCGCCAGCGAGTGGCCCACCAGGACATGCAGACACTTCACCCGGTCCGGCATACCGCCCGCGCTGGGAAAGCCCTCCAGCACCTCGATGGCGTCACGGCGCGCGAGATAGTCCTCGTGCGCCGCGCGGTACGCGGCGGCCAGCCCGGGGTCGGCCGCGAGGCGCACGGTCATCTCCTTCATGACACCGTTCGCCTCCAGCGTGCCGATGGCCGAGGCCGCACGCGGACAGGTCAGGTAGTACGTCGTCGGGAAGGGCGTGCCGTCGGGGAGCCGCGGGGCGGTCTCCACGACATCCGGCTGTCCGCAGGGGCAGCGGTGCGCGATGGCGCGCAGTCCGCGCGGGGGACGGCCGAGTTGTTCCTCGAACGCGGCCACGTCCGCCTCGGTGGGCTCGGTGCGTTCGGTCTGCGGAGGGGGGGTTTCCATGCCTGCCTTGGTTCTACGGTTCTGCGTGCCTGATGACGATGGTGCTTGCCTGGTACGGATCGTGCCGCTGGTACGGGGGTCGTGCCGGTCCACCGGTACCGCCGGTCCGCACGCGTCCCTACCGGTCCGTGCGGTCCGCGGTGTCCACGCCGTCCAGGACGTTCGAGTACCAGGGGCGGTCCGTCGCCTCCCGCTCCTCACGGCGCTCACGCACCGCGTCCGGGTCGATCATGGTGTAACCGCTCTCCCCCGGCCTCACATAGTGGAGATGCTCGCGCGCCAGCCGCTGGATGTAGGCGTCGTCCTGGAGCCGCGCCTTCTCGTCGCGCAGTTCCTCGACCCGCTGCCTCGCCTCCCGCGCCTGCCGCTCCTGCTCGGCGATCTCGTTCCGCTGCGACACGTACTGCCGCATCGGATACGCGAGCGCCACCACCAGTGTGCACACGACCAGGGCGAGAAAGGCCGCCCGGCCGGTGAGACGGGAGCGGCGGTCCTGGCGGCGGTTCTGCGAGCGGTAGACGCGCGCGGCGGTCTGCTCGCCGAGCAGCCGCAGCCTGGTCGCGGTGGAGAACCGGTCCCGGTTCCCGGCCATGGCTCGCCTCCCCTGTTACGTGCGTACGTCCCCGGACACGGTACGGGACCGGGGCCGGGGACGTACGGACGACGGGCGGGACGGGCGGCCTCACCCGACGGCCGGCCCGGCCCCGCCGCTCGCGCTCAGGCGGAACGGAACCGCGGGAACGCGCTGCGGCCCGCGTACACCGCCGCGTCGTCGAGGATCTCCTCGATACGCAGCAGCTGGTTGTACTTGGCGACACGGTCCGAGCGGGCCGGGGCGCCGGTCTTGATCTGACCGCAGTTCACCGCGACGGCGAGGTCGGCGATGGTGACGTCCTCGGTCTCGCCGGAGCGGTGGGACATCATGCACTTGAAGCCGTTGCGCTGGGCCAGCTCGACGGCGTCCAGGGTCTCGGTCAGCGAACCGATCTGGTTGACCTTGACCAGCAGGGCGTTGGCGGAGCCCTCCTCGATGCCACGGGCCAGCCGCTCCGGGTTGGTGACGAACAGGTCGTCGCCGACGATCTGCACCTTGGAGCCGAGCTTGTCGGTGACGACCTTCCAGCCGGCCCAGTCGTCCTCGAAGAGCGGGTCCTCGATGGAGACGAGCGGGTAGGCGGCGACCAGCTCCTCGTAGTACTCGGTCATCTCGGCGGCCGAGCGGGACTTGCCCTCGAACTCGTACGAGCCGTCCTTGTAGAACTCGGAGGCGGCGACGTCGAGCGCGAGCGCGATGTCGCGGCCCGGCACATAGCCGGCTTCCTTGATGGCTTCGAGGATCAGGTCCAGCGCGGCGCGGTTGGACTCCAGGTTCGGCGCGAAGCCGCCCTCGTCGCCGAGGCCGGTGGAGAGCCCCTTCTGCTTCAGGACCTTCTTGAGGGTGTGGTAGACCTCGGCGCCCCAGCGCAGCGCCTCGGAGAAGGACTCCGCGCCGATCGGGGCGATCATGAACTCCTGGATGTCCACATTGGAGTCGGCGTGCGAGCCGCCGTTCAGGATGTTCATCATCGGAACGGGCAGCAGATGCGCGTTCGGGCCGCCCAGGTAGCGGAAGAGCGGGAGGTCCGAGGCCTCGGAGGCGGCGTGCGCGACGGCGAGGGAGACACCGAGGATGGCGTTGGCGCCGAGCGAGCCCTTGTTCTCGGTGGCGTCCAGGTCGATCATGGCCTGGTCGATCAGGCGCTGCTCGGTGGCGTCGTAGCCGACGAGCTCCGGGCCGAGCTGCTCGATGACGGCGAGTACGGCCTTCTCGACACCCTTGCCCAGGTAGCGGTCGGGGTCTCCGTCACGGAGTTCCACGGCCTCGAACGCACCGGTGGAGGCACCGGAGGGGACAGCAGCACGGCCGGTGCTGCCGTCGTCGAGGCCGACCTCGACCTCGACCGTGGGGTTGCCTCGGGAGTCCAGGATTTCCCGGGCTACGACGACGTCGATGGACGGCACGAGCATCTCCTTCTGGGATGTGACGCTTGGAGTGCAGGGTCTCATTGGCCTTGCGGCAAGAGCCTAACCGGCTCGGAGACGTCGGCCGCCCGGTGCCCGCCCGCTGGGACGGATCTAGGTCCTGTCCGGCGGATCTTCGTGGATCAGCCCGGGGCGTCTGGTGCGGTACATCGCAAGGCGGAGGATCGTCCTCGTACTGGACGTACTTGGACGACTCCGACAACGCGGCGAGGTGCCGTGCCAGGCGTTCCGGGCCCACGAAGATCCGCCGGACAGGACCTAGCACCCGAGCGCCTCGGCGCACCTATGAGCACCGTCGTGCGCACCGCCGTGAGCGCCGCCCCGCGTACCCCCTCCGTACTCCCCGAGTGCCCCCTCCGTACGCCGGGAAGAGGGCAGACCCCGGCCCGGCGCGTACGGGGGATCACGCGCCGGGCCGGGGGGATCGGGGGGCGGGTCAGCTCAGGTGGAGCTGCTGGCCCGGGTAGATCAGATCGGCGTCGCGGACGATGTCCTTGTTCAGGTCGAACAGCTTCTTCCAGCCGCCCTTCACCTGCTGCGCGGCGGCGATCTTGGAGAGGCTGTCGCCGGACTTGACCTTGTACTCGCCGTCGCCCTTCTCGATCGTGGCCGTGGCGGCGCGGGTCTCACCGCGCGAGGCGGGCTGCGCCTGCTCCCGCTTCGGCTGCGCGGGCCGGGTCTGCTGCGGGGAGGCCTGTTCTCCCGTACCGGAGCCGGATCCCGAGCCGGAGCCGGAGCCGGAGCCGGAATTCGAAGCGGAACCGGAACCGGAATCAGAGCCGGAGCCCGAGCCCGCCGAGCCACCGTCGTACGCGGCGCCGGAGAGGTTCACCCCGCAGGTGGGCCACGCGCCCTTGCCCTGGCCGGCCAGGACCTTCTCGGCGACGGCGATCTGCTGGGACTTCGAGGCGAGGTCGGCCCTGGCCGCGTAGGCGGTGCCTCCGTAGGCGGCCCAAGTGGAGCCGCTGAACTGGAGTCCGCCGTAGTACCCGTTGCCGGTGTTGATGGACCAGTTGCCGCCGGACTCGCACTGGGCGACCTGGTCCCACTCGGAGGCGGTCGCGGCGGACGCGGAGGTGGCGCCGATCAGCGGGACCGCGACAGCGGCGCCGGTGATGCCGGCGAGCGTGGCGTAGCGGGCGGTCACGGAGCGGGAGGGACGGCGGTGCCTGCCCTTGCTGGAACCCTTGCTGGAACGCGGCATGGAACTCTCCTCACCGACGCCTACGAGGTGAGCTGTCGGGTTCGGGCCAAGTGAGTTGCCCGGCCGGGTGCTCGCGCACCCGGCTTCACCCCTAGCCGGTCGTCGGCCGTCTCTCGACGGCCGGGGCCGGCACAAACCTTGGGTCCCCCGCTCCTGCCTTCGGCGCATGACGCGACGACTACTCCCCCCGACCGACGGCAGGATTCGGCGTGACGGTCGACGAGGCCCGCGGTGCGAGCGGTTCAGACCGTAATCACAGGCCCGTCGGTTCTTCAAAGGAGAACATCAGGGAAATAACACCCTTACCCACCCTCCGGGTTTACGCATTTCCGCTGGTGAGAGCGGAAAGCGGGGCAACCCGTAGGCCAAAAGTCCCTAGTTGCAGCAAAGAGACCCTTGTCTCACTTGCACAGAAGTGGACATAGGGCAGCGAACTACCCTTGCATCCGTGCCACTTCACGGCAGTTCAAGGGCGGGATCAAGGAAGAGGCCGAGGGGGGAGACCGAGGGGGAGACGCGGAGGGAGCCAGGGGGAGATCAGGGCCGCGGCCAGGGAGGACACCCCCATGGCACACCGGGGCACACCGGGGCCCAGCGGGAAGCGCCGGGGCGCGCCAGGGGGGCGGCACACCGGCCGCCCCCCGTTCACCCCTCAGCCACCGCGCCGACAGCCCCGGAGCCGTCAGCCCGTTCGTCTCACAGCCAGCCGCCGAGCACCTTCTGCCCGTCGGCGATCAGCCAGTTGCGCTCGACGGGCCGGTCGGCCTCCGCCGGAGCGGGCGATTCCGCACGATCCGTCAGACCGTCCGTACTACGCGACAGTCCGTCACCCCGTGAGGCATGACGGCCGTAATCAAGCCCTTCATCCGAATTGCCCGTTACGGCATCCTCCTGGGCGGCCTCACCGCGGTGCTTGCCCTTGGCCGACTCCGTACCGCCGGCGGCGGTGCCACCGAGGCCGTCGGCGCCAAGACCGTCGGAGCCGAGGCCCTCAGCGCCCTTGCCGCCGTCCGCGGAAGCGGAGGTTCCCGGTGCGGGCGTGGTGGCCGAACCGGAGGGGACCGGCTCTCCGGGCGGCGTCTTCCCGTCGGAGGGGGCGGAGGGCGTGGCGTCCGGAGTACCGGAGGGAGCGTCCGCGGGGCTGTCGCTCCGGTCGTCCTGCGCGGCCCCCGCCGAGCCGGAGCCGCCCCCGAGACCGACACCCTCCAGCAGGGCGCCCGTGAGCCCGGAGACCGGCGCGCAGCTCGACCAGGCCTTCACGCCCTGCGCCGCGAGCACCTTCTCGGCCACGGCTATCTGCTGGGAGCGGCTGGCGAGGTCGGCGCGGGCCGCGTACTCCCCGCCACCGAAGGCGTCCCAGGTCTCCTGGCTGAGCTGGAGGCCGCCGTAGTGGCCGTTGCCGAGGTCCGCGCTCCACATGCCGCCGCTCTCGCATTCCGCGACACGGTCCCAGGTGGAGGCGTCCGCCGCGCTGGCGCCCGAGGCGGCGAACAGCGGGATGGCGATCGCCGACCCGGTCACCCCCGCGGCGACGATCAGAGCGGGGGCCTGGCGTGGTCTGCGGTGTCGGCCGTTCGCGGAGCGCATGCGCTTGCCTTCCGTGTGACTGTCGTTTCGACTACGGCGTGTTGCAGCTGAGTCGTCGGTGAACGTAGCGGTACTCGAACGTCTGTCACAAGTCGATGCAGCGGAGATCACGTGAAAGTCACATTCCTGACGGCCCGTCAGTTATGGAGCGACGATCCGCCAGTGATCGGCGCCTGTCCCACGGCGATACGCCGGCCGTCCGCCGCCGAATCCGTCAGTGACTCATCAGCCGGACAATGGCGTGAACTGCACCGGAAGTGTGCGCAATCCACGCATGATGAGCCCGCCGCGCCAGCGCAAATCGGCAGGATCCACGGCAAGCCGCACATCGGGCAGACGGGTCAGCAGGGACGCGAGAGCGGTCTGTCCCTCAAGGCGGGCGAGGGGCGCACCGAGGCAGTAGTGGATGCCGTGCCCGTAGCCGAGGTGCTGATTGTCACGCCGCGCGAGATCGAGCGTGTCGGGCGACGCGAACCGCTCGGGGTCACGGTCCGCCGCGGCGAGGACGACCAGTACGGGATCGCCCACCGCTATCCGCTGCCCGCCGAGCGTCACAGGCTCGGTGGCGTACCGCCAGGTGGCCAGCTCCACCGGACCGTCGTGGCGCAGCAGTTCCTCGACACCCGTCGCGAGCAGTTCCGTCTCCCCCGCGTCGAGCGAACGCTGAAGCCGGGCGCGCTGCTCCGGGTGGCGCATCAGCGTATGGACGCCGTTGCCGATCAAATTCACGGTTGTCTCAAAACCGGCAAAGAGGATGATAAAGGCCATCGCCGCGGCCTCGTTCTCGGTGAGATGCTCGCCGTCGTCACTGGCCCGGACGAGACCGGAGATCAGATCGTCGCCCGGGTTCTCCCTTTTGCGGTGGATGAGTTCGGCCAGATATCCCCGGATCTTCTTGACCGACCGCGCCACTCCGCCGCGCGGCCCGCCGCCGTGCCGGATCATCATCCCGGCCCAGTCGCGGAAGTCGTCCTGGTCCTCGGCCGGCACCCCGAGCAGATCGCAGATCGCGTAGATGGGGAGCGGGAAGGCGAAGTCATGGATCAGATCCGCCTCCCCCTCCGCCGCGAAACCGTCGATGAGCCGGTCGGTGAGCTGCTGGACCCGGGGAGCGAATTCCGCGATGCGCCGGGGTGTGAACGCCTTGGACACGAGCCGGCGCAGCCGGGTGTGGTCGGGCGGGTCGATATTCAGCAGATGCGTCATGAGATCCGCGTTGCGCTCCCCGGGAATCCCGGTCTTCCCCTTGGCGTGCGCCGCCTCCGCGTGATGAACGGGGTTCTTGGAGAGCCGGGCGTCGGCGAGCGCCGCCCTGGCGTCCCCGTACCGCGTCACGAGCCACGCCTCGACCCCGCTGGGCAACTGGGCCCGGTACACGGGCGCGTGCTCGCGCAGCCAGGCGTAGGCGGGGTAGGGATCGGTGGCGAACTCCCAGGTGAAGAGTTCGGGGACGGGGACGAGCCCGGGGGCGGGCGCGGTCTCGGGGGCGGGGGGCTTTTCGGTCACCGGTCGACGGTATCGGGGCGGGTCTCGGGGGCGGTCGGGGCGGGGGTGCGGGTGCGGGTGCGGCCCAGCTCGGGGGCCTTGGCGTACCCCCTCCCTGGTCGGCCTCGCCCCGTCACTCGGTGGCGGTGCCGCCCGTTTCAGCCGTGCGGATCGCGTCCCGGTAGGTGCGGGCCGCCGCACGCAGGGCGGTTTCCGGGTCGATGCCCGCCTCCTCCGCCCGTACGGCCATGGCGAGCAGTTCGTACCCGATCCCGTCGCCCGAAGGGAGCCCGACGTCCAGGCCCGCCGTACGGACGCGGCCCGCGAGTTTGGAGGCGAGCGCGAGACCCGGCTGCCCCAGCGGGACCCCGTCGGTGACCGAGTCGCGCTGCTTCTCGACCGCTTTGGTACGGAGCCAGTGCGCCTTGACGTCCTCGGGGGTCTCCGCCGTCTCGTCGCCGAAGACATGGGGATGGCGGTGGATCAGCTTCTCCACGATCGTGGCGGCGACATCGTCGATGGAGAAGGGTTCCCTGCCCTCTTCCTCCTCCAGGCCGTCCTGTGCGATACGGGCGTGGAAGACGACCTGGAGGAGTACGTCACCCAGCTCCTCGCGGAGTTCGTCGCCGTCGCCGTCCTCGATCGCCTCGACGAGTTCGTACGCCTCCTCGATGCCGTACTTGGCGAGCCCCTTGTGCGTCTGGGTCGACGACCACGGGCATTCGCGCCGGATCCGGTCCATGACATGGACGAGATCGAGAAGCCGGGCGCCGGGCAGATCGTACGAACCGGGGAGCAGCTCCAGGTCGGGCATCTGTACGCGGCCGGAGCCGGCCAGCCGGGCCAGGCCGTCGGTCAGGGCCCCTTCGCCCGCGCCCTCACCGTCACCGCCGCCGGACGGGATGACCACGACCGTACGGCCGCCGGCGCATTCGTCGACCAGATCCCGCGCCGTGAGCGCGGCGGGCGCGGGCGCGCCGGCCTCCACGGTGATGCCGCTCTCCACGGTGATGCCGGCCTCACGCAGATAGGGCAGCAGCGGATGGGCGCCGTCGGCGCACAGCACACGGTCGGCGGCGCGGAGCGTCTGCCAGGCGGGCCAGGACAGGAGTCCGGGCGCGACCCGGTGGCTGACGGTCAGCAGGACGATACGGCCGGGGGTGGCGGGAGCTTCGTCTGTCACCACTTGAACCTACCTCCGGCCCGCCTACGGCCGGACCCCGCCCGTCAGCCGGACCGGGACCGGGGCGGCGGGCCCGGGGCCGGGTCCGGGACCGGAGCGGACCCGGGACCGGAGCGGCCCGGTCGTCAGGCGTCCGTCGGCTCCTGCTCCGGTGCCTGGCGGGTGACCTGCGTGATCCACGGCAGCTTGGCCTCGCCGAGCCGGACCTGCTTGTAGTCCCAGCTTCCGTAGCGCGGATTGACATCGATACCGAGTTTCTCCGACGTCTTGGTCAGATCGGCGAGCACGACCTGCTGGCCCTCGGGGGTCATGGTGTTCGCGCCGAGCGCCTGGGCCAGCTTGTTCAGCAGGACCTCACGGCGGATCGCGGCGTCGATCTGCCCCGCCGAGAGCGCGCCCTGCTGGAGCAACATCGCGGCGAACTGCTTCTCGCCGCCCGACTGCGCGGCGGCCTGCTGCCGGGTGGTCTGGATCTCCTTGCGATTGATCTTCACCCCGGCGTCGTCGGCGGCCTGCTGGAGGATCCGGTCGAAGATCAGACTGTTCAGCTTGGCCTGGCTGAGCTGCCCGGTGTTCTTGACGAGCTGCGCGCCGTCCGGCGCGGACTCCTGCGCGTCCCGGACGTCCCGTACCTGGGCCTGGATCGTGGACACCTCGATCCGGTGCCCCCCGACGACCGCCGCGGCTCCGGGATGGGCCTCGTTGCCGCAGGCGGTGAGCAGGGGGGCCGCGGCGAGGAGCGCGACGGAGACGGAGAGCGCGGTGCGACGGCGGCGGTGCAAAGTGGGCCTCCCGGCGTGATTGTGCGGCGATGCACAAGGCCTTGCAGTGATCGATGGTAGGCAGTGGACGTGGCCTGGGCCACTGGTTCGACCAACGATTCACGGGGAGATTGGGGCACGTGCGCCGCGCCACGAGCCGGTGCGGGTCCGATTCGGGTCCCCTACGGGTCCCGTACGGGTCCGGTACGGGTCCGGTACGGGTCCGATTCGGGTCCCCTACGGGTCCCGTACGGGTCCGGTACGGGATCCGTACGCGGCCAACGCATGTGCGCGTACGCACAATCGGGGCGCCGGCGTGAAGAGGGTTCCGCGCACCGCCCGGCACCCCGTCCAGCACACCGTCCGGCGTCCTCGTCCCGGCATCTTCACCAGCAGTTCATTTGACGGCCGTCCGCCCGACCGCCCTGTTCACCCCGCGGACGCCGCACCGTTCACCGCGTGCCGCCTAGTGTGTCTCCGTTGAGGGCTGTCACGCCGCCGTGCTGTCGCACCGCCGCTCTTCGGGCCTTCCGGGCCCCGCCCGAGCCCGATGGACCGGCCGTACGAACAGCACCCGGCGCTGTCGGGCCCGGGGTCGGCCGGCGTGCGCGTGACGACGCCCGTACCGTCCTCGGCCGCGCGGCTCCCGCCCCATCCCCGCCGTCGTAAACGAACGGAACAGACGGAATGACTCAAGCGACACTGACTCGGGCACCCGGTCCGGATCCGGAGCCGGTACCCGGGCCGGGGAGCGCCTCCGCCCCTCCGAAGGACTCCTCGGCGCCCAGGCACGACCGTATGCGGGCCCTCGACGGACTGCGCATCGTGGCGGCGCTCATGGTCTGCTTCTACCACTACTCGGGCAGAGGCGGCCAGATCACCCGCTCCTGGGGCCAGTCGCCGAAGGAACTGTTCCCGGATCTGTCGGCGATCGCCGTCTACGGTCCCCTGGGCGTCCAGTTCTTCTTCATCATCAGCGGCTTCGTCATCTGTATGAGCAGTTGGGGCCGGTCGCTCGGGGACTTCTTCCGCTCGCGTGTCTCCCGGCTCTATCCGGCGTACTGGGCCGCCATCGTCGTCACCACCGCCGCGGCCGTCGTACTGCCCTCGGTCGTCGAACCGCTGCGCCTCAACGAGGTGCTGGTGAATCTGACCATGCTCCAGCAGCCCGCGGGGGTGGGCCGGGTGCTCGGGGTGTGCTGGACCCTCTGGGTCGAGGCGCGCTTCTATCTGCTCTTCGCGCTGTTCGTGGTGTGGAAGGGCGTCACGTACCGCAGGGTCGTGATCTTCTGCTGTCTGTGGACGGTGGCGGCGGTGGTGGCCCGGGTCGGCGACCTCCCGCTCACCAACGAGATCGTGATGCCGGACTACGCGCCGTTCTTCGTCGGCGGCCTCGCGCTCTATCTGATCCACCGGCACGGCAGCGATCTGCTGCTCTGGGGCATCGTGGGCGTGAGCTGGCTGCTCGGCCAGCGCTACGCGACGATCGGGCTGTGGAACCCCGAGGCGACCGATGTCTTCCAGCCGCGCTCCCCGCACGTCATCCTGCTGATCGTCACCATCGCCTTCGCGGCGGTCGCGGCCGTGGCCCTGGGCTGGCTGCGCTGGGCGAACTGGCGCTGGCTGACATTCGCGGGCGTCCTCACGTACCCCTTCTATCTGGTCCACGAACACATCGGCTGGTTCACGATCAGCGTTCTGCACCGCCACTTCGGCCTGGAGCCGAGGCTGACCCTCGTCGCCACGGTCCTGCTGATGCTGACGCTCGCCTGGCTGATCCACCGGCTGGTGGAGAAGCCGTTCGGGCCGCGTCTGAAGCGCACGATGAAGCGGCAGGCGGACCGGGTACGGAGCCGGGCACACGCCTGACCGCCGCCTGACCGCCGGGCCGGCCGCCGGCCGATCGCGCGTCGGGAAACGGGACCGCGGCCCCGGACGCACAGTCCGGGTACGCGCCGAGTCCGGGCCGGGGCTCCCGCCTTCAGAGGCCGTTCGCCGTCGGCTCCCCCGACGCGCTGAGACAGCCCTCGGACGACCCGCCGAGATGCGCCTCGCAAGGAGTGCCGGCCGCCGGACCGCGGTCGGCGCTCCGCCGGGTGTCCGCCGTACGGGCCCGGTCCGGGCGGAGCATGATCGTACGGGAGACCACGAAGGTGACCGGTACGGCCGTCGCCGCGGCGACCAGCGGGGCGTAGCGGCTGCTGAGATGCAGCACGTCCACGAGCAGATAGACCCCGGTCGTGGTGATCACGAAGTTCGCGGCGTTGGTGAGCGGGAAGAGCAGGAACTTCCGCCAGGTGGGGCGCGTCCGGTAGGTGAAACGGCTGTTCAGGAAGAACGAGCCGGTCATGCTCAGCAGAAACGCCAGGACGTGCGAGACGACATAGGAGAGCCGGTTCAGCAGCACCAGATAGCAGGCGTAGTACGTGCCGGTGTTCACCACGCCCACCATGGCGAATCTGACTAGCTGGCCGCGAACCGTCATCGTGTACCGGCTCTCCGCTCTCCCTGGCTGGATGCGGCCGGTGTACTCGTCGACCGGCCATCTGGAGTGTGGCACAGCCGGATTGCCCGGACGCCGTACGCCGTCTGACGTGCACCCGACAGCTCGCGTCGGTCCAGACCCATTGACGAATGGTCTGGACCAACTTTACGTTGAGCGCGTCGCATCGCACCGCGTATGTCTCCGGGTCCCCCCACAATCCCGGCGGGCCAGGGGCGCGAAGGGAGCACAGCATGATCGCTCGGACGGTACGGCCTCGGACCGCCCCACCCCGGACATCACGGCTTCGAACGGCACGGCTCCGGACAGCACGACTTCGGACAGCACGGCTTCGGACAGCACGACTTCGGACAGTGCGACTGCTGGGGGCCGGTCTCGCCCTGGCCTTCGTTCTGCAAGGGCTGATCGCCGCGGCACCCGGCGCTCCCCGTGCGGTGGGCGCGGCGCAGGACGTCACCTGCGCGGTCAAGTCGAAGCCCACGGGCAAGGTGCTCCAGGGGTACTGGGAGAACTGGGACGGCGCCGCCAACGGTGTGCATCCGCCGCTCGGCTGGATCCCGATCACCGACAGCCGTATCCGTGAGCACGGCTACAACGTGATCAACGCGGCGTTCCCGGTGATCCGCTCGGACGGCACCGTCCTCTGGGAGGACGGGATGGACTCGACGGTGAAGGTCGCGACCCCGGCCGAGATGTGCCAGGCGAAGGCCTCCGGGCTCACGACACTGCTGTCGATCGGCGGTGCCACGGCCGGTATCGACCTCAGTTCGAGCGTGGTCGCCGACCGGTTCGTCGCGACGGTGGTGCCGATCCTGAAGAAGTACAACTTCGACGGGATCGACATCGACATCGAGACCGGCCTCGTCGGCAGCGGCAGCATCACCACACTGTCGCCCTCGCAGGCCAATCTCATCCGCATCATCGACGGCGTACTCGCCCAGATGCCCTCGAACTTCGGCCTGACGATGGCGCCCGAGACGGCGTATGTCACCGGGGGCAGCGTGGCGTACGGCTCGATCTGGGGCGCGTATCTGCCCATCGTGAAGAAGTACGCGGACAACGGCCGCCTCTGGTGGCTGAACATGCAGTACTACAACGGCAGCATGTACGGCTGCTCGGGCGACTCGTACTCCGCCGGCACGGTCGCGGGCTTCACCGCGCAGACGGACTGCCTGAACAGGGGCCTGGTCATCCAGGGCACCACGATCAAGGTCCCCTACGACAAGCAGGTCCCGGGACTGCCGGCGCAGACGGGCGCCGGGGGCGGCTATATGGCGCCGAACCTGGTCTCGCAGGCGTGGACCCGGTACAACGGCGCCCTGAAGGGTCTGATGACCTGGTCGGTCAACTGGGACGGCTCGAAGGGCTGGACGTTCGGGAACAACGTCAAGGCGCTCCAGGGCCGCTAGTCTCCAGGGCCGCTGGGTCCTGTCCGGTCGGTCTTCCCCGGTCGGTCTTCCCCGGTCGGTCTTCTCCGGTCGATCGTCGTGGGTGGTGTCAAGGGCCCCGGGTGTTCAACGCCCGGGGCCCCGCCCGTACTTGGGCCGATGCCGCTCTACGCCCTGAACTTCTGCTGGCGCTCCAGCGTGCGCCGCAGCTCCAGCGGGAGCGCGTGATAGGCGCCGTAGGCGCGCTCGGTGTCCCAGAGCAGATTCTGCAACTGCTGCCGGGCCGCCGTGTGATCGCCCACCGCGAGCAGCAGATTGGCGACGCGGTGCCGGATGTCGAAGGCGCGGCCCGGGTCGGTGGCGGCGCCCGGCTGCCCGCTCTCGTAGTACGGAAGGACCGCGCGGTACTCGGCCAGCGCGGCGGACGCCTCGCCGAGCTGCTCCAGACACTGCGCGGCGTCGTAGCGGAACTGGAGCGTCTGCGGATCGCCGGGGCCGGCCTCCGCCGTACGGTCGTCGGCGAGTCTGCGCAGCTCGGGGAGCGCGCGGCGGTACTGGCCGTCGTCCATCAGCGTCGAGGCGTACTGCTTGCGCAGGATACGGACGACCGGGGAGTGCTCGCCGTGCTCCTCGGCCGCCGCCGGGAGGATATCGCCGAGGATGTCCACGGCCTGCGCGATGCTTCCCTCACCGAGCAGCCGTTTGACCTCGTCGACCGCGGCGGCGATGTCGGGCCGCCGCGCCGGGACCGGAGGCCTGCGCGGCGCGGGCGCGGTCGGCGGTGTGCTGACACGGTCGGGCCAGGGGGCGTGCGGACGCAGAAAGGGGCGGGTCGGATCGAGCGGTCCCGTCGCCGAGCCGCGGCGCAGCGGCAGCAGCGGGATGAGCTCCTCGTACACCTCCTGCGCACCGGCCGGCCGGTGCTGCGGATCCTTGGCGAGCAGCCGCAGTACGAGCGTCTCCAGCGCCTCGGGTATCTCGGGTCTGATCCTGCGGACCGGCAGCGGCGCCTCGTAGAGATGGCGGTGCAGCACCCCGAGGGCGGTGGTGCCCGCGAACGGGACACCCCCGCTGAGGAGTTCATGGAGGAGCACGCCGAGCGCGTACAGATCGGTGTACGGGCCGACCGCGCCGCCCATGGCCTGCTCGGGGGCCATATAGGCGGGACTGCCGATGGGCGAGCCGGTGTGGGTGAGCCGGGTGGTGTCGCTGTCGATGACGGAGGCGACGCCCAGGTCCAGAACGGTGACCGTGCCATCCGGTCTGACCATCACATTGCGCGGCTTTAGGTCGCGGTGGACGATCGGCACGGCGTGCACGGCGGCCAGTACGGCACAGAGCTGGGCGGCGACCGAGGCCGCCCAGGGCCAGGGGTAGGGATCGTGCTCCGCGAGATGGTCGGCGAGGTCCGCGCCCTCGACGTACTGCATGACGAGATAGAGGTCCTCGTCGTCGCTGCCCGCGTCATGGACGGTGACCAGCCCGGGATGGTCGACCCGGGCGGTGACCCGGCACTCGCGCACGAAGCGCCGCCGCATCTCCTCTGCGGCCGTCGCTGCGGCCATCCGGTCGGGGCGGAGCAGCTTCACCGCGACCCGGCGGTCGAGCCGCTGGTCGTACCCCGTCCAGACCTGGCCCATTCCGCCCTGGCCGATGAGCGTGGACAGCTCGTAACGACCGGCGATGACACGTCCGTTCACCGGTCGTTCCGGCCTTCCCGGCCTTCCCGGCCCTCCTGGCCTTCCTGCCCCTTGCGCAGGATGTCGCTCAACTCGTCCAGCTCGGCGCGGACCTGGTCGATACGGGGCGGAGTCTGCGACGGCGCCGACTGCGGGTGTATCCGGGGCTGGGGGTTGGGCTGGGGGTTGGGCTGGGGGTGGGGCTGCGGCTGGGCCGGTACGGCGTACGGGGGCGGATAGGCGTAACCGTACGGCTGCGGCACCGGCGTCGACGCTGTCGGCGACGGCCCGTACGCGACCGCCGCCGCCCGGCGCTCACGGGAGAAGTGCCTGATGTCGAAGACCAGGAAGTACGTGGTGATCCCGATCGCCATCAGAACGAGGACGACCAGCAGGGCCATGTCCGAGGAACGCGGTTCCTCCGTCTGGCCCGTACCGATGTACATCAGCGCGCCGAAGGCCACCACCACGGTGGCGCAGAACAGCACCCAGTCGACCGGGCGCTTGCGCACGACCGCGATCCTCAGCATCGCCGCCCAGCTCAGAAAACCGAAACTCAGCACCGTGAGAGCCACGAACAGCACCCGCAGGAAAATGAGCACGGCGGTGTGCGGTCGCCGCGGGGGCGGCGGCGCGAAGCCGGGGCCGAACATGACTGCTCCTGGGTGCCTGGTGGACTGGGCTCGCACGGGAATGCGGATCCGAGCGTATACACCGACACGGACAACGGGTTACGGGTTGCGCCGAACCGTTGTCGAGCTGATCACATCGGGACGCTGCCGTCCGCCAGACCGTCGTACAGCCCCTGTACGAGCTGCTCCCCCAGCTGTCCCGCCAGCCTCAGCGCGTCCTCGAACGCGGCCAGCGCGCGGAAGTGTTCACCGTACCGCCGCTGGTCGGCGAGGGGCAGCCGGGGAAGCTGGAGCCTGCGCACATCGAGCCGGGTCGCGGTGGAGGCATAGCTGCTGGCCCGGCGGGCGTTGGCGGTGCCGCGCAGGAAACCGGCCAGGAACCACGGGTCGAGGGCGGCCGGGTCGGGCCGCAGCAGCTGGAGGTTACGGCCGAGCGCCGCGCCCGCCAGTGCGGCGTCCATGACCCGGGCGACCGCGCCGCCGCCGAGGACGGGCACGACCACATCGCCCTCCTGGATCCGTACGGGCTCCTCGGCCGCCACGCCCTCGGGAAGTACGCCGGAGGGGGCGCGGCCCGCGAGCACGTCGTGCTCGGTGAGCACGGGGACGGCCGTGACATCGGCGGTGGCGCCCGAGCCGCCGGCGTACAGCACGAGGGCGCCGGCGCGGGCGAGTTCACCGACGGTGGTGGTGGGCCGGTGGAGGGGCGCGGCCGGTTCCGCCGCTCCGGACGGCCGGGCATCGCGGGCATCATCGGCATCGCGGGCATCACGGGCATCGCGGCCGTGGGGCCACGGGGTGAGTTCGGCCGTCAGCCGGAGCGTGTCGGCCAGCCGCTCGCGTACGAGGGCCAGTTCGGCCGTACCGCCCGCGGCGGCCGGGGGCGGGAGATGGCGGGCGGGGGTCAGATCCACATCGTCGTCGAGGAGTTCGACGACCGGCACCGCCCGGCTGACACCCGGTCGCTCCTCGGCCGTGCCCAGCCGGTCGAAGGGGTGCCAGGCGTCGAGCACGGTGGTGTGGACGGTCGTCCAGTCGACGTTGTCCCGGCCGCCGCCCGAGTCCCGGCCGCCCGCCGCGGAGAGTTCGGCGGTGTCGACCAGCAGCAGCTCGGGGGAAGGGCGTTCGCCCGCGACGGGCTTGCGCAGGACCCAGAGATGGAGCGGGATGCCATAGGGAGGCGCGGCTCCTGCGGGCAGGGCGACCACGGCGCGCAGGGCTCCACGGCGCAGCAGATCGGCGCGGACGCGACGGCCGGAGCGGCGGGACGCGACGGCGGGCGGCATCAGCAGGACGGCGGTGCCGCCGGGGCGCAGCCGGGCGAGCGCGTGCTGGGCCCAGGCCAGTTCGGACTCCGTGCGGGCCGGGAATCCGTACTCCCAGCGCGGATCGTAGGCCAGTTCGTCATGGCCCCAGTTGCGCTCGTTGAACGGCGGGTGGCAGAGCACGATGTCGACGGCGAGCCGTGGGAAGGCGTCGGCGCGCAGTGTGTCCCCGGCGCGCGTCCGGATCTCGGCGTCCGTGTGATCCGTACGGTCCTCGTGACCCGTACGGGCGGATTGGTCCGTACTGCCTGTGCCACCCGTGCCGCCCGTGCCGCCTGCGCCGCCCGTGTGGAGGGCGAGACGCAGTCCGGCGAGCGCGGCCAGTTCCGGGGCGGCGTCCTGGGCGTACAGGACGGCCGCGTGCGGTACGGCGCACAGCAGCGTGCCGGTGCCGCAGGCGGGGTCGAGGACGGTCACGTTCCCGGCGGAGGGAGCCGGGGCGGACGGGGCCGGGCCCGGGGCGGACGGGGCCGCCAGCGCGGCCATCAGCGCGGCGGCTTCGGGCGGGGTGGGCGTGTACTGGCGCGGATTGGCGTCGAGATGGCGGCCGAGCAGGAACTCGAAGGTGTCACGGGGACCCAGCTCCGCCGCCAGTTCGGCGACGCCCCGCAACAACGGGACGGAAGGAAGCAGTTCACGCAGGCCCGGGGTGTGAACAGCGCTCTCCACCGGCGCGCCGAAGTGCGGGGCGAGCACCTCGCCGAGCGCCACCGGCAGCAGTTCCGCGAGCTGGGTGTCCGGGGCGGTGGCCAGTTGCCGCCACAGGGTCGGCCTGTCCCGTACAAGCAGCAGGACGCAGCCGGCGCGGACAAGGGCGGTCGCGGCGGTGGCGCTGTCGCTCGCCAGCTCCTGCCAGACCCGTTCACGCAGCGGCACCTCGGCGAGTTTCCCCTGGTCGCGCAGCCACCGCTCGACCTGGCTCAAGGCGAAGGACGGGCTGGTCTCGGTGCCGCCGACGGGCTGGGGGAAGTCGGCGTGCCGACGCCGCCAGTTGCTCACGGCCGCACGTCCCACCCCCGCGAGCCGGGCGATTCCCGCGGCCGTCACCTCTGCTGCGTTCTCCGGCACCTGGCTGCCTCCCTCACCCTGCGGCTCCGCTGTGGTCCTGCTGAGCGCTGAGCATAGCGGCGGCGTAGACGGACGATCCGATTCACAGCGTAGACCGACCCGAGCACCGTGAACAGTGTTGACTCGATTCACAGGCTCTGCTGTTATTGACGCATCGCTACAAGGGAGGGCATCGAAGTCCCGATCACACTCGTGTGCCGGTTCGCCGCGTTTCACATCGCCACGCACCTGATGGGCGCCGTACTCCACCTCGCCGTACTCCACCTCGCCGTACTCCACCTCGCCGTACTCCACCTCGCCGTACCTCACCCCGCCGTACCCGGAGGCACCCCATGTCGCAGTCCTCGCAGCCCTCGCAGCCCTCGCAGCCCTCGCAGCAGTACCCGCAGCACCCGCAGGCGTCGCCGTATCCGCAGGCCCCGGTGCCGCCGGGACACGGCGCTCCCGCGGCCGCCCGTAACGGTCTCGGCATCGCCTCGCTGGTCCTCGGGATCATCGGTGCCGTCGCGGGTGTGATCCCGTTCCTCTTCTGGCTGGCGGGTGTCCTCGGTCTGATCGGGCTGATCCTCGGGCTGGCCGGACGGGGCAGGGCCAGACGCGGCGAGGCGACGAACAGAGGGGTGGCCACCTCGGGTGTCGTCCTGGGTCTGCTCGCCCTGGTCCTCGCGGTGGTCGGCGCGTTCCTCACCTTCAAGATCGTGGGTGACGCGGTGAAGGAACTGGACGAGGCGACGTCCTCGGTCGGCGCCGCCCCCAAGGCGGCGGGCGGTACGGACGGCAAGAAGGGCGACGGAGCGGGCGGCGGCGCGGCCGCCGGGGCGGGCGGGACGAAGGACGGGGCCAAGGGCGAGACGCTCGGGGGCGGCGACTCCGCCGTCTACGACGACGATCTGACCGTCACGGTCTCGGAGCCCACCGCCTACACACCCGGTGAGTACGCGGTCGGCCACACCAAGGGCAACAAGGCCTACAAGGTGACCGTGGTGATCGAGAACGCCGGCGGGAAGAAGTTCGACGCCGGACTGGCGACCGTCACGGCGCGGGCCGGTGAGAACGGTGTCGACGCGGAGTCGATCTACGACGACGCCACCGGGATCGGTTTCAGCGGCACGGTCCTGCCCGGCAAGAAGGCCACGGTCCTGTTCGCGTTCGACACACCGGCCGCCGCCAAGTCGCTCACGGTCGAGGTCAGTCCCGGCATTCTGCACGACTCGTCCCAGTGGGACCTGAAGCTCTGAGCCCCCTCCCCTCTGCCCACGCCCCCCTCTGCCCGCGCCCGCTACCCGTCTGTCCGCGCCCGCTACCCGCAACCCGCTTCCGCCAGATCACAGCTCGTCGCAGCTACCGGAGAACCGTTATGACTGTCACCACCGCTCCCCGAATCCGCCGTGGCGCCCTCGCCGCCCTCTGCACCGTCGCCGTCCTGACGCTCCCGGCCTGCGGAGCGACGGGCGCGGACGGCAAGGACCCCGGCACGAAGAAGCCCGGTGCGTCCACGTCCGAGGGGAGCGACCGCCCGAGCGGGAAGCCCGAGCCGTTCGCGGATCTCTCGGGCCCCGAGATCGCCGAGAAGTCCTTCACCGCCCTCCGCGCCGCCTCCTCCCTCACCCTCCACGCCGATACGAAGGAGGACACGGGGACCGTCCTCACCGACATGGCCCTCAACAGGAAGGGCGACTGCGCGGGCACGATGTCGATGAACGGCGAGGGCACCGCGACGGTGTCCAAACTCGGCCCGACCGTCTATATGAAGTTCGACGAGAAGATGCTGCGGGCCCAGGGCAAGGGACAGCCCAAGACGGAGACCGACGCCGTGGTCGACATGCTCGCCGACCGCTGGGTGAAGACCGACGCCAAGGCCCCGGACGCCAAGGACTTCGTGGGTTTCTGCGATCTCGACGAGCTGCTGGGCGAATTCGAGAACGGCGACAGTTTCGCGCGCAAGGGACCGCTCAGCACCGTGAACGGGCAGCGGGCGATCACGCTCACAGAGACCGACGGCACGTCCGACTACACCATGTACGTCGCCACCGAGGGCGAGCCGTATCTGCTGAAGATCGTCGTCAAGGGCAAGGACGCCGGCACCATGACGTTCACGGACTTCGACAAGCCCGTCCCCGCCAAGGTCCCCGCCGACAAGGACATCGTGGACCTGGACGGCATCGGCGGCTGAGACTCGGCTCGCCGTACGGGGGAGAGGGAGGGGCAGGGGGCAGGGGCAGGGGGAGGCCACCACAGGGGAGTGGCCTCCCCCCTCGGCGTACCCCTCAGCTCCCCTTCGCCTTCCCCTACTGCCGACGGGTCAGCCGGTCAGCAGTCGGCGGTCAGCCGCCGCACTGCGCGAGCATGGTCCTCTTGTCCGGGGCCGTGACCGGCAGTTCGTACTTGAGCGCCACCTGCGCGAACCGCACCGCGTAGGCACACCGGATCTTCCTGTCCGGAGGCAGCCAGGACGCCGGACCGGAGTCGCCCTTGGAGCTGTTGGCCGGACCGTCCACCGGAAGGAGATTGAGCGGGTCGTTTATGTCGGCACCCGTAACTGTCTCAGCGGCCACTCGGTTATGCATGCGTACAGCTTGTCTCACGACGGGGAGGGCAGCTTGCGCACGGAAGAGACAGCAGGGTCCGGCAGCGCACCTGAGGCAGTGGTGGTCCTGCATCGGACCGCCGGCCGATCGGCGGTGTCGCAGAGCTTCGGCTTCGAAGCAGAAGCGGTCCTGGAGAGAGCTGGAGCCCGCGAGGGGCGACCGTTCGTTCTCGCCCCGGACGGCAGCTACGACCTCGAACTCAACCGGTTCCTGCGGGACATGGAGAACTGGGGCGTGAGGTCGGAGAACGGGATCATCGGCTACAGCACCGACATCATGCTGTACTGCCGGTTCCTGCACGAGTCCCGTGGCGGCAAGGCAATCTGGCAGACGGACGGCGCCGACCTCCGCGCGTACAAGGCCGTACGGCTGCACGGCACCGGCCCGGGCAAGGTGTCCGTGGCGACCTGGAACCGCTCCATCGCCGCACTCGACAAGTGGGTTCAGTGGTCGCTGTACGAAGAACTGCTGCCTGCGGAGCCGTTCCGGTACATCGACAAGACGGTGGTGTCTCCGCAGGGACCGAAGCGGGTACGGGTCAACGCGGACGCCGAGCCCGAGGTGCCCCGGCAGCCGATCAGGTTCCTGTCTCACGAGGACTTCATGCTGTGGCGGGACGTCGGCCTCCGGGGTCTGCTGCCGGACGGCTCCCCGGACGCAAGGTGGCGGGGCCGCAACGGCGAACGCAACGCCCTCTTCGCCGATCTCCTGATCTGCACCGGCATGCGACTGGGCGAGGCAGCCGGCCTTCTGGCGACGGAACTGCCGCCGGTCACCGGCAGCCGTGTGATCGGCGACATCATCGTCCCGGCCGCCGTGGCGAAGCGGAACAGAGCCCGGACGGTGTACGTCCGCCCCCGGGTAGCCCGCGACCTACACCACTACGTCAGCATCGAGCGCGATGAGCTGGTGCAGCGGCGACGCACTCAGGGCGTATACGAGGCGTGTGCCGATCCCCTGCCGGTGCGCCGGGCGAACCGCCACGCGTTGGCGATCGAGGGCGGCTCCACCTGGTCGTACGCACGGATCGGCACAGCGGACCGGGCACGGCTCATGCAGGTCGACGGTCAGGGGCTCGCGAACGGGCCTCTGTGGCTGTGGCTGGGCGAGAACGGATTGCCGCTGCGGAGCAGTACCTGGCAGTCGGTTTTCCGGCGGGCGAACGAGCGGTGCGCGAGCTTCGGACTGGACTTCGATGTCCACCCGCACACCCTGCGGCACTCCTTCGCGGTGCACATGCTGGGCCTGCTGCTGCGGCAGACCGTCCGGGCGCTCGGCATGCGGGAGGACCGCCGGTTCACGCACGCCGAGGTGAAACGCCTGCTCATCGGCAATCCCTTGCGCAAACTGCAACTGCTGCTCGGCCACCGTCACGAGGCGACGGTCTACACATATCTGGACGTGCTGGACGAGGCCCAGGAGATCGTGCTGGCTGCACTCGGCGACTGGGACGAACAGGCAGCCGCGTTCGAGCAGGTCCACCTGGATACGGAGGAGGACCGGTGAGCCCGCGCCGCATCCGCTTCCCCACCGTTGTCGACACCCCTGCCGCAGCGGACCTCGTGCCGTCGATCGGTCCGGTGGTCTTCACTGTGGATCTGAGCGGAAGCCCCGAGTACATCGACCTGTCCGGGCTCCCGTGTCCGCGCCTCGCCCGGGCTCTCGCCACCGCGCTCGCCGAGGTCATCAGCCTTCCCGGATCCCTGCGTGACCGCAGCGCTGTCCGCTACGTCGTCAAGCGGGTACGGGAGTTCGTCCAGTTCACAGCCGCGGCTCTCCCCGAATCCGCCGACGACCTGCTGCTGGGCGACCTGGAACCGGACCTCCTGGACGCCTTCGAGCTGCGTCTGATCGCCAGGTACGGGGAGGCGAGCAAGGAGCCGTACCTGACCATGACGTACCTCGTGCGGCTGCTGAAACTGGTGCACGAGGCCCATCCCGCTGCCTTCGACGCAGCGTTCCACGCTCGCTTGGGATTCACTTCGGCATCGGCCAACCGCGCGACGAAACCGCTCGACGCCTATCCGTTCCCGGTGCTCGACGCCCTGGAGAACGCCGCCCGGGAAAACGTCGCCCGAATCCGCGACCGGATTCTGGAAGGCGAGAGATTGGCCGTCACGGGACGCGACCCTCATCAGCACGGCTGGGACCGGCTGGAGAACGTCCTGTGGCACATCCTGAACTGCGGCCCGCTGACGGCAGACGACGTCTCGTACAAGATCCTTCGCCGCTGGGGCGGCAAGAAGGAACTCAACGGCCGCCTGCACCTCAGCCCCCGGGACTTGGTGCCGTTCCTCGTGCTGCTGGCCTGCCAGACCGGTATAGAGCCGGAGTGCATCCGGCGGTTGCGGTCCGACTGTCTGGTCAGTCCAGCACGCGGCTACGTCAGCGTCGCCTACGTCAAGAAGCGCGCCGCAGGCGCCACCCACAAGACGATCAGGGTCGCCGACGGCGGCTCCCTGCGCTTTCCCGGTGGAGTGATCCGGCTGGCTCTGCGTCTGACGAAGCGGACCCGTGAACTGATCGGTGCTGACGCACTGTGGTGCGACGTCAGTGGGTTCGGGCATCCCCGCGCGCCTTTCGATAGCTTGCACGCCTGGTCGACTGTGACCCGGGAATGGATGTCCGAGCACGGGCTCGACCACCTCACCGACCGCAGCGGACTGCCGGTCGCCCTTGATCTGCGCCGCGTTCGCAAGACGGTCAAGTCCCGGCAGTACCTGCGCGCCGGCGGAGTACTGGAGGACTTCGCGTCGGGCCACACACGGCCGGTCGCGGCGAAGCACTACGCGGACATCGACGCTCACCACGAGACCCATGCGCAGGCGGTGGAGGCGGGCCTTGAGCAGGCGCTGGGCGCGGCTCTGGCCCCACCGATGGTGCTGTCGGACGACGGCGACCGTCTTGACGACGGCGAGGCCGCGCTGAGCGCGAAGGAGATCGAGTCCGCACTCTCCGATGAGAAGGACGTGTGGCTCGCCTCCTGCCGCGATTTCTTCGCCTCCCCGTTCGCACGCAATCCTGGGGCAGCCTGCCCGGTCTCGGCCTGGGGATGCCTGGAGTGCCCGAACGCGGTGTTCACCAGTCGCCACCTGCCGAGTCTGCTGTCCTTCCTGGACTTCCTGGAGCGGCAGCGCGAGGAGTACCCGGCTGCCGAGTGGACCGCGCGCTTCGGGCTCGCGTGGGACCGCATCGTCCACGGTGTCCGAGCCCGCTTCAGCACCCGCCAGATCACCACGGCGCAGGCCATCGCCGAGGCCGATGGGGCCCGGTTGCTGCTGCCCGCGTCGTTCCTGGAGGTCATCGCGTGACTGCCGTTCCGAGGCCCAGGGCAGAGCAGCCGGGCCTGCCGCCGTCTGAGGGGTTCGTCCTCCCGGAGCGGCTCACGCTCGGCCTACCGAGCCGGGGCCCGCTCCTGCTCGATGACACTTGGGACCTCCGGTGCGTGCTCCCCCGTACGTGGCGAACGTGGCGGCTCGACTTCACACAGATCTTCGATCCGGTGACACGACACACGGCCAAGGAGTACGTCGCCTCCCGTCTGCGTCGGGGTTCGCTCGGCCTGGGGCCGCTCAAGGCCACGGCGGCGGCTGGAGAGTTGCGAGTTTTCGTCGCCGTCGCGGCGGATCTACGGGAAGCAGGCGCCGCACGGCTGTCCGACGTGAACCGCACCCATCTGGACGCGGTGCTGAAGAAGTGGAAGAGCAAGCCGCACACGGCTGTCCGTAACGTGACACTGCTCAAGCAGCTCTCGGCGCACGGACCGTTCTTGTCCGAGGACAGGCTGAACGTCCTGCCGTGGAACGGCCGCAGCGCCTACGGCGTCGCCGGAATGCAGCGTGTCAAGGGCGAAAACCTCACTCCCCGCATCCCTGAGGAGGTTCTCGCGCCCCTGCTGCGGGCGGCGGTCTTCTACGTGGAGACAGCGAGCGGCGACATCCTTGCCGCACACGGGGAGATCGCCGCACTCGAAGCAGCCCGCAAGGGCCGGAGTCTCGGGCACGGCCAGGCACGGGCGCGAGTGCTCGCCTTCATCGCCGAACGTCGCGCGACCGGCCGGGGCATCCCGGCGGTTCCTCGCGAGACCGCCCACACCGTGCCCCACGCCGTCGCCGTCAACGGAGTAGTGCACGCCCCCAACCACACCCTCGTCTCTCTCCTCGCCGGCTGCGGTAAGGCCGAACACCTACGAGCGCTGATGGTCGAGGCCGGGGAGGACATCGGATACGAGGAGGGCGGGCTCGACACCCGGCTTTCACAGTGGCCAGGCTCGGGCAAGCCATGGCGGTCACGGCTCAGCCCCTTCAGCCTGGCCAACGAGCTGTCCTTCCTGCGCACCGCGTGCTGGATCGTTATCGCCTACCTGTCGGGGATGCGGGACACAGAGGTGCGTGAGCTGGGCCGCGACTGTGCGCTCACCGAACGGGGGGCCGACGGGCGGACCCGGTACAAGATCCGCGGCAGGGTCTTCAAGGGAAAAGGACGCAAGCTCAGCGGAGAAGAAGCCGAGTGGGTTGTCCTTGAAGTCGTCCACCAGGCCGTCGCCGTTCTCCGGGAGGTCAACGACGACCCCGGGCACCTCTTCGGCTACGACGGCGGCGGCCGCAACGGGCACGTACTGCTGAGCAACCTGCCCAGGCGCATCCGAGCCTTCCGGGATCACCTCAACGAGCTGTTCAGCACTCCGGAGGGGCGCTACGTCCCCTTGGCCACGGCAGCACCTGACAATGCCGACCCGGGCGCGGATGACACGGCGGAATCCACCGCCCTTCCCTGGGCCTTCGACACCCGGCAGTTCCGCCGGACCCTCGCCTGGCACATCGCCCATCAGCCATTCGGCGTGGTAGCGGGCGCCCGCCAGTACAAGCATGCCGCGATCACCATGTTCGAGGGGTACGCGGGAACTTCGTCCTCCGGCTTCGCCGACGAGGTCGCCGCCGAGGAAGCTGTGGCCAAGCTCGACTACGTCGAGGACCTTTACCACGACTGGAACGACGGTGGTCCGTCCGCTGGTGGGGCCGCCGCACGAGTGGAGGCCGAGTTCGACCGCATCCGCAGCGAACTCGGCGACCTGCCCGGCGTCGTGGCGAGCCCGTCCCGGCTCCGGACGCTGCTGCACCACCTGACCAGGACACTCCACCCAGGCGTGCTGAACGACTGCTTCTACCAGGCCGAGACGGCAGTGTGCCGCAAGCGCGCGAAACCCCTGGGGCGTCCCGTCCCCATGCTCGACATGTGCATGCGCTGCCCCAACTCCCGGCGCTCAGCGGTACATGCGCCGCGCTTGGAGCGCGCCCGCGACATGGCGCGGGCCGAGCTCGGGGACGCAGTCGGTGTCCCGCCCCTCCAGAAGCTCGCCATCACCGAGCACCTGGCCACGCTCACCCGCCTGATCGCCGAAATCGACACCACCGACAACAAGGGCGCCTGACGATGACCGACTCCGCGGACCAGACGCTCCCCGTCGTGCAAGCCGCCTTCGCCCGGCTGACACGCGAGAACAGCGAGCTGAGCGACATCGACCGCAGGATCATGCGTGCCTTCGAGCAGCTCATGCTCGGGCGCCCCGAGATCACCGACGGCCGGACCTCGGCGGTGAACATCTGTGCCGAGGCCGGTGTCTCCCGGGCCTCGTACTATCGCTCACCGGTCTCGGCGGCGATCAAAGAAGTCCTCGGCGCCCCGCAGGCCAAGCGGCCCGAGGCCGACGAACTGAGGCAGGAGATCGCCCGGCTCAAGAAAACTGTGCAGGAGCTTCGCAGCGAGAAGGCCGTCGAGATCCGGGAGCTGCGATCGACCGTCGCGGCTTACGCGAATCAGATCCAGATCCTGGCGCTCCGGAACGCCCAACTAGAGGCGGACGCACGACGGTTGCAAGCTCAGGTCGCAGGAGGCCAGGAGCGGGTTGTCAGGCAGCTCAAAGGAACCCGGACGCCCACCGAGACGGCTTTGGAACAGTCGTGACCTCGTAGAGAGCGCCGCTGCGGACTACGCCCTTGCGCCAGGTACTCATCAGTTCGCCGCGCGCAGCCGATCCAACTCGTCCCCGATCGCCTCGCGCAGCGGCTCATGCTGCGGACCGAGTGCGAACTGCTCGTCCGTCCATCTGTCACGGGCGTAGAGCCAAACCGGCCGCCCCACCAAGTCGGCCGGCTCCCACGTGAATCGTGGCCATACGTGCGCGTGCAGAAAGCCCTCGGTATTGCCCAGGATCTCCAGGTTGACCCGGCGGAACTCCGTGTCCAGACGTCCGCAGGCCCGCTCGACCGCCTCTCCGAGCTGGTCCATGTCGGACAAGAACGACAGCCTCTTGGCCCTGGGCAGATCCGACAGTCTCTCCACACCCGGGTCATCCACGAGAAGCACTGAGTAGCCCGGCAGGAACTGCACATCGCCGATCACTGCGAATCCCGCAGTCAAGCGCCTCAGTACAGCGGGGTTCTCACCCCGCAGAGCGCTCCCGATCCGATCCATTCGCCAGTCGTCAGCCATGACCAAAACCTATCTGGTCCCCATCAGCGTCCCTTCAGCCTGCCTCTCGGCCCCTTCAGCCTCCGCATTGGCGAAGCATCATGCTCTTGTCCGCCGACGTCACAGAGAGCTCGTACTTCACTGCCACCTGCGCGAACCGCACCGAGTACGAGCAACGGATCGCCTTGTTCGGCGGCAGCCAGGACGCGGGCCCGGAGTCGCCCTTGGAAGCGTTGGGAGAACCCGAGACCGGCAGTAGGTTCAGCACGTCGTTGGCCAGCCGCTCCCGCTTGTCCTTGCTCCAGTGGGCAGCCCCCATCTGCCAGCCGTAGGACAACGGCACCACGTGGTCTATCTGCACCTCGGTGGCCTTCGCCTTCTTCCAGGCGATGTCCTTGCCGGTGTACGGGTCGTACAGAGTCATCGAGACGACCACGCAGTCCGACCCGGATCGGAGGGTGACCTTCTGGCCGTCGCGTTTCAGCAAGTCGTTTCGGGTGTCGCAGCCGTTGTGCGCCAGTGGCACGCCGTCCGCCGTGTCCATCCAGGCATACCCGAACTTCTCACGCTCGTAGCCCGTCTTCGGGCCGCGCCCCTTGGTGGCCAGCTTGGAGATCAGTGCACGCGCCGCCTCCATGTCCTTCTGGGAGGAGATCGCGGCCAGCCCCGGCTTGGTCCCGTCAGGATCTGCGAGAGGGCTGGTCCCGTGCGCGTCCGGCGACCCCGACACCACCGAACCGCCCGTCGGCGAACCCGTTCCCTCCGGCAGATCACTCGCCTTGCACCCTGCCAGCGACGATCCAAGCGTCACCACCACACAGCCGGCGGCCGCCCCACGAGCAGCCCATTTCGCGCGCCTCGTCATCTCCCCGCCCTTCCACCGGCTCATCCACCCACCGAGCCGGAACATGTCACCCGTGAGACACAGCTTGGCGGAACGCATACCCCGTCCCTGAGACACATCACCGTGAGACACCTACGCCGCCAACATAAGATCGTTGGCGATCCGCTCGCGCTTCTCCTCGTTCCACCGGGCGGCGCCCAGCTGCCAGGCGTACGAGAGCGGCACCATGTGGTCTATCTGGACGGCCGTCGCCTTCTGCTTCTTCCAGTCGATGTCCTTGCCGGTGTACGGGTCGCTCAGCGTCATCGACACCACGACACAGTCGGACCCGGAGCGGAGCCGGACCTCCTGTCCGTCCCTGGCCAGGAGGTCGTTCCTGGTGTCGCAGCCGTTCCGCGCCAGGGGCACCCCGTCCGCCGTGTCCATCCAGGCGTAGCCGAACTTGTCCCGCTCGTACCCCGTCCTGGGCCCGCGACCGGCGGTGCGCACGGTCTCGATGAGCTGCCGCGCGGTCCGCCGGTCGGACTCGGACACGACCGGCGCGAGCCCCGGCTCCGTACCGTCCGGATTCCCGAGCGGCCCGGCCCCGCTCCCGCCGCCCGGTGCCCCCGGTGCCGAGGTGCCCGTGGACGACGGGTCCACTCCCAGTTCCCCGTCGCAGCCCGCCAGCACCACCCCGAGCAGCAGCACGACACCGCCGGCTGCCCGTCCACGAGACGCACGCACTCCGCGACCCCGCACTTTGCCCGCCTTCCCGCCAACCGGCTCTGCCGGCCGCAGAGTTCCGGCACGATCCGCCTGATCCGCCTGATCCGCAGGAGACACCGTCTCACGGACACCGCCGCCCGGTGCGGCAGTCGTCAGCGGCCCCGCCCCGCTTCGTCCGTGGCGCACGGCCCCGCTCCATACGCGACGCGCGGCCCCGCTTCGTACGCGGCGCGCGGCTCAGCCCCGGGTGGCGCGCTCGGGTGGGCTGCCCAGCCGGGAGAACGCCCCGGTCAGTCCCTTCTTCAGGAACTTGGCCAAGGGCCGCTCGACGAACCGGTGGACGAGCCAGCTCAGCACCAGCATCCCGGCGATCAGCCCGGCCACCAGCAACCGCGCGTCGACGCGGTCGCGCAGGTGGTGGATCACCGCGACGCCGGCCGCGTAATGCATCAGATAGAGCGGATACGTCAGGGCGCCCGCCGTGGTGAGCCACTTCCACCGGATCCTGTCGGTCAGGCCCAGCGCGACGCCCGCCATGAAGATCAGGAAGAGCGTGTAGAGGATCAGCGAGCCCTTCCAGGTCGACACGTCCTCGAATCTGACCCGGCGCAGGATCTCGTTCTGCGACATCAGCCAGGACATGCCCAGGATGCACCACAGCAGCAGATCCTGGCCGAAGCGGTGCATCAGATAGAGGGCCAGTCCGGCGATGAAGAACCACGCGGCGTCGGGGTTGGCGAGCGTGATCAGCAGAGGGATCCCGGACTTCCCCGCGAGCACCGCGGTGGCGCCCCAGACACAGCAGAAGACGACCACCTTGCGGTAGGTCAGACCGGTGGCCACCACCAGCAGGAAGATCAGGTAGAAGCGGAGTTCGGACCAGAGCGTCCAGTAGACACCGTCGACGTCCGGCACCCCCATGCCCTTCTGGAGCATGGACAGGTTGAGCATCCACTGCGTGGGCTTCAGCGGCGGGAAGACGCCGGGGAGTGCGGTCAGGACCGCCGTGGTGAACAGCACCGCGAACCAGTAGCCCGGGTAGAGGCGGATCACCCGGGAGACGAAGAAGTCCCTCGGCCGCCGCCCCCACGACGACATGCAGATGACGAAACCGCTGATGACGAAGAAGAGTTCGACACCCAGCCAGCCGTAGGCGGCGACCGCGGAGAGATCCGGGAAGATCTCCGAGACCGGCCGGCCCCAGATGAGGTTGTCGGGCCGGTCGGCGCGGGCCGTGCCCACATAGTGGTGCAGCACCACCAGCAGGGCCGCCACAAGGCGCAGCCCGTCGATCACATAGAGCCTCGTCCCGCGCCGCCCGGCCGGTGACGCCGCGGGCCCCGAGGGCCCGTCGGACCGCTCCCGTTCGGCGGAGAGGCTGCCGGCCTCGACCATCAGGGGTTGCGGTATGTGACGCTCGTCCGTGGTCGTTTCGACCTGCTTCATATGTTCTGTTGCCCATCTGGTGCGGTCGAGGCAACTCGACGGGGCACAGAGAGCAAGCGTGTACGCCCCGGTGATTCAGCCGTTGCCCCACTGAACGGGATCCTGGCACTCAAGGCGGTCACGGCAAACTGAAGGTGTCGAGAAGGCGACCAGCGGTGGAATGTTGCGTCCTCCCCCGGTACGGAGCGCGCGCAGCGACGGCCGACCGCCGCACGCACCCGTACCGGAAGAGGCGCCAGGCCCGTACCGGAAGCGGTGCCGGGCCCGTACCGAAGAGGCGCCGGGCCCGTACCGAAGAGGCGCCAGGGCCCCCACCGGAGAGGTGCCGGGCCCCGTACCGGAAGCGGCTCTAGGAGCCCAGGATCGTGGTGAGGAACTCGCCCGTCCACGCCAGCAGTTCGCGTCCCACCACCGGCTTTCCGCCGATCTTGCCCGTGGTCGGGCGGGGGACCAGGATCTGGTGGACGGCCGGCTTGATGACCGTACGGGGGTGCAGCCGCTTCAGACGGAGCTCCTGCGACTCCCTCAGCTCCACCGGGGCGAAGCGGATGTTCGGCCCCTGGAGCACGATCTCGCCGACGCCGCACGCCCGCGCGAGCATCCGCAGGCCCGCGACGAGCAGCAGATTCTCCACCGGCTCCGGGAGCTTGCCGTAGCGGTCGGTCAGCTCCTCGCGGACGGCCGTGATGTCCGCCTCCGTGTTGGCGGAGGCGATCGCCCGGTACGCCTGGAGCCTCAGCCGCTCGCCCGGCGCGTAGTCGTGCGGGACGTGCGCGTCGACCGGGAGCTCGATCTTGACCTCCAGCGGCGGCTCCTCCTCCACCCCGCCGTCCAGGGACGCCCGGTAGTCGGCGACCGCCTCGCCCACCATCCGTACATACAGATCGAAGCCGACGCCCGCGATATGGCCGGACTGCTCGCCGCCGAGGAGATTGCCCGCGCCGCGGATCTCCAGGTCCTTCATGGCGACATACATGCCGGCGCCCATCTCCGTGTGCTGGGCGATCGTCGCGAGCCGCTCGTGCGCGGTCTCGGTCAGCGGCTTCTCCGGCGGATACAGGAAGTACGAGTATCCGCGCTCCCGCCCGCGGCCGACCCGGCCCCGGAGCTGATGGAGCTGCGAGAGCCCGAAGTTGTCACCGCGCTCCACGATCAGGGTGTTGGCGTTCGAGATGTCGATACCGGACTCGACGATCGTCGTGGAGACCAGGACGTCGAACCTCTTCTCCCAGAAGTCCACCACCACCTGCTCCAGCGCGCTCTCGCCCATCTGCCCGTGCGCCGTCGCGATCCGCGCCTCCGGCACGATCTCGCGCAGCCGGGCCGCGGCCCGGTCGATCGACTCCACCCGGTTGTGGATGTAGAAGACCTGGCCCTCGCGCAGCAGCTCGCGCCGCACGGCCGCGCCGATCTGCTTCTCCTCGTACGGTCCGACGAACGTCAGCACCGGATGCCGCTCCTCCGGCGGGGTCGTGATCGTCGACATCTCGCGGATACCGGTGACGGCCATCTCCAACGTACGGGGAATGGGCGTCGCGGACATGGTGAGCACGTCGACATTGGCGCGGAGCTTCTTGAGCTGCTCCTTGTGCTCCACGCCGAAGCGCTGCTCCTCGTCCACGATGACCAGGCCCAGATCCTTGAACTTGGTCTCGGACGAGAAGAGCCGGTGCGTCCCGATGACGACGTCGACCGCGCCCTCCCGCAGCCCCTGGAGCGTGGCCTTCGCCTCCGCGTCGGACTGGAAGCGGGACAGCGCCTTCACGGAGACGGGGAACTGCGCGTACCGCTCGGAGAACGTACCGAAGTGCTGCTGCACCAGCAGCGTCGTCGGCACCAGGACCGCGACCTGCTTGCCGTCCTGGACCGCCTTGAAGGCCGCCCGCACGGCGATCTCCGTCTTGCCGTAGCCGACGTCGCCGCAGATCAGCCGGTCCATCGGGACCGTCTTCTCCATGTCCTCCTTGACCTCGGCGATGGTGGAGAGCTGGTCGGGCGTCTCCACATAGGGGAAGGCGTCCTCCAGCTCCCGCTGCCAGGGCGTGTCGGGGCCGAAGGCATGGCCGGGGGCCGCCATCCGCGCCGAGTAGAGCTTGATCAGATCGGCGGCGATCTCCTTGACGGCCTTCTTGGCGCGCTGCTTGGTCTTCGTCCAGTCCGCGCCGCCGAGGCGGTGCAGCGTCGGGGCCTCGCCGCCGACGTACTTCGTGACCTGTTCGAGCTGGTCGGTGGGGATGTAGAGGCGGTCGCCCGGCTGGCCGCGCTTGGCCGGGGCGTACTCGACGAGCAGATACTCGCGGGTCGCGCCCTGCACCGTGCGCTGCACCATCTCCACATAGCGGCCCACGCCGTGCTGCTCGTGCACGATGTAGTCGCCCGCCTCCAGGGTGAGCGGGTCGATGGTCTTGCGGCGCTTGGCCGGCATCCGGGCGCCGTCCTTGCCGGCCGCCTTCTGGCCGGAGAGATCGGTCTCGGTGAGCACGGCCAGTCTGAGATCCGGATCGACGAATCCGTAGTCGATCGAGCCGCAGGCGACATGGACGACGGACGGCGTGATGTCGGTCAGTCCGCGGGCGCCGCGTGTGCCGGGGGTGTCGAGCCGGGCCGGGATGCCCTCGCCGCTCAGCACCTCGACCGTACGGGAGGCCGTGCCGTGCCCCTCCGTGACGAACACGGTGCGCCAGCCCTCGGCGAGCCAGCCCTTGGTATCGGCGAGGGCGCGGGCGGTGTCGCCGCGGTACGTCTCGGGAGCGCGCATCCCGAGCGTGATGGTCTCGCCGTCCCCCGACGCGTACTCCAGCTCCTCGTCGACGGCGAACGGGGAGACGGACCACCACATCATGCCCAGCTCGCGCGCCCGCTCCCGGACGTCCGCGATGCCCCACAGGGAGGCCGCGCCGACATCGATGGGAGCCTCGCCGCCGCCCGCGGTGGCGGCCCAGGACGCCTGGAGGAACTCCTGGCTGGTCGCCACCAGGTCCGCGGCCCTGGTCCTGACCCGCTCGGGGTCGCAGACCAGGGTCATCGCGCCCGCCGGCAGCACGTCGAGGAGCAGCTCCATGTCGTCCACGAGGACGGGCGCGAGGGACTCCATGCCCTCGACCGCGATCCCCTCCGCGATCTTGCCGAGCAGTTCGCCCAGCTCGGGGTGGTCCTCGGCGAGCGCGGCGGCCCGCTCCCGTACCTGCGGTGTGAGCAGCAGCTCACGGCAGGGCGGCGCCCACAGTCCGTGCTCGGCGACCTCCAGGGAGCGCTGGTCGGCGACCTTGAAGTAGCGGATCTCCTCGACGTCGTCGCCCCAGAACTCCACCCGCAGGGGGTGCTCCTCGGTGGGCGGGAAGACATCCAGGATGCCGCCGCGCACCGCGAACTCGCCGCGCTTCTCGACCAGCTCGACGCGGGCGTACGCGGCTGCCGCCAGCGCCTCCGTCACCTCGTTCAGATCGGCGCTCTGCCCGGAGCGCAGCGCCACGGGTACCAGCTCGCCGAGCCCCTTGACCTGCGGCTGGAGCACCGACCGTACGGGCGAGACCACCACGCTGACCGGGCCGGCCGTCGGGTCGTCCTTCGCGGGGTGCGCGAGCCGGCGCAGCACGGCGAGCCGGCGGCCCACGGTGTCGGAGCGCGGGGAGAGCCGCTCGTGCGGCAGGGTCTCCCAGGAGGGGTACTCCACGACGGTGTCCGGGTCCAGCAGGGACCGCAGGGCCGCCGCGAGATCCTCGGCCTCCCGCCCGGTGGCGGTCACGGCCAGCACGGGCCGCCCGGCCTCGCGCGCCAGCGCGGCCACGGCGAAGGGCCGCGCGGCGGGCGGTCCGACCAGGTCGACATGCGTACGGTGACCGGCGGTGGCGGCCTTCACCGCTTCCGCGAGCGCCGGATCACGTACAACGGCGTCGAGCAGACCGTGCAGGCTCATGAAGGGGTTCCATCCAGGCGGTGGGCAACGCGAAGGACCCGACACGTCGCACGGGCCGGGGGTTCTCCAGCGTACGACGCCCCACGGACCCGGGGGGACGGGACGGCGGGCCGGGGGCCCGCGAGACGCGTCAACCGGTCACCAGGGGCTCGCTCGCCCCTGAGACCGGTGCCCGCCGCTGGACACCGGCGAGCAATCACATGCCCTGTCCCAGGACCTCCAGGATGTCCTCGGCGTACGCGGCGGCCGGGGAGTCCGGATCCGCCGCCCGCTCACGGCGCGCGAGATCAAGGCCCGGACGAATGAGCGCGGCACACGCGCCGTACAGGCCGGGGTCCTCCGGAAGTGTGTCGTCCTCCGAGCCCAGAACGGCGGAGAGCGCCCACAGCAGTCCCTCGCGAACCGCCGGACGTGGCGGGCTCGCGGACCACATCGCCATCAGCACCGCGCACACCGCCGGGGCGGGGGGCTGAAGATTCGACTGGATGAAAATGTGGTTGTCCAGCGAACGAAACGCGGCCGGATGTCCCTCGGCCGCATCCCACAGAGTGACGACGAGATGGCCTGCCGAACGTCCGCAGCCGCACGCGCACGTCTCCCACTCATGCCGCGCGATCTCGGCTTCCACCGTCGCACGCCACACGGGGTCGATCGGCGACCCGGCACGGCTTCCGAGGCGTCGCCCGCCGCCCGCTCGGTGGCCGTGTCGCTGATGGGCGGTCGCAGCGGGGACTTCAGCCATGCCGGGATGATGGTGCTCGATGAACATACGAGCCATCCTGACGCCACCCGGCCTGTGCTCGCACAGGTTTTCGCACGGCCCGCGGCGACCGGGGCTGACGCGCGGAGACCGGGTACGCCCGAGACGTACCGGCACGACCGTGGCCCCGGTGGGTGTTGGAGGACACCCACCGAGGCCGTGCGGTTCACCTTATCGTCCCCGCTCGCCCTATTCCGTGGCGATCGCGTTCAATACGTTCATCCGGCCCGCGCGGAACGCCGGGACCAGGGCCGCGAAGAGGCCCACGAAGGCCGAGGCGACGAAGACCGTCAGGATCGTCGGCCAGGGGATCTCCAGGACGCCGAGGCCCTCCAGGGCCAGCAGCTTCTGGGCCGCCGTGCCCCAGCCCATGCCCAGGCCCAGGCCGAGCAGGGCGCCGAAGAGGGCGATGACCACCGACTCCAGGCGGATCATGCGGCGGAGCTGGCGGCGGGAGAGGCCGATCGCCCGCAGCAGACCGATCTCACGGGTGCGCTCCACCACCGACAGGGCCAGGGTGTTCACCACACCCAGCACCGCGACGATGATCGCCAGCGCCAGCAGCCCGTAGACGATGTTGAGGAGCTGGCCGATCTGGTCCTTGAGGTCCTGCTTGAAGTCGGTCTGGTTCTGCACGGTGTACTGCGGATAGGCGGCGAGCGAGTCCTTGAGGGCCGCGTACGCCTCCTTCTCCTTGCCGTCCACGGCCGCCGCGAACATGATCATGTTCTTGGGCATCCTGTCGGCCGGGACATACTCCTCGACGGTCGTGATGTTGGCGTACATCGCGCCCTTGTCGATGCTCGTGTCGTCCGAGGTGATCGCCGCGACCTTCAGCTTTCCGGTCCTCCCGCCGGGAAAGACGACCGACATCTCGTCGCCGACCTTCACCCCGTGCTCCGTGGCGTACGCGTCGCCGACCGACATGGCGTCCTTGCCGTACGCCCCGGACAGTTCACCGGCGGTGGTCTCGCGGCGCAGGTCCTGCGCGTACGTCGGGTCCGCGGCGGCCAGCCCCACCTCGTCGGTCTTCCCGTCCGGGGAGGTCAGCTTGACGTCGACCCACTTGTACTCGGTGACATGCTCGATGTCCGGCGCCTTCTCCAGCGCCGCCTGGGCCTGCGGCATGATCGGCTGGCCGTTGTCCGACTGGACGATGAAGTCCGCGCCGACCGACTTGTCCAGTTCGTCCGTGGCCGAGGCGACCATCGAGGAACCCACCACCGACAGACAGGCCACCAGCGCGAGCCCGATCATCAGGGCGGCGCCCGTCGCCCCCGTACGCCGGGGGTTGCGCAGCGCGTTGCGCTCCGCCATCCGTCCGACCGGGCCGAACATCCGCAGGACGAACGCGCTCAGCACCCGGACCACTCCGCCCGCCAGCAGCGGACCGATGACGACGAACCCGATCAGCGTGAACACCACGCCCACACCGAGGAAGAGCGAACCCTCGCCCGCCTCCTCGGCCCGTGTCGAGACGAGCAGCGCGGCGGCGCCGGCCCCCGTGAGCACCAGTCCGACGACCGCCCTGATCCAGCCGGCGCGTCCGTCGGCGGGCGTACCCGCCTCGCGCAGCGCGGCCATCGGGGAGATCTTCCCGGCGCGCCGGGCCGGCACATACGCCGAGACGACCGTGACCACGACACCGAGCACCAGCCCGACCACCGGGGTCGTCCACTTCACGGTCAGATCCTGGGTGGACAGCTCCATCCCCATGGAGGCCATCAGCTTCATCAGCCCGACCGCGAGCCCCACCCCGGCGGCGACCCCGGCGACCGAGCCGATGATCCCGAGCAGCACGGCCTCCAGCAGCACCGACCGGTTGACCTGCTTACGGCTGGAGCCCAGCGCCCGCATCAAACCGATTTCCCGGGTCCGCTGGGCGACCAGCATCGAGAAGGTGTTGACGATCAGGAAGATCCCGACGAGGAAGGCGATCCCGGCGAAGCCGAGCATCGCGTACTTCATCACATCGAGGAACGAGCCGACGTCCGCGCGGTTGGCGTCCGCGGCCTCCTGCTGTGTCTGGAGCTTGTACGGTCCGCCGGCGAGCACCGCGGCCACGTCCCGCTTGAGGACATCGTCGCTGACACCCGGCTCGGCGGTGACATTGACATGGGTGAACCGGCCGGTGCCGCCGAGCAGTTCACGCTGGGCGGTCGCCGTGTCGAAGTAGAGGACGGCCGCGCCCGGGTTGGTGACGGTGAAGGTGGCGATCCCGGAGATCTTCGCCGTGAAGTCGCCGGTGACCGCGATCGTGCGCAGCTCGTCGCCGATCGCGAGACGGTGCTTCTCCGCGGTGTCCGCGTCGACCATCACCTCGGTGGGGCCGCGCGGGGCATGGCCGGAGGTGATCTCCATCGAACGGAGGTCGTTACGCGTCCAGTTGCCGGCGATCGTCGGAGCGCCGCTGGTCGCGCCCACGTTCTTGTTGTCGGCGTCGACGACGGTCACGCTCGTGCTCATGACCGCGCCCTCGACGGACTTGACCCCGTCCGCCTTCCGCACGGTCTCCACGAGGGAGGCGGGCAGCGTCTCGGGCCTGCCGGTCTGCGATATCTCGCCGCCGCTCTTGGCGGCCTTGGGGCTCACCGTGACATCCGAGGAGGTCGCGGCGAAGAGCTTGTCGAACGTCGTGTTCATCGTGTCCGTGAACACGAGCGTGCCCGAGACGAAGGCGACCGAGAGCAGGACCGCGACGGCGGAGAGCGCCATCCGTCCCTTGTGCGCGAGGAAGTTGCGCATCGAGGTTCTGAGGACGGTCATGACGTACGTCCCCGGGCGTCGAAGTCCTTCATACGGTCGAGCACGGCCTCGGCGGTCGGCCGGAACATCTCGTCGACGATCCTGCCGTCCGCGAGATACAGCACGCGGTCCGCGTAGGAGGCGGCCACCGGGTCATGGGTGACCATCACGATCGTCTGGCCCAGCTCGTCGACGGACCTGCGCAGAAAGCCCAGCACCTCGGCGCCGGCCCGCGAGTCCAGATTCCCCGTCGGCTCGTCACCGAAGATGATCTCGGGACGGGCGGCGAGCGCTCTGGCCACCGCGACGCGCTGCTGCTGGCCGCCCGAGAGCTGGGTCGGCCGGTGCTTGAGACGGTCGGCGAGGCCCACCGTCTCCACCACCCGCTGGAGCCACGGGCCGTCCGGCTTACGGCCGGCGATGTCCATGGGAAGCGTGATGTTCTCCAGGGCGTTGAGCGTCGGCAGCAGATTGAACGCCTGGAAGATGAAGCCGATCCGGTCCCGGCGGAGCTGGGTGAGGTGCTTGTCCTTGAGCTTGGTGATCTCGGTCTCGTCGAGATGGATCTCGCCTGAGGTCACGGTGTCCAGACCGGCGAGGCAGTGCATCAGCGTCGACTTGCCGGAGCCGGACGGGCCCATGATCGCGGTGAACTGCCCGCGGGCGATGTCCACATCGACATGGTCCAGCGCGACGACCCGGGTCTCGCCCGAGCCGTACGCCTTGACGACCTGCCGCGCTCGCGCCGCGACGGCCGTACGCCCTCCCGTGCCCCCGTGCTTGGGGATCGTTACAGCCGTTGTCACGGTATGTCTCCTAAGTCGGTCGATCGACAAGTGATAGCGGTGCTATGCCGATGTGGTCGATTGGTTCACCGATGGATACCCGGTGAGGTCGTGCTCCGAGTCTGTTGGTTCCGGGGCCCCGGCGCGCTGGTGCTCAGCGCAGTCTTCGCCTGGGGTTTTCCCCACCCCCGCGCTACGGAGAGCCCCCCTCGTGCGCTCTCGCGCTCTCCGTCGCGTAAGACCAAGGTAAGGAAAGGGGACCGGAGTTCTCGTCCTCCACCGGGACGAACCGCCCCTGGACAGAAGTAAGGAGAACCCCCTAAGGGTCTCCACCCCCGGACGGAGCCCCTGGGTGGAGACGGCGTAGACGGCGGGTCAGGGGTGAGGTGGACGGCGCCGCCGGGGCGACGTGGACGGCGGGGGCGGGTTCCGGGGCGGGCCGGGGAACGGGCCGCGCCCTCCCGCCGCGAGAGGTGCGGGTGAGAAGGTGTCTCCCGACGAGATACATGCATAGGGAAGGAATCGGGATCCCGTGAGCGGCGCCGGCGACAGTACCGAGGACACCGGACGTACCGAAGCGATACCCGAAGCCCCGTCGGCGGACGCCGGTCCGCCGCCGGGGCCGAACCCGACCCCGCGGTCAGGGCCGCCGCCGTCCGGACCGTCGTCAGGACCGACGTCAGGACCGACGTCAGAACTGGCGTCAGGACCGACGTCAGGACCGGCGTCAGAACTGGCGTCAGGACCGAGGCCCGGACCGGTGTCAGGACTGGCGTCAGGACCGCTGTCAGCACCGGCCTCAGAAGGGCCGTCCCGACCGCGTGAGCGCGGCAGAGGGCCGGTGGTCGCCGCCCTGATGCTGGGCATGGCGCTCGCCGCGCTCGACGGCACCGTCGTCTCCACGGCCGTCCCGCAGATCGTCGGCGACCTCGGCGGATTCTCCGTCTTCTCCTGGCTGTTCTCCGGCTATCTGCTCGCCGTGACGGTCACACTGCCGGTGTACGGAAAGCTCTCCGACACCTTCGGCCGCAGGCCCGTACTGATCGCGGGCATCGTGCTCTTCCTCGTCGGCTCACTGCTCTGCGCCACCGCGTGGAGCATGGCCTCCCTGATCGCCTTCCGTGTCGTCCAGGGCCTCGGCGGCGGGGCGCTCCAGGGCACGGTGCAGACCATCGCCGCCGATCTCTACCCGCTCAAGGAACGGCCCAGGATCCAGGCCAAGCTGTCCACGGTCTGGGCCACCTCCTCGGTGGCGGGACCGGCCCTGGGCGGACTGCTCGCGGGATACGCGGACTGGCGCTGGATCTTCCTCGTCAATCTGCCGGTGGGTGTGGTGGCGCTCTGGCTGGTAGTCACCTACCTGCGCGAACCGGGCCGTACGGCACCGGCGGCACCGGCGTCCCCGGCGGCGCGCACCGGCACCGCGCTCCGGCACCGGGTCGACTGGGCGGGCGCGCTCGCCGTCTTCGCCACCGGCGCGCTCCTGCTCACCGCGCTCGTACAGGGCGGCGTCGCCTGGCCCTGGCTCTCCGCGCCCTCCTTCGCCTTCCTCGGCGGCAGCGCCGTCCTCGCCGCCGTCACGGTCGTCATCGAACGGCGAGCGGCGGAACCGATCATCCCCGGCTGGGTCTGGCGCCGCCGTACCATCGCGGCCGTCAATCTGGCGCTCGGCGCACTCGGACTGCTGATGGTCGCCCCGACCGTCTTCCTCCCGACGTACGCGCAGTCCGTGCTCGGCCTCGGGCCGATCGCCGCCGGTTTCGTACTCTCCGCGATGACCCTGAGCTGGCCGGTCAGCGCCGCCCTGTCCAACCGCGTCTACAACCGCGTCGGTTTCCGGCAGACCGCCGTCATCGGGATCTTCCTCGCGCTGCTGATCCTGCTCGCCTTCCCCCTGCTCCCGTTCCCCGGGCAGCCCTGGCAGCCGGCGCTGATCATGCTGCTGCTCGGCGGCGCGCTCGGACTCTTCCAACTCCCGCTGATCATCGGGGTGCAGGCGACGGTCGGCTGGTCGGAGCGGGGGACGGCGACCGCGTCCATCCTCTTCTGCCGCCAGGTCGGACAGAGCGTGGGCGCCGCGGTGTTCGGCGCGGTCGCCAACAGCGTGCTCGCCTCCCGTCTCGCCGATCCGCCCTCGCCCGGACTCCCCCGCGATCTGGACTCGGTCTCGACCGCCCTGGAGAACCCGGCCGCGCTCACCGCCGAGGCCGCGGAGTATCTGCGCCGTGCGGTGGACGCGGCGGTGGACCGGGTCTATCTGGGCGCGGCGGTCGCGGCGGCACTGGCCCTGCTCGTACTGCTCGTACTGGCCCCGAAACGCTTCCCGGTCATCGCCGAGAAGGACGCCGACTGAGCACGGCGGCGCACCACGACGCTCCACAAGTGCGCACCACCACGCTTCGGAAGTGGGGCACCCCCACCCTCCCGATGTGCACACCACCACGCTCCGGAAGTGGGGCGCACCTATGAAGGGGCCGGGTGCTATGTGGTCCGACTCCATTGTGTTCCGGTCACCCCGGGCCCAAGATCCTCCCCCGTCGGCCGACCCGACAGGCTGACCCGACAGTGAGGACACCCGATGACCACGGCACCCCCACAGGAGCCGGATCCGGACGTGACGACCGGCCGGGAACCCTGGCCGGCACGGATGGCGCTGCGCTTCACGGCCTTCTCCGAGAGATGGCTGCCCGACGCGCTGGGCTTCGTACTGGTGGGCACCTTCGCGGTCTTCGCGCTCGGCCTCGCGACCGGTGAGAGCCTCTACGGCGCCCCCTCGGATCCGGCCGCGACGACCGGATACGGGCTGGTGGACGCGTGGGGCCAGGGATTCTGGTCCCTGATCACCTTCACACTACAGATGGCGATGATCATTATCGCCGGATACGCGGTCGCGGTCTCGCCCCCGGTCGGCCGGCTGATCGGCAGGATCGCGCTCGTACCCCGGACACCGCGCGGGGCCGTCGCGTTCACGGCCGCCGTCGCGATGGTGACGTCCTATCTCAACTGGGCGTTCAGCCTGATCTTCACGGCGATCCTCGCCAAGGAGATCGCCCGCAGGGTCACGGGGGTGGACTACCGGGCCCTGGGCGCGATGGCCTTCCTCGGACTCGGCACCGTCTGGGCCCAGGGCCTGTCCGGGTCGGCGGCGCTCCAGGTCGCCAGCGCCGCGTCGAGCCCGCCCGCCGTCCAGGAGGTCATCGCGGAGGGGCGCGGCAGCGGTCTGATCCCGCTGACGGAGACCATCTTCCTGTGGCAGGGCATGGCGGCCACCGCGATCATCTTCGTCGTCGCCGTGGGCATGGCCTGGTTCCTGTCACCCTCACCGGAGCGCGCGAAGACGGCCGAACAGCTCGGCATAGAACTGGGCCCCAGCGTGGCCGAGCAGCGTTCGCCGCTGCGCCGCGGCCGGCCCGGCGAGTGGATCGAGTACAGCCCCGTCTTCGCGATCCTGCTGTTCGCACTCGGTGTGTGGTACCTGGCACGGCACTTCGCCCGCGCGGAGGGCAGCGCCCTCAACGCCCTGGACCTCAACACCGTCAATCTCATCCTCATCCTGCTGGCGCTCATCCTGAACTGGCGGCCCGTACGCCTGGCCCAGGCCGTCAAGGACGGAACACCGGCGGCCTCGGGCGTACTGCTCCAATTCCCGCTGTACGGCGGGATCTTCGGGATGATCGCCTTCACCGGGCTGAGCAAGACCATCGCCGGCTGGCTGGTGTCCGTCTCGAACGAGTTCTTCTACCCGGCCTTCATCGCCATCTACAGCGCCGTCCTCGGGGTCTTCGTCCCCAGCGGCGGCAGCAAGTGGGTCATCGAGGCGCCGTACGTCCTGGACGCGGCCAACCAGCTCCATGTCAACCAGGGCTGGGTGGTCGTGGTCTACGACCTCGGCGAGGCCAGTGCCAATCTGCTCCAGCCGTTCTGGATGCTGCCCACGCTGACGATCCTCGGCCTCAAGGCACGCGACATCATGGGCTACACGTTCGCCATGTTCCTGGTCTGCTTCCCGGTGGTGCTGATCCTGGTCACGCTGTTCGCCCGCACGCTCAGCTTCCCGTGAGGTCCGTGGGCCCGTAAGACCCCTTGAGTCCCGTAAGACCTGTGAGTCCCGTGAAGCCCGTGAGCCCGTAAGTCCCGCGAGGCACAAGGGCGTCCGAGCCGTACGGGCCCGCCGCGCGGCGGGCCGGAAACCCCCTACCAGGTCCCGGCCCCCGCGCGTCACGCGCCGCGCGTCACGCGCCGCGCACCTCCGACGGACCTCACAGCAGCCCGTCCCACATCTGCTCCAGCAGCACCGACCACCAGTTCTCCGGCGACGACAGCGCCGCCGCGTCCAGCGACACGAGCTGCGCCTGGAAGTCGACCGTCCAGCGGCCCGCCTGCTCCGGGTTGAGACCGAAGCGCAGCCGCCACATCCGGCCCAGCAGCGCCAGCGACCTGGTGAACTCGGGCAGTCCCGTGTTGACGAACTGCGGCGGCACCGACTGCCCGCCGGGGCCCGCCTCCACCGGCACCGCCATGATGTGCGCCGTGCCGTACTGGACACAGAGCGCGCGCCCGAAGTCGCTGCCCACCACCAGATACGAACCCGCGTCAGGCGCGGCGTGCACCTGCCGCTGCGCGGCCAGCTCGGCCAGTGTCGGCATCACCGGATGCGGAGGCTGCGCCCAGAAGAACGGACCGAAGTCGGCCGGCAGCCCCGCCCACACCAGCGTGCGCGCCACGATCTCCGGCACGCCCTGACGGGACACCGCCCGCTGGTCGAACCGGCAGATGCCCTGCGGACCGAACGCCCCCAGCAGCTCCTGCGCGACCCCCTCCGGCGGAACCGGCGGCGCGGGCGCCATCGGGGGCAGCGGGGCACGGACCGGCGCGGGCCGCGCGGGCCCGTCCGCGACCTGGTGCAACTCGCCCTGGTGGGTGAGCAGATGCCGCATGCCCTGCTGCCTGCTCGCGTGATCCTGGCCGTACGGCGCGACGCTGGTGATCCGCACCTGCGGCCAGGTCTCCCGGATCATCCGCGCGCAGTACCCGCCGGGCAGCTCGCACGACTCCAGCTCCGTGTGCAGTTCGAGCACCTGCTGCGGCGGCACGTTCAGCGCGCGCAGCTCATGCAGGATCTGCCACTCGGGGTGCGGGGTGCCGGGCGCGGAGCGCCGGATGAGCTGGGCCTCCGAGCCGTCGGGCGCGCGATAGCGGAGCACGGCCTGATAGCCGGGCCCGACGGTCGGCGGACCGGGCGGCTGCTGCGGATAGCCGTACGCCGGAGGCTGCCCCTGGGCCGGCGGCGGCACGGGACCGGGCATGCCCGGCGGCACCCCGGGGGCCCCGGGCACACCAGGAGGCCGCGGAGCCGACGGCGGTACGGGACCGGCCTGGCCGGATCCCGCCGGCATCGTCGCGGCAAGGGGCGCCCCACCGGGCGGCACACCAGGAGGACCGGGCGGACCGGGCGGACCGGGAGGACCAGGAGGCTGCGCGGGAGCGCCCGGGGCGCCCAGGGCGCCGGGCGGACCAGGAGGGCCGGGAGGCTGTGGAACGCCCGGAGCGCCGTGGTTCGGACCGGCGAGCATCGTCGCCGCGTGTCCGCCCGGAGGCGTACCGGGGCCACCCGGGGCGCCGGGAGGTCCCGGGGGTCCGGGCGGACCAGGGGGACCCGACGGGCCCGGCCCCGCGAGCATCGTCTCGGCCAGATGCGCTCCGTCGGACGGCGCACCCGGGGCACCGGGCGGGCCAGGGGGGCCAGGAGGAGCGGGCGGACCAGGAGGGCCGGGAGGGGCGGGCGGACCAGGGGGACCAGGAGGGGCGGGCGGACCCGGCGGCCGTGCTCCCTCGGGACCCGCGTTCGAGACCAACTGCGTGGGCAGATAACCACCCGCCGGAGCGCCGGGCGCACCCGGCCCCGACTGCGGCGGCGCCCCGCCCGGCATCGGGCTCACCGCCGTGGACGGCAGTCGGCTGCCCCCCGACATCAGCGCCGTCGGCGCCTCGGCGCCCACGACCGGCGGCGTGTCATCGTCGTCCGAACCGGACAGCGGCGGCGCGAAGACCGTCGCGGGCAGCGGTACGGAACCCTCGTCGGCCGAGCCGGCGCCATTGGTGTCCGTCCCTGCCCAGGGTGTGGCCCCGGCGGCCGCCGCCGAGGACGGGACGGCCGCACCGCCACCGGCGGCCGGCACATACGCGCGGCCACCGCCACCGCCGTAACCGCCCCCCGGCGACGACGGCGAAGGAGCGGCCGGAGCAGACGGAGCAGACGGAGCGGACGGAGACGGGGCCGGGGATGGGGGCGGGGACGACAGCGCGGGCGAAGGCGCGGGCCCCGAGACCGGTCCGGCACCCGGAACGGCCGACGGGGACACCGCCGGAGACGGATCCGGAGCCCCCCGTCTGTCCGCCGCCTCCTGGAGCCACTCCGGCGGGGTCAGCAGGAACGACGTCTGATTCAGATCGATACGCCTCGGCGGCTCCGGCGCGGCCGGCGGCGCCTCCGGCACCCCGTACTCCTCCTCGTACCGGCGGATCACCTCGCCCACCGGGAGCCCCGGCCACAGCGTGGCCTCACCGCTGTCCCGCGCGATGACCAGCCGCTGCCGGCCGCCGTCCGACGTGGGCCCCGCCTCGCGGTCCTCCGCCCAGACGACGAAGCCCAGCTCGAACTCCCTTACCCGCACCTCCCGGTGCTGATATCCGGGCAGATCGCCATTGACCCACTCTTCCGCGCGCTCCTGCGCCTGCGCGAAGGTCACCATCGCGCTCATCCCTCCACCGGGACGGCGCGCGCGAAGCCGCCGTCCACCATCAGGTTCGCCACGGTCTCCAGCTCCGGCGGACTGCCCGCCAACCTCAGCAGAAAAGCGTCGAAGTCCTCACCGCAGGGCAGCAGCAGCCGCTCCACCCGCTCCTGCACGCTCCAGCCGTCCTGGTCCCTGGCGTCGTCGTACGCGCAGAACCAGACCGAACCCACCCGGTCACCCCGCACCTTCACCGCGAGAATGCCGCCCTGGACAAAGGCGACACCCAGATAGTCCTTGGTCAGATGGTCCCGCAGGCACTTGTTGACATACACCAGGTCATTGACCGCGGCCTCCTCACGCACCGTGAAGAACGGCTGGTCCACCAGCAGCCCCAGCTCCGGATCGAGCGCCGCGCCCACCGGCGCGCAGCCGCCCGCCGCCTTCAGGAACGCGCGATACGCACCGGGCAGCCGATAGCCGAGATCCTCCTCGACCCCCTGCAATTGCTGCTCGCTCACCGACACCGCGCCCTTCGGCAGCCCGAAGTGCACCGGCCGGGTCTCCTGGAGCGGACGCGTGCCGCGCTTGCCGTGGTCCACGGCCGTCGTCGTCAGGCCGCCGTGATGCCGCAGCAGCGCCTTCACCTCGACCGGCACCAGTACCAGCCGGCGCGAGGCCGGAAGATGGTGCCACGTCCAGCCGTGCGGGGTCGCCACCGAGGGGACCGTGTCCCACAGCTCATGCCCCGAGGCATGCAGCGCGGCATTGGCCGACACATAGTCCGTCAGCCGCAACTCGTCCACACCGAACCCCTCCGGAGGCTCGGCTATCTCCACCGCCGCGCGCGCGTACGGCGAGAAATCCGGAAAGCCGGCGTCGTCCACCCGCACCCCTCTGGGATGCCGGGAAGCCCGGACCGGGTCCGGGAAATGCACGACCTGCCCGGCGTAGGCCGCGTTCGGTGGCGCGGCTTGCTGCCCGAGCCGACCTGTCGTCATGGCGGTTGCCCCCTGGTGCTTCCGGCTGGTTCCACAGCCCTGATGGCGCACAGCCTATGCGGTGGGACAAGAGGGGCTCCGACGCTCCTCCACAGGGCCGATCCGATCATCCTCCCCGCGTCCACCCCGGCCACCACGCCTCCCTCGAACCGGTGACCAACGGTCACGCGCGGGTGACCCAGCGCCGACGCCACGCCATGATTCACGCCCCAGCTTCCCGACCGCCCGGCGTATTTGGCAGTCTGTCCACACAACCGGGGGCGTGACACCAGCGGCTACCAGCCGCGGGCACGGGGAGGGGACAGCACTTGCACACCGCATCAACAGACGCATCCGGCGACCCACGCCTCGGCTGGAGCAGCACCGAACCACACCGTCCGCCCGTACTCCACAGGCGCCGCGACGGCATCCTGCCCGCCGTCGCCGCCGCGCTCTCCGTACGCGGCCGGACGACCCTCACCTGCACCGGAGGCAAGGGCGACCAGCCACCCGAACTCCACCCCCTCGTACAGGACTTCCTCGACACCCTCACCAGCGGCCAACGGGAACGTTTCACCGGACGCTGCCCCGAGGCGATCCTGCTCTCCCGTCACCTCACCGCCGCCGAGGCCGACCGCTCCAAACGAGCCCGCCGCAAACCCCTCACCCACGGCGAAGCACGCCGCACCCTCAAACACTCCAAACTGACGGCCCGCCGCATCCGCGAGGACGGCGACCCGCTGCACGGCGGCTACGCCCCGCCCTGCCGCTCCTGCTCGGCACTCCTCGCACACTTCGGCGTACGCCCCGTCGACCCCACCCAGAACGGCTGACCATGCCCGACCTCGACACCACCCGCTTCCCCGTACCCGTCGACGCCGCACTGCGCGAAGCGGGCTGGCGGCCAGGACGCCGGGACATGCGGCAGGCCGAGGAATGGGCCGACGCCCTGCGCGCCCACATCACACCCGCCGGACACCGGCTCAACGTCTTCCCCGCCGCCGTCGAGGCCTGGGCCGAATTCGGCGGACTGCGCCTCACCGCGCCCGGACCCGGCCGCCAGATAGCCCCCGCCTCCGTACTGATCGACCCATTGGCCGGCCTCCACCTCGCCCGCACCCTCGCGGACCTCGGCCGGTCCCTGGACACCGAGATCAGCCCGCTCGGCGAGGAGAACGACGGACAGGCCGTCCTCGCCATCGACACCACCGGACGCGTCTTCAGCATCGACCACACCGGCGACTGGTACCTGGGCCCGGACCTCGACCAGGCACTCGGCACACTGCTCACCGGCATGGAACCGGCAAGACTGACCTCGGCCACGGGCTGACCCCGCCCCCGAGCTGACTCCGGCCCGTCTCTCGGGCCGACCTCGGCCACGGGCTGACCCCGCCCGCCGGGCCGACTCCGCCCCGGCCGGCCCCGGAACCGTCAGCGGCCGAAAACCCACCACAGGACCGTCCCAGCGGCCCGCGAACACCAGCCCACAGACACCGGCGCGCAAACACCGGCCCGCAAACACCGGTTCCCGAACGACCGGCCCTACGCGGACGCGCGGTCCGGCAGCACCGCCGACACCCGGAAACCCCCCGCGTCCGTCTCCCCCGACACGAACACCCCGCCCAGCGCCAGCACCCGCTCCCGCATCCCCACCAGACCATTGCCCCCGCTCGGCAGCCCCGCGTCCTGCGCACCACCGTCCGAAGGCCCGTTCTCCACCTGCATCGCGACCTCCGCCTCCCGGTGCGCCAGCCGGACCATCACCTTCGCGCCCGCCGCGTGCTTCAGCACATTCGTCAGCGCCTCCTGCACCACCCGGTACGCCGTCTGCTCCACCTCCGGCGCATACGGACGCGACTCCCCCTGCACCGAAAGCTCCACCACCATCCCCGTCTCCCGGGACTGGCCCACCAACGCCTCTATGTCCCCCATACCAGGACCGTCCCCCGCCGCCGCGGCGGCCGCGGCGGCCGCCGCCCGCCCCACAGCCGCCAGCGGAACCCCCGGCGAGAACACCTCCCCCGGCACACCATCCGCCGCCTTGCGCGCCGCCACCTGCTCACCCGCCCGCAGCACCCCGAGCATCTCCCGCAGCTCCGTCAGCGCCTGCCGCCCCATATCGCCCACCAGCGCCGCGTTCTTCACCGCCTTCGGCGGATCCTTCAACGCCACCGCCTGCAACGCCGCCGCGTGCACCACCATCAGACTCACCCGATGCGCCACCACATCGTGCATCTCACGCGCGATCCGCGTCCGCTCCTCCGTACGCGCCCACTCCGCACGCTGCTCCGCGCGGTCGGCGAGCAGCGAAAGCTCCTGCTCCAGACTGTCCGCCCGCTCCCGCAGGCTCTCCATCAGCCGCCGTCTCGCCCCTACATAGAGCCCGAACAGCACCGGCGGCGCGGTCAGCCCCACCGACATCAGAACCGCGACCACGGGCACATACCAGCGCGCCGAGTCGAACGCCGTGTCCGCCACGTTCTGCCGGGTCCGTACGAACGTGACGATCAACGTCCCCACCAGCGACATCCCGGCCAGCGCGCCGATGATCCTGCGCGGCGCCTCCGAGGCGGCGAGCGTGTACAGCCCGACCAGCCCCATCAGATAGCCCATCTCCGCCGGCGTGATCGCGATCGAGACCAGCACCACGGCGAACGGCCACCGCCGCCGCACCAGCAGAACCGCCCCCGCGAACAGCCCGAACAGCACCCCCAGCGGCACCGGCAGCGCGGCGGTGTCCGCGAACCGGACCCCCTCCAGCGCACACTCCAGCGCCGACACCAGCGCCAGCCCCACATCCAGCACGGCACTACGCCGCCGCCCCCACCACCACAAACCGCGGGGAGTCACTCCCGCGGCGTCCTGATGTGCCCCCGTTGTGGTCATGTCTCCCACCCTACGGGCGCCCGCACCCCATTTTCCGGCGACCGCCCCACCACGGAACGCGACCGAACACGCCGGGAACACGCGTCGATCCCTCGAACTGGTGAATAGCCCGCGCATTCGATCCGCGCGTCCGGATTCTGGCCGACGATCACCCCTATGACAGCAATCCACAGCAAATATGCCGACTTCGAGGGACTCCGCGCACAGGCGGTTGCACTGCGCCGTGAAGGCCTCAGCCGTCGCCAGATACGCCAGCGGCTGGAGATCCACAACAACGACACCCTCAGCCGCCTACTGGAAGGCGAACCTCCGCCTGAGTGGACGAAGCGCCCGAACGCGAAGGACGGCACGCGACTCAAGGCCAGAGAGCTTCGCGCTCAGGGCTTCACCTACGACGAGATCCAAGCGCAACTCGGGGTTTCGAAGGCATCCATCTCGGCCTGGGTCCGGGACCTTCCGAAGCCCGCGCCACGATGGACGAACATCGAAAAGATGCAGCGCCTCGAAGAGGCCCACTCCGCGTTCCGCGCGTCGCGCGACGAAGAGCGCCGGCAGCTCACCTCGGACGCTTTTCAGCAGGTTGGCGACATCAGCGATCGCGAGCTGCTGCTTCTCGGCGCCGCGCTGTACTGGGCCAAGGGCACGAAGGACAAGACGTACGCTCGTCGGGAGAGCCTGACGTTCATCAACAGCGACGTCGGCATGATCCGCACGTACGTTCGCTGGCTCGAACTACTTGGAGTCGCACGCCACAGGATGCGCTGCAGTCTGCACATCCACGACTCAGCCGACCTCGCGGACGCGACTCGATTCTGGTCCGAGGTCACAGGCGTTCCTGCGGAGGATTTCCTGAAGCCCTGCATCAAGCGGGACAATGCAGGTACGAGCCGCCTCAACCGCGGAGAAGGCTACCGAGGCTGCTTGAGAATCCGCGTCGCCAACAGCGCCCGGCTGTACCGGCAGGTTGAAGGCTGGTGGGGTGGCATCGCGGCAGGTGTCGCCTCGACACTCCGGTAAGGTCTGGCGTGGTGATCCGCCGTGGGGTAGCGGCATCCCGCAGGCCTTTGGAGCCTTGAGACGCTGGTTCGAATCCAGCCGGCGGAGCCAACAAGTTCGGGTCCCGACCGCACCGGTCGGGACCCGTCCTCGTTTCCGCGTCGAAACCCCCCGGTATCCTGCGGGTGTCCACCACCCGAAAGCCGAAGGGCATTCCCGTGAGCGCCATCCGCCCGGCAGCCGTCGTCGTTCTCGCAGCGGGTGAAGGGACCCGCATGAAGTCCAGGACTCCCAAGGTTCTGCATGAGGTCTGCGGGCGCTCGCTCGTCGGACATGTCGTGTCCGCGGCCCGTGAGCTGGGGCCCGAGCAGCTCGTCGTCGTTGTAGGCCATGCCCGGGAGCAGGTCGAGGGGCATCTTTCCGCCGCGTACGAGGGGGTGCGCACCGCCTATCAGGCCGAGCAGAACGGCACCGGGCACGCGGTGCGGATCGGGCTTCAGGAGTTGGGCGGGACGCCCGACGGGACCGTGGTCGTCGTATGCGGTGACACCCCGCTGCTGACCGGTGAGACGCTCAGGGCGCTGGCCGCGACCCACGCGGCCGACGGTAACGCGGTGACGGTGCTGACCGCCGAGGTTCCGGACTCGTCCGGGTACGGGCGGATCGTCAGGGACGGCGCGAGCGGCGCGGTCACGGCGATCGTGGAGCACAAGGACGCCACCGACGCGCAGCGCGCGATCCGGGAGATCAATTCGGGGGTGTTCGCGTTCGACGGGCAGCTGCTCGCGGACGCGCTGGGGAAGGTCCGTACGGACAACAGCCAGGGTGAGGAGTACCTCACGGATGTGCTGGGCATTCTGCGGGAGGCCGGGCACCGGGTGGGTGCGTCGGTCGCGGTCGATCACCGGGAGATCCTGGGGATCAACAACCGGGTCCAGCTCGCGGAGGCGCGCCGGCTGCTGAATGGGCGGTTGCTGGAGCGGGCGATGCTGGCGGGGGTGACGGTGGTCGATCCGGCGTCGGTGCTGGTGGATGTGACGGTGACGTTCGAGCCGGACACGGTGGTGCATCCGGGTACGCAGCTTCTCGGGTCCACGCATCTGGCCGAGGGCGCGGAGGTGGGGCCGAATTCGCGGCTGAGGGACACCCAGGTCGGCGCGGGCGCCCGGTTGGACAATACGGTCGCGGACGGCGCGGTGGTGGGTGAGGCGGCGCTGGTGGGTCCGTACGCCTATCTGCGGCCGGGTACGCGGCTGGGGGTGCGGTCGAAGGCCGGTACGTATGTGGAGTTGAAGAACGCGACGATCGGTGAGGGCACGAAGGTGCCGCATCTGTCGTATGTGGGGGACGCGACGATCGGCGAGCACACGAACATCGGCGCGGCGAGCGTCTTCGTGAACTACGACGGGGTGCACAAGCACCACACGACGATCGGGTCTCACTGCCGGACGGGTGCGGACAATATGTTTGTGGCGCCTGTCACTGTCGGGGACGGTGTGTACACGGCGGCCGGGTCGGTGATCACGAAGGATGTTCCGGCGGGTGCGCTGGCCGTCGCCCGGGGCCAGCAGCGGAATATCGAGGGTTGGGTGGCCAGGAAGCGTCCGGGGAGTGCCGCGGCGCAGGCGGCCGAGACGGCTCGTACGGTGCCCGGGAGCGCCGAGAGCGAAAGCTGACCGGAAACAGATGCGCCGTTCTCGGCGTACCGTGATATCTGCACGATTCGGCTGGCTCGCAGGGGACACGCGGGCGCAGCGGCCGTCAACACGTCTGAGGAGACAGTGCTGTGACCGGGATCAAGACGACCGGCGAGAAGAAGCTGATGCTCTTTTCCGGCCGCGCCCACCCCGAGCTGGCCGAGGAGGTTGCCCATCAACTGGGTGTGGGGATTGTGCCCACCAAGGCATTCGATTTCGCCAATGGTGAGATCTATGTCCGGTATCAGGAGTCGGCGCGCGGTGCGGACTGTTTTCTGATCCAGAGCCACACGGCTCCGATCAATAAGTGGATCATGGAACAGCTCATCATGATCGATGCTCTGAAGCGGGCTTCGGCCCGGAGCATCACGGTGATCGTTCCCTTCTACGGCTATGCCCGTCAGGACAAGAAGCACCGCGGCCGGGAGCCGATCTCGGCCAGGCTGGTGGCGGATCTGATGAAGACGGCGGGTGCGCACCGGATCCTGACGGTGGATCTGCACACCGATCAGATCCAGGGCTTTTTCGACGGTCCGGTGGATCATCTCTTCGCGCTGCCGGTCCTGGCGGACTATGTGGCGGGGAAGGTGGACCGGTCGAAGCTGACGGTGGTGTCTCCGGACGCGGGCCGGGTGCGGGTCGCGGACCGCTGGTGCGACCGGCTGGGCGCGCCGCTGGCGATCGTTCACAAGCGGCGTGACAAGGATGTCGCGAATCAGGTGACGGTCCACGAGGTGGTCGGCAATGTGGCGGGCCGGGTGTGTGTGCTGGTCGACGACATGATCGATACGGGTGGCACGATCTGCGCCGCGGCGGACGCGCTGTTCGCGCATGGCGCGGAGGATGTGATCGTGACGGCGACGCATGGTGTGCTGTCGGGTCCGGCGGCCGATCGCTTGAAGAACTCGCAGGTGAGCGAGTTCGTGTTCACGAATTCGCTGCCGGATCCGGGCAATCTGGATCTGGACAAGATCACGGTTCTGTCGATCGCGCCGACGATCGCCCGTGCGGTGCGTGAGGTCTTCGAGGACGGTTCTGTGACGAGTCTCTTCGAGGAGCAGGCGTAACGTCCCTGCTTGTACCGCTTGGGCGGGTTGCACCGCTTGCGGAAGATCGATTTCTGGGCGGCCTCCCCGCCGGGTAGACTCAGCGAGTTGCTCGGCGAGGGAGGCCGCACTGTTCCGGTGCGGCGGTCCGTTATCGACGCGCTCTTCGTAGCAGGCCTGTCGTGGCCGGGTGACGGCCGATTCCGGTCACCTTTCGCTCATTACTACGAGGAGTGCAGCCATGGCTGAAGTGAAGATCAGCGCGGAGATCCGTACCGAGTTCGGCAAGGGCGCCGCCCGCCGTACGCGTCGCGCCAACAAGGTCCCCGCGGTCATCTACGGCCACGGCGCGGACACCGTCCATGTGACCCTGCCGGGCCACGACCTGATGATGGCGCTGAAGACCGCGAACGCGCTGATCGGTCTGGACATCGAGGGCCGCAGCGAGCTGGTCATCCCGAAGGCCGTGCAGCGCAACGCGATCAGGGGTCACATCGAGCATGTCGACCTGCTCGCGGTGAAGCGCGGCGAGAAGGTCACCGTCGAGGTCGCGGTGCACACCGAGGGCGAGCTGGCCCCGGGCGCCAACCTGCTGGAGAACGTGCTCAACACCCTGACCGTCGAGGCCGAGGCCACCCATATCCCGGACTCCGTCACGGTCTCCGTCGCGGGTCTGGACGCCGGTGACTCGATCGTGGCCAAGGATGTCCCGCTGCCGTCCGGCACGACGCTGGTGACGGACGAGGACGCGGTCGTCATCCAGATCCTGTCGGCGCAGGCCGAGGAGCCGGCCGCGGAGGGCGAGGGCGCCGCCGAGGGCGCCGAGGCCTGATCCGTACGCTGTGCCCCACGGGGTGGCGGGCCGCCGAACGGCCCGCCACCCCGTTCGCCTGTGCGGAGCACCGCGCGGGTCACCGGGCGGGGCACCGCGCGGGCCATCGGGCGGGGCACCGCCGGGGCCACTGGGCGCACCGCCCGTACGTTCGTTCCGCACCCGTATACGTATGCGAGGAGACGCAGCGCGGATGACGACAGATGCCAACGCCCCCTGGCTGGTCGTGGGCCTGGGGAACCCGGGTCCGGGCTATGCCGCCAACCGGCACAATGTCGGGTTCATGGTGGCCGATCTGCTGGCGGCCCGTATCGGCGGTTCGTTCCGGCGGGCGCAGAAGGCGCAGGCCACGGTGGTCGAGGGCCGGTTCGGTCCGCCGGGTCCTTCGGGCCGCCGGGTCGTACTGGCCAGGCCCACGTCGTATATGAACCTCTCCGGGGGCCCGGTCGTCGGGCTGCGTGATTTCTACAAGGTGCCGACGGAGCGGATCGTCGCGGTCCATGACGAGCTGGACATCGACTACGGCACGCTGCGGCTGAAGCTGGGCGGCGGGGACAACGGCCACAACGGGCTGAAGTCGATGACGAAGGCGATGGGTCCTGGCTATCACCGGGTGCGGTTCGGGATCGGCCGGCCGCCGGGCCGGATGCAGGTGGCGGATTTCGTGCTGAAGGACTTCTCGTCGACGGAGCGCAAGGAGCTGGACTACTTCGTGGACCGGGCGGCGGACGCGGTGGAGGCGCTGGTGCTGGAGGGGCTGGAGCGCGCGCAGAGCACGTACAACTCCTGACAACCTCCGCATTCCCCGTCGTTCCGCGGCCGGAAGTTGACCGGGCATGTGCCCATGGCCAAAGATCCCGCCCTATGAAGGGGAAGCGGAGCAATTCCGACCGCATGCTGTCGTTCGGCCGCCGGGCGGCGATGGCCTGTATCGCCCTGCTGCTCCTGGTCGCGGGTGTCTGGTCGTCCTGGAGCTCGGCCCAGCATGTGGTGCTCGCCAAGGGCCGTGAGCACGGCACGCTGACGGTGGAGCGCTGTGCGGACGAGAGCTGCACCGGGCCCTACGACCCGGACGGACCGCAGGGGCCGCGTGCCGGGATGACGATCGGGCAGTCGGTCGCCGTGAAGAAGGGCGAGCGGTTCCCGGTCGTGGTGAAGCCCGATACGGACGAGCTGGTGCGTACGGGTACGCCCGGTCTGCTGTACGCGTGGGTGCCGCTCGGCGGGGCGCTGCTGCTGGCTTCCCTGATCGTCGGCGGCGGGCTGCGGCTGACCCGGACGGCGTGGGGGACGGCGCTGGCGGGCGTGGCGCTGCTGCTGGCCGCGTTCTTCGCGGTCTGACCGGCCGCGCGCCGCGCGCGTACCGTACGAGCCCGCTCGCGCGCGTACCGTACGAATCCGCTCCCGTACCGTACGGAACCGCCCCGCCCGGATGTCCCGGAGCGGGGCGGTGCCGTACATCAGGCCGTGGTCAGCCGGTGTTGCGCAGTCCCGCCGCGACCCCGTTGACCGTCAGCAGCAGGGCCCGCGCGAGCAGCGGGTCCGGGGTCTCCTGGTGCTCGGCCGCCGCGCGCTGGCGTGCCAGCAGCGAGACCTGGAGGTAGGAGATCGGGTCGAGATAGGCGTCCCGGATCGCGAAGGTCTGCTGGAGCGCCGGGTTGGAGTCGAGGAGCTTCTCGCCGCCGGTGATCCGCAGCACCTCCGCCACGGTGAGCGCGTGCTCGGTCTCGATGCCGGCGAAGACATGCTTCAGCTCGTCCGGCACGAGTGTGTCCACGTAGTGGCGGGCGATCCGCAGATCGGTCTTGGCGAGCGTCATCTCGACGTTCGCGAGGAAGTTCTGGAAGAAGTGCCAGTGCTCGTACATCTCGTCGAGCACGGTGTCGGGTCCGGCCTCGCGCAGTGCCTTCAGTCCGGAGCCGACGCCGTACCAGCCGGGCACGATCTGGCGTGACTGGGTCCAGCCGAAGACCCAGGGGATGGCCCGCAGTCCGTCGAGCCCGGCGCCCGAGTCGGGCCGCCGGGAGGGGCGGGAGCCGAGATGGAGGTCGGCGAGCTGGTCGACGGGGGTGGAGGCGAAGAAGTACGCGGGCAGGTCGGGGTCCTCGACGAGGCCGCGGTACGCGGCGTGCGCGGCGTCGGAGACGGTGTCCATCGCCGCGTCCCAGCGCGCCAGTGCCTCGCCGGACTGACGCGGCGCGGTGTGCAGGGCGGAGGCCTGGAGGGTGGCGGCGACGGTCAGTTCCAGATTCTCCCTGGCCAGGGAGGGGATCAGATACTTGTCGGAGATGACCTCGCCCTGTTCGGTCACCTTGATCTCGCCCTCCAGCGTGCCCCAGGGCTGGGCGAGGATCGCGTCGTGGGAGGGGCCGCCGCCGCGGCCGACGGTGCCGCCGCGGCCGTGGAAGAGCCGCAGCCGTACGCCGTGGCGGTGGGCGACGTCGCGCAGCCGGCGCTGGGCCCGGTGGATCTCCCACTGGGAGGTGGTGATGCCGCCGAACTTGGAGGAGTCGGAGTAGCCGAGCATGACCTCCTGGACGTCGCCGCGCAGCGAGACGAGCCTGCGGTAGGAGGGGTCGGCGAGCATCTCGTCGAGGATGACGTCGGCGGCGCGCAGTTCGTCGGTGGTCTCCAGCAGCGGCACGATGCCGATCTTGGCCCAGCCGCCGTGCAGATCGATCAGCCCGGCCTCGCGGGCCAATACGGCGGCGGCGAAGACGTCGTCGGCGCCCTGGCACATGGAGATGATGTACGACTCGATGACTTCGGGGCCGAAGCGCTCGAAGGCTTCCTTGACGGTGTGGAAGACGCCGAGGGTCTTGTGTCCGGCGGCGTCGAGGGGGGCGGGGCTGGGCGCGAGGGGGCGGCGCGAGCGCAGTTCCTTGGCCAGCAGTTTCTGCCGGTAGTCGCGCGGCATGTCGCTGTAGCGCCAGGACTCCTCGCCGAGCCGGTCGAAGAGCTGTCCGAGCGCGTGGTGGTGGGCGTCGGCGTGTTCCCGTACGTCCATGGTGGCGAGCTGGAGGCCGAAGGCGGCGAGCGTACGGATCGTACGGTCCATGCGGCCGTCGGCGAAGAGGCCGCCGCGGTGTTCGCGCAGGGAGGTCTGGATGAGGGTGAGGTCGTCGAGCAGTTCGGCGGTGCCGAGATAGTCGCGGCCGTCGTCGTGCGGGGTGCCCTTGGCGAGGCGCTCGCGGGTGTTGACGAGCTTCTGGCGGATGCAGGTCGCCTTGAGGCGGTAGGGCTCCTCGGCGTTGAGCCGCTTGTAGCGGGGGCTGATCTCGGGGAGCCGCTCCAGATCGGTCCGCAGGGAGGTGAGCAGTTCCTCGGTGGCGCCGGTGTAGCGGATGGAGTTGGAGAGCTGGCCGCGGAGCTGGTCGATGAGTTCCAGCGCGTCGGTGATGCCGTGCTCGTGCTGGAGGATCAGCACCTCGCGGGTGACCTGGGGGGTGACGTTCGGGTTTCCGTCGCGGTCGCCGCCGATCCAGGTGCCGAAGGTGAGCGGGCGGGTGCCGGGCGGCAGTTCGACGCCGACGCGCTCCAGCTCGCCGACGAGGTCCTCCAGGACGTCGCCGACGGCGCCGGCGTGCAGTTCGTCCAGGTAGTAGATGGCGTTGCGCGCCTCGTCGACGGGCTCGGGCCGTACGACGCGGAGTTCGTCGGTCTGCCAGATGAGGTCGATGGACTCGGCGAGCCTCAGATCGTGGCGGCGCCGGTCGGAGGCGATGACCGGTGCCTCCAGCAGTTCGGCGACGCGGCGGAGCTTGTTCAGTACGGAGCGGCGCGCGGCCTCGGTGGGGTGCGCGGTGAACACGGGCCGTACGTTGAGGTTCTTGACGGTCTCGCGCAGATGCTCCGGGTCGGCGTCCTTGAGCCGGTCGGCGGTACGGGCCAGGAGCCCGCCCTCGGCCGCGCGCCGTTCGCGCATTTCCCGGCCGCGGTGGACCTGTTCGGTGACGTTGGCGAGATGGAAGTAGGTGGAGAAGGCGCGGACCAGTTTGGCCGCGGTCTCCAGGTCGGTGTCGCCGAGGAGTTCGGCCGCTGCCTCGCCGTTCTCGCGTGTCAACGCGCGTACACGCTCGACCAGGTCGAGAAGTTCGGGGCCTTCCTGGCGTACGAGGGTCTCGCCCAGCAGGTCACCTAGACGGCGGATGTCTGAGCGCAGCTCCGCGCTGGCGGATGGGGTCTGGTCGGCACTGCTCACAGGTGCGGCTCCTTGCAGTGTTTGAGCACGTCTGGAGGGTTCTGGAGACTTCGCGGACCGCGCTGTCCGACGTCCACAAGGATAGGTGTCCTTCGCCTGGTGTTATCCACAGGCCTCTTGTCGCGGCGTTCGGCGCTGCCATACTTACGATGCCGTAGGTTACGCACCCGTATCCAGGTTTCTGCCCCATTCCTCACCCCAGGGGACCCCAATGACCACACCCCCCGATGTGATCGAAGATTCCTCCCTTCCTCCCCAGTCCGCAGACGGCGCCCCGCTTCCCTCCGCCACGCTCGGCGGGGACAGCAAGGGGTCCATCGAGCAGATCGCTCTGCTGCTCTTCATCGTCATCCCTTTCCTCGCCCTGCTCGCGGCGGTGCCGCTGGCCTGGACGTGGGGAGGGGTGAGCTGGCTCGATCTGGGCCTGATGGTGGTCATGTACTACATCGGCTGCCATGGCGTCACGATCGGCTATCACCGTTACTTCACCCATGGTTCCTTCAAGGCGAGGCGCCCGCTGCGGATCGCGCTCGCCGTGGCCGGTTCGCTGGCCGTGGAGGGTCCGCTGGTCCGCTGGGTGGCGGACCACCGCAAGCATCACAAGTTCTCGGACGCCGAGGGTGATCCCCACTCGCCCTGGCGGTTCGGCGAGACGCTGCCGGCCCTGATGAAGGGGCTGTGGTGGGCGCATATCGGCTGGCTGTTCGACGAGGAGCAGACTCCGCAGCACAAGTACGCGCCGGATCTGATCAAGGACCCGGCGATCCGCTCGATCTCCCGACAGTTCGCGCTGTGGACGGTCGTCTCGCTGGCGCTTCCGCCGCTGGTCGGCGGTCTGGTGACGATGTCCTGGTGGGGTGCCTTCACGGCGTTCTTCTGGGGTTCGCTGGTCCGGGTGGCGCTGCTGCACCATGTCACGTGGTCGATCAATTCGATCTGTCACGCGGTCGGCAAGCGTCCTTTCAAGTCGCGTGACCGTTCGGGCAATGTGTGGTGGCTCGCGGTGCTCTCCTGCGGTGAGTCGTGGCACAACCTCCATCACGCGGACCCGACCAGCGCGCGGCACGGTGTGCTCAGGGGCCAGGTCGATTCCAGTGCCAGGTTCATCCGCTGGTTCGAGCTGCTGGGCTGGGCGTCGGACGTGCGCTGGCCCAGCGCTTCCCGGGTGGACTCACGGCGCAAGAGCGCACCTGCCAAGGCATGATGGGCACCGTGGCGATCGACGGCAGTACCAGCAAGCAGGGCAGCACCGAGAAGGGCCGGACCACGGGGAGCCGACGCGCCCGCCGGGTCCGGATGACCGGTGCGGAACGCCGTGAGCAGCTGCTGGACATCGGCCGTACCGTCTTCGCGGAGAAGGGCTTCGAGGCCACGTCGGTGGAGGAGATCGCGGCGAAGGCCGGGGTGTCCAAGCCTGTCGTCTACGAGCACTTCGGCGGCAAGGAGGGGCTGTACGCGGTGGTCGTGGACCGCGAGATGCGTCAGCTCCTGGACATGGTGACCGGTGCGCTGACCGCCGGGCACCCCCGTGAGCTGCTGGAACAGGCCGCGTTCGCGCTGCTCGACTATATCGAGACGTATACGGACGGCTTCCGCATCCTGGTCCGTGACTCCCCGGTCGCGCAGTCCACGGGCACCTTCGCGTCGCTGATCAGCGATATCGCCACCCAGGTCGAGGACATTCTCGGTATGGAGTTCAAGGCCCGTGGCTTCGATCCGAAGCTGGCGCCGCTGTACGCGCAGGCGCTGGTGGGCATGGTGGCGCTGACGGGTCAGTGGTGGGTGGACACCCGCCGGCCGAAGAAGGCCGAGGTCGCCGCGCATCTGGTGAATCTGGCGTGGCACGGTCTGGAGGGGCTGGAGCCGAAGCCCCGGCTGATAGGCCACCGCAAGATCTGAGGTGCGGGGACCCTGGCGGCTCCGCCGGGTCCCCGCACCACCGCGAACGCCGTACGGGGATGCCGCCCGTACGGCGTTCGCGGCTTCCGGGATCCCCACCCGTCCCAATCCCCACCCGTCCCACGGCGCGACGTGCCGGTCAGGTGGTCACGCCTCCTTGCGGGCGACGGCGAAGATCCGGCGGAACGGGAAGACCGTGCCGTGCGGTCCCGGCGGGTAGGCCGCGCGGAGCAGTTCGCGGTACTCCCCCACGAACTCCTCCGTCGCCTTCGCGTCCCCGTCGAGCGCGGTGAGGACGGGCCGTAGCGCCGTCCCCTTCACCCAGTCGAGCACCGGATCCTCGCCGGTGAGCCGCTGGAGGTAGGTGGTCTCCCAGACGTCCGCCGCACAGCCGAGGTCCGTCAGCCGTGCGAGATAGGCGGCTGGTTCGAGAACGGCGTTCACGCGCCGGTCGGGACGGGCCAGCCGCTCGCGCCAGCGAGGTGACTCGCACAGCTCGGCGAGCAGGGCGTGGCTCGGGGCGTTGAAGTTGCCGGGGACCTGGAAGGCGAGGAAACCGCCGGGGGTGAGGCCGTCGAGCCATCCGGCGAAGGAGTCGGCGTGGCCGGGGACCCACTGGAGGGCGGCGTTGGAGACGATCAGTCCGTACGCCTGTTCCTCGGGGGTCCAGCGTGTGAGGTCGGCGGCCCGGAATTCCATCGCCCCGCCGCCCTGGGTGCGGCCGGCGTACTCCTTCCTGGCCCGGTCGAGCATCTCCGGCGAGTTGTCGAAGCCGGTGATACGGGCGGCCGGCCAGCGGTCGGCGAGCAGCGCGGTGACATTGCCGGGGCCGCAGCCGAGGTCGGCGATCCTGAGCGTCCGGGGGGAGGCGGCGGACGCGGGCCCGGTGCCTGCGGGAGTCGCGGACCCGGCGGAGGCGGCGGACGCGGGCCCGGCGGAGGCGGCGGAGGTGCCTGGCGGCTCGGGGACGCGGGCGAGCAGGTCCAGGAACGGGCGGCTGCGGAAGCCCGCGTGCCGGAGGTACTGGGCGGGATCCCAGGTCGGTGCGGACGGTGCGGAGTGCATGGTCGAGCCCCCATCGCGGTCACGGGTCGGCCTGCCGGAGCGGCCTGCGGCGGTTCGGTCCCAGCCTGCACCCGGATATATCTTGACGTCAAGAGACTTCATGTCGAGGGACCCTCTACACTGATCGTCATGGAGGACGAGGTCGACCGACTGGTAGCGGCATGGCGCCGAGAGCGCCCCGACCTCGACGTGGAACCACTCGAGGTCCTCAGCCGTGTCAGCAGGCTGGCCCGCCATCTCGACCGCGCGCGCCGGATCGCGTTCTCGGAGCACGCGCTGGAGCCGTGGGAGTTCGACGTACTGACCTCGCTGCGCCGCGCGGGGGATCCGTATCAGCTCTCCCCCGGCCAGCTGCTGACCCAGACCCTGGTCACCTCCGGCACGATGACGAACCGTATCGACCGGCTGGCGCAGAAGGGCCTGGTCGAGCGGCTGCCCGACCCCAGCGACCGGCGCGGGGTGCTGGTCCGGCTGACCGCCGAGGGCCGCGACCGCGCGGACCAGTCGCTCGCCGGACTGCTGGCCCAGGAACGCGCGATCCTCGCGGAGCTGTCCCGCGCCCAGCGAGTCGAACTGGCCGCGCTGCTCCGCCAGTTGACGGCGCCGTTCGACAACGTCCCGAGCTAGTCACTCTCCCGGCAGGCTTTGCCCGTCGGGCGGACATCGCCGGTCGCGGCACCGGGCACACACCGGCCGGCCCTGTTCCGTGCGCGCCGTGTTCCGTGCGCGCCCTGTTCCGTGCGCGCCGTGTCGCGTGGCCGGGTCGGTCACCTGCGTAGCCGGGTCGGCCGCGTACGTGGAACGGCGCACCGGCCACGGCGACGGCGCCGGACGGGTACGGGGACCCCGCCCGTCCGGCGACCGCCGCCGGTCAGCCCGTGGATGTGGCGGGCTGGGCCGCCAGACTCACCGGACCCACACCGGCCCTGCGCGCCAGTGCCACGGCGGCCAGCGTCGAGTGCACGCCCAGCTTCCCCAGCACGTTCTGCATATGCGTGCGGACGGTGTGCGGAGAGAGGAAGAGCCGCTCGGCGACGGCCTTGCGGCCGAGGCCCGCGACCATGCAGCGCAGCACCTCGCGCTCGCGCGGGGTGAGCGACTCGACCAGCCGTTCGCTCTCCGTACGGTGCTTGCGCGCGGCCGTCAGCTCCCGCAGCACGCCCGTGAGCAGGGCGGGCGGCAGATGCGTCTCGTCCCGCAGGACGCCCCGCATCACGGCGAGCAGCCGTTGGAGCGAGCAGTCCTTCGCGACCCAGCCGGACGCGCCCGCCTGGAGCGCGAGCGCGGCGCGGCGCGGGTCGTCCTTCTCGGCGAGCACGACCGTACGGACGGACGGCTGGCCGGAGCGGACCCCGGCGACCAGCGAGATGCCGTCGACCGGCACCGTCTCACCGTCGTCCGGCACGGCGCGCGCGACCGGCACCTGAACCGGTCCCGCCGCCGTGCTTCCGGCCGCTCCCGCGACCGTGCCGAGGTCGGCGTCGACGAGCATCACATCGAATCTGCGCCCCTCGGCCGCTCCCCGGTCCAGACAGCGCAGCGCGGCGGGACCACTGCCCGCCGCCGCGACATCCACATCGGGCTCGGCCGCGAGCGCGGCTGCGAGCGATTCGGCGAAAATACGGTGGTCGTCCACCACCAGAACCCGGATACGTACCAATGGACACCCCCTGAAAGGCGGGGAGCGGACAGCGCGGGCACGGCGCCCGGTGTGCGGTGGTACGTCAGTGGCACGGCCGCCGCCGTGTGATGACCCCTACCCCACCCCGGGCGTCGTACCCGACTTGACTCCACCCCTGATCAGCACCGGCCCCCACCGGTGCTGTGCATCAGCGTACGGCCGTCGGCCCGGAGCGGAAGGTAATTCGCAGAACTCGTCGGCCGGGCTGTGTGGGACGGGCCTCGGGCGCACTCCCGGGACGCCGGACACCCGGTGCGCCTCGGGCGCACTCCTGGGAGACCCCGGTCACGGGAGTACTCCTAGGACACGCGGTGCGCGCCGGGGGACGGGATGGCCGGGAAGACGCGCGGGGGTGTGAAGCCCGCTGCCGCGAAGGCTTCGGTGACCGCCTTGGTGACCGCTTCCGTGTCGGACTCCTCGACCAGGACGATCGCGGATCCGCCGAAGCCGCCGCCCGTCATACGGGCGCCCAGGGCGCCGGACGCAACGGCCGTGGTGACCACCAGGTCGAGTTCCGGGCAGGAGACCCGCAGATCGTCGCGGAGCGAGGCATGCCCCTCGACCAGGACGGGGCCGACGGCGCGGAGATCGCCCGCGTCCAGCAGCGCGATGGTCCGCTCGACGCGGTGGTCGTCGCTCACCACATGGCGGACGCAGCGGCGGACCTCCTCGCTCTGTCCGGCCAGCCGGGCGAGCGCCTCGGGCAGTTCGCCGTACGGGATGTCGCGCAGCGCGCGGACCCCGAGCGCCCGCGCGCCCGTCTCGCACGCCGCGCGCCGTCGCGCGTACGCGCCGTCGCCGAGCGCGTGCTTGACGCGGGTGTCGACGACCAGCAGCCGGAGCCCCTGGGCCGCGAGGTCGAACGGCACCTGGCGCTGGGAGAGATCGCGGGTGTCCAGATACAGCGCGTGCCCCTCCGTGCAGCACGCCGAGGCCATCTGGTCCATGATTCCGCACGGCACGCCCACGAACGCGTTCTCGGCGCGCTGCGCGAGCACCGCCAGTTCGGGCGGGGTCAGGCCGAGTCCGTACAGCTCGTTCAGGGCGAGTGCCGTGACGACCTCCAGCGCGGCGGAGGACGACAGCCCCGCGCCGGTCGGCACGGTCGAGGCGAGATGCACGTCGGCGCCGGTCACCGGGAGGCCCGCCGCGCGCAGCGCCCAGACGACACCGGCCGGGTAGGCGGCCCAGCCGGTGTCGGAGAGCGGTTCGAGAGCGGCGGTGTCGAGCTGGACCACGCCCCCGGCGACATCCGCGGAGTGCAGCCGCAGGACCTGGTCCGTACGGCGGGAGACCGCCGCGACCGCCCGGTGCGGCAGTGCCAGCGGCATCACGAAACCGTCGTTGAAGTCGGTGTACTCACCGATCAGATTCACCCGGCCGGGGGCCGCCCACACGCCCTCGGGCTCGGCTCCGTAGAGCCGCCGGAACTCCTCGGCGACGGTGTCGGCGACGGCGCCGGCGGCGGTACCGCTCTCACTCACTCCTGGGTCTCCCTCACTCGTGGATCTCCTGGGTCTCCTGGGCCGCTTGAGCCTCTTGGACCACCTGGGCCTCTTGGGCCTCCTCGCGGCGCGCGAACGCCCACGCGTCCGCGACGATGCCCGCCAGATCGGCGCGGCTCGGGGTCCAGCCGAGACGCTCGTGCGCCGTCCCGGCCGACGCGACCAGTACGGCCGGGTCGCCGCCCCGCCGCGCCGCCACGACCTCGGGAATCGGGTGCCCGGTGACCTTGCGTACGGTCTCGATGACCTCGCGTACGGAGAACCCGTTGCCGTTGCCGAGGTTGCAGATCAGATGCTCGCCCTCGACGGCCGCGTCCAGCGCGCGCAGATGCGCCTCGGCGAGATCCGCGACATGGATGTAGTCACGCACGCAGGTGCCGTCCGGGGTCGGATAGTCCTCGCCGAAGACGGAGACCGAGTCGCGCCGGCCGAGCGCGACCTGGAGGACGAGCGGGATGAGATGGGACTCGGGATCGTGGCGCTCGCCGTAACTCCCGTACGCGCCCGCGACATTGAAGTAGCGCAGCGAGACGGCCGCGAGGCCGTGCGCCACGCACGCGCCGCCGATCATATGGTCGACGGCGAGCTTCGTCGCGCCGTACGGACTGGTCGGGGCGGTCGGGTCGGACTCCGTGATCGGGGTGGAGACCGGCTCGCCGTAGGTCGCGGCGGTGGACGAGAAGACCAGCTTGCGCACCCCGGCCGAGCGCATCGCGGCGAGCAGCGCCATGGAGCCGCCGACATTGTTGTCCCAGTACTTCTCGGGCCTGGCGACGGACTCGCCGACCTGTGAGGACGCGGCGAAGTGCAGCACCGCGTCGTACGAGGAGTCCAGCCACTCGGCGGAGTCCTGGATCCGGCCCTCGATGAACACGGCGCCCGCCGGTACCGCTTCCCGGAACCCGGTGGAGAGATCGTCCAGCACGGTCACCTCGTGCCCGGCCTTCAGCAGATGGGCCGCGACCACGCTGCCAACATATCCCGCACCGCCCGTGACCAGGTACTTCTTGCTCACTCGCTCGCTACCTCTCGCAGTCGCTCGGCTGCGGCCTCCGGTGGCACGTCATTGATGAACACACTCATGCCGGATTCGGAGCCCGCGAGGAACTTCAGCTTGCCGGAAGTACGGCGCACGGTGAAAAGCTCCAGGTGAAGCGCGAAGTCGTCACGCCCGGCGGCCCGGAACGGCGCCTGGTGCCAGGCGGCGACATAGGGCGTGGGCGGTTCACCTTCGCCGAAGATCCGGTCGAAGCGCCTCAAGAGTTCCAGATAAACCTGTGGGAACTCCGCGCGGGCCGCGTCGTCGAGCGCCCGCAGATCGGGGACCCGGCGGGTGGGGTAGAGATGCACCTCGTACGGCCAGTGCGCGGCGTACGGCACGAACGCCACCCAGTGCTCGCCCGTCAGCACCACCCGGGCGCCCTCGGTCCGCTCGCGGACGACGAGATCGTCGAAGAGATTGCGGCCGGTCGCGGCCCGGTGTTCGCTGGCGGAGCGGAGCATCAGCGTGGAGCGGGGGGTGACGAACGGGTACGCGTAGATCTGCCCGTGCGGATGGCCGAGCGTCACCCCGATCTCCACGCCCCGGTTCTCGAACGCGAAGACCTGCTCGACCTGCGGCAGCGCGGCCAGCTCGGCGGTACGGTCGGTCCAGGCGTCCAGCACCAGAGCGGTCCGCTCCTCGGTGAGGTCCGCGAACGAGGCGTCGTGGTCGGCGGTGAAACAGACGACCTCGCAGCGCCCGGAGTCCCCCGCGAGGGAGGGGAAACGGTTCTCGAAGACGGCGACGTCGTAGTCGGAGTCCGGAATCTCGCTGAGCCGGCCGTCGCGGGAGGGGCAGAGCGGGCACTCGTCGGCGGGCGGGTGGTACGTACGGGCCTGGCGGTGCGAGGCGATGGCGACCGAGTCGCCGAGCAGCGGGTCATGGCGGATCTCGGAGGCGGTGGCGACGGGGCCGAGGGGCCTGCGGTCGACGGCGTCCCGTACGGCGTCGTCGCGGGAGTCGTAGTAGATCAGCTCGCGGCCGTCGGCGAGCCGCGTCACCGTCCTCTTCATCGGTCGCCTCTCACCCACATCGCCTACACCGCTCAACAGAAGCGAACATAACAAATCACAAACCAACAGCAGCGTCAATGCGGGAAGGACGCGTGCGCGCGGGTGCGCGGGTGCGCGGGTGCGCGGGTGCGCGGGTGGGCGGGTGGGCGGGACTCGTCAGCAGGGTGAGTGAGCGCCCGGCACGCGGGGGAGCCGAGTGCGCCGGGTGCGCCGGGTGCGCCAGGTGCGCCGCGTGCGCGGAGGCAGCGCGGAGTGCGCGGAGTGAGCGCGGACGGGGTGCGCAGGTGGGCGAGGTGCGAGCTGGGTGGGGCCGACGGCCCTGCTACGCGCGTGCGCCGCACCGCGTCCCGTGCGCGTCAGTGATCGCGGGGGTCGCCCCGGCGCGGGTCGGCCGGGGCCGCCCGGTCCAGCAGGCCCGTACGCGCCGCCAGCGCCGCCGCCTCCAGCCGGGAGCCCACGCCCAGCTTCATCAGCACCCGCTGGACATGCGTCCTGGCCGTGCTCGGCGCGATCCCCATCCCGGCGGCGATCAGCCGGGTGTCCTCGCCCTCCGCGACCCGCACCAGCACCTCGATCTCGCGCGGGGTGAGCATCCGCAGCAGCCGCTGCCCCTCGTCGTCCGGCTGGGCCGCCGGGTTGAGCAGCTCGGTGAAGGCGCCCTGGAGCAGCTGCGGCGCCACCGCCGCCTCGCCCGCCCGCGCCTTGATCATGGCTCGTTCCACACCCTCGATGCGCTCGTCGTGGCGCACATAACCGGAGGCACCGGCCGCGAAGGCCGCGGCGATCCCGCGCGGGCTCGGCACCGGACCCAGCACCACCACGGCCACCTGCGGCCGGTCCCGCTTGATCCGTACGATCGGGTCGAAGGCACCCGGCTCGGCCGGCGCCGCCGTGCCCAGCAGGCACACCTCCGGCGCCCTGCTCACCACCAGATCGGCGACGCCCGCCGTGGGCGCCGCCGCCGCGAGCACCCGGTGCCCGCGCAGTTTCAGTGCCGAGGCGAGCGCCTCGGCGAGCAGTCGGTGGTCGTCGACCACCATGAGCCGAACGCCCATAGAGAAAGCCCCCATCCCCACAGAAAACTGGCCCCCCGGCCTCCTGACCCGGCAAGCTACACGCTTGTTCGAGATCGCGCGCCCCCTACCGTTCAGAAGCCCCTCGGATTGCCGAATTCCCGGCCATTCAGGACTAGTCGACGACCAGGGCCGCTATGGAACGTCCACAACGGCGCGGAAGGGCCGCGGGGGACGGACCGTGGGAAGACGGCCGTAGGAGCCGGGCCGTACGGAGCCGGGCCCCACGGACCGGGGCCGTACGGAGCGGGCCCCGGTCCATGGCGAGTACTTCCCACGGGCCGGGGCCCACCGCGCGCCGCGACGCCCACCGCGCGGACGCCCGCCGCGCTACTTCGTGCTGAACGAGACCGCGAGATACGACTTGTCGTCCAGCGACGAGTTCGACGGCTCGCTCAGCATGGTCTCGGAGAGGAACATCCGGCCGTCCCCGTAGAGGATCTCGGCGTGGTCCGCGGAGAAGCTGGTCTCCGCGTCCCGGACGGCCTCGTCGGCCGGATTCTCCATCAGCACCGTCTCCTTGAAGGTGGCGCCGTCGATGGAGATGATCTGGCCGCCCTTGTCGTACGGGGGCACCTTGTAGGCGATGACGTTGCCGCCGTCCATGCGCAGCGGGAACATCGTGTAGCGGTCGCCCGCGTCCGCGCGGTCCGATGTGCCCTTGCCGGTGGTGAGGTCGAAGGACACGATCTCGTTCGTGTCGCCGTACTCCCCGCCGCCCTCGTGCCCCTCGGTCGGCAGATAGAGCCTGCCGTTGCCCACCACCAGCTTCTGGCAGGACTCGACCTCGGTGGAGCCGCACCGCGCCGCGTATCTGTCGGCGTCGGCCGGGATCTTCGCCAGCAGCTTGCCGGTCTTCTCGTCGATCGAGAAGAAGTCCGAGATACCGCTGCCGTCGCCCGCCGTGTCACCGACATCGGCGGCCACCACCAGGGGCTTGGTGGAGACGATGCTCGCGTAGGCGACCCCGGCCGGCATCTTGAACGAGGAGAGCGGGGCGCCGGTGACCGGGTTCAGGGTGTCGATGGAGATCTGCGGGTCGTCGTACGAACCGCACTTGCGGGCGGCGACCAGACCGGCCCCGCCGCCGTACCCCATGTCGTAGCAGCCGTCCGCGTCGACCTCGGGCTTCCAGCGGATCGCGCCGTCGGCCAGGTCGAAGGCCGCGCCGCCGTCCGTGCCGCCGGCCGCGACCGTCGTACCGCTGAGCGTGATCTCGTCGAACCGGACCTTCTCGTCACCGGCGCTGGCGCCCGTGACCGACTTGCTCCAGAGCAGTTCACCGCCCATCAGGTCGATCGCGCCGACCTCCGTGCACTTCTGGTACTTCTCGGTGGCGGTGCGCTTGGCCGGCTCGAAGGCGATCGCGGTCTTGTCGTCCTCGGTGACATGCTTCGTCGCCGCGCACACCTGGCCGGGCAGCGGGATCGTCCAGAGCTGGGTGCCGGTGTCGAGGTCGTATCCGACGATCTGGTTGACGCCCGTCTTCACATAGGCGGTCTCGGTGACCCAGGAGCCGTTGACGCCCGTGACATCGGTGACCTTGGGCGGCGGAAGCTGGAATCCGGCCTTGGACCTGGTGTTGTCGGGGGCCTTCTCCTTGCCACCGCCGCCGATGGCCTGGTCGCCGTCCTTGCCGCCCTTGGCGCCGTCGGTGGCACCGGACGACGTGCCCTTGGACTCGTTCTTCCCGCCGTCGCCGCCGGACGAGGCGAACCAGATGCCACCGCCGATGATCAGCACCACGGCGACGGCCGCGGCGACGATGATCTGCGTCTGGGCGGACAGCTTCCTGCCGCCACCGCCGTTGCCTTCGCCGTTGCCGCCGTTGCCTCCGTTGCCGAAAGCGGCGCCGTTGCCGAACCCGCCGCCCTGAGGGGGCAGCTGGTACGGACCCTGCGGCCCCATGGGCCGCGTCGGATAGCCGTACGACGGCTGACCGGAATAGCCGGCCCCGCCCGGCTGGGCGGGATAGCCGTATCCCGGCTGCGCGGGGTAGCCGTACCCGGGCGGCGTGCCGGGACCGGCCGGTGCTCCCGCGGCCCCCTGTGGCGGCTGCGGTTGCTGCTGCGGCGGGTAACCGTACGGAACGTTCTGCGGGGGAACGCTCTGCGCGGGAACGTTCTGCGGGGGAACGTTCTGCGGGGGCTGCGTCGGAGCACCGTACCCGTACCCGCCGGGCGGCGGGTCCTGCGGAGCGCCGAAGCCACCGGCCGGAGGCTCCTGCGGTGCTCCGAACTCTCCCCGCGGGGGCTCGCTGGACGGCTGCGGGGGTTCGCTGGACGACTGCTGAGGCGGCTGGGGCGGCTGCGTCATGGCGTACGTACCTCGTCGGAAGGAAGCTCGGGGGTCGGGAAGTCGGGGGCGTACGGAGGAGCGGGCCGAGCGAGTGCCAGGTCCCGGCGGGAAGGTCTCAGGTCCCGGCGGATCGGTCCCAAGTCCCGGCGGATCGGTCCCAAGTCCCGGCGGGGCCGGCCCCGTTCACTCACCGAACGCCATCATGGTCGACTTCTTCATTTCCTCTTCGTCGTTGCTCGCGCTGACCCGGCCGCTGGTCACGAAGAACCGGCCGTCCACATAGGCCAGCTTCGCCGAGTAGAAGGAGTTCTCGATCTGGGCCGTCGACGCCGGGTGCCGCTGGAGCATCGTGGGGGCGCCGCCGGTGGCCGCGACGGTCGCGACCGCACCGCCCTTGTCGTACGTGGGGTCCAGATACACCAGGACCTTGCCGCCCTCCATCCGCAGCGGTGTCATCTGCCGCCCGGCGGGCGCCTTGGCACGCCACTTGGCCTTGCCCGTGTCGAGACTGAAGGCGATGACCTCGTTGGTGCGCGCGGCGGTGCCGCTCGTGTCGGGCTCGGTCGACATGTAGAAGGTGCCCGCGTCGGCGGCGACTCCGACACAGCCCTCCAGATTGCTGCCGAAGACGACGAATCCGCCGCCGCAGCGCGGTGCGAACTTGTCCTTGCCGCCCGCGATTTCGGAGCGCAGGGTGCCGTTCGCGTTGAGCGCGAAGACGCTCCAGGACTTCTTGTCGTCGTTCTTCGCGGAGATGACCAGGGGGTCGACCGAGTAGACCTTGTCGACCTCCCAGTCCTTGGCGAGCTTGTAGGTCCACCTGGCCGCGCCGCTGGCCGGATCGAGCTCCTGGATCTGGTTCTGCGTGGTCTCGTAGTCACCGGTCGGGCAGCTCTCGGCGGCGATCAGCCTGGCGCCGCCGGCGAACGCGTACGGCTGGCACTCGCCCGGCAGCCTGGCGAACAGGTCCTTGCCGTCGCTCACCCGGTAGGCGTTGGAGTTTCCGGTGCGCGCGGCGGTGACGGTGTCCCCGCTGATCGTCAGCGTGATGTCGGTCAGGATGTCGAACACCCCCGACTCCACGACCTCCTTCTTCCAGCCGCCCTTGCCGGTCGTCAGATCGACCATCTGGAGCTGGTTGCAGAGGCTCTTGTCGGTCGTGCCGTCCTTGACACCGATCACGATCTTGCCGTCGGCCGTGGGCGCGGCGGGCGCGGAGCACACCTCGGCGGGCAGCGGAAGCGTCCACTTCTTCCTGCCGTCGACGGCGGAGTAGCCCACGACCTGCCGGTACATGGCCTTGACGACCGTGTCACCGACGAACCAGGGGCCGTACACGTCCGAGCCGTTACGGGGCAGATCCACATCGTTGGTCTGGAGCCAGAGCACCTTGGACTCGCCGTCCTTGCGCCCGGCGTTGAGATCGTCCTGCTCCTCGCGGCCCCCGCCGGTGCCGTCCCCCTGGTCGACGCTTTCCGACGCGTTCGGATCGGCGCCCTCGCTCCTGCCCGCGGTCGGCTTGGCGTCGCCGTCGCCGTCACCGCTGCCGAGGGCGAACCACGCGCCGCCGCCTATCAGCAGCAGCGCGACGGCGGCCGCGGTGACGATGCCGGGCGTGGACCTGAGGAAGTTCTTGCCGCCGACTCCGCCGCCAGCGCCGCCGCCACCGGGTGGCGGGACGGGCGCTCCGGGGAACTGCTGGGGCGGATAGCCGCCGTAGGGCCCAGGCTGCTGACCGTAGGGGCCGGGCGGGGAGTTGTACGGGCCGGGCTGCTGACCGTAGGGCCCCGGCGGGGAGTTGTACGGTCCCGGCTGCTGACCGTACGGCCCCGGACCGGGGTTGTACGGCCCCGGCCCCTGCGGATAGCCGTAACCGGGCTGCGGGGACGGTGGCGCCTGGGGCGGCTGAGCGGGCGGTCCCTGAACTCCCTGCTCCGGGTCCTGCGGAGCGCCGAAGCCTCCCTGCGGCGGCTGCTGGCCGGGTGGCTGGCTCATCAGCGCTGTTCCCCCTTTTTCACATCCATACGGTCCGCTACCCGGTCGGTCTCCCCCGCCGGTCTCCCCCGCGATTCCGGTGGCCGGCTCCGTCGGGAGGGAGCGGTTCGGGTATGGATTCCGCATCGTCACATCGGTCGAGCGGGGCTTCTTTCTATCACTCGGACACCCGTACGGGACGGGCCGGTCCGTCCCCTGTTCCCAAGGGAGAACCGGCCCGTGATGCGCCTGTTACGCGTTCCGCGCACCGTCTCTACGCGTCCTCCGCCAGCTCCAGCCAGCGCATTTCCAACTCATCACGTTCGCCGCCGAGTTCACGCAACTCGGCGTCCAGTTTCGCCACCTTCTCGAAGTCGGTGGCATTGTCGGCGATCTGCTGATGGAGCGTGGTCTCACGGCCGGCGATCTTGTCGAGCTGACGCTCGATCTTCTGGAGTTCCTTCTTCGCCGCGCGGTTGTCCTTCGCCGACACGGCCACCGCGGGACGCTCCTCGGCGGCCGTGGCGCCCGCAGTGGCGGCGGTCGTGAGGGGCTTCGGCGCCGCGGACTTCGACGGCGCGGACTCGACCAGCCTGCGCCGCCGCTCCAGATACTCGTCGATCCCGCGCGGCAGCATCCGCAGCGCCGCGTCACCGAGCAGCGCCATCACCTTGTCCGTGGTGCGCTCGATGAAGAACCGGTCGTGCGAGATGACGACCATCGACCCCGGCCAGCCGTCGAGCAGGTCCTCCAACTGGTTGAGCGTCTCGATGTCGAGATCGTTGGTGGGCTCGTCGAGGAAGAGGACGTTCGGCTCGTCCATCAGCAGCCGCAGAAGCTGGAGCCGGCGCCGCTCACCGCCGGAGAGATCGCCGACCGGGGTCCACTGCTTCTCCTTGGTGAAGCCGAACTGCTCGCAGAGCTGGCCCGCCGTCATCTCCCGGCCCTTGCCGAGATCGACCCGGTCCCGGATCTGCTGGACCGCTTCGAGGACCCGCAGCGACGGGTTCAGTTCGGTGACCTCCTGGGAGAGATACGCGAGCCTGACGGTCCTGCCGACGACGATCTTCCCGCCGGCGGGCTGGACATCGCCCTGACTGCGGGCGGCCTCGGCGAGCGCGCGCAGCAGCGAGGTCTTGCCCGCGCCGTTCACCCCGACCAGTCCGATCCGGTCGCCGGGGCCGAGCTGCCAGGTGAGACGGTCGAGCAGCACCTTCGGTCCCGCCTGGACCTTCACGTCCTCCAGGTCGAAGACCGTCCTGCCGAGCCGGGCGTTGGCGAACTTCATCAGCTCGGAGGTGTCCCGGGGCGGCGGTACGTCCGCGATCAGCTCGTTGGCCGCCTCGACGCGGAAGCGGGGCTTGGACGTACGGGCGGGGGCGCCGCGGCGCAGCCAGGCCAGCTCCTTGCGGACAAGGTTCTGCCGCTTGGCCTCCTCCGTCGCCGCGATGCGCTCGCGCTCGGCGCGGGCGAAGACATAGTCGGAGTAGCCGCCCTCGTACTCGTGCACCGCGCCGCGCTGCACGTCCCACATCCGCGTACAGACCTGGTCCAGGAACCACCGGTCGTGGGTGACACAGACGAGCGCGGAGCGCCGGGTCCGCAGATGCTGGGCCAGCCAGGCGATGCCCTCGACGTCGAGATGGTTGGTGGGCTCGTCGAGCACGATCAGATCGGGCTCGCCGATGAGCAGCTTGGCGAGCGCGATCCGGCGCCGCTCACCGCCGGAGAGCGGCGCGATGACGGTGTCGAGGCCCTGCGGGAACCCGGGCAGGTCGAGCCCGCCGAAGAGCCCGGTGAGCACGTCCCGGATCTTCGCGTTGCCCGCCCACTCGTGGTCGGCGAGATCACCGATCACCTCGTGCCGGACGGTGGCCTCGGGATCGAGCGAATCATGCTGGGTGAGCACCCCGAGCCGTAGCCCGCCGCTGTGCGTGACCCGGCCGGTGTCCGTCTCCTCCAGCCGGCTCAGCACCCTGATGAGGGTCGTCTTGCCGTCGCCGTTGCGCCCCACGACGCCGATCCGGTCTCCCTCGGAGACGCCGAGAGAGACACCGTCGAGCAGCGCACGGGTGCCGTACACCTTGGTGACTGCCTCGACATTGACCAGATTGACGGCCATTTTTCTCCTGTACAGCGGGGATCGGTCGACGTCCCAGCGTAGTCGCCGCCACGGACACCCCGACGGCCCGTCCGCCGACCGGGCAGGAACGACCCTGCGGCCGAGCCGGGCCGGCCCGACGGACGACCGTCAGCCGAGCACGCCAACGGCCTTGACGATCAGCGCGCGGGCGTCGCCCCCGTACACGGCCAGGCCCCGCAGCTCCTCGAAGGCCTTCAGATAGAGGGCGACCTCGCTGGGCTGGGTGATACGTAGCCGCGCAGACGTCAACTCGACCGACACGAGCATGTCGTCGTACACATGGAACGTCTCGCGCGGCCACGTCCCACGCTCACGCCGTGCCATCGGGATGATTCCCAGCGAAACGGCCGGCAAGGCACCCGCGGTCAGCAGATGACCGAGCTGAGCGGCCATGGCCTGCGCGTCCCCGAGCTGGTAATACAGCACCGCCTCTTCGACGAGGAAGACGAACCGGTGCCCGGGTTCATGGATGACACGGGAGCGCTCGACCCGGGCCGCCGCCGCTTCCGGTCCGTCGTTCACCGGGATCTCCCGGAAATCCGCGATGGCACTCAGCAGTGCCGCCGCGTACCCCTCGGTCTGGAGCAGACCCGGCACCATGGTGGAGGAGTACACCCGGAACAGCTCGGTCTCCTGGAAGAACTGCACCCCCCTCTCCTGCAACCGCTTGAGCCCGCCGCGCACCTGAAGACGCCACTCCCGGTACATCGACTCGGCACTGAGCGACTGCGCGATGAGATCGCCCGCCTGGTCGTCGGCCCCGCACGCCCGACACCACAGACGTATGTCCGTGGCGGAGGGCGCGGTGCGGGCGTTCTCGATACGAGATGTCTTCGCGTGATGCCACCCGCATCGGCCCGCCAGCTCCGTGACGGTCAGGCCCGCCCCCTTCCGCAGGTCACCGAGCCGCCGCGCGACGGTTTCGCGCGCCGCTTGGGCGGACGACGACGGAGAGACGGGCATGTGCGGGTCTACCGGTGCTTCCTGTCAGTGGATCTCGTACTGATCGTGCGGGACACCGCGCGCCCAGACCGCCTCGAACGCCTCGGCGCACAGCTTCGCGGCAGCCGGATCGCCGGTGACCTCCCCGCCCATGGACGAGCCGTCACCGGCGAAGTGATTCCAGCGGACCCATCGATCGTCGAAGAGCCAGAAATCATTGCCGGGCAGCGCGATGTCCGAGGCTTGACGACGAGGCAGCCACCGGACCTGTTCACCGGCGGCCACGTTGGTGAACGTACCGGAGTGCTCGTAGCGAATGTATTCGCTGACAGGCTCCGACACGATCCGGGCCCGACGGACGACAACCCCGCGCGCCACCGTCCCGGAGATGAGATCGAGCCAGGGCCGCCACCAGGACGCCTTGTCGGCCGGGTCGAGGCGGACGCCTGCGCGCCAGTCCGCGAACGGCCCCTCCTCGTACTCCACCGCGTAGGAGTCGCGCATCTCCAGATGCACGGCGGAGTGCGTGCAGCCGGAGATCAACTCATCGAACGTGACGCTCGACCGCATCGCACGCCTCCCTGATCATGTCCACCATCCTGGCGGGAATTCGAATCACTGCCTCCCCGTCCGGGATCCCTTTCCCATGCCCGGGGACCTCGGTCGCCGCACACTCGGCTTCCAGCTCCGCGCTGGGCTTCCATCCCTGTAGGACGAGCTCTTGGGCGTCGCGGTCGACCCACACGGTAGGACTCTCATCGTCGCCGGTCTGGGGATCGATTCCGATGAACTGTAACGACATGGCCACCTCCGGTCATGATCTGTGCATCTGTGTGCACCACGGTCGCTCATCACCGTTCGGAGCGTCAAGGGCACGAGCCAGCCACTACCTGGCAGTAATGCAGGTGTGCACACATCTGCACATCGATGGAGATGCGCGCTCGAAGCGCCCTAGCGTCGTGAAGCCGGAGCACCTCACCCGGCAGGGGAGATCCCGTGATGACGATCAAGGTGTACCGCGCGACCGCGACGGGACAGAGGCAAACAGTGCGGCCCTTGGTCACCGTGCCCACAGGCGACCCCGAGCGTCTTCCGGAGTCGCTCGAATTCCCGCCCTGCGCCTGCCGCCGCTGCCTGCCCACAGCCCGCGCGCGGCCTCACTGATCCCCGCTCCGACCGCCCATTCCCTGGCAGGACAGCGGCCGAAGCGGGTCATGCACCGCCCCGTCGAGAAGAAGGGCATGGCACATGACCAGCATCCACCCACAGCACCTGGCGGTTGTCCAGGGAGACGAGGACAACACCGATATCGAGGACGGCGACGGCGGCGGCTCCAATCCGCCGACCGGCTGCGGCGACAACGGCGGCCGCGCCGTCTGAACAGAAACGCGGGCCGCCCCGTTCGAAATCGATCCGAGCGGGGCGTACCCCGTCCGACAGGAAAAGAGGAACGTGGCAAGGACCTTGAGCGGCAGCAGCAGGGTGACCGTGCTGCCGCTGCTGCACACATGGCCGGACCAGTACGACGTCATCGCGTACGCGACCACCGGGGACTTCGGGCAGACCGCGGTCATCGGCCGCCTCTCAGTGCCACAACTGCCGGACGTGGCACTCATGGACATCGCGGCCCGGCATCAGCCCACGCGCGTGTACGGCTCTTCCGGCGGCAGCGCCTTCGCCGAAGCCTGCTGGCTGATCTGTGTCGGCTGGAGCGGACGCAGTGTGCCCAAACCCCGCACCCGGGAGTTCCACGCGGCGTCCTGGTCGCTGGAGTTGGACCGGACCACCGAGCTGAAACAGCCGATGTACGGACACGACCGGCTGCATGTCGGCGGCTTCACACTGGACGATCCGCAACTGATGGATCAGGCCCTGGCCGTGCTGCCGACCCGCGCGACTGTGAGCTGACGCAGCGCGCGGGCCGGCCGGGGCGGGGGGCCGGTCAGGTTGTGCTGTCTTGGGGTACGACCGTGGCGCCCGGGGCGGGCGCGGTGGCGACGCGGGCTGTGCGGCAGGTGCCCGAGGCCAGGAGTGTTTCCGCGATGCGGGCCGCCGACGCCGGGTCCTTCGCCAGGAACGCCGTCGTCGGGCCCGAGCCCGAGACCAGCGCGGCCAGGGCGCCGGCCGCCGTGCCCGCCGCCAGGGTGTCCGCCAGGGACGGGCGCAGGGCGAGGGCCGCGGGCTGGAGATCGTTGGCGAGGGCGCCCGCGAGCGCGACGGTGTCGCCCGTACGCAGGGCCTCCAGCAGCGCGGGATCGGCGACCGGGAGCGGTACGTCCGTATCCTCGGCCAGCCGGTCGAACTCCCGGAACACCGTGGGGGTCGACAGTCCGCCGTCGGCGACCGCGAACACCCAGTGGAATTCACCGCCGACGCCGAGAGGTGTGAGCCGCTCGCCCCGGCCAGTGCCGAGCGCCGCGCCACCGATCAGGCTGAACGGCACATCGCTGCCCAGTTCGGCGCAGATGGCCAGGAGCTCGTCCCGCGAGGAGCCGAGCGACCAGAGCGTGTCACAGGCCAGCAGGGCGCCGGCGCCGTCCGCACTGCCGCCCGCCATCCCGCCCGCGACCGGGATGTCCTTGGCGATATGGATATGGACGCGCGGCTCGATCCCGTGCCGTTCCGCCAGCGCGAGCGCGGCCCGCGCCGCGAGATTGGTGGTGTCCAGCGGGACCTCGCCGGCGTCCGGACCCGAGCAGGTGACGCGCAGCTCGTCCGCGTGCGTCACCGTGATCTCGTCGTAGAGGCCCACGGCCAGAAAGACGTTCGCCAGGTCGTGGAAGCCGTCGGGGCGGGCGGCGCCCACCGCGAGCTGCGCGTTGACCTTGGCCGGCACCCGCACGCGTACCTGTGCCGGCGCCATCGGTGGTGCTGGTGCCGTCGCTGGCGCTGCTGCCAGTGCCGGTGTCGCCGTATCTACGTGCGTCCGTGCCCGTGCCTGTCCCTCGACGCTCACGCGCCCGCCCCCTTCGACTCCGCGCTCTTCGACCCCGCGCTCTTCGACTCCGCGATCCGCGCGAACTCTTCCACCGTGAGTGCCTCACCGCGCGCCTGCGGCGAGATCCCCGCCGCGACCAGGGCCGCTTCCGCCGCCGGTGCGGAGCCCGCCCATCCCGCGAGCGCCGCCCGCAGGGTCTTGCGCCGCTGCGCGAAGGCCGCGTCGACGACCGCGAAGACCTCGGCCCTGGAAGCCGTCGTCCTCACCGGCTCCGCCCTGCGCGTCAGCGCGACCAGCCCGGAGTCCACATTGGGCGCGGGCCAGAAGACCGTACGGCCGATCGCCCCGGCCCGTCTGACCTCCGCGTACCAGTTGGCCTTCACCGACGGCACTCCGTACACCTTGTTCCCCGGCGCGGCGGCCAGCCGGTCGGCGACCTCGGACTGGACCATCACCAGCGTCCGCTCGATGGTGGGGAAGCGCTCCAGCATGTGCAGCAGGACCGGTACGGCGACGTTGTACGGGAGGTTCGCGACCAGCGCGGTCGGCGCGGGTCCCGGCAGCTCCCGCACCCGCAGCGCGTCCGAGTGCACCAGCGAGAAGCGCGCGGCACGCGCGGGCATCCTGGCCTCGATCGTCGCGGGCAGCGCGGCGGCCAGGACGTCGTCGATCTCCACGGCGGTCACCCGGTCCGCCGCCTCCAGCAGCGCGAGCGTCAGCGAGCCGAGCCCGGGGCCGACCTCCACGACGATGTCGTCGGGGCGCACCTCGGCGGTACGCACGATCCTGCGGACGGTATTGGCGTCGATGACGAAGTTCTGCCCGCGCTGCTTCGTGGGACGTACGCCCAGGGCCGCGGCCAGTTCGCGGATGTCCGCGGGCCCCAGCAGCCCCAGAAGGGCGTCGGGACCGCCGGAGGCCTCGGCACCGCCGAGAGTGTCGGAACCGCCGGGGGCACCGGGGCTGTCCGGTGTGCCGGGGCTGCCGAGGCCGCTGAAGGCCGAGGTCTCTGCGTCGTCCGGGGTGTCCGGGGCGTCCGGGGTGTCGTCCGGGGCACCCAGGGCCTGTGGGGCGTCCGGGGCGTCGGGCTCAGTGGTACTCACCCGGTCAGCCTACGGCCGCAGTACGGCCACGGACTCGCCCCCCGTTGCATGTAGAGCTTCTTCGCGCGGTACGTCTGCTCCTCGGCCGTGGCGTCCTGTGGACGTCCCTGACCGCCGACGGAGCGCCAGGTCGCGGCGTCGAACTGATAGAGCCCGCCGTACTTGCCCGACGGATCGACCACGTTGGGACGGCCGCCCGACTCACAGGCGGCGAGCCCCTTCCAGTTCAGATGGTCCACGCCGGCCGTGGAGGTCGGCCGCGCCTTCGTACCGACCCTGACCCGCCGGCTGACCGGCGCGCGGATCACCTCTGCGTGGAGTACGCGCGGCTCCTGCTGGACGCCGTCGACCGTACGGAGACCGTAGGTGACCCGGCGGAGTCCCGGCCGCCCCCGCTGGTCGATGACCTCCGTGCCCCGGAAGAGAGTGGGGTCCTCGGTACGCACGGTGTCGTACGGGATGGCCTCGTCACGCACCTGCTCACGGGACGTGATGTGCTGGAAGCCGATGGTCTGGTCGTCGACGACTTGGTGGTCGACGACTTGGTCGTCAACGATCTGGTCCTCAACGATCTGGCCGTCGACGGTCTGGCCGTCGACAGTCCGGCCGTCGGTGACCCGGCCGTCGTGCGGGGAGCTGTCGTGCGAGGAGTTGTCGTGCGGAGCGCTGTCGTCCGGGGCGCTGTCGTCCGGCAGGGACGTCGCGTCGTCCTCGTACGGCGCGAGACCGTCCTCGGTGAGCGCCTCGTCCACGGCCGCCACGGCCGCCACGGCCGCCACGGCCGTCGCGTTCGTCGCGTTCGTCGCGTTCGCACGGATGGTCCGCCCACCGCGGTCGACCCGGGAGGCCAGGGCCCGCTCGGCCCGCATGTCGGCGCGCACCCCGGTCCGGCGTGGCGCGCTGTCGACCGCGCGGGCCGTCGTCGAGATCCGGCGCCGGTGTCCGTCGAGGGTTTCGAGGGTGAGCAGGACGGACCGGCCGTAGCGGACGCCGCTCGCCTCGCCGCTCGCGTCACCGCTGACGAGACCGGCACCGGGCGCGGGAGCGGCGATGCCGTGCGCGCCGACGGCCGCCCGGTCGCCGGTCAGCGGCTCCGCCGCGTCACCGGCCAAGGTGTGCGTGGTGCGCGGTACCCCGCGGGTGCTGAGCTCGACGGCCTTGTCGCCGACGAGGAAGACCGAGGTGCCGCCGGCCAGGAAGGCGACGACGACGGCCCGGGGCAGCAGCCGGCGCAGCTCGGGCCAGTACGACCCCTGGGCGCCGCGCGGACGGGGACCGCCGCGCCGACCGGAATCGCCATGCCCCCGCTCGCTGCCGCCAGCGCTGCCGCCACCGCCGTCACCGCCACCGCCGTCACCGCCGCCGCCGTCACCGCCGCTGCCAGCGCCACCGCCACTGCCACTGCCACCGCCAGCGCTGCCGCTGCTCCAGGACTCCTGGACGGCATGACTGGTCCCGGCGACTCGGCCGGTCTCGGAAGTGCGGCCCGCCTCCGCGGCGCCGCCGGTCTCGGAAGCGCGGCCGGTCTCAGCCGCGCCGCGGGTCTCGGTGCCTCGGCGCGTGCCACGTGCCGCGCGGTGACTGCCCTGCGTATCGCTCACGACGGTATTGCTCATTGCTCACGACGCTCCACTCGCTCACGACGCTCCACAAGATCCGGTCCGGGCCGGTTCGGCCCGGTTCGGTCCGCCACGAAGGCAGGGCGGGGCCCGGACACTAGCCGAGCGACGGTCACTCTCCCAAGCAACCCGACTACGCGGTGTCGCGACGCTCGCGATACGTCAGCACTCGTGGTACGGGAGTGGTACTCGCGACGCGTCAGTAACCGAACGCGCGGGCCGTATTGCCCGCGATCGCCTCGGCCATGGCGTCCTCGCCGATCCCCCGCACTTCGGCCATCGCCCGCAATGTGACCGGAATAAGATACGGCGCATTGGGCCGTCCGCGGTAAGGCGCCGGAGTGAGAAAAGGCGCGTCCGTCTCCACGAGAACAAGCTCCAGCGGCGCTATGGTGAGCGCGTCGCGCAACGGTTGAGCGTTTTTGAAAGTCACATTGCCGGCGAAGGACATGTAGTAACCGGCCGCGGCACACACTTCGGCCATTTCCGCGTCGCCGGAATAGCAATGGAACACCGTACGTTCCGGAGCGCCTTCCTCCGCGAGGATACGCAGCACATCCGCGTGCGCTTCCCGATCATGGATGACCAGTGTCTTCCCATGGCGCTTGGCGATCTCGACATGCGCGCGGAAGGAACGCTCCTGCGCGGCCATGCCGTCGGGCCCTGTCCGGAAATAGTCCAGCCCCGTCTCACCGACCGCCAGCACCCGGGGCAGCGCGGCCAGCCGGTCGATCTCGGCCAGGGCGTCGTCCAGCGCCGCGTCCCCGCCGCTCTCGCGCGCGCCCTGCCGCGACCAGCCGTCGGGGTCGCCGTGCACGATCCGGGGCGCCTCATTGGGGTGCAGGGCGACCGCCGCGTGGACGTTCTCGTGCGCCGCGGCCGTCTCGGCGGCCCAGCGGGAGCCCTTGAGGTCGCACCCCACCTGGATCACCGTCGTCACACCGACCGAGGCGGCCTTGCGCAGGCTCTCCTCGACGCTGCCGTCCTGCATGTCCAGATGGGTGTGCGAATCCGCGACCGGTACCCGGAGGGGTTCGGGCAGCGGCGGCGGAGCTTGCTTCGAACTCATGGGCGCGATCCTACGAGGGTCGCGCCCCCGGCCTCACCCGCGTGCGCTCACGCACGCGGCGAGGGGGTGGGGCAGATCGAGCGGTGGAACAGGTCGAGCGGATGGAACAGATCCAGCAGGTCCGACCGGTGAAACGGGTCGAACAGGTGGAACAGGTGGAACGGGTGGAACGTGGTCGAACAGGTTGCTCACTTGCGATGGTGGAACGGGTGCAGCAGGTCCGAGAGGTGCCAGTGGTGATGTCCCGCCGCCTGCCCCGTCGCCGTGCTGCCCTGCGTGGATCCGACGGGTATCTCCTCGGCGGATCCTGCGGGTATCTGCTCGGGCTCCGCGCCCCCCGCCGCGCCCGTCGCGGCCGTCGTCCCGGCCGCCGCGGCCGTCGCCGCGCCCCGCTTGCTCTTCGCCGGGTGGTACTGCTCCGTCATCAGCGCCCGCACCGACGAGACCTGTCCCGAACGCATGATGCGCACGACATGCCCGCCGCAGTTGGTGCAGGACGGGCTGGACAGCGGGGAAGGGACCCGTATCCCCTCCGCCTTGTAGACAACGTAATTCCGGCCCGAGCCGTCGACGTGATGCTCTATGTCGTACGCCTGCTCCCAGCCGTGCCCGCAGTGCATACAGCAAAAGGCATATGCCTCGTGGGCTACGGCGGTGCCCGTGATCTCACTCATGCCAGCTCCTCTCCACTGACCCAGTGGACGCCTTTGCCGGCGGGAGCGCATCAGCCCCTGTCGATTAATGGATTGGTCTTGGCCTTCTCATGCCCAAAAGACCCGACTCCCGGTCTGCGCTTTACATTTCACGATAGTCCTTTGCCCCGCGAAGGGGCGTGCGCCGGACCCGGGACCCCGCTGCGTGCGTGCGCCTGCCGTGGGGGCGTGCGCGCCTCGTTCTTCGCCGCCTCGTTCGCCTCGTTCTTCGCCGCCACGACCGCGTCGAACACCTCGCGCTTGGGCACCCCGGCCTCGGCGGCGACGGCGGCGATCGCCTCCTTGCGCCGCTCCCCCGCCTCCTCCCGCACCCGTACCCGCCGCACCAGCTCGGCGGGGTCGAGTTCCCCGGGCCCCTGTTCCGGCGCGCCCTCCACGACGACGGTGATCTCGCCCCGTACGCCCTCGGCCGCCCAGGCCGCCAGCTCCCCCAGACCCCCGCGTCTGACCTCCTCGTACGTCTTGGTCAGCTCACGGCAGACGGCCGCCCTGCGCTCGGCGCCGAAGACCTCGGCCATCGCGGCGAGCGTGTCGTCGAGCCGGTGCGGTGCCTCGAAGTAGACGAGCGTGCGCCGCTCGGCCGCGGCCTCCCGCAGCCGGCCGAGCCGCTCGCCCGCCTTGCGCGGCAGGAAGCCCTCGAAGCAGAAGCGGTCCACCGGGAGCCCGGAGAGCGCGAGCGCGGTCAGTACGGCGGAGGGCCCCGGTACGGCCGTGACCCTGATCCCACGCTCGACGGCCGCCGCCACCAGCCGGTACCCGGGATCGGAGACGGACGGCATGCCCGCGTCGGTGACCAGCAGCACCCGCGCCCCTCCGGTCAGTGCCTCGACCAGTTCGGGGGTCCGGGCGGACTCGTTGCCCTCGAAGTACGAGACGACCCGGCCCCGGGTCTGCACACCGAGCGCCTGGGTCAGCCTGCGCAGCCGCCGGGTGTCCTCGGCGGCGATCACATCCGCCGTCTCCAGCTCGGCCGCGAGCCGGGGCGGCGCGTCCGTCACCTCACCGATGGGCGTCCCCGCGAGTACCAGCGTTCCATTCACATCCGCCATCCCGCCATCCTCGCAGGGCGCGGAGCACCCCTCGCACAGCGGCGTTCCCTACGATGGCGCGGTGACCAGTACTGCGCCTGAAGCCCTCCAGGGGCACGACGCCGGCGGAACGCCGCCCTCATGGCCTCAGCGGCTGCGCCGATTCGGCCATGTGCCGCGGCCGGTGACCGGGCTGCGCGAGCGGCTGGTGCCGCCGTACACCCGGCCCTCGGAGCGGCTCTGGGCCGTACTCGCCGTGCCGCCGGCGACGGCGGAGCGGCTCGTCCGCTGGTCCGCGTGGGGCGGTCCGCTGCTGGTGGCGGCCGTGGCGGGAGTTCTGCGCTTCTGGCACCTGGGCAGCCCGAAGGCGGTGATATTCGACGAGACGTACTACGCCAAGGACGCCTGGGCACTGGTCAACCAGGGGTACGAGGGGAGCTGGCCCAAGGACATCGACAAGCAGATCCTGGCCGACCCGTCGAGGGTGCCGCTGCCGACGGACCCCGGGTATGTCGTCCATCCGCCGGTGGGCAAGTGGGTCATCGGCCTCGGTGAGCAGCTCTTCGGGTTCACGCCCTTCGGCTGGCGCTTCATGGTGGCGGTGCTCGGCACGCTCTCGGTGCTGATGCTCTGCCGGATCGGGCGGCGGCTGTTCCGTTCCACGTTCCTGGGGTGTCTGGCGGGCGGACTGCTCGCCGTCGACGGTCTGCACTTCGTGATGAGCCGTACCGCCCTCCTCGATCTGGTGCTGATGTTCTTCGTCCTGGCCTCCTTCGGGTGTCTGGTGATCGACCGCGACTGGGCACGCCGGAGACTCGCCTCGGCGCTCCCGGTGGACGAGGAGGGCCTGCTGCGCCCGGACGTCGATGTCGCCGAGCGGCTGCGGCTGGGGTGGCGGCCCTGGCGGATCGCGGCCGGGCTGATGCTGGGGCTGGCCTTCGCGACGAAGTGGAACGGGCTCTACATCCTGGCGGCCTTCGCGGTCATGGCCGTCCTGTGGGACGTCGGCGCCCGGCGCACGGCGGGCGCGGTACGGCCGTATGCCGCGGTGCTCCGCCGGGACATCGTGCCGGCGTTCTTCTCGACGGTGCCGGTCGCGATCGTCACATATGTCGCGTCCTGGACCGGCTGGATCGTCACCGACAAGGGGTATTTCAGGAACTGGGCCACGACCCAGGGCAAGGGCGGGAGCTACACCTGGCTGCCGGACTGGCTGCGCAGCCTGTGGCACTACGAGAACGAGGTCTTCCAGTTCCACATCAATCTGACCTCGGGCCACACCTACCAGTCGAACCCCTGGAGCTGGATCGTCCTGGGCCGCCCGGTCTCGTACTTCTACGAGGACCCGAAGGCCGGCAGCGAGGGCTGCCCGGCGGGCACCCCGGGCAACTGCGCCCGTGAGGTCCTCGCGATCGGCACCCCGCTGCTCTGGTGGGCGGCCGGTCTGGCGCTCTGTTATGTGCTGTGGCGCTGGTTCTTCCGCCGCGACTGGCGCGCGGGCGCGATCGCCTGCGCCGTCGCGGCGGGCTGGGTGCCCTGGTTCTTCTACCAGGAGCGGACGATCTTCCTCTTCTACGCGGTCGTCTTCGTCCCGTATCTCTGCCTCGCGGTGACCATGCTGGCCGGCGCCCTGATCGGCCCCCCGGGCGCCGACGAACGCCGCAGAACGATCGGCGCGGTCGGCGCGGGCGTACTGGTCCTGCTGATCATCTGGAACTTCATCTACTTCTGGCCGCTCTACACCGGCACCCCGATCCCGATCGACTCCTGGCGCTCCCGGATGTGGTTCGACACCTGGGTCTAGATGGGTGCGGGTGTACCGGGTCTTGGCGGGGTCGTGGTCACCGTCCCAGTCCGATAACGCACTCCTCCCCCGGCGCACCCGTCCCGTAGAGTTCGGTCCGAAACTTCCTTGAACATGTTCAGATGTTCAAGGGGGCTCCTGGGGAGGGGGACTGCACAGATGCGCAGTGGAGCGAAGGTCGCCGTGGTCGGCGGGGTGTTCGCCGTGGTCGCCGGCGGGGTGGGGTACGGCGCGTACAACGTGTACAGCGGGCTCACCGGCGGGAACACGGACAGCACCACCACATCGGCGACACAAGAGATCAAGACCGGGCCGCTGAGCGCCGACGAGATCGACAAGGCCGCGAAGGACTTCCTCGCCGGCTGGGCCGGCGGGGACGACGGCACGACCGTCGCCCAGCTCACCAACGACCCCACCGCGGCGGCGCCCGTCATCGACGGCTACCGCGACCAGGCCCATGTCACCCGCGCGGTGATCACCCCGGGCCCGGCGGTGGGCGCGAAGGTGCCGTTCACCGTCAAGGCCACGGTGACCTTCGGCGGCGAGAGCAAGCCATGGGCGTACAGCTCCGAGCTGACCGTGGTGCGCGGACTGACCACCGGGCGCCCGCTGGTCGAATGGGCGCCGTCCGTGATCCATCCCAAGCTGACGGACACGACGCATCTGGAGACCTCCGAGGCGAAGGTCCCGCCCATCAAGGCGGTGGACCGCAACGGCGTCGCGCTGACGAAGGAGAAGTACCCGTCGCTCGCGTCCGTCCTGGACCAGCTCCGGGAACGGTACGGCGCCGACGCGGGCGGCTCGCCGGGCGTCGAGCTGTCGCTGAAGAGCGACGGCGACAGCGTGCCGGGGCAGACCCTGCTCACCCTCGCCAAGGGCAAGGAGGGCACGCTGCGCACCACGCTGGACGCGAATGTGCAGGCCGCCGCCGAGCAGGCGGTGAAGAAGTTCAGCGAGGCGTCGGTCGCGGCGGTCAAGCCCAGTACGGGCGAGATCCTCGCGGTCGCCAACAACCGCGAGGACGGCTTCAACGCGGCCATGCTCGGCAAGCAGGCGCCCGGCTCCACGATGAAGATCGTGACCGCGGCGATGCTGATGGAGAAGGGCCTGGCCGACGCGAACCGGCCGGCCGAGTGCCCGCCGACCGCCATGTACCAGGGCCGTACGTTCCAGAACCTGGACGGTTTCTCGATCCAGGGCGGCACCTTCGCGCAGAGCTTCGCCCGTTCCTGCAACACCGCCTTCATCAAGCTGATCGACGACACCCATGACGACTCGGCGCTGAAGAACGAGGCCGAGCAGGTCTTCGGCATCGGCCTCGACAACTGGAAGACGGGAATCGCCTCCTTCGACGGAAGCGTGCCGTCGGCGGTGGGCGGCGAGGCGGCGGCGCAGTACATCGGGCAGGGCACGGTCCAGATGAACGTGCTCAACATGGCGTCCATCACCGCCACCGCGAAGAACGGCACGTTCAAGCAGCCGATCATCGTGCCGCGCTCGCTGGACGACCGCGCGCTGGCCACCGCCGCGCGCTCGCTCCCGTACTCGGTGGCGCAGCAGCTCCGGGACATGATGCGGCTCACGGCGACGAGCGGTACGGCGGCGAACGCGATGTCAGGACTCGGCGGGGACAAGGGCGCGAAGACCGGCTCGGCGGAGGTCGACGGCCAGGCCACGTCGAACAGTTGGTTCACCGGCTTCCAGAACGACGTGGCCGCGGCGGCCGTCGTCCAGTCGGGCGGCCACGGCGGAGACGCGGCGGGCCCGGTGGTGGCGGCGGTACTCGCGGCGGGCTGACCACGCGATTCGGCCACGGGGCGGCGGGTACGGGGAAACGAACCCCGCCCGCCGCCCCGTCGACGTCACCCCGCCACCCCGCCAGGCCCGCCACCGTGAAGTGGCGCGTCTCCACGCCGAGTTGCACCGCCAGGAGATGGGGGTGGTATACCGTGGATACCGGAGGGACGAGGCCACCACGGAGGCGACCATGACCACCATCCCGGCCGACGCCGATACGGCGCTGCCGCGCGCCGTCCTGCTGCGTGAGGTGCTGGCCCGGCTGGGGGACAAGTGGACGGTGATCGTGATCTGCCGTCTCAACGCGGGTCCCCGCCGCTTCAACGAACTGAAGCGGTCGGTCGAGGGCATCACCCAGCGGATGCTGAGCGCCACCGTGCGCCGGCTGGAGCGGGACGGGCTGGTCAGCAGAACCGTGACACCGACCGTGCCGCCGCAGGTGGAGTACGCGCTCACCGACGCCGGACGCAGCCTCCACTCGGTCCTCTACCCCCTGGCCCACTGGACCGACGAGCACCTCGGCTATATCGAGACCTCCCGGGCGGCCTACGACGCCGCCTCGCCCCCGTCGGACTGAAACCCGGGTCGGCCCGGACGGAAACCCGGGCCGGCGGAGGGCCCTCCGGGCCGGCCCGGTGGTGTCAGCGAGGGAACCAGGGCACCTTTTTGTGCCCTCTTGAAGCAATTGCCGGGGTTGAACAGAGTGGAGGGGCACCCAACGGCCGCCATTCGGCCGCTCCCTTCCCCTCACCCCCCAAAGGACACCTCGTGGGCAAGCTCGTATCCCGTACCGCCGTGGTCACCGGTGGCACCAAAGGCATCGGCCGTGGCATCGCCCTGGCACTGGCCGCCGAGGGAGCCTCGGTGGCCGTCGCCTACAGCCGGGACGACCGGGCCGCCAAGGACGCGGTCGCCGAGATAGAACGGCACGGCGGCAGGGCGCTGGCGGTGCGCGCGGACGTCTCCCGCGCCGATCAGGTCGCCGATCTCTTCGCCCGTACGGTCCGGGAGTTCGGCCCGGCGCACATCCTCGTCAACAACGCGGCCGTCTTCTCCTTCCAGGCGATGACGGAGATCACAGAGGAGGAGTTCCACCGGCAGTACGGGACGAATGTCCTCGGCCCGGTCCTGACCACGCGGGCGTTCGCCGAACAGGCCCCCGCGGAGAACGCGGCGATCATCAATGTGACGACCTCCGGCGTGGCGCACAACCGCCCGGGATCCGCTCTCTACACCTCGACCAAGGCCGCGTTGACGACCATGACCAGGATCTCCGCGAAGGAACTGGCCGGACGGGGGATCCGGGTCAACGCGCTCGCCCCCGGGGCCACCGACACCGAAGGTGCCCGTTCCCTCGGCGTGATCGACAGCGACATGGCGGACGAACTGATCGCCGCCACTCCCCTGGGCAGAATCGGCCGGCCCGAGGACGTCGCCGCTGTGGCCCTCTTCCTCGCCTCCGACGACTCCGCCTGGATCACCGGAGAGGTCATCCACGCCGACGGCGGAGGCCACTAGTGCTGTGACCGGAAAGGTTCACCGGGGGCCGTTGTCAGACCCCTCCGTTAGGTTGCCGCTATGACGGAATTCGTACTTGTCGCAGGCGCGTGGCTCGGATCCTGGGCGTGGGACGAGGTGGTGCCGCCGCTGCGTGCGGCCGGCCACGGCGTCCACCCGTTGACGCTGTCCGGCCTTGCGGAGAAGCGGGGCGTGCCCGCCGGGCAGCGGACCCATGTCCAGGACATCGTCGACGAGGTCGAACGCCACGATCTGCGCGATGTCGTCCTGGTCGGGCACAGCTATTCGGGCATCCCGGTCGGCCAGGCCGCCGAGCGGATCGGCGACCGGCTGGCCCGCGTGGTCTTCGTCGATTCCGATGTTCCGGCCGAAGGCCAGTCGTTCGTCTCCGGCTGGTGGGAGGGCCCGGCGAAACTGGAGGCCGCGATCGCGGGGAACGGCGGCTTCTGGGCACCGCTGACGGCGGGCGACTACGCCGGCCAGGGCCTCACCGATGAGCAGATCACACGGATCGTCAGCGGCTCGACGCCCCACCCGGGCGCCTCCCTGTCCGAGCCGGCCGTGCTGACACGGCCGCTCGGCGAGCTCCCGGCGACCTACATCAAGTGCCTGCTCGACGGACCGGAACCGAGCGAGGAGGTGGCCCAGTTGCTGACCAGTGAGCACTGGCGGCTGGTCGAGATGGACACCGGCCACTGGCCGATGTTCTCCCGTCCGGGCGAACTGGCGCGGATTCTCCTCGACGCGGCCGACACCGGCGGCACCGCTGGCGCGGCCGACACCACCGGGGAGTGACCACGGGCCCACACGCTCCACGGGCCCATACGCTCCGTGGGTCTCGCCGCCAGGGTCTCCCACCGGAGGAAAGCCGGTGGTACGGGCCGTGCCGTGACCGCTAGCGTGCGGCGCATGAGCACTTCCGACACCACCGCCTCCGCCGCCCACCCCCGTTTCGCCAAGGCCCTGCGCGAGCTGGGCCTCGACGAGATCAAGGGCCGGATCCGCCGCTTCCCCGACGCCACCCGCACCGCCGCGGAGGCCGCCGCCGCGATCGGCTGCGGTCTGGGCGAGATCGTCAAGTCGCTGGTATTCGAGGCGGACGGGGTGCCCGTGCTGGTCCTGATGGACGGTGCCTCACGGGTCGATGTGGAGCGCGTACGGCGGGAGTTGGGCGCGGCGGCCGTGAAGCGGGCCGACGCCGAGGTCGTACGGGAGACCACCGGATACGCCATCGGCGGCGTCCCGCCCTTCGGGCACCGTACGAAGACCCGCGTTCTCGCCGACCGGGGGCTGCTCGCCCACGCCGTGGTGTGGGCGGCGGCGGGCACACCGCACACGGTGTTCCCCATGGAACCGGCATCCCTGGTCGCGCACGCGGGCGGCACCCTGGTGGATGTACGCGAGCGCAAGGCGTGACACCGCTCGTCGCGGTCGCGGTCCTGGTCGCCGCTTTCACCCACGCGGCCTGGAACGCCATCGCGCACACCATAAAAGACCAGCTTGTCGCGTTCACCCTGATCGGCGGCGGCGCCGCGGCGATCGGCGCGGTGATCGCCTGCTTCGCGCCGCTGCCGCACCGGGCGGCCTGGCGGTACATGATCGTCTCGGCGCTGCTGCACATCGGCTACCAGGCGCTGCTGATGCGCTCGTTCAGCCTCGGCGACTTCGGCCAGATGTACCCGATCGCACGCGGTACGGCGCCCCTGGTGGTCACCGTGCTGGCGGCGGTCTTCGTGGGCGAGTCCCTGGACGCCTGGCAGGCGACGGGCGTGGCGGTCGCCTCGGCGGGACTGCTGGGCGTCGCGCTCTGGGGGATACGTGGCTCGGGGACGCGAGGGATGCGAGGGACGCGAGGGACGGCTGACACGACGGACACGACGGGGACAACGGGGACAGCGGGGACAGCGGGGACAGCGGGGACAGCCGGGAAGACCGGCGCGGCAGGCACGGCGGGGCACGGGCCCCACTGGGCCGCGCTGCTCGCCGCGGTCGCGACCGGTCTCTCGATCGCCGCGTACACCGTCGTGGACGGCCTGGGCGTACGGAACTCGGGCTCACCGATCGGCTACATCGCCTGGCTGATGATCCTGGAGGGCGCCCTGATCCCGGCGTACGCCCTGCACACCCGCCGCGCCCGGCTGCTCACCCAGCTCCGCCCCCACGCCGTCCTGGGCCTGCTCGGCGCGGCCCTCTCCATGCTGGCCTACGGTCTGGTCCTGTGGGCCCAGACCCGCGCCCCTCTCGCACCGATCGCGGCACTGCGCGAGTCCTCCATCATCGTGGGCGCGGCGATCGGCGCGCTCTTCTTCAAGGAGCGCTTCGGCACCCCGAGGATCGCGGCGGCAGGTCTGATGGTGGTGGGAATCGGTCTCATGCTCCACACCGCCGGCTGAGCCCAGCGCCCGTCGCAGACCCACATTGCTCGTCAGCAGCCCGCCGTCCACCGGCAGCGTCACCCCCGTGATCCACGCCGCGTCCTGGGAGGCCAGGAACGCCACCGCCGACGCCACATCTCCCGGCGTGCCCACCCGGCCCATCGGGTAGTGCGGCGCCGCGCGGCCCAACTCCGCCTGCCGGCCCGCCCAGGCGTCCGTGGCGATCGTGCCCGGGGCGACGAGGTTCACGCGGACACCTCGCGGCGCCGCGTGGCCGGCGAGGGTACGAGTGAGGCTCGCCAGGCCCGCCTTGGCCGCGCTGTAGGCGTGATTGCCGAAGTCCTGCTCGCCGTTGACGGACCCGATCGTGACGATCGCGCCCCGGCCCGACGCCACGAGATGCGGAAGCGCCGCGCGGGCGCAGCGGAACGCGCCCGTGAGCGTGATGTCGAGATCCCGCGCCCAGACCTCGTCCGGTTCGTCCTCGAAGAGCGGGGCGTCCGGCGCGCACGCGTAGGCGTTGTTGACCAGCACGTCCAGTGAGCCGAAGCGCTCCACCGCGTACGCGACCGCCGCCTCCACCGACGAGCGGTCGGCCACATCGCACCCGTAGGCCACCGCGCCCGGGATGGTCTCGGCCGCCCGTGCCGCCCGTTTCTCGTCCAGGTCCGTCACCAGGACGCGCGCGCCCTCCTCGGCCAGCCGGCGCGCGGTCGCCTCGCCGATGCCGCGCCCCGCTCCGGTGATCAGTACGCCGTATCCCTCGAAACGTGTCATGGGGCGATGATGTCGCCGGCCGGGCGCCCCGCACCAGAGTTCCCCGGGCGTCCTCTCATGGATCGCGCGCTCCGTCGGATCATGTTTTGATCGCGTCACGGAGGTACAAAGGTGATGAGCGGAGACGTGGAGCACGAAAACAGGACGGACGACACCAGGACGGATGAAACCGGCGCGGACAGACCCGCCGCGAACGGACCCGGCACGGACGGAGCCGGCGCACCGGACACGGCGGCGGCAGCGGCGCCCCGCCGCCGACTGCTCGTCGCGGCCGCGCTGGCGCCGGTGTTCGCCGGTATGGGGACGATGGTCGCCCTGGCCGAGCCGGCGAAGGCCGACGTGACCGGAGTCCCCGGGGCGAAGGAGGAGAAGGAAGGGGGAGGCGGCCCCGCGCATCTCACCCCGGTGCCCACGACGGCAGGGCACTGGAAAGAGGTCGCGGACGTGCTGGGCCGTCCGGGCAGCCTCGTACGCGGCCTCTTCTACCACACCCGCTTCGCACGCGACGACCTCAAGGTGATCTCCTACGGCGTCGAGGTGGCGCCCGAACTCGCCCTGGGTTCCCACATGGCCTTCGTCCGGTACAGCGACGACAGCGTCCTGGTCATGGGCGATCTGAATGTCACCGAGGACGAACTCCAGAAGGTGATCGACGCGTTGGCCGATCACGGAATCGCGGTGACCGCCCTCCACAAGCATCTGCTCGCCCACTCCCCCGACGTCTGGTGGACCCATATCCACGGTCACGGGGACGACCCGGTGCCGCTGGCCCGCGGGCTGCGCGCGGCCATGGACCGGACGTCGAGCCCGCCCGCCCGGCCGACGGGACGTCCGCCGCGGCTCGATCTGGACATCGAGGCGATCGAGGCCGTGATGGGGGTCAAGGGCGAGAACGACCGCGGGATCTACAAGTCCGTCTTCGCCCGCCGCGAGCCCATCATCGACGGGCACATGGTGCTGCCCCCAGGCCTGGGGGCCACCTCGGCCTTCAACTTCCAGCCCCTGGGCGGCGGCCGGGCCGCGCTCAACGGCGACTTCGCCATGGTCGCCGACGAGGTGCAGGACGTCCTCACGACACTACGGCGCGGCGGCATCAGTCTCGTCGAGGTCCACAACCACGGGCTGACGGAGGAACCGCGCCTGTTCTTCACCCACTTGTGGGCCGTGGACGACGCCGTCAAGATCGCCGAGGCGCTGCGCCCGGCCGTGGACCTCACCAACGTCGTACCGGTCGGCCCCGAGCGCGATTACGTGTGACCCGGCCGTCACGCCTCCGGCCGTACCGACGGTACCGAGCGCACCGCCCGCACCAGAGCCTGTGCGCGGGGGTCGGCCGTGACTCCCTTGCGCATACCGTTCGTCACATACCCGAACGCGATCCCCGACTCGGGGTCCGCGAAGCCCAGCGAGCCGCCGCGCCCCGGATGCCCGAAGGAGCCGGGGCCGAGCAGCGGCGCCGCCGGTCCGTGCAGCATGTAGCCCAGACCGAAGCGGGTGGCGACGACCAGGACCCGGTCCGGGCCCGCCGACTCCTCCGTACGCGCCAGGGTCAGCGTGGCGGGCGCGAAGAGCCGGTGGCCGTCGACGGGGCCGATCATCGCGGCGTAGCACCGCGCCAGCGCACGCGCCGTCGAGATACCGCCGGAGCCGGGGAGCATGGCGGCCCGGTACGCCGGGTCGTTCTCGTCGGGCCGCGGATCGATCACCCCGAACGCGCGGCGGGTGAGCGAGTCCGTGTCCCGGTACGCGTCGGAGACCGACCGCTTGGGCCGCAGCCGCAGCGCGCCGCCGGACGCGGCCGGCTCCGTCAGCGGTCCGATCCGCCCCACCCGGTGGGCCTCCTCGGCCGGCAGCCCGACCCAGAAGTCCAGCCCCAGCGGACGGGCGATCTCCTCGGCGATCCACCGGCCGACAGTGCGCCCGGTGACGCGTCTGACCAGTTCGGCGATCAGCCAGCTGTAGGTGTGCGCGTGGTAGCCGTGGTCCGTGCCCGGTTCCCAGACGGGCCGCTGGGCGGCCAGCGCCCGCGCCCCCGACTCGCCGTCGAGCGCCTCGGCCGGGGTCAGCGGCCGGTCGAGTACGGGTACGCCCGCGCGGTGCGAGAGGAGATGCCGTACGAGCACCCGCTCCTTGCCCGCGGCCTTGAACTCCGGCCAGTACGTACCGACCGGGGCGTCGAGATCGATCTGTCCACGCTGGTGCAGCAGGAGCGGTACGGCGGCGGCGACCCCCTTCGTCGCCGAGCGGACGATCTGTGCGGTGTCCACCGCCCAGGGCGCCGGATCCGGGACATGGCCCTCCGGCACCTGCCCGGGAGCACCCCCGTCCGTCCCGGCACCGATGCCGGAAGCCGTACCGGTGCCGAAAGCCGTCCCCGTACCGATGGCCGTCCCCGTACCGGAGTCCGTCCCCGTACCGGAGTCCGTACCGGTGCCCGCGACCGCTCCCGCGCCCGGTCCCGGCCCCCGCACCGCTCCGTCCACATCGCGCGTTCCCGCCCACAGGTCCACGACCTTGTGCCCGTCCTGGAAGACGGCGACCGCCGCGCCCCGTTCACCGAGCCGCTCGAAATTCCGTACGAAAGCGTCCCTGACCGGCTCGAAGCCCGCCGCCACCGTGCCCTGGACGTCCACGCCCGCGCCACCCACCCCGTCATCGCGCGCCACACCCCTGCGGCGTGACCCCCTCTATGGTGCAACGTGTCCCGGCGACACGGAACGCGGGTCGAATCCGAACGGCAGCTCCAGCCGGTGCGCGGCCATCAGCTTCTCGTCGCCGAGCAGCCCGTGCGTGGGTCCGTCCGCCACGATGACACCGTCGCTGAGGATCACCGCACGGGGGCAGAGTTCGAGCGCGTACGGCAGATCGTGCGTGACCATCAGCACGGTGATGTCCAGCGACCGCAGGATGTCGGCGAGTTCACGCCGGGACGCGGGATCGAGATTGGACGAGGGCTCGTCGAGGACGAGGATCTCCGGTTCCATCGCCAGTACGGTCGCCACGGCGACCCGGCGCCGCTGCCCGAAGGAGAGATGGTGCGGCGGGCGCTCCGCGTACTCCGCCATCCCGACCCGGCCCAGCGCGGTGACGACCCGTGCCTCCAGCTCGGGCCCGCGCAGTCCGGCGGCGGCCGGGCCGAACGCCACGTCCTCCCGTACCGTCGGCATGAACAACTGGTCGTCAGGGTCCTGGAAGACGATGCCCACCCGGCGCCGGATCTCGGCCAGATTCCGCTTGGCCACCGGCAGCCCGGCGACCGCGACCGAACCGGCGCCCGCCGTGAGGATCCCGTTGAGATGCAGGACGAGCGTGGTCTTGCCCGCGCCGTTGGGGCCGAGCAGCGCGACCCGCTCACCGCGCCCCACGGTCAGATCGACGCCGAAGAGGGCCTGATGGCCGTCCGGATAGGCGTAGGCGAGCCCGCTGACCTCAAGGGACGGCGGGGCCGGCGCCGGGGGTCCGGCGGCGGAAACGGAAGAGACGGTCATAGGGTCCAGCCAAGCAGACAGACGGCGAGCGCCGTCAGCGGGAGGGCGGCGGCATAGGTCCACTGCGCCCGGGACGCGGTCACCTCGTCGATGACCGGCATGGTGCCCGTGTACCCCCGGCTCACCATCGCCAGATGGACGCGCTCACCCCGCTCGTAGGAGCGGATGAAGAGCGCGCCGGCGGATTTGGCCAGCACTCCCCAGTGCCGCACGCCCCGCGCCTCGAAGCCGCGCGAGCGCCGGGCGATCGACATCCGGCGCATCTCGTCGGTGATGACATCGCCGTACCGGATCATGAAGGAGGCGATCTGTACGAGCAGTGACGGCAGCCTCAGCCGCTGGAGACCGAGCAGCAGGGAACGCAGCTCGGTCGTGGACGCGAGGATCACGGACGCGGCGACGCCCAGTGTGCCCTTGGCGAGTACGTTCCAGGCCCCCCAGAGACCGGGCACGCTCAACGACAGTCCCAGGAACCGGACCTGGTCGCCCGGGACCACGAACGGCATGAGCACCGCGAACGCCACGAACGGGATCTCGATCAGCAGCCGGCGCAGCAGAAAGCCGGCGGGGATACGGGCCACCGCGGCGACCACCCCGAGCAGCACCCCGTAGAGCGCGAACGCCCAGACCGCCTCGCGCGGGGTGGAGACCACCACGATCACGAAGCAGAGGACGGCGGCGAGCTTGCAGTGCGGGGGCAGCCGGTGGACCGGCGAGTGCCCGTGCCGGTAGAGCTTGTGGGCGTGACCCGCGCCCATCTCAGACGTTCCCGCCGACGGCGGACCCGGCGGACGGGGACGCGGCGGTCCCGTTGCGGCGGCGGCGCACCGCCCAGAAGACCCCGCTGCCCACGGCGACCGTGGCGCCCACCCCGATCACCCCGGCGAGACCGCCGGAGAGCCGGGCGTCGGAGATGTCCTCGACCCCGTAGTCGGCGAGCGGGGAGTCGGCGGAGGCGTGCTCCTCGGTCTTTCTGTCGATGCCGTGGTCCGCGGCGACCTTCTCCAGACCGTCGGGGTCGGCGGAGGCGTAGAAGGAGACGAATCCGGCCAGGACGAGGGCGGTGACCAGGCCCGTGGCCCAGAGCCGCCGGGGCGAGCGGGCGGCGGCGGGTGTCCCGGTCGCGGCCCCGGTCCCGGTCCCGGTCCCAGTCCCGGTCCCGGCGGCCACGGCGGCCGCCACGGGCACGGCCGCCGGCGCGGCATCCACCAGTTCCCCGCCCACCCGCAGCTTCAGCGGCGCGGTGAGCCCCCGGGCGCCATGGACCAGATCGGGCCGTACGGCGATGACGGCGCCGACCGTCAGCGCGGTGATCACGGCCTCGCCGATCCCGATGAGCAGATGGACACCGACCATCGCGGTCAGCACCTTGCCGATCGGTACGTCCGTCGTCCCCCCGACGGCGTAGATACCGGTGAACGCGAGGGCCGCGGCCGGTACGGAGACCAGCGCGGCGACGAAGGTGGAGACGGTCACGGAGCGGCGGGTGCGCGGCAGTACCTTCACCAGGCCGCGGAAGAGCGTGTACGAGACGACGGTCGTCACCACGGCCATGACGGTGATGTTCACACCGAGCGCGGTGAGCCCGCCGTCCGCGAAGAGGATGCCCTGCATCAGCAGGACGACGGAGACACAGAGGACGCCGGTATACGGGCCGACGAGTATCGCCGCCAGCGCCCCGCCCAGCAGATGGCCGCTCGTACCGGCCGCCACGGGGAAGTTGAGCATCTGCACGGCGAAGATGAAGGCGGCGACCAGTCCGGCGAGCGGCGCGGTGCGCTCGTCCAGCTCACGGCGCGCTCCGCGCAGACTGACCGCCACGGCACCCGCCGCGACGACGCCGGCGGCGACCGAGACGGGGACATCGATGAATCCGTCGGGGACATGCATGAACGGGCTCCGCTTCCTGCTGGTGGTGCGCGCGAGGGGTACGCCGGGGGTGCCGTGGGGGTGGCAGGCCGTTCCAAAGTAGAGCCCTGTTGCGAACAGTTCGCAAGAGCAGGTTGTACGCGAGTTGCCGTATCGGTGATCGGCCGATATCAGTTCCGGGAAAATTAGGGATAAATGCATATTCTTTGTAGGATTAAGTACTAAACCTCTCTCAAATGGAGGAGGTTTGCTCCAGTTCCCGAGGCGAGCCCAGCCGCAGTAGCAGCCGCACCCGCGCCCCCAGCCGCGTTCGCAGCCACAGCAGCAGTGCAGAGGAGCCAGCCGATGTCACCCGTCGTCGAGCAGCCCGCCAAATGCCGTCTCATCACGGACGCCCCCCACCACAAGGCCGTCTCCGTCACCCTTCGCTACGACGGTGACGACCCGCTCGCCATGCGCATCGTGTTCCCGGCCGAGGTCTCCCTCGACGACAGAGAGGTGATCTGGGCCTTCGCCCGGGATCTTCTCGACGAGGGCCTGCGACTCCCCTCCGGCGACGGCGACGTCCAGGTCTGGCCGTGCGGCCGGGCCCAGACGGTGCTGGAGTTCCACTCGCCGGAAGGCGTGGCGATGGTGCAGTTCGACTCCGCGCCGCTGCGCAGGTTCCTGCGGAGTTCGTACGCGATGATCCCCGCGGGCGAGGAGCGCCACGACATACAGGTCGACAACGAACTGGGCAGGCTGCTCCACCGCACATGAGCGGTCCGCGGGCGCGCCGGGGGAGACCCCGGGGAGCCGCGGGCGCCCCGGGGACAGCACGACGGCCCGGTCGTACACCTCGCCCAGGAGGTGTACGACCGGGCCGTGCGCGTCGCTCCGGCTCCCGTCCCCACGGCTGCCGGCGCGTACCGGGACCATGCGCCGCTCACGCCGCGGTCCCGGCGTTCAGGGTGAGACCGTCGTCCCCCGGTGTTCCCGGGACGTCCTCGGTGATCCCGGAACGTCCCCCGATCCCGGGAGGACTCGGTCTCGGCGCCTCAGACGCCGACCAGCTCACGCTCCGGCCCCGGACCGCCGTCCGCACCGGCCGTGTCCCCGAGCCGCTTGCGCAGCGCCTCGCCCTCGACGTCCACATTGGGCAGCGCCCGGTCCAGCCAGCGCGGCAGCCACCAGGCCTTCCCACCGAGCAGCGCGAGCACCGCGGGCACGATCGCCATCCGGACCACGAACGCGTCGAAGAAGACGGCGATCGCGAGACCGAAGCCGATCATCTTGATCATCGACTCGCTGGAACCGATGAAGCCCGCGAAGACGGCGATCATGATCACCGCCGCGGCCGAGACCACCCGGGCGCCGTGCCGGAAGCCGGTGACGATCGCCTCGCCGGGCCGCTCGCCATGGACATACGCCTCGCGCATCCGGGTGACCAGGAAGACCTCGTAGTCCATGGCCAGACCGAACACCACGCCCACCATGAAGATCGGCATCATCGACATCACAGGACCGGTCTGCTCGACCCCCAGCAGCCCGCCGAGCCAGCCCCACTGGAAGACCGCGACCACCGCGCCGAGCGCGGCGACGACGGAGAGCAGGAAGCCGAGCGCCGCCTTGAGCGGTACGAGCACCGACCGGAAGACCAGCATCAGCAGCAGGAAGGCCAGTCCGACGACGAGCGCCAGATACGGGATCAGCGCGTCGTTCATCTTCTCCGAGAAGTCGATGTTCATCGCGGTGGCGCCGGTGACCAGGACCTCGGCCCCGCTGTCCGCCGCGATCCGTCCGCCCGTGTCACGGATGGAGTGGACCAGGTTCTCGGTCTCGACCGACGACGGACGGTCCTCGGGGATCACCGTGATGGTCGCGGTGTCGCCCGCCTTGTTGAGGGTGGACGGGGTGACGACGGCGACGCCGTCCATCTTCTTCACGGTGTCGGCGACCTCGGTGGCCGCCGCCTTGGCGTTGTCGTCGGCCTTGCCGTCGACCACGACCATCAGCGGCCCGTTGAAGCCGGGGCCGAAACCGTCGGAGAGCAGGTCGTACGCCTTGCGCTGGGTGGTGCTCACGGGCTGCGAACCGTCGTCCGGCAGACCCAGTTCCAGCGAGGTCGCAGGAAGGGCGATCGCCCCGAGCCCGAGGACGGCCGTGATCAGTACGGTGACGGGCCGGCGCAGTACGAACCGCGCCCAGCGGGTGCCCAGATTGGGCTTGTGCCCGGCGTGGTGGTGGTGTCCCGCGGCCTGGCTCTCCAGCGCCTGGCGGGCCTTGCGCCCGTGCACCCGCTTGCCCGCGAAGCCGAGCAGCGCCGGGATGAGGGTGAGCGCGATGAGGACGGCGATCACGACCGTACCGGCGGCGGCGAAGCCCATCTTGCTGAGCATCGGGATATTGACCACGGCGAGACCGACCAGCGCGATGACGACCGTCAGCCCGGCGAAGACCACGGCGGACCCGGCGGTGCCTACGGCCCGCCCCGCGGCCTCCTCGCGTTCTCTGCCCTCGGCCAGTTCGGCCCGGTAGCGGGAGACGATGAACAGCGCGTAGTCGATACCGACCGCGAGGCCGATCATCATCGCGAGGGTCGAGGTGGTGGAGCCCAGGTCCAGGACATTGGCGAGCGCGGTGATCGTGGAGATACCGACGCCGACCCCGATGAGCGCGGTGAGCAGCGGAAGCCCGGCGGCGATCAGCGATCCGAACGTGATGACGAGTACGACCGCCGCGATGGCCACACCGATGATCTCGGTGGCCCCGGTCTCCGGGGCGGCCTGGAGCGCGTCACCGCCGATCTCCACCGCCATCCCCTGCGCCCGTGCCTCGGCGCCGGTCTCCTCCAGTGCCGTACGGGTCTCGTCGGTCAGCTCCATCGAGGCGACCTTGTACGAGACCGAGACATACGCCGTCGACCCGTCCTTCGAGACCGCGTTCGCGGTGTACGGATCGGTCACCGAGGAGACCTGGCCGGAACCGCCCGACAGCTCGTCCACGATCGCGCGGACCTCGGCCTTGTGGCCGGCGTCGGTCATCTTCTCGTTCGCGGGCGCCTTGAAGACGACCCGGGCGGTGGCGCCGTCGGCGCTGCCTCCGGGGAAGCGCTGTTCCAGCAGGTCGAAGGCCTTCTGGGCCTCCGTTCCCGGGATGGAGAAGGAACTGGACGTGGGCGTGGACGCGGATGCGGCACCGACTCCGGCGAGCGCCAGCAGTGCCACCCACAACAGGGCGACATAGTGGCGGCGCCGGAAGGCCAGCCGTCCGAGCTTGTAGAGAAACGTGGCCACGAGGGCGTACTCCCGGTCTATCGATGGATCAGGGCATGGGGAGCCGGCCCGACGGCGAGAGCGGCACTCGTCAGGTGAGGGGTCCTGCGGGGGACGGTCAGACGCCGAGGGAGGGGAGGACCACGGCGTCGAGATACGACCTGAGGAAAGTCCGGTCCGGCGACCGGTCCTCGATCAGCTGCCGGGCGACCAAGGCGCCGACCAGCATGTGTGTGACGTACTTGAGCGCGGGATTGTCCGCGGCGATCTCGCCACGGTCCACGGCACGTCGCAGCAGCGCCTGGAGTCCGTTGATCTCGGGCTCGATCAGCAGCTCGCGCAGCGCCTGGTGGAGATCGGGGTTGTTGTGGACGGCATGGAACAGGCCCCGCATCAGCGCGGAGTCCCGTTCCATCTGGCAGTCGTCGCCGGCCGCCAGCAGCGCGTGGAAATCGCCGCGGAGCGAACCGGTGTCGAGCTGTTCGAGACTGACGGGCTTGTTGTGCCGCATGGCACGGACGACCAGCTCGGGCTTGCTCCCCCACTGGCGGTAGAGGGTGGCCTTGCTGGACCGGGTACGGGCGGCGACGGCGTCCATGGTGAGGGCGTCGTAGCCGACCTCGCGCAGCAGATCGAGCACGGCACCGTACAGCTCGGCTTCGCGCTCCGGCGTAAGCCTGCTGCGTGCCATGACCCGACCTCCCGAACGAAACCGTTTCGTACAGTACGAAGATAACCCGGCGGAAAGCGAAACGGGCCCGTTTCGCTTGTGGCCTGCACCACAGCCGCGGCACACCACCCGCACCACGCGTCGCAGGCGCGCCACGGCCCCCGTCGGAAGTCGAGGCGCAGAGGCGGATCGGGCTCGGAAAGGGCAGCATTGGGGGGTGAGTGACGACGTCGCGTATCTTCGCTTCCCGCACCTGCACGACGACTTGCTGTGCTTCGCCGCCGAGGACGACCTCTGGGTCGCCCCCCTCGCACCGGCCGGGCATCGGCCCGAACGCGCCTGGCGGGTGACCGTCGACCGCACCAGAGTCGGTCACCCCCGCTTCTCGCCCGACGGCCGCCACATCGCCTATACGACCTGGCGCAGCCTCGACCCCGAGATACATCTGGCCCCGGTGGACGGCGGACCGGCCCGCCGGCTCACCTACTGGGGCGCCACCGACACCCGCGTCTGCGGCTGGACGCCTCCCGACAGCGACGGCGACTCCCAGATACTCGCCGTCTCCTCGCACGGCCGGCCGTTCTCCTACTTCGCCTGGGCCTACGGCCTCCCCACCGACGGCTCCCCCGGCGGCGCGCTGCCCTGGGGCCCGGTCAACGACATCGCCGTCGCGGACATCGACGGCGAGCACCGTACGCTCCTGCTCACCGGCAAGCCGCCGCACGAACCCGCCGCCTGGAAGCGGTACCGCGGCGGGGCGATGGGACGGCTCTGGCTGCACGGCAAGCGGCTGCTCGCGGACCTCGGGGGCCATCTCGACTGCCCGATGTTCGTCGGCGGACGTATCGCGTTCCTCTCCGACCACGAGGGCGTCGGCAATCTCTACTCCTGCCGTCCCGACGGCACCGGGCTGCTCCGCCACACCGATCACGACGCCTTCTACGCACGCCACGCGTCGTCCGACGGCCGCCGGGTCGTCTACCAGTGCGCGGGCGATCTCTGGCTGGTCGACTCGCTGGCCGCCGGCTCGGTGCCCCGCAAGCTGGACGTACGGCTCGGCGGGCAGCGCGCGGGGCGCCGGGGCTATCAGGTCCCCGCGTCCAGCCACGTCAACGGGATATCCGTGGACACGACGGGCCGGGCGAGCGCCGTCTCCGTGCGCGGCAGCCTGTACTGGCTCACCCACCGCGACGGCCCGGCCCGGACGATCGCCGACACCCATGGCGTACGGGTCAGGCTCCCGAGGATGCTCGGCAGCGGCGGCCAGGTCGCCTACATCACCGACGCGGACGGTGAGGACGCCATAGAGATCGCGTATCTGCCCCGCGCGAGCGGGGACCGGCCGCCGCGCCGGCTGGCGTCCGGACAGCTCGGCCGCGTACTGGAGATGGTCGCCGACCCGGACGGCGAGCGGATAGCGATCGCCTCCCACGACGGGAGGCTGCTGCTCGTGGATGTCACGGAGGAAGAGGAGGGAGAGGGCGAAGAGGAAACGGAGGCGGAGGAGCCGGGGCCCGAGGAGAAGGAGCCCGAGGAAACGCGGGAAACACAGGAAACGGACGAGCGGCCCGAGGCACCGGACACGCCCCCCGCGCCCCCCGAGGGAACACCCGCACCCGAACCGGCGTCGACACCGGCACCGGAACCGGCAGCACCGCCGCCCGGTCCCGCACCCGCCCCAGCCCCGGCCCCGGCCCCCGTCCCCGACCGCGTCACCGAGCTCATCCACTCCATCAACGGCCCCGTCGCCGATCTCGCCTTCTCGCCCGACGGCGACTGGCTCACCTGGTCCCACCCCGGTATCGGCCGCTCCCTGCGCCAGATCAAGCTGGCCAAGATCGCCGGGAGTTTCGCCCGCACGGTCGTCGATGTCACCAACGGCCGCTTCGAGGACGAGAATCCGGTCTTCACCAGCGACGGCCGCTATCTCGCGTTCCTGTCCTGGCGCGGCTTCGACCCGGTGTACGACGTGCACACCGGCGACCTCTCCTTCCCGCTCGGCTGCCGCCCCTATCTCGTACCGCTCTCCTCCGCCACCCCGTCGCCGTTCGCGCTGTCCCCGGACGGCCGCCCCGCCGCGGGCGGACTCGACCCGTCGGACAGCGAGTCCGGCGACGGTACGGTCACGGTCGAGGTCGAGGGTCTGGCGGAACGGGTCACCCCGTTCCCCGTCACCGCGTCCAAGTACTCGGCACTGCGCCCGGTCAGCGGCGGCGGTCTGGTCTGGCTGCGCTGGCCGATCTCGGGCGCGCTCGGCGAGACCTTCGCCAACCCCGCGGACATGTCGGGACGCCCCACCCTCGAACACTTCGACATCGTCAAGGCCCGTAAGAGCGAACTCGTGGACCATCTGGACTGGTTCGCGACCAGCGGTGACGGCACCAGGCTGGTGGTCGTGGACGACGGCGACCTACGCGCCGTACCCGCCACCGAACCGGGCGACGGCGACTCGACCGTCTTTCTCGATCTGCGCCGGATCCTGCACGACGTCGACCCCGGCGCGGAGTGGCGCCAGGCGTTCGACGAGGCGGGCCGCATCATCCGCGCGTACTTCTGGGAGCCGGGGATGTGCGGTATCGACTGGGACGGTGTCCTCGCCCAGTACCGTCCGCTGGTCGAACGGGTCGCCTCCCCCGACGAGTTCGCGGATCTGCTCCGTGAGGTCCTCGGCGAGCTGGGCACCTCCCACGCGTATGTCACCCCCGCCCGCCGCAACGAGGGCCCGCCGCACTACCAGCGCCCGATCGGACTGCTCGGCGCCAATCTGGTCTGCCGGGACGGCGCCTGGGTGATCAAGCGGATCCTGCCCGGCGACTCCTCCGACTCCAAGGCCCGCTCACCGCTCGCCGGTACGGGTATCCGCGAGGGAGCGGTCCTCACCCATGTCGACGGCCGGCCCGTCGATCCGGTGGCGGGCCCCTATCCGCTGCTCGCCGCCGCCGGAGGCACCACGGTCGAGCTGACCTTCCGGCCCGCCGAGGGCAAAGCCCCCTCCCGCCGGGTCGCGGTCGTCCCGCTCATCGACGAGCGCCCGCTGCGCTACCAGGACTGGGTGGCCAAACGCCGTGCCGTGGTACGGGAGATCAGCGGCGGCAGATGCGGCTATCTGCATATCCCCGACATGGGCGGCTCGGGCTGGGCGCAGTTCAACCGCGATCTGCGCCTTGAGGTCTCGCGGCCCGCGCTGATCGTGGACGTACGGGGCAACGCGGGCGGCCATATCAGCGAGCTGGTGGTGGAGAAGCTCAGCCGCAGGATCATCGGCTGGGATCTGACGCGTGACGCCCAGCCCGTCTCGTACGCCTCCAACGCGCCGCGCGGCCCGGTCGTGGCGCTCGCCGACGAGGCGACCTCCTCCGACGGCGACATGATCACCGCCGCCTTCCGGCTGCTGAATCTGGGCCCGGTGGTGGGCCAGCGGACCTGGGGCGGGGTCGTCGGCATCACGGGACGCCACCGTCTCACCGACGGCACGGTGATCACGGTGCCGATGAACGCGGCCTGGTTCGACGCGTACGGCTGGTCCGTGGAGAACCACGGTGTGGAGCCCGACATCGAGGCGCTGCGCACCCCGCTCGACTGGGCGGAGGGCCGGCACGCCCAGCTCGACGACGCGGTGTGGGTGGCGCTGGATCTGCTGGCGGGGCAGCCGGCCTCGACACCGCCGGGGTACGGAGCCGTGCCCGATCTGCGCCGTCCCCCGCTGCCGCCGCGCGAGACGGACTGAGAGCCGGACGGCACAGAAAGAAGGCGCACCCGGCGAACCGGGTGCGCCTCTTGTCAGGCCCTCAAGCCCTCAGGCACTCAGGCACTCAAACCCTCGGACACTCAAGCCCTCGGGCCATTCGCTCAGGCGTCGAAGTGGTCGTCGAACTCGTCGCGCGCGTCCTGCGCCCTGCGAGGCGACTGGTTGTCGCGGTCCTGGGCACGGTCGTTGCCCTGCGGGTTGCGGCCCGCCTGTCCGTGCTGACCCGGCTGGGCCGGCTGAGCCGGCTGCTGCCCGTGCCGGTTCGGCTGGCCCTGGCCCTGGCCCTGGCCCTGCTGGCCCTGGCCCTGACCCTGCTGGCCCTGGCCCTGGCGGCTCTGCTGTGAACGCGGGGACTGCTCGTCCCTCTGGTTGTCGCCCATCTGCGCCTTCGCCCGGTCTCCGAGCTCTTGCGCCTTGTCCTTGAACTGGTCGGAAATACCCATGGAATTTCAACTCCTGGAAGAGGTGGGGGGTGGGGGGTGGGGCCTCGACCAGACTTACACGCCCCGACATTCCGCGCATTTCGATCAGTCACGCTGTGTGCGCTCGCGCTCGTCGGCGGCCCCGCCCGCACCCACAAGTCCCTTGCGCACCACGGCCGGACGGGGTCCGAAGCGCCTCATCTCCCGCGCGCCGACGACCGCGACGAGCCCCGGCAGACAGCCCCGTACCGACTGCGTCCCGCACAGCCACCACTGCGCGTAGACATGCGCCGAGCGCCGCTCTATCCCCGCGACGATCCGGTCGACGGCCGGCCCGAGCGGATACGTACGGTTCGCCGGCCAGGGCAGCCGCCGGCGCATCTCCCGCATCACCTCGTCCTGGTCGGCGCCGCGCACCATGTCGGTGTCCGTCCAGGACAGATAGCCGACGCCGACCCGCACGCCCTGGTGGGCGACCTCGGAGCGCAGACTGTGCGCGAAGGCCTCGGCACCGGACTTGGACGCGCAGTACGCGGTCATCATCGGCGCGGGGATGATCGCGGCCAGCGAGGCGATCTGGAGGAAGTAGCCGCGGCTCTCCCTGAGCAGCGGCAGGAACGCCCGCGCCGTGACGGCGCCGCCTATCAGATTGACCTCGACGACCCGTCGCCACGCCTGCGGATCGGAGTCCGCGAACGGTCCGCCGGCGGCCACACCCGCGTTGGCGACGACGATGTCCACCGCGCCGAAACGCTCCTTGACCTCCCGCGCGACCCGCTCCATCGCCACGTGGTCGGTGACATCCGCGTGCCAGTGCTCGCGGTCCGCGTGCAGCCGGGCTGCGACACTCCTCAGTTCGTCCGGCTCCAGACCGACGAGCGCCACCTTCGCGCCGCGCGCGGAGAGCTTGCGGGCGAGCAGTTCACCGACACCGCGCGCCGCGCCGGTGACCACCGCGACCCGGCCTTCGAGATCCCCGCGCCGGCTCATGCCGCGTCCTCCCTCGGTCCGGCATGGGCGGCGGCCAGCTCACGGATCCTGGCCGTGACGGCCTCCGGCGCCTCCACCGGCGTCATATGTCCGGTCCCGGCCAGTACGGTCAGACCGGCGCAGTCGGGCAGCGCGGCGGCCAGCGCCCGTGCCTGGACCGGCGGGGTCAGCCGGTCCGCGGTCCCCACCAGTACGGCGGTGGGCACCCTCAACTCCCGTACGTCCGCGTCGAGATCGAGCGCGCCGAGCACCCGTGACCAGGCGACCCGGGAGACCCGCGGACAGGCGTGCACGATCCTCGCGCACCGGGCGATCCGCTCCGGCGCGGCTCCCGGGCCCATCGTCCCGTAGCGCAGGATCCGCCTGGACAGCGGTGTGACGGGGCCCAGCGGGGCGCGGGCGCCGAGGACGAGCCGGGTGAGCCGCGTCCGTACGCGCCCGGCGCGCATCGGCACCACCAGCGCCTCGGCGACCAGCCGCGAACTGCCCGTGCTGCACAGCAGCACGGCGGCGGCGTGCTCCCGGAAGGCGGGCCTGCGCGCGGCGGCCAGCAAGGCCATACCGCCCATCGAGTGCCCCACGAACACGGCCTGTTCGCCCGGTGCCAGGGTGGCGGCGAGCACCGCCTCCAGATCGTCGGCGAGCGCGTCGGTGGAGTATCCGCTCCGGCCGGGCAGCGGCGTACGGCCGTGTCCGCGCTGGTCGTAGGCGATCACCCGGTGGTCGGCGGCGAGGTTCTCGATCTGCGCGGACCAGAAGCGGATGGAGCAGGTCCAGCCATGGGCCAGTACGACGGCGGGCCGGCCCTCGGGGCCGAACACCTCGATATGGACACGGGATCCGTCGGCGGAGACGGCGGTCGTCCCACGCCCCCGGGGCGGCCGGCCGGGCGTACCCGCCGTCTGCGGCGCGCTCATCGGACGGCCTCCCTCGCGCCGCTCCCGCCGGCGCACCCCGCGACATCCGTGTGCGGTCCCGCGGCGCGGATCACCTCGTACTCCGAGAGATCGACGCGGCGCGTGGCCCTGCGGAACTCCGTTGTCGTGCCGGGCCAGATGGTGGTGTTGCGTCCGTTGGCGTCCAGATACCAGCTCGTGCAGCCGCCCGTGTTCCACACGGTCCGCCTCATCCGCTCCTGCACCCGGTGGTTCCAGGCGCGTACGGCCGCGGGCCGGGCCGCCAGCGCCGCGCGTCCGCCGACAGCGCCGAGGCCGTCGAGCTGCCGCAGATAGTCGGCCATATAGGCGAGCTGGGCCTCGATCATCAGAATCATCGAGGAGTTCCCCAGACCGGTGTTGGGGCCGATGATCGTCATCCAGTTGGGGAAGCCGGCCGCGGTCGCGCCGCGCAGCGACTCCATACCGTTCCGCCAGGTCTCGGCGAGTGTGCGCCCGTCGGCGCCGACGACCCGTTCCGCGATCGGCATGTCGGTCACATGGAAGCCGGTCCCGAAGATCACGGCGTCCGCCTCGCACTCCGTACCGTCCGCGGCGACCAGCGTCGAGCCGCGCACCTCGGCGAGGCCCGAGGCGATCACATCGACGTTCGGCTGCGCGAGCGCCGGATAGTACGAGCTGGAGAGCAGGATGCGCTTGCATCCGATGCGGTACGAGGGGGTCAGCACGGCCCGCAGCTCGGGGTCCTTGATCGCCTTCGCGATATTGGCCTTGGCGAGGGCCTCGACGAGCCCGAGTTCGTTCGGCCGCTTGGTGAACGCCTGGACCTGCAACTCCCTGATGCCCCAGAGCAGTTTGCGCCGTACGGTCCCGGTGAAGGGCAGCGCCCGGTGCAGCCGGCGCTCGGCCGTGGATATCGCGCGGTCCGCACGCGGCATCACCCAGGGCGGGGTCCGCTGAAAGAGCGTCAGCCTGGCGGCTTCCCGCTGGATCGCGGGGACGATCTGGATCGCGGAGGCGCCGGTGCCGATCACGGCGACGCGCTTGCCGCGCAGCTCGTAGTCGTGGTCCCAGCGCGCCGAGTGGAAGACCTTGCCCGGGAATCCGGCGAGCCCGGGGACCTCCGGGATCCGGGGATCCGACAGCGGCCCGGTCGCGGAGACCACCACCTCCGCGGTGAAGTTCCCCCGCGAGGTCTCTATCTCCCAGTGCAGGGCGTCGCTGTCCCAGCGCATCAGCCGGACCTCGTGGTGCAGCCGCAGATGCGGCCGGAGTCCGAAGGCGTCCGCGATCCGCTCCAGATAGGCCCTTATGTGCCGCTGCCCGGAGAAGACGCGCGGCCAGTCGGGGTTGGGCGCGAACGAGAACGAGTAGAGGTGCGACGGCACATCGCAGGCACACCCCGGATAGCTGTTGTCCCGCCAGGTCCCGCCGACCGAGCCCGCCCGTTCCAGGACGACGAAGTCGGTTATCCCCTCTCTGCGCAGCCGGACCGCCGCCCCGAGGCCACCGAATCCGGATCCGACCACCGCCACGCGTACGTGCTGGCCCATACCGCCTCCTGCCGCCGGACATCATGAACCGCGCCAGCGATCACTGGCGCAATCCGGAGCGTAGAGCAGCTCCGTACTCATGGGTAGGGGGCGGGTGGAAACACGTTACCGGCGGTACGACATAAGCTTCCCCGCATGGAGTACCGGATGGAGGAGCTGGCACGGGAGGCGGGCATCACCGTCCGCACCGTGCGCTTCTACCGTGAGCGCGGGCTGATACAGCCACCGCGCCGCGAGGGCAGGATCGCCTGGTACGACACCCATCACCTGGCCCGGCTCCGTACGATCGCGGCCCTGCTGGAGCGCGGCCACACCCTGAACGGCATCGCCGAGCTCGCCACCGCCTTCGAGAGCGGGCGCGATGTCGGCGAAGTCCTGGGCCTCGGCGAAGCCACCGGGGAGACCCCCGTCCGGCTCTCCCCCGAGGAGCTCGCGGACTACTTCGAGGGCGAGGTCACCGCGGAGAATCTCGCCACCTCCCTCGCCCTCGGCTATCTGGCCACGGACGGCGACGAGATCGTCCACATCAGCCGCCGGCTGCTGGACGCCTCCGCGGCCCTGGTCCGCGAGGGGGTCCCGCTCGCCTCGATCCTGGAGACCGCCCGCGAGGTCCGCGCCCACACGGACGCCATGGCGGAGCTCTTCAGCGCGTTCCTCGCCGCCCACACCACCGCCGAGGACTCCGCCAGACTCCGCCCGCTGGCGAAGAGCATCGTCGAGGCGGAGTTCTCCATGGCCCTGGACCGCCGTCTGCGCACCGGGTACGCCACCGGCTCCGCCGGCGCCTGAGCCGCCGCGGGACGTCCGGACTCCGGAGCCTGTGGATCTCCGGACTCTCAGCTCTCGTAGGCCACCGCCACCGGCGCGTGGTCGCTCCACCGCTCCTCGTGCGCCGCCGCGCGCTCCACCCAGCCCTTGACCGCACGCCCGGCCAGACCGGCCGTGGCGACATGCAGGTCGATACGCCAGCCGCTGTCGTTGTCGAAGGCACGCCCCCGGTAGGACCACCAGGAGTACGGCCCCTCCTGGCCGGGATGGAGGGCGCGCATCACATCCGTGTACCCGGTCTCCTCGTAGAGCCGGGTCAGCCAGGCGCGCTCCTCGGGGAGGAATCCGGAGGACTTCCTGTTGCCCCGCCAGTTCTTGAGGTCGGCCTCCTGGTGGGCGATGTTCCAGTCGCCGCAGACCAGCACCTCACGCCCGTCGGCGGCGGCGCGCTCCCTCAGCTCCGCCAGATACGGGAGGAACTCGTCCATGAACCGGACCTTCTCGTCCTGCCGCTCCGTGCCCGCCTCGCCCGACGGCAGATAGAGGCTGGCCACCGTGACACCCGGCAGATCGATCTCGGCGTACCGCCCGCTCGTGTCGAACTCCGCGCTGCCGAATCCGGTCCGCGTACGCTCCGGCTCCCGGCGCGAGAGGAGCGAGACACCCGCGCGGCCCTTGGCCGCCGCCGGGGCGTGCAGGACGTACCAGCCCTCCGGCTCCCGTACGGCCCCGGGCAACTGCCCCGGCTCGGCCCGTACCTCCTGGAGGCAGACCACATCGGCGGAGGTCTCCGCCAGCCACTCCACGAAGCCCTTCCTGGCGGCGGCTCGCAGGCCATTCACATTCACGGATGTCACGGTGAGCATCCCGGCACACTACCCACCCGCGGGACCGGCGCCGGCCGCCCCCGGGGTGACCCTCGCCGCACATGACGGAGGCCCGGTCCGGCGCACCGCCGAACCGGGCCTCCGTGGGCGTCAGTTGTTGCCGACACCGTTCCCGGACAGGACCGGGATGTCGTCCAGGATGTGCGACAGCGGCTCGTCGCCCTTGGCCTGGGTGGAGTTCTCGACACACTGCTGGTTCTGCGGCGACGACAGGACATTGATGTCCTGAAGAGCGATCGGCGTAGCACCCACGAGGGAGGCGACGTTCGCCTTCAGCGGCAGACCGATGCACGGCTTGTTCAGCGAGCCCTGGACCAGCCCGAGCTGCGGGCTCATGTCGCCCTTGGTCACGGAGTTGCCGAAGGCCTGCTTGGCACCGTTGCCGCTGAACGAGGTGGTGCCCTGGTCGTCACCGATGGCGAGGGCCGGCGACACGGCGGCGGCCGAAGCCCCGACGATCGTGGCCGCTACGGCAGCGGTTGCCCACAGCTTCTTCATTTGGATGCCTTTCCGGAAAGTCGGACCCCACCGGTGGAGTCCGTGCTGCTCAACCGCCGGTGGACGGAATGGTTGCGGCCGTTCCCCCGAACGGCGTACCGCATTAACTGAGAAACAGAGAAAAAGACCGGACCACCGCGGAAGACAGCGGTGGTCCGGTCGGTTCAGTCGATTTCTCAGTTGTTGCCCGTGCCATTGCCGGACAGGATGGGGATGTTGTTCAGAAGGTGCGAGAGGGGCTCGTCGCCCTTGGCCTGGGTGGAGTTCTCGACACACTGCTGGTTCTGCGGCGACGACAGGATATTGATGTCCTGAAGAGCGATCGGCGTAGCACCCGCGAGGGAGGCGAGGTTCAGCTTCGCCGGCAGACCGATGCACGGCTTGTTCAGCGAACCCTGGATAAGTGCCATCTGCGGGCTCATGTTGCCGTACGTCGCCGAGTTGCCGTAGGCCTGCCAGGCCCCGTTGCCGCTGGCGGAGGTGGTGCCACTGTCATTACCGATGGCGAGAGCCTGCGGAGCGGCGGCGGCCGAGACGCCGACGACGGAAGCGGCGACAGCCGCAGCGGCCATGACCTTCTTGATCATCACGATGAGTCCCCTTCTGAAGGATGCCCCAAGTCCCCGGGGCCCCCTGAGCAACTTCCCACCGGGGGTTTGGTTCTGGACCTTCACTCCAACGGCCTATTACCGACAGCCGACAAGCCGATCGAGTGAAGCAGCGGAACCAAACTGCCCACATCGGGTTGTCCAGGTCGCTCCACCTGCATTCCTGAGAAAAGGAACACACCGTGATCAAGAAGATTATGGCCGGCGCGGCCGTCGCCGCCTCCGTGGTCGGCATTTCGGCTGCGGCGGCGCCCACCGCGTTCGCCATCGGCGATGACAGTGGCACCACCTCCGCCAGTGGCAACGGCGCCGAGCAGGCCTTCGGCAACTCCACGACCAAGGGCAAGATGAGCCCCCAGCTGGAGCTGGTCCAGGGCTCGCTGAACAAGCTGTGTGTCGGTGTGCCGGTCAAGGCCAACATCAGCACACTCGCCGGTGTCCCCACGCCGATCTCCGTCCAGGACCTCAATATCCTGGCCTCCCCGCAGAACCAGCAGTGCGCGGAGAACTCCACCCAGGCCAAGGGTGACGAGCCGCTGTCGCACATCCTGGACGACATCCCGGTCCTGTCCGGCAACGGTGCCGGCAACAACTGATCCGTACACGTTCGCCCGGACCGCGTTCCGGGCCGACGGGCCGGCCGGGGCAATGACGCCCCGGCCGGCCCGTCGTCGTATTCCACGAACGGCCCCTTCTTACGCAGAAACGAAAATCCCGAATACCTTCACGCGGCAATCGAGTGAACCAGAGAAAGCCATAAAACAGCACAGTTTCCTTGCCAAGGGCCAACTCGTTGGTGTTCCAGCAGCGGACGCAGGAGCTGAGAATTCGATGCTCGCGTGCCACGACAGTCGTGCGGACGGGAACGCCGCTGCGGAAAGGGCTCACGATGAAGTGCAAGAAGGCCGCAACAGTCGTCGCAGGTCTGCTCATGACGATGGGCGCCGCGGCTCCGGCCATGGCCGACGCCGAAGCCGAGGGCGTCGCGATCGGTTCTCCCGGCGTGCTCTCGGGCAATGTCCTTCAGCTTCCCATCCACGTACCCATCAACCTGTGCGGCAACACCGTCGACGTCATCGGTGTACTGAACCCCGCCTTCGGCAACGCCTGCGCCAACGCCTGACGTTGCCCGTCCGGTCCCGAAGCGCGGGGTTCCCCTGCTTCGGGACCGGTCTCGGCCGGCCCCGATGTCACAGCAGGAGGAGAAGAGATCAGATGCGAGACCTCATCAGCAAAGGGCTGCTCACCGCCGCGGCGGCGTCGAGCGTGCTGTCCCTGAGCGGTGGCTATGCCATCGCGGTGGAGAGCGACGGGGTGGCCGCCAGATCACCGGGTGTGCTCTCGGGCAACAGTGTCCAGGCACCCATTGAGGTCCCGGTCAATGTCTGCGGGAACACCGTGGACGTCGTCGGCGTGGGCAATCCCGCTTTCGGCAACGGCTGTGGCAACGCGTCGGGCCGGCCGGGACACTCGGCGGCGCGTGAGCGGACCCCGTCGCACCCGGCGCACCCGGCGCACCAGGCACCCTCGGCGTCCCAGCGGCACGACGACCGGACGCCGTCCGCCCCCCAGGGGCCGGACCACGCCCCGGTGGCCGCCCCGGAGGACACGCCCGCCCACGCCCCGCAGCGGCACGAGACGCACCCCCGCACGGAAGGGCACCCGCGCAAGGAGGCCGTGGGCACCGGCGCCGGTGCCAGTGCCAGTGCCATCGCCAAGGGATCGCCGGGTGTGGGCTCGGGCAATGTCGTCCAGGCACCGCTCCACATCCCGCTGAACGTCTGCGGCAACTCCGCCGATCTGATCGGCGTCCTCAACCCGGCGTTCGGCAACCGGTGTGAGAACGGTGCGCCGGTGGCGGCCCCCGAGGTCCCCGCGCACCCGCTGCCGGAGCCCCCCGGAACGCCCACGGTGCCGGAAACCCCCGAGACTCCCGGAGGTGAGGAGCCGCCCGGCGGTACGGAGGTCACACCGCCCGTTCCGCACACACCCCCGGGGGACAAGGTCATTCCTGACACGGTCGTTCCTGACACGGTCCCTCCGGCCACGCCCTCCCGGCCCGAGTCCCCCGCGCCCGTCACGGAACTCGCCTCCACCGGCAGTGACGCCGGTCTGCTCGGCATGGCGGCGATGAGCATGGGTCTGCTGCTCGGCGGCGGGATCCTGTACCGGCGCAGCACCGCGCCCGCCCGCGTCTGACCTCAACCGGCCGCGGACGCCGGCATATCCGGCCGGCCGGGAGAATCGCGGCGGATCCTCCCGGCCGACGGACCTGGGCGAGCGGGTCCTGACGTCACGTCAGATCGGTTCAGGTCAGCAGGGACTTCCCGGCCGTCGCCGACATCGGCTCCGACGCGGGCGACGCCTGCCGCTGCCGGACCGTACCGAGCGACCCGCCGCGCGATCCGAGCCGCCGCCGCACCCCCCGTACCAGCCGCTCGGCGGTGTACGCGGCCCCGTACACGAACCGCATCGACGGGCCGAACGACGGGGCGCTCAGCAGCCCGGCCACGAAGAGCCCCGGGTGCGAGGACTCGAAGAGCGGGCTCGCCTCCGGCGCGGTGCTGGGAGAGACCGTCGCCAGCGCGGCCCGCAGTTCGCCGTCGAGAAGACCGAGCCGTTCCAGCCCCGGGGTGAATCCGGTGGCGGCGATGACATGATCCGTCTCCACGGTCTGCACCCGGCCGGTGGTGGCGACCAGTTCGAGCCGTACACCGCCGTTGTCCATCGGGTCCGCGCTCGCCAGACTCTCGCCCAGCCTGACGTCCACCGCCGGCTCGAACCGCTCCCGCAGCCACCACGCGCCCGCCGGTCCCAGCGCCGAGGTGAAGACCCGCGCCCGGGTCGGGGCCGGCAGCCGCCGGAAGAGGCCCGGGGTCTCCGCGTAGAGCCAGTTCTTCCATCCGCAGCCCAGTCCGGTGTGCGGCATACGGACCGTCTCCCTGACGGGGCGGTCCAGGGGCGGCGGCAGGGTGTTCCAGTTCAGCCGGCCGGACCGGGCCACCACCCTGACGGTGGTGCCCTGTTCGGCGAGGAGGGCAGCGGTCTCCAGGGCCGCCTGGCCCGCGCCGATGACGGTCACGTCCCGCCCCACGAAGCGCGTCAGATCCGCGTGGTGACTGCTGTGCGTCACCTGTTCGCGGGTGAGCGCGTGCAGGGGCGCGGGGATGTCGACGAAGGGCATCACCCCGACCGCGAGCGCCACCGTACGGGCGAGCACACTCTCGCCGTCCTCGGTGGAGAGCCGGAATCCGCCCAGGACGGGCCGGACGGCCGTGACCATACGTTCGTCGACGGGCGGGACCGCGCGCTGCGCGAACCAGAGTCCGTACGAGGCGAAGAAGCCGACCGGCAGCGGAACGCCGTGCCGTACCTCCACCCCCTGGGTGGCGGCGTAGTCGGCCAGACCGAACGCGCCTGCCGGATCGGAGAGATTCGACGCCCACGGTTCGGATTTCAGATACATCCCGGGGGGCATGTGGTCCCGCCATGAGGCCATCGGCCTGCCGAAGACCCGCAGATCGAGTCCGGCCGCCGCGGCGTGCGCGGCGATGGAGAGTCCATAGGGGCCTGCGCCCACCACTACCAGGTCGTACATCAATGTGTTCCGCTCTCTGTGCCGGGATGGTCAGTCGTGGTGTCAGTCGTGGTGATCGGTTGAGTCTGTGAGGCAGGTGACGGTCCGTCGGGGACCGCTCCGAGGCCGGGCCGGGATCAGGGCCGCTGCGACACGGGGACGCCCCGGACGGAGCCGGCCGGGCTGCGTCCGCGCCTGAGCACCGGGGTCGTCCTCGGCAGCGCGGGATCGTGACGCCCGAAGTCACCCCTGCGCCGGTCGGTCGCGATACCCCCGAGCACCCGGCCCAGCCCGCTGCGGCCCCTGCGTACCGCGTGCAGTCCGAAGGCGACGGCCATGGCGTACGCGGGCCGCGGATCGTCCAGCGCGAACCACGCGGCCTCCATGGCCATGGACCGGTCCGCCGCCCCGCCGCGCCCGTCCGCGCCCGCGGTGTGCACACCGTCGTGCCCGAGGCGTCCGGTGCCCCGCGCGCGGCCGGAGGGCAGGACGGAGAGGGCCGACAGCAGCGCGTAGTTCTCCACCACGAAGGTCCTGCCGTGCGCCGCGGCCTGTACGGGGACGGCCCGGCCGGTGAGATCGAGATGGAGCGCCCGTACGACATCGGTGCCCGAGCGGTCGGTGAAGAGCCGGAACTGCGCGCCGGGCCGGGGGTTGAAGTCGAGGAGATGGTAGGCGCCCGTCGCGGTGTCACGGCGGAAGTCGAGATCGAGGATCCCGCGGTAGCCGAGCGCGGAGACCATCTGACGGGCCGTCCGCTCCACGGCCGGATTGGGCAGCCAGGTGCCCACCGCGGTCAGCCCGGCCCCCACCGGCCAGGATCTCTCCTTGCGGCCGGCCGCCCCGACCAGGCACTCGCCTCCGGCGCCGCTGTATCCGTGGAAGAACCAGTCCAGTCCCCGGCCGTGCGGCAGGAACTCCTGGAGCAGCAGTCTGCTGCCCGCCTCGGCGCTGCGTCCGTACAGCTCACGGGCCTCGTCGGCGGAGCGTACGAGCACGGTGCTGCGCAGCCCGGCCGCCTCGGGAAGGAGCCACGGCCGGCTCCACTTCGCGATGACCGGCAGTCCGAGCGAGCGGACGGCGTCCGCCGCCTCCGCCGCGCAGCCGGGGATCACCGTCCTCGGGTGGGGGATGCCGAGGTCCCGGCAGATTCCCACCAGCTCCGCCTTGTCCGCGACCCGCTCCGGCAGTCCTGACGGCTGTTCAGGCAGCAGATAACGGCCGGTCAGACGGGACTGGAGCTGTCCGACGGTGATGGCGCTCAGATCGTCCATGGGGATCAGCACGGCCGGCGTCCCGAGCCGGTCGGAGACCTGGAGCAGCAGTCGCTGAATCTCCGCCAGATCCCGGCAGCCGTCGGGTCTTGGGTGGGTGCGGCGCAGATAGCGGGAGTGCCCCACGGGGCCGCGCGCGGCCTCGACCACCGTGTGCACCTCGATCCCGGCCCGGCCGAGAGACCGGACGGCGCCCAGCGTCCCGTGGTGGAAGGGGTTCTGGTCGAGCCTCATGAGTACGGCGGGAACACGGGTGTCAAAGCTCGGCACAGTGGTGTCCTTCAATTCGATGGCCCAAGCGGGGGATGAAATTCACGAACGGACTACTAGAACGCCAGGCCGGGTTCTCGTTCGGCTCATTAGAAATACTTTTGAAGGAGCGTGACCACGGCTCGCGGCCACGGAAGAGAGCTCAACTCGCAAGGAGCTTGTATATGTCCCATCGACGTCGACGGCTGACCGCCACGTGTCTGGGTGTGGTCATGGCCGGCCTCCTTTCCTCGGGCACGGCGCTGTCCGCTCCGGGTGATGCGAACGATCCGGACACCGCGTCCGGCCACAAGCCTCCGCAGGCATCCGCTCCCGCGACAGGCGCGTATCTCGACTTCGGTCCGAAAGGCGTCGAACGCATCGCCGACATGCAGAAATGGCTCGGCGGTACGGAACTGCGGGTCGGGCACAGCTATCTGCCGGGGGACGTGTGGTCCAACATCGAGGGCGCCCCGGAATTCCTGGCGGACTGGGCCGAATGGCGAAAGGCCAGGGACAACCGCATGTTCGTGCTCAACGTCCCCATGCTGGAGCACACCGAGGACCGGGTACGTGACTCGCATGTCCGCCGTGAGCTGTTCAAAGGCGCGGCGGGGCTGTACGACGGACACTTCACCACCCTGGCCCGGCGCCTCGTCCGCCTCGGTGTCCCGGACACGGTCATCGTGCTCGGCTGGGAGATGAACGGAAACACGTACACCCATCGCTGCGGCCCCGCCCCGATGGCGTGGAGAAGATACTGGCAGCGCATCGTCACCGCCATGCGCGCGGTACCCGGGCAGAATTTCCGTTTCGACTTCGCGCCCAACCGGGGGCTGGACGACATTCCCTGGACGGCGTGTTATCCGGGCGACGACTACGTGGACATCATGGGCATGGACTCGTACGACCAGCCGCCGGGCCGGACCTTCGACGAACAGGTCGACGAGCCCTTCGGACTCCGGCACCACGTGAACTTCGCCGCCGCGCATGGAAAGGTGATCTCCTATCCGGAATGGGGCCTCTTCCGTAACGGTGACAACCCCGAATACATGCGACGCATGCTCCAGTGGATCGACACGTACAAACCGCTCTACAACACCGTCACCGACTACTGTCCGCACGGCGTGTGGCAGTGCGAGGAGAATCCCGAGTCGTCGAAGGTGTACCGGTCCATGCTCTACGGCCGGGTGCCGGAACCGGCGCCGACACCCACAGCGACACCCACTCCGGCACCCACGCCCACTCCGACGCCGACCCCGGCGTCCCCCGAGACCTCCGGGACCCCCGCTCCGGAGCCCGCCGCGCCGGAGCCCGTCCCCGTCCCGGAGCCCGCTCCCGTCCCGACGCCCACCCCGGCACCGGCACTCGGACCCGCGCCAGGTCCCACGCCCGTGCCGGCCGGGCTGCCCGCCCGTCCGCCGGTCTGTACGCCGATGGACTTCGGTCCCTGGATCGAGGGATGGCTCGGCGGCAAGGTCTGCCTCCCTCTCACCTGGTGGCGCAGACTCGGCTCCTGAGGCTCAGTCCCGGCGCATCCGCTTGACCAGCGCGGCGGCCCGCCCCCGGGCCGCCGCATGCCCGATCAGCAGCCGCAGCGAAGGCTCCAGACAGGGCCGGGAGAGCAGGTAGCGCTGATTGCGGACGGTCTCCGGGCGCCAGTGGTGCTTGTACGGCTCGTTGCCGCGCAGCATGCTCAGCGTGGTGCGTCCGCTCCCGCCGATCTGCCGCGCCCCGCTCCGCAGCAGCATGGTGGCCACATCCACCTTCCTGGCGCGCAGCCCGGGATCGGCCCCGTACAGATAGCCGCCCGCCAGCGTCCCCGACATCAGGGTGAGATCCGCCGCCAGCACCTCCCCGGCCAGCAGGAACTCGGTCACGCGCGCGTCGCCGTACCCGGCCATCGCCCGTACCGAACGGCTGAGATGGTTCGCGAAGCGCGTACTGAGATGCTCTGCGGTGACCCCGCGCCCCTGCCACTGGAGCCGGTGCAGTTCCAGCAGCCGTGCGACCGCGAGCGGGATCTCCTCCTCGGGCACCACCCGCTCGTCGATACCGAGCGAGTCCAGCTTGCGCAGCTTCGCGCGGAAGCGCTGGGCGCGCGAGGAGGCGAGCCTGCCGAGCAGTTCGTCCATGGGAACGGCGGGCAGCTCCAGGCAGACCGAGTCGGGCAGCTGCCGGCGCGGCCCGCTCCAGCAGGCGACGACACGTTCCGCCGCGGCGCCCGGCCGTACCTCCCGCAGATCGATCACCGCCGTACGGGCCACCTCCCGCAGCGCTCTGGCCAGCGCGGCCGCCGCGGCCTCGGGGCAGCGGTCGTCCAGCAGGACGTCGGAGAAGTCGGAGATGGTCCCGCCGAGCGGTACGAGGACAGGGACGGGGCGGTGGACCAGCATCAGCGGCGCCGCCGCGACCAGCTGTCCGCCCCGGCGTACGAGCACGACCCGCAGCCGGCCCGGCGTGCCGTACGACACCCACCAGGAGTGCAGCCAGGCGTGGTTCTGGAACGGGGTGGCGTTACGGGAGCGGCGGTGCAGCGTGTGCCAGTCGGGACCGAGCGCGGCGAAGCGGCCGATGTCCCGGCACACCTCCGTGGTGAACACCGACCCGGAGACGGACGAGGCGGACGGTGCCGACGGGGAGGAAGAGGTGAGGGGGGCGGAGGGCATGGGGGACGCGGAAGACACGGAGGGCGCGGCGGCGGAGCGCGTGCGGGCCGCCGCCGAGGGCATTCCGGTCGCCCGTCTCGATTCTGTGTGCATCAGACTGTCTCCGGCTGTGGTTGGGATGCCGTCGCCGGGCCCGGGACGGTCACATGGACCTGCTCGGCCCGCCGCCTCGGCCTGACCAGCAGACCGAGCCCGCCGAGCAGCCCGCCCGCGCTCGCGCCGACCAGGGTCGCCAGGGGCGGGGACGCCGAGACCGGACCGGTCGGCTCGACCGCCCGGGAGAACTGGAGCACCCGTACGTTCGTACTGCCCTGCAAGTGGGTGCCGTTGACGACCAGGGAGCGCGCGACGCCGTCCGCCATGTTCACGGCCGTGGCCGCCTCGGACGAGGTCGCCGTCACGGAGATCATCGGAGCGTCCGGCGAAGTGGCCGTCCGCACATTCTTCTTGAGGGTCTCCACCGACACCCCGGACCAGACCGGCGCGTCACCGAGCAGTGCCACCTGGGAGGCGATCCGTCCGTACGCCGTCGCGAATCCGAGGGCCGCGGCCGGGTCGGACTTCTCGGTCGGTACGACCAGGACATAGCTGGTGGCCAGGTACTCGGGGGTGCGCAGCAGTCCGTACGCGCCCCCGGCCAGCGCCCCGGTCAGCGCCGCCGCCGGCACGATCCCCCAGACGGGCAGCGCCTTCAGCCTCGCCGACACCGGAATGCGCCGCGCGGCCCGGCGCCGCGGAGGACTCGACTGGTTCATGATCAACTCACCTCTCGGGTGGGGGCCGTACCGCGCACGGCATGCCCGTACACCGTCATCAGTTGTTCGGCACTGTGGGAGATGTCGTAGTGGCGCGCGGCCCTGGGCACGGGCAGCCGGCGCGGACCCGTCTCCTCGAACCGCCGCAGTTCGGCGACCAGTTCGGGTACGGAACCGCTGATCTGCCGTGCTCCAGGAGCGTCGGTGGCCGGCAGGTCGTGCAGCGCGGGGCAGGTGACATGGAGCACCGGCAGTCCGGCCGCGAGCGCCTCGACGACGGCGAGTCCGAAGGCCTCGTCGTAGGAGGTGGAGACGAAGACGTCCATGGCCGCGAGCAGGGACGGCAGATCGGACCCGAGGTGCGGCCTTCCCGGCGATCCGTCCGGCGATCCGTCCGAAGGCCCGATCGACGGCGCGGTCGACGGCCCGGTCGACGGCCCGGTCGACGATCCGGTCCGCTGTCCGGTCCGCTGTCCGGTCGACGGCCCGGTCAACGGCTTCTCCGATGATCCTTCGAAGTCCCCGCCCGGCGACCCCGGAAGGACCCGCGGCGGATCCTCACAGGCGCCGTGCAGCAGGATCCGGTGGGCCGCTCCCCGCCGCCGTGCCAGCCGCCGCAGCCGCTCCCGCTCCGGTCCGTCGCCGACCAGGAGGAGCCTGGCGCCCGGCAGTTCGGTGACGGCCCGTACGAGCGTGTCGAAGCGTTTGCTGGGGGTCAGCCGTCCGACACCGCCCACCACGAAGGCGTCCTGCGGCAGTCCGAGACGGCTCCGGGCGGCGCGGCGCGCGCTCTCGTCGTAGCCGAAGCGCCCGACGTCGATGCCGTTGGGCACGATATGGATCCGGTCGTGGCGCACCCCCCAGCGCTCCAGCCGGCGCGCGACGGTGGCGGAGACGGCGACCGTCGCGGTGCCGAGGCGCTCGCCCGCCAGATAGAGCGCGCGGGCGCCCGTGGAGAGCTGTCTGCCCTCGATCTGTACGGCGCCCAGGGAGTGTTCGGTGGCCACGATGGTCCGTACGCCCGCGAGACGGGCCGCGAACCGTCCGTACAGACAGGCCCGGTAGAGATGGGTGTGCACCAGGTCGTACCGCCCCTGCTTGACCAGCTTGGTCAGTCTGGGCAGCGCGCCGAGGTCCTTGTTGCCTGTCATGGCGAGATCCGTGACGGGGACGCCGTCGGCGACGATGCCCTCGGCGACCGGACCGGGGTTGGTGAGGGTGATGACCTCGCTCTCGGTCGGCAGCCGGCTCAGCAGGAGCCGCAGTTGCTGCTCGGCACCGCCGATTCCGAGGCCGGTGATGATGTGCAGCACTCTCACGGTCCCGTCCTCCCGCCCGTGCCGACCAGGGCGTCGGCGTACACGGCGTACTCCGCGGCCGGGACGGGCCGGCGGCGCCAGCGGTGCAGCCGCCGTTTGAGAAGCAGCCGCGCTCCGGTGTCCCTCTCGCCGACATGGACCCGGGGCAGGGCGAGCATCCCGGTCAGCGCGCCGGGGCTGATGGCACAGGCGTAGGTGTAACCGGCGGCCCGTACGGCCGCGACGACCCGGGCGTCGACCGTGCCGTACGGATAGCAGAAGCCGCTCACCTCGGCGCCGGTAAGGGCTCGCAGCAGTTCCCTGCTCCGCCCGGTCTCGGCGGCGAGCAGTGTGTCGTCGGCCCTGGTCAGATCGGTGTGGCGCAGTCCGTGGGAGCCGATCTCCATCCCCGCCGCGGCTGCTTCGCGGATGCCGTCCGCGGTGAGCAGGGGCTTACGGGGGCCGAGCCTGTCCCATTCGTTCGTACCGCCGAGACGGCCGGGCAGGACGAAGACCGTGGCGGTGAAGCCGTATCCGCGGAGCAGCGGTACGGCACGTTCCAGGAAGTCCGCGTATCCGTCGTCGAAGGTGAGTCCGACGAGTCCGGCGCCGCGGCCCTCGGCGCGTGCGCGCAGCAGCCGCTCCATACCGACGCCGGTCAGTCCGCGCCGGCTCAGCCAGCGCAACTGCCGTTCGAGCCGGGCCGGTGAGACGGTCACCTGATAGGGGTCGTCGGTGGTGTCGGCGACGGAGTGGTACATGGCTGCCCACAAGGGGCCGGGGGACACCGTGTCAGCGGGCATGTGCGAGCTTTCGTGTGAGGGGGCGGAGGAGGGTGTCGATCTCGGGCGCCTGAAGGGCGCGGGCGATGACGAGGAACACGGCGGCGACGGCCGCGCAGGCCGCCGTGGCGCCCAGTACGGGTGAGGGGATGAGGTTTCCGCAGAGCCAGCCGGAGCCGGTGGCCGCCGCGGCGGCGGAGCTGAGTTTGACCAGTCCGCCGGTCATGGAGCGGATGTCGACGGGCACGCTGTGGCGGCCGACGCCGTGCAGCATCAGGGCGGCGGTGAGGGTGATGCCGAGGGCGTTGGCCGCGGCGATACCGAGCACGCCCCAGACGCCGACGAGCAGGGTGCCCGCGCCCGTGGTCACGGCGAGCCCGGTGAGCATGGCGAGCGCGGGGAACCAGAGCGGGCGCGCGGCGGAGAAGTAGCAGCGCACCAGCGCGCCGACGAGGGTGTGGCCGAGCAGACCGAGCGCGTAGACCCGCATCACATCGGCGGTCGCCGCCGTGTCGGCCCGGTCGAAGGCGCCGCGCTGGAAGAGCACTTCGATGATCTGCGGCGCACAGGCGATCACCGTGGCCGCCCCGACCAGCACGATCATCCCGGCGAGCGCGAGATCGCGCTCGACCCGCCGCCGCGCCCGGTCGGTCTCCCCCGCCGCCATGGCGCGTGCGATCACCGGGAAGGTGACGGTGCACAGCATCATGGAGAGCGTCATCGGGATCTGCGCGACCTTCTGCGCGTAGTTGAGATGCGAGATGGCACCGGCGGGCAGCGGCGCGGCGAGGAACCGCTCGATGAGGACCTGCGACTGCCTGCTGAGCGCGAAGACGACGACGGGCGCGAGCAGGGCGAGCGCGACGGGCGGTCCGCTCCCCTCGCCCTTCGCGGCGCTGTCGGCGACGGGCCGGCGCTCCGTCAGTCTGCGCCAGAGGAACGGCACTTGGACGAGGACCATCAGCACCCCGCCGAGGGCGACCCCGGCGGCGGCGGCCCGTACCCCCCAGCGGTCGGTGACCACCAGCATCGTCGTGATGATGGCGGTGTTGTAGACGGCGTAGATCATCGCGGGTGCGAGAAAACTGCCGTGCGCGCGCAGTGCCGCGCTGCAGTACCCGGCCATGCCGAAGGTGAAGGCGCAGGTCGCGGTCAGCCGGGTGCAGTCGACGGCCAGCCGCGGTTCGGGCAGACCGGGCGCGAGGACGGCCACCACCCAGGGCGCGGTGGCGATCAGCAGGGCCGCGCCCGCGCTGAGGGCGAGACAGAGCCTGGGCAGGGTCGTCCGCAGGAGAAGCAGTACGGGGTCCTGGCCGGGCGGCGGCCCGGCGGCCCGGCGGGCCAGCGCCAGACTGAAGGCCGGTACGAGGATCAGGGCCATGGCGTCCTCGATGAGGAGCGTGGCCGCTACCTCGGGGACGGTCCAGGCGACGAGGAAGGCGTCGGTGTCGGGACCCGCGCCGTAGAGATGGGCGATGGTCTGGTCGCGGACGAGACCGAGGAGGGCCCCGGCGGCGGTCAGCAGGGCGGTGAGGAACGCGGCCCGAGCCAGGAACCGCCCGGAGGAGAAGGCGCCGCGCGCGCCGGAACCCTCCCGGGAGTCCGGCGCCGAGGACGGCGAAGGCTCCGGCGCCGAGGACGCCGAGGACGGCGAGGGCTCCGGCGACGGGAGTGACGGCTCCGGCGCGGAGGTCCCGGAAGGGGCCTCCGTAGGGGTCCGCGCGGAGGAGGCGGACGGGGACACCGGGGGCGAGGGCGGGGGTACCGCGGGCAGGGGCTGCCTCGTATCGGTCACGCGGAGGCTGCCCCGCTCCTGGTCTCACGGTCACGGTCCCCGGACAGGCCCCGGGCCGGACCCAGCGCCCACCACGCGGCCAGTCCGAACATCACGGCCGTCAGCACGGTGGACGGCCCGCCGATGTCCGCGTAGCTGAAGTCCACGAGCTGCCAGACCAGCAGTCCGACGACGGCGAGGGCGCAGTCTCCGCCGCGGTGGCCCCCGCGGCCTCGGTGTCCGTCGCGCGAACGGCGCGGACCGGGCAGTCTGCGCAGTGCGAGGACGAGCAGCGCGGCCCAGCTTGCCGCGAGGGCCGTGATCCCCAGCACGCCCTGCTCGCTGAGCACCAGCAGATACATGTTGTGCGGGGAGAGCAGCGGCTGACGCTGGAAGCCGAGGCCCGCCCCCGCCGTGTCGCTGCCCGAGGAGAGTCCCAGGGAGGCGTGGCTGTCGCGGTGGGCGGGAAAGCCCTTCAGTCCGACGCCGGTGACCGGCCGCTCCCGCCACATGTCGGTGGCGGCGGCCCACATCGTGTAGCGGTCGGCGACGGACCGGTCGGGCGCGTCGGCGACCTGGGTGATGCTGTCGAGTCGCTCGCCGATCATCTGCGAGCCGATACCGAGTCCGCCGACGAGGACCACTCCGAGCGCCCCGGCGCAGAGCGCGACCACGACCGCCCTGCGCACCCCGGAGAGCGTGAGCTGGACGACGACGGCGGCGGCCGTGGCGATCCAGGCGCCACGGCTGAAGGACAGGGCGAGCGGTACGGTCAGCAGCCCGGCGCAGACCAGCGCGACGGCCCGCTGCCGGCCGGGGCCCCGTACACCGTGACCGCCGACGCGAGCGGGACCCCGCACGCCGTGACCGTCGACGCGGCCGGGGCCGGGACCGTCGCCGGGAGCGCGTACGGCGGGCACCGGAGCCAGCGCGAAGCCGACCGCGATGACCAGTCCGTACGCGACGACCGTGGCCATGCCCATGACGTCGGTGGCGCCGAAGGTGCCGACCGCGCGGATGTTCTCCCCCATGTACGAGGCTCCGGTGCCGGTCAGATACTGCGTGACCCCGATCGAGCCCTGCGCCAGCGCGAGAGCGACGACGGCCCCGGCGACCAGCCGGAAGTCGGCGCGGTCGCGGATCAGCAGCAGCAGCGCGCCCGGCACCAGCACGAAGATCTGGAGATAGCGCGCCAGGCCGGGCAGGGTGGCCGCGGGCTCGTGCGCGGTGAGCGCGGCGACGGTCACCCCCAGCACCGGAAGTCCCAGCACCAGCGCGGCGGTCCGGGTCAGCGGCCGGGCCCGCTCGCGCAGTACCCGGACCAGGCAGTAGACGACGAGCAGCGCGGAGGCCGCGTCCGCGACGCTCCCCGACCCGGCGGAGCCGTCCCCCGCCGGAGCCGCCGGTACGGCGATGAGCGCGACGACCGCCACGGCCGGCAGCACCGCCGCGTACCGCTGCGAGAACCGCCGCCAGGAGCCGGCCCGGCCCGCCGGACCCGGACCCGCCGGGGCCGCCCGTCGCGGGCGGCGGGCGGCCGGCAGCGGGACGCCGAGGGCGTCGGCGGTCATCAGCTTCCCGCCGGACGGACCAGCGAGACCGCGGTCCGCAGCAGGATGCACACGTCCTGCCAGAGCGACCAGTGGTCGATGTAGTGGTTGTCGAACCGGGACCGGTCCTCGATGGAGGTGTCACCGCGCAGCCCGTGGACCTGTGCCAGTCCGGTGATACCGACGGGCATCCGGTGGCGGGCCGCGTAGCCGGGGTGGGTCTTGCTGAAGTTGGCGACGAAGAAGGGGCGTTCGGGCCGCGGGCCGACCAGGCTCATGTCACCGCGCAGTACGTTCCAGAGCTGGGGCAGCTCGTCCAGCGACGTACGGCGCAGAAAACCGCCCACCGGGCTCAGCCGGAGGTCGTTGGCGATGTTCCAGCGGGTGGCGGCCTCGTGGTCGTCGGCGGGGCGCAGGGTACGGAACTTCAGCAGGGTGAAGGGGCGGCCGTTCTGGCCGATCCGTTCCTGGCGGAAGAGCACACCGGGGCCGTCGCCGAACCGTACGACCAGAGCGCAGATCAGCAGCACCGGTGAGATCGCCAGCAGGACGGGCACCGCGATCGCCATGTCCAGCAGGCGTTTGGCGACCGTGCCGCGGCGGCGCGCGGCCGGCGGCTCCACCCGGCGCCAGGCGAATCCCCACAGATGCTGTCCCATACCGGGTGCCGGGGCGGTGGTGTCCCAGGGGCCCGCGCCGATGAACGAGGTGGCGCAGCCGTACTCGTGGAACAGCGCGACCAGGGGGGACCGCTCCGTACCCTCGCGGGAGCCGCCGAACCCGGGCCCCGCGAACGCCGGATCGCCGAACGCGGAATCGAGATAGTCGCCGGGACCGGCACCGGGACGCGCGCCTGGCCCGGAGCCGGAGCCCGAACCGGGATCGCCGTGGCCGGAGCCGATGAACAGCGCCTCCTGGACACCGTTCTGGATGATGGCCCGGTGGATCCCCTCGGTGGAGGTCAGCACCGGCAGCGCGGGGACGTCCGTACCGCCGCCGCCGCGCCCGCCGTTCGCGCCGTCGTCCTGGCCGGCGGCGACGATCCCGACGGGCCGCAGTCCGTACTCGGGATGCTGGAGGAGCAGCGCCGTCAGCCGCCGTGCCGCCATGCCCGTACCGACGACCAGCGCGGACCGCGGCCGGTTGCGCGCCGTCACGCGCCGGCGGGCGTGGACGAGTGAACGTCCGCCGCACGCCAGGGCGAGCTGGACGACGGCGCCGCCGAGGAGCGTCGTGATGTCCAGGGTGTGAGTGGGCAGGAGCGCGGCGAGTACGGCCGCGGCGGCGCACCACGAGGCGGCGACCCGGGCGGCCAGCGCGGGCAGCCGGTCCAGCGCCGAGGGGACGACGCCGGGCCGGTAGAGCCCGCCGAGCGCGTTCAGCGCGGTCACCCAGACGGCGAGCTGGACGGCGAGGACGGTGTCGCGCCGCTCGTCGCCGAGGAGGGCGACGGACAGTACGGCGGCGAGCGCGTCCACCACGAGCAGCGCCGGCCCGGTGCGGGGCGGTCCGCTCGCGGGCCGCCGTGGCGGCAGTGCGACGCGGTCGGGGGTCTCCCGTGGAGGGGCGACGGAGACGCGCCCGATGCGCTGTCCCGTGGCCCTGGCGGGCTGTCCCGTCGCCCTGGCGGGCCCGGACGGCGGCGGCACGCTGGTGCTTTCCGTGGTCACTGGGGGATCGGCTCCCTGCGCTCGGGGCGCGGCACGGCGGCGACTTCGCGGTACACGTCCGCGATGGCCTGCGCGGTCTGCCGCACGTCATAGGTGCTGAGTACGTGCTGCCGGCCCTGGCGGCCGATGGTTTCGCGCAGTGATCCGTCGCGGAGCAGGGTGCTCACGGCGGCGGCCAGCGCGGGCGGGTCCTCGGGCGGGGTGAGACAGAGGGTTTCGCGGCCGGGCGGCAGGCTCTCGCGGGCCCCGTCCACATCGCTCAGGACGACGGGCCTGCCGCTGGCCATGGCCTCCAGCGGGGCCACCGCCATGCCCTCCCAGCGGGACGGCAGGACCACCAGATCGGCCGCCCGGTACCAGGGCGCGGTGTCCGGTACGGCTCCCGCGAAGAGCACCGACGGCGGGGCGGTGGCGCGCAGCGTGTCGGCGTCGGGACCGTCGCCGACGAGCACGAGCCGTGCCTGCGGCAACTGCCGTACGACCGGCTGCCAGGCCCGCAGGAGGATGTCCTGCCCCTTCTGCCTGCACAGCCGTCCCACGCACACCACGACGGGAGCGGTCGGCTCCAGCGCGGCGAGCAGGGGAAGGGAGGCACGGGCCGCGGCACTCTCGGAGAGCGCGGTGTCGGTGGCACCGGGGTGTGTGCCGCCCGCGCGCCCGGGTGGTGCGCCGTCCGGCGCGGCTCCGCGGGCGTCTCCACCGGCGTTCCCGTTTCCGTGAGCGCCCCCGCCCCCGCCCCCGAACCGTCCGACGTCGACCCCGTTGTGGACGACGGACCAGGAGGCGTGGATCCCGGCGCGCTCACCGGTGCGCCGCTCGGCCTCGCTGACGCAGACGACCCGGTCGGTCCACCGGACCGCCCACCGTTCCCAGTGTCTGGCCAGCCGGCCGGTCACCCCGCCGACCGCCTCGAACGACCAGGCGTGCGGCTGGAAGACGGTGGGCACCCGGCCCCGGACGGCGAGCCGTCCCGCGAGGCCGGCCTTGGCGCTGTGGGCGTGGAGCAGATCAGGGCGGATCAGCCCGACCAGCCGCCCGACCTGCCGTACTTCGTCCAGCAGTCCCGGTCCGGGGCTGCGGCCCGCCCGCCAGACATGGACCTCGGCCCCCCGGCGGGCCGCCGCCTCGGCGAGCGGCCCCTCCGGGGGACAGGCGACGGCGACACGGACTCCGGCGCCCACCTGGGCGCCGACCAGATCAAGGACCACGCGGGCCACTCCGCCGTCGACCGGCTGAACGAGATGGAGTGCTGTGAAGCCGGTCCCGGAACGGCGCCGTTGTGCCTGCACGCGCAACTCTTTCCACTCGTCACTACAGGAAAGCGATCTCTGGAGCGGGCTGAACACGCCCGGCGTCAACTCCGTGCTTCCGCCTCTACGAAAAACGCACCCAGCCAGACGGAGTCACGCTTACTGCTGAATCGAACGCTAAGCCGATCACCGCCAGAGACAAAAGCACCACGCAGGTCGAACACGTCCGCGTCATAGCCGAGTGTGTTCGTATAAGAAGGTTGTCGTTCAATCGATGGCGCACCGAACTCCGTAATACTGGAATTCATCACATCATCTGATGGATTGGCTTTGTTGGAGAGTCTCACTCGCTTACCGCGATTGGTTTGCGCGGTAAGCGAATCACCGGTGATTCCCCGGTCCCCGTCGTACGCGACGACTCCCAGCCGCCCGGCGGCGCCCCGGCGCACGCGTAGCTTGCCGACGTCGATACCCGCCTTCGCCCGGTCCGTGGTGAGCGATTCGAATCCGTCCCAGAGCGAGAGATGACGCAGCGGGGCACCGCGCTTCTCATAGGCGACGATCAGGCTCCAGCCGCCCCAGGCCCCGATCGCGGAACGCCCCATGGCGACATTGACCTGAGCCACGGTGTACATCCCGGGACCGCTGGTCCTGACGAGGGGCGTCACATCCGCCGACGCCTGGAAGGCGTCCGCGCCACCGCCCGTACGGTGGCCGATCCTCGTGTCCGCGCGTACCCACTTGTACCGCCCGCCCGGTTCGGCGAACAGCACCCGGCCGTTGTCCCTGGGCGGCTTCTGCTCTCCGACCCGCAGGTTCCCGCCCCAGTACAGCCGCGCGTAACTGACCCGGGAGCCCGCCGGGAGCCGGAGCCGGGCCCGGGTGGAGTTGTAGGTGTTCGGGTCCTTGTCGACATCCGTGTAGAACATCTCGAACCTCTGATTGGCCGCGGCGGCACCGGCGCGGGCGGACACACAGTCCGAAGGGGTTTTCGCTGTCACGGTCCGGCAGGAGATCGCCGAATTGGCCGCCCTCGCGATCCCCCCGTGCTGTACCACGTGATAGCGCCTGCCGAAGGGAATACGGGAATCCTCCTCGGCCCCCGCCCCGGTAACCGGTGCGGCGGAAAAGGCCACCGCCGCAACCGCGAGAGAGAGCAGGCCGCACAGCCAACCGCGTCTCACAGAAAGAACCGCCGAATTCCGCATACAGCTCTCCGTCTCGAAGACCGAAACAAGAAGGCACCTTTACAGAGGGCGGAGTGAAAATCACGTCAGACGCGCTGAAAAGCGCTGACCGTACAAGAACACTCCGGGGTACGGCCGCCCGGGTACTCCCCCGGTACCAGACCGGGGCGCACTCCTGGGGGAGCGTCACTCATTCGGGTGCGCAACCGATGGCCCAGTCAGGCGTTGATGCATAAGTCGGGCAAACGCGCCCGGCGCTTATGCCATCTCATTACGACCGAGGAGCGCTTCTCCATGTCGCGTATCGCCAAGGCTGTTGTTCTCTCCACCGCGGCCGCCGCCGCTGTCGCCGGCACCTCCGGCGTCGCCTTCGCCGACGCCGACGCGCAGGCCGCGGCTGTCGGTTCCCCGGGCGTCCTGTCCGGCAACGTCATCCAGATTCCGCTCCACGTGCCCGTGAACGTCTGCGGCAACACCATCGACATCATCGGTCTGCTCAACCCGTCCTTCGGGAACGTCTGCGTCAACAACTGACCGCGGCCGTCATCGCCTGAGACGTAAACACGCGAGAGCCGCTCGTCCCCTCGGGGGCGGAGCGGCTCTTCTGCTTTGTCCGAGGGGTGATCCCAGGGGTGATCCGAGGGGTGATCCCAGGGGTGCGGAGTTCCGAGGATCTTCGCCCTCAACGACACGGAGGCGCATTCGATACGAGGAACGCGCGGGTCCCCTTCATTCGAGTGGCCCGTCCAGAATTCGCACCTGACGGAGTTTCCGCCGCGCTGAGGAATCGTTACTCATGACGAGGCCACCCCGGGATAACCCCAAGAGGCCCGTGTGAAACGAGAGTTGTTTCGTCATCCGAGCACCGCTGAGAGAAGGATTCCCCCTATGAAGCCCATGAAGATCGCCGCGGTCGTCGCCGGTTCCGTCCTGGCTCTGGGTGCCGCCGCCCCTGCCTTCGCCGCCGATGCCCCCCTCACCCCCGCCAGCCTGAACGGCGCTCTGGACGCCGTGGCCAGCCACGGACTGCGCGACGGCTCGCCGCTCAAGACCAACGCGCTGGACACGGAGAACGAGGGCTCGGTCGTCAACGCGGTGAAGAAGACCACGGACGGGCTGAACAAGAAGACCGCGGGGAAGGGGAAGGCGAAGGGCAAGGGCAAGGGAGCCGGCAAGGGAGCGGGCGCGCTCGCGGACGCGGGCAAGCTGCTCGGCGGGCTCTCGCTCGGCAAGTGACTCCCCGGGGCCGCTGAAGGGGCTCTGAAGGACCTCTGACCAGGACATTTCCGGATCTCTTCCGGATCTCTTCCAGAGCTTTTCCGGAGCTTTTCCCGAGCTTTTCCGCCGGAAGCCGCCGGGCCCGCGAGGGCCCGGACTTCCGTGCCCATGAGCCTTCCGTGCCCATGAGCCCGGACCTCCGTGGTCAGCTTGTCCAGAAGTCCCACCAGCGGGTCAGGATGAGCATCCCGATCACACCGGTCCACAGCACGGGCGGCACCCAGTGGAACTCGCTCAGCACCCCGCGCAGACCGGCGGGGGCGGGCAGGATCCGGTGCTCGACATTGTGGACCGTGACGTAGCAGAACATCACGATGGTGGCGACCCAGGCCAGGGAGCACCAGAGACAGAGCGAGTTGATGTTGTAGAGCGACTGGTACTGGAGCCAGGTGCAGAACCCGACGCCGAAGAGCGTGCCCGCGTTCAGCCCGAGCCAGAACCAGCGCCGGTAACGCGCCCCGGCCAGCAGCCCCGCGCCGATCCCGGTCACCACGGCGTAAGTGACCAGCCCCAGCATCGGATTCGGAAAGCCGAAGACCGACGCCTGGTCGCTCTTCATGATGTTGCCGCAGGAGACCACGGGGTTGAGACTGCACCCCGGGGTGAAGTCCGGGTCTTCGAGCAGCTTGAACTTGTCCAGGGTGATGACCCACGCGGCCAGCAGCCCCGCGCCACCGGTGATCACCAGCAGCAGCGCGAACGCCCGGGTGCCGCCCCATACCCCGTCGGCGCTGTCGGCCGTCTCCTCGGCCGATGAGCCACGGCCGCGGGCCAATACAGTGGTCATGATGTCCGCTTCGCCTCAGCCGCGCAGACTGCTGACCGGCACAAGACAGTGCGCGGCGCCCGCGAGCATGTCCGCGTCGCCGACAAAGGCGCGCAGCCGCTCCTCGCTCATCGGCCTGCCCGGCGTACCGTCCGCCCAGGGACGGGTGGCGACCAGGAAATAGACCTGACCGTACTGCCGCGCGTCCTGCTCCCATTCCGGCGGGACGAGGCATTGCGCGTTCAGATACGGCATCGTCAGTACAGCCCGCCCCGCCTCCACCAACAGCTTGACCGAGACATGGGGCGCGTTCGCGACATCGACCAGATCACCGCCGGGATCCAGCCCGATCTCTTGGAGAACGGCGCGCATCGCCTCTTCCCCCGCCTCAGGACCGCCCCGGCCGTCCCCCAGCGAATAGGCAAGCAGAAAAGGCGCGTTGCGCTCGCTGCTGGAGGGATCGCTGGTCCAGGGAATCACCGAGAGGGTGCCCAGCAGAGACGCGTATTGGGCGCGGCCCGACGCGGCGTTGGTAGAGGTCATGTTCCGGCACAGTAGTGGCCTCCGGAGAATTTCCGTGAGCCCGCGTCACCCAAGTGGGCGAATACGGTGGCTTCTTCGGGCCATTACTTCCTCAATTTCGTTCCCCAGTACGAGACTTATTCATTTCCCCGCTACCGTGGCGACCGCTCGGACGGTCCGTACCGGATCGACCGGTCCGGACCGTCCATGATGAGCCGACGGTGATCAGCCGCCCGTGATGGCCCGGATGCTCTCCTGTGCGGAGGCCACCAGGCCGAGCAGCGCCGTCGCGTTGCCCACGGCGGTACGCAGCCGCTCCAGGCGCCCGGCGACCCGTTCCTGGTCCACCTCACCGGCCGTGAGCTCCTCCTCCAGCGCGTCCGCCGCCGCCCTGGCCTCCCGCCTCCGGTCGACGGAGAGTTCCACGTCCGCCGCGGCGCCCGTATCCGCCTCGGTGCCCGCGCCCGGACCGGGTTCGTCCAGACGGCGCTTCAGTTCGGCGATCGTCTCCAGGGCCGCCCGCACGGCCTCGGCGCTCACGGTGGCCGCGTCGGCGCCCGTGTTGTGCGTGGTCGCCGTCGCTCCCCGGCCCGCCGCCAGAGCGCTGCCGTGCACCTGCGCGTTCCCGCTCAGCACGATGCCTTCGTTCACCTGCGGGCCCTCGCCCATGGGAAACCCTTCCCGTTCGTCCGACATGCCGTACGACGCGTGATCCGATTCCGCCGGATCCGATTCCGCCGGATCCGATCCCGGCGTCCCATCAGGCCGCCGCGCCCGCCGGCCCCGCCGCGCCGTGTCCACCGCCCGCGCCACGGCCGCCGCCGCCCGCGAGACCTGTGCTCGTGGCCGCCGCCCCTGCTCCGGCGGCGATACTGCCGGTCACCGAACCGCCGTACATCATCACGCCGTTGTTCAGGATCGTCGTCCTGCGGGCGTCCAGATCACTGGTGTCCAGGCCGTGGTCCGCGAGGAAGTTCATGACGGAGCCGAGCACCTGGAGCTCGACCTGCTTGCCCGCCCTGGTCACATCCACGAACTGGAAGAAGTTGCGGTAGTTGGGGGACGCGGCGACCTCGCGCAGACTGAGGCGCGCGCCGTAGTCGTACCGCGCGTCGTGGCGGATGGCCCAGCGCTGCTCCTCCTCCCAGCGCTCCAGCCGCCGGCCGGCGCCCAGTTCCCCGATGACATGGGGCACGGAGGTCAGCGCCACCGAGCCGGCGGCGAGCAGCGCGTCGCCCATCCTGCGCCATCTCTCCTCGTCGCTCTCCACGGCGCTGAGCGAGTCGGCCACCCGGAACTCCTCCTTGACCGGAGGCAGCACCCTGGTGTCGGTCTGGAGATAGAGCGTCCCGCCGTTCACCGCGACCTGGACGAAGACGGTGAGGACCAGATCCGTGCCCCAGCTCCGGATCTGCACGGACAGACAGTGCCTGACCGGGCCGTCGATGCGTCCGCGTACGGACTCGACGGTCTTCTGCGGCAGTTGGTCGGTGGGGCGCTTCCTGCCCGCTCCCACCCCTCTGCCGGGCCAGATCTCGGCGCGGCGGAGGAGCTTGGTGTTCAGCAGTTCGGAGCCGTGCACGAAGACCTTCTCGCGCACCCGCATGCCCGCGATACCGTCCGACGAGACCGGGGACTGCGCGCGCAGCTCCAGCAGATCGGCGCTGAGCCGCTCCACCAGCTCGGACGATCCGAACGGCACCGGGGGCGGCTTCACGGCGCTGCCCGGGGTCGCGCCCTTCGGGATCAGACGGCTGGCGAACGACCATGAGCTGGCCTGTACCCCAGCCCCGACGAATGGCGAGAAACCGCTATAGACAATCAGATTGGTGTCGTCGGCGGCCTCCCCGCCGACGAGCTGGGAACCGGGCCGCAGCCATTCCCTGACGACCTTCCAGGCCGCGTCACGCTGCCGGTAGGTGAAGTACCAGGGGCACCCCACCAGCAGCACCAGGCTCAGCAGATACGAGATGACCGTGTTCGGCACCGACCACAGCACGTTCTGGCCGATCAGGCAGGCGATGACCAGCATCAGGAGCTGGAAGAACAGCGGACTCAGAAGGGTCGTGACCACCGAGTCCGAGGGCTTGGTCAGATACGCGTGACCCGCCGACCCGGCCGGAAGGCGCCCCTTCAGGGGCAGCCGCTGCTGGAGGCCGCCGCCCATGACCCCCGCCGTGAGGACGTAGATGACGGTGGCGGCGGGCGCCAGGACCAGGGAGAGCAGAAACGCCGCGGCGACATACCGGTCCCGTTCCCGCAGGTCACGCAGCGAGTCCTGGGCGTGCTCGCGTACCTGGTCGAGATCGACTCCGTACGAAGGCGCCCGCGCCTTGATCCGCTCCCGGCTCATCTCGTTCATCACGGTGCGCGCGAAGCCCTCGTAGAGGCGCACTCCGGTGCACATATAGCGGGTGGCGGCGTTCTGCTCCTCGGCGGACGGCGCCGGAACCCCGGCGGAATCCTCCGGCTCACCGGGCTGACGCGGCACATGCGGCACGTCATCGTCCCCGACGCCGTTGCCGTTGTCCGCAGGCGGAGTAGTCATATTGTTCCCCCTTTTGATCCCCCTCACTGTGCCGCGCCTCATGCGCCCCGCAAAGGCGAATTCACCTCAACGCCCCGGCGCACAGACACACCACAGGCGCACAAGGGGGCGCACCACGGGCGGGAGGCATCGCGGAGAGGTCCCGACCTGTTCAACGCAGCCGCGCTGTCCAGGCGATGCCCACGAGCCGCCTCCGACGAGGCGACCCGGATGGGAAGAACTGGGTGGAGTTGAAGCGGTCGCACACGGCAGAGTGGCGTGGTGACTGAGTTGTGGGCACACACCCTGACCTGGACGGAAGTGGATCCGTCGCGACATCCGTTCGTGCTGGACGAGGATGCCGCGAAGACGTTGACCGGCCTTGTTGCTCCCTTGCTGCCCAGCTCCGAGGCCGCCGAAGAGCACCGCTGGCGCTCGCTGGTCCCCGTCAGCGAGTTCCTGGTGGACCGATACGGCCGGTGGGCCTGCGGGTGGAACTGGTCGATAGGTGAGGGCGACACCGATGGCGGGATCGTCGGCGCGTGGTGCTGCACCTCCCATTCCGTGACGACGGCGGACGAGACGGCTCCTCTCGTTGTCGCCGGCCTGTGTGAGTGGCGTGACTGGCTGGTGGATCTGGCGGACCGCTTTACCGCGCTGGCGCCACCGTCGCACCCGGAGGAGGCCACGGCGGATCCCTGGCACTGGGAGCGGGCCTGCACGCGGCTGGTCACTGTGGTGGCCGACCGAACGCAGGCCGAGAGCGGCTGGTACGGACACTGTGAGCAGGTGCTCGGCTGGTTCCTCGCCTACAACGGCGTCGACGAGGAGCGCGCCCGGGAGATCGTGAAGACCGCGATCGGCGGCCGGTTCGGCAGTTGGATCGCGCCGGACGCCACGGTGGTCGACGCGGTGAGTTCGCAGTTCGCCCGTGCCCTGGGCGAGACCGGATGATGCCCGCCCCTGACTGCCCGAAGGACGCCCTCGCCGGCTGGCTGCGTATCCGTCCCCAGATCTCATGGCCGCGTTGGAGCAGTGCCCACCTCCGCCATGAAGGATCGCACCGAGACGCCTTCCGGGACTTCTTCAGCACAACCCGTGGCGGCCGGGATACCGAGGGAACCACGAGGGTCCTGGCAGCGCTCGACCTAGTCCTGGCAGGCGCGGAGGGGGGCGATCGGCTGACGTTCGCTCTCCTGGCCAACTGGCAGCAGACCGTGTTGGGCGAGGGCCCGGCCGCCTTCCGTACGATGCCGGCTTTCGCAAAGGGAGGGCGGGAGCGCTACGGCATCACTGCGGACACGCGGGCGAGGTTCGAGCAGTGCCTGTCCGAGAGCACTCAACCGGACCTGCCCCTCCCCTCACGCGCCGCCCGAACCTATCTCGACGTCCTCTTCTTCCACCCGTTCGAGGACGGCAACGCCCGCGCGGCCATGCTGGCGCTGGCCTTCGTCCTGGCCCGCGAAGCAACGGTGATCGACCAGGTGCACCCGCTCCAGACCACTCGCTGGGCCGACGACGCCGAGGGCGCGGCCGATCTGGCGGCGCTGCTCGGCATCCTGATCACTGCGGCGGAGCGCCGCCAGTCCCACGGGAGGCAGCCATGACTTGGGCTACAAGGCGGTCGATCACGGCATGCCCCAGGCCACCCGGCATCGAACGGCCCCTGAAACGACGGAGATCCCGCCCGATCTTTCGATCGGACGGGATCTCGTCACTGCTCTTGAGCCAACCCAAGAACAGCTGTGCGGTGGACCTGAGGGGATTTGAACCCCTGACCCCCTCGATGCGAACGAGGTGCGCTACCAGTCTGCGCCACAGGCCCTTGCGACGAGTGAAACCTTAGCACCATCGCCGCCGTGCTCGGAAATCCGTTGGGGGGCTGGTCACGGGTGGGGCGGGGGGCGGTTACTCGTTGGCGGCGCGGGGGCGGGCCTCTTCGTCGTACTGGTCGAAGAGAGGGGTTCTGCCTCGGTCGCGGGAGCGGCGGGGCGGAGGGGTGCGGGGTGCGGCCGCGGCGTCCGGGGCCGGTTCGGCGGTGGACGAACGGGCCGCGCTCCAGGTCTCCGGGTCGCCCACCTCGACACCGCCGGTGGCGCGGGGGGCGACCGGGGCCGTGACATAGGTGGGAAGCGGGACCGGGACCGGTTCCCAGCTCTCGCCGCTCGCCGGACCGCGTTCGCGCTGCTGGTCCACCCACTCCGCGTGGTCGGTCTGCTCGACCAGGGCGCGGCGGCCCGCCTCCTGCGGCGAGACCGTGGGTGCCGGTTCCGGTTCGGGGCGGGGTTCGGGCTCCTCGTCGGGCTCGCGCACGGCGGCCGTCTGGGGCTGATGGCGGCGCGGACGGTTCTCGCGGAGCCGCTGCGCTGCGGCCTCGGCCCTGCGCCGGTCCATCGTGAACGCGAAGCGTCTCCGCTCCTGGGCGCGCAGATGCACGATGTACGTACTCAGGAGTACGGCCGGGGCCGCCGGGGCCCAGAGGAAGCCGAGACCGCCGACCGCCGCGACGATCGCGCCGAGCGTGAAGGCGAGGAAGAGGACCACGGTGGTACGCCGCCGACGCGCGAGGACCTGCAAGCGCTGCGCGCGCCGGGCGCGTTCGGCCGCGGCTCCCGAGGGGCGCGCGCGCCGCGCGGGCACGGACGCCCGCGCTGAACGGGCCGGTGCGGGCCGGGGTGCCTGGCGCGACGGTGCGGACCTGGCCGGTGCGGGGACGTCCGCGCGGATCTCCATCCGGGCTTCCGTACGGGCCGGGGGCGCGGCGAAGGACCGGACGTCGACGGAGCTCATCGACTCCGTGCCGGCGTCCGCTTCCCCGCCGGACCCCGCCTCCTCGGCGGCGCGCCCTTGAAGCTCCTTGGCATAACGGCGCTCCATGGCCGCCCGTCCGGACAGCAGCCGGATGGCGGTACTGAAGCGTTCCGTCGGACGTGCCTCATTGAGTTCGTCCTGCCTGCGGAGCCACATCGGCACCAAGTAGGCGGCCCAGGCCCCGACGATGACTGCGTAGATGAGGCCGCTGCTGCTCACGGTTCACACCGTAGAGGGGTTCGCACGAGGGCATCGGCCAATTGAGCCGGTGTGTCGCACGATCTGGCTGATATCACGGACTTTTTTTGTGACTGTTCAGATCAGTTTATAGTCATATGCCGATCATTATCGAACAAGTATTTCATTTTCTGGGCGTTCCCGGTCGCGCCTGCCGCCACCGGCGCAGCAGCCCGTCGGGCACCTCCTCGGCCGTCAGCACGAACACGAGATGGTCCCGCCATGCCCCGTCGATATGGAGATAGCGCGGACGCAGCCCCTCCTCGCGGAATCCGAGTTTCTCGACCACCCGACGGCTCGGCCCGTTCTCCGGGCGAATGCAGATCTCCACGCGGTGCAGCCCGACCATACGGAAACAGTGGTCGACCGCGAGCGCGACGGCGGTCGGCATCACGCCGCGGCCGGCGACCTCGCGGTCCACCCAGTAGCCGACATGCCCCGAGCACATCGATCCCCAGGTGATCCCGGCGACGGTGAGCTGGCCGACGAGCCGTCCCTGGTACTCGACCACGAACGGGAGCATCCGGCCCGCGGCGGCCTCGGCGCGCAGATGGCGGACCATCTGACGGTAGGTGGGGCGCTGGGCGACCGGGCCCCCGGGGGGCGGCGGCGGAATCGTCGCCTCCCAGGGGCGCAGCCAGTCGCGGTTGCGCCGGTTCACCTCACGCCACGCGCGCTGGTCGCGCAGCCTTATCGGGCGGAGGGCGATATCGCCGTCCACCAGCGTCACGGGCCAGGACGGGTTCATCCGGAGGTACGGGGGTGATCGGTACTGATCTGATCGGTACGGGACTGACCAGTACTGGGCTGATCCGTACGGGTGTGATCGGTACGGGGATGATCGCCGCCGTGAATCTGGTCCACGGCGTGGACGAGCAGCCGGTCGAGCACGGCCAGACCGTCGCGTACGCCGCCGGCCGAGCCCGGCAGGTTCACGATCAGGGTCCGCCCGGCCACACCCGCCAGACCACGGGAGAGCGCGGCGGTGGGGACCTTCACGGCGCCCTCGGCGCGGATCGCCTCGGGGATGCCCGGGATCTCGTAGTCGAGTACGCGCCGGGTGACATCGGCGGTGCGGTCCGTGGGTGAGATACCCGTACCGCCGGTGGTCAGGATGACGTCGTACGCGGCGGCGACGCCCTCGCGCAGGGCCTCCCCGACGGGGTCCCCGTCGGGGACGACCTTCGGTCCGTCGACCGAGAAGCCGAGCGCGGCGAGGCCCGCGGCGAGAATGGGGCCGCCCGTATCGGCGTAGACACCGGCGGCGGCGCGGTTCGACGCGGTGACGACGAGCGCGCGGCGGACCCTCGAACCCTCCGGTCCCGCGACCGGCGATACCGCCGGCTCCCCGGCGTCGGCCGTGCGTCTCGGGGGCGTGTTCCGCGGGTCCCCGCCCGCCTGCGCGGTCATGACCCGGCTCCGTCCGCCTCGCCCTGTGCCGCGGTGCCGGGCGGCTCCGGGCTGCGGGTCCAGGGGCCCGACTTGCCGCCGGTCTTCTCCTCGACCCGTACGTCCGTGATGACCGCGCCCTTGTCGACCGCCTTCACCATGTCCACGAGGGTGAGCGCGGCCACCGACACGGCGGTCAGCGCCTCCATCTCGACGCCCGTACGGTCGGTGGTCCTGACCGTCGCGAGGATCTCGACGGCGTCGTCCACGACCGCGAGGTCGAGCGTGACGCCCGAGACGGCCAGCGGATGACAGAGCGGGATCAGCTCGGGGGTCCGCTTCGCGCCCATGATGCCCGCGATACGGGCGGTGGCGAGCGCGTCCCCCTTGGGCACGCCCCCGCCCCTGAGCAGTTCGACGACGCGGGGTGACACCAGCACCCGGCCGCTGGCGCGTGCGGTGCGCGCGGTGATCTCCTTCGCCGAGACATCGACCATACGGGCCGCGCCCGACTCGTCGACATGGGTCAAGCCGCCCTGCTGAGGGGGTCCGGGGGTCTCCCCCCGGGAAAACACAGTCATTAGCTGTGGCGCTCCCGGTTTGGGCCCGTAGGGCCTGTGTGGGCAGACACGGTACCGCCAGACGGGCTCATCGGCCGATCAGGACCACTTCGACGTCCGTACCGGGCTCGACCGAGACCGAGTCCTCCGGGACGACGATCAGCGCGTCGGCATGGGCGAGTGCGGCGACAAGGTGGGATCCGGCGCCGCCGACCGGGGTGATCGAGCCCGCCTCGGCGTCGTACGCACCGCGCAGGAACTGACGGCGGCCGGCCGGGGACGAGATCGGCTTGTCCGCCGCGAGGGTGGCGTGGAGCTTCGGACGGTGCACGTCCGCCAGACCCATCAGCCTGCGGATCGCGGGACGGACGAACAGCTCGAAGGAGACGTACGACGAGACCGGGTTCCCCGGGAGGGCGAGCAGCGGAGTGTGCTCCCGGCCGATCGAGCCGAAGCCCTGCGGCTTGCCCGGCTGCATCGCGAGCTTGCGGAAATCGACCCCGCCGCCGTCCTCGTCCTCGTCTCCTACGGAGGAGAGCGCTTCCTTGACGACGTCGTACGCGCCGACGCTGACGCCGCCCGTGGTGACCACCATGTCGGCGCGGATGAGCTGGTCCTCGATGGTGGCGCGCAGGGTGTCCGCGTCATCGGTGACGGCGCCGACCCGGTAGGCGATGGCGCCCGCGTCCCTGGCCGCCGCGGTGAGCGCGAAGCTGTTGGAGTCGTAGATCTGGCCGTCGCCGAGCCGCTCGTCGGGCTGGACCAGTTCGCTGCCGGTGGAGAGCACCACCACGCGCGGGCGGGGGCGGACCCGTACCGAACCGCGGCCGATGGCGGCCAGCAGCCCGATCTGCGGCGGGCCCAGGACCGTACCCGCCTCCAGGGCCAGATCGCCCGCCTGCACATCGCTGCCGCGCGAGCGGACATGTCCCCCGGCCTCGACCGGGCGGTAGACCCGCACCTCGCCGCTCGCGCCGCCCGGTGCCTCCCCGGCCGGGCGCATCGAGGTGGCCGCCCCGCCGCCCGTACCGCCGTCGGTCCACTCCACCGGGACGACGGCCTCGGCGCCGGGCGGCAGCACGGCACCGGTCATGATCCGGGCGGTCTCCCCTGGGCCGACCTCGGGCAGGACACCGCTGCCCGCCGCGACATCGCCGACGACGGTCAGCACCGCGGGGAACTCCTCGGTGGCGCCCGCGACATCGACCGTACGGACCGCGTAGCCGTCCATGGAGCTGTTGTCGAACGGGGGCAGGGCGACCGGCACCGTGATGTCCTCCACGAGCACACAGCCCTGCGCGTCGAGCAGTTGCAGCTCGATGGGATCGAGCGGGTGCACCGCGGCGAGAATGTCCGCGAGATGGTCGTCCACCGACCAGAGCCGCTCGTGGCCGTAGGACGCCGGTGCCGATTCCGCACTGCTGCTCAAGTGCTGTCTCTCCTCGTCACGTGCTGTGTCTCCTCGCCGGACTACATCTCCTCCGCGACATAACCGCGGAGCCAGGTCCGGAAGTCCGGGCCCAGGTCCTCACGTTCGCATGCGAGTCTGACAATGGCACGGAGATAGTCGCCGCGGTCACCGGTGTCATAGCGGCGGCCCTTGAAGACCACGCCGTGGACCGGTCCGCCGACCTTCTCGTCCGCGGAGAGCTGCTGAAGCGCGTCGGTGAGCTGGATCTCGCCGCCGCGGCCCGGCTCGGTCTTGCGCAGTATGCCGAAGACAGCGGGGTCGAGCACATAGCGGCCGATGATCGCGTAGTTGCTGGGCGCGTCGGCGGCGTCGGGCTTCTCGACCAGATCGTGCACCTTGACCACATCGGCGTCGCGCGTGGGCTCGACCGCGGCGCATCCGTAGAGATGGATCTGCGAAGGCTCGACCTCCATCAGGGCGACGACACTGCCGCCCTCGCGCTCCTGGATCTCGACCATCCGGGCCAGCAGCGGGTCGCGCGGGTCGATCAGGTCGTCGCCCAGCAGGACCGCGAAGGGCTGGTCGCCGACGTGCGGGGCCGCGCACAGGACGGCGTGGCCGAGGCCCCTGGGGTCGCCCTGACGCACATAGTGCATGGTGGCGAGGTCGCTGGACTCCTGGACCTTGGCGAGGCGTTCGAGGTCTCCCTTGCGGGTGAGCGCCTCTTCCAGCTCGTAGTTCCGGTCGAAGTGGTCCTCAAGAGGACGCTTGTTGCGGCCGGTCACCATGAGCACGTCGGAGAGACCGGCTGCCACGGCCTCCTCGACCACGTACTGGATCGCCGGCTTGTCGACGACCGGCAGCATCTCCTTAGGAGTTGCCTTGGTGGCGGGCAGGAACCGGGTGCCTAGGCCGGCGGCGGGGATGACAGCCTTGCTGATCCTGGCGGAGCTGGCCCGGGGGGGCGACTGAGTCATGCCGAACACACTATCTGTTGTGTATGGGCGGAAGATGATGCTCTGGTTAACTTTCGCCTTATCCGTGCTCATACGAGAGGTTTGTGATGCCCGATGAGTGCCGACATGCCCGGAAAGGACGCGCTGCGGAGTGAACTCCTGGCCGCGAGGGGCCTGCTGTCCGGTGAAGACGCGCGGCGAGCGGCGGCGGTTCTCGCGGAGCGCGCCCTGGATCTGCCGGAGCTGGCCCGCGCCCGTACCGTCGCCGCGTATGTCTCGGTGGGGAGCGAGCCCGGGACGCGCGCGCTGCTCGACGCGCTGCGCGGGCGAGGGGTACGGGTCCTGCTGCCGGTGCTGATGGCGGACAACGACCTGGACTGGGCACCGTACGAGGGCGCCGGCCGTCTGGTGCGCGCGGGGCGGGGACTGCTGGAGCCGGACGGTGTACGGCTCGGCCCCGGCGCCGTGCTGGACGCGGAGGTCGTCCTGCTGCCCGGCCTCGCGGTGGACGGGCGCGGTATGCGGCTGGGGCGGGGCGGCGGCTCGTACGACCGGGTCCTCGGGCGGCTGGCCGAGGCGGGGGCCGAACCCGCCCTGGCCGTCCTGCTGTACGACGACGAGGTGGTCGCGCGGGTCCCGGAGGAGCCGCACGACCGTCCCGTACAGGCTGTGGTGACGCCGGGGGGCGTACTGCGCTTCGACGAGACCGCGCGTGTACGGGACGGGCGGGGCGGGTGAAGCCGGCAGGACGGGCGGGACGGGCGGTGACGGTATGGAGGCCGACACCGCCCGGCGCCGGGGCTCGCGCTCGCTCCGGGACTCATCCTCACGCCACGGTTCACGCTGAGGCCGGGGCTCGCGCTGGCGCCGGGGCTCGCGCTCACCGCTACGGCGTGAGCGTGAGGGTGTCGGTCGTGGTGCGTTCCACCGCGTTGACCCCGTAGGACCAGTCGAGCAGCTCGCCCCTGGCCCACTTGCTCGTCTGGTCGGTGTAGTGCGCGCTGTACGCGTGCCCCGAGGCGCCCGTCAGATTGATCCAGCGGGACTTGTCCCAGTCACCGACGTTGACGACCATCCGCATCGACGGAACCCATATGACCTCGTAACCGCCCGCCGCGTTCCACCCCGTGGCGTTGACCGCCGCCTCGCCGCCGCCGAGATTCCACGGACCCCGGTTGAGCATCAGCTTGAGGAAGCCGGGGCCGCTGGTGCCGAGGGTCTGGTTGTCCAGCGTGAGCTGGTGCAGCCGGCCCCAGGTCCAGCTCGACACGTCCTTGCCGAGCTTGGCGGTCAGCTCCCAGCGGGCATCCGCCATCGCGCGCTGGAGCAGTTCGTCGCGAGTCTTGCCGGCTGAGTCCTTGCGGCTGCGAGGGATGCTCCACCAGGGGTTGTCCTCGTCGTCGATGATGCGCCGCACCACCTCGTACCAGCGGTCCCCGCCGTCCGGCTGCGCCGCGTCCGGGTCGCGCTGGCCGCACTCCCGTACCCGCTGGTCGAGATCGTCCAGCGGGCCCGTGCTGTCGGCCGGACGGACGCTGAGGCACTGGCCCTTGACCCGTACCTCCTTGGGCAGCTTGTTGCCGAAGGCGAGCTTGAGGACATTGCGCCAGACGGCGTTGAAGTAGGCGGCGGCCCCCGAGTCGGGTTCCTGGGTGTAGTCCCAGCCTTCGAGGAGCTTCTGCGCCTCGCGTACGGACGGGTCCTTGACGTCGAGCTTGACCAGTATCGGGGCCAGCAGCTTGGCGATCTGGCTGCTGTTGTCCATCTGCATGGTCTGCATGTCGTCGGTCGAGATCTTCCCGCCGTCCTTGATCTTCGACTCGATCAGGTCGTTGATCCGCTGGCTGCGGGCGCCGTAGCCCCAGTCCTCGGTCAGCGGGTACGGGTACTTCTTCGCGTCGACGACGGCCTGGTTGGCGGTGACGATGTAGCCGCGCTTCGGGTTGTACTCGTACGGCAGCTCGTCGAAGGGGATGTACCCCTCCCACCGGTACTTCGGGTCCCAGCCGGGGGCCGGCATCCGGCCGTCGCCCTCGGCGCGGACCGGGATGCGTCCGGGCGCCTGGTAACCGATGTTGCCCTTGGTGTCGGCGTAGATCAGGTTCTGCGAGGGGACCTCGAAGTGCTCGGCCGCCTTGCGGAACTGGGTGAAGTCCTTGGCCTTGTTCAGTTCGAAGACCGCGTCCATGGACTTGCCCGGCTGGAGGGCGGTCCACTGGAGCGAGACGGCGTATCCGTCGCCGCGGTCGGGGGCGACATCGCCGACCGGGGCCTTCTCGCCGACCTTCGTCAGCTCGGTGTCGCGGTCGGAGACCACGGGACCGCGGTCGGTGGAGCGGACGGTGATCTCCTTGCTCTTGCCGCCCGCGACCTTGATGGTCTCCTCGCGGAGCTTGAACGGCTTCTCGCCGTCGCCGGACTGGTACGAGTCCCCGTCGACCTTCTCCAGATAGAGGTCGGTCACATCGGCGCCGAGGTTGGTGAAGCCCCAGGCGATGTCCTGGTTGTGGCCGATTATGACGCCGGGCATTCCGGAGAAGGTGTAGCCCGCGACGTCGTACTGGCAGGTCTCCGAGACGCTGCGGCAGTGCAGGCCCATCTGGTACCAGAGGGAGGGCAGCTGCGGGGCCAGGTGCGGATCGTTGGCGAGCAGCGGCTTCCCGGTGGTCGTGTACTGGCCGGAGACGACCCAGGAGTTGGAGCCGATGCCGTCGCCGTTCGGGCCGAGCAGGGCGGGGATCTCGTCGAGGGTGCCGGAGAGGGCCGCGAGCTGGGTGTTGAAGTTCTCGGTGGCGCCCGCGGCGCTGGTGCCGTTCGTACCGGTGCCGTCGGCGCTGTTCAGGACGGTGCCGGCGTCCGTGCCGGTGCCGTCCGTGCCGGTGCCTGTGCCTGTGTCCGTGCCGGTGCCGGTTCCGAAGCCCGTGCCTGTGCCTGTGCCCGTGCCTGTGCCGTCGGTCGTGTCGCCCGGCGGCGTGGCGCTGGGCTCCGCCTCCGGGTCGTACTTTCCGGTGATCGGGTCGATCCCGCCCTCGCTGACGATGGGCGCGTTCCGGTCGTACGGGTACGACGGGTACAGCTCGTCGATCTGCTTCTCGGTCAGCCGGCTGGTCAGCAGCGAGCGGTCGATCTCGTCCTGCATATTGCCGCGCAGATCCCAGGCCATCGCCTTGAGCCAGGCCACCGAGTCGACGGGGGTCCACTTCGCGGGCTTGTAGTCGTTGGTGAAGCTCAGCGCGGCGTACTCGACCGAGATGTCCCTGCCGTCGCGGCCTTCGAGATAGGCGTTGACGCCGTCCGCGTACGACTGGAGGTTCTTCTTGGTCTCGTCCGAGAGCTGGGTGTCGTACTCGCGCTGTGCCACTCCGCGCCAGTCGAGGGTGCGCAGGAAGGCATCGGTCTTGACCTGCCCCGCGCCGAACATCTCGGAGAGCCGGCCCGCGGTCATATGGCGGCGGACGTCCATCTCCCAGAAGCGGTCCTGCGCCTGGACGAAGCCCTGGGCGCGGAACAGGTCCTCGTCGGAGTTCGCGTAGATCTGCGGGACGCCGTAGCTGTCCCGCCGTACGTCCACGGGGCCGGAGAGGCCCTTGAGCTGGATCGACCCCGTGGTCTGGGGGAAGGAGGCGCGGACCGTGCCGACCCCCCAGTACGCCCCGTAGCCGACACCCGCGACAAGCGCCAGCACCAGGACGATCAAGATCAGACGGGCGCGTCGCCCCTTCTTTTTGACGGAAGGGGGGGCTGTGTTGGCGGGCATCGCTGTCCTTCGAGGGGCAGGGTGGTCCTGGAATGCTGGAGCAACCATAGGCGCAGCCGTTCCCCGCCCCCGACGCGGTGTCATGTTGTGCGACTCATCGGACGACCACACAGGGATACAAGCGGGATTCCTAGGGGGTTCCGGCTGGGATCTTGCCGGGATCTTGCCGGAATTCGCGCGCTATGGCGACGCAGATCACATCCGTGGTCGTACAAGCGATCGAACGCGTCAAGAAAACGTTAAAGATTAGGTAAGGTAACGAAGTACTGGCCGCCGGAGGAACGATCCGGCGTGCGCGAGGGGAAGGATCGGCCGCTGACTGTCCACCAGCTCAATGAACTCCTGCTCGTCAGCTCACTCGTGCTGCTGATCGCGGTCGCGGCCGTACGGATCTCGTCCCGGAGCGGCCTCCCCAGCCTGCTCCTGTACCTCGGCATCGGGGTCGTCATAGGGCAGGACGGCATCTTCCATGTCAAATTCGACAACGCGGGACTGACCCAGGTCATCGGCTATGCCGCGCTCGTGGTGATCCTGGCCGAGGGCGGCCTCGGCACCAAGTGGAAAGAAGTGAGACCGGCGCTGCCCGCCGCCGCCGCGCTGTCGACCGTGGGTGTCGGCGTGAGCGTCGGGGTGACGGCCACGGCCGCGCACTATCTGGTCGGTCTGGACTGGCGGCAGGCCCTGATCGTCGGCGCGGTCGTCTCCTCGACGGATGCCGCCGCGGTCTTCTCCGTACTGCGCAAGGTGCCCCTGCCGTCCCGGGTGACCGGCGCGCTGGAGGCGGAGTCGGGCTTCAACGACGCCCCTGTGGTGATCATCGTGGTCGCGCTCTCCGCGTCCGGTCCGGTCGAGCACTGGTACGTACTCGTCGGCGTGATCGCGCTCGAACTGGCCATCGGCGCGTGCATCGGGCTGGCCGTGGGCTTCGCGGGCGCCTTCGGGCTGCGGCATGTGGCCCTGCCGGCCTCCGGGCTCTATCCGATCGCGGTGATGGCCATCGCCGTCTCGGCGTACGCGCTCGGCGCCACGGCGCACGGCAGCGGATTCCTCGCCGTCTATATCGCCTCGATGATCCTCGGGAACTCCAAACTGCCGCACGCCCCGGCCAACCGCGGCTTCGCGGAGGGGCTCGGCTGGATCGCTCAGATCGGTATGTTCGTCCTGCTCGGGCTGCTGGTGACCCCGCACGAACTGGGCGACGACTTCCTGCCCGCGGTGATCGTCGGACTGGTGCTGACCGTGGTGGCTCGGCCGCTGTCCGTGCTGGTCAGCCTGCTGCCGTTCCGTATCCCCTGGCAGGAACAGGCGCTCATGTCCTGGGCGGGACTGCGCGGCGCGGTGCCCATCATTCTCGCGACGATCCCCATGGTGTCGGAGATCGAGGACAGCCTGCGGATCTTCAATATCGTCTTCATCCTGGTCGTGGTGTACACGCTGGTGCAGGGTCCGACGCTGCCCTGGCTGGCGAAGGCGCTACGGCTCGGCAGCACCTCCACGGCCTCCGATCTGGGCATCGAGTCGGCGCCGCTGGAGCGGCTGCGCGGGCATCTGCTCTCCGTGGCGATCCCGGAGCGGTCGAAGATGCACGGTGTGGAGGTCGGCGAGCTGCGGCTGCCCTCGGGGTCGGCGGTGACGCTGGTCGTACGGGAGGGCAAGAGCTTCGTGCCCTCGCCCGCGACCGTGCTGCGCCGGGGCGACGAACTGCTGGTGGTGGCGACGGATCCGGTACGGGACGCGGCGGAACGGCGGCTGCGGGCCGTCGCGCAGGGCGGCAAGCTGGCCGGCTGGCTGGGGACGGGGGCGGGGGCGTCCTCGGGCTCGGGTACCGGCACCGGCACGGGTTCGGGTCCAGGTCCGGGTTCGGGATCGGGCACGGGTTCGGGCACAGGCGCCGGGAGAGGCTCGGGGACGGGTACGGGCGCGGGAACCGGCGCGGCGGGGGTCGGCGGACGGTCGGGGTAGCACCGGGCGGGCTCGTGCAATCACAGGTGTGGACCGGTGGTGCTTGGGATTCCCAGGGGGCGCGATATTTGTACCTGTATGATGAAGGCGCACCTGACTGACTGATCGACCACCTCTGCCTGACGCAGTGCTGGCGCGACCGTATGGCGGCCGTGGCGCTTCCCGTAGTGGGCCCTGGTATCTACCGCAGATCCGCGCAAGAGGACAGCTCTCGGCTGCCCCCGTGACCGCGGGGGCGCGCTACCAGGCGGCAGAAAGGCAAGGACCGTGTCCCGCAACACGGTCGGCACCGACGCGCCCCCCACCACGCGGAACGCTCCGCGCCGCCCCGGCTACGGGCAGCTCCTGCGTACACCCGGTGCCTGGACATTCCTGCTGCCCGGCTTCGCCGCTCGGCAGCCCTTCGCGATGCTGACGATCGGCATCGTCCTGCTGGTCCAGCACACCACCGGTTCGTACGGCAGCGCTGGAGCCGTCGCCGCCGTCACCGGTGTCTCCATGGCCGTCTTCGCCCCGCGGAGCGGCAGGCTCGCGGACCGGTTCGGGCAGCGCGCGGTGCTGATACCGGGCGTGCTGACGCACACCGCCGCCGCCGCCGTACTGACCGTGCTCGCGCTGGCGGACGCTCCGCTGTGGGCGCTGTTCGTCGCGGCCGTCCCCACCGGCGCGTCCGTCCCGCAGATCGGCCCCATGGTGCGATCGCGCTGGGCCGCCCTGCTGAGCGGCACATCCGGGCAGAACGGCTCGGAAGCCGGGCCGGGGACGGGTTCCCGGACCGTCTCTTCGAAGAACTCGTCGAGGACCTCCTCCCTGCTGCCGACCGCCGCCGCCTTCGAATCCGTGACGGACGAGTTCACCTTTGTCATCGGGCCCGTGCTCGCGACCGCGCTGTGCACCGGCGTGCACCCGGCGGCCGGACTGATCGCCGAGGCCGCGCTCACCCTGGTCGGCGGGCTGCTCTTCGCCGCCCAGCGCGGCACGCAGCCCCGCAGCGGCCCCCGGGGCACCGGTGGCCCGGGGGAGCCACGTACATCCGCGCTGTCCGTGCCCGGCGTACGGGTCCTGGCCGTGGCCTTCCTGGGCATCGGCTCGGTCTTCGGCGGAATGCAGGTCTCCCTCACGGCCTTCGCCGAGGAGATCGGTGCCCCCGGGGTGAACGGTGTGCTGTACGGGATCTTCGCCGCCGGCAATATGCTCGCCGGGATCGTCTACGGCGCCAGGGCCTGGAAGACCGGGCCGCGCCGCAGACTGCTGTTCGGATACATGGGACTGACCCTGGTCGCCTCCACTCTGTGGGCCGTGAACTCGGCGCCGCTGCTCGCCGGGCTCGGACTGCTGGTCGGGCTCTGTATCGCGCCCGCTCTGATCACGGGCTACACACTGGTCGAACCGCTGGTGGCCGCCTCCGCCCGTACGGAGGCGTTCACCTGGCTGACCGGCGCGGTCGCGCTGGGCCAGGCCGCGGCCGTGACCGTCGCGGGACAGCTCGCCGACGCACATGGCGCGAGCGCCGGATTCGTGGTCCCGCTCGTTGGTACGGTGCTGGCGCTCACCACCCTGGTGGCACTGCGCTCCCGGCTGACCCCGAAGGCCTCGGGGCCGGTCGCCGCACGTGGGATGAGTCACCGCGTGCCGGTGGCAGTGGACTGATCGCGCGGAATACGTCACTATGGAGCGTCGTTAGCACTCATTGAGTGAGAGTGCCAGGAGGAGCAAGTGCCGACCTATCAGTACCAGTGCACCGAGTGCGGCCAGGGCCTTGAAGCGGTGCAGAAGTTCACCGATGACGCCCTGACCGTATGCCCGAATTGCGAGGGACGCCTGAAGAAGGTGTTCTCCGCGGTCGGCATTGTCTTCAAGGGCTCCGGGTTCTACCGCAACGACAGCCGTGGTTCGTCGTCGAGCAGCGCGCCCGCTTCGGCGAACTCGTCGGGCTCGGCCTCCTCGGGCACGAAGTCGGAGTCCAAGGCCGCGGCGCCGGCCTCCTCCTCGGCCTCCGGTTCCTCCGCGTCCGGTTCGGGCTCCGGATCGAGTTCGGGCTCCAGCTCCTCGACATCGAGCAGCAGCAGCTCCAGCGGCTCCTCCGCCGCCTGATCCGCGTCGCGCGCCCGCTTCATCGCCTTCTCTTCGCCGGGACCCCGCCGTTTCCCACGGCCGGGGTCCTTCGCGTATGCCTGTGACGGGGCCGCTACTGTGATCGGATGGCGAACGCAGAGATCGGCGTGATCGGTGGCTCAGGTTTCTACTCCTTTCTGGAGGATGTGACCGAGGTCCCGGTGGACACTCCCTACGGACCGCCCAGTGACTCCCTCTTCCTCGGCGAGATCGCCGGTCGGCAGGTGGCGTTCCTGCCCCGTCATGGCCGCTCGCACGGCCTCGCCCCGCACCGCATCAACTACCGCGCCAATCTCTGGGCGCTGCGCTCCGTCGGTGTGAAGCAGGTACTGGGACCGTGCGCGGTGGGCGGGCTGCGCACGGAGTACGGGCCGGGCACACTGCTCGTACCCGATCAGCTCGTGGACCGTACGAAGGCACGGACACAGACCTACTACGACGGGGTGCCGCTGCCGGACGGCAGCGCGTCCAAGGTCGTCCATATCTCGCTCGCCGACCCCTACTGTCCCGAGGGCCGCCAAGCGGCGCTCGCGGCGGCGCGGGCGCACGACTGGGAGCCGGTGGACGGCGGGACGCTCGTGGTCATCGAGGGGCCGCGGTTCTCGACTCGGGCGGAGTCCCGGTGGCATGCGGCGATGGGCTGGTCGGTCGTCGGGATGACCGGACATCCCGAGGCGATACTCGCTCGTGAACTGGGCCTGTGCTACACCTCCATGACGCTCGTGACGGATCTGGACGCGGGGGCGGAGACCGGCGAGGGGGTCTCCCACGAGGAGGTCCTCCAGGTCTTCGCCGCGAATGTCGACCGACTGCGCACCGTGCTCTTCGACGCGGTGGGCGGACTGCAGCCGAGTGAGACGCGGGACTGCCTCTGCTCGCATGCGCTGGACGGGATCGACACCGGGCTCAAGCTGCCCTGATCACGAGTTGCCCCGTTCCTCCGCGCACCATGCGCGGAGGAACCGGATTCGGGTGGGCGAAGGCGGTAACCACCCGGGCGGGTGGCGGAGTTGTCCACAACCGGCAGGTCATCCACAGGCCCCGGCGGGATCGTGGCGGGCCGTGGATCGTGGGGAGCGATCGCGAAACTCCTCACGTCAGGCGGTGGTCGCCATGTCCCGTTCCTTCTCCCCCGACCCGCACGACTCGTGTGATCCGTCCCTTCCGCCCGCTGTCCCGGCTGTTCCCACCCCCGTCCCCGCGGCTGCCTCGCACTCCCGCCCCGCCCTTTCCCGGCCGCTTCCGCTTCCTCCGTCCTCGGCGCCGGAGCCGCGCGGAGTGCCGCCGTTCGGTCCGCTGCGGGTGCGCGGCTCCCAACAGCGGCTGCGCCGGGCGCTGCTGAGGCGGCGGCGCACGACCGCGGCGGGTCTGGCGATGACGGCCGCCGCGCTGGCCGCCACCGGAGCGAGCGGCGCGGTGGGTGCCTCGACGGGTACGGACGGGCGGGCGCGGCCCGGGGGCGACACCGTGACCGCTTCGCCGCCGCCGCTGTCACCTCCGTCGTCCTCTTCGTTCTCTTCGTCGTCTTCCTGGTCTTCGTCGCCGCCTCCGTCAGCCGGGCGATCATCTGGCGGGCGATCAGGGGAGTTGGTGTCCGCGGCGGTACGTATCGCCGATGCGGAGACGGTCAGGCTGCTGCGGCGGGGCGACCGGGTCGATGTGATCGCGGCCGCCGCGATCACGCCGCCGGCGGGAGTGGTGGACGCAGAGCCCGAGGCACGGGTGGTGGCGGCGGGGGTCCGGGTGGCCGCGATCCCGAAGACACGGGATTTCTCTCCGGACGGTGGAGCCCTGGTCGTGCTGTCCGTGCCGCGTGCCACCGCCGCGGTGCTGGCGGCGGCGAGCGCCACCTCACGGCTGGCGGTGGCGGTGTGCTGAGCTGGAGTGTGCGGAGCCGTCCGGCGCCGGGCCGGGGCCTGTTGAGTCGCACTGGCGAGCTGTGGCGTCGCCTGATCGCGTGTGCGGATTGGACAGCGCGGGCACGCGCCCCCTTAGGTGGCGGAGCAGATTGTCACTCGACCCGCACATGTGAAGAAAGGCTCACTCGTGAGCAAGGAGAAGGAGAGCGTACTGGAGGGCTTCAAGGCCTTCCTGATGCGCGGCAACGTGATCGACCTCGCGGTCGCCGTTGTCATCGGCGCCGCGTTCACCAATGTCGTGAACTCGGTCGTCAAGGGCCTCATCAACCCGGTGGTCGGCGCGTTCGGCACCAAGGATCTGAACAAGTACAGCTCGTGCCTCAAGTCGCCCTGCGAGACGAACGCCGCGGGCGAGGTGGTCTCCGGAATCCCGATCATGTGGGGAACGGTGCTGAGCGCGGTCCTCACCTTTGTGATCACGGCGGCCGTCGTGTACTTCCTGATGGTCCTGCCGATGGCCAAGTACCTCGCCAGGCGGGCCAGGCAGCAGGCCGCCAAGGAAGATGTCCAGGAGGTCATGGAGGTCAGCGAGCTGGAGGTGCTGAAGGAGATCAGGGACGCCCTGGTAGCCCAGCGGAGCGGGTCGGGGCAGAGCACTTCATAGGACCGCGTGGAGCGACCGGAGAAGGCCCGGCGGCCCAGGACCCGGGGGCCGGGGCCGCGGGCGGCGCTCAGAGGTGGTGGGGCGGCTTCTCGTCCAGGAAACGGGCCAGATCGGCGGCGCTGTCACCGCTCCCGGTGGGCCGCTCTCCCCAGCCGCCGTCCGTGTCGTCCGAGGACTGCTGGTCCAGCGGATCGTCGAAGATCAACGCCGGATGGGGCCGGGGCGGGCCGGGCGGACGGGGTGGCGAGGACTGCTCCGCGGCCTGCGGCTCGGGGGTGGGGACGACGCTCATACCCCCAGAGTACGGGGGCACGGTCCGCACCGAGGGGCCTGCTGGGGGCCGGGCCGGGCAGGCGGTCCCCGGAGGCGGGGCGTACGCCTCTCCGGCCCGGCGCCCGCCCCTCCGGTCCGCCGGGTCCCTGATGTCGGCCTGCGACGTCGGCCGGCGGGGTAGGGCGCCCCCGCTCTCGCTCTGGCTGCCCGCCCGGTCCGGTTGCCGCCCGTAAGCCACTTCGGGACCGGAAAGCGACGGCAACTGGCGCGGCCGGTATCGGTGGTGGCGTCCATCGCATGTACGTTCGTCGGGTCCTGGACGATTTTTCGTCCCGGGGCTGGTGGCGACGGTGATGGTGGCGGTCGGGGTGACACTCGCGGCCTCCCGAGGGACGCGTGGTACGGATGGGGTTCATGGCAATCAATGACGCACTGACCGATGTGGCGGGCCTGCGGGTCGGACACGCCCGTGTCGCGGGGGGCCGTGCGCTCACCGGCACCACGGTCGTCCTCGCCCCCCAGGGCGGGGTGGTGGCCGCCGTGGACGTGCGGGGCGGGGGCCCGGCCACGCGGGAGACGGATGCTCTCGACCCGCGCAATATCGTCGAGCGCGTCGATGCCGTCGTGCTGACGGGCGGCAGCGCGTACGGACTCGACGCGGCGTCCGGAGTGGTGGCCTGGCTGGAGGAGCGCAAGCGCGGCGTGCGGGTCGGTCCCGACCCCGCCCAGGTGGTGCCGGTCGTCCCGGCCGCCGGTGTCTTCGACCTGGGGCGCGGCGGCGACTGGCGGATACGCCCGGACGCGGCGACGGGCCGTGCGGCGGTGGAGGCGGCGGCCTTCACGGCGAGCGGGGCCCCGGTCGCGGAGGGCAGCGTGGGCGCGGGGACGGGCGCCGTCGTCGGCCCGCTCAAGGGCGGGATCGGTACGGCGAGCACGGTCCTGGACTCCGGCGCGACCGTCGCGGCGCTGGTGGTGGCCAACGCGGCGGGCTCGGCGGTGGATCCGCTGACGGGCGTGCTGTACGGGCGCTACTTCAGCGGTCGTACGGAGTATCCGAGACCCGAGGTCCATGTGGCCGCCCAGCTGCGGCTGGCCGAGCTGCGCGAGCAGAACGGTCCGGCGCCGCTCAACACCACGCTCGCCGTCGTCGCCACCGACGCCGAACTCTCCCGTGCCCAGGCGCAGAAGCTCGCGGGGACGGCGCACGACGGTATCGCGCGCGCCGTTCGTCCTGTGCACCTCCTCAACGACGGGGACACCGTCTTCGCCCTCTCGACGGGCCGGCGGGCTCTCGCGCAGGGGGATCCGCTCGCCCTCAACGAGGTGCTGGCGGCGGGCGCCGACGTGGTGACCAGGGCAATCGTGCGGGCCGTACAGGCCGCCAAGGGCATCCGGGGACCCGGCGGGACGTTCCCCTCGTACGACGAGTTGTACGGGCTCGACTGACGGGCGCGGAGGCCGAGTTGATGGGGGCGCAAGGGAACTTCACGTACGCCCCCTTCGTTTTCCCAAACCTGGGACGCAATGTCAGCCCTAGGCGCTACGTTATGCAATCACCAAGTGACATGTGGCGACGGCCTGGAGACCCATCTTGAACGATCCCTACGAGACAACCGAGACGCACCTCGAGCGACTCCTGGGTCGGGCACTCAACTCCTTCGACCTGCCCGACGCACTGGTCGAAAAGCTCGACAGTGCGCTGGCGCACGCCAGCTCGCTGTGTTCCGCGCACCACAGTGCGGGGCTGCACCGTGAGACCTACCGGCACACCTATCTGCTCAGCGACGGCGGTTCGCTCACCCTGTGGGAGCTGGTGCACAACACCGGCCGGGACGGCGCGCGGCTGCACGAGCTGTACGGGGAAGAGTCCGAGGTGCGGCTCGCCGCTGCCCGGCTCTGCCATCCCAGCAGTCCGGAGGCGGAGCGGCTCGCCGTCGACGGATCCGACGCCTTACCGGCGGGACCGGAGGCGGTGCCGCCCGGCGACAGGACGTCCATGGACGATGTCGCGGCCGGTCTGCTCGCGGAGCTGGAGTCCGAGCGTACGGCCGAGATCGACGCCCATCTCGCCCTGCTCCGGGGGCTGCGCGCGCTGCCCCCGGTGCCTCGGCCCCGGAGATATTTCCCGGACAACTCCCCCGACCACGCGCGCCGGGTGCTGCGCCGGGCGGAGAACGCCGACCGGCCCGGCGAGGAGACCGCGCGACTGCTTCGGACGGCCTTCGCGCACCACATCACACAGGTCTTCGGCCGGCAGTGCCAGGTCGAGGGCAAGGACGCGGGATTCATGCTCTACGAGCACGCCTTCCTGCTGATCGACGGCAGCGAGATGAGTCTCTGGGAGGTGGAGCACACCGCGACGCCGGACGGCCGGCACATGTGCGAGGTGTACGGGGCGGAAAGCACCGCGCGCGAAGCCATGGAGCTCCGCGCGCGGGTGCTGTGAGACGGCGTGGACCGAGCGCGGGGCGGTGGGAGCCGCCGATAGCCGCCGGGTGAGCTGAGGGCGGGTCGTACGGGGCGCGGAGCGGGCTCAGACAGGCTCCGGGACCTTGGCCGCCGCCCCGGCTCCACCGGCCGCCCCGTCCTCGGTCCGGGTGGCGTCCTCGTCCTGGTCCGGACGGCCCGTCTTCCGGGCTGCCTTGAGCAGGACGACCAGCCCGGTGCTCACGGCCGTACCGGCCGCGACGGCGATCAGATAGAGAACTGGATTGCCGATCAGCAGGATCACGAAGATGCCGCCGTGCGGTGCCCGAAGGGTGCACTCGAAGAGCATCGACAGCCCGCCGGTGACCGCGCCGCCGACCATCGCCGACGGGATCACCCGCAGCGGATCGGCCGCGGCGAAGGGGATCGCGCCCTCGGTGATGAAGGAGGCGCCGAGCACCCAGGCGGCCTTGCCGTTCTCCCGCTCGGTACGGGTGAACAGCTTGCCGCGTACGGTCGTGGTCAGCGCCATGGCGAGCGGCGGGACCATTCCCGCGGCCATCACGGCGGCCATGACCTTGAGGCTGCCCTCGTTGGGGTTGGCGAGACCGCCGACGGCGAAGGCGTAGGCGACCTTGTTGAGCGGGCCGCCCAGGTCGAAGCACATCATCAGGCCGAGGACGACGCCGAGGATGATCGCGTTGGTCCCGGAGAGGCCGGACAGCCAGTCGGTGAGCGCCTTCTGGAGCGAGGCGATGGGCTTGCCGACCACCAGGAACATCAGAAGGCCGACGACCGCCGAGGAGAGCAGCGGGATCACGACGACCGGCATGATGCCGCGCAGCGGGGCGGGCACGCGTATCCGCTGAACAGCCATCACGGTGCCACCGGCGATCAGACCGGCGGCCAGGCCGCCCAGGAAGCCCGCGTTGATCGTGAGGGCGATGGAGCCGCCGACGAAGCCCGGCACCAGACCGGGACGGTCGGCCATGCCGTACGCGATATAGCCCGCGAGGACAGGCAGAAGGAAGGTGAAGGCCAGACCGCCGACCTGGAAGAGCAGGGCCGCCCAGCTCGTGTGGTCCGTCCAGACGAAGTGCTCGGCGACGGAGGGCGCCTTGTCGACGGTGTAGCCGCCGATGGCGAAGCCGAGGGCGATCAGCAGCCCGCCCGCTGCCACGAACGGGACCATGTAGCTGACACCGGACATCAGCCAGGTGCGCAGCTTGGTGGCGTAGCCCTCGCCGGGTTCGCCGGTGCCGTCCAGGGGCGTGGGGTGCGAACCTGCGGCGCCGGAGCCGGAGTCGGAGCCGGCGCCGGTGACCGGGCCGGTGAGCTCGCCGCGTTCGGCCTTGGCGCGGACCTCGGCGATCAGTTCGGCGGGCCGGTTGATACCGGCCTTGACGCCGACATCGACGGTGGGCTTTCCGGCGAACCGCTCCTTCTCCCGTACCGGCACATCGTGCGCGAAGATCACGCCGTCGGCGGCGGCGATGACGGCGGGGTCGAGCCGGCTGAAACCGGCGGACCCCTGTGGCTCGACCACCACCTCGACGCCGGCGTGCTGCCCGGCCTTCTCCAGGGCCTCGGCGGCCATATAGGTGTGCGCGATACCGGTGGGACAGGAGGTGACGGCGACGATCCGGAAGACACGGTCGGCGGCGGTGGTGTCCGGCTCCGTGGCGGTCGTACCCGGCTCGGCGACCTGGACTCCCGGCTCGTCGACCCGGGCGCCCCGTTCGTCGGCCCGGACTCCTGGCTCGTCGGCCGGTGCGTCCGGACCGGCGTCACCGGGCTCAGCGGGGCCCTGGAGCAGGGCCGCTACGGCGGTCGCGTCCGCGGCCGTGCGCAGAGCGGTCGTGAAGTCCTCGTCCATCAGGCGGCGAGCCAGGGCCGAGAGGATCGTCAGATGGGTGTCGTCGGCACCGGCCGGGGCCGCGATCAGGAAGATCAGATCCGCCGGACCGTCCGGGGCGCCGAAGTCGACGCCTCGCGCCGAGCGGCCGAAGGCCAGGGTGGCTTCGGTCACGTGGGCGCTCCGGCAGTGCGGAATGCCGATCCCGCCGTCCAGGCCGGTGGGCATCCGCGCCTCGCGCGCGGCCACATCGGCCAGGAAGCCGTCCAGGTCGCTGACCCGGCCCAGGGTCACCATCCGTTCGGCCAGCGAGCGGACCGCGGCTTTCTTCGTCTCGGCGGCCAGGTCGAGATCGACCAGGTCCGCGGTGATCATCTCGCTCATCGCGGGCTCCTTCGCACAGGCGACGGGGAAGGGAAAAGGGAACGGGCAGGGGAAGGGGGGCGGTTCATGAGGCGGGCTCCCTGAGCGGGCGGTCCACCGGTACGTCGGCGGTCACCGTGACCGCCGACGGGTCCAGGTCCGCGGGTGAGGGCATCACGCTCCCCGGCAGCCGCACCGCCGCCGCGCCGTGCGCCACCGCCGCCGCCAGTGCGTCCGGGCCCTCACCGCCCGCCGTCAGAAAACCGGCCAGTGAGGCATCGCCCGCGCCGACATTGCTGCGGACGGCGGTAACGGCGGCGAAGCCGAAGTACGTTCCGGCGTCCGAGACCAGAAGCTGGCCGTCGGCGCCGAGGCTGGCGAGGACGGCCCTGGCACCGTATGTACGCAGTTCCTCCGCCGCCTTGACGGCGTCACCGAGCGTGGCAAGGGGGCGTCCGACGGCCTGGGCCAGTTCCTCGGCGTTCGGCTTGACGACATCGGGCCGCTCGCGCAGCGCCGCCGCCAGGGAGGGCCCCGAGGTGTCCAGCGCGATCCTGGCCCCGGCGAGATGCGCGCGGGCGACCAGTTCGGCGTACCACTCGGGCGCGAGCCCGCGCGGCAGGCTGCCGCAGCAGGCGATCCACGCGGCGGAGCGGGCATGCGTACGGATCATGGAAAGCAGCGACCGCGCCTCCACCGCGGTCAGTTCGGGACCCGGTGCGTTGATCTTCGTCAGGGTGCCGTCGGGTTCGGCGAGCGCGATATTGGAGCGGGTCGCGCCCGCGACCGGCACCGGAACGACCTCGATGCCCTGTCCGGCGAGCAGTTCCGCGACGAGCGCCCCCGGCGCTCCGCCCAACGGCAGTACGGCGACGGTGCGCCGGCCCGCCGCGGCGACGGCCCGAGAGACATTGACGCCCTTGCCTCCGGGGTCCATGCGTTCGGCCGTGGCCCGCAGCACCTCACCGCGACTGAGGGCCGGGACTTCGTAGGTACGGTCCAGGCTCGGGTTCGGGGTGACGGTGAGGATCATGGGTCCGGGTCCTGGTGCCTCTCCCGGCACTGGACGCTCAGCACTCAGCTCAGCACTCAACTCAGCACTCATTGGACGCTCAGCACTTCGGTGCCCGCGGCCTCGACCGCCGCGGTGTCCGACGCGCTGAGCCCGCTGTCGGTGATGAGCAGATCGACATCGGCGAGGGTGCCGAAGCGCGCGAAGTGCTCCTGGCCGTGTTTGGCCGAATCGGCGAGCAGCACCACCCGCCGGGCGGCGCCGACGAGCGCGCGCTTGACAGCCGCCTCCGCGAGATCCGGGGTGGTGAGACCGCCGTCGGGCGAGAAGCCGTTGGTACCGAGGAAGACGACATCGGCGCGGATCTCCCCGTAGGCCCGTAGCGCCCAGGCGTCGACGGCCGCGCGCGTACGGTGCCGTACCCGGCCGCCGACGAGATGCAGATCGATCCCGGGATGGTCGGCGAGACGGGCGGCGACAGGGAGCGCGTGGGTGACGACGGTGAGGGCGCAGTCCAGCGGAAGGGCCGCCGCGAGCCGGGCCACGGTCGAGCCCGCGTCGAGGATCACGCTGCCGTCCGTCGGCAGCTCGGCGAGCGCCGCGTGCGCGATGCGGTCCTTCTCGTCGGCCGCCGTGGATTCGCGCTCCGCGAGATCGGGCTCGAAGTCGAGCCGTCCGGCGGGGATGGCACCGCCGTGCACACGCCGTACGAGCCCGGCGCGGTCGAGGGCCTTGAGATCACGCCGTACGGTCTCGGCGGTGACCTGGAACTCCTCGGCGAGCGAGAGGACATCGACGCGACCGCCCTCGCGGGCCAGACGCAGGATCTCCTGCTGACGCTCCGGTGCGTACATGTGGGTTTACGTCCGTTCCGTGCCCGAACCTGTGGTTTCGGCGACACGCTACGCCGAGGTTTTAAGAAAGTAAACAGATCCGGGCACGGCACAGACAGGAACGGACACAGCAGGAACGAACAAGAAGAGACGATCAGACGGACAGGCGAACAGGCGCGCCAGGTCGCCGCTAGCGGTCTCCGGCCACGGCCTCGTCCAGGTCTGCCTTCTCCTCCGAGTGCTGCCCCGGCCGGGCCGGCAGCGCGAACATCACCGCGAAGATGAGCGCGAGCACCGCCACCACCCACCACAGCGCGTGCTGGAACCCGTCCGCGAAGGCCGCGCCCGTCGCGGATGCCACGCCCGTCGCACCCACGGCCCCCGCCGCTTCCGCTCCCCCGGTCGCGAGCCGGTCGTCGACCACCCCGAAGAAGACCACCGACACCAGTCCCAGCCCCAGCGCGTTGCCCATCTGCTGAGTGGTGTTGATCAGACCGGACGCCGAGCCCGAGTGCTCACGCGGCACCCCCGACAGCACCGCGTCCGTCAGCGGCGCCACGATCAGCCCCATACCGAGGCCCATCACCACCAGCGGCAGGGCCATCTGCCAGGAGTGGATCTCCAGTCCGTACCGCCCGGCCTCCCAGATGTAGAGCAGAAGCCCCGCCACCATCGTGAGCGCCCCGGTCTGAAGGACCTTGCGCCCGAAGCGCGGGACCAGTTTCTGTACGGAGAGTCCGGCCGCCACCGACACCGCGATCGAGAACGGGACACCGGTCAGCCCGGCGCGCAGCGGGCTCCAGCCGAGGCCGATCTGCATATAGAGCGTCCAGACCAGGAAGAAGATGCCCAGCGCGACACCGAAGGTGAGCTGTACGGCGATACCCGCGGCGAAGCTCTTCACCCGGAACAGCGACAGCTCGACCAGCGGCGACCCGTCCTTGCGCGTCTTGCGCCTCTCGTACGCCACGAAACCGGTGAGGACGACCAGACTGCCGGCCATGCAGAGGTGCCCCCACAGCGGCCACCCCAGCTCACGCCCGCGTGTGAGCGGATAGATCAGCATCAGCAGGGCCGCGGTCACCAGCACCACCCCGACCAGATCGAGCCTGAGCGCCTTAGGGGCCCTGGACTCGGTGATGAACTTCCGGCCCAGAACCACACCCGCTATACCGACCGGGAGATTGATCAGAAAGATCGGGCGCCATTCGAGGCCGAGGAGATTCCACTGGGTGAGCAGCGCGCCGAGCAGCGGTCCCGAGACCGCGCCGAGACCGACGATCGCACCGAACATCCCGAAGACCTTGCCGCGTTCATGCGCCGGGAAGGTGACATGGATGATCGCCAGCACCTGCGGCACCATCAGCGCGGCCATCGCGCCCTGGAGCAGCCGGGATCCGACCAGCATCTCCGGGTTCGCGGCGAAGCCGCAGAGCGCGGAGGCGACCGTGAAGCCGGTGATACCGATCAGGAAGAGCCGTTTGCGACCGTAGATGTCACCGAGCCGGCCACCCGTGATCAGTCCGGCGGCGAACGCCAGCGCGTATCCGGCGGTGACCCACTGGATCGCCCCGAACGAGGCCCCGAGATCCCGCTCCATGCTCGGAATGGCGATATTGACGATGGTGACATCGACCAGGTCCATGAAGGCGGCGGTCATGACGACGGCCAGGGCCAGCCAGCGACGGCGGTCGGCGGTACCTGCTCCCGGACCTGCTCCGGGAGCAGCGGAAGCACCGGATACGGCGGATACGGCGGATGCGCCGGGGGCGGACTCGGAAGCCGTATCCAGTACGGCGTGCGAAGAACTCATGCGCCGCACGTTAGGAACCATCTAGGCCAGTCCATGTCCTAGATGAAGCGCACCATGGATCGCATGACCGATACTCCGGCGCGGCTCCTCAGTCTGCTCTCCCTCCTCCAGACCCCGCGCGAATGGCCGGGCAGTGAGCTGGCGGAGCGTCTCGGCGTCAGCCCGCGCACCATCCGCCGCGACATCGACCGGCTGCGCGACCTCGGCTACCCCGTGGAGGCCACCAAGGGCGCCATCGGCGGCTACCGGCTGGTGGCCGGTACGGCCATGCCTCCGCTGCTCCTCGACGACGAGGAGGCCGTCGCCATCGCGGTCGGGCTACGGGCCGGGGCGGGCCATGCGATCGAAGGCGTCGACGAGGCCTCCGTACGCGCCCTCGCCAAGCTGGAGCAGGTGCTTCCGTCCCGGCTGCGGCACCGTGTCTCCACCCTCCAGGCCGCCACGATCCCGGTCACCCGGGGCGACGGCGCGACCATCGACCCCCGCACCCTGACGGTGATGGCGGGCGCCGTCACGGGCGGCGAACGGCTGCGCTTCGGCTATCGCTCGGGGGACGGTACGGAGACGAAGCGGCAGGTCGAGCCGTACCGTCTGGTCTCCACCGGCTGGCGCTGGTATCTGGTGGCCTACGACCTCGCACGCGAGGACTGGCGTACGTTCCGGGTCGACCGGATCAGCGAGCCCTTCGCCACCGGCGCCCGCTTCACCCCGCGCGAGCTGCCGACCGGGGACGCGGCGCAGTTCCTGCGGCGGTCGATGTCACGGAGGCAGTCGCTGACCGAGGTGACCGAGGTGGAGGTGAGCTTCGCGGCGCCCGTGGAATTCGTGAGGGCGCGGCTCCCCGGCTATCTCGGCGCACCCGAACCGACCGGCCCCGGCTCCTGCCGGCTGCGCACCACGACGACCGACTCCCTGGAGTGGCTGGCGCTGCGACTGGCACTGGTGAACTGCGAGTTCACGGTGCGTCAGCCGGCCGAGCTGACGGAGTGCCTGCGCGAGCTGGGAGCCAGACTCGTCCGCGCGGCGACCGCGACCGCGACCGCCACCGCGACCACCGGCGGAAGAGGAGTCACAGACGAACCCGCAGACGGACCCGCGGACCAACCTGACAGAGGAGAAGGGTGAGCCCCGGCACCTGGGGGGGGTTGGTGCCGGGGCTCGTCTATGGGGGCCGACGAATCGACCGGTGCGTACGAAGAGACAGTACGAGTAAGGGGGACACTACGGCTACTGGACGGCAACGTCACGCCGCCGCGTCGAAAAGACCTCACGCCGCCGCGTCGAACCCTGTATCCCGGGCCATCTTCTTCAGCTCCAGCAGAGCGTGCTTCTCTATCTGACGGATCCGCTCACGGGTCAGCCCATGCTGCTTGCCGACCTCGGTCAGCGTCCGCTCACGGCCGTCCTCGATGCCGTACCGCATCTTGATGATCGAGGCCGTCCGCTGGTCGAGCTTGCCTATCAGGTCCTCCAGCTCCTCGCTGCGCAGCAGCGTCAGCACGGACTGCTCGGGCGAGACCGCGGAGGTGTCCTCCAGCAGATCACCGAACTGTGTGTCGCCGTCGTCGTCCACCGACATGTTCAGACTGACCGGGTCACGCGCCCAGTCCAGCACGTCGTTGATCCGCGCCGGATTCGTGCCCAGCTCGGCGGCGACCTCCTCGGGCTCGGGATCCCGTCCGTTCTCGCGGTTGAACTCCCGCTGCACTCGGCGGATCCTGCCCAGCTCCTCCACCAGATGGACCGGCAGCCGGATCGTACGGGACTGGTCCGCTATGGAGCGGGTGATGGCCTGACGGATCCACCATGTCGCGTACGTCGAGAACTTGAAGCCCTTGGCGTAGTCGAACTTCTCCACCGCGCGCACCAGACCGGCGTTGCCCTCCTGGATCAGATCCAGCAGCGGCAGACCGCTGCGCGGATAGCGGCGCGCCACGGCCACCACCAGACGGAGATTCGAGCGTATGAAGACGTCCTTCGCGCGCTCGCCGGCGGCGACCAGCGCCTCCAGCTCCTCACGCGAAGCGCCACCGGCCTCGCTCTCCACCTCCGCGTCGAGGATCTGCCGGGCGTAGACCCCGGCCTCGATGGTCTGGGACAGCTCGACTTCCTTTGCGGCGTCGAGCAGCGGCGTACGCGCGATCTCGTCGAGGTACATGCCGACCAGGTCGCGGTCGGCGATCTCCCCGCCTACGGCGCGAACACTGCTTGCCGCTTTCGTGCCGCCGGAGGCGGCGGTACGACGGGCGACGGCACGGGTTGCCATGCGAGCTCCCTTACTGGACTGAGTAGGTCGCGACACCCTTCCGGGTGCCCTGCATCCGAAGGAAACAACGACTGGAATCCGGACAGAATTCCCATGGCGTACATACATTTTCTGATCATGCAGTACCCTGTGCCGCCGACCGGGGTGGACAGAAGCCCCAGAGAGGGACAGAAACCCAGGTCAGGGCCCGGCTGACGGACATCCCCGGCACTCTCGCCGGCTTCCGCGCCCAGCGCCTCCATGAGACGGCTGTCACATTTCGGTGACACCTTCACAGGCCCCCCCGAGGAGCGACCGCCCACGAGCGGCCGCCTCCACCGCGCTCCTACCCAGAAGACGGCCGGAGCCCTCCACAGGTTGCCCGGGGGCGCCTCGCCGAGGTACCGATCCCCCTCAGGCGCCCCTCAGGAGTGACAACGCACCGCAGTAGTGACAACGCACGGCCTCAGCCGAATTGCACCGACCTCTTCGCAAGACCCATCCAGAAGCCGTCGATGACGCTCCTGCCGCTGTCCAGCTCACCCTCCGCGGCACCCAGCGTCACGAACAACGGCGCGAAGTGCTCCGTACGAGGATGGGCCAGCCGGCCCGCCGGTGCCTTGTTCTCGAAGTCGAGCAGGGCGTCGACGTCCTGCGCCAGCAGCGCCCGCGTCCCCCAGTCGTCGAACTCCGCCGACCAGCCCGGCACCCCTTCGCCCAGGTGCCGCAGCGCCGCCAGATTGTGGGTGAAGAAACCGCTGCCGACGATCAGCACGCCCTCGTCGCGCAGCGGCGCCAGCCTGCGTCCGATCTCCAGCAGCTCGCGCGGGTCGAGCGTGGGCATGGAGATCTGGAGTACGGGGATGTCGGCCGCGGGGAACATCTCCACCAGCGGCACATACGCCCCGTGGTCGAGCCCGCGGTCCGGCACGTCCACCACGGGCCTGCCCGCACCGCGCAGCAACTTCCTCACGGAGTCGGCGAGTCCAGGGGCGCCCGGGGCCGCGTACCGTACCGCGTAGTAGTGCTCGGGGAAGCCCCAGAAGTCATACACGAGGGGTACGGTCTCGGTCGCGCCCAGCGCGAGCGGCGCCTCCTCCCAGTGCGCGGAGACCACCAGGACCGCCTTGGGACGCGGCAGCTCGGCGGACCAGGCGGCCAGCTCGGCCGGCCAGACGGGATCGTCGGCGAGCGGCGGGGCCCCATGGGAAAGGTAGAGGGCGGGCATACGCTCCGCGACGGCGTTCATGGCGACTCCAGGACTCTGTCGGCGACCGTGTCGGCTGGGGCTCGGTCGTCCCGTTCAGGGGCGATTCCCTTGGGTTCAGAGCGATTCACTTGGGGCAATCCGCTTGAAACCTCAAGCATTCAACTCATACAAGCCTATCCGCATCTAGTTTAACTTTCAAGAATGAGTAGAGTGGATTACATGACCACGGCATCCACCGGCAAAGACGCCGGTACGGGCGAGGAGCCGCGCTGGCTCAGCGATGAGGAACAGCGCGTCTGGCAGGCATACCTCCAGGCCACGACATTGCTGGAGGACCATCTCGACCGTCAGTTGCAGCGCGACGCCGGGATGCCGCACATCTACTACGCGCTGCTCGTCCATCTCGCGCGGGCCCCGCGGCGCCGTATGCGGATGACCCAGCTCGCCAAGGACGCCAAGATCACCAGATCACGGCTCTCCCACGCGGTGTCGAGGCTGGAGCAGCACGGCTGGGTCCAGCGTGAGGACTGCCCCTCCGACAAGCGCGGCCAGAACGCCTTTCTCACGGACCAGGGCAACGAGGTGCTGAAGCGGTCCGCGCCGGGTCATGTCGCCGCCGTACGCCAGGCGATCTTCGACCGGCTCAGCCCCGAGCAGGTGAAACAGCTCGGCGAGATCATGCGGGTGATGGCCGAGGGTCTTCAGCCGGAGGGTACGGGCGCGGATCTGCCCTGGCGCCGCTGAAGCGCGGGACACCAGGGCAGATCCGTTCTTCGTTTCCGCGTTCTTACGCTTCGGCGTTTCTACGCTTCCGCGCTTCGGCGCTTCTACGCTTCCGCGTTCTCACGCCTCCGTACGGCCGTCAGTGCATCACGACCGGTACCTTCGCCGCGTCCTCCGCACTCCCGGCCCCGGAACCCGAGGCGACCGGCGAGGCGCCCGGACGGCCGGTGTTGATGAAGGTCAGGGCGATCGCGGCGGCGACGGCCAGGATGCCGACCGCCCACCAGATCGCGCTGGAGTAGCCCTCCACCATCGCCCGCAGCTCAAGGAGCTGACGGTTGCTGGTGGTCGCCGCGTGCGAGGCGACGTACGCGGTCGTGGCCGAGGCCGCGATCGTGTTCAGCAGCGCCGTGCCGATCGCGCCGCCCACCTGCTGCGAGGTGTTCACCATCGCCGAGGCGACACCCGCGTCCCGCGGCTCGATGCCGTAGGTGGCGAGCGACATGGCCGGCATGAACGCTGTACCCATGCCCAGACCCAGCAGAAGCTGCGCCGGCAGGATCAGACCGGCGTACGAGGAGCCGATCTCCAGCTGCGTCAGCAGCAGCATGCCGAGCGCGGCGACCACGAAGCCGGGGCCCATCAGCAGCCGCGGCGGCACCCGCGTCATCAGCCGCGCGCCGATCTGGGTCGAACCCGTGATCATGCCCGCGATCATCGGCAGGAAGGCGAAGCCGGTCTTGAGCGCCGAGTAGTCCTTCACGACCTGGAGGTAGTAGGTCAGGAAGAGGAAGAGACCGAACATCGCGATGATGGCGAGGCCGAGCGAGAGATAGACACCGCCGCGGTTGCGGTCGGCGATCACGCGCAGGGGCAGCAGCGGGGACTTCACCTTGGACTCGACACCGACGAACGCCAGCAGCAGGACGACGGAGCCGACGAAGAGCGAGATCGTCATGGAGTCGGACCAGCCGTGGGACTCGGCGCGGGTGAAGCCGTAGACCAGCGACACCAGGCCCAGCGTGGAGAGCACGACACCGGGGATGTCCAGCGCGGAGGGGTTACGGCTGCCGGCCGGCTCGCGGATCACGAAGTACGCGCCCAGCGCGGCCACGATCGCGAACGGGATGTTGACGAAGAACGTCCAGCGCCAGTCCAGGTACTCGGTGAGCACACCGCCGAGGATCAGACCCACGGCGCCGCCGCCACCGGCGATGGCTCCGTAGATGCCGAACGCCTTCGCGCGCTCCTTGGCGTCGGTGAACATCACCGCGAGCAGCGAGAGCGCGGCGGGCGCGAGCAGCGCGCCGAAGGCGCCCTGGAGCGCGCGGGAGCCGAGCAGCATCGCCTCACCGGTGGCGCCGCCACCGAGCGCCGACGCGGCGGCGAAGCCGAGCAGACCGACGACGAAGGTGCGCTTGCGTCCCCACAGGTCGGCGATACGTCCGCCGAACAGCAGGAGACCGCCGAAGGCGAGGGCGTAGGCGGTGATGACCCACTGGCGGTTGCCGTCGGATATGCCCAGGTCCTGCTGGGCGGAGGGCAGCGCGATATTCACGATCGTCGCGTCGAGCACGACCATGAGCTGCGCGAGCGCGATGAAGACCAGCGCCTTCCACCGACCGGGGTCGGGGAGTGAGGCCGCTGAGAACGAGGACGAGGGCGAGGACTGCGCTGACGCGGCCGGTTCGGCCGGGGCGGCTGAATTTGACATGAGGGTATCCACCTAAGGACGCGGAAAGACGAAAATGTCGGTAAGTCTGTAAGTACAGGCGACGCTGCCGGTCTTACGAGGTCATGGAGTCACCGGGGCCGTCAGGTGACCGGGTCATGGACAGACGCCCTGAGGGACGGTCTGCCGGATGACGGCTCTGACGGTGACGGATCGGATCGATCGGATCGGGTCTGGCGGAGTGGTTCCGGAAGCCACCGGTACGGGGAGCCGGGGTACGGGGTCGTCGGATCGACCGCCGGGCTTCGGCGCCACGCGACGTTCCGCGCCGGTGCGGGACGTTCTGCGGCGGCCGGTTCCGCCCGGACGGCCGGGCGGCCCGTAGGGGCTTCGTTCTCGGCCGCCGGGCTGGGCCTCCGGGGCCGGAGTTCATGGTTCAGGGGCGCGTCACGGAGCGGCGCGGCGCAGATCCTCCAGGGTCGCTGCCGAGCCGGACAGTTCGGACCGGGCGGGTGCCTCCAGGCCGTCGAGGAAGAGCTGGAGATGCCGGTGGATGAACCGGTCCATGCTCACACATCCAGTGCCGGGCAGCGGACGGGTGAGCTGGGACAGTGCGACCATCAGATCACCGACGGCGACATCCTTACGGAGCCGTCCCGCCTGCCGTGCCCGCTCCATCAGCCCTTCGACCGCCCCTTCGAGTCGCTCACGCGCCGCGTCCAGATCGGGACGCGCCCGGTCGAACGTGCTCGAAAGCATGGGGCAGAGCGCCCCGATCCGCTCGTCAGCCGCGGTGTGCACGAAGATACGCAGCGCGGTGAGCGGGTCGGACTCCTCGACGGCGATGCGCTCCGCGTGGTCCGACGCGCGGGCCATGACGTAGAGCACGACGTCGTGGATGAGGGCATGGCGGTCGGGGAAGTGCCGGTAGAGCGTGGCATTGCCGATTCCGGCGCGGCGGGCGATCTCGTCGAGCGGGGCCTCGGCCCCGTACTCCACGAACAGCTCCCGCGCCGCCGCGACGATCCGCTCCCGGTTGCGCAGGGCGTCGGCGCGCGGCCGGGTGGCACGGCGCGCTTCGGGTCCGGCGGTGGTGGTCGCGGTGGTCACGTCGGGGCCTTCCCTCGGTTCTCGTCCTCGGTCCGTCCCCGTTCTCCGGGGACGTAGATGCAAACGGGGAAGCGCTCCCCGGTTATTTCACTCCTCCTTGTGACCCGCGTCACAAATACCTGCGCAGGGGAAAGAACCCACGATCGGGCGCACCCAGCGAGCGCCGACACGCCGACCGGCAGAGGGTGATCGAACAGAGTGCAGTCAGGACGGCCGACTGCCGCGGACCCGAAGGCGGCCGCATGAAGCAGACGCGTCGGATACGCAGAACCGGCGGCAGTGCCGGCGACACGGGCCACGACACCAGTGGCGACAGTTCCACCACCAGTCCCGGTGGTACCACCAGCCACGGTGGTATCAGCAGCGACAGCGGTACGAGCAGCCCTCCTGGCGGTACCAGCAGCCCCGGCGGTACCACCGGCGGCAGCGGTCCGACCAGCGGCTCCGGTGGTACCGCTGACGGCAGCGCCGGCGGCAGCGCCGGCGGCAGCGCCGGCGGCAGCGCCGGCGGCAGAGGCCACGGCCGTTTTCATTGGGGTTCCCACCGTCTCGGCGCCCTCGCCGGGCTCACCGCCCTCACCCTCGCCGCACTGACCACGGCCAGCGGCACGCTCCCCGGCCCCACCCGCGCCTCCGCGGGCTCCGTCGCCGCGGGCCGGGACGCCTCCCTCACCCAGTGCCGTATCGCGCCCACCTCGACCGTACAGATGTCGGAGGGGCTGCCCACCCCGCCCGGCTACTCCCCCTCCACCGGCACGGTCCGCGCACTCAATCTCATGATCGACTTCCCGGACGCGCAGGGCCCGGGAACGGCCCTCGACCGGCTCGGCGAATTCTTCCCGAAGACGTCGCAGTGGTTCAGGACCAGTTCCTACGGGCGGCTCGACTACCAGGCCGAGGCCCCGCTGACGGACTGGCTGCGGATGCCGCTGTCGTTCGCGGCGTACGGGATAGAGCGCGGAGCGCCGTACGAGCCCGGCTACCGGCGGCTCGTCGAGGACATCGTGTCCGCCGCCGACAGCCGGGTCGACTTCGCCGCGTACGACCTGCTCAACGTCCTGGTCACGCCCAACGCCGGGCCGTCCGCGCTCGACACCGTCCTGTCCGTCACCTTCTCCGGCAACTCGGAGGCACCCGAGGCCGACGGCGCGCCGCTCGCGAACACGTCCTTCGTCTACAGCCGCCAGGACGACGGTTCGGGCTCGTACCGCGACACCGGCTACCGGGTGCTGCCGCACGAGAACGGTCATGTCTTCGGCCTGCCCGACCTCTACACCATGGACGGCGGCAGCTCGGTCGGACACTGGGACATCATGTCCGAGGACTGGGGCGCCAACAACGATCTGCTGGGCTGGCACAAGTGGAAGCTCGGCTGGCTCGACGACGAACAGATCCGCTGCGCGTCCGTGGCCGGGGTCAGCGAGTATCTGCTGGAGCCGCTGGCGAGGACGGGCGGCCCCAAGGTGACCTTCGTACCGCTCTCCAAGGAGTCCGGTTACGCGGTGGAGGTACGGACCAGGGAGGGCAACGACGAGGCGGTCTGCGAGCCCGGCGTCCTGATCTACCGGGTGGACTCCACGGTCGACACCGGACGCGGCCCGATCGCGGTCTCGGACAGCCGCGAGAACAGCGGCGGCTGCACCCGGCGCCCCAATGTGCACGCGGAACTGTCGGACGCGCTCTATCTGCCGGGCGACACCTTCGTCGACAGCGAGCACGACATCCGGATCACCGTGATGGCGAAGGAGCCCGGCGGGAATTTCAGGGTGCGGGTGTCACGGCCCTGAGTACCTCCGTCCGCAGCTCGCGCTTGAGGATCTTGCCGGCCGGATTGCGCGGCAGCGGGTCCTCCCGTACGAGCACATGGGCCGGAACCTTGAAGGCGGCGAGACGGGCGGCGACATGCGCGCGCAACTCCTCGGCGTCGGTGTTGGCGCCGGGGCCGGTGTCGGCGTTGGTGTGGGTGTGGGTGTGGGTGTGGGTGTTGGTGTCGCCGTTGGCGCTGGTGTCGGCGTTGGTGTCCGGCCGGGAGTCCGGACCGCGGCCCGGCTCGGCGCGCGGTCTGAGCCGTACCACCGCCGCGACCTCCTCGCCCAGCACCGGGTGCGGAATGCCCAGCACAGCGGCGTCGACGACCTCGGGATGGGCGTGGAGCACGGCCTCGACCTCCGCGCAGTACACGTTCTCACCGCCCCTGACGATCATGTCCTTGATCCGGTCCACCACCGTGACCCGGCCGTCGCGCACCCGCGCGAGATCGCCGGTCCTGAACCAGCCGTCGGGTGTGAATGCCTCGGCGGTGGCGGCCTCGTCACGCCAGTAGCCGCGTACGAGCGCCTGGCCGCGCAGCCAGAGCTCGCCGACCTGGCCCTCCGGTACGGGCTCACCCGGTACGGCCGCTCCCGATGCGGGCTCACCCGGCGCGGAGCCACCGGGCGCGGACCCACCCAGCGCGGACTCACCCGCCAGTCCGGCGATCCGTACCTCGGTGGCGGGCGTCGGCCGGCCCACGCTGTCGGGGAAGCGCCGGTACTCCTCGCCGAAGACGGCCAGTACCCCGCCGCAGGTCTCCGTCAGGCCGTAGCCGTTGCGGGGCTCGACGCGCCCGCCGTAGCGGGCGGTGAGCCGGCCGACCAGCGCGGGCGGGGCGGCGGCGCCACCGGTGCTGAACAGGGTCAGCGTCTCCAGCGCGTCGCTCTCCGCACCGGCCCCGGGCGTGGCACCGGCCCCGGCCTCGGACCCGGACCCGGCCTCCACCGTCTCCGTCTCCGCCGCGTCCAGGAGCTGGAGCGCGGTGGCCGGGACACCCGCGTAGTACGTCACCCCGTGCTCACGGATCAGCCGCAGGGCCTGCCGCGCGTCCCACTTGCGCATCAGCACGAGCGTGCCGCCGACGGCCATGGCCGAGTAGAGACAGGTGAACGCGGCCACATGGAAGAAGGGGTACGTCATCAGCGCGACGGGCGCGGGCCCCTGCCCGGGGATCTGTCCGCGCGCGAGGGCGGAGGCGGCGGCGTGGTAGCGCGGGTTCATGGCCGCACCGGCCTGGGCGAGCTGGGTGGCGACAGCGCCCTTGGGCCGCCCGGTGGTTCCGGACGTGTAGATGATGGTGGCGTCGTCCTCGGCCCGTACCTCGACATCGGGCGGCGCGGTGAACGGATCGGGGGCGGGCAGATCCTCGTACCGCTCGATCCGCCCGTTCCGTTCGATCCCCGCGATCCGCTCCCCCAGGTCTCCTTGGTCTGCCACGTCTCCTTGGTCTGCCAGCTCTCCTTGGTCTGCCAGGTCTCCTCGGTCCGCGTCGTCCGCGTTCCGGTGGAAGACGAGGATCCGGACGCCCTCGCGCTCGGCCCAGCGCGCCACGCGCGGCAGCCGCTCGCCGTCCACCAGCAGGACGCGCGGTGCGCAGTCGTCCAGGGCGTACGTGAACTCGTCCTCGGTCCACCAGGCGTTGAGCGGTACGGCGACCAGCCCGGCCAACTGGGCAGCCCAGAAGGCGATCTGCCACTCGGGGTGGTTGCGCATGGCGACGACGGCACGGTCGCCGGGGCGGAGCCCGTAGACGTCGAGCAGACGGTTGGCCAGCGCGGAGGCGGCGGCGAAGAACTCCCCGTACGTGTACGTCCCGCTCTCCGCCACCAGGAACGGCCGGTCGCCGTACGCCCAGGTCGCCTCCACGAACTCGCGCAGGGTGCGCGGTCCGTCGGCGTACATGAGCGAACCGTTCTCGGCCCGTACGACGGCGAAGGGCGCCCCCGGCGCGGTCAGGATGTGCGGCTCGGGCACCTCGGCACCTCTCTCAGCGTCCAGGGGCCGGTCAGCCCGCCGCGACGCTACTCGACCGCCGCCTTCCGGTCGAACCGCCCGGCCTCCGGTCGTCTTCCGCCCGGCTTCCGCCTCGGCCGACCTCGGGCGAGGTCAGTCGACCACCGTTCCGCACGTGATGTTGAACGCGGTCGCGGTCATGGACCGGGCGCGGTCGGAGGCGGCGAAGGCCGCCACGTCGGCGACGTCCTGCCGCGTCGCGGCCCGCTTGAGCAGCGTCCGGCACACGGTGTCCTCGATGATCTCCTCGCCGCCCTCGAAGTCCTCGGGGATGGTGTCCACGATTCCCGCCGTCTGGATGCTCAGCGCCCGGATTCCATAGCGTCCCAGCTCACCGGCGAGCTGTCGGCGCAGTGCCTCGACGGACTGGAGCGCCACTTGCAGCCCGCCCAGATTCCAGTCGGGCCTCGGGTCGCCGTACCCCCCGAACATCAGGATCACGCCCGAGCGGCGGGGGATCATATGGCGCGCGGCGGCCCGCGCGGTCAGGAAGTTCGTCCGCAGGGCGGTCATGACGGGCTGCTGGAAGTCCGCGAACGGCATCTCCGCGAGCGGGGTGCCCTGCACATCGGCGTGCGAGATCAGATTGAACGAGATGTCGATGCCGCCGGCCCGCGCGGCGACATCGGCGGCGTGCGCGTCCACGGCCTGTTCGTCGAGCGCGTCCAGCACGGCGGCCTCGACAGCGCCGCCCTCGTCCCCGATCTCGGAGGCGACCCGCTCCAGCGGCGCGGGGGTCCTGGCGGCGATGAAGACGCGCGCTCCTTCCTGTGCGAAGGTCCGGGCCACGGCGCTGCCGATGGCCCCGCTGCCGCCGTAGATCACCGCGGTCTTGTCCTTGAGCAGCATGGGTCCGCTCTCCTCACTCGTCTCTCACTCGTCGCCATCTGTCAGCGCGTACGCACGCGTACACACCAACGAGTACGACTACGACTCCACCGCCCGCGGAAACTCATCGCCAGTGGACGGGAAGGGCCGACCCCCGGTGGGGAGTCGGCCCGGCTACGGCCCGTAGGAGTCCGCCGGAGTCCGTCAGAGTCCGCCGGTGTAGAGCAGCCGGTTGGGCGAGCCCGTGCTGATGGGACGGACCACATCCTTGGTCGACGTCTTGGTGAGCCAGCCGGTGAGCTCCGCCGGGGAGGCCGTCGGGTACTTCGCCTTCAACAGGGCGGCGACCCCGGCGACATGCGGGCTGGCCATGGAGGTGCCATTGAGCGTGCTGGAGCCGCCGCCGAGTTTGGCGGAGACGATGGCGACACCGGGGGCGTAGGTCGTCAGACAGCGACCGTAGTTGCTGAAGCGGGCCTCGCCGTCCTGGTTGTCGGTGGCTCCCACGGCGAGCGCCGACGTGGCTCCTGCGGGCGAGACACCACAGGCGTCCTGGGACTCGTTGCCGGCCGCGACGACGGGCAGGACGCCCGTGGCGGTGACGGCGTCGACGGCGCTGTCCACCGCCGTGGACGAGGATCCTCCGATGGAGGCGTTCAGGACCGCGGGCTGCCTGGCGTTGGCCGCGACCCAGTCGAATCCGGCGATGACCCCGGCCCAGTCGCCCTTCCCCTGGCAGTTCAGGACGCGGACTGCGACCAGGGAGGCCGAGCGTGCCACGCCGTAGGTCGCCCCGCCGGTGGTGCCCGCCACATGGGTGCCGTGGCCGTTGCAGTCCTGCCCGTTGCGTCCGTCGCCGATGGCGTCGAAACCGACGGTGGCACGGCCACCGAACTCGCTGTGCGCGGTCTCGACACCGGTGTCGACGATGTACGCCGTGACGCCACTGCCCGTACCGGTCACGGTGAAGTCGTTGTCGAGGGGCAGCTTCCGCTGGTCGATCCGGTCGAGCCCCCAGCTCTCGGCCTTGACCGCCGTCCCGACTGCCTTCCCGACCGCCCTCCCGACCGGCTTCTCCACGGACCGCGCTCGCTCGGCCGACGGCGAGCCGACGCTGATCCGCGCGTTCTCCTCGATGGCCTGGACGGCGGGAAACGCCCGTACGGCGCGCAACTGGTCCCCGGTGAGGGCCGCGGCGAACCCGCGCAGCGCGGTCCCGTAGGTGAACAGAGGCTTGACCCCGAGCTGCCGTACCACCGTGGCCGCCGAGAACGCGGGCTTGAGCGTGACGATGTACTGGCCGGGAATCGCGCTGACGGAACGCTCGACGGGTACGGGAACCTGCCGGGCCCCGGCCGTCGCACCGGCGCTTCCGAGGTCACCGCCCAGGCCTCCGTCACCGTCCAGGCCCGCGTCACCGCTCCGGCGGACGTCACCGCCCAGGTCACGGACCAGGTCACCGCTCAGGTCACCGCCCAGGTCACCGCCCAGGTCGGCGTCCCCGTTCGAGCGGACGTCACCGCTCATACCGGCCTGACTGCTCACACCGGCGCCACTGATCAGGGGAACGAGTAGCAGAAGGGCGGTCGGTGCCCAGCGCGCGCTCAGGCGCATACGTGCTCCTTGAGAAGGCGGAACCGCCCGCGGCGAACCGGGCCCGCGGGCGACGAACACCCTTCCTTCGGCCGCGGCACGCCCACGGCTTGAGCCAAACCGACCGTATGGCGCAAACCCCCCGCACACCCGTGCTGCCCTTGCCCTGCCTCGCCCTGCCCCGGGGCGCGTACGGACTTTGCCTCCGAGGCAACTCCGCGTACAGGGAGACTCACCCGGTGTGAGGATCCTGTAACTCCGCTTTATTCCGGATGACTCGGTTCGGTAATCGCCGGTGGCTGAAGTTGTCATCACAAGCAGCGGCGAGGTCACGGCCTCGGCGCCTCGCATGGAGGACTTCATGCCTGAGATCTATTTCCATGTGCGCTGGCCCGATGGCGCGACCCAGCGCTGCTACTCCCCCTCCACCGTAGTCGAGGACTACTTCACGGCCGGCGGCGAATACGAGTTGACCGACTTCGTGGAGCGCAGCCGCACGGCACTCGGTATCGCCGGTGAACGGGTGAAGGAGAAGTTCGGCTTCCACTGCACCGGCGCGTCCGACCAGCTCGCCCAGATCGAGCGGACCGCCGCCGCCTATGCGCACGCCTACGCCGCCGACACGGCCGCCGCTTCCGGCTCCGCTTCCGCCGTCGCCGTCGACAGAACCAGGGTCGACGAGGTCGCCGAGGTCCACAGGGCCGTCGACGTCCTCAAGGTCATCGTCGAATCCCTCGTCAACGCCGACGGGAGCACGCGATGAGCGCGACGGTGAGCCCTGCGGTGGGCCCGGCTCCGCGCCCGGCGGTGCGGCTCGCCGGGGCCCACTACCCCGTCGCCGTGGTCGGCGGCGGGCAGGCCGGTCTGTCGCTCAGCTACCACCTGCGCCGCCACGGCATCGATCATGTCGTGGTCGAGGCCCATCAGGTCGGTCACGAGTGGCGTGAGCGGCGCTGGGACTCCTTCTGTCTGGTGACCCCCAACTGGCAGTGCAGACTGCCCGGTTTCCCGTACCAGGGGGACGACCCGGACGGCTTCATGGTCCGTGACGAGATCGTCCGGTATCTCCAGGACTATGTGGCCTTCTTCCGCCCGCCGCTGGTGGAGGGCGTGACGGTGACCGGGCTGCGGCGCGCCCCCGGCGGCCGCTTCGAACTGACCACCACGGAAGGCGAGTTCACCGCCGACCAGGTGGTGGTGGCCACCGGCCCGTACCACACCCCGTCCGTCCCGCGGATGGCCGAGCGCCTGCCCGCCGGTATCGGGCAGATCCACTCCTCCCGTTACCGAAACGCGGACCAGCTCCCCGAGGGCGCCGTACTGGTCGTCGGCACCGGTCAGTCCGGGTGCCAGATCGCCGAGGATCTGCATCTCGCGGGCCGACAGGTGCACCTCGCCGTCGGCAGCGCGCCTCGCGTCGCCCGCTTCTACCGGGGCCGGGACTGTGTGGCCTGGCTCGACGAGATGGGGCACTACGCGAAGGGCATCGACAGCTTCGACGACGCCGCCGCCGTCCGGATGCGCGTCAACCACTACGTCACCGGGCGCGACGGGGGCCGCGACATCGACCTGCGGGCCTTCGCCCGCGACGGAATGCGCCTGTACGGGCGGCTGACCGGCATCACAAGCGCCCTGGGTCCTACGACGCCGGGTGCTACGACGCCGGGTGCTACGACGCTGGGTGCTACGACACCGGGTCCTACGACGCTGGAGTTCGCGGACGATCTGAAGGTCAATCTGGACCGGGCGGACGCGGTGGCCGAGTCCATCAAGGACGCCATCGACGCCCATATCTCCGCGCACGGGATCCAGGCCCCCCGCGAGGCACGGTACGTACCGGTGTGGGAGCCCTCCGAGCACCTCGCCGAACTCGATCCGGCCGAGGCCGGGATCACCTCCGTCGTCTGGTCCACCGGCTTCACCCGCGACCACCGGTGGATCGAGATACCCGCCTTCGACGGCCGCGGCTACCCGATGCACCGGCGCGGCGCCACCAGCACGCCCGGTCTCTACTTCCTGGGCCTGCCCTGGCAGTACTCATGGGGCTCCGGACGCTTCGAGGCCGTCGGCCGGGACGCCGGGTTCCTCGCGGACCACATCGACGCGAGCCGCCGCCTCGCCGACGTGTGCGGCGCCCTCACCGGGGCGCCGGACTCCGTCGCCTCCGCACTTCCCCTGGGCTGACAGGCCCCCGGGCCGAAAGGAGCACCCGGAATGGCACCCGGAATGGCACCCGAAACCGTCTTCGACGCACACCGCCACATCGGTGTCCTCCCCGCGTATCCCTTCTACGGCGGTCCCCCCGTCAACCCGGACACCACCGCCCGCGCCACCGTCAAACAGTTCCTCGCCGACCTCGACGCCGAGGGCACGGAACGCGCCCTGGTGATCCCCAACTACGGCGTACCGGACCCCGCCGTCGCGTTCCGCTTCAACGAGCTGGTGGTCGAGGCGGCCCAGAGCGACGACCGGGTCCGCGCCGGACTGTGGGTCTCGCCGCGCCCGGAGGACGCCGACCGTACGGAGCAGGCCCTCGCCCTGGCCGGGGAGGACGGCGTACGGGCCCTCAAGCTCAGTTTCCTGCTCGGCGGACGCCCCACGGACCCGGCCTGCCGGCCGCAGCTGGACCGTATCTTCCGTACGGCCGCGCGGCACGGACTCGTCGTCCATGTCCACACCTCCCCCGGTGCCGCCTCGGACATCGACGAGGTCGGCAATCTGGTGGACTGGTACGCCGATCAGGTCCCCGTGCACCTGGTGCACTTCGGCGGCGGGATGAGCGGCCACATCAAGCTCGCCGGCTCGCGGTTCTTCGACTGGATCGAGTCCGGCAAGCGCGTCTACACCGACCTCTCCTGGGCCATCGGCTTCACACCGCGCTGGCTGGCCCAGGAGATCGAGCGTCGCGGTATCGGCCATGACCGGGTGCTCTTCGCCAGCGACCAGCCGTGGGGCGACTTCACCGGTGAGTACGCCCGGCTCGCCGAGGCGACCGGCGGCGGCGAACTCGGCGGACTCGTCTTCCGGGACACCTTCGCCGCGCTCTACGACTGACCCCGGCTCGCCCGGACGGACCCCGACGGACCCGACAGACCCCGAGGGACCCGACAGATCCCAAGGGACCACGACAACCGCCCTTCGCCCCCTCACAACTGCTCCTCAGCCACCACCCGTACCGAAGAAGGAGACAGACACCATGTCCGACACCGCCCCCACCGCGGAGCTCTCCGAGATCGAGCAGAAGTCCCTCAACGAGATCGCGCACCCCTCGCTCCCCGAAGGCTCCAGCATCTACGGCTCCACCAAGGTCTTCCCCGACTACCGGGCCGAGGACGGGGAGACCTACTTCACCCTCGTCCATGGCATCGCCCACGAGTCCTCGGTGTCCTTCGTCGCCGTGCTCCAGGCCACCCGCGCCCTGCGCAAGGGCTTCGAGGCGGCCGTCTACTTCTACGGCCCGGGTTCGCTCAACTGCCTTGCCACACGCGGCTTCCCGACCGTCGGCAACTCCGCGTTCCCCGGCGAGCACAACATCAACAACCAGCTCAAGACATTCATCGCCGAGGGCGGCAAGGTCTACTGCTGCCGCTTCGGCCTCTCCCTGCACGGCGCCCGCGAGGAGGACCTGATCGAGGGCGTCATCCCCACCCACCCCCTCGACGTCCAGGACGCGATCATCCACTACGCGCGCAAGGGCGCCATCATCAACTCCACCTACCAGCTCTGAGAGGTGCGTCGTGAGCGTTGGCACCGATAGGACGAGTACGACAACGACGGCGACGGCGACAGCGACGGCTACGGGAGCGGCGGCTTCGACGGCGACGGGGGCCGCGCCCGCGACAAGCACGGCGGTCGACGTGCGGATCATGACCCGCGCCGAGCTCGCCCTGCGCGGTATCCGTCAGGACGTCGAGGTCCGGCGGCCGGACGGCGCGGGCCCCAGCGACGACGGCCATGTCCTTGTCGACGGTGCCAACGCCGCGCTGCCCCGCAACCCCGACAGCCCCTACACGGTCCGCGACGGCAAGGTCTGGCTCGGCGACGAGACGGGGACCCTGACGGACACCGGGCTCTCCCTGACCCCCGTACGACGGCCGAGGTTCTACGACCTGACGACCGCCGACGGCGTCCGGTACGAGGAGATCGCCCGGCTCCACGGCTCCGACGTGCTCGCCACGACCGTCGTACAGACCTGCGTCCGCTACGCCGAGTCCGACCGCTGCCGGTTCTGCACCATCGAGGAGTCCCTGCGCTCCGGCGCGACGGTCGCCGCCAAGACCCCCGCGCAGCTCGCCGAGGTCGCCGAGGCGGCCGTACGGCTGGACGGCGTCCGGCAGATGGTCATGACCACCGGCACCACCGCGGGTCCCGACCGCGGCGCCCGCAATCTCGTACGGTCGGTCGTGGCGGTGCTGCGCGCGGTGCCCGGTCTGCCCGTCCAGGTGCAGTGCGAACCGCCCGCCGACCTCGGGTGGATCCGCGCGCTGCGCGACGCCGGGGCGACGGCCGTCGGCATCCATGTCGAGTCCCTCGACGACGGGGTGCGCCGCCGCTGGATGCCCGGCAAGTCGACCGTGCCGATGGCCGAGTACGAGGCCGCGTGGGACGAGGCGGTGCGGGTCTTCGGGCCCAACCGCGTCTCCACCTATCTGCTCGTCGGCCTCGGCGAGGACCCGGACGAACTGATCGCGGGCGCGGGGCGGCTGATCGACCGGGGTGTCTATCCCTTCGTCGTCCCGTTCCGGCCGATGAGCGGCACGCTCGCGGCGCGTGACGGGATCGGGGCCCCGAGCGCGGAGGTGCTGCGGTACGTGACCGAGGGCGTCGCGGCGAAGCTGCGCGCGGCCGGGATGAGCGGCGCCGACCAGAAGGCGGGCTGCGCGGCCTGCGGGGCGTGCAGCGTGCTGAAGACCGCGGGCGGGTGACGGCCGTGTATCTCGACGGATCCGCCGCACCGGCGCCGCCGGCATCGGACCGCCAGGCCGAACGCCCGGCCGACATCCTGGCGCTGCTCGGCGACCTCAGCACCTTGGCGCGGCAGCCTGTCTTCCGTATCGAGGAGGCCTATTCCCCGGGCGAGTTGTCCGACTACCGCCGGCTGCGACGGGACACCTTCGTCCATGAGCAGGGGCTCTTCTCCGGCCATGACCTGGACGACCGGGACGCCGACGCCCGTACCGTCGTCCTGGTCGCCAAGGACCGGGACGGCACCGTGGTCGGCGGCGTACGTCTCGGACCGGTCGACGGCGGTCCCGACATCGGCTGGTGGCAGGGCGGCCGTCTCGTCGTGGCCCGCCGGGCCCGGGGCCCGCACGGCATCGGCGCGGCGCTGGTCCGCGCGGCCTGCGCCCGTGCGGAGGCCGAGGGCGTCCTGCGGTTCGACGCGACCGTGCAGACCCGTAACGAGGCGCTCTTCCAGCGGCTCGGCTGGCGCTCCGTACGCGCGGCCACGGTCGCACGGGCGCCGCACACGCTGATGCGATGGCCGATCGGGCGGATCGCGGCGCAGGTGGCGGCCACCAAGTCCGCGCTCGGACCGCTCCTCGCGACTCTCCGCGGACCGGCCTTCGGCGGCCCGGCGGCCGGGGCGGGCGGAGCACCGGCCACCGGTGCCGTCGGTGCCAATGGCGCGGCGGCGGATGGTGCGGGCTGGACGGGCGGAGCACCGGCACCGGCGACGCGTGCGGGCGGAGTGGACGGGGCACCAGCGACGCGTGCGGGCGGAGCCTCACGCGGAGACGCGCGTACCGTCCTCGGCGGCGCCGGGTTCGTCGGCGACGACGGCACCCCCGTCCCCGGCACGGACATGATCGCCGCGTGCGACGCGATCGTGCCGTCCATGGTCGAACGGGACCCCGAGTGGGCGGGCTGGTGCTCCGTCCTCGTCAATGTCAACGACCTCGCGGCGATGGGCGCCGTACCGGTCGGGCTGCTGGACGCCGTGGGCGCGAAGGACGCGGCGCACATCGGCCGGATCCTCGCCGGACTCGGGCGGGCCGCGGAGGCGTACGGCGTACCGGTCCTCGGCGGGCACACCCAGCTCGGCGTACCGGCCGCCCTGTCCGTGACCGCGCTGGGCCGCACGGACCGTCCGGTGCCGGGCGGCGGCGGACGGTCCGGGCACGCCGTACGGCTCACCGCGGACCTCGGCGGCGGCTGGCGCGCGGGCTACCGGGGCCGCCAGTGGGACTCGTCCACCCACCGCCGTACGGACGAACTCCGCACGATGACCGGGGCGGTCGCCGCCGCCCGGCCCGCCGCGGCGAAGGACGTGTCCATGGCCGGGATCGCCGGGACCCTGGGCATGCTCGCCGAGGCGAGCGGCTGCGGCGCCGTACTCGACATGGCGGCCGTACCCCGCCCGCCGGACACGGCCATGGGCGACTGGCTCACCTGCTTCCCCGGCTTCGCGATGCTCACCGCGGACGGACCGGGCGCCGCGCCGCTGCCCGCCGGGCCCGCCACGGGCGCGGTGTGCGGGGAGCTGACCGCGGGACAAGGCGTGGGGCTGCGCTGGCCCGACGGAGAGATCACAGACGCGGTCGCCGGTCCGGTGACCGGAATGGGGACCGCATGAGCACGCTCCGTATGGCGGCCGTCGCCGCCGAGTTCGGCCGCGATCTCGAAGAGGACTTCGCCGTCGCCGAACGGCTGATCAAGGAGGCCCGCGCCGAGGGCGTACGGCTGCTCGCCCTGCCGGAGGCCTGCCTGGGCGGCTATCTGCTCAGCCTCGACAACGACACCGAGCTGGACGCGGGTCCGCCGGCGCTCGCCCTCGACGGCCCCGAGATCCGCCGGCTGGCCGCGCTGGCCGGTGAGCTGACCGTCGTCGCCGGCTACTGCGAGGCGGGCACCGACGGGCGGCGCTACAACAGCGTGGTCTGCGTCAACGGCGACGGGGTGCTGGGCAATCACCGCAAGGTCCACCAGCCGCTGAGCGAGGACGCCAGCTACGCGTCCGGGGACCGCTTCCACGCCTTCGACACACCGGTCGGCCGGATCGGCATGCTGATCTGCTACGACAAGGCCTTCCCCGAGTCCGCCCGCGCGCTGGCCCTCGACGGGGCCGAGATCGGTGTGGTCGTCTCGGCCTGGCCGGGAGCGCGCACCAACGCCGCCCCCGATCTCGTCAACGACCGCTGGAAGCGCCGCTTCGACCTCTTCGACCGGGCGCGCGCCCTGGAGAACCAGATCGTGTGGGTCTCCTCGAACCAGTCGGGTACCTTCGGGTCGCTACGCTTCGTCGGCAGTGCCAAGGTCGTCGACCCCGGCGGCGAGATCCTCGCCGACACCGGGGTCGGGGCCGGCCTGGCGATCGCCGAACTCGACGTCGCCCAGGCCCTGGAGACCGCTCGCCGCTCCATGGGGCATCTGCGCGACCGGCGTCCGGAGACCTATACGTACGCGGGCGCGGTCGGCGAGTGAATCCCCACAAGGCCGAATGAACCCCCACAAGTGAACCCGTACAAGTAAACCGCCACAAGTGAACCGCCACAAGGCAGTCCGCGAAGTGACCGAGGAGCGCTGAACGACCGATGAGCACAGTCCGGATCGCGGCCGCCGCCGCCCACTTCGGCCGTGACCTGGAGTTCGATCTCGCCCGTATCGCCAAACTCATCGACGACGCGCGCCGCTCGGGCGCCGGGCTGCTCGTCCTGCCCGACGCCGCGCTCGGGGGCTATCTGGCCGATCTGCGCCATCCGGACCCGGAGGCGCTCCCCCCGGCCCTCAAGCCGGACGACCCCTTGATCCTGCGGGTCGCCCGGCTCGCCGCCGAGATGGTCGTCTGCGTGGGCTACTGCGAGGACGGCGGCGACGAGCGCTACAACTCCGCCGTGTGCGTCAGCGGCGACGGCGTCCTCGGCCGCCATCGCAAGGTGCACCTTCCGGCCGGGGAGGTCGCCGCCTACGCGCCGGGGGACCGTTTCGCCGCCTTCGACACCCCTGTGGGCCGGCTCGGCATGCTGATCGACTACGACAAGACGTTCCCCGAGTCCGCCCGCTCCCTGGCCCTGGACGGCGCCGAGATCCTCGCCTGTCTCTCCGCCTGGCCCACCAGCATCACCAACCGCGCGCCGCGCATGGCCCAGGACCGGCAGGCCAAGCTCTTCGACCTGTACGACCAGGCGCGCGCCGCCGAGAACCAGGTCGTCCTCGCCTCCTCCAACCAGACCGGCGCCATGGGCGGCATGCGGTTCCTCGGCCAGTCGAAGGTCGTCGGACCGGGCGGCGACATCCTCGCCCGGACCTGGGCCAAGGCGGGCCTGGCCGTGGCGGAGGTCGACGTGGCCGCCGAGCTGGACCGCGCCCGCCGAGTCCTGCGCCACCTGGACGAACGCCGCCCGGACGCGTACCGCGAGACCGGATGGGCGAGCGGTGACGGTCCCGCACACGGGAAACCCGAACCGGCGGCCAATGGCGGTCCCCCGTACAGGAAGCCCGAACCGGCGGCCAATGGCGGTCCCCCGTACAGGAAGCCCGAACCGGCGGCCGACGGCAGTCCCGCGCGCCGGGAGCCCGGACCGGCGAGCGGCGCCCCGGAACCGTACGAGACCGCCGAGCGCCGGATCCCCGTGTACCAGGAGACCGGGGAGATCCCCGCGCAGTCCCGGAAGATCCCCTCATGAAGATCGCCCTGCTCAGCTACTCCACCAAGCCGCGCGGCGGCGTCGTGCACACGCTCGCGCTCGCGGAGGCCCTGGCCGCGGCCGGAGCGGACGTCACCGTCTGGTCGCTGGGGCGGGGCGGCGATTCGGGCTTCTTCCGCGAGGTCGGCCCGGACGTACGCGTACGGATCGTGCCGTTCCCGGAAGGGCCGTCGGACGAGACCGTCGGCGCGCGCATCCTCCGCTCCATCGCCACCCTGCGCGAGGCCTTCGACCCGTCGCCGTACGACATCGTCCACGCCCAGGACTGCATCAGCGCCAACGCGGTGGACCGCTGTGTCCGCACCGTCCATCACCTCGACCACTTCACCACGCCCGAACTGGCCGCCTGCCACGAACGGGCCATCGTCGAGCCGTACGCCCATATCTGCGTCTCCCGGTCGGTCGCGGACGAACTGGCCCAGGGCTGGGGCCTGAAGGCGGAGGTCATCCCCAACGGAGTGGCCTACGAGCGCTTCGCCACCACCGACCCGGCGGCCCGCGACGCCTGGCGCTCCCGCCTGGGCCGCTATGTGCTGACCGTAGGCGGAATCGAACCCCGCAAGGGCTCCCTGGACCTTCTGGAGGCATACGCGCTCCTGCGTGCCGAGCGGCCCGAGGTACGGCTGGTGATCGCGGGCGGCGAGACCCTCTTCGACTACCGCGACTACCGAGCCCGCTGGGAGACCCGCGCCGCCGAACTCGGCGTGGAACCGGTCGTCCTGGGCCAGGTCCCCGAGGACGACCTCCCCCCGCTCGTCGCCGCCGCGGCCGCCTTCGCGTTCCCCTCCGTGAAGGAGGGCTTCGGCCTCGCCGCGATGGAAGCCCTGGCCGCCGGAATCCCCCTGGTCGTCCGCGACCTGCCGGTCCTGCGCGAGGTATTCGGCCCCACGGCCCGCTTCGCCACCACCCCCCGGTCCCTCGCCACCGAACTGGCCGCGGCCCTGACCGACAACGACGCGGTACGCCGCACAGCGGGCCGAACCCTGGCCGCCCACCACACCTGGCCCACCGCGGCCCAACGCCACCTGGCCTTCTACCGCAAGCTAAGCGAACCGAACACCCCCCACCCCCCGCCCCCGGACGTCCCCGCCGGCCTCCACCAAACCCCCAGCTCAGAGCAGACCCACAGGAGACAGAAGACAACAGGGGCGAACCCCGGGTGGCACATCCGCTAGTCTGTCAGTGGTCGGCCAGCTTCCCGCCGCACCGATCGCCCCAACCCACCGGACGATCGCAGCAGGAACCCTCCGACCAGCGGGTTTGTCGAGCGGAGTCGAAGCTCAGCCACTGAGCTCCCGACAAGGCTCTCCTCAAACCCCGGCCTTCGTAGCTCAGGGGATAGAGCACCGCTCTCCTAAAGCGGGTGTCGCAGGTTCGAATCCTGCCGGGGGCACCAGTCGAAAGGCCCCGGACCGATCATGGTCCGGGGCCTTTTCACGGCACCATTTGACGGCAGTCGCGTCTCAGGTACCCGACAGACGGCGCTTGAGTAGGCGGTCCATGTGGCTGATCGCCTCCCGCTGCGTGTCATGCACGACGTGCGTGTGCACGTCCATCGTGATGCTGATCTTGGCTGTGTCCGAGGATTTCCATGATGGCCCTCGGCACGACGCCAGCGGCGATCACCAGCGCCGCGCAGCCGTACCAGGCGTCGTGCAGCCGGACCACTCGCAGATCGGCGTCAGCTGCGACCCGGGCGAAGGACTGGTCGACGTTGCGTGGCCTCTACCGGTCGGCCGTTTCTCGTCGCGAAGATGTATCTGTCCTCGGACCAGGCGACGCCTGTGGTCGCGAACATCTCCCACTGCCGCAGGCGGTGCCATCGCAGCGGCGCGATGCACAGGGCTGGCATCGGAACGGCCCGGCGGCGGCTCTTGGGGTCGTCGTCGTAGAGCGTTCCCCTGCGACGCTGTGTCTGCCCAGCGCAGGCCCACCAGCTCGCCGCGCCGCAGCCCCATGCAGACGGCCGGCACGAACGCGGCATAGAGGGGGTCGCGGCGCGCGGCCTCCAGGAAGGACAGTGTCTCCTTCAGGGACCACGGGTTGATCGCCCGACGAGTTCGGCCGCATAGGAGCGGGTATGGAGGTCCCGCACTCGTCGTGCGTATGGGAGGGGCGATGCTGACCATTCTGATCTCTGTGCTTGCCGTCCTTGTGTCGCTGGGCTCTTTAGCCCTGTCGTACGCGTCCAGCCGCCGTTCCCACATGCCCGTCTTGCAGTTCATGTGGGAGAGCAGGCAGGGCGATTCCGGCGAGCCCAAGTGGTGGCTCGTCAACGTCGGAACAGGTCCGGCGACAAACATCGTTGTTGCCCAGACCGTGAGAACGGGGCTCACAAGAGGACTCAACGGAGAAGTGTGGTTCAACCCAGTGCTGGTGCCCTCAATCCCGGCCGGGGGAAGGCTTTCCCTGTCATGGCTCGGTGGGACCATGGGTTTGGAGTGCGGTCTTGGAGCCAGCTACACGGATGTTGAGCGGTACTTCTACACCACCAAGTGCGGCGATGACGTCTCAATGTTCTTCAGCGGGTTGCATCTTCCTCGTTGGCCCCTGTTGAAACTGGGCGGGAACAAGGCCGTCAAGACATGGTGGGGCGTGGAAGACCTTGCCGGCCCTCAATGGTCCTCGGTCACTGCCGATCACGTCCGGCGACGCTGGTGGTTGCCTTCACGCTTTGGGCTGTCACGTCGCCTCGGCGGTTGGGCTGACCCAGTGCTCTCCTACCAGCCACGATAAGCAATCAACTTCGAGGCACAGCGACTGAGAGGCCGCGCAAACAGGTGGGGCGGCGTCTGAGTTACAACTTTCTCTACTGATTCGAAGACGGCAGGGCCTCTCTCCGCCCCGGCACACGGTGGCCCCGTTCGTGGCTGGCATGCCGCCATGCCACAGCCCACGGGCACCGTCGCCCCATCGGTCAACCCACCCCAAAGAAAGGAGTGTCAAATCCCTGGCAAGTGGCACGCTTTCTCTCTGACGGGCCGGGTCGACAAGTGGATGCCATGCGCCCGGAGGAGACATCGACCATCTGTGCCAAGTGGATGGGCGAGTCGATCGTTGCCGACTAGAGTCGCCCCATCACTGCTGGTTATGGGGCCAGGGCTTGGTGCACGCACGCCGAGTCTCTGGTGGGGAGGGCCTGTAGAGCATGAGCCGTCGCTCCAATGGGTTGGTCGGTGTCTGGGCTGAAGCGCAGCGCCAACAGCAACGTCAACGTGAGGCGCAAGCCAGATACCAGCGGAATCAGGAGAGGCAACAACGCGCCTACCAGCGAGAGCTCGCGCGCGGCCACCGCGAGCAGAGAGCGGCCTACCGGGAGCAGCGCGAGGCGGAGGCCCGGCGACGCACGGAGGAACTCGACGCACGGGTCGAGTCTTTGCAGGGTCTGTTGGCGGCAGGGTGCCGGGCTCCGGCGTTCCGGGCCGACACACTGGCTCGGGCGGAGCAGATCGAGGCATTCTCCCCGGGACAGCTCGCGCACCCCATCCGCATGCCGGACCCGAACCAGTACCAGCCGCAGGGTGGTTGGACCGCCGCACGGCGAGCTCAGGCACAGGCGGAGGCCCGGTCCAGGTTCGAGCGCGACTGGCAGGCCGCACAGGCTGCGGAAGCACAGCGTCAGCACCAGTTGGCCACCTACCAGCTGCAGTACCAGCAGTGGGCCGAAACCCAGCTGGGCGAGATCCGTCGGCACAACGCCGGCATCGCAGAGATGACGACAGGGCTTCGCAGCGGAGATCCCGAGGCCGCGGTGGAGTATTTCTCCGCCGCCCTCTACGCCTCGACCGGTTGGCCGGAGGACCTGCCCCGTCAGGTGTCCGCAGCGTACGACTCCGGTGCGCGCCAGTTGGTACTGAACTGGGAGCTGCCCAAGTACGACGTCGTCCCGGAGGCGAAGTCGGTGCGCTACATGATCAACGCCGATCAGGAGAAGGAGTCGCCCCGACCTGTCACGCAGCGCCGCGCCCTGTACCGGGACGTACTCGCACAGTGTCTCCTGTTGGTTCTGCGTGATCTTTTCGCAGCCGATGAGTTCGGTGCACTGGAATCGGTCGCGTTGAACGGGTTCGTGGACGATCACGACCCGACGACCGGCCGACGGGCACCCATGTTCCTCGGCACTGTCATGGCCCCGCGTTCGACTTTCGCCGAGCTGCATCTGGAACAGGTGAACGCTGTCAACTGCCTGGTGGACGGACTCCGGGGGCAACTGTCTTCGCGCCCCGATCAGTACGCGCCCGTGCGGCCCGGCCGTGTTCCCGAAGACGTCGGTAACGGTGTCGTCACCCATGGAGGCGACGAAGAGCCGGATCTGTACGAGATGGATCCCATCGCCTTCGAAGCGCTGGTCACCGATCTGTTCCGGGCCATGGGCATGCAAGCCGTGACCACACAGCGCTCGAACGACGGTGGCGTGGACGTCGATGCGCTGGACCCGACCCCGATTCGCGGCGGCAAGATCGTCGTACAGGTCAAGCGCTACCGCAACACCGTGCCTCCGACAGCCGTCCGCGACTTGTACGGCACCGTCCAGGACGCTGGCGCCAACAAGGGTGTCCTGGTCACGACGTCCGCATTCGGCCCCGGCTCGCACACCTTCGCCAACGGCAAGCCCTTGGAACTGGTGGCAGGCTCCGAACTGGTCGACCTGCTGCACCGCCACGGACTGCGCGGGCGACTGGGCAGCGGCGAACGCTCGGTGCCCGCCCAGCGGACAGCGCCGGACAGTGAGTCCAGCACGGACGACCACAACGTGCTGGGCATGTACTGGTCGGGTAGCGTCGCCTTGGACGTGTGCGCGCTCGTCTGCCACGGCAACCGGGTGCTGGACGACGACCACTTCGTCTTCTTCAACAACCCCCGGACACCCGACGGCACGGTCCGCGCGCTCATCCCCGTCGCGCCGGACAGAGCCGCCATCCACGTCTCCTTCGATGCTCTACCGGCGCGCGCTGATCGCCTCGTCGTCATCGCCTCGGTCGATCCTGTCGCCAACCCCGCGGCCGACCTGTCCGGGTTCGCCGACGCCGGTATTCGGCTGCTGGACTCCGAGGGAACCCCACTCGACCAGTTGGAGGTCTCCGACGGCCGCGCCGGCGAAACCGCCCTCGTACTGGGGTCCTTCCGTCGCCGCGCGAACGGCGACTGGGAGTTCGTCACCGGAGGCAAGGGATACCGAGGCGGCTTGGAGGAACTGGTCCAGGAGTACGGCATCGATGTGGATTAGCGCCCCTGCCGGCATAAGACCTCAAGCGGGGTGCCGCCGATCCTTCGTGTCTGTCACGAAGACCCGCTGCCGACCGCCTGCCGAGTAGCCCCGGTTCAGAACGGATTCAGCACACATCAGGACGGGAAACCACGCGAACGCGCGAGAACCCGGGAGAGGAATTCTTCCAGGCGAGGCACCCTGCGCCCGACATTTATGCAGGTCACAGCCTCACCCCGAGCGCTTGGTGTCACATTCCTGCCAGGTCTTGCCGTACGCGCACTTGCGGGCACGGGTGCCGTCCGGCTGAAGGTCCAAGCTAAAGGCGGCTTGGACCTTCACCTCCTGGAGTAACCGTCCGTCGGAGCAATCACAGGCTCGGACGCCGCGACCGGGGGACGCCATTTGCCCCCGAGGGGGCGAGGGAGGCAACGCTCTCCCCGGAGTCGTCCATGTACCGATCAAACGCCTGAACAGCGGCGTCGGCCGCATGGAAGGCGTGGACCCAGTCCGGACTGATCCTCTGGGAGTGCCACCCGTCCGGGCCGCCTCGTTGCACCTCGACGCTGTACACCGACCGCTGCTTACGCGGACCCTCCACGGCTCCCTCTTCCATGCAATGACTGAGTGGTGCGGCGCGCATGAGCACTCGTAACAGTCTGCTGGAACGGTGGTTGGGCTGTCTCGGGAGCAAGCAACCGGCCATCTCCCCTTGGCCGCCGAGTTCCTGAGTGAGGACGCCGGACGTGCCGGATTCGTGCCAGGTCTCGCGGGGAGTAGCGGGAACTGTCACTGCTCTGCCGCGGGTCGGTCCGGCAATCGCTTCTGGAGAACCCGAGCTTCCCAAGCTGAGGGCTCAAGCCACCAGTGCCAAGGGGTACGTTGCGGGGATGCCGACCGAGTCCGTACCAACCTGTCCCCAGTGCGGTCGCCCCTTGAAGGCCGGCGCGATGGCGCTCTGTCACCGCGAGGAGGACGACAGTCGAACCTGCCGTGTGGTCTGGGGCTGCTCCGATCAACACGTCTGGTGGAAGTGGGCCGACCGTCCGAGCGCCCCGTTGGAAGTCTGTCCCTACCCGGATCTGATGGACGGCTGACATCCACACCTGACATCGACAACCGGCCCCGGACTCCTCGTCCAAGGCCGGTTGCGTGGGCGGTGCGTGAGCGGGCGGGGAGCTGATCCCTCGAAGATCGTCTCGCGGATCGGGGTCGTCCGGCACGGGCTCGTCGGCCTCGGGCGCGGGGACGGTCAGAGGGTGGTGTTGCCGCCCTTGTTGGTGATGCTCGCCTTCTTGCAGTTGCTCCAGGTGAGCTTCAGGCCGGTGCTGCCTCCGCCCTTGCCGCCCCACTTGATCACCGAGATCTTCTTGCCGCCGTAGCCGCCGCTCTTGTACTTGTTGCTCTTGAAGACGTTGCCGCTTCCGCAGGTCTCGCCGTTCTCCAGCCGGCCCCATTCGCTGAACAGGCCGTACTGACCGGAGCCGGTGAAGGTGTTCCCGCTGACCGTGTTGTTCTTGCTGCCGTCCCTGATCCGCACGGGGTCGCCGGTGATCGTTGAGAACTTGTTGCCGGTGATGCTGCTGCCCGAGGTCTTGACCAGGTAGATCCCGTGCATGTTGCCGCCGTTGCGCAGGTTGGAGAAGGTGTTCTTCTTGATCACGATGCCGGAGGAGTTCTTGACGTGGACCCCGGCGTAGCCGGTGGAGCCGCTGAGGTTGGTGAACTGGTTCCCGGAGACCGTGACGTTCTTGACGTTCCTGAGCAGGATGGCGTTGTCATGGCCGGAGAACTTCTTGCCGCTGATGGTGAAGCCGCCGGGGCCCCCGTCGATGCAGAGCTGGTAGTCGCCCTTGGGGCACTTGACCTGGCCGGGGTACTTGGCGGCGGCGATCGCCGTGCTCGGTGCGGCCATGCCGGCCAGTGCCAGGGCACTGCCGACGGCGGTGGCGGTAAGGGCATGACGGATGTGCATGGGTCTCTCCTCCGGTACTGCCTGCTGGTTGCTGCTGGTTCTCGCTGGATGCGAGAACCACTCTTCCCGGGAGACCTTGGGGAAACCTGGAACCGACTTTGAAACGCCTGCTGACGCCCCGGGCAGAGGGATAACTCCGGGCAGCCGACGGCACGTCAGGCTCCCCTGCCCGTCGTCCGCCCCCCCTGCTCACCAGCAGGCTTGAGGACTACCTCGAAGAGCTCTTCCGCCGCTTCGGCTGATCATCTCGCTCCCCCGGGGGCTCTTGAGGCAGTCGTCATGGTCCGATCTCGATCGGGAAAATCTTCGAAACATTCGAAGCGATCATCCGCATTCCCGTCTTGCGCTAGGGAGCTTCTTTTCAGCTCGGCTCGATCTCGTCGGTCAGAGGTGGCCGTGAGCTGGATGAATGCCTCCCCGCCGACATGTGCGGTCCGCGAATATTTCGTATTCACTGCCGAAAGTGTTGACAGCTGACAGGGCCAGATCAACACTGTCGCCGTTGGCAGAGCTCAACCACTGTCGATGTGGGCCGCCACCGTGACCTGGCTCCGGTCCCCGGGGACACGACCACCCGCGGAGTCCGGCCGTGTCGCGCGACGGCGACCGCGCGGTCGCCGTCACCGCATGCTCAGCGACAACCTTCAGGCGCGTGTCACGCTGCCTGGCCCCATCGGCCTCACGAGGACGAGGAGGAAGCACGCATATGAGCGACGCACCCGCACACGCACACGCACACGTACCCGCACCCGCACCGCCCGTCGCACACACCGCACCCCCGCCGCGCCGCAGGCGCCGCCGCTTCGAGTTGGCCGGCCGTTTCAGGCTGCTCATCAGCAGTGCCTGCACCCTGCTGCTGGTCGCCGTGGCCGCGATCGCCCTGCCCGGCACCGCCAACGCCGACACGGTCGTCACCACGAACCAGACCGGCACCAACAACGGTTACTACTACTCGTTCTGGACCGACGCACCGGGCTCGGTCTCCATGAACCTGGCCTCCGGTGGCAGTTACGGCACCTCATGGAGCAACACCGGCAACTTCGTCGCCGGCAAGGGCTGGAGCACCGGAGGACGCCGGAGCGTGACCTACTCGGGCACCTTCAACCCGTCCGGCAACGCGTATCTGACTCTCTACGGGTGGTCGACCAACCCGCTGGTGGAGTACTACATCGTCGACAACTGGGGCACCTACCGGCCCACGGGGACGTACAAGGGCACCGTCACCAGCGACGGCGGTACGTACGACATCTACCAGACGACGCGTTACAACGCCCCCTCCATCGAGGGCATCCGCACCTTCAACCAGTACTGGAGCGTCCGGCAGTCGAAGCGGACCGGCGGAACCATCACCACCGGCAACCACTTCGACGCCTGGGCCCGCGCCGGAATGAGCCTGGGCACCTTCAACTACATGATCATGGCCACCGAGGGCTACCAGAGCAGCGGTAACTCCAACATCACCGTGGGCGACACCGGTTCGGGTGGCGGAGGCGGCGGTGGCGGAGGCGGGGGCGGTGGCGGCGGAGGCGGAGGCGCGTGCACCGCCACCCTGTCCGCCGGACAGCAATGGAACGACCGCTACAACCTCAACGTCTCCGTCACCGGCTCCAACAACTGGACCGTGACCATGAACGTCCCCTCCCCCGCCAAGATCCTCTCCACCTGGAACATCAGCGCCACCTACCCCAGCGCCCAAGTACTCACCGCCAAACCCAACGGCACCGGCAACAACTGGGGCGTCACCATCCAGCACAACGGCAACCAAACCTGGCCAACCGTCACCTGCGCCACCACCTGACCCCTCGATCCCAGGCTGGAGGACCGCTCCTCATGAAAGCCAGAACACACCGCTCCTTACGCTCCCTGATCACCAAACTGGCCGTCGTCGCGATGGCCGCCGCGAGCGCCGTCACCGTCAACACCGCCGCCCCGGCGCAGGCCGCCGCCTGCAACGGGTACGTCGGACTCACCTTCGACGACGGCCCGTCCGCCACCACGACGAGCCTGCTCAACGCGCTCAGGCAGAACGGGCTGCGGGCCACGATGTTCAATCAGGGCCAGTACGCGGCGGGCAACCCGTCCCAGGTCAGGGCCCAGGTCGACGCCGGCATGTGGGTCGCCAACCACAGCTACACCCATCCCCACCTGACCCAGCAGAGCCAGGCGCAGATCGACTCGGAGATCTCCCGGACCCAGCAGGCCATCGCGAACGCGGGCGGAGGCACACCCAAGCTGTTCCGGCCGCCGTACGGCGAGACCAACGCGACGGTGAAGTCGGTCGCGGCCAGGTACGGCCTCACCGAGATCATCTGGGACGTCGACTCCCAGGACTGGAACGGCGTGAGCACCGACGCGATCGTCCAGGCCGCCGGCCGGCTCACCAACGGCCAGATCATCCTCATGCACGACTGGCCCGCCAACACGCTCGCCGCGATTCCGCGTATCGCCCAGGGGTTGGCGGCCCGGGGCCTGTGCGCCGGAATGATCTCTCCGCAGACCGGTCGCGCCGTGGCCCCCGACGGCAGCGGTGGCGGAGGCGGCGGTGGGGGCGGCGGTGGCGGAGGCGGTGGCGCGTGCACCGCCACCCTGTCCGCCGGACAACAATGGAACGACCGCTACAACCTCAACGTCTCCGTCACCGGCTCCAACAACTGGACCGTGACCATGAACGTCCCCACCCCCGCCAAGATCCTCTCCACCTGGAACATCAGCGCCACCTACCCCAGCGCCCAAGTACTCACCGCCAAACCCAACGGCACCGGCAACAACTGGGGCGTCACCATCCAGCACAACGGCAACCAAACCTGGCCAACCGTCACCTGCGCCACCACCTGATACGGACCGACACCGCACCTGCGGCGCGGCGGTCATGGACCGCCGCGCCATCCGGCCGCCTCCAGCGGGGCTCGTCGGCGGTCCCCGCCGTGACCGGTGCCGACGTGACGGGTGCCGCCCGTGCCCGGTGCCGCCATGACCGGTGCCAGCGTGACTGGTACCGACGCGTGACCGGTGCCGGGGGGGTCATGCCCGTAGGTACGTGAGTACGGCCATGACCCTGCGGTGGGTCTCGTCGGCCGGAGGCAGGTCCAGCTTGGTGAAGATGCCGCCGATGTGCTTGCCGACCGCGGCCTCCGAGACCACCAGCTCGCGGGCGATCGCGCCGTTCGACCTGCCCTCCGCGATCAGCGCCAGGACCTCGCGCTCGCGCGGGGTGAGCCGCTCCAGGGGATCGCGGCGGCGGCGCAGGAGCCTGCGCACCACCTCGGGATCGACGACCGTCCCGCCGTTCGCCACCTCGTGCAGCGCGGCCACGAACTCCTCGACCTGGCCGACCCGGTCCTTCAGCAGATAGCCGATGCCCGATCCGTCACCGGAGTCCAGCAGTTCGGCGGCGTACATCCGCTGCACGTACTGACTGAGGACCAGGACGGGAAGCGTGGGCCGCCGCTCGCGCAGCCGCACCGCCGCGTGCAGTCCCTCGTCCTGGAATCCGGGCGGCATGCGCACGTCCGTCACCACGATGTCGGGTGTGTGGTCCTCGGCCATGGCGACCAGCGTCTCCGCGTCACCCACCGCCGCCACCACCTCGTGGCCGAAGCGGCCGAGCAGACCGATGAGCCCTTCCCGCAGCAGCACGCTGTCCTCGGCGAGCACTACGCGGAGCGATCGGTCCACTCGCAAGGAAGCTCCACACGCAGCACAGTTGGTCCGCCCGGCGGACTGGACAGGGAGAGTCTGCCATCCAGGACCGACACCCGGTCCGCGAGACCGGTGAGCCCGCTGCCTGCCGTGGCGTCGGCGCCGCCCCGGCCGTCGTCGCGTACGTCCAGGAACAGCCGTCCTTCGCGGTGGTGCCCGGTCACTTCCGCGCGGTTCGCCCCACTGTGCCTGGCAATGTTGGCGAGAGCCTCGCAGACCACGAAGTACGCGGCGGACTCGACGGCCCGGGGCAGCCGGCCCGGCAGTACGAGGTCGACGTCCACGGGGACCGCGGAGCGGTCGGCGGCGTCGGAGACCGCCGCCCGCAGGCCGTAGTCCTCGATGACCTTGGGGTGGATGCCGTGAATGAGCTCACGCAGCTCCGCGAGCGCCTCGCCCGCCTCCTCATGGGCCTTGGCGAGCTGGTCGGCGAGCGGTCCGGGCGGTGCGTCCAGCCGGGCCAGACCGAGGGTCATCGTCAGCGCCACCAGACGCTGTTGCGCTCCGTCGTGCAGATCGCGCTCGATACGGCGCCGCTCCGCCTCGAAGGCATCCACCAACCGGACCCGGGAACGGGCCAGTTCGACGACCTTGGCGCCCAGGTCCTCCTCGCGCGAGGCGATCAGGAGACGGGTCAGCTCGGCCCGCGCGCCCGCGGCGACGCCCAGAACGTACGCGCACAGGCCCAGGAGGACGATGCCGAGCACGGCGACGCCGAAAGCCGCAGGCCAGGTGGTGACCGTCCATTGCTTGAGTACCTTCGCCTCGCGGCCGTCGCCGGCCGTGGCCATCAGCAGCGGGGTGACCGCCATGGACAGGGGAAAGAGCGACGCGACCACGACCGCCAGGGCGTCGACCGGCCACAGCAGCCCCGCGAACAGCAGGGCGAACCCGAGTTCGCGCCAGGTGGCCCGTTCCCGCAGACGTGTCGTCAGCCAGGCCCGCGGCCCCGGTGCCGCGGGTATTCGGTGCGGGTCGGAGACCGGATCCAGGTCGATCAGACGCAGTCTGCGCCGCTCCGCCCACGCCACCGGGATTCCGGCGAGGGCCGTGACGATCAGCAGGGGAAGCCCCACCAGGACGAGGGCGAGAACCCCGCCGACCGCCGCCAGGGTCACGATCGCCACCAGGGCCGCCGCGCCGGTGACCGCGCCGGTGACCAGATACCCCGCCGAGCGCCACGGCCACGCCGACAGCAGGAAGTCGGACCGGGACATGGCCTGCCACACGTTCCGGGGGTGCGGGGGCAACCGGGGGTGCGCGGGGATCCGAGGGTGCATGGGGATCACGCTAGGAGGCCCGCCCTTCGCCGTGCCATCGGGCCAAGTGGTCGATCGGGGGTAGGGCCCGCCCTACCTCCGAGTCTCGTCCCTGCCGTACTGCGCCGTGGTGCCTCCGCACGGTTTGGTGGAGGAGCGCCGGCCCGGGGGCGCCGTTGGCGTGGGGACAGGCGCCGTTGGCGTGGGGACAGCGGGGACAGATGAGTAATGGGGCAGATGAGTAGTGGGGACATGTGAGCCGTGTGCGTCCTGTGAGTTCTGTGAGTCCAGTGAGTCCAGTGAGTAACGACGGCATCCAATTGCGCTCCGTCACAAGGCGGTACGGATCGGGCGGCGGGTCCGTGACCGCCCTCGACCGGATCTCGCTCTCCTTCCCGAGAGAAACGTTCACCGCTGTCATGGGCCCTTCCGGCTCCGGCAAGTCGACACTCCTCCAGTGCGCCGCCGGGCTGGACCGGCCCACGTCGGGCTCGGTCGCCGTGGGCGGGACCGAGCTGACGAAGCTGAGCGAGACCAAGCTGACCCTGCTGCGCCGCGAGCGCGTCGGCTTCGTCTTCCAGGCGTTCAACCTGCTGCCCTCGCTGACCGCCGAACAGAATGTGGCGCTGCCTCTGCGGCTCGCCGGCCGCCGCCCCCCGAAGGCCCGGGTCCGTGAGGTGCTGCGCCAGGTCGGACTGGGTGAGCGGGCGCGGCACCGCCCGTCGGAGCTGTCCGGTGGCCAGCAGCAGCGGGTCGCGCTGGCCCGCGCGCTGATCACCCGTCCCGAGGTCCTCTTCGCCGACGAGCCGACCGGAGCCCTCGACTCGCGGACCGGCCGCGAGGTGCTCACGCTGCTGCGCGGAATGGTCGACCACGAGGGTCAGACGGTCGTCATGGTCACGCACGACCCGGTGGCCGCCTCGTACGCCGATCGCGTGGTCTTCCTGGTCGACGGGCGGGTCAACGGCGAACTGATCGCGGCCTCCGCCGAGGACATCGCGGCGCGCATGACCAAGCTGGAGGCCGTACCGTGCTGAGCACCGCCCTGCGTACCCTTCGCGCCCGCTGGGTCACGTTCGCCGGCAGCTTCGTCGCGCTCTCCCTGGGCGTGGCGCTGATCGCCGTCATGGGTCTGGCCCTGGCGTCCTCGCTGGACGCGCCCGAACGCACGCCCGAGCGGTTCGCCGCCGCCCCTGTCGTGGTCAAGGGCGCGGACACCCTGCGCGTGTCCACCTCGGTCGGTGACCGGGTCCAGAGGCTCGCCCACCCTCGTGCCGTGCCCGACGAGGTCGTCGCGAAGCTGAGGAGACTCGGCACCGTCGTCGCGGACCGGTCATTCGCCGTACAGATCCGGGGCGGACCAGCCGACGTACAGGCCCGGAACGGGTCAGCCACCGCGCAGGCCCGGGACGGGTCGACCACCGCGCAGGTCGGGCGCGGGCCCGGTGGCCTGGTGGGGCATCCCTGGTCCACCGCCGCGTTCGCCCCGTACCGCATCGACGCGGGACGTACGCCCCGAGCAGCCGACGAAGTCGTCGTCACCGGTGACTGGGCCGCACCGGGCACCCGGGTGCGGACCGACCGCGGCACCGTACGGGTCGTCGGGACCGTCGCGCGCACCGTCGCCGGGCGGCCCGGCTTCGAGAACGCCGTCTTCTACACCGACCACCGCGCCGCCGAACTGTCGCCGCGCAGCACCCAGCTCGTCGTGGACGCCGACCCCGAGGCCGTGCGCGAGGCAGTACGGGGCAGTGCCGGCGTACGTGTCCTCACCGGCGACGCGCGCAGGTTCGCCGACGCCGATCCCGACCGGGACAGGGAGGCCCTCACCGCGATGAACGCCATGTTCGGCACGGCCGCCGGGGTCACCGGATTCGTGTCGGTGTTCGTGGTGGCGTCCACCTTCGCGTTCGCGGTCGCCCAGCGGCGCCGGGAGTTCGGGCTGCTGCGCACCGCCGGGGCGACCCCGGGGCAGCTCCGCCGCATGGTCGTCGCCGAGGCCCTCGTGGTCGGCGTACTCGCCTCGGCGACCGGCTGCGCGCTCGGCGCGTACGGGGCGTCGGTGCCCGCCGCGTGGGCGGTCGACGAAGGCCTCGCACCCCGCTGGTTCACCATCGGCGACGAGATCTGGCCGTACCACCTGGCCTTCTGGACGGGACTGCTCGTCGCGCTCTGCGGGGTGGTCGCCGCGTCCTGGCGGGCCGGCCGGACCGGACCCGCCGAGGCACTGCGCGAGGCGTCCGCGGACACCCGGGCGCTGACGCGGGGCCGCCGGCTGTGCGGCCTCGCCCTGCTGCTGACCGCCGCCGTAACGCTCGGCCTGGCCCTGGTCACCGACCCGGGCGACCTGTTGCACCGCAAGACCTATGTGAGCCGGCCGATGCTGCTGATCACCGCGGTCGCCCTGCTCGCACCGGTCCTGGTACGTCCGCTGACCCGGCTGCTCGCCTGGCTCCCCGCCCGGCTGCCCGGCGCCGGCGGCATGCTGGTCCGGGAGAACGCCGCCGCCGGTGTCCGGCGCACCGCCGCCGTCGCGGCACCCGTCCTCGTCACGGTCGCGTTGGCGGGCTCGCTCCTGGGCGCGACCGCCACCCTGAACGAGGCGAAGGCCACCGAGGCGCGCGAGCAGACGGCCGCCGACTTCGTGGTCACCCCGGCGGACGGCGCGGGCTTCGACGCGGCGACGCTGCGGAAGATACGCGACGTGCCCGGCGCCGAGGTATCCGGAAGCGAGGCGTCCGGGCCCGACGTGCCCGGCACCAACGCGTCCGGCACCGAAGGGCCCGGCACGGAGCTGTCCGGCACGGAGGTATCCGGTGCCCAGGCCTCCGGCGCCGACGTGCCCCGCGCCCAGGGGCCCGGCACCGACGTGTCCGTGACGTCGTCCACCGCCGTCTACGTCCTGGAGGACGGCACGGCGCTCATCAAGTCCGAGGGCCGGGCCGCCCACCCCGGACCGCTCGCCGCCACCACCCGGCTGCCGCTCACGGCCGGAAAGGTGAGCGACCTCGACGACGGCTCGATCATCGTCAACGAGGAGTGGGAAAAGCACTCCGTGGGCGAACTCGTGGACGTGTGGCTCGGCGACGGTACGAAGAAGTCGCTGCGGATCGCCGCGGTGATGGCCACCGGCACCGGCGGCAACGGCGTCTACATCACCCCGCGCAACGCGTCCGGCGCCACCGTAGACCGCGTCGATGTCAGCCTCGCGGACGGACCCGACAAGGCGGACGGAGCCCACAAGGCAGACGGAGGCGGCAAGGCAGACGGAGGCAACAAAGCCACCGCAGACGCCGTGGCCGCCGTGGCCGACGGTCTGCGCGAGGCGGTACGCGCCTCCGGCGGGCACGTTCACACCAAGGACCAGTGGGTGCGGGCCAGTTACCCCGAGACCAACCGGACGACCCGGCTCGGCTTCCTTCTGGTCCTCGGCATCGCCCTCCTCTACACCGGCATCTCCCTGGCCAACACCATGGTCATGGCGACCTCCGACCGGGTACGCGACCTGGCCGTGCTTCGCCTGGCAGGGGCCACCAAGGGGCAGGTGCTGCGTCTGGTCGGCGCCGAGGCTCTGATGGTGGTGGCGGTGGGAGGAGTGCTGGGCCTGCTGGTCGCCGGGCTCAATCTGACGGGCATGTGGAGCGCCCTGGGCATCCTGTCGGTGTGGACCTCCGTCAAGATCCCCTGGACAGCTCTCGGCGCCGTCGTGGCTGCTTGCGCGGTCCTCGCGGTCGTCTCGTCCGTCGTCCCCGCCGCACTCGCCCTGCGCCACAGGGCGGTGGAGCAGGCAGGCGTCCGGGGGTGACCCCGGCCCAAACAACAAACAGGTCACGAAGCCACAGGGAAGCCGCGAGTCATGAGTTGGCAATATAACCGCATAGACGCATAGGTCGCTACCAATCGGGCAAAACCGGCAAATGAACATCCATGGAATTCGCGCGGATCGGCTGCTGGAGCATCCGATGGGGCGCGGTCTCGTGACTGTTCCGATCGCCTTGATCGTCGTAATCACCGCGGTGGACATACATATGCCGGTGGATGTTCATCTGGGCGCGCTGCTGGTCGTCGCGCCCGCCCTCACCGTGTCCTTCGCCGGGCCGCGGCTCACCTCACTGATCGGAGCTCTGGCGGTGTCGGCCGAGGTGTTGATCGCCACGCTTCACGGCGGCCTGACCAGCACCAATCACATCGCGCAGATCATTTCGCTGATCGTCCTTTCCACCATGGTGACGTTGATCTGTCTGATACGGGAGCAGCGTGGCCGGGAGCTGAGCCGGGTGCGGTCGGTGGCCGAGACCGCACAGCGGGTGCTGCTGCGTCCGCCGCCCCGGCGGGTCGGGCCGCTGCGGGTGGCCTGGCTGTATCTGTCCGCCGAGCACGAGGCCCAGATCGGAGGTGATCTGTTCGGGATCGCCCGTAGCGCCCGCGCAACCAGCCGGGTGGTCATCGGCGATGTACGGGGCAAGGGCCTGGACGCCATCGGGGAGGCGTCCCTCGTACTGGGCGCCTTCCGTGAGGGCGCCCACCGCTGCGACACACTGCCCGAGCTGGTGACGGCGCTCGAAGAGAGCGTCAGCCGGAGCATGGACGAGGTCGCGGACACCGAGCACGATCACGGCGAGCACTTCATCACCGTCCTCACGCTCGACCTCCCCGACCATGCCTCACGGGCCGAGATGGTCAACTGCGGCCATCCCCCGCCACTGCTGCTGCACGGACACCATGTCCAGGTCCTGCACTCGCACTCGCCGGCACCGCCGCTGGGGGTGTGCGAACCCTACGAAACGGTCTACGGCACCGACTCGTTCACTTTCGAGGCCGACGACACCCTTCTGCTCTACACCGACGGCGTCATCGAAGCCCGCTCTCCGGAAGGGACCTTCTATCCGCTCGCCGAACGTGTCGCCTCCTTCCCCAAGTCGAGTCCCGAAGCCCTGCTGCGCCGTGTCCACGAAGATCTGCTCAGGCACACCGGTAAGCACCTCGCGGACGACGCCGCCCTCATGGTCATCGAACGCACCCCCTCCCGGCTGCGTCTCCACGCCTCCCAGATCCCGGCGCACCCCCACTCCCACGGGGTCACGGAGTGGGTCAACGGCAGCTCACTGCCGCCCACCACGACCAACTGAGGCGGGGACAGGCACGGCCAACTGAGGCCGGGACAGGGGCGGCAGAGACGGCAGAGGCGGCAGAGCGGTTCGCGGCAGAGGCGGCGGGAGGTGACCGCGCGGTGTCCCCGCCCCGTCCCCCGTACGGCTCATTCCGTGTCGCGCCGGGGCGCTTCCGGGCGTGCAGTGGGAACGGCGGGCGTGTCGCGGCGGTCCGATGTGAGGACCGTGGTTCAGCGGGTACGCGCCGATGCCGAGCGCGCTCGGCCCATGAGGGGCGGAGCCTGGTTCAAGGAGAGGTGCCATGCCGCGAGGTTCGAGTCCCAAGCGGGACCGTCAGTACGAGCACATCAAGGAGGGCGCGGAGAAGCGGGGAACGCCCACGGGCCGGGCGAAGGAGATCGCGTCGCGCACGGTGAACAAGGAGCGGGCGCGCTCCGGGGAGGCGAAGACGGCGAGCAGCGCCTCCCTCCGCGACCCGAAGTCCGCTTCGCAGCGTGGTGGGCAGCGGTCCCAGAACGGTGCGCAGGGGCCGACGAAGGACCAGCTGTACGCCGAGGCGAGGAAGCGCGGCGTCGAAGGCCGTTCGTCGATGAACAAGGGCCAGCTCGCCAAGGCCCTCGGTCGCTGACTCCGCGTTTCACGATTCCGCGATCCGCATCCGCGATCCGCGATCCGCGATCCGCGGTCGGCCGGTGACTCGGTGGCGCATGTCGGCAACACGCCATCCACGTCCCTTCCAGCAACCACAACGATCCCAGTGTCCTCAGCAACCCCAGCGACCCCAGTGACTCAGCAATCCCAGCAATCCCAGTGATCCCAGTGATCCCCCAGCGACCTCGATGATCGGTCTCCGCCTACGGGTCCTGCCGTACGGCGGTCGTCCAGGGCAGTGCGACCTGGCCGGTGACAAACCAACTCCACAGACCGATCCGCAGCCTCTCACCCGCCCCGGCCGACGATTCGGCGAAGCTGACCGTACCGTCGGCGGTGTGCCGGGTGGCGCCCCACTCCAGTTCGAAGCGCCGGGTCCCGGCGCGCTCCTGCGGCGGGACCTGGGTCGGCGGCAGAATCTCGTCAAGTGCCCATAGATAGCCGCTCTGTCGGTAGACAGGAGTGACACGCTCCCAGGTGAGTTCCAGAATCGTGCCCGTGGCGGGGATGGTGACCAGGGCACCGCGCGCGCCGTTGCCGTAGCGGGTGTTGAAGGCGAGGACCTCCGCCGTGCCCTCGGGGTTGAGGTGGCTGGTCCCCCGGCCGGCCCGCGAGCCGGCCGGGCAGGCCGCCACCCCGTTCTCCTCGATCACCGAGCGGGCACAGACCGGGAACGACTCGGGCCGGAAACGGATTGAGTCGTCGAAGAGGAAGACGAAACGGCGCGCACCGGCCGGGGCACCGCCCGTATCGGCCCTGCTGGTGCGGTCGAAGGCCACGCGTACGCCCCGCTCGGTGGCGCCGTCCGCGGTGACCGTGGCCGAGAGGGCGTCGATGTTCCGCGGGCCGGGGACGTCGGGCTCGTACGGGCGTTGGGGACCGCCGGGGGTGGGGTCGGGCGGGAAGGCGTGTGCGGCTCCGGACGGCGATCCGTATGTGGGTCCCTTCGGCGGCGTGCCGACGGCCGGTGGTGTTCCCCCTGCCAGCAGCAACACGGTGCCACCGGACGCGCATCGCGGGCGGGCTCTTCCCGGACGACCCCGAACAGCACGAGTTGGTGGACGAGTTGCTGTCCCGCAGCGAGGAGTTCCGGTACCACTGGGCGCGGCACACGGTACGGACCAAGGCGTACGGCCTCAAGCGCATCGACCACCCCGAGGCCGGTCCGCTCACGCTCTCGTACGAGATCACCCGCTTCCCGCAGGACAGCGAACTGAGCCTGCTCGTGTACACCGCGGGCGCGGGCACCCCGGAGGAGAAGGCGCTGCGCCTGCTGGCCTCGGGGTGACGGACACGACGGCGCGCGGCACCCCGCGTACCCGCGCACCCGCGTACCCACGCGGCGCCGGCACTCGGCGGGCGGGGAGGCAAGCGGGGCGGGCAGGCGAAGTGCGGGCGCGTCAGGCGCAGTCGACCTTCATCTGGGCCGCCGCGTGGTGGGCGCCGTAGCGGTCCGGGCTTCCCCAGTCGCGTCCCCGGTCGAGGAGTTGTACCGAGAACGACTCGCCCTCGACCCGGTAGCTGCCCACGTTCACCAGACCGCCGCGGTGCGCGGTCTGGCGTACGCCGAAGGCCGCGTACGCGGACGTGATGTCCGAGGGGTCGGTCAGAACGCGGTAGACGGTGGGGTGGCCCGAGGTGTCGCGGTCCCGGCCGCTGTCCGGTACGTAGACGGCGAGGGCGCACTTCGCGTACCCCTTGCCGAGCTTCCAGGACCAGACCGCGGTCGAACCGCGGTCCTGGTCGGGGCTGCCCGACATCGGTACGGCGGAGAACCTGCCGTCGCAGGTGTCGCCCCGGTGGCCGCCGGAGGTGACGGTGTACCAGGCGGCGTCACCGTTCTCGAAGCGGCCGTGCTCGCGGTACTCGCCGCTCGCGCAGCCCGGACCCGCCCAGGCCGTGTAGCCGGCGTCCGGACCGGACCCGGTGGCCATGGAGGTCACCCCGTCGTCCGGAGAGGGCACGTCGCCCCCGGCCTCGGATTCGGTCCCGGCCCCGGTCCCCGGTTCGGCCCCGGTCCCCGGTTCGGTCCCGGTCCCGGAATCGGTCTCGCCGCCGGCCAGCCCCGGCAGTTGCGGTGGTCCGAACCCGGTCGGCACGGCGACGATCCCGGTGTCCTCGGCGTCGTTCCCGCCGTTCCCGCCACCGGATCCCGCCACCGCGGCGACCGTGGCGCCCACACACACGAGGGCGAGCACCGCCGTCGTGGCCAGCACACGCACGCGCCTTCGCGTGTGCGAGACCTCGGCCGAAGGCCCCGGGATCCCCGGAGTCCCCGGGGTCCCCGAGAACGCCGTGGGCGACGCCCTCGCGCCCGTACGGGCATGGCTACCGGTCCCGGGGCGGATACCGATACGGGTGGTGGCACCGGCGGCGGTACGGGTGATGGCACCGCACACAGGGCAGCCCATGCCCGGCAACGGACCTCCCGGACCTCCAGGGCCTCCAGGGCCTTCCCGGCTCCCGCGGCTCCTCCAGCTTCCCCGGCTCCCCCAGCCTCCCCGGCTCCCCCGGCTCCCCCGGCCGCTCGGGCCTCCCCGGCCACTCCCGCACCGTTCGCACCTCATGCCGCCTCACTATGGGGGATCGCGGGGAGGCCCGGCAGCGGAAGCCGACGATTCGTTGACCTTGACCCAAGGTCAGGGCGCACCGTCGGGTCACCGGGCCGACGGTGGCCCGGTGACGGAGGATGGGACCTCGTGGAACTGCTCACGATCGGCGAGTTCGCGGCGCGGTCGCGGCTCTCGCCCAAGGCGCTGCGTCTGTACGACCGGCTCGGTCTGCTGGCCCCGGCCCGGGTCGACACGGTCACCGGCTACCGCTGGTACCGCGAGGACCAGGTGGAACGGGCCAGACTGGTGGCGCTGCTGCGGCAGCTCGACATGCCGCTGGCCAGGATCGCCGAGATCGTCGTACTGCCCGGTGACCGGGCCGCGGACGCGGTCGCGGCGTACTGGTCTGACGTCGAGGAACGCCACGCCCGGCAGAGCACGGTGGCCGGCCATCTCCGTGACCGACTTTCCGGCAGGAGAACGCATATGTACGAGATCAGGACCGTGGACGTACCGGAGCAGGCCGTCCTCACCGAGCGCAGGCATCTGCTCGCCGACGAACTGCCCCGCTGGATCCCAAGTGCCTTCGACCGTCTGACGAAGGCCGCGGCGGAGTGCGGGGGTGTCGCGGGCATCCCCTTCGTCGCGTACTACGCGGAGGTCAGCCTGGACAGCGACGGGCCCGCGGAGACATGTGTCCCGGTCGCGGACGTCGCGGAGGCGGAGGCGTACGCGGCGGCGAGCGGCCGTACGGCGACGCTGCGCGTCGAGCCCGCGCAGCGTCTGGCGTACACCCGCGTCACCAAGGCGCGGGTGGCGCATCCGCAGATCCTGTCGGCGTTCGAGGCGGTGGAGGAGTGGATCGAACGGCAGGGCCTGACGGTCAGCGGCCCCTGCCGTGAGATCTACTTCGCGGACTGGGAGGCGGCGTCGGCGTCGGACGAGGTGTGCGACGTGGCGTTCCCGGTGGCCTGACCCCTGCCCGGCCCCACGCGGCAGCGCCCCGCGAGCCGCGTGGGTCCGCGACGGCCGGCCCGCCTCCGCGCCGGCCGTACGAGGCCCGCCTACGGGAGGCGGCGGCCCGCTTACGGCCAGCGGCCCACGTACGGGAGGCGCCCCGCGTACGGCCGACAACGGCCCACGTACGGCCGACGACGGCCCACGTACGGGCGACGACGGCCCACGTACGGGCGGCAGCGACCCGCGTACCCGGTCAGCGGAGTTCCTCCGGGCACGCCGTCCCCCGTGGGAGCTGGTACGGCGCCGCCAGGCGGTAGACCCCCGGGCGGGGGGCCAGGAGTTCGGTCCATTCGTCGCCCTCCACCGTCTCCTCCGCCTTCATCAGACAGCCGTTCGGGTTGGTGAAGACCTTCGGGCCGTCCTCGTCCGCCTTGGACGCCTCCGTCTCCTGCGGGGGTACGACGCTCTTGCCGTCCTCGTCCACCAGCCCCAGCCACGGCGAGTACGGGATCCGGATCAGCACCCGGCCCGCCGACTTCACATGGATGGTCAGCTCGCCCGCGCCCGCGCGGTCCACCGTCGCCGGCGGGTCGGCCAGCGGCTTCGGGTCCTTGACGGCGAAGAGCTGCCAGTTCGCGTCGCCCCAGACGTGCTCCAGATAGGGCTGGCCCCGCTGTACGAGCTCCGCCTCCAGGGCCGCGCCCGAGTCCGGCCTGCCCTTGGGGAGCACGACGTAGTGCACGGCCCACCGGTCCAGCCAGCCGCGGTAGCTGTCGGCGGTCAGGGTGTCGTCGTAGAAGAGCGGATTGCGCTCCATGTCCGCCTGCCGGTTCCAGCCCCGGGCGAGATTGACGTACGGCGAGAGCGCCGAGGCCTCGCGGTGGCTTCTGGCCGGGACCACCTCGACCCGGCCCTTCTCCGCCCCCACCTGCTGCAACTGGTACACCAGCGGCGCCAGCTCACGCGCCCAGGACGCCGTCGGCGCCGTACGCACCATGTCGTCCACGCCCTTGAAGCCGATCCAGACGTTCAGTCCGACGAACGCGATCAGCAGGGCGTATCTGCGCCGGCCCCGGGGCGCGGTGTACGGCAGGGCCGCGAGCAGCACCACACCGCCGATGATCATGGCGAACCGGGAGACGTTCGACCCGATCTGCGAGTCGATCACATAGGTGAGCAGGACCCCGATGCCGTAGACGGCCGCGGCGGCCCGGACCGTACGCCAGTCCCTGGGCACGAGCACGAACACGAACACCGCGAACAGGAAGGGCAGCGACGCCGTCCCCACCGACATCGGCTGTGTCCCGGAGAACGGGAACAGCCACGCGGAGAGCGCCACGACGACGGCGGGCGCGAGGCCGAGCGCGTACGCGCCGGGGCGCCGCTTGTTGAGGAAGAGCGCCGCCGCGACGACGCCGAGGAACAGTCCGGCGACCGGGCTGGCCGCCGTCGCGAGCCCGGCGAGCGGGGCCGCGGCGACCGCCTTGGCCCAGCGTTTCGTACGCCAGCGGTGCGGCCAGCAGAACACCGCGGCGACCGCGCCGAGCGCGAACATCACACCGAGGCCGAAGGTCACCCGCCCCGACAGGGCGTTGCAGAGGAACGCGAAGACCGCGGCGACCGAACACGCCACCGGATTGCGCACGGCGCGGACACGGACCAGGATCAGCGCGGTCAGCGCGGCGGACACGGTCCCGGCGACCATCATCGTCGTACGGACGCCGAGGACGGACATCAGATACGGCGAGACGACGCTGTACGAGACGGGGTGCATCCCGCCGTACCAGGCGAGGTTGTACGCGGAGTCGGGGTAGCGGCCGACGAACTCGGCCCAGGCGTCCTGGGCCGCGATGTCGCCGCCGCTGTTCGCGAAGAAGAAGAACCACAGCACGTGAAGCGCCGCGGCGACCAGGGTGGTGCAGAGGACCGGGTGCCGCTCCACCCACGCACGCGGACCGGTACTGGGCCGCCCGGCCCGCCCGAGCCGCCCGGGGGGAGACGCCGACGGAAGCTCTCCCGGGCCGGGCCCCACGACTCCGGACCCTGGCGCCGGTTCCGGCCCGGACTCACGGAGCGCCGGGGTGGGCTCACGGGGCTCGGGCTCACGAAGCCCCAGCCCGGAGTCGCGGGGCCTGTGCTCGCGGGGCTCCGGTCCGGAGTCGCCGAGCCCGGACTCACGGGGCGGCGGTCCGGAGTCGCCGAGCCCGGAGTCACGGGGTTCCGGCCTGTGCTCGTGGGGCGCCGGCCCGATCTCGCGGGGCTTCGCGTCGTGCTCGGGCGCGGGCAGCCCTATTCGCGGCCCTTTCTCTCCCGGGGCCGGGCCCCCGGAGGGCTCGCCAGGGGTGGTGTCGCCGTCGGCGCGCGTCGGCTCAGTGGTCGTCACTGCGGCTCTCCACGTCTTTCCGTCCCGCCGTCCGTCCGTCTGCCCCGCCCGGTGCGCCGGCCCGGCCCCCGCCGCCCTCCGGCATGTTGCGTGTGCACGGCGGGCGTGTTCGTCCCGCCTACGCCAGGACGCCGTCCCCGCGTGTCGCGGTTGCCCGGCCGCGTTCCCCAGCTGTTCGGCCAGATGTCCGTTTCGGGACGCTAGCACGTGCCGACGGCGGAGGAGGGTGCCCCCACCGGCGCTGCAAGGAACACCTCGCGCCGGTGCGGACACCCTCCTCGGGTGGTACGGGTCGAGCCGCGGGTCAGCCCACGCGCGTCAGCTTCGCGCCGAAGCCGGGCTCGGCCAGGTCCTTCTGGAGCGCGACCGGGGCGGAGACCTTGCCGGTGCCCGAGCCGATGGTCAGCTCGCCGACCACCGTGCCGGCCTCGGCCGCGTGCGGAATCCGCCGGCCGGCGCCGGCTCCCAGGTCGAGCTTCACCTCGAGGCCGGCCCAGCCGACCGCCTTCAGGTCCTTCGTCGCGACGACCGGGGTACGGCCGCCGAGCCCGTCGTCGACGTATCCGACGACCTCGCCCTTCTTGACGACGGCCGCGGAGGTGACACCCTCCTGGGCCGCCTTGATCACCTCAAGGCTGTTGGTGATCGCGAGCTGGAGCTTGTCGTCCAGCGTGGCACCCTTCTGGGCGCCCATGACCGTACCGACGATCCGCCGGCTCTCACCGTCGATGATCGTGTCCGCGGTCCAAAGCAGATTACCGCCGGCCGGGGTCGAGGAACCGGTCTTGATTCCGCTCACCCCGGGCTCCAGCAGGATCCGGTTGTTGTTGTAGATCATCGGCTCGACGCCCGGGATCTTTATCTGGGGCGTGTTCACGATCTCGCGGAAGACATCGTTGCGCATGACCGCCTTGCCCAGCTTGAGCTGGTCGGCGGCGGTGGAGACGGTGGAGGCCTCCAGACCGCTCGGGTCCGTGTACGTGGTGCTGGTCATGCCGAGGTCCTTGGCGGCGGCGTTCATCTTCTCGACGAAGGCCTCCTCGGACGTGGCGTCCCAGCGGGCGAGCAGCCGCGCCGCGTTGTTGCCCGACGGGATCATCAGAAGCTGGAGCATCTGCTTCTGGGTGAACTGCTCGCCTTCCTCTATCGGCGCGGTCGACTCGTCAGGACGGTTCGACTCCTCGCCCGCCTGCTTGTCCACCGTGATCTTCGGGCCCACCTCGTCGCCGGTGATCGGATGGTCCCTGAGGATCACGTAGGCGGTCATGGTCTTGGCGACGCTGGCGATCGGCGCGGGCTTCTGCTCGCCGTACATACCGATGGTCCCGACGCCCTCGACCTCGACGCCGCCCTGGCCCTCGTCGGGCCACGGCAGATCGAGCTTGCCGCCCTCGAAGGTGTACGTGGGGTCGCCGGAGAGCGTCAGTTCGGGCGCGGGCAGGGGCCGCAGGGCCTGTACGACCGCGAAGACGACCAGGAGGAGCAGGACGAGCGGCGTCCAGATCTTGACCCGCCGCACGGCCGTACGGACAGGGGTCTCGGGCGGCGGCGGGGTGTTCGTCAGCTCGGCGAGCAGATCGAGCGGCGGCAGCGGCGGCATGGGCTGCTGCCGGGTCCGCTCGGCCTCGACGGGAGCCGACGGTACGTCGCTCCTCCGCAGCGGCACGAACGTACTGGCCTGCTCACCGGCCTGCTCACCGGAGGGAGCACCAGAAGAAGCACCGGACGGCTGGGCGGAGGGCTGGGAGGACGGAGTGGCGGTCGGAGTGGCGGTCGGTCCGGCCGTGGCCCTGGCGGTCGGCGCGGCGTTCCGCTCGGCGGCCGAGCCGGCATTCGTCTTGGCGGAGGGCTCCACGGTCGGTCCGGCCGCGGGCTTGGCCGACGGCCCGGTCTTCGCCTCGCGGGGCAGCTTGAGCGAGGTGGTGGGCTGGTCGACCCGCTCCCGAGGGAGCGCCCTGAAGACGGCGGTCGGATGGTCGACGGGCTCTTCGTCCTTCCCGTCCCCGTCCCGGCCGTCCTTCCCGTTCCCGCTGTCCTTCCCGTCCCCGCCGTCGCCCTTGGCCCAGGCCGGGCGGGGCCGCGCGGACGCGCCCTCGCTCTTGCGCTCGGCCTTGTCCGTGTCGGCGTTCTTGTCGGGGCTCTTGTCGCCGTCCTTGTCGGCGTCCTTGTCCTTGTCGGCCGACGAGGAGTCACCGCCCCTGTCCTCGCCGCTTCGTGACGGAGCGACAGCCGTGGCGGCGGCGCGGGCGCCGGCGCCATCGGAACCCTTGGCCGAAGCCGAAGCGCCACCGGCGGCGGTACGCACTCCATCGGCGGCACTCGCGGCCTTGTCCGGCGTCGAGGAGCCGTCCCGGCGGGCCTTGCCGTCACCGCCGTCGGCCTTACCGTCCCGCGCGCCCTCGGGCTCCCGCTCCCCGCCCTCGTCCCCGCCCTCGTCCTCGGCGGCCTCGGCCGTCCTGGTGGTCCCGGCGTCCTCGGAAGCCGCTCCCCCGCTCGGCCCCCCGGCCGTTCCCCCGGACGACGCTGCGGTCCGGGGCGCGGCTCCGGGGGTCAGGGTCAGTGTGCGGTCGGGGGACGAGGACCGCGGGGGCGTGTCCCGGGTCTCGGAATCCTCCGTACGATTTGCGGTTGCGACGGCCGACGGCCTCGCCTCCGGCGACGATTCTCGGAAGACCGCGAGCCTCGGGTCACGTTCGCCCGGAGCCGTCTCCCCCGGGGAATTCCGCTGCTCCGACTTGCCGGGGGACTCGCCCGCCACCGTGTCTCCTTCGTGTCTCATCCGACGTACCGGACTGTCCGAACCATCTATCAGTGTCCTGCTCTGGGACCTCGGCCCCCGTGCTAGACGAGAACGACATACATAACGGTTCCCGCACAAAGCACCCAGGCACTCTCGACAGACCAATGTGAGAGGGGTCACCCTGTCATTCATCCACGCGGGGAGGCATGGATGGGCAGGAGCCGCAGAACAATTCCGGAGGAGCTTCTGTTGCTCGCTCTGGACCCGGCCACGGGTACCACAGCGCAGCCGCAGTCGCTCGACCTCGGCCTGGCCGGAGCACAGCTAGTGGAGCTGGCTCTGGCAGGACGGATAGCCCCTGACGGGGATCGTATCGCCGTGGTGATGCCACGGCCGACCGGAGATCCGACTCTGGACTCCGCGCTGGAACTGCTGCGCAGACGCGGCAGCCCGGTTCGGGCCGTCCACTGGATTGGCGGGCCCCGACTGGGGCTGCGCCAGACCTATCTCTCGCATCTGGAGCGGTGCGGCATGGTTCATGCCGTGGCGGGCCAGATGTGCGGAGTGCTGCCGACGACGCGCTATCAGGCGACGGACACGGCGATCAGCCGGGAAATCAGGGCCCGGCTGGACAGTGCGATCCGCACCGGCGTACCACCGGACCCGCGGACCGCGGCGCTCGCCGCACTGGCCCACGCGGTCGGACTCGGCAAGCACCTCTACCCCGGTAACGAGGGGCGCTCGTCGCGCTCCCGGCTCCGGGACCTGATCAGGCACGACCCGATGGGCGGTCTCGTGGCGCACGCCGTGATGGACGTCCAGAACGGCGTGGGCGCGCAGCAGCGCCGTAACCCCGCCCAGGGCGCCCCACCCAGCGCTCAGGGCGGGCGGCCGTCGGGTGTGCCGATGCAGCCGCACCGCGGGAGCATGGCCCGCGTCGCGGCGCACTGAACACCGGCGGACGGCAGTCGAGGACAACCGCACAGGCATTACGGAAGAAGCACCACCGAACACCGTCGCACCGACGTCCCCAGAGCCGGTTCGGGAGCCGCAAGAGACGCGCGGGGCAGTCTGACTTCACAGACTGCCCCGCGCGTCGCGTTCCGGCCCAGGAGCCAGGCACCCCGGCCCGAACGCGTCCCGGCCCACGAGTTCGGCACCCCGGCCCGAACGCGTCCCGCCCACGAGCCCGGCGCCCCGGCCCGAACCCCGGCCCGAACCCGGGCCCGTCGCGGCCCGCCGTGGTCTCCGCGCCCGCCCTGGCCCGTCGCGCCCCGCCGTAGCCCGCCGTGCCCGCCCCAGCACCCTCACGGCCCATGGCGCCGCCCTGACAGCCCCTGACAGCCTCTGACAGCTCCTGACACCCCCGGCAGCCCCTGGACGCCCCCTGGTGGTCGCCCGACGGCCATCTCCCGGCCTCCGCGCCCCTCCCGCGCCCCCATCTCGCGCCGGCCCCCCTCGCGAACTCGTAGCGGCCCCGTAGCGACGTCGTGACAGCCCCGTGACAGCTCCGGCGGGCCGAAGCGACCGGCGGGCCGACGGGCGGTCGGCGGGCCGTCGCCGGGCGGGCGACCGGAAGCCGCGACTGACGGCGCACAACGGCGCATTTGCCTCTGTGGCCATTTCCCAGCGCAGTTGGGACCTTTGGTGGCAGTCTGCTGAGCGGTAGATACGTACAGCTACGCAGTCGGAGGTGCAGTTTCCGTGGCGTCCAACGTCAACCCCACCGTCAGGCGACGCCGATTGGGACAGGAGTTGCGCCGGCTTCGCGAGCTCAAGGGCATGACGGCCGAGGAGGTGGCGGAGCGGCTGCTGGTCTCGCAGTCGAAGATCAGCCGCCTGGAGAACGGCCGCCGCTCCATCAGCCAGCGCGATGTCCGCGACCTCTGCGGGGTGTACGAGGTCCAGGACCACCGCATCGTCGACTCGCTGATGCAAATGGCCAAGGATTCCCGTCAGCAGGGCTGGTGGCATGCCTTCGGCGACATCCCGTACAGCGTCTACATCGGACTGGAGACGGACGCGGCCTCGCTGCGGGTCTTCGAGCCACAGGTCGTCCCGGGGCTGCTCCAGACCCGCCCGTACGCCGAGGCTCTGATCAACGGCGCGCTGCCGGAGTCGGCGGGACCCGATGTCGAGAAGCGGGTGGGGGTACGGCTCAGGCGCCAGGACCGGATCAACTCCACCGAGAACCCGCTGCGGCTCTGGGCCGTGGTGGACGAGGCGGCGCTGCGCCGGGTCGTGGGCAACCGGCAGCTCATGCGCGAGCAGTTGGAGCGTCTCGTCGAACAGTCGCAGCTCCCCCATGTCACCGTGCAGGTACTGCCCTTCCACATGGGCGCGCACCCCGGGATCAGCGGGCATTACGCGGTTCTCGAATTCCCCGACGCCTCGGACTCCAGCGTCGTCTACATCGAGGGCGTGACAAGCGATCTCTATCTGGAGAAAGCCAATGACGTGCAGCGGTACAGCGTGATGTACGAGCATCTGCGCGCCCAGGCCCTGAATGTGGATCAGACCCGTCAGTTCATCGCGGACATCGCCAAGGAATACGCTCGCTGAAGTCCGCGGGGGCACGGCCCGGTCCGAAGCGGAACGCCGTCCGGTCCGAAGCACGGCGCCGTCCGGTCCGAAGCGGAGGCACCGTACACCTCAACTGCCTTGGTACGTAAGGCTGTGCCGGGAGAAATAACCAGGACGAGTGAACGTCCATCCCGCCCATCGAGTGAGGCGAGTAGCGTCGATCATGCCAGCAAGAGGTTGGCGCGATTTCCCCACAACTCGCTGAACCGGAGCGAACATGGCAATTCTTCAGGGCGCTACGGACTCGTGGACCAAGTCCTCGTACTCCGGCGGAAACGGCGCTTGCGTAGAGGTCAGGTCCCCCGTCGTCCAGTCCATCGCCGTCCGGGACTCGAAGGCGCCCGAGGGCCCCTCGATCTCCTTCGTCCCCACGTCATGGAATGCCTTCGTGCAGGAAATGAACAAGGGCGCTTTCGACCTCGGCTGAGGTCGTTCAACGCCCTGCATCCACACCCGCACCCGCACCACTGAGTGAGCCCTCTCGACCGGTCCGCCGTCCTGGCCGAGGGGGCTCGGCCATGCCCGGCCCGGTTCCGGCCTCCGCCCCGGCCCGCCTCCGCGCCCGCTCCGCACCCACTCCGTGCGCCCGCTCCGCGCGCCCACTGCGCGCACCCACTGCGCGCGCGCCGCCTTCCCGGCTCCTTTCCCGACCGCAGGGGACCCGCATCCCGTGCGGTCATTTCCGTATGTCCGGATGTCCGGGCCATGCCCGGAGCCTGACGAAGTGCTCGCTCATCGTGTGGTCGTCGTCACGATCACGACAACGCCCCTGAAGGTCAAGAACAAGTAAAATCGTTCGGCTTTCTGATCTGAGTTCACATTTATGACCGGAGAAACCCTTGACCCACCGCCGCGCCAGGCGGTTCAATCCCCGAAGTCCCCGCTCCCGCACGGGGAACCGCTGACCGGACGTACTGACGAAGAGCATCGATCGTTCACAAGGCGGACCCCTGGAGGGGGCACATGAACAGCCTCGACTGGATCGTGCTCATCGCATACTTCGGTGTGATGGTCGCGATCGGCCTCTGGTCGCACAAGCGTGTAGACAACGTCAGCGACTTCTTCACCGCCGGCGGCAAGATGCCCTGGTGGCTGTCGGGCATCTCGCACCACATGTCCGGCTACAGCGCGGTGATGTTCACCGGATACGCGGGCATCGCCTACACCTTCGGTGTCACCTCGTTCGTGACCTGGTCACTGCCGATCGCCATCGGGATCGGGATCGGCGCGCAGCTCTTCGCGCCCCGGCTCAACCGGCTGCGCTCCCGGCTCCATGTGGCGTCCCCGCTCGAATACCTCAAGAACCGGTACGACCTGAAGACCCAGCAGGCGCTCGCCTGGTCCGGGCTGCTGCTGAAGATCGTGGACGTGGGCGCCAAGTGGGCCGCCATCGCCACCCTGCTCTCGGTCTTCACCGGGATCTCCCTCAACCAGGGCATCCTCATCACCGGTGTCATCACCGGTATCTACTGCACGGTCGGCGGGCTGTGGGCCGATGCCCTCACCGAGCTGGGCCAGTTCATCATCCAGCTCTTCGCCGGGATCGCGATGCTGGTCGCCGTCATGGGCGAGCTGGGCGGCTTCAGCGCGCTGTGGACGGTCTGGGACAAGCTCCCCGAGGGCCATGCCGACCCGACGGCCGGGCCGTACACCGTGACCTTCCTGCTGGCCTTCCTCTTCATCAAGATGTTCGAGTACAACGGCGGTATGTGGAACCAGGCGCAGCGCTACATGGCGACGGCGACCGCCCGGGAGGCCACCCGTTCGGCGCGTCTCTCCGCGATCCTCTGGCTCGTCTGGCCGCTGGTCCTCTTCTTCCCGATGTGGTGCGCGCCGCTGCTGGTCGAGGCGCAGAAGCCGGACGCGTCCGACTCGTACGCCCTGATGACCGAACAGCTCCTGCCGCACGGTCTGCTGGGCCTGGTCATCGTCGGCTTCTTCTCTCACACCATGGCGATGTGCTCCTCCGACGCCAACGCGATCGCCGCGGTCTTCACCCGGGACATCGCGCCCACCCTCTCCAAGGCGGCGCGCGGCTGGTCGGAGCGGGCGGGGCTGCTGGCGGCCCGGCTCTCCACCATCTCGTTCCTGGCGCTGTCGATGGCGGTCGCCACCCAGGTCAACTCGCCGACCTTCAAGGACATCATCACCGTCGTCATCAAGTGGGTGGCAGGTCTGATGGGTCCGATCGCGATCCCGTTCATGCTGGGCCTGCTCAAGCCGTTCCGCAGGTCGGGGCCGACGGCGGCGCTGGTGAGCTGGGCACTGGGGCTGCTCGCCTTCTGGCTGGTCAACTACCCGATCAGCTGGAACGTCGAGGGCGGAGTGCCGCTCCAGTACCAGGTCTCGATCCCGCTCGCGGTCTCGCTCGTGCTGTACATCGCGATCGGCTTCCTGAAGCCGGAGCCCACCGACGAGCGCGATGTACTGCTGGCGCGGATCAACGGCGAGGGCGACGGCGACGGTTCCGGTCTGACGGCGGCGTCGCTGCGGGTGCCGGCCCAGGCGGGTCCGACCGAACCGACCGACGCGAAGCTCCCGGGCCGGGAGGGCTCGGACGGCTGAGCGGGCGGATGAGGCTTGGCGGATACGGGCGTACGGGCTGGTGTGCCCGTACGCCCGTAACGCGCAGGCGCGGGCGTACCGGTGCGGGGCCGGTCCGTACAGTGCGGGGCCGTTGTCATTGGGTACCCGACAAGGAGTAAGGGCGGGTGCTGTCCACGCGCTCGACCAGCGCTCGCGGGCATACACCGGCATGGACCTACCATCGGATGGGAAGCTACCGCGCCCGAGTCAACCCATTGAGGTGAACCGTGAGTAGTTGGGCCGATCTGACGACAGGTAAGCGGATCAAGCACCTACGGGGCGATCTGACGCAACACGGACTGGCCGAGCTTGCGGACGTGTCGTACGCGTTGGTTCAGAAGGCCGAGCAGGACCGCGGTGAGCTGTCGGTCGGGTCGCTGCTCAAGTTCGCCAGCGCACTGAACACGGACGTAGCCGTGATCCTCGGCCAGCAGGCTCCCCGTCGCGGGATGGATCGCGGCGACCGTGCCGCGCTCCGTCAGCTCTCCGACGCTGTGCATGAAAGCGCCCTCGGAGAGTGGGAAGGCATCGACGACCCCAGCAGCGTCGCGGATCTGGGACAGGCACGTGACCTCGCTTGGTCCGCCTACTGGAAGAGTGACACGGCGAAGGTAAGCAGCCTTGCCGGAAGGATCCTCATCGAAGGACAGGCCCGATACGACAGTGCGACCGGCGTCGAGCGTGAGCAACTGGGCTTGATCCTGGCGAGTACGTATCGTGTTGCCGCGTCCTGTGCGAACGGCTTCGGGCAACGGGATCTCGCTTTGAGCGCGCTCACGTCCGCGAAGCTGATGGCCAAGGAGGCGGACGACCCCGTAATGACGGCGCTGCTTGAGTCAACACTCTCGTGGATCTACCTCCGAGGTGCCAAGACACCGAAGGCTGTCGCCGTGGCCGAGCGCGCGGCGTTTGCCATCGAACCGAGTTTCAGCAGGGCGACCCGCCCTCAGTTGCTCGCATACGGACGCCTGATGATCTCCGCAGCCGTAGCGGCATCGCGGCGCGAGGACGAGACAGCGGCCGACAATTACATCTCAGTGGGCGGTTCGTGAGTCTTTGAGTGGTTCTGCTGTCGCCTGATGGTGTGGCAGCGGGGCGGAATCTGCCGGTCCGCGGTTGTTGATCTGGTGATGTGTTCGGGTGAGTGAACGCAAGCCGTATCCGAGTGACTTATCGGACGAGCAGTGGTCGTTGATCGAGCCGGTGATCACCGCGTGGAAGGGCCGGCACCGCTCGGTCAGCGGCCACCAGGGCGCGTACGACATGCGGGAGATCGTGAACGCGATCCTCTACCAGGGGCGGACCGGCTGCCAGTGGGCCTATCTCCCGCACGACCTGCCGCAGAAGAGCGCGACGTACTACTACTTCGCCGCCTGGCGGGACGACGGGACCGACCAGGTCATCCATGAACTCCTGCGCTGCCAGGTCCGCGAACGCGCCCGACGATTAGAGGACCCGACCTTGGTGGTGCTGGACACCCAGAGTGTCCATGTGGCCGCCGGGGTCCCCGTCTCCACGAGTGGCCATGATCCGGCCAAGCGGGTGCCCGGCCGCAAGCGGGGCCTTGCCGTGGACGTCCTCGGCCTGGTCATCGCGGTCGTCGTCCTCGCTGCGAACACCCACGACAACGCCGCGGAAATCTCCTGCTGGACCAGGTCGCCGAGCACGCCGGCGGAAGTGTCCGCAAAGCCCTGGTCGACCAGGGCTTCAAGAACCAGGTCGTCGCGCACGGCGCCGGCCTGGGGATCGACGTCGAGATCGTCCAACGCAACCCGCAGGTCAAGGGGTTCGTGCCGCAGCCGAAGCGGTGGAGGGTCGAGCAGACCTACGGGATCCTGATACTGCACCGGCGCCTGGTCCGCGACTACGAGCACCGCCCGTCCTCCTCCGTCTCCCGCGTCTACTGGGCGATGACCCACGTCATGACCCGGCGCCTCACCGGCGCGAACGCCCCCACCTGGCGCGAGACGGCGGCGGTGGCGGCGTGAACCTCCGGCCCCTGCTCGATGCCCTGGACCTGCAGGAAGACGCCGCCCGGGCCCTGGCCGACGACCTTCGTGCGCAGATCGACGGCCTGCAGACCCGGTTGCGGGAGGCCGAGATGCACCTGGAGCACCTCGCGATCACCCGCAAGACCGTCACCAGCCTTGCCGACCGGCTCCCGGCCGTCGCGCCGGACCTGCCCGAGCATCCGGACTACCCCCGCATCCTTGCCGCCTTCAACCACACGACCGGGCCGCTACGGGCCAAGGACGTCTGCGAAGCCCTCGGCCACGAACTGCTGCCGAAGAACGTCGAAGGCACCCGCGCCAAACTGAAACGCCTGGTCAAACTCGGCATCCTCACCGAGGCCGACACCGGCAACTTCGCTCGAAAGCAATAGCCGACCGAACCTCCACCAGCGTCCTTGCTCCCACCTCAGCCAGAAAAGGACATCACCTTACGAACCGCCCACTCACAGGCGCATGCCGCAGCGGCGAGGCTGGGCACCGACGAAAAGCTGTACGGGACCAGCTTCGGACCGACGGCGGCAAAGACGGAGGCAGTCGGCATCCACGTGGCCTTGAAGAACTACGGGCGCGCCCTCAAGCTCGCCAACCACCCGGACATGAAGCACCTTCCCAAGAGCATGTCCAAGGTCGCACGAAATAGGTACAAACTCGATGTCGCCCTCGCCCAGTGCTCCACCGGCCTCTACGACCAGGCGGGCGAGACCCTGATCGAGGTGGGGCTCGATGCCCCGGAGTGGGTCAAGCACCAGGCATTGCCGGGCGTCATCGGGGCACGTATCGCAAAAGTCTCAACCGCGCGTGTCCGGACCATCAGTGAGCTGATCGGTGTGCCGTTGATCGCGTAGCCCCTACGCACGGTACGACCTTGGCAAGTCGCCTCGCCCAACTCCTACGCACCGTAGGAGTTGAGAGGAAGTCAAGTCACTCGGGTCCTACGCCCCGTCTCTTCACCATGTGTGATTGTGGCGACACGATTTATGCATGGTCAGCAGCCAGAACAGCCAAAGGCAGGGGGTAACTCCCCCCGCACGCAGTGGGGGTGACCGCAAGCGTCGGCGGAACCTCGTCGATGCCTCAGCCGGCGTGTCGTCGGGTAAGGCCGATGCGCCGGCGAAAGTCGGCCGGTTCCTGTGCGTCATCTACCTGTGCGGAGCTCCGAACGCGGACCTCGCCGGACTGCGCCACGAATGCGTTGAGTACGTCGGTGCGCTCGGCTGGGAGATCGCGGGCGAATTCGAGGACCGCGAGGGGCTGTTGCCTCCGGTTGGCCGTGCCGGTCTGACGAGCGCTGTCGAGCGCGTCAAGTCCTCGGACGCGCGCGCGGTCGTGACGCCCCGGCGCTCCATGATCTCACTGATGCCGCAGGAGTACGACGAGGTGGCGTCGGTGATCGAGGGTGCGGGAGGCTTCCTGCACACCATGGACGTCGACCGCGCTCGCGCTCACCCTGAGCTGTCATGACAGCCGCGGCCGCACCGTCACCTGGACCTTCTGCGCGCGCTGATAGCGGTAGGAGGGTGGCGGGGGTTTTCCCTGGCCCATTGCTCACCGGTCCGACCCAACTCGCCCGATGCCTCGCCGAAGCCCGCTCCCTCCGCCCCGCCGACTCGTCGTCCTCCCCGTGCCGCAGGGCTGCCGACGACGTGCTCGGCAATCAGGCGCCACGCGAGCAGGAGTTCAAGGCATGGACGACCGTCCGCCGGATCGGCGGACTCATGCCTCCCGGCGGACGGTGAAAGACCCCCGGCACCGAACAACCGGCACGTCCAAGGACCTTGTGCCCAAGGCTCCGCGCCGGGACCGCACAGAGCACAACGTCTCTGTCCACCAGCCGCGTCAGCGGCTGTGCACCGACCTGGAGAGTCCATGCTCACTGCCCCTGCCTTTCGCAGCGTTGAAGGCGCCTACCTGGATCTGCTGCGCCTGGCCTCCCGCAACCACGAACACCACATCGCCGCCCGCGGTAACGACGCCCGAGAGGTGATCGGTGTCGGCTTCCGGCTGCCCGACCCCCGCCAGCGACTTCCCTACCTGGTGACGCGCAGGGCCAACCCGGTCTTCCAGTTCGCGGAAGCGCTCTGGTATCTCGCCGGGCGCCGGGACGTGGAGATGATCGGCTACTACGCGCCGTCGATGCGCTCCAGTTCCCCCGATGGCGTCCACCTCGGCGGGTCCGCCTACGGCTACACCCTCTTCAACCCCGCCGACGGCGACACGGTCTCACCGTTCGACCGGGTCCTGGAGCTGCTGCGTACGGAGACCGACAGCAAGCGCGGCTACCTCCCGGTTTTCTCGGCCACCGAGCTGGCCATCAGCGACAACCCTGACATGGCGTGCCTGGCCGGGCTGCATCTCCTCCTGCGCGGCGGACGTCTGCACATGGTGTGCACCATGCGGGCCAACGATCTGGACTGCGGTCTGCTCAGCGACGTGTTCAGTTTCACGATGATCCAGGAGTACGCGGCCGTCCAGCTCGGCCTGGAGCTGGGGACGTACACGCACTTCATCGGGTCGGCGCACGTCAACGACCGGAACGCCGAGCGCGTCAAGAGGGTGCTGGCCGAGGCGGATGTCCGGCAAAACCCCCGGCACTTCGCGTTTCCGGCGATGCCGCGGGAGACGGCCGCGGTCACCATCGCGCGGGTCCTGGAACACGAAGAGGCTCTGCGTACCAACAAGGCCCAGTACAGCGCCGACGACATCGCGGGCCTCGACATTGACGCGTACTGGCAGCAGGTCCTGCTGCTGTTCGAGGTGTACCGCCAGATCGAGCACGACCGGACCGACGCCGTGAGCCGCGATCTCCTCGACGCGCTGACCCCGGGCCTGCGCTGGCTCCTGGGGCACCGCTGGCCGTCCTGCGCGACCACCGGGGGCGAGCAGTGAGCCGGAAGCCTCCGAGCGGTGCCGTGGTGGAGGACATCGACTTCGACCGCTGGGCCGTCATCCTGTGCAAGCCGGATGCCGTGGAGCGGAACCTTGTGGATGCCGTGCTCGAACGGATCGCCGCCACCGGCGTCACCGTCACCGACCGCAGCTGCATCACCGCGCAGGCGTGGCAGGCTCACGTGCACTACTGGGACCTGCTCGTGGACGCCGACTGGTTCCCCGGCCGGGACATCCCCGCGTGTCTGGACGCGATGTACGCCGACCGGCCCGTGGCGGTCGCGCTGGCCCACGGCGAGCCCGGATTCCACCACCGGCTGCGGCAGCTCCTCGGGCACTTCGATCCGACCCAGGCCGCACGCGGCACGATCCGCGGCGACTTGGGCGACGACAGCCTGGCCGCCGCGCTCGCGGAGAGGCGCCTCGTCCGCAATCTGGTGCACACCTCGGACGACCCCGACGCCGCCCGCCGGGACTTCGGCACCTGGTTCGGGGCGGGGCGCCGCACGCTCCTCGCAAGCCCCGTCCAACTCCAGTCCACCCCCAGCGACGCCTGATCCTTCCCCTGACCAAGGAGGACCCCATGACCGCACCTGTCAATGCTCCGCGCCGTGCTCTGCCGATCCTGTCCGCCGACAAGATCGGCGCGCTGAAGCCGTCGCTCGCCGACGTGATCGAGTACCGCAAGTCCGGGCTGTCGCTGAACTGGATCGTCGGCTGCCCGCTGGAGTGCGGGTACTGCGTCCGGCACCTCTTCGACAACTTCGAGATGAAGGTCCCCCGGCGTCTGATGAGCGATGAGGAGGCCGTCAGCCGCCTCGTCGGCCACCCGTACTTCCGGGCGCACAAGACGCCGGTCCAGCTTCTGAACCGGGCCACGGACCCCATGCTGCCCATCGTCAAGCCGCACGTGTTCAACGTGCTCCGGCAACTGGACGAGCAGGGCCTGACCAACCACGTCCTGGTCATCACGCGCTGGCGGGTGTCCCCCGAGGACTGTGCCGTCCTCAACAGCTTCACGAACCTGCGCCTGACCGTGCTGGTCACGCACTCCAACATCGACAACCCTGCCATCGAGCCCGTGGACTCCCGCATCGCCGCAGAGAGCCTGCGCACCCTGTACGAGCACGCCGAGCGCTACCGCACGGTCCTGTACTGGCGGCCCATCGTGCCCGGACTCAATGATTCCGAGGCCGACATCGAGCGGGCCCGGGAGCTGTCCCGGCACGCGCACGCCACCGTCTTCACCGGACTGTTCTTCCGCGAGGAGATCGCCTCCTACTACGAGTCGCACGGCCTGCCGATGCCGTACGACGAGACGGCGCGGCGGAAGATCATGCCGGAGATCGCCGAGCAGCGGATACTCAGCGCCTTCGACACCGGCGGTTCCTGGGGCGCGCTGTTCCGCAAGACGAGCTGCGGCGTGGCGTACGCGCACGGCGAGGCCGACTACAACGGCCACTTCGGTGTGCGCGAGCTGTGCGACATCTGCCCCGCAGAGCAGATCGCGCGGTGCCAGGCGGCGTGGGTCAAACCGGATCTGGCGAAGGTCACGCAGGAAGCCCGCGTCCTCGGCGCGACGGGCGAGGTGGAGGTCAACGACCGTGCCATCGTCGTGGAGGGACTGGACGAACCACCGCGCTACTTCCTCCAGCACGGCTTCGGCTACCAGTGCCACGACCACGCCAAGCCCCACCACTACCGCCGGCACGGCCGCGCCTCCATCGGCTGGACGGCGGAGAACGGAACCACCAGCACATGAACTTCTCGTCCTGGCCCCCGCTGCTCGTCGTCGATGTCGAGGGCAACGGCACCAACCCGCCCGACCTGGTCGAGGTCGCCGCCCTTCCCGTACTCGACGGGCGACCGGACACGAGCACGGCGGGGGCATGGCTGACCAAGCCACGGCAACCCGTCACGCCCTTCGCCGCTCGCGTCCACGGCCTCACCAACGAGCGGCTGGAGGGCGAGCCGGTCTGGGAGGAGATCGCCGACCAGGTCCATACGCTGCTGGGCCGCTCGTGGATCTGCGCCCACCACGCGCATGTGGACTACCGGGTACTGAAAACGCACCTCCCGCAGTGGCAGCCGGCGGGCGTGCTCGACACACTCCGCCTGGCCAAGGCCACTTACCCCGGCCTGCCGAAGTACAGCCTCGATGCCTTGATCGAGCACGTGCAGCCGGATCTGAGTGCGGCTCCCGCACAGCGGCACCGCGCCACCTTCGACGCCTACGCCACGGCGCAGCTCCTCACCGCCATGGCCGCCCGTTACGACACCTGGGACCAACTCGTCGCCGCGGCCGTGCCGCCCGGCCTGCCCGGAGCCCCCGAACCAGAAGAGGAACCAACCCTGTGGTGACCACGACCCCGCCCATCCGTATCGGCGTCATGGGTGCCCATTCCACCGGCAAGACCATGCTGCTCAAGCGCATCGAGATGGAACTGCGCGGCCACGGAATCCCCGTGGCCCGCACCGGCGGGCTCGGGAAGCGCGCCGCACTCGTGCCTCTGCCGAAGATGCAGCGGCACACCGCGGCCTCCACCGAGTGGGTCATCGCGCAGGGCATCGCCGACGAGATCACCGCCGCCGCCCGGCCCGGCCCCGATCCCATCCAGGTCGTTCTCGCCGACCGTGCCGCCTGGGACGCACTCGCCTACTTCCACGCGGCCCAGGAATGGCGCCAGGAACATCCGAACCGCCTGGAACGCGAACGGCTCCGGCTCCTCGCTTCCACCCGTGGCCCGAAGTACGACCTGCTCCTCGCGACGGTCCTGGACCCGGCCCTGCCGGTCGAGCACAAACACGACTACGACGCCCGCTACCGCACGCTCGTCGACCGATACACGCACGCGCTCCTCGCCGAAGACGAGATCCCGCACCAGCGCGTGACCAGCGACCCCGGCAGTCAGGCCCGCGCCGTCGAACGCGCGCTCCAGATCTGCCTCAACGAGGCCGCGCTATGAACAACACGCCCCCGGCCGGCACCATCACCATCGCCGGCAAGACGGTCTCCCGGATCGGGCTCGGCACCATGCGTCTGACCGGACCCGGCACCTGGGGTGACCCGGCCGACCGGGACCAAGCCATCCGCGTGCTCCACCAGGCCGTCCACACGTACGGCATCACGCACATCGATACTGCGAACGCCTACGGCCCCCACACCGTCGAACACCTGATCCGGGACGCCCTCCACCCCTATCCCGAGGAAGTGCTGATCGCCACGAAGGTCGGCATGCTGCGGCCCGCCCCGGACAACTGGGCCCCTCACGGCCACCCGGCATACCTCCGGGCCTGCGTCGAAGCGAGCCTTCGCCGCCTGGGCATCGAGCGGCTGGAACTGTGCTACCTGCACCGCATCGACACCCAGGTGCCCGTCGCGGACCAGATCGGCACCCTCCAGACCCTCCGGGACGAAGGCAAGATCGGACACATCGGCCTGTCGAAAATCGTCCCCGAGGACTTCCACCGCGTGACGAAAGAGATCACCGTCGCGGCCGTGCAGAACGTCCTCAACATCCACCAGCGCTACGATCCCGTCCTCGAACTCTGCCACGACCACGGCATCCCGTACGTGCCCTACCGTCCGCTCGACGCGGGGAGCGCCGCACGGGGCGGGGACATTTCCACCCCCCTGTCCTGGCTGCTCCAACTCGGCCCTCACATCGCACCCATCCCCGGCACCAGCAGCCCCCAGCACCTCGCGGACATCGTGAACGCCGTCGCCACCGGCGGGCAGTCGTGATACCACCCGTCCACCCCTCCGTCCCACTTCCCCGTAGACGGGCCCCGTACGAAAACTGGCGGCCCCCGGTGACGGGGGTAACCGTGCTTGTCCCCGTCGGGGCTGACGGACTGCTCACCGCAGACGTGACCGGCCACGGACACCTCGTACTGCCCGTCGGCAACGTGGAGGACCACCAGACACCCGAGGAAGCCGCACAATACGTCCTACCGGGCGCACCGAACGGCCTGCCCGTACTGCGACGGGTCGCCGTGGACCAGATACAGATGCGGCGCCGAAAGGTCATCACGCACATCGTGGTGACCAGTTCCCTCACCCAAAGGGACACCACGAGACTCACCTACCGCGATCCACGCGCCATCCTGCGCGTCCTGCACACCACGCAGGCCGTCGCGAACCTCCCCGAGCACGCGCGGGCAAGGGCACTCCTCGGCCTCCAGGCACTCGCGATCGGCGTGATCGCTTACCTCGAAGACGGCACAGTTCAACGCATCGAATCCGTCGCCAACCTATGAGTAGGGCCGGGGACCGGCGCAGTGGCGCGGTGCTCCGCTTACCATCCTCGACCCTGCTCAGCCGCGCGGGTAGCGGGCCAGCCAGCCCGAGGCGGTGACGCCGGGGCTGTGCAGGGCGGGGCCCTGGGTCATCTCCATCGCGAAGTCGTCGGCGATCTCCAGCAGCGCGGGCCTGCCCTCCAGTTCCGCGAGCCAGGCGGGCGGCAGCGCGGTCTCGCCGTGGAGCGCGCCGAGCAGGGAGCCGCAGAGTGTGGCGGTGGCGCACGAGGGGCCGTCATGGTTGACCGCCAGACGCAGCCCGTGGCGGATGTCCTCGCTGACGAGCGCGCAGTAGACGGCGACGGCGAGCGTGTCCTCGGCGGCGCCTCCCTCGCCGAGCGCGGAGACGCGTCCGGGTCCCGGAATCCCCTGGCGCACGGTGCCGAGCGCCCGTTGCAGGGCCTCCGTGACGGGCTGGTGCCCGGGGCGCGGGGCGAGGAGGGCGAGCGCGCGCTGCACACCGGTGTCGAGACTCTCCGCGCGCGCCAGCGCGTGCACGATCACGGCGAAGGCACCGGCCGAGAGATACGCGGCCGGGTGACCGTGCGTCTGGGCGGCGCACTCCACGGCGAGCTGGCAGACGAGCTGTGGCTCCCAGCCCACGAGCAGCCCGAACGGCGCGGACCGTACCAGCGCGCCCGCGTCGCGCGCGGTGGGGTTCTTGGGCCTGTCGAGCGTGCCCATGATGTCGTCGCCGAAGCCGGTGAGACAGGAGCGTGCCGGGTCGCGGCGGGCGTAGAGCCACTCCTCCTGGGCGAGCCAGCCGTTGTCCTTGCGGCGCACGTCCGGCCCCCAGTCGCGCTGGGTCGCGGCCCAGCGCAGATGGGCGCGGTGCACATCGGTCGGCGGATGCCAGGCACCGGTGTCCCTGCGGACCTGGGCGCGGATCAGCCCGTCGACGGTGAAGAGCGTGAGCTGGGTGGCGGCGGTGATGGCGCCTCTGCGGCCGTACGCGGGAACGAAGTCGGTGACGCCGTCGGGGCCGTGCGCAGCCCCGATCTCCTCCAGGGTGAGGGCCGAGACCCCCGCGCCGAGGGCGTCCCCGATGGCCCCTCCCAGCAGAGAGCCCCGCACTCTGCTCCGGAAGTCCTGCTGCTCTGCACGGCCCCAGACGGCCCCGGACGGTGAGCTCACGAGTCCCTCCCTCCCCATGAGCCTCGCAGCGACTCCGCAGACTGCGCAGCACTGTAGTGGAACGGGAACAGGGAGTTGAGGGCGCGCGGAGGGATCACGGGCGCAGGCGGGGCGGTATGGGGTCCGTCGCCCATGAGATCACTTTTGGCACCGGGCACCGGGACCGGGCTGCCCAGGGGCTCGGGCCCCGGCTCCCGGCTCCCGGTCCCCGAGGTGTCCGGCCCGCCCGCCTCCGGGCCCGGCCCCGCGCTTCGCCCCCGCGCTTACGTGGCGCCGCTCACGCCACCGCCCATGGCCGGACCGCCCGTCGCCGTACCGCCCGTGGCCTCGCCGTCCGTAGCCGTGCCGCCCGAGCGACCGCCCGTGACCGTACTCCCCGCCGTGCCCGTCTCACCCGTCTCACCCGCCGCGCCCGTCTCGGCCAGCAGTTCCGCGCGGCGGGTGGAGGCCCAGCCGTAGCCGGGGTCCAGTTCCAGCGCGCGGTCCAGATCCGCGAGCGCCTCGGCCGTTCTGCCGAGGGACTTGAGTGCCATGGCGCGGCTGCCCAGCGCCCAGGTGTACGAAGGGTCGAGCGCGAGCGCCCGGGTGTACTCGGCCACGGCCTCCTCGTACCGTCCGGCGAACCGGTACACCTCTCCCCGCTCCCCCGGCACCCGCTCCATGTCCGGGGCCAGCCGCTCGGCCCTGCCGAGGTCGGCCAGTGCCCCGGCGACATCGCCGAGCCGGCCGCGTACATGGGCGCGCCGGCTCAGGGCCCAGATGTAGTCGCCCGACAGCTCGATGGCGCGGTCGAAGTCCACGAGCGCCTCGCGCTCCCGTCCCTGCTGGACCTTGGCCTGTCCCCGGCTGCCCAGGATCAGCGGATCGCGCGGGTCGCGTGCGAGCGCGCGGTCGAGTTCGGCGACGGCCTCCTCGGGCCGGCCCGCCCTGCGGTACGTCTCGCCCCTCTCGCGCGGCACCCAGGCCGTCCCGGGGGCCAGTTCCTCGGCGCGGTCGAGATCGGCCAGGGCGCGGGTGAAGTCGTCCAGCGCCCGGTGGGTGACCGCGCGGCCGTGGTACGCGGCCACCCGCGCGGGGTCGAGGGCCAGCGCCCGGCCGTAGTCGGCGAGGGCCTCCTCGTGCGCGTCGGCGCGGAAGTGGTTCCAGCCACGGGCGGTGTACGCGGCGGTCCGGTCGGGGTCGGTCAGCCCGGCCCGGGTGAGCAGCAGGCCAAGGACGTCCACGGCGTACCGCCGTTCGTCCGCGAGCGCCGCGAGACAGTCCGCGCCCCACGCGGCGACCGGCTCCGAGCCGCTGTCCCGGCCCGCGTCGGCGAGCGTCCGCGCCCAGCGGCGGACCTCCACAGGGCCCAGCCGGCAGACCGCGATCCCGTCGCGCAGCACGGCGGGCAGGGCGGCGGCGGGCCGGGCGCAGAGCAGATGGTAGGACTCTTCGAGGCGTGACTCGCGCCAGCTCTCCTGGGCCCAGCGGCGGTCGGGGCCGATCCCCTCCTCCCCCTGTCCGGACCCGTCCCCGGTGCCCCCGGCGTCGCCGCCCGGCCCGAGCCCCAGGCCCGGCCCCGGCCCGAGTCCGAGGCCGAGGCCGTCCGCTGCCGCCTCGCGCTCACGCGCGAACGCCTCGGCCAGCCGGGTGTGCGCCGCCGTCCACCGCCGTGGGGAGGTGGCCCGTTGCAGCCGCAGCATCGGATCGCGTACGACGTCGTGGTAGCGGACCCGGCCGCCGGCCCGGCCGCTGACGAAGGGCAGGGAGCAGAGCCAGCCGAAGAGCCCGGCCGCCTCCTCCGTACCGGCCGCCTCTTGCGTACTGTCCGCGCCGACCGCGCCGACCGCGCCGACCGCACCGTTCGCGCCGTTCGCACCGTTCGCACCGGCCGCACCGTTCGCCGTACCGTCCGCGCCGACCGCCACGCGGAGGATGTCCTCGTTCAGCCGTCGCGGCAGGGCACAGGCGAGGGCCACCGCCCGACGGGCCGGGTCCCGCTCCCACTTGAGGAAGCGCTCCACGGCCGTGGCGCTGGGATCGTCCAGATCGCCGGGGCCGTCCGGCCGGTTGCTGGCGAGGGTGGAGACCAGGACGGGCAGCCGGCCGGAGAGGCGCAGCACATCCCGTACGACCGGCTCGTCGACGACACCCTTCTCCGCGAGCAGCAGCCGGGCCTCGCTCTCCGTGAAGGGGTCGAGGGGCAGATCCGTCACCGCGTCCGCGTAGTCGCCCCAGCAGCCGGGGTCGAGCCGGCGCTGTCCCGCGAGCGTGACGACGACATGGTCGGGCAGCGCGCCGTACCGCTCGGTGGTGACCAGATCGCGCAGCCAGAGGTCCAGGAACGGCCCGGTGCGCTCGTAGGTGTCGAAGAACAGGGCGATCCAGGGCACTTCGGCACCGACCCGCCGTATCTCCGAGACGAGTACGGGGGTGAGCACCCGCAGCGGCGACAGCACGAGCTCCGTGTCCTCGTGACCGCGCAGCCGCGCGGCGACCACCGCCCGTAACCGGTCCGCGCCCTCGGCCACCTGGGCCGGATCCGCCGCCCCGGCGAGCATGCCGACCCCGGGCACCATGCCCAGCCCGGCCAGCCCGGCCCTGGCGACGGCCATCGCCCCGGCCGACGGCCCGGCCGGGGGTCCCGACGGCCCGGCCGAGAGCCCTGCCGAGAGTCCGGTGAAGGGGCCCGCCGAGGGGCCGTCCTGCGGCGGGCCGCCGGTCTCCAGCGCGGCCGACTCCACCTCGAACCGCCGTCGGCGGTAGGTCGCGAGCGACCGGTCCAGCGCCTTGAGCGGTCTGCCCTGCCGCCCGAACTGCTCACTGATCGCGGCCATCGCCTCCGGTACCCCGGCCACGGCCTCGTCGGTGTACGCGGTCAGCGCCCCGCGCTCCCGGGCAAGCTGCTCCAACTCCCGTACCAGCGAGGTCTTGCCGACCCCCGCGTTGCCCCGGACATGGAACAGGAACCGGTGCCGCTCGTCGTCCAGCGGCAGATCGAGATTCTCCCGGAACAGCGCCAGCTCCCGCCGGCGCCCGACGAACGAGGCACGCCTGCGACGCCGGATCCGCTCCTGGAGCGACGGTCGCGCGGACGGTCGCGCGCTGCCCATGTCAGGCCCCGTCGCCCGCAGCGGCCGGCACTGCGGCCGGCGCCTCGGCGGGCAGCAGCGGCAGCAGTTGCGGCAGATGGCCGTCCGAGGCCGCCGCCGTGCGTACGCGCTCCTCCGGGACCTCGCCGTACAGCGTCGTACGCGGCTTGGCCGGGCGGCCCGCCGCTTCGGCGATCGCGACCAGGTCCTTGACCGAGCGGTACGAGCCGTAACTGGAGCCCGCCATCCGGGAGATGGTCTCCTCCATCAGGGTGCCGCCGAGATCGTTGGCGCCGGAGCGGAGCATTTCGGCGGCGCCCTCCGTGCCCAGCTTCACCCAGCTCGTCTGGATATTGGTGATGTGGGGGTGGAGCAGGAGCCGCGCCATCGCCATCACCGCGCGGTTGTCGCGGTCCGTCGGCCCCGGTCGGGCGATACCGGCCAGATAGACGGGGGCGTTGGTGTGGATGAAGGGAAGGGTGACGAACTCGGTGAAGCCGCCCGTCTCCTGCTGGATCCGGGCCAGCGTACGGAAGTGGCCGAGCCAGTGGCGCGGCTGGTCGACATGGCCGTACATCATCGTGGAGCTGGAGCGGATGCCCAGTTCATGGGCGGTCTTCACGACCTCGATCCAGGTCGCCGTCGGCAGCTTGCCCTTGGTGAGGATCCAGCGGACCTCGTCGTCGAGGATCTCCGCCGCCGTGCCGGGGATCGAGTCGAGTCCGGCCTCCTTGGCGGCCGTCAGCCATTCGCGGATCGACAGACCGGTGCGCGAGGCGCCGTTGACGACCTCCATCGGGGAGAAGGCGTGGACATGCATGCCGGGAACGCGCTTCTTCACCGCGCGGGCGATGTCGAAGTACGCCGTGCCCGGCAGGTCGGGGTGGATACCGCCCTGCATGCAGACCTCGACCGCGCCCACCTCCCACGCCTGCTCGGCCCGGTCCGCGACCTGGTCGATGGAGAGGGTGTACGCGTCGGCGTCCGTACGGCGCTGTGCGAACGCGCAGAAACGGCAGCCCGTGTAGCAGACGTTGGTGAAGTTGATATTGCGCGTGACGATGTACGTGACGTCGTCGCCGACCACGTCACGGCGCAGTTCGTCGGCGATCCGGGTCAGCGCGTCCAGCGCGGGGCCGTCCGCGTGGAGCAGGGCGAGCGCCTCGTCGTCGGTGAGCTTCGTCGGGTCGTCGGCGGCCTGCTTGAGAGCTGTCCGTACGTCCGCGTCGATCCGGGACGGGACCATGCCGGGCGCCGCCGCCTCGCGCAGCGCCTCCCAGTCGCCGTACACCTCGTCGAAGTCGTCACGGCGGTCGGCGGTACGGCCCTCGGTGTCGATGGTGCGGTGCAGATCCGTCCGTCCCATGGCGGTGAAGCCCTCGTCCGGCTCCTGCCAGGGCAGCCCGGAGGGGTTCACGTCGTCGCGGGCGAGGCCGGTCTCCGGGTCCGCCAGCGCCCGTACGTGCGGGAGCAGCCGGGGGTCGAGCCAGGGCTCGCCGCGCTGGATGAACTCGGGGTAGATCGTGAGCCGTTCGCGCAGCGCGAATCCGGACTCGGCGGTCTTGGCGGCCAGTTCGTCGATGTGCGGCCAGGGGCGCTCGGGATTGACATGGTCCGGGGTCAGCGGCGAGACCCCGCCCCAGTCGTCGATGCCCGCGCCGATCAGCAGGGCGTACTCGGCGTCGACGAGATTGGGCGGGGCCTGGATACGCGCGGACGGACCGAGGATGTGCCGGGCCACGGCGATGGCCGCCGCCAGCTCCTCCAGCTCCGCGTCCGGCATACCGCGCATCGCCGTGTCCGGCTTGGCGCGGAAGTTCTGGACGATGACTTCCTGGACTCCGTGGTACGCCCGCTGGACGCGCCGGAGTTCGAAGAGGGAGTCGGCGCGCTCCTCGTACGACTCCCCGATACCGATCAGCACCCCTGTGGTGAAGGGGACGTTGGAGCGGCCGGCGTCCTCCAGGACCCGCAGCCGTACGGCGGGCTCCTTGTCGGGCGAGCCGTGGTGCGGGCCGCCCGGCTCGGACCAGAGCCGGGTCGCGGTGGTCTCCAGCATCATGCCCATGCTCGGCGCGACGGGCTTGAGCCGCTGGAAGTCGGTCCAGGACAGCACGCCGGGGTTGAGGTGCGGCAGCAGGCCGGTCTCCTCCAGGACCCGGATCGCCATGGCCCGGACATAGGCGAGGGTGTCGTCGTACCCCTCGGCCTCCAGCCACTCGCGGGCCTCGGGCCAGCGGTCCTCCGGCTTGTCGCCGAGTGTGAACAGGGCTTCCTTGCAGCCCAGTTCGGCTCCCCGGCGAGCGATCTCCAGGACCTCGTCCGGCGACAGGAACATGCCGTGGCCCGCCCGGCGCAGCTTGCCGGGCACGGTCACGAAGGTGCAGTAGTGGCACTTGTCCCGGCACAGCCGGGTCAGCGGGATGAAGACCTTGCGGGAGTACGTGATGATCCCGGGCCGTCCGGCCGCCGCCAGGCCCGCGTCCCGTACGCGCGCGGCGGAGGCGGCGAGATCGGTGAGGTCGTCGCCACGGGCCTGGAGCAGCACGGCCGCCTCGCCGGCATCGAGCGCGACCCCGTCCCGCGCCCGCTTCAGCGCCCGGCGCATGGAGTTGGCGGTGGGCCGCCCGGCGGCCGGCTGTTCAGTGGGCCGCCCACCTGACGGTTCGGCGGCCCGCCCGCCCGACGGTTGTTCAGCGGGCCCTCCGCCCGACGGTTCAGCGGATCGCCCGGCCGGCTGTTCGGTCGGCCGTTGGGCGGATCGTCCGGTCCCGGGTTCCTGCGGCACGCGCGTCGTCATCCTTTGAGGATACGTTCGGCCACCCGCTCCGCCGGGGGGACGGGCGGCCCGGGAGACGCAGGTCACGGTGGGCGGCCGGGCAACGGTGGGGGCCGGGCAGGAACCGGAGGGGGCGCGCGGTACGGAGGGGTCACCGAAGAGGGGACGTGCATGCATTTTGCATGCACTGACGGTATATTGCAGTCATGACTGCTCTCACCATCCGTGACGTCCCGGACAGCGCTCTCGCCATACTCAAGGCCCGTGCCGCCCAAGCCGGAAAGTCGCTCCAGGCCTACACGCTGGACATCCTCGTCGGCGCGGCCACCAGCCCCACACTCGCCGAAGTCGCCACCCGCGCCGAGGCGGAGGCGAGTACGACGCTGACCACCGCGGACGTGCGGGCCGCGATCGACGACGCGCGAGCGGGCCGGTGATCGCCCGGTGATCGTCATCGACTGTTCCGCACTCGTCTTCTTCCTGACCGACGACGGCCCCACCGGGCAACGGGTACGGAAACGTGTCGTCGAGGAGGACCGCCTCGCCGCACCTCACCTGATCGACTACGAAGTCATGTCCGCTCTGCTCGGCCTGGCCCGTGGCCGACGCGGAGGGAAGCCCAAGCTGACCGCGAGAGCACTCCACAAGGCCATGACGACGTTCCGGGATCTGCCGATCGACCGGCACGAGACCCTGATCCTCTGGGAGCGTGTGAAAACTCTGTCGGCGAACCTGTCGGCCTATGACGCGCAGTACGTCGCCCTCGCCGAAACCCTGGGCGTACCACTGATCACGAGCGATGCCAGGATCGAGCGCGGCGGCGCGGCCCGGTGCGAGATCGTCGTGTTCGAGTCCCCGGCCTGATCCCGGTTCCGGCGCGTCGGCAGGACAGTTGGCGGCCGTGCCATGTCCTGGCCGTTTTCCCGCCACCCGTCGAGCCCCTTCCCTTGCACGCCGGTTCACGGCTCGATACCAGGGTGCGAAGGCACGACTCGTATGGCCGGTCGCATGACCGTTCATGTGACCGCTCGTATCCCTCTCGGCACCCTGGGAGCCGCCGGAATGTGCAAGGACCACACAGACCATCACCACCGTGAGGACGAGAACCACGGGACCGTCGGACTCGGCAGACGCGGACTCCTGGTGACGGGCGCCGCCGCCGCGCTTACGCTGAGTACCGTGAGCTTCGCGAGCGCCGCGCCCGCGGGCGGGGACGGCACCGGAGCCCTCGGCACCGGAGCCCTCGGCACCGGCACCGGCACCGGTGAGGAGCAGACCAGGACCGTCACCGGCACACTGCCGACCGGCTCCCCCGACTTCGTCTATCTGCCCGTCGAGGTGCCGCGCGGCGTCAGCGAGATCCATGTCTCGTACAGCTACGAACGGCCCCAGATGCCCGCCGGCACCCAGGGCAACGCCCTCGACATCGGCATCTTCGACGAACGCGGCACGGCCCTCGGCGGACGCGGCTTCCGCGGCTGGTCGGGCGGCGCGCGTACGGAGTTCTTCCTGCGCGCCGACGCGGCGAGCCCCGGCTATGTCCCGGGCCCGGTACGCGCGGGCACCTGGCACATCGCGCTCGGCCCGTACACCGTCGCCCCGCAGGGTCTGGCGTACCAGGTCACCATCACCCTGAGGTTCGGCGACCCGGGCAGGACCCCGGCGCCCGTGCACCCGCCCGAGCGCGCCAAGGGGCGCGGCCGGGCCTGGTACCGCGGCGACTGCCATATCCACTCCGTGCACTCCGACGGCAGGCGCACCCCCGCCGAGTTCGCCGCGCTCGCCCGCGCCGCCGGCCTCGACTTCATCAACACCAGTGAGCACAACACCCACTCCGGGCACAGCGCCTGGGACGGCCTGTGGGGCGACGACCTGCTGATCCTCACCGGCGAGGAGGTCACCACCCGTAACGGCCATGTGCTGGCCATCGGCACGGACCCCGGCACCTTCGTCGACTGGCGCTACCGCGCCCGGGACAACCGTTTCGGCCACTACGCGCGGGAGATCCGGCGCGCCGAGGGACTGGTCGTCCCCGCGCACCCGCACGCCACCTGCATCGGCTGCAACTGGAAGTTCGGTTTCGCGGACGCCGACGCGGTGGAGGTCTGGAACGGCCCGTACACCGTGGACGACGAGGTCTCGCTCGCCGACTGGGACAACACCCTGGTCTCGGCGGCCCGTTCCGGCCGCGCCTGGACCCCGGCGATGGGCAACAGCGACGCGCACCGCGACCCCGACCCCATCGGCACCCCGCAGACGGTGGTCCTGGCCGAGGACCTCAGCCGGGACGCGATCCTGGCCGGTATCCGCGCGGGCCACAGCTATGTCGCCGAGTCCTCCGCGGTCTCGCTCAGCTTCGGCGCGGCAGGCGGCCGGGGCCGCCACGCGGGCATCGGCGACCGCCTGCGCGTGAACGCCGACGACCCGGTGACGGTCCGCCTGGAGGTCACCGGCGCCCCCGGCTGCACCGCCCACCTCGTCACCGACCAGGGCACCCTCCACACAGCCCCACTCCCGGCCTCGGGCACCGGCACGGTGGAGTGGCGCACCACACCCGCCTACGCGACGTACGTACGAGCGGAAGTACGCCACACCCCCACCCTCCCCACCCTCCCGGGCCCCCTGGCGGCCTTCACCAACCCGGTGTTCCTCGGGGAGTAGTGCGGCCCGGGGCGGACCGGCCGGCCGATGTCGCGGGGCGCGTCGAGAACACGGGAACGGCGTTCACCCGGGCCGGGAAATCCTCGCGCTCGACGGCGGACACGAACAACGACCGGCCTCGCTGTCGCGACCGGGAACGATTCCGCCGAAGCCATCGGCGACCTCGTCGCATTCGGCGCCGTCTCCGTGTTGTTGTTCAGCTCCATTGGTCGAACAGCCCTTCAGCTCCCCGGTAACAAGCTGCAGCCCGGGCAGTTGCCCGGTTCCGGGGCGCGGAAGGCATGGTCGCAGCGGTCGCAGTTCTGGAGCGGGACGATCCGTGGCACCGGGCGTGCGATGGGTTCGGCGGGGAGGGGCGGCGGCAGCAACTCGGTGAGGCGGTGGGCGAGGAATGCCGCCGGGTGGTTGATGGGGTCCTGCGGGAGCGCGGCGGTCAGGGTGCGGCGTACGGCGTCGGGTTCCACGCCACGTTCCAGCCAGGCCGATACGGCGGGCGCCAGACGGCGTACATCGCGCTCGGACAGCACCAGGCCCGGGGCGTCGCGCCGGAGCCCGGCGAGGATCTCGGTGGCCGTGCGGTGGCGGGCGAGGTCGGGGTGGTCGGGTTCTGGGAGTGCCGGGGCCGGCGCTCGGTCCGGAACGAGGGCCGGCGCCGGGGCCGGTTTCGGCGCCGTTGGCTCCGACCCGGCCGGCGCCGGCCTCCGTCTGGGCTTCGGCTTCGGCTGTGGCGCTGGACTCGGCACAGGCGCCACCGCCGACGGATCGTCGTACGCCACCGTCCGGGTCACCCAACGACCGCCCGGCGTCCGTTCCTTCGTGCGGCTGAGATAGCCGCACGCCTCCAACTCCCGCAGCGCCCGAGCGATCACGACCTCGCCCTCGGCGAACCGCGCCGTGAGGGCCTTGATGCCGATCTTCGCGCCGTCTGCCAGCGACTGGATGTGCACGGCAAGCCCGATCGCGGTCAGCGACAGTCCGCGGTGCTGGGCGAGATGGTTTCCGACCACGGTGAACCGCTCGGTGTGCCGGTGGCGCACATGCCGTACGCCGCTCGTCGGAATGCCGGACTGAGTGCTCTGGGTCGCGCTAAGCTGCTGAAGAGCCATCGGGAAGGGGTTCTCGACTTCCTGGGTGGTAGCCGCCGGAAGCGTCAACTTCCTTGGTGGCAAGGCCCCCGACCGGGATTGTGAGTCCCGACCGGGGGCCGTTATGTATTCGGGGTTACGTCGCCGAGCGTAACCACACCAACCCCACCCCTCCGACCAGATGTTGCCGTTTTCACCCTCCCGAGTGAGCGGAACTGCGGGTGGGTTGAGGGTTGGTTGGGAAAGGTTCTCTCCCAAAATCCTTTAACGCTCCTGGCGTCGCGCGCCCCCGGCTCCCCGTACTCCGGCTCCCGGCCCACCGGGTCGTGGAATCCCACGACCCGGTACCTGCTCGGTGAGTGGGATGCCGAGGACGGCTTCCATCTGCGCGATCGTGTCCGCCGGGTTCTCGGCGAGGATGGCGGCGATGCCGAGTTCCTCGGCGGGCGGAAGGTTGCGGGCGGTGTCGTCGACGAACACGCATGCCTCGCCCGGCAGATCCATCAGTCCGAGCATGATCCGGTACAGCTCCGGGTCGGGCTTGCGCATCCTGTGGTCCTCGGAGATCAGCACCGCGTCGTAGTGCGCGGCCAGGTCATAGCCGCCGTAGACGTCGTACGGCTCCGCACCCAGGCTGTTGGAGAAGATCCCGACCTTGACCCCCGCGGCTCGGGCCGTCTGAGCCGCGGCGATCACCGACGGCTCCGGGTGCAGGTCCTCCAGGACACGGCCGAGCAGATCGGTGCCGTCGATGCCGAGCAGCGCGGCCGTGCGCTCGTTCCACTGGACCTGGGTGATCGCTCCGCGCTCCAGGTCCGCGTACAAGGCGGCGCCTTGCGGATCCTTGGCGACAACGGACAAGAAGGTGCCCTCCGGCAGACCCGCCCGCCGGTCGAAGGCGAGCGCGCACGCGGCCACGCTGGTGGTCAGCACCCCGCCGAAGTCGAGGATCAGTCCCGTACGGCGGCTCACGCGGCACTCCTGGCGGCCCTCGGCTGGGTCCGCGTTCGATCAGGTGCTCGCTCAGGCTGCGCGTCCCCGCGCTCCACTTGGCCCACCCACGACTCGGACCGGCCGACCGCGGCAGCGAGTTCGTGCTGATACAGACCTCTGCGCCGCCGCCCTCTTTCGATGCGATCGCCGATGATCTTGTCGATCTCCGCCACCGAACACACCCTCCGCAGTCCGTGGTCGAACCACTACGAAGGGCAACCGTATGCGCTGGAACCGCTCCGCCGGCAGCGGATCCGGCAAGCTGTCCGGTCCGCCGTCGGCTCGCGCGTGCCGTCAGCTCTGCTGCGTCTCCTTGTCGCGGAGCGCCTGTTCGACCGCGTCCCGTACGCGGGTTTCCTCCAGCAGCTTGCGGCGGGCGCGGTTGCGGCGGGTGAGGAGGATCGTTCCCACGATGGCCGCGATCAGTACGACGACCAGGATCAGCAGTATCCAGGGGACGGCCCAGCCGTGTGCCGTGGCCTCGACCGGCTTGAGCGAGGTGGTGGAGCCCGACGCGTCGGTGAGCACGGGTGTGAGGGTCGCGGTCGCGGTCAGGCTGACCGCGGACGCCACGCCGTGGACGGGCACCTTGGTCTTCCAGCTCTCGCCCGGGAGGAGATCCGGCGGCGGGGCGATGTCGCCGGCTTCGGCCTTCAGCCATCCGAACGGGCCCGAGACCGACACCGTCTGCTTGCCCGACAGGATGGCGTTGCCGGTGTTGTGGATCGTGTAGGTGACGGTGGCGTCGCCCTTGGCGAACGGGTTGGCCGAGCCGCTGTGGTCGACCTGGAGGTCCTCGATCGCGAGCTTCGGCTTGAGCTCGCCGCTGACCCGCAGCTTGACCCGGATACCGAGGCGCCGGTCGACGTTGATGCCCTCGGCCTCGTCGGACTGCTTGAGGGAGGTGAGGATGCCGCCCACGTAGTCGCCGGGCGTGGCGTTGCCGGGAACGCCGACCGTGAAGGGGACTTCGGCGGACTTGCCGGGCTTGATGACGACGCTGTCGCGGGCGGCGTGGACCCAGGCGCCGATACCGACGGACTTCTTGTCCTTGGTGAGCAGGTCGAGTTGGCCCGTGTCGGTCGTGAAGCCGTCGGCGGCGTAGACCGCGAGTTCGAGCGGGGACTTGCTGTGGTTGGCGACGACCATGGTGTCCTTGACCTGGCCACCGGGGTTGACGGCGTAGCTGTAGCTGGACCGGTCGTCGCCGTACCCGTTCGCGGCCGTCCTGACCGTCCAGGTGACATCGCCGTCGGCGGCCTGAGCGGGGGCGGACCACAGGCCGGCGCCCGCGAGGGCCATGAGCAGGGGCAGGGCGACGGTACGGACGAGGGCGGTGACGCCGGTCGTGCGGCGCGTAACGGGCGTGTGCATGTCGGGGTTCTCCTGGAACGGGAGGCGGGGCAGGTCACCCGAAGGCGCCTGCCCCGCCAGGTGGAACGGGTCAGATCAGCTGCTCAGCGCAGTGATCGTGAGAGTGGCGCGGTAGCCACCCTTCTCGACGCTGTCCGGGATCTTCAGACCCAGGTCGGCGCCCAGCTTGGCCGTACCCCGGGCGTGGCCCTGCTCGGCCGAACCGAGGCCGCGCGAGACGGAGAGGCCCTGGCCCTGGTCGTCGTAGCCGGAGGCAACCGACACGCCGGCCTTGGAGCCCGCGCCGTTCACCAGCACACGCGGCGTCCAGCCGAGGTAGGAGCCGGAGAACGTCTTGTCGGCGTCCTTGAAGTCGCTCACGTTGGCCGAGATCGACCAGGGAGCGAGCGAGCGGCGGCTGTCCGAGACGACGATCGGGTTGATCTTGCCGTCCGCCTCGAAGTGGTTGCCGCCCTGCTCCTCGGCGGTGCCGAGGTCCACCAGGCCGTTGTAGCCGTCGATCGTCCAGCCGAACTCGCCCGGAGCGGCGTTCGGCACATTGACCTGGAGGTCCTGGCCGTCGCCGTGGAACGGGTGCACGGTCACCTTGTCGACGAGCGAGCCGACCGGCTGGCCCTCAGGCGTGTTGTTGCACCAGTTGCCCTTCTCCACCGAGGCGTTCGGAGCGGCACAGGTGCCACTGCGGACGTTCTCGACGACGAGCTTGTCGCTGCGCACCTGCACCTTGACGTAGGTGCGGACGTGCTCCTGGTTCTGAACCGAGTTGTACCAGTAGCTGTCCGGGTTCAGCGGGTCCGCACCGTTGCCGGCGCCGCTCGTACCGCTGCTGTCCGGCTTCGTGATGTCGTAGTACTTCGAGCCCGAGGCGGAGTTCCCCGTCACGTAGAGGACACCGCCGGGACCGGCGTACACGTCGGAGGCGCCGGGCTGCTCGGCCGGGTCCGCCTTCTCGCCGTTCTTGATCAGGTAGCTGCGCGAGTAGCTGTGGTCGTGGCCCTGGAGAACCAGGTCGACACCGAGCTTGGAGAAGGTCGTCGGGAAGTCGACCCGGCGGACCTTGTTGTCGGAGTCCTTGGCGTGGTCGGCCGGCGAGTAGATCGCGTGGTGGTAGGTGAGCACCTTCCACTTGGCCTCGGCGCCGTGCTTGTTGATGACGTCGGTGACGTAGGCGAGGTGCGCCGCGTCGCCGCCGCCGCCCTGCGAGGTGGCGTAGCTGTTGCTGTTGAGGTCGATGAACAGGACATCCTTGTAGATGTACCAGTAGTCACCGCCGGAGGTGTTGGACGCCGGGTTCCCGTTGGAGTACAGCGGGGCCGAACGGTCCGTGTTCGGGGTGGAGAAGTGCTGCTCGTAGGCCTTGCCACCGACGTCGTGGTTGCCGATGGTGGCGGCCCAGGGGTACTGGCGCAGCTTGTCGGGTGCCAGGAACGAGTTCCACTGGGACTCGTTGTTGGCGGTCTCGACCTGGTCGCCGCCCGACACCAGGAGTTCGGCGTTCGGGTTGGCCGCGAGCGAGACGTCCACGGTGTCCTGCCAGCCGGCCTGGTCCTTCGCCAGGTCGCCGGACGAGCCGATCTGCGGGTCGCCGTAGAACAGGAAGTCGTAGTCGCCCTCGAAGTCCTGCGTCTTGAAGGAGTAGCCCGTGGACCAGTTGCCCTCGGAGCCGACGCGGTAGGAGTACTGCGTGTTCTCCTTCAGGCCGGTGATGGTCGCGTGGCGGTTGAAGCCACCGCTGGTGGCGATGTTCGCGCCGCCGATGGCGTCGAAGGTGGCGGCGTCGGCCGGGAACTCGCCGTTGACGAGCGCCGCGGTCGGGGCGACCTGGAGCTTCTGCGCGGTGTCGGCCGAGGAGTACCAGGTCACCGTGCGCTGGGTCTCGTTGGCGCCCACACCGAGGATGATGCCGGTGAGCGACGCGGGGTCGGCGGCGGCGGCGGGGGACGCCATTCCGCTGCCGAGGGCCACGCTCAGGCCCAGAACTGCCGCGGTGACCCCGGTGGCCACGCGACGCCGCACAAGCCCGGAGGCCTGTGTCGAAGGTCTAGATCTCATCAGTTTACGTTCCTTTTACCCACATGGGTGGATGTATTGGGAATCAAAACCTCGCGGTCCTTGGTGAACCGGAGATAAATGGGAACTTCGGGCCAGCTGAACTTCTGGCCCTGCGGAGGGGACGGTTCCGGTCTCACAGCCCGAACAGCCGCTGCACGAACCACACCAGCCCCATCACGGACACACCCGCGGAGATCACACCGGTCGCCCAGAGGCCAGTTGTCGGCGCACGGCGGCGGAGCACGGTCAGCAGCGGGAAGACAAGGGCGATGATCGCCAACTGCACGGTCTCGATACCGACGTTGAACACCAGCAGGGACCACAGCAGGGTCCACGAGAACGCCTCGTCGATTCCCAGCGCGCCCGCGAAGCCCAGGCCGTGCACGAGGCCGAAGCAGAACACGACCCCGAGACGGAGCCAGCCCGCACGGTCCAGGCTGAAGTGGCCGCGTCCCGCCGCCGCGTCGAGGTCGAGGTCGGCGGCATGACCGCCGCGCCGCCGGATCTGCCAGAGGTACCAGCCCGCGACCACGGCGATCGACAGCGCGATGACGGGCTCCACGGCCTTCGAGGGCACGTCGACCAGACCGAGGGCCGCGAGCATGAACGTCACCGAGTGCGCCAGGGTGAAACTCGTGGCCGCGAGCACGATCTCACGGAGCCGCCGCGACCCCGCGATGAGCGCCAGCAGGAACAGGATGTGGTCGATCCCGCCCAGCAGATGCTCGGCGCCCAGCCGGAAGAACTCCCAGAACCGCTCGTACCACGCCTGCCCCATCGAGAAGGACGGATGAGCGGCGTCGAGCGCGGCACTGCCCGAGCGGCCGTCCATCTCGTAGGTGACGATCGTCTTGGTGCCTTTGACATACGTCTCGGCGTCGGGGAACAGCGTGCTGCGCACCTCGGGGTCGGCGCTCCCCTCGGGGCACGCCCAGTCGAGCAGCAGACCGGCGTACGGTACGCCCTCCTGCCGGCCCATCGTGAAGTCGCCGACCCGGGTCGGCGCGCAGGCCGCTCCGTTCGAGGTGACCGAAAAGCGCTTGGTGACATACGAGACAGCCGACTCGGCGTGGGTGTTGAGCGCCGCGGCCTGGGCGCCGGTGTCACCCGCCTCGAACGCCCCGTTCCCCGCCCGGAAGAGCGGGTCGTCGCCCTCGGAGTCGGCGGCGGACACGACGAACAGGTCGTACTCAAGCCGTAGTTTCGTTCGTATATGCCCCCCTTCACCCGAGGCGACGTCGGCATATACGGTCGAGGTGAATCCATGGGCCTGCGCCGACGGACCGAAGCTCAGGAGAGCGATCACCGCGGCGGTGATCCCGACGAGGGCGCGGCGGACGCGTTGTGACATGTGGCTGGCTCCTTCAGGTTGCCAGTGCACGGTGCATGTCACGGATGAACGGGAACCAGCCAAATGACGAAGAGCGGAAAAACAACCGCGAGAACGACACCCATGGATGAAGACGACAGAAGCCGGGATAGCAGGATGTAGGCGTCCTGTCCCCATCACTCGCCACCATCACTCGCCACCACCACTCGGAGGACGATCGCCTTGCGCCCCCACCTTCGGGCCGCTGCCACCCTGGCCGCGGCCGCCGCGCTGGTCACCGGATGCAGCTCCGGCGACGACTGGTCACAGCCGCGTCCCGCGCCCAGCGCCGTCGGCACTCTCGGCCCGGGGTTCGTCGACCCCTCCGTCCCGCTCGCTCCGGAGGCGACGGCGACGCCGCGGCCCGGCTCCTGGACCGGGGTCCACCCGTCCGAGGACTACCGCGTGGTCCTGCTCACCGCCGGCGACGACCGTCCGACCAAGGCCCTTGTGACGGCGGTCCAGGACTGGGCCGAGGAGGAGCACGTCGACCTCAGAACGGTGGCCGCCGACAACCCGCACGACTTCATACCCAGCATCACCAAGGCCATGGACATGCGCCCCGACCTCATCGTCAGCGCGGGCAACGACCTCATCGACCCCCTCGCGATGGTCACCCCCAACCACCTGTCACAGCCGTTCCTCGTCGTGGGCGCGGAGCTGGCCGAGCCCACCGGCAACGTCACGGCGGTCGACTGGTCCGGCGCGTCGTTCCGCGGCGAGGGGCTCGGCGCGTCCTCGACGTACGACCCCGCCTCGTTCACCGGCGCGCGCTGCTCGGCCGCCATCAGGGCGGGCGTCGCGGCCGTGCTCAACGACCTGACCGGGATCGTGATCTGGCTCGACTAGGGCCTCTCGTTTGGATCTTGCTGGGCTCGCGCCCTGCCTCCCGAACGCGGTGCTCGTCCCGGGGTGGCGTCCGGCCTCGGGCGGCGTCTGATCTCGGGGGGCGTCCGGCCTCAGGAGTCCTTGGCGCCCATCTCGAAGGCCCACCGCTCCCGCGGAGGGCGCTGGGCGAAGGCGTCCTGGTAGCGCGGGCTCCGGCGTTGCCAGGGCTCGTAGCCGCCGATCCACCGCTCCAGGGCGTACGCGTAGTGGACGGCCGCCGACGTCTCCTCACCGGAGAGGCCGAGTCCGGCGCACAGGCCCGGCAGCCCGGCCCGCAGTTCGCTGAACCGCCGGGCCTTGGCCGCGATCTCCTCGCAGGTGAGGGAGATCGCCTCGGCCAGTGAGCAGCGGCGCTCGTGCCGCGTCGTCAGGACGATGTTGTCGTTGTCGCCGCGAGCCATCTCCTTGTGGAGCGAGAGAACGTCGTTCATGAAGTTGACGATGTCCATCGTGATCAGGCGCATGATCCTGACCGGGGGCGCGTGCTTGATCACCCGGGGGCATTCGGTCCCGCCGGCGAGTTCGATCAGGTCCAGGAACAAGGGCATGTAGGAGGTGCCCCGGCGCAGTTCGAGGTACTGGTCGGGCGCGAGGGGCTCTCCCGTCCGCAGGGACGCCCGTTCATGGGCCATGGCCGTGAGGCAGTACACCCAGTTGTCCCGGGCCCGTGCGTGCCACTCGGCGGACATGGCGGCGGCGGTCCAGTCCTGCCAGATCTCCGCGAACATGGCTTTCAGCGGGGGGACGGGACCGGCCACGGGACGGCCGTCGATGACATCCAGATAGGACCTGACGGTGACCGCGGCGGCGGTCGAGGTGTCGCCCGGCTGCCCTTCGAATTGGTCGTCGAAGACGGTCATGAAGGTCGTGGCCTTGTTGCACCGGTCCAGTCCCGTGTCGTCCGCGTACGGGTAGACCCCGCCGACGAGTCCTTCCAGATCCCACGAGCGGTACCAGTCGTCGGCCGCCGCGGAGGCGAAGAAGCCATGCCCGCGGAGCCAGCTCAGATTGCGGTCGCGCGCCGTGTCCGTCCTCGGATGGGAGGACCGGCCGAAGCCCAGATCGCCCCAGAGCACGGCGTGGAACAGGTCCGCGCCGGGAGAGATGTCGGCGTTGTCGTACATAGGGAGCCTCCAAGGCGGCCGTCCACCTGCGAAACCCTCAGGAAAGGGTGTCTGTCCGGAGGAACCGGAGGAAGGGGTGTCTGTCCGGCCACGGGTCCATCACGCACCCGCTTGCCCCCGCCTGGCCAGCCCCCCGGCACGACCGGCGCGTGCACGCGTTGAACGCAAGGCGTCAGGGCGTCACGGCGTCACGGCGTCACGGCGTCACGGCGTCACGGCGTCACGGCGTCACGGCGTCACGGCGTCACGGCGTCACGGCGTCACGGCGTCACGGCGTCACGGCGTCACGGCGTCACGGCGTCACGGCGTCACGGCGTCACGGCGTCACGGCGTCACGGCGTCAGGGCGTCAGGGCGTCAGGGCGAGTTGAACGCAAGGCGTCGGCACGCGTCGAACGCACGCGTCGGGGCGTCCGGCCGGTCGCACGAACCGGTGGGGTTCCTTCCGCGCCCCCCGGCCTCCGCCTCCGCCACGGCCGCGCCGATCCTGTCGAAGCCTTGTGCAGACCCTCACTCACTGCTGACGATCCGCCTCCGACAAGGCAGACTGTCGAGGGCGATACCGGCAGCACCGGGAGCAGGGGGAGCTATGGACCGTGACGGCGGGCCGCGCGTACCGGAGCAGCGGGCTCCGGGCGTGCCGGGGGACACCGCGGAACTGCGCTTCGGCGTGCTCGGACCCGTACGCGCCTGGCGCGGCGGCGAGACGCTGCCGTCCGGGTCACCCCAGCAACGCGCCCTGCTCGTCGCCCTGCTGATGCGCGACGGCCGCACCGCGACCGCCGGTGAGCTCATCGACGCGCTCTGGGGCGACGAACCGCCCTCGCAGGCGCTCGCCGCCGTACGGACGTACGCCTCCCGGCTGCGCAAGGTGCTCAGCCCCGGCGTACTGATCACCGAGGCCGGCGGTTACGCCCTGCGGACCCGGTCCGACTCCCTCGATCTGAACGTGGCCCAGGAGCTGGCCGCGGACGCGGACAAGGCGCGCGCCGCCGGCGACCGCTATCTGGCCCGCACCCTGATCAACAAGTCGCTGGGGCTGTGGGACGGCGAGGCGCTCGCCTCCGTACCCGGCCCCTACGCCGACAACCAGCGCACCCGGCTGGAGGAATGGCGCCTCCAGCTCACCGAGACCCGCCTCGATCTCGATCTGGAGGTCGGCCGGCACGCGGAGGCCGTCTCCGAGCTGACCGCGCTCACCGCCGCGCACCCGCTGCGCGAACGGCTGCGCGAGCTGCTGATGCTGGCCCTCTACCGCAGCGGCAGGCAGGCGGAGGCGCTCGCCGCGTACGCCGACACCCGGCGGCTGCTCGCCGACGAGCTGGGCGTCGACCCGCGCCCCGAACTCTCCCAGCTCCAGCAGCGCATACTCCAGGCGGACGCCGAGCTGGCACGGCCGGTGGAGGAGCCCGCGCCCGTCCACACCGTCCGGCGGCCCGCCCAGCTCCCGGCCACGGTGCCGGACTTCACCGGCCGGGCCTCCTTCGTACGGGAACTGAGCGGCCGGCTCGCCTCCGCCGAGGGATCCGTGATGGCCGTCTCCGCGCTCGCGGGCATCGGCGGCGTCGGCAAGACGACGCTGGCGGTGCATGTCGCGCACGCGGCGCGGTCGCACTTCCCGGACGGCCAGTTGTACGTGGACCTCCAGGGGGCGGGCGCGCGGGCGGCGGAGCCGGAGACCGTCCTGGGCGCGTTCCTGCGGGCGCTGGGCACACCCGACACCGATATCCCCGACTCGCTCGACGAACGCTCCGCGCTCTACCGCTCCACGCTCGACGGCCGGCGCATCCTCGTCCTGCTGGACAACGCGCACGACGCCGCGCAGGTCCGCCCGCTGCTGCCCGGTACGGAGGGGTGCGCGGCGCTGGTCACCAGCCGGGTACGGATGGTCGACCTGGCCGGCGCGCATCTCGTCGACCTCGATGTGATGTCGCCCGAGGAGGCGCTCCAGCTCTTCACCCGTATCGTCGGCGAGGAGCGGGTCACCTCGGAGCGCAAGGCCGCGCTGGACGTGGTCGCCGCGTGCGGCTTCCTTCCGCTGGCGATCCGTATCGCGGCGTCGCGCCTCGCGGCCCGCCGCACCTGGACGGTCTCGGTCCTGGCGGCGAAGCTCGCGGACGAGCGGCGGCGGCTGGACGAGCTCCAGGCGGGCGATCTCGCGGTCAAGGCGACATTCGAACTCGGCTACGGCGCGCTGGAGCCGGCCCAGGCCCGTGCCTTCCGGCTGCTGGGCCTGGCGGACGGCCCCGACCTCTCCCTGGCCGCTGCCGCCGCCGTCCTGGACCTGCCCCTCCAGGACACCGAGGACCTGCTGGAGTCGCTGGTCGACACCTCCCTGCTGGAATCCGCGGCCCCGGGCCGCTACCGCTACCACGACCTCGTACGCCTCTACGCCCGCGCCTGCGCGGAACGCGACGAACAGCCCCCGTCGGAGGGGGAGTCGGCGATGTCGCGGCTGCTGGACTTCTATCTGGCGACGGCGGCACGGGTGTACGCGCTGGAGCGTCCGGGGGACCGTACCGTCGACCATCTGGAGGCCACCCGCTATCCGGCGCTGGAGTTCGGCGACGGCGCCGCCGCGCTGGACTGGCTGCATTCGGAGGCCGGTTCGATCCTGGCCTGTGTACAGCAGTCCCTCGGCGCGGACATGCTGCGACGGGCGGTCGATCTGCTGCTGGCCTCCAAGGATCTCGCGGAGTCCGGTGCCAGCTCGAAGCGGTACGAGACCGCGGCGACCGCGGCACGGGACGCCGCGGCCTCCGCGCGCGACGCGCACGCGGAGGCCCGCGCCCGGGTGACGCTCGCCCAGGTGCACAACGGCGCGGGCCGGTTCGAACTGGCGGGGACGGAGGCGCGCCTCGCGGCCGAGCTCAAGCAGGTGTCCCCCGACGCCTGGATCGCCAGCAACGCGCCCAACGAGCTGGGAATCGTCGCCAATTGCACCCATCAGTACGCGGCGGGCGAGGGGTATCTGCTCAAGGCGATCGAGGCGTTCCGCGCGGACAGCAACCGGCCCGGCGAGGCGAGCGCCCTGTGCAACCTCTCCCGGGTCGTCGCCTCCATGGGGCGCACCTCCGACGCGGTGGAACTCGCGCACCAGGGCGTCGCCATATATGACGAGCTGGGGCTCACCCTGCGGCTCGCGAACGCGAGGTACGCGCTGGGCATCGTTCTCGCCCAGTCCGGGCGCCACACCGAGGCGCTGGAGCAGCTCTCCGAGGCGCTGAACGTCTTCGTGGACACCCGGCAGCGGCTGTGGGAGGGCACGACCCACTTCCGTATCGCCCAGGTGCATCTGCTGGCGCGTCGTCACGCCAACGCGGCGCAGCACGCGGAGCAGGCCCTCACGACCGGCTTCATCGGCGGTGAGTGGATGCACGCCAACGCGCTGACGCTGCTGGGGAAATCGCTGCGCAGCCTCGGCCAGCTCGACCGCGCGCAGGTCTGCTGGCAGGAGGCGCTGGCCATCCACGAACGTGTGGACGGGGCGGGGGCCGCCGAGGTGCGGCTGCTCCTCTCACCCCTCAAAGCCGCCTGAGCATTGCCCGTCAGGGCGTTCATCGATTGTTTATGCCCACCTGCGAGCCTCGGTACATCGATCCGTCGCCTCGGGGGGCAGACGGGTTGCCATGCGCTACACCGTTAGGGTGAGCGCCCGAATCGCCCGTTCGGCGACCTCCGGGGGAGCCGCCGAACGGGCGATTTCAGCCAGTGCACGCCATGAAGTTTCACGGGAGTTCCAGATATGAGCGACGTGACGAAGAACGAAGACATCACCACACTGGACAGCCACTCGCCGATCCTGCCCACGAAGATCACGGACATCACGACCAAGGACAGCCACTCGCCGGCCCCGCCCGCCAAGGAGGCGGACGCGGCCACGGCGGACAGCGCCGCGCCGTCCGACGAGACCGAGATCACGACGATGGACAGCCACTCGCCGGCACCGCCGAAGCCCTGACCAGTTCCCGACGGGGAGCGGCCGCGACGGCGCGGAGGGGGAGCCGTCGCGGCCGCACGGCTTACGGGGGGACGTAGCGGAACCTGGGGGAAGCGGGGGATGCGGGGAAGAGACAGAGGGGCCGAGCGAGATCGCTCGGCCCCTCTGTCCATGCCCGTCCGGCTGTCCATGCCCGCCCCGCGCGGCGGTCAGCCTCAGCCGGTCGTCGTCGCCCTCGCCTCGCAGGCGCGTACGCGCGTTACCTGTTTCGGGAAGTCCATCGAGATCCGGAGCGTTTTCGACTCGCCGCTCTCCAGGGTCACTTCCGTGTCGGCGGAGTCGACGACCGTGCCCGAGGCGTCCTTGAAGTCGACGTCGATCTCGTAGACGCCCGTCGTGCCCGTGGGCGCTTCGACGCGTACCGTCGCGTAGGTGACGGCCTTCCGCTTGCCGCTCGCCTTGCGGACGCAGGTGACGACACGGGCCTGGACGGTGTCGGACGTGGCGTACGGGTCGGCCGTCGAACCGCTCGACGAGCCGTTGTAGCCGTCGTCGGAGTCATAATCCGAGTCGTAGTCCGAGCCCGAGCCCGCACCCGCACCCACGTACCCGCCGTTGCTCTTCTTCGAGCTGGAGCAGCCGCCTCCCCCGCCACCGCCTCCGCTCGATCCCTTGCTCTTCCCCTTGCCCGACGAGAACCCCGTCAGGGCCAGCACCACCACGACCAGTACGGCCGCGAATCTCATACGTCGACGCAGCAAAACCGAATCCTTCCCCCGTTGTCACATGCACCTGTCAATCGCGCGCGACACCTTAACAGCGCGGCCGTACGCCCCCGCCGTCACATGGCGCGCCTCCGGTACCCGGCGTAGCGTCGTGCACCGGAGCGGGATCCGTACATCCGTGGTCAGGAGGCCGGCGATGGTCCGCAACATCATCGGTTCGATCCTCGCCCTCGCCGCCGCCGCGGCGGCCGTACTGAGCCCCTTCCTCATCTGGTTCGACAGCCGCCGGGGGCACGACTACCGCGTCTCCGACCTGTTCAACGGCATCACCACCACCAGCTCCGCGGTCGTGGTCTCGCTGCTGCTGCCCTTCGCCTTCGCCGCGCTCGTCACCCTGATCGGACTGGTACTGCGGTCACGGCTGCTGGTGACGCTGGCCGGGCTGATCGTGCTGGGCTTCACGGTCCTGTGGATGGTGCGCCAGGGCCAGGTGTCGGACGGGCTGAGCATCACCAGCGGCGGTTCCGGGCTGGGACTCGGCGTCGCGTACGCCCTCGGCGGCGGGATCGTGCTCCTTCTGGCCGCGCTGGTGATGAGCGGTCGCCACGCGCGGTTCCAGGCCCCGGAGGCCCCGTACCTGGAACCCGTCCGGCAGGAGCCGCGGCCCGTCCAACCGGAGCCCCAGGCCGAGGACTGGGGGCCGTACGGAGCCCATCCGTACGGTACGGACCAGTACGGCCCGACGTACGGTCAGGAACAGGAACAGGGGCAGCGGTACGGCGGGCAGCCACAGCCGTACGGAGGGCAGTACCAGCCCCCTGTGTACGGACATCCCTGGGAAGGGCCCCACAAGTACGGGCCGCCGCAGCCCCCGCAGGACGGCGACACCCAGTCCCTGCCCGTCGACAGGCCGGGCGACGACGGCCGGGACGACACGCCCCCGCGCCACTGAGGCCCCGCACCACTCAGCAGCGCGCCCACGCGCCCACGTCAAGCAGCACGGCCCCGCGCCCCCGCGCCTACCGCGACCCGCGCCCCGTCGCCGTCCCCTTCACCGCGTCCAGCGCGTACACGCACCGGTCCTTGCTGCACGCGTACACCACACCCCGCCGCGCCACCGGCGAGCCCGTGATCTCACCGCCCGTCGCCAGCTTCCAGCGGAGCTGCCCGCCGCTCGCGTCCAGCGTGTACAGCACATGGTCGGCCGAGCCGAAGTGCAGCCTGCCGTCCGCGACGACCGGGGCGCCGATGACCTCGCCGCCCGCCGCGAAGCGCCACTTGGGCGTGCCCGTCACCGCGTCCAGCGTGTACAGCGCGCTGCCGCTGCCGACATGCACATTGCCGTCGGCGACGAGCACCGGCTCGATCGACTGGCGGGACTCCGTCGCGATACGCCAGCGGTCCTTGCCGGTGGTGGCGTCGAGCGCGTACACCGTGCCGAGATAGTCGGCGAGATAGACACCGCCGCCCGTGACCGCCGGGCCGGGCGCGAAGGCCGGCGGGGAGAGGAAGACGGCGGGCGCCTCGAAGTGCCAGCGCACCCGGCCGGTCCCGATCTCGACCGACAGCACGCGCGTACCGGCGGAGACGTACAGATGCCCGTCGGAGGCGGGCCTCACCCGTACGGGAACGCCCCCGCAGGAGGCGGCGTCCCCGATGGGATACGACCACAGTTCGGCGCCCGAGCGCGCGTCCAGCGCCAGCAGCCGGGCCTCCTTCCACACGTACACCGTGCCGTCGAAGATCGCGGGCCCGGCCTCGGGCGTCTCGAAGTCCGTCTGGGCGCCGCCGGTCTCCCACAGCTTCTCGCCGGTGGACGCCTCCCACGCCTGGACGCCGCCGCCGCGCGTACCGGTGACGACCGTGCCCCGGTCGACCTTGAGCGAGTACACCCAGGCGTCGGTCCTCAGTCGCCAGCGCTCACTGCCGTCCTTGCCGTCGAGCGCGTACAGCGTCGGCCCGTCGGAGGCGTGGATACGGCCCCCGGCGACGGCCATCGCCCAGGCCACGTCCCTGGTCTTGAACTGGCGGCGCCCGGTGCCCACGTCCAGCGCGTGCACCTCGAACGAGGTGACGTAGAGCAGATCCCCGTCGACGACCGGGGTGCCCCAGACGTCGTTGGACATCCGGAACCGCCAGGGCCGCCAGCGGGCCGCGGCGCCCGCCCCCTCGGGCGGCTGGGGCTGGGTGGGTGCGGGCACGGCGGGTGCGGCGGGGGACGGCGCGGCGCCGCCGGCCGCCTCCGTACCGTTCAGCCCGGCCGGCGGGCGGATCCAGCCGGTGGCGGGACCCGCGCCCGCTCCTGGGCCCACGGGGATCGCGGCGCGCGTGTCCGCGACCCGGGGGCCGGGACCGATCGGCACCGGGGAGCCGGGCAGGCGTACGGGCCCGTCGGGAGGCGTACGGGGCGGCGAGACCGGTGGGGACGCGGAGGCGGACGACGCGGACGGGACGGGCGGAGCCGCCTCGGGCCGTCCGCCGTGGCGACCGCCACCGCCCGGACGGCCCCCGCCGTGCTGCCCCCCGCCGTGCTGCCCCCCGCCGTGCTGCCCGCCGTGCCGGCCGGCCTGCGGACCGCCCTCCGGGCGCCAGACCGCGTCCCAGTCCGGGGCCTGCGCGGGCCTGGGCGGCTGATGCGCGGGCGGCGGCGGTACGGGAGCGGGCTCCGCCGGGCGCACGGCCGCCGCCGGGACCCGCCCGCCGGCCCTGCGCCGCTCGATCATCGCGGTGGCCAGGTCCGGCAGCCACGCCGACGCCGTACCGCTGTCGTCACTGCCCGAGGCGAAGAGATGGGGAGCGAGCTGCGCCTGGAGATCGGCGGGCGACGGCCGCCGCACGGCGTCCATCTGCATGCACGACTCGATGAGGGGCCTCAGCTCGTCCGGCAGCCCCTCCAAGTCCGGTCCCTCACGCAGCAGCATGAAGACGGTCTCGACCGGGTTCGCGCCATGGAAGGGCGCGTGTCCGGTGGCGGCGAAGACCAGCGTCGAACCGAGCGAGAAGACATCGCTCGCGCCCGTCACGCTCCGCGAGTCCCGCGCCTGCTCGGGCGACATGTACGCGGGGGTGCCGACGGCCACATTGGTCATCGTGAGCCGGGTGTTGGAGACACCGGAGGCGATACCGAAGTCGATGACCCGCGGCCCGTCCTCCACCACCAGGACGTTCGACGGCTTCAGATCGCGGTGGACGAGATTGGCGCCGTGGATCGACTGGAGCGCCTCGGCGATGCCCGCCGCCAGCCAGCGCACGCCCTGGGCCGGCATCGGGCCGCACTCGTTGACCATCTCCTCCAGCGAGGGTGCGGGCACATACGCGGTGGCCAGCCAGGGCACCGCGGCCCGGGGATCGGCGTCCACGACGGCGGCGGTGTAGAAGCCGCTGACGGCCCGCGCCGCCTCCACCTCACGCGTGAAGCGGACCCGGAAGAGCTGGTCCTCGGCAAGCTCGGTACGTACGGTCTTGATCGCCACCCGGCGGCCCGACGCCGAGCGCGCGAGATAGACCAGCCCCATGCCGCCGGCCCCGAGCCGCCCCAGCACCTCGAAAGGGCCGATGCGTCTCGGATCGTGCTGCGTAAGCTGCTCCACTTGCCTGCCACCTCCCCGTACGGGCCACCAAGGTACGGCCCCGTGCCCCCTGATTCTTCCTGCCTGAGGCAGCGGTTGCGAACCCGGGGGCGGATCGGGGTGTCTCACCTCGATCCGGACACCACATGTGTCACACCTTCACCGCTGATCGCCCGTTTATCACTGATCTCCCCCTCCTCCGCGGCCGATCCACCGCCGCGCGCGCTCGCGGCCGGTGCTCCGCCCGGGTGCGGTCTCCGACGTGCCCCCGGGCTCCGACCCGGCTTCCCACCCGGCTTCCCGCACGGCCTCTGACCTGGACTCAGACGCCTCACGCACGGGCTCCGACCTGGGCTCGGACGCCTCACGCACCGGCTCCGATCCGGACTCGGACGCCTCACGCACGGGCGCGCGCGGTCGCTCCCGCTCCGCCAGGACGGCGAAGACGGCGCCCTGGTTGTCCATCACCGCGGCCATCCGTCCGTGCTCGATGTCGAACGGAGGTGTGGTGATCCGGCCGCCGAGCCGGACGACCGTCCCCGCCGTCGTGTCGCAGTCGCTGACGGCGAAATAGACGAGGAAGTGGGCCGGCATCGCCGCGGGGAACGCGTCCGTGATGACGCTCCGTCCGCCGAACGCCGCCCCGGCCTGCGCCGGTTCCGTACCGGCCGCCCCTCCTTCGGCGCCGGGCGGCCCCTCCTCCGCGCCGGCCGCGCCGAACTCCCCACCGGACGCGGCCTGTTCCGTACCGGCCGGGAACCATATGCGGAAGTCGACGGAGGCGCCGGGCAGATCGGTCCCCCGGAAGCCGAGGACCGTCTCGTAGAACGGGTCGACGCGCTCCTTGTCGCGCGTATAGAGCTCGGTCCAGCAGAAGGAACCCGGCAGGCCCTTCTTCTCGAAACCCCAGCCCTCCCCGGACTGCCAGAGCCCGAAGACCGCGCCGGCCGGGTCCGCGGCCTGCGCCATCACCCCGAACGGCCCCACGGCCGTCGGTGCCCGTACGGTCCGCCCGCCCGCCCGCACGATCCGCTCGCTCAGCCCGACGGCGTCGGAGGTGGCGAAGTAGACCCCCCAGACGGTGGGCATCCTGCCGTCCTTCTTGGCGACGAGACCGGCCACACGCCTGCCGTCGCTGAACGCCTCCGTGTAGTGCCCGTACGCCGCGCCGCTGTCCTCGCCGAAGGTCCAGCCGAACAGCTCCCCGTAGAAACGCTTGCCCGCTGCGAGATCGGGGAGCGAGACATCCACCCAGCACGGCGTGGATTCCGCGAACGCGGCCATGTCCGGATCCTTCCGTGGCTGGTGGGTGATGGCTGGTGGCTGGCGTGTGGGTGGTGGCTCTGGTGTGGGTGGTGGTCGGCCTGTGGATATGCGGTGGCTGTCGTACGGGCGCCCGCCGGTGCGTGGTGCCCGTCACAGTCAACTTAATGGGCCGCGACCCCGGCCGCAGCGGATGAAATAGCGCAATTGCTCGATTATCCCAGCGTGAACCCCTCGGCACCCCGAGTTATCCACCGAAGTTATCCACAGGCTGTTGATAACACTATTCACCCGCACGTGAGCCCTGGGGGTGACAGTCCACTCCTGGGGATGACGGTCCGCGCACGCGACCCGTGCGAGAGATGGCCGGTTCCCCATTTGCACTCGGCCAAATCGCGCCTCGATCACCCCTCGGTAAGCTGACGGCATGACAGGACAAGTGCGCACCGTCGACGGCCGCGTGGCCGGTCGACGCGGGCAGGCGACGCGGCAGAAGCTGCTCGACTGCCTCAGCGAGATGCTCAGCTCCTCGCCCTACCGGGACGTCAAAGTCATCGACGTGGCCCGGAGAGCGGGGACTTCACCCGCGACCTTCTACCAGTATTTTCCCGACGTCGAGGGCGCCGTCCTCGAAATCGCCGAGGAAATGGCCAAGGAGGGCGCCGGGTTGACCGCGCTGGTCTCCGGCCGTTCCTGGGCCGGCAAGGCCGGCTGGCAGACGTCGGAGGATCTGGTCGAGGGCTTCCTCGATTTCTGGCGCAAGCACGACGCGATCCTCCGGGTCGTCGATCTGGGCGCGGCGGAGGGCGACAAGCGGTTCAACAAGATCCGCATGAAGATCCTCAACTCCGTCACCAACTCCCTTACGGAGTCGGTGAAGGAACTTCAGTCGAAGGGCCGGGTCGACAAGGACATCAGTCCGGCGGCGCTGGCCGGCTCGCTGGTCGTGATGCTCGCCTCGGTGGCCTCGCACCAGAAGAACTTCCAGAGCTGGGGCGTGAAGCAGGCCGAGCTGAAGCCGAATCTCGCGCTTCTGGTCCATCTCGGCATCACCGGCAGAAAGCCCACGAAGTAGGTCACCAGCGAGCCGGCGCATCGGCCGGCGGGCACGGTACGGGCGTGCCCTCTCTGTCCTGTCACGCCGACGGCGGATCACATCCCTGATCCCTGTCGGCGCTCCCGTATCTGGAACCCTTTCGTTCATCCGGAACACTTCCGTTTCCTGCACGCCGAGAGCGGAGGTCGCACAGCGCCCATGAACGACAGCGAGAACAACCAAGACCACGGCCAGGACGGCGCGCAGGAGGCCTTCCGGGCCCTGCTGCGCGACCAGCCGGTCTGGGACATGGAGCGTCTGCCCGTGTTCGATCCGGCCACCGCGCCCGAGGAGCCGCTGCCGCTCTTCCGGCGGTGGTTCACCGAGGCGGTGGCGGCCGGGCAGCCCGAACCGCACACCATGACGCTGGCCACCGCCGACGAGCGCGGCCGGCCCGATGTACGGACCCTGATGCTGCACGACGCGGACAGCCGTGGCTGGCACTTCGCCACGCACGCGACCAGCCGCAAGGGCCGGCAGCTGGCCGCCCGTCCCGAGGCCGCGCTCGGCTTCTACTGGCCGGCCCAGGCCCGCGCCGTACGGATCCGGGGCACCGTGCGCGGCGCGGGCCGCGAGGAGAGCGACGCGGATCTGCGGGTGCGCTCGACGGGCGCGCTGGCCTCCGCGCTGGTGGGACGGCAGAGCGAAGTGCTCGGTTCGGCGGAGGAGTTGGCGCGCGCGAGCGAGGCCGCGTGGGAGCGGGCCCGGCACGACCCGGCCGCGGAGGCGGCGTCGTGGACGGCGTATGTTCTGGTGCCGGACGAGGTGGAGTTCTTCCAGGGGGACGCGCGCAGACGCCATGTACGGCTGCGCTACGAACGCGAAGGCGACGGGTGGGTGAGGGAGTTGCTCTGGCCGTAGCCCCCGCCCCGGGACAGGCGCGGCACCGGAACGCACATCACCGCACGCCGGCCGGGGTGAGCGTGATCGATTCGCAACCGATTTCCCCTCTTGACCGATACCCACCATGTGATGTTCCGATTACGCTCAGCTCTCATGCCCGACGATTTCGACCGCACCGAGGACCGTCCCGTGTATGTCATCGGCGGCGGGCCGGGCGGGCTCGCCGTCGCGGCCGTACTGCGTGAACGGGGCGTACGGGCCGTCGTCCTGGAGAAATCCGACGCCGTCGGGGCCTCCTGGCGCGGCCACTACGACCGGCTGCGGCTCCACACCACCCGCCGGCATTCCGCCCTGCCGGGGCTGAGGATGCCGCGGTCCTTCGGGCGGTGGGTGGCCCGCGCGGATGTGGTCCGCTATCTGGAGAAGTACGCGGAGTTCCACCGGCTGGAGATCGTTACCGGGGTCGAGGTCACCCGCGTCGAGCGCTCCCCGGACGGCTCGGGCTGGCTGCTGCGCGCCACGGGCGGACGGGAGCTGACCGGGCGCGCGGTCGTCGTGGCGACCGGCTACAACCACACGCCGAAGGTGCCGTCCTGGCCCGGCCGGGAGACATACGACGGCGAACTGCTGCACGCGAGCGCGTACCGGAATCCGGGGCCCTACGCGGGCAAGGACGTACTGGTCGTCGGCGTCGGCAACACGGGCGCGGAGATCGCCGTCGATCTCGTGGAGGGCGGGGCGGCCCGGGTGCGCCTCGCCGTCCGTACCGTCCCGCACATCGTGCGGCGCTCCACGGCCGGGTGGCCGGCCCAGTCGACGGGCATCCTGGTCCGCCGGCTGCCGGCCCCGCTGGTCGACCGCGCGAGCTGGGTGCTGGCCCGGATCGCCGTCCCGGACCTGTCGTCCCACGGCCTGCCGCGCCCGGACACGGGTCTCTACACCCGGGTCCGCGAGGGCGCGATCCCGGTCCAGGACGTGGGACTGATCGACGCGGTACGGGCGGGACGGGTCGAGCCGGTGGCGGCGGTCGAGTCCTTCGAGCGGAACGAGGTCGTCCTGGCGGACGGCACCCGGATCTCGCCGGACGTGGTCATAGCGGCCACGGGCTACGAGCGCGCGCTGGAGCCCCTGCTGGGCACGCTGGACGTCCTGTCCCCCACCGGCCGCCCCCTCACCCACGGCCCCCGCACCCCCGCCCACGCCCCGGGCCTCTACTTCACGGGCTTCACCAACCCGATCAGCGGAATGCTCCGCGAACTGTCCCGCGACGCCCGCCGCATAGCCAAGTCCCTCACCCCCTGACCCACCCCTTCACACGCCGCCCCACCCCGCACGGGTGGCCTCTCGCGGCGAGGCGACGCCCCCGGCCGGGCAGCGCCGGGCCGGGTGCCCGCAGGCGCGTTGGCAGGTTGGCACGTTGGCGCGCCGGGAATTACGCGCGTCGGGGATTACGCCAGGGCCGCCGCCTTCGGTCTCGGGTTGCTGCGGATTATCAGGGCCATCAGGGCCGCCGCCGCGCAGAGGGCGCCCGAGGCGTACCAGACCACGTCGTAGGAGCCGAAGACGTCCCGGGCCAGGCCGCCCGCGAAGGCCACGACCGCCGCGCCCACCTGGTGGGAGGCGAGGACCCAGCCGAAGACGATCGCGCTGTCCTCGCCGTAGTGCTCGCGGCACAGGGCGATCGTCGGCGGGACCGTCGCGACCCAGTCCAGACCGTAGAAGACGATGAAGAAGATCATCGGCGGATGGACCGAGGGCGCCAGCAGCATCGGCAGGAAGAGCAGCGAGACACCGCGCAGCGCGTAGTAGACCGCCAGCAGACGGCGGGCCTCGAAGCGGTCGGTGAACCAGCCGGAGGCGATCGTGCCGACCACGTCGAAGACACCGATCACCGCCAGCAGCGACGCCGCCGCCGTGATCGGCATGCCGTGGTCGTGCGCCGCCGGTACGAAGTGGGTCTTGACCAGACCGTTCGTGGAGGCGCCACAGATCGCGAACGTACCGGCCAGCAGCCAGAACGGCCCCGTACGCGCCGCCGACAGCAGCACCGAGACCGCCCGCCGCGCCGCGCCGGGCACCGGCGCGGGCTTGGCCACGAACTCCTCCGCTCCGTACGCCGGCAGGCCCACGTCCGCCGGGTGGTCCCGCAGCAGCAGCCAGACGAACGGGACCACCGCGAGCGCCGCCAGCGAGACCGTGATCGCGGCCGGCCGCCAGCCGTGGTTCTCCACCAGCCAGGAGAGCAGGGGCAGGAACACCAACTGCCCGGAGGCGCCCGCCGCGGTGAGAATGCCCGTGACCAGACCGCGCCGCGCCACGAACCAGCGGTTGGTCACCGTCGCCGCGAAGGCCAGCGCCATCGAACCGCTGCCGAGACCGACCAGAACGCCCCAGTACAGCACCAGTTGCCAGGCCGCGGTCATCCAGACCGTCAGCACCGACCCGACCGAGATGACGGTCAGCGCCACGGCCACGACCCGGCGGATACCGAACCGGTCCATCAGCGCCGCCGCGAACGGCGCCGTCAGCCCGTACAGCGCCAGATTGACCGAGACCGCGAAGCCGATCGTGCCCCGCGACCAGTCGAACTCCGTGTGCAGCGGGTCGATCAGCAGACCCGGGAGCGAGGCGAAGGCCGCTGCGCCGATGATCGTCACAAAGGTGACGACGGCGACGAACCACGCCCGGTGAATACGCCCGGGGGTACGGGGCGCTCGCGGCGCAGTGGACGCGGGGGTCGCGGTGGACGCGGGGGTCGCGGTGGACGTACCGGGCGTACGGGGAGAGCTCGGCGTGCCGGACACCGGCGCCGCGGTCCCCTCGGCGGGAAGTTCGGTTGACTGTGTCACGTCAGACAGGATCGACGGACGGAACAGTCCTTACGAGTGGCCCGAGGGACAGCATTCGCTACGATCGGGCCATGCGTCCCGCCCACCCGGCTCCCCCGGCCCCCACCGCCACCCCACGCGCCGCTACTCCACCCGGCGCAGCCCCCTGATGGCCGGCACCGCAAGCAGCACCCCGCACACCCCCACATTGATCACCGCCCCCGCCACCAGCACCTCGCGCACCCCCACCGCCTCCGCGACCGGTCCCGCCAGCGCCCGCCCGACCGCGAGCATGATCAGCGAGCCCGCGACGTCATACGCGTGCAGCCGGTTCAGCGCCTCGGCCGGGACCTGCGTCTGCACCGTCGTGGACCACATGACCAGCCAGAACGCCAGCGAGACACCTCCGAGGAAGAAGCCCGCGGCCAGCAGCGGCACCGGTACGTCGTACGCCAGCACCAGCACATTCGCGACCACCCCGAACAGCGCGAACGTCCCCGCGAACAGCGGTCTGCGCGGTCGCAGCCGCATCGCGATCAGCCCGCCCACCGCGTTGCCCGCGCCGGTCACCGTCATCATCACCCCGAACATCGCCGAGCTGTGCCGCTCGGTGACGACGACCGCCTCCAGCGGGGTGATCGGGCCGAGGACCGTGATGCCGTACACCGACCAGACCGCGATCACCCCCCAGAGCCAGGACCGCGCCCGGAACTCCCGCCAGCCGCCCATCAGTTCGGAGAGCATCGACTCCCCGGTCACCGGGGCGACGGAGGGCATCCGGATCAGGAAGAGACAGATCCCGCTGGCCGCGAAGGTCGCCGCGTTCACCCCGAAGATCACCCCGGGACCGCCGAACCCGACCAGCGCGCCCGCGACAGCGGGACCCGCCATCGACGTCAACGACTCGGCCACCCGCAGCACGGCGTTCCCCCGCTGCACGTCGGGTGCCATCAGCGGCAGCATGCTGGCCACCCCCGGCTGGAAGATCGCCGCGCCCAGTCCGCTGAGCGCGCTCAGCGCGTACACCAGCCACAGCGCGGGCGGCCCCATGACGAACGCCACGGCCAGGACCGCCGTACCGACCAGCCGGATGCCGTCCGCCAGCACCATCATCCGGCGGGGCGTGAACCGGTCGGCCAGCACCCCGCCGACGATCACGAAGCCGGCGAAGCACGCCATCCACGCGCCGAGCGCGAAGCTGACGGACGAGGCGCCGTACCCCGCGTCGAGCAGTCCCGCGGCGAGGGCGACCGGCACCATGCCGTCACCGAAGCGGGCGACGGTACGGGCGAGGAAGAAGAGCCGGAAGTTGGGGTTCCAGAGGGTGAGCCCCACCGCGCCCGGGAGATCACCGGAGACATCGGACTCGGGAAGGGCCTGTTCAGGTCCCGCCTGTTCAGGAACGGCCTGTTCGGGAACGGCCTCTGCCGCCACGCGCTTTTGTGTCACGGAGGTGACACATATCAAGGGGTGGTCTGGACCTCCAAGAAGCATCCACGGACCGGACCGCCACGGACACGGCACCGGCACCGGCACCCACCCCGACCGACCACCGGCCCCCACCGCCACCATCCGACAGGAGCCCCCATGCCGCACCCGCCTCAGGACACCCCGCAGGGCACGCAGGACACCCCGCAGGCCCCGCCCGGCCCGTACCGCCCGGCGCACCGGGTCGCCGTCCTCGCCCTCGAAGGGCTGATCCCCTTCGAAATGGGCATCCCCCAGCGGATCTTCGGCCGCGCCCGCGACTCCGCGGGCAGACCCCTGTACGAGGTCGTCACCTGCTCGGTCGGGCCGCCGGGACTCGTCCGTACGGAGGCGGACTTCTCGATCCTCGTCGAGAAGGGCCCCGAGACGCTCGCCACCGCCGACACCGTGATCGTGCCCGCCTCCTACCAACTCGGCCCCGTCTACACCGAGGGCGTGCTCACCGAGGAACTCACCGCGGCCTTCGCCCATCTGCGGCCGGAGACCCGGATGGTCTCCATCTGCACCGGCAGCTATGTGCTGGCCGCCGCGGGCTTTCTGAACGGCCGTCCCGCGACCACCCACTGGTCCCATGCCGCCCATTTCCAGGGGCTGTTCCCGCGGATCAAGGTCGACGCGGACGTCCTGTTCGTCGACGACGGTGACGTGCTGACCTCGGCCGGGGTCGCCGCCGGGATCGACCTCTGTCTCCATATGCTGCGCCGCGACCACGGCACGGCGGTCGCCAACGATGTCGCGCGCCGTACGGTCGTGCCCCCGCACCGGGACGGCGGCCAGGCGCAGTACATCCGGCGCCCGCTCCCCGAACCGCAGCTCGCGACCACCGCCGCCGCCAGGACCTGGGCGCTCGCCCGGCTCCATGAGCCGATCCAGCTCCGTGACATGGCGGAGCAGGAGTCCATGTCCGTACGGACGTTCACGCGCCGGTTCCGTGAGGAGGCGGGGATCAGTCCCGGTCAGTGGCTGGTGCGGCAGCGGGTCGAACGGGCCAGACAGCTGCTGGAGTCGACCGATCTCTCGGTCGACCAGGTGGCGCGGGACGCGGGTTTCGGTACGGCGCAGTCGATGCGCCAGCACCTCCAGTCGGCGCTGGGTGTACCGCCGACGGTCTACCGGCGTACGTTCCGCGCGGCGGTGGGAGCGGGAGCAGCGGTGGGAGCGGGATCGGTGCCCCACCCGTAAGAGCCCCGTACGACAAGGCAGTTCGAAACGCACCCCGGGAGCTCACGCATCACACGCCACACATCACGCGGGACGCATCACACGCCACACGCCACACGCCAGGCGGGACGCGTCAGGCGGGACGCGGCACCGCGCAGGACGGCTCATAGACGGCCGGGGCGTACGCGCCCGAGGCGCCCCCCGGCGCGCGCCGGTCCACCTCGCACCAGATGCGCTTGCCCGCGCCCTCCGGCTGCCAGCCCCACCGGTCGGCGAGACCGTCGACCAGTTCCAGACCGCGCCCGTTGGTGTCCTCACCGCGCGCGTGGCGCGGACGCGGCGGGGCGGCGCTGGTGTCGGCGACCTCGACCCGTACGGTGCCCGCCTCGGCCGCCCCGGATCCGAAGAGCATCCGCAGCACGGCCGGACAGCCGGTGTGCACCACGGCGTTGGTGACCAGCTCCGAGATGAGCAGGATCAGGGTCTCGGCGACCGGTTCGTCGTCCCCTATACCGGAGCCGACGAGCCGGGAACGGGCCCATCGCCGGGCACGCCCCACCTCGGCCGGATCGGCCCCGACCTCCAACTGAACCTGAAGCACCTGCACCGCTCACACCATCCGAACCGGCGGACACATCGCCTCGCGCCTCGACAAGGTCCTCGACAGGATCACTGAACGTGATTTCCTTGCGACACAGCATGGTTGACGTACAGTCACCGCAACAAGCGCTTCGGGCATATTCCAGCGCGAAGGAGTACGCGTCGTGCATACTGTGCGACGCGCGCCGCGGGGAGTCGAACATGGGCGCACACGGCGCCTCAGTACCGCGCGAACGGCGCACTTTCCCGGTCCCGGAGCCGCCGTCCTGGCGACACCGCGACGCTCGCGCCTCACAAGCTCTCGCACCCCACGGAGCGTACCGGAGGCCGAAGGCGACTCCGGCCTGTGACGGCCCGCCGTAAGGACACAACCCGGTATCGACCGCGGGAAGGCATCTCTCGCCACGCACGGTGACGCAGCAGCAGGCCAAGGCCAGAACTTTCCCGGCAAGAACGGACGAGCGGGGCCGGATCGCCGGACGAGCGGCGCACGGTCAACGGACACGCGGCGCACGGTCAACGGACACGCGGCGCTCAGTCACCGGACATGCGGGACCGCGTTACCGGACAAGCGGAACCGGGATCACTCGACGAACCGGTCCCGGATCACGGGGCAAGCGGGGCCGGATGACCGGCCCCGGGCACGGTCAGGGCTCAGGAGTTACGTAATAGGCGGCGAAGCCGGACAGGATCTCCTCCTCATGGATCCTGCCGTCGCCGTCCGCGTCCAGTTCCACGGCGACCCGCGCCGCCGCCTCCGCCACGACTCCCAGTACCCGCAGCGCGCGTTCGGCCGCCGCCGGGGTCACTCCCGCGCCGTCCTCGTCGGCGACGGCGATCGCCGCGCGTAGAAACGGCCGGGCGATCTCCGCGAACCGCAAGGGGTTGTCGCGCAGCCGCTTGACCGCGCCCGTCACGAACTCCTGCCTGCTGACCCGCTGGTCGCCGTCCACATCCGCGATGCCGGCCATGCCCTGCCAGAACGCCTCGGCGCCGTTGTAGAGCGCCTGCCCCTTGTCGGAACGGGCGGTCGTGCCGAACTCGGCGAGCAGTGACGCCGCCGCCCCGCTGAAGTCCTCGCGATCGATATAGCCGCTGCCGTCCTGGTCGAAGGCGGCGAACCGGGAGGCGATCTTGGCCTCGTACTCTGCGCTGTCCATTCCCGGAGGGTACGACGGCCGACGGCCCCTGTGTGTTCCGTTACGTCGACAGCGCCCGCGCCCTGTCGGCCACGACCGTCCATGACCGGCCACGACCGGCCATGACCGCGTCGCGCCTGCCCCGTATCGCTCGTCCGAAACGTGATGAGCGTTGTCGGGGCGCACTTGCCACAAAGGGCCATGTGTCCTCCGCACCGCCCACTACATTCGAAGGAACGGCGGGCTTCGACATGATGGTGACAGGGCGGACGGACGGGCGCAGGAACAGGGCTGGGGGTCGTATGGCGAAGGACACACCACCCCGGTGGGACCGCAGGATGCAGCAGCGGCTCGCCCGGGGCGAGGCCGCCGCGCTCGGCGAGCTGTACGACCGGTTCGCGCCGCTGGTGCACAGCCTGGCCAACCGCGTCCTCGACGACAACGCGGCGGCCGACCGCGTCACACGGGAAGTCTTCAGCCATGTCTGGGACAACCCGGGCGCGTACGACCCCAGACAGGGCTCGATGAGGTCCTGGGTGGCGAACATCACACGCGAGATGGCGGTGGACCGATTCCGGCGGACCGAGGCGGAGGCCTACGAGGCGAGCGGCGAGGGCACGGAGGAGGAGCGGGAGGAGCTGGAGGAGAAGATACGCCGGGCCTCGGCGGCGGCCCGCGCGGACTACATCGTCCGGTCGATGCCGACACCGCTGTGGGCGGCCCTGGAGCTGGCGTACTTCCGGCGCAGGAACTACCGCCAGGCCGCGGCGGACCTCGGGGTCTCGGAGGACGAGGCACGCCGCCGGCTCCGGCTCGGTCTGCAACTCCTCTCGACGGCCGACACCCGGGCGGCGGACGGCTCCCCGCGACCGGGCGACGGACGCTCCCGGTGACCGGCCCCCAGGACGGCGACTCCCCCGAGCGCGGCCGGGAAGGCGGGTCGGCGTATCCGCGTATACCGGGCCCGAGGCAGGCCGCGGACGATCTCGCGCCGTCCGCCGCCCCGCGGCTCGGCCCGGCGCGCGACCCGGCACCGAGGACGGAGCCGGACCCTGACCCGGACCCGGACGTGAAACCGGACGTGAACCGGGACGCGGACTCGGACGTGAAACCGGACGTGAACCCGGACCGATACGCGGCACCGGCGGAGGAGCCCGAGATCCCGACCGAGAACGAGATCCCGACGGACAACGGCATCCCGGCGGAGAAGCTGACGCACAAGGTGCTCACCTCGCTGCTGGGCGCCTGGGCTCTCGCCGCCTGCTCGGCGGAGGAGACCGCGCTGGTCGAGGAGCATCTCACCGAATGCGCGCCCTGCGCCGAGGAGGCGCTCCGGCTCCGTGACGCCGTCGGACTGCTGCACACCGACCGGAGCCTGGACCTCGACCCGCTGCTGCGCTCCCGGGTGCTGGAGAGCTGTCTCGGCCGCAGGCCCGCCCGGATACCCGTGCCCGGCTGGGCCGCTCCGTACGACGCCGAGACCGCGCGGCTCGACGCGCTGCTGCGGGACTTCGGCGACGCGGAGTGGCACGCGCCCGTACGCCTGAGATGGTTCGAGGAGGAGCGCCCCGTCTCGCGCAGAACGACCGTCGCCGGGGTCATCGGCCATCTCATGACCGTGGACGGCCTGGTCGTCGGCTCCCTCGGCCTTGAGGACCCGCTCGGTTCCGACGCCCCGGACGACCCCACCGACCGTACGGAGATCTTCTGGCGGACGGCGACGTCCCCGCCCACCCGCGCCGTCCACGAGCCCTGGCGCGAGCAGAGCCACACCCTGATCCGCACGGTGTCCTTCGCCGGCCGCGGGGTCGCCGAACTCTCCGTGTCGTACGGGGACTTCTTCGCCCTGCCGCTGCGTGACGCGCTGCTGGAGCGCTCCTTCGAGTCCTGGGTGCACGGCGCGGACATCGCGGACGCGGTGTCCTATCCGTACGAGCCGCCGAGCGGCGCCCATCTGCACCGGATGGTCGATCTGGCGGCCCGGGTGCTGCCGTCCGCGCTCGCCACCCGGCGCCGCAACGGTCTCGCGGGACCCGCCCGGGATCTGGTGGCCGCGGGCGCGCCCGGCCGGTCCCTGCGGCTGGAGGTCGAGGGCGCGGGCGGCGGAAGCTGGTACATCGCCCTGGACTCCCCGGCCGCGCTCGGCAGCCCCGAGCGCTCCGTGGGCCAGATCGCCCTGGACGCGGTCGAGTTCTGCCAGCTCGTGGCGGGCCATGTCTCCCCGGAGGAAGCGGCGGCCGGACAGGAGGGCGACCGCGAGGCGATCCGGGACGTCCTGTTCGCGGCGGCGTCGATGAGCCGCCTCTAGCCCCGTACGGGGGCGGCACCGCACCGGGGAGCAGGCCGTACGGAAGCGGCACCGCACCGGGCGGGACCGTAGAGGCCGGGCCGGGCAGGACCGGACCGGGCAAGGCCGACCCCGACCGGCCGTGGGCCCGGCGGTCAGTCGATCAGTGCGGCGGCCGACCAGTCCAGCCGCCGGTCAGCGGTCAGCGGTCAGCGGTCAGCGGTCAGCGGTCAGCGGTCAGCGGTCAGCGGTCAGCGGTCAGCGGTCAACCGAAGACGACCGTGCGGTGCCCGTTGAGCAGAATCCGGTGCTCCGCGTGCCACTTCACCGCGCGCGCGAGCGCCTGGCACTCCACGTCCCGGCCGATCGCCACCAGCTGCTCCGGAGTGACCTGGTGGCCGACGCGCTCGACCTCCTGCTCGATGATCGGCCCCTCGTCGAGATCGGCCGTCACATAGTGCGCGGTCGCTCCGATCAGCTTCACCCCGCGCGCGTGCGCCTGGTGGTACGGCTTCGCGCCCTTGAAGCTCGGCAGGAAGGAGTGGTGGATATTGATGATCCGGCCGTTGAGCTGCTTGCACAGATCGTCGGAGATCACCTGCATATAGCGGGCCAGCACCACCAGCTCCACCCGCTCCGCACGGACCAGCTCCAGCAGCTCCGCCTCGGCGGCGGCCTTGGTGTCCTTGGTCACCGGGATGTGGTGGAACGGGATGCCGTACGAGGCGGCCAGCTCCGCGAAGTCCGTGTGGTTCGAGACGACCGCCGCGATCTCCACCGGCAGGGCGCCGGTCCCGGCCCGGAAGAGCAGGTCGTTCAGGCAGTGACCGAACCTGCTGACCATGAGGACGATCCGCATCCGCTCCTCGGCGCGGTGGATCTCCCAGTCCATCCGGAAGGCGTCCCCGATGGCGGCGAAGCTGGCCCGCAGTCTCTCCACCGATACCGGCTTCTCCACCCCCACCGGCGGGTCGGCCGTGAAGTGCACCCGCATGAAGAAGAGACCGGTGTCATGGTCCCCGAACTGCTGGCTGTCCTCGATGTTGCAGCCGGTCATGAAGAGATAGCTCGACACGGCGTGCACGATCCCCTGCTTGTCCGGGCAGGACAGCGTCAGGACGTACTGCTCGGGCGACGAGGACGGCGAGGCCGGACGGGCCGGCGGCGTGGACGTCGAGGACGCGGTCGCGGCGGACTGCTGCGGGGCGGTGCTCATGACCTCAGAGGATCCCACACCGGACCCCCGCGACGGCCGCACCAGCCCCCGCGGCGACCGCACCGGACCCCGCGGCGACCGCACCGGACCCCGCGGCGGTCAGAAGGATCGGGTCATGATCCGCAGTACGTCCAGCGATTTCGGCACCGTGTCCGGGTCGTCCCCGTCGCTCGTCGCCAGCCGTACGTGCGCCTCACGGGCCGCTCGTACCGCCTCCGGCCAGCCATGATGCTCCAGATAGGCGGACACGGGAGCGTCCGCGCCGACCTGGTGCATGATGCGCAGCACCCGCAGGACGGCGAGATCGACCAGGGCGGCCTCACCCGAGTCACGGAATATGGTGCCGACGTATTTCTCGGCCGACCAGTTGTCCAGCCAGGTGTCCTCGACCAGCCGGTACACGGCGTCCGTGACGTCGCCGTACCCCTCGCGGCCGGCCAGCCAGTACTCCTGGTGGAAGACGGGATCGGAAAGCATGTGCAGCGCCGAGCGCACATTGCTGCGCCAGCGCCACCATGGCATGTCATTGAGCGGCATGCCGCCCATGGTGCGGGAGTGACGGGCACGACGGGAAGAGTTCTCGGAACCTTGCTGCACAGTCCTTGACTCTACGGTCCGCGCGCGGCGGCTCGATGGGCCCCTGCAATTCACCCCTGAGTCATCAAACCTTGAAGCTTCCACACTCCGGCGTTACCTGGGAGCGGCAGCCTGCATGACTATGACCGGTTGGCGACGCTCATCCTTCTCCCGCCCTTTCCAGTCCGGCGCGATTCGCGCTGTTTGTACGGCGGTGGTGGGTGCGTCGCTTCTCGTCGGCTGCGGTGCTCTCCCTGGTGGCTCGGGGGGCTCCAGGGAGCCCGTCACCGTGATGACCTGGGCGCCGATCGGCACGAACGCCACGAACCAGCCGGGAATGCCGGCCATGGCCAAGGCGTACGCGCGCTGGGTCAACGCCAACGGCGGTATCGACGGTCACACCCTGCGCGTCCTCACCTGTGACGAGAACAACGACACCGCGGGCGCCGCCGACTGCGCCCGCCGGGCGGTCAAGGAGAACGCGGTCGCGGTCGTCGGCTCGTACAGCCAGCACGGCCGTGAGTTCATGGCGCCGCTGGAGGCCGCGTCCATCCCGTATCTGGGCGGCTACGGGCTGACCGAGGAGGAGTTCACCAGCTTCCTCTCCTATCCCGTCAACGGCGGCCAGGCGACGCTTCTCGCCGGCAACGGCAGGCAGCTGGCCCGTGAGTGCGGACGGACCACGCTGGTACGGCCGGACACCATCACCGGCGACGATCTGCCCGGACTGCTCAACTCCGGTCTGGGACAGGGCGGTCGCGGCCCGGCGGGCGACGTACGCGCGGCGGAGGACGCCACCGACTACACGCCGCAGGCCGAGCAGGCGCGCGCGAGCGCGGGGGACGGCGGCTGTGTGACCGCGGTGCTGGGCGACCGTACGGAGACCTTCTTCGACTCCTACCGCCGGGTGCCCGAGGACGGCCGGGACATCCGGGTCTCCTCGGTCCTCGGCAGCGTGGGCCAGCCGCTCATCGACAGCACGGGCGGCAAGACCGGCCCCTTCGAGGGCGCGTATCTGACCGGGTGGTATCCGGTGGCGACCGATCCGGCCTGGAACGCGATGCGGAACGTGATCGACAAGTACGCCTTCGGGGACAACGACATCGACCCCGCGGACCCGGGACCGCAGACCACCTGGATCGCGTACACCGCCCTCAAGGCGGTCATCGAGTCGATCAACGACGACACCATCACAGCGGGCAAGATCGCGGACGCCCTCAACCGCGGCGTCAAGGTGAACACCGACGGCCTCACCCCGCCCCTGCGCTGGCGCTACGAGGACATGCTGGGCGCCCCGGGCTTCCCCCGCATCGTCAACAGGGACGTGACCTTCCAAGTGGTCCGCGAAGGCCGCCTGATAGCCCAGCGCAAGGACTTCGTAGACGTGGGCCAAACCCTGGGCAACACGACGCCCTGACCGGCCCTCCCCCCACCCCGAACCACCCCACCGACACCCCGCCCGGCCGCCGGGCCCGGTCAGAGTTGGGTGGGGGTGCGTTCGGTGAGGCCGTATTTGGTTGCGATGCCGTTCCACAGCTTCGCGGCCTTCTGTTTCGCGGCCGTGGCCTCGCCGCTCGCGCGGTTGCCCTCGGCGGCCTGCTGGGTCACGCGGGCCTGGCCGCCCCGGCAGTTCTTCTTGCCCTTGGCCTGCCCGGCCCAGTTCGCGTAGTGGTCGTCCGCCGAGGCGGACGCCTCCCACGCGTCGGTCAGCGACGACGTCAACTCGCCGTTGCCGGGCAGCTTGTCGAGGGTCAGGTCCTTCAGCCGGGTCACCAGATCCCGGCGCTGCTCCGCGGCGTCGTGCAGATCGGAGGCCGCCTGGTCCAGGTTGTCGCAGGACTTGATGGACTCGACCGCCGCGATGACCGCCGCACGGCTGCTGCCGCTGTCCGCGAGCAGCTTGTCGAGCGCCTCGGCCTGCGGCTTCGCCGGGTCGGGCGCGCTCTGCCCGGGGGACTCGGCGGGGGGCGAACTCGCCGCCGCCACCGTCTTGCTGTCGTCCTGTACCGGGGTGTCGTCACCGCCGCTCATCAGCGCGCCCGCGCCCAGGCCGAGCACGGCGCAGCCGATCACGACGGCCGCGATCACCGGGACGGGTGAGGACTTACGGCGCCCGGCGGACCGGCCCTGCTGCTCCCGCGCCGCCGCCCGGCCCGGCGGCGGATCGTACGAGGTCTGCTGCGGCTGCGCGTAAGGCGGGGCGGCGGCCCTGGGGGCGGCGGCCCGGCGGCCGGACGGCTGCGGCTGGGGTCCCTGCCCCGCGGCGAACTGGGGCAGTGGCTGGGTCGAGTCCGCGCCCTGGCCGCCGCCGGGCGCGTCGGTACGGAAGAGACTGTCGAACTCCGCTGGCGGCTGACGTTCGCCGGGAGTACCCGGCCGTTCGCCGGGAGCGCCCGGCCTGATGCCGTACGGCGCACCGGGCGGCGCGGCGGGAACGCCCTGCGCGGGGGCCTGCTGCGCCGGTACGGGCGCGATGTACTGCGTGGCGTCCGCGTCCGAGCCGACGCCCGCGCCCGCCCCCGGAATGGGCGACGGCAGGAACTGGGTGGCCTCCGCCGCGTTCTCCGGCGGCAGCATGCCGGGTCCCGCACCGGGGCCATTGCCGGGGCCCGCCGGGACCGGCGCGATGAACTGGGTCGCGTCCGAGTCCCCCGCACCGGGCACGCCCGGCATGGCGCTCACCGGCGGCAGATACTGCGTGGCGTCCGCGCTGCCCTGCGGCGGCGCCTCCGCGGGCAGCGGCAACGGCTGCGCGGCGGCGTGGCGCGGCGGCTGCCCCTGCGGCTGATACGGCTGCTCCTGCGGGAAGGGCTGCCCCTGGGCCTGCCCCGGGATCTGTCCGTACCCCTGTCCCTGGAAGCCCTGTCCCTGTTCCTGGAAGCCCTGCCCGTGCCCCTGTTCCTGGAAGCCCTGCCCGTGCCCCTGCCCGTACCCCTGTTCCTGGGCCTGCGGGAGCGGCTGCCCCTGCGGCAGTCCTTGCGGCAGGGGCAGCGGCTGCGGGAGCTGGCCGCCGTACGGATCGCTCTCCTGCGCTCCGTACGGCTGAGCGCCCGGCTGAGCCCCGTACGACTGCTGCCCGCCGTGCGGGACTTCGCCGTACCCGGACTGCTCCTGGGAGCCGTCCTGCGGCCCCCAGGGCTGTCCCCACGGCTGTCCGCCCGCCGGGCCCTGCGCGGGCGGCTCCGAGGACTGGCCGGGGATCCAGGGCGCGCTGCCGTCACCGGGCAGCACAACGCCTTCGTGCGCGGGCCGAGCGGCAGGGTGCTGCGGCTCATCCCCTTGTCCGCTGTGCGTCACCGGGACTCCTACATGTGGAACGTGTGGGCCTACAGAACGTCGGTTCACGCTACCGGGTGAATCGCGGCCTCTGCCACGCGCCCGGATCCAGTAACGGCTCGTCCCCTCAAGACGCTGATATAGGGGTCGAATTCACCTGTACCGCCACCGACTTGGCCAGGACCACACGCTCGGCACGGTACGGTCACGACCTCCGCACGGCACCCTCACGGACGCCCCCGGACGGACACCCGAGCGTAAGACGTCCGCACAGAACCCTCACGCCGTACGGAACCCTCAGGTCACCGACCTGGACCTCACGGCCCGGAGAACCAGAACTCTACGCCGCCTGGATCTCCAGCCTCGCCCCGAACTCCCGCACCGCGGGCTCCTCGGCATACGGCTCCAACCGCTGCTGGAGATCGTCCAGATACTCCGCGCCCCGGCTGGAACGCAGCGTACCCAGCAGTTCCACCGCGCGAGTCCCGGTGTGGCACGCGTGCTCCACCTCACGCCGCTGGACCTGGGCCGTGGCGAGCAGGACCAGCCCGATCGCCCGCCGCCGCGCCCGTGACTCGGGGTGGCCCTCCAGCGACTCCGAGGCATGCCGGCCGGCCGCCTCCGGCCGCCCCAGATCGCGGTAGCAGTGCGCCAGTTCGTCGGCGAGATAGGCCTGGTCGAAGTGGGTGATCCACTCCGGGTCGTCGCCCGAGGCGGCGTCCGCGTGCTCCAGCGCCGTGACGGCCCGGCCCACCACGGCCTCACAGGTCTGGCCGTCGCCCAGCAGCGCGTGACCGCGCGCCTCGGCCGCGTAGAACATGGCCTGCGCGCGCGGGGTCACCTGTCCGCGCGCCCCTTCCTGCGCCGCCCGCGCCAACTGCGCGATCTCCCGCGGATTTCCGAGCTGCGCCGCGAGATGGCTCATGGACGCGGCCAGCACATAGCCGCCGTAACCCCGGTCCCCCGCGGCCTGGGCCAGCCGCAGCGCCTGGATGTAATAGCGCTGGGCGAGCCCCGGCTGTCCGGTGTCGACCGCCATATATCCGGCCAGTTCCGTCAGCCGGGCGACCGCGGCGAAGAGCCGGCGGCCGACCGCCTCGCGGTAGGAGCCGGAGAGCAGGCCCGCCACCACGCTGTTCAGATAGTGGACGACGACCGGACGGACATGGCCGCTGCCGAAGCGGTGGTCCAGATCGATGAGCGCGCGCGTCATGGCCCGCACCGCCTCGACATCCGAATCCCCCACCCGCGCACCGGTGTTGCGCGCCACGGCCGGGTCGGCGGCGGTGATCAGCCAATCCCTGCTGGGCTCGACGAGCGCCGAGGACGCCACGGCGGAGCCGGAGAGGAAGTCGCGGCGCCCCACATCGCTGCGCCACAGCTCACAGACCTGCTCGATCGCGCCGAGGACGGTCGGCGAGAACTGAAGGCCGACGCCCGAGGCGAGATTCTTGCCGTTCGCCATACCGATCTCGTCGATCGTGACCGTACGGCCCAGCTTCCGGCCGAGCGCCTCGGCGATGATGCCCGGCGCCCGGCCGCGTGGCTGCTGTCCGCGCAGCCAGCGTGCCACCGATGTCTTGTCGTACCGCAGGTCGAGCGCACGCTCCGCACCCACCATGTTGACGCGCCGGGCGAGCCCGGCGTTGGAGCACCCGGCTTCCTGGATGAGCGCCTGGAGCCGTTCGTTCGGCTGGCGCGCGACGAGAGGCCTGGCTGCCAATTGGATACCCCCTGTGGCCGCAGTGATCAGCTAAGTGACCAATGCCCGGCAAATCTGCGAAGAATGCGCATGTTCGGTGGTAACGGAAATATTCGACGAATCTTGGTGAACGGCGGTAAACACGGTCCGACCGGTCTTGTGCTTCCGCCGCTCCCCCATGGTGTCCGACCCCCGAGGGTGGCTACCCGGATACCGGTCCGCCCCTTCACGCGCGCCCCCGCCCATGCATCGATGCGCCCCACATGCGGGTTCGGCCCCCCGCGGCGCCGCGCCGTGCGCCCGTAACCCGTGGTGGCGGCGGGAGTTGTGCTGTTCGTGGAAGAGACGATCGGAGTCAGGGACGCCGCGCAGATCCCCCAGCAGCGGCGCGACCTGCTGCTGGACAGCGCGGTGCGGTACACGGAAGAGAGGCGCTGGGACGTGTTCCCCGGCACCTGGCTGGAGGCGGTGGGCGGCGCGGAGAGGTGCTCGTGCGGCCGGACCGACTGCCCCTCGCCGGGAGCGCACGCGACGGGACCGGGATGGCCGGCCCAGGCGACGGGCAGCGCCGCCGAGGCGCGCGCGCTGTGGTCGCGGCAGCCCAAGGCGTCGGTCCTGCTGCCGACGGGACGCACCTTCGACGCGCTCGACGTACCGGAGTCGGCCGGTTTCCTCGCGCTGGCCAGGATGGAGCGGATGAATGTGACGCTCGGTCCTGTGACCTGCACCCCGGACCGGCGGATGCTGTTCTTCGTACTGCCCGGCGCGGCGGCGAAGACGGCCGAGCTGGTACGGCGGCAGGGCTGGGCGCCGGAGGCGATCGATCTGGTCGCGCGGGGCGAGGGTCACTATGTGGCGGCGCCGCCGACCCGGCTCGGCGGCCGGGGCGCGGTGCAGTGGGCCCGCCGGCCCACCCTCGCGAACCGCTGGCTGCCGGACGTTGACGAACTGATGAGCCCGCTCGCCTACGCGTGCGGGCGGGAGGCAGCCGCGGAGCGTACGCGCCGTACATAAGGTGGTGCCGTAGCCGTACGGACACCGAAAGGCAGTGCGCCATGCCCGAACAGCCAAGGGAACAGCCAAGGGAACAGACAGACGCGGCGGACGAGGCGGACGCGGCGGGTGGGGTGACGGACGCGGCGGGTGGGGTGACGGGCTCGGTGGGGACGTCGCCGCCCGCCGTTCGCGTCGAAGGGCTGTGGAAACGGTTCGGCGGACAGATCGCCGTCGCCGGTATCGATCTCGAACTGCCCGCGGGCCAGTTCATCGGTCTGGTCGGGCCCAACGGCGCCGGCAAGACCACGACACTCTCCATGATCACGGGTCTGCTCAGGCCCGATCAGGGACGGGTCCATGTCGCCGGACACGACGTATGGCGCGATCCCGCCGAGGTCAAGGCGCGGATAGGCGTCCTGCCGGAGGGACTGCGGCTCTTCGAGCGGCTCTCCGGGCGCGAACTCCTCGGCTACACCGGGCGGCTGCGGGGGCTGCCCGGTACCGAGGTCGACAAGCGCGCCACCCAGCTCCTGGACGTACTGGACCTGGCGGGCGCGCAGCACAAGCTGGTCGTGGACTACTCGACGGGTATGCGGAAGAAGATCGGCCTGGCGGCGGCGCTGCTGCACAATCCGGAAGTCCTCTTCCTGGACGAGCCGTTCGAGGGCGTCGACCCGGTCTCGGCCCAGACGATCCGCGGTGTCCTGGAGCGCTATACGGACTCGGGCGCGACGGTCGTCTTCTCCAGCCATGTGATGGAGCTGGTCGAGTCGCTCTGCGACTGGGTGGCGGTGATGGCGGCGGGCCGTATCCGCGCGCAGGGCACCCTCGCGGAGGTACGGGGCGGCGCGCCGTCCCTCCAGAGCGCCTTCCTGGAACTGGTCGGCGCGCAGGGCCGCGACACCGGCGAGAGCCTGGACTGGCTGGGCGGCAGCCGATGAGCGCACCGGACGGAGCCATGGCCGCGGCGGCCGACGCGACCGGCGGAGTCTCCGGGGCGGGTGGAGTCACCGGGACCGGCGGAATCGCCGGAGACGGCGGGGTCACCAGAGCCGACGGCGTCACCGGGACCGACGGGGGCATCGGGGCCGGTGGGGCCGGTGGGGGCGGTCCGCGGAGTGCTCCCTCGCTCACACCCATATTCGTACGGCTGAAGCTCGCCCTTCTGCGCAACGGGCTGCGCCAATCGTCCGGCCGTACCGCCGCGTATGTCGTCTCCGCGGTCTTCGCGCTGCTCATCGCTGCGGGACAGCTTCTCGGGCTGGTGCTGCTGCGCGGAAACGATCACGCGGGCACGGTCGTGGTCCTGCTGACCGCCGTACTGGCCGTGGGCTGGGCCGTGATGCCGCTGTTCTTTCCCGGCGGTGACGAGACGCTCGACCCGACCCGGCTGGTGATGCTGCCGCTGCACCCGCGACCGCTGGTCAGAGCGCTGCTGGTGGCGTCGCTGGTGGGTCTGGGGCCGCTGTTCTCGCTCTGTCTGGCGCTCGGCTCGGTGATCGCGGTGGGGCACGGCGCGGCGGCGGTCGCCGTGGCGGTCCTCGCCGTACCGCTGGCGCTGCTGATCTGTGTGGCGCTGGCGCGGGCGGTCGCGACGGCCAACATCCGGCTGCTGACCTCGCGCAAGGGCCGGGATCTGGCGGTGCTGAGCGGTCTGGTGGTCGCGGTGGGCATCCAGGTCGTCAACTTCGGCGCCCAGCGGCTCGGCGACGCGGGCGGGCTCTCGGCGCTCGACCCCACGGCGTCGGTCGTCCGGTGGGTGCCGCCCGCGTCGGCGATCGGCGCGGTGGACTCGGTGAGCGAGGGCGCGTACGGAGCGGCCGGGGCGCAGTTGCTGCTGTCGGCGGGTGCGCTGGCGGCGCTGCTGTACGCGTGGCAGCGCTCGCTCGTGAAGCTGATGACGGCCCCGGACGGCTCGACGCTCGCGGCGGCGGAACCGTCCCGCAAGAAGTCGGCGTCGGCGGTGGGACGGCTGAGCCGGCTGCTGCCCGAGGGACGTACGGCCACGGTGATGCGGCGCAGTCTGCGCTATGTGTGGCGGGATCCGAAGACAAAAGCGGCGTGGGTGACCTCGCTGGCCATCGGTCTGATCGCGCCGCTGTTCAACGCGCTCCAGGGCCGGGGCACGATCTACTTCGCGTGCTTCGCGGCCGGGATGCTCGGTATCCAGATGTACAACCAGTTCGGCCAGGACACCTCCGCCTTCTGGATGGTGGCCCAGACGATCTCCTCGACCCGGGACGCCTATCTCGAACTGCGCGGTCGGGCCCTGGCGCTGCTGGTGATCAGCATGCCGTACTCGGCGCTGGTGACGGTGGCGACGGCGGCCCTGCTGGGTGACTGGGGCTCCCTGCCCGAAGCGCTGGGTCTGTCGTTCGCGCTGCTCGGCGCGATGCTGGCGACGGGCGCGGTGGCCTCGGCCCGCTTCCCGTACTCGATCCCGCAGGACAGCGCCTACAAGAACGTCGCCCCCGGACAGGCCGGTCTCGCCTGGATCTCCATCTTCGGCGGCATGCTCGGCGCGGCCCTGCTCTGCGCGCCGGTGATCGCCCTGACGATCTGGCTCCATGTCGTGGACGCCGACGGGTGGACGTGGCTGCTGTTCCCCGTGGGCACGGTGTACGGCGCGCTGATGGCGGTCCTGGGACTGCGGCTGGCGGCCCCGCGCACGGCGGCGCGGCTCCCGGAGATCCTGACGGCGGTCAGCAAGGGCTGACGGGTCGGACGCGGGCGGGCGCGGCCGGTATCGCCAGGCGGGCGGACGCGGGCGGTCCACGGCGGTATCACCCAGCAGTCCACGGCCGTATCGCCGAGCGGTCCGGCGGACGCTCTCGCCGGACCGGACCGGCCAGACCGGCCCGGCCCGTCCCCCTAGACCGTCCCGTCCCCCGGCCCGTCCCATCCCCCCGGACCCGCCCGTCCCCCTACCGCGTCAGCACGCCCTCCAGGAACGGTTCGATCGCCGCCCGCCAGGCCTCCGGCTGGTCGTAGTGGACGAGATGACCCGCGTCCGTGACCTCCGCGTACTGGCCCCGGGGCAGGACCCGGACCATCTCCTGGGCCTCCGCCCGCCCCAGTTCGCCGTCGAGACCGCGGACCACCAGGGTGGGGCACCGGACCTGCGCCAGCTCCTCCCAGTGGGCGTCATACACCCAGGTCTCCCGGGACGTGAGCATCTGGGGGCGGGAGAAGACCGGGTGCCAGCCGTCCGCGCGTTCCGTCATCACCTCGGCGAAGAACTCGCCGCGCGCCGGTGTGGGGCGCTCCACCCAGGGGTCGTCCTCGCCGAACCACTTCCGTACGCCGTCGAGCGTCGCGAACGGGACGGGCCACGACCGGAACCAGTCGCTCCACTCCCGCTGGGACGCCACACCCAGCGCCGAGGCCCGCATATCGCAGATGACCAGGGCCCGGACCAGATCGGGGCGTCTGGCGGCGAGCTGCCATCCGGTGAGCGCGCCCATCGAGTGGCCGATGAGCGTCACGGGAGCCAGTCCGAGCTGTTCGATCGCCGCCTCCGCGTCGGCGACATACGCCTCACGGGTGAACGGACCCTCCGCCGGCTTGTCGCTGAGACCGTGCCCCCGCTGGTCGAGCGCGACCGTACGGTGCCGCCCGGCGAGCCAGCGCGCCGTGGAGGTCCAGTGCGAGGCGCGGCCCATGAGTCCATGGAGGAGTAAGACGCCGGAGGTCCTCTCCGGACCCGCCTCCTCATGCCGCTCCGGCGGGTCGGCAAACTCCCAGGCAGCGAGACGCACACCGTCCGCTCCGGTCACATCGATACGCCGCACCATGCGTCCAGGCACCCCCTTCGGTCCTGAGTGGTCGTGTGAGTGGTCGTCTGAGTGGTCGTGTGAGTGGTCGTCCCTGAGTGATCGTCGGTGGCCGTCAGCCGTCGGATTCCGCTTCCGGCCCGATGTGCGCACGTCCAGCCATGCCAGACTATCGAACTCTCGTTCGAAAACACGTTCCCCCCGAGCAACACCGCTCGTTCGAGTGACCACGATCAAGGATTGCCGGACGCGGCCAGGGGGAGATCTTCACCGGGAGGCGGACCGCTCGGGGATGACGGTCCGAGGGGAATGACCCTGGGAGCTCGGGGCTCCGGGTCAGCGAAGGGGAGGACAGGCTCCGGCGCCGCGAGGCGCCGGAGCCGCCCCCGCACACAACAGACACATACAGGGCGTGCGAGAGCCGCGACACACCGTGTCCACTCCCGCCGTGTCCGCCCCCGCCGTGCCCACCCCCACACCGGCGCACAACCCTGCTCCCCTCCCCGGGCGTGGGGCCGGGGCCCCGGCCGCCTTCAGGTCACATGCCTCAGCGACAGCCTGGCACGCGACGCGCCCCGCCGCTGCCGTTCCACCGGAAAGCGCGCCCCCCCGGCCACGAGCGCGCCCCCGAGCGCCCCCGCGCCCGCACCCGTACCGTCATCGCCTTCATGAAGCCGCGCGGACCGCTCCCCCGTGAACCGGTCCCGCCAGCCGCTCTCCCGCCAACCGCCTCAGCGCTTGCAACCGCCTCAGCGCTTGGCGACGAAGACGTGCGACGCCACCTCGGAGACCAGCTCCGCCGCCTCGCCGCTGCTTCCCACCAATACCCCGCCGGGAGACTCCGTCACGCTCACCACGGACCCGGGCTGCACACCCGCGCGCCGCAGCGTGTACATGAGCTGGGCGTCGGTCTGGATGGGCTCACCGATACGCCGAACGACCACGGTCTTGCCCTCGGTGCCCGGATCCAGCTCCGCCAGGCTCACCATTCCCGCGTCGAGGAACGGATCGGCCTCGGTCTTCTCGCCCAGCTCCTCCAGGCCCGGGATCGGATTGCCGTACGGCGACTCCGTCGGGTGGCGCAGCAGCTCCAGCACCCGCCGCTCCACCGCCTCGCTCATCACATGCTCCCAGCGGCACGCCTCGGCGTGCACCTGCTCCCACTCCAGGCCGATCACATCGACCAGCAGACACTCGGCGAGCCGGTGCTTGCGCATGACGCGGGTCGCCAGCCTGCGCCCTTCCTCGGTCAGTTCCAGATGCCGGTCGCCCGCCACCTGCACGAGTCCGTCCCGCTCCATCCGGGCCACGGTCTGGCTGACCGTCGGCCCGCTCTGGTCGAGCCGCTCCGCGATCCGGGCGCGCATTGGGACCACACCTTCCTCTTCCAGCTCAAGGATGGTGCGGAGGTACATCTCCGTCGTGTCGATCAGTCCGGACATACATGCCCCTCGATAAATCGTGCGCTGGCCCTGAACCAATTCTGACGCATGCCACCGACAACCGTGCCGTGCCGGAGAACGCCGAAGTGGCGTGACCATGGAAGTGGCCGGGCGGCGCTCACCGAGCGGTCCGGCAGCCGTATTGACAGAGCAATGGTCCAGACCTCAACGTGATCCGCGGCACAGACATTCCCACCTCTGGGAACACTCCCGGGAACACCTCGGGAAACACCCCACGAAAACCCCCGGAAACCCCATGCCTGGGAGGGCCTCCTCGATGAGCGAGAGCAAGCTGGCCGGTCAGTTCTTCGATGCCGCGATCGGACTGCTGCAACGCGTGAGGGACGAGGAGTCCGCCCATGTCGCGGCGGCCGGCAAGGCCGTCGCCGACACCGTCGCCGCCGGCGGCCGGATCTTCGCCTTCGGCGCCGGGCACTCCTCGCTCGCCGCGCAGGACATCGTCTACCGGGCGGGCGGCTTCGCCCTGGCCAATCTGCTGGCCGTGCCCGGGGCGGTGGGTGTCGAGACACCGGCCCCCCTCGGCTCCGCGCTGGAGCGCGTCGACGGTCTGGCGAGCGCCGTGCTCGACGCCAGCCCCGCCACCGCCGGGGACGTACTGGTGATCATCTCCCTCTCCGGGCGCAACGCCCTTCCCGTCGAGATGGCGACCCACGCGCGGGCGCTGGGGCTGACGGTCATCGGAGTGACCTCCGTGGCCTATGCGACGGAGACGACCTCCCGGAACCCGTCGGGCACGTATCTCAAGGACCACTGCGACATCGTCCTCGACAGCGGGATCGCGGTGGGCGACGCGGAGCTGACCGCCGACGGCATCGAGGCGCCGTTCGCCCCCGCCTCCACGGTCGTCACCAGCGCCCTGATGCAGGCGATGATGGCCGCCGCCGCGGAGGAACTCGTCCACCGTGGCATCGAGCCCCCGTTGCTGCGGTCGGGCAATGTGGACGGTGGGACCGAGTGGAATCGCCGCGTAATGACGGAGTACGCCGACCGTATCTTCTACCGCCACTGAACCGGGTCCCGCTCGAACGGTGAACGCACGGAAGTAGCCAAAGCAACGACGGACAACGGGACTGCCTGGACAGTCGAACAGCTAGAACTGATGGCCGAGGCCTGCGGGAACGCTCCCCGCGGGCCTCTGTCGTTCATGCACCGCCGATGCATGACTTTGCGTCATGAAAGCACCGGTTGGCGGAATTCCGATCTTTCACGAGAAGGTAATGTTCGTGCAAAGTAAGGGAAGCTGCGGTGTTGCATCATCGGAGCTGACGACGTGTGGGCGCCGTTTGGGCACTGACAACCGCACCGCACGCGGCAGTTCGGACGACCGCACCACCGTAAAGACCGCACGACGTGAAGACCACACGACGTGAAGACCGCACCACCGTAAAGACCGCACCACCGTGAAGACCGCACGACCGTAAAGACCGCACCACCGAAAGACCGAAAGACCGCACGACGGAAAGGGCGAGTCGTGAAAATCCGACCGGACCGCGAGTCCACCGTCAGACCCGGAACGCCCGCCCTCTGACCGGTCTTTCCGGCCGATCCACGCCGGCCGGCCGTAGGCCACTCTCGACTGCCGCGATCCGGCAGAGATGACGCCCGTACGGCTGCCCGCACGGCCCCCACCCCCCACTGACCCGACCACACCGCGCCCCGGCGAGCCCGGGGGCGCAGGAGGCAGGCCATCATGAAGTCACTCATCGACCACGCCCGTACCTTCTCCGTCCAGGTGGCCGAGCGCCACGAGGAGTTCCGCGAACTCGCTGCCGGTCAGCGACCGGAAGCGCTCTTCATCACCTGCTCGGACTCCCGAGTCATCCCGTCCCTCATCACCGGGGCACGCCCCGGTGAGCTGTTCGAACTGCGTACGGCGGGCAATATCGTCCCGCGGTACGACGCGGAGCGGCCCAGCGGCGAGGCCGCCACCATCGAGTACGCGCTCCGTGTGCTCGGCGTCCGCGACATCGTCGTCTGCGGTCACTCCCACTGCGGGGCCGTGGGCGCGCTCGTACGCGGCGACGACCTCTCCGCCGTGCCCACCGTCCGCGGCTGGCTCGACCTCGGGGTCCCCGCGCTGCCGTCCTCCCGCGGCCTCGCGCACGCGGTACGCCACCACGCCGCGGCCCAGCTCGAAACCCTCCGCGGCTATCCCGCCGTATGGGAGCGCCACAACGAAGGGCGGCTCTCCCTGCACGCCTGGTACTACGAAGTGGACACCGGCGCGATCAGTGTCCACCGGCCCGACCTGGGCGGGGAGTTCAGACCGCTGTGACAGCGGTCCCGGCCACCTCACTCCCCATCACGTCCGCTCGTGCGCGCGGACCGCACCCCTAGGAACACCCTCATGTTCTCCCTGTTGAAGGACCAACGTGTCCTCAGGCGCGACATACTCGCGTCCCTCGTCGTCTTCCTCGTCGCGCTGCCCCTCTGTGTGGGGGTGGCGGTCGCCTCCGGCGTGCCCGCCGAACTCGGTCTGGTCACCGGCATCGTGGGCGGACTCGTCGTGGGCTTCCTGCCCGGCAGCTCACTCCAGGTCAGCGGCCCCGCGGCCGGGCTGACCGTGCTCGTATACGAAGCCGTCGACGAGTTCGGCATCGGCGCGCTCGGTGCCATCGTCCTCGTGTCCGGACTGCTTCAGCTCATGCTCGGGGCCCTCGGTTTCGGCCGCTGGTTCCGGGCCATCTCGGTCGCCGTGGTCCAGGGGATGCTGGCCGGCATCGGCCTCGTGCTGATCCTGGGCCAGGTGTACGCCATGGCCGACACCGCCCAGCCCTCCGGCGGACTCGGCAAGGTGGCCGGGCTGCCCGGACTGGTCGGTGAGATCTTCACGAACGGTACGGCGCTGACCGCGTTCCTCGTCGGGGCCGGCACCGTCGCCGTACTGGTCGTCTGGCCCAGAATGCCCGACCGGGTCCGGGTGGTCCCGGGCCCGCTCGCGGCGGTCGCCCTGGCCACCGGGACGACCCTGCTCTTCGACCTGCCCCTGGCCAAGGTCGAGGTGAAGGGCCTGCTGGAGTCCATACGCCCGCCCGGCTTCGACGACTTCGGGCAGCTCGTGGGCGTGGCCGCGCTCGGCACCGTGCTCGCCTTCACCCTGATCGCCTCGGCGGAGAGTCTGTTCAGCGCCGCCGCGGTCGACCGTATGCACGACGGACCGCGTACGGACTACAACAAGGAACTGATGGCGCAGGGCGTGGGCAACACGGTCTGCGGGGCGCTCGGCGCGCTGCCGATGACCGCGGTCATCGTGCGCAGCGCCGCCAATGTCCAGGCGGGGGCGCGGACCCCGCTCTCCCGGATCCTGCACGGCCTGTGGCTGCTGCTGTTCGCCGCGCTGCTGCCGGCGGCGATCGGGGTCATCCCGCTCGCGGCGCTCGCGGGCGTCCTGGTGCACGCCGGGTGCAAACTGGTCCCGGTGCGGGATCTGCTGCCGCTGTACCGGGACCACCGGGGCGAGGCGGTGATCCTCGCGATCACGGCGGTGGCGATCCTGGTCACGAACCTCTTCGAGGGCGTGCTCCTCGGGCTGCTGCTCGCGGTGGTCAAGACCGCGTGGGAGATCTCCCATCTCCATCTCGACATCCGTGAACTGACGGGTGGCCGGCTGGTGGTGTCGATCACCGGGAACGCGACCTTCCTCCGGCTGCCCAGGACGCTGGAGCAGCTGGAGTCGCTGCCGAAGGACCGTCCGATCGAACTGGATCTGTCCGGACTGCGCCATGTCGACCACGCGTGCCGGATCGCCCTGGAGAACTGGGCGCTGCGGCACAACGACGCGGAGACGGAACCGGTGAGAATGCACCCGCCGAACGTGACCTGACCTCCGCCGCACACCGGCGCCGGGCGGTGGGGACCACCGCCCGGCGCCACACGCTCCAGCCCGGCGCCACACTCCCAGACCCAGCAGGTCAGTCGGAGCTGGACAGCGCCCTGGAGAGATCCAGCGAGGCCGCCATCCTGACCGTCACATCCTCCGCGTACACCGCGTCGGGACGCTCGAACGCGGACCTGCTCGCCCCCCGCAGAAACGTCACCACCCCCAGCGACCGGCCCCGGCTGCGCAGCACCGTGCACAGCGCGTGCACCGAGTCCGGCGGCCACTGGCGCGAGGTCGCCCAGGTCGGCGAGGGCGCGGAGCCCGAGGGTGCGCTCGCGCGCACCGAGCCCGCGCGGTCCATCGCCTGGAGCGCCGGATGCCCGCCCCCGTACCGCACCGGTATGCCACCGGTGCTCACCTGCGTACTGGGCCCCGAGCCCCCGCCGGACGGCGTCGCCGCCACCCGCACCAGCCGTACGGGAGTCTCCGGGACCGAGGAGAACGAACCCGCCCTCGGCTCCCCCGCCACCAGATCGATCAGCGCGTGATCGGCGAAGCCCGCCAGCGCGAAGTCCAGATAGACCGTGGCCGCCTCCATCGGGTCCTCGCACTCGACGGCCGCGCGCCCGGCCCGGTGGAGCTGACTGGAGCGGAACCGCAGCCGGTCCGCCTCCTGCGTGGCCAGCTTCGCCTCCGTCGCGTCCTGGAACATCCATCCCACGCCCAGCGGCACCGGCTCCTCCGCCAGCGGCGACGCCAGCCGCAGAAAGCCGCTGCGCCAGCAGCGCCGCCGGTCGCCCTCGGGCGTACGGACCGTGACCCACAGCTCGGCGGGCGACTTCGGCGCCCCTTCGGCGAGCACATGGTGGAGCGCGGCCTCCAGCTCCTCGACGCCCTGGACGACCACCTCGCCGAGCGGGCGTCCCAGCACGGCCGTACGCCCGGAACCGAGCGCGCGCGCCGCGTAGCTGTTGACGACGGTGGGGCGCAGATCGACATCGACCAGGACGACTCCCCACGACGCGTCGTCGAAGAGCGCCTCGCTGAGCGCGATGGACCGCTCCAGATCGATCTGCTCATGGACCTCGCTGAACGCGCTGTACACCCCGGCGGGCTTGCCGTCGGCGCCGCGCATCCCGGCCGACTGCGTACGGATCAGTACCCGGCCGCCGTCCTTGCGCAGCAGCGCGAACTCGTCGACCTGCCGTCCCGGGGCCTCCATCACGGCCATCAGCCGTGCCTGCACCTCGTCGGCGTCGGCCGTGCGCACCGCCCACCCGGCGAACCCCCGCCGCCCGACGGCCTCCTCGGCGGACCAGCCGAGTATGCGCTCCGCCTCGCGGTTCCAGTGCGTGATCACGCCCTGGGCGTCGAAAGCGCACAGGGCGGCGTCCATCCCGTCGAGCAGGGCCGCGAGCAGGTCCGGCCCCGCCTCGTCCCGCTCACCCCCGGCCACCGCCGAGGCCCGCGCCGCCGTACCGGGCTCCGGCTCGTCCGGTCCTCGCGCGTCGGTGGTCTCACTCCGAGAAGCACTCATCCTGGCACCCCCTGCAGGGCGTCTCCGCCTGTGCTGACGCACGTCTCGACATTGAACTTCAACGTGACCCAGCACACACAAGGTTCCCCGAAATCGTGACTTTGAACAATTCTCCGCCCCGTACGTCATTGCCGCACCACCGGGCACACCAGGCACAGGCGGGGGGGGTGAGAGCCGGGCGCGCCGGGCGCGTCAATATCTCCGTAATTCACTTGTGGGCCGCCGGACGGGTTCCTAATGTGTGGTGCACACGAGAAGGGAGGTGGTTCGGCAGATGTATGAAATCCGGACGCGTGAGGTGACTGCGGGCTAGCGCCCGTTCGTCGCACTCTGTGCGGTGCCGGCTCCGCCGGCCGAAATCCCAAGCAGTCACCGACCCGCGGGCTCGCCGGTACGTCCGGCCGGCTCCTCCTCGGAGGAACCAGAGTCCGCGGGTTACTGCGTTTCTACGGGTAGAGACGCTCCGTACACCAACTACTTGCCCCGGTCTCCGTGGACGCGGCTTCCGTCGCCTTCTCGCGGAAGTAGCGCAGGCGGTCGTGGAGCCGGTTCTCGTGGCCCTGCCAGAACTCGACCGTCTCCGGGGTGACGCGGAAGCCGCCCCAGAGCGGCGGGACCGGGACCTGTTCGGCGTCCGGGTAGCGCGCCGCCAGGGTCTCGTAGCGGTCGAGCAGGGTCTCACGGGAGTCGACCGGCGCGGACTGGTCGCTCGCCCAGGCACCGAGCTGGGAGCCGTGGGGACGGGTGCGGAAGTACGCGGCCGTCTCGTCGCGGCCGATACGCGCCGCCGTGCCGGTCACGATGATCTGGCGGGCCAGCGGATGCCAGGGGAAGAGCAGCGAGACATACGGGTTCGCCTCGATCTCACGGCCCTTGCGCGAGGAGTAGTTGGTGAAGAAGACAAAACCGCGGTCGTCGTACGCCTTCATCAGCACCGTGCGGGACGAGGGGCGGCCGTCGGGCGTCGCCGTCGAGACCACCATCGCGTTCGGCTCGTACAGATCGCAGGCCGCCGCCGCCCTGAACCAGCGGTCGAACTGTTCCATCGGGGCGGGCGCGAGGTCCGCCTCCAGCAGCGGCGTCCCGCGGTACCGCTCGCGCATCGCGGCGGGATCCGGGCTCTCGTCGGGCACGGGCGGATTCTCGTCAGGCACGGGACCATCCTGCCGTAGGGCCGAGCTTGCCCGGCACTGAGTGCCGCCAATCCTCGGCGGACGAAGTCTGGCAGTGTGCCGGTTATCACGCTTCCCCGCATCAGCGGAACTCGCCAAAATCCTAGGGTGGGCCTCTGTGGCCTTCGTACACCGGAGGCTATTGTTCCTGGCCTCCCGGACCGCTGCCGTACGGAGGCATCCACCCGGGGTGACCATCCGTCGCACACATCATGAGGAGCCGCCTGATGTCCGACATCGATCCCTCCTTCGTACCAGGCCTGGAAGGCGTAGTCGCGTTCGAGACGGAGATCGCCGAACCGGACAAGGAAGGCGGTTCGCTCCGCTACCGGGGCGTCGACATCGAGGACCTGGTCGGGCAGGTCTCCTTCGGCAATGTGTGGGGGCTGCTGGTCGACGGCGCGTTCGACCCCGGGCTGCCGCCCGCCGAGCCCTTCCCGATCCCGGTCCACTCGGGTGACATCCGGGTGGACGTGCAGTCCGCGCTGGCGATGCTCGCGCCCGTGTGGGGGCTGAAGCCGCTGCTCGACATCGACGAGCGCACGGCCCGTGACGATCTGGCGCGCGCCGCCGTGATGGCGCTCTCGTACGTCGCCCAGTCGGCCCGTGGCCAGGGGCTGCCGATGGTGCCGCAGCGGGAGATCGACAAGGCGCGGACGGTCGTCGAGCGCTTTATGATCCGCTGGCGCGGGGAGCCGGACCCCCGGCATGTGCGGGCGGTCGACGCGTACTGGACCTCGGCCGCCGAGCACGGCATGAACGCGTCGACGTTCACGGCCCGGGTCATCGCGTCCACCGGCGCGGATGTGGCGGCTGCCCTGTCCGGCGCGGTCGGCGCGATGTCGGGCCCGCTGCACGGCGGCGCGCCCTCCCGCGTCCTCGGCATGATCGAGGAGATCGAGCGTACGGGCGACGCGACCGCGTATGTGAAGCGCGCCCTGGACCAGGGCGAGCGGCTGATGGGCTTCGGCCACCGGGTCTACCGGGCCGAGGACCCGAGGGCGCGGGTGCTGCGGCGTACGGCGCGGGAGCTGGCCGCGCCGCGGTTCGAGGTGGCCGAGGCGCTGGAGAAGGCCGCTCTGGACGAGCTGCACGCGCGCAGGCCCGACCGGGTGCTGGCGACGAACGTCGAGTTCTGGGCGGCGATCGTGCTGGACTTCGCGGAGGTCCCGGCGCACATGTTCACGTCGATGTTCACCTGTGCCCGTACGGCCGGCTGGTCGGCACACATCCTGGAGCAGAAGCGGACGGGCCGTCTGGTGCGTCCGTCGGCGCGCTATGTCGGTCCGGGGACCCGGGACCCGCGCGAGATCGAGGGTTTCGAGGGCCTCGGCGGCTGATCCCTTCTCTTCACTCTCCTCGCTCTCTTCCGCGCCGCGCGCCCCCGGGACGGGCCGCGCGGCGCGGCTGTTCCGCCGGGCCCCGCACCGCCCCCAGCCCAGCCGTTCCACCGCGCGGGTCAGCCGTGCTCCGGCAGTACGGCGTCCAGGATCCGCGACCACTGCGCGACCACCCGCTCTCGCCGCCGTCTGTCGTCCGTCAGCAGCGTCGCCAGGCCCAGTCCGCGCGCCATGTCCAGCAGCCCCTGCACGGTCTCCCGTACTCCCGGTACGGATTCGTCCGCGCCGAGCAGTTCCACCGCCGTCCGGTGGGCCTCGCGGCCGATACGGGCCTCCAGCTCGGTGACCCGGGGCCGCAGCTGCTCCTCGTCGGAGGCGGAGGAGGCGGAGGCGGAGGAGGCGGCGGAGGCGGCGGAGGCGGCCACCCACAGATGCAGCGCGGCACGGAAGAGCGGTCCCGTGTAGAGGGCCACGATCCCCGCCACCGCCTCGTGCCGGTGCCCGGGTCCCGCCGGGACCAGCGCGCGCAGCGCGGAGGACCGTTCCTCCGCCACATACTCGACGGCCGCGGTGAACAGATCCTCCCGGGTCGGGAAGTAGTGCTGGGCCGCGCCGCGCGAGACCCCGGCCCGCTCGGCGACGACCGAGACCGTGGAGCCCGCCCAGCCGTACTCGGCCAGACAGGCCACCGCGGCCTCCAGCAGCCGCCGCCTCGTGGCGCGGCCACGGTCCTGCTTGGGCGCGGCTACCGCACCCACGCGGCGTCCCGCCGTTCCATGAACGCCGTGATCCCCTCGCGCGCCTCCGCCGTCACGAAGAGCGAGGCCGAGCGCTGGACGAGATCCTCGGCGTACCGGTCGAAGGCGTCCAGCACACCGACGGTGAGCAGTCTCTTGGACTCCGCGAGCCCCTGCGGCGAGGCCCTGCGCAGTCCGTCGAGTACGGGCGCGAGCGCCGCGTCCGCGTCCTCCGCCGCCTCGGTGATCAGCCCCGCGTCCGCCGCGCGCACCGCGTCGAAGCGCTCACCGGTGAGGTAGTAGCGGGCCGCCGCGCGCGGTTCGATCCGGGGCAGCAGCGGCAGCGAGATCACGGCGGGCGCCACCCCGATCCGTACCTCCGTGAACGCGAAGTCGGACGTACGGTCCGCGATCGCGATGTCGCAGGCCCCGAGGAGGCCGAGTCCGCCGGCCCGCACATGGCCGCTGACGCGCGCCACGACCGGCTTGGGCAGTTCGATGATCTGCCGCATCAGGGCGATGAACGTGTACGGGTTGGCCGGTTCCTTGAGGTCGGCGCCCGAGCTGAAGGTGGTGCCGGTGTGCGTGAGCACCACGGCCCGTACGGAGGGGTCCTCGGCGCAGCCCGTGAGGGAGTCCCCCAGCGCGCGCACGAGCCGTGCCGACAGGGCGTTGCGGTTCGCCGGTGAGTCCAGGGTCAGGGTGGTGATGCCCCGCTCGTGCGCGGTCGTGACCAGCCTCGCGTGGTCCGTCACATGGTCTCGGTCCGTCACATGGTCTCCCTCTCACGGGGGTACGCCTCGCGCTCCCGTGCTGCGTGGTCTTCGCGGTCCCTCAGTTCGCGCCTGAGGATCTTGCCGGAGGCGGCCCGGGGGACGCTTCCGATGAACTCGACCCGGCGGACCTTCTTGTACGGGGCGACGCGCTCGGCGACATAGGCCATCACATCGTCCTCGGTGAGCGCTTCCGCACCGGGCCGACGGACAATGTATGCCTTCGGGATCTCGTTGCCGTCCGGGTCGTGGACCCCGGTCACCGCCGCGTCCGCGACCGCCTCGTGGGTGAGCAGGAGGGCCTCCAGTTCGGCCGGGGCGACCTGGAAACCCTTGTACTTGATGAGTTCCTTGACCCGGTCGACGATGAAGAGCCAGCCGTCACCGTCGGTCCTGCCGACATCGCCGGTGTGCACCCACCCGTCGGCGTCGATCATCTCGGCGGTGGCCTCGGGCCGCCCGAGATAGCCCTTCATCACCTGCGGGCCCCGGATGAGGATCTCGCCCTCGGTGCCGGGGGCGGTGTCCTTGTCCGGGTCGTCCAGGGCGACGATGCGCATCTCGGTGCTGGGCAGGAGTTTGCCGACGGCGCCGGGCGGCGGTCCGGTGGCGGTGAGCGGTACGACATGGGTGCCGGGCGACAGTTCCGTCATGCCGTACGCCTGCCGTACGGGCGGCAGCCTCAGCCGGGCCGAACAGGCGGCGGCGAGCCGCGCGTCCAGCGGGGCGGCTGCGCTCAGTACGTAGTCGAGCGAGGAGAGGTCGTACCGTGCGACGGCCGGGTGCTTGGCCAGCGCGAGCACGATGGGCGGGGCCACGTAGAGCCCGTTGATGCGGTGTTTCTCGATGGCCTTGAGGAACTGGTCGAGGTCGAAGCGCGGCAGCACGACGACCGTCGCGCCATGGCGCAGCGGCGCGTTCATCAGGGCGGTGAGCCCGTAGATGTGGAAGAACGGCAGGACGGCGAGGATACGGTCGCCCCGCTTCATCGGCACGGCCGGTTCGAGCTGCGCGAGATTGGTGGCGATCGAACGGTGCGTGAGCATCACGCCCTTGGGGACACCGGTGGTGCCCGAGGAGTACGGCAGGGCCGCGATGTCCTCGCCGGGGTCGATCGTCACGGCGGGCTCGGGGGCGGTCGAGCGTGCCATGTCGAGGACGGAGCGGTGTCCCACGGCCCGGTCGCAGACGAAGATCTCCTCTATGCCGCCGACGAGTTCGGCGGAGCGCCGTGCCACGTCGAGCAGCGCGGAGACGGTGACGATCCAGCGGGCGGCGGAGTCGCGGAGCTGGGTGGCCAGCTCCTCCGCCGTGGCGAGGGGGTGCGCGGTGGTGACGGAGGCGCCGGCGCGGGTGGCCGCGTAGAAGACGGCCGGGTAGGCGACGGTGTTCGGGCTGTGCAGGGCCAGCACATCGCCCTTGCGCACCCCGGCGTCGGTGAAGGCGGCGGCGATACGGCGGTGGAAGACGTCGAGCTGGGCGTAGGTCAGGCTGGTCACGGCCGAGCCGACCGCCCCGGCCGCCCCGACCGCCCCGGCCGAGCCGTACGTACCCCCGGCACCGGCCGTCCCTCCCATCCCAGCTGTCCCTCCCGTCCCAACCGTTCCGTCGATGATCGCGACGGTGTCACCGAACTCGGCGGCGCGGCCGAGCACGGCCTCATGGATGGGCAGATCGACGGCCGGTACATCCTCGTACTCGCTGCGGAACACCATGGGGCGACCCCTTCGACGCGGCAGTGGCGAGCAGGCGTTGGGACAGCAAGAATCGCGTGTGCCGGTGGGTTTGGGGAGACCCGGGGAGCGATGGGCCGGATCACGCGCTTCTTCACCCGGGTCGGCTCGGGCCGGCTCGGGCTACGAGGGGGCGGCCCGCGCTTCCGCCCGCTTCAGATACGCCGCGTGCTCGGCCTCCAGGTCGACCACGGTGAACTCCTGGAACTCCATGATCAATTGAGACGCCAGCACCCACCCGATCCGCGCGCTCTCGAACGCCACCCCGTCCGCGTCGTACACCACCGGAAACGGCCCGTCCGGCCGGTACAGCGCCCCATGCACCCCCGCCGGAACGAACGTCCGCACCCGCAGCGCCACATACACCTCACGCAAATGCGGACACGCCCCCACCGACATCACCGCACACGGCACACACACCGGCGGATGCGTAGTGACATAACCCGGCTCCCACAGTTCCGGACCGTCCGGATCCTCCCCCACCAGCCACAGCGTCCCTTCAGACGTACGATCCGACGGGCCACCGCACACCTGGCACAACCTCTTGCGCATCGCCCGCCGCTGCCGCAGGAAGTGCACCTTCCCGAACTCCGGCCGCCCCTTCCCCGGACTGATCCCGATCCGCTTCCACAGGACACCCATGTCATCGCGCTCGTAGAGCCCCTCGTCCGCATACGCGATACCGCCGCCCCTCACAACCACCACACCCGGCGGACGGTGTTCCGACGACCAGCACGCGATGTACGGCACGACATCCGGGCGCGGAATGGCCCCGAGCGGAGGCCTGCCCACCGGCCCAGTCATGAGCGGCCCCCCTCGCCCATACCCTCGCCCATACCCTCGCCCTTGCCCCTGCCCTCACCGGGCCGTGCCCGAGGCACCGACAAGGAAGCCCACACCACCTTCCCCGGACCGCACCGATCGGCCACCCCCCACTCGTCCGCCAGCGCCTCCACCAGCAGCAGCCCGCGCCCGTCCGACGCCTCCGCATCCGGCGTACGCGGCTGCGGACGCTCCGGCGAAGCGTCGTGCACCTCGATCCGCAGAGCACCCGAACTGCGGAAGTACCGCGTCTCGATGGTCTGCTCCGGCGTCACCCTCGCGTGCCGCCCGGCATTGCTCAGCAGCTCGGACAGAATCAGAGTCGCCGAGTCCTCCAGAACCGACAGCCCCCACTCCGCCAGCGCCTTACGCAACTCCAGCCGCGCCAGCGCCACACACCTCGGGTGACTGCTCCACCGCAGAACAACAGTGCTACTGGTTGGGTTCGACGTGGATTTCCTGTTCCCGTACATGTCACACGGCCTCCATCTGCGCTTTTCGCTCCGGGCCAACTGGTCCGCGTCGCCGCAGGACTTGGGGGAGCGCGCTTCCGGGCACGGTTCGACTCCCCTCTGTAGCGAAACGACTACCGGGAGCACTCAGAGTGGCGTAGAGTAAGGAAGCATTCAACGTGTCAGAAATGGCAGGAAAGTTGGTGGCAGGTTGGTAAACCGGAAGGAACTCAACCCCGACAGCAGTCCGCAGGCGGCCTACGGAGCACAACTGCGCAGCTTCAGGGAGGGAAGGGGCTGGAAGCAGGAAGACCTGTCCGCCCAGATGGAATATTCCAGTACGCATATCTCCGCCGTGGAAACTGGCCGGAAGATGCCAACGTTGCGGTTCGCGCGCAGTGCTGACCGGGCGTTGGGTACGGGTGACCTGTTCGAGCGCAAGTGCCGTGAGATCAAGCATGGCGCCTTGCTCGAAGGCTTCTCGGAGTACGTGGGATACGAGGGCCGGGCGGTCGAGATCCGGCTGTACGAGATCGGGATCATTCCGGGTCTGCTCCAGACTCCGGAGTACGCGCGGGTGCTTGCCGACAGCGCCGTACAGCGAGGCGCCATCACGCCCGAGCAGGCCGACGAACGCGTCTCATATCTGGCGGAACGGCAGCAAGCGTTGGAGCGGTCCCGCCCCCCGATGATGTTCGTCGTCATGGACGAAAGCTGTATCCGGCGGCCCATCGGCGGCCGTACGGTCATGGAGCCGCAGCTTGAGAGGCTGGCCAAGTTCGCGGCCAACGCGAACACAGTGCTCCAGGTGGCGCCGTTCGAGATGGGCGAGCGCCGTTCGTTCGACCTCCCGGTCAATTTGCTGACGCTGTCCGACCGATCCGTGGCCGCCTACGCCGAGTCTCAAACTCAGGGACACCTGGACCGGGATACGGCTTCCGTAGTGCCCCTGCTGACGGCCTACCATCAGCTACAGGCCGAAGCGCTCTCCCAGGCGGCTTCCGTGGCCATGATCGAGCAGGTACGAAAGGGCATCCCGTGACGACCGAGTCCCCCCGCTGGTTCACGTCCTCCTACAGCAACAACGGCGGTAACTGTGTTGAGGTGGCCGCCAACCTCGCCACCTCGCGCGGCGTGGTCCCCGTCCGCGACTCCAAGAACCCGAACGGTCCGGTCCTGGACATCACCGCCAACGCGTTCACCTCATTTGTAGAGGCCGCCAAGACAGGCGAGTTCACCCGCACCCTAAGCGCGTGAAAGGGCACCCGTGACGACCGAATCCCCCCGCTGGTTCACGTCCTCCTACAGCGACAACGGCGGCGCCTGCATCGAGGTCGCCGCCAACCTCGCCCCCGCACGCGGCGAGGTCCCCGTCCGCGACTCCAAGAACCCCACCGGTCCGGTCCTGAACATCCCCGCCGACGCGTTCACCTCGTTCATAGAGGCCGCCAAGACGGGCGAGTTCACCCGCACCCCCACCGCATGACCCGCACAGCACAACGCTGAGCCCCGCCGTTCGGCGGGGCTCTTGCGTCCCACCCGGACTCAGGCCGACGCGTCAATGGCCTTTCGACCGCCCTCCTGTCCGGGCGCGGCGAGACGTGCGCCGAGGAACGAGCTATGCGCCGTCGTTGCCATCGCCAGCGCCGTCGCCGTCGCGCAGGGAATGGATCATGCTCCGCAGGATCCGGAACGCGCCCGACTGCTCGGCCTCGGTCATGCCGGCCAGCATTCTGATCTCGACGGACCGGACCGCCACGGTCGCCTTCTCCAGGCTCCGTCGGCCGCGAGGCGTGAGCCGCGCGGGAAGGACCTTCCCGACGGGTGCCTCCGCGGGCCTGGTCACGTAGCCCTCCCGTTCCAGGTTCTGGAGCAGCACGTTCATCGACTGCCGTGTCACGAACGCGCCCCGCGCCAGCTCGGAGTTCGACAGGCCCGGCCGTTGAGCCAGCAGTTCGAGGCAGGAGTAGTGCGTCACGCTCATCCCGAGTGGCCGCAGCACCTCCTCCATGGCCGCGCGCAGGGCGCTCGACGCCTCTTTCAGCAGGTAGCCCAGCGATTTGTCCAGGTCGACGCCGACACCGTTTTGACTCATGTCAGCATTCTGACATACATTGCTTCGTGTCAGGAATCTGACACGAAGAGAAGGACCACGAAGAGAAGGAGCAGCACCATGCCCGCCACCGGCCCCGACTTCATCTCGCTCCAGGCGCGCGACCTCGACGCGTCGCAGGCGTTCTACGAGCGGTACCTCGGCCTCGTCCGCTCGCAGGCCGGACCTCCGCACGCCGTCGTCTTCGAGACCAAGCCGATCGCGTTCGCGCTCCGCGACATCGTTCCCGGCACCGATCTCGCATCCGTCGCCCAGCCCGGCATCGGTGCGGCGATCTGGCTCCACGCCACCGACGTCCAGGCCATCCACGACGCTCTCGCCGCCGACGGTCACACCATCGTCTCCGCACCGATCGACGGCCCCTTCGGCCGGACATTCACCTTCGCCGACCCCGACGGCTACCAGGTCACGCTCCACGACCGCACCTGACGAACGGAACCGCCCCCGTGCCGGTACACAGGGGCGTCGCCCGGGGCGTGGTCAGACGCCGGTTTCATCTCCTCCGGCGGCGGACACCGGCCAGGCGTCGCCGCGGTCGAGGCACTTGTAGACGCGGTGCGCCTGGACGGGGACCGACGGATAGGCGGCGGTGATGGCGGCTATATACGCTTCGGCGGCGGCCTGCGCCGCGGCGTCCTCGTACGGCAGCTGGGACGCGGACGAACTGAAGGAGATCTCGATCTTCGTGCTGATCTCCACGTCTTCTGCGCTGGCCAACACGTCGTACTGAACGCTGTAGGCGCCTTCCGGAACGGACATGTCTGATCTCCTTGTGGAAGAAGAGAGTCCCAAGTATCTGAGATGGGTCCTTGATGCCGGATTGAGCCTAGGCCAGGCGGAGTTGAACCCCTCGGCGGCCACGCGGTCACGCCACCGCCGTGCCGTGATCCGGGAGATGGCGAGCGTGCCGACAGGGGCCGAACGACAGAAGCCCCGACCGCACACCCGGGTCAGGACAGAGCGTCGATGGCCTTCACGATGAGAGCCCGCGCCCCGGCCCCGTACACGGCCATGCTCCGCAGCTCCTCGAACGCGCGTACATACAGCTCGATCTCGGTGGGCTGGGTGACTCGTACGCGAGCCGACAGGAGTTCCACCGACACCAGCGTGTCGTCGTATATGTGAAACACCTCCGGAGGCCACAGCCGGCGCTCCGGTGTGGCATTCGGGATGATCCCCAGCGCCACGGAGGGCAGCGCCCCCGCGGTCAGCAGGTAGCCGAGCTGGGCAGCCATCGCGTCGGCGTCGCCCAACCGGTGGTAGAGAACGCCCTCTTCGATGAGCAGGACAAAACGGTGCCCCGGCTCATGGATGATCCGAGACCGTTCGAGGCGCGCGGCGGCGGCCGCTTCGGCGTCGTCCGGGATATCAAGGAGGCGCGCGTTGCTGCTGAGCAGAGCACGCGCGTATCCCTCGGTCTGGAGCAGACCTGGCACGAGAGTGGACGAGTAGATCCGGAACAGCTTCGTCGACCGGTAGAGCTGAACGTAGCTGTCCTGGAGTCGCTTCAGCCCCGTACGGACCTTGCGCCGCCACTCGACGTACTGGGACTCGGCGTCACGGGACTGGGCGAGAATGTCGGCGGCCTGGTCGTCGGCGCCGCAGGCGTGGCACCACAGGCGGATGTCCTCCGGGGTGGGGGGCGTGCGCGCGTTCTCGATGCGGGAGGTCTTCGGGTGGGTCCAGCCACAGCGAGAGGCCAGCTCACCCCCGGTGATCCCCGCGTCTGCGCGAAGCTCACGCAGACGCCGGGCAACTTTCGCGCGTGCTGCTTGAGCCGTTGACGAGGGAGAGATGGGCATGAGCTGACCTGTGGGCCTTCCGCACTAACCGATCTTGTAATCCTGGTGCGCAACCGCCCGCTCCCACACCGCTTCGAAGGCATCCGCACAGAGCCTGGCCGCGGCCGGGTCCCGGCTGATCTCTCCGCCTCCGGAGGCGCCGCTGCCGGTGAAGTGGTTCCAGCGGATCAGACGGCTGTCGATCAACCAGAAGTCATTGCCCGGCAGGGCGATGTCCGAGGCGCGTCGTCGGGCGAGCCACCGGACCTGTTCACCGGCTTCCAGATTGACCGGGGTCCCCGCGTGCTCGAAGCGGATGTAGTCACTGACCGGCTCGGAGACGATGCGCGCTCGGCGCACGGTCACGCCGCGGTCCACCGTTCGCCGGATCAGCGCCACCCACTCCGACCAGTACGGTGAACCGGCGTCCACATCCCGCTGTCCGGTGTCCTTCCATCGCGCGAAGTCATCGGACTCTCCAGCGACACCGTAGGCGTCGCGCATCTCCAGATGGACTGCCGTGTGCTGGGCGCTGTCCAGCAGTTCAGCGAAGCTCGGCACGCTCTGCGGCATCGCACGCCTCCCTCAAGATCGGCACCATCCGGGCCGGGACCCGGACGACTGCCTCATGGTCAGGGATTCCGGACGCGTGCCCGGGGACTGCGAAGGCGGCGTACTCCGTTTCGAGTTCCGAGCCCGGCTTCCATCCCTGAATGATCAGTTCGTTCATGCTCTCGTCAAACCAGACGGTGGGACTCTCGCCCGTACCCGTGTGGGGATCGATCCCGATGAAACGTAATGCCACCGATGCCTCCGACGTTCTTGGCGTACAGAGATGTGCACCACCGTCAACCGTCCAAGGCAGCCGGTCAAGAGGGCATTTCCGCCACGACCTTGGATGCCAGTCTGATGTGAACATTGATGCACATCGGTGGAAGTGACGCACACCGCCTCCCTACCGTCAGGCACAGCGGCAGTCCGCGCATCGGCGTTCCGGCCCCCGCGCGAGACCCGTCGTACGAGTGCGCACGGAGGCAGCCATGGGCAGACAGACGGACGCCACGAGCGCCGTACAGGCCGCCATCGACAGGGCCAGGGCGGTCGGTTACAGAGCGGGCACACAGGAGGAACTGGACCGGCTGACCACGGACCTCCGCGCCTACGCCACCGAGATGCTTCCCGTCGCACAGGCCCAGGTCGACCAGATGTGGCGCGGAAGCCGGGAGTGGTACGTCCTCAGCTCCCGCCTGCACAGCATCTCGACCGACGCCGAACAACCCCTCGCCGGCGGCACCCTGGCCGCGCATGTGCAGGTACGGCTCCTCGCACTGGACTGCGAATGGCTCCTCACCCGCTACGGCACCACCCGCCCGGAGCGGGTCAGCAAGCGCGCTGCACCACTCCAAGCGGAAGGGAACACGGCAACGGACGGCGGGGCTCGGTGAGGGGGACGTTGCCGCAAGGCTCTGAGTGGGCGGTTCGTGAGTCTTTGAGTGGTTCTGCTGTCGCCTGATGGTGTGGCAGCGGGGCGGAATCTGCCGGTCCGCGGTTGTTGATCTGGTGATGTGTTCGGGTGAGTGAACGCAAGCCGTATCCGAGTGACTTATCGGACGAGCAGTGGTCGTTGATCGAGCCGGTGATCACCGCGTGGAAGGGCCGGCACCGCTCGGTCAGCGGCCACCAGGGCGCGTACGACATGCGGGAGATCGTGAACGCGATCCTCTACCAGGGGCGGACCGGCTGCCAGTGGGCCTATCTCCCGCACGACCTGCCGCAGAAGAGCGCGACGTACTACTACTTCGCCGCCTGGCGGGACGACGGGACCGACCAGGTCATCCATGAACTCCTGCGCTGCCAGGTCCGCGAACGCGCCCGACGATTAGAGGACCCGACCTTGGTGGTGCTGGACACCCAGAGTGTCCATGTGGCCGCCGGGGTCCCCGTCTCCACGAGTGGCCATGATCCGGCCAAGCGGGTGCCCGGCCGCAAGCGGGGCCTTGCCGTGGACGTCCTCGGCCTGGTCATCGCGGTCGTCGTCCTCGCTGCGAACACCCACGACAACGCCGCGGGAAATCTCCTGCTGGACCAGGTCGCCGAGCACGCCGGCGGAAGTGTCCGCAAAGCCCTGGTCGACCAGGGCTTCAAGAACCAGGTCGTCGCGCACGGCGCCGGCCTGGGGATCGACGTCGAGATCGTCCAACGCAACCCGCAGGTCAAGGGGTTCGTGCCGCAGCCGAAGCGGTGGAGGGTCGAGCAGACCTACGGGATCCTGATACTGCACCGGCGCCTGGTCCGCGACTACGAGCACCGCCCGTCCTCCTCCGTCTCCCGCGTCTACTGGGCGATGACCCACGTCATGACCCGGCGCCTCACCGGCGCGAACGCCCCCACCTGGCGCGAGACGGCGGCGGTGGCGGCGTGAACCTCCGGCCCCTGCTCGATGCCCTGGACCTGCAGGAAGACGCCGCCCGGGCCCTGGCCGACGACCTTCGTGCGCAGATCGACGGCCTGCAGACCCGGTTGCGGGAGGCCGAGATGCACCTGGAGCACCTCGCGATCACCCGCAAGACCGTCACCAGCCTTGCCGACCGGCTCCCGGCCGTCGCGCCGGACCTGCCCGAGCATCCGGACTACCCCCGCATCCTTGCCGCCTTCAACCACACGACCGGGCCGCTACGGGCCAAGGACGTCTGCGAAGCCCTCGGCCACGAACTGCTGCCGAAGAACGTCGAAGGCACCCGCGCCAAACTGAAACGCCTGGTCAAACTCGGCATCCTCACCGAGGCCGACACCGGCAACTTCGCTCGAAAGCAATAGCCGACCGAACCTCCACCAGCGTCCTTGCTCCCACCTCAGCCAGAAAAGGACATCACCTTACGAACCGCCCACTGAGAGAATGCGGGCATGCGGATGAGCCTTGGCCAAGCAACGGCAAAGCCGCTCTAACACCGCAGCTCAGAAAGGGCGTTCCCCGCGCAGGCGGGGGTGGTCCGATCACACCCAACTGACACCCAGAGCACCACTGAAACGCGATCAGGGCCGGTCTCCTGTGAAGGAGACCAGCCCTGAACTGGTGTTTTCTCTGTCGCGGTGGCGGGATTTGAACCCACGACCTCTTCGTCCCGAATGAGGTTCGGTTGGTGATCTTGCCAGCGTGGATGGTGTTTGCGCTGGTCAGAGCGTCGGACTGTCTTGGTCTAGGTGGTCGCGAAGGGGCTCGGGCAGCGGGTCGGCTCCCAAATGGCTCCCGGAAGTACCTCATCCGCCACCTCAGGCCTCCTGGCGCCGGCGGGCCGGCAATCCCCCTTCCGACATGCGCGCAATGGGGAGTCCGACAGAGATGAGACCTCCGCATCACGAGGGCCTACAAGATCGTGACGGGTGATGCTGGGCAATGCTGCGGAGTCCCTTTTCCCCAGGTCAGCGGACTACGACGCTCGGTACACGTGCCACCCAATCCACCTTGTGCCGCCCCATCTGCTCAAGCACGCTGGTCAGCATTGATCGCTGGCGTACACGTTCCGGGGAACGTGGCGGTGCCTTTGAGCGCGTCACAGTCACACGCGGGTGAGTCGCAGGGTGATGTGGCGCAGTTCGATGCTTGCCTGCTTGGCGAGGAGCCGATGCCGAAGCATCTCGCCTCCGCTGAGTCGCGTTCCCTGCGGGGAGGTAACGACGATGAGCGGTTCGGCACCGCCATCCACAAGAGCGTTGATGCCGGCCCATACCAGGTCGGCCAGCTTGGCCGCCGGCCCCCAGATCATCAGGATGTCCGGTTCAGGCCCTCGAACCAGGCAGCGGTTGGGCTTGACGTCAACTGTCTCAGGGTCAGCAAGCCAGTCCGGCCCAATCGCCTGGTGCGCAATCTGCTCCATCCCGGGGTAGCGGCTGACCGCGAACTGCGCGTAAGGGCCGATGCCGTAACGCGCCCGGGGCAGTTCTTTGATCGGGCCATCCTTGATCCACACACGGACACGATCGCGTTCGATGAAGCGTGTCAGCTTGCCCCCGATGAGTGGGTCATCGATCCAACGCACGTACCACTGAGAGCGCTCACGCGGGGCCATGCCGTCCCAGTCGAGTTCGTCGACTTGCCTGTAGACTTCGGCGATCACCTCGCGGCGGATCTCCTCGTCGATGTCACTCATAGATCCTTCATCCCCCAAAGGCGGCCGGGTCGGGAAACTGAAGGCGACTCTTGTCCAACGAGGTCTCCAGACTGGCCGCGTCCTTGATCCATTCACGCATCAGACTCTCCGCGCGTTTGTCGGCGAAGTCGAAGCTCGTGCCGCGCTCCCGCAGACGCAGGGTCTCGACTTCGTCTTCGGCGATCTGTTGGCGGATGTTCAAGATAGCGGCGATGCGGCGGATGTCGCTGACGAAGTCCAGGACCTCCACGTACGACTTTCCCGGACGCAGGCGCAGGCCGCGGCCGAGCTGCTGGACGAAGATCCGGCGGCTATGTGTGACCCGGGCGAAGCAGAGGATGTTCACGTCCGGGATGTCTACACCTTCGTTGAGGATGTCGACGGCGGTCAGGATTGGGACCTCGCCGCTCCGGAAGCTCATCAGTCGGGACTGGCGTTCCCGCTTGCTGAGACCCGCATGAACGGCGAGTGCCCCGCGCCACTGCGGCACCCCTGCGAGCAGCGCCGCCAATCGTTCTGCATGTTCGATGGTGCGGCAGAAGACGACCGCGCGGGGGTGCTGGGTACGCGCCCATACCTCCATCAGCTTCTCGCGCACTCCTTCGTCTCGTTCGGGGAGGAAAAGGCGTGCGTTGAGATCCTTGATCGAGTAGCTGTGGTCGCTGACGCCACGGACGAAATCCCAGTCGATGTTGTCCGCGTAGAGCCGGTAGCGGACTTCGGACAGGTAACCCAGCCGCATGCCGTCCTCGATACCCAGCGTGTAGCTGGGCTCGCCGAAGCGCGTGCGGATATCGAAGCGATCACCACGCCAGGGCGTAGCCGTGACCCCGAAAATTTGACTTGAGTGGAGGACATCGAGAAGCTCGGCCAGTTGTCCGTCCTCGGCGACGTGATGGGCTTCGTCGACCATGACCAGCGCGGGGCGGTAGCCAGCGCGGGCGTAGCTGAGAGCACTCGCTGTGGTCGCGCAGGTAACTCCTCGCAGGTCGTCAGGACGGTGGTCGCCGGTCAGGAGCTGAGTGCGCACGCTCTTGGGCAGGTGGTGCCACAATGCTCGCTCAAGCTGCTCCACCAGATCCTTTGCCGGGGCGACGATGAGGACTTTGTCCTTGGGGCTCGCGCGCAGGTGGTAGTCGATGGCCTCGCCGCCAACCACTGTCTTCCCCAGGCCAGTTGCCAGGACTAGCAGGGCACGGTCGGCACTCTTCAAGTCGCCGATGACCTCCCGCAGAGCCTCGCTCTGGTAGGGGCGCAGCTTGCGAGACGGCAGCCGGTCAGCTGTGAATCGGTCGTCCGAGTAGAGATCAGTCAGTTCCTGGCCCGCCCACAGCTCCACTCGCATGCCGACCGCCGCGAGGCTGTCCCGACGCTTGTGGGTGAGCGGACCGAAGCGGCTGTTAGTGACCACTACGGCGTGGTCGGCGCCATAGTGGGCTTTAGCCTCAAGGACCTCGTCGATGGCGCTGGGAGGTACCGCCGCTCCCGCCTTCCACTTGGCTTGGAACACCCACAAGCGGCCCTCGCGGGTGGCGAGAATGTCGCCGCCCTGATCGTTCGCACCGTCAATGTTGACGACGTCGGTGAAGCCCAGGTGAAGCGCTAGCCGTTCCAACTGGCGAGTGAAACCGAACGGTCCCACCCAGCGCAGGAAGTCTGGCGCCATGAACGAGGTAGTCATCGCTCACACCGGTCCGGCAACGCTCTGGTCGAGCATGTCGAAGGTGATCCGTACCAAGGAGAGTTCCAGTCGAGTCTTCGCACCCGGGTCGGTCAGGAATTCACTGACAACCTCCAGGGGGCGCACGGTCTGTGCCACCTGCCTTTCCTTGACCGCAGTGTCCGACCAGCCACTCCAGGACGTCTTGAATACCGCTCCGTCCAGGAAGGCGGCTGGACGCACGCGGACGACTGCCGCGATCCCGGCAGCGTCCAAGTGAGCCACGAAAGCTCCGTCCATGACGACGGTGGGCCAGTCCAGAGAGGCGTCGGCTCGTCCGGCGTCCCGCTCGGCACGCAGCCTGACCACCTCTGGCACCGCCTCCCACAACTCGTCGGCCATCGTCGCGACGATGGGCGTCATCAGCTCGCGCACTCGACCCAACAGTGAGTCAGCCCGATCGCGTAGGGCTGACTCGGTGACCCGTTGGTCGGGAAACTGTCGTGTGACCTCAGCCGCGACCGCTGTCACCTTCTGCCCGTCCGGTTCGAAGGCGTGCAGGGTCTGTGCGATCTCCATCAACGCGTAGTCGCGCGGATCGCGTCCATACTCGCGGAATACGAGGTGCTCGCTATGGACGAACACCTCCAGGTTCACGCCCTTCCCCAGACGGGCCAGCGAGGGGACCGGCCGCTCACGATCGTCAAGCAAGGGCGTGCGCGTCTCAAAGACCGTCACGGCTTTGCGGCCAAGTCGTGGCAGAGTCACCTCGCCCGTCAGATCAAAGACCTGACGGGCGTCAGCGCGGTAACGCTCGAAGCGCTGCTCCTCGGTCTCCACAGGCTCGGGCTCAGATGCCGGGGCGGGTGTCGGTGTGGGCGCTACGCCTCCCAGGTCGTGGCCGTTGGTCGGCGAGCCGCTCAGAGGTGTCAGTCCGGTGCGGCCCGTCAGCGAGGGCCCGCCGGCCCCACCAGTGCTGATCGGCCGAGTGCGCGGCCCTCCATTGCCTCGGTTCTCGTCGTGGGCCAGCACCGCCTGGTACCAGATCTCGTCCGAGAGGAACTCCGGGTGCTGGCCGGAGTGGAACTTCGCACCCCACTCCCGAGCCGTCTCGTGGATAGCGGTGCTGCCGTTGCCGGGAATCAGACAACCCGCACCCGGGCGGTTTTCCTGGTAGCCCTTGAAAATCTCTCCGAGGGGCGAGGCATTCAACGAATATCCCAGCGTCCTGGCCTTCTTCGGGCGCATCGGCCCCTCGCCGCGCAGCGCGACGACAGCGTGCCGCCAGTCGCGGCTCTCCCGGTTGAAGTCGGTCTTCTGGTAACCCACCGGGACGTGATCGAGGTGAATCTCGCCCACGATGCGGCCCTGAGTAGCGGGGATGTCCACCGGGTACTCCGGGACCTGGGTCCCGTCGTTCGGGTTCTCCCAGGAGAACAGGGAGCGGTCCCCGATCCGGATCTTCCTCCCATTGCGCAGGAAATCGATTCCGTAGTCACTCTCGTCCAGGTACCGCTGAACCCCGAACCAGCCGTGGATGCGGCGCTCGCGCAGCTGCATGTCGTCGCCGTCGCACTCCGCGCACCGGTCCAGCGCGAGGTTCGGGCTCTGCCAGTGACCGCACTTCATGCACGCCAGCGCCGACGCCAGCGGAATGTCAACGGACCTGACAGCGGCGATCTCCCGCCCTTCCTTGGTCACCGTACGCGACGCCGACCAGACGCAGGGCAGCCTGGGCGAGACGGTCTTTCCGTTCACCTTCAGCCGGAAACCGCGCCCCGCCATCGGCCCGTCCGGAACTCCGGGAATCGGGTTCTCGCCGCGCAGCAAGTACGAGTAGACGCGACCAAGGTCAGCGCGGACCGAAGCGTGCCGATTGGCCTTCTTGAGATCCTCGGCGATCTCGGTACGCAGACGACGGACGATCACTTCGGTGCCGTGATCAGAGACGTCCTGCTTGGGCTCCCGCCGGAGAGGCGTCCTGAAACTGTCGTTCTGCGCGAGGCGGCGCAGATCGATCTCCACGATGAGCCAGTCCGGGTCACCCGCTCGCGTGGTCCGTACCTCAGTGTGATGCCCTAGACGGGCCGTGGCGATATTGAAGCCCATCCCGAACAGCCCCAGACTGCCGTACCGCCGCTTGCCGCTGTAGCCAGCCTTCAACGCACTCTGCAGCATCTCCAGGCTCATGCCCCGCCCGTTATCGAGCAGACTCACGATCGGATCGTCGTCAGTGGGCTTCGGCAGCGTGATCCAGACCTCCTGCGCCTCACTGCGGTCCGGGTCCGTCAGGAAGTCGTCGAAGGAGTTGTCGATCAGCTCGGCCAGACACTGCCATGGCTTGTAGGGGATGTCTCCCAACGCCTCCAGCAGCTGTGGAGACGGCGTGAGGTCGATCTCCTCGAACAGGACCTCTGTGGCATCAGTCGACAAAGTGCTGCTCCCTTCTGAAGTGTTGTTGAAGGACCCCAGTTCATCCAGCTCCACCAAGAGATACCGCACGGCACTGACACCAGGGTCAAGTCCTGTCAGCACTCGACTGTCCAGACAGGCTCCTCCGCAGCACGTCTTGGGGCGGACCAAGGGAAAAGGACCGTCAGGCGCCGGCTGTTCTCTCTCTCACAACTTGGTCGATCCGCTCGGCCGCCAACTCGGGGTCCTCGTGTTCCCAGACCCGTACGACGGTCCAACCCTGCGCGTTCAGGGCCGCGTTCGTGTCTGCGTCGCGGGCTCGGTTGCCCTCGATCTTCTCTTGCCAAAATTCCGCTCGCTTGGTGGCGGGCCGATGATGCTCGGGGCATCCGTGCCAAAAACAGCCATCGACGAAGACGGCCACACGGGTTTTAGTGAACACGACATCAGCCGTACGACGAAGGTCCGCGATCGGCCTCGCTGAGACTCGATAGCGAAGCCCCCTGCGGTGAAGAGCGGACCGTAGGAGACGTTCCGGCTTCGTATCCCGCCCCTTGTTCGCGGACATGACCGCGCGAGAGGCCGGTGATGACGCCCACGAATTGGGTGGGGCAGTCTCAAAAGATACGTACCCGGCGGCCCGCGCCATCGCCCACGCTTGCGTCAAGTTCGCAGCGCGCGTCGCCGCGTTCACTTCACCGACATAGCGTTCCCGCGTCTCTCCCTCCTCCGACCACCGCAAATAGGCGCGGATTCGGCGCGTACTGCGGTAGAGGCGCAGTGCGACCGACGCGCGGGCGTACCTCCCCTCACCAACGTCAACCGCCCGCGTGTGGCGGCCGCCAGCGGCTCGATCCTGTTCAGCTACTCGGGATTCCTTAGTCATGCCCGCTCGGGGCTTCCACGCTCGTTCAGGAGGCATTCGGTCCTTCCAACGCCTCTGCCGATCGTGCGCGGCTTCGGTCACTTCCGCCTCTCCGGGTCCTTGAGGGCCCCTACGGACTTGAGTGCTTCAGCGACTGCCTGAGAGAAGACCGCTCCGAGTTTCACCGGTACGGCGTTGCCCAATTGCCGCATTTTCTCGCCCCGCGGTCCGTTGAGCACCACATGGTCGGGGAAGGTCATGACTCGTGCGGTCTCCCGAACGGTCATATATCGGTATCCAGTTCCGCCACCCTCGTTGACGAAGTCGACGTTGTCGAGCTGTATGACGGATTCGCCGCCCGGCACACCATGCACGCCCGCCTTCACGGTCTTCGCGGGCCGATCCAACACATTCGGGGTGTGTCCGGCGTACGTACGAGCTCCAGGCCACCCAATATGATCACGGATGTCGCCCACTTCGAGCTTGCCCTTGACAGCTTCCTCCGTAACGTACGGAAGCGGCTTCCCCTCGTTCTCGCCAATTCCCGCGATAGCGTCGCGCAGAGTGCACCACGGTGCCAGCGTCAGCTTCTGTTTGACCTTCGGATCCTCGTAGTTGAGTTCAGGAAGGTTGGCGATAACACGCTTGCGGACTTCTGCGCTCACGTCCTTATGTCGCTCCGTCCAGTAGGATCCACCTTCCCGCATGGAGTGGATCATTGATTCCTCAGAGTGTGTCTCCTTGGGCATGAACGCGCCCCAGTTGACATCGAGGTCGGCGCGGAACGCGACGATGATCACTCGATTCCGAATCTGCGGTACGCCATAGTCGGCTGCGTTTACTTCCATTTCCTGTACGACGTATCGTTTCGACGGCTCAACCGTTTCGTTAGCGATCAGCTTTTCAAGAAGGTCATTATGGTCTTCCCATGACGCATCCCCATCTCGCTTCTCGAACGGCAGGCGCATCTCGTTCAGGATGTACTTAAAATATGGCTTAAAGGAGGGTCTGAGAAGGCCACGTACGTTCTCACAGATGACCGCCTTCGGGTTCAGCTCCCGAATGGCACGGAACATCTCCGGGAACATGTTCCGCTCGTCTTCCATCCCCTTATGGACACCGCCCAAGCTGAACGGCTGACACGGCGGCCCACCCGCGAGAACATCGACCTCGTCGGTGACGTGCTTCCCGTAGTCGACGTCGCGCACATCGCCAGGCACGAGGGGCCAACGCTCCTCGGGCCTGCTGGGGTCAGGCGGGTTGATTCGTAGGGACTCGCAAGCCCACTTGGCGGACTCATTCACCAGGAGTGGACGGAAGCCGGCGGTGTGCACAGCCATCGCGAGCCCCCCGCCGCCGGCGAACAGCTCGACACACGTACCCACCTCTTGACGTTCTTCCCGCAGATGAGACATGGGAGAAGCGTACCGCGGAGTTGGTGATCACGATGCCACATTCCGAAACTTGCCTCACACGCACCCCAGAGCCACCAGATAAGCTGACCGCGATCAGGCGTTTCATGGACGACGGGTGTTCACATGGCCGACCAGTTCAGCGATCAATTCCGCCTCAGCATCACGGAGGCACTTAGCAAGCAGCTGTACGCCGCCCTTTGCCGCCTAGAGCCCGCGCCCCTCACGCAGGCGAACCTGGACGCCCTGGCCCCACAAGCCGAGAAGCTCGGCCTTCCCGGCATGGCCGGGGTGTACCAGCTCTTCCGTCAGGAGCCCGGAGGGGAACGTCAACTCGCCTACGTCGGGAAAGCTGACGAGCCACTCCCGAAGCGCCTCGGAAACCACCTTTATAAACTGTCCGGGCGGGAAGGGATCTCTATTGAGGAGATGTCTTTTAAGTGCCTATTCGTCGAAGAGGATCTCTCCTCGGTCTCTCCGGAAAAAATGCTGATCAAAGAGCATCTGAAGACCGGGAAGGTCGTATGGAATAATCGCGGATTCGGCAATAACGATACCGGCCGAAATCGCGACCGAACAAAAATCAAGAACACTCATTTTGACCTGGCGTTTCCCATTGACCTATCTCGCAGGGTGCAGGGGATCTCGCCCGGGGCTCAGTCGCTGCATTCGGTTCTTTGGGAGATCAAGCGCGGCATACCGTTCCTCTTCCGCTTCAAGAACTCGGCCGCTTTCAGGACGCAGATGGTCACTGTCCCCGATCGAGACATGACAGCAGACGAGGCGTTTCGATTCGTCGCACAACACCTGGATGGCAAGTGGCAAATCTGTGGCTTGCTCGGCTGGGTGATCATGTACGACGACAGCCCTTCGCTCTATCCCAGTGCCCGACGTTACTACCGCTCCGAAGGGGTCTTCGATCAGACCCCGGAGACAAAGAAGCCGGGCAAGAACGACATTGACGAGGAGGACGAGGACGGCGATTCCGACGAATGACCTGCCCGACGGCGCTCACTGGGGTCCCATGCCGTCTGGTTGCTACGCCCTCGGCATCTCGACCGCCGGCTCGCGTTGGTGAGTTGCAGCAGCCCTCGCGCCTCCCCCACTGTGGCCGACTTTTAGGAGCATTGGAGTACTGCACACCTCGCGCGAAGCTTCGCTGCCCTATCTAGTAAGCGCAAAAGCCCCGGTCGCCGCGAGCGAGTCCTGGGGCTTCTGCAGAGCCGCCTTCGGGATTTGAACCGGAGACCTACTCATTTGGAGGGTCTGCGTCATCGTACCGGACGATGATTCGTGATCACGCTGAATCCGGTTTTCCCTGGTCAGGCGCCCGTCGACCTCAACGGCATGACGCCCAATCCAACGGGTGTTATGCCGTCCCCTCGCGCAGCCAGGACTGGTACGTACGTGGTTCGAAGGTCGCGTAAAAACCTCTTAGCGTCTGCTCCTGTGACCAGTGGTGCTCGTTCCTGATGCACTTCACGCCTGGTCAACGTCGACTGGCCTATCCTAAGTCTTTGGGAGGTTGTGAGGTTGAGGGATATGTTACTCAAGGAACTGACAAACAGGATCCGGGACTTCGAAAACTGCGGGGCACCGGATGTCGTCTCCGACGAGACAGGGGGCGAGGCCGCTGCGGAACTGATGGTGGTTGCGTGTGAAGCCCTGGACGAGCAGTAGTGGGATGCCCCGAGTTTCGTAACGGCCAGCTTGTTTGCTTTCAGGTCGCTTCCTGCGTGGCCAAGGATGGGTTGAACTCGGCCTCGAACTCCTCGGGTGGGAGGTAGTCGAGAGCGGAGTGTAGGCGCTCGGTGCTGTACCGGCCGACCCACTGCACGACGGCGCGTTCGACCTGGTTAGCGTCCCTCTAAGGCACCTGCATTTCGACAGTTCGGCCTTGCACGTGCCATTGAGCGCCTCGGCCATCGCGTTGCCGTACGAGTCCGCGACGGAACCCACCGACCTGGCGGCGCCGACGTCCATCAGCCGAGTGTGCCGATGAACCATGGCCTGCTCCCTGGATCGTTGCCGCGCGGACTCCTTGATTGGGGCCACAATGAGCCCGTCATGTTCCCGCCGCACGCGCGTGACTACTTCGTCGAGCGGATCAGCTACCTCGTCGCCGCGCGCTTGTTCACCGCTTGCCGTGACCGCCTGGCCGCTGTGATCCCCCACATCCATGAGCGCACCGCGTCGCTGATTGAGAGAGATCATCGCGGCACGCTGTCGGCAGCGCACATCGCGCTGGTGATATGACAACCGTGATCTGGATTGATCACTGTCGTCCTGTTCAATTGAGGGCCGGCAGGGGAAGCATCCGGCCATCGCGCGTGCCACTGACGGAAGCAACCAATCCCCTGTGCCTCGTGAACTAGCATTTGAGGCGGGAAAACCTGGGTTCACAGGCAACGGGCTGGACCGATCCATGGCCTTCTCGGCGCGCGTCACGACCGCTGAGGAGGGCTTTTGTTCATGCCACGAGTGAACCGGATCCGCGGCCGGGCCACCACGAACCGACAGCGCAACGAGAGTGCACCCGCGGTGCAGTGACCATGCAGAACCCATGAGCACGCCGGGGGGAGGCTCGGATGGACGTGGTCGAGATCTGGAGCGGTCGGCACGCGTGCACGCTTCAGGCCGCGCTGCGCATGACGAACGAAGCCTTCGCGGAACGCCTCGGTATCGCTCAGCGCACAGTCGCGACCTGGCACACCAATCCCGCCGTCGTCCCGCGTGCGGAGATGCAGCAGCTCCTCGACCAGGTCTACGAGACAGCCGCTCCAGCGGTGCGCCGACGCTTCGCCCTGCTGGCATCGAGTGAAGGCACAGCTGCCGTCGCGGGCTCCCCCGCGGTCCAGCCGCTGCGCGTCGCTGTCGCCGTCGTCATCCGTGCGGACCAGACGCTGCTGGTCTGCCGACGGGACGACGACGCTTCGGGCCTCACCTGGCAATTCCCGGCCGGTGTCATCAAACCAGGGGCGCGAGCGGAGACGGCCACCGTTCGGGAGACGCTGGACGAAACGGGTGTGCATTGCGCCGTTGTCCGGAATCTCGGTAACCGGCTGCACCCGGTCACCGGCGTGCAATGCGAATACTTCCTCTGTGAGTTCCTGGCGGGAGAGGCCAAGAACAGCGATGTCCTCGAAAACGTCGATGTGCTGTGGGTCGCGAAAACCGCAGTCACCCGGCTCATACCCGCCGATAGGATCTTCCCACCGATCCTGGCAGCTCTGGAGGAAGCCCCATGACGCACGCGAGTGCTGAGGAACGACCGGGCATCGCGGCGGCGATCGTCGTCAGCGAAGGCCGCGTTCTGATGGTGCGGCGACGGGTGAAGGAGGGGCAGCTCTCCTGGCAATTCCCCGCGGGAGAGGTTGAGGCCGGAGAGTCGGATGAGGACGCGGCCGTCCGGGAGACCCAGGAGGAGACGGGCCTCACCGTCAAAGCCGTCAGGGAGCTGGGAAGCCGGGTTCATCCGAAGACTCAACGCCATATGTCCTACACGGCGTGCGAGGTCGTGTCCGGGACCGCGTACGTGGCCGACACGGAGGAACTGGCGGAACTGATCTGGTGCTCCCTCGCCGAGATTCCGGAGTACGTGCCGTACGGCCTCTTCGAGCCGGTACAGGCTTATCTCGACGATGTGTTGCACCCGTAGCCCGAGATGTTTCGCCGGCTCGCAGGGCCGCTCAGTGCCGTGTTGTCACCGTGCTGATGGCCGCCATCAACCGCTCGACGTCTTCAAGGCTGTCCAGCACCACGTCCGCGCCGGCCGCCCCGAGATCCTCCACCGGAGTTGTGCCACTCGCGACGGCGATGACGGACGCTCCGCCCGGCGCCCGCGTAGGCGGATACCGCGTTCGCCGTGCCGCGTCTCGTCCGCAGTGCCCTCACAGAGGCCGCCAGGGCGCGGAGCGGTCACCGCTCGGTAGCCGCCTCATCGAGTGACGGATTCGGGGGGCGGCGCGTTCAGTACGACTTGGGGAGCCCCAGGGACTGGTGGGACACGTAGTTCAGGATCATCTCCCGGCTGACCGGCGCGATGCGGGCCACCCGGGCCGCGGTGACCAGGGACGCGAGGCCGTACTCGTGGGTGAGGCCGTTGCCGCCCAGGGTGTGTACGGCTTGGTCGACGGCGTGTACGCAGGCCTCGGCGGCGGCGTACTTGGCCATGTTGGCGGCCTCGCCCGCGCCGGTGTCGTCGCCCGCGTCGAGGAGATACGCGGCCTTGCGCATCATCAGGGCGGCGAGTTCGAGCTCGATATGGGCCTGGGCGAGGGGGTGCGCGATGGCCTGGTGGGCGCCGATCGGCTCCTTCCACACCTGGCGCGTCTTCGCGTACTCGACCGCCCGGTCCAGCGCGTAGCGGCCCATGCCGAGGGCGAAGGCGGCGGTCATGACGCGTTCGGGGTTGAGTCCGGCGAAGAGCTGGAGCAGTCCGGCGTCCTCGTCGCCGACGAGCGCGTCGGCGGGCAGCCGTACGTCGTCGATGACCAGCTCGAACTGCTTCTCCACGGCGTGCAGTTCCATGTCGATCGGGGAGCGGTGGAAGCCTTCCGCGTCCCGGGGGACGATGAAGAGACAGGGCTTGAGACGGCCGGTCCGCGCGTCCTCGGTACGGCCGACGATCAGCGTGGCGTCGGCGATGTCGACGCCGGAGACGAAGACCTTGCGCCCGTTCAGCACCCAGTCGCCGCCGTCCTTGCGGGCCGTGGTGGTGAGCCGGTGGGAGTTGGATCCCGCGTCGGGTTCGGTGATGCCGAAGGCCATGGTGAGGGAGCCGTCGGAGAGGCCCGGCAGCCACTGCCGCTTCTGTTCGTCCGTACCGAAGCGGGCGATCACGGTGCCGCAGATGGCGGGCGAGACGATCATCAGCAGCAGCAGGCAGCCGGCGCCTCCCAACTCCTCCAGTACGAGCGAGAGTTCGGTGATCCCGCCGCCTCCGCCGCCGTACTCCTCGGGCAGATTGACCCCGAGGTAGCCGAGCTTCCCGGCCTCGCGCCAGAGGCTCTCGCGGTCGTAGCCGCGGCCGTGGCGGCGGCCGAGGGCGGCGACGGCGGCGCGCAGCGCGGTCCGCTCCTCGGTCTCGATCAGGAAGCTGCCGCTCATGATGGTTCCTCCTGGGTGTCCTTCGCGGTGTCCTTCGCGGTGTCCTGCTGGGGGTCCTGCTGCGTGTCCTTCCGGGGGTCCTTCTGTACGTCCGTGTCGGTGACCACGGCGAGCAGGGCGCCGACCTCGACCTGGCGGCCGGGGACGGCGTGGAGCGCGGTGAGTGTGCCGGAGGCGGGCGCGGTGATCCGGTGTTCCATCTTCATCGCCTCCAGCCAGATCAGCGGCTGCCCTGCGGTGACGCGGGCGCCTTCGGCCACTCCGTCCGCGATCCGTACGACGGTGCCCGGCATGGGCGCGAGCAGCGATCCCGGCTCGGTGTGGCGGCTGGGATCGCCGAAGCGCGGCCGGGCGGTCAGCCGGTACGCGCCGTCGGCGCCGTCCACATGGACCTCGTCGCCGTACGCGGTGACCTCGAAGTGCCGTACGACTCCCTCGGTTTCGAGGCTGACCCGGTGGGGCCCGACGGCTACGACCCGTACGTCGTCGCCCTCGACGCCCTCGACGCCCTCGTTGCCCTCGACGGCGAATCCCTGCCGGGTGGTCCGGTAGCAGATCTCGTGCTCGCCGTAGGTCTTGCTCTGGATCCCCGCTCCGACATTGCGCCAGCCGCCGAGCCGGGCGGGCAGCGCGGCGCCGTTGCCCCCGCCCCCGCCGCTCCCCCGGGCCGCCGCGTCTGCCAGCGCGGCGGCGATCGCGGCGTACCGTTCACCGGGCGCGGGCGCGGGCGTGGGCGTGGGCGCGGACGCGGGTGTGGGCGCGGCCCCGGTCAGCGCGTCGAGATGGCGCTCGTAGAACCCGGTGTCGAACCGTCCGCCCGTAAAGTCGGGGTGCTCCAGCGACCGTACGAGCAGCTCCCGGTTGGTCCCGGGCCCGTGCACCCGGGCCCGCCGCAGCGCGTACCGCAGGGCGCGCAGCGCCTCGTCGCGGGTGGGGGCCCAGACGACGGCCTTGGCGAGCAGCGCGTCGTAGTGCACTCCGATCGTGTCGCCCCCGGCGTAACCGGCGTCGACACGCAGTCGGGGCCCGGTGGCGCCGGCCGACGGACGGAGGCCTCCGTCGGCCGACGCGCGCCGGTCCGTGGGGTCCGTGCGATTCGTGGGATCCGTGCCCCGGACCGGCGGGCCGTACGGGAACTCCAGGGCGTGCAGCGTGCCCGTCTGCGGCGCCCAGGCCCTGGACGGATCCTCCGCGTAGAGCCGGGCCTCCACCGCGTGGCCGTGCGCGGGCGGGGGCTCGGCAGGGAGCGCCGCGCCCTCCGCGACCGAGAGTTGCAGGGCCACCAGGTCGAGTCCGAACACCTCCTCCGTCACCGGGTGTTCGACCTGGAGGCGGGTGTTCATCTCCAGGAAGTACGGACGGCCCTCGGCGGAGACCAGGAACTCCACCGTGCCCGCGCCCGTGTACCCGACCGCGCGCGCCGCCGTGACCGCGGCCTCGTGCAGGGCGGTACGGAGCGAGTCCGGCAGACCGGGCGCCGGGCACTCCTCGATGACCTTCTGGTGGCGGCGCTGGAGGGAGCAGTCCCGGGTGCCCAGCGCCCAGACCGTGCCATGGGTGTCACCGAGGATCTGCACCTCGACATGGCGGCCATGCTCCACATACGGCTCCGCGAAGACCTCCCCGTCACCGAAGGCCGACCGCGCCTCCGCCGACGCCGCCGTCAACGCCTCGCCGAGAGCGCCGAGTTCGCGGACGATCCGCATTCCCCGCCCGCCGCCGCCCGCCGCCGCCTTGAGCAGCAGCGGCAGATCCGGCTCCCCGGCCGAGGCGGGATCCACCGGCGCGAGCAGCGGCACCCCCGCCGCGCCCATCAGCTCCTTGGCGCGTGTCTTCGACGCCATCGCCTCGATCGCGTCCGGCGGCGGCCCGATCCACACGAGCCCGGCGTCCAGCACGGCCCGTGCGAACTCCGCGTTCTCGGAGAGGAATCCATAGCCGGGGTGCACGGCGTCCGCGCCCGCCGCCAGCGCCGCCTTCACGATCAGATCGCCGCGCAGATAGGTGTCGGCGGGCGCGGCCCCCGGCAGCCGTACCGCCATGTCCGCGTCCCGTACGTGCAGCGCGCCCTCGTCCGCGTCGGAGTACACCGCGACCGTCGCGATCCCCCGCTCACGGCAGGTCCGGAAGACCCGGCAGGCGATCTCGCCCCGGTTGGCGACCAGTACAGAAGTGATCATCAGGTCCCTCGCCCTCGCCCTTGTCCGCGTACGTCATGCGGAGGTCACATGACGCGGAGGTCACATACGGAAGACGCCGAAGCCGCCGCGCACACCCTCGACCGGCGCCGAGTGGACCGCGGACAGACACAGGCCGAGCACGGTACGGGTGTCGCGCGGGTCGATGACCCCGTCGTCGTACAGCCGTCCCGACAGGAACACCGGCAGGGACTCGGACTCGATCTGCCGCTCCACCATCGCGCGCAGCGCCGCGTCGCCGTCCGCAGCCCGGTCGATGTATGGCCGGCCCTTGGCCTCCGCCGAGGCCCGCGCCACGATCGAGAGCACCCCGGCGAGCTGCTGGGGGCCCATCACCGCGGACTTGGCGCTCGGCCAGGCGAAGAGGAAGCGCGGATCGTAGGCCCGGCCGCACATGCCGTAGTGCCCCGCCCCGTACGACGCTCCCATCAGCACCGACAGATGCGGAACGCGGGAATTGGACACCGCGTTGATCATCATCGCGCCGTGCTTGATGATGCCGCCCTGCTCGTACTCCCTGCCGACCATGTAGCCGGTGGTGTTGTGGAGGAACACCAGGGGGATGTCCCGCTGGTTGGCGAGCTGGATGAACTGCGCGGCCTTCTGGGACTCGGCGGAGAAGAGCACGCCCCGCGCGTTCGCCAGCACCCCTACCGGGTAGCCGTGCAGCCGGGCCCATCCCGTCACCAGGCTCGGCCCGTACAGCGGCTTGAACTCGTCGAAGTCCGAGCCGTCCACGACCCGGGCGATCACCTCGCGGGGGTCGAAGGGGATCTTCAGATCGCCGGGGACGATCCCGAGCAGCTCCTCCTCGTCGTACTTGGGGGGCTCCGCCGGGCCCGGATCGGCGTGCGCCTTGCGCCAGTTGAGCCGGGCGACGATCCGCCGCGCCTGACGGACCGCGTCCTGCTCGTCCAGCGCGTAGTGGTCCGCGAGCCCCGACGTACGGGCGTGCATCCCGGCGCCGCCGAGCGACTCGTCGTCGCTCTCCTCGCCCGTGGCCATCCTCACGAGCGGCGGTCCGCCGAGGAAGACCTTCGACCGCTCCTCGATCATGACGGTGTGGTCGGACATCCCGGGGACATACGCGCCGCCCGCCGTGGAGTTGCCGAAGACGACCGCGACGGTGGGGATACCGGCGGCCGAGAGCCGGGTGAGATCGCGGAAGAGCGCCCCGCCGGGGATGAAGATCTCCTTCTGGGAGGGGAGATCGGCGCCGCCGGACTCGACCAGGCTGATGACGGGCAGGCGGTTGGCGAACGCGATCTCGTTGGCCCGCAGTGCCTTCTTCAGCGTCCAGGGGTTGGAGGCACCGCCCCGTACGGTCGGGTCGTTCGCGGTGATCACGCACTCGACGCCCTCGACCACGCCGATACCGGTGACCATGGACGCGCCGACGGGATAGTCGCTGCCCCAGGCGGCGAGCGGCGAGAGCTCCAGGAAGGGGGTGTCCGGGTCGAGGAGCAGCTCGATCCGCTCCCGGGCGAGGAGTTTGCCGCGCGCGCGATGGCGGGCCACATACTTCTCACCGCCGCCGGCCAGGGCCTTGGCGTGTTCGTCCGCCAGCTCCGCGAGCTTGGTGAGCATGGCCTCGCGGTGGGCGGCGTAGTCGGGGGACGCGGTGTCGAGGGCCGAGGGGAGCACGGTCACAGCAGTACCTCCGGGATGTCCAGGTGCCGGGCGCGCAGCCACTCGCCGAGGGCCTTGGCCTGGGGGTCGAACCGGTGCTGGGCGGCGACGCCTTCGCCCAGCAGCCCCTCGACGGTGAAGTTGAGGGCGCGGAGATTGGGCAGAAGATGGCGGACGACGGTCAGCTCCCGGCTCTCGGGGATGAGCTGCCGGAAGCGCTCGGTGGTCAGCTCATGGGCCAGCCAGCGCCAGCCGTCCTCGTCCCGCGCCCACACCCCGACATTGGCGTCCCCGCCCTTGTCCCCGCTGCGGGCGCCCGCGACCAGGCCGAGGGGCGCGGGGCGGGTCGGCAGTCCGGCGGGGAGCGGGTCCGGAAGCAGCGCAGCCGTCTCGGGGACGGGCTCAAGTGCGCGCGTACGGACGGGATTCGGCACCGTCACCCGCCGTCCGTCCGGCAGTACGGCCATATGCGTCACATCCGCCGCGTCGAGATACACCGCCTCGAAGACCCCGTACGGCGCGCCCTTGCCCGGCGGTGCGCTCACATGGAAACCGGGGTAGCTGGCGAGCGCGAGCTCGACGGCCGCCGCGCCGACCGCCCGGCCCACCGCCTCGGGATCGCTGTCCCGTACGACGAGCCGCAGCAGGGCGCTGGCGGTCTCCTCGGTGCCGGCGTCCGGGTGGTCGGTGCGGGCCAGCTCCCAGCGCACCTCGGCGGGGCGGCGCTTCGCGAGCGCGTCCTCGACCTGCTCGCGCACCAGCCGGGCCTTGGCCTCGATGTCGAGACCGGTGAGGACGAAGACGACCTCGTTGCGCCAGCCGCCGATCCGGGTGAGCCCGGCCTTGAGCGTGGGGGGCGGCGGCTCGCCCCGTACGCCCGTGATCCTGACGCGGTCGGGCCCGTCCTGGGCGAGCCGTACGGTGTCGAGCCGGGCGGTCACATCGGGACCCGCGTACCGGGCGCCCCCGGTCTCGTACAGCAGCTGCGCGGTGACGGTGCCCACGTCCACGACCCCTCCCGTACCGGGGTGCTTGGTGACGACCGCCGAGCCGTCGGCGTGGATCTCGGCGAGCGGAAAGCCGGGGCGGCGTATGTCGTGGCGGGTGAAGAAGGAGTAGTTGCCGCCGGTCGCCTGGGTGCCGCACTCCAGCACATGCCCGGCGACGACGGCGCCCGCCAGCGCGTGCCGTCCCTCCGGGGTCTCCGGGTCCCAGCCGAAGTGGGCCGCCGCCGGTCCGGTCACGAGCGCCGCGTCGGTGACCCGGCCGGTGATCACCACATCGGCGCCCGCGCGCAGGCACGCGGCGATCCCGGCGCCCCCGAGATACACGTTGGCGGTGAGGACGCCCTCGCCCCATGTCCCGGTCCCGGTCCCGGTCCCGGTCCCGCGAGCAGGCGGATCGCCGGTCAGCAGATCGTCGCCCTCGACATGGGCGACCCGTACCGGCACCCCCACCCGCCCGGCCAGTTCGCGTACGGCGGTGGCGAGTCCGGCGGGGTTGAGTCCGCCCGCGTTGGCGACGATCCGCACGCCCCGCTCATGGGCGAGCCCGAGCCCCTCCTCCAACTGGCGCAGAAAGGTCTTCGCGTATCCGGCGTCCGGGTTCTTCATCCGGTCCCTGCCCAGGATGAGCATCGTCAGCTCGGCGAGATAGTCCCCGGTGAGGACATCGAGCGGACCGCCCGTGAGCATCTCGCGCAGCGCGTCGAAGCGGTCGCCGTAGAAGCCGGAGGCGTTCCCGATCCGCAGCACACCCTGCGCACTCCGCTCACCGTGTGTGGTGGCGCCGCTCGTCGGTCGGCCGCTCGTCGGTCGGCCGCTCGTCGGTCCGTCGCTCATCGGTCCGTCGCTCGTCGGTCCGTCGCTCATCGGTCCCCCTTCGGCGCGCGGCCCGCACCCGCCGGACCCGCGAAGGCCTGGGCGATGTCCAGCCAGTGGCCGGCGTCGGCGCCCTCGGCCCGTACGGCGAGATCCGCGCGGTGCGCCCGCTGGGTGACCAGCAGACAGAAGTCGAGCGCGGGCCCGGTCACCCGCTGGGCCGCGTCCTCGGGACCGTACGTCCACGACTCCCCGTCCGGTCCAGTCAGTTCGACACGGAAGGGCTCGGCGGGCGGCTGTTCCCTGCGGACGAGATACGCGTAGTCGCGGGCCCGTACGCCGATCCACGCCACATGCCGCAGCCGCACGGTCGGCCCACGCCGGACACCGAGCGCGTCCGCGACGTCCTGGCCGTGGGCCCAGGTCTCCATCAGCCGCGCGGTGGCCAGCGACGCGCCGCTCATCGGCGGTCCGTACCAGGGGAAACGGGCGCCGGGCGGTGACGCGCGCAAGGCGTCCCCGAGCCGTACGCGGCCCTCGCGCCAGCGGGCGAGCAGTGCGGCGGGCGGGAGCGACGCCCCGGCCGCCGTGCCCTCGTCGACAAAGGAATCGGGGGCCGCCAGGGCCTTCTCCGACTCCTCCGCGAAGGCCTGCGGATCGGTCACGGCGAGCAGCGCGGCCCGGTCGGTCCAGCTGAGATGGGCGATCTGATGGGCGATGGACCATCCGGGTGAGGGGGTCGCGAGGGACCAGTCCCCGGGGTCGAGATGCGCCACCAGAGCGTCGAGTTCCTCGCTCTCGGCACGCAGATCACCGAGTAACCCGAGCAGCGCGGCACCGGACGCCGGGCCGTGCGCGGACGCCGGGCCGTGCGCGGACGCCGGGCCGTGCGCGGACGCCGGATCGGATGCGGAACCCGATGCGGAACCCGACGCGGAACCGGATGCGGACACGGGTGCGCTCCCCTCGGGACACGGCGATGTGCGTGCCCCGGAGCATGGCAGCGCCGGAAGAAACAAGCAAGCGTGCTTGCTTTACCCGTACCCGCCTACTCCTGGCCGACCGTCCCGCTCCGCTTCCGGCCGGTCCGCGTGTCCTTCCCGCCCACCTGGGTCCGTACGGCGCCCATGCTCGCCGCGATGACCAGCGCGATCGCCAGCGCGTCGGCGGCCGAGAGCGCCTGACTCAGTACCAGGAATCCGGCCGTCGCCGCGATGGCCGGCTCCAGACTCATCAGCACGGCGAAGGTCGAGGAGGGCAGCCGCCGCAGCGCGAGCAGTTCGAGGGTGTACGGAAGGACGGAGGACATCACCGCCACCGCGAGCCCGAGCCCCAGCGTCGACGGCACCAGCAGCTTCGATCCCGACTCCGCGATCCCGAGCGGCAGCGCGAGCAGCGCCGCCACCGCCATGGCCAGCGCCAGTCCGTCGGCCTGCGGGAAGCGCCGGCCGGTCCGCGCGCTGAAGACTATGTACGCCGCCCACATCGCGCCCGCCGAGACCGCGAACGCCGCGCCCACCGGGTCGAGCCGGTCGAAACCGCCGCCGCTGAGCAGCAGCACCCCGCCGAGGGCCAGCACGGCCCAGAGCACATTGACCAGCCGCCGCGACACGATCACGGAGAGCGTGAGCGGGCCGAGGACTTCGAGGGTGACGGCCGCGCCCAGCGGGATACGGTCCACCGACTGGTAGAAGAGCCCGTTCATGGCGGCCATCACCGCGCCGAAGGCGACGACCGTTCCCCAGTCGGCGCGTGAGTGCCCGCGCAGCGTGGGCCGGCACACCACGAGCAGGACGACCGCGGCGAGCGCGAGCCGCAGCGAGACCACGCCGAGGGCGCCGGTGCGCGGTATGAGCAGCACGGCGACGGCCGCGCCGAACTGCACGGACAGCCCGCCGGCGACGACAAGGGTGACCGGCCCCAGCGCGCGCCCGGCCGGCCCCGGGCGGCCACCGGCCCCCGCCGTACCCGCCTCGGCGCTTCCGGCCACCTCCGGCAGCTGGACCGCGCCTGCGGCCGTAGCGGTACGCGGCTCTTCCACCGGGATCCTCCCTTGACGCACACAGTCGACGCAGATGGTCGACGTACACGGTCGACGCACACAGTTGACGCACGCAGTTGACGCACGGTTCACTTCAATGGACTCGTAGTCCAACGCACTGTACTTCACCCGCCCGTTTCCCCGCTCACGCTACGGCTCGGTATCTCACCCCGTGAAATGCCGATTGGGCTGCCGTTATGCTCCACGCGCATGAGCATTGAGATGCGTCATCTCCGCTGCTTCCTCGCCATCGCCGAAGAATCCAACCTGACGAGGGCGGCGAACCGGCTGCACCTCACCCAGCCCGCCGTCTCCCGCGCCCTGGCGGCGCTGGAGAAGCGTCTCGGCGTACGGCTCGCGGAGCGTTCCACCCACCATCTCGCGCTCACCGCCGAAGGGCGCGCCTTCCGTGACAAGGCCGCCGCGGCGGTGGCCGCGTTCGACGAGGCACTCGACGCCGGGCGGCTGCGCCGCCGGCCGCTGCGGCTCGGCCACCCGTGGTCGGCCTTCGGCCCGTACACCACGCCCCTGCTGCGGCGCTGGCAGAGCGAGCAGCCGGGGACCCCGCTGGAACTGCTCAGGATCGACGACCGTACGGCGGGGCTGACCCGGGGCGAGGTCGACGCGGCGCTGCTGCGCGGGCAGGTGGAGATCCCGGGGCTGGTCAAGGAACTGCTGTTCACCGAGCCCCGCGTGGCGGCCGTACCCGCCGACGGACCGCTGGCCGCGCGTGCGTCGCTCACCCTGGCGGACCTGGCGCCGGAACCGCTGATCGTCAACCGGGTGTCGGGCACCACGAGTCCGGCCCTGTGGCCGCCGGACGCCGGTCCCGCGACGACCGTCACGGTCACCAACACCGACGACTGGCTGACGGCGATCGCCGCGGCGCGCGGCATCGGTGTCACCGGCGCCTCGACGACCGCCGTCCATCCGCACCCCGGAGTGGCCTACCGTCCGCTCTCCGACGCCCCGCCCCTCCCGGTCTTCCTGGTCTGGCGCGAGGGCACCGCACATCCGGCGATCCCCCGTCTCGCGGCCCTGGCACACGAACTCACCGCGGAGGCGTGAGCCCGGGTAACGGGCAGCCGTGAGCCGAGGCACCGGGAACCGAGAGGCACCCCGCCACCAACCCCGCCACCACAGAGCACCCCCCGTACCCCGTCACACCCCGTACGCGTACCGCTACCCGAATGGCGGTCCCGTTCACCCGCTTGCCTCTCGCCGCGCGCCCCGCCCCCGGGGGTTTGACCACACTGATGCCGATCTCGTCCGACCGTCAGAGGAGAGAGATATGGCCATACCCTCGCGCACCGGCCCGGGGAAAGGTCCGCGGCCCGGCCCGCGGATACGTTCGCGCCGGGGGTACGCGCTCGCCGCGATGCTCACCGCTACCGCTCTCGCGACCGCCGTCCCCACCGCCGGCGCCGCTCCCGCCGCCCCCGCGAACCGTGGCGGCGGCACCGCCAAACCGACGATCGTGCTGGTGCACGGCGCCTTCGCCGACGCGTCGAGCTGGCGCGAGATCGTCCCGCGTCTCCAGAGCGACGGCTACCGGGTCTTGGTCCCGGCCAATCCGCTCAGGGGTCTGCCCGGTGACACGGCGTACATCGCGAGCGTCCTCAGAAGTGTCGAGGGCCCGATCGTCCTGGTCGGCCACTCCTACGCCGGCGCGGTGATCAGCGGCGCGGCGGTCGGCAACCCCCATGTCAAGGCGCTCGTGTACATCAACGCGCTGGTACCCGACGAGGGCGAGGTCCTCTCGGCCCTCTCCGGCATGTTTCCCGGCAGTGAACTCGCCCCGGCCCTGAAGCCGGTGCCGTTCACCGAGCCGGACGGATCCATAGGCACCGATCTCCATGTCACGCCCGAGCTGTACCGCCGGGTCTTCGCCGCCTCGCTCCCCCAGGCCACCACCGCCGTGCTGGCGGCCTCCCAACGGCCCATCGACGCCCAGGCGTTCAAGGACGCGGCCGGTCCCGTCGCCTGGCGGACCATCCCCTCCTGGGCCATGGTCTCGCGCCAGGACCGGGCCGTCTCCCCCGAGCTGGAGCGCTTCCAGGCCCGGCGGGCCCGCTCCCACACCGTCGAGATCGACGCCCCGCACCTCGTGATGCTCACCCACCCGAAGGCCGTCACGGATCTGATCCTGGACGCGGCCCGCTCCCGCTCCCGGGCGTCCACCACCGGGGAACCGGCCAGAACCGTCCTGACCGCGACGGGGTCCACGGCACCGAGCGCCGCCGGTGCGGCCGGTGCGGCCGGTGCCGCCGATGCCACCGTCGTCGCGGGAGCGGGCGTGGTCTCGGTGGTCCGCAGACGCCGGCCCACCGAGAGCTGACGGACAGCTGCCCCACCGTCACCCCGCCCCCGTCACCTCGCCCCACCGTCACCCCGCCCCCGTCACCTCGCCCCACCGTCACCCCGCCCCCGCCGGGTCCTCTCCCCGCACCTCCCCCAGAGCCTCCGCCAGCACCTCCGCCATATGCCGTGCCTGGTGTCCGCCGAGCTGGTCGAGCTGGGTACGGCAGGAGAAACCGTCCGCCAGCAGCTCCGCGCCCCTCCTGGCGTCCCTCCCCGCTCCCCCCGCCTTCCCCGCCTCTTCCGCCGCCCTCACCGAGGGCAGGAGCTGGTCCTCCGCACAGGCCACCGACACCTCGTAGTGGCCGCGTTCGAAACCGAAGTTGCCCGCGAGACCGCAGCAGCCCCCGCTCAACTCGCCGGTCAGGCCCGCCCGTTCACGCAGTCGCCGGTCCGCCGCGTCACCGAGGACCGCGTGCTGGTGGCAGTGGGTCTGCCCGGCGACCGCGCGGTCGAGCCGCGGCGGCTCCCACTCCGGCGCGCACTCCTCCAGGGCCTGCGCGAAGGTCCGTACGGACGCGGCCAGCCGCGCCGCGCGCGGATCGCCGGGGAACAGCTCCGGCAGATCGGTCGTCAGCGTGGCCGCGCAGCTCGGTTCCAGCACGAGCACCGGCAGATCGAGGTCGAGCAGGGGTTCCATCCGGTCCAGCGTGCGGCGCATGACCGTACGGGCCTGATCGAGCTGGCCCGTCGAGACATACGTCAGCCCGCAGCACACCTGCCCGCCGCGCCCGCGCTGGCCGCCCCGCTCGCCCGGCGGCACCACGATGCCGACCCCGGCCGCCTCCAGCACCCGTACCGCCGCCTGTCCGACCGACGGCGCCAGGTGCTCGGTGAAGGTGTCGGGCCACAGGATCACCGTGCGGCCACGGGTGAACACCTCGGTCCTGCCCTTCATATGGCGCCTGAGCCACCGGCCGAAGGTCTCGGGCGCGAGCCGTGGGATCGTACGTTCCGGAGCGATGCCGGCCAGCCGCTTGGCCAGGCCCGCCAGCGGCGGCACCCGCGCCGCCGCGTTCAGCACCGGCGCGAACGGCGCCGCCGCCCTGAGCCACACCGGCAGCCGGCCCAGCGCGTAGTGCGCGGCGGGCCGCCGCCGTCCCCGGTAGTGGTGGTGGAGGAACTCCGCCTTGTAGGTGGCCATGTCCACGCCCACCGGGCAGTCGCTCCGGCAGCCCTTGCAGGAGAGGCAGAGATCGAGCGCGTCCCGTACCTCCTCCGAGCGCCAGCCGTCCGTGACCACCTCGCCCGCGAGCATCTCGTGGAGCAGCCGGGCGCGCCCCCGTGTGGAGTGCTGTTCCTCGCCCGTCGCACGGAACGAGGGGCACATCACCTCCGGTCCCGAACCCGGGCCCGCCACACGGCACTTCGCCACCCCGACACACCTGCGTACGGCCGCCGAGAAGTCCCCGCCGCCGGGTCCGTCGTGCGGATAGCCGAAGGCGACGTCGACGCGCTCGCGCGGCAGCACGGAGAAGCGGAGATTCTCGTCGAGCCGGGCGGGCCGGGCGAGCACCCCCGGGTTCATCCCGCCCGCCGGGTCCCACACGTCCTTGAACTGCCGGAAGAGGACGGTCAGTTCGTCGCCGTACATCCTCGACAGCATTTCGGAGCGCGCCAGTCCGTCGCCGTGCTCCCCCGACAGCGAGCCGCCGTGCGCGACCACCAGGCCGGCCGCCTCCTCGGAGAAGCGCCTGAAGCGCCGTACGCCGTCCTCGCTCAGCAGGTCGAAGTCGATACGGACATGGATGCAGCCGTCGCCGAAGTGCCCGTACGGCGTGCCGCGCAGGCCGTGTGCGGCGAGCAGGGCGCGGAAGTCGCGCAGATACGCGCCGAGCCGGGCCGGCGGCACCGCGCAGTCCTCCCAGCCCGGCCAGGCCTCGCTGCCGTCCGCCATCCGGGTCGCGGTGCCCGCCGCGTCCTCCCGTACCCGCCACAGGGCCCGCTGTCCGGCCGGATCGTCCACCACCATGCCGTCCAGCGGGTCGGCCGCGCGCAGGATCTCCATGGCGGCGGCCCGTGCCTCGGCGGGGATCGCGCCGCCGGTCTCCACGAAGAGCCAGGCTCCGCCGCGCGGCAGCGCCTGCCCGCCCCCGCCGCCGCCTCCGTCCCGTACGCGTACGAGGTCCTCGGCCATGCCCTCGACGGTCAGCGGGCCGTACGGCAGCAGCCCGGCCGCGGCCTCGGCGGCGGCGCTCTCGTCCGGGTAGCCGAGGACGGCGAGCGCCCGCGCGGCGGGTGCCTCGACCAGCCGTACGGTCGCTTCGGTGACGACGCCGAGCGTGCCCTCGCTGCCGCAGAAGGCGCGGGCCAGATCGGGGCCCGCCTCGGGCAGCAGCGCGTGCAGCGCGTAACCGGAGATCAGCCGGGGCAGTCCGGTGGGAAAGCCCGTGCGCAGCGGCGCGAGATTGCGGTCGATCAGCTCGCGCAGTCCGGCGGGGGCGCCGTCCCAGCCCCGGCCGAGGCGCAGCGTGTCACCGCCGTAGGTCAGGACCGACAGCCCCTGGACGTTGTCGGCGGTCGTCCCCCAGGCCACGGAGTGCGATCCGCACGCGTTGTTGCCGATCATCCCGCCGAGCGTGCAGCGGCTGTGCGTGGACGGATCGGGCCCGAAGGTCAGTCCGTACGGCCTCACGGCGGCGCGCAGATCGTCCAGGACGACCCCGGGCTGGACGACCGCCGTGCGCGCCTGCGGGTCCACGGACACGATGGAGCGCAGATGACGGGTGAGATCGAGCACCACCCCCACGCCGGTGGCGTTCCCGGCGATCGAGGTCCCGGCGCCGCGCGGCACCACCGGTACGCCGTGCTCCCGGCAGACCGCCAGCGCCGCCGCCGTGTCCGCCGCGTCGCGTGGTGCGACCACACCCACGGGGACCCGCCGGTAGTTGGACGCGTCCATGGTCGTCAGCGCGCGTGCCGCCGCGTCGAACTCCACCTCGCCGCGCACGGCCGTTCTCAGCGCCCGTGCAAGTGCGGTCGCCGCCGTGGCCGCCGCCTCCGCCGTGATCGTCTCCGCCGCCGTCGCCCTTGCCGCTGTGTTCGTATCCGACTCAGCCATAAGCCCAGGATGCCTCCGCCACCACCACAACCCTGGCTTTTCGCCGCTCGCCGCACGCGGAGCGCAGAAGAAAAGCGAACAGGAAGCTCCCAAACTGATCGTCAAATCTCATATAGTGGCCACCGTTTGAGCAATATTCAACAGATTCCGAGCCTGTCACCTCCGGATCACCTCTGGCTCACCCACCGTGGGCGACGCGGGGCTTCCCCATCCCCGCCGTGCCCGTCGCCGCCCCACCGGCACACCGGTTCAGCGCCTTCCGGAAGGTCGTACCAACCGCTCCACCGCACCCGGCCAACCCCACACACCCGGAAGGCGATCCACGATGACCACGACCGGCAGCTCCCTCATCTCCGTCCCCTCCGTCCGCTCCGTCCCCTCAATCGCTTTCGTCCCCTCCGTTCCCTCCGTCTCCTCCGCCCCTTCCGTCTCCTCCGTCGAACAGGCCGGCCCTCCCCCGCGCACCACCGCACACGGACAGAGCGGCCCACGGGCACGGGCATGAACCGGCCGCCCCCGGGCACGTTCCCGGGGCGCCCGCCATCCCCGTACGGCTCGTGCGGCCTCGCGACTCCCCGATCCCGACCTCCCGAAGCAGGTGCGCGTTGGACTCCGCAACCTCTGAACGGCCCGCCGGAACCCCCGAGCGGTTCACGGGCGCGGCCATGGCCGTCCCGTCCCTGACGCAGCGGTCCTCGGACGGACCCGCACTGGCCAGCACCGTCAACAACGCCCTGAAGATCGTCATCGTGGGCGGCTTCGGTGTCGGCAAGACGACGATGGTCCGTTCCGTCAGCGAGATCCGTCCCCTCAACACCGAGGAGACGATCTCCCGGGCGAGCGCGGACATCGACGCGATCGCCGGTCTCGACGGGCTGCGAAGAAAGAACTCCACCACCGTCGCCTTCGACTTCGGCCGGATCTCCCTCGACGAGAAGTCCGTCCTGTATCTCTTCGGCGCCCCCGGCCAGGAGCGCTTCTGGTTTCTCTGGGAGCGGCTCTTCTCGGGGACTCTCGGCGCGGTCGTCCTGGTCGACACCCGCCGTCTCTCCGACTCCTGGTACGCCCTCGACCGGCTGGAACACCACGGCACCCCCTTCATCGTCGCCTGCAACGACTTCGGCGGCCCCTTCCACGCGGTGGACCAGATCCGGGCGGCGCTCGCGCTGGCCCCGGACGTACCGCTGGTGGAGTGCGACGCGCGGGACCGCTCGTCCAGCAAATACGTCCTGATCACGCTGATCGAGTACCTCTACGAGCTGGCCTCCAAGCGCGCGGTGGACCAGGCGCGGGCGCAGGAGGACGGGGCACAGGAGAACGGTGACCGGGTGCCGGAGGACGGTGACGGGCCGGACCGGCACGACGGGCGGGGCGGGCAGGACGAGCGGGGCGACGGGCCCGGGGACGGGTGACAGCGGCCTTCACGGCAGGTGACAGCGTCGTCCCTGCGAGTGAAACCCCTCCTGCCACGGATGACGCGTCCGACCCGCCCCGAGCGTTGTCTCCCGGGGCCGGGAGCGGTGTCTCATCCGACGGACACCGTTGCCGGCCGCACGCCGGAAGGGACTAGGCTCCGGCCCGTGGCCGATATCCAGATTCCCGCTGACATCAAGCCCGCCGACGGCCGTTTCGGCGCAGGTCCCTCCAAAGTGCGGACGGAGGCGGTGGACGCGCTGGCCGCCACCGGTACCTCACTGCTCGGCACGTCCCACCGGCAGGCCCCGGTAAAGAACCTGGTCGGCTCGGTACGCGACGGGGTGCGGAACCTCTTCCAGCTGCCCGAGGGATACGAGGTGATCCTGGGCAACGGCGGCTCCACCGCCTTCTGGGACATCGCGACGCACGGTCTGATCGAGAACAAGTCGCAGCACCTCTCCTTCGGCGAGTTCTCCTCCAAGTTCGCCAAGGCGGCGAAACTCGCCCCCTGGCTGGCCGAGCCGACCGTCATCACCTCCGACCCCGGCTCGCACCCGGACCCGGTGGCGGAGGCGGGAGTCGACGTCTACGCCTTCACCCACAACGAGACCTCCACGGGTGTCGCCGCCCCCGTCGAGCGGGTCGCGGGCGCCGACGAGGGCGCGCTGGTCCTGGTCGACGCGACCTCCGGCGCGGGCGGTCTGCCGGTCGACATCAGCGAGACGGACGTCTACTACTTCGCCCCGCAGAAGTCCTTCGCCTCCGACGGCGGCCTGTGGATCGGTGTCTTCTCGCCCGCCGCGCTGGAGCGTGCCGCACGCGTGCACGGCTCGGGACGGCATGTGCCGGAGTTCTTCTCGCTGCCGACCGCGATCGACAACTCGCTGAAGAACCAGACGTACAACACCCCCGCGCTGGCCACCCTCTTCCTGCTCAACGAGCAGCTCGGCTGGCTCAACTCGCAGGGCGGTCTCGACTGGTCGGTCCGCCGCACGGCCACCTCCTCGCGCACGCTGTACGGCTGGGCCGAGGCCTCCAAGTACGCGACGCCGTTCGTGGTCGACCCGGCGAAGCGCTCGCAGGTCATCGGCACGATCGACTTCGCGGACGAGATCGACGCGGCGGCGGTCGCCAAGGCGCTGCGCGCCAACGGCATCGTCGACACCGAGCCCTACCGCAAGCTCGGCCGCAACCAGCTGCGCGTGGCGATGTTCCCGGCGATCGACCCGGCGGACGTCACGGCGCTGACGGAGTGCATCGACTATGTGATCGAACGCCTCTGACAGCTCCGTCCCCACGGAACCGGATCCCCGCGACGAGCCCCGGCGCACCCGCGCCGGGGCCCGTCGCCGTCCGGCGTCAGGGCTTGCCGCGCAGGCGTTTGAAGCCGAAGAAGAGGGCCGCGCAGCCGATGAGGATGAACGCGCCGAGGGTGGCGCTGCCTTGGGTGCCGCCGCCGTCGGCCGTACCGGCGCCGTTGCCGGAGGGGGAGCCGTCGGAGTCCTCGTCCTTGCCGCCACTGCCCTTGCCCCCGCCGCCCTTGCCGTTGTCCAGGTCCTCCCGTACCACCTCGCTCTCCTTGCCCTCGGAGCCGAACATCAGCGCGCTGCCGTCCGCCGTGTACGTCACGGACTCGGCCTGGCCCTGGAACGGCGCGTGGACCGCGTGGTCCTCGCCCAGGCGGCCGTCCTTCCACACGTAGCCCCGCGCGCTGAAGTACGAGCGCAGCACCAGTTCCGTACCGTCGGGCGAGAACGCCCCGTCCGTCACCCAGGGCACCTCGCCGATCCGCCGGAAGACATTCGTCCCCGACGGGGTCAGCCGCGCCGGGCCCTCGTAGAGTCCGCCGCCGTTGTCGTTCTTCGAGGCGATGTAGACGCGGCCCGTCCGGGGATCGACCATGAGCGCCTCGGCGTTGCGCGGACCGTCCGCGTACGTGACGGTGAACTGGGTCGCCCGCACCGTGGTGTCCTTGAGCCGCTTGGGCTCGGGGAAGCGGTAGATCCACACATGGTCCCAGCTCCCGTTGAGGTTGTCCCCGATGTCCCCGACATACACGTTTCCATCGGGACCGATGGAGATGGCCTCCACGTCCCGGGGCTCACCGACACCCTCCATGGTGATCGTCGCCACCGTCTCGCCGGTCCTGGAGTCCACGGCGAAGACATACGGCCCGTCGTCGCTGTCGTTGTGCGTCCAGTAGACGCCGGGGTGGAGACGGCTCGCGGCCAGTCCGCTGGACTCGATGATCCGGGGATCCCTGATCGTAAAGGTCTGGTCGGGTGTCCCGTCGGCGGCGGAGGCCCGGGGCACCGACGCCGACGCCGACGCCGACGCCGATGCCGATGCCGACACGGGCGCGAACGCCGACGCGCCGAGCAGTACGGCGACGGCGAGGGCGGCGACGGTACCGGAGAGACGCGGGCCGGAGTGGCGCGGGCCGGAGTGGCGCGGAAGCGAACGCATGCCACCAGCCTGCCATCCCGTCCACGCGCGTAGGGCATCCGTACGCGCGCCCGGGGATACCCCCGCCCGGTGCGACCAGGACCCACGCCCGCGCCCGCCGTGTCCCGGCCTCGCGGCGCATGGCCGGTCGGGGATGATGACCGGATGCGCTTCCTCTTCGTCGGCGATTCCATGACGATCGGCCGCGCCGGCGACTTCACCTGGCGCTACCGCATGTGGCAGCACCTCGACGCGTCCTTCGGCGCCCCCTTCCGGATCGTCGGCCCCTGGACGGGGCTGTACGACAGCGAGGGCGACGCGCCCGTCTCGGACGCCTACGCCGCCGGCCCCGGCTTCCCGGCCGATGCCCGCCACCATCTCGCGGGCTGGGGCATGGGGTGGCAGCACATGAGCCCGCTGATCGGCGCGGCCGTCCGGTCCGGGAGGGCCGACGTCCTGCTGATCTCACTGGGACTGATCGACCTCGGTTTCTACACGGACAGTGCGCAAACCGCGCTCGCCGTCCGCGCGTTCACCGCCGAGGCCCGCGCGGCCAACCCGCGTGTACGGGCCGTGCTGCTGCCCGTCATCCCCAATATCCGGGCGGAGTCCGACCCCGCCTTCGCCGCCGAGATCGACCGCTTCAACGAACTGCTCGGCAAGGCCGTCGCCGATCTCGACCGGCCGTCCTCACCCCTGCTGCTCGCCTCGCGCCCGCCGGAGTACGACATCCACCGCGACACCTACGACGGCACCCACCCGGCCCCCTCGGGCGAACACAAACTCGCCGCGGCCTTCGCCGACGCCATGCACCAGGCATGGGACCTGGGCGCGCCGTACGGGCGACACACCTGAAACCGCCGCCCGGCGAGGCAGGACGAGGCGGGAGGCCGGGGAACGGCGGTCGGGACGGCCACAAGGCCCATCCGGGGTTGCCTTGAGTGCGCTCGAACGCGTTGGCTGTGGACTCATGAAGTACACGCAGCTCGGACGCTCCGGACTCAAGGTAAGCCGACTCGTCCTCGGGACGATGAACTTCGGTCCTCTCACCAACGAGGCCGACAGTCACACCATCATGGACGCCGCGCTCGACGCGGGCATCAATTTCTTCGACACCGCCAATGTCTACGGCTGGGGCGAGAACAAGGGCCGTACGGAGGAAATCCTCGGTACCTGGTTCGCCAAGGGCGGCGACCGCCGGGACAAGGTCGTCCTCGCCACCAAGGTCTACGCGAACATGGCCGCGGGCGACCCGGCCTGGCCCAACCACGACAAGCTCTCGGCCTTCAACATCCGGCGTGCGGTCGACGCCAGCCTCAAGCGGCTCCAGACCGATCACATCGATCTCTACCAGTTCCACCACATCGACCGCTCCACCCCGGTCGACGAGATCTGGCAGGCCATCGACACCCTGATCCAGCAGGGCAAGATCCTCTACGCGGGCTCGTCCAACTTCCCCGGCTGGAAGATCGCCCAGACCAATGAGACCGCCCGCCGGCTCGGTTCGTTCGGACTGGTCAGCGAGCAGTGTCTGTACAACCTGGCCGAGCGCCGCGCCGAGATGGAGGTCATCCCGGCCGCGCAGGAGTACGGCCTCGGGATCATCCCCTGGTCGCCGCTGAACGGTGGTCTGCTGGGCGGCGCGATCCGCAAGGAGCGCGAGGGCGGCGGCTCCCGTACCAGCGGCGGCCGTTCGGGGAGCGGGCTCGCCGACACGGCCATCCGGACCCAGATCCAGTCGTACGAGGACCTGCTCGACAAGCACGGCATCGATCCCGGTGAGGCCGCGCTCGCGTGGCTGCTCACCCGTCCCGGGGTGACGGGCCCGATCGTCGGCCCGCGCACGACCGAGCAGCTCGAATCCGCTCTGCGCGCGGTCGAGCTGGAACTGTCGGAGGAGGTCCTGTCCTCGCTGGACGAGATCTTCCCGGGCACGGGGCCCTCGCCGGAGGCGTTCGCCTGGTAGTACGCGATACGCGAGGGGCGGCCGGGGCCGGTGGCCGGTGGGCCGACTGGCCGGTGAGCCGGTGGGCCGGTGGCTAACCGACCGCGGCCGCCACGGCGATGATCGCGAACATCAGCACCAGCGCGACGGCCATGATCTGGTTTCGGGTTTTGGGGTCCACACGACGAGGTTAACGGCCGGGGGTCCCGTGCCCGGCGCCCGGGTTGCCGTTCCCCGTCTTCCCGAGCGGGAAGCGCGCGAGCGTCTCGTACCGCGGCTGCTCGTGGGGCACCCCGCTCACCGGCAGCCGGCTGCGTACGAGCGCCAGCTCGGCCACCTCCCACGGAGTGCCCTCGAAACCGTCCATGGCCGTGGTGTACGGGCGCAGATCCAGATCCGTACGGCTGTGCGCGAGCGTGAGGTGCGGCCGGTAGCGGCGGTGCTCCTCCATCGGCAGCCCGGTCCGGCGCGCGGCGGCGCCGGCGCGCTCGGCGAGCCGGCGCAGCGTGTCGATGTCCCCGGCGGCCCCGGCCCACAGCGCCCGCCCGCCGAAGTGCCCGCCGCCGCGCAGCCCCAGCGGAAACGGCTCCGTACGCCGCCCGGCCCGCTCCAGCCGCGCGGTCAGCTCCGGCACCAGCGCGTCCTCGACCTCCCCCATGAACGCCAGCGTGAAGTGCCACCCCTCCCACCCGGTCCACCGCAGCCCCTCAGCCCCGGGCAGCGCCTTGAGCCGACCGAGGACGGGGCCCAGCTCCTCCCGCGCCTCGACGGGCGGCAGTACAGCGGCGAAAAGTCTCATGCGAACAAGTCTCCCCACGTCGCGAGCCCGTACGTAACCCGATTACCGTGCGTATCGTTGTACCGGGTGCTGTCGCACCCCGCGGTGGCGGGGAGGACGCTGTGGTGACCGCTGCGGACAGGTATGGCCAAGCTCCCGAGAGCGATGGGGCGGCACTGGAGTACTTGCTCACGTCGATCGCGCCGATGGGCGCCCTTGAGGGATACAGAACCGAGATCATCGGTGGAATGGCCTGCTTGTCGCCGCGGAAGAAGATCCATCGGCAGACCCGGCGCCTCGTCGTGCGCGCGCTGAAAAGCGCCTTCGGTGCGGACGCCGGGGTGCGGACGGCCGTGGGCAGTACGCACGCGAGCTGAGTGTCGCCTTCGGCACGGAGGTCGATCTCACCAGCGCCGGCCTGGGGCCGGCGCCGGCAACCGGTGCGTTCCCCCGCGTACGCCCCTGACCCGGACCAGCCCTCGCCGTTCCGGGTCACCTGACCCGGCGCGCAGTCCTACGCCGCAGCCGCCAGTTCCCGTTCCGGGTCTCTCGGTATGAACTCCACGTGCGGACGGCCTCCGCGCAGGTCGAATCTGACGCGTACCCCCGCCAGCCGGATCAGGACCAGGCCGATCGCCATCGCCGCGAGGAGCGAGACCGCGCCGCCGGTGGCGAAGCCGACCCGGGGGCCGTAGGTGTCGGTGACCCAGCCGAGGAGCGGGCCGCCGACCGGGGTGCCGCCCACGAAGACCATCATGTAGAGGCTCATCACCCGGCCCCGCATCTCAGGGTCCGAGTTCATCTGGACGGTGGTGTTGGCGCTTATGTTCGTCGTCAGCCCGATCATCCCGATCGGCACGAGCAGCAGCGAGAACAGCCAGACGGACGGCGACAGGGAGACGGCGATCTCCAGCAGTCCGAAGCCCATCGCCGTGAGCAGGAGAAGTCTCAGCCGGCTGGACCGGCGGCGGGCGGAGAGCAGGGCGCCGGCCAGCGAGCCGGCCGCCAGTAGGATGTTGAAGAACGCGTACATCCCGGCGCCGCCGTCGAACACCCCGTGCGCGAAGGCCGTCAGCCAGATCGGGAAGTTGAAGCCGAACGTGCCGATGAAACCGACGAGGACGATCGGCCAGATCAGCTCGGGCCGCCCGCGCACATAGCGCAGTCCCTCTCTCAGCTGGCCCTTTCCACGCGGCACACGGACGGACTTGTGCAGCTCGTGCTGGCGCATCAGCAGCAGGCCGGCCAGCGGGGCCAGGAAGGACAGGCCGTTCAGCATGAAGGCCCAGCCGCTGCCGACCGTGGTTATCAGCACACCGGCCACGGCGGGACCGATGAGCCGCGCGGACTGGAAGTTGGCGGAGTTCAGACTGACCGCGTTGCGCAGCTGGTCCGGGCCCACCATCTCGGAGACGAAGGACTGCCGGGCCGGATTGTCGACCACGGTCACCATGCCGAGCAGGAACGCGATCAGATAGACATGCCAGACATGGACCTGTCCTGACAGCGTCAGAACGGCCAGCGAGACGCCCAGCAGCCCCATCGCGGCCTGGGTGAAGAGCAGCAGCAGCCGCTTCGGGTAGCGGTCGGCGATGACACCGCCGTACAGACCGAAGAGCAGCATGGGCAGAAACTGGAGAGCCGTGGTGATACCGACGGCGGCCGAGGAACCCGTGAGGCTGAGCACCAGCCAGTCCTGGGTCACCCGGGACATCCATGTACCGGTGTTGGAGACGACGGCACCCGTCGCGAACAAGCGGTAGTTGCGGATCTTCAGCGACGAGAAGGTCCCGCCGCCGGTCGTACGGTCGTGCGCGGTCGTGCTGTCCTGCGCGGTCGTACGGTCGTGCGTCGTCGTACGGTCGTGCGCGGTCGTGCCGTCCTGCGCGGTCGTGCTGTCATGCGGGGTGGCGCTGTCGTCCCCGGTCGCGCTCTCCTGGGGAGTCGTACACTCCTCCGGGATTCCGCTCTTCTGCGGGGTCGTGCTGTCGTGGGTGGATTTCGGTGCGGGGGCGGAGTCTGCTCCGGATCCCGTACTCAAAGTGGATTCGCCTCCTTACAGCGCGCGGATCACAGGTGTGCGAGCTTCTCCAGTACGGGGGCGGCAGCGCGCAGCTTCGCCCACTCGTCCTCGTCCAGGCCCTCGGCGAGGGACGCCAGCCAGACATTGCGCCTGCGACGGCTCTCTTCGAGCATCGCCTCGGCCTCCTCGGTCTGGCTGACCACCTTCTGCCGACGGTCGTCGGGATGCGGCTCCAGCCTGACCAGACCCTTCGCCTCCAGCAGCGCCACGATGCGCGTCATCGACGGCGGCTGGACATGCTCCTTGCGAGCCAGCTCGCCCGGGGTGGCGGAGCCACAGCGGGCCAGCGTGCCCAGCACCGACATCTCGGTGGGGCTGAGCGACTCGTCCACACGTTGGTGCTTCAGTCGCCGGCCCAGCCGCATGACGGCGGAGCGGAGTGCGTTCACGGCGGCGTCGTTCTCGGTCTCGTCGCCGTGGGACAGGTCAGGCATGTTTGTTAGCGTAACTCATTACCCATCCTAAATACCACCCGGTCTCCTCCGCGTCTCCCGGTATCCCCGCACATCACTCATACGAGTGACTCCACTCCGGAAAGTGATAGGACCGGGCGCGCCCGCGCACGACCCTGGTCCGTATGGGATCGACAGTGCTCAGCCTGCGGATGGACGGCGAGTTGCTCGACCGGCTACGGGAGCGCGCCGCCAGACGGGGGATGAGCGTCCAGGACTATGTGACCGGGACGCTCGTCCGCGACGACTTCGACGAACGCTTCAGGGCGGCCGTCGACGAGACGGAGAAGTTCTACGGCGTCACGGGACGGGACTGAGGCGGGGAAAGGCCTGGGAAAGGCCTTCTCCGCGCGTAGACCGTTGAGGGGCTCCGCATAGACTGACGGCCATGACCGGTTCTTCGACGGGAACCCCCCGGCGTGCGGCGCCCGAGCCCCTGGAGGGGCCGGTCGTCGGCACCATCACGGGCGGCACGATCATCTGGTTCGTCCTCTTCCTCGTACAGGTCCCGTTCTACGGCTGGTACAGCGACCACGGGCACGCGTGGTGGATCTGGACCTGTCTGGCCGGTGGCGGACTGGGGCTCATCGGTATCTGGTACGTACGCGGACGGGACGCGGCCCTCAAGCGCGCGGCAGCCGCGCGCGAGGCCGGAGAAGCAGGGGAAGCCGGTACGGGACCGGGGCCGGGGCCGGGCGCTCAGGGAGAGTAGGGCGAGTAGGGCGAGGGCCCGGACCCCTACCCGGACCCGGGTCCGCGCGCCCCTGGCGCACGCCCCTGACGTGACCCTGACCAAAGTTCCGCCCCTCGCTCCCCCGCGTACTGCCGGAGGACCATCCCTCTCGTCCCAGGGTCGGATCTCCGGCCACTCGGCGGGTGAACGGGTCCCACCGGTCGTACCGTCGAAACCATGACGCAGCGGGCGAAGATCGACACCGACGGCCCCGAGCCCCATGGCCCCGAGCCGCACGGCCGCGGATCTCACGGCCCCACCATCGACGCGGGCGCCGAACTCGACCCCGTACACCCCATGAAGCTCCCGCGGCCCTCCGGCCGTCACACCGGTCTGACCAGCGCCGAGGTGGCGCGGCACATCGCCCGTGGCGAGGTCAACGACGTCCCCGTCCGCAGCAGCCGCTCCGCCGTCGAGATCGTCCGCGCCAATGTCTTCACCCGCTTCAACGCGGTCATCGGTGTGCTCTGGGTGATCATGTCCTTCGTCGCGCCGATCCAGGACACGCTCTTCGGCTATGTGATCCTCGCCAACACCGGCATCGGCATCATCCAGGAACTGCGCGCCAAGAGAACCCTCGACGGACTCGCGGTCATCGGCGAGGCGAAGCCGACCGTACGGCGGGACGGCGTCGCCACCGAGATCTCCACCGCGCGGATCGTCCTTGAGGATCTCATCGAGCTGGGCCCCGGCGACAAGGTCGTCGTCGACGGCGAGGTGGTCGAGGCCGAGAGTCTCGAAGTCGACGAGTCGCTGCTGACCGGCGAGGCCGATCCGGTACTGAAACACCCCGGCGACTCCTTGATGTCCGGCAGCTTCGTGGTCGTCGGCGGCGGCGCGTTCCGGGCGACCAAGGTCGGGCGCGACGCCTATGCCGCGCGGCTCGCCGAGGAGGCGTCCCGTTTCACGCTCGTCGACTCCGAGCTGCGCAACGGCATCAGCACCATCCTCAAGTATGTGACCTGGATGATGATCCCGACGGCCCTCGGGCTCATCGTCAGCCAGCTCGTCGTCAAGCAGACCAACTTCAAGGACTCCATCGCCAGGACCGTCGGCGGCATCGTCCCGATGATCCCCGAGGGACTGGTGCTGCTGACCTCCGTCGCCTTCGCGATCGGAGTGATCCGGCTCGCCCGCAAGCAGTGCCTCGTCCAGGAGCTGCCCGCCATCGAAGGGCTCGCGCGCGTCGATGTCGTCTGTCTCGACAAGACCGGCACGCTGACCGAGGGCGGTATGAACGTCAGCGAGCTGCGCGTCCTGGGCGGCGCCGACGAGACGTACGTACGGAAGGTGCTCGGCGCGCTCGGGAAGTCCGACCCGCGCCCCAACGCGAGCCTCCGGGCGGTCGTCGACGCGTTCGGCGAGGAGCGCGGCGAGTGGCCCGTCAGGGCGGCGCTGCCCTTCTCCTCCGTACGCAAGTACAGCGGCGCCGTCTTCAGCGAGGCCGACGGGTCCTCCTCTGGGTGGCTGCTCGGCGCGCCGGACGTGCTGCTGCCGCATGACGATCCGGCGCTCGCCGGGATCGACCGGCTCAATGAACAGGGTCTGCGGGTCCTGCTGCTCGCACGGGCCGGAGGCGGCGCGGGATGTGCGAACGACGCGGGCGACGCCGGAGCCGCGGGCGGCGCCGCGCACGCCCTTGACTCGCCGGAGGCGGTGGCGGGGGCCGAGCCGACCGCGATCCTCGTACTGGAGCAGCGGCTGCGGCCGGACGCCGCCGACACCCTCGCCTACTTCGCCCAGCAGGACGTCGACGCCAAGGTCATCTCCGGCGACAACGCGGTCTCGGTCGCCGCCGTGGCCGGAAAGCTCGGTCTCCCGGGCGCGGAGCGTACGGTCGACGCCCGGCTGCTGCCCACCGAGCGGGAGGAGATGGCGGAGGCCATCGAAGCGGCCACGGTCTTCGGCCGGGTCACCCCGCAGCAGAAGCGCGACATGGTCGGCGCCCTCCAGTCACGCGGGCACACGGTCGCGATGACGGGCGACGGCGTCAACGACGTCCTGGCGCTGAAGGACGCGGACATCGGTGTCTCGATGGGCTCGGGCTCGGAGGCGACCCGGGCCGTGGCGCAGATCGTGCTGCTGAACAACAGCTTCTCGACGCTGCCGTCGGTGGTGGCGGAGGGCCGGCGGGTCATCGGCAACATCACACGGGTGGCGACCCTCTTTCTGACGAAGACGGTCTACTCGGTGCTGCTGGCGATCCTGGTGGCCTGTTTCCAGGTGGAGTACCCGTTCCTGCCCCGGCATCTCACGCTGCTGTCGACGCTGACGATCGGTGTGCCGGCGTTCTTCCTGGCGCTGGCCCCGAACACGGAGCGGGCGCGGCCGAACTTCGTACGGCGGGTGATGCGTTACTCGATTCCGTCTGGCGTCATCGCCGGAACCGCCACCTTCGTCGCCTATATGCTGGCCCGCCACTACTACTCGGGCCCCGACGCCCTCGGTGCGGAGACCAGCGCGGCCACCCTCACGCTCTTCCTGGTCTCCATGTGGGTGCTGGCGATCGTGGCACGCCCGTACACCTGGTGGCGGATCGCGCTGGTGGTGACGATGGGGGTGGCGTTCCTGGTGGTCCTGGGCGTACCGGCGCTCCAGCACTTCTTCGCGCTGAAGCTGGTGGGTACGACGATGCCGTGGCTGGCGGTCGGGATCGCGGTGGTGGCGTCGGCGGCGCTGGAGTTCTGCTGGCGGTGGGTGGGCCGCAGATTCCCGGCGTAGACGTGTGCGCGGGTGCGGGTGCGGGCCGGGGCGTAGGCATGGGCGGTCCCGGGGACGGCGAAGGGGCCCGGCAGGCTGCCGGGCCCCTCGTCGTACCGGTTGGCTCTACTTCACATCGACTGGGCTCTACTTCACATCGACGAAGTCGCCCGCGACGGTGACCGGCGCGGTCGAGGCGATACCCAGGTAGTTCCAGCGGTAGTAGCCGTCCTCCGTCGCCTTGACGGTGGTCTTCAGCGCACCGGTGGAGGAGGACTTCACACCCTTGACGTTGGTGTAGGCGGTGCTGGTCTTCTTACGGAACTGGAGCACCACCGACTGGGTGCCGAAGCCCACGTACTTGTTCTTGTCCCAGTCGGCACGGGTCAGGCTGCCCGTGACCGTGATGGTGCCGCCCTTCTTGACCGGCTCCGGAGCGGCGTTCACCGTCACCTTCGACTGACGCTGGACCTTGACCGTGCCGGAGGCGTCCTTGACCACGACCTCCCCGTCATTCGCCAGCGCGGCGGCGCCGACCTTCCAGGTGCGGGCGTCCGTGTTGATCAGTTCCAGCGAGTCGACCGTCACGGTGAGCGTGCAGGTCGAGGTGGTGGCGTTGGCCGCCTTGCAGGTGGCGGCCTCCTCGTTCTGGTAGAAGGCGTAGCCGCTGCCGTCCTCGATCGCGTCACCGAACCAGAGGATCGTCGAGGCGTCGGCGATGCCCGAGTCGGAGGACGCGGTGATGGCGATGGTGACCTTCTTGGCGTTGGTGCTGCCCACCACGATGGGCTTGCCGCCGTTCACGACGACCTTGCCGAGCGTGGGGACGGCGTTGGCCGCCTTGGCCCCCAGCGCGCGCTGGCCGGCCTTCGGTGCGGCGGTGCGCTCCTGCGCCGAGAACCCGTACTTCCCTGCCGCGGGAGCGTCCCGGTGGCCGTCCGCGGCCTGCGAGGCCGGCACGGCGAGAGCGGACAGGGCCAGGGCGCCGGAGACCGCGGCAACAGTGGCACGAATACGCATGTGTTCCCCAAGTCTGGTTTCCGAGGGTCTGTTGACCCGGGAACCCAGACCTGGGGAGCGGGTGAAAAGTTGTATGGAAATAGGAAATCTTTGCGAAGATCCGCCGCGGGGCTCAGTCGAACCAGCGGTCCCGCGCCAGTTCCTCCGTCCGGGACGGGTCCTCCAGCAGCGCCGCCACCTCGAAGCGCCGGGGCCACTGGCCCGCCGCCCAGGCGAGACCCGCCGCCACGCCCTCCAGCGTCGCCGCGTGCACCACTCCGTCCGGGGTGCGGCGCCAGTCCAGTTCGGCGCCGCCCGCGAGCAGTTCCTCGTGCTCGACGTACCTCTCGGGCGTGCCCGCGCCGAGCAGCACATGGACCGGCTCGGGGACGGTGTGCTCCTCGCCCTCCGTGGTCACCTCCGCCACGACCGTCTCGCTCAGCCGCCGTACCTGGAGCAGCTCGGCCAGCTCCGCGAACCGCGCCGGTGACACCGGGAGGAGCGGCGTCCCGCCCGCCAGCGGCAGCAGATCGGGGGCGTCCGCGATCACCGCGTCCGCCGCGTCGACCACCCGTACCTCGCCGTCGACGACCGCGCGCAGCTCGTCCGGGAGCGTCACCTGTTCCGGGTCGAGACCGGCGAGGGCCGTGTAGAGGGCGTGCAACTGCTGCGGGGTGACCTCGCGGTCCGGGTCCGCGAGCCGGCCGAGCAGCTCCGCCGCGCCGCCGGGCTCGTCGAGCAGCGCCGCGACGGAGGTCCGTACCCCCAGCGCCCGCAGCACCTGCGCGTCGTCAAAGCCCGTCGCGTCCACCGGGTCGTACAGTCCGGCCAGCAGCGGATCGCCGCCCGCGGCCCGCAGTCCGGCCGGGCGCCGCCCGTCGAGCACGGGATGGTCGCGCAGCCACCACGCGGTGTACGAACGCACCGTCTCCGTCGTGCCGTCGGGCAGCAGCACCCGTACGGGCTGGACCAGCGCGTCCCGCAGCGGCGGCCGGGCCAGCAGGGCCAGGGCCCGCGGCCACGCGTCGTCGTCCACCAGGTCCAGGTCCCGTACGGCCACGATCTCCGTGGCGACCGGCGGTACGGGCGTCTCGGGCAGCCGGTCGAGGACGTCCTCGCACCAGACGTCCACCGCGTCCAGCAGACCCGCGTCGTCAGGCTCGGCGAAGTCCCCGTCGCGGGGCTCCAGTTCGTCCGGATCGAGGACGACGTCCGTGGCGCGTACGAGCGCGAAACCGGCCAGCACGCCACAGGCGGCGAGCGGCTGTTCGCCCCAGCGTTCTGCCAGGTCGGCGTCGCAGAAGGCGAGTTCGTCCTCGCGCAGGACGGCGGCGAACGGGCTGCCGGGCAGGACGAGTTCACCGGCGGGGGCCAGCTCGCCGTCCTCGTCGGTCAGGGCGAGCGCGCCGAGCCACGGTTCGTCGCCCGCCTCAAGTCCCGCGTCCCGTACGAGACCGAGCACGATCTCGGCCAGTTCCTCCGCGTCCGGATGGGCCGCGTCTTCGAGGTCCGCGTCCCAGATGTCGCCCGCGTCCAGCGAGGCGGCGACGGCCGCGCGCACCTGAGGGGTCGTCAGTACGGCACGGGGGGTGGCGGGCAGCGCGCCCAGCTTCTCCAGCAGGGGATGGGCGGCCTCGGGATGGGCGACCTTCAGTCCCAGCCTGGCCAGGTCCGCGGCGGCCTCGGCGTCGGGCAGCGGCAGCAGGACCTGGCGCGGACCGATGGTGGTACGGCCGTTGGCGAGCGGCACCGGCAGTCCGGACAGCCGCTCGGGGTCGACGCCCGCGAGCGACTCGTACAGCCGCCACCACCAGGCCGCGGGCCGCTCGATGCCCGCGATCCGCTCGATGGCCTCACCGAGCGGGAGCCGGCCGACACCCAGGGTGCGCAGCTCCGTACGGCGTTCGAGCCCGGCGGGCAGCAGGGTCGGCAGCACTTCGGCCAGTACGCGTACGGTGTCGGCGCCGGCGCCTTCTACGACCTCGGCCTCGAAGGGCCGGAGGGCGGCGGGTGCTCCGCCCGTCTCCTCGTCCCCTTCCCCGCCCCCGTGCTCGTCCTCGACCGGGGCGGCCGGAGCGGCGGGCGCGAGAAAGGCGACCCGGGGCAGTCGCTCCAGGATCGCGGCCCGCAGCCGCCCGTCCAGTTCGCCCTTGCCGAGGGGGCCGGGCACGAGGTCGATGGTGCCGGTGGAGACGGGCGCCCAGCCGCCGAGCAGTTCGGCGTACGCGTCGGCCGCCTTCTCGACCAGGAAGTCGGTGAGCGGTCCGGGCGCGGGGTGGCGCCGGGTGGTGTCCAGCGGCAGCGAGGCGATCAGCAGGGCGGGCACACCGAGCGGCTCGTCGGTGGGGGTCGGGGCGTGTACGACGGGCGCGGTGGCGGGCCGTACGGGGGCGCCCTCCGCGTCCACGGGAACGGCCCAGGTGACCGACCAGTGCGGGCGCAGACGCTCCTCCAGGGGCCGCCCTTCGAGGAGTTCGGGCGCGGTGGGGCCGTGCTGGCTGACGACGCGCCAGCGGCTGCGGACGCTGCCGTCCTCGACACCGGCGCCCTCGATACGGATGCCGCTCTGGCCACCGGCGCTCTCGATACCGGCGCCCTTGGTACCGGCGCTCTTGATGCCGACGTCCTCGATGTCGACATACGGCCCGTCCTGCGAGCGGCGCAGTGCCCGCTCCCCGTCGGGGGTCTCTACGACGATCTCGGTGAGACCGGTGAGGGTCAGCAGCAGGGCGTCGTCGATCCCGGCGAGCAGCCGCTCCACGAGATCGGCGGCGGTGCCGTCGCGCAGGGGCAGGATGACGACGGTGTCGTACCCCTCGGGGGCCGTGCCCTCGGCGGGCAGGGGCAGCCGCAGCAGCGGTACGTGGCCTTCGCGCCGGCGGAGTTCGTCCCCGAGACCCGGGCTCGCCTGGGCGGCCCGCCCGGCCAGCTCGCGGGCCTCGGAGAGGGACCAGCGGACGCCGCCGTGCCGTCCGATGACGGCCGGTTCGTCGCTGACGGAGAGCACGGCGGCGAATCCGACGCCGAACCGTCCGACGGCGGCCTCGTGCCCCTCGCGCTTGGCGGAGGCGCGCAGGGTGGAGAGCGACTCGACACCGGTGGCGTCGAGGGGGGCGCCGGTATTGGCGGCCACCAGCACGGCGGGGCCCTCGGCGGTGCCGGGCCGCAGGGTCAGCCGGAACCGTCCGGGCACCCCGGCGCGGGCGGCGGCGTCGGCGGCGTTCTGGGCCAGCTCGACCACGAGCCGGTCGCGGTAGCCGCCGAGCGCGAGGTCCTCCTCGGCGTTGGCGTCCTCCCGGAACCGCGCGGGACTGGCCCCCCACGCGTCGAGCACCCCCCGCCGCAGCCGCGCCGTTCCGAACGGGTCGGCCCCCTCGGTCGTCCTGACGCTCACGCTGTGACTCCACTCTGCTCCGGCTACGTCCCACCATCCCCGTGCGGCCGAAGGTACCGCGTACCACCCCACCCGGGGGTGCGGGGTCGCCTCCGGCAGGGGCGGTGCGAGTGCCGGGCGGTGGCCGTGGACCGGGCAACCCGGAGTCGTCGCCGGGGAATTGGGTCAGGCGGTGCACTGCCGGAGCTGTCCTCGGCGGCACCGGGACGCGGTGCACGGCGGCACACTCCCCAGCTATTCCTGACCAGAACCGTCCTGACGAGAATTCGCCACCCTTTCGGGTGAACCTCTATTAGGACGGGTCGGCCAGCTGAAACGACTCTTCCGAAGGACGGCAACGAATCGAGGGAAAGGGAAATTCATCGGCGATCACTGACCGTAATGCTGACCATCTTGCTCCGATATCGAGCCCCCGGGATCCTCGATTTCGTCCCGGCCATTGGTCCGGCAGAAGTGCCGGGCGAACCGGGACTGGAAAGGAATGAGATGAAGATTCTCAAATCTCTGGGCGTGCTCGTGGCCGGTGCGATGCTCGCCCTCGGGATCGGTGGAGGGCTGGCACCGGTGGCTCAGGCCGCCGACGCGCCCAGCGGAGCGGGGTATTCGGCGGCGGATCTCGCCACCGGGCGCACCACGAGCGGCACGATCGCCGGGTCGGCGGGGCACGACAGGGAAGTGCCCCCGCAGGAGGCTTCGCTGAGCTGCTGGGACCCGTACTTCTCGGGTTCCACGTTCGCCCTCTCCTGTTCCGGCAGCCGATACTACGTCTACGTCGACTGCTCGAACGGCTATCGGTACGTCCTCGGCCCGCTGTCCGGGGCCAAGCGCGTCACGATCACCTGTCCCGGCGGCTACCGCGCATTGCGAGGTGGTGGATACGGCAGCTGATTTCGTCGCAACATCATTTACGGGTGTTTGACCATTCGCCCTGCCGGAATCTTTCGGCAGGGCGAATCGGTGTTCACCCACGGCGTTCACGCGGGGCGTTCACGCAGGGCGTTTCAATCACGCACGCGGGGCGTTTCGATCACGCATTCATCCGCGCCGCCATCGCCTTACGAACGCCACGAGCCTTACGAACGTCACGAACGTTACGAGTGGCCGAGGTCTTCCGTCTCGTCCTCCGGCTCCGCCGGCACCGAGCCGCTGTCGGGGGACGGCCGCAGCGGGAAGGTGTCGGAGGCCATCGAGTCCAGTACGGGCGGCGCGGGGCGCAGCGGCTTGGGCATGACCGCCGCCTCCGAGTGACCGCCGCAGCCGTACGCCAGCGAGACGACACGGCCGTCCGCCGGGGAGAACTCGTTGGCGCAGACGCCGAAGGCCTGGCGCAGCGAGCCCGCGAGAGGCAGCAGGAAGCCGCAGGAGACACAGGGCGCGGGCGCCGCCTGTGCCATGGGGGTCTTCGCGCCGAACGACTCGTCCCAGCGGTCGGCCGCCACATGCAGCCCGTACCGCGACAGCACACGCGCCCTGCGCATGCCCAGTTCCTCCGCGACCGACGCGATCGAGCCGCGCGCGGGTACGGCGGGTACGGCCGCTGCGGGGGAGACCCCTCCGGGGCCCGCCTCGGGTCCGGCCTCGGCCCCGGCCACGCCCCCCGCCGTCAGGTCCTCCGCCGGCTCCGCGTCCTCCGCCTCCACGAGGTCCGCGAGGTTCTGCGGGGTCACCGCGTCCGCGGCCAGCACCGAGTTCGGCGGCGGCACGTCCTCGCCCGAGTAGCCGGGCTCCAGCCGCAGATCCTCCGCCTCGGTGGGCAGCAGATCGCCGGGGCCCATGTCGCCGGGCCTGAGCCGCTCGCTCCAGGGCACCCACTCCGGCGCCAGCAGGGCGTCGGGGCCCGGCAGCAGCACCGTTTCGTCCAGGGTGACGAGCTTGGCGCGGGAGGCCCGCGCGACCGTCACGGCCCAGCGCCAGCCCCGGTATCCCGGCTCCTTGCACTCGAAGAAGTGGGTGACGACCCGGTCTCCCTCCGCCACCGCCGAGACATGCTCCCCGACGACCCCGGGCGCGGCCGCCTCCTCGGCGGCCGTCCTGGCGAGGTCTACCGCCTCGACGCACAGGCGGTCAGGGGTACGGCTTCGCGTCGTCGCAGCACTCACAGGTCTCGCTTCTCTCCTACGCCGTATCACGGGTGCGCCGGCCGATTCGCGATGTACGAGCCGCGGGCGGAGCGGACCAGAGGGCCGCATCGACGTCCGCGCCCGACCTCTCCTCGGGCACACCTACCGTCATCCATTCTGCGGGATGACGAACAGGCGCGCGGCCGAGAACAACCGCCGGTGGCGCGCTACGCACGCTACCCCCTCTGCCGCCCCCCGCCCACCTGCACGCCGCCTTTCCCGCACTTCGGGCAACACCGCAACAAGCCCGTGACCCTGTGAGATCCGCTCCGTGATGGGCCCGGAACCATTTCCCGGCCACCGCCGAGCCAATCCCGAGCCAATCCCGAGCCAACCCCGGACCGGCCGGGAACCGACCCGGAACCGGCCTGGGACCTGCCCGGAACAGCCCCGGAACAGCCCTGGAGCCGCCTCGCGACCGCCCCGAGACCGCCCCCGGACCGCCCCGGAGGCGGCCGGCCCGTCGACGAGCGCCCTCCCGAACCCCGTCCACCCGGCACCGCGCCCCGCTCCCCGGGCCGAGAGGGTTGTCCCCCGGACATGCCCGAACGGACACCCGGACGTGTCCCCCCGCGACTCCCCCACACGTCCCCCTCCGGCCCCCGGGACCGCTCCGTACCCCATGGGCACCGCCCGCCGATGACCGAAACCCGCCCCCCGGTCCGGGGCGCGGTGAATTCCTCCCCACCCGCCGACGACGCGCCCCCGCTCGTCCTTCATGGCGCCGTCACGGCCCCGTCATGCCCGGGATCGGTTCGTACCAGGGACCCTTGGGGCACTATGACGGGGTGGCAGCCGCGAGGTCGTCCGACGACGCAGCAGGCCCGCTCCGCAGGACCGGGCGGGCCATCGGCCGTGCCGTGCGCCTGCCGGTCACCGGCACCGCCCGGGTCATCCGCAAGGCCACGCACGCGCACGGCGCGGGAGAGTCCGGGCTCGGCAAGCTGATCGAGCTGCACGCCGTGAACGGCGCCGGCGATGTGATGATCACCGTGGCGCTCGCCTCGACCGTCTTCTTCTCCGTACCGACCGACGAGGCCCGGGGCCGCGTCGCGCTCTATCTCGCCATCACCATGGCGCCCTTCACCCTGCTCGCCCCGGTCATCGGCCCTCTCCTCGACCATCTTCCGCACGGCCGCCGCGCCGCCATGGCCTGCGCCATGTTCACCAGGGCCGCGCTCGCGATCCTCATGTCGGCCGCCGTCATAACCGGCAGTCTGGAGCTGTATCCGGCGGCGCTCGGGGTGCTGGTCGCGTCGAAGGCGTACGGGGTGATCCGCAGCGCCGTCGTACCGCGGCTGCTGCCACCGGGCTTCTCGCTGGTACGGGCCAACTCACGCGTCACGCTCGCCGGGCTGCTCGCCACCGGAGTCGCCGCCCCGATCGGTGCGGGACTGCATCAGATCGGCCCCAAGTGGCCGCTCTACGGCGCCTGTCTGGTCTTCCTCGGCGGAACGTTCCTGGCGTTCTCCCTGCCCCACAAGGTCGACTCGGCGAAGGGCGAGCGAAAGGCCCGGCTGGTCAAGCGCGGCGAGAAGCGGCCCAGTCTCCGTACGGTCGGCCCCTCGGTGCTGCACGGCCTCCAGGCGAACGCCTCCCACCGCGCGCTCTCCGGCTTCCTGATCTTCTTCCTCGCCTTTCTGCTGCGCGAGCATCCGCTCCCGGGCCAGACGGCGGCCGTCTCCCTCGGCATCGTGGGCGTCGCGGCCGGTGCGGGCAACGCCCTGGGTACGGCGGTGGGCGCCTGGCTCAAGGCCCGCGGTCCCGAAGTGATCATCGCCACGATGCTGGGCATCGCCTTCACCACGGCGATCCTCGCGGCGCTGTTCTTCGGGGGCCCGCTGATGGCCCTGCTGTGCGCGGTCGCGGGGCTCTGCCAGGCGCTGTCGAAACTGTCCCTGGACGCGGTGATCCAGCGGGACGTCCCCGAGGAGGTACGGACCTCGGCCTTCGCGCGCTCCGAGACGGCGCTCCAGATGTCCTGGGTGGTGGGCGGCGCGATCGGGATCGCGCTGCCGCTCAACGGGGTGCTGGGCATGTCCGTCGCCGCCACGATCATCGGGGTCGGGGCGCTCTTCGCGGCGCGGGGACTGCTGAGCGTGGCCAGGCACGGCACCCCGCATCCCCGCGTGGCCTGACCCCGCACCCTCGCGTGGCCTGACACCAGGCCCGCGCGGCCCGTTCGCTCGCGCACCCCCGTCCGTACGCCGCCTCCGCCGCGCCGTGTTCCCGGGCCCGCACGCCGTGTGAGCAGGTGCGGCTCGCCGTACCCCCTCGCGGCCCGTGATGGTACGACCGATAGCCTTCGCCCCATGACCGTTGCGTTCTTCTCTGGTAGGGCCCGCAGGGCCGGCGTCGCCCTCGGTGCTGTGTCCGCCGGACTCCTCGTCCTCGCCGCCTGTGACAAGCCGACGCCGCTCGCGACCGTGACGGTCGGCGACAACTCGGTCAACACCGAGGCCGCCTGCTACAACGACGGCAAGGCGATCAAGCCGGCCGAGATCCAGCCCTGCCTCAACAAGAAGGCGGAGAAGACCGTCGAGGTCGCCATGGACGACCAGGTCCACTTCGGGGTCGACCCGGCGATCGCCGAGCACGGCTGGACGCTCTTCATCGACGGTCAGCAGGCCGAGCAGGAGCCGTACAAGAAGACGTACCGTACGATCCCCGGCAGCGCGTTCTTCTCCAGCCAGACCGGCGAGCCCACCAACGCCACCCAGGTCAGCATCGTGGAGACCAGCGGCAAGGAACTGGTCGGGATCTGGCAGTTCGAGTTCAAGAAGTCGTCCTGACCCCAGCACGCCCCCGCACCCGCCCCGGCCCCGGAAGGCTCCGCCATGCGTGTACTTGTCGTAACGGCGGTGGCGGCGGAGGCGGACTCCGTCGCCGCGGGACTCGACCGGTTCGCCCGCAGCGGCGTCCGTGAACTGACCGGTGGCTACGAGATCGCCGGCCACGCCCAGTTCACCCCGCGCCCCGGGTCCGTGCAGATTCCGGTGGTGGACGTCCTGGCCGGCGGGGTCGGCCCGACGGCGTCCGCGGTCGCCACGGCGACGGCGCTGGCGGCCTCTCCGTACGACCCTCCCTACCACCTCGTCATATCGGCCGGAATCGCCGGCGGCTTCCGGCACCGCGCCCCGGTCGGCTCGCTCGTCGTCGCGGACTCGATCGTCGCGGCCGACCTCGGCGCCGAGACCCCCGACGGCTATCTGCCGGTCGAGGAACTGGGCTTCGGCCGCAGCGTCCACCACCCCCCGGCCGAACTGACCACCCGTATCGCCAAGATCCTGGACGCCGCTACGGCGGGCGGGTCGGCTCCGGCAGGCGGGCAGGCTCCGGCAGGCAGGTCGGCTCCGGCGGGCGGGCTGGCCCCGGCGGGCGGGCGGGCTCCGGCAGGCTGGTCGGCTCCGGCGGGCGGGCAGGCTCCGGCAGTTGGAGCCGCTACGGCGGCGAGTGGGCCCGGGTCCGCTCAGGGAAGCGGGACTGTCCTCGCGCCGATCCTCACCGTCTCCACCGCGACCGGCACGGCGGCCCGCGCGGCAGAGCTGACCGCACGCCATCCGCGCGCCGCGGCCGAGGCCATGGAGGGCTTCGGCGTCGCCGAGGCCGCCGCCGTCCACTCCGTACCCTGTGTGGAGATCCGCGCCGTCTCCAACGCCGTGGGACCGCGTGACCGCGCCTCCTGGGAGATCGGCCGGGCCCTGGGCGCGCTGCGGTACGCGTTCACGCTGCTCACCCCAGTCTTCGAGGAGCCGTCATGACCACGCAGCCGCTGCGGATCGCCTACTCCCCCTGCCCGAACGACACGTTCGTCTTCGAGGCCTGGGCCCACGGCCGGGTCATCGGCGCCCCGGACATCGATGTCACCTTCGCGGACATCGACATCACCAACGGCATGGCCGAGCGCGGTGAGTTGGACGTCCTCAAGGTCTCCTACGCCGTGCTGCCCTGGGTCCTCGACGAGTACACACTGCTGCCGTGCGGCGGCGCGCTGGGCCGGGGGTGCGGTCCGCTCGTACTGACCCGGGAGCCGGGCACCGATCTGACCGGCAAAACCATCGCCGTACCGAGCGAGCGCTCCACGGCCTATCTGCTCTTCCGGCTGTGGGCGGCGGATGTCGTCCCGGACGGGGTGGGCGAGGTCGTCGTCCTGCCGTTCAACGAGATCATGCCGGCGGTACGCGACGGCAAGGTGGACGCCGGACTCGTCATCCACGAGGCGCGCTTCACCTATCAGGATTACGGTCTGCACTGCCTCGCCGACATGGGCGAGCACTGGGAGACCACGACGGGCCTGCCGATCCCGCTGGGCGCGATCATCGCGAAGCGCTCGCTGGGCACCGAGGCGCTCCAGCTCCTGGCGGAGTCGGTGCGCAGGTCGGTCCGTATGGCGTGGGACGACCCGGAGGCCTCGCGCCCGTATGTCCTGGAGCACTCCCAGGAGATGGACCCGGCGGTGGCGGACCAGCACATCGGTCTGTACGTCAACGAGTTCACCGCGAATCTGGGCGACGACGGCTACGCGGCGGTCCGCGGGCTGCTCACACGCGCGGCGGCCGAGGGGCTCGTACCGCCCCTCGGCCGTGACGCGTTGCGTTTCGTCTGATCCGGTTCTACGGGTGGAGCTACGGGGCCCGGGGTTACGAGGCCCGAGGCTACGGAGTCCGGGGCTACGAAGTCCGGGGCTACTGGGCTACTGGGCCCGGAGCTACGGGGCCCGGGGCGTCACACGTCCAACTGGTCCGCGACGGCGCGCAGCAGACCCGCGATCTTCGCGCCATGGACCTTGTCGGGATAGCGGCCACGCTCCAGCATCGGCGTGATGTTCTCCAGCAGCGTCGTCAGATCCTGGACGATCGAGGCCAGTTCGTCGGGCTTGCGGCGCTGGGCCGCCGCGACCGAGGGCGTCGGGTCGAGGACCGTCACCGAAAGCGCCTGGTCACCCCGCTGGCCCGCGACGACGCCGAACTCCACGCGCTGGCCTGGCTTGAGTGCGTCGACTCCGGCAGGGAGGACCGACGAGTGCACGAAGACGTCGCCGCCGTCGTCACGGGAGAGAAAGCCGAAGCCCTTCTCACTGTTGAACCACTTGACCTTGCCGGTAGGCACGTCTGTCCTCGTCCTCGTACTCGTTGGGGCGCTGGCGCGCACAAAAACGGCTCTGGATAGCACTACAGCGGGTCGACCGACCCGCCAACCCCAAGGCTAATGGTCCAGGGGCTGGTGACAAGACGTCGCCGGATGGTTCCTGTCCGCTGCTGTCCGGTGGGAACTACCCTGGTGAGGTGACTGCTACTCCTGCACCCCGCACCACGGACGAGGCACCCCTCACCACGGATGAGGCCGGGCCGGGCGACGGCCTGGTCCGTATCGGCGCGATCGTTTTCATCGTCGGCGCGATCGCGACGCTGATCACCGTGGCGCCGCTGTTCCTCGGGACGGACCCGTTCCCGTCCGTCGCGTATGCCGTCTGCATGCTGATGGGGGTGGGATTCCTGATCGCGGGCGCGGGTGTGCTGCGGTCGATCGCGGCGCAGCGCCGTCAGGCCAGGTCGACGGAACGTTAGGACTGGCCGGAGGGCCGTCAGGCCAGGTCGTCGTGCCGTGAGAACTTCGGCAGGCCGTCAGGCCAGGTCGGCGGCCTCCACCGTCGCGTAGCTCTCCGCGTAGCTCTCCAGCCAGGCCGGGAAGGCGGTCAGGTCCGGCAGGATCACGTCCGCTCCCGCCGTCCGCAGCTCCTCCTCGTCGCACGGCCCGGTCGGTACGGCGACGGAGAGCGCCCCGGCCGTACGGGCCCCGCGTACATCGCCGATGTGGTCACCCACGTACACCGTCGCGCCGTGTTCGCGCAGGGCCACCGCCTTGGCCTCCGCCCACAGCCATCCGACGACCTCGTCCGGCTCGATACCGAGGTGGTTCAGATGCAGTTCGGCGTTCGGCTGGTGCTTGGCGGTGACGACGATCGCCCGGCCGCCGAGCGCCTGTACGGCGGCGATGGCCTCACGGGCACCGGGCATCGCGGGCGTCGGGGCGATCGCGAATGTGGGATAGATCTCCCTGTAACGGTCGCCCATCTCCTCGATCCGGTCCTCCGGGAACCAGTGCGCCAGCTCCTCTTCGAGCGGCGGCCCGAGCCGGGTGATCGCGAGATCGGCGTCGATCGGCACTCCGGTCTCGGCGGAAAGTGCCAGGTAGACGGCGTGAATACCGGGGCGGGAGTCGATGAGGGTCATATCGAGGTCGAAGCCGACCGTGGGTGCGTGCCGAGCCGTGGAAGAAGCCATGGCAGCCATTGTGCCCACGCGGGCGGTGCGCGGGCCGGGCCCTGAGGATGGCTTGATTCGGGTGCTTAGACTTAGCCAAGCCTAACCAGACCGACCCCACCTGCTCGTTCCGTCCGTACCCCGTTCCGATTGGTCCCGATGTCAGCCGCCGCCCCGCCGGTCCACAGCGCCCGACGTGCCCTGGTCGCCCGCCGTATCGGCTGGACGGCGGCGGCCGTCGTGGCCGTGCTGCTCGCGGTCCTGCTGAGCCTCGCGGTCGGCGCGCGCGCCGTCGCACCTTCCGCCGTCGTCGACGCGCTGCTGCACGGAGGGCGCGGCGACGACGCCGAGGTCATCCGGCAACTGCGCGTACCGCGCACGCTGATCGGGCTGATGGTCGGGGCGGCGCTCGCGCTCGCCGGCACCGTCCTCCAGGGCATCACCCGCAATCCGATCGCCGACCCCGGCATCCTCGGGATCAGCCAGGGCGCCTCCGTCGGCGTCGTACTGGCCATCGCCTTCGCCGGGGTGCACACCCTCAGCGGCTATGTCTGGTACGCGTTCGCGGGCGCGGGTGTCGCCTCGGTGGCGGTGTACGCGATCGCCTCCAGCGGGCGCGGCGGCGCGACCCCCGTCAAACTCGCCCTGGGCGGCGCGGCGATCAACGCGCTGCTCGTCTCGGTGACGATGGGGGTGCTGACCACCAGCGCGGCGACGCTGGACGAGTTCCGCTTCTGGCAGGTGGGCTCGATCGCGGGCCGGGACGCCGAAGTGGTGTCCCAGATCTGGCCGTTCCTGCTCATCGGCACCGTGCTGGTGGTCTCCGTGGCGCGCGGCCTCGACGCGCTGGCGCTCGGTGAGGACGTGGCGAAGGGGCTGGGCCAGAATGTCGCGGCCGTACGTGTGCTGGGCGGCCTCGGCGCGACGGTACTCACCGGCGTGGGCGTCGCGGCGGCGGGACCGATCGCCTTCGTCGGGCTGGCCGTTCCGCATATCGCCCGTGCGATCGTCGGCACCGACCACCGCTGGGTGCTTCCGATGGCCGCGCTGATCGGGCCTGTGATGCTGCTGGTCTCGGATGTGATCGGCCGGATCGTCTTCCCGCCGAGCGAGGTGCCCGCGGGGGTGATGACGGCGCTCCTCGGGGTGCCGTTCCTGGTCGCGCTCGTACGCAGGAAGGCGGTGCCGGCGTGACGGCCGTACGCAGGAAGGCGGTGCCGGCGTGACGGAGCTGACGTCGAAGGACGCGGGGAAGAGCGCGGGTGGGGCGGACGGCATCCATGTGTCCGGCGGGACCGCCGGGGTCCGGCCCGCGGGATACGCACGGATACGGATCGGCCGCGGCACCTTCCTGCTGCACCGGCGGGCGGCGGCGGTGGCCGGCGCGCTCGCCGTCACGCTGGCGGCCGTCTGCGTCGCGTATCTGAGCGTGGGCGAGAGCTTCGTGGCGCCCTCCGAGGTGCTGAAGGTACTGAGCGGGCAGCCGTCATCGGACGAACTCGTCGTCGGCACACTGCGGCTGCCGCGCATGATGGCGGGGCTGTTCGTCGGGCTCGCGTTCGGTGTCGCGGGCGCGCTGATCCAGACCGTCGCCCGCAATCCGCTGGCCAGCCCCGACATCATCGGCATCAGCCAGGGCGCGAGCGCGCTCACGGTCGGCGCGATGACCTTCGGTGTCACATCGTTCAGCGTGCTGCCGTATCTCTCCGTCGCCGGCGGGATCCTGGCGGCGGCGCTGGTGTACGTGTTCGCCTGGCGCGGCGGGCTGCACGCGACCCGGTTCGTGCTCATCGGGATCGGTTTCGCGATCGCGCTGCGCTCCATCACCACGCTCTTCCTGACCAAGGGCGACTATCTCGTCGCCCAGCAGGCGCAGATCTGGATGACGGGATCGCTCAACGGCCGCGGCTGGGACGAGGCCGCACCGCTGGGGTGGCTGCTGCTGGGGCTGGTGCCCGCGATGCTGTGGGCGGCGTACGCGCAGCGCACGGTGTCGCTGGACGACGACACGGCCACCGCGCTGGGGGTACGGCTCGGCCGCGTCCGGCTGGGTCTCGTACTGCTCGGTGTGGTGCTGGCGTCGGTCGCGACCGGCGCGGCGGGGCCGGTGGACTTCGTGGCGCTGCTGGCCCCGCAGATCGCCCGGCGGATGACCCGTACCGCGCAGATCCCGCTGCTGTGCTCGGCGTTGACGGGCGCGGTGATCGTCGTACTCGCGGATCTGCTGGCCCGCAGGCTGCTGTCGCCGACGGAGCTGCCGGTGGGGGTGCTGACGGCGGCGGTCGGGGCGCCGTATCTGATCTGGCTGATCGTCCGGAGCCGTGCCGTGGGTGCGGGTGCCGGTACGGGTGCCGGTGCCAGCGCCAGCGCCAGTGCAGGTGCCCGTGCAGGTGCCCGTGCCGGTGCCGTTGTACGAAAGGGAGGGACCGCATGAGCAGGCTCATGGCCCGCGAGCTGACGCTCGCCTATGAGGACCGCACGGTCGTGCACGAGCTGGAACTGGCCGTCCCCGACGGGCGGGTGACCGTGATCGTCGGCCCCAACGCCTGCGGCAAGTCGACGACGCTGCGCGCGCTGGGGCGGCTGCTGAAGCCGCGCGGCGGCTCGGTACTGCTCGACGGCGAGGAACTGGCGAAGATCCCGACGAAGCGCATCGCCCGGTCGATCGGGCTGCTGCCGCAGTCGCCGGTCGCGCCGGAGGCGATCACGGTCGCGGACCTGGTCTCGCGCGGACGCCAGCCGCACCAGCACTGGTGGCAGCAGTGGTCGGACGAGGACGAGCGCGCGGTGACGGAGGCGATGGCCCGTACGGCGGTGACCGAGCTGGCCGACCGGCCGGTGGACGAACTCTCGGGCGGACAGCGCCAGCGGGTGTGGATCGCGATGGCCCTGGCCCAGGAGACCGATCTGCTGCTCCTCGACGAACCGACGACCTTCCTGGACATCGCGCACCAGGTGGAGGTCCTCGACCTGGTGCGTCGGCTCAACCACGAGCAGGGCCGTACGGTCGTGATCGTCCTCCACGACCTCAACCAGGCGGCCCGCTACGCCGACCATCTGATCGCGATGAAGTCGGGCCGCGTCGTGGCGGAGGGCCACCCGGCGGAGGTGGTGACCGCGGACCTGGTCCAGGAGGTCTTCGGCCTCGCCTCGGTAGTGATCCCGGACCCGGTGACGGGCTCCCCTCTGGTCATTCCGGGAGCCCCGTTCCAACCGGAGGGGACGGGGGCGTAGGGCGGGGGCGGGGGCTGGTTGTTGCTCTGGTGGTTGCTCTGTCTGCTCTGTCTGCGGGTGAGGACCGAGGGGTAGTCGGGGTGGGCCGGGTGGTTTCGTGCCACGCGGGGGCCGCCCCTCTGGGTTTGAGTTTCGCGATTCCGGGCCGGGCGTCAAGGGCGCTCCTCCGTCGCGTCGCTGCGCGATGACCTTCGGTCACCCTTGACCCCCGTCCCTCCATCGCAAGTGCAGATAGGCGGGAGGGGCGGCCCGGGGGAAGGGGTCCCCGGGGGGCTCAGTTGGGGGTGCTGGTTTCCTCCCCGGCCTGCGGCCCGGTGGGTGGAGTACGCGGCAGTGGAATGGGGCGGTGACGACACCGGCTCAGCGACAGACCGTCCGCTGCTTGCTGGGGTTCAGTCCCATGTCTGAGATTCGTGCCCGCGTGACACCCCAAGCGCAACGCGGACAAGCTCGCGTCCCCTCAAGGGCCCGGACAGGCCGGTGTGTCTGCCCTTTTCGCCGGTCGGGGACCTGTGAGGACGCTTCCCGCGTCACGACGACACAAGAGACGTCCGAAGGACGTTGCCAGACCCATCGCCACCCGATCTCCGGGAAAGGGGCTCATCAAGCCCCACCCATGCCCCATATGCCCACATTTGGAAGAGCATTGGGGGCTGCCATGCGGCGGTCATGTGTCCTCAGTTGCGTGAGGCGGGTCCCAGAGCACAAACAGACCCCCAACCGACCCACCCACACCCGCCACGGGCATACCCACCCCACCAACCACCCACCCCAGACACGGGACTGAACCCCAACAAGCAACGGACAGACAGCCGCTGAGCCGGTGCCGGGCCGCCCCACTCCACTGCCGCGTACTCCACCAACCGGGCCGCAGGCCGGGAAGGAAACAGACACCCCCAACTCAGCCCCCCGGGGACCCCTTCCCCCGGGCCGCCCCTCCCGCCTGTCCGCACTTGCGATGGAGGGGTGGGGGTCAAGGGTGGAGCGCAGCGGAATCGGCGCAGCCGACGCGACGCAGGAGCGCCCTTGACGCCCGACCCGCAATCGCGAAACTCAAACCCAGAGGGGCGGCCCTCACGTGGCACGGAACCTACCGGCCCACCCCGACTACCCCTCGGTCCTCACCCGCACCCGACACCCCAATCACAAGCCAGGATCCCGACCGTAGGTCAAGGAGACGAAGCGCCGGCCACGGCCGCTTCCAACCCACTCATCATCTCCGACACGACCAGACAGTCTCATGCGCCGGGGCGAGAGTTACTCGCGGGGCCGGAGACGATCGTCCTGGTGGCCCCCGAGGACTCTCCCCCGCGCTTCCGCCGCTCCAGGTATGCCGCGTGCTCGGCCGCCAGGTCGACCACGGTGAACTCCTGGAACTCCATGATCAATTGAGACGCCAGCACCCACCCGATCCGCGCGCTCTCGAACGCCACCCCGTCCGCGTCGTACACCACCGGAAACGGCCCATCCGGCCGGTACAACGCGCCATGCACCCCCACCGGAACGAACGCCCGCACCCGCAACGCCACATACACCTCACGCAAATGCGGACACGCACCCACCGACATCACCGCACACGGCACACACACCGGCGGATGCGTCGTGACATAACCCGGCTCCCACAACTCCGGACCACCCGCATCCTCCCCCACCAGCCACAACGTCCCCTCACCCGTACGGTCCGACGGCCCGCCGCACACCTGGCACAACAGCTTCCGCATCGCCCGCCGCTGCCGCAGGAAATGCACCTTCCCGAACTCCGGCCGCCCCTCACCCGGACTCAACCCGATCCGCTTCCACAGCACACCCATCGAGTCACGCTCATACGGCCCCTCATCCGCATACGCGATACCGCCACCCCGGACCACCACCACACCCGGCGGACGATGCTCCGACGACCAGCACGCGATATACGGCACGACATCCGGCCGCGAAAACGCCCCCACCGGAAGCCGTCCGCCCGCGCCCGGCTTTGGCAGGTCAGCCACGTCCGGACCTTCCGCCCTCGGCCGGCGCGGTGTTGCGTTCGGCCGCCCCCTGCACGGAAAGGTCCGCCCAGATCACCTTCCCCGGCCGCCCGGTCCGCTCAGCCACCCCCCAAGCGTCCGCCAACGCATCGACCAGAAAGAGCCCCCGCCCATTCACCGCCTCCGGATCCGGCACACGCGGAAGCGGACACGCTTCCGAACCATCGTGCACCTCAATCCGTAAAGCGCCCGAACTGCGGAAGTACCGCGTCTCGATGGTCTGTTCCGGTGTCACCTTCGCGTGCACGCCCGCGTTCGTCAGCAGCTCCGACAGGATCAGAGTGGCCGAGTCCTCCAGGACCGACAGCCCCCAATCCGCCAGCGCCTTACGCAACTCCAGCCGCGCCAGCGCCACACACCTCGGGTGACCGCTCCACCGCAGCACGATGCTGCAATCCCTCTGCTGGTTTCTCGCCATGTTCGTCAAAGTAGAGACAACGGAATGCGGCCAGCCAGACAGAAGTTATGCACTTTTCATGACGTGCCATCAGAAGTGCATTGGCGCGATGCAGTTACGCGAAAACGCCGAGGTGAGTGCCGACTTCCCGCATCTCCGTGGTGAGGGTGCGCCGCTTCCGCGTCACCTCTTCGAAGGTGATCGCGGCGGACGACTGGTGACGGAACCACTCAGGCGCGATCTCGTCGAGGCGGGACAGCTCCTCCATGGCGGCGGTGGGATCGCCTGCGCGGACATGTGCGCGAGCGAGGTCGAGCCGGTAGCGGTTCCCGTCATTGGTGCTGGGACCGCCCAGTCTCTTCCAGTTCTCCTCTTTGAGGTTCGCTTCCTCGTCGGACTTGCGGATCACCGCACGCGCGTCCCCGGCGACCATGAAGTCCTCCAGCTCCTTCATGGACGCGGTGACGGGCCCGAACATCGACCAGTGACGCAACAGATTCTTGTGCGTGGAACCCACCGCCTTCGCGGCTGTGCCGGCCGCCTTGCGTAGCGCCTTGGCCTCCTTGGGGCGGTTGTTCCGGGCCGCCGCGGCGGCTGCCTCCATCGCCAGGCCACCCCATGTCGCGTACTCGTCGGGTGTCGCTCCGGTGATCTTCGGCTCGATCAGATCCATCGTCGCTACGGCGATGTCCTCCGCCTCGTCGAACCGCTCGGTCCGCATGAGCATCCAGCACATGCCGCCGACCCCGGAAGCCGCGACGAGCTGGTTCCCCGCCGCCTTGGCGTCGGCGATAGCCACCCGGACGGCCCCATGAGCGAGGTCGTACTGCCTGATCTGCGTCAGATACCGGCCTGCCAGTTGCAGAGCCTGAGAACGGGCCACCAGAGCCTTCGCGCGCTCCTCGCCCGAGTCGTAGTAGGCAACCGCGTCGTTCGCGGCAAGGATGAGAGCCGGAAGGTCGGCCGCAATGCTCCGGTAGCTGTCCTCGAAGTAGAGGACGGAGTTGTCATGTGTCATGCGCCGCAACCGCGACAGATCCGGCTCGTCTCCGGCGGGAGCACTCACCGAACCGAGTCCAACGGCCGGTGTCAAAGCGATTCGAAGATCACGCAAATGCATTCCGCTGGAGTTGTCGTGCGCGACAGGCGCGGGAACGCCTGAGGCCATGAGCGCGGACGTCCTCACGTCGAAGGCGCGGGCGATGGCGTGCAGGGTCTCCATACGCACCCCGTCATGCCCTTGCTCGATCCTGCGAACAGGTCCGACAGAGAGCCCGGCATGGTGTGCCAGCTCCTCTTGACTCCACCCCGCAGCGCGCCGGTACTTCCTTACGTTGCTGGCCAGTTCATCCGACATGCGCCACCGTCCTTTCCGATTCCAGCGTACGACGACGAAGGACACCTCATCCTGAGGACGCAGCGTGCGGGACCGAAATGACCAGCGCGGGGGTCCTCGACCGACAGCGTCGCAACGCCCACTTCCTCCGCCGGCTGATCGGAGCCCGCACGTCCCCACCGTGCCGCTTCTGCCCCTCAATGCCCGTGCTGACGGCCTACCATCAGCTACAGCCCGAAGCTCTCTCCAAGGCGGCCTCCGTGGCCATGATCGAGCAGTTACGAAAGGGCACCCCGTGACGACTCAATCCCCCCGTTGGATCAAGTCCTCCTACAGCGAGAACGGCGGCGCCTGCGTGGAGGTCGCCGCCAACCTCGCCGCCCCGCGCGGCGTGGTCCCCGTCCGCGACTCCAAGAACCCGAACGGTCCGGTCCTGGACATCCCCGCCAACGCGTTCACCTCGTTCATAGAGGCCGCCAAGACGGGCGAGTTCACCCGTACCCCCGCCACATGACCCGCACACCGCAACACTGACCCCCGCCGTTCCCCAAGCCTCACCCCTCCGAACGGCGGGGCTCTTCGCCCCCCCTTCGTCCCACCCGGGCTCAGGCCAGGGCGTCGAGGTCGCCGCCAGAACCTCGAAGAGAAGTACCGGAGATCTCCGAGGTGGCAGGGGGCTATGGGCAGGGTTGACCTGACAGGCACGGTATAGATCAAGTCCAGCCCTGCCGGGGTCGTCGTGCCGTCAACGCTGGGCGGGGCAACGGGGCAGCACAGGCGCCACAGTCCAGCTTCGGTCCGTACGGTGTCTCAATTGTTCGGCGCCACCAGAGAAGGGACGGATTTCTGACGTCATGAATGCCCATGAGATGGCTGCCATGCGCCGTGCCATCGCGATTTCCGCTCAGGGGCTGGGGTCGACCAGCCCCAACCCTCCTGTTGGCTGCGTGATTCTCGACCGTGACGGGCGGCCCCTTGGCGAGGGGTATCACGTACGCAAGGGCGAGTCACACGCAGAAGTCAATGCTCTTACCGCCGCCGGCAAGCGGGCGGAGGGCGGGACAGCTGTCGTCACACTGGAGCCGTGCAACCACTACGGACGCACGCCGCCATGCCGTGAAGCTCTGATCGACGCGAAAGTCACCAAAGTTCTCATTGCCGTGATGGATCCGACGTCGCGCGGCGAAGGCGGGGCGGCGCTTCTACGGAAAGCCGGTATGGAAGTCGAGCAGGGCTGTCTGGAGGACGAGGCGCTTCTCGTTCTGGGTCCTTGGCGAGCCTCCCTGAAGGACGACCGCCCCTTCATTACCTGGATCTACGAAGCGAGTGCGGATGGAAACCCCGATGCCTCTCTCACGCAGGGGGTCGCACTTGAGGAGATGAATTCACTTCGGGAGTCGTACGATCTCATGATCGGCCAAGGCGGCATCGAAGAAGGGAGGCCAGGCAGTCACGGTAACGGTGTATTCCAGCTTCCACACGGATCGTTGACCGGCGATCCCGCCGAGGCGATCAGAGTCCTCCGCGACACAGGGGCGCGATCCATTCTGCTGTCCGGCGCGATCGATGAAATGTCTCCGATCACTTCAACGGGATTGGTTGATCAAGTGATCGCCTATCTTCCGAAAACGCCGTACTCATGGTCGCCCGACATGGATTCGACCCGAACCATGGCCGTCCCGGACGGTTTTCAGCTCACCGAAGTCACCCGACGGGCAGCCCATGTTCGCCTGGTCGGACGCAGGACCGTTCCACCTCCGGAGTCTCTCGGCCGTCCTTGACGTGCCCCTAGCTGTTCTTGAAGGTGAGAAGTGAAGCGCAGAACGTTCCCGTCCGATGTCGCCGCGACGGCCATAGCCCCGGTGGTCGCATCCGACTTGCTCAGTACGGGGTTCTCCGCGCGCCTTCGTGGTGGGCCGTCAGCGGACGACTGGGAAAGCAAGCTGGCCACTTACGGGACTGAGTACATGAGCCTCGGTGCCGCCGACATCCAGCGCCGGGTGTCCGGTGAACTGGTAGTGGTTCAGCAGCAGTTGGAGAATGACCGGCTGTGGTCCGTGGCCGCTCGGCTCATGACGCTGTACGCGAAGACGTTTCCGGGCTCGGACGGGTCGAAGGCGGTGAACTGGTACCGGCTCGCCGCCGAGGCCGCCGACCGGTCCGGTGACGACCAGGCGCGGGTGTGGGTCCGGGGCCGGGCGGCCATCGCGCTCGGTTACGAAGGCGCGTCGCTCGGAGTCGCCGACATGCTCGCGGACCAGGCCATGGCCATCAGTGACAAGCCGTCTCTGGGACTGCTGAACGCCATGATGGGAAAGGCCCACGCGGCGGCGATCCGGGGGGACTTCGCCGCCGCACGCGCACTCATGAACAAAGGCCGCAGGACTTTCGACGCCGCCGGATCGTACGAACAGACGTCGGACTACGCCGTTCCCTGGTGGCGCATGAACGTCTTTGTCTCGCTGCTCGCCGCGCGCCTGGGTGACGAGACAACGGCCGTGGAGGCCCAGGAGGCGGCGAAGCGGGAACTGCCCGCTTCACTGCCCCGGTTCGCGACACACCTTGAAATGCACAGGGGTCTCATGATCGCCCGATCCGGAGACAAGCGGGGCGGGGCGGACTACGCACGCAAGGCTCTGGACGCGCTGCCGCCGGAAAAGCACTCCCTGACCCTGCGCCTCCTCATGTCAGAAGTGGAACAGTCCCGGAACCAGCCGATGCCGGGGTTCTGAGGCCCCGCCCGACCGGCTCAACGCAACACCCCGCACAAGAGCCGCGTCGTAACCGGGCCCAGCCCTCGAAGTCACCGAGTGGATAGGGGAGTCCGCCCCATGGATCTGAAGCGCGAGCGGCTGGTGGAAGGGGCACCGGCGTCCCTCCGGCCTCAAGGGCTCCGTGTTCGCTCTGTCCGAACTCATGGTGATTCCCCGATGGCGCGGTACCGGACGTGCGCGGCAGATCCACGACGCGCTGCTCGGATCGGTGTCGGCCGACATGGTCACGCTCACGGTGGACACTGAACACCCCAGAGTCCAGGCTTTGTACGAGGCCTGCTGTCGAGTTGAGAGGTAGGCGCATGACGACACTGGCTGTGACCGGGCACATGGACCTCACCGAGGAAAGCGCGGCGCTCGTGCGGGCCGCGTTGCGTGAGGTGTTGGTGCCGTATCGCGGGGACCTCACCGGGGTGTCGTGCATCGCGGCCGGAGCGGACAGTCTGTTCGCGCAGGAGGTCCGTGCGCTCGGGGGGCGGCTGGTGGTGGTGATTCCCTCTCGGGATTACCGGGAGAAGAAGGTGAAGCCGGACCACGCTCCGGTCTTTGATCTCCTGGTGCGGGAGGCGGCCGAGGTGGTGGTGATGCCGTACGAGACGGCGAACCGGGCGGCATACGAGGGCGCCAACGCGGAGCTGCTGAAGCGGGCCGACCGGCTGGTCGCGGTATGGAACGGCGAGCCCCCGACCGGCAAGGGCGGCGGCACGGCGGATGTGGTGATCGAAGCGCGCGAGGCCGGCCTCCCGGTGGACGTGGTGTGGCCGAACGGCGCCACCCGGCGGGCTTCCCGTCCGTGAGTTCAAGCCCGCCCGCACCGGACGAACGCCGGAGAACCAGCCCGCCCGGCGATTGAGGGCACTGCCGGGCGGCGGTCTACCTGCGGCGGGCCCGCCAGATCAGGTACAGCGCCGAGGTCACCGCCGCCGTGCGGAGGACCGGTGGCCAGGTGTCCGCCAGCGCTTCGGCCATGGCGGTGTCCGGGATCGGGGCGCCCCAGCGGCCGTCCATCCGGCCCCAGAGCCAGATCAGGCCGCCTGCCGCCGAGATGCCGGGGAGGCCGAAGACCGCCCATTTCGCCTCGGCCCGGGAGAGGGTGCGGGAGGCGTAGGCGAGGAGCCAGCCGCCGATCAGGGCCAGCCAGGTGCCGGTGAACGCGCCCACCACCAGCAGCGCGGCGGCCAGCAGCAGGAAGGGGTTGGAGAGTCCGCCCTTCTTCGGGACGGCCGCCTTCTCGGTCTTGGGAGCCTTGGGTGCCTTCTTCTCCTCCGGGGCCTTCTCGGTCGTCCCGGCCTTTCCCGCCTTCCCGCGGCGCAGCAGCGCGCGCCAGCGGCCACGGGCAGACGACTCCGCCGCCTTGTCCTCCGCGCCCTCGCCGTCCTTCTTCTCGTCCGGATCCTCCGGCGGCGGTTCGAGTATCTCCGGGATCTCGATCCCCGCCAGGATCCCCCGCTCGCCCGCCCCCGCGTCCATCGGACCCAGTCCGATCCGCCACCAGTCCGGCTCGCCGAAGGCCGCGGGCTGCGGGCCCGTCCGCTGTTCCGGCAGGACGAGGTCCTGTTCCGTGAAGACCGGTTCCGTCTTCCGCTGCTCGGGCACGGCCGCCCGCGGCTCCTCCGGTTCGGCGGCGGTCCGGCCCCATCCCCCGCGCCGGTCCTCGCCGCCCGACGACGCCGCCTCCACCACCGCGTCCGGTGTCCCCAGCCGCCCCAGGATCCGGCGGACGGCCGCCGGGCTGTCACCGCCGAACTTCCCGCGCTGCCGGTCGATCTCGTTCCGCAGCGTCGACACCAGCCTCATCCGGTCCCCGGACGGCAGCTGCCGCTGCTGCGCCGCGTCACCGACACGACTCAGGTAGTCGTAGACGAGCTGGTCGCTCTCGATCCCCACACAGTCCTCCGCACAAGCGCGCCGCCACACGCGATGGTGTCGGAGTCATCCCCGAACGTCCACCCCGAACACGCGCGCCGTACCCCCCGTACGGAGAAGGTTCGAAGCAGACTCGGCATCACACCCGCCGCCGACCCCGGGCCCCGCGGCGCGGGCGGAGCGCCCCTCAGGGGCTAACGTGGAACGGATGGGGAACCGCGAAGGCTGAGCAGGAGGCGCACGTGCCCGAAGGAACCGGCGGTACGCCACCGCGGACGCTCGCGGAGGCCCTGCGTACCCAGAGCGACGACTCCCTGGCCGCCCTGCTGCGCGCCCGACCCGATCTGCTCACCCCCGTACCCAGCGATCTCTCGCAGCTCGCGACACGCGCGGGCACCCGTGCCTCGGTCGTACGGGCCCTCGAACGCCTCGACCGGTTCACGCTCCAGACCGCGGAGGCGCTGGCCGTCGCGCCGGAGCCCGCGCCGTACGAGACGCTGCGCGCGCTGCTGACCGGCGACGAGGGCGATCCCCGGATCGAGGCGGCGCTGCCCTGCGCCGTGCGTACGCTCCGTGACCGGGCGCTGATCTGGGGTGGTGACGACCGGCTGCGGCTGGTCCGTACCGCCCGTGAACTCCTCGCGCCGTCCCCCACGCATCCCTCGCCGACCGGTCTCGGTCCGACCGTCGCCGAGGCCACCTCCGGGATGTCCCCCGGCCGTCTCCAGGAGATCCTGGCCGCGGCCCGGCTGCCCTCCACCCACGATCCGGTCTCCGCCGTCGCCTCGCTGACCGCGCTCTTCACCGACCGCACCCGGATGGCCGCCCTGCTCGACACCGCGCCGATGGAGGCGCTGTCGGTGCTGGACCGGCTGGTGTGGGGACCGCCGTACGGGGAGGTCACATCGAGCCCGACCCCGCCCGTGCAGTGGCTGCGGGACCGCGGGCTGCTGCTGCCCGCGACTACCCGTACCGTCGTACTGCCGCGTGAGGCCGCGCTGCATCTGCGCGCCGGGCGCGCGCACCGTACGCCGGAGCCCGTCGCACCCGATGTCGCGCCCCGCGCGTCCGAGGTGGCGGGCGGCTCGGCAGGCGGCTCGCTTGGCGGCTCACTGGGAAGCTCCGCGAGTGGCTCGGCAGGCGGCTCCGCGAACGCCGGAAACCGTGCGCACATCGTGGACAGTACGGCCGCCGCCCAGGCGTACACCACGCTCGCCACCGTCGAGGAGCTGGCCAAGGACTGGAACGAGGGCGGTCCCAACGTCCTGCGCGCCGGGGGACTCTCCGTACGTGATCTCAAGCGCACCGCCGCCGCCCTGGACGTCTCCGAGTCCGTGGCCGCCTTCTGGGTCGAACTCGCCTACACGGCGGGGCTGCTGGCCACGGACGGCGAACCGGACGAGCGGTACGCGCCGACACCCGCCTACGACGACTGGCAGGAACTGTCCTCGCCCGAGCGCTGGGCCCGGCTCGCCACCGCCTGGCTGACGGCGACCCGTACGGCGGGCCTGGTCGGCAGCCAGGACAGCAAGGGCCGTACGCTCGCGGCCCTCGGCCCGGACCTGGACCGAGGTCCCGCGCCCGAGGTACGGCGCCGGATCCTGGAACTCCTCGCCACCCTCCCCGAGGGCACGGCCCCCGACCCCGAATCACTGCTGGCGCGGCTGCGCTGGGAACGTCCGCTGCGCGGCGCGTCCTCCGCGGGCCGGTCCGACGATCTGCGCTCACGGCTCGCGGCCTGGACCCTGAACGAGGCCGAGATGCTGGGGGTCACCGGCCGGGGCGCGATCTCGTCGCACGGCCGGGCGCTGCTCGCGCGGAGCTCCCCGGACGGCCGTGACACACGCGCGGCGGACACACGCGCGGCGGGTACGCGTACGACCGACACACGCGCGGCGGACGCGGGTCTCGGCGGACCGCGCTCGGGCGACGGCGGAGTCACCGGTGCCGGCCGTGGCGGACCGCGCCCGGCGGACGGCGGTCTCGGCGGACCGCGACCGGGGGACGGGGCCGTGCGCACCAGCGCCGAACTCACCGCCGCCGGGCTCCGCGCCGCCGCCGCGCTCGCGCCGCTGCTCCCCGAACCCCTCGACCATGTCCTGCTCCAGGCCGATCTGACCGCCGTCGCGCCGGGCCCGCTCCTGCGCCCGCTCGCCGAGCTGCTCTCCATCGCCGCCGATGTCGAGTCCAAGGGCGGGGCGACCGTCTACCGGTTCACTCCGGGATCGGTACGGCGCGCGCTCGACGCCGGGCAGTCCGCCTCCGATCTGCATGACTTCCTGAAGGCCCACAGCCGCACGCCCGTTCCCCAGCCGCTCGCGTATCTCATCGACGATGTGGCGCGCAAGCACGGCCATCTCCGGGTCGGTTCGGCCTCCGCGTACGTACGCTGCGACGACGAGGCCGTACTCGACGAGATCGTCGCGGACAAGCGGTCGCAGGGGCTGCGGCTGCGCCGTCTCGCCCCGACCGTCCTGTCCGCCCACGCCGATCCGACGACGCTCCTCGACGGGCTGCGCACCATGGGGTTCGCACCCGCCGCCGAGTCCGCCGAGGGCGATGTGATGATCACCCGCGCCCATGCCCACCGGACCCCGCCCAGAGCCGCGCCCGCGCCGGTCCCGGACGGGCCGCCGGTGCCGGACACGACGCTGCTCGGCGCGGCGGTGAGAGCGATCAAGGCGGGGGACCTGGCGGCCACGGTCGTCCGCAAGCCGGTCCAGGTGCCGGAGCCGTCCGCGCCCCTGTCGGCGGCGGCGGTCGCCGCCGCGGCCGCGGCCGCCGCCGGGAACGGCGAACTCCCCCGTACGACCTCGGCCGAGACCCTCGCGACCGTCCAGGCCGCCGCCATGACGGGCTCGGCGGTCTGGATCGGCTACGTCAACGCGGACGGCGCGGCCAGCCAGCGGGTCATCGCCCCCGTGCGGGTGGAGGGCGGTTATGTGACGGCGTACGACCACACCGCGGACGAGATCCGTACGTACCCGCTGCACCGGATCACCGGGGTCGCCGAACTGGCCGACGACCCCGCGTAGAAGCCGTCACGTACCCGGCCGCAAGACGCCGCCACGGAGCCGAGGCCGGGCCGCCGTCACGTACCTGAGGGTCGGGCCGCCGTCACGTACCCGGCCCGGCCTCAGGGCGCCGCCACGTATCCGACGAGCTTGGCCATGTTCGCCACATACGCGGCGGAACTGATGCACAGCGGCGGCTCGGCGGGCCGGTACGGCGGCTCCAGCGGCGGGTCCGTGGGTCCGTACGGCGAGGTGTCGCGGGTGTCGCCGACGTGCTTGCTCATATACGCCCTGCCGTCGTACGGCTCCGTCGAGCCCGGCCCCCGGTAAGGATTGGTGACCGCGTCCATCGGCGTCAGCCAGTGGTCCCGCGTCCCGAGACCGGCCACCAGCGCCGCCGCCTCCGCGTCCGTCACCACCGGCAGGGGCAGCGGCGCGTCCCGCAGCAGATCGGACAGCTGAAGATCGCGCGGCGAGAAGTAGCGCGGCAGCGGGATGCGCCCGCCGTGCGCGTTGGCGGGCGACAGCGGCGACCGGGCGCGCAGAGCGGCGATCTGGGCCTGGGTCAGCGCGGCCAGTTCCTCGTAGGTCGCGCGCAGACCGGCCACGTCGACGGAGCGCCCCGCCGAGTAGTGGCTGAGCGTGTCCCTGTGGTCGTGGTCGTTGTAGTACGCGCCGTTGCGGATGTTGGAGCCGAAGCGGTGGACGAAGCGCGCCCGGTTCGTGCCGAGTTCGACGAAGGTCGGGTGCGTACGGCCCGCCAGCAGCGGGTTCTCCGCTGTCTGGGTGCTCGTCAGCCGGCAGCTCTCCAGCCAGTCGAGGGCCTCGGGCACCCGGCGCAGATACGCGCGGTCGCCGGTCAGCCGGAAGTAGTGGAAGAGCTGCTGGACATTGGTCTGGGTGGTGTGGGTGGCGAGGGCGCGCGGTTCGTACGAGCGGGCTCCCGCCGGCGCCCCGGCGGGCCGGCCGCCCTTGGCCCGGGAGAGATGCTGGAGGCCCCAGCCCGCCTGCGGTCCCGGCTGCTGCATCCGGCGCAGACACTCCATCGCCCGTGTGACGGGACCGATCAGATCGCGGCGCCCGAGCGTCGAGACGCACATCAGCAGGAACTTGATGTTCTCGCCCAGGACGTCGTCGTTGAAGGTGACCTGCTGGGTGTACTCGCCGTCCTCCATGCCGTGCCGTACCCCGGCGGGCAGCCACGGCGGACGCTTCTCGGGCCAGGGCGTACGGCTGACCGATCCCGGGAACGCCGGAAAGCGCTGCGGCCAGCCGCCGTCGGCGGCCCCGCCCCTGAACTGCGAGGCGAGCAGAAACCCGATGACGCGGTCGAGCGAGCGCTTGAAGCGCGGATCGCGGCGCTCCGCGTACAGCCGCAGGATGAGCTGGGCGGCGGACGAGGTGCCCGCGTCGTCGAAGGTGGCGTTGCCGTAGTAGTGCTGGAACTCCTCCAGCCGCCAGCCGTTGGCGCCGATCGTCGCGTACCAGTCGCGCAGGGACTCCTCACCGGCGAAGTCGTGGATGTAGTTCCAGCCGCCGACGGGGAGCTGGGCCTCGACGAGCGCGAGACCGGTCCGCGCGGCGGCCCGGTAGCAGACCTCCTCGCCGGTCGCGTGGTACGCGTCGAGCATGCTGTGCCCGACGGACGGGGTGCCGGGGGGCTGGACCCAGCACATGGTGCGCTTGGCCTCCATCTCGCCCCAGGTGACGGAGAGGTCGGGCAGATAGTTCCAGACGTAGCCACCTCTGTAGGAGACGGTCCCGTCCATGAACGCGGCGGCCCGCCGCATGGCCCGGACGGTCTCGGCGCGCCGCGCCGACACCGGCCCTCCGCTGGAGGTGGCGGGGGTGCCGGCCGCGGCGGCGGAGGTCCCGGGGCGCAGCACGGCCGGGGCCGTGAGCAGGGGAGTCATGGCGAGTTGATGGAACGTGCGGCGGCTCAAGGGCTTCTTCATGGGCGAAGTGCCTTCCTCGACGGTGGTGGAACACTGGTGCCGCTTTCAACCACGGGAAGGTAGTGACACTCCGCACGCTCTTCAAGTATGTGGACAACAATTTCGTACACGAACCGCAGAGAAGCGCGGTCTCCCGCCCGGATCAGCGGGATCAGAGCGGGTTCAGTCGGGTCGAACCGGGTCGGACCGGTCAGTGGATGGGGCGGGCCGGGTCAGCCGGTCGCCCTGCCCTTCGCGGGCTTCACCGGCTTCGCGGGCTTCACGGGCTTCGCCGACCGCGTCCACGGCATCTTCGGCCTCTTCGGCTTCCGCGACTTGCCCGGCCTCTCCGGCTTGCCCGGCTTCTCCGGTACCGCCTCCAGCGCGTGGAAGCGACGGCCGATCCGCCGTCCCAGGAGCAGATACGCGATCAACGCGCCGCCTGTGTTCAGGATCACATCGTCCACGTCGAAGGCCCGCCCCTGGACGATCGCGCCCTGCGCCAGCTCCACCAGCACCATCACCACCGCGGTGAGCATCACCACCCGCAGCATGCGCATCCTGCGCGGTACAAGCACCGGAAGCAGCAGCCCGAAAGGCGCGCCCAGGACCAGATTGCCGCCGATCTGCTTGCAGGCGGCGAGGAACGTGTAGTCCTCCAGGTACTGGCGCAGTGACCGCCCCGGCCGCAGATTGGCGCCCGCGATCTCGGCCGACGCGGGGGACGGCGTCAGCGTCAGCTTGGCCAGCACGGCGGAGAAGACCACCAGCGCGACGAGCGCCACGGACACGATGAGGATCCGCACCACGGTCCGGCCCCATGACCTACGCGACGACGTACGCGACGGCATACGCGCGGACCCGCCCGCCTTCACATCCCGGGACCTGCCGCGCGGCCTGCCCCGCGACCTGCCCCCGGACACACCCGTCCGAGCGGCTCTGTCCGGCCCGGTTCCTTCCGTCTCAGCGGTCATAGCACCCTGGTGCCCCCGCCACGTCGGCGTAAGCCCTGGGAAGTTCTCCGGTCCGGATCCGCTCGGGATGCGCGACACTGGTCGTTTGGCAACGGAAAGGGCGCCGCTGTGAATGGACCTCTCATCGTCCAGAGTGACAAGACACTGCTGCTCGAAGTCGACCACGAGCAGGCGGACGCCTGCCGCCGCGCCATCGCGCCGTTCGCCGAGCTGGAGCGCGCTCCCGAGCACATCCACACCTACCGGCTGACCCCGCTCGGACTGTGGAACGCCCGTGCCGCGGGACATGACGCCGAACAGGTGGTCGACGCGCTGGTGGCGTTCTCGCGGTATCCCGTACCGCACGCCCTGCTCGTCGATGTCGCCGAGACGATGGCGCGCTACGGCCGGCTCACCCTCTCCAAGCACCCCACCCACGGTCTCGTCCTGACCTCCACGGACCGTCCGGTGCTGGAGGAGATCCTCCGTTCCAAGAAGGTCCAGCCGCTGGTCGGCGCCCGGATCGACCCGGACACCGTCGCCGTGCACCCCTCCGAGCGCGGCCAGATCAAGCAGACGCTCCTCAAGCTGGGCTGGCCGGCCGAGGACCACGCCGGTTATGTCGACGGCGAGGCGCACGCCATCGAGCTGGACGAGACCGGCTGGGCGCTGCGCCCGTATCAGAAGCAGGCCGTCGAGGGCTTCTGGCACGGTGGCTCCGGTGTGGTCGTCCTCCCCTGCGGCGCGGGAAAGACGCTGGTCGGGGCGGGTGCGATGGCCGAGGCCAAGGCGACGACCCTGATCCTGGTCACCAACACCGTCTCCGCCCGGCAGTGGAAGCACGAGCTGGTGAAGCGCACCTCGCTCACCGAGGACGAGATCGGCGAGTACAGCGGTACGAGGAAGGAGATCCGCCCGGTCACCATCGCCACGTACCAGGTGCTGACGACCCGTCGTAAGGGCGTCTATCCGCACCTTGAGCTGTTCGACTCCCGTGACTGGGGTCTGATCGTCTACGACGAGGTGCATCTGCTGCCCGCGCCCGTCTTCAAGTTCACCGCCGATCTCCAGGCCCGCCGCCGGCTCGGGCTGACCGCGACGCTCGTACGGGAGGACGGCCGGGAGTCGGACGTCTTCTCGCTGATCGGGCCGAAACGGTTCGACGCGCCGTGGAAGGAGATCGAGGCGCAGGGCTATATCGCCCCCGCGGACTGTGTCGAGGTACGGGTCAATCTCACCGACAGCGAGCGTCTCGCGTACGCGACCGCCGAGACGGAGGAGAAGTACCGGTTCTGCGCGACGACCGCGACCAAGCGGAAGGTGACGGAGGCGCTGGTACGCAAGCACCGGGGCGAGCAGACGCTCGTCATCGGCCAGTACATCGACCAGCTCGACGAGCTGGGCGAGCATCTCGACGCGCCCGTCATCAAGGGCGAGACCAGCAACGCGCAGCGCGAGCTGCTCTTCGAGGCGTTCCGGCAGGGCGAGATCTCGGTGCTCGTCGTGTCGAAGGTCGCGAACTTCTCGATCGATCTGCCGGAGGCGACGGTCGCGATCCAGGTGTCGGGTACGTTCGGCTCCCGCCAGGAGGAGGCCCAGCGTCTGGGCCGGGTGCTCCGCCCCAAGGCGGACGGCCACGAGGCGCGCTTCTACTCGGTCGTCGCCCGGGACACCATCGACCAGGACTTCGCGGCGCACCGGCAGAGATTCCTCGCGGAGCAGGGGTACGCGTACCGGATCGTGGACGCGGACGAGCTGCTCACGGAGAACTGAGCCGGGGCGGACACGGGGCAGCGGCCCGGGTGCACGGGCACGGGCCTGGGTCCCGCGCAAAGCGGGTGCTCAGCCCGTGCCCGCCGACGTACCCCCCGGACGCGCGTACTCACCGTGAACGCGTACTCACCCCGGGATCCCCTGGGCCCCCTGAACGCGCGTACTCACCCCTGGACCCGGGCCCGGACCGACTCGGCGCGCGGTGTGGGCAGGGCCGGGCCCGTACGCGCCCGCGCCATGCCCGTGCCCGTCCCCGTACGCCAGCCCGCGAACGCCAGCAGCCCCAGGGCGCACAGCGCGTACGGCGACGCCACCGGCTGCTGCCACCAGGCCAGCCGGAGATCCAGCTCGCCCTCGTGCGGTACGGCCCAGAAGCTGCGCGCCGTCCAGACCACCCCGACCGCCGCCGCCGTACGGAACCGCCGCTCCGCGATCAGCACCGCCAGCAGCGGTACGCACCACACCCAGTGGTGCGACCAGCTGATCGGCGACACCAGCAGCGCGGTCAGCGCGGTGACCAGTACGCCCCAGCGCTCCGACCCCGCCCGTACGACGGCCGTACGCGCCATCCACAGTCCGCCGGCCGCCGTGACGACGGCGGCCGCCGTCCAGACCGCGCCCGGCTCCGGGGTGTGCAGGACGCGTGCCAGCAGCCCTTGCAGCGACTGGTTGTCGATGATCCACGCCTTGCCGACCCTGCTGGTCTCGAAGACACGCCGGGTCCAGAACTCGTCGCTGGCCTGCGGCAGTACGAGCACACCCAGCAGCACCGTGGCGGTGAGGGAGGCGAGGGCGGTCAGCCCGGCCCGTACGCGCCCGGTCACCAGCAGATAGACGATGAAGACGGCCGGGGTCAGTTTGATGCCCGCGGCGACCCCGAGGGCGAAGCCCTTGCCCAGCGCGTGCTCGGGTCTGGACAGGTCCCAGAGGACAAGGCAGGCGAGGGCGAGATTGATCTGCCCGAACAGGACGGTCTGGAAGACGGGTTCGAGCCAGAGCCCGGCGGCGACGGCGACGAGCAGGGGCACGGGACCGGCGGGCAGCCCCGCGAACCGCCAGGACAGCCGTACGAAGAGGGCCAGCAGCGCGACGTTCCCGATGACGAAGACGACCTTGAGGGCGTCGACGGGCAGCCAGGTGGTGGGGACGAAGAGGATCGCCGCGAAGGGCGGATAGGTGGCGGGCAGCTGCCACCGGGTGACCGTGAACCCGTAGAGATCGGTGCCGCCGACGACGGCCGCGCCTTCCGCCCGGTAGACGAGCGTGTCGGCCATCGGGATGTGCCGGGCGACGCAGAGAGTGGCGAATGCGGCCAGCGACAGGGCGAGCACGCCCGCTGCGGCGAGTGAGCGGGGCGTCACGGTCCGATAGGTCACGGCCGCGACCCTAGTGGATCAGGGGGTCGGGGGCCTCCCTCAAGTCCCTCGGACCAGCCCCATGGGAACGCCCCTCAGAGCCGGTGGCCACGGGTGATACCGGCCTCCTCCGCGTACTCCCCGAGGACGGCCACCCGGAACGCGGTGCTCACGAAGACCTTGACCGCGCGCACGGTGTTGCCGACATGGTGGGCGGGGTGGGGGGCGGACCCCGAGGCGGTCGCGCCGGGCGGTGACGCGCCGTGCGGGGCATGGGCTGGGGTGAAGGCTGCTGTACTCATACATCCATCATGGATTCACGCCCGCCGGTACACATCGACCCATGGGCGGAACCTCACACAGCGCTACGTACGACTCCGGGCCCGGTGACCTGTACGACTCCCGGCATACGGGGTCTCCCCTACGGGACGGTCCCGGCGGGGCACGGCGGGGCGGACCCTACGGGACTGGCACGGCGGGGCGTGGCACGGTCCCGGCGGCCCGGCCAGGGGGCCCGGCCGGGAAAAACATTCGCCCGCGCTTCGCCCGCTGGCTACAATCGCCCACCTTGCCCGCCTCCCTCAGCGGAGTGCCGTCGTCCGGACGGAAACCGGACGGCCACCGCCATGATGTGATCCACGCCGACCGACGGGCTCGCGGCCCGTCGGTGCGCGTACAGCCCGGAGGCAACACCGTGCCCGCGTACGAGTCCGACCCGACCCTGCCCGACGCGCCCCCCGCGGGTCCCGTCCATCCCGCCGGCCCCACAGCCGGTCCCGCAGGACCGGCCGATCCAGCCGCTCCCGCCGGCCCCGCCGACCCGCTGGCGAGCGAGCGCGCGCATCTCAGCGCCTCCCGTTCCGCGCTCCGCGCGATGCGCGAGGACGTCCAGGCGCTCGACATCCGCGATGTCACCGCGAACTGGGTCAACGCCGCCGTCCTGGAGGCCCAGATCGAGGAGCGCGTCAAGGCGCTCGCCGATCTCTCCCACACCCCGCTCTTCTTCGGCCGGCTCGACTATCTGCACCCCGTGGGAGCGGCGGAGGCCGAGGGCGCCGAGGGCGACAGCTTCTATATCGGCCGGCGCCATGTCCATGACGCCGAGGGCGACCCCATGGTCATCGACTGGCGCGCCCCCGTCTCCCAGCCGTTCTACCGGGCCTCCAAGAAGGACCCGCACGATGTCGGGCTGCGCCGCCGCTTCGGTTACACGGGCGGGGACCTCACCGCGTACGAGGACGAGCGTCTCTCCGATCCCGCCGAGGAGGCGCGCTCCAGCAAGCTCCTCCAGGCCGAGATCGAACGGCCGCGCGTGGGCCCCATGCGGGACATCGTCGCGACGATCCAGCCGGAGCAGGACGAGATCGTCCGCAGCGATCTCGGCGGCACGGTCTGCGTCCAGGGCGGCCCAGGCACCGGTAAGACGGCAGTCGGTCTGCACCGGGTCGCGTATCTGCTGTACGCGCACCGCGAGCGGCTGGCCCGTACCGGCACGCTGGTCGTCGGACCGAACGCGTCCTTCCTCCACTACATCGAGCAGGTCCTCCCCGCGCTGGGCGAGCTGGATGTGCGGCAGTCGACGGTGGACGCGCTGGTCGCCTCCGTCGACGTACGCGGCACGGACCCCGCGCCCGCCGCCGTGCTCAAGGGCGATGCCAGGATGGCGGAGATCCTGCGCCGGGCCGTGCGCTCCCATGTCACCGCGCCGGCCGAGGGCGTCGTGGTGGTGCGCGGCTCCCGGCGGTGGCGGGTGCCCGCGTACGAACTCGGCGAGATCGTCGAGCAGCTGCTGGCCCGGGACATGCGCTACGGCGCCGCGCGCGAGGCCCTTCCGCAGCGGATCGCCCACGCCGTGCTCGTACAGATGGAACGGGCGGGCGAGGCCCCCGACGACCGGGTGCAGGACGCGGTGGCGCGCAACGCGGCGGTCAAGGCGGCGGTGAAGGCCATCTGGCCCCCGGTCGACCCGGCGAAGCTGGTGCTGCGGCTGCTCTCCGACGCGGAGTTCCTGGCCGCGCACGCGGAGGGGCTGCTGACGCCGGACGAACAGCGGACGGTCCTGTGGGAGAAGCCCGCGCGCAGTGTGAAGTCGGTGAAGTGGTCACCGGCGGACGCGGTGCTGATCGACGAGACGGCCGATCTGATCGCCCGTACCCACTCGCTTGGACATGTCGTACTGGACGAGGCCCAGGACCTCTCGCCCATGCAGTACCGCGCGGTCGGCCGCCGCTGTTCGACCGGTTCGGCCACGGTCCTGGGCGATCTGGCCCAGGGCACCACCCCGTGGGCCACCGCCAGCTGGGCGGAGGCACTGCGCCATCTCGGCAAGACGGACGCGGTGGTCGAGGAGCTGACGGCGGGCTTCCGGGTGCCGCGCGAGGTGATCGCGTACGCGTCGCGGCTGCTGCCGGAGATCTCGCCGGGTCTGACGGCGGTGGAGTCGGTGCGTGAGTCCCCGGGCTCGCTGGAGGTACGGGAGGTGGCGGACGCCACCGGACTGGACGCGGCGGTCGTGGCCGCCTGTGAGCGCTCGCTGGCGCACGAGGGCTCCATCGGTCTGATCGCGGCGGACAGCCGGATCCCCGCGCTGCGCGAGGCGCTCGCCGCGGCGGGCATGCCCTGGCTCTCCCCGGGCGAGGAGACGACCGCGGCCTCCCGGCTGACGCTGGTGCCCGCGTCGCTGGCGAAGGGCCTGGAGTACGACTACGTGGTCCTGGACGACCCGGCCTCGGTCGTCGCGGGGGAGCCGGACGAACGCACCGGACTGCGCCGCCTGTACGTGGCCCTGACCCGCGCGGTCTCCGGACTGACGGTGCTGCACGCGGCGCCGCTCCCCACCGCGCTCCTCGCCGGCACCACCGGCTGACCTCCGTACCCCTCCGTACCTCTCTGTACCCCTCCGTACCTCTCCGTACCTCTCCGTACCCGGCGGTCCGTTTCTGCTGGACGGCTACGCACTGTCCGGTCGGTCCTCGCGGGCGGGGACAGCGGTCCGTCCGGTGAGGTCCCGGGCCCTGCGTACCGTCGCCGCGTCGGCCATCGCGCCCTGCCCGTCGCGGAACGCGCCGCTGCCGTCGCGCTCGTGCCGCTCGAAGAGATCGAGCAGGGCGTGCGCGTCGGCCAGCGCGGCGGGATCGGTGCCGAACACCTCGTTGGCGACGGCGACCTGGTCGGGGTGGATACAGGCGCGGCCCTGGAACCCGAGAGCGCGCAGCCGCAGGCTGGAGGCGCGGAACGCCGCCCGGTCGGACGTATGGACGGAGACGGGCGCGACGGCGCACTCCAGCCCGTGCGCGACGGTGTGCGCGACGACCGGTCCACGGGCCCAGTCGAGCAGGCCGTCCCCACGGGCCGAGTCGGGTTCCATCCGCAGATCCGCGCGCAGATCCACCTCGCCGAGCTGGATCCGGCGCACGGCCGGGTGCCGGGCGGCCACGGCGAGACTCAGCACACCCTCCGCGCTCTCGACGAGCAGCCCCAGTGCGACGGAACCGCCGGTCGCGGTGACGGCCGCGCCCACGGCGGCGGCCAGGGTGTCCAGCTCGGTCCCGGCGGTCGCCTTGGGCATCCAGACGCCGTCGATCCGGCCCGTGGCGAGCAGGGCGCGGGCGTCGTCGAGACCCCGGGCGCCCCCGTTGACCCGTACCCACAGCTCCGGTCCGCCGGCGTCGGGACGGCCGAGGGCGAATCCGACGGCCGCCGACCGGGCGTCGTCCTTGCGCGCGGGCGCGACGGCGTCCTCCAGATCGAGGATGACCGCGTCCGCCTCCGTACGAGCGGCGCTGCGCAGAAAACGTGGCTGGTCGGCGGGCACATAGAGATGGGAACGGGGCTGGGGACGGGGAGGGGAAAGAGGTGGACGCGGGGGCACCGGGCTACTCCTCACACACAAAGAACAGGATGATGCATTTTCCTAAGCGGTGATGTAGCTTACCAGTCACAATACTTCGGGTCGGCCCGTGCGACGAGACCGTACGGGCCGTCCGGATCCGTGACGAGGGGCGGGGCCGGTGCCCCGCCGACGAGGAGGGGATCGCGGCGTGTTCCAAGCCGACAGCGTCACGATTACCGTGCTGGTCGAGAACCAGGTGGACATGCTGCTGCCCGACCAGGCCAGCCCCACCGGCGGCGACGGCCGGGACGACGGACACGTGGACGACCACTGCGTCACCCGGTACGGGCTCATCGAGCACTTCGACCCCAAGCGCGTCCCGCCCCAGGCGGAGAACGGCATCAGCTTCCTGGTCGAGGCGGTCCGGGGCCGGCACACCGTGCGGGTGCTGTTCGACGCCGGGCTCACCGGCACGGTCCTCGAACACAACATGCGGGTGCTGGGCGTGGACCCCGCCACCATCGACCATGTGGTGATCAGCCACGGCCACCCGGACCACTTCGGCGGTATCCACCGCTTTCTCGGCCTGGCGGGCCGGCGTATCCCGGTCGCCACGCACGCCGACGCGGAGCTGCCCCGGTACGCGGTGATGGGCGACGGCAGGACCTCGCCGGTCTACAACGCGGCCTTCGGCTTCGGCGAGGTCGAGAAGTCCGGCGGTATCCCCGTGCTGACCAGGGACTCGCTCGATCTCGGCTGGGGTGTGCACACCACCGGGGAGATCCCGAGGGAGGTCGCCTTCGAGGCCGGTGCCGCTCCCGCGTTCAGCCCCGGCGATCCCGGTCTGTACCAGGTCTCGGCGGAGGGCAGGCTGCGCCGGGACGAGGTGCTGGACGAGATGGGACTCGTGGTGGATGTGAAGGACGTGGGTCTGGTCGTACTGACCGGCTGCGCGCACGCGGGTGTCATCAATACGATCGCCCAGGCCCGCGCGGTCTGCGGGCCCAGACCCATCCGCGCGGTGATGGGCGGCTTCCATCTCGGCTTCCCCACCACCCCGGCGGAGAATGTCGGGCTGACCACGAACGCGCTCGCCGAACTGGAGGTCGCGACGGTCATGCCGATGCACTGCAGCGGGCTGCACACGCACGCGCGGGTGGCCCGCGATCTCCCCTCGAACTACGTACAGCCCGCCGTCGGCACCGTGCTGCACTTCGGCCGCTCATGACGACGGACACGAGCGGGGGCATGGACGGGAACCTGAGCGGGGGCGGGAGCGGGGACGCGGACACGGGCGGGGGCGGGGGCATGGACGGCGTCATGAACGGGGACGGGACCGCGGATCTGCGGGGCGTCCGGGTCATCGCGGTCGAGCAGGCCGTCGCCGCCCCCCTCTGCACCCGGCATCTCGCCGACCTGGGCGCCGAGGTGATCAAGATCGAGCGTCCGGGCGGCGGGGACTTCGCCCGTGGCTACGACGAGGCCGTCCATGGCCTCGCCAGCCACTTCGTCTGGCTCAACCGGGGCAAGCGCAGCGTCGTACTGGACCTGAAGGCCGAACCGGGGCGGGAGGCGCTGCGCCGACTGCTGCGCGACGCGGACGTCCTCGTCTGCAATCTCGCGCCGGGCGCCCTGGAGCGGATCGTCCCCGACGAGGAACTGGCCCGGCTGAACCCGCGTCTGGTGCGCTGCTACCTCTCCGGGTACGGGCCGTCGGGACCGTACGCCACCCGCAAGGCGTACGACGCGCTGGTGCAGGGCGAGGCCGGGACGATCACGGCCACCGGTACACCGGAGACGCCCGCCAAGCCCGGGGTGTCCCTGGCCGATCTGGCCGGGGGGACGTACGCGCTCACCGCCGTCACCGCCGCCCTGTACGCACGCGAGCGGACCGGTCTGGGCAGACGGATCGACGTGGCGCTGTTCGACGTACTGCTGGAGTGGATGAGCCCGCTCCTGCTCGCCGAGCTGCACGCGGGTTCCGCGCCCCCGCCGGCCGGGCTGCGGCACGCGAGCATCGCGCCGTACGGCCCGTACACGACGGCCGAGGGCCAGGACGTGCTGATCGCGGTGCAGAACGAGGGCCAGTGGCGGCGGCTGTGCCGGATGGTGCTGGACGAGCCGGGGCTGCTGGAGGATCCGGCGTTCGCGTCGAACACCACCCGGGTACGGCACCGTGAACGGACCGAGCGCGCGGTGCAGGCACGGCTGAGCCGGCTCTCCACCGCCGAGGTCACCGGCCGGCTGGAGCGGGCCGATGTGCCCTACGCGCGGCTCAACCAGATCGGCGAGGTCCTGGAGCATCCGCAGGCGGCGGCGACCGGACGCTGGTCGGAGGCGACGCTGCCGGACGGACAGGCGGTCCGGGTGGTCACCTCACCGCTGCATCGCGAACCGGAGCCGCCGGGAGGGCGCCGGGTGCCGGCCCTGGGCGAGCACACCGCGGAAGTACTGCGTGAACTGGGCCTGTCCCAGGCCGAGATGGACACGCTGCTGACGCCGCCCGCGCCACCGTCCGGCACGTCGCCGTCCGGCACGTCGCCGTCGGGTACGTCGCCGTCGGGTACGTCGGCATCGGGTACGCCGACGTCAGGTACGCCGACGTCAGGGACATCCGCGTCCACGGCGCCCGTCCTGTAACGGCGCCCGTCCCGCCGGTCGTCCCGGCAGCCGGACCGGCCGCGGCCCCTGGGGGCGGCGGCCGGCTCGGTGAAGGTCCGGTCAGTCGTTGTCGACGTCGAACGGGTCGGCGATCTGCTGGCCCGTCAGATGCCGTGCCAGCGCGAGGAAGCTGCGGGCCAGATGCCATTCCGTCGCCCTGGCCAGCGCGTCGCCGTCGCCGAGCCGGGCCGCGGCCAGCATCGCCCGGTGTTCGTTGGAGGTCTCCTCGGCACGGTCGTGCAGGACCTGGAGCACATCCCACGGGAACTTCTGCCAGAGCTGGTCGATCTCGTCGGTCAGCCCTTCGTTGCCGCAGTTCGCGTAGAAGAGGAAGTGGAACTGACGGTTCGTGGCGTTCAGCCGCGCCCGGTCCCCCTCGGCGGCGGCCTCCTCCATCTCGGTGACCAGCCGCTCCGCGAGGTCGATGTCGCGCGGGGAGAGCCGCCGCGCCGCCCGCTGCATGGCGTACGGCTCCACCAGACGGCGCAGCAGATAGACGGTCTTGACCTGCTCGTAGTCGGCGTCGGCGACCCTGACCCCCTTGTGCGGCTCACCGACCAGTACGCCCTCGGCCTCCAGCAGCCGCAGCGCCTCGCGGACCGGGGTGATGCTGGTCTCGAACATCGCGGCGAGTACGTCCTGCTGGATACGGCTGCCCCGGGGCAGTTCGCCCTCGCTGATCATCCGCCGCAGCTCGGTGGCGATACGGTCGCGCTTCGTCAGCGGTTTCGCCCCCTTCGACGCGACACCGTCGGTCGCGGTGGGGGGACGTCGGCGGGCCGGCGGCAGCATGGGTGTGTCCTTCATCGCTCAGCGCTCGGGGAGCGTCGGGTCGGCGGGTCTGACGAGTGTCGCACCGGCGGAACGGGTTCCGTGCCGGATCGACCGGCCGGACCCGCCACCGCGGCCGGCACCGCGGCCGGACCGGCCGCCGCGCGGTCGAGGCCGTGATGGAAGTCCGCGAGGACCGCGGCGAAGGCCTCGGGCTCGTCCAGATACGCGACATGGCCCGCGCCGGCCACGACACCGTACGTGCCGCCGAGTTGACCGGCCAGGGTCTTCGCCGCGTCGGCGCCGACGCGTTCGTCGTACGCGCCGCGCAGCACCAGACAGGGCGGACCGGGCGGCCGGGGCGGCTCGTCGTCGGCCCAGCCGAGCGTGGCGCGCAGGGAGTCGAGCAGCGTCCGCGGGCGGGTCGCCGCCATCGACCGGCGCAGCAGTTCACGCCGGGCGGGATCGGGGCCGCGCAGGGTGCCGTCCACATAGCTACGGGCGAACGCGGCGGTCCCGGCGCGGCGCAGCCGTTCCTCGGTCTCCGCCAGCCGGCCCGCCGCCGCGGGCCCGCCGGCCGGGGGAAATCCGACGAGGGTCAACGAGCGTACGGAGCCGGGCCGTTGGCGGGCGAGGGCGAGCGCGACGAGGGCGCCGAGACCGGAGCCGACGACATCCACGGGGCGGTCCGCGGGCCGGTCCACGAGGTGATCCACGCGGTGATCCGCAGGGTGACCTGCGGGGTGATCTACGGGGTGATCCGCCGCGTGCGACGAGGCCGTCTCCAGCGCACCGGCCAGGGTGAACGGTTCGGCGGCCCGCTCGCCGTGCCCCGGCAGATCGGGCGCCTCTGCGGCCCGCCCCCCGGCGCACAGAAAGCGGAGCGCGGGTGCCCAGGTGCGCGCGTCGCCGCCCCAGGTGTGCAGCAGAAGCAGAGACGTGGCCGACGTGGCCGGAGACATCGCCGTCGCACTCATAGGCACCTCACGTCAGGATCATGCATCTTTCGGTTTCTTGAGTATAGCTATTGCATGTCAGGCATCCTAGTGCTCAGAATCCCCGGTATGACCACGACCCACTCCGTGCACCACAGCGAGGGCGACGCACCGCGCGACCCCCGAGCCGGCGCGCACGGGCCAGCAGGAACGGCCGCACCGGCCGGCGCGCACGGTGGCGCCACGGTGGCGATCGACGGGCTGACCATGCGCTTCGGTGAACGCACCGTGTCCCAGGACATCGATCTGACCATCGGCGCCGGGGAGGTGCTCTCGATCGTCGGACCCTCCGGCTGCGGCAAGACCACCCTGCTGCGGGCGGTGGCCGGACTGATCCCGCCCGCCGAGGGCGAGGTCCGTATCGACGGACAGACCACGGCCGGCACCCCGGACGGGGTGGCGATGGTCTTCCAGCACTTCGGCCTCTTCCCGTGGAAGACGGTCGAGGCGAATGTCGCCTACGCCCTGCGCGTGCGCGGCGTCGCCAAGAAGGAAGCACTGGAACGGGCGCGGGAGCTGATCACCCTCGTCGGTCTGTCCGGCTTCGAGAAGTCGTATCCGCACCAGCTCTCCGGCGGTATGCAGCAGCGCACCGGGCTGGCGCGCGCGCTGGCCGTACGCCCCCGGCTGCTGCTCATGGACGAACCCTTCGGCGCGCTGGACGCCCAGACCCGCGAGGTCCTCCAGTTCGAGCTGCTGAACATCTGGCAGGACCATCCCGTGACGATGCTGTTCGTCACGCACTCGATCGACGAGGCCGTCCTGTTCGGGGACCGGATCGCCGTGCTCAACGGGCGGCCCAGTGGTGTCGCCGAGCTGATCGACGTGGCGCTTCCGCACCCCCGCGACCGGTCCGTACTGGCCACCCCGGAGTTCCTCGCCATCCGCGAGCGGGTCTGGTCCCTGGTCATGACCCCCGACGCGCGGCACTGACCGCACGGCACCGACCGCGCGGCACCGACCGCCCGACCCGTGCCCGGCCAGTGCCCGGCGCGGACCGCCCCCGATTCCCCCTCGCCCTCCGATTCCCCCCTCGCCCTCCGCCCCTCAGCCACCCGTCACCACCACCCGCACCGCCACCTGTCGCGCACGCGCACGCGCACTCGCACTCGCACCCGGCACGGCGGCAGAAGGAGAGCAGTTCGCATGAGAATCTCCCGGCGCAGACGCGCCCTGGCCGCACTGGCCGCACTCGTCTCTCTCGGCGCCGCCGTGGCAGGCTGCGGCTCGGACGACTCGTCCTCCGGCTCCGCGGGCGACGGCGGGTCCGGCGGGAACACGAAGATCACCATCGGAGTGCCCGGCATCCCGCCGATCTATCTGAACACCGTTCTCTACGTGGGCGAGAAGCAGGGCTTCTTCTCCGCACGCGGTGTGGACGTCACCCTCCGCCCGCTGACCACCGGGGCCGATGTCGGCCGCGCGGTGCAGAGCGGTGAGATCCAGGGCGGCATCATCGGCACCCCGGGCGCGGTCGCCCTCGGCGCGAGCGGCGGCTCGATCGTCTCGGTGATGGGCTTCCCCAAGCCGACCTATCTGCTGGCCAGTACCGACGGAAGCGTCACCGACTGCGCTTCGGTCAAGGGCAAGACCGTCGCGGTCGACGCGGTGGGCGCGCCCAAGGCCCTGGGGCTGGGCGCCATGCTGGCGAGCTGCGGCCTCGGCGCGAAGGACGTCAGCACCATCAATGTGGGCGGCCCGCCCACCGTCGACGCGCTGGTGGCCGGTCAGGTCAAGCTCGCCGTCCTCCACCCCGACGAACTGGCCACCGTGCAGGAGAAGATCAAGCCCGGCACCAAGGTCAACAAGGTCATGACACTCGCCGACGTCGACCCGCTCCAGCACTACACCGTGCTCGTCGCCCGCAAGGACCAGCTCAGCGGCGCCTCCCGGGACACCTGGGTCAAGGTCGTCGCGGCGCTCCGCGAGACGGTCGCCTTCATGTACGACCCGGCCAACGCCAAGCAGGTCGCGGCCGAGGCGGCATCCGTCACCAAGGAACCGGGGACCGTGACCGAGGCGGCGCTGCCGCAGTTCCTCGCGCTCGGCGTCTGGCCCAAGACCGGCGACGGCCTCGACAAGGCCGCCGTCCAGCACACCATCGACGAGGCGGTCAAGGCGGGCAATGTGCCCGAGGCCAAGGCTCCCACGTACGACTCGCTGGTGGACCCGTCGGTCTTCGCCGACGCGACGGGCAAGTGATGCGGGCCCCGGAGCCGCGGACCACCCCCGGCGCCGGCTCCCGGCCGCCGGCCGCCGGTCCGCCACCTGCCGACGGTCCGCGACCTCCCACCGCCGCCGCCGCCCCGATCGGGCGTACTCGCCCGCGCACGGTCCGTAAGACCGCGCTCATGACCGCACTGCGTCCGGCCTCCCCGGCCTCCCTGACGGCGCGTCTGCGACCGCTCGCCATCTCGGCGGCGGGTCTGCTGGCCGGGCTCGGTCTGTGGCAGTTCGCCGGGCAGCGGGACCCCGTCCTGTTCGCCACGCCCGGCCGCTCGGCCTCGGCGCTGCTGGACATGGTCCGGGACGGCTCGCTCCAGAGCGCGCTGCTCTCCTCGGGAAAACTGCTGGTCATCGGGCTCGCCCTGGCGATCGTCGCCGGTGTCGGCTTCGGCCTGCTGCTCTCCCGGGCCCGGCTGCTGCGGGCGAGCACGGACTGGCTGCTCTTCGCGCTCCAGTCGGTCCCGATCGTGGCGCTCGCCCCGCTGATCCTGTCGGCGTTCGGCTTCGGCCTGCCCGCCAAGACACTGGTGGTCTTTCTGACCGCGGTCTTCCCCGTCGTCGTGAACACGGCGGAGGGCGCGCACCGGGTGCCGACGACCCTGCTGGAGGTCGCCCGTACCTACCGCAGCAGCGAGTGGCGTATCTGGAAGGACGTGCTGCTGCCGCACACCGTGCCGTACGCCATGACCGGGGTACGGCAGGGGATCGCGATGGCGTTCGTGGGGACCCTGGCCGCGGAGTTCTTCCTCAACGCCAGTGGCGTCGGCGGACTGCTGCTCGCCGCCGGCACCCGGTTCGACACGGCCACGGTGCTCGGTCTGACCGTGCTGGTGTCGGTGCTGGCCGTCGCCCTGATGGGCTGCGGCCGGGCGATCGAGCGGCACTTCGCACGCTGGCGGACGGTGAAGGCATGACGACACATCAGGACACATCGGCGGCAGCCCCTACGCCGGGGTCCCGTACCCCGGGATCCCGTATCCCGCGTGAGCGGGAGGGACGCCCGCCCGGCCGGCCGAAGGGACGGCCGGGCACCCGCGGCTCCCGGCTCAGCCCCCGTACGGCCGGACTGCTCGGCAAACTGGCCGTGGCCCTCGTGGTCGTCGTGGTCTGGGAGGCCTCGGTACGGCTGTGGCTGCCCGCCTATCTGCCCACGCCGTCCGGTGTGGCGGGGACGGCCTGGCCGACGCTGACCTCCGAGGCGTTCGGCACCGCGCTCGGCGAGACGCTCGGCGGGGTGGCGCTCGGTCTGCTCCTGGGCTGCACCGCCGGTACGGCGCTCGGTCTGGGTCTGGGCAGGGTGCCGTGGCTGCGCCAGCTGTCCTCCCCGTACATCAGCGGTCTGTACGCGATGCCGATGCTGGCCATCGTGCCGATGGCGACGATCTGGCTCGGCTACTCCGGTCAGACCCGACTGGCCGTGATCGCCCTGTCGGCGTTCCTGCCCTGCGCGGTGAGCACCGGCGACGGCGCCCGTGAGATACCCGCCCAGCTGGGCGAACTCTCCCAGGTGCTGCGGCTGTCGCGGTGGCGGGTGGTGGTCGACGTCCTGCTGCCCTCGACGCTGCCGTTCATCATCGCCGGGGTCCAGGTGGCGGTGGGCCGGGCCCTGGTCGGCGCGGTGGCGGTGGAGTTCCTCGCGAGCCTGCCGGGTCTGGGCACGTACATCCTCACCAACGCGCACTCGTTCGAACAGGACGCCGCGTTCGTCGCGGTCCTCGTGCTGGCCACGCTCGGCATCGTCGCGCGGGCGGGTACGGAGACGGCGCTGCGCCGACTGGCCCCCTGGCATCTGCACGTCAACCGCTGAAGTACCGAACTTGAAGTACCGACCACCCAGTACCGACCACTCAGCACCGATCAGCACCGATCAGCACCGATCACTGAGGCAAGGAGCGAGGAAATGCCCGACGACGGCGGCCCGCGGCCGTTCCGTACGCAGCTCATCGACGGAATGCGCGTCGAGTGGGACGTACCCATCGAGATGGACGACGGGATCGTGCTGCGCGCGGACGTGTTCCGGCCGGTGACCGACGAGCCGGTGCCGGTGATCATGACCTACGGTCCGTACGCCAAGGGCCTGCCCTTCCAGCGCGGGTATCCCAGCGCGTGGGAGGCGATGTCCCGGGACCACCCCGACACCGTGGCGGGCACCTCGAACAAGTACCAGAACTGGGAGGTCGTCGACCCCGAGAAGTGGGTGCCGCACGGCTACGCCTGCGTACGGGTCGACTCGCGCGGCACCGGCCGCTCGCCCGGCCGGGTGGACCCCTTCTCCCCGCGTGAGACCCGTGACTTCCACGACTGCGTCGAGTGGGCGGGCACCCGGGAGTGGAGCAATGGGCGGGTGGGCCTCAACGGCATCTCGTACTACGCGATGAACCAGTGGCACGTCGCCTCCCTGCGCCCGCCGCACCTGGCCGCGATCTGTCCCTGGGAGGGGGCCGCGGACTTCTACCGGGACGGCGCGTACCAGGGCGGTATCCGCTCCACCTTCTGGGACAACTGGTACGACATGCAGGTCAAGACGGTCCAGTACGGGGTCGGCGAGGTGGGCGGCCGCAATCCGAACACCGGTCAGCCGATCTGCGGCGACGAGGTCCTGCCGCCGGAGGAGCTGGCCGCGAACCGTACCGACCTCGGCGCGGACATCAGGGCGCACGCCTTCGACGACGCGTACCACCGGGACCGCTCTGCGCACTGGGACGCGATCGACGTCCCCGTTCTGAGCTGCGGCAACTGGGGCGGCCAGGGGCTCCATCTGCGCGGCAACGTGGAGGGGTTCGTACGGGCCGCGTCCACCCGTAAGTGGCTGGAGATGCACGGCCACGCGCACTGGCCGCTCTTCTACACCGACTACGGCGTCGATCTCCAGATGCGCTTCTTCGACCGGTATCTGAAGGACGAGCCCAACGGCTGGGAGGACCGGCCCGCGGTACAGCTCCAGATCCGGCACGTCGACGGGACCTTCACCGAACGCGGCGAGGACGCCTGGCCGCTGCCGTCGACACGGTGGACCCGGCTGCGTCTGACCGCGGACCGCTCGCTCACGGAGGAGCCGCCGGCCACCGGGGGGACGGCCGGGTTCACGGCGTCGGGCGAGGGAGTGTCGGGCAAGGAAGTGTCCGGCAAGGAAGTGTCCGGCGAGCGAGTGGAGTTCGCGGCGTCCGGCGACGGTGTGGAGTTCAGCACCCCGCCGCTGCCGGAGCGGACCGAGATCACCGGTCCGCTGGCGGCGAAGCTGTTCGTCTCGTCCACCACCACCGACGCCGATCTCTTCCTGGTCGTACGGGTCTACTCGCCCAACGGCGAGGAGGTCGTCTTCCAAGGCGCGCTGGATCCGCACACCCCCGTCGGCCAGGGCTGGCTGCGCGCCTCCCACCGCCGTCTCGACCCGGAGCTGTCGACCCCGTACCGCCCCTTCCATCCGCACGACCGCGCCGAGCCGCTGGAGCCGGGGGCCGTCCACGAGCTCGACATCGAGATCCTGCCGACCTCCCTGGTCATCCCCGCCGGCTACCGCCTCGCCCTCCAGGTGCGCGGCCGGGACTACGTCTACCCCGGTCCCAGCGCCCGGCTCTCCAACCTCAAGAACGAGCTCACGGGCTGCGGTCCCTTCCTCCACAACGACCCCGCCAACCGCCCGCCCGACGTCTACGCCGGCCGGACCACCCTCCACGTGGGCGGCTCCCACGCGTCGTATCTCCTGCTCCCGGTGATCCCACCGGCCTGAGAGACCGCGTCGCCCACCGGCCCCGGCCGACTGCCGTTTTCCGGGCAGCCGACCGGGGCCGCAGGTGTTTCCGGGGCAGCGGCCGGGGCCGGAGTTTCCGGGGGGCAGCGACCGGGGCCGGTGCTTCCTGGCAGCGGCCGGGGCCGGTGGGCGGGGGTCAGGCGTCGGACGGGGGTCAGGCGTCCAGTGCCTCGCGCCACTCGCGTACCGCGTCGGCCGAGACCGGCCCGGTCCAGCCGCCCGGCCTCGCCGCGCCGCCGATGTGGAAGCCGTCGACTCCCGCCGCGAGCAGTACGTCCACATGGTCGAGGCGGAGCCCGCCGCCGACCAGCATGCGCGGGCCGTAGCCCGCCTCACCGCGGCCCGCCGCGCGTGCCTCCGCGAGCAGGGTGGGCAGGCCGTTGTCCACGCCCGCGGCCGAACCGGCGGTGAGATACGTGTCCAGCCCCGGCAGATCCGCCAGCTGCTTGCGCAGCGCGTCCCGGTCCGCCGCGCGGTCGATCGCCCGGTGGAAGGTCCAGCGGCAGCCGTCCAGCTCCGCGAGCAGCCGCTCCACCGTCACCAGGTCCGGCGTCCCGTCCTCGTCCAGGAAGCCGAAGACGAACTCCTCCGCCCCCTCCGCCCGCAGCCCGCGCGCCGCCGCCACCAGCGCGTCCACATCGCCCGGCCCGCCCGGTTCGCCCACCGTGAAGCCGTCGGCCAGCCGCAGCATCACCCGGAGTGGGATGTCGACCGCGGCTCGGATCTCCGCGAAGGTCTCGCGGGGCGGGGTCAGCCCGTCCGCCGCCATGTCGGTGACGAGTTCGAGGCGGTCCGCACCTCCGCTCCGGGCGGCGACCGCGTCCTCCGCGTCGAGGGCGATCACCTCCAGGACTGCACGCTTGCTCATGAGACCTCATTCATCAGGGGATTCAACGGGGGGATTCAGCAGGGGGGATGTGTCCGGCTATAGGTCTAGTCCAATGTCCAGCCTAAGGGGAGCGAAACCCCGGCGCACCAGCGCACCCGTACCGTGAATCACTGCCGCAACATGGCGGCGCCCCGGCCGCACTCCGGCCGCACCCCGGCCGCGTCCCGGAAAAATACCCCCCAGGGGTACCTTGAACTCCCTACAGGCGAGAGGTATACCTGAAAGGAGTGATACCCCTAGGGGGTACGATGTGTCCTATCGGTCGAACACCAAGGAGCCGTCAGCGATGAGCCTCGCCAGAACCACCGGCGCACCCGCCGAAGTCGAGCTCGCCATCGGCGGTATGACCTGTGCCTCCTGTGCCGCCCGTGTCGAGAAGAAGCTCAACCGCATGGACGGCGTCGAGGCGACCGTCAACTACGCCACCGAAAAGGCCAAGATCTCCTACCGCGATACGGACATCGCCGTCCAGGACCTCATCGCCACCGTCGAGGCCACGGGCTACACCGCCCGGCGGCCCGCCCCCGTGGTGCCGGAACCGGCCGATACGGAACCGGCCGATACGGAACCGGCCGATACGGAACGGGCCGGTACGGAACTCGCGGAGGACGCCGCCAAGGACGCCGAGCTGCGCTCCCTGCGCGAGCGGCTGATCACCGCCGTCGTCCTCTCCGTCCCCGTCGTCGCGATGGCCATGATCCCCGCCCTCCAGTTCGACTACTGGCAGTGGCTCTCCCTCACCCTCGCCGCCCCCGTCGTCACCTACGCCGGCTACCCCTTCCACCGCGCCGCCCTCACCAACGCCCGCCACGGCGCCGCCACCATGGACACCCTCATCTCGCTCGGTACGTCGGCGGCGTTCCTGTGGTCGCTGTGGGCGCTGTTCTTCGGTACGGCGGGCATGCCCGGGATGACCCACCCCTTCGAGCTGACCATCACCCGCACCGACGGCGCCGGGAACATCTATCTCGAAGCCGCGGCCGGGGTGACGGCCTTCATCCTCGCCGGGCGCTACTTCGAGGCGCGTTCCAAGCGGAAGGCCGGCGCGGCCCTGCGGGCGCTGCTGGAGCTGGGGGCCAAGGAGGTCACCGTCCTGCGCGAGGGCCGTGAGACCACCGTGCCCACCGCCCGGCTCCGGGTCGGTGACCGTTTCCTCGTACGGCCCGGCGAGAAGATCGCGACCGACGGCACCGTCGTGGAGGGCTCCTCGGCCGTCGACGCGTCGATGCTCACGGGAGAGTCCCTCCCCGTCGAGGTGTCGGCCGGGGACGCGGTGACCGGCGCCACGCTCAACGCGGGCGGCCGGCTCGTCGTCGAGGCCACCCGTATCGGCGCGGACACCCAGCTCGCCCGCATGGCCCGGATGGTCGAGGACGCCCAGAACGGCAAGGCCGCCGTACAGCGTCTCGCGGACCGTGTCTCCGCCGTCTTCGTCCCCGTCGTCATCGGTCTCGCGCTGGCCACGCTCGGCTTCTGGCTCGGCGACGGCGCGGGGCTGACTGCCGCCTTCACCGCCGCCGTCGCCGTACTGATCATCGCCTGCCCCTGCGCCCTGGGCCTGGCCACGCCCACGGCCCTCCTGGTCGGCACCGGACGAGGCGCCCAGCTCGGCATCCTCATCAAGGGGCCCGAGGTCCTCGAATCCACCCGTCGCGCGGACACGATCGTCCTGGACAAGACCGGCACGGTCACCACCGGGAAGATGACCCTGCTCGCCACCCACACGGCGGCCGGCACCGACGAGACCGAGGTGCTGCGTCTCGCCGGCGCCCTGGAGCACGCCTCCGAACACCCCATCGCCCGAGCCGTCGCCGCCGGCGCGGCCGAGCGCCTCGCCGGCCGGGAGCGCCTCACCGGCGCGGCCGAGCACCTCACTGACCGGGAGCGCCTCACCGACGGCCGGCCGGCCGCGGGTTCCGTCGAACGGCCGGCCACCGACCCCGGCGGACGGCCCGCCGCCCACTCCGTCGAACGCTCCGGCACGCTCCCCACCCCCGAGGACTTCACCAACGTCCCCGGTCTCGGTGTCCAGGGCACCGTCGACGGCCACGCCGTCCTCGTCGGCCGCGCCCAGCTCCTCGCCGACCGGAAGATCCTGCTCCCCGCCGGCCTGGAGCGCAGGAAGACCGAGGCCGAGGCGGCGGGCCGCACGGCCATCGCGGTGGCCTGGGACGGAGAGGCCCGCGCGGTCCTCGAAGTCGCCGACGCCGTGAAGGACACCAGCCCCGAGGCCGTCCGCCGGCTGCGCGCCCTCGGTCTGACCCCGATCCTGCTCACCGGCGACAACAAGGCCGTCGCCGCCTCCGTCGCCGCCGAGGTCGGTATCGACCCGGACCAGGTCATCGCCGAGGTCATGCCCGAGGACAAGGTCGACGTCATCAAGAAGCTCCAGGCGGAGGGCCGTTCCGTCGCCATGGTGGGCGACGGCGTCAACGACGCCGCGGCCCTCGCCCAGGCCGATCTCGGCCTCGCCATGGGCACCGGCACCGACGCCGCGATCGAGGCCGGCGACCTCACCCTCGTACGCGGCGATCTGCGCACGGCCGCGGACGCGATCCGGCTGGCCCGCCGCACCCTCACCACCATCCGCGTCAATCTCTTCTGGGCCTTCGCCTACAACGTCGCCGCCATCCCGCTCGCCGCCGCCGGACTCCTCAACCCGATGATCGCCGGGGGCGCCATGGCCTTCTCGTCGGTCTTCGTCGTCGGCAACTCGCTCCGGCTGCGCGGCTTCAAGGCCTCGTAGCCACCGCGGACGAGCGCTGTACGGGAGGCTCCCGGGGCCCGGAACGGATCCGTTCCGGGCCCCGGCCCTATGGTCGTCCCATGTCCGCCCCTGATCCCCACGGCCCGCACCACGTCCGCGACCTGCGCGATCGCTTCGCCGCCACGCTCCTGGCCCTCCGCGACGAGGCCGCGCCCGGCCCGCACGTGTCCGACCCGTACGCGTACGCCGACGACCTGCTCACCCGCTGGACCGAACCTCAGCGGCGCTACCACACCACCGCTCATCTGCTCGCCGTCCTCGACCACATCGACACGCTCGCCGAGTACGCCGCCGATGCCGACGTCGTGCGTCTCGCCGCCTGGTTCCACGACGCCGTCTACCGCCCCGACCGCTCCGAGAACGAGGAGCGCTCCGCCCGTCTCGCCGAACGCGCCCTCCCCGAGGCCGGGTTGAGCGACGACCGTACGCAGGAGGTCGCCCGGCTCGTCCGCCTCACCACCACCCACGCCGCCGGGCCCGACGACCGCAACGGCGCCGTCCTCTGCGACGCCGATCTCGCGATCCTGGCCTCGGCCCCGGACGCGTACGCCGCATACCAGGCGGCGGTCCGCGAGGAGTACGGATTCGTCCCGGACGCGGACTTCCGCGCGGGCCGGGCGGCGGTGCTGGAGCAGCTGCTCGCGCTGCCGGGCCTGTTCCGTACTCCCTACGGCGTACGGGAATGGGAGCACCGCGCCCGCCACAACCTCGCGGGCGAACTGGCGGCGCTGCGCACGTGAACGCAGACGCACGCGGGGCGCGAACGCGGCCCGGAACACGGGGCGCGAACACGGCCGGGAACACGGCCGGGAGCACGGCCAGGGACTCGGGCGGGAATGTAACGTCCTACACCGGCGTTGGCTCCTGTCGTGCCCAACTCCGCCGATCGACGCTCCGGTATGCCGCTCGCCGTCTACATCCTCGGCCTCGCGGTCTTCGCCCTCGGTACGAGTGAATTCATGCTGTCCGGCCTGCTGCCCCCGCTCGCCGACGACATGGACGTGTCCATCCCCACCGCCGGACTCCTCATATCCGCCTTCGCGATCGGCATGGTGATCGGCGCCCCGCTGCTCGCCGTGGCCACCCTGCGGCTCCCCCGCCGTACCACGCTCATCGCCCTGATCACCGTCTTCGGCCTCGGCCAGGTCGCGGGCGCGCTCGCCCCGACGTACGAGGTGCTCTTCGCGTCCCGCGTGATCAGCGCCTTCGCCTGCGCCGGATTCTGGGCGGTCGGCGCGGCCGTCGCCATCGCGATGGTCCCGCTCGACGCGCGCGCCCGCGCCATGGCCGTGATGATCGGCGGTCTGTCCATCGCGAACGTACTCGGCGTACCGGCCGGCGCGTTCCTCGGCGAACACCTTGGCTGGCGCTCGGCGTTCTGGGCCGTCGGCGCGGCCTCCGCGGTGGCGCTGGCCGGTGTCATGACACTGATCCCGCGTATCCCGGTCCCGGCCGAGAGGCCGCAGCTCAAGCGGGAGATGACCATCTACCGCGACCGTCAGGTCTGGCTCTCCATCACCGTCACCGCGCTCTCCGCGGGCGGTGTCTTCTGCGCGTTCTCGTATCTCGCCCCGCTGCTCACGGATGTGGCCGGGCTGGACAGCGGCTGGGTGCCGAGCGTGCTCGGACTCTTCGGGGTCGGCGCGCTGGTGGGTACGGCGCTGGGCGGCCGGTACGCGGACGCGCATCTCTTCGGCGTGATGCTCAGCGGCATCACCGCCTCGACGGTGCTGCTGGTCCTGCTGGCGCTCACCGCGTCGAACCCGGCCGCCGTGGTCACCCTGACCTTCCTCCTCGGCGTCTCGGCGTTCTACACGGCCCCGGCCCTGAACGCCCGTATGTTCAACATCGCCGCCGCGGCCCCCACCCTCGCGGGCGCCACCACCACGGCCGCCTTCAACCTGGGCAACACGGGCGGCCCCTGGCTCGGCGGCGTGGTCATCGACGCGGACTTCGGCTTCGCCTCGACGGCCTGGGCGGGCGCGGCGATGGCGGTGGTCGCGATCGCGCTGACGGCCGTATCACTGCGCTTCCACCACAGGGCCACGAGCCGAGTGGTAACAGGCTCACCCAAACTCCCCCCGTCCCCGTCCCCGGCACCATCCCCCACCGAGGCCGCCAACGGCTGAGCCGCTGTCAGTGCGCACTCGTAGTCTCCGCCCGTGACGACGACACCCAGGGCGCTGCCCGTACCCAGGACACTGCCCGTGGAGCCCCCTCCCCCCGCTCATCCCTGGCGGGACCTGCTCCAGCGCTGGAGCGACGAGTGGCTCGACCCGGCCCTGCACGAGCAGGAGCGCCCGGAACCCTTCCCGCCCGGGGTACGAGCCGCCCGCTGGCTGGGCGCCCCCGGCGCCACCGAAGGCGAGATCTCGGCGCTGGAGGACCGTCTCGGCGCGGAACTCCCCCCGAGCTACCGGCAGTTCCTGCGTACCACCAACGGCTGGCTGAACACCACACCGGAAATCCACCGGCTCCTGCCCGCACGGGAGGTCGGCCGGCTCCGGGACCTCGATCCGGGACTGATCGAGCCCTGGACCGAGAACGCCGACGCGTTCCAGGTGCCCGACGAGGAGTACTACGTCTACGGCGACGAGCAGCACAGCCACGCGCTCCGTCCGGAGTACCTCCCCGACACCCTCAAGATCAGCCACACCCCCGACGGGGACGTCTATCTGCTCAACCCCCACGTCGTCACCCCGTCCGGGGAGTGGGAGGCCTGGTACTTCGCCCACTGGCTGCCGGGGGCCGTACGCCACAGATCCTTCTGGGACCTGATGAACGATGAGTACGAGTCCTTCACGCACAGCGGTTGACCGCCGCTCCGGAGGGTGGAGCCGGGTGGAGGGCCGGTGGGACAATTCCGGGATGGGACGGACCTCGCGGTCGGCTCGGCCGCCCGCTCTGCGGGCGGGCACGCTCTGGGCCCGGGTGGTGTTCGACGGGACGGCGGTGCGTGTCACGCGGCGGTTCAACCCGGTCCCCGGTCGGCGGACCCGGCGTTATCCGGTGGACGAGTCCCGGCCCCCGTCGTCCCGCCCTGTCGCCCCCGTCGCTACGGCGTCGAACGCGGCAGCGGCGCCGGGCGGCCCTTCGGGCGGCGCAGGCCCGCTTCCGTCAGCCTCCGTACGAGTTCCTTGGAGCCGATCTCCACCGCGCCCGCGCGCACCACATCGCCGTAGCGGTCCGACGGTACGTCGTAGTGATCGCGTTCGAAGGCGCGGAGCGGGCAGCCCGCCTTCGCCGCGAAGGCGTGCAGTTCGTCGTACGAGACATCGCTGACCAGGTGGGACCACATACGGCCGTGCCCCGGCCAGGTCGGCGGGTCGATGTAGAGGGTCACGAGGCGCCCGCCTCGCCCGTGCCGCTCTCCGGATCCGCCCCGGCACCTCCCGGCAGCGATCCCAGCACCCCCAGCGATCCCACCGCCGCGATCACCACCCCCGCCTTCCCGCAGACCCAGTGCGGATCAGGCCCCAGCTCCGGTTCCACGTCCAGCGCGTGCGGCTCCGCCTCCACGTCCTCGGCCTCCGCGCAGACCGGGCAGAGGGGCCAGCGGCCGTACCGTTCCATCAGCGCGTCCTGGACGTCCTGGGCCACCAGTCCCGCCACATACGCGGCGCCCTCCGGCCACTGCTCGACCCACCAGCGCCGGTGCGACACCGACTCCTCCACCAGGGACACCACCTCCGCGCGCGCCACATCGCCCGCGATCAGATCGGCCAGCACCAGCGCACGCGCGGAGTGCAGCACCCGCTCCAGCGGGTCCACGCCGGCCCGGGGATCCGCCTCATCCATACGGTCGTCGGTCTGGTCATCCATCCGGTCGTCCATTCACCCATTGTCACGGACGGCGGGGGGTTGACGACCGGCCAAATCCGAAAATATCTTTCAAAGGTGACCCAAGATGTGAAGGAAATTTTCAGCGGTGACCCGCCACCCGCACCCGCCGCACTCGCCGCCAAGGTGCGGACCCTCGCGCCCACGATGACGCGCTCCATGCAGCTCGTCGCCGAGGCCGTGGCGGGCGATCCGGCCGGCTGCGCCGCGCTCACGGTCACCGGCCTCGCGGAGCTGACCGGCACGAGCGAGGCCACCGTCGTCCGCACCGCCCGGCTCCTCGGCTATCCCGGCTACCGCGATCTGCGCCTCGCCCTCGCCGGCCTCGCCGCACAGCAGCAGTCCGGCCGCGCCCCCGCCGTCACGGCCGACATAGCCGTGGACGACCCGATCGCCGACGTCGTCGCCAAGCTCGCCTACGACGAACAGCAGACCCTCGCCGACACCGCCGCCGCGCTCGACACCGTCCAGCTCGGTGCCGTCGTCGCGGCGGCCGCGGCGGCCCGGCGGATCGACATCTACGGCGTCGGCGCCTCCGCCCTCGTCGGCATGGACCTCGCGCAGAAGCTGCTCCGTATCGGCCTGATCGCCCACGCCCACTCCGACCCGCATCTCGCCGTCACCAACGCCGTCCAGCTCCGCTCCGGCGACATGGCCATCGCGATCACCCACTCCGGCTCCACCGGCGATGTCATAGAACCGCTCCGGGTCGCCTTCGACCACGGCGCGACGACGGTCGCGATCACCGGCCGCCCGGACGGTCCCGTGTCGCAGTACGCCGACCATGTACTGACGACCTCCACCGCCCGCGAGAGCGAGCTGCGCCCGGCCGCCATGTCGAGCCGTACGAGCCAGCTCCTGGTGGTCGACTGCCTGTTCATAGGGGTCGCCCAGCGTACGTACGAGACGGCGGCCCCCGCCCTCTCCGCGTCGTACGAGGCTCTCGCGCACCGGCACAGCCCCCGCAGCACGAGCCGCTGAACCACTGCCTCACAAAGGTCCACAGAGATCTGCAAAGGCCCACAAAGGCACCCGCACCCGCACCTGCACCCGCACCCCCTCATCACGCAGAAAGAGCCGTCCCGTCATGACCTCTCAGTACGGCCGACAGGGCCGGTCGGACCAGTACGGCCGGTACGACGAACTCCGCGCGCAGCTCGACACCCTCACCACCGAGGCCTTCCGCCCCGAGCTGGCGGAGATCGACACCCTGCCCACCCTCGACATCGCCCGGCTCATGAACGGCGAGGACACCACCGTCCCCGCCGCCGTCGCCGCCCAGCTCCCCCGGATCGCCGCCGCCATCGACGGCATCGCCGAGCGCATGGCCCGCGGCGGCCGGCTGATCTACGCGGGCGCCGGCACGGCGGGACGGCTCGGCATCCTCGACGCCAGCGAGTGCCCGCCCACCTTCAACACCGACGCGGACGACGTCATCGGTCTGATCGCGGGCGGCCCCGGCGCCATGGTGACCTCCGTCGAAGGCGCCGAGGACTCCAGGGAACTGGCCGCCGCCGACCTCACCGCCACCAAGCTCACCGCCACCGACTCGGTGGTCGGTATCTCCGCCTCCGGCCGCACCCCGTACGCGATCGGCGCGGTCGAGCACGCCCGCTCCCTCGGCGCGCTCACCATCGGCCTCTCCTGCAACGCGGACAGCGCGCTCGCCGCCGCCGCCGACCACGGCATCGAGGTCGTCGTGGGCCCCGAACTACTCACCGGCTCCACCCGTCTCAAGGCCGGTACGGCACAGAAGCTCGTCCTCAACATGCTCTCGACGATCACCATGATCCGGCTCGGCAAGACCTACGGAAACCTCATGGTCGACGTCCGCGCCTCCAACGAGAAGCTGCGCGCACGCTCCCGCCGTATCGTCTCGCTCGCCACCGGCGCCTCGGACGAGCGGATCGAGACCGCGCTCGCCGCCACCGACGGCGAGGTGAAGCCCGCCATCCTCACCATCCTCGGCTCCGTCGACGGCCCCACCGCCGCCACGCTCCTCGCCGACTCCCAGGGCCACCTGCGCGCCGCGCTGAGGGCCGCCCGTACCACCACCGACACCACCACCGACACCACCACCGACACCGACTGACGTACCACCACCGACCGAAAGACCCCGCACCATGGCACCAACACCTCCCGGCCCTTCCGGAACAGACAAGAACCGCGCCACGGCCGAGGCGATCCTCCCGCTCGTAGGCGGCGCGGGGAACGTCACGTCCGTCGCCCACTGCATGACCCGTCTCCGTCTCGGCCTGCGCGACCGGTCGCTGGTCCAGGAGGAGTCGCTCAGGGCGCTCCCGGCCGTCCTGGGGGTGGTGGAGGACGAGACGTATCAGATCGTTCTCGGTCCGGGCGCGGTCGCACGGGTCACCCCGGAGTTCGAAGCGCTGGTGGAGGCAGGTCGGACGGAAACCCCGGCGCCCACCCCGGCCACGCCCACCTCCGCCACCGCGACCGCCACCTCCGCCACGGCCACCGCCCTGGCCGCGCAAGGCGCCGCGATCAAGCAGGCCCGGAAGGCCAAAAACGCCACCCCGTTCAAGCTCTTCCTCCGCCGGATCGCCAATATCTTCGTCCCGCTGATCCCTGCCCTGATCGGCTGCGGCATCATCGCGGGCCTCAACGGCCTGCTGACCAATCTCCACTGGCTGCCCGCCCTCGTCCCCGCCCTCGCCGCGCTCGCGTCCGGCTTCATGTCGCTGATCGCGGTCTTCGTCGGCTACAACACGGCGAAGGAGTTCGGCGGTACACCGGTCCTGGGCGGCGCGGTCGCCGCGATCATCGTCTTCCCGGGCGTCGCGAACATCGACGCGTTCGGCCGGAAACTCGCACCGGGCCAGGGCGGCGTCCTGGGCGCGCTGGGCGCGGCGGTGCTCGCGGTGTACGTGGAAAAGTGGTGCAGGCGCCGGGTACCGGAAGCCCTCGACGTCCTCCTCACCCCCACCCTCACCGTCCTCGTCTCCGGTCTGGTCACCGTCTTCGGTCTGATGTACGTGGCGGGCGAAGCCTCCACCGCCATCGGGGACTTCGCCAACTGGCTGCTGAGAAACGGCGGTTCGGGCGCCGGCTTCGTCCTCGGCGGTCTCTTCCTGCCACTGGTGATGCTGGGCCTGCACCAGGCCCTGATCCCCATCCACACGACCCTGATCCAGCAGCAGGGCTTCACGGTCCTCCTCCCCATCCTCGCCATGGCGGGCGCGGGCCAGGTCGGCGCGGCGATGGCGGTCTACTTCCGCCTCCCCCGCAACGGTTCCATCCGTCGCACCATCAGATCCGCGCTCCCGGCGGGCCTGCTGGGCGTCGGCGAACCCCTGATCTACGGTGTCTCGCTCCCCCTCGGCCGCCCCTTCGTCACGGCGTGTGTCGGCGGCGCGTTCGGCGGCGGCTTCGTGGGCCTGTTCAACCAGCTCGGCGCGGAAGTCGGCTCGACGGCGATCGGCCCGTCCGGCTGGGCACTGTTCCCCCTGCTCGACGGCAACAAGGGCCTGGGCGAGATGGTCACGGTGTACGGCGGCGGCCTGCTGGTCGGCTACGCGGCGGGCTTCGTGGCCACGTACTACTTCGGCTTCACGAGGACGATGCTGCGGGAGCTGAACGTACCCACGGATACGGATACAAATACGGATACGGAACCAACCCCAGCGCCACCCCACCCGGAACCGGAACCGGCCACGGAACCGGCCCGCGCCTGACCGTACGACGAGCCCGACCGTACGACGGCGGCACCCCGGAGAAGGGGCGCCGCCCAGGAAGTCACAGACCTACAGACATACGGGCTACCGGCCTACATCGGCGTGTTCCCCCGCGTGCCCACTCCCCGCCACGGTACGCAGGAACCGCACCAGATCGTCCGCGCCGTACCCGAGCCGGGGCCCGCGCTCGGCGGCCATCAGCAACAACTGTCCGACGATCTCACCGCCCCAGCCGTCCGTACCGTCGTTCCACCACTCCCAGAGCTTCTCGATCCCCAGATCGCACATGAGCAGGCCGTGCTCGGCCCTGATCTCCGCGCACACCGGACCCACCGCGTCCAGCAGGGTCGCCCCCGGCCGCCGGCAGCGCAGCCCGAAGTACTGCCCGTACCGCTCCACCTCGCACCCCTCGGGCGGCAGGGCCTTCAGCCGGTCATAACGGGGATCGTCAAAGCCCGGGTACTCCTCGACCGGACAGTGGATCAGCTTGAACGTCTGCGTCTTGTCGAACATCCCCGTCTCACCCATGTGCGTCTCGTGCGTCTCGTGCGTCTCGTGCGTTTCGTGCGTCTGGTGCGCTTCTCGCGTCTGGTGCGCTTCTTGCGTCTCGCTCACGGCAGCAGCCGCCTCTCCCGGTTCATCTCCGTCACCCGCGCCCGCAGCACCTCACCGGGCGGCGCCGGGTGGACGGTCTGCTGCGGGCAGTTCCACTCCGCCCCACCGCTCGGCGGCCTGAGCCGGACGTATCCGCTGTCCACACTCATCACCCGCCCCACACGCCCGTCGCGCGAATCGACGGCGTACGAACCGGGCTCAGGCGTGTACGTCATCGCCGGCCCCCTCCCGTACGGCGGCCAGTACGGCGCCGAGCCGCAGCGCGGTGGGCAGATCGCAGCGTCCGAGATCGACCAGCGGTACGGGCGCCTCGCCGAGGCACGACGCGGGGACGATCCGCAGCGTATGCAACGTCACCCCCACCGCCGCGAGCCCGGCCTGTAGCGCCTCCACAGCATCCTCGGCGGCGCGTACGTGTGTGGCGACCATGCGCCGGTCTTCTCTTATGTCGTAGGTAACCATGATTTGTCGTCTCCACGCTATGTATCTGCTTTCACCACACAGCGTGGTCATCAGTGGCTAGCCTGACCAGACGCAGCAGACAAACATCGCTACGTGTTCCGGAGGAGCACCTGTGCCTCAGCAGCTCAAGCCACTTGACCCGACGTCATCACCGCGCGCCATGCTCGGCGCGGAAGTCAGGTACCACCGTGAGAGAAAGGGCATGTCCCAGGGCGAACTGGGACGACCGCTGTTCGTAAGTGGCGCGTTCGTCGGGATGTTGGAGATGGGCGTCCGGCGGATGCAGCCGGAGTTCGCCGTCAAGCTCGACGAGATCTTCGGGACCGGGGAGTTCTTCGTCCGGAACTGCGAGGTGCTGAAGAAGTCGAAGTATCCGGAGCACTTCGCGGAGGCGGTGGAGGCCGAGGCGACGGCAAAAATGATCAAGGAGTATTCGCCGTTGCTGATTCCGGGCCTGTTGCAGACGGAGTCGTACGCGAGGGCGATCTTCCGTGCGGGGCTGCCGCTGGCGACGGAGGACAGGATCGACGAGCTGGTACTGGCTCGGCTGGCCCGGGGCAAGTTACTCAAAGACCCTACCGAGCCGGTGGTTTGGGTCGTACTGGACGAAGCCGTTCTACGCCGGGCCGCTGGTGGCCCGGCGGCCATGGCCGAGGTACTGCGTCATATCGCCGCGCTCGTCCGGCGGCACCGCATCATCATGCAAGTCCTTCCGTTTGCGGCAGGCGCACACGCGGCGCTGGAGGGCGCCATCAAGCTGATGACCTTCTCGGACGCAGCGCCGCTCGCCTACCTGGAGGGCATGAATTCGGGCCAACTGGTCGACGACCCGTCCTCGGTGGACCGCTTCGCGCTGACCTACGATCTGCTTGAGGCCAGCGCATTGTCACCGGAAAAGTCCTTGGCCCTGCTGGAATCAGTGGCGGAGGATTACGCGCATGAAGAGCAGCGGGAATGAGTACGACCTGAGCGCCGCGTCCTGGCACAAGTCCAGCTACAGCGGGGCCAGTGGCGGCAATTGCCTCGAAGTCGCCGATGGCCTCACCGGCATCGTGCCCGTCCGTGACTCCAAGGACCCCGCCGGACCCGTCCTCACCTTCCGGGCAACCGCCTGGTCGGCGTTCGTCACCCAGGTCAAGGCGGCCTGAGGGCCGGTACGTCGCCGGGGCCGGCCCTCAAGCAAGCCCCGGCGACGCGGTGTTGCCCGACCGTCAGCCGTAGAAGTTGCGCTGCCAGCGGTGCTTGGCCAGTACGGCGAGCTGGTCGGCGGTGAGCGCGCGGCCGTCGCTCAGGGCGGTGTTGCGCTCGACGTTGCGTACGGTGCGCATGCCCGGGATGACGGTGGAGACCGCCGGGGAACTCAGCACGAACCGCAGCGCGGTCTCGGCGATCTCGTCGGGGGCGATACCGAGGTCGGCGACGATCGCGGCCACATGCTCTTCGACCTGGGCCGGGCGGTCGTCGCGGAAGTAGCGGTTGCGCCAGTCGCCTTCGGGGAACGTCGTACCGGCGGTGATCCGACCCGTAAGGCCGCCCTCGTCCAGGGCCACCCGCACGATGACACCGACGCCGTGCTCCTCACAGGCGGGGAGCAGCGCGTCGGCGGGTGCCTGGTCGAAGATGTTGTAGATGACCTGCACGCTGTCGACGGCGCCGCTGCGGACGAGCGCGAGGGCGTTGTCGGGCTGGTGGTCGTTGATGGAGACGCCGAACAGGCCGATCTTTCCCTCCTGCTTCAGTTCGGTGATCGTCTCCAGCCAGTCGCCGCGGCCGACCCATTCGTCGCTCCAGACATGGAACTGGAGCACGTCGAAGTGGTCCAGGCCGCTGGTGCTCAGACTGGTTTCCAGACTTTCGCGGATATGCGCGCCGGGGTAGGTCTCGGCGGGGTCGAGGCCGTCGGGCGCGGGCCAGACGCGGTTCTTCGGCGGCACTTTGGTCGCCACGCGGACCTCGTCACCGGCGGCAGCCCGCTCGCGGACGACCCGGCCGACGATCCGCTCGCTCTCGCCGTAGCCGCGGGCGGTGTCGATGAAGTTCACGCCGAGGTCGATGGCCTTGTTCAGGGCGCGTACGGATTCGTCCTCCGTGGCGCCGATCCAGGCGGACTCACCGATACCCCACGCGCCGTAACCGATCTCGGACACGGACAGTCCACTGCGTCCCAGCTCGCGGTAGCGCACAATCATCCTCCACGTCGTGATCGCCGGCCCGGCATCCGGGCGGGCCGGGCCGGACCCAAGCCTAGGGTCTTTCCCACGGGGATTCCCGTCCCCGATCCCCGCCCCCACTCCCGCTCCTCGTCCCCGATCCCCGTCCTCGCCTATGGTGGGAAAGGTGCTGGAGTGGACCGACCGAGACGTGGACGGACTCCTGGTCCGCGAGGCCCGTGACCCCGAGGTGCGGGAGCGGGGCCGGATACTGCTGGTGCCCGGGTCCATGCAGGGCTGGTGGGCGTACGAGCGGTGGATGCCGGTGTTCGCGGAGGCGGGCTGGACGCCGCTGGCGATGTCGTTGCCCAACCACACCGGTTCCCGGGCCGTCCCGGAAGCGGAGTTCCTCGCGTACACGACGGGTGACTACGCGAACGCGGTCCGTACGACCCTGAACAGCCTCCTCCCCGACCAGGACTTTCGGCCGCCCGTCCTGCTGGGGCACAGCATGGGCGGTCTGGTGGCCCAGTTGGTTGCCGAGGCGTACGTTCCGTATGCCCTGGTGCTGGTCTCGACCGTGGGGCCGGGGCAGCTCGGGCCGATGCGGTCGACGGCGTATCCGAAGGACCGGCCGGTGACGATGACCCGGGAGCAGGTCCAGGAGGTGTGGTTCCGCCATATCGCGGAGGAGGATCTCGACGCGCTGATGGACCGCCTCACCCCCGAGTCGCCGAACGTGATGAACCAGTACAGCAACGGCAGCGTCACCGTCGACCCCGCCGCCATCCGCTGCCCGGTCCTGGTGGTGGGACCGGAGAACGACCGTACGCCGGTCCATGACACCCGTACCGTCGCGGAACTGCTGGGCGCGACCCCGGTCGTCGTCCCGAACGTCGGCCACGACATGCTGCTGGAACGGCCGGGCCTGCCCGCGGCCTCCACGATCGTCTCCTGGCTCGACACCCTCACCCCGGCCGCCGGCCCGTGGGATCCACGGGAATCCGACCGCGGTCCTACGGCCCGGAGACGATGAGGGCGGCTGCCCGCTCCGCGATGCCGTAGACGGCCGCCATCGTGTTGGCCGCGGGAATGGAGGGAATCACGGACGCGTCGGCGACACGCAAACCGGTGATGCCGTGTACGCGGAGCAGCGGGTCGACCACGGCCATGGCGTCCGTACCGATCCTGGACGTGCCGACGGCATGCCAGTAGGGGCTGTAACTGTCCCTGATGTAGTCGCGGAGGTCGCCGTCGTCGGTGACCTCGGGGCCCGGGTGCGCCTCTCGTAGCCGCCACGGGTCCAGCGCCGGTGCCGCGCCGATCTTCCGTGCGATCCGCAGGGCGGTGAGCATGCCGTCGAGATCGCGGGGGTCGCTGAGATAGCGCGGCTCGACTAGGGGGGCGGAGTCCGGTGCCGGATCGGCCAGCCTGACCGTTCCCCGGCTCTTCGGGATCATCACGGAGAAGGCGATCGTGTAGCCGTTCTCGGGCCCGAAACGCGGTGGCAGGTAGCGGGCGCTGCTGAACATGATGAATTGCAGAGCCGGGCGCCGCCCGCCTCCGGGGCCCGAGTGGTCCGCGTACCCGGGGTCGTGGACGACCCCGCTCACCTCCGCGTGGTTGTTCTCCCCGCGCGGGACCGGCCGCGCCGCCTCATAGGCGACACCGGTGATGGGATGGTCGTGCAGATTCGCGCCGACGCCCGGGAGATCGAGGACCGGGTCGACACCGGTGTCCCGGAGATGGGACACGGGACCGATGCCGGAGCGCAGGAGCAGATGCGGGGTGCCGACCGCGCCTGCCGCGAGGATGACCTCTTCTGTACACAGGGCCGTACACCGGGCCGTGTGGACAGCGGCCTGGCGCCGGCCCTGGGCTCCGTATCCGCCGCCGTATCCGCCGCCGTATTCGACACCCACGCACCGGCCGTCCTCGACGAGCACCCGGTTCACCAGGGCGTCGGTCACGATGGTCAGGTTCTCCCGGTCCCTGACCGCGGGTGTCAGATACGCGTCGGCGGACGTGAGGCGCCGGCCCCGCTCGATGGACAAGTCGTGCAGGCCGATGCCCTCTTCGAGACCGCTGCTGGGATCGGCGGCCCTGGGCAGGCCGGCTTCGCAGGCCGCGTCGAGCAGTGCGCGGGTGACGGGGTTGCGGTCGACGGCGGCCCGTACGGTCAGTGGGCCGTCGGTTCCGCGTACGGCGGCGTCCCGGCCGGCGGCGTTCTCGCACCGTTTGAAGAAGGGGAGAAGGTCGTCGAACCCCCACCCGGCGGCGCCTTCGCCGGGCCAGACGTCGTAGCCGCTCCGGTGCCCGCGGACGAACACCATGCCGTTCATATCGGTCGAGCCGCCCAGCGCCTTTCCTCGCGAGAGGATGGAGGACCGCTTGGTGGCCTCGTCGAACGCCACGTCACCCCAGTCGCAGGGGCTCCCGATCAGATCGGTCCACGCACGCGGAACGGCCGCCGCTTCCGGCGGTTCCGCGGGCCCCGCCTCCACCAGCAGCACGCGCGCCCCGGGCCGCTCCGACAGACGTGCCGCCAGTACGCACCCGGCTGTTCCGCCGCCGACGACGACGTACTCGTACTCTTGCTCGGCCGATCCCGATCCCGATCCCGATCCCGGTCCTGGCCCTGGCCCTGGTCCTGGCCCTGGCCCTGGTCCTGGTCCCGATCCTGGTCCCGCCACCTGTACCGTCCGCCTCACCCCCGAGGCTTCATCAGCAGGAATTCCAGGATAGATCCGCGCCTCCCCCCACCGCACACGCTGTCCCCGGCGGGGTCCCGGTCAGGCTGCCGCCCGTTCCGCCCCGCTGCGTTCCACGCACAGCTCGTTTCCCTCCGGGTCCGCGAGGGTCGCCCAGCCCGTGCCGTCCGGGCGGCGGTGGTCGGCCACGAGGGTGGCGCCGAGGGCGAGGAGGCGGTCGACCTCCTCGTCACGGGTACGGTCCTGGGGCTGGAGATCCAGATGGACCCTGTTCTTGGTGGACTTGGCCTCGGGCACGGTGACGAACAGCAGCGCGGTCCCCGGCGCCGTCACCACGGCCTCCGGGTCCCCCGGGTGATCGTCCTCCGCCAGTGAGCCTCCGAGCACCTCGGCCCAGAAACCGCCGAGGGCGTATGCGTCGGCGCAGTCGATCGTGATGTGTCGTACAAGGGAGGTCATGCGGGCCACTGTGGATCGTCACGACCACCCTGTCCAAACAGTTTCCGGTGGCTCGGGCGGCCCAGGCGGGTCCAACAGCCCCAGCGGCCCAAGCGACTTCGGCGGCTTCGGCGGCTTCGGCGGCCTCAGCGGCTTCGGCGGCTTCGGCGGCTTCGGCGGCTTCGGCGGACAAAGGCCAGCGTGGCAACGGCCTGGGTGGCGGCGGCGGTCAGGAGGGCGGTGGTGAGGGAACGGGCGGCGAGGGGAGCGGTCAGGGCCGCGCCCAGGGCGAACCCGGTGATCTTCAGACTGGCGCCGGTGGTGAAGATCTGGCCGCGCGACCGCTCCGGGGCCTCGCGGTGGCGTATCGCGAACAGGGCCGCCAGCTGCGGGCCTTCGCCCAGACCGGCGATCAGCATCGCGGTGATGAGCAGAACCGGTCGGCCGGTCGCGGCGAGGAGCAGTGCGACGGTGAGAGCGATCGTGGCGCACGGGAGGACGGTGTCGGGGCGCATCAGCCCGGGGTACCGCGACAGCACCGCGTTGGCCACGAGCGCCGAGGCGGCGACGCCGGAGAGCAGGAGGACCCCGTGGTTCGCCGAACCGAACGCCCGCTCTCCGAGCAACGGGCTGCACGCGACCAGAATCCCCTGGCCCACACAGGAGATGACGGACGCCACGGTCGCCCGCGCCAGGGAAGGGGTACGGATGATGGCCCGGAACCCGGCACGAAGATCAACAACAACGGATGTTGGCGTTGGCGCTGTCGTTGGCCCTGGTGACGAGGTCGGGACCGGGGCCGAATCCGTGGTCGGGGCCGGGGCCGGACCGGGATCCGAGTCCGGAGCCAGGGCCGGGACCTCCCCCGGCTCTCCACCCCGTACCCCCGGCAGCCGCCACGCCACCGGAACCGCCGCGGCGATCAGCCCCACGGAGACGATCACCCCGGTCGGCGCCCCCGCCAGTCCCGCGGCCGTGCCCGCCAGCGCCGGGCCCGTCAGGCTCGCGAAGTTGAACGTCATCGCGTCGAGCGCGGTCGCGCGCGGCAGGTCCTTCCGCCCTACGACACAAGGGAGTTGCGCGGTCCAGCCGCCGGACAGGGCCGGTCCCAGCAGGCCCGCGCACACCGCGATCAGGACCGTGGCCACGAGCGGAACGCGCCCGAGGCTCAGAAGAATCACGACGAGGGCCGCCCCGTACGCGCCCAGCGCCACCGCCAGCAGCCGGCCGGGGCGGGCCGATCGGTCGAGCAGGACGCCGAAGACCGGGCCGCCGACCGCCGCCGAGACGGTGATCCCCGCGAGCAGCGCCGTCGCGGTGGACGCCGATCCGGTGACGGCCAGCCCGGCCAGCAGCAGGGCCGGGCCCGACATCTCGTCCCCGGTACGGGCCGCGGCGGCGCCGATGACGTAGCACCGGAGCGTGTAACGCTTTCTCATGCGCGGCACGTTACGTACGTAACGCAAAACTTGACCAGATGCGTTACATTCGCCCCGTGCCACCCCCGAAGCCCACGACGCCCCCGAGGTCCCCGCAGCCCCCGCGCCCACCGCAGCCGGCTCAGCCACCGAAGCCCTCAGCCACCGCCGAGCGAACCGCCGCCCTCATCAACGCCCTGAGCGACGAGGACCCGACGCCGCACACGGTCGCCGCCGTCCTGCGCGAGCACGGCGAGGCCGACCCCGTCGAACTCTCCGCACACGACATCGCCGAGATGCGCGCCGTAGCGGAAATGCTGCGCGAGGTCTTCGCGGCCGGCGACGTCGACACCGCCGCGGCCTCGCTCAACCGGCTTCTGCTTCTGAGCCCCGGGCCCCTCCGGCTCTCCTCGCACGACGGCCTCACCGTCTGGCACCCGCACCTCGACAGCACGGACGACGCACCGTGGGGCGAGTGGTTCCTCGCGTCGTCCTGTCTGGCGCTGACGGTCCTGCTCTGGAACCGCCAGCACCCTCCCGGCGGGGTCTGCGCGTCGGCCAACTGCCGGAACGTCTACGTCAGCCAGGGCAGCGGACTCCCCCGCCGCTACTGCTCCCGCCGCTGCGCGACCCGCGAACGGGTAGCGGCCCACCGCCGCTCCCGGACCTGAACGGACACCACCCCGGGCCCCGGATCACCGTGGGCGCAGGCCCGCCAGCAGGGTCTCGACCGTCTCCGACACCAGCACACCGAGTGGCTTGGCGCCGTTCATACCGGTGGCCGCCAGCACCGCGAGGCCCTGCAACACCGCCAGTACCGTCATATCGACCCGCCCCGTGGTGTCGGGGTCGATATCGCCCCGGGCCCGCGCCTCCGCGAGAAGCAGTACGGGCGCGGCGAACGCCCTGTCGTTCGCCTCCCGCAGCCGGTCGCCGCGTGAGCCCTCCTTCGAGCCATGCATCAGACCCAGCAGCGCCCGGTGCTCGACCGCGAACTCGACATAGATCTGAGCGAAGAGGACCAGCCGCTCGGTGAGATCGCCGAGTTCACCATCCGAGTCATTCAGCGCGGCGTCGAGCCTGCGCCCCAGCCGTTCGTACCCCTCCTCCGCGAGAGCGTCCAGCAGCGCCCGCTTGTCGGAGAAGTGCCGGCGCGGCGCACCGTGGCTCACACCCACGTCGCGGGCGAGTTCGCGCAACGAGAGGCCGTCCGCGCCGTGCTGGGACCGTCCGGTCGACATCCTGATCAACAACGCGGGCGTGGCCAATGTGCCCCTCGGCCGCACCGCCGACGGCTTCGAGACGCACTTCGGCACCAACCACCTCGGCCACTTCGCGCTGACCTGTCTGCTGCTGCCGCGGATCACCGACCGCGTGGTCACCGTCGCGTCCAACGCGCACAAGAAGGCCACGCTCGATCTCGACGACCCGAACTGGCGGCGGCGCCGTTACCGCGCCTCGGCGGCCTACGGACAGTCGAAGCTCGCCAATCTGCTCTTCACCCTCGAACTGCGACGCCGCCTGGCGGACGCCCGTTCACCGCTGCTGGCCCTCGCCGCGCATCCGGGCGCGGCGGCCACCGGACTCAACCGTCATCTCGGGCCCGCCATGTCCCTGGTCGCCGCGACCGTCGGGCGGCTGGTGATGCAGAGCGGCCCGGCCGGAGCCCTGCCGACGCTCTTCGCGGCCACCCAGGACCTCGAAGGCGCCACCTACATCGGCCCGGACGGCCGTGGCGAACAACGCGGCCACCCCACCCGGGCCGTCCGAAGCACCACCGCCCAGGACGCCGCCCTGGCCCGGAAGTTGTGGACCCTCTCCGAAGACCTCACCGCGACGGCGTTCCCTCGCGTCTGACCCCGGAGCCGCCGCAGCAATGACGGGCCCTGTCCGGCGCGCGACGACGGGCCCTCGAAGTGACGGGCCGCGCCATGACGGGCCGCGCCGTGACGGGCCGCGCCGTGACGGGCCGTCCCTCACCCCCCGAGCCCCAGCGCCTTCCGTACCTCCGCGCTCAGGGAAAGGGTGTTCTCCGGGCCCGGCGCCGCCCTGCCGTCTCCGTCCACCCCGTACCAGCCCTGCATGGTGCTCACCAGGTAGTACCTTCCGGCGCGTTCCCCGTCCTCCGTGAGCAGGAAGACGTACTCCTTCCCCGCGGTCAGCGGGGCCGTCTCGGCGGCGGCACCCGGGGTGACGTAGGACAACTCGATCCGGGCCCCGGGCACTTCGCCCTTGGCCGTCGCCGTGACCTCCACCGGCGCGACCGTGTCCGGGGCCTGCCCCCGGCCGGCGTCCGGGCCCTCCTCGCGGCCGGGGCCGAGCCTGCCCCGTACGATCACGTCCGCCGCCGCCTCCAACTGCCCGGTGCTCCCGTAGTACGCCTGGTCCGCGATGGCGCCGCCGCCTCCGGGCGAACGCCCGCCCGGCCCCTCCCAGCCCCCGCCCCCGGTCGCGAGGAACGCGACGCCCGCGACGACAGCGGCCGTACCGCCCGCGAGCGCCGTCACCAGAACGGTCCGACGGCCCGGTCCCCGACGCGCGGACACGGCCGGTCCCGGGACCGGCTCCGCCCCCGGCACCGGGTTGGCGTGCTTGATCAGGGATTTGACGCGGATCACGCCGACTCCTCGGGCTCGGGCTGTACAGAACGGTCTCGTACGTAAAGGTCCCGGAACGCCTTACGGGCCCGGTGCAGCCGGACCCAGACCGCCGGGACCCCGCAGCCGAGGACCTCGCCGATCTCGGCGGCGCTCAGTCCGTCCCAGTAACTGAGCATCAGCACATCCCGGTGCCGGCCGGGGAGCCGGTCGAGGGTGTCCAGTACGGCGGTGTCCTGCCCGGACGCGGGCGCGCGGTTCAGTTCGTCGGTGATACGCCGGTGGAGTTCGGTCAGACGCGCGGTCCTGCGGTAGTGGTTGCTCAGCAGATTGCGCGCGGTGACGAACAGCCAGCCGCTGCTCGGCTCATGGCCCGCGGCCGTCCGTTCCCACGCGGTCCTGAAGACCTCCGCGGTCAGCTCCTCGGCCGCGCCCCGGTCGCCCAGCCGCCGGTGGACATAGGCCGATACGCGCGGGTGCTCGCGTGTGTACATGGCCGTGAACCGCTCGGAGCGATCGCCGTCGGGCGCACGGCCCCCGTCGCTCCCCGTCGTCCGAAAGGTTTCCACACCTCTCATATGTCATGAGCCCGGCGGATCCTTACAAGCCCCGAGCCCCGAGCCCCCGCCCCGAGCCCTGAAGCCCAAGGCCGCGCGACACGGCCCGGGAAACGCCCGAGGGCGGCACCCCCGCGAAAGGGGTGCCGCCCTCGGTACGTACCAGGACCGCGTCCGAACCGGCCGGCTCCGAGGAGCCGTCAGGCTCAGAAGTCCATGTCACCGCCCGGCATACCGCCCGGAGCGGCCGCGGCGGCCTTCTCCGGCTTGTCGGCGATGACGGCCTCGGTGGTCAGGAACAGCGCGGCGATGGAGGCCGCGTTCTGCAGCGCGGACCGCGTCACCTTCGCCGGGTCGATGATGCCCTCGGCGATCATGTCGACGTACTCGCCGGTCGCGGCGTTCAGACCGTGGCCGACCGTCAGGTTGCGGACCTTCTCGACGACGACGCCGCCCTCAAGACCACCGTTGACGGCGATCTGCTTGAGCGGAGCCTCCAGCGCGAGCTTGACGGCGTTGGCACCGGTCGCCTCGTCGCCCTCCAGCTCCAGCTTCTCGAAGACCGAGGCGGCCTGGAGCAGAGCCACGCCGCCACCGGCGACGATGCCCTCCTCGACGGCGGCCTTGGCGTTGCGCACCGCGTCCTCGATGCGGTGCTTGCGCTCCTTCAGCTCGACCTCGGTGGCGGCACCGGCCTTGATGACGGCCACGCCGCCGGCCAGCTTCGCCAGGCGCTCCTGGAGCTTCTCGCGGTCGTAGTCCGAGTCGCTGTTCTCGATCTCGGCGCGGATCTGGTTGACCCGGCCGGCGACCTGGTCGCTGTCACCGGCACCGTCGACGATGGTGGTCTCGTCCTTGGTGATGACGACCTTGCGGGCGCGGCCCAGCAGGTCCAGGCCGGCGTTCTCCAGCTTGAGGCCGACCTCCTCGGAGATGACCGTGCCACCGGTGAGGATGGCGATGTCGTTCAGCATCGCCTTGCGGCGGTCACCGAAGCCCGGGGCCTTGACGGCGACGGACTTGAAGGTGCCACGGATCTTGTTGACGACCAGGGTCGACAGCGCCTCGCCCTCGACGTCCTCCGCGATGATCAGCAGGGGCTTGCCCGACTGCATGACCTTCTCCAGCAGCGGAAGGAGGTCCTTCACGTTGCCGATCTTGGAGTTGACGATCAGGAGGTACGGGTCGTCCAGGGACGCCTCCATACGCTCCATGTCCGTGGCGAAGTACGCGGAGATGTAGCCCTTGTCGAAGCGCATACCCTCCGTCAGTTCGAGCTCCAGACCGAAGGTCTGGGACTCCTCGACGGTGATGACGCCTTCCTTGCCGACCTTGTCCATGGCCTCGGCGATGAGCTCGCCGATCTGGGTGTCGGCGGCGGAGATGGAGGCGGTCGAAGCGATCTGCTCCTTGGTCTCCACGTCCTTGGCCTGCTCCAGCAGGGCGCCGGAGACGGCCTCGACGGCCTTCTCGATGCCGCGCTTGAGGGCCATCGGGTTGGCGCCGGCGGCCACGTTGCGCAGGCCCTCGCGGACGAGCGCCTGGGCCAGCACGGTCGCGGTGGTCGTACCGTCGCCGGCGACGTCGTCCGTCTTCTTGGCGACTTCCTTGACCAGCTCGGCGCCGATCTTCTCGTACGGGTCCTCGAGCTCGATCTCCTTGGCGATGGACACACCATCGTTGGTGATCGTGGGGGCGCCCCACTTCTTCTCGAGGACGACGTTGCGACCCTTGGGGCCAAGGGTGACCTTGACGGCGTCGGCGAGCTGGTTCATCCCGCGCTCGAGACCGCGCCGTGCCTCCTCGTTGAACGCGATGATCTTGGCCATGTGAAGTGGTCCTCCCGGACTGGGGTGGATTGCTCCGGACCGCGCTGGCGCCCGCGACGGACGGCCTGAGAGCCGTGCGGTTCCTTGCCCCACCGGCTCTTCGGGCCTCACCGACCCGGTCCTTAAGTTGTCACTCTCACTCGCAGAGTGCTAACGCCAATGATTAGCACTCGACCCCCGAGAGTGCAAGCGCCCCCGGACTCCGGCGGTGTCCCCACGCCGACCGCGCGCCACCCGCACGCCACCCGCGCCCGCTCACGCACGCGTTCACGCACACGCCCCCGTACCTCGCCCGCGTCCGGACACGCCCCCCGCACCCCGCCCGCGTCCGGACACGCACAAGGGGTCCGTATCCCGTCTCCGGGATACGGACCCCTCGGCGTGAGCCGTGAACTGCGTGCGTCGGTGGCCGATCGCGCCGGGATCAGACGGCGAGCTTGACCATGTCCGCCTGCGGACCCTTCTGGCCCTGCGAGATCTCGAACTCCACTCGCTGACCTTCTTCAAGGGTGCGGTAACCGTCCATCTGAATCGCGCTGTAGTGGACGAAAACATCCGCACCACCGTCTACCGCGATGAAGCCGTAGCCCTTCTCCGCGTTGAACCACTTGACGGTGCCCTGAGCCATGCCTAACTCCCCTATTACTGGCCCTTCCAGGGGCCACACTTCGCGCCGGAACGCGTCGACCGCGGCTGAATGTATCTGCCCAACTGCCCTCTGCAACAGGTCAATCGGACGAGAATTCTGGGCATGGCTGAACACGCATAGCGACGAATTCGCTGCGTTCCCGGGCAAGTCGGGCCGGGCAAAGCGCACCTAAAGTGCAAACAGCGCGATGACTTCAGCCCTATGTTGTCGCGTTCTCATACGCGCGCCGGATGGGCGGCGGAGGGGCGTTCCCACACTCTATCGCGTTCAACCATAAAGAATGGCTCCCTCCGCTTCTCTTGCGGAGGGAGCCATACCGGTCACACGGAGTCGCCACGAGGGGGCCGGGCCCGGGGGCGCGGGGCTCAGCCTCCGGCGACCGCGGGGATGATCGAGACGCCGGCGCCCGCCGGGGTCGCGGTCTCCAGACCCTGCTCGAAGCGGACGTCGTCGTCGTTCACGTACACGTTCACAAAGCGGCGCAACTTGCCCTGGTCGTCCAGGACCCGCGCGGCGATACCGGGGTGGCTGGCCTCCAGGGACTGGATGACCTCGGAGAGGGTCGCCCCTTCGGCCGGGACCTCGGCCTTGCCGCCGGTGTACGTACGGAGAATGGTGGGGATGCGGACATTGACGCTCATGATGGGTGTTCTGCCTTCCGTCTTCCGTGACGTCGTCGGGGTCGATAAGCCTGATCGCGGGTCAGCGGGCCGAGCCGGGTCAATGGGCCGGATCGCGGGTCATCGGGCCGGGCGGCCGGTCAGCGGGCCAGACCGGCGTCGCGGAACGCGTCCAGGCTCGGGCGGATGGTCGCGGTCGGGCCCGTCGTCGGCGCCACCGCGTCCAGGGTCTTCAGTCCGTCACCCGTGTTGAGGACCACGGTCGTCAGCGCCGGGTCGAGCACCCCCGCCTCGATCAGCTTCTTGGTCACGCCGACGGTCACCCCGCCCGCGGTCTCCGCGAAGATGCCCTCGGTGCGCGCCAGCAGCTTGATCGCGTCGACGATCTGCTCGTCGTCGACGTCCTCGACCGCGCCGCCGGTGCGACGGGCGATGTCCAGGACGTACGGGCCGTCGGCCGGGTTGCCGATCGCTAGGGACTTGGCGATGGTGTTGGGCTTCTGCGGCCGTACGACATCGTGTCCGGCCTTGAAGGCGGTGGACACCGGCGAGCAGCCCTCGGCCTGGGCGCCGAAGATCTTGTACGGCCTGTCCTCCACGAGCCCCAGCTTGATCAGCTCCTGGAGACCCTTGTCGATCTTCGTGAGCTGTGACCCGGAGGCGATCGGGATGACGATCTGGTCGGGCAGCCGCCAGCCGAGCTGCTCGCAGATCTCGTACGCGAGGGTCTTGGAGCCCTCGCCGTAGTACGGACGGAGGTTGACGTTGACGAAGCCCCAGCCCTCGCCCAGCGGATCGCCGATCAGCTCCGAGCAGAAACGGTTCACGTCGTCGTAGTTGCCCTCGATGCCGACGAGTTCACCGCCGTACACCGCGGCCATGACGACCTTGCCCTGCTCCAGGTCGTGCGGGATGAACACACAGGAGCGGAAGCCGGCGCGGGCGGCGGCGGCGCCGACCGCGCCCGCCAGATTGCCGGTGGAGGAGCAGGAGAGCGTGGTGAAGCCGAAGGCGCGGGCGGCCTCGACGGCGATGGCGACGACACGGTCCTTGAAGGAGTGCGTCGGATTGCCGGAGTCGTCCTTGATGTGCAGGGAGCCGGTGATACCCAGTTCACGGGCGAGATTGTCGGCCTTGACCAGCTTGGTGAAACCGGGGTTGATGTTCGGCTTCGAGGCCACGTCGGCCGGGACGGGCAGCAGTGGCGCGTACCGCCAGATGTTGTCCGGGCCGTCCGCGATCCGCTTCTTGAGCTCTTCGGGGGTGCCGCTCGGCAGGTCGTACGCGACTTCGAGCGGCCCGAAACAGCTCGCGCAGGCGAAAAGGGGGCCGAGCTCGAATCGCTCTCCGCATTCGCGGCACGAGAGGGCGGCGGCGGGTCCGAGATCGACGGTGCCGCTGGCGTGGTGGACGGTCTGCACAGCCATGATGGCGAGGCCCTTTCTCCTCATCTTCCTTACGACGCGTTTCGCCGCAAGACGGAATTGGCACCTTCCCCACCGTGACCTCGCGGTCGGCGGGAGGGTTGCCGGGACTTCAACGGGCCGTTCCCTCAGTCCCTCTGGATGAGCGCTATGGCACCGGACCAGGTCCGGCGCGTTTTTCCGCGTTACGACCCCCGGCATGCGGCGGTCATACGTGTTGTTCAAGACTGTAACCGAAGGAGCGGACGGTTGAGATAGTGGTCCGCACCGCGAGATGGATCACGTTCGACCGGGTTCGCGGGTCGCGTCCCACCGGGTTCCGGCCCGGTTCCGGACCGGGTTCGCGGGTCACGTTCATGGAACACGTCAGGGAGTACCGACCGTGCTGGAAGAGGTGGAACGCTGGCTGACCAGGCGTTCCTGGTCAGCGGCCGACCGTACGCTCGACCGGCTCCTGGTGGCGAAGGCCGCGCGCGGCACCACGGTGAGCGTGGTGCTTCCGGCGCTCGACGAGGAGGCGACGGTCGGCGCGATCGTCTCCGTGATCCGGCGCGAGCTGATGGAGAGGGCACCGCTCGTCGACGAACTGGTGGTGATCGACTCCGGCTCCTCCGACCGTACGGCGGAGGTCGCCGCGGCGGCCGGCGCGCGGGTCGTGCACCGGGACGCGATCCTGCCGCGGCTGCCCGCGCTGCCCGGCAAGGGCGAGGTGCTGTGGCGGTCACTGCTGGTGACGAGCGGCGATGTGGTGTGCTTCGTGGACGCCGATCTGCGGCGGTTCTCGGCCGACTTCGTGTCCGGGACCGTGGGTCCGCTGCTGACCGATTCCGATGTGCACTTCGTGAAGGCGATGTACGACCGCCCGCTGCGCGAGAGCGGAACGGACGACGAGGGCGCCGACGAGGAGGGCGCGGGCCTCCACGGCACCGGCGCGAGCGGCGGTACGCGCGGCGACGGCACGGGTGGCGACGGCACGGGCGGGTCGGCGGCCGGCGCCCAGGGCGGCCGGGTGACCGAGCTGGTGGCGCGTCCGCTCCTCAATCTGCACTGGCCTCAGCTGGCGGGGTTCGTCCAGCCGCTGGGCGGGGAGTACGCCGCGCGCCGCTCACTGCTGGAGCGGCTGCCCTTCCCCGTCGGGTACGGCGTGGAACTGGGGCTGCTCGTGGACGCGCTGCACACGGTCGGTCTGGACGCGCTGGGGCAGGTGGACGTGGGGGTACGGCTCCACCGCCACCAGGACGACCGGGCGCTGGGGCGAATGGCCGCGGCCATCTACCGTACGGCCCAACTGCGGCTGTCCCGGGCACACTTGGTACGGCCGGAGCTGACGCAGTTCGACCGGGGCGAGCACGGCTTCGTACCGCGCACCTACTCCGTGGACACGGAGGAACGGCCGCCGATACGCGAGATCGCGGAGTACACGTCCGGACGCGCGGCGTAACCGCGGATCACCTCACCGATTGCCTACATTGCGCCCTTATGAGGGCAAAACATCTGATTATCTGCCGATTCTTCGGGGTGCTGGCCGGAACGCTGGTGCTGCTGGCACCGGGACAGGCGTCGGCCCTGGCACACGTACCCCTTCAGGGGTCCGGGCCCCTGCGGATGCCGGTCCACGAGCCTTTCCGCGGTCCTCTCCACGAGCCGCTCCAGGAGCTTTCCCACCAGCCCCCGCACGAGCCGCTCTACGGGTCCCTGCAAGGGCAGCTCGCGGACACCGGAGGGGCGGCCGAACGGCTGTGGCTGCTGGGCGGGGTGGCGCTCGCGCTGACCGGCGCGGGCGTGGTGGCGCTGGCCGCGACCCGTGGCCGCCGGTAGAGGACGGCGGGCCGCCGCACCGGGCGCAGACCACACCGTCCGTACGTTTGAGCGTTTACGCGACGGGCTAGGTTTCGCCACATGGTTACCGAGCCGCCCTCCCGGGCCCAGGTCCTCGTCGCGTCCAACCGCGGCCCCGTCTCGTACAGCGTGCGCGACGACGGCACGCTGACGGCGAAGCGGGGCGGCGGCGGGCTGGTGTCCGGTCTGTCGGCCATCGGCTCGGACGCGGACGCGGTGTGGGTGTGCGCGGCGCTCGGGGACGGCGACCGCGAGGCGGTACGGCGTACGGGCGGCCGGCTCGACCCGGCGGACACGGGCGGTCAGCGGGTCCGGATGCTGGGGATCGCGCCCGAGGTGTACGGGGAGGCCTACAACGGCGTCGCCAACTCCACGCTCTGGTTCGTCCACCACCTGCTCTACCAGACCCCGCTGGAGCCGTCCTTCGGCCCGGAGTTCCGCGCGCAGTGGGCCTCGTACGAGACGTACAACCGCGCCTTCGCGGAGGCGCTGGCGGACGAGGCCGCGGAGGGCGCGGCGGTCCTGGTGCAGGACTACCATCTGGCGCTGGTGCCCGGGATGCTGCGGGCGCTCCGGCCCGATCTGCGGATCGGTCACTTCTCGCACACGCCATGGGCCCCCGTGGACTACTACCGGCTGCTGCCCGACGACATCGGCCGCCAGCTTCTGCGGGGCATCCTCGGCGCGGACCGGGCGGCCTTTCTGACCCGCCGGTGGGCGGACGCCTTCACGGCCTGCTGTACGGAGCTGCTGGGCGGGACCGGCAACACCAGGATCGGTGTGCACGGCCTGGGCACGGACGCCGACTTCCTGCGCGAGCGCGCGCACCGGCCGGATGTGGACGAACGGATCGTCACCCTGCGCGAGCAGATCGGCCGTCCGGGGGACGCCGCCGACGGCTCGGACGATCTCCGGAAGACGATCGTCCGGGTGGACCGTACGGAACTGTCCAAGAACATCGTCCGCGGTCTGCTCTCCTACCGGCAGCTCCTCGCCGACCACCCGGAGTGGCACGACCGCGTCGTCCATGTCGCCTTCGCCTACCCCTCCCGGCAGGATCTGGCGGTCTACCGGGACTACACCGCCGAGGTCGGACGGGTGGCCGACGCGGTCAACGCCGAGTTCGGCACGGAGAGCTGGACTCCGGTCGTCCTCCATGTCCGGGACGACTTCGCGCGCTCCCTGGCCGCCTACCGGCTGGCGGACGTGGCGCTGGTCAATCCGATCCGGGACGGGATGAACCTGGTGGCGAAGGAGATCCCCGTGGTCTCGGAGCGCGGCTGCGCGCTGGTGCTCTCACGGGAGGCGGGAGCGTTCGAGGAGATGGGTGAGGACGCGCTCGCGGTGAACCCGTACGACATCACCGCCACGGCGAGGGCCCTCCACGAGGCGCTGAGCATGCCCCTCGACGAACGCGCCGAACGCTCCAAACGCCTGGCCGCCTCGGCGACGGCCCTGCCCCCGCAGCAGTGGTTCCTGGACCAGCTCACCGCCCTGCGCGCGATCTGAGACACGAGCCCGGCCCCCCGCCGCTCGCGAGGGGCCGGGACAGGGACAGGAACGCGCGGGGACCGGGCGGGGGCGGGCGGTGTCAGCCGATGGTCCGGGCCAGTGCCGCCAGGAAGTCCACCACCGCCGCGGGGCCCGGGAGCCGGAGGTCGGAGCGTTCCGCGAGGTCGGGGACCTCCGAGCCGCTGCACACCAGCAGGCCCGGGTGGCCGTCGGAGCGGAGCTTCTCGACCGCCGCGAAGGCCGGGAGGTCGCCCAGGTCGTCGCCCGCGTAGAGGACGGTCTCGGCGCCCACCTCACGGACGTACTCCAGCAGCGCCACGCCCTTGTCCATACCGGGCGGGCGCAGCTCCAGGACCATACGGCCCGGTTCGACGATCAGCCCGTGGCGGGCGGCCAGTTCGCCCAGCGGTCCGCGCAGGGCCTCGAAGGCGGCCTGGGGGTCGGTGGCGCGGCGGGTGTGGACCGCGACCGCCTGGCCCTTCTCCTCCGTCCACGTACCGCGCCAGGCGTCGAACCGCTCCAGGAATCCGGGCAGTTCGGCGCGGACGGCCGCGACACCCTCGTGCGGGGCGGGGGTACGGACGGTGCCGCTGACGGCGTCCCAGCGCTCGGCGCCGTAGTGGCCGAGGACCACGAGACGCTCCAGGCCGGGCACCCCGGCGAAGCCGCCGTAGCGGACCGCCACCCCGGCGGGCCGGCCGGTGACCACCGCGACGGACGCGACATGCGGCGCGAGGGCGGCCAGGGCGGGGACGGCGCGCGGATGGGCGCGGGCCTGTTCGGGGTCGGGGACGATCGCGGCGAGGGTGCCGTCGAAGTCGAGGGCGACGACGGCGTCGCCGGGCCGGCCGAGAAGCGCGGCCAGGCCTTCGGCGCCGGCGGGAGTGATCGGTTCCGGCAGGGGGACGGGGTACGGGTTGCTGCCCATACCCCGACCCTAGCGGCGCGGACGGCCCCGGCGGACGGAAACCGAGGCGCCGGACGCCCTCCGGCGGGATCCGCCGGACGCGCCTAGCGGCGCTCTCGTCTCGCCGCTCTGATCCGGCGCAGTCTGTTCACCGTCACCGGGGCGTGCTCCGCCGCGCGCGGATCGTCCAGGAGCGCGCCCAGCAACTGGTAGTAGCGGGTCGGGGAGATACCGAGCTGCTCCCTGATCGCCCGTTCCTTGGCGCCGGGCCCCGGCCAGCCGCGCTGCTCGACGGCGAGCACGGCGCGGTCCCGCTCGGACAGCCCGGCGGCCCGGCCCGCCTCACCGGGCTCGGCGGATGCGGCGGGCGCGGCGGACGCACCGGCCTCGGCGGACGCGGCGGACGCGGCGGGATCAGCGGACGCGGCGGGATCAGCCGGTGCGGCCAGTTCAGCCGACTCGGCGGGCTCAGCGGGCTCGGCGGCTTCGGCGGGCTCTGGCGTGGGCGTGGTCATCTCTCCGCCACGCTACTCGGCGGCCTCCGCCGCCGTCGCGTCCCGGCCGATCCGCCCCAGGACGACCCCCGGGTTCCCGCCGGGCCCGACCGCCTTGCCGATGTTGTCCTTGATGTCCTGGCTGACGTTCCCCCAGGACTTCTTGCCGGACGGATACAGCTCGGCGGTGGGCAGCACCTTCTGGAAGGTGCTCAGTTCCTTGTACGCCGAGTCCGCCGCCATCGCGTCGTTCGCGCTGTAGGTGACCGGCAGCAGGTCGTACTGCCCGACGAAGTCGAGGACGTTCTTGTCCTCGTACACATAGTCCAGGAACGCGCCGATCTCCTTGGCGTGGCCGTTCTGCTTGAAGGCCATCATCCAGTCGGCCACGCCCATCGACGGCTTCTCCTTGCCGTCGAAGCCGGGCAGCGGCAGCATCCCGACGTCGATGCCCGCCTTCCGCGCGTCGAGCAGCAGCGTCGGGTGGCCGTTGAGCATGCCGACCTGACCGCTGGTGAACGCCTTGAAGGCGGTGGTCCTGTCGAGCTCCGCCGGGGCGATGGGACCGGTCAGCCCCTCTCCGACAAGGTTCTTCTTGAGCCACTCGAACGTCTTGATGTTCTGGTCCGAGTCGATGTCGTACGAGTCGTCGGCGTTGTTGAGATAGCCGCCCCCGCCGGCCAGCAGCCACATCAGGGTCTCGCCCTGCGCCTCCTCGGAGCCGAGCGGAAGCGCGATCGGAGTCGTCACGCCCGCCGCCTTGAGCGCCCGCGCGTCGGACTCGATGTCGTCCCAGTCCTTGGGCGCGTTCAGTCCGGACTGCTCGAAGAGCCTCTTGTTGTAGAAGAGCAGCCGGGCGGAGGCTATGAAGGGCAGTCCGTACTGGATGCGGTTGACCTTGCCGGCGTCCGCGAGCTGCGACAGGAAGTTGGCCTGCGTGGGTACGGAGACCACTTCGTCCGCGGTGTAGAGCGCGTCCTGCTTGGCGTAGTCGGCGTAGGAGCCGATCTGCGCCATGTCGGGAGCGCGGCCCTGTTCGACCATGTCCGCGACATCCTGGTCGACGGTCTTCCACGAGCGGACATCGATATCGATCTTGATGCCGGGGTGGTCGGACTCGAAATTCCTCGCCAGCTCGGCCCAGTATTTGTCGGACCGGTCGGACGAGCCATTGCCGTAGTCGGCGGCGACGAGTCTGAGGGTGACGTCCCCCGAACCCGCCGAGCTGCCACAGCCGGCCAGCGCCATTGTCATGCCTAGTGCGGCCACGGCCGCCGTCGCTCCCAGAAAGCGCTGCTGCACAGCTCTGTTCCGCCTCTGTTCTTCAGTGCTCGTGTACGTCGGTGCTCGTGTACGTCGGTGCTCGTGTCCGTCGGTGCTCGTGTCCGTCGCGCGCCCGTGTACTTCGGTTTTCATGTACTTCGGTGTTCTGCCTGCTGTCTTCTTGTCTTCTGCCGCGTGAAGCACCGGTATGAATCTGTGATTTTCCCCTATCCGGAGGTTTACGGTCCACGGAAGGCCGGTTGCGCTTCGGCAACGTCTGGGCCAAGAGCACACCGGGATCCGCCGTTTGTATGGACGCGCAACAATCCAGGACAGTGGACTAGACCTTTCATGGGTCTACACGCGAGACTGTCTCCGTGAGACACGTCATCGCCCTGGATGTGGGCGGCACAGGCATGAAAGCCGCCCTGGTCGGGGCGGACGGCGCGCTGTTGTACGAAGTGCGGCGGGCGACCGGCAGGGAGCGCGGCCCCGACGCCGTCGTGGAGACCATCCTCGGCTTCGCCGCCGAGCTGCGCGCGTACGGCGCCGAGCACTTCGGCGAGAGCGCCGTCGCCGCGGGGGTCGCCATACCGGGGATCGTCGACGCCGAGCGCGGAGTCGCGGTGTACGCCGCCAACCTCGGCTGGCGTGACGTACCGATGCGGGCGCTGCTCGCCGAGCGGCTCGGGGGCGTACCGGTCGCGCTCGGGCACGACGTACGCACCGGCGGTCTCGCCGAGGGGCGGCTCGGTGCCGGCCGGGGCGCCGACCGGTTCATGTTCATACCGCTGGGCACCGGGATCGCCGGGGCCATCGGCATCGGCGGGGTGATCGAGGCGGGCGCGCACGGCTACGCGGGCGAGATCGGCCATGTCGTGGTCCGGCCCGACGGGCCCGAGTGCGGCTGCGGACAGCGCGGCTGTCTGGAGACCCTCGCCTCCGCGGCGGCCGTGAGCCGCGCCTGGGCGGCGGCGAGCGGCGACCCGGAGGCGGACGCCGCCGACTGCGCGAAGGCCGTGGAGTCGGGCGACCCCGAGGCCGTACGGGTCTGGCTCGACGCGGTCGACGCGCTCGCCGCCGGGCTGGTCACCGCGCTCACCCTGCTCGACCCCCGCACCCTGATCATCGGTGGCGGTCTCGGCGAGGCGGGGGAAACATTGTTCATACCGCTGCGGGCGGCGGTCGAGGAGCGCGTGACGTTCCAGAAGCTGCCCGAGATCGTCCCGGCGTCCCTCGGGGACAACGCCGGATGCCTGGGCGCGGGACTGCTGGCCTGGGACCTGCTGGCCCGGACCGAAGGGTCCACCGCCGACGGGTCCACCGCCGGATCCACCGCCGACGGGTCCAAGGCCGCCGGTTCTCCCGCCGGACCGTCCGCCGCCGACGCACCGTCCGCCGCCGCCGACGCACCGTCCGCCGCCACCGGCGCACCGTCCGCCGCCACCGGCGCACGGTCCGCCGCCGACGCACCACCCACGACCGGATCCCGCTCCACGACCGGATCCCGCGTCACCGTCATCCATCCCCCCACCGACCCACTCGCCCCGGAGGTAAGCGCCTGATGGCCGCACGCGCCGAAAGCACCGTTCTCACCGGCGCCCGGGTGGTACTGCCCACCGGGACCGTGGAGGGCGGGCGGGTGATCATCGAGGGCCGCCGGATCGCGGGCGCCGCCCCGGACAACGCCGCGACCCTCGATCTGTCGGGCCACTGGCTGGTCCCCGGCTTCGTGGACATGCACAACCACGGCGGCGGGGGTGCCTCCTTCACCTCCGGCTCCGTGGACGACGTCCTGAAGGGCATCCGTACACACCGCGAGCACGGCACCACCACGCTCGTCGCCTCCACCGTCACCGGCGAGATGGACTTCCTCGCCCAGCGCGCGAGCGTGCTCTCCGAACTGGTCGAGCAGGGCGATCTGGCGGGCATCCACTTCGAGGGCCCCTTCATCTCCCCCTGCCGCAAGGGCGCGCACAGCGAGTCGCTGCTGCGCGACCCCGACCCGGCCGAGGTGCGCAAACTGCTCGACGCGGCGCGCGGCACGGCACGGATGGTGACGCTCGCCACCGAACTGCCCGGCGGTATCGACTCCGTACGGCTGCTGGCCGAGCACGGCGTGATCGCCGCGATCGGGCACACGGACGCCACATACGAGCAGACCGTGGAGGCCATCGACGCGGGCGCGACCGTCGCGACGCATCTCTTCAACGCGATGCCGCCACTCGGGCACCGGACGCCGGGACCGATCGCCGCGCTGCTGGAGGACGAGCGGGTCACCGTCGAGCTGATCAACGACGGTACGCATCTGCATCCCGCGGCCCTGGAGCTGGCCTTCCACCGCGCGGGCGGGGGCCGGGTCGCCTTCATCACGGACGCGATGGACGCGGCGGGCTTCGGCGACGGGCTCTACCAGCTCGGCCCGCTCGCCGTGGAGGTCAAGGACGGCGTGGCACGGCTGGTGGAGGGCGGTTCGATCGCGGGCTCCACACTGACCCTGGACACGGCGTTCAAGCGGGCGGCGACCGTGGACCGGCTGCCGGTCGAGGAGATCGTCCAGGCCGTCTCCGCCAACCCGGCGAGGCTGCTGGGTGTGGACGACCGGGTCGGTTCGCTGGAGCCCGGCAAGGACGCGGATCTGGTGGTCCTGGACGCCGGCTTCTCGGTCAAGGGCGTTCTGTACAAGGGCGAATGGGTGGTCGGGCCCCGGCTGGGGTGATCCGGGGACCTCCGGCGGCAAGCCCTTACGGGCGGGTGTACGGAAGGGTACGAGTTCATGGAAGGTGGTCGGCCCAGGGTCTGGGCCAACCGCTTTCTTTTTGACATGATCGCTCCGATAATCGGCCGCGCGTTCGCATACCGCGCTCGTCCACACCGGGAGTGACGGTGATCCTGACGGTGACGCTCAACGCCGCGCTGGACATCACGTACCGCACCCCCGCCCTCGTCCCGCACACCACGCACCGCGTCAGCGAGGTCGTCGAACGCCCCGGCGGCAAGGGCCTCAATGTCGCGCGGGTGCTGGCGGCACTGGGCCACGAGACGGTGGTCACGGGGTTCGCGGGCGGCCGTACGGGCGATGTCCTGCGCGAACTGCTGGCGAGCCCCGCCCTGTTCACCGGTACGGGCGGCACGGGCGCCGGCACGGGCGGCGGTCCGGGGCACGGCGCCCATGGCGGACACGGCGGACGCGGCGGACCGGGGAGCCGTTCGGGACGCGGCGGACCGAGGACCGGTACGGGCCCCGGCTCCGGCCCCTTCCCGGGTTCCGGCCGGGCGGCCGGTCAGGGCCACGCGCCCTGGCGGCCGGGTCCCGGCACGGGTCCCGCGCACACCCCCGGTGACGGCCCCGGCGCCCCGGGCGCCCGGGACAGCGGAGACGGCAGAGACAGCAGGGACAGCAGGGACAGCAGGGACAGCGGCGGTCCGGTCCACCGATTCGGCGGCCGTTCCGGACACCGCCACGGCGGCGGTACGGGCCGCCGGACGGGCACCGGACCCGCCCACGGCATCACACGCCCCGTGGACGCGCTCGTACCGATCGCCGGATCCACCCGTCGCACCATCGCCGTGGTCGACGGGACGAGCGGCGACACCACCCAGCTCAACGAGCCGGGGCCGACCATCTCGGCCGCCGAGTGGAACGCGTTCCTCAGCGCCTACGAGCGGCTGCTCACCGGCGCCGACGCCGTCGCCCTCTGCGGCAGCCTGCCGCCGGGCATCCATGTGGGCGCGTACGCCGAGCTGATCCGCCGCGCCCGTGGCGCGGGCGTGCCCGTACTCCTCGACACCAGCGGCGAACCCCTGCGCCGGGGCATCGCCGCGCGCCCCGACCTGCTCAAGCCGAACGCCGAGGAACTCGCCGGGCTCACCGGCTCCCGCGAGCCGCTGCGCGCCGCCCAGGACGCCCGCCGCCGCGGCGCCCACGCGGTCATCGCCTCGCTCGGCCCGGACGGCATACTCGCGGCCACCCCGGACGGTGTCTGGCAGGCGACCCCGCCCGCCCCCGCGAAGGGCAACCCGACGGGCGCGGGCGACTCCGCCGTGGCCGGGCTGCTCTCCGGTCTGGTCGAGCGTCTGCCCTGGCCGGCCCGGCTGAGCCGCGCGGTCGCCCTCGCCACGGCGACGGTACTGGCCCCGGCGGCGGGCGAGTTCGACGCCGAGGCGTACGCGGAACTCCTGCCGCGCGTCACGGTGACCGAACACCCGCCCGCGTAGACAGCGCGGCGCGGGAACAGCCGGAGGAGCGGTCGCAAGAGGCAGCCGCGGAAGAAGTCGCAGGAAAAGCCGGAGGAGCGGCCGGAGGAGCAGCCGGAGCAAGCCGCAGGGAGCAAGCCGCAGCAGCCTCGGGCGCGGGCCCGGGAAGGAAACCGGGGAGCACATGCCACTCGTCAGCACAGGTGAACTCGTCACGGCCGCCGCGGCCCGGGGCCATGGGATCGCCGCCTTCAATGTGATCACCCTGGAGCACGCGGAGGCGATCGCCGAGGGCGCCGAGCGGGCCGGCGCGCCCGCGATCCTCCAGATCTCGGAGAACGCGGTGAGGTTCCACGGCGGCAGGCTGGGCCCCGTCACCGCCGCCGCGGCGGCCGTCGCCCGCGCCTCCTCCGTACCGCTCTCGCTCCATCTCGACCATGTCGAGTCGGCGGACCTGCTGCGGGCCGCGTTCGACGCGGGTTTCAGCTCGGTGATGTTCGACGCCTCGAAGCTGCCGTACGCGGAGAACCTCAGGGCCACCGCGGACGCCGTACGGCTGGGCCACGACCGTGGCGTCTGGGTCGAGGCCGAACTGGGCGCGGTGGGCGGCAAGGACGGCGAACCGCCCCTGGACGCGCCCCTCGACCCGCACGCCCCCGGTGTCCGTACGGACCCGGCCGAGGCGGCGCTCTATGTGGCCGCGACCGGGGTGGACGCGCTGGCGGTCGCGGTCGGTTCCTCCCACGCGATGACCCGGCGTACGGCGGCCCTCGACCACCCGCTGATCGCCGCCCTGCGCGCGGCCGTCCCCGTACCGCTCGTTCTGCACGGCTCCTCCGGTGTGCCCGACGAGGAGATCCGCCGGGCGATCACGGCCGGCATGGTCAAGATCAATGTCGGTACGGCCCTCAACACGGCCTTCACCGGGGCCGTAAGGGAGTATCTGACGGCTCGTCCGTCGGCCGTGGACCCCCGGAAATACCTCGTCCCGGCACGCGAGGCGATGGCCGGGACGGTGGCGGGGTTCATACGGGTGGTCGGTCCGCTCGACGCAGCGGCTCCGGTCGAACCGGCGGGTCCGGTCGATGCGGCGGGTCCGGTCGATGCGGCGGGTCCGGTCGATGCGGCCGGACCCGCCGGACCGGTCAGTTCTTCGGCGGGGTGACTTCCAGCCAGTCGAGGATGGCGTCGCACTGATTGCCCTGCTCGCAGGAGATCTTGATGGTGTTCTGGCCCGCCTGGAGCTCGACCGGAGCCCAGGTGGTCTGCCAGTTCTTCTCCCAGTTCGGATCACTGGAATGGATGAAGTTCTTCAGGCCGATGGGGTTGGAATTCGCCTTGCCGTTGACGGTCAGGGTCGCGTTCGCGTCCTTGGCCGGGATGGCGTAGCGCACCGACAGGGCATACGCGCCGGCCTTCTCGATATCGGCGGTCCAGGTCACGGAGGCGCCGACGGCGTTGAAGCCCGCCACATACGCGCCGTTCGTGCCCTCGGCTCCCTTGATGGCCGTGTCGAGGGCGGCGGGCGGTCCCAGCTTGAGGGTCGCCGCGTCCTGCTTGGGAAGCTGGATGCCCTCGGCGGGCTTCTCGGACGCGCCCTCGCTGGGCTTGCCGCCGGAACCCTCGGAGGCGGAGACCGACGGACCGCCGGACGGATCCGCTTGGTCGTCCTGACCGTCGTCACCGCTGGAGAGCAGTGCGGCTGTGATACCGATCACGACCACCACGACCACCGCGATGGCACCGATCAGCAGGCCCCTGGTGTTGGGGCCGCCGCGTCCGCCGCCGCTGCCGCGCTGGGCGGGCACATGGCGGGTGGTGTCGGCGCCGGGGTAGGTCTCGGGAGCGGCGTACGGGGCGCTCGGCTGCTGGCCGTAGGACGCCTGGCCCCCGGCCTGGCCGTACGCGGGCTGCTGACCGTACTGCGGCTGCTGACCGTAGGCGGGCTGCTGGCCGTGGCCCTGCTGCGGCGGGACCTGCGGCTGTCCGTACTGGCGCTCGCCGACCGTTCTGACCTGGTTGTACGAGGTCCTGGGCACACCGGGCTGCGCCGCGGGACCGGGGTAGCCGTAGCCGCCCTGGCGTCGCTGATTACCGCCCTGCGCCTGTCCGTCCTCGTACAGATAGCCGAACGGATCGTCGTCCTCGGGCGTGCTCGCGCCGTTGTTCCCGGCCGTCATCCCTGGGTCACTCCTTACCATCTCGCCAGCGTCGCCGACCGGCCGAGCCTACCTCGAATGAGCAAGCCCATGGACGGGCCCTGACTGTGCTTTGCCACTCTGCGGCCCCGGGTGTGAACATCGTGTAGCGGCTCTGTCCCAGCCCTGTCCCGAATCCCTGCCGGACGCCTCCGAATACGTACGGGACGCCTCCGGATACTCATCGGACGCCGCCGGCGCACGGGCAGCCGGACCTCTCGCCGCCTCACACCACGGACCTTGAAGCCTCACCACGGGCCTCACCACGGACAGGGGAGCTATCCGGCCCGCCGGTGGACCGTCTTGCGGGACCGCTTCTCGACGTACATCCGCTGGTCGGCGGATTGCAGGACCTCCTCCACGGACATCCCGCACGCCGCCCAGCTGATACCGAAGCTCGCGCCGACCCTGACCGCCCGTCCGTCGACCCGGATCGGCGGAATGATCGCGTTCCGCAGGCGTACGGCGAGATCCGCGGCGTCCGCCGCGCCCAGGCCGTCCGCGAGAACGACGAATTCGTCACCCCCGAGCCGGGCGACCGTGTCACCGTCCCGTACCCCCGTGGTCAGCCGGTGCGCGACCTCGATCAGTACCGCGTCGCCGGTGTTGTGGCCGAAGCGGTCGTTGATGGACTTGAAACCGTCGAGGTCGCAGAAGAGCACCGCGAGGCCCTTCGTACCGTCGTCCGTCTCGCCGTCGTCGGCGGGCGCGACCATGTGCACATGGTGATCGAAGGCGCCACCGCCGGCCGGGCCGACGCCGCCGCCGACGCGCACGCCGCCGGCCCTGCCCGTCTGCTCCTCGTAGCCGTCGTATCCGTCATAGCCGTCGTACGCGTCGTAGCCGGGCTCGTACAGGACCGTGCCCTCGTACCCCCCGTACGCCGCGTCCAGCGCCTCGACGGCGGTCTCCCGCAGGGCGTGGGGACGCGAACAGAGCCGGGCGCTGAGACGGGAGCGCAGTTCCGCGCTGTTCGGCAGACCGGTGAGCGAGTCGTGCGAGGCCCGGTGGGCGAGCTGGAGTTCGCGGCTCTTGCGCTCCTCGATGTCCTCGACATGGGTGAGCAGGAACCGGGGGCCGTCCGCGGTGTCCGCGACCACCGAGTTGCGCAGCGAGACCCAGACATAGGTGCCGTCCCGGCGGGCGAGCCGCAGCTCGGCCCGGCCGCCCTCGGCGGAGGTGCGCAGCAGCGTCCCTATGTCCTCGGGGTGGACCAGATCGGCGAAGGAGTGGCGGCGCATCGCGGAGGCCGGGCGCCCCAGCAGCCGGCAGAGCGCGTCATTGGTCCGCAGCAGCCGGCCGTGCTGGTCCCCGCCCATCTCGGCGATGGCCATACCGCTGGGTGCGTATTCGAACGCCTGACGGAAGGATTCCTCGCTGGCCCGCAGCGCCTGCTGTTCACGTTCGAGCCGGACGAGAGCGCGCTGCATGTTTGCTCGCAGACGGGCGTTACTGATCGCAATGGCGGCCTGGGACGCGTACATCTGGAGGGCTTCCTGCCCCCAGGGCCCGGGGCGGCGGCCACCGCGCGGCCGGTCGACGGAGATGACCCCGAGCAGTTCGCAGCCGCCGCCGGACGCGTACATCGGGGCGTAGAGGCGGTCCTGGGGGTGCCACTCGTCCTCGAAGCGGGGGTCGGGGCCCTCGGTGTACCACTGGGGGACGTCGTCCTCCAGCAGCACCCAGCCCTCGGTGTGGGGTATGAACCGCAGATCGCCCCAGCTCTCGCCCATCGCGAGCCGGCGGTCCCAGGAGCCGCGCGAGCCGACCCGGCCGGTGATCAGCGCTTCGGCCGCGGCACTGCCGGAGAAGGCCGCGACGACGAGATCACCGTCGGCCTGGACGACATTGACGCACGCCAGCTCGTAACCGAGTCCGTTGACGACACCGTCCGCGACGGTCTGGAGGGTGTCCGCCAGGCTGCGGGCGGTGTTGAGTTCGGCGACGGCCTCGTGCAACTGCCGCAGGGTCGCAAGACGGACATACGGCTCCGACTCGGTCTCCATTGCTCGCTCTCCCCGAGACCTCGACAGCAACTCCAGGATTCTCATCGGCTCTCGTGTTGCATTCTCATCGCCACTGAATCACAGCGAGCTGTTCGCCCGGTACACAGGGTCAACAAATAGTGCACTCTGTGACTCAAGTCACATGACCTGGAGAAGGGAAAGAGCGCCTGATGGGAGCGCTCCACCGCTTTCTTGAACGCAAATTCCGGACGGCACGTGGGCGGGGCGGGCGCGTGCGGGGCCCGGACCCGTCGGGCCGTCCTCTGTGATCTTACGACGCTCTTACGCCCGGTGCGCTCTCCTCCGGCGCCGGGCTCCCGGCCCGAGCACCCCGGACTTCGGGCCCCGGCACCCGAGCCCAGCAAGATCCAAACGCGAGGTCCTAGGCCTGGTCCTGGTCCCCTGGCCCGATGTGGGCGGGCGGTGGCGGAAGCTAGCGTTCGCCCGTGTCCCAGTTCCAGACGCCCCCCGCTTCCCTGACCGAGGCCATCCCCCATCCTGAGGGGGTGAGCAACGACGAGTTCCGCGCCGCCCTGTCACGACTGGCCGCGGGCGTGGTGCTGGTGACCGCGCACGAACCTCCCATGAGCGCGGACGGCCCGCGCGGCGAGGACGCCGGGATGACGGCGACGGCCTTCATGTCCGTCTCCCTGGAACCGCCGCTGGTCCTGGTCAGCGTCCGCGACGGCTCCCGGATGGACGATCTGCTCGCCGAACAGCCCCTGTGGGCGGCCTCACTGCTGACGGAGAGCCAGCGGCACATCGCGGGCCGGTTCGCGATGAAGGGTCGTATCAGCGACCGGCTGCTCTTCGAGGACATCCCGTACCGGCGCGGAGAGGTGAGCGGCGCCCCCTTGGTGGGCGGCTCACTGGCGACCCTGGAGTGCCGCACGGAACAACGCGTGGAGGCGGGCGACCACACGCTGGTCATCGGCCGGGTGCTGGCGGCCGAACTGCCAAGCGCGGAGGGCGGCCCGCTGATGTACTACAAGGGCCGCTACAGGCTGCTCGGTCAGGGGTGACCCTCTGGGCCGGTTGGACCCCTGGGCCGGTTAGGCCCCTGCCCGGCCTTGCCCGGCCGTGTCCTGCCGGCGCGGTCCGTCCGGGGCCGGGTCACGACCGGTCGGCGCAGTCCGCCCAGTCGGCACGGTCCGCCCTGCCGGGTCAGGACCAGTCGCGGCCCGTGCGGCCCCGCTTGGTCTCCGCGCGCTGCTTCTTCTCCCGCAGCCTGCGCTCATTGATGCCGCGCGGGATCTTCGTCTTCCGGCGCGCCCGCGGCGGCGGGGCCGTCGCCTCGGCCAGCAGGGACGCGAGCCGCACCGCCGCCATCTCGCGGTTGCGCCACTGCGAGCGGTGCTCCGAGGCGCGTACGGAGATCACCCCGCCCACCAGCCGGTTCGCGAGCCGTTCCAGGGCGCGGTCCTTCCAGACCTGCGGCAGCGCCTCCGTCTTCGCGAGATCGAAGCGCAACTCGACCTGGGAGTCGGTGGTGTTGACGTGCTGTCCGCCGGGTCCGGACGAGCGCGAGAAACGCCACATCAGTTCGGCCTCCGGCAGGGAGACCGAACCGCGGATGACATAAGGAGGCCCGGACATGCCCCCATGGTCCCGTGCGTCCGCCCCTCACGTCACCCTCTTTTCCCGCGCCGCCTTCTCCGGTGTGTCCGCCTTCCACCCGCCTTCCGGGTAAAGAAAGTAAAGGGGGACGGAACCTCCCGGTCCTCTGCCTGCGTTATGCGGGGTGACGGTAACTTCGGGACGACTCGAAGTCCGCACACGACAACGAAAGGGACATCCCCATGGCTGTAAGCCTGTCCAAAGGCGGCAACGTCTCCCTCACCAAGGAGGCACCGGGCCTGACCGCCGTCACGGTCGGTCTCGGCTGGGACGTCCGTACCACCACCGGCACCGACTTCGACCTCGACGCTTCGGCCATCGCGGTGAACGGCGGCGGGAAGGTCGTCTCCGACGGCCACTTCGTCTTCTTCAACAACAAGTCGACGCCGGACCAGACGATCGTCCACACCGGTGACAACCGCACGGGCGCGGGCGAGGGCGACGACGAGGCGATCAACGTCAATCTGGCGGGTCTGCCCGCCGATGTCGACAAGATCGTCTTCCCGGTCTCCATCTATGACGCCGAGAGCCGCAGCCAGAACTTCGGCCAGGTGCGGAATGCCTACATCCGCATCGTCAACCAGGCCGGCGGCGCCGAGATCGCCCGCTACGACCTGAGCGAGGACGCCGCCACCGAGACCGCGATGGTCTTCGGCGAGCTGTACCGGAACGGCGCGGAGTGGAAGTTCCGCGCGGTCGGCCAGGGCTATGCCTCGGGCCTGGTCGGCATCGCCACGGACTTCGGCGTCAACCTCTGACACGGACGCGTCCGGCCCGAACGCCCCCGCGGCCCTTCGCGGGGGCGTTCGGCTCGGGTGACCGGCCGGGCAGGGGGACGGTCAGTCCAGCGGGGGCTTCTCGTCGCCGTCGCCGTACAGCCATGTGTCCCAGATGCCGCTGAGATCACGGCCCGCCTGCTCCTCCACATAGGCCGTGAAGTCGTGCGTGTCGGCGTTGCCGTGACGGTACGTCTCCAGCCAGCCGCGCACGATCCGGAAGAAGGCCGCGTCGCCCACGGCCTCCCGTACCTGGTGGACGACCATGGCGCCCCGTCCGTAGACCGGCGGGTCGGAGATATGCGCCGCGGAGGAGGGCTTGGCGGGCGGGAACGCCCAGTTGTCGTCGTCCTCGTACGCCTCCTCGAAGCTCTGCCGCACCGGAATCTGTTCGGTGTGCTCCGCCCAGAGCCACTCGGTGTACTCCGCGAACCCTTCGTTGAGCCACATGTCCCGCCATGACTTGGGGGTGACGGAGTTCCCGAACCACTGGTGGGCCAGCTCGTGCACCAGTGTCGCGACGCTGGTGGGACCGGGGAGGAAGGGCCTGTTCTGGGTCTCCAGGGCGTACTGGGAATCGCCCTTCCGTCCGATGATCACTCCGGTGGAGGAGAAGGGATACGGCCCGAAGGTCTTCTCCTGCCAGGTGATGATCCCGGGGAGTTCGGCGAGCAGCCGCGCGCTGTCGGCGGCGACGGCGGGGTCGACGGCGGAGTAGATGGGCAATGCGGCCACCGTGGCCGTACCGGCCCCGGCCTTGTCCGCCCTCTTTCCCGTCTCCTCCGCTGTCTTGCTTCCCGCCTTCTCCCCTGCCTTCTTCACCGCTTTCTCCTCCGCCCTCTCCGCCGTCCGCGTCTTATAAGGACCGATGGCGACAGTGGTGAGATAGCTGGCCATCGGCTGCGCGGAGTGCCAGTCGAAGGAGGTACGGCCGGCCGTCGTACGCTCGCTCCTCAGCTCACCGTTGGAGACGGCTTTCAGCCCCTCGGGCACGGTGATCCGGATGTCGTAGGACGCCTTGTCGCTCGGGTGGTGATTGCCCGGGAACCACGCCATCGAGCCCGTCGGCTCCCCCAGCCCCACCGCGCGCTCCCCCGATCTGAGCCACCCCTCCTCCGACTCGTCGGGATCCGTGATGCGCAGCGGTACGCCGGAATAGTGAACGACCGTACGGAAGGTCTCCCCGCGGGCGACATCGTCGTGCGGCCGGAGCGTGAGTTCCGTACCGGCGCGGTGGAGTGCGGCCCTCTCGCCGTCGACGGTCACGGAATCGACCTTCATTCCCGCGAAATCGAGATTGAAGGCGCTGAGATCCTGGGTGGCGCGGGCGGTGATCTCGGCGGTTCCCTTGAGCCGTCCGGTGGCAGGGGCGTAGTCGAGGGTCAGACCGTAATGCTGAACGTCGTATCCGCCATTGCCGAGCCGCGGAAAATAGGGATCCCGCACCCCCGCGGCTCCGGGGCGCCCGTGCACAGCGCCGTCACCGGCGCAGCCGGTCAGAACAAGGGTGAGAACAAGAAGGGTGAGAGGGAGAACAAGAAGGGGGAGGGGAAGGGGGGCCAGACGCTTGTCCACCCCATGATCGTAGGTCCCTCTGTCAGAACTCGCCGGTGTCGAGCTCGAAACCCAGGGGCTCGGGGAGCGGAACCGGCTCGGAGATCTTGTACGGAACCTTGCTTGTGTACTCCTCACCGACGGGCACCGTACACAGCACGGCCTGGTCGGCTTCCCGGTCGATGAGAAGGTAGACGGGAATACCGGCACGGGCGTAACCCCGGACCTTCTTGACCCGGTCGTTCTGACCGGTGGAGCGCGATGTCACTTCGGCGATGAAGAGGACGGGCGCGGGATCGTGATATTCCAGCTCGTCGGTGAAACTGCCCTTGGGCGCGATGACCAGGTCGGGCACGATCTTGCCGCTGACCGACGCGCCCGGAACGTACAACCCAAGTCCGGTGTAACTCCGCAACGACCGATTCTTACGGCGCCCTGTCACCTGGTCCGTCATCTCAGCCACGATTTCTTCGTGTTCGCCATTGGCCGGAGGCGTCACGTGGATCTCCCCTTCGATCAATTCCACGCGCCACCCCTCCGGGGCAACCGCATCGAAAACGTCGAAGGCCGCTTCTACTGACATGGCCGGGATCCTTCCCTTCACCTGCCGGAGCATCCGCATGTATTCGAGCTCGCCGTCATCAGTTCCGTACGGCTCATCCGGCTCGTACGACTCATCCGGCTCGTATTCGGAAACAGGCAGTGCCACGGCGACCTCCCTAGTGCAAGCGACACTGCCAGCCTAGGCGTCCAAAGACGAAATGAAACCGCAACCCTTCACTCGAACGTGTGCGCGGTGACGTTTCCGCAACTGCCGGAACGTGTGATCGACCACCCCCCGACTCCGTCGGCCACGGCCGTGACACCATCGGCCCGTGCTCGACATCGGTTACTCCCTCTCCCGCCGCTTCCCCGATCCGCCGCAGACCGACTACCGGCGCGCGGAGGTCCAGGCGCTGCGGCACGATCTGTTCTGCGGGGACGTCTATCTCGCGGACACCAAGGCGGACCGGGAGCTGTCCACCGCCTGGGGTTGGGTGCCGGTGCTCGACTTCGCGTGGGCGCTGTGCGACATCGTCGAGCAGCTCGACCGCGATCCGCGCGGCAGCCGCGCGGCCAGGCCGCAGCACGCCGAGCTGGATTTCACCGAGTCGGCCGACCGCATGCTCTTCCAGCGCCGCTTCGGCTGGGTCGATGTGGAGGCCGACTGGATGCCCGGCGACGAGCCCCCGCTGACCTTCAGCCACCGACTGCTGCGCCGTGAGGCCCGCGACTTCCTGCACGATCTGATCGCGGACCTCGCCGACATGCACGAGGGCCTGGCCGACAACCCGATCATCTGGGACCTCCAGTCCCGCTTCCCCCGCGTCTGACAGGGAAGGGCTGCACGGCACCGGTCGGACGGCGCGGCGCCGGTCGGCCCCGCCCGTACGACGGTCACCGCACGGGCACATCGTCGGCACACAGCCCTCGCATCGTTTTCCGCGGTGGCAGGAGTACTTCCCGAAGCTCCGGGCAGACGAGAAATGCCGGGGCACCGCCGGGAGCGGGCGACCGTTCCTCCCCCCACAGAGAAGGCGTGCCCCCGGAGCACCACGCAGGCCCCGGTCCATTCCCCCCAGGCCGGGGCCTCCGGTCTGTCCGGGTGCCCGTCCCGGTGACGTCCCGGGACCCGGCCGCCCCGCCCCCCGTCAGTCCTCCACCCGCACGCCTATCTGCGCCGCGAACGCCGGTGCCAGGTGCAGCAGTTGGGCCGAGCTGATCACCGCTCCCGCCAGCCGGTCCAGGCCTCGCGCGATATCCAGCTCCGCGACCGTCCGCAGATCGACGTCCTTCAACCGGGCGCCGCTCAGATCCGCCCGCCTGAGCACACAGTCCCGGAACTCCACCCGCTCCAGCTCCGCCTCCCCGAAGTCCGCCTCCGACAGGACACAGCTCTCGAAGACCACGTCCTTCAGCCGGGCCTTGCGCAGATTCGCGTAATCGATCTTCCCGCCCCGGAACAGCACCCGCTCCAGCACGGCGCCATGGAGCTGCACCCCGCCCAGACGCGCGTCCACCACCTCCACATCGCGCAGGGAAGCGCCCGACAGATCTGTGCCCACCCCCCGCACACCGCTCAGCACGGAGTCGATGAACCGCGTGCGCCCCAGCGACGTCTCGTCGAGAACGCACTCCCTCAGCGCGCAGTCGATGAACCGCGCGCCCGGCCCCTCCTGCCCCGTCAGAACGAGGTCCTTGAACTCCAGACCGTCGTAATCCCCGTCCGGCTCCAGACCGCCGCCGTACGGACTGAGCGGCGGCAGCCGCACCTCCGCCCGCCTCGCCTCCACCCGCCTCGCCGAGCCCCCGCCCGCACCACTCTTCGTCGTCTTCCGCGCCATGTCCCCATGGTGACGTACAGCACTGACAACACGCCGATGTCACAACGAGCTGTCCGGTATCCGTCACACCGGTGTGAGCAAGCGCGAGAGCAAGCCCGAGCAAGTACGAGAGCCAGCAGAAGAACAAGCGCGAGAGCACGTGACCGGAGGGGACACACCATGAATCCAAGGACCCGCGTCACCGTCATCGGCGGCGGCTTCGCCGGACTCACCGCCGCCGTCACCGCCGCCGAGTCGGGCGCCGCCGTCACGCTCTGGGAGGCCCACCACACCCTCGGCGGCCGGGCCCGTACCGCCGAAGGCGCGTACCGCACCAACGAAGGGCCGCACGCCCTCTACCGCCGCGGTCCGCACTGGGCGTGGCTCAGGCAGCGCGGTCTGCTGGGTCCCATGGCGAGCCCGCCCGTGCGTGAAGGCGCCCGGTTCCGCTTCCACCACGGCGGCGCCCTGCGCAGGACCCCGCCCCTCGGGGTGCTCCGCCTCGCCCGCCGCAAGGCCGAACACGCGCCGGTGGACACCGACTTCATGACCTGGGCCACCGGACTGGAAGGGCCCGCCACCGCCCGCGCCGCCGCGCACTACACCGCCGTGGCCCTCTTCCACCACGACCCGGGCTCGCTCTCCGCCGCCTTCGTCCAGGAGCGTCTGCGGCGTGCCGCCGCGCTGCCGCCCGAGGCCCGCTATCCGGTCGGCGGCTGGGGCGAGCTGATCGACCGTATGGCCGGGTACGCGTGGAACCTGGGCGTACGGATCGAGACGGCGGTACGTGTCGACACCGTGCCCGAGAACGGTCCCGTGATCGTCGCCACCTCCATGGCCGCGGCCCGCCGGCTCCTCAGGGACGACCGGCTGCGCTGGACCGGCGGCCGTACCGCGCTGCTCGATCTCGCGGTCCGCGGGCGCCGGGGCGACGCGTTCGTCGTCTCGGACCTCGACGCCCCCGGCTGGCTCGAACGGTTCACCGCGCAGGACCCGTCCCTCGCCCCGGCCGGGGAACAGCTCCTCCAGGGGCACTTCCCGGTCGGTCCCGGCGAGTCGGGCGCCGACGGCATCGCCCGCGCCGAGCGCCTGCTCGACCTGGGCTTCCCCGGCTGGCGCGCCCGGACGCTGTTGCGGCGCGAATCCCTCGCGACCGGCCGTACCGGCGCCGTCGACCCGCCGGGCACCACCTGGCGGGACCGGCCGCGTATCGACCGGGGCGACGGGGTGTATCTCGCGGGCGACGAGGTCGCGGCGCCCGGCGTGCTCTCGGAGGTGTCGTTCAACAGCGGGATCGAGGCGGCTTCGCTGGCCCTGCGGCAACAGCGGCAGCCGGGCGCCGCCGGCCCGCGGCAGCCAAGCACCGCCGCCGACCCGCGACCGGAGCAGCCCAGCACCTCCGGCGACCCGCGACCGAAGGAGCCGGACAACACCGGCCCGCGGCCGGAGCAGCCGGGCGCCGCCGGCCCGGTCGGCCTTGACCTCAAGCCCTCTTGAGGTCGGACGCTTGCTCCCACCACCGAGCCCGCGCCGGTACCGGCCCCGGCCCCGGCGCCCTGCCCCACCGGGCGACGGACCGCGCGGGACGACGAACGACGGACCCGGATCACTCCGGACGAACCCCAGGGAGCCCGCCATGCACGCCGTCCGCCTCCACGCCTTCGGCCCCGCCGAGAACCTCACGTACGAGCGGACCGAGGACCCCGCGCCCGGCCCCGGCCAGGTCCGGATCGCGGTCGCGGCGGCCGGCGTCCATCTCCTGGACACCGCGCTGCGCGAGGGCATGCGGGGTCCTTACCCCAGTACCACCGAACTGCCGACCGTCCCGGGCCGCGAGGTCGCCGGTACGGTCGAGTCGCTCGGCGAGGGCGTCGCCGCCGACTGGCTCGGCAAGCGGGTCGTCGCGCATCTGGGCATGGTGCCGGGCGGTTACGCGGAGCTCGCCGTCACCCACACCGCCCGCCTCCACGAGATCCCGGCCGGGCTCGACGAGGCCGAGGCCGTCGCCATGATCGGCACGGGCCGTACGACCATGGGCATCCTCCAGTTCACGGACGGACTCGGCCCCGGCGACATCGTCCTCGTACCGGCGGCGGCGGGCGGGATCGGCACCCTGCTCGTCCAGTACGCGAAGAACGCCGGCGCCGCCGTCATCGGCCTCGCGGGCGGCCCCGCCAAGGTCGCCCGGGTCACGGCGAACGGCGCCGACCTCGCCGTCGACTACACCCTGCCCGACTGGCCCGCACAGGTCCGCGACCATCTCCGCGAGCGTCACGACGGCCGGGGCGCGACCGTCGTCTTCGACTCCGTCGGCGGCGGTACGGGCCTGGCCGCCGTCGATCTCCTCGCCAAGGGCGGCAAGCACATCGTCTTCGGCTGGTCGGGCGAGGGCCTGCACGACGGGGCGCCGCTGACCTTCACCGACGGGGAACTGGCGGAGCGCGGGATCACCTCCGAGTCGGTTCTGGGCCCGGTGATGCTCCAGAAGGCGGGCGGCGACATACGCGTACTGGAGGAGCGCTCGCTGGCCGAGGCGGCGGCAGGCCGGCTGCGCCCGGCCGTACAGCGCTTCCCGCTCGCCGAGGCGGCACGCGCGCACCGGGCGCTGGAGACGCGCGGAACGATGGGAAAGGTGGTCCTGGAGCCGTAGAACCGTAACCGTAGAGAGTGCCCCACACCGGCGCCAGGACCGGGAGTCCGGCGCCGGTACGGGCCAACGGATCGGCGTACCGGCGCCCGCGCCCGGCCGGTCGCGGGAAGCGAATCAACCCGATTCATGGTGTTCTGATCGGACAACGAGCCGACCGCGACCAGCGGAGATCCATGTGAGGGAAGACCTGGGATGAGCGACCCGGCGAACTCGGCCGGCCGACCCGGCCCGGAGCCGGACCCCGACCCGGCCCCCGGCCCGGAGCCCGGCACCGCGGTCGACACCCACCGCTGGTGGGCCCTGGCCGTCATCGCGACAGCCCAGCTCATGGTCGTACTCGACGCCACCATCGTGAATATCGCCCTGCCCTCGGCCCAGCGCGAACTCGGCCTCACCAACGGCAACCGGCAGTGGGTGATCACCGCCTACACCCTCGCCTTCGGCGGGCTCCTGCTCCTCGGCGGCCGGATCGCCGACCTCGTCGGCCGTAAACGCACCTTCGTCGTGGGCCTGATCGGATTCGCCGCCGCCTCCGCGATCGGCGGCGCCGCGGGCGGCCCCGAGATGCTCTTCCTCGCCCGCGCGCTCCAGGGCGCCTTCGCCGCGCTCCTCGCCCCGTCCGCGCTCTCCCTGCTCACCACCACCTTCACCGGCGGCGCCGAACGGGCCAAGGCCTTCGGTGTCTTCAGCGCCATCGCGGGCGCCGGATCCGCCATCGGTCTGCTCGTCGGCGGCGTGCTCACCGAGTATCTGAGCTGGCGCTGGTGCCTCTACGTGAACGTCCCGATCGCCGCCGTCGCCGTGGTCGGCGCGTTCACCCTGCTCAGCGACCGGGCCGGCACCCGTGGCGCACATGGGGCACATCTCGACATCCCCGGTGTCGTCCTCGGCTGCGGCGGTCTCGTCGCACTTGTCTACGGGCTCGGCGAGGCCGAGGCCAAGGGCTGGACCGCGCCGCTCGTGCTGGGTCTGCTGCTGGGCGGGGTGGCGCTGCTGTGCGTCTTCGTGTGGTGGCAGAGCCGTACCGCCGGACCGCTGCTGCCCCTGCGTATCGTCCGCGACCGCAACCGCGGCGGATCGATGCTCATCATGTGTCTGACGACCGTCGGACTGTTCGGGGCGTTCCTGTTCATGACGTACTTCCTCCAGAACATCCTCGGCTACACGCCTCTGCGAACCGGGCTCGCGTTCCTGCCGCTGACCGCCTCGATCGTTATCGGCTCCACACAGATCTCCGCCCGGCTGCTGCCCTACGCGCCGCCGCGGTTTCTGCTGGTGCCCGGCTTGCTGCTCGGCGCGGGCGGGCTGTACTCGCTGACCTTCATCGACATCCACTCCAGCTATCCGGCGCACATCCTGCCCGGCACCGTGCTGCTGGGCCTCGGCCTCGGGCTCACCTTCATGCCCGCCATCGCCACCGGCACCTCGGGCGTACCGGCCAGGGACTCCGGTGTCACCTCGGCGACCGTCAACACCGCGCAGCAGGTCGGCGGCTCCATCGGTACGGCGCTGCTCAACACGGTCGCGACGACCACCACGAGCACCTACCTGGCGAGCCGTCTCGCCGCGGCGGAGAAGAAGGGCGGGCTCACCCCGGCCGAGCGGACCGACCTCGTGAACACCGGCACGGTCCACGGCTTCACCGTCGCCATCGCGTGGGCGGCGGTCATCCTGCTGGTCGCGGCGGTCGTGTCCGCACTGGTCATCAACGGCCCCTCCCCCCGCACCCGCGAAGCGGCAGCCGCCTCCGGCACCCCGGTCCCCTGACGGGCCACGGGCCGGAGCACTTCCCGGCAGCGCACGGACAGGCAGTGGACGGGTCGACCGCAGCCGGATCGCGAACACAGACGAAAGGGGCCCTCCCTCTCACGAGGAAGAGCCCCTCCGTATCGAGCGCCCGGCAGGCCTTGCACCCACATTTCCCGCCGGCTGGCGGGCGTCTTTCCTTGGACCACAGACGCGTGACTCCGTGTGCTGCTTCGAAGTTACGAGATGATCATACAGGATCTGAGGACCAGTCACATACGTCTCGGTCCATGTGACCCCGACGCGCCTACTTACCGCTCCCCAGCCCGGTGAGCGCGTCGTCCGTCAGGCGGTACACCGTCCAGCCGTCCTGCGGCAGTGCCCCCAGGGACCGGTAGAACGCGATCGACGGCTCGTTCCAGTCCAGGACCGACCACTCCAGCCGCTCGTAGCCGCGCTCCACGCAGATCCGCGCCAGTTCCGTCAGCAGTGCCTTGCCGTGCCCGCCGCCGCGCCGGTCCGGGCGGACGTACAGATCCTCCAGGTAAATGCCGTGCACCCCGCGCCACGTCGAGAAATTCAGGAACCAGAGCGCGAAGCCCACCGGCTCCCCGTCGTCGTCCGACTCCGCGATGTGCGCGAACGCCGCCGGGCGCTCGCCGAACAGCGCCTCATGGAGCTGCTCCTCGGTCGCCCGAGCCTCGTCCAGGCACTTCTCATACTCCGCCAGCTCCCGGACCATCGCGTGGATCACCGGGACATCGGCGGCTGTGGCAGTACGAATCATGAGCGCAGCCTGCCCTCTCCCCCGCTCACCGGGCCAGCAGTGACCGAGCGATGGACATCTGATCGGGATCCAGCTCGCACTCACCGTCCTTGATGTGCCACAGAGAGTTCTGGAGCACCCGCCCCAGCGTCCAGGCACGTGCCCGCTCCCGGTCCAGGCCCAGCGCCTCCGTCAGCAGATCGAAGCGCCACAGCGTCTCCGACGCGTCGAAACGGTTGTCCAGCGCGGGCAGCAGCTCGAATCCCGGATCGCCCGCCAGCGGTTGCGGATCGATCGCCAGCCACGGCTCCCGGTCCGCGGCCAGGACGTTCTCGTAATGCAGATCCCAGTGCAGCAGCCGGTCCCCCGGCTCCGCCGCCACCTCGCGCACGGCCGCCGCGCAGTCCCGCAGCAGCCGCCGCTCCCCCTCGTCGGCCAGCGACTTCTCCAGCACCGGCACCTCGGACAGCATGCGCACCGCGGCATCGCCCAGCGTGCGCAGATGCGCCGGAGCCCGCGCCGACGTCAAGCGCGCCAGCAGCTCCGCGAGGATCAGGACCGCCTCGCGCGAGGACACACCGCTCAGATCCCGGGCGCGCAGCCGCTCCAGCAGCAGCGTGCCCGTCTGATCGTCGTACCGCAGCAGCCGCACCGCCCCGTCGCCGTCCCACGCCCGCAGCGCCACCGGCTCCCCGGCCGACTCCTCGTCGAGATGCTGAAGCTTCAGCACCGCCGCCGTACCGTCCGCGCACTCCACCGGCAGCACCAGCGCGCACATGCCGTACATCGAGGGACCGGTACGGCGCAGCTCCCACCGCTCCAGGAAATCCGCCGCCCTGCCCGGCAGCGCCTCGATGAACGCCCGGCCCGCCTCACCCAGGAACTTCGACTGTGTTTCCGCCAACTCCACCGGAATGTCAATCACGCCCACGATCCTACGGGCGTGGGTGAATCGGCCCATGCGCCGCATTCTCCACACGGTCCGCACCTGGATCACGAGCGCCCCCGGCACCTATCTCTGGCTGGCCGCCCTCTTCGTCACCACCGTCGCCCTCCACCAGATGTCCCCCCAGTTCGAGAGGGAATTCCTGCTCCAGCGCTCCACCAATATCCATGAGCTGTCGACCGACCCCGTCCGTGTGCTCATCGTCAGCGCCTTCTGGATCGACGGCGGTACCTGGCTCCCGTACGCCGTGCTCTACACCCTCTTCCACGCCCCCGCGGAACACTGGCTCGGCACCCCGCGCTGGCTCTCCGTGGCCGCGCTCGCCCATATCGGCGCGACCCTCATCAGCGAAGGCGTCCTCGGCTGGGCCATCCACCACGGGCACGCCCCGCAGTCCGCCGCCAACACCCTGGACGTCGGTGTCAGCTACGCGCTCGCCGGAATCGCCGGCGTCCTCACCTACCGCGTACCGCTCCCCTGGCATCTGCCCTACCTCGCCGCCGTCCTCATCTTCTACGGCCTGCCGCTGATCGCCAGCCCCACCTTCACCGACCTCGGCCATCTCGCCTCGGTCCTCATCGGACTCGCCTGCTACCCCCTGACCCGCGCCTGCCGTCCCCGCCGATACCTGGACAAACGTACGAGGAGCGGTGTACGAACACCCTCATGAGCAGCGCGAACAACGGCGGGATCTCCTTCTGGTACGCCCAGGACGGCATCCCCACCCCCCGGGAACCGCTCCCCGCAGACGGGACCGCCGACGTCTGCATCGTCGGCGGCGGCTACACCGGACTGTGGACGGCCTACTACCTCAAGAAAGCCGTCCCCTTCCTCGACATCACCGTCCTGGAAGGGAAGTTCTGCGGTTACGGCGCCTCCGGACGCAACGGCGGCTGGCTCTACAACGGCATCGCGGGCCGCGACCGCTACGCCCGGCTCCACGGCCACGACGCCGCCGTACGCCTCCAGCACGCCATGAACGACACCGTCGCCGAAGTGATACGCGTCGCGGCCGAGGAGAACATCGACGCCGACATCCACCAGGGCGGCGTCCTCGAAATCGCCCGCGGCCCCGCCCAGCTCGCCCGCCTCAAGGCCTTCCACGCCGCGGAGATCGCCTTCGGCGAGACCGACCGCACCCTCCACGGCGCCCGCGAGACCGCCGACCGTATCCGCGTCGGCGGCGCCGTCGGCTCCACCTGGACCCCGCACGGCGCCCGGCTCCACCCCGTCAAACTGGTCAGAGGACTCGCCGCGGCCGTCGAAGCACTCGGCGTCACCATCCACGAATCGACGCCCGTCACCGAGATCAGGCCCAAGCACGCCGTCACGCCCTACGGCACCGTCCGCGCGCCCTACATCCTCCGCTGCACCGAAGGCTTCACCGCGAGCCTCAAGGGCGCCCGGCGCACCTGGCTCCCCATGAACTCCTCGATGATCGCCACCGAACCCCTGCCCGCCGGCGTCTGGGACGCCATCGGCTGGGACGGCCGCGAAACCCTCGGCGACATGGCGCACGCCTACATGTACGCCCAGCGCACCGCCGACGACCGCATCGCCCTCGGTGGCCGCGGCCACCCGTACCGCTACGGCTCCAGAACCGACAACGACGGCCGCACCCAGCCCGCCACCGTCGAGGCGCTCCGCGACATCCTCGTCCGCTTCTTCCCCGCCACCGCGGACGTCCGGATCGACCACGCCTGGTCCGGCGTCCTCGGCGTCCCCCGCGACTGGTGCGCCACCGTCACCCTCGACCGCGCCACCGGCCTCGGCTGGGCCGGCGGCTACGTCGGCTCGGGCGTCGCCACCACCAACCTCGCCGCCCGCACCCTGCGCGACCTGATCCAACAGGACTCCGGCCAGTCGGGCCCGACCGAGCTGACCACTCTGCCCTGGGTCAACCACAAGGTCCGCAAATGGGAACCCGAACCCTTCCGCTGGCTAGGCGTCCAGGCCCTGTACGCGGCCTACCGCACGGCGGACACCAAGGAATCCACCGCCCCCACCCCGACAACCCACCCCCTGGCCCGAGCGGCCAACCGCATCTCAGGCCGCTGACCAACCCACTCACCAGACCGGACAGGCCCGCGGGGCGGGGCGGCCGGGCAGCACAGGGCAGCGCAAGCCGGGCGATACGGCGCGGAACGGGAAGGCCGTAGCGGGGCGGGCACAGGCCGGAGTAGTTCTGGCCTGTGCCTTCATGGAGCCCCCTGTCGGATTCGAACCGACGACCTACGCATTACGAGACCGTGAGCGATCATGTTGCCGGGTGTCGCATGATGCCGCCTCGTGACGTTTTCGCTGATCAGAGCAGGTGCAACAGGTTGGACTGTGCCGACCCGTGGTACACCGTCCAAAGGCGTCTGTCCACCGGCTGTCCACCGGGCGGGGCCACGCCCGCCGCATGGTGACGGTCTGCTGGCTCGCTGGCACCACGGAGCGTCGTCCGGCCACCCATGCCCATGCGCTTGTTAACACTTAACAACTGTCACTTCCATCGGCGCTCCGCCAGGAGTCGGCACGCACCCCGCCTCGCGCGCCCGGCGGACCGGGGAACTAGACAAACGGCCCCGTTCACGTTGATCGTGAAGCACCGACGGCACGGTCAGGACGGAGACTCCGAGCAGCCGCCGTCGCCGCCGCCGTCGCCGCCGTCGAACCGTACCGGCCACCGTGCGGGCAGGAGGTCTGCAGCCCGCGTTGGCACCGGGCCTTCCCCGAACTCAGCGTCGTCCTCCCCCGCCGAGCTGCGCAAGGCGGGTGGCGGTTTGAGTCGGATCACCGTCATGTGACGCTCGCTTACGACATCCCCGCGCGCCTAGCGTCTTCTCACGTCAGGGTCTCGACGACAGGGGATTCCATGGTGTGGCGCGGGGCTCGTCCCGGGACGGTGCGGCCGATGGTCGGCCGCTTCGCCGAACGCGAAGCGATCGAGCAACTACTCGACGCGGCTCGGGACGGGCTCAGCGGCGTCCTGGTACTCGTGGGCGAAGCCGGGATCGGCAAGACGCGCCTGCTGGAACACGCGGCGGCCCAAGCCACCGGTATCGGGCTGACGCGGCTGGTCGGCGTCGAAGCCGAGCAGCTCCTGGGCTACGGCGCGCTGCACCGTCTCCTACGGCCGCACCTCAACCGCATCTACCGGCTTCCCACCAGACAACAGGACGCGTTGAACGCCGCGCTCGGCCTGGCCGACATCTCGCACTCGGACCGGTACCTCGTCGGTCTGGCGACCTTGGCGCTGCTGTCCTCCGCGGCGTCGGAGCTGCCGATGCTGTGCCTGATCGACGACGTCCACTGGCTCGATCGGGAGTCGGCCGAGACATTGGCCTTTGTCGCCCGGCGGCTCCACGCCGACTCGCTGGGCTTGATCTTCGCGGCCAGGAACGACCTCGCCGACCACAGACTGTTCGACGCCATGCCTTCCCTGCATGTCGGCGGGCTGCCCGCCGCCGACGCCCGGGAGCTGTTGTCCCTCGCCGTCAACGGGCACCTGGACACGGCGGTCGCGGACTCCATCGTGGCCGGCACCGGCGGCAATCCGCTGGCGCTCATCGAACTGGCGACGCATCTCGGTGCCGAACAGTTGGCCGGGGTCGCACCGATGCCCGAGCCCCTGCCCGTGAGCAGACTGCTGGAGGAGCACTTCCGGCAGTCGGTGGCCGCGCTGCCGCCGGACACCCGGATGCTGCTCCTTCTCATGGCCGCGGCGCCGACCGACGACATGGCGGTGGTCTGGCACGCGGCGGGCGTGCTGGGCCTGCCGGCCAGGTCCGCGGTCGCGGCGGTCGAGGCCGGGATCCTGGACCACGGCGCCGGCCTCGGTTTCCGGCATCCGCTCATCCGATCCTCGGTCTACGCGGCGGCTTCCGGGCACGACCGGCGGCGGATCCATGCCGCCCTTGAGGCGGCCAGCGATCCGGCCCGTGTTCCCGACCGGCGGGCCTGGCATCGTGCCCAGGCGGCCCTCGGCCCCGACGACGCGGCGGCCGCGGACCTGGACGCCGCTTCGGACTGGGCCCGGGCCAGGGGTGGCTACTCCGCTCAGGCGTTGTTCCTGTCCAAGGCCGCAGAGCTCACCGTCGAGCCGGCCAAACGCGCTGAGCGCTATCTCGCTGCGGCCCAGGCCCATCTGACCTCCGGCGACCGCGCCGCGGTGCACCCCTTGCTCGACCTCGCCGTACCGGCCCTCCGGCACCCCTCCGCCCGCGCCCGAGCGCTCCGGATCCGGGCCACGGCAGAGCTCTTCGACACCGGCAACGACCGCGTCCCCGCCATGATGCTCGACGCCGTGGCCGAACTCGCCGACGCGGATCCCCGCATGACCTGGGAACTGCTCTACGAGGCCATGCACGCCGCCGTCATCGCCCGGGACCCCATGCATCGCACGACCCTGGCGGACGTGGCCAAGGCCGCGGTCGCCACCCCGCACCGCCCGGACGCCCCGGCTTGGAGCCCCGACGAGCTGATCAAAGGCCTGGCTCTCCGTACGGTCTACGGCTACGAGAACAGCGTGGCGACGATCCAGGAAGCCCTGGCGAAGCTGCGCGCCTCAGCCGAACTGCACGACGTGGCGAGCCCGTTCAGCATCATCGTGAGCCTCGCGGCGGACGACGTGTGGGACATCGAGGCATCCGTCGAGATCGTCGGCCGGCTCGCGGCCGCGGACCGCAGCCAGGGAGCGCTGTACGGCCTCAGCCTGTCCTTGTCGGTCCTGGCGTACACCGAGATCCGCAACGGGCGGCTGACCGCGGCGGACGCGCTCTTCGCCGAGGCAGACGACTACGCCACCGCCATCGGACTGACGACGCAAGGAGATCTCAACAGGGCCTTGCTGTACGCGTGGATGGGCAGGGAGAGCGATGTGCGCGCCGTTGTGGCGACAATGGATGTCGTCGCCACGACCTACGGACTGGGCATGCTGCGCCACCTGGCGCTTCACGCGCTCTGCGTTCTCGACCTGGGTATGGGGCGCTACGACGAGGCGCTGCGTCACGCGCTCCCCGTCTACGAGGAGGACGTGCCGTCGCAGGGCAACCTCGTGCTGCCGCTTCTCGTGGAAGCCGCCGTCCGCGCAGGCGACCGGCACACGGCGGCCCTTGCGCTGAAGCGGCTCGAAGAGCGTGCGCAGCTTGCCGGAACGCCGTGGGCGCTGGGACTCCTGGCCCGATGCCGGGCCCTGACGGACGAGACCGCCGACGCCGAGATCCGGTATCGGGAGTCGATCGACCTTCTGGCCACTGTCCCTCTCGCCGCGGAACACGCACGGTCACGCCTCTTGTTCGGCGAGTGGCTCCGTCGGCGCAAGCGCCGGTCCGAGGCCAGGATCCATCTGCGGGCCGCGTATGAGTCCTTCGACGCATGGGGCGCGTCACTGTTCGCCGAACGAGCCCGGATCGAGCTGCTCGCAACAGGGGAGACAGCGCGCAGACGCGTCCCGGAAACCAGATTCGATCTCACGCCCCAGGAACGACAGGTGGCCCTGCAGGCCGCTTCAGGACTGACCAACGCCGAGATCGCCTCCCGGCTGTTCATCACGACCTCGACGGTCGAGTTCCATCTGAACAAGGTGTTCCGCAAACTCGGGCTCACCTCGCGGAGGCAGATCGCCGCCGCACTCGGCCGGCCGGGATTCGACGGCGGCCCCTCGACGTCCGATTAGTTTTGTCCGGCATGTCCGACCAGTTTTGTCCAGCCCATGGTGGACAGCGGGCACTGTCAATCGAATGATCGTTGGGTGAGCACGACCAACAGCCGGCGTCTCGTCGGGCGCGACGACCATCTGCGATCCCTGTGCGGGTACCTGAACGAGGTCGATTCCTGGGGGCGCGCGATCGGGCTGTTCGGAGAACCCGGGGTCGGCAAGAGTGCTCTGCTGGCAGAGGTCGTGGAGCACGCGCGGTCTGCCGGATTCACCGTGCTCACCGCGCGGGGCAGTCAGTCCGAGACGCGCCTCCCGTTCGCCGGCCTCCATCAGCTACTGCGGCCTCTGCTGCCCCGCGTCGACCGCCTTCCGGCCGTGCAGCGCGACGCCCTCCTCGCCTGCTTCGCGATGGGCGATTCGATCAAGGTGCAGCCGTTCTTCACATCCTTGGCCGTTCTGGAGCTGCTCGTCGACTCGGCGGAACACATGCCGGTCCTCGTGTGTCTCGACGACCTCCATTGGATGGACCAGCCGTCGATCGACGTGCTGGCCTTTGTCAGCCGTCGCATCGCCAGTGAGCGGGTGATCGTACTGTGCACATCGCGACCCGAGTCGCTGCCGTTCGCCGACGCCCACACGATCGAGTGGGTGGAGCTGGAAGGCATCGACGAGGCCGCGTCGGCCGCGTTGCTGGACGCGCGGGCGCCACAGCTCGTCCCGACCGTTCGCGATCGCGTGCTGCGGGAGGCCCGCGGCAATCCACTCGCCTTGATCGAGTTCGCCAGTGCGTTGGAATCGGGTCGGTACACGTGGACCGAGTTCGACCAGGACCTGCCCATGACCACCCGCCTCGAACGCACCTTCGCCCGGCATGCCGAGCACCTCGCCCCGGCCGTGCGCGCGGTTCTGACCATTGCCGCGGTCGACGACGGCGACGACCTCAACGATGTTTTCGCGGCCGCGGGGCTCCTGTTCGGTTCGCCGGTCGACCTCGTCATGGCGCAGCCCGCCTTCGAGCAGGGGCTCCTGACCGTGCTCGGCGAGCGGTACCGGATCGCCCACCCGCTGGTCGGTTCGGCCCTTCGGCAGGGCATGCCGCCGGCCACACGCTTGCAAGCGCACGCGGCGCTCGCGCGCGTCCTGGCCGATCAACCGGACCGCGCGACATGGCACCGGGCCTCCTCGGTGTCAGGACGCGATGAACACATCGCGGCCGAGTTGGAACGGGCGGCCGAGAACGCCCAGCGCCGTGGTGCGGTCGCCTCGGCCGCCGCGTGGCTCGAGCGAGCGGCCGCGCTGAGTCCGGACCCGCGGTCACAGGCCGCCCGTCTGCTCAGCGCCGCGGAACTCGGTTATCAGCTCGGCCGGTTCCGCCAGGTCGAGCAGATCAAGGCGCAGGTCACGGGGATGACGCTCCGGCACCGGGACCAGTCGAGACTGGCCGCGCTCGAAGGCGTCTTCCACGACGGCTCCACGGGTGAGCCCGCGGAAGTACGTCACCTGGTCGGCCTGGCGCAGCACGCCATAGGCGCACAGGACGTCGACCTTGCCCTGCAGCTGCTGGTCGGCGCGGCCCGGAGGGCGTGGTGGCGCGATCCCGGTGCGATGGTGCGGCACGAGATCGTCCGGGCCGCCCAGCAGGTGAGCCTGCCGGCCCACGACCCCGGGCTGCTGGCCATTTACGCCCTTGCCCAGTCCGACGAGCAGAGACCGGTGGTCGTCGAACAGCTCGCGCGGTGGCCGGCGGACGCCGGCGGACGGCCGGATCTGGCCGGCCTGCTGGGCATCGCCGCGTTTTGCACGGGCGATTTCCGCCGTGCCGTCGCCTTCCTGTCCACACCCGTCCAGGAGCTCCGCGCGCAAGGCCGCATGAGTCTGCTTGCCGAGGCGCTGGCGATACGGGCCTGGGCCGAGGTCTACCTGGGGGTCTTCGACGCGGCACGCTCGGCCGACGAGGCCATGCGGCTCGCGGACGAGACGGGTCAGTCGCTGTGGGCTGCCACCGCACGCATCGCCGTCGCGTTGATCGATGCGGTCCGCGGAGGCCGGGACACTCGCCATGATCTGCTGTCGGACGCCGAGCAGGTGGCGCTGCGGACCCCGAATGCCGCGTCGTCCCTGCTGGCCGGCGTGCAACTGACCCGTGGCATGTCCGAGTTGGGTGCGAACCGGCACGATCAGGCGTACGGCGAGCTTCGCCGGGTGTTCGCGCCCGCCGACCCCGCGTTCCAACGGATACAGCAGGTGTGGACACTCAGCTACTTGGCCGACGCCGCCGTCCGCGCCAATCACCGGGCCGAGGCGAGATCAGTGTTGGCCTCCATCGAACAGATTGCGGGTGCTTGCCCTTCTACGGGTTCGGTCATCGCTCTGGAGTACTCCAGAGCGGTGCTGGCCGACCGCGCCTCGGCCGAGTCGCTCTTCCAGGCGGCCATGGCCGGCGCGGCTCGCGAGCTGCCCTGGCATCGGGCCCGCGTCGAGCTGGCTTACGGCTCGTGGCTGCGGCGGCAACGACGCGTCGTCGAGTCCCGTGAACCGCTGCGGGCGGCGAGGACCACGTTCGACGCCGTAGGTGCTCGCACGTGGGCGCAGCGAGCCGACCAGGAGCTCCGTGCGACGGGCGAACGCGGATGGCAGCCGACGTCAAGCCCGCGCGAGCTGCTTTCGCCGCAGGAGACCCAGATCGCCGAGCTGGCCGCGCAGGGGCTGTCCAACCGCGAGATAGGACAGCGTCTGTTCCTGTCGCACCGTACGGTCAGCTCGCACCTGTACCGAATGTTCCCGAAGCTCGGAATCGCCTCCCGCAATCAGCTCGCCGCTGCGCTGGCCGACCACAGCGATCAGTCCCCGCCCCGGCCGCCTTCGGTCGGTTGACGCCGCTGCTCGGGCGGAGGTCGTTCTCCTTCCGGACGAAGCCGGCGGGACCGCGCCGCGGCCGCACGGTCCCGCCGATCGCTGGTCAACAGGTCAGGCGGTGGCCCGCGCGGCCGCCTCGACGAGGTTCGCGACGGCTTCCGGGTGGGAGACCGGCACGGCGTGCGAGGCGCCCGGGACGGTCACGGTGCGGGCGTGGGCGCGCCGGGCCATGGCCCGCTCGGCAGCCGGCGGGATGGCCCGGTCGGCGCCGGCGACCAGGTACCAGGACGGGATGGTCCGCCAGGCCGGTGCACTGCTGGGAGCGGCCAGCGCGGCCAGTGCGACCGGGCGTTGTCCGGCCGCCATCAGGCGGGTCTCGCGGGCGGGCACATCCGCGGCGAAGACCTTCTGGAAGGCAGCCGGGTCGATGTAGGCGTCCTGGCCACCACCGGGGAAGGGCCGCACCACGAGGGACGAGGGCAGTTGGCTGCCCGGGTACTCGCCCGTGATCTGCAGGCTGCTCTCGCCCTGGTCGGGCGCGAAGGCCGCGATGTAGACCAGGGCTTTGACATTGGCGTGGCCGGCGGCGGCGTCGGTGATGACCGCGCCGCCGTAGGAGTGCCCGACCAGGACGACCGGACCGGGGATGGTGTCCAGGACGCCGGACAGGTAGGCGGCGTCGCCGGGCAGGTCGCGCAGCGGGTTCGCCAGGCCGAGGACGGGGTAGCCCTCGCGCTCCAGCCGGGCGACGACCCCGTCCCAGCTGGAGGAGTCGGCGAAGGCGCCGTGCACCAGGACGATCGTCGGCTTGGCCGTTATCACGGCGCCGGCGGCCGGGGCCGCCGGGTTCGGGGCGGCCTGGGAGCTCGCCGGGATGGCGAGCAGGGCCGCGGCCACCAGCGCGGGGATCACGACGCTCTTGCGCCGCAGCAGGGCTTGGCCGGACGGGACGGGCTGGGTGTACGTCATGTCGTCTTCCTTCAAGGTCTCGGGGGCTCGGGGTCTCGGGGGCCGGTCACAGCGTCGGCGGCGGGCCGGTGACGCGCAGGCGGAAGGCCTCCGCCGAGCCCACGACGGCCGCCAGGTCGAAGGCCGGCGGGAGGTCACCGGCCTCGGCGACCGGGGTGCCGTTGGCCTTGAACCATTCCTCGATGAGGGCCGGGCTGAAGACGACGGCGAGCCGGGCGCCCTCGGAGCGGACGAGGTAGCTGTGCGGCACGCCACGCGGGCCGTGGGCGACCTGTCCGGGGGTCAGGTCGTGGCGCTCGTCGCCGACGAAGAACGACACCTCGCCGTCGAGGACGAACCAGAGTTCTTCCTCGTTCTCGTGCACATGGCGCGGCGGCGCGTGGCCTATCGGGTCCGAGAACTCCATGAGGCTCACGGCGTTGCCGGTCGCGGAGCCGGGAAGCAGGATCCTGACCTGCCCGCCGAGGAACCAGAACGGCTCGCGCTCGGGGGTGGACTCGAAGCCGGGGAAATTCTTGATCATGATCGTTCCTAGGGGCGTACGGCGGTTCAGGGGCGGCCGAGGAAACCGAGCAGCATGGTGGTCAGCTCCTCGGGGTGTTCTTCGTAGATCCAGTGGCCGGAGTCAGGAACGGTCACCCCGGTGACGTCCGAGGCGTACTGCGCGGCTTGATCGCCCACCGCGCTGCCGAGGCTGCCCGAGGCGCCGATGGCCAGCACCGGCATCCGCAGCGGGGTCTTCTGGAACTGCGCGTTGTCGTGGATGTCCTGCGGGAACACGCGGAACCAGGCCAGGCTCGCCTCCAGGTGCGCGGGGTCGCGCAGGTAATGGGCGAACACCCGTATGTCTGCCGGGCTCACCGCGCCCTGGACCCCCTCGAACCCGCCGATGAAGCCGGCGGTCCAGGCGACCTCGCGGCCCTTGATCATGTTCTCCGCCAGGCCGTTGGTCAGGTTGAAGAACCCGAAGTTCCACACGCCGGGGCCCTGTTCGGTCAGCGAGGGAATCTTGTAGATGCCCAGGTCCGGGATCGGCGCCTCGCTCAGGACGAGCTTGGTGACGGTGGCCGGGTACTGGGCGGCGTAGGAGTAGGCGACCATCGAGCCGATGTCGTGGCCGACGATCCGCACGTCGTCGTCCTTGCCGAGCGACGCCAGCAGCGCGTGCAGCTTGGCGGCCATCGACTTCTTGTCGTAGCCGGAGGGCGGGGCGTCGCTCTGTCCTGCACCGGGCAGGTCAGGGGCGATGACCGTGTAGTGCTTCGCGAGTGCGGGCATGATGCCGTGCCACTCGTACCAGGTCTGCGGGTAGCCGTGGATGAGCAGCAGCGTCGGTCCGTGGCCGCCGATGACGTAGTTCAGACCGGTGCCGGCGACGCGGGTCCTGTGCTTGCTGAACCCCGCGGGCATCTTCTCGTCGGCGGACGAGGCGGACGCGGGAACCGCGTGAGTTGCGAGGACCGCATGAGGTGCGGGAGGTGCGGCCGCGGTGATCGTGGTCGCGCCCACGGCGACGGCCACGGCGAGGGCCGCGCCGAGCAGGCGGCGGTTTCCGGGCAGGGGGAATCTCATTCGGTACTCCTGGACGGGTGGTGGGTGACGGAACGTCGGCGGGCAGCCACGGCGCACGGGATCAGGCACGGCACAGGGGATCAGAGGGTGTCGGTCATGCCTCCGTCGATGAGAAAGTCGGCGCCGGTGACGTTGCCCGAACACCGGCCGGCCAGGAACACGACCAGGTCGGCCACTTCGGAGGGCAGGGTGAAACGGCCGGTGACGGCATCGGCCGCGGCGGTCTCGGCGACGGTGCCCGGATCGAGGCCCAGGCCGGCGCCGACGGTCGCGGCCACCCCGTCAGCGCCCTTCCACAGCCCGGTCTCGACCGGGCCCGGGCTCACCGAATTGACGCGCACGCCCTGCGGTCCCACCTGCTTGGACAGCGCCTTGCAGAAGTTGGAGAGGGCCGCCTTCGCGGCGCTGTAGTCGATGACCAGCGGGTCGGGAAGCCGGGCGTTGACGGAAGAGACGGTGACGATCCGGCCGTCGCCGGACGCGATCAGGTGCGGCAGCGCGCTGCGGGTGGCCCTGACGGCGGCCATCACGTTGACCGTGAACGTCCAGTCCCAGTCCGCGTCGGTCGTGGCCAGGAAGCCGTCGACCCGCGGCCGCACCGCGCCGACGTTGTTCACCAGGACGTCGAGCCCGCCGTACAGCCCGGCCGCGGCGGCCACGAGCGTACCCGGGCCGTCGGGGGTGGCCAGGTCGACCTCCACGACGGTCAGCTCAGCGCCCCCCTTGACCAGGTCGTCGAGTTCCTCGGTACGTTTCCTGGTCCCGGCGATGACGCGGGCCCCGGCTGCCAGGAGGCGCTCGGTGACCGCCAGGCCGATACCGCGGCCGGCGCCGGTGACCACGGCCCTTTGACCGGCCAGGCCCAGGTCGAAGGCGGGCGCGGTCACTGCGAGGGCTCCAGGCTCTGCCGCCGGAGCCAGGCCAGCGCCGCGTCCGCGACCTCGCGCCAGCCGCCGTCGATCGTGAGCGAGTGCCCTCGGTCGGGGAAGCTCATGAACTCGGTGACAGCCTGCGAGTGCCGGTACTGCTTGAGCGTGGCACGGGTGACGGCCTCAGGAACGGTGTGGTCCTTGCCGCCGGACATCAGCAGCATCGGACCACGCCCGGAGTTCGCGGTGTCGACCTTCGCCGGCGAATGGGGGTCGAAGTTCGCCGCGGCGGCCTCGAACAGCGGCTTGCCCGGCGCCGGGATGGTCCACTGCTCGTACAGCGCGTCGGACTCCACCTCGGTCAGGGCGTTGCCGAACGCGAAGCGGAACTGCTCGGCGGTGAGGGACACGGCGCGGTGCTTGTTCGCCGGGTTCCTGAACACCGGCAGCGTCGCCCGCAGCGCGGACAGCGGCAGCGGCAGGACCCCCTTGATCTGGGCCGCGTCGATCGCCACGGCGGCCGCGGCCAGGTCCTGGCCGAGGAGCTTCTGGGCGATCATGCCGCCGAAGGAGTGGCCGATGAGGATCGGCAGCGTCTCCATGGAGCGGATGATCGCCGCGTAGTGCTCGACGACGTCGTCGATACCGTGGTCGGCGATGCTCTCCGGGTTCTGCCGCGCCTCCTCCACGGTGTCCGGATCGCCGGGCCAGCCTGGCGCGGACGGAGCGTAGCCCTCCTTGCGGAACAGGTCGATCCAGGGCTGCCAGGACGTGCTGTGCAGCCACAGGCCGTGGATGAAGAGGACCGGGATCGGGCTGGTCATGGCGATGAGGCCTTTCTCAGGAGCGGAATCAGCGGATGCTGGTTGGCCGATGTCGGTGTAGGGATCAGGGGCGGGTGCCGAACGGGCCGAGCATCCCGGCGTCGATACGGAAGGACTCGACCAGGGCCGCCGCGTTGTCGAGGGTGAACACGTCGGCGGCGGCGAGGACCCCGGTGTACTTCGCGATGACCGGCGCGGCGGCCTGGACCGCCACCGCGTCGAGGTACGTCTTGAAGATCGCCCACGAGTTGCCCTGCGGGCCGTACTTCTCGAAGTACGGCGTGGGGTCCAGGTTCATCGACGCCCGCGTGGAGGCTTCGAGGTCGGCCATGTAGGCACGCTGGAGGTCGCCGTCCGCGCGCACGCCGAGCCGGCCGAGATGGCCGCCGACGAGGGTCCGCCACGGGTACCCCATGGCGATGTCGTGCGCCCGGAGCCAGGCCGGGATGTCCTGGGAGACCGCGAGGTTCTTGAACGGCACCCAGCCCGGGTACAGGACGTCGACGACCATCAGGGTCTTGTGTTCCGGGGCGTGGATGAAGATGTTGTCCGGGCTGTGGTTGGGGCCGTGATAGGCCAGCTCCAGGCGCTCGCCGCCGACGTGGAGCGTGTAGCGGTCCTCGAAGGTCACGGTCGGCGCCGGACGGTTCGGGTCGTTGTCGCGCCGCAGCAGGCGCCGGCATTCGGCATGGCCGATGCGCACGACGTCCTTGCCGAAGATCGACGAGGCCCCGATGTGGTCGGCGTGCGAGTGCGAGTAGACCAGGTGCGTGACCTTCGCCGGACGGCCGTTGGCCCGCGTCACCTCGGCGATCGCCCGCAGAAGGTTGTGCCCGATCGTCGGCGGCGCGTCGACCAGGACGACGCCGTCCCGGGTGCTGAGGAACATCGCCTGGTAGAAGCCGTCGGTGACCCAGTGGAGGTTTCCGCCGATCCGGCCGACGAAGTACCCCGAATCGTTGAGGTCCGGCCCGGTCGCGGCGGCGGGGATCGGTGCGAAGTCGGGAAGGCCTGGAGCGTCGGCCGCGTCGGCGGTGCCCTCCAGGGCACCGCCGACCACGGCTGCGAAGGGCAGCGCGGCCGCCGTACGCAGCAGGGTCCGGCGGTTCGCCGGGGCGTTCCAGGGCATCGGGTTCATGGACATGCCTTTCCGGATCGGAGATGCGGCGCCGAGGGGTTCAGTCGCTCGCAGCGGACCGCCCGCCGTGCCGAGCACGATCGCGGCCACCGCGGGCCAGGCCGCTGTGAGGCCCACCACGGACATCGATGTCAGCGGAGTTCCACCCGACTGCCCACAGCACAGCAGCAGGCCCGGTCCGTTCGAACCGGGGTAAGACCCCTGTCCTGGCACGCCGCGGCCGCGTGGCAGGACAGGGGATCGGCCCCGGTGCGAAGCAAAGGCGAGCCGTGGTGAGATGACCCCGACCCGCGCCGGGCGGCCCGCCGCATCCGGCCCCGGCGCGCGCCCGGAGCAAGGAAGGGGGACCGATATCCAAAGGCGTCCGGCCACCGGCTGCCCACCGCAACGGGCACCGGAAGCGGCAAAGGCCCAAAGCACGAGGATTGTCGCTCTCCCACAGAAACTTCTGCGGGCGACCTTGTCGGCTGGGGGCGACGTGCCGGTGCCCGCAGCAGACCCGGACGGCAGCCTGCACGGGCACGTTATCGTCGGGCCCAGGGCTGGGGTGGCGAGGAGCGAGAAGTGCGGAATGAAGAGAAAAGACTGCCGCTTCCGATGGTCGTGGACAGCGAGCGTTGGGTGAGCATGGTGGCAGAACGAACGGTACTGGGCATCGTGCACAACATCACTTCGGCGACTCGACTGCTCGATCTGCTGGCCGCGTTCGAAGGCGATCGGCGAGTGCAGACTGTCTTCACATGTACAGAATCGTCAGCTCTTGACGGGGGGACACTCGAATTCTTCGCCTCTCAAGGTTTTCTCCACATACCGTGGAGCGAAGCGAAGGCACGTAAATTCGATGTGGCGATAGCCACCAGCCGCGGCGGGGACCTGCGCAATCTGCGGACACCATTGATCGGTGCGCCTCACGGAGCAGGTTATAATAAGCATTTGAAGCCGGAAGCCGGAAGCCGGAAGCCGGAAGCCGGAAGCCGGAAGCCGGAAGCCGGAAGCCGGAAGCCGGAAGCCGGAAGCCGGAAGCCGGAAGCCGGAAGCCGGAAGCCGGAAGCCGGAAGCCTTCGGGTTGTCGCCGGACTGGCTGATGCACAACGGACGGGTAATCCCGTCAGCCATCGTGCTCTCCCACGAGGAACAGCGGGATCGGCTTGCGGTGAGCTGTCCCGAAGCTGTTCCCGTCAGCGTGGTGGCGGGTGATCCGTGCTTTGACCAGTTGCGGGTGAGCAGGCCGTTCCGTGAGACCTACCGGCACGCGCTTGGTGTCAGGCCCGGCCAGAAGCTGATAGTGGTCTCCTCGACCTGGGGGCAGGAGTCGGTCCTGGCATCGGAAGATCCCGCGACCGATGTCCTTCGCCGCGCGCTGGCGGAACTTCCGGCCGACGAGTATCGGGTTCTTGCCGCAATCCACCCGAACGCATGGTACGGCCACGGCGGGTGGCAATTGCAGAGCTGGTTGGCCCCGCTCACGGACTGCGGGCTGTTGCTGCCGTCGCCGGAATCAGAAACATGGAAGGCTGCCCTACTGGCAGCGGATGGATTTTTTGGCGACCACGGCTCTTTGAGCATGTATTCAGTAGCCTTGAACGTTCCCACCATCCTGGGCTCTTTCGCGGAATCGAAAATCGCGCCTCGTTCCCCTATGGCCCGGCTGGGCGAATTGCTGCCTCGCCTGTCGCAACACCGGCAGGTTCTGCCCCAACTCCTCGAAGCCGTCGCCGATCAGCCCGACAAGGTTGAACTGCAACGGCTGGGCGGGACCGTCACCTCCCGGCCGGGAGAGTCAGCCGCTCTGCTGCGACACCTGTTCTACAAGTGGCTCGATCTCCCCGAGCCCGCAATACCGGCGAGTCCGCGTGTGGTTCCTGTCCCCCCGGCTAATCCGGTCAGACCCTTGTCGCCGGCCGCGCCACCGATGTACGTATCGGTGGTCCCCGTGAATGGCCGGGCGACCGTGGCGCGATATCCGGCGGCCGTGCAGCGGCGCAGGGAGGAACGGCATCTGGCAGGCACCCACCTCGTGGCCGATATCAACGATCCCGACAGCCGATGGCCCGGTTCGGCCGACATTCTGCTGGTGCCGCTCGGCCGCTCTCGCTCTTCGCGCGGTCCACAGGGACGGCCGGAGGCATTCGCCCGGTATCCAGGGTGTGCGCTGCTCGCTGTCGAGGAGCCCGAGGACGGCTGCCTGGCTCTACTCAGGAATCACCTGCGGCTGCGGGTCTGCTGGAGCGGCCGACGCCCGTGGTGGGCGTCGGCCGCGATCTGCGCGTCGGTGGTGCACGATCACGTCATATCCGGGCCGGATACCCATGCCCCGGCCCGGGTTCAGGTGACGATCGGCCAGGAGGCCGAGCCAGGGCTGCTCGACATTTTTCCTGCCTGACGCTGCGCCAGGATCGACCTCCGACTATTCCGTCCGTTCTGTCTCTTCTGCGAGATGCCGTTCCACTTCTTGAGCTCGCGGGCTGTTCGCCTTCCGGAACAGACCAGCAGCGGCACTCCAGTCACTCGCGCCCCTTGCCCGGTCGCCCTGCTCGAACAGCAGTTTGCCCCGGAGATGGAAAATGATGGCCTGCTGGTAATCGGTACCATGCTGGGGCATGATCCGAATTGCCCGGCCGAAAGCGCCCAGGGCTTCTTCCAGCTCCCCGGCCGCCTGCCGGGCCTCGGCATAACGGGTCAGCGTCCGAGCTTCGTTGTAGTAGTCCGGCTTGGGCAGTGCCGTGAATTGGTCCCGTGCGGACGTCAGTTCTGCGGCGGCTTCGTCATGCCTGCCCAGGGCGGTGTAGACGGGACCTGTATGGAAGGCGATCAAGGCACGGCCGCGGGGATGAGCAATTCCGTCCAGGGCCCGCAGTGCGGCGTCCAGGTATTCCAGAGCGCGCTCGGCGTCGCCCTCCTTGTGTGTGAGCTGGCCAAGCCCCTCCAGCAGGCTGGACTCCGTGCGTCGCTCCCCTTCCGTCTGCTGTCTGCCTTCCGGACGCACGAGGACGAGCGCCTGCTCGAAGTCCTCGCGCGCGGCTTCCGGGTCGCCCTGGACCCTGCTCCATCGGTCGAGACGGGCATAGCCACGGCTGTATCGCATTCTGGCGGCAGCCAGCAGATCGCCGCATTCCAGCGCGGATTCGTAGGCCACCCCGGCCGTCTCGATCCAGGCAGCGTGGTACCCGCACCGGAGGAAGAATGTCCACATCCCCTGATTCAGACGCCATGCCACCTCGTAACGACGGGTTTCGTGGGCCACGCCCACCGCGCGGCACAGGCTCTCACGCCGCAGTTCGAGTTCCGCGACGACTGCCTGTTGGTCAACTGGACCGGTCGGCGCATACTCGGGATACGCTCCTGCCGGATCGTGCCGGTACCGGGACGACAGGGCCGCGTCCATCCGCTCCGCGAATTCCATGAAATGCCGCAGCAGTCGGTCCAACGCCGCCTCGCGTTCCGCTTCTGGCTCGTCAGCATGAGTACAGGCCAGAGCGTGATCATGGATCAAGTGGTGCTGGAAGGCATAGGTCTCGGGGCCGGTCCGTTCGACGAGGTTCGCCACCACGAGCGCCGACAGCGCTTCCCCTCGGGCCGACTCGTCGGTGCCGGGCAGCAGAGCGCCTACTACATCCATGTGGAAGCCAGCGGTCGGATGCAGACCGAGGCGACGGTACAGCCGCGCCGCTACCGGTGCCCGCTCCACAAAGCTGCGGTACGAGGAGGCAGCCATGGCGGTCGCCGTCAGTTCACCCTCCTGACCGAAGGCCCCGAGCCTGGTTTCGCGCGTCGACATTTCCACCGCCAGCTCCCGGATTCTTCCGGGGTACCCGACCGCAAGCTGCCCGCCAGCCAAGCACAAGGCCAGCGGCAGCCCGCCACACGCCTCGGTGATCCGATCGAGTTCCGGTGCGAACTTCACCGCATCGGCCTCCAGCCGGCCCACCTTGACCAGAACCTTCCGGCTGTGCTCAGGCGGGAGCGGCGGAATCTTCACGGGCAATGCGTGATATGTGGCGACCAACTGCGGCAGAAGTGAGTTGCTGGTGATGAGTACGACACTGTCCGACGAGCCCGGCATCAACTGGGCAACCTGCGAGGCGAGTACGACATCTTCCAGCATCACGAGCAGCGGGGCCCGTTCGGTGAGCGCCTGGAAGAACACCTGTCGGCTCTCGGGGTCTGCGGGAACATCCTCCTTCGGCACCCCCAGCTCGCGGAACCAGCGCTCCAGAATCGCCATTATGTCCGGCAGATTCCCCGAGGCGTCCCTTCCCAGCGAGGCACGCAGTTGGCGCTCGGGCAGTTCATCGTTGCGCCTGCGCCGCCAGTGGTGCGCGGTTGCGGAACTGCCGATGCCGAGCACACCGTAGAGATACAGCACTGTACGAACACGACCGCCCTTGCACGACGCCCATGCCTCGTCCATCTGGCGCTGGATCTCCCAGTTGTTCTCGTAGTACTGACTCTGCGGCCCGGGGATACGAGGCACCGGGGCCGCCACGCCTCGCCCGGAGGACGGCACAACAGCCGGATTCGCGTAGTAGTTGTAGACGTTTGACACCTGCGTCTGGTCACCCACCACCATGGTGCCGTTGTTGACGGCGGTCTGAGCATCGGTCAGCAAGTCCCGCAATTCGCCCGCCAGCGAAGGTTGCTCTGTCAACAGATCGAGCAGTCTTCCACTCAACCGCCCTTCCGCGTCCGCCGTCGCCGTTCCACCCTGCTGGTCCGTCCTCGAACCATCGCGCATATCTTCCAGTTCACGCAGAACCGCCTCCCCCTCGGCCTGCTCGTCAAGCCCGAACAGCGCCCCCACCCGGGACTTGAAGACGGTCCACGCATCAGACATCGCTACTCCGACCAGGGCCGTCGCCCCCGACGTGGCCAGCGCAACCAGCTCTTCCATCAAGCCCCCTGTATCGTCCGACCTCTCCACAGTCACCGTAAAGGTATGGAGACGGCACGCTCCATCCCCGACACAACCGGCAACGGCGAAATACGGGCGGCCGAGCAGCACTCCACCGGAAGAGTTGACGACGCGACGCCGACCGCACGGGCCGAGGCATCCTCTCAGGACCGGAGGAAGATCCGTGCCTGGTCACGACGTGCACCATGCACGGACACCAGGAGAACACCTCGACGGGCTCCAGCGAGAGGTAGCCCTCGGAGCCGAGAAACGGCAAAGGGCCGGGTGCGTCGTGGGTCGTCGGTGGCGCGGGTGAGGTCGATCAGTCTGAGGTGGTCACATGCCAACCGGACGTTACCTCTCTTGCCGACTCCGTGCGTGAGACCCGCCCGATTCAACGTCTCGATCGAGGCTATGGCCCCTGGCGCTCAACCCGGCGCGTGCGGACCCGGCTGGTACACAGCCCACGTCTTGGAGGTGGCCGAGGACGAACGATTCCTGCTCGCCGTCCTGGCCGACCGGTCAGGGGCGATGGATGAGGTGGCCGGCTGGCTGCGGCCGGACGACTTCGCCGACACCGCCCACGCCCACCTCTACCGATGCCTGAGCGCGTTGCATCACCGCGGTGAGCCCATCGACCAGATGACGCTGGTGTGGGAGGCCCAGCGACGCGGCCTGCTCGCCGACGGCACACTGACCGCCGACCAGCTCGCCAGCATCTGCGACGGCAGCGGCGCTGGGAACGCCGAGTGGCTCGGTGAGCGGATCATGCGCTCCTCCCTCACCCGCACCGCCGCCACCTCCGCCCGCGCCATCCGGGCACTGGCCGAGAACGAAGCACTGGCCCCGGGACGGCTCATCAGCCACGCCCTGCACGCCCTCGACCCCCTCAACGACGCCCGCACCCGCTGGCAGACCACCAACGACACCCCCGGGCCAACCCTCGCGCCCACGCCGCCGGCCGGCACATCCCCGCCCGCCCGGGCCCACGCCGCGCTCGCCCGCAGCACACCACAACCACCGGCCCAACCCCCGCAACGCCCCGGCGCCTTCCCTGCGGCACCCACCGCACGCACTTCCTCACGGGCCCCCACCTGAACCACTCGCCAGTCCCGTCCGCCTCTCGTCCGTGACGACCCGTGGGGGCGTCAGCCGGTCCGGCGTTCCCTCGCGGCGCGACCCGAGGATCGCCGCCGTCTGAGCCAGTCGCCGGTTTCACCGATGGCGATCACGAGCACGGCGGTCGCGGCACACCCGATGAGGTTGACCGACTGGCCAAAGAGCTTGCCGAGAAGCCAAAGAAGCATGGTCACAACCACCCACCACGCAACCAACGACCTGATTTCGGACCACCAGGGCAGCTTCATCACAGCATCACAGCACGTCCCACCCTGCTTTGCCCAGCGCCCCAGCCCTCAAAGGGGCGCCTTGCCTGCCGGGGCGCTCGTGTACTGACCGAGTTCCCACGCGGCAATCCGGGTCACGGAGGTCTTGACCGCCGGCATCGACAACGATAGGTCCAGGGCAGGCCAGTCCGTGAAGCTTCAAAATCTCCGGCCACCGCGGCGGCTACGCCACCGAATGCCCCGACGTCCAGCTCTGCGCCCAGTCCCCCACCATCCGCATCTGGGCCGCCGGACTGACACTCAAGTCCGTTGCCGGGAGTGGATCCGGCAGCACGTACTACACGAAGTCGACCACCACCGTGAACTGGCCAACGAGCACGCCCACTTCGCTCATCACCCTCTTCGAAGTCCCAGGCTGACGGCAAAGTCGTCGCCTCGGCCGTCGGCACCGCGACTTGGGCCAAGGCGACCTTCACGCCCCACTGGCCTTTCACACCAAGCCCGGGCCCGGCACTGCCCGGCGGAACGGTGAACACCACCGCGGTCCCCGTCACACTCGTCTCGGAGAGCCGCGGACTCTTTCGTGCGGCTGTCGAGCTGGGTGTTCTTCGGCAATCGGTTGAGTGTCGAAGCAGGGGTGGCGCTCCACGGCGGGATCCCGTGGAGCGCCACCCTACTCATGGCTGGTCAGTGGCTAGGTCAGCCCCTTGTGTGGACAATGCGGTAAGAGGACACGTAGGTGCGAGAAGTTCGCGCCCAGCTCCAGCCTCCGGTGCGGGTCCACTTGTAGCCCGACCACGCGACGCGATATGTGACGCGGTCGCGGTAGGAATACTGGTAGCGGGTTTCGAAGGAAGCCAAGATCTTCTGTCGGCCCCAGCCGTACCAGGCGGCGATGGGCACAGGCCCCCAGTCGCCGCTGATGACGTCCATGTACCAGTGGTAGTTGTAATTCTGCCAGCTGCCGTAGCTCTAGCCAGTCGTGCGCAGAACGGTCGTGTAGCTGCGGCCGGTCCAGGCATGCTTTGGGACCCGGCAGGTCGCGCAGCCGGTCACGTCCTCGTTGTTGACTGGGTCGGCGCAAGCGTAGTCGTAGGCGTTGCAGCTACCGCCGGGGACCGGGTCGGAGGACAGGAAGCGTCCCAGGGTGGGGCTGTAGAGGCGCACGCCCATGAGTGTGAGGTCCGTAAGGGACTCACTGGAACGGTGCATGCCTCCATGCCAGCCGTAGCGGGTGGCGGGTGGTGGCGTGATCTGCGGCACGATTGCCGTACTCGTCGGTGCTGAGGACCGTGGCCGCCTGTCCGGCGGTAGTGGGCAGTTGGATTACAACGTCACCGTGCAGGTTGACCAGTTGGAGCACGGTCCCGCCGCTCTTAGCGGTGGTCGCGGCGAGCTGGCCGTCGAAGCCGTTGACACTGCGGGTCAGAGCACCGGTGGCAGTGTCTTCCACGATCCAGCGCGGGGTATCGGGGTCGGAACTGTAGTGGTTGAGTTTGGACTGGGTCTTGGTCCAGCTACCCGAGTTGTTGGTCTCGACCGTCCAGGCGCGCGAGCGCAGCTGGGAGTCGAGGGTCCATGTCTGGCGCTGGTTTGCCGCGGTCTGCTGACGGACCAGGTCATTGGCGTAGTACGCCAGCGTGGTGCCGGGAGCCTCGATGGTACGGCCGAAAGCGTCGTATGTGTAGCCGGCGTCGACCAGGCGGTCGGCGCTGTCGTAGGCGTGGCTGGTTGTTGTCGCGCCTGCAGTCGTGCATTCCAGTCCGGGGGCTGCCGTGGCCAGAGACTTGCGGTTGGAGTTCTTGTCGAAGATGTAACTGCGGGTTACGCAGATGCCGTCGACTGCGTCGTCCGCTGCCCGGGTGAGTCTGCCAATCCGGTCGTAGGTGTAGGTTTCGCCAGCGGTCTGGCCGGCGGAGCCGGTGCAGGAGGAGCGCTGCCCGTGGACAGTGGGCACGATGGTTTCGGAGAAGAGGATTTCCCCGTCGCTGTCGCGGCTGTAGCTGCGCTCAGTGGGCATGCCTGCCGGGTTGGTGTTCTGGCGCATGGTAAATCCGCCGGGCAGTTTCCGAGTCAGGACCTGGCCGTCGGCGTCGTAGGTGACGGAGAACTCACCGGCTACCGAGTCGGTGAAGTCGACGATTACCCAGAGGCTCGCACCATCCCCGGACTGCTCATCCACCGCTACGACTCCCCCCGTAGGCACGGGCCTGATCTTCCCGACCCTGCCGACCGCCGTAGCCGCCTACAGAAAGTGGTGCGGGAACTCAGGGGATGATGTGGAGGAGTAGGCAGTTTCCCTGCGCACCCAGCATCCAGCATCCTTGACCTTCTCCTGAGGAACTGCGTATCGGCGACGTCGCGGCGGTCGGCTCGAAGGAGCACGGCCAGGCTTCGGCTTCAGGGCTCAGGATCGGATCGCGCCGGTGGTCTTTGAGCGTTACACCAGTTGCCCGATTCGCGGCGCGGCAGACAGGCGCGCAGAATGGAGATGAGGGCGAATCGTCGCTTTGAGGGGGTGAACCGTGATGTCTCTTCCCGTCGCACACCGCAGGCTTGGCAGACTCACCGAACGGCCCTTCCCTTTCCTCGGCTGGGGCCGAGCCGACCGCCGCCGAATTCGCTGCCCTCTTTGAGCGGATGAACCGCTTCGTGGAAACCGTCGGCACCGATTCCTCTGCCGGGACCTGGTCGCCGCTGGCCGACCTGCACGAGTCTGACGATGCCTACATGGTTGAGGCGGAGCTGCCCGGGATCGAACGTGAGGACATCGACGTCGAGATCGGCAACCGGGAACTGCACATCGCCGGGGAGTACAAAGAACGCGAGCGCGAGGGCGTCCTCCGCCACAATACGCGGCGCACGGGATATTTCGAATGCAGGGCGCTGCTACCAGCAGATCTCAAGACCAAAGGGGTCACGGCGGGACTGTCCGACGGGGTACTGACTGTCACCGTGCCCAAGGCGCAGGCGGCTAAGCCGCACCATGTCGAGATCACTAAATCCTGAGGCATCTGTGGCGGAGGGCGATTGTCGCCTCACCACCCACAATAGGGCTCTTGGCAAGGTTCGAGGATTACTGCCTACCGGTGAGCGGAATGCCCACTGCCGACACTGAGCCCTGGAGCGTTCCATGAGGGGTCTCTACGCACTCATCGCACCAGACGGACGGCTAGATTTCCGCGACGGCGTCCCCGATCGGATGCTGGGGAACTCAGGCCCGCAGCACAGGACCCCGGCGACCTTCATTATTCAGCGCGCCGCATGGGGCGGAAATGGTCTGCAGGGGCACGTCCGCAACGACTCCTGTCTGGCCAGCGCCTTTCCGTCGAACCGCATCGCTGCTGATGTCGTGACCGCCTTGGGCGGCCCGCAAAAGTGTATCTTTGGCGACCTGACCATCTGCGGCAGTCATAGTTCTCCCGTCAGCGGGGAACCCGTCTCCCTGTGTGGGCTTACCGAGGCACAACAGGACCTTATCGGCAATGTTCACACCGCAGTCTCAGCAGCCGCCAACAGTTCGCAGGGTGGTGGAATCGTAGGGGGCGGAAGTAACGGTGCGCGGTGACTAAGGAATGTCCTTGCCCTGCCACGCAATTTCAACAACTGTGCAGGATTCGCTAGATGGTGTCTCGGGGAATCTCCTGGATGTGAGTCGGTGCTGGTGATACGCGGGAGTGCCAATGATCAGCAGGCGGCGAGTCGTGCAGGCGGGTGTCATCGCAGGGGCTCATCTTTTCCTGCCGATTGATTCGGTATCCGCAATCCAGGCGGCGGATGGGGTGCTCGATCCAGAGACGCTGGAGAAGTACGTCGCTGAACTCGTGATACCGCCGGTCATGCCGCGGGACTCGCGGGACGGCGGGACGGGCCTCGACAGCTATTCGATCGGTGTCCGGCAGTTCCAGCAGCAGGTGCTGCCTCCCGGCAGGCCTGCCACGGTCGTCTGGGGATACGGCTCGTCGCGGCACCCCGACACATTCAGCTACCCCGCCCGCACCGTGGAGGCCGAGGTGGACAGGGCAGTCCGGGTGACGTGGGCCAACCGTCTGCTTGACGCGCGAGGGAACTACCTACCGCATCTGCTGCCGGTGGACCCCACGCTGCACTGGGCAAACCCTCCGGGCGGAGCCTCGGGGCGGGACTCGTCCCCCACGTTCACCTCGACACCCGGCCCGTACACGGGTCCCGTGCCCATCGTGACGCATCTGCACGGAGGGCGGAACGCCGAGGAGAGCGACGGCTACGCCGAGGCGTGGTATCTGCCAGACGCGCATGACATCCCGGCGGGCTACGCGAGGACCGGGTCCTACTACGAGGAGTTCGGAAGGAAATCCACGGAGCTGTTCGGTGTGAAGTGGAGCCTGGGGGATGCCGTGTTCCACTACGCCAATCACGGTCGGGCCTCCAGTCTCTGGTTCCACGATCACGCCCTGGGCGTCACCCGGCTCAATGTGTACGCCGGGCTGGCGGGCTTCTACCTTCTGCGCGGTGGGCCGGACGACCTCGACGAGGGGGTGCTTCCAGGGCCGGCGCCGAAACTCGGCGACTCACCGGGCAGGAGGTACTACGAGATTCCGGTCGTCATCCAGGACCGGTCGTTCAACACCGACGGAAGCCTCTTCTATCCGGCGAGCAGGGCGTTCTTCGACGGATTCAAGGGGCCCTACGTGCCGGACAGCGATATAGCACCGATCTGGAACCCGGAGTTCTTCGCCAACGCGATGGTCACCAATGGCAGGACCTGGCCGGTACTGTCGGTCGAACCGCGCCGCTACCGGTTCCGGTTTCTCAACGGGTGCAACGCGCGCTTCCTGATCCTCAAGATCGTTGCCGACCCCTTGGCGTCCCGGCCGGCTGCCCCAGCGCTTCCCTTCTGGCAGATCGGCAGTGAGGGAGGATTTCTGCCGGCGCCCGTCCAACTCGATCAACTGCTGACTGCTCCGGCCGAACGGGCCGATGTCATCGTCGACTTCACTTCCATCCCGACGGGGACCGAGTTGTACCTCATCAACGAGGGACCGGACACGGCGTTCGGTGGCGGAGTGGCCGGCACGGATTTTCCGCCGGCGAATCCGAAGACCACCGGGCAGGTCATGAAGTTCGTGGTGGAACCGCTCACGGCGCCGGACAGGTCGACACCGGCCTCGCAGCTCACTTTGCCCCGGTGCGAGCGGTTGGGTGCGGCGAGCCGCACCCGGCGACTCTCCCTGAACGAGGTCAACTCCGCTCGTCTGGAAGGCGTGGGTCCCCGCGCCGTACTTCTGGGTGTTCTGGACTCGAAGGGAGAACCGGTGACCCTGGGATGGGGCGATCCGGTGACGGAGGACCCCGCCCTGGGCGCGACCGAGGTCTGGGAGATCCACAACTTCACGAAGGACGCACACCCGATCCACATCCACGAAGTTCAGTTCCAGGTGGTCGACCGGCAACCGGAAGGGCAGGCAGTACGCCCTCCGGAGCCGTGGGAGCGCGGCTTCAAGGACACGGTGATCGTCTCTCCGAACGCCGTCACCCGGGTCAAGGCCCGATTCGACCAGGCGGGCCACTACATGTGGCACTGCCACATGCTGGAGCACGAGGACAACGAGATGATGCGGCCATTTCGCGTCGGCCCCTCGTGAGGGATCGCCGGAGAACGAGAGCCGGGATGGAGGCGGGACGGAGCCGGACTCCGGCCGGGGACGGGGCACCGACGCGATGTCGCCGAGCGCTCGGGGCACCGCGCTCCTGCGGCATCCATACCAGGCGAGGTGCGAGCCGGTTCCGCGACCGGCCGGGTCGCCGAAGCGGATGGCCGGAAGGAGCTGGGATGAAGACGCGTACACGTGTCATGCTCATTGGCGTCGGCAACATATGCAGACGTGACGACGCGGTGGGCCTGGCCGTGATCGGCGGACTGCGTTCCCGGGCCGCCCGGCATCCCCTGCCGCCATGGGTGCGCCTCGCATCGTGCGACGGGGATCCGGGCCGCCTGATGGACATGTGGGAGAACACGGAACTCGCCGTCGTGGTGGACGCTGCTCGCGCGCGGCCCGGACAGGCGGGGGTGGTACACCGGCTGGACATGGGCATCAAGAGGCTGGAGCAGGCGCCGGGAAGCAGTACGCACGGTTTCGGGCTCCCGGAAGCGGTTGAGCTTTCGCGTGTGCTGGGACGGCTTCCGGAACGACTCGTGATCTTCGCGGTGGAAGGAGCGGACCAGTCGGTCGGTGTCGGCCCCTCGCCGGCCGTCGCCCGTGTGGTCGCGTCCGACGGCGTCACCCCAGGTGAACGCACGCCGGCCGACCGCGATGTCGACGGCCACGGCATAGGCCACCAGCGCGGTACCGTCGTTGACCAGGCTCTCCGCCTGCACATGGCCACGAACCGGCGGGGCATGCCACGCGCCACCAGGGCCACAGCCGTGGCGTCGGTCGGCGAAAGGATCGCGCCGAGCACGAAGGCGACCGCCCATGCCAGGCCGAAGGCGTGCGCGGTAGCGGCGACCGTCACCAGCGTGACCAGCACAAGCCCCACCGCGAGCAGCACGATCACGCGGAAATTGGCCTTGATCTGGTACAGCGAGACATTCAGCGCCTCGGCATACAGCAGCGGCGGCAGGAAGATCAGCAGAACGACCTCGCCGGACAGGCGCACCTCTCCGAAGGACGGAACCAGGCCGAGCAGCACACCCCCGAACAGCAGGAACAGCGGTTCACTCGCCGGTAGCCGCCGGGCCAGCCACGTCAGGGCCAGCACGGCCGTCAGCACCACGACGATGATCTCCAGTCCTCGCACGGGATCACTGTTCCATTGGGATCAGGACGACATGGAGAGAAATCCGAGGTTCCGTTCCTTGGAGTGGCAAGAGAGGGAATTTCATGAATTTTTTGATCTTTCCGTAGGTCCCCATGCGGTGAGGCCACTCATGGTGTGCGCCATGCATCGTCTTGAGCCGCTGTCGGTCGGACGAACCCTCTCTGTGCGGATCGGACCTGCATATGTACGAGGGCAGGACCGACTTCGACACGGGCCGGATCTTCGGCCACGAGAACCTGGGCGAGGTCATCGCCGTGGGCAGCGGCGTCGACCGCGTACGCGTCGGCGATCTGGTGTGCCTGCCCTTCAACGTCTCCTGCGGCTCCTGTCGCAAGTGCGAAAAGGGCTGACCGCGTTCTGCCTGTCCACCAACCCCGACCCGACAATGGCGGGTGCCGCCTACGGCTTCGCCGGCATGGGCCCGTGGGAGGGCGGTCAGGCGGAACTGCTGCGCGTTCCCTACGGTGACCACAACTGTCTGGTCCTTCCCGAAGAAGCCCGGGAGAAGCAGACCGACTACGTGATGCTCTCCGACATCTTCCCCACCGGCTGGCACTCCACCGAACTGGCACGTGTCCGGCCCGGCGACACCGTGGTCATCTACGGCGCGGGCCCGGTCGGCTGCATGGCCGCGCTGTCCGCCACGCTCAAGAGCGCCGGCAAGATCATGGTCGTCGACCGGCACCCGGACCGTCTGGCGCTCGTCGAGCAGATCGGGGCCATCCCCGTCGATGACTCCCAAGGCTCACCTGTCGACCGCGTCCTGGAGGAGACGGGCGGTCTCGGCGCGGACTGCGGCTGCGAATGCGTGGGATACCAGGCGCACGACCCGCAGGGCGACGAACACCCCAACCTCACCCTCAACAACCTGGTGCAGTCGGTGAAGGCCACCGGCACGATCGGCGTGGTCGGTGTATTCGTCCCACAGGACCCGGGCAGTCCCGACAGGTTGTACAAGGAAGGTGAAGTGGCCTTCGACTACGGAATGTTCTGGATGAAGGGTCAGAGCATGGGCACCGGTCAGTGCAATGTGAAGGCGTACAACCGCCAACTGTGCACGCTGATCGAGGCGGGCAAGGCAGAGCCGTCGTGGATCGTCTCCCACGAACTGACGCTGGATCAGGCATCCGACGGCTACGAGCACTTCGACGCCCGCGACAACGGCTGGACCAAGGTCGTTCTCCACCCCGACGGCTCGCGCTGACGGTCCGGCGGGCGGGGCGATCCCCCGCGAGCTGGGGCGCGGTCGAGTAAGGGGCCGCGGGTCACGGTTACCGACCGCGGTCCCACCGCCGGCAACCGCTCCACCAGCACGTCCTCCGCGGTAGTGCGCCACAACTACTCGGACCTGGACTGGCGTCGCCGGCGTCTGCAAGTCCAAGGCAGCCCGGGAGGAGCTGGGCGGCCTCCCTCGGCGGGGGCGACGAGGCAGGACCGGCCCGGTTCGTGCAGACCGACGGACTCGCACTGGACGCCCCCGTCGGAGCCAGGCCAAGATCCTCGCCCTCTTCGACTGGGTCGATGCGCCTCTACGAGGCCTGGAACGCGGAGACGCAGCCCCGGCTGGGGCGCTTCGCGGCGGGTGTATCAGCTGTGATCTGGGTGGGCGGTGGCGGAGTAGCTGTCGTGCCAGGCGGCTTTGGCGCCGGAGTCGCCGATTCGGTAGACCTGTACGACGGCGCCCACGCCGATGACGAGGGACAACACCGCGGCGGCGATGCGCACAGGCGTGGCCACCACGCCGTTGCTGGATTCCCTCGTGCCGAGGGTGCGGTGGGCGGCGCGGCGGTAGAACCACCACACCGCCGTGGCCGCCAGGAAGAGCGCGATGACCCAAGGGGTCAGTCCGTCGCCGAGTTCGGTGTGCTTGCGGACCAGCTCGTTGCTGTCCACATGCCGCTCCAGCCACTCGCCGGAGTCTGTCGTCAGCGGCACGCTGATCAAAGACACCAGAGCGAGGGCCGGCAGTGCCGGACCGAACCGGCGCATGACCGAGGGGAGGGCGGCGCAGAGGATCAGGGCGAGGGCGGTGAGGGGCGTCAGGACCACGACGGCGTGCACGAGCAGGACGTGTGCGGGGATGCCGTTGATCAGATCGAGTCCCACAGAGGGCTCCTTCGTTTTCGGTGTTCGACACTGGCAAGGGACGGGGTCGGCTCGTGCGCCGCCTTCGGTGGAGCAGGCCGAGGCCATGATGCGGAGGCGCGCGTTCCCGCTGGCGGGAACGAGTCCGTGTCCTCTCTCACGATCCGTATCGGCTGAATCCTGGTGTGCGCCATTCCCGGCCGTCGGGCAGGACCGCGAGGGCTTCGTAGCAGTCCAGTGTTTCTATCCAGTCCCGTGCGCCGTCGCCTCTGGCGAACGCGGCGGTGGCGTAGGCGTCGGTAAGCGTCAGGCGGGGGCCGACGAGGGTGAGGGAGGCGAACGCGGTGGCGGGTGTGCCTCGGTGCGGGTTGATGATGTGGGCGCCTCTTTCGGCGGAGCCGGAGGTGGCGACGGCCAAGTCGTGGCCGACAGTGATGACGGTGGCCAGTTTGCCGGGGAACAGAGGGTGGGCGATGCCGATGTGCCACGGTATGCCGGGGGCTGCCTGGCCGCGGAGCTGGAGGTCGCCGCCGCCGTTGACGCAGGTGTGATGGGCGCCCGCGTCGTGGAGGAGTCGGGATGCGGCTTCGGTGGCCCAGCCTTTGACGAGCCCTGAGGGGTCGAGGGTTCCTGCGGGGATGATGTTGAACCAGCCGTCGCTGGCGTGGGTGGCCTGTGCGCAGAGGTACAGGACTTCGTGGACTTCGGGCGGGCAGTCCTCCATGCGGATCTCGCCGCGGTCGAGGCGGCTGATGTGGCTGTCGGGCCGGTAGGTGGAGAACACGGCGTCGACCCGGTGGAGGTTCCGCACGGCCTCGGCGAGGGCGCCGTGGATGGCGGTAGTGGGCGTGTCGCGGATGTCGAAGGAGAAGACGGTGCCCATGACGTGCTCGACGTGGCGCAGTCCGTGTGCGAGGTCAGGCATGAGCCAGGTCCAGGGCGCTCTGCAGGGACTGGATGTAGCCCTGGCTGGTGTAGCTGGCTCCGGAGACGGCGTCGATGTGCGCGCTCTGGGCACCGAGCGCTTCCTGGGTGAGGCGGGGCAGCGCGTAGGAGGTGATCTGCTGGTCGCGGCCGTTCTGGTACGGGGCCTGGAGGACCTTGACCGTGGTGATCTTTCCCTTGGAGAGGGTCACGGCGACCTGCACCGTTCCGTACCGAATGTCGATGGGATCCCCGGTGAACGTGCCCGTCCCCGTGGAGGACCCAGGCGTGGTGCCCGCAGCGGTGTGCGGGGATGAGGCTGTGGGAGACCGGGGGGACACTCCGGCGAGGGCGGGAAGCTGGTGGGGTTTGAGGGCGAGCAGCGCGACGACGAGGGCGCTGATCCCGGTGGTGGCGAGGACGGCTCGGCGCATGGCGGTTCTCCTCAGAACGCGAAGGACTCGTGGTGGATGCGCCGTGCCGGAACACCGGCATCGCGCAGGGCCCGGATCGCTCTCTGTGCCATGCCGGGCGGACCGCAGAGGTAGATGTCGTGCGCGGCCAGATCAGGCACCAAAGCGCTCAGACCCCGGGCGGTAAGGGGTGAGGAGTACCCGGTCGGTTCGTCGACGACGTAGTGCACGGTGGCCCTGCGGCGGGCGGCTATCGCGTCGATCTCGTCGCGCAGGGCGAGGTCGACGGCGCGGCGGGCCCGGTGGATGAGGGTCACCTGGCCCGGCAGCGTCTCGAAGAGTGCGCGCAAGGGAGTGATACCGACACCGCCGGCCAGGAGCAGCACCTTGGGAGCGGTACGACGGTGTGCGGTGAAGGCGCCGTAGGGTCCCTCGGCCCATACCCGGGTGCCCGGCGTCAGGCGGGCGAGCGCAGCACTGTGGCTGCCCGCGGTTTTGACCGTGATGCGCAGGTGGCCGGGTTGCGCGGGGGCGGAGAGGGAGTAGGGGTTCGCGGTCCACCACAGTCCGCGGGTCAGGAAGCGCCAGCGCAGGAACTGGCCCGGCTCGCCACCGAGTTCGTCCAGGTGCTCGCCGGCGAAGTGGACGGAGACCACGCCCGGTGCTTCGGGGTGGATCGTGGTCACGCGAAGGCGGTGGCGCAGTCCGCGCCGGACGGGGGCGGCGAACCGGTACCAGGCGAGCAGCGCGGCGACAGTGATGAACAGTGTGTACCAGGCCACTTGGGCGAGACGGTTGCCGACGAAGTCGGCGCCGTTGGAGAGCTGGTGGCCGAAGGTGAGGAAGACGGCCAGGTAAGTGGCGAAGTGCAGGTAGTGCCAGGTCTCGTAGCTCATCCTGCGGCGGGCGGCGCGGGCCGACAGGATCCCGGTGGCCAGGAACAGCAGGAAGCCGGCCGTGCCCCTGAGAAGGCCGGGGTAGTGCAGGACGAGCGTGGAAGTCTGGCTGACCACGTTCGTGTGGGAGGTCAGTGAGTAGCCCCAGATGATCAGCAGGGTGTGGGCGAGCGCCAGGGATACGGTGCAGCGGCCGCCCAGGGCATGCCAGCGAGCGAGCCGGTCGGTGCCGATGGCGTGGTCCAGGAGCGGCATGCGGGCCATCAGGGCCAGCAGCACCGCGCAGGCGTAGCCGGCCAGGAGTCCGGTGATGCGTCCGGCGCCGGTGAGCCAGCCCGCCGGGCCGACGACCGAGGCCGTGTCGACCCACCACAGGGCCAGCACCCCGGCGGCACCGGCCCAGATCACCAGCGCCGCCAGGAAGGGCACGGCGCTGCGGCGCGGGAGCCGGTGGCGCATACCGCGGCCCGCATATGTGGTGGTCGTGAACGTGGTGGTCATGGGGCTCCTTCGGATGAGGCTCGCTCCGTCGATGGGCGGGCAGCCTCACAGCCCAACCTCTGTGTACCTTCTGAAACAGCCCCGTCGGCCCGCCCTCCGATTCAGAGGAAACTCAGAGCCACGGCTCGCCCCACCGTGGCCCATGCCAGGGGATGCTGAAGGAACCATGGACGAGCCGCGTACGACATCGCTTCTGCACCGCCCCGACGGAGACCCCGTACGGATCCTCGTCGTCGACGACGAACCCGACGTCACCGATGTCCTGGCCGCAGTCATGACCAGCGAGGGCTGGCAGGTCCGCACCACCGCGGCCGGCGCGACCGCGCTCACCACCGCCCGTGACTTCCAACCCGATGCGGTGGTCCTGGACTGGATGCTGCCCGACCTGAACGGGATCCAGGTCATGCGGGCCCTCAGACGCGAGGCACCCAGCGTGTGTGTACTGTTCCTGACCGCCCGCGACGCTGTCGAGGACCGCATCGCCGGCATCACCGCAGGCGGTGACGACTACGTCACCAAGCCCTACAGCCTGGAAGAAGTCCTGGCCCGGCTGCGCGGGCTGCTCCGGCGGGCCGGGATGACCGCCGAGCCCGGCACGAGCCGGCTCACCGTCGGGGACCTCACCATGGACGAGGAAGCCAGGGAGGTCAGGCGAGGCGGGACCACTGTCGATCTGTCCCGTACCGAGTTCGAACTCCTGCGGTTCCTGATGCGCAACCCGCGCCGGGTGCTGTCCAAGGACCAGATTCTCGACCGCGTCTGGACCTACGACTTCGGCGGCCGCGCCCACATCGTCGAGCTCTACATCAGTTATCTGCGCAAGAAGATCGACGCCGGACACACCTCGATGATCCACACCGTGCGCGGCGTCGGCTACGTCCTCAAACCGGAAGCTCCATGAGACGCCCGGCCCCCCGCACCCTGCGCGCCCAGCTCACCGCGGGACTCGTCACCCTGCTCGCCCTCACCTGCCTCGCCGTCGGCATCACCACGGCCCTCGCCCTGCGCGGATTCCTGATGGGGCGCCTGGACGAGCAGCTCTCCGCGTCCGGCGGCCGGTTCGCCGCCAGCTTGGAACACGAGGCCCAGCCCGACGCCGACAACCGCCCCGACACCCGGGGCCAGGCCGAATCCACCTTCGGCGCTCGCCTCCTGAACGGCACCGTCACCCAGGCCGCCGTCGTCGACGACGCCACCGACCGCCCCCTTCGGCTCACGCCCGGGGATCGCCGCGCCCTGGAGGGGATACCCGTGGACGGAAACGGGCACAGCATCCGCCTCTCCACTCTGGGGGCCTACCGCGTCACGGCTGTCCGGGGCGACGACCAGGACACCCTGATAACGGGCCTGCTCCTGCACCCGGTGGAAGAGACCGTTCACCGCCTCGAAGCGGTCGAGGCCGTACTGTTCGGCACCGCACTCGTGGCCACCGGCACCGCCGGCGCCCTGTGGGTACGGATCTCCCTGCACCCCCTTCAGAAGGTCACCGCCCGGGCGGCGGAGGTCGCCGGGCTGCCGCTCGCCAGCGGCGAGGTCGCCATGCCCGGTCCCCTCCCCGACACCGACCCGCACACCGAGGTCGGCCAGGTAGGCACCGCCCTCAACCACATGCTCGGCCATGTCGAAGACGCCCTCACCCGACGCCAGGCCAGCGAGGAACGCCTGCGTCACTTCGCGGCCGACGCCAGCCACGAACTACGCACCCCCGTCTCCAACATCCGCGGCCATGCCGAACTCGCCCTTCGCCACCACGGCCCCGTCCCGGCCGAAGTCCGACACGCCCTGGAACGCATCGACGGCGAGTCACAGCGCATGACCCGCCTCGTCGACGATCTGCTCCTCCTCGCCCGCCTGGACGCCGGACGCCCCCTCGAACAGCAACCGGTCGACCTGACCCTGCTGATCCTGAACGCGGCGGACGACGCACACGCCGCAGGCCGCGGACACCGCTGGCTCCTCGACCTCCCCGAAGAACCCGTGACCGTCACCGGCGATGCCGACCGGCTCCAACAGGCCATCGGCAACCTCCTCGCCAACGCCCGCACCCACACACCGCCCGGCACCACCGTGACCATCGCCCTCACCACCGGTCAGGCCGGCGTCTCCGTGGACGTGAGCGACAACGGTCCAGGTATCCCCGAAGAGGTCCAGCCCGAAGTCTTCGGCCGCTTCGTCCGCGCCGACCACGCACGCTCCCGAACCACCGGAAGCACCGGTCTGGGTCTCTCCATCGTGCACGCCGTCGTCACCGCCCACGGCGGAACCGCCACCGTCACCAGCAGCCCCGGACACACCACCTTCCGCCTGACTCTCCCCAACTGACTCCGTCCGGTGTGGCCTCCGCGACCGAGGCGTCCAGGCAGCGGGTGTTCCAGGGGCCACGGTGTTGAGGACGGGCCTCGGACTGGGCAACTGGTCTTCCTGTCCGTCCCGGCGCGGAGGCGGTCCGTCCTCCGCCCGCCCCACGATCGTCGCAGCTGGCCGCGCGGGTATGTGAAGCCACCGCCAGCTATGGACTGTTGTTGGCAGCAGTCCCCGCGGAAGAATTGTTGATGGCGGTGACGGGCCCAGTGCGAGACGAGGCGGTCAGGCGGCGTGTGCTGGCATGGGGTGCTGCGCCGGCGGTGGCGGACGTCCTGGCCGGGGTGCTCGGCGACCTCGCACGCCGCTGGGGAACCGAACCACGACCCCAAGCCCCCGCCACACTGCCCGCCACCGCAGCCGCCGAGCCCCCGCTCGCCGGTACGGACGAGGTGGCGGAGAACGAAAGGTTCCTGCTGGCGGTCCTGGCCGAACGGTCCGGGGCGATGGATGAGGTGGCCGGCTGGCTGCGGCCGGACGACTTCGCCGACACCGCCCACGCCCAGCTCTACCGATGTCTCGGTGCACTGCATCACCCCGCGGTGAACCCATCGACCGGATGACGCTGTTGTGGGAGGCCCAGCGGCGCGGCCTGCTCGCCAACGGCACACTGACCGCTGACCAGTTCGCCGGGATCTGCGACGGCAGCGGTGCCGGGAGCGCCGAGTGGCTCGGCGAGCGGATCATGCGCTCCTCTCTCACCCGCACCGCTGCCGCCTCCGCCCGCGCCATCCGGGCGCTGGCCGAGGACGAGGCACTGGCCCCGGGACGGCTCATCAGCCACGCCCTGTACGCCCTCGGCCCCCTCGATGACATCCGCGCCCGCTGGCGGACCGCCAACGGCACCCCCGGGCCAACGCCCGCGCCCGCGTCGACGGCCGGCAACTCCCCGCCGAGCCGGGTCCACGCCGCCCTTGCCCGCAGCACACCACAGCCGTCGGCCCAGCCCCCGCAGCACCCCGGCGCTCTCCCCGGCGTGCCCCCCGCGCGGACTTCATCACGGGCTCCCATCTGAACTGCCCGATCCGTCCCGTCCGCTCCTCACTCCTTGGAACACTCCGTGGTCAAGACTCCTGCCACCGACGCACTCGCCTTGCGGGACATGGCGTCCGTGTTCGACGCCCAGCGCGGCAAACTGCCCGTACTCGGCGACCCGCACCGCTCACCCGAACCCACCACCGTCTGCCGCCGGATCGCCGAACTCGGCGAGCTGATAACCCAGTTGAGCAACGAGGTACTCCTCCGTGTCACCGACCAGGGCCGGGCACCGCACAGCGACCGGGTAATCACCGGGTTCGCCTCCGCCATCGAGCCAGCCGGCGACGCTGTCGCCGCTCTGGGCGTGGTGAACCACCAGCTCGCCTTCCTCGCCCAGACCGAACCGTCACACGACCGGCCTGAGGTACACGAGGCGCGGGAGGCATCCGTCAACGTCCTGGAAGACGCGCTCTCCCTCGCCGACGAAGCACTGCACGAAGCCGCCACCAGGCTGCACGCCGCCTCGACAACATTCCTGCCCCCGTCCGCACGGCTCCGGGCCGCACTCAGCCGATCCCACGGCGTCGCCAACACAGCACCGTCACCGGAGCCCGCCGCGAAGGCAGCCTCCACGACCGCGGGCCCCCCAACGGCCGTACGAGGCCGATGACATGGGCACGAATGCCTCGCACGGCCCGCTGATCGGGTCCTTGTGCTCCGGGTACGGCGGCCTGGACCTGGGTGTGCAGGTCGCCCTCGGCGGGCGGATCGCCTGGCACGCCGAGACCAACCCCGACGCCTCCCGGCATGGCCTTCGCCCAGGGCTGACTGATCGAACGCGGCTGCCCGCCCGAGCCCATCACCCCGGACCGTACCGGCGTCGCACCCGCGGACGACCTCACCGTCCAGGCCGAGCAGAAGATACGCGACTGGTCACCCGTACCGACACCCGTTTCCGCGCCCCCTACCAACTCAGCGCCTCCGGCCGCGCGCTCGGACCGGTCCACCGCACCCTGTCCGAATGGTCCCAGGCTCACGTCCCGCTCGGCGTGGCAGCCGGTGCCGAGCGCATCGAGGACGCACTTCGCCGTCTGCACCTGCGCCATACGACCGCGGTGATCCAGCTCCTCAACACCAGCGGCCCCATGCGGTTCGTCCACATCGCCGAAGGGGCCGGACTGGACAACGCCCTTACCTACCAGCGGCTGAACCGGCTCCAGCTCGACGGACTGGTGACCCGCACCGGACCACGCCACGGAGACCCCTACACCCTGACCGAAGCCGGCCGCGCCCTCGGTCCTGTCTACGCCGCCGTCGAGCAGTGGAGCCATCCCACCTCTACAGCGCATACCCCAGCCGCACCAGCCGCGACGGCCACTCGCACCCACACCGGGGCACGGACAGAATCGCAGGAGATACGTGCCGCAGCGGCGCTGCGCCGGACCACGGCCTCCCCGGGCAGCCTGTTCAGCCACGCCTCCCAGCCGCAGCCGCAGGTCCCGGCGGCCGTCACCGCCCACTCCGCCCCGCGCCGAGGCCGTTGATCCGTATGGCTTCCAGCGTCAGACCGGCATTCCCGCCATCCCCGCTGCCCCTGTGCCCGCGCGCCGTCACACTGTCCGCCTCCGGCCACGCGCGGGCCCGTTCCCCACCCCCAGGAACCACACCATGAGCCCCCTCCCGTCAGACGAACCCTCGCCCGACACCAGCCTGCTGGTCCGCCCCGTCTACCTCGCCGGCCACGGAGACACCGCCACCATCCACGCCCCGTCGTCCACCGCCGGCTGGACCACGGTGAACACCGCCACGGGCCCCATGTTCATCAGCCCGCGCGGCGACACACTGGCGGCCCCGATCCCCGAAAGCCGGTACGGCGGCTGGAAGATCACCCAGTACCGCGAGCCGCTCGGCACGCCGGTCTGGTCGGCCGCCTTCAGCCAGAACACCCCGGCCGAGATCACCTCGGCCTTCACCCGCGCCCTCGCCAAAGGGCTGCCCAGCAACCACCGCGACTTCCTCCACGGCGGCCCCCACCACCAACCCACCAGCCCCGCCCGCACCCTCGCCGACCGCGGCTGGCACACCGAAGACACCGCCTCCTACCTCTACCAGCACGCGCCGGACGGGCACGCCTACTTCCGACTGCACAAGGACCACCTCGACGACCACACCGAGCTGGAAGGCGGCGGACCCGCGCAGTGGACGATGTACGGCTGCGTGGAGCGCGCCAACGGTGAACGCTGGCACGCCGACTTCACCAGCGCCACACCCCTCTACCTCATACACGAAGCCGTACTCGCACTCAGCAGCACCGACCCCGTCGAGCGCCCCCTCCACGCCATCCCCGAGCGGAACCTCCCCTACATCACCGCCCAGCCAGCCAACGCGGGCCCCGATCCACGCCGGTTCGCCGCTCTCACCCGCACACCGAACACCCCTCCCACCGCACCGGGACCAACCGCCGCACCGCCCGTCGGCAGCCCGGCCGCGCCCGCATCCGCGCGCCATCGCTGACCGCCTCGTCTGGAGAAACCGTGTCCTACAGCGAAGACTCCGAGCGGTGGCGCGAGTACCACGTCACCCCCCGCTACCTGGCCGGATCTACCTATACCGGTGACCCCGCCCTCCAGCCTCTCCTCGACCTGGACTGAAAACTCACCCACGACGAGCTGGGCAACGCCTACGTCGCCTCACCGGACCACACCGTGCGCCTCGGCTACCTCCCCGAAGGCGAAGACGACGCACTCTGGAAGATCACCGCCTACAGCGACCCCTTCGCCATGCCCCGCTGGCTCGTCACCTTCCAGCACAGCACCCCCACCGAAATCGTCGCCGCGATCAACACCGCCATCACCGACCCCGCACCCGTCATCCGCTACGGCTACGACCTACGCCGCCTTCCGCCCCAGGCCACCGCCACCCCGGTGAAACCCCCTGTACCAACACCGCTGGACGTCCGCCGCGCCCAAGCCGCCAGCGCCCGCACCACCCTGGCACCGCCGCGCGCCGTCACCCGGCCGTTCATCCCGGCGCCGCGCCGACCAACGGCTCCGCAGGTTCCGCGCCCGGGGCACAGCCGCTGACCACCGCCTTCCGTTACACACCGGAGCTACACATGCCCGATACCGCTGCCCTCGGCCACGCCACCTCACTGATCGAGAAAGCCTAAGGTCGTCCCATGAAGGCTCGCGAAGCCGCCTTACCCTCCCCGGTCAGGCTTCTCCTAGGGCCGAGGTGAGCCGATCACGGAGAGCGCGGGCGGCGTCGGGCGACAGGAGTGCGGTGACGTCAGGACAGCCGTCGTAGAGAGCCAGCCGTATGTGGTCGTGGTGACCGGTGGTGGCGACATCGATAGCGATGGTCGGTTCACCTTCGGCGCGGTAGTTGGCAGCCGCATCGTCGCCGTTGAGGGCCTGGATGTCGTCGGTGCCGATGCTGGACCAGATGCTCATCCGTGCATCCTTTCGCGCGAGGACCAGCCGCAGGGCCCGGTACCGGCCCGGCCGGTGGGCGGGTGGTTCAGGAGCGCCGACGGAGCAGCCAGGCCAGCGCTGCGTCTCGCCGCACAGGACTTTGCCCGTAGTGGCGGCCATGCTGTTTTCCGAAGTCCGAAGTGCACCCCCAGCAACTTCCTGCATCTGCCACTTCCGGAGCGTAGCGAGAGGCTGTTGGCGACCCAGAACTGCTGGCGCCGATTGTATTCTTGACTGTGCTTCACCCCTCTCTTCCCTCGAACTCGCCCACTCCTGAGCGGAGTTCGGCGACAACCCTGAGAGCCAGGGCCTCGGAGAAAGGGAGGAAGCAGTGGTGAGTTCCGACATGGGTAAGTCGCATAGGCGCTGGACCGGTCCAGAAAAGTGGTCGGTCGGGTTGGGCGCGTTAGGCGTGCTCGTGGCGATCATCGCCACAGTGGGGCAGTTCGTCCACTAAGGGCGCCCACGCATGAGACGGTCGCACGGGCTACGTACGCAGAGAGCCCGGTCTCCTGATGAGCGACCGGGCTCGTGATCTGCGGCGCGGAGGGCCGACTCTGGCAGGAGCTCGGTCCTCCGTTGTCATGGCAGGGCCGAATGGTTATCCCTCAATGACAGGAAGAACTTTACCAGCTTCGGCCCTCTGTGGCCCTTTATGCAAACCTCCGAACTGCTCAACGCGGGGCTGCGCTTGCAGAGTTCGATATTGATCTACCACCGCCTTGCCACCAGCACCAGGACACTCAGAGGCTCGCACGGTGCGCGCGGCGATGCAGAGAAGGTCAAGACCGTCCAGGTTGCGGCGGCCTGACCGTGACGTGCCCGCTGGCGAGAATGCGGCGGGGGTGGCGTAGTGGTGCCAGCGAAGAGAAGGGCCGCTATCTGGCGGCCTGGTATGTGCCCTCGGCGGGGACGTAGCGCAAGACTCCACGGTGGCCGGGTTTGAGAGGTTGTCTCATGTGGCAAGTTCCGCGAGCTGCTTGTAGCAGCTCAGGGCGGTGGCCTTGGCCAGGCTTCGGTTTTGCCGGTCGCTGTGGTCCACGTACGGGATCTTGAGGCCACGAGTAGCCCATGGCAGGCTCATGCCGCATGATCGATGAATTCGCGAAGGACAACCTGCACGGGAGACTGCGGCGGGACCGCAAGGCGCTGCTCTGGAAACTCGACGGCCTGTCCGAATACGACGCCCGCCGACCTTTGACTGCGACCGGGACCAACCTCCTCGGCCTGGTCAAACACGTGGCCAGCGTCGAGGCCAGGTACTTCGGTGAAGTCTTCGACCGGCCTTCCCCGGAACCGCTGCCCCGGTGGCAGGACCACGACGGCAGCGATCTCTGGGCGACTGAGGACGAGGCGCGGGATCAGATCATCGAGTCTTACCGGCGCACGTGGGAGCACTCAGACGCGACGATCGACGAGCTTGCCCTTGATGGCCCCGGCCTCGTGCCGTGGTGGCCGGAGCCCTATCAGAACACGAACCTGTTCGCCATCCTGGTCCACGTCCTCGGCGAGACCAACCGGCATGCCGGGCACGCCGACATCCTGCGCGAAGGCGTCGACGGCCGAACCGGGATGCGCCCCGAGCACGAGATGCAGATCGATGAAGAAGCTCGCGCCGCCTACTGCGCGAAGATCGAGCAGGCCGCCAGATCGGCCGCATCAGGCAAGGGTTAGACGGTGTCCCACGTGACTTGATGCTCGAGCGGCATGATGCCGGCCGTGAGTGCTGATCTGTCGAAGCGTCTGGTTCCTGATGAGCTCTGGGAGCTGGTCCTCCCGCTACTGCCGTCGTTCGCGGCTCGACCGCAAGGTGGCGGGACCGCTCCGCGTGACGAGCGGGCCGTGTTCACCGCAGTGGTGTACGTGCTGACCAGCGGCTGTGCTTGGCGGCATCTGCCGCCGACGTTCGGCACGTCCTCCGCCACCGCGCATCGCCGCTTCACGGTATGGACCGGGGTCGGCCTGTGGCGTCGGCTTCATCGGGCGGTGTTGGACGAACTCGGGGCCCGGGGTGAGGTGGACTGGACCTCGGCGATCGTCGACGCGGCCTCAGTGCGCGCCAAAAGGGGGGATCGCTGACGGGGCCGAACCTGGTCGATCGCGGCAAGAAGGGCAGCAAACTGCACGTGCTGTCCGATGCCCAGGGGGTCCCGCTCGCCGTCGCCGTGTCAGGTGCGAACTTGCACGACAGTCTCGCCCTCAAGCCGCTCATCCTCGGCATCCCCGCCGTCCGGTCCCGTCGGGGACCACGGAGACGCCGGCCCGTCAAACTCCGCGCGGACAAAGCGTACTTCTCTGCGGAGCACCTCAGCTGGCTGCGCGAGCGTGGACTCGTCGCGCGCATCGCGCGGCCAGGCATCGAGTCCGGCGAACGCCTTGGTCGGCACCGCTGGAAGATCGAGAGGTCGATCGCTTGGCTCTTCGGCTCCCGCCGTCTGACCATCCGATACGAACGCAAGGGCTCGCGCTTCCTCGCCTTCCTCGGCCCGGCCGCTGCCCTGACCTGCTCAAGAAGCTCGCCAAACTTGCCACGTGAGACACCCTCTGAGTGTCTTTATCTCAACACATTCAGCGGGTCAACCGCTGCTGGTTCCGAGTTCAATCTACCGCCGTCGACAGGGATCGTCGGAGAAGGTCCCGCGCTGCGCATGTGATCACCGCGCTAATGGGGACAGGGATCGAGCCCTGGTTCTAGAACACGGCCGGGACGAGTTCGCCCACGGCAGACACCTACCCCCGGGAAATGACTACGTGCTTCCGCGCACCCCATGTCAACGTACGGGTGCCGGGAAAAGCCGCAGGTCAACGAAGGGATCGTCTCACCGTGAACACCTCCAGCACCCTCCTGCCCGACGTCGTCCGCCCCGCCGTGGAAGACCGCGCGTGGCTCTCCAGCGACCACTGCGCGGGCCCCGTCCTCGACCTGCTCGCCGGGCTCGGCTGGGCCGTTGTCGACACCCCGGAGGCCAACGTGCACTGCACCAGCCCGGACCGGCGCGTCTACGTCGGCTGGCTCCCCGAGGACCCGTCCGCGTGGAAGCGCGACATCGTCTGGCAGGTCAGGGTCGTCCCCGCCGAAGGAGAGCCCTGGGTCCAGGAGTTCGGCCCCGACACGCCGTCCGAGGCAGTCGCCGGATTCATCGCCGCCGTCGCCGCCGTCGCCGCCCACCGCTGACTCCGCCTCCGCACCGCCCTGATCCCGAACAGCACCGACCGACAGGAGGTTCCGACCATGCGCATGCTCTTGGCCACCCGCCCCGGCTACCGCCGCACATGCGCCTACGCCCGACGCTGCACCTGCTTCTACCTACCCGGTCAGTACGGCCGCCGTACCAAGACCGTGCGCCGTCGCACTGCCCGCCGTGCCGAACGACGCCAGTGGCAGCGCGACTTCGCCGAATGACCGCGCACGCCTACGGCCCACCGAACCCGGCCGACCGGTTCCAGCCCATACACCGCGAGGAATCCACAACGCCCTTCCGCGCCCGGGAACTCCACGACCCCGTGGTCGGCACATCCCCGGCCCGCCTGGTCAAGGACGGCCTGGTGGTGCTGGAGACCGAGAACGAAACGCTGCCGATGCACTCCTGCCGGCTGTTCGACCGACCCCGCCCCAATTGCTCGCTGGTCCGGACGTCGAACCGACCGGACCCCACCCCGACCGAGAGGAACCCCCGTTGCCGCACCGCGCTCCGCTGACCAACCACCACGCCGACGACTCGATCTGCCCGCCCGAACACAAGCACACCGTCACCGGCAAACCGCTCCACCCCGACTGCCCCGGCCGCTTCTACTCGCAGGCCGTCTGCTCCTGCGGTACCTGGGAGATCAAGCACCCCGGCAAGGGCTACGTCAACGAATGCCGCAGACGGCACCTCGCCACCTACCAGAAGGAGGAAAACGGCGCCGGCCCGGAGGTGCTGCGCAACCTGCTCCGCCTCGACCCGCAGTAACACCGCGCCAGCACATCCGTCCTGCCCGCCCCGCTCCTGGAGGTTCCCCTTGCCGCAATACCTGACCGTCGGCCACCTCATCCGCCAGCTCCAGACCGTGGACCCCGGCCTGCCCGTCCGGCTCGCCGTCAACCCCGACTGGCCCTTCACCCACTTCATCGCCGCCGACGTCATCGAACGCGACGGCGTCGTCTTCATCGCCGAGGACGGCCAGGAGGACTATCTTCCCTCCCCCGTCCGCGACGCCCTCGCCTGGAACTGACCCAGCCACTCGACCCCGAACAGGAGACCCGCATCCCGGCTCCACACCGGCCTTCCACGCCGCACCCGCTGCACGGCCTCGCCCTGCGGCCCATGCCGCCGGGCGTATGCGGAGCGCTCGTCCACCGCGTCTCCGCCGTCCCCGACGGCCCGCTCGACGTCATCTGGCTCCCGGCGGACGCCCCGCAACTTCCTCCCGGCCGTATCCGCCTGCACTGGGAACCCGCCTCCTCCGCAAGCTGGACCATCACCGCCCACCTGGGCCTGCCCGCCACCGAGGTCCTCCTCGCCACCTGGCCCAACACCCCCGGCACCTGGCCGCACCTGGTCCGCCCCACCCTCTACGAGGTCACCGGCCTGTGCGCCGCCCTCGGGGTGGCCACCGCCGCCCTGGACCTCTCCAACCGCCTCGCCAGGACCTGACCGGCACCCCACAAGGGCCGCCCCGCGCCGACCGGCACGGGGCGGCCCTCGCCGTATCCCCAGCCACCCGGACGGTACGTACGCTCAACGCTGACGAAAGCAGGAGGAGACGACGGCCGATAAACAGCCATTCCGGGGTACCCGGAGGCCGCCGCCCACCTGGGCATCACCGTCCAGGCCGCCCGCAGCCGCAAAAGCTGGGGAACCCTGCCCGAACCCGACGACACCAGCATGCCGACCGGGGCCACCTTCCAGAGCTGGAAGCCGCTCGGCCGGGAATGCCGCAGCGACCTACACAGCACGAAATCGCCGACCAGGGCGACTGGGCCCAGCACTCCCGGTCGATGCTCGGCTATGTACGGTGCGAGGACGGCTGGGACGACAACGCCTCGGTCGGCCTTACCTGACGAACCCGAACTGCGCCGCTCAGCCTGGGGCGAGACCTGCTAGTCCCAACAGGTCCGCCCCAGGCCTTAGTCGCGTCTATCCTCTCCGGCGATGACTCGGCAGCCTTCAGGAGAAGGCAGGGGCCTCTGGTTCGGGCTCGCCGATGACGCAGGCCAGTTGTCCTGGCACGGGCCGCCCGGGAACGTGACGAGACGCTGGCCCCGGTCCGCGTTGCCGCACGCGTTGGACCTGGTCACGGAGTCTCACTGGGAAAGATACCCGGCTGCGGGCACCGTCGCGCGGCACGAAGAGCTCCATTTCGTAGTACTCCTGAAGCTGGCTCTCGATGCTTGTGTGGAGCGTCTCCGCACCCTTCTTCACTATCTCCTCCGGGTCCACCACAGCGAACCAGTTCCGCTGCTCGGCGTCTGGCGAGATGGTGCCCAGGGCGGCGAAGTCGTCGAACTTCTCGTGACGCCACGCACGTGTCCAGGCGGCCTCCCAGCCTGGCCAGTCCGCCTCCGGCACCTCGCAGGCCCGCAGGTATGCCTGGAACTGCTGGAGGCTGTGTGGCATCGCCCGCTTGGTCACGATGCGGTGCGCCGTGCTTCGCGGCAGGAAGCCGTACTTGCCCGCACGCTGCTCCATGGCGCGCAGCGCTGGTGAGCCGACCTTTTCGTACAGGTCCTGCAGGGCCGCGCTCAGGTCGATGAAGTCGCGGATGAACTCCGGGCGCGGGGCGGGCACACTTCGGCCGCCGCGTGCCCGGCGGGTCTGCTCATAGCGGGCCTGCCTCCACAGACGCCGGGCTTCCTCGGGTGAGGCGTCGCACGCCCGAGCGTAGTTGAGTACGGTCTGTAGTTTGGGCACGGTCTCACCGGAGGCGGCGCGCTGGAGCGTCGTGGCGTGGCAGCCGGCCCGCACTGACAGTGCCCGGTAGCCCTGCTGGGTGCGCTTTCGTTGGTCGCGCAGCCAATCCTGGAGTTCGCGCAGTGCCTTGTTGCTGGTGGTAAGTGGTTTCTCGGGACGGCACACTATGGTCACCTCACGCGGCCGGGGCCAGCAGGGCCCGCAGTGTGCTACGAAGCCCCTGGGCCCAGGTTCCGGTGAGCAGACCGACCATCAGGACGGCGGTCAAGCCGGCACCCACGAGCAGTTGCAGTACGACGGACAGCGTCATCCCCGCGATCGTGACGAGGGCTGCCGCCATGGCGATGATCACGATGACGACGACGGCCTCGGCGCCGCTCAGGCGCCGGGGAGATGGGGTTCCGTTCTCCACACAGGTGACGGGACGGGACTTCGGCACGGGGCCTCCCTGTTTATTGAGTCCGGCGGCCATTGGCCGCCGGACACTACTGCTGACTCCAACCGGGCACGAACCACGGGCGGTTGCAGCCGCCCTCTGCGTGGTGCGTGGACATGATGGTGTCAGCAGCCAAGGGCCCAGAGCGTCTACCCACTGTCGTTCGGGGGGAGTTGATGCATTTCTGTCTCCGTCTGCCTGGGTGCAAATTCATGCGAAAATTGACACGCTGAGTCAGCGCCACACTGCATACGTATCGGTGACCTGGGACTTCGTTGTCTAAATCAAGATCCAAAACAGTGTCGGTCCCACGTGATAGTGAACGGGTTGATGCGTGCACGCGCCGATCGTGGTTGCACGATGTAGCTGGTTGTTGCCACCATCCGCGCATCTGGGCTTGCACCGAGTGGGGGCGGGCCCTGCCCTGATTGCTGCTGGCTCCAACCGCACGCCATACAGGGACTGTACGGTCTTGCGTTGCAGCGTGAGATCGCCGAGAGCCGGTACCGCAGATGCGGTACCGGCTCTTTGTGCGCAACCAAACTCTGGAGGCCGACGCTGCGGTGACGGTGTCGGGGCGCAGCGGCCTCAGAAGCGGCGCGGCCTCGGGCCCGGCTTCCAGGGCATCCGTACGACCCGCTGACGGCTGCACCGAGGACAGGTCCCTATAGCCTGTGGGGGGAACAGGTCTATAGTGGCCTGTCTGCGGCTTGGGGAGCGGGTCTGTCAGGGGGTTTGTCGGCGGGCCTGCCGGGCGTCGGGGACGGCTACGGAGTTGTCGCCGACGTAGCCCAGGCGCTCGTCGACGTTGGCCTCGGCCTGCCGCTTGCGGTCGATGTGCGCCTTGGTCGGCGGCCCAGCATTTCTCGCGCGTCAGCCGCAGGGCCTCGACAGCCACCGCAGCGTCTCGCTCCCGGCGGCGTCGGGCGGAGGCTGCCTTGCTCTCCCAGAAGTCTCATTCCGGCTGGTGGTCGTCCCAGTCACCCGTAGGCTCACGCTCATGAGCGACTCACCGATGCCGTCCCCGCCGTTCCCCTCACCCGACAGCACCGTGCTCCGCGTGATCGTCGGCAACGCCATCGCATCGGTCGAGAACGGCGAGGCCACCGTGCACGAGGCGATCCTCCACGCCGCCGTCCACAGCTGGTACGAGGGCCACATCCAGGGCGAAGACGAATGCCCCGGCTGCGACTTCCGGGGCCAACTCCCCAAGAACAGCCACCGTGGTTGAGCGCGTCGGTACAGGTGTCGCAGAATCTCGCACCATGCAGTAGACATGCACGCTGAGTGCCACTGTCAGTGGCGGCAGATACGGTCCTCGTATGATCATCAACGAGGGCGGTGCGATCCGGCCGCACCGGTATGTGGACAGGGACTTTCGCCGATTCATGGGTGACCACATCGGCAAGGCAACCCAAGACGATCTGCTGGCGGCCTTAGTCCTCGCAGAGGAGGCCACGGTCGCACGGAACATAGTCGTGGCTCTTGCCAAGCACGTGGAACGTGTGTCCCGTGAGCAAGCCGAGGCGATAACCCGGCGTAACGCAACGCTTGGTGACACGCCCAAGTCGATCGCCGATGCCTGCAGAGCAGCGGCCGGAATCATGGTCGAGAAGTTGACGGACGAACTCCTCGAGGCCCAACAGGCTCTGGAGGAGGGCCGGGCAGCCTTCATGGCAATGAGGAAGAACTTCGGGATGCCGGCGAAGTTCCTCCACGAGCAAGCTGCAAAGGACACGGCGCCCACTCACTTTGAAACCATGATGCCGCTGTGGCGCCAGTACGGCGCGGCGGATGACCGGCTCGACGCACTCCTGGAAGCGGACATCGAGGAACTTCACCGCGTCGCCCGGCTCGATGCTCACCGGATAGCGTTCATCCGCTCTGAGGCCAGCATGTCCCTGGCTCAGATCGACGCGCTGCATCACAGTGAGTTCGAGCAGCTCGCGGCCGATCTCGTCCGTCGTGACGGCTACCACGTCAGGCGTTCCGGAGGAGGGGCCGGGGACCTGGGCGCCGACGTCATCGCCGTCGGGCCGGACGGCGCAACTGTGGTCATCCAGTGCAAGCACCGGACGAACGGCGCGGCCATTGGCTCACCGGACCTCCAACGGCTGAACGGGACGGCCCGGCAAGTTCATGGCGCCGATATCGTGGTCGCGATGACCAACGTCCTCTTCTCACTGCCCGCACGGCGATTCGCAGAGGACCAGCGCATCCATCTGGTGGAGGCGACGCAACTGGAACGTTGGGCCACGTGGGGTCAGCCGCTGGCTGAGGTGCTCGAACTCTCCACCACCGGCTGACCAGCGACCCGCCCGTCCCTTACTCCAGGTAGGTGCCGGCGAACGCGCCGTCGAAACCCATGGCGATCAGGCCCTGTTCGAGGCTGGGGTAGTGCGTCCTGTTCGGGATGGCGATCATGGCGTCGAAGTCGGCGCGGGTGATTTCGGGTTCGAGCCACTGGTTGGTGCAGCGGCAGCGGACCCAGACGTGGCAGCGCTGGTTGATGAGCAGCCAGTCGCGCCGGGCTCGGCAGGCCGAGCACCGGACGGGGATCCCCCGCAAGGACAGTTCCTGCGGGTGGTTGAGGCCGCGTGTGGCGCCGGGGCCGCTGGGCGGCCGGGTCTCGTACTGGAGCTGCCGCAGGGGGTCGCTTCCGGCCGGGGCTGCGGGCAGGACGGGGGTCGTCTCTGTGGTGTGGTCGGTCGTTCTGAGCACGGGCGTCCTTCTCCCGGTCGAGGGCCTTCTCTGCCATCCGTAACAGTCAGCGGAGCCGGTTGTCCAGAGGTTTCGCGTGCTCCGGCAGGCCGGTGGTGAGCCTGCCGGACTGCTGGTCAGCGGCGCGGCGGGCGGTTGTGCGGGTCCGGCGTGGCCGGGCGAGTCGGCGTCGGAGGTACGGTCCGTACGCCGGTCCTGTTGGCCGCAGGTTTGGTACGGCCGGTGTCGGCCTTCGGGTGGTGGGCGGTTTCGCCTGGGTGTGCGGGGAGGTGGGCGAGGCGGCGCAGTCGCCAGACCAGGACGTCGTTCACGTCCTCGGCGGTGTCCAGTTCGCGCATGTCGATAGCCTGCTGCAGGAGGGCGCGGGTGTCGTGGCCAGCCTGTTCGGCGTGGGCCAGGGTGGCGGCCAGGGCGTCAGTCTTCGTCCCGGTTCCGGCGTGTGTGGTGTTGTCGGGCAGGGCGGCCCGGATGGTGGCTTCGTGCCTGCGGCGTTCGGTTTCGGGCAGGGCGCGGCCCTGGGCGCGCAGGGTTCGCATGGGTGTGGTGGCGGCCTGGCGGTAGGCGGAGCGCAGGTGCTCGGCGGCCTGGTGGGAGGCGGCGGCCTGCTGGGCGTGTCCGCGGGCGGAGTGCCAGCGGACGACGGCGAGGGCGACGAGGACCAGGGTGGACAGCAGCATGGCGGTGGCGCCGCCGTCCTCGCCCCGGCCGAGTGCGCCGCCGGCCTGGATGATGCCCCGGGCCGCCGCGCGGATGGCCCGGGTGTCGGCGTGTTCGGCGCGGATATGACTGCGAGTGGCGCGCTCGAAGACGCGGGCAGCGGCGCCCAGTTCAGCGCGGGTGGCGGCCGGGGAGGTCTGTGCGAGGGCGTCGAGAAGTTCGCCGACGCCGACGAGCTGGGCGGCGGCTTCGTCCTCGTCGCTGTCCAGGACAATCGCGGCGCGCTCGGCGATCCCGGTGGCGGTACGCCGTTCCCGGGCGGGCAGTGACCACTCCGGCTCGGCGGCGCCGGTCTCCGGCGGCCCGGTCTTGGCGGGGGTTGCGCTGTCGAGGCGGCGCTGGATTCGGGGGAGGGAGAGGTCGGAGGCGAGGGTGGAGCCCGCGAACCACACCGGCTCGTTGCTGCCGTTACGGTCGCCAGGCAGCGCGACCGCGTAGCCGAGGACATCCCCGGAAGACCCTCGGGTGAGTTTGATCCGCAGGCCCTTCTCGCCGAGCCGGGTGAAGAACTCGTCTTCGGTGGCGGCTCCGGCTACGGCCTGGCGGACGGCTTCGCGGAGCGTCTCGCGCGGGGTCTCGGCCCGGCCGTGGCGCTCGGCTTTGAACCGCTCCTGACTGGTAGGGGCCTTGGCGGCGGTACCGTCCCCCGGGTTGAGCTGCCGCAGGCCGTAGTCCTTCTCTATACGGCGGGCCTCGGCCTGCGCCTTCCGCTTGTCGAATTCCAGCCCGGCCCGGCGGCCGTCCTGACGCACCAGGGTGGCGGCGATGTGGATGTGGTCCTGCGCGTGACGGACGGCGACCCAGCGGCAGGCGGTGGTGTCGCCCTCGGGTGCGATGCCGACGGCCCGGACGATGCGGCGAGCGACGGCTGCCCAGTCGGCATCATCGAGGTGGCGGTCGCCGGGGTCGGCGCGGACCGAGCAGTGCCAGATCGTGGTGGCCGGTGCGCGGTCGCCGAGGGCCTTGACGGACTGGTCGAGCTGGCCTGCGAGCTGGGCGATGGTGTGGTGCGGGTTACGTCCGGGGTCGGGGGCGTAGTCGTTCCAGGAGGCGACCAGGTGCTGGTCGGTGTGCTCGTCGCGTTTGCCGGGCCCGAACAGGTAGCGGATCAGACTGTACGTACCGCCCGCGCCGGTACGGATCTTGGGGATCACCGGCGTACCAGCCAGGCCACGGCATCATCGACACCGGCCAGCGCAGTATCGACATGGAGCAGGAGCTGGCGGAGGTCGCTGGCAGGCTGGCCGCCGGAGTTGAGGAAGTGCGCGACCTGATTGAGATTGTTGCCGACGGCAGCGAGCTGTCGGTTGGACTCCATCAGTTCCTGCACGCCGCGCCGGTAATCGGCAACCGCGGCAGTGGGGCTGGCACTGGTCGCGGCAGCGAGCGTGGCTGCGGCGGCATAGCCGCCGGGGGCAAGGTCGGCGGCGTCGGCCGCTTCCTGCACGGTGGTCCACTCGGCTTCGCTGAAGCGGGGGCAGACACGGTACGGACGCAAGGAGCTCTGACGCAGTCGGCGGCGGGGCGCGGCACGGACGGCAGCGGGCGGCAGGGGTTGCTTCTCCATCGACGGCACCCCTGGGCCGTCTTCCCGTTCGGCAGCGGACCCCCCTGGGTCCGCTGCCGGACGGGAAGCTCCCGCCCCCTTCGGGGCGGGAGCGGGGTAAGGACTCCTTACCCCACAACTTGCTCCGCCAGGAACCGACTTGGACTCACGCGAAGGTTCGGGGGCAGTGGCCGCCGGGTCGTTGGCGCTCACCAGCTCGTCTCCGCGTCCTGCTGGTGGACGTCGCGCAGGATGTCCTCGATCCAGTCCATGGCCAGAACCGGGTGGTGCAGGGTCCACGAGCCGCTGTGTGAATGGCGTTGCACGGTCCAGGTGTTGTCGGGGCCGGGGTCGGCGCGGTGGAGGTGGCCGCGCTGATGCAGGACGGTCAGCCAAGTGTCCACCTCGGCCGCTGTGGCGGGGGTCGTGCGCATGGCGGTGCTCTCCGGTTCGCTTCAGGAGGTCGTGGGGCGCGTGTCCGGTGGCGGGTGACCGGCCGAAAGGGTCCGGCTCGGTCACCCGCCCCCGTGGTGTCCGGTCAGTCCCGGGAGGTGACCGGCTGTCCGTACTGCTCGCGGAGCTGGACCATCAGGGCGGTCAGCGTGTCGCTGGACAGCGGGATCCGCTGACCCCGAATCGCCTGGGCGACCACCTTCCGGGTCAGCTTGTCCTCGGCTCTGACCGCCGACCGGGCGATCTCCAGCAGTTCCTCGGTATCCGGGTCAGGCCGTCGGTCACCGGCGATCGGGGCGTCCCGGTCAGTGAGCGGCGGTGGAGTGACCGGCCGGTCAGCGACCGGCGGGAGGCTGTCCCGCTGACCGGTGACCGGCTCGGTGCTGGTCGGCCGGTCACCGACCGGCGAGAAGGTATCCGGCTGTCCGACCAGGCCAGCGGCTTTGAGCCCCTGGCCGTGGGGACCGGTGTCCAGTCGTGTGCTGTCCGCCGGGGCGCTGTCCCCGACCTGTGTCCGAGTGACCGCGACGCGCTCGGCCTGACCAGAGTGACCGCGATGACCTCGGTCAGGGCGGTCACTCCGGTCACTGTCCTTGACCGGTCCCCGGGCGATGAGGATGTAGAGGTGGACAGCTCCGGCCAGAGCCAGTGGCGCAAGGGTGGACAGCACGGCGACCACCGTGTCGCCGAGGCGGAGCGCGTTGGCGAAGGCCGTCTGCTGGTTGAGGCGGACCGCGTGGAGGGCGTTGGCCCAGATGCTGGCGGTGGTGGCCGTGCCGAACAGGAACCATACGTACGCGCGGGCCCGCAACGGGGCGTTGCGCAGGACGAGCAGGGCTCGTACGCCGTAGGCGATGAACCCGTCGATCACCAGGGGGAAGAGGTAGGTCAGCGGGCCCCGGACGTGGATGGCGACGGCCATCTGCTGGAGGGCGTCGTACGACAGGGCACAGCCCGCCGCGCCCAGGGCCACGATGGCGGCACGGTCCCAGCCGGTGATGTGCGCCGGTATCGGCACTGCCGCGCTGCTCACGCCGCCGTCCCGAAGTCGTCCCGACTGGGGCGCTTGCCGTCGGCCTCGGGCGGCGGGGCGCTCTCCCGGCTCTGCTCCACCTCGCGGTTGCGCAGGGCGCGGCGGAGCTCGCGGTACTGCTTCTTGGCGTATTCCTCGGTGACCTTCAGGAGCCGGGCGAGGTGCTGTTCGGTGATGCCGTGTCGGTAGGCGGCGTGGATGACCGCCCGGCGTTCGGCGTGGGTGAGGTGGATGTCGCGTCCGGCGAGGGTGGCGTTGACCCGGCTGTAGTCGAGGCGGGCGGCGAGTTCCGCGTGCAGGGACGCGCGCTCCTCCTCGGTCATACCGCCCCGGATGCCGTGGGCATCGTTGTTCTCCAGGGCGGCGTCCAGGCAGGTGCGCTGGACCGGGCACTGGCGGCACAGCGTCTTCGCGGCGCGGATGCGGTCCATCTCGTCCGGCTCGGGGAAGAAGATCTCCGGGTCCACCAGGTGGTACTCCGTGCTCTGGCAGACGGCCTGGTCCTGCCAGGTCTGGTCGCCGAGCGAGCGGTGGCGGACCGGGCCGTTCGTCGTGGTGCTCATGCGGGGTTGCTCCGATCTCTCTCCGCGCGCAGGGGCGTCGGCGGAGGAGTGCATGGGTCGGGAGGTACTCGGGGTGCGCCGAGGGCGCACGGGGCAGGCGCGGCGGCGGCCTGCTGAGGTCAGGCGGCGGCGTGGAGGCGTCTGCGGTCGAGCCGCTCGAACTCGACCCGGGCAGTCATCTGCGCGAGCCGGGAGGCGACCCGGTCGCCGAGGTAGGCGCGCAGGTCCCCGATGCGCAGGTTGGTGGTGATCAGCGTGGGGAGCATGTGGTTGTACCGGCGGTTGACCAGCCGGTAGGTGATCTCCTCGGTCCAGTCGCTGGCCTTGGCCGCGCCGAGGTCGTCGAGGACAAGCAGCGAGCACCGGCTGACAACCGCCAGCTCCCGCTCACTGTCCACCCCGGGCCGGGGGCGAAGTTCCGCGTACAGGTCCGCGGCGGTGACCGCGCGCCACCGCACCCCGATGCCGGCCCCGGCGAGCGCGCGGACCGCCCCGTACGCCTGGTGGGTCTTGCCCGAACCGACCACCCCGGCCATCAGCAGGCTCGGCCCCGTGGCGACCTGACGCCGCGCGCCCAGGCTCGGGGCGACGGCCTGCCGGGCGACGTCGCGGACCCAGTTCAGGACCTGGGGGTGGTCGGCCACCGCACCCCGGTAGCGCGGGGGCATCCCCGCCGACAGGGCATCGAGTGCAGAGAACGGCTCGGCCTCGTCGGGCAGGGCGGCGACGGCTGCGGGGGTGATGTTCCGGGAGGCCAGGATGCGGGCCATCCGGTCCAGGGAGCCTCCGGCGCCGAGGGTCTGCGGGTCACGGGTACGGGTGCGCATCACAGCTCCTCGGCGTAGGCGGCGGCGTCGACCGGGTTGGTCCATGCCTGGTGAGCGGGCACGGTAGACCGCGATCCCGGCCGCGCAAAACCAGCGGCGGGGGCGTTCATGGCGTCGTTGACCAGGCTCGGCAGGCGAGACGGGTGGCCCTGGATCTCCGCGAAACGCTTCAGTCCGGCACGGATGTGCTCCGGGGCGATGCCCTCGCCGAGGAGCTTCTTGGCGATCCGCCCGAGGTGCCCGATCACGTCACCCGGAGGGCGCTCCTGACACGCGGCGATGTACTCGCCGACCAGTTCCTTCGCAGAGACGGTGGCGTCGGGCGCTGTGCGCCCCGTAGGCAAAGAAGATCCAGGATCCAAGATCCTAGATCCAGGCGCCGAGGCCTCCCCGACGTCTCGGGGAACCTTCGGGGAGGGCTCATCGAATGCCGTCTGACCTGCGGTTTTCTCGCCACTGTGGCCGGGGGTGCCGACAGGTCCGGCGGCGGCGCCCCATTGGGCAACCGTGGCCCCGCCTCGGGGGGCGGGAGGCGTCGGTGCGGGCCGCGCGGGCAGATCGAGGGCTCGGGGAGTGTTCGGCGAAGCCTCGGGGAGCCCTCGGGTAGAGATGAGCGAGGTCTCGCCGAGCCCACGGGAAGCCGTGGGCGACGCCGCCGTGTGCTTGGCGCAGGTGCCCTTGCAGGGGCCGCACCGGTCCTCCGCCTGGTGCTGCGGGCACGAGGGCAGCCGGGACTGGCTGGGCTTGTCGATCTTCTGGTGCTCGGACCAGGTCACGACGTGGAGGTAGCGGCGGCCGTCGCAGCCGGTGTAGCGGCAGACCAGTCCCGCGTTGGCGAGCTGCTGGAGGTCGTCCTCGACGTGCACCGAGGTGTGCTCGGCGCGAAGCGGCCAGAGCAGCCCGGCGATGATCGCCGCGTTGTCCCGGTGACGGCCGTGGTCATCAGCCTGGGTGAGCAGGCCGAAGAAGGTGCGCTCCGCCTCGACGCTCACCTCGGCGAGCGACTCGGAGAAGAACGCCTCCGGCTTGATCGTCCGTATCCGCGCCATCTCAGCGCCCCCGACGAGAAGCGGCGGCGGAATCGCTGCGGGTGAGGACCGCCGAGGCGAGGTCGAGGGTGTGGGGCCGGGTCCAGTCGGCATCCGGCCACACCCGCACAATCCAGCGCGCCGCGACCGTCGCCCTCGTGCGACTGAGTTCGATCGGCCGCCCCTCCGCGTCCCAGACCCGGGCGTGCGGATGAGGCCAGACCACCCCAGGGTCCCGCAGACTCACGCGGACGGTGGCCGCGCCCGGGATCATATCCGCGAGCTGAAGGGCGAGGCGGCGCCGACGGTCGGTGCTGTCCGGGCAGGCCGGGGTTCCGCTCGGTATGACGGACATGCAATACTCCGTGATTTGTAGGAGCGCGATGCGGCTGTCCTCGTGGAAAAGTCCAGCCGCCCGCGTGAGTTGTGAATCGGTGTTCCCTTGGGGCATCGGCCCGGCGCCCAGGAGTTGGTAGCTCCCGGGCGCCGGTCTCATTTCAGCCCCGACCTGGCGCAGTGCTGCTCCCGCGACTGGCAGCCGCGGGAGGCGGTAAGGCGTTCATCCCGGTCTCCCCCTCGTCGTTCGGTCAGAGCTGCGGCGGGCTGTCCGGCGAGCGACCAGCACCATATGCACACCCCCCGCGAAGATCCACCCCGTTCCCGATTACCGGTTGGATGCCGCAGGAACAGAGCGGATCACCGGCAAGCACGGCTTACCGAGACGGGGGCGGTCCAACGGGCGAAAATGGCCACGGCGGGCATGCGGGTGTACGCACGGGGCGCAAGGCATACACACGGCCACGCAAGTCGGGACGTTCGGCCCTTCGCGCGGGACAGTCGACATGCAAAAGTCCTTCAAAGCGACGCCGCTCCAGCGTGTCCCCCGAAAAGGGAAGCGATGTCGGCAGACGGTTTCCCGCCCTTGCCCGGGAGGGAACGCCATGCGCTGTTCGACGCCTGCGATGTGCAGCGCTCTGACGCCGTCGCTACTTTCCGGGCCCATCTCCCGCCCACACAGCATTCCTGGTACGTCCGACAGGCAAGGCACCTGACCGCCACCAGAAACGCATGCGGGTGCTGAGTCAAGTTCCAGAAATTGCCTGGATACCCCGATCGGTCTCACGCTCCCGCTCCCCCTCGCTGTGTGCTCAGGGAGGGCGGCGAACCGGTGGAGCGCGCCCGCCGCCGACCCCTCTACCGCTTGGCGCCTATCCCCATTCAATGTCGCCGAGAACGGCCTCTTGCGCGGGCGTCGGAAGGACGGTCGCGACGTCGGCGGGCCGGTCCTGGGCGGAATCTGCCTGTGCTGATGCCGCGCCGCCCAGAACCACCAGGGCAGTACCGGCTATGGCGACTGCAAAGAGCGTGAGTGAACGCTTGATCATCTTCCCTCGCTTGATACAGGGAGTCGTCCGCATGGCGTGGACCACTCATGTCGGCCTTCACCCGGGGGCTCCGAGGTTCGCGCTGCTCACCGGACCCACAAGTCCGCAAGCGTCCACCATCCGGAGACCGGCTGATTTTCACCAGACTGCATGGCCCAAAGCCTTCGCTCAAGCGTTCCATCGCCACACAATCTTGCATCTGGAAATTTTCCAGAGACAATAAGGTTATGGCGGACATACAGCCAGATAAGAGACCTAACCCGGCGCTGAGTCATGTCGCGCGGGCTCTCCTGCTCCGGCTGGTCAGCGGCGAACGGGTGCCCTTGCCCGAGCCGGGCATGGACGAGTTGGTTGGACTCGGCCTGGCACACAAGAACGCCATTCTCGGGGTCTACACCGCGAGTGACTTCCGGCACGCGGAGTTGACCTACACCGAGCGCGCCTACGACGACGTCATAGATGCGCTGCGCCGCGCCGGCCAGATGGCTCATCTGGTGCGCGAGTTCGAGACACTGCCCTCCGCGGCGGGCGGCGGGTTCGAGGTGATGTCCGTTCACCAGGATGTGACCGTGCAGACCACGAAAGCCCTGGACGGAGCAACGACCATCGTCCGCGCGGCTCATCCGCTGACCCGCCGTCAAGAAATCCTCGAACGCTCCATAGTTCATGATCTGGAGTCGCTGGAACGCGGAATCGAACGCCAGACCATCTATCTGGAAAGCGCCCGCCTACGCGCCGAAGAACGGGCCTACGCCGCAAAGTTTTCCGCTGCCGGCGGGCAGGTACGCACGGCACTACTCCCGTTTGAACGCATGATCATTGTCGATGACCGCGTAGCCTTCATATCCGACCACGCGGGCGATCCCGACAAGAAACCAGGCATCAAGATCACGCACCCCTCCTTGGTCGCGTTCCTTGTGCGTGTCTTTCACCAGCAGTGGGAGAACGCGACGCCCTGGATGGGTGAAGCCCCCGCCGTGCCTGCGGGAGTCACCACCCCGCGAACCCGGCGCATGCTCGACCGGATGGTCGAGGGCGTACCGCTGAAGAGCATCGCAAAGGAGCTGGACGTGAGCCTCTCCACGGTTCACGCCGACCTGAAGAGGATCTACTCAGTGCTTGTGATCAAGAGCCAGATGGCACTCGGCGCTTGGTGGCTGTCCGATGCCTCCGCAGCCGAACGGGCACAAGACCCCGGACAAGGTGAGCCCGATCTCCCCGAGTAGCAGCGAGCGGCACCCGGCCGGCAGGCCCCCGCCCTCGCCCCTGCAACCACCTGAGCCGCCCCCCACGGGCGGTGCCAAGAGCGCAGGGCGTCTTTGCCTCGCAGAAGCGGCCGGTTGATAGGGCTCACTGATTTCAAGGAGCCCCAACACAGTCGGCTTGAGCCGATGAGCACCCGCACCCGGGACCGAAGCCAGCGACCGGTTCCGCCTCACCCTCTGGTCGGCCACATCAGACGAGGAGAGCCCGAAGCAGATGCCCTACACACGCCGCAGCACACGCTGACCGCCGCATCCCCTGCCCGGGGGATGGACCAGGTCGAAGAACCAACGGCCGGTAATTGTGAGCACAGCACTCACTTGCCCCGGGGCCGGGGATAGTAAGTGGGGCCCCGGCGATGCCGGGGCCCCACGTGTCCTCGGATGATGCTCCCATAAATAGCGCCCGGCCAGCGGGGTGCTGATCCGTCGCTGGGTTTGGATCAGCGCCCACGACCGTTAAGGACGGCGGCGACGAGCTGACCATCGAGTAAAGCTGACGCATCATCGAGGTCACGGGCCGCCTGATCAAATGCTCAGATCGTTCCTTCGATTATGCAGTTGCGGAAGGCGCTCCACTCTTCGGCGGTGTAGCGCAGCACTGGGAGGTCCAGTCTCTTGGAGTCGCGCAGCGCGACTCCGCCAGAGACCCCTGTGAACTCCACGCAATTCTCGCCGCCGTTGCTGAAGGACGATTTGTGCCAGGTGGCGCCATACAAGTCGATGTCGTTCAGGTCGTCCTTGCGGGTGGGATTCACGTCCCGTTCCTTTCCATGATGTGCTTGATGATCTCTCGTGAGTCGTCCACGGAGAGCGCCGCAGCGACCACCCGCTCGAAGGCGGCCTCAAATACCTTCACGTCGTCGGTGCCCTCCACGAACTGGCCGCCCCGCAGATTTTCGAGGTTGACCACGGTTGGCCAGGGAGCCGGAAAACGCACGATCTCGAAGAGGCCCAGCATCCCGGGGTGCGGGGTGGCGATCAGCGGCATCACTTGGATGGTGATGTTGGGCAGGTCGGCCATGTCCAGCAGGTGCCGAAGCTGCTCACGCATCAGGAACGGCTGTGCCGCGAAGCGCTGATGGAGCGCAGCCTCGTGGATGAGAGCCCAGAGCTTCAGAGGGCTTCCGCCAGACCTGGTGGTGAGGATGGCCTGACGGGTCCTGCGAACCTCGGCGAGAGCGTTCACTTCCTCCGGGGTGCGGGTGATGGCGGTCGCGGCGATGATCTCGCGCGCATACGCACCAGTCTGGAGCAGGCCAGGGATCAGGTTCGGGGTGTAGATGTGTGTGCTCTCGGCGTCGGACTCCAGGGTGAGGTAGTCCTTGTAGATCTGGGCCACGACATCGCCGTACGTCTGCCACCAGCCCTGCTTGCCAGCGTCCCGAGCAAGATTTTCTAGTGCCGCGACGACGGTGGAGTCCGTGACTCCATACCTGACCAGGAGTCTGGCGACATCTCCCGGAGGCATACGTGCCTTTGCGTTTTCAATCCGAGACATCTTGCTCTCGGCCCAGCCCATCGCCTCGCCAGCAGCTTCCTGGCTCACGCCTGCTGCAGTGCGGTACTGGCGTAGGGCGTCACCGAGCCTACGTCTGCGGAGAGTTGGTACTGCTCGAACGTTTGGCATGGGTGCTTAATACCCCTCCAAGGTGCGCGAAGTGAGGGCCCAGGTGCAGTTTGACACCCTCACGGTTGCACAGTCGATAGAACGATGGTCGATGGTCATGCAAATCTCGGTTGCAAGGTTGCCAGTTGGACTTCCAAGAGGGCATTCTTCATGGCCTGAGCTTGCAACCGACCGCCGGTTCTTGGTGATCGATCCTTCACGCTCAGCTAAGGGCGGACGCGCCGGCACATCCGTCATGAGATACGGAGGACTGGGCATGACCACTGCGACAAGCCAAGTTGTCAGTACGACGCGGAGCTTCAGCGGCGGTGCGTCGGTCCTGTCCGGCACGATTCTCAGTGGCGTGGAACTCAACGTTGAGCGCGCCACCCAACCGGGGCAGAAGTTGGCCGAGAGGGACAAACCGTGGCCCGGCCGACTGCGGCTCCTTGGCCGCGCGCATCTCCGCCGTTGGGGTCTGAGCGACTTTGTGGGCATCGCGGACTTGTTACTCACCGAGCTGGTCACCAATGCCTTCCAGCATGGAGAGGGCAACGAGATCGGCGTCCGAATCCTCCGGACCAAGGAAACCATCGGGATTGAGGTGACTGATGGCTCGTCCTGTCATCCGATTGCCCGCCAAGTACTCCTATTAGAGGAGAGCGGTCGCGGCATCCATATTGTCGCCGAGATTGCCGACGCCTGGGGCGTGAGTGAAGACGGCACCTGCACCTGGTGTGTCATTCGTACGAGCAATGCGGAGTCGAAGCTGTGATTTCTGCACCCGTGCCTTTGATCCCTCTGGTGATGCGATTCTCAAAGGGTGCCGATGTTGGCGTGCCGACTATTGAGCGTGTTCTTGACGCACTCCGATCCCGGCCGCTCCGGGCCCAAATTCTGCACGGAATTTTCGAGGGCCCCGAAGCTCTTCGCGGGAAGCAGTCGCTGTACCTGCGGCCCTTGGGCAGCGACTACGAGTGGGAAGCTCGTGCCTGCGACCTAATCCCGCTCCCCGAGGAAGAGACGATCTCCACCACTACGGCTGAGAGCCAGTAATGAGTGCCACGGTGATCGCTGTGCACCGCGCCGGGGAGATTAGGCCGCGCGAAGTTGAACGGTGGACGCCCCCGCTGAACGCGGAAGCTCTGCGGCAGTTCCTGACCAGGGTTCGGAACTGGGAACCGCTCGATTGGGACGCGGTCTTCGAGGACCTCGCCGCCGTCCTAGACAATCACGCGCCCAAGGCAAGCGAGGTCGAGGAACTCGCCGAGCGACTACGCGGCAGCCTCATGCGGTTCGTCACTATCGCCCTGGCCGGCCACGCGGACGAGAAGGACGAGAACGTACAGGCGCTGATCGAGCGGGCTCACAGCCTGCCCGAAGCACTCCCCTGCGACTACTGGCAGGCGGTCGGACACCTCCGCCAACTGGGGTGGGTCACCAACGAACTGCTGGAGCGACTGTCCGCGATCAAACACATTAGGGCCGGCGCATGACGACAGCCACCAGGACACCTCCCCTCGTCGGCGCATTGCATGTGCACGTGATGCCCCCGTGGGAGGCGTACGACTACGAGTTCGTCCGCGACCGGTTGGCAGATCCGCGTCTTGCGGCAGCCGGTGTCGCGATCCAGGTTCACCGGGCCCCGCTCCTGGTGGTGCCGGTCGGCGGGCGCCGCCGGGGTACTTCTCGACGCGGCGGCTACGTGATCACCGAGCAGCAGCTCGTCGCCGAGGCCGTGTGTGACGTACTGGTGGAGCTGGGTCGCCCGGACTTTCCCGGACTTCGGATTCGGCAGGCTTCCGGGCCCAAGCCTCCCGGCCCGTGCTGGGTCGTGGAGTGGGGCGACCCAGCGCCGGACGGCGATCCGTCTGCGCGAGCGCGGTTTTACGGCTATTCCGCGGATGCCATTGCGGCTGGTCGATTCTCGCTGCCGCCTCCACCTGCTGCCTCACAACCTGACCCGCCGAGCGGCGCACCGCTCCGGGCCGACGCGGTGATGCGCCCCGCGTCGGCCCGGTTGACCACATAGCCGCTTGTCCGGCTCCGACCGGAACTGACCTCAGACAGGAGGATTCATGAAGCACACCGTGGAAACTGACCGCGCGTCGATGCGTGAAAAGCTTGCCGACCCTGCGCTCCTGGACTTGGCGTTCGCCGTGCCCGTGGGTGAGGCGGACGGCAAGATGCGGTACCGGCTCGCCGTGCCGGTCGGCGGCTCGCGCCGGGCAGGATTTCTCACCGTCGCGAACGATACCGAGGCGAAGGCGACGCTGGCCGCGCTGGCCGGCAGGCAGGGATTCCCCTCCGTACGGTTGCGCGGGACCGTAACCGCTCATGGCGCGCGTCGAACGGTCGTCTGGGGAGATGACTTTCCCCGCGGTGACGCCGTGACTCGTTGGAAACACCTTGGCTATTCCGACGAGGCGATCGTCCGATACGAACAGCAAGCCCTGAAGGACCTGTAAGGATAGCAGATGTCTCGTCCACCGCAGGACTGATTGCAGCGGACAAGACGCATCTGCTGACCCTCCTGTTTGCTGTCACGTCCACCCCCATAGGGGTAGTGACTGGTCTGGCCGGCACCGCGGCCAGCCCTCTCCCTCCCTTAGGTGTGAGCCAACGCAACCTGCCGAGCGGCAGGAATTGCAGCGAGCACCTTCGGGAGGGATACCCCAACCACGAGGATTCCCATGCAGCCAAAGCCGGTGGACACGTCACCGTCAGTCCATGCCTTGCTCGGCGCAGAACTCAAGTACCATCGCGAAAAGGAAGGAATGTCGCAGGGCGAGGTGGGGAAACAGCTTTCACTTACTGGCGCGTTCATCGGAATGCTGGAGGCGGGTACGCGCAAGATACGGCCCGAAATCGCGCTCAGGATTGATGAGATCTTCGACACCGGAGGGTTTTTCTTCCGGCACTGTGACGCGCTGAAAAAACTACGACAGCCGGACCAAAGCGTTGAAGCAGCCAAGGCCGAACGGACCGCGATACGCATCCAAGAGTATGCCCCGCAGGTCATACCGGGAATATTGCGGACAAAGGCGTACGCGCAAGCGGTCCTCCATTCCGGCCTCCCAACAGCAGCCGAGGACGCGATCAAAGACCTGCTCACGCCACTGCTCGAACGCATAAAGATGCTCCAAGACGCAACAGGGCCCGCAGTGTGGACGGTACTTGACGAGGCTGTCCTACAGCGGATGATCGGCGGCCCTGCGGTGATGGCCGATGCACTGCGTCAGATCGCCACGCTGATGCGTCGGCGCCGAATCATCGCACAGGTACTGCCGTTGGCTGCCGGCGGACACCCGGCAATTGAAGGTGCACTGAAACTGATGACCTTCTCGGATGCACCGACACTCGCCTATCTGAAATGCTTCGCGTCCGGCCGGCTGGTTGACGATCCGGAAACAGTGGCGCAATATCAATTCGCATACAGCCTTATTGGGGCGAGTTCACTGTCACCGCCCGACTCCTTGGACCTGATCGAGTCCATGGCCGAGTATTACGACCTGAAAAGCAGGCGCACGCACAATCCGAGCCCCGTCCTCCTGCATAAATTCGAGCACATCGGACAACAGAACAGAATTTTTCTGTAATGGAGACGCCAGCTCCTGGAAGCTCGCTCCTCGACTTCTATCTCCTGTCCGCTCAGGCGCGCGTCCGGAGCCGGAAAACACTGCACACCACTACGAAAGGAAAACTGGGATGAAGACCTCGCATGCTGTTCTCGTCGCTGCTGCGGTCGGAGTCGTAAGGCTCGTGCAGTCCGAGAGGCAGAACCGTCGGCGGCTCGCTCTGCACGCAGAGGAGATGCACCAGGCGTGGATCTCCGAGGAGGCCACGAACCCCGAGTTGCAAGCGGCCTGGATGTCCCCCGGCGGAGAGCCGCCGACCCAGGAGCATACGAACCTGCTGCACGCCAACCGGCTGATCTCCTTCCTGTCCGTGAAGTTCCGCGCAGGCCTGCTCGACAGGCATGCGCTGCGGGTCCAGGCGCGCTGGCTGATGGAACGCGAAGTCGCCCGGACGTACTGGAAGAAGTTCGGCGGCTTCCGCAAGGACGAAGCGATGGACCGCACCGACCACACGTTCAACTCGGTCCTCGACGAGGAGTACGGCGCCATCACCGACGACACGGAGCCTGTCGCCGCCTAGGACAGGGGTCCCCTTCCGGTCGTGTGAACCGATGCGCCCGTGCGCGGAGGCCCTCGGCAGAGGAGGCGGCGCCCCGGCCGCGCCCTGAGTGGGGCAAGCGGCCGGGCCGCTCAACTGTCGGCCCGTTGTCGGCGATCGGGTCATCGGCAAGAAGCACAGCCGGATCTCGGCCCGACTTCTCTCACATCGAAGAAACAGCGGCCTGAAGTTGCCTTGGCCGCGCGCACTGGCCGCACAGACCATTGCGCACTTACGTCATGCTCCGCTCACCGCTGGAGGAACGATGGCATTGCCCACCATCGACACTGATCGGGAGAACCCGCACACGCTGCTGCGCAGCTTCTACACCGTCCCGCGGGTCGGACAGGAGAGGCTGAGCGACGGAGGCGGCCCCTTCGGCTTCGACATCACCACCGCCCTTCAAGTCGACTTCTTGATCGGCGCCTACGCGTGCGATGGTGTCGTGGAGACTGGCTGCTTTCTGGGCGACACCACCGACTACCTGTCTCGCATGTACGCGGACCTCCCGGTGCGTACCTGTGACATCGATCCGCGCAGTGCCGGCTTCACTCGCCAGAGGCTGCGCCGCCGGGACAACGTAGAGGTCTACCAGGGTGATTCGGGTGACCTCATGCCGACGCTCCTCGCAGGTCTGGAACGGCCTCTCGTCTACCTGGACGCGCATTGGAACACTCGGTGGCCGCTCCAGGATGAACTGATTGCTGTCGGCACGGGCATTGTTGCCGTGGACGACTTCAACATCGGGCATCCGTCATTCGGTTACGACCACTACGACGGTGTGGACTGCGGGCCGGAGCTGATCGCTCAAGCCCTCCCGGATATCGACGAGTTGTTCGTCGGCAACCCGTATGCCGGCTACCCGCTGCCCTGTCTCCAAACCGGGCGCCGCTCCGGCACTGGATATGTGGCGAGATCCCTGGCACCGACGGCAATGGCCCGCTCGCAGATGTTTCACCGAGTGCCGGTTCGTCCGAATGTGATGATGCCGCCCTGGGACATCCATGAGGGCGATCTCCGGCGCGGCCCCGTACCGAACGGGGCTTCCGCGTGACCGGCCGGACCGCGCGACTCGAACTCCTTCATAGGGTTCCTTTCGTTCACGACGACTTCGCCGTGGCGCAGCTTGCAGCCGCGGTCATCGCCGTACGCCAGCAGCACGGGCAGGAGATGAACCTCACCGGTCTTCCGGCAGCGGATGACTTCACCGGCTGGCTCACGCCCGAAGTCGCCGTGAGGACCCGGCCCCAGGCTTCCCCAGTCCCCTCGCGGCCCATCACCCCAGTCCGAACCCGCAGCATCCTTAAGGCCGCAGCGCAGTTGGCCGGCCTGGTGCCAGCGTGGCGGCCTCTGCTCAGTCTTCCAGTGACCTACCGGCTGCTTGAAGTCTCCGACCGGTCTTTGTCCGCGTCCACCTACCTGTGGCCGCAGCACATCCTCCTCTCAGACGCTGCGTTCGACAGCCAGCAGGCCCTGGCTGAACTTCTGCTGCACGAGCAGTGCCACCAGTGGCTGTATCTCATCGAGGAGCTGTGGCCGCTGGACCTGCCGGATGCGCGCCGCGTCGCGCTGCCGTCCGGCACGCCCAACCGTGCTCCCCGCGAGATCATCGGCGCCGCGCACGTCGCTGCCGCGACTGTCCGCATGTACCGCGCAGCTGGACCGAACGGCACGGGGGCTACCGAGCGCATCGCGTTCTTCGCCGAATACGGCCGCGGCTGCATCACCTTGCTCGACGGCCTGGACAGCGAACTGACAGACACCGGGAGCGCTGTCGCCCGCCATCTTCAGGAGGCTCTATGACGAATGTTGCCCCGAAGGCGACGACGTTCCTTACCTGGCCCACGCCGTTCTATCAGGCGGATCTAGCGGCCATGGACGGGCCCGGTCTGGGACCCGAGACCATCACTGAGATGAACAACCAGTTGCGCACCCTGATCCTCGACGCGGAGAAGAATCAGACGGAGTACACCTTCGGAGTGATCGGGGCGCAGAAGTCCAGCCTCGACATCCTGCGCTGGAACCACCCCGCTGTGGACTGGCTGCGGGGCCGCATCCTCTCCGCGATCCGCGACCTCACCCGTGACTGCCTCTCGGACAAGGAGGACCTGGCTGCCACCGTCTTCGAGAAGTCGGAGATCGTGGCGGAGGGCTGGGCTGTCGTGTACCACGAGGGCGGCAGCCATCGGCAGCACACCCATCACGACTCGGTGTTCTCCGGCACCTACTACATCGAGACCGGCGGTGTCGGTCCCGAAGCGGGTCTCCTCCAGCTCCTCGATCCGCGTCCCGCCGCAGTCGCCCGTCAGGCCAGCCCCGGCGTCTACGCCGTCCAGCCCCGGCCCGGCATCCTCGTCGGCTTCCCCTCATGGCTTCCCCACTCGGTGAAGGCCACCCTTCACGGGGACGGCACCCGTATCTGCATCGCGTGGAATGCCGGCCTCAAGACGACGGAGGCCCTGTCGTGAGCACCCTCATCACACCCGGCCCGAAGACGGTCACCCGCCTTTGGGAAACCGCCTGCGCAGTCCGCACGATTGATCTGCGAGGTATAGTCCGCGACCCTGCAATCAGCCCCGCCGAAGGGGCAGAGCGCGAAATCGTCTCCCTCGATGGGCTCCTCGCAGAGCCCGAGGCACTCCGAATCCAGTTCCTGGACGCGGTGATGAGCCTTCAGGAGTACGGGCGCGACGGTGGGCTCGCCGCTTTCGCCCTCGCACCGAGCACATCGAGCATCCACCTGACCGCCGAAGTGTGGCGCACCGGATACGAGGTGCCACAACAGTCCTCGCCCGAGGACCTGATCGGCTGGTGCTTCATCAGCGCGACGACACCGCGCCACAAGGACTCCGGGTCCGTGGCCGTCCTCGACCCCCGTGCGGGGAGCGAGGGGACCGCGATGCCTGGGTTGCCCTGGGGACGGGAGTTCACGTTCCGCCCCGTCCCCGGGCTGCTGGCGGTCGTACCGGGCTGGCTCACCAGCACGGTACGACCGCTGGAAGACGGCCAGACAGCCGTCGTGGTGATCGCACACGTGACCACCTGAACCACACATCAGTCGCACGAGAAGGAGAACCGGCATGAGCCAGACCACCACCGCCACCGCTCCGGAGACCGTGGAGCCGAAACCGCTGAGCCTCGACGCCACCGGCCTCGGCGTGACCGCCGACGACGTCGACGCCTACACCGAACTGGCCGTCATCGGCATCGTCGGCGCCGGCGCCAACAACTGCGGCGCCGTCCAGGACAACGCCGCCCTGCGACCGGAGACCACGGTCAGCCTGAAGCCCGCAGTCGCCTGACCCCACAGCGGGGAGGTCAGTAACTCCTCGCGCCCCGGCGGGCTGCGGCCTGCCGGGGCACCTCCTCCACTCGATCCCGGCTGACTGCGATAGCAATGAAGCAGGGACAGCAGACACCGTCACCACTTAACGCGCGCCGACGGGTCCAGGCCCGTCGGCGCGCGCCTAGGTTCACAGATCTCCGCGCCGCCAGCGCTCTTGTTCCTCATCCAACTGGGCCATATTGACTTCGCGGTGCCGTACGAACTCCACCCATGCGGCGACGAGCGCTCCGAAGACCTCTACGTTGGAGAAACCGATCTGGTTGTCCACGGCGAACAGGGCGAGGAGTTCATCGGCGGTCGGCTCGCCGTGGTCGCATGCCGGGCAGAGCACCGCCTCACGGATACCGTCCACATCCTCACCGCGGGCGTTCTTCCAGGAGTGCGGGAAACTCGCCCGGAGCAGCGTCTCGCCACCGCACAGCGAACAAGTGGGCGGGTCGTCGAGCTGGAGAACGATCTCTTCCTGATCGCTCACGCCACTCCCATCCACGCGTCCGGCCCGAAGGTGCCCTTGATGTCGGAAGCAACCGAGGTCGGGTCGACGAGGAAGCCCAGCTCATACACGACGGTTTTGACGGGTGTCTGGACACGCAGCCGTACGGGGCTCTCGCCCTTGTGGGCTGAAAGAATGCGCTTCAGTTCGGTCACCGCAGGCGGATTGATCTTGTGTGCGAGGAAGGAAAGCTGCACGGGCGGCCGGCCACCGTGTTCGGCGGAGGTCACGTCCAGGACCTGAATCTCCTGGCCGTAGATGTTGACGACCCCGTCCCTCTCGTTGAGCCTTCCCTCAACGCTGACCACGCTGTCCGCGATAAGAGCGTGCTGGACGAGGTTGTACACGGCCGGGAAGAACAGGATCTCCATCGCGCCGTCCCGGTCCGCGAGATTGATGATGGCCCAGGCATTGCCCTGTTTGGTCATACGACGCTCAACATCGGTGATGAGGCCGGACAGTTTGACGGTGCCTTCCATTCGGCCCGAGCCGAGGAGTTCGCTGATGGTGGTATCCCGGTGGCGGGAGAGGATGTGCTCGGTCCCGTCCAGCGGATGCGCCGAAACGTAGAGCCCGAGCATTTCGCGTTCTGTAGCCAGGAGTTGCTTGCGGGGCCACTCGTCCTCACCGATGGCGAAGTCGAGACCGAATGCCGGCGCGTCGTTGCTGTCCCCGCCGAGTCCCGCGAACAGGTCGTCCTGACCGAACGAGGCAGCCTTCTTCACGGGAATGATCGCGTCGATGGCCTCCTCATGCGCGGCGGACAAGCCTTTGCGGCTGTGCTGAAGTGAGTCGAAGGCCCCGGCCTTGATCAGGGACTCCACGGCCCGCTTGTTCAGAGCAGCGATGTCGGCTTTATCGAGGAAGTCCGGGAAGGACGAGTACTTGCCCTTGGACTTGCGCGAGGCGACCAGGGACTCGATCACGCCTTCGCCGACGTTGCGCACCGATCGCAGACCGAACCGTACGTCGTCACCGATAGCGGTGAAGTCGGCCACGGACTCGTTGATATCCGGCTGGAGCACCTGGACACCCAGCTTGCGGGCATCGGCCAGATAGACGGCCGCCTTGTCCTTGTCGTCACCCACCGAGGTGAGCAGCGCGGCCATGTACTCGGCAGGGAAATTGGCCTTCAGGTACGCGGTCCAGTAGGAGACGAGCCCGTATCCGGCTGTGTGTGACTTGTTGAACGCGTAGCCGGAGAAGGGGAGCATGACGTCCCACAGGGCCTTGATGGATTCCTCGGAGTAGCCGTTGTCCTTCATTCCGCCGTGGAACTTCTCCCACTCGGCGGCCAGGACCTCGGGCTTCTTCTTGCCCATGGCGCGGCGGAGCAGGTCTGCGCCACCGAGGCTGTAGCCGGCCAGTTCCCGGGCGATGGCCATGATCTGCTCTTGGTAGACCAGCAGGTGAAATGTCGTGCCGAGGATCGGTTCCAGCGCCGATTCGAGTTCCGGGTGGATGGGCTCGATGGCCTGACGGCCGGTCTTCCGGTGCGCGTAGTTGGTGTGCGCGTTGGCGGCCATCGGGCCAGGCCGGTACAGGGCGAGCGCCGCCGCGATGTCCTCGAACCGGGTCGGTTCCATCAGCTTCAGCAGGGTGCGCATACCGCCGCCGTCAAGCTGGAACACCCCGAAGGTGTCACCGCGCGCCAGCAACTGGAAGGTGGTGGCATCGTCCAGCGGGATGGGTTGGGAACCGTCCTGCGGGACGGCGTCTGTCGTGATGTTGATCCCGCGGTTCTCGCGGACGTTCTGGATCGCCTGGTCGATGACGCCCAGGTTCCGCAGCCCCAGGAAGTCCATCTTGACCAGCCCCATGTCCTCACAACTGGGGTAGTCGAAACCGGTGATCTTGACGCCGTCCTTGGCGCGCATATGGAGCGGGATCCGGTCAGTGAGCTTCGTCTTCGACAGGATGACCGCAGCGGCGTGCACGCCGGTGTTGCGGATCAGGCCCTCGACACCCTTCGCCCCGTCAATGACCTTCTTGACGTCCGGCTCGTTCTCGTACAGGGCCCGGATCTCGCCGGCCTCCCCGTAACGGGGATGGTTCTCGTCGAAGATCCCGCTGATCGGGATGCTCTTGCCCATCACATCGCCGGGCAGCGCCTTCGTGATCCGCTCACCGTGCGAGAAGGGGTAGCCGAGAAGCCGCGACGTGTCCTTCATCGCGTTCTTGGCCTTGAGCTTGCCGAACGTGTTCACCATGGCGGTGTACTCGTCGCCGTACTTCTCCACGACGTAACGCACCATGGCGTCGCGCTGGCGGTCGTCGAAGTCGAGGTCGACGTCGGGGGGGTTGATGCGCTCGGGGTTCAGGAACCGTTCGAAGAGGAGGCCGTGCTCAAGCGGGCACAGCTCGGTGATGCGCGTGGCGTAGGCAACGATCGAACCGGTCGCCGAGCCACGGCCGGGGCCGACGGGGATCTTGTTCTCGCGTGCGTGCCGACAGATATCGGCGACGACGAGGAAGTAAGAGCTGAAGCCCATCGGGCCGATGACCGTCATCTCGGTCTCGAACCGCTCCAGTACATGCTCAGGGATCGGAGAGCCGTACCGCATCTCCAGTCCCTTGAGGACGTCCTTGCGCAGCCAGGACTCCTGGGTCTCTCCCTCAGGCACGTCCGGGTACTGCGGCATCTCGTCTTCGTGTTTGAAGACCTCTTCGTACGACTCGATACGCTCGGCGATCAGCAGCGTGTTGTCGCACGCCTCCGGCAGCTCGGAGAACAGTTCCCGCATCTGGGCAGCGGTCTTGAGGTAGTAGCCGCTGCCGTTGAACCGGAAGCGGTTCGGGTCGTCCTTGTTCTTGCCCACGCCGATGCACAGCAGGTTGTCGTGCGCATCCGCGTGCTCTTCGAGCACATAGTGCGCGTCGTTCGTGGCCAGAAGCGGGATACCGAGATCCTTCGCCAGCCGCAGCAGGCCACCGCGGACATTGCGCTCCAGGTCCAGGCCGTGGTCCATCAGTTCCAGGAAGTAATTCTCCTTGCCGAAGATCTCCTGGTAGGTCCCTGCGACCTCTCTGGCCTCGTCGTACTGGTTCAGACGCAGCCGGGTCTGGATCGCACCCGATGGACAGCCGGTCGTCGCGATGATCCCTTTGGCGTGCTCGGAGATCAGCTCCATGTCCATGCGCGGCTTGCCCGCCGGGAACTGCCCCGTGTACGACGCCTCGGTGGACATGTAGAAGAGGTTCCGCAGCCCTTCGACGTTCTGTGCCCACATCGTCATATGGGTGAAACGGCCGCCACCGGAGACGTCCTTCGAGCCCTCACCGTCATCCGACATGGCCCGCACGCCGCCGGGCCCCCAAAACTCCTGCTTGCGATTGCGTCGCGAGGACGGCGCGACGTACGCCTCGATCCCGATGATCGGCTTCACACCGTCGAACTTCTTGGCCACCTGCTGGAACTCGTACGCACCGAACATGTTGCCGTGGTCGCTCATGGCGATCGCCGGCATCTCCTGACGCGCGACCTCAGCGAACATCGGCGCAAGCCTCTGCGCACCGTCAAGCATCGAGTATTCGGTGTGGTTATGCAGGTGAACAAAACTGTCAGCCACCGGGAAGGCACCTCCGAGGCGAGTCGTGGGAAGCGCCCAGCCTATCCCTGACGGCTCAGTCGAACGCCGGGTCCCACCCGCCTCACCCAAGATCGAAACTGGGGCACAGTCGATGACCTCGGAACATCACGGAAAGTTCCGACTCTCCAGCTCGCACCGAGACCGACGTGCCGTCGGGCGCAGACATCCGTCTCCTGCCGTCCCAGACTCGAAACCACAGGTCAAGGCCCTGTTCTCGTATAGCTACGGCGAACGGACATGTAGCGCTGAGTGACTACGCGAGGTTGCGGTCGCGCTGCTGAAGGGCAGCGAAGTCGGCGTGTGCCGTCTCGACTGCCTCCGGGTACGCCTGGGTCTTCTCGTGCTCGGCGAGCGCCCGGTAGATGCTGGCAACGGACGGGTTCCGTCCCTTGCGCTTGCCGGTGGGGATGATTAGGGCGGGCTGGATCTGCTCGACGGACTCGCCGAGCGCCTTGCGCCGCAGCACGGTGTGCAGCATGTCGTCGGTGATGACCGGGGGCCGGCCGCCGTACTTGCCCTGGCGGGCCGCAGTCTCCAGCCCCTCCAGCGTCGACTCCCGGATGTTCTCCCGCTCCGTCTCCGCCATCGCGGCGAAGAAGCCGAACAGCAGCTTACCGGTGTCGACCACGAGAGGGCCGATGGCGTTTCGGGCCGTGCACGCGAGTTGGGGAGCTGCCTTCGCGCACCTGCCGAATCTCGACTGCGGACAGGCGTGGGAAGCGGTGGTTCGAACGAGTGACTGTGCACGCGACTACGGATGCCGATTCACGACGACTGTGGGAGCCGCCACCTGACCGAGTCTCCGATGTCAGCTTGTTTTGACGTTAGTTGAGGGTTTGCGGCGGAAGCGGATCGACCCGTGGCCTGCGCTCGATACCGCCCCGGTGTAGTGCCGAACTCCCTCTCGAAGGCGTGGGAGAGTGCGTACGGGCTGCCGTAGCCGACTCGGCCGGCGATGGTGGCCAGTGTTTCCTTGGTGTCGCGGAGCAGGGTGGCGGCAAGGATCACGCGCCACCAGGTGAGGTACGCCATCGGAGGGCGGCCGACCAGGGTGGTGAACCGGCGCGCCAGGGTGGGACGGGAGACGCCCGCCTCTGCGGCCAGGCGGTCGTTGCTCCACTGCGCGGCCGGTTTCGAGTGCATCGCCCGCAGGGCGGCGGCCGTCACCGGGTCGCCCAGTGCGCCGGGCCAGGCTCCGCTGGTGGTCTCGGTCATCCATGAGCGGATCATGTAGACGAGGAGGAGGTCGAGCAGGTTCGGGAGCGCCACGCAGGAGCCGGGCCGCACCTCGTCCAGCTCACCGGCGAGCAGGTCGATCGCGGCGCGGAGTTCGAGGTGGCTGCCTACTCGGCTGGGAAGGTGGACGACCTCGGGCAGCTCTGCCATGAGCGGGTGCATGCGGCTGCAGTCGAGCCAGTACTTGCCGCAGAGCATCTCCGTCCCGTCGCGGTCGAGCCGGGCTCGCGGCCCTGTCTCCGCAAGCCATTGCTCGAACGGCACTGCCTTCTGCGCCGCGACCGCCGCATCGACGGGAGAATCGGCGATCACATGGCCGGTGCCATGAGGCAGCAGCACCGCGTCACCCACGCCGAGGGATATCGGGGCGCCACCGTCGGTCAGTAGCCAGCAGTTGCCCTTCAGAACGACGTGGAAGCCCGCGCCGTCGTACGGGTCCAGCCGCGCGCACCAGCTCCCGCTCGTCCGCACCCGGTGGAACCACGGGTGCCCGAGGTGCACGGCAGAGATCGCGTCACTCACCACATCCATCCACACAGAATATCTCCCGCATGAAGGGTGAGACGGATTCGTATTTTATTGAGCTGAATGCGCATTGAGGGGCTCGTTCGATCTTTCCTAAGGTCGATCACATGACGAACGAGAACGAGCGTGTGCAGAGCATAGTGCTGGGGGATGTCGAGGTCATCCGGGTCGTTGAGTGGCACGAACCATTCCTGCCCACCTCCGGCATGTTCCCGGGAGCTGGTGCCGATGTATGGAAGGACAACGAAGACTGGCTGGCACCGGACCACTGGGAGCCGGACAGCGACTTGGCGGTGCTTGCTCTGCAGAGCTGGGTGCTGCGCAGCGGTGGGCGGACCGTCCTGGTCGACACCGGAGCGGGCAACGGGCGCGAACGACCCGGCATGGGACCGTTCCACCACTCCCGGAGTGATTTCCTCGGCCTCCTGGCGAGGGCCGGTGTTCGCCCGCAGGATGTAGATGTCGTCGTCAACACTCACCTCCACGTCGATCACGTCGGCTGGAACACCGTCGACGCGGACGGGCGGTGGGTACCGACGTTCCCCAACGCCCAATACCTCATTCCGGCCGCTGACGACTTCCATTACGGTCCGGACAACGCGTACGGGAACGGCGCGCAGGAGGCCGACCGCCTGATCTACGAAGACAGCATCAGGCCCATCCATCAGTCCGGGCAGGCCGTGCTGTGGGACGGCATCCACCACATCGACGAACACCTCGCCCTGGAGTCCGCACCCGGCCACACTCCCGGCTCGTCCGTGCTGCGACTCGCATCCGGGAGCGACCGGGCGGTCTTCGTCGGAGATCTGCTGCACAGCCCGGTGCAGATTCTCGATCCCTGCTGCAACAGCAACGCCTGCCTGGCCCCGGAACAAGCGGTGGCCAGTCGCCGTCGGATTCTCGGGCGGGCGGCTGATGAACGGGAGCTGCTCGTCCCCGCACACTTCGGTGGTGCCGGCGCCCTGGAAGTCCGACGGAACAGTGATGGATTCGCCCTCGGCCCATGGGCAACAGCCGGCCCGAAGAAGAGGCCATCCGCCTCTGAGTGAGCCTTGGCCCCACCCCCGCTCACCGCCCGCGAGCGCGAGGCCCTCAACGCCTCGGCGGACGGCGCGACCGTCGCCACCTGGCTCAGCCTGTGGGAGTCCACGGGCCGAGCCGGGTGGATCCGGTATCCCGCACGGAACCACCCGCCCCCGGCCTGGAGGCCGTCCCTCATGACGCACACGTCGACCGACCGGCCCGCAGCCAGAGCGAGCGGAGCCCTCGTCCCGGTGCTCGCCTTCATGGGCATCGTGGTCTCGGTGATGCAGACCCTGCTCGTCCCGGTGATCAAAGAACTGCCGCAACTGCTAGGCACCGAGCCGGGCAACGCGACCTGGGTCATCACCTCGACCCTGCTCTCCGGCGCCGTCGCCACGCCGATCACGGGCCGCCTCGGCGACCTCCACGGCAAGCGCCGCATGCTGATCCTCAGCCTCGCGGTGATGGTCGTCGGCGCGCTCGTCAGCGCCCTCACCAGCGACCTACTCACGATGATCGCAGGCCGAACCCTCCAGGGCTTCGCGATGAGCGCGATACCCCTCGGCATCGGCCTGACGCGCGACATACTCCCCCGCGAGAAGCTCGGCTCGGCGATGGCCCTGATGAGCTCCTCCATGGGCGTCGGCGGCAGCCTCGCCCTGCCCGCCGCGGCCCTGGTCGCCCAGCACACCGACTGGCACGCCCTCTTCTACGGCGCCGCCGGCCTCGGCGTCCTGTGCATCGCCCTCACCCTCCTCGTCGTCCCCGAGTCCCCGACCCGCGCGCACGGCACCTTCGACGTCCTCGGCGCGATCGGGCTGTCCGCCGGTCTCGTCCTCTTCCTGCTGCCGGTCACCAAGGGCAGCGACTGGGGCTGGACCTCCGGCACCACCCTCGGACTGTTCGCCGCGGCGGCGGTCGTGCTCGTCCTGTGGGGCGTGATGGAACTGCGTCTCAAGGCACCGCTGGTGGACCTGCACACCACAACCCGCCCCGCGGTGCTCTTTACCAACCTTGCCTCGATCATGGTCGGCGCCTCGTTTCTAGTCGTCTCGCTGGTCCTTCCCCAACTGCTCCAGATGCCGAAGGCAACCGGCTACGGCCTCGGCCAGTCAATGGTGGTTGCGGGCCTGTGCATGGCGCCGCTCGGCCTGACCATGATGCTCACCGCCCCCGTCTACGCCCGGCTGTCCGCGAAACACGGCCCCAAGGCCACCCTGATCCTCGGCATGGTGATCATCGCGATCGGCTACGGCGCCGGCCTCGGCCTGATGAGCGCCCCCTGGCAGAGCCTCGTCATCACGGCAATCCTGGGCGTGGGCATCGGCCTCGCCTACTCCTCCCTCCCCGCCCTGATCGTCGGCACGGTCCCCGCCTCGGAGACAGGCTCGGCCAACGGTCTCAACACGCTGATGCGCTCGATCGGCTCCTCGGTCTCCAGCGCCGTCATCGGCATGGTCCTCGCCAACACCGCGCACCATGTGAACGGCGTCACCGTCCCGACCATGCACGGCTTCCACGTTTCCTTCCTGATCGCGACGGGCGCGATGGCGATCGGCCTGCTCATAGCCCTCTTCCTGCCCCGAGCCCGCCCGCCCGGCTGGCCACAGCACCGCGCCGGCGGCGAGGAGGATGCCAAACTGGAGCCAGCCGAAAAGGTCCCCTCCGGGGCTTCCGCGGCCGGGTCCTGGACGCCGCCGACACCCGGGTCGCCCGCGCCAAGGTCACCCTGATCGACCGCTGCGGCCACTAGGCCGCCGCCACCCTCGGAGACTCTCACCGTCCGGCTGCGGACGGTGGCGGCGGCCCGGCGTTCTTTTCGGTTCCTGACCAGGCTGGCTCCAGCAGCGGGAAGAGACCGGGCGCCTGGCCACCTACACCCCCACTCTGGTCCCCACCGGCGACGGCTGGAACCTGCGGCTCTCCCGGTAGCCCTGGCGCTGCCGCTCACGCATGTTGCCCAGGACACTTCAAGCGTCCCGGACAACGTCGTCTTCACCCGGGCTCCGGCCAGGGCCCGGGTATCACGCCGGGGCTGCGGCTGCCTCACCCGGCAGGGTCCGCGGGCCGGGCACCGTCGCCCGGATGGGCAGGTCCAGGTCGAGGTGGCTGTTCATGTCCAGCTCGAACCGGCCGTACGGATTCACGTGCGTCCAGAACAGCGGCGACAGCGCCCGCCGGTCCGCGTCGGTCAGCTTGTCCGCCCACTTCGGATCAGCTAAGACCTCCTGCATCAGCAGCGTGTTGACGTGCACCAGCGCGGACTGGAGCAGGTGCAGCGCGAGCATACTGACCTCTTGGGATTCCTTGTCCGCACCGGTCAGGTCGCCGTCCTTGCCATAGAAGAGGTCTTTGTTCGCGGAGTTCCAGTTCTCCACCACCTGCAACCCCTCGTGGATCTCCTGGCGCATCTCGACGTCGGCGAGGTAGTCGCAGACGAACGAGGTACGTACAGCCCGGCCCAGCTCCTCGATCGCCCGGTACGTCGGGTGCTTGGGGCCGCCGCGGGTGAAGCGGCGCAAGACCTGCTCGGCCTCGGCGGTGCCGAGGCGTAGGGCGGTGGTGTACTTCATGATCTGGTCGTACTGCTGGGCGATCAGGTCCCAGTCGATCGTCTTGGTGGAAAGGACCGGGCCCAGGTTCGGCCAGTTGTCGTCCTGACCGGCCGCCGGCCGGTACAGCTTCGCGGAGCCGATGTTCTTCAGTCTCGGCATCAGTTTGAAGTCGAGCATGTGCGCGAAGGCGAACCCGACGATAGAGGCGCCGTGCGTGTCGGTGTACTGCCGGTCGACGTCCATGTCGGTGCAGTGCCGTAGCACGCCCTCGATCATCGAGGCGACCTCGGAGGCCGAACAGGACTTGAGCTGGCTGTAGATGCAGACGGACCTCCGCTCGACGTGCCAGTAGATCATCACGCCGGGGCCCCGGTAGCGCTGGTGCCACTCGGTCATCAGGTTGGAGGACCATGCGCCGAACTTGCGGCTGTCGGAGGCGCACGCCGTGCCGGTGCCCCACCACATCTCATCCCGGACGGCGAAGGTGGCGTTCACCAGCTTCACCAGGGCCGCGCGCATGTTGGCGCGGTTGACGAACAGGTGCCGCACCCGCCGCAGCGTCGCCTCGCTCTCGCCGTGCTTGCCGGTCACCGCGACCCGCTTGATCCCCATGTTCGTGCCCAGGCCGAACAGGACCAGCAGCAGCCGACGACGCAGCACATCCTTCGACAGCATCTCTCTGGTGGCGACCGAGGTGAACTCGGCGATGAAGTCCGTGTCGAACTCGGCGTACTTCAGGATGTCCAGCAGGTCGATGGTGCCCCAGCGCCGCTCGATCTCGCCCTTGATCGCCACCAGGCTCTCGGGCTCCTCCTGCTTGCCGCGAGGGGAGACCCTGATCCACGGCTCGCCGTGCTTCTTGACGATCGCCACCCCGCCCGTCGTGCCCTCTGCCAGGGCGCGGTCGAAGCGGTCCAGCGAGGTGCGGAGCTTGCCTTGCAGGGCGGCGATGAACTCCCCGGCGTCCTGCGGCTGGCCCAGCGCGGCGTAGTGCACGTCGCGGTTGTCCTCGAAGTCCGCCGGCAGGTCGTCCTCCGGGTTGCGCCACCGGTTCGCCCCCACCACCCAGATCTCTCGGCGCCGCACCGCGTCCCGAAGTGCCACCAGCACGCACAGCTCGTACGGGATGCGCTCGACACGGCCCTTGTCGTCCACCACCGCCGCCCGCCAGTGCTCGGGCACCACCCCCGCCAGCGGCACACTCTCCGCCGGATCAAAGAACGCGCCCTCCTTCAGCGGCTGGTCCAGGTAGCGCTGGAGCAGGTCGATCGCGTCCATCACCGGCCGGTAGGAGGTGTTGTTGCACTTCAGCTCCAGCGCGCCCAGCAGCGGCGAGAGCATCCGGCGCCAGTGCGCCGAGTACGAGGAGCGCAGTACTGTACGGACCCGGGCCTTGTAGCGGGCTTCGTTCGCCGCGGCCTCCGCCGCCAGCGCCTTCAGCGTCTTTTCCCCGCCGACCACCGGGTAGATCACCCGCCGCACCGTGCCGGACGGCTCGGACAGAGCCGCCTCCGCGACCCGCAGCAACATGCCCTCCTTGCCCCGGACCTTCTTCAGCTCGGCGTTCAGCTCCTTGTCGACCTTCCGCTCCGCCCGGGTGTTGATCTTCAGCACGAGCTGGATGAACAGGTCCACCAGCGAATCGGTGATCTCCGTCTGCCGAACATGGCACAGCGCGGCCAGCAGCGTCAGCCGCCGCGGCGGCTTCATCCGCTCCAGATTCGCCGGATACTCCTTCGACGCCCGCGCCCGCCACGCGTCCACCAGCTTCTCCGACACGTCCGCGAACAAGTCCGCAGGCAGCTCCAACCGCCGCACCCGCTGTAGCTTGTTCACCTCCGCCAGCAGGCTCTCCAGCCCCGGCGCCCCAGGGTCGGCCTTCAACTCGGCGAAGTGCGAACGCCCGCCGCCCGACACCGCACCCTCACCGTCGGCTCCCTCGCCCGGTTCGTCCTCGCCGCCAGCGACCAGGTCCTCCAGGCACGAGCGCGTCGCGTGCGAGATCCGCTCCACCCTGCTGCGGCAGAACCGGGCCTCGAAGCCCGTGACCGCCTTACCCACCAGCCGCCCGACCTGCCCCGGGGTCGGCGGCTCGATGTGATCATTACGGCACCGGGCAACCACAGCCGACGCCAGCCGCTCCCGCGACAACTCCACCGGACACAGCTCAGCGGCCAGCCACTCGGCCAGCCGCTCCTGGTCCTCCTCGGTGTTCGCCCGGAACCCGGACGCCGCCCGGATCTCGACCCGGTGGCGTTGGATTGCTTTGCTCTCCCAGTTGTAGTCCGCCCACGCCTCGGCCGGGACCTTCACCTGCTGGGCCACATACTCCACCGCGGCGGCCGGCACCTCCTTGGCCGACTCCGGGAACCGGGCTTCCACTTCGAAGAACTTCAGCAGCAGCGCGAACCCGAGCCGTGTCGTCCCGGACTTGTTCCGCACCCTCTTCATGTCGTCTTCGAGCAGCGTCCAGACCTCGATCAGGTCCTCCGGCTCCCAGTCCTGCCGCACCCGTGCCCCCTGCACCCCGCCCGCGATTACTCGTTCAGCTCAACGAGGCGCCCCGCCAGGGGAAACGAGGACAAGAGCGATTACACAGGGTTACATGCCCGTTCGCCGTAGCTATACGAGAACAGGGCCGTCAAAGGCCCCGGACGCAGGACGGCTACCCGTCCCGACGCACCACAGGTGGCCGCGCTGATATCTCAGCCAGGGAGCGGGTTCGATGTCCCCGGGGGCGCCGCCCGATGCGAGGACGACCGCGCCGCCGGGAAGCCGGACTGATGGACGCGTCAGGATCGTGGCAGGTCACCAAAACCCGCACGGCCTCGCCCACCGCTACCGTCCGAGTCTCCACTCGGCTCGGTGCAACAACCCCCCTATGGGTACGGCGTTCACGCGCAGCGCCTCCTCTCTGGTTGGTGGCTCCTGGCAGGAGCCACGACCGCAGACTGGCGGCGCCGAGGCTCTGCACATTGATCTACGCATCGAGCGGTGCGCACTGAGATGTGACCGCGTCTAAGCGCACAGGCTATGGAGATCGCCTCCGGCTTCGATCTGGTCACCCTCTGACTGCTGCCGTTCCAACCCGAGCAACTTCAGCAGGTCAGCAGTCACGACCCGGTAGGCGTTCCCGAGCCGCAGCACCTTGACCGGGTACGCCCCCTGTTTGGCGAGCCCGTATCCAGTGGAGCGGCCGATCATCAGCGCCCGGTTCGCGGTGTCAAGGTCGACAACCGCTGGAAGGGCAAGCAATTCGTCGATGGTCAGCCCTCGCGCCTCACGGGAAGAACCAGATGCCGTCATGATGCCCTCCTGGCGATATTTAGCGTCACGATGCCGCCATAGATGTATCACGTGGTTGCAGCGACACCTCATGTCGACCTAAAGTGTCATCATGACACCAGATCAATGGCCGACAGCGTTCACCGCTCGGATCGCTCAGGGGATGCGGGAGGCACGCAAGGCCGCTGGCCTCACCATGGGGGACATCGCCCAGGGCTGTGCGGACCGCGGACTGACGGAGATCAGCGAGCACTCCGTGAAGAACCTGGAATCTGGACGCAAGGCGAGCATTACGGTCACCGACTTCGTCGTCCTGGCCGACGTCCTCGGTGTCCCGCCCGTAGCGCTTCTCTTTCCACTCGGTGCCTCCGCCACTGTGGAGGTCCTGCCGGGACGGGAAGTCTCCACCTGGGAGGCGCTCGCCTGGTTCACCGGCGAGACCCCCTTGGACCGACCCGCACCCGAAGGCACCGCCCGGGACATCCTCGACGTCTTCCGCCATCACGGCGACCTGGTTAACGCCGCGACATCCTCCAACGCCCTTGCCAGGGAGCGGCGACGCACCGCAAGCACCACTCTGGACCGGGCCCGCAGAGCCACGCTCCTCCAACGCGCCGAGGGGTACGAGGAGCACGCCTTCGAGGACTGCCAGGAATTGCGCGCCTTCCGAGGCCGGATGCGCGAGCAGGACCTCGTACCCCCTGCCCTTCCCGAAGAGCTTGCCTTCGTCGACCAACCCGAAACCGAGATCCACCAGGAGGAAAGCGAGTGAAGAACGGAAATCTCATACGGCGGTGCCGCTGTACCGACCCAAAGACCGGCAAGGACTACGGGTCCTCCTGCCCCAAGTTCAAAGCCTCCCGGCGGCACGGCACCTGGACGGCCTCCCAGGAACTCGATCCCGCGCAGGATGGTCGCCGCCGCCGCTTCCGGCGCGGCGGCTTCGACACCTCCGTCAAGGCGCAGGAGGAGCTGGACAAAGTCCGCGCCCTCATGGCCCTCCCTGAAGAGGACGACGCCTGGGGAAAAACCCAGATCAGCGACCTGCTGGAGAACTGCGTCAAGGACAAGTCACCCGTCCCGGACTACGACGAGACCCGCCGCCGGTTCAAGACCGGGCAGACCCTCAACTCCAAAACCACCGTCGCGGAATGGCTCGACACCTGGCTCACCGGCCGCAAACGGCTGCGGCGCGGCGGCGCGACCCGCTATGAGCTGGATATCCGCGTCCACCTCAAGCCGCACCTGGGCCATCTGCGGCTGGACAAGCTGCGCGTCCACCACATCGACGCGATGTTCAGCGCGATCAACGAGCGCAACATCGAGGTCCAGGAGCAGAACACCCAGCGGCGCGCGGTCGCCGACGAACTCAAGGCCACACCGAACAAGGGTGCGGAGAACCGAGCCCGGCGCAGGTGGCTGCGGGCCCAGCTCGACGCCATGCCGCCGTTCAGGCGCATCACCGGCCTCAACACCCAGCCGCACATCCGCGACACCCTGCGAGCCGCTCTGAACGTCGCCATCGCCCAGCAGGTCATGCCCGCCTTCAACCCCGCAGCCCACGTCGAACTGCTGCCCGGCGCCAAACCGAAGGCCACCATCTGGAGCGACGAGCGCATCGCCCGCTGGCAGGAAACCGGAGAGAAACCCTCCCCAGTCATGGTCTGGACCCCCGAGCAGACCGCGAAGTTCCTCGACTCCGTCACCGACGACCGGCTGTACCTACTCTGGCGGCTCATCGCCTTCCGGGGAACTCGACGCGGCGAGGCATGCGGCGTCCGCTGGCAGGACCACTCGGCGAAAGCCCACTCCCTGGCCATCGCCACCCAACTCGTCCAGGACAACTGGGACGTCTACGAAGGCGCCCCCAAAACCGACAGCCCAAAACCGACAGCGGCGTCCGCCTGATCGCCCTCGACGACGAGACCCACCAACTCCTGCTCTCCCACAAAGCCCGCCAGCGGCAGGAACGGGAAACCTGGGGCGAGGGCTGGCAGGAGTCCGGCCAGATCTTCACCCAGGAAGACGGCTCCCTCCTCCACCCCGGTAAGGTCAGCGACCTCTTCGAGCGCCTCGTGGAAGCCGCCGGCCTGCCACCGATCCGCCTTCACGACCTGCGCCACGTCGCCGCCACGCTGATGCTCGCAGCCGGGGTCAACATCAAAGTCGTCTCCGAAACCCTCGGCCACTCCGACACCCGCATCACCCGCGACACCTACCAGTCCGTCCTGGACGACCTCGCCCGCGACGCCGCCGAGAAGGTCACCCAACTCGTACCCCACGCGCGCAAAGCCCTCTCCGTCGTCAAGGAGAACAAGCCGAAGCCCAGCGCCCGCAGGCCCCGGATGATCCCGCCCCGCAAGAACAGCGGACCGACAGAAGACGAACGCACCGCCTGACAACCAGCGACAAGGAGCCCCGGCCAGCAACAATCTGGCCGGGGCTCCAGCATATGAGGCACATCACATCACCAATTGACGGCTCCCCCAGCATCGCACAGCGTGACAGCCCTGCCCGCGCCTTCGGAGGCGGCTCACCGTGCGGCGGCCACCATCAAGGACCCCGGCAACACCCCCGCCGTCCAACGGCAGGCTCACCGAAAAGTGCCGCGACCGTCCTTCCCAAGCCGCCACACCCCCCGGTCCACGGACGACGCGTCCCCCGCCCGGATGTCCCTGCGCCCTTCGCGCGAGCACCGCGGCCACCAGACACCCGGCACACCCCCTCTCCAGGAACGGCCGAAAAGCTGATCCCCACTGCTTGTTCGGCTACGGCGGAGAAAGGCCACTTCCGGCGCACAGTCGCACGGCCGCCCCAGGCCGCTGCAGCCTGGCCCCGAACGAGCCTCACCCAGGCGATATGTAGGAACCCGACAGCTTCTCGGCCCGCTCCGCGTGAACCCCGGTCACCGCCGCAGCACGCTCGCTGCACAATTGGCCACCGCTCGGCCACCGGAGACCACTGAACGGCGTTCCGTAAACATGCCACGTGCGACCCGGCGACCACAGAATGAGAAAAGCCCCAGGTCACGGCTATGTGACCTAGGGCTTCTACAGAGCCCCCTGTCGGATTCGAACCGACGACCTACGCATTACAAGTGCGTTGCTCTGGCCAACTGAGCTAAGGAGGCGTGCCCGAGCAGTGTAACCGCCCTGGATCACCACCTGGCCAGGAATTTGGTGAGGGCCGGAGTACTGACAGATCCGGAATCGCGGAGTACCGTCACCTGGAGTTCACCAGGTGGACTAGACCCATCCTTCGCCCTCCGGCGGAGGAACCATTCCTTTACTCGGATCGTCCGGCACGTTCCTGCCGGTGGAGGGACACATCACCATGGCAACTGTCTCGTTCGACAAGGCAACCCGTGTGTACCCGGGTTCCACGAAGCCCGCCGTCGACCAGCTGGAGATCGAGATCGCGGACGGCGAGTTCCTCGTCCTCGTCGGTCCCTCCGGCTGCGGAAAGTCGACCTCCCTGCGCATGCTCGCGGGTCTTGAGGACGTCAACGCGGGTTCCATCCGTATCGGTGAGCGCGATGTCACGCATCTGCCGCCGAAGGACCGGGACATCGCCATGGTGTTCCAGAACTACGCGCTGTACCCGCACATGTCCGTCGCCGACAACATGGGCTTCGCGCTCAAGATCGCCGGCGTGAACAAGGCGGACATCCGAAAGAAGGTCGAAGAGGCCGCGAAGATCCTCGACCTCAGCGAGTACCTGGACCGCAAGCCGAAGGCGCTCTCCGGTGGTCAGCGGCAGCGTGTCGCGATGGGGCGCGCCATCGTGCGTGAGCCGCAGGTGTTCCTCATGGACGAGCCGCTGTCGAACCTCGACGCCAAGCTCCGTGTCTCGACCCGTACGCAGATCGCCTCGCTCCAGCGCCGTCTCGGCATCACCACGGTGTACGTGACCCACGACCAGGTCGAGGCCATGACCATGGGCGACCGGGTGGCGGTCCTCAAGGACGGGCTGCTCCAGCAGGTCGACTCGCCGCGCAACATGTACGACCGCCCGGCCAACCTCTTCGTCGCCGGCTTCATCGGCTCCCCGGCCATGAACCTGGTCGAGGTGCCGATCACCGACGGCGGTGTGAAGTTCGGCAACAGCGTGGTGCCGGTGTCGCGCGAGGCGCTCGCCGCCGCCGCGGACAAGGGCGACAAGACCGTGACGGTCGGCGTCCGCCCCGAGCACTTCGACCTCGCCGAGGACAGCACGTCCGGCACGCTCTCCAAGGAGGCGCCGGCCGGTCTGGCCGTGACCGTCAATGTCGTCGAGGAGCTGGGCGCCGACGGCTACGTGTACGGCACCGCCGACCTCGGCAGCGAGAAGAAGGACATCGTCGTCCGCGTCAACGGCCGTGCCGTGCCGGACAAGGGCGCCAAGCTGCACGTCGTACCGCGCGCCGGTGAGACGCATGTCTTCTCGACCTCGACCGGCGAGCGCCTGACCGACTGAACCGGTTGATCTCCGCGCGGCCCCGCACTCCGGTGCGGGGCCGTTCGCGTTCGCCAGATATCGCGAGCCGCATGTCGCATGCCGCATGCCGCATGTCGATAAATACCCTGACACACAGGTCATTTCGGACGAGGCCGTCAACGCCTGATTCGAAAAGGACGATCGAACCATCCCTCGGGAGAGTGACTAAATGTCGCCAAATCATCACCGGCCGCTACGCTCGCCTGCGTGACCCACTCAGCCCGCCGTATCGGCCGAACTCTCGCTCTCGTACTGCCCGTCGTCCTGGTGCTCTCCGGGACCCTCGCGGTCGCCCGTGTTCCGTGGGCGTCCAGCACAGCCGAGTCGCAGGTCCTGACCGCCTCCTCGGACACCGCCTCGGTGCGGGCCAAGTCCCGTACGCCCCAGGATATTCTGCGCGAGCAGCTTCTCGTGGAACTCCAGGAGAAGGATCCGGGCATCGCCCTGACACACCTTCAGCGGCGGGTCGAGGAGCGCCCGTCGCTCGCCAGGCACTGCATGTCGATCGCACGGGCCCTGGGCCGCGCGGCCGTGGCGACATACGGTCCCACCCGCGCGCAGTCCTTCTCGCGCCCGGTGTGCGACACGTCGTTCGCGTACGGAGTCTCCCAGCAGGCCGCGGGAAGCTGACCGCGGAGAGCCGACCGGACGCCGGTCGGCCGCAGGCAGATCGCCGGCCGCGCCCCCTGGGCGTCCCGCCCCGCCTATCGTTCACGGCATGCATACGTTTCCGACGCAGGCCGTGGTCCTCGCGGGCGGCCAGGGGTCGCGGCTGCGCCCGTACACCGACGACCGTCCCAAGCCGATGGTCGAGATCCCCGGCACGGGGACCCCGATCATCGGCCATCAGCTCGCCTGGCTCGCCGCCGAGGGCGTGACCGACGCCGTCGTCTCGTGCGGGCATCTCGCCGAAGTCCTCCAGGAATGGCTGGACTCGGCGGATCTTCCGCTGCGTGTCACGACCGTGGTGGAACCCGAACCTCTGGGGCGCGGTGGCGGACTCAAGTACGCCGCCGCCAAGCTCCCTGCCCCCACGCAGCCTTGGTATGCCACCAATGGCGACATCTGGACACGTTTCTCCCTGCGCGAGATGGCCGCCTTCCACGCCGAGCGTGACGCGACGGCGACGCTCGCCCTGGCCCGTCCCCGGATCCCGTGGGGGGCCGTGGAGACGGACGAGTTCGGCCATGTCCTCGACTTCATCGAGGCTCCCCCGTCGCCTTATCTGATCAACGCGGGTGTGTACGTTTTCTCCCCGCGGTTCGCCGAGTTGCTGCCCGAGCGCGGCGACCATGAGCGCACGACGTTCCCACGACTGGCGCGCGAACGCAGCCTCGCGGGCTTCCCGCTGCCGCACGGGGCGTACTGGCGGGCCATCGACACGGCGAAGGACCTCACGGAAGCGGCCAAGGAACTGGCGTCGGGACCGCGCTGAGACGGTGTGGGGTGCGGGCCTGGGGCCCCGGGCGCAGGGTCCCGGCCCCCCCGGCCCCACTGCGCCTGTACGGAGGTACGGAGCCCCCTGAGCCCGCGAGGCGCCCCGTAGACGCTGAGCCCACACGGGGGGGCCTGCGCGGGGCCTGCGCGGGCCCCGCGCAGGCGATACGGGTCGGCGCGTAAGCGGGTGAGTCAGTCCGCGTCAGGGCCGCGGTGCGGTGCGCCGCGCCAGCACACAGCGCACGGCACGGACTGACGCTCGGGGCGTTTGCCGGCCGCGCCGGAGTCAGGGCCCAGCGGCCGGGGGCATCCGGTTGCTCGTCGCTGACCGAGGCCTGACGGGCGCTGCCATGCGCCCGAGTCCCGGGCGCCCTGGCGTTCGGGCGGCGTGCAGCCGTGGCGTGGGCGCCGGCAGGGTCGTGCGGGCCGTCCCGCGCGCGGGAGGTGCGCGCGGGACCCGGTCTCGTCAGCCGAGCAGGCCGCCGATGGGGTTGCTGTTGCCGGCGCCTGAGGATGTGCCGCCTGTCGTGGAGTTGTCGCCGGTGCCGGCCCCCGCGCTTCCGTCGCCCGCGCCGCCCGTTGTCGACGGGCCCTGGCTGCTGGACGGGGGCGGAGCCTGCTGGGCCGTCTGCGGGGGCTGGCGGCCCGTGCCCTGGGTCTGGCTGGGCTGTTGCTGCTGGCTCTGGCCGGTGCTGGCCGCGCCGCCCGCCGTCTCCGGGACGGTGCCGCCGCCCGGCGCGGGCTGCTGGGCCTCGGGGGTGCCGGAACGGGTCGCGGAGGGCTCGGACCGCTGGCCCGCCGTCGTCCCGCCGCCGCTGGGCGTGCCGGACGCGCTGCTGCCGCCGCGGCCCGGCTTCTGGGGCAGCGGTTCGCCGGGGAGCTGGTTGACCGGGTCGACGTTGGGTCCCGGCACCGTCACCATGTCGGAGGACCGTACGGCTCCGCCCAGCACCGAACCGACCAGCAGCGTGAGCCCGATGACGACGGTCGCGACGACCGCGCCCCGCCGCAGTACGCGACGCCGCAGATCCCAGATCTCGGAACGCGGCCCGAGCGTGCGCCAGGCCTCGCCCGCGAGCCTTCCGTCCACGGAGTAGACGGGCGCGCCCGCGATGATCAGCGGGGACCAGGCGGCCAGATAGATGATGTCGGGCGCGTCGTACGCCGGAACCGTCCGCCAGCTCACGGTGAGCAGCAGCGCCGCGGAGAGCAGCGCGCCGAAGCAGGCGGCGACCCGCTGCCAGAGTCCGAGGACGGTGAGCACACCCGCCACGATCTGGAGGAAGGCGACACTGAGGCCCGCGCCGACCGGGTGGGAGAGCGCGAAGTCCCGCAGGGGTTCCGCGAGCGCCCAGGGGTGCAGCGAGTTGAGCCACTTGACCATCGAGCCGCGCTCGCCGCCGTCGAAGTAGACGGGGTCGCAGAGCTTGCCCATACCGGCGTAGATGGAGATGAAGCCGAGGAAGACGCGGAGCGGGAGCAGCACCACGCCGAGGTTCATCCGGCGGCCGGGGTAGTACGCGTGCCGGACGGCCGCCGCGTCGGCGGCCCGTGCGCCGGTCGCGCCGTAGCGCCGGTCGCGCCGCCGGTGGTCGGCGGGATCGGTGCCGGGTTCCGCGTACGGCTCCAGATCCAGGTCCGGGTCCAGATCCAGATCGGGATCCAGGTCCGGTTCGAACGTCCGCTCGGGCGTGTCGTACGCGCCGACCGCCTGCCGCATGGGCGGCAGCAGCGGGGTGATACCGGTCCGGGTGGCGGCACCGGTACCGGCACCCGAACCGGCGCCGGAGCCACGGCTCTGATGCCCGACGACGGGCGTCGGCATGGTGGTCTCGCCGTCGAGGTCGAGCCGGGGGATGACCTGGGTGACGCCGGTGTCGTATCCCCTGTCCGGTGCGGCGGGCCGGCCGGACAGACCGGACATGCCCGGCCTGCCGCCGGGCGCGGGACGCGCATCACGCGCGTCACGGGCGTCCCGGTAGCCACTGCCCGTAGGGGGCACGGAGGAGTTCCGTACGGCCTGGAGGAGCCCGGTCGCCCCGGGGTCGCCCGGGGCGGACTTGCCGCTCCAGACGACCGGGGCCCTGCGGCGGCCACCGCCCGTGCCGGGGGCGCCGCCGCCGGTGGCGCGGAGGCGCACGGTGTCCGCCGCACCGCGCGCGGGGCCGGTGCGCTGGGGCGATGCGAGCTTCACCCGGAAGCTGGCGTGGTTCACGATGACCTGCGCGGGATCGCAATCCACCTTGAGCATGCTCAGCGGGGGCTGATCGTCGAACCCGGGCCGGGGCGTTCTGGTGTCCACACTCATCTAACCGAGTGACTTGTGTTTAGGACACTGCCTTGACGAGCGGCAAATGTCCGAGACCCGTCAAGATCATCAACCGTACCCGTCGCCGGGGCCGTCGGGCCTGCTCACGCGGCACGACCGCCCGGCCGGCGCCCGCGCGACCCGGCCGCAGAGGGCGAGAACGCAAGAACGTGCGAACGTACGAGGCGCTCCGGCGCCCCCGGGCCCACGCCCGGCCTCACTACCCGACGTCCCGGCGACCCCCGGGCCCACGCCCGGCACCCGGCCCCGGCCCCAGGCCCGGCCTCACACCCGGCACCCGGCCTCACACCCGGCGCCCGCCCCCGGGCCCCACCATCCGGCCTCGGGCCAGGCACCCCGGCCCCGGGTAAGGCGCCTCGGCCCCGGCGGGCCAGGCACCCCAACCCCGACCCACCGCCCGGCCTCAGGCCCGGCGGCGCGCCGCCTCGTACAGCACCACTCCGGCCGCGACTCCCGCGTTCAGCGACTCGGCGCCGCCCGGCATCGGGATCCGTACGCGGAAGTCGCAGGTCTCCCCGACCAGCCGCGACAGCCCCTTGCCCTCGCTGCCGACCACGATGACGACGGGCCCGCCGAGCGCTTCCAGGTCGCCGACCTCGTGCTCACCGTCCGCCGCGAGCCCGACGACCACGAGACCGGCCTTCTGGTACGACTCCAGCGCGCGCGTGAGATTGGTCGCGCGGGCGACCGGCGTACGGGCCGCCGTACCCGCCGACGACTTCCAGGCCCCGGCGGTCATCCCCGCGGCACGCCGCTCCGGTACGACGACACCGTGCCCGCCGAAGGCGGAGACGGAGCGGACGACCGCGCCGAGGTTGCGCGGGTCGGTGACCCCGTCGAGCGCGACGATCAGCGGGTCCTCGCCGTCGTCGAAGGCCGCCGCCGCGAGATCCTCGGGGTGGGCGTACTCGTACGGCGGGACCTGGAGAACGAGGCCCTGGTGGTTCAGGCCGTTCGTCATCCGGTCCAGCTCCGGCTTGGGCGCCTCCATCAGATGGATGCCGCCGCGGTCGGCCGCGAGCTGGAGCGCCTCGCGGACCCGCTCGTCGTTGTCGATGAACTGCTGGACGTAGAGGGTCACCGCCGGTACGCCGTCGCGCAGCGCCTCGAAGACGGGGTTGCGGCCGACGACCATCTCGCTGGTGCCCTTGCCGCCGCGCCGCGCGACCTGGCGCCGGGCGGTCTGCTTGGCCTTGGCGTTGGCGACACGGTTCTGGGCATGGCCCTTGCGGGCGGAGGCGGGCGGGGTCGGACCCCTGCCCTCCAGCCCGCGGCGTCGCTTGCCACCGCTGCCGACCTGCGCGCCCTTCTTGTTGGACGTGCGGCGGTTCCTGCGCTGGCTGTTCCCGGCCATGACCTACCTGTTTCGTTGCTTCAGACTGCTTGGGGTTGCTTCAGACTGCTTGGGACAGACTGCTTCGAGACTCTTGGGGACTGCTTCACTTCGAGGCGCTTCGAGACTCTTGAGACTGCTTCGGGGTGGTGCGGCGTGCTTCGGACGGAGCGTTTCGGCGAACCCTCGTACGGCCCGGTGCGGCCGGTACGGGAAGAGCCTCACGTACCCCGTCGGCCGTACCAGCCTACGTAAGGACGCAAGTGCGCCGCCCGGCAGTACCGAGCGGCGCATCGGCCGAGGTCAGCGCGGTCCCAGCGTCCAGCGCGGTCCCGAGGGACTGTCCTCGATGACGAGTCCGGTCTGCTGGAGCTGGTCCCGGATGGCGTCCGCCGTACCCCAGTCCTTGCGCCCGCGCGCCGCCTCTCGCTGTTCCAGCACCAGCCGTACGAGCGTGTCGACGACGCCGTGCAGATCCTCACCGCGGTCGGCCTCGCCGGCCCAGTGCGGGTCCAGCGGGTCGAGACCGAGGACGCCGAGCATGGCCCGTACCTCGGCGAGCCGGGCGACGGCCGCTTCCTTGTCGTCGGCGGCGAGCGCTGAATTGCCCTGCCGGACGGTGGTGTGGACGATCGCGAGCGCCTGCGGAACGCCCAGATCGTCGTCCATGGCCTCGGCGAAGGCGGGCGGTACCTCACCCGCGGCCTCGACCACTCCCCCGGCCTTCTCCACGACGCGCTGGACGAAGCCCTCGATCCGCGCGAACGCGGACTCGGCCTCGCGCAGCGCCTCCTCGCTGTACTCGATCATCGAGCGGTAGTGCGGGGTGCCGAGGTAGTAGCGCAGCACGATGGGGCGCCAGTGCTTGACCATCTCGGAGACCAGCACCGAATTGCCGAGCGACTTGGACATCTTCTCGCCGCTCATGGTGACCCAGGCGTTGTGCACCCAGTACCGCGCGAACTCGTCGCCGTACGCCTTGGCCTGCGCGATCTCGTTCTCGTGGTGCGGGAAGATCAGATCGATGCCGCCGCCGTGGATGTCGAACACGGTGCCCAGGTACTTGTGGGCCATGGCCGAGCACTCCAGATGCCAGCCGGGCCGGCCGCGCCCCCAGGGCGTCTCCCAGCTCGGCTCGCCGGGCTTGCTGGCCTTCCACATCGCGAAGTCGCGCTGGTCGCGCTTGCCGGTCTCGCCCTCGCCGGAGGGCTGGCGCAGTTCGTCCAGGCTCTGGTTGGAGAGCTCCAGATAGTCCGGGAAGGACCGGACGTCGAAGTAGACGTTGCCGTCCGCCTCGTAGGCGTGGCCCCGCTCGATGAGGCCGCGCATCATCTCGATCATCTCGGTGATGTGGCCGGTGGCGCGGGGCTCGTAGGTGGGGGGCAGGCAGCCGAGGACGTCGTAGCCCGCGTTGAACGCACGCTCGTTCTCGTACCCGATGGCCCACCACGGGCGGCCCTGGGCGGCGGACTTGGTGATGATCTTGTCGTCGATGTCCGTGACGTTCCGTACGAACGTCACGTCGTAGCCGCGGTAGGTGAACCAGCGGCGCAGGATGTCGAAGTTCAGTCCCGACCTGATGTGCCCGATGTGCGGAGCGGACTGCACGGTGGCGCCACACAGGTAGATCGAGACACAGCCCGGCGTGAGCGGGTTGAAATCACGGATCTGCCGGGCGCCGGTGTCGTACAGCCGAATAGTCACGCGACAAGGGTAGTGCGCCAGGGGTAGTGCCCCGCGACCCTTTGGACCGCGGGGACACAGAAGCGTGACGTTCATGCCCGCCTGGCAAAGTCAACGGTCGAATTTCGCGACGATTGAGCTGTTTGCCCCGATCGGGTCACGGACCCGGCGGACGGGGTCCGGCGAGCCGGACGGGCCGGACCGGGCCGGGTGAACCCGGTTGGGCCGGGCCTGGCGGGCCCGGCCGGTCCGGCCGGTCCGGCCGCCGGGCTCAGATACGGCCGATGATCTTGCGCGGGGTGATACGGACGACCACGCGCTCGGCGTCCTCGCTCGACGCCGGGTTGAACTCCGCGTACGGCTTGCCCGTGTACTTGAGGGACAGCTCGTTGATCAGCTCCTGGCCACCCTCCGTGGTGAGGGTCGCCGAGCCGCGGATCTCCGCGTAGACGTACGGCGCGTCGTCGGGCCGCGCGACGACCGTCACCCGGGGGTCGCGGCGCAGGTTCTTCTCCTTGCGCCGGCCGACGGTGGTGGAGATGAGCAGATCGTCACCGTCGCGCTTCACCCACACCGGCGACACCTGCGGGCTGCCGTCGGGCTGGATGGTGGCGATGTCGACGAAGACGGGTCCGTCGAGGAGTTCCTTGAGCTTGTCGGAGAGTGCGGCTGCCATGACTGCCTTCCTGATGCCCGGTACCTGGTCACTGTTGGGGCCTGATCACTGTTCAGCTGATCACTTTAAAACTGAGAACTGTTGAGCGGAGAGCTGTTGAGCGGAGAGCCGATGCCTGACGCTGACACCTGAGGCCTGAGGCCTGACGCCTGACGCCTGATCAAACCGGCGCCAGATCTGATGGCACGTCTGACACTCCCTCAACCCGTACCCCACGCGAGGTATTTCGATCAGTCCGTACGGACGACCAGCGCCGTGGCGATCGCGGCCAGTCCCTCGCCGCGGCCGGTGAAGCCGAGCCCGTCGGAGGTGGCGGCGGAGACCGCGACCGGAGCGCCGACGGCCTCCGTGAGAACCTTCTGCGCCTCGTCCCGCCGCTTGCCGATCTTCGGCCGCGGACCGACGACCTGTACGGCGACATTGCCGATGGTGAAGCCCCCCTCGCGCACGATCCTGGCCGCCTCCGTAAGGAGGGTGAGTCCGGAGGCTCCGGACCACTCAGGGCGCCCGGTGCCGAAGTGCGCGCCGAGGTCACCGAGACCGGCGGCCGAGAACAGCGCGTTGCAGGCCGCGTGGGCGACGACATCCGCGTCGGAGTGACCGGCCAGACCGGGACCCTCGCCCTCCCAGAGCAGCCCCGCGCACCACAGCTCGCGGCCCTCCTCGAAGGCGTGGATGTCGGTACCGATGCCCACCTGCGGCAGACGTACGGACACGGAGCGCGCCGCGCCGCCCGCCTCGGAGTCGGCCGGTTTCCCGGGCGGGGCGCCGGGCGGAGTGCCGGGCGGAGTGCCCGCCCCCTCGGGCCCGGAAGGCTCACGCTCAGGCTCAGTAGCCATCGTTGGCCCTCCTCCGGGCGAGTACCGCCTCGGCCAGCACCAGATCCAGCGGCCTGGTCACCTTGAACGCCTCCTCGTGTCCTGGCACGACCACCACGGGCGCGCCGAGCCGCTCGACCATACCGGCGCAGTCCGTCGCGCCCTCGCCGACCGCCGCCACCGTCCGATGGGCGCGCTGGAGCGTGGCGCGGTCGAAGCCCTGCGGGGTCTGTACGGCACGGAGCAGTGCCCGCTCGGGCGTGGCGACGACCGGTTCGGGCTCGCCCTTCTCGCGCGGCTCGACCTGTTTGACGGTGTCCGCGAGCGGCAGCGCGGGCACGACGGCGGGCGCGCCGTCCCGTACGGCCTCGACGACGGCGTCCACGGTATCGACGGGTACGAGCGGGCGCGCCGCGTCATGGACGAGCACGGCGGTGATGGAGTCGGGCAGAGCCTCGATTCCGAGCCGTACGGACTCCTGGCGTGTCTCGCCGCCCGGGACGACGAGATAGTCGGTGCGCTGGGGCAGCGCGTGCTCGTCGAGAAGGTGTTTCACCTCGGCGGCGCCGTCGGGCGGGGCGACCACCACGACGAGCGAGACGGCGCGTGAGGCGGCCATCGCGCGGACGGCGTGGATGAGCATCGGTGTGCCGCCCAGCGCGCGGAGGGCCTTGGGGGCTCCGGGGCCGAGCCGTACCCCCCGGCCTGCTGCGGGAATCACCGCGGCGGTGCGGTGGGGGCGGGCTTCGTCTGACATCGGTTGCACTCCGGCAGGTTTGTTTCCTCGGCCGACATGGGTATGGCCACACCGTGCCGGGCGCGACGCCTTGACCGGACCCTTCCGTGACACACGGTCGAGACGGATCGCGCCCGCTGCCCGGGGCTCCGCATACCCGGGTCCGCCCGGGGTATGGCGAGACCCCGGGTGAAGTCCCGGTGACCCACCGGGGACGGGTACGAGGGGTGTGAAGCCTCAGGCGTCCGCGACAGGCATCCGGAACCTCGGACGCCTCCGGTGGACGGAGCTCTCCGGCCGGATCCGGCGGAGCTGTCCGGTGGATCCGGCGGACGGTGTACGGACGTCATGGTGCGGGCACGTCAGGGCGTGTGTGCACGGGCGATGTGGTCCGGATGTCGTACCCGGATGTCGTACGAGGTGCGGGTGTACGGACATGCCGCAGCGCCCGGCGACACAGCATTTCCCTCATAGCTGGTCAGCGGGCACCACGGCATCACTGCGTTGTACGGCATGCGCCACCGGCACGATGGCGTCACGTCATGGTTCAGGACGCGAGGACCTCGTCGAGCAGAGCCTCGGCCTTGTCTTCATTCGTGTTCTCCGCGAGAGCCAGCTCGCTGACAAGAATCTGCCGCGCCTTGGCGAGCATGCGCTTCTCACCTGCGGAGAGTCCACGCTCGCGCTCCCGGCGCCACAGGTCGCGCACCACTTCAGCGACCTTGATGACATCGCCGGAGGCGAGCTTCTCGAGATTTGCCTTGTAGCGACGGGACCAGTTCGTCGGCTCTTCTGCGTACGGTGCGCGAAGCACCTCGAAGACCCGGTCCAGCCCGTCCTGACCGACCACATCGCGCACGCCGACGAACTCCGCATTGTCCGCCGGTACACGCACTGTCAAGTCGCCCTGGGCGACCTTGAGCACCAAGTAGGTCTTGTCCACGCCTTTGATCTGGCGAGTTTCGATGGCCTCGATCAGCGCGGCCCCGTGATGGGGATAGACCACGGTGTCGCCAACCTTGAACGTCATGTGACAGGTACCCCTTCCGTGGCTATCCAGGGTAACACGAGAATGGCATCTTCTGAATGGCGTTTTCGCAGGTCAGGACGGTTCTCGGGGCTTGACAACCGCGGCAGGAACGTGCTGCGAGCGGCTTCCGGAAGGAGGTATTCGCAGGTCGGAGCCACTGCGCGGGCGCACGGAAACGCGTACGTTACCCGCCGCGCAACACCCCCAGGAGAGGATGAACGTCCCGATTTGCCGGGTTTCAGGCACCAAACTTCCCACACTCCGTTCGGCTGTCGATCACTCGTACGGATGGAAGTGCGGGAGATTCCGCAATTGATCACCACGGGGCCGGGCGCGGTATTCGTAAGGAATGTGCGGCACCCGGAGGAATTGATCACCGGCATTATGTGAACGCCGTGCGAAACGACGGGATCGAGCAGGAAATCGGATACGGAATCCGGCCCCGGGGCGGCGCCTTGAAACGACCCGGAGAGCGGTACGGGAGCGCCACGCGGGCCGTACGGGAGCGGCGCCGGGCGGTACGGACGCGGTACCGGGGCCGTGCGGGAGTGGTACCGCTGCCGTACGGACGCCGTAGCCGGGCCGTACGGCAGCGGTGGCAAGGCGCTGGAGGCGGGTCGGGTGCGGGGCGCCGGCGACGGCTCGGTAACCTAGGCCCGCTGAAAGCCTTGAGCACGGTCGGTACCGCCGACACCGCGCCAGGTTCTCGGTGTTGTCCCGTCCTGAGCCCTTCCGTCCGTACGTCCTAGGAGTTGCCGCCGCCGTGAGCCGCAGCCTTCGACGCGGCGTCCTCGCCGCTTCTGCCCTCGTGTTCTCGCTTGCCCCGCTCACCGCGTGCGGCGCCGGCAACAACGCGCAGACGCTCGGCGTCAAGCCGGACAACGCCGCCACCTCCGTGGGTGACATCTCCATCCAGAACGCGACGGTGGTCACCCAGCCCGAGGCCAACGCCGAGGGCCCCGCGGTCGTCACCGGCACGGTCTTCAACAACGGCCGGAGCGGCCAGACCCTCGACTCGATCACGCTGCCCGGCACCACCGCCGGTGTGAAGCTCTCGCCCGCCGAGGGGTCGGGACCGATCACGGTGCCGGCCGGCGGCTGGGTCCAGCTCGGCGGTGAGGGCAACGCGTCCGCCGTGATCGAGAACGGCCGCGAGGCCGCGAAGAACGGCGACGCGCAGCAGGTCGTGTTCACATTCAGCGAGACCGGCGATATCGGTCTGCGCGCCTTCGTCTTCCCGTCGAACACCTACTTCAAGGGTGTCGGCCCGAGCGCCCTGCCGTCGCCGTCCCTCTCGGCACCCGCGTCCCCGTCGCCGGGCGCGTCGGGCACGTCAGGCGCGCCCGCCGGATCGGCCTTGGAGTCCTCCTCCGGCTCGTCCTCCGGCTCTCCGGCGGAGTCGCAGTCGGGTGAGGCCGGTGAGCCGGGGGGCACGACCCCGTCGGACTCCGCGTCCGCCTCGGCGCACTAGGACCAGGCCCAGGACCAGGACGGAACGTACGTACACACCGGCTACGTACACACCGGCGTCGGCGCACAGCAGACGCGTGGACACCGCACAGACGCGTGGAACGCGCGCAGCGCTGTGGCGTCCCGCCCGGGGAAGAGCCGGGCAGGGCGCCACAGCGCTGCGGCTTTGAGCACGGTCACGCGATCACCCGCGCACACCCACGGCACGAGATCGCGCGGCACGAGATAGTGCGCACGCCGGAATACGTCCGGCCGGCAGGAGCCGACCGGACCGACGTGGTGGGGCCAGGGGGGCGAGGAGGCCAGGGGCCGGGCCGGTTTACGGCTCGAACTTGTACCCCAGTCCCCGCACCGTCACCAGATAGCGCGGAGCCCCCGGGTCCGGTTCAATCTTCGCGCGGAGACGCTTGACGTGAACGTCGAGAGTCTTGGTGTCACCGACATAGTCCGCGCCCCACACCCGGTCGATGAGCTGCATACGGGTCAGCACGCGGCCCGCGTTGCGCAGCAGCATCTCCAGCAGGTCGAACTCCTTCAGCGGCAGATCCACCTTGCCGCCGGAGACCGTGACGACATGGCGGTCCACGTCCATCCGTACCGGACCCGCCTCCAGCGCGGCCGGCGTGACCTCCTCCGGCTCGCCCCTGCGGCGGAGCACCGCGCGGATACGGGCGACCAGCTCCCGCGAGGAGAAGGGCTTGGTCACATAATCGTCGGCCCCTATTTCCAGGCCGACGACCTTGTCGATCTCGCTGTCCTTGGCGGTGACCATGATCACCGGGACATTGGACCTGCCGCGCAGCTGACGGCAGACCTCGGTGCCCGGCAGGCCGGGCAGCATCAGGTCGAGGAGGACGAGGTCGGCGCCGTTGCGTTCGAACTCGTCGAGCCCCGCGGGCCCGGTGGTCGCGATCGCGACCTCGAAGCCTTCCTTGCGGAGCATGTAGGAAAGGGCGTCGCTGAAGGATTCCTCATCCTCGACGACGAGCACTCGGGTCACGGAAGGACCTCCGGGGCAGCAATCACGGTCGGGGGAACATCCAGCTCAAGGCTGGTCTCGGTGTCAGTGTCGGTGTCGCTGTTGTGTGCGGTCCGGTCGTCGTCGTCGGGGATCACGGATGAGCGATCCCGTACGGCGCCGGCCTCGGGCAGCCTCAGGGTGAAGGTGGAGCCCTGGCCCTCCGAGCTCCATACGGTGACCTCCCCGCCGTGCGAGGCGGCCACATGTTTGACGATGGCGAGGCCGAGCCCCGTACCGCCGGTGGCCCGGGAGCGAGCCGGGTCGACGCGGTAGAACCGCTCGAAGATCCGCTCCCGGTCCTTCTCCGAGATACCTATGCCCTGATCGGTCACGGCTATCTCGATCAAGTCCCCGCCGGTGGCGGAGACACGGTGCGCGGCGATACCGACGCGCGTACGGGCCGGAGAGTAGTTGACGGCGTTCTCGACGAGATTGCCCAGGGCCGCGGCGAGCTGGCCGCGATTGCCCCACACATGGAGATGGACGGTGCCGCCCGACGCCATGGTGATCTGTTTGGTGGACGCGGCGTGCCGGGACCGGTCGATGGCCTCGGCGACGAGTTCGTCCACGCGTACGGGCTCGGCGTCCTCCAGCGGGTCGTCGTTCTGCACCCGGGAGAGGTCGATGAGTTCCTGTACGAGGTTGGTGAGCCGGGTCGCCTCGATCTGCATCCGGCCGGCGAAGCGGGTGACCGCCTCGGGGTCGTCGGAGGCGTCCATGACAGCCTCGGAGAGCAGAGAGAGCGCACCCGTGGGGGTCTTCAGCTCGTGGCTGACATTCGCCACGAAATCACGCCGTACGGCTTCGATACGACGGGCCTCGGTGAGGTCCTCGACCAGGAGGAGCACCAGACGGGAGCCGAGCGGGGCGACCCGGGCGGAGACGGCGAGCGCCTCGCCCCGGCCCGTACCGCGCCTGGGCAGATCGAGCTCGACCTGTCTTATCTCGCCGTCCCGCCGGGTGTCCCGCGCCATGTGCAGCATCGGCTCGACGGCGAGCTTGCCGCCCCTGACCAGCCCCAGCGCGTACGCCGCCGAGCTGGCCTTGACCACGGAGTCGCTCTCGTCGAGCACGACGGCGGAGGAGCGGAGCACGGAGAGCACGGTGTCGACACCCGGGGGCAGCACGGCGTCCGTGTGCAGCGAGGTGCGGGTGGGCCGTGTCTGGTCTCGCTCACTCCAGCGGAACGCCAGCATGGCGATCACGCCGGTACACACCCCGGCGATCGCTGCCAATGCGGCGACCGCCGCGTTCACGTCCATGCGACCAGGTTATGCGCGCCCCAGGACACTCTCCCAGCCGTCGAGGTGTCTCCTCCGACACTCGTCGCCCAGAGTTCACCGAGGGGATAGTGCCGGTTCATTTGTGCGGGAGGCGCCCGTCGCGTAACGGACACAACGTGGGAACGTGGGGGGCCACACCCCCGGTCAGCCGCTGGTCGAGGCCTCGGGCGGACCCCGGCCGAGGCACCGGCCGGGGTCCGTCGAGGCACTGGTCGATGCCCTGGTCGGAACCCTGGTCGAGGCACCGGCCGAAGCCCTGGTCAGGGCTCGGGCCGGACCTGGTCCGGCTCCGGCCGGCCTCCGGTCGGGGCACCGGCCCCGGGCGGAAAACGTCATGGTCAAGCAAGGTCAAGAGAGGGACAACCCCATGCGGGACGCGTACCACGAGGAACTGGACTCGATAGGCGAGGACCTGGTCGAGATGGCCCGGCTGGTCGGTTCCGCCATCGGCCGTGCCACGACGGCCATGCTCGACGCCGATCTCAAGCTCGCCGAGAGCGTGATCGCCGCCGATCAGCGGGTCGACGACCTCCAGCACAACCTGGAAGCCAGGGCCATCGCGCTGCTGGCGCGCCAGCAGCCGGTCGCGACCGATCTGCGGATCGTGGTCACCTCGCTGCGGATGAGCGCGGACCTGGAGCGTTCGGGCGACCTGGCGCAGCATGTCGCCAAGCTGGCACGGCTCCGCTTCCCGGGGTCGCCCGTGCCGCACGACCTGCACGCGACGCTGCTGGAGATGGGACAGCTCGCGCAGCGGCTGATGGCGAAGACGGCCGAGGTCATCATCACCAAGGACGTCGAGCTGGCGCTTCAGCTCGAACAGGACGACGACGAGATGGACCTGCTGCACCGCACTCTCTTCCAGCACCTGATGGACGACCGGTGGAAGCACGGCATCGAGACGGCGGTCGATGTGACGCTGCTCGGCCGCTACTACGAGCGGTTCGCGGACCACGCGGTGGCGGTCGCCAACCGGGTCGTCTACCTGGTGACGGGTGAGCACGCGGACGAGATCCAGCCGGCGGACATCCCGGTCGAGGGAGCGTAGGGGGAGCTGGGTCGGGCCGGGCCGGGTCGGGCTGAGGGCGGACCGGGGGGCAGACCCGGTCGCATCGGGAGCCGATCGGGCCGGACCGGGAGCCGATCCGGTCGGACCGGGAGCGGACCGCGAGCGGTGCGCGCGGCGGGCACGGCGGTTCCGTCGGCACAGCGGGGCTCCGGTCGGCACGGCGCGTTCCATCGGCACGGCGGGCTGGGCGGCACGGTCCACTCGAAAGACGGACGGGCGCATGGAGGTGTTTGCGCGTATGCGCCGGAGATGCGCCGTTGATGCGCCCGCCACAGCGGGCATGCAATGGGCACAGGCGCCATCCGTGCACGCCTTTGAGGAGGATCCCATGGCCGATTCCCCTACGCCCGACCCCCGGCCGGAAGCCCCGGCCGGAGCGTTGCACCTGCCCATTCTCGGCGCGTGCGGCTGCGGCTCGGGCTGCGGCTGCGGCTGCCAGTCGGGCGGCTCGTGCCAGTGCGGCGGCGGCTGCTAGCCGCCCGCGTACGCAGAGGATATGAGCGAGCGGAGGGGCCCTGTCCGGAGCGCGGACGGGGCCTCTTCGTATGCGTAAGGCCTGGCCCTTCGTACGGAGGGGTCGCACAGCTCGACCTCTGGTGCCGCGACGGGGGCGGAGCCTGCCGGGAGTGGGAGTGGCATCCGGCCAGTAGCATCCGGCCATGAGCATGATCGGGGAGTATCTGCGTGTCACGGCCGCCGAACTCGACCGGACGATCCAGAACCCGCAGTGGGCCCTGGACCTCGCCGAAGAGATCCAGGACGCCGAAGATGTGTCCAAGCCCACCCCGGCCGAGACGCGCCACTTCAGCACCTACAAGACCTGGGACCTGTTGCGCTTCCTGCTGAGTCGCGCGGGGTTCCCGGTGGACGTGATCCATGGGGAGGAGCCGTTCACCGAGGAGGAGTGGGGGTACGGAGCCCCGAAGTACCTTCGGGCGGAGCGGGTCCGGCTCGCGGCAGAAGCTCTGCGCACCACAAGCTACGACCAGCTCATAGCGGGGGCCGACCCCGCGGAACTCACCCGCGCCGAGGTGTACCCCCTCGGCTGGGACGAACCCGAGTCCCTTGCATGGGCCCGCTCTTGGTACGACGGACTCACCCGGTTCTTCGAGGCGGCCGCCGATACCGACGACGCGATGCTCGTCTGGCTCGACTGACTCCCGCTGTCAGACCTCCCGGCCACAATTACGCAGTCGTTCTGATCGGACACCCGCTGGTCCAACGCGGCGAGGTGCCGCGCCAGGTGTCCCGGCCCCCGAAGATCGACCGGACAGGGCCTGGCCTCACGCGCACTCCCCAAGCTCCAAGCACAGTGGCACGCCTCCTTCCATCTGTGGAGGCGCGAACCAGCTCAAGCTGGAGTGTCCGGGCGCACACTGCCGGCCATCAGTTCGGGAAGCTGAGGCATTTCGGGGTCGGTTAGGGCGTCGACCTGGGTGAACGGCTAGGTTGTGGTCTCGTCGGGTTCGGCTGCTTTCACCCTGGTTCCCCACTGTTCCCCGCTCGGTTTGGTGCGCTTGTGGTGCGGTGGCCGCGGCGGGCACAAGGGCTGGACGTGGTCCTTGATCGGGAGATCAGCCATCCTCGCTCCGCACCGTCGGCTCGTCGGCCCCTCCGTACAGGTTGGCGCGGAGTCGCTCCTTGGCCGCTTCGAGCCGTGGGCCGTAATCGGGCATGAAAATCTCGCTCAGCGTTGTGTCCAGCGTTCCCGAGATCGCGTAGATCGGTGACCAGACGGCTCGTTCGCGCACGATCCCCTCAAGATCGTCGGACTCGAACATCACTTGGTAGAGCCAGTCCGACAGCACGAACGCTTGATCTCGCGTAAGCCTGATGGTGATCGCTTCGTCGTCCACGACCTCAACTTAGCTCCCTCAACAAGTGGCGTCTCTGGCCCAGAACATGCCGAGACCCACACGCTTTCCAAGTCTGTTGGTGGGCGCGAGGACAAGCTCGTACTGCCACCCCGCGTCGCCCACGACATCGAACTGCCCTTCGTCACCGAGCGTGCTGGGTCGGCCCGGACGGTACGGAGAAGTGCAAGAGCTTCTCCGACCGTTCCCGGCATGGCCCTCCAACCAGGGCGCACGCGCAAGGCCATAGCTTCGATCTCCCACGCGAGCGGACTACAAGCACCAGAGACAACGACTCTTCGTTCAGCCAAAGACGCTGGACAAGGCTTCAGCGAAGTACTAGCCGGAAGAGAAGAAGAGATGTGGGTTCACGTACAGGAAGTTGAGTTCATTGGATACGCGTGAGAGATTGGGATAGAGGTAGCTCTAGATAGCTCTAGATAGCTCTAGATGGCTCTCAGAAGCTGGGAGCACCTAGAACGACCAGAGGACCCGGATCCGGCGGCAACCGGATCCAGGCCCTCGTGCAGTCAACGAGCCCGGTCGCCTATCAGCAGACCGGGCTCGCTGCATGTACAGCTCCCGATCCCGACCGTTCTCGCGCGTGACTCGCTCATCGAGCGAGCTGCATCACGCCGGTAGCGACAGTCATCAGTAGGCCGACCCCCGCAAGCCAGACCTGCCATTTCTCAGCACCGGTCCACCTACGAGGCCTGTCCTTCTCAAGACTCACGTCCACCACCTCCCCTTCCCCTCCAGCCGGCCTGCTCTTCAGGCCGGGGCCCTGGAACTCGCTTGCCCCCGCAAGGAATTCAAGAAAGGTTCAGGTAAGGCGGGTCAAGCATACCGGTCGTACCGGCAGCCACCGAGGTTCTCCAGCGCAACTCTGGCAACGGTCCGAATCCCTCTGTCGGCACAGCGACGCCCCCAGGCGCCAAAAAGCCCCCTGCCCGCGAAAAATTCGCAGGCAGGGGGCCACAAAGAGGAAGGCTACTTCTTCTTGCCCTGGTTCTTGACGGCTTCGATCGCGGCCGCCGCCGCGTCCGGGTCGAGGTAGGTGCCGCCCTGGGTGAGGGGGTGGAAGTCGGCGTCGAGGTCGTAGACGAGCGGGATGCCGGTGGGGATGTTCAGGCCCGCGATGTCCTCGTCGGAGACGCCGTCCAGGTGCTTGACCAGGGCGCGCAGGCTGTTGCCGTGGGCGGCGACCAGGACCGTACGGCCGGTCAGCAGGTCCGGGACGATCGCGTCGTACCAGTACGGCAGCATCCGTACGCCGACGTCCTTGAGGCACTCGGTGCGCGGGAGCAGTTCGCTCGGGATCGTGGCGTAGCGGGGGTCGTCACTCTGCGAGAACTCCGCGCCGTCCGCGAGGACGGGCGGCGGGGTGTCGTACGAGCGGCGCCACAGCATGAACTGCTCCTCGCCGAACTCGGCGAGCGTCTGCGCCTTGTCCTTGCCCTGGAGCGCGCCGTAGTGGCGCTCGTTCAGCCGCCAGGAACGGTGGACCGGGATCCAGTGACGGTCCGCGGCCTCCAGCGCGAGCTGCGCGGTGCGGATGGCGCGCTTCTGGACGGAGGTGTGCAGTACGTCGGGCAGCAGGCCGGCGTCCTTGAGCAGCTCACCGCCGCGGACTGCCTCCTTCTCGCCCTTGTCGGTGAGGTTGACGTCCACCCAGCCGGTGAACAGGTTCTTCGCGTTCCATTCGCTCTCGCCGTGGCGGAGGAGGATCAGCTTGTACGGTGCGTCGGCCATGGGCCCGAGCCTAATGGACCCGCCTTGAGCACCTGGAGCCCCTGCCTCGATTGACGACGGCCGTCAATTGACTGGCGCCTGTCGGGCTCTCGTACGTAAGTTTCCATTGGCTGCTCGGCCACTTACCGGCCGTCGGTCCGGGTCGTCCGCCGGTCGCACGGGTCTGCTCGGGTCCGTGCGGGTCCACTCGGGCCCGTGCGGGGTCCACTCCGGTCTGCTCGGGCGTGCTCGGGTCTGCTCGGGCGCTCGGGCGTGCTCGGGTCTGCTCGGGTCTCGCGCGTCGTCCGGTCACGTACACCGTGCGGCCACCCACGTCGTCCGGTCATCCATCGGGCCACTGATCCGGCCGCCCGGCCACAAGCCGGCCACGGCCTCGGGGGGAAACGTATGTCCGTCGCCAGTTCGGTCGCCGGTGTCAGACGCGCCGCACGGGAGAGCGTCTCTGGGCTGCCCCGGGAGTTCTGGTGGCTGTGGACGAGCACACTGGTCAACCGGCTCGGCGCCTTCGTCGCCACCTTCATGGCGCTCTACCTCACCCTGGACCGGGGTTACTCGGCCTCCTACGCCGGGCTGGTCGCCTCACTCCACGGGCTCGGCGGGGTCGTCTCGTCCCTGGGCGCCGGGGTCATGACCGACCGGCTCGGCCGACGGCCCACCCTGCTGATCGCCCAGTCGTCGACGGCCGCCTCGGTGGCGCTGCTCGGTTTCATGCGGGACCCGGTGTCGATCGCCGCCGTCGCCTTCCTGGTGGGAATGACCTCGAACGCCTCACGCCCCGCCGTGCAGGCGATGATGGCGGACATCGTCAGACCCGAGGACAGGGTGCGGGCGTTCTCGCTCAACTACTGGGCGGTCAACCTGGGCTTCGCGATCTCCTCGGCGGGCGCGGGCTTCATCGCGCAGTACAGCTACCTGGCGGGCTTCCTGGGCGAGGCCGCGATGACCCTCGCCTGCGCCGTACTGATCTTCCTGAAGCTCCCGGAGTCCCGGCCGGAGCGTACGTCCGGTGCGGGGAAGGCGGGGGTGGCGGGAGTGGCGGGAGTGGCGGGAGTGGGGCCGGGTGCGGAGGGCGCGGGCGCGGGTGTAGGTGCTGGTGCGGGCGCGGGTGCGGGTGCGGAGGTAGCGGCCGGGGCGGCGGGTACGGACGTCGGGCTGGGGACCGTCCTGCGGGACGGCCGCTTCATGAGCGTCGTCACACTGTCCTTCGTCGTGGCGCTCATCTTCCAGCAGGGTTTCGTCGGTCTGCCGGTGGCCATGGGCGCCGACGGTTTCACCAGCGTCGACTACGGCACGGCCATCGCGGTCAACGGCGTACTGATCGTGGTCCTGCAGATCCCGGTCACCCGCCTCATCCAGCACCGCGACGCGCGACGGCTGCTGATTCTCTCGTCGGTACTCGCGGGCTACGGCTTCGGCCTGACGGCGTTCGCCGGGTCGTCGCTCACCCTCTACACCCTGACCGTGTGTGTATGGACTCTGGCCGAGATCGTCAACGCCCCCACCCAGACCGGACTGGTGGTACGCCTCTCCCCGGTGCACGGCCGGGGCCGGTACCAGGGCATGTACACCATGTCCTGGTCGGTGGCGGGCCTGGTCGGCCCGCTGATGTCGGGACCGATCATCGACCGGTTCGGCGCGGAGTGGCTGTGGGGCGCGTGCGCCGTACTGGGGACGGTGGCGGGGCTGGGGTACTGGTTGCTGATGCGGGGACTGTCGGAGGAGGACGGGGCGGGGGAAGGGGAAGGGCAGGGGAAAGGGCACAGGGAAGGGCAGGGGCAGGAGGAACGGGAGGGGATCGCGGGCACCCGGGACGGGGAAACGGGGCAAAACCGACCGCTGAGGGGTCGGCTGCGGGTCAGGACCAAGGGGTAGTCGGGGTGGGCCGGTAGGTCCCGTGCCGCGTGGGGGCCGCCCCTCTGGGTTTGAGTTTCGCGATTCCGGGCCGGGCGTCAAGGGCGCTCCTTTGTCGCGTCGCTGCGCGATGACCTTCGGTCACCCTTGACCCCCGTCCCTCCATCGCAAGTGCGGATCAGTGGGAGGGGCGGCCCGGGGGAAGGGGTCCCCGGGGGGCTGAGTTGCCGGTGTCTGTTTCCTTCCCGGCCTGCGGCCCGGTGGGTGGTCTGCGCAGCAGTGGAATGGGGCGGTGACAACACCGGCTCAGCGACTGACCGTCCGTTGTCTGTTGGGGTTCAGTCCCGTGTCTGGGGTGGGTGGTCGGTGGGGTGGGTGTGCCCGTGGCGGGTGTGGGTGGGCCGGTTGGGGGCCTGTTTGTGCTCTGGGACCCGCCTAACGCAACTGAGGACACACGACCGCCTCACGGCACTCCCCAACACCCTTCCAAAAGTGGGCATATGGGGCACCGATGGGGCTTACTGAGCCCATCTCCCGCAGAACTGGACGGAGATGGATCCGGCAGCGTCCTCCGGACGTCTCTTGTGTCGTCGTGACGCGAGAAGCGTCCTCACAGGTCCCCGGCCGGCGAAAAGGACACACACACCGGCCCATCCGGACCATCGGAAGGGCGCGGGCTCGTCCGCCTGGCGCTTGGGGTGCCACACGGTCACGGATCTCAGACACGGGACTGAACCCCAACAAGCAACGGACGGTCAGTCGCTGAGCCGGTGCCGGGCCGCCCCACTCCACTACCGCGCAGACCACCCACCGGCCCACAGGCCGGGAAAGAAACCAGCACCCCCAACTGAGCCCCCCGGGGACCCCTTCCCCCGGGCCGCCCCTCCCATCACCCGCACTTGCGATGGAGGGACGGGAGTCAAGGGTGGAGCGCAGCGGAATCGGCTTGCCGACGCGACAAAGGAGCGCCCTTGACGCCCGGCCCGGAATCGCGAAACTCAAACCCAGAGGGGCGGCCCCCACGCGGCACGGGACCTACCGGCCCACCCCGACTACCCCTCGGTCCTCACCCGCAGACAGCCACCCCACAGAACCACCCTCCTACCCCCCGCCTACCCCCCTACCTCCCGCCCCGCTCCGGATCCGGGCACCACGTGCTCTCGCGCGAAGTGCCCCAGAGCCCGCAGAAGCCGGTCTGGACCGGCGGCTTCGCGCCGTCCACGCGCTGGATCGAGATGAGCTTGTCGAGTGGGATCTGCTGGTCCACCACTCCGCCGAAGTCGATGCGCCCGCTCTCTCCGTCCAGCGCGGCGTCCCCGTGGATGCTGCTGATCGCGTGCCACACCGCGGGCGAAGTGAGCGGCAGCTGGGGCGCGGTGTCCTGGAGCCTGCCGACCGCCTTGAGATACAGGTTGACCGCGTCGAAGGCGAGCGCCGCGTGTCCGTCGAGCGAGGTGCTCTTCACCTGCTCGCACTCGTCGGGGAACAGCCGCTTCATGGTGCTGTACAGATCACTGTCGCCCTCGCAGGACGCCGCCCCGCGCGTGAAGTCGAGGAATTCGTAGGGCACTCTCGGGTACGCGCCGCGCCGCGTGGGGTCGGCCGCGAGCCGCGCCACGTCGTCGCCGCCGAGGAAGGCCGGCGGGCTGGATCCGCAGGAGTCGTTGGACGACGAGAGGACGGTCTCGAAGTCCTCCGAGCGTCCCGCGAAGAACACCAGCCCGTCATACCCGCAGGCCTTCTCGCCCACCGACTGGGCCCCCGGGTGCCCGGAGGTGCCTGCGGGCGCGGGCGACGGTTTGTAGCTCTGTCTCTCGACCGTGAAGCCTTCGGCATCGAAGGATTTGGCGGCGTCGTCGCTCAGGTTCCTGCTGTACTCGTCGGTCGGATCGGCCGAGTGGACGATCCGTACCGCGCGCTTCAGCTTCCCCGTCCCCGCCAGGTGCGAGGCGTACGCCGCGGCGACCGCCGCCTCCCTCCGATTCTGCGGCGACACCTGGTAGTAGAGGGGCGAGTGGTCGTCGAGGGAGTCCGCGGACAGGGTTGTGGCCACCATCGGCAGACCGACACGCGTGAGTTCGCCTATGGTCGTGATCGTCGCTTTCCGGCTCTGGTCGAGCCCGGTGACACCGACAACGGTCGGGTCGGTGCGCATCATGCGTTCGATCGTCGCGACGACCTTGGGCCCGTAACGCATTCCGGAACCGGCGCTGGCCGGGTAGATCCGCAGGACGGGATCGGAGTCCCCCCGCTTGTCGAGTTGCCTCCGCTGGGCACTGGCCGCGCCTTGCAGGGCCTCCCGTACATACGAGAGGGCGCTGGCCGCCTGCCCCTTTCCCGGGCTGCTGAGCAGCGCCGACAGATGTACCAGCGTCACCACGGGCCGCCGCGGTGCGTCACTGTGGATCTTGTCGGCCTCGTCGTTCTGGCGGTCGATCGTCGCGAGGGTCTTCTTGAGACGCTCGTCCGCGGCGCCAAAGGCGTAGCCGTGCGCGGCGACGCCGACGCACTCGCCGGTCGCGTCCTGCCGCTCCAGGGTGTCCGCGTCCGGATGGGACCGGCTCAGACCGCAGTGCCGCTCCTGCCACCGCTGTTCGGCGTTGTACGCGTAGGCCCCCGCCACGCCGAGCAGCACGAGCGCGAGGGTGGTGGCGGCGACGGTCACTCCACGGCGGGCCCAGGCCGGGGGCCGGTCCGTGGTGAACCGGGCGGCCATACGGGCCTGTTCCTCCTGCCGCTCGTAGTCGGAGTCGTCGACCGGCAGAGGCGGCCCCACCTCGATGGGCAGATACCACAGGCCGGCCGTGCGACCGCCACCCGCGTCCCGGAGCTTGTGCTTCCAGACCTCGTAGAGATCCTCGGTCAGCCCCCGCACCCTCGGGTGGCCGTGCTCGGCGTGCCCGCTGCTGACGACGAGCAGCAGCGGATCGAAGGCGCCGGTGTCGTTCCGTACGTCGATGAGTGAACGGACCAGCGCCCGGCCGCGGTTGTCGGTGCTCACACCCTTGAGGAACGCCACGCAGTAGGCGGTACGGCGAGCGGCGCGACGGCGCCAGATACGGCGCCGGTATGCCACGCGGAGATCTTCCAGAAAGGCGTTGATCAGCATTTTGCCGACCTGTTCGGGGTCTTCACCACCCCAGCGGGGCTGCGTCAGACGCAGGGCGAAACCGCTGAAGGTCCCGGGGTCGCGGGGCGCCATGTACGGCTGGTGCAGCAGCCACCGGTACTCACTGCCGAGAACGCGCCAGGCCCGGAACCAGACGAGCGGAAGGACATGCAGCCCGAACAGGTACGCCCACCAGGGTACCTGTGCTGTCAGCGCCACCTCGGTGCCCGGACTGCGCAGGAAGCCGAGCAGCGGTCTGCGCTGGAGTTCCCGGTCGCGCAATCGGCGCAGCATGTCCCTGTCGTGCTGAGGGTCGGGTTCGTTCGCGGTGTAGGTCATTTCCAGAAGCCAGTTGACGAGCCCGAACCTCCGGAACCGCACACGTCTGTCGTGTCCGTTACTCGCCGATGAATACTCCTGCGCGAGTTTGACAAGAACGCGTCTATACAATTCCGCCTGTTTCCATTCCGGCGACAGGCTCTGCTCACCTTCACTGCGCGAGCCTTCGACCTCGGCCCACATCGCGGACATGTCGATGAACTCGTGCGGGACGCGCCACGGTTCGGCCGTGCTCAGGGAGCGCCTCGTTCCCTCGGCCAGATCATCCTGGTCGTCCCCTATCAGCCAGACGACGGGTAACCCGTCCCGGTCCTTGACCTGATCGGGTAATTCACCTTTCCTCGGACGGCGTACGAGTCTGTTCAGCAGCGTGAAAAGTCTGTCGGCGTGCTCGTAGACAGGAGCCATGCACCGGGACCCTAATGGGCGTCGAACCCGTATTTAAGCTCTGTCACAAGACTTCACCGGTGACACGCCGGAATTCTCGCGACGCGATCGATGAGGCAGCCCCATGCCGCCGGTTTGCCGAGCCGGGCCCGTCGTGGATGCCCCGCATCGTCGGCTTCCTCGCGTTCCATGCCGACGGCGATGGACACGGCACCACGCAGGAGATCCGACTTCAGCAATCCACGTCCATCACCTGCCACCGCTGCCAGGATCTACCGCAACGCAAGTTCGCCGACACAGCCGGAATCGAGCGCATGAGTACAACGATCATCACGGAACATCCTGGATGGCACGAGACGGACAGGGGCGAGGCACTGCGCGTCGTCGAACACCAAGGGGCCGTCTGGCTCGCTCATTGGCGCGGCGACGGACTGATCATCCACTCCGTCGGCGACGCTCCCGGGTCCGCGCAGGCCGACCCGCCGCCCGTCGCGCTCACATCGTCCGAGGACCTTCCACGCGACCTCGAAGCGGCGCCGCTTGTCGGTCGGCTGGCCTCTCTGGGCACCGTCGCCCGGCTCACCAACCCATCCCTGTGGGACGCGATCACCACCGCCTTACTGCGCCAAGTCGTCAGGGCGGGACAAGCGAAGAAGGTGTACCGCGACTACTGCGCCGCTTATGGTCGTACAATCGAGACTTTTGCTGGTTCGTCCGCCCTGGTCCCCGACGCCGACACCGTCCTCTCTCTCACCGACAGGCAATTCACCGCTGTGGGCGCCGCCTTCAACAGAACGGCCCTGCGTGCCGCGGCAGAGGCCTACCTCGGCAACGGCGAGCGCTGGCGCACTCTTGAGGCCGACCGTCTGACAAAAGACCTCATCGAGGTCCCCCGTATCGGGCCGTGGACCGCCGCAGCGGCATCCGCGGACTACACAGGTGACTTCTCGGTGTATCCGCATGGCGACCTCGCCGTGCGCACCTGGGCGCGCAAGGCAGCCCCCGCGTCCCTCGAACTGCCCTCCACGGAGCGGGAGTTCGAGGGCCTGTGGCATCGCTGGGCGCCCGACTCCCATGTACTCCACGCCCTGACGCTGTTCACTCTTACCTGGGGGAGCCATGTCCGCAACGCTCAGCACGGAGGAAGACACCGCACCTGACCGGATCGCCAGTATCGGCTCGACACCCGATCTGATCGCCGGTGGCGACTCGACCCGCCCCCTGGACGCCCTGTTCGTCAACGCCCCGTTACGCGACTACGGCGTACGGCCCAGGGTGAACGACTACACCCTGCCCGTACTCGGCATGGCCTACATCGCGACCTACGCCCAGGAAATCGGCGGATTCAACGTCGGGGTGCTGGACGCCGAGGCACACGGTCTCGGCATCGCCGGAACCATCGCGCTCATCAACACCGCCCGCCCCCGCTGGGTGGGCATGAATCTCCTCGCACCCACCTACGAGATGTCGGCACGGATCGCCGCCGGCCTCCGCCCCGACATCGCGGTCATGGTCGGAGGACACCACGCGCGGGCCATGCCCGAGCGCATCCTCGCCGACCCCCGTATGGCGAACCTGCGTGCCCTCGTCATCGGGGAAGGCGAACCCCGTGTGGCCGCCCTGCTCGGCGACCACCGGCGGCGCGCGGACCTGCCCGGCGTCATGTGGCGCGACAGGCTGCTCGGCCGGAACAACGTCGGCCTCGCGCGCGGTGGCGACACCGCGCGGTGGCTCTCACCCGGCATCGACACCTTGCCGATGGTGAACCGCGTCTTCCTGCCACAGGACCCCTACGTGGCCGATGACGGCCGGACGGAAGCGAACATCGTCGGCAGCAGGGGATGTCCGTACGACTGCGGTTTCTGCGGCGCCGCCGTCTCCGCCAACCCCGACGTGAAGATCCGTGCCCGTGCCCCCGAGAACATCATCACCGAGTTGGAAGTACTCCACGACACCCACGGAGCAACGGCTTTCCGCTTCGTCGACGACCTGTTCCTCGGCGCCGCCAACGTGATCCGACCGCAGATGGAAGCCTTCACCCGTCACCGTATCGGCGACCGATTCGTGTGGGACGCGACGGGCCGCATCAACGTCCTGCACCGCGTCGACACGAACATGCTCGACACCCTCGCCCGCAACAGGCTGCGCGAGGTGGCCCTCGGTATCGAGTCGGGCAGTGACCGCGTCCTCGCCGACATGGACAAGCGCATCACCGCCCGCATGACCGAGAGCGTCACCCGGCGGCTGCTGGAGCGCGGTATCGGCGTCAAGGGGTACTTCATCCTCGGATATCCCGGCGAGCGGCACGACGACCTTCAGGCGACCGTTCGTCACATCCACAACCTGTGGAATCTGGCCGACCGCCACGGCGGCACCTTCCGTGCCTCGGTGTTCGAGTTCCGCCCCTACCCCGGCACTCCGGTCTGGAAGACGCTCACCGAGGCCGGCCACAGTCCCGAGAGGCTGCTCGCGTACTCCGACGTCGACCTCACCCAGGACGGCGCCGACGAATCCATGCGCGGCCGTGACGAGTTCAACTTCTCCGTCGGCATCCAGTTCGGCGACGTACGCCTCCCCGAGGTGCGCGCCGCTCTCGCCGCGCTGACTCGTGAACAGCACGCCCGCAACCGCGCGACAGGAACGGCCGCATGACCGGGCGCCGCGGACTGTTCATCACGCTCGACGGCCCCGGTGCCGTCGGGAAGACCACCGCCGTCGCTGAACTCGGCGGCCTGCTGCGCCGAGGCGGCAACACCGTCCACACCACAGCCGAGCCCTCGACGAGCGATCTGGGAAAGTTCATCCGCGCCAACGCCGACCATCTTCATGGCCGTGCCCTCGCCTGCCTCGTGGCGGCCAATCGGTACGAGCACATCGACGTCGAGCTGGAGCCGCGTCTTGAGGCCGGTGAGACCGTCGTCTGTGACCGGTACCTCGCGTCCACCCTTGTGCTGCAACAGCTCGACGACGTCCCGGTGCCGTTCCTGCTCGCGCTCAACGCCGACATCCTGCTTCCCGATCTCGCGGTCATCCTCACCGCCGGTCCGGCCGTCGTCGCCGAACGGCTCGCCCGTCGCGGCGCCCGCCATCGGTACCATCTCGATCCCGCCTTCCCCGCGCGCGAGGTCGCCCTGTACGCCGAAGCGGCGCGAACGCTCAGGACGATGGGTGTGCGGGTGCTGCCGCTGGACACCACCACCGCCACTCCGACGGATGTAGCGCGCCGAATCGCCGACGTCGTCCCCTCCCTCACCGGTAGCGTCGGCAGCCACACCAGACCCGACGACCACCGGTGAATCCATGAACGTACAGCCCATGCCCGCGGTACCCGTGATCGATACGCATGTCTTCCTGCGCGACGGGGACAAGCTCCTGCTCTCGCAGCGCGGTGGGGCGTACGGGTACGGGCGGTGGCACGCGCCGTCGGGGAAGCTCGATCGGGGGGAGACGCTGAGGAGCGGGGCCGCGCGGGAGCTGTACGAGGAGACCGGTGTACGGGTCGATCCCGGGCGGCTGCGGCTCGTACACACCGTGCATCATCGGCAGTCGCCGGAGATCGAGCGGATCGGGTTCTTCTTCGAGGCCACCGAGTGGGAGGGCGAGCCCGAGAACCGGGAGCCCGCGAAGTGTCTCGATCTGCGGTGGTTCTCGGTGCATGAACTGCCGGAGGACATCATCGAGTACCCCGCCGCCGGTCTGTACGGCTATCTCGACGGCGGGCGGGTGCTCACCGAGCACGGTTTCTCCGGCGGGCGCGGCGGGCGTGGTGCGCTCGGCGGTGTCCGTCCGTGCGTCTCGCCGCCCGCCGTCGACTGACGCCCGATGGGCGATACGTTCACATATGGCTGCCGGGCGGAGGCCAGACGTACAGTCGATTTATGACAGTCCACGTCACCATGCTTCCGGCAGCGATCCCGCCGGGCATCGAATCGTCCAATCGCGTCGTCTCCTACGAGGACCGGGACGCGGTGCGCTACCGATATCTTCTGCACGACAGCGGGGCCCTGGTCGTCAGGCGTACGAAACATGACGAGGAAACCGTCACGGAGGTCGTCTACGGGCCTTCGGCCTGGGAAGGCGTGCAGGGGGACGGGTCGATTCAGCCACATATGTGAACGGCGGACGCGTTCCTGCCGCGCTCCGTCCCGCCACCGCCCCCGCCCCCGGCCGCCTCGGCCGCCCGCCGCTCTCCGGCCGCCTCGGCCGCCCGCCTCCGTCCACGCTCCCGCCCGCACTCCCGCGCGCGTCGTCAGTCCACGCCGCGCTGCGCCTCGTACAGGTTCCGCGGTCTGATGTCCTCAGGGCGGCCGTACGCCTCCAGCCTCGCGTGCAGCTCGCCCGTGAAGTCCGGTACGTCGGTCTGGTCGAACTCGCGGACCTCGCTGATCCCCGCCGTCACGCTGTACGGAGCGATCTCGTCGATCTTGATCAGGCCCGCGCGCTCATTGGTGACGGTGACGTTCCAGTGCGTGAACCGCGCCCCGTACAGCGGTCCCGCGATCGCGTCCCCGCCGTGCCGGCCGTCGTTGGTGACCGTGATCTCCGTCCGTACGTTGGCGAACGGCATCCCCCGGTGCGTGTCGAACGTCCCCATCTCCATCAGCCCGCGCGACCAGACGTTGTAGCTGGACAGGCCCTCGACATTGATGCCGTGGAGCTGGGTGCCCGCCGGCGCCGGGACCGTACGGCGCTCGATCACGAAGTCCTCGATCAGATTGTCGTGCGAGCCCTCGCGGCAGTAGTACGGATGGTGCGCGCCACGGCCCGCGACCCGCGTACGGCTCAGGGTGCAGGCGGACGCGGCGATCAGCCCGAAGCCGTTGTCGACATGGCGTACGACGACATCGTCGGCCCAGCAGTCGTACGCGCACTGGAACGCGACCCCGTTGTACCCCTTGTCCAGCAGATGCTGCGACTGCGGTGTCTCGACCGCCTCCAGCGTCAGCCCCTCCACACCCGAGCCGGTCAGCGGCGTGACGAGCGTGGTGAACCGCGGGTCCCACTCCGGGCGTACGTCCAGCGGGAGCGGGCGCTCCAGGGTGACCTTCCCGCCCTTCCCGCCCTTCCCGCCCCGTACGGCCGTGACGCGTATCGGCCACTCGTACGGGACGTACGACGTCAGCTTGGTCATGGCGTCCCAGTCGTACGCCTCGGTGCCGGGGCCGCCGCCCGCCATGTGCTCCAGGAGGGTGTGGTCCGTGTCGTCGACGAGCCGGAGCAGGACGAGCTGTCCGCGCTTCAGCTTCGAGGCGTCCTGTACGGTCACGCTCCGGTCGCCGCGCCGGGCGCGGCCGACGCCGGTGAGTGTGCGCCACTCGTCGCGCTTGTTCCCCGTCCAGCCCTCGAAGGGCCAGGCGCGCTCCTTGATGGCGGTGGTGAGGGTGTCCCAACGCCCCTGCGGGCAGAGCCAGATGAGCCCGCCGGCCCAGGACCAGCTCGACTTGTCGCCGCCGTAGCGGCTGCCGTAGGGGCCGATCAGCTCGGTGAGGTTCTTGGTCGCGTAGAGCTTGGTACGGCCGCTGCCCGCGCCCCGCAGGACGACATCGCTGTGGCCGATCCGGATCGCGTCGTCGATCCGGTAGGTGCCGGGCGGGATGGTGACCGTGCCCCCGCCGCGTTCTCCGGCAGCGGCGAGGGCACGGTTGATCGCGGGGGCGTCGTCCACGGAACCGTCGCCCTTGGCGCCGTACGCGCGCACATCGGCCACGACGCGGTGCCGGGGGAAGCGGTCGGCGCCCGCGCGCTGCCCGGCCTTCCCGACGTACGGGATCTGCGGGTGGGTGTACGGCGACTCGGCGAACTCCCGCCAGAGCGCGGAGGTGCGGGGCGGGCGGGATGTCCCGGACGGGCCGGGGGCGGTGAGGGCTCCGGGCGTGGTGGGCGCCGCGGTCGCCGCCGGCGCTCCGGTGGCCATCGCCCCGGCGGCGGCCACGGCGACGGCGCCGCCCAGCAGGGTCCGCCTCCCGACCTGGCCCCGCCCCTGTTGCTCCTGTCCGTACCCCATAACGCTCCTCCATGTATATGAACGACGTTCAGGTGTGCGTCTGCGGTGAGCATGCCATGGCGTACGAGCACCAGGGAAGAGGCGTGCCATGACTCAGAAGAGGTGTGCGATGACTCAGGGGGACCGCGGGGAACGCGGGGACCGCGGGGAACGCGGGGACCGCGAGGGGGCACCCGGACAGAAGCCGGCCGGACGTCAGGCCGACGTCAGACGGAGGTCAGGCCCACGTCAGGCGGACCTCAGGCCGACGTCAGGCCCACGTCAGGCCGACGGGCCCCGGGTCAGATGGGCGAACGCGTCCAGATTCCGGGTGGACTCGCCCCGGGACACCCGCCAGGCGTACTCCTTGCGGATCGCGCTCGCGAACCCCAGCTCCAGCAGGGTGTTGAAGGCACCGTCCGCCGCTTCGAGCACCGAGCCCAGAAGCCGGTCGATCCCGTCCTCGGTGACGGCGGCCAGCGGGAGTTTGCCGGTCAGATAGATGTCGCCGAGGCGGTCGACCGCGTAACTCACCCCGTACAGCTTGAGGTTGCGCTCCAGCAGCCAGCGGTGGACGCCCTCGGCGTTCTCGTCGGGGCGCCGGATCACAAAGGCGTTGACGGAGAGCGCGTGGTGGCCGACCAGGAGGGAGCAGGTGGTGGAGAGCTTGCGGGTGCCGGGGAGGGTGACGACGTAGGAGCCGCGCGCCGGGCTCTCCCACTCCAGTTCGGCGGAGGCCAGGGTCTGTTCGATGACGCGGTTCGCGAGCGCGGCCTGGTCGGACCACTGCCCGGCCCGTTCCTCTGTCCGTTCCCCGGCCTTTTCCTCGGCCCGTTCCCCGGCCTTTTCCTCAGCCCGTTCCCCGGCCCGTTCACCGGCCCGCTGTACGTCAGCCATGGTGCGAGCGTACGCGACGCCGGTGATCGTGCAGGGCGGCCAGATACACGTCCGCCGTCGCCGAGGCCGCCGTGTCCCAGCCGAAGGACTCGGCATGGCGCGAGGCCGCCGCGCCCATCCGGTCGACCAGCTCCGGGTGGTCGACGAACTCCCGCAGCACCCGCGCGTACTCCGCCGGGTCATGGCCGGGGACGAGGAAACCGGTCTCCCCGTGCCGTACCGCCACCGGCAGCCCGCCCACCGCTGCGGCCACCACCGGGGTGCCCGCCGCCTGGGCCTCTATGGCGACCAGGCCGAAGGATTCGCTGTACGAGGGCATGACCAGCACGCTCGCCGCCCGGAACCAGTCCGCCAGCCGGTCCTGCCCGACCGGCGGCCGGAACCGCACCACATCCGCTATCCCCAGCCGCGCGGCGAGCTTCTGGAGCCCCTCCGGCTTGGCCAGACCCGTACCGCTCGGACCGCCGACGACCGGTACGACCAGCCTCCCGCGCAGCGAGGGAAGCTGGTCCAGGAGCACGGCCACGGCCCGCAGCAGCACATCCGGGGCCTTCAGCGGCTGGATACGGCCGGCGAAGAGCGGAATGAACGCGTCCTGCGGCAGCCCCAGCCGGGCGCGCGCGGCGGCGCGGCCGTCGGCGGGACAGAAACAGTCCAGGTTCACCCCGGGGTGGACGACGGCCGCCTTCGCGGGTTCCGCGTCGTAGAAACGGACGAGTTCACCGGCCTCCTCCGCCGTATTGGCGATCAGCCGGTCGGCGGCGCGCACGATCTGGGTCTCGCCGATGACCCGGGCCGCGGGTTCGGGCCTGTCGCCCTCCGCGAGCGAGGCGTTCTTGACCTTCGCCATGGTGTGCATCGCGTGTACGAGGGGGACGCCCCAGCGGTCGGAGGCGAGCCAGCCGACATGGCCGGAGAGCCAGTAATGGGAGTGGACGAGGTCGTAGTAGCCAGGGCGGTGGCCGGCCCAGGCCTGCATCACGCCGTGGGTGAAGGCGCAGAGCTGCGCGGGCAGCTCCTCCTTGGCCAGACCCTCGTACGGGCCGGCGTCGACATGCCGTACGAGCACACCGGGAGCCAGTTCCACGGCGGGATCCAGGCCGCCGGCCGTGGCACGGGTGAAGATCTCCACCTCGATGTCGATGGCGGCCAGGCGCTTCGCCAGCTCGACGATATAGACGTTCATACCGCCCGCGTCGCCCGTGCCCGGCTGGTGCAGCGGGGAGGTGTGGACGCTGAGCATGGCGATCCGACGGGGCCGGCGGTGCTGGCCGGGGAGCCGGAGGCGGGGCGGTCGAGCCGGTCCTGTGAACGTGCCGGCGATACGGGACACGTACTGACTCACGTCTACGGCCTCTCGCTCGGGGAGCCGCTCGGGGGCACGGCAAAGGGGAGGGGGTGCGGGTCCCTCCGAAGGCCTTCAACAGCGGAATGGGCTCTCGCATTTCCGCCGCCTTTTCCACTTTGCCAAATCATTACGGCGAACGGCTCAACCATCGAGGGGTCGACGGGGTGCCGGGCCGGGCCACCAAGGCGTTCCGCCCCGCCGTCGCCGTACGTCCTGCTCTCGCCGTACGTCCTGCTTCGCCGTAGGTCCTGCCGTACGGCGTGTCGTTACCCTCGTCCCCATGGTGCCCCCGGTCCCTCCGTCCCGCTCGTCCCGCCCGTCCGGGTTGTCCCGCTCGTCGCGCCCGTCGCGCCCGTCACGCCCGGTGGGCACCGTGCGTCCGGTGGGCACCGTGACGCGGGGCACCACGCACCAGAACCGGCTGCGCCGCATGGACCGCTGGATCACCGCCGTACACGGACCCGCGCTGCGCCGCTCGCCTGGCGCGCCCGTCGTGGTGGATCTGGGGTACGGAGCCGCCCCCTGGACCGCGGTCGAACTGCTGCGGCGGCTGCGTACGGCCGATCCCCGTACCGAGGTCGTCGGGATCGAGATCGAGCCGGCCCGGGTCGCGGCCGCCCTCCCGTACGAGCGCGACGGCCTCCGTTTCCTCCACGGCGGCTTCGAACTGCCGCTGGACGGCGGCGCACGGCCCCTGCTCGTACGGGCGGCCAATGTGCTGCGGCAGTACGAGGAGGGCGAGGTCGCCGCGGTCTGGGCGCGGTTGTGCGCGCGTCTCGCGCCGGGCGGGCTGCTGGTGGAGGGGACGTGCGACGAGATCGGCCGACGGCACGTCTGGGTGGCGCTCGGGCCCGAGGGGCCGCGGACGGTCACCTTCGCGACCCGGCTCGGCTCGCTCGACCGGCCGTCCGATCTGGCGGAACGGCTGCCCAAGGCGCTGATCCACCGCAATGTGCCGGGTGAGCCGGTCCACGCTTTCCTGCGCGACTTCGACCGGGCGTGGGCGGCGGCGGCTCCGTACGCGTCGCTCGGCGCGCGGCAGCGGTGGGTCAGGGCCGTACGCGAACTGGCGGCGGACTGGCCGCTCGTGGACGACGCGCGCCGGTGGCGGCAGGGCGAGGTGACGGTGGAGTGGGCGGCGCTGGCACCTCGGGCCGCTTCCGCTTCCGGTTCCGCTTCCGGTTCCGGTTCCACTTCCGGGGCCGTGCCCGCGCCCGCGCCCGTACCTGCGCCTCGTTCCGGTGGCGCGGCGGGGGATCCTCACGGCGGCGCGGGCAACCGGATGTGACCACGGGAACACCATTGGGTGCCCGTTCGTCCACAGTGGGGTGAATGAGTCCTGTGAGGTGCGGGACCCCTCTGTCCCTTTCCCGGAGGACATGACACGATCGCGACGGCGGCAGCACTTGCTGACGATAAGTCGGATAGGCGACGAAAGCGCGTTTTGGGCTTATTTGGCCAACTGGGTGGACCGGATTGGCTCGGAGGGGGAGCTTGTGAACCGACGTCGCAGTGCCGCTGCCGCGATCACCATGGTGTGCGCCCTGGCCGTCCTGGCATCACCGGATCTGCTGAACCGCGCGTACGCGACGCCGATGCCGCCCCCCGCGCCGGTTGTCCCCATCGCCGCGCCCGCGGCTCTCAACGCCCCGTCCCCGCCGGCCGTTCCCCCGCCGCCGGTCGAACTCCCGCCGGGGGTCACGTCGGTCACCGGGGACGCGGTCACCCGGGACGGGAAGTCCCTCGACGACGTACGCGAAGAGATCGACCGCCTCTACCAGAAGGCCGCGTCCGCGACCGACGCGTACAACCTCGCCGACGAGCAGACCAAGAAGCAGTCCGCCGAGGTCGTCTCGCTGGCGGAGGACCTGGTCCAGGGCCAGTTGCGGCTCGACGCGCTCAAGGAGCAGGCGGGCGCCGCGGCCCGCGCGCAGTACCGCGGCGGAGGGCTGCCGCCCGAGGCGCAGCTCATCCTCACCGACGATCCGCAGCTCTTCCTCGACGGCGTCGGACGAATACAGCAGGGCCAGAAGGCCACCAGGGACCTCATCGCCGAACTGACCAGGGCGCAGGAGGACTTGAAGACTTACACCGTGGACGCGAGCACCCACTGGGGGCAGCTCGAAAGCAACCGCGTCAAGAAGGAAAAGGCGAAGAAGGAGATCACCAAGCAGATCTCCGCCGCCAAGAAGCTTGAGGCGAGCCTGGAGAAGGAAGAGCGGGCACGGCTGGCGCGGCTGGAGAGCGAAGCCGCGTTCCGGGCCCAGTCCGCCTGGCTGGGCTCGGGCGCGATCACGGAGATCAACCGCCAGGGCAGCGCGGCGGGCAAGAAGGCGATCGCCTTCGCGACGGCGCAGCTGGGCAAGCCGTACGTCTGGGGCGCGGAGGGGCCGTCCTCGTACGACTGCTCCGGGCTGACCTCACAGGCGTGGGCGGCGGCCGGCCGGCCCATCCCGCGCACCTCGCAGGAGCAGTGGCGACTGCTGCCGAGGATCCCGGTGCAGGACATGCGGCCCGGCGATCTGATCATCTACCACCAGGACGCCAGTCATGTGGGGATGTACATCGGCGACGGCGCGATCGTGCACGCGCCGAGGCCTGGACGGAATGTGACGCTGGCGGGCGCGGGCTCGATGCAGATTCTCGGGGTCGTACGCCCGGACAAGTAGGGCGATTGCCTCCAATAGGGCGCGCGCGGAACTCATATGAGACTCACGGGACCCCAGGGGTCACGGGGATCCCACGGGCCCAGTTGCCACGGGGGCCACGGGGGTCACGTACGAGACCTGCATGGGTCCCCGTTGAGACCCGTACGGGGTTCCGCACGGGAATCGCACAGAACTCGCACACGTCGTCTGTCCGAGGTCTCGTACGGGTGACATACGCGCGGCCTTCCGTTGTCTCCCCCGCCCCGGCTGGTCGTCCCCCGACCCTGCTGTTCGTCCCCCCGACCCTGCCGCCGATCTCGTACGGCCGGCCCCGTACGACCGGCCTCGCGCATGCGGTCCCACGCGTGATCCACGTGCGTTTCACCGGTGCTTCATGGGCGCTTGACGGGTGTTCCTTGGGTGTTCCACTGGTCTGCCTCGGATGCTCCACGTGTGACGTGGAGCATGCCGAAAGGGGCGACGGCCAGGCCATACGTGATGTATGTCATGGCCACCGATGCCCGAATCGCGCCGGATGCGGTGTGGCGGGCGGCATATGACGGTGGCTCTTCATCCTTATGCCATTCCACTGGAGCGTGCGCTACCGCTATGGTCCCCGTCTGGTGGAACGTCGATCGTCGTGCCACCCGCGCCCTCGGGGGGAGGGAAGGAAACCCAGACCGATGTCGGCACCCGTACCCGTACCCGTACCGCAACAGCGCACAGGTTCGACCGTGGAGACGCAGCCCGCCGCCGAGACCATCGGTGACCCCGGTACTTCCGGGACCACCGGCACTTCCGGGTCCTCCGGAAACTCCGGGTCCTCCGGGAACTCCGGGAACTCCGGGGGCGGCGATCTCACGCTGCTGGTGATCGACGACGACCCGGCGGGCACGTTCACCGCTCCGGAGCTGCCGGAAGGGGCCGGCACCCGCGTCCGTATCCGTACGGCCCGCAATCTCACCGAGGCCGAGCGGCTGCTCACGGACGACATCGACTGCATCCTGGTGGACCTCGCACTCCCCGGCTCCGGCGACAGCGACGATCTGGCCCCGCTCAAGCACGTACTGCGCCTGGCGCCCCGCCATGCCGTGCTCGCGCTGGCGGCGGAGGGCGATGTCGAGCGCGCGGCGGGGGCCGTACGGGTCGGCGCCCAGGACTATCTCTTCCGCGGCGAACTGGACGGGCGGCTGCTGAGCCGTGCCATCCGGTACGCCGTCGAGCGCAAGCGGGCGGACATCGCCCAGCGCCAGCTCACCGAGTCCCGGCTGCGCGCGCAGGAGAACGCCCGGCTGGAGCGAGGTCTGCTGCCCACTCCCCTGCTCCAGGGTTCGGATCTGACCTTCGCCGCCCACTACCGGCCCGGCAGATCGCGGGCCCTGCTGGGCGGGGACTTCTACGACACGGTCCGTACGCCGGACGGCACGGTCCATGTGATGATCGGCGACGTCTGCGGCCATGGGCCCGACGAGGCGGCGCTCGGCGTGGAGCTGCGGATCGCCTGGCGCGCGCTGACGCTGGCGGGTCTCTGCGGCGACCGGCTGCTCTCCACGCTCCAGCAGGTGCTGGAGCACGAGCGGGAGAGCGAGGAGATCTTCGCGACGCTCTGCACGGTCGACATCACGCCGGACGGGCGGCGGGCCGGGCTCTGTCTGGCCGGTCATCCCTCGCCGCTGATCACCCGGAACGGGCGGGCGACGCAGTTGCTCCCGTACGAGGAGGGCGGCCCGGCGCTGGGGCTGCTGCCGCGGGCGCGCTGGCCACGGCGTCAGGTCGAGCTGGGCGCGTCGTGGGGTCTGATGCTGTACACGGACGGCCTGATCGAGGGCCGGGCGGCGCCCGGCGCCACGCGGCGTCTCGGCCAGGAGGGCATGGTCGAGATGATCAACGCGCAGCTCGCGGGCGGACTGACCGGCGACGACCTGCTGCAATCGGCGGTCGCTCAGGCGCGGGAGCTGAACGGCGGGGAACTGACCGACGATGTGGCGGTGCTGCTACTGGGCCGCGAAGGCACGTGACGCCGGGGTTCGTCCGTCCCAGGCGTTCGTCCGTCCCAGGCGTTCGTCCGGTCCCAGGGGTACGTCGGGTCCAGGAGGTACGTCCGATCCCGGAGGCCTGTCCGATCCCGGGGGTCTGCCCGATCCCGGGGGTCTGTCCGGTCCGTCCCCGCGGCTTCAGCGCCCGCCGTTGTACGGGCCGTAGGGGCCGTCGCTGCTGGAACCGCCGCCACGGCGTCCGCCGCCGCCGGAGATCTGGTGGATGGCGGGCCGTACGTCGACCATGAAGACGATGGTGGCGACAAGCCCGGCGATCTGGAGGAACAGCATCGGCACGACGAGGTTCACGGCGACCGTGATCCCCAGAATGATGAGCCAGAACTTCTTGGTCTGCTTGTCAGCGGCCCGATAGGCGTCCTCACGGGCCGTCGCGGAGAGGAACAGCGCGACGACGGCGAGGGCGAGCATCGCCAGATTGAGCAGCCAGAGGAATGTGCCGAAACCCGAGAGCAGCATGCTGACACCGCCTGCCTGGTAGATGGATGACCCGGTGGGACAACCCGGTGAGTGGGTGAAACACCTCGCGGCCCGTACGCCAAGGTACCCGGACAACGGGCCGGACACCCGTGAGGTGCCCGGCCCGTTACGCTTCGCCTACGCTTCGCCGCCGACGCCGCTGCCGGCCCGCCCCCGATCGAGCTGCCACCCGGCTCACTCGACAAACGGGCCCACTTGCCGGACAGGCGTACTTGGCGGACAGGCATACTTGGCGGGCTTACTTGGCGGACGGCGGAGTGCCCTTCTTGGCCGGCGTCGTCTTGCGAGGGGCCGTCTTCTTGGCATTGGCCGTGACCGGCTTGGCGGCGGTGGTCCGGGCTGCGGCCGGCTTGGGCGCGGCCTTCGGCTCGCTCTTCGGCGCAGGCCTGGGCACGGCCTTCGACTGCGTCCTGGGCTGGTGCGTCCTGGGCTCGCTCTTCGGCTCGGGCTCGACGGCGACGGCGATCTCGGTGATCTGCTCGGCGCCCTCGCCGCGCCAGGTCCGTACGGTCTGCTCGCCGCGCTCGGCGACCTTCTCGTACGTCTCCCGCGCCCTGACGGCGTACTCGGCGGCCATGCCCAGGCTCCGCAGCGCCAGGTCCTGCGCGTTCTCGCCCAGCTTCTTCAGATCGGTGTCCAGCGACCCGAACACCTCGGTGACCTTGGCCTGCACGGTCGCCTGGGCCTCCTTGGCCTGAATGGTGACCTTGTCCTGCACGGCCTTGGGGTCGGAGTTACGTACGGCCTCCAGCCGCCCCGGAGCCTCGGCCCGGAACTGCTCGATCAGGCCCGGCACCTTCTTGGCCTGCTCCACGGCGATGTCGGCGGTGCCGGCCGCGAAGTAGAGGGGCGTCGGGTCGGTGAGGGTCTTGCGCAGGTCATCCACGATGGCCATGACTGGTGTCCTCCCGGATCAGTTCAGTGTGAGGGTTTTGCGGGTGGAGTGGCAGCACTGCCGCCGGCCGCGGGACCGTCGGCGACGGTGTCCTCGAAGCCCCCGGCAGCGGCGGCATCCGCACCGGCCGTCCGCTCCGCGGTCCCGGTACCGTCCGTGCTCTCCGTACCTTCCGTGCTCTCCGCACTCTCCGTGTCGAGCGCGTTCTCCTTGCGGAACGACTCGTAGATCTGGAGCAGCACCTGCTTCTGCCGCTCGTTTATCGAGGGGTCGGCGAGGATGACGGCACGCGTCTCCAACTCGTCCCGCCCCCGCTCGTCCAACATCCCGGCCTGCACATACAGCGTCTCAGCGGAGATCCGCAGCGCCTTCGCGAGCTGCTGCAGAATGTCCGCGCTCGGCTTGCGCAGCCCGCGCTCGATCTGGCTCAGATACGGATTGGACACGCCGGCGGCATCGGCGAGCTGCCGCAACGACAACTGCGCACTGCGCCGTTGCTCACGCAGATACTCACCGAGATTGCCGACGTTGAGTGATGCCATGCCCCCATACTGCGCCCCCCTGCTAACTATTGCAAGCGCATGCTTGCAATAGTGTTCCCCGCAACAGAGCGCAACCATCCGGTCGGGCAAGATCATCGACTCCGTCCTCAGCGGCCACCTGCTCGCCCGGCGGCTGAACGACGCCACCGCCCACCTTGGCCTGTCCGGCGATATCGTGCCCACGCGCCGCAGTCGGTCGGCCTGACCTCTCGCGTTTTCGCCCCTACCGGGCCGGCGGTCCGACGGGCTGCGGGTCCCGTTCGCGGCAAGAGCGCCCGAGCCGGCCGAAGCCGACTCGGGCGTCCAATCAACACACGTGTGCAGACGCCTACTTGACGGCCCGGTAGGCCCGGTGGATCGTCTGCTTCAGGGTGTTGCCGGCCGCGTCCGTGAGCGTCACGCGCAGAGAGACCGTGCCCGCCTTCGCCGGGTGGCGCAGGTCGAGGCGCTTGCCGTCGACCGCCTTCGCCGGGTGCCAGGTCCGGCCGTCGTCGTACGAGACGGAGAAGGCCAACTTGCGGGCGGTGCGCGCGGTGGCCGCGCCCTCGACCGTGAACGGGACAGAGAAACGCCTACCCGCCTTGGCCGTGCTCTCCGTGGACAGCCGGGGCGTGAAGCGGACCACCGACAGCGGCAGCCGCTGCCCGGCACCGGTGACGTGCGCGGAGGTGAAGGTCCACTCGGCGGTGACCCGGGTGGAGACCGACGAGAGGGAGGTGGGGCGGGAGACGTCCGTCGTCAGGCGGTACGTGCGCTTGGCGGCGGGGAGTTCGTACGAGATGCCGGCCAGGTCCGTGTTCGCGGCGAAGATCTTCGTGCCACCCGCGTGGAGGGTGCTCCTGGCCTTGCTGTAACGGGAGTCGCCCACGTGCCCGGCGCCGTCGGAGAAGAGCGGAAGGTACGCCGTGAGGGTGTCACCGACGCGGACCGCGCCCGGACGGTCCTCGTTGCCGGTCAGCGGGCCCGTGAGATGCGGGCCGAAGACGCCGGTGTTGAAGCGCTCGGTGTACTGCTTGCCCGCTCTGTACGCCCGGGGGTTCGCGGTCCACTGGCCGGCGTCGTGCACGGTGTCGCCGTCCGCGTCCGTGCCGCTCGTCTGCCACACGGAGTACTGCCACCGCACGCCCGGCAGAACGTAGTCGGTGAGGGTGGCGGGCAGGGAGAACTCGGTCGGGTTGAAGTCGGCCCAGAATCCGCCCCCCGGCGTGAGGGGCGCGGCGACGAGCGACCCCTTCTTGTCCTTGGCGGGCTCACCGACGGGGATGGTGACCTTGGCGAACTGCGAGCGCTTCAGCTTCGCGGTGAAGCCGGCCAGATCGCCGGTACGGTTCATCGCCGGCCGGTAGCTCGTACTCCCGTGCGTCCAGGTGCCGTTGTACTGCGCGAACGCCTCGCGGGCGGGCAGCCGGGCGCCGAACTGCCCGACGCGCAGCTTGCCGAAGCTGCCCATCTCGTACGTGCTGACGCTCCGGTTCCGGTCGATGTCGAACCCGTAGTTGAAGGTGGCGTCGGTGTGCTTGGCCCTGGCGTCCGGCACGGTGATCCGGACCGGTTGGGCCTTGCGGGCGTCCATGACGAGGGTGGTGTCACGGGTCAGCGAGAACTTGGGGTTGAGGAGGAGGGCCAGGTCCCCGGCGTCCGGGGTCGCGCCCGTGTCGATACGGCCTTCCAGGCTGTAACGGCCCCTGGGGAGCCGCACGGTGAACTCGCCGTCCGTGTCGTCCGTGTAGTCGTTCCAGATCTCGTTGTCCAGCCCCTGCACCCCGGTCTGGGACCGCCCGGCGGGCTTCCCCTTGAGGTCGAGATGCCTGACGGTCAGGTCGTACGACTCGGCTTCGCGCTGTACGCCGACACCGGTCCGTACGGTGATGCCGGCGCCGTCCGTCGCGGTGACCGAGCCGCCGAAGCCGCCGTCGGCCGTGCCCGCGCCGCTGTCGGCGGTGACCTGGGCGGTCGCGGTGGCGCCCGCCGGGACGGTGAGCCGCTTCGGCGAGACCTCGAACATGCCCTCGGCGGCGGGCTTTCCGTCCTCGCCGTACACCTCGGTGGTGAGGTCGAGGGTGCGGGGGCGGTCGCCGTCGTTGCGGTAGGTGACGGTCTTGGTGACCGGCTTGTCGTCGGTGTGCGGCCACTGCTGGGCGGGGAAGCCGAGGGTGGTGGGGGTGGTGGTGAGCTGCTGGTCGAGGGCGCGGACGATGTCCGTACGGCCCGTGCCCTGCGCGAACGCCGAGACACCGGCGGTCGGCTCGGCCGACGCGGTGAGCGCGGCCTTGAGGCGCTCACCGGTCCAGTCGGGGTGACGCTGGGCGAGGATCGCGGCGGCGCCCGTGACATGCGGGGTCGCCATCGACGTACCGCTCATCGACACGTAGCCGTCGGCGGCCGGGTCACCCTCCGTGCCCTCGGCGGCCTTCGCGGCGACGATGTCGACGCCGGGGGCGGTGAGGTCGGGCTTGAGGGAACCGTCCGCTGCCGGGCCGCGGCTGGAGAACTCGGCCATCGCGTCGGCACGGTCCACCGCGCCCACGGTGAGCGCGGCGGCGGCGCTGCCCGGCGATCCGACGGTTCCGGCGCTCGGGCCCTCGTTGCCGGCGGCGATCACGAAGAGGGCGCCCGAGGAGGCGGACAGCTCGTTCACCGCCTGCTCGACGGGGTCGTCACCGGGGCTGTCGGGGCCGCCCAGGCTGAGGTTGACCACCTCGGCACCCTGCGCGACGGCCCACTGCGCGCCGGCGATGACCCCGGACTCCTCGCCGTAGCCGCCGTCGTCGAGCACCTTGCCGCTGATCAGCCGGGCGCCCGGCGCGACCCCCTTGTACTTGCCCCCGGAGTGCGCGCCGGACCCCGCGACCGTGGACGCCACATGCGTGCCGTGACCCACCCGGTCGACCGTGTCCGCCGCCCCGGAGAAGTTCTTCGCCGCGTCGATACGGCCCTTCAGATCCGGGTGCGTGCCGTCAACTCCGGTGTCCAGCACGGCGACCTTGACGCCCGTGCCGTCGTAACCCGCCGCCCAGGCTTCGGGGGCGCCGATCCGCGCGGTGCTCCGGTCGAGGGCCGCCTCGACCTTCCCATCGAGCCAGATCTTCTCGACCCGGTCGGCGGCGGCCGACCTCTCCCGCGCCGTCCCCCCGCTGCCGGTGAGCGTCTCCCACAGGTCGGCGCCCTCGGACTTACGGGCCTTCAGCGCGTCCCCGTTGACGCTGGGCAGGTCCCGGCCGACCCGGGCTCCGGCGGCGGACAGCGCGCTCGGCGCGAGGGTGCGGCCCTTGGCGTACGTCACGATCAGCGGGAGGTCGGGGCGGGCCGCGTCGTCGTAACCCCACTTGACCAGCTGCGTCACGTCGAACAGCCGCCGGTCGGCGGTGCCGTTCGCGAGGAGCCGCTCGGCGTCGCGCGGGACGACGTAGGTGCGGTCGGCGCTCCGCGCTATTCGGAAGGCGGTGCCTTCCCGGCCCTTGCCGGGCCGCACACCGGTGACCTGTCCGGTGGCGTCCAGCGTGACCCGGTCACCGGTGACGAGGGTGACTGTCCTGGCCTTGCCGAGGGCGCGGGCCGTACCTGCCGTACCGCTGTCGAACTGTGCGGCCCCGGCTTCCGGGGCACCGAGCAGGGCCGAGGTGAGGGCGGCGACGACGAGCACGGCGGGAGCGGAAGCCGCACTCGCCCGCCTCTTACGGTGATTCAAGGCATGCCTCTCTCTGTGGACCTTCGGGCATGGCGGAGCAGCCCGGCGGACGGGACGAAGAAACAGAGGGGGAAAGAGGCGCCCCTTCGCAAAGGGGCGCGGGGCGTACGGACTCAGACGAGCCGCTTACGACCCCAGAAGAAGAGGAACGCCACGACACCGGCGGTCAGGGCGAACAGAATCGACGCCCCGAACCACTGCATGGCGTTCATCTGCGACAGCGGGAGGTACTGCACCGACCAGCCCACGACATCGTCCTTGTCCAGGCACACCTGCCGTGCCGCGTCGGTCTGCGACCCCGAACAGGTGCCCCAGCCCAGCAGATCCCCGCTGCCGGTGACATACGACTGGTCGATTTCGTAGGCGCCGCGGGGGAGCGACGGGAACGTGTTCTCGCCTGTGACGCCCTTGTCCGTCGTGACCGTGACGACGTTGCCGAGCGACAGCAGGAAGTAGCCCCAGACGAGCTGGAGGACGACGGTGAAACCGAAGGTGACCACCATGGCCGTCAGCGTGCGCCGCAGCACCACACCGATCGCCACCCCGCCGAAGACGGAGAAGAGGGTGAGGGCGACAGGGACCGGGCCGGTCGTGTTGAACGCTTCGCCCGAGGTCCAGTCCATGGCCGTGGCCTCGGACTTGACGGGGTTCCACCACCAGCCGAACAGCGCCGACAACACGCCCGTGCTCACCACGACCACCAGTCCGGCCAGCACCAGCTTCGTGGCGAGCCAGCGGGTCCGGCTCATGGACTGGGCGGCGACCAGCTTGGCGGTGCCGTTCTCCAGGTCGCCCGCGACGAGCGGGGCGCCGAGGAAGACTCCGAGCAGGATGGGTATCGCCTGGAGACCAATGGAGACGAAGGAGAACGCGTCGGTGTACCGCGCGAACTCGCCGCCCGCCTCGTCGAGGCTCTTGCCGGGATAGCCGTAGCCGTCGAGGAAGTCGACCAGCTGGCCGCGCTGGTAGACGATCCAGGCCGCGGAGAGCGCGGTGGCGGCGAGGATCGTCCAGAACGCGGCCCGGTGCTGGCGCCAGACCAGCCAGGTCATACCGCTGAGTCGGGGGCGCCGGTTGGCCTCCGTGGTGGTCGCGTTCAAGGTCCCGTCGGTGGTCCCGTTCATGGTCCCGTTCATGGTCCCGTTCTTGCCGTCGCTCGTGGAGCCGGTCGAGGCGCTGGTCGAGGCGCTGGTCGAGGTGCCGGTCGAGGTGCCGGTCGAGCTGCGGGTGAAGGTGCTCATGCCGCCACCGCCCCGGTGCCGAACCCCTGGCCGTGGACCTGGGCGGTGGGGGTGATCAGCGGTGGTGCGTCGGTTGAGCGGAGATAGGCGAGCAGGAGTTCCTCCATGTTCGGGGCGTTCATGTTCCAGGGGCCGGTGACCGGGCCCTCGGGGCGGATGAGCGCGGTGAACTGCCGTCCGCTGGTCCGGGACTCGACGAGGGTGTGGTGCCCGAGGGCGGGAGGCATGCCGTCGCCCTCCTTGGCGCCCGTGACCAGGGTGTGCACGGACATCAGCTCGTCCACGTCACCGGCGAGGCGCACTCCGCCGCCGGAAACGACGACGAGGTAGTCGCACACGTTCTCCAGTTCGGCGAGGACATGGGTGGACATCAGCACGGTGGTTCCGCGCTCGGCGGCCTCGGCGAGGAGGGTGCCCATGATCTCGTGGCGCACGAGCGGGTCGAGGTCCGACATCGGCTCGTCGAGCATCAGCAGGTCGGGGCGCTTTCCGAAGGCGAGGGCGATGGCGACGCGGGTGCGCTGGCCTCCGGAGAGGGTGCTGATCTTCGCGTCGAAGGGCACGTCGCCCGCGCGGATGATGTCCTCGGCGGCGCGCTGGTCCCAGCCGGGGTTCAGCTCCCGGCCCAGACGCAGGGTCTCCGCCACGGTGAAGCGGCGGAACAGGGGCTTCTCCTGGGCGAGGAACGCTGTGCGCCGACCGGACTCCACCGAGCCCGGAGCCTCACCGAACAGGCTGATCGAGCCGTTCGTCGGCTGCAGGACATGGGCCGCGATGCTCAGCAGCGTGGTCTTGCCCGCCCCGTTGGGTCCCACCAGGCCGCAGATCCGTCCCGCCGGGAGCCGGAAGGAGCAGTCCCGCAACGCCCAGCCCCGCCGGTAGCGCATCCCCAGCCCGTACGCCTCGATCGCCGGTTCCCCCGCGTACATACCTTCACTCACCTGTGCTCCTGGTTGTCGTGGCCCCCGTGGACCCCGTTGTCGTGGACCCCGTTGCCGCCCCGTTCCCGGCGGCGTACTGCTTCTCCATCGCCGACGCGACCAGCGCGGCCACGTCCTCCCGCTCCAGACCGGCCCCGGCCGCCTTCGACATCCACGCCACCAGCTCCGCGTACAGCGGCGAGTCGGTGCCCGTCTCGGGGCGGCCCAGCGTGCGGCGTACGAAGGTGCCCTGGCCCGGTCGCGGTTCGACCAGGCCCTCGCGCTCCAGCTCGCGGTACGCCTTGAGGGTGGTGTTCGGATTGACCGTGCTGGTCTCGGCGACCTCCTTGGCGGTGGGCAGCCGGTCACCCGGCACGAGTACGCCCAGCCGGAGGGCCTGCTTGGTCTGCTGCACGATCTGCTGGAAGGCGGGGACCCCGCTCCGCCTGTCGATGCGGTACTCCACGATCACCACCACCATTCCACTACTTGATTAGTGGAATGATGATGGAGGGGTGCGAGGGCGGTTGTCAACGCCGACCGGGGACGAGGAGAAGCGGGTGGGAGGACACCGGCTGTCACCGCCGGCCGGACCGGTCAGGATTCGAGAAGCGCGGACCCGTGAGCCGCGGTTAGCGTCACTGCCATGGACGTCGTCATGCGCACGAGCTTCCATCGCTGATACGGACACATCCCGACCGGACACATCCCGACCGGGCCCACGACTTCAGGAGTGATCATGAGCGGCTCTTCCACCCAGGGCATCAAGACCGTGCTGCATCCCGTCTCCGACCTGGCGGCGGCCAAGAAGGTGTACGCCGCCCTGCTCGGCGTGGCGCCGCAGGCCGACGCGCCCTACTACGTGGGCTTCGAGGCCGCGGGCCAGCACATCGGGCTGGTGCCGGGCGGTGGACCGCAGGGCATGACCTCGCCGGTGACCTACTGGCACGTGGCCGACATCGAGGCGAAGCTGGCCGAGGTGACCGCCGCCGGTGCCGAGGTGAAGGAGCCCGCGCACGACGTCGGCGGCGGTCGGCTGGTGGCCACCTTCACCGACCCCGACGGCAACGTTCTCGGGCTGCTTCAGGACCGATGAGCACCGGCCTACGCGCCCGCCCCCGCGCCGGCCTCCGCCCCGGTCCCCCGCCCCGGCCCCCGCGCCCGGCGCCGTCGCGACACCGCGGTGCGCCGTATCCGGTGCCGCTATCCTTCGACGATCGAAGGCGAAATCGAGGTCCTTGAGACCCGGCGCGCTGCGCCGCGGGGGCGAGGTGACCGCTTCGTCGCGCGCACCGGGTTCGACCCGCGCGCAGGCCGCGCCGTACTGCTCGGAGCCGGCCGGACCGAGCCAGGCGACGCCGACGGAGACCGCCGAGGCGGACCGCCGAGGCGGCCCCGCCCAACAGATGGAGACACGATGAGCACCGCCACGAGGACGGACACGCAGTCGCCCGCGCTGCACGTTGCCGACAGCCACGATCTGATCCGCGTGCACGGCGCGCGTGTGAACAATCTCAAGGACGTCAGTATCGAGATACCGAAGCGCCGGCTGACGGTGTTCACGGGTATCTCCGGCTCGGGCAAGAGCTCGCTGGTGTTCGGCACGATCGCCGCCGAGTCGCAGCGGCTGATCAACGAGACCTACAGCGCCTTCGTACAGGGCTTCATGCCGACGCTGGCGCGGCCCGAGGTCGACGTACTCGACGGGCTGACGACCGCGATCATCGTCGACCAGCAGCGGATGGGTGCCGACCCGCGCTCCACGGTCGGCACCGCCACCGACGCCAACGCGATGCTGCGCATCCTCTTCAGCCGGCTCGGGCAGCCGCACATCGGCTCGCCCAACGCGTTCTCCTTCAACGTCGCCTCGGTCCGGGCGAGCGGTGCGATCACGGTCGAACGCGGCGCGGGCAAGACCGTGAAACAGACCTTCACCCGCACCGGCGGCATGTGTCCGCGCTGCGAAGGCCGGGGCATGGTCTCCGACATCGACCTCAGCCAGCTCTACGACGAGTCCAAGTCGCTCGCCGAGGGCGCGATCACCGTTCCCGGCTACAAGGTGGACGGCCACTGGACGTTGCGGATCTTCACCGAGTCGGGCTTCCTCGACCCGGACAAGCCGATCCGCGAGTACACCGAGACCGAGCGGCACGACCTCCTCCACCGCGAGGCGACCAAGGTGAAGGTCAACGGCATCAACCTCACCTACGAGGGGCTGATCCCGAAGGTCCAGAAGTCCTTCCTGTCCAAGGACCGGGAGGCGATGCAGCCGCACATCCGGGCGTTCGTGGACCGGGCGGTCACCTTCACCGCCTGCCCCGAGTGCGGCGGCAGCCGGCTCAGCGAGGCGGCCCGTTCGTCCCGGATCGGCGGCAGCGGTGGCGTCGTCGTCGGCAGCGGCGTCGGGGGCGGCGTCGGCAGCGGCGTCGGAGGCAGCGGCAGCGTCGGCAGCGGCGGTGGGATCAATATCGCCGACGCGTGCGCGATGCAGATCAGCGATCTGGCCGAATGGGTCCGCGGTCTCGACGAGCCGTCGGTGGCGCCGCTGCTCGCGACCCTGCGCCAGACTCTCGACTCGTTCGTGGAGATCGGGCTGGGCTATCTCTCGCTCGACCGGGCGTCGGGCACGCTGTCGGGCGGCGAGGCGCAGCGCGTCAAGATGATCCGCCACCTCGGCTCCTCGCTCACCGACACCACCTATGTCTTCGACGAGCCCACCACGGGCCTGCACCCCCATGACATCCAGCGCATGAACGGCCTGCTGCTGCGGCTGCGGGACAAGGGCAACACGGTGCTCGTCGTGGAGCACAAGCCGGAGACGATCGCGATCGCCGACCATGTCGTCGACCTCGGCCCCGGCGCCGGTGCGGCGGGCGGCACCGTCTGCTTCGAGGGCACCGTCGAGGGGCTGCGGGCCGGCGGCACCATCACCGGCCGCCATTTCGACGACCGGGCCTCCCTCAAGGAGACGGTGCGGACGCCCACCGGGGCGCTGGAGATCCGCGGGGCGACGGCGCACAACCTGCGCGACGTCGACGTCGACATCCCGCTCGGGGTGCTCGCCGTCGTCACCGGCGTCGCCGGCTCCGGCAAGAGCTCGCTCGTGCACGGGTCGCTGCCTCAGCAGCCGGGGGCCGCCGACGCGGGTGTGGTGTCGATCGACCAGGGTGCGATCCGCGGCTCACGACGGAGCAACCCGGCGACGTACACCGGACTGCTCGACCCGATCCGCAAGGCGTTCGCGAAGGCCAACGGCGTGAAGCCGGCGCTCTTCAGCTCCAACTCCGAGGGCGCCTGCCCCAACTGCAACGGCGCCGGCGTCATCTACACCGACCTGGCGATGATGGCCGGTGTCGCCGTCACCTGCGAGGAGTGCGAGGGGAAGCGGTTCCAGGCATCGGTACTGGAATACCGTCTCGGCGGCCGCGACATCAGCCAGGTGCTCGCGATGTCGGTGACCGAGGCCGAGGAGTTCTTCGGCGCGGGCGAGGCGGGTACGCCGGCCGCGCACCGCGTACTCACCCGGCTCGCCGACGTCGGGCTCGGCTATCTCAGCCTCGGCCAGCCGCTCACCACGCTGTCCGGCGGCGAGCGGCAGCGGCTCAAGCTGGCCACCCACATGGGCGAGAAGGGCGGTGTCTACATCCTCGACGAGCCGACCACCGGCCTCCATCTCGCCGATGTCGAGCAGCTGCTCGGCCTGCTCGACCGGCTCGTCGACTCCGGCAAGTCGGTCATCGTCGTCGAACACCACCAGGCGGTCATGGCGCACGCCGACTGGATCATCGACCTCGGTCCCGGCGCCGGCCACGACGGCGGCCGGATCGTCTTCGAGGGCACACCCGCCGACCTCGTCGCCGCCCGCTCCACCCTCACAGGCGAGCACCTCGCGGCGTACGTCGGGGCCTGACCGCGGACGTGACCGAAGACCTGACCGAAGACCTGACCGCGAACCTGGCTTCGGACGGTACCGAGGACGTGGCCTCGGACCTGGCCGCGAACCCGGCTTCGGACGGTACCGAGGACGTGACCGAAGACCCGACCGCGGACATGATCCCGGGCCTGATCCCAGACCTCACCTCGGGCCTGGCCCCGGACGTCATCCCGGATCCGGACGAGGTCCTCGGACCTGACCGCGGTCAGGTCCGAGGACCTCACGGACATCACCGGCCCCGGGTGCTGTGCGACACTCACCCGGTGAGACGGCAGGACCTCGACGACCTCGTCCGGCTGCGGCGGGCCCGCGACCGGATGGACCGCGACTACGCCGAGCCGCTCGACGTCCCGATGCTGGCGCGTGACGCCCTGATGTCGGCGGGCCATTTCTCCCGCAGCTTCCGCGCCGCTTTCGGAGAGACGCCGTACAGCTATCTGATGACCCGCCGTATCGAGCGGGCCAAGGCGCTGCTGCGGCGCGGTGACCTCACGGTGACCGAGGTCTGCTTCGCGGTCGGCTGTACGTCGCTGGGGTCGTTCAGCTCGCGCTTCACCCAGCTGGTCGGCGAGAGCCCGAGCGCGTACCGGGCCCGGAGCCATGACCATGGCGCCGCCATCCCGGCGTGCATGGCCAAGATCCACACACGTCCGCTCAGGAACGGTTGAGCGCGCCCCGCCCCTCGCCTCTAGCCTGAACCGCATGGACATCCGCCTTTCCCAGTGCTTCATCGCCGTGGACGACCACGACCGGGCGATCGCCTTCTACCGCGATGTGCTCGGCCTTGAGGTACGCGACGACGTCGGGTTCGAGGGAATGCGCTGGGTGACCGTCGGGGCGCCCTCGCAGCCGGACGTGAACATCGTGCTGGAACCGCCCCTCGCCGACCCGAACGCCTCACCGGCGGATAAACAGGCCATGGCGGAGCTGATGGCCAAGGGCCTGCTGCGTGGAGTCATCTTCACGACGGACGACTGCGACGCCACCTTCGAGCGCGTCAGCGCCGCGGGAGGAGAGGTGCTGCAAGAGCCGGTGGACCAGCCCTACGGCGTCCGCGACTGCGCGTTCCGCGACCCCTCCGGCAATCTGCTGCGCTTCACCCAGCCCCTCGCGAAGTAAGCCCCTGACCGTCAGGGCCTTACCAGCACCTTCAGTGCCTCGCGCCGGTCCATGGCCCGGTAGCCCTCGGGCACCTCGGCCAGGCTGACGGTACGGTCGAACACCCGGCCCGGGTCGACGGTGCCGTCGAGGATGGCGGGCATGAGTTCCTCGATGTACGCGCGCACCGGGGCGGGGCCGCCGGTGAGGGTGATGTTGGCGTCGAACAGGCTGTCGACACCGATCGGTGCTTCCTCGTACTGCGGGACGCCGACCCGGCTGATCACGCCGCCGGGACGCACCGCACCGACCGCCATCTCGTAGGCGCTCCTGTATCCGACCGCCTCCAGCACCGCGTGGGTGCCGTCGCCGCCGGTCAGCTCGCGGATCTCCTCGATGCCTTCCTCGCCGCGCTCGGACACGACGTCGTCGGCACCGAAGGAGCGGCCGAGGTCGGTACGGTCCTTGTGCCGGCCCATGAGGATGATCCGTTCGGCGCCGAGCCTCTTGGCGGACAGCACCGCCATCAGACCGACCGCGCCGTCGCCGATCACCGTCACCGTGGTGCGCGGATTCACCCGGGCCTGCTTCGCGGCGTGGTGGCCGGTGGCGTACACGTCGGACAGGGTCAGCAGCGACGGCAGCAGCGCGGAGTCCTCGCCGACGGGGAGTCCCACGAGGGTGCCCTGCGCCAGCGGGACACGGATGGCCTCGGCCTGGCCGCCGCCCATGCCCGCGGAGTCCCAGAACCCGCCGTGGCGGCAGGACGTCTGCAGGCCCTCGCGGCAGAAGTCGCAGGTGCTGTCCGAGTAGGCGAACGGGGCCACGACCAGGTCACCCCGTTCGAAGCCGGACACCTCCGCGCCGAGTTCCTCGACCACTCCGAGGAACTCGTGGCCCATCGAGGTGCCCTGGTCGGAGACCGGCATGTGGTGGTAAGGGTGCAGGTCACTGCCGCAGACGCAGGAGCGTACGATCCGCACGATCGCGTCCGTGGGCTGCTCCAGGACCGGATCGGGCGCGTCTTCCACGCGCACGTCCCCGGCGCCGTACATGAAGGTCGCTCGCACGGTGGTCTCCTTCAGTCGACCGGGATTCCGTTTCCCCCTCCCCTTCCAGTTCTCCCTCCCCTTCCGGATCTCCCTCCCCTTCCAGATTCGCACCCCCGCCCCGCTCCGCAAAAAGGCGCCTATCCGGCGATGGCGTCGAGCTGCGCCACCGCGTCGGCCGGCAGTTCGAGGCCGGCCGCGGCGACGTTCTCGCGGAGATGGGCCACGGAAGAGGTGCCCGGGATGAGGACCGTCGTCGGTGACCGCTGAAGCAGCCACGCGAGCGCCACCTGCTGCGGCGAGGCACCGAGGCGGGCGGCCACCGCGGTGAGCGTCTCCGACTGGAGCGGGCTGAAGCCGCCGAGCGGGAAGAACGAGGCGAACGCGATGTTCTCGGCCGCGCACCGGTCCACGAGGGCGTCGTCCTGGCGGGCGGCGAGATTGTAGAGGTTCTGTACGGTGACGACGGGTGCGATGGCCTGAGCCTCCGTCAGCAGCGCCGAGGAGACGGCGCTCAGCCCGAGATGACGGACGAGGCCCTCCCGCTGAAGCTCCGCCAGGGCGCCGAACTGCTCCGCGATGGAATCGTCCGCGGTGCCCTCGGCCGTCCCGACCCGGAGATTGACGACATCGAGGACGTCCAGGCCGAGATGCCGCAGGTTCTCGCGTACCTGGGCCTTGAGATCGCCGGGCTCAAGCGCCGGGTTCCAGGAGCCGTCGTCGCCACGGCGGGCACCGACCTTCGTGACGATGCGGAGGTCCGCGGGGTAGGGGTGCAGGGCCTCCTTGATGATCTCGTTCACGACGACAGGACCGTAGAAGTCGCTGGTGTCGATGTGCGTGATACCGAGGTCGACCGCCTCGCGGAGCACCGCGACGGCCTCGTCGCGGTCCTTGGGCGGACCGAAGACTCCGGGGCCGGCGAGCTGCATGGCGCCGTAGCCCATACGGCTGATGGTGAGATCGTCGGCGAGCGTGAGGGTGCCGGCGGGGGTTGCGCTGGTCATGGTGTTCCTTTCGTCGCGGATCAGGGGGTCCGGTCCATGGGAACATCCGTCCCGGGGCCGGAATCCGCTACGACCGACTCTGCGCCTTTTCCGCTCCAGGTGGCAGTGCCCCCGCGTTCCTGGGACCGGCACAACCAGTCACGCGCGCGGTCAACCCCCAAGGGCGGCCAGGTCGAGCCCGCCCAGGCCCGGCGCGCTCGGCGGCTGCTCAGCGCCGCGCCCAGACCCGGCGCGCTCAGCGCCTGCTCAGAGCCCGGCCAGAGCCTGCTCAGAGCCCGGCCAGGCGTGCGTCGGCCTGGTCACGCAGTGCCCGCAGGGCGATCGGCTCCCGCCCGTAAAGGACTTCGGTACGGGCGTTGTGGGCGGCGGGCCACAGGCTCGCCGCCCAGGCGAGCCGCCGCTCCTCGTCCGTGAACGACCGTCCCCGCGTCTCCTGATAGGCGTCGAGGAACGCCGCCGAACTCTCCACGGGTACGAGCGTGGGGTGCTCGGCACTGGCGAACGCCCCCGACGCGGCTCCCGCGATCGCCGCCTCCGGCAGCCACGCCAGGCTGTCCCAGTCGTGCACCGCGTATGCGTCCTCGCCTGCCAGGGAGCGAGGGCAGGACGTCGGGTGGGGTCGGTGTCAGCGGTTCGTGAGCGCGAGTCCTTCGGCGGTGTCCCTCGCGCCGGTGACGGCGCCGGTCGGTACCGCGCCGTCCAGGGCGGTCAGCTCCGCGGGGGTCAGGGTGATGTCGGCCGCCCTGACGTTCTCCTCCAGATAGGCCCGCCGCTTGGTCCCGGGGATCGAGACGGCGCCCTGTGCGGCGACCCATGCCAGGGCGATCTGTCCCGGGGTCGCCCCGCGCGCCTCGGCGACCGCGCCGACCCGGTCCACCAGTGCGAGATTGGCGGCGATGCTCTCGGCCGAGAAGCGGGGCAGTCCCCGGCGCGCGTCGTCGGGGTCGAGGTCGTCGACGCTGCGGATGGCTCCGGAGAGAAAGCCGCGGCCGAGCGGGGAGAAGGCGACCAGCCCGATGCCCAGCTCGTCCAGCGCCGCCTTGATCCCGTTCTCCAGCAGGTCGCGGCTGAAGAGGGACAGCTCCGACTGCACCGCGGTGATCGGATGGACGGCGTGCGCGCGGCGGATCGTGGCGGCGGCGGCCTCGGAGAGTCCGAGGTGACGCACCTTGCCTGCCTCGACCAGCTCGGACATGGCGCCGACGGTCTCCTCGATCGGGACGGCCGGGTCGACGCGGTGGAGGTAGTAGAGGTCGATGGTGTCCGTCTCCAGATGGCGGAGCGACCGCTCCACCGCCCGGCGCACATGCTCGGCCCGCCCGTCCAGCGGTGTGCCGTCGGCGTCGAAGTCCCTCGCGAACTTGGTCGCGATGGTGATCTCCGCGCGACGGCCGCCCAGGGCCCGCGCGATCAGCTTCTCGTTCTCGAACGGCCCGTACGCCTCGGCGGTGTCGATATGCGTCACTCCCAGATCCACCGCCCGGTTGAGGGTGGCCACCGTCTCCTTCTCGTCCCTCGCGCCGTAGAACGCGCTCATGCCCATGGCGCCGAAACCTTGCGGCGGGACTCGCAGACCGTCACTGCCCAGTTCGATCGTCTTCACTGTCCGTCTCTCACTTCTCTCGTGCGCCTCGTGTGCGCCTCTCGTGCGCCTCTTGCTGCGCTTCGGCCGCGCATCTCTTACGCGCGGCAACCACCTGGCCACCGTGCCTCCTGGAGCGCGCTCCAGGTCAACTGGAAGCCGCGAGGCCCGGCCGATCGCCGGATCCGGCGATCCGGCGGAGCTTGACCTGGAGCGCACTCCACGTTGCATAGTGGTCGGGTGGACGACGAGGTGCTATTGCCCGATATAGGCGTCACCGTGCCGCCCGAAGGCCTGCTCATCGGTGAGGCCGCGGCCGTGTGCGGACTGAGTGTCGACACCCTGCGCTACTACGAACGCGAGAGCCTGACGCTCCACCCGGCCCCGCGCTCGGCGTCCGGGCGCCGCCAATACGGTGCCGACGACCTGGCCTGGCTGGGCGGGCTCGTCATGCTCCGCCGGACGGGCATGCCGATCGCCGACATCCGGCGGTACGCGGCGCTGGCCCGTCGGCCGGGAACCGACGCCGAACGGCTGCGGCTCCTCGAACAGCACCGCCGCGAGGTGATCGCGCGCATGGAACAGACCCGGAAGCACCTGAACGCGATCGACCGGAAGATCACTTCGTACCGGAAGGTCGTCGGACCTCAGGAATCGTGAGGGCGCTTCGGGAATCGTGAGGGCGCCGGTGGCTTCGAGAATCGTGAAGGCGCCGGTGTCCGGGCCACGGCCGCCGGGCTACGGCCGCCGGAGCCGCAGCCAGTCCCCGTAGTGCGTATGGCTCAGGACGGCGTCCTCCGGTGCGGTCAGCACATCTCCCGCGACCTCGGCGAACATGCCCGCCTGGCCGTCGGTGACCACACGGCGGCCGTCGGGGCGTGCGGCCAAAGTGATCCGGCCCAGCTCGTCGAGCGGGAAGACCTCGGGTCCCGCGATATTGCGGATGCCCCGTGACGGGGTGTCCAAGGCGGCCCCGACGACGCCCGCGGCGACATCGGCGGCGGCCATCGGCTGCAAGGGGGTGGGAGGCAGACGGACGACGTCACCGTCGGTCGTCCAGGACAGAACCGCGTCGACGAACTCGAAGAACTGCGTGGCGCGCACGATCGAGTACGGCGTCGGCGCGTTCTCCAGGACGTGTTCCTGGGCCGCCTTGGCCCGGTAGTAGTCGAGCCGCGGCACCTGATCCACGCCGACGATCGAAAGAATCACATGGTGGCGGACACCGGCCGCCTCCGCCGCGACCCCGAGGTTGCGCATCGACGTCTCGAAGAAGCCGAGGGAGGACTCGTCGAACGTGGGGGAGTTCGTCAGATTGATCATCACATCGGCGCCCGCGAGAACCTGGTCCAGGCCCTTGCCGCTGATCACGTCCACACCTGTGGACAGCGAAGCGGGTACGACGTCATGACCGGCCGCCGTCAGCCGTTCGACCACCTGTGAGCCGATCAGACCGCGTCCGCCCAGGACCGTGAACTTCATGGCTCGCCCTTCGCCTCATGGCTCACCCCTCGCCGAGGGGCGGGCACCCGTCGCCTCCGCCCGCGGTACGCCCGTACGCCCATACCGCCACACGCCCGTACCGCCACACGCCCACGCCCGTACCGCCACACGCCCACGCGCCCGTACCGCCGTACGCCCTACCTCCCACCATGCCCGAGCCCCCTCGATCGCGCTCGTGCCCGTACCGGGGCCCTGCCGACCACGCCTCAGAAGACGTCCGGGCACCACGGACGCCTCGGCGTACGGAAGAGCCTCTCCGCCACCGCCGCCGCGCCCGGCCGTTCCTCGCTCACCGCGCCCAGCGCCACGAGCCGCAGCACGGACTCGTCACCCAGATACAGCGCGCCCAGCTCCCTCACGTCCAGCACGAGATCCGGCGACTCCGTGGTCGTCACACAGCTGGCGCCGTCCGGCCCGGCCTCCAGCCGGAACCGGCCGCCCGCCAGCTCCGCCCGGTCGTGGATGTCCAGGACGACCGTCCCGGGAACGGCGTACGTACGGGCCTCCAGCGCCCGTACGGCGTCGAGGATCCGTACCCACAGGAAGTCCGCCTGGGTCACGATCCGGGCCGCGCGCGGGTCGGGCAGGAAATGGGGCAGCAGATCGTCCGGGGCGCGGAACCCCGTCCTGACCGTCGTGATCCAGTCGATCGAACAGAGGAACTGCCACAGGGCACGCTCCGCGCGCGGGCTCACGGCGATCAGCTTCCGCACGGACGCGGTGTTCTTCGGCTGCTTGCCGTCGCCCCACTGGTCGTCGGCGGTGTAGGTGGCCAGACCCTCGACCTCACCGGACGCGGAGCGGTAGACGGCGTGGAAGGGCTCGACCCAGGGGCGGCCGGTGGGCGCCTCGCCCGTATTGATCTGCCACCAGCGCTCGTCGCGGTCGGTCGCGCCGGGCTGGCGCAGCCGGAGGCGTTCATACAGCTCAGGACCGAGTTTCCGGACGTCGGCGGCGTCCGCCAGATCGATCCTGCCGCCGTCGACCGGGCCCGACCAGCGCGGGTCGAGACCCGTACGCGGCACATCGATCGCCCACTCGGCGACGCCGGCGGCGGGGCCGAAGCCGTACCGCCCGTAGATCGGGTACTCGGCGGAGATCAGCGTGGCGACGGCGTCGCCGCGCTCCTTCGCGGCCGTCAGGTCGGCGGCCATCATCCGGCCGAGCAGCCCGCGCCTGCGGTGCGTGGGCGAGACACTCACATTGGTGACGGCGTCGGCGGGCAGCACGGCGCCGCCGACCACCGTCAGCTCCTGGGCGAAGGACCGGAAGGTCGCCACGCAGCGCCCCTGGTCGAAGGCGCCGCGCGTACGGTCCAGATCCGCGCGGGCGAGCCGCTCCGCGATCACCTCGTCCACGCCGACCGGTGGGTTCAGGAACCCGGTGTCGAGGGCTCGGCTCCAGTCGGGGAACTCGGATTCGGTGACGGTACGGACCTCAAGGCTCATGATCCGCACGCTAAGCCGTACGGGCCGCCCCGCGCATCCAGATTTTCACCGTCGCTCCTGGCGAGGGCCTCCCCGCGCCTCCGCCGAAGCCCTCGGGGCCGGCTTCACAGTCAGGTTCACGGTCAGAACACCCCGCTCACCCCCGCCTTCGCGGTCAGAACACCGCGCTCACCCCGCTCACACCGCGTTCAGCTCACCCCGCGTGCGCGGTCAGAACACCGCGCGGACCGCACCGACCTCCGCGCCGCCGCCCAGCAGCGGCGCCCGGCCGATGCGTCCGACCACCTCGGCCTCCACGCCCAGCAGTTCGAGGGCGCGCGCCAGCACGGGACCCACCGCCCGGGTCCCACCGTCGTCGATCTTGAACGCCAGCGCGCGGCCGTCCGCCAGCGCCACCGCCTGGACCGCTTCCGCGCCCATCTTGGAGAGCGTGCCCGGTACTTCCCTCATCAGCCAGGTGTCCGAACGGCGCGTGCCCGCCACATACTCCGGGTGGGCGCGCATCGCGTCCGCCACCCGCCGCTCGGCCGTGCCCGGCGCGGCGAGCACGAAGTGGCGGAAGGCACGGGCCAGTCCGGTCAGGCTGATCGCCATCAGCGGGGCACCGCAGCCGTCCGTACCGACCGCCGGAACCGGCTCCTCCGCCGTCTCCTCGATCACCGTGCGGACCAGTCGCTGGAGCGGATGGTCCGGGTCCAGATAACCGTCCTTGGACCAGCCGTTCTGGGCGGAGACCGCCAGCATCGCCGCGTGCTTGCCCGAGCAGTTCATCAGGATCCGCTCACGCGCCCCGCCGGCCGCGAGATGCTCCTCCGCCGCGAGCTGATCCAGCGGCAGATCCGGCGGTGTCCGCAGATCGTCCACCGTCAGTCCGTGCTCGGCGAGCATCACGCGGACGAGGTCGAGATGGAACGCCTCCCCCGAGTGGCTCGCCGCCGCCAGCGCCAGCCGTTCCCCCGACAGATCGAGACCGGCCCGCAGTACGGCGGCGGCCTGCATCGGCTTGTTGCTGGAGCGCGGGAAGACCGGCAGGCCGGGGTCGCCGAGCGCCAGTTCCACCCGCCCGTCCGCCCCGAGCAGCACGAGCGACCCGCGGTGCCGGCCCTCGGTGAAGCCGGACCGTACGACCTCGGCGAGGACGGACGGGACGGCCGTCGGCGTTCCGGACGCCGACGGTACGTCCTGCTGGGGCACGGCCGTGGGGGTGGCCGTCGGGGGTATGACCGGCGGTACGGCGGGGGTGCTGGGTGTCATCGTCGGCCTTCCGGGGCAGGGGCGACCCGCTCGGAAACGCCGACGGCGCATCGGGCGGCCGTCGGCGGTCTCGGGTACGGGTGCTCTTCGGGGGTGGGCAGGTCCTCTTCAGCGGAGAGGGTGGGTCCTCTTCAGCAGAGGGTCTTCTTCAGTAGGGAGGGTCTTCTTCGGCAGGGAGGGCCTTCTTCAGATGAGCAGGTCATCCACTTGAGCTTCCCCCTCACGGTACCTCCGCGCGATCTCCGCACTGCATTCGTTCGCCGTCTGCTGCAACTGCTGACGGCGGCGCGAGAGCTGCTGTTCGTTGCGGATCAGCCGGCCCATCGCGGAGTGCAGTTCCTCATCCGTACGGGCCTCCAGGTCCGACAGCTCCACCTCCGCCAGCGTCTCCGCGGCCAGCGCGCGGTACTCCTCGCTGCGCGGAACGGAGAGCGTGACATGACGGGCGGAGGTGCGGTGCCGCGAAGGGGCGTCGGTGAGGATCTCGGACAGCCGGTCGAGCAGCGGCGTCTCGGGCGCGGTACGGCGGGCCAGCTCGGCCCGCAGGATGTCGATACGCCCCTGGAGGAGCCGGCGCAGATAGCTGAGATCGGCCTCGTCGCGCTGTGAGTCCCGGCGCAGCGCGCGCAGCTCGGGCAGCCGGAGCACGGTGAAGTCGTACGGCCGCGGCGCGGGCAGCGAGCCCTCGCCGCCGGTGCGCTGTACGGGCGGACGGAGTCCGCCGGGTCCGGTGCCGGAACCGGAGCCCGTACCAGAGCCTGTACCGGCGGCGGTGACCCCGGCCGCGACTCCGACTCCGACCCCGGCCACGGGCCCTGAACCGGCCACGGCCCGGCTGTCCGTGTCCGTCGCAGGCCCCGCGCCCGTACCCGGTCCCGTATCCGACCCCGTACCCGGTCCCGGACCGGTGGCCAGAAGATCCGGACCGGTGCCCAGGCAGGAGCCGAGGACGGCACCCGGGTCCGTACCACCACCGGTGGCGGCGCCCGTGGCGGCGCCGGTCCCAGCGGCGGGAACGACGACGGGGCCGCTGCCCGTCCCACTGGTCGTGCCACCGGCCGTGCCACCGGCCGTGCACGTCGTCGGTACGGGACCGGGCGGCTGTCCGCCACCAGGTGTGGTCATCGCGCGTACTTCCCCTCACTCCGCTGGGGCGAACCCGGTCCCTCGCTCCGCTGGGAACCCCCCATCCCTGGACCGGCACGCGAACCGACGCACCGCCTTCGGGCATCGTGCCACTCCTGCCCGGACGCATGCGTGCACTCCGCACCCGTTCGGCCCCCGATAGGTTGGCCCGTATGCGTGCGGTGGTGCAGAGAGTCGACGGCGCGAGCGTCGACGTCGTGACGGAGTCCGGGACCGAGACCGTCGGCGGGTTCCCGGGCGAGGGACTGTGTGTGCTGGTGGGAGTGACCCATGAGGACACGAAGGAGCAGGCGGAGCGGCTCGCCAGGAAGCTGTGGTCGATACGGCTGCTGGAGGGCGAGCGATCCTGCTCGGAAGCGGACGCTCCGCTGCTGGTCATCTCGCAGTTCACCCTCTATGGGGACGCCCGCAAGGGGCGCCGCCCGACCTGGAACGCCGCGGCGCCGGGCCCGGTGGCCGAGCCGCTGGTCGACGCGGTGGTGGCGGGTCTGCGGGCGCTCGGCGCGCGCGTGGAGACGGGCCGCTTCGGAGCGGACATGAGGGTCACGCTGACGAACCACGGCCCGTTCACGGTGGTGCTGGACATGTGACGTCGGCACCCGCGGCAGGTGACTTCGGCGCCCGCGGCACGTGACATCGGCGCCCGCGATTTCCGCATATCTGATGGCACCGCATGTGACATCCGCACATGGATGTGATAGTGGGCTTCAGGCCTCCACGACCGCTTCCTGCGCCGCCGCGGTGTCCCCCGCCATCAGCTCCGCGTCCACCGGCACATTGCGCTTGACCAGAGCCAGCGCGATCGGTCCCAGTTCGTGGTGGCGCGCCGAGGTGGTGATGAAACCGAGCTGGCGCCCCTCGGCACCGTCGGCCGCGAGCCGGACCGGCGTACCGTGCCCCGGCAGATGGACCTCGCTGCCGTCCAGATGCAGGAAGACCAGCCGACGCGGCGGCTTCCCCAGGTTCTGGACGCGCGCCACGGTCTCCTGGCCCCGGTAGCACCCCTTCTGGAGATGGACCGCGCTGCCGATCCACCCCAGCTCGTGCGGGATGGTCCGGTGGTCGGTCTCGAAGCCGAGACGCGGCCGGTGGCCCTCGATCCGCAGCGCCTCGTGGGCGAGGGTCCCGGCCAGCGGCCCGTGCGACGCGGCGTAGGTCTCCAGGTCGGCCCGGGGCAGGAAGAGATCCCTGCCGTAGGGGGTCTCCCGTACGACCACGCCCTCGGGCGGCTCCGCGATGGAGCCCGCCGGGAGGTGGACGACCGCGATGTCGTCCGTACGGTCGGCGACCTCGACCCGGTAGAAGAACTTCATCGACTCCAGGTAGGCGATCAGCGCCTCCTGCGTACCGGGCTCGACATGCGCCCAGACCGTCTCGCCGTCGTCCACGAGATACAGCGCGTGCTCGATATGGCCGTGCGCCGACAGGATCAGCGCTTCCGTGGCCCGGCCCGCGGGCAGTTCGCTCACATGCTGGGTGAGCAGCAGATGCAGCCAGCTCAGCCGGTCGTCCCCGGTCACGGTCACGACTCCGCGATGGGAGAGATCGACCAGTCCGGTGCCGTCGGCGAGGGCGCGCTGTTCACGGAACAGATCGCCGTAGTGCGCGGCGACACCTTCGTCCTGTCCTTCGGCGGGGACGGCTCCGGGCAGGGACAGCAGAGGGCTCTTCATGTCTATCAGCGTACGACTCGGGCGGACTTGGCCGCAGTGGGCCCGTGAAGCGCGGAAAAAGACTCCGCGTCACCCCACGTCGCCCCACGATGATGCGTGCGACGTGCCGGTGAACCGCCCGACGTGCCTGGGAACCGCCCGACGTGCCTATGAATCGTCTGAATCGTCCTTCGCCGCGTGCGCGGAGCATGCCCGGCAGCGGCCGAAGATCGCGAAGTGCTTCATGTCGGTCGTGAAGTCGTAGGTCTCGCTCAGCTTGGCGGTGAATTCCGCCGCGACCTCGACATCCGCCTCGATCACTTCCGTACAGTCCCGGCAGACCATATGGATGTGGTGGTGGCGGTCGGCCAAGTGGTACGTCGGAGAGCCGTGCCCGAGGTGGGTGTGGGAGACCAGACCCAGCTCCTCCAGCAGCTCAAGAGTCCGGTAGACGGTCGAGATGTTCACCCCGGAGGCGGTCTTGCGCACCTCCGAGAGGATGTCGTCCGGCGTCGCGTGTTCGAGGGTGTCGACGGCTTCGAGAACAAGCTGGCGCTGAGGCGTCAGCCGGTAACCACGCTGCCGCAGGTCGCTCTTCCAGTCGATGCTCACCACGCCCCCCAGTGTAGGCAGGGGCGCACGCGATCGTGGCGGGCTACTTGAAGAAGGCGATGCCGTCGTCCGGGAGGTCGCCGAGGTCCTTGGCCCACTCCTCGACCTGGCCGGGGGTCACGACCTTGCGCAGATGCGCCGACATGTACGGGCGCAGCGGGATCTCGGGGGTGGACTTCTCGCCCACCCACATGAGGTCGCCCTTGACATAGCCGTAGAGCCGCTTGCCGCCGCTGTAGGGCCCGGAGGCCGCCGTACGGGCCACCGCGTCGGTGACCAGGTCGATCTGCGGCTTCTGGTCGGCCAGCTCGCCGTACCAGACCTCCACGACGCCCTGGTCGCGGACCATCACGACCTCGACCTTGCGCTCCTTGTCGATCCGCCAGAAGCCGGACTCGGACTCGATCGGCCTGATCTTCTTGCCCTCGGCGTCGAGCGCCCAGGTGTGCGAGACGTACTCGATGAAGTCCCTGCCGTCATGGCTGAAGGTGACTTCCTGGCCGAAGTTGGCCTTCTCGTCGCCGGGGAAGTCGAAGACGCCGACGCCCTCCCAGTTCCCGAGGAGGAAGACGAGGGGAACAAGGTCCGGGTGCAGGTCGGACGGGATCTCGATCATGAGCAGCTCAGTCGATCTGTAGAGGGGAGGCCGTGACGTTGACGACGCCGTGACGTTGACGACGGTGGTACCGCGAGTGCCTAGCGCTGGCCCTGGTACAGCTTCTTCACGGTCAGACCGGCGAAGGCGAGCGTGCCGACACAGACGAGGACCAGCAGGGAAGTGAAGAAGGCCTCAAGCACGGGGGGCTCCTCGGATGTGCGTAGGGGCGGGGCTGGGGCCGGTGGGGCCGGGCCCCAGCCTAATGGGTGGTGGCCCGGCCCTCTCGGTGAGGTGCAGCCCGCTCAGCCGAGGAGCTGATTCTGGAGCATCACGGTCTGGTGGAACGGTACGGCGGCGGCGCCGCCCTTCTTCTCCTGGACGATCAGCGCGAGGGTGTCACCCGCGAGGACATACGCCTGGCGTATCTGTGTGGGGCCGTAGGGCTTGGGCTCCGTGTACACCTTGGACAGGGTGTTGGGTACGACGTCGTCCTCGGCCCAGCCCTCGTCCAGCTCGGTCGACGGGGCGGCGGCCAGCGGGATGCCGGCCGTCAGCCCGTCGCCGATCTCCTCGGCTTCGTACGTCAGCGCGAACGCGACCGACTGGAAGCGGAGCAGATAGACGCGCGAGGTGGTGCCGTCCGGCATGGTCCAGCCACGGGCCGCGATATGCCGTACGGCGTAGTCGCGCAGGGAGATCCTCAGGGCCGCGCGTTCCTCCGGGGCGTACTCGGAGAGATAGCGCTCGACGTCCACCCAGCCGCCGGTGAGCTTCTTGTCGGCGGTGGCCCCGGCCGGGGCGGGCAGCAGCAGTTCACGCACATCGGCGTAGTGGATCTCCGCCTCGTTCGCTTCGGTGAAGGGGCGCGGGGCGCCGGCGGGGAGGGCGGGCAGGGCGAGGCGCGGATACTCCCACCGGCCGTCGTCACGCGTGGCCAGCCCGGGTACGTCGGTTCGCTCCATACCGCCGATCCCGAACGCGGCACCGGTACCGAGCCCGCCGAAGACGATCACGGCGGCGGCCCAGCGCCCCACGGCCCGCAGCACCCGCCGCGACGACCGTGCGGCCCGCGGCACCACGGGCGGCTGGAGGGGCATCGGAGGCACGACACCGGCAGCGGAGTCCACGGCCACGGCGGCGGGCCCGGCGACGCTCTCGGGCGCGGGCGCCGAACCGTCCTCGGCCGCGGCCACACCCTGGGGCACGGCCTCGGACACGGCCTCAGGTCCGGACTCGGGCGCGGACTCAGGTCCGGCCCCAGGCGCGGCCTCGGACACGGGCTCAGTCACGGCCTCAGGTCCGGCATCGGACACGGGCTCAGTCACGGGCTCAGGTCCGGCATCGGACACGGCCTCGGGTCCGGACTCAGGCGCGGCCCCGGGTCCGGACTCGGGTCCCGCCTTGGGCTCCGCCTCAGGCGCGGCCTCTGTCGCGGCCTCTGTCGCGTCCGTGGGTGCCGGCTTCGGCGATGACGTGATCTGCTCGGTCATATGTACTTCCCCGGGGATGCGATGTGGTCGAGCTGATCCCTCGTCAGTTCGGCGACGGCGGACGGGTCGAGCGGCTCCGTGCCCCGCGCGACGACATCGACGGCCAGCTCGCCGTCGTACGCCACGCACTCCATCGCCGCGAGCCCCGACTCCTTCTCCTTCGGGGCCAGGAAGCATCTGGCGTCCTTGTGGCCCTCGACCGCCGGTCCCTTGCGGGCCCCGGGCCGGTCCGCCTGGTTCTCGTACCAGCGGTGGACGGCCCCGCGGTCCGTCATCCGCATCAGATACACCTGGACGACCAGGTCTTCGGAGTACGCGCTGTAGGAGCGCACGGCCATGCCCTTGACGCCCAGCTTGTCGATCTCCTTGTTCAGCGCCCTGCGCAGCTGGGCGGGGAGCCCTTCGCCGATGGACCGGAACATCTCCGTCGCCTCTTTGGCGGTCAGGGACACATCGTTGCCGTGCTCATCCACATCCGGACCAAGGCTGTAGTCCTCGGGGACGGGGAGCAGCTTCCGGCTGAGATCGGTGTCCGTGCGCCCTTCGGCGAAATGCTCGGCCGGGTCCGGATTCGGGCGTGGCTCGGTGTCCGGCTTCCGCCACAGCGTGGTGGGGGCGGTCCTGTCGGCCCCGTCGACGGTGGTCTTGACGAACGCGATACCGCCGCCGATCGCGCCGAGGACAAGAACGGCGGGCAGCACGGTCCCGAGGAGCCGACGCGCGCGGCCGGGCGGCGCCACTGCCGGTGCCACTGCCGGTGCCACTGTCACTGCCGGGGAAGCCGGTGCCGGTGCCGGTGCCGGTGTCGGTACCACTGTCGCCGCTGGTGCGGCCGGTGCCGGGGAAGCGCTCTCGGTGGCCTCGGTGGCCAGGTCGTCGTTCACAGGCGCTCCAACTGCCGCTCGGCCAGCATCCGGATGTCCTTCTTGCTGATCGGCTCGGTGTCGAAGATGTTGATGTCGAGCATCACATCGCCCCGGTGGGCGATGGCGCGGGCGCGGTACTGCGGCAGGTACCCGGCCTCCCGCTCGACCTTGTAGAGGTAGTAACGGCCGTTCGAGCTGCCCTTGACGGGATCGCCCGGGTTGCCCGCGCCGTCCTCCGCCTCCGGCATGTAGGCCAGCTGTCCCTCCGCGTGCTCGGGGGCGCCCAGGGACCAGTCGGCCCGGAACTGCACAAGGAAGATGTTCGTCTCGCGGTACTCGCCCTGTTCCCAGGAGGCGGACGCGGCCCGGCGGAAACCTTTCCCCGACAGGTCCTCGAACATGTAGTCCGGCTCATCGAAGTCACGGACGTATCCGTCGAGCGAGAGCCACCCGTCACTGGCCCACGTCAAGACGCTCTCCCTCGCGCCGGAGGGCCGTGGCAGCAGCAGCTTGCGCAGATCGCCGTCGGTCTTGACCCGGCTGTCCTCCTCGGCGGACAGCGGCTCCGCCTCCTTCCCCTCGGGAAGGGACTTGGCGGGGTACGCGAGGCCGGGCTGGGCGAGCGCCGGCAGCGGGGTCGGCGCGCGGTCGGCCTGGACGGCGTACCCGGTGGCGGTTCCGGCGACGATGCCGAGCACCGCGGCGGCGGCGATCAGCAGGGTCGTACGGCCACGCCTGCGCGGCGGCCGGCCGGGCCCCGGCACGGGCCCCGGCAGAGATTCCGGAGCACCCACCGGCTCCGGCTCCACAGCCGCAGTAGCCACGGGAGCCACAGGGACCGCAGGGGCCGCAGTAGCCACAGGAGTAGCCGAGTCAGTCGGCTGAGATTCCAAAGAAAGTCCCCCCACGAGACTTCACAAGACAAGGCTTGAAACGCGGGTTCCGTTACCCGCGCACAGACCTGACCGCCGAGCGCACAGGGTGGTTGTACCTGGGCGGATTACAGTTCGGCATATGCAATCCGCGAAGAAGCTCGTGATCAAAGTGACCGCGGGGGCCGATGCCCCCGAGCGCTGCTCCCAGGCCTTCACGGTGGCGGCGGTGGCCGTGGCCAGCGGTGTGGAGGTCTCGCTGTGGCTGACGGGCGAGTCCGCGTGGTTCGCGCTGCCGGGCAGGGCGGCCGAGTTCGAACTGCCGCACTCCGCGCCGCTGCCGGATCTCATGGAGTCGATCCGGGCCGGGGGTCTGATCACCCTCTGCACCCAGTGCGCGGCCCGCCGTGACATCACGGAGAAGGACGTCATCGAGGGGGTACGGATCGCCGGCGCGCAGGTCTTCGTCAGCGAGATCATGCCGGACGGCGTCCAGGCACTCGTCTACTGACGTCCGCCGAGTCCGCCGACGTCCACCGAGTCCGCCGACGTCCGCGAAAACCCTATGACGTCCGCGGCGCCCGCCCGCAAGGCGGCGCCCGCCCGCGAGGCCGCCCCCGCCGGAGGGCGGCCGGGCACATCTCCGCCCCCGGGCGGGCGCCGCTTCCTTGCCGCGTCCCGTCACGCCCCCGTTCACTGCCCTGTTCGCCGGGCTACTTCCTGCTGTCTCTCCTCTGGGGCTTCTTGCCGTCCAGCTCGTCCCACCACTCATCGGACTGAGGGTCCCCGGACGGGTCGTCCCACCAGCGGTCGTCCTTGCCTCGTGCGTTGCCCACCATGGCCGCGATCGGAGGAATGACCATGGCGACGATGCACAGGGCGACAGCGGCCGGAACCGACCAGAATCGTACGAACGTCCAGGCGGAGACGAAGAGGATCAGGCATCCGCCCATCAACAGGAAGTACCGACGACGGCGTCGCGTGTACATGTCTCCAGCGTACGACCGAAACCGCCGGCGGGCGGTGGCCGTGCCTGTCCGCCGGAGCGGAGTCGCGGAGCCTTACGCGTCCGGCGCAACGTCCGCGTCCGGCGCGACCTCCGCGACCTCCGCGACCTCCGCGACCTCCGCGAGGTAGGCACGCAGGACGCGCGGCTGGAGACCGTACCGCCGCTTGAAGGTCGGGTTGCGCCGGCCCAGCTCGACCCAGTCGCGGCCCGAGGCCCACGCCTCCCGCATCACATGGGCGTACGCCACATAGAACGGGCTGTAGCCGGGGGTGTCCGCCCCGCGCCGCACCGTGCCGGCGTCCGGCTGTAGACACCGCTCCCGCAGCCCAGATCCAGGACCCGGAGCCCGGAGAGGTCGCCGAGCACGCCCAGCACACTCGGGAACTCCAGCTCCCGCCGGAACGGGAGCCGGGAGAACTCCTCGTAGATCTCGGCGAGTTCGTCGAACTGTGTCATCAGGGATTCCTCGATCCTCTGGACATGAGGCGGAGATGCCGGGCAACGGCCGTCCCGGTGACCGAAAGCGGGATGAACCGCCGTGCGAGCGGGAACATCTCCTACGCTTGCCCACCGAACTCCCCCTGAGCGTGGCCCGCCGTGAGCGATGCGTGCGCGCGTTGAACGCGTGCGTCGGCGCACCCTCTGCGCACCCCCTGACGGACGCGGACAAGGGCCCGCCGGGCTCGTGCTGAGGAGACCTGAGGAGACCTGAGGAGAAACGAGGCCTTGGCCCGCCATCAGCCCAACCCCCATCTCGCCGCGCTGCTCAACGAAGCCCACTGGAGTCCGGGCGAACTGGCACGGGCCGTCAACGAACTGGGCGCGGCACAGGGTCTGCAACTGCGTTACGACCGCACCTCGGTCGCCCACTGGCTGACCGGCTCCCGCCCCCGGCCGCCCATACCCGTCCTGGTCGCCTCGGCCCTCAGCCGCCGCAGTGGCCGCCTGGTCACCGAGGAGGAGACCGGTCTCGCACAGCCCCAGCAGGACGCCGTCGATCCCTTCCCTGCCGACGGGCCGGAGCCGGGCGGTGTCATGGACCGGCTGACGGCACTGGCCCGCGCCGACGCCGACCCGACCCGCCGCGCCCTTCTCGCCGGTTCCGCCTACGACCTGGCCGCCGCCACCGCGCCGGCCTGGAGCCCCGTACCGTCCGCCGCGGCGCGGTACGGCGCCGCGGGATCACGCGCCGCCGGGCCCCGGGCCGCCTCGGGGGACGTCCAGCGGCTGCTCTGGATGGTCCATGTCTTCGCGGATCTCATGGAGCGTCACGGCGGTGCTCACGCGCGCTCCGCGCTGACCGCCTACCTCGCGGAGGACACGAGCCGTCTTCTGGCCGCTCCCGCCCGGCCCGCCCTGCGCCGGGACCTGTTCACCGGCGCGGCCCAACTCACCCATCTGCTGGCCCGTATGAGCATGGACGCCGGCTATCCCAGCCTGGCCCAGCACTACTTCGGCACCGCCCTCGGCCTCGCCCACGAGGCCGGTGACCGGCGCCTCTTCGCGATCACCCTGCGCGCCATGAGCCTCCAGGCGATGTTCCTCGGATTCCACGAGCACGCACGGGGTCTCGCCGAGGCCGCCGTGGACACCGCCGGACCCCGTACCGACCGGGCGACCCGGGCTTTCCTCCTGAGCCAGCGCGCGCTCACCCACGCCCACGCGCGGCAGCGTCACAGAGCCATGAGCGATCTCTCGGCGGCCGAGACGCACCATGACCGCGCGACCGGCCCGCCGGGGCCCTTCACCAGCTATCCCCGGGCCGGACTCGACTACCAGCGCGGCAGGACCCTTCTCGCCTTGGGGGATACGGCACCGGCGGCACAGGCCTTGACCGTCGCGGCCGAGGCCCGCCGGGAGGACCGGCACAGATCCAGCGCCCTCAGTCGCGCACGGCTCGCCGACACGCTCCTCACGATGGGGCATCTGGAGGAGTCCTGCACCCACTGGCACGTCTTCCTCGACCACTACCCGAGCCTGCGCTCGGCCGCCGCGGACCAGGCGCTCAGACGTCTGCGCGGGTCCCTGCGCGGTTTCCGCCACCAGCCGCACGCCGCCGCCGTACTCCACCGCGCCCGGGGCCTGGCCTTCCTGCCGCCCAACCCCTGATCCCCGGCCAGCCCTGATCAGCCGGCGCGCGGAGTCATCCTGCCGTCCGTGCTCTCTCCGGCACCGCCGGGTGGCTCCGGTACGGGGGAAGGCGGTACGGGGGAAGGCGGTACGGGGGAAGGCGCGCCGAGCGCCGTCGGGGCTTTGACGAGCACCTCGGGCACCCTCGGCACTCTCGGCACCCTCAGGGGATCGAAAGCAAATGGATCGTCCATGCCCCATGCGTACACCGCCCGTCACCGAGCGCGAACGTTCTCCCGCGGGAGTCGGCACGATCGATCTCTCGTCATGGCCCGACGCCGCCCGTGTGGCCCAGGCCGTGTCTCCCGGCTCCGGGCCGTGTCTCGCGGCTCCGGCTCCCGGCTCCGGGCAGCACTCCGCCCCGCCGGACGACTCCGGCGGGGCGGAAGAGCCTCGGGACTGTGCGGGCTCAGACGGCGATCGCGACCTCCGAGAGGCCTCCGGTCTGCGCGACGACCGTACGGTCCGCCGTGGCGCCGGGAACGAGCGCGCGCACGGTCCACGTGCCCTCGGCGGCGTAGAAGCGGAACTGGCCGGTCGCCGAGGTCGGGACCTCCGCGGTGAATTCACCGGTCGAGTCCAGCAGGCGTACATAACCGGTGACGGGCTCGCCGTCACGGGTCACGGAACCCTGGATGGTGGTCTCGCCGGGCTTGATCGTCGAAGCGTCGGGGCCGCCGGCCTGTGCTCCACACATACTGTTCAGTCCTCCAGGTCGGAACGTGATTACTTGTTGGCGCCGAGCTCGATCGGCACACCGACGAGCGAGCCGTACTCGGTCCACGAGCCGTCGTAGTTCTTGACGTTCTCGACACCGAGCAGCTCGTGCAGCACGAACCAGGTCAGCGCGGAACGCTCACCGATACGGCAGTACGCGATCGTGTCCTTCGCCAGGTCGACCTGCTCCTCGGCGTACAGCTCCTTGAGCTCGTCGTCCGACTTGAAGGTGCCGTCGTCGTTGGCGTTCTTCGACCACGGGATGTTGCGGGCGGACGGGATGTGGCCCGGACGCTGCGACTGCTCCTGCGGAAGGTGCGCCGGGGCGAGCAGTTTGCCGCTGAACTCGTCGGGCGACCGTACGTCGACCAGGTTCTGCGTGCCGATCGCGGTCACCGCGTCGTCACGGAAGGCGCGGATCGCGGTGTTCTGGGGCTTCGCCTCGTAGGTGGTCTCCGCGCGCTCCGGAACGGCCTCGACCAGGTCGCGGGAGTCCAGCTCCCACTTCTTGCGGCCACCGTCGAGGAGCTTGACGGAGTCGTGGCCGTACAGCTTGAAGTACCAGTACGCGTAGGAGGCGAACCAGTTGTTGTTGCCGCCGTAGAGCACGACCGTGTCGTCGTTGGCGATGCCCTTGGCCGACAGGAGCTTCTCGAAGCCCTCCTGGTCGACGAAGTCACGGCGGACCGGGTCCTGGAGGTCCTTCTTCCAGTCGATCCGGACGGCGTTCTTGATGTGGTTCTTGTCGTAGGCCGAGGTGTCCTCGTCGACCTCGACGATGACCACCTTCGGGTCGTCGATGTGGGCCTCGACCCAGTCGGCGTCTACCAGGACGTCGCTGCGGCTCATGCTGTTCTCCTCCGGGGCAGTGTGCGGCGGGGTCATGCGTGTGATGCGGTGGCTTCCGGGCATGGCACGCATGGGACGGAAGCCGGCGTACGGCGCGGGGCTGGCCCTGAGATACTCGAAGGGCCGGAAGACGGGACGCGGAAGTCCCGCTCAGACAGCGCGACAGAGCATGGCGGCGACGCGGCACAGGTCAACTGCCCGCCGCTTCGTGAAGTCCGCCTGCTGCCTCATACGTCCGATCGTAGGGACGTTCCGACGGACATGTCACCGGTGTGTCACATGGTGAGACACGATCATCCACGGAGTGAGACAGATGTTCCGGTCGTACGATTACCGCCGCCCCGCCCGGCGCTTCCGCCCGTCGGCCTTCTGAGGAGCGGACACCACCGTCTCACCATCCGGCCATCCGACCATCCGACTGTTGGCCCATCCCGGCGTCCGGCTGCCCGATCGTCCCGGTGTCCGGCCGTCCGACCGGACGGAAGCCACCCCGGACGGGGTGGGCCACCCCGTCCGGGAGCCGTTCCATTCCCTAGCCCGCGAGCGAGACGTCCGTGCCCGTGCCGGCGAACTGGAGGCCGCTCTCCGAGGCGGTGATCCGGTCCAGCTTGATGGTGGACGGCAGTCCGTCGAGCTTGAGGTCGTAGTTGACCACGTCCCGCACCTGCTCGTTCAGACCCGGCACCGGCAGCTCGGGCAGGGCCTCGGCGCGCAGCCGGACCGTGTTGCCGCCCTCCAGCGAGACCGTGCTGTACGCCGTGACATCCTGGCCGTCCAGCAGCGCCCGCACGGAGGACGGCATGTCGATGCCCGCGCCGTCCAGCACGTCCGCCAGCCGGCCCGAGAGCTTGACCTGCCCCTTGGCGGCCCGGTCGGCGCCCGCGTAACCAACCGTCGCGCCCTTCGGCGCCGACTTCGCGAGATCCGCGTACGAGATGTGTGCCGAACCGCTGGCCTGGGCGGCGGTCGCGGACGAGAAGCTGCTGTCGATCTTGACGTTCTTCAGCTCGGCGCTGACCTCGGTCACCTGGACCTGATGCCCGTCGGCCGTGGCGCTGACACCGTCGAGGGCGATGTCGACCTCGTCCACCGAGGAGCCCAGGACCTGCGTGAGGAAGGGGAAACCCTTGATGGAGACCTGGGGCTGGGAGCTGAGCCCCTGGCTCGACCTGATCTTGTCGGCGATCTGCCCCTCGGCGAAGTACACCGCGGCACGGTCCGCGGCGACGAACAGACCGCCGAAGACCACGACGAGTATCAGCAGTATTCGCAGTGCGCGCATTGCTCGGTGTCCCCCACCCTGTTAGGTGTCTGTCTGGCCTTGCCGGGTGTCCGGCCCTGTAGGGCGTCCGGCCCCGTAGGTGTCGGGGCAGACGCCGATCGGACGCTGCCCGTCGATCCCCGTGATCGTCTTTGATCACTTTCGATCGCTCTGGCTTCCCTGACGACCGTGCGAGCGTAACGGTTCCCGGAACCGGCCTCCGAACGGTCAGCCCAGCACACGGCCCAGCAGATAGACGGCCGGTGCGGCAGCCGTGAGCGGCAGGGCCACTCCCGCCGTCATATGCACGAAACGGGACGGATAGTCATAGCTCGCGGCCCGCAGCCCGACCAGCGCGCAGACCCCGGCCCCGAGTCCCAGCAGCGCGCCCGCGCCGCCCAGATCCGTCATCCCGCCGACCACTGCCCCGGCGCCCGTCGCGACCAGCAGGGCCACCACCACGGAGACGATCCCCGGCAGCGGCAGCGCACGCGCCACGGTGGCCACGGCGACCGCCACCCCGCCCACGACCACCGCGTCCGGCAGGGCCGCGAGATGTCCGGTGGCGATGATGGTGAGCGCGGCCGAGACGACGGTGGCCATCAGGCCCTCCATCCGCTCGTCGGCGCCCGCGCGGCTGCGCAGTTGCAGCACGACCGTGAGCAGCACCCACACACCGAGGGTGCCGAGGACCGCGGCCACGGCGTACTCGTCGTCCACGGCGAGCAGCGCGACATCGGCGGTGAGCCCGCCGAGGAAGGCGAGCGCGATGCCCTGTCTGGCCGGCCACATGCCGTTCAGCCGGAACCAGCCCGCCGCGGTGACCGCCTGGAGCAGCACCAGCGGGACGAGCAGCGCGTACGGTCCGACCGCCGCGCCTCCGGCCAGCAGCAGGCCGAGTACGGCGGTCAGGCCGGCCGGCTGCATACCCGGCGGGATGATCGGCGACCGGCCCTCGGCGCGGGCGCGCTGGGCGTCGGTGATCCGGGCGTTGCCCATGGTGGTAGGGGCGCTGTAGCCGTCGACGGCGGCGGCAGGCGCGGCAGCGGGAGCAGAGGTGGGGGCGGAAGCGGACGCGGGACCGGTCTGCGCCGGTCCCTGGAACGCCCCCTGGGGCGCGTACGAAGCCGGACCCGGACCGGGCGCCGCACCTGGCGCCGCGCCGGGCCCCGCACCGGGAGTCTGACCCGGCATGGGCACCTCGGGCGGCAGCGGATAGGCGCCCTGCACGCCCTGCGTCCCCTGCACGCCCTGAGCGCCCTGCACGCCCTGGGCGCCCTGAGCGCCTTGCACCGGCAGATAGGCCGTCTCGGCGGCGGCAGCGGCCTGAGGCGCCTGCTGATACGGCTGGTGCGCCTGCGCCTGCCCTTGTCCCTGCCCCTGCCCTTGTCCCTGTGCCTGCGGATACGGCTGAGGCTGCCGGCCCTGCTGGACGACCTGCTGCCCGTACTGGTCCTGCTGCCACTGGAGACGCGGCTGGTACTGGGTGTCCCAGGTCTGGCCCTCCCAGGTCTGCGCGGCGCCCTGATCCTGGACCGGCTCCTGGTACACGGGCTGCTGCTGAGGGTGCTGGGGCTGCTGTGACTGCTGGGGCTGCTGGGGCTGCCGCGGGTTGCCGTACTGGTCGTACTGCCCATGCCCGGCGTTCTGGTCATGCCCGGCGTTCTGGCCAGGCACGGCGTTCCCCTGGCCGTCCTCGCCGTACTGACCGTGCTCCCCGTACGCGCCGTTGCCCCCGTACTGGCCGTACGGATACTGCTGATCGTTGCTCATGTTGTGCGGTTCACCCTCCTGCGAACGGCGGGAGCACCTCGACCGTGCCGCCCTCGGCAAGCCGTACGGTCTCATGGCCACGCGTTCCCACGGGGTCACCGTCGACAAGGAACGAACACCTCTGGAGTACCCGCGTCAGCTCGCCGGGGTGCTTCGACCGCACGGCGTCGAGCGCGTCGGCCAGGTTGTCGGCCGTATACGATTCCTCGGCGACTCCGGCCGCGGCCTTGGCCGCGGCCCAGTAGCGGATCGTGCCCGCTGCCATAGCGGCACTCCTTTCGTCGGCCTCCATGATGGCCGACGCCCCTGGCCGTTCCGGGTCCGGGCCTCCGTACGCGGGCCGCCCTCCGCGCTACCGCCGGATGTCCGCGCGCCCCCGCTCCCCGGCCGTCAGCCACTCCGCGATCCGTGCGAGCAGGGCCTCGTCCGCCGCGTTCTCGGCGTGGCCCATTCCGGGTTCGAGCCAGAGCTCCGCGGGTCCCGCCCCCGCCGTCGTGGCCGCCGCGGCGGCCAGCATGCGCGGATGGTCCAGCGGGAAGTACGGGTCACGGTCACCGTGTACGACCAGCAGCGGGGTCGGGGCGATCAGCGGGACCGACTCGACCGGCGAGAGCGGCACCGGATCCCACTCCCGGTGGTGGATACGCGTATGCAATCCGTACCGTCCGACGAGCCGTCCGGCGGGCCGCGTCACCATCCAGTGCAGCCGTCGCATCGGTGCCGTCCCCCGGTAGTACCAGCGCGCGGGAGCGCTTACGGAGGCGACGGCGTCGGTGCGCGCATCCGTGCGCCCCCTGTGCAACGCGGCATGGCGCAGCACCACCGAGCCGCCCATCGAGAAGCCCACCGTCACCACGCGTTCATGGCCGAGCGAACGTGCCCATGTCACCGCCGCCGCCAGATCGAACACCTCCCGGTCGCCGACCGTGGACCGTCCGCCGGAGCCCCCGTGTCCACGGAACGAGAAGGTCACGACCGCCGCACGCTGGGCGAAGACCCGCGCCGCCCGTCGTACGGCCGGCCGTTCCGCCGACCCGGTGAAGCCGTGGGCCAGCACGATCGCGGTCCCGCCGCCGCCCCCGGAATCCCGGGGGAAACCCGCCGTACACGGCTCGTACACCGCCTCGATGGGGACCCGGTCCACGGTCCTGAGAACCGCGCGCCGGGCAGCGGGCACCCTGGATGAATCAGATGATCTGCGGGATTGACCAGATGACGCGGTACACATGTGGGTTATTCTGCTGCGAAGAGGATCCGGGCAACGTAGCCCCCGGGTCCTTTTGTGTTTCCGGTTCGTTGTTACAGACAGATGACACAGCGGTACCGGGCAGTACCAAGCGGTAGTACTGAGCAGTGCGGTGCGAGCACCGCGCTACGGCACTACCGAGCAGTGCCGCATACGTCCTCGCAGGGACCGAGGAGGAACCGACGTAATGGGCAAGCAAACCGCGCACGACCACTGTCCGACCGAACCGGCCGGGCCGGCCGCCGAGCCGACGACCGCACCGGCCACCGGACTGGCGACCACACCGGCCGCCGCCCCGGCCACCGGACTGACCAGGGCAGGTGAGCGGCGATGAGCTCCCTGCTGCTCCTGACCAACGCACTCCAGCCCTCGACGGAGGTGCTGCCGGCACTCGGGCTCCTGCTCCACAATGTGCGGGTCGCTCCCGCCGAGGGGCCCGCACTCGTCGACACCCCCGGTGCCGACGTCATCCTGATCGACGGCCGGCGCGACCTGCCGCAGGTCAGGTCGCTCTGCCAGCTTCTGCGGTCCACCGGACCCGGCTGCCCGCTGATCCTCGTCGTGACCGAGGGCGGACTCGCCGCCGTCACGGCGGACTGGGGGATCGACGACGTACTGCTCGACACGGCGGGCCCCGCCGAGGTCGAGGCACGGCTGAGGCTCGCGATGGGCCGCCAGCAGATCTCGTCGGACGACTCCCCGATGGAGATCCGCAACGGCGATCTGTCGGTCGACGAGGCCACGTACAGCGCGAAGCTCAAGGGGCGGGTCCTCGACCTGACCTTCAAGGAGTTCGAGCTGCTCAAGTACCTCGCGCAGCACCCCGGCCGGGTCTTCACCCGGGCCCAGCTCCTCCAGGAGGTCTGGGGTTACGACTACTTCGGCGGTACGCGCACGGTCGACGTGCATGTAAGGCGATTGCGCGCCAAGCTCGGCCCCGAGCACGAGTCCCTGATCGGGACCGTACGGAACGTGGGCTACCGCTTCGTCACCCCGGAGAAGGTCGAGCGGGCCGCCGAGGAGGCCAAGGCGAAGGCGACAGCTCCCGATTCCTCCCGTGACGAGCCCCGTGACACCCCCCGTCACGACCCCCGCCACGACCCTCGTGCCGAGCCGCGGCACGAGAAGGCGGAGGAACGCGGGCGTACGGTTTCGGCCACCGAGCGGGCTTCGGTGCGGGAACCTGCCGTACGGCCTGCCAAGCGGTAGGTCACCCCGCGTAGACTGCCGCGCGTGGCCAAGGTGACGCGGGACGATGTGGCACGACTGGCGGGTACGTCGACCGCGGTCGTCAGCTACGTCATCAACAACGGACCCCGGCCGGTCGCCCCGGCCACGCGCGAGCGGGTGGTCGCCGCGATCAAGGAGCTGGGCTACCGCCCCGACCGGGTCGCCCAGGCCATGGCCTCGCGGCGGACCGACCTCATAGGGATGGTCGTGCCGGACGCCCGGCAGCCCTTCTTCGCGGAGATGGCGCACGCGGTCGAACAGGCCGCGGCCGAGCGCGGGAAAATGGTGCTGGTCGGCAACTCCGACTACCGGGACGAGCGCGAGGTCCACTATCTGCGGGCCTTTCTCGGTATGCGGGTGTCCGGGCTGATCCTGGTCAGCCAGGGCCCGAGCGAGCGCGCCGCCGCGGAGATCGATGCCTGGGACGCCCGGGTGGTGCTGCTGCACGAGCGTCCCGAGGGCATCGACGACGTGGCGGTCGTCACGGACGACATCGGCGGCGCCCAGCTCGCCACCCGCCATCTCCTGGAACACGGCTACGACTACGTGGCGTGTCTCGGCGGCGTCGAGTCCACGCCGGTCGTCGGCGACCCGGTGACGGACCATGTCGAGGGCTGGCGGCGGGCGATGCTGGAGTCCGGCCGGTCGGTGGAGGGACGCCTCTTCAAGGCTCCCTACAACCGTTACGACGCCTATGTGGTCGCGCTGGATCTGCTGTCCGGCCCCGAGAGACCCCCGGCGATCTTCTGCGCCACGGACGACCAGGCGATCGGTGTCCTGCGGGCCGCGCGTGAGCTGCGGCTCGATGTCCCGGGCGAACTGGCGGTGGCGGGTTTCGACGATGTGAAGGAAGCCGCGCTCACCGACCCGCCGCTGACGACGGTCTCCTCGGACCGGCCGGCGATGGCGCGGGCCGCGGTGGACCTGGTGCTGGACGACGGGCTGAGGGTGGCGGGGTCGCGGCGGGAACGGGTGAAGCAGTTCCCGTCGGCGCTGATCGTGCGGCGGTCCTGCGGCTGCGCGTAGGGACACCGGTCCAGCCGCCGGCCTCCCGCACAGGGACGCCGGCCCAATCGCCGCCCTCTTTACATGGGGCATACACGGTTTTGTTGGGCTTCTCAGGACGTCCTCAGCCGCTTCTCATCTCGCGCGCCGACAGTCGATTCCATGACCGACTACTACCGCAGCAGCGGCGACGCAGACAGCACGCAGCAGCCCACCGTAGGGTCCTCCGAAGGCTTCCCGGGCCCGGCGTACCCGCCGCCCCCCGCGTACGGTCCCCCCGTACCGCCGGTCCACCACGGCCACAGCGGCGGTCACGGCGACGGCGACGGCATCGCGACGGCCCATACCGCCACGGCGCACAGGGGCGGCAGGGCCAAGGCCCCGGTCGCGCTCCTCGCGGCCGTGGCGATCGCCGCCGCGATCATCGGCGGCGGCACGGCCACCCTGGTCGGACAGCGCTCCGGCAACGGTACGAGCGGCGGGGACACGATCGTGAACGGGACCACGGTCTCGCAGAGCAGCAAGGGCACGGTCGCCGGTGTCGCCCAGGCCGTGTCCCCCACGATCGTCGAGATCACCGCGAGCTCGAACTCCGGACAGTCCACCGGCTCCGGCGTGATCATCACATCCGACGGCGAGATCATCACCAACAACCATGTCATCGCCGGTGCGTCGACGGTGCAGGCGCGGCTCAGCGACGGCAAGACATACAACGCCCAGGTCGTGGGCACGGACGCGGACAAGGACCTCGCGCTCGTCAAGCTGGACGGCGCGAGCGGCCTCAAGACCGCCACGCTCGGCAACTCCGACCAGGTGGGCGTAGGCGACGAGGTCGTGGCGATCGGCTCCCCCGAGGGCCTGACCGGCACGGTCACCAGCGGCATCATCTCGGCGCTCAACCGGGACGTCACCGTCGCCAAGGACCAGGATCAGGGCCAGGGCCAGGGCCAGCAGCAGCCCGGCGGCGGAAACTGGCCGTTCGAGTTCGGCGGGCAGCAGTTCAACGGGGACACCGGGTCCTCGAAGACCACGTACAAGGCGCTCCAGACCGACGCCTCACTCAACCCGGGCAACTCCGGTGGCGCGCTGATCGATATGAACGGCGAGATCATCGGCATCAACTCGGCCATGTACGCACCGAGTTCGTCCTCGGTCGGCGGCGGCTCCGGCGCCGGGAGCGTGGGCCTGGGCTTCGCCATCCCGATCAATACGGTCAAGTCGGATCTCGCGGCGCTGCGGGGCGGGGGTACGAGCTGATCGGTCCACGGCCGCGGCGACCTCGACCGAGGCGACCGCGGCCGGGGCCGCGGCCGTAAGAGGTGTGCGGCACATAAGCGCACCGCGGCCGTGCGACGCTGATAACACCGGTCCGCGCCACGGAGCGGCGACCCGCACGACCGACAGACCCGCACGACGACAGACCCGCACGACCGGCAGACCTGACGAGACCCGACCCGACGAGACCCGACGATCCAGCGACGAGGACGAGGTGGAAGCGATATGAGTCCCGCCGAAGGCGATCCCCAGAGAATCCTGATCGTCGACGACGAACCCGCCGTACGCGAGGCCCTCCAGCGGAGCCTCGCGTTCGACGGGTACGGGACCGAGGTCGCCGTCGACGGTGTCGACGCCCTCGCCAAGGCCACCGCGTACACCCCGGACCTGATCGTCCTCGACATCCAGATGCCCCGTATGGACGGGCTGACCGCCGCCCGCCGGCTCCGGGCCGCCGGTTCGAAGGTGCCGATCCTGATGCTGACCGCCCGCGACACGGTCGGCGACCGGGTCACGGGGCTGGACGCGGGCGCCGACGACTATCTGGTCAAGCCCTTCGAGCTGGACGAGCTGTTCGCCCGTATCCGCGCCCTCCTGCGGCGCAGCTCGTACGCGACGACGACCGGCGAGCTGCCGGGCAACGACGTGCTCGCCTTCGCCGATCTGCGGATGGACCTGACCACACGCGAAGTCATGCGGGGCGACCGGCGGGTGGAACTGACCCGTACGGAATTCACGCTGATGGAGATGTTCCTGGCGCACCCCCGGCAGGTGCTCACCCGCGAGCAGATCCTCAAGGCCGTCTGGGGCTTCGACTTCGAGCCGAGTTCCAACTCGCTGGACGTGTATGTGATGTATCTGCGCCGTAAGACGGAGAGCGGCGGCGAACCGAGGCTGGTGCACACGGTGCGTGGTGTCGGATACGCGCTGCGTGCGGACAGCACGGGAGGCGGTACGGGGAGTACGGGCGGTACGGGCGGTACGGGAGCCGCGCGGTCCTCCGGACTCGCGCCCGGCGGCGGAAGCGGCGGCGCGGCGTGAGGGGTCTGATCCACCGGTTCCAGTCACTGCCACTGCGCTCCCGGCTCGCGCTGCTGGTCGCCACGGCCGTCGCCGTCGCCGTCGCCGCGGTGGCCGTGACCTGCTGGCTGCTCACCCGTACCCAGTTGCCGAGCGAGCTGGACACCTCCCTGGAGAACACCTCCGCCCCGCCCAGCACGGTGCAGAACGCGCTGAACAACTGCACCAGCGGCATCCCTCCCGAGTCCACGAACGGATCCGGTTTCGCCTATATCCAGGTGATCCTGCCCGACGGCACCCGGTGCGTCGCCCCCGACTCCGAGCCGGTGAAGGTGCGGGCCGAGGATCTCGCGGTCGCCAACGGCACCGAGCACACCTCGCTGCACGACAGCACCACGGACAGCGGCACCGAGGTCCGTGTCTTCACCCAGCGCGAGTCCCTGCGTCCCGGCGCTCCGATCGCCGTCTCCGTGGCACGGCCGCTGACCGAGATCAACTCGGCCCTGAACCGGCTTGCCCTGCTCCTCACCGCCGTGGCCGGCGTCGGTGTCGTCGGCGCGGGCGCGGCCGGCCTCTGGGTCGCCAGGGCGGGACTGCGGCCGGTCGACGGGCTGACCCGCGCGGTCGAGCATGTGGCCCGTACGGAGGACCTGACCGTCCGTATCCCGGTCGAGGGCGAGGACGAGATCGCCCGGCTCTCCCGTTCCTTCAACTCGATGACCGCCGCGCTCGCGTCCTCCCGCGACCGGCAGTCGCAGCTCATCGCCGACGCCGGGCACGAACTGCGGACCCCGCTCACCTCGCTCCGTACGAACGTCGAACTGCTCGCCCGCAGCGAGGACACCGGCCGCGCGATCCCGCCCGACGACCGCAAGGCGCTGATGGCCTCGGTCAAGGCGCAGATGACCGAACTGGCCTCCCTCATCGGGGACCTCCAGGAACTCTCCCGCCCGGACGCGGCCGACCCCGGCCCCCTCCAGGTCGTCGCTCTCCACGACATCGTGGAGAGCGCGCTGGAACGGGCCCGGCTGCGCGGCCCCGAGCTGACCATCACCGCGGATCTGCGCTCGTGGTACGTACGGGCCGAACCGGCCGCGCTCGAACGCGCCCTGGTGAACGTCCTCGACAACGCGGTGAAGTTCAGCCCGCCGGGCGGCGCGGTGGAGGTCGCCCTGAGCGAACGCGGCGAACTGACCGTACGCGACCACGGCCCCGGCATCCCCGCCGACGAACTCCCCTACGTCTTCGAACGCTTCTGGCGCTCCCCCTCGGCCCGCGCCCTCCCCGGCTCCGGCCTCGGCCTGTCGATCGTCGCCCGTACGATCCACCAGACGGGCGGCGAGGTGGCCCTCCGCCACGCGGCGGGCGGCGGCACAGTGGCAGCCATCCGCATCCCAGGCGCCCCCACACCCCCACCGCCCCCACCGGAAACCCTGTGAGCACACCGAAGCGCCCAACCGCCCGCCGGGCGGCACGCCCGAAGCCCCGCCCGTACGCCGAGGGGAGACGCACAGGCAGGGCACGGGATCACCTACTGGCGGGACCTACTGGCTGCGACTGCTTGCTGTGACTACTTGCCGTGACTACTTGCCGTCACCACCGCCCGGAGCCGGGTCGCGCGGCGCCTCGGGGGGCAAGGGCCCCGCGTCGTGCTTGCCGCCGTCGTCCTCCGCCGTTACCAGGATGCTCATGTCCGCCGTGTCGCCGACGGGCACGCCCTCCAGGTGACGGAACGGGATGCCCCGCCATCCCTCGGCGTCCGGTCTGCGCGTCTCATATGTGTCGACGGTCTGAGCGCTCATCCACCGACCTCCTCTTTCGTGAAGGGTCACGCGCGCCGTACGGTCAATGGCGTGACCGGTGAACCGCGGGGCTTGAGCCCTGCGGGTTGGTCACCCGCCCCGACCACTCGACCTGTCCAGGGTTCTCACCGGTCGGGGCGGACATCTGGGCGCTTCGGTGTCCCCGGGTCCGAAGCGGCTTGCCCTCACCGCCTGGAGCGGCACCCGGTGAAGGGGCTGACCGAGGCAAGAGCCTGAGCCCATCAGCCCGGACCGGACACGTCTGCCCGTACTCAAGACGTCCGGTCGGACGAGGGACTGTCCAGTTGTCCGTCACGGAGGCGGTGGGCGTGCGGGTGTCTCCCCGCACGCCTTCACGTCATCCGTGCAGGGACAACGCTAGGACCGCGATGGCTTCAACTCCTAGGCGGTTCCACAAAGTTCTACGCACATCACTCCAACGCGTCGACCGCGGAAGTGATCAGAGCTCGGGCGTCGGCCCCGTAGACGGCCAGTCTGGAGAAGCTCCCGAACGCTTTGAGGTACTGCTGTACCTCACTCGGCACAGTGACGTTCACGCGCGCGGTGAGTAGCTCCGCTTCAGCCTGCTCTTCGTCGTACACGCTGAACGTCTCGATCATCCACATGCGGCGCTCAGCAGAGAAGGGAATCACGCCCAGCGAGACGGACGGGAATGCCATGGCCGACAGGAGATAGCCAAGCTGTCCGGCCATCGTCTCCGCGTTTCCGACACGGTGACGCAACACCGATTCTTCGAGCACCAAGGCGAAGCGGTGGTTTCCCCCGCGCACCACTCGCGCGGAGCGGTCAAGCCGGGCCTCCACCGCATCGTCCACATCGTCGGGGGTCTCGTGGAACTCGCTGATGGAACGCAGCAGCGCAGACGCGTAGGCGTGGGTTTGAAGGACTCCCGGCACCACATTGGCGCAGTAGGTTCGGAACACCTTGGTGCGCTCGTACAGGGGGAGGTATGACTCCTGAAGTTGCTTCAGTCCGGACCGCTGAACGCGTCGCCATTCGACGTACATGTTGTCCGCCGAACGGGAGGCCGCGATGAGGTCAGCGGCCATCCCGTCAGCCTGACAGGCGCGGCACCATGCACGGATATCGTCATCAGACGGAGGCGTTACGGCGTTCTCAAGACGAGAAACCTTGGACTTGTACCAGCCGGTACGCTCAGCAACGTCCTTGGCTGTGAGGTTGGCGTCCCGGCGGACTTCACGGAGCCGGTCGGCAACCGCCTTACGAGCAGCCTGAACACTGGATGAGGGCGACGCGGGCATGGGTCTGATGTGTCCGTCAGATCTTGTAATCCTCGTGCGGCGTAGCCCTCGCCCACACGCTTTCGAACGCGTCGGCACAAAGTTTCGCCACAGATGGTTCGTCGGTCACTTCGTCCCCGAGGTAAGTTCCTTCACCTGAGAAGTACCCGAACCTGACGAGGCGTCCGTCGAACAGCCAGAAGTCATTTCCGGGCAACGCAATATCTGACGCCTTCCTTCGGGGTAGCCAGCGAATCTGTTCACCAGCCGCAATGTTGGTGAACGTTCCGTCGTACAGGTACCGCGTGTACTCGCTCACAGGCTCGGAGACAATACGCGCCCGACGCAATTCGACACCCCGGGCCACCGATTCGGCCACCATGTCCAGCCATGGACGCCACCATGAGGCTCGGTCGGTGGAATCGGCACGATAGCCAGTTTTCCAGGCTGCGACGCGCGGCGCTTCGTCCGGGTCGTCGTAATGGTCGCGCATCTCAAGATGCACCGCCGACCGCCCGCAACCGGCCAGCAGCTCACCGAACGGTGGAGCGGTCCGCCACATCGCATGCCTCCCGAATAGCCAGCGCTTGGTTCCACGACGTTCCACGAGCGTCGCCCGTACAGCGGTCCACGTCAAGTGCCACCAGCAGGACGGGAATTCACAAAGCCGTTGCCTTGGGGGCGGCTTGGTCCTGGAGGCGGGTGGGGTGCTTGTGGCGGAGGAGTTCGCGCGGGGACGGGCCTCCGCGTAGGCACCACAGCGCGATGACCGGGTCGCAGATGGCACAGCCGAGGGACGAGTCGTGGGCGAAGGGGATGATCGGGTTGCCCTTGAAGTGGTGGACCAGGTCCCAGGCGGTGTGCATCAGCCAGCCGATGCCGATGAAGGTCCAGGACTCCAGCCCGCGGTACGCGACGTAGGTGATGACCGCGGTGAAGACGAGTTCCCAGCCGCCGAAGCCGCCACCGCTCAGATAGGCGGCTCCCGCCCCCGCCACCATGATCGCGTTGAAGCGGCGTCGGTGCGGTTCGCGGATCAGTGACATCAAGAGGGCGTAGAGGACGCCGATCAGAATCGGCAAGACGTAGGTCATGGCTGCGGAACCTTTTCTCGGAGTGCGGGACGTCCGTCCTGGGCCGTTTCCGAAGCTAAGCGGCGGCCATCCCGCCCCCCAGTGGCGTGAGTGACACCTTTCAACGGGATAGCGCCATGGCCCGCGCGAGGGATCCGGTTGGAAGGGCCCTCCGTGCTTACGGCGGTGCGGCGGAGGCCGTCCCGGCGGTCCCGGCGGTGATGCGGCGGGGCCCTTCCGGCCGTGATGTGACGGTCGCCGTCCCGGGACGCCGTTCCAGGGGCATGTTGTTCCCGCAGGTCAGAGGGTGTTTCACCGTTCCAGCGTCCCGTTCTTCCCGTGGCTGGTTGCGGCCCCGACCGGCTAGCCCGAAAGCTGTGACCAGACAGCAGCACCGGCCTGGGAAGCACCCCTCGCTCAGCGAACGCTCCCTCGCCGCCGTCGCGCTTCCATCTCCACCGGGCCCCGCCGCCACCGGAACACCGTCCGGTGCGGGAGCGGGCCGGATCCGACCGGAACGGGAAGAAGAATCATGCTCAAGCACCGCATCCGCACCACCGCCCTGGCCGCCACCGCCCTCGTCGCCGCCCTGTCGCTGACCGCCTGCCAGGACACGACGGACTCGGGCGCGGGCACTACGTCCGGTACGGGTGCCACGTCCGTCACGGGTGCCGCATCAAATACGGGCGCCACGTCGGGTGCGTCCGCCGAGAACGCCGCCGCGGAAACGTCCAAGGGCTCCGATTCCAAGGGCTCCGCCGCGGAGAGCGGCAAGAGCGGAAGCGCGGCGGGCGAAAGCACGGCAAGCGGAAGCAACGCCGCCTCCGGCGGCAACGGCAGCGGCAACGCAGGCAGCGCTGACGGCAGCAGCGGCAGCGGTGACAAGAGCGGTTACGGGCAGGTCTGCGGCGCCAACGACATCTCCTGGAGCACCAGGGCCGAGACCCAGGCCGGCGGCTACATCCTGATCATCGCGAAGGCCAGGTCGGGCATCACCTGCGTCCTGCCCGCCGCCCTCCCCACGGTGGCCTTCGGATCCGACGGCACCGAGGCGGGCCCGGCGGAGCAGGCCGTCGGACCGCAGATCACGCTGAAGCGCGGAGTGACCGCCTACGCCGGGGTGAACCCGAAGACCACCAACGACAACTGGGGCAAGGAGTTGAACAGCATCATCGTCGCCATCGGCAACGAGGACCCGAACCCGGTCTCCCTCCCGGTCGGCAAGATCCTCGTGGCGGAGCCGATCGTCACCAACTGGCACACCTCCGCGGCGGACGCCGTCCCCTTCAGCTCCTGACCGCACCAGTGGCGTACGGACGACCCCCTGCGGCGGCACACCCAACGCCCACAGGGGGTACGCCCGGTTCGCCGCCGCCGCGTGCGACGGCTCCTCGCTCGGCGCCGGTGGCTGTTGTGGCGGCTGTGGCTGCGGGTCAGGACCGAGAGGTAGTCGGGGTGGGCCGGGTGGTTTCGTGCCACGCGGGGGCCGCCCCTCTGGCTTTGAGTTTCGCGATTCCGGGCCGGGCGTCAAGGGCGCTCCCCCGTCGCGTCGGCTGCGCCGATTCCGCTGCGCTCCACCCTTGACTCCCGTCCCTCCATCGCAAGTGCAGGTAGGCGGGAGGGGCGGCCCGGGGGAAGGGGTCCCCGGGGGGCTCAGATGGGGGTGCTGGTTTCCTCCCCGGCCTCGGGTTGGTGGGTGGTCTGCGCGGCAGTGGAATGGGGCTTCTGGGCCTGGCTCAGCGTCGGACGGCCGTTCGTTGGTTGGGGTTCAGTCCCGTGTCTGAGATCCGTGACCGTGTGGCACCCCAAGCGCCAGGCGGACGAGCCCGCGTCCTCCCGATGTTCCGGACGGGCCCGTATGACTGCCCTTTTCGCCGGTCGGGGACCGGTGAGGACGCTTCCCGCGTCACACCGACACAAGAGACGTCCGAAGGACGCTGCCGGACCCATCTCCGCCCAGTTCTGCGGGAGATGGACTCAACAAGCCCCACCGATACCCCATATGCCCACTTTTGGAAGGGGGTTGGGGAGTGCCATGCGGCGGTCATGTGTCCTCAGTTGCGTTAGGCGGGTCCCAGAGCACAAACAGGCCTTCAACCGGCCCACCCACACCCGCCACAGACACACCCACCCCACCAACCACCCACCCCAGACACGGGACTGAACCCCGGCCAACTATGGACAGTCAGCCGCTGAGCCGGTGCCAGGCCGCCCCACTCCACTGCCGCGTACTCCACCCACCAACCCGAGGCCGGGAAGGAAACCAGCACCCTCAACGGATCTCCCCGGGGACCCCTTCCCCCGGGCCGCCCCTCCCGCCTGTCCGCACTTGCGATGGAGGGACGGGGGTCAAGGGTGACCGGAGGTCATCGCGCAGCGACGCGACGAAGGAGCGCCCTTGACGCCCGGCCCGGAATCGCGAAACTCAAACCCAGAGGGGCGGCCCCCGCGTGGCACAAAACCACCCGGCCCACCCCGACTACCCCTCGGTCTGTGCCAGAAGACAGAACAGCCACAGCAGCCACCCCACACCCCACCCCCACCCCCGCCAACTCCCCACCCCCGACAATTCATTTGCCCGAGTGTCAGAGGCCTGGCATACGCTGCGAGCAGTAGTGGCCGCGCCCCGTCTGCCGTCCTCATCAACGGTGTCGGAAGCCGCGCGGCCCGACTCGGCACCCGGCCCATCCACCGGGTCTCTTTGTGGGGGTAAGAATCAACGTGCGTACGCGCACCCTGTCGACCGCGCTCGCGGTCCTCATCAGCTCGTCGGCGCTCGCCGTCGGCACCGCGGGTTCGGCTGCCGCCGACTCCGCCGCGGCCCTTCCGATCACCTCGTACGGCGATCTCGCCGTGGACGGTGTCCACAAGCGGGTCTACATCAGCGACCCGGCCGGCGGCAAGGTCGTCGTCACCGACTACGCGGGCAAGCTCGTGACCACGGTCCCGAACCTTCCCGGCGTGCGGGATCTGGCGATCACGCCCGACTCCGCCACCGTCTACGCGGCCGTCCCCGGCGAAGACAGCGTCGTCGCCATCGCGACCTCCACCTCGACCGAGGCGACCCGGTACGCGATCGGTGAGAACACCGACCCGCAGACCCTGGCCGTGGCCGGCGGCCGGGTGTGGTTCGCGTACGGGCAGCAGCCCTCGCACCACGTGGGTTCGTTCGACCCGGCGGCGAGCACCCCCGAGGTGGCTCTCGACCAGCTCCCCGACCGGTCGTGGTACGACGCCCCCGAGCTGGAGTCCGCCGGGAACACCCTGGTGTTCGGTCACCACGGCACCTGGTCGGGCCTGGCCGTGTACGACGTCTCCACGGGCGCCCCCGTCCTGCGCAAGGAGGGGATGCCGTCCGAGGCCGCGAACTACATGAACGACTTCGCGCTCAGCGCGGACGGCAAGAAGATCGTCGCCGCGTCGGGCGAGTCCCCCTACGCGGCCACCGCGATCAACGCCGAGGACCTCACCCGTACCGGCGGCTACCCCACCGAGGCCGGCGGCCCTACCTCCGCCGCGATCGCCCCGGACGGCACGGTCGCCCTGTCCACGTTCGCCTGGTACGACAAGGACGTCTTCGTCTTCAAGCCCGGTACGACGAAGCCGTACCGCACGTACACCTACGCCCAGTCCGCGTCCGGCGGCGACACCATCGCCAACCAGGGACTGGCCTGGGCCCCGGACAGCAGCAGGCTGTTCGCCATCTCCTCCGGGCAGGACAAGCTCTATCTGCGCGTCCTGGAGAACGCCGCCCGCTACCCGGTCACGGTCAGCGTGTCCGCGCCCGCGAAGGCGACGCGCGCCAAGAAGATCACCGTCACCGGCAAGCTGACCTCCGGCAAGGCGTTCCCCGCGGGCTCGAAGGTCACCGTCGTCCGTACCGACATCGCCTCCCCCAAGGGCAGGTCGCTCGGTACGAAGACGGTCAGCTCCTCCGGCGCGTTCTCCTTCACCGACGCCCCGCCGGCGGGCGGCAATGTCGTCTACACCGCGCAGTACGCGGGTGACACCACGCACGCGCCCGCTTCGGGCAAGGACACGGTCGCCGTCTCGCGCACGTCCACCGCCCTCTCCCTCAACCGCAACGGCTCCGTCTATTCGTACGGCGCCGATGTCTCCTTCACCGCCCACCTCGGCAAGACGTACTCGAACCGCGTCGTCGAGCTCTGGGCCGACCCGGCCGGCGGCGACAAGCCCAAGAAGCTGCTGAAGAAGGGCAAGGTCAACTCCAAGGGCGACCTGTCCGTCACCGTGGACATGACCCGGGACACCTCGGTCACCGCCGTCTACACGGGCGACACCCGCTCGGGTCCGAAGACGGTGAAGTCGACCGCGTACGCCAAGGTGAAGGTCTCCACGTCCGTCTCCAAGCACTACAAGACGGGCAAGATCGGCTCCACGTCGTACTACTGGTTCCACAAGAACACCGACCCGGTCCTGACGACGTCCATGACGTACTACAAGGGCCGTGCGCAGCGCTTCCAGCTCCAGGTCTACTACCAGGGCACGTGGTACGACTCGGGCTCCGAGTACTTCGCCCTGGCCACCAACGGGAAGTCCGCGGTCCAGCTCGGGGCGCCCGGCGAGGCCGGTATCCGCGCCCGTATGCGCTCCTCGTACATCAACGGGTCCTCGGGCGACACCGTGAACGCGACGACGCACGGGGCGTGGAAGTACATGTACTTCACGAAGTAGCGCCACCGGTGCCTGAGGCCGGGTCCCGCGCGCGGGACCCGGCCTCAGGGCTGCACGGCCTCAGAGCTGCAACAGGCCTACCGGCCGCCCTACGCCCCCGCCGCGTACCGCCAGAAGTCCCGCATCAGGTCGGGCGGTGTCGGGCTGGACATCGCGAGCTGGCTGAGCAGGACGGCGACCGTGCCGGTGGACGGGACGATGTGGGCCGTCGTTCCCGTACCGCCGACCCAGCCGTAACGCCCCCGTACGTTCCAGGGGTCGACCGGCTCGATGTCGACCGAACCGCCGAACCCCCAGCCCTGGCCCTCCAGGAACACCTTGCCCGCGTCGCGCTGGGCCGGGGTGAGATGGTCGGTGGTCATCAGCCCTACCGACTCGGGTGTCAGGTACCGGCGGCCGGCCACACTGCCCCCGGCCAGCAGCATCCTGCCGAAGGCCAGCCAGTCGTCGACCGTGGAGACCAGCCCGCCGGCGCCCGACGGGAAGGCCGGCGGGCTGCTCCACTGTCCGTCGGGAGCGTCGACCAGCACAGGGCCGCCCGCCGGATCGTCGGCGGGACGGTAGAAGCTGGTGAACCGGTCGAGCTTGGCGGGCGGTACGTGGAATCCCGTGTCGGTCATCCCGAGGGGTTCGAAGATCCGCTCGGCCAGGAACTCGGACAGCGGACGGCCCGAGGCCCTGGCGATCAGCACGCCCTGGATGTCGGAGGTGGTGTTGTACAGCCAGCCCTCGCCCGGCTGGTGCAGCAGCGGGATACGGGACAGCTCCGCCATCCACGCGTCCGGGGGCGCGACCTGCTGCGGCTGCGGCGCCCCCTGCTTCAGATCGCTGAACAGGGGAGCGAGCGCCGGGAGCGAGAAGTCGGCGGGGAAGCCGTACCCGGCACGGGCGGAGAGCAGATCGGCGACGGTGATCCGTCTGCCGGCCCGTACGACGTCGTCGACGGGGCTGCCCGGCGTACGGACGACATACGGTTCCGCCAGCTCCGGCAGCCAGGGCGCGACCGGATCGTCCAGCGCGATCCGGCCGTCCTCGATCAGCATCATGACCGCGGCGGCGATGACGGGTTTGGTGATCGAGGCGATACGGAAGATCGTGTCCCTGGCCATCGGGGCGGTGCCCTCGATGTCGACGGAGCCGGCCTCCTGGACCTCGACCCGGTCGCCACGGGCCACCAGGGCCACCGCTCCCGGCACCGGTCCATTGCTGATGTGCTTGTCCAGAACGTCGCGCAGTTCGCTCATCGGTCCACCTTCTCGGTCCGCCGTCTCGGCCCGCCGCCTCAAGTGTGCGGTCAGAAGGTAGACCCGAGCCGTGGCCCGAAATCATCGGTCACCGAGATCGCCGGACACCGAGAAGCCCACGAGCCTCGGAAGCGTGCAGACCCGATGGGATCCACGCAGACCTGGTGGCAGCGCGCGGACCTGCTGGCCAGCGCGCGGACAGACCCTAGTGCGCGATGTTGTCGATCAGTTCACGCGCTCCCTGCCGCAGCAGCGAGACGGCCACGGACGTCCCCAGGGTCGCCGGGTCGAGCGGGCCCGCCCACTCGTGCGCGTTGAGCACGGTCTTGCCGTCGGGCGTGAAGACACAGGCGCGCAGGGAGAGGTCACCGTTGCGCTGGGCCTGGGCGTACCCGGCGATGGGCGAGTTGCAGTGGCCCTGGAGGACATGGAGGAACATCCGCTCCGCCGTGGTCTCACGGTAGGTGTCGGGATCCCCGAGGCCGCTGACGGTGTCGATGAGGACGGTGTCGTCCTCGCGGCACTGGAGAGCGAGGACCCCCGCGCCGATCGGCGGGCACATCGTCTCCGGCGAGAGGATCTCGGTGATCACGTCGGTGCGGCCGATGCGTTCGAGGCCCGAGGCGGCCAGCAGGATGGCGTCCGCCTCGCCCGCGGCGAGCTTCTCCAGACGGCGGTTGGCGTTGCCGCGGAACGGGACACACTCCAGATGCGGGTGCGAGGCGGCGAGCTGGGCGACGCGGCGCACCGAGGAGGTGCCGATCCTGGTGCCGGCCGGGAGTTCACCGAGGGTGAGACCGCCGGGGTGGATGAGGGCGTCGCGGATGTCGTCGCGCTTGAGGAAGGCGGCGAAGGTCGTGCCCGCGGGCAGCGGACGGTCCGCGGGGACGTCCTTGACGCAGTGCACCGCGAGGTCCGCCTCGCCGGAGAGCAGGGCGGCGTCGACCTCTTTGGTGAAGGCACCCTTGCCCTCGACCTTGCTCAGGTCGCCCATCCACTTGTCGCCGGTGGTCTTGACCGGGATGACCTCGGTCGCGATGCCCGGGTGGAGCGCGGCCAGCTCGGCGCGGACACGCTCCACCTGGGCGAGCGCCATGGGCGAGTCGCGGGAGACGATACGGATCAGCTCAGGGGCGGACATGGCGTCCACGATAGACCGTCGTACCCGCGTTCCGGCGGCCCGCCCGCCCCTGCCACCGGACGGTGACGGGGGCGGGGGCGGGCCGTACGGGGGCGGGCCGGACCGTACGGGGACGGTGCCCGACGGTCAGCCGTTGTGCCGGATCAGGGATTCCACCAGGCCGGAGCGGGTGGCGGGGAAGTCCAGCGGTACGATCCCGAGCCCGCGCCAGCCGCTCGCCTCGGCGCCGTCGAGGAACGTATGTACCTGTGGGTTGAGCCGGTCGGAGTTCCAGCGGGGCGGCAACAGGGCCGCCGTGCTCACGTAGTTGATGAACATCTTGCCGGGCTGCTGGGCGGCCTTGCGGAAGTGGGCCTCGATCTTGGGGTACTTGGCGAAGGGTTCGGCCTGGTAGTCGTCCTGGATGTCGAACAGCCCGCCGTCCCCGTACCGCACACCGGGCAGCCCGCCGTTGTCCGCGAGGAGCACGACCCGGCCGCGCGCCTCGCCGAGCGTGGGCAGCCCGCCGCCGTCCAGCCGGAAGAGGGAGCGCCAGCCCTTGCCGTCGAGATAGGTGTCGAAGATCCGCCGGAACTCGGCGTCGCTCTCCTCGGAGTACTCCTGCTTGAGCCGCATCAGTACGGTCTCGGAGGGGTGGTCGCGCAGGAAGTCCCGGCAGGCGCCGAGCACATCGTCGAAGTTGAGGTTCTGGTAGTACGCGGCGTGGTGGATGCTGAACGCGTTGTCGAAGGCGCGGCAGCGTACGTCCAGGAAGCGGATGCCGCTGTTCAACTGGGCGGCGACGGTGGTGTTCTGGCAGGCCACCCACAACCCGCCGACCTGCGCGCCGGAGTTGTGCGTACCGGGGATCGTGAGCCGCTGCAAGGGCGTGGCGTCCGCGAAACCGCCCATCCAGTCCTGGGGCGCGAGCGCCCGCCGCGACGCGGCGACTGCGGGGGCCGCGCCGATGAGGGCGGTGGCGGAAACAGCGAGCGCGCCGGCCAGAAAGCCGCGGCGCGTACCGGTATGTGTGCTCATACGAGGGTGCCTCCGTCTGCTGTGGGGGGTCAGCCCTCGGATTATGTCCGGTACACGTCACGCGCGGAACAGGGTGGAATGAACGGCGGCGGAATGATCGGAACGCACCACGGAGGAGGGCGAGGACGGCGAGGACGGCGAGGACGGCAAGGACGGCGAACCGAAGCCCACCGCCCCACCGCCCCAGATCCGATCCCCTCCCTCCCACTCCCCCTCCCCCTGCCGCTGCCGCGCCGATCGAACAACCCACTTGGCGGTTGCGCCGCATGGCACCACGTGGTGCCATTCGATGCGCCAGAGAGGCGCCGACGCCACATGGCACCGCATTGGCGCAACTCGACGCCGAAACATTTCCGCAGGTCAGAGCCACTAGATCAGCCCCACCTCAGCCTCGCCCCACAACCGCTCCCCTTACGGACTTGCACATGGCGCCATAGTGGTGCCACTATGGCGTTATGGACCTCACGCCGTATGTCGACAACCTCCGCCGCGAACTCGCGGTGGCCGCCGAAGCCGGCGGCGAAGAAGCCCGCGAGCTGGCCGAGCGGCTCACCGCTCCCCTGGAGTCGGCGACCCGCCTGGCGATGCTCAATGTGCTCTCCGCCGCGATGGACGAGATCACCCGCGAACTCGCCCCGGGCTCGGTCGACGTACGGCTGCGCGGACTCGACCCCGACTTCGTGGTGACGCGGCCGGCGGGCGACGAGGCGTACAGGGCGTACGGGGCGTACGGGGACAAGAGCGGGCCCGCCGAGGCGTACGAGGCACCGGCCCTGGCACCAGCCCTGGCCCCGGCGCCCGCCGACGGCGACGACGGCGGCGGCACCGCCCGCGTCAACCTGCGACTGCCCGCCCACCTCAAGGCGCGCGCCGAGGAGGCCGCGAACCGCGAGGGCCTGTCGGTCAACGCGTGGCTGGTACGAGCCGTGTCGGCCGCGGTCGACGGCGGCCCCCGGCCGCGTACGACGGAGAAGACCCGTACCACCCGCGCCGTCGGACAGAGCTTCACGGGCTGGGTGCGCTAACCGCGCCTCGCCCTGCCCCTCCCCGCCCCGCCGCCCTGCCCGGCCCACTTCACTCACACCGCACTCCACACCACACCGCACCTCACCACTTCACCTCACTTCACCTCACTCACTCACTCACACCACGTCCCACCAGCAGGGACGCCACGAAGACCCAAGAGGACGGGACAGCCATGCCTTCTTTCGACACCCCCGCGACGATCTCGGCCACCGCCCACGTGGAAGCCGGATCCATCCGGTTCATCGCCGCCGACCGGCTCGACACCCTCGTCGAGGTACACCCCCGCGACCCCAAGAAGGACCCGGACGTACGGGCGGCCGAGCAGACCGAAGTGCGTTACGCGAGCGGCCTGTTGACCATCAGAACGCCCAAGCAGCGCTATCTCATCGGGCGCACCGGCACCGTCGACGTGACCGTCGAACTGCCCACGGGCTCGCGGGTGGAGATCACCGGCGCCTGGGCCCAGGTGTACGGCGAGGGCCGGCTCGGCGAGGTCCGTGTGAAGACCTCGTCGGGTGACGTCCGGCTCGACAGCACCGGGCCGCTGCACCTGACCGCGTCCCACGGCAGCATCACCGTGGACCGCGTCGAGGGGGTCGCCGAGATCACCACCAGCTCCGGCAGCCTGCGCGTCGGCACCCTCGACGGCCCGGCCGTCCTGAAGAACTCGCACGGCACCACGACCGTCGGTGACGCCCTGGGCGATCTGCGTGTGAGCGGCGCCAACGGCGACATCATCATCGAGCACGCCGAGGGCTCGGTCGCCGCCACCACCGCCCACGGCACCCTGCGCGTCGACGAGGTCGCCCGCGGCACCGTCCAGTTGGAGACCTCGTACGGCGCCATCGAGGTCGGTATCCGGGAGGGCACGGCCGCCTGGCTCGACATCGACTCGGGCGCCGGCCAGGTGCACAACGCGCTCACCGCGTCCGACAGCCCGGACAAGTCCGAGGAGACGGTCGAGGTCAGGGCCCGTACCCGCTACGGCAACATCGACATCCGCCGCGCCCGGGTCTGACCCGCACGGGCCTGACGCACGCGAGCCGCGCCCGGGTCCGACCCGCGCGATCTCCGTAGGCCGGACCCCCGTAGGCCCGACCCCCGTACGCCTGACTCCCGTACGCCCGACCCCCCCGTACACCCGATCTCCTTACGCCTGCCCCCCGTACACCTGACCCCCGTACGCCCAATCCCCGTACGCCCAAGGCCACTTCACCGCTCACCACGCCTTCGAATGGGAGAGCCTCATGGGTTCCTCTGTCATGTCCACGTCCAGTCCGAGCGACGGCCGGCAGCCGCCCGCCGCCGTCTCCACCGCCGTCTCCACCGCCGTCTCCGCCGCTGTCTCCACCGCCGATCTGCGCAAGTCGTACGGCGACAAGACCGTCCTCGACGGCATCGATCTGCGGATCCCGTCCGGCACCGTGTTCGCGCTGCTCGGACCGAACGGCGCCGGCAAGACCACCACCGTGCAGATCCTGTCCACGCTCATCTCCGCCGACGGCGGGCAGGCCCAGGTCGCGGGCCACGACGTCGCCACAGCACCGGACGAGGTGCGCGCCGCGATCGGCGTCACCGGGCAGTTCGCCGCGCTCGACGACCTGCTCACCGCCGAGGAGAACCTGCTCCTCATGGCCGACCTGCTGCGGCTCGGCAAGCGCGAGGGCCGCAAGCGGGCCGAGGAGTTGCTGGAGCGGTTCGACATCGCGGACGTCGCGCACAAGCGCGCCGCGTTCTTCTCCGGTGGGATGCGGCGCCGGCTCGACCTCGCCATGACACTGGTCGGCGACCCACGGGTGATCTTCCTCGACGAGCCCACGACCGGGCTGGACCCGCGCAGCCGCCGCACCATGTGGGAGACCGTGCGTTCGCTGGTCGCCGGCGGCGTCACCGTCTTCCTCACCACGCAATACCTTGAGGAGGCCGACCAGTTGGCGGACCGGATCGCGGTGCTCGACGGCGGCCGGATCGTCGCGGAGGGTACCGCCGACGAGCTCAAGGCGCAGATCCCCGGCAGCCATGTACGTCTGCGGTTCACCGACCCCGACGAGTACGAGCGCGCGGCCACCGCCTTCCCCGGCGCGGCCCGCGACGACGAGGAGCTCGCCCTGCGCGTCGCGGGCGACGGCGGTCTCGACGCGCTGCGCGCCCTGCTCGACCGGCTCGACGCCGCCGGTATCCGCGCCGCCGACTTCTCCGTACACACCCCCGACCTCGACGACGTGTTCCTCGCCCTGACCGGCGACGGCCGCACCGACGCCGCGCTCCACATGAAGGAGACCCTGCGATGAGCACCCTCGCCTACGCCGTGCGTGACTCGACGACGATGCTGCGGCGGAATCTGAAGCACGCGATCCGCTATCCGTCCGTGGGGCTCGGCAGCGCCATGATGCCGATCCTGATGCTGCTGCTTTTCGTGTACGCCTTCGGTGACTCGATCGGCGCCGGCATGGGCGGCGGCCGGGACGCGTATCTGAACTATCTGACGCCCGGCATCATCATCATGGGAGTGGCCGCAGGCTCGATGTCGACCTCGATCGCGGTCTGCACCGACATGACCGAGGGCATCATCAACCGCTTCCGCACCATGAACATCACGCGCTCGTCGTTCATGACGGGGCATGTCGTCGGCAGCGTCGTCCAGACGATGGTGAGCGCCGTACTGGTCGTCGGTTTCGCGCTCGCCGTCGGCTTCCGGTCCGGGGCGACCCCGCTGGAGTGGCTGGCCGCAGCCGGCCTCCTCACGGCCATCGCCTTCGCGGTGACCTGGCTGTCCGCGGCGCTCGGCCTGATCTCCAAGACCGTCGAGTCGGCGAGCAACAAGCCGTTGCTCATCCAGTTCCTGCCGTTCCTCGGCTCGGCCTTCGTACCGGCCGAGTCGATGTCGCCGGGCCTGCGCTGGTTCGCCGAGTACCAGCCGTTCACGCCGATGACCGAGACACTGCGCGGCCTGCTCTCCGGCTCGGAGATCGGCAACGCCGGCTGGATCTCGCTCGCCTGGTGCGCCGGTATCGCCCTGGTCGGCTATGTCTGGTCGCGGTCACTCTTCAACAACGGCACCACCCGCTGAGCCCGGGACCACACAAGGGCGGGGTACTCACTCACCACCAGGCGAGCGAGCACCCCGCCCTGGCCTGTCCGCCCTCACCTGTCCGCCCTCGCGTGTCCGCGCTGAGGGCCAGTACGTGACTGAGAGCCGGTACCGGCCCCTCGCCCGTCTTCACCGAGGACTGTCCGACGCGCTGCGCGTCAGATCGGCAGATCCCAGCCCGGCCCGTCCTCGGTGCCGATCCACACTCGCTGACCGGCGGCCGACACCGTGATGCCGAATCCCTCCTGGTGAGGTTCGTCAGCGGCCTGCCAGTGCTGCACGGCCCGCTCGACCCGGTCCCACAGACGGACGGGACCGCGCTGTACGACGGTCCACCCGCCATTGGGGTTGAGGGCCGTCCGGGCCTGCGAACCGGTGGACACGTCCCAGAGGATCTGTTCCGCGCCCGCCCCCATGCGTTCGGCCGAGGGCACCGCGAGCTGCCCGACCCAACCGCCGGTCCAGCCGTCGAGCTTGGCGGGGTCGATCCGGCTCGGTCGCTCGTCCCCGGGCAGCAGGGCCGGCGCCGGGCGGGGCGGGCGGTCGTGCGGCCGGGCGATCATAAAGCTGGTGTAACCGGGCTGGAACCGGCCCGTGGCCTCCCCGGGACCGGTCACGTCGAGCAGCGCGAGGGCGTTGGCGTAGCTCCACCCAGAGAGGGTGACCAGGATCTTTCCGCCTGGTCTCACCTGATGCAGCCACGGCAGCGGGGTGTACCGGACCGAACAGGTGGCGATCAGCCGGTCGTACCGGCCCCCGTCCGGATCGCCACGCAGCCCGTCACCGATGATCAGCCTGGGCGCGAACCCGGCGGCCTTGAGCGCCGCGGTGGCAGCCCCGCCTACCACCGGGTCGTACTCGATGCTGGTCAGGTTGGCGTCTCCGAGACGGTGCGCGCCAAGGGCGGTCGAGTACCCGGTTCCGGTGCCGATCTCCAGCACCCGGTGCCCGGTCCGGGCATCGAGCTGCTGCCACATGCGCAGCACCAGCGACGGCAGGGTGGACGAGGACGTCGGGGAGCCGGTCACGGCCCCCTCGGTCACGTCGTCGGGCCTGATCCGCCCGTCCAGTTGGGTGATCAGCGTCTCGTCGGAGTAGACACCCTTCAGCCATCCGGGCTCGCCGTCCCGGACTGGTCGGTAGCTGGTCGGAACACTTCCCGGCACCGGTCTGAAGTAGGACCCCGTGAACAGCTCGCGGGGAACCGCCTTGGCGGCGCTGCGCCACTCGGGCTCTGTAAGGGTGCCTTCCTCGGTGAGTCTGTCCGTCAAGGTGTCGCGGAGCTGAGCCGATGTGCTCACGTGCCGGGGCCTTTCTCCAACTGATCGGTAAGAGCATGGGCGATTGCCGCGACGGTCTCCGCCGGCTGCCACGCCCATTGGCCGTTCGGATTGCACTCAAGGAAGTACCAGTCGCCCGCGGCGGTGACCGCGAAGTCGAACTCCTTGTCACCTTGGCGTGGAACATGTGAGAACGCACGAACACGGCGTCGGTGATCTCGGCCCCGCGCACCTCCCCGACCCACACACTGTGTGGCCGGCCGTCCACGCGATAGGGCGTGTCCCACACGGGCATGTAGACCACTCCGGCGGGAGCTACGGGTCTCGGTCGATGCAGGCGGCGACAGCCTGCGTGCCGGACCTCGCCACCGTGGCAAGAGCCGCCGGAGAGGCCCTAACGGCCGTCGGCAAGGTACGTCGCGTGTTCCGCTTCCAGGTCCACCACCGTGAACTCCTGGAACTCCATGATCAATTGAGACGCGAGCACCCACCCGATCCGCCAGTCCTCGAACGTCACGCCGTCCGCGTCGTACGCCACCGGAAACGCCTCACCCGGCCGGTACAGCGCCCCGTGCACCCCCACCGGCGCGAACGCCCGCACCCGCAGCGCCACATACACCTCACGCAAATGCGGACACGCCCCAACCGACATCACCGCACACGGCACACACACCGGCGGATGCGTGGTGACATAGCCGGGCTCCCACAACTCCGGGCCCTCCGGATCCTCCCCCACCAGCCACAGCGTCCCCTCACCCGTACGGTCCGACGGCCCGCCACAGACCTGGCACAACAGCTTCCGCATGGCCCGCCGCTGCCGCAGGAAATGCACCTTCCCGAACTCCGGCCGCCCCTTCCCCGGACTCATCCCGATCCGCTTCCACAGCACACCCATGTCATCGCGCTCGTACAGCCCCTCATCCGCATACGCGATCCCCCCGCCCCTCACAACCACCACACCCGGCGGACGATGCTCCGACGACCAGCAGGCGATATACGGCACGACATCCGGCCGCGAAAACGCCCCCAGCGGAGGCCCGCCCACCGGCGCGGTCACGGGCAACCACCCTCACCCAGCGGCCCGACCGGCAGCACCAACTCCGCCCAGACCACCTTGCCGGGAGCGCCGTCATCCCGTTCACCGACCCCCCACTCGTCCGCCAGCGCGGCAACAAGGATCAGCCCCCGCCCGTCCAGAGCATCGGGATCCAGACCCCGCACCGCAGGCCGACACGGCGACGAGTCGCACACCTCGATCCGCACAGCACCGAACCTCGGCACGAAACGGGTCTCGATCTCCCGCCCCGAAGAGACCCGACCGTGCCGCACGGCATTGGCCAGCAACTCGGAGACCACCAGCGACGCCGAGTCCTCCAACTCCGACAGCCCCCAATTCGCCAGCACCTTACGCAGCTCCATCCGCGCCAACCCAACACAACTCGGATGCGAACTCCACCGCAGCACCACCGCGCCACTTCGTTCTCTGGCGATCCGATCCGGAAGCAAGTGCCGCAAAAACGGCTCGAAGAACTGAGCGATACCCTTCACCACGTCGTCAACTCCCTTTAATTGAGGGCGATTTCCCCCACAGGCCGGTTCCGCGGCCGCGATGAATCAGGCGACGACACAGAGACCCGGTAACCGGGACAAGCCGCATTGCCGCACTCGCATCGGGGCCAGATGAGCGCGTCACGCGGAGCTGTAGTAACTACTCCAGGACCCTCGTTGGACTACGTGGTCCACCATGAGGCTCTCCGTACGTTCCGTGAGCGGGGATATTCAGAGTGCGACGAGGCGGCATACTTTGGGAAGAAGTCCCATGCCCGACCTGCAAGTTGGTCCGCCCTGCATATGCGCAAGCGGCCGACCTGCACCGTCGAGGCTGACTTCCCCGGTTCCCAGGCATGTGGTCAAGGAGGTAATGGGTGGTTGGGCAGCGCGAAGTTGACGAAGACGGGAATACACCGCGGAAGAGGTTCGGAGAGGCCGTACGAGACGCCAGGGAGCTGCGGCCGGCGGGCAAGATGTCCCAGACAGAGCTTGCGAGGAAGACGCGGACCTCGAAATCGGCGATCAGCCGCATTGAGCGCGGGACCCCGCCGATCCCTGCCGGTCTGCCGCCACTCCTGGATCAGATTTTCGAGACCGATGGCCTTTTCAAGCGCTTGTACGACGAGGCTTGTGCAGACAACTTCCCTGCTCAGTACCGCCGGCGGATGGGGGTCGAACCGCTGGCGGCAGCCATCGCGGAATGGTCCCCGACCGTGATCCCCGGGCTTCTCCAGACAGCGCCATACGCTCGTGCGCTCTTCAGAGCAGGTGACCCGAGAGCTGGTGAACGGGAGATCGCGAACAAGGTGGCGACCCGGATGGCGCGAAAGGAGGTGTTCCGAGGAGGGTCTCCGCCCGATTTCTCGGTCATCGTGTGTGAGTCCGTGATCAGGCGTGTTGTCGGCGGGCCAGATGTGATGAGAGACCAACTCTCCGCCCTGCTGTCGCGGGGAGCGCACCCCACCACTGTGCTGCAAGTACTGCCGCTCGACGCAGGCACACACGGCCTGATGAGCGGCGCCATGTCCATCCTGACGACCCCGGACGGGAACCCGGTTGTCTACACAGAGGGGGTCCGGTCGGGGGCGATGATCGACGACGAGGCCGCTGTAAGGCATCTGACGCGTCTGTACGATGTCATCACCGCGTCAGCTCTCTCACCCGACGCGTCCGCGAGTGTGATCCGTGAGCTTATGGAGGCATTGTGACCCCGGTCATCCCACCCCACGGGTGGGCCAAGTCGAGCTACAGCAACGAAGACGGCGGAAACTGCGTCGAGTACAACCGCGCTTTCCTCGCGTCCGGCGTCGTCGCCGTTCGTGACTCCAAGGACATCAACGGTCCCGTCCTCATGCTCTCCGATGAAGCATGGGCGGGTCTGGTTGAACTCGCCCGGAATGAAAACGCGTAAGCACGAGCACGGCTGGACAGGCGGTGCCCGGATATGGCGGGTCGGCGGGCCGACTCGGGGGCGGGACGCGAAAGGGCGGTGGGCCGGAGCCCACCGCCCTTATGGTGTCAGCACCTCATAGGGCCAACGGTCGGGACTAGCGGATGACCGTGATCCGGTTCGCCGCCGGCGGGGCCAGCGGGGACTGGGCCGACGAGTTCGCCGCGAGGTACGCGTTCAGCAGGTCCAGGTCCGAGGGACCGACCAGCTTGTTCGTGCCCTGGCCGAGCGCCGCGAAGCCGTCGCCGCCGCCGCCGAGGAACTCGTTCATCGCGACGCGGTACGTCTTCGCCGGGTCGATCGGCTCACCGTTCAACCGCACCGAGTCGGTGACGACACGGTCCGCGCCCGTACGTGGTGGCCCGCGAACAGGACGGCGGCCCCCTGGGTGTCGCGGAGGGCCTGGTCCGCTTCGACGGCCGGTCCTGGCGAAGGGTCCGGGCGACCGCGCTGCCCGACTTCCCGCGCTGAGTCTTCCACGGCCAGGCCGTGCCCGCACGCGGTGAGGAGCAGCTACGCGTACGAGGACGGGTTACGCAGCCTGCCGACGGTGTGGACGCACCCGAAGTACATCGCGGCCGAGGAAATCCACCTGGCCGAAGAGGAACGCCGACGGCTGGCCTACGAGACGCAGGCGGCGATCAGGAAGCGCCGGTTGGATGCCCGCAAGACCGTGGTCCGTGAGGGCAACGCGGCCGGCCGCGCGCGGGCCCTGCGCAAGGCGGTCAAGGCGGAGGAGGCGGCCGGAAGCATGTCGGCGGCTTCGGCTCTGCGGGAAATGGCGGTGCGGCGGCGCGGCGTGCGCCGGGCCATCGCCTACCTGAGCCGAGAGCACGGTGTGACGGCCATGGTGGGCTGGAGCGTGGCCGATCCCTGCTGGGCGGGCGGCATCCCGCTGGTCGACGGCGAAGGGGTGCCGGTGGCGGTGTTCAACCCGTCGCGGCGTCTGCTGCGAGGGCAGGCGTATCTGCTGCTGGCCGGGATGCCGCTGCTGTTCGGTGACGAGCTCGCGCTCAAGCACTTCAGCCGGTACGCCTACGGGGCGCCGAAGCGGCCGAAGGACCAGCGCACCGAGGTGGTGAAGCTGGATTTCTGCGCGCGCGAGGCGCCGGAGCTGGTCGCGAAGATCGAGGGCAAGCAGTACCCGGCGCAGCCCAGCGACAGCTTCGGGGCTGCCGCCGCCCTCTACCTCGCGCAGTGCCAGGTTTGCGGCGGCGCGTACAAGCTGCCCTGGCGCCGGGCCGTTCCCGCCAGGGAGCCGGACGGTCCGGCAGGGTCTGGCTGAGAGTTGCTGCCGGCAGGGCGGGCTGGAACCGGGCGGGGTCCGTCACTTTCCGTCCCCGGCCCGGGGCATGGGTCAGCGGCGGTCGCTGAGGAAGTCGCGGGCGCGTTCGTCGAGTTCGGCGGCGCATCGCAGTCCGCGGGTGCGGAAGCGGGACAGGTCGCGGCGCATGGCGCCCACGGCCTTGCGGGTCCGTGCCGACTGCACGCCGTCCATGTGGTCGATGGCCCGGCCCCAGGTGGCGCACGCCTGCTCGATGCCGCCCTCGGCAGCCTGCATCTCGGCCTGGGCTACCAGGTCCAGGGCGACGATCCGCGCGTAGGTGCCCGGTGGCCGGCTCGTCGCCGCCGCTCCGTACATTGCCGCGGCTCGGCGCCGGTCCCCGAGCGTCTCGAAGACTTTCGCCGACCGACTGTGAACCGTGGCCGCCGGCGGCCCCCACGACAGTGCCCAGAACGGCACGTCGTCGCCCTTCGCGGAGCTCAGGGCGTTGCGGGCCCGCTCGACCTCCCGCACCGCCTGCGAGCGCTGGCCCGCTTTGGCGAGGGCGTGCGCGTGGGTGACGGCGAACAGCGCCTCGGTCTGGGTGTCGACCCGTCCGTGGACCTTGTCGACGGCCGTCGCGGCCAGGGCCAGGCAGTGCTCGGGGCGGTGCAGCTTCATGCCCTGCTGGGACATGGTCCTCATGACGAACGCGGCGTGCCCGGTGATCCCCGACTCGTGAGCCAGGGCGTATGACTGGAGGTAGTACCTCTGCGCAAGACCCTGCTCCCCGCCGTCGTAGGCTCGCCAGCCGGCCTGGTGAACACCAACGGCGGCGGCGGACAGCATGTGCTGGTGGTCGTCCTCGGAGCTGAACCGGCCCCGGCACAGGGCCGCAACGTCCGACATCAGGTACTGCACGAGAGCGGAGCGGCCGTGCTGGCCGCCGTGGCGCTCGTCCATCACCGCGAACATCGCGACCATGTCGCGCACCGCGGCGACGTCCGCGTGCCCGACCCGGGCGCCGGTGCGGGCCCTGGCCGCGCGGGAGGCGATATCGGAGACGTGCTCCAGCGGCAGCACGGCGGCCGCCACCGAGTACGCGGCGCCGGACAGGAAGCCTCGACGGTTCAAGTCACCCCTCCAGATCGGCACCAGAGCGTCCAGTGGGTCGTTGCCGATGGACAGTCCGATGCTGTCATTCTCCCAGCCTGCCGGAACCGGCAGCCCAAGATCCTCCGGGGTCAGAGTGCGCCCCAGACGGCGGGACAGCGCGATCGCCAGGTAGCGGCCGGTCTGGCCCGAAGGCACCGCCCCGGCGATCCAGTGGTCCACCGCCGACTTGTTCGTCCGCAGCATATGGCCGTTCTCGGCCGCGACCTGGCGGACCGCGTGGGCGAGCGCCGCGTACGTCCACCCCGATTGGGCGACGGCGTCCCGCAGCCTGGTGTTCGGTAAGCGCTGGGTCATGACCACCCCCGTATACCTCGTATACCCATCCGTCCTTCCCAACCGTACCGACGAAGGGTCACCGCCGGTTGACTGTTGGTCATGCCCGGCAGCACGGCGGACCGGATCTCCGGGTCTGCCGAACTGCCGGGACGGGCACTGCCGTTCACTGCGCGTCCACCACCGGACGCCAGGGACGGGACACGGATGGAGGTTCCGACATGGAGCACACCACGCAGGCCCCGGCCTACCAGGCGCCCATCGTGCTGGACGCCGGCGACGTCGTCGAGGTGACGCTGGGCACCCAGAACTTCGACACCGCCGACGACACCCAGTACAAGAACGCCTGACCCTCGGGTCTGCCGGGTTGGACAGGGTGCATGCCGCTCCGTCCGATCCGGCCCAAGGGGCGCCGGGCCCGCCATACCTGTGTTGGGGCACAGACGGGCGGGCCCGGCGCTCTTTTCGATTCCTGGCCAGGCACGACGACGGTGAAGGAGACGGCGGCGATGCGGTGGAGCGCGGGACGGTACGGAACTACGGAAGAGGCCACACGGCCCCTCGGCGGGCACCCGGTGCCCGGCGTTGAGGCGGCATGGACGGCGGGCTGGCCCACCGGGCGGGTGCGGGCGGTGAGCCAGGGGCCGGTGTCTCTGGCCGTGATCGGGGACTGCGGTGCCGACGACGACCAGCTCGCCGCGCGGTTCCCGGCGGTGCGGGCCGGGCGGTGGCGGGAGCTGACCCGGTGGCCTGGTTCGTACCTGGTCATCGCCCGCGGCGGGGAGGAGCTGGCGGTGATCGGTGACCTGTCCGGGCAGCACCCGGTGTACTGGCGGAGCCACGGCGGCGCGCTGTGGTGGGCGACGTCCGCGCTGGCACTGGCCGCCCTCGACGGGGCACCGGCCGATCCGACCGCGCTGGCCGCGCACCTCGCGCTCGGCCAGCCGGATGTCCTGGGGCAGCGCAGCCTGATGCGGTGCGTGAACCGGGTGCCCGGCGGGCACCTGCTGCTGGCCGGCCCTTCGGGCGCCCGCACGGTGCGCTTCGAGCCGGCCGAATACGGGAGCGTGGATCTGCCGGTTGCCGCGGCGACGGTACGGGCCGCGCTCGGTGAAGCGGTCGCCACCCGGCTCGACGGCCGCCCGGTCAGCGCCGACCTGGCCGGCCTGGACTCCACGACGTTGGCCTGCCTCGCCGCCCAGCGCGGCCCGGTCACCGCGGTGACGTTCGCCGACGAGCGTCTGCGCGACGACGACCTCCCGTACGCGACCCGCACCGCCGCAGCAGTACCAGGATTGACCCACCACGCGGTCGCGGGCACCGTGCACACGGTCTACTACGACGGCCTGGACGACCTGAGCAGACTCCCGGTCACCGACGCGCCCAACGCGTACGCCGTCACCGCGTCGATCAAAAGGGCCGTACTGGACACCGTGGCCGCCCACCATCCTGCCCCTGGCCTGCACCTGACCGGTTCGGCCGGGGACGCGGTGCTGTCCGCCCCCTCCTCCTACCTCGCAGACCTGCTGCGCGAGCGCTGGCACCGCCGGGCCTGGTCCCACGGGCTCGGCCATGCCCGGCTGCGGCACACCTCCGCCTGGTCGGTCCTCGGCCGTGCCCGTCCGGCTTCCCGCACTGGCCTGGCCGGAGCATGGCGGCAGACGGCCGCCGAACTGCGCGGACCGGCCCGGGAGTGGGTGCCGCAGGCATCCCGCCCGGTGTCGTGGACGCCGCTGCTGGCCACGGCCGACTGGATGAGCCCCGACGTCCGCCATCAGCTCGCCACGGCCCTCGACGGTGCCGCCGGCCAGTTGGACGGCACACCCGTACGCCTGGCTGCGTGGTCGGACCGCCAGGACCTGGCCCGTCTCGGCGCCGACACCACCGGCTGGCGGCAGATCGCGTCCACCGAGTACGGCATCGACCTGGTCGCCCCGTATCTCGACAACGAGGTCATCCGCGCCTGCCTGGCCATCCCCGCCGATCAGCGCGGCGCCCCCGGCCGCTACAAACCGCTGCTGAACACGGCGTTCACCGGGGCCGGGGTGCTGCCGGACTTCGTGCTCACCCGTACCACGAAGGGCGGCTTCAACGCCCTCGCGTACGCGGGCCTGCGGGAGAACACCCCCGTCCTGCTCGATCTCCTCGGGCCGTCCTCGCGGCTGGCCGCCGCCGGGCTGGTCACCGAGCAACCGATCGCGCGGATGCTGGCACGGGCGGCGGCCGGGCAGCCGACCGCCCAGGGCGCCCTGCACCTCGCGGTCGCCGCCGAGGTCTGGCTCCGCCAGGCCGACACCGCCGCCCTCGTCTGGGAGGTGAACTCTGGTGTGGCAGCTGTCTGAGAGCGCCCACCCGGTCCTCACCGACGAGGGCGGCGCGATCCTGGACGAGCGCACCGGCCGCTGGACGCACCTGACCCCGACCGCGTCCGCCGTCCTCATGCTCCTGCTCGCGGGCACCACCGAGGACGAGGCCACCGGGCAGTACGCGCAGCGCTACGGCATCGACGCCGGGCAGGCCGCCGCCGACGTCCGCACGGTCGCGGACGCGCTCACCGCGCAGGGCCTCGCCACGGCTGAGCCGGCAAGCCGCCGGTGCTGGCGGGGGTGGTGGCGGTGACGAGCATGGAGGCGTACTCCACCGTCCGCACCGGAACCTTCCCCGAACGCCTGGCCGCCGGGGCCGGGCTCGCCCTGGCCCTGGTGCTGCTGCGGCTGCCGTTCCGGCACACCGTCCGTACCGTGCGCTGGGCACGGCGGGCGGGCCGCCGGCATCTCGCCCCGGAGCGGGCCGGGGCGCTGGTCGAAGCGGTCCGGCACACCGGCCACCTGTGGCCCGGCCGCGCCGCCTGCATGGAGACCTCCCTCGGCGCGGTGCTGGCCGCTGTTCTCATGGGGCGGCGCCTGGACTGGTGCCTGGGAGCGCGGTTCGCCCCGCCGCCGGTCGAGTACCACGCCTGGGCCGAGCTGCCCGGCCACGGACCGGTCGGCGAATACACCGAAGCGGGGTGGCACCACCACACCGCACTGACGATCTGACCGGCCCCGCCGGGCGCCGTGTCCTTCACCCGCCCGGAGCAGTTGACCGAATACGCGTACCCCTCGAAGGAGTGAGCCGATGTCCGCCGTCGCCCTGGCCGCCGAGACCGTCCCCGAGCGCCATTACACCCACCACGAAGGCCGCGGTGCCACACCGCACCGCTCGAACCCGGCCGTCATCCAGCGCGAACTGTCCACCCTCGGCGTCGAGACGGGTATGAACGTCGTGGAGTTCGGCACCGGCTCCGGCTACTCCGGCGCCCTGCTCGCCGAACTCGTCGGCCCCACCGGCCAGGTGACCAGCCTCGACATCGACACCTACCTCACCCGCTGGGCGGGCCTCATCCACCACCAGCGCAGCGTGGAACACGTCCGCTGCCACACGGCCGACGGCACCGGCGGCTTCCCCGAACGCGCGCCATACGACCGGATGGTGGCCTGGTGCACCCCGCCGCTGCTGCCCAAGGCGTGGGTGGACCAGGCCACCGACGGCGGCGTCATCGTGGCCCCGCTGCCGATCTCGGCCGTGCCCAACATGACGGTCGTCGCCAAGATCCGCGTGAGCGGCGGCGAGCCGGTCGTCGAGGAGGTGTTCACCGGCGGGTACATCGAGGCGACCGGCTCCCCGAAGGACAACCTCGACCTGCCGGGCCGGTGGGTGGACTGGGAGAACCGCGTCCCCGCCCCCTCCTGGATCTCCATCGCCTGGCGCGGCGAGGACGACCACTTCCACACCGGGGCCCGCACCGCACTGGACCGGCTCCTGAAGGACGCGCACACCGAGCCGTACGCGGGCGCGGAGATCGACCTGCCGTCCTGGCGGACCTTCGCCGCCACCCGCGGCGACCACCGCCTCACCATGGCCGGCCTGAGCCCGGACCTGTGGGCGATCGGCCACACCACCACCACGACGGCCGCCGTCATCCAGCAGGACGGCACGATCCTCGCCGACGCCCCCGACTCCCCGTCCCTGACCGTGCTCCGCGACTGGCTGAAGCAGTGGGAAGAGGCCGGACGCCCCGCCCCCGCCACCTACACCCCCGCTCTGATCCCCGCCGGCGACGGCTGGGATCTGCGGCTCTCCCGATAGCCTCGTCGCTGCCCCTCACGCATGGTGCCCGGGACGCTTCGGCGTCCCGGGCACCATCGTCTTCACCACCGCTTCGGCCAGGAGTCTGGGGCCGCGGCTGCCTCCGGCTGCCCGGTGCGCGGGCCGGGCACCGCCACCCGGAGGGACAAGTCCAGATCGAGACGGCTGTTCATGTCCAGCTCGAACCGGCCGTACGGATTCACATGGGTCCAGAACAGCGGGGACAGCGCCCGGCGGTCCGCGTCGGTGATCTCGGCCCCGCGCACCTCCCCGACCCACACACTGTGTGGCCGACCGTCCACGCGATAGGGCGTCTCCGACACGGGCATGTAGACCACTCCGGCGGGAGCTACGGCGTCCCGGTCGATTCGGGCGGCGACAGCCTGCGTACCGGACCCCGCCACCGTGGCAAGAGCCGCCGGAGAGGCCCTAACGGCCGTCGGCAAGATACGCCGCGTGTTCCGCGTCCAGGTCCACCACCGTGAACTCCTGGAACTCCATGATCAATTGAGACGCCAGCACCCACCCGATCCGCCAGTCCTCGAACGTCACCCCGTCCCCGTCGTACGCCACCGGAAACGGCCCGTCCGGCCGGTACAGCGCGCCATGCACCCCCGCCGGCGCGAACGCCCGCACCCGAAGAGGACGGTTGAGATGACGGAACGCTTTGATCTGGCCCGCTCACTGGCCCTGACAGAAGATGAATGCAATTTCTGACGCGTCCGTTCTCACCGCCTGGCGCAAGTCGAGCTACAGCGACAACGGAGAGGGCGCGTGTGTTGAGGTGTCGGACGGCTACACCGCCGGTGTCCCCGTCCGCGACTCGAAGGCCCCGCACGGCCCGGCGCTGATCTTCCCGGTGGACGGTTGGTCTTCGTTCGTTACCGCAGTCAAGAGCGGCACATTTTCCCTTTGATCCGATCCAACAGTGGAAACCTGAAGGGATGCGAGGATGAACGCGATTCCTGATACGTCCGCTCTTGGCGCTTGGCGCAAGTCGAGCTACTGCGAAAACGGCGGAGGCGGCTGTGTCGAAGTGTCGGACGGCTACACCGCTGGCGTCCCCGTCCGCGACTCCAAGGCCCCGAACGGCCCAGCGCTCGTCTTCGGCACCAACACGTGGGCGTCGTTCGTCGCCGGGGTGCAGGAAGGCGCCTTCTCGAACGCCGATTGATCCCACTCACGGCGATACGAACGAACGACCCCGGCACGGAACCTTCCAGCCGGGGTCGTATTCATTAGCCCTGACTCAGTTGTCAGGTGTGATCCGTAAGTATCCGGAGGCGTTGTGATCCCGTTCATCCCACCACACGGGTGGGCCAAGTCGAGCTACAGCAACCAAGATGGCGGAAACTGCGTCGAGTACACCCGCGCCTTCCTCGTATCCGGCACCGTCGCCGTTCGAGACTCCAAGAATGCCAGCGGTCCCATCCTCATGCTCTCCGATGAAGCATGGGCGGGTCTGGTTGAACTCGCTCGGCACGCCAAGGCGTAAGCGCGAAGCAACATCCGGAAAGCACCCCTCGATGCGCAGGCGTCAAAGCGCCTACTCTCCGAAATGGTAGGAGTTATGGACAGGGTTGACCTCACGGACTCGGCATGGATCAAGTCCAGCCGCAGCAACGGGCAGTCAGCGTGCGTGGAAGCCGCGTTCTTGGACCATGGAATCGTTCCTGTACGGGACAGTAAAGTCCTCCAGGGTCCCGTTCTGGTCTTCGGCGCCGACACGTGGTCGTCATTCGTGGCCGGAGTGCGGAAAGGCGCCTTCTCAAGCATCGATTGACGCCACCCACAGCAACGAGAACGAACGACCCCGGCACGGAACCTTCCTGCCGGGGTCGGCCTCGCTCCCCGGGCTTGGGAGACAAGCGACCCCGGTGCTCGTTCGTCCGCGCCGTCGGCGCACATCACCAGAACGCCCCGAAACGGAGGCAGCACAGTGCGTCGCAGAGAATTCTTCAGGTCGTCTGCCGGCGCGGGGCTGGCAGTGGGGCTTCATGAACTCGTTCAGCTCGAAGCGGGACCACGGATCGGGCGGGACATACCCGTCCGGCTGCGGAAGCGTACGGCGCGCCTGCGTCGGCTTGACGACGTCCTGGGCGGCGGCGACACGTACCGCGTCTATGTCGGGGAGTATCAGGCCACCAAGGCGCTGATCCGTGACGGCAGTTACACGGAGGAGACCGGCCGTTCCCTCCTCTCCGTACTGGCCGAGCAGGCCCAGCAGGCTGGATGGGCCGCGTTCGACGCGGGCAGGCACGCCGACGCGAGCGGTCTCTACGAGGCCAGCCATCAAGCCGCCGTCGCGGCGGGCGACGACGCGCTCGCCGGGAACGCGCTCGCCTTCCTCGCGTACCAGAAGGTCAGCACCAGCCGCACCGCCGGGGTGGAGACCGCTGTCCAGTCGTGCCGTACGGCGGGGCCCGGTGCCCCGGCCGGCGTGCGGGCGCTGCTCCACGGGCGGCTCGCCTGGGCGTACGCCGCCGCCGGGAACGTCAGCGAGACCGAGCGCGCGCTGAGCACCTCGGAAGCGGTGCTCGGTGAGACCAACGGGGTCCCGGTACCCGACTGGGCGGCGTGGGACGGCAACGGACTCCAGCTCATGACCGCCCGGTGCTGGACCGAACTGCGCCGCCCGCTCCGCGCGATCCCGGTCCTGGAGGACGTGCTGGCCCGCTACGACGACACGCACGCACGCGACAAGAGCCTCTACCTGTCCTGGCTCGCCGACTCGTACCTGGCGGCCGGGGAGATCGAACAAGCCGCGACGACCGCCGGCCGCGTGCTGGAACTTTCGGCCGGGGTGGCGTCGGTACGCCCAAGGCGCCGTATCGCGCCGGTCCTTCAAGGTCTCAGCGCCCACCGCACCGTACCGGCCGTGGCCGAAGCACTGGACAGGGCAGGGGTTTGACGTACCGACGCCCGGGTTACGGCTCCGTCGTCGTCCCGACCCAGCGCAGATACGCGGCCGAGCCCGCGACGAGCGGAACCGCCGCGACTTCCGGGTTGTCCCAGGGGTGATGGCGCAGCAGGTGCGTTTCCAGTTCGGGATAACGGTCCGCGCGGGTCTTGAGCAGGAGTTGCCACTCCTCGCCCGTTCCGAACTCGCCCCGATGCCAGAACACGGAGACCACCGGGCCGACGACCTGCGCGCCGGCCGCAAGCCTGGCGGTCACCACCGACTTCGCCAGCGCCACGGCTTCCTCGCGGGTTCCCGTCGCGGTGGAGACCTGCCAGACATCAGCCATACGGGGACCCTACCGACACGACGCCGACGGGTCGGTGTGCCGGCTCGGCGGCGCGACGCGAAAGGGCGGTGGGCCGGAGCCCACCGCCCTTCACCGTTCTCAGCGCGTCCTCATGGCGTCGGCCCTTCGCGGGCCGCTCACCGCGGGACTAGCGGATGATCGTGATCCGGTTCGCCGCCGGCGGGGCCAGCGGGGACTGGGCCGACGAGTTCGCCGCGAGGTACGCGTTCAACAGGTCCAGGTCCGAGGGACCGACCAGCTTGTTCGTGCCCTGGCCGAGCGCCGCGAAGCCGTCGCCGCCGCCGCCGAGGAACTCGTTCATCGCGACGCGGTACGTCTTCGCCGGGTCGATCGGCTCACCGTTCAGCCGCACCGAGTCGGTGACGACACGGTCCGCGCCCGTCTTCGTCATGTCCAGCGTGTAGGTGAAGCCCTTCGAGACCTGGAGGATCTTCGGAGAGCCGGCGTTCGAACCGCTGACCTGCTGCTGGAGCGCCGTGACGATCTGCGCGCCCGTCAGGTCGAACACGTTCATCATGTTGGTGAACGGCTGGACCGTAAAGGCCTCGCCGTACGTCACCACACCGTTGCCCTCGGCCCCCGAGGCCGCGTAGACCAGGTCGGCCCTGATACCGCCCGGGTTCATGAAGGCGAGCTGCGCGCCGCCCTTGTCGGCCGGTGCCGTGCCCTCCAGCTGGGCGTCCGCGATCACATCACCGAGCGGGGACTCCGGGCTCGACGAGCCGCGGCCGTTGATGTCCGCGGAGATGAAGCCCTGGGGGGTGTTGGAGATCGGCGCGGCCAGCGTGTTCCAGCGCGTGATCAGGTCGGTCATGTCCTGGGCCTTGGGCTGGTCCCGGCTGACGATGTGGTTCGCCGACTTCACGCTCGTCCGCACGATGTCGTTCGTACGACGGTCGTAGGTGAGCGTGGTGTCCGTGTACAGACGGCCGAACGACGCGGCCGAGGTGACCAGCCGCGGGTTGCCGGCCGGGTCCGGGATGGTGCAGGCGTACGCGTTGTGCGTGTGGCCGGTGACCAGCGCGTCGACCTGCGGCGAGATGCCCTTCGCGATGTCGACGATCGGACCCGAGACACCACCGCCGGGCGCCGGGCTGTCACAGTCGTAGTTGTACGCGGAGGAGGCCGGCGAGCCGCCCTCGTGGATCAGCGCGACGATCGAGTTGACGCCCTGCTCCTCCAGCTCCTTGGCGTACTTGTTGACCGTCTCGATCTCGTCGTGGAACTTGAGTCCCTTGACGCCCTCGGCGGTCACGATGTTCGGCGTGCCCTCCAGGGTCACCCCGATGAAGCCGATCTTGAGACCGTGGCTCTTCCAGATCTCGTACGGCGCGAGGATCGGCTTGCCGGTCTTCTCCGACGTCACATTGGCCGCGAGGTAGGGGAAGTCGGCGCCCTTGAACTTCTTGCCCTGCTCGTAGCAGCCGTCGACCGGGTGACAGCCGCCCTTCTGGAGGCGGGACAGCTCGACGGCGCCTTCGTCGAACTCGTGGTTGCCGACGCCCGTCACATCGAGGTCGAGCTTGTTGAGCGCCTCGATGGTCGGCTCGTCGTGGAAGAGGCCGGACAGCAGCGGGCTGGCACCGACCATGTCACCGGCCGCCGCGGTGATGGAGAACTTGTTGCCCTCGCGCGCCTTGCGCAGCGAGGTCGCCAGGTACTCGACACCGCCGGCGGGGATCGCCTTGGTCGTGCCGTCGGCCTGCTTCTCGTTGACGTTGCCGGACGAGCCCGCGGGCGGCTCCAGGTTTCCGTGCAGGTCGTTGAAGGAAAGGAGCTGGACCTTGACCAAGTCGTCCTTGTGGTGGCCCTTGTTCCCGCCGCTCTCGTCACTCGCCACGGCCGGCATCGCCGCGGCGAGCGCTCCGACGGTGGCCAGCCCCGCGGCGGCGGCGAGCAGCCGCCGTGTCGCGCGCTTCTTCTGCGGTCTCGCTGACATCGGTCCCCTTGTGGATCGAACGTATGCCTGAAGGTTCTTGAGGGTATTGAGGGTATTGAGCATGTTGAGAGTCATGAAAAGTCCGGAGTCTTATGAAGACTGCGAGCGGCAGCCTAGGGTCAACGCGCGTAGCACGACAGGGGGTCCCGGGTTACAAGCTGGTTGCCTTTGCGGGTGGGGAAGCTGTCGGGCGCAGGGCGGATCTGCGGTGCGGGGGCGGGGGCGCCGTACCCTCGATCCATGACTGACGCAGCAGCCCGCGAGCCCGGCCGGCAGATCCAGACCCTTGACGCGCTCACCCCGGAGCAGGCCGAGGACGTCCTCGACCTGCTCGCCGAGGCCGTCGCCTCGGACGGCGTACAGGCCGTCTCCGAGCAGGGCAGACTCCAGTTGCGCGGTGGACACCGCGAGGGCGTGCGGCACTTCCTGCTCAACGCCGAGGGGGGTCTTGTCGGTTACGGGCAGCTGGAGGACACCGATCCCGTCGAGGCCCCGGCCGCCGAGCTGGTCGTACGGCCCGGCTGCCGTGGTCAGGGCCATGGCCGGGCGCTGGGTGCCGCGCTGCTGGGCGCGTCGGGCAAGCGGCTGCGGGTGTGGGCGCACGGCGGCAAGTCGGCCGCCCGGCATCTCGCCCAGGTGCTCGGGCTGACCCTCTTCCGCGAACTGCGCCAGCTGCGGCGCCCGTTGGTCTCGCCTGCCATCCCGGAGCCGGTGCTGCCCGCCGGGGTCACCATCCGTACGTTCGTACCGGGGCAGGACGACGCCGCCTGGCTCGCGGTCAACGCCGCGGCCTTCGCGCACCACCCGGAACAGGGCTCGCTGACCCAGCGCGATCTGGACGACCGCATGGCCGAGCCGTGGTTCGACCCGAAGGGCTTCTTCCTGGCCGAGCGCGAGGGCGAGCTGATCGGTTTCCACTGGACCAAGGTGCACGCCGAGGAGCAGCTCGGCGAGGTGTACGTGGTCGGCATCAGGCCCGACGCGCAGGGCGGCGGCCTCGGCAAGGCGCTCACCGGCGTCGGGCTGCGCCATCTCGCGGCGCAGGGGCTGCCGACCGCGATGCTGTACGTGGACGCGGACAACGCGGCGGCGGTGACGGTGTACGAGCGGCTCGGCTTCCGCACGCACGAGGTGGACCTGATGTACCGCACGGAGTCCTGACGGGCGACCCCGGCGCACTGACCGATCGCCCCGGAACACCGGGCGACCGTCCCGGAACGCTAACCGACGGTCCCGGGGGCCCAGTACCGTAACCCCGCGCACACGCCCCGTAACGGCGCGTGCCCCGGCGCACCCGCGCTCCCGTCGCGCCGGGGCGCCCCCGATCCGCTTCAGAACGCCCCCGGGGAGCCCCGTCCCGCTTTCCTTCACGTCATGTCACCGTTACCGGCCATTCAGACGGTCTTGCGACTCTCTCCCAATGCAGCCCGCTCTGCCCCCCACACCGAACGGCAGGATCCGCCTCGCCCCTGCCCTCTCCGACGCGCCGGTCGTCCCCTCTGCGCGGAAGAATGGGGACATGAGCCAGCAGCCAGCCGAGGTACCGGTCCAGCAGACCCAGCCGTCCGTAGGTTTCATAACCGCCCACCGCCCCCACACGGTCGCCACGGCCTCCTCCGGCCTCGAACCCGATCTGGACTCCGACCTCGACGTGTACGAGGAGGACGGCGACCAGGAGGGCGACGAGCTGCCCCAGGGGCGGTTCCTCGACCGTGAGCGGAGCTGGCTCGCCTTCAACGAGCGCGTCCTGGAGCTCGCCGAGGACCCCGCGACCCCGCTGCTCGAACGGGCTAATTTCCTCGCCATCTTCGCGTCCAACCTGGACGAGTTCTTCATGGTCAGGGTGGCCGGCCTCAAGCGCCGTATCGCGACCGGCGTCGCCACCCGCTCCGCGTCCGGCCTCCAGCCCCGCGAGGTGCTCGATCTGATCTGGACCCGCTCACGCGAGCTCATGGCCCGGCACGCCGCCTGCTATCAGCAGGACATCGCCCCCGCCCTGGCCGACGAGGGCATCCACATCATCCGGTGGCCCGAGCTGACCGACAAGGAACAGGCGCGTCTGTTCACACTTTTCCGACAGCAGATCTTCCCGGTCCTCACACCGCTGGCCGTCGACCCGGCGCACCCCTTCCCCTATATCTCGGGCCTCTCGCTCAATCTGGCCGTGGTCGTACGCAACCCCGTCAGCGGGCACCGCCACTTCGCCCGGGTCAAGGTGCCCCCGCTGCTCTCCCGCTTCCTGGAGGCCTCGCCGCAGCGGTACGTACCGCTGGAGGATGTGATCGCCGCCCACCTGGAGGAGCTGTTCCCCGGGATGGAGGTGCTGGCGCACCACATGTTCCGGGTGACCCGTAACGAGGACCTGGAAGTGGAGGAGGACGACGCCGAGAACCTCCTCAAGGCGCTGGAGAAGGAACTGATGCGGCGCCGCTTCGGCCCGCCGGTCCGTCTTGAGGTCGAGGAGTCGATCGACCCGTACATCCTCGATCTGCTGGTCCGCGAGCTGAAGGTGTCGGACGCCGAGGTCTATCCGCTGCCGGGACCGCTGGATCTGACGGCGCTCTTCGGGATCTCGCGGCTGGACCGGCCCGAGCTGAAGTACCCCAAGTTCATAGCGGGCACCCACCGCGATCTCGCCGAGGTGGAGTCCGCCTCCGCGCCGGACATATTCGCCGCGCTGCGCGAGCGCGACGTACTGCTGCACCACCCGTACGACTCGTTCTCGACCTCCGTCCAGGCCTTCTTGGAGCAGGCCGCGGCCGACCCGGACGTCCTGGCCATCAAGCAGACGCTGTACCGGACGTCCGGCGACTCACCGATCGTGGACGCGCTGATAGACGCGGCCGAGTCGGGCAAGCAGGTCCTCGTCCTGGTCGAGATCAAGGCGCGCTTCGACGAGCAGGCCAACATCAAATGGGCGCGCAAGCTGGAGGAGTCCGGCTGCCATGTGGTGTACGGCCTGGTCGGGCTGAAGACGCACTGCAAGCTCTCGCTGGTGGTACGGCAGGAGGGCGACACCCTGCGCCGGTACAGCCATGTCGGTACGGGCAACTACCACCCGAAGACGGCACGGCTGTACGAGGACCTCGGGCTGCTCACCGCGGACCCGCAGGTCGGCGCCGATCTGTCGGACCTGTTCAACCGGCTCTCGGGCTACTCGCGCCGGGAGACCTACCGCCGGCTGCTGGTCGCCCCGAAGTCGCTGCGCGACGGACTGATCGCCCGGATCAACAAGGAAGTCGCGCACCACCGGGCGGGACGGCCCGCCTATGTCCGTTTCAAGGTCAACTCGATGGTCGACGAAGCGATCATCGACGCCTGTTACCGGGCCTCGCAGGCGGGGGTGCCGGTCGATGTCTGGGTCCGTGGCATCTGTGCCCTGCGCCCAGGGGTCACGGGACTCTCCGAGAACATCCGGGTGCGGTCGATCCTGGGCCGCTTCCTGGAGCACTCCCGGGTCTTCGCCTTCGGCAACGGCGGGGAGCCGGAGGTCTGGCTCGGCAGCGCGGACATGATGCACCGCAATCTCGACCGGCGTATCGAAGCACTGGTCCGGGTCACCGACCCGGCTCACCGCGCGGCACTCACCCGGCTGCTGGAGACCGGGATGTCCGACGACACCTCCTCCTGGCACCTCGGCGCGGACGGCAACTGGACCCGGCATGCCACGGACCAGGACGGCCGGCCGCTGCGGAACGTACAGGAAATGCTCATAGACGCCCGGAGGCGCCGGCGTGCAGCACCATGAAGTGGACATCGACCCCTTTACCGCGGGCGACACCGACCGTCTGACGGCGGGCGAGGTCCTGGCCGGACATCTGCACGCGCGCGCGGGGGACTTCCTGCGCGGGCTGCGGATGTACGGCGAGAGCGGCTCGGACACGGCGGCGGCCGAGGCCGCGGCCCGTACGCTGCGCGGCGCTGCGCGCAGGATCGGCGGCGGACTGCACACGTTCCGGCCGCTCCTCGATCCCGGCTGGGCCGACCAGCTCCGTACGGAACTGGGCTGGCTCTCCGGCACCCTGGCCCAGGAGCACGCCTGTACGAACAGGCTGCACCGGCTGCTCGGGGCGCTGGCCCGGCTCTCGGGCGCGACGGCCACGCCCACGGCACGTACGGACGACCGGCCCGAGGCGGCGCCGCCCGGCACGCTCACGGTCGGGGCGTCCCGCGCGGGAGCGCTGCTGGACCGTCAGCTCACCCTCGCCCGCACCCGTGCCCACTCGGCGGCGCTCCAGGCGCTCGGCTCGTCGCGCTTCCACGCGGTGGCGGACGCGGTGGCCGTGCTGGCCTCGGAGGTGCCGCTGGGGCCGATGGCGGCGGCCCCCGCCGTGGAGGTGCTCGCGGAGCCCGGTGAGACCACGGAACGGCAGTTGCTGGACGCCGTGGCCGCGCTGCCGCTGGCGCGCGCGGCGCATCCGTACAACGCGGAGGCCCTGGTCCACGGTCTCGCCACCGCGCAGGAGGGCGAGGCGCAGGACGCGCCCTGGCACCAGGTACGGCAGTTGCTGCGGCTGCACCGGTACGCGCAGGAGGTCTGGTGCGCGGGCGGCACCCCCGACCCGATGCTGCTCGGCGCGTGCCAGGCGCTGGACCGGCACCGGGACGCGGCCGAGGCGGCGGCAGCGGCGGCGAACGCGGCCCGTACCCCGCGGATCGCCCCGGCGACGGCGTACGCCCTGGGGGTGCTGCACGCGGACCAGCGCCTTGAGGTGGAGGCGGCGCGTTTCGCCTTCCAGCAGGTGTGGCAACAGATGTCGATGGCGGCGACCGCACCATGACCGGCCACGGTCACGACTACGGCCAAGGCCACGAGGGCGAGTCCGACGAGCACGAGCACGGGCACGGCCACGGACACGGGCACGCGTACGCAGGCGAGCACGGGCACGCGTACGCGGCCGATGGCGATGGCGATGGCGAGTACACGTACGAACGCGGCGACAGCGAAGGCGACGGGGGCGAACGCATGGCGGGGGCCGGGCACGGCAGGCCGGACGACACGGTGCTCGCGGCCGGCTGTGTCCTGTGGCGCCACCCCCGCGAGGGAGCCGAAGGACCCGAGATCTGTCTGGTGCACCGGCCGAAGTACGACGACTGGTCGCACCCGAAGGGCAAGCTCAAGCGCGCGGAGGACACCCTGACGGGCGCGCTGCGCGAGGTGTACGAGGAGACCGGCCACCACTGCGCGCCCGGCGCCCGGCTCGGTACGGTCAGCTATCTGGCCCAGGGCCGTCCCAAGCGGGTCAGTTACTGGGCGGCCGAGGCGACGGACGGCGACTTCACCCCGAGCGACGAGGTCGACCGCATAGTCTGGCTCGCTCCGGCGGCGGCCCGCGACCGGCTCACCCAGCCCCGCGACCGCATCCTGGTGGACGCCCTGCTGGACGCGCTGCACGCGACCTGATCCCGTCATCCGGACATTCCGGCCGACGAGCGAATCGAGCATGATCAGCCGTCGGCAGTGACATAAAGCGCCCCGGAGACGAGCCGATCCCTTCGAAAAAGAGGCCAGCACCGGTCCGTATGCCACGGTTCACTTTCCGTTCACCCTTCCCCGTCGGCGGCTTCACCTCATCTGCCTAATTTCGGGCTTACACGGTGACGGTTCACAGTGCCTCACCAACCACCCCGACACACGCCGCCGTCAACTCACGGGGACCGGCGGCTCTTGGAAGGAACACCCGAAGTGAAGCTTCAGCGCAAGAACGGGCTGCGTGCCACCGCGCTCGGTGCCCTCGCCGTCTCCGGCGCCCTGGTTCTCACGGCGTGTGGATCGGACGACAACACCAACCCCAGCGACGCGTCGTCGAAGCCCGCCGCCTCGGCGAACGCCGCTTGTGAGGGCGCCCAGGGCCAGCTTCTCGCGTCCGGTTCCAGCGCCCAGAAGAACGCCATGGACCTCTGGGTCCAGGGCTACATGGCCGCATGTCCCGGTGTGGAGGTCAACTACAAGTCGTCCTCCTCCGGTGAGGGCATCGTCGCCTTCAACCAGGGCACCGTCGGCTTCGCCGGCTCCGACTCGGCGCTCAAGCCCGAAGAGGTCGCCGACTCGAAGGAGATCTGCAAGGGCGGCCAGGGCATCAACCTGCCCATGGTCGGCGGTCCGATCGCGATCGGTTACCACCTGGAGGGTGTGGACAGCCTCGTCCTCGACGCCCCCACGCTCGCCAAGATCTTCGACAGCAAGATCAAGAGCTGGGACGACGCGGCCATCGCCAAGCTCAACCCCGACGCCAAGCTCCCGAAGAAGCCCATCCAGGCCTTCCACCGCTCCGAGGACTCCGGCACCACGCAGAACCTCGGCAAGTACCTGAACGCGACCGCCTCTTCCGACTGGAAGTACGAGGCCGAGAAGAAGTGGCCCGCCCCCGGCGGCCAGGCTGCCTCCGGCTCCGCCGGTGTGGCCACCCAGGTCAAGCAGGTCGACGGCGCGATCGGTTACTTCGAGCTCTCCTACGCCACCTCGCAGCAGATCTCCACGGTCAAGATCGACACGGGTGCCAGCGCCCCCGTGGAGGCCACGTCCGACAACGCCTCCAAGGCCATCGCCGCCGCCACGATCAAGGGCACCGGCAAGGACCTGGCCCTGGAGCTGGACTACACCACCAAGGCCGACGGCGCCTACCCGATCGTCCTGGTGACCTACGAGATCGCCTGTGACACGGGCAACAAGGCCGAGACGCTTCCCACGGTCAAGTCCTTCCTGACCTACACCGCCAGCGACGAGGGCCAGAAGCTGCTCTCCGACGCCGGCTACGCCCCGATCCCCGCCGAGATCAACGCCAAGGTCCGCGAGACGGTCGCTTCCCTCTCGTAGTCCCCGGCACAGCAGGTGACAGCGGTCGGCCCGGCGCAACGCTCCGGGCCGACGGCCGTCCGCCCATCCGGTGCACCGCCGCCAGGGGAGCCACCCCTCCCCCACACAGACCGGAAAGATCATGGCTTCCACCACACCCATAGACACCCCACCGGCTCCGCCGCTCAGCCCCAGGTCGGGCACCTCCACAGGGCGCGCGGGCGACAAGATCTTCTCGGGCCTCTCCCGGGGCTCGGGCATTCTGCTGCTCGTCATCATGGCGTCGATCGCGGGGTTCCTGACCTACCGCGCCGCCATCGCCCTCTCCAAGAACGAGGGCAACTTCCTCACCACGCTCGACTGGAACGCGTCCGCCGACCCGCCGGTCTTCGGTATCGCGGTCCTCTTCGTCGGTACGGTCGTCAGCTCGATCATCGCGATGGTCATCGCCGTCCCGATCGCCGTCGGCATCGCGCTCTTCATCTCGCACTACGCGCCGCGCAGACTGGCCGCGCCCATCGCGTACGTCGTCGACCTGCTCGCCGCCGTACCGAGCATCATCTACGGACTCTGGGGCGCCCTCGTCCTCGTGCCGTATCTCGACGGCCTCAACCTCTGGCTCGACCAGTACTTCTCCTGGACGTACATCTTCGACCAGACCCAGCCGGGCGTCGCTCGCAACATGCTGACCGTGGGCATCCTGCTGGCGATCATGATCCTGCCGATCGTGACCAGCGTCAGCCGGGAGGTCTTCCTCCAGGTCCCGCGGATGAACGAGGAGGCGGCCCTCGCACTGGGCGCCACCCGCTGGGAGGTCATCCGGCTCTCGGTTCTGCCGTTCGGACGCTCCGGTGTCATCTCCGCCTCGATGCTCGGCCTCGGCCGCGCGCTCGGCGAGACGATGGCCGTCGCCACGGTGCTCTCCCCGAACTATGTGCTCTCGCTCCATCTGCTCGACCCGGGCGGCGGTACGTTCGCCCAGAACATCGCGGCGAAGTTCGACGAGGCCACCGAGACCGGGCGTGACGCCCTCATCGCCTCCGGTCTTGTGCTCTTCGTCCTCACCCTGCTGGTGAACGGCGCGGCCCGGCTGATCATCGCCCGCCGCAAGGAGTACTCGGGGGCCAACGCATGAGCCACACAGCCGTACAGCACACCCCGACCCCGCTGCCGCCCTCGGGCGGCGGGCAGAGCCTCAGCCGCCGGGGCCTCCCCCGCGGGGCGGCGGCCGGATTCGCCGTCGTCGCGATCCTCCTCGGCGTGGGCATCGGTGCCGCCGCCGGTCTCGACAGCAAGGTCCAGTGGGGCCTGATCGCCGCCATCGCCTTCCTCGTCATCTCGTATGTCACCACCTCGGTGGTGGAGAACAAGCGCCAGGCCAAGGACCGTCTCGCCACCAGCATCGTCTGGGTGTGCTTCGTCCTCGCCGTGATCCCGCTGTTCTCCCTGCTGTGGACCACGATCAGCCGAGGCGCGAAGGTCCTCGACCCGTACTTCCTCGGCCACTCCATGGCCGGCGTCCCCAGCGCCCAGCCGGGCGGCGGTGTCTACCACGCGCTCATCGGCACGCTGGAGCAGGTCGGCATCGCCACCGTGATCGCCACGCCGATCGGTCTGCTGACCGCCGTGTATCTGGTGGAGTACGGCAAGGGCTCGCTGGCGAGGGCCGTGACGTTCTTCGTGGACGTCATGACGGGCATCCCGTCCATCGTCGCGGGTCTGTTCATCCTGTCGCTCATGCTGATGACCGAGACCGACCCGTCCGGTCTGATGGGCTCGCTCGCCCTCACGATCCTGATGATCCCGGTCGTGGTCCGCTCCACCGAGGAGATGCTCAAGCTCGTACCGAACGAGCTGCGCGAGGCCTCACTGGCACTCGGTGTGCCGAAGTGGCGCACCATCCTCAAGGTCGTCCTGCCGACCGCGATCGGCGGTATCACCACCGGTGTGATGCTCGCCATCGCGCGTATCGCCGGTGAGACCGCGCCGATCATGCTGCTCGTCTTCGGCAGTTCGCTGATCAACTCGAACCCGTTCGACGGTGCCCAGTCGTCACTCCCCTTCTACATTTTCGACCAGTACAAGGCGGGCGAGGTCGCCGCGATCGACCGTGCGTGGGCCGCGGCCCTCGTACTGATCGCCTTCGTCATGATCCTCAACCTGGTGGCGCGCGGCATCGCCCGCTGGAAGGCCCCGAAGACCGGCCGCTGAGGCCCGATATCCGGCTCCGCCGCGCGGGGCCACGAAAGAAGCAGTGATTGACATGGCCAAGCGAATCGACGTCAGCGGACTCTCCGCCTACTACGGCTCCCACCGGGCGATCGACGACATCTCGATGACCGTCGAGCCCCGCTCCGTGACGGCCTTCATCGGCCCGTCCGGCTGCGGCAAGTCCACGTTCCTGCGCACGCTGAACCGGATGCACGAGGTCACCCCCGGTGGCCGCGTCGAGGGCAAGGTGCTCCTGGACGACGAGAACCTGTACGGCCCGAACGTCGACCCGGTCGCCGTGCGCCGTACGGTCGGCATGGTCTTCCAGCGCCCGAACCCGTTCCCGACGATGTCGATCTTCGACAATGTCGCGGCGGGGCTGCGGCTGAACGGCACGGTGCGCAAGAGCGAGCTGGCCGAGGTCGTGGAGCGCTCCCTCAAGGGCGCCAACCTCTGGAACGAGGTCAAGGACCGGCTGAACAAGCCCGGCTCCGGTCTCTCCGGCGGCCAGCAGCAGCGTCTGTGCATCGCCCGCGCGATCGCGGTCGAGCCGGACGTACTGCTGATGGACGAGCCGTGCTCGGCGCTGGACCCGATATCGACCCTCGCCATCGAGGATCTGATCGGGGAGCTGAAGGAGCGCTTCACGATCGTCATCGTGACGCACAACATGCAGCAGGCGGCGCGCGTCTCGGACCGTACGGCGTTCTTCAACCTGGCCGCCGTCGGCCAGCCCGGCAAGCTCATCGAGATCGACGAGACCGAGCGCATCTTCGCCAACCCGTCCGTGCAGGCCACCGAGGACTACATCTCCGGCCGCTTCGGATAGGCCGTCAGGACCGTCCTGCGGTGCTGCATGGCGGTGCCACCGCACGACGAAGGGCCCGCCCCCTCTCCCAGGGGGGCGGGCCCGCTTTCTTTGTCCGACCGCGTTTCTTTGTCCGATCGCGCGCACCACCCGGGGGCGGCCCCCGGCCGAAGACCGGTCAGCCGAAGGTCAGGTCAGATCAGGTCAGGTCAGGTCAGGTCAGGTCAGGTCAGCCGAAGGTCAGATCGACGATCCAGAAGCTCGCCGCGGCCACCAGCGCGGCGGCCGGCATGGTGATGAACCAGCCGAGAATGATGTTCTTCGCGACGCCCCAGCGCACCGCGTTCACCCGCTTCGTCGCCCCGACCCCCATGATCGCCGAGGTGATGACATGCGTCGTCGAGATCGGCGCGTGGAACAGGAACGCCGAGCCGAACATGATCGACGCGCCGGTCGTCTCCGCCGCGAACCCCTGCGGCGGGTCCAGCTCGATGATCTTCCGGCCCAGCGTTCGCATGATGCGCCAGCCGCCCGCGTACGTACCCAGCGAGAGCATCACCGCGCACGCGATCTTCACCCAGACGGGGATCGAGTCGCCCGAATCCTCCACATCGGCGATGACCAGGGCCATCACCACGATGCCCATCGTCTTCTGCGCGTCCTGAAGACCGTGTCCGAGCGCCATTCCGGCCGCGGACACGGTCTGGGCTATCCGGAAGCCGCGCTTGGCCTTGTGCGGGTTGGAGCGACGGAATATCCACAGGATCCCGACCATCACCAGATAGCCGACGAGCAGACCGACGACCGGCGACACGAACATCGGGAGGACGATCTTCTCCAGCACCCCGGACCAGATCACATCGGTGCCGCCGGCCAGCGCCGCGCCCACCATGCCGCCGAAGAGCGCGTGGGAGGACGAGGAGGGAAGCCCGTAATACCAGGTGACCAGATTCCAGACGATCGCACCGACCAGCGCGGCGAAGAGGATGCCCATCCCCCTCGATCCATGAGGTGTCTCGATCAGCCCCTCACTGACGGTCTTGGCGACCCCCTGGCCCAGGAACGCGCCCGCGAGATTCATCACCGCGGCCATCGCCAGAGCGGCGCGCGGCGTCAGCGCCCGGGTGGACACCGAGGTCGCGATGGCGTTCGCGGAGTCGTGGAAACCGTTGGTGTAGGTGAAGCCGAGCGCGACACCGATGGTCACGATCAGTGCGAAGGTGTCCACGTGGTTCAGGACTCCTTGACCGCGATGGTCTCCACCGTGTTCGCGACGTGCTCGAACGCGTCGGCGGCCTCCTCCAGCACGTCGACGACCTGCTTGAGCTTGAGCACCTCCATCGCGTCGTACTTGCCGTTGAAGAGATGGGCCAGCAGTTTGCGGTGGATCTGGTCGGCCTGGTTCTCCAGCCGGTTGACCTCGATCCAGTACTCGGTGAGGTTGCTCATCGTCCGCAGATGCGGCATGGCCTCCGCGGTCAGTTCGGCGGCCCTGGCCAGTACCTCGATCTGCTGCTCCACGCCCTTGGGCAGCTCCTCGATGTTGTAGAGGACGACCAGGTCGACGGCCTCCTCCATGAAGTCCATGATGTCGTCGAGGGAGGACGCGAGATTGTAGATGTCCTCGCGGTCGAAGGGCGTGATGAAGGAGGAGTTGAGCTGATGGAAGATCGCGTGAGTCGCGTCGTCGCCCGCGTGCTCCGCCGCCCGCATCCGCTCCGCGATCTCGGCTCGGGCGGAGGAATCCGCCCCGAGGAGTTCCATCAGGAGTTTCGAGCCCGTGACGATGTTGTCCGCGGACGCGGCGAACATGTCATAGAAGCTCGTCTCCCTGGGGGTCAGACGAAAGCGCACCTGGGGTCCTCGGGTTACATGGAATTCGGTCAGGGTGATGCTAGGCGCATCATCCGGCCACTGCTAAGCGGCAAGTCCCAAGTGTCGCCCATCAGACAAGGTGATAAGCACAGGGCCCTGCCCCAAGGCCCACAGACAGGTACCATATACCCATGAGGGGTATAACCACCCTTTTCGGACAGGCCGCTGAAACACAGCGGACACACAGCAGGAGGACGCGATGACGACCACTGAGGCGGCCGGCGCGGCGACGAGCGACGCGCCCTCCGCCATCACCGACCACGACCGCGGTGTGCACGGGTATCACAAGCAGAAGGACGAGCACCTCAAGCGGCTGCGCAGGATCGAGGGGCAGATCCGGGGCCTTCAGCGGCTGGTCGACGAGGACGTCTACTGCATCGACATACTGACCCAGGTCTCCGCCTCCACGAAGGCGCTCCAGTCCTTCGCGCTCCAGCTCCTGGAGGAGCATCTGCGCCACTGCGTGGCCGATGCCGCGATCAAGGGCGGGGAAGAAATCGACGCGAAGGTGGAGGAAGCGACCAAGGCGATCGCCCGGCTGCTCCGCACCTGACGCCGTATACAACGCCGTATGTGACACCTCATCTGTGCGCGATGTCACCTTCGCGCCTGACATCACCTTCGTACCCGACGTCGCCTTTGTGCCCGATGTCACAGACGTACGGGCCCAAGACACCGCGGGGAGAACGGCGCGGGGAGTACGGACGTACCGGCCGGGGCGCGGTGGGACCGCGCCCCGCCACCGGTCTCACTCCCAGGGAGACTCCCCGAACAGGGCCCGCTCGGCGGACTCCTCCAGCAGCGCCCGCTCGGACTCCTCCAAGAGAGCCCGCTCGGCCGTCACATTCAGCACCTCGTCGATACGGTCCGGGCTGAGCCGGTCCTCGTCCGCGGCGGACGCCGCGATCATCAACTCACCGCACAACTCGATCTCGGCGAGGGCCACGTGGTCCTGAACGGTCGGCGTACGCAACAGAGCCACGTGCTATCACCTCTTCCTGCCGGTGTCGACTTCCTAGCGTAGGGAGCGTGATACACACCGCGCATGGCACGTCCGGACCATTTCCGCCTTGGTCCTCCGCCGTTACGGCCGGATCCGATCTTGCCGATCCACGATCCGGCCGCCCCGGTCATGTTCCGCCGGGAAGTCCGGCGGGAGTCGGCCGGGAGTCCGCCGGGATTTCCCCCGGACCGCCGGGAGCCCGCCCGGACCCGCCGGGAGCCGGCGTCCAGGCGCCGATCTCCCCGGGGCTCGGCCTTGATCTCCCGGGCTCAGGCCCTGATCTCCCCGGGCTCAGGCCTTGATCTCCCCGGCGAAGATGTCGTCGGACGGGGGCAGCGCCACGGAGACCGTGACCCCGAACGCGTACAGCAGTGTGGTCGACGCGACATCGACCGTATGCCCCTGATTGACATAGCTGAACTGGTGCCTGACCTTGCGCAGCCGCCCGTCCTCGTCCAGATACGCGTCGAACGGCACCGCGTCCTCACCGAACCCCTTGGCCGCCGCGGCCAGGGCCTCGCGCGCGTACGGCGCCGCCGACCGCGCGGCCCCGCCGATATAGGTGGTGCCCCGGTAGTGCCACACCCGGGTGCCCGCCAGATCCTGCTCCCCGACAAAGGACACATTCCGGGCGGCGCGCAGCAGTTCGGCCGCGGTCAGCGGATCGGTCGCCCCGCCCGTGACCAGATTCCCGTCCTCCAGGGTGGCCGAATCCACCCTGACCCACTTGTCGGCGGGCACCCCGGCCCCTCGGTTCTTCATATACAGCGCGGCGGGCGAGAGCAGTTCGGTGATGGGCCGGTGCCGGTTCACACCCGCCGGATCCTTCGGCAGCACGACCCTGAGCCGCCCCATCCGCCGCGCGAAGTCGTATCCGCCCTCGCCCCGGATGGTCACGCGCGTCCCGCCGGCCGCCATCTCCATGGACGTACGGGCCTTCGAACTGCCCGCCGAGAGCAGCACGTCGGCCGCCCTGAGCACCGCTCCCGGGTCCGGGCTCGGCCGGTCGTCGGCCACGGCCCCGCCGCTTCCCGAGCAGCCCGCGCCCGTGGCGACGACGCCCGCCACAGCCACGACGGCGAACGCCACGTTCCTGCGTCTGCGCTGCTGCACCACCATCGCCTGCCAACCCCCAACGCCTGGCCGTCGCTTGTCCGAAGCCCACCCGTTCCGGATAACGACGCCCCGCGTTCCCCGTCACGCCGGGCCCTGCCATGAGGCACGAACGCCTCGGTACCGTGGAGTTCGTGTACGAGCGAGACACTTCCGGTCCCCCCACCACCACTTCGCCCCCCACCTCGGCCTCCGACCCCTCTCCCGGGTCATCTCCCGCTCCTTTACCTCGCACCAAATCACCCCACATCGGCTCATCTCACACCACTTCGACCGTGGAACGCGGTTCGTTCTGCCTGGCCCACTGCTCATGCGGCTGGACCGGCCCCGCCCGCAGATCCCGTGACCGGGCCCGTACGGACGCGGCGTCCCACGCGCCACAGAGCTGAGACGGAACCCCTCCGTCCGGAACCCTTCTGTCCGGAATCTCTCATTCCGGAACCGTGGGTTCCTGAGGCACACTTCCCTCCTCAGGAGGTCGTCATATGGAACGGCGCACAGTGCTCACCGCGGCGGCCGCCGCCCTCACCTCGGCGGCCGCCGCCGCGTGTTCGGCCGGCGGGCCCGACCGCCCCGCGGGCACGGGCGGCACGGGCGACGGCAAGGGCGGACCGCCTGGCGGTACGGATCCGACGCCCAGCGGTACGGGAAAGCCCCCGGCCGGCGCCCCGGACTGGGCCGCGTTGGCGGAAGGGCTCGACGGGGATCTCGTACGCCCGGACGACTCGGCGTACCCGACCGCCCGCCAGCTCTACAACACCCGCTTCGACTCCCTGAAGCCCGCGGCCGTCGCGTACGCCGCCGGCGAGGACGACATCAAAGAGTGCCTCGCCTTCGCCAGGGCCCATGGCACCCCCGTCTCGATCCGCGGCGGCGGTCACTCCTACGCGGGCTGGTCCAGCGGCAACGGCCGTCTCGTCATCGACATATCGAAGCTCGACTCGCTCGACCACGCGGCCACGGACGGGATCGTCGGCGCGGGCGCCCGGCTCGGCGACGTCTACCGCACCCTCGCCGAACAGGGCCGTACGATCCCCGCCGGATCCTGCCCCACCGTCGGCGTGTCCGGGCTCACCCTCGGCGGCGGACACGGGGTGGCCGCCCGCGCGTACGGCCTCACCTGCGACAGTCTCACCTCCGCCACCCTCATCACCGCCGACGGCCGGCGGCTGACCGCCGACGCCGGGCAGAACGAGGATCTCTTCTGGGCGCTGCGCGGCGCCGGGAACGGCAACTTCGGCGTCGTCACCGAACTGCACTTCCGTACGCACCCCGCGCCCGAGAGCGTCTCCGCCTTTCTGAGCTGGCCGTGGTCGAAGGCCGAGACCCTGCTCGCCGCCTGGCAGCGATGGGGTCCGGACCAGCCGGACGAGATCTGGTCCTCGCTCCATCTCTCCGCGGGTCCCGGCGGCGCCGCCCCCACCGTCTCCCTGTCCGCCTTCTCCCTCGGCGACGAGGACGATCTGAAGAACGCGCTCGACCGGCTCGCCGACGGCGCGGGCGGTCCCGGCCCGGCAAGCTCCGTATCACTGCGGCAGCGCGGTTACGGGGACGCGATGCTGGTGTACGGCGGCTGCTCCGGACTCGACGAGGAGCAGTGCCATCTGCCCGGTACGACGCCGGGCCGCAGCGAGCGGGGCGCGCTTCAGCGCGAGACCTACGCCGCGGCCTCGGACTTCTACGACCGGTCCCTCTCCCCCGCCGGGCTGCGCGCCCTCGTCTCGGCCGCCGAGGCGTTCACCCGGCTCCCGCCGGACGGGAACGGGAACGGCGGCGGGGGCAGCGGCGGCTCCCTCGCCCTCACGGCGCTCGGCGGCGCGGTCAACCGCGTGGATCCGCTCGCCACGTCCTTCGTCCACCGGGGCTCGCGGATCCTGGCGCAGTACATCGCCGCCTGGCAGCCCGGCACCTCCGGATCGGCGGAGCGGGCGTGGCTGAAAAACACCCATGCGTCGCTGCGCCGGCACGCGTCGGGCGCGGCGTACCAGAACTACGCGGACCCGACGCTGACGGACTGGCGCACGGCCTACTACGGTCCCGCCGCGGACCGGCTGACGCGGCTGAAGAAGCGGTACGACCCTGACCGGCTCTTCGATTTCCCGCAGGCGCTCTGACCGACGGGGAGGCGGTGGAACGGGGGCCTCGGACTGCCCGGATACGCGGACCCCGACCGACAGGACAGCGGGCGCTCCGGCCGGCCGGGATGTGCGGACCCCGACCGACCGGCGGCGGGCGCTCCTGCCGCCGCCCGGATGCGGGGCCTCCGGCCGACCGGGAGCGGGCGCTCCGGCCGTTCTTCACGGGCGACCGGCCGCCCGGTACCGGCCGGTCGCTGTCGCCCGTACGGCCCACCGAGGTGGCCGTACGGTCCGCCGGGCGATGCTCTGGTAGGTAGCACGTAGGCAGCAAGAGGGGGCACACCCGGCATTCCCGACTCCCAAGGGCGTACCCATGGACCGACAAGGACCCCGGATAGCCACGCTCACGACGGCCACCGTTCTGCTCGTCGCACTCGGCGGCGCCGCCGCCACGGCGGTGGACAGGCCGAAGGAGCCGAGCGAACTGACACTCATCAACACCGGCGTGGGCCAGGTGCTGGCCGACGAGAACGGCAATCCGCTCTATCTGCGGCTGGCCGACAAACCGGACCGACCCGAGTGCGCCGGCAAGTGCGCCGCCACCTGGCCCGCGGCGGTCGGCTTCCCGACGAAGGCGACGGGCGTCATCGGGGAGACCGCGCAGACTCCGCTGAACGCGGCCAACAGCGACCAGCCGCACGTCATCTACAACACGCACCCGCTCTACTACTACAAGGAGGACCGGCCGAACCAGCCGAAGGGCCAGAACGTGGACGGCTTCAGCCTGGTCTCCGCGGACGGCAAGGCGGTGACGGACCGGAACGGCTCGGCGGCGACCTCGCCGCAGGCGAAGCCGTCGGCGTCGCGCACGGCGTCGTCCACGTCGAAGGCGAAGCCCCCGACCTCGAAGACACCGGCCGCGAAGACACCGGGCTCGAAGGCGCCGACGTCAAAGACCTCGAAGACTCCAAAGACACCGAAGCCGCCCACGCCCGCGACCTCGGCGGGTGGACGGGTGCCCGCGCCGCGGACCACCACCGCCGCTCCCACCCGGATCCCCCCGCGCATCACTCCCCAGCCGCAGGCCCCCGCGGCGACCTCGACGCGCGCTCCCGCGCCGAAGCCGATTCCGTCGGTGGCGCCCGTGGGGCCCGTACAGCCGGGAACCAGTACGAAGGGGACAGGGACGGGGACGACGGGGACGGGGACGGGGACGGGGACGGGGACCAGTACGACGGGAACGAGCACCGGCAAGGACACCGTCCCCGGGCCCTCCGTCGGAAACCTCCAGATCACCCCGTCCGGCGCGGCCCGAGGCGGCGCGGACCACCTGACCGCCACCGACTCGGTGGTACGCAGGACCGGCACGGCCGAACTCACCCTCGCCATCGGCGCCACCGCGGCGGCGGCCCTCGGCACGATCCTCGTGGTGCGCCGTGGCCGGCGCCGCGCCACGGGTGACCACCACTGACCGGAACGGCGGGGCCGGCGGGCCCGGACGACCGCAGGGCGCGTGAAGCACACAGAGCGAGCCGGACGGGCAGGCTGGGCAGGCCGGAGAGGCTGGGCAGGCCGGACAGGGCGGGCAGGCCCGACAGGGCGGACAGAATGCTCGCCGTCCTCTTCGTCCTCGCGGTTCTGTGCGCCGTGGCCGGTGCCCTGCTGTATCTGCTCCCGCAGCGGCCGGCGCCCGTGGCGGACACCGCCGAACCCCGCCCGGTCGAGGTCGCGGACCCGCCCTCCGCCCCCGTACGGCTGCGCGTCCCGGTGCTCGGCCTGACCGCGGACGTGCTGCCGCTCGGGGTGGACGACAACGGCGCGCTGGACGCGCCGGGGTTCCGCAACGCGATGAAGGTCGGCTGGTACGCCCTGGGCCCGCGCCCCGGAGAACGCGGCCCGGCCGTACTGGTCGGCCACCGGGACGCCCCGGCCAACCCCGGCAGCGTCCCGGTGCGCAACGGCCGCGACAACATCAAGAACGCGGTCTTCGCCAAGCTCGGCCGGCTGCTCCCGGGCGATCTGGTCGAGACGGAGCTGGGCGACGGGCGGCGGCTGCCGTTCCGGGTGACGGAGGTCAACACGTACCCGACGAAGAACTTCCCGACGGACGTGGTCTACGGACCGGTGCCGAACTCACAGCTGCGGCTGATCACCTGCGGCGGGGTCATCGACGCCCAGGGCCACTGGGATTCGAACGTGGTGGTCAGCGCGGTGGCGTCACGCGAGGCCCCCTCGTAAGGCGCCTGTCGTAAGGACCTCGAAAGGACCTATGGTCACGCGGATCCGCAGGAGTCCGTACAGGTGCATACGGATCACGTGTACGGATCACGTGTACGGATCACGCGGCGAGATTGTTGTCGTCGGGGCGCGGCTCGGGGATACCGAGGGACCGCGTCCCGCCGCCCACGGCACCGCCGCCCCCCGCGAGATCGGCCTCGCGCGCGGCCCGTGACCGTACGGCCCAGCCGGCCCGTCGCGAACGGGAGACCGCGGACACCAGAGGCGTCAGCAGGGCGAGCGCGAGAGGGGTGAGCAGCAGGGCCACGGCCGTACCGAGCGCGAAGCCACCGATCACGTCGGTCGGGTAGTGGACGCCCATGTAGACCCGGCAGAAGCCTTCGAGGAGCGCCAGCCCGATCGCGGCCAGACCGAATTTACGGTGGGCGATGAAGACACCGGCGCCGATGGCCATCGCCATGGTGGCGTGATCGCTGACGAACGAGTAGTCCGTCTTGCCCGCCACCAGGACTTCCACGCCCTTGTGGTCCAGGAACGGTCTCGGCCGTTCCACGAAGCCCCGGATGGGGATGTTGATCAGCAGCGCGACGGCGGCGGCGACCGGCGCCCAGAGGAGTCCGACGACGGCGGTGACGGAGTCCTCCGCCGTTCCGCTTCTGCGCACGCTCCACCAGCACCAGAGCACGATGAGCACCAGCGCGGCCATGATCCCGTACTCGCCGACGAACTCCATGACGCGGTCGAACCACAACGGTGCGCCCTTGGCGAGCCCATTGATGTCATAGAGCAGGCTGACATCGGGGTTCGACCCATCCAGTGCGAGTCCAGCCATCTGCTGCGGCCCCTTGCCTTGTCACCCGGCGCGCCGCAGATCCGCGCGCACCGCCTCTACCAACCCCCGTGGTCGGTACGGAACATGCCGCGTGATCAATACCCGGCTGTTGTCCAGGGAACGGCGTACTCACCGTCTACGTTCCGCTCTCCACCGAACGATCACCATGACGTTATCGAAGAGTGACACGTCGTCCCAGTTCAGACGGCCGCCGGGAGGGATAGTTCCGGCCATGCGGGGGGTGCCGGGGGCCGAGAAGCCGCCGAGGAGCCAGGGGGTCCGGGGGTCCCGCGCGCCCCCGGGCGGCCCGGGGCCACCCGTCTGAGGGGACCCCCGGGGGAGTCCGCGTCAGACGGCCGGCCGACTCTCCGGGAGATCGGTCGGCAGCGATTTGGCACCGTCCTCGGTGACCCGGGTGGCCCCGAAGTAGTCCGGGGTGTCGATCTTGTCGAAGCGGATCACGGCCCCCGTGTACGGCGCGTTGATCATGTACCCGCCGCCCACATACAGACCCACATGCCGGATGGCCCGTGAGTTCGTCAGATCGTCCGAGAAGAAGACGAGGTCCCCGGGGAGCAGCTCGTCGCGCGAGGGGTGCTCACCGGCGTTGTACTGGTCATTGGCGACCCGGGGCAGCTCGATCCCCACGGTCCGGTACGCGGCCTGCGTCAGCCCGGAACAGTCGAACCGCCCGCCCTGGTCGGCCGTACCGTTCCCGCCCCAGAGATACGGCGTACCGAGTTTCTGCTGCGCGAAGTAGATGGCCGAGGCGGCCTGCCGCGACGGCTCGACGCGCCCGATGGGCCGGGCGAAGCTCTTCTCCAGCGTCCGGATGACCTTGACGTAGTTCTGGGTCTCCCGGTACGGCGGAACGCCGCCGTACTTGATGACGGCGTAGGCCCCCGCGTTGTACGCCGCGAGCATGTTGTCGGTCGCGTCCCCGGGCACGTCCTTGACGTATCCGGCCAATTCGCAGTCGTAGGAGGCGGCGGACGGAATCGCGTCGGCCGGGTCCCAGATGTCCCGGTCCCCGTCACCGTCCCCGTCGATCCCGTGCGCCTGCCAGGTCCCGGGGATGAACTGCCCGATGCCCCTGGCGTCGGCGGGACTCTGGGCGCTGGGGTTCCACCCGCTCTCCTGGTACAACTGCGCGGCGAGCAGCGCGGGATTGATGGCGGGACAGTAGTTGCCCCACTTCTGCACCAGCGGCTGATACGCGGCGGGCACGGCCCCCTTGGCCAGCCCCACCCTCCCCCCGCCTCCGACCAGCCCGGCGGCGGCGGAATAGGTCCCCACGACGAGCAGGGCCACAAAACTCATCCCGACCCCACCGACAGCGGCCACGACCAGCCATGCCTTACGCACCGTCAAACACCCTCCGCGTCAGGGCCACAGTCCCGCCCCAGTCTAGGCGCGGAGCCCCCGGATCAGGAGATACCAACGGAGGACGCCGAAAGACCCCCCTCGGATGACCAGAAGTCGTCGTAGACATCGGGCCGCGCGGGGTACTCACCCGCGCGTTGCGGCGTGTTCGGCTCGGTCGCCGGATCCGGCACGGCGGATTCGGTGAAGCACGGGGTGGTGATGGAGAAGAAGAACTGGCCTTCGCCTCCGACGGCGACGCTCATGCGGAAGTTCTCCGGCGAAGCGGCGTAGATGGCCGGGAGATCCTTGTCGGCGTCTACGCTGGTGATCTCATATCCACGCGCCTTCCAGTTGCGTTCCACCACACCGAGCAAGTTCCCTCTCCGTTCCTCGGAGACGACGGTCATCACGGCGATTCGACGCTTTACCGATCCTCTACCCGGCGATTCATTGTTGAGGCCGATACAGATGTGGTCGTTCGAGGGGCCGTGATTCCATCGCAATGCCGGTCTAATACCGGACACCGTCTCGTGCATGATCGCGTCGGCTTTTTCGGCCGCCTGTTGCATGTTCACTCTGGGCAGCTTCCTTTCGGGGGCACTGGCACCTCGCTGCGAGCCACATCCGGAGACCAGGACAACCGGAATTACCATCAGGGCAAGGTATGCAGCTTTCATCGGTGCTCCTGAGTGCTGATCTTGTCGCCTCGGCCTGCAACGACTTTCGCGATATTCCGCGCGGATTCCTCATCGTCGTCCGGATTGAAATAGTTGGTGTGCGCCGTGAACCCGCCCCGGTCTCCCAGAGGACGCGGTCCGTCCTCGACCCGGAACCGGCGCGCGCCGAATGCCTCGTGCGCCGGGTCCGTGCCGAACCAGATTTCGCGGTCGTCCGCCTGCGCGTCCTGCGCGAAGAACGCCGCCGCCGCTCCCCCCAGCCCTCCCGCCGCCGCCCCCAGAGGCCCGCCCACCGCGGCCCCCACCACCGTTCCGCTGACCGCGCCGGTCGCCATACCGCGGGCCTCGATCTTCGCCGGCATCGCCGTCACCGGGTCGTTCTCCGCCGCGCCCACGAACACATGCCTCCGGCCCACCCCCAGTTCGTCGGCCGACGCCGCACCCGTCCCCGGGCTGCCCAGCAGCACGATGTCGTCGGCGCCCGGAATCCCGCCCTGCCGCTGCGCGGCCTGGCCGACCGTGAGCGAACCGTACGAGTGCCCGATGGCCGTCACATGCGGGTCCTCGTTCCGGTTCGTCGCCGAGACGCCGGACATGAATTCGTTGTACGCGACCGCCCCCACCCGCGCCTGATCAGCGAACATCACATCCGTATTGCCCGCGACATCGGCGGCGGAGAGCTGAGGCGCGTCGTACCCCAGCCATACGATCGAGGCGCTGGACGCGTCGTACTCACGCGCCCCCACCGCCGTGTCCCGCGCCCGCTTCAGGTCGTTCCTCGCGAATTCCTCGTCCAGCGACGTCCCCAGCCCCGGCACATACACCGAGACATTCCTCGCCGTGTCCGGATTCCCGTAGGAGACGATCGCCCGCCCATTACCGTGCTCCCCGATCCCCAGCAGAAACATCGGCGGATGTCCGCCCGACCGCACCTGCTCGTCGATCGCCCTCAGCCCCGCCAGCCGCGTCTGCGCCCCCTCGTCCCCCGCCCGCCCCTCCAGTTTTCCGATCAGCAGCGCCAGGTTGTCCCTGTTCGCCGCGTCCCGTACCTCCGCCGGGATCCCGTCCAGGTTCCCGATCTCGTCCGGATAGACCGCCAGATACTCCTCCCGCCGCTCCTGCGTCAGACCGTCCCACCACGCCCTGCGCTCGGCGGGGGACTTCTCCCTCGGGATGGAGTCCCTCAGGTACTCGTCCGCGAGTCCCCGCACCGCCGTCGCGTCGCCGTGCGCGTCCGTCCAGATCGCGTCGGAGGTCAGCAGACCGTCCCGGGGAGCCGTCAGTTTCAGGAGCGCGGCCGTATAGCGCGCGTCGATCCGGTTCGCCTCACCGACCGCGCACGCGATCGTGTCGGCGATCTCCTGGGCCTTCGCCGCATGGGGATTCGGCGCCGTCAGGGCCGGCGGCGGGGACAGCAGTCTCGGCAGCGCGCTGCCCTCGGCCGTCCCGCCAGGGAGCTTGTCCCGTGTGATCAGATGTTCGCCCGCCGCCGGGTAGCCCACCGAACCGTCCGCGTGGACCGTGAACTTCAAGCCATCCGCGTCGTCCAGCGCCGCCCGCAGCATGCGCTGAGTACCCCTCAGTTCCTGGGCGAGGCTGTTCAGGGTCGTACGGATCAGTCCGCATTCCACATATACGTACTGGAAGTTACGGCTCAGCTCCCCCAGCCGCGCGCTCGCCGCCTCCAGCGCCTCGCCCTCCTGCGTGGCCTCAAGACCCACGAGGAGTTGCTTGTCGATACGGTCCCGGGCCGCGTCCGCGCGGTTGCTCACCTTGCCCCAGCCGTCGGCCGCGCCCTCCAGTTCGGAGCACTTCAGCTCACGTAACTGTGTCCATGTCAGCGCCCCGCCCCAGCCGCCACCGCCACCACGCCAGCCACCACCAGCACCACCACGACCACGACCACCACCGAACCCGTTCACCGCCCGCCGCCGCCCGCCCGCGCGAACGACGCGCTGATCGCCGACTCGCACTCACCCTGGTCCCGCGCGACCGCCCGCAGATGAACCGCCAGGCTCGCGCACTCCCCCATCGCGATCTCGACGCGCCGCTCCCACGACATACGCACCGTCCGCAGCACCGCCGCGGCCCCCAGACCCTCCGTACCGGCCGCCACCCCCTCGTGCGCGGCGGCGAACTCGCCCCGCACCAGGCCCATGTGCGTACGCAGCGCTTCTGCCGCCCCGGCCGCCCGTGTCCAGGGACCGCCGCTGTGCCGCAACTCTCCGCCGTGCCGGAGTCCGCCGGTGCGCGGAGCCGGTACGCCGCCGGCGGCCATGTCGATCAGACGCCGCGGGCCGTCCGGTTGGTCCGCGTACCCCGCCGCCCCGCTCTGTCCCCACCCATCCCGGCCCCACCCGTTCTGGTCCTGCCGACTCTGATCCTGCCCGTTCTGGACCTGCGCGCCCTGCCCCTGTCCGTGCCCCACAAACCCCGCCATGCCGCTCTCGCCTCTGTTCCTCACCCGGGCCCCTGTTCCTCGCCCGGGATGCCGACCGGCACTGTCCCAAAGGCGGACACCTCGCCGACCCGCTCACAAACAGGGCGCGGGAACCGGATACATACGCCGGAGCCGCCCGTAGCCCCGGGCAGTCCTGGGTATCCATAGGCAGCGGCCCGCCGGGCCGTACGGCCCGGCGCGGGCGCCAAGTTCACCCGTACGGTTGGCGCGGCGCGACGGGATCCTCAACTCCCCGACCCCGACGACCGCGCGCCGACCATCGCGGCCCGATCGATCAGGCCCGCGCGGGACGTGACCGTAAAGGTGTAACAACGACAGTCATTGCCCGCAGTCACGCACCGTGATACACAGAGTAACCATGTGCGTACGCAGATGTCCGATCCACGCCAGGTCAGGGCGGCATGATCGGTCATATGTGCGGGGATCGGGTAAAGAGAGCCGCCAAGCGGCATACGAGAGCGGTTCCATCAGCGAAGATAGAGCGTGACCCATGCCATGGGGGCGTGGGCGTGAACAACCCAACAGGGGCGGTGAGTTACATGTACCTGGCGGCCGAGAAGGGCGACATCACCACCATCATCGGTGGCATCGCCCCGAACTGGGGGCCTTTCGGGACTCTGGGGAACGAGGCCCGCGTCTTGATCGAGGTAGTGATGGCCGTGGCCATCCTGCTCTGCCTCGGCATCGCGATCTGGGGCGCGGCCAAACAGCGGATCGGAGCGACCGCGCTCAGGGACACATTCAGCGCGGAACAGGGCAAGGGGCTGATTGTCGCCGGGCTCACCGGTGTCTTCATCATCGGCTCGCTGGGCACGCTTTTCACCATCGTGTACGGGATGGCCGTCTAGCCGCTGTCCCCAAGTCCCCGTCCCCGAGCCCCGTCCCCGAGCCCCGTCTCCGAACGCTGTCCCCGATCCCGTCGAAGTCCTGACCACGAGTCCCGTTCCCACCAGTCCGTACCGGGCGTGCCCGGACCACCTTCAACACCACCTGTCCGTCGCGCCCACCGGCTGAGGTTGCGTCTCCCTGATGTCGAGTCACCACACCGCGCCCGCGCGGCAACCAGCACGGCTACCGTCGTACTACGCGGACCACGCGGAACCGCAAACGGCTGAGGGGACGTACGCGGCATGAGCTTCGGCGACGAGCACGGCTACGGCGGCGACTCGGGCCGTGCGGACGACGGTTTCGGCGGCACGGGCCAGACCCGTACGCGCCTGCCCGACGGCAGAAGCGGCGAGATGTACGGCGGCGCCCGCCGCCCCGCCCGCGGCTCCCGCTCCCTCATCACCGTGGTGGGCGTGGTCGTCCTCCTCATCGCGGCCATCGCCTTCGCCAACCGCGGCGGCGACAAGTCCGCCGACACCGGCAAAGGCACGGGAGCCGCGGCCCCCGACCCGACGGCGGCGTCGGGCGTGAAGCCGGTCACGGGCAAGAACGGCACAATCCCGTCAGGCTTCGCCCAGAACGAACAGGGCGCGGCAAGCGCGGCGGCCAACTACGCGGTGGCACTGGGCTCCGACGGCATGTTCAGCCAGGACAGCCGCTACAGCATCCTCGACACCGTCTACACACCGGACACGGCGGACAGGCTCAAGGACACGCTGGACGCCGCGTACACCACGGAATTCCTGGAGAAGCTCGGCCTGGACGCCAATGGCAGTCCCCCGCAGGGCAGTACCTTCGTCTCCCGGACGATCCCGGTGGGCACCCGCGTCGAGAATCTCAGCGGTGACAGCGCGAAGGTGTCCGTCTGGTACACGGGCCTGATCGGGATGTCCGGTCCCGACTCGACAGACCCGGTCAGTACGACCTGGAAGACCTGGACCTTCGATCTGCGATGGCTGGAGAACGACTGGAAGATCGCCGCGGAATCGCAGAAGGACGGGCCCGCCCCCGTCCCGGGCGACGTGGCGGCCTCCACCGCGGACGAGATCAGCAAGGCTGTCGAGCAGTACGGAGGCTTCACGTATGCCAGGTAGCTCCCGACACCGCGCTCGCTCGGTCGTCGCAGCTCTGACGGGTATTCAAGCCGCGCTCCTCGTGTTCGCGGCGCGTGCCATGGCGGCACCGACGCCCACACCCACGCCTACCCCGTCCTCGACGGGCGCTCAGGGCGACTGCGACCTGCTCAAGGGACTCGTCAAGGAGTACTGCGAGAACGGCGACACCGGCACCTCCCGGTCCGGCCCTCCCAGCACCCCCGACGCCCTCGACCCCCTCTCCTCCCTAGCCAGAGGCTGCGCCGACGCCGCCGCCTGGATCGTCGGCAAGCTCAGCGACGCCGTGAACGAGACCGCCAACGTCGACTTCACCAACGCCGCCTTCCTGCGCCAGTACGCCGTCATCTTCGCCGCCTCCACCGTCCTCACCCTCGTCATCTGGCTCCTCGCCGTCGCCAAGCGCGCCATCCGCGGCGTCCCCCTGACCACCGCGCTCTCCGAGGCCATCGGCTTCCTCTGGCTGACCGTCCTCGCCTCCGCCTTCACCCCGCTCATCCTCTACACGATCGTCTCCGCGACCGACGGCGTCACCGAGGTCATCGCCACCTCCACCGGCGGCCAGACCGATGTCTTCTTCGGCGGCTTCGCCGAAGCCCTCAAGAAGGGCGACGACATCGGCGGCGGCCCGATCATGCTGATCGTCGTCGCCCTCGTGTCGATCCTCGCCGCCGGCGTCCTCTGGCTGGAACTGGTCATAAGGGCCGCGCTCCTCTACGTCGGCGCGCTCCTCGGCACCGTCGTCTACGCCGGGCTCGTCGACAAGAACATGTGGGGCCATGTCCGCCGCTGGGCCGGCATCATGATCGCCGTCATCCTGGTCAAACCCGTGATCATGATCGTCCTCGGTCTCGCGGGCGCGCTCTCCGCCGACGAAGGCCCCGACGCCTTCTCCGCGGTCGTCTCCGGCCTCGCCATCATCCTGCTCGCGATCTTCGCCTCGGCGATGATCTACCGCTTCGTGCCCGGCTTCGGCGACGAGGTCGCCTCCTCCCGTACCAACCGGAAGCAGGCCACCGACGGCGCCCAGGCCGCCGCCCTCATCAGCTCGCCCGCCGCCCTCGTCTCCCAGGGCATCAAGACCCACAGCAGCCGCGGCGCCCAGCAGCAGGGCAACAGCGGCGGCGGAAGCGGCGGACGGCCCGCCAATCCGGTCTCCGGAGGCGTCGCCGCGCACAGTTCGCGCAACTCCGGCGGCGGAGCGGGCACCGGCAGCGTTCCCCCCGCCGCGCCCCCGCCCCGCAGCGGCAGCCCCACCAGCGGCACCCCCCACAGCTCACGTAACACCGGCACCGGCAACAACAGCACTGGAGGTGGAGGGCGTTGACGACCCAGTCCCACGCGATCGCGCCCCGCCGCACGTATCTCATCGGCCGCGCCCGGCCGAACGCGATCGTCGGCAAGAACCGCGAGACCGGCGAGATCGCCCTGATCATCGCCGGCGCCTTCATCGGCATGATGTGCGGGCTGCTCGTGCCCGTCCTGCCGCTGCGGATCGTGACACTCGCCGGGTTCCCGCTCATCGCGCTGGCCGCCGTCTACGTACCGTACAAACAGCGCACGTTCTACAAGTGGTACGAGATCAACCGCAGCTTCAAGCGCACCCTGCGCGGCGGTACGGTCTACCGCTCCGCCGCCATGGAGGCCGGCACGTCCCTCGACGGCCGCGAGGTCGAGATCGGCCCGCCCCCCGGCATCGGCCGTATCAACTGGCTGGCCGCGCCCTTCGGCCCCGACGAGATCGCCGTACTGCTGCACGCCGACCGCCGCACCGTCACCGCCGCCATCGAGATCGAGGGCCCCGGCGTCGGACTGCGCGACAGCGAGGACCAGGAAGCCCTCGTCGACCGCTTCGGCACGCTCCTCAAGCATGTCGCCAACGGGGACGGCTTCGTCACCCGGCTCCAGATGCTCGCCCGTACGCTCCCCGCCGACCCCGACGCGCACGCCAAGGACGTGGCCCAGCGCGGCGATTCCGCCTCCCCCGACTGGCTCCAGAACTCCTACGACCAGCTCCAGTCGATGGTCTCCACCTCCAGCGAGCAGCACCGCGCCTATCTGGTCGCCTGTATGCACTACACCCGTGAACTGGCCGCCGAGGGCCAGGCCATGGCCCGTGCCGCCCGCCAGGCCGCCGGTACGAGGAAACTCGACCGGGACGCGGGCCTCGCCGTCGTCATGGCCCGCGAGCTGACCGACATCTGCGCCCGGCTCGCCGAGGCGGACATCCGGGTACGGCAGCCCCTCGGGCAGAGCCGTCTCGCCTCCCTCGTGCACTCCATGTACGACCCCGACCACCCCATCGACCACATCCAGGCCATGACGAAACGAAACGCCTGGCCGGCCGAGCTGGACGCGATGGAACCGACATTTCTCCAGGCCAAGACCCGGGAGTCGTCCACCCGCGCGCCCTGGTGCCACTCCACCGCCTGGGTCAAGGAATGGCCCATGACCCCGGTCGGCGTGAACTTCCTCGCGCCCCTGCTCGTCCACACACCCGATGTGATCCGTACGGTCTCGGTCACCATGGACCTCGAACCGACCGAGATCGCCATCGAGCGGATGCTGACGGAGAAGACCAACGACGAGGCGGAGGCGAGCCGCGCCGCCAAGATGAACCGCACCGTCGACCCGCGCGACATCGCCGCGCACGGGCGGCTGGACCAGCGGGGTGAAGATCTCGCCAGCGGGGCGGCGGGCGTCAACCTCGTCGGGTACATCACAGTGTCCTCCAGGACACCCGAGGCACTGGCCAGGGACAAACGGACGATCAGAGCCTCGGCCGGCAAGTCGTATCTCAAGCTGGAGTGGTGCGACCGTGAGCACCACCGGGCCTTTGTGAACACCCTGCCGTTCGCGACCGGCATCCGCCGCTAGCCGCCCCGCCCGCCACCACCCCGCTGTCCCGCTTGCCTGCCCGCCAGACACCACCCGCCGAGAAACACCGAGAAGCGCCGACAACCGCTGACAACCGACGAGCCGAAAGGGGCCTGTGGTGCGAGATCCGCTGTCCGTCCTCACGGATGCCTTCACCAGCTTCCTCTTCGGGAAGGTGGAGACGACCCGGCTGCCGGTCCGTACGTCCACGGGCCAGGCCCAGGCCGTCTATCTGCCCACCGCGGCCCCCGGCCTCGGCGACTCGGGCGTGATCATCGGCCGCGAGGTCTACAGCGGCAAGGGCTATATCTACGACCCCTTCCAGCTCTACGGCCAGCAGCTCCCGGCCCCCCACTGGCTGGTGCTCGGCGAGTCCGGCAACGGCAAGTCGGCGCTGGAGAAGACCTACGTACTGCGCCAGCTGCGCTTCCGCGACCGCCAGGTCGTCGTGCTGGACGCCCAGGGCGAGGACGGCGCCGGTGAGTGGAACCTCATCGCCCAGGAGCTGGGAATAACCCCCATCCGGCTGGACCCGATGGCGGCGCTCGACGGCGGAATCCGGCTCAACCCCCTCGATCCCTCGATCACCACGACCGGTCAGCTCGCCCTCCTCCGTACGATCATCGAAGTCGCGATGGGACACGGCCTCGACGAGCGCTCCGGCTTCGCGCTCAAGGTCGCGCACGCCTATGTCAACGAGACCATCGTCGAGCGCCAGCCCGTCCTGATGGACATCGTCGAGCAACTGCGCCATCCCGAGCCCGAGTCGGCCGAGGCGATGAATGTCGACCTGGACGATGTACGGGCCTGGGGCCTGGATGTGGCGCTGGTCCTGGACCGGCTGGTCGACGGTGACCTCAGGGGCATGTTCGACGGGCCGACGACCGTCGGAATCGATCTCGACGCCCCGCTGATCGTCTTCGACCTCTCACACATCGACCGCAACTCGATCGCGATGCCGATCCTGATGGCGATCGTGGGCGTCTGGCTGGAGCACACCTGGATCCGCCCCGACCGCAGGAAGCGCATCTTCCTGGTCGAGGAGGCCTGGCACATCATCAACTCCCCCTTCGTCGCCCAGCTCTTCCAGCGGCTGCTCAAGTTCGGCCGGCGGCTCGGGCTCTCCTTCGTCGCCGTGGTGCACCACCTCTCCGACGTGGTCGACGGGGCGGCGGCCCGCGAGGCCGCGGCAATCCTCAAGATGGCCTCGACCCGGACGATCTACGCCCAGAAGGCCGACGAGGCGAGAGCGACCGGCCGGGTGCTCGGACTGCCCCGCTGGGCGGTGGAGATCATCCCGACACTCACACCGGGAATCGCGGTCTGGGACGTCAACGGCAATGTCCAGGTCGTCAAGCATCTGGTCACGGAGGCCGAACGGCCGCTGGTCTTCACGGACCGGGCCATGACCGAGAACTCCCAGGCGTCGAACGCGGCCGACGCCGCCGACGCCCTGGCCGCGGGACTCCCCGCGGACATGCAGGCGGCGGAATGGGAGGCGGAGAAGCGGGCGATCCTCCTTGAACGGCAACGGCAGTTCAACGAGTCCTCCGAGTCGACGGTGGCGTGAGATGCCGCGCCACCACGACGGGCAGGGACAGGGACAGGGGTACGGTCCGGCTCAGGGCCGGGGCGGTATCCCCGACGGACTGCTGCTCGGGCTGCTGGGCTTCGTGCTGGGACTGTCGCTGCTGGTCTGGACAGCGACCGGGCTGGCCGGTCTCTTCACACACGGCGCCTGGCCGGACGGGGTGACCTACGGCCGTACGCCCCTGGCGGTGCGTCAGCTCGTCTCAGCACCGCACGACGTGGCGGGCGCCTGGCCGGACACCCCCGCGTCGCAGCTCTCCGGGTACGGGCTGTTCTGGGGACTGCTGATAAGCCAGCTCATGGTGCTGACCGTTCTCACGGTGTTCGTCCTGGGAGTGACGGCCCGGTATCGAGCGGTACGAGCACGCCGGCGCGAACAGCTGCGCGACGAGCGGGAACAGCAGGCGCGGGACGGACGTGACGTGCTCGGCAAGGCCGCCCGGCCGGGCGGCGTCACCGCGATGACCGGAGCAGGTCCACGACAGGGTCCAGGGCCGGGCCCGGGACCTTACGCACAGGCGGCTGCGGTCGAGTCCGTGGAGACGCCCGAGACACAGGCCCACGCTCAACCCCAGGCCCAGCCCAACGCCCGGACTCAGGACCAGCACCAGAGCTGGGCAGCCGCCCCGTACCCGGCCCCCGCCGGACCCACGCCCACCGTCTCCCTCGCGTCCACCGCCTTCACCCCCGCAGCCGCAGCCGCGTCCGTCGGCCTTCCCGGTCCCCGTACCGCGCCGCGCGTACAGTACGGCGATCCCCTCACCCGCCGACCCGCCTCCGTCCAGGCCGTCCTGGACGCCGACGGTCCCGCCCTCGTCGTCACCTCCGACCCGACGGTGTGGGCGGAGACGAAAGACGCGCGGGCCAAGCTCGGTCCCGTTCTGCTCTACGACCCGGGCCATCTCTGCGACACCCCGGCCCGTCTCCACTGGTCGCCCACCACAGGGTGCGAGGACGCGGCCACCGCCGCAGCCCGCGCGACCGCGCTGCTCGCCCCCGTACGCCCGCACGCCCTGCTCGACGCCGCCATGGCGGACACGGCGGAAACGCTCCTGCGGTGCTGGCTGCACGCCGCGGCCGTGGACGGACGGCCGTTCAAACAGGTGCACCGCTGGGCGCAGGGCGGCAGCGCGCACGAGGCGGTACGGATCCTCCGCACCCACCCCAAGGCCACCTCCGGTCTCGCCGGTCTCCTGGAGTCCGCGCTCACCGCGCACCCCGAACGCCGGGAAGTGGCCCAGCAGTTGACGGCCCGTACGCTCGCCGCCCTCTCCTCCGTCCATATCCGGGACGCCTGCACCCCGAACCGAACCGATACGCTCACGCTGGATTCTTTTGTGAGCGAGGGGGGCACTCTGTATGTGGTGGGTGAGCCGATCGAAGATCCGCGCTCCCGCCCGGGTGCGATGCCTCTGCTCACCGCACTCACCTCAAGCGTGGTCGAGCACGGCCGCCGCATGGCCGCACGGTCATCTGACGGTCGGCTCGACCCACCAATGACGCTCGTCCTCGACGACGTCGCCGCCGTGGCTCCGCTTCCTCAGCTTCCGGAGCTGCTGGCCACCGGTCAGGACCAGGGGCTACCAGCCCTGGTTCTGCTCCGCTCGCGGCAACAGGGCCGGGACCGCTGGCCCCACGCCGATATCCAGAGCCTGTCGGACGAGGCATAGCACACGCCTTCCCTGCCGCACCCGGCTCCATGCCTCCCCCGGACGCGCCGGGCCGATCCGTGCAGACCGACCGGAGGACGGGCCTGGGAGACCGGGACGGGACCCCACAACCCCACTCGGCGCCCTCAGTGCCCAGATGCTCCGTACAGCTTGAGAAACGCCCGGACCCCGCTCACCACGAAGCTCTCCACCTCGTCATTGCTCACCGATACGGCACCGAAGAACGACTCCAGCGTCATACCGCCGACGAGCAGGCTCAGATGCCGTGCCGCCACATCCGCGTCGTCGATGTCCAGCACCCCCTGACGCGCGAGCGTACGCAGCCACTCCGCCAGCTCGGCGCGCACCGCCCGGGGCCCGATACGCTGCCACTCCTCGATCACATCGGCCGGCATCCGCTGCCCCTCGGTGATGATCTGCCGTACGAGAGCGAAGTGTTCGGAATGTTCGGCGTTCTGCCCGACCCACTCGCGTGCGAGAGCGAGCAGCTCCGACTCCGTGTCGGCGGGGTTCCCGAAGCGCTGGAAGTGGCGAGCGAAGACTTCACCCAGCCCGGCCGTCACGGAAGCGGTGCTCTCCAGGAAGACCGTACGGAACAGCTCTTCCTTGTCGGTGAAGTGGTTGTAGATGGTCCGCGTGGAGACACCGGCGGCTGAGGCGATCGCGTCGATGCTCGCCCGCGTATACCCCTCCTGGCCGAAGACCGTACGCGCGCCCCGCTCGATGGCCCGGCGTTTCTCCAGCAGCCCCTTGCGCTCCGGCATCGCACCCTCCCCAGAAACTACAACGCTCGTTGCACCTATTGCCATGCACGTTGTACTTTACCCATACACCCGAACACCCGACGCGATCCAGGCACCGTCGAAGCCGTCTCACGGGATGAACCCGTTTGAGGAGTCCGCCATGTCCGCCACAGCCACCACCTCCACCGCGTCCCCCACACCTCCGGCGACCACCGATCCGATACGTCTCGCCGTCATCATCGGCAGCACCAGGGAAGGCCGTCTCGGCTCCACCGTGGGCGGCTGGTTCACCGCCCTGGCCACGGCGCACGGCAACACCGAGGTCGACCTGATCGACCTCGCCGACGCCGAACTCCCCGCCGTCCACCCCGACTGGGGTACGGAGCCGACCCCGGCTCTCGCCGCACTGACCGCCCGCGTCGACGCTGCGGACGCGTTCGTGGTCGTGACCCCGGAGTACAACCACAGCTTCCCCGCCGTCCTGAAGCACTTCATCGATCTGCACCGCGAGGAGTGGCAGGCCAAGCCGGTCGGATTCGTCTCGTACGGCGGTGCCGGCGGCGGACTGCGGGCCGTCGAACAGCTCAGGCTGGTCTTCGCCGAGCTGCACTGCGCGACCGTGCGCGAGACCGTCAGCTTCCACAAGGTCACCGGTGAGGTCTTCGCCGCCGACGGCCCCGCGCACAACCCGGAAGGCGCGGCCGGCGCCGCCAAGGCGATGCTCGACCAGCTCGACTGGTGGGCACGCGCACTACGGACGGCCCGCACGGCGCACCCGTACGGATGACCAGGACGGAAGCCGAAGAGCACGGGTTCCGAGGAGTCGCGAGGATCTGAGGGCGGCCAGGATCCGGGGACTACAGGACAGGGGATTACAGGACGGCCCTCAGGGGCGTTCGATCGCCATCTCCAGTTCCTTGGCGAGCGGATCCTGCTCGAACGGTACGACGGTCCCGGTCGGTACGAACCCGAGCTTGCGATAGGCGGCCCGCGCCCGCGGGTTCCCCTCGTGGACATAGAGCCGTACGCGGGACAACCGCGGCTCCTGCTGCCCCCATGCCCAGTCGAGCGCCTCCGCGACCAGCGCTCCCAGCAGTCCGCTGCCACGCTGTTCGGGACGCACATAGACACCGACGAGATGTCCCTGCGCCTGGGCGATGGTGGAGCCGAAGAAGTCGCTGCCGCCGGCCTCCTCGATCAGCACGGCCACAGAACCGGACCAGCTTCCGTCCGGGGCCTCGGCGATGAACTGCCCCGAGCGTGCACCGTGCCGGGGCGAGGCGCCGGCCGCCCGCTGCTGCCAGTACAAGTCGGGGTGCGCGAGCCCCTGCTCGTACGTCTCCAGAAACGCGACCGGGGCGGCCGGATCCTGGAGCGCGGCCAGCCGGATCGCCTTGACCTTGGCCCATTCACCGGGCTGGACGGCACGTATCACATGGTTCATGCACCGATACTCCGCGCAGGGGCCACGGCTCGCAAGGCGGTTTTCGCACAGCCGCCGTCGGAAAAGTCCCGGAACGCAGAAATGCCCCGTACCGAATAACCGGCACAGGGCACTTCACACAATAATTGTTCGGCGGCGTCCTACTCTCCCACAGGGTCCCCCCTGCAGTACCATCGGCGCTGTGAGGCTTAGCTTCCGGGTTCGGAATGTAACCGGGCGTTTCCCTCACGCCATGACCACCGAAACACTGTAAAACAACAACCAACCGGATAACACACAGCCGTTCATTGTCTCAGAACTAACACAGTGGACGCGAGCAACTGAGGACAAGCCCTCGGCCTATTAGTACCGGTCAACTCCACCAGTCACCTGGCTTCCATATCCGGCCTATCAACCCAGTCGTCTACTGGGAGCCTTAACCCCTCAAAGGGGGTGGGAGTCCTCATCTCGAAGCAGGCTTCCCGCTTAGATGCTTTCAGCGGTTATCCCTCCCGAACGTAGCCAACCAGCCATGCCCTTGGCAGAACAACTGGCACACCAGAGGTTCGTCCGTCCCGGTCCTCTCGTACTAGGGACAGCCCTTCTCAAGACTCCTACGCGCACAGCGGATAGGGACCGAACTGTCTCACGACGTTCTAAACCCAGCTCGCGTACCGCTTTAATGGGCGAACAGCCCAACCCTTGGGACCGACTCCAGCCCCAGGATGCGACGAGCCGACATCGAGGTGCCAAACCATCCCGTCGATATGGACTCTTGGGGAAGATCAGCCTGTTATCCCCGGGGTACCTTTTATCCGTTGAGCGACGGCGCTTCCACAAGCCACCGCCGGATCACTAGTCCCGACTTTCGTCCCTGCTCGACCCGTCGGTCTCACAGTCAAGCTCCCTTGTGCACTTACACTCAACACCTGATTACCAACCAGGCTGAGGGAACCTTTGGGCGCCTCCGTTACCCTTTAGGAGGCAACCGCCCCAGTTAAACTACCCATCAGACACTGTCCCTGATCCGGATCACGGACCCAGGTTAGACATCCAGCACGACCAGAGTGGTATTTCAACGACGACTCCACCCATACTGGCGTATGAGCTTCAAAGTCTCCCACCTATCCTACACAAGCCGAACCGAACACCAATATCAAACTGTAGTAAAGGTCCCGGGGTCTTTCCGTCCTGCTGCGCGAAACGAGCATCTTTACTCGTAATGCAATTTCACCGGGCCTATGGTTGAGACAGTCGAGAAGTCGTTACGCCATTCGTGCAGGTCGGAACTTACCCGACAAGGAATTTCGCTACCTTAGGATGGTTATAGTTACCACCGCCGTTTACTGGCGCTTAAGTTCTCAGCCTCGCCAACCCGAAGATTGACTAACCGGTCCCCTTAACGTTCCAGCACCGGGCAGGCGTCAGTCCGTATACATCGCCTTACGGCTTCGCACGGACCTGTGTTTTTAGTAAACAGTCGCTTCTCGCTGGTCTCTGCGGCCACCCCAAGCTCAAGGAGTAAATCCCATCACCCAGTGTGGCCCCCCTTCTCCCGAAGTTACGGGGGCATTTTGCCGAGTTCCTTAACCATAGTTCACCCGAACGCCTCGGTATTCTCTACCAGACCACCTGAGTCGGTTTAGGGTACGGGCCGCCATGAAACTCGCTAGAGGCTTTTCTCGACAGCATAGGATCATCCACTTCACCACAATCGGCTCGGCATCAGGTCTCAGACACATGTTGCACGGATTTACCTGCACAACGCCCTACACCCTTACCCCGGGACAACCACCGCCCGGGATGGACTACCTTCCTGCGTCACCCCATCGCTTACCTACTACAGATCTGGTCCGACGGCTCCACCACTCCCCTTTGCCCGAAGGCTCCAGGACGGCTTCACGGTCTTAGCATCGTCTGATTCGATACTGGGCGTTTCAAAGCGGGTACCGGAATATCAACCGGTTGTCCATCGACTACGCCTGTCGGCCTCGCCTTAGGTCCCGACTTACCCTGGGCAGATCAGCTTGACCCAGGAACCCTTAGTCAATCGGCGCACACGTTTCCCACGTGTGTATCGCTACTCATGCCTGCATTCTCACTCGTGAACCGTCCACCACTCGCTTACGCGGCGGCTTCACCCGGCACACGACGCTCCCCTACCCATCACAGTCCCCGTTGGGGGTACATACTGCAATGACACGACTTCGGCGGTACGCTTGAGCCCCGCTACATTGTCGGCGCGGAATCACTTGACCAGTGAGCTATTACGCACTCTTTCAAGGATGGCTGCTTCTAAGCCAACCTCCTGGTTGTCTCTGCGACTCCACATCCTTTCCCACTTAGCGTACGCTTAGGGGCCTTAGTCGATGCTCTGGGCTGTTTCCCTCTCGACCATGGAGCTTATCCCCCACAGTCTCACTGCCGCGCTCTCACTTACCGGCATTCGGAGTTTGGCTAAGGTCAGTAACCCGGTAGGGCCCATCGCCTATCCAGTGCTCTACCTCCGGCAAGAAACACACGACGCTGCACCTAAATGCATTTCGGGGAGAACCAGCTATCACGGAGTTTGATTGGCCTTTCACCCCTAACCACAGGTCATCCCCCAGGTTTTCAACCCTGGTGGGTTCGGTCCTCCACGACCTCTTACAGCCGCTTCAACCTGCCCATGGCTAGATCACTCCGCTTCGGGTCTTGAGCGCGCTACTAAACCGCCCTATTCGGACTCGCTTTCGCTACGGCTACCCCACACGGGTTAACCTCGCAACACACCGCAAACTCGCAGGCTCATTCTTCAAAAGGCACGCAGTCACGACCGCATGTGCAAACACACACGGCGACGCTCCCACGGCTTGTAGGCACACGGTTTCAGGTACTATTTCACTCCGCTCCCGCGGTACTTTTCACCATTCCCTCACGGTACTATCCGCTATCGGTCACCAGGGAATATTTAGGCTTAGCGGGTGGTCCCGCCAGATTCACACGGGATTTCTCGGGCCCCGTGCTACTTGGGTGATTCTCAAACGAGCCGTACAGATTTCAGCTACGGGGGTCTTACCCTCTACGCCGGACCTTTCGCATGTCCTTCGCCTACCCATACGGTTTCTGACTCGCCGACCGGCCGGCAGACCGATCAAGAGAACTCCCACAACCCCTGAAACGCAACCCCTGCCGGGTATCACACGTCACAGGTTTGGCCTCATCCGGTTTCGCTCGCCACTACTCCCGGAATCACGGTTGTTTTCTCTTCCTGAGGGTACTGAGATGTTTCACTTCCCCTCGTTCCCTCCACACTGCCTATGTGTTCAGCAGCGGGTGACAGCCCATGACGACTGCCGGGTTTCCCCATTCGGACACCCCCGGATCAAAGCTCGGTTGACAGCTCCCCGGGGCCTATCGCGGCCTCCCACGTCCTTCATCGGTTCCTGGTACCAAGGCATCCACCGTGCGCCCTTAAAAACTTGGCCACAGATGCTCGCGTCCACTGTGCAGTTCTCAAACAACGACCAGCCACCCGCCACCCCACTCTCACGAGCGAGTACACCGGGACCGGCACCATGAAGGACGAGCAGCGCTCGCACCCTCAGACACCCAACAGCGCGCCCGACACAGTCCACCAGCAAGAATCACGTTCCACGCCGAAGCAGTACTAGCAACCCTCACCAACAGACTGTGCCGAATAGTCAACGTTCCACCCATGAGCTGACCACCGTCGGACATGCGCCGACGAAGTGGCTCTCGACCCCGAAGGGTCTAGATGCTCCTTAGAAAGGAGGTGATCCAGCCGCACCTTCCGGTACGGCTACCTTGTTACGACTTCGTCCCAATCGCCAGTCCCACCTTCGACAGCTCCCTCCCCACAAGGAGGTTGGGCCACCGGCTTCGGGTGTTACCGACTTTCGTGACGTGACGGGCGGTGTGTACAAGGCCCGGGAACGTATTCACCGCAGCAATGCTGATCTGCGATTACTAGCAACTCCGACTTCATGGGGTCGAGTTGCAGACCCCAATCCGAACTGAGACCGGCTTTTTGAGATTCGCTCCGCCTCACGGCATCGCAGCTCATTGTACCGGCCATTGTAGCACGTGTGCAGCCCAAGACATAAGGGGCATGATGACTTGACGTCGTCCCCACCTTCCTCCGAGTTGACCCCGGCAGTCTCCTGTGAGTCCCCATCACCCCGAAAGGCATGCTGGCAACACAGAACAAGGGTTGCGCTCGTTGCGGGACTTAACCCAACATCTCACGACACGAGCTGACGACAGCCATGCACCACCTGTACACCGACCACAAGGGGGCGACCATCTCTGGCCGTTTCCGGTGTATGTCAAGCCTTGGTAAGGTTCTTCGCGTTGCGTCGAATTAAGCCACATGCTCCGCTGCTTGTGCGGGCCCCCGTCAATTCCTTTGAGTTTTAGCCTTGCGGCCGTACTCCCCAGGCGGGGAACTTAATGCGTTAGCTGCGGCACCGACGACGTGGAATGTCGCCAACACCTAGTTCCCAACGTTTACGGCGTGGACTACCAGGGTATCTAATCCTGTTCGCTCCCCACGCTTTCGCTCCTCAGCGTCAGTAATGGCCCAGAGATCCGCCTTCGCCACCGGTGTTCCTCCTGATATCTGCGCATTTCACCGCTACACCAGGAATTCCGATCTCCCCTACCACACTCTAGCCTGCCCGTATCGAATGCAGACCCGGGGTTAAGCCCCGGGCTTTCACATCCGACGCGACAAGCCGCCTACGAGCTCTTTACGCCCAATAATTCCGGACAACGCTTGCGCCCTACGTATTACCGCGGCTGCTGGCACGTAGTTAGCCGGCGCTTCTTCTGCAGGTACCGTCACTCACGCTTCTTCCCTGCTGAAAGAGGTTTACAACCCGAAGGCCGTCATCCCTCACGCGGCGTCGCTGCATCAGGCTTCCGCCCATTGTGCAATATTCCCCACTGCTGCCTCCCGTAGGAGTCTGGGCCGTGTCTCAGTCCCAGTGTGGCCGGTCGCCCTCTCAGGCCGGCTACCCGTCGTCGCCTTGGTAGGCCATCACCCCACCAACAAGCTGATAGGCCGCGGGCTCATCCTTCACCGCCGGAGCTTTCAACCCTCTCCCATGCAGGAGAAAGTATTATCCGGTATTAGACCCCGTTTCCAGGGCTTGTCCCAGAGTGAAGGGCAGATTGCCCACGTGTTACTCACCCGTTCGCCACTAATCCACCCCGAAAGGCTTCATCGTTCGACTTGCATGTGTTAAGCACGCCGCCAGCGTTCGTCCTGAGCCAGGATCAAACTCTCCGTGAATGATTACCCGTAATCGGGTCAGCACCACGAGAGCGGAACCACCAGCCGGAATAAGACCAGTGATTCACAGCGTCCTCGCTGTGTTACTTCAAAGGAACCCGAACCCACCGGAACATCACATCCCGGAAGGACGGGGTATCAACATATCTGGCGTTGACTTTTGGCACGCTGTTGAGTTCTCAAGGAACGGACGCTTCCTTCGTACTCACCCTCACGGGCTTTCCTCCGGGCTTTCCCTTCGGTCCTGCTGTTGTTCTCTTGTTGCTTGTCTTGCTGTCTTGCGTTTCCGACTCTATCAGACTCTTTCGTGTCCGATTCCCCGTCGGAGCGGGGCTGCTTTCCAGTTCTTCGCTTTCGCGTTTCCCTTTCCGGCGATTCCGACTCTAGCAGATCCTTTCGGGCCTGATTCCCAGTCAGAGTGGGTTGCCTTCCCGGCCCTTGGGCCGTTCCGACGTCTCAAACCCTAGCGGATTTCCCGGGCGACTCATAATCAAGCCTTCGAAATGAAATTCGGCATGCCGAAATGCATCCCGGCTGGGAGACCGTGCTGAGTTGAGGTGCCGCTGCTGCGGCGTAAGTGGCTGTCGTGGATCCGTTTCGGGCCCGTGACAACTCGAAGAACCTTACGGATCGGCCTGGGGTGTGTCAAACGAACCCCCAACCCCCCTGCCGGGCCGCCGCTGCCCGACAGGGCCTAGCCCAGGTCCGTCAGCCGTCCGCCGGCATCCGGCTGGGTGTGCTCCACTCGGCGCAGCAGACGGATCAGCATCTCGCCGAGGCCCCGGCGCTCGTCGCCCGAGAGGTCCTGGAGCAGTTCCTCCTCGAACCGGGAGGCCATCCGCATCGCCTCCAGCCACTTCGTACGGCCCTCGTCCGTCAGCTCCACGATCACCCGGACCCTGTTGTTCTCGTCGCGGTCGCGCGTGACCAGACCGTCGCCGGCCATGCGGTCGACGCGGTGGGTCATGGCGGCCGGGGTGAGTCCGAGGCGCTTGGCGAGCTCGCCTGGGCCCAGCCGGTAGGGGGCTCCCGAGACCACGAGGGTCTTCAGGACCTCCCACTCGGCGTTGCTGATGCCCAGCTCGGCGAGGTGGCGTCCGTACGAGACGTTCATACGGCGATTGAGCCTGCCCAGTGCCGAGACGACCTTCTCCACCTGGGGGTCGAGGTCATGGAACTCGCGCTGATAGGCCGCGATCTGCTCGTCGAGGCTCGGTTCCTGGAGACCCGACGGGCCGGGTTTCTCGGGGGTGTCTGGCATCAGGGCAGTATCCCACGTCCCTCTGCTGGCATTGAAGTCCTTCACTGTGTATTGTTGAAGTCCTAACTTTAGCTTCGAAGTCTTCAAGCTTGAGTTTCTTCTCCGTACCACTACTTCGTACCGCTCCTTAGCGGTCTGGCGATCTTCTGAGGCAGGTGAGTGTGACCAGGGCGACGGGCGCTGCGATGCGCCGGATCCAGGCAGGGAACGCGCTGAGCGCGTTCGGGCTCGGGTTCACGGTTCCGTATCTCTATGTGTATGTCGCTCAGGTCCGGCACCTGGGCGCGAGTACGGCCGGTGCCGTGCTGGCGGTCTTCGCCCTGGCCGCGCTGGTCGTCCTGCCGTTCACCGGGCGGGTCATCGACCGGCGCGGGCCGCTGCCCGTGCTGGTGACGGGGGCTGTGCTGGCGTCCGTGGGGGCGTTCGCCATGGGGCTGTCGTGGAGCGTCGTGACGGCGGTCCTGTCCGCCGCGCTGCTGGGCGCAGGCACCGCCGTCATGCAGCCCGCGCTGGCCACGATGATCGTGTGGTGCTCCACCCCGTCGACGCGGACCCGGGCCTTCGCCACCCAGTTCTTTCTGGCGAACCTGGGGCTCGGGGTCGGTGGGCTGATCGGCGGGCAGATCGTCGACGAGAGCCGGCCGGGCACGTTCACGCTGCTCTTCTGCGTCGAGGCCGCGATGTTCCTCGTACTGGCGGCCATCGCCGCCACGGTCCGGCTGCCCCGGCCGACCGCGATCACACTCGCGGTCAGGGACGCCACGGGCGGCGGGTTGCGGACGATGCTCGGGCATCGCGCCATGGTGCGGCTCTGTGTGCTCGGGTTCGTGCTGTTCTTCGCGTGCTACGGGCAGTTCGAGTCCGGGCTCGCCGCGTACGGCACCGAGGCCGCCGGGATCGACCCGTCGACGCTCGGGATCGCGCTGGCGGCGAACACGGCGGTGATCGTCGTCGCTCAGTTCGGCGTGCTGCGGCTGGTCGAACGGCGCAGGCGCAGCCGCGTGATCGCGGCGGTCGGGCTGATTTGGACGTTCGCCTGGATCATCGCGGGGTTCGCGGGGCTGGGCCACGGGAGCCGGACGATGGCGACGGCCGCGTTCGTCTCCACGTACGCGCTGTTCGGGCTCGGCGAGGCGATGCTGTCTCCGACCGTGGCGCCGCTGGTGGCCGATCTGGCGCCGGAGTCGATGGTCGGGCAGTACAATTCGGCCTTCGCACTGGTCAAGCAGCTCGCGCTGGCGGTCGGTCCCGCGGTGGGCGGGCCGATGGGGGCCACGCTGCACGGTCCGTACATCGTGACGTTCGTACTGTTCTCGCTGGGCATCAGCGTGCTGGCGCTGCGGCTGGGCAGGCGGCTCACGCCCGTGCAGGATCAGCCGTCGCTCGTGTCGGCCTCGCGCCTGGTCGCCCGGCACCGGCCGGAGGCCCACGAGCCGGGGACCCACGAACCCGCCCCGGCCCCGGCTCCGGCCCGCTGATCACGTACCGGCCCGCTGCCCCCGTTCCCGTATCCGTCGGTGCGGCCCCGTACCTGTCAGTGCGGCAGCGCGAATTCGCACCAGACGGCTTTCCCGCCGCCCGGTGTACGGCGTGAGCCCCAGGACGAGGCGATCGTCGCGATGATCGAGATGCCGCGGCCCGCCTCGTCCGCCGGTTCCGCTCTGCGGCGGCGCGGCAGATGCTCGTCGCCGTCCGTCACCTCGATGATCAGCCGGCGGTCGGTGCGGCGGAGTCGCAGGCGCATGGGCGGGGTGCCGTGCTGGAGGGAGTTCGCCACCAGTTCGCTGGTGGCGAGCACGCCCAGATCGCACAGTTCGACGGGGAAGCGCCAGGACGCGAGGACCCCCGTGGCGAAGGCACGGGCGCGCGGGGCCGCCTCGATGCCGCCGAGCAGATCGAGCGCCGCGTTGTGGAACAGCTCCGCGTCCGGGCCCGTGCGGGCCGGGTGCTGGAGGACGAGCACCGCGACATCGTCGTCATGGTCGGCCGTGACCCCGAGGGAGCGGATCAGCCGGTCGCAGACGACCTGCGGTGAGCCCTGCGCGCCGGCCAGGGCGCGCTCCAGGGAGGCCACGCCCTCGTCGATGTCCTCGCCCCGGCGCTCGACCAGACCGTCCGTGTAGAGAACGGCGGTGGAGCCGGGCGGGAGCGGGATCGTGCCCGAGCTGTGGAGCCAGCCGCCGGTGCCGAGCGGCGGGCCCGTGGGGTCCTCGGCCCGCGCGACCGTACCGTCCTCGGCGCGTACCAGGATCGGCAGATGACCGGCGGAGGCGTAGACGAGCCGGCCCTCGTTCGGATCGTGGACGGCGTAGACACAGGTGGCGATCTGACTGGCGTCGATCTCGGCGGCGAGCCCGTCGAGGAGCTGGAGCACCTCGTGCGGTGGCAGATCGAGCCGGGCGTAGGCGCGGACGGCGGTACGGAGCTGTCCCATGACGGCGGCGGCGCGGACACCGCGGCCCATGACATCGCCGATGACGAGGGCCGTACGCCCGGCGCCGAGTGTGATCACGTCGTACCAGTCGCCGCCGACCGCGGCGTCCGCGCCGCCCGGCTGGTAGGTGGCGGCGACCCGCAGATCGTCCGGCTGCTCCAACTCCTGCGGGAGGAGCGAGCGCTGGAGGGTGACGGCGGTCTTGCGGTGTCTGCGCTCGCTGGTACGCAGCCGCTCGGCCGCCTCGGCGTGGGCGGTGACATCGGCGGCGAAGACCAGGACGCCGCCGGTGCCCCGGCAGTCGACGGGGGCGCAGGTGACGGTGTACGAGCCCTCACCGGCGATCTGGACCTTGCGGGACTTGACCGTACGGGACTTGCCGCTGCGCAGCACCTGGTCCAGGAGCGGGAGCAGTCCCAGCTCGGCGAGTTCGGGGCAGCTCTCGGCCGCGGTGGTGCCGGGTGTCCGGGCTCCAAAGGCCGTCGCGTACGCGCCGTTCACGTAGGCGACGCGGTGCTCGGGGCCGTACAACAGGGCGACGAGCGCGGGCAGTCCGCCGAGGATCTCGCCGACGGAGAGGTCTTCGAGGGCGGGCACGTCCGTCACCGGATCGGGCCGCTGTTCGTACTCAGCGCGGGCCGCGGGCACGGAACCGCGGTCCGTCCGCGCTGCGGCGCGGCGCTGTGTACCGGGGAGCCGGGCGCTCCAACGCGTGAAGTTCACGGATTCTCAGGCCTCATGGTGTCGTGTAGCTGTTCGTCTTGGCCGGGCTGGTCGGGCCTGGCCGGGTCGTCGGGGCCGGTTGCGCCGAGCGGGCCGGATCACTCTGTGCAGATGTGAACCCACCTATGGTCACACGTCCGGTGTGGCCGGGCGCACTGACGGGGACGTCGGCCGTGTTCGGGTCGTACTCGGATCGTTGACGTCGGCCGTGCCCGGCCGTCGTGGGCCGTGCGCCGCCGTTCCGTGCGGTCCTTACCGTCCTTCGGACGGTGACGTCGGTGACATCACTTGTCCTTCGGCCGTTCGCCGCCCGCGGCGAGTTCGAACTCGGCGCGCGGGTGTTCCAGCGAGCCGAGCGAGACGATCTCCCGTTTGAAGAGCCCGGATAGGGTCCATTCCGCGAGAACGCGGGCCTTCCTGTTGAAGGTGGGGACACGGCTGAGGTGGTACACGCGGTGCATCAGCCAGGCCGGAAAGCCTTTGAGCTTACGGCCGTAGACATGCGCCACGCCCTTGTGGAGGCCCAGGGACGCAACCGAACCCGCGTACGCGTGACGGTAGTCCTGAAGGGGCTCGTCGCGCAGCGAAGCGACAATGTTCGCCGCGAGAACTCCGGCCTGACGGAGGGCGTGCTGCGCGTTGGGCGCGCACTCCTTGCCGGGCTCGTCGGCCGCGAGATCGGGAACGGCCGCCGCGTCACCGGCCGACCAGGCGTGTTCGGCGCCGTCGACGGAGAGCTTCGCCGTACATCGCAGCCGGCCGCGCGCGTCGAGCGGCAGATCGCTGGCGGCGAGGATCGGATGCGGTTTGACCCCGGCGGTCCAGACGACGGTACGGGTGGGGAATCTGGCGCCGTCGCTCAGCACGGCGATCCGGTCCTCGCAGGAGTCCAGGCGGGTGCCGAGCCGTACGTCGATGTTGCGGGCGCGCAGCTCGCGGACGGCGTATGTGCCCATCTCCTCGCCGACTTCGGGCAGGATCCGGCCGGTGGCCTCGACGAGGATCCATTTCAGATCGTCGGCCTTGATGTTGTGGTAGTACCGCGAGGCGTAGCGGGCCATGTCCTCCAGCTCGGCGAGCGCCTCGACGCCCGCGTAACCGCCGCCCACGAAGACGAAGGTGAGGGCGGCGTCGCGGATGGCGGGGTCGCGGGTGGAGGAGGCGATGTCCATCTGCTCGATGACGTGGTTGCGCAGTCCGATGGCCTCCTCGACGGTCTTGAAGCCGACGCCGTGTTCGGCGAGGCCGGGGACCGGGAGGGTACGGGAGACGGAGCCCGGCGCGAGGACGAGTTCGTCGTAGGTGATCTCGACGGTGCCGGTGCCCTCCTCCTCGGAGGCGAGGGTCTTGAGGGTGGCCGTGCGCTTGGCGTGGTCGATGGCCGTGGCCTCGCCGATGATGATCGTGCACTTCTCCAGCACGCGCCGGAGCGGGACCACGACATGGCGGGGCGAGATGTTCCCCGCCGCCGCTTCCGGCAGGAACGGCTGATATGTCATATAAGGGTCGGGGGAGACCACAATGATCTCGGCCTCGCCGTTCTTCAGCTTCCGCTGGAGGCGCAGCGCGGTGTACATCCCGACGTAGCCGCCGCCGACAACCAGAATGCGCGCACCGGGCGTGGGTGCGGGGGTCGTTTCCGGGGAGATCTCAGCCTTCACCATCCCATGACGCAACGGGGTCCGGTGTTTGTCCACAGCCACGACAGATTGTGTGACCGGAGGCCTTCGACGGCCCCGGACGGGCAAAACCGCAGGTATTGATGGAGGGGCGCAGGTCAGCGGGGGCGTCGGGGGTGGCAACCGTTGGATGAATCAGGCATCTTCCGGTCCTTGCTCCGATCGGGGGGCGCTCCGTGCGGAACTACCCTCTTCTGAATTGACCCGGGCTCAACTATGTTCGTACCTCGTCGGCGTGTCCGGTCCGTGACCGGGTCGGCACGCTCGGCTGTCGAGGAGGGGGTCTCCGGGGGGAGACATCATTACCGGGGGAACGGTTATGCACATTCAGGATTCTCATTGGCAGACTGCCGTCGTCACGGACGGCGACCAACGGGTGACGGGCGGGACGAGTCGCTCGGCACCTTTAAGGGTGGACGCACAGCGCAATCTGGAGCATGTACTGCGCGCGGCTCGCGAGGTGTTCGGCGAGCTGGGGTACGGGGCTCCGATGGAGGATGTGGCGCGACGGGCCCGGGTCGGGGTCGGCACGGTGTACCGCCGGTTCCCCAGCAAGGACGTGCTGGTGCGGCGGATAGCCGAGGAGGAGACCTCCCGGCTGACCGACCAGGCGCGTACGGCACTGGGTCAGGAGGAAGAGCCCTGGTCGGCTCTCTCCCGCTTTCTGCGCACGTCGGTGGCCTCGGGTGCGGGGCGGCTGCTTCCGCCGCATGTGCTGCGGGTGGGCGTGGACGCCGAGGACGCGGCGGCGGACCGGGGCGGGCAGGACGATGTGCGGGTGCCGCAGCAGCGGCAGGCCGCGGCGCCCGATCTGCGGGTGATCGGTCATCGGCTGTCACCGGAGGAGCTGGACGATCCGGGTGCGGTGGAGCTGCTGGAGGTCGTCGGGCAGCTTGTGGAGCGGGCGCGGGCCGCGGGTGAACTGCGCGGTGATGTGTCCGTGGCCGATGTTCTGCTGGTGATAGCCACGGCCGCGCCTTCGCTGCCGGACGCGGCGCAGCAGGCGGCGGCTTCGGCACGGCTGCTGGACATTCTGCTGGAGGGGCTGCGCTCACGGCCGGTGTGAGCGGGCGCGGCTCTGCCGGGACGGTGAGCGGGGCCGGTCTTCGGACGGGCACCCGGCGCAGGTCTTCGGCCGGGCATCCACAGGGTCCCGGAGCTTGGGCCTCGGTGACCGGCCGGGTTGCTCTCGGGCGGTGATCGTGGGCGTCGGTCCGGTCCGTACCTTCGGTGCGGACCGGCCGGCCCCCGCACCGGCTCCGGTCGGGTCGGGCGGCTCCGGGCGGCGCGGGTCGGGTCGGGTCGGGTCGGGTCGGGTCGGTGTAACTGTCCTCGAACTGACTTGGCGGTGAACGCTGTTGAGGCTTCCCCGAACGAGTGAACGTTCATACCGGACTCGGGGAAACCTCCCCGGATGAGTGGTTGCCTGGCACGAAAGGCCGGGCATCGCGGTGCTCTGTGACACTCTGTCCCGGTGTTTGCGTCAGAGGGTGTCTTCAGAGGGCGCGTACGGGGGCTTCCGCGATGAGCGGTGACGGACGGGACGAGCCGCTCGGTGGCGGTGGTGCCGACGGTGATACGGAATCCGACGGGACGGCCCGGCGGCAGGTGCCGAGCCAGGGCGGGCCCAGGGAGGTGCCGGGTCCGGTGGTGCCCGGCGGCCGGATCGGCTCCGGTGGCCCGGTCACGGCAGGCGCTTCCGGTGGCTCCGGCGGTCCTGGCGGCTCCGGCGGTCCTGGTGGTCCTGGCGGTCCGAAGGGTGTGCCGAGCGTGCCCGAGCAGAGTGGGCCCGGCGGTTCGGGGAGGCCCGCGGGCTATCCCGGTCCTCCGATGCCGCATCCCTCGACCGGTTCACGGCCCGGGGCGGCCGAGGCGGAGAGCAGCGTGCCGCCGCAGCGCGATCGCCTCGGCGGCGCGTCGCAGGCCGAACCGGCACCGGCCGTCGAGACACCGACCGTCGAACTGCCCGTGGCCGCGCCGGGAGCGCCCGAGAGTGGGACGCTCGCGCCTGGGGCGCCCGAGCCGCCCTCCTCGGACGCCGATCTGATCCAGCGGATGCGGGACGGCGACGACAGCGCGTACGAGGAGTTGTTCCGCAGGCACTCGCCCGCGGTGCGCCGTTACGCCCGTACGTGCTGCCGGGACACGCATACCGCCGACGATCTGACGGCCGAGGTCTTCGCCCGTACCTTGCAGGCGGTCCGGGGCGGGGCCGGGCCCGAGCAGGCGGTGCGCGCCTATCTGCTGACGACCGTACGGCGGGTGGCCGCCTCCTGGACGAAGTCCGCGAAGCGGGAGCAACTGGTCGAGGACTTCGCGGTGTTCGCGGCGCAGGCCGCCCGCTCCTCCGAGGTCTCGGACAGGGACACCCTCGATCTGGGCGCGGACGTCCTGGCGATGCGCGAGGCCGAACAGTCCATGGCCATGCGGGCCTTCCGCAGTCTGCCCGAGCGCTGGCAGGCGGTGCTCTGGCACACCACGGTCGAGGAGGAGTCGCCGAGCGAGGTCGCGCCGCTCTTCGGGCTGAGCGCCAATGCCACGGCGGTACTGGCCAGTCGGGCGCGCGAAGGGCTCAAGCAGGCCTATCTCCAGGCCCATGTGAATACCGCGCACACCTCGGGCGGCGACTGCGCCCAGTACGCGGACCGGCTCGGGGCGTATGCCCGGGGAGGTCTGCGGACGCGCGCGGAGCGCGGGCTGCGGAAGCATCTGGAGGAGTGCGCCAAGTGCCGTCGCGCGGCGGGCGAGCTGGCGCACATCAATGACGAGATCCCCGCGATGGTGCTGCCGGTCGCGGTGATCGGCTGGTTCGCGGCGGGCGCTTCGTTCAAGGCCGCCGGGATCGTGGCGGGCGGCGCCGTGGGAGCGGCGGGGGCCGGTGCCGCCGCGGCGGCCACGGGCTCCGGCGCTGCCGCGGGAGCGGCGTCCGGCGCGGCGGCGGGAGCAGGAGCGGCGTCCGGAGCGGCTTCCGGAGCGGCGGCGGGCGGGACTGCCTCCGGTGGCGCGGCAGGTGGGGCGGCCTCCGGTGGCGCCCTCGCGTCCGAGGGGCTCGGTGCGCCCGCGAAGGCCGGGATCGCGGGGCTGGTGGCCGTCGCCGCCGCGGCCGGTCTGGTGTACGCGCTGGTGAACGACTCGCGGCCGGAACAGCCGCCCAAGGCGAAGCCTCCGGTCGCGCGGCCCGTCGTACCGCCGAAGCCGACTCCGTCACCCCCGCCACCCGCACCGGAGCCCGCCCCCTCCGCGAAGAAGCCGACACCGCCACCCTCGGCGAAACCGGCCCCGAAACCGGAACCGAAGCCCACTCCCAGTCCGAAGCCCGCCCAGCCCGGTCCTCCGGTGCCGACCAAGGCGCCGGCCCCGCCGGCCCCGTCGCTTCCTCCCACACCGAGCCCGAAGCCGCCGCCACCCCCTCCACCTCCGCCACCTCCGGCCGACTATCAGGTGAACCAGTTGTCGTACGACCTCTTCGGTGACAAGACCAAACCGGAGGTGCGGCTCGTCGGAAGCAGCTGGATGTGGAAGCGCTCCGGACTGGCCATCGGAGGCACCCGGTACGCCCATGGTGTGACGACGCACGCGTCGTCGTCGGTCGTCATCGATCTCAACCGGAGCTGTGCCACCTATGCGGCGCTGGTCGGGGTGGACGATCTGACGCGCGACCTCGGGTCCGTGCGCTTCTCCCTGTACGGGGACGGTGAACGGCTCTGGCGCTCGCCCGTACTGCGCGGCGGCGACCCGGCCGTACCCGTACAGGTGGGAATCTCGGGGCAGAAGACGATCCGCCTGGTGGTCGAGCCGCACCGGCCGCTCGGGGCGGTGGCGCTCGCTGACTGGGCGCAGTCGCGGATCAGCTGCCCCTGACGCGCCCCGGCGGATCCGGCCGCTCCGGCCGCGCGAAGGACCGCCGCCCGACCGGAGGACCCGCCGCCGCGCGCTCCCTTACGAGTGCGGCGTCGGCACGAGTGCGGCGTCGGCCTCTTACGAGTGCGGCTACGAGTGCAGCGTCGGCCGCGGGACCACCACGCCCGCCACCGCGCGCTGGCGCGGCGCCGCCGTGCCCGTCCAGCAGGTGCCCCGCCGGGACAGCAGGCGCCGCAGCCACAGTTCGGTGGAGACCAGATCGGCGAGACCGTCGAGCGGTACGGGTTCGCCCTCGGCCGCCGCCCGCAGGGCCTTGCGTACGACACGTGCCTCGATCAGGCCCGCGTCGGCCAGCAGGGGCGCGTCGAAGAGGCTGATCAGCTCACCGACGGCGGTGCGCAGTCCCGCGCGCGTGGCGGCGGCGGAACCCGCCCGGGAGGTCGCGCCCCAGCCCGGCGGAAGGTCATGGATACCGGCCCCGGCCAGGACCGTACGGAGGATCTCCGCGCGGGCGCCCGGCTGGACGCGCAGCGCCTCGGGCAGCTCGCGGCAGGCCCGTACCACCTGGTTGTCGAGGAAGGGCGCGTGCAGCCGCTGGCTGCGGATCTCCGCGGCCTGTTCGAAGACACGGTGGTCGGCGGCGTGGCGGGCCAGCGCGGCGCGGGCGCGGGCCTCTCCTGGACGCTGCACGGAGGTGGGCCGGATCGCCGCCGCCGACAGACGAACCGATACTTCCGCGAGCGCCTCCCCGGTCAGCCAGCGCGCGGCGGGCCCAGGTCGCGACCAGGTGAGGGCGGCCAGCGAGGCGCCCAGCGGGCCGTTCGCGGACGCGGACAGCGCCGCCCTGTTGGCCTGCGGAAGCCGGGCCGCCGCCTCTTCGAGGCCGGTGCGGTACGGCGTACGGGCCAGCCGGCGCGCCGCGCGGTACACGGTGAGCGGGATGAACAGCGAGGCGGGCGAAGGCCCTTCGGCCTTGGCGAGCGCGGTGACCGGGTGCAGCAGATGGCGTCTGCGCCGGTCGAGCAGCAGATCGGCCAGGCGCGCGGGGTGCGCGTCGAGCACCTCGCGGGCACCGGCTCCGGTGAAGTGGTCGGCGCTGCCCGCGGCCAGCCGGCGCCGGTGGCGGGCCGCGGTGACCAGGGAGGGACCCGGCTCATCGGTGAGCGGGCCTTCCAGGTCGGCGTACGGCAGGGCCTCTTCGCCCGCCGCGACGACCACATGGTGCAGCCGGGGGTTGGCGGCGATCAGCCGCGCCCGCTCCAGCTCGGCCTCGTCGCGGCTGCCGGTCGCCAGGTCGTTGAAGGTGACGGCGAGCAGCCGCTCGCCCGCGCCGGTGCCATGTCCGAGGACCGTGCCGGGCGCGCCCGGCAGCCCGGCGGCGAGCAGCGCGAGCGTGCCCGACGCGCTGCCGCCGGAGAGATCGGCGCCGATACCGGGGACCGGGCCCCCGCGCGCGGCGCGCCGTTCGGCGGGCCCCATGCCGGGGACGGGCCCCGGATCGGGCGGCATGCTCTCGGGCGCGTGGCGCGGGGCCAGGAGCCGTGCCCGTACGGCCTCCACGAGGGCGTCCCGTACGCCCTCCACCGCCCGGTCGGGGTCCCGCTGGGGTCCGGCGACGGCGAGGGAGGCGACCTGTTCGTACCCGGTGATCTCGCGCGACCCCTCGCGCAGGACCAGCGCGTGTCCGGGCGGGATGCGCTTGACGCCGTCGTACGGAGTGGAGTCGCGCAGCGCCTCCGGGGTCTCGGGGCAGGCGAGGAGCGCGGCGAGATGCCCGATGTCGAGCTGGGCCTCGATGAGATCGGCGAGGGGCAGGGCGGCGGTGGCGTACGCGGTGCCGCCCGCCCAGGGGGTGTAGAAGACGGGCCTGGCCCCGGCGAGGTCGCCCACGACCGTGATCCGGCGGCCGATCTGGGCGACCGCCGTGTAACTGCCCGGCCAGGCGGTGAGATGGCGCAGCGCGCCGCCGCGGGCGGCGAACAGCCCGACCCGCAGCTCCTCGTCGCTGGCCCCGCAACAGCCCAGCACGGCCAGCCTGGTGATGGGGTCGACGCTGACGATCCGGATCTCGTCGGGCCGCCAGTCGCCCACGGCCCACAGCGGATCCGGGTCGCCCCACAGGAGCTGGGAGCCGACGGGATGCACGCCACGGCCCTCGGGGTCGTCACCGACCGGGCCGACGGACCCCCGGGACCCCCGGGACCCCCGGGACCCCATGGAACCGGCAGAACCGGCAGAACCCGCAGATCCGGCGGAACCGGAGAGTCCGGAGGGTCCGGCCGACCCGGCGGCCGGACCTGCCGTGCCGAAGCGCGCGGCGATACTGCTCCACCCCACCAACCAGCGCATCGCCGCCTCCACAGCCTGTGGACAAGTCGAGAATCAGGCTCAAGAGCCCACAGAGTAGGCTCGACAACCCACTCCGAGCAGCCCGAAACCGAAGCCGTTCGGGAACATGCTGCCACGACAACAGCGCACAGGAGGGCCTACGGGAGCACGCGTGGAAAAGCGAATGCGCCCCTGGCATTGGCCGTTTGGCGAAGAAACGGCGCTTCGGCGGCGCTTCCAGGGCGCTTCCCCGACAGACGTGTTTCAGCCAAACTCCGGGCCCGGCACGGCACTTCAGCACCGGCACACGCTCAGTCCGGGAGGCGTTCGCCGCCTCCCGGACTGATCCACCGCCCGCGGGGATTGGGGCGGCGGTATCCCCCAGCCCACTGGTTCCAGTACGCAGTGGGCCGACCCACGCAGGTCTCATGGAAGCGCTCCCGCTCCCGCCGGGCCAAGAGCGCACGGCCGGGCGCACGCTACACACCCGGAGCACGGCGTACCGCTCGGGGACCGAACCCCGCCGTGGAGCACGGACAACAATCCCGCCATACGGAAGTCCGCCCCTTAACGGTCGGGATGTGGCGAACTACGCTGGGTTTACGAATGCCGCGCGCCTATGCCGCGGACGCGGCGGCCGTCTGTGTGTCGAGGGGTGGCGCATGTCCAGGGAGCTACGCGGGCCGAACGAAAAGCTCGGCACCGTTCTCGCCCTCGCGGGAATCAGCAACGCCGGCCTCGCCCGGCGGGTCAACGACCTCGGGGCGCAGCGCGGTCTGACACTTCGCTACGACAAGACCTCCGTGGCGCGATGGGTATCGAAGGGGATGGTTCCGCAAGGTGCGGCGCCCCATCTCATCGCCGCCGCCATCGGAGCCAAGCTGGGACGTCCCGTCCCACTCCATGAGATCGGCCTCGCGGACGCGGATCCGGCCCCCGAGGTCGGGCTCGCCTTCCCACGTGACGTGGGTGAGGCGGTGCGCGCCGCGACGGAGCTGTACCGACTGGATCTGGCGGGCCGCCGCGCGGGCAGCGGCGGCATCTGGCAGTCCCTGGCCGGATCCTTCGCAGTGAGCGCTTACGCGACGCCCGCCTCCCGGTGGCTGATAACACCCGCCGACTCCTCGGTCGCCCGGGATCCGGCGGTCGCGGAGGCGGCGCAGGGAGCGCACGGCGGGAGCGGGCAGGGCTCCGGCCAGGGCTCCGACCCGTCCGGCGAGGTCTCGCCGCTGCGTGTGGGCCACAGCGATGTGGCCAAGCTGCGCGAGGCGGCGTCCGACGCCAGACGGTGGGACTCCAAGTACGGCGGCGGGGACTGGCGTTCGTCGATGGTGCCCGAGTGTCTGCGGGTCGACGCGGCACCGCTGCTCCTCGGCGCGTACAGCGACGAAGTGGGGCGCGGGCTCTTCGGGGCCACCGCCGAGCTGACCCGGCTGGCCGGCTGGATGGCCTTCGACACGGGACAGCAGGAGGCCGCGCAGCGCTATTACATCCAGGCGCTGCGGCTGGCGCGCGCCGCCGCCGATGTACCGCTGGGCGGCTATGTGCTGGCCTCCATGTCCCTCCAGGCGACCTATCGCGGCTTCGCGGACGAGGGCGTGGATCTCGCGCAGGCGGCGCTGGAGCGCAATCGCGGTCTCGCCACCGCCCGCACGATGAGCTTCTTCCGGCTGGTGGAGGCGCGCGCGCACGCGAAGGCGGGTGACGCGGTGGCCGCAGGGGCCGCCCTCAAGGCCGCTGAAGGGTGGCTGGAGCGCTCGCGGGAGGGCGACGCGGACCCGTCCTGGCTGGGCTTCTACTCGTACGACAGATTCGCCGCCGACGCCGCCGAGTGCTACCGCGATCTCAAGGCGCCGCGCCAGGTACGGCGCTTCACGGAGCAGGCGCTCTCCCGGCCGACGGAGGAGTTCGTACGCTCGCACGGGCTGCGCCTGGTGGTGAGCGCGGTCGCCGAACTGGAGTCGGGCAATCTCGACGCGGCGTGCGCGGCGGGCACCCGGGCGGTGGAGGTGGCGGGCCGGATCTCCTCGGCGCGTACGACCGAGTACGTACGGGATCTGCTGCACCGCCTGGAGCCGTACGGGGACGAGCCCCGGGTGGTCGAGCTGCGGGAGCGCGCGCGACCCCTGCTGGTGGCACCGGCGTAGGGCCCGGGTCACGTCTGGCGGCACCCGCGTAGGGGCCGGGTCACGTCTGCCGGCACCCGCGTAGGGGCCCGCGTGGGCCGGAACCGAGGACCCGCGTGGGCCGGAACCGAGGGTCCGCGTGGGCCGGAACCGAGGGTCCGCGTGGGCCGGAACCGAGGGTCCGTCGGGGCTGGTGGCGGCACTCCGTGCCTACTTGTCGTACCGGTCTGTCGATTCGTGGTTTAAGCGCGTTGTCGGCGGGCCAGTGCACTATCGGGGTGGGAGGTGGCGCGCGCTATGAGCGGACGCGTGGGATTCGACTGCGAAGTGCTGGTGATCGGCGGCGGGATCGTCGGTCTGTCGACGGCGTACGCCATCACACGCGCCGCGCCGGGCACCCGCGTGGTGGTGCTGGAGAAGGAGCCGGGCCCCGGACGCCATCAGACGGCCCACAACAGCGGGGTGATCCACAGCGGTGTCTACTACCGCCCCGGCTCGCTCAAGGCGCGGTACGCGGTGCGCGGCTCCGCCGAGCTGGTCAAGTTCTGCGCCGAGTACGGCATCGCCCACGAGGTCACCGGCAAGCTGATCGTCGCGACGGAGCGGGACGAGCTGCCCCGGCTGCACGCCCTGGTCCAGCGCGGCAGGGAGAACGGCATCCCGGTGCGGGAGCTGGGCCCGGCTCAGATCACCGAGTACGAACCACAGGTGCGCGGTCTCGCGGCGATCCATGTCGGCACGACCGGGGTCTGTGACTTCCTGGCGGTCGCGGAGCAGCTCGCGGAGTCCGCGGGCGCGACGGGCGCGTCCGTCCGGTACGACGCGGAGGTCACGGCCGTGGACCGCCGCCCCTGGGGGGTCGCGGTCCGTACGGCGGCCGGGGACGTGGTCAGGGCGCGCGTGCTGGTGAACTGCGCGGGGCTCCAGTGCGACCAGGTGGCGCGGCTCGCGGGCGACGACCCGGGGATGCGGATCGTGCCCTTCCGGGGCGAGTACTACGAACTGGCCCGGCCCGGTCTCGTACGGGGGCTGGTCTATCCGGTGCCGGACCCGGCGTTCCCGTTCCTGGGGGTGCATCTGACCCGGGGCATCGACGGAACCGTCCACGTCGGGCCGAACGCGGTCCCGGCGCTGGCCCGCGAGGGCTACACCTGGCGGACCGTACGGCCCGCCGAGCTGGCCGGCACCCTGGGCTGGCCCGGCTCCTGGCGTACGGCGCGCAGGCACTGGCGGTACGGCGCGGGCGAGCTGCACCGCTCGCTGTCGAAGCGTGCCTTCGCGAAGGCCGTACGGAGACTGCTCCCCGCGGTCAGGGACACGGATCTGCGCCCGGCGACGGCGGGCGTACGGGCCCAGGCGGTGCTGCGGGACGGCACGCTGGCGGACGACTTCCTGATCCGGCAGCGGCCCCGCACGGTCCATGTCCTCAACGCACCGTCCCCGGCGGCGACGGCGTCGCTGCCGATCGGCCGCGAGGTCGCCAGGCGGGCACTGGCGGTGCTGGGCGAGGACTGACACACCCCCTGCCCCGAGGGCGAGGGGGTGTGCGCAGATCACGCGCCGAAGGTACGGGCGAACTCGCCTGCCTTGACACCCGCCACGAACGAGGCGAACGCACCGGCAGGGACGCTCAGAACCGGGCCGCTCGGATCCTTGGAGTCACGGACAGGAACCACACCGGTAGCGGACGCGTACACGGGGGCCCACTCCACGCAGCTGCCGCCGTTGTCGCTGTAGGAGGATTTGACCCAGCGAGAAGAGTCAGTCGTCACGGGATGCCCTTTCACGCGCCGAAGGTACGGACGAACTCGCCCGCCTTGACGCCCGCCACGAACGAGGCGAACGCACCGGCGGGGACGCTCAGAACTGGGCCGCTCGGGTCCTTGGAGTCACGGACAGGAACCACACCGGTAGCGGACGCGTACACGGGGGCCCACTCGACGCAGCTACCGCCGTTGTTGCTGTAGGAGGATTTGACCCAACGGAGTTCGGTCGTCACGGAGTGCCTTTCACGCATCGAAGGTGCGGGCGAACTCGCCCGCCTTGACGCCCGCCACGAACGAGGCGAACGCGCCGGCAGGGACGTTCAGAACTGGGCCGCTCAGGTCCTTGGAGTCACGGACGGGGACCACGCCACGCGGGGCGACGAGGTTGGCGGCCACCTCCACGCAGTTACCGCCGTTGGAACTGTAGGAAGACTTGAACCAGCGAGGGGAGTCGTTCGTCACGGGGTGTCCTTTCACGCGTCGAAGCTGCGAGCGAACTCCCCTGCCTTGACACCCGCCACAAACGAGGCGAACGCGCCAGCAGGAACGTTCAAAACTGGGCCGCTCGGGTCCTTGGAGTCACGGACGGGAACCACGCCGCGCGGAGTGGCGAGGTTGGCGGCCACCTCAACGCAGTCACCGCCGTTGGAACTGTAGGAGGATGTGAACCAGCGGGGGGATTCGGTCGTCACGGGGTGCCCTTTCGTACCTGGTCGATCATGGCCACGGAAGCCGCCTGGGAAAGTGCTTCAGCCTGTAATTGATGGTAGGCCGTCAACAGAGGCTGGACGAACCTCATATCGCGTTCCAATCTTCCCTGCTGGGCGGACTCGGCGTAGGCAAGCTGGGAACGGTCCGGCAACGTCAGTAAGCGAACCGGCAGATCGAACGCGCGCCGCTCGCCAAGATCGTACGGAGCCACTTGGAGAACCGTTGAGGGCAGTTCTGCGAACTCCACCAATCGGTCCAGTTGTGCCGCCATGACCTCGGGGCCGCCCACAAGCCTCCGAATGCAGCTCTCGTCCAACACCGCGTAGACCAGCGGTGTGGGAGTCCGCTTCAGTGACGCTTGCCGCTTTGCGAGTAGAGCCAGCCGTTCTTCTGCTTGCTGCTCCGTGATCGCTCCACGTCGCATGGCACCTGTGGTGATGGATGCGGCGTACTCCGGTGTCTGGAGCAGCCCGGGGATGATGCCCAGCTCAAAGAGCCTGATCTCTGCCGCGCGGACCTCGTGAGCGACGAACTCCGGGAACCCTTCCAGTATCGCGGTGTTCCATACGGCCCGACCCTGACGTTCGAGCCGATCACCCGTGCCGAACGCCCTGTCAGCACTAGCCGCGAAGCGGGGAGTTGGAGGCCGACGACCAGTTTCGACGGCAGAAATGTGCGTTCCGGAGCACCCCATGCGCTCCCCCAACTCGTCCTGGGTCCAGCCGCGCTCATCCCGCAGCGAGCGCAAACGCTCTCCGAATCGCGCACCGGGCGATTTGTCGGGGTCCAGCTCCTTACGGTTCACCATCCTGGTAACCAACTCTCCGCTCAAACCACGCAAGTTGAAGACAGGTGGACTCTACGCCACTCTGAGTGCCCACGGTAGTCGTTCCGCTACGGAGAGGGATGGGCCTTGCCCTGCAAGCGCACTCCCGCCAAGTCCCGCAGCGGCGCCGCCGAGTTGGCCGAGGGCGAAAAGGGCAGATGGAGGGCGTGTGACATGTACGGGAATCGCAGGCCGGACTCAACGGAGCACAGCGTTGTGCTGCGGTGGAGCAGTCACCCGAGATGCGTGGCGCTGGCGCGGCTGGAGTTGCGCAAGGCGCTGGCCGGCTGGGGGCTGTCGGAGCTGGAGGATTCGGCGGTCCTGATCGTGTCGGAGCTGCTCAGCAACGCGCGGCTGCACGCGAGGGTGACGCCGGAACAGACCATCGAGACGCGCTACTTCCGCAGCTCGGGTGCTCTGCGCATCGAGGTGCACGACGGTTCGCCGGAGCGTCCGCAGCCGCGTATGCCGGATCCGGCGGCGCTCGACGGCAGGGGGCTGCTCCTGGTCGACGCGCTGGCGGACGAATGGGGAGTGGCCGATCGGGCCGGGCCGGGAAAGATGATCTGGGCGTCGTTGTCGGTGCGGAGCGCGGCGGAGCGCAACGCGCCGGGCGGGGGGCCGGGCCGTGGCTGAGCTGTCGGGGACGGATGGGGGCGAACGGCCTCCGCTCGGTGCGACGGCACGGCCGGGTGTCGTGCCGTACATCGCCTGTTGGTCCTCCGAGCACAGGCCCAGGGGTGTGGTGATCGCCAAGGGTGACGGCATCGCGTACGCCGACGAAGGGCCGTACGAGCGCGACGACATGGGCGTGCTGTGGAAGCGGATCGGAATCAGTCCGGGCAAGGGACGGCCCGAGTTCGGGAATGTGCACTTCCTGCGCCAGCGCCACGCCATGCGGAAACTGCTGTGCCAGATCTGCGGCGGGCCGTCCGACCGTACCGACGACGGCACGTTGTGGGTCGTGGGCGAGGACGCGGACTACCCGGAGCTGAGCAAGCCCGGCTACATCACCACCCATCCCCCCTTGTGCGTACCGTGCGCGGTGACGTCGGTGGGGGCCTGCCCGCACTTACGCGAACGGCATGTGGCGCTGCGCGTGAAGACCTTCGTGGTGGCGGGGGTGCACGGAGCGCTGTACCGGCCGGGCGGCGGGCCGTTCCCGGTGATGTACGACGCCGGCGGCGTGGCATTTGAAAGCCGGCGGCTCGGCTGGGTGCTCGCAGGCCAACTCCTCATGGAACTGGATGAGTTCACCATCGTGGACCTGGCAGCGGAACACGCCGCGTACCTGAAGCGCGCCGAGGCACGAGCCAGGCTCTTCGGCGAACGCTGAACCGAGCACCCCAGCAGATACAGACCCCCGCGTGGCCGCACGGACGCCCCGTCCCGGCTGCCCGTACCACCCACCCCACCCACCGACCAGAACCTTCGACCTGGCATCCCCCGTGAGCCCACTCGGCAGCGCGGACAGCAGCGTCCCGCCCTCCCCTGCCGACCGCGCCCGCCCCGCCCTTCCACCACAACAAGGAGGCTTGCCCACATGGCGTACTCGGGCCGGCGGTTACACCAGCACACCGCAACGCGCGGCCAGGCCCCTCAGTTCGCTGGTGGTCCGGCCGGACAGCAGCAGCCCGGAGACCATGGCCTTCACCGCCGGCCTGGAGTGAGTCTCTTCCGGGGCATGCTGCTCCGCCGCCAGCAACGCGCGCACGCACTCGTCCCGGCGTCCCCACCGCCCGAGCGCCGCAGCCACATCGGTGTAGTAGCGGGCCCGCCGCTCCACAGTGGGCAGGCTCTGCGGGGACAGGGCGCGGGCCGCCGTCAATGCCGCACCCGGGTCGCCGGTCGAGTTCTCCGCCGAGATCAGATGCAGTTGCACCGTCGCCGTGCTGAACCCGCCGCCGTGGTCCCGCAGGCGGGTCGTGCTGCCCAGCTCCCGGGCGATGGCGGCGGCCTCGGCGGTCATCTTCCGCATGGCGTCCGCGTCGCCGCCACGCGCGGCGCTGTAGGCGGCGGACTGGATCAGCAGCCCCCGCTCCGCCGCACCGTCACGCCCTGCCTCGCGCAGGCTCGGCGCCTCGGCAGCGGCCAGCGCGATCGACATCGCTTCGTAATGCCAGCCGGCTCTGCGCGCCAGCACGGCCAGTTGCCGCGCGGACTCGGCAACGGCCAGAGCGTTACCGTCCGCCTCGGCCAACTGCCGCGCACGGTCGGCCGCCATCCAGCCGAGCTGCTGTTCGTCGAACTTGACCAGCAGCCGGGTCGCCAGGACGTACGCCTTGGCCAGCACCAGATGCTGGCCGTGCCCGCTGATGCTGTGCGCGTGCCCGGACCGGATCACCAGCGGCAGCCGCGACGACAAGCTGTCGTACCGGCAGGCATGGAAGTCCGCCATGGCGCGGCCCAGTTCGACGGGCAGTCGCACCGGATCGGGCAGTGCCCCGCCGCCGAACCCGAGCATCGCGTCTCGCAGCCGGCCGACGAGCACATCACCGATCAGTGTGTCCCTGTCGGCCGTGCTGCCGCGTGTCAGCGGGGTTCCGGCGGCTGCGGCTGCGGTGACCGCCAGGTTCGCCAGCAACTTTCTACGCCGCACCGCATCCTCACCGTCCTCGCCACCAAGGTTTCTCACCATAGAGGCAGGCAGGCTCGGGTACCCGGCGAACACCTCAGCGGCACGGCCGTGGCCGTCGACCGGCACGTCCGGCGCCAGACCGAGCGCCTGCGGCGGCAGCCCGAGCGCGTCGACGAACAGCCTGCGTGTGACGACGTCCGCGAGCGACGACCTTCCGGTCTCATACCGGGATACCTGCGCGATCGAGTAGCCCGTCTTCTCGGCAAGCTGGGCGATCGTCATCCCCTGCTTCCCACGCTCAGCCCGGATGACCTTCCCCGGATGAGCGTCCTCCGCCCGGCTTCCCGGCGTTGCCCTGCCCCCACCCATACCCCGCTCCCGTCACCGACCGAAGCTGTGCCCCGTCCACCGTAGGCGCCGGACACCCGTCGGCGAAGGGCTTTTGCACCACATGCAAGCCGTTTGCAGATCACAGCAGCCCCTCTCCCCGAAGCCACCACCAGCGCGGTTCCCTCATACCCGGAGCTACCGAACGTCCGAAGCCACAGCTCCCCCCTGTCCGTCGAGGAGAGGCCCCCGATGCGCTCTCGCCCGTCCCCTTGGCCCGTCCGGTACCAGCAGCGGTTCGCGGCTCCGCAGACCGTGGTGGTTCAGCCCACGACCTGGTGCAATCTGGACTGCCGGTACTGCTACCTGCCGTTTCGCAAACTCAAGCACCAGATGCCCCTGGAGGTGGCCGAGGCCCTGGCTCAGGCGGTGGCCCAGTTCGAGGGCAGCGGCCATCCGATCGGCATCGTCTGGCACGGCGGGGAGGCACTCGCCGTGGGGCAACAGAAGTTCGTCGCCCTGCTCGCGCCGTTCGAGGACCTGCGGCGGGCAGGCCGGGTCCAGCACTACGTGCAGACCAATGCCACTCTGATCACGGAGACGTGGTGCGATCTACTGGCCGCGTACGACGTCCGGGTCGGGGTGAGCATCGACGGGCCGGCCGTCATGAACGCCGAGCGTGTCGACCTTCGCGGCAAGCCCGCCTTCGCCCGGATCCTGCGCGGCATCACACAACTGCGCGAGCACGGCATCCCGTTCTCCGTCATTTCGGTGGTCGGCACCCTGGGCATCACGATGCCGGAAGAACTGCTTGAGTTCCTGGCCGCTCTGGGCGGCCATTCGGTGGGCTTCAACATCGAGGAGATCGAAGGGATCAACACCGACCGGCAGCCGCCCACTCCGGTCCAGGCCGAGGAGTTCTGGCGCCGCACCCTCATCTGGACCCGCGAGCACCCTGGCGCCCCGCCGGTCCGGGAAGTCGAACGCCTCGCCAAGTATCTCCAGCTGATCCGTTCCGGCCAGAGAGCCGAGTGGGACCGGCGCCGCCTCGACCCGATCCCCACGATCTCCTGGAAGGGTGATGTAGTCCTGCTCTCCCCGGAACTCGCGGACACGGCGGCGCCCGAGTACGGCGACTTCGCCGCCGGCAACCTCCTCGACCGCCCCTTGGCCGAGATCCTCCGTAACGCCCACCGGCTGCGCTACGTACGCGACTTTCTCACCGGCCTGGACCGCTGCGAGGCCACGTGCGAGTTCTTCGACTTCTGCCGCGGCGCCCAGGCTGCCAACCGCTTCTTCGAGAACGGCAGCCTCACGACCACCGAGACCAACTACTGCCGGGTCTCCCGGCAGGCCCTGGTCACGGCCCTGTCCATGCTCGCGACAAAGGAGGCAGCCGCATGACGATCCTGGACCGGCTCGTCACATCCGACACCCTCATCGTGATGGAGTTGACAGCCACGCAAGAAGCCCCGACACCGGTGATCGTTGAAGGCAAGTGGGACAACCGGCCCACGTGGGACAACTGGGCGAAGAACCCAGCCTCCTTCGACAACCGCCCGACCTGGGACAACTGGAACAAGAAGAAGTAAGCCGCGCCGCTGCCGGCACGCCCCGGGCGTGCCGGCAGCACCGGTGACCGACCCGCCGCCCTGGAAGGCTGTTGATGGACACCCGTACGATCCGCCGCACGAGCGTCACGCTCCCCGCCCTGAACGAACCGGGCCTCCACCTCTCCGACGTCACCTCGCTGGGGGGCGGCCGTGGCCAGGTGACGAAATTCCATTACGCCGAGGCAGATCTGCGGGAGCTCGACCTGGCCGACACCCACCTGATGGACGGGAGGATCACCGGCCTCAAGGCCCGGCGCACCCGTCTGGAGAAGCTCCGCGTCGACTCCGTGGATTTCACGGGCTGCGACCTGTCCTCCCTGCGGTGGACCGACAGCAAGATCTCCAGAGCCGTCTTCCGCGACTGCAAGCTCATGGGCGCCACGCTCGAAGACGTCACGCTCGACAACGTCCTGTTCGAGAACTGCAAGTTGGACTACAGCACCTTCGCCCGCGTCCGGGCTGCCGGCCCTGTGATCTTCGCCAAGTGTTCGCTGCGGGAGACCGCTTTCGTCGCCGCCGATCTGGGCGCCGCCCTGATCGACGACAGCGATCTGCGGCTGACCGAGTTCGACGGCGGGAAGTACTGCGGCCTGGACCTCCGGGGCAACGACCTCTCCCAGCTCCGCGGCCTCACCTCGCTCAAGCAGATCGTCATCGACCGGGCCCAGTCACTCCAACTGGCCGAGGCCCTCACCGCCGAACTGGACGTCACCTTCGGCGAAGACCTCGACGACAAGTAGCCCCGTACCCGCCGTCGGGTGGCACAGCCATGGACCCGCGACTCGTATCCGACACGTTCGACGACATGGGCGACCGGTGCGACACCACGCCGGTCCGGCTGCCCGGCACCGCCCCGTGGTGGCGGTCATGCCAGCTCCAGGTAGGTGCGGCAGGCGGTGACCGCGTCGGTCAGGCCGGCCAGCGCGTTCGGGCAGGCCCGCTCGGTCAAGGCGATCACCCGGTCCAGCGCGGCGTCGACGTCCTGGGCCGTGGGCACGGCAGGGGAGGTGACGGCGGCATCCAGGTCGGCCAGGCAGGCCCGGCCGATCGGAGTGAGCGCGAGTTCTTCCCGTAGCTGGTACCAGCCCCAGTACCGGGATGTCGGCGCGAGCGCGGCCTTGATCAGGTCCTTGGTCGCGGTGTGCAGCAGGTGCCACTCGGCGTACGCGACGAACCGCTGACCGCGGCGAAGTCGTTTGCGGAGGAGTACCGCGAGGACCAGGTGCTCGACCAGCAGCTCGGCGCACGTCTTGGGGCGTGCGACCCGCTCGGCGACGAACGTCTCGGCCCGTCGGCGGTCCTCGTCCAGTGGGGGCGCCGGATCACGGTCGAGGACCGCCGCGCAGGTCACCTTCCGGCGAATCTCCGAGATCTTCGAGGCGGGTGCGAGGTACAGGTCCACCTGCTGCAGCTTGCCGTCGTACGGGATCAGGAACACGTACCCGAGACCGCCCAGGTCGGCGACGATGCTGTCCGGCCAGCCCGGCAGCAGGGCCCCGGCCTCAACGGCCATCAGGTCATCCAGGGCGTCCGTGAAGGCGGGCAGCAGCGCGTCGTCGACACCGATGACGAAGTCGACATCGGAGAGCCGGTCGGCGGTGCCCGAGGCGAGCGATCCGCGGACCAGCAGGTGCGTGACGGCCGGCGAGACGGCGAGGATCTGGGCGATGTGCCCCACCAGCGGCAACTGAGCGGGGCGGTTGGCGTCGGCGAGTTCGGCCAGCTGGAAACCTGCCGCGAATGGGGCGGCGGGAGCGAGCATGGGGGTCGGCATGACGAATTCCCTTCCGTGCGCGGGGAGATGAAGGTCAGGAGACGGCGTGGGCGAGGAGCTTCGTCTTCGCCGTGCTCCACCGCTCGGCGGCCTCGGCGTCGCCGAGCGCGGTGTGCAGCGCGGCGACGAGGTCGTACGTGGCGCCCTCGGGCAGAGCGAATCGGTAGAACAGCCGCAGCAGCAGACGTTCGGCCGCAGCGACATAGCCGAGGTCCGCCAGGCGCCGGGCCTCGGCGAGCTTCGCGGACAGCACGGCTTGCGAAGCGACGGGGAGCGGCTCGGACGCCGAGGGATGCAGTTGCGCACGCTCAGCCAGCTGTCGGTAGGCGTCGTCCGCGTACACGTCGGCGATCAAATGGATCCGGTCCGGACCGAGCAGGTTGCACACCCCATGCGCGTACGTCGGGGTGAGCCGCCAGATCCGCCCTCCAGTCATGTGGACCTTCGTGCCGCCCGTCACCAGGAAGGCCGAGGAGTTGGTGTGGAGCGGAATGTGGAGGCGGTGCCGCTCGGTCGCGGCCAGTTCGTCGTAGTCGCGGTGCTCCCAGAGATACGCGTTCGCCTCCAGCCGGGCGAGGCGGACCCACATGTACGACAGCCCGAGCCTGGCGAGCACCTCGGCGGTCACCGGCATCGCCTCCAGCAGGGCAGTGGGGCGCGGCGTGCAGTCGCCGATCCGTACGTCCTCCGCGTCGCCGGAGGCATTCATCAGGGACGTCGTCCACCAGCCGCCGGACTGGTACGCCCCGTACTCGGCCTTCCACGGGGCCGACGCGGTCAGAGCCTCGTGCCGCAGTTGTTCGACGCGCACCGCGTCCAGCCGGTCCAGCTGGGCGATCTGTCCGGCCAGGGCGAACAGCGGAGGTCGGTCGTCCATCGTGCTCTCCCAACTCCCGCCCCGGTCAGGGGCGAGGGGTGTGTGGGACGGGTGGAAGACGCAGCGCGTCCGGCTGGTGCCCTCGGGCGGGGAGCCGAACGGGATGAGGGTCCGTCGGCCGGACGCGGCGCCTGTCCAACAGCTTCATCCGAGGCCGTCTGGCCTGGTAGTGAGAGCTGATCGCCCGCGATGGGCGACGACGCCGCCCACTGCGGGCGTTCAACTCGCCCCCATGGAAGAAGGTTTGGGATGGCACTGGGACAGGCAAGCCATCACCGATACCGTGACGCGGACACCACCGCTGTTCGCGTGCGGCCCAGCGGGGAGCCGAGGATGACCGTCACCACGGACACACCCAACCGACGGGCCCATGAAGCTGCCTGCGGTCGCCGGATACGCGAGCGTGCCCTCGGCCACGCGGGATCACCCGAACCCGTTCCCGCGGCGCTGGTCGCGGCGATCGCGGCGCAGATCGAAGAACACTGCGGGCATCACCGCCTCAAGTGCCGCCGCCTGGCGGCTGGTTGGACGGTCGCACATGCTGTGGAGCAGCTGCACGCCTTTGTGGAGGCCAACCGACTGCGGCCAGTGGGCGTCACCGAGCGGTCGTGGAAGGACTGGGAAACCGGCATCCTCCCGATCGCCGGGACCCAGGACCTGCTGTGCCGCCTCTTCGCGACGAGCCCCGTGGCCCTGGAGTTCGCCCGCGACTACTCGCCGCCCGACGACAGGGCGGCCGCCTCGGCCCACGACCCGCACGTCACAGCCCAACTCCGGCACGAGCCGCGGACCAGCACTGTTTTTGCCCCCCTGCTCACCGCGCAGCTGTACGGCCCCGAGCGATCGTCGCTGATCATCGTCGAGCACGACCAGGCGCCGTCCGAAACCGGGATGGCGCCGACGTTCCGTTTCTCCACACGGGAAGGACTACCGGAGACCGGGCCGCGATTCGCTGGTCAAGGGCCCGGCAGGCCACCCTCGGCCGATAGCGTGGACTCGGTCATCCGGTTAGGAGAGTTCGACGTGCGACGCCGGCAGTTCTTCGCAGCCTCCAGTGCCGCCGCCCTCAGTGCACTTGACCTGCCTGATCCCGACAGCCTCACCCGCCGCACCGCCGCTGCGGAGGCCGGGGCCACCGTGAACGTCGGGGCCGGCGAGGCCGCGGCCGTCCGGCACATGGTCAAGACACTCGGCGACTCCGCCGCCGAACTCGGTGGCGGTCACGCCCGACACCTGGCCGTGCGCTACCTCACCACGGAAGTCGCCGGCTGGCTGAACGGCACCTATACCCAGGCCACCGGCCGCGAGCTCTACGCAGCAGCGGCCCAGCTCGCCCACCTGGTGGGATGGATGGCCCAGGACGAAGGCAATCAGGGACTCGCCCAGGAGTACTACAAGGAGTCGTACGGCTTGGCTGCCGACGCCGGAGACCCCGAACTGGCCGCGACCGCCCTTCGCGGCCTCGCAGTCCACTGCATTGATCTCGGATACCGGGCCGCCGCCGTCAGGCTGTCCGAGGAGTGCGTCCGCTACACGCGCCACCTCCACGAGCCCCGCGCCATCGCGTACTACAACGCGACCCTGGCCAACGCCGCCGCTGCGGACGGCGACCGCCGCACCGCCACCAAGGCCCTGGCCGCCTCGCAGACCGCCATCGAACGCGCCCCGAACGTCCCCGGCGAATCGTGGGCGGCCCACTACTCACCCGGCCGTTGGGCCCACGAGTCCGGGATGATCCTCGCCAGCCTCGGCGACCTCAACGCTGCCGAAGAACACCTTCACCACGCCCTCGACATCCACGGTCTCGACCGACGCCGCACCCGCGCCATCGTCCTTGCCGACCTCGGCCAGGTCCGGCTGCGCCGCGACGACATCGACGGCGCCTTCTCCGCGTGGAGCGAGTTCGTCGACTGCGCAGGCGGCCTCCACTCCATGAAGGTCCACAACGCCGTCCAGGACATGAGTGCTCGCCTCGGCCTCGACCGCCTCCGCGGCGTGGCAGGAGTGGACGAGCTCCGCGAACGCGCCGCAGTCCTGCGGACAAGTCCCGCGTAACGCCTTCGGAAACGTCGGAGCATGAGCCCTGGTTCGAGAGCGGTGAAGACGAGCCGATCATGTGGAATGTCTCGGCCGACCTTGTCGGCCATGAGCGGGACGAGAACGTTGAGCACGTCGGCGACTTCGAATTCTTCCGTGCCGACCCGTACGAGACACGGCGCTTCGGCGAGGGACCCTGGCAGACGGGCGGGAATGGACGGGAAGGCGTGGCGGGGGCGATCGCTGGGCGCTCCGTAGAATCGGTGCGTGGTGGCCGAGCGCGAGAAGACCGGGACGGATGACTGAGATGGCCGAGGCGACCGAGTCTGTTGAGCAAGGCATGACCGATGGGGCCGGCGGCGCCGGGACGGCCGAGCGGGCCGGGGCGCGGATGATGAGCCGGATGTTCCCCGAGGGCGACGGGCCCGCCGCCGATCCAGCCGGCTCGCACTTCGAGCGGCGCATCCGCAGCTTCCAGCCGCGCCGCAGCCGCGTCACCACGGGCCAGGCCGACGCGCTGCGACGGCTCTGGACCGTCTGGGGCCTGGACATCGACGGACAGCGGGTCCTCGATCCGTACGAGCTGTTCGGCGGGCTGCCGGTCGTCCTGGAGATCGGCTTCGGGATGGGCGAGGCCACCGCGCGCATGGCCGCGGACGACCCCGGCACCGGAATACTCGCGGTCGATGTGCACACCCCCGGCCAGGGAAATCTCCTCCGGCTCGCGGAGGAGAACGGACTGTCCAACATCCGGGTGGCCAACGGCGACGCGATCATCCTGCTCAGGGAGATGCTGCCGCCCGGGTCCCTCGACGGGCTGCGGGTCTACTTCCCCGACCCCTGGCCCAAGAAGCGCCACCACAAGCGACGGCTGATCCAGCCGGAGTTCCTCACCCTGGCCGCGAGCCGGCTGAGGCCCGGGGCCGTACTGCACTGCGCGACCGACTGGGAGCCGTACGCCGAGCAGATGCTCGCGGAGCTGACGGCCCACCCGGGCTTCGAGAACACCCGGCCGGACGGCGGATACGCGCCCCGTCCCGCGTTCCGGCCGCTGACCCGGTTCGAGGGCCAGGGGCTCGACAAGGGCCATGCCGTACGCGATCTGCTGTTCCGCCGCGTACCGGATCTGCCGGAACGGCCGGGACACCCGTAACGGCCGGCACGGCCGGATCTGCCGGATCTGCCGGATCTGCCGGGACAGCCGGGACAGCCGGGACAGCCGTCCGCCTGACGCGACCTGACCGTAGGGCCCGCCCCGGGTCCGCCCGTAACCGGCGGTAGCGGCAGAGGCACCATCGCCAGTGTCAGTGGCTCTCGTTAGGGTCATCGGGTGTCGGAACCCTCGCAGCAGCGCCTCGATCCGGGCCCGGCGATCCCCGTCTACGAGCAGCAGGAACAGCTCGGTGACCTGTGGACCGCCGTACCGGACCCTGCCCGCAGGCGCTATCGCCCGCGCCGCGCCTTCTGGCGTCACCGGGCGGTGCGGGCGGGGGCCGTGATCACGCTGCTCGCACTCTGCGCGCTGGTGATCCTGGCGCTCGTGCGGGACCAGACCGGCACCGAGGGCTTTCTGGTCGGTCTCGGTCTCGCCGTGCTGCCCGTACCGCTCCTGATCGCGGCCTTCCGCTGGCTGGACCGCGTCGATCCCGGCCCCTGGCGCAATCTGCTGTTCTCGTTCGCCTGGGGCGCCTTCGCCGCGGCCCTGGTCGCGATCATCGCCAACACCTTCGCGACCCGGTGGATAGCCACCGCCACCGCGGACCCGGCGGGCGCGGAGTCCCTGGGCGCCACGGTGATAGCGCCGGTCGTGGAGGAGAGCGCCAAGGCCGCGGCGATCCTGCTGATCTTCCTGTTCCGCAGACGGGACTTCACCGGGCTGGTCGACGGGGTCGTGTTCGCGGGCTTCACCGCCACCGGCTTCGCCTTCACCGAGAACATCCTCTATCTCGGCAGCGCCTTCGGCGAGGACCAGACCGCGGACCGCACGGGCCTGCCCGCCATGACGGCGGCGACCTTCTTCGTACGGGTGGTGCTGTCCCCGTTCGCGCACCCGCTCTTCACCGTGCTCACGGGCATAGGTTTCGGGCTGGCGGCGATGGCGACCCGTCGCCAGAGGTTCCGGCGGTTCGCCCTTCCACCGCTCGGTCTGGCGCTGGCGATGGGGATGCACGCGCTGTGGAACGGCTCGACGTCGCTCTTCGGCCCGTTCGGCTTCTACGCCGTGTACGCGGCGTTCATGGTGCCGGTCTTCGGGCTGCTGACCTGGCTGGCGATCTGGAGCAGACAGCGCGAGCTGCGTACGGTCTCCGCCGAGCTGCCCGCGTACGCGGCTGCGGGCTGGCTGCCGGCGGCCGCGCCCCAGGCGCTCTCCTCGATGCGGGCGCGCACGGTGGCACGCGATTTCGCGGGCCGTACGTACGGGCCCCAGGCGTCCCGATCGGTCGGCGAGTACGAGGCGTTCGCGACGTCCCTGGCGTTTCTGCGCCACCACGCCCAGCGCGGCAAGGCCGGCCCGGACTTCGTCGAGCGCGAGCAGGAGCTGCTGCACCATCTCTGGCAGCGCAGGGAGACGGCGGGACCGGCGCTGACCTATGCGGCGCGGGCCACGGGCCGGGTGCCGGTGCCTCCGCCGTACATCGACTACGACGGCTACAACCCGTACCGCCAGTACTGACACGAACGTGGACGAACGTGCCGGTCAGGTCAGGTCAGGTCCCCTGCCGACGGCTGACGACTGACGGCTGGCGGAGGGGCGGGGGCCGGAAACGGGACCGGCGGCCCAGGCGTCGGGGGGCGAGCGCCGGAGCCGCCGGGGACCGGACTGTGCCAGTCACGCCACGGTGGTCGAATCGGGGACAGAGCCCCGGGCCCGGGTCAGGCCGTGGTCAGGGAGTCAGACCCGGGTCATGGGGTCAGACCCTGGGCAGGAAGCCAGGCCCGGATCATGGGGTCAACCCCGGGTCAGGGAGTCAGACCCTTGCTGCTCAGCCAGCTCATGGGGTCGATACCGGAGCCGCCCGCGGTGTGCACCTCAAGGTGCAGATGCGGCCCCGTCACATTGCCGGTCGCGCCGACCCGGCCGATGGTCTCGCCGGTGGTGACCTTCTGCCCGGCGGTGACGGTCATCGAGGACTGGTGGCAGTACCAGATCTCCGTACCGTCATCCAGCTCCAGGATGGTGCGGTAGCCGTACGAGCCCGACCAGCCGGCGGAGGTGACCGTGCCGCTGTGCACGGCCTTGACCGGGGTGCCCGTCGGGGCGGCGAAGTCCAGACCGGTGTGGTAGCCGGAGGACCACATGGAGCCGGACTCACCGTAGGTGGAGGTAATGGTGTACGAGGAGGTGGGAAGGGCGAAGCTGGCCGCCAGTTTCGCGAGGCGCTCCGCCTCCGCCTTGGCCTTGGCCTCCGCCTCGGCCTTCTTCTTGGCCTCTTCGATCTTCTTCTCGGCCTCGGTCTGCTGCTTCTTGGCCAGTGCCGCGGCCTGCTCGGCCGCCACGCGCTCCGCGGCCGCCTTCTCCGTCGCGTCGGCCTCGTTCTGCTGCTGCTCCGCCTGCTGGAGGATCCGGGCCCGCAGGGCCTCGCCCGCGTCCGTGGCGCCCTGCTCCGCGTCCGCGGCGGTCATACCGGCGGTGGTGAGCGGGGCGCTGGCCAGCAGGTCCGGCTCGGCCTCGTCCGCCGCCAGCGATCCCATGCCCGGGAGCGACCCGGCGTCGGGAAGATTGTCGGTGATGGCGTCGGGCAGGGATATGGAGACCGCGGGCTTGTCCTGCGCGGTGGCCATGCCGCCCGCGCCGACGGCGGCTATGACACCGACGCCGAGGACGGTGGAGCTACGGGCGAAGCCGTTGCGCTGCTTGCCGACACGATGCCTGCCGCGTACCGGGCGTACGGACTCCTCGGTCGGGTTCCACTCGCCCCATGCCCGTTCCGGCTCGCTGCCGAAGGAGGTGGTTTCGAAGGGGGCGGTGGGGGCAGGCTGATTGGACGCCACTGAGGCGCACTCCTTTCCTTCCTTCTCGCCTACCGGGTTAGCTGACGGGTTCGGAGCAGGAAGGTCTCCTACGGTCGCCCTGCGCCGCACGAGGCAGCGAAGAACTTCCGATTCACCCCAATTGGTGGTTCCCCGGTTCCCTTGCGGGATTCGGCGCATGAGCACGGTGCCGACTCTTACGACGGCTGGGACGACCGCGCTGCGTTATCGAACGTTAATAGAGACCAGGCCCTTATTCCAAGCCGTTCCCGGTGATCATTAACAACTTCGCATCGGACACACCAGGGCACATGCATACGCAATCGGGCGAGCTGACTTCCTTTCAGTACGCCCCACTTACCTGACGGTATGTCAAATGTTATGCGGAGGGATACCTGTCGATCACACACGGTGGTGACGGCGGACTCGGCGTCAGCGAACGGCGTCAGCGAACGGCGTCCGGCAACCGTCAGGGAACCCAGGCAACTGCTCCAGGGAACTGCTTCAGGGAACGAGGGGTATCGTCCTGCGCCGCTCCGGCTGCCCCTCCGTGGGGCGGTTCACCGCCAGCAGCGCCATGTCGTCCTGGCTCCCGCCGCCGGTGTGCAGCCGGACGTCGTCGATCAGCGCCTGGAGCAGTTCGTCGGGCCCCTGGAAGATCCGTCCGTCGAGCCGGTCGCTCGGCACATAGAAGACCCCGTGGGCGTCACGCGCCTCGGAGAGTCCGTCCGTGTAGAAGAGCAGCGTCGAGCCGGCCGGGTAGAAGGCCTGCTGGGCACGGTCCGGCCATGCGGCCAGTTCGCTCATCCCGAGGGGCAGCGCGGGGTCGCGCGTCTCCAGCATCCGTACCGCGCCGTCCTCGCACATCAGCAGCGGATCGGGATGGCCCCGGTTGACCAGCCGCACCACGCTCCCGTCGTGCGGGATCTCGGCGAGCACCGCCGTGGTGAACCCCTCGAAGGCGTCGAGCCCGCCCCGTCTGCTCCCGTCGCGGGTGAGCGCGCGCTCCAGCCGCTGCGCCACGCCCTCCAGCGATCTTTCCTGCTCGGCGGCCTCCCGGAAGGACCCGATGACGACGGCCACCGCCTCGACCGCCTCCAGCCCTTTCCCCCGTACGTCCCCCACCACCAGTCGTACCCCGTACGGCGTGTCCTGTACGGCGAACAGATCGCCGCCGATGAACGCGCCCTCCTGGGCCGCCTCGTACCGCGCGGCGATACGCAGCCCCCCGATCCGCTCGGCGGGTCTTGGCAGTACCGCCCGTTGAGCGGTCTCGGCGATGATCCGGGCCGAGGCGAGCCGCTGCCCGCTGCGGCGCAGTACCCCGCCGATGTAGAGCGCGAGAAGAGACACGATCACCACCGTCAGCAACTCACTGAGCGACTCCAGCGTGTTGAGCGAGTTGGCGTAGAGGTGCATCGACAGTTCGGCGCAGACCGCCGCGACGCTGATCAGCAGCGTGCCGATCAGCGGGTAGAACGGCGCCGCGACCAGGGGTGAGGCCGCGTACAGGGGGGCGGCGGTGACCCGCGTCGGGGTCGAGAGATCGAGGACTACCCCGACGCCGATCACCAGGACGGGGAGAAAGCGCACCAGCCGGCGGCTGGTACGGATACGGCTTTCCGGCATCGGTGACCCGTCGGCGGACATCGGACCGGTCAGATCGTCGGCCCGCGCGCCTCTGCCACTCAGGGTCTCCCTGAGCTTGCTCAGCTTCCCCACCAGTGGTCACCTGCCCGGTTCCGCCTAGGGCTGCGGACGGTACCGCGCCCCACCCAGGCTGGCCGCTGCCGTCCTCGGCGGCGACTCGCCGTCGGCCGAGTGGGCTATGGAGGAGGTCGGATCGCGACCGGCTCCTCAGCAGGTCAGACGGCCGGACGGCCGGACGGCCCGGTCGTTCGGTCATATGGCCGGTCGGTCGCCACGTCGGTCGCCGGGCCGGTGCCCGGTCGCCGCCGAGTCTGCCGACCGGCCGGCCGTACCGACCGGTCAGCCAGTCAGGTGGTGCTCGGCGTACACCTTCATGGCGTCCCGTACGAGCACTGCTGTCCCTTCACCGTACTTGTCATAGGCCGCTGTGAAGCGTGCATCGTCCACATACATTCGCGTCACGCCGATGACATAGGACTTCGTGGGTTCCGCCGTCACCGACAGCCAGTCGCAATGACGGCGGGCGACGGCCTGGGCCTCGTCGCTGTCGGCGGCGAGCCCCGACTCCCTCGCCCGTGCCCAGTCGCGGGCGATGGCCTCGTGCCGGTCCTGGAACCCCTGGCGTTCCTCCTCGCTGAGCGCGCGCCACCAGCGGTCGCCCTTCCGATACGCCTCCCGGCCCCATCGCTCGGTCACCTCCCGCTCGTACCGTGTGTGATCGAAGCCGTCGAGCACTTCCCCGGCCATGAGTTCCTCTCCCGTCCCGGTCTTGTGGAGAGTGGTCCGCACCGACGCGATCAGCCGCTCGACGCGCTCGCGCTCCTGCTCCAGCAGTCTGAGATGCGTGCGCAGGGCGACGGCCGTGTCCTGCCGGCCGTCGAGGACCCGGGCGATCTCCGACAGGCCGAGTCCCAGCTCCCGCAGCAGCAGAATCCGCTGGAGCCGGACCAGGGCGTCCTGGTCGTAGTAGCGGTAGCCGTTGCCGCCGGTGCGGCTGGGCATCAGCAGCCCCAGTTCGCCGTAGTGCCTGAGCGTGCGGCTCGTGGTCCCGGCCATCTTCGCGATCTCCTGGATCGACCACTCCATGACTTCGACGGTAGAACTTGACGCGGCGTAAAGGTCAAGCGCGAAGACGGGTGCGGTCCCGAAGACGGGTGCGGTCCTGGGGGCACGGACACACAGGCACGCGGGCACACAGACACGCGGAAACACGGGCACATGGGCACACAGGCACACGGACAGACAGGCACACAGCGAAGGCCCGGATCCACTTGGAATCCGGGCCTTCGGCTGTTGCCACTCTTTTCAGTAGCGGGGACAGGATTTGAACCTGCGACCTCTGGGTTATGAGCCCAGCGAGCTACCGAGCTGCTCCACCCCGCGTCGGTAAACACAACCTTACGCCATTCAGAGCAAGATCATTACCACTGGCCACGGGGGCACCACGGGGACCCGCCAGGCCGTGCCACGGCTCCCGTCATGGCCTCCGTCACGGCTCCCGTCATGGCCTCCGTCATGGCTCCCGTCACAGAGCCGTCGACGACAGAGCCGTCAACGCACCCTGGACTAGGCCGCCGTGACGACATCGGCCCGTACCGCCGCGGCCCACTCCACCAGAAGCCGCTGGTAACGCTCCTGCTCGGCGGAGGAGAGCGCGCTGCCGGCCCGTACCCACAGGGCGCGGATCTCCGCGTTGACCACGGCGGCGGACCGGACGGAATCGCACGCGGACGGGGAGTCCGACGCGGCACCGGACACGGCACTCGCTATCGAACCGGACAAAGGAGCCGAAGAAGCGGAAGAAGCGGAAGAAGAAGCTGACGGGGAAGCGGAGTGAGAGGAGTGAGCGGACGAGGAAGCGAACATAGGAGACAGGCTACGGCCAGCCACTGACAATCGGCGGAGCGTGTCCCCCTACGCTTGGACCGGTGATCGAAACCATCGTGTTCGACGTCGGCGAGACCCTCGTGCGCGACGACCGCTACTGGGCCTCATGGGCCGACTGGCTGGGTATTCCCCGGCACACCATCTCCGCACTGGTGGGCGCCGCCACCGTCCAGAACAAGGACAACGCCGACGCCCTCCATCTGATCAAGCCCGGTATGGACATCGGCGAGGCCAACCGGGCCAGGGAGGCGGCCGGGCGCGGCGAGCATCTCGACGAGTCCGACCTCTACCCCGACGTACGGCCCGCCCTGGCCGGTCTCCGGGCCCTCGGTATCCGTGTCGTGCTCGCGGGCAACCAGACCGTCAAGGCCGGTGATCTGCTGCGCCGCCTCGATCTGCCCGCCGATCTGGTGGCCACCTCCGCAGAGTGGGGCGTGGCCAAACCGGCCCCGGAGTTCTTCGGCCATGTCATCGAGGCGGCGCGGGCTGCGCCCGACAGAACGCTGTACGTGGGCGACCATCCGGCGTACGACCTGTTCCCCGCCCAGCGGGCCGGCCTGCGCACCGCCCATCTGCGGCGCGGTCCATGGGGCTATCTGTGGGCGGACGATCCGGAGGTGGTGGAGGCGGCGGACTGGCGGATCGACAGCCTGACGCAGCTCACGTCGATCGCGGCGACGGTCCCACCGGACTGAGCGAGCGGGGCGCGGGCGCCGACGGGGGGCTCGGGCGGAGGCTCGGCGGGGGCGCGGGCGCCCAGCCGGGGGGCGGACGCCTGCGGGCGCCCAGCCGGGGGGGGACGCCGGCGGGGGCTCGGCGCCAGCGGGGCTCCGGGGCGCGGAGGATGATCACCTCATACGACGCTGTACCTCGGCTGTACCCCCTACGACAGCTGTACCTCATACGACGCTGTATTCGTGCGCGGGACCGCCCTGCCACTCCACCCACTCCGGGTCGTCGAGCAGTTCCCAGGCATCGGGCAGACCGGCCAGCCGCAGGAATTCGACGAGATGGGTGTCGGAGTGGGCGAGCCCCATGATCCGCCCACGGACCGTGACCCGCCGCCCGCCTGTCCCCGACGCCCGGTGGACGACGATCGGTGCATCACTCATAGGGCCAAGAGTGCGACCTTCCCGCCCGCCGCGCAGCCGCTGGGAAGCTACGTTCTGATCACACCCGTCGCACCGTTCCGATCATCACGCTCCCGCCGCCCTGGGCCCGCCGGACCGGGGCTTGCCGGACCGGGGCCCGCCGGACCGGGACTTGCCGGACTGGGGCCCGCCGGGCCGCGCGCGCCTGCGGACCGCGTACACGGCGGCGCCGGCCGCGAGTACGGCGGCGCCCGACACGACCGAGGACAGGGGCAGGGCGAAGGCGAGGAGCAGACAGCCGACGAGTCCGAGTACGGGCACGGCGCGCGGTGGGCGCTTCTCGGTGCGGGTGAGGGTGAGGGCGGCGGCGTTGGCGACGGCGTAGTAGACGAGAACCCCGAACGACGAGAAGCCGATCGCACCGCGCACATCCACGGTGGCGGCGGCGAGGGCGACGACCGCTCCGACGGCGAGTTCGGCGCGCTGCGGCACCTTGAAGCGCGGGTGCACGGCGGCCAGAACATGCGGCAGGTGCCGGTCGCGGGCCATCGCCAGGGTCGTACGCGAGACGCCGAGGATGAGCGCGAGCAACGAGCCGACGGCGGCGACGGCCGCACCCACCCGTACCACCGGCGCCAGACCGGGAACGCCCGCCGCGCGTACCGCCTCCGCGAGCGGGGCCGTTGCGTCGGCCAGCCTGCCGGGGCTCAGGACGGAGAGGACGGCGAGCGCGACACCGGCGTACACGACCAGGGTGATGCCGAGGGCGAGGGGGATCGCGCGCGGGATCGTACGGGCGGGGTCGCGGACCTCCTCACCGAGCGTGGCGATACGCGCGTACCCGGCGAACGCGAAGAACAGCAGCCCGGCCGCCTGCAACACCCCGCCGAAGGTGACGGCCGTGGCGAGGGCGGAGGGACTACCGGTACTCCCGGTACTCCCGGTCAGGCAGGCGACGACCACGGCGGCGAGCACGGCCAGTACGACGGCGACGACGGCTCTCGTGAGCCAGGCGGACTTCTGCACCCCGACACAGTTCACGGCGGTCAGCGCCACCACGGCGGCGACCGCCACCGCGTGCGCCTGCCCCGGCCAGGCGTAGGCGCCCACGGTCAGCGCCATCGCCGCGCAGGAGGCGGTCTTCCCGATCACGAAGGCCCATCCGGCGAGATACCCCCAGAAGGGACCGAGCCGCTCACGGCCGTAGACGTACGTTCCACCGGAGGCCGGGTAGAGGGCGGCCAGCCGGGCGGAGGAGGTCGCGTTGCAGTACGCCACGGCGGCGGCGATCGCCAGCCCTGCCATCAGCCCGGAACCGGCCGCCGCGGTGGCCGGGGCGAGCGCGGCGAAGATGCCCGCGCCGATCATGGCTCCCAGACCGATGGTCACGGCGTCGAACAGCCCGAGCCGCCGGACGAGTTCCCCCGTACCGAACGTGCCCGAGGCACCGGACGAGCCTGACGGGCCTGATCTCCCCGACGGTCCCGACGCCCCTGTGCTCGATCGGTTCACGACGGGCGCGGGGTGGCGACATAGAGATACGGCGCGGACACCCCGGCACTGTGATGGGCGGCGGCGGCCAGCGCGGTCTCGAGCCGGGCACGCGGCTTCATGGCCAGCGTGGCGGTCGCGTGCAGAGCGCCGAGGGCCAGTTCGTCACCGCATCCGACGGCCGCGTAGCCGTCGGCCGACTCGGCCACCTGATAGTCGCTGTCTATGGCGAACAACCGCCCCCGCACCCCCACCAGAAAGGTCCCGGCCTGCTCCTGCTCGGACTCCTTCCGCGCCCAGCCGCCGTCCTTGAGGCAGGTCCGCAGGGCGTTGACGAATGTCGTGACCATGAACCGATCCAGATCTCCCTTGGGCCGCGGCACCTTGAAGGCGTGCTGGAGCAACTGTCCCATCCGGAAACTGGTGGTGAAGCCCATGGCGTAAGGACCGTTGGTGAACACCTTGGGATCGCGGCGGACGGTGAGCTGGTATCCGGCGACCCCGGCGGAGTCACCCCCCAGATAGACACGCTTCTTGTGGACCAGTCCGACTATCACCGTCACGTAGGCCTCCGAGATCTCAGCGGATCGCAGGTGCGAGGGGCACCGTCCGCCGATGGTCCCGCAGCCCTCCACCCCCACGGAAGAAGCCCCTGGGCAGCCGTTCGGCTGTCGATGAGAGCCGGGCAGACGGCCGGCCCCCGCCCGACGGGGTGCCCGAGACCCGAGACGGGAGGCCCGACGCCCGAGGCCCTCCGCTCGAGGCCCCTCCCAACCTCCCCCTCCCACCCTCCGCCCCTCTATCCCCCTGCCCCCTGCCCTCTACCTCCGGGAACGACAAGACCCCTCCACCCGGCTCCTGGCGGGCCGGGCAGAGGGGCACTCTGTCTGTCGGGTCCAGACTTTCGGTCGTGTCCAGACTTCGGATCCAGACTTTGTCAGTCGTCGAGCAGCACAGTCTGCTCCAGAAGATCCTCGATCGAGTCATCGATCGACCCGATGCTCACCAGGGGCGAGTCCCCCTCGTGTTCGGCGGCAGTCGCGGCCCCGGCGGATCCGAGGATTCCGGCGAGGACCAGACCCGAGACCGCCACAGCTCTGCACATACGCATATTTTCTCTCCCACGCTGTTGAGTACCTGGGGAACGCGCGCCCACGACCGGGCACGCGCCGCTCTGTCTCCCGTCGAACGGAGCCCGACGGGCCGACCGGACACCGGACGCGCTCACGGCGTCGCCGGCGTACCCACCGGCCTGATCGCGCCCCGCCGTCCGCTACACCACCACGATGGAACCGGCGAACCGTCCGCCTTCACACCTGGCGACGGGACCGAGGGGGAAAACGACCGTGCCGCCACCGGCATTGCACTGGTACGCCAGCACAAGATCTCCGGGACCGGCAGCCGCCGGCGAGGGAACAGCCGCCGTGGCGGTCCCTGCGAGACCGACGACCACGGACAGCCCCAGGCCGACCGTGGCCAGGGATGCGAGAGTTCGACGCATAGGGGACTCCTTGTTCGACGCGCCACGGAGATACCGCGACACGGAACGAATTCCACCTTCCGCCTCGAACAACTTCGAAAAGTATGATTCTTACTTCTATCGGGTAAGCGCCATTTGCCGCCGTCATCGGCGGCCTCCGAACCGGACGCTCGCGTGAGCGCGCTGGAGCGGAGTTATCGGTATGTGGGACCGGCCGATGTGAAAGCCGCGGTCCGGCCTGGCAGCGACGGTTTCCGGATCCGCTCGGCAGCGGACTTCGACGGCTGGATCGCGCAGCGACCGGCGGCGGAGCTGGCCGAACCGTTCACCTTCGTGGTCGACACGGACGGCGTACTGCGGCTGGCGCCGCGGCGAAGCGAGCATGTGGCGTGCGCGGGCGGAGGATCGGTCCTGAGCGCCGGCGAGATTGGCTTCGTCCGCGAGGCAGGTCGATGGGTGGTGGGCGAGGTCAGCAACCACTCGACCGGGTATTGCCCGGACGTCACCTCGTGGTCGGCGGTCGCCCAGGCTCTGGATCGCGCAGAGCTCGGGCGGCCGTCCGGCTTCACCCACGGGGTGGTGTTCCGGGCCTGTCCGGGCTGTCAGGAGCGCAACATCGTGCGCGAAGACGACTTCGTCTGCGTCTTCTGCGGCAGCGATCTGCCCGAAGCATGGAACATGAGCCACACTGAATGAGAGCTCCGGGGCACCCCCTACGGCCGGGCGCCCGCGCCACCGGAGAATGAGCCCATGAGCATCTGGTCCAGCGTCAGCGGAGACGATGTCCCCGCCCTCAACGGTGCCGACGAGACGGCGAACTACCGGGCCGAGGGCGAACCGACGATCGCGATCGACGTGGCCACCACCGGTCATCACGATCACATCCGGCTCGCCCTGTACGACGGCTGCCCCGACGTCACCGCACTTTTGTCGCCCGATGCGGCACGTACCCTGCGGAACCAGCTCACCGAGGCGCTCGGCGAGAAGATCGTTTCGTAAGCGACGACCTCGTAGCGACGACCGCCACAGGAACCTCAAATGTTCACCGAACCCCCTACAACCGCAGCCATTTTCCGAGGGTCTCCTAGTCGCGGCACCGGATTCCCGGGGTCCGCCCCGACCGTTGGAGACACTTTGCGCAAGCGCACCCTCCTGCTGACCGCCAGCCTCCTCGCCTCCGGTCTCACCCCGCTGGTGCTGGCCGCGCCGGCGACCGCGGCCACCGCGAAGTTCGCGGACGACTTCAACGGGGACGGCCACCGCGACCTCGTCTTGGGCGACAGCACCGCCACGGTGGGCGGCAAGAAACAGGCGGGCGCCGTCGTGGTCGTCTGGGGCACTGCCCACGGTCCCGCGCCCGCCAAGCGCTCGGTGATCACGCAGAACACCCCGTACATAGCGGGCACCGCGGAGACGAACGACTCCTTCGGCACGAAGGTCACCGCGGCCGACATGAACAAGGACGGTTACGGCGACGTCGTCGTCACCGCCCCGGGCGAGGACGACGGCGCCTACCACGGCACCTTCACCATCCTGTGGGGCTCCAAGGCGGGCCTGACCAACGGGACGTCATTCAAGAGCACGGGCTGCAAGGACTGCGGCTTCGCCAAGGACATCGCCGTCGGCGACTTCACCGCCGACGGCAAGGAGGACGTCGTCGCGATCACCGACGACGACGTCTACGTCGTACGCGGTCCGTTCACCAAGACCGGCTCGCGAGGGACGGCCACCAACCTCGACCCCATCCACGGCGAGGACATCGCGCCGGAACTCGTGGTCTCCGGCAAGGTCACCAAGGACGGCACCGCCGACTTCGCGGTCCTCGGCTGGGACGCGGACACCCGGACCAACCGCGTCTGGTTCTACCGCGGCCGTTCCGGCGGTCCGGCCACGCCGCCGCGGAAGATCGGCCTGCCGCGATCGAGCGACATAGCCCACCCGAGCGCCACGATCGCCGACTTCAACAAGGACGGCTACGGCGATCTCGCGGTCGGGATCCCCCGCTCGGGCAAGGGCGGCGCCGTACACATCCTCAAGGGCACCTCGGCCGGCCCGAGCACCACGGTCACCTCGATCAGCCAGGCCACCACCGGTGTCCCGGGCACGCCGGAATCGGTCGACTACTTCGGGTACGACGTGTCGGCAGCGGACACGAACGGCGACGGCTACCCGGACCTCGCGGCGGGCGTCCCCGGCCAGGTGCTCGGCAAGAGTCTCTTCCGGGGCGGCGCGGTCACCCTCCTGCGCGGCGGCAAGGGCGGCCTCACAGGCAAGAACTCCCGCCAGTACGACGTCCGCACACCCGGCGTCGAGGGCGATCCCTCCGAAGCGAACGACTCCTGGCTGGGATCGTCGGTCCTGCTGCGCGACTTCAACCACGACGGACGCGCCGAACTGATCGCCACGGCCAACGAGAAGGGCCGCCTCCACCTCCTCCCGAGCACGTCGTCCGCCCCCACGGGCACCGGCTCCACCCTGCTCACCACCCAGTCCCTGGGCCTGGGCACCCGCCCGTACTTCGGCGCGGCCCTGACGGACTGACTCCGACAACGCCGCAAGCGCGCGTCCCAGCCATCACAAGCAAGCCCGAAACCAACTGGGCGCCCTACCCGGTCAGGACCCAGGAGGGCACTCAGTAGCAGGTCAGAGAAGTACGCCGTGTGGCACTCGAACCCACAACCAACTGATCAAAAGACCCGTTTGAGCCGTGCCGGGCAGCTCTGCGTGATCGTCCGCCATCCAGAACTACCTGGTCGGAGCACCCCGCACTGCCACGGGAGCCACCCCAAAACGCCCCGTGCCACCCCATCCGCTCACGCATCGCTCACGCAAGCTACCGTTCTGACCAGGCGCGCTTAACTCCTCCGACGCCTCGAAAGCCTTCCTGACCGGGCCGGGCCGACTGGCTGGCGCGACCAGGTAGAGACTCGGTTGGACCCCGACTGCGGGGGAGCACCATCCCACCTCGCCAGCGCGTTTTCCCAGTGATGGGGACGTCGCCACATGGCTCTGACACCATGTAGCTATGCGGACGAGCGTGGGTCAAGCAACGGCAAAGCCCCTCTAACGCCGCAGCTCAGGAAGCGTGGTCCCCGCGCAGGCGGGGGTGTTCCGTCCATGAGCCGGCCGGTTGGCGGTGCGTCCATGTGGCCCCCGCGCAGGCGGGGGTGTTCCGGGGAGCCGTCCTCGTATGAGTTCACCGTCACCGTGGTCCCCGCGCAGGCGGGGGTGTTCCGCCATAGCCCTCACGGCCGACCTGTAGGAACGCGTGGGCCCCGCGCAGGCCCGGGGGGTGTTCCTCATGTGGACATGCGGGCGGGCCGTCGCCCTCGCTGGGCGCGGCCCACCTGCTGCGCATCAGCTACTCCGCGAAGAGCAGCGTTGTCTCGGCGAGGATGTCCCGGTTCAGTTCGCTCTTGTAGATGAGGTCGATGCTGCCGTAGCGGGCCTGTTCGTAGTCGAAGCCGAGTGCGGCTACTGCCTTGCGGACCGCTTCTTCCGAGGGGCCTTCGATTTCGATGAAGGTGGGGAGGTCGGGCCAGGTGTCGAGGTCGTAGGTGATGTTGCCGAGCTGCCATTCCTCGCGGTAGTTCTGCTGGTACCGGACCTGGCGGAGTCCGAGGGCGGTGAGGAGTTCGGCTGTCTTGTCGAGGTCGTCGACTTCGATCTCGATCTCGGTGGTGCCGTTGATGGTGGTGGCGTCGCTGACCTGCTTCAGGGTGAGGGTCTTCTTGCCTCCCTCGTCCCTCAGCCGCAGCCACTGTTCGCCCTGGACCGCGTCGTTCTCGAAGATGAAGCGGGTGAACAGGGTCTTGTCGAAGGCTTGTTGTGCCCCGGCAGCGCGGAGTTGGTCGCGTACCGCATCGACGTCGATGCTGAGGAATTTCGCCTCGTACTCGTGCTGGGCCATCGCTGTCTGTGCTCCTGTTGGTCGGTCTTCAGGCGGTCAGGTCTCGGAGGTCGTTCTCGCGTAACTGGAGGACCTCGTCGCATGCGTCACCGGCTACGAACTCTTCCACGGGCTGGCAGAGGTCCATGCGCTGTATGCAAACCCCGACGTGAAAGCGCCCTGCGGTGTCCCGGTACAGGCGCACCCCGTAGTAGCCCTCCTCGCAGTCGGTGCTGTTGTTGAAGCGGCAGCCGGTGCAGGTCGTCGGCAGTCTGACGGGCCGGATGTGCTTGACGGTGAGCGGACGGCCGTCGGGCAGGCGGTAGGACATGCGGAAGCCCGAGGTGCCCGCGATGAGGCGGACTTCTTCGAGTTCGGCGCCGAGTTCGTCGAGGAGGGTGTCGATGGCGTTCAGGGATTCTTCGCCGTCCGACAGCGAGGAGAGGATCCGGACGGACAGGGAGGGAGAGTATTTGGCGAGGAGGCGGTGAACGCGCGGCACATGGTCCCAGTGCGGCAGGACGATGTTCGCGCGTGCGTCCACGCCGAGTTCCGTGGCGAGCCTGATCGACTCGTCCAGTGCTGCGATCTTGCGTTGGGCCAGGGCCTTGTTCCGGAATCGCACGTGTTGAACCTGTATCAACTCTTCGGGAGTGGTTCCGAAGACGGAGAAGTTGACGCGCCCGAGCCCGGACAGGGCGCAACTGGGCAGTATCCGGGCCCCGTTCTCGCCGTTCGAGGTGATGCTCACCGCGTAGCCGGCCTCCCTGGCTGTGGCCACGATCTCGGGGAGCCGGGGGTGGAGGGTCGGCTCGCCTCCGGTCAGGTGTACCTCGTTGAAACCGAGGGCGTTCCGGAGCTGTTCCAGTGCGCGGCGGAAGGACTCGTCCGGGAAGACGGGCGCGCTGAGGAAGTTCGCGCCGTTGGTGGCCACGTAGATCGATACGCGTCCGGAGCTGCCCGAGTCGGCGAATACGCCAGCGGCGTGGGCACGGTTGTCGACGCTGACGGGGGTGCCTTCGTTGTGGCAGAAGGTGCAGGTCATACCGCATGAGTCAATGACCTTGACGCGGAGGGTCCGGTCGGTGGTGACCGTGATCGGGACCGCGCGGTCGATGTTCTCCAGAGCTGGGTGCTGAATCACTCGGTGCGCCTCTTTGTATGGGGTCGAAGCGGATCGCGGTACGAGGGGCCCGTGGCGCACACGACGCGTTCCGCGCTGCTGCCGGGGCTCGACAGCGGCGGGGTCACGGTCGGTGGGTGCGGAGCGGCCGAGGTGGCCCTCCGTCGGCTGCCGAGCTCGCTCGTAGGCAGCCGACGGAGGGTGGAGGGTCCAACCCAGGTGGGCACGGGGAGCCGACCCACGGTGCGGGTACTCGCCTGGGGCGGACCGGTCTATGGAGTCGGTGCCGTCGCGAAGGTCAGCCCGACGACTAGGCCGCAGGATGCGCTGATGCCGATGATGAAGAGGACTCCGGCGTAGCGGCCGATGAGGCGCGTCATGGCTGTCGTCTCTCGCCGACGGCGGGTCCACGTACTGGTCTCGACGGGGCGGTAGCTCGTGCGCGTGCCGCAGGACGTACTCGTATGGGGCCGTCTCATCGCGGTCCGTGGGATGTGCGCAGGATGTGCGCCCAGACCGTCTTGCCCGTCGGTTTGATCGCGTGGTGGCCGACTCGTACGGCCAGTGCGCTGACGAGCGGCAGCCCACGACCGTGTTCCTCCTCGGCCGTAGGACGCAGTGCCATCGGAGTGTGGGGGCTTGCGTCCGACACCTCGATCAAGCAGCTGTGGTCCGTCGAGGTCAGAGCGACTTCGAAGAGATGCCCGGGGACGTGTCCGTGCAGCACGGCGTTCGTCGCGAGCTCGCTGGAGACCAGGACGACCCGGTCGATGTCGTCGAGTGCGTATCCCCACTTGCTGAGGGTCTTCTCGGTCTGGTGCCGGGCGAGGGAGACGCATGCGGCGGTCGAGCTGAACTGCATGCGCCATCTCTGAGCGGTCTGCTGGTCGTGCGTGGCCATCGCGTACATCGCGTCCCCTCATCGCGGGCGGTTGGGGATCCACCTCACCGCGAGGAGCCATCACGTAATCAGGTCACGGTGATTACCCAACGTGGGTAATATCCAAAGTGGCTGACCAACCGCCAGACGCCAGCGCCTGATGCGGCAGAGGAGCGCATGTGCCCGGATCCCAGCCTCATCAGGGACTTCCGCCCGAACTGCTCACGAATCCCGAGTGGCAACGTGCGTGTCTGCAGCGCGACTTCGCGAAGGTGTTCCACCTTGTGAAGGTGAAGGCGGGCATCTATCCGTCCCGTGTGGCCGCCTTGTGCGGGATGACGCCGAGCCGGGTCGGGGAGATCATGTCGGGGAGGCGCGGACTCGCCCACATCGATGTGATCGAGCGCGTGGCTGATGGACTCCGTATCCCCGGCGCCATGCTCGGGCTCGCACACCGGCCCTGGGAAATCCCGTCCCCGGCGACGTCGCGAGACCGCCTCGCGAGCCTTCCGAGCCGTTCGGTGCAGGCGTCCGAGACCTCCGCCGACGCTGAGCGGAGTCCTGACGCCGAATCCCACAGTGATCTCGACGACTTGCTGACGCTCGCCGACGGAAGAGTGACGCGATCGACGCTCCTCGCCCTGCGGTCATCGGTCGAGGACTACTGGCGCCGTGACGACGAGCACGGTGGCGCTTCCCTGCGCCCGGCTGTTGTGGGGCACCTTCGGTACGTGACGCAGATGATGCGCAGCGTCCGCGCTCCCCTGCGCCGTGATCTCCAGTCACTCGCCGCGGAACTCGCCCGCCTCGCCGGGTGGGCCTACTTCGATGCCCGCCAGTACAGCACCGCGCGCACCCACTTCACCCAGGCCCTGCGGCTCTCGCACGGGCAGGACGACTATCTCTTCATGGCCAACGTCCTGTCCTGCATGAGCCTGCAGGCAACATACGACGGGCAGCCCGCAGACGCGGTGGCGCTGGCCTGCAAGGCCCAGGACAGCGCCCGAGCCGCCGGCGGGCAGCCGCTGGTGATGTCGATGCTCCACATGCGGGAAGCCTTCGCCCACGCCACACTCCGCGACGCCGCGTCCTGTCACCAGGCCATCGGACGCTCCCGAGACGCGTACGAGCAAGCCCGCGGCCAAGAGGGCGAGGCGCCTTCCTGGGTCCGCTACTTCGACGAGACGAAACTGATCGTCGACACGGGGATCGCGCTCGCCAAGCTGGGCGAGTCAGAACGTGCCGAGCCGCTGATCACCGAGGGCCTGCGGCGGGAAACAGGCGCCCAGCAGCGTGGCCGCGCGTTCCACGCCTTCTGGCTGGCCACGGCCCAACTCCAGCAGGGCAAGCTGGACGCCGCATGCCACAGTGCCGGGCTCGCCCTGAACCTCAGCGCGTCCCTCGACTCACCGCGGGTCGCGGGCCACGTTAACGAGTTCCACCAGCGCCTCGCCCCGTACGCTCGCGAGACGCCTGTGATCGCGTTCGAGCAGCGTATGCGCGAGGCACTCGGCTAACCCGGGGCGCTGGTTGCCTCGTCCAGCAGCAGGTACAGCAGCCCGACCAGGCTGCCGCTGCTGACCACCTCACGACGGTCGATCATGCCGCGAATCTCGGACATCGGGATCCACTCGATACGGTCCGACTCGTTCAATTCGGTCGGCGGGCCCGCGTAAGCGGCAGCCTGGGCTCGGAAGACGTGATGTTCCGAGTCGGTGATGCCGTTCGCCGGCTGCGCGTACACCAGAGGCTTCAGGCCCTCCACCCGCCAGCCGGTCTCCTCCTCCACCTCACGGGCCGCCGCCTGCTCCGGGGTCTCGTCGGCCTCGATCAGGCCCATCGGCAGTTCCCAGCCCCAGGTGTCCGTGATGAACCGGTGGCGCCACATCATCAGCACCCGCTTCTGCTCATCCACCACGGCGGCGACGGCGAGATGCCGCATCCGGACCACATGGTGCTCCCAGCGCCGGCCGTCCGGCTGCTGGACGTCCACGAGCCAGAGATTGACCCACGGGTTGCTGTAGATCTGGCGCTCGCCATGAACCGTCCACCGCATGAGCCAACTCCTTTTCGCCGGCGTGCAGCTCCAAGAATGTCACTTGGACGAGAAGCCGTCTGCCCCGTCAACGACTTCCGGCCGGTGCTCTGCGGGTGTAATGGCTGGGCTGCCGTTTCCACTCCGGGCCAGAGCGGCGCTTGATCGCTTGTCCGGCTGGTTGGCCCTACGCCATGTGAGGACTTCAGCTGCCGAGCGAGCAGTGCCCAGTTCACGCTCGTCCGCCGCTGTGGACAGGCGGGGTCAGTGAGGATGCGCTCGGCGTGTTCGGGGAGGGCCTGTCGTACGGCGGCTGCGTACCGTTCGGTCTTCTGCTGGCGCGGGGCCCGCCGGGCGAGGTCGATGAGCACCGGCTGGGCCGTGGCGTCGTAGGCGACGCGAAGGTGCACCAGCGCCTGCTCGGCTGCTGCTGGTCGGCGCGGATCGCCGAGTGCCTGGCCCGGTTGTACGCCCGCGCCGCTGCGTGGAGTTCTTCGCGGCTGCCGCTCGGTAGAGCCAGGGCTGTGTCGCAGAGAACATCGCTGAAGGTCTCGACGTGCGCCTGGGCGGCAGCGCCGTCGTGCCTGGTGCCAGGGATTTGCCGGGTGGGAAGCGGTGACGGATCGGTCCAACGGCTGCTGCCCGACGAGGGCCTCACGGATGCGATTGATGGACAGGTCGGGGGCGAGCTTGGAGCCGCCGTACCACAACGGCTGCCCCTGGGCATTGGTGCCGTTGGGGGCGGCGAGGCTGTAGCCGATCACGTCACCGGTCTCGGGGCCGATGCGCTTGCGCGCCTGAATGCCGAGAGAGCCGAGAACGTCGAAGAACTGCTCCTCGGTCCGTACGGCTGCCAGCATTGCGTACGCCTGGTCGCGCAGCCACTCGCGCGAGGTGACGCTCCGGCCCCAACGCTGGGCTTTGGCCTGCTCGGCTATGGCCGTGCGGAAGAATCGTCGAGAGCGTCAGTCAGCGCGTCCAAGCGCCACGCTCCGTCGGGGCGCGCAGTTCCTGGAACTGCCGCGTAATCCTGCAGGATCGCAGAGCCCGTCCACATGCCTCTGCCACCATGGACTGGTGGAAACGAGCGGTGGTCAAGCATTGGCAAAGCCCCTCTAACGCCGCAGGTCAGGAAGAGTAGTTCCCGCACAGGCGGGGGTGTTCCGGGGACACGTCCGACCCTGGAGCAGCAGGGCAGGTGGTCCCCGCACAGGCGGGGGTGTTCCCCTTGCGGTCAGCGCCGGGGCGATCAACGACCAGACCTTGACCAGCGGCTCGTTCGGAGACGCTGGCAACCTTGCCGCGTGGCCGACCGGCACCGGCTAGTGCAAAGAAGAAGCCGCCAGCAAGGGTAGCTTCGGCATCCCTCTCCAAGCGGACGCCTTCCCACACTTATAGGGCGCGAAGCCCGCTAGCCCCGTGCTCGAACGGCCGCTGCCGTCCAGCACTTCAGAGGTCCGTCCGCTCACGCATCGCTCACGCAGAGGCCCTCAAACGACGGAGCGCCCCTGCCGATCGAGACCGGACGGGGCGCTCAGTAGCAGGTCAGAGAAGATATCCCTGCCCCGCGAACGGTAGGCCGTGTGGGACTCGAACCCACAACCAACGGATTAAAAGTCCGCTGCTCTGCCAATTGAGCTAACGGCCCTCGGCGCAACACCCACGAGCATAGCCCGCCGGGGGCGGTGCGCCGATCGGGTATCCGGTCGTGGGGATGTCGCGCCTCGGTGGGGTGGCGGGAGAGGGGGGTGGGGGTGGCGGGGAGGTGGGGGACGGGGCAGGGCCCGTGATCCACCCTGGGGGTGGGGCACGGGCCCTGGTGGGGCGTCAGATCGGGTGACGGTCAGCCGTTGCGCTTCCAGCGCGGCTTGTCGTCGCGGCGGCCGAAGGAGCCGGTACCGGTGCCCGTGGAGCCGCCGCGGTGGTCGTCGCGGCGGGTGGACGGACGGTCGTGGGCGGCGGCGCGGAAGCCGGTGCCCGCCGGGCGGTCGTCGCGACGGTCGCGGTTGAAGGGGCGGTCGCTGGGAGCCCGGTGGTCGCGGCGCTCGAAGGAGCGGCCGCCACGGTCGTCACGGCGCTCGCCGCCACGGTCGTCGCGACGCTCGCCACGGTCACGGTTGAAGCCGCCGCGCTCCGCGCCACGGTCGTCGCGACGCTGGAACCCGCCGCGGTCGCCACCGCGGTCACCGCGGTCACCGCCACGGTCGGCGCCCCGGTCGTCGCGGCGCTGGAAGCCACCACGGTCGCCGCCACGGTCACCACCGCGGTCGTCCCGGCGGAAGCCGCCACGGTCGCCGCCGCGGTCGTCCCGACGGTCGTCGCGGCGCTGGAACCCGCCACGGTCGCCAGCACGGTCACCACGGTCGGCGCCCCGGTCGTCACGACGCTGGAATCCACCACGGTCGCCACCGCGGTCGTCGCGCGGCGTGTAGCCCCGCGCGCCGCCCCGGCCGCTGCGCTCGCCACGGTCGTCGCGGCGCCCGAAGTTCCCGCGGTCGTCGCGGCTGTCCCTGCGCTCCTCGCGCTGCGCCGGAACGGCGGCTGCGGCGGCCGCTGCCGCCGCTTCCTCCACCGCGCGCTCGGTCTCGGCGGCCACCTCGGCCACCGCCGCCTCCGGGTCCTCGCCCCGCTCGCGCGCCGCGCGGGCGATCAGGCGGTCGGCCTCGTCGCGGAGTTCGGCGGCACGGCGCTGAAGGCGTTCGAGCTGCTTGGTCAGCTCCGAGACCTCGCGCTCGGCCTGCTTGGCCGCGTTGTTCGCGGAGTCGGCCTGGACCTCCGTGAGCGAACGCGCGCCGGTGATCTCCGCCACCTCCGGGTCGAACGCGCCCGCTCCGCCGACCATGTGACGCGAGGCGTCCACGCCCGCGTCCTCCATCAGCCGGAAGATCTGACGGCGCTGGTGCGGCAGCGCCAGCGATACGACGACCCCGGACTTGCCGGCCCGCGCCGTACGGCCCGAGCGGTGCAGATAGTCCTTGTGGTCGCCGGCCGGGTCCACGTTCAGTACGAGGTCGATGCCGTCCACATGGATGCCGCGGGCGGCGACGTCGGTGGCGACCAGCGCGTTGACGTAACCGTCCTTGAAGTCCGCCAGCGTGCGGGTACGCGCGCCCTGCGTCATACCGCCGTGCAGCGCGTCCGCCTTCACGCCCGACTCGCGCAGCTGCTCCGCGATCCGGTCGGCGCCGAGCTGCGTCCGTACGAAGATGATCGTGCGGCCCTTGCGCGCGGCGATCGCCGCGGTCACGGGGGCCTTGTCCTTCGGCTTCACCACGAGCACGTGGTGCGTCATGGTCGTGACATTGCCCTGGGCGCTGTCGACCTCGTGGCTGACCGGACTGGTCAGATAGCGCTTGACCAGCGTGCTGATCTCGTTCTCCATGGTGGCGGAGAAGAGCATCCGCTGGCCGCCCGCCGGCACCAGGTCGAGCAGCTCGGTGACCTCGGGCAGGAAGCCCAGGTCGGACATCTGGTCGGCCTCGTCCAGGATCGCGATCTGGACCTTCTCCAGCGAGCAGGCACCGCGGTTGATGATGTCGCGCAGCCGGCCCGGGGTGGCGACGAGGATGTCGACGCCACGCTCCAGGGCGTAGATCTGGTTGCCCATCGACGTACCGCCGCAGACGACCTTCATCTTCAGGCCGAGCACATCGCCGTACGGCTGGAGCGCGTCCGCGACCTGCATCGCCAGCTCGCGGGTCGGGGTGAGGATGATGCCGCGGGGCTTCTTCTTCTCGGTGTGGCCGCCGGACAGCGTGGCCAGCAGCGGCAGACCGAAGGAGAGGGTCTTGCCGGAACCGGTACGGCCACGGCCCAGGATGTCCTTTCCGGCCAGGGCGTCCGGAATGGTCGCGGCCTGGATCGGGAAGGGCGCGGTGACGCCGTTCTGCGTGAGCTTACGGACGATGCCCTCGGGCAGGCCCAGGTCGCTGAAGGTCAGCCCCGGGGCCTCGGAGGAGTCGGCGGACTCGGCCTCGTCGGACGTGGCGCTGTCGGACGTGTCGTCGTCGGACGCCCCCTCGTAGGACGCCCCGTCGTAGGACGTGTCGCTGTCGGACGTGTCGGAGATCTCAGGGTCCTCGGAGCCCTCAAAGCCCTCTGATCCCTCAGCGGTCTCGGACGCCTCGGGCGTCACTGAGACCTCGTCAACCTCAACCGTCTCGCTGGACTTGGGGGACTCGGAGGCCGTTACGTCAGTCGTACCGGTGGCCGCTGCGGCCTCCGGACCCTCGACGGTCTCCACCGGCTCGGTGGACTCGTGCTCGGGCATGACGGCGTGGTCAGTACTGGAAATGGACATGCGAAATGCGAAACCTTCCGGAGTCTCGGCACGCGCCCAAACTCCGTGATTCGCAAATCGACCGCCTCAATGCGGTCAGCCACGGCAAGGGAGAGTACGCGCCACGTGGCGCTCTTCTGTGTCGGCGCCAGGCAATGATCAAACGATCTACTACCATACGCACCCACCCCCCTCCAAGGCAAACCGCCGCCACGGCGACCCCCGTCACACCGGTCCCATCTGCGGTGATGCCATCGACTCCGCCCGCATCCCCATGCCTGACGCCTTCCCCGACGCCTTGCCCTTCCCGGACGTCTTCCCCGACGTCTTTCCCGACGTCTTCGCGGACGTCTTCCCGGACCCGGACCCGAGCCCGGGTCCCATGCCCGTCCCCGCTCCCGGCCCGGTCGGCTCCCCGGCCGACGTCAAGCTCGTACGCATGTCCGCCGCCGGCGATACGGACGGCGGTTCCTGCGGCTTCGTCGGTTCCGGCTCGGGCTCCGGTGCCGGGTCGGGGCTCTGTACCGGCGGCTGGCTGGGGGAGGGCGCCGGGCGCGTGGGCTCCTTGGACGGTACGGGCTCGTTCCCCGGCGGGGTCGGCTTCTTCCCGGGCTGGGGCCGCTCGCCCTTCGAGGGCTTGGGCGACGGGGTGTCGGCGGAGCTGGGGCTCGGCGACGCGCCCTTGTCCCTGCCGTCCCCTCCCCCGCCGGCGCCCTCCGAACCCTCAGCCTCCGCGCCCGTATGCCCCTGCCAGGCGTGGGGCGCCCCGGGGCCCGCGCCCGTACCCCCGTCGGGCTCGGCGGCGGAACCACGGCGGTCCGCGGAACGCGACGGCGCCGGCTTTCCCTCGTCCTCACCGACGCTCATGCAGCCCGCGGACGCCGCGACCGCCAGGGAGGTGACGATCCAGACGGCGAAACGGCCTGGGGCGGACATGGCGGAAAACTGGCGCACGGGCGGCACCTCCGGGGCAGGGATACGGACTCCACCGCCGACGGCGGGGGTTTCCCTGCCCAACTTCCTTTTCCCCGCCGGGGACACGCTCGGGGCGCGTTCAGGCCGGGTGTGTGACGCGTTCGCGCCGGTCCCCGCCCTCACCCCATACCGTCCCGCCCTCGCCCTCGCCCTCGCCGTCCCCGCCGTCCTCGCGTCGTCCTCGCCGCCGAACCCCTCGCGCCGCCGATCCGCCATGGGGCGAATGCGCGGGCGATACAGGCGATTTGGCCTTCGTATCGCTCGAAAGCGGACACGGAAACGTTCAGTTCCCTTCCACTTCCTTCCACTTCCTTCCCGCGCACGCCCCACCGGAACGGCCGGTCATCACGGACAATGACCCTGTGCTGGAGATGACACGCGAGACGTTCGAAGAGCTGGTCAGCCAGGCCCTCGATCAGATCCCCCCGGAGCTGACACGGGTCATGGACAACGTGGCCGTCTTCGTCGAGGACGAACCCGACCCGTCCGACCCCGAACTGCTGGGGCTGTACGAGGGGACACCGCTCACGGACCGGGGCGAGTGGTACGCGGGGGTCCTGCCCGACCGCATCTCGATCTACATGGGCCCGACCCTGCGCTACTGCGAGAGCCCGGAGGACGTGGTCCACGAAGTCTCCGTGACCGTCGTCCATGAGATCGCCCATCACTTCGGCATCGACGACGAGCGGCTGCACGAACTGGGCTGGGGCTGACCGCGCACCATCCGCTCCACGCACCCCACGCGGGCCACCCGCGCCCATCCGTACCGTCCGCACCACCCACGCCCCGCGCCGCACCCACGCGCCGCACCCACGCCACGCGCCCCACAGTGACCACAAGCACCAAGAGGCTCAAAGGACTACGCATGATGGCGTAGCGCAGGCATGGTCACCCGTCACTTCGGGCATACGGGCCCAATGGCCCGTGATGTACTGCGTTTCCCGTTCCGTGCCACACGTACCCGCGTCCTGGGCCACCTCCATTCCCGCCGGGAGGGGCCCACCAGCGCGCTGGTCCACTCACCGCACCCGTACTCCCGCGCCCTCGGTCTGGTCGCCGTCGTGGTGCTGGGCGCGTGGCTCGGGCTGCTGGTCGTCGGCAGCGTACGGACGCCCGTCGGCCCGATGGACACGCGGATGACCCTGCGGCCGTCCCTCACCGGCGGCACCAAGATCAATGTCTCGCCGCTCGGCGCGCTGGAGATGAAGACGCACACCGCCCCGATCCGTCTCGACGTGGATGTGGACCAGCTCGATCCCGTGCGCTCCACCGCGCTCGTCGAGCACCCCGAACGACTCTCGGGGCTTCAGGACGAGGTCACCCACGATGTCGCGGACGGCACCACGGAGCTGGCCGTACGCTCGTGCGTCGCCGTCGTCTCCGGCGCGACCGCCCTCGGTCTCACCGTCTACCGCCGCCCGCGCCGCGCGCTCGCCGCCGGCGGGCTCGCGCTCGGTCTGCTGGCCGCCTCGGGCGTCGGCGCGTACGCCACCTGGAACCCCAAGTCGGTGCTGGAGCCCAAATTCTCCGGACTGCTCTCCTCCGCGCCCCAGGTCGTCGGCAGCGCCCGTTCGATCGTCACCGACTTCGACGTCTACCAGAAGGAGCTGGCGCGGCTGGTCACCAATGTGACCAAGCTGTACGACGCGACCTCCACGCTGCCCACCTACCAGCCGGACCCGGCGACCCTGCGGGTACTCCATGTCTCCGACATCCATCTCAACCCGGCGTCCTGGCACATCATCGGCTCGCTCGTGGAGCAGTACGGGATCGACCTGGTCATCGACTCCGGCGACACCATGGACCACGGCGCCTCCGCCGAGAACACGTTCCTCGATCCGATCGCCGATCTCGGTGTCCCCTATGTCTGGGTACGCGGGAACCACGATTCGGAGATCACCCAGAAGTACCTCCGGCGCATGAAGAACGTCCGGGTCTTGGACGAGGGCCGGGCGGTGACCGTCGCCGGACTCCGGGTGGCGGGCATGGGCGATCCGCAGTACACCCCCGACCGTTCGACGGAGGCGGGGGGCGATCCGGCGGAGCGCATGGCCGGCATCCAGTTCGCCTCGGCCCTGCGCGACCAGGCGGCGGCCGGCACCCCCGTGCATATCGCGGTCGCCCACAACCCGGTGGCGGCGCGGGAGACCGACGGGCTCGTCCCGCTCGCGCTGTCCGGTCATGTCCACCACCGCGAGACGGAGGTGATGGCGCACGGCACCCGGCTGAAGATCGAGGGGTCGACGGGCGGCGGCGGGCTGCGCGCCGTACAGAACGACGAACCGGAGAAGGTGCGCACCTCCGTGCTCTATCTGGACCGGACGACCAAGCGGCTCCAGGCGTGGGACGAGATCACCCTCGGCGGTCTCGGACTGACGACGGCGGAGGTCAGCCGTCATCTCCCGAAGGAGGCCGGCACCCCGGGCGCGAGCCCGTCACCGGGAGCGGGCCCGTCGGGCGGCCCGAGCCCATCGCCTCCATCGCCGGGCACGGCGGGGAGCGCCGGCTCGTCGGGAAGCCCCTCGGGGAGCACCTCCGAAGGTCCCTCCGAAGGTCCCTCCGGAAGCCCGTCCGGAAGCCCGTCCGGAAGCCCGAGTCCGACGAGGAGCACCAGGCTCACGGGACCGCCGCCGGCCACCCGTACCGCCTCACCTTCGCGAATCCCGGCAGGCGCACCCGTACCGGCCCCCGCACCCGCCCCGTAAACCGTTTTGGCGATAGCTCCTGCCATCCCATATGCTTCTCACGTCCCCGACGCGCCGCAAGGCGCCCAGGCGGGCCCTTAGCCCTCATCGTCTAGTGGCCCAGGACGCCGCCCTTTCAAGGCGGTAGCACGGGTTCGAATCCCGTTGGGGGCACGCGTCACTGTGTGCGAGACTTGTGCTCGCACATCGCATGGTCCTGTGGAGCAGCTTGGAGTGCTCGCCACCCTGTCAAGGTGGAGGCCGCGGGTTCAAATCCCGTCAGGACCGCTGCAACCGTCAGGTTGCGTGGCTGGGTAGCTCAGTTGGTACGAGCGATCGCCTGAAAAGCGATAGGTCGCCGGTTCGATCCCGGCCCCAGCCACCATCGTCCGTAAGGACACAAAGCCCCCCGCCGAGAATTTCGGCGAGGGGCTTTTTCGGTGAGCTTTTTCGGCGGAGGGGCTTTTCCTTACGCGCCTCTCCAGCGCCTCTCCAGCGCCTCTCCAGCGCCTCTTCCGCGCATCTCCCGCGCCTCTCACTCGCCGGGCCCGCGCTGTCTGGTCGCGCCGATCAGGCGCCATCTGGTCGCGCCCGCTCAGGCGCCGCCCGTTCCGGCCTTCTCTGTACGGTCCGGCTCGCTCGCGCCCCGTCCGCGCGGCCGGCGCGTCACCGTGATCACGACCACCACGACCGCCACCAGTGCCACCGCCGTCAGCAGCGCCCAGTCCGGCACGGCCGCGGCGACCCCGCGCACCCACCGTTCGACCTCGAAGGACGCGTCGACCGAGAGCAGCCCCGGCAGCGCGGTCGTCCCGTCGAAGACGAGGAAGACCGTGCCCAGCACGACGAAGAAGAACCCTGAGAGCAACGAGGTCGTGTGCAGCTCGAAGCGGCCGGCCCGGAAGGCACGGCCGCGCAGCCAGGTCCGGCGGCCGAGACCGTACCGCTCCCAGAGCAGGGCCAGAAGGAACAGCGGTACAGCCATGCCGAGCGCGTACACCGCGAGCAGCACGCTCCCGTAGACCGGGGTGCCGTTCAGCGCGGCCACCGTCAGCACGCTGCCGAGGATCGGCCCGGCGCAGAAGCCCGCGAGCCCGTAGACCAGGCCGAGCGCGTACACGGACAGCGCGGTCGTCGGGCGGATCCGGCCCGACAGCCCGGCGATACGGCGTGAGGCGAAGCCCAGACCGAGGATCTGGGCGAGCCCGAGCGCGATGATCAGCCAGCCGCCGAGGGCGACCAGCAGATCACGGTGGCCGTAGAAGAGCCGCCCCGCGAACGAACCTGCGGCGCCCAGCGGGACGAGGGTGGTGGCCAGTCCCAGATAGAAGATGCCGGTACGGGCGAGGAGGCGGCCCGCCGAGTCGATGGAGTACGCGAAGAACGCGGGCAGCAGCAGGGCGCTGCACGGGCTGAGCAGAGCCAGCAGACCGCCGAGCAGCGCGACCGGATAGCCGATGTCGGTCGTCACCGATCGCCCTTGCCTCCCTTGTTGTCCTCGGCGTTGTTCTCGGCGTTGTTCTCGGCGTTGTTCTCGGCGTTGTTCTCGGCGTTGTTCTCGGTGTTGTTCTCGGCGTTGTTCTCGGCCGGTCCTGGGCCGCCCTTGCTGTCCCTCTTCGTGGGGTCCTTGGTCGGGAGGTCCTTCGGGAGCGTCCCGTTCGTCGGGGAGATCGTCGTCGGGAGGTCTTTCGGTGCTGTGCCGTTGGTCGGCGGATCCTTCGGGGCCGTGCCCTTCGGAGCCGTCTCCTTCTGGGGGGTGAGCTTGGGCGGGGGGTCCTTCTTCGCCGCCTCGATGGCCCGGGTGAAGGTCTCCAGCGGCTGGGCGCCCGCGATGGGACGGCCGTTGACGAGGAAGGACGGGGTGGAGGTGGCGCCGAGCCCGTACGCCTCCGCCTGGTCCTTCCGTACGGACGCCTCGGCGGCGTCACTCTCGCGGTCGTCCCTGTACCGGTTGATGTCCTTCACCCCCGCCTCGCGGGCGAGCTGGTCGAGCCGGTCGACGGCGAAGCCCTTCTCCTTCGATCCCTCGGCGTACGCGGCGGTGTGGAACTGCCAGAAGCGGCCCTGCCGTCCGGCCGCCCAGGCGGCGCGGGCCGCGGCCTCGGACTGGTTGCCGAAGATCGGGAAGTTGCGCCATTCGATACGGAGGGTGCCGTCCTCGACGTACTTCTTGATCAGCGCGGGCTCGCTGTCGCGGGCGAACTTCCCGCAGTAGCCGCACTTGAAGTCGGCGTACTCGACCATCACGACCGGCGCGTCCGCACGCCCCACGGCGAGCGGATCGCCCACGCCGCGCCGGGCGAGCTTCACCAGTTCGGGATAGACCCCGGCCTGCGGCTGGGCGGGGATCTCGGAGATCACCCTGTCCCGGGACGGGGCGCTGGAGGGCGGGTCCGGCCGGGTGGAGGTGTACGAGACGACGCCGAGCAGCACGGTGGCGGCCACGATGCCCGCGCCGATGGCGATGGCCTGACGAGAGGGACGCGACGGAGGCGGAGGCGGGGACGGGGACGGCGAGGGAGCCGGAGCGGGGGAAGCGGACGGCGCGGGCGGGGGCGGGGTGAACGGAGGGGCCGACGCCGGTGGGGAGGACGGAGACGGCACGGCCGTGGACGACGGCGGAGGCGGAGACGCAGGGGACGAAGACGGCGCGGGCGAGACCGGAGGAGCCACCGCCGGCGGAGGAGTCACGGGCGGAAGAATCACGGGCGGAAGAATCGCCGGAGCCACCGGAGCCGCCGACGATGAGGGCGCTTCCGGAGATGAGGGCGACGGAGACGGCGCAGGCGCAGACGACGGCGGGGACGCAGGAGACGGAGACGGAGACGGCGGAGGAGACGTCGGAGCCGGCAGGGATGGAGACGGCGGGGACGCCGGGGACGGAACCGGGGCCGACGGAGGCGGCGCCAACGGCGTCGGAGGAGAGGCCGGTGGAGACGCCGGAAGCGTTGCCGCCGGAGATGCGGACAGGGACGGCGAAGGCGGCGGGGACGCGGGCGGTGCCGGCACCGGCGGTCCCGGTACGGGCGACGGAGAGGCGGGTGGAGAAGCCTCCGGGGTCGGCGGAGGGGGCAGAGGCGATGTGGGCGCCGATGGAGCGGATGACGGAGAAGGGGACTCCAGGGACGGGGAAGGCGACGGGGAGGACGACACGGCCGACGCGGGCGACGCGGGCGGAGAGGACGGAGAGGACGGCAGAGTCAACGGGAGCGACGGGAGCGGGGAAGCGGGCGGGAACTGGGACGACTGCGACGAGGGAGACAACGAGACGGAAGGAGACGGGGACGGAGAAGGAGCACAAGAGGACGGAGACACGGGGGAGGACAGGGACGGCGACGGAGGGGACACGGACGAGTTCGACGAGCTTGCGGGGTGCGACGAGTTCGACGGCGGCGACGGGTGCGACGGCCGCGCTGCCGATGAGGGCGACGGGCGCGCTGCCGACGGCGGCGACGCGGACGACGGCTGGGACGAGGACGAAGACGGGCTGGCGGACGGGGTGGCAGACATGGACGAGCGACCTCCGCGACAAAGGGGATGAAAAGGATGAACCGGGCCTAAGTCCCTCCCTATACCCGTGGCACCGAGAGGTCGACCGGTGAGAGCCCAGCGAGCGGCGGCGGTCCACGCTCCCGTGTGACGGACAGAACGGCCTGGTCACCTCGAACCCGGTCGCCGAGCCCCGTCGCCGAGCACCCCGGCCGAGCCACCCCCGACCGACAGCGGACCACCCCCCAGCCCCACCCCCGACGGCAGCAGACCACCCCCAGCCCCACCCCCGGGCCGCCAACGGACCACCCTCACCCCACCCCGGCCGCCAACGGACCCCTTCCACGCCCCGAACCCGCCCCCGACCCGCTGCCAACCCACCCGCGAACCGCCCCCCGAACCGCCCCCAACCCGCCCCCGAACCACGCCCGGACCACCCCCGGACCGGCCGCATCCCGCCCCCCATCCCTCCGCCCCCGCCGCCGCGACCGAAATGGGTTCGCCACCCCCGAGCCGCGGGTGAGATCCTTGGCTCGGTATGTCTACTTCCTTCGCCGATCTCCAGACCCTGCTGGCCGATGTCTCGCTGCGCGACGCGCAGCGGCTCGGCCGCCGTCTCGAGGGCGCCCGGCGCATCCGTAAACCCGAGGCGCGGCAGGCCGTGCTGGACGAGATCGCCGGTGAGGCCGGAAAGGCCGGCGAGCGAATGCGGCTGCGCGGCGCGCGGGTGCCCGCCGTCACGTATCCCGATCAGCTCCCCGTCAGCCAGAAGAAGGACACGATCCTGGAGGCGATACGCGACCACCAGGTCGTGATCGTCGCGGGTGAGACCGGGTCGGGCAAGACGACCCAGATCCCCAAGATCTGTCTGGAGCTGGGCCGCGGCGTCCGCGGCATGATCGGGCACACCCAGCCGCGCAGACTCGCCGCCCGTACCGTCGCCGAGCGGGTCGCGGACGAACTGGACACGCCCCTGGGCGAGGCCGTCGGCTGGAAGGTCCGCTTCACGGACCAGGTCGACCAGGACGCGACCTTCGTCAAGCTGATGACCGACGGCATCCTGCTCGCCGAGATCCAGACGGACCGCGAGCTGCGCGCGTACGACACGATCATCATCGACGAGGCCCATGAGCGCAGCCTCAACATCGACTTCCTGCTGGGCTATCTCGCCCAGCTCCTCCCCCGCCGCCCGGATCTCAAGGTCGTCATCACCTCGGCGACCATCGACCCGGAGCGCTTCTCCCGCCACTTCGGCGATGCCCCCATCGTGGAGGTCTCGGGCCGCACCTACCCGGTCGAGGTCCGCTACCGCCCCCTCCTGGAGGAGGACGGTGAGGACGGCGACCGCGACCAGATCACCGCGATCTCCGAGGCCGTGGACGAACTCCACTCGGAGGGGCCCGGCGACATCCTCGTCTTCCTCTCCGGTGAGCGTGAGATCCGGGACACCGCGGACGCCCTGGAGAAACGCAAGCTGCGGGGCACCGAGGTCCTCCCCCTCTACGCCCGTCTCTCGCACGCCGAGCAGCACCGCGTCTTCCAGCGCCCCTCCAGTGGTGTGACGCGCCGGATCGTGCTCGCGACGAATGTGGCCGAGACCTCGCTGACGGTCCCCGGTATCAAGTACGTGATCGACCCGGGCACCGCCCGTATCTCCCGCTACAGCCACCGCACCAAGGTCCAGCGCCTGCCGATCGAGCGCGTCTCGCAGGCCAGCGCCAACCAGCGCAAGGGCCGCTGCGGCCGTACGTCCGACGGCATCTGCATCCGGCTCTACTCCGAGGACGACTTCGAGTCCCGCCCGGAGTTCACGGACGCCGAGATCCTCCGTACGAATCTGGCCTCCGTCATCCTCCAGATGACCGCGGCCGGCCTCGGTGACATCGAACGGTTCCCCTTCATCGATCCGCCGGACCACCGCAATATCCGCGACGGTGTGCAGCTTCTCCAGGAGCTGGGCGCGTTCGACCCGTCGCAGGCGGCGCAGAAGGATCCGAAGAAGAGGCTCACGCCGCTGGGCCGCAAGCTCTCCCAGCTCCCCGTCGACCCGCGCCTCGCCCGTATGGTCATCGAGGCCGACGGCAACGGCTGTGTACGGGAAGTCATGGTGATCGCCGCCGCGCTCTCCATCCAGGACCCGCGCGAGCGTCCCGCCGAGAAGCAGACGCAGGCCGATCAGCAGCACGCCCGCTTCAAGGACGAGACGTCGGACTTCCTCGCCTTCCTCAATCTCTGGCGGTACATCAGGGAGCAGCAGAAGACGCTGTCCTCGTCCGCCTTCCGCCGGATGTGCAAGTCGGAGTATCTGAACTTCCTGCGGATCCGAGAATGGCAGGACATCTACTCCCAGCTCCGTACGGTCGCCCGGCAGATGGGTATCCACCTCAACGAGGAGGACGCCGCGGACCAGTCCGTCCATGTCTCGCTGCTGGCGGGCCTGCTGTCGCACATCGGTATGAAGGATGTGAAGGAAGCCGGCGCGGAGGCCGCCAAGAACGCCGGCAAGAGTGCCGGGAAGAACGAGTATCTGGGCGCGCGCGGGGCCAAATTCGCGGTGTTCCCTGGCTCGTCGCTCTTCCGGAAGCCGCCGCGCTTCATCATGTCCGCCGAGCTGGTGGAGACCTCCCGGCTCTGGGCGCGCGTGAACGCGAGGATCGAGCCGGAGTGGATCGAACCCCTCGCCGGCCATTTGCTCAAGCGCACCTACAGCGAGCCGCACTGGGAGAAGGACGCGGCGGCCGTGATGGCGTACGAGAAGGTGACGCTGTACGGCGTACCGATCGTCGCCCAGCGCAAGGTGAATTTCGGCCGTATCGATCCCGAGATCTCCCGGGAGCTGTTCATCCGCAACGCGCTGGTCGAGGGCGACTGGCGGACGCACCACCAGTTCTTCCATGACAATCGCAAACTGCTCGGCGAGGTCGAGGAGCTGGAGCACCGCGCGCGGCGCCGCGACATCCTCGTGGACGACGAGACGCTCTACGACTTCTACGACCGGCGGGTACCGGACGACGTGGTCTCCGGGGCGCACTTCGACTCCTGGTGGAAGGAGAAGCGCCGTGAGGAGCCGGAACTGCTCGATTTCGAGCGGTCGATGCTCATCAACGAGAAGGCCGGCTCGGTCACCAAGGACGACTATCCGGACTCCTGGCGGCAGGGCCCGCTCAAGTTCCGCGTGACCTACCAGTTCGAACCGGGCGCGGACGCGGACGGAGTGACCGTCCACGTACCGCTCCAAGTGCTCAACCAGGTCACCTCCGAGGGCTTCGACTGGCAGATCCCCGGGCTGCGCGAGGACGTGGTCATGGAGCTGATCCGCTCCCTGCCCAAGCCGGTCCGCCGTCATTACGTGCCCGCGCCGAACTACGCGAAGGCGTTCCTGGAACGGGCGGTGCCGCTCCAGGAACCGCTGCCGGTCACGCTCGCGCGGGAGCTCCAGCGGATGGTGGGCGTACCGGTCACGGGTGACGACTTCGATCTGTCACGGGTGCCCGACCATCTGAAGATCACCTTCAGGATCGTCGACGAGCGGCGCCGCAAGATCGCCGAGGACAAGGACCTGGACGCGCTGAAGCTGCGTCTGCGGCCCAAGGCCCGGCAGGCCCTCTCCCAGGCCGCCGCGGCCACCGCGGAGCGCTCGGGCGGCGCGTCGATCGAGCGTACGGGGCTGACGGCCTGGACGATCGGCGGCCTCTCCCGGATCTTCGAGACCCGCCGGGCCGGCCAGCCGGTCAAGGCGTATCCCGCCCTGGTCGACCAGGGCGCCACCGTGGCCGTACGCCTCTTCGACACGGAGGCGGAGCAGCAGCAGGCGATGTGGGCGGGGACCCGGCGGCTGATCCTGCTGAACATCCCGGTGAACCCGGCGAAGTTCGCCTCGGACAAGCTCTCCAACCAGCAGAAACTGGCGCTGTCCCGCAATCCGCACGGCTCGGTCCAGGCGCTGTTCGACGACTGCGCGATGGCCGCGGCGGACCGGCTGATCGCGGAGCACGGGGGTCCCGCGTGGGACGAGGAATCGTTCCGGAAGCTGTACGACAAGGTCCGCGCCGACCTCGTCGACATGACCGTGCGGACCATCGGCCAGGTGCAGCAGATCCTGGCCGCCTGGCAGGCCTGTGAGCGCCGTCTGAAGGCCACGAACAGTCTGACGCTGGTGAACAACGTCCAGGACGTCAGGGACCAGCTCGCGGCCCTCGTACCGGCCGGCTTCGTCACCCGCACCGGGCTGCGCCGGCTGCCCGACCTGATGCGCTATCTCGTGGCGGTGGACCGGAGGCTCCAGCAGATGCCGACGGCCGTCCAGCGCGACACCACGCGGATGGAGAAGGTCCACGAGATGCAGGACGAGTACGCGTGGCTGCTCGAACAGCTCCCGAAGGGGCGGCCGGTACCGCAGCAGGTCCTGGACATCCGCTGGATGATCGAGGAGCTGCGGGTGAGCTATTTCGCCCACGCCCTGGGCACGGCGCAGCCGGTCTCGGACAAGCGCATCATGAAGGCGATCGACGCGGTGGCGCCGTGACGGTCCCGTCGCCATCAGCCAGTTCGACCGCACCCTCCGAGCTGCTGTAGAGTCTCGTTTCGCAGCCGAGGAAACAAGGCCGCGAAACCTGGTCCTGTGGAGCAGCTTGGAGTGCTCGCCACCCTGTCAAGGTGGAGGCCGCGGGTTCAAATCCCGTCAGGACCGCAGTGAAAGGGCCCGCATCCGATCGGATGCGGGCTCTTTCGTGTGCCCGTGTCCGTGCCCGTGTCCGCGGCGTGGGCGCGCGTCGCGTGGGCCGCTCGGCGCCCGGCCCGCGCGGCCGACTCCCTCGCGTAAGGCAAGGGCCGTCGACGCCGCGGTAAGGCCGCAGTAATGGCGTACCCAAATCCCCGGGGCCCGGTCCTGAGTGTCTTGACGGCGCCATCCGCCGGGGGTACCTAAACACCAAGGCCCCTTGTTCGTCCCAGCCCGGGGCCCGCACCGGGGGGTGGTGTCCGGGATGTCATCGACAGCGAGGCACGAGACGCGCGCACTGCTGCGCGCCCATCTGGCGGCCGCGTCAGGCCATCCGCACCGTACGGGGTACTGCCCGATCTGCCACCGCCTCCAGCGCCTCGCCATGGAGCCCGGCACGGCCGACGACGGCTTCGCGGACGGCTTCTTCGAGGACGAGTTACCCGACGATCTGGCTCCGTCCGCCCCCTGAGCCCCGCGTGACCCCCGCGACCGCTGAGCGGCCTACGAGCGGCCTACGAGCGGCCTACGAGCGGCCCCCGCCGGCCTCCCCCGGTCGCACACCGGTCGCACACCGGTCCGGGGCCGCCGCCGGCGCCGACGCGGTCGGATCCGACAGGTGAGACGGACATCGTTGACAAGGGGCAGGGGGTGTGACGGGCATCACGGAACAATTTCGACCAAGGGCAGCGCTTACACCCTTCCTACAATCCACGAATTTAATATGTGCAATTGCACTACCTTCGGAATCCCTCCGGAATCACCCGCCCCACCCTTCACACAGCGGCCGAGCTGGACCGGAACGCCCGCCTCCCGGCACACAAAAAAGATCGCGCTGGACCCGGCGGAGTCCAGCGCGATCGACGACTTACCCGTGTTGCGTGGGCATGGGACCTGTTGGGGCAGGTGCCCGTCGTATGGAGCTATGGGTCGGGACGACCGGATATGGGGGACCCGGCAGTGCCCTGCTTATTGAGCCCAGTTGTGCCCTGTGTAGTGCCTTGTTGCGCCTTGCTGAGCCGTGAAAAAAGGCGTCAGGCCTCGCTGCGCTGCTGCGGAATACCCGCAAGCAGTGCGCGGACCTCTGCCTCGCGATACCGGCGATGCCCACCGAGCGTGCGGATGGACGTGAGCTTGCCGGCTTTTGCCCAGCGGGTGACCGTCTTCGGGTCCACGCGGAACATCGTGGCAACCTCAGCCGGGGTCAGCAGCGGCTCGGCATCAGGGGTGCGAGCGGTCATGAGCGGCCTCCTCGGGAGAACCGAACCATCTCGGTTCTTTCCTCTAAATTCTGCACCTTGACCCGCGTTGCCCGAAATGGCGGACGCGGGCCGAGTCGGTTATAGGACGAACGGCTTGTCCTCGGCACTACAACTACACCATCCGTCCAGCCACGTCGGCCAAACCGATGGAATTGCCCTCTGAGGTGTTCATCAGCGGCGGAAGCCGATGGACCATGCCATAGCGGACAGTCACGTCACAGATACGATCAGTCACAGAGCGATCAGGAGTCACCAGACCCCCCGTATAGCGTGCAATGCTGAGTAATCCGCCCTTACTTGGGCGGAAGGAACCCTCCCCGGACTCCTTGTCCTATTTTGACACGAGGAGGGGCGATGGGCGCAAGAGCCCCGTTAGTGCGGTCCGTCACGCTTGCGGGCATAGGCCCGGATCGGGACCTCTGCCCTAGGGCCGGAGTTCAAGCGTCGTTCAAGCCCGCTTCAAGACCCTTTCATGCCCGCTTCCCCGCCCGTTCCGGCATCGCGTGCCCGAACCCGGTCAGTTCGCGAACAGCCGCTCCCTCACCGCCCGCCAGCGCTCCGTGAGCCGGCCGTAGGCCGCTCCCGCGCCGTCGCCGTCCCCGGCCCGCAGCGCCGCGATCCCGGCCGCCACATCGGCGGCCGAACGGTCCTCGGCGAGTTGGGCCCCGGAGAGAGCGTGCACCAGACCTCCGTAATCCAGTTCGACAAGCGACCTCGGATGGAACTCTTCCAGCCACCGTCCCACATCCACCAGGCCCTCGATGAGCGGTCCGTCGTCCACCGACTCCCGCAGGGTCTTCAGCGCGCGGGCCAGCCGCCGTCTCGCCTGCACCATCGGCGTCCGGTAGCGCAGCACGGGCACCCCCGGCCCGCCCGCCTCGTACTCCCGCTCGTCGTCGGAGAAGAGCGTGAACCACCCCACCGGCACCTGCCAGACCGCCGTCCTGATCCAGGGCCGCGCGTCCGGATTCCGGTCCCGCCAGCGCGCGTAGTCCGCGACGGCCTGGCCGCGCACCACCGGCGGCAGCACCGCGTCGAGCAGCGGCACGGGCAGCGACTCCGCCAGTTCCTCCAGCGCCAGCCAGCCACGCAGGCGGGTACGCCACGGACAGACGCACACCACCCCGTCCACCACGGCGACGAACGCGTCCCCGCTCTCGTGCACCGGCACGGCGACCGGCGGAGTGGGCAGCAAGTCGGCCAGGGAGCGGCGCAGTTCGTCCTGTGCGGTGGGCGTACGGTCACGTCTGGCGTAGCGCGTCCAATGATCTCTCTCCGGTTCGGGAAAGGCCGCCAGCGGCTCATAGACCCGCAGGTAGGACGCGTAAGGAACGAGGACAGAAGACACCGCCGGCATGCCGCGCATCGTCCCACGCCTGTACTCCTCCAGGGGGTGATCCTGTGCACTGCGGCTCATCTGCGCCCCCGGAGGACTTACCCTCTTGCTTGCCCAGCCGGTCCCTCCCCACCCACAGGAGGGACTTCCCACCGCCGCTTCGTACTTGGGAGTCACCACCGTGACCGATCTGACCGACGGCGTCCTGCACACCCTGTTCCGCTCGGAGCAGGGGGGCCATGAGCAAGTCGTGCTCTGCCAGGACCGTTCCAGCGGCCTCAAGGCCGTCATCGCCATCCACTCCACCGCCCTGGGCCCGGCCCTCGGCGGCACCCGCTTCTACCCGTACGGATCCGAGGCCGAGGCCGTCGCCGACGCGCTGAACCTCTCCCGGGGCATGTCGTACAAGAACGCCCTCGCCGGGCTCGACCATGGCGGCGGTAAGGCGGTGATCATCGGCGATCCGGAACAGATCAAGAGCGAAGAGCTACTGCTCACATATGGCCGATTCGTGTCGTCGCTCGGCGGTCGGTATGTCACGGCCTGCGATGTCGGCACCTATGTCGAGGACATGGACGTCGTGGCCCGCACCTGCGCGTGGACCACGGGCCGCTCCCCCGAGAACGGCGGCGCGGGCGACTCGTCGGTGCTGACCGCGTACGGGGTCTTCCAGGGCATGCGCGCGAGCGCGCGGCACCAGTGGGGCGACCCCTCGCTGCGGGGCCGCACGGTCGGGATCGCGGGCGTCGGCAAGGTCGGGCGCCATCTCGTGGAGCACCTCCTGGAGGCCGGCGCGCATGTCGTGATCGCGGATGTACGCGAGGAGTCGGTACGCGGGATCACGGACCGGCATCCGCAGGTCGCCGCCGTCGCCGACACCGAGGCGCTGATCCGTACCGAGGGGCTGGACATCTACGCCCCGTGCGCGCTCGGCGGCGCGCTGAACGACTCGTCCGTCCCCGTCCTCACCGCGACCGTGGTGTGCGGGGCCGCCAACAACCAGCTCGCCCACCCGGGCGTCGAGAAGGACCTCGCGGACCGCGGGATCCTCTACGCACCCGACTACGTGGTGAACGCCGGCGGCGTGATCCAGGTCGCCGACGAGCTGCACGGCTTCGACTTCGAGCGGTGCCGCGCGAAGGCCGCGAAGATCTTCGACACCACACTGGAAATCTTCGCACGCGCAAAGGAAGATGGTATTCCGCCGGCCGCCGCGGCCGACCGGATCGCCGAGCACAGGATGGCGGAGGCCCGCCACCGCTGACCGTCGGGGGAGGGGTGGCCGGACGCCCGGGAGACGAGACTCACGCCGGTCGGCGGGTCGCCCCTCCAGAAGGGGTTAAAATCGACGCTGACCAGGGAGGACGGGGCGCCTCGCTGGTCCTGCGCCGGGGCGCGTCATGCGGGCGGCGTACCGTATGGCCGCGGAAGCAGGTACCGTTGAAGCCCTACGGACGGGTCTCTCCGCGGAGAGCTCGTTCTGATTCATGAACGCGTGTCAAGACTCTGGGGCCGTCGAGCCCCGTCACCGAGGGGGTCGAGCCATGGGGCGCGGCCGGGCCAAGGCCAAGCAGACGAAGGTCGCCCGCCAGCTGAAGTACAACAGCGGCGGGACAGACCTGTCGCGTCTGGCCAACGAGCTGGGCGCGTCGACCTCGAGTCAGCCGCCGAACGGCGAGCCGTTCGAGGACGACGAGGAAGACGACCCGTACGCACAGTACGCGGATCTGTACAACGACGACGAGGACGAGGACGACGAGTCCGGGCCCTCGGCGCAGCGCCGCGGCGCTTGACGTCCGTATACCCAGAGCAGTATCTCAGTGGCCCGGTCCGGGGCCGTAGTCCTGGACCGGGTTCTGTGCTGCCCAGATGCCCACCGGGCCCTGGGCCGTCCATGTGTCCACCGGGCCCTGGGCCGTCCGGGCCGTCCGGGCCGTCCGCTCAGCTCCGGTAGTCGCCCGTCAGCTCCGCGCCCGTGGCATGATCGCCACGCTCCGTGATCTCGCCGGCGATCCAGGACTCCACACCCCGGTCGGCGAGCGTGGTGAGCGCGGCGTCGGCCGACTCCGCAGGGACGACGGCGATCATGCCGACCCCCATGTTCAGCGTCTTCTCCAGCTCCAGGCGCTCCACCTGCCCGGCCGTTCCGATCAGGTCAAAGACCGCGCCGGGCGTCCAGGTCGAGCGGTCCACCCTGGCGTGCAGTCCGTCCGGGATCACCCGGGCGAGATTGGCCGCCAGACCGCCGCCGGTGACATGACTGAACGCGTGCACCTCTGTCGTCCTGGTGAGGGCCAGACAGTCCAGCGAGTAGATCTTGGTGGGCTCCAGCAGCTCCTCGCCCAGGGTGCGGCCGAACTCCTCGACCTGGCGGTCCAGCGACCAGCCGGCCCGGTCGAAGACCACATGACGGACCAGTGAGTACCCGTTGGAGTGAAGACCGGAGGACGCCATGGCGATCACCGCGTCACCCGTACGGATACGATCCGCGCCGAGCAGCCGGTCCGCCTCGACCACGCCCGTGCCCGCGCCCGCGACATCGAAGTCGTCCTCGCCCAGCAGTCCGGGGTGCTCGGCGGTCTCGCCGCCGACCAGCGCGCAGCCGGCCAGCACACAGCCTTCGGCGATGCCCTTGACGATGGCGGCGACCCGCTCGGGGTGGACCTTGCCGACACAGATGTAGTCGGTCATGAAGAGCGGCTCCGCGCCGCAGACGACCAGGTCGTCCACGACCATGCCGACCAGATCGTGACCGATCGTGTCGTACACGCCCATCTTGCGGGCCAGGTCGACCTTCGTACCGACCCCGTCGGTGGCGGAGGCGAGGAGCGGGCGCTCGTAGCGCTTGAGGGCGGAGGCGTCGAAGAGGCCGGCGAAGCCGCCGATGCCGCCGAGCACCTCGGGGCGGCGGGTCTTCTTCACCCACTCCTTCATCAGCTCGACCGCGCGGTCACCGGCTTCGATGTCTACGCCCGCGGCGGCATAACTGGCACCAGTAGTCGTCTCGGACATGGCTGGGTACTTTCCTGTCGGCATTCGGTCGTCAAGGTGAGTGCGGGGTGGGTGGGTGTGAGGCGTGTGAGGGCGAGGCGTGTGAGGGCGGGACCGGCCCGAAGAGGCGGGACCACAGGACCGGCTTTCCGGGTGTTCCGGCATTACGGACCGTGGCACCGCGGGACCGGTGCGGGCCCCCGGCGCGGCACCGGCATCGGCCCGCACCGGGGCCCGCGTTACGGACGGCGGAGCGCGTCCGCGGCCGCGGTATTGGCCGGGCCCGCGGCCAGCTCGGTCTCCAGGAGCTGCTTGCCGAGCAGTTCGGGATCGGGCAGATCCATCGGGTACTCGCCGTCGAAGCAGGCGCGGCAGAGATTCGGCTTGTCGATCGTGGTCGCCTCGATCATCCCGTCGAGTGAGATGTACGCGAGGGAATCCGCGCCCATCGAGGTCCCGATCTCCTCGACCGTCATCCCGTTCGCTATCAGCTCGGCCCGGGTGGCGAAGTCGATACCGAAGAAGCAGGGCCACTTCACCGGCGGGGACGAGATCCGGATGTGGACCTCGGCGGCGCCCGCCTCCCGGAGCATCTTGACCAGGGCCCGCTGGGTGTTGCCACGGACGATCGAGTCGTCGACGACCACCAGTCGCTTGCCCCGGATGACTTCCCTGAGCGGATTCAGCTTGAGGCGGATACCGAGCTGGCGGATGGTCTGGGACGGCTGGATGAAGGTCCGGCCGACATAGGCGTTCTTGACGAGGCCCGAGCCGTACGGAATGCCGCTGGCCTCCGCGTAACCGATGGCGGCGGGCGTGCCCGACTCCGGGGTCGCTATGACCAGATCCGCCTCGACGGGAGATTCTTTGGCGAGTTTCCGCCCCATTTCGACGCGGGACAGATAGACGTTGCGCCCGGCGATGTCCGTATCGGGACGGGCCAGGTATACGTACTCGAAAACACAGCCCTTGGGCTTCGCTTCCGCAAACCGCTGGGTGCGGAGACCGTTCTCGTCGATGGCGATCAGCTCGCCGGGCTCGATCTCACGGACATACGCGGCACCGCAGATGTCGAGGGCGGCGCCCTCGGAGGCGACCACCCAGCCGCGTTCGAGACGGCCGAGGACCAGTGGGCGGATGCCCTGCGGGTCACGGGCGGCGTAGAGGGTGTGCTCGTCCATGAAGACGAACGAGAAGGCGCCCCGGACATCGGGGAGGATCTTGGCGGCGGCCTCCTCGACGGTGAGGGGCTTGCCGTCGTCGTCCACCTGGCTCGCCAGCAGCGCCGTCACCAGATCGGTGTCGTTGGTGGCGGCGACCCGGGTCGAGCGGCCGTTCTCCTTGGGCAGATCGGCGACCATCTCGGCGAGCTGGGCGGTATTGACCAGATTGCCGTTGTGACCGAGCGCGATCGAGCCGTGGGCGGTGGCCCGGAAGGTCGGCTGCGCGTTCTCCCACACCGAGGCTCCGGTGGTGGAGTAGCGGGCGTGGCCCACCGCGATATGGCCCTGGAGAGAGCTGAGCGAGGTTTCGTCGAAGACCTGGGAGACCAGGCCCATGTCCTTGAAAACGAGGATTTGGGAACCATTGCTCACAGCGATGCCCGCGGACTCCTGTCCACGGTGCTGCAGGGCATACAGTCCGAAATAGGTGAGCTTGGCGACCTCTTCACCCGGGGCCCAGACTCCGAAGACGCCACAAGCGTCCTGGGGGCCTTTCTCTCCGGGGAGAAGGTCGTGGTTGAGTCGTCCATCACCACGAGGCACGCCACCGAGTGTAGGCGAGATCGACCACTGGTCCGAATTGGGGATGCGGGCCGGCTCCGCGATCGCCCGTCGGACTACTTGCCGGAAGCCGCCGCCATGGCGTCCAGGCCCTGGCCGTCGGCCTGCTTGATGGTCAGGGAACGGTGGCGCAGCTCATATGTGACGTTGCCCTCCAGCACCTTCTGCACCTGGCGTTCCAGGGTCATCTCGGGTCCGGGGCAGAGCTTGCGGGTGCTGGAGAGCCGGCCGAAGGTGACCGTGGAGGCGGCCTTCTCCCCGGCCCCGGTCCCGGCCCCGGAGATCTTCGCGGTGCCGCGGAAACTGTTACAGCCGAAGCTGCCCTCCACGGTGCCGTCCTTACCGAACGTGAAGTGCGCCTTGCCGTCGGTGCCCTGGGGCAGGGAGGTCGCGGTGGCGCCGTCGGTCAGCGCGCTGACGGTCCACTCCGTACCGGCGAGCGGGGCGGGCGGCCCGGAGGTCAGGGTGATCGCGTCGCCGTCGGCGGTGGTGAGTGTGAGCCGGCGGTCCTGGGCCGTGCCCCCCTTGGCCCCCTCGATCTCTTCGACCGTGGCCTTGAGCTTTCCGGCGAAGGCTCCGCCGAGAGCCTTCTCGAAGGCCTGGAGCTGCTCGGGACAGCCGATCAGCGTCGACTCCTTGTCACCCACGGTGACGGTGTCGCCGTCGACGGTGACCTTCGCGCCGATGGTGTTGCACCCCGTACGCGCGCTGGCCCGGCCGTCGGTGCCGATCTCCACGCTCGCTCCGGCGGGCGCGGCGGTCTTCTTGCCGTCGACGGTCAGGCTGTCGACGCTCCAGTGCACATCGGTGAGGGGGAGGTCGGACTGTACGGAACCTCCGGAGCCGCCTCCGGCGCCGGACTCCGTACCGCAGGCGGTCAGCGTGAACAGGGCGACGGCGGTGACTGCGGCGATCGCGGTGGTCGTGGTGGCTGTGGCGGTCGCAGTGGTCGCGGTGGTCGCAGTGGTCGCGGTGATGTTGGTCCTCTTCTGTTTCCGCATGTCTCTGGGACGGAGCGCCATGGCGTACGGTTCCGTCGCTCTGCGTGCCGACGCCTCCGTCACCCCATGAGCGGAAGCAGTTCACCCAGATCCGCGCGCTCCCCGCTCGCGCTGACGTGCGCCGCGTCGAGCGCCTCGCGCCAGGTCGTACGTCCGGTGGCGAGCCGGATCCAGGTGAGGGGGTCGGTCTCCACGACATTGGGGGGCGTACCACGGGTGTGCCGGGGGCCCTCCACGCACTGCACCACGGCGTACGGCGGAATCCGCACCTCCGTCGACGCTCCGGGCGCCTTCACGGCGAGCGCGTCGGCGAGCAGCCGGGTGCAGGCCGCGAGGGCCTGCCGGTCGTACGGAACATCCAGCCCGGCCACGGCCCGGTTGAGGTCGTCGGTGTGGACGGTCAGTTCAACGGTCCGGGTCACCAGGAAGTCGCCGAGCCGCATGACACCGAGCCGCGTGGTGAGCAGCCGGTCGTCGGGGGTCTCCGGCAGCAGCGCGGCGATCCGCTCGGCGGTGCGCTCGAACAACTCGTCGGGGGAAGCGGACGCGGCAACCACCTTGACGTCCCGGCTGATGTCCTCGGCGAGACCGGCGGTCGCGAAGGGCCAGTCGAGGAGGGGGAGGACGGGGGCGGGGGCGGGGGCGGGCTGTCGATCGGGCTGCTGATCGGGCCGCTGGGCGGGGTGTTGATCGGACGGTTGCGCGGACAGCTCGATGGTCCGGGAGACGGACTCGACGGCCAGGGTCAGATGAGCGGCCAGCTCACGAACGGTCCAGCCCCCAAGGGCGGTGGGCAGAGCAAGCTGCTCGGCCGTAAGGCCGGCGACGGCTTCGCGTACGTTCCCGAACTGCGCCAGAACGGCGGCCCGGATCTTGGCGGAGTCGTAACTGCGGGTGCGCTTCTTGACCGGTGGCATGGAGCGAGGCTAAAGGCTGATGGAGCACGCCCGCTATGACGCCTTGACGGGGATGGGGACGGGGACGGGTGGACCGGTGGGGGGCGTGGTGGGTTGGTGCGGGTGCGTGGTGGGTGTGCGCGGGAGTGGAGTGGGGTGGTGACGACACCGGCTCAGCGACAGACCGTCCATTGCTTGCTGAGGTTCAGTCCCGTGTCTGGGGTGGGGTGGCTGTCTTCCGGCACAGACCGAGGGGTAGTCGGGGTGGGCCGGGGGGTTTCGTGCCACGCGGGGGCCGCCCCTCTGGGTTTGAGTTTCGCGATTCCGGGCCGGGCGTCAAGGGCGCTCCTTCGTCGCGTCGCTGCGCGATGACCTCCGGTCACCCTTGACCCCCGTCCCTCCATCGCAAGTGCAGATCGATGGGAGGGGCGGCCCGGGGGAAGGGGTCCCCGGGGGGCTGAGTTGGGGGTGCTGGTTTCTTGCCCGGCCTGCGGGCCGGTGGGTGGTCTGCGCGGCAGTGGAGTGGGGCGGTGGCGGCACCGGCTCAGCGACTGACTGTCCATAGTTGGTCGGGGTTCAGTCCCGTGTCTGAGATCCGTGACCGCGTGACACCCCAAGCGCCAAGCGGACGAGCCCGAGCCCTTCCGATGTTCCGGACGGGCCCGTATGACTGCCCTTTTCGCCGGTCGGAGACGTGATAGGACGCTTCTCGCGTCACAACGACACAAGAGACGTCCGGAGGACGCTGCCGGATCCATCTCCGTCCAGTTCTGCGGAAGATGGGCTCATCAAGCCCCACCGATGCCCTATATGTGCCCATTTGGAAGGGGGTTGGGGAGTGCCGTGAGGCGGTCGTGTGTCCTCAGTTGCGTTAGGCGGGTCCCAGAGCACAAACAGGCCTTCAACTGGCCCATCCGCGCCCGCCACGGGCACACCCACCCCGCCGACCACCTGCCCCAGGCACGGGACTGAACCCCAGCAAGCAATGGACAGCCAGTCGCTGAGCCGGTGCCGGGCCGCCCCACTCCACTGCCGCGCAGCCCCGCAGGGCCCACCGGGCCGCAGGCCGGGGAGGAAACCAGCACCCTCAACGGATCTCCCCGGGGACCCCTTCCCCCGGGCCGCCCCTCCCACTGATCTGCACTTGCGATGGAGGGACGGGAGTCAAGGGTGACCGAAGGTCATCGCGCAGCGACGCGACGAAGGAGCGCCCTTGACGCCCGGCCCGCAATCGCGAAACTCAAACCCAGAGGGGCGGCCCCCGCGTGGCACGAAACCCCCCGGCCCACCCCGACTACCCCTCGGTCTGTGCCAGAAGACAGCCACCCCACCCCAGACACGGGACTGAACCCCAACCAACAAGACCACCCTCCGACGCCGAACCCACGCGCCACCACCCCACTCCACTCCCGCGCACCCCACCCACCCACCACGCACCCCCGACCAGCGCCATCGTCTCCACCTCGCTGTATGCGGCGGCGGGCTGGGGCGCCGTCTGCGTGCTGGGCGCGGCGTTCAGTTGCCTCGCGCTTCTCGTGTGGGCCCTGACGGAGCGATCGTCCGCTCCACCTCAGAGGTGAGCTCCTCCCCAGAGATGAGCTTCTCCTCGAAGGTGAACCTCTCCCCTTCCCCCACCTCCCCCGCCGCGAGTTCCCCGCCCACCGTGAACTCCTCGGTGTTGGCCGGGACTCCGATGCCCTCCCAGCGGAACGGGATGCCTCGCGCCGCGTCCGGGTCCGGGTGGTCCATGAGCTGGAAGTGCACATGCGGCTCCGACGAGTTGCCCGAGTTGCCGCAACGGGCCAGGGGCTGGCCGGTCCGTACCCGCTCGCCCGCGCGGACCTGGAGTGAGCCGTGCTGGAGATGGGCGTACATCGCGTACGTACCGTCCCCGAGGTCGAGTACGAGACGGTTGCCCGTGACCCGGCCCGCTCCGGCTATCTCACGCACGACGCTCTCGATGAGCATCAGATAGACGAGGGCCGGGAGGGAGTTGCGGCTGAGATGGTCGCGCTGCCGGTCCCTGGCGTACACGACGGTCCCGTCCGCCACCGCGAGAAGCGGTTCGCCGAAGGCCGGGAAGTCGCGGTTGCGCCGGACGATCGGCCACAGCCAGGTGAAGCCGGGACGGGCGGCACCGGGCTTTCCCTCCGCCACGATGTCGATCGCGTAGGTCTGCCCATACGTGTGTGTGCCATGGCTCGGCACCTTGTCGGCCGGGCTGTTGAGCGCGGACCAGCGGCCCCTGACGGGAGGCGCCACCTCGATCGCGGCGGGCCGGTCCGCGTGGTGGGCACGGCCGATACGGCTCACACCAAGGGTCACGGCGACGGCGACGGCCCCGGGCAGCATGGTCAGCCACCAGGAGAGGGACAGCACGCGCAGCACATCGAGGAGGATGAGCGCGAAGACGGCCGGCCAGGACAGCCGGAAGAGGATCATGGCTTGTTTACGGACGGGCATCGTTCCCCCTTGACGACAACGGGTGACGCTTACGGAGACGGGTGACGCTTACGGATCAGTCCCGTCGGGACCGTTGTGGTTCACGGCCGGGCCGCCGAGAGCATCACCAGCAGCGGTACGACCCTGGCCGCCGGCACCTCGTACCGGCCTCGGCCCGTCGTGTGCAGCCAGCCCGCGCCGGTCAGTTGGCGCAGATGGTGGTAGATCTGGCCGGTGGTGCCGATGCCGTCCAGCTCGGCCAGTTCGGCGGCGGTGCGCCGGCCGCCGAGGATCTCGCGCAGCAGCCGGAGCCGTACGGCATGGCCGAGCGCCGCGAAGGACTCGGCCGCGTGCGACCAGCTGGCGTCGAGGAGCCCGTCGGTGAAGGTGCCGTACTGCCACTCGTACCGCTCCTCCGTCGGCAGCCGCACCGCACCGGTGTAGAGGACCCCGCCGTTCGGCGAGCCGGCCTTGGCGACTTCTTCCTTGAGCCGCTGAAGCGCCCAGAACTCGTCCCCGTGCCCAGACGGAACCCCACCGTCCCCACCATCCCCGCCATTCCCGCCGCCCTCACGGTCCGCCGCCTCCAGCGCCGCGATCCGCCGCTCCAGCTCGGCAACCCGCTCCTCAAGTTCCACGCGTGAGCTCCACTCTTTGAAGTTACGTAATTACGTAACACCTTGCAAGCGGGTTCGGTTTCGGCGGTTGTGGCACGGGTGTGTTCACGTGCGCGTACCCGGTGCCGGCGCCCACGACAGAGCCCCCGCCCGGTGCACACCGGGCGGGGGCTCGTCGACTCGGCCGTGACGATCAGGCCAGCAGCGCCATCAGGCCAGCAGCGCCGGAATCGTCGCCTCGTGGGCCGTCCTGAGTTCCGTCAGCGCGATGGCGAATTCGCCCTGGACCTCGATCTCGTCACCGTCCACGACCCCGATCCGCGTCACGGGCAGTCCGCGCGCGCCGCACATGTCGGTGAAGCGGAGCTCCTCGCTGCGCGGTACGGCGACGACCGCGCGGCCCGCGGACTCGCTGAACAGGAAGGTGAACGCGTCGAGCCCGTCCGGTACGACCAGCCGGGCGCCGTGGCCGCCGCGCAGGCAGGACTCGGTGACCGCCTGGATCAGACCGCCGTCGCTCAGATCGTGCGCCGCGTCGATCATCCCGTCACGCGAGGCCGAGATCAGGATCTCGCCGAGCAGCTTCTCCCGGTCCAGGTCCACGGCCGGCGGCAGCCCGCCGAGATGGTCGTGCACCACCTGCGACCAGGCCGAACCGCCGAACTCCTCGCGCGTGTCACCGAGGAGGCAGAGAAGCTGGCCCTCCTCCTTGAACGCGATCGGCGTACGGCGGTTGACGTCGTCGATCACACCGAGCACGGCCACCACCGGCGTCGGATGGATGGCCGTCTCGCCGGTCTGGTTGTAGAGGGAGACATTGCCGCCGGTGACCGGGGTGCCGAGCTGAAGGCAGCCGTCCGCCAGACCACGCGTGGCCTCGGCGAACTGCCACATCACGGCGGGGTCCTCGGGCGAACCGAAGTTCAGGCAGTCGGAGATGGCGAGCGGCCTGGCACCGGAGGCCGCGACATTGCGGTACGCCTCCGCGAGCGCGAGCTGCGCGCCGGTGTACGGGTCGAGCTTCGCGTACCGGCCGTTGCCGTCCGTCGCCATCGCCACACCCAGGTTCGACTCCTCGTCGATCCGGACCATACCGGCGTCCTCGGGCTGCGCGAGCACGGTGTTGCCCTGGACGAAACGGTCGTACTGGTCGGTGATCCACGCCTTCGACGCCTGGTTCGGCGACGCGACCAGCTTGAGGACCTGCTCCCTCAGCTCGGCCGACGTGACCGGGCGCGGCAGCTTGTTCGCGTCGTCCGCCTGGAGGGCGTCCTGCCACTCGGGACGGGCGTACGGCCGGTGGTAGACCGGACCGTCATGCGCCACCGACCGCGGGGGTACGTCCACGATCTGCTCGCCGTGCCAGAAGATCTCCAGCCGGTCGCCCTCGGTCACCTCACCGATGACGGTGGCGATGACGTCCCACTTCTCGCAGATCTCCATGAAGCGGTCGACGTTGCCGGGCTCGACCACCGCGCACATCCGCTCCTGCGACTCGCTCATGAGGATCTCCTCGGGCGAGAGGGTCGCGTCACGCAGCGGGACGGTGTCCAGCTCGACCCGCATACCGCCGGAGCCCGCGGACGCCAGCTCGCTCGTCGCGCAGGAGAGACCCGCGCCGCCGAGGTCCTGGATCCCGGCCACGAGCTTCTCGCGGAAGATCTCCAGGGTGCACTCGATGAGGAGCTTCTCCTGGAACGGGTCACCGACCTGTACGGCGGGCCGCTTGGCAGGTCCGGTCGATTCGAAGGTCTCACTCGCCAGGACCGACACGCCGCCGATGCCGTCGCCACCGGTACGGGCACCGTAAAGGATCACCTTGTTGCCGGGACCCGACGCCTGCGCGAGATGGATGTCCTCGTGCCTCATCACACCGATACAGCCGGCGTTGACCAGCGGGTTTCCCTGGTAGCAGGCGTCGAAGACGACCTCCCCGCCGATGTTCGGCAGGCCCAGGGAGTTGCCGTAACCGCCGATGCCCGCGACCACACCGGGCAGTACCCGCCTGGTGTCGGGGTGGTCGGCGGCGCCGAAGCGCAGCGGGTCCACGACCGCGACCGGCCGCGCGCCCATGGCGAGGATGTCGCGGACGATGCCGCCGACACCGGTGGCCGCGCCCTGGTAGGGCTCGATGTACGAGGGGTGGTTGTGCGACTCGACCTTGAAGGTGACCGCGTACCCCTGGCCGACGTCCACGACGCCCGCGTTCTCGCCGATGCCGACGAGCATCGCGTCATTGGCCGGGACCTTCTCGCCGAACTGCTTGAGATGCACCTTGCTGCTCTTGTACGAGCAGTGCTCGGACCACATGACGGAGTACATGGCCAGCTCCGCCCCGGTGGGCCGGCGCCCCAGGATCTCCCGGATCCGGGTGTACTCGTCCTCCTTGAGGCCGAGGTCCTTCCAGGGCTGCTCCGCCTCGGGCGTGCCGCTCGCGTGCTTGACCGTGTCGAGGGTCTTGATGGGCATCAGGCGCTTACCAGCTTCTTCAGGATCGAGGTGAAGAATCCCAGGCCGTCGGTACGGCCCGTACCGATCAGCGGCTCCACGGCGTGCTCGGGATGCGGCATCAGGCCGACGACATTGCCCGCCGCGTTGGTGATGCCGGCGATGTCACGGAGCGAGCCGTTGGGGTTGCCGTCCAGATAGCGGAAGGCGACCCGGCCCTCGGCCTCCAGCTCGTCGAGCGTGCGCTCGTCGGCGACGTACCGCCCGTCGATGTTCTTGAGGGGTACGGAGATTTCCTGGCCCGCGGAATAGTCGGCGGTCCACGCGCTCTCCGCGTTCTCCACCCGCAGTTTCTGGTCGCGGCAGATGAAGTGGAGATGGTTGTTGCGCAGCATCGCGCCGGGGAGCAGATGGGACTCGGTGAGGATCTGGAAGCCGTTGCAGATCCCGAGGACCGGCAGCCCGGCCTTCGCCTGCTCGATGATCGTCTCCATCACCGGGGAGAACCGGGAGATGGCCCCGGCCCGCAGATAGTCGCCGTAACTGAAGCCGCCGGCCAAGACGACCGCGTCGACCTGGTGAAGGTCCTTGTCGCGGTGCCAGAGGGAGACGGGCTCGGCTCCGGCGATCCGGACGGCGCGAAGGCTGTCCCGGTCGTCGAGAGTGCCGGGGAAGGTGACGACTCCGATACGAGCGGTCACTTCGGCTCCCCGACCTTCTCGGCCTCGCCCTGAGCCTTCTCGGCGTCGCCCTTCTCGGTCCCCTCGACCTTTACGACGAAGTCCTCGATCACGGTGTTGGCGAGGAAGGTCTCGGCCATCTCATGGATACGGGCGAGGGCGGCGTCGTCGACCGGCCCCGCCACCTCCAGCTCGAAGCGCTTTCCCTGGCGGACGTCGGCGATGCCCTCGAAACCCAGACGGGGCAGCGCGCGCTGCACAGCCTGTCCCTGCGGGTCGAGGATCTCCGGCTTGAGCATGACGTCGACTACGACGCGTGCCACTGGCACTCCCGGTGGTGTGGTGCGACTGGTTCTGCTGCTGTTTCTGCTGCTGCGTTCTCCGGGGAATCCCCGGGTCCCGGGGAATCCCCCAGACCCCCCGAGCTTCCCTCAGCGTACCCGGCCCGAGAATCTACGCGGGTAGATACGACCTTGCCGGATCGCCCGCCGATTTCGGCCACGGAGCAACGCACTGGAAAATCCATGGAAAAACCATGCCTCCCCATTGCATGGGACACGCTGATGCAATTGGCTGGGCTTCACAATGCGGCGCCTGCCGCTGTACAAAGGAATACAGCGGAAAGCAACATTGAACCCGAAGTCCCCAGAAGTGCCAGCTAGCCCCCTGTTAACAGCCGGAAGGCCGGTATCGCCGCACGTCAGCCGTGTTTCGCAGACGGCAGGGACCGGGCGGGTACCGCAAGAAAGGACCGATATCCGTGGCGCAGCGCGTAGTGGTCACGCTCTCCGACGACATCGACGGCGGAGAAGCGTCGGAAACGGTCACGTTCGGCCTGGACGGGAAGTCGTACGAGATCGACCTCAATCCCGCCAATGCAAAGAAACTACGCAAGGCCCTGGCACCGTTCATGGCCGCAGGCCGAAAGCAGACAAACGCCAGCAAGCACGGCAAATCCCGAACGACCTACCGGCACACCGCCCTCGCGCCCGCCCCGGCGGCCGTTCGCGCCTGGGCCCAGTCCCACAGGATGGAGGTACCGGCGCGCGGCCGGATCCCCAAGCGGGTCTACGAGGCGTTCCGCGAAGCCAGTTGAGCCGGCGTCGGCCCATGGGGCCGGCCGGGCGACGCGGCAGCGCACCGAGTTGCACAGCACCCCCACTGATCGGCTAGAGTTTGGACCACGCCGAGGGGCAAGGCCGAAAGGCCAAAACCTCGCCGAGCGTGCGGGTGTAGTTCAGTAGCAGAACGCCCCCTTTCCAAGGGGGAGGCGCAGTGTGCAATTCCTGTCACCCGCTCTGCATCGCTCTTCGGTCCACTCAGTGGATCGGGTAGGGTGATGGTCGCGCCGATCGCTCGGCGCGGTGCGGACGTGGCTCAGTTGGTAGAGCATCACCTTGCCAAGGTGAGGGTCGCGAGTTCGAATCTCGTCGTCCGCTCGGAAGCGAAGGTTCTGGTCGAAAAGAACGGCTGGAGATCTTCGCAGCACGAGATCGTTCGTAGTACGGGGTTGGTTGATCCGGCTGCGAGCAGCATCTGATCAGTGCATCAGGCACTAGTACGTATGGACGCCCGGCCGGTTTTATCGGCCGGGCGTTTCTGTGTGCGCGTATGCCTGCGCGCGGTCCGGTCCAGCGGGACGCCGCGCGGCCCGGTCCAGCGGGACGCGCGGTGTTCGGCGGAGTGAGCGGTGCCCAGCGGAGTACGTGAGTCCTGCGGGACGCGCGGTGTCCGCATCGGTCGGCCTGGGTGCGCTGTAGATGATCAGAGCGTGTGATGAACGGCACCACACCGAGCGACAAACCCGCCCAATTCCCCAGCGGGTCGATCTCCGTGACGGCGAATCCCGCACGCCAGAATGACCGGACGATGCCGTCACCGGCGCGGATTCCACCGCATTGCGCCGGATTGCTCAGCCCCGGCATCACAGTCCCGGCGTCCTGTCAGGGCGTCACGGCGTCACATCAGACCGGAGACCATGATGCGGACTCATCGGACTCGTCAGACACCTTGGACTCGTCGGACTCGTCGGACTCCTTGGACTCGTCGGACTCGTCCCAGAGGAAGTTGGTCCTTCGCCGGGGCGGTCGAAAAGGCCGGGGCGCGGGTGCTCCTCGCCGCCCTCACCGCCCTCGCCCTGATCTCGGGCTGCGGCGACCACTCCGGTGCGTCGCGGCCGATGACGGGCCCGGCACACTCGTCGTCCTCCGCGTCCTCCGTGTCCCCCGCCGCCGTCGTCTCGCCGTCACCACCGCTGACGGCCGCCCGGCCGACGGGCGCGCTCCGCAACCCCCCTGAAGTGGTGAGCAGGAACGGCTTCCTGAACACCCGCATCGTGGTCGAGCGCAAAAGGGTGGAACTCGCGGGCAAGAAGCTGTGGGCACTGACCTACAACGGCCGGTACATGCCGCCGACCCTGCGTATCAAACCCGGGGACCGCGTAAAGCTGGCGATGGTGAACAAGATCGACCAGATGACGAACCTGCACGTCCACGGCTTGCACGTCTCACCGAGCGGTCACTCCGACAACATCTTCCTGATGATCGAGCCCGGGGAGACCTACCACTACTCGTACCAGTTCCCGCGCAACCTCGCGGCGGGCACGTACTGGTACCACCCGCATCCCCACACGCTGTCCGCTCCCCAGACCGCCGGCGGGATGTCCGGGATCATCATCGTCGACGGACTGAAGCGGTATCTGCCGAAGTCACTGCGGAACATCACCGAACGGGTCGTCGCGCTCAAGGACTTCCAGCGGGTGGGTGACCAGATCAAGACCGCGGATCTGAGCATCGGCGCGCCCACGACCCGCGTGGTCAACGGACAGCTCAACCCCGCCATCCATATCCGGCCGGGCGAGACCCAGCTCTGGCGGATCGCCAACATCGGCGCCAACATCTTCTACAAGGTGGTGCTGCCGGGCCACAGATTCCGGGTGATCGCGCGCGACGGGAACCCTGTCACCAAGACATACTCCGTCGACACGATCATCATTCCGGCAGCGGCCCGCTATGACGTACTGGTGGAGGGCGGTCCGCCCGGCACCACCGAGCTGAAGACACTCCCGTACAACACGGGTCCGGCGGGCAACCAGTTCCCCGAGGCGACGCTCGCCACGCTCGTCTCGCGAGGGGAGGCCCGGACTCCGGTGAAGCCGCCCGCCGCCTTCGCGCCGGCCCGGGACCTGGCCAAGGCCAAGCTCGCCGCCCGTAGGACGATCACGTACACGGAGAACGCGGCCGGCACGGAGTACTACATCAACGGCAAGCAGTTCGACCCGAACCGCATTGATTTCACGGGGCAGTTGAACACCGTGCAGGAGTGGACGGTCCAGAACAACAGCGACGAAGTGCACTCGTTCCATGTGCACACGAACGACTTCCAGTTGATGAGCACGAACGGCAAGCCCCAGACGTTCTACGGCTACCAGGACACGGTGGACGTGCCGGCGCGCGGGAACATCGTCGTCCGGACCGCCTTCGAGAACTACACGGGAAAGACGGTGCTGCACTGCCACATCCTCAATCACGAGGACAAGGGCATGATGTCCGTCCTGGAACTCGTCGACGGCCCGCCCGGAAACGGGACCGGGACCGGAACCGGGAACGGGACCGGGACCGGGACCGGGACCGGGACCGGTAGGGACCCGGCGGCACCGGGGGTGAAGAAGGACTGACCGGCGGTCCGTGGCTGTCCTTGCCTGCCCCCGCCGGTCCGTGGCCGTCCATGACATATGTCATCGGCGGCGGTGACAGCACGCACTGCCGGGCGTCCCGGTCGGCGGGGAGCCTGAAGACATGACTGAGTCTTCGTCTTGGCTGAGCGAACCGCCGGGCACCGAACCGCCGGTGATCGATGTGGACGCGCTGCGGCGTACCTACGCGGGCGGCTTCACCGCGGTGAATGGCATCTCGTTCTCCGTGGCGCGGGGCGAGATATTCGCGCTGCTCGGGACGAACGGCGCGGGCAAGACCTCCACCGTCGAGTTGCTGGAGGGCCTCGCCCGGCCCAGCGGAGGAACGGTGCGGGTGCTGGGCAGTGATCCGTACACCCGGCGGCCGGTCGTGCGTCCCCGTGTCGGGGTGATGCTCCAGGAGGGCGGCTTCCCTTCCGATCTGACGGTCGCCGAGACCGTACGGATGTGCGCGGGCTGTACGAGCGGGGCGCGGCCCACCGGTGAGGCGCTGGAGCTGGTGGGGCTCGGCAAGCGGTCCGGCGTACGGGTCAAACAGCTCTCCGGCGGTGAGAAGCGGCGTCTCGATCTGGCGCTCGCACTGCTGGGCCGGCCCGAGGTGCTCTTCCTCGACGAGCCGACGACGGGCCTGGACGCCGAAGGGCGGCGCGACACCTGGGAGCTGGTACGGCACCTGCGGGACGGCGGCACCACAGTGCTGCTGACCACGCACTATCTGGAGGAGGCCGAGACCCTCGCCGACCGGCTGGCGATCATGCACCAGGGCCGGATCGAGGTCTCGGGGACCCCGGCCGAAGTGACAGCGGCGCGGCCGGCCCGGATCCGTTTCCTGCTGCCGGCCGATGTCCCGGCCGGGCGGCTGCCGCTGTCGCTGCGGGCCGCGGCGGAGGGACGGCGGGTGGAGATCCGTACCCATCAGCTCCAGCAGGACCTGTGCGAACTCCTGCGGTGGGCACGGGAGTCGGACGTGGAGCTGGAAGCACTGGACGCACGGTCGGCCTCCCTCGAAGAGGCCTTTCTGGAAATCGCGGCGCGGAGCGCGAGCGCGGGACCGGTCGAGATGGTGGGGGTGCGATGAGCATGGGGGATACGGCAAAGATGGGCACGGCACGCACGGGGGACAGCGGAGAGAGTACGGCGGGCGTGGGCACGGCAAGTACGAAAAGTACGGCGGGGGCGGGGGCGGCAGGATCGGCGGGAGCGGGCACGACCACGGTCGCGGGGCGTCTCGGTGCGCTCGGGAGGGCCGAGTTCACGCTGCTCGTGCGGAACAGGACGGCGCTGTTCGCCGCGCTGTTCGTGCCGGTGGCCATGATCGGGGCGATCAAGTCCTCGCTCGGGGGAATCGACCTGGGCAGGACGGGGATGAATGCCGTCGAGGCCGCCCTGTCCGGCGGGATCGGCATGGTGCTGATCATGGCGGTGTACGCCAATCTCGCCTCCGCGTACACCGCTCGGCGTGAGGAACTGGTGCTCAAGCGGCTCCGTACGATCGAGGTGTCGGACCGCGAGATACTCGCCGGTACGGCACTGCCCGCCGTGTCGCTGGCGTTCGTGCAGTCCGCCGTGATGATCGCGGCCGGAGTCGCCTTTCTCGGGATACGGGCGCCGCAGCGGCCGGTGGTGCTCGTCGGCGGGCTGCTGGCGGGACTGGTGCTGCTCACCGCGCTGGCCGCCGTGACCTCCGCGTTCACCCGTACGGTGGAGAGCGCCCAGCTCACGACCATGCCATTGTTCATGATCTCGGTCCTCGGCTCGGGACTGTTCATCCCGCTGGAGGCGCTGCCCGAGAGGATCGCCTCCGTGTGCGAACTGCTGCCGGTGACAGGGGTGATGACTCTGATCAGGGCGGGGTGGCTGGGCGGCGGGGAGGTGTACGACCTCTTCGGGGCCGCGCTCGGCGCGCTGGCGTGGACGGTGCTCGCGGTCTTCGCCGCGGAGCGATGGTTCCGGTGGGAGCCACGGCGCTGAGCCGCGGCGCCGCGTTCGAAAGGCCGTGAGGGGGAGCTGGATGGAGAGGGCACGATGTCCCGGCTGACGGGCTGGTGGCACGGCAAGAGCAAGCCGGTCAAGGTGGAGATCTACACCCGTTGGTCGTTCTACTTCCTCGGGGTCATGGAGCTGGCGCTGATCGGCGTCCCGTCGTTGACCGGCGGTCACGGCCCGCTCAGTGGATGGCTGTTCCTGCTGGTCTGCCTCCAGGCCGCGCTCTGCTGTGTGCTCCAGTCCCGGGCCCTGGACTGGCGTCTCGGCCGACGCGAGCGGCCCGTAAGGCTGACCGTGACCGTGGCCGTGATCTCGGCGGAGGGCACCTTCGTCGCCCTCGTCCTGCGCAGCACCGATGTGATCACCGATGACAGCCAGAACGCACTGCTGCTGTTCGGTTTCGCGGTCTTCGGGCTGGCGTCGATCACCATGGGTCTGCGGACACATGGCCAGATGGTGTACGCCGTGCTCGGCACGGTGGGTGGTACGGCGGCCGTCTCCCTGGCGCTGTCCCTGCCGGCCAGGATCATCGTGGCCAATACCGTCGGGATCGCCCTCGCGGGCACGGCCCTCGTCTTCACCTATGTCTTCTCGGCCTGGCTGCTCAAGGCCGTCTGGGACCTGGACGCGGCCCGGGAACTTCAGTCACGGCTCGCGGTCGCGGAGGAACGGCTGCGCTTCGGGCGCGATCTGCACGATGTCATGGGCCGCAATCTCGCGGTGATCGCGCTGAAGAGCGAGCTGGCGGTCCAGCTCGCCGAGCGCGGTCGGCCGGAGGCCGTGGCCCAGATGACCGAGGTCCAGCGGATAGCGCGGGAGGCACAGCGCGAGGTACGGGATGTCGTACGGGGATATCGCGCGGCGGATCTGCATACGGAACTCGAAGGAGCTCGTGGGGTGTTGACGGCGGCGGGCATCGACTGCCTGATCGAGGGAGCGGACGGTCTGGTCCAGGGGGAGGACGGTCCGACTGGTGGTGCTGGGCGGGGCGGGGCCGGAGCCGGTGGCCGAAGCGGGAGCGGTGGCCGGGGTCTTCCGGCCGAGGTCCAGTCGGCACTGGGGTGGGTGGTGCGCGAGGCGACGACGAACGTGCTGCGCCATGGGGACGCGCGGCGGTGCACCGTACGGCTGTCGGAGAGCGGGGAGGACGGCCAGGCGGATACCGACGCCCGGGAAGCGGTTCTCGTCGTCGAGAACGACGGTGTGCCGACGGACGTGATCCCCTCCGCCGAACGCGTACGGAACGGTTCGAACGGCGGCTCCGGTCTCGCCGGGCTGCGGGAGCGGCTCGCCGCGCTGGACGGCACGCTGGAGGCGAAGCACACGGGGGATGGCTGTTTCCGGCTGACGGCGCGGGTGCCGCTGACCGCGCCGGGCCCTGGCCCTGTCTCCGCCGAGGTCGTCGCGGTATGACTTCCCTGCCCCGCCAGGGCGCTCCCGTACCCGGTCCCGTATCCGCTCCCGTACGCGTTCTGCTCGCCGACGACGAGCATCTGATCCGGGGCGCGCTCGCCGCGCTGCTCGCGCTCGAAGACGATCTGCTGGTGGTCGCCGAGGCGGCGTCCGGGCCCGAGGCGCTGGCGATGGCGCGGGCGCACCGGCCCGATGTGGCCGTTCTCGATCTCCAGATGCCCGGTGCCGACGGTGTGAAAGTCGCCACATCGCTCCGCACGGAACTGCCCGGCTGCCGGACGATGATCGTGACCAGTCATGGCAGGCCCGGCCATCTGAAGCGGGCGCTGGCCGCGGGCGTCCGGGGCTTCGTGCCCAAGACCGTCAGCGCTCGGCAGCTCGCCGAGATCATCCGTACCGTGCACGCGGGAAACCGCTTCGTGGACCCGGAATTGGCGGCCGACGCGATCTCCGCGGGGGACTCACCGCTGACCGCGCGGGAGGCGGAGGTCCTGGAGCTGGCGGCGGACGGTGCGCCCATCGCGGAGATCGCGGAGCGTGCCTCGCTGTCGCAGGGGACCGTACGGAACTATCTCTCGTCCGCCGCGTCCAAACTCGGGGCGGAGAACCGTCATACGGCTGTGCGTCTCGCACGGCGGCGAGGTTGGGTATAGTGGCAGACGCGCCACGGCGCATGCGGACGTAGCTCAGTTGGTAGAGCGCAACCTTGCCAAGGTTGAGGTCGCCAGTTCGAACCTGGTCGTCCGCTCAGAAAGAGGAAGCCCCCGGTCGGTCGACCGGGGGCTTCTTCGTGTCACTGTGGCCGGCTCTACTGCCAGGTGTTGCCGGTGAGCTGTTCGTACACCTCCACATACCGCGCCCGGGTCGCCTCGACGACCTCCGGTGGCAGCGGCGGCGGCGGCTGCTCGCTCGCGCGGTCCCAGCCGGAGGCCGGAGAGGTCAGCCAGTCGCGTACGTACTGCTTGTCGTACGACGGCTGCGGATGACCCGGCTCCCAGGAGTCGGCCGGCCAGAAACGCGAGGAGTCGGAGGTCAGCACCTCATCGGCGAGCACCAGCCGGTCGTCGACGTCGAAGCCGAACTCGAACTTGGTGTCGGCGAGGATGATCCCGCGGACCCGGGCCAGGTCACGGGCGAGGCTGTATACGTCGAGGGTCGTCCGGCGCAGCAGGGCGGCGGTCTCGGTGCCGACCTGGCGAGCCACCTCCTCGTACGACACGTTCTCGTCGTGCTCGCCGACGGCCGCCTTCGTGGCGGGGGTGAAGATCGGACCCGGCAGCTCGGAGCCGTCGACCAGGCCTTCGGGGAGCGCGAGTCCGCAGACGGTACGGGACTCGTTGTACTCGGTGAGTCCCGAGCCGGTGAGATAGCCGCGCGCGACGCACTCCACCGGGAGCATCCGCAGCGGTTCGCAGACCAGGGTGCGTCCGGCCCAGTCGGCGGGGGCGCCAGGGGGGACATCACTGGAAATCACATGGTTCGGTACGAGTTCGGCAAGCCGTTCGAACCACCAGAGCGAGAGCTGGGTGAGAAGCCTGCCCTTGTCGGGGATCTCGGTGGGCAGCACCCAGTCGTAGGCGGACATACGGTCACTGGCGACCATCACGAGGTCGCCCGCCTCGTTCCGGTACAGATCCCGCACCTTGCCGGTGTGGAGATGCACCAGACCCGGCACCTGAAGGGGCTCGGGCTTTTCGACGAATCCGGACACGGTTCCTCCCCGTGGTTCTGTCCGATCTTGAAGATCGCCTCGATTCTCCCGTATGCCGGAAGGCGCAGCTCGCAGGGGTCCGGCGCGCGCCACGCGTCCGCCCCCGAGGGCGTGGCGCGGGGGAGGCGGCGCAGGCGGGATACGGGGTGCGGGAGGGAGTCAGTCCCGTTTGCAGATCCGGTCCAGGAGATTGGCGGTCGCGCGCTGGATACGGGGATCGACATGGCCGGGCCGGTCCAGCGCCGGGGACCAGGCGAAGGTTCCCGAGGCGAAGACCAGCGCGCCCGAGGGAGCCCGGTAGAGCGAGGTCTCCTGGTGACGCCGGGCGTTCTCGCTGTCGCGGTACGGGGAGTGCGCGAGCAGGATGCGGTCCTGGTGTTCGGGAAGCGGGGTACGCGGGAAGTAACGGTCGGCCTCGCCCGCGACGAGTCCGTCGATCTCGTCGCCCTCGGTCGCGCCGGTGGCTTCCCAGAGCCAGTGATCGGCGTTCCGTACGACCATGGGGTGGGGTTCGGGGATCCGGCCCGCGTACTGGATACCGAGAAGCTCCTGCTCGGGCCTGTCCACCTCGCGCCAGAGCGCGGGACGTCCGGGACCGCGGCGCTTGCGGCAGGTGAGCAGCCGGTCGGGGACGCCGGAGGCCGAGGGGCCGAGCTCCACCTGCCAGTACAGGGTGTTGGCGGAGAGGAAGACGAGCGAAGTGCCCTGCTCGCGCGCCAGCTCGACGGTGCGGCGCATGGGGACGGACCAGTACTCGTCATGGCCGGGGAAGACCAGCCCTCGGTAGCGGGTGGGGTCGACGCGGCCGGCGTGCAGATCGCGGGTGTCCGCGTAGGCGAGGTCGTAGCCGTACCGCTCGGCCCAGCGGATGAAGTCGTAGGCGTGCCCGACATGGAGCGGCAGACCCGCGCCCGCGTAGGGGCGGTCGAAGGAGACGGTGGTCGCGGCGTCCTGCTCGCCGAGGAGCCCGCCCTTCTCGTCCCAGGCGTGGTAGAGGCTGGCGCCGGTACGACCGTCCTCGGGGTAGAGGTTGTACGCCTGCCAGGTGATGTCCGGGAGCAGCAGGAGCAGATCGGCGGGGTGGCTGTCGCGGACGGTGAAGGGGATGTGCGAGCGGTAGCCGTCAACGGTCGTGAGGACGGCGACATGCGCGCCGAGCTCCCAGTGCGACGGGATCTGGAGCCGCCAGGAGAGCCACCAGTGATGGCAGGAGACCGTGCGGTCGGCGGCGAGCGGTGGCGGCTGGACGATGCCGGAGAGCCGGGGGCTGGTGGTGATCTTGCGGGCGCCGTCGCCGCCGTAGTGCCCGATCCGGTAGATGTCGACCGAGAACTGCTGGGGCGGGTCGACGGTGACATGGAAGTCGATCGCCTCGCCGGGGGCGACTCCGCCGGTGGAGGCGAAGCCCTTGATCTGACGGCGTACGTCGTCGGCGGTGTGGAGGCCGCCGCCGCGGTCACGCCCCAGGGTCGGATCCGCGTACCAGGGCACGAGCTGACCGGTGTCGTCGAAGTAGTTCTCGCTGCCGCGCAGCCAGGGCAGCGGGCCCTGGCCGAACGGGTCGCTGACCGCGTGGGCGAGAGCGCCCGACTCCCATCGCCGGATCTGTTCCGCCTGTCGGATCTGGTCCGCTCGTCGGATCTGGTCCGCCCCCATCGCACGCCCCTCCTCCGCGTCCGCCGCGCCACATCGGGTGGTACGGCCGTTTTTGCTACAAGCACCGGCCTCCAGCACATCACATAACGCATGCGGCTCGTCACCGTTCGTCGCGAATTGGCGTTAACGGAACGTCCCGATCCGGATGTGAGATGTGATAAAGGAGATTCGGTGCGGGGCGGGCGTGACCGAAGTGGGGTCACACGAGGCGTACGGGCTTCTCCGGCCGTACGCCGAGCGAGGCCAGCCAGGAACGGAGCGGTTCCGCGTCACCTCCCTCGACCAGACTGAGGACGCGCCCGCCCAGATCCGTACGGCGTTCGCCGTCGATCAGCAGGGTCGGTCCGTCGAGCCAGTCCAGACCGGGAGTGGCACCCGCCGTGTCGACGGCCGAGCAGCAGACCATCGCCGTCACATGGTCGGCGAGCAGCTCCCTGCCGGTACGGGGCGGCTGGAGCGGCGAGAGAGGCAGCGGGTCGGTGCCCCAGAGGGTTACGGAATCGCCCACGGCCCCGGCCGGAACGGGCGGGGCAGCCGCCTCCTCGCGGGCCAGCTCGGCGCTGATCCCGGCGGCCAGGGCGTCACCGGCCTGGGCGTGTCCGTGGGCCTCACCGTCGGCGCTGTCGGCGCTGTCCTGCCGGGAGGTGCCACCCGCCGGGCCTGTACCGCCCGTACCACCCGTGTCCCCCGTAGCGCTCGTGTTGCCCGCCCCGCTGGTGTCCCCCGTACCGCCCGTTTCCCCCGTACCGCCCGCGCCGCCCGGGGCGCCCTCCCCGCTCGGGGCGCTCGGGGCGCTCGGGGCGCTCGGGGCGCTCGGGGCGCTCGGGGCGGAGAGATGGTCCATGACCCGGGCCAGCGTGGGACCTGGTGCCGTCGCGGAAGAGGCGGTGTCCGCCGGGCGACGTACTCCCAGACTGTCCAGGACGCGGTGCAGCCTGGCCGCTTCCGTACGCCATTTACGGTCGACGACCTCCTCCGGATACTGCTGCCAGTCCACCGGGGACCAGTCGGGTCCCGCTTCTGCCGGACCGCCGTGGAAGAGACGCGCGGCCAGCAGGGACGCCGCCTCGTCGACCGCGCCCGGCTCTTCGAGCAGATCGCAGGCGGGCCGCTCCCCGAGCCGGGAGGTGAAGCCCTCGGCCAGACGGTCGCGACGGGACAGCTCGGTGAGGGCGGACACCACACCCGCGTCCAGACGGGAGGGCCAGCGGCCCATGCGCCAGGCCGGCAGCGCGACCCGGGTCAGCAGCCGGTCCCAGCCCGCGTACGCGAGGCCCACCTGCTCCTGGGCGACGATCCGCAGACCGTAGTCCACACCCTGTGCACGCTCGGAGGCCGCCGCCGCGACACCCCGCTCCATCTGGGCGGCATGCTCGCCGCAACCGCGCAGCAGCAGCCGGGCGATCCGGCCGACCAGGCCGAACGCCGCTTTCCACAGCAGCCCCCGGCCCGGACGGAACGCCACGGCGACGGCCGCGTCGAGCCCGCGCACGAAGCGGCGGGCAGCGGCTATGTCCGGGTGCGCAGAGGGGCCCGTACCCGCGACGACCGGCGCGAGCACGGCGCGCAGCTCGGCGACCCGCATCCACCACAGGAAGGGCGAACCGATCACAAGGACGGGCGCGGCGGGCGTACGCCGTCGGCGGCCGGCGCCGGGGAGCGCGGGCCCAGGCGCGGGCGCCTGCGCGTGCGCGGGGTGCGTACGGTCCTCCAGCCAGCTGTCGCAGTCCGGGGTCAGCGCTATGGCGGAAGGGGCCGGCACTTCGAGCCGCTCCGCGAGATCGCGTACGAGCCGGTAGAGGTCGGGAGCGGCCGACTCGCTGACCGCGACGGTGGGGCTGAGGGCCGGCCTGGCGAAGGCGATCACGGCGGCGACGGCGGCACCGAGCAGCAGCACGACCGCCGCGAAGGCCGTCACGGCCCAGCGGGCCGCGTCCCAGCTCCCCCCGTGGAGATGGCCTGTGGCCCCTCCGACCAGCAGCACGACGGCGACGGCCGCGGGCAGCAGGGCCACGGCCAGCGCCCTGCTGCGGACACGCAACACGGCGAGGGCCCGGACACGGGCGCCCTGAGCACCCAGCTCGTCACCCATACCTGAGCTGGAACCGGAGCTGGAACTGGAACCGGACATGGTCGGACTTCACCCCCTCTGCCCCTGCACCGCTTTGCTCACTACCCCACTGTGGCACCCGTCACTGACATCGCAATGTCGATGGGCCAAGTGCCGGAACGCATGCGCCGCACCCTAGTTGGACCCCGCCGACCCGTCATCCGGATGGGCCATTCGTCACTCGATGGAATGGCTCTGGTCAAAGCTGCTGACGAACAGGGCTGTGAGCCCGGTTCCCAGGCGGGGCGGGGCCGGTCGGGCCGGGCGGGCTCGGCTCCGGTACGGGAACGGCCGCGCGTTGCGCCGTTCGGCGGAGGGCCGGGAGGCGGACGCACAGGAGGTATGCGTGGCAGTGCGCGCACGCCACGCGTGGCGTGCGCGCAGTGCGTGGCCAGACGTGGCGCCACGGCTGGCATGCGCCACGGGGCACGCGTCTGGTGCCACGCCACGCATGCCCTGCGGGGAGCGTGGCGGTGGCAGCGTGGTGGGAGCAGCGTGGTGGTACGCGCAGGGGCTCGCGCGACGCCGTAGCGGGCGGCCCCGATCCCCGGTCGGATCCAGGGACCGCTCGGTCGGATACGGGGGCCGTCCGGTCGGATACGGGGGCCGCTCCGACCGGCGTCAGGCCTTCGCGGCCTCGCTCGCGATGTCCGTACGGTGGTGCGAGCCCGCCAGGGTGACGCGGTTCACCGCCGTATACGCCCGCTCACGGGCCTGTGTCAGGTCCTTGCCCGTCGCCGTCACCGACAGCACGCGGCCGCCCGCGCTCACGACCGTACCGTCGTCGTCGCGCCGGGTTCCGGCGTGCAGTACGTACGCGTGGGGCGCGTCGTACGCCGCGATGTCCGCGAGGCCCTCGATCGGGTCGCCGGTACGCGGTGTGTCCGGGTAGTTGTGCGAGGCGACGACCACCGTGACGGCGGCGTCGTCCCGCCAGGTCAGCGTCGGCAGGTCCGCGAGCGTCCCCTCGGCCGCCGCCAGCAGGACACCGGCCAGCGGGGTCTTGAGCCTGGCCAGCACCACCTGGGTCTCCGGGTCGCCGAAGCGGGCGTTGAACTCGATGACCCGTACCCCTCGGCCCGTGATCGCGAGACCCGCGTACAGCAGCCCGGAGAAGGGCGTACCGCGCCGGCGCAGTTCGTCGACCGTGGGCTGGAGGACGCTCTCCAGCACCTCGTCCACCAGTTTGGGCTCGGCCCACGGAAGAGGGGAGTACGCGCCCATGCCGCCCGTGTTGGGGCCCTCGTCGTTGTCGAGCGCGCGCTTGAAGTCCTGCGCGGGCTGGAGCGGCAGGACCGTCTCGCCGTCGGTGATCGCGAAGAGCGAGACCTCGGGCCCGTCCAGGAACTCCTCGATGACGACCCGCTCGCAGGCGAGCGCGTGCTCGCGCGCCTTCGCGAGATCGGCGGTGACGACGACGCCCTTGCCTGCGGCGAGCCCGTCGTCCTTGACGACATACGGCGTACCGAAGGCGTCGAGCGCGTCGTCGATCTGCTCAGGGGTGGTGCAGACATAGCTACGGGCCGTCGGAACGTTCGCCGCGGCCATCACATCCTTGGCGAAGGCCTTGGAACCCTCCAGTTCGGCGGCCTCCTTCGACGGGCCGAAGCAGGGGATGCCCGCGTCCCGTACGGCGTCGGCGACCCCCGCCACGAGCGGCGCCTCGGGACCGACGACGACGAGTCCGACCTCCAGCTCGATGGCGAGACGGGACACGGCCGCGCCGTCCAGCGCGTCGACCGGGTGCAGCTCGGCCACCTCGGCGATACCGGCGTTGCCGGGCGCGCAGTGCAGAGCGGTGACCGCGGGGTCGAGGGAGAGAGAGCGGCACAGGGCGTGTTCGCGGGCGCCGCCGCCGATGACAAGGACCTTCACGGGAGGCAGCCTAGCCCGGAGGGAGCATCCCGCTGTGTACGGGCCTTGGACCGTGTGCGCGCCTTGGACAGGGGGCCGCTGCTCGCACGGACCTTGGAGAGGTTGGAGCGGGGGCCAGAGAGGTTGGAGCGGGGGTCGGAGGGGCCGCTGCTCGCCGGACGGCTACTCGGTCGTACGTTCCCCTACTCGTTCGTATATTCCTCCACCACCGTCGCCCCCAGCTCGCGCACGATCAGGTCATGGCCGGAGAGCGCGGAATCGACCAGATCCGGATCGTCCTCCTCCGGAGTGTCGTCCTCCGGGGCCACGGGGGGCGGTGGCGGGGGCGAGGCAGGCCGGTTGTCGGAACGGGGCGGCTCGTTCCGGGCCTGCCCGGAACCCGGGGACTGCGCCGCGGGCGCGTGGGGCGCGGGCGCGGCCGACGAGGAAGCGGCGGCGGGCGGGGCGGACCGCTGAGCCGATGCCGCGCCGGGGGCGGAAGCCGATGCCTGGGGACGGCCTCCGTAACCACCGCCGCTCCCGGTGCCTCCGGGGTTCCCAGGACCACCGCCGGTCCCGGTCCCGTTCCCGGGACCGCCGCCGGAGCCGCCACCCCCGTAACCGCTACCCCCGTAACCACCGCCTCCGTAACCACCGCTGTTGCCGGCGCCTCCACCAGGACCGCCGCCGTAGCCGCCGCCACCGCCACCGCCCGCACCGCTCCCGGACGGCGGCTGGGAGCCGCCCGAGGGGTCGATGATCGCCTCGACCTTCCACTGCACGTTGAAGTGCTCGGCGAGCGCCTGCTTGAGCACGTCCTCGCTGCCGCTGCTGGTGAAGTTGTCACGCGCGCCCGCGTTGATGAAGCCGAGCTGGAGCGTCGTACCGTCGAACCCCGCCACCTGCGCGTTCTGACTGAGCAGGATCCAGGTGAAGCGCCGGCGGTTCTTGACGGCCTCCAGGATGTCCGGCCACATGTTCCGCACCTGGCCCGCACCCTGCGCCATACCCGGGCCGGGGCCCGGACCGTGGCCCTGACCTGGCCCCGGCCCCTGCGCTCCGCCGGGAGCGGCGGCGGCCGGCTGCGACGGCGCGGCCGGGGCGGCGGGCGCGGGGGTCTGCCGACCGGGCGCGGCCCCCTGTCCCGGTGTCGACGCGGTGGGCCAGCCGCCGGGACGGCGGCCGGTGTCCGGGGCGGCGGCGGCGCCGGGCCATGCTCCGGGACGCTGCGGCTCCGCCGCGCCTTCAGGTACGGGCGGTACGGACGGCACGGGCGTACCAGGGGGCTGTACCGGCGAGGGCGGGGGCGAGGGCGGGGGCGGGGGCATTTGGGCAGCCGCGGGTCCGGCGGGCATCGGGGGCGGTACGGGCGCGTGCGCCTCGGGGCCGGGAACGTAACCGGCCGCCGGGCCGGGCCCCGGGCCCGAGAACGCGGCTCCCTGGGCCGTGACGGCCGCTGCCGCTCCCCGCTCCAGGCGGTCGAGCCGCGCCTGCACCGAGCGCTCGTCGTCGAAGGCGGCCGGCAGCAGCACGCGGGCGCAGATCAGCTCCAGCTGGAGACGGGGTGAGGTCGCTCCGCGCATCTCCGTCAGCCCGGTGCTGACCAGATCGGCCGCCCGGCTCAGCTCGGCCGCGCCGAAGACCGACGCCTGGGCCGTCATCCGCTCCACGACATCGGCGGGCGCGTCGATCAGCCCCTTCTCCCCCGCGTCCGGCACGGCGGCCAGAATGAGCAGGTCACGCAGCCGCTCCAGCAGATCGGCGACAAAGCGCCGCGGATCGTTGCCCCCCTCGATCACCTGGTCGACGATCTCGAACGCCGCGGCCCCGTCCCCCGCCGCGAACGCGTCCACCACGGTGTCGAGCAGTGACCCGTCCGTATAACCGAGCAGGGCCGTCGCCATGGCGTACGTCACACCGTCCTGGGCCGCGCCCGCGAGCAGCTGATCCATGACGGACATCGAGTCACGCACGGACCCGGCACCGGCCCGTACGACCAGCGGCAGCACCCCGTCCGCGACGGGAATGCCCTCCTTGCCGCACACCTCGCCGAGATACTCACGCAGCGTCCCCGGCGGAACCAGCCGGAACGGATAGTGGTGCGTACGCGACCGGATCGTCCCGATGACCTTCTCGGGCTCGGTGGTCGCGAAGATGAACTTGAGATGCTCCGGCGGCTCCTCGACCACCTTCAGCAGGGCGTTGAAGCCCGCCGAGGTGACCATGTGCGCCTCGTCGATGATGTAGATCTTGTAACGACTGCTCGCGGGACCGAAGAACGCCTTCTCGCGAAGATCACGGGCGTCGTCCACACCTCCGTGCGACGCGGCGTCGATCTCGATGACATCGATCGACCCCGGCCCGTTCCTGGCGAGGTCCTGACAGGACTGGCACTCACCGCACGGGGTCGGCGTGGGCCCCTGCTCACAGTTCAGACACCGCGCGAGGATGCGCGCACTGGTCGTCTTCCCACAGCCCCGAGGCCCGCTGAACAGGTACGCATGGTTGACCCGGTTGTTCCGCAGCGCCTGCTGCAAGGGGTCGGTGACATGCTCCTGCCCGATGACCTCGGCGAAGGACTCGGGACGGTAGCGGCGGTACAGCGCAAGGGACGACACACCTACGACGATATCGGCCCCCTCCGACATCGCGCCCGAACCACCACCCCAACGCGAGCGCCCCCCACGCACCCGCCAGAGCCGACCTACCCTTGCTGCCTTCCGGCCCTGGGGGAGTTCAGTCAGATAGCGCCACGTGAGGGGCTGCGCCCACAGTACCCGATCCCCACCCCCGGGAACGAGTTCGCGAGCACGGCTCGGCGTCTTGTATTGTTTGCCGCGGAGGATTCGCCTAGTGGCCTAGGGCGCACGCTTGGAAAGCGTGTTGGGGGCAACCCCTCACGAGTTCGAATCTCGTATCCTCCGCCATTGCTCTCACCGGGCAATACGTCGTAGGGCCCCACCGGTCGCGGTGGGGCCCTTCGACGTTCGTAGTTGCAGTTTTAGTTGCAGTTGCCGAGATCAGTCGGCGGGCGGCCGCTGGTCCGGCCGGAACCGGAGGAGCACCATCTCGCATCGCCGAGGCGTGCGGCGGCGCGGGCTTGCGGACCGAGCAGCCACGGCTCACCGTCCCAAGTATTGAGCCGTACCGGGCGTGACTCGCTCAGCAAGGTTTCCCTGTACGCCGATGACTCCTCCGCACAGGGGCGGCAAGATCGCAGGCATGAGGATTCTCGTTATCGGCGGCACTTGGTTCCTGGGGAAGCGCATCGCCTGGGGAGGGCTGGCGAGAGGGTGGGCGGTTACCACCTTCAACCGGGGGCGGTCCGGACACGACGTCGAAGGCGTCGAGCCCGTTCATGGGGACCGTACGGACCGGAATGACCTCCGTCGCCTTGCCCTGCAAGGGCCGTGGGACGCCCTTATCGACACGTCCAGTTCCGACTTCCCGCCCCGCGATGTACTCCTGGCTACCACTGCCCTCCGTGCTGTGGCCCGGCGATGGGTGCACATCTCCACCGTGTCCGCCTACCAGGGCTGGCCGCACCAGGCCCTCACGGACCACTCGCCGCTGCTGGACTGCCCCGCCGACGCGGACGAGACGTACGGGTACACCGGCGAGGACGGCAGCCCCACCGTCTACGGCTTCCAGAAGGCCGGCGGAGAGCAGGCCGTGACCGAGGTGTTCGGTGACTCGGCGGTGTTTCTGCGCCCCGGGGTCATTCTGGGGCCCGGCGAGTACGTTGGCCGACTTCCCTGGTGGTTGACCAGGGCCAAGCGCGGCGGGAAGATTCTGGCGCCCGCTCCGAGCGGCCAGCGCATCCAACCCGTCGATGTCCGCGATGTCGCCGAGTTCGCACTCGACCAGGCGGCCGGCGAGACGAGCGGCGGGTACAACGTCACCCACCCCGACGGCATCACCTTCGCCGGCTTTCTCGGTGAGTGCCTGGCCGTCACCGGCGGGGTCGGGACGCCGGAATGGGTGGAACCGGGCGTCCTGACCGATCACGGCGTCGCGCAGTGGACCGAGTTGCCTCTGTGGCGGACGCACGCGGGTGTGTGGTCGGTCGACTCCAGCCGGGCACTGGCCGCAGGTTTGCGGTGCCGGCCGATCGCCGAATCCATTCGTGAAACGTGGGCGTGGCTTGCCGCCGACGGGCGTCCCGTGGACCACCCGAGGTGGGCGGAACACGGGATCGCCCCGGAGAAGGAGGCCAAGATCCTCGCTTCTCTGGCCTGAGTCAGGCTTCCAACTGGAGCAGCGCGGAACGGGTGCTGAGCTGGTGAGCGCTCGCGGTACGAGTGAAGTCCTCGACGCGGTCACGCAGTTCGCGCGGCAGCGTCGAGGTGCGGTACGCCGGTTGCGTGAGGAACTGCTGGATCTGGCCCGTCCGTACGAGGACCCCGGTCACGCGCTGGTCCCCAGGGATATTCCATAGAGGCGTCAGCGCGTCAGCCGCTCCCTCGATGTCGTTCGACAGGAGCCGGGCCATGGCGAGGTCCGCGGCGGCACCTCCGAGGACGTGCGCCGAACGGCCGGCCTGTGGCTTCCGGCTGATGAGTTCGAGGGCCTGGCGTGCCGACTGCTCGGCTTGGTCCCCGTCGTGGATCAAGAGTGCGGTCGAACTGCTGGACATGGCCAACCGCTCGGCGCTGAACCCGAATTCACCTCCGATACCGTCGTGGAGATCGTCGCGTGTCCCGCTGTCGGCCTCCAGGGAGAGCCGGAGAGTGTGGCGGGCGGAATCGGTGTCGCCGAGGTATCCGTGTGCGCGCGCTTCGATGGCCAGAAGCCGGCGTCGGGCGATGTCGCCCAGGCCACCGTACGTCTGGGCCCGTCGCGCCTTGCTGACGGCCTCGGCGGGCATGCCCGTGAAGTAGGCGACGTACGCGAGGATGCCATCCGCGTACGCCCGCAGAGGCTCGAAGCGCGCACTCTCCCCGTAGAGGTCAGCCGCACGGGCCAGGCGACGAGCGTTGGTGAAGGAGCCGAGGTCGAAGGCCGCCGCAGCGAGCAGCGCCATCGTCTGGCCTGTCAATTCGAGGAGACGCTGCTGCTGGGCGGGAATCTGCGTGCGATCCCGCTGGCTCTGAAGCTCCTCCTGTAGCACTCGGCCGCGCCGAAACGCCTCAATCGGCGGGAGGGAAGCGTAGGCGTGCGCGAGCGACGCCACGTCGTCGGTGAGCTGGTCGAGGCTGGTGTCGGAGACGGACGCCGCGGCTGTCGCGCTGGCGTCGTCCTGAGCATCGCGTGCGGTCATGTTGATCTCGTGCTCCAGATTGAACGCGGGTGCCGGGGAATCTTCGGCGAGCGGGGGAGGAGTCAACAGCGCCGCGACGTCACAGCCGAACATGGCCTGCAACACGCGGCGGGTATCAGCGGACAGCGACTCCGGGCGGGTCCGTCCCGCTCTCCACCGGAATACCGTCCGCTCGCTGCACGTCGGGTTGTTGACAAGCCGCTGCCCGAAAGCGCTGTACTCAGCACCCTTGGATGGGCTGAATTCTGACGCCATCGACCTCCTCGGCAACGCCCTCCTCAACCTCAACGAGACCACCAGCCGACCCGACGACGGTGACGATCCACCGCTTTGTGCAGCACTCGTCCGCTGACGTTGCCGTCAACTACTGCCGTCCGACACCGAAGAAACCCCACCGGAATCAAATCCAGAGGGGCCAACCTCATATCCCTACAGCCTAATCCTCTCGGACCTTTGCAAGCTTGTGAAAGGCGATCTGGCTATCTACGGTCTCGCAAAGAGAACCAACATCTCCCGCCTTTTCGACTAGCCCATCAAACCATTTCTCCCCCGAAGTTCAATTCAGCGGAAGTCGCGCTTTGGGCCAGCTATCCAGAAGGTCTCGGGCTAGCTGCAAGCTCTCCTCTACAGTACCAACAGATCCATTTGCCGCAGGTATCAGGACGCTGTCCTCAACTTCATTCACTGCAGGCGGGCTACCTTGAGCTTGCTGAGAGACAGCAAAGGCACGAAGCTCTTGGACAATGTCCTCAATCGTCGGCCTTACATCTAAACTCAGGCCAGCCTGCTCGGCTAGACACCTAGAAGCGTCACGGTAATTCTCCACATGACGAGAGAATTTGACAGCCTCCTGTACCCCAGAACTCGTGACAAGACGCTGACCAACGGTCAGGGAAATGACGGGGAACTCTCGTGTGAGTGCATGGATGTGCACGGTCGGGAAGTACGCATCACCAGAGGTAGATCGGTCGAGCGTGACGCCTTGGAGCACCGGGCCGATGCGCCTGAGCAGTCTCAACGGTCGCCATACAACGAACTCTGAGTACGCACTTGCCCAGTCCTTTGTAACCCGCTTGACTGTCGCTACATCTACCTTGCTCACGGGTTCACCTCCACTGTCAGATTCACACCTGGGACGTTTAGGGCGTTTTTATCCGCTTGCCACTTCCCGATCCCCAGGCCGGGATTCTTGACAAACTTGTAGTCATACACGATACCGCCAGCCGGATCAAAGACATCTGGCCGTGCGCTTCCCGTCGCGCCTCTTGGGACGGGAAATTTCCTCAAGTAGCTTTGTTCGGTAATCAGACCACGATTCCCGTAGATGCCCTGGTAGCGAGTAAGGAGAGCATCGGGATACGCATGTTCCCGAGACCGTCCCACTGCCACCCAGTCGAGCTTGAGCACGAGTGGCAATGGCTTGGACCAGGTCCGCATTTGAAGGGTTCGTCGAGCCATTGCAAGAGCAGGCAGCTCCATTCGGAGCAGTTCCACCATTGCAGTTATGGACGAGGACCGGCGTAGCCCCCGCCAGCACATAGTACGTGTGCTACGCGAAGCCTTCGACCTGCTTTTTCGCAGGTCAAGTACGGTCTGCTGGTCCGGTGACGTGCGTGAGTGTCCGTGGTTGTGCGGGATTGTTGCCGACGACCGGGGTGGCCGGGGTGCCGGCAGCGACCCCACCGGATTCGTTACGGTGGGGCCTGTTGCCGATGCGTCAGCGTCTCGTTCAGCTGCTCAGACTCACTGCTCAGACTCATTTGACTCAACGGATTGTGCGACTCTGCGATATTGAAGGGCCCCTTCTCCTGCCACCTTTCGCACTCCCGCGATGCCTTGCACGCGTGCCGCAGTAACCGATTTCTCCTGGCAGGCGAGCTCGAATTCTTCAGGCCCTGGGCCCGCCAGCGCCTGCAATAGTGACGCCGCATCCATAGCCTTTTGGAATACTTCGGCCACGAGATCTGGACTTGCCTCACGAGATATCGCTTCAAGCCCCAGTCCGACAACATCGAGGCCCGCCCTAAAAAACTCCGATTCGGAGCGCCCAGATGGAAATGTTGCCGACAATTCTTGATGCGCCACTAGTCCCTCTTCGAGGGCTGCCGAATTCAATTCACGCCCCTCATATGACCTCATGCCCGCTCGCAGCCCGGCATCTACACGATAGTAGGAATCCTCGAAACCGGCAGCCTCCGCAAGAATATAGAGGGCACCCCCGATCCGCAGGGACGTTGCACAGCAGAGGGCCCCTGTCGCTTCGGCAGTCAAACCTTCCAATTCCATACTAATTCAGTCCCTTCTTGTCCGACAATCACCAAGCTGCGGAAGTTTCCGATGTAAGCGTCGCGCCACGTTGGACCAGAAAATTCTCGCAGCGCGGGCAAATCGGGCGACTTACGATCAACAACCTAGGCTGCAGCTGAAGCCCGCCCACGACCTCGTTGAATAGCTTCACCTCGGCATGCCACAGATTATCCCGCGTAACCAACCTAGCTGGTTGCGGAATTCGGAAGCCAAAGGTGGTTTCACCAAGCCCAGGAAGCGGTGCGAATTGGGCAGGAGTCATATCAGCACGAGCACCCACGGCAAAGAAATCGAGTCCCCTATCCGCTGAGACATCCACATGCAGCCCACCCATCGTTCGAAATCCCGCCCCGCCCCCCGCGGCATCCGTAATATCGTCAACCAGGCCCTGCAGATGACCTTCATTGACGGCCCCACCACCACAGTTATGGACGAGGACCGGCGTCGTACCCGCCAGCACATAGTACGTGTGCAGGTCACTGACCGTGAGGTTGTGGACGGTGGCCTGCTGCGTCGTCCAGCGCTCAAGCGCGGTTATCTGGACGTGGGTGCCGGCGCTGGTGCGGAGCCATTGGCCCGGCCTCAGGGCGGTGGCATCGACCCACTCGCGCAGTTCGGGGACCCAGAAGGGGTGGCCCTCGGTCGCGGTGACCGTCGCCGTCCGGTCGCCCTGGGCGCCGTCGGTGTCGACGGTCACCTTGACGAGGTGCTTGACGCCCTCCCCGCTGATCTCCGCCGTGACCGTCTCCACCGCGGTCTCGCCGGTCTCGGGGTCGGTGGCCAGGACCTTGTCGCCGTTTTCGACGTCCTCGATCGGCTTGGTGGTGCCGTCGGCCATCAGGACCATCGTGCCGGGCGTGAAGCTGTTGTCGACGCTCGGGCAGCTCGCGCCCCCGCCGCCCGACTGTTTGCCTGCCTGTGGCCTGGCGGGAGGCTTCGCAGCCGCCGACTTCTTCGCCTTCTGGACCGCGTTGCCAGTCTTCTGCGCGGCCTTCTTCGCCAGTCTCGTGGCGGCCTGCTGCGCCTTCTTCCTTATCTGTGCGGCCAGGGCCGCCGCCCGCTTCTTCGCCTCCTTGGCCTTCTGGGCCAGCTCCCGGGCCTTCCGCGCCAACTCGATGATCTTGCGGGCCTTCTCCTTGGCCTTCATCCAGGCGTCGACGGCCCCGGCGATCCGGGACGCCGCCTTCAGGATCGAGGGGATCTTGTAGAGCTTGGACCACGGGATGGCCTGGACGAAGAGGCTGCCGCATGCCCACAGATCACCCCGGGAGAAGCAGCCCACCACGTCGTTCCAGCCGACGAACTCCTTCAGCGCGGCCCAGCCGACGGACAGGATGATGTCCGACAGTGAGGTGTTCAACTGCTGCTTCGCCCAGGCCTCGTCGCCCGACGACGGGCCGCCGTCACCACCGCCGCCGACACTCTCCGAGGCCAGACCCGACGGATCCGCGAAGGTCACCGGATTGTTCTCGCAGTACACGTACCCGTTCATCTGCACCGGATCGGCCAGGTCCAGCACCGGATCCACGGACAGGAACCGGCCCGTGACCGGGTCGTACTCCCGCGCCCCCAGATGCACCAGGCCGCTGCCGTTGTCGTCGTCGCCGCCCACGTAGGTACGGTCCGAGCGCCAGGCGCCGCTCTCGGCACGCTCGTTGCCGAACGGATCGGTCTTGGAGAACTGGACCCTGTTGCCCTCGGCGAGCGCCACGTTGATGTACGCCGTGCCGTTCTGGTCCGCGATCTGGACCGACTGCGTCGCCGCACCGCTGCCGGTCGCGTGCCGCATCACCGTGGGCGCGCCCGGCTGCGCGTAGTAACGCTCCACCGAGGACAGCGACTTGTCCGCGTTCATCGTGACCGTCGCGTCGCCCAGGTACAGGGTGCGCTCGTTCGCGCCGATCGCCATCAGCCGCTGGCCGGAGGCGTCATAGATGTACTTGGTCTGCTCGTTCGGCGTCCAGGTCTGCGAGCTGCCGGAGTCGCAGGTGTAGAGCTGGAGATCGGTGCCGTTCGCCGAGTTGGAGCCCGGTACGTCCAGGCACTTGTCGGACGACTTGTGCTTCAGCGCACCGTCGGACGTGGCCGTCCACTGCTGGTCGGCCGCCCCGGTGCAGTCGGCGATCACCACCGCCGTCCCGGCAGCGGTGCCCCCGCCCTTCGGCATCGCGCACTTGCCCAGGACCTTCAGCGCACCCGTGGCCGGATCGCCCGAGGAACCGGAGGACGAGCGGTCGATGCGCAGTTGCTGCGCCTTCGTCCCATTGCACTGCCACAACTGAAGCGCGGTGCCGGCGGTCGTGGACGAGGACGACAGGTCCAGACACTTTCCCGCCAGGCCGACCCAGGCCCCCGCCCCGTTCTCGCCGAAGCCGGTGACCTGGGCGACCTGCCCGTCCCAGGTCCAGTCCAGCGCCTGTTCGTCGCCGTCCCAGGTACGGGTCTCGGTGTCGCCCGTGGCGTTGTAGGTCAGCTCCGCCGCCTTCGTGACCCGCGGTCCGCTGTCGGCCCTGTACGTGGTCGACATCCCGGTGAGGGTGTGCGGCTGGGAACCGTCCTCGGCCCCGTACGCGTAGGTCGTCGTGGCGTCCTTCTCCTCGTCGAGCCCGGGGTCGTGCTCGACGAGCTTCTTCCTGTTGCCCATCGCGTCGTACTCGTACGACTGCCAGTAACCGTCCGCCGCGGCCGTGACGTTGGCCGTGCCGTCCGCGTACTCCGGCGCCGCGACCGTCTTGCCCGGCGCGGTGCACGCCGACGGTGCCGTCCAGGCCTCGGCCAGTTGTCCCAGCGCGTCGTAGGTGAAGCACTGGCGGTCCGTCACCCCGTCGACGCGGTCCGCGATCGAGGTGACGTTGCCGGCCGGGTCGTAGGCGTAGGAACGGGCGTTGACCCGGTGATCGGCCACCGTCGTCGTGTCGCTGATCGACTCCCGGTCGACGATGCTCTGCTGCAGCTCACCGCTCGACTCGTCGAACAGATTCGTCGTCCACACCCGGTTCGGCTGCTCGCCGCTGGTCGTGCGCAGCACCTCGCCGTAGGGCGAGTAGGTGGTCTCCGCCGCGTACCAGTCGTCCCCGGACGTCGAGACCGGCAGGCCGTCCTCGTTGTAACGGACCACCAGTCGCTCGCTGTCCAGCGTGCCCACCGCCGGCAGCGTCGCGGATGTCAGCAGACCCGTCTTCGAGTAGTCGTAGCTGTAGGTGTACGACTCCTTCAGCCCGTACTCGGCCGCCAGCGCCGCCGGCAGCGTGACCGTCTTGCCGGTCGGCTGGTAGTCGGCCGTGTAACCGGTCACGGAAGTCTTGTAGCCCTGGTCGTCCGTGTACCGGGTCGACGAGGCCGGCAGCCCGAGACCGCCCGGCAGCGTGTCGTACAGGGTGGTCGTCAGAAGCTGGCCTGCGGCGTCGTCCTCGTGCTGCTCGATGACGCGGGACAGTACGTCGTACTTGTTCCACACCGTCACACCGCGCCCGTTCTCCACGGTCACGGGGCGGTCCGCCACGTCGTACGTCGTCCTCGTCGTGCCGGTGTCGGGGTCGGTGGCCACGGTCTGGCGGCCACGCGCGTCGTACTCCCAGGACCACTCGTTGCCCTCGGAGTCCTCCGCCAGAACCATGTCCCCGCGTGGGTCGTACGTGTACTCCGTGCTGCGGAAGGTCTCGCGGGCCGCGTCCGTGAAGGTGTCCACCCGGACCGTGCGGCCCAGCGCGTCGGAGTAACTGCGCTGCGCCGCCGCGCCCTCGGGTTCGATCACCGTCGAGTTGTCGTAGCCGTACTCGTTCCTCGACGCCTTCCGGGGCTTCGCCACACCCGCCTCGTACGGCGTCTCCGTCAGCACCCGGCCCAGTCCGTCGTACGCGTACAGCGTCGCGTTCGGCACCTGGGAGTCCGAGTCCAGCTCGAAGGGTATGGAGGACGGCTCGCCGGTGGCGTAGTAGGCGTTGTTGGTCTGCGCGATCGTGCCGTTCCTGGTGTAGAGCACGTCCGTGATGAGCCGGCCGTCGCCGACCGCCGGCTCCTGTTTCTGCCGCTCCCGGCCCAGACCGTCGTAGATCACCACGCTGTCCGCGTAGGTGCCCTCGTTGGTCAGCGCCGACGTCACCACCGACACCGGTTGGCCGATCGTGGTGTTGTAGGCGACCTTCACCGCCGGAGCGGTGGCGGTGGTCCCGGTGGCGGCGCCCCAGGCGGCCGTCGTACGCCCCAGCGCGTCGTAGGCGTACTCGGTGGTACGGCCGTTGGCGTCGGTCTCCTTCAGCGAGGTGCCGCGTCCCGGCTCGACGTAGGTCGTGGCGGTGTGCCCGAGCTCGTTGGTCGTCTCGATCGAGTACACCTGCCCGGAGTCGGGCACGTACGTGGTGGTGTCGGTCGTCCCCACGGCGTCGTCGGCGGTCTTGACCCGCCCGTAGTCGTCATAGGTGATCGTGCCGCTGACCGTCCAGCCGCCGCCGGTGCCGCTGACGTCCCAGGTCTTGGTGGCCTGCCCGATCGCGGGTGTGGCGGCGAACTCCCCGCCGTCGTACGCGACACGGGAACCCGAGATCCAGTCCTCGGCCTCCGCCGACGCCGCCTGGGCGCAGGTGCCGGCCGTGGTCAGCGTCTGCTTGTCCAGGCCGATCAGGTGCTTGGCCGTGTTGTGGACGTACGACATGACGGTGCACGTCTGGTCGTCCGGGTCCGCGGTGTCGCCCAGCGACTCGACCTGGACCGGCAGTCCGTAGTCGTCCTCGTACTCGGTGACGGTCTTCGTGGTCCGCCACGTCGGGTTCCCGTTCGCGGAGTCCGAGGCACGGGTGACGGAGATGCTTTCGGCGTCCTGGACGCGGTAGGCCTCCAGCGGCGGGATTCCGTCGCCGCGGGTGCGCGAGGCGAGCAGTATGGCCTTCGGTTTGTCGACGGAGCGGGTGAGGAGTTCGCCCCCGTTCGCCGTGTAGGTGAGGGTCTCGGCGACCCGGCCCTGGAAGGCCTCCTCGTCCTTGGCTACGGCCTGGCCCGCGGAGTCCTCGACTGTCACCGAGCGGGTGGAGCCGTCGGGCAGCAGGTCGCCGTTCATCCCGCGGAAGTAGCGGGTCGCCGACAGGGACTGCCGAGTGCCGGTGTACGGGGTGGCGGAGTTCTCCCCGGTGACCGTCTTGACCAGGGAGAAGCCTCGCCACTGGTCGTAGGTACGGGTCTTCTTCTTGGAGAACTCCGCCTGGTTCAGCGCCCAGGCGCCGCCGCCCTCGTCGTCGTAGTCGTAGGAGGTGTTGACGTCCGGGACGCCGGTGACGGCCGGCTTCTCCTGGACCGACTCGACGACGTACTTGTTGAACCAGTCGATGGTCTCGTCGCTCTTGTCCGGGTCCGGGTGCCAGTAGACCGGGAAGCACAGCCCGGTGTTGTCCTCAGGTTCCGGGAAGCCGCTGCCTGTCTTGCAGGAGCCCGTCGGCGCCCTGTAATTGACGAGAGTCTCGCCGCCGTACTCGCTGACGACCCGGGCGATACGCAACCGGTCGAAGACCGGGTTCGGGTCCCCGGCGCCCTCCTGCACCCGGTTGGGCATCGACAGGCTGTTCGCGACGAACCGCACCGGGTTGAGGGTCTTGGTGGTCTCTCCGTCGGGTTCGTAGCCGGTGCGGGTGATGGACTCCAGCCACAGCGCGGCGCCCTCGTCCGTCAGGTCGGCGGGCAGCGACTGCTGGAGTGTCCAGCTGTCGACCGTTGTCTGCGCGGTCGAACCCTGGTTGCGCTGGGCCTTCGTGGTGACCTGGGTGAGGCGCTTGCGCGACCAGAAGGTCGGTACGGGGACGAAGCAGTCTTTGTCGGCGGCACCTGAGCAGTACAGATCGGCCGGGGTGTCGTACCAGACGCGGTTCTTGTCGAAGTCGCCGGACGTGAAGTCGGCCTCGCCGCAGACTCCTTCGCCGAAGCAGCGTTCGTCGACGGCGAAGTCCACCCGCGCGAGGGGCTGGGCGTCGAACAGGGAACTCTCGTCCTGGCCGTACTTGATGGCTCGGAGGAAGCCGCCCCGGTGGTAGAGCACCGGATCGGCGAACTTCATGTTCTGGGCGTAGTAGTTGTTCTCCCTCCCCCACCACAGCGACATGGCGTGGCCCTGCGGGTCCACGACGTAGTCGAGATTCCAGCGCCAGGCCTGAGTGCAGAAGGAGTCCTCGAACTTCGTCGCGTAGCACGGCTCGCCGGGCTGGTTGCCGGCCACGGGGGCGGCCAGGACCGAGGCGGTGGTCGCCTCGCCGCTCTCCCAGCCGGGGAGTTCGTTCCGCCCGAAGTAGTACTGGGTGCCGTCTCGTCGGGCCCGTTGGACGAGGAAGCGGCACAGGAGAAGGCCGTCGCGTCGGGCAAGCGCGTCGAGGTGGAGGCCCTGCGCAACGAGACCTCCACGACCTACGCCAGGCCGGACGGCAGCTTCGAACTGATCGCCTACGGGGCTCCCGTACGGGCCAAGGTGGACGGCGTCTGGAAGCCGATCGACACCACGCTCACCGCCGTCGAGGACGGCTGGACGCCCAAGGCCGCCGCCGACCCGGTGGTCTTCTCCCGCGGCGGAGACGGCGAGGCCCGAAGCTCGAACGGCACGGCCGGAGCTACGAGCAGTCGTACGTCCGCCCGCCGCGCCGTGTACCGGGTCACCGACAGCGGCGGGACCCTCCAAGCCGCCGACGACAGCGCCACATACACCGATCTGGCCACCCTCACCACTGCCGGCCACCAGGTCACCCTGAGCTGGCCGGGCGCGCTGCCCGAGCCCGTCATCAACGGGGCCGCCGCTCTGTACCGGAACGTGTTCACGGATGTCGACCTGCTGCTGACCGCCCAGGACAGCGGCTTCACCCACGTGCTGATCGTGCACAACGCCGAGGCCGCCGCCAACCCGGCGCTGGAGAAGCTGAGTTACGGACTCTCCTCGCCGGACCTGTACTTCCGGCTCGACCCGGTCACTCAGGTCGTCACCGGCGAGGACGCCGGGGGCGAGGAGATCACGGTGAGCCCCACCCCCTACATGTGGGACTCCGCCGGCACCCGCGCCGTCACCGACGGGGACGACCCCGAACCCGCCGAGCCCTCCGAGGACCCCTCACCCTCCTACTCGGAGGAGCCTGGCGAGGAGATCAGCGAGGCACCGGAGCCCCCGCCCCTGGACACCGAGGGACCGACGCCGACCGCGGAGCCCGAGGAGACCGGTCCGTCCCGTACTCCCGAGCCCCCGAGCACCGACGATCCGTCGGCCGCCGCGTACGGGGGTTCCGGGACCGGTGGCGGTATCGTCCCGGCCGGCCTGCGGCGGGCCGCCGCCCCGACCGATGCCGAGGTATGGGCCCTTCCTGGACTCGCCGGACCCGACATGAACGCCCATGTCGCCGTCGCGGAAGCCGAGTTGAGCGCTCCCGGCACCACCTCCAGCACCCTGGGCATCGTCCCGGACAAGGGCCTGCTGACCGCCGAGGACACGGAGTACCCGGTCTTCATCGACCCGACGATCTACGGCAAGACCAGAAACTGGACCACGGCCTACGACCGTTTCCCCACCTCCAGCTTCTACGACGGCGCCCACTACAACACGGGCACCACAGAAGCCCGGGTCGGCTACGAGGCCACCACGTGGGGCACCTCCCGGTCCTTCTTCCGCCTCGGCTGGGACCGGAACATCAAGGGCGCCACGGTCACCTCCGCCTCGATCAGTCTGCGCGAGACCTACGCCTGGTCCTGCTCCGCCCGTTCGATGGAGGTGTGGCACACCGGCAGCATCTCCTCCAAGACCACCTGGAGCAATCAGCCGTCCTGGCTGTCCCTGATCGGCACCAAGTCCTTCGCCCACGGCTACAACTCCTCCTGCCCGGACGCGTACGTCTCCTACGACGCCGCTTCGATCGCCCAGGACGCCGCGGACAACGGCTGGTACTCGCTCACCCTCGGACTGCAGGCGTCGGACGAGAAGTCGGCGTACCCGTGGAAGAAGTTCAAGGCCGAGGGTGACGGCTCACCGCGGCTCAACCTCGTCTACAACCGCAAGCCCGCGGCCCCCAAGTCGCTGGACCAGACACCCGGCGGCGTGAGCTGCGACCGCACCTCGCCGGCCCAGCACATCGGCAAGCGTGACCTGGTGCTGTCGGCGAAATCCTCCGACCCGGACGACACCTCCGTCCAGCAGAACCTGAAGTACCTGCACTTCCAGGTGTGGCGGAGCGACAACGTCGACGACAAGATCGTCGACGAGAAGGTCACCGTGGACAGCTCCGGCAAGGCCTCCCTCACCGTGGCCAAGTCGGAGTTCGACAACAAGAAGATCTATCGGTGGCACGTACGCGCCATTGACGCGAGCGGCGCGGGCTCCGCCTGGTCACCGACCACGGCCCCGACGTTCTGCCACTTCCTCTTCGACAGCGACGTCCCCGAGGAACCGATCGTGACCTCCACCGACTTCCCCGAGACGGACGAGGACGGCAGCGTCTGGTCCAAGGTGAAGTTCGGCACGGCGGGCGGCTTCACCATCGCGCCCGACAGCGACGAGGACGTCGTCAGGTTCGAGTGGTCCTTCAACACGACGGGCTATCTCGGTGGCAAGGACGTGGCGGCCGGCGCGTCGGTGACCGTGGACCTCAAACCGCACTTCGCCGGTCCCAACGTCTTCTACGTCCGCGCCGTGGACAGCGGGGGCAACGTCTCGCCCGGCACCAAGTACATCTTCTACGTCACCCCGCGCGACAAGGCGGACGGACCCGGCGACTTCACCGGCGACGCCTACCCCGACCTGATCGGTATCCACGAGGACAGACAGCTCTGGACCTACCCCGGCAACTCGGCCGGCAACGTGGGCGTCGGCCTGTCCGCCGCCCACCGGAACGGCACGCCGCTCGACCCCGAGGAGTACGCCGACTACTGGGTGAGCGCGGCCGGAGAGCCCGCGCTGCTCACCCACGATCGGGACGTCCAGCCCGGAGACGGCATCAACGACCTCTTCGCCCGGATGCCCGACGACAAGCTCTACGTCTACAAGGGCGACGGCTACGGCGGTGTCGACATCGCTCAGCGCATGAGCGTGCTGCTGCCCGAGAACGGTCCCGCCCCGGCCACGTTCACGCAGATGATCGCCGGGGACATCAACCTGGACGGACAGTCCGACCTGTTCGTCCGCACCGAGGGCGGCGGCTTCTGGATCCTCACCGGCTACACCGGTACCAGTTTCACCACCGCGACCAGGGTCGCCGCCACGACCTGGGGCGACCGCGACCTCGTCTCCGTCGGTGACCACAACGCCGACGGCGCTCCCGATCTGCTGTTCCGTTCCCGGACCTCCGACCGTCTCGTCCTGCGCCACGGTGTGAAGGACACGGTGAACGGCGGCTCCACCGTCGCCTCGTTCGCCACTGCCGCGGACTCCCTCTACGGCAACGACACCGTCTACGCCGAGGGCTGGAGCGAGGCGACCACACCCATCACCCATATCCGCGGCACCCCGGACGTCAGCGGGGACGGCATCCCCGACATCTGGGCCCTCGCCGCGGACGGCAGTGTCCAACTGCACGCGGGAGGCAAGCTCACCATCGGTGCCGCGACCGCCGTCGTCGCCTCGTCCGCGGCGTGGGGCACCAACAAGCTCACCTTCGGCTGACGAGGTGAACGGGACGGCGCTCCCGTTCACCAGACACCGAAGAAGGTGCTCCCGTTCACCGGACACCGAGAAAAAACAGCGGGCCCCGGCGGAAGGAATCCGCCGGGGCCCGCTCCTGTGCCCGTGCGCTCACGACCGCTGATGATTCGAGGTTAAGCGCCCGGTCACACTGCCGCCGTGGCGGCGCAAACTCGCCCTCGTACGACTTAGTCCGACACAGCGGACAGCTCGTCCGTCGGCAGATCAGATGGAGTCATCGTGGGAAGTTTCACCCGAAGGAATTTCATCGGCAGAGTCGCCCTGGCCGGCGCGGCCGTGGTGGCGGGACCGGTAGTGGCCGCACCCGTGGCGGGGGCGGCACCCGCGGCGGCGGCACCCGCGCGGGAGGTCGAGACGTGGGAGCTCATCGGCAAGGACGTGTTCACCGGCGAGGCCGAGAGCTCGCGCGGCCAGGGCGTCACCACTGACGGCACCCACTGGTACTTCTCCAGCAGCAACGGGCTGGAGATCACGGACATGCGGTACAACACCATCTTCAAGAGCTCGCCGGCCATTCCGGCCGAATTGGCCAACCCCTCGCCGCTCGCCTACAAGGGCCTGAACCACATCGGCGACATCGACTACGCCAACGGCAAGCTCTACATCTCGCTCGACACCAGCACGCGCGACGCGGTGACCGGCAGCAGATACGACACGCCGGTGTTCGCCGTCTACAACGCCGCCCATCTGAGCTTCACCGGCCACGCCGCTGCCCTGAACCCGCCGCACGGCGTGCAGGACATCGCGAGCTGGGTGGCCGTCGACGCGCACAAGGGCCTCGCCTACGGCATGGCCTACGACAACGCGACGGAGATCGCCGTCTACGACCTGCGCGACTGGACGTCCAAGAGATACATCCCGCTGTCGCAGTCGATCGACCAGGCCCAGGGCGGCAAGATCCATGACGGCTGGATGTACTTCGCCTCGAACGACGCGGGGAAGAACATTTCCCGCGCCAACCTGAAGACCGGCGAGGTCCAGGTCCTCTTCAATCTCAAGGTTCCCTACGACCAGGAGGTCGAAGGCCTGTCGTTCCTGGAGACACGGAACGGTCTGACCCTCAACATCCTCAACCGGGAGCAGCCGGACCCGAACGGTCCCAGCAACGTCACCTTCTATCACTATCGGTTGAAGGTGACGGGCACACCGGTCATCAAGGGCTCGCCGAAGGTCGGCGGGTACGTGACCGCCGACCCGGGCAAGTGGGTCCCGGACGCGAAGTTCAGCTACCAGTGGCTCGTGAACGGCAAGCGGGTGGCGGACGCGACCAAGTCACGGTTCCACCTCGTGGGCAAGTACCTCGGCAACAGGGTGAGCGTTCAGGTGACCGGCACATGGGCCAACGGGACGTCGAGCACAGCCGAGTCCCGGCCGGTGACGGTCGGTCGTGCCCGGCTCCGGCACGAAGAGGTGAGGGGTCACCACGGACACTGACCTCCGTTGTGACGACGTGGCCGGGCCGCACTACCGGCGCGGCGCGGTGACGCTCACCATCCACCGGATCACCACCACCGTCTGAATGGCCCGGCGACGGCCGGCGGGCCCACGAAGGTCGGCCAGGGGGGTTGCCGGGGGGCCGGGGGGCCGGGGGGCCGGGGGGTGCCAGGGTCTCGGCGGCGGGCCGGCCGGGCCCAGAGGAGTCCGCCGACCTTGGCGGCCATGTCCTTGAGGGGGCGGTCGGTCAGCAGTGCTGGTACCGGTACCGGCGGCGCGTCCGGGCCGACCGTCAGCTGGGCTCTTGAGACCAATCAGCCATCGAACCGGTTCCAGTCGACAGGGAGGTCGGCCAGCGGGTCCAGGGCGCTTCGGTGGGTGGCGCCGGCCCAGACATCGAATGCTTCGCGGTCCTCACTGCTGACATGCATGACGAGGCCGGGGGCCACATAGAAGTGTTTGGGTGCCCAGGGCCAGAAGGGACGCAGGGGCACAAGGTGCAGCGCTTCGGCGAGTTGCTCGACCTGTGGTGCCGTGAGTTTGCGGGTCAGGGCGAGGTAGTCGGCGCCCATGGACGCCTCGAAGAGGGAGAACTGAAGCAGAAAGCCGCTGAGCGGTTCCTGTTCGGCGATCGGCTCCTCGTCGAATTCACGGAACCAGACAGTCGGATCGGCTTCGGGTCCTTCAAGCGTCCACAGAAGTGACCAGAAGAAGCCTCCTTGGTTCTCGACGCCGAAGACGAGCATCTCCCCGACATGGTCGGTGTGCAGGTCTGGCTCGGGCAGGATCCTGTTCTGGATTCCGAGGACACCCGGCCGCCGCTTCGCCAGCCGGTACAGCTGCCTCAATCCGCCGGGAAGGCGTGACACAGAGTCGCCGACAAGCGATTCGGTGGCATCTGCGGTGGGGTACCAGCCGCTGACGAACTGCTCCAGAGCCGCCGCACGGTCACCGTTCACATTCCTCAGCCATTCCAAGCCCGGCAAGTGCTCAGGTGGAAGTGGTGGACGTACTCGGTTGAGGAGTTCTCTGCTCAAGGGTGCTTCAAAGCGCAGTTCGCAGCCGGTGAGAACACCGTCGGAGGTACCGGCCTGGCTCACTCGGGCAGTACCCAGGTACAAAACTCCACCTTCGACGCGGACCGCGATATGGATCGGCAACGAGCTTTCGTCCACGCCCCGAGGCGACCCCATCAGTCGCTCTGTGACCGGTGCCGGTGCGGGCCCGATGAGGCGGACCTCCTCAGCGCTCCACACACCGCTGCTGCCGGGTGCGTCACCCGCTTCCGCGACGATCACCATTCCGACCGGGCCGATGACGACGCCGGCGCCTCCCACCGTGAAACTCCCGGCTGTCACCGTGAAGCGCCCGGCTGTCACCGATCCGCCGACGAGCATGGGTACGCGCTCCTGATCGAACACCGGTGCTGGAATCACGGCGGGAACCTGATCATTCATTCCCGCATCATCCCGGGCGACGCGGCGCCCGTACCGGCGGCCCGATGGGCAAGGCAGCGTGATGGCCGACCGCGCCCCCGTGCGGGCCCTCTGAGCTGGCTCACCCTGCTGAACGGTCCCGGTACGCGCGTGTCAGAATTCCGCGGTTCCCGCTACTCAGCGTCGGCGGGGTGAACGGAGGGGGCGGAATGCACGAGGACAAGGCCCGGGAGCTCTACGAGCAGGCCCGTGAAGCATGGGCGACGGAGCAGTGGCAGGTCGCGGCGGACCGGTACGAGGAGTTGCTCGGCCACCTCCCCGACGCGCCGTCGAGTGCTCACTGGTGGTACGACGCGGCGCTGGCCCACAAGTTCCTGCGCAACTGGGACAAGGCGTTCGCCCTGGGCCGGGAGGCAGCGGCACGGGCACCACGTGGCGAGGGTGATCCGGCGTTCTGGAACCTCGGCATCGCGGCAACAGTGCTGCGGGAATGGGCCGTTGCCAGGGACGCGTGGACAGGCTTCGGGATCACCCTGCCGGAGGGAGAGGGCGAGATCTTCGGCTCTTTCGGCATCTGCTGCGTACGCCTGGACACCGACAGCGCACACGAGGTCGTCTGGGCCGTGCGGCTGTGCCCCACCAGGGCACGGGTCGTCAGCGTTCCCGTCACCCCAGGGCGCCGCTTCGGAGAGGTCGTACTGCACGACGGCGAACCCAAGGGCCAGCGGACCGTGGACGGACGCGGCCACAGCGTCTTCGACGAAATCCTGCGCTTCGAGACGTCGGACCTCCCCACCCACACCGTGACGGTCTCGGCCGGAGCGGCCTCCGACATCGACGCGCTGGAGACGGTCTTCACCCAGCAGGGCTACGGCGCGGAACCCGCGAGCAGCTTCGAGTTCCTCTGCGCCTGCTGCAGCGAAGGAAGCCGGGAACAGACACGATCCGTCCACGCCGGCACCCAGCAAGTGTCGGCCGCGGCCCCGGTCGACGAGATCCCCGAACTGCTCGACACATGGGCAGCGGCGGGCCCGGAGCGCTCCTGGGCGGACCTGGCCGTCGTCAGCTGAACCCGCCCCGAGCAGTGGCCGCGCCGCGTTCAGGGCGCGTCGCGTTCAGGGCACTTCGCCGACCTCCCGATGCGGGAACCGGGTCAGCCGATGAAGGACCCGGGGGCGGCGGACACGGCGGGTCCGTCCACGAGGGTGTTGCCCTCGGCCAGTCGCCGGAACCGCGACGTCGACGGCAGACCGTTCTTCAGCTCGGGTCCGCAGATGGTGCCCTGTCCGTTGACGAGCATCGCTCCATGACTCGCCCACCGGGCCGTTTCGCCGCCATCCCGGCCATGGCGGCCCGTCGTGAACGCGCCGTATCCCTGGGAACCGATCAAGAACTCGCCCGGACCCGCTATCGCCTTCCGGCCCGTGGGAGCGGGGGAGGTGGCCGAGACGATCTCGCCACTGTCCAGGTCGAGGAAGAAGGCCCTCCCGATCCTGCCTCGTGTGTCGCTGAAACCGGCCGCGACCCTGTCACCCGACACAAGCAGCGGCTCCCAGTGGTCGACACCGACTTCTTCCGGCACCCAAGGCGGGAGCGGGCGCGTCTCCCAGCCGGTCTCCGCACTCATCCCGAGCACACCCGGATACGACACGGCGCCGAGCACGACCGGCGTCGACCACAGACACGCTCCCTCGCGTGTGTACCGGGCTACGCGAGGCCGCGGCGCGGGAGGCAGGGGAGGCAGGGGAGCCCGCGGCACGGGAGCCCGCTGAGTCCCCTGCGCCCGCTGCGCCGCCTGAGTCCACTGCGCCCGCTGAGTCCGCGAACTCCGCAGCAGGCGGGAGGCGCCGGTCCAGGCGACGCAGAAACCGTCGTCGAGCAGGACGAACGCGCCGACCTCCTCGTCGGGTCCGCACTCCGGGACGACGGTGGGGCCGGTGGATCCGTCCGGGAGGACGCCCTCCAGGACCCGGCCGGTCCGATCCGGGTACGCGATCCAGAGCGTGCCGTCCGCGGACAGCCGCGATCGCGGCTGTCCCGTCCCGGCGAACGTCCGCCGCCAAGCCACCGCGCCCGACAGGTCGACCACCGTCACGACCGTCTCCAGCGGGCTTGCCCCGTAACTGGTCACGTACAGCGGGCCGGACGGATCGGGCGCGGCCACGGACCGGACCTGCCCCGGCATGGTGACGCGCGACAAGAGAGTCATGCGTCCGCGTCCTGGCGTCCCCGGGCCGGGCCTGGCCGCACGCCCCGGACAGGACCTAGCCGCAGGACGGACACAGCCCGCGGTAGATGACCTCGGCACCCGACACCGTGAAACCGAAACGTTCCTCCGCCGGGAGGTCGGCCAGTGGGTTTCCGGTCGGGTGGACATCGCGGATCGTGCCGCAGCTGGAGCACACCAGATGCTGGTGCGGGTGGCGCGCGTTGGGGTCGTAGCGCTTGGCGCGGCCCTCCGTGGAGACCTCCATGACCTCACCGAGGGAGACCAGTTCGCCCAGGGTGTTGTAGACGGTCGCCCGGGAGATCTCGGGCAGTCGCCGCGCCGCGAGCGCGTGCACCTCGTCAGCCGTGAGATGCACATGGTCGCCGTCGAGGACCTGCGCGACGACACGCCGCTGGGAGGTCATCCGCCAGCCACGTCCTCGCAGTCGCTCCAGCAGGTCGCTCATATCAGTTCACCTATTCAGGTTTGTACGGATACCCGAGGTTTATCAGTGGACGTCCGGATTCTAATTAAGTATACGTTTGGTCTGCTTCTTGACTTGGACTCCGTCCATCGTAGGATCGGTTCCGGCGATAGCCAAGGGACAGGAAAATTCCGGTACGGCAGGAGACACAGACGTGATGGGACCACCCCCGACGAACTGTTCGGCGCCGGCCTGCGGGTGACGGCCGCCCGGGGCGCGCCGCCCGAGACCGTCCAGGCCTCCGGGGCCCGGGGGCGCGAGCGCGTGGGTCATGTCTCCCCTCACGTCACGTGTGGGGCTCATGTGTGACTTTCGACGCGCTCACCGCCACGGGACTCCCGCGCCGCGTCGGCCGCGCGGTCAGCGGGGTGCCTGCCTCACCGCACCCGCGGGCCGAGGCTTCTCGTCCACCAAGGCCTCTTGTCCACCAAGGCCTCTTGTCCACCAAGGCTTCTCGTCCACCAAGGCCTCTTGTCCACCAAGGCTTCCTGTCGGCCACGGCTTCTCGGGCGACGAAGCCGACGTCGTCCGCCGGCCCCCTGCCCCAGTTGTTCCCAGTTGTCCCACCGCCCGCAGTTCCTGAGCACCGTGATCCGCCTGGTCCGGAAGGATTTTCATGTCTGAGAACCATGATGCAATCGTCGTAGACGCGAAGACGGAGAGCGGAGGTGGCTGCCCGGTCGCGCACGGGCGTGCCCCGCACCCGACGCAGGGCGGCGGAAACCGCGGGTGGTGGCCGGAGCGGCTCAACCTGAAGATCCTCGCCAAGAACCCCGCCGTGGCCAACCCCCTCGGCGAGGAGTTCGACTACGCCGAGGCGTTCAAGACCCTCGACCTCCCGGCGGTGAAGCGCGACATCGCGGAGGTGCTGACGACCTCGCAGGACTGGTGGCCCGCCGACTTCGGCCACTACGGCCCGTTCATCATCCGGATGGCGTGGCACAGCGCCGGCACCTACCGGATCAGCGACGGCCGCGGCGGCGCCGGGGCCGGTCAGCAGCGCTTCGCGCCCCTCAACAGCTGGCCGGACAACGGGAACCTCGACAAGGCCCGCCGTCTGCTGTGGCCGGTCAAGAAGAAGTACGGCCAGAGCCTCTCGTGGGCCGACCTCATGATTCTCGCCGGCAACGTCGCCCTGGAATCGATGGGCTTCGAGACCTTCGGCTTCGCCGGCGGACGCGAGGATGTCTGGGAGCCCGAGGAGGACGTCTACTGGGGTCCCGAGACCACCTGGCTCGACGACAAGCGTTACACCGGTGACCGGGAGCTGGAGAGCCCCCTCGGCGCGGTCCAGATGGGCCTCATCTACGTCAACCCGGAAGGCCCGAACGGCACCCCGGACCCGCTCGCCGCGGCCCGCGACATCCGTGAGACGTTCCGCCGGATGGCGATGAACGACGAGGAGACGGTCGCCCTCGTCGCGGGCGGCCACACCTTCGGCAAGACGCATGGCGCGGGCCCGGCGGACAACGTCGGCCCCGACCCGGAGGCCGCCTCGATCGAGGAGCAGGGCTTCGGCTGGCGCAACAGCTTCGGCACGGGCAAGGGCGGCGACACGATCACCAGCGGTCTGGAGGGTATCTGGACCAACACCCCGGTGACGTGGGACAACAGCTTCCTGGAGATCCTCTACGGCTACGAGTGGGAGCTCTTCAAGAGCCCCGCCGGTGCCAACCAGTGGCGGCCGAAGGACGGCGCCGGGGCGGGCACCGTACCCGATGCCCATGACGCGTCGAAGAGCCACGCCCCGACGATGCTGACGACGGACCTCGCGCTCCGTGTCGACCCGGCCTACGAGCAGATCTCGCGGCGCTTCCTCCAGAACCCCGACGAGTTCGCGGACGCCTTCGCCCGCGCGTGGTTCAAGCTGACCCACCGTGACATGGGCCCGATCGTGCGCTACCTCGGCCCGGAGGTCCCGGCCGAGACGCTGGTGTGGCAGGACCCGCTCCCCGCCGTGACGCACGAGCTCGTCGACGCCGAGGACATCGCCTCCCTCAAGAGCCAGATCCTCGCCTCGGACCTCTCGGTGTCCGAGCTCGTGTCCACCGCGTGGGCGTCGGCCTCGTCCTTCCGCGGCAGCGACAAGCGCGGCGGCGCCAACGGCGCGCGCGTCCGCCTTGAGCCGCAGAGCGGCTGGGAGGTCAACGACCCCGACCAGCTGGCGACGGTGCTGCGCACCCTCGAAGGGATCCAGGAGAGCTTCAACTCCTCCCAGAACGGCGGCAAGCGCGTCTCGCTCGCCGACCTGATCGTGCTCGCCGGAGGTGCGGCCGTCGAGCAGGCCGCCAAGGCCGCCGGCGTCGACATCGAGGTCCCCTTCACCCCGGGCCGCGCGGACGCGTCGCAGGAGCAGACCGACGTGGAGTCGTTCGCCGCGCTGGAGCCGGCCGCCGACGGGTTCCGCAACTACCTCGGGAAGGGCAACCGGCTGCCTGCCGAGTACCTGCTGATCGACCGGGCGAATCTGCTGACCCTGAGCGCCCCCGAGCTGACGGTCCTCGTCGGCGGTCTCCGGGTCCTGGGCGCGACCTACCAGCAGTCGCAGCTCGGTGTCCTCACCACGACCCCCGGGTCTCTGACCAACGACTTCTTCGTCAACCTGCTCGACCTGGGGACGACGTGGAAGGCGACGTCCGAGGACGCGAACACGTTCGAGGGCCGCGACGCCGCCACCGGCGAGACCAAGTGGACCGCCGGCCGCGCCGACCTCGTCTTCGGCTCGAACTCCGAGCTGCGCGCGCTCGCGGAGGTCTACGCGAGCGATGACGCGAAGGAGAAGTTCGTGACCGACTTCGTCAACGCGTGGACCAAGGTCGCGAACCTCGACCGGTTCGACCTCGTCTGATCATGGCTCATGGCGTACGGGTCGACCCACGCGGGCCGACCCGTATGCCAGCCCGTACGCCGACCCGTACACCGGCCCGTACGCCGACCCGTACTTGAACCCGTACGCCGACGCCACCGCGACGGCACCCGGCACGTGGCGCGCGGTCCGGCGCGCTCTACGCCCCGGCGAGCAGCGGGTCATAGGCGCTCGAACGCCGGCGACCCGACATGAACGAGAGAAAGTCCTGCACGAACGCGCTGCGCGAGTACCTTTCGTCCGCGTCGGCCACAGTGCGCCGGAACGCGGTCCGGAACAGAGCCCGGTACTCGTCCGCGTCGATGAACTGGTTGCCGTCCGTGTCGGTGACCTCGAAGAGCACCTCGGCGACCCTGATCAGAGCGGGCCCGGCGAGAGAGGGAACGGCGGCGGCGTACTCCTCCTTGCTGATGCGGCCGTCGCCGTCGGTGTCGAGGGCCGCCTGGAGTTCCCTCCACCACTCGGCGTACGCGTTGTAGAGCCTGGTCTCCTCCGGTTCGTCCAGATCCAGGCGGGACGACAACTCCCGTGCCATGGCGGCGAGATCGGGCCAGTCCAGGAAGCCGTCCCCAGTCTGGTCCAGCACCGCGTCGAAGAACTCCTCCGCGCTCCGCCCCGGCGCGGCTCCCCCGTCGGGGCCAGGCTGTACGGGAAAGGGCGTGATCAGCCTGAACAGCGCGCCGGCCCGCTTCATCCGGCCGCGCAGCGCCGTGATCGTCGCGGCCCGGGGATCGTCGCTGTCGGCGGACAGATAGAGCAGGTCGGTGAGTTCTTCCGTCCGGATCCAGCCTTCGGGCAGGAAACGTGCCAGACCGGCGGCCATGTACGCGCTCTGCATCAGCGTCTGGGCGCCGGGGACCTCGGGCAGACCCGCCCGCCGGCGGAAGGGTTCCGGGAGGGACGCCACGGTGATAGTGCCGATGACCGGACCGGCGAGCGCGCGGCCGGCCGCCCATACGGTGGGCAGGCCGTCCAGCAGGGGCGGCGCCGGGAGATGGTCGAAGAGCTTGTAGAGGATGATGCGCAGCGCCTGCGTGTTCTCCAACTCCGTCTGGACCGTGTGGTCGTAGTACTGCCAGAACTCCCGCAGAGTGGGCGGCAGATGGCCGGCCTGATCCCCCAGGGCCGCGAGGAAGGCCTGGAATTCGGCGTACAGCTTTTCCATGGCGCTCTGTTCGAGCGGCTGCCCGCTCAATCGGCACATGGTGACGGCGCTCTCGAACAGCGTCGCGACCACCCAGGCACGGACCTGGGGGTCCATCGCGTCGTAGGGCCGGTTCCGTGCGTCGGTGCCGCTCAGCCGCGTGTGCAGACGGTTGAGCCGCGCCGCCTCCCTCTGCCGTGCGTCGTCGTCGGCCCCGAACATGCGCTGGAGACTTACGAGGGTGTTCCGCAGCCGTCGCCACGGGTGCGCCACGAACGTCGAGTTGTCGATCAGGGCCGCGCCGATCTGCGGGTGGGCGGCCTCCAGCACCGTGGCCCGGACCATGGCCAGTGCCCAGCGCGGGTCGTTGAAGAACCGGTGGAACTGCGAGTCCGGGCCGAACAGGGATCCGAGCTGCGCCGCGTCACGGTCGCGGTCGCCAACGCGGTCACGGTCGCGGTCGAGGCCGCCGACGCGGTCGCGGTCCCCGCCACGATCGCGGTCTCCGTCGAGGTCAGTGGCACTGGAGCCGGTGCGCCTGGAGTGGCTGCTGCCTGTGTCGGTCACTGGTGAGGTTCTCCGTTCGCCTTCTGCGTCACGCCGCCGAAGCGGCGATTGCGTTGCTGGTAGGTGTGCAGACACTCCATGAAGTGCGGCGCGCGGAAGTCGGGCCAGAGCACCGGCGGGAAGATCCATTCGGCGTAGGCCACTTGCCAGAGCATGAAGTTGGAGATGCGCTGTTCACCCGAGGTCCGGATGACGAGATCCACATCCGGTGTGTCGGCGAAGGGCAGATGAGCGGCGAAGTGCCGCTCGTCGACGGCATCGGCCGACACCCCGCTGCGGATGAGGGACCGTGCCGCCTCGACGATGTCCCTGCGTCCCCCGTGATCGAACGCCACGGTCAGCGTCATGCCTCGGTTCATGCTGGTCAGCGTCATCAGGTCGGCGAAGTCCCGGGCCAGCGCCGCGGGGATTCTCGGGTCCGACACACCGAGAAACCGGCAGCGGATGCCCCGCGCGTGCAGCAGCGGGGCGTGTTTGCGTACGACGCGGCGCACCAGCCGCATGAGGAAGTCGACCTCGTTGCCTGGGCGTTGCCAGTTCTCGGTGGAGAACGCGTACAGGCTCAGCCACTCCACCCCCGACGTCCGCGCCGCCTCGATGACGTCGATCACCGTCGCCTCCGCGGCCCGGTGACCCGACGTACGCGGTAACGACCGCCGTGCCGCCCACCGGCCGTTCCCATCCATCACGCATGCGACATGACGCGGCACGCTCCTCCGCCGGCCTTCGGCGTCCGGGCGACGCGTATCCGTCTGCGCACGCGTATACGTATGGGGCGACGACGAGGCGGAAGTCCCCACGACTCGTTCAGCGGTCACCTGTGCCCCCTGCTGTCACAACACGGTTCCCCTCCGTCTCGCACCCACCGCTCCCCCGGCGCGGCGCCCTCGCCGCGAGGCTGTGTCGCGGACGGACCCAGGAACCCCACGACCGCCCAGCGCCACTCGGATCGGCCTTCAGCAGAGTGCCGGTACCGCACCCCGGGCGTATCGCGATCTCCGCATGTTCACCCGCAGCATGTCCGTCCGATTTCGCGACCTCGTGGCGGATCCGTCTCCGGTCTCATCGCGTAACGAGACGATCAGCGGACGCTCTGTACCGCCACCGGGCCGGGCTGAGACGGGACGGTCACGGTGCCGTCCCTGGGCGGGCGCGCCACGACGGCTTCGTCCTGTGGAGGCGTACGCCGCCACAGACGCCCCAGGAACCGGTAGAAGCGGTCGGGGAGGAACACCGCGTCCGCGATGATCATCGCGCCGGAGAAGAGCGGCAGTCCCATGAACACCGCGATACCGATGTGCATGCCCAACAGGAGGGCCAGGACGGGGTACTTGAGCCTGCCGAACAGGACGAACGGGAAGGCGACCTGCAACAGGACGGTCAGATAGCCGACGACGGTGATCAGCGTGGTGTGGCCGTCCGCCATGAGGGACAGCGCGGGCCACGGCCGGAACAGGTCGAGGTTCAGTACGTAATGGAGAGCGGTCCCGTTGCCCCAGGAACTGCCCTGCACTTTGTACAGGCCGGCGGAGCCGTAGAGGACGCACACCTGGGCGGCGATGACGAACATGCCGCAGTTGTGCAGCACCGTGACCAACGTGGTGCGCATGTCCCGGAGTTGAGCCCCGAACCCGTTCCTCACCGAGTTCGACACACCCGCAGGACCCGCGCGCCACTTCGGTGCTCCGCCTCCGGACGTCCGGAGCCGGTTCCTGCGCGCGTCGAGGGACCAGCGTCGGCCGCACGCGGTGAGAACGAGATAGACGGCCATGAGGAGGATGAGGTTGTCTCCCCCGTCCGTCATGAAGATCGCCCTGGCGTGGAACGACGCCACCACCGCCGCGAACAGCACGGATACGGCCCTGGTCCGCCAGCCCAGCGTGAACAGCACGCACGTCACGACGGCCACCGCGTAACAGACCTCGAAATACGCCCTGCTGTCGGACAGGGTGAGGACGCTGACCCAATCCGTCTGGTCGAACAGTTCCTCCGCCAGCTCCGGCGTCCACGCCGAACCCGGTCCCCAGATCTCGTCACGGTGGGGGAACTCACGCACCAGGAAGGCGAGATAGAGCAGTCCGTACCCGATGCGCAGCACGGCGGCGGCGTACAGGGACACCGGGCGCTCGGTCAGCGCCGCCGCGAGCGCACCGGCCCGGCTGAGGAGCCGTCGCGCGATGTCCGCGCACGCGCGCAGGCGGATACGCGGCTGAGACGCGGGAGCAGCCGTCGACGCGTGCGACGCGGAAGCGGCCAACGACGCGGAAGCGGCGGAAGCGGCGGGCGACTTGTGTTCAGTTCCCATCGGGGGTCACCTTCCACCAAGGGAGAAGACGGGTGTCGACGGGCGCCTGTGCGGTCGTGGCCGCCGACCGGCCGGCGTCCGCGGGGGCGGACGCGGAGATGGGCCGAGCGATCACACGAAGCTGGATGGACTCGAATGTGCCGCGGTGATGGGCGGCGACACGGTTCACCGCGATATTGCGCAGATACTTCTGCATCATCACGGCGCGTTCCGAACGCGGCTCGTCGTCGCCGCCGTACAGCTCGGAGTACGAGGTCCAGGCCCGGCGCAGCATGTTCTGCGTCGTATGGCTCGGGAAGACATTGTGCTCGACCGCGGAATTGTCGACCTCGGTCAGATCGAACCAGGCGCTCACCCGGACGGTGCCGTCCTCAGCGGTGTGCGCGGTCCTCGCGGAGATCTGCCGGTTGACGGACTCCGGTTCCGGGGCGAACAGCCGCCAGTTCTGCTCGAACAGCGGGTAGACCCACGCGGTGATCTGCCGACCGAACTCCCGGGAGACCGGGTTCGGCGGGGCCACATGCAGAAACACCATGAGCACATGGACCAGGGAAGCCGTCACACACAGAAGCACGGCGGCGCCGATCCCTGCCTTCAGGGGGAGGGCCGGCCGTGCGGGTCCGTGTGCCGGGGGCGGTTCTCCGGATGATCGCGGTGCTGCCGGTCCGGTGTCCGTCCGCTCCCGGTCCTTCACATCCGCTGATTCGACGCCACCCGGCACATCCCCACCCGGCCTTTCCAACTCGGTGCTCACCTGCGTGTTTCTCGTACCTTCTGCGCGTACCTTCTGCGATGGCGCGGGACGGGATCGGGAAACGATCCGTCCCGCGCCACCGGTCGTGCTCGTGTTCTCAGCCGGTGACGACCGTGCGCTCACCGGTCATGTTCGGCTTGTCGCCGTAGCCCTGGTGGCCGCCCCAGGTGCTCGGGACGCGGCGCTGCTCGGGGCCGTTGTCCTGACCGTGCTCGGGACCGCCGTGCTCCGGACCGCCGTGCTCCGGCTTGCCGTGCTCGGGACCACCGTGCTCGGGACCGCCGTGCTCAGGGCCGCCGTGCTCAGGGCCGTGTCCGTGCTCGGGCTTGCCGTGCTCGGGACCGCCGTGCTCCGGCTTGCCGTGCTCGGGACCGCCGTGCTCCGGCTTGCCGTGGTGGGGGCCGCCGTGGTGGGGACCGCCGTGGTGGGGGAAGTGCCCGTGGTGGGGGAAGTGTCCGTGGTGCGGCTTGCCCGGCTTGTGGTGGTGACCGTGGCCCGGCTTGATGGGCTTGACGGGCTTCCCGCCGTTCCCACCGGTGACATTCCCGCCGCTGATGTTGCCGGCCGTGTTGCCCGCGACGACGCCGCCGGACAGAACACCGCCCAGAACACCGCCGTTGGTGACACCGCCCGTGATCAGACCGCCGAGTACGCCGCTCGTGGCGCCGCCGGTCGTGCCTCCGGTAGTGGCACCGGTGGTGCCGCTCGTGGTGGCGCCGGTGGTCGCGCCGGTGGTACCGGAGGTCGTGGTCCCCCCGGTGGTCGTGCCGGCGCACTGCGGGCGCGTGATCCTGTTGGTGTCCAGCGTCACCGAGCCGTTGCGCGCCAGCGCCCGGCCGTCGATGCTCGCGTTCGTGGTCACCGTGATCGAGGTCAGGGCCATGATGGTGCCCACAAAGGTGGTGCCGGTGCCCAACGTGGCCGAGCTGCCGATCTGCCAGTACACGTTGCACGGGGAAGCGCCGTTGATCAGCAGCACCCGGCTGGCGGACGCCGTCGTCAGACCCGAACCGACCTGGAACACCCAGACGGCGTTGGGGTCACCCTGCGCGTCCAGGGTGAGGGTGCCGGTGAGCCCCAGCGTCGACGAAGCGGTGTAGACGCCCGGAACGAGCGTCAGACCACCGGCGTCCGGCGGAAGAGCGGCGTCCGTGGCCTGTCCGGCGGCGTTGTTGTACGCCACGACCAGGTCGGACTGCGCCTGAAGGGCCACCGCGTCGGCGGAGTGCTGCACCCCGTTCACCAGCCCCGGCGGGAACCCGCTGATGGCCGTACCCGGGCTTACCCCGAGGTCTCCGGTGATCACCGAGGGACCGGTGTTGGTGACCGACTGACCGGCCAGAACGGCGAAACTGGTGGCCGTACCCAGAGGTACCGGTGTGGCGATGGCATTCGCCCGAGTTGACGTAGCGGCGACCACGGTGGCGGCAAGCAGTACGGTGAGTACCGCCCCAACCCAGGTCGACATCGTGCGCCATAGAGCCGTGCCAGGGAAATTGAGCGTCATCGAGGGACCAACTCCTGAGTGAGACGGTGGCGTAGCGGGCACTTCCCGGTTTGCGCGGGCCGTCCTTTTCTGTCGCTGGCATACAACACCGCCGAGTACGCATTTATGTGACGCATACGAGTGATTTCCATAAACGCGCTACACAACGGCTATTTCAACGCGGGTGTTCATCGGCGTGTTGTGCGTCCGCCCGGGGCCCGGCGCATACGAAATCGGTTCGGCGAGTACTCCCGACCGGACGTCGGCCTTTGCAGAGGAAAGGGAGTTTCGTCGCGCCGGTTCCTTGCCGCCTTGCCGAGAATTACCTTGGCGCACTACATTCTCATCGTTCGATCGGATTAATACGCCATCCGATACCGCAATGGACGCGAATCCACCTCAGGCCCGAAAGGGAGACGCGAAAGCGGACGCGAAAGGTGGACGTGAGTGCGCGCGGCGGGCATACGGCGGGCATACGGCTGACAGGAAGCGCGCGATAAGAAGCGCGGCCTCGTTCCGTCGCGGCCCGAATAGCCGGTTCCGCTCCTGACCGACGCGACAGGGCCTATTCCGTAGGACGTGGCCCTGGCCGGTGTCCTGCCGGCAACGCGCAGGCCGGAGTACCGCCCGGCATCCGCGAACGGTTGTTGGCGACAAGGCGGTAGACACCGTGGGCGAGCCAGCGAAGGGGCGGCAGAGTGAGCATTCCGCCCAGGTATGCCCACCCCTTGCCCGCGTGCAGCAGAAGTTTGGCGACGGCCTGCGCACCGCCGTGCACAGTCCCGGTCGGCGTGATCCACAGCAACTCGTACTCGGCTCGTCGCCGGGTGATGCCGAGAGAGTCCAAATCCGTGAACTGCCATGGGGCGATGGCGCAGCGAAGCCGCAGATGCCGTTCAAGGAATGTCACCGAGGTCGTACAGAAGGCGCAGTCGCCGTCGTAGACGAGTACAGGTCGGGTCTGCATGACGTCATCATGCCCCAGCGACCCATAACGACCGGGCAGGCTGACCGCCGCAGGCACCCATCACCTCACGGCCGCCCAAGCCGCACCGCCACGGGACCCGCGCCCGTGATCCCACCGCAGGCGGCGCTGACCAAGCGCGGCCTGCATCGTAGTGCCGGGGCGGTGGATCTGGTCGTCGCCGCTACGGCGGAACTACAGGGCCTGACGCTCCTGCACCGTGACGACGACTACGAGTGCATCGCCGCCGTGACCGGTCAGGCACTCCAGTGGTACGGCCCCGAAGCCGGAAAGTGACCGCTGCCGGCTCCCCGGTCGCCCTGGTTCCCGGGGGGCGATGGGAGCGCTGGGGTCAGGCGAATTGGAGCACGACGTTCTTCTGCACGCAGTGGAGGAGGACGATGACGAGTTGGCGGGCGTCGTCGATGTGTGCTTGGAGGAGCGGGGTTCGGGTGGCCTCGCTCTGCCACTGGGCCATGACCGTCTCCAGACGCGGAAGGATCGCGGCGCATTCGGCGGCCGAGAGCTCGCCGTCGTCGTCCGGGTGATCGAGGAACGGTTCCAGCGGGGTGGAGACGGAGCTCCATGGGCGGTCGCCGCCGAAGCCCCACATCTGGGAGAGAGTGATCCCCTCGGCCTCCGCCAGCCGCCGACGGAACGCCGCGAAGCCGGAGTAGGACCAGGAGATGTCCGGGCCGATGGCATCGTCGTCGTCCGGGAACAGACACAGCCCCACGCCCGACCCCTCTCCTCATCTCCCCGTCGAACGCACAGGATCGGGCAGTAAGGGCGGCGACGGCAACTGAGATATCCGGCCGCGCCCTCAGGAGGCGCTTGCCGTGGGGGTCGTCGGGTCCTGGGCTGTGAGGGCGGTGACGAGCCGGGCGGCGAAGGCGGCCGGGTGTTTCGCGTAGCCGACGTGGCCGCCGGGGAACTCCGTCAGGTCCTGGCCGAGCCGGGCGGCGAGGACCGCTGCCGGGCGGTGGACCGTGTGGGTACGGGAGTCGTGGCCGCCCGCCACCACGACGCGTTCCGCCAGCGCCGCGAGTGCGGTCAGGTCGGGGCGGAAGCGGGTGGACGGCCGTAGCGTGTGGGCCAGGAAGAAGGCGGTGTTGTCGTGGGCCTCGGGCAGCTCCGGCGCGGGGCGGCCACCGAAGATCGCGCTGAGTTCCCGTAACGCCGCTCCCGCGCCCGCGCTTCGGAACGTCTCGTACACGCCGTCGAAGAACGCCCGGTGTCTCTCGGCGTCCGGCAGCAGTTCCATCGCCGGCGGCTCGTGTGCGACCGTCGAACGGACGCGGTCCGGATGGCGGACCGCGAGTTCGAGCGCGACGAGCGCGCCCGCGCAACTGCCGAACACCTGAGCCGGTTCGTCCGCGGCGCCCACATGGTCGAGCAGGCGGTACGCGTCGTCGGCGTGGACCTCGATCCGCTGGTCGACCGGCGGACCGTCGAGCCGACTGCGCGAGTTGCCGCGTGGATCGCAGGAGACGACGCGGTAGTGCGCGGCGAGGACGGTGGCGAGGCCCTCAAAGACCGCCGCGTCGGAGTTGCCGCCCGGGAGGAGCAGGAGGAGCGGTCCCGCGCCGCGTACTTCGTAGTGAAGTCTCGCCCCGGGCACGGTCAGTGCGCCGGTCTCCGGTCCGTCCGCCCCGTCCGCCACCGTCCGTCACCCCCAGGGTCAGAGCCCGTAAGACGCGATGAGTGACCGTAACTGTACAGAGAGAAGTCAGCGGGACGGTCCGGTCTGGGCATTCGTCACCGGATCGGGCACGGACGAGGCGGCCTGCGCCTCCGTCTCCTGCTTCTGGCCCTGCGTGTCCGCCTCCTGCTTCTGGCTCTGCTTCCCGCCCTGTTGCCTGCCTCGCGTCAGGCCCACTCCGAGAAGCACCACCGCCATGCCCGCGACGACGCGCATCCCGATCTCCTCGCTGAGGACGATCGCGCCCAGCACCACCGAGACGACCGGCAGCAGATAGCCGACGGTGGCGGCCGCGGTGGGGCCCTCGTCCGCGATGAGGCGGGAGTTGAGGTGGAACGTGATCCCCGTACCGAAGATGCCCAGAACGACGATGGCGATCCACGCGGTGGCGGTGGGGGCGTCCGGGGCGGCGGTGGCCGCGGGGAGGACGGGCAGGGTGAGGCCCGTCGCCATGACCAGCTGGGCCGCCGAGAGCGCGAGCGGGGCTGTTCCCCGGCCGATGAGATGACGGGCCATATAGGCGAAGGCCACGGCGTAACTGACCGCCGCTGCCATGAGGGCCAGCGCGCCCCCGCCGGTCAGACCGGCCTGGTGCCAGGGCGCGAAGATGAGCAGGATCCCGGCGAAGCCGAGCAGAAGGCCCGTCAGACGCAGCGGGCGGAAGCCGCGCTCCGTGCCGATCGCGATACCGATCGCGAAGGACCACAGGGGAGTTGTGGCGTTGAGGACGCCGGCCACGCCGGAGTCGACGGTCTGTTCGCCGACGCTGAACAGAAAGAACGGCAGCGCGTTGCAGAAGAAGGCGGCCACGACGAGATGGCCCCATGTCCTGCGGTCGCGCGGGAGCGTCTGGCCGGCGGAGCGCGCCAGGACCAGCAGGACGAGCGCTCCCAGCGCGCAGCGGATGACGGTGATGTGGAGGGGGGCGAGGCCGCCCTCCAGGGCGAGCTTGATCCAGAGGAAGCCGGATCCCCACAGCAAGGCGAGGACGGCCATGCGTATCAGGGTTCCGCGTGAGCCGCTCAGCACTGTCCGCCTCCTGGCGTGTGGTCCGCGTACGAGCATGTCTGACGATCGGTCAGATGTCCTGCTCCGGCCGCGCGTTCTGGTCGTACGGTCTGGTCGTACGGTCTGGTCGTACGTTCTGGTCGTACGGTCCCCCGGTAAGTCCTGTAAGACAAGCGAAAACATTCGAAGGAAGAGTTAAGCTCTTCTACATGCTGGACAGACGGCGTATGCAGTTGCTGCGGGCGGTGGTCACCAGTGGGTCGGTCACCGCGGCGGCACGGAATCTCGGGTACACCCCTTCCGCGGTCAGCCAGCAGATGGCCGTGCTGGAGAAGGAGGCGGGGATCGCACTGCTGGAGCGGACCGGCCGCGGTGTACGGCCGACCGAGGCGGGACGGGTGCTCACCGACTACGCGGCCGTCATAGACCGCCACTTCACCGAGGCGGAGACCGAACTGGCCGAGCTGCGGGCCGGGCGCACGGGCCGGGTGGCGGTCCGTTACTTCGCCACCGCGGGCGCGACGCTGGTGGCACCCGCCGTGGCGGCACTCCGCCGCGAACAGCCAGGCGTACAGGTCGAGTTGAAGCTGAGCGACCCCAGGGATCCGCTGCCGGAGGTACGGAACAGGCTGGCCGATGTCGCCCTCGTGGTCCGGCCGCGGGACCAACTCGCGGCCGACGGCATCCGGTTCGTCCATCTGCTGGACGACCGGTACTCCGCGGTGCTGCCCGAGGGCCACCGGCTCGCCGCCAAGCGGGAGTTGGATCTGACCGACCTCGCCGACGAACCATGGGTCGGCAGCGACCAGCCCGGCCCCTGTCTGGAGCCCGTACTGGACGCCTGCGGCTCGGCCGGTTTCAGCCCGAACTTCGTGGTGGAGAGCGGCGACTACGACACCGCGCAGGGATTCGTCGCCGCCGGGCTCGGCATCAGCCTGATCCCGGAGATGGGTCTCGGCAACCGCCACCCCGCCGTCGTCGTACGCCCGGTCCGCAACCCCGAACCCATCCGGACGATCTACGCGGCGGTACGCGACCCCTCCCCCGCCCAGCCCGCCGTACACCGACTGCTGGACGCCCTGCGCAACACGACGGCCCCGCACCGCGCCGAGCAGAGCGCCGAGCACGCCACCCGGCAGGCCGCCGAACACGGCGACGAATACTGACGAGTTCCGGGCCGACGCCCGTCCGGACCGCCCTGCGCACAGGGCATGGAGACGGGCAAACGTACGTTCACTCCTTCTGATGAACGTCCATAAGGTCGCGGACGCAAGGGCCGCCGCCTCGCATAGTGAGAAACGAAACGTCTCCCTGGCCACAGCCTGATGAAAGGTGAGACACCTTGCGTACGGAAGCAATCAACCGGGCCAAGCTCGTTTTCACACTGTTCGACGTCAATGAGAACGGCTTCCTTGAGGCCGACGACTTCGACCTCATGGCGACACGCGTCCTCAAGACGGTGCCCGAGGCCGATGAAACGGCGAAGGGCGCGATGCTGGCCGCCTTTCAGCGGTACTGGACGACCGTGGTCGGCGAGCTGGACTCCGACCATGACGGCAGGGTCAGCCTCGACGAGTACATCGCCTGCGTCCTTACCCCGGAGCGCTTCGACGGGGCGATCGGTGAATTCGCCGAATCGCTCGCCGGACTGGGCGACCTGGAAGGGGACGGATTCATCCGGCGGCCTGTCTTCGTCGCGCTGATGACGGCCATCGGATTCCAACTCCCCAATATCCATGTCCTCTTCGACGCTTTCGGGCCGACGGATTCCGATCGGATCGCACGGGAGACCTGGGTCACCGGCATCAAGGAGTACTACGGCCCCGACATGGCGGGCATCCCGGGCGACCATCTGGTCGGAAGTGCGGCGGCCTGAGAGCCGCAACACCGCAGCACCGCAGCACCGCAGTACCGACACTCCGGAACGCCTGAACACCGAGACGCCGGAACGCCGTGGATCGTCGGGGCGCGCCTGCCATCGTGGCGGGCGCGCCCCGCCGTTCTCAGAGCGCCCGCCGCCGGCCCCACGCCGTAAGGACGGCGAGGGAGAGGTCATGGAAATCGGGGGACGCCAGTTCGCGGTACGCGGCGTCGAAATCGGTGTCGTCCGCGAGGCCCGCGGCCACGATGGCCTGCCGTGACTGCTCCAGATTCAGCCGCCACCACTCCGCCTCGTCGTCGCCGCCGCTGACGAGTTGGATCCGGGCGTCGAGTCCGATGTCGACGAGGCCCGCCCTCCTCAGCGGCACCGGCAGGGTGCGGGCCCAGGCGGTGTCCGACCCCACCGACCGTTCGAGATGGGTACGGAAGGCACGCATGATGGTGCGGTAGGCCGGGTGCGGGGAGTCGATCACCGGGAAGGACGCCGGTTCCTCCAGCAGCAGGACACCGCCCGGCCTGAGCCATTCGGCGAGCCGGGCCACCGCCTTGTCGGGATCGGGCAGATGCATCACCACATACCGGGCATGTACGAGGTCGAAGGATCCCGGCGGGAAGTCCTCGGTGTACAGATCGTGGCGCAGCACCCGCACGCCGTGGTCCGTCAGCTCTTCGAGGAACCTGGTGTCCAGATCCGTCACCGTCACCCGGGCACCCTGCCCGGCCAGCCAGCGGGCCACCGACCCGCCGCCACCGCCGACTTCGAGGACCTCGTCCCCCGGTTTCAGTCCGAGCGCCGTGATGCGCGAGCGTGTCGCCCCGTCCAGGAGGGACTCCAGCAGCCCGAGCCGTCGCCGCTCGCTGCTGATGCCGTGGCTGAACATCCCGTTCCGGTAGCGCTCCTGCGTCCACTCCCAGCGCTCGCCCGATCCCGATGTCTGCTCCACGGGAGGGATGTACGCGTCCATGGTGCGGTCTCCTCTGCTGCGATACGGACTGTCCACCGATACGGGCCGTCCGCCCCGACCGAATGGGCAGAGCCGGTGCCTTTCCCGGCACTGGCTGTAGAGCGCTGTCACGATGGCAGCCCCGGAAGACCGGCACCCGGGTTTCCCGGTCAATTGGCTCGATCCCGGGCAATTGGCTCGATAGAGCAAGCCGTCCCGCCGAGCAGAGCAAGCCGTCCCGCCGAGCGTTTGCCCGTACAACCGTTCCGGCACCTCGGGTGTCTCCCTTCACACGGCTGTTCAGCTGTCATTCATATGCGCGCCACCTCGGAGGGCACCATGAGATCTGCGTCAACGGCCCGCGCGCTGAGGGCGGCGGCGGCCGGCGCGGTCGCCGTCGTGGGGCTGGGCTGGGGGCCGGCGGCGGCCTCCGCCGCCGCGGCCGACCCGGCGGCGCCCGAGCTGGCGGCGCCCGAGCTGGCGTTCGGGCAGACCGCTCCGGTCGACGGGATACGGCCCGGAAGCGCGAGCGGGATCTCGTTCTCGGTGACGAACAGGGGGGACGGGCCCGCCACCCGTGTGGCGCTGTTCGTCACCGGCACACAGGGACTGTCCTTCGCCGAGAAGTACTCGAACTGCGTGTACGAGGAGGTCCCGGCCCAGGACGAGGGAGCGGCGCAGGTGACCGCGGTCTGCGACATCGAGCAGACCCTGGAGCCGGGCGTCGTGTACGTGCCGGAGAAGCCGGTGGGTGTCACCGTCCTGGACCGTGCGCTGTACGAGCACCTCAGCTTCGACATCCAGGCGGACGTGCCCACCTTCCCCGAAGGAACCCAGCACGGCGGCGGGGCCGGTCCGGTGCTGCGGCTCGTCGCGCGGCAGCCGCCGGCCGATCCGGACGCCGTCTACGGCTACGAGCGGCTCGATGTCCCCATCACCGCGCGGAACACCGCGGACTTCGCGCTCACGGGAGCGAATCTCAAGGGCGAGGTGGGCGGGACCGTCACCGCGGAGGTGACGTTCGCCAACAAGGGACCGGCCTGGGTGGCCAATGACGTCAGCTCGCCCATCGGCGTGTTCGAGTTCGGGATCCCGAAGGGCACCACGGTCACCAAGGCCCCGGACTTCTGCGTGCCGGCCGGCCCGGACGGCAAGACCCTCGAAGGGGCGGCCGGGGCGTCGGCCTATCGCTGTACGACTCCGTACGGCTATGTCGACGAGAACACCGAGCTTCCGTACGCCTTCCGGCTGCGGATTGACAAGGCCGTCACCAACGCCGTCGGCAAGGTGGCGTTCGTCAAGGGCGATCACCGTTGGGGAACGCTCCCGTTCGACAAGAACCGGGGGAACAACACGGCCGCCGTGGTCGTCAACGCGACCGGCGCCGGTACCGGTGGTACGGACGACACGGGTGGTACGGGTGGTACGGGCGCCACGGGTGGTAGCGGCTCCGGTGGTACGGGCGGCGGATCGGGATCGGGTGGCGGCGGCGCACAGGGCGGCACCGGCACCCACAGCACCGGTGGTACGGACGGCGGGGCCCTGGCCGACACCGGGACCGGCATCGCCCCGCTCATCGGGGGCGGGGCCGCGGCCCTCGTGATGGTCGGCGGTCTCTTCCTCGCCTCAGGGCGGAAGCCGAACTCCTGACCCTGCCGCCACCCCTGCCGCGGCCTCTCGCACCGCTCCTCTCCTCCCGCAGCCCCGGCCCCCTGTCCGCAGCCCCGCAGCCCGGCCCCCGGCGCCACCCGAAGGGGCGCCGGGCGGGCGGGGTCAGCGGCTCACGAAAGGCACCTGACCGCTCTCGGACCGGGCCTCCGCCGCCCCCGGGTGCTGCCACAGGCCCTGGTCCGCCAGCAGCGGGAGGACTCCCTCGCCGAACCAGTACGCCTCCTCGACATGGGGATGGCCCGACATGATGAACTCGTCGATCCCGAGCCGGTGGTACTCGGCGATCCGCTCGGCCACCTCGCCATGGCTGCCGACCAGTGCGGTGCCCGCGCCACCGCGCACCAGGCCGATGCCCGCCCACAGATTCGGCGAGACCTCCAGGTTCGCGGTGCTGCCACCGTGCAGTTCGAGCATCCGGCGCTGCCCCTCCGACTCGCTGCGGGCGAGCCCTTCCTGGACGGCCCGTACCGCGTCCTCGGAGAAACCGTCCAGCAGCCGCCGCGCCTCGGCCCACGCCTGGTCCGAGGTGTCACGGGTGATCACATGCAGCCGGATGCCGAAGCGTACGGACCGTCCCTCGCGGGCCGCCAGCTCCCGTATCCAGGCGATCTTCCCGGCGACCTGCGCGGGAGGCTCGCCCCAGGTCAGATAGACATCGCTGTGCCGGGCCGCGACCTCGCCGGCCGCCGGGGACGAGCCGCCGAAGTAGACCGGCGGCACCGGGTCGGGCACCCTGGCCAGCTGGGCGTCCTCGACCTGGATGTGCGTACCGTCCAGCGTCACCGACTCGCCGCGCCACAGGGCCCTGACGACCGCGAGGAACTCCCCCGTACGCGCGTAACGGGCGTCCTTGTCGAGGAAGTCGCCGTACGCGCGCTGCTCATGGCTCTCGCCCCCGGTGACCACATTGAGCAGCAGCCGGCCGGGGGCGTGCCGCTGGAAGGTGGCCGCCATCTGCGCGGCGAGGGTCGGCGAGAGGATGCCGGGCCTGAACGCGACCAGGAACTTCAGCCGCTCGGTCTCCCGGGCCAGCATGGCGGTGGTGAGCCAGGCGTCCTCGCACCAGGCCCCGGTGGGCGTGAGCGCCCCCTCGAAACCCAGTTGCTCGGCCGCCCTGGCGATCTGGGTGAGATAGCCGAGGGTGGCGGGCCGCTGGCCCCCGGCCGCGCCGGCCGGGAGACCGTGACCGCCGCCCACGACATGCCGGCTGTCGCCGTAGGTGGGCAGGAACCAGTGAAAGGTGAGGTTCACGAGTGTCTCCGATGGTGGGGATGACCAGATGGGGAGGGTGCGGACAGAGGCGGTGACCGAACAGGCGAGGGGCCGGGGAAGAGAAACAGGACAGAGGAGCGGGACAGAGGAGCGAGACAGGGGAGCGGGAGCCGGGGAGCGGGAGCCGGGCGGACCGGCCGCCGACGCGGTCGGCTCAGAGCAGCCCGTGGCGCGGTGGCCGTGTGCCGCTCAGCACATACCGTCCGATGTGCTGCACCTTCCAGCGGACCGGATCGTGCAGCGTGTGCGTACGCGCGTCACGCCAGTGCCGGTTCAGATTGAGGCTGTCCAGGGCCGCGCGCGTGCCCGCCACCTCGAACAGGGCGCTGCTCGTCCCGACCGCCGCCTCGGCCGCCTGGACCTTCGCCGCGGCGACCGCGATCGACGCCTCCGCGGCACTGTCGTCGGTGAGATCGGCGGACGCCGCGTCCACCGCGTCCGCAGCGGCGTTGAGCAGCGCCTCCGCCGCCCGTACCCGAAGGGCGAGTTCACCGAACCGCTGGATCAGCAGCGGGTCCTCGGCGGCCGTCTCGTAACCGCTCTCGAACCACGGCCGGCTCTTCGTACGGACGAACGCGACGGCCTCCGCGAGCGCCCCCGACGCGATGCCGACGTCGATCGCCGCGTGCAGGAGCTGCGCCACGGCCCCGTGCAACTGCGGACCCTGGAAGGTGAGATGGTGCGGTACGACCCGGTCGGCCGGGACCACCACATCCGCCAGCCGGACGGTCCCGCTGGCGGTGGTGCGCTGCCCCATGCCGTCCCAGTCGTCGAGGACCGTCACCCCCGGGGCGTCGCGCGGTACGTACGCGACATGCAGCGCCTCGTCCTCGGCGCGGGCCAGGACGGGGATCCAGTCGGCGAACAGCGCGCCGGTGGAGTAGTGCTTCTCACCGCTGAGCAGGTACGAACCGGTCCCGCCCGCGTCGCCCGCCCTCGCTCCGCCCGCCGCGTCCGCCGCGCCCGACCCGTCCGCCGCGCCCGCCCCGTCCCGCAGCGGCGTCAGACGCGTACGGATGTCCTGGACGTGTTTCGTGCCCGCCTCCGACTGCGCGTTGCCGAACCGGCGCCCGGCCAGCACCTCCCCGAAGAAGAACTCCCGCTGCGCCGGGCTGCCCTGGCGCCGCAGCACACTGACGTACACGAAGTGGCTCTGCGGTATCTGCGCCAGACTCGCGTCACCGGTGGCCAGGAGACGGAAGATCTCGGCGAGCGTGCGCGCGGAGACATCCGCGCCGCCATGGGCGCGCGGCACGGTGACCCCGAGCAGACCGCTGGCGGAAAGCCGGTCGAGCTCGGCGCGGGGCAGCCTGCGCTCCCTGTCCCGCTCGGCGGCCTCCGCCCTGAACTCGTCGGCCAGTTCGCGGGCCAGGGCGAGCGCCTCCGCGTCGTCGGCCACCGTACGGACGGTACGGGCAGGTGCGGCGGTCATGGCAAGGCCTCCAGGAGGTACGGGCCGGCACACCTCGGCCGGAGACGGCCCCGGCACACCGGACGGATGGTTCGGACGACCACGAATACCGGATGGGGCCTCGGCGGAATCCACCGTGGAAGCCGTGGACGCCGTGAAATCCGTGGAATCGGCCGCGTATTGACATATGGCCATTCCGTGAAATCAGGAAGACCGGGAAGGCCGGAAAAACCGCGAGAGCCACGAGGACCGCGAGAGCCACGAGGACCGAGGCGCGCGGATCACCGTGAGGAGGGAATCCGCGGCGTGAATCCCGGCATTCGGATCGGTCACGCCGTCACCCTCGGGCGGCACCCGCACAACGGGCGCCAGACCATCGCTGACCTGGGAGTATTCTCAGCGTCCCGGCCGACAGAGGGCGCTGGAAACGCGTACGAGATCGACGTGCCGACGCCGGGTGAGATCTTGCTGCCCTGGCCTCAAGACGTCACCCCTTCCGAACGGTCGTCGCCGTACCGGCGGCTCTTTCGTCGCCACCCTACCGGCGGCCTCCTCCACGCGTCCATCAGGCATCTTCGAGCCGGTGATAGGGTTTCCCTTCCATCGGGTACAGAACGAGTACCGAACGAAATTCAGCGGGATCTCCGTGCGAATCGAGCAGCTCGAATACATCGCGGCCGTCACCCGCCTCGGCTCCCTGCGCAGGGCCGCCGAATCACTGCATCTGTCGCAGCCGGCCCTGAGCGAGACGATCCGCAATCTGGAGCGCGAACTGGGCGTGGACATACTGGACCGCAGACGGTCCGGCGCCAAGGTCAGCGACGAGGGCCGCGAACTGCTGCCGCACATCATCGGAGTCCTCGACGCCGTCGACAAACTGCGCCGCGCGGCCGACGACCAGCACCACACCAGCCGGATGATCAGGCTCGGTACGGTCAACGCCGCGACCGTACCGCTGCTCGTCCCCACCATCCGGGAGTTCCGCGCCTCCCACCCGGAGACCCAGGTCGAGGTCGTCGCGGCGCAGCAGGAGCGGATTCACCGCGAGCTGATGGAGGGCGGACTCGATCTCGGGCTCGTCAACTATCTCCAGGGCGACGACCGGCCACCGGGCTTCCACTCCACCGAGCTGCTGCGCGGCCGTCCCGTGGTCTGTGTACGCGCGGACAGCCCGCTGACGGCGCTGCCGGCGGTCGGTGTGGACGATCTGCTCGCCGAGTCGCTGATCATCATGCGCTCCGGCTATGTCATGCACCGGTTCGTCCACCGCATCCTCGAAGGCCGCAACCCCGCCTTCTCGTACTCGACCGACGGAGCGGAGATGGGCAAGCTGATGGTGGCCGAGGGCCTCGGCGCCACGGTCCTGCCCGACTTCAGCGTGATCGGCGATCCGCTGGAGCGGTGCGGCGCGATCACCTACCGGCCGCTGGCCGGCGACAGCACCGAGGTCCTTCTGCTGCTGCAACGGCCCTCGGCGAACTCCGTGCCCCGGGCCACACAGGACCTGTACCAGACCTTCGTACGGAGCGCCGACGCCTACCGCGCCACGCACGCGACCGGCTGAGACACGCCGGGACGCGCCGGGACGCGCCGGGACGCGCCGGGACATGCGAAAAACAAATATCCGAAAAATCTTCCGCGCGGTGTCGAGAACCCTTCACCGGCTCCGACGTCCCCTGTGAGAGTTGCCCACGAGGGGCACGACGCGACGGAGGAACGACATCATGAAGTATCTGGTGATGGTGCAGGGCTCCCAGGCCGACTACGACGGGATGGCCGGCAAGGCCTCCGCGCACAGCCCGGCCTGGAGCGAGAAGGACCTCCAGGCGATGTACGTCTATATGGGGGAGATCAACAACGATCTGGCCGAGACGGGTGAGCTGGTGGAGGGCAACGGGCTGGCGGAGCCCGCCCTGACCCGGCATGTGAGCCTGGACGGCGACGGCCGCCCGGTGATCACGGACGGCCCGTACGGCGAGACCAAGGAACTGCTCGCCGGATACTGGGTGCTGGACTGCGAGAGCCTGGAGCGGGTCACCGAGATCGCCGTGCGCGTCGCGCGGTGCCCCGAGCCCGCGGGCGTCCCCGCCTACCCCGTGATCATCCGCCCCATCCCCGACGCCGGCGGAGGCGATGTGTGAGAGGCACGACCGGGATCGAGGACCTGCTGCGCCTGCACGCGCCGCAGGTCCTCGGGGCCCTCGTACGGCGGTACGGGCACTTCGGCGCCGCCGAGGACTCCGTACAGGAGGCGCTGCTCGCCGCCGCCGGGCAGTGGCCGGAGCGGGGCGTCCCCGACAATCCGCGCGGCTGGCTGATCAAGGTGGCCTCCCGCCGTCTCATGGACCAGTTGCGGGCGGACACGGCACGGCGCGGGCGTGAGGAGACGGCCGCCGCGCTGCTGCCCCGGGACGCCTTCGTGACGCCGCCGCCCGGGGAGAGCCGTGCCCCGTCCGAGGACGACACGCTCACCCTGCTCTTCCTGTGCTGTCACCCCGGGCTGACGCCGGCGGCGCAGATCGCACTCACCCTGCGGGCGGTCGGAGGTCTGACCACGGCCGAGATCGCCCGCGCGCATCTGGTGCCGGAGGCGACGATGGCGCAGCGCATCAGCAGGGCGAAACAGAAGGTCAGGGGTGTGCCCTTCGGACAGCCGGGGCCCGAGGACCGCGACCGGCGGCTGGCCGTCGTCCTCCAGGTGCTCTATCTGATCTTCAACGAGGGGTATACGGCGACCTCCGGCAGCGATCTGCACCGCGCCGATCTCGCCGCCGAGGCGATCCGGCTGACCCGTGCGGTACGCCGGCTCCTGCCCCGGGAGGGCGCGGTGACCGGGCTGCTGGCGCTGATGCTGCTCACCGACGCCCGCAGCGCGGCGCGCACCGGGCCGCACGGCGAGCTGATCCCGCTCGACGAGCAGGACCGCGCCCGCTGGGACCGGCGCGCGATCGCCGAGGGCACCGCCCTGGTGGAGGAGGCCCTCACCCAGGGGCCGGCCGGTCCGTACCAGGTGCAGGCGGCGATCGCGGCGCTGCACGACGAGGCGGCGCGCGCCGAGGACACCGACTGGCCGCAGATCCTCGCGCTGTACGACAATCTCGTACGCCGCGCGCCCGAGCCGATGGCCGAACTGGGCAGGGCCGTCGCGGTCGCCATGGTGCGCGGCCCCCGGGCGGGGCTCGCCGAAGTGGCGGGGCTGGCGGACCGGTTGGCGGGCCATCACCGGCTCGACGCGGTCCGGGCCCACCTCCTGGAGCGGACGGGGGACACCGAAGGCGCGCGAGCCGCCTACCAGTTGGCGGCCCAGCGCACACTCAGCGTGCCGGAGGCGCACTATCTCAGAACGCGCGCCGCGCGGCTGGCGCGCTGAGTCCCCACGCGCTGAGCCCCGTCCCCGGCTCATACGTTTCGACTCATACGTTTCGACAGCTTCGACAGCTTCGACAGTTTCGAAAGCGGAGTCCGCTCCGCCCACGAAGTCCATGGAACGGAGACACATGGGACAGCTCGACAACAAGACGGCGCTCGTGACCGGCGGTTCCGCCGGTATCGGTCTCGCCGTCGCCGACCGCTTCGCCGCCGAGGGCGCGACGGTGTACGTCACCGGCCGCCGCAAGCCCGAACTGGACGCGGCCGTGGACGCGGTCAACGGCCGGGCGGGCGGTGAGCGGGCCATCGGCATACCGGGCGATGTCTCGGACCTGGACGATCTCGACCGGCTCTACGCGACGATCAGGGAACGCAGCGGCCGGCTGGACGTCCTCGTCGCCAACGCGGGCGGCGGTGAGTTCGCCCGGCTCGGGGAGATCACCGAGGAACACTACGACCGCACCTTCGACATCAACGTCAAGGGACTGGTCTTCACCGCCCAGAAGGCGCTGCCGCTGTTACCCGACGGCGCCTCGGTGATCCTGCTCTCCTCCACCAACGGCTCGCGCGGCGTGGAGGCGATGAGCGTCTACAGCGCCACCAAGGCCGCGATCCGCAGTCTGGCCCGCAGCTGGGCGGCCGAACTGGCCGGGCGGGGCATACGGGTGAACGCGATCAGCCCCGGTCCCGTCGAGACGCCCGGTATCGACGGGCTGGCCGACCGCGGCCCCCGGCTCCGGCGACGGCTGAAGGACAGCTTCGCGGCGGGGATACCGCTGGGCAGGATGGGCCGGCCGGAGGAGGTCGCCGCCATGGCCCTCTTCCTCGCCTCCGACCAGAGCTCGTTCACCACCGGAGCCGAACTCTTCGTCGACGGCGGCCTGGCCCAGACCTGACGCTGCGGCCGCGCCTGCGACTGACGCTGCCGCTGGCGCTGGCGCCGCGCCCGGCACCGGCCGGACCGCTCGCGAGCGCCGCTCAGATCTGCTCCCGCGTGCCGTCCAGGCGGCGCCGCAGACCGTACGGGTTCTCGTCGGAGAGGGCGGGGGGCAGCAGATCGGCGGGTACGTCCTGGTAGCAGACGGGGCGCAGGAAGCGGCGGACGGCCAGGGTGCCCACCGAGGTGGAGCGGCTGTCCGAGGCGGCGGGGAACGGGCCGCCGTGCACCATGGCGTGCCCGACCTCGACCCCCGTGGGCCAGCCGTCGAAGACGATCCGTCCGGCCTTGGTCTCCAGGATCGGCAGCAGCGCGCGGACGGTGTCCAGATCACCCGTACGCCCTTCCCCGGCGCGCCCTTCGCCCGCGCGCCCTTCCGCCGTACGCCCTTCGCCCGTACGCGCTTCCCCCGCACGCGGCTCTCCCGTACGCGGTTCCCCCGGGCGCGCTTCCCCCGCGCCGTGGTGGACCGTGGCCGTGAGCTGCCCCCGCAACGCCCGCGCGACCTCGACGAGCCGGCCGGGATCGCGGCAGACCACCACCGTCGCGGCGGCGCCGAACACGTCGTCGTGCAGCCCCGGCCGCGCGAGGAACAACTCGGCCGGGGCGGTGAACAGCCGGGCCACACAGGTGTTGGCGCCCTCGCCCGGCCGGCCGGCGGCCCTCTCCCGTACGCCCTCGACCGCCGCGAGCGCCGCCACGGCGCGTTCGTAGGCGTCATGGACACCACGGCTGAGCATCGTCTCGCCGGTGTACGCGGACACCTCCTCGCCCGCGGCCGTCAGGAACTCCGTCAGCTCCGGCCCCTCGACGGCCACCAGCAGCCCCGGTTTCGTACGGAGCTGCCCCGCCCCCGTCGTCAGCGACGCGACGAAGCCCCGGGCGAGCGCGGCGGCCCGGTCGCGCAGCGCGGAGGGGAGCAGAAAGACCGGATTGACGCTGCCCATCTCGGCGTACACCGGGATCGGTACGGGCCGGGCGGCGGCCGTACGCAGCAGCGCCGTGCCGCCCGCCCGCGAGCCGGTGAAGCCGACCGCCCGGATGCGCGGATCGGCGACCAGCGCCCTGCCGATCTCGACGGCGGAGCCGAAGAGCAGCGAGAAGACTCCTGCGGGCAGCTCGCTCTCGCGTACGGCGGCGGCCACCGCCGAGCCGACCAGTTCCGAGGTGCCCAGATCGGCGCTGTGCGCCTTGACCACCACGGGACAGCCCGCGGCGAGCGCCGCCGCCGTGTCACCGCCCGCGACCGAGAAGGCGAGCGGGAAGTTGCTCGCGCCGAACACCGCCACCGGCCCCAGCCCCACCTGACGGGCCCTCAGATCGGGGCGGGGGCGCGGCGTGCGGTACGGCAGCGCCCGGTCGATCCGTGCCTCCACCCAGCCGCCGTCCCGTACCTCGGCCGCCAGGAGCCGCAGCTGATCGGTCGTACGGTCCCGTTCGGCGCGGATACGGCCGGACGGGAGGCCGCTCTCCGCCATGGCCCGGACGGTCAGCTCCTCGCCGAGCGCCTCCACCCGGTCCGCGACCCGCTCCAGGAAGGTCGCGCGGCGCTCGGGGGAGGTCGCCCGGTACGCCGGAGCGGCCTCTTCCGCCAGCTCGCAGGCGCGGGCGACGTCCTCGGGGGCCGCGGAGCCGTAACCGGGTTCCAGCACCGTGTCCGTACGGGGGTCGACCGAGGCGATGACCGGCTCCCGGCCGGTGCGCCGCTCGGCGCCGAGGAACATCGCTCCTGTGAGGGGCATGGCTCGCTTCCTTCATGGACTCCCCCGGCTCTCCCCGGGCTTTCCGCTCCCCCGTATCCCTTCTCCCCTTTCTTCTTTGCCCCCTTTCCCTCCTTTCCCTCCTTGGTGGTCTCCTTCGCCTTCTTCGCCTTCTTCACCAGCTCCGACGTCCCGCCTCCAACGACCTCCTTCCTGTCTCCAGCGGCCCGCCTTCTCCCCCGGCACAAGCCGCTCCACCACCTCGCCCAGCGCGTCACAGGCCTGCTCGATCCTCAGCCGGACGTTCCGCTGCTCGGTGATGATCGCCGCCAGCAGCAGCGAGGTCAGCGCCGCGGACCCGTTGAGCGCCTGAAGGCCGATCATCCGCTCGATGAGGTTGTGATGGGCGAACCCGCCGACCGGATCGGTCGACTCGGAGATCGTCAGTACGGAGACGAACAGCACATACGGCGCGCTCCCGGGCAGCTCGAAGCGGAGAGCCGCCCAGATCAGCACCGGGAAGACCAGGAACAGCAGGGTCAGCGAACTCATGATGGCCAGGGGTGTGAGCACGGCGGCGGTGATCACCAGAGCCGTCACCTCGGGCCAGCGGTGGGTCGGTACGGGCAGCCGGAACCTGCGCAGCGCGAGCAGGAAGGGAGCGACCACCAGCACCCCCATGGCGTCGCCCGCCCACCACGCCGACCAGATGGCCCAGAAGTCCCCCGGGGCCAGTCTGCCGGCGAGGACCATCGCCCCCGCGCCCGCCGTCGCGCTGATCAGCATCCCCACCAGGGCGCCCAGGAACACCAGGGCGACCCCGTCCCGCAGCCGGTCCAGCTCCGGACGGAACCCCACGCGCCGCAGCATCAGACAGGCGCAGACCGGGGCGAGGGTGTTCCCCGCCAGGATCGCCACATCGGCGGGCACGAAGGGGCCGAGCGTCACGATGCTGAAGAGGGTGCCCAGAGTGATCCCCGGCCAGACGTCGAGACCGAGCAGGAGCAGAGCGGTCAGGGCGATACCGGTGGCCGGCCAGAGGGGGGTGACGGTCGCGCCCTCGATCCGTACCTGCTTCAGCAGCCCGAGCTGCCCGCCCGCGTAGTAGGCGACGGCCACGCCGAGGATCCGCAGAACGGTCAGGGACAGCCGTCGGAACGCCTCACCGCTCGCTACAGCAGCCATCGGACAGTGCCTCCCGCCCGGGTCGGCCGTGCCCCGCACCGCCGGCGCGGCACGTCACCCGGTCCTGTGCGCGGTGGCGCCGTCGGGCAGCGGCGCGTCCGGGACGACGGTGTGCGGTCCGGCCGCGTCCGGCGACCCGCGGGACGGGACGGCCGTCCGGGCGGCCCGGGAACCGGTCCCGACCGGCGATGTACAGGTCTCGACCGGTGACGTACAGGTCTCGACCGGTGACGTACAGGTATCGACCGGTGACGTACAGGTCTCGACCGGTGACGTACGGGTATCGACCGGTGACGTACGGGTATCGACCGGTGATGTACGGGGTGCGCGGGGCGGCCCGTCATGGCGCAGGACGAGGACGGCGGCGTCGTCCGTGTGACCTGTCAGCTCGGCCACCTTCATCACCTCGGCCGCCAGCTCGCCGGGATCGGCGCCGGCCCCGGCGGCGACCACCTTGGCCACCCGGGCCAGCCCCTCCTCGACCGGGAAGGTGGGCCCCTCGATGACACCGTCCGTGAGCAGGACGTAGGCTCCCGCGCTCGTCAGACCGCGGCGGGTCACGGGGTACCTCTCGCCCGCCACGATGCCCAGCGGGGGACCTCCCGCGTCCTCGGCGTATCCGGACCAGCCGTCGACCGTCGCCCACACCGAGGCGACATGGCCGGCGCGAGCGCTCCGGATCTCCCATCGCACCGGATCGAAGCGGAGGAACGTACAGGTCGCGAAGAGGCTGGAGTCCGCCGACAGCAGCAGATCGTTCGCCAGGCTCAGCACCTCGCCCGGGTCCCGCGCGGTGGTGGCGACCGCCCGCAGTCCGATCCGGACCTGTCCCATGAACGCCGCCGCCTCGACATCGTGGCCCTGCACATCGCCGACGCAGAACGCCAGCGATCCGTCGGAGAGCGGGAAGCCGTCATACCAGTCACCGCCGATGTCCAGGCCGTCGCGGGAGGGCGCGTACCGGGCGGCGGTCCGCAGCCCCGGCACCGCGGGCAGCCGGGCGGGCAGCATGTCCCGCTGCAACGCCTCGGCCAGCTCCACCCGGGCGTGCTGGAGCTCCGCCCCCTCCCGCGCCTGGGCGGTGAGGCGCCCAAGTGTGCTCAGCAGATCCTCGGCGCTCGTCGAGCGCGGGGGACGACGCCGGGTCATGCACCGCCTCGCTACGGAGTAGCCATGTGTGGCCTTGTGGCCCCTGGGGTCCGTGCGGCTGCACAAACCCCGCATTCATCATATTTCCGGTACGGGACTCGTGCCGGACAGCGGATGCGGAACCGTCGGAGCCGTCGGAGCCGTCGGACGACTCGTACTGTCCGCCGCGCCTCCCGCGCCCAGCAGCGTCGCGGGTGCGTCGGCGGCCCGTGGTTCGAGCACCGGCATATGCGCGCGGGTATGGCGGACCACGAGGGAGGGAAGGGCGGTGCGCGCGAACCGGGCCGCCCGCAGCCACGGCTGCCCGTAGACATTGCGGGCACGGCGCTCGACCCCCGCCGCGAGCCGGTCCACCGCGGGGCCCAGCGGATAGGTGCGCCCGGCCGGCCAGGGCAGCCGGGAGCGCAGCTCACGCAGCGCGGCCACCTGCTCGCCGCCCCTGACCATGTCGGTGTCGGTCCAGCTCAGATAGCCGACCCCGATCCGTACGCCATGGTGCGCGACCTCGGTCCGCAGGGTGTGCGCGAAGGCCTCCACCCCGGCCTTCGACGCGCAGTACGCCGTCATCATCGGCGCGGGGGCGAGGGCCGCGAGCGAGGCGATCTGGAGGTAGTAGCCGCGTGAGTCCAGCAGCGCCGGGAGAAAGGCGTGGGCGGTGTTGGCGCTGCCGATGAGATTGACCTCGATGACACGCCGCCACACGTCGGGGTCGCGGTGGCGGAAGAGACCGCTCGCCGCGACCCCGGCGTTGGCGACCACCACATCGATCGTGCCAAAACGTTCCTGGACGCTCCGCGCCGTACGGACCATGGCGTCCGCGTCGGTCACATCCGTGTGCCAGTGCGCCGCCTCGCCGGTCAACGACGCCGCGACACGGGCGAGTTCGGCCTCCTCCAGACCGACGAGGGCCAGTCGCGCGCCACGCGCGGAGAGGGTGCGGGCGAGCTGCTCGCCGACACCGCGCGCGGCGCCGGTGACGACGGCGGTACGGCCGAGAAGCGGCGGGTGTCCGCGCATGGGTGAGCGTTCTCCAGTCGGGGTCGGTGGACCCGTCGGGTCGGTGGACCGCCCCCCGGCGCCGGGGGACCGGTGGTGGGGGACGGCGTTCCGTGCGGGGGCACGACGGCGGTCACGACGGCGGTACGGGGCGCCCCGTACGACGACGGCGGCGATCCGTGCGGCGGATCGGCGATCCGTACCGCGTGCGGCGGGTCGGCGATCCGTACCGCGTGCGAGGACAGCGGATCCGTACCGCGCACGAAGGGATTCCGTACCGCGGTGGGATTCCGTACCGCGGTACGGGGAAACGGTCAGGCGCGTCGCAGCGCCAGGACCGCGTTGTGACCGCCGAAGCCGAAGGAGTGGCTGACGGCCCGGTCGATCCGCTGGCGCAGCGGCCGCTTGGTCACACAGTCGATGTCGAACCCGGCCGCCGGCGCGTCCAGATTGGCGATCGGCGGGATCACCCCGTGCTGGAGCGTCAGCACGGTCAGCCCCGCCTCGATCGCGCCGGCCGCGCCCATGCAGTGCCCCAGCACGCCCTTGGGAGCGGTGACGGAGGGCCGGTGCGGGAAGACCCGGCTGATCAGGGCGGCCTCGGTCGCGTCGTTGAGCGGCGTCGACGTGCCGTGCGCGTTGACGTGCTCGACCTCGCCGGCGTGCCATCCCGCGTCCCGCAGCGCCGCCTCGACCGCCCGCTGCGCGACGGCGCCCGAGGGATGCGGGCTCGTGGGGTGATGGGCGTCGGTGGTGGCCCCGGCGCCCGCCAGCAGCGCCCGTGGCCTCGCGCCGCGCGCCCGCGCGTCCCTCTCCCGCTCCAGCACCATGATCGCGGCGCCCTCGCCCATGACCAGCCCGGCGCGGTCCGCCGCGAAGGGCCGGCACAGCTGGGCGGGGTCGACCCCGGGACCGGCCAGGGCGGCCACGCCCGAGCGGGCGAACCCGGTCATCGCGAGCGGGCAGATCATCGCCTCGGTGGCGCCCGCCACCGCGATGTCGCACTGCCCCGCGGCCAGCAGATCACGTGCCACGGAGAGCGCCGTCACCCCCGAGGAGCAGGCCGTGCACGGCGCCATGCTCGGCCCGGTGGCCCGCATCCTGACGGCGATCTCGGCCGCCGGCATATTGGGGATCGTGAGCAGGACACCCGCCGGCGAGGTGGCCTCGGGACCGCGCCGGTCGAGCGCCACGGCCTGTTCCGCCACGCTCGCGGAGCCCCCGCTGCTGGTCCCGACCACGACGGCGACCCGCGTGCCGTCCCAGGACTCCGGGTCGAGCCCGGCGTCCGCGACCGCCTCGGCCGCGGCGATCAGCGCGAGTTTCACATATCTGCCCATACGGAAGGCCGTACGCCCGCCGACCGCGGCGGCGAGATCGATACCGTCGACCGTACAGGCGAAGTCGACGGCACAGCCCCGCAGTTCCGGGAGCGTACGGGCCGACGAGACCCCGGCGCACACCCCGTTCCAGGTGGACTCGGTGTCGTTCCCGACCGGCGTGATCATGCCCAGACCGGTGACGGCGACGGCGGTTCCGGTCATCGGCCGGCGGGCGGGTCCGCTCATCGGCCGACGCTCACGGCCGCATCGTCGAGGAACGCGGTGATCTCGGCCAGGGTGGCGCCCTTGAGGAGCGTGTCCGAGTCCGTGTCGATACCCAGCGTCTCCTTGATGATCACGGCGAACTCGGCGACGGCGAGAGAGTCCATCTCCAGGCTGTCCATGGTGGCCCCGGGGACGATCTCGGCGGCGGGCACCTTGAAGGTCTCGGTGAGTACCTCGTTGATCCGCGGGTGGATCTCGCTCATGGCGTGTCCTTGCGTTGTTGGTGGGAGGGATCGGTTCTGGAGGTCGGTGGATTCAAGCGGGTACGGAGTGCCAGGCGGCCTGCGCGTCGTCGTACGCGTCGACGTAACGGGCCCCGGCGATGGGCCAGTCGGCGAGCATCTCCTCGGGCAGGGCGAAGGCTTCGACCAGGGTGGGCGCGTGACCGGCCAGTTCGGCGATGAGCCGTTCGACGGCCTCGGGAAGCCCGTCGACATGGCGTGGGGCCAGCCGGCCCGCGGCCAGCAGATCGCCGCTGTTCCGGTCGATCCACTGGAGCGCGAAGAGCCGGTGCAGCGAACGCAGCAGATCATGGGCGGCGGTGCCGGGCGCCAGCTCGGCCGCCGCCGCGGCGAAGGCCTCGCCCGCGCGGCGGTGGGCATGGGCCTCGACGGCCCGCAGCGCGGCACCGGAGGCGGTGTTCCAGCGCGCCAGCGAATCGCCGCGCGGTGCCTGGCTCATCCGGCGGCGGGCACGCGCCAGCCACACCTCCTCGACCCCGGCGAGAAGAGCGCCCAGGAAGCGGGGGTCGGAGAGTTCGCGGGTGGCCACCGGTCCGTCCTCGTCGGCGCCGTCCGCGCCGCCGTACTCACCGGGGCCACGGCGCCCGGGACCGCCACGTCCTGATCCGTCACGTCCTGATCCGTCACGTCCCGGGACGCCGTAACCCGAGCCGCCCTGCCCGGAGCTACCGTGCCCTGGGCCGCCGTGCCCGGAGCCACCGTGCCCTGGGCCGCCGTGCCCGGAGCCGTCCGACTCCGGTGACCCGGCCGCGAACAGGATCTCGGCCGCCGCCTTCGCGTAGATCGCGAGATTGTCGCCCTCCGCCGTGATGGCGCCCTCGGCCCCGGCCATCAGCTCGGCCAGACCGTTGCTCTCCAACAGCCCCTGCGCGCCGCACCGTTCCCGGCACTCCAGGATGACCGCGCGCGCCTGCCAGGTGATCCAGCCCTTGGCGACGGCGACCGTCCGCTCCGTCTCGCCCTTGCTCTCCTCGGTGTGCGCCACCCACGCGTCCAGGGCGGCGCGGTGCAGCAGGCTCATCGCGTAGACCGTGGCCAGGGCCGAGACCAGCGGGCCGTGGTGGCTGCGGTGGGCGAACACCGGTACGCGGTCCACCGCCCTGGCACCCGAGATCAGCCGGTGTCCGCCGTACCGCACGGCGAGCGCCAGGGCGACCCGCGCCCCGCCGAGGGCGCCCGCGCTCATCGAGAGCTTGCCCGTGGTGACCCGGCCGATCGAGGTCAGAAAGCGCCGCCGGCGGTTGCTCTGCTCACTGGTGAACACGCCGTCCGCGCCGAGCCGGCCCTGCGCGCCGCCCAGCAGCGCGTCCCGTGCCACGAAGACCCGGTCGAACGAGGTCAGGGAGTGGTCGACCGGGCTGCCGAAGAGGGCGGGCAGTCCGCGCACCCGTACCCCGGGGAGTGCGCGCTCGCCGTCGGTCAGCGGGGTCAGGAAGAGAAAGACACCGTGGTCGGCGCCGTCCACGAGCAGCCGGGCCGCCACCACACCCGACTTGGGGCCGCCGACCGGGCTGGTGTTGGGCATGAACTTCTGCGCCCCCGCGTGCGGGGTGTGCAGGACGAAGCCGTCCCTGTCGCGGTCGTAGACGGCCGTCGTCTCCAGGGCCGCCGCGTCGTTGCCGTGCGCCACCTCCGTACAGAGGAAGGTGCCCACCCTGCGCAGCGCCAGGAAGTCCGCCAGATCCCGGGCCGGTTCCTGGTCCCGTCCGTCCGCGCCGGCCGGGGTGGCGTGATCGAGCAGACTGCCGAGAAAGAGGTTGTAGTGAATGCCGGCCACGGTCGTGAGGCAGGAGTCGACCGGGCCCAGCCACTCGTACAGCGCCGCCAGCCGGCGGGGGTCGGCCGCCAGCGCGAGCGGGCTGTCGAGCGAGTCGTTGAGCGTACGCAGCCGCGCGTACGCCAGGGCGACCCGCGCCCGGGGAGAGGCGTCCGCCGGGCGGCGGAACGGTTCCGCCGCCACCAGCCGTCGCCAGGGTCCGTGCACGCGGGAGAACTCCTCTCCGAACAGCACACGCGTCAGCCGGGCCGCCGTGGTGTCCATCGAGTCCGCCGGGGCCGTCGGGTCCACGGCGCCCGTGGACTCCACACCGTCATGGTCGATCAGTACGCTCACGCGAAAAGAACGATCAAGGAGTGGCGAAGAAACGACTCTTCCCCACCCCGAACCTCAAAACATTCATTCGAAAGGCCCCCCTGGGGCGCCTTCGCCGTCCTCATGCGCGGCAGAACGCCAGGGCCACGTTGTGCCCGCCGAAGCCGAAGGAGTGGCTGATCGCGGTCTCCACACAGTGCCGCCGGCATTCCTTGGTCACACAGTCGAGATCGAACCCGACATCGGGCGCGTCCAGATTGGCGACCGGTGGAATCACGCCGTGTTCGAGGGTCAGCACCGTCGCCACCGCCTCGATCGCCCCCGCGGCCCCCAGCGTGTGCCCCACCACCCCCTTGGGCGCGGTGACCGGTGGCCGGTGCGGATAGACCCGCTCGATCAGCGTCGCCTCCATGGCGTCGTTGAGGTGGGTGGACGTCCCGTGCGCGTTGACGTGCTGGACGTCGCAGGCGCTCCACCCCGCGTCGCGCAGCGCCGCCTCGACCGCCGCCTGCGCGCCCCTGCCGTGCGGTTCCGGCGCCGTGGGGTGGTACGCGTCCGTGCTGGCGCCCGCCCCGGCCAGCAGCGCGCGCGGCGCCCGGCCCCGGGCCCGCGCGTCCGTCTCCCGTTCCAGTACGACCATCGCGGCGCCCTCACCGAGGACGAAGCCGTCCCGGTCCGCGGCGAACGGCCGGGACGCCGAGGCGGGGTCGTCCGTACGTGTCGACAGCGCGCCCATCCGCGCGAAGGCCGTCACCACCAGGGGCGTCAGTACGGATTCGGCTCCGCCCGCCACCACCACGTCGCACTGTCCGCCGGTCAGCAGATCGCGTCCCAGCGCGATCGCCGTGGCACCGGAGGCGCAGGCGGTCACCGGCGCCAGGCTCGGCCCCCGCGCCTTGAGCGCGATGGCGACCTCCCCGGCGGCGGCGTTCGGGATCATCATCGGCACCAGCAGCGGGGAGACCGACTGCGGTCCCTGCTCGCGCAGTTTCAGCGCGCCGTCGACGAGTACGGAGACCCCGCCGACCCCCACCCCGAGCACCACGCCCACCCGGCCGGGCTCCCAGGCCGCGGGGTCGAGTCCGGCGTCCGCCACCGCCTGCCGGGCGGCGATCAGCGCCAGCTTCACGAACCTCGCCATCCGCCATACCGAGCGCCCGCCCACCGCGGCGTCCACATCCAGATCGTCGACCGCGCAGGCGAAGTCGACCGGGATGCCCGCCAGTTCCTCCCGCCGCCGGGCGACGGACCGCCCGGCGCGGAGCCCCGCCCAGAAGGCCCGCTCGTCGCCGCCGGCCGGGGTCACCACCCCCAGTCCGGTCACCGCCACCGGGCCGGCGCCCTGTCCGGGCTCCCGGCCGAGGGCCGTCCCGTTCCGCTGCGTCATGATTCGTTCCTTCCGTCGTGGGCCGCGGCCCGTGGAGTACCGGGCCAGCGGAGCGCCGCCGTGCCCCAGGTGAGACCGCCGCCGAAGGCGGTGAGCAGCACGCGGTCGCCCGCGCGCAGGCGCCCCCGGGCCTGTGCGTCGGCCAGGGCCAGCGGGATGGAGGCCGCGCCGGTGTTGCCCACCCGGTCGAGATGTATGACACAGCGGTCCGCGCCGATCCCCACCCGCCCGGCGACCGCCCGCAGGATCCGCGCGTTGGCCTGGTGCGGTACGAAGTGGTCGACCTGGGCCGCGTCCCAGCCCACGGTGGTCAGCAGGGAGCGGCAGGAAGCGGTCATCCGCTCGACCGCGTGCTGGTAGACGGCCCGGCCCCGCATCCGGAAGAACTCGTCCCCGTCGGCGGGCGGCCGGTCCGCGGCACGGGCCCGTGACCCGCCCCCGGCCACGGTGATCAGGTCGTATCCGGCGCCGTCGCTGCCCAGGTCGAAGGCGAGCAGTTCGCCGGGGGCGCCCGCCCGGCCCGCGCCGATGAGCGCGGCCCCCGCGCCGTCGCCGAAGACCACGCCCGACGCGCGGTCCCGGGGGTCCAGCCAGGTCGAGTACACATCGGCGCCGACGAGCAGCACCCGGTCGTACAGTCCGGACACCACCAGGCCCCGGCAGACCGCGAGACCGTAGACGAAGCCGCTGCACACCGCGCCGATGTCGAACGCGGGCACCGGCCCGAGACCCAGCCGCGCCGCCAGCGCGGGGGCCGTGCCGGGACAGGGATGGTCCGGTGTGGCCGTGGCCAGCACCACGGCGTCCACATCCACCGCGGGACCGGCGGCGGCGCCGGTCACCGGCCCGGCACCTGGCCCGGCACCCGGTCCAGGCCCGGGACCGGTCACCCGCCCGGTCCCGGAGCCCGTCCCGGGACTTATCGCGGGACCGGTTCCCGGCCCGCCCGCCGGCCCGGAGTCCGCCCCCGGCTCCGTCACCGCCCCCGGCCGCGCGACGCCGAGCAGCCGCCGGGCCGCCTCGTACGCGAGATCCCCCGTCGACACCCCGGTGCCCGCCCGGTGCCGACTCGCGATACCGGTGCGCGTACGCACCCACGCGTCGTCGACCCCCCAGGCGGCGGGCAGCGCCTCATTGGGGACCGGTTCCCCGGGAACCCATCCGGCGACGCCCTCCAGCACCGCCGTACGCACCCGCTGGGCCTCCCGGGGCTCCGGGGCGCGCGGCGCCAGCCGCTCCGCGCGCCCGTACAGTGCGTATCCGCTCGCCACCCTCGGCCCCCATCCGGTAGACACTCACATTGACCGGATGCCAAACGCCGTGGTGCACAAGCGAGTTACTGCACCATATGGGGGACCAGTCGCACAGATTCCCAGCCGGGCAGGGAAATCCGCGCCGCCGAGGTGCCGATCCCATTCGGCACGGGCGGGATCCACCGGGTGATACCGGCCCGGTCGTGGAGCAGGTCCGACTCCTTGTACCGATGACAGTCCCGGTGCCATACGAGAATGCCCGAGAGCCAGTTCTCCAGCTCCTTCACATAACCGTCGAGCACCCGTCGCGCGTCGTCGTCGAGGTCGAAGTCGTCATACAGCACGGGCAGTTCATCGGCGACGACATGCTGGAACTGGCTCATCCGCGACTTCATCAAATCGTCGACGACGGCGAGAGCGGTCGGGTAGTCGCAGTCGAAGAAGTTCTGCACGACGAGGACACCATTGTGGATCTCGCCCTCGAACTCGATCTCCTTCTGGTACGAGAAGACATCGTTCATGAGGCAGGCGTAATCCTGCGCCGCGTTCTCCAGGGACCTCATCGGCCCGGTGCGGTAGATCTCCGGCGGCACCACCCGGCCATGGCTGAGCCGGGACAGACTCATCGTCATGTTCGAGCCGAAGGTCTGCCGCCGCATCTCCATGTAGTCGACGGGGTCGGGGATCCGGTGCTGCACCTGGTTGACCAGCTCCCAGTGCCAGCTCGCGATCATCTCCTCGACGGCGTCACGGAAGGTGCGCCGGGCCGCCGTGTCCATCGGACCGGCCGTACGGATCCAGAGATCCGCCAGTCCCCGCTCCAGACCGGTCGTCGGCACCGGCACCTCGTCGGTCTCCACCGGCATGAAGAGCAGCAGCCGCTCGTTGCAGGCCTTCGCGCCCGCCACATCGCGGGCATTGCCGTAGACCACCGGGTAGTAGTCGTCGCCGTACGTCCCCCAGGTCAGCCAGTCCGAGGTCAGATCGAGCGCCTCCGGCGCGGCGTCCGGATGGATGCCGGCGGCGCAGAGCGGCAGATCGATACGGCGCAGCCGCTCCTCGTCCCAGACGTCCGAGCCCGGGATACCGGGCTGCGCCTCCAGGATCCCCATCCGGTGGGACCACTCGACGACATGCTCGCGCGAGTGGTCGAGGTGCGGGCTCAGGGAGGCCTCGAACGGCATATGGAAGTCGGGCAGCCTGGACGGTCCGACCTTCTGGAACAGCCGATGGCTGTAGCCGCGCAGCCGCGCCGGGGTGCCCGCGCCGATCGTTCTCGCGATATCGGCCGCGGCCGTGCCGAGACCGACCGGGGTCATCGAGAACGACGCGCCGGGCGACGGGACGCCACCGGGCAGGGGGTCCCCCGGTCCGGCACCGCCGCCGTTCATATAGCGGCTGGAGCGCATGTGCCACTCATGGCCGCCCGACTGCCAGTCCTGAAGGCCCTTCACATAGGCCAGGGTGTCCGCGCACAGCTCCGGGGCCAGGCCCTTCTCCGCGAAGAGCGGCCCCAGTTCGGTCAGCGCGGTGTGCTCGAACTGCTGGACGCGCGAGGTGAGCAGATCGTTGACGGCCTCGGCCGCCTCCTGGGTCGTACAGCCGAGGAAGGTCTCCAGGACGAGCACGCCATTGCTCAGCTCGCCCTCCTCCTCGATCTCCCGCTGGTACGAGAAGAGGTCGTTGCGCAGATGGACGCCGTCGGAGAACGTGTCCTTGAGGACGCGCAGGGGACGGGAGCCGGCGATCTCCGCGGGCACCTCGGCGCCCGCCGCGTACTCGATGAGCCCCGCCGACCACGGCGCTCCGCCGACCTTGCGGCGCATCTCGATGTACTCGACGGGGTTGGCGATCCGCTCCGCGTTGATGTTCGCGAGCTCCCAGTCGGACTCGTTGAGCAGATTCTCGGTGCTCTCCGCGAACCGCTCACGCCATCCCATGGACATGCTGGGGACCGTACGGGCCCAGAGATCCGCGAGCCCCGCCTCGACCGGATTGGTCGGCTCGGGGAATCCGGCGGAGAGATCCATCGGCATGAAGGCGGCCAGCCGCTCCAGATACGCCTTGCCGCCGGCCCGGTCCTGGGGCCGTTTGTAGACCTCCAGGAAATGGTCGTCGAAGAAGAACACCCACACATACCAGTCGGTGACCAGGGAAAGCGCCGGACCGTCGCAGTCCGGATGGGTGTACGAGCAGAGCAGGGCGTAGTCGTGGGAATCGAGGTCGTGCTCCTCCCAGATCCCCGACCCCTCCAGCATCCCCATGTCCCTGGCCCATTTCTTGGAGTGCTCCCTGGCCTCCTCCAGATGGGGATTGAGCCGGGCCGGATAGGCCATATAGAAATCCGGCAGTTCAAAGGGCTGTGTCACGGGCGAGCGGCCTTTCCCGAAGGTTCCGGAATATGTCCCTGCACCGGAATGAGCCGGTCAGGAACGCCGACACCACGTGGACCGCCCCCCTGTCCTGTCACCCGGTCGGCCCAGATCTACCCGTCCTCCGGTTGCGCCATCCGCACCACAAATTAGTCATATGAACACACTGGCCGTGTGCGGTGTACGTGCGTCACGCCCGGGACAGGGTGATCATCGGGGAATGAGCACCACAATCCGGCTCGCACAACAGCCCGAGGCCGACGAGCTGCTCGGCCGCAGTCCGCTGGCCGCGCTGATCGGCATGCTGCTGGACCAGCAGGTTCCCATGGAGTGGGCGTTCTCCGGCCCCCGCACCATCGCCGTACGCATGGGCGGTGACGATCTCGACGCGCGGCAGATCGCCGCGTACGACCCCGAGGCCTTCGTGGCGCTGCTCTCGGAGAAGCCCGCCGTACACCGTTATCCGGGGTCCATGGCCGGACGCGTACAGCAGCTCTGCCAGTACCTGGTCGAGCACTACGACGGCGACGCCACCGCGATCTGGCGTGATGTCGCCACCGGCACGGAGGTACGGGAGCGGCTCAACGCGCTGCCCGGCTTCGGGACCCAGAAGTCCCAGATCTTTCTGGCCCTGCTGGGCAAGCAGTACGGCGTACGGCCGGAGGGCTGGCGGGAGGCCGCGGGCGCGTACGGCGACGAGGGCTCCTACCGCTCGGCGGCGGACATCACCGGACCCGAATCGCTGGCCAAGGTCAGGGCGTTCAAACAGGAGGCCAAGCGGGCCGCGAAGGCGGCGAAGAGCCCCGGTCCCCCGGACAAACGCTGAGCCCCGCGGCCCTCGACCGGTCACGGTCCGCCCCTCCCCATCCGGTGTGACCTGCGACACATCAGTTCACAGACGGCGCGTCGCTCGCTAATTTTCCTCACGCTCGCTCACATCCGTTCTCGCCGGAAGGACCCTTGTGAAGGCAACTCCCCGCAGTCTCGTGGCTGTTGCGGCCGTCACCGCGCTGGCCGCGCCGCTTCTGCTCACCGCCTCCCCCGCCGTCGCACGAGCTCACCACCCGGGCAAGGAGGCCGCGAAACTCTCCAAGAAGCTGGTGCGTGAGTCGTCCGCCAAGGACGCCTACAAGCACCTCAAGGCGTTCCAGGCCATCGCGGACTCCGCCGACGGCCACAGAGCCGCCGGCACCCCCGGCCACGACGCCTCGGCCGCCTATGTCCACGACAAGCTCAAGAAGGCGGGCTACCGCGTCTCCTACGACACCTTCGACATCACCTATATCGAGACGCTCGCCGAGAAACTCTCGGTCACGACACCGACGCCCCGCGATGTCGCCATAGTGGCCATGTCGTACACGAAGTCCACCCCGGAGGGCGGCACCCGGGCGGCCCTCGCCGCCGTACCGGTCGACGCGACCACGGGCTGCGAGCCCGCCGACTACGCCGCCGGGGCCTTCACCGGCAAGATCGCGCTGATCCAGCGCGGCGGCTGCGACTTCGCCACCAAGCAGCGGGAGGCCGGGGCGGCCGGCGCGGCCGGCGCGGTCATCTACAACAACACCGCGGGCTCGCTCAACGGCACGCTCGGCGGCCCCGACGCCGGGGTGATCCCCACCGGCGGTATCACCCAGGCCGAGGGCGAGGCGCTCGCCGCCGAGGCCGGGGCCGGCCCGGTGACCATCTCGCTGGAGCTCCGGCAGCTCCAGGAGGAGCGCACCACCCGCAATGTGATCGCCGAGACCAAGGGCGGCGACGCCGACCGTACGGTCATGCTCGGCGCGCATCTCGACTCGGTCACCGAGGGCGCCGGTATCAACGACAACGGCACGGGCTCCGCCGGGCTGCTGGAGGTGGCCCTCGAACTCGCCGAGACCCATGACAGGCCCACCAACAAGGTGCGCTTCGCCTGGTGGTCGGCGGAGGAGCTGGGGCTGCTCGGCGCCGAGTCCTATGTCACCCGGCTCACCCCGGAACAGCGCGCGGACATCGCGCTGTATCTGAACTTCGACATGATCGGCTCGCCCAACGCCGCCCAGTTCGTCTACGACGGCGACGACTCGGACGCCACGGGAGCAGGACCGGGCCCCGAGGGCTCCGCCCAGCTGGAGAAGGGCATCAACGACTTCCTCGACCGCCGGGGCGTCCCGCACGAGGGCACGGACTTCGACGGCCGCTCCGACTACGGCCCCTTCATGGAGGCGGGCATCGCCTCCGGCGGCACCTTCACCGGCGCCGAGGGCATCAAGAGCGAGGCCCAGGCCAGGAAGTACGGCGGCGAGGCCGGGGTGGCGTTCGACAAGTGCTACCACTCCGCCTGCGACAACCTGTCCAACATCAATATGAAGTACTTCGGCGCCAACATCGGTGTCATCGCCAACGCCGTCGGCACCTACGCGCACGACCTGAGCTCCCTCTCCGCCCCGGCGCGGAAGGAGTCCGCCCCGGCGCGCGGCAAGGCCGAGAGCGCCCCTGCCGAGCACCGCACCCACGGCCGCGGCCACGCGCCCACGTCGTGACGGAGCACTGAACAGCCCGGCATGGCGCACTGAACTGCCCGGCGCGGCGCACCGACACGGCGCACCGAACTGCCGACACGGCGCGTCTACGCCGTGGGCGTGGAGCCTCCGCGCCCACGGCGTTCCGCTTCCGAGCACGCCGCCGCGTCACCGGATCGGCCGCGTCAGCCGCGGCCGATCCGCGGAGACCGGGCGGACGAATGGGTTCCGCTCACACTTTGCTCCCGCTACGACACGGATTGCCACCTTTGTACTCCGACGCCATGGCTGCGCCCGGAGCCGGTCGCCCGGTAGGCTTTCCGTGTGATCTTCAAGCGCATCGGTAACGGGCGGCCGTATCCCGACCACGGCCGGGAAAGCACCCGGCAGTGGGCGGATGTCGCGCCGCGCCCGGTCCGCCTCGATCAGCTCGTGACCACCAAGGGCCAACTGGACCTGGAGACGCTGCTCGCCGAGGACTCCACCTTCTACGGAGACCTGTTCGCGCATGTCGTGAAGTGGCAGGGCGATCTCTATCTGGAGGACGGGCTGCACCGCGCCGTCCGCGCCGCGCTGCAGCAGCGCCAGGTGCTGCACGCGCGTGTGCTGGAGCTGGATCTGGGCTGACGGCGGGGCCGTACGGGTGATGACTGCGCCTTTCAGGGCCTTTCACACCCCGGACAGCTCAACCCGTTGATCATTTAGTAGGACCTGGTCATTGGTGCGCACTACGCTGCGCACATGAGCATGCTCACTCCCCCCGGCCTGGGCGGTAAGTACCGCATCACGGGTGACAAGTACCCACGGATGAGCCGCCCCCGGCACCGCCGCAGGCTGGTACTCGCGGGCACCTCCGCAATCGTCGCCCTCGGCCTGGCCGGCTGGGGGACCATGCAGCTCATCGATGTCTTCTCGGGCGAAGCGGGCAAGAAACTCACCGCCGCGGGCCGGAAGCAGAGCTGCAGTGCCTCCACGGCATCGGCCCTGGCCCTGCCCAAACCGGGCCAGATCAAGGTCAACGTCTACAACGCGACGCCACGCGCCGGTCTGGCCAAGACCACGGCCGACGAGCTGAAGAAGCGCGGCTTCCTCATCGGCAAGGTGGGCAACGCCCCGGCCAAGTACGACAAGAAGATCCCGGGCGCCGGGATACTGCTGGGCTCGAAGTCCTCCTGGAACAAAGAGCTCACCGTGCTCGGCACCCAGCTGAAGGGCGCCACGACGAAGACCGACGCGCGCAAGAGGACGGACGTCGATCTGCTCCTCGGAGCGACCTTCACCAGCCTGAACGTCCAGAAGGACGCGGAGGAGGCGCTGGCCACGCTGGTCAGCACGACGGCAAAGGACTCCGGCTGCGCCGCGGACCCGGCCCAACAACCCCGCAACTCGGTACCCCAACCCCAGAAACACTGAGCCCGCCCCCTTTCTTGGGGGCTCGGTTCGCCTCCGGGCGCTTGCTGTGTCCATCAGCGGCCTCCGGCCGCGGGCGATGCCGACGGTCGACCGTGCTCGGTCCGCTCGTACCTCACGGACCTGCGCGCGCTCTCCCTTTCGACACCGACGCGCCCCTTCGGCTCACACACCTTCTTTTTCGGGGCTCGGTTCGCCTCCGGGGCGCTCTTTGTCGATGCCGACGGTCGACCGTGCTCGGTCCGCTCGTACCTCACGGACCTGCGCGCGCTCTCCCTTTCGGCACCGACGCGCCCCTTCGGCTCACTCGCCGGCGGCCGTGCGTAGCCGGTACGTCTTCGCGCCCAGGGCGGACGGGGTGACCGGGGCGGACAGGGTGCGCGCGCCCCGGAGACGAACCGAGCCCTAGAAAGAGGCAGTCCCGTAGAGGCGGTCGCCCGCGTCGCCGAGGCCCGGGACGATGTAGCCGTGCTCGTTGAGCCGCTCGTCGACCGCCGCGGTCACGACCGTCACCGGCGTGCCCGTCAGTTCCCGTTCCATCACCTCGACGCCCTCGGGCGCCGCGAGCAGCACCACGGCCGTCACATCGTCCGCGCCGCGCTTGATCAGCTCTCGTATCGCCGCCACCAGCGTGCCGCCCGTCGCCAGCATCGGGTCCAGGACATACACCTGGCGGCCCGAGAGGTCCTCGGGCATCCGGCTCGCGTAGGTGGACGCCTGGAGCGTCTCCTCGTTGCGGATCATCCCGAGGAAGCCCACCTCGGCGGACGGCAGCAGCCGCACCATCCCGTCGAGCATGCCGAGGCCCGCCCGGAGGATCGGCACCACCAGGGGGCGCGGGTAGGAGAGCTTCACACCCGTCGTGGCCGTCACCGGGGTCTCGATGTCGACCTGCTCGGTCCGTACCTCCCGCGTGGCCTCGTACGCCAGCAGGGTGACCAGTTCGTCGGCGAGCCGCCGGAAGGTCGCTGAGTCGGTGCGCCGATCGCGCAGCGTGGTGAGTTTGTGCGCCACCAGCGGGTGGTCGACGACATGAATCCGCATGGCGACACAGTAACCGGGGGCCAAGGCCGTACGCGCTGCCACCAAGGCCTGGGCATCAACCCCCGCTCACGAGGGAAGGAGCTGAGGACCAAGCCTGGGGCGGGGAGGCGTCGATGCCGGACCGGAATCAGCGGGAGCAGGGTCAAGAACAGGAAAAAGACCAGGAACGGGGGGTCCCGCGGGATGAGGACGAGGACGAGGCGGCGGAGCGCCGTCGGCGGCGCGCGCAGTTCCTGCGGGAGCTGAATGAGGCCAAGGCCCTGCGCGAGCGCGTGAAGCCCCGCCGGGCCCGCGCCGCGCGGATGCGCCAGCAGATGCGGATGCGCACCTTCCGCTGGTAGCCACGCCGGTCCGCGGAGGGGATGTGCGGGCGGCGCGCGGGCGCGATGTGCGGGCCGAGTGCAGGGGGCCGAACAGGGTCCTAATAAAATGGCCTGACGACGCAACGGTGGAAGACCTCTCGCGAAGCGCTCGTTTCTGCCACGATTCCGAGTAGGCGGGGCAGAGCAGCGCACCGCCGGATCGTCACACCTCTGACCAGTGGGAGAGTCACGGTGTACTTCGCCGCACTGCTCGCGCGCACCGAAGACGGGTGGGAAGCGAGCGATACAGAGCTCGACGATGTGGAGACCCTGTCGGACCTGACCGACCTGGCCCGTGAGGCCTCGGTTGACGAGGACACGGTGCTCGTCTTCATCGAACAGGAGGATGCGTGGTTCGGCATTCTCCGTGTGGAGGGCGAGGAAGACCCTCGTATCTATGTCTCCGACGCGGCCGCGGCCGCACGCTCCTCGTACGGGGAGATCCTCATTGATGAACTGCTCGGCAGGGATGACGACGACCCCGCCGACGACCTCGACGCGCTGGACCTCGACGGTACGGAGGACGGCGAGCCGGACGAGAACGACGAGGAGGACGACGACAACGACAGCCCCGTGAACGACGGGGAGACCGTGCCGGCGGGAGCCGTCGGCGACCGTGAGATTCTCAGCGACCTCGGGCTGTCCGAGGCGGATCTGCTGGCGCTCGACACCGATGCGATGGCCGAGATCGCGGAGGCTCTGGGAGCCGCCGAGGTGCTGGAGACCGTCCGCTAGTGATCGGGTACGACCCGGTGCCGGAACCCGGCCCGGTACGCGATCCCGTGCGCGATCCGTGGCGGGCGTCCATGCGCCTCGCCCTGGACGAGGCGGCACGGGCGGCCCGCTCCGGTGATGTGCCGGTGGGCGCCGTCGTGCTGTCACCCAACGGCACGGTGCTCGCCACGGGCCACAACGAACGCGAGGCGACCGGCGACCCGACCGGCCATGCGGAGATCCTGGCGATCCGCAGGGCGGCCGGGAAGGTCGGTGCCTGGCGGCTGACGGGCTGCACGCTGGTGGTGACCCTGGAGCCGTGCACGATGTGCGCGGGAGCGCTCGTACTGTCCCGGGTGGACCGGGTGGTGTTCGGCGCGCTCGACGAGAAGGCCGGCGCGGTCGGCTCACTCTGGGACGTCGTACGGGACAGACGGCTCAACCACCGGCCCGAGGTGATCCAGGGAGTGCTCGCGGACGAGTGCTCCGCACTGCTGACGGCGTTCTTCCGCGAGCGCTGACCCGACGGTCCGTCCGGACTTCCGCGGACCCGGATTCCACCGGCCGGCTCCCCGTCGGCCGTCCCCGACTCCCCTCCCCCGCCCCATCGATCGCCGCGGCGCGATACCGATTTCGGTCCACGGCCCACTGTGGGCTAAGCTCTCTCCCGGTAGCGTGTCCGAGCGGCCGAAGGAGCTCGCCTCGAAAGCGAGTGTGGGGAAACTCACCGAGGGTTCAAATCCCTCCGCTACCGCTCTCACACCCTCCCGACCTGCGGAAACGCGGCCGGGAGGGTGTTTTGCATACGGCACGGCAGCCAACAGAAGCACAACTGCCCCGCACACGAGGCGCATTGCACCTCCCCAAGACGATCCCCGGGCCCGACCACGTCGCCGACGATCCAGTCCGCCATCATGACGAGCCACCTCAGGTACAGCCGCACCGCCCGCGCGGGGAACCCGCACGGCTCCACCCGGGCCAAGTCACCAAAGACCACCCTCGTCAGTTCAGCCATGTGATGTGATGGCCCAAATGCCAGCGCCAGCCATGCGAGGGATCGACCACATTGTTCTTTCCGGCCGCCTGTCAACAGAGCCTCGATCAACGTCTCGGGCCGATCCCACTAACTGAAACCAAGGCCCCCCGCAGATAAAAGCCCAGTTCAACAAGTGTCGGCCCCGCGCCTGCGGGGGTGTTCCTGCGGCGCCGGCCAGGTAGGCGCCTCCGGCGATGTCGGCCCCGCGCCTGCGGGGGTGTTCCACCCTCCAGGCAACAATCGAGACGGCCCAGGGCGTCGGCCCCGCGCCTGCGGGGGTGTTCCTGGGTCACCCTCAACCGGTACGCCCGCGGAGAAGTCGGCCCCGCGCCTGCGGGGGTGTTCCCTCCGTCGCGGATTCGGTGGACTGGTCGTGCGGGTCGGCCCCGCGCCTGCGGGGGTGTTCCACCGCTGCTGGCCGGGCTCTCGCCTTACGTGGTGTCGGCCCCGCGCCTGCGGGGGTGTTCCCTCCCAACGCGCCACCGCAACGCGCTTCACGCCGTCGGCCCCGCGCCTGCGGGGGTGTTCCGCACGCGGTCGCCTGGAGGTTGGCGCGTACGTCGTCGGCCCCGCGCCTGCGAGGGTGTTCCGAATCAGGGCCTGGCAGACCCGGATCGAGAAGGTCGGCCCCGCGTTCCGACCGAGCCGCTGCTCACGGTGTGGATACGTCCGTACCAGTCCCGGCAGAGGCCGATCAAGAAGGACTCAACGGGTTGGAAACGGTGCGGTATGTCCGCTTCTCGGGAGAGCCGCGTAGGTGAAACGGGTCGCAGAAGCGGGCTCACATCCCTCCCACTACCACTCCCACCACCCTTCCGACCTGTGAAAACGCAACCAGGAGCCCTTTCCTTCGCTTCACGGGAGTGCCGGCTTCACGGCAGAGGGACCCAGAGGAGGCTGCCGGAAGGTCGGCGCCCGACTGGACAGAAGTCCTACTCCTAGTGGGATAATGCCTGGTATGGCTATCGAGCATGCGCCTCCGGACGAGACCACCGTCAAGAAGTCCGTCACTATCCCCAGATCGCTTGCCCGCCAAGTAGAAGCCCGCACCGGCGCCCGGGGTTTCTCGCGCTTCGTCTCCGACGCCGTCGAACACGCCCTCGCCCTGACCAAAACCAGGGAAATCGTCGAGGCGTACGAGGACGAGCACGGCTCCTTCACTCCCGAGGAGATCGAGGAGGCCCGCCGGACATGGCACGGCGAGTAGCCGCGGCGTTCCCCCGCGCCCTCCTCGTGCTCGATGCACAGCCACTGTCCCTCCTGGCCGACCAGGATCGCAAAATGGCGCTGATGCTCAAGGTCGCAGAAGCCGAGGGATACGCGGCCGCCATCTCCACGGTCAGCATCGCCGAAGTCCGCCGCACCGGACAGGCCGCGAACCACCTGCACTGGCTCCGCTCCCGGCTCACCGTCATCCCCGCAACCGAGACCATCGCCGACCGCGCGGCAGAACTGCTGGAGGACGCCGGCCTGGACGGTCACGAAAACGTCGTAGACGCGCTCGTCGTCGCCACAGCAGCCTGCTCGGAGGGCCCGATGAAGGTCGCCTCCACCGACGGTTCCCACATTCCGAAGCTCTGCCACGCGGCATCCCTAGGCCGCAGGAACCCCGTGGAATGGGTCCGTGTCTGACCGGTCCGACCTTGCCCGCGCCACGAAGGGTGCGACGCGCCGCTCCCCGTAGGCGGAGCACCGCGCGTGCGGCAAGAACACAACCAAGTCACACCCCTGACGCATCGCCCCCTCCCGGGTGGGGATCCACCCCTTCGGCCCTTTCGAGGCCCACCGCGTGGACAGATGGCAGCGATCAGTCAGAGGTGCCGCTGAGCCCAGACAGCGAGGTGCGGACGGCCTTCGCGTCATAAAGTGCCCCCCGCCACTGCGAGGCCAGAACCCATGCGACATGGCACGCCCAGTCGTCAGGCCAGGGCAATCCCCGCGCATGCAGGGCAACAAGAACCTGCTGGACACCGACGAAATCTCACCGAGAGACTACGCCGGGCATCAAACCGAAGGCGACTGCGTGCCTGCGAACCGCACGGCGATCCGGTCATCGGCGGTTGCGGGCCGAGAGGATCAGTCCATCGAAGTCAACCGGCCGCCAGCGGTCTCGGCCAGCTGTCCGGACCGCCCAGCCCTGTTCGTTGGAGGCCGGTTCGACGAGGACTGCTTGGCCGTCGCCGATGCGGGTGGCGAGGAGTTCCCAGAGGCGGTCACGGATACGGCGGCTCGGGTTGCCGACGAAGACGCCGGCGTTGACTTCGACCATCCAGCGGGTGAGGTGGCCGCGGAGCCCGTCGGGGGCGGCGATCAGGACAATGACGGTCATGAGGTCTGCTCCGGAGGCTCCGGTGACTTCGGCGGCTCCGGTGAAGGTGGTTCCTCGAACTCCGGTCCGATGATGGCGATGTGCTGCTCGCCCATACCGGCCTCGGTCAGGTCCACCGGGGCGGGCCCATCCAGTTTCGCCTCGGCGGGTTCGATGGGAGGCGAGGCATCCGCCGAGCCGTGCGGTGCGTCGGCGGCCCAGTTGACTCCTGCGGCGACCGATCCGAGGCGTTCGTCCCACAGTTCGCTGGTTTCCGGAGTGTCGAAATCGATGCCCGGTGGATTCAGCAGTGCTTTGACGTCGTGCACGATGCGGCCCAGGAGCTTGGTTTCGGCGATCTGGTCGCGGAGGCCGATACGGGCATCCCGTTCGTCTGTGAGGCCTTGGGCGGTGAGGTCGAAAGCGAGAGGGATGGTGTATTCGGCCTTGTAGAGATCGGCGATGTCGAGGACGAAGGAGATCGCGGAGCCGGTGTGCACGAAGCCGAGGCCGGGGCCGGCTCCGAGGCCGACGATGACGGCGTGGCAGATACCGTAGAGCGCGGCGTTCGCGGCGGACAGGAGACGGTTCAGGTCGTCGCCCGCGGCGAAGGCGTCTCCGGCCTTGTAGACACGGCCGTCCCAGGGGACGCCGCTGCGACGTGAGTGCTCCTGGTAGAGCTTGCGGAAACGGGCACCTTCGCGGCCCCGGAGCTGCTGCATGGTGGCCTTGGAGACGTCCTCGCCCGGGAACCGCATGCCGTACATGGCACGGGCGACGTTGAGGCGTTCCTTGGGCCGGGTGACGAGCCATGCCTGGCGGTGGAGAAGGCCGGCGCTGCGGCTGGGGCCGAGCCCGGCCGCGTACATCCGTACGCCCTGTTCGCCGACCCAGCAGACCGCCGTGCCGGAGTCGGCGAGGAGACGGATCGCGCCGTGGGTGACGCGGGTGCCGGGACCGAGCAGCATGACGGCGATCATGGCGGCCGGTACCCGTACGGTCTCGCGTTTGTTGACGATGACGACGGCGTTCTCGTCGCGGTCGAGGTGGCTTCGCTCGACGTAGACGCTGGATACGCGGTCCACGATGCGGTGGAGGTCGTGCGGGTCGGCCTTCCACCAGGGTTCGGCCATGGTTCAGCCCTTCTCTGCGGGGACGGGAGCAAGGGTGAGGAGGCCGCAGCCGTATGCCTTGGAGGGGCCGATCCCCTCCAGGAGGCGGGCGGTGAACGCCGTCGGATCGGTGACGCGAAGGCGGCCCTCGAAGGTGGCGCTGCGAAAGGTGACGCGGGGGCCTTTGCCGCTCTTGGTGAAGGAATGGCGTTGCCGGTCGGTGATACGGACCTCACGGAATGGATTGATGTTCTGGGATGCCGCCACAGGCGTACCTTCCGGGGTGCGCGGGTCGAGACCTGGAGCGGCGGGGTCGGTGCGTGAGGCGGGGATGTCGAAGCCCCAGCGCTCGGTGCGGTCGAGGAACCAGCCGAGCTGAGCGGCGACGGTGCGGTGCCCCAGGCGGAAGCCGCGTGCGCGCTTGCTGTCGATACGGGCGGCCAGGCGGGCGGCCTGAGCGGGGGTGGGAGTGTTCGGCATCTGGGTGTTCTGGACGGGGCTGGCAGTCAGGCGGAAGGCGAACTCACGTCCGGCGGCGATCTGCCGCAGCAGGGGGGCGTAGTCACGGACGGCGGCATGCTCCCCGTCCGCGTCGGGCCAGCCGGCCTGTTCGATCACGTGCGTCCAGTCGGGCTTGGAACGGGTGAGGACGAACAGATGGGGGCGGCGGGGGTCGTCGGCATCCAGTCGCCACAGGACGCGTTCACTGCCCGCTGGGCCCGGGATGCCGCCCGTGACAGCGCCGTGCATGACACGTGGATTGGAAAGCAGTCGGCGACTTCCCGCGCGGAGCGGGTTGATGCGGATACGCGAGAGATAGGTCATGGCGGTCACCAGCCCAGCAGGGCGAAGGGGTCGTGTCCGGCGTCGTCGTTCGCGCCGTCGGAGGTGTCATCGTCCGTTCGCGGGAACCCCGTGGGAATGCTCAGCCAGTCGTGCCGTACGCGCCGGCTGGTGAAGGTGCGGGCCTGCGGGTGGAAGGAGACGGGGGCGTCGTGCAGGACGTCGTCACCGTGCGGATCCTCGACGGTGACGGAACGGTCCACCCGAGCTGGGTAGAGGGAGCGGCCCAGGTTGCGCTCACGGCCCCGTTGGGCGGCGTACTGTTCGCGGGCTCGTCGGGACGCTTGCCAGGGCTCCTCCCGCAGCACGTCCTCGATGCTTCCGTCGCGCAGGCCGCAGGAGACCGGCTGGGTGGGCGGGCACGAGCGGCGGCCCAGCGCGAGCGGGTACGCGGGTGCGCGTACTGCCACGTCGAGTGCGGTGAGCAGGGTACGGGGGCCCGCCACGGCGGCGAGGAACACCGCGTCCTGGAGGTAGTAGCGGGTGGTCACGTGGGTGTTCTTGGCGGGCGAGGTCGGCTTTTGGATCCCCTTGGCGCTCACACCCGCCTGGGGCAACGGGCGGCCCCGGTAGTCGCTGACGGTGTGGTAGTCGCGCAGCAGGGCTCCGGGCTGGTCGACCCGGATCCCCAGGCGCAGGGGCAGGAGTGCGTCGAGGGGATCCTCGCGGGCGAGTCCGGAGGCTGCCGCGAGCAGGCCGATCACTCCGGACTTGGTGGGTTCGGGGCCGGTCTCGCGACGGTTGAAGGCGCTGCGTGAGCCCCATGACTGAAGCGGTCCTGCGAGGCGGAGCAGCAGTACCGCCTGCCCGCCGCTCTGACGGACGGAGGGTGCCCCGGGGGTGAGGGACGTCATCGGGCGGCCTGCTTGAGGGGGTCGGTGAGATGGGCTCGCAGGTCGCCGAGGAGCCGAGGGAAGGAGAGGGCTTCGCCGAAGGTGTGCTCGAGCAGCTTCGCGGTGTCGCCGGTGGTGTCGAAGGTGTGGCACACGGCGGTGAAGTCGGGCGTGTCGCCCCAGCAACTGGCAGCCCTGGCGTGCTCGTGGGCCAGCCGGCTCGCGGAGGCCGCCGCGATTCCTGTGGAGCCGGTGACCGGTTCCTCGAAGGCGGAGACGAGGTTGACGGGCTGGTCGGAGCGTACGGTGACGGCGACGAGGCTGGGCAGGGTGCGGTGCGCGAAGGAGTTTCCGTATCCCGAGGGAATGGAGCGTGCGAAGGAGGTCATGAACTCCTCGACCGCGGTCACTGCCGCTTCCTGGTCCGTGAGATTGTCCACGAGCTGGTGCAGGCCGACGGATGCGTAGCGGTAGAGGGTGGCGGAGTTGAAGCCGATGGTGCCGATCATGCCGGCGCCGGTCTCCTCGCCTTTTTCCTGTTCGTCGTCCACTGCGGTGAAGTAGTCGAACTCCAGCTCCACCGCGTGAGTGGAGAGGGCGTGGGCGACCTGGGTGGCCGCGTCCACGTTGAGCGCCGGGATGTCGGCGACCATGCGTCCGAAGAGGGCGACATCCATGGGGTGCCCGGTACTGAACTCCTTCTGGACGGAGAGCTGTTTGATCTCGGCAGTCAGTTCCTCCTCGTCCAGGGCTACCAGCTCGGTGGCCCTGTCCCCGACCAGGGCCGCGACGGCGTCGAGTTGACGGCGGCCGTAGAAGAACAGGTAGGCGGTGTCGCCCTCCTTCTTGCCGGCGCTGATCTTCAAGGGCGCCAGGAGCGCGCCCGCCAGACGGCTCGCCGCCTCCGCATCCAGGTCGGTCATGGCAGCGATCCGCTTGGCGAGCGCGCCGCCGATCCGCCGGGTACGGGTCGCGAGGTCCTGCGCGGGAAGGCGCTCGGTGAAGTGGGTGCGGGTGGCGCGCTTCCATGCCTGGGAGGAGACGCGCGAGCGGCGTACCCCGCCGAAGTACGCCTCCTTGGGGTTGCCCTGGTCGTCGCGGTTCAGATTGGCCGGCGGCACGGTCTGCAAGATGTGAACGTCGACGTAGGTGCGGGGTGCGGGCAGCGCCATGAAGTCCTCCATCAGTTGGTCGGTGGGTACGGCAAACGGGCGGTCCGTATGGACCGCTACGGGTGAGGCCCATACGGGCAAGCGATACGGACACCAAAGCCCGGAAGCTGAAGCCGGATGTCAGCTCTGTCCGGTCAGCGGGCTTTCGCTGGAGTCCCTGCCCACTCGGGCACTCCACTCGTGGTAGGCGAGGCCCCAGTCGCGGCGGACTCCCTGCCGGGATTCGGCGTAGTGCCAGCGCCTGATGTCCTGGAGCAGGCGGTCGTAGTCGAGCGGCTGCTCCACAGCTCGGAGCTGAGTGACCAGTCCGCGCAGCCGGTAGACCAGGGCGGCCACGGACGAGGTGTGGACGGCAGCGGCGACGCGGCGGTCAACAGCCTCCTCGCTGAAGCGTTCGCTGCGGTGCAGGGTCCGCAGAGCGGTCCCTAGGTGGATGCCGGGCTTGTGCATGGGCCGGCTCTGGCTCTGCTGGTGCAGTCCGTAGAGCGACAGAGCCGCGTGTTCCGCTTCCAGCTCGGGTGTCACCTCCCCGTCGACGGGGCTGGTGTAGAAACGCCAGAGTGCGGGGACGGTACCGGCCGGCCGTCCCAGGCCGGAGCGGAGAGCCGCCAGGTCCTCACCGGGCGCGTCCATGGGCACCTTGGTTCTGTGATCGGTGCGCCAGGCACCTTTGTCGTTCACGCGCTGGGCCCAGTAACGACGAGCGGGAGGAACCGGGACACGGGCAGTGCTGGTCTGCGGAGTGGTGGACACAGCGGTCCCCCTTCGGTCGGAAGGCCATCAGGCGGAAATGGGGCCAGGAGTACTCAGCGCTGCGGCTCACTCGTCCTTGCACTGAGCTGCCGACGGGTGAGGATCGCGTCTACGCGGGCGCGGAAGCCGCGCTCTGCGCTGCTGAGCCGGTACACGTACTCCTTGCCGTCCCTGCTCACCGTCCGGCCGACGAACAGTGCGGGTGTGGCCGTGGCGAAGACCTGCTCAGCCACCTTCAATGTGGCGACTCCGGCCTGCCGCTCCCACGCTTCAAGCCCGCGCTCGGACTGGTCGAAGTCCTCTCCGGTCTTTCGCAGGCCGGCCAGCAAGCGCCGGACGACCGGGTCGAGGGCGTGCAGCAAGGTATCGCCGGGGCGCTGTCCCTTGTCCCAGGGAATCGGTTCACTGCCGGCGGCCCGCCGCAGGTCCGCAGAGAGGTTGTTGACCGCTCCGGCCAGCTTCTCCGCCTGGTCCACCGCTTCCAAGAGGGTGCCGTAGATGACGCCGTCCGGATCCAGCGCGGTCAGCGGCAGCGGGATCTCGTCGAAGAAGACGTCCTCGATGACGGCGGACTGGTTGCCGTAGGTGACACCGGTCAGCTCGATCTGGAGCGGGTAGGTCTGCGGCATCCGGTCCATCACCTCGCCGAGGCGGCTGAGGAGCAGGCTGGTGTGAAACCCTGCACGGGTGGAAGTCGTTTCACGGCTTTCGGTGACACCACCGACGGCCAGTAGCGCTTCAAGCCCGCGCCAGCCCGCTCGTCCCGGCTGATGCCGACGCGGCCGGTAGGCCGGGGCCGCCGTGATCTTGCCGGACTTCCTGGTACGGGAAGCGGCGCGGTCGGTGATCCAGGTGGTGTGCGGCTCATCGGCGGGGGTGGGCGTGAGTCGATCGCCTGCGGCGACGACGACCCGGGTGACCCGCAGCCCTGCCGGAGTCTCCTCGGGGACCATCCGGATACGGCGCGACTGCCAGGTCCACAGGTCCAACAGCCCGCGGGCGGAGCGCGTCTGCCAGGTGGGCGTGCCACAGGAGAGGGTGTCTTCGATTCTGCCTTCTCCTGCGCGCCGGAGCCACTGGGGCAGATCGTCCGACAAAGGCACCCGCCCGAAGGGGATGTTCAGCAGGAGGGTCTCGTACAGAGTCCTTCCCCTGGGCATGACGACGCCCAACTGCCCAAGGGGCCCGGTCGGGTTGCCTGTCGTCTTCCCGGATTTCGCCTGCGGGTCTCCCACAACGCCGGTCTTGATGGCCGCCGTGTCCCAGCAGTGCGTATGTACGAGCCAGCGAGCGGCCTGCGCCGGCGTCAGCTCAAGGAGATCACTTTCCGTACGAGAGGAGAACAGGGGCACATTGTTCCCGGTCGCCGCCGTCGCGACCAGCAGTGCCGATCCCTTGGTCTCCCCCTTCACCGTACGCAGTCCGGCCACCTGCCCGAAGGGGGCAACGGGATCGAACAGGTCGAAGAGATGGCGATTTTCGTCCAGATACCCGGCCAGCTTCTGCCGCTGCTCGGGAGTGAAGGCCCCGGACCGGAACATGACCGTCCACGTGGCGGCATCCGCAGGCCATCCAAGAGCGTGCACCACGACAGGCAGCAGCAACTGGCGGAAGATCGCTGGCTTCTGGGTCGGCAGATCGACCACGAGGTCCTGTAACCGGTCCGCCTCCAAGAGGAGGCGCCTGAGACCGACATCCTCAACCGGGCCAAGACTCGGCGCGCTTGAATCCGCGGAACCGTCCGCGACCCGTACGGACAACCATGGCTCGTCCAGCAAATTGAACAATCCGGTTCCCCCAAGCCCTTTCTCATCTCGCGACGCAGCAGCAACTTTACACATTCGAATACGACTTGAGAGGAAAAAGGGGAAGTTACCGAATCATTGGCCAAAGGTCTATATGGTTCCGTGAACAGCCAGGCAGATTCTCTTACCGCCCGGCTGAGGTGCCGTCCCCGAAAGGACGTTCTCGTGCGAGGCGGGCACGGAGGGTCCTTTCCCTCACACGTTCTTATCCTCTGGTCCCCGGGACCGCGCCTTCCTCCACCAGTCCCAAGTCCCTCTCGTAGCGCACTCCCCGGTCGGCGAGAACAGTCCGGCGCTGGGCGTCGAGGACGAGCGCCGGGCTGTAGCAGAACCGGGGATGACCGAGCCAACCGGGCAGCGGGGCCAGTTCCTGGGCCACTGCCGCCGTGTAGCGCGGGGGAAGCCGTACCGTCCCGCCAAGAACGTCGTCCAGCAGAGCGTCCGGCACATCTCCGTTCATCGTCAGGGGACGTCCTGAGAGCGTCCGGTACGTCTCACCGTCCTTGAGCACCACGATGACCTCCGCGCCGGCCTCACCGTCACGAACGACGGCGTCGAGATCGGTATCACGGCCCGCGCCTGGCACCGAGGCGTAATGCAGGCCCGACAAGGTGCCCCCTTCTCTGTCGCCGCGCCGGGTCAGGAGATATCCGGCCGCCGCCTCGATGCGCTTACGCTGCTCGTCCTCCCACCGCAGACGAGCCGCTTCCACATCCCCCCGCCACGCCGGCGGCACTCCCTCCTCGCCGGCCCCGTAACCGGCTGCGACCAGTTCGGGCACCTGCCCCGGAATGCTCCACCCGTTCGCGCCGTCCGCGGCAGTGAACAGGTGCGCGGCCGTACGGAGTAGCAGATGTCGTCCGTAGATGAACTCGGACCCTCCCAGAAACCGCGGCGCAGGACGGTCGAGTGCCACGGCGATGTTCTCGGAGCCGGCCATCTCCGGCGTGCCGTCCGCACCGGCGAAACCGGTGATCACCACGCGTGGCTCGGCCAGTCGGCCGCCGCGCTCGGTCCCCTGGTGCCGATGCAGGCGGCCAACACGCTGGAGGAGCAAGTCGATCGGGGCGAGATCAGTGATGAGGAGGTCCGCGTCGACATCGAAGGACTGCTCGGCGATTTGAGTGGCGACCACAATCAGCCGCGCCGGTCGGGCCGATGGCTGGTCCTTCTTCTGTGCGCCGAGCAAGCGCAGGCATTCAGCCGTCCGATCGGCGCGCGGACCGACCGCGATGCGCCCATGCAGCAGGAGCACATCATCACCGAAGCTCTTACGGAGTTCGGAGTAGAAAGACTGCGCACGGTCGACGGTGTTACGGATCACCAACGCGCAGCCACCGTCGGCAAGCGCGCGGCCGAGGTACGTGGCGACCGCTGCATTGGCCTCCGCCATTGCCGCTTCCCGCTGTTCAGGTACTGCTCTCGGGCCGGGGACCGTCTCCGCCATGAGTTCGACCGTGATGTGCAGGTCGTCACGCCAGCCCTCGCATGTATCGACGTCGAAGCGCGGACCGGAGCCGTCCTGTGCCATCCAGGTAGCACTGACCGAGGGATAGCCACGCGGCTCGGGCAGCCCGTCGGCCGTGAACTCCTCACGGGACGCGGCACCGGACAGATAGGCATCGATCAAATCGCGACGCTGCTGAGGAGGGAGAGTTGCGGACAGCAGGACCACGGGTACCTCCGCCTGGCCAAGCCATCGAAGGCCCTCCATGAGGAACTGCGACATGTAGATGTCCGAGGCATGGACCTCGTCCAGCACGACGACCTTCCCGGCCAGCCCCGCCATACGCAGCATCACGTGTTTGGTCCGGGTCGCCGCGAACAGCAACTGGTCGATGGTCCCCACTACGAACGGGCACAGCAGTCCGCGCTTGGCACCCAGAAACCACTCCGCGGGCCCCCGTTGCGACGACCGCACCGGGTGCCCTCGCTGCGTGGCCACGCCCTCCCCGTACAGATCGTCGTCCCCGCACTCGCCGTACTCGTCGATCCCGCCGAACCTGCTCTCGGGACCCTCCGTCCCTCCGTCCAGCAGGTCCCGCCATTCCTTGTTGAACATCCGCTTGCCATGAAGCAGGGCGACCTGTGAAGCCAGCTCTTCGTCCACAGCGGCGGCCCACGTTCTGACCTGCCCGAACATCGGATCGCTCGTGGACTGTGTCGGCATGCCGACGAACACGCCGTCCGCGCCAAACTTCGCCGCCAGGATCTCAGCCGCCATCAGCGCGGCCTTCGTCTTCCCCTCCCCCATCGGCGCCTCGACGACCAGCAGGCCAGGGGCCTGCATCCGCCGCGCCGCCTCCATGACCATCGTCTGAGAGACGCGCGGCCCCTCCCCGAACCGGTCCTTGAATGCCTCCGGCCCCGGCTCAGCCAGGCGACCCCAGCCACCGCGGAGACGCAGCGCGACCCAGGCGCGACCCGCTCGGTCCCGCGCACGGTCGATGGTCACCCTCGCCAACGTGTCAACACCTCTGAAGTGCTTCTCGTCGCTGGCGATCCAGTCCGCCATCACGATGAGCCCGCTCACATGCAACTGCGCCGCTCTCGAAGGCACGCATGACGGCTCGACATCAGCGAGGTCACGAAAGCCCAGTTCCTGGGTGAAGCGCTGGACCAGGGCCGCCTGCGCCTCGGGCCAACGCCCGCCGCCGGCCAACTGCCCCCGTGCCCTGGGCGTCGGCTTCGTGGTGGTCCAGTCGGGGAAGGCACCGTGATGACCCGCCGCCAACGGCCATACCCAGTCCACATGTTCATCGCGCCAGTCGGCACTCGACAGCAGTCCTCGCAGCAGATATCCGCCCGCCCGGTCATGCCGCCACGTGCATCGCGAGATCGCGGAATCAGACCATCCCAGTCCGGCCGCCCGTACCGCCTCAGCCCCCTTGGGCCACATCCGTTGGAAAGCGGGCGTCGCCTTCCCACAGTCATGAACCCCGCACAACCAGGCAAACAGCCGCCGCCCCCGACCCACCCCACCGGCGATCCCATCCAGGTTGCGCCTGGTGGACGGTGCGAGAAATCCGTCCCACATGCGCTCGGCGACCGCCGCCGTGTCCAGAAGATGCGACAGGAGGAGGTTCATCGTCCCGCCGGCTTTCTCCTCAGACTTCCCCCACAGCACACCGAGGAGGTCGTCGCAGCCCCTACCCGATTCCAAGTCCTCTCCGGACACCGCTCCCCCTCTGCTCAGTAAGCTGGTTGGGCAGCCTAGGTGCCAATACTGACAATGGGTGGGGATTGACCGCGTTTGCTCCCTTCTGCTCGCTACCGACACAACGCCAACCGACGCCTCCGCAAAACCCCACTGAATGAAACTGGCGCCCCCTCCGAATAAAGACGCAGGTCAGCAAGCGTCGGCCCCGCACCCGCGGGGGTGTTCCCGGGATTGCCGCCGAGACCATGTGGAACGTCTGGTCGGCCCCGCACCCGCGGGGGTGTTCCGGCGCGGGAGGCCCGGCGGCAGAGCGGGAGTACGTCGGCCCCGCACCCGCGGGGGTGTTCCGTACGACGTGTTCTGGCTCGTCGGCGACCCGGCGTCGGCCCCGCACCCGCGGGGGTGTTCCTCCCCTTCCGGCCCTTGGCGTGTGCACGCTAAAGTCGGCCCCGCACCCGCGGGGGTGTTCCGCCGAACGACCTTCGGTACGCGTTCCTCTTCGAGTCGGCCCCGCACCCGCGGGGGTGTTCCCCCCCGCCGGGTGCCCGCCGATTCGGCCGGCACGTCGGCCCCGCACCCGCGGGGGTGTTCCTCTCTGCGTCCGTCAACGGCCTTTGCTCACTCAGTCGGCCCCGCACCCGCGGGGGTGTTCCCTCCCCCGCACCGCCGCCGACCAGTACCGTGCCGTCGGCCCCGCACCTGCGGCGGTGTTCCTTCGACCGGCTGCACCACCATTGCGCACTGCGCGTCGGCCCCGCACCCGCGGGGGTGTTCCTCCCGTACGCGGTCTGCCCGCCCTCGCAACGCGGTCGGCCCCGCACCCGCGGGGGTGTTCCGGCACGCCACGCCTCGGTCTCCTCCACGTCGTGGTCGGCCCCGCACCCGCGGGAGTGTTCCTTGTGAAGAGCCGCTGTACCTCCCCGGCGAGGAGTCGGCCGGCACCCGCGGGGTGTTCCCGCTGGCACGTGGACCAAAGTCACCCAGGCAGCGTCGGCCCCGCACCCGCGGGGTTGGTCCTCGCCTCCGCGACGAGGCACTGCGTGTCCGGCGGTAGTCCGCGCAGGGTGTTCCCCACCTACAGACCAGAGTGGTAGTGACGTCGGGTCGGCCCCGTGCCCGAAGGGACATCCCCCGCGACGTGCCCGAGATGCCCGAGATGCTGCCGCCAGCTTCGCGCGTACACGGTTGACTCCACCGAACCCCTCGGCCCGGCTGATATATCGATGACGCCAAGACCGAGCCACCCGAGCCGGCCCGCCACTGATCCGAGGGCCCGGGAATAGCCATCAAGCAATGGGGCAAGTCCAGGCCCTCAGCCCGCGTCACCCCACACATCAGTTACACAGTGCGACCATCCGTGAGGATCGATCCACACCCATCAAAAGCAATATGGAGGAGCCTCCAGCGGTATCAGGGGTACAGAAGCGACGGCCGTCACCCAGCCGGATCAACCGCCGGGAACGCAGGCGAAAGACGCCGACGGAGCCATACACGCCGTGCGGCAGGCACGTGTCGCGTGGGAAGCGGCAGAGGTCGGTTGCGCAGGGCGCGGCAGGTCGCGGCGGGACAGAGACCGGGTGGTATGTCCCGCCCTCGGGGAAAATCGCAGGTGAAACGGGTCACGTGAGCGGGTCGAATCCCTCCGCTGCTGGTCTTGGGAGGGGCCCGGTGCAGTGCGTCGGGGGGCTTTCGGTATACGTACGGGTACGGCCTCCGAGCATTGGCGTTCATACGGTTAGACTCTCGCGCGATTGCACTGGGGACGGCAGGGGAGGAAGCGACCCATGGGGCAAGTGAGAAAAATCGTGCTCTACGCGCTCGCCGTGTTCGTGCTGTACACGATCATCACGTCCCCGGCTCGGGCCGCCGATCTCGTCCAGGTAGGGTTCGAGGGCATTTCGAGCGCCGCCCAGGGCGTCGGTGAGTTCATGTCCGAACTCATCAAGTAGCCGAAGAACGGCCGGAAGACGGCTGTACGAACCTGCAACCCCCGCGCCGCACGAAAGCGGCCGTACGGGAGCACCCTGCGGCCAGGCCCGTCCCCCAAGGAGTGCCCCTTGATCCGCCACCTGGTCCTCTTCAAGCTCAACGAGGGCGTCTCACGTGACGAGCCCCGGGTGATCGCCGGCGCGCAGGCCTTCGAGAAGCTCGGTGAGCAGATCCCCGAGCTGGAGTTCTGGGAGTGCGCCTGGAACATCAGCGATCGGCCGATCGCCTATGACTTCGCCATCAACTCGGCGGTCTCCGACCAGGATGCGCTCCAGCGCTATCTGGGCCACCCGGCCCATCAGGCGGGCGTCGGCCAGTGGCGGGAGTTCGCCACCTGGGTGATCGCCGACTACGAGTTCTGAGCCCTCCGCCTCCCCTGCCCCACACCTTTTCGGTGTGGGGTTTTTGGCTATTTCGCCTCAACTTGCCGTCAACACGGTTTTAACCGGTGCTTGCGCATAGCGGACATGTCTTGTGATGCTATGACCGCTTTTGACGGATGAGTTGACGTAGTCGACCACAAAGGGGTGGCGTGACCGTGCCGGCCAGTACAGCGCCTCAAGTGCCGCCCCAGATCGAGACCGAGCCACGCCCCGCCGCGCAGAGCCGGGGCGCGGACACCAGGGCGCTGACCCAGGTGCTCTTCGCCCAGCTCAAGGACCTGGAACCGGGCAGCGAGGAACACACCCGGGTGCGGGGGGCGCTCATCGAGGCCAATCTGCCGCTGGTCCGCTACGCCGCCGCCCGGTTCCGCAGCCGCAACGAGCCCATGGAGGATGTCGTCCAGGTCGGCACGATCGGTCTGATCAACGCGATCGACCGGTTCGATCCGGACCGCGGTGTGCAGTTCCCGACCTTCGCGATGCCGACGGTCGTCGGTGAGATCAAACGGTACTTCCGCGACAACGTACGGACCGTCCATGTGCCGCGCCGCCTCCATGAGCTGTGGGTCCAGGTCACCGGCGCCACCGAGGACCTGACGACGGCCCACGGCCGCTCTCCCACGACCGCCGAGATCGCCGAGCGGCTGAAGATCTCCGAGGACGAGGTACTGGCCTGTATCGAGGCGGGACGCTCATACCACGCGACCTCGCTGGAGGCCGCCCAGGAGGGCGACGGACTGCCCGGCCTGCTGGACCGCCTCGGGTACGAGGACCCCGCGCTCGCCGGCGTCGAGCACCGCGATCTGGTCCGCCATCTCCTCGTACAACTGCCCGAGCGGGAACAGCGCATTCTGATGCTGCGTTACTACAACAATCTGACGCAGTCGCAGATCAGCCAGGAGCTGGGCGTCTCACAGATGCATGTGTCAAGACTGCTGGCCAGAAGCTTCGCCCGGCTCCGATCCGCAAATCGGATCGAGGCGTAACCCGGGCGGCTGGACCGCTCGACACCCCCTCCCCGGCCCAAAAGCTGTAAACCCTCCCTTTCCCGGGCAGATCCGGTCCCTACTTGTCGACAAGTCACTACAGCGTGTTGCCGACATGTGACATTCTGCTGGAACCGCGTTTGCCGCAGTCCCGCCGCCGGTATTCAGGTGGAGGCTGCGTTCCACCGACGGGAGCGGCCGACGCGACCGTCCGCGACCTCAAGGGGGTGGCATGTCCGTAGAACAGGGCAGCTCGAAGGTGCTCACGCTCACGAAGAGCGCTCCCGCGCCCGATGCTCTCGACCATGTGGCGCAGCCGCGTGTGTCCCAGCCGGAAGCCATCGACACCCGCACTCTGTCCCGCTCCCTGTTCCTGCGGCTCGCCGTGCTCGACCAGGACAGCCCGGAGCGCACTTACGTACGTGACACCCTCATCGAGCTGAATCTGCCGCTGGTGCGGTACGCGGCGGCGCGGTTCCGCAGCCGCAACGAGCCGATGGAGGACATCGTCCAGGTCGGCACGATCGGCCTGATCAAGGCGATCGACCGGTTCGACTGCGAACGCGGCGTGGAATTCCCGACGTTCGCGATGCCGACGGTCGTCGGCGAGATCAAGCGCTTCTTCCGGGACACCTCGTGGTCGGTGCGGGTGCCGCGCCGGCTCCAGGAGCTGCGTCTCGCGCTGACCAAGGCCAGCGACGAACTGGCACAGAAGCTCGACCGCTCGCCGACCGTTCCCGAACTCGCCTCCGTACTGGGCGTGTCGGAGGAGGACGTCGTCGACGGCCTCGCCGTGGGCAACGCGTACACGGCGTCCTCGCTGGACTCGCCCTCGCCCGAGGACGACGGCGGGGAGGGCTCGCTCGCGGACCGGCTCGGCTACGAGGACATGGCGCTGGAAGGCGTCGAGTACCGCGAGTCGCTCAAGCCGCTGCTCGCCAAACTCCCGCCCCGCGAGCGGCAGATCATCATGCTCCGGTTCTTCGCGAACATGACGCAGTCACAGATCGGCGAAGAGGTCGGCATCTCGCAGATGCATGTCTCGCGTCTGCTGACCCGTACGCTCTCGCAGTTGCGTGAAGGGCTCATCTCGGACTGAGGCCCGGGGACCCCGCCCTTCGTCCGGTGGGCCGGACGAAGCTCCGGAGAGTTTTCCGGACAACGCTCCGGGCGGGGTTCCGAATCGACGATCCGTCCGTCGAACCGCCGGCGGACCATCGGCCGACGCGACGAACCGCCGACAGATCATCGGTCGGCGCGAACGATCGGCGCGAATGGCCCACGTGCACGGCCGGTGCGAACGATCAGCGTGAACGGCCGACGTGAACGATCAGCGTGAACGGCCCACGTGCACGGCCGACGCGAACGGTCGTAACGGCTCAGCCGAGGGCCAGCCAGCCCACGACGGCCAGGACCACGACCACCGCGACGATGCCGACGATCAGTCCGACCTTCGGCCCGCCCTGCTGCTGAGGCGGCTGCCTGCGCTGCGGCTCGCCGTCGTCGACGAACGCACGGAACATCTGGGTGCTGCCCGCGGGGTCGGGAGTGCCCTCGGGGCCCTGTGGGGCATGGGGGTTGTGTGCCATACGGCAGGACCCTAGCGAACACCGGGACCCGGCCCAACCCCGGGCCCGCCGCCAACTGCCCCGTATTCCGCGCCGGACGCGCCACTCGGACACCGAACGCCCGTTAAGTCCTCGAACGCCCGTTCATGGATTCCCGGACGCCGCCGCCTCGACCTCGGATGCCGCTGCCTCGACCTCGGACGCCCCGCCCCAACCCGGACGCCACCACCTCGCCCCGGACGCCTCCGCCTCGACCTCGGACGCCTCCGCCTCGATCCCGGACGCCCCTCCTCCCCGTCGAGGACCGCTTTTCCCAGGCCGGGAGCCGCCGCGCCGGGCATTGACCCGCGCCATGCGAAGCCTTTTGGGTTCCTTTACTCCACTCGGCCCGATTTCATTTGCCTGTAGCAACCAATGGCTTCTATGGTTCTATGGTTGCCCCAAGCAACAAGATGTCGGGAGGGTCCCATGGCCGCACAGAGTCAGTACGCGGAGCTGGCCCGTCAGCTCAGTGCCGTCAGCGCTGTCAAACGGAGTCTGGCGCGCATCCTGCCCGCCGACTGCCCGGGAGGCTCGGCCGCCGTACTGACCCTGCTGGAGCGGCACGGCGAGATGCGGATGAGCCGCCTCTCGGAGCTGCTGGCCGTCGACATGTCGGTGACCAGCAGGCATGTCGCCCATGCCGCGCAGCGCGGCTGGCTCGAACGGTCCGCGGACCCCGCCGACAAGCGCTCGCGCATCCTGCGGCTGACACCCGCGGGACAGGACCTGCTCGACGAGCTGGCCCGGCGGACGACCGAGATGTTCGCGCGCACGCTCGACGACTGGACCGACGACGAGGTGGGGCAGCTCAACGCGCTGCTGGAACGGCTGTGCCGAAGCTTCGGCGACGGCCGGGACCGGCGCCTCGACGTTCCGTACACCCGTACACCCATGCGGCGGGAAACGCCCGTACGGCACCACACCTAAGACGACGCAGGACTAAGGAAACCAATGGCTACGACCACACCAGCGGGTGTGCGGGGCGGCCACGCCAAGCATGGAGGCGGCCCCACCGTCACCCCCGGCACGCCGATGACACACCGCCAGATCATGGAGGCCCTCTCCGGGCTGCTCCTGGGCATGTTCGTGGCGATCCTCTCGTCGACGATCGTCTCCAACGCGCTGCCCGAGATAATCTCCGACCTCGGCGGCGGGCAGAGCGCCTACACCTGGGTGGTGACCGCGTCGCTGCTGGCGATGACGGCGACCACTCCCCTCTGGGGCAAGCTCGCCGACCTCTTCAGCAAGAAGCTCCTGGTCCAGATAGCCCTGATCATCTATGTCGGGGGATCGGTCGTGGCCGGCCTCTCGCACAACACCGGGATGCTGATCGCCTGCCGGGTGGTCCAGGGCGTCGGTGTCGGCGGTCTCTCCGCCCTCGCCCAGATCGTCATGGCCGCGATGATCGCCCCGCGCGAACGGGGCCGCTACAGCGGCTACCTCGGCGCGACCTTCGCCGTAGCCACCGTCGGCGGCCCGCTGCTCGGCGGTGTCATCACCGACACCTCGTGGCTGGGCTGGCGCTGGTGCTTCTACGTCGGCGTCCCGTTCGCCATGATCGCGCTGGTGGTGCTCCAGAAGACGCTGAAGCTCCCCGTCGTCAAGCGTCAGGTCAAGGTCGACTGGTCCGGTGCCTTCCTCATCAGCGCGGCCGTCTCGCTGCTGCTGGTCTGGGTCACCTTCGCGGGCAACAAGTACGACTGGATCTCGTGGCAGACCTACGCCATGCTCGGCGGCTCGGTCGCGCTCGTCGGGCTCTTCGTCCTCGTCGAGTCCAAGGCCCACGAGCCGATCATCCCGCTGCGTCTCTTCCGCAACCGTACGATCACGCTGGCCTCGCTGGCCTCGCTCTTCGTCGGTATCGCGATGTTCGCCGGCACGGTCTTCTTCAGCCAGTACTTCCAGCTCGCGCGCGACAAGTCGCCGACGATGTCCGGTGTGATGACCATCCCGATGATCGGTGGTCTGTTCCTCTCGTCCACCGTCTCCGGCCAGATCATCACCAAGACGGGCCGCTGGAAGATCTGGCTGGTCAGCGGTGGTGTGCTGGTGACGGCGGGGCTCGGAATGCTCGGTACGCTCCGGGTGGACACCCCGTACTGGCACATGGCCGTCTATATGGCTCTGATGGGCCTCGGCGTCGGCATGATGATGCAGAACCTGGTCCTGTGCACCCAGAACCAGGTCTCCCCGAAGGACCTCGGGGCCGCCAGCTCCACCGTCACCTTCTTCCGCTCCCTGGGCGGTGCGATCGGTGTCTCGGCGCTGGGCGCGGTGCTCGGCAACCGGGTCACCCACTACGTCAAGGACGGACTGGCCGACCTCGGCCCGCAGGGTGCGGCGCTGGGCCACGCCGGAACGGGCGGCGGCGCCATCCCCGACCTGGACACGCTGCCCGTCCCGCTGCGTGGGGTCATGGAGGCGGCGTACGGCCACGGTGTCGGCGACGTCTTCCTCTACTCGGCTCCGGCGGCTCTGGTCGCCCTGCTGCTGACCCTGTTCATCAAGGAGGTCGCGCTGAGGACGCGCTCCGGTGGTGAGGCGTCGGAGGCGGGTGCCGCGGCCGCGGTCTCCGAGGCGGCCGGCGACGGCGCGGTCTCCGAGGCGGCGGGCTCCGAGGCTGCGGGCGGCGGGGTCTCCGAGGCGGCCGGCGACGGCGCGGTCGAGGCGCCCGTGCCTGTCGGGGCCGTCGCGGCACCCGTGGCCGCCGCCGTCGAGGCGCCCGCCGCGGTCGCCGGGACACCCGGGATACCCGGGATACCCGCCCAGAGCACCGGTCCGGCCGAGGCCATGACCGCGTCGCTGTACGGCACCGCCGTACGGGGTGTGGTGCGTACCGCCGAGGGCGCCTCGGTGCCCGGCGCGGCCGTCACCCTGATCTCCCTGGCCGGACGCCAGCTCGCCCGCTCGGTCGCCCAGCCGGACGGCGGCTATGTCCTGGACGCCCCGGGATCGGGCTCGTACGTCCTGATCGCCTCCGCCGACGGATTCCAGCCGCAGGCGTCCACGGTGGTCGTCGGTGACGAACCGGTCGGGTACGACATCCTGCTCTCCGGTACGAGCGGTCTGGCCGGGACCGTGCGCGCGGCGGCCGGCGGGCTGCCGATCGAGGGCGCGATGGTGATCGTGACCGATGTGCGCGGCGATGTGCTGGCCACCGGGAAGTCCGTCGAGCAGGGCGAGTTCTCCTTCGGGGAGCTGGTCCCCGGATCGGTGACCGTCGCGGTGAACGCGACCGGCTTCCGGCCGCTGGCGCTGCCGGTGGAGATCGGCGGCCAGGGAGTGACCCGGATCGAGGCGCTCCTCCGGTCGGGCGCGACGGTCCAGGGCATCGTCAGGGCGGGCGCCGCCCGACGGCCCGCGCCGGACGCCCGTGTGACGCTGGTCGACGCGGCCGGGAACGTGGTCGCCACCGCGACGACCGGGGACGACGGGGCGTACGCCTTCGCCGACCTGGACGCGGGCGAGTACACGGTCATCGCGACGGGATACCCGCCGGTGGCCGGCGCGCTGACGGTGACCGGGCGCGGTGCCGACGGGCACGACATCGAACTCGCCCACCCCGGCGAGTAGCTCCGTCACGAACGGGCCGGACGGAACGGACGGGCTCCGGTGGCGGGGTGGCGGGGTGGCGGGGTGGCGGGCAAGGTACGGCCCGCTCCCGCGCCCACCGGGGCCCGGTGTTCGTTACCAGTGAGCCAGTGAAAAAGAGCAGGGAGGGAAGCGGGATGGGGCTTCGCGGACAGGTGAGGACACGGGACGGCTGGGCCGTCCAGCACGCGATCGTGACCATGACCGATATGACCGGCGCGCAGGTGCTGCGGGCCGGGGCCCGGGAGGACGGCTCGGTACGGGCCGACGTGGCGCTGGCGCCGGGCCCGTACACCGTCGTCGTGACGGCCGTCGGATATACGCCCGTCGCCTCCACCGCACTGGTGACGGCGGGCGGACGGGCCGAGGTCGGCACGGTGGTGCTGGCCAGGCAGGGCGGGGCCGAACTGCCGCCGCCCGGCATCTGGAGCATCGACCCCGCGCACTCGTCGGTGAGCGCGGTGGCGCAGCATCTCGGGATCTCCAGCGTGCACGGACGGTTCAAGGAGTTCGGCGGACGGCTCGATATCGGCGACCCGGCCGACGGCGGGGGCGCGGGCGGAGAAGGCGCAGCCCAAGCAGGCGGAGAAGGCGGGATCGGGGCAGGCGGGGTAGGCGGGATCGGGGCAGGCGGCGGGCATGAGCACGCGCGGGTCGACGCGGTCATCGCCGCGGCGAGCATCGACACCGGCAACGCGCTGCGCGACAAGCACCTCAAGTCCCCCGACCTCCTGGACGTCGAGCGCTTCCCCGAGATCACGTACAGCAGTACGGGACTGACCCCGGCGGGCCCCGACCGCTGGACGGTCCACGGCCGGCTGTCGCTGCACGGAGTCGTACGCGAGGTGGACCTGGATCTGAACTATCTGGGCACCGGGCCCGACCCGTGGGGAGGCGTACGGGCGGCCTTCCGCGCGACCACGGAGCTGAGCCGTGAGGACTTCGCCATGAACTACAACCAGGTGGTGCGGGCCGGTATCTCGGCGATCGGGGCGACGCTGCGGGTGGAGCTGGACATCCAGGCCGTACAGGGCGAGAGCCTGCCGGTGGCGTAGGCCGGGCCCCGGCGGCCGGACATCGTAGGCTGCGGACCATGGCACCCAACATCGCAACCAACACCGCCGTGGACCGCGACGAACTGCTGGAGTTCGTACGCCCCCGGCACCGGGCGATCCTGCTGACCACCCGCTCCGACGGCCGCCCCCAGGGCTCCCCGCTCACCTGTGGCGTCGACGACTCGGGCCGTATCGTCGTCTCCACGTACCCCGAGCGCGCCAAGACGCGCAACGCCAAGCGGGACGAGCGGGTGAGCCTGATCGTCCTGTCGGACGAGTGGGACGGTCCGTGGGTACAGATCGACGGCACCGCGGAGGTGATCGACTCTCCGGAGTCGGTCGAGCCGCTGGTCGAGTACTACCGGAACATCGCGGGCGAGCACCCCGACTGGGACGAGTACCGCGGGGCGATGGTGAAGCAGGGGAAGTCCATCATCCGTGTCACGCCCGAACGCTGGGGCCCGCTCGCGACCGGCGGCTTCCCGGCCAGGCTGGCCCCGCAGTAGCCGCAGGCGGGCAGCCGCCGACGCGGTGGAGGGACTCCTCTCGGGAGGGGTCTCGCTCTCGGGTCGAGGTCCCTGTCGGGAGGGGTCTCAGGCGCGGGCGCGCATCGCCTCGATGCCCGCGACGAGGAGTTCGAGCGCGAACGTGAAGTCCCGTTCGCGCATCTCCGCCACCGTGTCGCCGCCCCGCGCCGCCATGATCTCGTCCGCGTCCTCGAACGACGTCCTGAACCGTGGCTGTTCGCTGATGGCCCCCATCGCCTGCCGGAAGTACTCGTCCTGGCTCAGGCCCGCGTCGGTAGAGCGCTGTACGAAGTGGCCCTCGATCGTGCCGAATCCGTACACGAACTGGAAGACCGCGGACAGGGCGCCCATCTGACCGTGCAGGGCCAGGCCCGTACGGCGCATGACCGACTGGACGGCGGCGGAGAAGGCCGTCGAATGCGGGCCGATGTTCAGATACCTGCCGATGAGCGGGGAGACCCAGGCGTGACGGACCAGCACCGTCCGGTAGCTGACGGCCAGTTCGCGCAGCTGGTCGCGCCAATCGGCGCTCTCGTCCGTCAGATCCGGCACCTGGACCTCGCCGAAGACGGAGTCCAGGGCGAGTTCGAGGAGATCGTCCTTGGTGTCCACGTACCAGTAGAGGGACATGGCGGTCACACCCAGCTCCGCGGCCAGCCGCCGCATGGAGAACTTCGCCGGCCCCTCCGCGTCGAGCAGCCGTACGGAGACGGCGGTGATGCGGTCACGGTCGAGTCCGGCGGGCTGCCCCGTCGACGGGCCGGGTGACGGGTCGGCCGACGGATCCGTGGAGGGCCCGGCGGTTGGCGGGTCCGTGGGCCGGGCGGCCGAGCGTTCGCTCCTGCGGCCGCGGCCCGCGGGCTTACCCTCCAGCCACACGCTGATACGGGTCGGCCGCTTGGCTCGATCGGCTTCCGACACCATGGGTGAGCCTCCTCGGTTCCCTCCGGCCGGACATGACCGGACTCCTGCTGCTGCCCGGCCCCGACCAGGACCGGCTCCGGTGGCCCGGTGACGGGTCGGCCCGCCACCGGGAACCGGAAGCCGGAATCCGGAAGTCCGGCCGGAGTCGATGCTATGCCGCCCCTGAGGGAGAGTCTGCCCGCGCTGCCCCGTTTGTCCACCCGGCCTGCTTCACCTAGCGCGGCAGCTGCGCGTGCGGCCCGGCAGACAGTCCAACTGGCCGCCGGACGTGGCGAGTCCGGCGGCCGGTGAGCCGACGATGAACAGGGCGAGACCCGCGATCAGCGGTTTCTCGCGGCCGTAGCTGTCGGCGGTGGACTTGAGGTCAGGTCGTCTTCTGTGTGAGGTCGTAGAGAGTCGTGCCGTCCACGGTGACCTCCTTGAAGGTGGCCTCGACCCAGGCGGTGACGGCGGAGTTGCCGCCGCCGGGACCGCCGCCCCCGGGGAGGAAGTAGTGGATCTTCCCGTCGGTGACGTACTGCTTGAACTGGGCGAGGGTCGGGGACGGATCGCTGCCGTTGAAGCCGCCGATCGCCATGACCGGTTTCTCGGTGGCGAGTTGGTAGCTCGCGGCGTTCTGGGAGCCGATGGTGGCGGCTACCCAGGTGTAGGCCGAGGCGTTCCGGGTGAGGGCGGCCTCGACCTCGGAGCTGACGTTCTGGCCGTTGAGCAGACCGGCCATACCGCCACCGCGACCTCCCGCGCCGCCGCCGAATCCTTGTGGCATGGCGCTCCGTTGGCCGTTCTGGAGCTGACCGTTCCGGGACTGGCCGTTCTGCTGGGGCGGTTGGGCCTGCCGGCCGCCGGCCGCCGGGGGCTGACCCTGGCCTTGGCCCGTTGCCTGGCCGGGCCCCTGCTGTCCGGGAGCACGCGTACCGCCGCCGGGACCATCGCCCCAGGCGCCTCCACCTCCGCCACCGCCACCACGAGCACCGCCACCGCCACCGCCGAATCCGCCGCGCGCCGAGGCGGGACCCGCGGTGACGATCGAGCCCGCGTGCGGGGTGTTCACCGTGGTCAGCGTGTACGCCAGTGGCCCGGCCAGCGAGGCCGCGGCCCCGAGTCCGGCCGCCGCGAGCGCGAGCCGCCGTCCGAGCCGTACCGCGCAGAGCAGTCCCACCGCGGCCGCCAGACCGCCGATGAGCACCGCCCAGCGCAGCCAGGGCAGATAGTCCGGGGTCCGGCCGAGCAGGACGTACGCCCAGACCGCCGTTCCCGCCGCCGTCACCGCCAGCGTCACCGCCGCCTGCGGCCTGGCCCGTTCCTCCCACAGCACCGTCACACCCATACCGACGAGCGCCGCGACATACGGTGCCAGCGCCACGGTGTAGTACTCGTGGAAGATCCCGGCCATGAAGCTGAAGACCCCGACGGTCATCAGCAGCGAGCCGCCCCAGACGAGGAACGCCGAGCGTGCCGTGTCCGTACGGGCGGTCCGCCGGGTGATGACGAGTCCGGCGACGAGCAGCAGCAGCGCGGCGGGCAGCAGCCAGGAGATCTGGCCGCCGACACTCTCGTTGAACATCCGGCCGATACCGGTCTCCCCCCAGCCCCGGCCGCCTCCTCCGCCACCGCCACCCGCGCCGCCGCCGGGCGCTCCGCCACCGCCGACGCTCCCGGTCTCATTGCCGTTGATCCGGCCGAGGCCGTTGTAGCCGAAGGTCAGCTCAAGGAACGAATTCGTCTGCGAGCCGCCGATGTACGGGCGTGAGGACGCGGGCCACAGCTCCACGATCGCGACCCACCAGCCGCCGGAGACGATCACCGCGAGCCCGGCGAGCGCGAGCTGTCCCAGCCTGCGGCGCAGGGACGCGGGCGCGCACACCGCGTACACCAGCGCGAGCGGCGGCAGGATCAGAAACGCCTGGAGCGTCTTCGTCAGAAACGCGAAGCCGACCGCGACCCCCGCCCACACCAGCCACTTGGTCCGCCCGGCCTCCAGGGCGCGCAGTACGCAGTAGAGGGTGACGGTCATCAGCAGGGCGAGCAGCGCGTCCGGGTTGTTGAAGCGGAACATCAGCGCGGCGACGGGGGTGAGCGCCAGCGCCACGGCGGCGATCAGTCCGGCGGTGGCGCTGAAGCGGCGGCGTACGGCCGCGTACAGCACCGCCACCGTGCCGACGCCCATCAGCACCTCGGGTACGAGGATCTGCCAGGACCCGAGTCCGAAGAGCCGTACGGACAGGGCCATCGGCCAGAGCGCGGCCGGGGGCTTGTCCACGGTGATCGAGTTCGCGGCGTCGGAGGAGCCGAAGAAGAAGGCCTTCCAGCTCTCGCCGCCGGCCTGGACGGCGGCGGAGTAGAAGGAGTTGGCGTAGCCGGAGGCGCTCAGATCCCAGAGCTGGAGGAGCGCGGTGGCCAGGAGGACGGCGAGCAGGACCGGGCGTACCCAGCCGGCGTCCTCGGGCCTGCCCCGCCAGAAGCGGGCCGTGTGGCCGGAGCGGCGGTGATGGCGTCCGTCCGCTGCCGCCGACGACGACGGGAGGCCGTCGGGCTGAAGAGTCATGGTCATCGTGCGTCCCTCGGATCGAGAGCGGCGGGCCGGTCGGAGGAGGAGGCGGCGGCGGAGGAGGACTGGTCGTAGCGGGTGGGCCGGACGTTCGCCGTGGGCCGGTCCGTTCCCGATACCTGGTCCGCTTCGGATGGCCGGTCCGCTGCGGGTGGCTGGTCGGTGCGGCGGTCGGGGAAGACCCAGGCGCGCAGCAGCAGGAAGCGCAGCACCGTCGCCGCGAGATTGGCGGCGATCAGCACGGCGAGCTCGGTGGAGTGCGAGGGGGCACCGGAGGCCGCGTCCAGGGCCGCCAGCGAGCCGCTGGTCAGCGTGAGTCCGATCGCGAAGACGACCAGGCCCTGGGCCTGATGACGGACGGCGCGCTCCCGGCCCCGTACCCCGAAGGTGAGCCTCCGGTTGGCGGCGGTGTTGGCGACCGCGGAGACCAGCAGAGCGATGGCGTTGGCGAGTTGTGGACTCGCCATGGTGCGGAAGAGGGAGTAGAGCAGAAGATAGAAGAGCGTGGAGAGGGCGCCCACGACACAGAAGCCGACCAGTTGCCTGGCGAGCCCGCCGGGAACCCCCCTGATCCGGCGATCCCTCGGGTCATCCCCGAAGGGCCTTGCCAGCCGGTCCAAAGGCAGCGCGCCCACCGCCAGTGCCCGCCCCACCCGCCAGACCCCCTTGAGATCCTCGACCGCCGTGCTGACGATGTGCACGCGGCTGTCGGGGTCGTCCACCCAATCCACGGGCACCTCGTGGATCCGCAGTCCTGCGCGTTCGGCGAGCACGAGCATCTCGGTGTCGAAGAACCATCCGGTGTCCTCGACCATCGGCAGCAGCCGTTCGGCGACCTCACGCCGTATGGCCTTGAAACCACACTGCGCGTCACTGAAACGCGCGGAGAGGGAGGACTTGAGAATGAGGTTGTACGCCCGCGAGATGAACTCGCGCTTGGGTCCGCGCACCACGCGCGACGAGCGGGCCAGTCGGGACCCGATCGCCAGATCGGAGTGCCCGGAGATCAGCGGGGCGACGAGCGGGAGCAGCGCGTTCAGGTCGGTGGACAGGTCCACGTCCATATAGGCGAGGACGGGCGCGTCGGAGTGCGACCAGACGGTACGGAGCGCCCGGCCACGGCCCTTCTCCTCCAGGCGGTACGCCCGCACTTCGGGAATGGTCGCGTCGAGCCGGGCCGCCACCTCGGGCGTGCGGTCGGTGCTCGCGTTGTCGGCGACGGTGATGCGGAAGCTGTAGGGAAAAGTGCGGACGAGATGGGCGTGCAGGCGTCGCACACAGGGTTCGAGGTCCTGCTCCTCGTTATGGACGGGAATGGTCACATCGAGCACGGGAGCATCGGTCACCTCGACCGGGAGATGCTCCCGGGCCGGCAGCGTGCTCCGTGGGGGGTCGGTTCGCATGGCGTCGACACTCGCCGCGGGCGCTGTCACGCCTGTGTGGTGAGGCTGTGCCCTGTCTGTGAGTCGTGGGGGGACTGCCGGAATCCGTACGGGGAGGGCCCCAACCACGCCTGCGGGCAGGGCTGTTGAGCGGGCTGATACCGCGCGGGGGAAGCCGGAAGGCATACGGCGAAGACGGTCCGGCCGGGCACGCTCCGTACGTCCACGGTCCCGCCGTGCGCGGTGACGACCGCCTGGACGATCGCGAGCCCGAGACCGGTGGAGCCGGCCGCGCGGGAGCGTGAGGCGTCGCCGCGCGCGAAGCGTTCGAAGACATGGGGGAGCAGCGCGGGCGGGATGCCGGGACCGTCGTCCTGTACTTCGAGGACGACGGAGGAGCGCTCTGCCAGGAAGCACCCTGCCAGGGAGTTCCCTGCCAGGCCCGGACGGACCAGGCCCGGACGGACCAGGCCCGGACGAGCCAGGGCCGGACGAGCCAGGGCCGGACGGGCCAGGGCCGGTCCTGCGTCGCTTCTGCGGACGCGCGCGGTGACAGTCGTACCGGGAGGTGTGTGCGTACGGGCGTTGGCGAGCAGATTGACCAGCACCTGATGGAGCCGGGAGGCATCGACCTGCACAGTGGCGGCGGGCGCGTCCGGTTCCGGCAGTTCAAGGCGCCAGTGGTGGTCCTGTCCGGCGGCCCGTGCGTCACTGACCGCGTCCACGACAAGAAGGGAGAGATCGGTGTTCTCGTACGAGAGGGGGCGTCCGGCGTCGAGCCGCGCCAGCAGCAGCAGATCCTCGACCAGTCCGGTCATCCGTTCCGCCTCGGACTCGATACGTCCGAGCGCGTGCCGGGTGTCGGGGCCCGGCCGCTCGCGACCGCGCCGGGTCAGTTCGGCGTAGCCCCGGATCGAGGCCAGTGGTGTCCGCAGTTCATGACCGGCGTCGGCGACGAACTGCCGTACGCGCATCTCGCTCTCCTGCCGGGCGGCGAGCGCGGATCCGACATGGCCCAGCATCCGATTGAGCGCGGCACCGACCTGCCCGACCTCGGTGCGGGGGTCGGCCTCGGCGGCCGGGACCCGTTCGAGAGGCGCCACCTCACCGCTGTGCAGGGGGAGTTCGGAGACCCGGGTGGCGGTGGTGGCGACCCGTCGCAGCGGTCGCAGCGCGATACCGACCAGGACGCCGCCCGCGATCCCGGCGGCGAACAGCCCGGCCACGGTGACGCAGATCTCCACGACCACCAGGGTGTTGAGGGTGTTCTGCACTTCGGTGAGCGGTATGCCGACGAGGAAGTCGCCGTTCTCTCCGGTGACGTACTCGATCCGGTAGTCGCCCCGGCCGGGCAGCATGACGGTGTGCGGGTCCTCGTCGCGCGGGACGGTGGCGAGGGCGGCGGTCTCCGCCCGGGTGAGCGGTCGGTCCGCGATCGGCGGCCAGGACTCGTCGGATTCCTGGAGAAAGCTGACCACGGCCCGGCTGATGGTTCCGTCGGCCGCCACCACCGCGCCGACGGTCCCGACGGGCGCACCGCCGCCGCTGACGATCCTCAGCGGGTCCTTGCCACCGAGGACGGCTCCGCCCGGCCCGTCACCACTCGGCAGCCCGTCACCGACCGGCAGCCCGTCACCGCTCGTCGGCACACCCCCGCTGACCTGGCCTTTACCGTTCACCGGACCATCACCGACCGGACCGTCACCGACCGGACCCGCCTTCGGCGGCCCTGAGGCCCGTCTCGCGATGGAGGTCACCTGCGAGTCCAACTGGTCGTACAGATACGAGCGGAACGCGATCGTCGTCACCGCCCCGATGACCGCCGCCACCACCGCGATCAGCGCGACGGCCGAAACCACGAGCCGGGTCCGCAGGGACCAGCGCCGTCGGGGCGCGCCTCTCCTGGCCCCCGCGCCCGTACCTCTCCCGGCCCACGCACCCTTCCCGGCCCACGCGCCCAGGCCTTCCCGGACGCCCGCGCCCTTCCCGGTCCGCGCGCCCTTCCCGGCCCGCGTCCTCGTACTCATCGGGGTGCGTCGGCGGGCTCACCGGGCTTGATCAGATATCCCGCCCCACGCCGGGTATGGATCATCGGCGGACGTCCGGCGTCGATCTTCCGCCGCAGATAGGAGATATACAGTTCGACGACATTGGCCTGACCGCCGAAGTCGTAGGACCAGACGCGGTCGAGGATCTGCGCCTTGCTCAGCACCCGGCGCGGATTACGCATCAGATAGCGCAGCAGCTCGAACTCGGTCGCCGTGAGATGGATGGACTCCCCGGCACGGCTGACGTCATGACTGTCCTCGTCCAGCGCCAGATCGCCGACGACCAGCAGCGACTCACTGCGGACGGCCGCCGCGCCGGACCGCCGGATCAGTCCCCGCAGCCGGGCCACGACCTCCTCCAGACTGAACGGCTTGGTGACATAGTCGTCGCCACCCGCGGTCAGTCCGGCGATCCGGTCCTCCACGGCGTCCTTGGCGGTGAGGAAGAGCACGGGGACCTGGGGCAGTTCACGCCGTAGCCGCCCCAGTACGGCCAGCCCGTCCATGTCGGGCAGCATCACATCCAGCACCACCGCGTCGGGCCGGAAGTCCCGCGCGGAACGCACCGCGCCCGCGCCGTCGGCGGCGCTGCGCACCTCCCAGCCCTCGTACCGCAGGGCCATGGAGAGCAGCTCGGTGAGCGAGGTCTCGTCGTCGACGACAAGGACACGGACAGGACTGCCGTCCGGCCTGAGCATTTCGGTGCGCCCGCGGGGCGAGGTGATGGTCATGCTGGTCAACCCTGCGGAGTGCCTCTGAGAGCCCTCTTTCCGAACCCTGTGAATTCCCTGAGAAAGGTGGGTACGGGCGCCAGGGCGACGCGCACGGCCAGGGCGACGCGTACGGGCGGGGCGTCAGAGAGAGTGGCCAGAACTGTCCGGCCCGGAATCATCCAGCCCGAAGAGCCTGACTCCATTTCCGTGACAGACCGCGCGCAGCCACTCCTCCCCCAGCTCCAGCCGCTCCAGGGCCTCCAGTTGGTGGAGATACGGATACGGAATGTTCGGGAAGTCGGTCCCCAGCAGGATCCGGTCCCCCAGATCCGCCAGCCGTCCCCGCGCCTCGCCGGGAAAGGGCGCGAAGCGCTCGCTGAAGTCCGTGAACGCCATGGTCGTGTCCAGTCTGACCTGTTCGTACCGCTCGGCGAGGGCCAGGAAGTCCGAGTACTCCGGCATCCCGAGATGCGCGACGATCAGCGGCAGCGCGGGGTGGCGTGCCAGCAGCCGCGCCACCGGTTCCGGCCCGGTGTGCTTGCCGGGCGCGGGTCCCGAGCCGCAGTGCACGACCACCGGGACCGCGGCCTCGGCGAGCAGTCCCCAGACCGGGTCGAGCCGCTCGTCGTTCGGGTCGTACGCCCCCACCTGGAGGTGCGCCTTGAAGATCCGCGTGCCGCCTTCGACAGCCTCGCGTACGTACGACTCGACGCCCTCCTCCGGGAAGAACGTGGCCGTGCGCAGACAGTCGGGCGTACGGGCGGCGAACTCGGCGGCCCAGCCGTTCAGCCACCGCGCCATGCCCGGCTTGTGGGGGTAGAGCATCGAGGTGTACGCCCGTACGCCGAACGCCCGCAGCAGCGCGACGCGTTCGTCCTCCTCGTGCCGGTAGGTGATGGGCCACTCCCTACCGGTGAGCGGCCCGGCGGCGTCGAAGTAGGCCCACACCTTCCTGAGCACGCGCTCCGGCATGAAGTGCGTATGGACGTCGACGAGGCCCGGCAGTCCGGCCCGCGCCAGAAACGCCCGTACGCCCGCGCTCTCGTGATCATCCATCCCGGCAACTCCCCTTCCCGCGACCCGACGAGCTCGGACCACCCGACGAGCTCAGAACAGCCCATCCTGCACATCCCCGCCGGACAGCCCGCGCACGGGTACGGTGATCGCGCCCCCGCTGCCCTCCGTACCGCCTCCCTCCCCCGGACCGACGAGCTCCCAGCCGGTCATCAGCCGGGTGTCGAGGACCACGAGCCCGCCGTCCGCCGTGGCGAGATGCAGATCGGGCCCGGCGGCGGCGACCAGCCGCCCCACGACCTGCCCGCCCTCCACCAGTTCACTCACCACACCGGTCGCCGGGGGCAGCCCGTCCAGCCCGAACACCCCGGCGTGGTCCACCGCCGTGAACGCCACCCGCTCCAGCGACTGCGGCCACCCCTCCAGCGCGACGGCCCGCCCGTACAACTCCTCGATCTCGGCGGCCCGTTCCGCCCGCGGCGGCAGCGCGGACCGTACGGCCCGCTTCCGCGCGTACGGGATACGGTCCGGCACCCCCAGTGCCGTACGCAGCAGCTCCTCGGTCCGCCGTGCCGCCATCAGCGGCCCCCGCCCGAGCCAGCCGAACACCACGGCCCCCTGCTCCAGCAGCCGCGCCGGCCCCCGCTCCTCGGCGGTGATCCCGACCTTGACCATCCCCGGCCCGAACCACGCGAGATAGACGCGATAGGTCCGCGGATCATCGGCGACGGTATCGGCGGCCACGGAATGGGCCCGGTCCAGCCGCGCGCACTCGGCACACAACCCGCCGGTACTCCGTCCCCCGATCACCGCTCCCAACGGACACACATTCCCCCGGGCCCCCGGACATCCGCGCACCCCGACGACCCGGAACCCCAGCTCAAGCCCCCGCTCCAGCCCCCTTACCCGCCGCTCGCTCCCCCGCCCCCACACCAGCCCGGCCCCGTCCCCGCCCCACCGGATCCCCCGGCAGACCCAGCCCCCACGACGTCGCTCACTCACCACCACAACGCTCCACACACAAGACGCACGCCGGCCGGCCCCGATCAGTCGCCGGAAGCACCCCAGAAGTAGATCTCCCGCGGCTCCCCCCGCTCATCGTGCAGCACCGCGCACCGCCCCCGCCAACGCGCGTACGCGAAGGCATCGAACTCCGGCACATGGGCACGCGTGGGCTTCGACGTACCCAGAACCCGGAGCGCCTCCTCCTCGGTCACCGGTTCCAGCGTGTTGTAGTCCGCGTACTCGCCGGGACCGAGGATCCGGAAGACATCCAGGATCGAATGCGTCCCGGCCTCCTGCACGATCTCGTCCGCCCACAACTCCTCGAAGCTCTCCGGCCACGGATCACTTCCATGCACCCAGTAGTAGTCCCGCTCCTCGAACACCTTGCGCCGCAGATCCTCGAACGCCGCTTCCAGATCCTCCTGATAAGGCACGGTGTAGTCCCACCCCGACGCACCCAAAACAAGCCCCTCCTCATCCCCACGAACCGAACAAGAAGGACGCTAACAACCCCCACTGACAACGCCCCCGCCCCTTCGCCGGTGTACGGGGCAACGCGAGGCCCCCCGGACTTCTCAGGACGCCGACAGCGCGCGCCACGCTCGTACGGCCACCCCGCGAGCCGCCTCTTGTACCTCTCACCTGCCGCGGTGGTCCGCCCTGCCGCAGTGGTCCGCCGGTGGGCCGTGCGCGTATCGGTCAGAAGGGAGGTTCGAGATCGCCACGGCCATCGCTATGTGGCCCCCAGTCCCAGGGCTCCTCCCGGAAAGACTCAGGGCCGGGGACGTCGTGGCCCCATGCTTCGAGTGCCTTCCGGGCAACACGCCGGTTGGGGTCGTCGCTGCTGGTGTCCAGGATGGCGCGCGCGTGCACGGCGAGGTGATCGCGGTGCTCGGCGAGCGCGGGGTGCTCGGCGAGGATGAGCGCGGCGACAACGGCGGCTTCGCGCACGTCCTCGTGGCTGTCTCGGAGGAAGGGCGCGACGGCCCGGTAAAGCATCGGGCGCAGGTCCCGGAAGGCCGCCACGATGGTGCCGGGGGTGAGGAAGCCAGGGAAGTACTGCTCCGTGCGGCCCACAATCTCGTCGGAGGCGTCGTAGGCCGTGGAAACCAACCAGTTCAACAGCGTCGCGCGGACGGGGACGTTGCGATAGGGCCGGAGGGTCATGGCCGCCGGGTGGGTGAGGATGCCGGCGACATACATGGCGACGGGGGCGGTGGCCTCGTAGATGGTGTTCTGGTGGCCGACCAGCTCACCCAGCTCCGACAAAGCGGAGACCTGAACCTTGGGATCGGGCTCCAACAGCCGTGCCAGAACCCCGGGAAGGTCCTCACCGCTCCCGAAAGCCGTCTGGAGCGAATCCCAATCAGTCTCCGCCAGGACTACCTGGTAGGGCGGCAAGTCAGGCTCGTGGGGCGCCCCAGCGTTGGGAAGGCCGTGGTTCACAGGCCAAACCTAGACCAGACTTCTGACACGATCCCGTCCGGGAGCTCCCCGCGCACGCCACTACGCGCCCGCAGTCGGCGACGGCGCCCCCTCCATTCCCGGTGCCGGCCGATCCCCCCGCCGGAGGCATTGCCTTGACCGCGGGCCGCTCTACGCGGTGTTCGCCTCATGGCCTCCAGGCCCTATCCACGTGTGGACGCGCGCCGGGCCTCGGGTCATCCCGTTGCGGAATACTCGCCACACATGCGGCTCGCTCTTGGCCGCCCTGAAGGTGCACCCGAAGGTGGCGCGACGCATCCTGCGGCATTCGCAGATCGCCATGACGATGGAGGTCTACGCCGAAGCGAGCGAAGAGGAAGTGCGCGCCGCGATCGGCAAGCTGTCCGACGCCATGGGCGGTACCGGCTGACGCGGTTGCTGTACTTCACTGCTGTACGGCACGACAAAGCCCCCTCCGGAATGATCCCGAGGGGGCTTCGACCTGCTGTGCACTCGGCAGGATTCGAACCTGCAACCTTCTGATCCGTAGTCAGATGCTCTATCCGTTAAGCTACGAGTGCTCGGCGTTCCGGGCTTTTCTTCCCGGTCGGCGTTGCGGGAACAACATTACATGACCCGTGGCGCCAGGTGAAATCCATTGTCCATACCCACCCTGACCTGCGGAAATGACCCGAATCGACATCGGTGGCGGGCGCGGGGCGAGGGCTGGAACGGCCGAAGCCCCGTCCTGGTGGACGGGGCTTCGGTGATCTTGCGCGGAGGCGGAGGGATTTGAACCCTCGATGGGCTTTAAGGCCCAAACCGCATTAGCAGTGCGGCGCCATAGACCGGACTAGGCGACGCCTCCAGCACACCCGCGCGGGCGCGAGTGGTGCGTGCAGATGATGACACAGCCAGGTGGGGTGTCACCAATCGCTCCTCACGGTACTAGGCGGGTGGGGCACAGAGCAAAGCCCTTACGGGTGCGCAACGCCGGAGCTTGACGCGCGTTAGAGATGCCGGGACGCCGTCCCCGGATCCGTAACCCGTTCAGGAGCTGAGCTTCCATGCCGCGTCGCCTCGTCCTCACCGCCGCCGCCTCCGTGGCCGCGTCCGCCGCCGCGCTGGGCGCCCTAGCGCCCGCCGCCTTCGCCGGCCCCTCCGACCGCGCCTCCGCCGCCGTACCGGCCTCCTCCTCCCCGCGGCTCACGCCGGCTCCGCTGCCGCCGCTGAAGGCGCCCTCCGACCGGATCACGATCACCGTGTCGGACACCGGGACCGCGGCGGCCGACGGGACGTTCAAACTGACGTGCGGGCCGACGGGCGGGACACATCCCCGGGCGCGGGCCGCCTGCGACCGGCTGGCCAAACTCTCCGGCGAAGGGCGGGACCCGTTCGCGCCGGTGGCCCCCGGCGCCATGTGCACCATGCAGCACGGCGGCGACGCCACCGCCCGTATCGCCGGGACCTGGCGCGGCCACCGCGTCAACGCCGCCTTCAACCGGAAGAACGGCTGCGAGATCGCCCGCTGGCGCACGCTGGAGCCGGTCCTCCCGAACGCCAAGTTCTAGACCTCCGCTGCTGGCCGGCGTCCTGTGTTGGCCTGTGTGTTGGCCTGTGCCCTGTGTCGGCCGTGTCCTGGAACGGCTACGGCGGGTCGCGGATCGCAGCTCACAAGTCGCAGGTCGCGGGTCGCCCGTTCTCTCTCGGGTCGCCCGTTCGCGGGTCGCCCGTCGCCCCCGGTCCCGGCCGTCCCGACCGTCCCCGCCCCGGAGCCGGCCCGGAATCACCCGGTCCCGTGAGTGGCCGATGACACTCAGCTAGGACCAGCCCCGGCCGAGCCCGTTCCGGGATCATTCCGGGGTCATTCGCACACAACCCTCATCAAGCTCCGACTCATCCGCCGCCGCGGTCACCTCCCCAGCCCTTAGACTCCCTCCAGTGACATGCCGGGACCCGAGAGGCAAGATGGGTGCGGCCGTCAGCAAGGTGCAGTGGGTCAGGGAGGAAGCGTCGTCGTGAGCAGCAGGCCATCCCGAGGCGCTGCTCGCCTCGCGGCGATACTCGACGCACTCCCCGACGGCTTGGTGCTCGTCAACGCCAACGGCACGGTCGTCAACGCCAACACCATCGCGCTCGAAATGTTCGAGACCCCCGGCACGGCGCTCGTCGGCCGCGGGCTGCTCGATCTGCTGCCCGAGTTCGACTCCAAGCTGATCCCCGGCTCGATGCGCCGCCCCGACGCGGCGGACGCGCGCGGCCGTACGAAGCCGACGCGCATGGTCGCGCGACGTACGGACGGCAGCGAGTTCCCGGCCGAGGTCACCAGCGCGAGCCTGGAGGACGGCAGGGACGCGTACAACGACTCGCACAGCTACACCGGCGACGAGCTGCTGATGCTGGTCGTACGGGATCTCTCCGGCACCATGGACACCGAGGCCGAGCTGGCCCGCTCCCAGCGCCAGACGGAGATGATCCTGCGCGCCGCCTCGGAGGGCGTCGTCGGTACGGACACCGATGGCCGGGTCGTTCTCGTCAACCCCGCCGCCGCGCAGATCCTCGGCTTCCGCGCCAGCGATCTCGGCGGCCATCAGCTCCATCCGCTGATCCTGCACTCGCGCGCGGACGGCGAGCCGTTCCCGTACGAGGACTCACCGCTCGCCGACACGCTCAGGTCGGGACGGAAGCACCGGGTGCGCGGCCAGGTCCTGTGGGCGAAGAACGGCAAGCAGGTCCCGGTCGATCTGACGACCGCGCCGGTACGGGACGGCGACCAGCTCGTCGGCGCCGTGATGACCTTCACCGACCGCCGTCCCTTCGACGACCTCACCAAGCAGCACGCCACCGAGCTGACGGAGGCGACGGAACGGCACACGGCCGAGCTGACCGCCACGACCGACCGCCTCACCGCCGAGCTGACCGGTACGACGGACCGTCTCACCACCGAACTGGCGGAGGCGAACGAACGGCACGCGGCCGAGCTGGCGGACCGCAGCGACCGGTACGCCGCCGAGATCGAGGAGCTGACGGAGCGGTACGGGGAGCTGGCCGGCCGGCACTCCCAGCTCACCGCCGTACTCGGCGAGTCGCTGCGCGGCCCGCTGGAGGAGCTGCGCGGCGAACTGGGCACGCTCGCCGCCGACCCCGCCGGCCAGCTCTGGCCCGAGGCGAACCAGATCCTGCACCACCTGGCCGCCGGATACGCCCGGATGACGACGCTCGTGGACAACGTCCTCGGCTATCAGCGGCTCGACGCCGGCACGGAACAGCTCGCCAAGACGAACGCCCTGCTCGACGGGGTCGTCGCGGCCGGTGTGGAGGGCGCGATCGAGCTGATCGGGCCGGGCCGGGCGCAGTTCGCGGTGCACGCGCCGCCGATCGAGGCCGAGGTGGACGCGCCGCGGCTGGCGACGGCCCTGGCGCATCTCGTCGCCGATGTGGCCGGGGTCGACTCGACCGGCCGGGCCCGGCTGGTGCCGGGCGGTGGCTATGTCGACTCGACGATCGTGGTGGCCGCCGCGCAGCGCGGTGATGTCGTACGGATCGAGGTACGGGGACCGTTCGCCGGTGGCGATCCGGTACATGAGCCGATTGTCCGCGGGATCGTACGAGCACACGGTGGCGTGTTGCAGACGCACGAGATGCCGGGCCTGGGCGGCAGCGCGTACGTACTGGAGCTGCCGCTGGGTGAGGGCGCCGGTACGGTTCCGCCGCCCGCGCCGGTGTCGGCGGGCGCCCAGCCCGCGCTGCCCGCGCAGCAGGGTCCCGGAACACAGCAGCAGGGTCCTGGAACGCAGCAGGCTCCCGGGACCTCGGGCGGCGGCAGGCGGCGCGCGCGGCGGGCGTCCACGGACGCGTTCCTGGAAGGTCCGGGCGAGGACGCCGGGGAGCCCACGGGACGACGGCGGGCGCGCGCGGCCGAGAACGGCCCCGGTGGCACCGGTGCCACCAGTGGCTCCGCCGTGGAAGCACACTCCGCCGTGGACGCACAGCAGGGATCGCAAGGGCAGCAGGGACAGCGAGGGCAGCAGGGTCCGGGGCTGATCCCGGCACAGAATGCCGGCGCGACCGGAGCCGGCTCCGAGGCCGGAACCGGTGGCGGGGGCGGAACCAGTGGCGGGGGCGGTGGTACGGGGCGTCGACGCGGGCGGCCCAGCCCGGCCGAGGACACCTCGGCCGGTGGCGCCGCTGGCGCGGTGCCCACCGCCGGACCGGATACGGCGCCGGGCACCGGGCCGGCCGTCGGGTCGGCCGTGGCGCTGCCCGCCGCCTCGCCCTCCGAAGGGTCGGTCGTCACCGCCGCCGAGGGCGCCCGTCCGACGGGCCGGGCGGCGCTGGGCCAGGCCGTACCGCCGCAGGGTGTGCCGGTGGACGCCGCTGCCGCGGGTACGGGACGCCGGGCGCGGCACGGCGGGCAGAGGGCGCTTCCCGCGCTCCCCTCCGGCCCCTCCGCCGCCGGCCCCTCCGCTGCCGGCGGCTCCGGGCAGGGGGCACCCGCGCCCGCGCCCGCGCCCGCGGTCGGCCCGGGGGAGTCCATGGCGTATCCGACGGCGCCTTCCGCGCCGTTCGCGCCGCCCGCACCACCCGCGCAGATCGCGCCCCCCGTACCGCCCGGACAGTCCGTGCCGGCCGGACAGTCCGTACCGCCCGCGCCGTCCATGCCGGTCGCACCGGCGGCGCCGGGCGCGCCTGCGGCCCAGGTCCCGGGCCCGGTACCGCCTCCGGCGCCCGCCGCGATGCCCGCGCCGCTGCCCCCTGTCCAGCAGGTCCCCGGGCAGTCGGTTCCCGGACACCAGGTCCCCGGACACCAGATTCCCGGTCACCAGGTCCCCGCCGGCGCCTCCGGCGCGCAGCAGCCCGCCGGACGCCGTGCCCGCCGGGCGCTGGCCCCCGCGCAGGAACGGCATCCCGAACGGCCCGCGCCCGCGGAGTCCGAAGGCGCCCGCAGCGCGTTCGCCCTGCCGCCCGCCGCCGCCGACCGCGCTCCGTCGCACGCCCCCTCCCCGGCCATGCCGGGCAGGCCGGGCACGCGTGCTCAGGACGCCTCGCTTCCGGGCCGCCACGATGCCGTACGTACCGAACCGGACGCCGACCACACCCCGCCGCAGGCGCACCCGCTGCCCTCGGGGCGGCGCCGCGGCGCCATGGACACCCAGCACCCCGCGCCGCCCACCTGGCCCGAGAGCGCCGGAGGCGCCGGGAACGGCGGAGGCACCGAGGGCGCGGATCTTCGTACGAGCAGCGGCACCGGTGCCATGCCCGTCGACCCGAACGGCTGGGGGAACCCCGGCCTCGCCGTTCCCGTTCCCGGACAGAACGCGCCTGGACAAGCGGCGCCCGGCCAGGCAGTCCCGGGGCACGCGGTCCCGGGCCATGAGGTCCCGGGGCAGGCGGTCCCCGGCCAGGCGGTTCCCGGTCAGGGCGCGGACCCCGTCTCGAACGGGCCGGGAATGCCCACCACTTCGGGCTTCGGCATGATGACCGGACCGCCGGGATGGCCCGACGAGCCCCGTACGTCCGCGAGCGCGGACGGCCGTACCAGCGGTGACACGGGCAGCATGCCGTCCGCTCAGGCACCCCCGGCAGCCCAGGCCCCGGGCGTTCCGACCACCCCGGGGGCTCCCGTTCCGGGCACTCCTGGTGCTCCGGGCGACTCCGCCGTCACGGATCCTCGGCGTGGCGCTCATCAACCGCTGCCGCCCGCGCTTCCTCTCCCCGAGGAGACCCCGTTCTCCCCGGACTCCACCCAGGGCCGTGCCTTCAGCGTGCGTACCCTCGGCCAGGGCGTGCCCTTCGCACACCAGCCGCCACAGCCGTCACAGCCTCACCAGGCCCCGCAGCCCCACCAGCCACAGGGCCAGAATCCTCAGGGCCAGCATCCGAACCAGGGCCAAGTTCACGGCCAGGGCCAGGGCCAAGGCCAGAGTCAAGGCCAGGGTCAGTCCCTCGGTTCGGGCCAGTCCCTGGGCTCGGGACGACGCCGCAAGCTCGGTACGCCGCCCGCCGACAGCGACGACCGCGCCGAGGCGAACGCCCTGCCTCACTCCCACTCGCCGTCCCACCCCCAGGCCCATCCGCAGCACCAACCGCAGCCGCAGTCACCGGGCCGGCCCCACCACTCCGGCGCGCAGAACCCGCCGCACTCGCCGAACGCTCCCCAGCCCGGCTCCCCCCAGGGCGGCTCCCGGCTGCCCTCCGCCCACGCCGAGGGCCGGTCGTACGCGATCGGCGCCCCCGACGAGGGCGCCGAGGGTCCCGAGCCGCTGGACGGACCCGGCGGCGCGGTCGAGGTCGCCAACCGCCCCCAGCCCCGGCCCGTCGACGACGAACTCCCCCCGGAGCCGCTCGACAACCCCCGTCGACTGCTGGTCTGGCCCGCGCCGGACGTCTCCACCCAGCAGGCGCTCAGCGACCGTGGCTACCGACCGGTGGTCGTGCACTCCCGCGAGGAGGTCGACGCCCAGATCGCCGCCTTCCCCGCGGCGCTCTTCGTCGACCCGCTGACCGGACCGATCACCCGTACCGCCCTCCAGTCGCTGCGCCAGGCCGCGGTCGCCGCCGAGGTCCCCGTACTGGTGACGGCGGGTCTGGGCCAGGCGACCCGGGAAGCGGCGTACGGCGCCGACCCGGCCGTACTCCTCAAGGCCCTGGCCCCGCGCGACAGCGAACAGCATCCGTCACGCGTGCTGTTGATCGAGGAGCACGTGGAGATCGCGCTCGCGCTGACGGCCACCCTGGAGCGGCGCGGTATGCAGGTCGCGCGCGCGGGCACCGACGACGAGGCGGTCGCCCTCGCCTCCCAGATGCGGCCGAACCTCGTGGTCATGGACCTGATGCAGGTACGGCGGCAACGCGCGGGGATCATCGACTGGCTGCGCGCGAACGGCCAGTTGAACCGGACCCCCCTGGTCATATACACCTCGGCGGGAATCGACCGCGCGGAACTGCCCCGGCTCGCCTCGGGGGAGACCGTGCTGTTCCTCGCGGAGCGCTCGACCAGCACCGAGGTCCAGTCCCGAATCGTCGACCTCCTCGCGAAGATCGGTACGAACTGAAGATCGGTACGAACTAGCTCCTGCCCCGTCAGACCAGGCGATGGATGGTCACCTTCCCGGTGTCCGTCCCGGCGGCCAGGAGAGCGCTCCCGTCGGGCAGGGACACAGCGGAGGCATACGATCCGGCGAACGTCTCTTCGAACGGTTCGCCGGACAGCAGGTCCCACTGGCGCACCACGTCCTGGTCCGCGGTGAACAGCCGCATCCGGCCCGACACGGTCGCCGTCGCGATCCGCACGGATTCCCCCGCGGTCGGAATCGGCGGGCCGATCTCTTCTCCGGTCTCGGCGTCCCAGCGGCAGACGACCTCGCCCTCCTCCACCACACCGACGATCAGTGGTCGCCCGTCCTCGGTGTAGGCCGTGGTCAGCATGTTGATGTGGGGAGCGTCGATCTCCGCACCGAACTGCAACTCGCAGAGGTCCCCCTGCCAGCGCCGTACTCCTTCGTAGTCCCCCGTCACGATCAACGTGGGGCCGCCGCGCAATGTCGCCAGGGTCACGACAACCGCATCTCCCACATGCTCCAGCGGAGGGGCCAGGGGGGCGGCCGTGACCGGGTCCCACAGATGCAGGCCGTTCACCCCCATGCCGGCCAGCAGAGGCCGCCCACCGCTCGTCGGTCCTCCGGCGACATCGTAGATCCGGTCCTTCCCGACCACGTCGGCCAGAAGCCGCCCGCTCGCTCCGTTCCACAGGCAGAGCCCGTTCTCGTCCCCGGCCGCGATACGCACGCGCCCGCCCTTGAGCACCAGCGCTTCCAATTCGAATGTTTCGGTGGAAGCGTCCTCGGGGACCTGGAATTCGCGCGTCGGACGGCCGGACCCGACATCCCACCGGGTCAGTCGCCCTGCCGCAGCGGTCACCAACTCCGCCCCACCCGCGGGTGAACGGTAGACCAACGGGAAGACCGGCCCCTCGAAACCGGCGATCTCGATCCCGGACCCGACCCTTTTCGAACGCATCCCATCCTCATCGACGCCCCACGGCTTCGGTCGAGTCGAGCCGCTCCACACCCCCGGATCAACAATCCTGGGGTGATCCAACCGAGGGTGATCCAACCGATCCAACCACCTCAAAGATCAGTTCGTCAGGAGTTCTCGACCCGGGTGACGTCCAGTTCCCCGTCGGCGTACTGCCTGCGGATCACCTTCTTGTCGAACTTCCCGACGCTCGTCTTCGGCACCGCCGCCACCACCGCCCACCGCTCCGGAAGCTGCCACTTCGCGATCTTCCCGGCGAGAAACTCCCTCAGCGCCGCGTAGTCCGCCGTCGCGCCGTCCCTGAGGACGATCGTCGCGAGGGGCCGCTCGCCCCACCTCGCGTCCGGTACGGCCACGACCGCCGCCTCCGTCACCTCCGGGTGAGCCATCAGCGCGTTCTCCAGCTCCACGCTGGAGATCCATTCGCCGCCGGACTTGATGACGTCCTTGGCGCGGTCGGTGAGCGTGAGGTAGCCGTCGGGGCTGATGACCCCGACATCGCCCGTGCGCAGCCAGCCGTCGGGGCTGAACTTGTCCTCGGGCCTGATCGGTTCGCTGCCCGCGCCGCCGTAGTAGGCACCCGCGATCCATGGGCCGCGTACCTCCAGCTCACCGGCCGACTCCCCGTCCCAGGGCAGGAAGTCGCCACTGGGCCCGGCGAGACGGGCCTCGACACCGGCCGGGAAACGGCCCTGGGTGATGCGGTACGGCCACTCCTCGTCGGCGGTGAGACCGGCGGGCGGGTCGGACATCGTGCCGAGCGGCGACGTCTCCGTCATGCCCCAGGCGTGACAGAGCCGTACACCGAGCTTGTCGTACGCCTCCATCAGCGACGGCGGACAGGCCGAACCGCCAATGGTGACACGGGCCATGGAGGTGAGATCGCGGGGGCGCGCGGTGACCTCGGCGAGCAGTCCCTGCCAGATGGTGGGGACTGCGGCGGCGTGCGTGGGCCGCTCGCGTTCGATCATCTCGGCGAGCGGGCCGGGCTGGAGGAAACGGTCGGGCATCAGCATGTTCACGCCGGTCATAAAGGTGGCGTGGGGCAGGCCCCAGGCGTTCACATGGAACTGCGGTACGACGATCAGGGTGGTGTCCCTGTCCGACAGCCCCATCGACTCCGCCATATTGACCTGCATGGAGTGCAGATAGATCGAGCGGTGCGAGTAGACGACACCCTTGGGGTCCCCGGTGGTGCCGGAGGTGTAGCACATGGCCGCGGCGGACCGCTCGTCCAGCTCGGGCCAGTCGAACGTGGTGGGACGGCCGGCGATCAGCTCCTCGTACTCGTGCACCCGCGCGGACGCCCCGTCGAGCGGCGCGCGGTCGCCGGGACCGGAGACGACGACATGCTCGACGGTCGGCAGATGGGGGAGGAGCGGGGCGAGGAGCGGCAGCAGCGAACCGTTCGCGAACACCACGCGGTCGGCGGCGTGATTGACGATCCAGACGAGCTGCTCGGGCGGGAGCCGGAGATTGAGGGTGTGGAGGATCGCGCCCATGGAGGGGATCGCGAGATACGCCTCGACATGTTCGGCGTTGTTCCACATCAGCGTGGCAAGACGCTCGTCGGGGCCGACGCCGAGTTCATCGCGCAGGGCGTTGGCGAGCCGTGTCGCGCGCTCCCCGACCTCGGCGAAGCTGCGGCGCTCCGGCTCGTGCCCGCCGGTCCAGGTGGTGACCTGTGACGCTCCATGGATGGTCATCCCGTGGTGCAAGATGCGGCTCACAGTCAGCGGTACGTCCTGCATGGTGCTCAGCACGGCGTCCTCCCGGTAGGCGCTAGCGCTCCGTCGCGCTATGGGTTGCGGAGATTCTGCGCACGTACCGCGCGGTATGTCACTAGCCGGGAGTAGAAACGGCGAGGTCTGTGGGTATCCAGGGCTGCGCGTCTGCGGGGCTGCGGGTCTGTTGTCGGTGAACGGTTGTCGGTGAACGGATCTCGGGTGAACGGACAGGCGGGGGCGTACGCGGTGGCATAGGCGTACGCGGTGGCGTAGACGGACGGGGCGTCAGCGGACCGGGGAGAGATCCGGGTCCTCGCGGAGCTTGCCGAGCGCACGGGACACCGCGCTCTTGACCGTACCGATCGAGACCCCGAGCACCTCGGCGGTCTGGGCCTCGCTGAGATCCTCGTAGTAACGGAGGACGACCATCGCGCGCTGACGGTCGGGCAGTTTCATCACCGCGCGCCACATCGCGTCGTGCAGCACCTGCTGGTCGGCGGGGTCCGGCTCCGGCAGGCCCTCGGGCTCGGGCAGTTCCTCGCAGGCGAACTCGTCGATCTTGCGCTTGCGCCACTGCGAGGTACGGGTGTTCAACAGAGCGCGGCGGACATAACCGTCCAGGGCGCGATGGTCCTCGATCCGGTCCCAGGCGACATACGTCTTGGTGAGGGCCGTCTGCAACAGGTCCTCGGCGTCGCACGGGTTGGAGGTGAGGGAACGGGCGGCCCTCAGCAGCACGGGCCCCCGCGCCCGTACGTACGAGGAGAACGATGCGTAGGCCGGGCGGGCCGGGTGAGCCTGGTAGGTCGGGTGAGCCTGATGGGGCAAGTGAGCCTGATGAGTTGGATGGGCCTGATGGGTCGGATGGGTCGGATGGACGGGACGCGGCGCGGCCGACGCGTACGGTGCGGGCGGCGCGTGCTGTACGTAGGGCTCGTACGGCGCGTACGGCGCGGGCGGAACCGGCTTGGCGGCCGTCGAGGCGCTCGTGCAGACAGGCGTGGTCATGGCTCCACGCTAGAAGTGAGCCCCACCTCGGGGGATCGGCCCCAGGTCCCGAAGAGATGTCCGCCTCAGGGTGTAGGGGTGGTGCCGGCTCCACCTCCTGTAGGTGGAGAAGGGATGAGGGAGGCCATCAGGGTCGACCCGGGCCACGAGCCGTACGGCCACGGCGCGGGCACCTGCCCAGGCACCGCACAGACACCCGCACAGACACCCGCGCGGACAGCCGCGCGGACAGCCGCCGGGCACCGCCCAGGCACCGCCCAGGCACCCGTACAGCCGGGCGCTCCCGCCCACACGACGGACTGCGCGACGGCACCGAAGTGCCGCCGCGCAGAACACCGTTCACCCCTCAGTCACGCCCCCCGTCGGGCCGTATGTCACCAGTGGCTGGCGAAGTTCACCGCGATGTTCTCGTTGGACTGGTCGATGGTCGTGAAGCCCGCACCGATCACGTTGGCCGTGTTGTTCTGGTTGGACGCGCCGGCTCCGGTCGCCACCTGCTGCGTGGTGGTCGAGTTGCCGAAGTTGTGGCCACCCACGCCACCGCCGGCCAGCGTCGCGACGCTCGCGTTCCACTCGTTGTCGGAGAAGGCGTCGTCGTCGGCCTGGGCCACACCGGTGAAGAGCGCGGCGGCGAGGGGCAGCGCGGCGACAGCGGCGAAGGCACGAGCGGTACGGAAGCTTGCCATGTCAGTTCCTCCAGGAACGAAGTACGGGTGTTTCCAAGGCAGTTGGCCGACCACCTCGGCGTTGTGACGACGTCGCGACCTCAGAATTGCCCACCGCATCCCTCGCGAACCACCCCGGAGTCACTGATTCCCTCGCAAGCGTGAGGACAAGTCGATAAACCCCTATGCGCCCCCAAAACCGCAGTTCACCCCTCAAGGTATCGACAAGTCCCCACAGCAAGGAGAAGAAGAGCGGCCCCGCAAGCTGGTCCTGGAGGAGGTGAATCGTTTCACCGTCACCCTCACCGACGGTACGGACGGCCCATCCCCCCTTCCCTTCTTCGAACGCTTGTACGAACATAGAAACATGGCCACTACCGCCCGGCACCCCGCCACCCTGGCCCTCGCTCATGCGCTGTCCGCCGCCGAACGTGGGCTTCCCGTCATCCCCCTGTCCCCCACCAAGCTCCCGGCCCTGCGCTCCCCCCACCGGGACGAGCCCGAACGGATCCGCTGCCGTGGCGAGTGCGGGCTGCTGGGCCATGGCGTCCACGACGCCACCACCGACCCCACCGGCGTACGCGCTCTCTTCGCCGCCGCACCCTGGGCGACCGGTTACGGCATCGCCTGCGGGCGTCCACCGCACCAGCTCATCGGCATCGATCTCGACGTGAGCCCGCAGAGGGGGACGGGATCGGCACCGGAACGGACACCAGGACCGGCGTTCGACTCGACGCCGGGCATACCCCCGGACCTGCCGCCGGCCCCAGGCCTGACGCCGGGCATGCCCCCGGACCTGCCGCCGGCCCTGACGCCGGACCTGCACGGGGGCAGGTCCGCGGACCTGCCCCCAGGCCCCATCCCGAGCCCCACCCCGGACGCGCCTCCGGACCCCATCCCGAGCCCCACCCCGGACTCGATGGCCGCGCTCCAGCAGTTGGCCCTCCAGCATCTGTTCACGCTGCCGGAGACCGTGGTCGTTCTGACACCCAGCGGTGGCCGGCACATCTGGCTGACGGGCCCGCCGAACGTCGTCGTGCCCAACTCCGCCGGCCGGCTCGCCCCCGGCATCGACGTACGCGGCGCGGGCGGCTATCTGGTGGGACCCGGCTCGGTCACGGCCCGCGGCGCCTATCGGCCGGCCCCGGGTACGGAGGGCCTCGCACCCGCGCCCTGCCCCCGCGCGCTGCTGCGTCTGCTCACACCTCCGGCCCGCGCGCACCACCGCCGGGACCAGCCCGCGCGGGGCGACGGCCTGGTGCAGTTCGTACGAGCGGCACACGAGGGTCAGCGCAACACCCGGCTCTTCTGGGCCGCCTGCCGCGCCTACGAACACGGTTTCGGCGACGCACTCGTGGAACCGCTCGTCGACGCCGCCGTACGAACGGGTCTGGCCGAACACGAAGCGCGCGCCACCATCGCCTCAGCGGCCCGCCTCACGACCCGCCCATGACGCTGCCGTCGCTGCCGTCGCTGTCGGCGCTGAGATCAGCGACGAGATCAGCGACCTCACGGGCGGTCCACGAGCCGGCCGCGCCGGGGCACGCGGCGAGATAGCGCGCGACGGCCGGCATGTCCCAGGCGCCCGCCTCCAGCAGTCCGCGCGACAGGACCCTGAGGTAGGAGGCGGAAGGCCTGTTCCAGCTCAGATCGTGCACACCCCATGGAGCGGTGAACGTGAGCATCGGCACCCCGTCCATCGTTCCCGGGCATACGAGGGTTTCGTACCGCCCGGTCCCGAGCTCCGCCCTGCCCCGGCTCAGCGCCTCCGACAGATCCAGCTCGGCCCCCGGCCGCCGGTACATCTCCTGTGCGGCGATGTCCGAGAACTGCTCGGCGGACACCAGGTGCGCCCTGGCGAAGACCCGCCCCGAAGCCCCGGGGTCGTAGAACGCCCTTCCCCCCGTCCACACGGACGACTCGGTCGCGAAGTACACGACTCCCTTGAGCTCTACCGGCACCGAGGCCATGGGCAATCTCCGGTCCCGACAGCCCGGATACTCCCGAGCCGCCCCCGCCGGCCGACCGCCGGCGATATAGCAGGAGAGCCGTTCAAGATCCATATTGGATCCGTACGCCACGTACCAGACCCGCTCCGCCAAACCCTCACCACTTTCAAGCCCCTGAACACCGACATAGGGACCGACCACAGCCCCGCCCATCAACCCACAACCCCACCCATCGAACACCTCGCCCCCCTCCACACGCCCCCAAACCCGGAGGGCGCGCCTCCATCCCGGAGGCGCGCCCTCTGACCAGCTACTTCTACTTCTACTTCTCTGACGTGGTCCACCTCAGGCCCAGATCCTGAGGATCTGACCGGATACGGGCCACATCAGCCGGCTGAATCAGCCCGCGCGACGCGTCTTGACGCCGTCGACCTCGAAGTCGTAGATGTTGTGATTGATCCGGAGCCCGTCGACAGCGCCGATCCACATGAAGTCGCGGCCCTTGCCGACCGCGGCGGTGTAGATGGTCGGCTTGGCGCCGCCGTCGTTGAGCGAGGCCTTCACCTGCGCGAAGGTGCACTGGGCGGCCTGAGTACAGGCGGTCTCGTTGCCCGTGAGGTACCAGAAGCCGGTCGAGGTGGCATCGAGGAACGGGCTCCAACGGTCCGTCACCGGCGACGCGTCCGGCACCCACACCAGCGTGGAGTAGTTGTCGGCCGGATGCGCGCTCACATTCGGATCGATCTCGAACCGGATGTTCGGCATGTTCTCCGCGCCCCCGTAGCCGACGTTCTCGCCGGTCTGGAAGACGCGGAACCCGACCTTCTTCAGGCCCAGCACCGGATCGCCGAAGAAGTCGACCTCGTTGCCGAAGTCGACCTTCTCACTCGGAGGAGTCAGCGAGGTGGAGTCGTCCGCCACCTCGATTCCCAGGCTGCCCCGTCCATAGGGCGGCCTGGCGGAGGGTCCCTGCACGCCGAACGAGCCGAACGGGCCGTCCCTCAGAGCGGCGACGGGAGAGCCGATCGTGTTACGGGTGATCACACCCCAGTGTTCTGAGCGCGATCGATTTCCGTCTCCGGCAGCAGACGCCGATCCTGGGACGGTCGAGGCGACGATCGCGGCCAGCGCTGCAACCACAAGCGCCTTTGTCCGACTCACGCCAAAGCGAGCGTTCACACTCACTCCTTCCGAGCAATTGAAGGGCCAGACACACGCCGACACCCGGCCGACGCGACGGACGCCACCGTATCTGACCCTCAGTAGCCACAGCAGCCGCGACATACTCATACATATAGGATTATTTAACCCCCCAACGCACTGACCAGCTCGAAGATACATAACTCTCAGTGCCGAAACACTCCGTCAAACAACCCAGCCCGCCACCCCGGACGGCCACCTCTTCCACGCGACCCGCGGCGAACGCGTCCGCTCCACCAGGTACTGCGAGATCCACAAAGAGGCCCACGAACAGGCACACACGCCGGAATCACCCTCGGGATCAAGGCCGGAGTCGAACCCCCGAAGCAGCGACGGGTTGCCCTCTACGCCTCATCTTCTTCCAGACCGAAGCTCTCCGGCAGGTCCCTCATAGCGGCGCGCACATCAGGTCGCGACTCATGCTCCGCCACTTCCCGGAAGAGCGCCGCCAGTCTCACACGGTCGGCCGGTGGAAGTTGATCAAACGCGTAGGCAAGATCCTCAAACCATCCGGTGGCAAGGTCGGGGTCCACTTCTTCGTCACTCGTCATGTCGATGCTGGTGATCAGCCGGGCCAGGACGGTGGCGAGCGTGGTCAACAGTCCGTCATTCACTGCCCGTACCCCTCCTGCGGTTCGACGAGCGCAGCGTACAGAGGCGCCGGCGCGGGCAGTGGAAGCGATCGGCCTTGGGAAGCTGCGATCATTTGCGGCCGGTTTGGACGCGTGATTCTCCGCATGCTCGATCACGGCTTCTGGGGGACGACTGGGGGACGAACACTGATCCAAAGCGGTCCACAGGGAAGAAGCAGTAGGACAGGACTCAACGCAAAAGAGGTATCTCCCAGTCGGAGACACCCCTTCTGACCAGCATCTACGCTGACATGCGCGGTGGGTGTGGGATTTGAACCCACGGTGACATCACTGCCACGACGGTTTTCAAGACCGTTCCCTTAGGCCGCTCGGGCAACCCACCTCGGCCCCGTCCACCAGGGGCGGAGCGCCTACAGCCTACCGGCTGCCGGATCTCGCCGTGCCGCACTGGCCAGAGGATGGCCACGCCCCACGGATCTCACGTACGAGTCTCACTGTCACGCCGAGCCGAGGGCAACAGAAGGTCCCGCTCGGGATGGTTGTCACCGGTGACCTTCCCCTGCACTCCGAGATCCACCCGAGCGGCCTCATGGAACTGGTTGATCTCCCGGAAGACGACACGATTGCGCTCGCGCCACTCCTCCAAGGCGCCCACCGTCTTCCCGGTCGCCTGCCAGTCGACGGCAAGGGCAGCAGCATTCAACTCATGCGCGGCCTCCACCACCTCGTCCCCGCCGAGCAACATGATCTGCTCGAACGACCGCCCGCGGTGGCGCTCAGCCTCAGCCAACTCCGCGACCATCTCCACCTCGGAGTGTTCACTCCGTCGAAGCCCTTCCCTGTGCTCATAGAGCCGCACAGCAAGGAAGATCCCCGCCCGGACCCGGTCTACATAGCCGCTGTAGGCGTCAAGCTTGCGGTCGTCTCACCGCGTAAGCAGCCCCCGCCGATGCCAGCCACGCTCCACCACGTAGTTGGTGCGGTGCGTCGTCAGCGTGCCCAACAGCACGACTGCGTCGGTTACGAGTTGCTCCGGGTCCCCAACCCATCCCCCAACCAACAGACTCATCGTCTCCTTCAAGGCCTCCTGGAACTTGACGAGCCGCGCGGCGGACGTCGTATCCGCGAGAAAAGCGTGGCGCCCCGCTGTCCCTGTTGAACAGCGACAGCGGGGCGCCAACTCGCAGGTGCTCGTGGCGCACGATGATGCGGGTGCCGACCGGACAGCCTCCCGGGCTGGATGCTGGGCCTGCTCGGTCAGGGCTCGAGTCGCGTGACCGGTTGCGCATTCTTCCCAATGGCTACCGATCGAGCATTCAACCTCTCAGGATCGAGAGGCCGAAACTCGCTAGCTACCGCCATCGTTTCGGAATATTGGCGATCTGAGAAAGCAGATCCCAGTCCATCGGCTTGGCCTTCGGGTCCTGCCAATGAGCTCCATTGGCAACCCACAGAGCTCTGTAGTTTCGAGCCTTCTCCAGATCTTCATCCTCGAGCCCTGACTCCATTCCGCAACAGTTACAGATCACGCTTTGAGGAAAGATGTCCACCCACGTTGACACATCCTCAAAGTCGTATCCGCACACACGGCAGAAATATTCACTCCCGCCATTCATCGCCACTCCTGTGAAATATTGGAAATCTGCAACAGCAGATCCCAATTCGCTGGCCTTTCATGGCGGATGTGCCACTTAGCGCCGCCACCAAGCCAATATCCCCGGTACTCCCGAATGCTCGATACAATCACATCCGATATATCCGATTCATTTCCGCAGCAAGGACAGACGGCTGCCGTCGGCCACCCTCTCTCCCAGAAAATCTCGTCGTCAAATCCGCAGACGCGGCAGACGGATTCCTCTTCAGGGCCTGGCGGCTGTCCCCATGCCGGTGCCTCTTCTGTCATTTCCCTCACCCCACCCCGTCCCCCGCATGCGAACCAGCGTTCCCTTTGCTCCTGGGCCCTCAGGTAACCCTCGAGTGTTGGCTACCTCCCCGTGTCAAACCCCCGCAGGTTATTCGGGCTCTTGGGCGCCGGCCTATTCATGCTCTTCGGCAGACCCCCTCCATCGTATGCCACGAGGGTATTTCTTCTCACTTCGCAAACAACGTAGCCGTTCGCATTTCCACTCCTATCCAGGCGATCCCAGATGCGATATCCCTGGGGAGGTTGAGGGAGAGTTGCGGGCCCCCTCAGCAGATGTGCGTGTTCCACGTACTCTCATGGGGTTTTCAGCTCGGGGAACTCGGTTTTGTGAAGCGACCAGTGGTACGCCGCGTTCGTAGCGTTTCCGCGCCTTCTGCTCGCAGCCCAGATATGACCGACTTCACCTGAAGCGCGCTGAGTCTTGATGAACGCTTCGACAGCATGTGCGCCATTCTTTCCTCATTTTCCGGCGGTGGCTCCCCACTCGACGACGGGGATGGCAGCGGCGCAGGAAAGCCCGCTGTTCCAGGCGTCTCCTTCGGCTCCGTACCAGCCGCAGTGATCAGGCCGGCCCATTCGCCGCTCACGGGAACGAGGCCGACCACGTCGAGAGTGAAGTGTCCGGCCCCGCTAAGGATGTCCCAGAAGCTGATGTCGCCCTCGGCTACGGCGTCCGCGAACGCGTCCTCATCTCATGGAGTTCAGCCGGGTCTACGGCGAGAGCGAGACGGGGGTGGTTTCCGTTGGCTCGGTCCATCTGGACCATTCCGAGTCGGCGCACCGGGTCCGTCCACTTCTGCTGAGGCGGGACGTCCGGCTGCCGACCGGAATCGGACAGGATTCATGTTCCGTCTCTGTCGATCCGGTCCCTGTCTCAGACCGCGTTTGAGATCTGCCGTGTCCCTTTGTTGGAGGGGTCGTTGAGCACGCTGTGAGCGGTGCTGGGGGTGGGTATCCGTCGGACTTGACGGATGAGCATTGGGCGTTGGTGGAGCCGTTGCTGCCGCCAGCAAGGGTAGGGCCGAAGGGCGGACGGCGGGAGAAGCATCCGCGGCGGCCGTTCGTGGACGCGTTCTTCTACGTCGTGCGGACCGGCTGCGCTTGGCGGCAATTGCCGAAGGATTTCGCGCCGTGGCCGACCGCCTACTGGTACTTCACGTGGTGGCACGACGACGGAACGGTCGAACGCATCCACAACGCACTGCGCGGCCAGACCGCGCCCGCTTGTGCGGCAGCCGCCCTCGTATGCAACGCGATCACACCGGCCCGACCGCCGCAGCATCTACCGAGCCAGGAAACGCGCGACCTCCTGATTCAAGGACGGCGGCAGATCGCTCAGTTCCGAGACGATCACTCCCAGCTTCTGGCCGAGCTCGGGCCTCTCTTTCCAAACGGCTGGACTTCTCGTCAGAACAGCGGACAGCAGGTCGCCCTCGTACATGTCGCCCTCGGTCATCGGATCGTCCCGCAGCACTTCCAGCGCGAGCGGCAGAAGAAGGGCGAGCCCCACGTCCTGCCCGATCAACAGCCGCATGTCCTCGACGGTCAGCTCGCCGATCGGCCGACTCCGAAGGGCATGCACCATTGCCACAAGTCGGCTCGCATCGGTCGGCGGGGCCGGCCAGGGATCGCGCTCAAGCGCCTCCAGGGAGCAGTCACGTTCTACGAGTCGAGTCACCGGTCGATCGTCCCACGCCGCAGATCTCAAACGCGGTCTCAAAGAGCGTTTTGTCCCGACAGGGGTGCTTTATTGCGATTCAGGAAGCGGACAGCTTGGGTTCGGCTGAGGTAGTGGGCGTCTGGTGTGGCAGGTGGGGTGGTTGGAGCCCTTCGATGGTCCGCTTCCGTACCTTCGCTCCTGTCTGATCCCAACACGCCCCCGGTCAAACCTGTTTGCGCCCTGTGACGGGACGGCGGGCACCGCTACTACAGAAACATGCCTCGCAGACAGCGGCCGTATCCGAGTGACCTGTCCGATGCCCGTTGGGGACTGCTGGAACCGACTCTGACAGCCTGGCGGACCGAACGGAGAGGGAAGGGCCTGGACATCGGCCGGCCGCCCGAGCATGACCTGCGCCGGATCATGGAAGCGATCCTCTACGTCGACCGGACCGGGATCCCGTGGAGGTATCTGCCGCACGACTTCGCCCCGTGGGAAACCGTCTACGGATACTTCGCCGCCTGGCAGAAGGACGGCGTCTTCGACCAGCTCAACGGACTCCTGCGACGGCTGGTTCGGGAGGCAGAAGGCCGCGACGCCGAGCCCAGCGCCTGCATCGTCGATGCCCAGAGCATCAAGACCTCAGCCAACGTGCCCGCGGCCGGCCAGGGCATCGACGCGGGCAAGAAGATCGCAGGCCGCAAACGTCACATCGGCGTCGACACACTCGGCCTCCTGCTGGCCGTGCTGGTCACAGCCGCCAGCGTCTCCGACAACGCCGGCGGCATCCACGTGCTCTCGAATATCGCCGCCGCCCACCCCCGCATCACCAAGGCCTGGGCCGACACCGGCTACCGCACCAGGGTCATCGACCACGGCGCCCGCCTCGGGATCGACGTCGAGGTCACCCGCCGCGACCCTGCCCAGAAGGGTTTCAAGGTGATTCCGCGACGCTGGGTCATCGAGCGAACCTTCGGCTGGCTCATGCACCACCGTCGCCTCGCCCGCGACTACGAGACCCACCCGCACCGCTCCGAAGCCATGATCAAGGTGGCCATGGTCGACCTAATAAGCCGACGGCTCACCCGCGAATCGACCCCGAACTGGCGCGACACCTGAGCACACCAAGTCAGGAGGCGGGGCCCTGAGCAGGGCACTGCCAGTCGGCCGAGTCGATTGCGCTCCCCTCCGCGTTGCTGAGGTGGAAGCAGTTGCCATTGACCCACACCGTGACCGATTCGGGCCGATGATCGACCCGGAAAGGTTCGTCCCCACGCAGAGTCCCGGACCATGAACCATCCGCTGCAGGCGAGTGGGTGACAACGACCCATGTCTCCTTCGGGAGAATCTGGTGCGTCTCCGCCCAGGGCTCCACGGTCAGCTCCAGTGCTGCCTCACCACCATTGCTGATCAGCAGTCGAGCTGTTCCCCCCACTGCCCATTCCCGGCATCCCTCCTTGCCCCTACGGGCGATCCCGCACGCAATCACAGACCCTACGGACCCACGCGACCCGATCGTCACACAAGCACGATCACCTGAAGCCGCCTGGCCGCCCGAACTATCAAACAGCCTTGCCAGGACAAAACGCTCTCTCAGGCGGTTCGGTCCGATTCACTCACTGCGCCGGACGATCCCGTTTCCCGCGAGCAGTGGACAAAGCCGTTGGACAGAGATCACGCGAGCGGCAGACTTGCCACATGACCGCATCGGATCCCAAGGCTGACCTTCGCTTTTACCTGCAGTCCGCCCGCGATGCCCTGCTGTGGAAGCTCGAAGGGCTCTCGGAGTACGACGTCCGCCGCCCGCTGACGCCTACGGGCACCAACCTCTTGGGTCTGGTGAAACACGCCGCCGGCGTGGAGCTGGGGTACCTCGGTGAGACCTTCGGACGGCCGTCCGGCGAAGTGCTCCCCTGGCTCGAATCCGATAGTGAGCCCAACGCGGACATGTGGGCCACCGCCGACGAGTCACGAAGGCACATCGTGGAGCTCTACCGCCGAGCGTGGGCGCACGCGGACGCGACGCTCGACGCGCTGGCGCTGGACACGGTCGGCAGAGTGCCATGGTGGCCGGGCGGCAGGGACGAGGTGACGTTGCATCATGCCGTGGTGCGTGTGATCGCTGACACGCACCGGCACGCGGGGCACGCCGATATCGTCCGGGAACTCGTCGACGGTGCCGTGGGGATGAACAAGGGCAACGACGGCATGGCGCCGGGCGACTCGGCGTGGTGGGAGAACTATCGGAGCCGACTGGAGCGTGCGGCTCAGGAAGCCGGCCGAGACACGTAACCTCGGACCGGTCACCCGCGGCAGCGTCCGGCATCCACCCGTCGGATCGTAGGTCCGGCTCGGGACCAGCTCATTCGGACGGGCAGTGACGGCGACTCGCTCACCAGTCCCGCCACTGGTCCGTGAGTTCGTACCGACCAAGTCCACGTCTGGCGGTCAGGGCGACGACATCAACGCCCTGCTCGGTGAGGGCCTTATCGATGTAGGCACACAACCGCTCGCGCTCATCGGTCTCGAAGGCGCAGCCGTCGTGCGACTCGTTCACCGCGTTCAGGGCCAGGACGACGCGCTCCACTACGCCGAAGACCTGTGCGTCGTCCGCTTCGGCGAGCGTGGGCAACTCGGCCTCGAACGTGTCGAGGACGGCGTCGGTCGCCGACAGAAGCTCATCGGGGAACAACTCGGCCATGCCCGCGCAGCCGGGATCCAAGGTGCCCGCCGCAAGCTCCGCGGCCTCCTCGGCCATGCCCCTGCGCCAGTTCGTCGTCGGTCTCTCAGCCATGGAACGGGACCGTACAGCGCGGGTCTGACAACGCTTACCGGGCGCCGGGGACGGCCTTGCCCCGCGCTTCAAGGTGAACTCCACGGTCGGCACACTCAAACGCCCTTTACGGTCTCTTCCCAGCATCCGCACAACCAACCCCCGGTGTCAGCTGTCTTGATCTCCGGCGCCCGCTCGTACGGCGTCGACGACACAAGGACCGAGGGAACGAAATGAGACCTGCTCGGCGCTTCGCGCCCACGCTGGCCACCACTGTGGTGCTCGCCACGACCGGCGGTCTGCTCGCCGTGGCCGCTCAGGCTTCCGCGGCCACGACCTGCGCGTCCCCGGTCTTCAAGCGGCAGTTCTTCGCGAACACCAGCTTCTCCGGCACGGCCAGGAAGACGGACTGCGACAGCGCGATCGACCAGAACTGGGGCACCGGCGCGCCCGCTTCCGGGCTGCCGAAGGACAACTTCGGTGTCCGCTGGTCCGTCACCCGCGACTTCGGATCCGGCGGCCCCTTCGCCCTGCCCGTCGCCACCCAGGACGGCATCCGCGTCTACCTCGACGGGACCCGCAAGGTCGATCTCTGGAAGAACGTCTCCACCACCCAGAAGAAGACCGTCAACATCACCATCCCCTCCGGCAAGCACTCCCTCCGCGTCGACTTCGTCAACTGGACCGGAGGCGCCGCCGTCAAGTTCGCCTACCAGCCCCGGACAACGGCCACCGTCGACAAGGTCAAACCCCTCGTGCCGACGGGACCGGCGCTCTCGTACGACGCCGTGACCGGCAAGGCCAAGCCGACCTGGGCGAAGAACAAGGAGATGGATCTCGCGGGCTACCGCGTCTACCGCCGTCTCAAGGGCGCCTCGTTCGGCGGCAAGCCCCTGGCGACGACCACCTCCACGTCCTACACCGACTCCACCGTTCCGAAGACCGGGGACGTGTACTACTACGAGGTACGGGCCTACGACAAGGCCGGCAACGAGTCGGCGGGCACGGCCGACAAGGGCGTCACCACCGTCGACCGCACGGCACCGGCGCGGGTCGCCGGCCTGTCCGCGCTGGGGACCACCGCCGGCAACGCGCTCACCTGGCAGCCCTCTTCGAAGGACGTCGACCACTACGAGGTGTGGGCCGCGCCCGCGGGGCGGCAGGACCCGGACGGACCCCAGCCGGTCTTCGGTACGTCCTACACGGATCCCGTCGCGGACGCGGGAACGCCCTACACGTACACCCTTCACGCCGTCGACTCCTCCGGGAACATCTCCCCCGCCTCCGAGCCCGTGACGGTCACCCGCCCCGCGGCGTCCGCGGTGTCCGCTCCTTCCGCGCTCCGGGGCGAGCCCGTCGACGCCTTCACCCGTCTCACCTGGACCCCGGCGGACGGTCCGGACACGACGGTCACCGGGTTCCACGTCTACCGTCGCACCACCCCCACCGGTGCCTGGGCCCTCGTGGGCAGTGCCGGGGCGTCCGCCACGTCGTACGACGACCGCTCCGCCCCGAAGGGGAGCGCGTACTACTACGTCGCCGCCGTCGGCCAGGAGGGCGGCGAGTCGGTGCCCTCCGCGCAGACCGTCGTCGACCGCCTCACCCCGGCCACCACGACCGGGCCGCTCGCGCCACAACTGACGGTGATCTCGACGGGGTCCACCCGTTCCCCCATCACCATCGGGATCAAGCCCGGGGCGGGTGACGAGGGACGGCTGCTGAGCGGCTACTCCTGGGACATCTCCGGCGCCTGCGGCGACAGCGGTCCGGGCCGGATGACGAAGACGTCCACCATCACCTGGACCCCTCCGTACAACGGGCCGTGCATGGTCACCGTCTTCGCCGTGGACGTCTACGGACGCATGGGCGAGTACGGCTCCTGGAAGGAGTTCATGGTCGGCCGCTGACCCTTCCGTCGAAGGGCACAAACAGGGAGGCGGGGTACCGGATTCGGTCCGGTACCCCGCCTCACCTCTGCTTCACGTGAGCTGCCTCACCTCTGCTTCACGTGTGCTGGTGGTCAGCTCTCGCCCTTGCGCTCGCCCAGGGTGACTTGGGCCGTGGACTCCTTGCCGTCGCGGATATAGGTGAGCGTGACCTTGTCGCCGGGCTTGTGGGTCCAGATCTGGCCGATCAGGGTGGGGCCGCTGTCGATCGGGGTGTCGTTGAACTTGGTGATGATGTCGCCCGCCTTGAGGCCGGCCTTGGCGGCCGGACCGTTGGGGGTGATGGCCGGGGTGCCGCCCTCGCCCTGCGGGGAGATGGTGGCGCCCTCGCCGCCCTCGGTCATCGTGACCGTGGCACCGATCAGCGGGTAGACCGGCTGGCCCGTCTCGATGAGCTGTTCGGCGACATTCTTCGCCTGGTTGATCGGGATGGCGAAGCCGAGGCCGATGGAGCCCGCCTGGGACTGGCCCAGGCCGCCGCTGCCCGCCGACTGGATGGCCGAGTTGATGCCGATGACCGCGCCGCGGGAGTCCAGCAGGGGGCCGCCGGAGTTGCCCGGGTTGATGGAGGCGTCGGTCTGGAGGGCGCTCATGTACGAGTTGCTGGCGCCGGAACCGTCACCTGAGGCGACCGGGCGGTTCTTGGCGCTGATGATGCCCGTGGTCACCGTGTTGGAGAGGCCGAACGGGGCACCGATGGCGATCGTCGAGTCGCCGACCGCGACCTGGTCAGAATTGGCGAGCGGGAGCGGGGTCAGACCGGGGGGCGCCTTCTTCAGCTTCACCACCGCCACGTCGTACCCCTCGGCCCGGCCGACGACCTCGGCGTCGTACTTGTCGCCGTTCGAGAATGTCGCGGTCAGGTCACCGCCGTTCGCCGCGGAGGCCACCACATGGTTGTTGGTGAGGATGTGGCCTTCCTTGTCGTAGACGAAGCCGGTGCCCGTGCCGCCCTCGCCGTTGCCGCCCTGCGCCTCGATGGTGACCACACTCGGCAGCGACTTCTTGGCCACCGCCGCGACCGTGCCCGGCTCGCGCTTGATGTCGTTGGGAGCGTCCGCCGCAGTGACCGTCGTCGAACCGGCCCCGTTCTCGTCGTTGCGCTCCGCGCCCCAGTAGCCGACCCCGCCGCCGATACCGCCCGCGATCAGCGCGGCGGCCAGCACTGCGGTGATCAGTCCGCCCTGGCGCCTGCGCGGCCGCCGGGGCTCCTGGCCGGGCATGGGGGCACCCCACTGCGGGCCGTCGCCACCGCCTCCGGAACCATCGCCACCGCCTCCGTAGGAGGAACCGTCGCCGCCTCCGTAGGCGGCGTACGAGGGGATCACGGGCGGGGGCGGGGGCCAGCCGGCGTCCGCCGCGTGCCCCGGCTCGGGAGCGCCCTTCGGGGCGCCCGCGGGGGCACCGCCCGGTGTCCCGTCCGGATGGTCAGCCTGAGCGGCCGCGGGCGGCCGCGTGTCTACGGGCGCCTGTGCGTCCGCGCCAGGCTGTCCCACACCAGGCTGTCCCACACCGGGCTGTCCCACACCGGGCTGTCCCACACCGGGCTCGCCAGGCTGGGTCGCGCCAGGCTGTGCGCCCGCGTGCTGTCCGTCCCCGTACGCGCCCCCCTGCGAGCCTGTCCGCGGGTCCGTCTGCGCCGTCGGCTCCTGCCACGCCTCTCGCGGACCGGACGCGGGTGTGCCCTGGGGAGCGGCATCCGGCACGGGAGGTACGGACGGGCCGCCGGGGGCCGCAGTGCCCTCGTTCTCAGTGCTCACAGCTCTTTCTCCTCGGTTCCACATCAGTCTTCGGCAAGAGTTCCGCAGAGTTCCGCCGTGCGAGTCAGTTCCGCCGTGCAAGTTTCCGTGATTGCGCAAGTATCTGCGGTCAGCTTTTCCCACGGCACGTCAGACCACTGTAAGCAGGACCTGTGTGTCTGTCCGCCATCCTTTATTTCGGACAAAACGATCGCACCTTGATCCGACCGGCCGGAGAACCGCATCCGTTCACCTACCTACCCCGCCACGATGACACCATGACGCGGTGACCCAAGCACGACAGCACAGCATCCAGGTCGTCGCCCACCGCGGAGCCTCGGAGGACGCGCCGGAGCACACCCTGGCCGCGTACACCAAGGCCATCGAGGACGGCGCCGACGCACTGGAGTGCGATGTACGGCTCACCGCCGACGGGCATCTCGTCTGTGTCCACGACCGCCGGGTGAACCGCACCTCCAACGGACGCGGTGCCGTCTCCGCCCTGGAGCTGGCCGATCTCGCGGCGCTCGACTTCGGCTCCTGGAAGGACAGCGAGGAGAGCCCGGACTGGCGGGACCGCGAATTCACCTCCGTACTGACGCTGGAGCGGCTGCTCGGACTGATCGCGGACGCCGGCCGGCCCGTCGAGCTGGCCATCGAGACCAAACATCCCACCCGCTGGGCCGGACAGGTGGAGGAGCGGCTGTTGCACCTGCTCAGGCGCTTCGGTCTGCACGATCCGGCACCGGACGACTCGGCCGTACGGATCATGAGCTTCTCCGCCCGCTCGCTGCACCGGATCGCGGATGCCGCGCCCGCGCTGCCGACCGTCTATCTGATGCAGTTCCTCTCGCCCCGGCTGCGCGACGGACGGCTGCCCGCCGGCTCCCGGATCGCGGGTCCCGGGATGCGGATCGTCCGTAACCACCCCGGCTACATCGAGCGGCTGCACAAGGCGGGCCACCGTGTCCATGTCTGGACGGTGAATGAGCCGGAAGACGTCGATCTCTGTGTGCGTCTCGGCGTCGAAGCGATCATCACCAATCGCCCCAAACAGGTTCTGTCCCAGCTCGGCCGACTTTCCTGACACCCGGTACACACCGCCCAGGCACGCCGTCCGCGCGCCGTGCACATCGGCTGACAAATCCATCCGACTCGGACGTGCCGAACAGTGACGGGTGGTGCACGGGGAGTGCACCGGCGCGTTCGATGCGTATTCGAGCGTTACGAGTGCGTCAACGGCCCTCGCTTGGCCGGTTTCCGGTCCAGGCCAATGGGGCATCCACACCGTGGCGTGGGGCGAAGGAGGTCTCGGGGGTGGCGTTTGTGGTGGCACAAGAAGTGCCCACGTCGTCGTGCATGGCCGTTCCCCATGGCCCTGCGGGCGTGGGGGAAGCACGACACCGGATGCGGGAGCAGTTGAGCCGCAGCGGGGTGTCGGCGGCGGTGGTCGACGATGCCGTACTGATCCTTTCCGAACTGGTCAGCAACGCGTGCCGGCACGGCAGACCGCTGGGGCATGAGCAGATCGGCGACGGCGACATCCGTGCGGAGTGGCGCGTCGACAAGGCGGGACGGCTGATCGTCGAGGTGACGGACGGCGGTGGCCCGACGCGGCCCATTCCCGCGACCCCCTCGGTCACGGCCCGCGGCGGACGCGGACTCAACATCATCTCGGCGCTCGCCCAGGAGTGGGGCGTACGGGACAGCGAGTCCGGAGAAGTCACCGTGTGGGTAGTCGTCGCGGCCGTGCACCGGCGCAATGATTACGCTACGCGCGTCACAGGCCCGGACACAGGCGTCAACGCGAGCGCCGGCGCAAGCGCGAGTGCGAGTGCGAGTGCGGGCGCCGGTGGCAGCGCGGGCGTGAGTGCGGGCGCGGGGCGCGACAGACTGGGCGAGTTGGACGGGCTCGACGGCCTTGAGGGGCTGGACGGCCTGGACGGGCTCGCCTTCGCGGATCCCTACGACGACGCGAGCTGATGAGTGGCTGATGAGTGACCGGGGCGGCCGGATGTGATCCGGCTCGGTGAGCGGACGGTATGAGCCGCCTGAGCTGACGGTGTGAGCCGCCCCGGAGCGGGAGCGCGGGTACGGGAAGGGTGCCGCGCCAAGCCTTCGCGCGTCGCGTCGCGCCCCCCGCGCTGTCCGTCCGTACGGCTAGGCTCGCGCCGACATCGCACCGCCGCTACGGGAGAAAGCCACACCATGGCCAAGAAGCGCCCCCAGACGAAGGCCGCCACGGCGCAGCTCAAGGACGGACCGATCCCGGTGGTGGGGGCCCGCGAGCCCTGCCCGTGCGGCTCGGGCCGCCGCTACAAGGCCTGCCACGGCCGGGCCGCCGCGCACGCCGTGACCGAGCTGGTCCAGCGTCCCTTCGAGGGCCTGGCCGGTGAGTGCGACTGGGTCGCGCTGCGCGAGCTGGTGCCCGCCGCGACCGCCGGACTGACCCTCAAGGACGGGCTGCCCGAGGGCGTACCGTCCGTGACGCTCGCGACCGTACTGCCGATGGCCTGGCCTGCGCTGCGCCGCGACGACGGCTCCGTGCTGCTCGCGCTCCAGAACGACACCTCCTCCGGCGATCTGAGCCGCGATCTCGCCGACACGCTCCGGCGCGCGCTGACGGCGGAGCCCGGCAATCCCGTGGCCGCGCAGCGGGTGCCCGCCGACGGGCCGCGGCTTCAGGATCTGCTCGACCCCGAGGCCGCTTTCACGCCTGTCGTGCACGCCGGGTTCGAGTTCTGGGTGCCGGACGCCGAGAACGCCTCGGCCGAGGTGAACGCCTCCCTGGAGCGCGCCAACGCCGCCGCGATCCCGACCGTACGGCTCTCGGGCACGGACGCCGCGTACTGGTGCGAGACGCCCGAGAAGAACCACCTCCGCTGGGTCATGCCGTATCCCGAGGAGCGGTTGCTGGACGGGCTCGCCCGGCTGCATGTCGCGGGCACGTCGAGCCTCGGTGAGGGAACCCGCCTGGTCGGCTCCTTCCGGGCGCACGGGCTGACGGTGCCGGTGTGGGACCTGCCGAGCGCGATGGGCGCGGAGGAGTGCGAGAAGCCGGCGACGGAGTTCGCCGAGCGGCTGTCGGCGGCGCTGGCCGTCGACACACCGCTGACGGGGGACGAGCGACGGGCGCGCGGCGGGCTCACCAACCGCCAGGTGACGCTGAGCTGACCAGCGAATCACCGCCCGATCGCGGGACGGTCGAAGTGCCGGATCGCTGCCGGATCGCTGCCGGATCAGTGCAGAACCACTGCCGGACCACTGCCGGACCACTGACAGTGTCTTCGGCGGTGAAGGGCTCCCGGCGGAGCGGTGACACCAGTCACACCATCCGTCACACCGTCCCGTACCGGCAGGTAATTCATTGTCCGAATACACCGGATCGAATTTGCTAACTGCCGATCTCTTGTTACCGTTCTAGAAGCCCGGTCGCTGGTGCATCCCCCGTCGCCAGCGACCGGGCGTCCGCGTTCTCGGGGCCGACCGGTACGTCAACGGTCCACCGTGGCCCACGAGTTGCTCCCCGACCTCGGCAGCAGAGGTCCGGACTCCCCGCCATTGCACCCGCCGGACGGCTTCGGTGAGGCCGCCAACTCCACGATCACCGTGTATTCCGCACGAGTTCCCCGGGACCGCTCACGGGGCGTCCGGCAGGTCGCGAGCTCATCCGCGGCCCCGGCCACGCAGTGTGTATGTACGGTGCGTCCGCGCCCCATCAGGCTGAGCACGGCGCGCAGTTCACCGCCGGACGCGTTGCGGTATCCGGTGCGGGCCCATGTGTCGCGTCCCTCGGTCAGTACACATGTCCGCGCCTCGATCCCTTCGGGAGAGGCGACTTCAGGCCCATATCGCTCGGCCGTACACACCACCGCGTGCCCGCCGGGAGTATCGCCCGCCATATCGCCGGATACCGCCAGCCGTATCGCCCGCCACAGGCGTCCCGTCCGTCACGGAGCCCGCCGCGGCAGACCCCTCGGTTCCGGACACAGTCGGAAGGGCCGGGGTCCGGCGGAAGGGCCGCGGTCCGGCTCGCACCCGTAGGCCCGGCTCGCACCCGTACGGGTGACAGCGGGCGCCGGCGCCGTACCGCTTCGGACGCGGCGGCCCTGACCCGGGAACCCGGAACCCGGGAAGCTCGGCACCGTACGGGCCGGGCTGAAGTACCCGGCGCGACGCGCCCCGGGACGGGACGCGTCGACCGCCGTCAGTACGCGAGCCTGCTGCCGCCGTCCGGCGCGCTCGTGCTCGCCTCGACGAGCGCGTCCACGACCGCCTTCACATCGGGCAGCCAGGGCGCCGCCGAGCCCGCCAGAGGCGCCCGTTCCCAGCGGACCTGTCCGCCCGCCGCCTCCGACGGAGGCAGCGCCAGATAGCCGCCCTCGCCGTGGAACCGCAGCGAACTGGGCACCCACGCCTTGGCGTAGAGCAGCTCACCGAGCTGTTCGAGGGTGTACGGAGCCACCAGCAGCGACCAGCGCGTGGGGGTCGCGACGACCGGTCCGAGCCGGATGTCCATCCGGTCCAGCTCCACGAGCGCCCGCGCGCCCGCGACGGCCGGCAGGCTCACCGCGCAGGGCGCGCTGCCGCCGGTGGCCAGCACGATCGGGGCCGTGGGCCGGTTCCGCCACCACCAGCGCACCATGCGCTCGTCGGTGGTCGCCGCGAGCAGACCGGGATCGAAGGGGTGTGCGCCGGGTACGACGCAATCGGGGTCGGGGCAGGAGCAGCCGAGTCCGCGTGTCCCGCGTCCGCCGACCGCCGTGAGACCGGCGCCGGGGAGTACGGGCCATCTCCACGCGGTGGCGCAGATGAGCGCCGCGTCGAGTTGGGCAGGCCCACCCTTGCGCCGGAGCCTGCGTCGCCTTCCGAGGATCTCGCGCATGAGCGCTCGTTCCTTTCCGTTGAACGCCGAGGTCCACATGACACTGACACCATGTGTGTGCATCACTTCACCGTGCGTATCACTGTGCGTAGTCACCGCGCGCACTTTCGACGCATGGCCGCCCCGTACCTGAGGCACGCACGGTCCCTCCCCGCCCGCCGGCGCATCACGCCATTCCTGGGCCGGGCACGGACCGTCTTCGTCGAGCATGTGGCGAGGGGTGGCGTGCGCATGGCGCTTACTGTCCCGCTCTGTCCCGCTGTACTTTTCTCGCCACTCCGGGGGATGAGGTGTGACCTACGGCGGTTAAGACGCCCGGTCCCGCCGACAGGTTCCGGGGCGGTCCCAACTGCCCCTGTCCGTCACCGTTTACGTACCCACCACGTTCGGAATGACGCTCCACTCGGGCCGAACTCGAACTCGTCCCTGAAGGACCCCCTGTTGAGCGCCCTCAGTCGATCGCAAAACCTGGTCAGGGGGGTCATTTTTTTGCCAACTTGAACGTCTCAGGACACCGGCCATTCCACCGGGACAATGCTGGACATTGCCTAAGTTGTACGTGTACATGTGGATACATGGGTAGCCGCGCGGAATGACCTAGGGGTTTGCGATGCTATTGAGTGAAACGCACCCGTCGGAAAGCCGACTGTCATGAGCGCCCCGAACATGCCGAAAGTGGCTGGAATCGATTCCACGGTTCCGGCCCCCGCGCACACTGGCCCGCCCCTGGATGACCTTCCCTCCGCGCCCGGCGCGCTGATCCGGGACCGGCTGGCCGGCTGGGTCTCCGATCTGACCACCCTGCACGAACTCACCGAACGTCTGGCCGGAACCAGCTCACTCGACAGCGCGCTCAAGGAACTGCTGCGCGCCGGAGCCGCCCTCGTCGGCGCACGCCGAGGGCTGGTCGTACTCGAACCGGCCGACGGTCTGGGCCCCGGTACCACCCTCGGACTCGGACTCACCCGCGCGGATCTCGGCCATCTGGAGACCGTGCCGCGCCGGGCCTCCTCGTACGGCAGGCTCCTGGACGGCCCCGCCGCACGGACCGAACCGGTGGCCGTTCCCGATCTGTTCCGTGACACGGAGGTGGACCCGCGCCAGCGCGAGGTCGCGGTACGGCTCGGCTACGGCGCGAGCTACGCCGTACCGCTGGTCGCCGGCACGGGAGCCGGCGCCGTGTCCGGGCGGCTCGGGGCCGTCGTCTGGCTGTACGACGAACCCGCCGAACCGGTGGAACGGCAGCGCCATCTCGTCGGTCTCTACACGCGGTACGCGAGCGCGCATCTCGCCCGGCTGCTGGAGCTGGAGCGGGCCCGTACCCGCGCGGCCACCATCGCCGAGGAACTGCTCCCCAGCCGGCTCCCCCGGATCCCCGGCATCCAGCTCGCCGCGCGCCACCGCACAGGCCCGTACGGCGGCGGCGACTGGTACGACGCTCTCCCGCTGCCCGAGGGCGCCGTGAGCCTGTCCGTCGGCTCGGTCAGCGGCTCCGGGCCCGGCGCGGTGGCCGCGATGGGACGGCTGCGCGCCTCGACGCGCGCGTACGCCGTCATGGAGGGCGAGGACCCCGTCGCCGTGCTCTCCGATCTGGAGCTGCTGCTGCGGCTGACCGAGCCCGCGCGTACGGCCACCGCCCTGTTCGCGTACGCCGAACCGGCCCAGGGCAAGATCCTGCTGGCGGGGGCCGGGCACGCGCCGCCGCTGATCGTCGGGGACCGGCGTACCGAGTTCGTCGAGACGTCGCTGTCCGCCCCGCTCGGCATGCTCGCCTGCTGGGAGGCGCCCAGCGTGGAGGTGTGGCCCGCGCCCGGCGAAACGGTGCTGCTCTACACGGACGGGCTGCTGCGGCGCACCGGCGATCCCATGGACCGGGCCTACGCGCGGCTGCACGGGGCGGCGGCGAGCGTCCCGCCGTCCGCCAGGAACGATCCGGGAGCGGTCGCCGACCATGTACTGCGGACCGTGCTCCCGGGCGGGCCGGACACCGGGAACGCCAGGGGCGCGGGGAATCCCGACAGCGTGGAGGACGTGGTCCTGCTCGCCGCGCGGTTCGACTGATCTCGTCGGGGTCTCACCCCGTCTCGCCCCATCTCGCCCCGTCTCATCCGGTCTCATCGGGTCTCATCGGGTCTCATCCGGTGCTGATGGATTCCTCACAGGGTCACCGGGCGGTCTTCCCCCCGCACATACGATGGAAAAGATGGTCTGGATTCATAGCCTTATGAGGAGAAGACGTGGCTGACGAGCTCACCCAGGAGACCCCGGCAACCCCGGAACCGGAGACTCCGGAAACCCCGGAGGCCGAAGAAGAACCGATCAAGACGAGGAAGAACGGTTTGACCCCGGGCGTGTCCGACGAGCTCGCAGAAATCATGAAGTCCGGCTGGGCCGACACCGAGTTGCACGGCCTGGAGCCGATCGCACAGGCGTCCCACACCGCCGCGCGCCGCGCCGCGCTCTCCGCGCGCTTCCCCGGCGAGCGCCTGGTGATCCCCGCCGGCAATCTCAGGACCCGGTCCAACGACACCGAGTACGCCTTCCGCGCCTCCACCGAGTACACGTACCTGACCGGCGACCAGACCCACGACGGCGTTCTCGTACTGGAGCCGAAGGACGACGGGCACGACGCGACGGTCTATCTGCTGCCGCGCTCCAACCGGGAGAACGGCGAGTTCTGGCTCGACGGCCAGGGCGAGCTGTGGGTCGGCCGCCGGCACTCACTCGCCGAGGCCGAGCAGTTGCTGGGCATCCCCGCCAAGGACGTACGCAAAGTGGCCGCCGCCCTCAAGGAGGCGACGGGCCCGGTCCGTAACGTCCGTGGGCACGACGCCTCCGTGGAGGCCGCGCTGACCGACAAGGTGACGGCTGAGCGCGACGAGGAGCTGCGCGTCTACCTCTCCGAGGCGCGCGCCGTGAAGGACGACTTCGAGATCGGCGAACTCCAGAAGGCCGTCGACTCCACCGTGCGCGGCTTCGAGGACGTCGTGAAGATCCTCGACAAGGCGGAGGCGACCAGCGAGCGCTACATCGAGGGAACGTTCTTCCTGCGCGCCCGCGTCGAGGGGAACGACATCGGTTACGGCTCGATCTGCGCGGCGGGACCGCACGCCACCACCCTGCACTGGGTGCGCAACGACGGCGACGTACGCTCCGGCGATCTGCTGCTGCTCGACGCCGGTGTGGAGACGCACACCCTCTACACGGCCGATGTCACGCGCACGCTGCCGGTCAACGGCCGCTACAGCGAGCTTCAGCGGAAGATCTACGACGCGGTGTACGAGTCCCAGGAGGCCGGTATCGCGGCGGTGAAGCCCGGTGCGAAGTACCGCGACTTCCACGACGCCTCGCAGCGTGTCCTCGCCGAGAAGCTCGTGGCGTGGGGTCTGCTCGAAGGGCCGGTCGAGAAGGTCCTGGAGCTGGGCCTCCAGCGCCGCTGGACGCTGCACGGCACGGGGCACATGCTCGGTCTGGACGTGCACGACTGCGCTGCCGCGCGCAGGGAGGTGTACGTGGACGGAACGCTGGAGCCGGGGATGTGCCTCACCGTCGAGCCGGGGCTCTACTTCCAGGCCGATGATCTGACCGTGCCCGAGGAGTACCGCGGTATCGGTGTCCGGATCGAGGACGACATCCTCGTCACGGAGGACGGGAACCGCAATCTGTCGGCGGGGCTGCCGCGCCGGGCCGACGAGGTGGAGGCCTGGATGGCGGGCCTCAAGCAGGCCTGACGGCTGAAGCGGATGCGACGGACCTGACGGACTCGACGGACCGGACGGACCCGGCGGACTCGACGGACCGGACGGACTCGACGGCCGGGCACGGAGGGCGCGCTGCTCGGGCTCACATGGCTCTGAGCAGGGCGTCCTCCCGCCATTTGAGGATCTTGTCGAAGCTGACCACCGCGCCGTGCCCCGGTTTATTGCGGAAATGCACATGATCAGCGAGTTGTTCGATCAGGCCCAGTCCTCTGCCGCTCTCGGCGGTGGGGGCGGGCGGGGGCGCGGGGCGGCGGACCACCCGTCGGGCAGGGAAACCGGGGCCGGAATCGGCCACTTCGATACGGCATCGCTCGCCGTCCAGATACGCGGTCACCCGGTATGCCCCGGGTGCCCCGGTGAAACGTCCGTCCTCGTCGTCCCCGCTGTCCTCACCCGTACCGCCGTGCTCGACGGCGTTCGCACAGGCTTCGCTGAGGGCGACCGAGAGATCGAAGGAGATGTCGGGGTCGACCCCCGCGGTCTCCATGGCACCGAGCAGAAGGTGACGGGCGAGCGGAACGCTCGCGGCTTCGCGCCGCAAGTGGAGAGACCACCAGATGCTCATGCTCCAGCCTTTCTGGCTGCGGCTCGACATACCGATACGTATTGCCCCCCTTGGGGGGTCGTAAGCACGCGGTTGACGTGATAGCCCCCATTCGGCGGACGCGAACGTGGCGCATGGCGGTGTATGGGACAGAGGACGACCTTCCGGACCTGCCCTATGGCACCCGGAGGCGCAGTGCGATGATGGCCCGGCCATGTCTGCTCGTCTCGTACGCGCCGGAGCCGCTCCGCGGCTGCTGAGGGCCGCGGTGTTCACCGCGGTCTGTGTCGTGCTGTCGGCGACCGGACATGTACTGGCCTCCTGTGCCCCCGTCCCCTGGTGGACCCTGCTCCTCGGCTTCCTCGCCGTCTTCGCCGTCGCGGCGCCACTGGCCGGACGCGCGCGTTCGACACCCTCCATCGTGCTGGCCCTGACGGTCGGACAGCTCGCTCTGCACAGCGTGTTCGGCCTCGGTCAGCGGCATCTCACGGTGCCGGCGGGGACCGACGACACGTTGATCAGACTGGCCGCGAAACTGGTCTGCGGCGCGGGCCCGGCCTCGCTGAGCGCTGTCGACGCACAGCGGATCGTGGCCAACGCGGGGCTCAACCCGGCGGGTTCGGGCATGGGCATGGGCACGGCAGCCGACGCGGGCACGGCAGCGGGCGCGGCCACGGTCACGGGTTCCGGGGCGATGGCGGGGGCCCATCAGCATCTGATGGCCGCGATCGGGGCAGCGGGCTCTTCCTCGGCCACCGGTTCGGCCGCCGGGCACTCCGCCGACGGGTTGCTTCCCTCCCTGCCGATGGTGCTCGGGCATCTGCTGGCCGCCCTCGCGACCGGCTGGGTGCTGCGCCGCGGGGATCTCGCGCTGGTCCGGCTCACACGGCTCTCGGCGCACGGGATCAGCGAGATGACGGAGAGTGCCTCACTGCGCGCCCTGCGTGCGGCCCTGGCGCTCGTACGGGCCCTGCGCGCCGGGCTGTCCGGCGCGCACGCACCGAAGGCACGCGCTCCCCGTACCTCGTACGCCGCTCCTCCGGTGCCCGCCGGGGCGACACTCCAGCACACGGTGATCAGGCGCGGCCCTCCCACGGCCCTCGCTCTCGCAGCCTGACGCGACGTATCTCTCCCTCCCTCACGTCCACAGGCCTCACGCGCGCTCACGTACCCAAGTGCTCACGCCGCCGCGTCCGCAGGGACACGGCCCGTACGCACAGGTGCGTGTCCGCATGACGGCCGTGGCGGACGGGGGTGAGGTCGCGCCGCCGTCGCGCGTCCGCGCCACGGCGCATCTGCCCGATCACCTTCTCCCCACACCGTGGAGTGTTCCGTGTTCTCAACGTTCTCCGCCTTCTCCTCAGGGTCCGCGGCCAAGAACCTCACTCGTCTCTCCGTCGCCGGTGGCGTCGCCGCGACCGCTCTTCTGCTGCTGGCGGGCCCCGCCTCCGCTCATGTCAGCGTCCAGCCGCAGGGCCCGGCCGCCAAGGGCGGCTACGCCACGATCAACTTCAAGGTCCCCAACGAGCGCGACGACGCCTCCACCACCAAGCTCGAAGTGAACTTCCCCACCGACCACCCGCTGGCGTCCGTGATGCCGCAGCCGGTGCCCGGCTGGAAGATCGACGTCACCAAGAGCAAGCTCGCCAAGCCGCTGGAGCTGCACGGCAACACGATCACCGAGGCGGTCTCCAAGGTCACCTGGACCGCCGACGGCGGCAAGATCGGCCCCGGACAGTTCCAGCAGTTCCCCCTCTCCGTCGGACAGCTTCCCGAGGACGCCGACCAACTGGTGTTCAAAGCCCTCCAGACGTACGACAACAAGGAGGTCGTCCGCTGGATCGAGGAGCCCAAGGAAGGCGCGGCGGAGCCCGAGAGCCCCGCGCCCGTACTGAAGCTCACCGCGGCCACGGGCGACGAGCACGGCGCGGCGGCGGACCAGGCCGGCACCGGGGCGGCCTCGGATCACGACGACACGAAGACCGCGGACGCGCCCCATGACGTGACGACCGACGTGACGACCGGGACGGCCTCCGCCGACAGCAGCGACACCACCGCCCGGGTGCTGGGCATCGTCGGCATCGGCGTCGGTGTCGCCGGGGTGGCCTTCGGTGTCCTGGCCGGCCGGCGTCGTACCTCCTGACGCGCCGCCCGACCCGCTGGCCGATCCGCTGCCCGATCCGCTGCCCAATCAGTTGCCCAATCAGTTGCCTGATCCGTTGCCCGACCGCGCTTTTCCGGCATACGCCTGACGTACGGCCGCCCTGCGGCTGACGCGTGAGGCTCCATGTAACCGAGGCGCCCGAGGCACGCGGGGCCGGAACTTCCCGGCCCCGCGTGCCCGGTGCCCGTACTCCCCGACCAGGAACTCCCTTCATGCGCAAGAAAACCCTGCCCTCGGCCGCCGCCCTGGCGGTGGCCGCCGCACTCGCCCTGACCGCCTGCGGCAGCGGCGACGACTCCCCGAAGTCGATCGCCGATGTCTCCGTCCAGCAGAAGACCGAAGCGGCGACGGTGCTGGACCAGCCCTTCGAGAAGCCGAACCTCGTCCTCAAGGACACCAAGGGCGAGGACTACGACTTCCGCGAGCGGACCAAGGGCAAGCCGACACTGATCTACTTCGGCTACACCAACTGCCCGGACGTCTGCCCGCTGACGATGAGCAACATCGCCATCGCCAGAAAGTCGCTCCCCAAGGCCGACCAGGACAAGCTCCAGGTGGTCTTCGTCACCACCGACCCCGAGCGTGACACCTCCGCCGAACTCGCCAAGTGGCTCCCCAGCGCGGGCGATCCCTCCTTCGTCGGACTCACCGGTGACTTCCCCACGATCCAGGCGGGCGCCCGTCAACTGGGGATCGGTATCGACCCGGCGAAGAAGGAGAAGGACGGCAGCGTGGTCTCCATGCACGGCGCGCAGGTCATCGCCTTCTCCCCGAAGACCGACGCCGGTTATCTCCTCTACGGCGAGGACGCCTCCGCGGACGACTACGCCAAGGATCTGCCGAAGATCGTCAAGGGCGAGACCCCGTGAACCGCCGTACTCCGCTCGCACTCGCCCTCGGCCTCACGGCCACGCTCACACTGGCCGGCTGTTCCTCCGACGGCGGTTCGTCCGGGCCGCCCGAACTCTCCGTCAGCAGCGGCTATATGCCCCAGCCCGTCAGTGACCTCGCGGCCGGATTTCTCACCATCACCAACAGCGGCGGCGCCGCCGACAAGCTCACCTCCGTCACCGGCGACCTCTCCGACGACATCACCATCCACAAGACCGAGAACCAGAAAATGATGAAGGTGGCGTCCTTCGACATCCCGGCCGACGGCGAGTTGGATCTCGAACGCGGGGGCAACCACATCATGTTCATGGATATCAAGCACCGTCCCCGGCAAGGGGAGAACGTCAGCATCGAACTGCACTTCGAGAAGGCCGACCCCATCACGGTCGAACTTCCCGTGAAGGAGACCACCTACAACCCGGCCCAGCAGTGAGGGACTGAGACGTCATGACAGCCACCGCCCCGCGCCTCGGGCAAGCACCCGGGCAAGCGATCCTGACGCGACTGCTGCTCGTCACCACGGTGCTGCTCGGCACCGTCTTCACCGTGCTCTCCGGCACGGCGTCGGCGCATGCCGCGCTGACCGGGAGCAGCCCCGAGGACGGGGCGGTGGTCGCCTCCGCTCCCAAGGACATCACCCTCACCTTCTCCGAACAGATCGCCATGGGCGACAACTCCATCCGTGTACTCGATCCCGGCAACAAGCGCGCGGACACGGGCAAGATCCGCGATCTGAGCGACACGGGCAGCGTGCGCTACGGCGTCGGCCTGCGGACCGGACTGCCCGACGGCACCTACACCGTCGCCTGGCAGGCCGTCTCCGCCGACAGCCATCCCGTCTCCGGCGCCTTCACCTTCTCCATCGGAGCGCCCTCCGAGACCACCGCCACCGTGCCCGCCGAGGAGGCGGGCGGCGGACTCGTCGGCACGCTGTACGGCGCGGCGCGCTATGTCTCGTACGCCGGATTCATCCTGCTCGTCGGCGGCGCCGCCTTCGTACTCGGCTGCTGGCAGCGCGGTGCGTCCGTACGGCCGCTGCAACGGCTCGTCGTCCAGGGCTGGCTCGCCCTCACCGCCGCCACACTCGTCCTGCTGCTCCTGCGCAATCCGTACACCGGCTCCGGCGAACTGGGCGACGCGTTCGATCTCGACGGACTCCAGGACGTCCTCGCGACCAAGACCGGTGCGGCGCTCGTCTCCCGGCTGCTGCTCCTCGGCGCGGCGGCGCTCTTCGTCGCCGTCCTCTTCGGCGCGTACGCCAAGAGGGAGTCGCCCCGTGACGAGGAGGAGCGCAAGGAGAGAAAGGACCTCACCTTCGGGCTCGCCATGGGCGGCACGGTCGTCGCGGCCGGAATCGCCGCCACCTGGGCGCTGTCCGAGCACGCCTCGACCGGGATACAGACCGGTCTCGCCATGCCGGTGGACGTCCTGCACCTGCTGGCCGTGGCGGTCTGGCTCGGCGGGCTCACGGCGCTTCTCGTCGCCCTCTACCGGGCACCCTTCATCGACAGCGCGGCCGTACGACGCTTCTCCCGCACCGCCTTTCTCAGCGTCGTGGTGCTCGCCGCGACCGGGCTCTACCAGTCCTGGCGTCAGGTCGGATCATGGTCGGCGCTCGGGGAAACGGCATACGGACAGCTCCTGTTGGTCAAGGTCGGACTCGTGGCCGTGCTGGTCGGAATCGCTTGGTTCTCACGGCGGTGGACGGGGCGGCTGGCGGAGGTGGAGGCGGGCACCGAGAACGCGGCGGAGGTGGAGGCGGACACAGAGCTCGGGGCGAAGGCCGGGGCAGAGGTCGGGGCAGACATTGAGGCTGAGGTCGAGGCGGAGGCGGAGGCGAAGACCGGGGGGAGGACCGGCTCCGACACCGTCACCGCGACGGCCGTGGTCGGTGACAGTCAGAGAGCTACCCAACTGGCCCGGCAGCGAGCCGCGCTGGCGAGCGCACGCCAGAAGCGCGTCCGCGACGCCGATCCCGCGCGGACCGGACTGCGCCGTTCCGTACTGGCAGAGGCGGGGATCGCCGTGGTGCTCCTCGCCGTCACGACCGTGCTGACGTCCACCGAGCCGGGCCGTACCGCCGAGCTGGAAGCGGGCCGCACGGGCGGCACCGTGGCCGACGCCGCCGCGAGCGCGGAGCCCGTCGATGTCCGTATGCCCTTCGACACCGGCGGCCAGAACGGCAAGGGCACCATCCGGCTGACCCTGGACCCGGGCCGCTCCGGCGCCAATGTGATGCACATCTATGTGGACGGCGCCGACGGGAAGCCCCTGGACGTGCCGGAGGTGAAGGCCGCCTTCACACTCACGGCGGAGCGGATCGGCCCGCTGCCGATCGTCCCCGACCGATTCGCTCCCGGACACTGGAGCGCGGACAGCGTGCAGATCCCGATGCCCGGTGACTGGCGGCTTCAGGTGACCGTACGGACCTCCGACATCGACCAGACGACCGTCGACAAGAACGTGAAGATCGGCTGACCCATCGTGAGCGAGACCCGACAGGACCAAGACAAGCGGAACGACCGGGACCCCCGGGACACCTCCGGCGGCCGGGACGCCCGGGACGACCGGGACCTCGGCGAGGACGGCCGGGACACCGGGGGCGACGGCCGAGGGCGGACGGACGGCCCGGCGGACGGCCCGGCGCGCGCCGGTATCTCCCGGCGGCGGCTGATCGGCACCGCGAGCGCCGCCGGGGCCGCCGGACTCGCGCTCGGAGCGGCGGGCGGGGCCGGTGCGTACGCGGCGACCCGCCCCGAGCCGGCGACGGCGCTGACCACGCTCGGCGCGGAATCCGTCCCCTTCCACGGCGCGCACCAGCCCGGTATCACCACCCCGATGCACGCCCGAGGCCATCTCATCGCCTTCGATCTGGCCCCGGGAGCCGGCCGGAAGGAGGCCGCAGCGCTGCTGCGCCGCTGGTCGGAGTCGGCGCGCGCGCTGATGGCCGGCGAGCCGGCCGGGGGGCGGGGCGCCGACGGCGACACCGGTATCGCCCTGAACGCGGGGCCTTCCTCGCTCACCGTGACCTTCGGTTTCGGCCGTACCTTCTTCGACCGTACGGGGCTGGCCGACCGGCGTCCCACCGCCCTGGACCCGCTGCCCGCCTTCTCCTCGGACCAGCTCGACGCCCGGCGGAGCAACGGCGATCTCTGGATCCAGATCGGTTCGGACGACGCCCTCGTCGCCTTCCACGCCCTGCGGACGCTCCAGAAGGACGCGGGCGGGGCGGCGCGGGTGCGCTGGCAGATGAACGGTTTCAACCGTTCGCCCGGCGCGACCCCGCATCCGATGACCAGCCGCAATCTGATGGGCCAGATCGACGGCACGGGCAACCCCAAGCCGTCCGAGCCGGACTTCGACCGGCGGATCTTCGTCCCGGCGGCCCCGGCGGCCGGCACCCCGGCCTGGATGGCGGGCGGCTCGTACGCCGTCGTACGGCGTATCCGTATGCTCCTCGACGACTGGGAGAAGCTCCCGCTCGGCAAGCAGGAGCAGGTCATCGGCCGCCGCAAGTCCGACGGCGCCCCGCTCACGGGCGGTACGGAGACGACGGAGCCGGACCTCGACCGGCTGGGAGCCGACGGCAAGCCCGTCATACCCGCCAACGCGCACGCCAGGATCTCGACGCCGGAGGCGAACGGCGGGGCCGCGATGCTGCGCCGCCCCTTCTCCTTCCACGACGGGATCGGCGCGGACGGGACCCCTGACGCGGGGCTGCTCTTCGTCTGCTGGCAGGCCGATCCGCTCAAGGGGTTCGTACCCGTGCAGCGCAAGCTCGACCGGGGGGACGCGCTGTCGGCGTTCATCCGCCACGAGGCGAGCGGACTGTTCGCGGTGCCCGGGGGCGCGCGGCAGGGGGAGTACGTGGGCCAGCGGCTGCTGGAGTCCTGAGCGGGCGGCCGGAATCCGCCGAGGAGCCGTGAGCCGCGTCGGGCCATTAGGGTGACCGTATGTCGGCCACGCGCTACACGTATCTGGGCCCCGAGGGCACCTTCACGGAGGCCGCCCTCCGTACGCTCCCGGAAGCCGCCACCCGCGAGCTCGTCCCCATGGTGTCCGTACCGACGGCTCTCGACGCCGTACGGAACGGCGATGCCGCGGCGGCACTCGTACCGATCGAGAACTCGGTGGAGGGCGGTGTCACGGCCACGCTCGACGAGCTGGCTTCCGGCGCGCCCCTGATGATCTACCGCGAGGTGCTGCTGCCGATCACGTTCGCCCTGCTCGTACGGCCCGGGACCGCACTCTCCGACGTGAAGACGGTGACCGGTCACCCGGTCGCCCAGCCGCAGGTGCGCAACTGGCTGCGGAACCAGCTTCCGGACGCGGTGTGGGAGTCGGCCGCGTCGAACGCGGACGGGGCGCGGCTGGTGCAGGAGGGCCGCTTCGACGCGGCCTTCGCGGGTGAGTTCGCGGCGTCCACGTACGGTCTGGAACCGCTGGTCACCGAGATCCACGACGCGGAGAACGCGGAGACGCGCTTCGTCCTGGTGGGCCGGCCCGCGCGCCCCTCGGCGCCGACCGGCGCGGACAAGACCTCGGTGGTCATCTGGATGGGCGACGACCACCCGGGCGCGCTGCTCGAACTGCTCCAGGAGTTCGCCGTACGCGGGGTCAACCTGATGCTGATCCAGTCGCGGCCGACCGGCGCGGGGATCGGTAATTACTGCTTCGCCGTGGACGCCGAGGGACATATCTCGGACCGGCGGGTGGGCGAGGCGCTGATGGGACTGAAGCGGATCTGTCCCAAGGTGCGCTTCCTCGGCTCGTATCCGCGGGCGGGGGTGTCGGCGGCCGATGTGTCGACACTGCGACCGGGGACCTCGGACACGGAGTTCATCGAAGCGGCGGAGTGGCTGGCACGCAGCCAGGACGGCCGCGCCTGACGGCGGGGTGCCTGACCGCAGGGCGCCGACAACAGGGCGCCTGACGGCGGGGTGCCTCGGGGTGCCCGTGCGCCTGTGGACACAGTCCAGAGTTATCCACAGGCATGCTTCTCGACCTGGGGACAAGTCGACAACCGCAGCCGCCCGGGTCGACAAATCGCTCCGGTCACCGATGTCCGTCCACAGGGGTCACCAGGGCCCGCGTCAGCCCAACTCCAGCGATCAACTCGTTGGGGCGGGCAATTCCCACCCGAATGAGTGTGTGAAGCGGGTTTACGAGGGAATTCCGCACCGCATCCCCGGCCCACAGAACGCCTATTTCCGCAATCCACAGACCACCCACACAGCCTGTGGATAACTTGCGTGACCCTGTGTACCTCTGTGGACAACGCTCGGCGTCCGGCACTCAAGTCACCTTCGCCGTAAGGGAAGTGGGTCAAGCGGACGAGCACCGAGTGCCTCGTTCCGGCGAATTGAACCTTCTTTATTGACGAACGACGGGCAACCGGCGCGGGATTTTCCGACAGGTTTCTCAATTGCGGCAATTCAGACAAAGAGCTACGCCTGTTGATATCGGGTGGGGCGGTGTCGGCGCGCACCGGTAGCCTGGTGGGGTGATTGACCTTCGCCTGCTCCGTGAGGACCCCGACCGTGTTCGCGCCTCCCAGCGCGCCCGTGGAGAGGACGTCGGCCTTGTCGACGCCCTGCTCTCCGCCGACGAGCGGCGCAGGTCGTCCGGCGTCCGCTTCGACGAGCTGCGCTCCGAGCAGAAGTCCCTCGGCAAGCTGATCCCCAAGGCGTCCGCCGAGGAGAAGGCCGAGCTGCTCAGGAAGGCGGAGCAGCTCAAGGCCGATGTCAGGGCGGCCGACGCCGAGCAGCACGACGCCGACGAGGAGGCGAGGCGCCTGCTCCTCCAGCTCGGCAATATCGTCCACCCCGACGTCCCGGTGGGCGGCGAGGAGGACTTCGTCGTCCTGGAGACGCACGGCACGATCCGGGACTTCGCGGCGGAGGGTTTCGAGCCCAAGGACCATCTGGAGCTGGGCGAGTCGCTGGGCGCCATCGATGTCGAGCGGGGCGCCAAGGTCTCCGGCTCGCGGTTCTACTATCTGACAGGCGTCGGCGCGCTGCTGGAGCTTGCCCTCGTCAACGCGGCGATCGGGCAGGCCACGGAGGCCGGCTTCATCCCCATGCTGACGCCGGCGCTGGTCCGCCCGCGCGCCATGGAGGGCACGGGCTTCCTGGGCCAGGCCGCGGAGAACGTGTACCACCTGGAGAAGGACGACTTCTACCTGGTCGGTACGTCGGAGGTGCCGCTCGCCGCGTACCACATGGACGAGATCATCGAGGCCGACAAGCTTCCCCTGCGGTACGCGGGCTTCTCGCCGTGCTTCCGCCGCGAGGCCGGTACGTACGGCAAGGACACCCGGGGCATTTTCCGGGTCCACCAGTTCGACAAGGTCGAGATGTTCTCGTACATCGACCCGGCGGACGCGCAGTCCGAGCATCAGCGGCTGCTGGAGTGGGAGAAGCAGTGGCTGACCGCTCTGGGGCTGCCTTTCCAGGTGATCGATGTGGCGACCGGTGATCTGGGCGCCTCGGCCTCGCGCAAGTTCGACTGCGAGGCGTGGATCCCGACGCAGGGCAAGTACCGCGAGCTGACCTCCGCGTCGAACTGCGACGGTTTCCAGGCCCGCCGGCTCTCCGTCCGGATGCGTGACGGCAAGCAGATCAAGCCGCTGGCCACGCTGAACGGCACGCTCTGCGCCGTACCGCGCACGATCGTGGCGCTCCTGGAGAACCACCAGCAGGCCGATGGTTCGGTGTGGGTGCCCGAGGTGCTCCGTCCGTATCTCGGCGGCCGTGAGGTGCTGGAGCCGATCGCCAAGTGAGCACCGGCCCCGACTCCGCGTCGGCGACGGCGCCGCTTCCGTCGTCTTCGCCGCCCTCTTTCCCGTACAGACTGGTCGCGACCGACCTCGACGGCACATTGCTGCGTGCCGACGACACGGTGTCCGTACGCACCCGCGAGGCGCTCGCCGCGGTCACGGCGGCGGGAGCCGCGCACATCATCGTCACCGGGCGTGCCGTGCCCTGGACGCGGCACATCCTGGACGACCTGGGTTACGAGGGCCTCGCGGTGTGCGGCCAGGGAGCGCAGCTCTACCACGCGGGTGAGCACCGGCTGCTGACGTCGGTGACGCTGGACCGGCAGCTGGCCGGGCTGGCCCTGTCCAAGATCGAGGCGGAGACCGGCCCGCTGGCGCTCGCCGCGAGCCGGGACGGTCTCGACGGCGAGGTCCTGATCGGCCCCGGTTACCGGGTGCTGGACGACGAGCTTCCCGCGGTCTTCGTCGACGACCCGGCGGAGATGTGGGCCGCGCCGCTCAACAAGGTGTACATCCAGCACCCGGAGCTGGACGACGACGCCTTGGCGCGGGTCGCGCGGGCGACGGCCGGCACTCTGGTGGATGTGGTGATGGCGGGGGCCGGAGTGGTGGAGATCCTGCCGCTGGGTCTGAACAAGGCCACCGGACTCTCGCTGGCGGCGCGCCGCCTCGGCGTCACGGCGGCGGACACGATCGCCTTTGGCGACATGCCCAACGACATCCCGATGTTCGCGTGGGCGCGGCACGGTGTGGCGATGGCGAACGCCCACGAGGAACTGAAGGCAGTGGCGGACGAGATCACTGCGTCGAACGGCGACGACGGTATCGCGGTGGTGCTGGAGAGACTGCTGCTCGGCTAGGTCCTGTCCGGTCGATCTTCGTGGATCAGCCCGGGGCGTCTGGCGCGGTGCATCGCAAGGCGGAGGATCGCCCGTGTACTGGATGTACTCGGGTGACTCCGACAACGCGGCGAGGTGCCGTGCCAGGCGTTCCGGGCCCACGAAGATCGACCGGACAGGACCTAGGCCCCGTCTGACACATCCCGCAGATCCCGCCCGAACACAGGCTGGTTCACGGGTCAGCCGTACGGGTCACGGGTCACTTGCCGTACGGACGGCTCGGTCAATCCTCCGGGAGGGGCGGCCCGCGCGGATGCGCGCTCGAAGCGGCCGCCCCTGGGCAGCGCGCCGGCGGCAGCACGGAGCAGTGATGGCTACTCCGGTGCCTGCGCGGTGCTGCCCTGCTGGGAACTCGACGGACTCGGAATCCCAGTCGTCGCCGTGTTCCGCTCCCGGTCCTGGAGGTGTGTTCCGACAGAACCACCGCCAGAACCACTGTGCCCCGGGCGGCGATCCGCCGCCACCGAATATCGGCGATGTGGACCACGTCCGCCCGCGGGGGTACAGCGGGAAATACAGCGGACGGACGTGGACCACGGCGATGGATCAGCGAGGGACGGCGCTGAATCAGCGGCGGCTACGGCTCCGGCGCAGATCCCTCAACTGGTGGACGACATCGTCCATCCGGGCGTCCACCCGGTTGATGTCCGCGGACATCTCGCACAGCCGGTTGCTGATGGCTCCGACCACCTGGTTGGTGGCATCGAGCCGTCGGTCGAGGCTGTCGAGCCGGTACGACATCCGGTTCAGCACCGGCCCCAGTTCCTGAAGCGCGACACCGACCCCGCCGAGGCACGACTCGGCATCGGTCACACGCCGGTCGAGGCTCGCGTACCCCTTGCGCAGATCGTCCTCGGCGTCGAGGAGATACATACGGACGCACCGGGCGATGTCGCTGTCGCGAAGAAGCATCGCGATGTTGAGCACGGCGCGGCGGGTGTAGAGGGTGAGGCTGGAGCGCCGCTGTGGATAACTTTTGGCCTCCCCGGATGAGAGTGACATCTTGTCACTCTGATATTCGCGCAGGTCAGAGCCTCGCACCACATGCATTCCATTCGCGGACAGCTCCTCGCGATGCCGCGCGGTCAACTGCCTGATGACGCCTGTGGATACTTCGAAGTAGCGCGCCACGCCCTCCGTCGTGATGTGTACGCCGTCCGGCAGCAGCCGCAACGCCTTGACCTTGTCGAGCGCCTCGACCCGCCCCATGACGCTGTCGCGCATCGAGCGCGATTCGAGCAGGGCACCTTCTGGTGGCATGTTCATGCCTTCCATGTGTGAACCGATGATGGCGGCCCTCTCCCCGGGCTTCAGGGGCGGAGGTCGGCTCACAGTGGCTACTCACTCAATGACCGGTGCGGCTTTCGATCCGGCACCGGCAATCCCCGGCTTCACGAACGCTCGACGTCACGGACTCCAGTTGCCTCCACGCACGCTGAACAACGAGCCGATAAACGTACCGTTACGCGGCCGAGTCACGAGCACGAGGCGGCGGCAGCTCCTGTCCGCCGGGCAAGGGCCCGCCGGGCAGGGGCTGCCGCCGCCGGTGCGGCTCCCGCCTACTCCTCGCCCGCGAGCTTCAGTGTCCGGAGCTTCTGGCCCGCGTACCAGGTCGCCACCACCGAGACCCCCGCCAACAGGCCCACCGCCAGCGGCAGGCCGACGTCCGAGGTGACCGTGCCCTCACCGGCGATCCGCTGGGCGAGCGCGAGCGCCCACTGCTGAACGCTGAGCGTCCGCGCGCCCGCCACCAGGCTGCCGAAGAGCGTCTCCCAGACCAGGGCGTAGACGAGTCCGATGACCACCGCGTGGCGGCTGACCGTACCCAGCAGCAGGAAGAGCGCGCTGTACGCGATCGAGGCGACGAGCGCCGCGACCGTGTACGCGACCGCGATCTGCTGGCCGTTGCCGTTGAGCACGTATCCGGCGATGAAGGTGGGGACCGCGGAGAACGCCATGGTCACGGCTATCGCCACGATCAGCTTGGTGAAGATGATCGACGACCGCTTCACCGGCTTGGAGAGCAGATAGACGATCGATCCGTCGTCGATCTCGGGTCCGATCGAGCCGGTCCCCGCGATGACACCGATCAGCGGCACCATCGTGGCGAGCGCGAAACCGCCCAGCACATCCACCGCGACCTGGTCGTCCGCGCCGTTGAGCATCCGGACCGCCGCCGCGATCAGGATCAGCAGCGCGGGCAGTACGAAGAGGATCGCGGCCCGGCGCCTGCCGAGCAGGGCCCGGTAGGTGAGCCGGGCGACTGTGGGGTTGTACATGACGTCACAGCTCCTTTCAGGCCGCTCAGGCCGCTACGAGATAGGAGAAGACCGACTCGAGGGACTCGTCCGAGGGCGAGACCGTGAGCAGCCTGATGGAGTGCTCCCGGGCGACCCTCGGCAGCAGTTCGGTGAACCGGCCGAAGTCGACCGCCTGGATGCGCAGTGCGCCTTCGGCGAGGTCCACCTCGATACCGGCCGTCGACGGGTCGGCGATCAGTGCGGCGGCGAGCGCGCGGTCGTCACTGGACCGTACGAGGTAGCGGTGCGGCCGGTCGGTCATGAGACGGCGGATCTTGCGGAAGTCCCCGGAGGCGGCATGGCGCCCGGCCACGATCACCTCGATGTGCGAGGCGAGCTGCTCGACCTCCTCCAAGATATGGGAGGAGAAGAGAACGGTGCGGCCCGTGGCGCCCATACGCCGCAGCAGATCCATGAGCTGCATCCGCTGACGCGGGTCCATCCCGTTGAACGGCTCGTCCAGAAGCAGTACGGACGGGTCGTGGACCAGCGCGGACGCCATCTTCACCCGCTGGCGCATGCCCTTGCTGTAGGTGGCGATCCGGCGGTCCTGCGCGTACTCCATCTCGACCGTGGCGAGCGCCGCACGCGCCTCTTTCGCACCCAGCCCGTGCAGTTCCGCGTTGGCCACGACGAAGTCGAAGCCGGTGAGGAAGTCGTACATCGCCTCCCGCTCCGGCACGATGCCGATCTCCCGGTAGACGGACTCGTTGCGCCAGATCGGCTGCCCGTCGAGGGTGACGGTGCCCGTGGACGGCGCGAGGAAGCCCGCCATCATATTGATGAGGGTGGACTTGCCGGCGCCGTTGGGGCCCAGCAGTCCGGTGACCCCGGGGCCGATCGTCATGGTGACGTCGTTGACGGCCACCACATTGCCGAACCAGCGCGAGGTGTGCTCGATATCGATGGTGGTCACAGCCCGACCTTCCGGTAACGGCGCATGAGAACGGCGTACGAGCCGAGCACGAGCGCGAGGACGACCAGCAGATAGACCACGCCCACGCCGGCCGAGGGGCCCGCCTCGCCGGGGAAGGCGGAGGTGGCGCCCAGGAAGGCGGTCTGTACGCCGTCGATGAGCGTGACCGGCGAGAAGAGGCCGAGCCACTTGACGGCGCCGGTCGCGTCCGAATTCCATGCGATCGCCTGGAGGGTGGAGACCGCGCCGTACGAGATGGTCAGGGTGGCTATCACGGCGGCGACGCCGAAGCCGCGGCGCGGTGTGAGAGCGGCCAGCACCAGCCCGAGTCCGCCGAAGAGCAGGGAGAGCAGCGCCACCGATACCAGCCCCTGACCGAATCCCTTGCTCTGGTCCGCGAAGTCCATCTTGGCCAGCAGCGAACCGGCGTAGAGGATGACGAGCGGCGCCCCCGTCAGCACGAAGAGGGCGGAGGCCATCGCCCCGTACTTCGCGAGCACGTAGTCGACGCGCTCGATCGGACGGGAGAAGTAGAGCGGCACGGTCTTGAAGCGCAGATCGCGGGAGACGGACTGCGGGGCCTGGGAGGCCAGATAGAGACCGATGACGGCCTGGGTGAAGATCGCGTAGCGGGTGTAGTCGAGGGGCAGGGTCTTGAGATTGGTCGCGATGGCGACCGCGACGATGATCGCCGCGGGCAGGCACATCACCGCGAAGAGGATCATCGGCAGGACCTTGGACTTGGCCGAGCGGCCGAGTCCGTACGCGCCGCGCAGGGACTGCGAGTAGAGGGAGCGGCGGGCGTAGGCGCGGCCGAGGCGCGGCCCGTCGTAGTTGCGGTATCCGATGTTGTGGATCCGGGTCGTCCCGGCTCCGGCCCCGGCCGCGGAGCCAGCCGCGGAGCCGGACCCGGCCGCCGTACCGTTCTCGGTCTCAGTGCTCATCGTGGGCGCCTCCCTTCACCGATGTGTGCTCCGTCTCGTGCCCGGCCGGCTGTGCGGCCTGCTGGGGGCGGAAGACCTCCGCTATGTGATGGCGCCGCTGTTCCATCCGTACGAGCCCCAGCCCGAGTCCGGCGACCGTGTCGCGGACGACGTCGTACGTCTCCTCGCCCTTGGCCTCGATCAGCAGGATGTGGCCCGCGCCGGGAAGCCCCTCCTCCATGCCCGCGTGGAGGGTCAGCCCGGCCGTGGTCAGGGCCTCGCGCAGCGCCAGCGTGCCGTCGGGGTGCGCGTCCGTGTCCGTGACCTCGACCGCGAGGGTCGTGGTGATCTGCGTGAAGTCACTGGTGGAACTGGAGCGGAGCAGCGTTCCGCCGTCGATCACGACGACATGGTCACAGGTGCGTTCGAGCTCGCCCAGGAGGTGCGATGTGACCAGGACGGAGATACCGAAGTCCGTGTGGACTCGGCGGATCAGACCGAGCATCTCGTCGCGGCCGACCGGGTCGAGGCCGTTGGTCGGCTCGTCCAGAAGGACGAGCTGGGGGTCGTGGACCAGCGCCTGAGCGAGCTTGACGCGCTGCTTCATACCGGTCGAGTAGCCGCCGATGGGGCGGTACCGCTCCTCGTAGAGGCCGACATGGCGCAGGGTGTCCGCGGTGCGCTCACGGGCCGCGGTCGGTGGGAGTCCGGACATGCGCGCCATATGGACGACGAACTCGGTGGCCGAGACGTCCGGCGGCAGGCAGTCGTGCTCGGGCATGTATCCGACACGCTCGCGGATGGCGCTGCCGCTGGTGGCGACATCGAGCCCGAGCACCGTGGCCCGGCCTTCCGTGGCGGGGGAAAGACCCAGCAGGATCTTGATCATGGTGGACTTGCCGGCCCCGTTGGCGCCCACCAGACCGGTCACACCGGGTCCGATGTCCAAGGAGAGCCGGTCAAGCGCGGTTACCCGGGGGAACCGCTTACTCAGGCCTTCTGTCGCGATCACAGTCACGGTCCGACCGTAGTGGCGAAGGCAACAGGGGGCGTCAGACCTGGCGGCTGTATCGGTGTCCGTCTCCAGATGTAGGGACCCGTAAGGGGGACGTAAGGGCAACGGGTGCGGGACGTAAGGGCAGCGGGTGCGCCGGCCGGTCGTCCGCGCCGATCCGCGGTCGGTCCGCCGCTGATCCACAGCCGATCGGCGGCCCGTCCACAGGCTGTTCGCGTCGGTCCACAGGCTGTTCGCGTCGGTCCACACCTGGGTCCACAGCGGTTGTCCACAGGTAGGACCCGGCGCTTGACGCCGTCGTCGGCCATGGTCACATTCATCACTGTGGCATTCATCTGTGTCACGTTGCGAACACGTACCGCACACAGCCTGGTGGGAGGCGATGCAGTGACGGATCGACGGACCGCGGAGCTGCGGGGATTCAGGGACGTCCAGCGTCTGGCGTACGAGTGCGCGGAGGCCGTCTCCGCACGGCTCGGGCCGGGGGTGACGGAGCGCGGGGCCGCGCGGATGCAGCGTGCGTGGCTGCGCGCCCGTGGGGTGCGCGACTGGTTCCATCTGCCCTTCGCCTGGTTCGGGGACCGTACGGCGTTCGTCGGCTTCCGGATACCGCTCCAGTTCTTTCCCACCGGCCGCCGGCTGGAAGAGGGGATGCCGTACATCCTGGATCTCGCGCCCATCCACCGGGGCTTCACGGCGGATGTCGGCTACTCGGGCTGTCTCGGTCCCAACCCCCTGCACGACCGGCTGCTCGCCGATCTGCGGACGCACCGCGAGCTGATCCTGCGGGAGGTGCGCGAGCGGCGGACGCTGCGCGAGATCTACGAGGACGTGGACCGGCTCATGATGCGGCAGGGCTATGCCAACCGGCATCGGGCCTACCCCTTCGGTGTCATCGCCCACAAGGTCGACCGGGTGAAGGAGCGCCGCTGGTCACCGCATGTCCTCGGGTTCGGCACCCAGTCGCTCAAGGGGCTGGCGGGCGACGCGCTGCGTGGTCACCGGGACGGCTGGTCGCCGCTGTGGAGCCCGTACAGATTCTCCGACCACCCGCCCACGCCGGGGCTGTGGGCGGTCGAACCCCACCTCGGATTCCGGGGTACGGGCGCGAAGTTCGAGGAGATCCTGGTGGTCACCGACTCCCGGGATCCGGAGCAGAGCGCGTTCTGGCTGGATGACGATCTGCCGCATGTGCGGCGCTGGGCGGAGGCCGTATGAGTACGGGACCGAAGGGGGCGCGGGAGCGCCGGGTGCGGACCGGCGGGGTGGAGCTGTGCGTCGCCGAGCTGGGCGATCCGGCCCGGCCGGCCGTGCTGCTCGTGCATGGCTATCCCGACAGCAAGGAGGTCTGGTCCGAGGTCGCGGGGCGGCTCGCCGAGAACTTCCATGTGGTGCTGTACGACGTACGCGGACACGGCGGATCGACGGCACCCGCGCCCCTGCGCGGCGGCTTCACGCTGGAGAAGCTGACGGACGACTTCCTGGCGGTGGCCGACGCGGTGAGCCCGGACCGGCCGGTCCATCTGGTCGGCCACGACTGGGGTTCCGTACAGGCCTGGGAGTTCGTGACCGTGGCGCGGACCGAGGGGCGGATCGCCTCGTTCACCTCGATGTCGGGACCTTCGCTGGACCACCTGGGGCACTGGATCAAGCGGCGGGCGAAGCGGCCCACGCCACGTGGGGTGGCTCAGCTGCTCGGCCAGGGAGCCAAGTCCTGGTACGTCTACGCGCTGCATACGCCCGTGCTGCCCGAGCTGGCCTGGCGGGGGCCTCTCGGCAGGCGGTGGCCGGCGATCCTGCGACGGGCCGAGAAGCTCCCCGGTACGTCCTATCCGACGTCCTCCCTGCCGAGGGACGCCGCGCACGGTGCGTGGCTCTACCGGGACAATGTCCGCGCCCGGCTGAGCAGGCCGCGTACCGACGCCTACGCGCACGCGCCCGTCCAGCTCATCACTCCGACCGGCGACGCCTTCCTGTCGGAACGGCTCTACGACGATCTGGAGCGGTGGGCCCCGGGGCTGGTACGGCGCACACTGCCCGCCAGGCACTGGGTGCCCCGCACCAGACCGGACCAACTGGCCTCCTGGATCGCCGGCTTCGTCCTGGCCCACGAGAACGGCGGGCACCGGCCCGGGAGTACGGACGGCGGGGGCGGTGCGGGCGGTACGGGCGCGCGTACGGGTGCCGGTACGGGAGCGGCGCCGGGCGGAGCGTACGAACAGCGTTTCGGGGGACAGCTCGTCCTGGTCACGGGTGCGGCCGGCGGTATCGGGCGGGCGACCGTCTTCGCGTTCGCCGAGGCGGGCGCGCGGATCGTGGCCGTCGACCTCGACAGGGAGGGAGCGGCCAGAACGGCGGAGCTGGCCCGGCTGATCGGAGCCCCGGAGGCCTGGGCCGAGCAGACCGACGTCGGTGACGGGCAGGCCATGGAGAAGCTCGCGGAGAAGGTCGCCACCGAGTACGGCATCGTCGATGTCCTGGTCAACAACGCGGGGATCGGGCTGTCGGGTGCCTTCCTCGACACCACCGCCGAGGACTGGAAGAAGGTCCTGGACGTCAATCTGTGGGGCGTCATCCATGGCTGCCGCGTCTTCGGCAAGCAGATGGCCAGGCGCGGCCAGGGCGGCCATATCGTCAACACCGCGTCGGCTGCGGCCTATCAGCCCTCGAAGGCGCTGCCCGCGTACAGCACGTCCAAGGCGGCGGTGCTGATGCTCAGCGAGTGTCTGCGGGCCGAACTGGCCGGGCAGGGCATCGGGGTCTCCGCGATCTGTCCCGGTTTCGTCAACACGGGCATCACCTCCACCGCGCGCTTCACCGGCGTCTCCGCCGAGGAGCAGGAGCGGCGCAGAAGGAAGACCGCGCGGCTGTACGGGCTGCGCAACTATCCGCCGGAGAAGGTCGCCGACGCCGTGCTGCGGGCTGTCGTACGGAACCAGGCCGTCGTGCCGGTCACCCCCGAGGCCCGGGGAGCCCGCCTGCTGTCCCGCCTCGCGCCCGGGGCGCTGCGCGCGATCGCCCGCGTGGAGCCGCCGCTGTGAGCGCCGGGAAGCGAGCGGGGCGGAGGAGGTACGAGTCCGGCGAGGAGAGCGAGGAAGGCAGGGAGGCCGTGAAGACCGGGAAGAACGGGGTGGCCGGGAAGGCGGCCGGGAAGGCGGGGACGGCCGGGGAGGCGGCCGGGGAAGCCCGCGAGGCAGGAGAAGCCGGGGAAGCTCCGGAAGCCGGGACGGCCGGGGAGCACTACGCCATCGTTCCGCGCCGGGTGTCGTTCGACTGGCACGGGACTCCCCTCCACTGGATACCGGACGAGCCCACGGCCACCCATGTCATCAATGTGCTCCATCTGCTGCTGCCGGCGGGCGAGCGGTGGTTCGTGAAGGTCTTCAAGGAGGGGCTGCCGCTGGTCACCGACCCCGAACTGCTCAAGGACGTCAAGGGGTTCATGGGGCAGGAGGCCACGCACAGCGTGCAGCACTCCTCCGTACTGGACCATCTGACCGAGCAGAAGCTGAGCACCGAGGCGTTCACACGGCGCGTCGACTTCCTCTTCGAGAGGCTCCTCGGTGAGAAGCCGCCGTGGGGGATCCCCTTCCCCGCCGGGAAATGGCTGCTCTACCGGCTGGCGTTCGTCGCCGCGATAGAGCAGTTCACAGCGGTGCTCGGTGACTGGGTGCTGCGCGCGGAGGGGCTGGACCGGGCGGGGGCCGACGAGGTCATGCTCGATCTGCTGCGCTGGCACGGCGCGGAGGAGGTCGAGCACCGTGCCGTGGCCTTCGACATGTACGAGCACTGCGGCGGCCCGGCTCCCGCTCGCTACGCCCGCCGTGTCGGCACCATGTGCATCACCGCGCCCGTACTGCTGTGGCTGTGGATCTGGGGCGCCGCGTATCTGATCCGGCACGACCCCGGGCTCGCCGGACGGCCGCGCTATTCGCCACGTGAGCACAACAAGGCGATCGACAAGGGGCTGCTGCCCCCCTGGCGTGACCTGGGCGCGGCGATACCCCGCTACCTCCGCCGGTCGTACCACCCCTCGCGGGAGGGTTCACTGCGCAGGGCCGTCGAGTACCTCGCGCATTCCCCCGCGGCCCGTGCGGCGGCGGGCGCGGCGGGCCGGTCGGCGGCGGGGCGGAGGCGATGAGAACATCGCGGCCTTCATCACGGCGGCCACCGAACGGGAGCTCCATACAAGGACCTTGGACGCGTCCTCACCTCAACCGACGGACAAGGCGGCCATATTGATCAAATAGGTTAAGCGGTCGGCTCATTGTCCACAGGATCAGCAAATCCCCTGTGGATAACCTGAGTTGGCTGTGGATCAAACCTGTGAACCACGGCTACTTGGAAATAAGTGGCGGTGTGCCGACACCACGGCCACGCTGTCCGTATGAACGGAGTACCCGACGAACGACGCACGGTGAAGGTGTCGAAGTATCTCTCCAAGCATCTGCGCCATCAGCCCGAGCGGATCGGTATCGCCCTGGACGCGAACGGCTGGGTGGCGGTCGACGAACTGATCCGCGCGGCCGGCGAGCACGGCTTCCGTATCACCCGCGCCGAACTCGACCATGTCGTGGCCGTCAATGACAAGCGGCGCTTCACGGTCGACGGCGACCGCATCCGCGCCAATCAGGGCCACACCGTCACGGTCGACCTGGAACTGCCCCCGGCGGAGCCGCCCGCGTACCTCTACCACGGGACGGTCGCCCGCCATCTGGACGCGATCCGGGCCGAGGGGCTGCGCCCCATGTTCCGCCACCATGTGCATCTGTCGCCCGACCGCGAGACCGCGACCCGGGTCGGCGCCCGCCGCGGCAGGCCCGTGGTCCTGTCGGTGGACGCGGGGGCGATGCACCACGACGGGCTGGTCTTCCATGTCAGCGCCAATGGCGTCTGGCTCACCGACGCCGTACCACCGCGCTATCTGCGCTTCCCCGGCTGACGGCCGACCCACTGACCGGCCGACCGGCCGACCGACACCGGCTGACCGTGGGACGCCCGGCCCGACCGCTCCCGCCCCTCCCCGGACCCTTGCGGGCACGGCTGATTGAAGTCCCGGACGATCGCCGCCGACCCCAGCTGGTCCGGCACCGAACAGGTACGGGACATCACGCTCAGCGGCGACGGCCTCGTGCTCGGCCGGACCTGGGCGGTGGACGGCCGTACCATGCGCGCCCGGCTGGAGTGGCACCGCCGCTGAGGCGGGCGGAACGCCGGACAGAACGCCGGACGGAACGGGTGGGGCGGCGGGCTGCCGGAGAGCGCCGAGGCCGTAGCGGGCTGCCGGATAGCGCCGAGGTCCGGGGCCGGGTGCCCCGGACCTCTCAGCCGGTCAGCTCCGCGTCACGCGGCGAGACGGGTGGCCAGCGCCTTGGCCTTGGCCTCGGCCTCGGCGAAGGCCTTCGTGCGGGACTCCTCGAAGAGCGGGACGAGGTCCTTCATCGAGTCGTAGGCCGGGGCGAGGGTCAGCTCGGGAATGATGAATTCGACGTCCAGGCCGAGCTTGTCGCGCAGGACCAGCTCCAGATACGGCTGCGCGTAGTCGTTGCCGTGCTCGGGGGTGCCCGGCGCGTAGGAGCCGCCGCGGCTGGAGACGACGACCACGGGCTTGCCTGCGAGGGTCGGCTGCTCGGTCAGAACGTTGCGGCCGATGGTGATGATGTGGTCGAGCCACGCCTTCAGGCCGGAGGTGACGCCGTAGTTGTACAGCGGCGCGCCGATCACGATCGCGTCGGCGGCCTCGCTCTCCGCCAGCAGCTCCTCGCGCAGGGCGAAGGCCGCGCTCTGCTCGGGGGTGCGCTCGGCGGGGTCGACGAACGACGCGTAGTACGTGAGGGCGTCGAGGTGGGGCACCGGGTTCGCGGCGAGGTCACGGTAGATGACCTTGCCCTCCGGGTGCTGGTCCTCCCATGCCTTGCGGAACGCGGCGGTGACCTTGCGGGAGTGCGAGCCTTCGCCGTTCAGGGAGGAGTCGATGTGCAGCAGTGTCGCCATAGTGATAACCGATCCGATCGGAGGTTTAGTAAGCAGGTTCTCTTTTACCGGAAAACCCTTGATAGCACAGTCGCTTACCTTACTGCAGCTCCGTATCCCGAACGGGTACCATGGCCCCATGACAGAGCCTCGGGACGTGACGGTGGAAGGCCCGGCGCAGGGCTCTGGGTGCACCGAGCCCGAAGCGGGGATCACCCGGGTCTTCCAGATGCTGGGCAAGCGCTGGTCCGGGCTGATCATCGCCGCGCTGATGAACGGGCCGGGACACTTCGTCGAGCTGCGCCGCGCGGTCCCCGGCATCAGCGAGCGGATGCTGTCGGACCGGCTGGCCGAGCTGGCCGCGCTGGATCTGGTGATCCGCGAGGTGGACCCCGGCCCGCCGCTGCGCGTCAGCTACCGCTTGGCGGCGGCCGGCCTCGCCCTGCGGCCCGCGATGAGCGAGCTGACGCAATGGGCGAACGCCCATCTGCCGGATGAGGGATCCAACTGCCCCAAGGAGTTCCAGGGCTGAGGAATTCCTGGGCCAAGGAGTTCCAGGGCTGAGGACCGCCCGCGCACGGCCGCGGTCCCGCGATCCGTGCGCGTTGCGGCCCGTGTGCCGCCTGTGCGCGTCGCGTCATCCGGCCGCCGTGTCCACGGTCACTTGACCGCCGTGCTGAGGTGGTCGGTCGTCCCGGTCAGCGGCTGCACCCGGCAGTCGCGGAAACCCGCGTCCTTGAGCCGGCCGAAGCACTCCTCCGTCGTGCAGCCCTTTCCGCCGCGTTGGTCCACCAGCATGTGGAGGCTGACGATCAGGGCGCCGACGCTGTCCCGCCGGTCCTCGCCGACCAGCGTGTCGTAGATCAGCACCGCCCCGCCCTCCGGCAGCGCCTCGTACGCCTTGGCCAGCAGCATGCGGCCCACCTCGACATCCCAGTCGATCATGACGTGCCCGAAGACGACGGCGTCGGCGGCCGGGAAGCCGGACGTACGGAAGTCGCCGCCCGCGAACGAGAGCCGGTCGTCGAGGCCGCCGCGGGCCACCGCCTTCTCGAAGGCCGGCCCGGACGTGGGCAGGTCGAAGCCGATCCCGGTGAGGTGCGGTTGCGCGCGCAGCAGACGGATGGAGCCGGACGGCAGGACGTGGACGACAGTGGCGTCCAGGGTGCCGAGGAAGGCCAGGCGGTCGTCGTCCAGGAGTTCGCCCGGGGGACGAGCGTGATCAGGCTGAAGCCATGGCCGACGACCTCGTCGTAGCGGCCCGTAACCCCCTCCCACGCGGCGCCCTCTCCCGTGGCGCTCGGCCGGGTGACCCTGCCCTGCGGGAAGAGGTGTCCCGTGGCGCCGTCTCCCGGGCGGTGCCGCAGGCCGTCGGTCAGCGGTCTGATCTCCAGCACCAGACCGTCCGAGCCGCCCACCGCGGTGCTGTCGGCGGGCACCGCCCGTCAGGTGGACACCTCGGGGGCCGTCCTGCTGGCGGCCCCGTCCGGGGTGACCGCGCAGCTCACCTTCGGTCTTGAGCACGCCTATATGTCGGCGTACCAGGTGCGCGGCAGTGAGGGCCACATCACCGTGGACCGGGCCTTCACCCCTCCCGCCGACCGTGTCCCGGTGCTGCGGCCGGCGCGCGGGTCCGAGGTGGAGGAGCTCCGGCTCTCCCCCGACGACCAGGTCGGCAACACCGTGGACGTGTTCGCGGAGGCGGTACGGGCCGGGGTCCACCACGACCCCGACTGCCTCCGGCAGGCGCGGTTGCCGGAGACGGTCCGTGAGACGGCGGACGGGGTGCGGGCGGGAAGATCAGGTCTTGACCTCAACTCAACTTGAGGTCCTAGGGTTCCGTTGCCCAGCGTCCGATGACAACGCAAGGAGATTCCTTTGAGTTCCGGCGTCGGTACGGCGGCGGCACCGCGGGCGACCCGAAAAGAATGGCTGGGGCTGGCGGTCCTCGCGCTTCCCACCATGCTCATCGCCATGGACCTGACCGTGCTGCATCTGGCACTGCCCACCCTCACCGCCGATCTGCGGCCCGGCAACACCCAGTTGCTGTGGATCGTGGACATCTACGGCTTCCTCATCGCCGGCTTCCTCATCCCCATGGGCGCGATCGGCGACAGGATCGGCCGCAGGCGGCTGCTGCTGATCGGCGCGGTCGCGTTCGGAGTGGCCTCGGTGCTCTCGGCGTTCGCGGTCAACGCGGCGATGCTCATCGCCGCCCGCGCGCTGCTGGGCATCGCGGGCTCCACTCTGATGCCTTCCACCCTCTCCCTGATCCGGATCATGTTCCACGATCCCAAGCAGCAGGGTGCCGCGATCGGGGCCTGGACCGGCTTCTTCGGCCTCGGCACGGTGATCGGACCGCTGGTCGGCGGAACGTTCCTGGAGCTGTTCTGGTGGGGCTCGGTCTTCCTTCTCGGCGTCCCGGTCATGGTGCTGCTGCTCGTGTTAGGCCCGATCCTGCTCCCGGAGTACCGGGACAAGGCGGTCGCCCGTCCGGACCTGATCAGCGCGCTCATGTCCATCGTCGGGATCCTCGCCCTGATCTACAGTCTCAAACGGATCGCCGCGGACGGCCTGAGCGTCGAGTCGGGCATCGCTCTCGTCGTCGGCGTGGTGCTGGCGGCGTTCTTCATCGTGCGCCAGCGCCGGCTCACACAGCCCCTGGTCGACCTCGCGCTCTTCCGCAACAGCCTGTTCGGCACCGCCCTCGGCATGCTCGTACTGGCCACCCTGCTCTCCGCGGGCTCGCAGTTCTTCGTCCTCCAGTACCTCCAGCTGGTGCGCGGGCTGACCCCGCTCCAGGCCGGGCTCTGGTCGCTGCCCACCACCGTCGCGATCATGATCGGTGCCATGGGGGCGCCCGCCCTCGCGAGCCGCGTGAAGCTGAGCACGCTGCTCGCCGGCGGTCTGGTGGTCACCGCGGCCGGCATGGTGGTGCTGACCCTGGTCAGCGGTCCCTCCGACCTGTATCTCGCGGTGGCGGGGGCGGCCGTCATCGGCCTCGGGCTCGGGCCGATGGTCTCGCTGGGCACCGGACTGATCGTAGGAGCGGCCCCACCCGAGCGGGCCGGTGCCGCGTCCGCGACGGCCTCGACCGGCACCGAGCTCGGCAGCGCGCTGGGCGTCGCCGTGATCGGCAGCGTCGGCTTCGCGGTGTACCGGGCGAACCTGACCGACACGCTCCCCGAGGGGCTGCCCGCCGGCGTCGGCGAGGCGGCCAAGGACACGCTCGCCGCCGCGGTGGAAGTCGCCGGGAAGCTGCCGGCCGCCGATGGCTCCCGGCTGTTGTCGGTGGCCCGTGACGCGTTCGTACAGGGTCTGCAGACGACCGCGATCGTCGGTGCGGCGCTCTCCGTCGTACTGGCCGTGGCGTCCGCGGCCATGCTGCGCAACGCCCGGATGCCGGGCCCTCCGCCGGTCGCGGAGACGGACGACACCGCGAAGTCCTTCGAGAAGGCGGACAACTGACATGCTGGAAACGAACTCCGCGGCCGACGCGGTGCGGACCCCCGTGGGTGTCTGGACCGGTCGGGCGCACCACGGCGCCCAGGCCGACCCCGCCTTCACCATATCGTTCGCGCCCGATGGCACGGTCGCGCTGCGCACCCCCGCCAGTGTGGGCACCGGGGTCTGGAGCGCGGGAGAGCCCGGCCGGTTCTCCTACGAGCTCACCGAGATCTTCACTCCGGCCGCCGGCCGGTCGGACCGTGTGCGGATCCAGGTCGAGGCCCACCTCGACGGCGGATACCGCGGGACCGGCACCGCCGAGACGTACACCTCGGACGGCGTGCCGGTGGACACCACCGCCTCGGCCGAGTTCACCGGCGACCGCCTCGCCGACGGGCCGGCGGCCTGGCACGACGTGATAAGCCTGGGCGCGCGGATCCGCGGGCGCACCCTCTACCCCGGTGACGAAGGATACGAGGAGGCCGGCTCCGGCTGGTTGCTGACGGTCCGGCACCGGCCGGCGGTGGTCGTGGTCGCCGCCGACGCCGATGATGTGGCCGCCGCCGTCCGGTTCGCGGCGGAGGCGGGACGTCCGGTCGCGGTGCAGTCGACCGGGCACGGCAAGTCGGTGCCCTCGGACGGCGCCGTGTTCATCGCCACCGGGGAGCTGCGCGAGCTGTCGGTGGACCCGGGTAAGAGCACCGCCAGGATCGGAGCCGGGCTGCGGTGGGGTGCGGTGGTCGCCGCGGCGGCCGAGCACGGACTCGCGCCGCTGTGCGGCTCGTCCGCGCAGGTCGGCGTGATGGGCTATCTGACCGGCGGCGGGCTTCCGCTGGCCTGCCGCACCTACGGCTTCGCCGCCGACTACGTCCGCTCGCTCGACGTCGTCACCGCCGACGGCCTGCTCCGCACCGTCTCGCCCGACCAGGAGCCCGACCTGTTCTGGGCCGTGCGGGGCGGCAAGAGCAACTTCGGTGTCGTGGTCGCGGCCGAGATCGAACTGCTGCCGCTGCGCACCGTCTACGGCGGTGAGCTCTCCTACGCGGGCGAGGACTCCCGGCACGCAGCCAAGGTGTTCGGCGCCTACCTCGCCTGGCTCAAGGAGCAGCCGGACGAGATGTCGTCCTCCGTGTCGCTGCTGCGCTTCCCCGATCTGCCGCAGATGCCCGACGACGTCCGCGGCCGTTCGCTCGTGCAGTTCCGGGTGGTCTACACGGGGGACGAGGAGCAGGGCGCGCGGCTGTTGGAGCCGTTGCGCGCGCTCGGCCCGGAGAAGGACACCTGCCGTGCCATGCCGTACCCGGAGATCGACGAGATCTACCCGGACCCCAAGAACCCGGTCATGGCGCACATGCGCGGCGCGCTGCTGCACGAACTGGACGACGAGGCCGTGAAGGAGCTGGTCTCGTTCATCGACCCGTCGGCGCCCGGGGGCCCGTTCCCCGGCCTTGAGATACGCCACCTGGGCGGGGCGCTGGACCGGTCGCCCCGCCGCTCGCACGCGGCCGGCACCCAGGGCGCGGCCTTCAGTGTGTGGACGCGGATGCCGGCTCCGCCCGAGCGGGCCGACGCGGTGCGCGAGATCTCCGACGGGGTGCTCGAACGGCTCCGGAAGTGGGACACCGGCGCCGTGCTCCCGGGGTTCCTGTTCGACCACGACTCGACTCCCGAGCGGGTCAGGCGGGCCTACACCGAGGCCGACTACCGGCGGCTGGCCGAGCTGAAGGCGGAGTACGACCCGAACCGCCTTTTCCGTATCAACCACACCATCCTTCCGGTCGGCGACGGTGACCTCACCCGGTCCTGAAACGGCGCGGGCAACCTCGCCAACCTGGCGCCGGTGGACGGGCGGTTCACCTTCGTGCACGGCGACATCGGCGATTCCGCTCTGCTGGACCGGGTGGTGCCGGGGCACGACGTGGTGGTGAACTTCGCGGCCGAGTCCCATGTGGACCGCTCGATCGGGGGGGCCGGCGACTTCATGCGCACCAACGTGCTCGGTGTGCAGCGGCTCTTCGACGCCTGTCTGAAGGCCGGGGTCGGGCCGCCCGCCTCCTGGGCTGGGCGCCGAAAACCTCTGTCCGGCAGTCACTGCGAGACATGTGGGAGGCCGCCACCGAACACTGACGGTCCGGTCCCCCGCTTTCCCGGCCCGGTGCCGAAGCACCGGCTGAGTCCTGGCCCCCGATCGAAGCGACGTAGGCTCACCGCCATGGGCCTACGTCTCAGTACCGTGATCCTCCCCGTCGACCGCTGGCACGCGGGAGGCCGTTCGAAGTGGCAGACGGCCGAGGACCTCGGTTTCCACGCCGCCTACACCTACGACCACCTGTCCTGGCGGGTGCCGTTCCGGGACGGGCCCTGGTTCGGCGCCCTGCCCACACTCACCGCCGCCGCCGCTGCCACCCGGCGGCTGGGCCTGGGCACCCTCGTCACCTCAGTCAAGCCCCCTTCACCCATCACGTACTGACCTGCGGAAAAGCGGCAAGGGTGCAGGAAGTGCTGACGCAGGCGCTCAGATCGGCTCGACGGCGATACGAAGGTGGCAGAGTCGGCGCAGGTCATCGGTGTCGCTCGTGATGACAGTGACGTCGCCGTGCTCAAAGTGAGCCGTGGCCGCGAGCATCGCATCGATGGCGTATTTGTGGCCGTGCAGGCTTTCGGCGGCGAGCAGCTTGCCGGCCGCACGTGCGATCTCCTCTGTGACAGGGCGCACCTTGGTCAGGGAGACCGCATGGTCGAACGCCGCCTGCGGCACCTTCGGGTCACGTGCCTCCACCAGCGTGGCGGCGCTCGTCACGACGAGCAGGTCCAGACTGCGGGCGACGTCCAGCCACACGGTCATGTCGCGGTGTCGCCGGGAGAGCTTGGAGAGGGCCTCGCTGTCGAGAACGAGAGTCCCACTCACGCGGCGTCCGCTGGAGCGGAGTCACCCCGGTGAGCGGCGTGGTGGGCGCGGATGCGCTCGGCCTTGGCCGACACCTCGGCCGGGTCGACAGGGCCGTGCTCCGCTTCAGCGACAGCGATGTACTCGTCGATGGCTTCGCGCTGGAGTTGCCGCTGCACCGCCTCCTCGATATAGGAGGAGACGCCTTGTTTACCGGCGCGCGCGCGAATCGCCTCCAAGGTCTCGGCGCGCAGGGAGACGCTGGTGACTCGGGTCTTGCCAGGGCGTGGCGTATCCATAGGTGAAGTGTAGTACATGGCCTATTAACTTGCTGGTGCTCGGTTGGCGTGACGGCCGTTCCGTGCCCTTGTGAGATCGCTACCGGCGGCCGGCGGCAAGCCCGCTGAGGCGGTCGCCGATCACGGAGACGCCCGGACGGGGCTCGTTCTCGTAGTACCAGGGCTTGCGTCGGCGCAGCAGTGCCTCGCCGTGCTCGCTCCAGGTGAAGCCGGGCTTCCGCAGGAGCTTCCGGAACACCACGTCGGTTGTCTCCGGGTGGGCGGCGGCCAGTCGGCGGATCGGCAGTGGCGTGATCGACTCCTCGCGCAGGTACGTGCGGAGCAGGTCCTGGTGCTGCCTGCTGCCCGCGAGGGCCGGGTCCGCGAAGAGGTCACGCAGCATCCCGTAGTCCGCGTAGAAGTTCAGGCCGTCGACCTCGTCGTAGATGACGCCGACGGTGTCCGAGTCCGCCAGTTCTCGTGGCAGTTCGAAGAAGGGCAGGTCCAGGCGGGGGAGACGCCTGCTCCGGGCAGGGCCGGGCTCTCCGGCGACGGCGGCCTCCTGGCGGTGGCGGTAGTAGGCGTTGAGGCGGTCCTCGGCTTCGGCAGGCGGAAGGACCAGCTCGTCGCCGCCGCAGAACTCGATGAACGCGGCCCGGTCCTCTCGCATCCGCTGCCATCCCTGCTCGATCTTCTCGGGGTTGCGGAAGACAAGCTCGGGCCGACCGGTGGCCAGTTCGATCGCCGCCCGGGCGATCTCGGTGGCGCTGGACCTGGGGTAGTACGACATAGCCCCGGATACCAGCCATGCCCCCTCGGCCGAGTGAACGGGTACCAGGCAGGTGTGGAGGAATCCTCCCTTGGACACTCCACGGAACGCCGCCCGCCCGACATTGGAGTACGTGCGGTACTCCAGGTCGTCGACCAGGTTCAGCAGGACAGCGGCATCCCCTTCCTTGCGCTGTATCTTGAAGATGCCCTCGACCGGGTCACGCCAGCCGAGCAGTATCTCCCGGTCGGCCGCGGTCAAGTCCTTCCGCCCGGCGACGAACCGGTCCACCACGGTCGAACCGTCCGGCAGGCGGTACTGCAGAATGAAGTGGTCGGTGATCCGGATCGCCGCGCCCTCGTCCAACCGCCGCTCAGGCCCGGCGGCCTCCAGCAACAGGGGCGTCAACCACCGGTCGAAGCGGGCGCTCTGCGCGAAGGCGACCAGCTGCCCTTTCAACTCGGCACTGCGCTCGATGAGGTCGGTGAGCGACGGTTCACCGGCGCCCCGATCCGCGCCCTGTACGGCGTCAGCCACGTTCAGCCCCTCCAAACAGGCCAGTTCCGTGTGAAGTGTCGTGAAGTGTGAGGCGCCCGGTCTCATCCGGCCCAGTGACGGTACGCCTCGATCCACTCCGCCCTCGGGGGCTGGACGGGGCAACTCCAGCTCCAGGATCCCGATCGACTGCCGCATACCACCGCGAGAGCACACGGCGACGATCCTGCCGTCCGGCGTGAGGTCGACGCCCCGCACGGTCACCTTGACGCCGAGCACAGCGGTCGTGAAGGGCACGACGAGGTGCTCCTCAAGCATGGTGAACAGACCGGTGAGCTGCTCGTCCTCGTTGTAGGCGTCGACCGTCGCCTCTTCGATCATCGCGTCGAGTTCGGCCTCGCCCAACGTGCCCATGGATCAACACTAGCGACGACCGGGGCGACGCCGGGCTGCTTCCAGCACCTTTCCCCCGGGACCGCCGTGGTGCCGACAGCCCGCGTATCGTCTGCGGCATGCGTCTGAGTACGGTGATCCTCCCCATCCACCGGTGGGGCGAAGGGCAGAAGATCTGGCGGCGGGCCGAAGATCTCGGGTTTCACGCCGCGTACACCTACGACCATCTGTCCTGGCGGAGCTTCCGGGACAAGCCGTGGTTCGGGGCGCTGCCCACGTTGACCGCCGCCGTGACAGTGACCGAGCGCATCCGGCTTGGCACCCTGGTCACCTCAGTCAAGCCTCGTTCAGGCATCACGGGCTGACGTGCAGGTTCGCTCGGGGCGTTGGCGTTTGCAGACGGGGTGCCCTGTCACGGACTAGCGAGTTGCTGTCGCAAAGAATTGCGTCTCATTCAGTCTGGCCCACGCGGCGGAGGCATCCTCTGCAGGGAAAAGCCGTCGCTTCCGTGGACTCCACGCGGCGAGGTCACGCGCCACGTCGGTCGGGTTGCGGGGAGGGCCACCTCCTCGGGTCGCCAGGAAGTGCACGCTGGCCAGCAACTCCATACCCTCGGGATACTCGTAGCCGACGAACGCCTGGCTGAGCTGAGCCCATGCCTGCTCGAACTCGCTGTCCCCGTCCACGGCCTCCTCGGCCTCCTCGGCCGCGCCTGGTCGCAGGCCGATGTCAGCACGTGCCCCGCCGGTTCCATCGCCGAAGCCGATGACTTGATGGCCTTCCAGCGCTGCGATCGCTCGATCCAGGCCGCTGGAGTAAGGGCCGTAATGTCCGGCTTCGAATTGCAGGCCGAGATTGATCCCAGCGCCTTGCAGGAGATAAGCAATCTTGTGAAACTCCAGCAGCGATGCCTTGGGCACCTCGGTGATGCCTGCGGCCCAAGCGCTGGCGATGTACCGCCGCACTGCTGTCAGAAACCTGGCTCGCTGCTGATTCAGCTCCGGGACGGATGTCGCGGTAGGCATATCCTCGGCAGGCGGAGTACCAAGACCGTAGAGGCGGATATCTGCATCGAGCCCCTGAAGCTTGTCGATGATCAGGGCTCGCACCTCGGGCCACGGCAAGCCGCCGTTCCCGCAGCCGAGTGGGGGCACCGCAACGCTTGTGATCTTCAGCTCACCGACCACACGGACCAGATCGTCCAAGCCGGCGCGGATGTCCTCCATGCGTGACGGTTGGCGCCAGTGCCTCTTGGTGGGGAAGTTCAGCACCCAACGTCCGCCCGGCAGAGCGACAGGCTGGACGATGCCCGGTCGGACTTCGCCCGCCTTGCAGGCGGCAGCGTAGGCGTCGAAGACTTCGGGGAAGGCGCGCTTGAACTGCAAGGCGATGCCCTTGCCCATCACACCTACGGTGTTGACGGTGTTTACCAAAGCCTGTGCATCGTCGCGGAGCAAATTCCCGTGAGTCTCGGTGATCATTGCTGTTGCCTCCCCTCATCCATCTTCCAGGATGGCAGGTAGTGCTGTCGTGTCAGGTCTAGAAGTACCACTCGGGTACGACAGCGATCTGTGGTCTGTGGTCGGCGGGCGCGATGATCGCCGTGACCTTTGCTGCCATGGCTGATGTCAGGACCACTATGCCCACGACTGCGGTCCAGGGGAGGGCCCGGTGGACCAGAAACTCCGCCATCCGACGCTCGCGCCGCGACCCGTCTGTAGGGGTGTTTTTCCAGATGAGAGCCGCCATGACCTCCCAGTCGATATGTGAGGGGAGCAAGAGTGCCCGGTCCGTGTATTTGGCCGTCGTGAGGGCAGCGTTGCGGTCCGTGGCAGCCCAGGCAAGGTGGTGCCGCTGGACTTGTGACACACGGGACACCAAGTAGACGAGCTCATCCTGCCGACCCGAGTAGGTCTCCACCCCGCCTTTGTAGATGCGGTACAGCATCGGCGACCGCGGTGCGAAGTAGAAGGGCGCGTAGTCGGCGACCACGCCGCCGGGTCCGGCTGGCACGGCCTGACTGCGGCGGCGCTCCTTGATGCTCAAGTCGGCGCACTCGACTGTTCCGGTGGGTTTGTGCTGGTCTGCAACAAGCCCGGAGGCCGCGATCCCCGCAAGGTTCTCCACATGGGTGAAGTGCAGGATGCGGGGGTCGGCGGTGTCAATCATGGGGTCGTCATCTTAGTGCTCACGCCCGATACGTGGCCTGAGGGTACCGGCCTCTCGTATTGTCGGCCTCATGCGTCTGAGCACTGTGATTCTGCCGGTCTACCGCTGGTCTGAGGGTCGGGAGGTGTGGCGGCGGGCCGAGGAGCTCGGCTTTGACAGCGCGTACACCTACGACCACCTGTCGTGGCGAGCCTTTCGGGACCGGCCATGGTTCGGGGCAGTCCCGACACTGACGGCTGCCGCGGCGGTTACCGAGCGGCTGCGGCTGGGGACGCTTGTCACCTCGCCGAATTTCCGGCATCCCGTGACCCTCGCCAAGGACCTGATCTCCCTCGACGACATCTCGGACGGGCGGATCACGCTGGGGATCGGCGCCGGCGGCACCGGCTTCGACGCCACGGCGCTCGGCCAGGAACCATGGAGCCCGGCTGAGCGCGCCAACCGCTTCGGCGAGTTCGTCACGCTGCTCGACCGCCTCCTGACCGAGGACTCCGTCTCCTACGAGGGCGACTACTACTCGGCGCGCGAGGCCCGTACCATCCCCGGCTGCGTCCAGCGCCCCCGGCTGCCCTTCGCGGTGGCCGCCACAGGACCGCGCGGACTCGGTCTCGCCGCGCGGCACGGACAGGCGTGGGTGACCACCGGCGACCCGAAGCTGTACGAGACGGGCACCCCCGAACAGTCCGTGCGGGCCCTGCGCGACCAGATCGACCGGCTCGCGGACGCCTGCGCCGGGACCGGCAGGGACGTGGAAGCACTCGACAAGATCCTGCTCACCGGATTCACCCCGGACCGAAGCCGTCCGCTGGAGTCCGTCGACGCCTTCGTGGACTTCGCGGGCCGCCATATCGCGCTGGGCTTCACCGAGATCGTGATCCACTGGCCGATCCCCGGCTCGGACTTCGCCGCCGACCAGGGCGTCTTCGAGAAGATCGCCACCGAAGGCGCCGCGCAACTCGGCTGAAGACAACTCGGCTGAAGACAACTCGGCTGAAGACAACTCGGCTGAACGCCGGCCCGAAGCGGCGCGGTCACGCAGCGCCCAACACGCCCTCCCCCGGAAGAGGTTCGGCGGCCGGCCTCTCAGATGTGCGCCCCTCCGCACGCCCGTGCGCGACCGTACGGGAGAATGGCGCGGTGACCTCCCCTGCTGACTCCCCGCTGCCCGCCCGGCCCCGGCTGATCGCCACCGATCTCGACGGCACCCTGCTGCGCGACGACAAGTCCGTCTCGGACCGTACGATCGCCGCGCTCAAGGGCGCCGAGGACGCGGGCATCGAGGTCTTCTTCGTCACCGGGCGCCCGGCCCGCTGGATGGGGGTCGTCAGCGAGCATGTGCACGGCCACGGCATGGCCATCTGTGCCAACGGCGCCGCGGTGGTCGATCTGCGCGCCGACGGAGAACTGCTGAAGGTCCGTCCGCTGGACCGGGAGACGGCGCTGGACGTCGTACAGACCCTGCGCGACGCCGCCCCGGGGACGGCGTTCGCGGTCGAGATGACCAACGGGATCAACTACGAGCCGACGTACCCGCCCTTCCTGGAGGACCCGGGCGCGACCGTGGCCACCGCGGAGAAGCTCCTCCGCGAGGCGTACGAGAAGATCGCGGGCCCGGTCGTCAAGCTGCTCGCCCACCACCCTGACCTGACACCCGACGGTTTTCTCACCCTGGCCCGTACGGCGGCGGGGGACCGGGCCACCATCACCCGGTCGAGCCCCACCGCCCTGCTGGAGATAAGCGCCCTGGGGGTGAGCAAGGCCAGCACGCTCGCGCTCTGCTGCGCCGAGCGCGGTGTCTCGTCCGACGAGGTCGTCGCCTTCGGAGACATGCCCAACGATCTGGAGATGCTGACCTGGGCCGGGACCTCGTACGCGATGGGCAACGCCCATCCGGACGTGCTGGCCGCCGCCTCCGGACATACGGCCACGAACAACGAGGACGGCGTCGCGATCGTCATCGAGCGGATTCTCGCGCGGCTCTAGGTCCTCTCCGGCAACCTCTGCCCCCGTCGCGGCACCGGGGCCGGCGACGGGCCGTGTCAACCGCGGGACCCGGCGCCGCCCATCGCCGCCCATCGCCCGGCGCCGCCCATCGCCGCCCATCGCCCGGCGCCGCCCATCGCCCGTCGCCGCCGCGTCACAGGGGCGCCTCCCAGATCACCGTCGTACCCGCCCTGCCCTCCCCGATCCCCGGCTCGCACGTGCTCGATCCGCCCAGCGACTCGGCCCGTCGCGCGAGGTTGCGCAGCCCGCTGCGCCGTCCTCCGTCCGGGATGCCCACACCGTCGTCAGCGACCGACAGCCGCACCGCCGCCCTGCCGTCGGGAAGCCGGGCGGCGGCGTCGACGACCACTTCGATACGGGTGGCCCGCGCGTGCCGGAAGGCGTTGGACAGGGCCTCGCGGAGCGCGGCGATCAGATTCCGCCCGGCCAGTTCGCCGACCGCCGAGTCGACCTGTCCGACAAAGCGGTGGGTAGGCCGGAAGCCCAGCGGCACGGCGGCCATATTGATCTCCCGCAGAACGCGCGTCCGCACACCGGCCGGTGCCTCGGCCGGTCCCTGCTGAAGCGCGAAGATGGCCGTACGGATCTCCTGAATGGTCACATCCAGCTCGTCGACCGCCTTGTCGATGCCCTGGTGCACCTCGGGAGCGACCGTTCCGCGCTGGGCGCTCGCCAGCGTCATCCCGGTCGCGAACAGCCGCTGGATGACCAGGTCATGGAGATCCCGCGCGATCCGGTCCCGGTCCTCCAGGACGGCCAGCCGCTCGCGGTCATGCTGCGCGTCGGCCATCATCAGCGCCAGCGCCGACTGGGCCGCGAACTGGTCGGCCAAGGTGTGCTCCCGCTCCCCGAAACGGCGCGCGCCCCGTGCGCGCGGCATCACCAGGGCGCCGAGCACCCTCCCGTCGGCCCGCAGCGGCAGCAGCATGCCGGGGCCGAAATCCCCGGCCAGACCCGGTGTCACACGCGGGTCGGTGGCGAGGTCGTCCACGAAGAGCGGCTCGCCGGACAGGAGCGTCCTGGCGACGAGGTTCTCGGGCGGAACGACATAGTTCCGCTTGACGGTCGGATGGGCGTCGGAGACGGCCACGACCTCCAGTCCGCCGTCCTCCGTGCGCAGCAGCACCACACCGATGACCGAATCCGCCAGCCTGCGGATCTGTTCGGCGACCACGGAGAGCGCGTCCGCCGCGTCACCACTGGTGAGCAGGGCGGTGGTGACGGCGACCGAACCCTCGATCCACCGCTCGCGCTGTCTGGCCGCCTCGTACAGCCGGGCGTTGCCGATGGCGTTGCCCGCCTCGGTGGCGAGGACGCGCACCATGTGCAGGTCGTAGTCGCTGAACTCACCGCCGCCGGGCTTCTCGGCCAGATAGAAGTTGCCGAGGGTCTCGCCCTGGGCGCGGATGGGAACACCGAGGAACGTCCGCATCGGCGGATGTCCCGGGGGAAGTCCGGCCGCGCGCGGATCGACGGTGAGATCGGCGAGCCGGATCGGCTCCTTCCCTCTCATCAGCACGCCGGGAAGGCCGGTGCGTCCGTCGGGCGTGTGACCGATCAGCCGGGCCACGTCATCGCCGACGCCATAGGTCACGAAGTCGGAGAGGCTGTCGCCCGTCTCGTCGAGGACTCCGATGGCGGCGAAGCGGGCCCCGGCCAGTTCGGCCGCGGTCTCACAGATCCGGGCGAGCGTGGTGCGCAGTCCGTGGCCCGTACCCACGGAACACATCGCCTCCAGCAGCTGCGGCACTCGCGCGGTGTTCTCGACGGACAGGCCCTCCAGGCTGCTGGCGGCGCGGGTGACCGCGTCAAGAGGGCCCAGTGGCTCGGGCACTTTCATAAGCCAGAGCGTAGTAACTCCTATTTGATAGGGAAAGTCCACTTACGCGCGCCACTCCTGACCACGGCGACCGGCTGGACACCATCGACAGGCTGGACAACGGCGACCGGCCGGGCCTCCGCCTCCCCGTCCGCGATCAGCCGGTCATGAGCCGGTCACCGGCCCGCTCACGCTCCAGCATCCGCCGCAGCGGACCCTCCTCGGCCGCCAGCTCGGCGTAGGGGCCCCGCTGTACGGGACGGCCCCCGTCGAGGACGATCACCTCGTCGACCCCGTCGAGCCCTCGCAGACGGTGGGTGATCAGCAGGGTCGTACGGCCCTCCGTCGCCTCCAGCAGATCGGCGGTGAGCGCGTCCGCCGTGGCGAGGTCCAGATGTTCGGCGGGCTCGTCCAGGACCAGTACCGGGAAATCGGCGAGAAGGGCGCGGGCCAGCGCCAGACGCTGCCGCTGTCCGCCGGAGAGCCGGGCGCCGTGCTCGCCCACCAGGGTGTCGAGCCCGGCGGGCAGGGCATCGACCCAGTCGAGCAGCCGGGCCCGGCGCAGGGCCTCGCGCAGCTCGCCCTCGGTCGCGTCGGTACGGGCGAGCCTCAGGTTCTCCCGTACGGAACTGTCGAAGAGATGCGCGTCCTGCGCGCACAGCCCGACCATGCCCCGGACCGTGTCCCCGTCGAGCGCGGCCAGATCCGTGCCGCCGAGTCGGCAGTCTCCCTCACGCGCGTCCAGGAAACGCAGCAGCACCTGCGCGAGCGTCGTCTTGCCCGATCCGGAAGGCCCGACGACGGCGACCCGCTTCCCGGCGGTCAGCGTCAGATCGAAGCCGCTGAGCGCGTCCCGCCGCTGCCCCGCGTACCGCGCGGACAGTCCCCGTACCTCCAGCGGGAACGGCGATACGGGAGCGACGGCCGGCCGCTCCGGCTCCTGTACGGGGACGGGGGCGTCCAGCACCTCGCACACCCGCTCCGCACCGCGCCTGGCCCGTTGCCGGTGGCGCACGGCGAGCGGCAGCCCGGTCACCGCCTCGAACGCGGCGAGCGGGGTCAGGACGACCACGGCCAGTTCCACGCCGTCGAGGCGTCCGTCGCGTACCGCCTGAACGCCCACGAGCGCCGCCGCGGCCACGGTCAGTCCGCAGACCACCGCGGAGAGTCCGCCGCCGAGCGCGTTGGCGCCGGCGCCGCGTGCGGCGATGGCCGTCAGTGTTCCGTCCGCCTCGCGTACCCGCCGCATACGGCTCCGCAGTGCCCCCGCGACGGTCAGCTCGGCGGTGCCCCGGAGCAGATCGGTGACTCTGGTGGCCAGCACTCCCCGTGCCGGGGCCAGCCGCCGTTCGGCCCGCCGGGCGCCCGCGCCGGTCACCAGCGGCACGCCGACCCCGGCGGCGAGCAGCCCGGCGGCCAGTACGGCACCCGCCTCCGGCAGCAGCCACGCGGTGAATCCGACGGCCCCCACCCCGACGAGCAGCGCGGTCCCGACGGGGAGCAGCCACCGGAGCCAGTAGTCCTGGAGTTCGTCCACGTCCGCGACCAGCCGGGACAGCAGATCCCCGCGGCGGGTCCGGCGCAGCCCGGCGGGTGCGATGCGCTCCAGCCGCCGGTACACCGAGACCCTGAGGTCGGCGAGCATCCTGAGTACGGCGTCGTGCGACACGAGGCGCTCGGCGTACCGGAAGACGGCCCGGCCGATGCCGAAGGCGCGGGTCGCCGTCACCGCGACCATCAGATAGAGGACGGGGGGCTGCTCGGAGGCGCGGGAGATGAGCCAGCCGGACACCGCCATGAGTCCGACGGCGGAGCCGAGGGCGCAACTGCCGAGGACCAGCGCCAGTACGAAACGCCCGCGCAGCGCCCCGGCGGCGGCCCTCATCCGCGCGAGCGGATCCCCGGACGCCCCGGCTCCCCCACCGGTCGTACCGGCCCCGCCCGCCGTACCGGAATCGGCGGGTACGGCATGTCCACCGACGGCGTAGCCCCAGGCCTCTTCCCCGACTCCCCCGACTCCCCTGGCTTCCCGGGCTTCCCCGGCTTCCACATCGGCCTGTTCGTCGACGGAAGCCGCTGGCGCCGGCACAGAACCAAGACCGCCGCGTTCCCCCGCCGATCCGCCTTCCCCCTCCGATCCGGCCTCCGCCGCCGATCCGGCCTCCGCCGCCGATCCGGCTTCCGCCGCCCCCCGATCCGGCAGCGCGACCACCCGGTCGGCCACCGCGAGCAGCGCCGGTCTGTGGACGACGAGCAGCACCGTACGGCCCACAGCCAGCCGCCGTACCGCCTCGACGATGCCCGACTCCGTCCCGCCGTCGAGCGCCGCCGTGGGTTCGTCCAGCAACAGCAGCGGTCGGTCGGCGAGAAAGGCCCTGGCCAGCGCGAGCCGTTGCCGCTGACCGGCCGAGAGCCCGGAACCGTCCTCGCCGAGCAGGGTGTGCGTGCCCTGCGGCAGCGCCGCCACGAACCCGTACGCGCCCGCCTCCCGCAGCGCGTCATTGACCGCCGCGTCGTCCGCGTCCGGCCGGGCCAGCCGTACGTTCTCCGCGATCGTGCCCGCGAAGAGATACGGCTGCTGCGGAACCCACGCGATCCGCTCCCGCCAGCGGTCCGGATCGAGGGACGACAGATCGCGGCCGTCCACCCGCACCCGGCCCTCGTCCGGTGCGGTGAAGCCGAGCACCACCTGGAGCAGCGTGGACTTCCCGACACCGCTCGGGCCGACCAGGGCGACGGTCTCCCCCGGCTCGACCGTCAGCGAGGCCGCGTCGAGCGAGGGTTCCGTACGGCCCTGATGGCGGACGGTCACACCGTCCAGCTCCAGCCGTGGCGCACCCGTGCCGTGCGCCTCCCCCGTACCGCCCGCCGGCGGCCCGGTCTCCAGGACCGTGAAGATCTCCTCGGCGGCCGACAGTCCCTCGGCCGCCGCGTGATACTGCGCGCCCACCTGACGGATCGGCAGATAGGCCTCCGGCGCCAGGATCAGCACCACCAGCCCCGTGTACAGATCCAGATCGCCGTGCACGAGCCGCATCCCGATCCCCACCGCGACCAGAGCCACCGACAGCGTCGAGAGCAGTTCCAGCGCGAAGGACGACAGGAAGGCGATACGGAGCGTACGGAGGGTGGCCCGCCGGTACTCCGAGGTGATCGCGCGGATCGACTCGGCCTGGGCCTTGGCCCGGCCGAAGACCTTGAGGGTCGGCAGGCCGGCGACCACATCCAGGAAGTGGCCCGACAGCCGGGAGAGCAGCCGCCACTGCCGGTCCATCCGGGCCTGGGTGGCCCAGCCGATCAGCACCATGAAGAGCGGAATCAGCGGCAGAGTCAGCACAATGACCGCCGCGGAGACCCAGTCCTCGGTGACGATCCTCGCCAGGACCGCCACCGGCACCACCACGGCCAGCCCCAGTTGTGGCAGATAGCGCGCGAAGTAGTCGTCCAGAGCGTCCACACCGCGGGTGGCGAGCGCGACCAGTGAACCGGTGCGCTGTCCGCTCAGCCACCCGGGACCCAGTGCGGTCGCCCGCTCCAGCAGCCGTCCGCGCAGTTCCGACTTGACCGCGGCGCTCGCCCGATGGGCCGCCAGCTCGGTCAGCCAGGAGACCAGAGCGCGCCCGATGGCGACCGCGGCCAGCAGAAGCAGGGGAGTGCGCAGCTCGGAAGTGCCGAGTCCGCGCTGGAACGCCCCGACCACCACCTCGGCGATCAGCATCGCCTGGGCGATCACCAGCCCCGCACCGGCCACCCCCAGCGCCACCATGGCGATCAGAAAGAAGCGGGTGGCACGGGCATACCGCAGCAGACGCGAATCGATTGGTTTCACGTGAAACACCCACCCCAGCGCATCGGACTCAGCCCTCGTACGTATCGGCGGTTACGCATCGGCTATGTGCTGCGTTCCGATCCGCTTCCGGAACACCCAGTAGGTCCATCCCTGGTAGAGCAGCACCACCGGAGTCGCGATACCCGCGCACCAGGTCATGATCTTCAAGGTGTACGGGGTGGACGACGCGTTCGTCACCGTGAGATTCCATGCCGGGTCCAGCGAGGACGGCATGACATTCGGGAAGAGCGTCAGAAAGAGCATCGCCACCACGGCCACGATCGTCACGCCGGAGAGCGCGAACGACCAGCCCTCGCGCCCCGCCGCGATCGCCACGATCGCGGCGACCAGCGCCACCACGGCCACGCCCAGCGCGACCAGACTCTTGCCGTCGCCCTTGTCCGCCTGGGTCCAGAGCAGAAAACCGAGCGCCAGCACGGCGGTCAGTACCCCGAGTACGACCGCCAGCCTCCTGGCCCGGACCCGGATGTCCCCCACGGTCTTGAGCGCGGCGAACACCGTGCCATGGAAGGTGAAGAGAGCCAGGGTGACCAGACCGCCCAGGATCGCGTACGGATTGAGCAGATCCCCGACGTCACCGATGTACTCCTTGTGCGCGTCGATCTTGACGCCCCGCACGATATTGCCGAACGCGACACCCCACAGCACGGCGGGGAGCAACGACGTCCAGAAGATCGCGTGTTCCCAGTTGCGCTGCCAGTTCTCCTCGGGCCGCTTGGCCCGGTACTCGAAGGCGACACCGCGCACGATCAGACAGACCAGGATGAGCAGCAGCGGCAGATAGAAGCCGGAGAAGAGTGTGGCGTACCACTCGGGAAAGGCCGCGAAGGTCGCCCCGCCGGCACTGAGCAGCCAGACCTCGTTGCCGTCCCAGACGGGCCCGATGGTGTTGATGAGGACCCGCCGTTCCTTACGGTCGCGGGCCAGCAGCTTGGTGAGGACTCCGATGCCGAAGTCGAACCCTTCGAGGAAGAAGTAGCCGGTCCAGAGGACGGCGATCAGGACGAACCAGACGTCGTGGAGTTCCATAGCCCTAGCTCCTCAAGTCCTCAGTACGAGAAGGCCATCGGCCGGTCGGCGTCCGTGGGGTCGCCGCCGATCTTCGTGGGGGGATTGAGGTCGGCGTCCGTCAGCTCCGGCGGGCCGGCCTTGACGTACTTGACCAGCAGCTTGACCTCGATGACCGCGAGCACCGCGTAGAGCAGGGTGAAGACGGTCATCGAGGTGAGCACCTCGCCCTGGGAGACACCGGGGGAGACCGCGTCGGCCGTGCGCAGCACTCCGTACACGACCCATGGCTGGCGTCCCGTCTCGGTGAAGATCCAGCCCCACGCGTTGGCTATCAGCGGGAAGAGCAGGGTCCAGAGGGCGACGATCCAGTACCACTTGGCGAGCTTCGGGCTGAGCGCCTTCTTCCGGAAGAGCACAAGGTTCGGCACCTCGTCCTCGCCCGTCCGCAGGGCGGGTGGCAGCAGGAACTTCCTCCGGGTCAGCCAGAGACCGAGCAGACCGATGGCGAAGGATGCCATTCCGAAGCCGATCATCCAGCGGAAGCCCCAGTAGGCGACCGGGATATTGGGCCGGTAGTCGCCGGGACCGTACTTCTCCTGCTCGGCCCTGTTGACGTCGTTGATGCCGGGGACATGCGAGCTGAAGTTGTTGTTGGCGAGGAAGGACAGCAGCCCGGGGATCTCGACGGCCACGGTGTTGTGGCCCTTCTCGACGTCTCCGTAGGCGAACAGCGAGAAGGGCGCGGGCGACTCGCCCTCCCACAGGGCCTCCGCCGCCGCCATCTTCATCGGCTGCTGCTTGAACATGACCTTGCCGAGCGAGTCACCGCTCACGGCGGTGAGCATCCCGGCGATCGCGACGGTGACAAGGCCGAGGCGGAGCGAGGTCCGCATCACGGGTATGTGCTTCCCACGCGCGAGATGGAAGGCCGCGATGCCGACCATAAAGGCGCCGCCGACCAGGAAAGCGGCCGTCAGGGTGTGGAAGAACTGGGTGAGCGCGGTGTCCTGGGTCAGCACTTTCCAGAAGTCGGTGAGTTCCGCCCGCCCGGCTTCCTTGTTGATGCGATAGCCGACCGGGTGCTGCATCCAGGAGTTGGCCGCCAGGATGAAGTACGCGGAGAGAACCGTGCCGATCGAGACCATCCATATACAGGCCAGATGGATCTTCTTCGGCAGTTTGTCCCAGCCGAAGATCCACAGTCCGATGAAGGTCGACTCGAAGAAGAAGGCGATCAGCGCCTCGAAGGCGAGCGGAGCGCCGAAGATGTCACCGACGAATCGCGAGTAGTCGGACCAGTTCATCCCGAACTGGAACTCCTGCACGATGCCGGTGACGACACCCATCGCGATATTGATCAGAAAGAGCTTGCCCCAGAACTTCGTGGCCTTGAGGTACTTCGGATTCTCCGTGCGGACCCACGCGGTCTCCAGGCCGGCGGTGAGCGCGGCGAGCGAGATCGTCAGCGGGACGAAGAGGAAGTGATAGACGGTGGTGATGCCGAACTGCCATCGCGCCAGGGTCTCCGGCGCCAGAGCGAGGTCCACGTCGTCTTCTCCTAACATCGCCGTGGTCACAGCGGCAGCTTGTCCCGTTCGCCCTGGACATACCGCGAGGAAACGGGACACGCTTGTGAACGCGTTCACATTCACAAGCATTATGTCGCACATGCTTCCGGACCTTCGCAGGGGGGGTCGGCATGCGTAGGGGCGGCCTCGAAGAGACCGCCCCGGACCGGCAGCACCGCACCGGCTACAGCAACATCACCTCGGCTACAGCTCCTTGCGGAACGCCTCCGCCGCCTGGAGGAAGATGTCATTGGCCTCGTGCTCGCCGATCGTGACCCGTACCCCTTCGCCCGCGAAGGGCCGTACTACCACACCGGCCGCCTCACAGGCCGCCGCGAAGCCGAGCGTGTGCTCGCCGAGCCGGAGCCAGATGAAATTGGCCTGGGTCTCGGGCACGGTCCAGCCCTGGTCGACCAGGCCCTTGTAGACCCGCGCACGCTCGGCGACCAGCGCGCCGACCCGGCCCAGCAGTTCGTCCTCGGCACGCAGGGAGGCGATCGCCGCCTCCTGCGCGATCTGGCTCACACCGAAGGGGACGGCGGTCTTCCGGAGGGCGGCGGCCACCGGTTCCCGGGCGATCGCGAAGCCGACGCGCAGACCGGCCAGCCCGTACGCCTTGGAGAACGTACGCAGCACGGCCACATTCGGGCGCTCGCGGTAGATCTCCACACCGTCCGGCACCTCGCTGTCCCGGATGAACTCGCGGTAGGCCTCGTCGAGCACCACCAGCACATCGCCGGGAACACGGTCGAGGAACCGTTCCAGCTCGGCGCGGCGCACCACCGTGCCGGTCGGATTGTTGGGGTTGCAGACGAAGATCAGCCGGGTCCGCTCGGTGATCGCGTCGGCCATGGCGTCCAGATCGTGCACCTCGCCGGAGGTCAGCGGCACCTCTATGGAGGCCGCGCCGGAGATCCGGCTGATGATCGGATACGCCTCGAAGGAGCGCCAGGCGTAGATGATCTCGTCACCGGGGCCCGAGGTGGCCTGGACAAGCTGCTGAGCCACACCGACCGAACCGGTGCCGGTCGCGAGATGCGTGACGGGCACGGCGAAGCGGTCCGCCAGCTCGTCCATCAGACCGGTGCAGGCCATGTCCGGGTAGCGGTTGAAGACGCCCGCGGCCGAGATCGCCCGCTCCATCACGCCCGGCAGCGGCGGATACGGGTTCTCGTTGGAGGACAGCTTGTACGCGGCGGGCCCTCCGCCGGACGCGGCCGGCTTGCCCGGCTTGTAGGTGGGGATGCCGTCCAGCTCGGCGCGCAGCTTGGGGCTCGTCTCACTCACCGCAGGTCCTCCTCGGCCGTTCACGGGTCCGTACAACTTCTATGACGACTTCAACGACGACTTCAATGCTGTTCACCTTATGAGGATTCGCGGCTCCTGCGAACCGCGTCCGCCGGACCGCCTCCCGGACCGCCGCAGGACCGCCGTGAGACCGCCGTGAGACCGCCGCAGAAGAGGGGGCGCACTCGCTTCCCTGGCGCGCGCCGGTGGCTCGCTCCGTGGCGCGCGTCCCCCGTAGAGGTGAGTTGAGACCTCTTCGAAACATGGGCCCTACGACAGGCCCATGCGGCTCGTTGCATGGCAGAACATCGCTAGACCTGTTAACTCCCTTATGTTCCAAGGCCATCAACCATCTTCAACCATGCAAAAACGTGCCTGCCCATAGGTGATTGTGCGACCGGACCCACCGCCCGCCCGAGCCCTACTATCGGCTCGCCATGACAGCAGCAGGGAAACACCAGGTGAGCCGGACGGACACATCCCGCCGGGGAAGCCGGCAAGGTCGGGCGGGCATCCGGGATGTGGCCGCCGCAGCCGGTGTCTCCATCACGACTGTCTCGGACGCGCTCAACGGCAAGGGACGCTTACCCGACGCCACACGACGCCATGTCCGGGAGGTCGCAGAACGCCTCGGCTATCGACCGTCCGCCGCCGCCCGAACCCTCCGTACCGGCAAGTCGGGCCTCATCGGCCTGACGGTCACGACGTACGGGGATGAACCTTTCACCTTCACCGAGTTCGCCTACTTCGCCGAGATGGCCAGGGCCGCCACCTCCGCGGCGCTCGCCCGCGGTTACGCCCTCGTCATCCTCCCCGCCACCTCCCGCCATGACGTCTGGGCGAATGTCGCTCTCGACGGCACCGTCGTCATCGATCCCTCCGACCACGATCCGGTCGTCACCGAACTCGTCCGCCAGGGTCTTCCCGTCGTCTCCGACGGCCGGCCCGCGGGCACCCTTCCCGTCACCGCCTGGGTCGACAACGACCACGAGGCGGCCGTCCTCGATCTGCTCGACCATCTCGCCGCGGCCGGCGCACGCCGGATCGGTCTGCTCACCGGCACCACCACGGACACCTACACCCGGCTCTCCACCACCGCCTATCTGCACTGGTGCGAACGCGTCGGCCAGGACCCGGTCTACGAGTCCTATCCCGCCCACGACCCGTGCGCCGGGGCCGTCGCCGCCGACCGGCTGCTGGCCCGCCCCGACCGGCCCGACGCCGTCTACGGGCTCTTCGATCCCAACGGCACCGATCTGCTCGCCGCCGCACGGCGGTACGGACTGCGTGTACCGGACGATCTCCTGCTCGTCTGCTGCAGCGAGTCCACCGTGTACGCCTCGACGGAACCGCCCATCACGACGCTCTCGCTCAAGCCGCGCCGTATCGGCACCGCCGTCGTCCAGCTCCTCATCGACGCCATCGAGGGGCTGGAGACGGACCGGCCGGTCGAGCAGGTCATACCGACCGAACTGATCGTCCGCACCTCCTCCCAGCGACGCCCTCCGCGCACCACGGTCAGCGCGCCCCGCTCTCCCGCGGGCGACTGACCGGTGGCGCTGCCCGGTGAAGGCCCGGACCGTTCGCATTTCGGGCGATCAGCGCGAAACCCGCCGCTGAACCCGAGGTGCGATCGGATTCACCACCCCTGGTGCGTCACACAGGACGACCTGCATTCCTATGATGGGCGCACGACACCACGGACCTTCCCTCACCACCGGCGGGCTCACCGCCACCGGACGGACGGCCCGAGAGGTGTACGGCGGTACGACGGCGGTGGAGGGGTCGATGACACAGGGGGCCGGCCAGGGACCCGTGGTGCGGACGGCGACATTGCGCGACTTCCGCGTACCGCCGTACGCACAGGTCCCCGTGCAGTCCGGACTGCCCGGACAGCCCGGCCCCACGGCCGGAGCCATGTCCGGGCACCCCGGTAACGCCGTCCCCGACGACGAGCCGCCGGAGGGCTACACCCCCACCGAGCGCGACCTCCCGGTGATCAACCGGGGGGACACGGTGCAGGTACAGCTGGCCCCCGCCGCCGAGTTCCCGGGGGACGGCCTCGGCCCGCTCTATGTCGTCGGCGATGTCCACGGCTATCTCGACGAACTCCTCGCCGCCCTCGCCGAACAGGGGCTGATCGACGCCGACGGCCACTGGAGCGCGGGCAGCGCCCGCCTCTGGTTCCTCGGAGACTTCACCGACCGCGGTCCGGACGGCATCGGTGTCATCGATCTCGTCATGCGGCTCTCCGCGGAGGCGGCGGCGGCGGGCGGCTACTGCAAGGCGCTGATGGGCAATCACGAACTGCTGCTCATCGGTGCCAGGCGGTTCGGCGACACCCATGTCAACTCCGGTGCGGGTACGGCCACCTTCCAGGCCGCCTGGCTGCTCAACGGTGGTCAGCGCACCGATATGGAACGCCTCCAGGACGTCCATCTCCAGTGGATGTCCCGGCTCGACGCGGTGGTCGAGGAGGAGGGGCATCTGCTGGTGCACTCCGACACGACGGCCTATCTGGACTACGGATCCACGATCGAGGACGTCAACGACACCATTCATCAGATCCTCACCCGCAATGACGCGGACGAATGCTGGGATCTGTTCCGCAAGCTCACGAAACGCTTCGCGTTCCGCGACGAAGGCGGCCCGCAGGCCGTCCAGGAACTGCTCTCCAAGTACGGCGGTCAGCGCATCGTCCATGGCCACAGCCCCATTCCCTATCTGCTGGGCGAAGTCGGCACCGAAGATGTCTCGGACGGCGGGACGGACAGCGGTCCGGTGGTGGAAGGGCCACATGTATATGCCGATGGACTTGCCATCGCGATGGACGGCGGAGTGACCATGGCGGGAAAGCTGCTGGTCGTCAGGCTTCCCCTGAAAAACTGAAACACCGTCGCGCGGGTGATTTCCGCAAACCCCCTGTCATCGCGCGCCGGAAGAGCTCTACCATCGGTTTATCCGTAGCAGGCTCTCCTCCGTTTTCGCCAACTGCCCGTTCCACGCGGGCGAACCGGCCCTACGGAGCATCGGGGGATGCACATGAACAGCGCTCCGCACCTGCTGAGCGAGGATCGCGCGGATTTCGAGCGGATCCTCGACGATGTGCTGCGCAACGCGCACGACCGGCCGGATCTCACCTCGGTCGGGGAGCGGCTCAACACCGAGCAGCTACGCACCATGGCCCTGAACGCCACGGCGCCGATCACCACGGCGGCCGCGGCCGAGTACGAGCACTACAGAAAGATCCGCGAGGAGTCACGTTCGCCGGGGCCCTCCGTCCCGGTCCGCGATTCCGTGCTGGAGCCCGACGCGAGCGGGCCGACGGGATCCGGTGCGGGGCTGACGGCTGTCGTCACCGTGCTGCTGCCGGTGCTCGGGGGCACGGCCGCGGTGATCTTCCTGCTCGTCGGCTATCTCCTCAAAGCGCTCAGCCGGCCACCCGCGTTCGCCGACAGCCTGGTCGCCGTGGGCTGGTTCTTCGGCGCCGTCACCGCGATAGGCATCCTGGCCGCCGCGACCGGCCTGCTGATCACGGCCCTGCGCAACAGTTCGACGCAGCTTCCGGCCGAGGAGCCGACGGGCGGTGAGCTGCCCGACGAAGTGGCCCGTGCGCGGGAGGCCTGGCGCCATGCCCTGCTGGAGCGCGGCCTTCTGCCCTTCCTGCGCGCCGCACTGGCCGACCCGAGCACGGATCCGGCCGCCCCACCACCCAGGTCGATCAAGCACCTGCCCAAGATCGGCTACAGCCGGCCGGACTTCACCAGCCCGGACGAAGGCGCCACCACCGGCCAGCGTCCGAGCTTCACCAGCCCGGACTTCACCAGCCCCGACTTCGGCGGCCCGGACCATCCCCCGGAGTGAACCCGCCCGAGCGGCGGGGGCCCAGAAGACCGCCCCCGCCGCTCACGCGAACCGCGGGGGTCAGTCGGCCAGCGGCAGATACACCCTGTTGCCGCTTGCCGCGAACTCCTTGGACTTCTGTGCCATACCCGCCTCGATCTCCGCGGTTCCGATCGCGCCGTCCTCCGTAGCGGCGTCCGTCACCCCGGTGCCCGCCATATCACCGCCGTGTCGCTGCCTGATGTCCTGCGAGATCTTCATCGAGCAGAACTTGGGGCCGCACATCGAGCAGAAGTGGGCCGTCTTCGCCGGTTCGGCCGGGAGGGTCTCGTCGTGGAACTCCCGGGCGGTGTCCGGGTCGAGGGCCAGATTGAACTGGTCCTCCCAGCGGAACTCGAACCGGGCGTCGGAGAGGGCATCGTCCCAGTCCTGCGCCCCCGGGTGCCCCTTGGCGAGGTCCGCCGCATGGGCCGCGATCTTGTAGGTGATGACACCGGTCTTGACGTCGTCCCGGTTCGGCAGACCGAGATGTTCCTTCGGGGTGACGTAGCAGAGCATCGCCGTCCCCCACCAGGCGATCATCGCCGCACCGATCCCGGAGGTGATGTGGTCGTACGCCGGAGCCACATCGGTCGTCAGCGGGCCGAGCGTGTAGAACGGCGCCTCCTCGCAGATCTCCTGCTGAAGGTCGATGTTCTCCTTGATCTTGTGCATCGGGACATGGCCCGGCCCCTCGATCATCGTCTGTACGCCCAGCCGCTTCGCGGTCGAGTTCAGCTCCCCGAGCGTACGCAACTCGGCGAACTGGGCCTCGTCGTTGGCGTCCGCGATGGACCCCGGCCGCAGACCGTCGCCCAGGGAGTACGTCACGTCGTACGCCGCGAGGATCTCGCAGAGCTCCTCGAAGTTCTCGTACAGGAACGACTCCTTGTGGTGCGCCAGACACCAGGCCGCCATGATCGAACCGCCCCGCGAGACGATGCCCGTCTTACGGCGCGCCGTCAGCGGCACATACCGCAGCAGCACCCCGGCATGGACCGTCATGTAGTCGACGCCCTGCTCGGCCTGCTCGATGACCGTGTCCTTGTAGATCTCCCAGGTCAGCTCCTCGGCCCTGCCGTCGACCTTCTCCAGCGCCTGGTAGAGCGGCACGGTGCCGATGGGCACGGGGGAGTTGCGCAGCACCCACTCACGCGTGGTGTGGATATTGCGGCCGGTGGAGAGGTCCATCACCGTGTCGGCGCCCCAGCGCGTCGCCCAGGTCATCTTCTCCACCTCCTCCTCGATGGAGGAAGTGACCGCGGAATTGCCGATATTGGCGTTGACCTTCACCAGGAACCGCTTGCCGATGATCATCGGCTCGATCTCCGGATGATTGACATTGGCCGGCAGTACGGCGCGGCCCGCCGCGATCTCCTCGCGGACGACCTCCGGGGACACGTTCTCGCGGATCGCGACATACTCCATCTCCGGGGTGATGTCCCCGCGACGGGCGTACGCGAGCTGCGTCACCACCTGCCCGCTCCGGCCCCGGCGCGGCTGACGCGGCCGGCCCGGGAAGACCGCGTCGAGATTACGCAGTCCCCCGCGCGGCGCCGTGTGCTTGAGTCCGTCGTCCTCGGGGCGGACCGGCCGGCCGGCGTACTCCTCCGTGTCGCCCCGCCCGATGATCCAGTTCTCCCGCAGCGGCGCGAGACCCCGGCGTACATCCGTCGTGACGGTGGGATCGGTGTACGGCCCCGACGTGTCGTACAGCGTCACGTCCTGGCCATTGGTGAGATGCACCCGGCGGACCGGCACCTGAAGGTCGGGGCGTGAACCCTGGACATATCCCTTGTGCCAGCCGATGGACCTCTGAGCCTCGTTCGGATCTCCCGAATCGGAGGCAGGCGTGTGTGCGTCCTGAACGGTCATGAGACCTACTCCCTACGCCGGCATTACCCGGTAACAGGTTCAGCGGTCGGCGCAGCTCAGGGGTCTCGGGGATGCTCCCCGGGACTACACAGTCAGCGCCCTCTCAGCCCGGTGCTCCGAGCTCCCGCGTGTGCAAAAGGTGACACCACGCTAGCGTCATATCCGGCGTGCTGAACAGAGGGCCTCTCGCTTCTTGCGATGATCGGAGGGTGACCTCACCCCAGCAGACCCACGAATCACATGGACACTCGCACAGCCATGGCCCCGCCGCGCCGGTCTCCCAGCACCTCCGCAAGGTCATCGCCGCGGTCCTGATTCCGTTCGCGACCGCGGTGGTCGTCGGGCTGGCTGTTCTCTGGCCGGGTGGTACGCCGGCGCATGAGCGCACCGGTGTGGGCTTCGACCGGCAGACCGAGCAGGGTCAGGTGGTGCAGATCGAGCGGGTGGACTGCAAGGACGTGAACGCCGCCCAGATCCCGTCCACCGGCGACATCTCAAAACCCCAGGGGCGCGAGGCGGAGCGGGCGGAGAACGGTGACTGCGCCAAGGCGACGATCGAGGTCACCAGCGGCAAGGAGAAGGGGCACACCTTTATCGAGGTTGTCCAGCCGGACGCGCCGCGACAGTTTCACGTGAAACAGGGCGTAGTGGTCGCCTACGCACCCGACGCGCCCCGCGATCTCCAGTACTCCGTGACGGATGTGAACCGCAAATTCCCCATGGCTCTGCTGGCGGGGATCTTCGCCCTGGCGGTGGTCGTGGTGGGGCGGCTACGCGGTGTCATGGCCCTGGTCGCACTCGCCGTCTCATTCGCCGTGCTGACGCTGTTTATCCTGCCCGCGATCCTTCAGGGCTCGAATCCACTGGTCGTGGCAGTGGTCGGAGCCAGCGCGATCATGCTGCTCGCGCTCTATATGTGCCACGGTCTGACAGCCCGTACCTCGGTCGCGGTCCTCGGCACGCTGATCTCGCTGCTGCTGATCGGACTGCTGGGATCGCTCTTCATCGGCTGGGCGAGCCTGACCGGTAATACCGATGACAACACCGGACTGATCCATGGCCTCTATCCCGAAATCGATATGAGCGGTCTGCTGCTGGCGGGCGTCATCATCGGCTCACTCGGAGTCCTCGACGATGTGACCGTCACCCAGACCTCAGCGGTCTGGGAGCTGCACCAGGCGGATCCGTCGATGGGACCACGTGCCCTCTACCGGGCGGGTATCCGGATCGGGCGGGACCATATCGCCTCGGTGGTCAATACGCTCGTCCTCGCCTACGCGGGCGCCGCGCTGCCCCTGCTGCTGCTCTTCTCGATCGCGCAGTCAGGGGTGGGGACGGTCGCGAACAGTGAACTGGTGGCGGAGGAGATCGTCAGAACCCTGGTGGGCTCGATCGGTCTGGTCGCATCCGTACCGGTGACCACGGCGCTGGCGGCGCTGGTGGTCTCCGCCGACCGCGCGGGGGCGAAGGGCTCGCCCCTGGCCCCGCCGAGGGCCCCCGTGGAGGCCCTGCCTTCCGTAACGCCGTACCCGGCGGCTGGTGGGACAGCGGGCGCCCGGTCGGCGGGTCCGGCGGGCCCGGCGGGTCCGGCACACCCGACAGCCCTGACAGGCCCGGTGGGCGCCTCGGATCCCGAGGGCCCGGAAGCGGCGCCCTCGCTGCCCGTACAGAGCGCATCGGCGCGCAAACTGGGCGGCGGCAAGGGCCGACGCCGTAAGAAGTAGTCCCTCGGCCGTCCCGGCCCGGAAAACGCCGTCCCGTCCGGATATTCGTTCGGCGGGAAAGGATCACCCGGACGGCCCCGTTCCATCCGGCTCAGCCGGCGTTCTCCTCAGCCAGAATGCGGCCGAGCGCCTCCTCGAGATTGCCCTCGAAGTCACCGAGCGTGCGCTCCTGACCGAGCGGAACCAGTCGATCCGTACGGTCCAGGAAGGCCACCAGCGGCGCGGCACTGACCCGGAAGAGCGCGTGATCGTCTCCGACCTGGAGCCGGATATGGACATCGGAGAGGTCCTCGGGCTCCGTGGGCGCGATATGCACATCGCCGTCACCGCTGGGCGTATTGATCCCGTCGAGCAGCAGCTCACGGCCGAAGGTCCAGGTGACAGGCGCGTCGCCGGGCAGATGGAATGTCATGCGCACGGCGTAGGGATCTCTCATCTCGTAGTGGAGTTCCACCGGGATCCGGAACGCCAGCTCCTCGGAGACGAGGAAGCTCATCAGGACCTCGGCCTGCACCGACTCGCGCATCGTGTACTCCGGAGTAGATGAAACAGTGGCTGGGAATGATCCCCGTTGACCCTCTTGACGCAATCGTCCTGTAAGCGCTAGCAGATCACAAGGAGTAAGTTTTCAGATACAGACAGAGAAGGCGAGCGGACTGAGCAACAATCCGGTCTCTCTGTGTAATCACTCGACCGTCGAGAGCTGTTGCTTCCGTTCGCGGAGTGGCACAGAAGCAGCCACGATCGCCTCCGTGATCCGAAACGGACGGGCGCGTCGAGCGTGTCGCGCCGACGGCCGATCGAGTCGGTGATCTTGCACCGGTCGCTGAACCGCCCCGCCGGGGAGAGAACACTCCGATACGTGGCGGGCAGCGGGAGCGCGGTCTCACGCGTGAGCGGTTTCGCGGGCGCTCCGTCCGGATGCGGAAGGGAGCCTGTCGGCCCGAGCGGGCGCGTCGGCCGAAGCGGCGCGGCGCGCGAGGCACCGGACCGATCAGGGTCGGAGCTGCGCGTCTTGTAGCCGTGGCCAAGGTCACCCCCAGGCATGCCGTCGGGCGAGGGCCCGCCCGCGGGGGCCGCCCCCGCGCGCCCGCCGCACCCCTGAGGGGGACCGGGGAACGGTGGGATTTGTCACTCTAGGGGCAGGCCGCTCACCGGGATGGTTTCCGGTTCACCTTTCCCTCGCGCGAGTTAACGGCCGTACGCGCGGTCTGGCCTGCCGGTCGCCGCCGGCTCCTACCAGTCACCCCGTGAGGACGAGGAGGACATGAACTTCCGTACGACATAGATGAGTCCGCCGACGAGTGCCACAAAGATCAGCAGCTTGAAGAGCACTCCGATCACGAACGTGACCACACTCATGATCAGTCCGCCGAACACCACGAGGGCGATCACAGGCACCGCGATCCACTTCACCCACCAGGGCAACCCCGTGAGTAGCTCCCGAACCGCCATCGTCCTTACCTCGCTTCACCGAGTGACTCGCGTACCTGCTGTGCACCATCGATGCTAGAGCCGCGGGGACCGCGGCGGAGCCCGCGCGGCCCCCGCTCTCCCCTGATGCGACCCTGAGGCGGCCCTGAGAAGACCGGTCGGTTCCTGGGGAGGACAGGGCCGGTTCCCGGGGAGGACAGGCGGGTTCCCGGGCGGTCCGGTCAGCCCTCGGGGGGTGAGAACACCACCATCACCCGCAGGTCCTCCGTGATGTGGTGGAACTTGTGCGCGACTCCGGCCGGCACGTACACGACGCTGCCCCGGCCGACCTGGGTCGTCTCCATTCCGACGGTGATCGAGGCCCGGCCGCTCACGACGAAGTACACCTCGTCCTGCCGGTGCGGCAGCTGCGGGTCGATCTCACCGGCGTCCAGGGCGTAGAGACCCACTGACATGTTGCGCTCCCGCAGAAACTGCAGATACGCCCCGTCGTTGGCGGCACGCTCCGCCTCCAGCTCATCCAGTCGGAATGCCTTCATGCCACGATCAGACACATGAAGAATTTCGTAGTCAAGACGATCGCCAACGCGGCCGCTCTCGCGGTGGCGATCTGGCTGGTCAAGGACATCACTCTGACCGGTGACAACACCGGCAAGCAGGCCCTGACACTGGTGCTCGTCGCCCTGGTCTTCGGGCTTGTGAACTTCATAGTCAAGCCGGTGGTGAAGCTGCTGACGCTGCCGCTGTTCATCCTCACCCTCGGGCTGATCACGCTGGTGGTCAACGCCCTGATGCTGCTGCTGACCTCGTGGCTCGCGGACAAGCTGGATCTCAGCTTCCATGTCGACGGCTTCTGGACCGCCGTGCTCGGCGGGCTGATCATCTCGATCGTGTCGTGGGCGCTGCACATGGTGCTCCCCGACGACAATGACTGACCGCCCCCTGACCGGCCCGGCCGGTTCCACCGAGGCCACCGCCGGCCCCGCCGCCGAGCTCGCCGCCGATGCCACCGCCGGCGCCACGACCGGCCCCAACGCCAGCTCCGCCGTCGGCGCCACGGCCGGCGCCACGGCTTCTCCGTACCGCGTCTGTTTCGTCTGCACCGGCAACATCTGCCGCTCCCCCATAGCGGAGGCCGTCTTCCGCGCGCGGCTGACCGAGGCCGGTCTCGACGGGCTGGTCGAGGCGGACAGCGCCGGAACCGGCGGCTGGCACGAAGGGGACGGCGCCGATCCGCGCGCCGTGGCCGTACTGGACGCGCACGGCTATGAGAACGATCACACCGCACGGCAGTTCCATGCCTCGTGGTTCTCCCGTCTCGACCTGGTGATCGCGCTGGACGAAGGCCATCTGCGCGAGCTGCGCCGGCTCGCCCCCACCCCAGCCGACGCCGCGAAGGTACGGCTGCTGCGCTCGTACGACGCCGCCGCCGAGCCGACCGGCGATCTGGGCGTGCCCGATCCGTACTACGGCGACATCACAGGCTTCGAGGAGTGTCTGGAGCTGGTGGAGGCGGCGAGCGAAGGGCTGCTCGCCGCCGTACAGGACACGATCGAGGAGGCTGCCGCATGAGCGGGAACGGAGTGAGCGACGTGAGCGGCGGGGACGGCGTGGCCGCCGGGGACAGTGTGTCCCGTGGGAACAGCCCGGCCCTCGGGGACGGCACACGGGCGGTGCGGGCGGGGCTGCCCGACCCGGTGACCTACGAACCGACCCTGCCGGGACCGGTCTTCGCCGCTCACTACCATCTGCCCGGCGAACCGACCGGCCCGTACACCTACGGCCGGGACGACAATCCGACCTGGACCCATCTGGAACGCGCCATCGGTGAGTTGGAGGCGCCGGGGGAGCCGGTCGAGACAGTCGTCTTCGCCTCCGGGATGGCCGCGATCTCCGCGGTGCTCTTCTCACAGCTGCGGGCCGGCGACACGGTCGTGCTGCCGAACGACGGCTATCAGGCGCTGCCGTTGCTGCGCGAGCGCCTTGAGGCGTACGGCGTGACGGTGCGGACGGCGCCGACCGCCGGCGACGCCCAGCTCGGTGTTCTCGACGGTGCCCGGCTGCTCTGGATCGAGACCCCGTCCAACCCCGGCCTCGATGTCTGCGACATACGGCGGCTGGTGCGGGAGGCGCATGGAGCCGGTGTGCTGGTCGCCGTCGACAACACGCTCGCCACCCCGCTCGGCCAGCGGCCCCTGGAACTGGGCGCGGACTTCTCGGTGGCCAGTGACACCAAGGGCATGACGGGCCATGGCGACATCCTGCTCGGCCATGTGACCAGCGCCGATCCGGAGCTGGCGGCGGGAGTACGGCGCTGGCGCAAGGTCGTCGGGGCGATCCCGGGGCCGATGGAGGCCTGGCTCGCGCATCGTTCGCTGGCCACGCTCCAGCTCCGGGTCGACCGCCAGTGCGCGAGCGCGCTGATAGTGGCGCAGGCGCTGCTGGAACGTTCCGAGGTGAGCGGGCTGCGCTATCCCGGGCTGCCGAGCGACCCGTCGTACCCCGTCGCCTCACGGCAGATGCGGCGTTTCGGCTCCGTGGTCTCGTTCGTGCTGCCCGACCGGGAGTGGGCCGAGCGCTTTCTCGCCGGGCTGCGGCTGGTGGACGACGCGACCAGCTTCGGCGGCGTACGGTCCACGGCCGAGCGGCGCGGCCGGTGGGGCGGCGACGCCGTACCGGAAGGCTTCATCCGGTTCTCCGTGGGGGCCGAGGATCCCGAGGACCTGGTCGCGGATGTGCTGCGTGCCCTCGACGAGGCGACCCGCTGACGTCCGCGGCGCGTTCGCGGAGGGCGTTCGCGGAGGGCGTTCGCCGGATACGGAGCCGGAGCCGGAGCTGGGTACGGACGCCGGATACGGACGGGGAACGGGGATACGGGGGCGGGGATACGGGCGGGCCGGGGCGGGTACCAGGACAGGTGTCGTGGCGGGTGCCCGCACGGGGGCCCGAGGAGTGTCCCGTTCGAACAGACGGTCCGAGCCTCCCCCCTCATGGCTCGGACCGTCCCAGGTTCCACGCGCGGAGAACCAGTTCCACAAGGCTAGTTGACTCTGCGTCAGTGTCCAATCACAGTAACGACAGCAACCTATCGACTTATTTATAGTTGCGGTCCGAAGACGCTGCGGGGGCGCGGTACGAGACGGGAGTGCGGGACATGGACCTGGCCCTGCTGCGTACCTTCGTCACCGTGCACCGCGCCGGCTCCTTCACCCGCGCCGCGGCGCTGCTCGGTCTCTCCCAGCCCGCGGTGACCAGCCAGATCAGAGCTCTCGAACGGCAGCTCGGCCGCCCGCTCTTTCTGCGCCAGGCCCGCGGCGTGACCCCCACGACGATCGGCGACGAACTCGCCCACCGCGCGGCGCCGCATCTGGACGCGCTGATCGAGATCGCCGAGACCGGGCTCGACGAGGAGTCCGGCGTACGGACGCTCCATCTGGCGGGGCCGCCGGAGTTCATGTCCGTGCGCGCGCTGCCGGCGCTCACCCCGCTCACCGCCCATGGCCTCACACTGCGCATCTCGTTCTGCGCCAACGCCGAGGAGACCCTGGAGGGGCTGGCCGCCGGACACCACGATCTGGCCATCACCACGGCCCGGCCCCGAGGCGAACTGCTGACATCGACTCCGCTCTGCGACGAGGAGCATGTGCTGGTCGCGGCGCCCCGCTGGGCGGCACGGCTGGGTCATACGGTCCTGCGCGAGGGCCATGTGGTGCTGGAGCGGCTCCCGGTGGTGGAGGTGCATGAGTCGCTGCCGCTCGTGTCCCGCTACTGGGCGTCCGTCTTCGACTCCCCGCCGGCCGCCGCGGGCACGGTGATCGCGCCCGATCTGCGAGCCGTGCTGGAGTGCGCGGCGGCGGGCGCGGGACTGGCCGTACTGCCCCGCTATCTCTGCGAGGGCGCGCTGGAGCGGGGAGAGGTGGTCGCGCTCCTCGATCCGCCGGTGCCCCCGCTGCGCACCTATTTCCTGGTCGTGCGCACGGGCACACTCGCGCTGCCCCCGGTCTCGCGGGCGCACGAGTGGCTGCTGCGTGCCGCGGTGGACTGGTGACAGCGTGGCCGGCGGGAGTTTCAGAACGGGTGCCACGGGCGAACCTCTTCCCATGACCGAACGGCCCGTGGTCAAGCGCACCGCACGCGCCATCCTGCTCGACGGCGACGACCTGATCCTGATCAAACGCACCAAGCCAGGGGTTGATCCCTACTGGATCACACCCGGCGGCGGGGTCGAGACGACGGACGACACCGTCGTCGAGGCGCTCCACCGTGAAGTCCACGAAGAACTGGGCGCCAAGATCATCGATGTGGTGCCGTGCTTCGTCGACACCGTGGAACACATCGCCGACGGCGGCGTGACCGGCGTCAAGGTGCAGCACTTCTTCGTCTGCCGGCTGGAGTCGATGGACATCTCGCTGCGGCACGGTCCCGAGATGGACGAGCCCTGCGGGGAGTACGAGATCGTCCGGGTGCCCTTCAGCCGGGTCGGGATCGCCGCCGTCCATCTCGTACCGCTCTCGCTGCGGCACTATCTCGACGGCAACATTGAGGGCGTGCGCGCGATGCACGCCCCCGACCTCGGCTGAGGATTCCGGTCCCGGCCCGCCTGGGCGCCGACCCGCCTGGCGCCGGCTCCCGCCCCCTGGCTCCGGCTCCCGGCGCCGACTCCCGACGGAGCGCTGCCAGCGTGCGGTCGGCGTGCGGGTCCGGGGCGGGTCCGGCCGGACTCAGTTGGCGGCGGCCACCAGCTCTTCCAGGGAGTCGTGGCGGATCCGCTCGGACGGGATCCCGGCGCCCTTGAGCGCGTCGAGGCCGCTGCGGATCATCCCCGGCGGACCGGACAGATACGCGTCGTACTCATGCCAGGGACCATGCTCACGCACCGCCTCGGGGAGCTGTCCCGTCAGACCCAGGGTGGGTCCCTCGGCGACCACCGGGCGCACGGAGAGCCAGGAATGCTCACTCTCCAGTCGCAGCATCGTCTCGATGTCGTACAGATCCTGATCGCTGCGCGCGCCGTAGAAGACCTCGACCGGGCGCCGGTGGCCATGCTCGGCGACATCCTCGACAAGCGCCTTGATGGGCGCGATACCGGTGCCTCCGCCCAGACAGAGCAGCCCGTTGTGGCTGCTGTGGTCGACGGTCATCGAGCCGGCCGGCGGGCCGAGACGGAGCACATCGCCGGGACCGGCGCGATGGACCAGGGCGTTGGAGACCCAGCCCGCCGGGACGGCCTTGACATGGAAGGAGAGCAGTCCGTCCGGGCGCGGTGCCGAGGCGAAGGAGTAGTGCCGCCAGACCCGGGGCCACCACGGCGTCTCCAGGCTGGTGTACTGCCCCGCGAGAAAGGGGTACGGCTGGTCGGGCCGGACGGTGACGACGGCGATGTCGGCGGTGCGCAGCTCGTGCGAGACCACTTCGGCCTGCCACCAGGCCGGGGCGTGCAGCTCGTTCTCGGCGGCGGCGTCGATCATGATCTGCGAGATGGTCGTGTACGTCCTGACCCAGGCGCCCTCGGTCTCTTCGTCCCAGATGGCGGACGCGTAGCGGGTCAGCGCGCCGATCAGGGCCTCTCCCACGGCCGGATAGTGCGTCGGCTGGGTGCCGTACTTGCGGTGTCCGCGGCCCAACTGGCGCAGATAGCCGGTCAGGACATCAGGGGTGTCCATGTGCTCGGCGGCGGTGAGCAGCGCCTTGAGCAGGCGGTCGCGCTGGGCGTCCATGGCCGCGGGGAACAGATTGCGCAGATCGGGGTGGCGGACGAAGAGCAGCGCGTAGAAGTAGGAGGTGAGCTGGTCGGCTACGGGCGCGACCTCCTCCAGGGTGCGACGGATGAGGATCGCGTCGGGGGACGCGTTGCGGTCCTCCGGGAAGAGAGAGGCCGCGGGCGCCGCCACGGACGGCTGCGTGGCGGGCGCCACGACAGACGGCTGTGCGGCAGGCGCGGTGACGGACGGCTGTGTGGCGGGCGCGACCGGAACCTCGGGAGGCAGCGCGGCCGATACCGGGACCTCCTGCGGCAGCGGAGCGGCGACCCGGGGCCCGGTGGCACCGGTCTCGGCACGGCCGGTCTCGACGGGCTCCGGCTGAGCGGCAGAGGTCTTGACGGCCTCCGGTTCGGAAGCGCGCGACTCCGTGTCCGGATGCCCGTCCGGCTCCCGCCGCATCGGATCGGCGGGCGGAGCTGTGTTCTCCTGTGCGGCCGTGGGGCGTGCCGGGGGAGGCCCTACGGGCTCCGGCCGGCCGACGGCGGACCGTACGGCGGCCTCCGCGGCCGCCTGAGAGACGGGCCCTCTCTCACTGCCCGGCTCGGCCGCGGTGACGGGGCCCTCCGGGACCGGCGGATGCGCGGCCGGTCCGTCACCGCCGTGGGACCCCTTGGCACGCGGGCGAAAGGCGGCGGGGACATCGTCCACCGGCGCCGGCGGGCGGGGGACGGTATCCGTACGCGCGTCACGCCCTGCGGGGCCTTCGTGCGGCGGGCGCGCGGGACGCGTCGCCCCGGAACCGACCGGGCGTATGGAGGCGAGTGAGCGGCTCGGCATGCGTATTCGCTCCCGGCCGGCCGGCTGTGCCGCACCGCCGGCCGCGCCGCTTGCCGGGCCGGAGTCACCGCGGCCGTCGGCGCTCGGCGCCCTGCGGGGGGCGAACCAACCGCCCTTTCCGCCCTCTCCGGAAGTGCCGTTGTCGGCCGACGTGGTGGTCGGAGCGTCCATGGTGTGCCTCGCCTCGAACATCTTTCGGTCGGTCTGCGCACTTCCGCTGGTCCGGAATACGCTAGCAATTCCCCGCTCGACTAGGACTGTTGGCTTCCCACATTAGCCTCCGCCACGCTCCTGGTCCCTGCCGTCGCAGCATGACAGGGAACAGCGACGGAGGGGACAAAGAGCGTGAAGTCCGGCCATCCACACCGGATTTACCGTTATGCTGCTTTGCTCCCGTGCCCATTCGCGGTTTCCAGCCGTGCTTCCCGCAGCCCCCCGGGGTCAGCGTATTACTGTCGGCGGCACGCGAGTCACCGCGTAGGGCATACCAGTTCATAGGCCTCGCGCAGATCGCCTCCGCTGTACGTGTGCGTGGCAAGCCCCGACAGATGGTGGTCCGCATTCACCGCCACCGCCCTGGGCACCGCCGCAAAGATCTCGGCGTCCGACATGGAATCACCGTACGCAACGCAGTCGTCCAGGCTTACCCCGAACTCTGCACAGAGCCGGTCCGCGATCTTCACTTTGGCCGCCGGGTTGAGAATGCCCGCCCGGTCGATCGGCTCGGTGAAAGGCAGAACCGGCCAGCGTGAACCATGGGCGGCATGCGCGCCCCAACCCAGCAGCCGTGTGACAAAGAAGTCGGGCGAGAGGGAGATAACGGCACAGTAATCTCCTTGCCTTCGGATATCCGCCCAGACCTCACGTATTCCGGTCAGCCAGGGCGCACCCTCGAAGGCCGCCGATACCTGCTCCGTGGTCAGATCGGCCCATAGCTCCCGCGCCCGTACCGCGAACTCGTCCGGCGCCATCCCCCGTGAGAGAAAATCGCTCTCCAGCCTGGCGATCTCGACGCTCAGCCCGAGCTGCCGGGAGATCTCCACAGCCGCGGCCGAACCGCGGATGAGTGTGCCATCGAGGTCGAAGAGATGCAGTCTGCGTACGCTCGCCATGTACGCCGAGGTTAGTACGTGCGGTTACTCCCCTCGTCAGACGCCCTTCTGCCGACCGGACGGCACCGTGTTTCACGTGAAACACCTCAAACGCCCCCTCCGCCGGGCCCTCCTTGTCATCCATGTCGCTACGTCCGTGGGCTGGCTGGGGCTCACGCTCGGTCTGCTGACACTCGGCGTGACCGCCTTCATCACCAACGACCCGGCCACCACCCGGACCGCTTACCGGGCCATGAAGATCCTGGTCGACCGGCCGGTCATTCCGGTGGCGTTGCTCGCCCTGATCAGCGGACTGGTGCTCTCACTCGGTACGCCCTGGGGTCTGGTCCGGTACTGGTGGGTGTGGATCAAGTTCTGGCTCACGCTGATCACCTTCGGTGCGACGGTCTTCGCCCTGCGGCCGGTCATCCATGAAGCGGCGGCTACCGGAGTACCCGACAGCAGCCTGGTCGCCGCGCCGTCGGTGGCCACCTCCGCCTATCTCCTGATGACCGCGATCTCGGTACTCAAGCCGTGGGGGCTGACCCGGCACGGGCGACGCCTGCGGGCTCTGCCGACTTCCCGCAAACCGGTGGACGAACGATCATCGGCTCCGACAGCCTGATCCCCATGCCGACATCACTCTCCGTTCTGCCCATCCGCCGTCTGACCTTGGGCGACCTCATCTCCTGTGCGGATCTCGCCGAGGACCGTGGCTGGGCCCGGGAGGAGCACAGATGGGGCCTGCTGCTGGCAGCGGGCACCGGATACGGCATCGATGATCCCGAGGGCAAGGGCCTGGCGGCCGTCTGTGTGATCACCTCGTACGACCCCTCGGGCGCGGGCCGGGGTCTCGCGGCCATCGGCATGATGCTTGTCGCCGGACGCCATACCCGGCAGGGGCTCGGACGGCGGCTGATGACCCATGTGCTGGGTGAGGCCGCGGACACCCCGCTGATGCTGCATGCCACGGAGTACGGCCGACCGCTCTATCAGCAGCTCGGCTTCACGGACATCGGCGCGACCGAGACGGTCGTCGGGCGCTTCCGGTCTCCGGAGACCGCGCCCTCGGTGAAGACACGGCCCGCTGCCGCCGGCGATCTGCCGGCGATCGTTCGCCTGGACACCGAGGTCTTCGGAGCCGACCGCACCCATGTGATCGCGCGCCTGCCCGCCTTCGCGGACCGGCTCAGAGTCGCGGAGGACAGCTCCGGGCTCATCGGCTACGCGGCGGCCTGGCCCACTCCGGAGGCGCATGTGATCGGCCCGCTGGTCGCCGCGGACACGGTGACCGCGAAGTCGCTGATCTGCTCACTGGTGTCCTCACTGACCGCCGCCCCCGACCGGCCAGTACGTACGATGATCGATGTACGCCATGAAGAGCTGCTGGCCTGGGTGAAGGAGCACGGTCTGGAGCAGGCGGCCCGCACCACGACGATGGTCCATGGCATCCCGGATCTGCCCGGTGACTGGACCAGGCGGTTCGCACCGCTGAACCTGGCCACAGGCTGAGTCACGTGTCGGTCCGCCTTCGGCCCTCGCTCCCCCTCCGGTCCGGATTCCGGTCGGTATTGCGATGGGATTCCGGTGGGGACCATCGAAAAGCCCCAGCCTCACGCCCTGCCCTCCGGCGTAATCTGCGGATCATGAGCGACCTGGAGATACGGCCCGCGGCCCCCGACGACCTCCCCGCCATCGTGGCGATGCTCGCGGACGACCCGCTGGGCGCCCAGCGCGAGTCCCCGGACGACCTCACCCCGTATATCGCGGCCTACGAGCGCCTGGCCCGCGACCCGAACCAGCGGCTGATGGTGGCCGCGCGCGAGAGCCGGGTGGTCGGGACGCTCCAGCTCACCATCGTTCCCGGACTCTCCCGACGCGGTGCTCTCCGCTCGATCATCGAGGGCGTACGTGTCCATGCTGACGAACGCGGCAGCGGACTCGGCACTCGGTTCATCGAGTGGGCGATCGATGAATCCCGCCGCCAGGGCTGTCAGCTGGTCCAGCTCACCTCCGACGCGAGCCGCACCGATGCCCACCGCTTCTACGAGCGGCTGGGCTTCAGCGCCTCCCATGTGGGCTTCAAACTCCAGCTCTGACGGACGGCACCAAGGAGCGGGAGGGCTCGATCGTCCAAGGAGTCCGCCATACACCGGAACGGCCGCCCTCGCCTGTTTCACGTGAAACATCCGGCTTGTTTCACGGCGTCATACCGCGTCACGGCGTCATACCGCGCCAGCCTCCCTTGTCCACGCCGCCGGGCACATCCGCCTCGGGGTCATACGGCTGACGGGTAAAGACAAACGAACCGAGGTCGAGATGGTCCGCCGAACCATCCGCCCGACGCACCACCCGCAGGGTCTCCCCCGCGTAATAGCCGTCGAGCCCCATCCAGGTGCCGTCCGGCTGTACGACAAAACGTGAGCCTCTTCCACTGCCGCGCAGCGGATGCAGCTCCACGCCTCGCTCCGCCGCCAGCTTCAGCCCGAAGGCATGGGTACCCCAGTACCACGGACCGGTCAGCTCCAGCAGCCCCTGATCGGCCTCCGGCAGCGGGCGCCAGGGCTCGGGGATCCGTGGCTCGGCATCCGCCACGATCCCGATGAGATCCGCCGCGACCATCCCGGTCAGCGGTCCCGAGGTGGCATTGGCGAGCACCACCGCCGCCACCCCGTCCTCCACACCGACCCAGAGGGCGGCGAGAAAGCCGGGCAGCGAGCCCATATGCCCAGCCAAGCCACGACCGCCCTGGCGGGCCAACTGCATACCGAGCCCATAGCCGCCGTCCCACTGACCGGCCTCCGGTGGGGCGGACGGTGTCCGCATCTCCCGTACGGACTCCGGACTCAGGACCTTCGCATCACCCTCGGCGAGGAACCCCGCGAAGCGGCAGAGATCGGCCGCGGTCGACCAGAGCTGACCGGCCGGAGCCATCAACCCGAGATCCATGGCGGGCTCGGGAAGCATCACATCCGCCCACGGATGCACGGCCCAGCCTCCGGCGTGCGGGGCGACAGGCTGTGTGGTCGTACGGTCCATGCCCAGCGGCTCCAGAATCTCCCGCCGCAGCACCTCCTCCCAGGACGCGCCCCGCACCGCCTCGATCAGCGAACCGAGCAGGGTGTAGCCCGGGTTGGAGTAGTGGTGACGGCGCCCCGCAGGGTGGAGTACGGGCCGCTCGCCCAGGACATCGGAGAGTTCCGGGCGTCCCGTGCCCGGTGTCCGCTCCCACCAGGGCGCCGGGCTTTCGGCGGCCAGTCCCGCGGTGTGGTCGAGAAGCTGGGCGATGGTGACCTCTCCCACGCGGGTGCCCCTACCGGTGCCCACACCGGCTCCCCTACCGCTGCCCGTGCCGGCTCCCGTACCGCTGCCCGTGGACGTGTCCGTGCTGATGCCGGCGCCCGCATCCGGGAGGTGCTTCTCCAGGGGGTCATGGAGATCGAGCAGTCCCTCGTCGCGCAGCCGCAGCACCAGAACGGCGGTGAAGGTCTTGGTGATCGATCCGACGCGGTACTGGGTGTCCGCGTCCGGGGCGTGCCCGTCCACACAGCTACGGGAACCCGACCAGACCATCCGTCCCTCGCGTGCCACCGCCGCGACCAGTGAGGGCGCGCGCCCCTCGGTCTGTGCGAGGGCGATGCGGTGCAGCAGGGCTCGCCGGGTGCCGGGCAGCAGCTCTTCGAAGGGTGATGTCATGCACCACATCTACCGGTGCCGTCCGACGGAGTCGACTTCATTTCACACGGCGTCGAAGCGCCCTCCGCCCGCCCCCGAAGAGCCGATACCGGACGAGTCGACGCGCGTTGCGCGGGGCTTGCGGGCCGGCCCGTATACGTACTCCTACGTACGTCCGAGTCGTACGTCCAAGTCGTATGCCCGGGGAAGGCTGACCGTGGATCTTCGCTACTGGCTGCCGCGCGCGGTGGATGTGGCCGAGCAATGGGGCGAGCGGTTCGGTCCCTTCGAGGCGCACACCGCGCACCAGGTCGGTGACGAGGCGTTCGCCGACGCGTTCGAGCGGTTCGCCAAGCGGATGGAGGACAACTACCCGTTCTTCCATCCCCGTTACGCCGGGCAGATGGTGAAGCCGCCGCATCCCGCCGCCGTCGTCGGCTATCTCACGGCGATGCTGTTCAACCCCAACAACCACGCGGCGGAGGGCGGCCCCGCGACCACGGAGATGGAGCGCGAGTGCGTCGCCGCGCTGGCCGGGATGTTCGGTCTGCCCGCGCATGTCGGGCATCTGACGACGAGCGGCACGATGGCGAATCTCGAAGCGCTGTACGTGGCCCGCAGACTGCATCCGGACCGCGGGGTGGCCTACAGCTCGGAGTGCCACTACACGCATGAGCGGATGTGCGAGGTACTGGGCGTCGAGGGCCACCGGGTGGCGGTCGACACGTACGGCCGCATCGATCTGGACGCCCTGGAGAGCCTGCTGAAGACGGGCCGGGTCGGCACGGTGGTGGTGACGACGGGCACCACGGGGCTGGGGGCCGTGGACCCGGTGCACGAGGTGCTGCCCCTGGCCCGGCAATACGGGGCCCGGGTGCATGTCGACGCGGCGTACGGCGGCTTCTACGCGCTGCTCGGACGGGCGGACGAGCCCGAAGGGATCGACCCGAGGCCCTGGCGGGCGCTGGCGGAGTGCGACTCGATCGTGGTGGACCCGCACAAGCACGGGCTTCAGCCCTATGGCTGCGGGGCGGTGCTGTTCCCCGACCCCCGCGCCGGCCGGCACTTCGCGCACGACTCGCCGTACACCTACTTCACCGACGCCGAGGTGCATCTGGGCGAGATCAGCCTGGAGTGCTCACGGGCCGGAGCCGCCGCCGCGGGACTGTGGCTGACCCTTCAGCTCCTCCCGCTGACCCCGGACGGATTCGGGGCGATCCTCGCGGCCAACCGTCGCGCGGCGCTGCGGTGGGCGGATCTGCTGGAGGCGTCGGACGCCCTGGAGCTGTACCAGCGGCCCGATCTCGACATCGTCACCTACTTCCCGGCGACCCGGCCGGCCTCCCTGTCCGCCGTCGACGCGGCGTCCGGACGACTGCTGCAAGGCGGCATGACCGCTCACAAGGAGCCGGTCTTCCTGAGTGTGCTCCGTACGGACGCCGAGGCGTTCGTACGCCGGCATCCGCGGATCATCCGCGACGCCGATGCGGCACGGGTAATGCGCAGTGTCCTGATCAAGCCGGAGGCCGAGCACTATCTCGACCGCCTGCACACCCGGGTGGAGCAACTCGCCGTCCGCGGCGAGGAGCGGTAGCGCACGGCCCCCGCACCGCCTTCCGGAGGGAATCGTTGTCCACGTTCGAAAGTCCGCCGCGTGGTGTCCTGCGCCGTCCTGCCAGGCCGGACACCGATGAGCTGGCCGCGTTGCTGGCCGCGGCCTTCCACGACGATCCGCTGACCCGCTGGATCATTCCGGACAGCCGGACCCGGGCGGAACTGCTGCCCGGCCTGTTCCGTGTCTTCGTCGACGTCTCGCACGACTACGACGGAGTGGCCCTCTCCCCCTGCGGCGACGCGGTGATGCTGTTTCTGCCGCCAGGGGCCTCGAAGGAGGTGGACGCGCGCGGGGACGAGCTGGAACAGCGGTTCACCGACGCCCTCGGTGAGTACGCCGAGGCGCTGGGGACCATCGTCGGGCTCCAGGCCGAGCGCCATCCGGCCGGCCCCCCGCACTACTACGCGTCGTTCGGGGCGGTCCGCCCCGAACGGCAGCGGAACGGCCTGCTCTCCGTTCTGCTCCAGGAGCTCATCGACCGCGCCGACCGGGAGGGCCACCCGGCGTACGCGGAGGCCAGTTCACCCGGTGGCGAGGCGCTCTGCCTCCGGCAGGGTTTCGTTCCGCTCGGCGGCGACATCACGCTGCCGAACGGCGGTCCGTCGCTGCGTCCGCTGTGGCGGGACCCGCGGTGAGGGGCGACAGGCACATCCACTTCTGGACCGCGGCCGAGGTGGCGCGCGGCGAGGTGCCGCGGCGGCATCTTCCGCATCTGCGGGCGGTCCTGGAGTGGAGCGGCGACTTCCTGGTGTCCGGCCATCCCGAGCTGGGCCGGAGCGGCCCGGTGTGCCCGTACACCCAGCCGTCGCTGCGCAAGCAGCTCTTCCATCTCGCGGTGCCGGCCGGGGCGGAGGGCGCGGATCTGTCCTCGGCCGTCGGCTCGCTGCGTGCCTGGTACGAGAAGCTCTCGGCCGACCTGGACGAGGAGGACCAGGAGCTGCTGACCCTGCTGCTGGTGCTGCCGGGCTTCGACCCGACGGACTCGGGCGAACTGGACGAGCTCCAGCGCAAGGCCAAGGACGAGTTCGTGGCCGACGGCCTGATGATCGGGCAGTTCCATCCGGTGTGCGAGGAACCGGGCCTGTGGAACTCCCTGTTCCGTCCCCTGCGGGCTCCCGTGCCGCTGCTCGCGGTCCGTAAGCTCCTCGTCTTCGACCTGCCCTTCCTGCTCGGCGACGATACGCACATGGACCACTATCTGCGCCGGTTCGCCCCGGACATCCCGGCCCGGGTCCGCGGCCAGTTGGTCAGCCGCGTGGTGTCCTGAGCAACGCCCCCCACCCCTCACCACCCGCCCACCACGCACCCGGAAAGCCCGACGCCCGTCCCCAGCTCCTGGGGACGGGCGTCCTCCGCCGGCAGCGCGCCCACCGCGCAGCGGCCCGCACCGGTTCAGAGGACGCTCCGGTTCGGAGGCCGGTGCGGTTCGGAGGCCGGTGCGGTTCGGAGGCCGGTGCGGCTGATACCGGCCCCGCGAACTCCCTGTCACAGGCGGCTCAAGAATTCACCGGCCTCACGTACAACCCCCGCGCCTGGGTGACGGTCTCCTGATCGCTGGCTCCCTCCGCGTACCGCGGGAGTACCCGCACACAGCAGCGCCTACGATCCGCTCCGCCCTCGTAGGGGCCACACCCGCCACACCCTCCGTACCCGGCGCACCCTCGCCGCCCCTGCCTGGAGCCCCCTTGCGCAGAAGCACCCTCCTGCTGGCCGCCACCCTCACCACCGGTCTGCTCACCGCCCTGCCCGGCACCGCGACCGCCGCCCCCTCCGGGCCGGCCAGTGACTTCAACGGCGACGGCTACCGCGATGTCGCCATCGGCGCGTTCGCCGCCCAGGTCGGCTCCGTACCGAACGCCGGGGCCGTCGTCGTCCTGTACGGCTCGCGCTCCGGCGTCTCGGCCGCCAAGAAGACCGTGATCACCCAGAACTCCGTCGGCGTCCCCGGCACCGCCAGGGACGGCGACCGCTTCGGCAGCAGCCTCGCCGCCGGCGACCTGAACGCCGACGGTTACGCGGACCTCGTCGTCGGCGCCCAGTTCGAGAGCGTCGGCGACCGCGCTGGCGTCGGCTCCGCCACGGTCATCTGGGGCGGCAAGTCCGGTCTGACCGGTGGCTCGGCCCTGCCGTCGCCCTCCGGCCTCACCGAGTGGGGCGGCTACTCCTCCGGCGTCGCGACCGGCGACTTCGACGGCGACGGCAGGACGGACGTCACCATCACCGGCCAGAGCCGCACCGGTCTGTACAGGGGCCCCTTCGCCCGCAACGGCAAGCCCGTGAGCCTGACCGTCGTGGACGAGCTCGGCTCGACGTACGAGGTGATCGCGGGCAACCTGAACGGCGACCGCGCGGCCGAGCGTGTCTACCCGTTCGCCGTCGACGGTGACGAGGGCGGCGACATCCGCTACTTCAGCCACGACCCGGGCGACGAGTCCCACCCCGGGTCGGACTACGCCCAGACCCGGCTGCCCGGGGCCGATGGGCACCAGGGCGCCGTCGGCGACATCAACGGCGACGGCTACGGCGACCTCGTCCTCGGCGACCACGAGGACCCGCGCAGCGCCAAGAAGGCCGGTCACAAGGGCGGCCAGATCACCGTCTGGTACGGCGGCGCGAACGGTCCCGCCCCGACGCAGAAGCCGACCGTCGTCCACCAGGACACGGCGGGCGTGCCCGGCACCGGCGAGACCGAGGACCTCTTCGGCTCGGCGCTGGCCGTCGGCGACATCAACGGCGACAAGTACGCCGACGTCGCCGTGGGCGTCCTCGGCGAGGACAACGGCAAGGCCAGGGACTCGGGTTCCGTGACGATCCTGTTCGGCTCGGCCACCGGACTCAAGGGCTCGGGCGCCAAGACGTACACACAGAACACCGCGGGCGTCCCCGGCACCGACGAGTCCAACGACGCCTTCGGCCAGTCGGTCCGCCTGACCGACCTCGACAAGGACGGCAAGGCCGATCTGATCGTCGGCGCCGGCGGGGAGAACGGCTACGGCGCGGTCACCGTCCTGCGCGGCAGCGCCTCGGGCCTCACCACCACCGGCGCCAAGTCCTTCACCGCGCGCGATGTCGCCCTCAAGGGGGGCGCCGACTTCGGCTGGGTGATCGCCCAGTGACATACCGCCGGCTGGCCGTCCTGCTCGCGGCCTCCCTCACCGCCCCCGCCGCACAGGCGGCCACACCCGCGAAGCCGTACGACTTCAACGGCGACGGCCGGGCCGACCTCGTCGTCGGCGCGTCCGCCACGACGACCGGCTCGGTCACCGTCCTGTACGGCTCGGCCGCCGGCCTCACCACCAAGGGTGCCACGCCGTACACCCAGAACACGGCGGGCATCCCGGACACCGAGGAGAAGTCCGACCGCTTCGGTGGCCGCACGTCCCTGCTGGACCACTCCGGCGACCGGCGTGCCGAGCTGTCCGTGTAGGCCCGGATGAGAACTCGGGCGACGGCGCGGTGTGGTCGCTGCGCGCCACGCCCACCGGCCCGGCACCCACCGGCGCGGCGAGCTTCGGCCCGTCGTCCACCGGCATCACGACCTCCGGCACACCGGGCTACGGATCCCCACTCGGCGGCTGACCCCGCCCCACCCGCCTTGCCAACCACCACCGTCACCCCGGCGGCGGTGACCGGCAAGGGCGGCCAGGCACCGGACGCCATCACTCGCGGTCGTGTCCGAGACCGTCGTGCCTGAGACCGTGAAGCCGCAAATGAGATCCCGCGAACTCGTGTAGCTTCTCGCGTCTCATGTCACGACACAGCCCGCTGACCTGGTGCCGTGCGACCTGTCTCACCGTGCGGCATGGCAGATTCGTCTCACGAGACGTGGCCATTTCCTCAGCGCAGACGGCAGACTCCGGCGGTGACCTCGAACTCCCCGCGCCCCGTTCCACACGAAGCAACTCCCGCCGACCCTGTTCTCTATCCGGATCTTGCGGCTGCCGGCAGTCTGGCCGTGGCCTTGGCACTGACTGCTGCCGAGCAGGGGCTGGACCTGGATACGGTGCTGAGCGACGATTCGGATCCGCTGCGGACAGCCGGCGTGACCAGCACAGCTCCTGACCGGGAACCGTGCTGGATCCTCATCGGGTCGGAGAGCCGTTGGTTCAACATCAATGGCCTGCGTCAAGGCGTTCAACTGCTCTCGGGCTCGACCTCCGATCTGGAAGAGCTGGCCCGAGCCGCAGCAGGTTGGCGAAACGGGGCCCGGCTCCGCGAGATCGAGAAGGCTGCTCCCTTCATCAAGGTGAGCGAACTGGCCGAAGCTCATGAACGCGGTCCAGCCGAAGCGGTCACCGTGCAGTGGCGGCTCCTCTTGGAGGACTTGCACCAGGAGGCCGATCGTCTCGACCTCGCCCGCCAGACACTTGCGCTCGCCGAGACGGCGTCGGCCAAACCGAAGCTGCGGCGGTTGTATCCGTTCACCAGCCACTGGTCACTTCACTTCACGACCTGCACCGGGTTCCCGTACTCATGGGACGTGCCGTTTGTCGATCCACTGAGCGGCGGACGCTATCGCGTCTGCGGTCCCTCCCGGGGGATAGTGATCGGCGAGGCAGACACGGCTGAGCACGCGATTTCCTTGGTGATAGGCGGTCTGCCGACCGACTGCGGTCCGGCTGTCGCTGGCACCGCCAACGATCTACGTCATCAGCGGTTGGGCTGATCAGATCACCCGTCCGGGAGCCGCCCGCCCTCTGTCTGAATCCATCCGTGGATGCCCTCGATGGCGTTGAGGAGATCCTGGAAGGTGCGGAGATCACGATGCTGTTGTCGGACCTGGCCAGTTGCCACGTCCCCGTACTCAAGTTCAGTTTCACCGCTACTCCAGACGATGAGCACGGCGATGTCGTCATCCCTTTCGAGCGTCATCCAGGTACTGGTCTTGGTTCGGCCATCTGCGGGCGACTGCTGGACGTCACCTGTGATCCCGCAAAGAGTCCATCTGGCAGGCAGAGGGCTGCGACATGGCTTTCGCGGAAGGCTTGCCGGTAGAAGGTCAGCTCAGCCGTTCTGCTCGTCGGTCAGGCCGCCCGTAGTCGCCCAGAGACGGTGCTGTGGTTGGTGGTGGCGCTTCCTCGGACAGCAGGCTCCAACCGAGATGCGCCGTGAGGAACGTGGCGATCTCATCCGCACCGGCGGACTCCGCAGGCAGGTCATCCGGCCGGGGCCGGTAGAACCCAATCAGTTCATCCCGCAGCCGAGCAGTAGGGGGGTCCTGGGTTCCGAGGGTGGTGTAGCTCCGGGCGAATCGTCGGCCCAGCTCCGCTGCCGTCGCGAGCCGCTGCCCCGGGCACCGACTTCCGCAGCCCACCACCAGCCCCGTCAACCCACTCGACCTCGACCAGATCCAGGTCCACCAAGACGAACGAGACCGAGTGAGAATCCGCCGGCTTCAGTGCGCCAGGACATCTGGCCAGTCTCACGGTGATGTCGTATCCGACATCCATCCGACATCGACTATGAGATTCCAATATGGGAGATGAGGTCCTACAAACTCTGTAGGATCTCGCCGCGCGTGTCATAAGGCAGTGCTCTGACCAGCGGCCCCTGAGCTGTCTCAGCTCCGGCCCGCGTGCAGGAGTCTCAGCTTCGCGGCATTTCCTCAGGACCCATCCGTCTGACCACTCGCGCTGAGTCACGGCTTGCTCGATGCGGCTGGCGATGTCCTTCGTCGAGGCCGCGTCCAGGGGCTTCGGAAGTCTGCCGAAGGTGCCAGGAGGGGCGTCGAGCGAGCAACGACGCCAGTTGGTGCACTCGCCTCAGCGAATCGCGGCCTCGAACCGTACTGGTCCAAGTCAGTGCAAGAGACGGACCGTGGGGGCCTCGACGCTGGTGGCCATCATGGCGTCACAGTGACGGCAACCCAAGCCAACAGGGCGAACCATGTTGCTCTGGATCGACGTTTCGCCGGACTCACCGTGTTCGCCGCAGTATGAGCCCAGATGAAGTCGCACCCACGGCGCCCGCGTCAAGGCTATCGACGGGCGGTCGTGCTTGGAGTCCCTAAAAGGAGTCCACCAGAAATCGATGATCGCTCTCAACCTCAACCGCTCGTCCTCGATCGTGGAATCAAACGCCGCGATTCGGGCTGCGGTGAAGTGCTTTCCGTGCTGATCGTCGGACGAACAGACGGCCCGTTCCTCAGCGCGTTCGAGGAAGGTCGTGCGATCGGTCCGCTCGCAGATGAAACAGTCCAAGTTCACGGCGAGCCTGCCCTGCCAGTGCACATTATGAAACCCGTCGCCACGGCTGAGGCCGACGAGCTCCGCGGTGACCTCAATGCTCCTCAACATCGCGCGATCGTCCCACGCCTCTGAGTCCTGCCGTTCACCAGCCCCAGGCGGGGCCACCCGCAGGGCCAAGGGGTCAGCGAGGCCGGGCCGCGATCTGCCGGCGTGCGGCTCTCCAGTGATCCTCGAACTCCTCCGAAGTCAGCAGCTCCGGATCGTGCCCCTCCCACTCTGAGATGGGCAGTTCAGCTGTGATCCCAAACCTGCTGTCGTACTCATCGAGTCGGCCTGCGTCATAGGCCCGCTGCCACTCGGCGAGGGAGGCAGCCGCGATCGGGGTCAGCTCGGGCCCTTCGAGTTCGACCTGCCGGATCACCCAGCTTTCGGCGTCGACCTCGAAGTAGAACCAGGTGTCTTCCTCGTCCCAGTAGCAGCGCATCCATGTGGTCACCGGCCCATGATGGCGAAGATCTGTGCCTGCTCGCTGGGGCAATGTCAGAGCCATGTTGGAGGATCGGGCCATGCTGATTGCAACTGATGAGGCGGGGCAGGTGGTGAAGAAGCCCACGAAGCCGGCGATAGGCCGGATGGTGGCCAACCTCCAGCGCGGGAACGCGCATCTGGTCCTGGAGCGCGTGGAGGAGGACATGGAGGGCAGTTGGTATGTCCAGGTGCTGCTGCGCGACGACAACACGTACCAACTCGAATTCCGGGACGGCATAGCGGCCGAGCACTATCAGACGCGAACCATCTCCCAGGAGAAGGTGCTGACCGCCATGCTCAGCTGGGCGGCCAACAAGACGGACTGGAAAGACGGCTTCATGTGGAACAACATCGGCTCGCAGTTCGCAGCGGATGACGCTCAGCATCAAGGCTGATTCAACCTCGTGCAGACGGCCCCCATGACCTTCTTGCCGAAGGGGGTCAGTTTCATGGCCCGGCCACGTTCCGCACGTTCCAACAGCGTCTTCCCGAGGTCACGTTCAAGGCGATTGATCTGAATCACCAGGGCCGACGGGTGGATGCTCAGGGCCTTGGCCGCCTCACCGATCGTGGGGTAGGACGACGCGGCCGCGAACCGTTCGAGTCGCTGCCAGGCGAAGGCGCCGGTGAGGGCCTTGCGCAGAATTGCGGGGGTGCTGGCCGCCTGCGCGGTCACCTGCAGGGCAGTCTTGTGGCTTCCGCCGCCGCGGGGGCGAAGAGGGATCTTGTGGATGTGGGCCCAGCGGGCCATGTTCGCAGTGCTCATGCCGGTCTCGCGGGCAAGGTCGGGCAGAGTGCGTCGCCGAACGACGTACTGCTCGATGAGCCACGCCCGTTCGATGGTTCCGCGACGCTTGTAGTCCTGGGGGCCATCGCGGATCGGGATGCCGTACTCGCGGGCGAGAGCTGTCAGCATCTGGCGGGAGAAGCCGGTGTGTTCGGCGATCTGCTGAAGCGAGCGGTGTTCATCCAGGTAGAGGCTGGTGAAGGTCTCCTTCGGTACTTCTTGGCGTGCTTTGAAACGGATGAGGCCGGTCGCCTTGGCGGTGGCCTCGGTCGGTGGGAGAGCCGGGGCAGGTTGTTCATCCAACATGAGGCGGATGACCTCGATGCTGGTGCCGAAGGTCTCAGCCGCCTGCCGGACGGGACTCTTGTGCTGCCGGACGAACTGGTGCAACTTGGCCACGTCGATGCGGTCCAGATCAGGTCCAGGAAGAGCGAGTCCGCTCAGCAAGGTCAGGGGCGGCTGCCAGGTCGCCGGCTCTTCATGAATGCCGTGGGCAGCCAAGAAGGTGCGGGCCTCCTCGTTCAACACGTCGGCCAGATAAGGAGTTTGGATGGTGGCGAAGCGGGCGGCCTCGGCCCTGAACCGTGCCTCGTTGATGCTGGAGTGGTCGGGGGCGGCTTCAGCGGGAAGGCCGCTGATGCGCTGAAACAGCTGGCAGCGGACGACGCGCTCACGGAGTCCGTTTCCGGGAAGTGCGCCGGTGCGGCGGCAGATGTCCCGCCAATGCTCATGCGGCAATAGCTGGGCGTAGTCCAGGCTCCGCCGCCGCTGGTAGTCGATGGGAACCTCGGTCGCATCGAGGTGATCGGAGAGTCGGACCAATGCGGCAACGGAGTCCGCCCAATGCGGCTGGTCGTCCAGCATCTGCAGGATGCGGGAAATACCGATGCCGTCGGTGACCGAACCGAGGTGCTCAGCGGCATCCTCCAGGCGGACCTTGCTGTCGATGACCAGCAGGGAGGCGGCCAGGACCGGAGCGAGGATGCGGGGATAGACGCCGTCGGGAGGGGTGAGCCGGACCGTCCAGGACGGCCAGAACATGCTGGGCATCTTCCGTGCCCGATCTTCGATCTCCCGGACCGTCCTCTTCGGGAGCCGGGGCATGTCAGTGGGGGTGCGGTAGCGGAGGTGTTCGCTGGGTCGGAGCGATGGGGCGAGGGCGGACAGATTCACCGCGCTCAGGACGGGACTCAGGCCACGACCCCAGCTGTCGATGCTGGTGGCGCTGATCTGCCAGAGCTCCTCACGCATCGCCTCCAGCAGGCCACGCAACTCGGTCCCCGCCCGGTGGACATCGGGCTGTCCGAGAACGTGCAGGGCGATGCTCACCGCGACGGCTGTACTCACGGCTCGCGGCGGGGCCATGAAGCCGGGCCGTTCCACTGCTCTCAGGGCGAGTTGGGAGCCGGGATCGACGGTGAAGTAGTCCTCGGCGAGGTCCGCCGGCACCAGATTCCTGAGGTCGTGTGCGGGCAGGTCTGCCAGTACCCGCCCGCCGATCGCCCGGACGTCGGCCAATGCTGCCCGGGACGGCTGCGGGTCGAGTGCGTAGGGACCGAAGTCTGCGATGTCCGTCTCGATGACGTTCATCAGCAGCTCCTGGGCCCTGAGGACGGGATGCGCCGCAGGCAGTCGGAGCGTACGGGTCTGTGAAAGATCGAAGCCGCAGCCACCGGTGACGGGGTTGCCGGTATGGGCGGCTGGGTTGCCGCAGCCTCCCGGGTGGGGAACAACCTGCCCGGAGCGGGGCCGCTGACGGGGGACGCGCTCGCACTGAGGGCAGCAGTCCGCCAGCAGCCGGCCGTGCCGAGGACAGGCGAAAGCCCAGCCCAGACGCCAGAACAATTGCCAGCGGCCACCGGTCTCCCGCAGGCAGTCGGGGCAGAACCGCGAGCCCCCGCCGCGGCCCCAGAGGACACGGCGATTCACGTACCGCTGCTCGAAATTGATACTCACGGCCCGTGAGTCGAAATGGGCGAGCGTCATGCCCCTGACGATCTGTTCGTCCAGCCCGCTCGCGTGCGTGATGGCCGCGATCTGTTGCTCGTTGAGCAGAATCGTCCAGTCCGAGGGAATGCCCCGCAGGTGATTCCCCGACCGGTCCCTGACCGGGAGTCCCAGGTGCCGCAGCACCTCGCCGAGCTGCGCATCCAGTCTCCCTGCCAGTGCCTCCAGCCAGGAATCGAGTGCCTCGCCTGCCAGGGGCCGCATCCGAATCGGCAGGGTCCGGACGGTGTCGTTCATGCCGCCGGGCGGCGCTGGGATCGCGGCCGGCTCGTCAGGTGTCGTTTCTCCAACGCCGCTTCGAGCTCTTTGCGGGCCGCCTCGGATGCCTCATCGTTCTTCACTCCGTCGAGCAAGTCACGACTGAGGCGCTCGGCGCCACTGCGGACCGCCCGCTGGCAGCCCCGGTTGATCAGTGTCATGAGGGAGCCGATGTGTCCAGTGCTGCGGGCGAAGAGGTAGTCGGAGAGGTCGTCCGCGAGCATCCCAGGATGCTTGTCGGCCAGGACGACGCGCTGTTCGAGGGCCAGCAGCATCTGCCGCCATTCCCGCCGGCCGGCCTCGGACTCGATCGTGAAGGGCCGCATGCCCAGCCGGGTGGTGCGGCGCCCAGTCTGAGCCAGTGCCGTATTCCGCCGGGAGTCGCCCTCGCTGAACAGGCCCTTGCCGGCGAGGCCCACGCCGATCATCACAAGCGTCACGGGGAACTCGTTGGCGATCCATTTGAGGTGGTTGCTGACCTCGATGCCGTTCTTCTGATTCCACTTCAGGAAGTGCAGGTCATCAAGAGCGAGCAGACGGACCTCGCAGGACACCACGCAGTCCAGGGCCCGCTGGCCGAACTGGGCGGTGGTCCCGCGGTTGCGCCCGGGATGGCCGAAGAACTCCAGCAGGGACCGGTTGAGATCCTTCATCCCGGTGTTGCCGGTCAGCCCGACCCGGCAGACCGGGAGGCGCTCATTCCCCGCCGCGGTGAAGGCGCCCCGCTCGGCGATCTCCCTACGATGGAACTCGCCAAGGAAGGCCAGCACCGAGGTGGTCTTCCCGAGTCCGGGGAATGCGTCGACCGCCACGGCGCCCTTCGCCTTGTCGCCGTCCTGCACGTTGCTGTCGACGATGTCCCACAAGTCGTCGTGCAGTTCCGCCAGCTGAGGCGTCTTGATCGGCCCCAGGTTCGCATGCCACTCCCGCAGCAGCCGATCACGCTCAACTCTCGCCTCCTCGCCCAGGGCCTTCACCTGGCGGCGAGTCAGTTGTTCGGGCTGGATCCGGCGCGGGGTCTCGGCGAACGCCTTCCAGTCCTCCTTGCGCGACAGGGCCAGATTGCCCAGGCCCGGCGGGGAGTCCGTACTCACACATCCTCCAGAGCGTCGGCGTAGAAGTCGTCCTCAGCGGCGAGATCTTCCAGATCGGCCTCGTCGTCATCGCCCATCTCGACGCTCTCCGGCAGCGGTTCCCCCGCCGGCTTCTCCAGAACTTCGGCCTGCCCGAGGGCTCTGCGTACGGAGGGAAGCGAGACGACCGTCTCCTCCTCGGTCGGAGGCAGCTCGATGGCGGCCTGCTCACGCGAGAGCCGCAGGACCATGCGCCGCTCTGCGAGGGTGGTGCCCAGCCCAAGGTTCCACCGCTCCAACAGATCAGCCACGGCGAGCCGGTCATCAGGGAAGCGGTACTTCCCAGCGGCCAGCTGCCGGGCGAAAATCAGTGAGTCCTCACTCAGCGGCATCCGCGCCGACGGCGCGTGTTCCCACGTCAGGGTGTGCCACTCGCGGGTCGAAGGGTTGCGGAAGTAGATCCGGGTGATGTCGTCCGGGTCGACCTGGAACGGCCAGCCGTTCTTCACCGGGCCGTCGTAGGGGCTGCGGATACCCGCCTCCGGAAGGCCCGGCCCGCTGTAGCGTCGGCGGCCGATCTCGACGCCATAGTGCTGGACCGTGCGCCACTTCGTCTGCAGGAACTCGAAGCCAAGGTCCCGGTCACGGGGGACCTCGATGTAGCCGGCCCTGGCCATGCCGTGCTCGAACATCTTCGCCGGGGACATCCTCAGCCCAGGCACCCCAGGATCGACCAGACCCGCGTGCGGCCGGCAGTGATAGACCGTCGCCGTCCACTCCCGGACGATGGCTTCCAGCTCGTCGAGGAAGAAGAACGCGTCGTCCTCCGGGCTCTCGCCCCGGGAGTGGATGTCAGGGCCCTTGTAGCCGGGCAGTATCTGCAACAGCCCCTCGCGCAGGGTGCGGAAGTAGCGCTCAACCGGCCCTTTGTCCCGTCCCGTTCGCAACCGTGCGGGCTGGATCGAGATGCCCATCCGACGGCAGACGCTGGTCAGATGTTCCGAGACGTAGACCTTGCCGTGATCGACAACCAGCGTCTCGGGAACCAGCGGAGGAGACGCGAGCCCCGGACCGACGGCCCCATCGACGTCGACCAGGACGGTCCGGGGGATGCCGTGCTCGGGCCAGACCGCGTGCCGTGGCCAGTCCCGCCCCGCAGGCCGCGGGCGGAATGACTGGAAGAGCACCGCGCTGACGTCCACCGCCTTCGTGGAGACTGGCGTGACCCGGATCCCGGTGAGGCAGCGGGTGTACCAGTCCATCGCGACCGTCAGCTCGGCCTGGACCCACTTGAGTGTGAACGGGTCGAACGCGAACACATCCAGCCGAGTGGAGTCCATCAGCAGATACTCACCTGGCCGCGTCGGCCGCAGCTTCCCGTAGACGCCCTCCGGCCGACCAGCGATGTCCCGGTTGCGTTTCGTACTCAGCCGGAATAGTGGATGTCGCCGTTCCAGCTCCTCCAGCAGTCGAAACGCCGTCGCCCGGCTCGGCATCTTCACCGCATCTGGTCCGAACCGCGCGATCACCCGTGCCCGGGTCCGCTCGATCACCAACGTGCGCGACGGCTTCGACTGATCTGTGTGCTCGACCATGACTTCCAACGCGGTCTCCACCCACCGCTCATCGGCCGCGATCTCCGACCTCCGAGCCGGTCCCTTCTTGGGGGCAAGCCCAGCCTCTCCGTGCTCCCGGAATTCGGCGATCCAGCGCTTCAAGGTGCGGAGGCCCATTCCGAGTTCGGCGATCTTCGACGCGTATCTGGCCTCCAACGGCCTCTCCGGCGAGTACTCGGGGCGAGGTTCGTCAGCACGCGCGAGTTCTGGGCTGCCGGACCGGTAACCCGTCAGCACCTCGCGGACATGCTCAGCCCGATCAAGGACCTTCCTCTTCTCCGCCTCGTCAAGCTGCGCGAGGACTACGGAGGCGATCTCACCCTCGTCGTCTGCCGACGGTCCCGGACCGTCGGGACTGATGGCGGCGCGGTCTGAGAACAGCAGCTCCTTGAGCGACAGCCGCAGAAGTCGCCCGTGGGCGTCCTTCAAGACCACTTCGTTGCCCGCTGTGGTCGCGGCCATCTCCACCACCTCGACGGTCTCTCCGTCGTAGCAGAAGCGCGTACCGACCCCGACCCGAGCCCCCGCCCTGCTCATGCCACCCACCTCAGAACATGGGAAGGGCTGAGCGGTCGATCGAGATCGGTAACGAGAGACTGCGTCCAGAGCAAATGATGGACAGCAGAACGCACTTGAGGCTCCGGGCGATCCGGCAGACAGCACGTAGCCTGCCCCAAAGAGACACCATCGAGGTCAGCTCCCCGCAGCTCATCCAGAACCTTGGGGCTGAACAGCCAGTCCCTTCGATAGCCCGCCAGGAACCGGATGTTTTCCAGCTCCACGGTCGGATGCTCGCTCCAGACTTCGTACTTCCATCCCCGCGACTCCACCGCTCGCCGAGTCCAGCCAAAGGTGAACTCCACCTCCGGCTTGGACAACCGGTGCAGCGGCTTGACGTCGACGACCACCGGGACCTGCCCGGTGAGCAGGAGATAGTCCGGGATGTGCTTCCGGACCCTCCCCTCCAGCACCGTCTTCAGCAAGAAGGGCTGGGCCACGATGCCGCGTACGGACCGATCGAAATCAGCGAAGAGCAACCGCGACAGCTCCAGTCGCGACTCGTAGATCACGTGATCGCGCATAGTCGCCGACCAGTAGGTGCCCGAGTAGTGCTTCTGGCCCTTGTACCAACGGAACGTCCGCCAGGGCTGAGCCGACTGCAGGAGGCCGATGGGCGCCAAGTCCCACTCTTCGTCCTCGGTGGGAGGGCCATCTGGCCGACGAACGCTCACCGTCACAGCCGCACTGTCCACCCCACACCCCCAGCCCACGGGCAATAGCCCATGTAGCCAAGGGTGTCAGCGCCGCATCGTCGGGCGGAATGCTCCAGAGCCTCCGTCACTCGAAAAGGTGACGGCCTCGACCAGCAAGTCTCACGGAGACGGCATAAGTGCCGCCGATATGCCATCGGAGCTGAGATTGTGCCGCGAAATTTGAGACCCTACAAAACTCGGGCGTCAGGTCTGCGCCATGTCCACGAAGCGGGAGTAGTGGCCCTGGAAGGCCACGGTGATCGTGGCTGTCGGGCCGTTACGGTGCTTGGCCACGATCAGGTCGGCCTCGCCCGCGCGGGGGGACTCCTTCTCGTAGGCGTCCTCGCGGTGCAGCAGGATCACCATGTCCGCGTCCTGCTCGATGGAGCCCGATTCACGCAGGTCGGAGACCATCGGTTTCTTGTCCGTGCGCTGCTCGGGGCCACGGTTGAGCTGTGACAGCGCGATGACCGGCAGCTCCAGCTCCTTGGCGAGGAGCTTGAGGTTTCGCGACATGTCCGAGACCTCCTGCTGGCGGCTCTCGGCGCGCTTCGAGCCACCGGACTGCATGAGCTGGAGATAGTCGATGACCACCAGCTTGAGGTCGTTGCGCTGCTTGAGGCGACGGCACTTGGCCCGGATCTCCATCATCGAGAGATTCGGCGAGTCGTCGATGTAGAGCGGGGCCTGGGACACGTCCGGCATACGGCGGGCCAGTCTGGTCCAGTCCTCGTCCGTCATCGTGCCGGAGCGCATATGGTGCAGCGCCACTCGGGCCTCCGCCGACAGCAGACGCATCGCGATCTCGTTGCGGCCCATTTCGAGCGAGAAGATCACGCTGGGCAGATTGTTCTTGATGGACGCGGCACGGGCGAAGTCCAGCGCGAGCGTGGACTTGCCCATCGCGGGACGGGCGGCGATGACGATCATCTGGCCGGGATGCAGGCCGTTGGTGAGGGAGTCGAAGTCCGTGAAGCCCGTCGGCACACCCGTCATCTCCCCGCTGCGGGAACCGATGGCCTCGATCTCGTCGAGCGCGCCCTCCATGATGTCGCCGAGCGGCAGATAGTCCTCGCTGGTCCGCTGCTCGGTGACGGCATAGATCTCGGCCTGGGCGGAGTTGACGATCTCGTCGACGTCGCCGTCGGCCGCGTATCCCATCTGCGTGATCTTGGTGCCCGCCTCGACCAGCCGGCGCAGCACCGCCCGCTCATGGACGATCTCCGCGTAGTACGACGCGTTGGCCGCGGTCGGCACCGACTGGACGAGTGTGTGCAGATACGAGGCCCCGCCGACGCGGGTGATCTCCCCGCGTCGGGTCAGCTCGGCCGCCACCGTGATCGGGTCGGCCGGCTCGCCCTTCGCGTAGAGGTCGAGGACGGCCTGGAAGACGGTCTCGTGCGCGGGGCGGTAGAAGTCATGCCCCTTGATGATCTCCACGACATCGGCGATGGCGTCCTTGGACAGCAGCATGCCGCCGAGGACGGACTGCTCGGCGTCGAGATCCTGCGGCGGAACCCGCTCGAAACCCGTGGATCCGCCGTCCCAGACCCCGGTGTCACGCCCACGCTCATGCTGCTCGTCGCGGCCTCGGCCCTCACCACGGCGCTGCCGGGAGACAGGCAGACGGTCACTGGGACCGGCATCGGTCCAAGGGTCGTCCAATGGCTCGGGAATGCTCACCGGCCACCTCCTCACGTCCGCGCCGCGGACCTCGCCGTGCCACTGTTTCTACGGCACGACACTGACAAAACGAGAGGCCTGACTCCGGTTCCGGCGCGTCGGACGCCGGTCCACGGTAGGCCCGTCTGCACCGTCAGCCAATCTGGTTATCCACAGGCCATGTGGACGACGGATCAGATGCTGTGGAGAACCCCCGCGAACCTGTGCACGGACCGGGGGACAGCACTGTGGACAAAGTCATAGCGACCTCATCGCACCCCACTTGAGCTGGCCTTTTTCCATCCACCGGCTGTGGGGGAGAAAAACTTTCCCGACTGGACCAAGATCAGAACAAACAGCGCACAGCAGAGCCCTCACCGAGGAGACAAGTAAGGACTGCAAGTTGATTGCGCCGCTTACCTGTGGAAGATTAGATTGACCGCATGACACAGGCCCCCGCGGGATCCAGAACCCTACGGCGACGGCACGATCGCGAGATCCTCGCACTCGCCGTTCCCGCCTTCGGCGCTCTTGTCGCCGAGCCGCTCTTCGTGATGGTGGACAGTGCGATCGTCGGCCATCTCGGCACCCCGCAACTGGCCGGGCTGGGCATCGCTGCCGCTCTCCTCACCACCGCGGTGAGCGTCTTCGTCTTCCTCGCCTACGCCACCACCGCGGCCGTCGCCCGTCGCGTCGGCGCCGGCGATCTCCCGGGCGCCATCCGTCAGGGCATGGACGGTATCTGGCTGGCCCTGCTTCTCGGCGCCGCTGTCATCGCCGCCACCCTGCCCGCCGCACCCTGGCTCATCGGCCTCTTCGGGGCTTCGGACACCGCCGCCCCATACGCCATCACCTATCTGCGGATCTCCAGCCTGGGTATCCCGGCCATGCTGGTTGTACTGGCTGCGACCGGCATACTGCGCGGGCTCCAGGACACCCGGACCCCGCTCTATGTCGCCATCGGCGGATTCGGCGCCAACGCTGCGCTCAACGCCGTCCTTGTCTATGGTGCCGGTCTCGGTATCGCGGGCTCGGCCTGGGGCACGGTCATCGCCCAGTGCGCGATGGCCGCCGTCTATCTGGTGGTTGTCGTACGAGGAGCGCGCCGGCATGGCGCCTCGCTGCGCCCGGACTCCGCGGGGATACGGGCCAGTGCCCAGGCCGGCGTGCCCCTGCTGGTCCGTACGCTCTCGCTGCGCGCGGTACTGATGATCGCCACCGCGGTCGCGGCACGCCTGGGCGACGCTGACGTGGCCGCCCACCAGATCATCCTGTCGCTGTGGAGTCTGATGGCCTTCGCGCTCGACGCGATAGCGATCGCGGGCCAGGCGATCATAGGTCGCTATCTCGGGGCCGACGACATCAAGGGCGCCCAAGAGGCCTGCCGTCGCATGGTGCAGTGGGGAATCGTCTCCGGTGTGCTGCTCGGCGCTCTGATTGTGCTCGCCCGCCCGCTGTTCATCCCGCTCTTCACCGGCGACCAGGTGGTCCGGGACACCCTGTTGCCTGCCCTGCTGGTCGTGGCCGTCTCCCAGCCGGTCGCGGGCATTGTCTTCGTACTGGACGGCGTACTGATGGGCGCGGGGGACGGCCCCTATCTGGCCGGGGCGATGTTGGTGACACTGGCGGTCTTCGCACCGGTCGCTCTACTCGTCCCCGCTCTGGGCGGTGGTCTGACAGCACTCTGGTGGGCGATGGGACTGATGATGGCGGTCCGCATGCTGACGCTCTGGCTGCGCACACGCTCCAGCCGTTGGCTCGTCACGGGTGCTACACGCTGACGCGGTGCACCAGCGCTGGTCGCCGTTTCACGTGAAACATTCAGGAGCGAGCCATCCAGGGTGCCCGTTTCACGTGAAACATCAGCGACAACAACAGCGACAACAGCGAGAGGGCCGCACCCCTGACGGGATGCGGCCCTCTCCATGCTCTGCCGAGCGCAGCGCTTACGCGGCGATGACCTCGATGCCGAGCTTCGCGGCGACCTCGGGGTGCAGACGCACAGACACCTGGTGCGAGCCCAGGGTCTTGATCGGCGAACCCAGCTCGATACGGCGCTTGTCGACCTCCGGGCCACCGGCGGACTTGATCGCGGAAGCGAGGTCGGCCGGAGTGACGGAACCGAAGAGACGACCGGCGTCGCCAGAGCGAACAGCCAGCCGCACCTTGACGGCTTCGAGACGGGCCTTGATCTCGTTGGCCTGCTCGATGGTCGCGATCTCGTGGATCTTGCGGGCGCGGCGGATCTGCGCCACGTCCTTCTCGCCACCCTTGGTCCAGCGGATCGCGAAACCGCGCGGGACCAGGTAGTTGCGAGCGTAGCCGTCCTTGACGTCGACGACGTCACCGGCGGCACCGAGGCCTGAGACCTCATGGGTGAGGATGATCTTCATGAGTCGGTCACCCTTCCCTTATCGCGCGGTGGACGTGTAGGGCAGCAGCGCCATCTCACGGCTGTTCTTGACGGCCGTGGCGACATCACGCTGGTGCTGCGTGCAGTTGCCGGTGACGCGGCGGGCACGGATCTTGCCGCGGTCGGAAATGAACTTCCGCAGCATGTTCGTGTCCTTGTAGTCCACGTACTGGGTCTTGTCCTTGCAGAAAGCGCAGACCTTCTTCTTAGGCTTGCGCACAGGCGGCTTCGCCATGGTGTTTCTCCTGTGTGATCAAGAAGTGGGGTACGAGCCCGCCCTAGAAGGGAGGCTCGTCCGAGTAGCCGCCGCCGGAGCTTCCGCCCCAGCCGCCTCCATTGCCCCCGCCGCTCTGCGGCTGCTGGCCGCCGCCGGCCGGCGCGCTGGTGGCCCACGGGTCGTCGGCGGGAGCACCGCCACCGCCCTGCTGGCCTCCACCACCGGGGCCGCCGCCCCAGTTGCCGCCGCCGCCCTGGCCGCCGCCGTAGCCGCCCTGGCCACCACGGCCGGTGGTCTTGGTGACCTTGGCCGTGGCGTTCTTGAGGCTGGGGCCGACTTCCTCGACATCCAGCTCGTAGACCGTGCGCTTGACGCCCTCGCGGTCCTCGTACGACCGCTGCTTCAGCCGGCCCTGCACGACGACGCGCATGCCTCGCTGAAGCGACTCGGCGACGTTCTCCGCCGCCTGACGCCAGACCGAGCAGGTCAGGAACAGGCTCTCGCCGTCCTTCCACTCATTGGTCTGACGGTCGAAGGTGCGAGGAGTGGACGCGACGCGGAACTTCGCGACCGCCGCACCGGACGGGGTGAAGCGCAGCTCGGGGTCGTCGACGAGATTGCCGACGACCGTGATGACGGTCTCGCCTGCCATGGGTGAACCTCTCGGCGGGGATTGCTTCTGGCTGCTTGCTGCTACTCGGACCCGATGACCTCTGAGCTAGATGCTCAGTGGGTCTCGGGACGGAGGACCTTGGTCCGGAGGACCGACTCGTTCAGGTTCATCTGTCGGTCGAGCTCCTTGACGACCGCAGGCTCGGCCTGAAGGTCGATGACCGAGTAGATGCCCTCGGGCTTCTTCTTGATCTCGTAAGAGAGACGACGACGGCCCCAGGTGTCGACCTTCTCGACCTTTCCGTTGCCCTCACGGACGACGGAGAGGAAGTTCTCGATCAGCGGGGAGACAGCGCGCTCCTCGAGATCGGGGTCGAGGATGACCATCACCTCGTAGTGACGCATGTGGAACCCACCTCCTTTGGACTCAGCGGCCACGGTCGTTCCGTGGCAGGAGGGTCGTGATGCGTGAGCAACGGTATCGGCCGCCACTGACAATCCGGCTCGCGGTACGAGGGATTGTGTGCTGGCCTGGGCAGACACCGGTGCAGACCGTACAGACTACCCGCACTGCGGCTTCCGCTTGAAATCCGGCCGCCCCCGGCCGCAATCTGTACACATCGGGTGTGTGCGACGCTACGATGCGCCGCCTTCCGGCTATGGCCAGGAGGTGCCACATGGCACAGGCAATGCGACCGAACTCCGCCACCTCCCTCTTCTCCACGGACGGCAAGCGTCATCCCCGCCAGGACGCGCTGGTCGCGGTGACGCTGACACTGGGACTTCTCGCTTTTTTCTCGGCCTTCTTCTACAACCTGCATCTGCTCAGCTCATGGGCCGGACTGATCGGGATCCTGACGGGTGCGTACGGGCAGTTCATCTCCGTCACGACCCGTGAACGCTTCCTCAACATCCTCGGGCTGGGAGCCTCCGCGGTCGGCTTCTTCCTCGGAATGTCACACGGCGGACTGTTCGGCGGAGTCATCGGCTGACGGCCGCTCCGTACACGGCCAGACCGGGCGCTCCATCGGCGCAGTAGGCTTCGGCGCGAGAGCCGGAGCCCCTGTATCCATGGGGACACACCTGCCGAGGAGCGCCCCGCATGAGCCTTACCCTGAGGACCATCAGCCGAGAGCAGCATCTGGCGTACATCCAGAGCCTGCCCGCGGCGAGTCATTGCCAGGTCCCGGCATGGGCTGACGTCAAGACGGAGTGGCGCTCCGAGAACCTGGGCTGGTTCGACAAGAACGACCAGCTCGTCGGCGCCGGACTGGTGCTCTACCGTCAGCTCCCCAAGATCAAGCGGTATCTGGCGTATCTGCCCGAGGGCCCGGTGCTCAACTGGTACGCCCCCAACCTGGACGACTGGCTCCAGCCGATGCTGGCGCACCTCAAGCACCAGGGCGCCTTCTCCGTGAAGATGGGCCCCCCGGTCGTCATCCGCCGCTGGGACGCGGGCGCCATCAAGTCCGGCATCCAGGACCCGGACGTCAAGCGCCTGCGCGATGTCGAGGCCACACACATCGAGCCCCGCGCCTTCGAGGTGTCCGACCGGCTGCGCAAGATGGGCTGGCAGCAGGGCGAGGACGGCGGCGCCGGCTTCGGGGACGTACAACCGCGCTATGTCTTCCAGGTGCCCCTGGCCAACCGCTCGCTGGACGATGTCCTCAAGGGCTTCAACCAGCTCTGGCGGCGCAACATCAAGAAGGCGGAGAAGGCCGGCGTCGATGTCGTCCAGGGCGGCTACGACGACCTCGCCGAGTGGCAGCGGCTCTACGAGATCACGGCCGAACGTGACCACTTCCGGCCGCGCCCGCTCTCGTACTTCCAGCGGATGTGGTCCGTGCTGAACGCCGAGGACCCCAACCGTATGCGTCTGTACTTCGCCCAGCACGAGGGCGAGAACGTCGCGGCGGCGACGATGCTGATCGTCGGCGGCCATGTCTGGTACTCCTACGGCGCGTCCGCCAACCACAAGCGCGAGGTCCGGCCCTCGAACGCGATGCAGTGGCGGATGCTGCGCGACGCCTACGCGATGGGCGCCACCGTCTACGACCTTCGCGGTATCTCCGACTCGCTCGACGAGACCGACCATCTCTTCGGTCTGATCCAGTTCAAGGTGGGCACCGGCGGCGAGGCCGTCGAGTACATCGGCGAGTGGGACTTCCCGCTCAACAAACTGCTCCACAAGGCGCTCGACATCTACATGTCGCGCCGTTAACCGCGATGATGGGCCGCGGACACGTGCGGTGGACATTTCCGTAAAGCCCTCAAGAACCCCAAGACCACTCATACCCTTCATACACCGCAGCCCCGAGAAAGGTTCCGGACCGGCATGGCGCTCTCCCTCTACGTCGACACCGCGCGCTGGCGGGCGCACCAGAAGTCGGTCATCGAGCAATTCCCGGGGCTTGTCCCGGTCTGCAAGGGCAACGGCTACGGCTTCGGCCATGAGCGCCTCGCCGACGAGACCACACGCTTCGGCTCCGACACGCTGGCCGTGGGCACCATCTACGAGGCCGCCCGGATCAAGGACTGGTTCAGCGGTGACCTCCTTGTGCTCACCCCCTTCAGGCGGGGCGAGGAGCCGGTTCCGCTGCCCGACCGCGTCATCCGCTCCGTCTCGTCCGTCGACGGGGTCTTCGCGCTGGTCGGCGCCCGTGTCGTCATCGAGTGCATGTCCTCCATGAAGCGCCATGGCGTGAAGGAGGAAGAGCTGGGCCAGCTCCACGCCGCCATCGAGGACGTACGTCTGGAGGGCTTCGCCCTGCACCTTCCGCTCGACCGTACGGACGGCTCCGACGCGGTCGAGGAGGTCATCGGCTGGATGGACCGGCTGCGCGCGGCACGGCTCCCGCTGCACACCATGTTCGTCAGCCATCTGCGCTCCAGTGAGCTGGCCCGGTTGCAGCAGCAGTTCCCGCAGACCCGTTTCCGCGCCCGTATCGGAACCCGGCTCTGGCTCGGCGACCACGAGGCCACCGAGTACCGCGGCTCCGTCCTGGACGTCACCCGGGTCGTCAAGGGCGACCGGTTCGGCTACCGGCAGCAGAAGGCCGCCTCGGACGGCTGGCTGGTGGTTGTCGCGGGAGGTACGTCCCACGGCGTCGGCCTGGAGGCACCCAAGGCCCTGCATGGCGTGATGCCCCGCGCCAAGGGCGTCGCCCGCGCCGGTCTGGCCACGGTCAACCGCAATCTCTCCCCGTTCGTCTGGGCCGGGAAGCAGCGCTGGTTCGCCGAGCCCCCGCACATGCAGGTCTCGATCCTGTTCGTGCCCTCGGAGGCCGACGAGCCCAAGGTCGGCGACGAACTGGTGGCCCATCTGCGCCACACGACAACCCAGTTCGACCGCCTCGTCGACCGCTGACGCCAGGCCCGCCCGCGGCCCCCGGCGCCCTCGCAGCACCGCCCCTCGCGGCACCGCGCTCAGAGCGCCCTCACAAGCGCTCTGAGCGTCTCAGTGGAGTCCGGAGCGCCAGGAAGCCTTCGGAAAGGCGCAGGGGAGCCCGGAGGAGCCGGAGCCTGGGAAGCGCGCGGCAAGCCCGCACCGAGCCGCTCTCAGGCCGCTCCGGGCGGCCGCATCCCCCACTCGACGCGCGGTGCCTCCACCGTCTGAGCCGTCTGCTCCGTCGAGCGGCGGGCCTGTCCGAGTACGAACACGTCCTTCGCGCCGTCCAGCACACCGCCCGAAGGGTCGTCCGTACCGTCCGTCCGTACACCGTCCCGCTCGGGCAGCAGGGCGTCCCGTACGACCAGCGCGCACAGATACAGCGTCCCCGCCAGATGCAGGGCGATGGCGAGCTGGTATCCCTCCGTGGGCAGGCCCTTGTGGGCGTCACCGCTCGTCGTGTACGCGAGGTACATCCAGATGCCCAGGTAGTACATGACCTCGCAGGCCTGCCAGATCAGGAAGTCCCGCCAGCGCGGCCGTGCCAGGGCGGCCAGCGGAATCAGCCACAGTACGTACTGCGGCGAGTAGACCTTGTTGGTGAGGATGAACGCGGCGACGACAAGGAAGGCGAGCTGCGCGAAACGCGGCCGGCGCGGGGCCGTCAGGGCCAGCAGCCCGATGCCCGCGCACGCCAGCACCATCAGCACCATCGCATAGGTGTTGACGGTGTCGACCTCCAGTGACTTGCCCGTGCGCTGTGTGATGATCAGCCAGAAGGACCCGAAGTCCACCTGCCGCTCCTGGCTGAAGGTGTAGAACTTCTTCCACCCCTCGGGTGCGAGCACCATCACCGGCAGATTCACCGCCAGCCACGCGCCCGCCGTGCCCAGCAGGGCCGTGCCGTACTCCCGGAACCTCCCGGCCCGCCAGCACAGCACGAACAGCGGTCCCATCAGCAGAACGGGATAGAGCTTGGCGGCGGTCGCGAGCCCGATGAGGATGCCGAAGGCCAGCGTCCGGCCGCGGGACCACATCAGCATCGCCGCGGCGGTGAGCGCCACGGCCAGCAGATCCCAGTTGATGGTGGCGGTGAGCGCGAAAGCGGGCGCCAGAGCGACCAGCAGGGCGTCCCAGGGGCGGCGCCGGTGGGTGCGTGCGACACAGACCGCGATGACCGCGGCGCAGATCATCAGCATCCCCGCGTTGACCATCCAGTACATCTGCTCGCGGTACTGGATGGAGCCGCCCGGCGTGAGCCAGGAGGCGACCTCCATGAAGAGGCCGGTCAGTACGGGGTACTCCAGATACGGCATGTCGCCGTTCAGCCGGTCGAAGTACGGCACCAGGTTGTCGGCGAAGCCACGCCCCAGATAGAGGTGCGGAATGTCCGAGTAGCAGGCGTGGGTGTACTGCGAGCTGGCGCCCCGGAACCAGGCCCATTCGTAACAGGGCATCTTCTGTGCCATGCCCAGCGCAAACATTCCGATCGCCACCAATGCGACGACACGTACGGGCGTGAGCCGGCTGCTGCCGAGCCAGGCCCAGCGCCCGATCGGGCCCCCGATCAGCTCACTGCCGGCCGCGGCGATCTCGTCCCGCCGGGTGGGGGACACGACCGGCCGGTCCTGGTGCACGGTTGTCTCTTCTGCGCTGGGCATGGCGCCCATCCTGCCGTACGGGGCCGTGAACGCGACGAGGGCCGCCGCACGGTACGCACAGTGGGTCTGTGCGTAACCGGTGCGACGGCCCTCGATCAGGCACGTCGGACGCTGCCAGGGGCAGGATCGTCGGTCGGGCCGAGCGGCTGTCCTCCCGCCGCCCCCGGCCGGCTAACCCCCCGAGCCTCCGAAGAAGCCACCGCTGCCGTCCTGGCCGCCCGGATCGGCGCCGGTCGCCGGCGGTGATGAACTCGGTCCGCCGTTGCCGCCGCCGTTGTCACCGCCCTGATTGCCGCCTTGATTGCCGCCGCCGTTGTCGCCGCCCTGATTGCCTCCGCCGTTGTCGCCACAGCCGAAGATCTGCTCACAGGTGTCGCTCGGGCTGGGCGGGGCCGAGGACGGCGTCTCGGACGGCGTCTCGGAGGGGGTCTCCGACGGCGTCTCGGACGGGGTCTCGCTCGGCGTCGGGGTCGGGCTGGCGGCGCCGCCGCCGTACCAGCTGCCGCCGATGGGCTCGGGCTTGGGGAAGGCCTTGGCGGGCACGTTCTTCAGCGCCTCCGCCATGTAGTCGTGCCAGATCTCGGAGGGGAACGACGCACCGTGGATCGATTCCTGATCACCGGTGCCGTACATCTCCAGGAACTCGCGCTTCTTGTTGTTCGCGTCGTCGTCCATCCGGTACATGTCGATGGCGGTCGAGAGCTGCGGGGTGTAACCCACGAACCAGGCGGACTTGTTGCCGTCGGTGGTACCGGTCTTGCCGGCCACCTCACGCCCCTCCAGCCGGGCGTTCTTGCCCGTTCCGTCCTCCACCACGGTCTTCAGGACATCCGTGACATTGTCCGCCACCGCGGCGGAGAACGCCGTCTTCGCCCCCTTGTCGTGCTGGTAGACGGTCCCGCCGCCCTTCTTCACCTCGGTGACGGAGTACGGGTCGCGCTGCTTGCCGCTGGACGCGAAGGTGGCGTAGGAGGCCGCCATGCGGATGGCGCTGGGGTCGGAGATACCGATCGAGAACGACGGCACGTCGGACTTGTTGAGAGAGCTTTCCAGCAGGCCCGCCCGGATCGCGTAGTCCCGCACCACCGGGATGCCCACGTCCATGCCGAGCTGGACGAAGGGGGAGTTGGCTGATTCCCGCATCGCCTCACGCAGATCGATGTCGCCGTACGACTCATCCCCGTCGTTGGTCTGGAGCCACTCCTTCCCTTCCTCGTTGGTCCAGATCGAACCGTCGTAGTTCTTGATCTTCAGCTTGTTGTCGCCGTTGTAGATCGTCTTGTCCGGCGAGACGGGAGTGCGCTGGTCCGGGCCCTGGTCCAGGCCTCCCTGCGGATCACGCACACCCTTGTCCATCGCGGCGGCCAGCACATACGGCTTGAAGGTCGATCCGACCTGCGCGCCCGTCTGGTCGGCGTTGTTGGTGAAGTGCTTGACCGCGTCCTGGCCGCCGTAGATGGCGACGATCTTCCCGGTCGCGGGCTCGACGGAGGCACCGCCGAACTGGACGTGCGTGTCGGTCTTCGGCCGCTTCTTGGGGTCGATATTGGCGTCGTAGACCTTCTCGACCGCCTTCTGGAGCTGCTGGACCTTCTTCTTGTTGAAGGTCGTGTGGATCTCGTAGCCGCCCGTGGCCAGCTGTTCGGCCGTGGTGCCCTGGTCGTTGTTGTTGACGAAGTAGGCCTTCGCCAGGTCCACCAGATAGCCGATCTGTCCGCTGAGCTCGCCGTTCTTCTTCGGCGGGTCCGGCATCGGGAAGCTTGTGTACTTGGCACGCTCTGCCGCGTCGAGGCGCTTGTCCCTGACCATCTCGTCGAGAATCCACGACCAGCGCTCCGTAGCCCGCTCGGTGTTCTTGGCGGCGGTGGCCTCCGGGTCGATCTCGGACTGTCCGGCGGGGTCGTAGAGCGTCGGACCCTTGAGGAGCGCGGCGAGGAAGGCGCACTCGCTCGCGTTCAGCTCCTTGGCGTCCTTGCCGTAGTACGTACGGGCCGCGGCCTGGATGCCGCTGGCACCGCGTCCGTAGTACGAGGTGTTCAGATAGCCCGCCAGAATCTCGGGCTTGTCCATGTCCGTGCCGACCTTCATGGAGATGAACAGCTCTTTGAACTTACGGCTGAACGTCTGGCTCTGGTCTCCGAGGCGGGCGTTCTTGACGTACTGCTGGGTGATGGTCGAGCCACCCTGCGTGTCACCGCCCATGGCCATGTTGAACAGCGCCCGGCCCATGCCCATGACATCGATACCGGGGTCTTCGTAGAACGACTTGTTCTCGGCGGAGACGACCGCCCACTGCATCGCCTTGGGGATGCTCTCGATCCCGATGATCTGCCGGTTGACCTCACCACCGGTGGCGACCATCTGCGTGCCGTCGTCCCAGTAGTAGACGTTGTTCTCGGCCTTCGACGCCTTGTTGTCGTCGGGGACCTGGACCACGGCGTACGCGATCGTCCCCGCGGCGAGGACGGAGCCGAGGAAACCGATGGAGAGGGCGGTGGTCTGCTTCCAGGACGGCACCCATCGGTGCCAGCCGTATTTGCCGTAGCGCGGATAGTCGATCAGCCGTTTCTTGCCCGGCTGGCCACCGCGGCCGGGCCCTTCGGCCCCTCCGCCCCCGCCACGCCGGCCACCGCCGGGTCCACCACGGCCCGGCCCCCCGGCATCCGGCGCACGTCGGCGGCCGCCCCGCTGGGCGGCACGCCTGGCGGCGGCACGCCCGCCGTAGGCGGTCTCCTCCTCGTACGAATCGGAGTGCGAAGCCGAAACGGTTTCCTGGGAAGGGGCAGCGCGGCGGCCTGATGGCTGCTGGGCCGCACGCCTGGCCGCGGCACGTCCGCCACCCTGCGGCTGCGGTTGTTTGCGACGGTGCTCGCTCATCGAACGACTACTCCTCGGGCAGGCGCGGACGCCTGGAAGCGGCAGTTGAGTTCCGGTCCCCCCGAAATGAATACGGACCAGCCCGGTTGGGAGCTCATCCGGCAGACAGCCGGTAAGCCGACAGTCTTGACGCTCAGCCGCGTCGTTCGGTTCCCAGTGGTCTGCATGCCGCACAGACTACGCACGGCCAAAACCTTCCGAGAGCCGAAGTTCGTCTCAAATCAGGCAAGTTGCTTCCTGAGAATTGTCAATGTGACGCCGTTCACCTTGACCCCACTTGTCCCAACTGCATCTCCGTTCTATCGTCAGGATGTATCGAGTCGATACATCAGAACGCCATAAGGGTCCCGGACGGTGGAGGAGGCGAAGGGTGAGCAGACGCTCGGGCATCCTTGAGTTCGCTGTCCTCGGTCTGCTCCGCGAGTCCCCCATGCACGGCTATGAGCTGCGAAAACGGCTCAATACCTCGCTGGGGATCTTCCGGGCCTTCAGTTACGGGACGCTCTATCCCTGCCTCAAGACGCTGGTCGCCAACGGCTGGTTGATCGAGGAGCCGGGCAGCGCCCCCGAGGAAGCACTCGCCGCCTCACTGGCGGGGCGCCGCGCCAAGATCGTCTATCGGCTGACGGCGGAAGGTAAGGAGCACTTCGAGGAACTCCTGTCGCACACCGGTCCCGATGCCTGGGAGGACGAGCACTTCGCTGCTCGGTTCGCCTTCTTCGGCCAGACGGAGCGCGAGGTGCGGATGCGGGTGCTGGAGGGGCGGCGCAGCAGGCTGGAGGAGCGTCTGGACAAGATGCGCGCCTCCCTGGCCCGTACGCGTGAGCGCCTCGACGACTACACGCTTGAGCTCCAGCGCCACGGAATGGAGTCCGTGGAGCGCGAAGTGCGCTGGCTGAACGAGCTCATCGAGAGCGAGCGGGCGGGACGGGACCAGCGACGGTCCGGCCCCGAGGGTCCCGCCGCACAGGAAGACACACCGGGGAAAGCGGATGGCCTGCCCCGGCACCTGGACGCCGCGTCTCCCGGGGGCATGTCCCCGGGGCATCCAGGACCGCCGGATCCGTCCGCGGACACCACCAAGTGAGGTCCTGCACCTCCGCAGGGTCTCATCATGAACACTGAGATCGAACAGGGAGCAACCGGAATGGGTTCGGTTCGCGTAGCCATCGTCGGCGTGGGCAACTGCGCCGCCTCGCTGGTGCAGGGCGTCGAGTACTACAAGGACGCCGACCCGGCGGGCAAGGTACCGGGTCTGATGCACGTCCAGTTCGGCGAGTACCACGTGCGGGACATCGAGTTCGTGGCCGCCTTCGACGTCGACGCGAAGAAGGTCGGCCTCGACCTCGCGAACGCCATCGGCGCCAGCGAGAACAACACCATCAAGATCTGTGATGTGCCGACCACGGGCATCACCGTCCAGCGCGGCCACACTCTCGACGGTCTGGGCAAGTACTACCGCCAGACGATCGAGGAGTCCCCCGAGGCACCCGTGGACATCGTCCAGACCCTCAAGGACAAGCAGGTCGACGTCCTCGTCTGCTATCTGCCCGTGGGGTCCGAGGCCGCCGCGAAGTACTACGCGCAGTGCGCCATCGACGCCAAGGTCGCCTTCGTCAACGCCCTTCCGGTCTTCATCGCCGGCACGAAGGAGTGGGCGGACAAGTTCACCGAGGCCGGGGTCCCGATCGTCGGTGACGACATCAAGTCCCAGGTCGGCGCGACCATCACGCACCGCGTCATGGCGAAGCTCTTCGAGGACCGGGGCGTCGTCCTGGACCGCACGATGCAGCTCAACGTCGGCGGCAACATGGACTTCAAGAACATGCTCGAGCGTGAGCGTCTGGAGTCCAAGAAGATCTCCAAGACGCAGGCCGTCACCTCCCAGATCCCCGACCGTGACCTGGGTGCGGACAATGTCCACATCGGCCCGTCGGACTATGTCGCCTGGCTCGACGACCGCAAGTGGGCGTACGTCCGCCTCGAAGGCCGCGCCTTCGGCGATGTCCCGCTGAACCTGGAGTACAAGCTCGAGGTCTGGGACTCCCCGAACTCCGCGGGCGTCATCATCGACGCCGTGCGTGCCGCGAAGATCGCCAAGGACCGCGGCATCGGCGGCCCGATCCTGTCGGCGTCCTCGTACTTCATGAAGTCGCCGCCGGTCCAGTACTTCGACGACCAGGCGCGCGAGAACGTCGAGAAGTTCATCAGGGGCGAGGTCGACCGCTAGCGGTCGCTTTCCCGTACGAGCCACGCGCTGTACGCGGAGCCATATGAGAGGGGTCACCGGACGGCTGTCCGGTGACCCCTCTCATGTGTCCCGTCCAGGCGTCCCGCCGAAGTGCCCCACGGAGGCGTGTGTGACGCTGACTCACATGCCTGTCCGACGTGATCTGCGTGTACTCCTGCGCGTCAGCGCTTTCCGTCGGCTGCTCGCGGTCCGTCTGCTGTCCCAGGGCGCCGACGGAGTCTTCCAGGTCGCGCTCGCCGCCTATGTCGTCTTCTCGCCGGACAAGCAGACCTCGCCCGCCGCGATCGCCTCCGCCATGGCGGTCCTGCTGCTGCCGTACTCACTGGTCGGCCCGTTCGCCGGTGTGCTGCTCGACCGCTGGCAGCGCCGCCAGGTCTTTCTGTACGGCAATCTGCTGCGGGCCCTTCTGGCGAGCTGTACGGCGCTGCTGATCCTGGCCGCCGTGCCCGACTGGTGCTTCTATGTCTCGGCGCTGTCCGTGACCGCCGTCAACCGGTTCGTTCTCGCAGGCCTTTCGGCCGCCCTGCCTCAGGTCGTCGACAAAGACCGTCTCGTCCTCGCCAACTCCCTCTCCCCGACCGCCGGCACGCTTGCCGCCACCGCGGGAGGCGGGCTCGCCTTCGCCGTACGGCTGACCGTCTCGGACTCCGACGCCGCCGTGATGCTGCTGGGCGCCGTCCTCTATCTCTGTGCCGCGCTCACCTCGCTGCTGCTGGCACGCGAACTCCTCGGTCCCGAGCAGTCGGTCATACCGACACGTCTGGGCGCCGCCCTGGCCTCCACCGCACGCGGACTCGCGGGCGGACTCCGGCATCTCAGGGAACGGCGGGCCGCAGCCGGCGCACTGGCCGCCATGACGGTGATGCGCTTCTGCTACGGGGCGCTCACCGTGATGGTGCTGATGCTCTGCCGGTACGCCTGGACCGACCGGGACTCCGACGGGCTGGCGCTGCTCGGACTCGCTGTCGCTGTTTCCGGAGCGGGCTTCTTCGTCGCCGCGGTGCTGACCCCGTGGACGGCGGGCCGACTCGGACCGTATGGCTGGATGGCGGTGTGCTCGGGCGCGGCCGCCCTTCTCGAACCCGCCCTGGGACTGCCCTTCGCTCCCGTGCCCACACTCGTGGCCGCGTTCGTTCTCGGTCTGATCACGCAGGGAGCGAAGATCGCCACAGATACGGTGGTGCAGACCGCGGTGGACGACGCCTTCCGGGGCCGGATCTTCTCGCTCTACGACGTCCTCTTCAATGTGGCCTTCGTCGGCGCCGCAGCGGTCGCCGCACTGATGCTGCCCCCGGACGGCCGGTCGGTACCGCTCGTGCTGACAGTCGCGATTCTCTATGCGGCCGTCGCCGTGGCCCTGACGCGCGGAAGGCGATGTTTCACGTGAAACATCGCCCCCCAAGCACACGCGGCGCGGGTCATGTTTCACGTGAAACATGACCCGCGCCGCGTTGGCGGCGGCTCATCACACCGCCCAGCCCGCATCCTCTACTTCTGGGTCGCTTTCTGGGTCGCCCACCACTCCTTGAGGGCGGCGACAGCCGCGTCGTGCTCCATCGGCCCGTTCTCCAACCGCAGCTCCAGCAGGAAGGTATAGGCCGCACCGATCACCGGACCTGGACCCACACCCAGAATCTCCATGATCTGGTTGCCGTCCAGATCGGGCCTGATCGCATCCAGCTCCTCCTGCTCCTGAAGCTCGGCGATGCGCTCCTCCAGACCGTCGTACGCACGGGAGAGCGCGCTCGCCTTGCGCTTGTTACGCGTCGTGCAGTCCGAGCGGGTCAGTTTATGGAGCCTGTCCAGCAGCGGACCCGCGTCGCGCACATACCGCCGCACCGCCGAATCGGTCCACTCACCCGTCCCATAGCCGTGGAAGCGCAGATGCAGCTCCACCAATCGCGAGATGTCCTTCACCAGATCGTTGGAGTACTTGAGCGCGGTCAGCCGCTTCTTGACCATCTTCGCGCCCACGACCTCATGGTGGTGGAAGGAGACCCGGCCGTCCTTCTCGAAGCGCCGCGTTCTGGGCTTGCCGATGTCATGCAGCAGAGCGGCCAGTCGCAGTACCAGATCCGGCCCGTTCTTCTCCAGGTCGATGGCCTGCTCAAGAACGGTCAGCGAGTGCTCGTACACATCCTTGTGCCGATGGTGCTCATCGCTCTCCAGCCGCAGGGCCGGCAGCTCCGGCAGCACCCGGTCGGCGAGCCCGGTGTCGACGAGCAGCGCCAGCCCCTTGCGCGGATACGCGGAGAGAACCAGCTTGTTCAGTTCGTCACGCACCCGCTCGGCGGAGACGATCTCGATCCGGCCGGACATCGCCGTCATCGCCGTGACCACATCCGGGGCCACCTCGAAGTCCAGCTGCGCGGCGAACCGCGCGGCCCTGAGCATCCGCAGCGGATCGTCGGAGAAGGACTCCTCGGGGGTACTGGGGGTACGCAGCACCCGCGCGGAGAGATCCTCCAGCCCGCCGTGAGGATCGATGAACTCCTTCTGCGGCAGCGCGACGGCCATCGCGTTCACCGTGAAGTCCCGGCGTACGAGGTCTTCCTCGATGGAGTGCCCGTACGACACCTCAGGTTTGCGCGACGTCCGGTCGTAGGCCTCCGAACGGTAGGTCGTCACCTCGATCTGGAAGCGTTGATCGACGCCCTCGACACGGGCGTCCTTCTGGACGCCGACCGTGCCGAAGGCGATCCCGACCTCCCAGACCGCGTCCGCCCATGGCCTGACGATCTTCAGAACGTCCTCGGGCCGGGCATCGGTGGTGAAGTCCAGATCGTTGCCGAGCCGGCCGAGAAGGGCGTCCCTGACCGAACCGCCGACCAGAGCGAGACCGAATCCGGCATCCTGGAATCGGCGCGCCAGATCATCGGCGACGGGGGAAACCCGCAGCAGTTCACTGACCGCGCGGCGCTGCACCTGGCTGAGTGCACTGGGACTGACTTCATTGGCGTTCGGCACAACAGAAAAGGGTACGTGCCGTGGCTGCCGCGAGCGGCCCAGTTTCGGGCTCCCCGGCCTCCGATGCGGGGGATTCCGGCTGCGCATGAGATTCTTCCGATCATGTGGAGCAGTCCCCAGCACTTCGCCACAGCGCACATCGTTACCATGCGTGGACGCAGGAATCGACAAACCACCGACGGCAGCAAACGATGACGAGGGACGGGCGAGCGCGTGGCGGAGGCGGCAGACTTCCAGGGGATGGTTCACTCTCCTGCCCGCCGGTGGCTGCGGCGCACAGCCTCCCTGATCGCCGGAGCGCCGCTTCTGGCGGGCCTGGTGGCCGGTACAGCGGCTCCCGCGGCCCACGCGGACGCCGGCGCGACGGCAGCCGATGGTGCCCGTACAGTCGCTGTGGCGCTCAACACGCTGACCCCCGGCGCGCCGGTGCAGGGCGACACCCTCACGATCTCCGGCACGGTCACCAACAAGGGCAAGGGGACCATCACCGACGCCCAGGTGGATCTCCGGGTGGGTTCGCGGATCTTCGGCAGGACCGCGATCGACGACGCCTCGGCCCGCTCCGCCGGCACCACGGCTGACACGGCCCCGATCGACGGCAAGTACAAGGTCACCGTCCCGAAACTCATCTCCGGGATCCCCCAGGACTTCACCCTCTCCGTACCGGTCAACAAGCTCGGGCTCGACGACGAGGGCGTCTACCAGCTCGGTGTCTCACTGACCGGTCAGACCTCCTCCGCTCCGTACGCGCACCTCCTGGGCATCCAGCGCACCTTCCTGCCCTGGCAGCCCGAGGCCACCGAGAAGAGGACCGAGCTCACCTATCTCTGGCCGCTGATCTCGTCGACGCACCTCTCCGCGGAGACCGGCTCGGACGATCAGCAAACGCCGGTCTTCGAGAACGACGACCTCGCCGAGGAGCTGGCCCCCGGCGGCCGGCTGGAGCAGATGGTCTCCCTCGGTAACCAGCTTCCCGTCACCTGGGTCATCGACCCCGATCTGCTCGCGACCGCCGACGCGATGACCCGGAACTACCGCGTCAGAAGCGGGAGCACCACCGTCCCGGGCACCAACCAGGCGATGGCCCTCAAGTGGCTCAACGACCTGGAGAAGGCCGTACAGGGCCGTAAAGTCGTCGCCCTGCCGTTCGGGGATCCGGATCTGGCGTCGCTGGCCCACCGCGGCAAGGACGTCTCCGGCGCGCTCAGCCATCTCCAGCCCGCCACCGATGTGGCCGGTAAGACCGTGGAGACCGTCCTCCATGTGAAGCCGTCCGTCGACTTCGCCTGGCCCGTGGACGGAGCGATCGACCCTTCGATCGTCGATGTCGCGACCTCCGCGGGCGCCCACCACGTCATCACCCGCGGCGACAGCCTTCAGGACAACCTCTCGTACACCGCCAGCGCCGCACGGCCCATCGGTGGCGGGACGACGGCCGTGGTCGCCGACACCCGGCTCTCCACCGCCTTCCAGGGCGATATGACGGTGACGGGCAGCTCGACACTGGCGGTGCAGAAGTTCCTCGCGCAGTCGCTGGCCCTGACCCTTCAGGAGCCCGACGACCAGCGCAGCATCGTGGTCGCCCCGCAGCGGATGCCGACGGCGGCCCAGGCCCAGTCGATGGCGCGTGCGCTGCGCGGCCTGGACACCGAGCGCTGGACGGAACCGTCCGATCTGATCACCGCGGCGGCGGCCACGCCCGACGACGACGCCACCACCAAGGTCCCCGCCTCCGGTCGGTACCCGAAGAAGCTGCGCGACCAGGAGCTGCCCACGCAGGCGTTCCTCGACATCCAGAGGACACAGAGCCGGCTGGACAACTTCAAGGCCATCCTGAGCTCACCGGACCGGGTGGCCGCCCCCTTCGGCAACGCGATCGGCCGTGCGGTGTCGACGTCGTGGCGTGGTGACCGGGACTCGGCGCAGCAGTACCGCGGCACGGTGGAGCGCTATCTGCTGGGCCTCACCGACGAGGTGCAGCTCATCCCGAAGTCGGTCCTCACCTTGTCCGGCCGCAGCGCGACCATCCCGGTGACCGTGCAGAACAAGCTGGTGCAGGGCGTCCAGAACCTGACGCTGCGCCTCACGTCCGAGAAGCCGACGCGCCTCAAGCTCGACGGCGGCGCGCGGATGGCGGAGCGGCCCATCAAGATCGACGGCGGGCACAGCCAGTCGGTGAAGTTCACCGGAGCGGGCAACGCCAACGGCCCGGTCCTGGTGACCGCGCAGCTCTACACGGAGGACGGCAAGCTCTACGGCGGGCCCATGACCTTCCAGGTCAGGGTCTCCGAGATCACGCCCACCGTGATGCTCGTCATCGCCGGCGGTGTGCTGCTGCTGGTTCTCGCCGGTGTCAAGATGTACAGCCAGCGCAAGCGGGCGGTGGCCCGTAAGGCCGCCGCCGGGCCCATGGACGACGGCACCGGCACCGCCGACGGAGCCGCTGCCGACTCCACGGTGGGTCCGCGCGACACGAAGGACACGGACGCCGCACGGGCCGTGGAGGACACGGAACCCGAGCAGCCGAGTGACCCGACACCGGACACCGCACCAGAAAGCGCGGACGCGTCGGGCCCGGGTGAGAAAGTGGACCGTTGAGCGATGTCGTGGCCGGTCGGCCGGGGACGATGAGGTGGGGTAACCATGAACGCGCCGTACGACGGTGACCGCGGACAGGGCGCGGGCGGCGATCCGGCAGGCCAGGTTCCGCCTTCCGCGCCGCCTGCCCAGGATCCCTATGTCCAGGACGCCTACAACCAGGACCCCTACTGGGCGCAGGACCTCTCCGCGCAGGATCCGGTGACCGAGGCGCTGTACGACCGCGCCTCGCACCCGCCTCCGCCCCCGGGCACCTATCCGGATCCGCAGGCGCTGTACCAGCAGCCGCCCGCGCAGCAGTACGCCCCCGACCCCCGTATCTGGGCGCAGACCCCGCCGCCCGAGCCCTCCGGCCCCTCCCGCCGTCTGCCCTACGGGGACGACCCGAGGACCACCCAGTACACGGGCGTCGACGACCTCGTCTCCTGGGCCGGTGACGAGATTCCGGAGCAGGACGCGTTCGCGCATCTCTACCGCGACCAGCAGGGCACGGGACAGACGCTCACCGAGCCGGAGCCGGTGGCCGCGCCCGCCCCGCCCCCCGCCAAGAAGCAGGGCAAGGCCGCGGGTCTGCTCAAGTCGAGTGCGGTGATGGCCGCCGGCACGCTGGTGTCCCGGCTGACCGGCTTCGTACGGAGCCTGGTGATCACCGCCGCCCTGGGCGCCGCGCTGCTCGGTGACTCCTTCACCGTCGCCTACACCCTGCCGACGATGATCTACATCCTCACCGTCGGCGGCGGTCTCAACTCCGTCTTCGTACCGCAGCTCGTACGGGCGATGAAGAACGACAAGGACGGTGGCGTCGCCTACGCGAACCGGCTGCTGACCCTCGTCATGGTGGCGCTCGGGGCGATCGTGGCCCTCGCCGTGTACGGGGCACCGGTGCTCGTCCGGCTGATGTCGGACACGATCGCCGGCGATCCCGCCGCCAACAACGTGGCCGTCACCTTCGCCCGTTACTGCCTGCCCACGATCTTCTTCATGGGTGTGCATGTGGTGATGGGCCAGATCCTGAACGCCCGGGGGAAGTTCGGCGCGATGATGTGGACTCCGGTCCTCAACAACATCGTCATGATCGCCACGTTCGGTCTCTTCATCTGGGTGTACGGCACCGCCGCCGACTCGGACATGACGGTCAAGAGCATCCCGGCGGACGGGGTGCGGCTACTGGGCATCGGTACGCTGCTCGGCCTCACCGTCCAGGCCCTGGCGATGATTCCCTACCTCCGTGAGACCGGGTTCCGGTTCCGCCCCCGCTTCGACTGGAAGGGCCACGGCCTGGGCAAGACGGTCAAGCTGGCCAAGTGGACCGTTCTGTTCGTCCTCGCCAACCAGGCCGGCGTGCTCGTCGTCACCCAGCTCGCCACCGCCGCCGGCGAAGCCTCCGGCAAGGACGGCACCGGCATCCTGGCCTACAGCAACGCCCAGTTGATCTGGGGCATGCCGCAGGCCATCATCACCGTCTCGGTCATGGCCGCGCTGCTGCCCCGTATCTCCCGCGCCGCCCACGACGGCGACCCGGGCGCGGTGCGCGACGACATCTCCCAGGGGCTGCGCAATTCGGCGGTCGCGATCGTCCCGATCGCCTTCGCGTTCCTCTCGCTCGGCGTCCCTATCTCCGTCCTGATGTTCTCGTCCAGCGGTCTGGAATCGGCGCGGTCCATGGGCTTCATCCTGATGGCGTTCGCCCTCGGGCTGATCCCCTACTCCGTGCAGTACGTGGTCCTGCGAGGCTTCTACGCCTACGAGGACACCCGGACCCCCTTCTACAACACCGTCATCGTCGCCGTGGTCAACGCCGCGGCATCGGCCGGCTGCTACGTGGTGCTGCCGTCCCGCTGGGCCGTGGTCGGCATGGCCGCCTCGTACGGTCTGGCCTACACGGTCGGTGTCGGTATCGCCTGGCGCAGGCTGCGGAACCGGCTGGGCGGGGATCTGGACGGCGGCCGCGTCCTGCGTACGTACGCCCGGCTCTGCCTGGCGTCCGTTCCCGGAGCCCTCGCGGCCGGTGGGCTCGCCTATGTCGTCCTCAACGCTCTCGGCGGTGGCGCTATGGCCTCGCTGGTGGCACTGATCGGCGGTGGCATCGTCCTGCTGGGCATCTTCTTCGTCGCCGCGAAGAAGATGCGGATCGAAGAGCTGAACTCCATGGTCGGTATGGTGCGCGGACGCCTCGGCCGGTAGAACGGCGCGGCCGAGCACAACCATCGTCGGCTGCCGCGTGTCGTGCATAGCGTCCGACTGTGGGCACAATTGGCTTGGCTGTTGGATAGCGCGCAACGGATGGGGAGGCAGGAGCGACGGTGGCGGAACGTAGCACGGCTGCCGTCGACGTGGCCGACAACAGCGGTGATGAGCCGCTGACCGCCAAGGCGGACAAGGCCACGGCCGACGGGGTGGCGAAAGCCCAGGACACTGCGGAGAAGTCCGCACCGGACACGGGCAGCGAGCAGCGGAGCACCGTGCCGGGCATCGCGACGCCCGAGCTGCACAGCGGCCACAAACTCGCCAGACGCTACCGCCTGGAGGAGTGCGTCACCCGTCTGGACGGTTTCAGCAGCTGGCGTGCCGTGGACGAGAAGCTGCGCCGGGCCGTCGGCGTACATCTCCTCCCCGCCGACCATCCGCGGGCCCGTTCCGTGCTCGCCGCGGCCCGCTCCGCCGCACTGCTCGGTGATCCGCGCTTCGTCCAGGTCCTGGACGCCGTCGAGGAGAACGACCTCGTCTATGTCGTCCACGAGTGGCTGCCGGACGCCGTGGAACTCACCGCCCTCCTCGCCTCGGGCCCCATGGAGGCCCATGACGCCTACCAGCTGGTGAGCCAGGTCTCCCAGGCCATGGCGGCCGCCCACCGTGAGGGTCTCGCCCATCTGCGGCTGACCCCAGGAGCGGTCCTGCGGACATCCACCGGCCAGTACCGGATCCGCGGTCTCGCCGTGAACGCCGCGCTGCGCGGGATCCGCGCCGACCGGCCGCAGCGCACCGACACGGAGGCCATCGGCGCGCTTCTCTACGCCGCGCTGACACAGCGCTGGCCGTACGAGACCGATGCCTACGGTCTCTCCGGCCTTCCCAAGGGCGTCGGGCTGATCGCCCCCGACCAGGTACGGGCGGGAGTCCACCGCGGTCTCTCCGAACTCGCCATGCGGGCCCTCATCAACGACGGCGCCACCGCGTCCCGCCAGGAACCGCCGTGCACCACCCCGGACGAGCTGGCCGCCGCGGTCGCGGAGATGCCCCGTATCCGGCGGCCGGAGCCCACCTTCACCGCCCCGCCCGAATACCAGCGCACCACCTACCAGCAGGGCACCTACGGGCGTACCCAGGCAGGCATGGGAACGGCACCCACCCCGCCGGTGACACTCCCGCCGCCCCCGCTCCAGGGACGTACCGGCAAGGCCCTCAAATGGACCGTCGCGGCGCTCCTCATCGCCGCCCTGGGCCTCGGAAGCTGGCAGGTCGCCGACCGTCTGCTGGACGGGGGCAACACGGGGAACGACGCCCCTCCCACCGAGACCACCACCGGAGACGGGGACAAGGCGGCCAAGCCCGTAAAGCCGCTCCGGATCGCCGGCGCGACCGAGTTCATGCCGAGCGGGGCCGGGATAAAGCCCGAACTCGTACCGAACGCCATCGACGGGAAACCCGCCACCTCCTGGGTCACGCTCCAGTACAGGGGCTACGCCAACTTCGGCAATCTCCCGAATCGCAAGGACGGCAGCGGGATAATCGTTGATCTCGGCAGGGTGCAGGACGTGTCCGGCATCGACCTCGACATGTACCGCGCCGGTCATACGGCGGAAGTACTCGCCGCCGGCCCGGACGCATCGGCTCCGACCGGCCTCTCGGACTTCCCCCAGCGGCTCACCAAGCTGGAGTCGGTCGGAAAGACCCTGAAGCGCGCGCTCGACAAGCCCGTGCGAACCCGATACGTATTGATCCACATCACCGAACTGCCCAGCGACGGATCCGCTTCTCTCTTCCGGGGCGGTATCTCGGAGATCAAGATCACCGGCTGACCGGACCAGGGGAGCCGACCGGACCAGGGGAGGGGGCTCACCGTTGGACGACGTCGCACTCGGCGATACAAGTGACCAGGACCTGCTGAGCGCTCATGTCGCAGGCGACCCTCATGCCTTCGGTGAACTGGTACGGCGCCACCGCGACCGGCTCTGGGCCGTCGCCATACGGACGCTCGGCGACCGGGAGGAAGCGGCGGACGCGGTGCAGGACGCTCTGGTCTCCGCCTTCCGGGCGGCCCATACCTTCCGCGGTCAGTCCGCGGTGACCACATGGCTGCACCGGATCACCGTCAATGCCTGTCTCGACCGGGCCCGCAAGGCCGCCTCCCGCAAGACCTCTCCGATGGACGACACCGAGCGGCTGGAGCAGCTCCTGGAGCCGCATGAGTCGGCGGAGGCCCCTGCCGAGCGCCAGGACCTCCACCGTGAGCTGCTGACAGCGCTGGCCAAACTCCCCGTCGACCAGCAGGCGGCTCTGGTGCTGGTCGATATGCAGGGCTACCCGGTGGCGGAGGCCGCCGCGATCCTGGGTGTCCCCACCGGAACGGTGAAGAGCCGCTGCGCCCGCGGCCGGGCCAGACTGCTCCCCATGCTCACCCATCTCCGAGGAGACACCGGGCATAACAGCGATCTCGGCAGGGGAAGGAACCGGACGCCAGGGGGATCCGTCCCACCGGCATCGGCACCAAGGGATTCAGGACCAAGTGATCCCGCCGGAGTGAAGGGCGGAGGTGGGCGCGCATGACATCGACGACCGATATGGCTCAGCACCCGGATGTCTCGGAGATCTCCGATCTGACGGAAGGCCTGCTCCCGCCGTCCCGTGCCGCCGCTATAAGGGATCATCTCGACGGCTGCGCGCTCTGCGCCGATGTCCATGACTCACTCGAAGAGATCAGGGGACTCCTCGGAACCCTGCCCGGACCGCCCCGGATGCCCACCGATGTCGCGGAGCGCATCGATGCCGCACTGGCGGCGGAGGCACTCCTGAGCGCCACCGCGCCCGACGAAGCCGCGCATGCCGCGCATGTTTCACGTGAAACATCGCGCCCTTCCGAGGCCCACGCCGCGCCGGACGCTTCTTCCACATCGGACGCCTCCTCCACATCAGTGGAGATCTCGGCCCCGGACGCCCCGCAGGCCGAGGCCGCACGGACAGACCGCCCTGCGGGACGCCCGAGGGCGGCCACCGGCCCCGGCCGTACCGCTCCGACCCGCCGTCGCCGCCGTACCGTCGTTCTGGGGGCTGTCTTCGGTACAGCCGCCGTGGGTGTGAGTGTTCTGCTGCTCCAGTCGCTGAATTCGGGCACCGACAGCATCGATAAACAGACCAGCGCAGGGATCAGCTCCACAAAGAGCGATGACCGGGAGTTCACCGAGGAGCGGCTCCAGAACAGCGTGGACGCCCTGCTGGCCTCCGGCTCGGCAGCGGACCCGGGAAAGAGGCGGCCGGGAAACCAACAGGATGGTTCCCCGGCTGAGCGGAACGCCTCGAACTTCCCTCTGCTCCACCCCACGCCCGAGGTGCCGTCCTGTGTTCAGCAGGGCATCGGCCGTACCGAGCCCGTCCTCGCCGCCCAGGAGGGCAGGTATCAGGGCAGCCGTGCCTATCTCGTCGTCCTGTCCCACTCCACCGACATCAGCCAGATCCAGGCGTATGTGGTCGATGCCACCTGTGTGGACAAGCCTTCCTCGGTCAAGGGGAAGGTCCTGCTGACGCACGCCTACCCGCGCCGCTGACGACACCTGCCGTGCTGCGGGGAGCCTCGGGAATGCGGGACCCGTAGGATCCGTTGGATGGGGTGCAAGTCGTTGATCCGGCCCCAGTAGGCAGTCTGCAGAGACGAGGAAGAATCCCGTGAGCGACGTCCGCAATGTGATCATTATCGGCTCCGGGCCCGCCGGCTATACGGCCGCGCTGTACACCGCGCGTGCATCGCTGAAGCCGCTGGTCTTCGAGGGCGCCGTCACCGCTGGTGGTGCGCTGATGAACACCACCGATGTGGAGAACTTCCCGGGGTTCCGCGACGGCATCATGGGCCCGGACCTGATGGACAACATGCGGGCACAGGCGGAGCGCTTCGGTGCCGAGCTCGTCCCGGACGATGTCATCTCCGTCGACCTCACCGGTGACATCAAGACGGTCACCGACACGGCGGGTGCGGTACACCGGGCGAAGGCCGTGATCGTCACGACCGGCTCCCAGCACCGCAAGCTCGGCCTGGCCAACGAGGACACTCTCTCCGGTCGCGGCGTCTCCTGGTGTGCCACCTGCGACGGCTTCTTCTTCAAGGATCAGGACATCGCCGTGGTGGGCGGTGGCGACACCGCGATGGAGGAAGCCACCTTCCTTTCGCGCTTCGCCAAGTCCGTCACGATCGTCCACCGCCGGGACAGTCTGCGTGCCTCCAAGGCCATGCAGGACCGCGCCTTCTCCGACCCCAAGATCAAGTTCGCCTGGGACAGCGAGGTCGCGGAGATCCACGGCGATCAGAAGCTCTCCGGTCTGACCCTCCGCAACACCAAGACCGGCGAGCTCTCGGCTCTCCCGGTGACCGGTCTGTTTATCGCGGTGGGCCATGACCCGCGGACCGAGCTGTTCAAGGGCCAGCTCGATCTGGACAGCGAGGGCTACCTCACCGTCGACGCTCCGTCGACACGGACCAACCTGTCCGGTGTCTTCGGCGCCGGTGATGTCGTGGACCACACCTACCGTCAGGCGATCACTGCCGCAGGCACCGGCTGCTCCGCGGCTCTCGACGCCGAGCGCTTCCTCGCCGCGCTGAGCGACAGCGAGCACGCCGAGCCGGAGAAGACCGCCACCGTCTGAACCTCTGTACCGACCCACACCCCACAAACCGAAGGAGGCCGCCGTGGCCGGCGACCTGAAGCATGTGACCGACGAGTCGTTCGAGCAGGATGTCCTCAAGAGCGACAAGCCCGTACTGGTGGACTTCTGGGCCGCCTGGTGCGGACCCTGCCGCCAGATCGCGCCGTCCCTCGAGGCCATCGCCGCGGAGCACGGTGACAAGATCGAGATCGTCAAGCTCAACATCGACGAGAACCCGGCCACCGCAGCCAAGTACGGCGTCATGTCCATCCCGACGCTGAACGTCTACCAGAACGGCGAGGTCGCCAAGACCATCGTCGGTGCCAAGCCCAAGGCCGCCCTGGTGCGCGACCTGGAGAGCTTCATCGGCGAGTAAGCGGCGCCGGCCGACGGCCGGCTCCAATGTTTCACGTGAAACGGGCCCGTTCCCCCGACTGGGGGAACGGGCCCGTTTCCGTTCCGCTCGGAGCGTTCAGAGCGGGCGGAGCGCCGGTTCCTTCTTCACCGCGCCCAGCAGCCGGTCCAGCGCCAGCTCCACATCCTCTTTCCAGGAGAGCGTCGTACGCAGCTCCAGCCTCAGCCGAGGATGTCGTGGATGGGGACGTACGGTCTTGAAGCCCACCGCCAGCAGATGATCCGCGGGCAGCACACAGGCCGGCTCTTTCCAGCGGGCATCGCCGAACGCCTCGATCGCCTTGAACTCTCGCCGCAGCAGATCCTTGGCCACGGTCTGCACCAGCACCCGGCCGAGCCCTTGCCCCTGATAGCCCGGCTTGATCCAGGCGGTCATGAGCTGAGCCGCGTCCGGAGAGACAGGACTCGTCGGAAAGGCCATCGAGCGCGGCACATATGCCGGGGGTGCGTAGAGCACAAAGCCCACCGGCAGATCGTCGACATAGACGACACGGCCACAGGATCCCCACTCCAGCAGGACAGCCGAGATCCAGGCCTCTTTCTCCGTCTCCGATCTGCCGGCTCTTACCGCGGCTTCTCCGCTGACCGGATCGAGCTCCCAGAAGACACACGCACGACAGCGCTTGGGGAGATCCGGAAGGTTGTCCAGCGTGAGCGGTACGAGCCGACGCCCCATGAAGGCTGTTCTCCACTTCCTTCGCCTGCCGAGCCACGGGCGGCTGTCAGTGCACTCCACTCCCGAAGCAGGCCACCGGCGAAGCCGCCGATCACCCCAAGGCTCAACCCTGCTGACACCAGTTGACTGCGACTCACCGATCGCATGGCCCTCGTTCTCCTTCTGAGGTGATCAAGGTGGATGCGCCATACCAGAACGCATCGTATCCACCCAGAGCTACCTGGCACACCGAGGGACAGCAAAGGGCGGGCTGTGTTCCGGTAAGCATGGAACACGGCCCGCCCGACAGCAGCGCGAGAACCTCAGCTCTCGTCGTCGTCCTCCCCGGTGTCCCCGGAGAGTCCCTTGTCCAGGACGCGCCCTTCGCCGGGAGCGAGGGTGCCGAGAATCCGTTCCAGATCGTCCATCGAGGCGAACTCGACAACGATCTTTCCCTTCTTCTGCCCCAGATCGACCTTCACCCTGGTCTCGAAGCGGTCCGAGAGACGCGATGCCAGATCGGTGAGCGCCGGCGACAGCCGGGCACCAGCCCTCGGTCCCTTCGCCTTGGGCGTGCTCTGCGGACGCGAGCCCATCAGCGTCACGATCTCTTCGACAGCACGCACCGAGAGCCCCTCGGCCACAATGCGATGCGCCAGCCGGTCCTGCTCCTCGGAGTCGTCCACCGACAGGAGAGCCCGCGCATGACCGGCCGACAGCACTCCGGCCGCGACCCTGCGCTGCACGGGGGGAGAGAGCCGGAGCAGCCGCAGCGTATTGGAGACCTGCGGACGGGAGCGCCCGATCCGGTCGGCGAGCTGATCATGCGTGCAGTTGAAGTCCTTGAGCAACTGGTCGTACGCCGCGGCCTCTTCCAGCGGGTTGAGCTGGGCGCGGTGCAGATTCTCCAGCAGCGCGTCGAGCAACAGCTTCTCGTCGTCCGTCGCACGGACGATCGCCGGAATACGCTCCAGACCCGCCTCCCGGCAGGCCCGCCAGCGCCGCTCACCCATGATGAGCTCATAGCGCTCCGGTCCCACCTGCCGTACGACGACGGGCTGGAGAAGACCCACCTCCTTGATGGAGGTGACCAGCTCGGCCAGGGCGTCCTCATCGAACACCTCACGCGGCTGACGGGGGTTCGGCGTGATGGAGCCGATCGGCACCTCGGCGAAGTGCGCCCCGGCGCTCGCTACGGGCTCGGGCGCCTCCTCGGACTCCTGTATGACCCTCTCGGCCTCCGGTGCCATGGCGGCCTGCGGCAGTGAGGTCACCTTGGCGGCGGCCACACCACGGTCCGCGGTCAGTACCGGAGCCGCTCCGGGAGGCGCCTGGGCCACTCCTGGAGCGGGCACCTGCTTCTCCTGCGGAGCGGCAGGGATCAGCGCACCGAGCCCACGCCCCAACCCTCTACGTCGCTCGCTCACTGGATCCCCTCCGACATACTCTGCTGACTGTTCTGGCTGCCCACATGGGCCTGCTGGGCGTCATAGTGCACCCCGACCCCCCTCAGTGCGATTTCGCGGGCGGCTTCGAGATAGGACAGGGATCCACTGGATCCCGGATCGTACGTCAGCACCGTCTGGCCATAGCTCGGTGCCTCCGAGATACGTACGGACCGAGGGATGCTCGTCCGCAGCACCTCCTTGCCGAAGTGACTCCGTACCTCTTCCGCCACCTGTGAGGCGAGCCGTGTCCTGCCGTCGTACATGGTGAGCAGGATCGTCGACACATGCAGCGTGGGGTTGAGATGCCCCCGCACCAGGTCGACGTTCCGCAATAGCTGACCCAGCCCCTCCAGCGCGTAGTACTCGCACTGAATGGGGATCAGCACCTCTGCACCGGCGACCATCGCATTGACGGTCAGCAGACCGAGAGAGGGCGGGCAGTCGATCAGGATGTAATCCAACGGCTGCTCATACGCCTCGATCGCCCGCTGAAGTCGGCTCTCCCGTGCCACCAGCGACACCAGCTCGATCTCCGCACCGGCGAGATCGATGGTGGCGGGGGCACAGAAGAGACCTTCGACGTCCGGGACCGGCTGGACCACCTCGGAGAGTGGCTTGCTCTCCACCAGGACGTCATAGATCGAGGGGACCTCGGCATGATGGTCGATACCGAGCGCCGTGGAGGCGTTGCCCTGAGGATCGAGGTCGATCACCAGCACGCGCGCGCCATGGAGCGCTAGAGAAGCGGCAAGGTTGACCGTGGTGGTGGTCTTCCCAACGCCGCCCTTCTGATTGGCAACGACCATGACACGCGTCTGCTCAGGACGGGGCAGACCCTCGCCGGCTCGGCCCAGTGCCTCTACCGCCAGCTGGGCAGCGCGACCAATGGGGGTGTCGTCCATCGGGGGCGGTGTTTCACGTGAAACATCCTCCCCCGCCGACTCGGTGCGGGGACCGGGGACCGGATCGGTCATCGGTCCCGCGATGTTGGCGTCGGACCGCAAGGATTCACTCTCCTCGACTTCAGACTCGCAATGAAGAGAGCCTGCCATGCTTTCGGGGTCGCGAACCAGCGAGGCCCGTGGTTCTGTGGATGAATCCACATCTGTGGACAACCCCGTGCCCCTTACGAGGGGCTTTCGTCCGCGTGGAGTGGAAGCCTCGCGGCCACGGCCGATGATTCCCTGCAGCAGTGAGCGACGTTTCACGTGAAACACGATGCACGCGCCGCAGGTCCAGATCGTCACGACACTCCGCACTGCATAGGCAGGGCAGCTTGTATGGAGCACCACCGGTAGACGGCGCAGACCGGTACGGCTCAGCGGCGTCGCCGCACACGACCTGCTCGGGCGGCCTTGGCCCGCTTCGTCGCGAACCTCACCCCACCGGGACTCTCCCCGACCTCGACCCGCACCACGGTGGCCAGCGGATCGACGATACCCTCTCCGACCTGGAGCACCGAGGTCTCCACGACACCGAGCTTGCTCAATGCCGCGCGGGCTCCCTTGATCTCCTCCTCGGCCGTGTCGCCCTTGAGCGCCAGCATCTCGCCGTACGGACGGAGCAGCGGCACCCCCCAGCCCGCCAGACGGTCCAGCGGAGCCACCGCACGCGCGGTCACCACATGCACCGGCTGAAGCGTGCCGAGGACCTCCTCGGCACGGCCACGCACCACGGTCACATGGTCCAGGCCCAGCAGCTCGACCACTTCCTGAAGAAAGTTGGTCCGCCGCAGCAGCGGCTCCAGCAGCGTGATCTTCAGATCCGGCCGCACCAGGGCCAGTGGAATCCCAGGAAGGCCCGCCCCCGAACCGACGTCGCAGACCATCACGCCCTCGGGCACCACCTCGGAGAGCACCGCGCAGTTCAGCAGATGCCGCTCCCACAGCCGAGGTACCTCACGTGGACCGATCAGACCGCGCTTGACCCCCGCGTCCGCCAGCAGCTCCGCATAGCGCACGGCCTCGGGAAAGAACTCACCGAAAACCGTACGCGCCGCGTCCGGTGCAGGGGGAAGCTCTGCTGCCTCCGTCACGGGAACCGTCCTTCCATACCGAACCACCGACCGGTGGCTGACTATCAGGCTGGCAAAAATCGGCCCCGCCTGCGGAACAGACGGGGCCGGAAAGCGATGGACCGATCAGGCCGGGAGCACCACGACGAAGCGCTGGGGCTCCTCGCCCTCGGATTCGCTGCGCAGACCCGCGGCGGCGACCGCGTCATGCACAACCTTCCGCTCGAAGGGTGTCATGGGGTTCAGCTTCACCGGCTCGCCGGTGCTCTTCACCTCGTCCGCGGCCTTGGCACCCAGCTCGGCCAGCTCGGTGCGCTTCTTGGCCCGGAAGCCCGCGATATCCAGCATCAGCCGGCTGCGGTCCCCGGTCTCCCGGTGGACCGCGAGCCGTGTCAGCTCCTGAAGCGCCTCCAGCACTTCACCGTCACGTCCCACCAGCTTCTGCAGATCCCGGCCGCCCGAGTCGCTGATGATCGAGACCGCGGCCCGATCGGCCTCGACGTCCATGTCGATATCGCCGTCGAGATCAGCGATATCGAGCAGACCTTCGAGGTAGTCGGCCGCGATCTCCCCTTCCTGCTCCAGGCGGGTCAGGGTGTCGCCCCCCTCGGCGGCGGAGATGGTGCCTTCCGTCACGGATGGACTCCTTCTTACTTCTTGGACGGGTGCTTGGGCCGCTGCTGGCCCTTATTGCGCTGCCCCGACTTGGCTTGGCGTGCGGAACCGGCGGCAGGCTTGCCCGTCGGCTTGGACTTGGTGTCCTGCGGCTCGTCCTTCTTCTGCAACGAGGTCTTCGCCACGTCGTCGGCGGCCTCGGAGTCCTTGGCCTCGGCCGGCTTCTCCATACCCGGGTGGGCAGCGGCGGCGGCCTGTCGCTGTGCCTTGGTCTGGCGCTTGGGCTGCCGCCTCGCCGCAGCACCGGACTCGGCCTCGGCGGAGGTGGTCTCGCTCTTGATCACGGTGCCGTCGGCCTGGACCGCCAGACCCACCTTGGCCAGGCCCGTGACGAACTTGCGCTCGTTGTCGTTGCGGTCGGGCCCCTTGGCCACGATGGCCTTCACGACATTGCGCTTTCGACGGGACCGGACCTCGCTGTGGGAGGTGATGCTCTTGAGCAGCCGCTGGAGGTACTGGTCCTGCGCCTTGCTGCCCGGCGTCGGGTTCTGGTTGATCACATACATCTGCTGGCCCATGGTCCACACGTTGGTGGTCAGCCAGTAGACGAGCACACCAACGGGGAAGTTGATACCGGTGACGGCGAAGATCAGCGGGAAGATGTACATGAGCATCTTCTGCTGCTGCATGTACGGCGTCTTGACCGTCAGGTCGACGTTCTTGGTCATCAGCTGGCGCTGGGTGTAGAACTGCGATGCCGACATCAGAACGATCATGATCGCGGTGACCACACGCACATCGGTCAGCGAGGCGCTCAGGGACGCGACCTTGTCACTGCTGTCGGTGAACTTGGCGGCCAGCGGGGCGCCGAAGATATGCGCCTGACGCGCGCTGTCCAGCAGCGACTGGTTGATGACACCGATCGTCTTGCCGCTCGCGATGCTGGAGAGCACGTGGTACAGGGCGAAGAAGAACGGTGACTGCGCCAGGATGGGAAGACATGAGGAGAGCGGATTGGTACCCGTCTCCTTGTACAGCTTCATCATCTCTTCGGACTGACGCTGTTTGTCGTTTTTGTAGCGCTCCTGGATCGCCTTCATCTTCGGCTGGAGCACCTGCATATTCCGGGTCGACTTGATCTGCTTCACAAAGAGCGGAATCAGACAGATCCGGATCAGCACCACCAGGGACACGATGGACAGTCCCCAGGCCCAGCCCGTGTCAGGGCCGAAGATCGTCCCGTACAGCGCGTGGAACTGGACAATGACCCATGAAACAGGTGTGGTGATAAAACTGAAGAGACTGGCAATCGTGTCCACTAATCAGGCTCCTTGAGCTTTGGGCGAGGTCTCTGCGGCTGGACTGGGAGTTTCGGGGGCCGATCCCCCGGAAGGCACGCCAGCGGCGGAGTGCCCGCCCCTACTGCCGCGCCACGCATTGCGCAGCAGTTCGTGCCACCGTGGGCGCTTGCGCGATGGGACATGGTCCACACCGCCCGGCGACCACGGATTGCACCGCAGAATGCGCCAAGCGGTCAGCGCCGTGCCTTTCACCGCGCCATGCCGGTCGATGGCCGTATATCCGTAGTGCGAACACGACGGGTAGTACCGGCAGACGGGCCCCAGCAGCGGGCTGATCGTCCACTGGTACAGCTTGATAAGAGCCAGCAGCGGGTACTTCATCGCGTGCCCCCTCCCAGCAGCCGCCGGAGAGCGGCATCCAGGTCTCGGGCCAGTTGTGCATGGTCGGCGTCACCCGCTCCGGGCAGCGCCCGTACGACAACCAGGCTACCGGGGGGCAGCTCGGGCAGTCGTTCGCGTATCAGATGACGAAGTCTGCGCTTCACCTGGTTACGTACGACGGCACCGCCCACGGCCTTGCTTACGACGAAACCCGCACGCGTCGGGGAGGCGCTCTCCCCAGGCGCGTGCGGGTCCATTGCACCGCTACGTAGATGGACGACAAGAAGCGGGCGTCCGGCCCGGCGTCCTCGGCGTACCGCGGTCGCGAACTCCTCGCGCCGCCTCAGCCGATTCTCGGTAGGCAGCACGTCATGACCTGACGGCGATCAGGCGGACAGACGGGCGCGACCCTTGCCACGGCGGGACGCGAGAATCGCGCGGCCGGCACGGGTACGCATCCGCAGCCGGAAGCCGTGGGTCTTGGCGCGACGACGGTTGTTCGGCTGGAAGGTGCGCTTGCTCACTCGGGGGCTCCAGAGATGATGGGTGTGATGGCGGGACATCGCCTGGCTGTCACCGTGCGCCCACGATTAGCTCGCGTTTACGCCCGAGTGCACCGCTTCACAACCACAGATCGTGATCTTTGCCCATCGGAGGCAGGCGGCAGCAGCCATCGACAACTCGACCTGGTCACGGTACGCGCGGCTACGCCATCCGGTCAAACCAGCTCCATGCCGGGCTCCATTGTGCACAGGCTGTGGACAACAACTTGAACCGCGTGGGCCGCCGTGACTACCGTGGCTGAACTCCGGCTTCATTTCCTGCCGGTCTTCCCACCCCGTCCCGAGAACCACACATTCGTGGGACCTGCGAGAGAGCGTGCCTTGTGGCTGATGTACCTGCCGATCTTGCCGCAGTGTGGCCACGAGTGCTGGAGCAACTCCTCAGGGAGGGCCAGCAGGGCGTCGAGCCCAAGGACAAGCAGTGGATCGAACGCTGCCAGCCTCTGGCACTCGTCGCCGACACCGCGCTGCTCGCCGTCCCCAATGAATGGGGAAAGCGCGTCCTGGAGGGGCGGCTCGCCCCGCTCATCAGCGAGACCCTGAGCCATGAGTGCGGCCGGCCCATCCGGATCGCCATCACCGTCGACGACTCGGCGGCCGAGCCCACGCCACCGGCCCCGGCCGTACCTCAGCAGCACCGGTACCAGGGGCCGCTCCACGACGAGCAGCGGCAGGGCGATACATACGACTCCTACGGGCACCGCCCGTCGGACGACGGCATGCCCTCGGTGCGCCCCGCCTACCCGGACTACCAGCAGCAGCGCCCCGACCCCGGCGCCTGGCCGCGTACCCAGGAGGACCTGTCCTGGCAGCAGCCCCGGCTCGGCGGCTACCAGGAGCACGATCCGTACGCCACCGTGCGCCCGCAGCAGCCGCACGACTACCGGCAGCCCCAGGGGCTCGATCCCTCGCCGTACGAACAGCGTCCCGACCGGCGTGATCTCCAGGAGCCGCCATCACCACGCCACGGCGGCGGACCCGGCGGCGGACCCGGGGGAGGGCCCGGCGGTGGTCCGCACGGCGGTCCCCGCGGTGGAGCGCCGGGACCGCTCGGCGCCCAGCCCGCCCCGGCGCCGGGCCCCGGCGAGCCGCATGCCCGGCTCAACCCGAAGTACCTCTTCGACACCTTTGTGATCGGCGCGTCCAACCGGTTCGCGCACGCGGCGGCGGTCGCCGTCGCCGAGGCGCCGGCGAAGGCGTACAACCCGCTCTTCATCTACGGGGAGTCCGGGCTCGGCAAGACGCATCTGCTCCATGCCATCGGGCACTACGCACGCAGCCTCTACCCGGGCACCCGCGTCAGATATGTCAGCTCGGAGGAGTTCACGAACGAGTTCATCAACTCGATCCGTGACGGCAAGGGCGACACCTTCCGCAAGCGCTACCGCGATGTCGACATCCTCCTGGTCGACGACATCCAGTTCCTGGCGAGCAAGGAGTCGACGCAGGAGGAGTTCTTCCACACCTTCAACACGCTCCACAACGCCAACAAGCAGATCGTGCTGTCCTCGGACCGGCCGCCCAAGCAGCTCATCACCCTCGAGGACCGGCTGCGCAACCGCTTCGAGTGGGGGCTGACCACCGATGTGCAGCCGCCCGAGCTGGAGACGCGTATCGCGATCCTCCGTAAGAAGGCGGTGCAGGAGCAGCTCAACGCGCCTCCGGAGGTGCTGGAGTTCATCGCCTCCCGGATCTCGCGCAATATCCGCGAGCTGGAGGGCGCGCTCATCCGGGTCACCGCGTTCGCCTCGCTCAACCGGCAGCCGGTGGATCTGGGTCTCACCGAGATCGTGCTCAAGGATCTGATCCCGGGCGGTGAGGACTCCTCCCCGGAGATCACCGCCGCGGCCATCATGGCGGCGACCGCCGACTACTTCGGTCTGACGGTGGAGGACCTCTGCGGCTCCTCCCGGAGCCGGGTGCTGGTGACGGCCCGCCAGATCGCGATGTACCTCTGCCGGGAGCTGACCGATCTGTCGCTGCCCAAGATCGGTGCGCAGTTCGGCGGCCGTGACCATACGACGGTGATGCACGCGGACCGGAAGATCCGGGCGCTGATGGCCGAGCGCCGCTCCATCTACAACCAGGTCACCGAGCTCACGAACCGCATCAAGAACGGCTGAGGACGGCCGCCGCGACCGACGCCTGACACGCCTGACACGCCTGACACGCCTGACACTCCTCACCGCCTTACACGCCTGACAGGGCTGGCTCAGCCGCCGCGCCGCCCGCCGGCGAAGGGCGCCCGGGACACCGTCCGAGACGGTCCCGGGCGCCCTTTGTCATGCCCCGAGGCACCGCCGCGGGCCCCTCGCGTCCTGTCCCGAGCCTCCTGGCGACCTCGCCGGCGCGTCGGTCTCGCTCCAGGGCTGTTCGAATCAGCGCCGGCCCGAGGGTCTTCTCCACAGATCGGGGAGCGATCTTCCGTCCACAGCCTGGGGACCACGAAGTTGTTCAGACTGTGTCCACAGGCTCCGCCATCGGAGAACCATCAGGCCAGGTCAGGCCCCTGTGGAATTGTGGCTGACGCCGCTCCACAGACTGTGGACGAAAAAATCTTCCACAGGGCGCGGCCGCGGTTGTCCACCGGCGGCCCACAGGCAGGCGCCCGTTGCCCACAGCCTGTCCACATCCCTGTCCACTGTTCGGCAACGAAACGCCCGGGATCGCTGAGTCGAGTGAAAGGCGTCACACCAAGGAGGCGGATTGGGCTGTGGGGAACCTGGGTAAAGCTGGGGACGGGTCTGGGGAGAAGTCCCTGTGTCCTGTGCATCGAATGTGCAGAACTTTCGCGCGTCCACAGAATCACTGAGTTGTCCACCGTGCGCGCCCACAGGGTCGGTGGACAAAAAAGTAGGCCTGACCTGCGGAAACGACGTTATCCACGGTTTCCACAGGCCCTACTACTACTCCCACTTAGAGTTACCGGGGAATCTGCTTGGAAGCGGGTCCTGTGCACAACTCGGCCCCCGAGCCTCCGGCGCCCGTCGCCTCGACTTGACCCGCAGCAGCGCCGAGTGTCGGCGCCGTACGTCAGACTGGTCCCCGGCATCACAGCCGACGACGAAGGCCAGCAGGGCGAGCCAGCAACAGCAGGAGGCGGTTCCGGTGAAGATCCGGGTGGAGCGCGATGTACTCGCGGAGGCGGTGGCCTGGGTGGCCCGCAGCCTCCCGGCCCGTCCGCCGGCGCCCGTACTTGCGGGCCTTCTGCTGAGGGCGGAGGACGGCGCTCTCAGCTTCTCCAGCTTCGACTACGAGGTCTCGGCACGGGTCTCGGTGGACGCCGAGGTCGAGGAGGACGGCACCGTCCTCGTCTCCGGCCGGCTCCTCGCCGACATCTGCCGCGCCCTGCCCAACCGCCCCGTGGAGATCTCCACGGACGGTGTCCGGGCGACCGTGGTCTGCGGCTCCTCCCGCTTCACGCTCCACACACTTCCTGTGGACGAGTACCCGGCGCTGCCGCAGATGCCCACGGCCACCGGCACCGTCCCTGGCGAGATCTTCGCCTCGGCCGCCTCCCAGGTCGCCATCGCCGCGGGCCGTGACGACACGCTGCCGGTGCTGACCGGCGTACGGATCGAGATCGAGGGCGACACGGTCACCCTGGCCTCGACCGACCGCTACCGCTTCGCGGTCCGTGAGTTCCTCTGGAAGCCGGAGTCCCCGGAGATCTCCGCGGTCGCCCTGGTGCCCGCCAAGACGCTGCTGGACACCGCCAAGGCGCTCACCAACGGCGACACGGTCACCCTGGCGCTCTCCGGGTCCGGTGCCGGTGAGGGGCTGATCGGTTTCGAGGGCGCCGGGCGGCGCACCACCACCCGGCTGCTCGAAGGCGATCTCCCGAAGTACCGCACGCTGTTCCCCACCGAGTTCAACTCGGTCGCGGTGATCGAGACCGCCCCGTTCGTCGAGGCCGTCAAGCGCGTGGCCCTGGTCGCCGAGCGGAACACCCCGGTGCGGCTCAGCTTCGAACAGGGCGTGCTGATCCTGGAGGCCGGTTCCAGCGACGACGCACAGGCTGTGGAGAGGGTCGACGCGCAGCTGGAGGGCGACGACATCTCGATCGCCTTCAACCCGACCTTCCTGCTGGACGGTCTGAGCGCGATCGACTCCCCGGTGGCTCAGCTCTCGTTCACCACCTCCACCAAGCCGGCGCTGCTCAGCGGCCGGCCGGCCGTCGACGCCGAGGCGGACGAGGCGTACAAGTACCTGATCATGCCGGTACGCCTGAGCGGCTGACCCCACAGGTGAGTGGCCGGGTCCGGGCGTAGGCTCGGATCCGGGTACGCAATCGCCTCAACGCTTAAGGAATCCCTGATGGAGCTCGGTCTCATCGGTCTCGGCAAGATGGGCGGCAATATGCGCGAGCGCATCCGCCGCGCGGGCCACACCGTCATCGGATACGACCGCAATCCGGACCTTGCCGATGTGCACAGCCTTCAGGAGCTGGTGAGCAAGCTCAAGGGTCCTCGGGCCATCTGGGTGATGGTGCCGGCCGGTGCCCCGACCCAGGCGACCATAGACGAACTGGCCGCGCTGCTGTCCCCCGGCGATGTCGTGGTCGACGGCGGCAACTCCCGCTGGACGGACGACGAGAAGCACGCCGTCGAGCTCGGTATCAAGGGCATCGGCTTTGTCGACTGCGGTGTCTCCGGCGGTGTCTGGGGCCTGGAGAACGGCTACGCGCTGATGTACGGCGGTACCCCGGAGCATGTGGCGCAGGTGCAGCCGATCCTCGACGCGCTCAAGCCCGAGGGCGACTTCGGCTCCGTGCACGCCGGCAAGGTCGGCGCGGGCCACTTCGCCAAGATGGTCCACAACGGCATCGAGTACGCCATGATGCAGGCCTATGCCGAGGGCTGGGAGCTGCTGGAGAAGGTCGACTCGGTCACCGATGTCCGGGAGGTCTTCCGCTCCTGGCAGGAGGGCACGGTCATCCGTTCCTGGCTGCTGGACCTGGCGGTCAACGCCCTGGACGCGGACGAGCATCTGGACCGGCTGCGTGGCTTCGCGGAGGACTCCGGCGAGGGCCGGTGGACGGTCGAGGCGGCCATCAACCACGCGGTGCCGCTGCCCGCGATCACCGCGTCGCTGTTCGCGCGGTTCGCCTCCCGGCAGGACGACTCGCCGCAGATGAAGATGGTCGCGGCGCTGCGCAACCAGTTCGGCGGTCATTCGGTCGAGTCGAACGAACCGACGAAGTAGCGGAAAAGCGGAAAAGCGGAAGAAGCAGAGCACCGAGCCGGGGGAGGCCGACGCACACCCATGCATGTCACGCACCTGTCGCTGGCCGACTTCCGCTCCTACGCCCGGGTCGAGGTCCCGCTCGATCCGGGCGTGACCTCTTTCGTGGGGGCGAACGGGCAGGGGAAGACCAATCTGGTCGAGGCCGTCGGCTATCTGGCCAGCCTCGGCAGCCACCGGGTGTCGTCCGACGCCCCGCTGGTGCGGATGGGTGCGGAGCGCGCGGTGATCAGGGCCGCGGTCACCCAGGGCGAGCGTTCGCAGCTGATCGAGCTCGAACTGAATCCCGGCCGCGCCAACCGCGCCCGTATCAATCGGTCCTCGCAGGTCAGACCGCGTGATGTGCTGGGGATAGTACGGTCCGTGCTGTTCGCGCCGGAGGATCTGGCGCTGGTGAAGGGCGATCCGGGCGAGCGCCGCCGGTTCCTCGACGAACTGATCACGGCGCGCTCTCCCCGGATGGCTGGGGTGCGCTCCGACTACGAGCGGGTGCTCCGACAGCGCAACACCCTGCTGAAATCGGCGGCGATGGCGCGGCGGCACGGCGGGCGTGGCATGGATCTCTCCACGCTGGACGTATGGGACCAGCATCTCGCGCGCGCGGGGGCGGAGTTGCTGGCGCAGCGGGTCGATCTGATCGCGACCCTTCAGCCGCTCACGGACAAGGCGTACGAGCAACTGGCGCCCGGGGGCGGTCCGGTGGCGCTGGAGTACCGTTCCTCCGCCCTGGACGCCGTCGCCCTCGACGCCACCGCGGCCGGCCTCGCGGCCTCCGGCGCGGACCCGGTCCCGGGCGTGGACATCGGCGTGGGTGTGGACACGCGCGCCGCCGCCGCGTCCGCGCATACGCGCGACGAGCTGTACGCCCAGCTTCTGGCCGCCCTGGCCGGAGTGCGCAAGCAGGAGATCGAGCGCGGAGTGACGCTGGTCGGTCCGCACCGCGACGACCTGGTGCTGAATCTGGGCCGCATGCCCGCGAAGGGATACGCCAGCCATGGCGAGTCCTGGTCGTACGCGCTGGCGCTGCGGCTGGCCTCGTACGATCTGCTGCGCGCCGAGGGCAATGAGCCGGTGCTGGTGCTGGACGACGTGTTCGCCGAGCTGGACGCGCGGCGGCGGGAGCGGCTCGCGGAACTGGTGGTTCCGGGTGAGCAGGTGCTGGTGACCGCGGCGGTGGACGACGATGTCCCCGGGGTGCTGGCGGGCGCCCGCTTCCTGGTGGCCGATGGCGCGGTGGAGCGCGTATGACCGGCCTCGGAGGCTCGGAACCGCCCATGGAGCTGCCCACCGGGCCGCCCGGCACGGCGCGGCCGCCGGTGCCCGAGTCCTCCGGTGTGGACCTGGCGCGGGTCGCGCTGCGCGCGGCCAAGGAGCAGGCGCGGGCGCGCGGAGCCGCCGTACAGCAGAAGAAGCAGGCCCGGTGGGGCGGCGGGCTGCGGTCGGGCGCCGGGGCCGACGGACGCGATCCCCTGCCGCTCGGCGCGGCGATCAACCGGCTGATCACGGAGCGGGGCTGGGAGACACCGGCCGCCGTGGGCGGGGTGATGGGCCGCTGGCCGCAGATCGTCGGCGAGGACGTGGCGAAGCACTGTGTGCCGCAGCGGTACGACGAGGGCAAGGACGAGCGGGTCCTGACGGTCCAGTGCGATTCGACGGCCTGGGCGACGCAGCTGCGGCTGCTGGCGCCCCGGCTGGTGGCCCGGCTGAACGAGGATCTGGGCCATGGCACCGTACGGATGATCAAGGTGCTGGGGCCCGGCGGCCCGCCGCAGCGGTACGGACGCCTGCGCGCGCCGGGCAGCAAGGGACCGGGCGACACCTACGGCTGATCGCCGCCCCAAGGGCCGGCCGCACCGGCCGACCGCACGGACCGGATGTCCGGCCGCACGAACCGGCCGCATGGATCGGTTGCGAGGACCGGCTGTCGAGGACCGGCGCAGGGACCGAGCCCGGGTCGGCCGCCCTGCCGCGCTGTGGGGCCGACGCCCAGGGCTTCCGGGCCGCCCGCACGGCTTCCCGCCCGCACGGCCTCCCGTCGTACGACCTGCCTCCCGCCGTACGCCGTACGCCCTGCTGAGAGCCGCCGCGCGCGGCCTTACCCGTACGGGTGAGTGAGTGAGTGGATCAGCTTTGACGTGAGGAGGGGAACCCTTCCTGACGTGGGACAAATCCCGTCCCCCTTCGGCCTCTTTCCGGCCCCCCGCCCCGCTCCCGTCCGGCCCCGCCGACCTGCGAGAGCGCCCGGGGAAACCGCAGTGTCCCTCACCGTAGTGGGAGGTTGACAGCCCGAAGCGCCCTATGCCCGTGTGAGCCTCTTGGAGCCCCTTCCCGAATATGGGGAGTCGGCGGGCGCTCATTCAGGGCGGCACATGCGGACTCAGGTACCGGCAAACCCCCATTCGGGTCGGCGCTACCGGTAGACTGATGGGAAATCCCGCTGCGCTTGCGGGAACCGTCAACAGATGCTGACACAAGCCGAACGACGCAGCCGGTCCCCGCTTGCTCGGAGAACGGCCTGTGCTGTGCCAGAAAGGGCGCTTCGTGGCCGATTCCGGCAACCCCAATGAGAAGACTCCGTCCATCGCCACTGGTGAGAACGGCGAGGTCACCGCCTCGTACGACGGCAGTGCCATCACCGTGCTGGAGGGCCTCGACGCGGTCCGCAAGCGGCCCGGTATGTACATCGGCTCGACCGGTGAGCGTGGACTGCATCACTTGGTGTACGAGGTCGTCGACAACTCCGTCGACGAGGCCCTGGCGGGGCACGCGGACACCATCGACGTCACCATCCTCGCCGACGGCGGGGTGCGCGTGATCGACAACGGCCGCGGTATCCCGGTGGACATCGTTCCGTCCGAGAACAAGCCGGCCATCGAGGTCGTGCTCACGGTGCTGCACGCGGGCGGCAAGTTCGGCGGCGGCGGCTACGCCGTCTCCGGCGGTCTGCACGGCGTCGGTGTCTCGGTCGTCAACGCCCTGTCGTCGAAGGTCGCGGTCGAGGTCAAGCGCGACGGTTACCGGTGGACGCAGGATTACAAGCTCGGTGTGCCGACGGCCCCGCTGCTCCGCAACGAGGAGACGGGCGACTCGGGTACGTCGGTCACCTTCTGGGCAGATTCGGACATCTTCGAAACGACGGAGTACTCCTTCGAGACGCTGTCCCGCCGTTTTCAGGAGATGGCCTTCCTCAACAAGGGCCTGACCCTGACCCTGACGGACGAGCGCGAGTCGGCCAAGGCCGTCGTCGGCGCCGACGTCGCGGGCACGGACGTCGCCGAGGGCACGGCGGAGGAGCCGGCCCGTACGGTCAAGTACTACTACGAGGGCGGCATCGTCGACTTCGTGAAGTACCTCAACTCGCGCAAGGGCGAGCTGATCCACCCGACGGTCATCGACGTGGAGGCCGAGGACAAGGAGCGGCTGCTCTCCGTCGAGATCGCGATGCAGTGGAACGCGCAGTACAGCGAGGGCGTCTACTCGTTCGCGAACACCATCCACACGCATGAGGGCGGTACGCACGAAGAGGGGTTCCGGGCCGCTCTGACGGGCCTGGTCAACCGGTACGCGCGCGAGAAGAAGTTCCTGCGCGAGAAGGATGACAATCTCACCGGTGAGGACATCCGCGAGGGTCTGACGGCGATCATCTCGGTGAAGCTGGGCGAGCCCCAGTTCGAGGGCCAGACGAAGACCAAGCTGGGCAACACCGAGGCGAAGACCTTCGTCCAGAAGGTCGTCCACGAGCATCTGACGGACTGGTTCGACCGCAATCCGAACGAGGCGGCGGACATCATCCGCAAGTCGATCCAGGCCGCCACGGCCCGGGTCGCCGCCCGTAAGGCGCGCGACCTCACCCGTCGCAAGGGCCTGCTGGAGAGCGCGTCGCTGCCCGGCAAGCTGAGCGACTGCCAGTCCAACGACCCGTCCAAGTGCGAGATCTTCATCGTCGAGGGTGACTCCGCCGGCGGTTCCGCGAAATCCGGCCGCAACCCGATGTACCAGGCGATCCTGCCGATCCGCGGCAAGATCCTGAACGTCGAGAAGGCGCGGATCGACAAGATCCTCCAGAACACCGAGGTGCAGGCGCTGATCTCGGCGTTCGGCACGGGTGTGCACGAGGACTTCGACATCGAGAAGCTCCGCTATCACAAGATCATCCTGATGGCGGACGCCGATGTCGACGGACAGCACATCAACACGCTGCTGCTGACGTTCCTGTTCCGCTTCATGCGGCCGCTGGTCGAGGCCGGGCACGTGTATCTGTCGCGTCCGCCGCTCTACAAGATCAAGTGGGGCCGGGACGACTTCGAGTACGCGTACTCCGACCGCGAGCGCGACGCCCTGGTCGAGCTGGGCAAGCAGAACGGCAAGCGCATCCGCGAGGACTCGATCCAGCGCTTCAAGGGTCTGGGCGAGATGAACGCCGAGGAGCTGCGGGTCACCACCATGGACATCGACCACCGCGTGCTCGGCCAGGTCACCCTGGACGACGCCGCCCAGGCCGACGATCTGTTCTCGGTGCTGATGGGCGAGGACGTCGAGGCGCGGCGCTCCTTCATCCAGCGCAACGCCAAGGACGTCCGCTTCCTCGACATCTGAGTCGGTCACAGCCGACGGATCTCAGCTCACGGATTCGAAAAGGCCGAAAGGAACACTGACCAGCAATGGCCGACGAGAACACCCCTGACACCCCTGACACACCCGCCGTCCCCGATCCCGGCGCCCCGGAGACCGCCACCGCCGTGGAGGGCCTGACCGTCCGCGTCGAGCCGGTCGGGCTCGAGACGGAGATGCAGCGCTCGTATCTCGACTACGCGATGTCCGTCATCGTGTCGCGCGCGCTGCCGGACGTACGGGACGGGCTCAAGCCCGTCCACCGGCGGGTGCTGTACGCGATGTACGACGGCGGCTACCGGCCCGAGAAGGGCTTCTACAAGTGCGCCCGTGTCGTCGGTGACGTCATGGGTACGTACCACCCGCACGGCGACTCCTCGATCTACGACGCGCTGGTCCGGCTGGCGCAGCCGTGGTCGATGCGGATGCCGCTGGTGGACTCCAACGGCAACTTCGGTTCTCCGGGCAACGACCCGGCCGCGGCCATGCGGTACACCGAGTGCAAGATGATGCCGCTGTCGATGGAGATGCTCCGGGACATCGACGAGGAGACCGTCGACTTCACGGACAACTACGACGGCCGTAACCAGGAGCCGACGGTCCTGCCGGCGCGGTTCCCGAATCTGCTGATCAACGGCTCGGCCGGCATCGCGGTCGGTATGGCCACGAACATCCCGCCGCACAATCTGCGCGAGGTCGCGGCCGGTGCCCAGTGGGCGCTGGAGCACCCCGAGGCCACGCACGAGGAACTGCTCGACGCGCTGATCGAGCGGATCAAGGGCCCGGACTTCCCGACCGGCGCGCTGGTGGTGGGCCGCAAGGGCATCGAGGACGCGTACCGCACGGGCCGCGGTTCGATCACGATGCGCGCGGTGGTCGAGGTCGAGGAGATCCAGAACCGCCAGTGCCTGGTGGTCACGGAGCTTCCGTACCAGACCAATCCGGACAATCTCGCGCAGAAGATCGCCGATCTCGTCAAGGACGGAAAGATCGGCGGCATCGCGGATGTCCGCGACGAGACGTCCTCGCGTACGGGCCAGCGGCTGGTCGTCGTCCTGAAGCGGGACGCGGTCGCCAAGGTCGTACTGAACAATCTGTACAAGCACACCGATCTTCAGACCAACTTCGGCGCGAACATGCTGGCGCTGGTCGACGGCGTGCCGCGCACGCTCTCCCTGGACGCGTTCATCCGCCACTGGGTGACGCACCAGATCGAGGTCATCGTCCGCAGGACGAAGTTCCGGCTGCGCAAGGCCGAGGAGCGGGCGCACATCCTGCGCGGTCTGCTCAAGGCGCTCGACGCGATCGACGAGGTCATCGCGCTGATCCGGCGCAGTGACACGGTCGAGACCGCGCGTACGGGCCTGATGGGGCTGCTCGCGATCGACGAGATCCAGGCGAACGCGATCCTGGAGATGCAGCTCCGCCGGCTGGCGGCCCTGGAGCGGCAGAAGATCGTCGCGGAGCACGACGAGCTCCAGCTGAAGATCAACGAGTACAACGCGATCCTGGCCTCGCCGGAGAAGCAGCGTCAGATCGTCAGCGAGGAACTGGCCGTCATCGTCGACAAATTCGGCGACGACCGGCGTTCGAAGCTGGTGCCCTTCGACGGTGACATGTCCATCGAGGACCTGATCGCCGAGGAGGACATCGTCGTCACCATCACGCGTGGCGGCTATGTGAAGCGTACGAAGACCGACGACTACCGCTCGCAGAAGCGCGGCGGCAAGGGCGTACGGGGCACGAAGCTGAAGGAAGACGACATCGTCGACCACTTCTTCGTCTCGACGACCCACCACTGGCTGCTGTTCTTCACGAACAAGGGCCGGGTCTACCGCGCGAAGGCGTACGAGCTGCCGGACGCGGGCCGGGACGCCCGGGGTCAGCATGTGGCCAATCTTCTCGCCTTCCAGCCGGACGAGCGGATCGCCGAGATCCTGGCCATCCGGGACTACGACGCGGTGCCGTATCTGGTCCTGGCGACCAAGGCGGGTCTGGTGAAGAAGACCCCCCTGAAGGACTACGACTCGCCCCGTTCGGGCGGTGTCATCGCGATCAACCTCCGGGAGACCGAGGCGGGCGCCGACGACGAGCTGATCGGCGCCGAACTGGTCTCGGCCGAGGACGATCTGCTGCTCATCAGCAGGAAGGCCCAGTCGATCCGGTTCACCGCTACGGACGATGCCCTGCGTCCGATGGGGCGAGCCACATCGGGTGTCAAGGGGATGAGTTTCCGCGAAGGCGACGAACTGCTGTCGATGAATGTCGTCAGGCCCGGTACGTTCGTCTTCACCGCCACAGATGGCGGGTACGCGAAGCGAACCGCCGTGGACGAGTATCGCGTCCAAGGTCGTGGTGGACTCGGAATCAAGGCCGCCAAGATCGTGGAGGACCGCGGATCGCTCGTCGGCGCGCTGGTGGTGGAGGAAACGGATGAGATCCTTGCCATCACCCTCGGCGGCGGTGTGATTCGCACGCGAGTCAACGAAGTCAGGGAGACGGGCCGTGACACCATGGGCGTCCAACTGATCAATCTGGGCAAGCGCGATGCCGTCGTCGGGATCGCGCGTAATGCCGAGGCCGGCCGCGAGGCGGAAGAGGTCGACGGGACCGATGACCCGGGGACCGATGAGGCGGGTACGGCCGAGGTCGTCGCCGAGGACAATCCGTCCTCGGCCGGGGAGCACGAGGAGTAGAGCGTGAGTGGAGCCACGGGCGCCGGATCGGCCGCTTCCGGAGCGAACGTTGCCCGTGGCCCTGCCACGGACTCCCAGGGGGTAACGGTGACCGATACCCGGGGGCACAAGCCTCCGTACGAAACCTATGGCGCTGAGCAGTCGCAGCCGACCGCGCAGCCCTATCACCCGCCGCAGGCGTATCCCTCGCCCGGCGGGGGAACGCAGGGCGGACAGCAGGGGCCGCCGCAGGGCATGGCAGGGGCGTCCGCGCCCCTGGCCGGTGGTACGGCCGCGACCACGGCCGTACGCCGTCCGAGGACGGGCGCGCGGACGACTCCGCGGACGCGCAAGGCCCGGCTGCGGGTGGCGAAGGCAGATCCGTGGTCGGTGATGAAGGTGAGCTTCCTGCTCTCCATCGCACTGGGCGTCTGCACCGTCGTCGCCTCCGCGGTGCTGTGGATGGTCATGGACGCGATGGGCGTCTTCTCGACGGTCGGCGGAACGATCAGCGAGGCCACGGGCTCGAACGAGAGCAACGGCTTCGATCTCCAGTCGTTCCTGTCGCTGCCGCGGGTGCTCATCTTCACGTCGGTCATCGCGGTGATCGACGTGGTCCTGGCGACGGCGCTGGCGACGCTCGGCGCCTTCATCTACAACCTGTCGGCCGGCTTCGTGGGCGGTGTCGAGCTCACGCTCGCCGAGGACGAGTGAGCGACGGGTATCGATTTTGGGGCTGGCCCTGGAGTGCGCTAATCTTCAGGGGCAGCGCGGGGCTATAGCTCAGTTGGTTAGAGCGCATCCCTGATAAGGATGAGGCCACAGGTTCAAATCCTGTTAGCCCCACCGCGACAATCGGGTCCGTACGGAACGCCTCCGTATGGGCCCGATTGCATTTCGTAGTTCTTCCGATCGACTGCGATTTCCGCCTGATGAAGGCTGGAGTGGGGTCGCGGACAGGTCACCGATCGGTATCGGTCGGTGTGTATAGTCGGGCGCCAGAAGTCCCCTACGTCAAGGAAAGACGAGGTCGCGCGGTGAAGAAGCTTCTCCTGATCGCACTGGCCGCCATTGGCGGGCTCCTCGTGTACCGCCAGATCCAGGCGGATCGCGCCGAGCAGGATCTGTGGACGGAGGCGACCGACTCCGTGCCCGCAGGTTCGGGTGTGTGAGACCAACAGTCCTGATATGGGAGCCCCGGCCGCCGAGCGGCCGGGGCTTCGTGCTGCCGGGGGCTTTGCGCGGCCGGGGCTTCGTGCTGCCGGGGGTTCGGGCGAGGGGCTTTGTGGTTCCGGGAGCTGAGTGCCGGGAGCCGCGTATCAGGGCTATGTATCAGGGCTTCGTATCGGGGCTTCGTATCAGGGCTTTTCGCGGGTGGGGCTTTGTGCTGATGCGTTCACTGGCGTGAATCCTTCGCTTGCGTGAGCAAAGCGTGTGGGTGGGCCGGTGTGGGGGGACAGCGGCGGGAACGCCGGGGCAGGATGGACGCGCGTCGCGCCCGCCGCGGCGCGCGAAGGCCGAGAGGGCGAGGGGAAGCGCGTGAAGTGGCAGCGCAGCAGGGGCCGGGTGGCGTCGGCCGGGGCGGCGGTGATGTGCGCGGCGGCGGCGGTCTGCGCCGTGATGGCGCTGCCGGGGCAGTCCTGGGCGGCGGTCGGCGAGCCGAGCCCGTATGTCTTCGATCCCGGGGCACGGCGGATCGAGGGAGCGGCGACCACGAGCGACGCGCGGCCGCTGGACCCGGGCGCCACCTACCGGGACTCGATCCTGCCCGGCGGCAAGCTCGTCTACCGGCTGAATCTCGACGCTACGACGAACGCCTATGTTTCGGCGGTGGCCGTGCCCCAGCTCGGTACGACGGTCGCCTACGGGGACAGGATCAAGGTTTCGCTCCAGGACCGCCGGGGCGGTGACTGCAGCTCCAACGACGCGCAGTTCGGCTCGGCCGGCCGGTTCCCCAGGCCGCTCGCGGCCTATGCCTACCGGATGATCGAGGCGGGCGCGTACTCCTGCCAGGAGGCCGGTCCTTACTACGTCGTCATCGAGCGGACCAGCGATGACACCTCCACGCCCGAGCCGTGGGAGCTGGAGATCCGCCATGTCTCCGAGCCGGGGCTCACGACGGCGGGTGGCCCCTCCGAGGCGCCTTCGGAGTGGCCGAGCGCCTCTCCCGGTCCGGCTGAGGGCGCGCCGAGGGAGCGGGAGGGCGGTACCAGCTTCTTCGACGCGCAGGGGCTGGCCGACGGCGAGTGGACGACACGGATCGAGCCGGGCGAATCGCTCTTCTACAAGGTGCCGGTGGACTGGGGACAGCAGCTCTTCGCCGGCGCCGATCTGGGCAGCTCCGACGGCAGAGGCTTTGTGACAGGCGCTCTGACCATGTCCCTCTACAACCCGGCGCGGGGACTCGTCGACAGCACCGGCGCGATGTCGTACAACGGCAAGCAGAAGACCACCGCGCTCGATCCGCTGCCGCCGGTGGCGTACGAGAACCGCTTCGGCTCCCGTACGGGGGACAAGGAGATGCGGTTCGCCGGCTGGTACTACCTGAGGGTCAGTCTCAATCCCCAGGTGGGCGAGGAGTTCGGGGACAAGCCGTACGGGCTGACGGTGCAGGTGAACATCGAGGGCCGGGCCACCGCCGGACCGGGGTACGACGGGCCCGCGGGCGACTTCGCGCTGGACGGCGGCGGCGGGGCGGGCGGTCCTGGCGGCGCGAGGAGCGACGGCACGATGGTGCTGGTCGCGGTCGGCGGGATCGGCGCGGGCACGGTGCTGGTGCTGGGGCTCGGGGTCTGGACGCTGCTCGCGCGGCGGCGCGCGGGCCGGGGGCCCGGCCAGGGCCCGGGGGCGGGCACGGTGGAGATGCCGGCGCAGCACACGCTGCCCACCCAGCCGGCGCCGCCTGCGCAGTCGACGCCGCCTACGCAGTCGTACGGGCCGCCGTCGGCCTGGTAGCGGGAAACCCGGCAGCGGGAAACCCGGCGGCGGGAAACTCGGCGGTGAGAAGAACGGCCGCCGGTCAGATCTGGATCTGGGTCAGCGCCCAGAAGCCGACGGCGAAGCAGGCCAGCGCCACCAGCAGTACCGGGACCGTCACCTTCGGGGGCGGTCCCGGCCGTTTCCTGGGGGCATGGTGGGCCGGAGCGCGCACTGCCGCGTGCTCGTGCGGAACTGGCTGCGGCTGAAGTGGAACCTGCGGGCTCTGAGCGGTGTATGGACGAGTGTGAGCTTGTTCGTGCCAGACCGCCGCCGTCCGAGCCTGAGAGAGGTCGGGCGGCGCCGGGTGAAGGGGGGAGACCTGATGCGCCGGCATGGAGGTGGGGGGAGTGGGCGGCTGCGCCGGGTGCTGCGGTTGCGGGTACGGGGGCGCGGGAGCCTGCTGCCGCGGCTCGGGCGGCCGCGGCTGAGCCGGTGGCTGCCGCTGTGGCTGTTCCTGGGGCAGTTCCTGGCTGCGGTCGGGCGGTGGGGGGAGATGGAAGCTGCCGGTCTCCGACATGGAGGTGGGGGTCGGAGTGACGGGCGTGGAGGGAGGAGGGAGCGAGGGCGACCGCTGTACGGACGCCTGCCCGCCGGTCCGATGGGCCGCACGGGGGTCGGTGTACGGATCGGCGGCGTGCGGGCCTGTGTGCGGGCCGGACTGGGGACCGGACTGGGGGTCCGTGTGGGGAGCCGCCGGCCGCCGGGCCTCCGGCAGGACGAGCGGCGGAGGCTCCATGACAGGCCCGTCGGGGCCGAACGCGGAGGGGAGCGGTCCGATCTGGTCGAAGACCTCGACCAGTTCGTCGTCGATGTCCGGCTCGGGCAGCAGTTCCACGGCCGACGTCAGCGCCTTGCGCGCCCCCGTGGCCGTACGGAACCGCGCGTGCGGGTCGGGCTGGAGCAGGCCGGCCAGGACCTGCCACAGCGGCTCGGGGATGCCCTGGGGCGCCCCCGGGGTCCCATGGGCCAGGAAGAGCTCGACCAGGGCCTTGGAGTCCGGCTTCTGTCCTTGCAGCAGATAGAGCGCGACGAGACCGACGGCGAAGAGATCGGCGGGGAAATCGGGCTCGGCGCCCGTCAACTGCTCAGGAGCGAAGTAACCGGGCGTGCCGACCACATAGTTGGTCTCCGTCAGGCGCGGCTCTCCCTTGCGCATGGAGATGCCGAAGTCGGAGAGCCGCAGATGCGGCCGGGCCGTACCGGTCGCTTCCAGCAGGACGTTGGCCGGCTTGATGTCGCGATGCACGACCCCCTCCGCGTGCACCGCGGCCAGCCCGGACAGCAGTTGGTCGAGCAGGGTGCAGACGAAGCGGGGCGGCAGCGGTCCGTAGTCGCCGATGAGATGCGCCAGCGATCCGCCGCTCACCAGATCCATGGTGAACAGCACCTTGTCGTCGTCGGCGGCCCAGCTCGCCGGGGCGAGGACATGGGGATGATCGATTCTGAGCGCCTGTTCCCGGACGAAGCGCAGAAGGGTGTGCGCGTCGCTCTGCTGGAGGACCTTCGCCGCCACATAGCGCCGGCGCCGGTGGTCCCAGGCACGCCAGACGGCGCCGACACCACCGCGTCCGACCGGGTCGATCAGCTCGTACCGCCCCGCGAAGACCTCACCCATTGCGCCGCGCTCGCTCCCAGTCGTCTCGTCCGGCGGCCCGCCGCCCCCGGCCCCGCTCCGGTTCTAGCTCTGATGTGCCTCGTAGTGGGCGACCGCCTCGGCGGTGCGCCCGGCGCCGTAGACCCTGAGGAACTCTGCCAGTTCGGGCTGGGTCGGGGCGAGGGAGTCCGCCGCGTCTATGATGTCGCCGGCCGCCGCGACCGACCGCAGCAGGGACTGGATCTCGCGGACCACCCGGCGCACGGTCGGCGCGCCCGAGCTGTTCGTCGTCTGGCTGGTACCGGTGAGGACCGAGCCGCCCTGCGACTTCTTGATCTCTTCCATCCGGTCGGTGGCCTCCCCCGCGCTGACGCTTCCGTCCGCGACCTGACCGGCCAGATCCTGCAATGCCTGGACGCGTTGGACCACCGCCGGATTGCCGATCTTCGCGCGTTGACCGCTCATCAACTGGGAGAGCATCGGCGCGGACAGCCCGAGGACGGCGGCGAGCCTGGCCTGGTTCAGGCCAAGATCGTCGATGAGCCGGCGGAAGAGCGCCCCCAGTGGCTCTCCGTACCAGCTTCTCTGGAGTTCTCTGGCTCTCGCGGTCGTTTCCTGCTGTGCGGCGTCCATGTGCGTCTCCCCATCGCTTCCCCATCGCAGCGGCTTCGCTGCTGCGAACCTCGTGGGGCATCTTACGGAGCGTGGTCGCGCACGGGGAGTCCCAATCCTTTTGCGGGATCCCGGGGAACACCCGGTACTCTGGTCCCGGTGCTGGACGAGCCACGCGCCACCGCTCGTCCGTACCCGACCCGTCCCGGGGCCTTAGCTCAGTTGGTAGAGCGCTGTCTTTGCATGGCAGATGTCAGGGGTTCGACTCCCCTAGGCTCCACTTCTTTTACCCCCTCTGACCTGCGGAAACGCAGTCGAGGGGGTCTTTTTGTCCCCATTTTCCGTACTGACGTGCCGACGCGGTGATGCTCGGTGAGGGGACCGCGGAGGCGATCCGGGGCCGGGTCGGTACGCGGGGCGACGGGCGGCCGCCGCGCTGTCGCCGCAAAAGCTGGCGACTTCTTTTGCGGAAGGTCAAGATGTCTTGAACGCTGCGGCAGCAGCATGGGGGTTCCTCCCTCCCATGACATGACCATGGAGTGGTGCTGGTGGAAGCGCGTGAAATGAGGGTCCTCGGGCTGTCCGCCGCCGAGGAGCACGTCTACCGGCACCTGCTGCGCAATCCCGGCGCTCAACTGGACGACGTTCACATCCTGTTGCGGCACAGCGTGGACACCGTGCGGGCGGCAGTGGACCGTCTGCGCGCGTTACAGATCATCAGGGAGGACGGCGGCGCGGCGTGGGCCGGTGAGCCGCAACTCGTCGTCGCCAGGCTCGCGGACCAGCGCCTGGAGGATCTTTACGGGGAGATACGCGTCCTCACCCATCTCGGGCCGATCATCGATGCCCTGACGCGCGACATGCCCGTCACGGCGGCTCCGGAGACCGTACCCACGGTTGAACGGATCTCCGATCTGAAGGAGATCCGCACCCGCCTCGACGAACTCTCCTTCTTCGCCCGCACCGAAGTGCTCTCCGCCGAGCCCTATGACGCGCTCAGCGTCGAGAACATCGAGCACGCACGGCCCCTGGACATGCGATGCCTGCGACGCGGCGTCATCATCCGCAATCTGGTACGGCCCGCCGCACTGGAGGACCCGCCGACCGCCGCGTATCTCACCGAGCTCGCCGCGGCCGGCGCTCGGATCCGGGTGTCGGGCGAGCTGACCGAACTGATGCTGGTGTACGACCAGCACACGGCGCTGGTGCCGATCGATCCCAAGGACACGTCGAAGGGCGCGCTGTGCGCCCGGGAGACGGGGCTCGTCACCACCATCATCCGGCATTTCGAACGTCTCTGGGACTCCGCCGACGAGTTCAGCTCCCTGACCGGTCCCGCCGAGCCCGCGGGCGCGGAACTCTCGGAGACCCAGCGGAAAGTGCTCGTGTCCATGTGCTCGGTCGGTACGGACGAGGCCGGAGCCCGTGCCAGCGGGATGGCTCTGCGTACCTACCGGCGTCATATCTCCGCCCTGATGCAGATGCTGGGTGCGGGGAACCGGGCGCACGCCGCCCTCCTCGCACGCGAACGCGGCTGGATCTGACGCCGGTCCGCGAAGCGCCACCGCCCCTCCGGGCCGTACCGCCCCACGCTTGAGGTCCGCTCATGGAACCGGCGACGGCCTGTCGGCCGCCGCCGGTCAGCGAGGACTTCGGTCCAGTTACTCGGAGCACTCCCTCGACGGCCCGCCTCCGTCACCCTGCCAGCCGTTCGCCGGGCCCTTGCAGTCGTCTCCCAACGGCGGGCTGTCAGCGACAACGCTCACCCCGGCCGGTCCGCCGGCCTGCCCCAGCGCCAAGGACACCCCGGTCATGGCCAGCGCGGCGACGGCCGCTCCCGCGAGCGCTCTGCGCGCCGCTCCAGCGATCATCCTCACAACGTCCCCCTCGTCGTCCGAACGGCTTCTCGCTCCGGCCACGCTGTGCCCCGGTGGACCAGCCTTGCCGCAGCAGCAACACGGAGTCTGGCATGCGGCAAGGCCGCCGGACGCGCTTGTCCCAGGCAGCCTCCTGCCAGTCGCGCGGCAGCATCCTGCCCGCCGCTTCCTGCGAAGGACCGGCCTCGGGGTGCCGGGGCAGCCGCTGGCTCAGCAGTAGACGTCCGCGGTCTCGGCGAAACGCTTGAACGCGGCCTTGGTCCCGGCTCCGGGGATTCCGTCGATCGGGCCGGTGTAGTCCCATGCCCTCGCCAGCACTCGCTGCAGCGCCATCACCGTGCCCGGACCGACGATGCCGTCGATCTCGCCCTCGTATCCCCAGCGCGTGAGGTACCGCTGCATCGCCTTCCAGCTCTCCGTGCCCAACGCTCCGTCGATGGCGCCGTTGTAGTCCCAGCCGTATTCGAGGAAGCACTGCACCTTCTTGGCCTCCGCGGTGGTCAGCCCGAGGTTCACCACGGCGAGCGGGGCGATCTCCGAGGCTGTCGACTGCTGCTGCCGCGCGATGGGTACGGTCGCCGCGAAGCTCTCACCACCCAGGCCTCCGGCGGTGAGTCCGAGAACCGCGGTGGCGGTGACGAGAGCTCTCGACATGGCATTGGGTCGCATTCGTCGATCCTTTCCTGCGCACATCCGTGGCCGGCCGTAGGCGTCATGAAGGTGCGCGCGTCTGTGGACGGTTGATCCGGAAGTCGCGGGTCCGGTGCCGCGGCGGGCACGTGTCCGTACGAGACGGTCACGTGCGGCGGCAGCGGCGGCACCCTGTTTCCGGACTCAGGAGTGGAGTGGCAGCTCGGCCGCTGCCGTTCCGGTCGGGAGGGTGGCATCGACCGGCCGCGGGCCGGAAGGTGTTCAACGGCCGTGACCGCAGCGGGCGTTCGCGATCCGCTCGTGGCACCGGGCTCTCCGGCGACCAGGTCTCTCGGCCACCGGCGTTCAAGCGTTGACCGGCAGCGGTCGAACCCGTCCGTCCGGCCGTCCGACCGTCCGACCGGCAGCGGTCGACCCCGTCGGCCGACGCGTCCCGCCCCAGCCACCGCCCCACCCACCGTGCGACCCGGAGTCGGGGGGCCGCCTCGTTTGGACACCTTTGACACGCCCAAGAAGGCGGAAGCACTCTGCCCCCGGCTCACCCGCGGAACTCCGCGGGATCCGACACCGGAAAGGACCGCCATGCGGAAAAAGAGGCGTCTCAGAGCATTCGCCGCCACAGGAGCCCTGGTCACAGCTCTTCTCGGAACGGGAGTCGCCGTCGCGCCGAGCGCCTCCGCCGCGCTCTACACCTGCACCAAGGCCGGCAACATCGTCTACCCGTCGTACTACCTCAGGATGCCCGTCAACTCCGGTGGAGCCGGTGAGGTGGACTGTCTCCTTCCCGTGGGCAGCACCGGACCGGCCGTGGCGGCCCTGCAGCGCACACTCAACCGGTGCTATTCCGCCGGCCTGGAGGTGGACGGCGTGTACGGAGCGCTGACGAAGGCTGCCGTGGCGAAGGCCCAGCGCGGTGCGGGGGTGACCGCGGACGGGGTGTACGGGCCGTACACCGCCGCGAACATCAGGCACGCCACCTGGTCGAGGGACGTGCCGGACCACTTCCTGGGCTGCCGTCAGTACAGCCTGAGCTGATCACTTGCCACCGCCCGGCCGTGCACCGGAGTCTCCTCATCCGACGGGACTCCGGTGCACGGGCCGGCGGTCCGACACCGTCGTACCGACTCACTGGAGAAGACATGACCATGTCGAAAAGGCTGAAGAGCGCAAGGGCGTTCGCTGCGGCGGGGGCCCTGTGAGTACGGTCCCGAGACGCGCGGGAAGATGTCGTGGGGCTGGTACAGCATCGAGACCGGCGCACGCGTCAAGTGCGCCCGCCTCTGAACGAGCCCCTGCCCCTGACCGCTGACCGCTGACCCCTGACCCCTGACCCCTGAGCGCTGAGCGCTGAGCGACGGATCCCCGCCCCCTTGGCCGACGGACCGGCCCGGACGTCACCGGGGCCGCGTGGCCGGTATCCGGTGCTCGCGCAGGTTCCGGGTGAACTGCTTGGGCGTGGACCGCCCCGCGAAGAGGTCTCCGACCTCGCTCCGCAGGGCCGTGCGCCAGGACGGGTGGACGGCCTGTTCCCAGTTCAGGCCGAACGCCGGTGCCGCACGGACCAGTTCGTACTGGAAGCGGGTGAACTCGGGGTGGGGCGACGCCCCGAGTCGTCGCGCGGCGTCAGCCGTGACGGGAACTTCGCCGGCCTTCAGAAGGGCGTCGGTGTGATCCGGGGCCGAGAAGCTCTTCAGGAAGTCGAGGGCTCCACCACGGTGGGCTCCACCGCGGTGGGCTCCACCGCGGTGGGCTCCACCACGGTGGGCCTCACCGCTGCGGCCGGTGAGGTCGCTGACCGAGAGATAACCGGCCGGAGTGCCGACCAGGTTCTTCGGGTCGCCTCTGCCGTCCTCGACGGCCGGGAACGGGAACCAGCCCAGATGCCGTCCGGCGAACTCGGGGAACCGTTCGACGAGGGCGGCGTGCTCGCGTGAGTCCATCAGGTGCATGGCCGCCCGCCCCCGGGCGAACCGGGCGGTGGCCGTTCCCTCGGTGTAGGAGACGGTGGCGAAGTCATCGCCGAAGGCCCCGGCGTCGGCCAGGGACGTCACCTCCTGCGCGGCCCGCAGGACCACGGGGTCGCCCCAGCGGGTGTGGTCGCCCGCCTGGATCCGGCGGAAGACGTCGGGGCCGCCGAGGCGTTCCACCAGGTACGCCAGCCACATCACCTCCGTCCAGGTGTCCGAGCCGCCCAGTGCGAACGGCGTGATGCCCGCCCTCGTGATACGGGAGGCCACCAGCCGGAGCGTGCTCCAGGCGGACGGCGGACGCAGGCCGAGACCGGCGAAGAGCGCCTTGTTGTAGAAGAGCAGCACGGGCCGGGTGCCGCGCACAGGGACGCCGAACGGACGCTCGTTGACGTAACTGCCCGTCAGGGCCGAGGGAAGGAAGCTCGGCCCGAGCTCCGGGTTGTCCAGCATGATGTCGTACAGGTCGGTCAACTGGTACTCCTCCGCCGCGGTACGGATGGCTCCGCTGCCCCAGTGGAAGAGGAGATCGGGGCCCTCGGCGCTGCCCAGCGAGGCACGCAGTTCGGCCTCGTAGGCGTCGGCCGGTATCCGGCGGAGTTTCACGGAGGTGCCGGAGGACTTCGCCGCGGCGGACCTCCCGAAGCGCTCGGCGGCTGCTTCGAGGACGGCGGTGGCACCGTCTTCGGGAACGAGGACCGTGAGCGCGTCCGAGTCGGCCGACGGCCCGTCCGCGCCGCAGCCGGCGAGACCGGTGGAGACCAGGGCGGCGGCGCCGGTGCGGAGGAACCGCCGCCTGTTGGGAGACAGCATGGGCGCAGTGCCTTTCCACGAGGGCTGTTCGAGGGCTGTTCGCCGCGCCGGAGCCCGTACGCGGCGATGCCCGGTCCGGGCGTACGCGGTGGGACGGACGGGACGACGGGACCGGGCGACGGGTAGGGACGGGGCCCGGCGCCGGCAGCGCGACACCGGGCCCCGCAGGTTCACCGGGAACGGGAACGAGAACAGGAACGTGAACGGGAGCGGTCAGAAGCCGTAGGACGCACAGCCCGGGGCACTCCAGTACGGCGACGGGTCGTGGGCCAGGTGGGTGTGGTCGTTGTGACCCTCGTATCCCTGGCCGAGGATCTCCGAGAAACCGGAGGTCTTGCCCTTCACCGCGAAGGCGCAGCGAGCGGCGACGGTGCCGGCCGTGAGGTCCGCGGCGTCACCGTAACGGTGGCGGCTGGTGGGCTCGCTGTCCGGCGGCTGGCAGGCGTCGGAGCGGAATCCGCTGCTGACGGTGATGGGATTGTCGCCCAGCTTGTGCCGGATGGCCTCCAGCTTCCACATGGTCCTCAGCGCGTTGCTCTTGGCGGTGGCCGCGGTGACGGCTCCGCCCGCCCAGGTGGTGTTGCACCGGTTGAGCTCGGAGTAGGCGAAGTGGATGGGGGTGCAGTCGCTGTCCGACAGCTGGTTGATCTTGGTGATCGTCTGGGTGCCGGCGACTCCGTCCGCGGCCAGGTTGTAGGCCTCCTGGAATCTGCGGACGGCCGCCTCCGTGCGTGCCCCGTAGACGCCGTCGTACGACAGGCGTTCGCCGGAGGTCACCCAGCCCGCGACGCGGATCTGAAGCTGTCTGACGTCCTCGTTCGACTCGCCCGGCTGGAGGGGCAGGTTGGACCATGTCCGGCACGCGACCGCGTGCGCGGTGCCGGCGGTGGCGCCGACACCCACGATGATTCCCGTCATGAGCATGACAGTGGCGAGTAGAGAGTGCAGAGCTCTCCTGAGCATGCCGATCTCCTCGGTCGATGGATTCGTACGGGCCCAAGGCCCTGATTGGCGGGGCCAAACATAGGCAAGGGCCGGATATCGGGAAACCGGCGGACTGAACACGGTCGGACTGCTGTGGCACGTCGCCACATGCGTGCCTGCCGACCCGGGCCAGGCCCTGTCCGGCGGATCTTCGTGGGCCCGGAACGCCTGGCACGGCACCTCGCCGCGTTGTCGGAGTCGTCCAAGTACGTCCGGACCGGCAGGAGGTTGGCAGGATCTTGCCACTGCCCTGCAAGCTCCTGCCTCGTGCGACCGGCGCCTCTCCGCCCGTACGGGAGCAGACTCCTAGTGACGCCGGCCGGCCGAGGCATCACCGCCGGCCTGCCCTTCCGCGAGCAGCCTCTCGCCCTTCCCTCTATTCATCTGGAGAGCTCTATGTTTTTCACCCGTCCTCGGCACGTCCTGCGCGGGACCGTGCCCGTGGCTCTGGCCTCCCTCATGGCCCTCGGGCTCAACGTCGCCGTGACCACGCCCGCCTCGGCCAACATCAACGACGGCTACATCTCGGGATCCGGGGCCTTCGCGGACGACTGGGACGACGAAGGCACCCTGGCCAGGGGGTACCCCGGCACGTACTCCAACGCCACCTGCCTGTGGCAGAAGGTCCTGTACGCCGACGGTTACCTGCTCAACTCCGAGGTCGACGGGGTCTTCGGCACCACCACGGAAGCGGCCACCTACAACTGGCAGCGCGCCCGCGGACTGGAGGCCGACGGCATCGTCGGGAAGCTCACGTTCGCCAAGGCGGGCGACAAACTCCGCGATCAGACCGGCGACGGCAAGGTGGAGACATACGACGGGACCAAGCTCGACATCACCGTCGTTCGTAACTCCAGCGGACGCTACGAGTTCTCGGAAGGCATCTCGACCCACGTCGCCTCCTACACGAATCGGACGTGCGCCTGAGCTGCCCGTCCGGCCATTCGGCGGACCGTTCGTCCGAGTCCGCGAACACCGACCGCCTCAAGCACCGCGCCGCCGGAGCCCGCTTTCGGGCTCCGGCGGCGCGGTGCTGGGCACGGACGATCGTGAACGTCCACAGGCACGGGGCGAGGCCCGTCACACAGCGATCCCCGGAGCGTCCTGCCCGGGATTCCCGTCGGCGACCTGCGCCCCAAAGCGCTGCCAGCCCTCCGCACAGGCACGGGCCACCAGTTGAAGCGACTCCCGAGAGTGGCTCGCGGCCGCCTGCGCGATCGAGTCAGGCCGTTCCATGAACGCCAGAGTCGAGGTCGCCAGGCGCAGCAGTGTCCGGCCCTGATCGTTGTACCGGAGGGACGGATCCCGCAGCAGCTGCTCCAACCGGGGCCGCAGGATGTCGGCCGACGCCGCGGCCGGAGCGTCCTTCGGCTCCGCCGCGAGCCTGCGGCGTACATCCAGTGCCGTCCCCACGGAGATGCCCGCCCGGCGGGCGACGGCCCGCAGGCTCGCCTGCGGCTCGCGCACCATGATCTCCTGGGCCCGCTCCCGCCCCGCCCGGGCCGAGAGCGGACGGCGCCGTCCGTCCCGGCCGATGCGGAAGCCGGCCGCGGTCGTCCCCTCGGGGGCCGTCCGCGCGCGCAGCGCGGCGACGGTTCGCGGCGCGACGCCGCACACCGACGCTATCCACCGGTCGGACCGCTCCTGATGTGAGGCGAGGATGCGTTGTACGGCGGCGGCGCGCTCGTGTCCGGCCAGGGGCAGTCCGTGCGAGGCGTTGAGGCGTACGGCGGCCACGAAGGCCTCGTCGTCGGATCCCTCGAACCACCGCACGGGGACATGCTCCAGGCCGTGTGACCGTGCCGCGGCCACACGGTGCCGACCGTCGACCACCCGCATGGTCGCCCTGTGGATCAGAACGGGCGGCAGTACGTCCAAGCGCTCGGCGAGCAACCGGACGTGTGCCATGTCCAGGCCTCCCAGCCGCGGTGAGTCTCCCTCGGCCAGGGCGGTGATCGCGACCGTTGCCACACCATGGTCCGTCATCGCCGAAGCCCCGCCCGCGCCGCGGGCGTCATGGTGCGGATCGCTGATGTCGCGCGTTGTCATCGGGCTCCCCCAAGAGACCTCGGCCGTTCGGACAGGCGTGAAGTCGAACCCTTAGGAACCCTGCCAGCCGCAGGTGCCCGGTTGAAGCGGCGCGGGTGGCAGCTTGCAGCCACCCGCCGACAGCCTCTTGCCACATCCCTCCGGAGGAAACGGCCCACCGGCCCCGCCGGGTCACCGCCTACTCGGCAGTGCCGCGCTGCCTGCGCAACGGCCCGGCGACCCGCTTCCGCGGGGCGCGGGTGACGTTCGCGCACCGGGACGCGCGGGCCGTCGGTGAGCGGCAGGCGAGCCTGGTGTACGGGGTGTTCCTCCATACGCACCGGCAGTACCGGCTGACGGCCGATCATCTGGTGGCGCACTTCGCCCGGTGGCCCGCCGATGAGCCGGCCGGGCTCATGGTGGGAGCTTTCTCCGCCTGTGGGGACGCCGCCTACCGCGCGCACGGCGATGCTCTGGTGGAGCGGCAGGCCGCGCTGGCCGGCCCGGAGAGCTGGCCCTGGCTGAGCTGGCTGGCCTCGACCAGGGCGGAACAGGGCCGGGTACGGGAGGCGCACGAACTGGCGGGACGGGCCTTGGCCCTGTATCCCCGCTCGGGTTCGGCCGCGCACGCCCTCGCGCACGCCGAGCATGAGCTGGGCACCGGCCACGCGTCCGTCGAATTCCTGGACCGGTGGCTCGCGGTCGACCCGCAGGCGGTGCAGTTACGGCATCTGAACTGGCACGCCGCGCTGCAGTCGATCGCCTGTGGCGACTTCCCGGACGCGCGCCGGCGCGCGGACGCGGCGCTGGCGCGTACGGATGTCGGCATGCGGGCCGCGACGAACTGGCGTCTGCTGCTGGCCGGGCAGACACCGGCCGGTCAAAGCGATCCGGAGCATGTACGGGAACTGCTCGCGGCGCCGGGCGGGATGGCGGAGATCTTCCACACCTTCAACCTCGCCCTGGCCCTGGCCGTGGAGGCCGCGACCGAGGACCTGCACATCCTGGCCCGCCGGGCCGCCGCCGACGAACGCCCCGACTACCGCGAAGTCCTGGCCCCCGTGGTCCAGGCGCTGGCGGAGGTCACCGCGGGCCGCCCCCGTGCGGCGGTGGACCTGCTGAGCGGTCTGGGCGAGAAGGCGGAGCGGATCGGCGGAGTGCGGGTGGAGCGGGAGATCATCCAGGACACCCTCGCCCGTGCCCTCGTCGACGCGGGCGAGCACGCCCGCGCGGCCGGTCTGCTGCACCACCGCACCGCCACCCGCCGCCACCACACCTACGAGGACCTCCTCCTCACCGCTGCCGCGCCGGCCACGGCGGCCGGGCCCCGCTGATCTCCCACCGCCGGGTCAGTGCACGGTGGGGCTGCGGCGTTCGAGGAGGACGACGTCGCGCCACCGGCCGTGGTGGCGGCTGACGCGCTCACGGGTGCCGATGACACGGAACCCGGCGCGGCGGTGCAGGGCGAGGCTGGCGGTGTTCTCCGGGAAGATGCCGGACTGGACGGTCCAGACGCCGGCGGCGTCGGTGGAGGCGAGCAGAGCGTCCAGCAGCGCCGCGCCCACCCCGTGGCCGCGGGCGCCGGGGTGGACATAGACGGAGTGCTCGACCACCCCGGAGTACGCGCGCCGGTCGGAGACCGGCGCCACGGCGGTCCAGCCGAGCACCCGCCCGCGGTCGCCGAGGGCGACCAGCCGGTGCTCCGGAAGCTTGGCGGCGTCGAATTCCGCCCAGGTGGGCGCGGCGGTCTCGAACGTGGCGTTCCCCTCGTCGATGCCGAGCTGATAGATCGTCAGGACCTGCTCGGCGTGTTCGGGCCGCAGGGCCGCGATGCGCATCTGTGTCGTCGCGGTTGTCGCGGTCACGCTGCCGCCTCGGTGCCGAGGCCGGCGAGTAGGCCGCCGACGCGCCGCTCGGAGCCGACCGGACCTGCCTTACGCGGCGCTTTCAGCGGCGGTCGCGCCAGGGACACCAGCCGGATTGGCCGAGCGGGCGCGATCCGGCGTGACCGAACGTCCCGTATCCGCGTGCCCGGGTTTGACGGCCTGGGGGCGTCCCGGCCTGTTGACGCAGGTCGGGACGGACTTTCCGCTGTTCCGCCGTGGTGGTCGCGGTCGTGCTTTCGCGGGGGTGTCAGGGGACGCGGTTGGACCGTACGAGTGGTGTTCATCCGAAGAGCTGCGCGAGAACGGCGTCGCTCCGTGGATTTTCGAGATGCGTACACATCATGAGGAAGGTATGTAGATCGCCCAACCCGAAAGCGAGGGGTCATGGCCGCCTTCAAGGTCAAGAAACTGTGGACCGTCTTCATCACCGCCTTCTTCGCGGTGCTCGCCTCCCTGGGGCTGACCAGCCCCGCCGCCGCTGCCGGCAGCGCCGTACAGCAGCCGGTCGAGCAGCCCGTGCCGGCGCCGGTCGCCGCGCAGTCCGTCGAGCAGGGTGAGGCGGCACCCGTACGGGCAACCGTACCCAGGCCGGCCGCGCCGTCACGCGACCGGTCGCTGCCGCCCACGATCAAGCAGCGGATCAACGCCGAGGCGCACGGGTCGTCGCCGTCGGTCCGCCAGCTGCCCGCGGACACGACGGGCGCGGTCGACTCCGAAGCGGCCCGTGCGAACGCCCATGCCGCGGACGCGGCACTCGTCGCCGCGTGACCGGGCCGAGTTTCCGCGTACACGCGGTGCGCGCCGGACACGGCAGACCCGCCAGGCACGGCAGAACCGTCAGACCCGTCAGACCCGGCAGACCCGAACAGCGCATGGACCCGCAGCGTCATCAGGCGCAACGTCATCAAGGGCAGCGTCATCAGGCACGGCGTGATCAGGGACGGTCGCCCCGGCGACGTGCCTCCTCCTCCGCCTGGCGAGCCTTCGCCTGTACCTCGGGATCGAGCGGATCGACCACATGGCTGCCGTCGACGGACGTCAGCGGGCCGCGCTCCGAGACCTCGGTAGCGGCGGGAGGTTCCACCAGCCAGTCCGGGTTCGCCTGCTTGTCCCACCACTTCCACGCGGCGAAGGCGCCACCGGCCAGCACACCGAGAGCCGCCAGGCCCTTGGCCAGCCGTCCGGCCCTGGCCCGCCGCTCATGCTTCCTCACCAGCTTCTGGATGTCCTTCGCCGTGATCTGTCCGCGCAGAGCGGCCAGGGCTGCCGCCGAACGCGCCGCGGCCTGCTCCGCGACCGGCTGCGCGGTGGCCATCGCATGCCCGACCTTCGGCACCGTGTAGTCCGCCGCCTGACGGGCGGCCTGGCGAGTGCGCAAGGCGGCACGGTGAGCCGCCACATCGACCTTTGGGGGCACCCTGGGCGCCACATGGGCGCCGTACTGAATACGAGCCTGCTGAGCGGCCTTGGTCATTGTCGGGGCGAGCCTCACGCGCGCCTCATGTGCGTACAGAGCGGCCTGCTCCTTGGCCGTACCGGCATAGGGGGCCACCGCTTCCGCGGCGTGCTGCACGCTCTCCTTCGCCGAACCGGTAGCGGTGCGCACGCTGTCCATGCGGGTCACAGGATCATCCTCCTCGGTGGCGTTCCGTATTTCGCCTATCCACCCTTTTCGAGATCATGCCTGCTGGACTCCGTCTCGGCATGCGATGCGGGCATCCGGGTCATGGAGGACGACGCGCGTGCGATTCCCCAGACGTGTGGGCGGTCGAGCCACGCGCGGCTTCGGCATGTTCCCCTCCGGGCCTGACCCTTCCCGGCCTGACCTTCCCGGCCTGACCTTCCCGGCGTGACTTCGCCGCCGGGCCTTCCGCGCGCCGTGCTTCCGGCGCGGTTCCGCCGTGTCTGCCGCGGTTCCGCCGGACTGTCGTCGTGTCTTCCATGGCGCCTTCCTCCATCGTGCCTCCATCCGGCCCCGAAATCGCCCCAAGACGGGCGCAAACCCCCGTCAAGGGCAGCGGCCGGGCATCCCAGGTGTCTTCCGTGCGAGGATCGTGAGAGTCAGAGCAGACTTACGGAAGGCAGATCGTGGCCGAGCAGCTTTACGCCACCCTGAAGACCAACCACGGCGACATCGAGATCCGGCTTCTGCCGAACCACGCGCCGAAGACGGTCAAGAACTTCGTCGAACTCGCGCAGGGCGAGCGGGAGTGGACCCACCCGGAGACCGGTAAGAAGACCACGGACCGGCTGTACGACGGCACCGTCTTCCACCGTGTGATCAGCGGTTTCATGATCCAGGGCGGGGACCCGCTGGGTAACGGCACCGGCGGCCCCGGCTATGAGTTCGGGGACGAGTTCCACCCGGACCTGGCCTTCGACAAGCCGTACCTGCTGGCCATGGCGAACGCCGGCCCGGGGACGAACGGCTCGCAGTTCTTCATCACGGTGGCGCCGACCGCCTGGCTGACCCGGAAGCACACCATCTTCGGCGAGGTCAGCACCGAGGCCGGCAAGAAGGTCGTGGACTCCATCATCGGCACCCAGACCAACCCGCGCACCGACCGTCCGGTGCAGGACGTGGTGATCGAGTCGGTCGTCGTCGAGACGCGCTGACCGCTCACGGACTGCTCGGTTCCCGGGTTCCCGGGAACCATCCCGCCCTGCCCGTCCGTAGTGGTTACATACCGGACGGGCGGGGCGGTGCGCTGTGCACCGCGCGCCGACCCGCCGTACGCCGTCACGAGGACCGAGGGGATCGATGGACCACCCGCCAGGCGGCCATGGAGGCCAGGATCAGCCCGCCGTCAGTGAGGGCCTGCCCGACTGCTACCGGCATCCGGGCCGGGAGACGGGTATACGGTGCACCCGCTGCGAGCGTCCCATCTGTCCCGAGTGCATGGTCGACGCCTCCGTGGGGTTCCAGTGCCCGGAGTGCGTCAGGCAGGGCTCGGGTTCCGGGCGCGGTCCGGCGCCGCATCAGCCGCGTACGCTCGCCGGCGGCACGATAGCGGCCGATCCCCGGCTGATCACCAAGATTCTGCTGGGTCTCAATGTCGCGGTCTTCGTCGCCGTGCTCGCCGTGGGCGATCAGTACCGGCTCGTCGAGGACCTCGATCTCGTGGGCAGTGTCTACGATCCCGCGGCCGACCAGTTCGTCGGTGTCGCGGACGGTCAGTGGTACCGCTTGCTGACCTCGGTCTTCCTGCATCAAGAGGTATGGCACATCGCCTTCAACATGCTGAGCCTGTGGTGGCTCGGCGGGCCGCTGGAGGCGGCGCTCGGCCGGGCCCGCTTTCTGGCGCTCTATCTGCTCTCCGGACTCGCGGGAAGCGCCCTCACCTATCTCGTCGTCGCGCCGAACCAGGGCTCGCTCGGCGCCTCGGGCGCCATCTTCGGACTGCTCGGCGCCACCGCCGTACTGATGCGCCGGCTCAAGTACGACATGCGACCGGTCTTCGCGCTGCTCGTGCTGAACCTGGTGCTCACCTTCACCTGGCCCAATATCGCCAAGGAAGCGCATCTCGGCGGCCTGGTGGCGGGCACGGTGATCGCCATCGCCATGGTGCACGCGCCCCGTGAGCGCCGGGCGCTGGTGCAGTACGGCACCTGTGCGCTGGTGCTGGTGGCGACGGTCGTGATGGTCGTGGTCAGGACCGCCACGCTGCCCGTGGTGCTCTCGCTCTGATCCCGGCCTTCGGAAGGGCCCCGGCGGCCTCCGGAAGGCGACCGCCGCCGGTGCCGAGGGACCGCTGTGTTCCGAGCGTGACGCCTTGGGGACTGCCCGTACTCCACAGTTGTCCACAGTGTGTGTCGAATCTTGTGCATCCTGTGGGGAACATGCGTACCCCTTGTCGCCGGTGTGGGTTTGACCAGCGGAGACAAGGGGTGAGCACGTCATCAGAATGGGCGATGTGATCACACCGGTGTCAACGGCCCGTGGAGTTATCCACAGATCGTCTGACCTTTTCCCCTGCTGTGGACAACGCTGTGGATAAGTCAGGGCAGAGCTTGACGGCCGGGTGGTGGACCCGCTACTTCCACTGGGTCGAGACACCGAAGCCGGCGGCGATGAAGCCGAACCCGACCACGATGTTCCAGTTTCCGAAGCTCTCCAGCGGGAGATCGCCCTCGGTCACATAGAAGACCACGATCCAGGCGAGCCCGATCAGGAACATGGCCAGCATGACCGGGGCCACCCAGCTCCGGTTGGTCAGCCTTATGGCGGTCGCCTGCTTCGCGGCCGGAGGCGGCGTGAAGTCGGCCTTCTTGCGGATACGTGACTTCGGCACGAGGGACTCTCCTGTCGATGCGCTGCGTGACCGCGCAGGGAACTGTAACGGGCTGCCGGGGCGGAGAGCAGGGGGAACACCACCGCCCCCGGGCGTCCGTTAGCGTAGTGCTTCCGCGGCGCCTAAGGAGATAAGGGTACGTTGAGCAATTCTGCCGACTCTCCCCCAGGGCCGGTCCGCCGTCCGGCACGGCGGCCCGTCCGGCTGCTCACGGCTGCCGTCTTCGCGCTCGCGGGGCTCATCTTCGTCACCAGTTTCAACACGGCCAAGGGCACCAACATCCGTACGGACGCCTCGCTGTTGAAGCTCTCCGACCTGATCCACGAGCGCGACCGCAAGAACGCCGAACTGGGCGACACCACGGCGGCGGTACGGCGCGAGATCGATGTGCTCGTCGGCCGTGACGACGGTTCCACCGAGGCCGGGAACGCCAGGGTGCGGGCGCTGGAGAAGGCCGCAGGCACCGAGAAGCTCACCGGCCGGGCCCTCACCGTCACCCTCGACGACGCCCCGCCGAACGCCACGGCCAACCCCGGCTACCCCGAGCCCCAGCCCAATGACCTCGTCATCCATCAGCAGGACCTCCAGGCCGTCGTCAACGCTCTGTGGCAGGGCGGCGCGGAGGGCATCCGCGTGATGGACCAGCGGCTGATCTCCACCAGCGCGGTGCGGTGCGTGGGCAACACGCTGATCCTCCAGGGCCGTGTCTACTCCCCGCCGTACAAGATCACCGCCATCGGTGACCAGGACAGGCTCCGCAAGGCCCTCACCGACGCGCCGGCTATCCAGAACTACCAGCTCTACGTGAAGGCGTACGGACTCGGCTGGAAGATCGACGAGCACGGCGAGGAGACGCTGCCCGGCTACACGGGCACGGTGGATCTGCACTACGCGGACCCGGTCGAGTAGCCCCTCGGGGACGGTTCGGTCCGGCGGGGCGGGCGGGGCGGGGCGTGTGGCGTCCGCGGCCGGGGTCTGTGACCAAGAGCAACCCCGAACCTGTGTGCACCTGCCTCATGCGCCGCCCATGTGTCCCTGCCGCCCTTTAGTCTGGTGCCGTACCGCCTCGGGGCGGCGGCGAACGGAAGGGACAGCATGTACGGCTGGATCTGGCGGCATCTGCCGGGCAACGCGTGGCTGCGTGCGGCGATCTCGCTCGTATTGGCGCTGGCGGTCGTCTATGTGCTGTTCCAGTACGTCTTCCCCTGGGCGGAGCCGCTGCTGCCCTTCAACGATGTGACGGTCGACGGATCGGGGGCGGCCGGATGAGCGCGCGGATTCTCGTCGTCGACAACTACGACAGCTTCGTCTTCAACCTCGTGCAGTACCTGTACCAGCTCGGCGCCGAGTGCGAGGTGCTGCGGAACGACGAGGTGACCACCTCCCACGCCCAGGACGGCTTCGACGGCGTTCTGCTCTCCCCGGGACCCGGCACCCCCGAACAGGCCGGTATCTGTGTCGAGATGGTGCGCCACTGCGCCGCGACCGGAGTGCCCGTCTTCGGCGTCTGCCTCGGGATGCAGTCGATGGCCGTGGCGTACGGCGGTGTCGTGGACAGGGCCCCCGAGCTGCTGCACGGAAAGACGTCCCTCGTCACGCACGAGGGCAAGGGCGTGTTCGCCGGGCTGCCTTCCCCGTTCACCGCGACCCGCTACCACTCGCTCGCCGCGGAACCGTCGGAGCTGCCGGCCGAGCTGGAGGTGACGGCGCGGACGGCGGACGGGATCATCATGGGCGTACGCCACCGTGAACTGCCCGTCGAGGGTGTGCAGTTCCACCCGGAGTCCGTCCTCACCGAGCACGGCCATCTGATGCTGGCCAACTGGCTGGCGCGATGCGGTGATCCGGGGGCGGTGGACCGGTCGGCGGGTCTCGCGCCGGTGGTGGGCAAGGCGCTCGCGTGACCGCACTCCGCCCTGAGCACGAGGCCGGTCACGGAGGCTCGTACGAGCAGGGAGCGTACGAGGACTCCGGCGCGTTCGAGGCGGCGGTGGAGGGACTGGCGGACCCGCTGAGCGATCCTCTTCCGGGACAGCGGGCTCCGGAGCCGACGCCGACTCCGGTGTCGACTCCGGTGCCGGGGCCGGGGTCAGGACGTCGTCGGCGGGGGCAGGCCCCGAGCCGGACCGCCGGGAACGGTGGCGTACCCGGGCCCGTACCGGGGCAGGGGGCCGCCACCGCGTCTGTACCGGGACAGGGGGGTGCGCCCGGGTCCGTACCGGGGCAGGGCGGTGCCCCCGAGCCGGCGGCGGGGCAGACGCCGGGGCCGCGGCACTCGCGGCGGGTCCCCGCCGAGGAAGCCGCCGCCGATCCTGAGTCGGAGTGGTCGGGCGACTACTACCGCCAGTACGCGGCCGAGACCCCGTCGGGGGCCCCGGGAGCGGGCGGGGAGTGGTCCGGCACCCCTGCCACCCCCGCGCACTACACGGACGGCAGGACGGCCTCCGGGCCACTGTCTCCGCCGTCCCCCGCGCTGTCCCCCGCGCCGTCGCCCTCCCCCGCACCTTCGCCGGTCCCAGCTCCGGCCCCTGCCGCGTCTCCCTCGTCGCCTCCGCTACCGCCGTCGGCATCGGCGTCGGCGTCGATACCCGGGGACGCTCCCGGTGCGGTACGGGACGACGAGACGGTCGCTCTCCGTACGGCGGACACGCGTCGCGCGGTCGAGCCGGGGCCCGGGGCGGATGAGGCCGCCACGGCCGTGATCCCGGTGGTGGTGGCACCGCAGGCGGAACCACAGGCGGAACCGTCGGTGGAACCCGTACTCCCTACGGGCGGCCGTGCGGAGCGCCGTAAGGCCGCCGCGAAGGGCGGTCGGGGCCGTAAGCGCCCCGAACCGGTGCCGGCGGGGTCCGGGGCCGGGGCGGGGCCCGAGCAGGGCTCCGGCGCGGCGACATCCGCCCGGCCGCTCTCCCGGGTCGAGGCACGCCGGGCCGCGCGCGCCGCCAAGGACAGTCTGGCCGTCGTCGCCAGCCGTGCGGTCGGTGAGCTGTTCATCACCTTCGGCGTGCTGATGCTGCTGTTCGTCACGTACCAGCTCTGGTGGACGAACATCCGGGCCGATGTCTACGCCGGCAAGGAGACCAGCAAGATCCAGGAGAGCTTTGCCACGGACCGGCAGCCCGGGGCCTTCGAGCCGGGGCAGGGGTTCGCCATCATGCACATCCCCAAGCTGGATGTCGTGGTCCCGATCGCCGAGGGCATCAGCAAGGCGAAGGTCCTCGACCACGGCATGGTCGGGCACTACGCGGAGGGCAGCCTGAAGACGGCGATGCCCTCCGACAAGCAGGGCAACTTCGCGGTGGCGGGTCACCGCAACACCCACGGCGAACCGTTCCGCTATATCAACCAGCTCCAGCCCGGCGACGAGATCATCGTCGAGACGCGGGACGCCTATTACACGTACGACATGACCAGCATCCTGCCGCAGACCGCACCGTCGAATGTGAGCGTGATCGGTCCGGTGCCGCCCGGTTCCGGTTTCACGGGCCCTGGGCGTTACATCACGCTGACGACCTGCACCCCGGAATTCACCAGTACCTACCGGATGATCGTGTGGGGCAAGATGGTGGAGGAACGGCCACGCAGCGAGGGCAAGCCCGACGCTCTCGTCGGCTGAGGCCGACCGGGATCGCCACAGGGACAGACAAGGCCGGGCAACAGGGACGGGGACGGGGCGCGGTGGCTGCGAGTACCGACAACGGGGAACAGACGGGAAGACCGCCGCTGCCGGACCGGGAGCAGGCGTCGGACGGCGTCCCGGAGGCGGACAGGCTCCCGGCCACGGCCACGGCTCCGCGCCGCCGGTTCCGTAGCCCTCTCGCGGCCGTGGTCAGCGTCTGCGGCGAACTGCTCATCACCGCCGGGGTCGTGCTCGGCCTCTTCGTCGTCTACTCGCTGTGGTGGACGAATGTCCTCGCCGACCGGGAGGCCGCCCGCCAGGGCGACGACGTACGCCACAACTGGGCCCGGGAGGGCACCGAGAGCGGCAGCCCCCGGGCGTTCGACTCCGAGGACGGGATCGGCTTCCTCCACGTTCCGTCGATGGGCGGCGGGGAGATCCTGGTCAAGAAGGGCACGGGCACCTCGCTGCTGAACGACGGTGTCGCGGGCTACTACACCGAACCGGTCAAGTCCGCCCTCCCCTGGGACAAGAAGGGCAACTTCACGCTGGCCGCGCACAGGGACGGCCATGGCGCGAGGTTCCACAACATCCACAAGATCAAGACCGGTGATCCGGTCGTCTTCGAGACGCGTGACACCTGGTACGTCTACAAGGTCTACAAGGAGCTGCCGAAGACCTCCAAGTACAACGTGGAGGTGCTCAGCCCCGTCCCCAAGGAATCGGGGAAGACCAAGCCGGGCCGCTATCTCACGCTGACGACCTGCACGCCCATCTACACCTCGGACTACCGCTACATCGTCTGGGCCGAGCTTGTCCGTACGGACAAGGTGGACAAGAACCGGACGCTCCCGCCGGAGCTGCGCTGACCGTCGCTCAGCGCCGAACGACGCGCTGAGAGTCGGCCTCAGCACTCCGGTGCGGCGGCGTGACAGGCCCTCCCGGGCCCTCCGGGACAGCAGAGAGCCCCGGCACCCTCCAACGGGTGCCGGGGCTCTCTGCTGGGCTCTGCGCCCCTGTGGCTATCCGCCGGAGGGGCCGCCGAAGAAGCCTCCGTTGTCGCCGCCTCCGTTGTTGTTGCCCTGCCCGTTCGTGTTGACGTTGACCGGGGTGTTCTTGGGCACCTGCTGTCCCGCCTGCTGTTCCTGGCCGAAGATCCGCGCGTTGTCGTCGTTCGGACCCTGGACATTGCCCAGTTGCAGACCGGCGCCCTGAAGGATCTGCTTGGCCTCGCCGATCGTCTTGAAGCGCAGATCCGGCACGGCGGTGAGCTCCGGCTGCGGCGGGCCCTTGGAGACATCCAGGGTGACCGTGGAGCTCTTGTCCGCCTTGCTGTTCTCCTGCGGGTCCTGCTTGACGACCGTGCCCGCCGGCTGGGTCGAGTCCACGTCGTTCCGCTCGACGACGAAGCCGAGGCCTTCGAGCTGGAGCTTCGCCGCGTCGAACTGCGTGCCGACCACCGGAGCCACGGTGTTCTGGGTCGTCTTGGCGATCTTCAGCGTGACCGTGGCGCCCTTCTCGGTCTTCGAGCCGCCCTCCGGGTCCTGTTCGAGGACCGTACCGGGGTCCTCGTCCGACTCGACCTGCTCGGTCTCGACGTTGAAGTTGTCGTCCTCAAGTATGGAGGTCGCGTTCTCGACGTCCTTCTGGGTGACGTCGGGGACCTTGACCTGCGGTGCGCCCGCCGAGACGACGACCTGGATGGTCTCGCCCTGGTCCATCTTGCCGTTCGCCGGGTTCTGGCTGCAGATGGAGCCCTTGGGCACCTCGCACCGCTCGGAGCCGGACTGGGCGACCTTCACGCTCGCGTTGTCCGCGAGTGTCTCGGCCTCCTGGAGCGTCTTGCCGATGAGCTGCGGGACCGGCACCTGAGTGGTGTCGTCGTTGCCGCTGAAGAACGCCCTGCCGATCAGTATCGCGCCGATCAGCACCAGGACGCCCGCCACCACCAGCAGTATCGTCGAGGTGTTCGATTTCTTCTGGCGGCGCCGGTCCGGGCGGTCGTCGTATCCGCCGCCGTATCCGCCCTCGTCCGGGCTCATGGGCGGCAGCATGGTCGTCTGGCCGGCCGGGTCGTTCTGGCGCAGCGCGGTCGTCTGCTGGCCGTCATGGCCGCCGTAACCGCCGCCGTAGCCCACCGAGCCCATGGCGGCCGTGGCGGCGACGGGCTGCCCGTCGAGGCAGGCCTCGATGTCCGCGCGCATCTCGTCGGCGGACTGGTAGCGGTAGTCCGGGTCCTTGACGAGGGCCTTGAGCACGATCGCGTCCATCTCGGGCGTGATCTCGGGATCGAAGACGCTGGGCGTCTGCGGCTCTTCCCGTACGTGCTGATAGGCGACGGCGACCGGGGAGTCCCCGATGAAGGGCGGCCGGACCGTCAGCAGCTCGTAGAGCAGACAGCCGGTCGAGTAGAGGTCGGAGCGCGCGTCGACCTGTTCGCCCTTGGCCTGCTCGGGCGAGAGGTACTGGGCGGTGCCGATGACGGCGGACGTCTGGGTCATCGTCATACCGGAGTCGCCCATGGCGCGGGCGATACCGAAGTCCATCACCTTGACCTGGCCGGTGCGCGTCAGCATGACGTTGGCCGGCTTGATGTCGCGGTGGACGATCCCGTTGCGGTGCGAGTACTCCAGCGCCTGGAGGATCCCGATGGTCATCTCCAGCGTGCGCTCGGGCAGCAGCCGCCGTCCGGAGTGCAGCAGTTCGCGCAGGGTCGAACCGTCGACGTACTCCATCACGATGTACGGGATGGAGACCCCGTCGACATAGTCCTCGCCGGTGTCGTAGACCGCGACGATCGCCGGGTGGTTGAGCGAGGCGGCCGACTGGGCCTCTCGGCGGAACCGGGCCTGGAAGGACGGGTCGCGGGCGAGATCGGCCCGCAGCGTCTTCACGGCGACGGTGCGGCCGAGCCGGGTGTCATGCGCGAGGTAGACCTCCGCCATGCCACCACGGCCGAGCACCGAGCCCAGCTCGTACCGGCCGCCGAGGCGACGCGGCTCTTCCATAACTGTTCCAGCCCTCTCCGTCAGTCCCGACCGCACCGGTGTGTGGTCCGGCGGTGTGCTGTTCGCGCCTACGCTACCGGGCACGCCGTATGTGATTGACCCATAGCGGTGACCTGATATACGACCGGTATCGCAAAGTGCGTCTACGGGACGTGAGCCGTGACCGGCGTCACTTCCTGCTGTCGATGACCGCCTTCATCACGTTCTTCGCGATGGGCGCCGCGAGACCGCCGCCGGAGATGTCGTCCCGGCTGGCGTTGCTGTCCTCGACGACGACCGCGACGGCGACGGGGGAGCCGCTGTCCGTCTTGGCGTATGAGATGAACCACGCGTACGGGTTCTTGCTGTTGTTCTCGCCGTGCTGCGCGGTACCGGTCTTGCCGCCGACCGTCACGTTCGGGATCTGGGCGTTCTTTCCGGTGCCCTCGTTGACGACCGTCTCCATCATGGTCTGGAGCATCTGCGCGTGCTCCTGGGTGAGGGGGCGGCTCATCTCCTCGGGCTCGGTCTTGCTGAGCACGTCCAGATTGGGGGCGCGCAGCTGGTCGATCATGTACGGCTTCATCAGCTTGCCGTCATTGGCGACCGCGGCGGCGACCATGGCCATCTGGAGCGGGGTGGCGCGGGTGTCGAACTGGCCGATGGAGGAGAGGGCGGTCTGCGACTCGTTCATCTCCTCGGGGAAGAACGAGGCGTTGGAGCGGACCGGGGTGAACTGCTCGGCGTTGAATCCGAACTTCTTCGCGGTGTCCAGCATCTTGTCCTTGCCGATGTCGGCGCCGAGCTTGCCGAAGACGCTGTTGCAGGAAACACGCAGCGCCTCCCGGAGGGTGGCGTCCTTGCAGGGGATGTTGCCCTCGTTCTCAAGCGGCGTCGTGGTCCCCGGCATGATCCAGGGGAGCGGGGAGTCGGTCGGCTCGTCTATGTCCGTGACCTTGCCGTGCTCCAGCGCGGCGGCGGCGGTGACCACCTTGAAGGTGGAGCCGGGCGGGTAGGTCTCGCGCAGCGCCCGGTTCTGCATCGGGTCGTCGGGATTGTTCTTCTTGTCCAGGGCGACCCAGGCCTCGGTGTCCTTGTCGCTGTTGCCCGCGAACTTCGACGGGTCGTAGCTGGGCGTGGAGGCCAGCGCCAGGATCTTGCCCGTCTGCGGGTCGATGGCCGCCACGGCGCCCTTGGCGTCCCCGAGGCCGTCGTAGGCGGCCTTCTGGGCGGCGCCGCTGAGGGTGGTGACGACATCACCGCCCTTCTTCTTCTTGCCCGTGAACATGGCCATGGTGCGGTCGAAGAAGAGCCGGTCGTCGTTGCCGGTGAGTATGCCGTCCTCAAGCTTCTCGATCTGGTTGGCGTCGAACGCCTGCGAGGCGAAGCCGGTGACGGGGGCCCACATGGGGCCGTCGACATAGGTGCGCTTGTAGGCGAAGTCGCTGTCGTCCGTCTTGACGGAGCCGGTGATGGCCTTGCCGTCGACGATGATGTTGCCGCGCTCGTTGCTGTAGCGCTCGATGAGCACACGGCGGTTGAACCGGTGCGAGTTCAGCTCGTCCGCGCGGACGTACTGGAGCCAGTTGTCCCGGATCAGCAGGGCGAGCACGAGAAGCCCGCAGAAGATCGCGATGCGTCGCAGCGGCTTGTTCACGGTCGGACCACCTGGGTCATCTCGGCGTCGGGTGACGGGGCGGGGGCCGGCGCGGGCCGGCGCGCGGTGTCGCTGATGCGGATCAGGATGCCGATCAGCGCCCAGTTGGCGAGCACGGAGGAGCCGCCGTACGCGACGAACGGCATGGTCATACCGGTCAGCGGGATGAGGCCCATGACCCCGCCCGCGACGACGAAGACCTGGATGGCGAAGGCGCCGGAGAGACCGATGGCGAGGAGCTTGCCGAAGGGGTCACGGGCGGCGAGGGCGGTCCGTACGCCACGCTCCACGATCAGCCCGTAGATCAGCAGGAACGCCATCGTGCCGGCCAGTCCGAACTCCTCGCCCACCGTGGTGAGGATGAAGTCGGCGTTGGCGGCGAAGCCGATCAGGTCGGAGTTGCCCTGGCCGAGTCCGGTGCCGAGCGTGCCGCCGGAGCCGAAGGACAGCAGGGCGTCGCCGATCTGCTGGCAGGCGCCGGTGGGGTCCGTCTGGTAGCAGTCGAAGGGGTCGAGCCAGGCGTTGACGCGGGACTGGACGTGCGGTTCGAAGGAGGCCACGCCGACCGCTCCCGCGACCGACATCAGCAGACCGAAGACGATCCAGCTCGTCCGCTCGGTGGCGACGTACAGCATGATCACGAAGAGACCGAAGAAGAGCAGCGAGGTGCCGAGGTCGGTCTCGAAGACCAGGATCAGGATCGACATCGCCCAGATGGCGAGGATGGGGCCCAGGTCACGGCCGCGGGGCAGATACATCCCCATGAAGCGCCTGCTGGCCAGGGCCAGCGCGTCGCGCTTCACCATCAGATAGCCGGAGAAGAAGATCGCGATGATGATCTTCGCGAACTCACCGGGCTGGATGGTGAAGCCGCCGATGCTGATCCAGATCTTGGCGCCGTTCACGGCGGGGAAGAACATCGGCAGGATCAGCAGCACCAGGGCCGCGGCCATCGAGATGTACGTGTAGCGCTGAAGGATGCGGTGATCCTTGAGGACCATCAGTACGGCGACGAACAGCGCGATGGCGATGGCCGAGTACATGAGCTGCTTGGGCGCGTCCGGGCTGTAGGAGCCGAAGAGCGCCTCCGCCCGGCGGATCAGCCGGGGCGACTGGTCCAGCCGCCAGATCAGTACCAGCCCGAGCCCGTTGAGCAGGGTGGCCAGCGGCAGCAGCAGCGGATCGGCGTACGGGGCGAACTTGCGCACCGCGAGATGCGCGATCCCGGCGAGCAGGGCGACGCCGAACCCGTAGCCGAGCATCCCGGCCGGTACCTTGCCGTCGAGGGCTAGCCCCACGTTCAGATACGCGAACACCGGGATGACGACGGCGAAGGCGAGCAGTCCGAGCTCGGTGTTGCGGCGGCTCGGTGCTTCGATCGCGCCGATGGTGGTCGTGTTGGTGACAACGCTCATGGTGGTGAAAGGCCCCCTACGGCCGGCTACTGCTGCTTTCCGCAGTTCGAGGCCACTTTCTGCTCCTCCTCCGAGAGGCTGGGGCCCGGAGTGGGAGTCGCGGCTTTCGGCTTGATGGTGGTGGTCCGGCCGGAGGTGTTCGTACCGGTCGTGCCGCCGGCCTGGCCTTCGCCGGTGACCACATTGGCCTCGCGGTCGGCCTGACGGCGCTGCTCGTCCTTCTTGCAGGCCGACGCCTGGGTGGCGAGTTCCTGGATCTTGTCCCGCCCGTTGGCCAGGCTGCCTTCCGCGATGGTCTCCTCGACCTGCTTGCGCTGGTAGGGCGGGAGGTACTTGAGTTCGATCTCGGGGTGGTCCTTCTCGATCTCCGAGAGGGAGAGCCAGGCGAGATCCTGGCTGATGCCCCGGTAGAGCGCCACATGCTCGGCGTTGGAGCCCACGTAGTACTGGGTCTGCGTCCAGCGGTAGCCGCCGTACAGACCGCCGCCGACGACCGCCAGCGCGAGCACGGAGTAGAAGGACCTCTTGAGCCACTTGCGGCTGCCGCGCGGCTTGGCGAAGTCCTCGTCGCTGTACGCGCCGAAGCCACCCTCGGGGGGCATGCCCCCGTAGCCGGCGTCCTGGCCGCTGCCGGGCGGGCCGAAGCCGCCGCCCGCGGTCTGCGGGGGTACGGAGCGGCCGAGACCGGCGGCGCGGCCCGCGGGGGTCTGCATCGCGGCGGCGTTCTCCGCGGAGCTCAGCGGGAGCTGGTTCTCGGCGACCGCGCCGACGACGACCGGGGTGTCGCTGAGCCGGCCGGCCAGGGTGTCGTTGGACTCGACGTCCAGGACGTCGGCCACGATGCAGGTGATGTTGTCGGGGCCGCCGCCGCGCAGCGCGAGCTGGATGAGCGCCTGTACGGTCTCCTGCGGGCCCTGGTAGCTCGCGAGGGTCTCCTCCATCGTCTGGTGGGAGACGACGCCGGAGAGGCCGTCGGAGCAGATCAGATAGCGGTCGCCGGCGCGGACCTCACGGATGGAGAGATCCGGCTCGACATGGTCGCCGCTGCCCAGCGCGCGCATCAGCAGGGAGCGCTGCGGATGGGTGGTGGCCTCTTCCTCGGTGATCCGGCCCTCGTCGACCAGCCGCTGCACCCAGGTGTGGTCCTGGGTGATCTGGGTCAGGACGCCGTCGCGCAGCAGATAGGCGCGGGAGTCGCCGACATGGACGAGCCCGAGCCGCTGGCCGGTCCAGAGGAGAGCGGTGAGCGTCGTCCCCATGCCTTCGAGCTGGGGATCCTCCTCGACCATCACCCGGAGCTGGTCGTTGGCGCGCTGCACCGCCGTGCCGAGCGAGGTGAGGAGGTCGGAGCCGGGCACGTCGTCGTCGAGCTGGACGAGGGTCGAGATCACCTCGGAGGACGCGACCTCACCGGCGGCCTGGCCGCCCATGCCGTCGGCGATGGCAAGCAGCCGGGGTCCGGCGTAGCCGGAGTCCTCGTTGCCCTCCCGGATCATGCCTTTGTGCGATCCGGCGGCGAAGCGCAGAGACAGACTCATGCGCACCTCGCCCGTCGGCTCGCCGGTCGACTGTCGCGCCAGCCGGTCTCGAGCCACACTGCCCACCCTCCGGTCGGGAGCCTGCTCCGGTCCGCTGTCGGGACCGCCGCGGCTCGCTCGCTCCGCTCGCTCATTGTCGTACTACTTCCGCAGCTCGATGACGGTCTTGCCGATGCGGATAGGAGCGCCCAGCGCGATCGGTGTCGGTGTCGTGAGCCGGGTCCGGTCGAGATACGTGCCGTTGGTGGATCCGAGGTCCTCGACGATCCACTGGCCGTCGCGGTCCGGATAGATCCTGGCATGCCTGCTGGACGCGTAGTCGTCGTCCAGCACGATCGTCGAGTCGTGCGCGCGGCCAAGGGTGATGGTCTGCCCCTGGAGAGCCACCGTGGTGCCGGTGAGGCTGCCCTCGGAGACGACCAGCTTGGTGGGCGCGCCGCGGCGCTGCCTGCCCCCCTGCTGCTGGCGCTGCTGGGGCGGCGCCGCCGGCTGGCGGGCCTGCTGCGGGCGGGCGTCGCCGCTGCGGCGTGAGCCGCGCTGTGTGACGCGCGTGCCGAACAGATCACTGCGGATGACCTGGACGGCCACGATCACGAACAGCCACAGAACGGCCAGAAAACCTAGCCGCATGACCGTCAGGGTCAGCTCTGACATTGCCCCCGCTTCACCCTTCGGCTTGCCTGTAAACGATGGTGGTGTTGCCCACGACGATCCGCGAGCCGTCGCGGAGCGTAGCGCGGGTGGTGTGCTGTCCGTCTACCACGATGCCGTTGGTGGACCCGAGGTCCTGGATCGTCGAGGGCGTACCGGTCCGGATCTCGCAGTGCCGGCGGGAGACGCCCGGATCGTCGATCCGGACGTCGGCGTCGGTGCTGCGGCCCAGCACGAGCGTGGCGCGGGAGATCTGATGGCGGGTGCCGTTGATCTCGATCCAGCGCCGTACCTGGCCGTGCGGCAGCGCGCCGGGACCGGCCCCGGGGGAACGGCCCGCGGCGGGCGCGTGGCCGCCGGGCGGCGGCGCGGCCGGCATGGGAGGTGCGGCGGCGGGCGGATAGCCGTAGCCGCCGGCGGCGCGGCCAGGAGGGGCCGCGGGCGCGGCGTAGCCGACGGGTCCGCCGAGCGGGCCGGGGCCGCCAGGCGCGCCGCCGGGCGGCTGCGACTGTGACGTACTCGACGCCAGCGTGCGGCTGCGTACCCGGTACAGACCGGTGTCGAGGTCCTCGGCCTTCTCCAGATGGACCTTGATCGGGCCCATGAAGGTGTAACGCTGCTGCTTCGCGTAGTCGCGGACCAGCCCGGACAGTTCGTCACCGAGCTGTCCGGAGTAGGGGCTCAGACGCTCGTAGTCGGGCGCGCTGAGCTCCACGATGAAGTCATTGGGGACGACCGTCCGTTCACGGTTCCAGATCGTCGCGTTGTTGTCGCACTCGCGTTGGAGGGCACCCGCGATCTCGACGGGCTGGACCTCGGACTTGAACACCTTCGCGAAGGTGCCGTTGACCAAACCTTCGAGACGCTGTTCGAAACGCTTCATGACTCCCATGGGGCACCTCCTCCGTCGTTGCCGTCCTGGTACTGCTTACTGATCGTATCCACGCGTCGGGAAATCGGCTGGTTCCCCTTGTCTGCCCCGTCGATGAGTGTCACCTCTCACACGGATCGTAGAGGCGGCCTCATGACAGTGTCCCGCACCCGGGGTGCTCTCAGGAGGAGTGGGGGGCGACCGCTGTTCGTTCCCTGTTCCAGGGGCGCGATGCCCAAACAAACGGATGTGAACCCACCCTCTCCACCGTGCTAATCTTCTGCATGTCGCCAGGGGCGCACACCAGCAGGTGAGGCACCGGACGGCACACCCAATGCGCGGGTGGCGGAATAGGCAGACGCGCTGGATTCAGGTTCCAGTGCCCGAAAGGGCGTGGGGGTTCAACTCCCCCCTCGCGCACCACAGAACCCCCGCTCCGGAGAGATCCGGAGCGGGGGTTCTTCGTTGTCCGGCGTGTCTGGGTCTGTCGGGCCGTGTCCGGGCTTGTTCGGGCTTGTCTGGGCTCGTGAGGGAGCCGGCCTCCGCCGCTGTGAGGTGGGTTACTTTCGCGGCTCGTGTCCTGCCGGGGCTGTGCTCAGGCGGCGTGGCGGGCGGCGAGGGCCTTGGCCCTCCGGGTGGCCTGCTCGGTGGCCCTGGCGCGGGACGCCTCGGCCAGCGGGACGAGTTCGGCCATCTCCGGCCTTGAGGAGGCGAGGGTCAGCTCCGGGACGATGAAGTCGATCTCGGTGGCGCCGAACATTCCGGTCAGCACCTTCTCCAGATAGGTCTGGACGAACTCGAAGTCCTCGCGCGGGGTGCCGGGGGCGTACGAGCCACCGCGGCTGGCGACGATGGTGAACGGCGTGTCCGTCACCGTGCTGTCGGGGCCCGAGTTGTGGCCGACGATGATCACCTGGTCCAGCCACGCCTTCAGGGTGGACGGGATCGTGAAGTTGTACATCGGCGCGCCGATGAGGACGGCGTCCGCCTCGGCCAGTTCGGCGGCCAGTTCGGCGCGCAGGGCGTCCCCCGCGCCCGCCGACACGGCGGCCACGTCCAGGTGGGGCAGCGGGGTGGCGGCCAGATCGCGGTAGACGACCTTGCCCTCCGGGTGCTGCTCCAGCCAGGACTTGACGAAGGTGGCGGTGAGGTCGCGCGAGGCGGAGCCTTCGGGGAAGACGGCGGAGTCGATGTGCAGAAGCGTGGCCATGACGTTCTCCAGGTGGTGCCGTACAGATGAGTAGCGATCGGAAATTCCGTTCGCACCTATGAATAACACAGTCGCTTACTTTTTTTCATCACGTCTCGGTAAAACCGTACGCGGGACGCGGGGCGTATGGCGTGGCGAGCGCTCCGGTGGCGTGGCGAGCGCTCCGGCTCTTTCCGGGACGGTCCCGCTCCCTGCCCGCTCCCGTGCGGGAGTACCGTCATCCGCGGTTCATCTCATATGACTGCGTATGACTGCGGCGGGTACGGCGAGTACCGGGCAGGGCGAGTACGGGGGAGGCGGCACGCCATGGGCGATGTCGGGTCGGCGGGGGTTTCCGGGAACGGCTTCGGGAACGGTTCCGGGGGCGGCTTCGGGGACGGTTCCGGGGACGGGCGCGCTCAGGTGGGCCGTATACCGGTGGTACCGGGTTTCGCGACGCGTACGGCGACAGGCGCCGGAGAGGGCGCGCACGGCGCGCGGGAGCGGACGCCCAAGGAAGTCGGCAAGTCGCTGCGGACCCGGGTGCCGCGGTCCTCGCACGATTCCGTCGTGTTCGCCGCGGGGCGGCCCGACGCGGTGCGCGCCGTGGAGGAGTCGAGCCGCGGCCGGGTGCCCGGACTGACGCCACTGCGGGTCGGCCGGATGGCCGCCACCCCCTTCGCCTTTCTGCGCGGCGCCGCCGGACTGATGGCCCAGGATCTGGTGGGCACCCCGGTCACCGGGGTCGGCGCGCAGATCTGCGGGGACGCGCACGCGGCCAACTTCGGTCTGTACGGGGACGCGCGCGGCCGGCTGGTCATCGACCTCAACGACTTCGACGAGACCGTGTTCGGACCCTGGGAGTGGGACGTCAAGCGGCTCGCCACCTCGCTGGTGCTGGCGGGCCGCGCGGCGGGCGCGGACGAGGACACCTGTCGCCGCGCGGCGTACGACACGGTGGGCGCCTACCGGCGCACGATGCGGCTGCTGGCGAAGCTCCCGGCGCTCGACGCGTGGAACGCGATCGCCGACGAGGAACTCGTCTCGCACGCGGACGCGCGCGATCTCGTCGGCACGCTGGAGCGTGTCTCGGAGAAGGCCCGCAACAACACCAGCGCGCGGTTCGCGGCCAGGTCGACCGAGGCCGTCCCCGACGGGAGCGGGTCCGTCGGCGCCGCCTCGCCGCGGAGGTTCGTCGACGCGCCGCCCGTGCTGAGGCGAGTGCCCGACGAGGAGGCCGCGGCGGTGGCCGCCGCGCTGGAGGAGTATCTCGGCACGCTGCCGGAGGACCGGCTGCCGCTGCTCGCGCGGTACGCGATCCACGACGTGGCGTTCCGGGTGGTCGGCACCGGCAGCGTCGGGACACGCTCGTACGTGGTGCTGCTCATGGACCACCGGGGCGAGCCGCTGGTGCTCCAGGTGAAGGAGGCACGGCCCTCCGCCCTGCTGCCGTATCTGCCGGTCGTCGGGTTCGAGGCGACGGAGGTCGCGCACGAGGGGCGCCGGGTGGTGCTCGGACAGAAGCGGATGCAGGTCGTGAGCGACAATCTGCTGGGGTGGACGACCGTACAGGGCAGGCCTTTTCAGGTACGGCAGTTCAGGAACCGCAAGGGGAGCGTCGACCCGGCGGCGCTGTCGGCCGACCAGATGGACGACTACGGACGGATGACCGGCGCGCTGCTGGCCAGGGCCCACGCGCACAGCGTGGACCCGCGGCTGATCGCCGCCTACTGCGGCAAGAACGAGGAGCTGGACGCGGCGGTCGCGGCCTTCGCCGTGGTGTACGCGGACCGCACGGAGGCGGACCACGCCGACCTGCTGGCGGCCATCAGGAACGGGCGCGTGGCCGCCGAGCCGGGTGTGTGACGGCCCGGCGGGGCGTGTGACGGCCGGGGACGGCGCGGGGGCCCCGCGGATCGCCCGTACGCTGGGCGGGTGATACAGGTCCGGTGATACAGGTGGCCGGGTGATGCGGGACGCCCCTGGGGAGCCGACGATCCGTAACGACGACGAACGGGATGTACGAGACGTGCCGGATGCGACGGAATCCACGGTGGCAGCGGGCGGGAGCGACGCGGCGGGAGCGCCGGCGGCCGGGCCGGACCCGGCGGAGGCCGCGGGGACGGAGCCGACGGGCGCGGCGGATCCGGAGACGGGTGCCATGGGCGCGGCGGACGCCGGGGCGGACGCGGACGCCGCTCGGCCCGAGGCGCGGCTGGAGAAGGCCGTACGCGCCGCCGAACAGGCGCTCATCGAGTTCGAGATCGCGCTGGAGACCTTCCGGATCGAGGTGGAGAACTTCTCCCGGCTGCACCACCAGCGGCTCGGTCCCATGTACGCCCGGCTGGACGAGCTGGACGCGATGATCGCCGAGGCCCGCGCCGCCAGGACCGGCGACCCCGAGGATCTGCGCAAGGCGCGCGAGGCCCGCGCGATGGTGCAGCCGATGCCGGGGGTCGAGGAACTGTTCCACGACTGGATCGACTCCGACGGTCTGTCGGCCGAGGCGGCGGCGATGCTGACCGAACAGCCCGTACGGCCGCCCAAGCGGGTCCGGCCGAGCGACGAGGCCCGCAAGCTCTACCGCGATCTGGTGCGCAAGGCCCACCCCGATCTCGCCCGGGACGACCGCGAGCGCGCCCGCCGTGAGGAGTTCCTCACCCGCGTGAACGCCGCCTACGGGCGCGGGGACGAGCCGTTGCTGCGGGAACTGGTCGAGGAGTGGGCGGCGGGACCCGCGCCCAAGGCGCCGCCGCTGAGCGAGAGCGAGGAGCTCTACGCCCGGCTGGACTGGCTGTCGCACCGCAAGGAAATGCTGACGCTGGTCGCCAAGGAGCTGGAGGAGAGCGCGATCGGGGCGATGCTCAGGATGGCGCCCGACGACCCGGACCGGCTGCTGGAGGAGATCGCCGAGCAGTTGCTCGCGGAGGTCTCCGGGCGTGAGACGGAACTCGCCAGGCTGGTGCAGTAGGTTTTTCGGAGGCCTGTGGCCGTGGTCCGTGGCCCATCGCCCACGACCCACCGCCCAGGTCCGTCACTCACGGCCCATGGCTCACGGCGCATGGGCCGGCTCACGGATCCTGTCCCGGTCCCCGTCCCGTACGAGAGAAGGCACCATCCATGAATTTCGCCTCACTGCCCTCGGTCGATGTCGCGGCGGTCCCGTCCGACGGACTGGTGCTGGACGTCCGGGAGGACGACGAGTGGGCGGCCGGCCATGTCGAGGGCGCGCTGCATGTGCCGATGAGTGACTTCGTGGCGCGCTTCGGCGAGGTGACCGAGGCGGTGGCCGAGGGCCGGAAGGCCTATGTGATGTGCCGGGTCGGCGGTCGCTCCGCACAGGTCACCCAGTATCTGGTGCAGCAGGGCGTCGACGCGGTGAACGTGGACGGCGGGATGCTCGCCTGGGACGGCGCCGGGCGTCCGATGGTCACGGAGAACGGCACCCCGGCGTTCGTGCTCTGAGCCAGGCCATCTGCCTGAGCTCGGTCTGAGCTCGGTCTGAGCTCTGTCTACGAGTGGCCATCCGACCGGGAGCCGCTGGGGAAACCCCGTTCGAGACCAGACCCGCGGGCCCGGCCCGTAGGGTGTCAACCCTGTGGGTGACTGACCGGTGGGCGGGATCGGGGCGGGATGGATTCGTACGACGACAAGGGCGGGACAGCCGGGCAGCCGCCCGGCGCCGGGATAGCCGGCCTCTCCCTTCCCGGCCAGCTGGCGGCGGTCGTGGTGCTCGTGCTCGTCGGGCTGCTGGCCTGCACCCATCTGGCCATGATCTTTCTTCATGTCGCCCCGTCCAACACGATCACCAAGCAGCACGGCAAGGCCGTCGACGAGTGGGTCTATCCGGAGTTCGAGCAGAACTGGAAGCTCTTCGCGCCCAACCCGCTCCAGCAGAACGTCGCCGTCCAGGTAAGGGCCGAGGTCACCAAGGCCGACGGCGCGCGGACGACCACCGGTTGGATCGACCTCTCCGCCGAGGACGGCGAGGCGATCCGCGGCAATCCCCTTCCCAGCCATGTCGAGCAGAACGAACTGCGCCGCGGCTGGGACTTCTTCGTCGGATCGCACGACGACAAGAACCGCCCCAACGGTCTGCGCGGACAGCTCTCCGAGAGCTATGTCCGCCGCATCGTGATGCTGCGTCTTGAGGACGATGACCTGGGCGGTCCGGTGGAGCGTATCCAGATCAGGTCCGCCGCGAGCGCGGTGGCGGCGCCCCCGTGGAGCACCGAGAAGATCAATACGCGACCGGTCTACCGGCTTCTTCCCTGGTGGACGGTGAACGCCACCGACCTTCCCCTAGGCGTACGCAACGGCCGTACGGAGGCGGGGCAGTGAGCGAGGGGCAGGGCGAGGGGCAGAACGAGGGGCGGAGCGAGCGTCTCGTCGAGGGGCAGGACGGGCGCCTTGAGGACCCGCCCGGCGTGCGGGAGGACCGGCCCGGCGTGCGGGCGGCGAGCAGGCCTCTGCTCGCCTGGGGGGCCGCCACCCGCGCGGTCCAGCGCGTCACCGCCTCCTCCCTCGGCCCGTACCAGAGCGCGGTCGTCCGGATCGGGTTCGCCGGCGCCTGGCTGCTGTTCCTGCTGTGGGAGCTGCCCAACCGCCGCGAGCTGTACGGTCCCGACAGCCCGTGGAGCTGGGACATGGCCCAGCAGCTCATCGCGCGGAACGGCGCCTTCACCGGGCTGATGTGGTCGGACAGCACGGTCTGGTTCGAGATCGTCTTCGCCGTCGCCGTGCTGTCCAGCGCGCTGCTGCTGGTCGGCTGGCGCACCCGCACCATGTCCGTGATCTTCATGTTCGGTGTGCTGTCGCTCCAGAACCGCAGCATCTTCATGGGCGACGGCGGGGACAACGTCATCCATCTGATGGCGATCTATCTGGTGCTGACCCGCTGCGGTCAGGTCTGGTCGCTGGACGCCAGGCGCGCGGCGCGTACGGCGGCCGGGGCGGCAGCCGGTGCCGTGTCGGGGGCCGGGGCTGTGGCGGGAGCCGGGGCCGGGGCGAGGGCCGGGGCCGGGGCCGTACGGGACCGGGTCGGGCCGCTTCTCTGGGGCTGTCTCGGGGTCTTCCTGCTCATCGGCACGGTGACGGACCGGGTCCAGGGCGCCGTGTGGCTGCTGGTCCTCTTCTGGGGTGTGTGGATCGCGCAGGCTCTGTGGTGGGCGGTGAACCGCTACGAGCCGAACGGCGAGCCGCGCGCCCTGCTGGACGTCCTCGCCAATCTCGTCCACAACGCCGCACTCGTCGTGATCATGGCCGAGGTCTGTCTCGTCTACGCCACGGCCGGCTGGTACAAGATCCAGGGCTCACGTTGGCAGGACGGCACCGCGCTCTACTACCCGCTCAAGCTGCACTACTTCGCGCCCTGGCCGGAGCTCTCCGGACTGCTCGCGTCCAGCGGTGTGATCGTGATGCTGCTGACGTACGGCACGGTCGCCGTGCAGGTCGCCTTTCCGTTCGCGGTCTTCAACCGGCGCGTCAAGAACGTGCTGCTGGTCGCGATGATGCTGGAGCATGCGGGCATCGCCGTACTGCTGGGACTGCCGTTCTTCTCGCTGGCGATGATCGCCGCCGACGCGGTCTTCCTGCCGACGAACTTCCTGAGATGGCTCGGTGACCGGCTCACGGGACTGTGGTACCGGCTGTTCTCCCGGCCCCGGGAGCGGGACGGGGGGCGGAAGCACCTGCCGGAGCAGCGACGCGACAGCCCGGAGCAGCAGCCCCGTACTCTCGTCGGGTGAGCAGTGAGACGGCGGCGGACCTGGAACCGGCTCGGACCGAGGACCTGGAGCCCGTTCAGTACGACGAGGGCTTCGGCCCGGAGATCGGCGTCGGGCCGCATCCCGGGCCCTGGCCGCGGGACGAGCGGTACGACCCGGCACTGCTGGCGGCCGGGGACCGGCGCAATGTGGTGGACCGCTACCGGTACTGGACGCGCGAGGCGGTCGTCGCCGATCTCGACACCCGGCGCCATGACTTCCATGTGGCGGTGGAGAACTGGACCCATGACTTCAATATCGGCTCCGTGGTCCGTACCGCCAACGCCTTCCTCGCGAAGGAGATCCATATCGTCGGGCGGCGGCGCTGGAACCGGCGCGGCGCGATGGTCACCGACCGGTACCAGCATGTGCGCCATCACTCCGGCGCCGCCGAGCTGACGGCGTGGGCGGCGGCCGGGGGACTGCCGATCATCGGGATCGACAATCTGCCGGGGTCCGTACCGCTGGAGCGGACCGAGTTGCCGCGCCGCTGTGTGCTGCTCTTCGGCCAGGAGGGCCCCGGTCTGACCGAGGAGGCCCGCGAACACGCCGCGATGGTCTGCTCGATCGCGCAGTTCGGCTCGACCCGCTCGATCAACGCCGGAGCCGCCGCGGCGATCGCCATGCACGCCTGGATCCAGCGGCACGCGGGCATTCCGGACGCCGGCGTCTCCGACGCCGGCACGCCGGGGGCGGCCGGACCGCCCGCCCTCTGAGGGGCGGGCGGACGGTCACCGGTGGGGGCTGGTCACCGGTGCGGGGTCAGGCCTGGCGCCTGACCTCCACCACCCGGAAGCGGTTGGCCACGAAGGCCGCGTCGCACAGCGCCGCGTTCGCCGCGGGGTTGCCCCCGGAGCCATGGAAGTCCGAGAAGGCCGCTGTCTGGTTCACATACACCCCTCCCGTGAGATTCAGCGAGAGCTGTGCGGACTCCTCCAGACAGACCTCCTCGACCGCGCGCTCCGTCTCCGGCGAGGTCGTGTACGCGCCGACCGTCATCGCGCCCTTCTCGCGCACCGTGCGCCGCAGCAGCTCCAGCGCGTCGTCCGTCGAGTCCATGGCGACCGCGAAGGACACCGGGCCGAAGCACTCGGCGAGATACGGAACCTCGGCGTCCGCCTCGGGTCCGCCCTCTCCGGCCTTCTCCCAGGACTTGCGGGCGCCGTCGGCCTTCACGATCGCGGGCGTACGGACCACCGCGTCCGGGAAGTCGGGATGGGCGATCTCCCGGGAGGCGAGCGCGATGTCGCCCAGCGAGGCGGCCGCCTCCAGACGCGCCTTCACATCGGGGTTGACCAGGGCGCCCAGCAGCGCGTTGGCACGGGCGTCGTCGCCCAGCAGACCGCTCACCGAGGCCGCGAGATCGGCCACCACCTCGTCGTACGACTTCTCGCCCGCGTCCGTCGTGATGCCGTCCCGGGGGATCAGCAGATTCTGCGGGGTGGTGCACATCTGGCCGCTGTAGAGGGAGAGCGAGAAGGCCAGATTGGAGAGCATCCCCTTGTAGTCGTCGGTGGAGTCCACGAGGACGGTGTTGACGCCGGCCTTCTCCGTGTAGACCTGCGCCTGGCGGGCGTGGGTCTCCAGCCAGTCGCCGAACGCGGTCGACCCGGTGTAGTCGATGATCCGGATCTCCGGGCGCACGGCCAGCGACTTGGCGATGCCCTCGCCCGGCCGCTCCACGGCCAGCGCGACCAGATTCGGGTCGAACCCGGCCTCGGCGAGCACCTCGCGGGCCACCCGTACCGTCAGGGCGAGCGGCAGCACCGCGCGCGGATGGGGCTTGACCAGCACCGGATTGCCCGTGGCCAGGGACGCGAACAGGCCCGGATAGCCGTTCCACGTCGGGAAGGTGTTGCAGCCGATCAGCAGCGCGATGCCGCGCGGGGCCGCGGTGAAGGTCTTGCTCAGCGCGAGAGGGTCGCGCTTGCCCTGCGGCTTGGACCAGTCGGCGGCGGCCGGGGTCCGGGTCTGCTCCGCGTACGCGTACGCCACGGCCTCCAGGCCGCGGTCCTGGGCATGCGGCCCGCCCGCCTGGAACGCCATCAGGAAGGCCTGCCCGCTGGTGTGCATCACCGCCTGGGCGAACTCGTGCGTGCGGGCGCTGATCCGCGCCAGGATCTCCAGACAGACCAGGGCGCGGGTCTCGGGCCCCGCCTCGCGCCAGGCGCCCATGCCCGCGCGCATGGCGGGCAGCAGGACGTCCGGGTCCGCGTGCGGATACTCGACCTCCAGCGCCGGTCCGTACGGCGAGATCTCGCCGCCCGTCCAGCCGTCCGTGCCCGGCTGATCCAGCTCGAAGCGGGTGCCGCGCAGGGCCTGGAAGGCGGCGAGACCCTCGGCCGGCGCGCTCTCGCCGTACGCCTTGGGGTGCTCGGGGTGCGGGGACCAGTAGGCGCGGCTGCGGATCGCGTCAAGGGCCTGGTCGAGCGTGGACCGGTGCTTGTCTGAGAGCTGCTGGGGGCTGAGCTGGGCGGCCATGACGGACCCACTCCTCGGTCGGGCGATGCGGTCGGGACAGGGACATGAAGGGACAGACAGAGTTAGAGTAACCGAACGATCGGTCGGGACAAGAGGGCCCGGCGAACCTGTGGACAACTCACCTGCGGAGAACCCCATGGCCCTTTCGAGGCCCGCTCATACGGGAGGATTGCTTCCATGACAGCAATCGAGCCCGGCCGCGTCGTCGCGGTCGTCGGCACCGGCACGATGGGGCAGGGCATAGCCCAGGTGGCCCTGCTCGCCGGCCATCCCGTACGGCTCTACGACGCCGTGCCGGGCCGTGCGGAACAGGCCGCCGCGTCCCTCTCCGGGCGTCTGGACCGGCTGGTCGAGAAGGGCGGGCTCGACGCCGCGGCGCGCGACGCCGCGACCGCCCGGCTCCGTCCGGCCGTGGAGATCACCGAGCTGGCCGACGCCGCTCTGGTCGTCGAGGCCGTTCTGGAAGAGCTCTCCGTCAAGAAGGAACTGTTCGCGGCCCTGGAGGACATCGTCGCCGACGACTGTCTGCTCGCCACGAACACCTCCTCCCTCTCCGTCACGTCCGTCGCCGGTGAGCTGCGCCGCCCCGGCCGTCTGGTCGGGCTCCACTTCTTCAATCCCGCCCCCCTTCTGCCGCTCGTGGAGGTCGTCAGCGGGTTCGCGACGGACGACCACTGCGCGCGGCGCGCGTTCGAGACAGCACGCGCGTGGGGCAAGACTCCGGTGCGCTGCGCGGACACCCCGGGCTTCATCGTCAACCGCGTCGCCCGCCCCTACTACGCCGAGGCGTTCCGGGTGTACGAGGAGGGGGCCGCCGACCCCGCCACGATCGACGCGGTGCTGCGTGAGTCCGGCGGCTTCCGGATGGGCCCCTTCGAACTGACCGATCTGATCGGCCAGGACGTCAACGAGGCCGTCACCCGGTCCGTATGGGAGTCCTTCTTCCAGGACGCGCGGTTCACGCCCTCGCTCGCGCAGCGCAGGCTGGTGGAGTCGGGGCGGCTGGGCCGCAAGTCGGGCCGGGGCTGGTTCCCGTACGGCGAGGACGCCGCACCGCGCGCCGGGGCGCGGACGGAAGGGCCCGCACCGGCGCCCGTGTCCGTCGCCGTGCACGGCGGACTCTTCGCGGCCGACGCGCTCCCCGGTCTGATCGAGGAGGCCGGTATCGAGGTCCTCCGTAAGGACGACGCCGTCCCGGGCTTTCCGGGCTGGATCGAGCTCTCCGGCGGTACGCGGCTGTTCCTGGCGGACGGTTCGGCCGCCGACGAGGCCGGGATGCCCGTCATCCACTTCGATCTCGCGCTGGACTACCGCGCCGCGACCCGGATCGCCCTGGCACCCGCCGCCGGGGTCGATGGGGCGGCCCTGAGCGAGGCCGTCGGCCTCTTCCAGGCCCTCGGCAAGGACGTCAGCGTGATCGCGGACATCCCGGGCATGATCGTGACCCGTACGGTCGCGATGCTCGTGGACCTCGCGCTCGACGCGGCGGCGCGCGGGGTGGCCGCCCCGGACGACATCGACACCGCGATGCGACTGGGCGTCAACTATCCGCGCGGCCCGCTGGACTGGGGGGCCGGACTCGGCGCGTGGTGGGTCCTGGAGACGCTGGAGTCGCTGCACGAGGAGTACCCCACCGGCCGTTACGCCCCCTCCCAGGCACTGCGCCGCCTGGCCGCCGCACAGGAGGAGGACGACGCGTCATGACGACCGCCAAACGCGACACCTACACGCCCGAGACCCTGCTGACGGTCGCGGTCCGCGTCTTCAACGAGCGCGGTTACGACGGCACGTCCATGGAGCATCTCTCCAAGGCCGCCGGGATCTCGAAGTCCTCGATATACCACCATGTCGTGGGCAAGGAGGAACTGCTGCGCCGTGCCGTCAGCCGCGCCCTGGACGGGCTCTTCGGGATTCTCGACGAGGACGGGGCGGTCCAGGGACGGGCGATCGCGCGGGTGGAGTACGTGACCCGCCGTACGGTCGAGGTGCTGATGGCCGAACTGCCCTATGTGACGCTGCTGCTGCGGGTCAGGGGCAATACGCAGACCGAGCGCTGGGCGATGGAGCGGCGCCGGGAGTTCGACCAGCGGGTGGCCGATCTGCTCAAGGCCGCCGCCGCGGACGGGGATCTGCGGGCCGACATGGACATCAGGCTGGCGACCCGGCTGCTCTTCGGCATGGTCAACTCCCTGGTGGAGTGGTACCGGCCGCACGCGGTCGGGGGCCATGGCCCTGACGAGGTGGCGGAGGCGGTCGTACGGATGGCCTTCGACGGACTGCGCACGGAGCCCGCGGACACACGCAGCGGCGAGTAGACCGACCCTAGGTCCTGTCCGCCGGACAGGGCCTAGAGCGTCGGGCCGGTGGCCGTTCCCGGTCCGAGGTCCGTTTCCTCGAACACCAGCAGGGTGCGGGTGGACAGCACCTCCGGGATGGACTGGAGCCTGGTCAGGACCAGTTCGCGCAGGGACCGGTTGTCCGGCGCGTGCACCAGCAGCAGTACGTCGAAGTCACCGCTGACCAGGGCGATGTGCGCGGCCCCCGGCAGCTCTTCGAGCTGTTCGCGCACGGTGCGCCAGGAGTTCTGCACGATCTTCAGGGTGATGTACGCGGAGGCGCCCTGACCCGCGCGTTCATGGTCGACCCGGGCGCTGAAACCGCGTATCACCCCGTCGTCGATCAGCCGGTTGATCCGGGCGTACGCGTTGGCCCGTGAGACATGGACCCGCTCGGCCACGGACCGTATCGAGGCGCGGCCGTCCGTCTGGAGGATCCGGAGGATGTCGTGGTCGATGGCGTCGAGCGGGCGCGGCGGCACAGGGGGCGGCGGAGAGGGCTGCTTCTTGCCGCCGCCCCGGCCGGCGTCGGCGGGGGCGCGTCCGGCCGTGTCGGGTCCGGTCTCGTCGGCGCCTTGGTCCGTGCCGTCGGCCATTTGTTCAGCTGCCATGTCCCCCCACCTCTCCGCCATGGACGACCTGTGACCATCCCAGGCTGTGGAGAACCGTTTGTCCACAGGCTGAAGCCGCCTGTAGCCAAAATGCCTCAACGACCGAACAATCGGTAGGTGAGGCGTGCCACACCGGGCACCCCGTCGCCCGCCCGCTCTCACGAGGAGGTGCACGCGTGAAGAAGAGCAGTACGGTCCAGGAACTGCCTGCCGCGGCCCACCGGCCCACCCCGCCCCCGGCGTGGCAGCCGCGTACCGACCCCGCACCCCTGCTCCCCGATGCCGAGCCGTATCGCGCGCTGGGCACGGACGCCGTGGCCGGGGCCGATCCCGGACTGCTGCTGCGGCTCCATGCCGAGTTGGTCAGTGGCCGCAGGTTCAACACCCAGGCCACGGCCCTCACCAAGCAGGGCAGGCTGGCGGTCTATCCGTCGAGCACCGGCCAGGAGGCCTGCGAGGTCGCCGCCGCGCTCGTGCTGCGCGAGCAGGACTGGCTCTTTCCGAGTTACCGCGACACCCTCGCGGCCGTGGCGCGCGGACTCGACCCGGTCGAGGTGCTGACGCTGCTCCGGGGCGACTGGCACACCGGTTACGACCCGTACGAGCACCGGGTCGCGCCGCTGTCCACCCCGCTCGCCACCCAGCTCCCGCATGCCGTCGGTCTCGCGCACGCCGCCCGGCTCAAGGGGGACGATCTGGTCGCGCTGGCCCTGGTGGGCGACGGCGGCACCAGTGAGGGCGACTTCCACGAGGCGCTGAACTTCGCGGCCGTATGGCGAGCCCCGGTCGTCTTCCTCGTACAGAACAACGGCTTCGCGATCTCCGTGCCGCTCGCCAAGCAGAGCGCGGCGCCGTCCCTCGCCCACAAGGCCGTCGGGTACGGAATGCCGGGCCGGCTGGTGGACGGGAATGACGCGCTGGCGGTGCACACGGTGCTCGCCGAGGCCATGGCCCGTGCCAGGAGGGGTGAGGGACCGACGCTCGTGGAGGCCGTGACATACCGCGTCGAGGCTCATACGAACGCCGATGACGCGACCCGCTACCGCCCCGACGACGAGGTCGAGACCTGGCGCGCGCACGACCCGGTCCGTCTGCTGGAGCGTGAGCTGACCGCGCGCGGGATCCTCGACGAGGACGGCGTCCGGCGGGCCGCCGAGGCCGCGGAGGCGATGGCCGCGCGGTTGCGCGACCGGATGAACGCAGAGCCGGTGCTCGACCCGATGGATCTCTTCGCGCATGTCTACGCGGACCAGACCTCCCAGCTCCGCGAGCAGGCGGCCCAGCTCCGCGCCGAGCTGGCGGCGTCGGCCGAGGAAGGACAGGGTGAGGCGCGATGACCACGGTCGCGGTGAAGCCCGCCACGATGGCGCAGGCCCTGCGGCGCGCGCTGCGCGACGCGATGGCCGAGGACCCGTCCGTCCATGTGCTCGGGGAGGACGTCGGCACGCTCGGCGGGGTCTTCCGGATCACCGACGGGCTGGCCGCGGAGTTCGGGGACGACCGCTGTACGGACACTCCGCTGGCAGAGGCGGGCATCCTGGGGGCGGCCGTCGGGATGGCGATGTACGGACTGCGGCCGGTCGTGGAGATGCAGTTCGACGCCTTCGCGTATCCGTCGTTCGAGCAACTGATCAGCCATGTGGCGAAGATGCGCAACCGCACGCGCGGTGCCATGCCGCTGCCGATCACCGTGCGGGTGCCCTACGGCGGCGGGATCGGCGGGGTCGAGCACCACAGCGACTCCTCCGAGGCGTATTACATGGCGACGCCCGGCCTCCATGTCGTCACCCCCGCGACGGTGGACGACGCGTACGGACTGCTGCGGGCCGCGATCGCCTCCGACGATCCGGTCGTCTTCCTGGAGCCGAAGCGGCTCTACTGGTCGAAGGCCGCGTGGTCGCCCGACGAGCCGGCGGCGGTCGAGCCGGTCGGCCGGGCCGTGGTCAGACGCCGGGGCAGCAGCGCCACCCTCATCACCTACGGCCCGTCCCTGCCGGTCTGTCTGGAGGCGGCCGAGGCGGCCCGCGCCGAGGGCTGGGATCTGGAAGTGGTCGATCTGCGCTCCCTGGTGCCGTTCGACGACGAGACGGTGGCCGAATCCGTACGGCGTACGGGCCGGGCGGTGGTCGTCCACGAGTCCACCGGATTCGGCGGCCCCGGCGGGGAGATCGCCGCCCGGATCACCGAGCGTTGCTTCCACCATCTGGAGGCGCCGGTGCTGCGGGTGGCGGGATTCGATATTCCGTATCCGCCGCCGATGCTGGAGAGGCACCATCTTCCGGGAGTGGACCGGGTGCTGGACGCGGTCGCGCGGCTCCAGTGGGAGACGGAGAGCTGATGGCCCAGGTGCTGGAATTCAAACTGCCTGACCTCGGTGAAGGGCTGACCGAGGCGGAGATCGTCCGCTGGCTGGTGTCGGTGGGGGATGTCGTCGCCATCGACCAGCCGGTGGTCGAGGTCGAGACGGCCAAGGCGATGGTCGAGGTGCCCTGCCCCTACGGAGGCGTGGTCACGGCGCGCTACGGCGAGGAGGGCACGGAGCTGCCGGTCGGGGCTCCGCTGCTGACGGTGGCGGTGGGCGCCTCGGAGCCGGGTGATGTGGACCCGGCGGCCCAGATGCGGCCGGTCGCCCCGTCCGCGCCCGTCGTGGCACCGCCCGCCGTGGACCCGGCCGTACAGCCTGCCACCCCCAGGGCAGCGGGCTCGGCCGGCTCGACGGGCCAGTCGTCCGGTGACGCGTCGGGCAATGTGCTGGTCGGATACGGCACGGGAGCGCCGGTGGCGCGCAGGCGCCGGGTCCGTCCGGTCCGGAGCACGGCGCCCGCCGCGCTTTGTCCCCCCGGCGGCGCCCGGACCGCCCCCGCCGCCGGTCCGGTCAACGGCGCGGCGGGACCGGTCCCGGTCGTCTCCCCGCTGGTGCGGCGGCTGGCCCGTGAGCACGGCGTCGATCTGCGGGCGCTGACGGGCTCGGGACGGGACGGACTGATCCTGCGGTCCGATGTCGAGCAGGCGATCCGGCACGGTGTCGCACAGCCGCGGACCCTGCCGGAGCTCCAGCCCCAGCTCCAGCCCCAGCCGCAATCGCGGGAGCGGGCGCAGGCGTCATCCGTGACGGCCGCTCCGGTGGCGGCCTCCCGGCAGTCGCCGGTGTCCGCCCAGGACGGAGCGGTCCGGGTGCCGCTGCGCGGGGTGAGGGGCGCGGTCGCGGACAAGCTCAGCCGCAGCCGGCATGAGATCCCGGACGCGACCTGCTGGGTCGACGCGGACGCCACGGAACTGATGGCGGCCCGTACGGCGATGAACGCCGCCGGGGGCCCGAAGATCTCCCTGCTCGCGCTGCTGGGCCGGATCTGCACGGCGGCCCTCGCCCGTCATCCCGAGCTGAACTCCACCGTGGACATGGCAGCCCGGGAGATCGTGCGCCTGCCCGCGGTGCATCTCGGCTTCGCCGCGCAGACCGACCGCGGGCTGGTCGTCCCCGTCGTACGGGACGCGCACACGCGCTCCGCCGAATCGCTGAGCGCCGAATTCGCGCGGCTGACGGAGGCGGGCCGGGCGGGCACCCTGACACCGGGCGATCTGACGGGCGGGACCTTCACGCTCAACAACTACGGGGTGTTCGGCGTCGACGGTTCCACGCCGATCCTCAACCACCCCGAGGCCGCCATGCTCGGGGTCGGCCGGATCGTGCCCAAGCCCTGGGTCCACCAAGGGGAGTTGGCCGTGCGCCAGGTGGTGCAGCTCTCGCTCACCTTCGACCACCGGGTCTGCGACGGCGGCACGGCGGGCGGCTTCCTGCGCTATGTGGCGGACTGCGTCGAGCGGCCGGCGACGCTGCTGCGCACCCTGTAGTCCCTTTGGGCAGCCCCTCCAGCGGGACATTCCGGGTGGCGGAGACCGGCACGCGCCGAAAACCCTGAGAACTTCGGCCTTCGTGCGGAGGCCATGAGCTTCGAACGGGTGATCGCGGCTCATACTTCTGCCATGACCGCCTATGACGCCATCGTGCTCGCCGGAGGAGCCGCCAAGCGGCTCGGCGGGGCCGACAAGCCAGGGGTACGGGTCGGGGGCCGGGCACTCCTCGACCGTGTGCTGGCCGCGTGTGACGAGGCCGCCCGGACCGTGGTCGTGGGCGGCAGACGGCCCACCGCGCGGCCGGTGCGCTGGGCGCGTGAGGAGCCGCCCGGCGGTGGCCCCCTGGCCGCGCTCGACGCGGGGGTGCGGTGCGTCGAGGCCGGCACCGTGCTCGTACTCTCCGCGGATCTGCCGTTCCTCGGAAAACCGACCGTGCGCAGACTGGTCGAGACGCTGGACACCAGCGGCCGGGAGGCGGCTCTGCTCACCGATGCCGACGGCCGTGACCAGCCACTGGTCGCCGCCTACCGCGCGGAGCCGCTCCGTCGTGAACTCGCCCTGCTCGCGACCGAGTACGGCAGTCTCCGCGGGCTTCCGCTGCGTCTGCTGCCGGACGAACTCGAACTCGCCCGCGTCGACGGCGATCCCCTCGCCTCCTTCGACTGCGACACCTGGGAAGACATCTCCACGGCTCGGGCCCGGATCAGGGAGCATGGAACCGTGCTGGACGAATGGATCACCGCAGTCAAGGACGAACTCGGCATCGAGCTGGACGTGGACATCGGTGTCCTGCTCGATCTCGCCCGCGACGCCGCGCATGGCGTCGCCCGGCCCGCCGCGCCGCTGACGACCTTCCTGGTCGGCTATGCGGCGGCCAGGGCCGGTGGAGACGGTCCCGAAGCCGTCGCGGAGGCCGCGCGCAAGGCCACGGCGCTCGCTCTGCGCTGGGCGGAGGAGGCGGAGGGCGGCGACGGACCGGAGGCCAAGGGGGCCGACGCCGGATGACCGCCCGGGACCGCGAGGCCGACGGAATCGACGGAATCGACGGGATCGACGAAGCCCTGGCACTGGTCGCCGGGGACCCGCCCGCGCCGTATGGCGCGGGCGGGTACACCGGCTCGACGCGTGGTGCGGCCCGGGGCGGCGCCCCACACCGGGGCGGCGGTACGGACGGGGATCATGGACCGGGCCGGCCCGAGGGCACGGATCAGGAGCGGGGGGAGCCCGGCGCCGCTTCCGGAGCCCCGGCTGTGACACCGGGCGCGGCATCGGCGTCGGCCGCGGCGGCCGGTCCTGCCCGCGCCGCCGCCCCCGGCAGCCGGGCCGCGTCGGACCGGCACCGGGCCGAGCCATGGGAGGCGGCCCGCGCGATCGCCGTACGGTCAGGACGCTCGGCGCGCGGGGCGTCGTCCGCCCCGGCCCACCGTGTACCGCTCGACCTGGCCCTGGGCGGGGCACTGGCCGAACCGCTGACCGCCCTCACCGATCTGCCGTCCTTCGACACCTCGGCGATGGACGGCTGGGCGGTGGCGGGACCGGGGCCCTGGACCGTACGGAGCGCACACGGCGCGTCCGAGCAGAGCACCTCCGACGGCCCCGTCAAGGACCACGGCATTCTCGCCGGACAGGGAGAGGCGGCGGCGCTTCCCGACGGGGCAGCGGTACGGATCGCCACCGGCGCCCGGATCCCGCCCGAGGCGACCGCGGTGGTGCGCAGCGAAGACGCCCGGATCGACAGCGGTGGTCATCTCCATGCCGAGCGCGAGGTGGTCCCCGGCCAGGACATCAGGCCACGCGGCCAGGAGTGCCGCTCCGGCGACCGGCTGCTGCCCGCCGGTTCTCTGGTGACCCCCGCCGTACTGGGTCTGGCCGCGGCGGCCGGATACGACGAGCTGCTCACCGTTCCACGGCCCCGGGTCGAAATACTGGTCCTCGGCGACGAACTGCTCATCGAGGGGCTGCCCCACGACGGACTGATCCGCGACGCCCTGGGCCCGATGCTCGCGCCCTGGCTCCGCTCTCTCGGCGCCGAGGTTCTCGCCACCCGCCGGATCGGCGATGACGCCGACGCGCTGTGCCAGGCGATCACCGGCTCCGACGCCGATCTCGTCATCACCACCGGCGGCACGGCCGGAGGGCCGGTCGATCATGTCCATCCGGTGCTCCGGAAAACGGGCGCCGAGCTGCTGGTCGACGGTGTCGCCGTACGGCCCGGCCACCCCATGCTGCTGGCCCGGCTGGCATCGGGACACCATCTGGTGGGCCTGCCCGGTAATCCGCTCGCCGCGGTCTCCGGGCTGCTGACCCTCGCCGAACCCCTGCTGCGGTCGCTGGCGGGACGGGCGCCCCGGACTCCGTACCGCGCACCGCTGCGTGATCCGGTGCAGGGTCATCCGCACGACACCCGTCTGGTGCCCGTCGTCCACCGCGACGAGGGGCTCGTACCGCTTCACTTCAACGGTCCGGCCATGCTGCGCGGAATCGCCGCCGCCGATGGGCTCGTGGTCGTACCACCGGGTGGCGCCCCGACAGGTCAGGAGCTGGAAGTGCTGGACCTGCCATGGACGGCCGGCGCCGATGGAGGGTGTTTCACGTGAAACTTCCCGGTCATGATGCGATGGCCAGGCAGGCCGACGAGCATCTGGTCACCGCCCGGGTGAAGCTTCCGCGCCGTACGGTCGTCCGCCCGCTGCTCCAGGTCAGCCGACGGCTGCTGATGGCGCTGTTCGTGCTGGCTCTGACGGTCTTCATCGTCTATATCGACCGGCAGGGCTATCACGACAATTCCGATGAATCAGTCGATTTGCTGGATGCCGTCTACTACGCGACCGTGACGCTCTCCACGACGGGTTACGGGGACATCGTCCCGTACAGCGACAGCGCGCGGCTGGTGAATGTGCTGCTGGTGACCCCGCTGCGCGTGGTCTTTCTCATCATCCTGGTCGGTACCACTCTTGAGGTCCTCACGGAGCGCACCCGGGAAGAGTGGCGGCTGAACCGCTGGAGGTCCAACGTGCGTGACCACACCATCATCGTCGGCTATGGCACCAAGGGGCGGTCGGCGATCCAGACGCTCTGTGCCACCGGGCTGAAGAAGGATCAGATCGTCATTGTCGACCCGTCGAACAAGGTGATCGAGGCGGCCAACGCGGAAGGGTTCGTCGGGATCGTCGGCGATGCGACCCGCAGCGATGTGCTGTTGCGCGCTGAACTCCAGCGCGCCCGCCAGATAGTTATCGCCACTCAGCGCGATGACACAGCGGTGCTCGTCGCGCTGACGGCACGCCAGCTCAACCGCGGGGCGAAGATCGTGGCCGCCGTGCGGGAGGAGGAGAACGCACCGCTGCTGCGCCAGTCCGGCGCCGACGCCGTCATCACCAGCGCCAGTGCCGCCGGCCGGCTGCTCGGGCTCTCCGTGCTCAGCCCCAGCGCCGGCACGGTGATGGAGGATCTGATCCAGCAGGGCAGTGGCCTCGATCTCATCGAACGCCCCGTCATAAAGTCCGAAGTGGGCCGGAGCGTAAGGGAGACGGACGACCTGGTGGTGAGCGTGCTGCGTGGCCACCGTCTGCTCGGCTACGACGATCCGGCCGCCAGTCCGCTCCAGCTCACGGACCGTCTGATCACCATCGTCCGGGCCCAGAGCCCCACGGCCCAGGACAACTCCCACCCGTCGTAGCGTCAGTTCGCCTACGGGACAGCTCTTGGTTGCGAATCGTCGTTCCCACGTGTCTCAGGACTCTCAGGACCGGCCGGGGCGGCGGGGCGGGAGTAGCCTCGCGCTCATGTATGCGATCACGATTCCGGAACCCGGTGGTCCTGAGGCGCTTGTCTGGGCCGAGGTGCCCGATCCCGTACCCGGCGAGGGCGAGGTCCTCGTCGAGGTCGTGGCGAGCGCCGTCAACCGCGCCGATCTTCTGCAACGGCAGGGCTTCTACGATCCGCCGCCCGGCTCCTCCCCCTACCCCGGTCTGGAGTGCGCGGGGCGGATCAGCGCGCTCGGTCCGGGGGTCGCGGGCTGGGCCGTCGGCGACGAGGTGTGTGCGCTTCTGTCCGGCGGCGGGTACGCGGAGAAGGTCGCCGTACCCGTCGGTCAGCTTCTTCCCGTACCGAAGGGCCTGGACCTGGCGACGGCCGCGGTGCTTCCCGAGGTGACCTGCACCGTCTGGTCGAACGTCTTTATGATCTCGCATCTGCGGCCCGGCGAGACGCTGCTGGTGCACGGCGGGGCGAGCGGTATCGGCACCATGTCCATCCAGCTCGCCAAGGCGGTGGGCGCGCGGGTCGCGGTCACGGCGGGCGGTCCCGAGAAGCTGGAGCGCTGCGCCGAACTGGGCGCGGACATCCTGATCGACTACCGCGAGCAGGACTTCGTCGCGGAGATCCGCAAGGCCACGGACGGCGCCGGCGCGGATGTCATCCTCGACATCGTCGGCGCGAAGTATCTGGACCGGAATGTGAAGGCCCTGGCGGTGAACGGCCGGCTCGCGGTGATCGGTCTCCAGGGCGGAGTGAAGGGCGAACTCAATCTGGCCGCCCTGCTGCACAAGCGCGGTGCGATCACGGCGACCTCGCTGCGGGCCCGTCCCCAGTCCGAGAAGGCGGCGATCGTCGCGGCCGTACGGGAGCATGTCTGGCCGCTGATCGCCAACGGTGACATCCGTCCGATCGTGTACCGGACGCTGACGATGCCGGAGGCGGCGGAGGCACACCGCCTGCTGGATTCCGGCACCCATATCGGCAAGGTGCTGCTGCTCGCGCCGACCGCCGGCTGACCGCCACCTCGGGCTGACCGCCACCTCGGCCTAGGCGACCTCGGCCGACCGCCACCGGGAGATCGCTGCCCCGGGGCCGGCGGGCCGGCTGTCACCCCCGGCCCGACGAGCTCGGCCCACGGGCCGCGTCCCGTCCCGGCCCGGTGCGCCTTCGGTGTACCGGGCCGTGAGGGCCGGGGACCGGCCGGGGTCTACAGATACGGACCGGAGCGGAGCGCGCCGTGTCCCTGCTCGCCGTCGTCGTCCTGGACCGAGCCCGGCGGCAGCGCGCGCCGCATCTGTTCGAGCTGAGCCCTGGCGGCCATCTGCTGGGCGAACAGCGCCGTCTGGATGCCGTGGAAGAGACCCTCCAGCCAGCCCACCAACTGGGCCTGCGCGATACGCAGCTCCGCCTCGGAGGGGATCGCGTCATCCGTGAAGGGGAGCGAGAGCCGCTCCAACTCGTCGACCAGCTCGGGGGCGAGCCCGTCCTCCAGCTCCTTCACGGAGCCGGCGTGGATCTCCTTGAGCCTGACCCGGCTCGCCTCGTCCAGGGGAGCCGCCCGCACCTCCTCCAGGAGCTGCTTGATCATGCTGCCGATGCGCATGACCTTGGCCGGCTGTTCGACCATCTCCGTCACGGGAATCTCGCGCCCCTCGTCGGCACCGCCACCACCGCCGCCGCCGAGTGCCATTCCGTCCTGTCCCACCACGAGGACATGGGGGCTCTCCTGCGACCGTTCGTTACTCGGCATCTCCATACGGCCCATTGTCTCGCACATGTGCGTCACCACATGGTGTGCCCCCGTACGAAGACCATCCACCTTCGTACGGGGGCACGATTTCACCGGGTGCGCCGCTCCGGGCCGGCCGGTTGTGCGGCTATGTGGCGGCCCGGCGACCCAGTGTCCGGTGCGAGCGGGTGACCAGCGCCGCCAGGATCGCGGCACCCAGCGGGACGGCGATCAGCAGGGCGGCCAGCGTCGCCCAGGGGATGACGACGGGTACATAGGGCGCCGTGACGACTCCCCAGCCCTCGTCGAGCGACTGCTGGTACCACTTCAGTTCACCGCGGCGCTCCGTGAGCCGCAGTCCGATCGCGGGGAGGACCCCGGCGGCCGAGCCGAGCAGCACACCCATCGCCGCCACCACCGCGCACTGGAATCCGCTGAGCGTCCTGCGGACCCGCGCCGGGGCTCCGACCGCGGCGAGCGTCTTGAGATCGGCCTCGGCGTCCGCCTGGGCGAGACCGGTGGCGATACCGGCCGCACCGATGGTGACCAGCCCGGCGAAGACCGTCAGCGCCAGCAGCACGATGCTGTTCTCGCTGGTGAACCCGGACTCGATATGGAGATTCACCTGGCTGCCGGTCTTGGCCAGCTCGGCGTCCAGCTTCTGCTTCTGGGTGTCGCTCGGCAGGACGCTGGACGAGTAGTACGCGCCGAGCGGGACGGTGCTGATTCCCGCGGCCTTCGCCGTGGCCGGGGTCATGATCACCGCGAGGCCGTACGCGTTCGGATTCCCCTTCACCTGGTGCGCGGGGATCGACTTGACGGTGCCGGGCAGCGGCAGGCCCTTCCCGCGGGCCGTCTCCGCCGCCTCGGTGTCCGTGATCAGCAGGATGTCGATCTTCCCGGCCGCGTTGACGTTCCGCTTGTCGAACGAGACGACCCGGCCGTCCGCCAGCGCCTTCTCCGCCCCCGGATCCTTGATACCGAGGATCTTGAGCAGAGTGGTGTCACCGATCAGCACTCCGGCTTCGACACCGCCGTAGACCGTGTCCTGTTCGCAGCGCCAGTCCTTGGCGAGCTTGCGCCGCTCGGCCTTGCTGAACTTCTCCGAAGGGTCGTCCGGCCCCGTGGACCAGAGCGGACACTGCTGGGCCTTGGGGACGACCAGTTCGTACCGTCCGCAGCCGTCGTCGCCGCCGTACATCGAGCAACTCGGCTTTCCGATGGAGATACGGTCCACATCGGCCCGCAGATCGACGGGCAGATTCTTCTGGACGGCCGTGCGCACGGCCGGAACGTCCCGGCCGCCCTCCTCGTCGATCATCACCGAGATCGCGCCACGGGGGAGCTGCGGTTCGTACGCGGCCCGGTTCTGGGCATCGCTGCTCGCGGCATATGTGGAGACCGCCACCGTGCCCGCGACCGCGGCCAGCACCGCCGCCACGGCGGGCGCCGTGCGGCCCCTGTTCCGTACGGCGTCCCGCAGCGCCAGCCGCGGCGAGAGCGGGAGCCAGCGGCCGAGCCGGCCGAACAGACCGACCAGGGCCGGAGTCAGCGCGACCACGCCCAGCTCGGCGATGGCGCTGCCGCCCGCGACGATCGCGAACTGGTCGGTCATCGTCGAGCCGTACAGCGCGATCACCGCTCCCAGCGCGACCGCGATCAGCCCGAGAACCGGCAGGACCCTGCTGCTTCCTCGCACTCCGCGCCGGCCGGTGAGCGAGGCCAGCACGGTCTGCCGGGAGGCGGTCACGGCCGGGACGATCGCCGCGAGGAGACCGGTGAGCACGGCGAGCAGCGCGATACCGAGCAGTTCCAGCGGCCGGATGTCGAAGCCGCCGAAGCGCTGGCCCAGGTAGTCCTCAAGGACGGGACGCAGCACATAGGTGAGGCCCAGACCGAGGGCCGTACCGATGACGGCCGAGGCGACACCGATCACCAGACCGCCGCCGAGAACGATGGCCCGGATATGGCGCCGGTCACCGCCGTTGGCACCGACCAGACCGAGCTGACGGCGCGAGCGCCGGGCACCGACCGCGAAGGCCGGGCCCGCCAGCAGACAGATCTCCAGCATGGCGAGTCCGACGATGGTGCCGATCGCGGCCAGTTCCGTGGCGTTGGCGACCGCGCTCTCCGCGTACCGTTGCTGGTCGTCCTGCTGATACAGCGGCACATCCGCGTCGGCGGGCGGGTTGAGGGCCACGGCACGGGAGGTCACCAGAACGCCATGGGTATTGGCCTCCTTCACCATGTTCCACGTGAAACCACCCGGAACGCGTACGAGTTGGGTGGTGCTCGGGTTCGACCCCGGCAGCCCGTCGGCCTGGAGCGCCTTGTCGAGCGGGGCCAGAAACGCCCCGGGGAGCGCGTTGACCTGGTCGGTCTCCAGGGAGTCGGGCAGTTCGTACGCGCCGACGATCCGGTACACGTTGCCAAGTCCACGGGCGGTGAGCTCCGAACCCACCCGTAGCCCGCTGACCTCCAGGAAGTGGCTGGTCGCCGCGACCTCGCCGGCCCGCTCGGGGAAGCGGCCCTCGTTGAGGCGCATGATGCCGTCGGCGATCGGGTCGGCCGCCTTCAGTTCGCGGATCTCGGTCTGGAGCAGTCCGTGCGTGGTACGGAGCTTTCCGACTCCCGTCGTGTCCTCAAGGACCGTGGCGCCCGCCGGAACGGCCTTGGAGATATCGCCGGGGCCATCGGGCCAGGGCCCGTTCTGGTGGTCGGCGACCGGTGTGTAACTGTCGGCCTCGGGGTTCTGGTAGAGCGGGTCTCCGCCGAACCCCGGGTCGGCGATCTGGGCATCGGCCTGGCCGAGCGTGCGGTCGAGCTGCTCCTGGGTGGACAGTTCGGCACTGCGCAGGGTCAGATCGAAGGCGCTCACCCCGAGGATGGGCAGCGCGATCATGGACAGGACGAGAAAGCTGCGTCCCTTGGAGCGCCAGGCGTCGCGACGGGCGATCCGCAGCGCCGCGCGCCAGGAGTGGTACCAGGTCTTCACAGTTCGGCCGCCTGGCCCGTGAGCAGCGAGTCCGCCTGGCTGCGGAGGGTCTGGTCGACCACCGAGCCGTCCCGCAGGAAGACCACCCGGTCCGCCCAGGCCGCGAAGCGCGGTTCATGGGTGACCAGAACCCCGGCGGCGCCCGCGTCGCAGCGCGTACGCAGCAGGGCGAGCACGGACTCACCCGTCTCGGAGTCCAGCGCGCCCGTCGGCTCGTCGGCGAGGACAAGGCGCCGGTCGCCGACGAGCGCGCGGGCTATCGCCACCCGCTGCTGCTGGCCGCCGGACATCTCGTCAGGGAACCGGTCGGCGAGCTGCTCAAGACCCATCTCCGCCAGTGCGGCCACGGCCTCGGTGCGCGCCTTGCGCGCGGAGGTTCCGTCGAGCTCACGGGGCAGCGAGATGTTCTCGGCGGCGGTGAGGGCGGGGATGAGGTTGTAGTCCTGGAAGACATAGCCGATGCTGCGGCGGCGCAGGGCCGCGAGCTGCTTGCGGCCGACGGTGGTGATGTCGGTGCCCTCGACGATGACACGGCCCGAGCTGGGGGTGTCCAGGCCGCCCGCGATGGTCAGCAGCGTGGATTTTCCGGAGCCCGAGGGGCCCATGACGGCGACCAGTTCGCCGGGGAACACATCGAGGTTGATACCGCGCAGGGCCTGGACCTCGGTGGCGCCGCTGCCATGGACGCGGGTCAGCTCCTGGAGTCGCAGCACGGGCTGCTGTGACGGTTGTGCGTTTTCGGGCATGAAGGATCCCCCTAGGGCGGTACACGCACATACGCGTGTGGGGTATGTGGGTCGGGTGAGGTCGAGTGAGGTCGAGTGAGAAGGGTGAGGAGAGTGAGGCGTGGCGGGAGGTACGGCGGCGGGCCGGGCCGGGGCCGAGTCGTCCCCCGGTCGGATCGGCGCCTGCCGGGGCGTCCGCCCGCCGGGTCTACTGCCTGTCGGCGATCACCCGGCTGCCGGCATCGAGTGAGCCGTCGTCAGGGCCGCCCGCAGGGCTGCTCGTGGAACTGCCCGCAGAGCTGCTCGTGGAGCTGCCCGCAGGGCCGTTCGCGGGGCTGCCCGCAGAGCTGACCGCGGGGCCGTTCGAAACGTCGGCCGACGGGCTGTCCGACGGCCGGCTGTCGGGTTCCGGCAGCAGCGCGAGCCGGATCAGCCGGGCTTCACAGTGGTCGAGCCAGCGGGCCTCGGCCTCGGTCAGGAAGATGAGCTGTTCCAGGACGAGCAGCCAGGCCACTTCGTGCCGGTCGGCCGGGACGGCTTCCAGGGCCTGGGCCTTGAGCCGGGTGTAGTCCTGCATCGCCTGAATGGTGTGGCGGCGCTGCGACTGGATGACTTCCCGGATGTCGACCCCGGGCACACCCACCGCCATGGCGAGCTTGATCGCCAGCTCGTCACGGGGCGGGCTGGTGCGGTCGACCGGTGTACGGAACCAGGCCTTCAGCTCCGCGCGGCCCGCGTCGGTGATCACATAGAGCGCGTGGCCCGCACGGTCCTCGCCGTCCTGGGTGACCATGCCGTCGCGCTCCAGACGGCTCAGGGTCGTATAGACCTGGCCGACGTTGAGCGGCCAGGTGGCACCTGTGCGGGACTCGAACTCCGTACGGAGCTGAGAGCCGTAGCGAGGGCCGCGTTCCAGGAGGGCGAGAAGCCCATGGCGAATCGACATACTCAGTATGTATACCGGGTATGGCGTAGCTCGCAAGCGACCTGAGGCGGACCAGGTGAGTACGCCATAAGGATGATGCGGACCGATGCGGACGTGGACGCGGGGGCGCGGGCAGGGGCGGGGACAGGGGCGGGAGAGGGGCTCAGCGGCGGCGGAGCCGCAGTCCCAGAAAGCCCAGTCCCAGGCCGATCAGAGTGATTCCCGTGCCCAGGGTCAGTACGGGAACCGTCCGCGCGGCGGGGTCGGCGACGGTCCGGTTGGCGGATTCACGGGCGGCCGCGGGCGGGCGGCGCCGGGGCGCCTCGGAGTCCTCCGGCGGATGGACGAACTCCTCCAGCGGCTCGTCCGCCGCGTGTCCGTCCGTCCTCGGGTCGGTCTGGTCGTCCGTCCCGTCCGTACCCTCCTTGCCCCCGCCCGGCTCGGTCTCCTCGTTCCCCTCGCTCTCGCCGCGCTGGGAGGGTGACGCGGGCTCGGACGGCGTGGTGCGGGGGCGGGTGGCAGACGGTGAGGCGGGGGTCCGGGGCGGACGGCTGGGGTGCGCGGAAGGGGCGGGGTCCGATTCAGTCTCCGGATCGCCGTACGCCTCCGCCTCCCCGTCCGCCTCCGGGTCCGTCTCCCACCCGGTCCCGGGATCGGCCTCCGGGGCGCCGTCGTCCGTGTGCGGGCTTCCGTCGCCCGGTGGCACCGCCTCGGCTTCCTGCGGTCTCCCGGGGCGTGGCCGTCCCTCCCCGGCCGGACGGCCGGCCAGTGCGACGGCCGACTCGCCGGAGACCGTCGGTCCTGTCCCGGGCGGGGCGGACTCCTCGGCGTACGCGCCGGGCGCGGCCATCAGCAGCGACGCGACCGCGATCGCGCAGGGGGTGCGGAGCGTAGGAGTCACCGACTCAGCGTCACATGTAATGACAAATCCGGCATCTCGAAACGTTCCCGCGATGGAACGAGGCGGAGGCGACGCCGGGCAAGAGTCGAACGCGACACGAGCGAGGCCCGGTACGCGTGTCGTACCGGGCCTCGGCCTTCGGTCTGTGCGGATCCTGTGCGGGTCCGGTCCCCCGAACCGGCCCGCGCGGCCCGCGACTACCCCGCGTACCCCGTGGAGATCGTCAGTTCGAACTCCTGGCCGTCGGGCGGCACTGCGGCCCCCGGCCTCGGGTACTGGTCGATCACGATGTCCTTCGCCCAGGACCCGTCGTTGTCCGTCTTCACCGGCGCCCACGACCAGCCCGCCTCACGGAGGCAGTCCTTCACCGAGAGGATGTCCTTGTACCGCAGATCGGGGGCCGTCACCTTTGACGGATCCAGTCCGTCCTCCGAGGCGTCCGTGCACTCCGACACGTCGATGGTGCGGTTGCGCTCCGGGCCCCGGTACCCCTCCTGGGTGGAGGCGCCGCTGCCGGTGTCCCCCGTGCCGTCGCCGGTGCCCGTGCCGTCACCCTGGTTGAGCGAAAGTGCCGCTATCAGACCGCCGATGGCCAGCAGCGCGACCACGATCGCACCCACGATGACCGGCATGTTCCGTCTGCCGCCACCGCCACTGCCATGGCCGCCGCCGTGACCACCGCCATGGCCGGCGCCGTGCGCACCGTGGCCCCCACGCCCACCGGGCGCGGTCGAGGGCTGGGACGACATCATGTACGGCGGCGGGGTCTGCGCCATCGGCTGCCCCGGCCGAGGGGCCGGATACGCCGGGACCGACTGCGGATAGCCGTAGCCCGGACCGGGCGCCTGCGGCGCCGACGGCGGGGCGGGCGTCGGCGGCCCGTACGACCCCTGGTTGTACGGCGTCCGCACGCCCTGCGGCGGCGGTGGCGGCGCCTGGCCCGACTGGTCCACCGGCGGGAAGACCGCCGAGCCCACGCCCGAGCCCGAGCCGCTGCTCTGCGGAGCGCCCGGCACGATCACCGGAGTGCCCGACTGGCCGGCGGTCAGCACACGCGCGCACTCGTCACCCATCGCCGACGCGCTCGGGAAGCGCTCGTTCGGGTTCTTCTTCAGCGCCCGCGCGACCAGCGCGTCCATCGCCGGAGTGACCGAACGGTTGATGGTGGACGGAGCGACCGGCTCCTCCTGCACATGGGCGTACGCGATCGCCAGCGGCGAGTCCGCGTCGAACGGCAGCCGACCGGTCAGAAGCTGGAAGAGCATGATGCCGACCGAGTACAGATCGGAGCGGGCGTCGACGGCGCGCCCCAGCGCCTGTTCGGGCGAGAGGTACTGCGGTGTTCCGACGACCATGCCCGTCTGCGTCATCGAGGTGACCCCCGACTGCATGGCGCGCGCGATACCGAAGTCCATCACCTTGACGACGCCGCGCTTGGTCATCATCACATTGCCCGGCTTGATGTCCCGGTGCACCAGGCCCATCTCATGGCTGGCCTCCAGCGCGGCCAGCACATCGGCCGTCACCTTGAGCGCCTTGTCGGCCGGCATCGCGCCGTACTGCGCGATGTCCCGCTGGAGCACGGAGCCGAGCGGATGCCCCTCGACGTACTCCATGACGATGTACGGCATCAGCGCGCCGGCCAGTTCGTCCTCGCCCGTGTCGAACACGGAGACGACATTGGTGTGCGACAGCTTGGCCACGGCCTGGGCCTCGCGCCGGAACCGCTCGCGGAAGGACTGCTCGCGCCCCAGTTCCGTGTGGAGGGTCTTGATGGCGACCTGGCGGTCGAGCGCCGTGTCGTACGCGAGGTATACGGACGCCATCCCGCCTTCGCCGAGCAGGTCGCGAAGCTGGTAACGGCCGCCCGCGACCGAACCGCCCGCGTGACGGCCCCGTGCGCCATGCTGGCTCATGACTGTGCTTCCCCCTCCGGCGCGCGGACGCGGTCCGCAAGAAGTGGACGCGATGGTGCTCACGCGGTGATCCCGTTATTACGCGCCAAGTCTGCCCGAGGGCGGAGACACGTCAAGCCGGGTGCCCGTTCCGTGACCGTACGCACAACAAGCGTCTCGGAAGCGTTACCGGAAATGGGTGGAACAAGGATGGAATTTGCGTGGGTATCGCGTGGCCCGGTTTCATGGCCGGTCCACCGTGGACCGGCGTGTCATACGGAGGCTGTAGCGTGATGTGGCATAGCCACCCCTGAGACACCCACCCCCGAGAAACACCCTGAGAAACACAGGCATACCGCGGACCGCGCACGTGGTCGTGAAGCGGACAGAAACGACGGCGAGGACTGATGGCACCCGAACCCGAAGCAGGCGGCGGAGTGTCGGATGCCGCGGACTCCTGGGGCGATGGCGGCCTGGTCGGAGGGCTGGTCGGCGACGGCCGCTACCGGATGACCCACCGTCTCGGCCGTGGCGGCATGGCCGAGGTGTTCGCGGCGGAGGACGTACGGCTCGGGCGCACCGTGGCCGTCAAGCTGCTCCGCGCCGATCTCGCGGAGGACCCGGTCTCCAAGGCCCGGTTCACCCGTGAGGCGCAGTCGGTCGCCGGGCTGAACCACCACGCGGTGGTGGCGGTGTACGACTCCGGCGAGGACACGGTCAACGGACAGACCGTGCCGTACATCGTGATGGAGCTGGTCGAGGGCCGCACCATCCGCGATCTGCTGGTCAGCGCCGAGGCCCCGCCGCCCGAGCAGGCGCTGATCATCGTCTCCGGAGTGCTGGAGGCGCTCGCCTACTCGCACCAGCACGGCATCGTGCACCGCGACATCAAGCCGGCCAATGTGATCATCACCGACGCCGGCGCGGTGAAGGTGATGGACTTCGGCATCGCGCGCGCCCTGCACGGCGCGCAGTCGACGATGACCCAGACCGGCATGGTCATGGGCACCCCGCAGTACCTCTCCCCCGAGCAGGCGCTCGGCAAGGCCGTCGACCACCGCAGCGATCTGTACGCCACGGGCTGCCTGCTCTACGAACTCCTCGCGCTGCGGCCCCCGTTCACCGGTGAGACCCCGCTCTCCGTCGTCTATCAGCATGTCCAGGACATCCCGGTGCCGCCCTCCGAGGTCTCGGACGCGGCGCCGCCGGAGCTGGACGGCCTGGTGATGCGCTCGCTCGCGAAGGAGCCGGACGACCGGTTCCAGAGCGCCGAGGAGATGCGCGGGCTGGTCCAGTACGGCTTGCAGATGCTCCAGCAGCAGGGGAGCCACACGGGCACCTGGAACACCGGCGCGTTCGACGCGCACATCGGCGGCAGCACCCCGGCGATGGGCATGGCCGCGACGACCGCGATGGGGCACCCGCCGCACGGCGACACCTCGCAGAGCCCGATCCTGCCGCCGATGAATCCGCACGACGGCGGGTATGACGGCGGGCACCACGGCGGGGGCGGCCGGGGCAAGATGTGGCTCTTCGTCGCGCTCGCGGTGATCGCGATCGTGGCGGGGGTGGCCTATGCCGTCAACGGCATGAGCGACACGGGCAATGGGACCAAGTCGGACAAGACCACGACCACCCCGACCCAGGAGACACCGAGCGACGAGGGTCCCACGCCGTCGGACGAGCCGAGCGAGACCCAGGAGACGGACGACTCGTCGGGTGGCGGCGATGGGTCGAACTGGCCGGTGCCCGAGGAGCCGAAGCCCAGTCTGACCCCGTCCGACAAGCCGACGGACACCCCGTCGAGCAGCGATACGGGTACGACGGACGGTGGCGGCGGCACGAGCGACGGCGGGACGACCGGCGAACCGCCGTCCGAGCCGGCTCAGTCCCCGCCGCCGGAGGGCGGCGACGGAGAGCCGGGTGGCGGGACGCCGGGCGGCGGCGGGACCCCGGGCGGTACCGACACCGGAGCGGACAGCGGCGGTCCGCTCGGCGCCACCACCGGCGGCTGAGGCACCCGTAGCTGAGGCACTGTCAGCTGAGGCAGCGACGGCTGAGGCGCACCGGTTGAGACACCGGTAGCTGAGGCAGGACGGGCCGAGGCACCTGTAGTTGAGACGCTGTCAGCTGAGGCGCCATCAACGGCTGATCACTCTTCCGGGGCGCCCCGGGATCCCGGCCCCGGGGTCCCGGGGCGCCCCGCGTCGCGTCCGCCGGTCCCGGGGCGGGCGGGGCGGGGCGTCATTCCGCGAAGGCCTCGCAGACCGCGTCGTACTCCCTCGTCCACCACACCGCGAGGGCCGACACCGCCGCGAACAGCGGGTCGGCCCTCCGGTCGTCGAGCTGATAGCGCCAGCGCAGCACCCAGAAGTCGTTGAGCCGTTCCCACCACACCCGGTGGACGGCAGCGGCCAGTTCGGAGGCGGCGGCTCCGGCCGCGCGGCGGTAGGCGCGCGCGTAGGCACGTACCTTCGGCAGCTCCAGCTCGCCCGTCGGCCGTACGAAGAAGATCGCCGCGGCCCTTACGGCCTCCTCGGCCCGTGGCTGTACGCCGAGCCGGTCCCAGTCGACGATCGCGGCCGGCTCCTCGCCCCGGTAGAGCACATTCAGCGGATGGAAGTCGCCGTGCACCCAGCCCGTGGCCGGTTCGGCTCCCGGGCGCGGACGGCGGTGGGCATGACGTTCCAGCAGGTCGCGGCGTTCGACGAGACGGTGCTCGGCGAGGGCGTCGAAGGTGTCCCGGGGGGTACGGCCACGGGCCAGCGCCAGCAGTTCGTCGATCAGCTCGAAGGTGTCGGCGGGGTCCGGGCTGTCGTAGAGGCTGTCGTACGCGAGCGGCGCCGGGTCCGGCTCCATCACCCGCTCCAGACAGGTGTGCACACGGCCGAGGAGCCCGCCGAGGTGCCGTGATTCGTCGGCCGTGAGCTGGGTGCCGTCGCGATGGCGCCCCTCGACCCAGGGGTGCAGGGCGTAGCAGCGGCCCTTGATGACCGAGACGGTGTCGCCGTCGGCGTTCTCGACGGGCGGCGCGACGGGCACGCCGAGCGCCTGGAGCCGCTGGGTGGCGCGGTGCTGGCGGGTGATGGCCGGGTGATCGCCGTCGAGATGGTGCTTGAGGAAGTAGGAGCCGTGCGTGGTGCGGACCCGGTAGCCGTGGTTGAGCAGCCCTTGGGCGACGGGTTCGCAGGACAGCGGCTCGCCCGTGTTCCGGTAGCGGCGGAGCAGCGCACGGACGGGGGGAGCGGTGTCTCCGGCGCGGGCGCCCGGGATCGCGGGAGCCGGAGGTAACGCGGGGCTTACGGGCACTGCGGGCACTGCGGGGCTTACGGGGATTGCGGGGATTGCGGGGCTTACGGGGATTGCGGGAACAGGGCTTGCATGGCTGGCACGAGCGGCAACGGGCTGAGGGATGACAACGGTCGCAGCAGGCGCAGCGATTTCATATGAGCGCGGCACTTGTCAGATGTTAGATCACGCAGCGTGTTGGCTATGTCGCTCTCGGGAGTAGTCGAGCGTATGTACGGTGACAAACTGCGGTACAAGCCGCATATACACCGGATCGAACGGTTCTCCGTCCACCCGGTGCGGGCCCCCGCCGAACAGTTCCAGCTCCGGAGCCGTCGGCTGGATGATCTCGGCCGTACCGGTGAACTGCACCGACCAGCGGTCCGGCTCGTCGCTGCTGAAGTTGTCCGCGCCGTACGCCACCACTCCGCCGCCGCAGGCCCGGTGGTAGCCGTGACCGGCGTGCATACGCAGCAGGACCGAGTTGCCCGTCACCACATGGCGAGCGGGGGCCACGAACGGCATGGCCCGCATACTCGTCGCGACGCGTCCGTACGACACGCGGTTGAGCAGCTCTATGGCGCGGATTTCCTCGGTGGACATGTTGTCCACTCTCCGTCACGGAACTGCCTCGTCAACAGAGGACGCGGCCCTTCAACCGAGGGACGTTGGTCCCGGTTGGGACAGGGTCCGACGCGGTAACCCCCACCGGACGGGCGACCCCGTCGCCCCGCCGGCCCCGTCGTACGGCCGGCCCCGTCGTACGGCCGGCCCCGTCGTACGGCCGGCCCCGTCGTACGGCCGGCCCCGTCGTACGGCCGACCCCGTCGTACGGCCAGCCCCGTCTCGCGGGCGACCCCGCCGCACCGCAGGCCCCGCACCGCCGGCTCTGTTCGGCTCAGTTCTTCTCGGCCTGGAGGCGCGCCACATACGCCGCCGCCTGCGACCGCCGCTCCATCCCCAGCTTGGAGAGCAGGCTGGAGACATAGTTCTTGATCGTCTTCTCGGCGAGGTGCAGCCGTTCCCCGATCGCGCGGTTCGTCATGCCCTCGCCTATCAGATCCAGGATCCTGCGTTCCTGGTCGGTGAGCGAGGCCAGCTTGTCGTCGCCCTTGGGGCCGCTGCCGTTGCGCAGCCGCTCCAGCACCCGGGCCGTGGCCACCGGGTCGAGCAGCGAGCGCCCCGCCGCCACGTCCCGTACGGCCGTCAGCAGCTCGTTCCCGCGTATCGCCTTGAGTACATAACCCGAGGCCCCGGCCATGATCGCGTCGAACAGCGCCTCGTCGTCGGCGAACGAGGTGAGCATCAGGCACTTGATGCTCTCGTCCCGCGAGCGGACCTCGCGGCAGACCTCCACCCCACTGCCGTCCGGCAGCCGTACGTCCAGCACGGCCACATCCGGGCGCGTCGCCGGGATCCTGGCCATGGCGTCCGCCGCCGTGCCCGCTTCCCCTACGACCTCTATGTCGTCCTCGACGGAGAGAAGTTCGTAGACCCCTCGGCGGACGACTTCATGGTCATCAACGAGAAATACAGTGATTTTTCCTTCTTGGTGCACAGAATTCAGTCTCACACACTCACCCCTTCCCTGCCGCAGATCAGCGGGATAACGTGCCGTTGTTCCGGCGGCCTGCAAGGCTGTGACCAGTGGTTGTTCCAGACTTTGTCGATTTACTTGGAAATCCAAGCAAAATTGCAGGTCAGATGGGGTTTCGCAGTAATGCGGCCCACTGGGTAACGTGCCTGTGACAGAGCGCTCGCCGGGGCACCTGTCACGCCTGTCCCGACCGCGTCGCACCCACCCCGTGCCCGTGGCGGGTCCAGGCGAGCCGCACTGGTTCCCGGCGGATCCCGGGGGCCGGACAGACGGAGGAGCACGCACGTGACCGTGGAGAGCACTGCCGCGCGCAAACCGCGACGCAGCAGCGGCACCAAGCGCGCCAGCGCGAAGAGGACGCCGCAGCCACAGAGTTCCGAGCCCCCGCTCGTACAGCTGCTCAGCCCCGAGGGCGAGCGCGTCGAGCACCCGGACTACCAGATCGACCTGACCCCGGACGAGCTGCGCGGGCTGTACCGGGACATGGTCCTGACCCGCCGTTTCGACGCGGAGGCCACGGCGCTCCAGCGCCAGGGCGAGCTGGGACTGTGGGCATCACTGCTGGGCCAGGAGGCCGCGCAGATCGGGTCGGGCCGCGCGCTGCGCGACGACGACTATGTCTTCCCGACCTACCGTGAGCACGGTGTCGCCTGGTGCCGGGGGGTCGACCCCACCAATCTGCTGGGCATGTTCCGCGGTGTGAACCACGGCGGCTGGGACCCCAGCACCAACAATTTCCATCTCTACACGATCGTGATCGGCGCGCAGACGCTGCACGCCACGGGCTATGCCATGGGCGTCGCCAAGGACGGCGCGGACTCCGCCGTGATCGCCTACTTCGGGGACGGCGCCTCCAGCCAGGGCGATGTCGCCGAGTCGTTCACCTTCTCCGCGGTCTACAACGCGCCGGTCGTGTTCTTCTGCCAGAACAACCAGTGGGCGATCTCCGAGCCGACCGAGAAGCAGACCCGGGTGCCGCTCTACCAGCGCGCGCAGGGCTACGGCTTCCCGGGCGTCCGGGTCGACGGCAATGACGTACTCGCCTGTCTGGCCGTGACCCGCTCCGCGCTGGAGCGGGCCCGCCGGGGCGAGGGGCCCACGCTGGTCGAGGCCTTCACGTACCGCATGGGCGCTCACACCACCTCCGACGACCCGACCAAGTACCGCGCGGACGAGGAGCGCGAGGCCTGGGAGGCCAAGGACCCGATCCTGCGGCTGCGCCGGTATCTGGAGGGGGAGGGCCAGGCGGACGAGGCGTTCTTCACGGCCCTGGACGAGGAGAGCGAGACGCTCGGGAAGCGGGTACGAGAAGCGGTACGGGCGATGCCCGACCCGGACCCCATGGCGATCTTCGACCATGTCTACGCCGACGGGCACACGCTGGTCGACGAGGAGCGTGCGCAGTTCGCCGCGTACCAGGCGTCGTTCGTGGACGCCGACCCGGCCGCCGACGCCGCGATCGCCGCGGCGGGTGTCACCGGTGCCGCGGGTGTCACGGGTGCCGCGGGTGCCGCGGGTGTTCGAGAAGGGGGTCGCTGATCATGGCCGTACAGAAGCTTCCGATCGCCAAGGCGATCAACGAGTCGCTCCGCAAAGCCCTCGACACCGACCCCAAGGTCCTGATCATGGGTGAGGACGTCGGCAAGCTCGGCGGTGTCTTCCGGGTCACGGACGGGCTCCAGAAGGACTTCGGCGAGGGCCGGGTCATCGACACCCCGCTCGCCGAGTCGGGCATCGTCGGCACGGCCATCGGTCTGGCACTGCGCGGTTACCGCCCGGTGGTGGAGATCCAGTTCGACGGTTTCGTGTTCCCCGCGTACGACCAGATCGTCACGCAGCTCGCGAAGATGCACGCCCGCGCGCTGGGCAAGATCAAGCTGCCCGTGGTGATCCGTATCCCGTACGGGGGCGGCATCGGCGCGGTCGAGCACCACAGCGAGTCGCCCGAGGCGCTCTTCGCGCATGTGGCGGGTCTGAAGATCGTCTCGCCGTCCACGGCGTCGGACGCGTACTGGATGATGCAGCAGGCCATCCAGACCGATGATCCGGTGATCTTCTTCGAGCCGAAGCGGCGCTACTGGGACAAGGGCGAGGTCAACACCGAGGCCATCCCGGGCCCGCTGCACGGGGCGCGGGTGGCGCGTGAGGGCTCGGATCTCACGCTCGCGGCGTACGGTCCGATGGTGAAGGTCTGTCTCGAAGCCGCCGCGGCGGCCGAGGAGGAGGGCAAGTCGCTGGAGATCGTCGATCTCCGCTCGATGTCCCCGATCGACTTCGACACGATCCAGACGTCGGTGGAGAAGACGCGCCGGCTGGTCGTGGTGCACGAGGCGCCCGTCTTCTACGGCTCGGGAGCGGAGATCGCCGCCCGGATCACGGAGCGGTGCTTCTACCATCTTGAAGCACCGGTGCTGCGGGTCGGCGGCTATCACGCGCCGTATCCGCCGGCCCGGCTGGAGGACGAGTACCTCCCGGGCCTGGACCGGGTGCTCGACGCCGTCGACCGCTCGCTCGCGTACTGAGGAGTGCCGTGACCATGACTGCTGATACTTCCACCGGCCCATCGGCTGCCGGCGCCCCGGACCGCTACCGCGAGTTCAGGATGCCCGATGTGGGCGAGGGCCTGACCGAGGCCGAGATCCTCAAGTGGTACGTACAGCCGGGCGACGCGGTGACCGACGGCCAGGTGGTGTGCGAGGTCGAGACGGCGAAGGCGGCCGTCGAACTGCCCATTCCGTACGACGGGGTGGTGCACGAGCTGCGTTTCGAGGAGGGCACGACGGTCGATGTCGGCGTGTCCATCATCACGGTGGACGTGGCGCCGGGGAGCGGTGAGCCCGCTCCGGCGGCGGCGCCCGAGCCGTCGCCGCCCGCGGCTGTGACGGCTGCCCCGGCCGCTACGCCCGCTACGGCCGCTACGGAGCCGACGGGCCGTCAGCCGGTGCTGGTCGGCTACGGAGTGGCCGAGTCGTCGACGAAGCGCCGCCCGCGCAGGGGTGCTTCCGTACCGGGGCAGACCACGGGAGGCGCGGCCGCCGCGGCGGTCCAGGCGGAGCTGAACGGCCGTGCGACACCGGTCGTGGGCGCGCCCGCCGCCGGACGGCCGCTGGCCAAACCGCCCGTGCGCAAGCTCGCCAAGGATCTCGGAGTGGATCTGGCGACGGTCACGCCGTCGGGCCAGGACGGGATCATCACCCGCGAGGACGTGTACGCGGCGATCGCGCCGACGGAGCTGGTGGGCGAACCGCTGGCGCCGACGGCACCGGCTGTGGCACCGGCGCCGACGGTGGTACCGGCACCCGTGGCACCGGCCGGCACCGGCCGGGAGACCCGTATCCCCATCAAGGGCGTACGGAAGGCCACGGCGGCGGCCATGGTGGGCAGCGCGTTCACCGCGCCGCATGTCACGGAGTTCGTCACCGTCGACGTGACCCGCACGATGAAGCTGGTCGAGGAGCTGAAGTCCGACAAGGACATGGCCGGACTGCGGGTCAATCCGCTGCTCCTCATCGCCAAGGCGCTGCTGGTCGCCATCAAGCGCAACCCCGAGGTCAACGCCGCCTGGGACGAGGCCAACCAGGAGATCGTGGTCAAGCACTACGTCAACCTGGGTATCGCGGCCGCCACCCCGCGCGGACTGATCGTGCCGAACGTCAAGGACGCGCACGACAAGACCCTGCCCCAACTGGCCGTGGCGCTGGGCGAACTGGTCTCCACGGCCCGTGAGGGCAGGACCACGCCGGTGGCCATGCAGGGCGGCACGGTGACCATCACCAATGTCGGCGTCTTCGGCGTCGACACGGGCACGCCCATCCTCAACCCGGGCGAGTCCGCGATCCTGGCGATCGGCGCGATCAAGCTCCAGCCCTGGGTCCACAAGGGCAAGGTCAAGCCCCGCCAGGTCACCACCCTCGCGCTCTCCTTCGACCACCGCCTGATCGACGGCGAACTGGGCTCCAGGTTCCTCGCGGACACGGCGGCGATCCTGGAACAGCCGAAGCGCCTGATCACCTGGGCCTGACCCGCCCACCCCGCGACACCACCGTCCGGCCCCGAACCCCCCACCACGGGTTCCGGGGCCGGACCCGCGCGCGCAGTACGGGCCCCGGCCACAACCTCGTATGCACGGGGACCTCTGGGTCGACCAGGCAATCTGACGAGCCTGCCCAGCTCCGGAACTCGCCCGAAGGGCTCCGGCTAACGGCCTACGAGAACCTCGCCCAGCCGGGTACGGGCCGCACCGGAGAGTGCGTGGTGCAGGGCTTCGGCCCGGGATTGGACCAGTCCGCCTCGGTATGCCTCCGGCAGTCGCTGCCAGACGTCCACGGCCATGTCGGCTGCCGCCGTGGAGTCTCCGTCCGCTTGGAGGCAGGTTGCGGTGTCCATGGCAAGCAGGGCGCGGGTCATGACGGACTGGGAGCGGCTGAGAGCCAGGGAGGCTTCCTGCTCGGTGTACGCCTCAAGTGTCCTGCCCATGAGGGTGAACGCCTGGGAGAGATGGACGTGGTGCTTCTGCCGGGGATAGCCGAACCAGGTGTCGGCCGACTGCGCGGTGTCGAGGTTCTCGGCGATGCCGCGCGCGTCGGCCACGGCCCGGAGCGCGGCCTTGTGGTCACCAGCGGCGGCGAGTGCTCGCGCGGAGACCGCGGCGGCCAGCGCCGCGGCGGCGGTCGGCGTCCGGCCGGCTTCGACACGGGCCCGGGTGGCCAGCGCGGCGGCGGCATCTGGCGCCCCATAGTTGAGGGGGACCATCGCGTGCCGGGCCAGGACCCAGGCGAGCATGTGACGGTCACCGGACTCGCGGGCCGCTCGTGCGGCGGTGGTGAACCAGCCGTGGGAGTCGCGCTGGTCGCCTCTGTCGTGCTGGATGATCGCGACCAGGCCGGTGATTCCGGCGGTGGTACGGGCCAGTGCCGCGCGGGCGTCGGCGGGGTGAGGGCGGCCGAGGACCTCGCGCAGGAGATTCAGGTCGTCGCGCATTCGTGCGAGCACAGCGCTCGGCGGACGCCCCTGGTAGCCGCTCCGATGGCGCTCGAACGCCTCATTGAGGTAGGCGAGGTCACCGGCGTCGGAACCGGACAGCCCGACGTCGATGCCTCGACGTGCTTCCGCGATACCGGGCAGAGCGACGCTCCCTGTCGCCAGCCCCGCCGCGCCCAGAAACTTCCTTCGGTTCACCGCCGTACCCTCCTCTCCCTCATCGCCGGCCGCCCGGCGCTCAAGCCTGCGTCGGCGCCTGGAAGCCGCTACTGCCCGGACGATCTCTTCCACCGGCCGCCCGTATCCGTCTGCCAGCAGTTGGTGCCACCTCGGGACGGGCAGACGCCGTTCGGTCTCCCAGCGTTTCAAGTTCTCCGGGTCGAACCACTTGCCGTCCTGGGCCTTCTGCAAGACCAAGGCCTGTTCCTCGCGGGTGAGATCTGCCGCCTCGCGAAGTCCTCTCAGCATGGCGCCGATGCCATCTGGTGCCATCATGCCCGCCCCCCAAGCGTCTGACCGTCCACTGTCCGATCCTGGCACCCCTGGGCGGCCCCGCACGGAAAACGCACCCGCTTGCGGCACCAGAGATGGCGTATCGGGGGCGAGTTGACTGTGCACGTGCATGCGGGCGATCGGACGACATCGCATTCTTCCCACCGTGCGGTACCCCCATGCTCCGCGTCTCCGGCTGCTCCGCGTCTCCGGCCCGACCGGTCCTCGGACAGCCCCTTCCGCAGTCTTGTTCTGGAGAGAGGAATCACCATGAACGACGGGAACCGTACGGAAACCAGCGGCGAGGACGAACTGCTGCCGGTGGAACTCGGCGATGTCGTCGAGCTGACCGAAGGCCAAGGCCGCGGGCAGAGCGAGGACAAGCGCCGCGCCTACAACTGCTGACGTCCCCGGTGCCCGGCCTCGGGAACCCGGTGCCGGGCACCGTACTCAACGTGTTCCCCAGGGAGACCTCATGACCTTCGGTGGTTTCAGCAGCACCGGGGACGACTGCCCTCGACCTGAAGGTGCCGTGCCCATCAGTGCCGGATCCTCCGTCTGGAGGCTCGGCGACGCTCCGGCTCGTTCCGCCACGGCACGCGGCGGGTACCGGCGTGTCCTGCTTCTGGGCTGGTGCGGTGCCACGCCCGCCGAACTGCGCCGCCTGGCCGATACCGCGCTGCCGGCCGACATCGCCTGGCGGTGGCCCGGTGCGTACACAGTTGTCGAAGAGACCCCGGCCGGAGTGGTACTGCACACGGATCCCGCCGCCGCTCTGCCCCTCTACGCGACCGCCTGGCGGGACGGTTGGGCCTGGTCCACCTCCGCCCGCGTGCTCGCCCGTCTCATCTCGGCGCCCGTGGACGCCCGGCGGCTCGTCTGCTCCATCCTCACGCCGTCGGTACCGGCGGTGGCAGACCGGCGCACCTTCTTCGACGCTGTGGAGCAACTGGCACCGGGCAGCCGGATCGAACTGCCTGTTGACGGCGGCAGCCCGCGGTGCACTGTCCGATGGCGTCCTGATCCTGTTCCCGGCCCCCCGCACCATCGCCTTCGAGAAGTTCTGTCGGCGGCGGTGACCCTGCGGACGGAAGCCGGCCACGACGTGTCCTGTGACCTGTCCGGCGGCCTGGACTCCACCACGGTCGCGGTCCTCGCCGCGACGTCCCTGCCGGGTGAGCGCCGCCTCGACGCCGTCACCGTCCATCCCGAAGGTGACGAGAGCGGAGCGGATCTCCACTACGCCCGGCTCGCGTCCGCCGCGTATCCGGACCGCATCGCCCACCATCTCCTCCCGCTGGCCGCCGAGCATCTGCCCTACACCCGGATCACCGCCGTACCGGCCACCGACGAACCCGCCCCCTCGACCCTCACCCATGCCCGGCTGACGGGTCAGTTCCGCTGGATGCGCCGGCGTCTCGGCAGCCGGACCCATCTGACCGGCGACGGCGGTGACAGCGTCCTGTTCCAGCCGCCCGCCCACCTCGCCGATCTCGTCCGCCACGGCGAATGGCCCCGGGCGGTGCGTGAGGCCTTCGGCTGGGCCCGTCTACGCCACTGCCCGGTCGCACCGCTCCTGCGCGATGCCGCGGCCATGGCCCGGATCAGCCGCCAGGATGCCCTGACCGATCTCGCCGTATCACTCGCCGATCTCGCCGACACCCCGGCCTCCCGGGTCCGGCCCACCGCCGACCGCGGCGATGTCCGCTGGTTCACGCTCCTGCCGATGCCTGACTGGGCCGATCCCGCGGCCCTGCGGCTTCTGGCCGACGCTGCCGGCGGGGCGGCCGACACAGAAGACACCCTGACCGGTCTGGACGCCTCGGTCCGGATCCTCGTGGACGAGGTACGCGAGGTCGCCCGTACCGCCGTCTCCGATGTCGGGCTTGCCGCCACCTGCGGCATCGAACTGCACAATCCCTTTCTCGACCCGCGCGTGATGGACACGGTTCTGCGGACCCCGATCGAACACCGTCCACCGGTCCACGGATACAAACCGCTCCTCGGCCGTGCGATGCGGCACCTGCTGCCGCCCGCGGTCGCCGGCCGTACCACGAAAGGCAGCTTCGACGCCGATCACTACGCGGGACTGCGCGTCAATCTGCCCGAACTCCTCAGTCTTGCGGACGGTCACCTCGCCCACCTCGGGCTCATCGACCCGGGCCGGATGCGTCGGCATCTGCGTGAGGCCGCCGCGGGCATCCCGATGCCGCTGGCGACGCTCGAACAGGCGCTGAGCGCCGAAGCGTGGCTACGTGCGCACCACGAGAACCCCGGACCGGTATGGAGCGATACGCCGACGAGGAGCACGCATGACTGATCTGCCCTGCTTCGCCACCTCCCCGAACCATGTCCGTGCCGTGGATTTCGGTCATGTCCTGGTCCTCATCGACTACCGGACCGGTCGCGCCCGGTGCCTCCTGCCCGCCGCCACAGCCCTGTGGCAGAGCGCCGCCCGCACCGGACGCCTGGACGTCATGGCTCCCGCGCTGGCCGCACGGCTGCTCGCCGACGGTCTGCTGGTGCCTACGCCGGGTCCGACGCCATGGCCCGCCCCGGTCACCGCCCGCTCCGCTCCCGCGAGTTGGGGAAGTGCAGAACACCCGGCCGGAATCAGCCGTCCTCCGCGTGCTCACCATCGGTCGGGCGTCGCCGCGGCTACCGCTTTGGCGTCCGTCCTCGCCGTCAGGAGGGCGGGACCCGCGGCGACGGCCATGCACCGCGTCATGGCAACGCTCGCAGCGGCCGCGTCAATCTGCCACCGCGCCGCCACCACTGCCCAGGTGAACGCGGCGGTCCTCGACGTTCGGCACATCGGCTGGTACTCCCCGGGCCGTACCGCCTGCTTGGAGGAGTCCGCCGCCGCCGTCCTGCTGCTGGCCTCACGGCGGCTCGCTGTCACGTGGTGCCATGGCGTCGCGCCCGACCCCGTACGTCTGCATGCCTGGGTACAGACTGTGGACGGTATTCCTGTCGGCGAACCGCGCTCGACGTTCGCCTGTACGCCAGTTCTCACCATCGGAGGCCGTCATCAGCGCCAGCCCTGACCCGATCCTGTGGATCGGCAACGAGATCTGTGCACTCGGCCCCTACCGTGCCGACCTGGTCGAGACCTACTGGCGCTGGGAGCAGGACCCGGCTCTTCTCGTCGGTTACGGACGCCAAGGACCCGAGTCCCTGGAAGCCCGTACCGAGGGCATGGTTCATCAACTCCGCGGTGACAACATCCGGTTCACCGTCTACGACCTGACGTCCGGGAGCCCGGTCCCGTCGGGTGTCACCACGCTCCTGCCCGATCACGCCGTACGGACCGCCGAATACGTGATCATGCTGGCTCCCGAGGCGCGGGGACACGGTCTCGGCACTCGGGCGACCCGGCTCACCCTCGACTACGCCTTCCACATCACCAATCTCCGGATGGTCTGGCTCAAGGTCCTCGCGCCGAACACGGCGGGTGTCCGCGCCTACCAGAAGGCCGGCTTCCGCACGGCGGGAACGCTCCGCGAGGCCGGATACTGGCTCGGGCAGGTCTGCGACGAGATCATCATGGACGCCCTCGCGAAGGACTGGGGCGGCCCCTCCGTCGTCGTGCCGCTGCTGCCCGAGTAGTCCCGTGGTCCCGGCGGCGCAGGTCCAGCACCGCTTCCAGCACCAGCTCCAGGGCCGGGTGAACGCGGTGGTGTTATTTCTTGCGGATCGCTGCCGCCAGGGCCGGGGAGTGGTATGCCGTCGAGCGGCCCGAGAGCCAGGACTCCAGGTCGGGGGGCTGGGGGCGGGCGCCGCCCAGGAGGTAGAGGACGACCAGGAGCAGCGCGCCGGTCACCGTGATCGCCAGCATGATCGTCACGGTGAGATGGAAGCCCCGCGCGAGCCCGGTCGTCAGGGCGGCGTGCAGCAGGACGGGGCCGACCAGGAACGCCGCCTCCGAGCGGAGCAGTTCGACCAGGGCGAAGGTCGGGCCGATCTGTGCCGACGGTACGGAGAAGCCCGCCAGGAACAGCCCCGGCGTCACGCCCGCGCCCGCGCCGAAGCCCAGGAAGAGCGCGGCGACGGGGACGACGGCCGACGCGTTCGAGGTGGACGCGGCCAGCAGCACGGCGGCGCCGATGGCCACGCCGACCGTCCCCGACAGTGCCAGATACGGTGTCCAGCGGGTCGCCACCAGCCGCCGGAACAGCACCGCCGCGACGAACACCCCGACGATCTGCGGTGTGACGAGCATGCCGACGCGCAGCGGCGAGTAGTGCGCCTCGTCGGTCAGGTAGGCCTCGGTCAGCTCCAGCAGAGTGGTGAAGCACGCCCCGACGAGCATCGCGTTGACCGTCCCGACGACCGGCAGCGTGTTGCTGATGGGCCGTACGGGCATCAGCGGATTGGCCTTCCTGTACTGACCCCCCACCAGAAAGAGCCCGCAGATCAGTCCGCAGACGACCGGCAGATAGAACTCGGGGTCAGCGAACGAGCCCCGCGTCAGCCAGGAGACCCCGAAGAACGGCAGCGCCGTGGTGCCGAACGCCAGCGGAATGGCCAGCCAGTCGAACCGCGCCCGGCGCGCCGGCGGCTCGTTGGCCTCGAACGACAGAGCGCCCACGGTCAGTCCGATCGCCGCCAGCGCGGCGAGCCCCGCGAACAGGGGCCGCCAGCCGCCCAGGCTGCCGACCAGCCCGCCCACCAGCGGCCCGAAGGCCACCATCCCGAACAGGCCGAGGCTGACCACGGCCGCCGTCGTCGCCAGTCTCCCGATCGGGTGACCCGTGACCAGCGGTGGCAGCGCGCAGACCAGCAGCATCCCCGTACAGAGCCCCTGGACGATCACCCCGGTCGCGAACAGCCCGATCCCCGGGGCACTGAGCGCCAGCACGGAACTCACCACGAAGCCGGCCTCGCAGATGAGATAGACATGTCGGCGCGCCACCCGCTGTACGAGATCCGCGGCGGCCACCGCGCCGAACGCGTACGCCGCGTTGGACATACCGCTGGTGAGCTGCAACTCGAACCGTGTCGCGCCGAGTTCCCGCAGAAGCCGCGGTTCGATCAGGGTCGTGGCCGTGGTGAGGATCAGAAACGGGCTCAGCGCCAGCAGCACGAGGGCGACGGCGGCGGGATAGCGCCCGGCCAGCGGGACCCGGTCGAACAGATGCGGTGGGGATGGGCTGGACCGCAAGGACGCCTCCGGGGCCGGGGTGGTGAGGGCCGCGAACCCGGTCGGACCCGGGCACCGGCGCCGGGCCGTCCCTGTCCCGTCTCTTGTGCCGTCCCTGGGGCCCTGGGGTGCGACGCCGTCCTCGTGGCGGGACGCTGTCCTCGTGGCGCGAGGCCCGAGGTCTCGCGACGCCCGAGGTCCCCCGGGCCGCCGCCTCAGCGTACGGCCGTACGCTCCGCCGCCCGGACTGACACGCCCGCCCCGCGTGGTCCGTACCGTCCCCCCGCGTGGTCCGTACCGTCCCCCCGCGTGGTCCGTACCGTCCCCCCGCGTGGTCCGTACCGTCCCCCCGCGTGGTCCGTACCGTCCCCCCGCGTGGTCCGTACCGCTCCCCCCTGCGCGGTTACGCGACCGTCGCGTGCGGGGCCACCCCCGTGAGCCGCTCCGACTCGGCCCACAGCCGCGCGTTGGCCGCGGTGTCCAGTGCCCTGCGGGTCGTACGGGCCGTTGCCGTGGGGCCGACCAGTCCGAACCGTCCGCTCGGACCGTAGTAACCGCCCGCCACCGCATCGGCGCTGGTCGCGGCGTACAGCAGCGGTTCCGTCCCCTGTTCCGGCGCCTGCGACGGCAGGAAGTTGAGGGCCGACAGCAGCCCCTGCCCGCGCGACGGCTTGTCGCGGCCGAGGTTCGGACCCGTCGTCTGGAGATTGGTGAGGGTGTAGCCCGGGTGCGCCCCGGTGCTCAGCAGCGGCCAGCCGCGCTCGGCGGCGATCACGGCGAGCTGCTGGGTGAGCATCAGATCCGCGAGCTTGGACTGCGCGTAGGAGAGGCTGGGGCTGTAGCGGCGGCGCTCCCACTGGAGGTCGTCGAAGTGGATCCGTCCGTAGTTGGCCGTGCCGCTGCTCATGGTGGCCACGCGCGGCGCCGGGGCGGCGAGCAGCAGCGGCAGCAGCCGTACGGTCAGCGCGAAGGGGCCGAGATAGTTGGTGCCCATCTGGAGCTCGAAGCCGTCGGCGGTCGTCATCCGGGTGGGCGGCGCCATCACCCCCGCGTTGTTGACCAGCAGGTCGAGCGGTGTGCCGTCGGCGATGAGCCCGTCCGCGAACTCCTTCACCGAGGCCAGGTCCGCCAGATCGATCCGGCGCACTTCGAGCTGGGCGTGCGGGTGCTCGGCGAGGATCTCGGCGCGGGCCTGCTCGCCCTTGGCGACGGTACGTACGCCCATGACGACACGCGCACCGGCGGCGCCGAGACGGCGTACGGCTTCCTTGCCGGTGCCGCTGTTGGCGCCGGTGACGACGGTGAGCTTCCCGGTCTGGTCGGGGACGACATACATGGTGGCTCCAGGGTGAGGTCAGTGAGGTCAGTGAGGTCAGTGAGGTCACTGAGGTCAGTGAGGTCAGGTGAGGGGAGGGGCGGGGCCGGGTCAGGGCTCCGAGTAGACCGGCGGTCTGTTGTCAGCGAAGCTATCAGACCGCTGGTTCGATAACAACAGACCGGGGGTCTGTAGTCTGGGGTCATGACCATGCCCTTCCAGCGCGCCCGCAGTGACGAGCAGCGCGCCGCGCGCAGACAGGCGATCCTCGACACGGCGACCGCGATGCTCGGTGAGATGTCCGTGGCGCAGGTGAGCCTCAATGAGCTGAGCCGGCGCGTCTGCCTCGCCAAATCCAATGTGCTGCGCTACTTCGAGTCCCGGGAGGCCGTGCTGCTCGAACTGCTCGATGTCGCCTCGCGCGAATGGCTGGAGCATCTGGACGGCGCGCTCCCCGCCCTGGTCGACGCCGCCGCCCCGCTCCCCGGGCGTGCCGACCGGCTCGCAGCCGCGCTCGCGGCCTCGCTGGCGGACCGTCCCGTCCTCTGCGACCTGGTCAGCGCGCAGGCCGCGGTGCTCGAACGCAATGTCTCCCCCCAGGTCGCCGCGGAGTACAAGCGCGCCGCGCTCGCGAACATCGGTGTCCTGGTCCGGCTCCTGCGCGTCCATCTGCCCGAACTGAGCGAGCCCGACGCGGTGCGGTTCGGCGGCGCGGTCATGCTGACGACCGGCGCGGTATGGACGCACACCCAGCCCTCGGCGGCGATGCTGGCCGCGTACGAGGCCGACCCCTCGCTCGCGACCATGCGGTTCGACTTCACCGAGACGCTGCGCGAGATGTTCGAGGTGCTGCTCACGGGCCTGCTGGTACGAGCCTCACGCTGACCCGCCGGCGGTGACATCGACCGCCGCCGCGCCCACGGTCGGCCGGTCCGGGCGCCCGGCCCGCGGTTCGCCCGCGTCGGCGTGAGCGCAGGCATGAGGGCCGGCGTGAGGGCCGGCGTGAGCGAAGGCGTGAGGGCCGCGCCGGAGTGCTGCTTCCGTGGCGCGGCCCTCGTCCCCCCGGACGCCGGAGGTCGGTCGCCGGAGATCAGTCGCGCTGCGCGTCCGCCGGGAGCGTACGCAGCTTCATCGTCTTCGCCGTCGACGAGCCGAAGCCGTAGTCGAGCAGCTTGGCGGCGTCCTTGTAACGGTCCGCGCCGTTCAGGACGACGCCGACGAGGGTCTTGCTCCCGCGCGTGGCGGCGAACACCAGGCAGGGGCCCGCGGCGGTGCCGGTGCCGGTCTTGATGCCGATCGCGCCCTTGTACGAGCCGAGCAGCTTGTTGGTGTTGTACCAGGTGTACGTGCGCTTGCCGCCCGTGCTGGTCGGCGCGGTGCTCTTGTACGAGGTGGCCTTGACGACCGCGCGGAAGTTCGCGTTCTTCATGGCGTACTGCGCGATCTTCGCGAGGTCGCGCGGGGTGGTGTAGTTCTTCCCGCTCTGCGAGATGCCGTCGAAGGAGTCGAACTTGGTGTTCTTGAGCTTGAGCGAGGTGGCCTTCGCGTTCATCTTCGCGATGAACGACTTGGTGCGCGCGGCGGTCGTCGAGCCGGTGCCGAAGGTGTCGGCGAGCGCGTACGCGGCGTCGCAGCCGGAGGGCAGCATCGTCCCGTACACCAGCTGGCGCACGGTGACCTTGTCGCCGGTACGCAGATCCGCCGTGCTGGCGCCCTGCTTGGCGACGTAGTCGCGGTAGGCCTTCTTGACGGTCACCTTGCGGTTGAGGTCGACGCCCTTGGTGGTGAGCACCACCGCGGCCGTCATGATCTTCGTCGTGCTCGCCATCTGGCGCCGGGTGTCGGCGGCCTTGCCGTAGACCGTGGCGCCGGTCGCGTTGTTGAGCACGAACCCGCCCTTGCCTCCGATGGACGGGGCGGCGGCGGCCTGCGCGGGCGCGGCCAGGGACGAGACGGACAGCAGCGCGCCGGCGGTGAGGGTGACCGTGACCACAGCGGCTCTGCGTGCGCCCAGGAGGGTGGACATCAAAAGAAACGCTCCGAATCCGCGAATGCGTTGAAATGCGCCAGAACGGGACCACTTTGAGAGAAGCGCCCCGTCTTGAGACTCACGAGCACCCCGGATGGATGCACGCGAATGCCATGGAACGCGCCGTCGGACGCGCCCCTTTCGCCCCGTCCGTATCCCGGACGCGCCTGCCCGTGCGTTTCTGTTGTATCTAAGCTGTGCGCATGCCTTCCGCCGCTGCCGCTCCCGCCGTTCCCGTGAAGCGACCGCCCGCCGCAGACCGTGTCTACAGCCATATCAAGGAAGCCGTACTCGACCGCCGTTACGAAGGCGGCACCCTGCTGACGGAAGGGGAGCTGGCCGAGGCCGTCGGGGTGTCCCGGACGCCGGTGCGCGAGGCTCTTCTCAAGCTGGAGGTCGAGGGGCTGATCAAGCTCTACCCCAAGAAGGGCGCCCTGGTGCTCGCCGTCTCGGCGCAGGAGATCGCCGATGTCGTCGAAACCCGGCTGCTGGTCGAGGAGTTCGCCGTACGGAAGGCCGTGCCGGCCTCCGCGCGGCTGATCGAGCGGCTGGAGGAACTGCTCGACGAGCAGCGGCAGCGCGCCGTGGACGGGGATCTCGCCGCCGTCGCCGCCACCGACCGCTGCTTCCACGCCGAGATCGTGCGGCACGCGGGGAACCAGATCCTCTCCCGGCTCTACGACCAGCTCAGGGACCGGCAGTTGCGGATGGGCGTCGCCGTCATGGAGGCGCACCCCGACCGTATCGCCAAGAACATCACCGAACACGCGGACATGCTCGACGCCATCAGGACCGGTGACGCCGACGGCGCCGCCGCCTGTCTGCGCCGTCACATCAGCCGGGTCAAGGTGCTGGTCAGGGGTGAGGCACGGTGAGTGCTGCCGCGGGCTCCCCCGCCCTCACCCTCCCGGGCGACCCGCCCGGCGGCCGTCGCGCCGCCTGGGTCTGGGGCATCGGTGTCGCCGTCTACTTCGTCGCCGTCATCTTCCGTACCAGTCTGGGCGTGGCCGGCCTCGACGCCGCCGACCGCTTCGACGTCAACGCCTCCGCGCTCTCGACGTTCTCCATACTCCAGCTTCTCGTCTACGCGGGCATGCAGATACCCGTCGGCCTGATGGTCGACCGGCTCGGCACCAAGAAGGTGCTGACCATCGGCGTGGTGCTGTTCACCGTCGGACAGCTCGGCTTCGCGCTCGCCCCCTCGTACGGCACGGCCCTCGCCGCCCGCGCCCTGCTCGGCTGCGGTGACGCGATGACGTTCATCAGCGTGCTGCGTCTCGGCACCCGCTGGTTCCCGGCCCGGCGCGGGCCGATGATCGGACAGGTCGCCGCGCTCTTCGGCATGGCGGGCAATCTCGTCTCCACCGTCTTCATCTCCCGGACCCTGCACGGTCTCGGCTGGACCACCACCTTCGCGGGCAGCGCGCTGGCGGGTGTGTTCGTCCTCGTCCTGCTTCTGCTCTTCCTCAAGGACCACCCGGAGGGCCATGAGCCGCCCCCGGCCGAGCACGCGGGCGCCGCCTACGTGCGGAAGCAGATCGCCGAGTCATGGCGTGAGCCCGGCACCCGGCTGGGGCTGTGGGTGCACTTCACCACGCAGTTCCCGGCGATGATGTTCCTGCTGCTGTGGGGCATGCCGTTCCTGGTCGAGGCACAGGGACTGTCCCGGGCCGTCGCGGGCGAACTGCTCACCCTCGTCGTTCTCTCCAACATGGCCGTGGGCCTGGTGTACGGGCAGGTCATCGCCCGCCACCACCGGGCCAGGGCCCCGCTGGTCCTGGGTACGGTCGGGGCGACGGCGCTGTTCTGGGCCACGACGATCACGTACCCCGGCGACCATGCCCCGACCGGCCTGCTGATCACGCTCTGCGTGGTCCTCGGCGCCTGCGGGCCCGCGTCGATGATCGGCTTCGACTTCGCCCGGCCCGCGAACCCGCCGGAGCGTCAGGGCACGGCCTCCGGAATCGTCAACATGGGCGGTTTCGTTGCCTCGATGACGACGCTCTTCGCGGTCGGCGTCCTGCTGGACGCGACCGACGGGAACTTCCGGATCGCGTTCTCGTCCGTCTTCGTCCTCGAAACGCTCGGGATCGTGCAGATCCTGCGGCTGCGGGCGCGGACGGCCCGGCGGGAGCGGGAACGACTGGTGGCGAGCCGGGTGGAGGCCGTGCACGTACCGGCGTGAGGACGGTCCGGACCGGTTCGGGACGGTCGGGTCCCGGTCGGATCCGGCGTCCGTGTGACGCGTCCGGTGTCCGTGTGACGGCCCGGTGCCCGTGTGACGTGAGGGCGGCGGGTACGTACGGCGTGCGGGCCGGTACGTACGGCGACGGCCGGCGGACGCGGCCCGCCTCACGGCGATCGGTGTCCGGTGTCCCGGCCCAGGGTCCCGGGTCCGGAGTCCGGTGCCGGTACGGCGGCGGCGCCGCGACGCGTCCGACGCCCACTCGCACCCGACACGCCCGGCGGCCCACCGCGACCCGAGGCGCCAACGCCCCGGCGGGTCACAGCCTCAACGCCCCAGTGCCCCAGTGCCCCGGCGGGTCACCGCGTCAACGCGTCACCGCGAACTCGCGCAGGATCGCCGCCGCCAGTTCGTCATCGCCGTCGATCTTGATCCGGTCCGCGACCGCCGAGGCGCGCACCCGGCCGCACGCCAGCCGGAAGTACGTCTCCCAGTCCATCGCCAGCGTCACCAGCGGGCCGAGCGAGGGCGAGCCGTCGATCGAACCGCGGCCGTCCGCGTTCACCCGGACCGTGCGCAGGAACTCCACCGGACCGCTCACATCGATGACGACCGCCGAGTTCGGCGGCGCGCCCGCGTCCTTGGCGACCACCTTCGGCAGCGCGGCCAGCAGCGCGTCCCGGGCGATCAGGGCGCCGGGCGAGTCGAGATTGCCGGGCTTGTTGAGCGTCGTCCGCAGATCCTGCTCATGCACCCAGACGTCGAACGCCCGGCCCCGCCAGGCCGTTTCGAGGGTCTGCTCCTTGCCGAGGGGCGCCCGGACCATGGTGTCGGGGGAGCGGCTCTCGTTCCGGATCTGCCGGTTGCGGCGGATGATCGTGTACTCCAGCTCGGAGGTCATCTCCGGTGCGGTGTGGTGCCGCCGCACATCGACCTGCATCTCCATGTAGCGGGCGAACTCGCTCTGCACATGGTAGAGATCGCGCGGCAGTGAGTGGATCGGCCGCGGGTCCCCGAGCAACTCGTTCTCCATGCCGATGACATGCGAGACGATGTCTCGTACGGACCAGCCGGGACACGGCGTGCGCCAACTCCACTCGCCCTCGACGAGCGGCTGCACCAGCTCGGCTATGGCCTCGATGGAGTGGGTCCAGGCATCGGCGTAGTTTTGAAGGCTGGGATGTACGGTCACGGGACCCCTCGGCGGTTCTGCGGTACGCGGGCTGGCTTGCTGGGCTGGCTGCGGGCTGCGTGGGAGGTTCGGCAGCTAAGTTACGCTGCCCGATGGCACCCCGGCAGTGCTTTCGTGTGACGATCGTAGGCCCGTGTTGACGGCTCGAATGCCAGGACGGTGGTACTGTGCGCGCCTCGCTCATCCAGATCGCAGTAGATCCGTACGAATCGGTCGACTCGCGCAGACAGCGCGCCGCGGCCCTGGTACGCCAGCAGCGGGGCACCGCTGACCTGGTGGTCCTTCCCGAACTGTGGCCGGTCGGCGCCTTCGCGTACGAGTCCTTCGAGCGGGAGGCGGAGCCGGTGGACGGACCCACCTTCTGGGCGATGTCGAAGGCGGCGAGCGACGCGGGGGTCTGGCTGCACGCCGGCTCCTTCGTGGAACGGGACGCCGAGGGCGCGCTCTACAACACCTCGCTCGTGCTCTCGCCCGCCGGTGAGCCGGTCCGTACGTACCGCAAGATCCACCGTTTCGGCTTCGACAAGGGCGAGGCGACGATGATGAGCGCGGGCGAGGAACTGGTCACCGTGCCGCTCACGCTCCCCGGTGCCGGACAGGACGGGCGTGACGGCGGTGCCGGACAGGGCGCGGAGGAGACCACGCTCGGCCTGGCCACCTGCTACGACCTGCGCTTTCCCGAGCTGTTCCGGGGGCTGGTCGACGCGGGCGCGCGGCTGCTCGTCATCCCGGCCGGCTGGCCGGCCCGGCGCCGCGAGCACTGGACGCTGCTGGCGCGGGCGCGGGCGGTGGAGAACCAGTCGTACGTCCTGGCCTGCGCCACCGCCGGGACGCACGCGGGGGTGGAGCAGTCGGGGCACAGCATCGTCGTGGACCCCTGGGGCGAGGTACTGGCGGAGGCGGGCGCGGACGAGGAGATCGTGACGGTCGACCTCGATCTGACGCGCGTGGCGACGACACGCGAACAGTTCCCGGCCCTCAAGGACCGTCGCCTGGGCCTCACGCCCCCGCCCCGCCCGCGCGCCTGACGCGGACCAGCGCCTGACGCGGACCGCACGCACGCATGCACGGGCGGGCGGGCGGTCCGGTCCGGTCCGGTCCGCACGGGCGATCCGGTTCGGTCCGGGCCGGTCCGCCCGCCCGCACGCGGGGACGGCTTCGTAAGGCCGTGATCCGGCGTTCATCCGGGGATGGCACCCTATGTTCCATGAACGACGCGACCCCCGCCCCGGCCTCCGCCACCGCCCCGGCCCCGTCCCGCCGCGCTCGCGTGCGGGCCCCCGAGCTGATCGGCAAGGGCGGCTGGCTCAATACGGGCGACACCTCGTACACCCTCGCCGACCTGCGGGGACGCATCGTCATTCTCGATTTCTGGACCTTCTGCTGCATCAACTGTCTGCACGTTCTCGACGAACTGCGGGAGCTGGAGGAGAAGCACCGGGACACCGTGGTGATCATCGGTGTCCACTCGCCTAAGTTCGTCCACGAGGCCGAGCACCAGGCCGTGGTCGACGCCGTCGAGCGGTACGAGGTCCACCACCCCGTGCTGGACGATCCCGAGCTGGCGACCTGGAAGCAGTACGCCGTACGGGCCTGGCCCACGCTGGTGGTTGTCGATCCCGAGGGGTATGTCGTCGCCCAGCACGCGGGTGAGGGGCACGCGCACGCCATCGCGCGGCTGGTCGAGGAGCTGGAGGCCGAGCACGCCGCGAAGGGGACGCTGCGGCGGGGGGACGGGCCCTACGTGCCCCCGGAGCCGGTCGCGACCGATCTGCGGTTCCCCGGGAAGGCGCTGGTGCTGCCCGGCGGGAATCTCCTCGTCTCCGACTCCACCCGCCATCAGCTCGTCGAGCTGGCGCCGGACGGCGAGACGGTCGTGCGGCGGATCGGCAACGGCGAGCGCGGCTTCGGACCGGACTCGTTCAGCGAACCGCAGGGGCTCGCCCTGCTGCCCGACGGCAGGGTGATCGTCGCGGACACCGTGAACCACGCGCTGCGCGCCTACGACCCGGCCACCGGCGCGATCGAGACCGTCGCGGGGACCGGCAGGCAGTGGATGCAGGGCTCACCGTCCGCCGGGCCCGCCCTGGAGGTGGCTCTCTCCTCGCCGTGGGACGTCGCCTGGTGGGCCGGGCGCGTGTGGATCGCCATGGCCGGGGTCCATCAGCTCTGGACGTACGACCCGGCCACCGGGACCGTCGAGGTCGCGGCCGGTACCACCAACGAGGGGCTGGTGGACGGGCCGGCCGCCGAGGCGTGGTTCGCCCAGCCGTCGGGGCTCGCGGCGACTGAGGACCGGCTGTGGATCGCCGACTCGGAGACCAGCGCCCTGCGCTATGTCGAGCGTGAGGAGGGTGAGGAGCGTGAGGAGGGTGAGGGCGGTGCGGACGGGGGCGGTGCGGACGGCGGGTTCGTGATCCGTACGGCCGTCGGCACCGGACTCTTCGACTTCGGACACCGGGACGGCGCCGCCGCACAGGCGCTGCTCCAGCACCCGCTGGGCGTCACCGCGCTGCCCGACGGCTCCGTCGCCGTCTCGGACACGTACAACCACGCCCTGCGCCGTTACGACCCGTCGACGGGCGAGGTGACCACGCTGGCGACGGATCTCCGTGAGCCCAGTGACGCGGTGCTCGTCGGTGAGGACATCGTCGTCGTCGAGTCCGCCCGGCACCGGCTGACCCGGCTGCGGCTGCCCGACGAGGCGGTACGTGTGGAGGCCGTCGCCCATCGCACGCGGCGGGCGGCCACCGATGTCGCCCCGGGCGCGCTCCTGCTGGACGTGGTCTTCACCGCGCCGGGCGGCCAGAAGCTCGACACGCGCTACGGTCCCTCGACCCGGCTGCTGGTCTCCGCCACCCCGCCCGAACTGCTGGCGGACGGCGGCGGTGCCGGTACGGATCTCAGCCGTGAACTGGTACTGGCCGAGGGCGTCACGGAGGGCGTGCTGCATGTCTCCGCGATGGCGGCGTCCTGCGACGACGACCCCGCCAACGAGTACCCGGCCTGCCATGTCCATCAGCAGGACTGGGGTGTTCCCGTCCGTGTCACGGAGTCGGGAACGTCCCGTCTGGGTCTCGTACTGGCCGGGCTCGACGCGTAGGTCCGCACAGGCCTGGACGGGGCCGGGTGACCGGGCCGGCGAACCGGCGGTCCGGCGGTCCGGTCCGGGTCCGGCGGCCCGGCCGGTCAGTAACCGGTGCGGTGGTCGTCCCGCTCCACGACGGTCGGGGCGACCGGCGGTATGACGGCCCGCCGACGGCGGGCGATGCTGGTGAAGGTGGCGATACCGATCAGGCCGACCGCCATCATGATCAGACCGACCAGATCGAGGTTGACGCTGTCGACCTCCCAGTCGGTCGCGAAGGTGAGGATCGCTCCCACCGCGAGCAGAACGATGCATCCGCCTAGGCCCATGAATCCCGCCTCCTGTGTGAGTGGTGGTCCTTCCGGGCCATGTGCGGGTACCCCGGTTCGGCACCACCATGCGGGAGCCGTCCGTCAGCCGTCCGTCAGCCGTCCGTCGGCGGCGAACCGTCAGCGGTGCCCGTCAGCCCTCCAGGAACGCCACCAGCGCGTTCGCCAGCAGATACGGGTCGTCCGCGCCGCAGAGCTCGCGCGCGCTGTGCATGGAGAGGATCGCCACTCCGATGTCGACGGTCTGGATTCCGTGCCGGGCCGCGGTGATCGGGCCGATCGTCGTACCGCAGGGCATCGAGTTGTTGGAGACGAACGACTGCCAGGGCACACCCGCCTTCTCGCAGGCCGCGGCGAACACGCCCCGGCCGCTGCCGTCCGTCGCGTACCGCATGTTGACGTTGACCTTGAGGATCGGGCCGCCGTTCGCGCGTGGCTGGTGCGTCGGGTCGTGGCGCTCGGCGTAGTTGGGGTGCACGGCGTGGCCGGTGTCCGACGACAGACAGACCGTGCCGGCGAAGGCCCGCGCCCTGTCCTCGTACGTACCGCCGCGGGCGAGCACCGAGCGCTCCAGCACCGTGCCGAGCAGGGGGCCGTCGGCGCCGGTGTCCGACTGCGAGCCGTTCTCCTCGTGGTCGAAGGCGGCGAGGACGGGGATGTACGGGAGCGACGGTGTGCCGGAGCTACCGTCCCCGCCCGCCCCGGACGCCCCGGGCGTTCCGGCTCCCGCGGATCCGCCGGAGCCGGTGGCGACGGCCGCCAGCGCCGCCGTACCCGCGTGCACCGACAGCAGATTGTCCATCCTGGGCCCGGCGACCAGCTCGCGGTCGCGCCCGAGATAGGCGGGCGGCTCTATGGCGTGCGGCATCAGGTCCCAGCCCGTGATGTCCTCGGCGGCGACCCCGGCCTCCTCGGCCACGAAGCGGATCAGATCGCCCTCCTCGGGCTCCCCGAGGCCCCAGATCGGCTGCATGTGCCGCTGCCGGTCCAGCTTGAGACCGTCGGTGTTGACCGAGCGGTCGAGATGGACGGCGAGCTGCGGTACGCGCAGCAGGGCGCGGTCGATGTTGACCAGCCGGTGCGAGCCGTCCCGCAGGGTGAGCCGGCCCGCGAGCCCCAGATCCCGGTCCAGCCAGGTGTTGAGCAGTGTCCCGCCGTAGATCTCGACCGCGATCTGCCGCCAGCCGTACGAACCGGTGTCGGGCAGTGGCTTCACCCGCAGATTGGGAGAGTCCGTGTGGGCGCCGACGATCCGGAAGGGGGTGTGCGGCGGGGCGCCTTCCGGTACGAACCAGGCGATGATCGCCCCGCCCCGGAGCACGAACCGCCCGCCCGCGGACCCGTCCCAGGCGTCCGTCTCCAGCACCTGCCGGAAGCCGGCCTTCTCCAGGCGCTCCGCGGCATTGGCCACCGCGTGGTACGGCGACGGGCTGGCCGCGAGGAAGGACATGAGGTCGTCGGTGTGGCCGCGGTCGAAGCGGGCGGAAGTGCTCATGGGGTTCACCATAACGACGGCCCAGGACACCGGGCCCGTCACCGGCTGCAACGGCCTCCGCCGGGGCGGGACAAGCTCCGCACATGGGGAGAACCGGCACGGACGAAGGGCCGACGGGGGGTCGAAGGACGGTCGAGAGACGGTCGAACGACGGGCGGGGGAAGGAGGTGCCGACGGAAGGGAGCGGCCCGAGCGGACCACTCGCGCGGCGCCTTCCGTGCCGGGACCGGGCGTCCGGTACGGAAGGCGCCGTAACCGGTCGTCCGGTACGGAAAGGGGGCACTCCTCCCGGGAGAGGGTGCCCCCTTCGCGCCGCGCCGCCCACGGGGCCCCGCCCCGCGGACGGCCGGCGCTACTTCCGCGCCACGCCCTGGACTCCCTAGAACGCCGCCTCGTCCAGCTCCATGAGCGAGTCGTCCACGGACTCGGCCAGCGCGCGCTGCGTCGAGACGTCCGGCAGGACGTTCGCCGCGAAGAACTTCGCCGCCGCTATCTTGCCCTGGTAGAACGCCACATCCTTCGTGGCGGCCGTCTCCAGCTTCTCCGAGGCCACGGCCGCGCCGCGCAGCAGCAGATAGGCGACGACCACATCGCCCGAAGCCATCAGCAGCCGCGTCGTGTTGAGCCCGACCTTGTAGATGTTCTTGACGTCCTCGCCGGTGGCGGTGAGATCCGTCAGCATCCGGCCGACGATCGCCTCCAGATCGGCGGCGGCCTTCGCGAGCGCTTCGCGGGCCGGGGCCAGTTCCGTACCGCCGGTGCCGACGGCGAGGAACTTCTTGATCTCCTCGGCCAGCGAGTTCAGCGCCTGGCCCTGGTCCCGGACGATCTTCCGGAAGAAGAAGTCCTGCCCCTGGATCGCCGTGGTGCCCTCGTAGAGGGTGTCGATCTTGGCGTCCCGGATGTACTGCTCGACGGGGTACTCCTGGAGATATCCCGAGCCGCCGAAGATCTGGAGGGACTGCGCGAGCTGTTCGTACGAGCGCTCCGAGCCGTATCCCTTCACGATCGGCAGCAGCAGGTCGTTGAGCCCGTGCAGCGCCTTGGCGTTCTCGCCCTCGGCCTCCTTGACGGCGATCTCGTCCTGGACGGAGGCGGTGTACATGACGAGGGCGCGCATGCCCTCCGCGTACGCCTTCTGCGTCATCAGCGAGCGGCGCACATCGGGGTGGTGCGTGATGGTGACCTTGGGCGCGGCCTTGTCCATGAACTGGGCCAGATCGGGGCCCTGGACGCGCTCCTTGGCGTACTCCAGCGCGTTGAGATAGCCGGTGGAGAGGGTGGCGATGGCCTTCGTGCCGACCATCATCCGGGCGAACTCGATGATGCGGAACATCTGGCGGATGCCCTCGTGCTTGTCACCGATCAGCCAGCCCTTGGCGGGGTGGCGGTCGCCGAAGGTCAGCTCGCAGGTGTTGGAGACCTTGAGGCCCATCTTGTGCTCGACGTTCGTGGCGTAGACGCCGTTGCGCTCGCCCAGCTCGCCGGTCTCCGGGTCGAACTCGTACTTCGGCACGAGGAAGAGGGACAGGCCCTTGGTGCCGGGTCCCGCGCCCTCGGGGCGGGCGAGCACGTAATGCAGGATGTTCTCCGACATGTCGTGCTCACCCGAGGTGATGAAGCGCTTCACGCCCTCGATGTGCCAGCTGCCGTCCTCCTGCGGAACGGCCTTCGTGCGGCCCGCGCCGACATCCGATCCCGCGTCCGGCTCGGTGAGGACCATGGTGGAGCCCCACTGCTTCTCCACGGCGATCGCGGCGGCCTTCTTCTGCGTCTCGTTGCCCTCCTCGAAGAGGATGCCGGCGAAGGCGGGGCCCGACGCGTACATCCACACGGCGGGGTTGGCGCCGAGGAGCAGCTCCGCGTAGGCCCAGATCAGGGAGCGGGGCGAGGTGGTGCCGCCGATCTCCTCGGGCAGGCCGAGACGCCAGTACTCGGAGTCCATATAGGCCTGGTAGCTCTTCCGGAAGGCCGCGGGCACCGGTGCCGTGCCGGTCTCCGGGTCGAAGACCGGAGGGGTGCGGTCCCCTTCCACGAACGACTCCGCGAGATCGTTCTCCGCGAGGCGTACGACCTCTTCGAGGATGCTCCTGGCGGTCTCCACGTCCATGTCCGCGAACGGTCCCGTGCCGTACAGCTTGTCGCGCCCGAGCACCTCGAAGAGGTTGAACTCGATGTCGCGGAGATTCGACTTGTAGTGCCCCATGGCGACGACTCCGTAGGTGAGGATCGGTGAGGAAGGACGAGGAGGCCGGGGGCGTGGTCGCCTGCGGATTCCCCGTATACACGCGTACCGGTAAGTAGCTCCGATGATGCTACCCATCGGTAATAAGATGCAACCCCGATCGGGTTTCTGTGACGAGGTCGACGGGGCTTCCCGGGGCGGTATTCCTCAGTACTCTTGCGGTCATGTACGGCTACGACCAGACTCCGGGCGCTCAGCAGCAGTACGTGCACCCGCCGCAGCAGCCGCCACCGCAGCAGCATCAGCAGATGGGCGGTGCCGGCGCGGGCATCGGTGGGTACGGCGAGCAGCCGCTCTATCCGGAACCGTCACCTCCGTCGCTCGGTGACGCGGTGCGCGCGTTCACCACGGGGTCGCTGTCGGCCGAGGACTTCCAGCAGATCTTCGCGACGTCGAAGGTGTACTGCCCGCGGGGGGACAACCCCGGGTTCCTGGCGCTGCACAACACGCAGCAGCCGGTGATCCCGATGTTCAGCACGCTCAAGGAGCTGCGGCGGTACGCGGGCAAGGAGTCGAAGTACTTCGTGATCACGGGCGCGGAGGTGATCGATCTGCTGCCGACGGGGTACGGATTCGTGCTCGACATGGAGGGTGACCACCGGATGGTGTTCGACGCGAAGGCGGTCGAGCAGATGGTGGACTTCGCGATGCGCCGTATGTACGGCTGAGCCGTATGCGCGCCTGAGCCGTATGCGCGGCTGATCCACGCGGCCGGCCGCCGCTCCGTCCGACGCCTGCTTCGAGGCCCGTACCGATCCGGTACGGGCCTCAGTCGTGCCCGGGGGCGGTACTGGGAGGCGGCCGGGGCCGGGCGGGAATGAAGGGAGCCTTGTCAGATGTTCACTGTTCAACTAAATTGGGACAGGACAAACCGAGGAGGCCCCCATGCCCGCTGTGACCGTCGAAAACCCGCTGACCCTGCCCCGGGTGGCGGCTCCGGCCGACGCCGTGGCCCGTCCCGTGCTCACCGTCACGACCGCGCCCGGTGGGTTCGAGGGCGAGGGCTTCCCGGTGCGCCGCGCGTTCGCGGGGATCAACTACCAGCACCTCGACCCGTTCATCATGATGGACCAGATGGGTGAGGTGGATTACGCGCCGGGCGAGCCCAAGGGCACGCCGTGGCACCCGCACCGCGGCTTCGAGACCGTCACGTATCTGATCGACGGGACCTTCATCCACCAGGACAGCAACGGTGGCGGCGGTACCATCCAGAACGGTGACACGCAGTGGATGACGGCGGGCTCGGGGCTGCTGCACATCGAGGCTCCGCCGGAGTCGCTGGTGATGTCCGGCGGGCTCTTCCACGGGCTCCAGCTCTGGGTGAACCTTCCGGCGTCCGACAAGATGATGGACCCCCGGTACCAGGACATCCGCGGCGGTCAGGTCCAGCTCCTGACCTCGCACGACGGCGGCGCGCTGCTGCGGGTGATCGCGGGTGAGCTGGACGGACACCAGGGTCCCGGCATCACGCACACACCGATCACGATGATCCACGCGACGCTGCGGCCGGGTGCGGAGGTGACGCTGCCGTGGCGGGAGGAGTTCAACGGTCTCGCGTACGTCCTGGCGGGCCGCGGCTCGGTCGGCACGGACCGGCGGCCGGTCCGCATGGGACAGACGGCGGTCTTCGGCGCGGGCGGCTCGCTGACGGTGAGGGCCGACGAGTCGCAGGACTCCCACACCCCCGACCTGGAGATCGTGCTGCTGGGCGGCCGGCCGATCCGTGAGCCGATGGCGCACTACGGTCCGTTCGTGATGAACAGTCACGCGGAGCTCCAGCAGGCCTTCGAGGACTTCCAGGCGGGCCGCCTGGGCACGGTCCCGGCGTCCAACGCGTAACTCCCGGGGGGCGCCCGCCCCCACCCCCTCCGCCGTGCGGCAGCACCACACCGCACGGCGGAGGTGTGCCTGCGGCTGGCTTTCTTCGCCTGAGCTGTGGATATAACTTGCAGGATATAGCTCACGCGAAGCATAATTTCTGAGTGAGCTGGGAAATCATCCTGTGTAAAGAAGTCCACGACTGGTACCTGGACCTCGCTGAGAAGGAGCCCGAGTCCGCGCATCTGGTGGAACAGGCAATCGACCTGCTCGCCGAAAGGGGCCCGACGCTCGGTCGGCCCCTGGTCGACCGGGTCAGCCGCTCCCGGCACCACAATATGAAGGAATTGCGTCCCGGCTCCGTCGGCAGCTCGGAGATCCGCATGCTGTTCGCCTTCGACCCCGCTAGACAGGCCCTGATCATGGTCGCCGGAGACAAGAACGGCTCGTGGAACACCTGGTACGACCGCAACATCCCCGTCGCGGACGAACGGTTCGACCAGCACCTGGACGATCTGGACAGCATCGGCGGCGTGAACGGCTGAGAGCCGACAATCGAAGAACGACCGCATATGTACGCGTGAGCAGCTGGAGAGGACTGATCATGCACAACTGGAAGGACACCAAGGCCGAAGCCGCTGCCGTTCACGAGGCGAACGGCACCCGGATCAGCGATGAGCGGAAGGCCGCGATCCGTGCGGAGATGGAGAACCGGATCCGTGCCTACCGTCTCGCCGAGATCCGTGAGGAGCAGGCGCTGACACAGACCGATGTCGCCAAGGCCATGGGTACGACCCAGTCCAACGTCTCCCGCTTCGAGCGGGGCGAGCTGGGACGCTCGGAGCTGGCGACGATCGCCGCGTACGTCGAAGCCCTTGGCGGCACGCTCCGGCTGGTCGCCGACTTCGGTGACCGCCAACTGCGCGTCGGCTGACACGCGTCCGATCCGCGACGGTCCGCCGGATTCAGCGCCTTTCGACGACCACCGGTCCACACGGCCGGGGCGGGCCCGGTGGGCGCCTGCGCCGAACAGAGCATTCGCGGGGGACAGGGGGGTGGGGGCGTGGTCGGGTAGGGGGGTGGAGATGTTTTCGCCGTCCGTCCTCCCCGAGAGCGCCCGGCGCCTCGCCGCGTGGTGTGCGGTGGCGCTGGTGGTCTCCGGGGTGGGGGCCGTGGGGATCTGGCTGACCATCACCTTCAAGACCGCCGTCACGCCCGTACTGCTCGCCATCCTCGGTACCGCGCTGCTCGGGCCGTTCTACCGGCGGCTGCTCGCGATGCGGCTCAACCGGTCGCTGGCCGCCGGGCTGACCTGTGTCGCTGTCGTGGCCGTGGTCGGCGGGGCGGGGTACATCGTCGTCAGCGCGCTCGTGGACAGCGGTGACCAGATCGTCTCCTCGCTCAAGCAGGCCGGGAAGGACCTCAGCAAGCACTTCGGCGCGGCCGGCACCTCGCTGGACGATGTGGTCGGCAACGCCAAGACCCTGCTCGGGAAGTTCGGCGCCACCGCCGCCTCCGGGGTGCTCACCGGTATCAGCGTCGTCGGCGAGCTGATCGCCACCGCCGTGCTCGCGCTGCTGCTGATGTTCTTCTTCCTGCGGGACTCCGACAAGGTGGCCGACTCCCTGCGCTCGCTCGCGCCGAGCGAGACCGGGGAGACCCTCGAAGCCATGGCGCGACGCGCGTTCGGGGCCGTCGAGGGCTTTATGCGCGGCACCACCGTCATCGCCCTGATCGACGCGGTCTGCATCACCGTCGGTCTGCTGTTCCTGGAGGTGCCCGGCGCCGTCGGGCTGGGCGCGCTGGTCTTCGTCGGCGCGTACATCCCGTATCTCGGCGCCTTCCTCTCCGGCACCGTCGCCGTGCTGGTCGCCCTCGCGGACCGCGGCTGGGTGACCGGGCTCTGGGCGCTCGGGGTGGTCCTCGCCGTACAGGTGCTGGAGGGGCATGTGCTCCAGCCGATGATCCAGAGCCGTACGGTCCAGATGCATCCGGCCGTGGTCATACTGGCCATCACGGCGGGCGCCAGTGTCGCCGGGATTCTGGGGATACTGCTCGCCGTACCGCTGACGGCCGCCGCGTTCGGGGTGTTCTCCGAGCTGCGGACCCGCTACGGCCCCGCCTCGTAGGTCCCGGACACCCCCGCCTTTCCTTCGGCCGCCGCCTCCAGGGCCTCGTTCCCGCACTCGTACAGCTCGAACCAGATCGACTTGCCGTCGCCGCGCGGGTCCACCCCCCACGCGTCCGCCAGCATCTCCATCAGCACCAGCCCACGCCCGCTGGACGCCAGCTCCCCCGGCCGTCTGCGGTGCGGCAGATCGTCGCTGGTGTCCGCGACCTCGACCCGCAGCCGGCGGTTCCCCTGCTCGCCGACCGCCTCGGCGAGCAGCAGCGCGTCGTTGTCCGTGTGGACCAGCACATTGGTGAGCATCTCGGAGACCATCAGTTCGGCGGAGTCGATCTGCTCCCCGGACGTCCAGTCGTGCAGCAGATCGCGCACCTGCCTGCGCGCGCCCGCGATCCGCTCCGGTTCGGCCTGCGCGACGGTCAGCGCGGTCCGCCGTGTCGTCCTGTGGACCCCACGGGCCGGCGCCCGGTCCCGGGAGAGCAGCAGCAGCGCGATGTCGTCCTCGCGGCGGTCCGCGAGCGGTCCGGTCGTGTAGTGCGAGGTGGGGCCGTGCACGGCCTGGACGAGCGCGTCGGCGAGCTTCTCCAGCGACTCGCCGCTGTGCTCCTCCAGGACGGGCCGCAGCCGCGCCCAGCCGGTCGCCAGATCATGTCCGCCGGTCTCGATCAGCCCGTCCGTGCAGAGCATCAGCGTCTCGCCGGGCTCCAGACCGAGCCGGGTCGTCGGATAGTCCGAGTCCACCTCGATCCCGAGCGGCAGTCCGCCCGCCGTCTGCCGTACGACCGCCGTCCCGTCGGACGTGCGGATCACCGGGTCCGGATGGCCCGCGCGGGCGATGTCGAGGGTGCCGGCCTCCGGGTCGACCTCCAGATAGAGACAGGTCGCGAAGCGCGGACCGGCCAGTGAGTACTCGTCCTCGCTCAGCTCCGCCGGCGCGCCGCCGGTGCTCCCGCCCGGCCCCGGATAGTGCTGGAGCCCGGCGAGGAAGCGCGAGGCGCGGGAGAGCACCGCGTCCGGCCGGTGTCCCTCGGAGGCATAGGCGCGCAGGGCCACCCGGAGCTGCCCCATCAGCCCGGCCGCCCGTACGTCGTGCCCCTGGACGTCCCCGATGACCAGCGCGAACCGGCCGCCGCTCCAGCCCTCGGCGCCCCGTCCGCCTCCCCCCGGGCCCCGGCCGCCTCCGCCGGAGCCGCGTCCGCCACCCCCGTCGGGCCCCGCCGTCCCGCCCGGCAGCGGGATCATGTCGTACCAGTCGCCGCCGATCTGGAGCCCGCCGCCGGTCGGCACATACCGCGCCGCCACCGTCATCCCCGGGATCTCCGGCCCGACCGTCGGCATCATCGTGCGCTGGAGGCCCAGCGACAGCTCACGCTCGGTCTCGGCGAGGCTGGCGCGGGCCAGCGCCTGTGCCAGCATCCGCGCCACCGTCGTCAGCACGGACCGCTCGTCGGGCGAGAAGGCGACCCGGTGCTTGAACGCGGCCATCCAGCACCCCAGCGTGCGCCCCGACACGACCAGCGGGAGATACGCCCAGGAGCGCCGCCCGAAGCGGCGCACATAGTGCCAGGTGGCGGGGTAGCGGCTCGCGTACGCCTCCGGTGACGGCAGATAGATGGCCCGCCCGCTCCGTACGGCCTCGGCCGCCGGATAGTCCGTGTCCAGCGTCATGTCCTCGAAGGGCGCCGCGACCCCGGGGTCGTGCCCGTGGTGGCCGATGATCGTCAGCCGCTCGCCGGAGACGCCGAAGACCGCCAGCCCGTCCGGTGAGAAGCCCGGCATGGACAGGGAGGCGGCGACCCGCAGCACCTCGGCGGTCGAACGGGCCTCGGCCAGCGCGCGGCCCGCGTCGAGCAGGAAGGCCTCGCGGGAACGGCGCCAGTCGCCGGTGACCGAGCCGCCCTCGACGGCGGTCCCCGGGCGCACCTCCGCGACCTCCTGGATCGTGCCGTACAGCTCGACGTACGGCGGACCCTCCGGCTCCCGTCTGACGACCGTCTTGGCCCGGGACCGTACGGTGCGGAGCACGTTGCCCTTCGCGTCCATGATCCGCAGCCTGGCCTCGGCGAGCGTGTGCTCGGCGATCGCGAGATGCACGATGCTGTTGATCTCGTTCCAGTCGACGGGGTGGAACCGGGCACGTGCCGCCGCCAGCGTGAGCACCACGGGCTCCGCGGGCAGCCCGAGCAGCCGGGCGGCCTCCGCGTCGAAGGTGACCGTCCCGGAGGCGTTGTCCCAGCGCCACAGACCGGTCGCGAGCGCGGACAGGACATCCTCGGTGCGCATTGTCCCACTTTATGAATATCCGAGGAGCGAACGCCACCGAGGGGCGGAGCGGCCGGGCGGTAACCTGTTGTGCGGTACGGCTTCGTCCTGTTGTGCTGTACCGCGGATCACACCGGCCGCCGGAGTCCGGCGAGGCCGGCCCCGGTCCGCAGCACCTGACGCACCGCAGCACCTGACGCACCCGACGTGCCAACGCCGGACGTACCAACCCCGACGTGCCAAGACCCGACTTGCTAAGACTGGATGAAACGACGATGCATCGGTACAGGTCCCACACCTGCGGCGAGCTCCGCGCCTCTGACGTCGGCACCGACGTCCGGCTGAGCGGCTGGCTGCACAATCGCCGAGACCTGGGCGGCATCCTCTTCATCGATCTCCGCGACCACTACGGTCTGGTCCAGCTCGTCGCCCGGCCCGGTACGGCCGCCAACGAGGAGTTGTCCAAGCTCACCAAGGAGACCGTCGTCCGGATCGACGGCACGGTCTCCGCGCGCGGTGCGGAGAACGTCAACCCGGAGCTGCCGACCGGCGAGATCGAGATCGAGGTCTCCGAGGTCGAGATCCTCGGCGCGGCGGGCCCGCTGCCGTTCACGATCAACACCGAGGACGGCGTCAACGAGGAGCGGCGCCTGGAGTACCGCTTCCTCGATCTGCGCCGCGAGCGCATGCACCGCAACATCATGCTGCGGACGGCCGTGATCTCCGCCATCCGGCACAAGATGACCGCGCTCGGCTTCAACGAGATGGCCACCCCGATCCTCACCGCGACCTCCCCCGAGGGCGCCCGTGACTTCGTGGTGCCCTCCCGGCTGAACCCCGGCAGGTTCTACGCGCTGCCGCAGGCCCCGCAGCAGTTCAAGCAGCTGCTGATGATCTCGGGCTTCGACCGCTACTTCCAGATCGCGCCGTGCTTCCGCGACGAGGACGCCCGCGCCGACCGCTCGCCGGGCGAGTTCTACCAGCTCGATGTCGAGATGAGCTTCGTCGAGCAGGAGGATGTCTTCCGCCCGATCGAGAGGCTGATGACCGAGCTGTTCGAGGAGTTCGGCGGCGGCCGTCATGTCACCTCCCCGTTCCCCCGGATCCCGTTCCGCGAGTCGATGCTGAAGTACGGCAACGACAAGCCGGACCTGCGGGCGCGGCTGGAGCTGGTCGACATCTCGGACGTCTTCGAGGGCTCCGAGTTCAAGGCGTTCGCGGACAAGCACGTGCGCGCGCTGCCGGTCCCGGACACCGCCGACCGGCCGCGCAAGTTCTTCGACGGGCTCGGTGAGTACGCCGTCGAGCACGGCGCGAAGGGCCTGGCCTGGGTGCGGGTCGGCGAGGACGGCTCGCTGAGCGGCCCGATCGCCAAGTTCCTCACCGAGGAGAACGTCAAGGTCCTCACCGAGCGCCTCGGTCTCACCCCCGGCCACGCCGTCTTCTTCGGCGCGGGCGAGTTCGACGAGGTCTCCAAGATCATGAGCGCCGTCCGGGTCGAGGCGGCCAAGCGCTCCGGGCACTTCGAGGAGGGCGTCTTCCGGTTCTGCTGGATCGTCGACTTCCCGATGTACGAGAAGGACGAGGAGACCGGGAAGATCGACTTCTCGCACAACCCGTTCTCGATGCCCCAGGGCGGTCTGGCCGATCTGGAGACCAAGGACCCGCTGGACATCCTCGCCTGGCAGTACGACATCGTCTGCAACGGCATCGAGCTCTCCTCCGGCGCGATCCGGAACCATGAGCCCGACGTCATGATCAAGGCCTTCGAGATCGCGGGCTACGACCGCGAGACCGTCGAGCACGAGTTCGCGGGCATGCTCCGCGCCTTCCGTCTCGGCGCCCCGCCGCACGGCGGTATCGCCCCGGGCGTGGACCGTATCGTCATGCTGCTGGCCGACGAGCCGAACATCCGCGAGACGATCGCCTTCCCGCTCAACGGCAACGCCCAGGACCTGATGATGGGCGCCCCGACGGAGCTGGCGGAGTCGCGTCTGCGCGAACTGAACATCGCCCTGCGCAAGCCGGCCGCCAAGTCCGGCGAGTAGGCCCTGTCCGGCGGGTAACCCCGCGAGCGCGGGCGGTATACGGACGCCGGCGGTATACGGAGAAGTGGCGAGAGGCCCGGCACCGAAAGGTCCCGGGCCTCTTCCCGTACCTGGACCCGTTCTCCCGCCGATGCAACCCGATCGGTGCGCCGAGGCGTTTCACAGGCGTGGGAAACCGAACAGGACGGCGGGGGCGCGACGATGGATCCGGGCGAGGGCGACTTCGAGGCGTTCGTCGCCGCCCGGGGACCGCGACTGCTGCGGGTGGCGTGGCTGCTGACCGGGGACGCGCATCTGGCGGAGGACCTGCTCCAGAGCACCCTGGCGAAGGTGTGGCCGAAGTGGTCCCGTATCGCCGGGGACCGGCCGGAGGCCTATGTGCGCAAGGCGCTGGTGCATCTGCACGCGTCCTGGTGGCGGCGGCGGTGGCGCGGCGAGCTGCCTTACGGGGAGCTGCCGGAGACGGCCGGGGCAGTCGACGCGTACGAGCATGTGGATCTGGAGCAGTCGCTGGCGGCGGCGGTACGGGCGCTGCCCGTGCGGCAGCGCGCGGTCGTCGTCCTGCGGTACTTCGAGGATCTGAGCGTCGAGGACACCGCCGAGACCCTGGGCTGTTCCCCCGGCACCGTGAAGAGCCAGTCGGCGCGGGCGCTGCGTTCCCTGCGGGCGTCGCTGCCCGCGTCGGTGGCGGGCGGTGAGCGCCATGGGTGAGCCCGGGGCCGGTACCGAGCCCGGATACGGCGACGGGGACGGGGAGGAGCGCGAGCAGGAGCAGGAGCTGAGGATTCTGCTGGAACGGGCCGTGCCCAGGCTGCCCGCCCCCGAGGAGCGGCTGCGCCGGGTACGGGAGCGGGTCCGCCGGGCCCGGCGCCGGCGCCGTACGGGGGGAGCCGCGGCGGCGGCCGTGACCGGGCTCGTACTGGCCGGAACGTTCCTACCGGGTGTCCTGCGCGGTGGCCCGCAGCCGCAGCCGCAGCCGCTGCCGCCCGCCGCCCCCGGGCCCTCGGTGACCGAATGGCGGGATTCGGCCGGGCAGGACCCGACCGGACGGCCGGACCGGGCCGCGAGCCAGGACCCCACCGCGAGCCCGACCCCGACCCCGACCCCGACCCAGGAGCCGCCCGCCCCCGGGGACCGGTACCGGTTCGAGCCCGTCGCCGGTCTGATCCTGCGGCTGCCCGAGCACTGGCAGGCGCTGGACATGCCGGAGGACGGCGCGCTCAAGCTGACGGCCCTGGGCTATGTCTCGTCCGAGCCGCTGACCGCGTACGGACGGCCCTGCGTGCGGAAGTCGAAGGACGCGTGTCTGCCGGTGCGGTCGCTCCGGCCCGGCGGCGCCCTGGTCACCTTCGAACCGCTGAACGGGCTCGCGACGCCGGCCAAGGTCCAGCGGCCCCCGGTGCTCCACGCGTCGGACGACCCGTCCCCGGACTGTCGCGTCATCGGCGGCACCCGGCAGTTCACCGGTCTGCTCGGCGACAAGGCCGTCCCCGCCACGGCCGTCGCCGTCACCCTCTGTGTCTCCGGCGACGCGCCGGGAACCGCCGAGGACGTCAGCGCGATGGTCACCGGCGCAGACTTCGGCAAGGGAACCGGGACGGCCTCCCCGCCGACCCGACCGCCCAGCTTCCCCTGAACGAGAAATGAGAGGCCCGTCTATGTCCGTCCGCTCTCTCCGTCCCGCTCGCAGAGGACCGCGGCCGGTCGCCGCGGTGCCGGTCGCCGCGCTGCTCGTCACCGGTCTGCTGCTCACCGGCTGCGCGGGCACCGCGGACACCGCCGACAACGTCGGGTCCGCGCCGGGCGGGACGGCCACGGGGAGCCCGGACACCGCCGCCTCCGAAAGCCCCGCCGGCGCCTCCGCGCCCGAGCCGCAGACCGTCGAGCCGCAGGAGATCTCCGGCCTCGGTCCCGAGACCCGCGCCCGGATCCCCGAGACGACCGGTCAGGCCGTGGTGGTGCGGGGCGCCGACATGGACTCGGACAGTTCCGTCGTCATGGTCTACGAGCGGGACCCGGTCACCGGCTGGCGGCGGATCTCCGACCGGTGGCCCGCGCACAACGCCCGGGAGGGCTGGACCGACGACCATGTCGAGGGGGATCTGCGTTCGCCCATCGGAGTGTTCGATCTGACCGACGCGGGCGGCAAACTGCCCGACCCGGGCTCGAAGCTCCCCTATGACCGGGGGCGCGCCTTCGAGGCGGAGGGCACCGGGTTCGAGGGCGAGTCGCTCGAAGGGACCTTCGACTATGTGATCGCGATCAACTACAACCGGGTGCCCGGCACCACCCCGCTCGACTGGACCCGGCCGCTCGGCCAGGAGAAGGGCGGCGGTATCTGGCTCCATGTGGACCACGGCGGCCCCACCCAGGGCTGTGTCGCCCTGCCGCGCTGGCGCATGAGGGAACTGCTGCGCACGCTCGACCCGGCGAAGCGGCCGGTGGTGGTGATGGGCGACGCGGCCTCGCTGAGCCTGTGACGCCCGTGACGCCCGTGACGCCTGTGCCGCCTCTGATGCCTGTGACGCCGATGGGGCCGGCGGGCGGGGTGCCGGCGCTGCTCGGCCTACTGCTCCGAGGGTGCCGGAGCCGCCGGCTCCTCGCCGCCGAAGCGCTCCTTGTACGCCGCCAGGTCCTCATCGGTGATCTTGGCGAAGAGCACCGGCGGCACGGTGAACGCCGTACCGGCCGGGACCGCCGTCAGGGACCGCGCCTCCTCGGCCGTCACCCAGCTCGCGGTGTCACCGGTCAGCGCGAACGCCTCGCGCATGGCCCTGGCGGACGCCGGGATGAACGGCTCGGAGACGACCGCGTAGAGATGGATCAGATTCATCGCCGTACGGAGCGTGAGCGCGGCGCCCTCCTCGTCCGTCTTGATCTCCAGCCAGGGGGCCTTCTCCTCCAGATACGAGTTGCCCGCGGACCACAGGGCGCGCAGCGCCGCCGCCGCCTTGCGGAACTGGAGCGACTCCATGTGGCCCTCGTACTCCGCGAGCAGCCGCGCGATCTCCTGGCCGAGCTTCTCCTCCGCCTCGCCGGCCGCCTTCCCGGCGGGCACGGCGTCGCCGAAGCGCTTGCGCGAGAAGGACAGGACGCGGTTGACGAAATTGCCGAGGGTGTCGGCGAGGTCCTTGTTGACCGTGGAGGTGAAGTGCTCCCAGGAGAAGGACGTGTCGTCCGACTCGGGCGCGTTGGCGATCAGGAAGTAGCGCCAGTAGTCGGCGGGCAGCAGATCCAGCGCGGCATCGGTGAAGACGCCCCGCTTCTGCGAGGTGGAGAACTTGCCGCCGTAGTAGTTCAGCCAGTTGAAGGCCTTGACGTAGTCGACCTTCTTCCAGGGCTCACGGGTGCCGAGCTGGGTGGCCGGGAACATCACCGTGTGGAACGGGACATTGTCCTTGGCCATGAACTCGGTGTACCGGACGGTGTCGTCGGCCTCGTACCACCACGACTTCCAGTCGCGGGTCTCGCCGTCCCGAGCGGCGTCCGCCCACTCCTTCGTCGCGCCGATGTACTCGATCGGGGCGTCGAACCAGACGTAGAAGACCTTGCCCTCGGCGGCCAGCTCCGGCCAGGTGTCGGCCGGGACCGGTACGCCCCAGTCCAGGTCACGGGTGATCGCGCGGTCGTGCAGGCCCTCGGTCAGCCACTTGCGCGCGATGGACGAGGCGAGCTGCGGCCACTCCGCGCCGTTCTCGTCGATCCAGGCCTCGACCTCGCCCGCCAGCTTCGACTGGAGCAGGAAGAGATGCGTGGTCTCACGGATCTCCAGCTCGCTGCTGCCGCTGATCACCGAGCGGGGCTCGATCAGATCGGTCGGGTCGAGGACCCGGGTGCAGTTCTCGCACTGGTCGCCGCGCGCCTTGTCGTAACCGCAGTGCGGGCAGGTGCCGACGATATAGCGGTCCGGGAGGAAGCGGTCGTCGGCGATCGAGAAGACCTGGCGGATCGCCCGCTCCTCGATGAAGCCGTTCTCCTTGAGCCTGCGCGCGAAGTGCTGGGTGATCTCGCGGTTCTCCGCGGACGAGCTGCGGCCGAAGTAGTCGAAGTTCAGCTCGAAGCCGTCGTAGACCGCCTTCTGGGCGTCGTGCTGCTCGGCGCAGAAGACATCGACCGGGACCCCCGCCTCCTTCGCGGCCAGCTCGGCGGGGGTGCCGTGCTCGTCGGTGGCGCAGATGAAGAGGACGTCGTGGTCACGCTGGCGGAGGTACCTGGCGTACACGTCCGCCGGGAGCATGGACCCCACCATGTTGCCCAGGTGCTTGATCCCGTTGATATACGGAAGGGCGCTGGTGATGAGGTGTCGAGCCATTGCAGGCTGCTCCCAATTCGCTACACGGAGTGACCAATTGGTCTACGGAATGTCAATATCGTATCCGACCCTCCGGACCCGGGTCGCCCGGCTTATGGGGGTGGGGGCGGGGGCGGCGGCCGGGGAGAGCTTTGCGAAACACCCCGTGGCATAGACAGGCCCATCCTGGGAGGAGAAGGGCATCATGCGCGAGGCGGGGCACGAGGCACGCGAGGCGGGGCACGAGGCGAGGGACGACAGCATGCGGGTACTGGTCGCCGAGGACGAGGAGGTCCTCGCCGAACTGGTGGCGACCGGACTGCGGCGCGCGGGATTCGCCGTCGACACCGTGTACAGCGGGGACGCGGCCCTCGCCTATCTCGGACTGCACGACTACGACGTCGTCGTCCTCGACCGCGATCTGCCCCGCGTCCACGGTGACGATGTCGCGCGCAAGCTGGTCGCCGAGTCGTCCCGTACGCGCATTCTGATGCTCACCGCGTCCGCCTCCATGGAGGACCGGGTCGAGGGGCTCGATCTCGGCGCCGACGACTATCTGGGCAAGCCCTTCGACTTCCCCGAGCTGGTCTCCCGGGTGCGCGCCCTGCGGCGGCGCAGCGCCAGGCCCGTACCGCCGCTGCTGGAGCGGCACGGCGTACGGCTCGACTCCGTACGGCGGACGGTCTCGCGGGACGGGCGGGCGCTGGATCTGTCGCCCAAGGAGTTCTCGGTGCTCCAGATCCTGCTGGAGGCGGACGGCGCGCCGGTCTCGGCCGAGGAACTGCTGGAGCGGGCCTGGGACGCGCACGCTGACCCCTTCACCGGGGCGGTACGGGTCTGTCTGAGCAAGCTGCGGGCCAAACTCGGCGAACCTCCCCTCATCCGCACGGTGCAGGGTGTGGGATACGCGCTGTGAAGACGACCGCGCTCGCCCTGGCCCCCCGTTCCACCATCCGCACCCGGATAGCGCTCGTCTACGGCGGGGTCTTCGTCGTCCTGGGCGGCTGTCTGCTGACCGTCGTCAATCTGCTCGCGGGCGCGGGCACCCAGAACGAGGCCCAGGAGATGGTCGCCCGGGTGGTGCCCGCCCAGGTGGGGCCCGCGCTGCCGGTCTCCTCGGTGCGCGGACTGATCAGCGAGCAGCGGATCGCGCCCCTCACCGTCTACCGGCTCACCGACAATGTCACCGACGCGGCCTCCGACGAGATGCTCTTCTGGTCGGTCGCCGCGCTGCTGGTGATGGCGGCGTGCGCGGTGGTGGTCGGCTGGTGGACGGCGGGGCGGGTGCTGCGGCCGGTGCACACGATGACGGCGAAGGCCCGCCGGCTCTCCGAGCACAATCTCCATGAGCGGATCGGGGCGAGCGGTCCCGACGACGAGCTGAAGGAACTGGGCGACACGCTGGACGCGCTGCTGGCGCGGCTGGAGAAGGCCTTCGACAGCCAGCGCCGGTTCATCGCCAACGCCTCGCACGAGCTGCGGACCCCGCTGGCGACCCAGCGGACCGCGATCCAGGTCGGTCTCGACGACATGTGCTCGCCGGACGAGCTGGCCCGTACGAAACAGACCCTGCTGGACAACAACCGGCGCAGCGAACAGCTCATCGAGGGGCTGCTGGTGCTGGCGCGCAGCGAGCGCGAGGTGGACGACCAGGAGCTGGTCGATCTGGGGGAGGCGGTGACCGAGGAGGCGGCCCGCTTCGGCCTGGACCGGGTCGTGTCGGTCATCGGCGGCGGGACGGTACGGGGGAACCGGCTGCTGCTCGGGCAGCTCGTGGGCAATCTGCTGGCCAACGCCGTGACGTACAACGTGCCGGACGGGACGGTGGACGTCGAGGTCGACGGCACGGCGCTGGTGGTGCGGAACACCGGGCCCGTGGTGGCGGAGGACGGCATCCCGGCGCTGTTCGAACCGTTCCGGCGCGGGGAGGGCCGGGACCGGATGGGCCGGGGCGCGGGGCTGGGGCTGTCCATCGTGCGCTCGATCGCGGTGGCGCACGGAGGGAAGGTCACGGCGGTACCGGGCGGCTCCGGCGGCGGTCTGGAGGTCACCGTGACACTGCCGCCGGCCGCGTCGGGGTGACGCGGGCCGACGGCAGCGGGGGCGCGGTCAGCTCCGTACGGGCGGCTGCGCGTGCTTGCGCGTGCTTGTACGGGCGGCTTGTGCGGGTTTGTGCGTGTTCGTACGGGCGGCTTGTGCGGGCTCGTACGGGCGGTCTGCCGGGGGATCAGTTTGTGCGGGCCGCCTGCCAGGCGGTGAGCAGCTCGCCGTAGAACGTGGCGTCGGGCAGCTCGCTCGGAACGGGGCCCGCGTGCAGGAACCCGACGTTCCCGGTGGCCGCGTCCGCGCCGAGCCTGCGCGCGAAGTCGAAACCCTTGGCGTCCTCCTCGCCGAAGGCCACGATCTGCCAGAAGAGCGGCAGTCCGGCGGCGTCGGCGAAGGCCTGCTCGGCGGCGCGTACGGCGTTGGGCGGGCCGTCGGTCTGGAAGATCACCAGCGCGGGCCCGGTGGAGCCGGACTTCTCGTGGAGCGCCACGACCTCCTCGACGGCGCGGTCGTAGTGCGTGCGTCCCATCCGGCCGAGGGCGCCGTGCAGTTCGGTGACCTTGCCCTCGTACGAGTCGAGGCCGATCTCGCCGGTCCCGTCGATCTCGGTGGAGAAGAAGACGACGGGCACGGTCGCGTTGTCGTCGAGGTGCGCGGAGAGCGCGAGTGCCTGTTCGCCGAGGTGCTGGGCGCTGCCGTCCTTGTAGTACGGACGCATCGACCCGGACCGGTCGAGGACCAGATACACGGTGGCCCGCTCGCCGTTGAGACCGAGCTTCTTGAGGGCGGCACCGGCGGCCTTGTAGTGCTCGGTGAGCCCGGGGGCACGGGACTTGACGCGGGCGAGCGAGAAGGCGGCGCGCCCGTCGCCGGAGGCGGAGGCGGCGGTCGCGGCTGTGTTCACGGTGGTGGTCGCGGCGACGGTCTCGGCCCCGGAGACGGCTTCCTCGGCGGCCTCGGGCGTGGGGACGGGCTCCGTCTCGGCCACGGCCACGGCCGCGAGCAGGGGCTCCGGCTCGGTCACGGCCGGAACCTCCGCCGCCGGGGCGGGTGTTGCCTCGGGCCTGGGCTCCGGTGCCGGTACGGCCGTGGGCTCCGGTGTCGCCTTGGGCTCGGCCTCGGTCTCGGCCGCGAGCGTCGGAGCGGCGGTCTCGGCCGCGACGGCCGTCACTTCGGCTTCCGGTGCGAGCAGGGGCTCCGGCTCGGTCACGGCCGGAACCTCCGCCGCCGGGGCGGGTGTTGCCTCGGGCTCGGGCTCGGGCGCGAGTGTCATGGGGTCCGGTTCCGCCGACGACTGCGCCGGGACCGTCACCGTGACCGGGGGCTTCGGGGGCTCCGGGGCCTCGGGCGTGTGCGCGCGGGACACCTGGGACGGCACGCTCGCATCCGGTTCAGGCGCGCGGGGGTTGTCGAACGCCGCGGCCACCAGGTCCGCCGCCGCTGCCTCGACCGACGGCGCCGGTACGGTCGCGCCCTTGTCCGCCGAGGCGGTCGTCGCGGTCGCGGCCGTGGCGGTCGTCGCGGCTGCGGCCGTAGCGGTCGTCTTCGCCGTCACATCGGCCGCGTTGGCCGGGTCGGCCGTGTCCGCCACGTCGGCCGTGCCGGTCCCGTGGGCCGCTTCCGCCGCCTCCGTACCGCCTCCGGCCTGCGACGGCACCGAGGCCGTCGACTCGTTACGCTCCTCCGCACGGTCGCGTCCGAACACCTTGCGCAGCAAGCTCCGAATGCCCATGGGCGAGGCCTTTCAGATCAGTTGGGTGCGGTGTCCGCCGCCGGGGAATAAGGCGCATCCCTGGCCAGGGCGGATACGTAAGGTTAGCGGCCGCCCCGATGATCTACGGCAGGGGCGGCCTTCGCGGGCCGCGCGGGCCCACGTATGGGGGAGGACGGTACCGGCCTCCCGTCGCGCCCGGCGCCCTCTTCCGCGCCCTCTGCCGTCGTCCGGCCCGCACCCCGCCCGTATCCGCCCCGTACGCGGCGGGCCATTACCCTCCCCAGACCACGCGGTCGTTCCCCGTTCATGTTTCGTTCATCGTGAGGCCGCCGTCGTGCTGTGCGTCCCCCCTACCGTCACGGCCGAGACATCCCGACAGCCTGTCGGCCATGTCGGCGCGGGGCGCGCGCCGAATCACCACACCCACGGAGGCGAAAGTGCGCAAACTGCTGCCCTTGCTGAACTCACACCCGGGCGGTCGGTCCGCTCTGACCTGCCGTTACCGCTGCGGCGACGCGTGTTTCCACGAGGTCCCCAACACGAGCGACAACGAGTACGCGGGCGACATCATCGCCGGTGCCCTGTCGAGACGTTCGATGATGCGCACCGCCGCCGTCGTGACCGTCGCCGCCGCCGCGGGCACCGCGGTCGTCGTCGGCGGCCCCGGTGAGTCCGTCGCCAACGCGACCCCGCTGGGCGGCAAGGGCCATGGCCACACCCCCGCCCCGGACGGCGCCCGCGGCCTCCGCTTCGCCCCCGTCGCGCCCAATGTCGCCGACCAGGTGACGATCCCCGCCGGCCACAGCCAGAGCGTGCTCATCCGCTGGGGCGACCCGATCCTGCGCGGTGCCCCGGCCTTCGACCCGGACAGGCAGACCGCCAAGGCGCAGGCCGGCCAGTTCGGTTACAACAACGACTTCCTGAGCCTGCTGCCGCTGAAGGGCGAGCGCGGACGTCAGGTACTCGTGGCCAACCACGAGTACACGGACGAGATCCTGATGTTCAAGGGGTACAGCGCGGCGGCCCCGACCCGCGAGCAGGTGGAGATCGCGTGGGCCGCCCACGGCATCTCCGTCGTCGTGGTCGAGGAGGACCGCAGGAGCGGCAAGCTCACCGCCGTCACCCGTCATGAGCTGAACCGCCGTCTCACCGCCACCAGCAAGTTCGAGCTGACGGGCCCGGCCGCGGGGAGCGAGCTGCTGCGCACCTCCACCGACCGTACGGGCAGCCGCGTCCTCGGCACGCTCAACAACTGCGCGGGCGGCACCACCCCCTGGGGCACCACGCTCCACGGCGAGGAGAACTTCAACCAGTACTTCGCCAACGCCTCCAGCCCCACCGATCTGCGGTACGGCATCGGCACCGGCGCCACCGAGCGCAAGTGGGAGCTGTTCGACAAGCGCTTCGACCTCAAGCAGGAGCCCAACGAGGTCCACCGCCACGGCTGGGTCGTCGAGCTCGACCCGTACGACCCGGACTCGACGCCCAAGAAGCGCACCGCCCTCGGCCGCTTCAAGCACGAGGCCGCGCAGCCCCGTCTCACCGCCGACGGCCGCCCCGTCGTCTACATGGGCGACGACGAGCGCTTCGACTACCTGTACAAGTTCGTCTCGTCGAAGCGGATGAAGCAGGGCAGCAGCCGCGCCGCCCACCAGCACAACCTGACGCTGCTCGACGAGGGCACGCTGTATGTCGCCAAGCTGACCGGTGACAGCCCGGCGGGCGAGTTCGACGGCACGGGCAAGCTCCCGAACGACGGCGAGTTCGACGGTTCCGGCGTCTGGATCCCGCTGGCCACCGGCGATGTCTCGCACGTGCCCGGCATGACCGCCGACGAGGTGTACGTGTTCACGCGCCTCGCGGGTGACAAGGTCGGCGCCACCAAGATGGACCGTCCCGAGGACGTCGAGCCGTCGCCGCGCACCGGCCGTGTCTATGTCGCGCTGACGAACAACACCGACCGCGGCAAGGCCGGCAAGGCGGGCGCCGACGAGGCCAACCCCCGTAACGCCAACAAGCACGGGCATGTCCTGGAGCTGGCGGAGAACTGGGACGACCCGGCGGCGGACGGCTTCGCCTGGCGGCTCTTCCTGGTCGCGGGCGACCCGAAGGACCCGTCCACCTACTTCGCGGGCTTCCCCAAGGAGAAGGTCAGCCCCATCTCCTGCCCCGACAATGTCGCCTTCGACCCGCACGGCAACCTGTGGATCTCGACGGACGGCAACGCGCTCGGCACGCACGACGGTCTGTTCGGTGTCGCGACGCAGGGCGAGCGGCGCGGTGAGCTGAAGCAGTTCATGACCATGCCGAACGGCGCCGAGACCTGTGGCCCGGTCATCCAGGACCGCCGTGTCCTGGTCGCCGTGCAGCACCCGGGCGAGATCGACGGCGCGACCGTCGAGAAGCCCGCGAGCGCCTGGCCGGACGGACCGGGCAAGATCGTCCGTCCGTCGGTCGTGGTGGTCTGGCGCAAGGACGGCGGCGACATCGGCGTCTGACCGACGCCCGCCGTTCGACTCCGTTTGACTCGGTACGGCTACGTACGACGCGGTACGGCTACGCACGACTCGGTACGGCTACGTACGGCTACGTACGCGTCCTGAGCCGTACGGTTCGCGTACGACTCCGTACGGCCCCTGAGCCGTACGGCCTCTGAACCCGTCCGGCAAGTCGCGGGGTGGCGCCGTCTCGGACCGGCGTCACCCCGCCTGCCAGGTGCCGCGGCGGAACGCCGTGAACTGCTCCGCGGGATCACCGGTGTACGACCACGGCACCAGCGCCGCCCGCGACCCCAGCAGTCCGAAGAGCCGGCCCGCCTCCTCGTCCAGCCCGGCCAGACAGGCCGCGTGCGTCAGATAGTTCAGCTCCCCGATCTCCTCGGGGAGGACCGGACCGTCCGGCCGCCCCCCGATCCACCGGTCGAAGGTGCGCCGTACCTCCGTCACCGCCAGCTCATGGTGCCAGTGCTGCCCGAAGTCCCGTACCGGTCTGCGTCCCCCGACGCGCTCCGTGACATAGCGGTACTCCTCCACGCGCGCGATCTGCACCAGCACCGGCAGCGGGGAGCCGGGCGGCGCCGCGCCCGCCGCGTCCCTGGCGAAGTCGTACATCCGGCCGTGCGTGCCGTGCCAGCGCGCCGAGAGGTAGCGCAGCAACTGCGTGTGCCCTTCGGTGTTGTACGGGTCGCGTCGGCGCAACTCGTCCCACCAGCGCCGCAGTTCGCCCCTGCTCACCCCGTCGTCGTACAGCCGGGCGACGGTCAGCAGCGATATCCAGGGCAGCGGATCGACGGGACGGATCTCGGCCGCCCGGAGACAGATCAGCACCGTGGCGTCGAGCCGCCCCCGGTCGATGCCGACGCCGCGCCCGGCGGCGATGGCCAGGCTGAAGGCCCGTACCACCTCGGTCGCCGCCCGGAGCACCGCCATGTCCGGGTCGTCGGGCTCCGCCGTACGCCAGTTCTCCACGGCCGAACTGCCCGCCGCCGCGTGCGCGAGCAGCCGCACCCGGTGCGTGCGGCGCGGCCAGTCGTCACCGGTGGCGCGCAGCAGATCGCGGACGCCCTGCCAGCGGCCGATGACGATGTCGTGCCGTGCCTCGGTCAGCGGCCGGTCGCCGAAGTCCGGATCGAAGTCCGGCGCGCTCTCCTTGCCCGCGGGCTTCCCCGTGGGCTTTCCCGGTGACGTGCCCCCGGACTTGCCCGGAGGGTTCCCCGGCGACCGGCGCCTGGTGGCCCGGTGACGGTGTTCCGCCATGCCTGTGCTCCCCCGTTTCCTGGTCCCGCTTCTCGGTCCCGCTTCCCGGTCCCGCCGCTCAGAAGTCCGTCGCCAGTGCGCCGCCGGCCTGCACGGGCTGCTCCGCGCCCGAGCCGGGGTACGGCCCGTCGTCGTCCGGCGCGCGTGAGGCGTCCAGCCGCGCGGGTCGGTAGTACGAGCTGCCCCGGTGCCAGTACCAGACCATCGGCACCAGGCCCACGGCCAGCCCGCCGACCCCGATCGTGACCGCCACCGTGGTCAGCTCGCTCAGCGACTCGTAGAACATCCAGAACATGAACAGCGCGCCGAGCAGCGGCCAGAGCCCGGCGAGGAGGAAGTCCCGTACCGAGCGCAGCAGCGTCTTGCGGTACGCGACGACGGCCGCGATGCCCGCCAGCCCGTAGTACACACAGATCTGGAGCGAGATCGCGGTGACGGCGTCGGAGATGATCTCGGTGACCGAGCCGAGCGCGGAGGCCGCCGCCAGCATCCCGAGCGCGACGGCGCCGACCACCGCGATCGCCACCCAGGGGGTGTTCCAGGTGCGGTGCACCGTGCCGAGCACGCGCGGCATCGTACGGTCGCGGCCCATCGCGAACAGCGAGCGCGTCACCTGGATGAGAGTGGTCTCCAGGGTCGCGACGGTGGACATCATCACCGCCACGATCAGCAGCTTGCCGCCGACGCCCGGCCAGATCTCCTCGCCCAGCACCGCCAGTACGTTGGCGCTGCCGCCCTGGATCTGCTCGGCGGAGAGGATCACGTTCACGGCGATGGTGAACGCCTCGAAGACCAGGAAGACGATGCCCATCCCGACGAGGGCGGCGAGCCCGGCGGTCCTGCGGCTGTTGCGGGTCTCCTCGCTGAGATTGCTGGTGACGTCCCAGCCCCAGTAGTAGAACGCGGCGACGAGCGCGCCGGAGGCGAAGCCGGACGGCCCGTCGAAGTGACTGAACCCCAGCCAGGACCAGTCGAAGGCGCGGGCGGCGCCGTTGTGGGCGACGGCCGCCACGACGAAGAGCAGAAGGACGGCCAACTCCACGCCGGTGAGCAGGAGCTGGGCCCGTACGGTGAGCCGGGCACCGCCCAGCACCACCAGCAGCATGATCAGGAACCAGCCCGCTCCGACCAGCAGCGCGAGTCCGGTGTCATGGGCGAGAGCCGGGTCGAAGACCGCGAGCGTCATGGCGCCGGCTGGCAGCGAGCCGGCCACCATGAAGATCGTCGCGGAGACGACCAGCGCCCAGCCGGAGAGAAAGCCGAGCGCGGGGTGGAGCGTACGGCCGACCCAGGAGTAGGCGGCGCCCGCGTTGGCGTCGAGCCGGCCGAGTCTGCTGTAGGCGAGGACGATGCCGAGCATGGGTATCGCGCAGTAGAGCAGTGCCGCCGGACTGGCCAGGCCGACGGCGCCGACGAGTACGGCGGTGGTGGCGGCGAGCGAATAGGCCGGCGCGCTGCCCGCGACCGCCATGACCACTGTGTCGAACGTGCCGAGGACATTGGGCTGGAGCCCTCTGCCGGGGTTGCTGCGCATGGCGTTCACTGCTTCCGTAAGGGAAATCGAGCGCATCGTAGTCGCCGGTATGCGGGGTGATGCCACGATTGGGTTGCGGAGTTGTTTCGTTGGAGGAGGGTCGGCGGCGGTATGGCGCCTACTCTCGATGTATGGCTTCTGTGGCTTCTGAGGTACCGGGCGAGGGGACGACCGGAGGGACCGTACGGGTCGACAGCTGGATCTGGTCCGTACGGCTCACCAAGACGCGCTCCCAGGCCGCCGCCGCCTGCCGGGCGGGTCATGTGCGGGTCAACGGCGAGCGGGTGAAACCCGCGTACGCCGTCAGGACGGGCGACGAGATCCGGCTGCGGCACGCGGGGCGCGAGCGGATCGTGGTGGTGTCACGGACCGTACGGAAGCGGGTGGGCGCCCCGGTGGCGGTGGAGTGCTACGTGGACAACAGCCCGCCGCCCCCGCCCCGCGAACTGGTGGTGCCGGTGGCCCTGCGCGACCGGGGAGCGGGCCGGCCGACCAAGCGCGACCGCAGGGATCTGGACCGGTTGCAGGGACACTGAGCGGCCTCGGGCGGCGCGGGCGCCGCAGTCGGGAGCTGCCGGATTCCGGTGTGTTTGCGGACCGGAGACGAATTCCTGAGGACGTCGTTCTCCTAACGCCCCTTGCCCCCAAGGCCGTTGTGGGATTCGTCCAACTCCCCGCCCGACTCCTTTGAGTCATCACCGTTGCACGGAAAGTAAAATCCGTACTTCAGGGAAGGTCCTTCCCATGAACCTCGACGGTGAGCAGCTCGACCAGTACGACCATCGCAACCGGCACGACCAGCACCTGACGTTCCGCCTCCCCAGCCACCCGCGCAGTGTGGGCCGCGCGCGCGAGACTCTGCACGCGCACTTCGACCTGCCCGAGGAGCCCGGCGCGACCGCCGCCCTCCTTTTGTCGGAACTCGTCACCAACGCGCTGCGCCATGGCAGCCCGCCCGGCCGGGAGATCGCCGTCACCCTGCGCCGCGGGGACGGGCTGCTGAGAATGGAGGTCGAGGACGCCGGGGATCTGCTGCCACGGCCACGCGATCCGGGCCTGGACGACGAGTGCGGACGGGGGCTCGCGCTGGTCGCCGCGCTCGCCGACGACTGGGGGGTGGCGCCCCGGCAGGGGCCGGGGAAGCGGGTCTGGCTGACGCTCAAAGTGCCCGATCGGTGAGTGCCGTCCATGACCGGGGGGAGGCGGTCGCGCGCGCCGCCGTCACCTCATGACGCGGCGGCGGCGAGTGCGGCGGGGGGCGAGTGCGGCAGGGGGCGAGCGCGGCAGGGGGGCGAGCGCGGCGGGGGCGAGCCCACCCTTCGCGTCCCCCGCCGGCCGGGCGGCCGCCGGCGGGGTCAGCCCTGGTATCCCTCGACCTCACTCGGCGGACGGACCGCCGCCTCGTCGGGGTTCTCGCCGAACTCCGACTTGGCGCGGCGCTGACGCAGCAGATCCCAGCACTGGTCGAGCTGTACCTCGACGGCGCGCAGCCGCTCCTGGTCCTCGTCGCCGAGCCCGAGGTTCCGTGTCGAACGGTCGCGCAAGGAGCGCTCCTCGGTGACGAGGGAGCCGATGGTGTCGAGGATCTTGTCGTTCTTGCCGCCCGCGTTCATAGTTCCGATCCTCCCGCCGTATCGGGCCCCTCGCACCTTCGGCGGGCACCGTCACCGTCGCGGTCGCGGTCACCGTCGCGCGGGGGCGCGCAGATCGAGTTCGACGAGCAGGGCCCGGTGGTCCGTGTCCGCCAGATCCAGGAAGCGGGCCCGCCGTACGGAGAAGTCCTCGCTGATCAGTACATGGTCGATCTGCGCGCCCAGGGGCCGGGGAACGGCGGCGGGCCAGGACGGGGTGCGGCCCGCGCCCGCCAGAGCGGCGCCGTCCCGCAGCTCGCCGTCGTCGAGGACGGCGCGGAAGGCGGCATGGTCCCGGGTGGCGTTGAAGTCGCCCGCCAGGATGAGGGGAGCGTCCCGGTGCGCGGCGGCGTAGGTACGGATACGGCCCAGCTCCCGGCGCCATGAGCCGACCCCGCCGGGGATGGGCGGCAGCGGGTGGACGAGCTGGAGCTGTACGGCACGGCCACCGATGACGGCTTCCGAACCGGGCATGGAGAGCGTTCCCTCGATGCCTTCGGTGTCGGTGAGCGGGAGAGCGGACAGGATCGCCGAGCCCTCCGCGTGGCCGGCCTTGACGATATGGCGGTACGGATAGTCCGCCCGCGGAATACGGGTGTTGAGGAGCTGGGCGCAGATGTACTCGCACTCCTGGACGAAGACCAGGTCCGGTCTCTCGCGGCGGACCGTCTCGATCAGCCCGAGCGTCGCCTGTCCGAACTCGACGTTGGAGGTGAGCACTTCGATCCGGGCGACGGCCGCCTGTTCCGGTCCTGAGGCCAAGGCCGAGGCGCTGGCCTTGTCGCCCGCCCCGGCCTGGGAACCGTACGGCAGTCCGTACCACCCCGCCACGGCGAGCACCACCAGCGCCCAGACCAGCCCGCCGCGCCAGCGGAGCAGGGCGGTGAACACGGCCGCCACGCCGATGGGGAGGAGCGACCAGGGCAGGAACGCGAGGAGCTGGGGGACGGGGGTGACACCGTCGACGCCGATCGCGCGACAGCCGACGAGCGCGGTGGCCGCGGCGAGGGAGAGGCCCGTCGCCCAGATCAGCAGCCGTTCGGGGGCGGGGCGCGCGAGGGGCGGGGGCGGGTCGTCGAGCGGGTCGCGTGCGACGGTTCTGCTGCTCGCGGTGTCCAAGGGCCCGGCCTCTCGCTCGCACGATCTCCTCCGCCCTGGCACGCGGGGCGTCACGCTCAGCGTACGGATGCGTACGGATGCGTACGGACGCGTACGGACGCGTACGGACGCGTACGGACGCGTACGGACGCGTACGGACGCGTACGCGCGTACGGGGACAGTGACCGTGGCCACTGTTCCCGTACGCGCGTACGTGGTTTGGGGGATGGGGCGTTGGAGCGTTGGGGCGTTGACGTCAGCGGACCGTTGGATCGCGGACCGTCAGGTCGTGGACCGCCAGGTCGCTGATGGTCAGGTCACGGAGGGTCAGGTTCTGCCGGTCGATCCGGTGCCGGCTCCGCCGGCTCCCGTGCCCGGCGCGGCGCCGAACGGGCCGCGGTCCGTGGCCAGCGCCCAGATGATCCACGCGGCCAGGGCCATGCCCACGACCGCCCAGACGGGCTGGTACGGCAGATACATGAACTGCGAGACGAGGATCAGCGAGGCGACCGCTATACCGGCGTACCGCGCCGGCCGGATACGCATCAGAATCGCCAGTCCCACGAGGGCGACCAGGATTCCGAGGGCTATGTGCAGCCAGCCCCATGAACTGAGGTTGAACCCGTAGGCGTAGCCGGAGACGCTGTTGAGGATCCGGTCCCTTCTGACCGCGGCTGCCCCTTGCAGAATGGCTGTCGCTCCCATGACCACCATGAGCACACCGGCGAAGAAACTGCCGCCGACGGCATAGGCGGCCCTTCGTTCGGTATGGGCGCCGGTCCCCGCGCCGTATCCGGTGCCGGTCCCCGTGCCCATTCCTGTGCTTGCGCCTGTGCCCATGCCCGTGGTGGGGGGCCTCTGTGCTGTGTTCTGGCTCATAAGCCCATGGTGCTCCAAATGGAGCAAAAGGGACATTTGGGTGGGGGTGATCGGTATAAAGATTCAGTAAAGCCCAGATTGGACGAGGTCAGGGGCGGGACAGGTCAGGGGCGAGACAGGAGGGACAGGCGTGACAGGCGGGCGTGACAGGGGAGTCGGGACAACGTCAGGGGCGGGACCGGGGCGGGGACACCGTCAGGGGCGGTCCGGTGTCCCCGCCCCCACCGGTACGGGCGTGCGCCCAGGGGGAACCGGCGGCGCTCGCCTGCGTCGGCCCATGAGCCAGCCGATCGCGGCCAGGGCGAGCCCGGCCGCGAGGATCCACCAGGCCGCCGTACGGAGGGAGGCGGTCAGTGCGTCGTAGATGGCGGCGGCGGCCGAACGGTCACCGTTGTCCGGCAGATTCCCCAGACTGGTCGTACGGGCCACCGCCACGACGACGCCCAGGACCACCGCGCCCGCCGCGAACGCGAGACCGACGCCGATCAGCGCCCGGTGCCGGCGCCGGCGTACGGAGAGCAGCAGGGCCGCCGCGGCGAGCACGACCGTCGCCACGGCCGGCCGGACCCCCGCCGCCTTGAGCCCCTGGGCCACATCGCGCCAGACGCCGAGCCCGTTGGCCTTCAGGACGGTGATCTCGCTGTGCCGTACGGGGATCCGGTCGGCGTACGGCACCCGGTCGGCCATCAACTGCCGTTTCACCTGTTGGGTGACGGGCGCCAGATCGATGGACACGGCATCGCCGCCGCCGCTGGCCAGGACCTGCTGCGCGGTGGTGTGCGCGGCGCGGGCGGCCGTCGTCCACGCGTTCTTGAAGGCCTCGGTGGTGGAGAACGACAGCACGGCCTCGTGCAGCAGCTCGCGTACGCCCGACTGGAGCGGGCCCACGTCGATCTGCGTCATGACCTGGTCGGTCACCCGGTCGGCGACGGCGCCCTGCACGGCCGGGTCGGAGGCGAGCGGCGCCATCGTCGAGACGAAGCGGCCCGTGTCGCCGATCTCCAGATCGGCCCAGGCCGCGATCGCGCTCAGCGGGGTGAGGACCGCGAGCAGGACGATCAGCGCCGTGGAGAGATAGCTCCGCACTCCTCAAGGGAACGCGGCGCGGGCGCCCGGCGCGAGCGGTGCGCCGCCGACCCGGTGAGCGCCGGGGGTGACGGGGGTGACGGGGGGACGACGACGCCGGGTTGACGGGTACGACGGGCGGGTGTGCGCTGGAGGGGTGGGGGCGCGGGGAAAGGCAGGGGGCGCCGGGGGATTCCGGGGGATTCCGGCGGGGGGTGAAGCGGGGGGACGTGAAGCCGGGGGACGAGGGAAGGAGCGCCCTGTCATGGCCACTCAGGCACCGACGCGGCCGACGCGCCGCCGTGTCTCCCCACTGGAGCGGTTCCAGCTGTCTCCGCACATCCTGGGGATACCGCTTCTCCTGGGCATCATCTACGGCGCGTACGCCGCGTACATCGCGCGCGGCGGCGGACCGGCCACCTACGGACAGCTCGCTCTGGCGCTGATATCCGGCGCGCTGCTCGCCCTGCTGATCTTCGGTCTCCTCCGGGTGCAGCACGCCCTGATGCGGGAGGTGCGCGCCGCGGCCTGGGGCGTGCTGGTCGGCGGGTCGATGGGCTTCCTGTACAGCCTGACCGGGCACAGCGTGCTGCTGTCGTCGGGGATCGGGCTCGCACTCGCCGCGGGGACGGTCATCATCACGTTCTACGCGTTCTATATGCGAGAACCCTGACCTCATGCGAGAACCCTGACCTCTTCCCTCTTCCTTGTTCCACCGCGCGGCCCGCCAGATCTGATCTGGCGGGCCGCGCGGTCGTGTCTCGCGCCTGAGGGGTGGGACGGAGACGGGGGACACAGAGACGGGGGACGGAGACGGGGGACGGAGACATGACAGAGACGTGGGAGACGTGCGGCGGGAGGCCGGGGAGGGAGGTGTCCCGTGCGGCGGTCCGTACATCGCGCGCAGGAGGCGCTGCGCGTGGCGGTGATCATCGGCAGCACGCGCGAGGGACGGGTCGGTGACGCGATCGGCCAGTGGTTCATGGAGCGGGCGGCCCGGTGCGACGAGCTGGAGCTCTCGGTCGTCGATCTGGTCGACTTCGACTTTCCCGCGCGCTATCCCGACCGGCCCACCGCGCGGATGGCGGAGTTCACGCGGGAGGTCGGCCGGGCGGACGCGTTCGTGGTGGTCACCCCGGAGTACAACCGCTCGTTCCCGGCGTCCCTGAAGCAGGCCATCGACTTCGCGTACGACGAGTGGCGCACCAAGCCGGTCGCGTTCGTGAGTTACGGCCATGGCTCGGGCGGGCTCTACGCGGTCGAGCAGCTGCGTTCGGTCTTCACCGAGCTGCACACCGTGACCTTGCGCAACGGCGTGACCATCGACCTCTCCGAGGACTCGCCCGACGGCGAGCGGCGGGACCGGGCGGCGGGTCTGATGCTCGACCAGCTCGGCTGGTGGGGCCTGGCGTTACGGGAGGCCCGCGCCCAGCGCCCGTACGCGTCCTAGAGCTTTCCCCACCGCGCGACCACACGCACCGCACGACCACACGCACGGCACGACCACACGCACGGCACGACGACAGGCAGGACGACAGGGAAGATGATGACGAGTACTGATCTCGCGATCGAGACCGCAGGGCTGGTGAAGGTCTTCGGAGAGAACCGCGCCGTGGACGGGGTCGATCTCGCCGTGCCGGCGGGCACGGTCTACGGCGTTCTCGGTCCGAACGGCGCGGGCAAGACGACCGTGGTGCGGATGCTCGCCACGCTGCTGCGCCCGGACGGCGGCGAGGCCCGCGTCTTCGGCAAGGACGTACGGAAGGAAGCCGACGCGGTACGGAGCAGGGTCAGCCTCACCGGTCAGTACGCCTCGGTGGACGAGGATCTGACCGGCACCGAGAATCTGATGCTGCTCGGCAGGCTCCTGGGGCATACGAAGACGGCCGCGCGGGTGCGCGCGGAGCAGTTGCTGGCGGCGTTCGGCCTGGTCGAGGCGGCGGGCCGGCAGGTCAAGAACTACTCGGGGGGTATGCGGCGCCGTATCGACATCGCCGCGTCCATTCTGAACACACCGGATCTGCTCTTCCTGGACGAGCCGACGACGGGCCTCGATCCGCGCAGCCGCAATCAGGTGTGGGACATCGTGCGGGCGGTGGTCGCTCAGGGCACGACGGTCCTGCTGACGACGCAGTATCTCGACGAGGCGGACCAGCTGGCGTCCCGTATCGCCGTCATCGACCACGGCAAGGTGATCGCGGAGGGTACGAAGGGCGAGCTGAAGGCATCGGTGGGCGCCGGTTCCGTGCATCTGCGGCTGCGGGACGCCGAACAGCGGCCGGAGGCCGAGCGGGTACTGGCACGCGCGCTCGACGCGTCCGTGCAACTGGACCCGGATCCCGTCGCCCTGACCGCCACGGTCGACGGCCGGGGCACCGAGCGCGGTGCGGCGGAGCAGGCCGGGCGGGCCCTGGCCGAGCTGGCCCGCTCCGGAATCACCGTGGACACCTTCTCGCTGGGTCAGCCCAGCCTGGACGAGGTGTTCCTGGCCCTCACCGACAAGAAGCAGCGGCGCGACGAGACGCGTGACGAGAAGCGTGACGAGAAGGAGGGGGCGGCGGCATGACCACCGTGGCCACGAAGTCCACCGAAGGCGATTCCGGCGATCTCGGTCTGGCGGCCCCCAGGGCGGAGGATCTCGCCGCTCTGCTGGTGAGCAAGGACCGCCCGCCACGGCCCACCGCGCTCTCCGCCTCGCTCACCTTCGGGTGGCGGGCCATGCTCAAGATCAAGCATGTGCCGGAGCAGCTCTTCGATGTCACCGCCTTCCCGATCATGATGGTGCTGATGTACGCGTACCTCTTCGGAGGGGCGCTGGCCGGTTCGGTCTCCGCGTACATCCAGTTCCTGCTGCCGGGCATCCTGGTGATGAGCGTCGTGATGATCACGATGTACACGGGAGTCGCGGTCAACACCGATATCGGCAAAGGCGTCTTCGACCGCTTCCGTACCCTCCCGATATGGCGGCCCGCGCCGATGGTGGGCTATCTCCTCGGCGATGTGGTCCGCTATGTGATCGCCTCGCTGGTGATGCTCGCGGTCGGCATGATCATCGGCTACCGCCCGCACGGCGGGGTGGCCGGTGTCGCGGCGGGCCTGCTGGTGCTGCTGGCCTTCGCGTTCTCGTTCTCGTGGATCTGGACCATGTTCGGTCTGATGCTGCGCAGCGAGAAGTCCGTGATGGGCGTCAGCATGATGGTGATCTTCCCGCTGACGTTCCTGAGCAATGTCTTCGTCGACCCGAAGACGATGCCGGGCTGGCTCCAGGCCTTCGTCAACAACAGCCCGGTGAGCCATGTGGCCACGGCGGTGCGCGAGCTGATGGAGGGCGACTGGCCGACGGAGGCCATCGCGTGGTCACTGGGCTGGGCGGTGGCACTGGTGGTCGTGTTCGGCTCGATCACGATGCGCCTGTACAACCGAAAGTAGAAACCCCCACGCCCACACCCACACCCACACCCACACCCGCGCCCACGGCCGGACGAGGGCCGGGCGGGCGGTTGAGTTCGGCCGGGGGCGGTCAGAGGTGCCAGGTGATGGGGGTGGGGGTGCGGGTGGGGTGGTAGGTGCAGGTGGCGCCGGTGGAGATGGTGGCTCTGAGGTGGGCGGCGAGTTCGGGGTGGAGCGTGTCGAGTTTGCGGAGGGTGTCGCGGATACGGGCGGTGACCGTTTTGCGGGCGCGCTCGGCCTCGTCGCCCAGGCGGCGGGTGCGTCCGCCGAGGCCGGCGGCCCGGCGTAGTTCGTCGAGGAGCGCCTGACGTTCCCGTTCGCCCGTGGCGGCCCCCGTTCTGTCTCCACGGGCGTCCGCGCGGTCTATCTCGGCGTCGAGTGCCTCAAGACGCCGTCTGTACGCGGCCTTGGCCTGCTCGTCGAGCACCGGATCCCCGCCGAGACGGCGCGCTTCCACGGCCGCCCGGCCCGCCTCGGGAGCCAGCAGTTCCACGGCGGGAAGGTCGCTGCCCGGCCGGCCGAGCAGCGTATGCAGATCGCGCAGGCCTTTGGCGTCCGCCACATGGATACGCCGGCCCGCCAGGGCCAGTGCCCATACGGTGCCGTCCCGCCGGAACTCGCCCTGTCCGACGGGCGGGGCGGGCGGGGCGGATGGGGCGGGCGGGGTGGGCAGGGCTGTGGTCCCGGGGGCGGGCTCCCGGTTCGCGCGTAACGGGTCCGTCCCCGGGCCGGTGCCGGTCACCGCCGCGCGCGTCGGTGACCGGACGGTCAGCCCCAGCGCCTCCGCGTCGCGGGCGGCCCGCGCGTCCAGCGTCGCCGCTCTCGCCGCGTCGCCCTCTCCGGCGCGGCCCCGCAGCGCCCGCGCCAGTGCGGTCCGCGCGCGCAGGGACCACGGTCTGGCCTGGAGACGCTCGGCCGAGTCGAGGGCCGCCGTGAGCGCCGTCACCGCCTCGTCCCACCGCCCGCCCGCCAGGGCCAGCGTGCCGAGCCAGAGATCGACGGGACCGCCGAGGTCGCAGCCGTACAGCGAGACCACCCACTGCCCCGCGTACGGAGCGAGCGCCTCCCGCGCGCCCGCGATCAGCGCCGCGTCGCCCGACGCGGCGGCCGTCTGGGCGCGGAAGCGCAGCCACAGCGGCGTGTAGACACGGGGAAAGGGCTCGGGACCGTCGGAACCGGCCGCCGCCTCCAGCTCACGCAGCACCCGCAGCGCCTCCGCCGTGTCCCCGCGCTCCACCGCCGTCAGCCCCGCCAGCAGCCCCGGATACGGATAACCCGCCTCCCCCAGCGTGCCGACCACGCCCTCCGCCTCGTCGAACCGCTCCCGCAGCAGCTTGAGCGCCCAGTCGAGATGCGCGGCGAGAAAGCCGAAGGGCGTGTGCTGGTGCCGCATCTCCAGCGCCTCCGCGAGATGCTCCTCCGCTTCGTCGAAACGGCCGGTGAGCCCGGCGACCAGACTCCGGTCGACGGCCTTGCCGAACTGGAAGCGGCGCAGCCCGGTCCGCTCCGACAGGGCGGCGAACGTACGCAACTGGTCCAGGTAGCGCGGATCGCCCAGCTCCAGCAGCGTCACCCAGCGCATCGCGGTCGCGTGCAGCTCCATGTCGACGTTCCCCGTACGCCGGGCGACCGCGGCCATCTCGTCGGTGAGCGCGAGCCGTTCCTCGGAGGTGCCGAGCCCCCAGATCGTGTCGTGCCGCGCCCAGAGGGAGAAGGCGAGCGCGTCGTCGTCCTCGTCGTCCCGGGCCAGGGCCGTGGACCGTACGGCCAGCTCCTGCGCGAGCCGCTCGGGTGTCAGCTCCGCGGGATCGCCACCGCCGTCGATCAGCACGCGATAGGCCTCCCTGAGCAGTTCGGCCGTATGCCGCTCGCGCCCGGGAACGCTGCCCTGCTGATGCAGGGTGATCGCCACCCGGGCCAGCAGCTCGGCGTCCCCCAGCGCGCGGGCCGGCGCCACCGCCCGTTCGAGATACCGCCAGCCCTCCTCCTCGTCCCCGCCGTGCCGCAGCTCGCCCCCCAGCTCCAGCGCGATCAGCACGGCGCGGCGCGGATCGCCCGCCCCGGGGCGCGGATCGCCCTCCCCCGCCGTCTCCGCGATCTCCAGCGCACGCCGGTAGTGGACGAGGGCCTCCTCGCCCGCCAGTCTGCTGGAGGCGTCCCGCGCCGCCGCCAGCAGAAGATCGACACGGCGGTCCCGCGCCAGCGTGTCGCCCGCCAGATACGCGTGCCGGGCCAGATCGGCGGGGAAGACCTTCTCGCCGAACGCCGAACCCCCGAGCGCCCCTCCGCCGGGGCCCCGGCCGTTAAGCCCCGGACCGCCGAACCCCGGACCGCCGCCCGCTGGACCGCCAAGCCCCGGACCGCCAAGCCCCGGACCGCCAGGCCCTGGACCACCAGGCCCTGGACCACCAGGCCCTGGACCGGCGACCGTTGGACCGGCGGGTGCGGGACCGCCGCCCGCTTGACCGCCGGGTGCGGGACCGCCGAACCCCGGACCACCACCCCCCGGACCACCGAAGCCGGGACCGCCGAAGCCGGGACCGCCGAACGCCGGACCGCCGAGTCCCGGGCCTCCGGGCGCCGGACCGCCCAGTCCCGGACCTCCGGGCGCCGGACCCGGACCGCCCGGTGGCGGATCCCCGTCCAGCGCCCGGACCACCGCCCCGTGCCGCCGCCGCGCGTCCGCCTCGTCCAGCGATTCGTACAGCGTCTCCCGGACGAGATCGTGCGCGAAGGCGAACCGCCCCGCGCGCCGCGCCACCACCAGCCGGGCCGTCACCGCGCGGTCCAGCAGCCGGTCCACATGCGGTACGGGCGCGGCCGTGGCCGCCGCGAGCACCTGCCGGTGGAACTCCCTGCCCAGCACCGCCGCCGCCGTCAGCAGCTCGCTCACCGGCTCCGGCAGCAGCGCGAGCCGCCGCCGCACCGCCTCCCTGACCCCCGGCGCCATGGCGCTCACCGGCCCGCCACCGCGCCAGAGGCGGGCCGTCTGCTCCACGAAGAACGGATTGCCGCCCGTGCGCCGGTGCACCTCGTCGACCACGGCGGGCTCGGGCTCGCGCCCAGCCGTGTACGCCAGCAGCGCGCCCACCTCGTCCCGGTCGAGCCCGGTGAGCGTCACCGTGGCCGTCGCCCGCGCGACCAGCGGCAGGATCAGCCGGTGGAGCGGATGGTCCGCCGCCTCCACCTCGGCGTCCCGATACGTCCCGACCAGCAGCAGCCGCTCGAACCAGGCGTGCTGCGCGGCGAATTCGAGCAGCTTGAGCGAGGCGGTGTCCGCCCAGTGCAGATCGTCCAGGACGACCACCACGGGCCGGTCCTGCGAGACGGTCACCAGCGCGGTCGTCACCGCGTCGTACACCGGGAACGCGTCCTTGGCCCCAAGGGCCGCGAGGGATCCGTTGGCACCGCCCGCGCCGGGGCCACCGCCTGCGCCGCCCGCGCCACCACCCGCGCCCGCGCCACCGCCCGCACCGGGGCCACCGCCCGCGCCGATTCCACCACCCGCTCCGGTGGCACCGCTCGCGCCCTCGTCCTCGCCCGGTGCCTCGCCGAGCAGCACCGTCAGCCGCCCGCCCGCGGCCTTCTCGGCCTCCGCCCACTCCTCCTCGCCGGTCCCGCGCCGCAGCCCGCGCACGACCTGCACCCATGGCCAGTACCCGGGCGCGCTGTCCGAGTCCCAGCACGAGCCGCCGACCACCAGCGCCCCGCGCCGCCGCGCCTCCTGGGCCGCGTGCGTGACGAGCGTGGTCTTGCCGATCCCGGGCTCGCCCGTGACCAGCACAAGGCCCCCACGGCTGTCCGTCGCCCGGTCGATCTCCGCCCGGAGGACGCCTGCGGGGTGGTCACGCCCGATGAACGCAGGGGTCATAAGGAAACAATAGGAGGCACCACTGACAACGCCCCCTGAGCTGCGAGGGCGTGGGCGTCTGCCGACCGACCGACGGGCCCGGACGTGCTCGTCCGGGCCCGGGGCCCTACATGAGTTTCCCGAGAAGCTGCTCGAAGGGCACGACGTCATCGAGGTCGTCCAACTCGCCCGCGCCGCCCCTCTCGCCCGCCCCGTCCAACTCGCCCCTCTCGCCGTCGCCGTCCGCCCCGTCCGCCCCGGTGTCTCCTCCCCGTACCGGCACGACCGTCCCCAGCAGCCGGGCGAACTCGCCGCCCGCCCGCTCGATCCGGGCCGGCAGCCCGCCCGCGTAGGCGTCGGCCCCGGCACCCCAGTCGTCGGTCGCCGCGAAGACCGCCGTCGGCAGGGTCAGCGCGTGCAGGTACGTGAAGAGCGGGCGCAGCGCGTGCTCCACCACGAGCGAGTGCCGCGCGGTGCCGCCGGTCGCCGCGAGGAGTACGGGGGTTCCGGCGAGCGCGTCCGGTTCGACCAGGTCGAAGAACGACTTGAACAGCCCGCTGTAGGAGGCGGCGAAGACCGGCGTCACCACGATCAGACCGTCCGCCCCGGTCACCCGGTCCAGCGCCGCGCGCAGCGTGGCCGACGGGAACCCGGTGACCAGGTTGTTCGCGATGTCGACGGCCAGCTCGCGCAGTTCCACGACCTCGACCTCCGCCTTGCGGTCGGCGGCGGCCAGTTCGCGCGCGGTCGCCTCCGCCAGCCGGTCGGCCAGCAGCCGGGTGGACGACGGCTTGCTCAGCCCGGCCGAGACGGCGACGAGCTTCAACGCCCCCATGGTCAGACCTCCTTGGCAGTACGTTCAGTGCGTTCAGTGCGTTCAGTGCGTTCAGTGCGGTCAGTGCCGGCGGTGTCGTCGGCGCCGTCGGTACGGTCGGCACGGGCGGCGACCGCCGGGTGGACGGGTCCGTCCGGGACCCCCGCCGCCCGCAGGCTCGCGAACTCCTTGCGCAGTACGGGTACGACCTCCTCGCCCAGCAGGTCGAGCTGTTCCAGCACGGTCTTCAGCGGCAGGCCCGCGTGGTCCATCAGGAACAACTGGCGCTGGTAGTCGCCGAAGGAGTCACGGAAGGACAGCGTCTTCTCGATGACCTCCTGCGGGCTGCCGACGACCAGCGGGGTCTGCTCGGTGAACTCCTCCAGGGAGGGCCCGTGCCCGTACACCGGCGCGTTGTCGAAGTACGGCCGGAACTCCCGTACCGCGTCCTGCGAGTTCCTCCGGATGAACGCCTGGCCGCCGAGGCCCACGATGGCCTGTTCCGGGGTGCCGTGCCCGTAGTGGGCGTACCGCTTGCGGTAGAGCCGGATCAGCTTCTGGAAGTGCTCCTTGGGCCAGAAGATGTTGTTGGCGAAGAAGCCGTCTCCGTAGTAGGCGGCCTGCTCGGCGATCTCGGGCGAGCGGATCGAGCCGTGCCAGACGAACGGCGGGGTGCCGTCCAGCGGGCGGGGCGTCGAGGTGAAGCCCTGGAGAGGGGTACGGAACTTGCCCTCCCAGTCCACGACGTCCTCGCGCCACAGCTTGTGCAGCAGCGCGTACTTCTCGATCGCGAGCGGAATGCCCTGGCGGATGTCCTCACCGAACCACGGATAGACCGGACCGGTGTTCCCGCGCCCCATCATCAGATCGACGCGCCCGTCGGCCAGGTGCTGGAGCATCGCGAAGTCCTCGGCGATCTTCACCGGGTCGTTGGTGGTGATCAGGGTGGTGGAGGTGGAGAGGATCAGCCGCTCGGTGGTGGCGGCGATATGGCCGAGCATCGTCGTGGGCGAGGAGGGGACGAAGGGCGGGTTGTGGTGCTCGCCCGTGGCGAAGACATCGAGCCCCACCTCCTCGGCCTTCCGCGCGATGGCGACCATCGCCTTGATCCGCTCGTGTTCGGTCGGCGTACGTCCCGTGGTCGGGTCGGCCGTGACATCGCCGACCGTGAAGATCCCGAACTGCATCGCGCTTACCTCTCGCCTCTCGAAGGGTGGATTGGTTGAATCTTAAACTGCCACCTGTAACGACTACCCCCCGCCCCCTATTCCGCCCGGCAGCGCTCGGGGGGCGCCATCGGTGCGCCGGAGGCGGGTCGGCGCGCTCATGCGGATGCCCCCGGGCGGGCGGGGGCTCAGGTGAGGCGGTACGGCAAGGGCGGTACGGCAAGGCGGTACGGCCCGGCCGGCAAGGTGGTGCTCAGGGCGGGGGCTGGGATGTGCGGTGGCGGCGCCGCAGGCCAGCCGCAAGCGGCCGTCGCAGGTCAGCCTGAAGCGGCCGTCTCAGGGCAGCCGAAAACGGCCGTCACCGGCGGCGTGGCGGGTGTGGCCGTACGCTGGAGCCGGTGACGGCCGTGCCTGTGTCGCGTGCCCGACCGCGTTCCCGTACCGGGCCGAACCCCGGAAGTGCCCCGGCAGGAGGTCTGTGATGAGCGACAGCGACAGCGACGACAACGAGAGCTGGAAGGAGCGCGGAGTCGCCCTCCGCGTCTTCTTCTACATCTTCGGGACGCACCTCTTCGCCGGGTTCATCTGGCTGCTTTTCTACGTCGGTGAGCACGCCCAGAAATGAGGTCGCTCAGCCCGTCGGGCCAGTGACGGCCAGCGTGACGGCCCGCGTCCCGGTGGGTGGCTCGCTCCGGGCGCTCGGGCCGCTCCGACCGCTCGGGGCCGGGGGCAGGCGCAGGCGCGGGCGCGGCGGCGGACGGAGGGGTAGCAGCGGGCGGAGGGGCCGGGGGCTCCTCCGCCGGGGGCGCCGCCCGCTTCTGCGGATTCCAGAGGGACCGGCCGAAACTGTATGTCGCGATTCGTTCCCTGTGCTGTCCGTTGAGCAGGTGAATCACTGCGAATCCCACCGCGATCAGGCCCAGGATCACTACCACGCTGATCCAGTTGCTCATGACGCGTTCGCCTCCTCCAGTCAAACGTACTCCCGCGAAGGTCGCGCGGCCGTTCAGGAGGCTTGGTACCCTCTCAGGCGGCGATTAGGTTAGGCTCGCCTAAGTGTCATTTGGGCTGAATCCACCGGATCCGCTGAGTCCGTCGCGGGAGTTCCAACGAGTCCCAACAAGGTGGTTGGTGGCGCGACCCGCCCCGCAGGCGTTTGGCGCGCGTCCACTCCATCCGGACCATTCAGTCTGTTCGTCGCGTTCCGTTCCGTCCGTCCCGCCCCCCACCCCGAGGTAGAGCAAGCCGTGTCCGTCCCGTACCCGCTCTCCGCAGCGCCCCGGTCCGCCGATCCGGCCGACTTACCGCCCGCTCCGGAGGGCGTGTCGGAGGGCATGCCGGAGGGCGCGTCAGAGGGGGAGACGTCTTGCCATGTCACCCGGTCTGGTGAACTGGCCATACGACACATACCACTTGCCAGGGTGAAGGCCGCACTCGAATCGGGCCGGTTCCTTGGCACAGCCCATATGGGCGGCTACGGCCAGGAGTTCGCGATGCGCGCGTTCGTCCGTCGGCTGTGAGCCGGACGGGCGGTGCGGCGTGCCCGCCCGTCCGTCCGGTTTCCTCCCCTCGCTCTCCCCCTCGTCGTTCCCTCCCGAGACCCCGGAGCCGTGTCATGACCGTGCCCCACACCACCCTGCCCGCCGAGGGGCGTTCCGCCGCCGACGGGCGCTCCGCCGAGGGGCGCTCCGCCGTCGACGCGAGCGCCGTCGACGCGAGCGCCGTCCTGGGGCGGCAGCGCGCCCGGGAATCCGCGGCCCGTACGTACGCCCGCTCGTTCCCGATCGTCCCCGTCCGCGCCAAGGGCCTGACGGTCGAGGGGACCGACGGCCGCCGCTATCTCGACTGCCTCTCCGGCGCGGGGACACTCGCCCTCGGCCACAACCATCCCGTTGTGCTGGAGGCCATCCGCCGCACGGTGGACAGCGGGGCACCGCTGCATGTCCTCGATCTGGCGACGCCGGAGAAGGACGACTTCACCGACGCGCTCTTCGCCACCCTGCCGGGCGCCTTCGCGGACCGCGCGCGGATCCATTTCTGCGGGCCGGCCGGTACGGACGCGGTCGAGGCGGCGCTGAAGCTGACGCAGACGGCGACCGGGCGGACCGGGGTGCTCGCGTTCACCGGCGCGTACCACGGGATGACGGCGGGCGCGCTCGCCGCGACCGGCAGTGTCGCGGTCAAGGAGCGGGTCGCGGGCGGCGGGGCGGAGGTGACCCGGCTGCCGTATCCGTACGCGTACCGCTGTCCGTTCGGGATCGGCGGCGAGCGCGGCGCGGAGCTGTCGGCGACGTATACGGAACGGCTGCTCGACGACCCGGCGGGCGGTGTCGTACCGCCCGCCGCGATGATCCTCGAAGTGGTCCAGGGCGAGGGCGGCGCGGTGCCGGCGCCGGACGGCTGGCTGCGGGAGATGCGGCGGATCACGTCCGAGCGGGAGATCCCGCTGATCGTGGACGAGGTGCAGACGGGGGTCGGCCGCACCGGCGCGTTCTGGGCGGTGGAGCACAGCGGGATCGTGCCGGACGTGATGGTGATGTCGAAGGCGATCGGCGGGAGTCTGCCGCTGGCCGTGATCGTGTACGACGAGCGGTACGACGGCTGGCTGCCGGGCGCCCACACCGGGACGTTCCGGGGGAACACGCTGGCGATGGCCACGGGCGCGGCGACGCTGCGGTATGTGGCGCGGGAGGGTCTGGTCGAGCGTGCGGCGACGGTGGGCGCGCGGATGACGGCACGGCTGGAGGGGCTGCGCCCGGAGCTGCCGGTGATCGGTGACGTACGGGGACGCGGTCTGATGATCGGTATCGAACTGGTCGACCCGGAGGGGCCGTTGGACTCCTGCGGGGCGCGTCCGGCCGCGCCGGAAGTGGCGGAACGGGTTCGCGCGGCGTGTCTCGACCGTGGCCTGATCGTCGAGTTGGGCGGACGGTTCGGCTCCACGGTACGGCTGCTGCCGCCGCTCGTGATCACGGACGAGCAGACGGAGGCGGTGCTGGACCGACTGACGGACGCGATCGCGGCGGCGTCGGGGGCGGGGGCGGTGTCGGGGGCCGGGGCCGGGTCCGGGGCTGTGCCCGCGCCCGCGCCCGTGCCCGCGCCGGTGTCGGCGCCGGTGCCGGTGCGGCGGGGGCGGCGCTCGTGACGACGGACGGGGGGCGGGTGGACGTGGCGGTACCGGAGGTCCCCGCGCCCGGAGCGGGGCGGGACGCGGGGCCGGGTGAGGACCCGGATGCGCGGCCGGGTGGGGAGCCGGGTGAGGACCCGGGCGCCGCACTTGGTGCCGGGTTCATGCCGGGTGTCGGTGTCGTGGACGACTTCGTACGTGCGGTGGGGCGGCCGGGTGGCGCGGGCGGTCCGTTCGGCGCGGGCGGTCCGGTCGGCGCCGGGGATACGGCCCTGTCGGGCGGAGTAGGCGGCGCCGAGGCGCTGGGGCCGCTCCTGGACACCGTCCTGAACGCCCTGGCCGAGGGCGCGCGTCGCCGAGGCGGACCGATCGCGGCGGGGCGGCCGGGGGAGATGGCGGAGGCGGTGGCGGAGGCGTTCGGGGAGGGGGCGGGGGTGTCTTTCCCCCACCCCGCCCCTTCCCGTAACCAGGGGCTCCGCCCCTGGACCCCGGAGCCGGGGCCGACAGGCGGTGCGGCCGTGCTGCCGCAGGCGTCCGGGGCCGGGCCTGCGGGGCTTCAGCCCTCCGCGCCCGCAGGCGGGGCCGACGCCCCACCGCAGCAGGTTCCCGGGACCGGGCTCCCGGCCGCGTCGGGGCTGGGACCCGAGGGCCTCGGCCCGGCGGGCGGGGCGGCCGTGGTGCCGCAGGCGGCAGGGGCCGAGCCTCCGGCCCCGGCTTCGGGGCCGAAGCGGCCCCAGCTCCCCGCCCCGGCGGGCGGGGCAGTCGTGCTGCCGCAGGCGGCCGGGGCCGAGCCCCCGGCGGCGTCGGGGCCCAGGCCCGAAGGTCCCGGCCCCGCAGGCGGGGCGGCCGTGGTGCCGCAGGCGCCCGGTACCGGGCTTCCGGCCGCGTCGGGGCCGGGGCCTCAGCCCCTTGCCTCGGCAGGCGGGGTCGTCGTGGTGCCGCAGGCGGCAGGGGCCGAGCCTGCGGGGCTTCAGCCCTCCGCGCCCGCAGGCGGCGCCGACGCCCCACCGCCGCAGGTTCCCGGGATCGGGCTTCCGGTCGCGTCGGGGCCGGGACCCGAGGGTCCCGCGTCCCAGCTTCCCGCTCCGGCGGCAGGGGCCGAGCCCCCGGCCCCTGCCCCGGGGGCCCAACCCCCCGCCCCCGCCGCCGGGGCGGCCGTGGTGTCGCAGGCCTCGGTCTCGTCCGGGTTGGGGGCCGGGGGCTCCGCGCTCGTGTCCGGCGGCGGCGTCGTCGGGGAGTGGTCGGTGCTCGCGCGGCTTACCGCGTTGCTTGCCGAAGGGAGCGCCGATCCCGCCGACCCCGCCTGCGCCGCCCATCTGCACTGCCCGCCCCTCGCCGTCGCCGTCGCCGCCGATCTCGCCGTCTCCGCGCTCAATCCCTCCCAGGACTCGTGGGACCAGGCGCCCGCCGCGACCGCCCTGGAGACCTTGCTGCTTAAGGAGTTGGCGCGGCTCGTCGGGTATGACCCGGAGCAGGCCGCCGGGGTGCTGACCTCCGGGGGTACGGAGTCCAACCTCATGGGGCTGATGCTCGCCCGGGACCGGATCCTCGGCGCCGCCACCGGGCGCCAGGTGGAGATGACCGGGGTGCCGGACCTCGCCCCCGGTCCTGCCCCCGGTCACGCCCCCGCCCCCGGCAACGCCCCCAGCCCCGCCCCCCGGCCCCGCATCCTCGCCTCCACCGCCGCGCACTTCTCCGTACAGCGCGCCGCCGCCCTCCTCGGTCTCGGTGAGGACGCCGTGCTGCCCGTCCCGGTCGATCGTCAACTCCGTATGGATACGGACGCGTTGGCCGCCTCCCTCGACGGCTGCGTCCGGCGCGGCGAACTGCCGGTCGCGGTCGTGGCGACCGCCGGGACCACCGACACCGGCGCCGTCGACCCGCTCCGCGCCTGCGCCGCGCTCGCCGCCGCGCATGGCGCGTGGCTGCATGTGGACGCCGCGTACGGCGGCGGCGCCCTGCTGTCCGACCGGCTCGCGCCGCTGCTGGACGGTCTCGCCCTCGCCGACTCCGTCTCGCTCGACTGGCACAAGCTCGGCTGGCAGCCCGCCGCAGCCGGGGTCTTCCTCGTCCGGAGGTCCGAGACATACGCGTCGCTCGCGCGCCGTGCCGTCTATCTCAACCCGGCCGACGACGAAGAGGCCGGCTACCCGAGCCTGCTCGGGCTCTCGCTGCGTACGACCCGCCGCGCCGACGCGTTCAAGATCGCCGTGACGCTGCGGACGCTCGGCAGGGAGGGACTCGGCCGACTGGTCGACGCCTGCCACGATCTGGCGGTGGCGGGGGCCAGGACCGTACGGGCCCACCCCCGGCTCGATCTGCACGCCGAACCGGTGCTGACCGCCTTCCTCTTCCGCTACCTGCCGTCCGACGCGGCCGACGCGGCCGACGCGTCCAACACCGCCGACGCCACCGACGCCGCCTACGAGACGGAAGTCGACGCGATCAACGCCTCGCTCCGCCGCCGCCTCCTGCGCGAGGGCCGGGCCGTCGTCGGCCGTACGGAGCTTCCCGGGGAGGGCCCCGGCCGCGTACGCCTCAAGCTCACCCTGCTCAATCCGCACACCACCCCCGCCCAGGTGGACCGACTCCTGCACGCCGTCGTGGCGGCGGGCCGCGCCGAGGAGGACGCGCGGCGCTGAACCCGCCCCCCGGTCACTGAACGACCTGTCCGAACGACCCGTCCACATCGGAGGCCCACGATGACGAACGACCACGCCCGCACCGCGTCCATACGTACCGACCCGACCGTGTACGACCTGCTCGGCATCGGCATCGGCCCGTTCAATCTGTCGCTCGCCGCGCTCTGCGACGGCGCCCCGGACCTGCGTACGCTCTTTCTCGACGCCAAGCCCGCCTTCTCCTGGCACCCCGGGCTGCTCATGGAAGGCACGGTCCTCCAAGTCCCCTTCCTCGCCGACCTGGTGACGATGGCGGACCCGACCAGCCCCTGGTCCTATCTGAACTATCTGCGCGAGCACGACCGGATGTTCCCGTTCTTCTTCTCCGAGCGGTTCCACATACCGCGCCGCGAGTACGACCACTACTGCCGCTGGGTCGCCGGGCGCCTGCCGTCCTGCCGCTTCGACGCGCGCGTCACGGAGCTGGACTGGGAGGAGGGGGAGGGCGCGGGCGCGGGGGTGTTCGCCGTCACGCACCGCTCGGCGGACGGTTCGCTCTCGCGGGTACGGGCGCGGCAGGTGGTGCTCGGCGTCGGTACGCAGCCGGTCGTCCCGGAACCGCTCCGCCCACTGCTCACCGCCCCCTCGTCCACGCCGCCCGGGGCGCCCACGGCGACCGCGCCGACCGTGCCGTCCGTGCCGTCCCCGACCGGGCAGACCGCGCCGTCCGCGCCGACCGGGACACCCGCGCACGACAGACTCGTACTGCACAGCGCCGACTACCGCACCCACCGGACACGGCTCGCCGGACTTGACGACGTCACTGTCATCGGCGCCGGTCAGTCCGGCGCCGAGGTCGTGCTCGACCTTCTGCGTCAGCAGGACGGCGACGGCCGGGGCGGTCCGTTCGTCCGCTGGATCGCCCGTACCCCCGCCTTCGCGCCGATGGAGTACTCCAAGATCGGCCTTGAGCACTTCACGCCCGACTACATCCGCTACTTCCGCGCCCTGCCGGAACAGCGCCGGGACCAGCTCGTACGGGAACAGTGGCAGCTCTACAAGGGCGTCAGCGAGGAGACGCTCGCCGAGATACACGACGAGCTGTACGAGCGGACCATCGGCGGTACGCAACCGCGCGCCGCGCTGCACCCGGGCGTCACGGTCGAGAACGCGGAGGCCCTGCCGGGACCGAGGTCGGAGGGGGGACCGGGACCCGAGGGCACGACCGGCCCGGCGGACGGCGGCGGCTATCTGCTGACGTGCCGGCACACCGAGCAGGACGAGGTCTTCGAGGTGCGCACCTCGGCGGTCGTGTCGGCCACGGGATACGCGGCGGCGCGCCCGGACTTCCTGGACACGCTGGCGAAGCTGGTGGTCTGGGACGAGAAGGGCCGCTACCGGATCGACGGCGAGTACCGGGTGGCGCTCGACCCACGCGTGACCGGCGCGCTGTACGTCCAGAACGCCGAGCTGCACACGCACGGTGTCGGCGCCCCCGATCTCACCCTCGGCGCGTGGCGGGCGGCGACGATCCTGAACGCGGCGGCGGGCCGCACGGTGCTACGGGTCCCCGAACGCGCCGCCTGGACGACGTTCGGAGTACCGACAGCACCCGGAGCCCCCGGGACACCGTGAGGACCCCGAACACCCGGAACGCCCGGAGCACCGCCAGCACCCGGAACGCCCGGAGCATCGCCAGCCCCCGGAACACCGAGCGCGGCCAACGCCCCACCGCGCCAACGCCCCCCGCGCCCCCCGCGCCACCGCGCCCCGCGCCACCCAACTACCGGGCGGCCGAGGCGAAGCTCTTCTCCATCGCGTCCAGGATCTGGCCCGCGCCGGTGTAACCGATGCCCAGCATCCACAAGTTGTCGTCGACCTCGAAGGCCATGTTCTTCTTCACCGCGTCGAGGTTCTTCCACAGCGGACCGCCCACGGTGTCCGTCTCCTTGGCCTTCTCCGGGTCGCCGTAGGTGGAGTGGAAGATGACATCGGCGTCGGCCTTGTCGATCTGCTCGGGGCTGACGTCGAGCGAGAAGCCGGTGGTGTCCTGGTTGGCGGGCCGGCCGACCTGGAGGTCCTTGAGGAGCGAGCCGACAAAGGTGTCGTTGAGATAGAGACGGGTGTCCGCGCCCTCCACGAACCGCACGAAGCCGACCTTCGTCTCCTTCGCCTTCGCCGCCCCGCCCAGCGTCTCCGTCAGCCGCTTGACATGCGCCTCGTAGTCCGCGACCACCGCCGCCGCCTCGTTCGTCCTGCCGAGCGCGTCCGCGTGGAGCTGGAAGTTCTCCCGCCAGGTCGGCCCGGTGGTGTCGGTGAAGACGGTCGGGGCGATCTTCGAGAGCGAGGCGTAGTTCTTCTCGTCGCGGACCTTGCTGCTCAGGATCAGGTCCGGCTTCAGCGCGGCGATCGCCTCAAGGTTGGGCTCGGCGATCAGACCGACCGGCTTGATGTCCTTGAGCCGGTCGGCCGGGAGGTACGTCGAGAAGGGCGCCTTGGCCACGGCGCTGGTGGCGCCGACCGGCGTCACCCCGAGCGTGACCGCCGAGTCGAGCGCGTCGGTGTCCAGCACGACGACCCGCTCCGGCGCGTGAGCGATCTTCACCTCGCCCATCACCGTCTTGACGGAGTGCGTGTCGCCTCCCTTGCCGGTGTCGGGCGCCGTGCCGGTGCCGGACGCGTCCTGGTCGCCGGCACCGCCGACACCGCCGTCACCACCACCATCACCGCCGCCGCACGCGCTGAGCGATACGGCGAACGCGAGGGCGGCGGCCGCGACGGTGATACGGCGGCGGGCAAGGGCCGTTCGGGACACGGTGGACACGATGAGGAGGCCTCCCTGGCAGTGGCAGAAGTAAGGGCAACCTAACCCTAGCGGGCCCCTGACCCCTCGTCACGGTCGCACCACGGCGTGCAGCGGTCGTACCACGGGTGTACAGCGGTCGCACCACGGACGTACAGGGGTACGCGTACAGCGATGCCAAGGGCGGCCCGGTCAGACGGAGTTGACGAGACCGAGCAGCGTGCGGGACAGCTCTTCCGGCCGGGTGAAGAGCGCTTCGTGGCTCCCCGGAGTCCGCACGACGGGTACGTCCCCCAGCCGCTCGGGAAAGCGCGGAACCCATCCGTACTCCCCGGGCGGCAGCGAGTGATCGTCCGCGCCCACCACATAGGCGCTCGGGACATCGACACCGCTGGGCGTCATGTCGGCGGTCGGCGCGTCCGTCACGGTCCGGTAGGGGTGCGGGCGGAGCAGCTGGTGCACGACACGTGCCGTCGCCTTGTCCGCGTCCTGCATCAGGCTCGACGCGAAGAACTCGAACGAGGGGGTGACCGTATTGTCCCCCGACGCACGGCTCAACTCGTCGAAGACGGCCCGGTGCTCCGGCGGCAGGGCATCCCGGAGCGACTCGCCCGCCCGGGGCACGAACGCGCTGTAGAAGATGACCTGTTTCAGTCTCCTGACGAGCCGCCGCTCCGCTCCGCCGATGACGTAACCGCCCCAGCTGTGGGCCACGACCGTCACATCCGTCAGGTCCCGGCGCTCGACCTGGTCGACCAGCGCGTCGGCGCAGTCGGCGAGCGTCACACCGCGCGGGTCGTCGTCGATGCCGAGCCCGGGGCTCGTCGGCGCCAGTACGCGGTGACCGGCCGCCCGCAGCCGCGCGGCCACCGGCTCCCAGGCCCAGCCGCCGTGCCACGCCCCATGGACCAGCACAAATGTCTCGGACATCACTTTCGAGGCTAACAGCCCCATTTCATCCCACACTGCCGTACGGAAAGCGACGGAATCGTCACACCGCGCGTCCCGCCCGCCCCGGCGTGAAAAGTTTCCGCCCGACCCGCAACCTCCGCGTGGGACGGACGTCTGTCGGGGTGGAGGCGCCTCCACCCGTCCGTCCATCTGCCTGTCAGATGTCCGTCCACCGCCGAGATGATTCGAGGAACGGTATGTCCGCACGTCACACCGCTGTACGCAGCGCCTTCCAGGGCCGGTTGAAGCTGGTCCTGGGTACGTCCGTGGCGGTCGTCGCGCTGGCTGTCGGCGGAGTCGTGACCGCCGCCCAGGCCGACTCGCCCAAGCCTGTGCCGAGCAAGCCCGCGCCCGTGAAGCCTGTGCCCGCCCCGGCCAAGCCCGCTCCGGCCAAGCCCGCGCCCGTGAAGCCTGTACCGGCCCCGGCCCCGGCCAAGCCCGCGCCCGCCAAGCCGGTACCGGCCTCCGCACAGCCCACCCCCGTACCGAGCACGCCCGCGAAGCCTGTTCCCGCTCCCGCCCCGGCGAAGCCCGTACCGGGCAAGCCCAAGCCCGTGCCGGCCCCCGCGAAGCCCGTACCGGGCAAGGCCACCCAGCCGTCCCCGGTTCCCTCCCCGGTGAAGTAGCACTTCCCCGTGGAGTAGCACTTCCCTCAGGGGCCGCCGGGTGACGACCCGGCGGCCCCACCGGCTCGTTCCCCGTCCAGGAGACCCATGAGGACTGCGATAGCGACTGCGACTGCGATAGCGACCGCGACTGCGACCGCGACGTACCCGGCGCCCTCCGCCGCCGCTCCCAAGGCGGACGGCGCGCTGCGCCGGGCCTGGCGCCTGCTGCTGCGCAGCCTCTCCGAGAGACGCGACCTGCCGACCGCCCTCACCGGACCGCCCTGGACGACGGCCGCGATCGACGACCTGTACCACCACCGCCGGCTCCAGCTCGTCCGGCTGGCACTGCTTCTCGTGGACGACCTCCCCACGGCGGAGGACGTCGTCCAGGACGCGTTCGCCGCGCTCTTCCGGCGGTACGGCGAACGCCTCACGGGCCTGGACGACCCGGAGGCGTACGTCCGTACCTCCGTCGTCAACGGCGCGCGCTCCGTCCTGCGCCGCCGCAGGACCGTACGCGCGTACATACCGGAACGGGAGAGCCACGCGCCCCCGGCCGAGGAGGACGTACTGCTCCGCGAGGAGCACCGGGAAGTGCTCGTGGCGCTGCGCCGCCTCACCAGGCGCCAGCGCGAAGTGCTCGTGCTGCGGTACTGGTCCAACCTCACCGAGGCGCAGATCGCGGACACCCTCGGGGTCTCCCGCGGCACGGTCAAGTCCACCGCGAGCAGGGCGCTCGACGCCCTCGGCAGAGAGCTGGAGTTGAGGGCCCGATGAGCGACCAGGACCTGTTGGAACGGCGCCTGCGGGACGCCCTGGAGGCCAGATCCCGTACGGTCGGCCTCCCCGACCTGCGCCGCCCGGCCCCGCCGTCGGCCGGTGCGGCCCGCCGGCCGCCGGTCAGGGCCGCCGCGTTGACGCTGCTCGCGCTGGCGGCGGCCGTGGCGTGCGTCCTGCTCGTCCTGCCGGGGGAGCGCCCCCAGGAGGGCCCGGCCGGCCCCGTGCCCCCGCCGGTGTCTCCCACCGCCACCGACCCGGCGCCCGTGCCCCGTACGGCCGAGCCCCGGTCCCAGCCCTCACCGGAGCCCGGCACCGACGGAAGGCCCGCCGGTCAGCCGGCCAAGGGGCAGCCGGCCAAACCGGCCAATCCGGCCAAAGGCCAGCCGGTCACAGGTCAGCCGGTCACGGATCAGCCGGGCACAGGTCAGCCTGTCGCGGGGCAGCCGGTCAGGGCACCGGGGAGCGGGTGACGGTGATCCGGAGGAACGGGACGGACCCCTGTGGTCAGCCCTGGTCGCCCGGCACCAGCAGACCGACCATTCCCGCGAAGCCCTCCGCGCCATGACCGTCCTCGACCCGGCGCTTCATCAGCTCGAAGTACGGCGTCAGCAGCTCCGGGCTGACCCCCTGCTCGTGCGCCGTGCCCACAAAGGTCTTGATCCCCGCGACCTGCATGGCCAGGCTGGAGACGACATCCGAGGTGTAGTCGCCGCTCTCCAACTGCCCGGCGATCTGCTCGACGGACGCGGCCATCGCCGTCAGCCAGCCGGAGAGCAGCGGCGCGAACTCCTTCAGTGAGATCTCCTCCTCCCCGAGCACCAGGGCGAAGGCGTGCGTGACACCCGCGAGCGTGCCGTACATCCCGCTCAGCAGCGCCACGTCCTGAAGCGCCGCGTGTCCGGCGTCCGTACCGACGAAACGCGTACCGACCGGCACCGCCAGGGCCGCCCGGTGAGCCCCGAACACCTCGTGCGACCCGCTGTAGAAGACATAACCGCCCGCCTCCGGAACCCCGATCATCGGCGGTACGGCCATGATTCCGCCGCTCAGGAACCGGGCCCCGCGCTTCTCGGCCCACGCACCGCGCGCCCGCGCCTGAGCGGGGGTCCCGGTGGTGATGTCCACCAGGTCCTTGCCGGACAGATCGACGCCCTCCAGCGTCGCGCCGACCGAGGCGTCGTCCAGCAGACAGGTCACGACCAGCGTGTTCGCCGCCACCGCCTCGGCGGCGCTCGCCGCGAGCGTGGCCCCCTCGGCCACCAGGGGCTCGGCCCGGCTCGCCGTACGGTTCCAGACGGTGACGGAGTACCCGGCGGCGAGCCAGGCACGAGCAAAGGCGGAACCCATGTCGCCGAGGCCGAGAAGCGTGAGGGAGGGGAGGGAGGGGAGGGCGCGGGAAGCGGAAGCAACGTCAGAAGTGTTGTGCGTCATGGCGATTAAGCTCGCCAATAACGCGGGGACCAGCAAGTACGCACTTCGAAGTGGGCGCTTTCCCCGAGGTATGTGACCAGGTCGGACCGGGAGAGGAGCGGATGGGCACGATGGTGACTGTCGGCAGGCCGGGCGCGCCCGACGCGTATCACTGCGGGATCGACGCGGCCATGGACGTGATCGGCGGCAAGTGGAAGGTCCTGATCCTCTGGGCGCTGGACGAAAGCCCGCGCCGCTTCGGCGAGTTGCGCCGGATGCTCCCCGGCGTGACGGAGAAGGTCCTCACCACCCAGCTCCGTGAGCTGGAGACGCACGGAATCGTGTCCCGTGAGGTGTACGACGAGGTGCCTCCACGCGTCGAGTACGCGCTGACCGAATCCGGCGTCGCCCTTGGGTCCGCGCTCCAGCCCCTCAGCCTGTGGGGGCGGGAGCACGTCCTCGGAAAGGTCCGGTGAGTCCGTGACATCACCGGACCTTGGTCAGCCGGTCAGGGCCTCGGCCTTGACGGCGGCGATGAACGACGACCAGTCGGTGGGCCGGAAGAGCAGCGTGGGCCCGGTGGGGTTCTTGGAGTCGCGGACCGGGATGTCGGCGTACCCGTCCGCGACTTCAAGGCATTCGCCCTGCTGGCCCGAGCTGTAGCTGGACTTGCGCCATCCGATGAAACGGTCGCTGCTGTTCATGCCTGAAGGCTTTCGGCTTTCACCGACTCGATGAACGACGACCAGTTGGTGGGTTGGAAGAGCAGCGTGGGCCCGGTCGGGTTCTTCGAGTCACGGACGGGGATGCTGGCGTATCCGTCCGCTACTTCGAGACAGTTGTCGTTGTTGCCCGAGCTGTAGCTGGACTTGCGCCATCCGACGAACTGCTCACTGCTGCTCATTTTCGTATTCCTTCGCTATGGCCCTGACCAAGGCCAGGGACTCCTTGTGAGGCAAAGCATCACCCAGGGCCAGGCTGTAGGACACCTGACACCTGTTCACCAACGCAGGATCATCCATCAAGTACCCCGTGTGGTAGCCCTCGACATAGGCAACCGGTGCGGCATCTTTGAAGCTCATCAGGTAGACCAGGCCAGCCTGTAGGGCGTGCTCTCCCGCCCCGAACGGCAGCACATGCAGCCGCAGCCGCCCCACCTCCGCCATGTCTGCGATTTTGCGGAGTTGTTCGGCCATGACCTGCGCGCCGCCGACCTTCCGCCGGAGGCATGCCTCGTCCAGCAGGGTCCACACTACGGGGGCCAGCGGGCCGTCGAAGAGCTGAGCGCGACCCTTGCGAGCGACTACCTTCTCGTCAAGATCTTTGGCCCGAGGGTTCGGGTCGTAGACGCTGAACACCGCCCGCGCGTAGGCCTCCGTTTGAAGCAGGCCAGGGATGAGTGTGGAGCCGTACTCCCTGATTTCCGTCGCCTGTTGCTCCAACTCCGCCACCACGGCGAAGTAATCCGCGTACTTGGGGTCCAGATCCTTCAGCCACCGCGCGAAGAACCCGTCCGTACCCAGCGCCGCGTCGATGCGCTTCGCGTCGTCGGGGTTCGGCAGGCGACGTCCTGCCTCGAAGTGGCTGATCAGCGTGGCCGAACACACCACGATCTCGCTCAACATCTCCTGGGTCATGTCCGCTGCTATCCGACGCAGCTTCAGCTCCTCGCCGTACTTCTGCCGAGGGGTACGCGGCTTGCTGGCTTCCGCCATGCCATCAACTCCTTCATCTGATGCGACCGTTGTCAACCCCCCACGGCTAGCCAGCGTAGCGCCAGACCTACCACTCTGTGAGTAATTCGTCACAGAAAGCGAAACCGGCAGGTGGCAAGCGGGTGGAGGAAGCGTTGACATGAGGGTGAATCGGCAACGGAATCAAACGGACGACGCCGTTGTGCTGCGGTGGAGCAGTCATCCGAGGTGCGTCGCCCTCGCGCGGCTGGAGTTGCGCAAGGCACTGGCCGACTGGGGGTTGGCGGCGTTGGAGGACTCGGCCCTCCTCGTGTTGTCCGAGCTGCTCACGAATGCCGGGCGGCACGCCCAGGTCGTACCGGAGCAGACCATCGAGACGCACTACTTCCGCAGGCCGGCCGGTCTGCGGATCGAGGTGCACGACGCGTCGCCGGAGCTTCCGCGCAGGCGTACGCCCGAGGCGGACGCGTCCGACGGGCGCGGGCTGGTGCTGGTGAGCGCGCTCGCGGACGAGTGGGGGGTCGCAGAACGCTGCGGCCCGGGAAAGATGGTGTGGGCGGCCTTGTCGCTCCCGGCGCCGGGCGAGGGCGAGGGGGCTTGCGAGCGTGAGTGAGCGAGGCGGCATGGGCGTGGGGACGGAACGGTCTGCGGAACGGCCTCCCCTGGGGGTGTTCGCGCGGCCGGATGTGGTGCCGTACATCACGCGGTGGTCGTCGGAACGGATCCTGCCCGCCGTGGTCCTGGCCGATGACCGGGGCATCCGTTACGCGGACGAACTGCCGCACGACCGGGACGCGCGCGGGATCCTGTGGAAACGGGTCGGACTGAGCCCGGGGAAGGGCCGGCCGGTGTTCGGGGACGTCCACTTCCTGCGGCAGCGGCGGGCGATGCGGAAGCTGCTGTGCCAGGTCTGCGGGGGTCCGGCGGACCGTACCGAGGACGGGACCCTGTGGCTGGTGGGGGAGGACGCGGACGACCGGGAGACATGGTCGGCCGAGTTCATCACCGGGCATCCGCCGCTCTGTGTGCCGTGCGCGGTGACATCGGTACGGGCCTGTCCGCATCTGCGCCAACGCTATGTGGCGTTACGGGTGCGGGCGTTCGAACTGGGCGGGGTGCAGGGGGCGTTGTACCGCCTGCACGGTCATCTGCCCGTGGCGTACTCCGCCGACGGCGTGCCGTTCGACAGCTGGCGTGTTCACTGGGTGCTGGCCGCGCAACTGATCATGAGGCTGCGCGCGTACACGCTGGTGGACCTGGCGGCGGAGCACGCGGCGCATATGAGACGGACGGTGCGGCCCCGGACGTAGGGGTTGTCGACGCAGGCCGGCAGCTTGTCCATATCGCCTCGAAGAGCCGTGTGTTCCACGTGTGTTCTATGTGACGCGTATGGCTTCAGAAATGAGGGGACTCTCTCAGGGCCGTAATCATCCGGATCCGTTGGCCGGGACCAGCAGTTGGGTCCCGGCTGATGCGGATCTGCCGACCGTGAAGGGTTTCACCTCGTGGCTGACCTGTTTCGTAAGCTCCTCGTACCCGGCCTTCTCGCTCTGGCGTCCTCCGTGCTGCCGTCGACCGCTGTGGCGGCCGCCGCACCCGCCGATGTGGCCCCGGGCCCGGCCGTCGGCACCATGTGTCTGGCCAGTGACTACCCGAGAACTCGCATAGTCAACGTGGAGTCGTGCAACTCCTCCGGGCCTCGCCAGCACTGGACCATCAGCGGCGAATCGATCTCGCAGTCCCAGTACCCCGATATGTGTCTGGCCAGCAACTACCCGAAAACCCGCATAATCAACGTGGAGCCGTGCAACTCCTCCGGGCCCCGCCAGCACTGGACCGTCAACGGCGAATCGATCTCGCAGTCCCAGTACCCCGAAATGTGCCTGGCCAGTGACTACCCGAAAACCCGCCTGACCAACGTGGAGCCGTGCAACCCTTCCGGGCTCCGCCAGCACTGGACCGTGCAGGGAGAGCAGATCAGCATGACCTTAGTGTGACCTTCTGATCCACTTCAGCGGCCTCCCGCCCCCGCCGGCAGGCGCCGCCCCGCCGATGCGCGCGGCGGCGCCACCGCGAACGAGATCAGGTACCGCGTCATGCATGGCTCCCGTGGTCGTCGGCCTCCATCGGCCGCCTCTCACCTAGGGCGAACGCCTCCCTGGGCAAGCCTGATCCGGGCGAGGTGGAGAGGATCGTGCAAGAGCTCGCGCGGATCGGTCTACTGTGCGCCGGCATCTGGCGCTTCGATGGAAGTGAGCATTTCCGAGACCGTTCCGACACGCATGGGAGCACGCTGATGCCGCTCGACCACTACGTCACGCTCGGCCGATCGGGGCTGCGGGTCAGCCCGCTCGCCCTCGGCGCGATGACCTTCGGAGAGGATCCCGGAGGCGCCGGATGCGGCGTCGAGGAGTCGGAGAGGATCCTGGCGACCTATCTGGACCGCGGGGGCAACTTCATCGACACCGCGAACTTCTACACCAACACCCATTCGGAGAAGATCCTCGGTGACTGGTTCGCGGCCCGTCCCGGGCGGCGCGACCGCGTGGTCCTGGCGTCGAAGTTCTTCGCCAATCTCTTCCCCGGGGACCCCAACGGCGGCGGTGCCGGCCGCCGCTCGATCATCGCCCAGCTCGACGAGTCCCTGCGCCGGATGCGGACCGACCATCTGGACCTGTACTGGCTGCACAACTGGGACCGGCACACACCGATCGAGGAGACGCTGCGCACCCTGGACGACCTCGTGCGGGCCGGCAAGATCCGCTACGTCGGCTTCTCCAACACCCCGGCCTGGGTGACCGCGCAGGCGCAGACCACGGCGCTGCTGAAGGACTGGACCCCGCTGATCGCGCTCCAGGTCGAGTACTCGCTGCTGGCGCGCACCGTCGAGGGTGAACTCGCGCCGCTCGCGCGTGATCAGGGCATGGCGCTGGTCCCCTGGAGCCCGCTGAAGAACGGCTTCCTGTCGGGCAAGTACCGGCGGGGACACGAGGTCACCGACTCCGCCCGTACGGCCTTCGTGGGCGGTCCCGACGAGGACGAGTACGTGGTCATCGACGCGGTCGCGGCGGTCGCCGACGAGCTCGGGACGACGTCCGCGGCGGTCGCGCTGGCGTGGCTGCGTGCGCGTGAGGGCACCGTCGTACCGATCGTCGGCGCGCGGCGCGTGGACCATCTGGAGAGCAACCTCGCCTCCCTGGAGGTGACCCTCACCGCCGAACAGCTCCACCGGCTGGACGAGGTCTCGGCCCCGGCCCTGAACTACCCGGCGCCGATGCACGGGGCGCAGCGGACCATGCTCCAGTTCGCGGGGACCACCGTCGACGGCGAGACGTCCACCGTGTATCCGCCACTGCTCCAGAGCGCCGTCCGCTACTGAGCGACGTCCCCGACTGAGCGACGTCCGCTACTGAGGCCGCGCGAGGGCGCGGGCGCGGGTCATCTGGTCGGGGTCGGTGAGGGTGAGGCGGCCGACGTGGAGACGGGTGTGGCCGTACATGACGACGCCCAGGTCAACAGTGCGGTCGACGTCCAGGGTCCAGACGGCGTGCGGGAGTTCGAGCGTGCCGGGCTTGGGGACGGTGCGGGCGCTCCACCCGACGGAGATGAGCCAGCAGGCCTCGGCGAACCCTTCGGTACCGGTCGACCCGTACATCAGGTCCGGCCGGTGCCGGGCGGCCACGTCCATCAGACTCAGACCGGGCACACCGGGGACGGGCACATCACCGACGAGGGCGGTCTCCCCGTACCGGCCGCTGGTCGTATAGCCGACGACGCCGTACCGGTCGGGCCACCGGTGCAGCAGCCGCACCACCGTCACCCGCCCCTCACCACCCACACTCCACGCCACACCCGCGCTCCCGTCACCCGTCCTCGATACCGGTGAGATCGGAGCTGCCGGGGTCGCCCTGAAGGTGTGTGTCCGGTTTCCAAGTCACCATGAACCAGGACATCAGGGACATCGGCGGTACGCCCGGTGAGCGATTGCGCGCCGAGGGGCCGGGCCACGGTCGTTTGCGCGGGCTGCGTGAGCGGCGAGAGCTGCGTGGGCTGCGCGGGTCGGATCAGGGGAGGGTCGGATCGGCGGCGCGTCGGATTGAGGGCGCGTCGGATTGGGGACGCGTCAGATCACCGGGGGGCGGCCCAGGGCCGTCATGCGGCCCACTGTGCGCCAGCGGATCGGGCGGCGGGTGCCGCAGGCGGTGCGTACGCCTTCGAAGAAGCCGCCGAACCAGGCGCGCAGGCCGCTTGCCGAGCGGGTGCGGGCCAGGGTGAGCAGGATCCATGTGCCGAGATACAGCGGGATGAGCAGCGCGGGCAGATGGCGGCGGGCCAGCCAGACGCGGTTGCGGGCGGTCATCCGGTAGAACTCCGCGTGCCGGGAGGGCGCGGTGCGCGGGTGCTGGAGCACCAGCTCCGGTTCGTACCGGATCGTCCAGCCCGCGTCCAGCGCACGCCACGCGAGATCGGTCTCCTCGTGCGTGAAGAAGAACTCGTCGGGCCAGCCGCCGGTCTCGTCCAGCATCGCCATGGACAGCGCGTGACCGCCGCCCAGGAACGTGGTCACCTCCCCGCCCCGCATCGGGTCGTCCACCCGCAGCCTGGGCACATGCCGGCGCGCGGTGAAGCCGGTCTCGTCCGCGATACGGAAGCTGATGATGCCGAGCCGCGAATCCGCCTCGTAGAGATCGGCGACGCGGGAGATCACATCGGCCTCGATCAGCAGACCGTCGTCGTCCAGATCCACCAGTACGTCGATGTCCCCGCTCTCGCGGAGCTTACGCAGAGCGACATTGCGACCACCCGAGACGCCGAGATTTCGCTCCAGTTCCACCCCGACCACCCCGTCGGGCAACTCGGGCAGCGGGGCGCCGTTGCCGACGACGACGATCCGGGCGGCGGGCTCGCGCTGCTTGGCGACGGAGTCCAGCAGGGCACGCAGCTCGACGGGCCGGGTTCCCATGGTCAGCACGGCCACACCCACACGTGGTCGGGACACGTCCAGATCACCCCAGCTCTCGGTAACGGCGGAACTCGATGCTAACCGTCGGGGGCCATCCCACGGCTACTGCAAGGTATCCCTCTCGACGCCATTAGTTCATCTTTACTCTCGGTGGTCGCCTGTTCCCGTCATGCGTTCCTGTGATCGGCCCCCCGGTCTGTCACTCCGTGTGATGGGCGCGCTTCGTTGTGTGCGGGGTTCGGGAGCGCTGGTGTGTGCCTCCGCCGGCCGCCCCCGCCCGGTAACTCCCGTATGCCGTAAGCCCGTAGGGCCCTCGTCACATCCGTCGTACCGCCATGTCCTTGATCAGGCCGCTGTGGGAGACTTCCCGCATGGCGGTGGTGGTCGGTGGTGGAGGGTGAGCGAGCCGCGTTCCGCGCCTACCATCGGACAGCTCGTCCTCAGCAAGCAGCTCCAGTCCCTCCGCGAGAGCGCGGGGCTCAGCCGTGACGAGGCCGGCAAGCTGCTGCGTGTCACCGCCGCGACCATACGGCGCATGGAGATGTCCGAGGTCGCGCTCAAGATCCCGTACGTCGAGATACTGCTGTCCGCGTACGGTCTCCCCGACGACGAGCGCGCCACCTTCCTCGAACTGACCGAGGAGGCCGTCAAGCCCGGCTGGTGGCAGCGGTTCCACGATGTGCTGCCCGACTGGTTCGGCGGCTATGTGAGCCTTGAGGGCGCGGCCAAGACCATCCGCTGCTACGAGCCGCACTTCGTGCCAGGACTGCTCCAGACCGAGGACTACGCGCGTTCCGTCATGGCCTTCGGCGAGGTCGGCAAGTCCGATCCGGAGCGGATCGAGCGCCGGGTCGCGCTGCGGATGGAGCGGCAGAAGCTGCTTACGCGCGCGGAGGCCCCGCCGGTCTTCTGGGTTGTCATGGACGAGACGGTCTTACGGAGACCCGTCGGTTCCGCCGCCGTCATGCGGACCCAGATCGACCGGCTCCTCGACGTGTCCGAACTGCCCAATGTGACGCTCCAGATAGCCGAGTTCGCCTCGGGCCACCACCCGGGTACGTACAGCCCGTTCGTCCTGTTCCGTTTCTCGATACCCGAGCTGCCGGACATCGTCTACATCGAGTATCTGACCGGCGCGCTCTATCTCGACAACGCCCGTGAGCTCTCCGAGCACAAGGAGGCGATGGACCGCATGGTCGCCCACGCGGAGTCCGCCCGCCGGACCAAGGAGATACTCACCGACTTCCGCAAGGAGCTGTGAGGCCCGGCCCGGCTCCCCTTCCCCTTTCTTCTGTCTTGTGCGTTCGCCACGCGCGGTGCGCACGAGGTGCGCGCGAGGTGCTGCGAGGTGCGCGCGACGGATGTGACAGATGCGACAGGCGTGACAGACATGACGCACGCGACAGGCGTGACGCACGCGACACACGCCCCCACAGGCTCAGACTCACCACCACGGAGTTAACGGAGTTCCGATGACGGCAGGCACCCCCAAGCCCCAGGTCGACACCAGCAAGCCCCACCCGGCGCGCGTGTACGACTATCTGCTCGGCGGCAAGGACAACTACACGGTCGACCAGGAGATAGGGAAGAAGCTCCCCGATGCCTCGAAGCAGGACGCGCGGCTGAACCGGGCCTTCATGCACCGCGCCGCCGCCTGGGTCGCCCGCAGCGGTGTCGACCAGTACCTCGACATCGGTACGGGCATCCCCACCGAGCCCAATCTCCACCAGATCGTCCAGGAGGCGGTCCCGGCGTCCCGGGTCGTCTACACCGACAACGACCCGATCGTGCTGCGTCACGCGGAAGCGCTGCTGATCAGCACGCCCGAGGGGGCCACCGACTACATCCAGGCCGATGTGCGCAGGCCGCTGGAGATCCTCGACCACGCGCGCGGTGTCCTGGACTTCGGCCGGCCCATCGCCCTGTCCCTGATCGCGCTGATGCACTTCATCCCGGACGAGGACGACCCGTACGGCATCACCCGCACCCTGGTGGACGCCATGCCGGCGGGCAGCCTGTTCCTGTTCTCGCACGGTACGGCCGACTTCCAGCCGGAGAAGCTGGTGGGCCATGTCAACGACACGTACGGGAAGGGCGGTATCTCGCTGCGGCTGCGCACCCGCGCCGAGGTCGAGCGGTTCTTCGACGGGCTCGACATGGTGGAACCCGGGCTGGTGACGGCGCCGCGCTGGTACAAGGACACGGCGGCGCCCGAGGACGCGCACAGCTCGTTCTATGTGGGGGTGGCCCGTATCGGCTGACGGAGGTCAGTCGTGGCGTCGCTGTCGGTGGCGTCGCCGACAGTGAGGCCGCCGACAGCGACGCCGCCGATCCAGACGCTGGTGATCGCGCTGATGTAGCGCGCCCCGCAGCGGTCCGAGGGCACCACGAGCTGGCTTCCCGCCGACTCCAGGCTCTGTCCGTCCATGGTGGTGGCCAGCAGGATCGGCACGTTCCCGAAGTCGGCGTCCATCTCCGCCCAGGAGAGCACCGTATGGTGCCCGTCCCCGCCGGTGACGGCGAGCAGGAAGCGTGAACGGTCCTTGCGCCGTCGGGCGTCGAAGGCCGGTTTCGCCGAGTCGACCACTTCGCGGAGCAGCGGCCCCTCGAAGGTGTGGTGCCGTGGTCCGGCGCTCGCGCAGTGGAAGACGACATCGGCGCGGTGCTGCTGCCACCGCTCGCGCAGATCCGCGACGGTCAGTGAGACGGGACGCTCGACCTCTCCCCTGAGCAGCAGGGAGACGGTGCGGGGTGGTGGGGTGACGGCGCCGGTACCGGAATTGGTGTCGGTGCCGGTGCCGGTACTTCGACTGGTGCCGGTACTGGGACTGGTGCCGGTGCTGACGCTGGGTCGGCTCATCGGATTCCCCCTCGGGAGGCGGCTGCCACAGTTGGTGTGCCCAGCTGCCGGTAGGGGGAATCTCGGATACGAGCCAACAGTGCTTCTTTGCCTCGCTGATGTGAGCTGGGAGAGCGGGTTGGGGTGGCAGACGCGATCAGGCGTCACGCGTCAGGCGTCAGGTGTGAGGTCTCCCGTGTCACGCATTGCGTTGGTGCGGTCTGTCGACATGGACGTGGGTCGACTTCACCCGGGCCGTGACGGACGCCCCCACCTGGATGTCCAGTTCCTCGACGGCCTCGCGGGTCACGAGCGACACCAGCCGGTGCGGTCCGGACTGGATCTCCACCTGGGCGACCACATCGTCGAGCGTCACCGCCGTCACGATCCCGGCGAACGCGTTGCGGACCGAGGTCAGCGGTTCATCGGGGACCGGATGCAGCCCCACCGCCCGCTCCTTGGCGAACGCGGCCAGGCCCACCCCGTCGATCACCCGGTTTCCCGAACTGTCCCGCTCCATGGCCACTTGACCGCTGTCGGCCCAGCGGCGGACGGTCTCCGAACTCACGCCCAGCAGTCCCGCTGCCTGGCCAATGCTGTACGACGGCATTCCGGCACTCTAAGCCGTGGCGTGGTGGACGCGGCGGGACGCGGAAGGGCCCGGCCGGTTTTCCCCCGTCGGCCGGGCCCTCCACGCGCCGCTCCACGGCGCTTCCCCCGTTCCCCCGTGTCCCCCCGTGTCCCCCCGTGTCCCCCCGTGTCCCCCCGTGTCCCCCCGTGTCCCCCGTTCCCCTACACCGGTGTCACGGCGTCACGGCGTCGGTGCGTGTCAGTCCGTGACCTCGATGCGTCCGTTGGCCTCGGTGGTCCTGGCGGGGACCTGGGCCGGGACCGCGCCCGCGCCCGTTCCGCCGGGCCCGCCCGTCCTGCCCGCCGCCAGGCCCTTCAGCAGCTCCGCGAGGTCGACCCCCGTGGTGGCGCTGAGGAGTTCGACGCCCTGGGCCACGTTGTCGGCGACCGTACGCGCGAGCTGCCCGGCGCCGTCCGTCGAGATCACCGTCATCTTGTCGACCGCGCTGAGCGGCTCGGACGCCTTCGCGACCACCGAGGGCAGCACCTCGACCAGCATCTGGAGGACGGCCGCGTCGCCGTACCGTGCGAACGCCTCCGCCTTCTTGTGCATGGCCTCCGCTTCCGCCGCGCCCTTGGCGCCGATCGCGGCGGCCTCCGCCTCACCCTCGATCCGTACGGCGGCGGCGAGCGCGGCGCGGTGCGCCTTCTCGCCCTCACCGGTGAGACGTGAGCGTTCGGCGTCGGCCTCGGCCTCCTTGACCAGGGCGATACGACGCGCCTCGGCCTCCTGTTCGGCCTGGTAGCGGGCCGCGTCGGCGGGCTTACGGACCTTGGTGTCGAGTTCGCGGTCGGTCAGCGCGGCCTGGCGCTGGGCGACCTTCTCCTGCTCGGCGAGCACGTCCTGCTCGCGCGCCGCCTGGGCCAGCGGGCCCGCCGCCGCCGCGCGCGCCGCCGCCTCGTCCGTCTCGGCCTTGATCTCGGCCTGCTTCAGATAGAACGTCCGCTGCGCGATCGCGATCTCTTCCTCGGCCTTCAGCCTGGCCTGCTCGGCGGCCCGGCGCGCCACGGCCTCCGCGATATCGGCCTCCTGCTTGGCGCGGGCGGCCTCGGGACGGCCGAGGTCCTCCAGATACGAGCCCTCGGTGGTGATGTCCTGGATCTGGAACGCGTCGAGCATCAGCCCCTGCCCGGACAGGCTCGCCTCGGCCTCCTCCGCGACCTGCCCGGCGAAGGCCGCCCGGTCCCGGATGATGTCCTCCACCGACATCCGGCCGACGATGGAGCGCAGCGCGCCGGAGAGCACCTCCTGCGTGAAGCCGACGATGCCGCCCTGCTGTCGCAGGAAGCGCTGCGCCGCGGCTCTGATCGAGTCCTCGGTGCCGCCGACCTTGACGATGGCGACACCGTCGAGGTTGGCCTTCACCCCGCGCAGGGTGACGGCGCCGCGCACGGCGACCGGGATGTGCCGGCTGGACAGGTCGAGCGTGAACTTCTGCTGGACGAACGGCACGACGAACACTCCGCCGCCGACCACGACCTTCTGGCCGCTGGTGTCCATGGACACCCGGCCGGTGGCCGGGTCGGTCGACTGCTTGCCGCGGCGGCCGGTGACGATGAACGCCTGGCTGGGCCCCGCGACCTTGTACCGCGTGATGACGGCCAGTGCCAGCAGGGCGACGAGTACGACGACCCCCAGCACGGCGATGACGACTGGACTCATGGTGGCCTCTCCCTTGCCCCCCGAGGGACAGCAGTTCTGACAGCGGTTCGAATCGGTGCGCGTGGAACGGTCCACGCGCCGCGTTGGTGCACGGGGGTGTTGGCCGGCCCGGCCGCGGTGGGTGCGGTGGTCGGCGCGGGCGGTGTGGTTGGTGTGCTCGGTGTGGCTGGCGTCACCGGCACGGTGGCCGCCGTCGGACCGGGTGACGACCCGTCACCCCGGCGGACGGCCGATCATCTGGCGACCGGTCACCCTGGCGGACGGCCGCTTGGTAGCGACGCGTGGTCCGGCCCGCCCGGTAGCGACGCGCGGTCCGGCCCGACCGGCCGTGACGCCCGGATCAGCGGTCGACCGGACGTACGGAGACGGAACTCGACGAGAGCGTCGCCTCCACCCAGATCTCCGCCCCGTACGCCACCGGTTGCTCGCTCTTGGCGGAGTACTTCACCGTCTGGCCGCCGAGCCGCAGCAGCACCTCGCCGTACCCGGTGGCCGGGATCGCGGTGACGACCGTGCCCGCGGTGCCCACGAGATCGTCGCCCCGAGGGGTCGCCACGGTCTGGTCACGCATCAGCGCCTTGCTGAACCGCCAGGTCAGCCATCCCGCCCCGGCACCGGCCGCCGCCCCCGCGACGGCGGCCGGTACCGTGCCGAGATCCGTGGTGCCCTGGACGATCGCGCCGCCGAAACCGAGCATCGAGACGAACCCGGCGATGACCGGCAGCGACAGCAGCCCGTCGAAGAGGCCGTTGAGCATCCCGACCCCGCCGAAGAGCCCTTCCAGAATCCCGTCGAAGATCAACGAAAGGACGAGCAGTACGATCCCCGCGATGCCGAGACCCAGAAACAAGGTCATCGGATCCCCCCTCCCCCACTGCCCCGGATCCCCCGCGGTTTCCCTCGGGCAGGGCGCCATGTTCCCATCCATGGACGTCTGTGCGCATTGCCGTATTCCGGCAGTCTTAACGCGTTCTTAATGCCGACTGCCGACTGCCGACTGCCGACCGCCCGCCGCCGAGTGCCGACCGTGACCACACACCTGTACTCACGCCCGCGGACTCAGAATGGTTTCGCCGGCCAGTCGAGCAGTCTCGCCCCGATGACGGCCGTCTGGAGGGTGTAGCGGTGCATGGGATCGGCGGGATCGGCGCCGGTGAGCTTGTGGATCCGCGCCAGTCGGTAGGTCAGGGCCCGGACGCTCAGCGACAGCCGGCGCGCGGCCTCCGCCGCCACACATCCCGCGTCGAAGTAGACGGCGAGGGTCTCGATGAGCGGCTGGGCCCCGCCCCGGGCGGACTCCAGCGGACCGAGGGTGCCGAGGACGAGTTCGGTCATGGCCTGCCGGTCGCGGGTGAGGACCGGATAGACGAGCAGATCGGCGGCGTGCAGGACGGGGGCGTCCAGGGCGAGCCGGGCGGCGAGGTCGAGGACGTTCAGGGCCTCCTCGTACGACTGGACCACCCCGCCCACCCCGGGCTGCGGACGGCCGATGGCGACCCGTCCGCCGTCCGTCGCCGCGAAGGCCTGCTTGGCGAAGTAGGTCAGGACCTCCCCCTGGTCGCCGGGCGCGACACAGACCAGCCGGCCGGCCTTGGTGGTGAGCAGCACGCTGCGGTCACCGAACCGGCCGATCAGGGCCTCCTCGACGGCGCGCGGGACGGGTTCCTCCTCGTCGTACGGGACGGCGCCCTCGGCGACCGCGACGGCGTGCGCGTACGAGAGCCGGAGCCCGAACCGCTCGGCGCGTTCCGCCAGACGCCCCAGATCGCTGCGTCCGTACAGCAGGTCGTCGACGAACTCCCGGCGCGCGGCGGCCTCCTGCCGTATGGCGAGCCGCTGGGCCCGTTCGTACCCTTCGGCGAACGCGTCGACGGCCTGCTCGACGGCGGCGAGGACACTGTCGACGGTGCCGCGGGCGGAGACCGAGCCGGAGCCGGGGGCGGAGCCGTAGCCGTAGCCGGGGGCGGGAACTGAGCTGTGGCCCGGGGAGGAGCCGTGGCCCGGGGTGGAGCCGCGGTCCGAGGCTGAGCCGGCGGCCGTATCCGGGCCGGTAGCCGTATCCGGGCCGTTGAACGTATCCGGGCCGGTGACCGACGCGGCGGGCGACCCGGTGACCGACCCGGTGACCGACCCGGCGGCCGGACTTGGGCCGGTGGCCGAGGGTGCGCCGGGGCCCGTGGCTGTGCCGGGGCCCGAGGTGGCGGCGGGGCCCGAGGTGGCGGCGGTGGCGGGCCAGTGGGCGCGGGCCTCGGCGAGATGGGCGACGACGAGGGCGCGCAGCCCGAATCCGGCTTCGGCGGCCTGCCGTCCCAGCTCCCGGCGGGCCAGCAGTTCGTCCCGGGTGAGCCGGCGGCCTGTCGAGGCGACGGCCGCGAGGAGCTTCGCGTACCCCGTCAGATACTCGTCGGGTACCGCCGTCTGTCCCGTCACATCCACTCCCGTCCTGACCGTTCGCATCTGTCCGAGCCCCCCGTTCGCGCCCGTCGCGGTCGCCGCCGTGGTCGCCGTCGCGGTTGCCCTCGTGGCCGCCGTCGCCCGCCGGGGCGGGTCGCCGTCGCCTCGCCTTTCTAACCCATGGCGTCCGAGGCGCCCATGGCGCGCCGGTGCCGCTGACGTGCCGGACGGGTGCGCGAGGGGAGGATGGCGGGACACTTCGGGAGGTAAGTGACCATGTCGGCGATCGGTCGTGCGCTGTCCATCGCGGGGTCGATGGCCTGGGAGATCACCTGGGCGCTGATCCTCGGCTTCGCGCTCTCGGCGGTGGTGCAGGCGGTGGTGCGCCGCTCGACCGTCGTACGGCTGCTGGGCGACGACCGTCCCCGTACGCTCACCCTGGCCACGGGCCTGGGCGTGGCCTCGTCGTCGTGCTCGTACGCCGCCGTCGCGCTGGCGCGCTCGCTCTTCCGCCAGGGCGCGAACTTCACCGCCGCCATGGCCTTCGAGATCGCCTCCACCAATCTGGTGGTCGAACTGGGCGTGATCCTGGCCCTGTTGCTGGGCTGGCAGTTCACTCTGGCGGAGTTCGTGGGCGGGCCGGTGATGATCGTGATCATGGCGGTGCTGTTCCGGGTCTTCCTGCGCGAACGGCTTCTCGCGCGGGCACGGGCCCAGGCCGGGCGGGGCCTCACCGGCTCCATGGAGGGCCACGCGGAGATGGACTCGTCCGTACAGCGCGAAGGATCCTTCGCCCGGCGGCTCCTCTCCCCCGAGGGCTGTACGGCGGTGGCGCACGTCTTCGTCATGGAGTGGGCCGCGATCCTGCGCGATCTGGTGCTGGGCCTGCTCATCGCGGGCGCGATCGCCGCCTGGGTCCCGGACTCCTTCTGGAGCGCCTTCTTCCTCGAAGACCACCCCCTGGCCGCGAAACTGACGGGCCCCCTGATCGGCCCGCTCGTGGCGATCGCCTCGTTCGTCTGCTCCATCGGCAATGTGCCGCTGGCCGTGGTCCTGTGGAAGGGAGGCATCAGCTTCGGGGGCGTGATCGCCTTCCTCTACGCCGACCTCCTGATCCTCCCGATCCTCAACATCTACCGGAAGTACTACGGCCCGCGCATGACGGCCCTCATCCTCGCCGTCTTCTTCACGGCGATGGCGGCGGCGGGCTACGCGGTCGAGTTCCTCTTCGGCGCCCTGGACCTCGTCCCGGACCACTCCCACGCCAGAGTCCCGGACGAGGGCGTCTCCTGGAACTACACCACCGCCCTCAACATCGTCTTCCTCCTCCTCGCCGCGACCCTGATCCACCGCTTCCTCCGCACGGGCGGCCCGGCGATGCTCCGCGCGATGAACAAATGACGCGCTGGACACGTGACGCGCTGGACACGTGACGCGCTGGACACGTGACGCGCTGGACACGTGACGCGCTGGATAAAAGACGCGCTGGACAAGCGACCAGGCCGCCCGCGCGACGGCAGACCGGAATCGGGAGGCGGCGAGGACTCCGACGCGATTACGGTGCACGCCATGAGCGTGGGCGGGGTGTCATCGCGGCCGTTGCTGCTGGTCGATGTGGACGGGCCGTTGAATCCGTACGCCGCGAAGCCGCACCGGCGGCCCGAGGGCTATCGGACGCACCGTCTGATGACTCCGCGCTGGGAGGCGGCCGAGCGGCGACGGCTTTCCGCGTGGGGGAGGCCGGACCAGCGGCCCAAGCCGTTGCGTGTGTGGCTCAACCCCGGCCACGGTCCTGCCCTGGCGGCCCTCCCCTTCGAGCTGGTGTGGGCGACGACCTGGGAGGAGGAGGCCAACCGCTATGTCTCACCGGTCCTGGGGCTGCCCGCTCTTCCGGTCATCGCCTGGTCCTCACCCCGGCCGGAACCGGGCGGCGGTGTGTTCTGGAAGACTCCGGAGATCGTCGCCTGGGCGACGGGACGGCCGTTCGCCTGGCTGGACGACGAGATCACCGACGCGGACCGCGACTGGGTGGCCGCTCATCATGCCGGGCCGGCCCTGCTGCGGCGGATCGATCCGAGGGTGGGACTGCTGCCGGAGGATTTCACCATGCTGGAGGAGTGGGCCCGGTCCTTCGGGGCCCCGCCCGTCGGGGCTCCGGACCTTCGGGGCCCGGATCTTCGCCGTTGTGGCGCCGCGGGCGGGGGGTCAGCCGGCCAGGCGGCCGCCGAAGTCGCTGTACGTGGTCGGGCGGGACAGGGCGGCGGGGCCGAAGGCGGTTGAGCCCGTGGCGGGGAAGGACGCGGACGGGGCGCCCCGGAGGTAGGTGACGGCTCCCGCGTCGTTGTCCTCCTGGGACGCGACGACGGAGAGATCCGCGTATCCGTCCCGGTTGATGTCCGTGGCGAGGAGGCGCGCGCCGAAGCTGTCGATGCCCTCGGTGGTGCCGGGGACGCCCGGGGTGTCCTGGGAGAGCGCGCGGGCGCCCGTGCCGGTGATGCCCTTCGCCGAGCCGCGCAGCAGGATCACCTCACCCGCGTACAGCTTCCGGTCGGGGTCGGCGCCGAAGGACTGGCCGGGAACGCCCGCCGCGAGATCTCCGTAGCCGTTCTTGTCGAAGTCGCCGATGGCCACCGAGGCGCCGAAGGCGTCCCCGTACTCACTCACGCCGGGGACGCCCGCGCTGTTCTCGGTGAGGGTCGTGCGGCGGGTGGAACTGGGGCCCGAGGCGGCGCCGTAGACGACCGAGACCTCGCCGCCCTTGGAGCCGCTGGGCTCGTTGACGGGCTCGTCGGGATTGCCGATGGCGATGTCCCCGTAACCGTCCTTGTCCAGATCGCCGATGGCCGCGTTGGTGCCGGCCGGCAGGGTGCCTCCCTTGACCAGTCCGGTGCTGGAGCCCTTGTAGAAGACGGAAGGGCCCAGGATGTACTTGTCGAACTTCCGGCCCTGGACGACGAGATCGGCGGCGGAGTCCTTGGTGACCCGGCCCGCCGTGAGGAAGGGGTTGTCGACGGGGGAGGAGTAGGTGGTCAGCTTCCCGCGGGCGCCGGACTTGGCGAACGGTCCCCGTACGAGACGGATCTTCCAGGACGGGCTGGTGTCGCCCTGCGCGCCGATCGCGAGATCGGGCTTGCCGTCTCCGGTGAAGTCGGCCGCCGCGATGCTTGCCCCGAAGTAACTCCCGTACAGCGGCTGCGGGTTCGGTACGGTCGTGGCGCCGCTGAGGCCCTTCGCACCGCCCCAGACGATCACGACCGTACCGGCGGCCTGCCCCTCGGCGGTGTCCTCCTCGGGTGCCGAGACGGCCAGATCGCTGTATCCGTCGCGGTTGAGGTCGGCGGCGGCGAGGGCGTTGCCGAAGTAGTCACCCTTCTCGGCGCTGCCGGGGACGCCCGCGCTGTCCTGGCTGATGATCGTACGGCGGGTGGGGTCGAGCCCCTTCGACGTGCCGTACACCACGGCGACATACCCCGCGGCCGCCTGGGTGCCGACCTTGCCCATGGCCGCGGCGATCGCGAGGTCGCGGTAGCCGTCGCCGTTGAAGTCGCCCTGGAGCCCGGAGGGCGCGGCGGAGGCGCTGCTGGCGCCCGCGACCAGTGTTCCGGCGGCCAGCGTCGCGGCGGCCAGCGCGGTCGTCGCGGCTGTGGCGAGGGTGGTGCGGAAGGTTCTGGTGCTGGGCATGAGGTCGTCGTCTCCTACACGGCATACGGGGTGCGTGCGGGGGCGGGAGCCGCCCGACGGCACCCGGAGCTGAAAGGGAGACTTCCGATGGGGCGGGATGGTTGTACGGGCCCGTCGGTGCGGGCGTCGGTGCGGGCTGCCGTCGGTCCGGGCGTCGGTGCGGGCCGTCCGTGCGGGCTGCCGTCGGTCCGGGCTGTGGGTCCGGGCTGTCCGGGCGGGCCGTTGGTTCGGCCGGTCGTTGGTCGGGACTGTCGGTCCGGGCGGGCCGACGGGGTCGTCGCGCTGTGCGGCACGGCGGCGGGCCGGCCGTCGGTTCGGGCAGCCGTCGGTTCAGGCCGTCGGCTCAGCCGGTCGGTCCGGCGGGCCGTCCGTTCGGGCCGTCGGTTCAGCGGGTGCGGTGGGGGCCGAGGTCCCTCAGGACCGTACCGAGTTCGTCGCGGGTCAGGGCCGGTGCGGGGAGCCCGCCGGCCGGTTCCGTCCGCAGGCCGTCGAGGCTGAGGCGGAGATAGCGGCGCCAGGCGTCGGGGGCGGTGGCCGCCAGCGCGGGTACCGTACGGCCCAGCGCGGCCAGGACGAAGAGCACATCCTCGGTGGTGATGTCGTCGCGCATCGTGCCCTGCCGCTGGGCGCGTTCCACCAGCAGCCGGACGGTCTCGCGGTTCTGCTCGTGGAGGGCCTCCAGCGAGGGCACGCCCGGGATCCCGGTGGTCATCAGGTCGTTGGCCCCGCGGTCGTCGGCCAGGCCCGCGAAGATGGAGACGAAGTACGTGGTGAGGCCCGTCCAGGCGTCCTCGCACTCCCGCGCCTTCTCACCGGCGCGGAACGTCTCGGCGAGCGTCTCGTGGAAGACGGCCTCTACGAGCGCCCCCCGGTCGGGGAAGTGACGGTACAGCGTGGCGTTGCCGACCCCGGCCCTGCGGGCGATCTCGTCCAGGGACGCGTCCAGACCCTGCTCGGCGAAGACCTCCCGGGCGGCCTCGGTCAGCAGGACGCGATTGCGCCGGGCGTCGCGCCGCAGCGGCGCCGCGGGCTTCCGCTCGCTCGCTCCCGTCACCGGCTCACCGCCTCCCAGAGATCCGTACCGCCCGTGCGTACCGCCTGCGCGTACCGCCAGCGCGTCCCGTCTGTGCGTACCGTCCGGGCGTCCCGCTGGTCGGTTCGGTGGTCGGTCCGCTGGTCGGTCCGGTGGTCGCCGATGCTACCCGCGGGCGGGCGGTCAGGGATTCCTCCCTGACCGCCCGGATGTCCACGGGGAGCGCCTGAGCGCCTGAGCGCAGGACGGCGGACGTCAGCCGCCGGATCTCAGCCGCCGGACGTCAGCCGCACGCACCCGAGTTGAGAGTGAAGGCGGTAGGTGGCGGATTGCTGCCGGTGAAGGTGGCCTGCAAGCCGAAGCTCACCGAGCCGCCGGGGGCGATCGCCTTGTTCCAGCCCGCGTCCTTGGCGGTGACGGCGGAGCCGCTCTGGGAGACCGTGGCGTTCCAGGCGTTGGTCACCCGCTGGCCGCCCGCGTACGTCCAGTTCAGCGTCCAGCCGTCGATCGCGGCCGTGGAGGTGTTCTTCACGGTCACGGTGGCGGTGAAGCCGTTGTTCCAGGCGCTGTCGATCCCGTACGTGACCGCGCAGCCGGAGGCCGGATCGCCGCCGTCACCGCCATCGCCGCCGTCACCGCCATCGCCTCCGTCTCCGCCTTCGGGGGTTTCGGCGGCGAACTGGGTGAGCCAGGCCAGCGGCGCGTTCCAGTTGACCGCCACTTCATTGGTGGAGTACGAGCCGATGTCGTCGATGTAGCAGGCGGCGGGGTCGCAGCCGGACAGTTCCTCCTGTGCGACCGGGTCCTGGAGCGCGGCGTTGGGGCCGCCCGCGATGGACCCGGCGGGCGGGTTGGGCAGCGAGGCGTCGTACTGGTTGGCCCAGAAGCGGTGGTGCTGGTTGCGGGACGGCTGCTCGCCGTAGCCGCTGACGTACGACTGCCCGAGGGTGTTGCGGCCGAGCAGGTAGTCCAGCGCCTCAATGCTTCCGGCGCGGTACCGCTGCTGTCCTGTCAGCCCGTACGCGACGGCCATGACGATGCCGTTGTTGGCCACCTGGCCGTTGGAGCCCCAGACGTACGCGGTCGGGGGGAGCGGTACCGCGTACCCCTGGCCGGACATGGTGGCCAGGTGCGCGTCGGCGGCGGTGGTGACGGAGGAGCGGATACGGGCGGTCTCGGCGGCGGGCAGTCCGGTGGGGACGGTGGCCAGGACGATCCGGCCGAGGGCGGCGGTGTCGGCCCAGCCGAAGCCGAAGGAGCTGAAGGCGCCGGGGGAGGTGTGCCAGGGGGAGGCGGTGACGGCGTCGCGGTACGCGGCCTCGCCGGTCGTCGCGTACAGTTCCGCGCCCGCCCAGTAGAACTCGTCGCTGACCGTGGCGTCGCCGTACGCTCCGCCGCCGTTGCCGTCGGAGTCCGGCGCGATCAGACTCGGGTTGGCGCGGGCGGCCGACCAGGCGCGGCGGGCGGAGTCGAGACAACGGGTGGCGAAGGCCGCGTCGTACGGTGCGTAGACGCGGGCGCACTGGGCGGCGGTGGCGGCGAGGTTGAGGGTCGCGGCGGTGGAGGGGCGGTGCAACTCGCGCTGTTCGGCGTCCAGTTCGGGGCGGGTGGGCAGGCCCGTCCAGTTGGCGTCGTGGATCTTGTGGAATGCCATGCCGGCGAGCGGTTTGCCCTCCGGGACCTGCATCCGCATCAGGAAGTCCAGCTCCCAGCGCGCCTCGTCCAGGACGTCGGGTACGCCGTTGCCGCGCTCCGGGACGCGGAGGGTGGAGTCGCCGAGCGCGGCGTCGGTGCCGGCGCGGTCGGCGCGCTCGAAGGAGTTGACCAGCAGCCAGGCGGAGAGCCCGCCGTTGACGACGTACTTGCCCTGGTCGCCCGCGTCGTACCAGCCGCCCCGTACATCACGGCTGTAGTCGCAGACGCCCGCCTGGCACGGCACGCTGGTGTCCCCCTTGTTGGGCGCCACCCCGAGATGCCCGGCGGGACGGGCGTAGGCGGCGCCGCCGGCGAGCGACGCCTCGATCGCGATGCCGCTGCGCTGCTGGTAGAAGAACGACATGGCGTCCGAGCGCAGACCGTTGTAAAGCCCGGCGCGGATGTCGAAGGGGTGGCTGGTCTGCCCGTCGACGAGGAGGGTGTATCCGGTGCCGGTGCCGGTGTACGAGGAGAAGTCGACGAGGTGGGTCGAGTCCCCGGAGGCGGTGTCGCCGCCGCGTACGGTGGTCGTTCCGGAGGCGACGGTGGCGCCGGTCGCGCCGCGTAACTCCCAGGCGGTGGGGGCGGATGCGGTGGTGACGACGGTGGCGCGCTTGGGCCCGTCGGGGAGATAACCGAGCTGATTGACCCGCACGGCGATAGCGGCGGCGGCTTCCACGTCCGCGCCGGGCGGTGCGGCTTGGGCGGGCGTGGCCACGAGCGCGGCGGCGGCCAGGACGACGGACAACACCCCGACGAGCCCGCGCCGCAGGGCGGACGGCGGGGACGGGCGCGTGAGCACAGGCATGACGATGGTCACCTTTCGTGTGCGGGCGAAGGGCGGAACGTGATGGGAGCGCTCCCAATCCGGAGACTTACATGCACACGTCACCCCGTCAATGCTTTACGCGGGGGTGGGGGTGGCGGCGGGGGGCGGGCGCGGCGCAGGGCGGCGACGCCGGGCGGTGGCGCGGCGGACGCGCCGGGCACGGTGGCGGGACGCGTCGGCCTGAGGGCGTCCGGGGGTCAACCCCGCAGGCGCGGGGACCACAAGTCCTACGCGAAGTGGCAGAAGAAGCGCGGGGGACCAACCCCGCAGGCGCGGGGACCATACTTCTTGAGCTGGGCTTTTATCCTGCCGATGGGCTGGCTTTGCTTAGTTTCGGGGAAACCGGCATAGCCGCTGTTTCTCCTCGAACCGGGCAGTCATTCCGCTTGGCCTCCGCTCATTCTTTCACCCGGTGCCGGATGTCCGGTGATTGCCTCGGTCGTACGGGCGCCGCCTGTCGCGCCGCCTGGCCTTTTCGCCGCCCTGCGACCGTTTCGGTGGCCGCGCCTGCGTCTAGGCGGCGCTGGCCGCCGCCTCCACCGCCGTCAGGGCCGCCGCCCAGGGGTATGGCTTTTTCTCGCCCGGTTGGTTCGGTACGAAGGCGCCCGGTCCGTACAGCACGGTCACGCCGGCGCTCCTCAGTGTCTCTATCGACCGCTCGAACTGCGGGTGTTGTACGTAGGCCGCGTTCACGCAGGGCATCGTCACCAGCGGGATCCGTTTGCCGATCCCCTCTGCTACGACGCCCACCACGAACTTCTCCGTCAGTCCGAGCGCCCACTGATTGATCGTGTTGAGCGTGGCGGGCGCCAGGAGGATGGCGTCTGCCGGCGGCCATACGTCCGGCTCGCCCGGAAGCTTGTACTCCGATCGGACGGGGGCGCCCGTCAGCTCCTCCAGCTCCGGAAGGCTCGTGGCCAGCCATCGGGCTGCGGTGGGTGTCAGCCCCAACCGCACGTCCCATCCCCGGGAGTGCGCGTCTCTGATCACGGAAGCGATGTCCAGCACGGGCGGTGCGGCGCTGCCGAAGAGGTACAGCGTCCTCGTACTCGTCATGCCGTCCAGTCGACCACATACGAACGCCCCGGAACCGGACGGATGCGGGGGCGGACGTGAGTACCGTTCCAGATGACGAGTCAGGAACGGAGACCACTATGCCCTCGCTCGACGACGACCACACAGGCGCGCGCATCAAGCGTGAGCGGAAACTGGCCCACCTCACCCAGCGCCAACTCGCCGCCCGCATTCCGTTCTCGTACAGCCTCCTCAACCAAGTCGAGTGCGGGGCCCGCCCCGCGTCCCCCGACTTCGTCGCGGCGGTGGCACACGCCCTGAGAGTCGACGTCACCGCGTTGACGGGTCAGCCCTACGTGACCGAACTGCAGCAAGACCGCCTTGCCGAGCTGGTCCGCCCGATCCGCGAGGCCTTGGACCTCTACGACCTCGGGGTCGATGACACGATCACCGTCCGTCCCGTTCCGCAACTCCTGGCGGCGGCGGACGACCTCTGCGCTCAGGTCCGTGCCACTCGTCTGCGTAACGCGGCCCGCGCGCTGCCGGCCGTCATTGCCGAACTCACCTCCACGGCGTGGCTCACGCCGTCCACCGAACTGTGGCAGGCACTGGCCTCCACCTACCGGACCGCGCACGACGTATCGGTGAAACTCGGCTACTACGACCTGTCCACGGTCGCTCTGGACCGTATGGACTGGGCAGCTCAGCGGGCCTCGGACCCGTGCCTCGCAGCCATCCGCCAGTACATGCGCGCTCTCGTCTACTTCCGGGAGGGCGAGTACACCATCGGTCAGCGCCTTATCTCAGTCGGCCACCACGTCCTTGCCCAGGCCGGTGACGCCCGTGAGGCGCAGGCCGTGGCAGGCCAACTCCACCTGGGTGCCACGGTCATCGCCGCGAGAGCCCGGAACAAGTCCGCGCTCGCTTCGCACATCGGCCAGGCCGCAGAAATCGCCGATCGGATCGGAGACGCTTCGGATGTCCACTGGCTGTCGTTCGGGCCCACCAACGTGGCCTTGCACAAAATGAGTGCGGCGGTCGAGATGCGTCACTACGAGGATGCGCTTGGCCAAGCGGGTGGCATTCACCTGCCGGCCGATCTGGCGACATCGCGGCGGGCCCACTTCCTGATCGACCGGGCGCGATCGGAAATGGAGACGGGCCGGGCGGAGGCAGCGCTCGACACCATCGTCAAGGCGCGCCGCGCTGCTCCGGAGCAGACCCGATATCACCCTGGGGCGCGGGAGACGATCTCCGGTCTTGTGCACCACTCGCGCCGCACGCCCGACACGCTCACGAACCTTGCCTCGTGGGTTGGCCTGTAGTGCTCACAGCGCTCACAAATCTGTGAGCGTTGGGCCATCGCACGGCGGTCACCCTGGACTCATCCGATCACCGATGAGCCGGGGACGGACATTGAGGACGCGCTGCTCGACGCGGCCACCGCCCGCATTCAGCTCTCGCGTCCCCCATGAGTCCCGGCGGCCGTCCCGACGGCCCCGGGCGGCCAACGCGCGAGGAGCGTCGACATGCCTGAATCCACAGCCGGAACAACCGCGCCCGATGCCGAATCCCGACCGCTCGATTTCACCACGACGGTGAAGACCGCGCGGCCTGTGGTCGACTCGGATGCTCACTTGCCGGGCGAGGACGTGGAGACGGCGGTCCTCCGGTGGAGTCGTCACCCGAGATGCGTGGCGCTGGCGCGGCTGGAGTTGCGGAAGTCGCTGGCGGGCTGGGGGCTGTCCGAGCTGGAGGATTCGGCGGTCCTGATCGTGTCCGAGCTGCTCAGCAATGCCGGACTGCACGCGGGGGTGTCGCGGGGACAGGGCATCGAGACGCGCTACGTGCGTAGTTCGGGGGGTTTGCGGATCGAGGTGCACGACGGTTCGCCCGTGCGTCCCCAGCCTCGTACACCGGACCCGGAGTCGTGCGACGGGCGTGGGTTGTTGCTGGTGGATGCCTTGGCGGATGAGTGGGGGGTGGCTGACCGGGATGGGCCGGGGAAGGTGGTCTGGGCGGAGTTGGCGCTCCCGGTCGGGCAGTCTGGTGAGGGTGGTTGCTGGTGATGCCACCGGTGGACAGGCCTCCGGTCGGGGCGTTCCCTCAGCCTGATGTCGTGCCGTATATCGCGTGCTGGTCTTCGGAGCACCGGCCCGGGGGTGTGGTGATTGCCAGAGGTGCGGGGATCGCCTATGCGGATGAGGGGCCGTATGACCGTGACTCGATGGGTGTCCTGTGGCGACGGATCGGGTTGAGTCCGGGGAAGGGGCGACCGGAGTTCGGGAAGGTGCATTTCCTACGGCAGCGCCGGGCGATGCGGAAGCTGCTGTGCCAGGTCTGTGGTGGCCCGTCGGACCGTACGCGTGAGGGGACGCTGTGGCTGGTGGGGGAGGACGTGGACGGCCCGGAGTTGTGGGAGCCCGGCTATGTCACCACCCATCCGCCGGTGTGTGTGCCGTGCGCGGTGATGTCGGTGGGGGTGTGTCCGCACTTGCGTGAGCGGTATGTGGCACTGCGGGTACGGACGTTCGCGGCGCGGGGCGTGCACGGGGCGCTGTACCGGCCGGGTGGGGCGTTTCCGGAGGCGTACGACGCGGACGGGGTCACGTTCGAGGACTGGCGGCTCGGGTGGGTGCTGGCCGCTCAACTGATCATGGAGTTTCACGAGTTCACGGTGGTCGACCTGGACGTGGAACACGCGGCGTACCTCAAACGGACGCAGGCGCGATGCGGTTTCTCCGACGACCGCCGCCGATCCTGACAGCGGACGCCCCAGTTCCTGACGCGCTCCTATCGCTGTTTTTTGCGGTCGCGGTAGAGACCGCCTGATAAGCCGACGACCGATCCGTCGGCCGTGTCGTTTCGAGAGTGGTACGTGCGCGCTGTCGGGTACGCCGTTGGCATTGAACGCGACGAAAATGGTGGGGTGAAACGGACCACGCCACCGACCTGCGTCCGAAGGTCGGTCAAGGTCAACCAACCGAGGTCGGACAGCCGCGTGCGGGAGCAACGAGTGGCGGCCGTCGGCCACCCGGTGCCGGAGGGCCCACCCCGGCTTGCGCGGGGACCACACGATGGAGCGGATCGCCCGGGGCATCGCGAAGGGACCACTCCCGCCTGCGCGGGGACCACAGGAGGCCGTGGCTCTCCGCGTCGATATGACCCTTGCGCAGTACAACCGAATCGAGAAGGCGCACGCCAGCCCGTTGCTTGACACGCTGGTCCGTGTCGCCGACGCGATCGGTGTACCGCTCAGTCTCCTGGTGCGTGAGGAGTTCCGGCCGGGCACTGGGAGCGCGGACCGGCCGGGCCGGTAGGGCAGATCGGGAGCCGACGACTCCCGACCTTTTGTCGGAGTGTCCGGCTACGACGATCCGTCGCCGCAGCGTAGGCACGGGATGGTGACGGGCCCGTTGCTGGTGACCATCACGGTGGGCCCCGGACCCGGGCACTGGCGGCGCCCGGACCGGCGAGCCCTGATGGTGCGCCATAGGCGTCGGCACTCGCGGACCGCGGCCATCTGCTGGTCGCGTTCAGATGCGCTCATACCAGCACCATAGGGTCCAGCCGGGTCAGTTCGGGCCCGATTCGCACTCCACCTCACAGTCGTTGTCCCCGCAGGACGGCACGTGCTGGCAGTCGGCTCCGGCCACGGCCTTCGGGCCGACCTGCCACAGCTCGGCATCCACTGCGAAACCCGCCAGCTCGATCGCGGCCTGGGTGGACGCCAGGATGCCGGGGACGCCGACATGCGTCGGGCTCGGCGGCTGGGGGATGTGATGGACGAAGCGCCCGCCGAGCCGGGCGTTCAGCTCGGCATAGACGCGGGTGTGGAGGATCAGGGCATGCCAGCCCTCATCGACCACGGGCGACGGCGCCATACGGCGCCCAGTCCGTCCAGCGGCGGTGGCTACGAACTTAAGGGCCTCCAGCGTGATGCGCTCGGCGAGGGGCTGTTCCATGCCGGGGTTGGCGCGCAGCACGGTGGAGACGACGCCCGTGAACTCCTCGGGTGTCAGCAGGGCTCGGGCGTCCCGTGTGGCGGGTGCCTGGCTGGTGATACTCATGGTTGCGTGCCTCCTGTTTTCGGATGGGTGGTGGAACCCGCCCCGGCCGGGGTTTCCTGGCCGGATGCGTCCGGCCGGGGCGGGGGTCAGTGGGGGCCGGCTGGTCTGTGTGGCACCAGCAGCCGCAGCGGAGGGTCAGCGCTGCCGGAGCCGGGGGCGGCGGCTGCTCGATGCGGATCTCTCCGGGCCCGTAGCACCGTTCTGTACGTCCCCTCGGCACTCCGGCGTGGTGTAGTGCGTTGTGCGCGGCGCAGGGCTGGTCACTGGAGTGCCTCCAGTTCGGCGGGTGCGGTGAGTTGCGCCCACAGGCCGAAGCCGTCCACGGACACGCCGGATGACTCGGTAAGGCGGCTGATGATGAGGGCGCCGGGGCCGTGGACCTGGAGGATGGGCAGCGGGTGCTGGCCGGTGGCGGTGATCCGGATGCGGCGCCCGGCGGTGGAGATGGTCATTTCTATGACGTCGGGGCGGCGGGCGGTGAGGCTGCCGAGGACGGCGACAAAGAGTTCGTTGGCGATGAGGGGGGCGTCGTCGTGGTCGAGGCGGCTGCGGATCCAGTCGCGGACCTGCGCGGCTTCTGAGGGATGACCCTTGTAGGCCTGCCGCCAGGTATGCCCCGATTCGGACATGACTGTCCCCCGGATTTCGTCGCTATCTGAGTACGGATACTGTCTTTCTGTACTCAGATTGTCGCCAGAGTTGGCGCAGGTCAAGCGGATCGCGAGAGTATGTGTACTCAGATTGACTCGACCATTTGGAAGGTGGTGCGGTGGTGGCACAGCCCGAGTACCTGCGGATCGCCGCTGACCTGCGGCGCCGCATCTCCAGCGGCGAGTTCGGGCCGGGCGACCAGCTGCCGACCCTCCCCGCCCTGTGCGAGGAGTACCGCGTCTCCGACACCACGATCCGCAACGCGATGCGGCTCCTCGGCAACGAGGGCCTCATCGAGACCCGCGCCCGCGCGGGCACACGCGTCCGGCCCCGGCCGCCCGTACACCGCATGGCCGCCGACCGCTACCGGACCACACCCGGCGCCAAGGCGACCCCGTACACCCGGGACCAGGGCATCGCCTGGTCCGAGTACCGGCTCGACAAGCGGTTCGAGAAGACCGAGGCCACTGCGGAGCTGGCCGGGCTCTTCGAATGCGAGCCCGGCGAACGGCTGTTGGCCCGGCACTTCGTGTTCTACGACAACGACCAGCCCACCCAGATGAGCACCAGCTACGTCCGCTGGTCCGACGTCGCGGGCACCCCGATCTCCGACCCCATCAACGAGCCTTGGCCCGGCGGCACCCGGGCGCAGATGCTCAGCCTCGGCATCACGGTCACCCGGATCACCGAGTCGTTCACCGCCGCAATGCCCACGGACCTGGAGGCCCGGACGTTGCGCATCGGCGCGGGCGTGCCCGTCCTGCGCTACACGCGCCGGCACATCGCGGACACCGGACGGATCGTCGAAGTCGCCCACCCGATCGTGCGCCGCGGCGATACGACCGTCGTGGACTTCGCGATCGACCTGGACGAGTAGCCCCGGACATGCGAAAGCGCCCCGCCCTCCCGGAGGAGAGCGGTGCGCCGCGCGTTTGTCAGGCACCCGTGCGCATGTGGTCGCGCACCAGATCGTGCACGTCCTCTTCCGCCGGCGGGATCCTCGCGTGCTCCATCCGACGCATCGGCCGGTCCACGGTCCACGAGTACGCCCGCACCAGCCCGCGCAGCCCCGTCAGCTCGCTGCGGATCTCATTGTTCTCCCGATCCAGGCGCTCCGTGGTTTTCTCCAGGATTGCCAGATCAACCTGCCGCTGAGCCGGGGCCGCGGCCACACGCTGCGCCTCGCGCTGATCGGCCGCCGTACGGCGCGCGGCCCGCGCGGGCGCGGACCATCCCCGCCTGCGCGGGGACCACGTGCAGCCGTCCCGATCGGCGTCCGTCCATTGCGGACCACCCCCGCCTGCGCGGCGGCGGCCTGGTCGGCGAGGGCCGGACCACCCCCGCCTGCGCGGGGACCACATGAGGGTGGCGGGCATGTGCACGCAGTCGCACGGACCACCCCCGCCTGCGCGGGGACCACTACGCGCCGTCGTACTCGTGGAGCGTCACGTCCGGACCACCCCCGCCTGCGCGGGGACCACCCTTTCTGAGCTGCGGTGTTAGAGGGGCTTTGCCGTTGCTTGACCAAAGCTCGTCCGCATAGCTCCATGGTGTCAGAGCCGTGTGGTGAAGTCCCATCACCAGGGAAATGCGCTGGCGAGGTGGAACGGTGCTTCCGCGTGGCCAGGGGCTGGACCGAGCGCCTGCCTGGTCGCGCGATAGCCGGCCGGCGCGGTCGGGAAGTTCATTGGCTGGGGCCGCTGCCGGTCCCAGGGTCTGGCGATTATGAAAAGGAAGAGCCCCGGCCGCGTGTGCGGTCAGGGCTCCTCTCTCACCGCGTCAGTCCTTCGGCGGGACGATGAAGCCTCGCAAGGGGCGCGGTTCGTCGTCGGCGTCGGACTGCTCCGCTTCGGCCCGCTTCATGGCCGCCACGAGTTCCGCGTACCGCGGGTCGATCCACTCCATGGCGTGCTCCTTCCGTCGGGCACGGAGCCTACGCGCCTGATGGCTTGTCGGGCTTCGGCTTCTTGGGGATGAGCGCGATCGGGCCGCAGCCGCCCGGCCGGGTGTGCCAGGTCCGCGCGCCGATCGTGATCCGGTTGTCGTCCGGTCCCCGCCACAGTTCCTCGTCGGGCTCGTATCCGGCCTCGGCCATCATGTCGACCGCACGTCCCGTCCCCGGGAGTGCGCGTCCCTGATCACGGAAGCGATGTCCAGCACGGGCGGTGCGGCGCTGCCGAAGAGGTACAGCGTCCTCGTACTCGTCATGCCGTCCAGTCGACCACATACGGATTGCCCTGAACCAAGTTGAACCGTGGAGGAGTCCCCGCTTCTTGGTAGGGTCGGGGCTACTAGAAACGGGGAAGTGTCCCCAGTTCTTGAGGAGGCTCCATGCGCGCTGACCAGATCGTTGAACTGACCTCCGCTGCCCCCGACTTCTTCGCCGATCCCTATCCCGCCTACCGGGTGCTGCGCACCCAGGCGCCTGTGCGGCGGTTGCGGATGCCCGGTGGGGAGGCCGTGTGGATGGTGCTCGGGTACGACGCCGTCCGGGCCGCACTCGCGGATCCCCGGTTGCGCAACGACATCCGGCACTCGGCCGAGTTCGAGAGCGACGGCGGGTACGCGATCGGCCGCAACATGCTCCAGGTCGACCCGCCCGACCACACCCGGCTGCGCGCCCTCGTCTCGCGTCAGTTCACCGCGCGCCGGATCGCCGCACTACGTCCGCGTATCGAGCGGATCTCCGCCCGGCTCCTCGACGCCATGGCCGCGGCGGCCGGTCCCGACGGACCCGTGGAACCCGTGGGAACTGCCGGACCCGGTGGACCCGGCGGTCCCGTCGATCTCGTCGGCGCCTACGCCTTTCCGCTCCCGATCACCGTCATCTGCGAACTCCTCGGGGTGCCGGTCGCGGACCGGGACGCGTTTCACGACTGGTCCGGCAAAGTCGTCGCGTTCGACGACGCGGAGGGCGCCGCCGCTGCCGCCGCCTCGATGACCGCCTATTTCACCGGGCTCATCGAGGAGAAGCGGAGCCTCGACACCGGGGCGGACGGCGGGGAGGACACCCAGGGCGGGGAAGACACCCAGGGCTCGGAGGACACCGACCTTCTGCACGCCCTCGTCCGTACCCACGACGAGAACGGTGACCACCTCTCCCCCGACGAACTCCTCGGCATGGCCTTCCTGTTGCTCGTCGCGGGCCATGAGACGACCGTCAACCTCATCTCCAGCGCCGTCCGCCTCCTCCTGACGCACCCGGACCAACTCGCCGCCCTGCGCGCGGATCCCGGGCTGCTGGAAGGCGCGATCGAGGAGACGCTCCGCTACGAACCGCCCGTACAGATCGCCGCCTACCGCTACACCGCCGAGCCCCTGACCCTGGCCGGCACCCCCATACCCAAGGGCGAGCGGGTGGTCATCTCCCTCGCCGCCGCCCATCGTGATCCGGCGCGCTTCACCGACCCCGACCGCTTCGACATCCGTCGCGACCCGGCGGCCAACCGCGCCCAACTCGCCTTCAGTCATGGGATCCACCACTGCCTCGGCGCCCCGCTCGCCCGCCTCGAAGCCGCGGTCGCGCTGCCCGCGCTGCTGGACCGCTTCCCGCGGCTCGCCCTCGCCGACGCCTCCGCCGCCTCCGAGTGGCGCCCGAGCCTCCTGCGCGGACTGCGCCGGCTTCCGGTGCGCTGGTAGCGCGTAGCGCGCCCCGCGGCAGCGCGCGCCCCGCCGCGCCGGAGAGGAGGAAAAAACCGCACACAGGAGAGCGGGAAAAAAACCGCACATTGGCGGCCCTCTCCCTGGGACTATGACAACTCCGTTGACTGACAGTAGAGTTGGCGACTTATCAGGGGCTTATCTGGGACGCCGGATTCAGGGTTGGTGTCGGGGGGACACAATGACAGCGGGAAAAGTGGTGTGTGAACCGGTCTTAAGGCCCGCGGCCTGGGCGTTCCCACTGAAGGCGTTCCCACTGAAATGATCATATCCAACGAGATAGGCGCGTCTCGTGCCGTGGGTGCCAGGGATCAGGAGAGCTTCGCGGCGGGGCGTACGTCCGTGGCCGCCCACACCGGGGGCAATCCGCACACCGAAGAGCACGCGATCGTCATAGACGCCGTGGCGAAGGCGGCCATCGCGCGGATCGTCCCGCGCGTCCCCGTCCGGAATCTGCCCGCCGCGGCGACGGAGGAACTGGTCGGCCGCGGCGACGCTCTCGCACGGATCCGTGAGGCACTGGACTCCGGTGCGGGAGCGGGTGTCATCACCCAAGTCGCCACGCTGCGCGCGCTCGGCGGGGTGGGCAAGACATCGCTCGCCCTGCACTACGCCAAGAGCCGCCTCGACGAGTACGACGTGGTCTGGTGGATCGCCGCCGAGACCGAGGAGCAGACCAGTTCCGCGCTCGCCGATCTGGCCGTCTATCTCCATCCGGGCTGGGCTCTGGGAGCCCTGCCCAAGGAGCGCACCGAGTGGGCGCTGCGCTGGCTGCACCATCACTCCGGCCGCTGGCTGCTCGTCTACGACAACGCCGAGAACCCGATATCCCTCAACCCCTCCATCGGCCGGCTGCTCGGCCGCGGCCATCAGCTGGTGACCAGCCGGACGGCGACCGGCTGGCACGCGCGGGCCCGGGTGATCGGCCTGGACGTGCTGGACCGGACGGACTCCGTCGATCTGCTCTGCCGGGTCGCCCTGCCCGACCGCCCGGCCGACGCCGAGGAACGGCGGCAGGCGGGCGGGCTCGCCGACGATCTGGGACATCTGCCGCTGGCGCTGGCACAGGCTGCGGCCTATCTGCGGCAGACCAGGATCACCTTCGCCGACTACCGGTCGAGGCTCAGTACGACGCCGGACGCCCTGTGGCAGGCACAGGCGGTCGACAGCGAGGTCGCCGAGACCATCCGCCGTATCTGGCAGACGAGCCTCCCGTCGATCCGCAGCCGTAAGCCGTTCGCCGTGGAACTGCTGAACACGCTGGTCTGGTACGCGCCGGAGGCGCTGCCCCTGGACGTTCTGCGGCCGCTCGAAGCCGACGGCCACCCCGTGCCGGACGCGCTGGCCGTGCTCGCCGGCTACGGCCTGATCACGCTGGGCCCGGAGACGGTCACCGTGCACCGGCTGCTCCAGGCGGCGTTACGGGCCGGGGTCCCCGACGCGGGATCGTGCGAACAGGCCAAGCTGGTCATGGCGCGGGCACTCACCGAAGAGACGCGGGCACTCGCCGAAGAGACCTCGACGGGTGCGCCGGACACGCAGACCGGATCCGAGGACACGGATACGAAGGCGGCATCCGAGCAGTCGGATACGGAGACCGGGTCCGGGGCGCCGGACACACAGACCAGTTCCGAGGCGCCGGACACGGAGACCCGGTCCGAGGAGACTCAGCGGCGCTGGCTCGCCCTGCTTCCGCACATCCGGTCGCTGGCGGCCACCGACCCCTCCCCGGTGCCCGAGCCCCGTGTCATCGAGATGTACCGGCGCGCGGCAGGCGAACTCGTCGCCCGCGAACAGAAAGTGCTCGCCCTCCCGCTTCTGGAGGCCGTGGTCGACGGGCGGACCCGCTTGCTGGGGGTCGACCATCCCGAGACCCTCGACAGCCGCGACAGCCTGGCCGAGATCCACAGCAAGGCGGGCGACCCGGCTCGGGCGGTCATGCTCTGCCAGGACGTCTGGCTGGACCGCGTCCGTATCTTCGGCGCGCTCGATCCGTCGACGCTCACCAGCCGCAACAACCTGGCCTATGCCTACCGCAAGGCGGACGACCCCATTCGTTCGGTGCGGGAGTTCGAGGCCGTGGCCGCGCAGCGTGCCGAGGTTCTGGGACCCGACGACCCCGCCGTCCTCGCGAGCCGTAACGCACTCGCCTACGCGCGCCAGACCGCGGGACAGCACAAGGACGCCGTGCGGGAGTTCGAGGCCGTCGTCGGGGACCGCTCACGTGTGCTGGGGGAGGACCACCGCGACACTCTGGCCAGCAGGAACAATCTCGCGTACGCCCATCTGGAGGCGGGCCACCACGCTCTGGCACTGGAGCTGTACGCGCAGGCCGTCGAGGACCGCACCCGGGTCCTCGGCCCGGACCACCCGGACACCCTGACCGGCAGGGGCTGGCTCGCCGACGCCTACAGCGAGGCGGGCGACGGCCGGCGCGCGCTCGAACTGTACGAGTCCGTGACGGCGGACCGTACCCGGGTCCAGGGCGCCGACCACCCCGTCACCCTGAAGAGCCGGAAAGATCTGATCTACGCGCTGAACAGGGCCAAGGGCCCGGCGGCGGCACTGCCTGAGGCCAAGGCGCTGCTGGCCGACTGCGTCAGAGCCATGGGCCCGGACCACCCCGACACCCTGGACGTCCGTGACGACCTGGCATTCGTCCACCGGGAGGCGGGCAACTACCGCGAGGCCCTCTCCCTGTACACACGACTTGCCGCGGACTACATCCGGGTCAGGGGCGCGGAACATTCCGAGACCCTGCGCGCGCGGAGTGTGCTCGCCTACGCGCGCCTGCTGTCGGGCGACAGCCGACAGGCCATCAGGGACTACGAACTGCTGCTCGCCGACCGTCGACGGGTGCAGGGCGCGGATCATCCGTCCACGCTCGCCGCCTGCTCAAGCCTGGTGAGGGCCCACTGGTGGATCAGCGACTACCGGCAGGCCATATCCCTGTGCGAGACGCTGATCGCCGACCGGATCCGGGTGCTGGGGCCGGCCCACCCCGATGTGTTCGGCAGCCGGAGACAGCTCGCGCTCTCACGCGTCATGGCAGGCGATCACCGCACGGCGGTGAGTGAGTTCGTGACCGTGGTCGCCGATCTCACCGAGGCTTACGGCCCCGAGCACCCGGATGTGCTCTCCGCCCGGTACTCCCTCGGCTGGGCCCACGAGAACGCGGGGAACCACCGGGAGGCCATCGGACTCCTGACGGCCCTCGTCGAGGACTGCGTACGAGTACAGGGCCCTGACCACTCCGGTGTGCTGGGTGCCAAGCAGGCTCTCTGCGAGAACCTCCGGCTGGCAGGACAGCCACGGGAGGCGATCGGTCTCCTGGAGGAACTGCTGGCACAGCGGACACGGGTGCAGGGCCCCGATCACCCCGATGTGCTGGACACCCGGAGCGAGCTCGGCCACGCCATCAGATCGGCGGGCGACCACCGGCGGGCGCTGTCGTGCTACGAGGAGCTGGTCACCGACCGCACCCGGGTCCAGGGCGCCGGTCATCCCGACACGCTCGACAGCCGGAACAGCCTGGCCTATACGTACCAGCTCGCAGGCGACCACGGACGAGCCATCACCGGGTTCGAGTCCCTGCTCGACGACCGTGTCCGTCTCCAGGGCAGTGACCATCCGGCCGTTCTCGTCGCCCGCGAGAACCTGGCGTACGCCTGCGTGGACAGCGGACACCACCAGCGCAGCTTTTCGCTCTACGAGCGGTCCGTCCAGGACAGGACGCGGATCCAGGGTCCGCGCCATCCCGGCACACTGGGCGTACGGAACGCTCTGGCGAACGCGTACCGAAGGGCGGGAGAGTTCCGACGGGCCGTCGTCGAGCTGGAGTCGGTGGTCGCCGATCTGCTGGAGGCGCAGGGCGCGGATCATCCGGCGACTCTCTCGGCACGTCAGGATCTGGCCACCACCCACCGCAACGCGGGCGATCACCAGAAGGCCGTCTCGCTCTACGGACAGCTCGCGGCCGATCACGCCCGTATCCAGGGCGCCGATCACCAGAACACGCTGGGCGTCCGTACCTGGCTGGCCTTCACCCACCAGCTCGGGAAGGACTACGAGCGGGCGACCGCCGAGTACGAGGCGCTCGTCGACGACTACCGCAGAGTCCAGGGCGCGGATCATCCGGCCACTCTCACCGCCCGCGAGAATCTGGCCTTCGGCTGCCGTATGGCTCGTGAGTACAAGCGAGCCATCTCCCTGGAGAGAGAACTCGTCGAGGACTACGGCCGGATCTTCGGCCCCGATCATCCCGACACGCTCGACGCCCGGAAGTACCTCGCCTACAGCCTCCAGTCGTCCATGGATCTCAGCGGCGCGATCGACGTACTCGAATCCCTGCTGGCGGACCGAATACGGATCCTGGGCGAGGAACACGGGGAGACACTGGACGCGCGGGCCGATCTGGCCGATGCCCGCTGGGACGCGGGTGACTATCCACGGACGGTCGAGGCCATCGAGGGTCTGCTGGCGGACCGGACCCGGCTGCACGGCGCCGACCACCCCGACACCCTCTATGTCCGGAGCCAGCTGGGCTACGCCTACCGCGCGGCGGGGCAGTACGGCCGCTCGGCCGAGTTCCAGGCGGAAGTGGTCGCCGACCGGGTCCGGGTCCACGGGCCGGACCATCCCGCCGCACTGAACAGCCGTGCGGCGCGGACCCGTGTGCTCGGGCTGACAGGCCGGTACCGGACCGCGATCGGCGAACTCACCGAGCTGGTCGACATCCGTACCAGGATCAACGGCGCGGACCATACCGACACCCTGGACACCAGGACCGAGCTCGCCTTCTGCTTCGGTCAGGCCGGTGACCTCCGCAAGGCGGTGGAACTGCTGACGGACGTGGTCTCCGTCTGCCGCCGTACGTTCGGGAACACGCACCGAGAGACCCTGCGTGCCCTTGGCCGGCTCGCGCTCGTTCACACACAGACCGGTCGGCCGGGTCGGTCCGTGGAGATCTGTGAGCGACTGGTGGACGACTACACCCGGCTGCTCGGACCCGACCATCTGGATGTGCTGGACAGCCGTGAAGCCCTGGCGTACGCACTCCTGCAGAACGGTGAGCCGGAGCGGGCCGCGACGCTGCACGAGGCGGTCGTCGCCGACCGCTCGCGCGTCCTCGGCCTGGGGTATCCGGGCACCGTGGACGCCCTGGCCCGGATCCACCGGGAGGGGGACGGGGAGACGGACGGCGGTTTCATCACCACGGTCGTCGCCTCCGTGAACCGGCCGCGCGACGGGTTTCCCACCACGGTCGAGTGCCTCGCGCGTGCCTACGGCGAAGCGGGCGACTGGGCCAAGGCCATCGGTCTGCTGGAGGCCGTCTGCGCGGGCCGCGCGCGGTTGTTCGGCGCCGGTCATCCCGACACGCTGGAGAGCCGGACCGAACTGGCCGTCCTCCGGGCGCGGTCGGGCGAGGACGGTATGGGACCGGTCTTCGAGGAACTGCTGACGGCCTGGGAACGGGTGCTGGGGTCCGACCACCCCCGGCTCGGCACTCTGCGGCTCCAGTTCGCCCAGCTGAGCCCCGCCTGGGTCCCCAGGGTCACGCTGCTCGCCGAGGCGCGCGTCGGGCATCCCGCCCCGATCGAGATGCGGCTGGAAAGGCCCGGGGACACGACGGCCGGGGAAGGGCGCTCGTCCGCCCCCGCCACCGCCCCCGACGATGAGGCCGACGCCCCCGCCGACGCCGACGGAACAGGCGCCGACGCGGAAGCGGACGAAGGGGTGGAGACGGGCGAAGGGGCGGAAGCGCAAGGTCTGCCGCCCCTGCTGCTGGTGGTGGGAGTCGAGTCGCAGGCGACGGTCGAACCCCCGGTCGCGGAGTATCTGCCGGGCTCGGCGCCGCCCCGCTTCGACTTCACGGCCGCCGAACCGGGAGCCCACCGTATCCGCTTCACCGTGTACGACCTGGAGTACGGGGTCGTACTCCAGGACCTGGAAGCGAACTTCGACGTTCCCGCCGCTCCGTAGTATCCGGGCACCCCAGGAAGAGACCGCCGGTATGCCTCAAGACGCCACCATCGAGATACGGCACAATCCCTCGCTGCACTACGCGGCGCTGCCGCCGCGCCGCCACGGCCGGGGCCGGCCTACGCGCGGCAAGGATCCACTCGATCTCAATGTGACGCTGCGTCATAACCGGCTGGCCGACGAGCTGCTCCTAACGGCGTGGATGTCGGGCGAGCGCACTCCCAGGACCGGGACCCATCACGCCGTTCTGCCGATGACCGGCCAGGCCGCACTGCGCGGAGCCGCGAGACTCCGGACCGTCTGGCAGAAGCGACTGGTGCGCTATCAGCCCGCCGTGTACGACACCGACGGGTACGACAGCGCTCCTGTCGGCGGCTTCCCGCTCGCCGACTCGGCCGATCTCTCCGGCCTGGCGTCCGTGACCGGGCCCCTGACCGACGAACTGGCCGCGGAGGGCTTCGACCTGTTCGACCGTCTCCTGGACGGCACCAGTCCCGAACTCAACTCGCTCCGGGCCTTTCTGACGGATGTGCTCGGCGGTGAGAGATCGCTGCGCGTCAGTTTCGACTCCGACATCTATCTCCCCTGGCCCATGCTGGCCATCGACCCGGAGACGGGTGACAACCCGTGGCAGGCGTTTCTGGGCCACCGGCACCAGGTCGAGCAGACCGGACACTCGTATGTGGCGTCCCAGAAGCAGTGGAAGCGCCGGGTGCCGCAGCCGGTCACCAGCCTTCACACCGACTCCACCCTGGAATCGGTGGGCCGGGCGCCCGAAGTCCGCAAACTTCTCGAAGAGCGTTCCAGCCTGACGGTGTGCACCGAGTCCGGGCCGTTCCTGGAGGCTCTCAGCGGAGCCGTCCTGGACGACGACGTGATGTATTTCTGGTGTCACGGCCACTTCGTGTCCAACGGCTCGGCCCATCCGCATCTGGCTGTCAGGCTCTCGGACGACCGTGACATCGACGCCGAACTCGTCAAGCGGCACCGCCGTCGCCATCGGGAGGGCACCGGGCGCTTCGCGCCGTTCATCCTGCTCAACGCCTGCCACACCGGGCAGGCGGCGGACGCGCCCGAGCTGGAGCACCTCGGCAAGGCGTTCGTCAGTCTGGGGGCGGAGGGTGTGCTCGGACCGCAGATCGAGATCCCCCAGGTGTTCGCGACGGAGTACGCGTACGCGTTCCTGGAGCTCTATCTGACGGGCGAGCACACCGCCGGTGAGATCACACGGACGCTCGTGCACCGCTTCGCCGAAGAGTTCCACAATCCGCTGGCCCTCGCCTACTCGCTGCACTGCGGCATCGACAGCACCCTGGAGATGGCCTCTTGAGACGGACAGCCGTCACGCCACGGACAGCCGCCAGGCCACAGACACAGAGACGGCCACGGACAAAGGCACGGCCACGGACACCGGCACCGGCACCGGTGCGCCCGGTGGAGGTGGATCTCGACGAACGCGGCAGGCTCCTGGTCCCGGGCACCGGCACCATCGTGGCCGCCAACCGCGTCGGCGAGTATCTGGCGCGGAACCTCCGGATCCCGGAGCGCGCCACCGACATCTATGTGTATGTGCACGGCTGGCAGACCGCGCCCGGGACGGCTTCGCGTACGGCGGCGCGTCTCGTCCAGCAGGCACAGGCGCTGCGCGCGGCCGGCCGGGAACGGTATCCGGGCGTCGCCCGGGGATTCCGGCCCTGGGTCGTGGTGGTGCGCTGGCCGTCGTCCAGCGTCTCCACGCTCGGCGGATTCCGGCGGATCCGCGAGCGGGCGCACGCCATGAGCGCCCTCGGGACCGGCCACGCGCCCTTTGTGCTCGCCCATCTGCTGGGCTATCTCGACGTACACCGCGCCCATCCCGAGAACCCCGCCGTGCTCACCAACCGCTCCGGCCAGTATCTGCACCTGGTCGGCCACTCGTTCGGCGGCAGGTTCCTGTGCGAGGCCGTGCAATGGGCCACGGAACGGCCCGTACAGCCGCGTGTCCTCGGCTGGAGCACGCCCGTCGATCCCCGCCGGCCGTTCACCGTCGACAGCGCGCTGATCTTCCAGATGGCCGCGCCGCGCGACGCCTTCGTCCGTCACTTCGCGGCGCTGTTCCCCTCGGGCGGCGCGCCGGGGGCGCCGCTGCGCGGTCCGCTCGTACTGACCCACTCCCGCTGGGACCGGGCCACCGGCTTCTGGCATCTGCGGGCGGAGGGAGAACCGGGGATCGGCCACTCGGGCACCGGAGCGACACCGGTCCCCCAGTCCACGATCCGGATGCTCACCACGCGCACCGCGTACGCGCGGCGGGCACTCGACCACCGGATCGTGAACGTGGACGCCGGCTGGCTCTACCGCGGTGGCTGGAAGAACAAGCTGTCGCCCTCGGGGGCGCACTCGGACTTCCAGCACCCGGAATCCGCCCATCTGCTGCTGACGCTCGCCTCCCTCTCGCGCTGACGCTCGCCTCCCTCTCGCGCTGACGGGCCACCGGCCGCCAGGCCGCCGACGGGCGGGCCGCCTCCGGTGTTCAGCAGAGGCGGCGTCAGTAGAGGCGGCCGTCAGCAGAGGCAGCCCATGCCGTTCGGGCGGGGGTCGTGCCAGGCGTGGTGGCGGGTGGTTTCCCGGGAGACCAGGGTGGGGGCCGTCGGGTTGGGGGCGGGGTCGCCGTCCTTCGCGGGGGTGGCGGTGAAGGGGGCCAGGAGTGCGGGGACCGTGTGCGGTGTGCCCGCTGTCACCACCGTCCGTACCGCCGCCGCGGCCCTGATGTCCTGGAGCGGGTTCCCCTCGACGAAGACCAGGTCGGCGAGCATTCCGGGGGCGAGTGTGCCGAGTTCGGAGGAGACGCCCATGCGCCGCGCCGGGTTGGCCGTGGCGGTGCGGAGGGCCTCGTGGGGGGTGAAGCCGCCCAGGACCAGGGCGCGCAGATTCTGGTGGAGGGAGAGGGCCGGGTCGTCGAGCGGGGCGTCCGAACCGGCGATGACGGTACCGCCCGCGCGGTGGATACGCAGGAGCATGTCCACGCCGCCCGCCAGCAGGGCCCGGTTCAGTTCGGCGGTCGGGCCGCCCGCCGCGTCGGCCTTGGCCACCAGGGCCGTGTAGTCCCACGGGGGCAGGAGCCGCCGGGTGCGTTCGTCGGTGACGAGTGAGCGGTCGTCGGCGAGCAGGACGGAGGAGTTCAGAAGCGTGGAGGTGACGGGCATCCCGGCGGCGGTCAGTACGGCGACGGCGTCCTGGTACGCCCGGCCCAGCCGGGTCTGGGTCTGCGAGTAGCCGACGCGGTTGCCGCCGCCCGTGTGCTCCATGGCGTCCATGCCGTAGCCCGCCTGCGGGTAGGCGTAGTGCGAGGTGACCGGCAGACCGCGCTCGTGGGCCTGCCGGGTGACGGCTCTCTCCAGCGGCGCGGGCAGCCGGATATAGGTCTTGACGAGATCGTAGGAGAGCCCCGTGACGCGTGCCATCTCCAGCCGTAGCTGCTCGGCGTCGACGACGGGCCGGACGTTGTTGTAGAAGACCCGGGCCCCGTCCAGGGCCTCCCCCGTACCGAAGAGACGCGGACCGACGCGCGCGCCCGACGCGAGGGCCTCCCTCGTCTCCACCATCTGATAGGCGGGGTCGGCCGGCGACAGGACGGTGGTGATGCCGTACGACAGCAGCAGGCGCCCGGTGCGGTCGCCCCACTGCCGGCCGCGCATGTGCCAGTGCACATGCGAGTCGATCAGACCCGGCATCGCGGTCAGGCCCGAGAGGTCCACGATCTCGTCGCCGCGGCCCCGGCCCGCCGGGCGGATCTCGGCGATCCGGTCGCCCCTGACGACGATGTCCACCTTCTCGCGCAGCCGGTCACCGCGGCCGTCCCAGAGGGCCCCCGCCCGCAGCACCACGGTGCGGGTGCCGATGGGACGGCGGTAGGTGAGCGGTACGGATACGGTCCGCGGGGTCCCGCCGGAGACCGGGACGCTCCGCGGCGTGCCGTTGCTCAGATAGTGGAGCCGGCCGCGCGCGTCCACCGAGAGCGAGTCGGTGACCTCCGTGGTGATCTGCTCGGGCGCGCCGGTGATCTTTCCCGTGGTGTCGACGGGCACCCGCCAGGCCGTGCTCTCCATGGCGAAGACGAAGTGTCTTCCGTCGGGGGTCCACACGGGCCCGTCGTCGCCCCGGGTCGCGATCGACCGGTGGGGCGCCACGGGCTCCGAACGGGTCGTACCGGTGGTGAGGTCCACGGAGAGGATCTCGCTCATCCCGGCCCGGTTGCGGCGGGAGTACGGCTTGTTCGCGGCGACGGCGAGCCGCGTGCTGTCCGGGGACCAGGTGGGGCGGCCGGGCTGGAAGACGACGGGCAGCACCTGCCGTACGGTTCCGGAGGCCACCTCCAGCACCCAGGTGCCGCCGTTCTCGTCCTGGTAGGCGATCCTCGTACCGTCGGGGGACCAGCGCGGGGTCAGCTGCGCGCCCGCCAGCCGGGTCAGCCGTACCGGCTCGCCTCCGGAGAGATCCTGGCGCCACAGGGCGGCGGTGCCCGAACGGTCGCTCGCGTAGACGACGGCCGTGCCGTCGGGCGACCAGTCCGGGTCGGAGTTGAAGAAGCCGTCGTCCACCAGCTTGACGGGGGAGCCGGAGGCCGCGCCGGTGCCCGTCGCCGCCACCCAGAGCGCGTTCAGCGCGCGGAAGACGATCCGCTTCCCGTCGGGGGAGACGACCGGACTCGCGATTCCCTTGACCCGCTGGGGAGTTGTCGAGGTGAAGTCTCTGACCCGGTGGTGCCAGGACGGCCGGGAGAGGGTGACCTTCGCGGTGAAGTCCACCGTACGAGGAGTGCCCCCGCCGCTCAGCCGCAGCCGCTGTATCCGCCCGTTCGCCGTGTAGAGCACTTCGTCGGCCGAGATCCAGGAGGTGCGCAGGGCATGGACGTCGGCGCCGGTCACGACGGCCCGGCCGTCGACCATCAGCTCGGCGCGGGCGCCCGCGATCTGTACGTAACTCAGCCGGCGGCCGTCCGGGCTCAGCGCCGGACCGAAGATCTTGGCGTCGCCGCTCGCGGTGACCAGCCGGGTGCGTGCCCCGGTCGCGATGTCCACGGAGTCGACGGCCGTGTCGTTGACCGTGCAGACGACCCGGGTGCCGTCGGACGACCAGGAGGGCGTTCCCTCCTCGTCGTCGCCGGAGGTGAGCCGGGTCAGTCCGCCGGTGGCCGGGTCGAGCAGCCACAGGTCGTTGCTGCCCGACCGGTCGGAGGCGAAGACGATACGGCCGCCGTCGGGCGAGTACCGCGGCTCGCGGTTGTCGTAGGCGTCGTCGGTGAGCCGGGTGAGCCCGGTGCCGTCGGGCCGTACGGACCAGAGCTGGTAGCTCCCGTCACGGAAGGAGTGGAAGACGATGGCGCGCCCGTCCGGGGCCCAGTGCGGCTGGGTGGCGTCCTGGAGGTCACCGGTGAGCCGGACGGCCTCGCCGCCGTCGACCGGCACCACCCAGATCGCGCTGACCAGGTCGATGGCGAGACGGGTGCCGTCGGGGGAGAGCGCGGCGGCCATGTTCGTGCCCTCGAAGAGGGTGAGCGTACGGGTCGCCCGGCCGGCTCCGTCCCCCGCCGCGTCGCCGTCCCCGTCGCCCTCGCCGTCCTGGTGCGGTCCCGGGGCCGCGGCGGTCGCCAGGCCCGTGCCCGCTCCCGTGGCGGCCAGCGCTCCGGCGGCCAGGACACCGCCTCCCACCAGGACGCGGCGCCTGCTCGGGCGCGCGGAGGCGGGGCGGCCGGCGGTCGGGGAGCCGTCCGCCTCGGTGTCCGCCACGGTCTCCGCCTCGGTCTCCGCCTCGGTGTGCGCCTCGGTCTCCGCGTCGGTGTCCGGGCCGCTGTCTGGACCGCTGTCCGGGCCGGTGTCTGGGCTGATGTCGTCCATGACGTCCTTCGGATTCTCTTCGGGGAACAGGGCCTACGCCTACGGGCACACGGCGTGCAGGAAGCGCGTCAGCCGGACGATGCCTTCCTCGATCGTGTCCGGGTCCAGATAGCTGCACGCGAGGCGGAGTTGACGGTCACCGCCGTCGCCCAGATAGAAGTGCGACATCGGCGTCCACAGCACACCGAACTCCCGGGCCGACCGTTCGAGCAGCCGCTCGTCCGCCGCGACGGGCAGCCGGACCCGTACGAAGAAGCCGCCCCGCGGGCGGTTCCAGGACACCCCGGCGGGCGCGCCCGTGCCCGGACCGAGCCCGCGGTCCAGCGCGTCCAGCAGCAGGCGCAGATTCCGCTGGTACAGCTCCGCCTTGGCGCGGACGACCGAGGCCAGCGATCCGCCGTGCTCCAGCAGGATGCCGCCGATGACGGCCTGCGAGAGCGGCGAGGTGTTGACGGTCACCATGCTCTTGAGCGTGGCGAGTTCATCGGCGAGCAGTCCCGTACGGCCCGAGGCGTCGCGTACGGGCTGGTCGGCGACGACGTATCCGACCCGGGCCCCCGGCATGCACACCTTGGCGAACGTACCGAGATGGACGACCCGTTCGCCGCCGGGCAGCGCCTTGAGCGGAGGCAGCGCGCCCGGCTGCTCCGCCGTGAACGCGTAGGCGTTGTCCTCCAGTACGAGGAAGTCCTCGCGCTCGGCGACGGCGAGCAGCCGGTGGCGGGCCTCCAGACTCATGAAGCCGCCGGACGGGTTGGAGAAGTCGGGCGCGGCGTACAGCGCCCGGATACGGCGTCCCGCGCGCCGGGCGGCCCGGCACACCTCGTCCAGCTGGGCGAAGTCGATCCCGCCCTCGGTGCCGCCGCCGGTGCCGCCGGTGCCGTCGGCGCCGCCGGTGTCCTCCTCCGTGTCGTCGACCGGCACCAGGTCCACACCGAGCACCGAGGCCGCCCCGGAGAGCCCGACGAAGCAGGGATTGACGACCGCGACGAGATCCGCCGGCGACGCGACGAGCGCCCGGAGCGCCAGCAGCATCGCCTCCTGGCAGCCGACCGTGATGACCAGGGACTCCGGCGGTACGTCGATGCCCTGGTCGGTACGGAGGGCGTCGGCCACCAGACCGTTGATCAGGCCCCGGCTTGGCCCGTACTGGTAGAGCAGCCGCTCGGCCTGCTCGGGTTTCAGCCCCCGCTCCTCCTCCAGATGGCGCAGATAGCGGGCGGTGTGGCGGGCGGTGTCGATCTCGGCGAAGAAGCTGGTGTGCGGGGCGCCCGGGGCGAAGGAGATCGCGTCGGGGAAGCGGCCCATCACCTCGTTGAGGAAGTTGATCGACCCCATGGCGGGGGAACCGAGCGAGCCGTGCAGGGCGTCACGGCGCAGTACGGCTCCCGCTCCGGCGGCGGCTCCCGCTCCGACTCCCGCCCCCGCCGCGGCTGGCGCTCCGGCTCCGGTCGCGGGCCTGGTCCCGTTCGCCTTCTCGTTCGCGGTACCCGTCCGGATGGTCACCGTACGGCCTCCTTCGCGGCCGACGGTCCCGTCGTGAACCGGCCCACCTTGTCGAGCACGTCCTCCCCGTACAGCCGCTGCGCCTGCGCGAGCGAGAACTCCGCCATATACGAACGGAACGCGTCGACGGGCTCCTCCGAGAGACGCAGCATCCGCCGGTTGGCGAGCACGGCGGGCGCCGCGAGCCGCGCCACCGCCTCTTCCACCGCGCGGTCCATCGCCCTGGGGTCGACGACCTCGTCCACCAGCAGCCGCGCGTCCGGCTCACCGGCCCAGATCTTCCGGCCGCCCAGCACCAACTGACGGGCGACCCGGGCACCGGTCAGCCGGCCCAGCCGGAAGTTCGCCGCGCCAGGCACGATGCCCTCCTGGGCCGCGGGCAGACTGAGATACGAGTCGGCGGCGGCGATCACCTGGTCCATCACCAGCAGCAGCTGGGCCCCGCCGCCGATCGCGAAGGTGTCGACCGCCGCCACCCAGGGCTTCTCCGTGCCATGGGCCGGGAAGGTGTCGGGCCGCCCCTCGGTCGAGAGGCCCCGGTACATCTTGCTGATGTAGCCCAGCTCGCGCTGGAGCAGGAAACCGGTGAACGAGATACGGCCGTGGTGGAGATCGGCGAGATTGACGCCCGCGCTGAAGATCCGGCGGCCCTGGTACCGCGGATGGGTCATGGGCCCGCCGCGCAGCACTCCCACCCGGATGCCGTCGTCCAGGAGCACGAGGTCGACGGCGATCTCGAACTGGGCGATCAGCTCGTTGTCCTCGGCGTTGAGACAGGACTCGTTGTGGAAGGTCACATGGCCCGCGTCACCGCGCCGCTCCACGGTGACCTTGCCCAGTTCGGCCCGGCCGGTGGCGCGGAAGTCCGGCAGCAGTCCGCGTGCCCGGGGTGTCGGGTCGCGCAGGACGTCGACGAGATGCCCGCCCGCTTCCGGCAGCCGCAGGATCTCCCGGAAGAAGATGCCCTGGTCGATCTCCCGGCCTTCCTTCTCCGCCTGGGTGTGGCGCAGTTCCTCGTCCAGCTCGGCGCGGGTGGGCACCAGACCGGGGAACGCCTCGGCCGCCGCCTCGGCCAGCGCGGTGAGCCCGAGCCGCCTGGTACGTCCCGCGGTCAGCCGGTCGTAGACCCCGGCGGCATGCGTACGGAGGAAGGAGGCGCGCAGTCCACGGCAGACGCGGTGGATCGCGGCGGCCCGGCCCTGCTCGTCCTCGGAGCGTCCGGAGCGCGACGGGAGGGCGGCGAGCGGGGCCTCACGGGTACGGATCTCCACGGCCAGGGCCTGGGCGGCGGCGGTGAGGCCGTCGCCGCTCACCGGGCCCCCGTCCCGACCGGGTCGCGGCGGCGCAGGCTGCGGTCGCAGGCGGCCAGATGCGCGCCCAGCGCCTCCTCGTAGCTGAGGGTGGCGTCGAACAGCAGCCTGCGCCGGATCGACCATTCGCGTCCGGGCACGGCCGACAGCTCCTCGGACACCACCGCCGCGCGCTCCAGGGCTTCCTGGGGATCCGTCACCGTCTCGTCCACCAGATCCAGTCCGGCCGCCAGCTCCGCGTCCAGCCAGGGGCGCCGCAGCAGCAGCCGCCGGGCCCTGGCCGTACCGATCTGCTGGGCCAGCCGGTGTACGGCGGTGCTCGGCCAGGCGCCGTCCTCGCCGCCCGCGAGCCGCAGCCGTACGGTGCCGTCGGCGATCCGGTGGTCGGCGATGAGCAGGGTCTCCAGCGCGGGTCCCGTGCAGACGCCCGTCACCAGGGCCAGCGTGGGGCGGTCGGCCGTCTCCAGCCGTCGCAGTGCGCGCTCCCAGGTGTTGACGAGATGGATACCCGTACCGACGGGCGAGCCGCCCGCGACAGGCGAGACTTCCGCCCGCCCGCCGGAGCCGCCCGCGACAGGCGAGCCGCCCGCCCGCTCGCCGGAGTCCGTACCGTCCCCCCGGTCACCCGGGCCGTAGCCGCTGCCCGTGCCCGTGCTGGTGCCCGTGCCGGTGCCCAGCAGGAGCAGCACCACTCCGCTGTCGGCGCCCTCCGCCTCCTCGGCCACGGCCTTCACCCTGGCCACCAGTGCGGGAGTCAGCTCCTCGTCCCCGCCGACCGTCAGGACCGCGGCGGCCCGGTCGCGTATGCCGGACACAGTCATGGTTCCTTCATCCTTCGCGTAAGGGGTCACCACTGGACCAACGCCGTCTCGATCGTGGAGCCGGGGCCCATCGTCATCAGCACGCCGTAGTCACCGCGGCGCACCCGGCCCTCCTCCATCAGCCGCTCGTAGGAGAAGAGAAAGGATCCGCTCGACAGATTCCCGTAGTCGCGCAGCACCCCGGTGGTGTGGCGCACGGCGTGGGGGCTCAGCCCCAGATTGACCTTGACCGAGTCGATGACCTTCTTGCCGCCCGAGTGCACCAGCCAGTGGGCGATGTCGGGGCGCCTCAGACCGGTGCCGGCGAGCAGCCGGCCGACCACCTCCTCGGCGTGCGCGCCGACGACATAGGGGACGTCGCGGTCCAGGAAGAAGCTGAACTTGCCGTGCGTGTCGTCCCAGTCGTAGCGCATCGCCTCCACCGCGTCGGGGATGATCCGGCTGGCGAACTTCAGCAGCGTGCCGGTCGGCGGGGCGTCCTCCTCGGGAGGATCCACGGCCGCCGGGTCGGTGACCATCGCGATCGCCGCGGCACCGTCCCCGAAGAGGCTGTTGACGACGGCGGTCCGCATGGTGCCGTCGAAGACGTACGCGGCGGAGCAGACCTCCGCGCAGACCATGACCGCGGCCTGCCCGGGGTTGGCCGCCGACCAGGACGCGACGGCGTTGAGCGCGTTGAGCCCGGCGTTGCAGCCCATGCCCACGACATCGAGTCTGCTCGCCGAGACCGGCAGCCCCAACTCCTTGATCAGCAGGGCCGAGAAGCCCGGGGTGAGCAGTCCCGTGGTGGTCACACAGCACAGATAGCCCACGTCGGCGAGGCAGAGACCGGCCCGTTTGAGGGCCGTCTCCAGCGCGTGGGCGGCGATCCGTACCCCCTGCTCCTTGTGCTTGGCGAGCAGTTCGCCCTGGGTCTCGGTGGCGCGGGTGCCGTCCGCGAGTTCGGGCGGCAGCGTCAGATAGCGCCGTTCTATCGCGCTGTTGAGGAAGACGGACCGGATGCGGGGGTCCTCGATCCGGAAGAGTTCCAGCATCTCCCGCTGGGTGTACGAGTTGGCGGGGGTGGCGGTGCCGAAGCCGACGACGGCGGGCCGGGGCCCGGCGTTCGCCGTACTCAGCCGCGCGCCTTCCGTACTCAGCCGCGCGCCTTCCGCCGCTGTGGGCGAAGCGCCCGTCGCGGCCGTGGGCGAAGCGCCCGTCGCGGCCGTACGTGAGCCTTCCGCCGCGCGCGCGGTCCCCGTCGTCACGCCCCCACCCCCAGCTCGTTGGTGGCCAGTTCGATCTGTTCGGCGGTGTGCAGGGCGGAGACGGCCATCCTGATCAGACCGCTGCCCTTCGCCACGGTGGGGAAGAACGCCGGGGTCACGATGATGCCCGCCTTGCGCAGCCGCCCCGCCGCCAGCAGCGCGTCCTCCTCGTTCTCGAAGAACGCCCCGCGAATGGGGGAGCGGGTGCCCGCGTTGAACAGCGCGCCGCCGGTGCGGGAGTCGAAGAGTTCCGTGTTGCGCCACAGGTCCCGCTGGAGCCGCGCGACCGTACCGTCGAGATGCAGCTCCGCCGAGACCCGGCAGGCGCTGACGACGGGCAGGGCGATGGGGCCGCCGAAGATCAGCGGATTGCCGAACTTGCGGAGCTGTACGGAGTCCTCCTCGCTGTTCAGCACCACGAAGCCGCCGTTGCTCCCGCCGAAGGCCTTGGCGAGGGAGCCGACGAGCACCACCGACGCGGGCAGTCCGCCCGGCAGGCCGCGGAACTCCTCGTACGCGAAGCCCGCCCCCCGCGCCCCCGTGATCGACACCCCGTGCGCGTCGTCCACGTAGAGATATCCCCCGGCCGCCGCGCACAGGCCGTACAGCCCGCGTACGTCGATCAGACCGCCCATGGATCCGACGCCGTCGACGAGCACGATCGGGGTGCGCCCGGCCTCCTGGACCGCCGCCAGCCTGGCCGCCAGCTCCTCCGGCCGCTCGCAGTCGAACCGGTCGACGGTGCCGATCTGTTCGAGTACACCGCGCAGCACCTGGAGGGAGGCGTGCGCGGTCCGCTCGATGAGGAACGCGGCGCCGTTCCTCGCGATCGGGTAGCTGGGCAGCACACCGCTGCCCAGCAGCGGCAGTACGCCGAGATGGACACTGCCGACGGCGGTGAAACAGGTGGCGTGGCGGTCGCCGTAGATGGCGCCGAGCAGGCTCTCCAGGGCCTCCAGATCCTCGTAGCGCATCCGGGTGCGTGACGAGGAGAACTGCACCCCGACCCGGCGGAGTGTGGTGACGGCGGCCTCCACCAGCGCCGGGTGGGTGTCGAGGCCGAGATAGGAGCAGGAGATGAACTCGACGGCGCGTGAGCCGTCGGCGAGGATCACCTCCTTGCCCTCCCGGGCGGCGAAGACATGGCTGGTCAGATCGGCGGCGATGGCCCGGGTCAGCGCGTCCGACGTCTTGTCGACGCGCGTTGATACCCAGTTGCTTCGTTCGGTCGTACGCGGCATCGGATATCTCCAGTGCTATCTGGGGATGGTGCTGAGGGCGTCACGCCACCCGGTCCGCGCGGTCGCTCCGTCGCGTCCTCGCGGTGGTCCGACGGCGTATCCGTCGGCCGACGGCGGTCAGCCGGCGGACCGCTCCACGAAGAACGGTGTCTTGCCTCGTGCGGTGTGGTGGAACGCCGAGCCGTCGACCCGCTCCAGCGTCAGGCCGCGGTAGGAGGGCGCGGTGAAGACCCTCCCCATGTGGTATGCGCCGTGCAGGGCGGCGACGGCGTCCTCGGCCGTGACCCCCGCCGGCGTACGGTCGGAGAGCAGCAGCCTGATCGAGAAGCCGGGATCGTGCTGGACCACCTGGAACTGGCAGTCGGCGGGGTCGGTGATACCCAGCGTCCCGAGCCGTTCCATCACGAGGTCGCGGGAGATGGTGGTGCTGTCCACGTTCATGGACTGGCCGACGCGTCCCGTGAGGGTCAGCTGCCGGGCGGCGCTGCCGCACAGGCAGGGCTCGGTCTCGATGTACCCCTCGTCACCGACCTGGTAGCGCAGCAACGGCATCCCGGAGTCGGTGAGCGTCGTGACGACGACCTCGCCGACGCGTCCGTCCGGCTGGATCCGCTCGGCGTCCGTGTCGATGACCTCGACGACGAGGACGTCCTCGTGGAGATGGTGGGTCGAGCCGCTCTGATAGGCGCACTGGTAGCCGATGGGACCGGTCTCGCTGGTGGAGTAGGAGAACGAGCGGACCGTCAGATCGGGCCGGATCTCGTCCAGCCGGCGCTCCCTGCTCTCCCCGAGGATCTCCCCGATGTAGAGGAAGTTGGTGACACAGCGCAGGAGTTCACGGGTGGTGTCGCCGGTCAGGAGCTGGGTGCCGGCGGAGGGCGAGCAGATGACGGTGTCGACCCGGTGGTCGCGCAGCACCTCGGGCGTCTCGGGGGAGGCGAGGGCGCTGCTGCCCATCGGGAAGGCCATCGCGGGCAGCAGCTCGGTGACTTCCTGCGCGAAGCCGAACGCGCCGTTCAGCTCGGCGGGATAGAGGAAGTTGGCGACGCGCCGGGGACGCGGCCTGAGCGCGGCGCGTACACCGCGGGCGCCGAGACAGGAGACCCGCCGGCTGAACTGCCAGGAGTGGTAGATCATCTTGCGGAGTCCGGACGTCCCGCTGGAGCGCAGGACGAGCCCGGAGGAGGCGTTACCGAGGACGAGGTTCTCCGAGGCGGGCGGACAGGTCTCCTGGAGATCGGCGGGGGAGAACAGCGGCAGCTTGAGCAGATCGCGGGCCACCCGGAGATCGAGCGCTCCCGGCCAGCTCGCGGCCACCCGCGGATTCTCCCGGAGGGCGTTCACGGTCACCGCGAGATTGCGCTGCTGGATTTCTTCGAGCCGGGCCCGTGACAGGGTGTCGAGATTCTCGGCCAGTTCGATTCCGGACGGTCCGCTGGACGGGCCGCCGGGGACCATGTCATGGAATCTCTTTGATGGATCGGTCTCCCGCAGCATATTCTCCCCCGCGCGATCGGTTATTTCGGAAACAGCCGCCCCGGTCAGGGGCGGCTGTCGATTGCCGTGCGATATCCGGGCCAGTCCGGCGTGCGTCTGTCGTTGAAGGCCGCGACGCCCTCGGCCCAGTCGGCCGAGAGCGCGACGGTGTGCCAGGCGGCGTCCTCGGCGTCGAGGCCCGCCGCGAGGTCCTTGCCGTGTCCCAGCCGCAGGGCACGCTTGGCCGCCCGGAGCGCCACGGGTGAGTTGGCGGCGTAGGTACGGGCGAGGTCGAGCGCCCTGGCACGGGCCTGGCCCGCGGGCGCCAGGAAGTCCACCAGCCCCAGGTCGTAGGCCTCGGCGGCGGGCACCCGGCGTCCGCTGAAGACGAGATGCGCCGCGGTGGCCGCGCCCACCCGCCGGGGCAGGAGCTGGGTGCCGCCGCCGCCGGGAATGACCCCGACGGTGGTCTCGGGCAGACCCACGGTCGCGCCGGGGTCCGCCACGATGACGTCGCAGGAGAGCGCGATCTCGTAGCCGCCGCCCAGCGCGTAGCCCGCGACCGCGGCGATGACCGGCATCGGAAGCGCCAGTACACCCGCGTAGACCGCGCGGCTGCCGGGGCGGGCGGCGGTCCGGTCCGCCTCGCTGTAGTCGCGGCGTTCCTTGAGGTCGGCGCCCACGCAGAAGGCGCGTTCACTGCTGGAGGTGATCACGGTGACGCCGACGGACGGGTCGTCCGCGAGATCCGCGGTGGCGGCGGCCAGGGAGGCCCCCAGCTCGGCGGAGACCGCGTTCATCCTGTCGGGACGGTTCAGTACGAGCTCCGCCACTCGGCCACTGTCGAGCCGGTGAACGAGGATGTACTCTCCGTAGCGGAGCCCGGACATCAGCCCCAGCCCAGATCGTCGCCGGAGCCCGGATCGCCGGAACTCGGACCGGCGGAGTCCAGATGGTCGGAACGGAGGCCCCACCCGAGAATTCCGGCCCGCGCGGGACCACTGGCGGAACGGTTCGCGGAATGACTCGCGGAATGACTGGTCACGCGCTGCACGATTTAATTCCCCCCTAAACCCATCAGTGCCTACGCATCGTAAATGTGCCAGGTGGTGCGGGACGCCTCCAGCGTGGCGACATGTCGCATCGCCGCCAGGCGGAAATATGTTGGGTGGAAAGTACATCCAATCGCCCAAATGGATATGATTCGGATTGTTCGGATGTGAGGTAGCGAGATGATGGAGCCACTGCAACCGGCCGACAGCTCCCCGTTTCCCGGCGACGACAGGATCACCGAGGCGTACGAATATGTTTGCGGTTCCGGGAATGCTTCCTTAACGGGACTCGCCGAGGCTCTCGATGTCGGAGAGGCCGAGGCGGCACGGCTGGCCGACCGCCTCGCGGAGTTACGACTGCTCCGGCCGACCGACGACGGGACCTACGCCCCGGGGTCACCGCGGATAGCCGGAGCCTGGCTCATCGCGCCTGCCGTACGGCAGTTGGAGGACCGTCAGCGCCGGATCATACGGCTGATGACGGAGTTGGACACGCTCACCAGGATCTATGAACAGAGCCCCGCGGAGCGGCGGAGCCGCCCGCAGATAGAGGTTCTGCCGGAGGTCGCGGCCGTACGGAAAGCGCTGACGGAGCTTTCCGCGGGAGCGCGGCAGGAAATCCTCACCTCACAGCCGGGCGGCGCGCGGCCGGCCGATGTACTGGACGAAGCGCTGGAGCGCACGGAATCGGTGCTGCGACGGGGAATCTCGATGCGCACGATCTATCAGCACACCGCTCAGTTCAGCAAGGTCACGGTCGACTATGTGAAACATGTGACGCCGCTCGGGGTCGATGTCCGTATGCTCAGCGACGCGCTGATGCGAATGATCGTATTCGACCGGGAAATCGCGGTCCTCCCGTTGCACGGCGATCAGGACGGAGCCGTGGTCGTCGGTGAGCTGAGCATCGTGGATTTCGTGGTCCACACGTTCGAACGGGCCTGGCCCGCGGCCCGTCCGTTTCCTGTCTCCTACGACCGGGGGCAGGTCAAGGGGACGTCCGTGGAAATCCAGCTCTCCATTTCGCGGTTGCTGGTCGAAGGCCTTGAGGACAAGGTGATCGCCCGCCGCATGGGTATGTCGCTGCGGACGTGTCAGCGCCATATATCGGAGATCATGTCGCGGATCGGTGCCCGTAACCGTATGCACGCCGGATATCTGCTGGGCCGGGTCATAGACGGCCATGACTGAACACCGGCGTGATGCCGGAATCCCTCGCGACGACGGAATCCCTCGCGACGACGGGATCTCCCGCGGCGTCAGGACTTCTGCCCCTCTGGCCGCGGCGGGGCGCCCGCCGGTGTGATGGACCGGATGAGGGCGATACCGCCGACGAGCAGCACCACCCCTGCCAGCAGACCGACCGCCATACCGGAGTGCGCGGGCCTGGGGAGCCAGGACAGCGAGGTGCTGACCGCGAGCCCCGCCGCCATGTTGCCGACGATCTCACCGACCGCCGTGACCACACTGACCAGGGCGAAGACATCGGTGAGCTGACTCTGGGGCACGGTCTCGGCCGCCTCCACCTGGATCTTGGGAAAGGCCAGGGACTCCGCGATCGCGAACAGCGTCAGTCCCGCGAGGACCAGCGGCAGACTGGCGGTGAACGACAGCACCAGCCCCGCGCCGCCCGCCAGCGCGACGGCCGGATACAGCGCGCCGCGCCCCAGCTTGGCGAAGAACGGCAGCAGGGCGAGCTGGATGGCGATGATGGCCAGCGGCTGATAGCTCAGGAACAGCGTGCGGTGCTCGGCCAGTTCGGGGTTGACCACCTCGTACAGCAGCACCATCGAGTAGAGGAAGCCCATCGCGAAGTAGATCGCGAAGGTGTAGCCGAGGACCACCGACGCGGCGGGGTTCCTGAGGACCGCCAGCCGTCTGCGCATCCCTCCCGGACCCCGGGGCGGGAGCGCGAAGTCCAGCCCGCGGGCGAGCAGTCCGACCGTGAGCCCGACGCCCACCTCCACGGCGGCCAGCGCGAACAGCGCGGGAACGCCCGTCCTGCCGATCGGTCCTGCCGCGAGCGGGGCCAGCACATAGGCGGTGTTCAGCAGGATGAAGAAGATCTGGAAGACCTGGGCACGGCGGTTCTCACCGGCCGCGCTCATCAGGAGCGAACGCACCGCGGGGCGTGAGATGCCCACCCCGAGGCCGGCCAGCACCGCGAAGAGATAGAGGGCCGGGGCCGTGGTGCCGATCGCGACCGTGGCCACACCGGCGGCCTTCAGCGTGGACGCGATCGTCAGGATCCAGCCCGGATGGACCCGGCTGAACACGACCGGCGTGAGCACCGCGCCCACCAGCGCCGACCCGACATGGACGGAGAGCGCGAAGGAGAAGACGGACGGGACGATCCGGCCGCCGTGCAGCACCGTCACCGGAAGCAGTGTCAGGACGATCGCCAGACCGAGGTTGGAGAACAGGCTGAAGCCCAGGCCCGCTCCGACGGCGGGCGGATGCGAGGCCGCCTCCGACGCGTCCGCCTCTGTCGTGGTCTTCGTCATTCTCACTGTCCTCGACGGGTCACTTCGTGGGTCACGGCGGGCGCCGCGGTCCCGGACAGCAGCCGGCCGACCCAGGGGAAGAAGGCATCGGCGAGCTGGGACCTGGCGGGTTCGGGCATGGAGGAGAACTCGGCCATGGCGGTGCCCCACTCGCCGAGTACGGGACCATCCTCGGTCAGCAGCCAGTCGACACAGAGATAACCGGCCTGGAGATCCGCCACGATCCGCTCCACATCGCCCAGTACGGCGGCGACGTCGGGGTTGGCGCTCGCGTTCCCGCCCTGGGTGAGATTGGCGAGATAGGCACCCTCGGCGGGTCTGCGCAGCATGCTGGCGGCGAACTTCCCCTCGACCATCGCCACCCGCAGATCCCCCGTGTTGGGCAGATACTCCTGCACGATGTAGCTCTGTCCCGTCTGGGAGACGATGTCGACCGCGGCGCGGAGCTGCTCGTAACTGTCCAGCTTGAGCACCCCGAAACCGATGCCCATCTCGCGGGCCTTGAGGATGTACGGGCCCTCGCCGATCTCCTTGCGGATGACGTCCAGACCCTTGCGCGCGTACCGGCCGAAGGGCAGCGCCACCGTGCGGGGCGTCCGGATCCCGAGCGTCGCCGCCCGCGCCAGAATGGCCAGTTTGTCCCGCTCCAGGCACTCGGGCCCGAGGAGCGACCGGTTGAGCAGGACGGAGTCGCTCGCGTCGATCGTGCGGTAGATCCCCCGCAGGAAGTGCGTGGCCTGCGGGTCACCGCTGACGTCGTCGACGATGTACGCCTGCCGGGTCTCCAGCAGATCCACCCCCGCGTGCCACAGCCGCGGCCGGTCCGCGCTCGCGGGCACCAGTTCGTTGGCCGCGATGAACCGGAAGGCGAAGCCGTGCCGGGCGCAGGGTTCCGCCCAGCGCTCCGTCATCTGTGCGGTGATCTTGTCCACATACTCCGGCAGATAGTCGTCGGGGTGGCAGATCCAGGTCACCAGGCGCTCGGTCGGCACGATCGCATACTCCTACGGGAGACCTCATGGACTGATCGCGGCGGCGGTGCGCCCCCGCCGGGGACGCGGCACAGCGGCCCCTCACTCTCGCAGCAATCCCCGGGCGCGCTCCCGTGGTCAGGGGCTCGGATCTTCGCCTTGCGCCGATACGACAGGGGTGGGCCGGGGACAACTTCCGGTCCGGAACCGTGCGTTCCGCCCTTTGTTTCGCGTTTTACGAAAGCGCAGGTCAGAGCTGACGGGCGACATATCCGACGCGTCAGCGTTCAACCCGTTTTCGATGACGTAGAGATCAAAAATATGAAACTTCTGAGTTTCATTACCCAATAAAGATGGTTGAGATGTGAACGTTTGCCCGGCTCTCGATCAATCGATGCATCGCGTCCTCGGACGCGCCGCGTGCGGACGGCTGTCGTCCGTACGCTCGAAAGTGAGGTCAGGCACTCGTGGACATACCAAGACCCACGCGGACGCGTCTGCGTCCGCTCGCCGCCGGCGTCGCGGGACTGGTGGCGCTGAGCGCGCTGTCGGTGCTCGGGGCTCCGGTCGCCTCCGCCGCGACGGACTCGGACTCCCCCGTGGTCCGGTCGGGCGACGGATGGACCGTTTCCCGGGCGGCCGGCGGATATGTCGTGTCCCTCGAACTGGACACTCCGCTCCCCGTCAAGGGTGACGCGCCCGAACTCGTCGCGGACGGAACGGACTTGGGTCCGGCCGCGGAGTCCGCGGACGGGCACACCCTGACGGTCACGACCGCCGACGACTCGGTGGCCGCGGCCAAGGAGATCACCTGGCAGTGGTCCAGCGGCGGCGACAGCACCGCCACCGGACCCACCAGTCTGCTGTCGCCGTCGGCCCAGGCCAAGGCACAGCGGCTCACCGAGTCCAAGGCGCTCGTGGAGGACCCGGGGCCGGACACGTCGGCCGACGATCCCACCACCATCGGCAAGGGCTCGTACACGATCGCCGACTACGACTTCGGCGCGCAGTCGATCGCGCTCACCGATATCGGCGGTATCCGCGGTGAGTTCCAGGGGCGCGTCTATCTGCCGACCGACGGCAAGCCCCACCCGGTCGCGGTCTTCCTGCACGGCCGCCACAGCTCCTGCTACAACCTCACGACCCTGCGCGGCGCGAGCGGCTGGCCCTGCGCGCCCGGCACGGCGCCGATCCTCAGCTACGCCGGTTACGACGCCGCCGCCGAGGCGCTGGCGGCCGACGGTGTGACGGTGGTGTCGATCTCGGCGAACGCCATCAACGCCAACGACAACCAGCTCTCGCCGGACAACGGCGCGGCCAGCCGCGGCCAGCTCGTCCTCGACACCCTGACCATGCTCAAGAAGGCCAACGCGGGCGAGCCCGTCGTCCAGCACGACGCGGTGACCGACAAGGACGTCACGCTGGAGCAGGCGCTGACCGCGGGGAAGACCACCTACCCCGGCGGCACGGTGACCGCCGCCCAGCTCGTCGGCTCCATGGACTTCAGCTCGATCGGGCTGATGGGCCACTCGCGCGGCGGCGAGGGCGTCGTCTCGGCGGGAGCCCTCAACGCGGCCCTGCCGGACCCGTGGCAGATCAAGTCCGTACTGCCGCTGGCGCCGGTCGACTTCACCCGCACCACGCTGCCGGACGTGGTCACCACCACGCTGCTGCCGTACTGCGACGGCGATGTCTCCGACCAGCAGGGGCAGCACTTCTACGCGGACTCGCGGAGCGCGTTCTCCGACGATGTGCTGCGCTCCAACTTCTGGGTCATGGGCGCCGACCACAACTTCTTCAACTCGCAGTGGACGCCGCCCTCCCCGGGCGGTTCCGACGACTGGTCGAACACCGCGGACCCGGTGTGCGGTACGAGCGCCGCGGCCCTGGCCTCCGGCAAGAACATCCGGATCACGGCCGAGCAGCAGTACAAGCTGGGCGCCGCGTACATATCCGGGTTCTTCGAGGCGACGCTGCGCGGCCGGACCCAGTTCCGGGGCTACTTCGACGGCTCGCAGCTCACCCCGCCGTCGGTGGCCGCCTTCGCGGACGTCCGTACGGTGGCGCAGCAGCCGTCCTCGGCCCGCCGTGACATCACCTCCTTCAAGACCACCAGCCCGCTGACCGGCACCACCTCGACGGCCACGGCCGTGATCTGCGCCAGCAAGTCGGGGCGTACCGTTCCGCAGCCCTACCCGCTCTGCACCAACCCGGGCAGCACCCTCAGCAACCAGCAGCTGCCGCACTGGACTCCGGCCTCGTTCGCACCGAACGTGCCGCTGAACGTGATGACGCATCTGACCTGGACGGCGACGACCGGCGCACTCGGGGTGACCCTTCCGTCCGCCCAGCAGAACGTGTCGGGCTACGACGAGATGACCGTGCACATGTCGCCCGACGAGAGCGTCGTCACGGGCACCGACATGACGCTGAGTGTCACCGACTCCGCCGGGCACAGCTGGAGCAGCCCGGTCTCCGCCCTCAACCCGTGGGGCGTCACCAAGATGCCGGCCAGCGGGGCGACCCAGCTCGGCAAGATCGTCCTCCAGCAGGTGGCGGTCCCGACCGCGACCCTGGCCGGGGCCGGTCTCGATCTGAAGCACATCACCAAGGTCACCTTCACCGGTGCGACCGGCGCCGACGCCACCGCGGCCGGCGGTGTCTATCTCTCGGATCTCGTCTTCGAGAACAAGAGCCTCGGCAAGCCGAGCCCGCAGGGCCGTCCCGCCGTCAACATCGCGTCGACCAGGACCGAGGAGGGCAACGGCCCGGGTGCCGCCCAGGCCGCGGTCTATCTGTCGCGGGCCGCCGCCACCCCGGTCTCCGCCTATGTCACGGTGGTCGGTTCGGCGACCGGCAAGGTCGGACTCGCCATGCAGAAGGTCACCTTCGCGCCCGGTACGACCTGCCAGGTGGTCGACATCCCGGCGTCGGGCGACACCGCCGCCGGAGCGACCCCCTCCACCGCCTACAAGATCGGGGTCTCCAACTCCACCAACGCCGTCCTCGGCAGCGGGGACTTCGGCACCATCACGGTCCGCGAGGACGACGGACTGACCGGGACGGCCACCCCCGCGCCCGTGGTCGGTGCCCAGGGCGACGTCTGTGCCGAGTACACGGCCCTCTCCCGGCCGGGCGCGCTGAGCGTCAGTGACACGAAGCCCGAGCCGGGCGCCACGGTCACGGTCACCGGGAGCGGCTACCGCGACGGCGAGAGCGTGGCGTTCACGCTCGGTTCCGCCGTACTCGGCAGCGCGGTCGCCGCGGCCGACGGCACGGTGTCCTTCCAGGGCGCCGTCCCCGCGGACCAGCCCTACGGAAGCGCGAAGGTCAGCGCGGTCGGCGCGGGCTCCGGCTATACGGCGACGGCGAGTGTGGAGGTCCTCGCGACCACCACGACGGCGCTCGCCCTCAGCCCGGCCGCACCGGGGATCAGCCAGGCGGTCACGCTGACGGCGAAGGTCACCGGCACCGGATCCGACGGCGGCACGGTCACCTTCCGGGACGGCACCACCGTTCTCGGCACGGCCGCGGCCACCGGCGGCACGGCGTCCCTGCGGATTCCGGCCGGCTTCAAGGCCGGGACCCACACCTTCACCGCCGCCTTCGGCGGTACCGCCTCGGCCGACACCTCGGCGTCGGACGCGGTGCAGCTCGTCCTGACCAAGGGCCGCAGCGCCATCGCCATGGCGCTGACGGTCAAGTCGGTCAGCTACGGTCACGCGGTCTCGGGAGTCTTCTCGGTGGCCGGCGCGACCAACGGCTCGGTGAAGGTCTCGTACGGGACCGGCTCACTGACGGCGAAGGTCGGATCGTCCGGAGCGGGCACCTTCAAGCTGCCCGCCTCGCTCACCGTCGGCGCGCACACGGTGTCCGTGCAGTACCTGGGCACCGACTTCGTGGAGCCCAGCGGGGTCGCCTCGCAGAAGCTCACGGTCGTGAAGCAGAAGACGGCGACATCGCTGACGCTCTCCAAGACCAAGCTGGCGCACGGCAAGTCCGAGTCGGTCAAGGTGTCGGTGAGCGGCCACAGCGCCGCGGCCTATCCGACCGGCACGATCACGGTGACCGCCAAGGTGGGCGGCAAGTCGACCACCACCAAGGTCTCTCTGACGGCCGCCAAGAAGGGCGTGATCAGCTTCACGGTCAAGCTGCCGAACGTGAAGGGCACGGCCACGGTCACGGCCGTCTACGCGGGGGACAAGAACTTCTCCGCCAGCACCTCGGCCAAGAAGCAGGTGAAGCTGACCTGAGCCGAGCGGACCGGCCCGGCCTGACGCCCGCCCCGACAGGGTCCGGCTGACGGCGTAGGGGACGAGTGGGGGGAGGAGCCGGCCGGCGCCTCCCCCCGCTTCCGCGTCGATGCCCGGTACTTCCGCGTCCATGCCCGCTGCCGGCCGGAGGGCCCCGGCGCCGGGCACTGTTGCCCACCCCCGTGGGGCAGCGGCGCCCAGCGCCCGTGATGCCGGGCGCGGCCGGGGAACGGCCTCGATGTGCTGCGCCAGCGTTCTCGATCCTGCTCCCTGCGCCGCGCATAAGTCAACTAAAGTTGATTGCCCGGTGGACAGTTGACGGCGATTCACCGTCCGACGCGCGTGATTACCCGCTCACTCGCCACGATCGTTTAATTCTGTACGACGGCAAGATCCCCGCTGACGGCCGAAGAGTCCTATGATCCGGGCCATGGCCACCGATTCTCCACGCTCAAGGGCGTCGGCTCTTCGACCAGGCGAAGGGGAGGAGCCGACGGGCTCCCTGGACTTCGCGGCTCGCTTCCGGCGTGTGATCTCGGTGATCTACCCGAAGGATCTGGGCCGTCCCTGGCGCGACTCGGAGATCGCCGAGGGAACCGGCCTGAGCGGCACCTATATCGGGAATCTCCGCAAGGGCACCCAGAAGCCCAGCCTGGAGAACGCGGTGAAGATCGCCAAGTTCTTCGGTGTTCCGCTGAACTACTTCAGCGACTCCGCCACCGCCCAGGCCGTGGAGCGGGATCTGCGGAAGATAGAGGCGCTGCGGGACGCCCGGGTGGAGCGCATCGCGATGCGGGCGGCCGGGCTGCCCCCCGAGATGCAGGACGCCGCCCTCACGGTGGTGGAGCAGCTGCGCAAGGCGGTCGGACTGCCGGAGACCCCCGACGCCTCCGGGCCTTCCGGGGCCCCCGGGGGTTCCGAAGCCTCCGAGGCCCCGGAAGCGTGACCGAGTACCAGCAAACGCCGTTGGGGCACTGGCGGCCGGCTGATGGGAACGACGTGCGAGATCTTGGACGTACCCGCCGTCGGATGCGGGCCATGGTCAGACAGCTGGATCTGCCGGAGATGAGCACGGTGGAGGAACTCTGCGCGGCGGTCGCGGAACGGGCGGGGCGTCCCGTACGGCTGGTGCCGCGGCGGATGCGGCTGGGCGAGCCGTCCGGGTTCGTCGAACGCCGCGCGGACGCCGATGTGATCCATTTCGAGCAGGAGACCTCGGGGCTGCACCAGGCCCACATCATCTGCCATGAACTCGCGCATCTGCTGTGCGGGCATCTCGCCGAGCCCCCGGACCCGGACGAGAGCACGGCCGAGGTCGAACTGCCCACCATCGACGCCGACATGATCCGGCTGGTGCTCGGCCGCTCGCACTACGACGGCGCGGCGGAGGAGGAAGCGGAGATCCTGGGGGCCGAGTTGACCCGTACCCTCGTACTGGCGCCCGGCGCCGGGACCACATCCCAACTGGCGCCCGCGCTGGAGCACCGTAAAGGGCAGCATGTCTGACATATCTGTCGTAACAGGATTATCCGCCGCCTCCGTATGGCCCGCCTCCGTACTGCCCGCCGCCACCGGTGTGTCCGGCACCTCCGGTGTATCCGGCCTGGCCGAGGCGTCGTTCGTGTCCGAGACACCGTTCAACATCGTCTATCTCGGTATCGGCACGGCGGCCTGGGCCGTGGCCGGGCTGAAGATACGGGCCTGGCGGCGGGACCCGTCCCCGGGGCTGCTCGTCGTCGCCCTGACGATCGCGGCCCCCGCGACCGCGTTCGTGGTGGCCGCCCCGGTGCTGTACCGGCTGATCGACCGGATCGCGCACCGCGGCAATCTGGCGACCCTGCTGGTCTATCTCGGCATCACCTGTTTCTCCGCGGGCGCCGTGGTGCTGGCCCGTATGTGGACGCCCCCGAAGGAGCGCGCCGACGACCGGGTGTGGGACGCGGCGGGCGCGGCCACCTGGCGCCAGGTGCGTACGCGGCTCGCGGTGTTCGCCGTGCTGGTGCCGGTGATGACCGTCCTCTTCCTCACCGGGGGAGCCGACGGGCCGGAGACCCCGCTCACCTTCGACACCACCTTCGCGACGATCCCGGAGATCGCGCTCTTCCTCGTCCTCTACCAGGCCCTGTTCGGCTTCGCCCTGCTCGACATCAGCCGGGTCTGTCTCGGACACGCCTCCCGGCTGCCGCTCGGCCCGCTGCGCAAGGGCATCCGGCTGATCGCCGTCGGCGGGCTCGTCGCCTGCGGCTATGTCGTGTGCAAACTGATCGCGATCGGAGCGGCCTTCGCGGAGACCGGCGGGGCGGAGTGGCTGAGCACGGCCCTCGGTCCCGTGTTCGCCGCGCTCGGGGCCGTGCTCATCACCGCCGGCTTCGCCGGGCCCGCCGTCGCCGCCTGGAGGCACCGGCGCCGCGACTACCAGGCGCTGCGTCCGCTGTGGGACCTGGCGTACCGGGCGGACGAGCGGCTCGCCCTGGAGGAGCCCGCGTCGCCCTGGACCGAGCGGCTGGCCTTCCGGGATCTGGAGTGGCGTACCGCCCGGCGCGGACTGGAGATCCGCGACGGTCAGCTGACGCTGCGCCCCTGGGTCGATCCGGTGGTGGTCACCGCCGCCACCGCCACGGCGGAACGGGCCGGGCTGGACGACGCCGACCGCGCGGCCCTGATCGTCGCCACCGCGCTGCGGTTCGCCGTCGACGCGCTGAACGCCGGGGCTCCGCCGCGTCCGCGCGAGGACCAGGTGCCCCTGCCAGGACTGGACGCGGAACCGGCCGAGGAACGGGCCCATCTCGTACGGGTCGCCCGCCATCTGCACGCGCCCCTGACCGGCGAGGCGCTGGCCGTCGCCACCGCGGCCCGATGACGGCGGAGACGCGTGGCGCGCACCACGCCCGTACCGCCTACGCGCGGCTCGTCCTGGAGACGATGCCCGAGGAGTCACGCCTCGGACTCACCCTGGGCTTCATCCGTACCTTCGGCATCCCGGAGATCGCCCGTGTGCTGTACGGCACGGGCCGGATGACCAGCGAACCGCGCGCCCGCGCCAAGGCGACCGGGGTCGCCATGTTCACCCTGATCGGACAGGGGCTGAACAGCCCGGAGGGGCGCGGGACCGTCGAGGCGCTGCGCCGGATCCACGACCGGCCGGACATCACGCCCGAGCTGATGCACTACGTCCTGGCCTGCTTCACCGTGTGCCCGCTCCGTTTCATCGACACCCACGGGCAGCGGGCGGTCACGGACGCGGAACGGGAGGCGGCGTACGGCTTCCATCTCGGCCTGTCGGACGCCCTGGGCCTGTCCGAGCCCCCGGGCGGCGGCCATCGGGACGGGGTGCGTCTGGACGGGGTGGAGGAGTGGATGCGCGGCTACGAGGCCGACCGCTTCGCCCCCACCGAGGAGGCCCGCGCGCTCTGGCGGTCCGCCAGCCGGGGCCTGCTGGCGGCGCGGCTCCCGGCCCCCCTGGCGGCGCTCGCCCCGACGGTGGCCGCGTCCCTGCTGGACGCCCCGCTGGGCAGGGCCCTCCAGGTGCGCCGCCCGCCCGCCCCGGTCCGCGCCCTGGTGATCCGCGCCCTGCGGTCCAGGGCGCGGGGCCGTGTCGCCGGGGGCGGCGGGTGATCCCGGGCCCGGGGCGGGTGTGCTCCGGGCCGGATGCACCGGAAACGTGAGGTGCCCGGAACCGACCGGTTCCGGGCACCCGCGCAACAGGTGAGCCGCGCCTCAGATCGTCGCGGTGTCGATCACGAAGCGGTACCGGACATCGCTCTCCAGGACCCGCTCGTACGCGTCGTTGATCTCGCTCGCCCCGATCAGCTCGATCTCCGCGCCCAGTCCGTGCTCGGCGCAGAAGTCCAGCATCTCCTGGGTCTCCCGTATTCCGCCGATGCCCGAACCCGCGAGGGTCTTGCGTCCGCCGAGGAGGGAGAACAGGTTGAGCGAGACGGGCTCCTCGGGAGCGCCCACGTTCACCAGCGCGCCGTCCGTCCTGAGCAGCGAGAGGAACGCGTCGAACTGGAGGGGCGCGGAGACCGTGGAGAGGATGAGGTCGAAGGTGCCCCTCAGCTTCTCGAAGGTCGCCGCGTCACCGGTCGCGTAGTAGTGGTCCGCGCCCAGCCGCAGACCGTCGTCCTGCTTGCGCAGCGACTGGCTGAGCACGGTCACCTCGGCGCCGAGCGCGTGCGCGATCTTGACAGCCATATGGCCGAGACCGCCCATACCGAGGACCGCGACCTTCTTGCCGGGACCGGCGTTCCAGTGCCGCAGCGGTGAGTACGTCGTGATGCCCGCGCACAGCAGGGGCGCCGCGACATCGAGGGAGAGGCCGTCCGGGATGCGGAGGGTGAAGTTCTCGTCGACGACGACCTGCGAGGAGTAGCCGCCGTAGGTGGGCTCGCCGTTCTTGTCGAGCCCGTTGTACGTGGCGACATTGCCGTCGAGGCAGTACTGCTCAAGACCCGCCCGGCAGTTCTCGCACTCGCGGCAGGAGTCGACCATGCAGCCGACTCCTACACGGTCGCCGACGGCGAACTTGGTGACGCCGGGGCCGACCTCGGCGACGACACCGGCGATCTCATGGCCCGGGACCATCGGGAAGATGCTCCCGCCCCAGCCGTCCCGGGCCTGGTGGATGTCGGAGTGGCAGATCCCGGCGAACTTGATGTCGATCAGGACGTCGAATTCGCCCACCGGGCGGCGTTCGATGGTGGTGCGCTCCAGCGGAGCCTTGGCGGCGGGAGCGGCGTATGCGGCAACGGTGGTCATGCCTGGGTCTCCTGGAAAGTCTTGCGTACCCGCAACCGTGTTGTCCGGGCACGCTCACCAGCCTGGACCGCGGGCTCCCGATTACCCAGGTCACCGCTTTACGTACGTCCAGTGTTCGTACTACCGGTGGGATCAGGCTGATATGCGTACGACCAGGAATACTGGAGGCATGGACGATCAGACGGTCCCCTCCCGGTCCCCCCTGGCGGGGCCCCTCGACCGGCGGGCGGAGCTGGCCGAATTCCTCCGCACCAGACGGGCCAGGCTCAAGCCGGAGGACGTGGGGCTGCCCGACATCGGCCGGCACCGGCGCGTACCGGGCCTGCGGCGCGAGGAGCTGGCCCAGCTCGCCGGGGTGTCGGTGGCGTACTACATCCGCCTTGAGCAGGGCAACGGGCGCAATGTGTCGAGCGAGGTGCTCGACGCGATCGCCCGCGCCCTGCGGCTCACGGACGCGGAGCACGCCCATCTCGTCCATCTCGCGAGCCCCAAGCCCCAGAAGAAGCGGCAGGCGTCCACGCGGCCCCAGCACGTCCGGGGCGCTCTGTGCCAGCTCCTGGAGTCGATCGAGGGCGTCCCCGCCTATATCGGCGGCCGGCGCTCCGAGATCCTCGCCTGGAACCGGATGGCCGCCGCGCTCTTCGGGGACTGGGGGGAGCTGCCGGTCCGGGAGCGCAACTGGGCGCGGCTGGTCTTCCTCTCGCCCGCCTACCACGATCTGTTCGTGGACTGGGACACCAAGGCCACCGACATGGTCAGCTATCTGCGGCTGTACGCGGGCTGCCATCCGGACGACCCCGAGCTGTCGGCGCTGGTCGGGGAGCTGTCCGTGAAGAGCGAGGTGTTCCGGCGGCTGTGGGCCACGCACGACGTGAAGGAGAAGAGCCACGGCGTGAAGCGCATGCGGCACCCCCTGGTCGGCGAGCTGACGCTCTCGTACGAGGCCCTGACCCTGCCGGACGACCCGGAACAGTCCCTGGTCGTCTACCACGCCGAACCGGGCTCCCCCTCCGCCGAGACCCTGCGCCTCCTCGCGAGCTGGGGCCCCGACCCCACCCACCCGGAACCCGCCACCCGCACCTGACCGTGCCGTGTCCGCTCGCCCCTTTTTCAGCGGGCGGCGGCGGCCAGGGAGAGGAGGAGGTGGGCCGACTCGGGGTGGAAGTAGTCCGAGTGGGCCCCCGCGACGGGGAGCGTGCTGCGGTAGAGGCGGCTGGCGTTCACATTGATGATCCTGGCCGGGGGATCGGGGAACTCGTACGGGACGGTCGTGGGCCGCAGCAGTGTCGTGTGGATCGGGCCGGCCGCCTCGGTCGCGCCACGGAAGCCCACGGCGTTCGCGCCCTTCTCGCCGATCCGGTGCCATCGGCCCAGCGCGCGGTCCCGCGGGGTGAACGTCAACGCGATCGGCGCGTTGAGCATGTTCCGCTCCAGGAGGGCCGAGAACGGCGGATGGGCGAAGGCGTCGGCCGGGACCGCCATCTGGAAGACCGTGAGGCTGTCCACCGTCCACGGGTAGTTGTCGTCCTGCCAGGGCCAGGACAGTGTGTCCGGGCCGTCCAGCAGACGTTCGCTCGTCTCCATGACGGCGGTGGTGAGGAGTCTGCCGCCGAAGGAGTGGCCGACACAGTGCAGATACTGCCCGTGGATGTTCCGCAGGATGTCCGGGCCGGGATCGGGCAGCGTACGGCGGTCGTTGAGATACCCCAGCAGCCCCGCGAGCACCCGGCCGGCCCGACCCTCGCGTGATATGGCGGCGGCCCGGTCCCTGACGGTGCTGTAGCCGCCGAACGAGGGCCACCGTACGCAGATGTAGTGCGGCCGGAATCCGTCGAGTTCCGGATACCGCGCGGGCTGTCTCTCGTACAGCTCCGTGAGAAGTTCGAAGAGCCGCCTGGCGGATTTCCGGGACTTCCTCTTCGAGGTGCGCCAACCGTGCACGTACACGAAGATGTCCGTCGCGCCCTCGTCCAGGTGAAGGCGCTCCTCCAGTACGGCGCCGATGTCGTCACGCGGCACCGCTGACTTTCCGTCGGGGGCCAGCAGATTCCCCTGTGCGTCCAGATCCAGCAGATCCACCAGGGGTCTGGTCGGTCTCGCCGGTCTTCCGGGTCTCGCCGGTCTGACCGGTCTGGTCGGTCTCATCGATTCCCCGCCTTCACCGGAGCGGCGTCCTCGGGAACGGCCGCTATATGGTTGTCCATCCCGCGGAGGAGCGTGAACGCCAGTCCGAGCGGTGTCGCCTGTTCGTCGAGATAGCGCCGCGCGAGATCCCGTGCAATCGGGGCGACGCGGGTGCCCGGCCTGAAGAACGCCTCGAAGAAGCGGCAGGCGTAATGGCTCGCGAACTTTCTGGGAATGTCGACCTGCGGTCCGACAAGACAGCCGACCCCCAGATTCAGCAGCGCCAGCCCCAGCCCCTCGTGCAGCGCCGGTGCCGCTCTGCCGCCCGCGCAGACCATCATGAAGCAGAGCGGGCTGGCCATGCGCTCGCTCCGCTCGCTGCGCCAGTACTCGAAATCGGAGGAGCGGATGGGTTCGTCGTCGGTGAGGACGACACGCGCCTCCGCCGGGCCGTTCGCCCCGAAGGTGAGCGCGCTGCCGTGCGCGGCGAAGAGCAGGACGTGCTCGTTCACCCCCGGATCGCAGAAGGCCTCGGCCACCTCGTCCTTGCGGGTGCGCAGCGCGATCTCGGAGTGCCGCTCCATCAGGCCCCGGACGTTGTCGATGACCGGCGGGGTGTCCCCGGCCTTCTGGATACGGGTGTCGAAGTGCAGCCCCGAAAGCAGCGCGCCCCCCTCCTCGTTGATCACATGGTGGTATCCCTCGGCCCGCCCGATGCTGTGCTCGATCAGATGCGTGTAGCCGAGAAACCCGCTGGGCTCCCACTTCGCGTCCCTGCCGTTGAGTCTCGTCGCCGGATCCGGTGGAAGGTAGAGCATTCCCCAGGGGATGAAGACGTCCGCGGAGTGGACCGTGATGACCTGTTCCCCCTGCCGCAAGGCGCCTTTCAGGGATTCCCACAGTCTCTTCAGGCCGTCGTCGCCCTCGGTGAAGAGGAATTGCAGCAGCTTGTGGCCGGCCCTGGCCAGTTTGAGACCGACGGGCCGCAGCAGTTCCTGGGCGAACGCGGCGCCGAAGGAGTCGACCGGAAGGCTGTCGTAGTAGTACTCCTTGCGGGTTTCCGGGATCCGGTACCGCACCACGTCGTCGAACCAGCAGGAGAGCGCGGTCTGCACCGCCACGGCGATCTCCGAGGGCTTACGGCGCATGATCCCCCGCCATTCGCCGTTCCCGTCGTAGGGGACGGCGTCACCGTGCATACGCACGGTGAAGGAGTCGGGCGCGCTGGTGCGCTGTTCGAAGAACAGATGGATGGTCCGGTGGGCCACCCCGCCGTTGTCTCTCGGTACTTCGTGGAAATTGTCGAACCTGTCGAATTCGGTGGTGAAGGATATGTCCCGCGTCATCGTGAGGGTTCCAGGTCCTCCGCGTCGAGGGCGGGCAGTTCGGCCGTGAGTTCCTGGATCACGGCACCGTCGGCACGGCGCAGGACATCGATGAACAGCTTGACCGGTCCGGCGGAGGTGGGGGTGATACGGAAGTCACCCGGCGCGGTCCCCCGCGCGTCCGTGAGACGCAGATGCATCAGCGAGGGGCTCACCTCGGCCGACGAGGCGTCCATGCGGACGGTGATGTCCAAGGGGCGTTCGTCCGTCGCGTCCGTGGCCGGATCAGGCTCCCAGGGCTCGTCGAGCGGCTGGAGAAGGAAGGTCAGGGTGATCGCCGCGCCGGGACGGGTGGGCAGCGCGCCGTCGGGGACCCGCAATCGGGCCCGATGCCCGCGTTTGCGGGGACGGTTGGCGCCGGGGGGACGGCGGGTGCCGGAGGGGGTGCCGCCGTCCGAGGGGGTTCCGGCGCCGGCGCCGGAAGAGCTGTCGGCTGGTCGGCGTCCGGGGGCGCGGACTCGGCCGCGCCGGAGGCCGGAGCGGACGGCGATGACCGCTCGGGCGGCGACGGTAACCGCGAGAACTCCAGCGCCGACGGTGTCGGCGGCAACTGTTCCATCCGCGACCAGTCCAGGGCCCGCTCCGTGAGCGGCCCCCGGGAGAGGATCTCCGGAGCGGTGAGCTGGAGCAGCGCGCTCCAGGGGCTGAGCGGGCCCGAACGGTCGAGGGCGTACACCTGTCTGCCGGGCGAGGAGAACGCCCACAGGCGCGAGGCCGCGGCGACCCTGCCACCGGCGAGCGGAGAGTCCAGGAACAGGCCCGACCGTCTTGGAGCGCTGAGCATCGCGAGGTGCGGTTCACCGCTGAGCGCCACCGCGTCCGGCGCCGTGACCGGCAGACCGCCGGCCGAGTTGCGCCAGGTGATGTCGAGGCAGCTCAGCCCGGAACGCCGACGCCACTGCGGAAAACCGCCGCTGCCGCCGGCGGCCCTGCCCTGCCCGGTGGTCTGCTCGGCGGCGTCGGTACGGCAGAGATCGACCATGAGGGTGACGGATTCCGCCAGGGAACGGCTCAGTTCACCGACCACTTCGCTCAGGGGCACGGTCGCCCCCGGTGAGAGGGTCAGCAGCAGATCGAGCCCGCCGTCGCCCATCCGGGCTACCCCGTGCGCGGCGATATAGACGAGCAGCATGTTGTCGCTCTCGTCCACGACCGTTCTGAGGTTGTTCCGTACGTCCTCCCAGGAGCCGGGCTCCTGGAGCAGATGGGTGCTCGACCGCGAGAAACCGCAACCGCTGCGCAGCAAGGCGTTGTAGAACGTACCGGCGTCGTCCGACGGGCGGACCGGTTTGAAGCCGCGCCCTGGCGGAGTGACACCGGCCGCCGGGCCGGGGCCGGGTGTGGAGCCTGGCATGGTGCCGGGTCCGGGTCCGGGGTCGAGGTAGGGCGCCGCGAGTCCGAGAGCGAGGGCATGCCGCTGGGTGCTCTCCCTGCGCAGGGATACGGCGGCCAGCCGCGCGGGCAGATAGGTGGACTCCTGCTCGTTCAGGGCCCTGTTCAGTACGAGGGAGGGCCGGTAGCCGGCGGCGTTGCGCAGACAGGCGCCGTGGTAGCCGCCGCTGCGCAGCATGGACGCCAACTGGCGGTGCAGGGAACCGAGATGGAGCGCCCGCTCCCCGGAGTTCATACCCGCGCGCAGCAGTGTCACCAGATGGCTGGTGAAGACGGAGGTCGAGTACGTGTTGACCGCGTAGCCCAGCGCGCTCGTCCCGACGGCGGAGAGGACGGCGATTCCCTCCCGGGCCAGCCGGTCCAGAGCGCGTCTGATGCCACGGGGACGCACCTGGCCGGGCTTGGGCCCGGAGGAGAAGCAGACATCGAGAATGAGCAGACGGTCGGCCCGGCCCGGCGACGGCGACGACGCCATACGGTCGGCGACATCGAGAGCCGAGATCCAGGTGCCGAGGTCGGTACCGTCGGAGTTCCGGTCGGCGAGGAACAACTCGCCGTCCGTCAGGGCCCCGTGACCGGTCCAGTAGACGATGAGGGGGCCGTCCTCCGCCGCCGCCCCGGCGACCCGGTCGAGCACCTCGTCACCGTTGTCCGAGAACACCACATCACAGTTCTCGGGATCGATCGCGCCGATCAGCGGGTCCGCGAGGACGTCCCGTACCTCGGCGACATTTCTGCGTATACCCGGTGGCAGCGACAAGGAGGGGTCGTTGTACGACGCCCCCTCGACTAAAACCGCCCGTGCCGATGCCGATGCCGTTGCCACGTCGCCCCCCAGAACCCCGTCGCGGCAGAGTAACGCTCGCCGGGCGGACGCGTGGCCGATCCCTCGGAATCGGTCAGCGGGTCGGGGATTCGGGCCTGACCGAGGAGTACAGCAGCTTCCCTTTGCCGAGCGGCTGTTCCTTGACCTCGCCTCTCCACAGCAGCAGGCCGTGCCGCCGCTCCCAGCGGGCCGCCACACCGGCCCGTACCAGCCACTCCGCGGACAGCGGCAGCGGATACAGCGCCACCCACGGGGACCAGAAAAGGGCACCGAGCAGCGACGGCACGAAAAACAGAAGGAGGGACGACCGGTCGACGAGGTGGTGCCGCACGGTGTCGTCGCCGGGCAGGACCGCTTCGGGATCGTTCAGCGGCACTGCCGTCTCGAAGGTCCGCACCTCGCTGATCGGTGTGAACCGGGTGGCCCCGACGAGCGCCCCGCAGACGCAGGCGCTGAGCAGGAAGAGGAAGCCCAGCCGCCCGGAGGTGTCGTCCGCCGCCGGAATCCCGCGCACGCCGAAGGCCACCGGTGCGCTGATGACTGAGGCGCACACCGCCATCGTGACGCCCATCAGCTGATGGTGGACATATCTGACCATCGATTTCCCCCCCGTGGCCCCGACGCGGAGGGTCGCCCCGCCCCGGCATCCCCCGTCCCGCACCGCGACCGCCGGTCCGGGCCCCGTGCCCCTACCGGTCCCGGTGAGGGTTGGCCGCGCCGTGGACCGTACCGCCCGCCCGTGCCGGACGCCGTCAACCGTAGTTCGGGGCCGTCCGGCCCGGCCACCCGCCGATCTGAACGGTCGGTGAATGCCGGGAGGCCCGGGTGGGATCGGAGGGCCCTCCGCGTCACGCGCCCCGGGCCGCCGTGTCCCGTCCGCGGGCGGGGTGGTCAGCCGACGCAGAGGACGAGCAGGCAGATCCGGTCCGGTGACTCCGTCGAGGGCGCGGGGTTCGGGGGCGGTGTGTCCGCCGTGGGGTTGTCGGTGGGGGAGGACGGTTCGGCGGGCGGCGGCGTGGTCGTCCGCGGGGGCGCGGGGTTGGTGGTGGGTGTGCCGGCGGTCGCCGCGGGTGTGGTGCGCGGCTTCGGGTTCGTCGTCGCGGTGGGGCGGGTGGCGGTGGTCCCGCGCGGGCTCTTCGTCGTGGTGCTGGCCAGCACGGTGGTGGTCCTGCGCGGTGGGCCGGTGATCGCGGACGGGTGATCGCCTGTGCCGGAATCGCGCGGATCGCGGGCGCGGGGCCGTACGGATGACGAGTCGGTGTCGGTGGCGTCCGCCAGGGTCGTGGCCGTGGCTTTCGGCTCCGGCGTCGAGGACGCCTGCGCGTCGTGGCCGGTGGAAGGGCGGGACGGCAGCACGGCGAGGGTCAGACCGCCCCCGACGAGTGCGACGGTGGACGCGACCGCGGCCCGGCGCCGCTGTTTCTTCCAGCGTGCCAGTTGGCGGCGCCGGGCGGCGCGGCCCTCCGTCGCGGGGGCGGTGTGCTCGGAGCCGCTCGGCGGCCCGGCGTCCGACACGGCCGGCACACCCTCCGTCGCGGTCTCGGACACATTGCCGGGGCCTGTCTGTCCCGCTTCGAGGTGAGGCGAGTCGTCATACCCCGTCAGGGCCGGGATCAGGGCCGAGGCCGGGACCGGGGCGGGGGGCTCCGGTGTGCGCCATGTCTCCGCCGGCGTCACGGTCGTCAGCGCCGTGTCGCGGTGGAGTTGATGGCCGGGAGGGGCGATGTCCGGGGCGTACGCGCCGCACCCGGGGCACACGAGAGCACCGTTGAGCGTCCGACGGCACGAGGAGCAGTAGTCCATCCGCGATCTTCCTGTGCTGGCTGCGCCACCAGGGACTCCGGCGACCTGTTCACGTTCGCACTCAGGATCGAACGGGCAACAACGTAACGGCACCTGCGGGAGGTCGTGCGTCGACCGTGTGTTGCTCTCGCGAAGATTGTTCGCCGGCACCCGTGTCCGGCGCCCGCGCGGTCGCCGTTCACCACCTGGCCCGATGCCGCCCTCGCTACGATCGTCGGCGTGTGCGCGAACATCATGGTCGCCGAAGACGACGTGAAGCAGGCCGAACTGGTGCGCCGCTATCTGGAGCACGAGGGACACACGGTCACGGTCGTCGAGGACGGCCGTGCGGCTCTTGAGGAGGTCCGGCACAGAGAACCCGACCTGCTCGTCCTCGATGTGATGATGCCCCGGGCCGACGGCCTCGACGTGGTGCGGATCCTGCGTGCCGAGTGCCGGGAGGTGCTGGTGCTGATGCTGACGGCCCGCAGCACCGAGGACGATCTGCTGCTCGGCCTGGATCTCGGCGCCGACGACTACATGACCAAGCCGTTCAGCCCTCGTGAGCTGATGGCCCGGGTACGTACGCTGCTGCGCCGCAACCGGCGTCCCGCCGGTCCCGCTTCCGGCGGACCCATATCCGCCCCCGCCCCCGTCCCCGCCCCCGGCGCCGTCCCCGCCTCCCGTCCCGCGCCCGCCGCCGTCGAGGACGAGGTGCTGTCGGTGGGCACACTCACGGTCGATCCGGCCCGGCACGAGATATCGGTCGGAGGGCTGCCGGTGGTGTGCACGCCCGGCGAGTTCCGCATCCTCGCCGCGATGGCGGCGGAGCCCGACCGGGTCTTCACCCGGCAGCGCCTCCTGGAGGAACTGCACGGCTTCGACAAGTACATCAGCGATCGCACCGTCGATGTGCACATCATGCATCTGCGCAAGAAGATCGAGCGCGCACCGAGACGGCCGGTCCGGCTGCTCACCGTGTTCGGCGTCGGCTACAAGCTGACCGACCCCGCGAAGGGCGCACGCCATGCTCCGTCCTGACGAGCGGACACGGCCGCCGCTCCGTAAGAGCCTGCTCGGCCGGCTGCTGACCGTATCGGCGCTGGTGGCCTCGTGCTCGGTAGCCGCCACCGCCTGGCTCGCGGTGCAGACGACCTCCGGCGCGATCCGCCAGGAGCAGGGGCAGAACCTCAGCTCCGACGCCAAGATCTACAACACCCTGCTGGGGTACGCGGCCACCCACCCCGGCTGGGAGGGCGTCGACGGCACCGTGCGGGAACTGGCCCGGCAGTCCCAGCGCCGGATCGCGCTGACCACCCAGGACCGGCGGACGCTCTTCGACTCCGCCGACGACCCGTCGGCCGGCGCTTCCGCCGGAGCCTCTTCCCGGAGCTCTTCCGGGAGTTCTGCCGGGACCTCCTCCGGTCCTTCGTCCGCCGCCCCGCTGCCGGCGCAGGCCTCGGCGGTCGTCGACCCGCTGTCCGTCGACACCCTCCTGGTGCCCGATGCCCCCTCCGCCGGCGCGGACCGCGTAGATCCGCGTGCTGTGGGGCCGTTCCTGCTGCCCGCGAAGGAACGTGCCGGCCTGCGGCAGGCCATGGCCAGGAGCGTGGGGTGTCTCAACAGGGTGGGTATCGCCGCGGATGTGGTCGAGAGCCCGAGCGGGCGGCCCCATGTCCAGTTCGTGAGCAACGACACCGACCGCTCCATGGAACTCAAATGCCTGTCGGTCGAGTCGAGCGGTCCCACCACGACCGAGAAGAAGGCCCTCCACTCGCTCAATCAACTGGCCGACGCCTGTCTGAAGCGCCAGGGACGTACGGGCGTGAAACTGAATCTGGACCTGTCCTGGGACCGGGGATACGGACAGGACGTCGCGGACCCAGGCCTACCGGTCGCGCGCCCCGCGTCCGGGGGCGCGATCAGCGGGGGAGCCGTCAGCGAGAGCGTCCTCGGCGAGGCCGGCATCAGCAAGGAGGCGGCGGCCGAGCGGCAGGCGGCCGAAAGAAGAGCGGCCACGGCACGAGCGTACGAGGACAAGCTGGCGGCGGCTGCCCGGGGCACGCGCACGGGCCCCGTACCCGTGCCCGTGGCCCGCGACAGCGGGTACGACCGGGCCATCGCCTCCTGCGTCGGCAGCGCCCGCCGCGAACAGCTCACGGCCTATGTCGCCGCGCCCGCACTGCTGTTCATCGACGACCCCGGCGCCGCCGGTGTGCCCGGGTTCGATCTCTCACCGGCGAACACCGCTCGTATCGTCGGGGTCACGGCCCTCGTCCTCGCCCTCACCGTCGGCGCCTCGGTGATCGCCGGAGCCCGGCTCGTACGCCCGCTGCACGCGCTCACCGGCGCCGCGCAGCGGATGCGGGACGGCCTGGACTCGGCGCCCGTGCCGGTCGGCCCGGACAACGAGATCGGACGGCTGGCGGCGGCCTTCAACGACATGGCCGTACACCGCGCCAGGCTTGAGGAGCAGCGCAAGGTGATGGTCAGTGATGTCGCGCACGAGCTGCGTACCCCGCTGAGCAATATCCGCGGCTGGCTGGAGGCGGCCCAGGACGGTCTGGCCGAGCCGGATCCGGCGTTCGTCTCCTCGCTCCTGGAGGAAGCGGTGCAGCTTCAGCACATCATCGACGATCTCCAGGACCTGGGGGCGGCGGACGCGGGTGCGCTGCGCCTGCATCTGGAGCCGGTGTACGTCTCGGATCTCCTCGGCCAGGTCGCCGCGGCACACCAGGGTCTGGCCGAGACCGCGGGCGTCACACTGACGGTCTCCGGGACGACGCCCGGTCCCCTCCGCCCGTCGCCCGATCCCGTTCGCCCGTTGCCCGGTCCCGTTCAGCCGTCGCCCGGTTCCGTTCAAGCGCCGCTGCACGCCGACCCGGTCCGGCTGCGCCAGGCCGTCAGCAATCTGGTGTCCAACGCGGTACGCCACACTCCGCCCGGTGGCACGGTGACGCTGCGCTCGTACGTCACCGGCTCCGGCGACGAGGTGGCCCTGGAGGTGTCCGACACCGGCAGCGGTATCCCGGCGGAGGACGTCCCCCATGTGTTCGACCGCTTCTGGCGGGCCGAGAAGTCCCGCAACCGGAGCACCGGCGGCAGCGGCCTCGGCCTGGCGATCGTCCTCAAGCTGGCCGAGGCCCACGGCGGCACGGCGAGTGTGGAGAGCACCGAGGGGCGTGGCTCGGTCTTCACCGTGCGGCTGCCGGCCGGGCCCCCCGGCCCTGATGCGATGACCATGACGTCCTGACAGCTTCTTCACAAGTGGTCGCCAGTCTTGAGTCCTGCCCGGAACCTGGTGCGACTCGGCATCCAGGTATCACCAAGGCCGGGCTGGAACTGGAGCCTTACATGCCCCGCCACAACCGCCTGCGTTCCGCTGTCCTGACCGCCGTCGCGGCCGGCGCGCTGCTCGTCCCGGTCTCCGCTGCCGTCGCCTCCGACAAGACCCCGGCGCCGTCGGCGTCGGCGTCGGTGACCGAACGGCCGACCACGGCCGACAAGGACGCCGAACGGAAGAGGGCCGAGGCCGCGAAGGCCGAGGCCGCCAGGGCCGAAGCCGCCAAGAGGACCGGGACCTCGAAGGACCTCTCGCCCGAGGAGATCAGGAAGGCCGAAGCCGCGAAGGCCGCGTCCGTCGGCAATGCCCCGCGGGGTGGTGTCGACGCGGGCGAGGCCCCGGCCGCCGGCAGCACCGGCGTCACCACCCTCGTCGGCTCGGCCGCGGGCGCTCTGCTGCTCGCGGGCGCCGGCACCTTCGTACTGCGCCGCCGCTCCGCCGAGCGACGTGAGGTCTGACCGGCACAGCGTCTGACCCGGCACAACGGTGGCGCCGTCCTTCGCCGGGCGGCGCCACCGCGTATTCACCAAGTCCGATCCGGCCCAGCCCAGCCCAGCCCAGCCCTGCTCCGGAGCCCGCTGTGTCCCCTGCGCACCACCCGGTACGGCGCTTCGGCACCCCGCCGGCCCTTTCCCCTCTCGCCCTCGTCGTACCCGTGGTCCTCACCGTGCTCGCCGTGCTCACCGGCTGCTCGGCGGCCCCCGATCCGGCTGTCCCGGCCTCCGCCCCCGCAGTCGGCACCGCCTCGCCCGGCGCTCCGGAGACCGAGCGGCCCGCGGCTCCCACCGAGGTCGCCATCCCCTCGATCGGGGTCACCAGTTCGCTGATGGAGCTCGGTCTCAACGCGGACCGAACCGTCGAGGTACCGCCGGCCGAGAAGGGCATGACCGCGGGCTGGTACACCGGCGGTGCCGTGCCCGGTGAGGCCGGTGCGGCCGTCATCATCGGCCACAACGACACCCGCTACGGCAAGGCCGTCTTCCACGACCTCAAGAAGATCGCCAAGGGCGCGGACATCACCGTCACCAACGACCGGGGAGAATCGGCGCACTTCACCGTCACGGGCACCGAGAGCGTCGGCAAGGACTCCTTCCCCACCGAGAGGGTCTACGGCCCGACCGGGGATCACGCCCTGCGGCTGATCACCTGCGACGGCGACTTCGACGCCCAGGGGCACCCGGTGAACAACCTCATCGTCTACGCGACGCTGGACTGACTCCTCAGCGGGAGCTGTCGTCCGGCGGGGCCGCGGCGCGGCGGAATTCGGCGTTGATGCGCTGGGCCTCTTCGAGCTGGTCCTCAAGGATGACGATGCGGCAGGCGGCCTCGACGGGGGTGCCCTGATCGACGAGTTCCCGCGCACGGGCCGCGATCCGCAACTGGTAGCGGGAATAGCGGCGATGACCGCCCTCGGAGCGGAGCGGGGTGATCAGACGGGCCTCTCCGATGGCACGGAGGAAACCGGGCGTGGTGCCGAGCAACTCGGCCGCCCGGCCCATCGTGTAGGCGGGGTAGTCATCGTCGTCCAGCCGGCCGCCGAGTGAATCATCCGCTGTCATCCGCACCTCTTCCCGGGAACGCGTCGAGGGGCCCGGCGCCGTACAGCACCAGGGCCCCGAAGGAAATTGAACACCATCGACATTCGGGCACACGCGATGAGGGCCCGACCGGCGCGCGCCGGTCGGGCCCTCATCGCTGTTCTGGTGTCGGCCTACGGTCTCTCCGACAGGCCCTACAGGCCCTTGTCGCCCGCCCCGGGGTCAGACGGGACCGGCGCCGAGCATCGCGGACGCCTTCTGGAGCGAGGTGAGAGGGCGCGCGGGTGCGGCGGCCTGGGGAAGACCGCGGCAGGTGAAGCCGAGGAGCGTCATGGCCCGGATGACTTCGCCGGCGCTGAAGTCACGGCGGTCCTGGCGGGTGATGACCTGGCCCACCTGCATGGCGGGGTACTGACGGCGGCCGATGATCACGGACTCGCCCACCACCGGCTCGGGCTTGACGGTCCTCATCGATTCCAGCACCCCGCTCTTGGTCAGATCGAACGGGAATCGGGCGATGACACAGCGCATGATGCCTCACAGGGAGCAGCAGGGAGAAGCACGGAGAAGCAGGGGGAAGAGGGGTGTTCCAGGTCCTGTCCGGACAGGACCTTAGGCCGCCGCGTTGACGGTGGACCGGCGCTCGGGCGCGCGCCGCGCGGAACCGCCGCGGCGCCGGCCCCGGGAGGTTCCGGCGCTCCGCTTGGGGCGTTCGACCACCGGGGAGGTGATGACGACCGGGACGCCCGACGGGGTCCGGGCGCCGGTGATGCGGGTCAGGGCCTCTTCGCCCGAGCGCACCTGGGTGATCTGCGGGCGGATCCCCGCGTCCGCCATGAGGCGGTCCATGTCACGGCGCTGGTTCGGGGTGACCAGGGTGACGACGCTGCCGGACTCCCCGGCCCGCGCGGTACGGCCGCCGCGGTGGAGGTAGTCCTTGTGGTCGGTGGGCGGGTCCACATTGACGACGAGTTCCAGGTTGTCGACGTGGATGCCGCGCGCCGCGACGTTGGTGGCCACCAGCACGGTCACGTGCCCGGTCTTGAACCGCGTCAGGGTACGGGTGCGCTGCGGCTGGGACTTGCCGCCGTGCAGGGCGGCCGCCCGTACACCATTGCTCAGCAGATGCTCGGTCAGCCGGTCGACGGCGTGCTTGGTGTCGAGGAACATGATCACCCGGCCGTCGCGGGCGGCGATCTCGGTCGTCGTCCGCAGTTTGTCGGCGCCGTGGACGTGGAGTACGTGGTGTTCCATCGTGGTGACCGCGCCCGCGGACGGGTCGACGGAGTGGACCACCGGGTCGGTCAGATAGCGGCGCACCAGCAGATCGACATTGCGGTCCAGGGTGGCGGAGAACAGCATCCGCTGCCCTCCGGGACGTACCTGGTCGAGCAGCGCGGTGACCTGGGGCATGAAGCCCATGTCGGCCATCTGGTCGGCCTCGTCGAGGACGGTGATGGCGACCTCGTTCAGCCGGCAGTCGCCGCGGTCGATGAGGTCCTTGAGCCGGCCCGGGGTCGCGACGACGACCTCGGCCCCGGCGCGCAGCGCCCCGGCCTGCCTGCCGATCGACATCCCGCCCACGACCGTGGCCAGCCGGAGCTTCACCGAGCGGGCGTACGGGGCGAGGGCGTCGGTGACCTGCTGCGCCAGCTCGCGCGTCGGCACGAGGACCAGGGCCAGGGGCTGACGCGGTTCGGCGCGCTGTCCCGCCGTACGGGCGAGCAGCGCGAGACCGAAGGCGAGCGTCTTGCCGGAGCCGGTCCGTCCGCGGCCGAGGGCGTCCCGGCCCGCGAGGGTGTTCGGCAGGGTCGCGCCCTGGATCGGGAACGGTACGGTCACGCCTTCGGCCTTCAGCGCGGCCAGCAACTGCGCGGGCATGCCGAGATCGGCGAACGCCTCGACGGCGGGCAGCGCGGGCGTGATCGTCACGGGCAGGGCGAACTCCCCCTGCAACGCGGCGGGTCGGCGGCCGGAACCGCCCGAACGGCTCGGGCCGCCCGAACGGTTCGGAGCACCGGAACGGCTCGGGGCACCGGAACGGCTCGGAGCGCCGAAGCGGCTACCGCCCTTTCCGGAGCCGGAGCCGGAGCCAGAGCCGGAACCGAAGCCGGAGCCGCCTTTACGGGTGCGGGCGAAGCGGTCGTTCGTGCGTGTGCGGTTCATACGGAACCTTCCTCGACGCGGCACGTATCAAGGAATTCCCGGAGCGATGAACAGCACGGAGAATTGCGAGAATGAGCCGGGTGAAATGCGAAATCGAATCTGACCGGTGAAAATCCTGGGAGCCGGGTGAAGAGGCGGCGGCACGTCGGCCGCGCCGGCTCTGAACGGACTCGCGTCCGGAGCGTGGGGCGGAATATCCGCCCGAAGAGGGAGGGCGTCCGGATCCCCGCCGGGAAATGATGATCGGCGAGGCGGAGCGGCGCCACCCTGAAATGCGCGCGGCCGGGGCCCGCACCCCCAAGGATGCGGGCCCCGGCTGCGAAGTGCGCGTACGGGGTACGCGCCACGGTCGGCGTCAGGCGAGAACGATGTTCTCGGCCGTCGGGCCCTTCTGGCCCTGCGCGATGTCGAAGGTCACCTTCTGGCCTTCGAGCAGCTCGCGGAAGCCCTGGGCCGCGATGTTCGAGTAGTGGGCGAACACGTCCGCGCCGCCGTCCTCCTGCTCGATGAAGCCGAAGCCCTTTTCCGCGTTGAACCACTTGACGGTTCCAGCAGCCATGTCGAATCTCCTTTGGGGCAGTTCGCCGGAATCCGCACCGTGCGGACTCCGCGTCGCCGCGATGATCGCCCCACCCGGAAATGGCCGGAAATACAAAAGTGCTCTCACCGGCATGGACACCGGGTGAGGGCACTTGAAGTTTTGGGAACCACAACTGCAACTGGGTTCGACAGTAGCACGCTGAGATCGGCGCCGCGTGGCCGATTGTTCGGCTCTGCCTCTTGTATGAGATACCCTCACCCCGCCTTGCGCCGATTTCTCATCTCGCCGTCACAGATATTGGCTCGCCCCGGGTGAAGTGTTTTTGCGGGCCGCGCACACGGAAGTACCGGAGGGGCGGCGGTCCCGATTCCGGCCGGGCGGCGTCGATGATCTTCGTCGGCTGTTCATCCGGACGCCGTTCCGTGCTCGCTCGCAGGTGGGACGATCCTGCCTCGACACACTGTCGTGCAACGGAGAAAAGATGCCCCCGAAGAGAACCTACGCCGTGCTCGTAGCCGTAGCTGTCGCCGCCGGCACGCTGGCCGGCACGGGCGCGGCGAGCGCGCACCAGGACTGGCGGCGGCCGGTCGCCTTCGACCGCACCGCCACCTACCCGGTCTTCCAGAACCGGCCCGTCGGCGAGGACCCGGCCACCCCGACCGTCGCCGAGATCTCGGCGACCAGCGAGGACGGCCGGACCCTGGTCTACACCGACGCGTTGGCCCGGCGGATCGGCTTCCTCGACATCAGCAAGCCCGACAAGCCGCGCGGGCTCGGAACGCTGTCGCTGGCCGAACTCGGCGACGCCGAGGACGAGCCGACCTCGGTGGCCGTGGTCGGCCAGTACGTCCTGGTGGTGGTCAACACCAGCCCCGGCTACACCGACCCGTCCGGCCGGCTCGACGTCATCTCGCTGCGCGACCGCCGGCGGGTGGCGACCTACGACCTCGGCGGCCAGCCCGACTCCATCGCGATCAGCAAGGACAAGCGGTACGCCGCCATCGCGATCGAGAACGAGCGCGACGAGGAGGCGACCCCGCCCGGAGGCGAGGAGGGCGACCTGCCCCAGCTTCCGGCCGGCTTCGTGCAGATCGTCGACCTCAAGGGCGACTCGCCGAAGCAGTGGCGTACCCGGGCCGTGCCGCTGACCCAGGCGGACGGGAAGGCGCTGCCCGCCCTGGTCGCCGCCGGGATCACCGAGCCGACCGACCCGGAGCCGGAGTACGTCTCCGTCAACAGCCGCGACCAGCTCGTGGTGACCCTCCAGGAGAACAACGGCGTCGTCGTGCTGGATCTGCCCACGGGCAGGATCACCAAGGCCTTCAGCGCCGGTACGGCGTCGGTCGACGGCATCGACACCGTCGAGGACGGCACGATCTCCCTGACCGGCTCGATCACCGACGTACCGCGCGAGCCCGACTCGGTCGGCTGGATCGACGACCGCTACGTGGCGACCGCCAACGAGGGCGACTGGCGCGGCGGCACCCGCGGCTGGTCCATCTTCGACAGCCGGACCGGCAAGGTCGTCTGGGACGCGGGCAACAGCTTCGAGAGGCTCGCCGTACGGTACGGGCTGCACAACGAGGACCGCGCCGAGAACAAGGGCACCGAGCCGGAAGGCCTGGCGATCGCCGAGTTCGACGGGGTGCGCTACGCCTTCGTCGGCTCGGAGCGGTCCAACTTCGTCGCCGTCTACGACCTGAGCCGGCCCACCGCCCCGGTCTTCCGCCAGGTGCTGGCCACCACCAACGGCCCCGAGGGGCTGCTGCCGATCCCGTCCCGCGACCTGCTCGCCGTCTCCAGCGAGGAGGACGACGCCTCGGCCAATGTGCGGGCCTCGGTGAGCCTCTTCCGTCTGGGCAAGGACACCCCCGCGTTCCCGAGCGTCGTCTCGGCACCGGACGCCACCGGCGCGCCGATCGGCTGGGGCGCGCTCGGCGCGCTCTCCGCCGTACCCGGCAAGTCGCACCAGCTCTACAGCGTCACCGACGCGGCGTACTCCGACACCCGGATCCTGACCATCGACACGGCGCGGCAGCCGGCGGTCATCACCCGCTCGCTGACCGTCAAGGGGACCGACGGCCGGCCGACCGGCTATGACGCGGAGGGCGTCTACGCCCGGCCGCAGGGCGGCTTCTGGCTCGCGGTGGAGGGTACGACCGGCGCGGGCAACAAGCTGGTCCGGCTCGACGGGAGCGGCAGGACCCAGCAGGTCGTCCCGCTGCCGGCGGACGTCGCCGCGGGCCTCGCGGGACAGGGCTTCGAGGGGGTCACCGCGACCACCGACCGCCGCGGCCACGAGGTCGTCTGGGCCACGCTCCAGCGTGAGGTCAAGACCGACCCGGCCGGGATCGTCCGGCTCGGCCGCTACGACGTCGAGGCCGGCACCTGGAGCTGGTACGGCTACCGCATCGGCAGCACCACCACCCCGGGCGACTGGATCGGCCTCTCCGAGATCACCGTGGTCGGCGACAAGCTCGCCGTCATCGAGCGGGACAAGCTGAACGGCCCGTCCGCCAAGATCAAGCGCGTGTACACGGTCGACCTGCCGAAGTCCGCGGCGCCGTCGGGTCCGCTGCGCGTACTGCCGAAGAAGCTCGCCCACGACGTGCTGCCCGACCTGCGCGCGACGAACGGCTGGACCCAGGAGAAGCTGGAGGGGCTGACCGTGGCCGGTGACGGCGGGGTCTACGCCGTGACCGACAACGACGGTCTCGACAACGCCACCGGTGAGACGGTCCTGCTGCGCCTCGGCTCCAGCAAGAAGATCTTCGGGCGCCACTGATCCGCCACTTATCCACCGCTGATCGAACACATCGAATACATCGAACGTATCGATCACTGATCCACCGCGGCGCTCATCGGCGCCGCCTCGGACGACGGAACACCGAACGGCCGCCGGCGGATCGCCGGCGGCCGTTCGCACACCCCGGGCCCGGCCCGGCTACGGCGACGCCACCGGCTCGGCCGGCACGTCGGCGTCCGTGTGGGCACCGGGGTGGGCATCGGGGTGGGCGAGGCCGAGGTGGTCCCGCAGGGTGGTGCCCTCGTACTCGGTGCGGAACACACCGCGCTCCTGGAGCAGCGGGACCACGGTGTCGGCGAAGACGTCCAGCCCGCCGGGGGTGATGTGCGGGACGAGGATGAACCCGTCGGCGGCGTCGGTCTGCACGAAGGAGTTGATGGTCTCGGCGACCGTGGCCGGGGAGCCGACGAAGGACTGGCGACTGCCGGTCTCGATGACCAGGTCCCGGATCGACCACTTGTTCGCGGCCGCCAGCTCCCGCCACTCCCGGGCGGTCGCCAGCGGGTCGCGGTACATCCGCACCTGGGCGCGACCGCGGGCGATGGTGTGCTCGCCGAGGTCCGGGTCGATCTCGGGGAGCGGGCCCTCCGGGTCGTACGCGGACAGATCGCGGTTCCAGACGAATTCCAGATGCTTGATCGCGGTGGCGCCGCTGACCTGCTGGCGGCGTACCTCGCGGGCCAGCTCCTCCGCCTCGGCGTCCGTGTCGCCGAGCACGAAGGTCGCCGCGGGCAGGATCAGCAGCTGGTCGTGGGTGCGGCCATGGCCGGCGAGACGCCTCTTGACGTCCGTGTAGAACGCCTGCCCTTCGTCGAGAGTGCTGTAACGGCTGAAGATCGCGTCCGCGCTCGACGCCGCGAACTCGCGCCCTTCCTCGGAGTCGCCGGCCTGGAAGATGACCGGGCGTCCCTGCGGGCTGCGCGGCACGTTGAACTGTCCGGCGATGTCGAAGTGGGGGCCCTTGTGCACGAAGGCTCCCGCCCGCGCGTCCCGCAGGAAGGTGCCGGACTCCTGGTCGGCGGCTGTCTCGTCGCCCCGCCAGGAGTCGAACAGCTCGGTGGTGGTGCTCAGGAACTCCTTGGCCCGCGAGTAGCGCTCGTTCTGCGGCAGGAAGCCCCCGCGGCGGAAGTTCTCGCCGGTGAAGGCGTCCCACGAGGTGACGACGTTCCAGGCGGCGCGGCCGTTCGACAGATGGTCGAGGCTGGCGAACTGGCGCGCCACCTCGTAGGGCTCGTTGAAGGTGGAGTTGATCGTGCCCGTCAGGCCGAGACGTTCGGTGACGGCGGCGAGGGCGCTCAGGACGGTGAAGGTGTCGGGCCGCCCGACGACGTCCAAGTCGTAGATCCGGCCGCCCTGTTCCCGCAGCCGCAGTCCCTCGGCGAGAAAGAGGAAGTCGAACTTGGCGCGCTCGGCGGTCCGCGCGAAGTGGACGAACGAGCTGAACTCGACGTGGCTGCCGGCCTGCGGGTCGCTCCATACGGTGGTGTTGTTGACGCCGGGGAAATGCGCGGCGAGGTGGATCTGCTTCAGCGGCTTGGCGGGCTTGCTCATTGCTCGTACGGTCCTTCCGGCTCAGACGGCGGCGTAGCGGTTGGCGGGGCGGGGCAGTCCGAGCAGTCCGCGCAGCGTGCTCGCCTCGTACCCGGTACGGAAGGCGCCGCGGCGCTGGAGTTCGGGCACCAGGCGGCGGGTGATCTGCTCCAGGTCGTACGGAAGGGCGCCGGGGCGCAGCCGGAAGCCGGTCAGCCCGGCGTCCCGCCATTCCTCCAGCAGGTCCGCGAGCTGCGCGGGCGACCCGGTGAAGACGCGGGCGTCGCTGCCGTACTCGGCGCCGGCGCGTTCGTCCAGACGGGCCTTGCGGCCGGCGGCGGCACCGGGGTCCTCGTCGAGGAAGACCACCAGGTCGCCGAAGACGTGCACGGTCTCGTCGGCGCGGCCGGCGGAGGCCTGCGCCGCGCGGATCTCGGCCAGGACGGCGCGGGCGTCATCGGCGTCGCCCGGGGTGACGAATCCGAGGTCGGCCGAGCGTGCGACCAGTTCGTACGGGACGGTCGCGTGCGCCAGCGCGGTGACGAGCGGCTGCCCCTGGGGCGGGCGCGGGGTGATCGAGGGGCCCTTCACGCTGAAGTGCGCGCCCTCGAAGTCGATGTAGTGCAGCTTGTCGCGGTCGATGAACCGTCCGGTGGCGACATCGCGGATCTCCGCGTCGTCCTCCCAGCTGTCCCAGAGCCGGCGCAGCACCTCGACGTAGTCGGCGGCCTCGTCGAACAGCTCCTTCACCCAGGGCCTGCCCGCCGCCCCGGCCAGGTCCTCGGTCCGCAGGCCCGGGACCGTACGGCGGCCGAAGTGCGCGGCCTCGTCGGCGCGTCCGGACACCCTGACCTGGATTCCGGCCCGTCCGGTGCTCACATAGTCGAGGGTGGCGATCGCCTTCGAGAGATGGAAGGGCTCGGTGTGGGTGACCACGGCGGTCGGGACCACGCCGATGTTCCGGGTCAGCGGCGCCACCCGGGCGGCGGTCAGCACCGCGTCGAGACGGCCCCGTACCTGGTCGGTGCGCTCGTCGGGCTCGACCTGACGGGAGGTCTGGAGGCTGAGTGAGTCATCGATGGTCACGAAGTCCAGCAGCCCCCGCTCGGCCTCGGTGACCAGGTCGGTCCAGTAGCGCGCGGTGAGCAGTTCGGCGGGCCGGGCTTCGGGCTCCCGCCAGGCCGCGGGATGCCAGCCGGCGCCGTCGAGGGCGACGGCCAGGTGGAGGGGTGCGTGTGCTGCTCGGGGCATGGGCGTACCGCTTCCTGTGAGCATGCCGAAGGACGTCCGCGCCCGTGCTCGGTCGGGGTGGAGGATCGGCGAAAGGGGAGGTCGGCGAGAGGGGAGGATCGGCGAAAGGCGAGGGAAGAAGGCCGGGCGTTCCGGGCCCGCGAAGACCGGCCGGACGGGGCCTGGCCGGACAGGGCCTGGACGGACAGGCCTAGACGGTGAAGTGCCGCGCGGCGGCCGGTTCGTACGCCGGACAGAGCGCGGCGGCGACGCGCTGGAGATCGATGTGCCGCCGCGAGTACATGGCGGTGGTGACCAAGGGCCGCTGAGGAGTTCCCCGCACTGCCGTCACCTCCATCCCGTCCGTCCCGGCCGGCTCGCGCCGTCCCGGGCCCGCTCGCGGAACCGTCTTCGGCTCCGCCGGGCCGTCACCCGGAGCGCTCCGCCGTGTGGCGGGGGCGCCGGTCAGCAAGCCAGGGCCTGACGCCGGCACTCATGACCCGCCGGCACCGTAACCCGGCTCCGGTCTCCGGCTCCGGCACAGTCCTTCAGGGTGGAACACACTTCCTCACCGCTGTGTTCCCGCTTTCCCGCCGCACGCGGAATTTCCTGGAAGGCCGGATGGGTACCCAGCCGCCGTACGTACGACCAGAGGCGGTCACCGGCGGAGACGCGCCGCAGGGCGTCGACGTCCAGGTGGACGAGCGCGACCCACAGATCCACATCCGCCGCCGTCAGCGTCTCGCCCAACAGGTAAGGGCGGGAGGCCAGTCGGCGCCCCAGGAGATCCAGCGCCGGGCCCTGGGCGAGGCCCTCACCGAGGCCCCCGCCCAGGCCGCCACCGAGGCCCTCACCGAGGCCCTCACCGAGGCCCTCACCGAGGAGTTCGCGGACGGCGTCGATGTCGGCGGCCAGGGCGGCGGGCCGCAGGCGGGGCAGACGCGCGTCGTCCTGGTCGGTGAAGTGGACGGCGAGGTCGTCGAGGATGTCGGGGGTGTGGTTGCTCACCACCCGTCCGCTCCACAGGTCGCACAGCGCGGGCACGGTCAGCGGACCGTCGTAGTGGTGCCGGGTGGTCTCGTAGGCCGTGCGCAGCGCCGTGAGCGCGTCGGAGCCGTCGGACCGGGACGGAGAGCCGCCGGACCGGGACGGAAGGAGTGTGGTGCTGATCGAGTCCTTGAGCCCGAGCAGACCGAGGGTGATCGAGACGCGCAGTGAAAGCGGACAGCCCAGCGAGAGATACAGATGGTAGCGGTGCGCGACCGGGTAGTAACCACCGCCGGGACCGGCGCCGATACGGTCGCGGAAACGCGGGGGTGTGCCGGGGTGGGGATCGCGAAGTGCCGACGGGAAGGACGTCTGTACAGAGGTCTCGGACATGGCTCTCTCCATGGATGCGGTGGAGCCCCGGTGGCTTCTTCGGCGCCGGTGGCCGTACGGAAGGAGGGTCCGGCGGCGCGCGGCAGCACACAACGCCCGGACCCGGGAAGGCGATCGGGAACGGTTCGGCTAGGACGGGGGCATACGGCCGACTCGCCCGCCCGGCCAGCCGGCCAGCCGGCCAGTCAGCCGGCTCAGGCGACCGGGCATGCGGTCGGCTAGGACGGCCGGAGCGCGGCCGGCTCAGACAGCCGGCACGCAGCCGTTGCGGAGCCGCAGCAGATCGATATGGCGACGCCTGGTCAGCAGGCGCGGACGCGGCAGCGGCACCGACCGGAAGGTCCGACAGACGCTCTTGCTCTTCTTCGCTGTCCTGCGCATCTCCGCCGGTCCCGTCCTCGGGCCTCGCGGAACAAGCGAGACCGCACTTGCCCCACCGCCCGGGTGGGACCTGGTCGTCACCCGGGGCACCCCGTCGCGGTGGAAGGGTTGCCTGCCAGCGGGCCGGGGCCGGTGACCCACCCGAACAGGGACTCCGCGCGGGTGAGCGCTGACAATCGTGACCGTCGCCAAACAGTCTGAGCGCGCTCCGTTGGACCGTCAAGGAGTCAGAACAAGGCAGAACGGCCAGATTTGGGCGGCCGGCCGGGCCCGTCGGGCGGTCCGGAGAACAGGGAAACCTCGGCCGCCGGTCCGGGACCCGGGACGCCCGTCCACATTTCACGGAACACCCGCCGCGCACCGGGGGAATCAGTACTCAAACCCTCAATCGCCGCATTGGCGCTCTAGGGGTGTGCATCACACGCTAAGGTTCACTTCGCACATGGGGAGTGTGCCGTGGATCACATCGCACGATCGGTCGGCCCGTGTAGCGGGCCCGGCGCGGTCGCATGGCTGGGGGGCCGCATGCTGGAGATGGTCAAGGGTGGCAATGTCGGACTGGACGCCCTGAGCGAGGACATCAGTTCAGTGGTCCTGAGCTTGGCATGGCGCAGCGCGACAGGGGACGGGGACGCTGATGTCTCCCTGCTGCTGGTGGGTGGGGACGGGAAGGTGCGCAGTGACGCGGACTTCTTCTTCTACAACAACCCGGCATCGGCCGACGGCAGCGTGCAGTTGCTCGGCAAGACACCGACGGCCGACGGCAGCGAGGACCGGATCACCCTCGATCTGAGCGCCATGTCGTCGGGTGTGGAACGCGTCGTCCTGGCGGCCAGCAGGTATGGCGGCGCGCGGTTCGGTGATCTGGACGAGCTGCGCGTCACACTCGCCGACCGTACCGGCGGGCCCCTTCTCACGTTCTCCATCGATGACGCGGGGGTGGAGAGCGCCTTCATCTTCGGTGAGCTGTACCGGCGAGGGGAGGGGTGGAAGTTCCGGGCCGTCGGCCAGGGGTACGAGAGCGGTCTGGCGGGTCTGGCAACGGATTTCGGCATCGATGTGGACGACGCGTCCGAGGAGGAACCCGAAGCGCCGGTGGAGGACGCCGCCCCGGTGCCTTCCGCCGCCGTGCTGGACACTCCGGCCACGGAGCTTCCCGCGACGCCGCCCGCGCCGCTGACGGCCCCCGAAGTCGCCGGTTTACCCGAAGCCGCCGGTGTACCCGCGCCTCGGCGTCCCCGTACCGCCAAGAAGAAGGTCGTACTTCCCAGGACGGGCGGGAAGTCACTCGCCGAGAATGACGCGTGGCGACGTGCCCGGCTCTTCCCCGTCCCGTCCCTCAAGAGCGACCGGGAAAGGGAGACGCGGGCGACATCCGTCCTTCTCTCGGTGATGGCCCAGGTGCCGGAGTTCGGGCGCAGGCTCACCGCCGCGTTCGGCGCTCCCGCCGGCCGCACGGAGACCTTCACGGAGGTCTCGCTGCCGCATGGGGACACGCCCAAGCGCCCCGATGGCGTCATTCGCGTCGAGCGTGCCGGGAAGTTGTGGACCGCCTTGGTGGAGACGAAGACCAACGGCAACGCGCTCAAGACCGCACAGGTGCAGGACTACATGGACATCGCGTCGAGGCGCGGCTACGACGCCGTGATCACCTTGTCGAACGACGTGGCTCTGGACGGCAGGCCCTTGGTGGACGTCAAGGTGGACGGCCGGCGCAAGCACAAGGTGGCGCTGTGGCACCTGTCCTGGGCGGAGGTCGCTCACCAGGCGCAGATGCTGATCCGCCACGAAGGCGTCGGCAACGCCGCGCACGCGTGGCTCCTCCTCGAACTCCTGCACTATCTCCAGCACGAGAACTCCGGCTGTCACGGTTTCCAGAACATGGGGCCCGCCTGGGTACCCGTACGCAAGGGAATCGACGAGGAGACACTCTGTCAGGGCGACCCGCACGCCATCCAGGTGGTCGAGAGCTGGGAACGCCTCGTCCGCCAGGTCTGTCTGCGGCTCGGCGGTGAACTGGGCCAGAAGGTTCTGCCCGTACAGCGGGCCAAACGCGGCACCGACCCGCATACCCGCCGTGTCACTCTGGCCGACCGGCTCTGCGAGGACGGCCGTCTGCACGCCGAACTCCGTATCGACGGCACGCCGGCTTCCCTGTCCGTCGCCGCGGACCTGCGCACCGGCAAGCTGCGTACCTCCATCGACATCCCTGCCCCGGAACAGGGCTATCCCCTCACCTGGGTCAAGCGCCTGGTCCGCCAACTCGCCGAAGCGCCGGCCGACCTGCACATCGAGACGCTCATCGAGGGCCAGGGCGCGGGCCCGCGCGGCACCTTGGAACGGCTCCGCCCCGAGCCGGCGGACATCCTCCCGCGAGACGGCGCGCAGATCACCGGCTTCCGGTTGTCCCTCTTGAAAGGCATGGGCAGCACTCGCGGCAACACCGACTCCGGTTTCATCCGAAGCGTCGACGATGCCGTGGACCGCTTCTACACCGGCGTTGTCGCCCATCTTGAACGCCGCCCGGCCAAACGCCCCCAACTCGCTGAAACCACCGCTGGATGACCAACGTGTCGGCGACTCCCACCCATTGGTTCGGAGCGACGAGGCTACGGCCGGTGCGGCGCTGACATCGTCTAGCGCCGCGGAACCCACGGCGCCGGAGTTCATGCCGCCGTCACACCCGACCCTTGTCGCCCGCTCGGACCGTCGTTCATGATCTGCGGCATGCCAGCGGACATCCGTGCGAACCACGAACCGGTCCCGCGTCTGCCACGCCCGGTCCCGCGACTGCCACGACGGGTACGTATCGGATACGGGCTCGGCTCCCTGTGCACCGGCACCTTCGCCACCGTGCCGGGTCTGATCCTGCTCTACTACCTCACCAACGTCCTCGCCGTGCCCGCGGCCGTCGCGGGGGCGGCGGTCTTTCTGCCGAAGGCCTGGGACGTCCTGATCAATCCGCTGGTCGGAGCGGTGTCCGACCGCAGCGGGCTGCGCGGCGGGCCGCGCCGTCCGTTCCTGCTCATCGGCGCCTGCACCCTCCCTCCGCTCTTCGCGCTGATCTTCGCCGCGCCCCCGCTGCGGGAGGCGGCCGCGGCCGGATATGTGGCGGTGCTGTTCCTGCTGGCCGCCACCGCGTACGCCGTCTTCCAGGTGCCGTACGTGACGATGCCCGCCGAGATGACCGAGGATCCGGCCGAACGCGCACGGGTCCTGGGCTGGCGAGTGGGCTTCCTCGGTGTCGCGATCCTGCTGTCCGGGGCGCTCGCCCCGGCGATCGCCCACGCCGACGGCGACAGTCCGGCGAGCTACCGGACGATGGGGGTCGCCGTCGCGATCCTGCTCGCCGTGGGCATGTTCGGCGCGTGGTTCACCACCCGGTGGGCCCCGGCGGCGGCCCGCAGCGAGGCCGAGCCGTCGCTCCGCGCCCAGTTGGCCGCCGCCCGCTCCCACCGGCCGTTCCTGTTCCTGGCCGGCATGTGGAGCCTCCAGGCCCTGGCCATCGGCGTGATGCTCGCGGGCGTCCAGTACTTCGCCACGTACACCCTCGGCTCGCCGGGCGCCGTCACCCCGCTCTTCGCCTGTCTGATCGGTCCGCTCGCCCTCGTCACACCGCTGTGGAACCGGCTCGGCCGCCTGCGCGGAGTGAAGGAGGCCCAGTGGTGCGCGTCCCTGCTCTTCCTCGCCGGAGCCATGCTCCTCGCTCTGACTCCGGCGGTCGGACCCGCGGCAGGCTACGGGGCGGTCGCGGTCATCGGTGTCGCCTACGCCGGGCTCCAGTTGCTGCCGCTGACCATGCTCGCGGACACCCTCGCCGCCGATGTCGTCCGTACCGGCAAGCGGCGGGCCGCGACATTCACCGGGCTGTGGACGGCCGCGGAGACCCTGGCCTTCGCGCTGGGCGCCGGGGTGTTCGCCCTGGTCCTCGCGGTGACGGGGTTCCGCTCCTCCGACGCGGACCACCGCGTGGACCAGCCCGAGGCCGCCCTGACCGGTATCACCGCGGGGATGAGCGCACTGCCCGCCGTGCTCGCCGCGGCGAGCCTCTGGCTGCTGCACCGCTACCGCGAGGACGGAACGGAGTCCGTGTCTCCGGAGAGCGAGTCCGCGCCCGTGCACGGCGATTCCGCGCCCCCGGAGCCGGAGTCCGCGCCCCCGGAGCCGGAGTCCGCGTTCCCGCAGACCGAGCCGGCGTCCCGGCACACCGAATCCGCGCCCCCGCACACCGAATCCGCATCCCCGCACAAGGAGACCGGCCGTGCCGACTGAACCCGCCCGTGCCCTGCCCACCGGCCGTTCCGCGGCCGAGGTGCTCGCCGAGCTGCGCGTCCTGCGCGAAGCCGACGCGCCCACCCGGGGCGGGCGCACCTTCGCCTACGTCTACGACGCGGGCCTCGACGGCCTCGACGAGCTGGCCGCCTCCGCGTACACGGAGTACGCGGCCGTCAACGGCCTCGACCCGACCGTCTTCCCCAGCGTGGCCCGGCTGGAGAACGACCTGGTGGGCGCGGTCGCGACGCTCCTTGGCGCACCCGGCGCCCAGGGCACCTTCACCAGCGGCGGGACGGAGAGCATCCTGCTCGCCGTCAAAACGGCCCGGGACCACGCGCGTTCGGTACGAGGGGTCACCGCGCCGCAACTGGTCCTCCCGTCCACCGCGCACGCCGCCTTCCACAAGGCCGCCCACTATCTGAGCCTGGAGACGGTCGTCGTCCCCGTCGACCCGGTCACCTTCCGCGCCGACGCCGCCGCCGTGGCCGCGGCACTCACCGACCGCACCGCGCTCGTGGTCGCCTCGTCACCCTCGTACGCGCACGGGGTGATCGACCCGGTGGCCGAGATCGCCGGGGCCGCCGCCCGGCGCGGGGTGCTCTGCCACGTCGACGCCTGTATCGGCGGCTGGCTCCTGCCCTATCTGCGGCGCGCGGGACGTGAGGTGCCGCCGTTCGACCTGTCGGTTCCCGGGGTCACCTCGCTCTCCGTGGACCTGCACAAATACGCGTACGCCGACAAGGGCGCCTCGGTCGTCCTCTACCGGGACGCCGGACTGCGCCGGTACCAGTACTTCGCCCACGCGGGCTGGCCCGGCTACCCGGTCGTCAACCCGACGGTCCAGGGCACGAAGTCCGGGGGCCTGCTGGCCCAGGCGTGGGCAGTTCTCCAGCATGTCGGTGACGACGGCTACACCGCGCTGGCGGGGCGGGTCGCCGAGGCTTCGGACCGGCTGCTGGCGGGCCTGCGCGGGACCGACGGCGTACGGGTACTGGGGGAACCGGCCGCGGGACTCGTCGCGTTCACGGTTCTCGGCGGGCCTGCGGACGGTGACCCCGACCTGAGCCTGCTGCTCCACCTCGCCGACGAGATGCGCGAGCGCGGCTGGTATCTACAGCCTCAGCTCTCCTTCGACGGGCTGCCGCCCAGTCTCCATCTCACCCTGACCCCGGCCACCGCCGGCCAGGTGGACGCGCTGGTGGAGGACCTCGCGGCCGCACTCCGCACGGCCCGTACGCTGCCCCCGGTCACCGTGGACCCGGGCCTCGCCGACCTCGCCGCGGGACTCGACCCGGCGGCACTCGGCCCGGACGAGATCGCCACGGTCCTGGCCTTCGCCGGACTCGGCGGCGACTCGCGACTCCCCGGCCGGATGGCCCCGGTCCTGGTGCTGCTCGACGCGCTTCCGAGGCCGCTCAAGGAGCGGCTCCTCACGGAGTTCATCGGCTCCGTCTTCCACACAACTCCGGTCCGGGGCCCGGACCGGGGCTGACTCGGTCGGAACACCGTTCCCCCCAAGCCGCGCTGCCTCAAAGGTGTTGGCCGCGCCCCGCCGATCCGGGATGATCCGCGTGTCCGGAGGCGGGAGGCGAGAGGCCGGAGGCGGGGGAGGACCGATGGGCGATGTGTTCGCGTGTGCGGGGTGCGGCGCCGTGCTGACCGCCACCCTGTCGCGGGTCGCGCTTCCCGTCCACGCCCACCACAGGTACGGGCACGAGATGCTCCCCGCCCTGATGGAACCGGGGACGTACGCGGTCGACCCGGAGCCCTTCGGGCCGCCATGGCGGCCGTGGAGCGAGGTCGGGGCGGATGAAGCGGAAGCCCGCGGTGTCTTCGCGCCGGTTCACTCCCTTTCCTTCGGTGCGCCCGGGGGGATTGTCGTCGCGCCGGGCGACACGCGCGGCACCGACCTGTTGCCGGAGCGGTGTGACGGCTGCTGCATGGGGGTGGACGGGAGGGACGGCCCGAATCTGGCGTGTGTGCGATGCGGGCGGCCGGTGGCGACCCGTATCGACGACTGTTCGCTGTGGCAGGCGGTGCGGCTCGCGCCGGAGTCCGTGCGCCGGCTTCCCGCCGAGGATCCGGCCGGCCGGACCGTCGACCGGGAGGCGCCGGCGGAGGAGTGGCGGGGTACGCCGCCGATCGAGCCGCCCGGCAGGTGGAGCCCACGGTGGGAGGCGGCGGCCGGGGCCGCTCTGGCCCATCTGCTGGCGGTCTCGGCGGGCACACCCGTGGTCGTCCCCGACGGTCTTGTCACGGATATGTTCGGCCGCGCGCTCGAAACGCTGCTCCCGCCGGGACCGTCCAGGCCACCGGCGAAGAGAGCGGCTCTGGCCGGACCGGGCCTGCCCGCCCCGGACCCCGCTCCCGACATCGCCCTCGTCCCGCGACATCCACGGACGGGGAAGGCGTGGCAGCCGCCCGGCACCGCGGCAACCGTGCCGCTGGCCGCCGACGTATGGACCCATCTGGCCTTCCACCGCGAACGGTTGCTCGTTCCCGTGTCAGGCGGAATGCCCGACGGTGTCTTCCGCGACGATCCCCTGCCGCCGTACCCGAACCAGTTGTTCCGGCCGGACTGGGACGTGTTCCTCCACACGCTGGCACGGCTGCCCGCCGTCCGTCAGCCGTGGCTGCGCGGGATCTACGACCGTTCAGCCTTCCTGAGCAGGTCGAGTCATGGATCCTGACTCAGGACGAAGCCGTCGGCTCACGGACGCGGTGGGTCAAGCGGAGTGTGCTGTCGACCATGACGATCTACTGGCTGCACGGCGACCACGCCCTGACCTTCCAGTCGTGTTACGCGGCGGCCGAACTGCGCCGGTGAACGCGGGGTCGGCGTCGCGGGCCGGCGTCGCGGGGTCGGCGTCGCGGGGTCGAAGTCGCGGATCGCCGGGCGCGGTCGCCGAGTTGGCGGCCAAGCGGCCGAGCGGCCCAACCTGCCAACCCGCCCGAAACGCCTGATGGCGACAACGCCGCGGCCGGCTCTCAGCCGCGGCGTTGTCGCCGGGCGGCTCTGGTGCGCCGCCCTTGTCGATCAGCTTGATCAGCCTCGGGCCGAGGTGACCTGGGGCGACGCGGCAGTGACGGCCTGGTGCGAGCCAGGGGCCGTCTGAACGGGCGGGTCCGTCCGGCGATCGCGCTGCGTGGCGAGCAGGATGATCGCGAGAACGACCTGGACCGCCAGGATGAACGCCTGCGTGACGGGCGACTCGACGGTCAGTACGGCCATGGTCGCGTTGAAACCGAGGTGAACCGCGATGGACGCCGCGACTCCGGCACGCTCGTAGGCGTAACCGGCCAGCAGCGCCACCGGGAGGACGCTGAGCGAGAACATCAGGCCACTCCAGCCGAACAGACCGAACTCGGCCTGGACGGTTCCTTCGATGAAGAACAGCGGCAGATGCCATACCGCCCAGACGGCACCCAGCAGGAGGCCGGCCTGAAGACGGTTCATGGACGCGCGCAGGCGCGGATATGCCGTGCCGCGCCAGCCGGGCTCCTCGGACAGCGGACCGGCGATCAGCATGCTGACGAAGAACGGGACGATTCCGCCGACGGTCGAGATCAGTTCCCTGCCCTCGGTCAGGCTCACCCCGGCACCGCCCAGGAAGTCCGCGAGCAGCGCGCCCGCCACCACGGTCGCCGATGCCAGCGCCAGCAGGGGCAGCGCCCACAACAGCCGTGCGCCCTGCCGGAACTTCACCGTACGAGCCGGTACGGGTTCCCCGCGGCGGGTGCGGCGGACGCGGACCGCGATCGCGCCGAACACCGGGCCGAAGCCACCGAGCAGATAGGGGACGGCGGTGGGGGAGCTCGTCGGCGATCCGCCGAGTGCGATCGCGATCAGCCAGAAGGTCCAGGTCGTCGCGAAGGTGACGGCGAAGAAGAGAGCGAGACCGCTTTGCCGGCCGCTGATGTCGCCGGCCCCGGCCTGCCGCAGCTCTTCGCCGCTTCCGGTGGGTCCGGTCCCGCTCTTCCGCTGGAACATGTCCGCCGCCCTTTCCGCCGAGGCGCTCTCTGCGCCATGTCCATGACGCTACGGACGGCGGGAGCGCGGCACATTGGGCGTACGGCCCAGCTGGGGGGTGGTGTTGGGTACACCCCCGCTGACCGGTCAGGACCCGCTCTCGCCGACTGGTGTCAGAGGCGTGCGGTTGGATGAGGGCGTGACTGCGTACGACGTCGCTCGACGACTTCCCGCCATCGATGACCTGCGGAACCTGTGCCGTTCCTTGGCGGTGCTCGACGCGGTCCTCAGCCCTGACCGCGAGTACCGGTACCGGTACTACTCCTTCGACTCCGCCTGGGCCGACGGTGAGACCGCGACGCCGGAAATGGTGTCGTCGTTGAACGCTCAGACCGATCTGTCCGACTTGGCTGGGGAAATCCATGAGATCGGCTGTCCGGCGCCGGTTCGCGATTCGGCATGACCGTTTCACGCATCCGCCGGAAGTCCTTGCCCAAGATGCGTCGGCTCCAGGCAGCCCCGGCTTCTTGTTACCATTCGGCCAAGTCCGCTCGCATTCCACTTGACGAATGACTTCGTTACCGAAAACACTACCGGGTTGCCGAAAACGCTACCGGAGCGGGTAGGTCATCTCTTGCCCCTCGCCGCATTTATCTGCGAGTGCTGCAGAAATTATCGAAGGGTTGACCAGCACTGCCGTGAGCGCGGAGACATGTGTAACGGGAACTGGCTGGTCGTTTTCATGATAGAGTCTTGATGAATTCACAGGACGCCACGAAAAAAGGGGAATGGCGTGAATACCGAGAAGGTTACGGCTCGACGTCTTACGGCCGGGGAGGTTTCAGAGTTGGGCCTCCAGGACGGCATCTTCGTCTCGGCAGAGACGGATGGCCTTCCTCTCGACTGCTACGCCCCGGCTTTCCTTACGGAGCCGGGTAAGAATTTCGAGGGAGGGTCCTTCACGGCGAGGACGGTCTTCGGTGAGGAAATCCACGTTCTCGCGGACAATGCCGAAGAGCGCGGGATCTGGGTCGCCGACGAGGCGGGGGAGGAGATCGAGGTTCTCCAGAGCGCCGGCGTCCTCCTGAATCTCGCCCTCTTCGTGCCCAACGGGAACAAGGAATCCCTGGATTCGCTCTACACCGCCGCGCGGGACGCGTTCGGCGTGGGGATCGTTCAGCGCTGGAGCGAGGAAGTCGTCGCGGTGCCGGACGTCAAGGTCGACCTGTACGAGGAGCCGACCCGGGGGCGTAAGAACACCAGCAGTCAGAACCGCGACCGCCGCGCCCTGGACATCTACCCGACCCGAGTGCGGTTCCTGGAGCCCAGCGAAGGCTGGAAGTTCATTGTCGAACCGCACAAGGAAGTCGTCGACGAAACACCGACGATCTGACCTGTCGGCAGCCTGGAGGCCACGCCGGCGGCATAAAACCCCCTCTCGGTGGCGAATTCAAGGGGGCGTAGCAATCCCTGGTCGAGCGGCTGTTGTCAGCGGCTCAACTGTTGTCGGTGGCTCAACCGGACGCTCGGCCGGGTCTCCCGGCCGAGCGTTCACATGCGCGGGGAGGGGCCGGGGCGTCGGCTCCTCCCCGCCGCCGTATCCGCGCCCTCCATCCACGGGATGACATGGATCACCAAATTGATCCGTACAGGGAGCACAACTATCCCTCTATGGGGCAATTGTCCGCCGCGTGAGAGTGGTGCGCCGCACCGGTCGCCTTCCTAATGCGTTTCCGACGACGGTGTTTCCGGTCATACGATCACCGGCGAAGCCCTGCGTGGTCGCTGCCGCAGCGGCTGCCTCAACACTCTCTGGAACCCGCTTTTCGAACCTGCTTTTCGAACCCGCTTTTCGGACCCGCGAAGGACTCCGTTGAAGATTCGCCGCATACTCGCCACGGCCGTCGCCGCGGCCGTGACCACCCCCGTCGTCCTGCTCTCCGTCACCCCCGCGCTCGCCGACGCCAAGCCGTCCGCCGCCTCGCGGGCGCAGCAGCAGGATGAGCGGGCGAAGCCTTCCATCGAGGAACTCGAGAAGGCCGCCGAGAAGGCGCAGAAGGAGTACGACGACGCCGTGGCCGCGGTCGACGCCGCGCTGGTCGTCCTCGAAGCCGCCATCTCCCAGGACGCGCCCCTCTTCGTCGCCGCGAAGAACGCCAGGAAGGAGGCGGCGGACGCCGCCACCGCCCTGCAGAACGCCGACAAGGCGCTCACCGACGCCGAGGCCGCACTCGCCGCGCTGCCCGGGACCGCCACCGCCGAGGAGAAGGCGGCCGCGGAGAAGGCCGTCGCCGACGCCGAGGCCGCCGCCCTGTCCGCACAGGACGCGAAGACCGCCGCCGACGAGAAGGCCGCGGCGGCCGGCGAGGCCTCCGACGACGCCCGCGTCGCCGCCGTTCGGGAGTACTCCAAGATCCAGGGTGCCAGGGACAAGGCCCTTGAGGCGAAGAAGGCCGCCGACAAGGCGCTCGCCGACGCCAGGGACGAGGCGGAGCCGGACGAGCCGGAGTGCGTCTTCGAGGGCAAGCTCAAGACGGTCGTCACCGGCCTGCCGTCCAAGATCGTCGCGGGCTCGACGACCGACTTCTCACTCCGTGTGACCAACGGTACGGACAAGACGCTGGACAAGGTCTCCCCGCGCGTCTACTTCCACGCGACGGACAAGAGCGGCTACAACGTCATCGACGACGCCTTCCACCTCCAGTGGTCGACCGCCGCGTCCCCGGCCTGGAAGAACGTGGAAGAAGGCAGCGGCGCCGGCTCCATCAGTCCGCTGAAGGCCGGCGCCCACGCCGAGGTGAAGCTGCGCCTGAAGGTCGACGCCAAGGCTCCGGCCGGGGACGGCCTCGCCTTCGTCGCCGGTGACTACGTGAACGACGACGAGTCCTGTGGCGGCAACCTCTCCACCGAGTACGCCTTCGAACTCCTCGCCGCCGGCAGCTCCGCCGGTGACGTCGACGACGCCGAGCCCGGCAAGACGGCGCCGCAGACCCCGGACAACAAGCCGCAGGGCGTCACGTCCACCACCCCGGTGAACTCCGGCGACTCCGTCGCCAACGGTTCCCTCGCCAGCACCGGCTCCCCCTCGGCCCTCCCGCGGATCGCCGCGGCGGCCGGCGCGGCGATGGCCCTCGGCGCCGTCGTGGTCTTCGTCGGCCGCCGCCAGAAGGCCGGCTCCGCCTCCTGACGCTCCGTCAGGACTGTCGGGACCGTCAGGACCGTCAGGACCGTCTGACGCGGCCTCATCCGGCCGCGCCATGAGAAAGGGCGCCCCCTTCCCAGGGGGCGCCCTTTTCCGGCGGTGCCCCTCTCCGGCGGCGCCCTTTCCGGCGGTGCGGGCCAGGACCGCGGCCGGTCGGCGGATCAGATGAGGCCGGCGCGTATGGCGTAGGAGACGGCGTGGGCGCGGTTGCGCAGCCGCATGCGCTTCATCAGGCCGTAGAGGATGTACTTGACGGTGCGTTCGGAGTAGGACAGCCTCGTCGCGATCTCGTAGAGCTCCTTGCCCTCGGCGACCAGACGCAGTACGTCCACCTCACGAGGGCTGACTCCGGACGCCGTCAGGCCCCGTGGGGCGAGGACCTCCCGCTGGGTCCGCCTGACCTGTTCCATCAGGGTGCCCTGGAGGGTGGGCGGGAGGCTCCCACCGCCGTCCGCGATGGTGAGCAGGGTCTGGATGAAGGCCGCCGGGCTGAAGGAGTCGTGCCACAGTACGGCGCGGACCCCGCGGTCGACCGCGGTCGAGACATCGGCCTGCCACTGCTTTCCCACCACCATGGCGAAGCGCGCGTCGGGCTTGTCGCACAGGCCGCCCAGCAGGTCCAGGGAAGAGGCGTCGGCGATGTCCACGGCGACCACGATGACATCGGCTTCCTGGACAGGAGCCCCGACAGGACCCAGTGGGACCTCGCGGGTGCGGCGGTCGTTCCGAAGGCAGCTGACCAGCCCCGCGCGGACGATGGCGTCGGATGAGTGAATGGCCACGCGCACCGTGTCCGTGAGTACCTGTTGAGGCATTCGCCCTCTCCATCTGGGACTCAAGTGGTTCATGCGCTTCAGGAGGCGATGGTGCCATGTGTGGTTGCGCCGATCCGCTGCCCTGGGGCGCCGGTCCGTTAAGGACAGGGAAATCTGTCACCAGCGGGATCGGCCGGGGCCGGGGCCGCGGCCGGGTTCTTGAAACAGGGCCCCGGCGACCCGGACCCGCACGGCTCCGCGGGGCCGAGGCGCGGTCAGCGGCCGTCCGCGGTCAGCGGACCGCCGGCGAGTACGGCCGTCACGACCTCGGTGCGGGACCGCATACCGGTGCGTGCGAACAACCGGGACAGCCGGTTCGCGACCGCGTCCTCGCTCAGCCGCAGTACGGTGGCGATCTGGCGGTTGGTGAGGCCCTCGGCGAGCAGGGTGGCCAGCAGGTGCTCGTTCTCCGCCGTGGCCCGCTTGCGACCGGGCACGACCAGCCCGGTCTCGCGCATCGCGGCCCTGGTGCGGAAACGCCACAGCGCGGCGCCGGTCTCGCCGAACAGTTCGTACGCCTCGTGCAGCAGCGCCGCCGGGCCCGCGTTCGCGCGCGCGGCGGCTGTGAGCGTCACCGCCGTTTCGAATATCTGGCCGCGTTCACGGGCCAGTCCGACCGCTTCGAGCAGACGCCCGCGGGAGTCCGGGAGGTCCGGCCGCAGGACCCGGACGGACGTCAGCAGGTACAGCAGCCGTGTCCGTCCGCTGTCCATCCGCTCGACCAGCCGCTCAAGGCGCTCCAGGCAGGCCACCGCCTCACGGGTGTGTCCCGCTTCCGCGTGCACCTCGGCGAGGGAGGCCCACAGCTCGTCGGTGCCGTAGACGGATCCGCGGTCGTCCGCCGCGCCCAGCCCGCGCCGCAGTGTCTCCTCGGCGCGGCCGAGGTCGCCGACGGTCCGCAGCACCTCGGCGTCGGTGTGGTCCAGGATGTGTTCGAGAGGCCCGTCCACCTGGCCGCGCGCGCTGCCGATCAGGCGGCCGGCGCTGGTGACGCGACCCCTCGCGAGGAGAACGGCCGCCGTTCTGGCGGGGATCAGATGGTGCCCGGGGATCACGTTCAGCAGCCCGTCGTCGACCAGGAGCCGACGTGCCAGCGGGAGCGCCTCGTCCCACCGGCCCTCAAGGTGCCGCAGGAGGAACAGGCTGCAGGGAGGGAGCAGTTCCACCGCCAGGCCCCGGGCGGCAAGCAGGGCCGTCGCCCGCCGCAGGTCGCCGGTGCCGAGCAGCACGTCGAGTTGGGCGATGACCATCGCGAACGCCTTGCTGTGCGGCAGGTCCGGCACCTCCGGCGTGGTCAGTACGCGCATGAACCGGTCCGGCCGGCCCAGCACCAACTCCGCGACTCCGCCGAACAGTTCCAGCAGCGCGTGGCTGTCGGGGGTGGTCTGCCATATCGGCTCGGTCTGCGAGAGCAGGGTCAGCGCCTCCCGCCATTTCTCCAACTGCCACAGTGCCTGGACGCGGCCGGACACGGTGGCCACGGCGGGCAGCGGCAGTCCGTCCCACCAGGACGCGGCGCCCATCCGGGACAGCGCCGGCCAGTCCTTCTCCGCGCCTGCCGACGCCACCAGCAGGGTGGCCGCCTCGTAGAGGGTCAGCGGGTCGAGGCCCTCGGCCGGGGCGGACACGATCCCCTCGGCCGCCGCCCGAGCCGTGGGGTAGTCACCGCAACCGTAGGCGGCCTGACCGCACCGCAGTACCGTCAGATCACGGGCGGACGGCTCCTCGATGAGGCGCACGGCCCCCAGGTACCACCGCAGCATCCCCCGGCGGTCGAGGTCGGGGTACAGCGCTCTCGCGGCTGCCGTCAGTTCCGCCACCGCGCGTTCGGGGTCGACCAGGATTCCCGCTTCGGCGATCCGGTCCGGGAGATAGGTCTCCGCGTCCGCCTCGTCGAGGATCGCCGCTGCCGGTGTGTCGTCGTGCGCGGCTCCGGTGGCCGCCGCTCCTCCGCCCGCCGCTCCTCCGCCCGCCGCTCCTCCGCCCGCCGCTCCTCCGCCCGCCCAGAGCGCTCCCACCGCGGCGGCGGACAGCCGGCTGCGCTCCAGCGGCCCCAGCCGCTCCCGGACGGCGTGTGCCAGCAGCGGTACGCGGAACGTCCACCCCCGGGACGCGGCTCCGTCCTGTCCGGGCAGTTCGTCCACGATGCCCTCGTCCACCAGACCGCGGATGCCGTGCCCGACAGCCGTGGCGGACAGCCCCGTCGTTGCCGCGAGCAGCGCGGCGGCGGGCCGGCCGAGCGGCCACAGCACGCTCAGCGCCGAGGCCACCGTCCAGCAGGGCTCGCCCAGCGACCGCAGGGCCAGGACGTACCTGTCGCCGTCCGGCAGCACCGGCGCCGGTGTTCCCGCGCCCAGGAAGGCGTGCCCGTCGGCCATGCGTATCGCGCCCTGGCCCGCCCATTCGACGAGCAGGGCGTCGACCGCCCCGGGAATTCCACCGCTCAGCCGGTGCACCCGCCGTACCAGTCCGGCGTCGGGCACCGCCCGCAACCGCCGCGCCACCAGGGCGGTGACGTCCTCCGGTCCGAGGCGCGGCAGAACGATGGTGTGTGCCGCCCGGTTGCGGGCCAGCCGCTCCACGGCCAGGTCGGCCAGGTCGGCCCGGTTGCTCCGGTCGGCCCGGTTGCTCCGGTCGGCCCGGTTGCTCCGGTCGGCCAGGTCGGTCCGGTCGCTCCAGTTGGCCCGGTCGGTCCGGTCGGTCGGGGAGGGCCGCGGGGGTCGGGACGTACTGTCCGACGCGGTGTGCCGCACCGCCGTGACCAGCAGCCGGGTACGGGGCAGAACCCGCTCGAAGTCGACTCCGCCGAGCAGGGCGAGGGATTCGGCGTCGGCGTGCTGAGCGTCGTCGACGACCACGGCCGTGCGCGTCGGCTGCGCCAGAGCGGCGGCGAGCGCCTCGGCCATCGCCGTGCTGTCGCCCTCCTGCACCGCGGGCAGCGCCGCCACCGCCGGTTTGGGTGCCTGCCGATGCCTCGCCGTGGCGGTCCGGTGCTCCTCCAGAGCCATGACCAGTCGCAGTGCCAGGAGCAGCGGCCGCTCGCCGTCATCGGGAACGCAGGTCACCGACAGGACCGCGACCCCTTCGGCACGCAGCCGCTCGGCGGCGGCGCGCACGAACGCGCTGCGCCCGACGCCCCGTTCCCCCCGGACGAGCACCAGGCCCGGCCCGGTCGGATCGCGGAGACCGTCGTCGACTTCCCGCGACTCGCTCTCCCGGCCGAGCAGGCCCTCGCCCGTTCCGTGGAAACGCGCGGACGTGCCGCCGAAGACCAACTCGGTGTCTCTCCGGGCAGCCACTGACTCCACCGTATCCTCGATCGACACACGTACCCGGCGGGCGGCCCGCTTCGGCCCGGCCCGGCCGACCGGCCCCCGTCCAGGATCTTGCCATCATGACCAACGTGCCGGAAAAGACGGTGGCTTGTTCGGGAAGTCCCCGCGAACCCGCGGTCGGTCCAGTGCGAACCCGCGGTCCCGTCGGCGAACCCGCGGTCGGTCCAGTGCGAGCCCGCGGTCCCGCCAAGCCGTTCGACGTGAAGAACGGGGGCAAACGAGGAGTCGTCGTGGAGCGGTACCGTTCACCTCTTGTCGCCAGGCAAGGCGAAGTCGAGGACGTGGCGGACGTGTTGCGTTCCGCCGGTGCCGTGGCGCGGACCCTGCTGATCACCGGCGGGGCCGGCACCGGTAAGACCGCCGTGCTGGGCGAGGCGTGGCGGGCGGCGGCCGAGGAGGGCGCCAAGGTCCTGCGGCTCGGCTGGGAGGACGCGCGGGGCCCGGCGGGTACGGCCGCCCTCGCGGACGCCGTCTGCGGCGTACTGGCCAAGATCCAGGACGGTCGCCACCTGGTACGCGTCACCGTGGTGCGCCGGGCGCGATCGCGGACCGTCGGCCGTGGCGGCGAGGTGGCCCTGCTCTCCACCCTGGGCGAGATGCTGGCGGACGCGGCTCAGCACGTCCCGTTCGCCCTGATCGTCGACGACATCCATCGGATGCCGGATCCGACGGCCTCCGCTCTGGGGCTGCTGCTGCGCGCGTTCCGCCCGGCGGGTGTGCCGGTGGTGATGGCCGGCAGGCCGACGGGCCCGGGGCGGGCCGGCGGTGCGCGGCTGCCCGCGACGGCCGACCGGGTGCGCGCCGCGGCCGACCGGGTGCTCGAACTGCCGCCGCTGTCCTCGGCCGAGGCCGGCGAGCTGATCGCGCGGCGGCTGGGCCGCCCCGTCGAGCCCGACCTGGTGACGGCGGTGCTGCGTTCGCTGGGCCCGCTGGCGGGGAGCCCGGCGGCCGTACTGTCGGTGCTCGCCTCGCTGGAGGAGCGTGGCGGCCTGCTCGAACTCGACGGCCGGATATGCCTGATGGTGCCGGAGGGCGGGCTGCTCCTCACCGCGGACGCCAGGAAGCTGGACGCCAGGAAGCTGGGCGCCATGGAGCTGGGCGCCATGGAGCTGGGCCGGCTCGGCTGGCCGGACGCGTCACCGAATGCCGGGACGGTCGGGATGGCGGCCGTACTCGCCCGTCTGGCCGAGCGGGCCGAAGTGCGGCTCGACGACCTGCACCGGGTGCGGCCGCTGGGCGGGCTGCCCGAAGCCGTCGGCCGTGCGCTGGACGACCTGGTCAGGGACCGGGTGGTGACCGTGGACCGGGACGGCGCGATAGCGTTCGCCGTTCCGGCGCTCGCGGCGGCGCTGCTGACGCTGCCCGACCACCGGGACGTGCGGTCGCTGCACGCCGCGATCACCAGATCGGTGACCGATCGGCTGGGCGCCGCCGCGACGGGTGCCGCCCACCCGCGGCTGGCCGGCCATGCGGCGGCGGCGGGGCCGGCGCTCGACGCCGCGCTCGCGGTGCCGCTGATGCTGGCCGCGGCCCGCAGCGGCGCGAGGCCCGACAGCTCCTGGGCGGCCCGCGGTTACCACTCGGCGTTGCGGCACCTGCCGCCGCACGACACCAGAACGACCGGCGTGCTGCGCGAGTCCGCGGCGCTGGGCCTGCGGTACGGCGACCATCTCGGCGTACTCGAACTCGGCGGGCCGCTGCTGGCCTGCCTCGACGGGCCGCACGGCGGGGACCGGGGCGGTCTGGAGTGGGTCACCCGGGCATGGGCCCTGTCGGCGCTGCACGAGCATCGGTCCCCGCACACCGACGATGCCGACCCCCGATACGGCGCGGCGCTCGGACGGGTGCCCGCCGCCGCCGTGCTGGCGGGGCTCGGCGGACTGTACGGGATCGGCCCGCTCACGCCGACGACATTCCGGCCGGGTCCGGCGTACGGCCGCGCCCCGGACGCCGACCGAGTCCCGGGCGCAGACTGCGTCCCGGGCGCCGGCCGAGTCCCGGACGCCGACCGGGTCCCGGACACCGACCGCATCCCGGACGCCAGCTGCGTCCCGGGCGCCGGCCGAGTCCCGGACGCCGACCAGGAGTCCGGGTCCGGGGCGGTCCCGTCGCCCGCTGAAGTGCGGCTGCTGGCAGCCGCCGTGGGCGGCGGCGCCGAGTTCGAGCGTGCCCGGCGGGATCTGCCGCGGGACGCCCTGGGCGAGGCGGTCCTGGGCGAGGCGGCCTTGGGCGAGGCGGCCCTGGACCGGCTGCGGAACGCCGCCGCGTACGGGGACCTGGCCGGTGCTCTTGAGGCCGTGCTCGGTGAACGTTACGTCGGGGCGGGGCAGAGCACCGCCGTCCAGTACCACGCCATGGTGTCCGCGTACCTGGCGGGGCACTGGGACAGCGCGCTGTCAGGCGCCCGTCGGATCGAGACGCGGGGCCGAACCGACGGCGCGGCCGGCGTCGGACAGCTGGCCCGCGCGCTCGCGGCCGAGATCCAGCTCGTGCGCGGGGAGTTCGGACGCGCCCGCGAGTGGCTGGACCTGATCCCGGAATCCGTCGTCCATCCGCTGGTGGCCCGCGCGCGACTGGGTGTCGGGTACTGGTCGGGGCAGGGGGACGAGGCTCTGGAAGAGGCCTGGCGCGATGTGCGGCGGGCGCGTGAGAGCGGACTGCTCGCGGGCGTCGACAGAGTGTTGCTGCGGATCCTGTCGATCACACTTGAGGGGAACGACCCGGCGGCGGTGCGACGGACCATGGAGGAAATGGAGACACTGCACGAGGAGTCGGCCTCGCCCATGACACGCGAGGTGGTGCTCCTCGGACGCGGCATGGCGCACGGCGACGCGGACAGCGCGCTGGCCGCGTACCGGTTGACGCGGCAGCGGGTCGACGTGCTCCTGCGGGTGGACTGCTGCGGGTGCTTGGCGGAAGTCGGCGACGACCCCCAGTCGTGGCTGGCCGAGGCGACGCGGAGCGGGCACGCGCTGGGCATGGGGCGGCCCATCCGTAGCCGGCTCGGCGCGGCGGCGCGCCGACGGAATGTTTCCCTCCCCAGGCGCCGGGCGGCCCGGGAAGGGCGGAGCGAGCGGGACGCGCGGCTGATCGCCATGGTGAGCGAGGGGTCCACCAACCGGCAGATCGCCGCCCGGCTGGCGTGCAGCGAGAAGACGGTGGAGCAGCGGCTCACGCGGCTGTTCCAGCGGACCGGGTGCCGTTCCCGGGTGGAGCTGGCCGCGGCCTGGCTGGACGGCAGTCTTGCCCGGCAGGGGCTGGTGCCCGATGCCGGGCCACGCCGGCACGGCGGGGACGGGACGGCGCTCCCGACCGGCTGAGCCGCGGACGACCGGCCCAGCCGCGGACGACCGGCCCAGCCGCGGACGACCGGTCGAGTCGTGGACGACCGGCCCAGTCGCGGACGAACCGGTCGAGTCGTGGACGGCACGGGCGCCGAACCGGGGAGCGCGGCGCGCGGACGGCCTCAGTGGGGCGGTCAGGGCTCGGGCTCGGGCTCGTCCTCGGCGATGCGCGGCCTGCGCAAGTGCACGGTGTCGAAGGCTCCCGCCCCGTGATACGTGAACCTGACCGTTGGGCTTTCGTGGTATCTGGCCCAGTCCACTCTGGGGTCGCGTTCGGCGCCGTGGCGGAACGTCAGGTGCCCCGGTGCGGGAAGGGGACGGGGGGTGTAGGGGGCATGGGCCGGGTACGGCGGTATCTCCGGGCGGTACGCCCCTTGCCGCGCCGCGGCCCCTTCCGCGCTGCCGCTCGTCAGCACGATGGTGACGCCGACGATGATCAGCAGGAGCCCGGGTACGGTCGCGGGCTTGATGTGCTGTCCCATCAGCCACCACGCGGTGAGCGCGGCCACGGGGGTCTCCAGCAGGAGCAGGATGCTCATGGTCGTCGCCGATGTCCTGCCGAGCGCGAAGTTCAGCGCGCCGAGCCCCAGCAGCTGGGGGAGGACGAGCAGCCCGAGCAGCGACCACTGTGTCGCTCTGTCGAAACCCGTCAGCGAGATGTCGGCCAGCCAGCAGACCACGAGGAGTTCCACACCGCAGACCAGCGAGGTGAACGTCGAATACAGCGGTGTGCTCACATCCGCGCGCGACCGTTCGCTCAGCGCGGTGTACCCGGCCTGAGCGAGGGCCCCGGCCAGGGCGAGCAGGTCGCCCAGCAGCGCCGTACCGCCGGACTCGATGTCGAGACCGGCGGCCGCGGCCGCTCCGACCACGGAGAGCGCGAGACCCGCCCATGTTCTGCGAGATGTCCGGGCGCCCTGACCCGCGGCGATGAGGGCCTGCCAGACGGGCTGGGTGGCGACGAGGGCGGTGGACATGGCGACCGAGGTCAGCCGGGTGCTCGTCATGAACGCCGCGAAGTGGAGAGCGAGCGCCGTGGCCGCGAGGAAGCCGAAGACCAAGGGCCGCCACTGCTCCCGGCGCAGCAGGGCGCGCTCGCCGCGCGCGACACGTACCACCTCGCGACGGCGCAGCAACAGGAGGAAGGGCCCGAGTACGGCGAAGCCCAGGCAGTTGCGCCAGAAGGCCATGGCGAGCGGCGAGGCGGAACCGGCGGCGGTCAGCGGGGCGGTGGCCGAGATGGAGACGACGGTGACCACCATCGCCACGACGGACAGCGGGTCGATCTTGGTTTTCACGCTCTCGTACCGCCGTGCGCGGTCGGCCGGACCGCCGCGGTTGCCGGGTCGGCCGGGCGATCGGTCATGAGAGGTGGCCGAGCGAGATGAAAGCGTAGTTGCGGGAACTGGTGGCCGAACCCGGACAGTCCTTCGGAACGCACATGGAGATCCCGGTATCCGTTCCCCGGGCGGTGGATTCCGCCCGATGTCTTTTCATTGCCGATCGAGAACTCCAACCGCCCGTGAATACGGGGTGACGTGCGGTCGCGGGATCGGCCGGTGCTTTCCGAGTCTTCCATCGCCGCATTGACTCCGATTGAGCGTGGTTGGTTCGGGCCTGACGGTGTTCGTCAGAGGGAGGGGAGGGAGCCTTCGGTGAGGCTTCTTGATCGAACGAGATCGTAAGTGACAGTTGATGTGCGACCTGCACGGTTCAACGGCCTTCCAGCGCACACGTGATGGGCGGCGGAAGCTCCAGCTCCGGACGGCGATCAAACCGAACCCCGTTGGTTCGCCGAGGGCGCGTGGTGCCGGGCGTCCGCCGTTTTTCCTGCTCAGAAGCCCATTTCCCGGAGCGGCTGATTGAGGTCCGACCCGTCACCGGTGTGGAGAACAGTCACCGTCGAAGCCGGAAGCCGGCGATTTCTCCGACCGCGCTTCGCGGCTACGCCGGTCCGAACTCGGCCCGTCTGTACAGCGTGCTGTGGACGGACGGGCAATTGATATTCCGTGAGATGGTGCTCGACAGCTCGACAGCTCGACAGCTCGACAGCTCGACAGCTCGACGGCTCGACGGCTCGACACCGGGCAATGGACTCCGGCCTACTGGGAAACGTTCGCCGCGTCGAATACCGGTAGGCCTCGGTGGTCATTTCCACGCACGGTTCACCGCTGACGTCACTGCTTCGAGTGATGCCCAGGTCGCACTGGCATCGATGCCGATGCCCCACAGCACCTGGCCTTCGACGGCACATTCGACGTACGAGGCGGCCTGGGCGCGGGCGCCTTCGGTCATCGCGTGCTCGCTGTAGTCCAGCACGCGGACGCCGATGCCGATGCCGGCCAGAGCGTCGACGAAGGCGGAGATCGGGCCGTTGCCCTTGCCGGTCAGGATGACGCGCTCACCGTCGACGATTGCCGCGACGGTGAGCGCGTCCGTGCCGTCGGTGGAGATCGAGGCCGGGGCGGAGCGCAGCACGAGGCGTCTCCGGGTGTTCGGCGAAGTGTGCAGGTATTCGTCCTGGAAGACGGACCAGATCTGGCCGGGTGTGACCTCGCCGCCCTCGGCGTCGGTCTTGGCCTGGATGATGCGGGAGAACTCGATCTGCATCCGGCGCGGCAGGTCCAGCTTGTGCTCGTTCTTCAGGACGTACGCGATACCGCCCTTGCCGGACTGCGAGTTGACCCGGATGACCGCCTCGTAGGAACGCCCCACGTCCTTCGGGTCGATCGGCAGATACGGCACCGCCCACTCGACCCCGTCGACCGCGACACCCCGCGCGGCCGCCTCCGCCTCCCGCGCGTCGAAACCCTTCTTGATGGCATCCTGATGAGAACCCGAGAACGCCGTATAGACCAGATCACCCGCATACGGGTGGCGCGGATGGATCTCCATCTGATTGCAGTACTCACTGGTCCGGCGGACCTCGTCGATCTGCGAGAAATCGATCTGCGGATCCACACCCTGCGAGAAGAGATTCATCCCCAGCGTCACCAGATCGACATTCCCCGTCCGCTCCCCCTGCCCGAACAGACACCCCTCCACCCGGTCCGCCCCGGCCATCAGCGCCAGCTCCGCCGCCGCCACCGCCGTACCCCGGTCATTGTGCGGATGCACCGACAGGCACACGAACCCACGCCGCGACAGATGACGCGACATCCACTCGAAACGGTCCGCATGCGTCGACGGCGTCGAACGCTCCACAGTCGCCGGCAGATTCAGAATGATCTCCCGCCCCGCCTCCGGCTGCCACACATCCATCACGCCCTCACACACCTCCAGAGCGAAATCCAGCTCGGTGTCCGTGAAAATCTCCGGACTGTACTGATAACCGAACACCGTCTCCGGACCCAGGATCTTCTCCGCGTACTCCATCACCAGCCGCGTACCGTCCACAGCGATCTGCCGGACCTGCCCCCGCGTCCCCCGGAACACCACACGCCGGAACGTCGGAGCCGTCGCATTGTAGAGATGCACCGTCGCACGATGAGCACCACGCAACGACTCGACCGTACGCTCGATCAACTCCTCCCGCGCCTGCGTCAGCACCGAGATCGTCACATCCTCCGGAACCGCACCCTCCTCGATGACCGACCGCACAAAAGCGAAATCCGTCTCCCCCGACGAGGGGAAACCGACCTCGATCTCCTTGTAGCCCATACGCACCAGCAGATCGAACATCTCCCGCTTACGCACCGGCGACATCGGATCGATCAACGCCTGATTACCATCACGCAGATCCGTCGAAAGCCAACGCGGAGCAACGGTGACCCGCTTGTCGGGCCAGGTCCGGTCCGGGATGTCCACAGCCTCATACCGGCCGTACTTATGAACAGGCATCCCCGACGGACGCTGAGTATGCGTCGCGTTCGTCACGGGCGTGGCGCCCCGGACGGACGCGAAGGAAGGATCGGACATGCGTGTGGAACTCCTGGTGTGCTCGTCGGCGGTGGTGAACGGTCTGAGCCGCGCGGACGGGATGTCCGGCCGCGGACGGGATTGTCCGGCCAGGACGGGGCCCGGCAGTACCGCACTCGGACGCGGACGGGGTGGGGTGCCCCGGGATCACACGCGACCCGTCGGTCAATTCTGAGACGGGGCCGCATCCGCGAGGAACGGCGCGCGCCTTCGTTGCCTTCCGGTACAGGGCCCTGTGCCCTCGCGTCCTTGCCGAGACCGCCGTGCCCCCTTGTCTGTCGCGGAAATCCCGCGTTTGTCGTCGGCCCCCTGCGGATTCGTCCGTGATCAGTAACAGCGGGTCTTGTACGGGCGTTCGTATGTCTTCATGGGTGCACGGCATCGGCGGAGACAGCAAAGGGGCGGGCGGACATGGCAAGGCACAAGGGAAGGGGATGGCACGGCCGGCTTCTCGCGGCGGCGCTCGGAGTGACAACGCTGGCGGCCGCCACCTCGGTGTGGACCGCGCAGGCCAACCCCGTCGGAGGGCGGCAGCCGCAAGCGCGTGTCTCAGCGCCGGACGCCGGGCCCCAGGACCGGAAAGTGGCCAAGGTGGCGGCGGACATCGCGCACGCCTCGGACCGCGGCGCCCGGGGCGTCAACATCACCATCGACGACGGACCGGACCCGGTCTGGACGCCGCAGGTGCTGCGACTGCTGAAGGACAGCGGTACGAAGGCCACGTTCTGCATGGTGGGCACGCAGGCCGAGGCGTACCCGGACCTGGTCAAGGCGGTCGTGGCGGCCGGGCACCGGCTGTGCAACCACACGGTCTCGCACGACACCACCATGGACAAGCGGTCCGAGGCCTACCAGTCCCAGCAAATCCTCGATGCCGAACGCATGATCACCAAGGCGTCCGGAGGCGTCCGGCCGCAGTACTACCGGGCCCCGGGCGGTGCCTTCACCCCGTACAGCCGGCAGCTCGCCGCGTCCCGGGGGATGCGCCCGCTGGGCTGGAACGTCGACTCCAGAGACTTCGAGCGCCCCGGCGTGGACACCATGGTCGCCACCGTCAAGAAGGAGATCTCCGACGGGCCGACCGTCCTCTTCCACGACGCGGGAGGCGATCGCTCCCAGACCGTGGCCGCCCTGCGCGAGGTGCTGCCCTGGCTGAAGGAACAGGGGTACTCCTTCGGCTTCCCCGTCCGGTAGGTAAGGCTCACCGGTACCGACATCCACCCCGGACCCCCGCCACCAGCCCGGTTCGCCCTTCGCCGACCCGCCCTTCGTCGGCATCGCCATCATCTCGGCTCATGCCCATGCCCATGCCCCACGCCGCGCGGTGGGCGCTACCGGTCGTGCAGGACGGTGGGGCGGGTGACGGGTACGAGGGTGAGGAGGCCGTCGAGGCCCTTGTAGTCGTCGGGGTTGGTGGTGAAGAGGGGCAGTTCTTCGGCGATGGCGATGGCGGCGATCATGAGGTCGGCGACCCTGCGCCGCGGCTTGCGGCCGGTGCTGATCACGGCTGCGCAGACTCTGCCGTAGAGGCGGGCGGCCTCGGCGTCGAAGGGGATCGGATCGAACTCGTTCTCGGCGCGTTGCAGGATGTCGAGGCGGCGGGCGCGTTCCGCGTGCTCGTCGTAGTCGCCCTGGTCCTCGTTCCTGCGTACCTCGTGGGGGCCCGCGGAGAGTTCGGCCAGGGTGATGGCGCTGATCGCGACCTCGGCAGGGAGTTCCCCGGGATCGAGCCACTTGCGCAGGATCACGATGTTGGTGTCGAGGAGGCCCTGCGCGTATTCAGCGGCCATAGGGGTCGTCCGTCTCCTGCTCGGCCGTGGCGTCCTGATCGGATCGGAACGCCTCCAGGGAGACGTCCGACGCGGTGCGGGACATGGCGGCGAACTCCGAACGCGGCACGAACCGCCGGCGCCTGCGCAAGGGGATCAGCTCGCCGATCTGATGCCCGTCGCGAGTGACGGTGAAGGACTGCCCGCCCTGGACGGCGTCCATGATCTCTTTGGAACGGCTACGCAGATCGCGCTGGGTGATCTCGGGCTGCGCTGTCATCGCTCCAAGGTAGCACCCTGTAGCACCGTGTGCTCTGGAGTTCGTCTGTGGGGGTGCGCGAGCCGCCGGCGCGGAGGGGCGGGCGGCCGGCCCTCGGGGCGGCGCACCACCGGCAGCCCTGCGGCATCACCTGGCGAAGCCCTACCGGGGGTCCGCCTTCTTCCACGGTTTGACCCCGAGCTTTCCGGTGGTTCCGAGATCGAGGTCCGGGGTCACCGTCACCGGGTCGGCGCCGGCCTTCGCCCGGACCCGTACGTAAGGGACGTTCACCGGCGTACCGGACTCGGTGGTGTTGCGCCAGACCAGGCCGGCGGTCGCCGACTCGCCGGGGCTGAGCGTGACGGGCCGGGGCTGCTCGTCGGGGCCGGCGCCGGTGGTGATCTCGCCGCTGCCGTCGAGGATCTTGACGCCGTCGACGGGCTCGCGGTCGTCGTCCAGGAGTTCCAGCAGCGGGTAGCCCTCGACGGTGTAGGGGCGCGTGCCGCAGTTGTCGAGGTGCAGACCCACGACGCGCAGTCCCATGGCCGCGTCGCCCTTGTCGGCGCTGACCCGGATCCCGGAGGCGGGGCATGTGCCCGGCTCGGCCGGCGCCTCGCCCGCGGGGACCTTGGTCACGTCGAGCACCTCGGCCCGCGTTATCCGCGGCGCGCCGGGCGGCAGGCCCCCGGCCCGGACCGTGCCCCGCACGGTCTTCCCGGGGCGGACGTCGCGCACGGTCGCGCTCTGGTTGGTCACGGCCCCGCCGTCACCGCTCATGAAGGTGAAGACAACGGAGTAGGTCAGGGTCTCGGCGCCCTCGTTGGTGACCTCGTAGGCGGCGACGACCCCCGAGTCCGTGTCGGGGTCGGTGCCGAGGCTTTCGGCGGAGACGGGGTAACTGCGGGTGGGCGAGGGGGAAGCCGACGGGGAAGCCGACGGGAGGGTCAACGAGGTGATCCGTACGCCGTCCTTGCCCGGATCGTCGACCTGCGCGCGGGTCGGCGGTACGGCCGCGCTCGCGACGGTGTTCCCGGCGCCCGCGCTCTCCGTCCCGCAGGCCGTGAGCAGCGGAGCGATCGCGGCGAGAACCGCCAGGAAGGGCGCGGTCGCGGCGAGGCGTGGGCGAAGAGGGGTGGGTCGGCTCATCCGGTCATCTCATCAAGTCATTGACCCTGCACGCGTGATGGGGGTCACAACGCGGGTCACAGGGGTGCTACAAGATGGGCGGTCGCGCAGGGGTGGACATGGCCTGGGCGGTACCCGGACCGGAGGCGCGGTGCGCCAGGGCACGCGAGCCCGGCAACGTCCAAACGAGAGGCCCTAGGGGGTCTCCGGGCGCCGAGTGGTGAAACCGTCCAGGACGCGCGCGAGCGCCCGGTCGAAGACGGCGTCCAGATCGATCGGCCCCGAATCCTCCGCGAACGCCGCCGCCAGCCGGGGGTAGCGGCCGGAGGCGATCTCGCGCCCCATGTAGGCGATGCGTACGGCGTGCTCCTGCTCCGCCGACCAGGGCAGGGACTTGGCGCGCTCGGCGGTCTGCAGCTCATTGGCGACATAGGTGGTCACGACGCCGTTGACCATCGCCACCAGCTCCATCTTCTCGCCGTAGGGCACGTCGAGAGTGTCCAGACAGGTGAGGCTGTATTCGAGGTACCGCATCGCGTTCGGGCTGAATCCGTAGACCGCCGACATCAGCCGCGCCATCCAGGGGTGCGCCCGCATCATCGCGCGGGCCCGGTGCGCGAGGGCGGTCAGGTCGGCCCGCCAGTCCCCGGACGGCTTCTCGGGCAGGTCGTACTCACCGGCGACCCGGTCGGCCATCAGCTCGTACAGATCCTCCTTGCGCGGCACGTAGTTGTACAGCGACATCGTGCCGCACCCCAGTTCGGCGGCGACATGACGCATGGTCACGGCGTCGATGCCGCCCGCGTCGGCGACACGGACGGCCGCCGCCGCGATATCGGCGCGGCTGAACGCCGGTTTGGGACCGCGGCCGGACCGCTCCGGACGTGCCCAGATCACGTGGGGTTCAGCAGGTCGCCCCGCCATCGGTCATCACCTCGTCCACCATCTTAGTTACGTACAACGTACGTAGTGAGATACGGTGGGCCGCATGACAACTACGTACGACGTACTTAGTGAAGGTCTGGAGAAGCGGTTCGGCGTCGGCCGTGTGCAGGCCCTGCGCGGGCTGGATCTCGCCGTCGCCGAGGGCACCGTCTGCGGGGTGCTCGGACCGAACGGCGCGGGCAAGACCACCGCCGTACGGATTCTGACCACCCTCACCACGCCCGACGCCGGCACCGCACTGGTCGCCGGACATGATGTGGTCCGCGAACCGGGCGCGGTGCGCCGGTCGATCGGCGTCACCGGCCAGGACGCCTCCGTGGACGCCGAGTTGACGGGCCGCGAGAATCTCCGGCTCTTCGCCCGGCTGCTCCGTATCAGAGGCGCCGCGGGCCGGGCCCGCGCCGATGAGCTGCTGGAGCGCTTCGAGCTGACGGACGCCGCCGACCGGGCGGTACGGACCTACTCGGGCGGGATGCGGCGGCGGCTGGATCTGGCCGCCGGTCTGCTGACCCGTCCCCGGGTGCTCTTCCTCGACGAGCCGACCACCGGACTCGACCCGCACAGCAGGAACCAGATCTGGCACGCCGTACGCGAACTCGCCGACCGGGGCACCACCGTTCTGCTGACCACGCAGTATCTGGAGGAGGCCGACCGGCTGGCCGACGACATCGTGCTGATCGACCGGGGCCGTGCCGCCCATCGGGGCAGTCCGGCCGGGCTGAAGTCGCTGATCGGCTCGTACGCGGAGGTGGTGCTCGCCGGGGAGACGGCGGGCCGGACCGCCGAGGAGGCGCTCATCACGGCAGCGGGTGTGCTCGACCGGCTGACCGGTGCGGAGCCCGTGCTCGACCGGCAGCGCCGTACGGCGGGAGCCGTGGCGACGGACCCCGCGCTGACCCTGCCCCGGCTCGTCAGGGAACTGGACGCGGCGGGTGTGCCGGTGGCCGACGCGAGTCTGCGCCCGCCGACACTCGACGAGGTCTTCCTGCGACTGACCGGCCGCGCCACCGGCCGGCCGGAGGACGGGGCCGCCGCTCACGCCACGGACCGGCCGGTGGGCGCGGACCGGAGCAGGGCTACGGACCGGCCGTCGGACAGGGTCACGGACCGGGACCCGGCCGTCGACCCGGCCGCCGACCCGGCCGTCGGCCGCGACTCGGACCGCGGCGCGGACATTCGCCGTCACCACGGAAAGGGGTACGCGGCATGAGCGCCGTCGTGTACGAGACCGGGACCGTCCTCGGACGTCATCTTCAGCGGATCAGGCACGCGCCGGGCGTGGTGATCCTCACCCAGACCATGCCGATCAACATGCTGCTCTTCTTCGGCTATGTCTTCGGCAGCGCGCTGGCGACGCCTGGCGAGCAGTACCGCGCCTTCCTGGTGCCGGGACTGCTCGCCTCGACGGCCGCGGGCGGCATCATGACCGGGATGTTCCAGGCCGCACAGGACGTACAGCGCGGAGTCATGGACCGGTTCCGGACGTTGCCGATGAGCAGGGTCGCCGTACCGCTCGGACAGACCGCCGCGGATCTGCTCACCACCGCCGTCGGGATGGTGCCCCTGATTCTGGTGGGGCTCGCGGTGGGCTGGCGGATCGACGGCTCGGTGCCCGGCGCGGTCGGCGCCTTCGGGCTGCTGCTGCTCTTCCGCTTCGCGGCCAACTGGCTCGGCACCTGTCTCGGACTGCTCATCCGGAATGAGGAGGTGGCCGGTCAGCTGGGCGCCGCGACCTTCGTCCTGCCGCTGCTCTCCAACGCGTACATCCCCACGGCAGGGTTGCCGGACTGGCTGCGTACGGTCGCCGAGTGGAACCCGATCAGCGCGCTCGCCACGGCCGTCCGCGTTCTGTGCGGCGATACGGCGCCGACGGCGGGCGCCGCGTGGCCGGTGGCGCATCCGGTGGCCGGATCGGTGCTCTGGTCGCTGGTGCTGCTCGTACTTTTCGTACCGCTCGCCGTACGGCGGTACGCCGACAGCCGGGAGTGAGCGACGGAACGGGCAACCGAACGGGCGACGGAACGGGCAGGGGGGACCGGGAAGTGGCCAGGGCTGGGCAGCGGTGCACGGGTGCCGGGCAATGGTGCACGGGCGCCCGGCAACGGTGCCGGACCGGGGCGGCCGATGCGCTCCTCGGGATCCCCGTTCCCTTGATCACCGGAATGTCGTGCTCCGCGCCCTGGGCCCTAAGCTGTCCCACCCGCTGTCGTGGGCGGGCCGGAGACGAAGGGGGCGCGGGTGAGACTGGGCGTCGGCTTGGGGGACGGGGATACGGCGGAGGGCGAACTGCGGTCCCTGCACACCTGGCTGCTCGCGGAGCCCGCCGCCCGTCGCCACGCCCGCCCCGTACTCGACACGGCACGGCCGCACCGGGCGGGAGCTCAGGGCGATGTGATCGACCTGATCTCGTTGGTGGTGAGCAGCGGCTTCAGCGCCGCCTCGCTCGCCCTGTCCCTGGCCGCTTGGCGCGCGACACGGCCAGGGCAGCTGGTCGTCACGGTGGAACGCCCCGACGGCGCCAGGGTCACCATCTCCGACTCCTCGCCCGAGGAAACGCGGCGCCTGCTGGAGTCCCTGACCGACGGTGGCACCGACGGCGGGACCGAGGCCGGCACCGAGGGCGGGACTAACGGCGGGACGGACGGTCGAGACGACCGGACCGGCGGTCAGGACGACCGGACCCGTACCGACGCGCAAGGGGACGGGCGTGGCGAACCCGCCTGACCCCGCGACCTCGCACGCGGTGCTCATAGGAGTCGGTGCCTTCGACACGCTCCACGATCTGCCCGCCGTCGAGAACGGGGTGAGGACCCTCGCGGATCTCTTCGCGCAGCAGGACATCTGGGGGCTTCCTCCGGAGAACTGCCATCTGGTCCTCGACCCACAGACGCCGCGTCAGCTCTCCAAGTCCGTGGCGGAGGCGGCGGAAGCCGCCAAGGACACCCTGCTCGTGTACTACGCGGGGCACGGGCTGATCGAACCGAGGACGGGCCAACTGCACCTGGCCGTCGGGGACAGCGACCGGATGTCCGTGCACGACACGGCCGTCCCTCACGAATGGATCCGCCGGTCGATCGAGCACAGCCCCGCCGCCCGGCGGATCCTCATCGCCGACTGCTGCTACAGCGCGCGCACCTTCGGCACCCAGTCCGCCGGCGCCGAACTGGAGGTCGAGGGCACCTATCTGCTCGCAGCCGCCGCCGAGAACGCGGTCGCGGTGTCTCCGCCCGGCGAGCGGTTCACCGCGTTCACGGGCGAACTGATCAGACTGATCAAGGACGGTGTCCTGGAGGGCGGCGAATTCCTCGATCTGGACACGATCTACCAGCGGCTGCGGGTGGAACTCGGTCTGAAGGCGCTGCCCGAGCCGCACCGGCTCTGCCGTGACAGTCTGGGCAAGGCACCCTTCCTTCGCAACACGGCTTTCCGGCCGGTGGCCGCGACCGCGCAGCGCGGCTGGGACAACTGGACCTCGGCACAGGCGACCGCCGGGGGCCACGCCGAGTCGACCGCCACCGAGTCGGAACCGTATGTCCGGCTCGCCAGCCTCCGGAGCCTGCTCGACCAGCTCATCACCCAGGTGTCGCCCGCGCGGAGCCTCGCCGACACCCTTCAGTCCGTCGCCGACGGCGTCGTCGCGGGACTCGGATACGAACTCGCCGCCATCAATCTGGTCCGCCCGGACGGTGACCTCGTGGTCGCCGCCTTCTCCGGCAGCCCTGCCGCCGAGGCCCTGATCACCGGCAGAGTGGGCTCGCGCGCCTCCTGGGACCGCCGCCTCACCATGGGTGAGCTGTGGGGCTCCCTCCGCTTCATCCCGCACACCGAGGGCTGGGTCCTCGACAACGACGACGTACCGCAGTGGCACACCGAAGGACCGGCACCTCAGTTCGAGGACGAATGGCACCCCGCCGACCGGCTGTTCGCACCGATGTATCTGCCGAGGGAGGGTGAGGAGGAACTCCTCGGCGTCATATCGGTCGACCGGCCGCGCAACGGGCGCCGCCCTGGCCCATGGGGCCGGGAGGCACTCCAGGTCTACGCGGCCCATGCCGCGGTCGCCGTCAGCAACGCCCGGCTGCGCGGGAACATGCAGCGGGCCCTGGTGCGCCTGGAGCGGGAGCAGCAGGCGCTGCGCGCGAGTGAGGAGTCGTTCCGGCAGGCGTTCGAGTACGCGCCCAGCGGCATGGCCATCGCCGAGATGGGGGGCGATCAGCACGGCCGGATCGTGCGGGCCAATGACGCGCTGTGCCGGCTGCTCGGCCGGCCCGCGTCCGCGATGCGCCGGTACTCGTTCTCCGATCTCGTGCACCCCGAGGACATCGGGACCCTGCTCCGCACCTCGGCCGAGGGCGGCCGCGCCGAATTGCGCCTCAAGCGGCGCGACAGCTCGCGCGACGGCTCGTACGTCTGGGTGTCCATGCGTAACTCCGTTGTCGCGGACACCGTGGACGGGCCCCGCTATCTGCTGACCCACGTCGAGGACATCGAGGACCGCAGGGCTCCGGGCGGCATCGGCGGCATCGGTGGCACCGGTGGCACCGGCGGCGTCGGGGGCACCGGGGCTGCTGAAACGTACTGACAGATCCACGTCGCGGTGCTTATGATCCCCGGGATGATGAACTTCTCCTCGCACAGATCGGGGGAATCGTCCGCGCAAGGTGAGTGCTGATGGCACATCACTTCGCGAACACGATTCCGGCCCACCTGCTGATGTGGCAGCGCGTGCGTGAGTACGCCGTGCCACCGTCCATGATCGAGACCGCGACCGCACGGCGTGCGGTCGGCGACTGGGCCGGGGCATGCGCCGCCGCCCGGGTCGACGTCGATCTCGATCTGCGCGCCGTGCGCGACCGCCACGGCACCGGTCTCCTCACCCGCCTCCGTGCGGATCTGCGCCGGCTGGCGCCGGATCTGCTCCGCTGGCACATGCCCCGGATCGCCCCCGACGGGCGGCTCCGGCCCGGCCTGACCATCTCCCTGGCCCGTTACGGGAGTTCCGGCGCCACGCCGTTCCAGCTGGTGGCGCGGACACCGCCGGCCTGGGCGGACGCCGGACAGCGGATATCCCTGGCCCTGTGGGAGGAGTCCGGGGACGGCGCTCCCGGGCACCGGCCGCGTACGTACTCGTATCCGCACCCGCACCCGCACCCGCACCCGCATCCCGACCGGCGTTTCCGGCTCGACCTGCACCGGCATCTCTGGGATTCCGAGCGGAGCGGCGAACTGGCGCGGCGGTGCGGTGCGGGCGTGGCACTGTCCATGGCGTCGCCCGGCCTGCCCCGCACACCGGCCCGGCCGGGCGTGCCGGACCTGTCCGATCGGTCCGCCGTCCACGACTGCTCGTGGGCGTCGGCACGGTGGGCCGCCGAGGCCGAGCTGCTGTTGGGGGCCGAGGGCCGCCCTCGCGGGGCCTTCACCGTGCGGCTCGGTGCGCGGAGCCGCGCCGTGCTCGAACTCGTCGCCCCCGACGACAGCCATACCCCGACGTTCCGGCCGCTGCGGGAAACGCTGCCGCCACAGGAGGTCGCGGTGCTTCCGGTGCTGCCGGAGGCGGCGGCCCGCGTCCTTCCGGACCTGGAGCTGCTGCGGGCCGGGCTGATCGCGACCGATCGGCTGCATCCGCTCGTCGCCAAGGCATTGGCGGTGTCCGGCCCAGCGGCGGAGTCCGGCTCAGCGCTGTCGTCCGGCCCAACGGTGTCGTCCAGTTCGGCGGTGTTGTCCAGTTCGGGGCCGGCGGCCGGGTCCGTCCGCCGGCCCGGCGATCCGCACCGGGTGGAGTGCCGGGGTGAAGACCACCGGATAGCGCTGCGGGACGGGACACTCACGGCGATCGATCACGACCCGGCACAACTGCGCCGGGAAGAGCTGCTGGTGGCGCTCGGCGGCCCCGCGCTGCCCTGCCTGCGGGCGATCGACGAGGTGCACCGTAACCCCGAGGCACTGCCCGCGGTCCGGGAGCGACTGGGCCACGGTGACATCGCCGGGGCCCTGGCCGTGGTCGAGGGGCTGCTCGGTCCCGGTGCGGTCCTGCGCGAGGGGCCGCTGCGGGAGGAACTGGAGTCGGCCGCGGCCCGCCGCGTCGACCACGGGCTCTTCCGCTCGGGGTTGGTCGCCGTGCATCCCGGTGCCGGTTCGGCGGCGGGCGGAAAGGCCTCGGACCCGAGGCACGCGGAGGCGGGCCACCGCCCCCGACTCGACCACCGTACGCCTCCCGCGATGCGCCTCAAGCAGAGCAGCCGGGCCCGGCCCCGTACGGGCATGAACCTGAGTGCCGGCTGACCGGCCGTCCCATCTGAGTCCGGTGCTCGCACGGCGCATTCCGCGCCGCACGCCCCTGTCGTCCGGGACGGGCCGTCCCGATCCCTCATCCCACCCAAGGTGATGCCCATGCCCTCCAGTACCTTCCTGCCCGCTCCGGCTCCGGCTTCCGTACCTGCTCCCGCGCCTGTTCCCGCTCCGGCTCCCGCTCCCGTTCCCGGGGCCGGCCCGGTCCCGGCCGCCGACGCTTCAACACCCACCTCCGTCGGCCGATCCGGAACCGACACCCAACTCGTCGGCACCCAACTCGTCGGCACCCAACTCGTCGGCACTCAACTCGCCGGCGCCCAACTCGCCGTCGCCGACGACCTCCTGGCCCTCCTGCGCACGACCACCACCGAGCCGCGCCCCGACGAGCAGCTCGAAGCGCTCACCCTGGCCGTCGCGGCCGACCTGCCCGTGCTGCTCTGGGGCGAGCCGGGCATCGGCAAGACCGCCGCCCTGACGCAGCTCGCCACCTCCCTCGACCTGCCGCTGACGACCGTGATCGCCAGCGTCCACGAGCCGACCGACTTCTCCGGGCTGCCCATCGTCGGCGACGACCCGGCGGTGCAGGGGGTGCCGATGGCGCCGCCGCAGTGGGCCGTCGAACTGGTACGGGCCGGGCGGGGGCTGCTCTTCCTGGACGAACTCTCCACCGCCACCCCGGCCGTCCAGGCCGCGCTGCTCCGTGTCGTCCTGGAGCGGAAGGTCGGTGCGCTGAGTCTGCCGCCGGACGTACGGATCGTGGCCGCGGCCAATCCGAGCGCGTCGGCGGCGGACGGATGGGAGCTGAGTCCGCCGCTGGCCAACCGGTTCGTCCATCTGTACTGGGTGCACGACCGGGAGGTGGTGGTGCGCGGACTGGGCGGGGTCTGGCCCCGGGCGGAGCTGCCCCGGCTGGCGCCCGAGCGGCTGCCGGAGGCGGTGGCTTTCGCCCGGCGCGCGGTCTGCGGTTTCCTGGCGGCCCGTCCGACGCTGATCCACCGGTTGCCCAGCACGGAGACGCGGCGCGGCGGGGCCTGGCCCTCGCCCCGGAGCTGGGAGGCCGCGTTGGCCCTGCTCGCCTTCGGCACGGCGGCCTCCGTCTCCCGGGAAGTGCTGGCACTGCTGGTGCGGGGCACGGTGGGGGACGGGCCGGGACTCGAACTCCTCGCCCATCTGGACCGGATGGACCTGCCGGACCCGGAGTCGCTGCTCGCCGATCCGGCCTCCGCCGAGCTGCCGGAGCGTGGCGATCTGCGGCAGGCCACGCTGGAGGCGGTGGTGGCCGCCGTCGGGGCGCGGCCCGAGCGGGCACGGTGGGAGGCGGGCTGGGCGGTGCTGGTCCGGGCGCTGGAGACCGGCGCCCCCGACCTGCTGGTCGCTCCCGCCACGGCGCTGGCGTCGCTGCGGCGCGACGACTGGGAGGTGCCGGAGGCGGTGGAGCGGCTGGTCGGGGTGATCGGTCTCGCCCGGCGGGCGGACCGGTCGGTGGGGCGGGTCGCGGCGGCGGCCGACGCCCGGCGTGCGACGGGGGTACGCCGATGACGGGGGGCGCGAAGCACCCTCTGCCGCGCCCCGCGTCGACGGGAGGCGCGAAGCAGCACCCTCTGCCGCGCCCGATGGCCCGGCCCGCGCCGCCGCGCCCGGTGCGGGCCACCGTACCGAAGCCACCGGCCGGCTCCGGCACACCGTACGGCTCCGGCACACCGTACGGCCCGCCCGGACTGCCGCTGGACATGGAGAAACTGCTGGCCGCCCGGCTGCACGCGGTGAAGGTCCGGCCCTACCTCGCGAGCGCGCTCTTCGCGCTGCACGTGGTGGAGGACCGGTCGGTGCCGACGATGGCGGTGGACGCACACTGGCGCTGCTACGTCTCCCCCGGCTTCGTGGCGCGCATGCCGGTGGAGGAGCTGGCGGGCGTCTGGGTGCACGAGGTCTCCCATCTGCTCCGGGACCACCACGGGCGGGGCGAGCGGTATGCGCGGGAGCACGAGGAGTACGGGCCGGGCGCGCGGCTGCGGCGGAACATCGCCGCCGACTTCGAGATCAACGACGACATCTACGGTGACGGTCTGCCGCTGCCCGCCGGGGCGGTGCTCCCGTCGCTGCTGCGGCTGACCGACGGGCTGCTGATGGAGGAGTACCTGCGCACGGCGTCGATGTCGGGGCTCACCGGTGATCTGGCCTGGCTGGACTGCGGCAGTGGGGCCGACGGGCAGGAGCGGCCATGGGAGCTGGGACCCGACGGGGCGCACGGGCTCAGCAAGCAGCAGCGGGACGCGGTCCGCTTCCGGGTCGCCGAGGGGATCAGGGGCCGGCCGGGCGAAGCTCCGGAGGGATGGCGCCGGTGGGCCGACGAGGTGTTCCATCCACCGCAGCCATGGCGGAAGCTGCTGGGGGCGGCGGTCCGCTCCGCGGCGAGTGCGCCGGGGGCGGGCGAGAACCACAGCTACCGGCGTCCGTCCCGGCGTTCGGTCAGTGTCCCCGGCGTGCTGCTGCCGAGCCTGCGCCGTACACCGCCCCGGGTCTGCGTCGTGATCGACACCTCCGGGTCGGTGAGCGATGCCGAGCTGGGCAGCGCGCTGCTGGAGGTGGCGGCGATCTCGCGGGCGGTGGGCGGGCGGCGCGACCTGGTGTCGGTGATCTCCTGCGACGCGGCGGCCGGGGTCGCCGTCCCGCTCTGCCGCGCCGAGAACATCGAACTGGTCGGCGGTGGGGGAACGGATCTGCGCTCAGGTTTCGCGCGGGCCCTCCGCTCCCGCCCCCGCCCGGACGTGATCGTCGCCCTGACGGACGGTCAGACACCGTGGCCCTCGGCGCAGCCGCCCTGCCGCACCGTTGTCGGACTCTTCCCCCGTCAAGCGCGCGCGGTGGACGAGGAAAACCCCGACTACACCCCGGACACCCCGCCGCCCTGGGCGCGTGTCGTCACCATTCCCTGAGAATCGGGCAACGCCCGGATCGTCTCAGCGGATGCCGTAAGTCCGGTGGTACGGCGATTCCGCGTCGGTGGCCCGGAGGAAATGTGGGGCGCGAGCCGGCCCACCGGCCGTACGGCGGATTTCGCCGGCTCCTGCCCCGCAGGAACGGCAGTCCCGGTCGAGCGCGTCCTTGATGCCTTGCGCCTTGATCTCGTCCTGGCGGCAACCGCACCCGCGGGTCGGCCAGTACGTTCCAGTACCAGGCCGGGTGGGCCGGCGCCCCGGCGGCGGAGGCCGTCACCGCGTAGACGCCGTCCTGCTCGATCCGGATCAGCGGGGTCTTCCTGACCTTGCCGGACTTCGCGCCCCTGCTGGTCAGGATGACCACCGGACGGCCCTCCAGCGTGCCGCCCTCGCGCCCGCCGGTCGCCTCGTACCGTGCCACCTGCTCCCGAACGCGCTCGCTCGGGCTGGGCTCGTACTCCATGTCGGCGCTCCTCCGCTCTCAGCCCGCGACCAGGTCGAACTCATTGCCCTCGGGGTCGGCGAAGGTGGTCCAGCGCACCGTGCCCTTGTCGACGTCGTTCAGCGGGGTCGCGCCGAGTGCGGTCAGCCGCTCCGACTCGGCCTCGAACTCGGTGGTGACCAGGTCGAGATGGAGCCGGTTCTTCACCGACTTCGGCTCGGGAACCTGGTGGAAGCTCAACCTCGGCACGCCCTCCGCCGGGTCGATCGCGGCGAACTCGGCGCTCGCGCCGGGGGCGACCTGCCGCCCCAACGCGTCCGCCCAGAAGCGGGCCAAGTTGGCGGCGTCTGCGGTGTCGACGCTCAGGCTGTACAGGGTGCTACTCATGATCGTTACTCCTCGGGGTGAAGCGGACTCATGATTTGAGGTCGGGTGGGGGAGTCGGGAGCAGGGAGTCGGGATCCGGGAGCAGGATCCGGGCTCCGGCTCCGGGATCCGGGAGCCGGTCTCCGCTCTCCGGGGCTCCGGGCTCCGGGCTCCGGGCTCCGGGAGTCTGCTCAGATCGCGGTCCGGCCGCCGTCCACGGCGACCGTTGCACCGGTGACGTAACTGGCCTTCGGCGAGGCCAGGAAGGCGACCACCTCGGCGATCTCGGCGGGCTCGGCGGCGCGCTTCATCGCGGTGGTCGCGCCCAGCGCGTCGAACAGTTCACGGCCTTCGGGCCGGGTGTAGACCGGGCCGGGGGCCACGGTGTTGAAGCGGACACCGCGGGCGCTGTACTCGGCCGTCCAGCTCTGGGTCAGCGAGGCCAGCGCGGCCTTGGTCGCGCCGTAGGCCGCACCGGTGGCGAGGCCGAGACTGCCGGCCATGCTGCCGATGTTGATCACGCTGCCCGACCCCCTCGCGGCCATCGCCGGGGCGAAGGCGGCCACCAGGAAGAAGGGCGCGCGGACGTTGCCGTCGAACATGGCGTCGTAGTCGGCCGGCTTCAGCTCCTCGGTCGGCGCCCAGAACGACACCCCGGCGTTGTTGACCAGTACGTCGATCTCGCCCACCTCGGCAGCCAGCCGGCTCGCGCCGTCCGGGGTGGTGAGGTCGACGGCGACGAACCGGGCCTGGCCGCCGGCCGCGGCGATCTCCGCCACGGTCTCGGCGCCGCGCTGAGTGCTGCGGCCCGCCACGACGACGGAGAGGCCGTCGGCGGCCAGCCGGTTGGCGATGGCCCGGCCGATGCCGGAGGTGGCGCCGGTGACCAGCGCCCGACGCGCGGTCAGGGGGCGGGAGTCGGAGGCGGCGCTCTGTGCGGACATGGAAGGCATGGAAGACTACCTTTCGAGAATAGAAGTCAGACAGGTCTGTCTGGCAAGAAGAAGGTAGACAGACCTGTCTGGCTATGTCAACGCCAAAGGTCCTCCTTCCAGACAGACAGATCGGTCTGTTAGGGTGGGGGCTATGTCTGAAAAGCTGCCTTCTCCCAAGGAACGCAGTGCTGCCGCGCGGGCGCGACTGCTGGCGGCGGCCAACGAGTTGTTCTACGCCGAGGGCGTGCAGTCGGTCGGGATCGATCGGGTCATCGAGCGCGCCGGGGTCGCCAAGGCGACGCTCTACAGCGCGTTCGGAAACAAGGACGGCCTCGTCAGGGCCTATCTCCAGGCCCGCCACGCGGCCACCGCCGAGCGGATGGAGCGCGAGCTGCGAGCGCGCTACGACACCCCGAAGGAGCGTCTGATCGGCGCCTTCGAGGTGCAGGGGCTGTCCTTCACCGAGCCGGGCTTCCGTGGCTGCGCGTTCGTCAGCGCCAGCTCCGACGCCCCGCCCGGAGGCGTGGTCGACCGGGCCGCCCAGGACTACCGCGCGTGGCTGCACGACCTCTTCCAGGACCTGGCCAAGCAGGCCGGCGCCACCGACGCCAGATCACTCGCGCAGCAGATGGTCCTGCTCTACGACGGCGCCGGCATCAGCGCCTGGATGGACCGCGACCCCAGCGCCGAAAACGCGGCCCGCGCCCTGGCGGCCGTTGTGGTGAACGCCGCGATCCCGGATTGAGCCGCCCCCTGGCCGGGTCGACAACAGCGCCCGGTGGCGGCCGGAAGCGGGTGATCCCGCTGGTCATCCCACCGACGGAGCGAGGGCACCCGGTTACCTTCGGCCGACGGAGCGAGGGCGCGCCGTTACCTCTGGAGGGCGCCCCGTTCCCTCAGCGGATGAGTGAGCGGACGGTGGGCGCCAGCCGCAGGAGCTGGGGGGCCGCGGTCTGCGCCCGCTCGATGTCCGGAAGGATCTCGTCCCGTACGAGGGGATGGGCCATCGCATCGGCGAGGTGGCGGCGGTGAGCGTTCTCGTTCGGGTACGAGGTGAAGAGCGCGACGACGTTCTCCCCGGTGCGGACCGGGAGCCTGGGAAATGTGTTGGCCGCCGTCTCCGTGGTGAGTACGGCGAATGGTGCGGGCCCGGTCTGCCGCAGCAGCGGGACGAGACCGTCCTGGATCAGTCCGATGCCGTCGTGGGTGTTCGGAGGGAAGTGCCACAGGACGGCGGCCACGATCCGGTCCGGTGCCGTGGCGCCTGGCCGCCGCCGGTCGGACGGGGTCACCCGTTCGGACGGGGTCACCGCGAAGCTTCGCCAGGCCGGCAGGGGCCGCAGCAGCAGGACATTGTCGGAATCGACCATGGTGGCGTTGGCCTGTGGGCCGTGCGCGGCCCAGACCGGCCCGCCGTAGAAGGCAGACAGGGCCTCCCGCCGGGTCTCCATGTCGGTGAAGCCGCGCAGCCAGACGAAACGGTCCGGATCGTCGAGGTCGCGGAACTGACCGAGGACGATCATCCCGGTCTCTTCCTGCGTTTCGACGAACTCCCGGTCGAACAGCTCGATGAGCTCGTCCCGCCGGCCTGGGCGCAGGGTGTACTGGCGCAGCTCGATCACAGCGGGGTGGGTGGCGGGGTCGGTTCTGGGCACAGCGGATTCCGTTCTTCTCACACTTCGAGCCGTTCTTCTCACGCTTCGAGGCGGGTGGACCGACCTCGGTCAGACGGTAGGGCCCGGGTGTGCCAGTACCTGTCAGTGTTTCGGAGCAGAATCCTCGTATGTCTGCCGACCGGTTGCTGTCGATGCTGCTGTTGCTCCAGACCCGTGGCCGTATGTCGGCACGACGGCTGGCCGATGAGCTGGGGGTCTCCGTGCGTACCGCCTACCGCGACCTGGACCGTCTGCAGGCCACCGGGGTCCCGGTCTACGCCGAGCAGGGCCGCACCGGCGGCTATCAGCTGCTCGACGGTTACCGCACCCGTCTCACCGGGCTGAGCGAGCGCGAGGCCAGGGTGCTCTTCCTCGCGGGACTGCCCACACCCGCCGCCGATCTGGGGCTCGCCGAGGAAGTGGCCGCGACGCGGCTGAAGTTGCTGGCCGCTCTGCCCGCGGACATGCGCGAGGAGGCGACGCGGACCGACGCGGTGTTCCACCTGGATGCTCCGGGTTGGTACCGGGAAGCCGAGGCGACCCCGTATCTGCCCCTGCTCGTGGACGCGGTGTTCAGCCGGCGAGCGGTGGACGTGCGGTACCGCCGCTGGCGCGAACCGCAAGAGGTGGACCGCCGGCTGTATCCCTATGGCCTGGTGCTCAAGTCCGGCACCTGGTACCTCGTGGCCGCGGCCAAGGGCCGGACCGCCACCTACCGGATCACCCAGGTCCTCGACGCGGTTCTGAGCGATGAACGCTTCGAACGGCCGGAGGACTTCGTCCTGGGCGAGTACTGGTCGTCCTACCTGGACGGCTTCCAAGCGCGTCGTTATACGGGCACCGCCACCATCCGGCTGTCGCCGAGGGGACGCGAGCGCCTGGCTGCCAACGTCCCCCCTGAGGTGGTACGGGCATTCGCCGCCACCGCGACCGCGGTCGGCGATGACGGCTGGAGCGAGGCCGTCATCCCGACCGAGAGCACCGAGCACGCGTGCGGGGAACTGCTACGGCTCGGTATCGACGTCGAGGTCGTCGCGCCGCAAGAACTCCGGCAGGCCATGGCTGCCACGGTGCACGCACTCGCCCGGACCTATGGACACATAGCCCCGGCGGGACCGAGGCAGGGATATCCGACCGACCGGGCGCAGACATGACGTAAGAGGCCTGAACAGGTCTGAACAACACGGAGACCCAGGTCGGGGATCATGTCCTTGACCCGGGCCTTTGGCGACGGAGCGGGTGACGGGACTCGAACCCGCGCTCAGGTCTTGACTTGCCGCCTCTTCCGGCCTCGTGGAGAAAAAAATCCCCTGATCCAGCGGCCGGCAGGGGAAGGGCGCATCGATCACCCGTCAGCCGGGTCCGCGTCCCCCCTGCCCAAGGGCGGCAGGCTGCTTTGCGTCGATGGAGAATAGACCTCGCCGGGTTTCGGGAATTCAACGGCCGGCGACAGACGCAGTTCTTTGGATTCCGCGGAGTAGGCGTACAGGCCAAAATCACCCAACCCCGACGATCCGCACTGCCCTTCCCGGATGTTGACGGAAACCCATACATCCCCTCCCGCAGGAATAGTGTCCACCTTCCAGGAAAACCCACACACCTCTCTGGTTTCGCTTTCCTCTATCAGGCTGCTCAGTTGAAGCTGTGCCCCCGCCGAAATAAGGCCCGTCCCGTCTTTCTTGAAGTTGATCCAGTCCCCTCCGGGATTGCTCCAGGCGCCGACGACCTGCCCTTCCGTCGGGACGGGGAAATCTCCTTCGTCCGTGCAGCCGGACACACTCATCACGAGGACCGCAGCGAGGATGGCGACAAGCGGGGATTGCCGGCTTCGTCTAGTGCGGCACATATACTTCCTCAATCCAGGTGATTTTCAAGTCCATGTCTGTCTGACCATCAGGCCAGATGAAGCAGGACACCCCGAGTAGTTCGTATTCGAGAGTGTAGGAACCGAGCGCAAGGCTTGCGGGGCCGGCTCCATAGATTCCTGCGGTGAAGAACCCCGTGGCGTCCGTGAGCCCCTCCCATGCTTTTTCGGAATCGTTCCGCTTGGCGTGAGACGTGCTGAACGCCCCATCGGCCCTGTACACGCTGTCCAGCGGCCTGTCCTGCCATGCCGGTTCTGCCATTGGCGCGTGCCCGCCGGTCGCCGTGCCCGCCGGTCACCGGGCCTGCCCCTCACCGGGCCCGCCCGTCACCGAGGCCGTGCCGCGTGCGACGGCCGTGACTCCCTTCGCTGCGTCCTGCGTCCTGCGTCCTGCGTCCTGCGTCCTGCGTCCGGCTCGCCGCGGACCGCTCGCTGCGTTCGGCGCGCACCTTCTGTGTGAGTGCTGTTTGCCCGTTGTACGCCTTTTCCCTGTCTGATGGCGCACGGTCGTGAACGCGACGGGTGTTGTCCCGTGCGTCCGCGGCCGTCTCACTCCGCACGCTCCGGTGTTCGGTCAGACAACGTTGTCTTCTTCCAGGGCGGACTGTGCGGGCATTTCGCGACGCTGGAGAGGTTACGTGCCCATCACATCCCAAGCCCCCTTGCCCCGCGGGGTTCCCCCGCGGACCGCCCGCCGACGTCATCGGCCCCTGCACGCGACGGTCGCCGTGCTGCTCACCGGCGCACTCGGCTTCGGCGCGCTGGCCGGTGCCGGCGCGGCCTCGGCCGTGCCCGTCGCGTCCACGTCCGCGGGGACGTCCGGCGGTACGGACTACACGAAACTCGTCGATCCGTTCGTGTCGACCGCCGGCGACGACGGCAACGACCTGCCGGGCGCCCAGGCGCCTCACGGTCTGGCCAAGGTCAACCCGCTGACCACGCCGAACCGCAACCACACCGGGTACGACTACAACGAGGACCACATCGCCGGGTTCACCTCGACGAACCTCGACGGCGTCGGCGGCTCGGGAGGCGGCGGCGACCTGCTCGTCGTCCCGACCTCCGTGCAGTACGACAGCCGCCCCGCCACCGGCACGTACGCCCACCCGTACAGCCACGACGACGAGACCGCGACGCCCGGCTACTACCAGGTGGGCCTCGGGGCCCTCTCCGGCACCGGGTCGTCGGTGAAGCAGGACTCCGGCACCATCAAGGCCGAGATGGCCGCGACGACGCGCACCGCGCTCCAGCGGTACAGCTTCCCCGCCGGCTCGAACCCCCAGCTCGTCCTCGACCTGGCGAACAACTTCACCAGCCGCACCCGCTCGACCATGAAGGCGACGACGCTCCCTGACGGGACCACCTCGATCACCGGGCTCGTCGCGGGGTCGTTCAACGGCGCCTCGTACCAGCTGTACTACAACGCCACCACGAACGTCCCCGTGACCTCCCTGAAGAGCTGGGGCAACGACGGCAGGCTCAGCGACGCGACCACGCGGGACGGGTCCGACACCGGCGCCGTCCTCGGGTTCGACAAGTCCGCCGGGGACGACATCGAACTGCGCGTCACGCTGTCCCCGATCAGCGCGGAACAGGCCGCGATCGACCAGCGCGCCGAGGTCGGCGGCCTCACCTTCGACCAGGCGCGCGCCCGGACGAAGGCCGAGTGGAACAGCGCGCTCGGCGCCGTCGCCGTGCGCTCCTCGGCGAAGTCCGACCCCGGGTCGACGCTCACCAAGGAGTTCTACACGCACCTGTACCGCATGTACGCGCTGCCGGTGAACGCCACCAGCACCAGCGGTACGTACCGCGGCGCCGACGGAGCGGTGCACAAGGCGAACGGCTTCACGTACTACGACGGCTGGTCCACCTGGGACGACTTCCGCAAGTACTCCGTCGAGGCGTACATCGACCCGGCCACCTACCGGGACATGGTGCAGTCGCTCGTCGTGCTCTTCGCCGACGCGCGCACCTCCGGCAAGAGCCTCGGCAGCCTCACCCACTCGGTCCCGACCGTGCGCTGGGAGCGCTCGGCCGTGCTGGTCGCCGACGCGCTGTCGAAGGGCTTCACGAACTTCGACCGGCTCGACGAGGCGTACCCGGCGCTGCTGTCCTACTCCGGCTTCTACACGGGGGCGCAGCTGCGCCAGGGATACGTCACCGGGGATCCCGGTACGACCGTCCAGCGCGGCTACGACCAGTGGGCGCTCTCCGTCATCGCCGACGCGCTCGGCAAGAAGGCGGACGCGAAGAAGCTGCGCACCCAGTCGACCATGGCGATCGACAACCTCGTGAAGTCCGGCGCCTGGACCGCGGCCGACGGCACCGAGGTCGGTCTGCTCACCCCGCGCGCCGCGGGCGGTGACTGGCAGAGCGCCGACTACGAGAGGTTCGAGGCGGCCGGCCTCTACCAGGGCACGCTGTGGCAGTACCACTGGTACGACGCGTACGACATGGGCGGCCTCATCGAGGCCATGGGCGGCCCGAAGGCCGGGAAGGCCGCCGTCAGGCACATGTTCGGCGAGGACTCCACCGCCGACGACGGCTCGACCATGCTGCACTCCAACGCGAACGAGATCGACCTCCAGGCCCCGTACCTGTTCAACTACGTGGGCGAGCCGAGCCTGACGCAGAAGTGGGTACGCGCCATCTACACCGGCACGACCTGGAACCGCTACATCGCGACGGGCTCCACGAACGAGGCCCCCAGCTCCGGCGGCCAGTTCACCCCGCCGGTCAAGACCCAGGTCTACAAGCTCTCCCCGAACGGCTTCCTGCCGACCATGGACAACGACGCCGGCACCATGTCGACCATGTTCGTCGGTGCCGCCCTGGGCCTGTTCCCGGTGACCGCCGGTTCCAGCCAGTTCCAGATCGGCAGCCCGTTCTTCGACTCCACGACGATCACCTACGCCAACGGCTCCCGGTTCACGGTGAAGGCCGACGGGGTCTCGCGGAGCAACTACTACGTGCAGAACGCGACCCTCAACGGCAAGCGGTTCGACAACACGTGGCTCGACTACTCCCAGATCATCTCCGGCGGCACCCTGGACTTCACCATGGGCTCCAAGCCCTCCCGGTGGGGCGCCCACACGAAGCCCGCGTACTCGCTGAACACCGACTCGGGCGACACGGGTGACGGCGGTACGGGTGACGGCGACACGGGTGACGGCGGTACGGGAACGGAGAAGGGCGACACCGTCGTCTCCGCCCGGCCGGGCACCGTCGGCACCGCCGCGGACGGCACCGTCGACGGCAGTGTGAAGCTGACCCTGGACGGACCGGCGTCGTTCGCCGCCCGCAAGGGAACGAGCCTCACCAGGACCGGGGCGGCGACCGTGACCGGTCTGCCGGGCGGTGTCACGGCGGACCTCCGCGTCAGCGGCTCGCGCACGGCGACGCTGTCGCTCACCGGCACCGCGAAGGTCGACGCGCGCTTCGGCATCACGTTCCACGACACGGCCTTCGCCCACGGCGTGCGGGCCTCGACGGTGGGCGGCACCGGGATATCCCCGACCGACCCGCTCGTCATCTCCGCCGCCGCGGTGCATCGCGAGGCCCTCGGCGCACTCGTCGACCAGGCGTCCCTGGTGCGCGGCGGCAACTACTCCGACGGCTCCTGGAGCCTGTTCCGGTCGGCGCTCGAACGCGCGCGGACCGTCCTCGCGGACACCGCGTCCGCGACCGGCACGATCATGGCCGCGGACGACGCGCTGCACTCCGCCATCGACGCGCTCACCATCGACGAGGGCGGCTACGCGGTCCTCCAGGCCGAGGACCCCGACCAGAAGGAGGGCCCCAGCCTCATCAGCGAGCGGAACAACTCGGACGGCAACCTCGGCGGCGTCACCGAGGGCTCGTGGGAGCGGTTCACCAAGCTGGACTTCGGCGGGGTCGCCCCGCAGAGCGTCTCGGTCCGCTACGCGAACTCGCAGGCGACGAACGCCGAACCGAGCAGCGTCGACATCCACGCCGGCGCCGCCGACGGTCCCGTCGTCGCCACCGTCCAGCTCCCAGGAACCGGCGGCTGGCAGTACTACAGCACGGTGCAGGCGCCCGTCACCGACCCGGACGCCCTGCTGGACGCGGAGAGCGCGACGTTCGTGTTCCACGCCCCGTCCGGCCAGCAGTGGGTGTCGAACTTCGACTGGTACCAGTTCTCGCCGTACGAGGTCTCCGCGTCCCCCACGACCACGCTCGCCACGCTGACCGCGGTGAACCCCACCACGACCGGCGACGGCTCGCTCCCGCTCAACCTCTCGAACGGCATCTTCGAGAACGTGACGAACGGCGCGTGGGCGCGGTGGCAGGACACCGACCTCCGCGACGGCGCCGACACCGTCACCGTCAGCTATGACAAACCCCAGTCGCGCGCCGCGTCGGACTCGCACATCGAGCTGCGCCTCGGCTCGAAGGACGGCCCGAGGAGCGTCGACATCCCCCTCGACTACAGCGGATCGGGCTGGGGAACCATCGCCACCACGAGCGTGCGGCTCGACCCGGGCGTCTTCACCGGCGTCCAGGACGTGTACGCGGCGTTCGTCTCCAGCACGCAGACCACCGCCCAGCCCTATGTGGCCAACGTCTACTCGCTGACCCTGACGCAGGACGCCGGCGCCCCCGTGGGCTTCGACGCCACCGCGTTCCGCTCGAACAGCGGCGGCGGGCTCAAGAGCGAGCCGGTCGGCTGGACCGGCTCGGGGTCCACCACCGACCTCGGCGGCACCTACGACGGAGCCTGGCTCGACTACGGGGACATCGACTTCGGCGGCTCCCCGAAGAGCACCGTCACGATCACCTACGTCAACAACTCCGCCCGCTGCGGCACCGGTTCCGCCGTCCAGCTCTATCTGGACTCCTTCGACGCGGCCGACCCCGGCACGCCGTACGCGACCGTACCGCTGCCGGTCACCGGAAGCGCGTGGTCGTCAGGAGGGACGACGAGTCTGACACTGCCCAAGGCGATCACCGGCACGCACGCCGTCCATCTGCGGTTGACGACGAACCCGGACTCCTCGCACCCGTACGTCGCGAATCTGGGCCGGATCACCTTCGACCACGTCGACACGCCCGTCGTCACGGACAAGTCCGCCCTGCGCAACGCGATCGAGCGGTACGAGGGACTCTCCGGCGACGCGGAGCGCTACAACGCGATCGACTTCGGTGTGTACGAGCGCGAACTCGCCGCGGCGCGCGCCCTCGTGGACACCGACGACGCGACGCGGCTCGAAGTCGACACCCGGACGCGCAGCCTCACCCTGGCCGCCGAACAGCTGGTCCCGGTGGCGAGGCTGCGGCTGGAGGACCTGGTCACGACCGCGTCGGCCCTCGACAACGACCGCTACACGGACACGTCGTGGAAGGCGTTCACCAAGGCGCTCGCCGAGGCGAGGACCGCGGTCGAGGACGACACGGCCACGGACGCGGCCCTCACCGCGCGGTACGGGACCCTCCGCCACGCCCTGTCCGCGCTCACCACGAAGCCCAGGACGGCGCCCGCCGCGCCTGACGCGGTGTCGGCGACGTCGTCAGGCTCCAGCGTGACCGTCGCCTGGTCCGCGCCCGAGGACACCGGCGGCTCACCGGTCACCGGCTACCGGGTCACCCTCGGCGACGGCCACCAGGTCGAGATCCACGATCCGGACAGCCGGAGCACGACGTTCACCCGGCTGCGGGCCAACAGGTCGTACACGGCACGCGTCCAGGCGGTGAACGCGTTCGGCGCCTCGCGCCCGAGCGCCGCCACGGCGCCCGTGGTGACCGGCGGCGGCAAGCCGCAGAAGCCGGCCGTGACGGGGGTGATCACCGACGGCAAGCAGGTCCGTGTGACCTGGCGGGCGGCCGGCGACGGCGGATTCCCGGTCATCGGCTACACCGTGGCCCTCGGCGACGGGACCACCGCGCATGTGCCCGCCACGACCGGCACGGCACTGCTCACGACCACGGGCAAGGCCAAGGCGCACACGGCCACCGTGACCGCGGTCACCCTGGCGGGAACCTCGGACGACTCCCGCGCGACCGCCACGGCGACCGCTGCGGCGGATGCCACCGCGACCGCCGCACCGGACGCCTCCGACCCGGCGTACGAGCCGTCCCCCTTCCCGGACGACACGCTCAACGCGGCCTACGCGTCGGACAAGTGGCCGGGCACCGGCGACGGGACCGACTACTTCTACGGCCTGCTCAACGGCATCGAGGACCTCGGCGCCGACATCCTCGGAGCCGACGCCAAGGTGCCGAACGGCACCGCGCTCACCGCGGAGAACGACCGGATCGCGGTGGGTGTCAACAACGCGGCGACACAGAAGGAGGTGGACCGCGCCGAGGTCGACGCGACGAACAGCGCCACCGTCACGATGGCCGACGGTCTCGGCTCCCGGCTCGGCCAGATCTACCGCGACGCCCTGGACGGCGGCCGGCTGCCGAAGACCAGCGCACTGTTCTCCCGCGTCACGAAGGACCTCGACAAGGTCGACGCGGCGAAGGACCACTACGCCTACCCGCGCCCGTATGTGCGGCTCGGGTTCGTCGGCGACGGCGGCGGCATCTACGAGTCGCAGGACGGCTCGTACGGCAGCCTCGCCACCAGCGGCTCGTACCCGAGCGGCCACACCTACGGCGGCTACGAAGCCGGAACCATCCTCGCCACGCTCCTGCCGGAGCTGGCACCGTCGATCCTCGCGCGCACCTCGGAGTACGGGGACAACCGCATCGTCCTCGGGTTCCACTACCCGCTCGACGTCATGGGCGGGCGCATCGCCGGACAGGCCACCGTCGCGCACCGATGGGCGGACCCCGACTTCGCGAAGCTGCTGACCCAGGCCCGCACCGAGATGGAGAACGTGCTGCTCGCGCAGTGCGAGAAGGAGGGATACGGCGACACGCTCGCGGCCTGCGAGGGCGACTCCTACGGCGGTCTGAGCACGGCGCAGCACGTCGACCTGTACACGCGGCGCCTGACCTACGGGTTCTCCCAGGTGGGGAAGTCCGGGCAGGCTCTCAGGACACCGTCCGACGCGGCGGCCCTGCTGATCACCGCGTTCCCGGACCTCACCACCGAGCAGCGCACGCAGATCCTGGAGCAGACCGCGACGGACTCCGGGTACCCGCTCGACCTCACGGCGGACGGCGGAGCGAGCTGGGAGCGGATCAACCTGGCGGCGGCGATGTCGGCGCGCGTCGTCGTCAACGCCGACGGGTCGGTCACGGTGAGGAACTACGCGGACGCCACCAAGGCCGCTGTCGCCGACGCGAAGGCGATCACCGTCGGAGGCGTCGCGATCGACGGCTTCGACCCCGCCGTGTCCACGTACGTCGTCGACTGGCCGAAGAACAAGAAGATCCCGGCCGTCTCCGCCGTACCGGCCCGGTCCGGCGCGCGGGTGAAGGTCACCGACGGCAGTCCGGTCCTCTCGTCGACCGGATCCCGGTTCACCACCCGCACGATCAAGGTGACCTCGGCCAACGGTTCGGTCACCCGGACCTACACGGTCGGGTTCCAGCTCACGGACCGCGACGACCGGCCGCTCACGGCCGGCGGCAAGGGCCGTGACGCCGGTGACGCCGCGATCGCGGGATCCGGCTTGTGGCCCCACTCGGGCCTGTTCGGCATCGGAGGCATCGGAGGCATCGGGGGGATCGGAGGCATCGGGGTACGTTCGGTCGGCGGCGCCTGACTCCGGTCACCGGTGTGGACGGGGCCCAGGTGATCCCCAGGGCGCTGGGCACGACGTAACCGCGAGAGGCGCACCGCCGACGACGACCGGCCCCTTCGGGCGAACCCTGGTGTTCGCCCGGAGGGGCCGTCGGCATAGCCGCGTCCAGCACGCCACCGCCGTCCGCGAGGCCGGCACCGGGTGCGCCGACGGCACGAGCCGACGGCGCTCGTTTCTACGCGGTGAACGTGGTCGCAGGCCGACGAGCCTCCAGGACGACCGCCGTGCCGGCCACGGATCGGTCCTCGTGCATGGTGATCACTTGGCCGGGCCGAAGGTGCTGCCACCGCGAGGCGTCAAGAGGAGCAAGCCGTACCGAGGCCTGCCCACCGGGCTCCAGGAAGGGCGTGAACTCCACCCAGAGCCGGGCGATGTCGAGGACCGGTTCGCCGGCCGGGGTCCGGTTTCCGATGTTCCACATCGGTCGCAGGACGCCGGCCCCGGAGATGGGCGTCCGCCGTCGCGCTTCGGAGGCCGGGCGGAGGGCGAGATCGGCTCGGATGGGGGACGTCCATGCCCACATTCTGGACCGGTCTCCTGCCGCTGACCCTGAAGTCGTACCGGCGCAGGGGCTGTTTCCCTGGAAAACAACGAAGCCATTGGTGAGGATGGTCAGATGGGGACGGCACGTCACATGCGGTGGGGCTGGTTGGCGCTGACGGTGGTGGCCGTGGGGGTGGCCGTCACCATAGCCGTTCGGGCGGGAACCGGGGATGTGGACCCGGGCGGGCTGGTGGTCGGGCTGGTCAGCCTGGTGCTGGCGATAGCGGGCCTGCACCAGGCGGTGTCCTCCCAGGCATGGCAGGACACCGACACCGCCGGACTCGCCGACCGCCTCGCCGGCATCATCAGGGAACGCGAGGAGGAAGCCCGCCACAGACTCCTCGGCGGCAGCGACCGCACCATCAACGTCGAGTTCACCTTCCTGCCCTCCCCCGCCCACCCCGCCACCGGCGCGGCGCCCCAAGGCACGTTGGAAGAAGTCGCCGCCTACTACCGTGATCTCCGGTCAGGCCGCCTCGTCATCACCGGCGCACCCGGAGCCGGCAAGACCGTACTCGCCCTCCACCTCATGCTGCTCCTCCTCGCCGACCGGGCGCCGGGCGGCCCCGTTCCCGTACGCCTGTCGTTATCCACCTTCGACCCCGACCGGAACAAGCTCGACACCTGGCTCGCCGACCATCTCACCCGTACCTACCAGCTACGCCCGACCGCGGCCGCCGCCCTTGTCACCGACCGACTGATCCTCCCCGTGCTCGACGGGCTCGACGAGATGGACGCCGACGAGAGTCCCGGGCTCGACGAGATGGACGCCGACGAGAATCCCGGGCACGGCTCCCGCGCCGCGGCCGCTCTGGAGGCCATGAACAGCTACCTCCATGGCACCACCAAGGGCCAGCTCGTCCTCACTTGCCGCAGCGCCCCCTACGTCGCTCTCGAAGACGCGGCTCTGTGGGCAGAGGACGCCTCCCGTATCGACATCGCCCGCGTCAGCCTGGCCGCGACCGAGACGTTCGTCGCCGCCCGCACCCGCACCCTGGCCCGCTGGACACCCGTTCTGAACGCCCTCCGCGCCGACCCGGCCGGTCCACTGGCCCTGGGCCTGTCCACACCCTGGCGGCTGACCGTAGCCCTCGCCGTCTACGACGAACGTCACCCCGACGGTCGCTGGGTCCGTGATCCCGGGGATCTCCTTGAGCGCGCCCTGGGGACCCCCGAGCAGATCCGGGACCACCTGCTCGATCTGTTCATCCTCGGCGCCTCCCCGGCAGGCGGTACGACAGGGCCCTACACCCGGCAGCAGGTACGCACCTGGCTGACAGTCCTCGCCCGCTACCTGCACACCAACACCACCGGCGTCCGCGTGGTGGCCGGACGGCAGCTGTCGGGCACCGACCTCGTACTCCACGAACTGTGGCCGCTCACCGGCCACCGCCGCGCCCGCACCGTCCACGTCCTGCTGACCGTCGCGGTGTGGGCCGTCGTCGACCTGCCCGCCGTCCTGCTCGACGCCTGGCACGTGTACGCGGTGAACGTGGCACTCATGGTGGCGGCCGGTCTTCTCATCGGAGTCCCGCCCTGGCCCGTACCGTCCCGGCTGCAACGAGTAACCGCCCGGACGCCTGCTGAAAGACGCCAGCTCGTGAACGGGCTTGTGGGCGGGCTCTTCTGGGGAGTGCTCGTGGTCGTGGCCGACTTCGGGAATGTCGTCGGGCTGGTGACCGGGCTCGTATACGGATCGGTGGTAGGGCTCGCCGGTGGTGCGATGGTCGGCGCCGGACTGGCGGGTGTGCTTTCGGACGCACACAAAACTCGCAGGTCACACGGGAACGCGTCGCCGCGCGGCATGGTGCGGGACGACCTCGTGACCGGGTTCGCGACCGGCCTTGTGGTCGGGCTCGCGTTCGTCCCCTTCTATTGGTTCGCCCTGGGCCCCGAACTCGCGCTCGGGGCGGTACTCATCTACATGCTGCTGTTCGGTCTCGGCGGCGGGCGTGCGCTCGCGCTCCTCTACAACCGCCTGTTCAGATGCGGTTACCGGGGCGCGCTCGACGCGCTCTTCAGGCCCTGGCGTGCGTTCGGACCCCTGTTCAGGACCGGCGCCGGCCCGGCCCTCGGCGCCGCCGGTGTCCGCTACGTAGCCTTCCTGCTCTGTACCCGCCGCTGGTGGTCCGACGAACCACTGCCCTGGCGCCTCGGCCGTTTCCTCGACTGGTGCTGCGACGCGGGTCTGACGCGCACCGCCGGGATCGCGTACCAGTTCCGCCACCGCGAGCTCCAGGACTTCCTCATCCGCAGCGACGTCCACCACGACCCGCTGAACCGCCCCACTTCCGCGCGAATGACACGACCCTGAGCTTGTGGGGCGAGCAGCCGCGGAGCAGGCGGGTCCGACCGGGCTCCTTGTACGGTCGCCTCAGCCGTCGGCGGCGCGGCGGCGGTTCAGTCGCGAGCCGAGGCAGAAGGCGGCGGCGCCCGCGGCGAGAATGCCGACGGCCGGCAGAATCAGGTCCTCGGTGTCCCCGCCGGTATCCGCGATGGTGCCCGTCCCCGTACCGTTGGCGGCGTCTCCCGTCGGAGACGACCCCCCGGCCGCGGAGGCCGCCGTAGGCGTGGCGCCCGGGGCTGTCGTGCCGTCGCCATCCGTGCCTGAGCCGCCGTCCGTGCCCGGTCCGCCGTTCGTGCCCGAGCCGGTACCCGTCTTCGTGATCTTGAACGACCCGGCGAAGTTTTCCTGCCCGCCGTCCAGCGTGCACGGCACGGAGAGTTCGAGGGCCTCGCCGCTCGCCTTCTTCCCGACGACGTTCAGGACGATGTCACCGACGGTGATCCGCGCGGTGCCCGGCCGGGTGAAAGCGGGAGTGAGCGCGGCGCCGGTCGCCGTGATGCCGAAGGAACCGGATGCCGGGATGTTGGTCCTGGTGATGTCGAGAGGCACTCCGATCTGCCTGTCGCCCTGTGGCGCGTCCACCTTGATCTTCGCGTCCACCGTGCCCTCAACGGTTTTCACACCGATCCGGCCGATCCACGGTGTGATGTCCGCGGCCACCGTCGTTCCCGCGCGGATGGCGATTTTCTTACTGGGTTGGCCGAGCGCGACCGACGCCGGGAGATTCGCGTCGATCCGCGCCGTGATGTGCTGGTCTTCGATCCACGGAACGTCGCATGTGTACTTCAGCGTCAGCGAAACCGGTTGTGCGACCGCGGTTCCGGCTCCGAAAACCCCCATGACCCCGACGGCGGCTCCTGACGCCGTGACTAACCCAAGGGCGATCCTCACCCCGGGACTTCCCTTCCCGCGCCTGTCAGTCATATGCCACCTCCGTGACGTGGTCCGCTGCGTTTTCCATCGGTACTCGATTATGGAGCTTCTCCGGAACGACACGCTGTTCCGGTCGGTGAAGGTTCCGGGTCCGTCCTGCCCGCTGAATTCGATCGGCGAGAGGGGTGGTGCGCGTGGAACAATTGGGCGAGGCGGTCGTGGAGTTGAGCGTGACGGAATTGGCGGACCGCGCCGGCCCGGCACAGCACACCTCGGAGGTGGGCGTCGTCCAGGAAAGCGATCAACGTTCCAGGGCAGCCGACCTGCCGGCGGCAGCCACACGCGCGACAGGGCCACCCACTGCCCCCAAGCGGTGAAACCCGACGGCGTCCGCGAGGCCGTCGGTGTGGGCGCGGAGGAACTCCCCGGGATCGCTCACCGTATCCGCCGGGGACGGGACCGCTGGTGGATCAGCGTCGGCCCTTTCGGAGGGCTGCCCCGCCCTCACGTCCGCCCTTGAACCGGGCTGAAACCGCCAGGTCGAATTACTCACTCGAATGAGTGGTCAACCTTTGGTGCCGGCGTCCGGGAAGGGGAGGGGTGCCACCCTGGGCTCACGAGTCATTGCTCGTGGACCGGGTCGCGGTGGGTATTCGATTCGCCCATCGCACAAGAAAATGCGAGGTCTTCGCGTGCCGGAAGAATCCATTATCCACAGCAAGGCCCGGCATTACTACACCGTGTTCCATCACGAGCGGGACGGGTGGGTCGGCGAAACCGACGTGTACGCCTGGGTGGGCCGTACGACGCGGGAGTTCAAACTCACTCCAGGAACCGCGCCCGCCGACGCGCTGCGGAGATCCCTTCTGGAGTACTGGAGGAGATTGTTCGTCCCTATGGACACAGACGGGGACGGCGTCGTATCACGCGATGAATTCCTGGCCGGGTTCGTCAGCCTGGGGGACAAGCCGGATGATTACGCGCGGATTGTCACGCCGTCCGCCAAGGTCTTCGTGGCCACCGCCGACGTCGACGGAGACGGCGAACTCGACAAGTCCGAGTTCAAGCGTCTGTTTCAGTCGTCTTTCGCGCTGAGCGACGAAGATATCGACGTGTCGTTCGGCGACATCGACACCGACGGCTCCGGTTCCATCTCAACTGATGAGCTGAGAGCCGCCATTCGCGTGTTCCACAGCAGTACTGATCCGAACGACCGAGGTCACCGCCTTCTGGGAGCCCTGCGTTCCTGAGTCGACAGAACCGGACAGTGTCCTCTCCTCCGGCTCCGCCGGTCCCACTTCGACCCGCGCTCAGGAACAACACGCCAGGAGAAAAGACCGTGACCACCCATCTGCGGACAACCAGGGCCCCGCTGGTGACAGCGCACGCCAAGCGCATCGTGGACGAGACCGGTGTACTGAACAATCCGTACTTCCGAACGCTGGTGGACGGAAGCATGTCATTGGAGAACTTCCGCACAAGCCAGGAGCAACTAGGTTTCGCCGTCACCTACTTCGCCCGCCCGATGGCTGTGCTGGTGTCCCGGATCGAGCACCCCGCGGACCGCGTCGGCATCCTGGGCAATGTGGTGGAAGAACACGGCGGATTCCGCCCGCGGGAATTCCATCACGAGACCTTCCGCCGATTTCTGGCGAGCATCGGCAGCGACACCGTACGGCTGAACGGCCTGAAGATGATGCCGGCCGTCCACGCGTACAACAGCGTTCTCAGCGCGGTGTGTACATGGGAGGACCCGCAGGTAGGAATCGGCTGCATGGGCGCGATCGAGTACGCATTCGCCTCGGTGTCGGCGATCACGGGCAGCGCGGCGGTGAACCGCGGTTGGGTCGCCCCAGCCGACCTGACGCACTACGGCCTCCACTCCGAAATCGACGAACAACACGCGGAGGACTTCTTCCTGCTGCTGGAACCCCACTATCAGAACCCAGCCGCACGAAGCAGAATCGACCAGGGCCTCGGCCTGGGCGCGTACGCGCTGAACCGCCTCTACAGCGATCTGTCCGAACTGGGTCCTTCACGGCAAAACTGATCACGGCGGAGTCCACGCCGGTCATACGGCGGGCGTTGAGCCAGGTTGTCTGTCGATACGGTGTGCGGAGCGGGACCTGGTCCTATCCTGTGCCCCTGTGCCCCTGCCACAACGCCGCGCACCGGTGCACGGCGACGAAGGGTGGCAGGCGGTGCAGTGTGCGCCTCCACTCACGTGAGCCCGTTCAAAGGAACCCGCATGAGCCAGATGCCTGGCGCCGTCAGGTCCGTCCGCGCCCTGCTTCTCACGGTGGGCGCGGGGAACATTCTCGCTGCCCTGTGGCTCGTAGTGGCCGCTGCCACCTTGGAGACCGGTGCCATGGGTGGACTGATAGTTGGCGTGCTCCTCCTTGCGGCGCTTCCGTTCGGGATGCTCGCCGCAGCCGCGATCGTCGTTGCCGCGAAGTGCCCCAACGGCGGCAAGGGCGTCCGCATCGGCGCAGTTGTCGTCGGCTCACTGGTCATCGTCGGCTCATCGATCATCACCAGCACCGCGATCGACGCGAAGCTGCCCAACGGCGCGTGGGGCTTTGGTGTCGCGGCCGGCGCCCTCGTGATCGTCCTCTTGACCAGGCAGAACACCAGGGACTGGTTCGACCGGCCGCGCCACTGAACTGATACATGTTCAGGCCGGTCCGGGTGCCAGGTGACGAACCGTGTCACCGGCCTCGCGGCGGAAGCGTGGGTTCGGAGCAGCCGCTCGGGCGGTTTGCTCCGAACCCACGGGCTGGTCAGTTGACGGTCAGGACCGCCGTGTTGTTCGTGAGGTCCGGGTCGAAGCCGAAGGGATACTCGCCGAACTCCATGCTGCTTGCGCGGCGGCGGCAGTCGACCGAGGCGCGTGAAGTGGCGCCCTCCCGCTCCGGGACCGGTGCGTGAACCCCCCGGGCCCCCCGGGGTGATGACGACGCGCGCTCTCTGACGCCGTCCCGCCGTACATAGACTGGGGCCCATGACCTCAGCGAGGGAGGAACGCCCGCGCGCGCTGCTCGCCGGGGCTTCACGTCGATGGGTACGGCTGCTGCCGTGGGGCGTTGCGTTCCTGCTGTTCTTCGCCCTGCTGCCCACCACCATCCAGGTGCTCGGTGCCGACTACGGCCTGAACGGCGGCATCGCGAGCGGGCTGGCCGTTGTGCAGACGGCACCGCTGCTGCTCGCCGTCGTCCGTCCGCTGCGGGCCTGGTACATGGTCTTCGCCGCGGACGTGGCCGGGGCGCTCGTCCTGCTCGCCGCCGACTTCGAAGAGCGGCTGGTGTGGCCGTTCCCGCCGATGGAGATCGTCGGGTACGTCGGCCTCTGCCTGGCCCTCGGCCTGCGCGAGCCGCGCCGGACGCTGCTGCTGGTGTGGCTGGCGACGGCGGGCGCGGGCGTCGGCCTGGAGTTCGCCGCGCCCCACGGCACGCGCGGCAACGGCACACTGCTCACCATCCTCGGCGCCGTCGCACTCGTGCTCGCCGCCGCGCTCCGCGAGCGGCACGAGGCGCAGCGCGGGCTGGCCGAGCAGAAGACGATCAGCGAGGCCGAGCGCGGCCGGCGGACACTGCTGGAAGAACGCGCCCGTATCGCGCGCGAGCTGCACGACGTGGTGGCGCACCACATGTCCGTCATCACGGTGCAGGCGGACACCGCCGCGTACCGCCTCGACAGGCTGCCGCCCGACGTGCGGGAGGAGTTCACGTCCATCGCGGCGACCGCGCGCCGGTCGCTCGGCGAGATGCGACGGCTCCTCGGTGTGCTGCGGAACGAGGAGGCGCACGGCGAGCTCGCACCCCAGCCGGGCCTGGCGCAGATCGGGCAGATGGTGGAAGCGACGGCGAGGGCAGGCCTGCCGGTGGAGTTCACCCCCTGCGCCACCGATGTGCCCGAGGCGGAGGCCCTTGCCGCGTACCGCATCGTCCAGGAGGCCCTCGCGAACGTCGTGCGGCACGCGCCGGGTGCTCCGACGCGGGTGTCGGTGTCGGAGTCCGGCGCGGAGTCCGGCTCGGAGTCCGGCGCGCGGCTCACCGTCCTCGTCGTCAACGGGTCGCCGCCCGAGCCGCCCGCCGCGCCGCTTGAGGCGGGCGGCACCGGTCACGGGCTCGTCGGCATGCGCGAGCGGGTGCGGCTCCTCGGCGGCACCCTCGACGCGGGGCCGCTGCCGGACGGCGGGTTCCGGGTGGCCGCCCAACTTCTCCTGAAGGAAAAGGACTTCACATGACGATCCGTGTCATCGTCGTCGACGACCAGGCCATGGTGCGTGCGGGTTTCGCCGCGCTGCTGGCCGCCCAGAGCGACATCGACGTGGTGGGCGAGGCCCCCGACGGCGCGCAGGGCGTCGAGCTCAGCCGGCGCACCCATCCCGACGTCGTGCTGATGGACGTCCGCATGCCCGAGATGGACGGTCTCGACGCCGCGCGCCGACTCCTCACGCCCCCGCCGGGCGTGACACACCTGCCGCGCGTCCTGATGCTCACCACGTTCGACGTCGACGACTACGTCTACGAGGCGCTGCGGGCGGGCGCGAGCGGATTCCTGCTCAAGGACGCGCCGCCGGCCGACCTCATCACGGCCGTACGCGTCGTCGCCTCGGGCGACGCGCTGCTCGCCCCCTCCGTGACGCGCCGCCTGATCGCGGACTTCGCCCGGCAACGTCCCGCCGCCCGAGGCAGGTCCACGCTGCGGCTCAAGGCCCTGACGGAACGCGAGACCGAGGTGCTCACCCTGGTGGCCCGCGGCCGGTCCAACGCGGAGATCGCGGAGACGCTGGTGTTGGCCGGGCAGACGGTGAAAACGCATGTGAGCCGCGTCCTCACCAAGCTCGACCTGCGCGACCGCGCCCAGGCGGTGGTCTTCGCGTACGAATCGGGGCTGGTGGCCCCGGGCGAGTAGGACGACCCCTCCCCGGGGCCGCCCCCGGCACCCCGAGCACATCGCCGTCGGAGGCGGAGGGCCCCGGCCCCTGGGGCGTGTCCTCGACGTTCCGTCCGCCCGGCGGGGGCTGGTCCGCACACGCGCCGCGTTGCCGGGATCATCCACGTACGGCCGGGCCGTTCACAACGCCGGCCCTCTGCCTCGCGATCACACGCACCAGCCCCGCCTGGCCCGCCCCCCGGGCGGACGACGCCGCTCCGAAGACACGCCCTGGTGCTCGTACGGGTCCGAGCAGGATGCCCGTTCCGGCGAGCAGGCCGGGTCCGTGCCCCCGGGCCCCGGGCGGTCGTCCTCCGCCCCAGGGCCCGCCCCGCCTCCACCCCCTACCGGGGTAGTACATCCACCTTGGCTCCCGGGTATGACGCCCGGCGCGCGGCCGTCCCCGCACACTCCACCCCGTCAGCACGAGAAGATCGCGAGAGGGCGGAACATGCGGCTACGCAGAGGCAAGCGGCAGAAGGCGGACGACCAGCCGGAGGCGGACGACCGGCCGGAGGCCCCGGCCGCCACACCCGGTCCCGCCGTCGGACTGCGCGGTGTCCGGCGGCAGTACGGCCGCGGCGCGGGCTCCGTGCACGCGCTCGCGGGCGTCGACCTCGCCCTCCCGCGCGGCTCGTTCACCGCCGTCATGGGCCCGTCCGGGTCCGGCAAGTTCACCTTCCCGCAGTGCGCCGCCGACAAGCAGTCGCGCGAGGGCATCACCGCCGACCATGTGGTCACGGACCCGGCCGGGCTCCCGGTGGACGCGGCGGCACACGCCGCCCGCGCGCCGGGCGTGGACGCGGCCGTCGGCCTGCTGAACACACAGGTGCTGGTGCCGGTCGGCTCCGGCGGGTTCACATCACTCCAGGGCGCGGCGACCCAGGGCGTGACCGGCTCCGGCGCCGGACTCGCGAAGGTGCGGGACCTGGACATCCGCGAAGGCGGCCTCCGCCGGCTCGGCAAGGACCGTATCGCCATCGACAAGACCCTGGCGGCCTCGGCGGACGCCGGCGTCGGCGACCGGCTCCCGCTTTACCTCCCCGACGGCACCACGGCCCGCCCCGAGATCGTCGCCCGCCTTGCGATGCACCGCACCGCGGTGACATCAGCCGCTCCGCGACGGGCGCCGGCCCCGCCCTGCGGGCGGACGACGCCACTTTGAAGACACGGCCTCGCAGCCCTCGCCGCCGTCAACACCCTGGTGATGACGGTCCTTGACCGCCGCCGCGAGCTGGACACACCGCACCTTGTCGGCTTCACCCGGCGCCAGGTGCCGGCGATGCTCCGCCGGGAGGGCCTGCTGGTCTCCGCGGTGGGCGTGGTCCTCGGTTCCGCGATCGCCGCGGCCACGCTGATCCCGATGACGCGCGGTACGACCGGCGAGGGGCCATACGTGCCCCCGCTGGCATACGGATCCTTCGCGGCGGCCGTCGGCGCCCCTGCCCTGCTCGCGGTCACGCTGCCGGCGCGAGCGGCGCTGCGCCACCGGTCGTAGCTCACGCACGCCGCTGCCCGTAGCCCATGCACACGGTCCGCAGCCCATGCACACAGGGCGGGAGCCGGCGCGATGCCGGGCTCCCGACCCCTTACTTGCTCAGCAATGACGGAAAGGACGCACATGACCACGACCCTGGCTCCCCCGGTCCCCATCGGGAAGGCAGCCGTCGGGGCCCTCGGCATGCTGGCAGTCGCCACCGGTGCCCTGGAGTCGGTGGTGACGCCGACGCTCCCGCTCCTGCAACGCGAGCTGGACATGAGCCCGGCCGAAGGGGCGTTACTCAGCATCGTGCTCCTCATCACCGGCGCGCTCGTCACACCGGTCGCAGGCAAGTTCGGCGACCGCTACGGCGGGAAACGGGTCCTGATCCGGCTGATGGCGGTGGTCTGTGCCGGTGGTCTGGTGTCCGCGCTGGCGCCGAACCTGCCGGTGCTGCTGCTCGGCCAGATACTGCAGGGGGCGATGGTGGGCGCGCTACCCCTGTCGTTCATCCTGGTGCGCGGACACCTCCCCGCGGGAGAGTCGAAGGTGGCCATCGGGGTGGTCAGCGGGTTGTTCGTGGGCGGCGGGATGGCGGGAACGCTGTCGGCCGGGCCCGTGGCGGAGGGGCTGTCCCGGCACTGGATGTTCGCGCTGCCGACGATCGCGGTCATCGGGGCCACCGTGCTGGTGAACAGGCTGATGCCGCATGATCCGCCGGGCCGGCCGGGTGACGCCGGAGTCGACTGGCCCGGTCTGGTTCTCCTGAGCGGGACGCTGGTCACGCTCATGCTCGTGCTCGCCCTGGCGCCCGGCATGGGCTCGCGGCCACTCGTTCTCGGCTCCCTCATCGCGGTTCTGGCCGCCTTTGTGACCGGATGGACAGCCGTCGAGCGTCGCGCGACCTCGCCGATGGTCGATCTGCGTCTGCTGGCACGGCCCGAGGTGTGGAAGTCGTGTGTGCTGACGTTCGTGATCTGCGTCGGTACCTCGGTGCCGGTCCATCTCGTACCGCAGCTGTTCGCGGTGCCCGCCGACGAGTACGGATTCGGGGCCAGTGCCACCGAGATCGGCTTCTTCCTGCTGCCCGGCGCCGTGGCCGCGTCACTGGCCGGGCCGATCGGCGGGCTCGGGGCGCGGCGTTACGGCTCGCGTGCCGTGGTCACCGCCGGGATCGTCATCATGGCGGCCGCCCTGATCTCCCTGGCAGCCGTACACACCGAGGTCCGGCACCTCGTCGTCGGCAAGGCGCTGATCGCGCTTGCCAATGGCCTGTGCGTAACGGCGCTGGTGACCAGCACCGCCACATCCGTCGATCAGAGTGACACCGGCATCGCCACCAGCCTGGTCCTGGTGACTCGCGTGATCGGCTTCGCCGTGGGTGTGCAGGTCAGTGGCGCGCTTCTCACCGCCGGGACCCCCTCCGGGTCGGACGTACCGGCCGAATCGGCCTTCGTCACCGGCTTCGTCATCGCCGGCGTCGTCACGGCGCTGTCCCTGCTTGTCGCCCGCACCATGAGCAAAGGAGTCAAGGAATGACCCTCACCGATCAGTTGACGGGCGTCCGTACCACGCCGAGGCGCGAGGTCCTGATCTCCGGGGCCGGCATCGCGGGTCCCGCCCTCGCGTTCTGGCTGAACCGCCGCGGATACGCGGTCACGGTGGTGGAGAAGGCGGGCACACTCCGCAGCGGTGGTTACCCCATCGACGTGCGCGGCACCGCACTGGAGGTGGTCCGGAGGATGGGGATCCTGCCCCGACTGCGGGACGCGCACATCGACCTGCGCCGACTGACCTTCCTCGGCGGGGACGGCGGCGAGGTGGCGTCGGTCCACCCGTATACCGTCACCGGCGGTGTCGCGGGACGGGACCTGGAGGTGCGGCGCGGGGATCTGACCGACGCTCTCCGCACGGCGGTCAGTGACGACGTGGAGTTCTTGTTCAACGACTCCGTCGACACCCTCGACCAGTCCGGCCACGGGGTCGACGTCACCTTCAGCGGGGGCGGCAGGCGTACGTTCGACATGGTGTTCGGCGCGGACGGTACGCACTCACGTACCCGGGAGATGCTGTTCGGCCCCGAAGAGCGGTTCCACCGGTATCTCGGACACTGCTTCGCCGTGTTCACCATGCGCAACACCTTCGGGCTCTCCCACGAGACCGTGATGTGGAACACCCCGGGCAGGGCCGCGGCGCTCTATGCCGTGGGGGACGACGACGAAGTGCACGCCTTCCTGGACTTCGCCCGGCCGGAACCGCCGTATGACGCCTTCCGGAACCCGGAAGCCCAACGGGACCTGGTCGCCGCGGCCTTCGCCGACGCGGGATGGGAAGTCCCGGGCATGCTCGCCGCCATGCGTGACGCGGATGACCTGTTCTTCGACGGGGTCAGCCAGATCCGCGTGCCCCGCTGGTCCAGCGGCAGGGTCGCGCTGGTGGGCGATGCCGCGTACGCGCCCTCGTTCCTCACCGGACAAGGCACCAGCCTCGCGCTCGTCGGCGCGTACATGCTCGCCGCCTCCCTGGCCGGCCGGGACCACACCGCGGGCTTCGCCGCCTACGAACAGGACACCCGTGAGTTCGTGACCGTGAACCAGGGGCTGGTCGGCGAGGGCGGAGCCACCCTCTTCCCGGCCACCGCCGAGGCCCTGGCACAGCGCGACGAAAGGCTCCGCGGTCTCCGCACCATCCCCGCGGCGCAGGGACGGCCGGCCCACTCGGCCCTCACCCTGCCGGAATTCATGCCCATGACCTGAGCCCATGACCTGAGCCCGGCCCCTGAGCCCGGCCCCTGAGCCCGGCCCCCGGCCCCGGCTCCGGCCCCGGCTCCGGCCCCCGCTCGGTCCGGTGCGCTTGTGGTGGGGCAGAGAGCTGGGACCTGCTCGGCTTCCCGCCGGCGAGCGGCGGCGCCGGGTTGGGATCCGCACCTCGCCCCCCACGGCCGCCGATGGATCCTCCGCCCCCTAAGGTGCGGAGTGGACCCGTTTGTACTGTGCGGACCTGAAAATTTGAAAGGAAAGCCGTTGTGAAGACCTTTACCCTGCCCGGCACCGACATCCTCGCCCCGAACGTCGTGCTCGGCCTGATGCGTATCGCCGACAAGTCCGACGAGGACATCCGCGAACTCGTCCGCACCGGGCGCGACGCGGGCATCGACTTCGTCGACCACGCCGACGTATACGGAAGCGAGCTTCACGAATGTGAACGCCGCTTCGCCGACGCGATGGCGCTGAGCCCGTCGCAGCGCGACGAGATCACGATCCAGACCAAGGCCGGAATCGTGCCGGACGGCCCGTACTTCGACTTCTCCTACGAGCACATCGTCAAATCGGTCGAGGGCTCACTCGCGGCCCTGCGGACCGACCGCATCGACATCCTGCTGCTGCACCGCCCCGACGCGCTTGTCGAGCCCGAAGAGGTCGCCCGCGCCTTCGACGAGCTCGAATCCTCGGGGAAGGTGCGCGCTTTCGGTGTCTCGAACCAGACCCCGCGCCAGATCGACCTGCTGCGCAAGTACGTGCGCCAGCCCATCGTGGCCAACCAGCTTCAGCTCTCGATCACACACGGGCCGATCATCTCTCAAGGGGTCTCCGCGAACATGCTCGCGGAGCAGCAGTCGGTCACCCTCGACGGCGGAGGGATCGTCGACTACTGCCGTCTGAACGACATCACCATCCAGGCGTGGTCCCCCTTCCAGGCCGGTTTCTTCACGGGGGTCTTCCTCGGCTCGCCGGACTACCCCGAGCTCAACGCCGTTATCGACCGTCTTGCCGGCCAGTACGACGTCCCCGCCATCGCGATCGCGACCGCCTGGATCACCCGCCACCCCGCTCGGATGCAGGTCGTGCTGGGCACCACCAACCCGGAGCGCGTCGCGGGCGCCGCCCAGGGCTCCGAACTCCCACTCACCAGGGCCGAGTGGTACGAACTGTTCCGCGCCGCGGGCCACATCGTTCCCTGAATCCGGCTGGTCGGCACCACCTGATCATCCGGAACCGGGCCGCACCGGTGGGTGCGGCCCGCGACTCATTCTCAAGACGAGGTGTGCGGAACGCGCGGTTCAACCCCGAACGTGCCCGCACCGTTCGGCGGCTACCGAACTCCGCCCGGTAGCCGCCGAACCACCCTGAAGCCCTTCGCCCCGCGCACCGACGCCCTGGTACTTCGGCGCTCACGCACCGATGCGACGGAGGAGACGGGGACTCTGCGCCGGACTGACATCACGCTCGCCCCCCTCACGGTCATGATCCGTGAGGCCGCACCCGAGCCGACGACCATGGGTGATGGGCAGGCCCGCATCTTTGACGAGTAGGTCGGCGGAGCGGTTTTGGCCGGTGTCCTGCCCGGTTTGGGATCGAGCATGATCAGTGGGCTGTGAGCTGGTCGGCAACTCGGGCAGGCTGTGTCCTGCCCGGATATGGACGAGGGGCTTCCTGGTCTTGGTCGACGTGAACCCCGCAAGTTCTACCGAGCACGGGTCATGTGCTTGCGATGGTGGCTTCGCACGGGTTGGTCGACTGCGCTCGGTTCGTCCGGCGTGCGCTCGGTGCGGCCGGAGGGCTTGCGTCGGAAGACCATGGCGACGATGGCCCCTTGCCGTGATCTCGTAGACGCCCGTGAGCTGGTCGATGACGCGGATGCCGGTATCCGGGCCTCGCGGCTGCCTCCTTGCCCGGAGAACTCCTGATCAGTACGACGTCGCCGGGCCTCAGCATTGCGTTGATGTGCTGGGGCAGGGAGGGGCTGCGGTCGGTCGTGGTGGCGTTTGCTCCGCCTTCGCGGACGGCGGTGGTCAGTCGTGTGGCGTGTTCGCCGCCGATGCCGATGGTCAGGGCGATGCCGGAGGCCAGGACTTCCGTGGCGATCTTGTCGTGCCATGCCTCCGTTTCGGGGCCGAGTTCGGCCATTTCGCCGAGGACCGCGATCTTTCGGCGTTCCGTTCCCGCGATGTCCGAGAGGGCGGTGAGTGCGGCGATGACGGATTCGGGTGAGGCGTTGAAGGCGTCGTTGATGATGGTGATGCCGTCGGGGCGTTCGAGGATTTCCATGCGGCCTCCGGACGAGAGGCGAGCCTCCTGGAGGCCGGAGACGATACGGGGGAAGGGGACTCCGGCGGCGATGGCGGTGGCGGCTGCGGCGAGGGCGTTGGTCGTGTTGTGGCGGCCGTGGACGCGAAGGGCGACGCGGGCCTCGCTGGTGCCGTGTCGCAGGGTGAAGGCGGGGCGGCCGTGTTCCACGGTGATGTTCACGGCCTGGACGTCGCAGCCGGCCGCAGTGCCGAAGGTGATGACGCGGGCCTGTGTCTGCCGTGCCATGGCGGCAACGAGCGGATCGTCCCCGTTGAGGACGGCGACGCCGTGCCGGGGGAGAGCGCGGACGATCTCGGCTTTGGCGTCGGCGATGGCCTGCGTGCTGCCGAATTCCCCGATGTGGGCGGAGCCGACTCCGAGCACGGTGGCGATGGCCGGGCGGACCAGGCCGCACAGTTTCTCGATGTGGCCTTTGCCGCGGGCGCCCATTTCCAGGAGGAGGTAGCGGCTGTCGGGCATCACCCTGCTCACGGTGACGGGGAAGCCGATCTCGTTGTTGAACGACTTCTCGTTGGCGACGGTGGGCCCGTCCAGTGCGAGGACGTTCTCGAGGATGTCCTTCGTACTGGTCTTGCCCGCTGATCCGGTCAGCGCGATGACCGTGCCCGTGTAGCGGGCGGCGACGGCCCGCGCGATGTCGCCCATCGCGTCCAGGACGTCGGGAACGAGCAGGGTCGGCGCGGGGGTCGGGCGGGTGGCGATGACGGCCACGGCTCCGTCGCGTACGGCCTGTTCGGCGAAGTCGTGTCCGTCGAAGGTGCGGCCGGTCAGGCAGGCGAAGAGGCCGCCGGGGGCGATGTGCCGGGAGTCGAAGGAGAGCGGGCCGGTGACGGGGGTGGCGGGATCGGTGACGTGGTGGAGGGTGCCTGCGGTCGCCTCGGTGATTTCGGCGAGGGTCAGGGGGATCACTGGAGGGTGGCTCCTTGTGCGTGGGGGCCCAGGACGACTCCGCGGCCGGCGAAGAACCGGTCGAGGTCCGTCCAGGGGACGTGGTGGAACTCCTGGGACTGTCCGGGCAGCCCGGAGGGGTTGTGCAGAAGGACTCCCCGTCGGCCGGTGCCCACGGCGAGGACCAGGTGTCCGCCGCGCTGGGGCGGTGCGGGATCGAGGGTCCGGATGGTCTTGTGGACCGAGAGCAGGACCACATGCCCCCGGGCGATCTCCGTGCTGATGTCGGCCGCCGTCAACTCGGGCCGTACGTCCGCGTACAGGTCCCAGCGTCGCGCGACCCAGCGGGCGAAGGGAGCGTAGATCAGTCCCTTGACCTGCTCGTCGGTCTGTACGTACGCGCCCGCTTCCAGTGCTTCGCGCAGCAGCGGGACCGAGGGCGGGACCTCGTGTCCCCAGTAGTCCAGTGCCATCCGCAGGCACGCCATCCCGCACATGCGCGGGGCCCAGAAGGCGTATTCCTCACGGGTGTCGGCTCCGGACTTGGGCCACAGCGGGTCGTCGGCCGCCGCTCTGGTGCCGGTGATGAATTCGGGTACCAGTGCGGCGGATTCCCACTGCGAGTAGTACGGGACACGGTGAATCAACGGGGAGCCTGTCATGGCCCGACAGTCTGCTACGGCACGTAGGCGGGCTTGGTGAACGCGGTGTCCAACACGCGCAGGATCATCTCCTCGTACGGGATGCCGGCCGCTGCCGCCATCGTGGCGAGATTGCCGTTGGGCGACAGACCCGGCACCGTGTTGATCTCCAGCATCGGGGTCCGCCCGTCGGGAGAGACCAGGAAGTCGACGCGGGAGACTCCGTGCGCGCCGATCCGCCGGTGCGCGCGCAGAGCCAGTTGCGTCAGACGTGTGGTGACCAGATCGGGGAGCGGGGCAGGACACGTCTCGCGCCGGAGCGACAGGTCGTGCTTGGCGTCATAGTCGTAGAACGGACGGTCGGTCTCGACCGCGTGGACCGGCAGGGTGTCCAATTCCCCGTCGGTCTCCAGTACGCCGACGGTGCAGGGCGTTCCGGGGACGTACTCCTCGATCATGTACCCGTCGTACGGCCGCTCCCGGGCCTGGGTGAGCAGGTCGCGCAGCTCGGTGCTGTTGCGGGCGATGCCAGCCGCGAGGCTGCCGCCGCCGGAGACCGGCTTGAGGAAGAGCGGATAGCCCAGTGTCAGCGCTGCGGTGGAGATGGTGGTCTCGGTGGACCACGAGGGGGAGATGTCCACCCAACGCGGGGTGTCGATCAGATCCGACCGCATCAGCTCCTTGAACCGCATCTTGTGCATCCCGGTCGCGGACGCCAGGACCCCGGAGCCGGTGTAGGGGATGCCCAGCAGATCCAGAGCCCCCTGCACTTTGCCGTCCTCGCCGCCGAGACCGTGCGCGGCCAGCAGCGCCACATCGATCCGGCCGCACAGCGCGGCCAGATCCAGGTCCGTCAGATCGATCAGCTCGGCGCGCACGCCTTGCGCGGACAGGGCCTTGCAGGCCGCCTCGCCGGAGACGATCGAGCCCGCGCGTTCCGGTGAATCACCGCCGTAGAGCACGCCGACGCGCAGGGCGGAACGGTCAGGCCGTACGGGGTCGTCAGACCGTACGGCGTAGTCGGGTAATACGGACATGTACGCTCCCTCGGGATTGAAGTGCGCTCCGACGTGGGGCGTCCCGGCGAGGCCGGCGTATCCCGCTTACGCGATGGAAGGCTGCGCGGGAGGTACCGCGCCGGAACGCTGAAACACCGCTCGATTTCCGGGCCGGAGCGGAAGAGCTGGGACGGGGGCGGGCGGCGCCAGACCCGGTCGATGGTGGCGGCGGCCTGCCTCCGGTCGGCGAACACGCCGTGGTGTGGTGGACGGGAGGCGATCACGACGCGTCCTCCGGCCCGGCTTCCGGCAGGGCGAGCGACGCCCACACCGTCTTCCGCCCGCAGGAGCCGGGCCGGTATCCCCACCGGTCGGCGAGTGCCTGGACGAGAATCAGGCCCCGGCCGCCTTCGTCAACCTCGGTGGCCTGCCGTATGGCCGGGTGCCCGCCGTTGTCGTCTTCGACCTCCAGCACCGCGTCGCCGTCCCGGATCGTCAGGATCACGGTTACGCCGCCCGGGTCTCCATGGCGGATGGCGTTGACGACCAATTCGGTGGCGATCAGTCCCATGTCGTCCGCGACCTCGGGGACGCCCCACAGCCGGAGGGTGGCGACGACCGCGTGTCGTACGGGGGCCACGAGGTGGAGCTGCGGGGCGATGTCCACGCAGATCGCCCGCCGGATCCCGGTGTCGGCGGGCGCCGTGTCCTCGGTGGGGAGGGTCGCGGTCACCGTTGCCACCGCCTCTGCCGGACAACGGCATTGAGGTGCCTGAACGGGGCGTACTGCTGGGTGTGGTGGTCCGTCTGTGCGGTTCCCGCGCTGTGTCGCTCGACCATCTCCGGCATGACAACAAGCTTCGACGCACCACGAACTGAGGACCCGGACAGTTTGTCAGGGTCCTTTGTTCCCGCAGATCAAGGCAGTTGACGAGCCGTCATTCCGTGGCTTACACGGCTTCCGTGACGCGGGCGATCGTGTCCAGCACCGCTCCCCATGGCAGGTCCCGACCGGAGGGGGTGGCGCGTGGCTCGTGCAGGGGCCAGATGTCCGGGCCGTAGACGAGGTGAACGTCGGCCTCTCGTAGCGCGGCGATATGGCCCCGCCAGGCGGGGTGGCGGGCGTGAGAGGCGTTCACCCTTGGGAAGACGACGACCGGTAGCCCCAGGGTGCCGATGGCTTCCCCCACCTGCGTCAGCGCCTGGTTGTCTGCGATACCCATCGCGAGTTTGGCGACCGTATTCGCGCTGGCGGGGGCGACCACGTAGCAGTCCACGCTCGGGTGCGGCCTTGCCTCGCCGGGCAGCCGGGGTTCGTCTCGTACGGGTAGGCGGGTCAGCTTCTCCAGCCGGTCGACCTCACCGTTCATCCGTAGCCACCGGCCGGCCGTCGGGGTGAGCGTCACGGCGACCTGCCACCCGCGTGCCATGGCCGGTTCCACCAGCCCGGTGCGCAACGCTTCGACTCCGCCGGCACTCGTGCCCACGACCCCGAGGACTCCGCGCTTCTTGGTGTTCACTCCACCGCCCTGCATCGTTGAGCCATCATGAACAACTCCGACGAACGAGCGCTGCCAGCGACCGGGGATTGCTTGATCAGGTCGCGCAGCGTGTCCCGTACACGGGGATTGTTCCGTACGAGCTGAGGCGACGCGTGCTCGGCTGTGCGCAGCTCCGCGAACGCGCTGTCGCCGTGGCCTGCCAGTGAGAGGGCACGGGCGTGGTCGATGCGGTGGGAGACGCCGCGCTCCGGGGGCATGTGGTCCACATCGATCTGGCCGTGTTCCACGACATACGAGATGTTGTCGAGGTCCAGCTCCGCCGACAGCCGGTGCAGCAGGACATTCGTCGGCCCGAAGCTGGTCTGCCAGTGGTTCTCGTCGGAGCCGAGCTGGTCGGCGAGCGCCTCTGCTCTGTTCAGGAGACTCGTCGCCGTGGCACGGTCCTGATGCCGGGCCGCTGCGATGGCAGCCCGTAGATAGATCATGCCCAGCAGGCTCAGGGCGGCCGGATCGGTCTCATCGACCCGGGCCGACAACCACGCCGACGCGGTGTTGCCCAGTTCCATGGCGTCGTCGTACCGGCCATTGGCCAGCAGGGCATGTGTCCCGGATCGCGCGGCGGACGCCAAGACGAGTGGGTCGCCGGATTCGTCGGCGGCCCGCATGGCTCGTTCGGCGGCGAGCCACGAGATGTCGGACTCACCGATCTTGGCGAGCGTCGTGGCGGCGAGGTGGTGCACCCGGGCGGAAACGGCCCAGCAGTCCCGGCGCTCCGCGGCGGAGCGCGCGGCGCGGTCCTCAAGCTCCTGGGCGGTCTGAAGGAGGCCGGGGAGCCCGGCGATCACCTTGCCGAGCCGGCCGGACTGGTAGTCGTCCCAGGTCTGTTCCACGAGCTCGGCGGTCGGGCCGGGACTCGGGAGCTGTGCCTCGGCCTCCGGCCCGAACAGCAAGCGGGAGAGACGACGCGGACTCATCAACGCGTCCCGCACGGCCGGGACATCGTCCTGTTCCCTGTCGTCCTCCATGAGCACGGGTTGGCCGACCAACTCCCCGAGCGGCACGCGGAGCACACGGGCCAGCTCGGTGAGCATGTCGATACGCGGCGGCTTGCGCCGACCGGACTCCGCTTTCGCCAGCCAGTCCGTGCTACGGCCGACGAGCCCGGCCAGTACCTGCTGCGTGTAGCCACGGCGTCTGCGGTGGAAGGCGATCCGCTCGCCGATGCTCAGGTGATCTCCGAGACCACGCATACGTGTTGCCTCCCGCGATGTAGGGGCGTTCCCCACGATAGCGACGCGGCAACGTGATGGACGGGGCCGGAGTTTCGGACGATCCTTGCGCTGCACGAGCTCAGCGTGAGGGCAGTGGTGTGTGGAGGCACGGACGATCTGTCCGGGACTGAGTGATCAGTGGAAGCTACTGGTTCTGACGTTGTCGGGGAGCTCGCAGGCGGGACGGGCGTGCCGGGCGGCACTTCGTAGCTCCGGGCGCAGTTCCCGCGTCATGATGGGCGGGTGACGGTGAGCGAAGAGGATCTGCTGGCGCTGCTGCGTGAGCTCGATGATCCGGAGCGGCTGGAGTGGCCCCGGCATTACGACCGCGGTGAGAACGCTGTCCTGCTCGGAAGACTGGTGTCCCGGCTCGAAGACGACTTCGCGGTTCGCTGTACGGCTGAGCAGGACACTCAGGAATCCAGTGAGTACGGACGCGTCGTCGTGCCCGCGGAAGCAACGGTGTGCGGGACGCGGATCGTCGTCTGCGTGAGCAAGTTCGGCTCCTTGGCTCTCATTTGTGCCGAGAACCCAGGAGTCTTCCTGGGTACGGACGAGGCCCAGGCAGAGGGGGAGTTGGACGCCGCCGATCTCGCCAAGGTCAATCGAGCGCTGGTCGACCTCGGGTATGTGGTGGTTCCCGAGGAACTGCTGGAGTGCGACTACGACGGACCGAGCCGACTACCCCGTCACGTTCAGCGGCCTACCTGGTGGCAACGCTTCTTCGGCTATTTCTGACTGATCACGCTCCGAGGGGCAGGCTGGTGCCGGGTACTCGCCGCCGACTCCGGGCCCGGTGTGGGCTACGGGCATATCCAGCAGTACAAGCCCTGCTCCTGAGCCACGGCTCGCTCCGCGAGGGAAGCCAACCGCCTGAGAAAGTCGGCGAGATGGTCCGCGTCAGGCGGTGTCGAGAAGCGACCTGAGCGGGCCCAGCCTTGGGCAACGTCCTCCAGAAACTCCCGGTCGAGGCTCGCGAGTGCGTCACGGAAGGCATCCGTGAGCGGTCGGCATCCTGATCGTCCGCGGCGGCGTAGTAACCGAAGAGAGCTCCCATGCACCCGATCATGACACCCACTGCGACCGGTGACGGTGGAAGCGGAGGGCCCCTGGCCGGCGGTGATGCCGCCCAGGGGCCCTTACGGCTGGCGGGAGTTCAGCCGGTGCCAGCCGGTGTCAGGCAGTGTTAGTCGGTGTTAGTCGGTGTCAGTCGGTTTCGGACGAGGGGATGTAGGCGCCGGGAACGTCGTTGGGCGCGTGGATCTTGTTGTCGCCCGGGTAGGGCTTGGACCAGTTGTGGCTCTCGTACCAGGTGAGGCGGTCCATCTGCGCGGGCGGCGCGTAGTCGGGCACGGCATGGGGCCCGGTCAGCCGCTGGTGCGACTTCCAGTCGTTCCACTCGTTCGCGAGCGCCGTCATACTCGCCGGGACCTTCGTCGCCGGCACGGCCGCGGCCTGGGGGTTCTGCGGGGCCGGGGTGTCCACGCCGCACGAAGGCGCGGTCTTCACGCCGTCGGTCAGCGGGATGCGGTTGGGCAGCGCGGTGAACGGGGTGAGATCGGGCTTCTTGGTGAACGCCGAGGCCATCGGGGTGGCCGCGCTGTCCTTCTGGTTCATCGGGCGGATCCCGAGGATCTGCTCGATGGTCCGGATCATGGTGATCTGGGAGTAGTAGTGGCTGTCGACGACGCCGTGCTGGGCGTAGGGGCTGATGATCTGGACCGGCGCGCGGTGGCCGTCGACATGGTCGAGGCCGGCCTGGGAGTCGTCCTCGGCGATGAAGATCGCCGAGTCCTTCCAGTACTTGCTGTGCGAGATCTCGTCGACGATCCGGCCGACCGCGAGGTCGTTGTCCGCGACCTGGGCGGCCGGGCTGACCGGGCCGCCGGTGTGGTCGCTGGAGAGCCAGAACATGTTCAGGTTCGCCGGCCCGTTCTTCTTGAAGTCCTGCTTCCAGATCTCGGACCGGTAGACGTCCGGGACGCTGGTGTCGTACTTCGGGAAGGCGGGCACCGACACGTCGTTGAGCGACGGTATCGGCGAGGACGAGGTGAGCGTGTAGGCGGACCGCTTGCCGGACGCCTTCATGTCCTTGGCGTCGCAGTACAGGTTCTGCCAGCTCGCGTCGGCCGGCTTGGACAGGAACTGGTGGAACTCGCCGAAGTTGCGCACCGATTTGCCGGCGGCCTGCGCGCCGGTCCAGATGAAGCCGGACTTCTGGTGGCCCAGCGCGTCGTCCTCGGTGTCGTAGCTGCGCAGGTACTCACCGGCCGAGGACTCGGTGTACTCGGGGTTGTCGGCCTGCATCAGCCAGTTGTGGCCCTCGGCGGAGTTGGTGCCGACGTCGTAGGTGTTGTCGTACAGGCCGAACTGCTCGGCCAGCGCGTGCTGGTTCGGGGTGACGTTCTCACCGAACTGGGCCAGCGTCGCGTCGCCGTCGCCCTCGGGGATGTCGCCGAAGACCTGGTCGTAGGTCCGGTTCTCCTTGACGATCAGGAACACGTGCTTGATCGTCGAAGGGTCACCGATCTTCACCGGTACCGGTACCGGCTTGGCCTTGCTCTTGCCGTTGGCCAGCTTGACGGAGTTGTCGGTCCAGCCGTTCTGCTTGAAGACCTTGTTCGTCTGGGACTTGATGGTCCTGTCGTCCGGGAGCGTGAAGTGCGTCAGGCTCGCGGTGGTGTCGTGGGTGCCACGTCCGGCGGCGGTGGTGGGACGGCGGGCGTCGATACCGCGCGTGTTGGAGACGACTATCTCCTTGCCGACGGTCGCGATCTCCGCGGGGAAGTAGTCGGTCGGCAGCAGGCCCACGTAACTGACCGGCTCCTGCGCGGACTTGTACTTGTAGACGGCGACCGCGTTGGCCCGGCCGAGCGTCACCAGCAGGCGATTGTCGCTGGTGAGCGTCACCGCGTTGGGCTCGTACCCGACCGACGCCTCGGGCCACGGCTGGGTGGAGATGGTCTGGACGACCTTGTCCTTCGCGGTGTCGATGACCGAGACGGTGTTGTCGGCGGTGTTGGTGACGAACACCGTCTTCTTCTTGGCGTACACCGCGGTCGGGTGCAGACCCACAGTGATGCTCCTGGCCGCGGCGGACGGGTTCGCCAGGTCGATGACGCTGACCGTGCCGGTGGTGGTGGCACCCGTCACCGGGCTGGCCGGCACCTGTGTGCCGTAGGAGTTGATCGTGTCCTCACCGGGACCCGCCGGACGCCCGCCCTCGTTGCTGATGTAGAGCTTGTCGCCGACCTGGACCATGCCGCGCGGGGCGTTGCCCGTGTTCCAGCTCTGTTCGATGGCGCCGGTCGCCGCGTTGATGGCGACCACCCGGTTCTGCCCGTTGACCACGGAGTAGACCGTGGAGCCGTCGGCGGAGAACACCGCCGCGGACGCCAGAGCGCGCTTGGAGCCCTGTGCCGGGATGGAGACGGTGGCCGGGTCGGACAGGCTGCCGTCCGGGTTCACCGTGAACTTGGTGTAGCCGTCGGCCCGGCCCAGCCACAACTGCTTGCCGTCGGGGGAGTAGGTGGGGCCTTCCTGGCCCACGTCACTACCGCTGATCTTCAGGTCGGCCCCGGCGCCGCTGCCGATGACCTGCTGAACCTTGTAGTTCTTCAGGTCGATGATGTTCAGCACCATCCCGCCGTCGGTGACGGAGGCGGCCATGTGCTTGCCGTCCGGGCTGATGGTGGACGACATGATCTTGCCGCCGTTGACGACCAGGCGCTTGCCGTAGGGGGCGAGGTACTGGTCGCTGGAGATCAGCTGCCCGTTGGTGGTGGTCTGCCCGACCTGCACCGTCCCGAAGGAGTCGGTCTCGGCGAACGCGGTGCCGGCGGCCGCGACGGCCAGTACGGTGACCCCGGCCGTCATGAGCGGTACCCGGCGGCCGATGCGTCTGTTGCCGAGATAGACGGCGTCGTCCTTCTCCGGCCGGATGCGGCGGCGTGCTACCTGCATCAAACTTTTCCTTTCGAGGTGGAAAGCAGTTCGACGTTGCTGTCGAACTGCCACAGCGGGTTCGGTGTGTCCCCGTAAGGGGTCCGCACCAGGAAGTAGCCATTGACTTCCTTCGGTCCGTCGCCGTCGGCGACGAACCGCCCGTCCGCGGTGAGGTCGAGTTGATAGATGGCTTGCCCGGTGGCCTCGCTGTCGGGCAGGTGCCACGACACGACGCAGCGCCAGTCGTTGCCCGCGCCCTCGGCGTCGTGGTCGACGTTGCCCTTGGTGCACGCGGCGCTGGACTTCAGCTGCGCCTCGGTGACGGCGGGACGGTGGAGCTCGTCGGCCTGCATCCGGTAGAGATGCGCGAACGCCGTGGCCAGCGAGTGCTCCACCTTGGCCTGCTGGATGCCCGAGCCCGAGTAGGTCGCGGTCGTCACCGCGGGAAGGACCGCGATCGTCACCGCGAGCAGCCCGGCCAGCGGCAGGACTCCGGCGGTGAGTGCGCGGCGCGGCAGGCCGTCATCGGTCGCATTGGTGAAGTCGCGCCGCAGGAAGAGCAGATAGGCCAGCACCGTGGCGGTCACGGCCCACACCAGGCTCACCACGATGCCGATCAGGAGCGGGCCGAGTTGCCGCGGGCTGGTGAACAGACCGTTCCACGCGATGAAGGCGTAGCCGGGCAGGGCCAGGCGCACGGCCGCCGGCAGCGGCAGCATCTGGGCCAGTTGCATCGCGAGCGCGACGAGCGCGGGCAGCAGCAGTCCCATCGGGGAGCGCCCCAGCGTGACGGACCCGAGAAGTCCGATCCCGGCGAGGGCCAATGTCGGGGCGAGCACGCAGGCCCAGGCGAGCAGCACGGTGCCCGCGGCGCCGCCGGGCGTCATGAGATGGTCGTCCAGGCCGACCAGCGGATGGTTGCCCACCGCCGCGAGCCCGCCGACCACGCTGGACGTGACCAGGCCGATGACCAGCAGCAGGATGACGGTCAGGCTGGCCAGTACCTTCGCTGCGAAAATCCGCTGAGGCGACCTTACGGCCACCAGCAGATGGCGCCAGGTGCCGAGGCGGTCCTCGGCGGCGAAGACGTCGCCCGCGACCACCGACGTCAGCAGCGGAAGGGCCCAGGTGCCCGCGAAACCGAGCGTCACCAGCGGGCCCGCCCAGCCCGTGGCCTGCATCCAGCGGCCGAAGAGAGTGTCGACGGGCAGCGAGGTCTGCTGGCTCACCGCGACGACGAACAGTGCCGGCGCGATCCAGCAGGCGAGGACCAGCAGGCGGATCCGCCATTGCGAGACCAGCTTGACCAGTTCGAAGCGGTAGACGCGCGGCACCGGGATACGACGGGCGCCGCCATTCGGGTGGTCCACGAGGGGCGCGGGTGCGGTCGCGGTCATCGGGAGTCCTCCTGCTGCTCGGTGAGGGCGAGGAACGCGGCCTCCAGCGGCGATACGACGGGTGCGAGCTCGCGCAACGCGACGCCCGCCGTGACAAGTCGCACCACCAGTTCGTCCACCGCCGGCACCAGGGCCCGCACGACGAGCGCTTCGACGTCGTACCGCGACTGAGCGTCGTCGACGACCAGGATTCCGGCGGTCTCGACGGCGACGCGGCGGGCGGCTCGGGCATCGGAGGTGATCAGCCGGTAGTCGAGTTCACGGTTCTCGGCCGCCAGCTTGCTCAGCGGGCCGGAGAAGACGACCTGCCCGGTGGCGAGGATGGTGACCTCCGAGCACAGTTCTTCGAGGTCGTCCATGCGGTGGCTGGAGAGCACGACGCTCACTCCCTCCGCCGCGAGTCGGGTGAGCACCCGGTGCACGTGTCTCTTGCCGGCGGGGTCCAGACCGTTGGACGGCTCGTCGAGCACGAGCAGCCGGGGCTTGGTGAGCAGGGCGGCCGCGAGACCGAGCCGCTGACGCATCCCGAGCGAGAAACCGCGGGTCTTGTCGTCGGCGACAGCGGTGAGCCCGACCTGATCGAGGGCGTCGTCGATCCCCGCCGTTCGTGCGTCGTGAGCGCGAAGCGCGGCCAGGTTCTGTCTGGCGGTGAGCGACGGGTACAGACCTGGGCCGTCCACGAAACCGGCGACGCCGTCAGGAGCGGCGAGCGCCCGTCCGACCGGCGTACCCAGGACCTCCAGTTGGCCCGCGTCGGCGACGGCCAGGCCCAGCAGCAGGCCGAGCAACGTTGTCTTCCCGGCACCGTTCGGGCCCACCAGGCCGTGAATCTGACCTGACGTCACGTCCAGATCGACGCCGTCCAGTGCGACGACGTCGTCAAATGTCTTGGTGATCCCACGAGCCCGGATCGCGTTGAGTGTCTCCATGAGTCCCTTCCTTCACGGCCCTCACGGACGCTAGGCGGGCAGCGGAGCATTCGAACGGAAACCGAGTTGAACAGACGGAGAACGGTTAACTGCCACTCCGCTGCGAGGTGGTGGTGACGGCGGCGCCGGACAATTCGATACCCACCCGTATCGCTGTCCCGTCGACCTGCGTACATGGCGGCTCGTCTGCCGTGAAAAACTACCGACCGTGTGGAATCGATATGATTGCGCCGAATGTAGAAGAAAGGCGGTTTGGTTCGTTCTCCGCGAGGTCACCGCTACGGCGGTCGTCGATCTCCGCGCCGAAGTGCTGGACCCCGCCGCGTGGTTCGTGGAGAGTGGTGCGGGCGGATTACGCCTGCACTCCCTGCCTGCCGACGCATGACGATCATCCGCGCGCCGCCCGCCGCCCGCTGCCTGACCCGGGAGCGGTGCGCCGAAGTTCAACCGTGGCGCATCACCGCATCACCGCTTCAGCGCATCACCGCATCCTCCAGCGACTCCGACGTACCGATTGAGCCATGCCCGAACTCACCTGTCCCCGCTGCCGGCACCAGGGGCAACAGCACCGCTGGTGGGCACACCGCCACGACGGCGTGATATGCCCGCGTTGCCATCTCACCGAACGGATCACAGAGGTCCTCGACGACGGGACCGGCCAGGTCTCCCCTGCCCTGCTGCCCCTGCACGAGGCCATCCGTACCCAGCCCCGTCCGGACGCCGGGCTGGTGTGGCTGGTCGGCAACCGGCACATAGCCCCCCTGCTGGCCGATCTGGCGACCGGCCGGTTGCCCCTCAGCCATGAATCCCTCAACGGCCATCCCTCCCCCCAGTCCGCGGCGCACCTGCGCGACCTGCTCGTCCAGCACGAGATCCTTGAGCAGCGCGACCGCTACCTGGTCCAGTTCGAGGCCTGGCTCCTGCGAACCCTCGCCTCCGTCGAGCCGGCCGAAGACCGGCAGCTCGTCGGCCGATTCGCCACCGGACACCGCCTGCGACTGCGGGAACGCGCCACTCGGGAGCCCCTCACGCCGGGCCTGGTCGACCGTCCGCAGCACGAGATCAACTCCGCGAAGGCCTTCCTGGCCTGGCTGCGCGAACACGACGCCACCCCGGCCACATGCACCCAGGCCCATATCGACACCTGGATCAGCACGGGCAGTACGAGCCGCCAGGGCACCCGGGCCTTCATCACATGGGGCGCCGGGGACGGAGCGTTCCCCCGTGATCTCAGCGTGCCGTACAACCTTCAGGTCACCCGCCGGCGGAAACCCGCACGCGGCACGTTCAGCCATGAGCAACGCCTGCGACTGCTGCGCGACATACTCGATCCCGCGACCGACTACATTCTCCGCGACCGTGCGGCCTTCATCATCCTGATCCTGTTCGCCCAGCCCCTGGCTCACATCACCGCGCTCACCATCGACGACCTGGCCCTGAGCAACCACGAAGTCCGTATCGGCATCGACCGGCCGCACGAACCGCGCCTGGTGCCCGATCCGTTCGCACCGGTCCTGCGCGACCACGCCCTCAACCGGGGGCCCCGCAACGTCGAGGCCAACCGCAGCAGTCCCTGGCTCTTCCCGGGCAACCGCCCCGGCCAGCACATCCATGCCAAGCACCTGAAGAACCACCTGAGCCGCTACGGCATCGAGGTCACCAGAACCCACCTTGCCGTCCTCCGGACGCTGGCCCAGGAAATGCCACCCGCCGCCACCGCGTCGAGCCTCGCGGGCGACGCTCACTGAACCGGGTTCGCCACCCGTTCCATCCGTCGAGCCGCCCTCGTAGGGCCGTGCCGACCTGATGATGGCGTGCGCAGTCCCCGCGCGGGCCACGCGGAACGGGGTGGTCGGGCCCCGGCGCGCGACAGCCCTTGGCGCTCAGCCGGTGTGCGATTCCAAGGCATCGACGATCTCCGGCCAGAGCTGGCGGGGGCGGTCATGGCCCATGTCGGGAATCAACAGGAGTTCCGAGCCCCGCACCAGCTCCGCGGTGCGTCGCCCACCGCTGGGATCGATGAGCGTGTCGTCGAGGCCGTGGACCACCAGGGTCGAGATCCGGAGCTGGCGAAGAGCGTCGGCGCGTGAGCCGGCGAGGGTCATTGCCGCGAGCTGGCGTGCGAGACCGGCCGGGTAGTAGGCGCGATCGTAGCTTCTGGCGGCCAGTTCGCGAACGGTTGCGGGGTCGCCGTAACGCTTGGAGGCCCACACCAGCTCCCTTTCCGCCGCTGTGATGTATCCCTCGCGGTCCGACGGCTTCGGGCTGGAGAGCACCGCTCGGGCCTCGGGGCTGGACCGACCGTATTCGGGTTCGCCGGTCGAGGACATCATCGACGTCAAGGACAGCACCCGCTCGGGCTGTGTGACCGCCATCGTCTGGGCGATCATGCCCCCCATCGAGGTTCCGACCACATGCGCCCGTTCGATGCCGAGCGCCGTGAGCAGACCGAGGCCGTCGTCGGCCATGTCCCGAAGGGTGTACACGAGCATCCCCAGGGCGGAGGGAATATCGCCCGAACTCACCTTGGCGATGAACTGGCCCATATCGACGGGGTGATCGTCGAACTTCGTGGACAGCCCGCAGTCACGGTTGTCGTAGCGGATCACGTAGCGGCCACGCTGAGCCAGCGCACGGCAGAAGTCGTCGTGCCAGGCGATCATCTGGGCACCGAAGCCCATCACCAGCAGGACAGGCGCGTGGGAGGGGTCACCGAAGGTCTCGTACTCGACGGACACCTTCGGCGAGACTTCAACGTTTGGCATGGCTCGGAGTGTCCACCATCGCCTGCCGGAACGCACACCGTGGGAGGCACCGAAGCCCTACCCGCGACGGCCACAACTGACCGGTCCGCACCCGCCGGGGCCGGGATGCGCGTCATGCCTGCCGGGATCGACGGCGCCAGGGTCAGAGGCTGGAGAGCAGGCCGTCGAGTGGGGCCGGGACCTGGCCGGGGTCGAGGGCCTCGACGAGTACACGGCCGTAGTGGATCTTGCGCCCCTTCTTCGTTCCGAGGAAGCGCCTGAACTGCTGCTGCGGGGCGCGGCCCTGCTGCGCGGGCTGGCGCAGGAAGGTCTGTAGGGCACGCAGGTCGCCTTCCGCCCGGACGAGCTCGGCTACCCGTGTCACGCCCAGTACGCGGATGAGCTCGTCTTCCAGATCTGCCGCGCAGACGAAGAAGCCTTGCTGTGGCGCACCGACCCGTTCGAAGCCGCGTGCGTAGTAGGGACGCTCCGCCTCGTCGCACAGTCCCGTGAGGCGGAGGTCCAGACCTGGTGAACCGAGGAGCCGGGCGTAGCGCCCGACGCTCATCGCACCGCCGATCGGCAGGACGCAGACCCCTTCGGCCGCCAGGTTCCGGCCGCGGCTCTTCGCCAGTGTGTTGACCGCCGCGACGTCGCTCGGCCCTTCGAGCAGGACGGCCGCCCGGACGGGCAGCCGCGCGGCCATCTCGCGCGCGGGGTCGCCGGGGCCACCCGCCGCCCACGCGGTGACCGCGTCCCGGAACGCCCCCATGTCAGCCATGCGACGAGTCTCAGCCCGTTCCGGCCGAAGCGCGAGGGAATTTCCGCGGGTACGGCGGCGTCGGCCCGTACGACCAGGGCGAAGCCACCGTGCCCCAGGAAGGAGACTGTTGCGCGAGGGGCTGAGCCGCATGGCAGTCGAATCGACGCGCACAGTGATCGAGGATCCAGCCAACCTGACCGCCGGTGTCGGGGCGTCATCGGATGTGAGCGAGTCGGGCGGGGGACGGGCCGGTACGGCTGTTACCGCCGGAACTATCCGCGTGCGGGACGCCGCGGCGCGGTCTGCGTCGCCAGGACGGCTGCCTGGACGCGCCGTTCCACGCCGAGTTTGGCGAGGAGCCGGGAGATGTTGTTCTTGACCGTCTTCTCCGACAGGAAGAGGCGTTTGCCGATAGCGGCGTTGGTCAAGCCTTCGCCGATCAGGTCCAGGATCTCCCGCTCCCGTGGGGTGAGACCGGCCAGTGCCGACGGCTTGTCTTCCTGGGCGGGCTCCTTCCCGCGCAGGCTGCTCATCAGGCGGGTCGTGGTGGCCGGGTCGAGCATCGACTGGCCGGAGGCGACGGTACGGATCGCGGCGACCAGGTCGTTGCCCTTGATCTCCTTGAGGACGTAGCCCGAGGCCCCGGCCATGATCGCGTCGAGGAGGGCATCGTCGTCGTCGAAGGACGTCAGCATCAGGCAGGCGAGACGGGGCATTCTCGACCGCAGCTCCCGGCAGACCGTGATGCCGTCGCCGTCGGGCAGCCGTACGTCCAGCACGGCGACGTCGGGGCGGAGCGCCGGCCCCCGCGCCAGGGCCTGTTCCGCCGTCCCCGCCTCGCCGACCACCTCGATGCCGGCCTCCGCGTCCAGCAGGTCGTGCACACCTCGCCGGACCACCTCGTGGTCGTCGAGCAGGAAGACCCGGATCGGCTCCTGCGGTGAGGAGTCCTGACTGTCTGTCATCGTGGCCCTTCGCGGTCTCGGGAGTACGTTGCCCGGCACTGCCCATAGTGGACCGTCCTGCGGCGGCCGACCAGGGCGGGCCGGTCCACGGCAGTCCGCGGGTGCGTGAAGGCGTCGGGTGCGTGAAGGCGTCGGCGACGGCCCCCCGGTCGGCAACGCGCCCCCCGGTCGGCAACGCCCCCCGGTCGGCGACGGCCCCCCCCGGTCGGCGACGGCTCCCTGTGCCGGCGACGGCCGCTCCGTCGGCGGCGGCCCGTCGGGATCCACCCACCGACGGGCCGTCGCGCCGAAGACCTCAGCCGTGTGGAACCACGGCCACCGGGCACGCGGCGTGAGCGATCACCGAATGGGCCACGTGGCCGAGACGGGCCCCGAGGCGGGACGTGCGCTCCTGTCGGCCGAGTACGAGCAGAGCCGCGCCCGAAGCCGCCTTCACCAGCCGGTCCGCGGCCCGGTCCATGACCGCGTCGGCCGTGACGGGGACATCCGGGTACTTCTCCCGCCATGGCCGCAGTACGGCCGCCAGGTCATCGCCACGCTCCGTGGCCAACAAGTCCTGGGACAGCGGTATTTGGACGGCGGCGATCGAGTAGGCCAGCGGCAGGCCGTACGCGTGCAGGACGTACAGGGGCGTGCCCCGGCGGCGGGCCGCTTCGAAGGCGAACCTGATCACCTCGTCACAGGGGTGCGCCAGGTCGATTCCGAGGACGACCCGGCCCGGCGAGGTGGCGCCGGAGGGCGGGTCCGCCGTGGTGCCCGGGTGGGGCGCCGGCCGTACGAGAACCACCGGACGCGCGGCGTGGGCCACCACGTCCGAGGCGACGGAGCCGGCGAGATACCCGGCCGCACCGCTCAGGCCCCGCGACCCGAGCACCAGTGTCTCGGCCTCCTCGGCCGCTTTCAGCAGGGTGGGGACCGGGGGTCCTTGGATCAGCTCACCGGTCGGACGGGTGCCGGGGAACCTTGCCGTGAGGTGTTCCTCGGCCTCCCGCAGGGAGCGGCCCGCCCCGTCCTGCCCGGCGGCCGGGTCCGCCGCGGAGCCCGACGGGTACGGGACTCCCTCCCAGGCATGTACCAGCCGCAGGGGAAGGCCGCTCGACGCGGCTTCCGCGGCGGCCCATTCGGCAGCTGCGAGACTCTCCGGGGATCCGTCGACGCCTACGACCACGGGGTGAAGCATGGTGTACCTCCTGGTGGATTTCACGATGAACGCGTGCGGTCAGGCCGTCAGACCAGCCAGCGGTGGTCCCGTACGACCGGGAGGTTCTGCCATACCCCGCCCAGCCCCCATGTACGGCCCGTCGCGGCGACGGCCAGGGCGATCATGACGACCGCGTACACGAGGTGGTAGTCGACGACCGGGTTCGAGGACATGCTCGGCGCGCCGTCCGACAGGCTCTTGGCGGGGGGCCATTCGGCCGCCCACATCAGCGCCATCATCACCGTGCCGGCGGCGGCGGTCAGGCGCAGGGCGATGCCGCTGGTGAGGGCGAGGCCGATGCCCAGGAGCCCCAGCATGAAGAGCCAGTCGGCCCAGGTCGCGCCGGCCCAGGAGTGGAACGTCGATTCGAGCGGTCCCGCGGCGACGCCGCTCAGGAAGCCCTTCGTCGGGGAACCGCCGTTGATCCAGGCGCCCTTGGACGGGGTGGCGTACCCCCAGCCGAACGCCTTGTCGAAGAAGGCCCAGAGGAAGACGAACCCGAGCAGGATGCGTGCGGCGGCGGCGATCCGCGCGAACGTTCCGCCGGCGGCCAGGGGCTCGGCGGTGTGGTCCGTCGTGGTGGAGTGTGTGGCCCCCTTCAGCGAGAGGAGGCGGAATCCGGTGTGACGGGGGCTCTGGTGAACGGCCATGTCTGTCATCCCTTTCAGGGGCGAGCGGCGCGGTGAACAGGTGTCGTGTCCGTCGTGCGTTGGCCTGTGGGGTCCGGTCCGGTGTGTGTCCTCAATCTCCCGCGGCGGGCGCGGGTGGTGCTGCTGCCGCTCGGGTCCCCTCCGGAGGGCCGAACGTCCCTGCGCCGGGGACCGGTTGGGCCCGCCGGACCTGGCGCGTCGGTCGTCCAGGTCCAGTCGGCGACCTCGGGCAGGTCGGTGCCGTGTGCGCGGATCCACGCGTGGTGGCGGATCCACGCGTGGTGGCGGGTACGGGCGGGTACGGGCGGGTACGGGTGTCGGCCGTGGCCTGCCGTACGGCGACCGCACGGACCCCGAGGCCGGGGACCCGGTCGATGACGTCCATCACGAGGCGACAGCGGTCCAGGCCGTTCGGCCCTCGTCCGGCGGGCGGAGGCTCGCGGGCGGCCCGGGATTGCCACGCGGTTGGTCCCGGCCGGCACATGAGGGCCGTTCGGCCCTCCGGCCGTACCCGGACAGCCCTGGAAGGGATGTGATCGCGGGTCGGAATCTGGTGGGACTCCCACCGTGCCGAGAATCCGCGACAAGGAGACACGAGCGATGACGACGAAGGCCACCACCCTGGTGGGCTCCCTGCCCACCGCCCATCGTGAGCGGCTCATGCACGTCGCCCGCGAGGTCAATATCCCCCAAGGCACCCGGCTCTTCGAGGAGGGGCACCGCGCCGACCGCTTCTGGGTCGTGCGTACCGGCTGCGTCACCCTCGACATACATGTGCCGGGCCGTCGCTCCCCCGTGATCGAGACCTTGGGCGCGGGGCAGCTCGTCGGGTGGTCCTGGCTGTTCGCGCCGTTCGTGTGGCATCTGGGTGCGGAGGCCATGACCCCCGTACGCGCATGGGAGTTCGACGCCGTCGCCGCACGTCTCCTCTGCCAGGACGACCCCGTCCTCGGCGCCGCCGTAGCCCTGTGGGTGGGCCAGGTGGTCTCCCTCCGGCTGCACACCACCAGGACCCGGCTGCTCGATCTGTACGGCCCCTACGGCAGCGGACCCGCCCCCTGAGCCGACGTCCGCGAGGGGTGACCGCCGCCCCGGCCTGTCCGCCTGTTCGAGAACGAGGGAACTGCCATGGCCGCCGTCGGCGCCTTCTCGGAACGGCATCCGATAAGGGTGTTCCTCGTGGACGGCCATGAGGCGGTCCGGCAGGGGCTCGGTGATCTGCTCGACGCCGAACCGGACATGATCACGGTCGGTACGGCGGACTCCGTCGAACAGTCCCTGGTCCGGGTCCCCGTAACCCACCCCGATGTGGCCGTGGTGAACGTCCGGCTGACCGAGGACATAGTCTCCTGTCGCGCTCTGCGCTCCGCCGAGCCCGCGCTCTCACTGCTCACGCTCGCCTCGTTCGACGACGACACCGCGCATCTGCACGCCGTCCTGGCCGGCGCGTCCGGCTCCGTACTGAGGCAGATCAGGGGGACCCGGCTCGCCTTCGCCGTACGCTCCGCCGCCGCCGGCCACTCGACGCTGGACCGGACGGCCACCGCGCGACTGCTGGAGGGCCTGGCCCTTGAGGGAAGGGACCACCGTACGAATGGCCTCTCGGCCCGGGAGCGCCACCTCATGGTCCTGATCGGGGACAGGCTTACCGACCGGCAGATCGGCCGGCGGTTGTTCCTGTCCGAGGAGAGCGTGCGAACGCAGATCGCGCGGCTGCTGACCGGTGGGGTACCGCGCAGGCACGGCCTGCCCTCGGCGCTCCCTCCCCGGCAGTCGGTCCCGCCGCTCTGAGGGGGACCGTACGGACAGCCCCCGGCACAGCTCCGGAGGACCGGGGACAGCCGAACCGTCAAGCGGCGGACGCGTCCCGCAGCGGCACGTGCCACACCAGTCGGGCGCCGCCGGCCGGCGGGGTGTCGTGGGTGAAGGTGCCACCCAGTTCCTCCGCCCGCCGCGCGATGTTCTTCAGTCCGCTGCGCGCCGCCCCCGGCGGGATGCCGGTGCCGTCGTCCGCCACGCTCAGCGTCAACCGGCCCTCCCTCACGCCGACATGGACGTCCACCGTGCGCGCCGCCGAGTGGCGCGCGGTGTTGCTGAGGGCCTCCACCAGCACCGCGATCAGGTGATCGGCGATGTGGTGCGGGACCTCGGTGTCGACGAGCCCTTCGATACGCACCGCCGGGCTGAAGCCCAGCGCGGCGGCCGCTCCGTCCACCGCGGCCGCCACCCGGGCGCGTACCCCGCCGTCCGCCCCGCCCGACCGCTGGACGCGCAGGCCGAAGATGGTCGAGCGGATGATCTTGATGGTGTCGTCGAGGTCGTTGACGGCGCGCTCGATGCGTTCGGCGGCTCCGGGGTGCTGGTCGAACTTCTGGGCGCTCTGGAGGGTCATACCGGTGGCGAACAGCCGTTGAATGGCCAGGTCGTGGAGGTCGCGGGCGATACGGTCGCGGTCCTCCAGCAGGGCGATCTGCTCGGCGTCGCTGCGGCGTTCGGCCAGTTCCATGGCGAGCGCGGCCTGGCCGGCGAAGCCGAGCAGCGGTGCCGACTGCGTACGCGCGAACGGTTCGCGCCCCGTGGTGCGGGCCAGCAGCAGCACCCCGCGTACCCGGTTCCCGGTGCCCAGTGGGACCGCCACGGCCGGCCCCATGCCCGCCCAGCGGGACTCGGAGCCGATGACCCGCTCGTCCGTGGCGATGTTCATGCTGAGGACGGGCTCCGCACTGGTGAACGCCGCGCTGATGAAACCGTCCTGGACCTCCGGCGCGGGGCCCCTGTGGGTCTGGGCGTCCTGCCCGACCACCAAGGCGGTGCGGAGGTCGCCGGTACCCGCGAGAGGTTCGGCCACCAGCCCCAGGTCGGCGGAGAGTATCTGCCGGGCGCGTTCGACGATCAGCTCCAGCACCTGCGCACGCGGGGCACCGGAGAGCAGGCTGTTGGTGACCTCGGCGCTGGCTGTCAGCCACTGTTCCCGATTGCGTCCCTCCTCGTAGAGGCGCGCGTTCTCGATCGCCACACCGGCCGCGACCGCCAGGGTCGACAGGACCGACTGGTCCTCCGCGTCGAACTCGCGGGCGCTGCGCTTCTCCGTCAGGTACAGATTCCCGAACACCTCGTCCCGCACCCGGATGGGCACACCGAGGAACGAGTGCATCGGCGGATGGTTGACGGGAAAGCCGGAGGACGACTCGTGGCCGCCCAGCTCCGCCAGCCGCAACGGCTCCGGGTGGCGGATCAGCTCACCCAGCAGGCCGTGTCCGCTGGGCAACTCGCCGATCCGGGAGCGCAGTTCGTCGTCGATGCCCACGGTGATGAACTCCGACAACCGCTGCTCGCCGCCGATCACCCCGAGCGCGCCGTACTCCGCGTCCACGAGCACGACGGCCGCCTCGACTATGCCCCTCAGCACCTGCGGGAGGTCCAGCTCGCGGCCGACCGAGAGCACCGCTTCGAGGAGGCTGTGCACCCGGTCCCGCGTGCCGCGTACGGCTTCGATCCGGACCTGGAGCTCCTCCAGCAATTCGTCCAGCCGCAACCGCGGAAGCCCCTGGTCCGTCGTGCCGTTCCCGTCTGTCCGCACAGATCCTCCAGCCACTCGCCCATCGCCCGGTGGAACACGGCACGCGCCACGATAGACGGCCCCCCGGCGACCAACGCGGCCCACCATGTGCCCACCGCGCTGTCCACCCCCTTGCTGCCCACCCCTGCGCTGCTCACCCTGGACGGGCGGTGGGCGAAGGGCGGCGGGCGGAGGACGCCGGCCCCGACCATGAACGGATGTTCAACGCCTGCCAGGACGGCCTGCCTGGCGCCACGTCGGTCGTGCGGGCGCTCTAGGAGTGGGCGTTTCCTCCTGTCAAGTGGTGCGCAAGCGGTGCGAGGGGCCAAGAGAGATCTAGACAACAAAGAACCCCCGGGCCGTTGGCCTGGGGCTTTTGTGCGGAGCGGGTGACGAGAATCGAACTCGCGCTCTGAGCTTGGGAGTCACCCGGCGCTTCATCGCCGCGGGCGCCCCTGACCAGCGAGAACCTTGTGTCAGACCCGGCACCGTGTTGATCTCCAGCATCGGGGTCCGCCCGTCGGGAGAGACCAGGAAGTCGACGCGGGAGACTCCGTGCGCGCCGATCCGCCGGACGATGGGCCCCCACGGCACCTGGGTCCTACCACTCCACGAAGACCTACACGCTGCCCGCACCCTTCGCTGGCTTCAGCGGCAGCGGCGGAGTCATGGCCATCACCGTCAAGAACAACGGCGGGAATATCTCGCAGAAGGTCACCTACAAGAAGGGGCCTGAACCCAAGCCTGATCTGAAGAAGTGTGAGGACCTGTTCTCCCAGATGGAGAGTTACATGTGCGACGAACTGACACGCAACGCGCGGTCCGACGACGTGAAAATGATCCAGGGCTTGCTGCGACCGTGGGCGTGGTACGACGGACTGGTCGGGCGCCACAAGGGGAGTGACACGACGGCAGCCCTGTCTATGTGGGGTGCCAAGGTCTGTCCCAAGGTCTTGCTGGGCAAGTGGGTACATTGACGAGCCGTGCGGCGGAGGTGTTTCCGGAGCCGACGGCTATGGGGGGGTATGGGCAACCGACGGCTGCATGTATGTCTCGGCACCGTGGTGGGGCTGGCTCTTGCGGTGCTTACGGCCATGCTTCTCGGCAGGGCATTGAGCGCCTGCGACGTTGGAGTGAACAATGCGGCGAACAGCACCTTCCTGCTCTTCCTCTTCATTCCATGCCTCTGGGCTGTCCTGCTCCTGGGCTGGGTGGCGGTGGGCGCCCTCCTGGGGAACCGACCGCTCCTCCACGCTCTCGCCCTCGTGGTGGTACTCCTTGGCCTTTCCTGGTGCGCCATCTCGCTTTTCTGGAGTGGCATCACATATGACTGTCCCAGCGGCGTACCCCCGTGGTGGCCAGGCTTCCTTCCCGCCCCCGGGTTCTGAGTAAGGGCCGGGGACCGGCGCTGTGGCTTCGCTCCGTTTCCAGCCGCCGCCGCTTCAAGTGGTGTAGGCCGCCGACGAGGTGCCCGTGGCCGGAGCCGGATGCGACGCCGCGGACCTGGGTCGCTCCGCGGTGGACGACGACACGGTCGGGGCCGTCCTCGGAGGAGCCGACTTCTGTCCGCTCGCCGACGACGCGGCAAAGCTGCCCAAGCGGCTGCTCAAAGCCATCAGGGAGACGGCGGCCGAGGACGATGATCCGCAAGAACCCGTGCCGGATCCGCGGCGCCGGCCGTGAGGAGGCGGACGAGCGCCCCGTCGCCACGGTCGCTCAGGTCTTCGCCCTGGCCGATGTGATCGGACTGCGCTGGCGCCTGATGGTGCTGCTCGGCGCGTTCGCCTCGATGCGCCCGGAGGAACTGGCCGAGCTGCGACGAGGTGACGTCGACCTGGACGCCGGATCGGTGTGGGTACGGCGTGCCGCACCCGAGTTGAACACCGGCCGCCGCGTCGTCGGTGACCCCAAGTCCCGTGCGGGGAAGCGGGAGATCGTGCTGCCGGCCTTCGTGCACGTCGATGTACGGCAACACCTGGACTGGTTTGCCCAGCCCGGCCCGGACGGGCTGGTGTTCGTCGGCGAGAAGGGGGCCGCGTTGCGGGGGACCACCTTCGGCCGCAAGTGGCGCAGGGCGCGCGACAAGGTCGGCCTACCCGGGGATTTCCGCTTCTACCCGCCGGCCCTGGCCCGGGACAGCGGCCGCCTGAGGTGTCATCGATGATGCGGACGCAGCCTGGCAGAGGAGTGTTTTCGCTCGTGAGGGCTTTGGGTGCCGAAATGGGTAAGAAGCCGCTCAATCGAGTGAACTGTCAGAGGTTTATTTTTGGCACCCACCGCGATGTCGCAGCTTGCTGGCCGGACCGTTACCGGGACCGAAACCATGTGATCGACGGCGGTGTCGACACGGTGTCCCGTCTGGGCCACGCTGTGTGCCGGTGGCGTGCCTTGCGCGTACGCCGTGCTCGCCTTGTGAGAAGCGAACGAGGGGTGTGCCGCGTGGGGGACGATACCTTCGACGACCGGCTGAGCCGGAATCCGATTGCCGTCGTGGGGCTCGCGGGGACGTTTTCCTCGGCCCGGGACGTACGGGAATTCTGGCGCGACATCATGATCGGCACCGACCGCACAGAACATTGCGATCCTGATCCCTTCGCCAGGACACGACCTACTGCCACCACGGTGGATGCCACCGGACGACGCCGACTTCCTGAGCACCGCCCACGCGAGCGGGTGGCTGTCGCGTCCGCCGGCGTTCCCACAGCGTCCTGAGAGAAGAATTTCGCCATGCGGGATGACAGTGGGATCTCCGACGCCTACAGCGACGAGAACGTGCTCTTCCACGTCCTCAGGCACATGGGGTGGGGCGATCTGGTGAACCTCGGGTACTTCACCGTTCCCACCCTGCCCGCGCTGTTGGGCGGGTTGGCCTTCTTCCAACGGCGTCTGGCCCGGCGGTCGATGTCGCTGCTGCGGACGTCAGCCGGGCAACGGGTGCTCGACGCCTGCTGCGGACGAGGCCGTACGACGGCCGCGCTGGGTCAAGTCGGCTGCGACGTCCTCGGATTGGACGTCAGCGACGGGCAGATCAGCCAGGCGCGGACGCGTTTCGGGCGCTTTCCGAATGTCGCGTTCGCGGTTGCCGATGTGACCGCTCTGCCTCCGCGGGCAGTTGGCCGGGACCTTGGTGACGGCTCGTTCGATCAGGTGCACTGTCTCGAAGCGGCCTTCCACTTCGGTCCGGCAGGCCGGCGGGCTTTCCTGTCCGAAAGCTTTCGCGTTCTGCGTCCCGGTGGCCGGCTTGTCCTTGTCGATTTCACCTGGCGTACCGCGGACCCGCACATGATCCAGGATCTCGACCCGGCCGGCCTGGTACGCGGGGCCTGGCAGTTCGAGGAATTCGAGCCCCTGGACAGCTATCTCAAGCACGCCCTCGCGGTCGGCTTTCGCGTGGAGAACGTCCTGGACTGGTCCAGCGCCGTCACCGACCGTTTCGCGTGGGTGAGCACCTGGGCCGCGACCATGGCGGGGTCCCGCGCGGGCCGGGAGACGTTGTGCCTGCGCTGGCGGGGTCTTCGGGAACTCAGTGCCCGCGACTGGCAGTACTTCGTCAAAGCCGTCCACGCCCACCGGGCGGTAAGCACAGCCACCGGGTACAACGCATTGGTCCTCGACAAGCCCGCGTGACGGGAAACCGTGACATGCCGCGTCCGGGTGGCCCCAGGACGGTCAGGACAGTGACCGACCAGCAGGTGGGCGCCACGCACCGGTCGGCACGGGCGACGGCGAACGATGTGTCGGCGTTTCATTGTGCGTGGACGGAGCGAACGGTGACCTTGTCTCCCACGTGGTTCACCTGGACGTAATACGGCTGCCCCGATGCGACGCGGGCGGTCCGCAGGTCGGCGTTCACCTCCACCGTGGACGGATGCACCCCGGCCAGACGACCGACGTGCTCCTTGACGGCCATGAGCTCAAGGTGATCACTGGCCCGGGAGCCCGGCGGCAGGCCCCACGCGTGCGCCACCGTGCCTCGCAGCCAGTCCACCTCGTCCACCTCCCCCGCGTGGAGTGTCGTCGTCCCGTCCACGGTCCTGGTCAGCCCCGGCCCGTTGAGGGGACGAGCGTTGGCCAGGAACTCCCGGCGCTCGACCGGCGATACACGGGAGAGCAACCCGATCGGCAACAGAACGCAGACCAGCCGCAGCACCGCCGCGACCCGTCCGTCCACACAGAACTGGACCTCGGTCGCAGGCAACGGCCCGAGGCCCGCCTGGCCGGAGCCGAAACCGGTGAAGCGGGCCTCGACCTCGATCTCACCGGCATCCGGCAGGGCTTCGAACAGCTCCAGCGAGTCCACCCGGAGCGGAAATCCGACCTTGCCGTCACCGATCTCCGCTACCCATCGCCACAGGCTGTTGTTCGGGATGGCCTGCACCCCCGCGTCCAGCAGCCCCTGACCCAGGCACCCCTTCGGCACCGTTCCGCGCCCGGCATCGAGGATCGCGGAGGAACCGGTGGACCCGGTCGCCCACGAGGTCAGGTACTGGAACGACGGGCCGTGGAAGAGTTCGGCCGACTCGTACGGGTCGGGCTGGACCACGGCGTCCGGCAGCGCGGCGAACCTGTCCGGCCGGGTGTCCGGCCAGTCGCCCACCAGTACAGTGGCCCGCGCCACCTCCTCGTACCGGGACAGCGCGGGCATTCCCGCTTCCCGCCACATCAGCAGTTTCACCGCGAGCCCGGTCGGCCCGGGTTCCACCTCGGTCCGCAGCCGGACGGGTTCGGTGAGCGGTATCCAGCGGCGAAGACGAACGTCGCGCACGGCGACCACGCGCTGCCCGGTGTAGTCCGCCGCGGCCTGGGAAAGCCTGTCGACCACGGACATCATCGGCATCGCGGGGAGCGTCCAGGTCGGACAGTGGTCAGCCACCCAGGTATCGACGCCGGGATCGAGCAGCGTGTCCACCACGGACGGCGAGCCGTCTCCCGGCACGACGCGCATGCCGATCCCCCGGGCGTGGTAAATGCATGTGTCGTCCCCCCAGAGCCGGGCTTCGGCGATCGCATAGCGTCCACGCGCGTCCTCGCCGGCTTCCAGGATGTCCATCTCCACCCTGATCAACCGGTTGGCCGGGGTGATCTGTCCGCGGTACTTCCAGATCACCTCGACACCGAGCATGACGGGCTCGAACCGGGGCCGCGGTACGCCCGTGGTGAGTCCGCGCTCGATCAAGTAGAACTGGAGAAGTTGGCACATCGCCTCGATTCCGAGTGAGCCCGGCTGAACCGGGTCCTGGAAGAAGTGCGCCTTGAAGAACCATTCGCCCGCGTCGACGTCCTTCTCCGACCGCAGTCGCCCGAGCCCGGCGTCGCCTCCTTCCGGCCAGTAACCGGTGATCCGGTCGAGCATCAGCAGCATGGGGCCGGGCAGCCGGGCCGGACTGCCGAAGTAGCGGTCGGGAGACATCGTGAGGTCGACCGTCCGGTCGCAGGGAGCTTCCAGAGCGGCCAGGTCCCTCTCGGACACGGGCAGTCCGGTCTGGTTGTCGAAGGCCGACGACGGGAAGTACCCGAACACGGTCGACAGCGAGAAGACCTCCGCGTCGTCGGCGAAACAGCGCACCCCGAACGACATGATGATCATCTCACCGCTCCGTGAGACGGTGGTCAGGTCCGCCTCGGTGCGCACGGTCCCTGTCGTCGGCAGGATCTCGCCGGTGACTGTTCCCGTCCCGTCGAGGTTACGGAAGAGCAGATCGGTCTCGGTGGTCAGTGGGGCGCCGGTGTAGCCGGCCAGCCACCCGCACGGTTGCAGCGCGATTTCCATGAGCACGGCGAACGGCATGACGCCGCCGTTCTGCTCGAAATACCACGCCTGGTCGGGCACGTCGTACTCGGCAACCACGCTGCTGCCCTGCCGCATGGCGCCCTGCGGATCGTCCACCGAGACGACACGGGTCATGAAGTGGTAGGGCGGACCGGGCAGTCGTGCGATCCTCCGCGTGCTGTCGAAGGGTGCGGCCGCGGCGCCGAACGCCTCGCTCGGCCTTCCCCACGCGCCAGCCAGCAAGGAGGGGTAGTCGAAGGCGAACCCGTCGGACACGGCTGCCGCCTTCGAGCCGCGGTAGCCGACCAGGCCGCCGAGCGAAGCGAGCGGGAGCGGGGTGCCGTTCGTCTGCTCCACGTGCTCTCCCAGCCGCCGCCAGTGCGACAGCGGCCAGTCGGGTACCAGTCGGAGTGTGATGTTCTGACCGTGAAATGCCTTGATCCCGTCGACGGTGCCCAGCACGTCGGCGTACAGCGTCGGCACCGGCCCGGCCGAGAGGCCGTGCACGAACACCTCGTACACGACCCGCTTGCTCGCCGGGGTGGCCTGCCCCCGGCACCGGACGGTGTACGGCCGCTCGTCCGCCACCTCAAAGCGCCAACCGTCCCTGGCGACGGCGAAGCCCGTGGCCGCCAGGTAGAAGGCCATGGCCTGCAGCCCGCCCTGGAGCATCAGGGTTCCTGGCATGCAGGGATCATTCTTGAAGTGCCCGTCGAAGAACCAGTCGTCCGGCGAGACGGGCGTCTCGGCGCGGAGGTAGCCGCGTCCCCACGGGCCGCCGGCCGGGTCGAACGCGGTTACCTCCTGGAGCAGCAGCAGCCGGCCGCTGTCGATACGAGGCGGGCGCACATGCGCCCTGGTCGCTTCCCAGCCGGGGCCGAAGCAGTCCGCCGGCCGTCCGTCGGCGAAGGCCAGCACCTGCTGGGCGGTGAAACTCGATGGAGCGCCGGGCACCGCCGGAGCGTCGAGGGGAACGTCATCGGCCGGTGAGGAGTCGGCGGGGTCCCAGCGCACTCCGTCGGTGCTGTCGAGTTCGGCCTTGGTGAAGAAGCCGGCCTGACCGTCGCGGACGCTCAGCCGGAGCTGGTCTCCGACGTAGCAGTCGTAGCGGAAGAAGAAGAGGCGGACACCGTTGTGCTGGGCGTGCCGCTCGATGTGGATCTCGTACCGCAGTGTCTCCCCCGCCTCGGGCTGACCGCCGTAGTACGTCAGCTCGCATCCCAGCAGCCGGTAGGCCCGCTCGCCTCGGTTGACCAGGTCGATCCCGAGCCAGCTGATCAGCAACAGATCCGCCTGGCCCGCCTCGATCATCAGGGCCGCAGGAATCCGTCCGGTGGCGTCGAGATACCAGCTGTCGAGGCGGATGTCCGTCTCGGTCCAGATCGTGCCGGTGGCGTGCTCCGGGCCGAGTTCGACCAGTGCCGCGGGTACGGCGTCGATTCCGGTGACCCGGTCCGCGAGGAGCATCGGCGGCTCGGGCATCCGCGTCTGCACCGGGTACTCGTCCTGCGCGGCGAACTTCGGACCGAAGAGGGTGGAGATCCGCTGCGCGGCGAGGTGTTCCAGTCCGGCCCGGTCGAACTTCGGTCCTGGCAAGGACTCCGGCGACTGGGAACCGGTTGGTATGGCCGGCGGCGGAGCGGCCGGGCGCACCGGTGGTGGGGGCGGAGACGGAGGCGGTGGCGTGGTTCCCGCCGCGGCGTTCGCCAGTGCCGTGAGCATCTGAGCTCTGGTCTGGAGGAACCTCTGGTGCGACAGCATGTGCTGGGCGACGACGTCCTGGTGCAGCGCGATCACGCGGTGGCTGTGCTGGGCGACCAGCGCGTGCGTGGTCGTCGGCTGCGACACGGCGGGGGCGGGGGCTGGGACGGCGGGGGCGGGGGCGGGGACGTCGGGGACGGCGGGAGCGTGTTCCGCGTCGGCGATGACGGGCGGACCGGTCTCGTACGCCAGAGCCAGGGCCGGGGCCAGTTGAGGGGCTCGCGGCATGATCACCACCGGTTGTCCGACGGAGGGCAAGCCGATCTCCCGGTGTGCGGGCACCTTCATGGTGGGTTCGCCCTTTGCTTGTACGGGTGCCGCCGCCCGGAGCTGTTCGAAGAGAGCGTCCGCGCGGACGGGCACCCCGGCGACGACGAGTTCGGCCACGGCGAGGCACAGCTGCCGCAGTCCCCTGCCCTGCGGGGCGTCGAGCGCGACGGCCACATGGTCGCGGTCGCCCAGGATGCGCTTGATCCATCCGGTGCACAGGCCACGGGGCCCGTGCTCCACGAAAACCCGGACTCCGTCGTCCCATGCCCGCTCGATCGTGCCCGCGAAGTCGATCGTGCCGACGCCCTGCGCGGTGACCGCGTCAGCCGCCCGCCCGGCCGTTGGGGAGTACGAGTCAGTGGTGGCCCCGCTGTAGAACCGCACCCCTGGCACGTCGGTGGTGGGACGGTGGTGGAGGTTCCACCACCGGTCGCGGACCTCGGCCAGTTCGGGGGCGTGCGCGGCCAGGTCGTATTCGATCGGGATGACGTGGGCGGCGCCGAGCCGCGACATGACGAGGCCACAAGCCCGCGACTCGCCGCCGACCACGCACACGCCTGGGGCGTTGATCGCCATCAGGTGGACCGCGCGTTCGCCCGCGAGTTCGGCGCGGACCCGGTCGACAGGGGCGGTGACCAGGTAGCTCGACCAGCGATCACCCCGTACGCCGAGGCGTTCCCACGCACGGCGTACCGCCCGGAGTTCACCGGTGAGGTCTCTGGTGAAGATGCCGCTCTCCCAGGCTTCCCGCCGGAGGTCCGCGACGTCCCGCCACGCCCCCAGAGCCACGAGGGCGGCCGACTCACCGGAGGAGTAGCCGATGGCGGCGTCCGGTCTCAGCCCGAGCAGCCCTCGGGTGACTTCGGTGTGGACGGTGGCCAGTTGGGCGGCTCCCCAGATCTGGTCGAACACCAGCGGCTCCGATCCGGGCTTCGGCGGCCGTACGGCGGCTGACCCGAAGGCGCCCGTGGCGGCCTCGCTCACCGAGGGCAGGGCCAGCGTCACTTCGCGGCCCATGCCTGGGTAGGCGGCCGAGCCGTTGGTGAACACGAACGCGATCTGTCCCGGCACCGGAAGGTCCCGGTAGAGCACGCCGGGTGGCTTGACGCCGCCATCGGCGAGCCAGCGCCTGGCGGCGTCCCGCTGCGAGGAGAGAGCCTCCTCGGCCACGAAAGCCAGCCGTGCGGGACCGTCCGAGGACTCGGCTCCGGCGTCCAGCGCGGCCAGGACCTCCTGCCGGTCACGGCCGGAGAAGACGTGCAGTCGTGGCGCCGGTCCGGTCATCCAGGGCCCGGCGTCACCGGCCCGCAGCCGGACACTCACCGGGGGTGCTCCCAGCGGCGACACCACGACCGCCGCGGTACGCAGATCCGGATCGGGTTCAGCGCGGCCCCCCACCCTGGGCATCGCGCGATGCCGAAGGGCTGTCGCCGCGACCGCGACCCCCAGCAGTCCCTGAGCGGCATGAGCCCGGCCGAAGAGCCCGGCCGGATCGAACCCGGCCGGATCGAACCCGGCCTCCGCGCCGTCACCGACGACCAGATCCGGCCGCGCGGTGGGTTCGTCGTCCAGCAGGGCGAGCACGGTATCCCCGTCACGGCGGGCGTCCTTGAGGCGCTTCAGGACCACCACTACGGCGGCGTCGCCCGGAGCGGTCTCACGTCCCAGCTCACGCAGTGCCGTCCGGTGGACCGGTTCACAGGACAGGTCCACCGCACCGACGAGCGCGGCGTCGGCCTCGCCGGTTCTGATGGCGCGTGCCGCGATGTCCAGCGCGACCAGGCCGGATGCCTCCTCGGCCGACACCGTGAATCCGGGGCCGCCGAGGTCCAACTGGGTGTTGACGCGGTTGGCCGCGAGGTTGGGCAGGCTTCCGACCACTCGCTCCGAGACCATTGGCGAGGAAAACGCGTCCCGCAACCGGGCGATCAGTTCGGGATCGGTGCGGTGCCCGGTCTCTTCGAGCCACGACGGAACCCGCCAGCGCGCGGCCGCACCGGCGATCTGTACGTCCACGCCCGTTCCGACGAGCACCATGGTCCTCTCACGTGACAGGGCGATGTCCCGTACGGCTTCCCGTGCGGCCTCCAGCACCAGGAGTTGTTGGGGACTGGCGTCTTTCACAGCCAGTGGAGGGAAGCACAGGCCCGGCAGGGCCACGTCGAGTTCCGTCGCCGGTCCGCGCCGCTCGCCGTCGAGCACCGCGCGGCGGAAGTCCTCGGCGTCGGGCCCGTCGCCGACGCGGGCTCCGATGGACACGATCGCCACCGGCTCAGGGGAAACCCGCGGGGTCGGCGACGCCGTTGCCCGGGTGCCGGCGACACCGTCCCATGCGTCGATGATCAGATGAGCGTTGGCGCCGCCGAAGCCGAAGGCGCTGACGGCGGCGCGGCGAAGCCCCTGCCACTGCTCGGACGCGCCCAGTATCCGCAGGGGAGTGCCGCTCAGTTCGGCGAGCGGTTCCTCGGCGCCGAGCGTCGCCGGGCGGATGCCCGCCCGCATCGCGCCGAGCACCTTGAGCAGCCCACTGGCGCCGGCCGGCGCCAGCAGGTGGCCGACATTGGATTTCACAGAACCGATGGGAACGTCGGTGCTGTCCGCGAAGACGCGGGACATGCTGCGTGCTTCCACCGCGTCCCCGACCGGTGTACCCGTCGCGTGGCACTCGACGAGCGAGACGGTTTCCGGTGCGATCCCCGCCATGGCGAAGGCCAGGCGCATCGCCCTCTCCTGGCCTTCCTCCGCCGGACTGAGCAGCCCACGGCCGCGCCCGTCGTTGGACAGCCCGATGCCCCGGATCACCCCGAGAACGGGCACCCGGGCGGCGAGCGCGTCACCCAGCCGCATCAGGGCGACGAATCCGGCGCCCTCGCCGTGCAGCAACCCGTCGGCGTCGCGGTGGAAGGGACGGCTGCGGCTGCTCCGGCTCACCGCGGACAGTCCGCAGAACCCCACGTGCAGAAACAGGTTGTCGACCCGGTTGACCGCTCCGGCCACCATCACGTCCGCCGTGCCGTCGTGCAGGCGGTCGCAGGCCAGCTTGATCGCGTACAACGACGAGGCACAAGCGGCGTCGAGCGCGAACGCCCCCGCCCCGAGCCCCAGCGCCTTGGCCGCGAAGTGCGCGGGAAACCCCGAGGAGAACCGGTTGCGCGCGTCGGGCCTGACCCGCCGTCCCCCGGTCAGCAGGGACGGCGCCCCGTCGGACAGCCACACGTGCTCGGCGAAGGCTGAGCCCGCGCTTGTCGGGTAGGACAGGTTTCCCAGCACCAGTCCGGCGCGCGGCAGCGGCCCGTCGTGTCCGGCCTCCCGCAATGCCTGCCGGGCGCCGTGCAGCACCCAGTGGAACAGCGGGTCCAGACCCAGGATCTGTTCCGGATCCACGAGAAACCCGTTCGGGTCGAACGCGGTGTCGAAGCCCCGTACGTAACCGCCGACGTCGGTCCAGGAACGGTCGAGGTGATCGTCGACGGTTCCCATGGCCCACCGGTGGGGCAACCGCCACCGGCCGTCCGGAACCGGCGTGAGGCTGCACCGGCCCGCGACGATGTTGTCCCAGAACGTATCCGGGTCGAGTGCGTCGGGGAACACACACCCCCGGCCGACGACGGCGATCGGTTCGAATCCCATACCAGTCCCACTTCACGAACACGGATGGATACCAGCGGCAGGGGGGCTCAGGAGGGGCGTCGCACCAGTTCCACGCCGATCAGCTCCACCCTGGGAGTCCCGTCGTGGTCGATGAGCGCCAGATCACACCGCGCCCCCGTCTCGTGCACCTTCCGGGCCCGCACCACGCACCGCACGGTGTCCGTGACCGGGCCGCCCCGGTGCACCCGGCACTCCGCGACCGCCATCGGCAGTGAGGCGTCACCGAGGACGTCTTCGGCCCACAGCAGCGCGAGTTGCAGACCACCGTCGACAACAGCCGGATCCAGGTGCCAGTTGTCACCGCTCCAGCCGAGCTGACGCAGACCGGTCAGGGTGGCCACCGCTCCCTCGGCGCAGATTCCGTGAACCGAACGGAGGGCCTGGAACCCCGGTCCGTGGAAGAGCACCCGGCCGTCGTAGATCTCGTCGCGCGCCAAGGGGACCAGCCCCTCCGGGGTGTCCCAGCTCTCCCTGCTCGGGGCGCTCGCCTCAAACCCCAGGACTGCCCGGAAGTGCGGCCTGCCGTCCTCACCGAGCAGTTCGGCCTCCAGGTCCGACGGCGCTCCGGCCATCGCGGGACGCCCCTGGAGGGGGAGCCGGTGCCCCTGGGAGTCCAGTTGTCCCAGGGCGACCTTGCTGAACACTCGGAGGTCGCGCAGCACTACGCCGTCGGCGTCCGGCCGCCACGCCTTGGCGGCGCCGGTGAACCAGTCGAGAACCATCGCCACCGGCAGCACCGGCACTCCGTCGATGGCGTGTTCCGCGAGGTAGGGGTGGGTGCGTGAGTGGATCCGCACCTCCGCCTTTCCCGGCTCGGTGACACCGGCCGTCGAACCGAGGCCGTCACCGGCCGCGACGACCACCCTGGTGTCGGCGGCCGGATCACCCAGCTCCGCGGTGAAGGCGGCGGCACCTTGCCAGGTGGGGATCACAGCGACACCGGCCCGGCCGAAGTGCTCGGCCAGCGCCGGGGTGACCATTCCTCCGCGCCACGGACCCCACGCGATGGAACGCACCAGGCAGCCGGGCCGCCGGACACGTTCGACTGAGGCCACCTGGTTGAGCACCTCGTTGGCCATCGCGTAGTCACTCTGTCCGACGTTGCCGAAGACCGAGGCCACCGAGGAGAACAGGACGATCGTGTCGAGGGGGTCGGCCGCGGTCGCCTTGAGCAGCGCGCGCAAGCCGCCGGCCTTGGTGGCCAGGACCTGGTCGAACTGCTCGTCGGTCTTGTCGGCGATCAGCTTGTCGGCCAGCACTCCCGCACCGTGCACGATCCCGGTGACCGGCCCCCACTCCCGGCGTACTTCCTCCAGTACGGACGTCAGCGCCACGCTGTCCCGGACGTCCACCCGCACGTACCGGACCTGGGACCCCGCGCCCTCCAGCGCCGCCAGCGTCGCTCGTACCTCACGTGCCGCCAGGATCCCGCGGGCCTCCGCGGCGACCGCGGCGGGAGAGGTGTCCCCGGGGCGCCGCGCGAGCGTACGGGTGAGCGCCACCTCGTCGGTGGCCGTCGCCAGTCCCTCGGGTTCTGCGGCCGGATCGGTGCGGCCGAGCAGCACGATCCTCGGCCGGTGAGTCCTGGCGAGATCCAGCAGTGCGGCGGCCGTCACCCCGCGCGCGCCACCCGTAGCCACGATCACCGAGTCCGAGCCGATATTCGCGGTCGAGCCGGGCCCCGACGGCGCGGGCACCGCGCTGAGTGTGGTGCGGGTGCCGTCGGCACGGAGTCCGACCTCCGTCGCGGGGCCCCCATTGAGCAACTCGCCGACTATCGCTTCTGCGACGGCGTCGGCGTCGCGTCCTCCGCGCTCGCAGTCGATCGCCTTGACCGAGGCGGCGGGCCATTCCTTGGCCGCGGTCCTGGCCAGCGCGGCGATACCGCCGAGCCATGAACGGTCGGCCTGGCGACCGTCGAGACCGAAGTCACCACCGGTGTCCTGCACCGTGACGAACACCCCACCGTCAGCGGCGAACCGCGCGGCGACAGCACGCGCCAACCGGAAGGCGCCCCGCTGGAGTTCCAGCGCCTCTTCTGGCGAGTCGATCTCCGCGAGGCCGCCGAGGTGTACGACCCCGCGCGTGCCGGGGGCGGGGCTGGTCACGACGGTCGCGCGGATACCGTGGCCGGTCAGTTTGGCGGCCACCAGTTCGGCGGTTCCTGAACCGCCGTCAATCACCGCGAGGGGTCCCTCACCGAGACCGGCCATCGCGAAGCCTGGCGCGGGAGCGTTCAGCGCGCGAACGGTGAGCCTGCTCAGCACGACCTGTTCGGCGGGATCCCGGCGTACGACGGGAGTCTCCGGGACGGCGACGGTGTTGGTGTCCGGGGCCGCGACGGTGTTCTGGACAGGCCTGGGGCTGGTGCTCGTGCCGGTGGTGAACGCGTCGACGATCTCCCGCAGCGAGCGGAGCTTCCCCAACTCGGCGACGTCACCCTCCGGCAGATCACTCACCCGCTCACGCATGGCGGACAGAATCTCCACCCGCTTGATCGAATCCACCCCCAGATCCGACTCCAACTCCATGTCTACGTTCAGCATCTCGACCGGATAACCCGTCCTCTCCGCCACCACCGACAACAACAACTCCTCGAACCCCACCGGGACGCTCTCCGGGGGCGCGGTGACCGGTGGCGATGGAGTTACGGGGGTGGATGAGGGAGTGGGGGACACGGAAGGCGCGGGCGACGGAAGCACCACGGGTGCCGCGGCAGGCGGCGGAACCTCATGAGGCGATGCCACCTCGGGCAGTGTGGGCGGTACCGCCGGCGCGGGCGGCATCAGACCCGTAGGAGCAGGCGCGCCACCGTCGCTCCGCGCCCCCAGCATCGCGGCGAAGGTCGTCTCCGTCATGCTCAGAAAGGCCATATGACTGTCGATCAGCATGCGATGGACGGCGGCGTGGGCTTCTGCCGTGTGCCGCTGCGCACTCTCGATCATGGAGAACCAGCCGGCATCCGCAGTGGACGGTACGGACACAGCGGCCATGGGAGCCGGCACCGCTGACGGGACAGACACAGCGTTCACCGGCCCTGGAACCACGGGCGGCACGGACGTAACAGCCGCAGGCGCGGCGGTGGTCATCGGTATCGACGTATCCGCCACGGGTATGGACACCGGCTGCTGCCGGGGCGGATTCGGTGGGGGCAGCGCGGGGGCCCCGCCCACGGGCGGGTAAGGCTGACCGTAGTTGGCTCCGTTGAGCTGGACAGTCATCTTCGGCTTGCTCTCCTTCGCTGCCGGCTCGGGCGGCGCGTAGGGCGCCCACAGGTCCTCGTAGTCCAGCTCGGTACCACGCACGGCAAGGCGGCCGAGGGCGTCCTGCAAAGTGGTGATTCCGTTGCGTCCGGTACGGTCCAGGTTCACCACCAGATGCTCGCGGTCGCCGAGGGTCTGCCCGACCAGGCCCGTCAGCGTGGCGCCGGCGCCCACCTCGACGAACGTCCGCACCCCTGCGCCGTACATCGCCTCGATCTCGTCGCTGAACAGCACCGGCGAGGCCAGGTGATCGGCGATCCTGCGCCGGATCTCCCCGGGTGACGAGGGATAGGTCGAGGCGTCGGCATTGCCGTACACGTCGATCCGGGGCTCCTCGACCGTCAGTTCGGACAGGAACGCGGACAGCGGTTCGCTCGCCGAGGCGACGACGGGGGAGTGGAAGGCGGTCGCGGTGTTCAGCCGTCGAGTGGTGATGCCGTCCGCGGTGAGTCTCCGCTCGACGGCCTCGACCGCTTCGGTCGCACCGGAGACCACCACCTGGCTCGGAGAGTTGTGGTTGGCCACCCAGACGTCCGGGCCGCTGCTGGTGACGACGGCCTCGACCTGGGCCAGGCTTGCCGTGACGGCCAGCATCACCCCCGAGGTGGTCGCCGCTTCCCGCATCAGCTCACCACGCCTGTGCCCGAGGCGCACCAGGGACTCGGCGTCCAGTACGCCCGCGGCATGCAGGGCCACCAGCTCGCCGAAGCTGTGTCCTGCCACGCAGTCCGCTTCGAGGCCGAGGCCGCGCACCACAGCGAGCAGCGCGAGGCTGTGCACCGCCAGCGCGGGCTGCGCGTACTCGGCGGTGGTCAGCAACGCCTCTTGGGCGGCCCGTTCCGCGTCGCTGAAGACCGGCGGCGGAAAGACCAGCCGGTGCAGCGGCCGGTCACCCAACTCGACGCTGCCCAGCCGGTCCCAGATCGCCTGGGCAGCCGGCGACAGCATGGCGACATCGGCCCCCATCCCGACGTACTGGGCTCCCTGGCCCGGGAAGAGGAACGCGATTCTCCCAACGGAGGCCGGGCCGACGGCGTAGTGGACACCCGTCGGAGTGGTGAATGGCCGGCCGGGCTGCCGCCGGATCAGGGCGGCGGCCTGTGCGACCTTCTCCGACAGGTCGCCGGTGTCCGAGGCGACGACGGCGAGCCGCGCAGCGTCGCTCGCCCGGAACCTCGCCTGGCTCTCCCGGGCGATCTCGGCCAGCGAACGGCCGCTGTCGCCCTTCTGCTCCAGCAGGGAATCGGGCGACGGGCCACTGAACAGCACCAGCTCCGTGGGGGCGGTACGGGTGCGCCACGCCGTACGACCGGCGGACTGCCCTGACGGCGTGTACTCCTCCAGCGTGACGTGGAAGTTGCTGCCGCCGAAGCCGAAGCTGGAGACCGAAGCCCGGCGCGGATGCCCGGCGGACCGCACCCAGGGGCGCGTCCGGGTGTTCACGTAGAAGGGGCTGTCGCCGGTCGCCAGCGCGGGATTGGGACGGTCCACCTTGATCGTCGGAGGCAGCACCTTGTGGTGCAGGGCAAGGACGGCCTTGAGCAGTCCCGTCGCGCCCGCCGCGCACTTGGTGTGACCGATCTGCGATTTGACCGAGCCGATCGCGCACCACTGCCGGTCCTTACGGTCGGACTCGTCGTACACCTGGCGCAGCGCGGCGAACTCCGCGGCGTCCCCGGCGGCGGTTCCGGTGCCGTGCCCCTCCACCAGCTCGACGGTCCCCGGGCCGTAGCCCGCTTCCTCGTAGGTACGCCGCAGGGCCCTGGCCTGTCCCTCGGCCAGCGGCGCGTAGATCGCCGTGCTCTTGCCGTCCGAGGAGGTGCCGATCCCCCGGATCACCGCGTAGACCCGGTCGCCGTCCCTCTCCGCGTCGGCGAGCCGCTTCAGCGCGTACATGGCGATGCCCTCGCCGAGCATCGTGCCGTCAGCCGCGTCGGAGAATGGCCGGCAGTCACCGCTGGGAGACAGCGCGGGCGTCTTGGAGAAGCACATGAACATGCCGATGTCGTTCGCGGTGTCGACGCCACCGCTGATGACCAGGTCGGACCGGCCCAGCGACAGCTCGCTGACGGCGGTGGACAGCGCCGCGAAGGAACTGGCGCACGCGGCATCCGTGGTGTGGTTGGTGCCGTGCAGATCGAACCTGTTCGAGATCCGCCCGGCGACGACATTGCCGAGCATTCCGGGGAAGGTCGACTCGGTCCAGGGGGTGTAGTGCGCGGTGATGCTGTCGCAGACAGCCTGCGCCTCGGCCTCCGCGATGCCGTTCTCCCGCAGGGCCTTGAGCCACACCGGACGCTGGGTCCGCGCGCCCATGTGCCCCATCAGTTCCATCGCGGCCGCGCCCAGGATGACCCCGACCCGGTCACGGTCCGTCCCCGCCAGTCCGCCGGTGTCGGCGAAGACCTGCTCAGCCACCATGAGCGCGAGCAGTTGCGCGGTGTCCGTCGCCGACAACGTGTTCGGCGGGGTACCGAAAGCCAACGGATCGAAACCGACGTCCGGCAGGAACGCTCCCCGGCGGGCGTACGTCTTGTCCGGCGCGGTGGGATCGGGGTCGTAGTAGTCCTCCACCAGCCAGCGGCCGGCCGGGACGTCGGTGATCAGGTCCCTGCCCGCCACCACGGTGCGCCAGTATTCTCCGGCATCCGGCGAGCCGGGCAGCAGCGCGCCGATACCGATCACGGCGATGGGAACCTGCCGGCGGCGAGTGTCTGACATGCTCTCTCTTCCTTGGCGGCCGATGCGGTCAGGCAAGGCGGTACGGCGTGAAGGCGAACGCCGAGGGCGGTACGGGGACGCCGTGGGTGCGAAGCTGGTGGGCGCGGGTGGTCACAGCGGCGCCTTCAAGCAGGTTGAGCGCGATCTGCACCACCGAACGGTTCGCCGGTTCGGCCAGGAAACTGCCCGCGGCCCACCGGTTGAACGCGCCCATCGCCGGACCGCACCAGATCTGGTAGTCGGTGCGTCTGGCCGTGTCCCCGGTGATGGCCCAGCGGCTGGAGTTCCCCAGATACCAACGGAAGACCAGTGCCATACGGTGCTTGGGGTCGGCCTCGGCGCGGGCGATCTCCGCGGGGTCGCGCTGCTGCCAGAACTGCCGGGTCAGTGACCAGACTTCGTCGATCGGGGCGCGCAGTACATCCCGTTCGATCTTGGCGCGCAGCCGCACCGGCAGCTCCTCCAGTGACGGATACCCCCGGTACGCCTCGTAGAGCTGAGCTGCTCTCGGCCCGAACATGGTGCCACGGCGCAGTACTTGGAGCTTGACGCCCAACTCGAACATGTCGGCGGCAGGCGCCATGATCACATCGGCCACGTCCGCGTCGGCCAGCATCGCCTTGGCCTCCTCGGAGATGCCGGCTTCCGTGGCGACCTGGTTCACCGACCCCGTCACGACGTAGGCCGCCCCGAGCGCGAAAGCGGCGGCGACCCCGCCCGGGGTCCCGAGCCCGCCGGCAGCGCCCACCCTGACCGCCCGCGGGTAGCCGAAGCGGCGGGTCAGCTCGTCACGGAGGAGAAGGATTCTCGGCAGCAACGACCCGAGGGGCCGGTTGTCGGTATGCCCACCGCTGTCGGACTCGACCGTGATGTCCTCGGCGACCGGCACCCGTGCGGCCAGTTCGGCCTGCTCGGCACTGATCTCTCCCCGCTCCACCAGCGGGCGCAGCAGGTCCGGCGGGGCCGGCGAGAGGAACGCCGCAGCGACCTGGGGCTGTGACACCTTGGCGAACAGCCGCGTACGCCGGACGATTTGCCCGTCCGGGTCCTGGCTCAGCCCTGAGGCCGAGCACAAGACCACGGCCGGGGTCAGTCCCATGAAGGCCGACGCCGATATGCAGGGGACGGAGTGCCGCAGCAACAGCCTGGCGACGCGGTACTCCAGTTCGGGCTCGCTCGGGGAGTGGATCAGGTTGACCCCCCAGTTCGACCGGCCCGCCAGCTCGATGGCCAACTCCCGCACCGCGCGCTCGACCTCGGGAAAGCCAAGACCTCCGGCCCCGAAGAATCCGAGCATCTCGGACCGGGCCATCGCTGTGACCATTCGCGTCGTCGCGATGCCGTTCGCCATCTCCCCTGCCACATAAGGGAAACGGACGCCGTGCGCCTCGCAGAAGGATCTTTCTCCCAGCCATTCGGGATAGAGCGGCGGCAGCGTACCGACAACCTCGCCTGTGGGCCACCGCCCCACCACCAGGCCCAGCTCCCGGCCGGTGGAATCGGCGACGATGTGCAGTTGTTCCCGAATCCGCCGAACGCAGGTCGCGATGTCCTCCGAGGTGAAGCCGGGTGCAGATGTGACGACCGAGCCAGGATGGGCTGAGACGGACACTGGCGGACTCCATCAGGATGTGTATCTTGCGTGAACCAGAATGTGCCTCGACAGCGTTGCGGGCAGCGGGGTTCGCTCATCACCACCGGGAACTGGACGCCGTCGTCTGCTTCTTCGAGCGCACGCCGGCCAGCAGATAGTCCAGGTCCACTCGGATCCCGGACAACATCGGCCCGAGCAGAGTGCGCACCCGGGTGTCGTCGAAACGCCGGCGGTGGCTCAGATACGGCGTGAATCCGGGATAGAGGTCCGCCACGGTTTCCAGCGGGGACGGGTCACGTGGCCTCTTCTCGACCAGCTTCACCCTGATGGGCACGAGTTGCTCCATCGCCGCGGTCATGGTCGTGGCCGGCACGTCGTGGTCGTGGACGACGTGATACGTGTCGACCTGCCCGGAGGGCTTCCCGCTCGCCAGCCGCACCATGACCCTGGCCGCGTGTTCCACCGGCATCAGGTTCAGGTGCCCGAGAGGATGACCGGGCACGCGCACCACCGGCCGGTTCCCTTCCGGGATACGCGGGCCCCCGAGGCCGATCCCAGGGAGGTCGACCCTGCTCAATGACGCCTGCGCGATCTGATCGATGAACTGCAGCGGGTGCTTCGGCAGCTCCGGGTGCGCCGGCAGGTCGGTGACCAGGACACTCGGCCGCAGCACAACGACCGGACGGCCATGCGCCACTGACCATGCGCGCACAAGGACCTCGGCCTCATACTTGGACTGCTCGTAGCCGTTCTCAAAGCCGTACGCGTCATCCAGTTCGTCCTCGTAGATCACCCCGTCGCGTCGCGCTCCGCCCACGAAGGCGGTTCCGACGTGGTAGACGATCGGTCTCCGGCAGCCGGCGGCAGCCAGCTCCAGCACCTGCCGGGTGCCCTCGACGTTGACGCGGCGGAGCTGCGCCAAGTCACCGTCGAGGTTGATGTCGGCGGCGCTGTGCCAGATCACGTCCAGTTCGTCGGCCAGCCGCTGGAAAACGGCGGTGGGAAGACCCAGCCGCGGCTGTTCCAGATCGGTCTCCACGACCCGGAGTCGGTCGGGCAGCTCCGCGATCAACTCTGCGGGAGCGCCGGTCAGTTCCAGGAACCGGGCGATGCGCTCGAAAGCGCCGCCCGATCCGGCGTGCGCGAGGACGGTCAACGAGTGGTGCCGCCCGAACAGCTCACGAACGAGACGTAACCCGAGGAACCCGGTCGCACCGGTAAGAGCAACGTGCACTTTCGGGGCTCCAAGCCTCAGGGGGACGGGCATCAGGCCGTCGTCTTCGATGAAGCAGGGTGGACACGGTCCGCTCGGACCCTTGCAGGACACCCTTGGCCGTGGAGATCCAATGGATCACGAGAGCGTTGCACGTCAATCAGGATCCCTGAAAATCACCCCAATGGTTGGATGGGATAGATCTTTCACTCGAAAGAGTTAGGGGCCCGACAGGGTTCAGGGCTCACCGCAGCGCCTTCGGCGCCGAGCTGACGCTTCTTCCTGGCGATGATCCTTACGTACGCGAGCCGAGCGTCCGCTTCCGCAAGTCGGCCGGCATGGCGGCCTGCCGGCGGGGGCGGGCAGGGCCGCCTCGACGCGTTTCCGGACGGTGCGCACAGGCTGAGGCCGCTGTGGACGCATACGGTGCACTGGGTGCCGGAGTGCGCTCACCTGGCCCGTCCGAACGGTGAGGCTGCGTCGTCGCGAGCCGGCCTCCACCGGTGGTGGCCGACGCGGAGGTCGTGCTGTCCACAGGGACTCCAGGCACGCTTTCGGGCCCCTGCGGTCCACCGCGATCCGGACCGTCCCCGCTGGATGCCACAGTCCGCCATGGCGGTAGCGGCATCTGTCGCTTCCCCCGAGGAAGCCGCTTGTGAAGACCTCACCCTGCTCCACGGAGCCCCAACTCCACCGGGAAAAGCCGACGTTCGACTCAGTAGCGCCCTCTCGTCGGCCGACACGCTACAAATCTTCTTCGCCTTGCACATCGTGCGGAGAGCATGCTCTATCGCATTCGCGATCTCATAACGGCTTGGGCTGGAGTGGCTCAGGTCACCGGATCCGTGTCTCGTCCTTTCGGGAACCGCATCCGTCTGAGCGGTCGCGCAAGTGCGGCTGGATCCGCCACCACCAGATGGGGCACGCGGAGGGCCCGCCCACACCCCGAGAGGTCTGGACAACAAAGAAACCCCGGGCCGCTGGCCCGGGGCGTTCTGCTGGAGCGGGTGACGAGAATCGAACTCGCGCTCTGAGCTTGGGAATCACCTGGTACTGCATAGGCTTACCCGCCTCTGGCCTGGGGAAACGCGTCCCTGGGGGCGTGCCGCAGTGGCTTCGTTCGGGCCCCTGCTGACCGCTGTTCACCGTCCTGACTGGCAGGTAGTGGCACGCCCATCTTTGGGTGGTCGGGTGAGACGCTGGTGGTCGGCCGAGAGCTGAGCGGGAGCGGCCGCGTTCGGTACGGCCGCGGACCCCCGGTACGGCAGCGGGGCCCGGACCGTGCGTCGCGGCCCTGGCCCTGCCCCGTGCGGTGCCGCCCTGTGACAGTGGTGCGTCAGCTCTGTGCGGTGTCGTCGCCCGTCTGCCTGGCGCCCTCGGCTGCGCCTGCCTTCTCGCGGATCTTGCGCACCAGCTCCGCCTTCCGGTCGGCTGCTCCCTGACGGTCGAGGTTGCGGTGCGGACCATTGTTCTGCCGTTCGGCGCGGGACAGCCTCTTGCGCTGGCCGCCGCCCATGCCCACAGGGTTGTTGATGTTCTTGCTCACAGTCATAGGTTCTCCCGGAAAGATGTGAAGTGATCTACGGATTCATCGGTGGGGGACGGGCGCGGCGACGTCGAGGGACGTCAGCAGGGGCCCATCACGCTCTCACACGTAAATCCGCGTCCTGGCCTTCGGCCGAGTATGCGCCGTGCACGGACATGCTGGTCATGTATCGGTGCAAGCACGAGACATCGATCCCGAACTCCCCGATCGCCCGCGCCCCGACCGTGCCCTCCATGGTCTCCAGCCGCGGGGCAATCGTGTCCAGCGCCCGGACACCTACGGCAGGAACCCTTGTACCGTTCGGCAAGAGCATCCCGGATGTCGAGGGGCTTACCGGCCTTCAGCGCGTGACGATCCCCGGGGCGGGTCCCCGGCTGGGCCGCAGGACTGCTGGCGCGAGGCCCGCGCTGGTAGGGTTGGGTCGCGCTTGCAGAGAGCCTGGGCCCGTGCCGGACAAGGTACGGGCCCAGGTCCGTTCAGGGCGCCGAAACGAGGAACCCCCAATGAAGGCGAAGCAGTCGGCCTCCGGTCGCTTCGGACCCGGCAGGTCCGACCAGGGGAGGGCCCCGCGGGGCGAGCTCTCGGTGCCGGGGACACGGGCGCCTGGCCTGCCGCCGGCCGGGTCCTTCGCGGAGCTGGAACTGCCGGTCGAGCTGATGGGGGTGCTGGCGGGGCTCGGGGTACAGGAGCCATTCCCGATCCAGGCGGCCACCCTGCCGAGCGCGCTGGCCGGCCGGGACGTCCTCGGCCGCGCGCGGACCGGCTCGGGAAAGACCCTCGCCTTCGGGCTTGCGCTCCTCGCACGTACGGCGGGCCGGCGTGCCGAACCGAAGCGCCCTCTCGCGCTGGTCCTGGTGCCGACAAGGGAACTCGCGCAGCAGGTGAGCGAGGCGCTGACTCCCTACGCGGAGGCGCTCGGGCTACGCTCGGTGACTGTGGTCGGCGGGCTCGCGATCAGCCGGCAGGTGGCGGCGCTCCGGGCGGGTGCCGAGGTCGTGGTGGCGACGCCGGGACGGCTGGCCGATCTCGTCGCCCGGCGGGACTGCCACCTGGACCGGGTGCGGATCGCGGTGCTGGACGAGGCTGACCAGATGTGCGACATGGGTTTCCTGCCGCAGGTCTCGGAGACCCTGGACCGGATGCCCCCCGGCGGGCAGCGGATGCTGTTCTCCGCGACGCTCGACCGCAACGTCGATCAACTGGTCAGGCAATATCTGAGTGAGCCGGTGTTCGCCACGGTCGACCGGGCGGAGGGCTCGGTCGCGACGATGGAGCACCACGTACTGAACGTCCATCCCGCCGACAAGTACGCGACAGCCACCGAGATCGCTGCTCGGGACGGGCGGGTGCTGATGTTCCTGGACACCAAGCACGGTGTGGACCAGTTCACCCGCCACTTGCGGAGCAGCGGCATACAGGCGGGAGCTCTGCACAGCGGGAAGTCACAGCCGCAGCGCACGCACACGCCGGCCCAGTTCAAGGACGGCGAGATCACGGTGCTGGTGGCCACCAACGTCGCTGCCCGTGGCATCCACGTCGAGCACCTGGACCTCGTCGTCAATGTGGATCCGCCCTCCGACCCCAAGGACTACCTCCACCGCGGCGGGCGCACCGCGCGTGCCGGGGAGTCCGGCAGCGTAGTCACGCTTGTCACGCCCAGCCAGCGCCGGGACGTGAACCGGATGATGTCGGACGCCGGGATCCGGCCCACGGTCGCTCAGATTCGCTCCGGCGAGGAGAGACTGACCAGCATCACAGGCGCGAAGCGCCCGCCGGTGCAGGACGGGGCGAAGACCGGCAACGCGGCATTCCGGGGTCTGGGTACCCGCGCGGGCCGCCCGCCGAAGGAATCGCGCAAGGCCGCGGAGGCGCGCACGATGGCGGAGGCCCGCAAAGCCGCCCGAGCGCGCAAGGCCCACTGACGGGCGGTACGGCCGCCGCGGTCGGGAGACACAAGGAGGCACCCACTGCCTCGCATCGAGTGGAGCGTCAAGGAGTGCCGATGACGAACAGGGTCCAACGACCCCAGGAGGACGCCGAGTTCGAGTTCATCCTGGCGAGGGCGGACGTGCCGGTGCTCGCGTACTTCCACGGGGTGTGGCCCAAGGCCGCGGCAGCATGCAAGGAAATGGATCCCCTGGTGCGGGAGGTGGCCAACGCCTATCAGGGCCGACTGATCGTCGTGCGGGCCGACATCGCAAGGTGCCCCAGCCCCGTACGGCGGTACGGCGTCACCGGCGCGCCCTCCTTCGTGCTGATCGATCGGGGCGAGGCGATGGCGGCCGGGAGCGGTCCGATGTCCAGGACCGCGCTCGGGGAGTTCCTGGACGCCCACCTGTGAGCAGGCCGCATACCGGCTGGCGAGGTTGTGCCCGCAGCGACCGGCCCGGGCACCCTCGCGGCCGCAGATGTACAACTCTTCACCGAAACCGGCGAGTGCCCTGGCGAGGTCCTGGTGCTCGCGCAAGGCGGCTACCCGTCGTGGCTGGAAGTCTGCCCATCGAACTACGAGACCGAAGTGAACCTGGGCGCCACGCGTCGGTGGCTCAGCCAGCCCCGTGATCACGGAACGCCGGCGTCCAGCTCTCTCGAATCAGGACCTCACCACGATTCAACCGACATCACGAGTTCAAGTTCGGTAGCGGACGGGCCTGAGTGACCGCAACTTCCGGGTGCTGATTGTCGGCGCCGGCACTTGGTGCGGGGGAGCATCCGTATCACCGATTGACCGCCAGATGCGGTGCGCAAGTGGTGCGCGGTCCTCGAAATGGTCTAGACAACAAATAACCCCCGGGCCGCGGGCCTGGGAGTTTGTCGTAGAGCGGGTGACGAGAATCGAACTCGCGCTCTGAGCTTGGGAATCAGCGGTGCTTGAGCCGTTGAAGGGGCTATGACCTGCGCTTTCCCGTGAGGAAGCTTGGATTGCCATGGTCTCTGGAAGCTGTACCTGACCGCTGCTGTCCGCTCTGCTGGGCACGGATGGGGCACGAGGGTAGCGGTGCAGCGGACCCTGCCAGGGGGTGTGCTCGGGGTGGGCTGTCGGGTCAGAGAGGGATGATGCGGACCTGGTTGCCGCAGAGCTTGGTCATGTCGTCGCTGTCGGAGGTCAGGAGGGCGACGGGTTTTTGCTGACGCAGGGCGACCTCGGCGACCGTGGCGTCGATGGCGTACTTGTGTCCGTGCAGCCCGGCGCCCTTGAGGAGTTCCGCTGCTGCTTTCGCCGCTTGTTCGGTGACCGGCTCCACCTTGACGCGGGACAGAGCCCAGTTCAGGCGAGGCATGTTGGTACGGGAGTGGCTGACTTCCACGATGGTGTTCGCCCCGATCACGAGGTCGGCTCCCATGTCGTGAAAGACCTGAAGCATGGCGAGGAGCTTGCGGTCCTGACCGATCCAGGCGGAGAGCCCTTCCGAGTCCAGGACAACGGTCTCGATGCGCTCGCTCACGCGGCGTCCGCGCCCTTGGAGGTGCCGGCGGAGCCGAAGATCTTCGCGCGTGCCTCGGCGAGCTCCTCGTCGCTGAAGGGTCCGTGCTCTTCCTCATGGCGGCGGAGGTCCTCGCCCAGAAGCTGGTGCCGGATCTGGCGGGCTACGGCCTCCGCTACGTAGCCGGAGACGTTGTCCGTGAGCTTGCGAAGCTCCGCCACCTGGTCGCTGGGGAGGGTGACGGTGATGCGAGTCGTTGAGGACATGATGGCATCATACTGGAGTATGCGCGTGTTGGCGTGTGCTTCGGGTGCGATCCTGCGGGCTCCAACGGTGAAACGGGGCGTCGTGGTCGGGCTGTCCGTGGTGGGGGAGGCGCCGGTCCGATTCCGCTGGTGGGCAAGCAAAAGGGCCCCGGTCACTGACCGGGGCCTTCGTCCAAGAGCGGGTGACGAGAATCGAACTCGCGCTCTGAGCTTGGGAATCACCCGGTACTGCATAGGCTTACCCGCCTCTGACCTGGGGAAACGCGTCCCTGGGGGCGTGCCGCAGTGGCTTCGTTCGGGCCCCTGCTGACCGCTGTTCACCGTCCTGACTGGCAGGTAGTGGCACGCCCATCCTTGGGTGGCCGCATGAGACGCTGGTGGTCGGCCGAGAGCTGAGCGGGAGCGGCCGCGTTCGGTACGGCCGCGGACCCCCGGTACGGCAGCGGGGCCCGGACCGTGCGTCGCGGCCCTGGCCCTGCCCCGTGCGCTGCCGCCCTGTGACAGTGGTGCGTCAGTTCTGCGCGCTGTCGTCGCCCGTCTGCCCGGCGCCCTCGGCTGCGCCTGCCTTCTCGCGGATCTTGCGCACCAGCTCCGCCTTCCGGTCGGCGGCGCCCTTGCGGTCGAGGTTGCGGTGCGGACCATTGTTCTGCCGTTCGGCGCGGGACAGCCGCTTGCGCTGGCCGCCGCCCATGCCCACAGGGTTGTTGATGTTCTTGCTCACAGTCATAGGTTCTCCCGGAATGTGTGAAGTGATCTACGGATTCATCGGTGGGGGACGGGCGTGGCGACGTCGAGGGATGTCAGCAGGGGCCCATCACGCTCTCACACGTAAATCGGCGTCCTGGCCTTCCGCCGAGTATGCGCCGTAGCTCCGGGCGCAGTTCCTGCGTCAGGATGGGCGGGTGACGGTGAGCGAAGTGGATCTGCTGGCGCTGCTGCGTGAGCTCGATGATCCGGAGTGGCTGGAGTGGCCGCGGCATTACGACCGCGGTGAGAACGCTGTCCTGCTCGGAAGACTGGTGTCCCGGCTCGAAGACGACTTCGCGGTTCGCTGTACGGCTGAGCAGGACACCCAGGACTCCAGTGAGTACGGACGTGTTGTCGTACCGGGGGATGCAACGGTGTGCGGGACGCGGATCGTCGTCTGCGTGAGTAAGTTCGGCTCTTTGGCTCTCGTCTGTGCCGATAATCCAGGAGCCTTCTTGGGTACGGACGAGGCCCAGGCAGAGGGGGAGTTGGACGCCGCCGATCTCGCCAAGGTCAATCGCGCGTTGGTCGACCTCGGGTATGTGGTGGTTCCCGAGGAACTGCTGGAGTGCGACTACGACGGGCCGAGCCAGCTGCCCCGTCACGTTCAGTGGCCTACCTGGTGGCATCGCTTCTTCGGCATCTTCTGACTGATCACGTCCCGAGGGCCAAGCTGGTGCCGATGAGCCACCCGTCCGCCCACATGCAGCCGGTATTGAGACTTTTGGCCTTCATTTTTGCGCCATGTCGCAATAACTCACGTCCGCATGACCCAGCTCAGAGGGAATGCGTCTCGCCATTCGAGAAGCCTGGCGCGGAAAGGCTCCCAGGTGGCACGGAAAGCCGCTCAAACGTGGCTCCTGCCAGCAGATAGGGCTAGCGGAGGGCTGGTTCACCTGAAAATGGTCTAGACAACAAATAACCCCCGGGCCGCTGGCCTGGGGGTTTGTCGTGGAGCGGGTGACGAGAATCGAACTCGCGCTCTGAGCTTGGGAATCACCGGTGCTTTGTTCGCTCCCTTGCAGGTCAGCCAATTAGGTGCCTCCTGGGCCTGACCTGTGGAGCAGCCGCCAAGTGCTGCAATTGGCCGTGGTTTACCGCTTCTACTGGTGCGGCAGTGGTGCGAGACAGGTGCCCCTTCTCTGTTGCCGTCGCGGAGGTGACAGAGAGTATCGGTGCCGGGCATGTTCTTTCGGCCGACGGATCAGTGTTACGTAGCGGCTGTCGGCTGAGGCCGCTCGAAGCGGCGCCGTCTCGCTCTCGGACCGGTGTGCGACCCTCCTGAGTCGATGACGACCCCCGATCGCCCCGGCCGAGCTGGCGGCGCAGACCGGCCTGTTGCGAACCCTCCCGGGTGGATGACGACAGGCGATGACCGGCAAGATCATCATGCGGAAGGCGCTGTTGCGAAACCTCCTGGGCTGATGAGGCCCCGAGCTGGGCACACAGCCCGTTGCTCTGGTCGGGATGTTGAGAACACCCTCCTGGGTTGATCACGACGAGGAACTCGCCGAACGGGACTACCTCGCCGACCAGTTGCGAACCCTCCCGGGTTGATGACGACGAGGCGCCGTTGCACAGGAGCTGGCGCAGGTTCCAGTTGCGAACCCTGCTGAGTTGATGACGACGGGCGCCCACCGCCACCCACGCCCTGGTCGCCGGCACGTTGCGAGCCCTCCTGGGTTGATGACGAGCCGGAGGAGCGGTACGACGTCCGGCAGTTGAAGACGTCGTTGCGAACCCGCCTGGGTTGATGACTACGTGATTCGCTCCGTGGCAGCAGCAATCCACGCGGGTCGCGAACCCCCCTGGGTTGATGACGACCCTGTACCGCGGCGCGTTCGGCGCCACGGAGCCAGCGTTGTGATCCCTCCTGGGTTGATGACGACAGCCCCCTCACCCTCACCGGCGTGACCTGGGCCAGCCGTTGCAAACCCTCCTGGGTTGATGACGACAACCGTGCCGGAGGCCGCCGCGCTGCGCTGCTTCGGGTTGCGAACCCTCCTGGGCTGATGAATACGAGGTAGGACTCCCATCCGCCGGCCTGGATCTGCGCGCGTTGCGAACCCTCCTGGGTTGATGACGACATCGGCAGAAACCGGTCCGACGGAGGTGCGTACACGTTGCGAACCCTCCTGGGTTGATGACGACCGCTCGGAGATCTCCCGGCCGCCATCGGGCTCTACCGGTTGCGAACCCTCCAGGATTGATGGCGACGACACCCGGACCTGCACCGACTGCGGCGCCCACCCGTTGCGAACCCTCCAGGGTTGATGACGACCCGCGCGGCGCTTCCCCCGGCCCTGCTGGATCATCCGTTGCGAACCCTCCAGAGTTGATGACGACTCCATGGCGACCGCGTGCCAGGCGCCGTCAGGGCCTCGTTGCTAACCCTCTCCAGGGTTGATGACGACCTGCTGCCGACGCGCGGCGGGCTGCTGCCGAAATGTTGCGAACCCTCCTGGGTTGATGACGACCGCAATCGAGTCCGGCCGCCGGCGTGTGAAGACCGCGTTGCGAACCCTCCTGGGTTGATGACGACCCTGTCCCCGCCCCGGCCAGAACCTCCCCTTCTACGGGTCGTCATCAGCCCTGGAGGGCTCGCAACCGGACGCGTGTGCCGCGGGCGACCGCTGGCACCGCCGTCGTCATCAGCCTTGGAGGGCTCGCGGGCCTTGGCCCTTGCGGGTGGACACCATTCGTATTGTTATGCGACAAGTGTCAGGGTTGCTGACTGCTGCTCGTAGTCGATCGGGGCTCGCTGTCCGTTCGCCGAGTGCCGGCGGCGGGTGTTGTAGCGGGCGATCCACCGAAAGACAGACAGGCGGCAGCCGCGGACGCCGTCGAAGCGGCGGGCGCCCCTGAGCGTCTCGCGTTTGAGGGCCGCGTTGAACGACTCGGCGAGGGCATTGTCCGCCGATGTGCCCACCGCGCCCATCGACTGGGTCACCCCCAACTGAGCGCAGACGGACGCGAACTCACGGGACTTGTACTGCGCCCCGTGATCACTGTGAAAGACCGCTCCGGCCAGAGAACCGCGGGTGGCTGCGGCGGCTCGGAGGGCGTCGCTGACCAGCGAGGTGCGCATGTGGTCGGCGATGGACCAGCCCACCAGGCGGCGCGAGAAGCAGTCGATCACGGTGGCCAGATACAGAAACTCGCCGTCGCCCACCGGCAGATAGGTGATGTCGCCGACGTACTTGGTGTTCGGCGTGGTGGCGGTGAAGTCGCGCCGCACCAGGTCCGGCAGGGCAGCGGTGGACGGCGCGGGCAGCGTGGTGACCTGGCGTCTGCGCAGCCGCAGGCCGGCGATGCCGTGCTCGCGCATCACCCGCCCGATGCGTTTGTGGTTGACCTGGATGCCGGCCTCGCGCAGTTCGGCGGTGATGCGGGGGCGGCCCCAGGTGCCGTCCCACTCGGCGTGCACGGCCCGGATCCGCTCAGCCAGTACGGCATCGTCCTGCTCGCGGGCGGCCCGCGCCTGACGGCCGGCCCGCCACTTGTAGAAGCTGGAACGGGCCACTTCCAGCACGTGGCACAACCGCTGCACGCCCCAGGCGCGGTGGTGGTCCTCGATGAAACGGCAGCGGTTCACCAGTTCATCTCGGCGGCGAAAAACTTCGTCGCCTTGCGCAGGATGTCCCGCTCGACCGCGAGCTTCTGGTTCTCCTTGCGCACCTGTTTCAGCTCCGCGCGCAGGGCCGCGATCTCGGCCTCCATCTGCTGTTTCGTGGCCTCGCCCACCGGGATGTCCTTCGTGTTGCCGTTGCTCGTGCCGCTCTCGCCGCGGCGGGCCCGCTCGGCCCGCACCCAGTTGCGCAGCGTCTCCCGGCTGATCCCCAGATCCTTGCCGATGCCCTCGAAGGTATGACTCGGATCCGACAGGTACAGCGCGACCGCGTCCGCCTTGAACTCGGACGAGTAGACCTTCATCACCATAAAAGATGCCTCTACCCAGCCCCTGGCGGGGCCGGGATCAGAGGTGTCCACCACTCGGGGACAGGTCCCCGCAGCGTCAGTCCGCCGGTCCACCACCAGCACTCGTCCGGGGTTGTCATCAGCCTGGGCGGGCAGCCGGGCGGTTGTTATCCGCTCCGTGACTTGCGGTACGGCTGTAGGGCGGGATGCGGGTCCTCAGGAGAGACTGCTGGGCAGTGAAATACATACAACCCCCAAGTCATTGCCCTGGGGGTCTGTCGTGGAGCGGGTGACGAGAATCGAACTCGCCCTCTGAGCTTGGGAATCACCCGGCGCGTGATGGCCACGCAGGACGCTGATCAGCGGAAACGCAGTGTGGAGTGCGCCTGTCCGAGGGGCGGACAGGGCCCGTAGTGACCGCTGTTTACCCCTACGAGTGGCACGCGGTACCCTGAGAGGCCGTGGGTGGGGTGATCTCTTGCAGGATGCATGCCGACAGGGGTGGCCGGTCTTGGACCGGCGTGGGGATCCGCCTGGGGGTGATGAGGACGCATGTTTCGCCGCATGTGCCACCAGGGCGTCGCGGTGTAAACCCCTGTGGGTTGATGACGACCCGCGCTGATCGCCACATCCACCAGCACCGGCTGCGTGTTGCGAACCCTCCTGGGTTGATGACGACGACATGGTCACCGCCTCCGGGTCCCTGCTGTCGTTGCGAACCCTCTTGGGTTGATGACGACCGATCGTCACGATCTACCCCTCACCCGCTCGCGGGTTGCGAGCCTTCCTGGGTTGATGACGACACTCGTGGCGCGCGGTGCGGCGTACGCGGCGGAGTAGTTGCGAACCCTCCTGGGTTGATGACGAGCCTCACCCGAGCCGTAGAGCAGATGGGGCACATCCCGTTGTGAACCCTCCTGGGCTTGATGACGCGCTTCTTCCACGGCGGAGACCTGTCCCGGGCGATGCGGTTGCGAACCCCCTGGGTTGATGACCGCCCCGCGAGATCGCCGCCCGCCACCAAGCCGCATACGGGTTGTGAACCCTCCTGGGCTGATGAGGATTAGGAACGCCTCCTCGACGAGATCCGCCGTCGCCCCCGCTTGCTAACCCTCCTGGGTTGATGACACCGTCGATTGTGGAAAGGATCACGGAGCGCCTAGACCGGTTGCGAACCCTTCTAGGTTGATGACGACCGGCACGGTCGCGGACCTGGTGTACGGATACTCGGCCGAGTTGCGAACCCCTCTGGGGTGATGACGACCCAGCCCGAGACCGATGAGCACCGCGCGGACCGCATGTTGCGAATCCTCCTGGGTTGATGAGGACTGGCAATTCGGTATTACGTTGTTGCCCCTGGCGGGGTGATGAGGCGTATTGCTTGCAAGGCAAGGCGCGTACGTTGTTACCCCTTGCGGGGGTATGAAGGTTATGGAGGTTTCAAGTTTCGTGCCCCGGTTGGGGCTTGATTGTATCCCTGGACTTACTGGTGGACTCTTCCGAGGCCGTTCTCCGGGTCGTATTCGGCGTCGATGACGTTGACCTTGAGCTTGTCGTCCCAGGTTGTCGCGGTCTTGCCGGCGATAGGGATCAGGAGGTCTTCTGCGAGAAGGCGGCCTGGTCGTTGGCCGTTGTCGGTGGCGAGACGGCGGGCGTATTCGTCTCGGTCGGCTTTGAGGACGGCTTCTTTGCCGTCGAACATGGCGTCGAAGTCGTCCTTGAGTTCGGAGCGGTCACGAAAGGGTTCGGTCCAGGTCAGGAAGGCTTCGCTGAATCGCTCCTTGGACAGTTCGAGTTCGGCGCGCCACTCTTTGCCCCAGGAGCCGGCGGTGTCGGCGTAGATCTCGTTGAGCCAGGTGGTGCTGAGCGCCTCGTCAATCACTTCCTCGTGGTGGCGCTGGAGGATGTTCCAGGCCAGTGCGACCGGTGTTTTCGGGTAGACGCCGTCGGCGAAGAGACCGGGTTCGTCACTCCGGGGCATGTACTGGGGCGCGTGGACGATGACGTCGGCGGGTGGCCTGGAGCCGCTGCGGTTGACGCGGCCGAAGCGCTGGCAGAGTGCATCCATGGGGGCGCAGGCGGTGTGGATGCTGTCGAAGTCGACGTCGAGGGAGACCTCGACGGTCTGCGTTGCTACGAGGATGCCGCCCTTCCTGTCCTTGTGTCCGTTCTTGTAGCGGTCGCGGATGCGGTCTTCGATAGCGGCGCGGTGATCGCGTCGGTATCGGGAGTGGAGCATGATGGCCGCGTCCGTGTCGCCGCCGTGGATGCGCCGGGAAATGCTTCCGAGCTGGCGGTAGAGAGCGCGTGCCGTGGGCCGGTTGTTGGCGACGACGAGAAGGGCTTCTCCCGCTTCGAGCCGGCCGGTCATCTCCGTGAGAGCCGCGTCTGAGCCGAGGGGGTGTCGTCGTACGGAGAGGCGGTGCCGACGCGGGAAGACGGTTCCTTCGGGGGGCTCGATCAGGTGTACGTCCCGCGCGAGGGCCGTGCGGATGGCTTCTTGGAGCGCGTCGGGGAGGGTGGCGGAGACGATGGCGAACCGGCCTCCGATGTGTTCCCAGAAGCTCATCATGGCGAGGATCATGCCGAGGCGTTGTGGATCGTAGGCGTGGAGTTCGTCAAGGATGAACAGGGAGTTCGCTGTGTCGAGGAGAACGCTGGAGTGCCCGGGGCCGGCGAGAGTGCCGCGCAGGGGTTGGTAAGGGGTGCCGACCCGGATCAGCTCCCGGAAGAGGCGGGTTGCGTTTTCCTGGGCCAGCGATTTGCGGGCGGCGGCGAGGGCCTCGGCGTCTGTGGCGCATTCGTCTTCCAGCGCGCGGGCGAGGTAGTAGGAAGCAGCGTGGGAGTGCGAGACGCCGATTTGATCTTTGGCTTGGAGGTCGTTTTCGAGGCGGCGGACCATGGCGTTGATCGCTGCCAGGTAAGGCAGGAGGTAGAAGATGCGGGGTGTGCCCTGCCCGGCATCGGTCATCTCCTGGAGGTTCCGCAGGGCCCACAGGAGTGCCGCCTCTGTCTTCCCGGAGCCGGTCCAGGCGCGGATGAAGATGTGACCACTGGTGGCTGCGGCTTCGGTTTGGTGCGGACGGAGCTGGAAGCCCTTGGCTGTGAGGCGGCGTTCGAGGCGCTCCTGATATTCGGGGGTGAGCGGGTGGTTCCTGTGTACGGAAGTGTGGGCGGAAGCCATGCGGTCTGCCATCGTCACTCCGCCTTGCAGCAGGACTGCGGTGAGGCCGTCGGCTTCGTCTTCGGGGGAGCGGGCCCATTCCCACTGTTCGAGGAGTTCACCGAAGAGGGTGTGCGCGTCCCGGATGAGGATTTCGGGGGTGAGGGCGGGGCGGGGGCCGCGGGGAATGAGCCCGGCCTTGATGGCTGTGGCGTGCAGCCAGATGGCCAGGTCTTGGACCGCGTCCGCGTTGATGGGACCGAACTTCTTCGTGAAGTCTTCCGCGGTGTCGCGCCCGTACAGGGGGAGGAGCGAAGGGCGGCGGCCTCCATTGCCGGTGATCGGCCGGTGGTGGGTGACGACGCCGGCGGCGATCCACAGGATCTCTGCTCTGGGGAGGGCTGAGAGCACGGTGGGGAGGAAGCCGAGGGAGAGAACTTCGTGTCGTTCGCCCCATACCTGAGCTGGTTCGGAGGTGTTGCCGATCTGCCGCTGGTGGCCGTGTGCGGCTTTGCCTGGGTCGTGCAGGAGGCCGCTGGCCGATAACCAGGCGGCGAATCGCTGGGGTAGGACGGCGATCCGTCCGATGCGGGCATTGACCGTGTTTGACCGGTGGAGCGTGGCCAAAGAGTGGTCCTTGAGCAGTTCGCCTTCGGTGTCTCGGCTGCGTGGGCTTTTCGCTCGCAGGGGGCGGGCGTCGTACATGTTTTTCCTTATGCGGATGCGTGGACGGGATGGACCGGTGGGAGCAGGACGAGGGCCTGGTCGGCTTCGGTGGTGTAGTCCGCTGTGATGGTGGCGTGTGTTCCGGTACGGGCGTAGCGGTAGGCGTCCCATTTGGTGCGGGCGCGGTTCAGGGCGATGGCGGTGGGGAGCCGCAGCTGTTCGCCGTTGTTGATGGTGTCGGGGTCGGGTGCGGTGCTGTGGGGGATGAGCGCGTGACCCTGTCTGCCCGTGTTCTCGGGGGTGAGGTGCACTCGACGGGTACGGGCGGTGGCCAGGTCCTGTGACCGTCCGAGATGGAGCGGCCAGACCGGCTTACGGATTGCGGTCTCCCACATGTCCAGGTCCGTGGTCAGCCAGGTGGTCAGGGTGATGCCGGTAAGGAACTCGCGCTCTTTGATGGTGGCGTTGCGGCTGGCTGTTTTGGCCGCGGCGGGGTGATAGGTCTCCAGGTCGGTGCCGGAGCCTTCCGCGGTGAAGGTCATGGCGAAGCGCGTGCTCTCGGGGACTTGGTCCCAGGTGCCGACGGTGGCGGCGAGCATGCCGGCGACGGTGCTCGGTGGAGGGCAGGGCAGGCCGACCTGGATGCCCTGGTAGAGCGGATTGCGGAAGCTGGCCACGGGGGCGGTGACGGTGATTTCGAGGGCTTCGACGCTGGACATCGAGGTCTCGTCTCCTGACAGTCTTGGTTGGGAACCCTTGCGGGCGCATGAACGGTCGAATGGCTAGTCCTGGAACCAGATGTCGTGTTGTCCTGCCTCGATCTCCTTGGCGAGAGCCCTCAGAACCACGCGCGGATGATCGATGATCAGGCGGTCTTCCTTGATGAGGTCGTCCAGATCGGTGCGGGCGATCTCGCGCTGGTCGCCGAGGAAGCCCGGAGCCCAGCCAAGGTGGACCTTTTCGCCGATGAGGTCGGACCAGGCGTCCATTTCTTCACGGAGAGTCTCTGCGAAGAACCGGATCTGGCCGTCGACCGGTGCGAGGAACCGGGTGAACGGCTGGTTCCCGCCCTGGATCGGAGCGAGAAGGATCAGAGCCGGGGTCCGGTCTCCGTAGTGCGCGGCCTGGCTCGCACCACCGTGCATGGCTGTGAGAGCACGAAGGAGAACGGCGACGCGACGGCGGCGCTCTTCGATGGGGAGAAGGATCCCGGCGGTTCCGCGGCGGGTGACCTCGGTGCATCCGGCCTGGATGGCCTCCCGTGCGGCTTCGTTCGAGAGCGCGGCCTTACGGACGTTCCCTTCCTGTTCGAAGAACCCGACGCGCTGCATGTCGAGGCGGAGATCACCTTGAAGGGCAGCGGTATAGAACTCGTGCTCGTGGAGGATGGGGTTCGCACCGGTCGGCAGACCTCGGCTCATGGTGCCGAAGTCGCGGGTGGGGCGCTCGGGAGTGATGGAGACGAAGGTGCCGGTGGACAGGACGGTGTCGCGCATGTGGGTGGAGGTCTTGGTCGCCACCATGTAACCGAAGAGGTCATCGTCCGTGTGCCGGTCGGGTCGGCCGCAGGTGTACGCCTGCTGCTTGGTGTCCTCGTTGCCGTTGACGATGACCGGCGAGGGAGAGTCCGTGTCCGGGAAACTGTCCCTGACCATGCGGCGGAACCACTGGGCCGAGCCGTAGGGGTAGATCTTGCCGCCGGTGCGGTGCTGCTTGACGGGGGTGACGTTGCCCTGGTCCGCGGTGCCGCGGCCGTTGTTGGGGGCGCCAGCCTGGATGTCGAGTACGGCTTTACCGGTGAGGTACATGGTCAGTTGCTCTCTTCCTGGTCGTTCGTGTCGAGGGTCGTGAAGTCGTCGTCGGTGGTGGTCTCGTCGGTGGCCTCGACCGTGGCTCCGCGGGCGCAGAGTTCCTCGAAGACGGCCACGAAGAGCAGTTCGCGGGCACTCCATGAGGTGTTGCCGGAGTCGAACAGGACGCGCCACTGGGGGACGGTGACGAAGGGGTCGTTCGCGGAGTCGGCGGGGCGTTTCTTGGCCCAGTCGGCGATCTCGTTCCTCAGCCACCCCTTGAGGTCGTTGGGGCGGCGTGTGGCCACGACGAACTTCTTGAGGCGTTTGTCGTCGTGTGCGCTGACGACGTCCGCGATGCGGCGGGCGACGGTTGTGACGTGGCCGACGTCCTTTTCGAGCACGTGCAGGACCTCCGTGAGGTAGGCGCGGATGAGGGGGGCGAGGTGCGGCACTGCCGCCGGGATGCTGCCGGTGTCGGTGATTCGGTCGCGGAGCCAGCCGGTGGCTTTGGACGGGATTTGCTCCGGGCGGTTGAACGCGCGCCAGGCGAGCATGCGAAGCCCGGGGACCTTGGCGGTGGCCTGCGTATGAGCGAGGTAGCGGAAACCGGTACGGCGGTTGGTGTCCGAGGCGGTGGAGCGAAGCCACTCGGCGAGGGGCTGTTCCATGGCCTCGATCCGGAACTTCATGTCCCGGGTGCTGTTGCTGAACTGGATAGCCTGTACGCCTGCGGAGATGCGGCTGTCCCACCAGCGCAGAGCCTTAAGGGCCGCGAACTCGACGGCGAAGGAGCCCCCGTCCCTCTTGAGGTTGCGACGGGTGATCATGTTCCGGACATTGGGGGCGATGGCGCTGTGGGCGACGCGCCTCATGAACTTCTCGTCCCAGGAGTGGACGCCGTAGAGGACTCCTCCGCCCGCGGTGAAGACATAGGGCAGGGCGTGGAAGCTCGTGACACAGGGGAAGCAGAGCGGGGTGCCCCGGTGGTCGGGGGCGGTGGTGTTGCGGTGCTCGATGCTGGCGCCGAGAGGAATGTCAACGTTTCCGTACCAGGCGCAGGCAGGCCGTCCGCACAGTGAGCAGGGCACCCCGGGCCACTTGTCGGCAGGCGGCATGGTGCGCCAGGCAGTGAGCCCTTCTGGGGTGCGCTTGGTCTTGTAGTGAAGGGCACAGTTGGGCCAGAGGATGTAGGAGATGCCCATGAGGTACCAGCCGGCATTGCCTTTGGCGATGGAGCTGGTCGCGATGAGGTCGCTGATCATGCGCTCGACGACCCGATCGAACTGGTCGCCGGTCACCTCCTCCGGGTGCGCCGCTTTGGCGATCGCCGCGATGGCGTAGGCGCCGGCGCGCTGGAGAGGGTGCGGAGTGAGCCGGAGTTCGTCTTGGGCGGAGACCCTCTTCATCAGGCCGTCACCCATCCGAATCCGGCGGAAGTGGCCCCGCCGATCCCGGTGGACCACAAAGCTTGAAGCGCCGCCGGGGCACCGGAAACGTCGATCTCTACCGGTGCGCCGGTCTTCTTGCCCCGGTGGATGGTGCTGGAGGCGTCGCTGCCGTGGCCCACGACGGAGAAGGAGCGCTTCGGTCCGATCCAGGTGATTGCTTCCAGGGTGACCGAGCCGTATCCGAAGGTCTCTGCCTTGCGTCGGAGGCTGTGGCTCAGTGCAACATCAAATCCGGGATCGCCGGGGAGAACCCACGATCCCCAGACCTGGCGGCCGTCCGGTGACCGAGTCGCCTCGCTCTTGACCGTGATGGGGTTACTGGTACGAAACCTTGCCCGGCCAGAGGCGAAGGCGGGCGGGGCGATTCGCGTGACACCCTCGACGTTCAGCGCCACCCCACCCCAGTCCAGGATGGGAATCATCGTGAAGTCCTTGGCGAGTGCCTCGATGATCTCGTCAACTGGACTGCCGAACTCGACAGTGCCGACGCCGCCGGCGACATAAGCGCCGCGAACGCGGCGGGGCTTGGGGAACTCGGGGGCGCCGTAGCCGAACGGCGCGATTCGATGAGGGCCCCATCCGGTGTCGTGGACCTTGGCTCCGAGCTGTGGTGCCTGACGGCTGAGCGCGGCGTAAACGATGCCGCGGCCAGGTGCGATGACCTGGTCCCACGGGATTTCTTTCGCCCTTGTATTGACGTGTACGCGCAGGCGCATATCTCCCCCTTTCTGCTGGTCAGCGGCACGCGTGTGTCCGCAAAGGCCGTTGATATCGGTACGGGCTTTTCCTTCTCCGAGCCGACTGAGGCGGCATGTCTATCACACGCGAGTCCCCTTCGGAGAACGTGAATCAACGGTCTACCAGCAGCCACTGACAGCGAGTCGGAAACGGTCTTTGGGTGGCCAAATGAGTTCACAAACGATCGCTTTGGGGTTCTGTCGGAGAGGTGCGGTAGCGTCTGTGGAAGTCGCGCCGGGCTAGTTCTCGGGAGCACAGGACGACTTGAAAACCTCACACGATTCATCGCCCTGCTGGAGGGCCTACCTGTGATGCATGGCGGTCCACATTGCCTGGTGACAAAGCAGCTGGGACGGAAGTGATTTCGAGTGCCGTAGCCTCGTCGCCGGTGAAGAGGGGAGCGAACGTTGACCCGCACAGGCGCACGCTCGACATGACGGACGTCCTCTTCATCAATTCATCAATCTTGTGCTCGGTGCCAAGAGGAGGACCGCCTTCGGGTCCCAGGCCGCTCCGGGATGTGCTGCCGTCATCAGCCCTGGAGGGCTCGCAACTGATTGGGTGCGGCCGTCCACTGGAACTCCGTGATCGCGTGGTCATCAGCCTTGAAGGGCTCGCAACGCAGGGAGGATGAGACGGCCGTTGTGTGTGACCCGAATCGTCATCAGCCCTGGAGGCTCGCAACTCGAGAACGCGGCGGACCAGCATCCCGTCCGGTCGGCGTCGTCATCAGTCCTGGAGGGCTCGCAACCACCTGTCCGAGCCGCAGTACGTCGCCAAGGCGGTCGTCATCAGCCTTGAAGGGCTTACAACAGGTCGGCCTGCCGGTAGAGGCGGACGACGACGCCCTGCGGTCATCAGCCCTGGAGGGCTCGCAACGTGAGGGAGTTGAAGGTCCCGGAGGCGGTCACAGAGGTCGTCATCAGCCCTGGAGGGCTCGCAACGTGCGGCGGGCTCCGAGGCGCGGCCAGCCAAGCCGGGTCGTCATCAGCCCTGGAGGGCTCCCAACGAGAGCCGCACCGTCCTATGGGGAGAGGCCCCTCCCGTCGTCATCAGCCCCGGAGGGCTCGCAACAGGACGTAGCGGGTGTCGTCACTGGGCTGCGTCGCCTTGCCGTCATCAGCCCTGGAGGGCTCGCAACCCCTGGAACAGCGCGCCTGGGCCGAGCAGCAGACCGGGCCGTCATCAGCCCTGGAGGGCTCGCAACGTGGTGCCGGTGGGTGGTGGGGCGCTCCCGGTTGCTGGTCGTCATCAGCCTTGGAGGGCTCGTAACGCGATGGTGCGCAGCTCGCACCAAAGGATTCCGTCCTCATCAGCTCTGCAGGGTTCGCAACCGGAGGTGTGTCGGCTGGCCGCACTACCAGCACGGCTTTGGGCGGTCGTCATCAGCCCCGGAGGGCTCGCAACGGGTGCGGCCGGTCCATCCGTTCCTGGACAACGCGGTGTCGTCATCAGCCCTGGAGGGCTCGCAACCAGGACCGCCGGGACTGGCTGGGCAGCGAGCACGGGGTCGTCATCAGCCACGGAGGGCTCGCGACCTTGGGATCCTTGCTGTTGACGCGCACTGCCTGGGGTCGTCATCAGCCTTGGAGGGCTCGCAACACGTAGACGACGGGCGGTTCGGCCTGGAAGTCGAGGTCTTCATCAGCCCTGGAGGGCTCGCAACTCGTATGGCCCGCCGAGGACAAGACCCACAAGGACGTCGTCATCAGCCCTGGAGGGCTTGCAACCGGACGGTTGTCATCCGCTCGGTGATGTGCGGTACGGCCGCAGGGCGAGATCCGGGGCCTCGGGACAGACTGTTGGGCAGTACTGGTGCCAGGTACAGGTATGTCGGATACCCAGCGGCGGTTCGTTGTCTCAGCTGATGCCTGGCTGCTTCGAATGCGGCGACGCCGCCCCTTCCTCGGCGAGGCAGTGAACGAGGGTCGCTCCCGCTGTGCCGACGGCCTGCATCATCGTGGACAGTATGGACTGCGGCAGGGCCCCTTGGCCGAGGCCGCCGTCCCGGACTATCGCTTCCAGCTCACGGCGTGGCCGCTCGCCGGCTGCCAGGACGGGATGGCGGAGGATCTCGCGCGCAGCGTATGCGTCGCCTGCCTGTGTGGTGTCGCTGACGATCGCGTTGTGCAGGGGGCGGGTCTGGGCTTCGCAGCCTTCCGGTGCCAGGTCGATCGCTGCGAGTACCAGCCTCACCCGGAACATCCGCAGGTGCGGCGGGATCGGCTCCAGGGCATCCCCTACGGCGCGCGTCACAGCGGTGAACGCTTCTGCCGTGGTGCGTCCCGCCAGGTGGTCGGCGTAGTGGCGGAGGATCTGCGCGACGGCTTTCTCCCACGGTTCGGTGATGGTGGCCTTGTCGATCAGGGAGTTGGCTGTGTCCGTGTCGGCTGTGTGCAGGCTGGCTACGACGTGTGCTTGCCTGCTGTCGTGCAGCCGCTCGGGGGCCTTGTCGTAGGCGGTCGCGTGTTCTGCCGCTTGGAACCACTGGCCGGTGGCGACAAGGAGCCGGGTGCCGTCTTCGAGCAGGAGGGTGCGGAGCCAGGGCCGGATGTGGTTCAGGGTCGCGTCGGTGGTGAAGCCCGTGAGGTCGATGGGGTGGCCGTGGACGGTCACTGTGCCGCCATCGTGTATGGCGCGGTGCACGCTTATCAGCTGCTGGTAGGCGGCATGCGGTTCTCCTGCCCGGGCGGTCAGGCGTATGAGGTTGACGATCGGCTGGAGGCAGGCGATGGCGCTGTCCCCGGTGAGGGGCCATGCCGGCTGGAAGAGGTGGAGCTGACGCAGGCACAGGTCTGTCGCCAGGTCGGTTAGGCCGCGGTCGGAGGCGATCAGTGCGGACAGGTTCCAGGTGGCGCACGCGAGGTTGATCCGGTCGAGGAGGGGCCCGTCCTGTGTCGACTTCTCCGCACAGGTCTGTACCTCTTCGACCCGGGCGGCGAAGCTGGGGTAGACGAGGTGGGACCGGCTGACCAGCGGGAACCGCCTGACGAAGCGGTGGAGCTCTGCCTGTGGGCGGGGCGCGGTCACGGTAGCGGCCTTTCCATGGAGTCGGCGGGGTGCAGGATCGCGCTACGTGCCGCGTGAGCGAGAACGCTCTGGGCGCGGGCGTGCAGGCCGATCCGGTTCCAGTGGAAGATCACGTGGTACGAGATGACCTCGCGCAGGCCGCGTTCGAGGGTTCCGTCCCGGGCGGCTGCGCCGAGGTCTCTTCCCGCGTGCCGGAACGCTCGGACCCAGTCGGCGGCGGGCTTGAGCGTGCGGTCTGACTGGAGCATGGGGCCGGTGGGGCTAGTGTCGGCGAGCAGCAGTTGCCGCAGGCTCCCCGCCATGGCGTGGACTTTGGCCGCCGGTACGTCGGGGGGAAGGGGCCGTTCCCTGGTGACGCGGTGCCAGACGTCGCCTTGCTCGTACCACTCCAGGCCGGCCGCACGCATCAAGGTGGCGCACAGCAGCAGCGACAGCTCCCTGCGGCCCAGCTCGCCATGGCCTGTGGCGAGGACGGCGCGGCTGTCGGCGTGGAACAGGGTGTGGGCGATGGTCATGCTGGTGTCGCCGCCGAACGCTGCGGCTTCGGGCTCGTAGATGCCGGGCCACCAGCGGTGGACTCGCCCGTCGACAGTGAGTTCGTCCAGCGTGTCGGCCAGTGTCGGGGGAAGCTGCGTCCCGGGGGCCGGGAGCAGTCGCATCCGCCAGCACGGGTGCTTCCGGATGAACCACCAGCCCGTGATCATCCCGTCCTGTTGGGCCAGGTCCAGGACAGGGGCGATGTGGTCGGCGGCGGTCTGCTCGGCCTTGTTCCAGTTGGTGAACTGGACGTACAGCTGACGCCACGCCGGGGGCCCCGCCTGCTGGGCGAGCGCGCGCTGTCCGGCCTGCTGGTAGATGGCGACGGCGGCGTCCAAGTCGGCGGGTTCGAGTCCGGCTTGGGCTGCGGCGGTGTTCGTGCCGACACCGGCCAGGACCTCCAGCACGGCATGCAGGGTCGCTTCCAGGCGGGCGGGTTGGTTCAGTCGATCAGCAGACATGCGTCCCATCCCGAGGCTGGCGCTGCGTTGCGGGCTGCGGTGGTCAAGGCGAGGGCGGTGCCCGCGGCGCCTTCCAGGAGGCCGGGATCGGGGCCGGGGCGGGCGTGCCGGGTCAGGGCGGCGGCCAAGCGGGGCAGGACGGCGCGCAAGGCCGGGGTGGCGGCGTCGTGGGCGGCGCGCCAAGCGGTCTGGTAGACGCCGGCCCAGCCGTGGCACAGGCTCGTGTCGGCGATCGTGGACAGTTGACCGGGGTCGGTCAGGCAGCGGGCCATGGCGTCCTCGTACCGGTGCTGTCGCACGGTGTCATGGCGGGCGATGGCGGCGAGTTGTCCCGCGCGGGCGATGCCGGGAGTTCCGTAACACCAGCTGGGGCGGGCCGGGCCGGTCTGTCCGGGTGCGCCCGCGTGGAGGTCGCCGAGGTGGAGGTGTTCGGGCCACCAGGATCCGCCGGGACCGTCCTGCCGCCACGCGTCGAGCCAGCCGAGGATGGTGTCGATGGCGTCACGGTGACCGTCGACGGTCAGGCCCTGGCGCAGGGCGCGGGCGAGCAGCAGCAACGGGCCTGTGATGCCGTGGGCCGCGCCCAGGTTGGCATGCCCGCCGGGGAACTGCCGAGACTGGGCGAGGTTCGGGTCATGGCCGACCCACCAGCCGGGCAGCTCCCCGTGATCGCTGTCACGGTTGGGCCGGGTCAGCGCCACGAGATAGGAGAGGACACGTTCCATCGCGTTTCCGGTCGGGGCGCGCCGCAGGAGGTAAGTGCCAATGCCGGTCATTCCGTAGAAGACGTCGTACTCGTGGAAGGTGGGCCGGTGTCCGCTGCGCAGACGAATGTCAGCGGCATCGGCACGGCGGTGAGCGAGATCGGTGACGTGCCGGTCCATGGTGACCGCGGTGTCGCGGTAGCGGGCCGAGCCGGCGGTGACGGCACAGCTGAACATGAAGGCAACGGCGGGGGCGCCCAGGTAGAGACCGCTGGTGTCGGCGGCGCTGACGTCGGTGGCGACGGCGCTCTTGACCCAGGTGTGTGCCTGCTGCCAGGTGCCGTTGCCGGTACGGGCTCGCTCGATGTGGAGCAGGGCGCTACCGGCCGCGCCGACGGCCAGGGACTGTGCGGCCCAGGGCTGGTCGTCGGGTGGGGGTGCGGGGGTGGTCAGGTGCCGGGCGAAGGAGTCGGCCGCGGTTGCCGGGCTGGTTGTGGTGGTCACGGCCGGCTCTCCCGGTGGCGCAGGGCACAGGCTCGGACGAGTCGGCCAATGAGGCGTTCGCGGTCGGTGTCGACGGGCAGCGTGCGGATGTAGTGCTGGTGGATGAGGGACATCAGCACGGTGTGAGGGTCGCGTTGCCGGGCGAGCTGCTCGCGGTACATGTGCAGGGCAGAGGCGCGCTCCTGCCAGGCGGCGGCCACGTCCGGGCCGCCGGGGGTGGACCGCAGTGCCGCCCCGTCGGGGTGGGTCAGGGCGAGGGTTTGGCGCAGCAGTGCCCGGTCCAGCGGGCCGTGCTCGCGGGGCAGGTGGCGGGTCAGCCAGTCGGCTGCCTGGTCCGCGTCGCCGGTGAACCGCGTCACCAGGTCGTACATGCTCGCGGCGGTGAGAGCGTGGCCGGTATGGCTGTCGTCGGACGTGATGCGTATCTGCGCCAAGCAGGCGGCCGAGTCGGCAGCGAATACCGCGTGCGCCGCATCGAGGGCGGGGCCGTGACCGTAGCGGCCGGTCTGCGGCCGGTAGGTGACCAGCTCCAGACGGGAGGCCAGGCGCTGGTCGTGCAGGGCGTCGGCCCAGTCGTGCAGGGTGGCGGAGACCGCGCCGTAGTCGTCCGGAGCCGGCAGGTGCAGGTACAGCGCCAGGTGCTGGTCGGAGTCGGGCCGTGTGGTGTCGCGGTGACGGCGGAACCACCACCGTGGCGGGTCGGTGAACTGGGCGAGCAGGCCGGGCAGGTGTCCGGTCAGGATCTCGCCGAAACGCTGTGGGTGAGCGTGGAGTTGAGCGTGCAGGATCGACGCCCGTCCCGGCATCAGAGCCCTGGTGGTCGCGGCCGGTACCGTGAACGCGGGTGGCCCGGAGCGGAGGCCCGCGGCGTTCGCCGGCTTCAGGGGGATCAGCAGTTCGTGCGGGCGGCCGATCCAGGCGCGGTCCTCCGGGCCGGGGGTTTCGCGCAGCTCGATACGGCGGGTGCTGTCCAGCCGGGCCCGCAGCACCGCCCGATGCAACCGCTGAGACAGGTCGATGGGCAGCTGCTGGTCGTACTCGACCAGGGCCACGCGGTCGGGCACACGGAACCTGTCCCGCCAGCGGTGCAGCGCGGTCTCCCAGTCGGGCATCGGGACACCGCGGCCGGGCAGGTCCTCGGCGGCCAGCAGCCACCGAGCGGGCGCGAGGACGGTCCGCTTGTACCGCACGCGTGGCAAGTACGGCAGGCGCGCGGCGGCGCCGAAGTTGAACGCCTTGTACACGGCGCAGCGGCTGGTGGTGATCTCCGCCAGAAACCGGGCGAGGGGCGGTGTGTGGACCGAGGCTTCCAGTGCGTGCGGGACGCGCGGCTCGATACGGCGGCCGGAGGACATCTGCACGAGGTAGAACTGCCGGGCGTCCGCAGTCACTGCCAGGTCGGCCAGCGGGATGACACCGGGGCCGGGCGCATGGTGCTCCCCCAGCGGGATGACGTGCGGCAGCAGCCGCATGGCGCGGGTGACGTTCTCGTTGCGGCGGCGGCGCGGAGGGAACGACAGCTGTGCGGGGATCGCTCCGGGGCCGGCGGTCGCGTAGCTGGACGCAAGAGCGGACTGTGCCTGGGGCGGAAGCAGATGGGCGAAGCGCCCGAGCATGCTGCTGCCCGGACGGGGTGCCCCGGTGATCAGCAGCCGGTAGTCGGAGTGCTGGATGGCGTCCAGCGACGCGGCGTGGATCTCCATCGAGACCTCCGCCCGCGGAACGGGGACGAAGAGTTCGGCGTCGCCGGCCGCGAGTTCGGAGACCGTCGCCTTGGTGAGGACGATCTCGGGGTTGTCGTCGAGCATGGCCTGCTGGAGCAGGGTGAGGATGGTCTCGTCCCGCTCGACCAGTTGGCGCGGGGCGCGGGTGCGATCCGCGCCAAGGTAGTCGGCGGGGAGGCCGAGACCGCTGTCGGCCACCAGGTCCAGGACGGGCACCATCGCCCCGGCTCCGTATCGGGCGCGGAACCGTTGGTGGTAGTCCCGCCACTGCGGATAGCCGTACGGGTGTGGCGTCAGCCGGTACATGACGGTGGCGGCTTCGGCAGCTTCGCGCACCAGGTGCTCGGGGATCTGGACGTCGCAGTCCAGGACGGTGTCCACCAGCAGCGGCACGCGGGCGGTGGCACTCACGTCCTGCATGCTCCGCGTCAGCGGGGCGCCGGGTGCCCACGGGGCCGCGGTGTCCGGGTGGTTCACGCCGTCCCGGATCGACCCGAGCCGGGATGCCAGGTCTGCGATGTCGCGAATGCTGGCCGCGTCCGCCTTCTCCAGCTGATCGCACACGTAGGTGAGTGTGTCGGTGCACGTCATCGGCGGCCAAAGGCTGCTGATCAGGATGTGCTTGGACAGAAGGCCGGCGAGGAGGCTGGAGAGCTGCTCCGGGCGGGCGGCCGGGAACAGCTCGGCCAGGCCGCGCAGCAAGGAGCTGAACGGGAGGGGCGTTGCGGCTGCGGTGAGGGCAGCGGCCACGGGACGGGTGCGGCGGATGGACAACTCGACCGGAGCCAGGAGCCTGGTGTGCGCGTCGGACGGCAGACCGGGTACGACGTGCCGGTCACCGCGCCGCTGGCCCGCGTTGTTGGCGACGACGTCCAGCCGGGCAAGCAGTCCGGGGGACTGTTCGAGGCGGGTGACGACGTCGGTGAGCCAGTCGGCGTCTGCGCGGAGCACGGTCCGCTGCTTGTCGCTCCACGCCACACGCGTGGCCCGGCCGACCTGCGCGGGGACGACCCCGGCGAACACACCGAACGGTGTGGCCCGGTGGTTCCAGCGCAACAGGTACGAGGCCAGCGACAGGACGGCTCGGCGTACACGCCGGGCATCGGTGTGTTTGCCGTCCAGGATCGCGGCGACCTGCTGGAACAGGATGGGGCTGGCAGCGGCCAGCGCGTCGGGCACCTGGTCGCACCACACCGTGGCCAGCCATGCCCGGCCCTGCGTGGCCGCGTCGTCGCCGTACAGGTCCAGGTCGGGCAGGGGTATCGCACCGGCAGCGGTGGAGGCACGTAGCAGTGCGCCGTGCTGCCACTCGTAGCCGATGGATGATCCGTGTGCCACAGGTTTCTCCTCCTCGTATGGGACGCGCATACGGGTGTCGTCGGGGCGACGGCCGAATTCGGCCGCCGCCCCGACGACGGAGGGCCCGTCAGGAAGGGTCCTCGATGAAGGAGTTGCAGGAGCTGGCGCCGTTGGCGCAGGTGTTGCCGCAGCCGTCGCTCGTGGAGCACATGAGCTTGCGACCTGGGTGCTCGGCGATGACGACGCGCACGTCCAGCTGGAAGTCGTCGTCGAGCAGATCCGCGGCCGGCGGCTCGGCCAGCATGGTTGTGGTCATGCGATCACTCTCCCTTTCTCGATGGGTTGGTGCATGAAGTCCTGGCCCGGCACCGCGTACTACGCGGCCGACCAGGAGACCGAGATCCGGCTGTGCTTCTTGTCGATGACCCGATCGCCGGGAATCCGGTCATCAGGGGTGCCGGCCGGGTAAATGACGACCTGCGGGCCGGGTCCCCCACGGTGCTCCTTGCCCCAGGCGCGGAGGCGGTCGGCGATCTCGTCGGCGAACGATGCGCCGTCGGGGCCGAAGGCGTGGACGCCGTACTCGACGTTCTTGTCGTCCGGGGTCCGGCGCACCAGTACGTAGGCGAAGTTCGGGCCACGGACCGCGGCCATGGAAAAGCCCTTGTTGCTGGGCTCGACCACGGCGCTGTCCGAATCCTGGTCGACGGACATGACGCAGAACCCGGGCGTCATGGTCGCCAGGTACATCTGGAGCGTGCCGATGAGCTCGGTGCGGCCCACGGTCACACCGGTCCACGTCTCAGCGCGCGGGGTGCGCAGCACACCCTCCAGCGGGGAGGGGTCCACGGTAGGCCCGTCATCGAACCGAAGACTGACCCCGTCGCCCAAGGTCAGCCGCTGTTCGTCGTGGGCGCCCTCGCCCTGCATGGGGACGAAGCCGCACACGTGAGCGCTGGAGCTGACCAGACGGTCGCCCTGGCGGACGAAACCGTACGTGCGTGTCAGGTTCCGGATACGCAGCGGGACGACGAGCCGGCCGCCCTCGGTCAGCTGCTCGCGCCAGGCGGGCGGGATATCCCAGGCCCCGACGGTCACCACGATGGCGTCGTACGGGGCGTACTCGGGAACGCCGCCGGACGCATCAGCAGTCAGGACGCGGACACGGGAGTAGCCGGTCTCGGCGAGGAAGCGCGTGGCGCGGGCAGCGGCGTCGGCGTCGATGTCGACCGTGGTGACCTGACCCGTGTTGCCCACCAGCTCAGCGATGAACGCGGCGTTGGGCCCGTTCGTGCCGAATTCCACGACGTTGTCGCCAGGGCGGATGTCGGCTTGTTCCAGCTGCATCGCCTGGACCTGCGGAGCGGAAACCGAGCTGGTGTCATGGCCGTGCTCGTCCTGCTGGGTGATCACAGCGTTGTAGGTGCTGTAGGCGTCGTCGAGCGACGCCTCCGGTACGGCCAGGTGCCGGGGCACCTTGCGCATGGCGGCCTCGACGCCGAGCGACACGATCGTGCCGTCCTGCTTGAGCTGGTCTACGGTCTTGTTGCGGAGTTTGGTGGCCTCGTTGGGATCCACGGTCGCATGGGTCATAGAAAGGTTCCTTACGCGGTGTCTCGCGCAACTGCGCGGGCTGACAGGTGTCCTGGCCTCTCGGTCGGCTGCGACGCTAGCCAGGAAGTCGTCTCTGGGGGACGGTTACGCGCCGCCGGAAAAGGGGCCTCCGGGCTTCGGCCGAAAGGCCGTTTCGTGGCTGGTCACTGGTGTTCTTCTTTCTTTCGTTCGGGCGATCGGGCGGGGGAGGAGACGGTGGAAGGAGGCTCCTTCCTGTGTGATTCGTCCGGTGCCGCGCTGTGGTCCGGGTCCGGCTCGATGCGCTCGGATTTAGACAACAGGACCGTGCTCAGATTGTGCGTGCGTCTGCTTTTCAGTTCGTAATGCCTGGCCATGGACTCGATCAGGTCCAATGAATCAGATGGTGAGAGCGCGCTGGCGCCAATCAGGCTGAACGCGAATTCGTACTGTGCCACCGCTGCTGGGTCGTCAACCAACTGGCCAGACGCGAAGCATTTCAGATAGGTCAGTGTTGGTGCGTCAGAGAAGGCCATCAGTTTCAGGGCGCCGTCAATTGCTGGGTGTCCGCCGGCTACGAATGGCAGTACCTGCACGACGATGCGGCGCCGACGTCCCAGCTCGGCGATGTGGCGCAGCGCCTCCGCCATCACCACAGGGCCGCCGATCATTCGCTGGAGGACAGCCTCGTCAAGTACCATCCATACGGTGGGCTCGGGGTGCTGGAGCATCTTTGCGCGTTCGAGCGCTGGCATGAAAAGTTCATTGATTGCCTCCTCCGCTGCCGTTGGCAGGCCGGAATGGAGGACTGCCTGCCTGTAGGCTTCTGTCTGCAAGATATCGGGAATGTACTGCGGGGCATACTCCTGAATACGGTTCGCGCTCTGCTCGGCCTTGACTGCTTCAGCGCTTTGGTCCGGCTGCCGTAAATCCTTCAGCGTCGTACAGACTCGGAAGAAATACCCTCCGGAGTCGAGGAGTTCGTCGAGCTTGAGCGCGATTTCGGGCCGCATTCTGCGCGTACCTGACTCCAGCATTCCGATGAAGGCACCGGTCAGGAACAGCAGCCGCCCCACCTCGCTCTGCGGCATTTCTTTCTTTTCGCGGTGGTATCTGAGTTCTGCGCCGATCAGGGCATGGACTGACGGTGCCGTGTCCAGCGGCTTGGGCTGCACGAAACTCCTCGGATTTACGAACGATGACAGGGCGGTGGAGCAGATCTCCGCAGGGCCAAGAGGCCGGCCGCCGCGCCCTGAAAGCACGGCGGGCTGCCGGAGCACATGTCGTACCAATAGGCAGGTGCCGCGCTTCGGCATGGGGGTGGATGCGTGCCGGCTCCGTAATGAAGTGCCCACCGCGACGGAGGCCGCAGCGCGGTCGTCCGCCTACCGGCACGGCCACAAGCGGGATGCGGTGGACCTGGATCGCGACGTCGGCCTCCGCGAGGAGAGGATCGGCGAGCCGGTCGCGGACGAACTCGTAGCCGCACGCCTCCTGCGGGGGACGTACCTGCACGCGCAGTTGCGGGTGGAGGAGCGGCCCGCCCGGTGTAGGGCTCATGGCGACGTTGCCTTCACCAGCAGATCCACTAGATCCAGGACAGCAAGGGCGAGCCGCCGCGTCTGCGCCCGCGCCCGCAGGAAGTCGCGAGGCCGGGCCTCGATCTCGACGGTTCCGAGCCGTTCGGCCACCTGGGCGACTTCGGGATGGGACTGCCGACCAGCGATGTCGAGAAGGAGCGGGAGCATCATTCTGAGTCGCACGTTGGCCTGGTTGGTCTCCTCGGCGTCCGGATCAGCGTGCTCGCCGAGCACCGCTTCCAGAGACTCAAACAGATCGTCAAGGACGGGCGTTTCTGGGGGGAGGGTCGGCCAGAGTCCCGCGAGGCGATGGTGCAGGCCGACGGTCAGCGGAGCCAGAGGCCCCGTCCGTCTCGCGACCTCCGTACGGGCGGGAGTACCGAAGCCGGCAACCGGTCCCACGGCCGTCACCCCGGACACGAGGGCACTTCCAGTGGGATCGTGCACCAGGTTTCCGCGCCACCGGCGCTGGTTCCCCAGCTCCCGCCGGCCTCCTCCACCAGGCTCTCGACGAGTACGAGGCCGCGCCCCGACACCGCGTTGTCATTGGCGTGCCTAGGTGTGGCACGGCCCGGCATCCCGTCGACGACGGTGACGCTCAGGAAGCCGTCCCCTACGGCAAGGTGCAGATCGATCTCCTTGGTACCGCTGTGCGTCATCGCGTTGGTGAGGAGTTCGGAGATGAGCAGCAACACCGTGTCGGTCAGCGCCTCAAGACCGCAGTGCCTCAGTCTGGCGGCAGCGATACGGCGTATGGCTCCTACCTGGCATGCGTCCTCAGCGCGGGGCGGTCCGCCATCGCGGCAGGGAGCGACCTCGATGTGCTCGTTCATCACTTCCCCGTCGCGGCGGTGGACCGCGCGAGGTGTCCGTACGGCTGTCGTCGTCATCACGTCCTCTTGGGAGGAGCGCAGGACCGACCCAGTGGTGGACACGGCCCTGTGTGCTTGTTTGGGCACCCTCGGTGAGGGGCTTCAAGCGTTGCAACCGCTCCCCGACGGATCTACCCCCAATCCGCCCTCGGCTTGAGAGGCGCATTTGACGGCTTCCTCTGCCATCCCTCGGGCTTCCCTCGGACTCACTAAGTACCGTCTGAATCGGGCAGCTTGATGGGGACAGCGTTCTACCGTCGGGGCAGTGACGTGCTCTGCGGACGGAATCGGAGGCACTCGTGTTGTTCTTCCGGCACGCTCTTGAGGCGCGTGGCGTACGAAGTCCGGAGGATTTCCTCCTGGAGTACAGAAAGGTCGCCGGCGAGATTGGCGCCGAGGTCCCTGCCCTGAAGACCGTCGAGGGCTGGATCTACGAAGGCCGCAAGCCGCAGCGAGCGTTCCGGCCGACCGTCGTCCAGATGCTGAACCACAGCATCGACGACCTCTGGACGGATGTGGCCGCGGAAGCCGCGGCGAGCTTCGCTCCTCTGACCGGCGCGTCACCGACCGAACTCCAAGCCGATTCCGGCGTGGACCTGAATGAGATGAAAAGGACGGGCACCATGGCTGTGCGACGCGCGAAGGAGTTCCTCCTCGGTAAGGACCGTCAGACGGTGGGCGACGACACGCTGGGCCTTCTCGACGACGAGGTGACGCGTCTGGTGACCGCGTATCCGCGGGAACCTCTCGCATCGATCTGGGATGACCTGCTGGAGACCCAGGACCAGGTCTTCCGGCTCCTGGAGGGCGGCAGAGTCCGGCCGTCGCAGCTGCGTGACCTGAACTTCAAGGGCGCTGTGCTGTCGTTCCTCGTGGCCAAGGGCTTCAACGACATGGAGGTGCCGCACCAGGCCATGACCATGACCCGGGTGGCGGCATCCTGTGCCAAGGACGCCGAACACCCCGGGCTCATCGCCCTCACCGACGGTCTCAAGAGTCTGATCGCCTACTGGGCGGATATGCCCGGGGACGCCTACCACTACGCGAGCAAGGGCGCCGAGACCTCCGCGAATCTGCAGGGGACCGTAGGTCTGTGGCTCCTCGGTCTGCAATCCCGCGCCGCAGCACGCCTCGGCGATGCGGAGACGGCGTCCATCGCCAACCGTGAGGCCACGGAGAGGCGGGAGCGTGTGGTGCCCGACGATCTGGACCAGCTCGGCGGGCTGTTCACCTACGCGCCCGAGAAGCAGCTCTACTACGAGGTGGAATCGGAAGCGCTCCTGGGCCACGGCGATCAAGGACTGATCACGCAGGCGGAGCGCGCGGTGCAGGGATTCGCCGATCCGAGCGAGCCCAACTGGGCCTTCGGGGATCTGGCCGGGGCGCAGTGCGACCTCGCGCTGGTCCGGCTGTTCAGCGGCGACGTCGACGGTGCGGCTGAAGCCATTCGTCCGGTGCTGGACCTGCCTCCATCGCACAGGAACAACGGCATCGTCGTGTCCGCAATGCGCGTCCGCCAGGCACTCACAAGCAACCCTGCGCAGAGGGCCGTTGTCGCCCGCGATCTTCGCGCGGAGATCGAAGCCTTCCCGGCCCATCGGCCGGCCCTGCCCCGCGGGTAGAGTCCGGAGCATGTACCCGGTCACGCGATCAAGCACCCGGATCGGCCTCCGGGAACTCACCGTCGATGACATCGCCGCCGTGTTCGCCATCTACGGCAGTGCCGAGGCGGTCGAGCATTTGTCGTTCGAGCCACGCACGCACGAGCAGGTCGAACAGATCGTGATCCGCTCGATCGCGTCGGCCGCGGCGGAGCCGCGCGGTGAGTACGCGCTTGCTGTCGTGGAGCGGAAGACGGACGAGTTGATCGGGTTCGGCCGGATCGCCCTCGATCCCCACCAGCAGCGCGCGGCTACTTTCGGCTTCGCGCTGCACCCGAACGCATGGGGTATCGGGTACGGGCTGGAGACCGTACGTCTCCTGCTCGGCCTCGGGTTCGAGGACCTGGACCTGCACCGAATCTGGGGAGCGCGGTCCCCGCTCAACACAGCGTCGGCAAGGACTATGGCGGCTGCGGGCATGGTGGAAGAGGGCACCATCCGCGAGCACATCCTCAAGAACGGCCGATGGCGTGACTCCGTGGTGCACGCCATCCTCGACCGCGAATGGGCAGCGCTCTCCGCGGAGTAGCCGCTCGCGCCGCGCAGCTCGCTCCTGGCTTGCCAAGGACGAGTAGGCCAAGGGGCATCGGAGAATGACCGACGAGGACGCCACTTCGGGAAGCACGGGAGGCTGGCGCTGTTCGACTTCCGGACCACTGTGAGGAAGCCGGTCGGCCTGTCGTGCGTGAGGTTGTCGAGGGCCGTGCGCAGCCACAGGTTGCGCACGGCTGGCAGCCGGTCCAGGGTGTGCTGGAACGTTCCCCGGTCGGCCCGGAACAGGTAGTTGTGGTGCGGCGGGAGTGGGCCGTCGCGGAGCACGTCCTGGGGTATGTCGCCCGACGCGGGAAGCGGCACTTCTCATTTTGGGCCAGGCACGCACGTGGTCTGGCTGCCAATGGGCGGAAGCAGGCGGCGGCGAAGGCTCTGATGAAGGCCGAGGACGATCTTGCCTCGGCCAGCGAGGACGTCAGGGAGCCCTACCGCACGTTCTTCTTCGCGGAGGCGTCGCTGGCCCATGAGACGGCGTGCACGCTGAGGGACTGCGGAGACCGGCAGGGCGCGATCCGACAATTCCGTCGCAGCGTGCGGACACGTGGAGCCGCGTTTCGCCGTACGCACGCGGTGACGCTCGGATACCTCGGCGCCACGCAGATCGCGAGCGGGAGCGTGGAGGAAGCATGCGCAACCTGGGGCGGCGTCCTGGACGCGATGGAGGAGGGTATTTACTCCGGACGCGCACGGCAGGCGGTCGTGGATATGCGCCAACTTGTCTCTCCGTACCGGCGCCGTGGCATCCCGGTGGTCGCCGAGTTGGACGCGCGGGCTGCCGCATATCTCGCCCGAGTAGATTGACCCCGTCGCCACGGAGAATCGAAGGGGAGTGCGGATCGCGTGACGAAGTCACTGGAGATCAGGCCCATCGCCACCGTGGTCGGCGGACGCACCGAGCCCATCGACGACCACTGGACGGGCACGGCCATCATCCGCCTGAACCCGGACTTCCCCGTCGAGGTCGTCCGGGGTCTGGAGGAGTTCTCCCACCTGCTGGTTGTCTGGCACTTCCACAAGGCGTCGCCCGACGACGTCGCTCTCCACGCCCGCAGTCCCCGCAACAATCCCGAGTGGCCGTCCACCGGGACGTTCGTCCACCGCAACCACCGCCGGCCGAACCAGCTCGCCCAGTCCTTCCCCCGGCTGCTGAAGGTCGACGGCCTGGACCTGCACGTCACCGACCTGGACGCGATCGACGGAAGCCCGGTCTTCGACCTTGCTCCCTACTTCCGGGAGATGGGCCCGCGTGGGGAGGTACGCGAACCCGGCTGGCCGGGCGAGATGCTCACCGACTACTGGGAAGACACGCAGGACTGACACCACCACCTCGCTCCCGAGGCACATCCATGCCTCTTCGCGCATGCGGTTTCCGTGTCAGCGGCTCCGGCTGCTTCGGGCGCTGGGCGGGGTGGGGGACGGTGGAGGGTTGTAGTTGGGCGGCTGGATGGCCGCAGTGCTCTGGAGCCGGGGCACGCCGCGCTTCGCAGATCGTGGTGGTGTCGCGGCGGCGGGGAGTTTGGCGTTGTGGCGGAGGCGCCAGATGAGGACATCGCTGAGGGAGTCGGCAGTATGCAATTCCCTTGTTTCCACAGCCTTGTGGAGAAGGGCGGTGGTGTCGTGTCCGGCGTGCTGGGCTTCGGCGAGGGTGGCGGCGAGGGCGGGCCAGTTCGGCTCGCCCTGGATGCGGTCGGCGTGTTCGGGCAGAACGGCGCGGAGGGTGTCGGCGTAGCGGGCCCTGGTGTGGGGCGGCAGGTTCTGACCGTGTGCGCGCATCTCGGCCATGGGGGTCTGTGCGGCGGTGCGGTAGGCGGCGCGCAGATGCTGGGCGGCTTGGTGCGAGGCGGCGGCTTGCTGGGTGTGGCTGCGGGCGGCGTGCCAGTGGGCGGCGGCGATGGCGAGGAAGATGAGGGTGTCGATGATCATTGCGCTGGTGGCGCCGTCCTCGCCTCGGCCGAGGGAGGGGCCGGCGCGGATGATGTCGCGGGCGGCTTTGCGCAGAGCGCGGTAGTGGGTGCGCTGGGCGTGGATGTGGGAGCGGGTGGCGCGTTCGAAGGAACGGGCCGCTTCGTGCAGCTCGGTTCGGGTCTGGGCGGCCGAGGTCTTGGCGAGGGCGTCGAGGAGTTCGCCTGTGCCGACCAGTTGGGCGGCTGCTGCGCCCTCGTCATCGCCGTTCAGCAGGTCAAGGGCCTGGGTTGCCGTGGCGACGGCGTTGCGACGGGCGTACGAGGGTCCGCGCTGGGGTGTCGGTGCGGTGCCGGTTACCTCGTCGTGTGGGAGGTTGCTAGCGGTGAGGCGTTGGCGGATGCGGGGAAAGGAGAGGTCGGGGGCGAGTTTGGCGCCGGAGAACCAGATGGGATCGCGGTCGGCGTTGCGGTCGCCGACGATGGCGACGGAGTAGCCGATGGGGTCGCCTGACGGTGCGATGCGCATTTTGACGCGTACACCCTCTTCTGCGAGTCGAGCGAAGAACTCGTCCTCGCTGGCGGCTCCGGCCAGGGCGGCGCGCACGTGTCCGCGCAGACGCTCGCGGGCGGTGAGCTGGTGTCCCCAGCGAGTGGCTTTCTCTTTCTCGGCACGGGTGGGGCGTTTGGCGGCGGTGTGGTCGCCCCGCTCGGCCCGGAACAGGCCGAGTTCGGTTTCGATGGCGACGAGTTCTTTGTTGACGCGGCGGTAGTCGTTCCAGTTCCGTGCCGGCGTGAGGTCGCCTCGGACCTTGGTGGCGACGATGTGGATGTGGTCGTCTGCGTGGCGTACGGCGATCCAGCGGCATCCGTCGGGGTCGCCTTCGGGGGCGATGCCCGCTGCTGAGACGACTCGGCGGGCGATGGCGGCCCACTCGGTATCGGTGAGGACGCGGTCGGTGGGGGCGGCGCGTACGGAGCAGTGCCAGACATGGCCGTCCGGTGCGCGGTCACCTGCCTGCTTGACACGCAGGTCCATGGCCTTGGAGAGCTGGGCGCGGGCGGCGTTTTCGTCGGCCGAGCGTCCTGGGTCGGGGGCGAAGCCGTCCCAGGAGGCGACCAGGTGGGGATCGGTGTGTTCGTTGGCCCGGCCGGGGCCGTAGAGGTAGTTGATGACGCCGCGCGTGTTGCGGCCGGGCTTGACGATGTTCGCGATCACTTACGCCGCCTTCGCGGACACCGCTCGATCCGCGGTCTCGTCGAGATCGGCCAGTGTGGCGCGGACCTGCGTCAGTGTGTGCTTGGCCTCGGCGAGGACTGCTGTGTCCACAGGGTGTGCGGAACCGTTCGCGTTGAGGCGGTGGGCGATCTGGTTGACGTTGGTGCCGAGCTTGGCGACCTGGGTGCGCAGAGCGGCGAGTTCGTCGATGTAGTCGTCGAGTGGGGTGCGCTGGCCGGGCAGGGTGAGGTCGCCGTGGACATGGGCCATGACGACGGCGCCGACGTAGTGGGCGCCCGCGATGTTCAGCGACCGCGCCCTGGCGAGGATCTCGGTCTTTTCGCCGACGCTGTAGCGGACGTCGACGCGCTCTTTGCGCTGGCTTGTGTCGCGCTTGCGGCGGCGGGCGACGCGGTGGAGCGCGGCTTCATCGGCGGCGCGTGACAGCGATCGGGCGGTGGTGTCGCAGGGCTTCTCCTCCTCGGGCGCCCCCTGGTGCCCGAGTTCCTCCGCCACCCCTGGGGCGGAGACAGCGCTGGACCGGCCGGTGGACGGTCCAGCGCCATTCCTTGCTCCGCCTGTGTCCGGGGCCGTGATCACCTGCTCGGGTCCGGCGGGCAGTTCGTTGTGCTTGTCGTGCATGGGGACTCCTGTGAGCGGTGGTGGGGTGGGGACCCGCCGTTCCCGTACTAATGCGCAGGAGTGGCGGGCTGAGGTGTTGTCGGCTGCGGGGGTTCAGGCGCTGCCGGTGGTGGCCTTGTCGAGTTCCATGTCGAGTTCGGCCTGCAGCAGGTCTTTGATCTCGTCCAGGCGGCTTCGGGCGATACCGAACCCCTTGTCGCGGATCGCTTTCTCGATGTTGCGGCGTGAGACGCGGCCGGCCCGTCCAAGGGGGGCTGTGCGTCCGATGTCGATGGCCTGCTCCAGGGAAATGCTTGGCTGTTTGCCTCCCGGCTTGCCGGCCTGGTGCGCGGTTTTGGCCACTGGATTCGGAGACGGTTCCGCCACGTTGCTGGCGTCTGCGGCGGGTGCCGGTTTCGTGGCGCTGTCCTTGCCTACCTCCGTGCGTTTGTGGCTGGCCTGGGGGTTGTGGCGCTCACTGCTGTGGCGGTTGGGGGTGGTGGGGCGGCGGGCGACGAGGAGGTAGAGGTGGACGGCTCCGGCCAGGGCGAGTGGAGCGATGGCGGAGATGACGCCGACGGTGAGGTCGTCGAGACGGAGCCCTGTGTCGTGGGCCTGCTGGTTGAGGCGGATGGCGTGCAGGACGTTGGCCCAGATGCTCGTGGCGGTGGCGATGCCGACCAGGGCCGAGACGTAGAGGCGGGCGGGCAGCGGTGCGGTGCGCAGGATGAGCAGGGCGCCGATGCCGATGGCGATGAAGCCGTCGATGACGAGGGGGAAGGCGTAGGTGAGTGCCCGGTTGATGTGGCTGGCGGTGGCCATCTGGCGCAGGGCGTCGTAGGAGAGCGCGAAGGCTGCCACGGCCAGCAGTGCCACACCCGTGCGGATCGCGGCGGCCAGTGGCGCCGGGGCAGCGGGCGAGGCGATGGCGGTGGTGGGTGAAGGCAAGGGTGGTGCTCCAGGAATGCGTCGGGGCGGCTGACGTGGCCGTGGTGTGGGGAGATGGGAGACTCGTCGCGACTCGTTGCGTGCCTGGTCAGGGCAGGTACGGGTGCGGCGGTGATGTCGGGTCGACTCGTTGCCGGCCCGCGACTCGTCCCCGCGCTGACCTGCGTCGAGACGAGTCGCGACGGGTCGTGCCGGGTCAGACGCCGATTGTGAGTTCGGGGCAGTAGCGCGCCCAGGCGTCGGTGAACTGCAGGTGGGCGAAGCCCTTGGCCTGGACGTCGCCGTGGAAGCGGCGGTTGGCCGAGCTGATGCCGTAGTCCCTGAGCAGGAGTTGCAGCCCGCGAGGCGTGAGGCCGTTGGCGGTGTACTGCGGCCAGGGGGTCTCGTCGTCCTTGTTGAGGATGTCGAGGAGGCGGCTGGTGCGGATCACCGGCGGGTTGCCCTCGGTAGCGAAGGCGCGGCGGATGTCGACGAGCAGCCGGATTCCCAGGCCACTGGTGTCCTGGTCCTGGCGGGCCTCATGGCCCGTCATGGCCAGGCAGGCGGCGCGGGCGAGGTCGGGCCATGGTCCGCCAGCGAGGTCGGCGACGGCGATCAGCGGCTGCCAGGTGTCGGCTGCGCGGTCTTCGACCGGCATGGCCGGGGTCAGCTCCATCGCGTCGGCGTGGAGTGGGGCCAGCCATGCCGCGAGCCGGTCGCGTAGTGCGTGGAGGGCAGGGGTGTCACGGAAGGTGCGGAACTCCGCGACCCTTTCGCCGGGCCTGCGGCGGCGCATCCGGATGACGACGGAGCGGTCCATGATCGTGTCGGGCAGGTCGCCGATGCCCGCGAGGGCTGCCATGGCGAAGGTGGGGAACTTCGCCACTTCGTGGTTGGGTCCGGAGACCCGGAGGGTGGGCCGGTTGCGCTGATGTCCCGCGTTGAGCAGGCCGCGCATCTCCTCGTTCTTCTCCGCGACTTTCGTGGATCCGAAGAGGGTGTCGGCTTCGTCGACCAGCAGGGTCGGCGGGGTCTCGGTGATGGACCGGAAGACCGCGGCGGCCGATGCGTTGACCGTGATGAGCGGGTCGTGGACGGTTTCGGTGATCACGTCCAGGAGCCGCGATTTGCCGCACCGTTTGGCCGGGCCGACGACGGCCAGCCTCGGCGCGTGCTGCCACGCGGTCTGCAGATGGGTGGCAGCAACCCACAAGGTCACGGCCGTGACGGCTTCCTCATGCGGCAGCACGACATACCGCCGGACCTGCGCCCGCAGATCAGCCAGCACCTGCTCCCCCTCGGAGACCAGAGCGGGACCGGGCTCATCGGCAGGCGGCTCCGCGGGAGTTGGCGTGGGCGGTGCGGGTTCGGTCGGCTGGCCGGGTATGGCGACGGTTGGCCATGCGACGGGCGTGGCGGGGAGGGATGGCGTGTTCGGCTGGGGGTCGGGCATACTGGTTCTGCTCCTCTGCTTGCGGGCCATATGGGACGGCAATCCCGGCCTCGCGGGTTGATCGCTAGGGATGGCGGTTGAGAGGTTTGCGCTTGGCCCCCCGGCACGGCTGGGGGGCTTTTCGCGTCCTGTGGTGGGGTTCCTTGGCACTGCGCTGGTGGGACTACCAGCATGCCACACGGATTGCCGATCGCAGAAGCGTTTTGCGTACCGCAGAACGCATGCTATCGTTTTACCTGTTCCTGCGAACGGCAGAGACTCGCTACAAACGGAAGGATGTGGTCGCGGTGGACGAAAGCTCCCAGCAGGGCGTGCTGATCAGCGGCGAGGAGAACGTCGCGGTGCGGATCAAACTGGAGCGGGAAGCCCGTGGCTGGAGTACCAACTCGCTGTCCGACCGCCTGAACGAGGCCGGCTTCGACATGAACCCGTCCGCGGTCTGGCGCATCGAGAACCGCAAGCGCCGCATCAACGTGGACGAGGCGATCGGCTTCGCCGAGGTGTTCGGCGTCGACCTGCGCAACCTGGTCGGGCCGCCGCAGCTCGCCGCCAAGGCCCGAGCCATGGAGCTCATCGACGCCGTCGTCGACGCTTTCCGTCAGACGCAGCGCGCCAGCGCGGCCTTCACGAAGGCCCGGGTCGCCCTCGACGCCTACCTCGTCGAACACCCTGACATCCGCGAAGAGGCCGACGTGATGGTCTCCAACGCCATCGCCCAAGCCGCCGACAGCCACCTGCTGGAGGCTTACGGGCCAGCGCCGGGGGACCATCCGGCCGACGGAAACGGCCCCAGCGGCGACGCGTAGCCCAACCTCCGCCCTGGCCCGCAGACCCCAGGGGCGGACGCCCGTACACACGACCGCCATCCCACACGATCAACCCCGCAGGCCGGCATTGCCGTGCCACACGCCTGCGAAGGAAGGACCCCGCCTTGCCCCGGCCGGCGATACCCCATGCCTCCACGCAGCCCCCGCGCACCGCGAAGGAGGTGACACTCACCGCCGACTGCCTCCTCACCGTGGACGAGGCAGCCGAACGCCTCGGCACCGGCGTCCGCTTCGTCCGCCGCCTCGTCGCGGAGCGCCGCATCGCCTTCGTCAAGGTCGGACGCCATGTCCGCGTCTCCCGGAGCGTGCTTGACGCGTTCATCGAGGCCAACACCGTCCAGCCCGCCGTCCGTCGGACCCGTGCCCACTACGGGAGGGCGGCCTGATGGCGAGGCAGAAGGTGGCGAAGCGCCGCTTCGGAGCGGTGCGGCAGTACGCGTCGGGGCGTTGGACGGCCAGCTACGTTGACCCCACCGGGCTGCGGCGGCGCGCGCCGGAGACCTTCGCGACCAAGACGGACGCGGACATCTGGCTGTCCCAGATCGAGGCGGATCTCACCCGAGGTGACTGGACCGACCCGGATGCCGGGGCCGTCAACTTCGAGGAGTACGCCTTGCGCTGGGTCGACGAGCGTAAGCTCGCGGCCACCACGGAAGAGCTGTACCGTCGCTTGCTGCGGCTGCACATCCTGCCGACCTTCCGGCAATGGGACCTTGACGAGATCACTCCTCCCCGGGTTCGTGCCTGGCGAGCCGAACGTCTGGAGACCCTCAAGGCAGACACGACGGTCGCGAAGGCGTACAGGCTCGTGAAGGCGATTCTGCAGACGGCGGCCGACGATGAGCTGATCCGGCGTAACCCGTGCCGGATAAAGGGGGCGGGCAAGGAGTCCGCCGACGAGCGGCCGGTGGCCACCGTGGAGCAGGTGGACGCCCTCGCCGACGCGATGGGTCCACGCTGGCGGCTGATGGTCTACTTCGCCGCCTACGCCAGCCTGCGGCCGGAGGAGCAGGCCGAATTGCGGCGGCCCGACGTAGTTCTGCCGGACGAGCCTCACGAGCCCGATCCGCGCGAGCGGCGCGGCGTCGAGCAGCACGAGCCCGTCCTGCTGCGTATCAGCCGGGCCGCGCCCGAACTGACCACCGGCCGCCGGGTGACCGGTGACACCAAGTCCGAGGCGGGGAAGCGCACCGTTGTGCTGCCTGGCTTCTTGTATGTCGATGTCCGTCGGCATCTCGACTGGTTTGCGGCCAAGGAGCCCGACGGACTGCTGTTCGTGGGCGAGCGGCGGCCTCCTTCCGTCGTTCCACGTTCGGGCGGAAGTGGCGCAGGGCCCGGGACAAGGTTGGGCTGCCGCCCAACTTCCGGTTCTACGATCTGCGGCACACCGGTAACACCCTCGTCGCTCAGTCCGGCGGCACGCTCAAGGATGTGATGGTGCGTGCCGGGCAGTCGTCGGAGAAGGCGGCGCTGATCTATCAGCACTCGCCCATGGACCGGCAGAAGGAAGTCGCTCAGGGCCTCGACGCGCGCGTACGGGCCGCGCGGAAGGACGCCGTCAGCAACCACGGCGACGGACGGTCCGCCTCGGACAATGTCCCAAGTGGTGCGCCAGTGGTGCGCCACGCCTGACCCCCTCCGACACCCGCCTCGGGGGGCCGACGCAGTGCCGTGTCGGCCCCCCGAGCGGTTGCTAGAGCCGGTGGAGGCGGCACCCAGGGGGCGGTTGAGAGTCCACTTTTTACCCTCAACTCCCCAGGTCAGAAGAGGAGTCGGTGTGTTCGTGGCCGCCGCTTCCAGTACTCTGGCCGGCCGAGGCGCACGTGACGCGGGTCACACGAAGTCGATCTCGCCATTCGAGACATTCATCGAACGAATAAACGAAGCGCCTGGGGTTGCCTGCGTGGGCGGGGTGTTCCGCCTCCCAAGTGGTGCGCAAGTGGTGCGAGGGGGCGTGAGAGGTCTAGACAACAAACAAGGCCCGGGTCTATGACCTGGGCCTTCGTCGTGGAGCGGGTGACGAGAATCGAACTCGCGCTCTGAGCTTGGGAAGCTCATGTTCTACCATTAAACTACACCCGCGAGGCGGCCGGTGATCGGCTTCGCTTCGTCGGACACTTTACCTCATCAGGGACCCCGGGCGTATTGCGCCGCGGGGTTTCTGTGGTGTTCGGGGGTGGAAGTGGGGGTGGCGGGCGGGAGTTGGGGCGTAGGGTCGGGGCGGAGTGCCGGGGCGGGGGGTGCCCTCTTGATCCCCTAGTGTGGGCGTTCGTCCGCGTTTGTTGGGGAAGGGACCTGATGGACTTGATGGAGCGCACCGTCGTCCGCTGTGCCGAAGGGCATGTGTTCAGTACTACGACGTTCCCGATGCAGCAGCTCGACACCGCCAGGATCGGGCCCGGTCGGCTCATCCGGTGTCCGCGGTGTGCGCGGTTGCGGCATGCCGTGCCCGTGGAGCCGGTGAAGGCGGTCGTGGAGTCGGAACAGCGCTGACCCTGGTCGGCACAGGTGTGCGAGCCCGCCCGGTTGGGGTGGGCTCGCACGCTCTGCGTATCCTCGGGGCGTGCTTCTCTCAGACAAGGACATCCGGGCCGAGCTCGATTCCGGACGCGTGCGCATCGAGCCGTACGAAGGCTCGATGGTGCAGCCCTCCAGCATCGATGTGCGGCTCGACCGGTTCTTCCGGGTGTTCGAGAATCACCGTTATCCGCATATCGACCCCGCCGTAGAGCAGGCCGATCTGACGCGGATGGTCGAGCCGGAGGGGGACGAGCCGTTCATCCTGCACCCCGGGGAGTTCGTGCTCGCGTCGACGTACGAGATCATCTCGCTCCCCGACGACATCGCCTCCCGGCTGGAGGGGAAGTCCAGCCTCGGGCGACTCGGGCTGGTGACCCATTCGACCGCCGGCTTCATCGACCCCGGGTTCTCCGGGCATGTCACGCTCGAACTGTCGAATCTGGCGACGCTGCCCATCAAGCTCTGGCCCGGTATGAAGATCGGGCAGCTCTGTCTCTTCCGGCTCAGCTCGCCCGCGGAGTTCCCGTACGGCTCCGAGAGGTACGGCTCGCGCTATCAGGGGCAGCGGGGGCCGACGGCGTCACGGTCCTATCTGAACTTCCACCGGACCCAGGTCTGACATGACCGGGCGCCGGGAGAATCTGTCGTACGAGACGTTCGGCGTGGCCGTCCGCGAACTCGCGCAGACGATCGCGGACGACGGTTACGAACCCGACATCGTGCTCAGCATCGCGCGCGGTGGCGTCTTTGTCGCCGGCGGGCTCGCCTACGCCCTGGACTGCAAGAACATCCATCTGGTCAACGTCGAGTTCTACACAGGCGTCGGCACCACCCTCGCCATGCCGGTCATGCTGGCGCCCGTGCCCGACGTCGTCGACTTCTCCCACAAGAAGGTCCTCGTCGCGGACGACGTCGCCGACACCGGCAAGACGCTCAAGCTGGTCCGCGACTTCTGTGTGGACCATGTCGCCGAGGTGCGCAGCGCGGTCATCTACGAGAAGACCCAGTCCCTCGTGAAGTGCGAGTACGTCTGGAAGCGCACCGAGGACTGGATCAACTTCCCCTGGAGCGTTCAGCCGCCCGTCGTACGCCGAGGCGAGTAGGGGCGGGACGAGCGGTCCGCGGCGAGTAGGTCCGCGGCGCGGGCGCGGCGGAGGGCCCCGTCCGGGGCCCTCCGGGGCAGAGGGTCAGATCGTGCCCAGCTTCAGCAGCGACAGCAGCGCTATGAGCTGGATCGCCGACGCCCCCAGCGCCTTCGGCCACGGCAGATCGTGCGACTTGCCCACCATGATGGTGAAGAGCGCCCCCGACGCGAGCCAGGTGGCCCAGCCGAGGAGTTGTACCAGGGAGTTCTCGCCGCCCAGGAAGAGCGCGAAGACCAGGCGCGGGGCGTCCGTGATCGACATGATCAGCATGGACAGGCCCACGGTCGGCTGCCAGGCGCCGTCGCCGCCGAGCTGGCGGGCCAGCGTATGGGTCACCGCGCCCAGGATCAGACCGCCGAGGACCAAGGCGACGGCCGTCGTCAGGACGTACGGGATGGCGGTGGTCAGTGTCGCGTTGATGGCGTCGTCACGGGCCGTGTCGAAGCCGAAGAGCGCCAGCAGACCGTAGAGGAACGTGACGACCAGCGCGGGGCCCCAGACCGGGTAGTCGCGCATCTGGAGGAACGTCGCGCCGGGGCGCAGCACGATGCCGCTCAGCAGTTCCTTCCAGCGCAGCCGCGGGCCGGCGGGGGCCGGGGCGGCACCCGCGTGGTAGGTGGCGCCGTCGCCGTACGGGTCGTCACCGAGGCTGAACGCCTGGGTGTGGCCCGGGTTGTTGGCGTACGGGTCGCCGTGCTGGCCCGGCCGGCCCTGGGGGGTGTGCGGGGGCTGCTGGGCGTACGGGTCACCGAAGTACTCCGGCTCGCCGTGCCCGCCACCGCCACCGTGTGCGCCGTGCCCGCCACCATGTGCGCCATGCCCGCCATGTCCGCCGTACTGGCCGCTGCCACCGTTCGTCGGAGGCCATTGCTGCTGCCCGTACGGAGGCGCGGCCTGGTGCCCGCCCCCGTAACCGGGTGGCGGCGCTGCCTGCCGTCCGTACGGCTGCTGCCCCTGCCGCTGCGGTTGTTGTCGCGGGGTGCGGTTGTCCCGGCCGCGTCCGATCCTGAATCCAGCCACGCAATCGAACGTACCTGGTCTCGACCGGCGGGACGGCGGGGGCGGCGGAACGAGCGGGCCATTGCGGCCGAGCTGTGACATCCCCTAGGGGGACCCTGGGGGGTTTGCCCCAGCTGCCCCGGGGGTCTACCGCAGGAAGATCGATGTGCTGAACGTGATCAGCGGACGGTTCGTCATGCCCCCGGTCGTTCCTGCCCTGTCGGCGGTCCCGCTCGTGCCGGCGGTCCCGCTCGTGCCGGCGGTCCCCGTCGTGTCGGTGGTCCCGCCGTCCCCGGTCGTACCGGCGTCCGTCGACGCGTAGAGCGCGATCAGATCCGTCGCCTCGCCCCGGTGGGTACGGGTCACCAGGTCCGGGCGCTCGTCCCCGGTGAAGTCGGCGGAGAGGAGAAGGTCGGTGACGGTCCTGCCCTTGCCCGACGGGGCGCCCGACGAACCGGTCGCCGCCCCCGGGAGCACGGGCGCGGGCGGCGGTTCCACCGCCTTGAAACGGTACGGGCCTCCCGGGCGCCCCGGACCGTCGGGACCCCCGAGCAGCAGCTTGCCCTGTGCGGCCGTACCAGGTGTCCGGGCGCGGGCGGAGTACACGAGGTCGTCGTAACCGTCGTCGTCGACATCCGCCGTGGGCGCGGGCGCTTCGAGGACCGGGCCGCCGCCGGGGATCGGTGCCGAGGCGCCGCGCGGGGCGCCGGTCCGGGCGAAGGGGCCCCGCAGGAAACTGACCTGGCCCGCGCTCGCGGTGACCGCGAGATCCACCTTTCCGTCGCCGTCGAAGTCGCCGCAGACGGGGTGGTCGGGCCATTCGTTGCCGAAGCGCGCCTTGCCGGGGATCCGGAGGACCACCGCCCTGCCGCCCAGTCCGGTGGGGCCGCCGAAGAGGATCTGGAGCGGTACGGGCGGCATACCGTTGCCGTCGTACGGCGGGTCCGTGGCGATGATCAGATCGCCGAAGCCGTCCTGATCGAGATCGCACGCCGCCTCGGCGTCGAACGCGGCCGGGAGCACGCCCGCCACACGGGCACCGTGCGTACGTGGACCGATGGTCTGACGTACGGCGGGGTCGACACCGGCGCCGGTCCCGGAAGCCCCGGCCCCGGAAGCCCTGGTCCCGGAAGCCCCGGTCGCTGCCCTACCGCTGCCCTTGCCCCCGCCCGCTCGCGCGGCCGTTCCGTACACGATTCCGATGCCCGCGTCGTCTCCGTACGAGTCGCCCGGCGCCTTGACCAGGTCGTTCAGTACGAGATCACGGTGGCCGTCGCCATTGAAGTCGTCCGGCAGGCGGCTGCCCCGGCCGAGCGGGACCGGGCGGCGCGCGGCACCCGCCTCGCCGGTGAGCGGGGCGGTGTCGCCGTTCTTGGCCTTCGTCCCCTTGCCCCCGCCGTCGGCCGGGTCGGACGAGGCCGTACACCCCGCCACCAGCACCGCCGTACAGACGAGGGCGCAGACACCGGCGTGCCTCGCAGCTCTTCCGGCCCTCGTCGCGACGCGTATCCGCACGATCCGCACGACCGACCCCACCCCATCCGTCTCATCCGGCCCATTCGCACGTCCGGTCGCGGTGGCCGGTCGTCGGCCACACATGATGCTCTCGTTCAACCGGGGAACGAAAGCAAACGAACATGCGAAAGCAAACGAACATGTACGGCCGACACCCCGGGAAGCGGCGCCCCGGCAAAGCGGCGCCCCGGCAAAGCGGCGCTCCAACGGAAAGAGCCGGACCCGCTCCCAGACAGGTCCGGCTCGTTCCCGCAGGCGGAGGCGGAGGCGTCACCTACCTCGCCGGCTCAGGCTCCGGGTCCGGCGCGCTCTCCTGCTCGTCCGACCCCGCCGGGCCCGCCGGCGTCCGTACCGAGTCGAGCAGCAGCTGCGCCACATCCACCACCTGGAGCGACTCCTTCGCCTGACCCTCGTTCTTCTTCCCGTTGACGGAGTCGGTCAGCATCACCAGACAGAACGGGCACGCCGTCGAGACGATGTCCGGATTCAGCGAGAGCGCCTCGTCCACCCGCTCGTTGTTGATGCGCTTGCCGATCCGCTCCTCCATCCACATCCGCGCCCCGCCCGCGCCGCAGCAGAAGCCGCGCTCCTTGTGGCGGTGCATCTCCTCGTTCCGCAGGCCGGGCACCTTCGCGATGATGTCGCGCGGCGGTGTGTAGACCTTGTTGTGGCGGCCGAGATAGCAGGGGTCGTGGTACGTGATGAGCCCCTCGACCGGCGTCACGGGCACCAGCCTGCCCTCGTCGACGAGATGCTGGAGCAACTGGGTGTGGTGGATGACCTCGTACTCACCGCCGAGCTGCGGGTACTCGTTCGCGATGGTGTTGAAGCAGTGCGGGCAGGTCGCGACGATCTTCTTCGACGACTTCGGCTTCTTCGCCGTTCCGCCCGCAGTCCCGTCCGCCGTCCCGCCCGCAGTCCCGTCCGCCGTCCCGCCCGCCGTTCCGTCCGTCGTCCCGTCCGTCGTCCCGTCTTCATCGTCCTCGCCGAACGCCATGTTCAGCATCGCGACGTTCTCCTGGCCGAGCTGCTGGAACAGCGGCTCATTGCCCAGACGGCGGGCCGAGTCGCCCGTGCACTTCTCGTCGCCGCCCATGATCGCGAAGGACACGCCCGCGATGTGCAGCAGTTCCGCGAAGGCCTTGGTGGTCTTCTTGGCCCGGTCCTCCAGGGCGCCGGCGCAGCCGACCCAGTAGAGGTAGTCGACCTCCGAGAGATCCTCGACATCCTTGCCGACGACCGGTACCTCGAAGTCGACCTCCTTGGTCCACTCCAGACGCTGCTTCTTGGCGAGCCCCCAGGGGTTGCCCTTCTTCTCCAGGTTCTTGAGCATCGTCCCGGCCTCGCTGGGGAAGGCGCTCTCGATCATCACCTGGTACCGGCGCATGTCGACGATGTGGTCGACATGCTCGATGTCGACCGGGCACTGCTCCACACACGCACCGCAGGTGGTGCAGGACCAGAGCACGTCCGGGTCGATGACGCCGTTCTCCTCCAGCGTCCCGATCAGCGGGCGCCCGGCCTCCGCGAGGGCCGCGGCGGGCACCCCGGCCAACCGCTCCTCGGAGGCCTTCTCCTCGCCCTCCGCGTTCTTGCCGCCACCAGCCAGCAGATACGGCGCCTTGGCGTGCGCGTGGTCGCGCAGCGACATGATCAGCAGCTTGGGCGAGAGCGGCTTGCCCGTGTTCCAGGCAGGGCACTGCGACTGGCAGCGGCCGCACTCCGTACAGGTGGAGAAGTCGAGGATGCCCTTCCAGGAGAAGTGCTCGACCTGGGAGACACCGAAGACGTCGTCCTCGCCGGGATCCTCGAAGTCGATCTCCTGGCCGGCGCTGGTCATCGGCGGCAGCGCGCCGAGCGCCGTGGAGCCGTCGGCCTCGCGCTTGAACCAGATGTTCGGGAAGGCGAGGAACCGGTGCCAGGCCACGCCCATGTCGGTCTTGAGCGCGACCGTGATCATCCAGATGAAGGACGTCCCGATCTTGATCATCGCGACCAGATAGACCAGGTTCTGGAGGGTGCCGAGGCTGAGCCCCTTGAACGCCGCGACCAGCGGATACGAGACGAGATACGCCGCCTGGTACGAGTCCGCGTGGTGCAGCGCGCCCTCCAGGCCGCGCAGGACGAGGATCGCCACACCGATGATGAGGATGACGGCCTCGACGAAGTACGCCTGGCCGAAGTTGGAGCCCGCGAAGCGTGACTTGCGGCCGGCGCGGCCGGGGAGCGAGAGCTGGCGGATGACGATCAGCGTCAGGATGCCGAGGGTGGTCAGCAGACCGATCAGCTCGACGAAGACCTCGTACGGAGTCCAGTCACCGATGACCGGCAGCAGCCAGTCGGCCCTGAAGAGCTGCCCGAAGGCGTTCACCAGGGTCAGTACGAGCGAGAAGAAGCCGACCGCGACGAACCAGTGCGCCACCCCGACGACACCCCAGCGGTTCATCCGGGTGTGACCGAGGAACTCCTTGGCCACCGTCAGGGTGCGCTGGGCGGGTTCGTCCGTGCGCGTGCCCGCGGGGACGGCCTGGCCGAGCTTCACGAAGCGGTAGATCTGCGCGATGGCTCGGCCGAACAGCGCGACACCGACGACGGCGAGTACCAGCGACACGGTGATCGCGGCGAGTTGCATGTGGTGGCTCCTCGGGCCTGCGAGGGTGGGAGAACCGCTACTCTACTAAGCGGTAACTTAATCGGTCCGTGGCTGAGGTTACCCACTTATCCCGCCGCAATGTAGCGGCGCAGCCGGTGATCTGTGTCGCTCGGTGCCCGGCGCTCGGTCCCGGTGCTCGTAGTCCGCGCTCGGAGTCAGTGCCCGGGGTCCGCGCCCGGTACCAGTCTCCACCTGGCTCCCGGTCCGCGCCCGGGGCTCACTCCCCGCTCGCGTCCCCGCCTCGGTCCGGTGCCCCGGCGGGCGCCCCCACCGGCGTCCCGACCGGGTGTCTGACCGTGCCGGGCCCCTGGCTGCGCCGGGCGTGCGGGAGGCCGGCGTCCGGTCGTACGGCGCCCAGCCAGTAGGCGTCCGACCGGGAGTACGGCAGGGCGAGCCGGCGCGGAAGCCGCCGCGGCAGGCGCCGGGAGGGCCGCGCGGACCGCCAGGGGAGCCGCCGTCCGGGCCGCTGGACGCGCCCCTTGTAGAGCGCCGGGAGCGTATGGGCCAGGATCGCCAGATCGAGTCCGAGCCAGTGGTATTCCACATAGTGCTGGTCGAGCAGCGGTGCCTCGTCCCACGGCAGGGGTGAGTGCCGCCGCACCTGTGCCAGTCCGGTCAGTCCCGGCCGTACGAGCTGTCGCCACGGCGCCGCGCCCGCCGCGGAGCCGACCTTCAGAGGCGCGGGTCCCACCAGGGACAGGTCGCCCCGTACGACATGGGGGAGCCGGGAGAGCAGATCCAGCCGGAATCGCCGGGTGCCCAGGGAACTCAGGATGAAGGGCCGTCCGTTGAGTCCTGTGCGGTAGTCGCGCCGGAAAACGCCGTTGACCGGCCGGGACAGTGCGAGGACGAGGGCGGCTGCCGTGAGCAGGGGCGCGGCCAGCACCAGAAGGGCCGAGCCGAGCGTCAGATCCAGAAGGCGCTTGGGTTCCAGGCGGTGCTGCGGGCGCCACGTCATGCGTCGCTTCAAGGTCACACCTGACCGTTTCTGTGCGTTCTGTTACTTTCCGGATTCTTTGAGGCTTACATGGCTTTTGATTCATTCGAGGTATTTGATACAGAACGATCGCATGGAGAAGGGGTGTGAACCGGGGGCAACCCGCCGGGCACAAGGCGTCCGCACCTTAGTTGAGTCGACTCGACTCAGGTCCTTTGACTCCATGGGATCTGTGATGCATCCTTGAGCCTGTTCCACTCAAGTCAGTTGGAGGAATCGAAATGGCACGTGCGGTCGGCATCGACCTGGGCACGACTAACTCCGTCGTCAGCGTTCTGGAAGGCGGCGAGCCCACCGTCATCACCAACGCCGAGGGCGCCAGGACCACGCCGTCCGTCGTCGCCTTCGCCAAGAACGGCGAGGTGCTCGTCGGCGAGGTCGCGAAGCGCCAGGCGGTTACGAACGTCGACAGGACCATCCGGTCGGTCAAGCGCCACATGGGCACCGACTGGAAGATCAATCTCGACGGCAAGGACTTCAACCCCCAGCAGATCTCGGCCTTCGTGCTGCAGAAGCTGAAGCGGGACGCCGAGTCGTACCTGGGTGAGAAGGTCACCGACGCGGTGATCACCGTCCCCGCGTACTTCAACGACTCGGAGCGCCAGGCCACCAAGGAGGCCGGCGAGATCGCGGGCCTCAACGTGCTCCGTATCGTCAACGAGCCGACGGCCGCCGCCCTGGCCTACGGACTCGACAAGGACGACCAGACCATCCTGGTCTTCGACCTCGGTGGCGGCACCTTCGACGTCTCGCTGCTGGAGATCGGCGACGGCGTCGTCGAGGTGAAGGCGACCAACGGTGACAACCACCTCGGTGGTGACGACTGGGACCAGCGCGTCGTCGACTTCCTGGTGAAGCAGTTCGCCAACGGCCACGGTGTGGACCTGTCCAAGGACAAGATGGCTCTCCAGCGTCTCCGCGAGGCCGCGGAGAAGGCGAAGATCGAGCTGTCGTCGTCCTCCGAGACGACGATCAACCTGCCGTACATCACGGCGTCCGCCGAGGGCCCGCTGCACCTGGACGAGAAGATCTCCCGCGCCCAGTTCCAGCAGCTCACCGCCGATCTGCTGGACCGCTGCAAGACCCCGTTCCACAACGTCATCAAGGACGCGGGAATCCAGCTCTCCGAGATCGACCACGTGGTGCTGGTCGGCGGCTCGACCCGGATGCCCGCCGTCGCCGAGCTGGTCAAGGAACTGACCGGCGGCCGCGAGGCCAACAAGGGCGTCAACCCGGACGAGGTCGTCGCCATCGGCGCCGCGCTCCAGGCCGGTGTCCTCAAGGGTGAGGTCAAGGACGTCCTGCTCCTCGACGTGACCCCGCTGTCCCTGGGTATCGAGACCAAGGGCGGCATCATGACGAAGCTCATCGAGCGCAACACGACGATTCCGACGAAGCGCTCGGAGATCTTCACCACGGCCGAGGACAACCAGCCGTCGGTGCAGATCCAGGTCTACCAGGGCGAGCGCGAGATCGCGGCGTACAACAAGAAGCTCGGGATGTTCGAGCTGACCGGTCTGCCGCCCGCCCCGCGCGGTGTGCCGCAGATCGAGGTCGCCTTCGACATCGACGCCAACGGCATCATGCACGTGGCCGCGAAGGACCTCGGCACCGGCAAGGAGCAGAAGATGACCGTCACCGGCGGCTCCTCGCTGCCGAGGGACGAGGTCAACCGGATGCGTGAAGAGGCCGAGCAGTACGCGGACGAGGACCACCGCCGCCGCGAGGCCGCCGAGACGCGCAACCAGGCCGAGCAGCTCGTCTACCAGACGGAGAAGTTCCTCAAGGACAACGAGGACAAGGTCCCCGGCGACGTCAAGACCGAGGTCGAGGCGGCCATCGCCGAGCTGAAGGAGAAGCTCAAGGGCGAGGACACCGCGGAGATCCGTACGACCACGGAGAAGCTCGCGGCCGTCTCCCAGAAGCTCGGCCAGGCGATGTACGCCGACGCCCAGGCGAGCGCCGCCGCGGGCGGTGCCGACGGCGCCGCGGGCGCCGGGCAGACCCAGGCCGACGACGATGTCGTCGACGCCGAGATCGTGGACGACGAGAAGCCCAAGAAGGACGGTGCGGCGTGACCGAGGAGACCCCGGGCTTCGACGAGAAGCCCGACGTCCCCTCCGGCGCCAACCACGACGACGCCACGCCGAACGCCGCCGAGCCGGACTCCGTGAAGGGGCCGGGCCCGGCGGCCTCGGCCGGGGACGTACAGGAAGTAGCCCTGAAGGCACAGCTCGACCAGGTCCGGATGGCGCTCAGCGAGCGCACGGCGGATCTCCAGCGCCTTCAGGCGGAGTATCAGAACTACCGCAGGCGGGTGGAGCGGGACCGCGTCACGGTCAAGGAGATCGCCGTCGCGAGTCTGCTGACCGAGCTGCTGCCCGTGCTCGACGACATCGGCCGGGCGCGGGACCACGAGGAACTGGTCGGCGGCTTCAAGTCGGTGGCCGAGTCGCTGGAGACGGTCGTCGCGAAGCTGGGGCTCCAGCAGTTCGGCACGGAGGGCGAGCCCTTCGATCCGACGGTCCACGAGGCCCTGATGCACTCGTACGCGCCGGATGTCACGGAGACGACGTGCGTCGCGATCCTCCAGCCTGGGTACCGGTTCGGCGAGCGGACGATCCGGCCCGCCCGGGTCGCGGTGGCCGAGCCCCAGCCCGGGGCCCAGCCCAAGTCCGCCGACGAGCAGGCGGAGTCGGCGAACGACAAGGAGAGCGGTGGCCCGGACGAGGGCTGACGCGGAGTCGGACGGCGGTGCGGTGCCGGACGGCGTCGCACCGCCGGACAGCGGTAGCGGTGTGGGTGGCGGAGAGGAGGGACGTCGGGAATGAGCACGAAGGACTTCGTGGAGAAGGACTACTACAAGGTTCTCGGGGTACCCAAGGACGCCACCGAGGCGGAGATCAAGAAGGCGTACCGCAAGCTCGCCCGCGAGTTCCACCCGGACGCCAACAAGGGCGACGCCAAGGCGGAGGAGCGCTTCAAGGAGGTCTCCGAGGCGAATGACATCCTCGGCGACCCCAAGCGGCGCAAGGAGTACGACGAGGCGCGCGCCCTCTTCGGCAACGGCGGGTTCCGGCCGGGACCCGGCGCCGGAGGGAACGGCTCGTTCAACTTCGACCTGGGCGATCTCTTCGGCGGCGGCCAGGGCGGTACGCAGACGGGCCCCGGCGCCGGCGGCTTCGGCGGTGGGCTCGGGGATGTCTTCGGCGGCCTCTTCAACCGCGGCGGTACGGGCACGCGTACGCAGCCGCGCCGCGGCCAGGACATCGAGTCCGAGGTGACGCTCAGCTTCACCGAGGCGGTCGACGGGGCCACGGTCCCGCTGCGGATGTCCAGCCAGGCGCCCTGCAAGGCCTGTTCGGGCACGGGCGACAAGAACGGCACCCCGCGGGTCTGCCCGACCTGTGTGGGCACCGGACAGGTCTCGCGCGGCAGCGGCGGCGGGTTCTCGCTGACCGATCCGTGTGTGGACTGCAAGGGCCGTGGGCTGATCGCCCAGGACCCCTGCGAGGTCTGCAAGGGCAGCGGGCGTGCCAGGTCCTCGCGGACGATGCAGGTCAGGATTCCGGCGGGCGTCAGCGACGGCCAGCGGATCCGGCTGCGGGGCAAGGGCGCTCCCGGTGAGCGCGGCGGCCCCGGCGGCGATCTCTATGTGGTCGTGCATGTGGACGCCCACCCGGTCTTCGGCCGCAGGGACGACAATCTCACGGTCACCGTGCCCGTCACCTTCACGGAGGCGGCGCTCGGCGGCGAGGTGAAGGTGCCGACCCTGGGCGGTCCGCCGGTCACACTGAAGCTGCCCGCCGGCACGCCCAACGGCCGGACGATGCGCGCCCGTGGCAAGGGCGCCGTACGCAAGGACGGCACCCGCGGCGACCTGCTGGTCACGGTCGAGGTCGTGGTGCCCAGGGATCTCGGCGCACAGGCACGTGACGCGCTGGAGGCCTACCGCAAGGCGACCGCGGACGAGGATCCGCGGGCGGAGCTGTTCCAGGCGGCGAAGGGAGCGTGAGTCCCGTGAACGGTGCGGACAGGGCGGACATGGACGGTCGGCGGCGCAATCCCTACCAGCTCACCGAGGAGACGCCGGTGTACGTCATCTCGGTGGCGGCCCAGCTCTCCGGGCTGCATCCGCAGACCCTCAGACAGTACGACCGTCTCGGTCTGGTCTGCCCGGACCGCACAGCGGGCCGTGGCCGCCGTTACTCGGCCCGTGACATCGAACTGCTCCGTCAGGTGCAGCAGTTGTCGCAGGACGAGGGGATCAATCTCGCCGGTATCAAACGGATCATCGAACTGGAGAACGAGGTCGCGGCGCTCCAGGCCCGGGTCGCCGAGCTGTCGGCCGCGGTGGACGGCGCGGCGGCGGCGATGCGGCAGCGCGAGGCACAGGTGCATGCCTCGTACCGGCGGGATCTGGTGCCGTATCAGGATGTGCAGCAGGCGAGCGCGCTGGTGGTCTGGCGCCCCAAGCGACCGACGGACTGAGCCCCTTCGGACCGACGCACCGACGGACTGAGCCCCTTCGGACCGACGGGCTGCGCGGCTTTGGGCGCGCGGACCCGAAGGGCTCGCGGAGGGCTCGTGAAGGGCTCTGCGCTCAGAAGCCGTGTGGAGCCTTGTGGAGGGCCCTCACCCATCGGGTGGGGGTCCTTTTCCGCTTCCTCGCTGTGCGCCCGCGTACGGGGCGCACAGCACCTTTCAGTGCCCCCGTACCCCCGTGCCCCCCGTACCTCCGCGGGCGCCCCGCGTGTCCTCAGCTCTCCTCGTGGTCCAGGATTCCCGACTGCGCCACCAGATAGCCGAGTTGTGCGCGACTGCCACTGCCGAGGGTCGTGGCGAGCTTGGCGATGTGCGCGCGGCAGGTCCGTACGTTCATCCCCAGCCGGCGCGCGATGGCCTCGTCCACGTATCCCTCGACCAGCAGCTTCGCTATGGACCGCTGGATGCCAGTGATGCCGTCCGGCGTGGGCTCGTAGGCGACCTGCTCCGTCAGGGGCGTGGCGCGCCGCCAGAGCTGTTCGAAGACCTGCGCCAGATAGTCGACGAGCCCCGGATGACGCAGTTCCAGCGCGATCTGCCGGTCGGAGCGCGCGGGTATGTAGGCGACCGTGCGGTCGAAGATGATCAGACGTTCGATCAGTTCTTCCAAGGTCCGGATCTCGACCTTGCCCTCCGCCAGCCGCTCCGCGTACGCGAGCGTGCCCTGGCTGTGCCGGACGGTGTGCTGGTACAGCGTGCGCAGACTGATGCCGCGGTCGACCACGTCGCGGCCCCGCTCCAGGGCTTCGGCCAGCGCGTGTTCACTGCGTCCGCCGCCGGGCTGCACTGTCAGTACTTCCGTACGGCACTCGGCGGTGGAGAGGTCGAGCGCCGCGTTGATACGGCTCAGCCCCTCCAGAACCGTGATCGCGTGGGTGGTCGGCGGGTCCTGTGCGCTGATCGTCATGAACGGCTCGAAAGAGTCGGTCAGTTCGACGGCGAAGTGCCGCCGTTCCTGGATCTCACGCTCGATCGGATGGAGGCGCTTGGCGAGCGCCGCGGACGGTGGAACAGGGCGAAGCCAGTCGGCGTCGTCCGGATCGGGGTGCAGAAGTGCGAACTCCATGAGGCATGGAGTCCCCGCCGCCTCGCTCCGGGCTATGCGTCCGGAGCGCAGCGCACTGGCGTAAAGCCGTCTGCCGTCATCACACATATCGGTGACGGCATGGGGATGTGTCGTTTTTGAGTCGTTCGCGGGCAAATCTCCACCCCCCAGGGTCCTGAACATACAAGAACATGATGCCTCGTCCCGGTGGTGTTGACGTGCCCGGGTGAGACATCGTCTACATGGCGGGGGAGAGGAATCCATCAAGTGAGGACGAAGCCGACTATGTACAAGAGAATGCTTCGCGCGGTGGTTGCCACTGCTTTCTCTGCGGCTCTGGCCTATGGCGCGCTGGCTGTCGGGGGGGACATCAGCTGGGACTTCACGCCTGCCGGAGCCACGGTCCAGAGTGTCCAGGTTCTGGAGTCGGGTGACATCAGCTGGGACATCGCTCCGAAGGGCACCGGTTCGGACGTGGCGCCGGCGCCTGTCGGCCGGGTCCCCGCATCGGCCGACCCGAGCGCGTGACCGTCCCGCCGGATGACCGGGTCTTCCGGCGCGAGATGGCCTCGGCCTACCGGTCGGGGTGGCACTTCATCGATCTTGTCACGGCAATTCCTCACCGTGGCGACTCGCTGATGGTCACCCTGTTCGGAGAGCCGATCGTCGTCGTACGCGAGGAGGACGAGGACGTCCGTGCCTACCGCTGCCTCCGGAGGCCGCGGGGGGCTCCGCAGCCGGTCCGGTGTGCCATCCGATACGACATGATCTTCGTGAACCTCGACCAACGGGACCACCAACTGGTCGAAGCCAAGACCACCATCGCCACCCCCCGCAGCGCCTGAGCGATTCCCCCGTCGTTGTAAATCGCTCCGGCGCTTCCCCCACACAACGGCGCCATCGTGGACCTGAAACACGATGGCGCCGTTGTGCTGTCCGCGTTCGGTAGGGACGCGGCCGTACGGTCGGGAGGCGGCGGTCCGGCCGGGAGGCGGCCGTCCGGTACGGCATGCGGCCGTCCGGTGGTCAGGGCTTAGGTATTACGGCTTACGCGCTCTCACACGCGGCCGAGCGCCCGGTCCAGGGTGATCTCGATGACGACGCGGTCCGGATTGGGCGCGGGAGTGCGTCCGTACCGCTCCGCGTAGCGGCTCACCGCGTCCGCCACCAGCTCCGGCTCCGTACGGACCGTGGCGCGGCCCTCCAGCGTCGCCCAGTGGCCGCGCTTGACCTGGCACACCGCCACCCGCGCGCCCTCCGGCCCCGCCGCCAGGACATTGGCGACCTTGGTGCTGTGCTTGTTGGTGATGATCCGCGCGAGCCCGGCCTCCGGGTCGTACGTCACGCCCACCGGCACCACATGCGGAGTGCCGTCCGGGCGGAGGGTGGTCAGGGTGCACACATGCTGCTCGCGCCAGAACGCGAGAAAATCGGCGCTGGGATCGCGTACGTCGATGGACATACCGGAAGCCTAGGTCTGACGGGGGTGAAACCCCTGGGGGCCGGACTCCCGGTTCAGGCTTGAGTGAAATAGACTCAACTTTGCGCATGTTGCTTCAGTCAAAGTCGCAGTCGAAGTCGAGATCTGCGCAAGACGTGACAAGGAGGAGAGTGGGCACGTGGACGCCGAGCTGACCAACAAGAGCCGGGACGCGATCAACGCCGCCACCAACCGCGCCGTGGCGGCCGGACATCCCGATCTGACCCCCGCACATCTGCTGCTCGCGCTGCTCGAAGGCCAGGACAACGAGAACGTCACCGATCTGCTGGCCGCCGTGGGGGCGGACCAGGTGGCGGTACGCTCCGGTGCCGAGCGGGTGCTCGCCGCGCTGCCCAGCGTGACCGGATCCACCGTCGCGCCTCCGCAGCCCAACCGCGAGACGCTCGCCGTCATCGCGGACGCGGCTCGGCGGGCCAAGGAACTCGGGGACGAATATCTCTCCACCGAGCATCTGCTCATCGGTGTCGCGGCCAAGGGCGGACAGGCCGGGGAGGTGCTGGACCAGCGGGGCGCCGATGCGAAGAAGCTGCTGGACGCGTTCGAGAAGGCAAGGGGAGGGCGCCGGGTGACCACACCCGACCCGGAGGGCCAGTACAAGGCCCTGGAGAAGTTCGGTACCGATTTCACCGCCGCGGCCCGTGAGGGCAGGCTCGACCCGGTCATCGGCCGGGACCAGGAGATCCGGCGTGTGGTGCAGGTGCTGTCACGCCGTACGAAGAACAACCCGGTGCTGATCGGTGAGCCCGGCGTCGGCAAGACCGCCGTGGTCGAGGGGCTCGCGCAGCGGATCGTCAAGGGCGACGTGCCGGAATCGCTCAAGAACAAGCGGCTGGTTTCGCTGGACCTCGGTGCGATGGTGGCCGGGGCGAAGTACCGCGGCGAGTTCGAGGAGCGCCTCAAGACCGTCCTTTCCGAGATCAAGGCGAGCGACGGACAGATCATCACTTTCATCGACGAACTGCACACCGTCGTGGGCGCGGGCGCCGGCGGCGATTCGGCCATGGACGCCGGCAATATGCTCAAGCCGATGCTGGCGCGCGGTGAGCTGCGTATGGTCGGCGCGACCACGCTGGACGAGTACCGCGAGCGGATCGAGAAGGACGCGGCGCTGGAGCGGCGCTTCCAGCAGGTGCTGGTCGCCGAGCCCACCGTCGAGGACACGATCGCGATCCTGCGCGGGCTCAAGGGCCGGTACGAGGCGCATCACAAGGTGCAGATCGCGGACGCGGCCCTGGTCGCCGCCGCCGCGCTCTCCGACCGCTACATCACCTCGCGTTTCCTTCCGGACAAGGCCATCGACCTGGTGGACGAGGCCGCGTCCCGGCTCCGGATGGAGATCGACTCCTCGCCCCTGGAGATCGATGAGCTCCAGCGCGCCGTCGACCGCCTCCGGATGGAGGAACTGGCGCTGAAGAACGAGTCCGACCCCGCCTCCAAGCAGCGGCTGGAGAAGCTGCGCCGCGATCTCGCCGACCGTGAGGAGGAACTGCGCGGTCTCAACGCCCGCTGGGAGAAGGAGAAGCAGGGCCTCAACCGCGTCGGTGAGCTGAAGGAACGTCTCGACGATCTGCGCGGCCAGGCCGAGCGGGCCCAGCGCGACGGCGACTTCGACACCGCCTCCAAGCTGCTGTACGGGGAGATCCCGGGCCTGGAGCGGGAACTGGAGGAGGCCGCGGCGGCCGAGCAGGAGGCGGCCAAGGACACCATGGTCAAGGAGGAGGTCGGCCCGGACGACATCGCCGACGTGGTCGGCTCCTGGACCGGGATCCCGGCCGGGCGGCTGCTGGAGGGCGAGACGCAGAAGCTGCTGCGTATGGAGCAGGAGCTGGGCACGCGGCTGATCGGCCAGACGGAGGCGGTACGGGCCGTTTCCGACGCGGTACGCCGTACCCGCGCCGGGATCGCCGACCCCGACCGGCCCACCGGGTCTTTCCTCTTCCTCGGCCCCACCGGCGTCGGCAAGACCGAGCTGGCCAAGGCCCTCGCGGACTTCCTCTTCGACGACGAGCGGGCCATGGTCCGTATCGACATGAGCGAGTACGGCGAGAAGCACTCGGTGGCCAGGCTGGTCGGTGCCCCTCCCGGCTATGTCGGCTACGAGGAGGGCGGCCAGCTCACGGAGGCCGTGCGCAGACGCCCGTACTCCGTCGTCCTGCTGGACGAGGTGGAGAAGGCGCACCCCGAGGTCTTCGACATCCTGCTCCAGGTGCTGGACGACGGCAGGCTCACCGACGGCCAGGGGCGGACGGTGGACTTCCGCAACACCATCCTGATCCTGACGTCGAACCTCGGCAGCCAGTATCTGGTCGAGCCGACCACCAGCGAGGAGACGAAGAAGCAGCAGGTCCTGGAGGTGGTGAGGGCCTCCTTCAAGCCGGAGTTCCTGAACCGTCTCGACGACCTGGTGGTCTTCTCCGCCCTGACGAAGGACGATCTGGCGCATATCGCCAAGCTCCAGATCGACCGGCTGGCCCGCCGTCTCGCCGAGCGCCGGCTGGCTCTGGAGGTCACTCCGGCGGCCCTGGAATGGCTGGCCGACGAGGGCAACGACCCGGCCTACGGCGCCCGCCCCCTGCGCCGTCTCGTCCAGACGGCCATCGGCGACCGCCTCGCCAAGGAGATCCTCGCGGGCGAGATCACCGACGGCGACACGGTCCGCGTGGACCGCTTCGCCGAGGGCCTGATCGTCGGCGCGGCCACCCCGGACCCGGACCCGACGGAACCGGCGGGACCGGCGGAGCCGCCGCAGCCGACCGGCAAGACGCTGTAGCGGCCAGTGCCGCTGCGGCTGCCGACAGGCCCGTCACCCGCCCGGGTGGCGGGCCTGTTCGTGTCCGCGGACACGAACTAACATCGACTCGGCGCCTATATTGCGGTTCACTTGTTCACAAGGCGGTTTAAGGGGGTGGCGGGTCCATGCTGCTGAGCTTTCGTGTCGCCAACCACGGCTCTCTTCGTGAACCCCAGGAGCTGAACTTCGTACCGACGTACGGGGAGGACGACCGGCCGGCGGTGCCGGTGGTGGCGATCTTCGGCGCGAACGCGTCGGGGAAGTCGACGGTGGTGGACGCGTTCGAGTTCTTCAGAGGCGCGGTGGAAAAGTCGCAGGCCCGGTGGCTGCCGGGCGCTCCGGTGCGGCGGCGGCCCTTCCTTCTCGATCATGAGAGTCGTCACGAGCCGTCGTCGTACGGGGTGGATCTCCTGCTGGAGGGCGTGCGGTATGTGTACGGCTTCAGCGTCACGGACACGGAGGTTGCGGAGGAGTGGCTCTACGCCTACCCCAAGGGCCGCAAACGCGTTCTCTTCGAACGCGACCGGATGAACATGACGTACGGTGCGACGCTGACCGGTGAACGGGTGGTCGTCGAGCGGATGATGAGGCCGAACAGTCTCTATCTCTCGGCCGGAGCCCAGTCCTCGCATGGGCAACTCGGTGCGGTGTGGAGCGCCGTGAGCGGCTCGTCCGTCGTCGGTGACGGGGTGCGGCAGGCTGTTGTGAAGGCCGGCGCGGTGGTTGCCCTCATGTACGAGACATTCGCGCGAGGGGGACTGCCTCTCCTCGGAGGGGATGTGCTTGCCGTGGCGGATCTGGGCGTGCACGGCATCCGCCGGGGAGCGGAGAGGAACGCGGAGTTCGAGGCGATTAAGGCTCGGCAGGCGGGTAAGCCGACGTGGGAAGAGATGCCGGAGGACTTCAAGAAAGCGGCATCGCAGTCGATGGAGTTCGTCCACCGGGTCGGTGACGATGAATTCGCCCTGCCGGTGGACGCGGAGTCGACCGGTACCAAGACCTGGCTGACCATGATCACCAACGCGATCACGGCGATTCTGCGGGGACGTTCCCTGTGGGTCGACGAGATCGACGTCAGCCTCCACCCTCTGCTCACCGCCAAGCTGCTCACGCTCTTCCAGAACCCGGAGCTGAATCCGCTCGGCGCCCAGTTGGTCTTCACCACCCACGACGCCTCCCTCCTCGGCACGATGCTCGGGGACCAGGTGCTCCGCCGGGACCAGGTCTGGTTCGTGGAGAAGGACGCCGGGACCGGCGCTTCGACGCTGTATCCGCTCACCGACTTCAAGCCGCGCAAGGGCGAGAACTTCGAGCGCCGCTATCTGGCGGGCAGCTATGGAGCGGTGCCGCTGCTGCCGGAGACGGCGTTCGAGGACATGCTCAAGAAGTACTGGGGGGCTCATGGCGAGGTCGTTTCCGCGTGAGGGATCGGGCCGCCGGCGCGGCCCGGTCCGGCGTTCCGCGCGCACGATGCTGATCGTGTGCGGCAGCAAGGAGACCGAGCGACAATATTTACAAGGGTTACGCGACGATCTCCGTAACCCCGCAGTCTCCGTCGTCGTACGCGGCAAGCCCTGCTCTCCGACGCAGCTCGTGGCGTACGCGCGTGGCCAGCGGGAGCTGAACAAGGGCGGGTACGACGAGGTGTGGTGCGTCTTCGACGTCGACGAGTACCAGGATGTGGCCGAGGCCGCCCTCGCCGCCCGCCGGCACAACATCAAGATCGCCGTCTCCAACCCGTGCTTCGAGCTGTGGCTCCTGCTCCACTTCGCGGACCATCGCGCCCACGTCGGCACATACAAGAAGCTGCTCCCGCTGCTGGAGAAGCACGTGCCCGGCTACGACAAGACCCGGGTGGACTTCTCCCGATACCGGGACGGGGTACCGCAGGCGGGGGAGCGGGCCCGGAAACTCGATCCGTCCGGGGCGGAACACGCTCTGAATCCCTCGACGGGCGTCTGGCGGCTCACGGACCGGATGGCGAACCCGTGACCCGCTGAGGGGTGGCCGGGGTTGCCAGGGCCCTCGGGGGATGGGGGAGGATGGCAGGAACCGTACGAAGGGAAATACACGGTGAGCATCGACCCGTCCTCGATTCCGAATTTCGGGGGCCAGCCCCAACCGCAGGGTGCAGGACCGGCGGGCCCCGTCGTCCCTGATCAGGATCTGGTCAAGCAGCTCCTCGAACAGATGGAGCTGAAGTACGTCGTCGACGACGAGGGTGACCTCGCGGCGCCGTGGGAGGAATTCCGTACGTACTTCATGTTCCGCGGTGAGGAGGACCAGCAGGTCTTCTCGGTGCGGACGTTCTACGACCGGCCGCACCCCATCGCGGACAAGTCCAAGGTCCTGGACGCGATCGACGACTGGAACCGTCGCACGCTGTGGCCCAAGGTCTACACGCACATCCACGAGGAGGGTGACGGTCCGCCCACCGTCCGGCTCATCGGCGAGGCCCAGATGCTGATCGGCATGGGCGTCAGCCTGGAGCACTTCGTGTCGTCGACGGTGAGCTGGGTGCGGGCCTCGATCGAGTTCGACAAGTGGCTCGTGGAGCAGTTCGGCCTCCAGCCGGGTGACGAGAAGCCCGAGGACGCCTGAGCACGCTCGTCCCGCCGCTCAGCCGTACGACAAGAGCCCGGTCAGGGCCGTGATCACCGCGATCACGGCTCCGTCCGGGCTCTGCGCGTCAGGCCTGGGGCGTGCGGGCCGCGCGTGCGGACACCCGGTACCGGTGGGCCGTCAGTGGCGCGCGAACGACGTCCGCAACCGGTCGGCGGCCTCCGCCAAGACGCTCTGGCGTTTGCAGAAGGCGAAGCGGACCTGGGTGCGGCCCGCGGTGGGGTGGTCGTAGAAGACGGAGTTGGGGACGGCGACGACACCGCAGCGGTGGGGGAGCTCGCGGCAGAAGGTGAGGGCGTCGGTGCCGGGGGCCAGATCGCTGATGTCGGTGGTGATGAAGTAGGTGCCCTGGGGCACGTAGACGTGAAAACCGGCGTCGGTGAGGCCTTTGGCGAGGACGTCGCGCTTGGCGCGGAGGTCGTCGCGGAACGCGGTGAAGTACGTGTCGGGCAGGGCCAGTGCCTCCGCGATCGCGTACTGGAACGGTCCCGAGGCCACATAGGTCAGGAACTGCTTGGCGGACCGCACCGCCGTCACCAGCTTCGGCGTTCCCGTCACCCATCCGACCTTCCAGCCGGTGAACGAGAACGTCTTGCCGGCGGAGCTGATCGTCAGGGTGCGCTCGCGCATGCCGGGGAAGCTCGCGATCGGTACGTGCTCGCCCTCGAAGACGAGATGTTCGTAGACCTCGTCGGTGACGACGAGCAGGTCCCGTTCGACGGCGAGTTCCGCGACGGCCGCCAGTTCCTCGCGTCCGAGGACCGTGCCGGTCGGGTTGTGCGGGGTGTTGAGCAGGATCAGGCGGGTGCGGTCGGTGACGGCGGCGCGCAGTTCGTCGAGGTCCAGGTGGTACGCGCCGTCGCGGGGGCGCAGGGTGACCGGGACGCGTGTGCCGCCCGCCATGCCGATACAGGCCGCGTACGAGTCGTAGTACGGCTCCAGGGCGATCACCTCGTCGCCCGGCTCCACCAGCGCGAGCAGCGCGGCGGCGATCGCCTCGGTGGCGCCCGCCGTGACGAGGACCTCGGTGTCCGGGTCGTACGTCAGACCGTGGAAGCGCCGCTGGTGCGCGGCGACGGCCGTACGCAGTTCGGGTACGCCGGGGCCCGGCGGGTACTGATTGCCGCGCCCGTCGCGCAGCGCCCGGACCGCGGCCTCCCTGATCTCCTCGGGGCCGTCGGTGTCGGGGAAACCCTGGCCGAGGTTGATCGCTCCGGTCCGTACCGCCAGCGCCGACATCTCCGCGAAGATCGTCGTGCCGCCGAGCCATTCTTTGGTCATGACGGCCATCCTGTGCCGAACCTCTGGAGTTGCTCAAGTCAGCTTTGGGCCCCCGACGCCGAGGGGACACCCCAGTCACGCACCGAGTTCACGGACGAAGCGACGAAGTAACGAAGTGACGAAGCGGCGACGTGACGAAGCAGCCAAGCGGCGACGCGGCGACGTGACGACGTGACGGGGTGCGGGCACGAAGGCACGGAAGAAAGCCGGTCACCGCGGAGCCGGCCGCGCGACGGGGCGCGGGGGGCTCCGCCACGGGGGAACAGAAGGACGGTGGGATCGATGACTGGTCTGGGGATTTTGGTCGTCGCGGTCATGGGGACGATCGCGTTCGTCGGGCTCGTGGCGAGCGTGGGCAACCGGGACACGCCGCGCAGGCGGCGCCGTCGCGCGGCGCGTGCCACGACCAGGAGCCGCGCCACGGCCGGCGTCTCGACGAAGAAGCGCGCCAAGCGCCGCTCCACGGGCAGTTGGTGGGCCGAGGGCGGTGGGGCGGGCGGCTCCGCAGGGGGCGGATCCGCTTCGTGCGGCGGCGGCGGTTCCTCCTGCGGAGGGGGTTCGTCGTGCGGCGGTGGCGGGGGGTGCGGCGGCGGAGGCGGCTGACACGGGGCAGCCGGTCCGCGATGCCGACGATGCCCGGCGGGGAACGAACTCCCGCCGGGCATCTCCCTGTTGACCGTTTGGGGGTCCTTCCCCACCGGTCTTCGTCGCTTTTGTTGAACAGTTGAACTGTAGGGCCCCCGAGCGGATGGAAAACCCCGCCAAGTTGGGTAAAAGCCCTGTGAGCGCCGCGTACTTCGTGATTCCCTCGCTGTTGAGAGCTTCCAGCCCTCGGACCTCACGCGGAGCCGAGCCGGCGATCTCCCCCCACAAGTTCCCGCTCATCGTCCGGGTCGTCCCGGTCCACCCGTCAAGCGTGTTAGCGGAGCCTGCCCATGCTCACCAATCTCAATACGGCCTACACCGACTCCCGTGCCGCCGATCTGGCCTGGGCGTTGGGCCGGGACCCACTCCCCGCCCTGGCCGTCCTCGACCTCGAACTCGACGGCGCCGGACTACAGCTCCGCCTGCTCGGCGCCTCCCACCAGGTGTTACTGGAGGAGGAGCGAGGCATCTGCTCCGAGACCGTGGCCTGTATCCCGGGCAGCAGCACACCGCTGCCGCTCGGTGTCTCCAAACGGCTCGGGGACTGGGAGTACGAATTCGCGGCGCGCGTCGAGACGCTCTCGCGCGGCTCGTTCGCGGGGCGCGCGCAGGAGTTGCTCGCGCTGGTCGCCGACCACCCGAACGGGCTGGCGGGCATCTTCCCCGGCGCTCCGTACGCCTTCACCGCGATGCTGGCGCAGCGCGACGAGGGCCAGGTGCACTGGCGTACCTGGCACGCGTACCCCCAGGAGGGGCAGCTGGTCGTGACGCGCACACGAGTTGGCGTCCGTATGCCTGCGGTGCTGTAGTTACACCCGTGTGGGTGACAAACCGCAATGAATTCGTGACGTAGCGTTACGGACATGATCGAGCAAGCCGCGTCCTCGCCGTCCCAGGGTGAGAAACGGCTGCCCGTACGCGCGGATGCCGGGCGTTTCCTGATCCTCGCGGTGGTCTTCATCTGTGCCGCGTGCGGACTCGTGTACGAGCTGGAGCTGGTCGCGCTCGCCTCGTATCTGATCGGGGACTCCGTCACCCAGGCGTCCGTCGTCCTGTCGGTGATGGTCTTCGCGATGGGCGTCGGCTCGCTGCTCGCCAAGCGGCTGCGCTGCCGGGCGGCGGTCGGCTTCGGGCTGCTGGAGGCGGCGCTCGCGCTGCTGGGCGGCTGCTCGGCGCTGGTGCTGTACGGGAGTTTCATATGGATGGGCGAGTCCCGCTACGCCCTGGTCGGCTTCTCGCTGGCCATCGGCATCCTCATCGGCGCCGAGATCCCGCTGCTGATGACGCTGATACAGCGGTTCTCCCGGCAGAGCGCGGAGGGGACGGTCGCCGATCTGTTCGCCGCCGACTATGTGGGCGCGCTGGTCGGCGGGCTCGCCTTCCCGTTTCTGCTGCTGCCCTGGCTCGGACAGCTCACGGGCGCGCTGCTGACGGGCGCGGTCAACGCGGTGGCGGGCGGCGCCCTGGTCCTGTGGCTCTTCCGGCGGGATCTGACACCGCGTTCGCGCTGGCTGCTGGTGGCCGTCAATGTCCTGGTCCTGTCGGTGCTGGCCACCGCGGCCGTGCTGGTCGACGACTTCGAGCGGGCGGCGCGGCGCGCGGTCTACGGCGACCAGGTGCGGGTCGCCGTCCATACGGACGTCCAGGAGGTCGTGCTCACCGGCGGCCGGTACGGACCGCTGGATCTCTATCTGGACGGGCGGCTGCGGGTCAGCGGGCGTGACGAGTTCCGCTATCACGAGGCCCTGGTGCACCCCGCGATGCGCGGGCCGCACGCGCGCGTGCTGATCCTGGGCGGGGGCGACGGACTGGCCGCGCGCGAGGTCCTGCGGTACGGGGACGTGCGCGCGGTCACCGTGGTCGAGCTGGACCCCGGGGTCGTCCGGCTGGCCCGTACGGATCCGGCGCTGGCCGCGCTGAACGGGCACGCGTACGACGATCCACGGCTGCGGGCCGTCTACGCGGACGCGTTCACCTGGCTGCGGGAGGCCCCGCGGCGGACCTATGACGTGGTGATCTCGGATCTGCCGAACCCGGGCATCACGGCCAGCACGAAGCTGTACTCGGAGGAGTTCTACGGTCTGGCCACCCAGGTGCTCACGGACCGCGGCCGGCTGGCGGTGCACGCCGGGTCGCCCACGGCCCAGCCGCGTACGTACTGGACGGTCGACGCGACACTGCGCGCGGCCGGTTTCGGCACCACTCCCTACAGCGCGACGGGCTCGCCCTCCGGTTTCACCGCGGGACCCGACCGGGTGAAGGACGGCACGCCCGCCCTGTCCGACTGGGGCTTCGAGCTGGCCGAGCTGGGAAGCCGTCCGAGACTGGGCCTCGCGGTGGACGCGCCCCGGCTGCGGTCCCTGGGAATACCGCTGCTGGCGGCCGGCGCACGGGGGGTCGAACGCACACGGATACCGGATCTGCCGCCGTCGACGCTGGTGCATCCGCGGTACATGGAGTGAGAGGTGCACGGAGTGAAAGCGGGTGGTGAGGTGTGCGATGGGACGGGTGGAGCGGTGTGCGGTGCGGTGTGGCGCGCTGTGGTGAGGCATGTGGCGGGGCGGCGAATCCGCCCCGGACGGAGCCTAGGTCTGTCCGGTGGGCAGCTTCCGGCGCCCGGTCTGAGTAGGCTCGGTTTCCATGGAGCATGAGGTGTTCGTTCCGGTGGTGGCAGAGGCTCTCCGGCAGACGCTGAGGGACCCCTCGCGGGTGGCCCGCTGTGTCCCGGGGCTCCAACAGGACGCGGACGAGTCGGCGGGGCCGCTCTCCGGTCGTCTCAAGGTCCGGATCGGCGGCCATACGATCACCTATCGGGGCACGCTGACGCTCGCCGAACGGGACGGCGTCTTCACCGCCGAGGGTGAGGGCGCGGAGGCCCGTGGCACGGGCTCCGCCAAGCTGACGCTCGCGCTCCGGCTCACGGAGGCAGCGGACGGCACGACGCTCACCTTCACGGGTGGATCACGCGTGGAAGGCCGGCTGGCGGAATTGCCCGGAGAGACGGTGACGGCGGCGGCGCACCGGCTGCTGGACCGCTTCGCGGCGCGGCTGGGCGAGGTGTCGGTCCCACCGGAGACACCGGAGACACCCGAGGCGTCGAAGGCGCCGGAGACAGAGGACACCTCTGGGGTGGACACCTCCGGGGTCATGAAGGCCGCCGACACCGACCGGGAGCCGGGCAGCGCCGATGGACCGGACGCCGTCGAACCGGACGATGTCGTCGACCAGAAGGACAGTGTCGCCGAGGAACTCGAAGACGACCTGGACGACGACGAGCTCACGGACGACGAACGCACGGACGACGAGCTGGACGACGACGAACTGGACGCCTCCTCCTTCGAGGTGGACGTACCGCCGTCGTCCCTCGACGGGGAGACCATCTCCGGTGAAGGGGACTTCCTCGTTCCCGACGAGCCGCCCGCCGAGGCCGCGCACGCGCGGCGCACCATGATCGGCCGCAGCGCCGAGGAGGTCGACCACGCGCCGCCGCGCGGACGGTACGCGCCCGTGCCCGCCCCCGACTCCGGCAGCGCGGGTGCCACGCTCCGGTGGGTCGCGCCGGCCGCCGCACTCGCGCTCGCCTCCGCCGTGGTGGTCGGACGCGCACTGCGCCGCCGCAAGTAGTGTCGGGGTGTGAGTAGCAGCGAAGAGAGCATCCGACTGGCGGCGGGCGACGCCGAGTTGACCATCACTCCGGAGAACGGCTGCCGGATCAGCAGTCTGCGGATCGGCGGGACGGAACTGCTGCGCCAGGGCGCGCGGTACGGCTGCTTCCCGATGGTGCCGTGGTGCGGGCGGATCGAGAACGGACAGTTCCGCAACGGCGGTGTGGTCCATCAGATGCCCCTCAACTCCCCGCCCCACGCCATCCACGGCACCGGCCGGAACACGGCCTGGCGCACGGCCCGGGTCGGTGGGAGTGAGGCGGCGTTCACCTATGACCTCGTCGACCCCTGGCCGTACAGCGGCCGGGTCACCCAGACCTTCGAGCTGACCGAGGACGGGCTGTCGCTCGCGCTGGGGGTGGAGACGTACGACACGTCCTTCCCGGCCCAGGCCGGCTGGCACCCCTGGTTCCTGCGCAATCTGGGCGGGAGCGACGCGCGTATCGACTTCGACCCCGCCTGGCAGGAGGAGCGCGGCAGCGACCATCTGCCCACCGGCCACCGGGTGACACCGCGCCCCGGCCCCTGGGACGACTGCTTCGGGATGCCCGACGGTGTGGACGTCACGCTCACCTGGCCGGACGAGCTGGAGCTGAAGGTCACGAGCCGGACGGAGTGGGTCGTGGTCTACGACGAGCAGGCCGAGGCGGTCTGTGTGGAACCGCAGTCGGGCCCGCCGAACGGGCTCAACACCCTGCCCCGGCTGGTCACCCCCGTCGAGCCGCTGGAGATCACGGCGAACTGGAACTGGCGGCGGCTCTGACGGCCCGGAGTACGGCCGGGGTACGGCTCGGGGCGGGCGCCGGTGACCGCATAAGCTCATCGCCATGACTGACGCACGGGCTGAGCTGCTGCAACTGATCAAGGACAAGGCCGTGGTCCACGGCAAGGTCATCCTCTCCTCGGGCCGTGAGGCCGACTGGTATATCGACCTTCGCCGGATCACCCTGGACGGTCATGCCGCGCCACTGGTCGGTCAGGTCATGCTCGACACCACCGCCGAGCTGGACTTCGACTGTGTGGGCGGGCTGACGCTGGGCGCCGACCCGGTGGCGACGGCGATGCTGCATGCCTCGGCCGCGCGCGGTGAGCGACTGGACGCGTTTGTCGTCCGTAAGGCGCAGAAGGCGCACGGTCTTCAGCGCCGGATCGAGGGCACGGAGGTGAAGGGCCGCCGCTGTCTGGTGGTCGAGGACACCTCGACCACCGGCGGTTCCCCGCTGACGGCTGTCGAGGCGGTACGTGAGGCCGGCGGCGAGGTCGTCGCGGTCGCGGTCATCGTGGAGCGGGGCGCGGCTCCTGTGATCGCCGAGGCGGGGCTTCCGTATATCCGTGTCTATGGGCTGGATGAGCTGGGTCTGGCCTGAGGGCCTGTGGGCCGGGTCCGACCCGACCCGACCCGACCCGACCTGGCCCGGCCCGGCCCGGCCCGGTCCGGTCCGGTCTGAGGCCGGGGTCCCTGTGACATCGAGGTCCTGGCGCCGCACAAGCGGCTAAGCGGCTCTGAGCTGGGCATTCCACGCGGCCCTGGCTGTTTCACGTGAAACAGCCAGGGCCGCGCCGCTATGGGGAAGGACTCCGGACGCGACACCTGGCGTACGGCGGATGTGGTGCTCCGGGTGGAGCCCGTACCGGAGTCTGGAAGGATGGGGGAGACGATGACGTCGCCCCCAGGTCAGGGACCCCAGTCAGGGACAAGCACCTCACACCCGCACATCACAAGGAGCGGCCCGATGCCCATCGCAACCCCCGAGGTCTACGCCGAGATGCTCGACCGGGCGAAGGCAGGCAAGTTCGCCTACCCGGCCATCAATGTGACCTCGTCCCAGACCCTGCACGCTGCGCTGCGCGGCTTCGCGGAGGCCGAGAGCGACGGCATCATCCAGATGTCCACCGGCGGTGCGGAGTTCCTGGGTGGTCAGTACAACAAGGACATGGTGACCGGCGCGGTCGCCCTCGCCGAGTTCGCGCACGTGGTCGCCGCGAAGTACGACATCACGGTCGCGCTGCACACCGACCACTGCCCCAAGGACAAGCTCGACGCCTATGTCCGTCCGCTGATCGACATCTCCGCCGAGCGGGTGCGGGCCGGACGCAACCCGCTCTTCCAGTCGCACATGTGGGACGGTTCCGCCGAGACGCTGGCCGACAACCTGGCCATCGGTGAGGAACTGCTCGCCAAGGCCGCCGCCGCCAAGATCATCCTTGAGGTCGAGATCACCCCGACCGGTGGCGAGGAGGACGGCGTCAGCCACGAGATCAACGACGAGCTGTACACGACGGTCGAGGACGCGCTGCGCACCGCCGAGGCGCTCGGTCTGGGCGAGAAGGGCCGTTATCTGCTGGCCGCGTCCTTCGGCAATGTCCATGGCGTCTACAAGCCGGGCAATGTGGTGCTCCGTCCCGAGCTGCTCAAGGACCTTCAGGAGGGTGTGGCCGCCAAGTACGGGAAGGCCGCCGGCAGCCAGCCGTTCGACTTCGTCTTCCACGGCGGCTCCGGGTCCAGCGCCGAGGAGATCGCCACGGCGCTGGAGAACGGCATCGTGAAGATGAACCTGGACACGGACACCCAGTACGCCTTCACGCGTCCGATCGCGGGGCACATGTTCACCAACTACGACGGTGTGCTGAAGGTCGACGGCGAGGTCGGCTCGAAGAAGACCTACGACCCGCGCACCTGGGGCAAGCTGGCCGAGGCGGGCATGGCCAAGCGTGTCACCGAGGCGTGCGGGGCGCTGCGCTCGACGGGCACGAAGCTCAAGTAGGCCGCGGCACAACCGGTAGCTCCCGCGCGCAGACTCCTGCGTGAACGCCCCGCGCGGAGACTCCCGTACGAAGGCCGTGCTCGGGCCCGGCACCTTTCCCGGTGCCGGGCCCGAGTCATGCCGCCCCGTGGAGATTTCGTCGGCCGGGTCGCTTGTGGGCTCCGGGGCGAGGATGATCCCCGTATGGAGATCAGGCTGTCCTCGGCCCAGGGCCGCTGGATCATTCTGACGACGGTGCTCGGTTCGAGCATGGCCCTGCTCGATTCCACCGTCGTCAATGTCGCGCTGCCCCATATCGGGAGGTCGCTCAACGCGGATCTGGCATCGCTTCAGTGGACCGTCAACGCGTACATGGTCACGCTGGCCGGGCTGATCCTGCTGGGCGGGTCGCTCGGCGACCGGTACGGGCGGCGGAAGATCTTCGTACTCGGAGTGGTCTGGTTCGCGCTCGGCTCGCTGCTCTGCGGGATCGCGCCGAATGCCGCCATCCTGATCGTCGCGCGCGCCTTGCAGGGGATCGGCGGCGCGCTGCTCGTACCGGGCTCGCTCGCGATCATCCAGGCGAGCTTCCATCCGGACGACCGGGCACGGGCGGTCGGGCTCTGGTCCGGGCTCGGCGGGGTCGGGGCCGCGATCGGCCCGTTCGTGGGCGGCTGGCTGGTCGACGGTCCGGGCTGGCGCTGGGTGTTTCTGCTGAATGTGCCGCTGGCGGCGATCTGTGCGCCGGTGGCGCTGCGGCATGTACCGGAGTCCAGGGACCCGGCGGCGCACGGCCGGTTCGATGTGCTGGGCGCGGTGCTCGGCGCGGTGGGGCTGGCGTTGATCACCTACGCGCTGATCGGCAAGGACATCTGGTCCGGGCTGATCGGGGTGGGGGTCGCCGTGGCGTTCGTGACGGTCGAGCGGCGTCGTCCGGAACCGATGCTGCCGCCGTCGATCTTCCGCTCCCGGCAGTTCACCGCGGTCAATCTGGTGACGCTGTGCGTGTACGCGGCGTTCGGCGGTTTCTTCTTCCTCGCCGCGCTCCAACTCCAGGTGGTGGTGGGGTACTCGGCGCTCGGCGCGGGGGCGGCCCTGCTGCCGACGACGATCCTGATGCTGCTGTTCTCCGCGCGCTCAGGGGCGCTGGGGGAGAAGACAGGGCCGCGGCTTCCGCTCACCGTGGGACCGCTGCTGTGCGCCGGGGGCATGCTGCTGATGCTGCGTGTGGACCGGGGCGCCTCATACCTTCCGGATGTGCTGCCCGCGCTGCTGGTGATGGGGCTGGGCATGGTGACCCTGGTCGCGCCGCTGACGGCGACGGTCCTGGGCTCCGTGGACACCGCGCGGGCTGGTCTGGCCAGCGGTATCAACAACGCGGCGGCCCGCGCGGCCGGCCTTCTCGCGGTGGCGGCCCTGCCCCTGCTGACGGGCATGGGCCCGGAGGCGTACCGCTCGGCGACCCAGTTCGGCGACACCTTCCGCCGCGCGATGCCGATCTGCGCGGGCATCCTGGTCGTGGGCGCGCTGATCGCCCTGGCGACGGTACGGAACCCGAAAACGGCCGGCGAGCAGCCCGAATGCAAGGTCCACTGCGGTCTGACGGCACCCCCGCTGGAACCGAGGACGCTGGGACGCCCCGCCGACGGAGGGACCACGGACCGCCCGGCGACGGAGGGGTGACGCGGCAAGGCAGACTGTACGTATGGCCATCCATAAAGACCTTCTGGGGGGACCGCCTCCCACTCAGCTTCCTGATGATCCCGAGCCGCGTGAGCTGCTTGCCAACGGGACGCCGCCCGCCGAGGTCGCCGCGAAGTATCCGGCGTCGTCGCTGGCCTGGGCGCAGCTCGCCGACGGCGCGTTCGAGAACGGCCGGGTCGTCGAGTCGTACGCGTACGCCAGGACCGGTTACCACCGCGGGCTCGACTCCCTGCGCCGCAACGGCTGGAAGGGGCACGGTCCCGTGCCGTGGGAGCACGAGCCGAACCGTGGCTTCCTCCGCGCGCTGCACGCGCTCGGACGGGCCGCGCAGGCGATCGGTGAGCAGGAGGAGTACGAGCGCTGCTCCACCTTCCTGCGCGACTCCTCGCCGCTGGCGGCCGACACCCTCGGCTGAGCCGGGGGCCGGCGCCCTCGGCCGACAGTGGCGGACACCCTCGGCCGACAGGTGGCCGCGCGCCACGGCCGATACGCGGGCGAGACTCTCGGCCGGCAGGTGACCGACGTCCTCGGTCGGCAGGTGACCGACGTCCTCGGCCGGCAGGTGCCGACGTCTCGGTCGACAGGTGCCGCGCGCCATGTCCGCGTATGAAGTCATCCGGTTGAGAACGGAACCTTTCGAAGGCCCCGCCCGTCTGCCAGGGCGCGGGCCTTCGGTCGTCTGTACGATCGCACGCCCCGCGGATCCACCGTTCGCACCCGCCGGCCCGGGGCACTCCAGCCGTATCTCCCCTCGGCGCCGGTCTCACCAGGGGAGAAGTCCCGTCTTGGGCAAGCGCGCCATCACCCGTCGAGGCGGCCGTCGTGGCCGCAACCGCGGTCGCCGCGGCGACCGCCGCCGCCAGCTCGGTCCGCTGGCCCTCGGCGGGCTCGGCCTGGCGGGCGTGATCGTCCTCGGCGGCGCGGTCTTCGCGTTTCTGCCGGGCGGCGACGAAGGAGCCTCCACGGCCGGCGAGGTCGCCGACGTACTCGTGGACCCGTCCCGGACCGCGTCGGCGCCCCCGAAGCGCCCGTCCGCGTCGTCCTCGTCGCCCGCGCCCGGCGCCGGTTCCGGTGAGGCGAGCCCCTCCACGTCCGTGACGCCCTCCGCCCCCCGCTCCTCCGGCCCGCCCCCGCCGCCCCGTGTGCCCGCCTCAGGACCCGGCACCTTCACCACCGCGCGGACGGAGGGCGGCAGGGTCGGCTCGGGGCCGCTGCGCCGCTACCGGGTCCAGGTCGAGAAGGGGATCGACATATCCGCGGCGGAGGCCGCCGCCGAGATAGAGCGCATACTCGCCCACCCACGCGGCTGGGCCGCGCACGGCCGGGGCTCCTTCCAGCTCGTCTCCTCGAACGCCGACTTCGTCATCCGTATCGCCACCCCGGCGACCGCCGACCGGCTCTGTCTGGCCCAGGGGCTCAACACCCACGGCGAGCTGAACTGCGAGACCGTCGACGGAGTCGTGGTCAATCTGCGCCGCTGGGTGCTGGGATCGCCCACCTTCGACGGGCCGGCCGCCCACTACCGGCATCTGATCATCAACCACGAGGTCGGCCATGAGATCGGCCTGCGCCAGCACCTGGGCTGCTCGGGCCCCGGCCGGCTCGCGCCGGTGATGATGCAGCAGATCAAGGGGCTCGACGGCTGTGTGTCCAACGCCTGGCCGTACGACAAGAACGGGAAGTACATCACCGGGCCGACGGTCTGAGCGCTGACGGTCTGAGCGCCGGGAGTCCGTGAGCTGGGAGTCCGAGCGCCGGGAGTCCGAGCGACGACGGTACGAGCTGTCTGAGGGCTGACCGGCCTACGGGCTGACCGGGCTGAGGGCTTTCCGGCAGTGGTGCCGGGCCACCGGGTGGTGCCTCCAAGGCCCGAGCGAGGGCCCCGGCGAGCGGCCCCACGTCCGACCTCCTCCGCCCCTTGGCCTGACCCCGGGCGCGGGACCCGGATTATGATGCCGGGAGGGGACCGGGGCTCCGTAACCACACGGAAAGGGGCGGACCGCTACCCGGCAGCCATATCGAGGAGACAGCGATGTCGTACGCCCCCGATGCCCCCGGAGCCGGTTCGGAAGCCCCGAATCTCGACTTCGCGGGGACCACCCCGTACGAGGACTACGTCCAGGCCGACGTCCTCACCCACTTGCAGCACCTCCGCTCCGATGACCCCGGCGAGATGGTCTTCCTCGTCACCACCCAGGTCATGGAGCTGTGGTTCACCGTCATCGTCCATGAGTGGGAGACCGCGTCCCGCGCGCTGCGCGAGGACCGTACGCGCGTGGCGGTCGACGCGCTGAAGCGCTCCGTACGGGAGCTGGAGGCGCTCAACGCCTCCTGGCGGCCGCTCGCCCAGCTCACACCCGCGCAGTTCAACTCGTACCGCGGCGCGCTCGGCGAGGGCTCCGGCTTCCAGTCGGCGATGTACCGGCGGATGGAGTTCCTGCTCGGCGAGAAGTCCTCGTCGATGCTCGTCCCGCACCGCGGCGCCCCGCGGGTCCACGCGGAACTGGAGAAGGCGCTCCAGGAGCCCAGCCTGTACGACGAGGTCCTGCGGCTGCTCGCCCGGCGCGGGCTGCCGGTGCCGGCGGAGGTGCTCGACCGCGATCTCGCACGGCGGTACGAGCCGTCGCCCGCCGTCGAGGAGATCTGGGCCGGGATCTACGCGGACCCCGACCAGCACAGCGAACTGATCCGGCTCGGCGAGGCGCTGACGGACGTCGGTGAGCTGGTCTGGCGCTGGCGCAACGACCATCTGGTGGCGACCCGGCGCGCGATGGGCTCCAAGACCGGTACGGGCGGCTCCGCGGGCGTCGCCTGGCTGGAGAAGCGCGCGGCGAAGAACGTCTTCCCCGAGCTGTGGACGGCGCGCAGCCATGTCTGAGTCCGCGATGCACGAGTCCGCACCGGCAGGGTCCGCACCGGCCGAGCCCGCCGTGTCCGAGTCCACCGTGACGGAGTCCGCCATGTCCGAGTCCCTGGCCGCACCCGCCGAGTCCTCCGCCGCACCCGCCGAGTCCGCTGCCGCACCGGCCGAGTCCTCCGCCGTACCGGCCGGGCCCCTGGTCGCTGAGACCGGGTCCCCGGCCGTACGGGTCCGGTCCCTGGGCGCGCGGGCCGCCGCGCTGGACGCCGCCGATGAACTGGCCGGCCGGCGCGAGCTGTTCGCGCTCGACGACGACTCCGTCTATCTCGACGGCAACTCGCTGGGCGCGCTGCCCCGCCATGTCCCCGAGCGTCTCCAGGAGGTCGTCGGCCGTCAGTGGGGCGAGCTGCGGATCCGCTCCTGGACCGAGAGCGGCTGGTGGGAGGCGCCCGAGCGGATCGGCGACCGGATCGCGCCGCTCGTCGGCGCCGGTCCTGGCCGGATCGTGGTCGGCGACTCCACCAGCGTCAATGTCTTCAAGGCCGTGGTGGCGGCCGTACGGCTCGCGGGCCCCGGACGGGACGAGATCCTCGTCGACGCCACGACCTTTCCCACGGACGGGTACATGGCCCGCTCCGCGGCCCGGATGACCGGCAGCCGGATCGTGCCCGTCGCACCGGCGGAGCTGCCCGGCGCGCTCGGGCCGCGTACGGCCGTGGCGCTGGTCAACCATGTCGACTTCCGTTCCGGCCGGCTGCACGATCTGCCGGGGATCACCGCGGCCGTGCACGAGGCCGGGGCTCTCGCACTCTGGGACCTGTGCCACAGCGCGGGCGCGCTGCCGGTCGGACTGGACGAGCACGGTGTGGATCTCGCCGTGGGATGCACCTACAAGTATCTGAACGGCGGGCCAGGGGCACCTGCCTTCCTCTATGTGGCCGAGCGCCATCAGGACCGCTTCGACTCCCCGCTGCCCGGCTGGAACTCGCATGCCGATCCGTTCGCGATGACCGGGGACTTCGCGGCGGCGGAGGGAGCCGTACGGGGCCGGGTCGGCACCCCCGACATCCTCTCCATGCTGGCGCTGGAGGCGGCCCTCGACGTCTGGGCCGGGGTGACGGTGGAGGCGGTGCGCGAGAAGAGCCTCGCGCTCACGGACTTCTTCCTGGAGTGCGTGGAGGCGTACGCGCCGCCGGGCCGGGTCGCCTCGCTGACCCCCGCCGCCCATGCCGAACGCGGCAGCCAGGTCGCCCTGCGCTGCGCCGAGGCGCCGCTGGTCATGGAGACGCTGATCGCCCGGGGGATCGTCGGCGATCTGCGCAGACCGGACGTGCTGCGCTTCGGATTCACCCCGTTGTACGTCGGTTTCGCCGATACGGAACGGGCGGCGCGGGTGCTCGGGGAGGTCCTCCGCGAGGTCCCGGCGGGGCCGCTCGCGTAGCCCCCGGACCGGTGCGGGGGCCGGGGCGGGACCCGCACCGGGACTCGGGGTGTGATCGACCCCCTCCAGGGCTGATACCGTCCCCGCTGATCAGGTCAATTCGGCCCCCGTACCGAAAGGTTGGCGCAAGATGCCGGACCCCGCCGCGCACGATGCCGTCGCGCGTGACGCCGCAGAGACCGAGTCGGTCTTCGCCCATCCGGTCGTCCGGCCCGATGCCAGCGCCGCGTACGGCGACCACCCTGATCAGGTGATCGACTTCTACGCTCCCCGGGCCAACCAGGAGCGGGTGCCGCTCGTCGTCGTCCTGCACGGCGGCGCGTGGCGGGCGCCGTACGACCGCGGGCACCTCACCCCGTTCGCGGACTTCCTGGCCCGCCGGGGCTTCGCCGTCGCCAATGTCGAGTACCGGCGGGGTCCCGCGATTCCGCGGCAGGACGCCGGCGCCCCGGTCGCGGGACGGTGGCCGGAGACCTTCGACGACGTGGCCGCGGCGATGGACGCGCTGCCCGCGCTCGCCGCGGAGGCCCTCCCGCAGGCGGACGCCCGGCGGACGGTGGTCACCGGGCACTCGGCGGGAGGCCATCTCGCGCTCTGGGCGTCGGCCCGTCATGTGCTGCCCGAGGGCTCGCCCTGGCGGCTGCCGGAACCGCCGCCGCTGCGCGGAGTCGTCGCGCTGGCGCCGATCGCGGATCTGGTGCGGGCCGTGGAACTGGATGTGTGCGGCGGGGCGATCCATCAACTGCTCGGCGGCGAGGAGGAGTTCAAGCGCCGCAGGGAGAGCGCGGATCCGGCGGCGCTGCTGCCGACGGGGATCGCGACCGCCGTGGTGCAGGGCCGTACGGACCTCACCGTGCCCTACGCCGTCGCCGAGGAGTACGTGGCCGCGGCGGCCAGGGCGGGCGAGACGGTCGGGCTGACGCTGCTGGAGGACGTCGGCCATTTCCCGCTGATCGACCCGACGGCGGACGCGTGCGCGGTGGTGGCGGAGGAGATCGCCCAGCTCGCGTGGTGAGAGCGGCGGGAGCGCGTGGGCCCGGCGTGCACGCCGGGAGCGCGCTTCCGCGCCCGTAGCGTCCACCGCTTCACTGCTCCACCGCTCTGTCGCGCCCGCCGGACCTGCCCCGGCCGCGTACCGGCGACGCGCCTCGCGCGGTACGGCGGCGCGCGGCGCGTCCCGTACGGGCAGCCGACCGGCGCGACCGACCGATGCGGCGGCCCGGTCCGGCCGCGGGCGGTCCCGAGCCGCGTGGGCCGGGTGCGCGTGTCACGGGCCAGGGCGCCCCTGCGCCCGCCTGCGCCGCCCCCCTGCGCCCCGCGCCTGCCTCCCGCGCCCGCGCCTGCCTCCCGCGCCCGCGCCCGTGTCGTCCCGCGCGTGAGGCGTCGCACAACGCGGGTCGCGGTTCGCCGCTCCACGGCCGGTGGGAGCGTGTAGTACCTGCGACGGACGGAAAAGGATCCGCTTCCGTGGTGACGACCCCCTCCGCCCCTGCCCCTACCGTGGCAACGTGACCGAGACAGATACCGGGAAGACCCGGAGCCCCGAGTTCCGTCTGGCCGAGGGAGCGTTCAGCAGCCTGCGCCAGGACCTCTTCCACGATGCCTTCGCCTACCGCCCGCTGGCACCCATGCGGACGGACGGCCCGATCACCCGCCGGCTGCCGGGCCGGATACGTGAGCGCGCGGTCTGGACCCCGCACGCCGTGGTCGTGGCGGGTGCCCTGTTCGTCGCCTTCATCGGCTTCGTCGACGGCTCCCTGCGCGAGCTCCTGCCGGTGGTGCCGGTCGTGCTGACGCTGGTCAGGCCGGTCGGCGCCTGGTGGCTGGCCCTGGGGCTGTCCGCCGTGCTGAGCGTCCTCAGCTTCGGCCATCTGCCCTGGACCCCCAGCGGCTTCGCGGGCTATCTCCTGGTGATGACGGTGGTGGCGGCCCGTACCCGGCCGCGTGTCGCCGGGTGGATGTGGGTGGTCACGGCGGCGTACTCGCTGTTCGGTTCCGTCTTCCTCGACCGGTACGGGAACGGCGGCTCCAACGCCGCGCCCATGCTCTTCGTCTCCGCGCTCGTCCTGCTCACCGTGAGCATGCTGCATGTCCGCCGGGAGGCGGAGCAGGAGGTCGCAGCGCAGCAGAGCGTCACCGCCGTCGAACGAGACCGGCGCACGCTCCTGGAGGAGCGCACCACCATCGCCCGTGAGCTGCACGACGTGGTCGCGCACCATATGTCGGTGGTCGCGATCCAGGCCGAGGCGGCCCCGTACCGGGTGGAGAATCCGCCGCCCGAGCTGGAGCAGGCCTTTGTCACGATCCGGGAGAACGCCGTGGCCGCGCTGACCGAGCTGCGCCGCGTGCTCGGGGTCGTACGGGCCGAGGACTACCAGGCTCCCGACGCCCCGCAGCCCACCCTCGCCGATCTCGACGGGCTGCTCGGAAACGTCAGGGACGCCGGTCTGACCGTGGAGAAGACGGTCACCGGGGCGGTGCGCGAGCTGCCGCAGGGCGTGGAGCTGTCGGCGTACCGCATCGTGCAGGAGGCGCTGAGCAACGCGCTCCGGCACGCGCCGGGGTCGACCGCGACGGTCGAGATCGCCTATGTGCTCGGCGGTCTCGGTCTGCGGATCGTGAACACCGCGCCACGGGGCCTGGTCAAGCCGTCGCCCGGCGCCGGGCACGGCATCACCGGGATGCGGGAGCGGGTGTCCATGCTGAACGGCGAGATGACCGCGGACCTCACCGAGGACGGCGGCTACGAGGTCGCGGCCTTCATCCCGGTGGCAGTCGAGCGGGACGGCGAACGGGACGCGGAGCGGGACGGAAAGCGCGACGGGACACGCGACGTGAAGCGCGACGTGAAGCGCGACGGAAAGCGCGACGGGAAGCGGGCCTCGGAGCGGGACGGGGAAGCGGCATGACGATCCGGGTTCTGATCGTCGACGACCAGGTGATGGTCCGTGAGGGCTTCTCGGTGCTGCTGAACGCGATGCCGGACATCGAGGTCGTGGGCGAGGCCGTGAACGGCCGCGAGGCGGTCTCCCAGGTCGCGGCCCTGCGCCCCGACGTCGTGCTGATGGACATCCGTATGCCGGAGCTGAACGGCATCGAGGCGACCCGTGAGATCGTCACGGCGGACGCCGACGCGAAGGTGCTGGTGCTGACCACCTTCGACCTGGACGAGTACGTGTACCAGGCCCTGCGCGCCGGGGCCTCGGGCTTTCTGCTCAAGGACGCGTCCGCGCGGCAGCTCGCCGACGGCGTACGGGTCGTGGCCTCGGGCGAGGCGCTGCTCGCGCCGACCGTGACCCGGCGGCTGATCACGGAGTTCTCCAAGCTGGCGGAGGCCCCGAGGGCGCCCGCGATGGCCCGGATCGGGGATCTCACGGAGCGCGAGACGGAGGTGCTGGTCCTGATCGCCCAGGGTCTGTCCAACGCGGAGATCGCCGAGCACCTCGTGGTGGCGGAGTCCACGATCAAGACCCATGTCAGCCGCATCCTGGTGAAGCTGGGACTGCGGGACCGCACGCAGGCGGCGGTGTTCGCGTACGAGGCGCGGCTGGTCACCCCGGGATGAGCCCGAGCCGGGGCGAGCCCCCGAGCCGGGGCGAGCCTCCGGGCCGAGGTGAACCTTTGGGCGGAGGTGAGCCTCCGGGCGGAGGTGAGGCCGGAAGCCGGACCGGATGGCGTTGGGCGAGGCGGCACTGGGCCGGGGCGGCGCCGGGCCGAGGCGGCGAGTACCGCGCGCATCGCGCGGCGGCCCCCGCTCTGTCCACAGGCTGTGGACAGAGCGGGCCGGGCCTATCACGTCGCTCAGGTCAGCAGGTCCCTGCGCCGCAGGCCCGCCAGGCCCGCCGCCGTCAGTGCCGCCGCGACCGCGGTCAGTACGAGGACCGGGGGCCAGGTCATCTCCGCGCCCGGGAGCTTGGGCAGATGGCCGAACGGCGACAGGTTCATCGCCCACCGCGGGAGATCGAGCGCCGGGCCGAGCCAGCCCAGGGCCAGGGCGAGCCCCGCGACCGCCCAGCCTGCCACGGCCGCCCGGGGGAAGACGCCGTACAGCAGGACCACCAGCGCGCCCAGCACCCAGATCGCGGGAATCTGTACGAGCGAGGCGCCGAGGATTCCCGGCAGGTCCTGGCCGTATCCGAGGGACAGGCCGAGACCGCCCAGGAGCATGATCAGGACGGCTCCGCCGAAGGCGATCAGCAGATGGCCCGCCGCCCAGCGCAGCCTGCCGACCGGACCCGCCAGCACCGGTTCCGCGCGCCCGCCGGTCTCCTCGCCGTACAGCCGGAGCACCGAGGAGACCACGTACAGCGCCGCGACCATGCCGAGCATGCCGGTCATCGCGGCGAGGAACGAGTCGGTCAGCCCCTGTCGGCCGCCCATGCGCTCGAAGATCTCCCTGGCCTGCTCGTTGTCACCGACCAGTTCCGCGGCGCCGCCGGTGATGGACCCGAAGATGAGCCCGGCGAGCAGAAAACCGGCTCCCCAGCCGAGGACACCGCCGCGCTGGAGCCGCCACGCGAGCGCGCCCGCCGTGCCGAGCCCGCCGTGCGCCGGTCCGGGCCGGGCGGGCAGGAAGCTCATCCCGATGTCGCGCCGGCCCGCGAGCGTGTACGCGATGACGGCCTGCACGGCGATCGAGCCGAGCGGGATCAGCAGCACCCACCACCGCTCGTCGGCGAACGCGCGGACGTTCTCGGCCCAGCCGAGCGGGGAGAGCCAGGTCAGGACGGAGGAGCCGGAGTCGCCCGCGGCGTCGCCCGCGGCCTTGAGCACATAGGCGGCGCCGATGACCCCGGCCGTCATCCCCTTCGCGAGACGCGCGTTCTCGGTGATCTGCGCGGCGATGGCGGCGGTGCAGGCGAAGAGCATGCCGACGGCCGCGGTGGCGAGACCGAGCGCCAGCGCGCCGGCGAACTGCCCGTCGCCGCCCCCGGCGCCGGGACCGCCCCCGGGACCGCCTCCCGTCCCGTCCGTGGTCCTGGCGTAGTTGGCGACCACCGCGGTGATCACCAGGGCCAGCGCGGCATTGGCGGTCAGCGCCGTGAGCAGGGCGGCGGTCAGCGGTGCCCGGCGGCCGACCATCGCCGAGGAGAGCATCTCCTGACAGCCGGTCTCCTCCTCCTCGCGGGTGTGCCGTACGACGACGACCAGGCTCATCACGGCGGCGAGCGCGGCCCCGAAGCCGACCATGCGCCAGCTCGTGAGCCCGCCGAGGGAGTCGCTGAAGACAGGGCCGTAGAGGGCGCGCACCGAACTGTTGGTGGTCATGGACCGTGCGACGTCGGCCCGCTCGGCGGCGGTGTCGTACAGCGCGGAGAAGGACTGTGCGACGGACATGAAGGAACCGCCGATGACGAGCACCCAGACCGGGATCATGATCCGGTCGCGGCGCAGCGCGAGCCTCAACAGCGCGCCGGTGCCCGCGAGTTGCCGGGAGCCGCTGGCACGGGTCACCGGTACGGCGACGGCGGTGGCGGTCATCGCGGCACCGCCGCGTCGGTCTCACCGGAGGTGGTGGAAGTGCCGGAAGTACTGGAAGTGGTGGGAGTGCCGGACGTCCCGTCGACGTCGGTGCCGTTGGTGCCGGCCGCGTCGGGGCCGGGGCCGGTGCCGGGGCCGTCGGGGCCGTCCGCCGCGTAGTGACGCAGGAACAGCTCCTCCAGCGTGGGCGGTGTGCTGGTCAGCGAGCGGATACCGGACTCGGAGAGCGAGCGCAGCACCGCGTCCAGCCGATCGGTGTCGACCTGGAGCCTGACCCGGTGCCCCTGGACGTCCAGGCCGTGGACGCCGGGGAGCCGGGCCAGTCCGCCGGGCGCGCCGACGAGTTCCGCGCTCACGCTCGTACGGGTCAGATGGCGCAGCTCGGAGAGCGAACCCGACTCGACCGTCACGCCCTTCCGGATGATGCTCACCCGGTCGCAGAGCGCCTCGACCTCGCTCAGCACATGGCTGGAGAGAAGCACGGTCGTGCCCCGCTCGCGCTCCTCCTCGACGCAGCTCTGGAAGACCTCCTCCATCAGCGGGTCGAGTCCGGAGGTCGGCTCGTCGAGGATCAGCAGATCCACGTCGGAGGCGAACGCGGCGACGAGCGCGACCTTCTGGCGGTTGCCCTTGGAGTACGTACGCCCCTTCTTGGTGGGGTCGAGCTCGAAGCGCTCGATCAGCTCGGCCCGCCGCGCCGGGTCGAGCCCGCCGCGCAGCCGCCCGTACAGGTCGATGACCTCTCCGCCCGAGAGGTTCCGCCACAGCGTGACATCGCCGGGTACGTAGGCCACGCGCCGGTGCAGTTCGACCGCGTCCTGCCACGGGTCGCGGCCCAGGAGCCGCGCCGCGCCCGAGTCGGGCCGCAGCAGCCCGAGCAGGACCCGGATGGCGGTGGACTTGCCCGCCCCGTTGGGACCGAGGAAGCCATGGACCTCACCGGTCTCGACGGCCAGGTCGAGGCCGTCCAGCGCATGCGTGCGGCCGAACGACTTGTGCAGTCCGGCGACGCTGATTGCCTTCGTCATGCTTCGGAAAGTACGCTACTTTCAGAAACTTGTGAAGTTAAGGAAGCGTAAAAAGGGTCACGTTAAGATCGGGAGAATCGGGAGCGCCGGGGCGGGCGCCGAGCACGGGAGACGATGGGGCGATGAGCAGCGAGAGCCGTGAGAGCCGCGAGAGCCGTGAGGACCGGGGAGGCCGTGAGGGCCGGGAGACCGGTGCGGGCGCTGCGGGCGGCGAGAGCGGTGCGGGCGGCGAGAGCGGCGACGCGCGGCCGGAGAGCGGTCCGCGGCGCGACGAGCAGGCCGTGTCCCGCTTCGTCGAGCGCTTCGCGGCCGAGATGACCGAGGCCGGGATGCAGCGCACGGCGTCCCGGGTGTTCGCGGCCCTGCTCGCCTCGGACGACGCGAGCATGACCTCCGCCGAGCTGAGCGAGCGGCTGAGCATCAGCCCCGCCGCGGTGTCCGGGGCGGTCCGCTATCTGACCCAGGTCAGCATGGTCAGCAGGGAGCGCGACCCGGGTTCGCGCCGTGACCGCTACCGGCTGCACAACCAGATCTGGTACGCCAGCCTCACCCAGCGGGACTCGGTGCTGACCCGCTGGGAGCAGGCCCTGCGCGAGGGCGTGGAGTCGCTCGGCAGGGACACCCCGGCGGGCGCGCGGGTCGCGGAGACCGTGGCCTTCTTCGAATTCCTCCAGAAGGAACTGCTGTCCCTGCTGGACCGCTGGAAGGAGCACCGGGAGACGCTGACGCCGAATCCGGGCAACGCCTCACGACGGCCGGAAGACGCCTGACGGCGGAAGACGCCTGACGGCGAACGATGCCTGACGGCGGAAGGCGAGGCGCGGACTTCCGCTGTCGCGCGCGCCTACGGTCCGCGCGCGCCCACGGTCCTACGGTCGGAGCGGTGCTCGCGCCTACGGCCTCAGCGGCGCCGAGCTCGGCAGGGTCAGCTCCCACGCGCCCGGCCGCAGCGTCCATGTCCGTGTCCGCACCGGCCCCGTCACCCGCGCGTCCGCGCGATAGCGGAAGTCCGCGCCCGAGACCGTCACCGAGAGCGCGCTCGCCGTGACCGGCTCGGGTGACGCGTACGTACGGATCACCACCTCGGCCCGGCCGCCGCGCGAGCGCACCGTCACACCCTCGACCGGCTCGTCCAGATCGTTCAGCACAACGCCGTCCGCCTCGACCCGCAGCCGGTGGGCCTGGCCCCCGAGGGCGTGCGGAGCCGGTCGTACCAACGTACGCACCAGCGACCGGCAGGCGTGCCACACCGACGCGGCCACCAGCGCCCCGCCCGCCGTGGGCAGGGCCGGCAGGGCCGGGATACGGAGATCCCCCAGCACCACGCCGTCGCTGTCGTCGACCAGCAGATCGAGACGGCGCACCACCCCGTCCAGCACGGCGCGCGCCGCCGCGACCGCGCCCGTCGGTACACCCAGCGAGTGCGCCAGCTCCACGGAGACCCCCACCGGCACCAGCGAGAGCGCCCCCGAGGCCAGCTCCCGCTCCCGGTGGAGCAGGGAGACCGTACGCAGCAGCGCGCGGTCGTCGCCGATCACCACGGGCCGTCTGCCGTTCCGTCTGGCCAGCGCCCGCGCGAACTCCTCGGGACCGTCGGGGAAGCAGAACTTCACCGAGGCACCCGCGCTGAGCACGTCCTTCGCGATTCGCACCGATTCGCCGTCGGTCCGGCTGGCGACCGGGTCGATGACCACCAGAAGCTGCTGCGCGCCGCTCTCCGCGGGCTCTGGAGCCAACAGCTCGGTCCTTCCTTCGGGTAGCATCTTTGTGCAAGAGCCCCTTGCGCTATTGCGCCAGGGGCTTCGTCTATTCCGGGGCACCGGTTCGACGGTCAGGGCCGACTCGTACAACGTCGTGCGAAGTCTTACGGCATACGTGGGTCTTGTGGGTCTTACGGCATACGTGAGCCACATGGACGGCGTGCGCGGCCCCCGACCTTGGACATGCCCCGCCCGGAAGGGGTGTACGCCTGTGCCCGCACTTGTGCTGCTCGGTGCTCAGTGGGGTGACGAAGGCAAGGGAAAGGCCACCGACCTGCTCGGTGGATCCGTGGACTATGTCGTGCGCTATCAGGGCGGCAACAACGCCGGCCACACGGTCGTCGTGGGCGACCAGAAGTACGCACTGCATCTCCTCCCTTCCGGGATCCTCTCCCCGGGATGTATCCCGGTGATCGGCAACGGAGTGGTCGTCGACCCCGCCGTCCTGCTCTCCGAGCTGAGCGGGCTCAACGAGCGTGGTGTCGACACGTCCAAGCTGCTGATCAGCGGTAACGCTCATCTGATCACCTCGTACCACACCACCATGGACAAGGTGACGGAACGGTTCCTCGGTTCGCGGAAGATCGGGACGACGGGCCGGGGCATCGGGCCGACCTACGCCGACAAGATCAACCGGGTCGGTATCCGGGTCCAGGATCTCTACGACGAGTCGATCCTGATCCAGAAGGTCGACGCGGCCCTCGACTTCAAGAACCAGATCCTCGCCAAGCTCTACAACCGGCGAGCCATCGAGTCCGGCAAGATCGTCGAGGAACTGCTGACCTACGCGGAGCAGCTCAAGCCGTACGTCTCCGACACTACCCTGGTGCTCAACAACGCCATCGACGAGGGCAAGGTCGTCCTCTTCGAGGGCGGGCAGGGCACGCTCCTGGACGTCGACCACGGTACGTATCCCTTCGTCACCTCGTCCAACCCGACGGCGGGCGGGGCCTGTACGGGCTCGGGCGTGGGGCCGACGAAGATCAGCAGGGTCATCGGCATCCTCAAGGCCTATACGACGCGCGTGGGGGCCGGACCGTTCCCGACCGAGCTGTTCGACGCGGACGGCGAGGCGCTGCGCCGTATCGGCGGCGAGCGCGGTGTGACGACGGGGCGCGACCGGCGCTGCGGCTGGTTCGACGCGGTGATCTCGCGGTACGCGACCAGGGTCAACGGTCTGACGGACTTCTTCCTCACCAAGCTGGACGTGCTCACGGGCTGGGAGCGGATCCCGGTCTGTGTGGCGTACGAGATCGACGGCAGGCGTGTCGAGGAACTCCCGTACAGCCAGACGGACTTCCATCACGCGAAGCCGGTGTACGAGTATCTGCCGGGCTGGTCCGAGGACATCAGCAAGGCGAAGAGCTTCTCCGACCTGCCGAAGAACGCGCAGGCGTATGTGAAGGCGCTGGAGGAGATGTCGGGCGCGCCGATCTCGGCGATCGGTGTGGGTCCGGGGCGTACGGAGACGATCGAGATCAACTCGTTCCTGTAGGACGGCCGGTGGTGACGGCCGGGAGTGGCGGCCGGTGTTGAAGGCCGGGGGCGGCGGCCGGGGGCGGCGATTGCCCGCCCCCGGCCGGTCGGTGCGGCCGGGGGGCCTGGTCAGTCGCCCTTGGTGTAGGTCAGTGACTCCCCGCCCGCCGACTCCCGGCGCAGGCTGCCGTCCGGCAGGATCGTCAGCTCCGTCGGATTCCCCGGGGTGCAGGCCGACATGGGTTCGCCCTCGGTCACCTTGGAGGGGCCGATACGGAGCGGGGCGTCCGGGTCGGGGTCGGGGGCCGAGGCGAGCGGCGCCTCGAAGACACAGCGGTAGCCGCCGCCCTCCTGGGCCGGGCCGTCCGCCGTCAGGGAGAGGACCGTTTCGCCGACCTCGCCCTGCTGGATGACGAGCCGGCGGGTGCTGTAGCCCGCGGCGGTGTCCAGCCCGCCGGTCCAGGTGCCGAGATACTCCTCGGGCACCGCGCCCTCCGCCGCCCCGTCCGTGGGTGAGGCGCTGTCGGACGGGGACGGCCGCGGAGTGGCGTCCACCGGCGGCTTCGGGTCGGCGGAGCCGCTCACCCGCGCCTGTCCGTCCTCCTGTGTACCGCCGCCGTTCATGAGCGCGTACACCGAGCCGCCCGCGGCGATCGCGACGATCAACGCCACCGCGATCAGGGCGGCGGTGCCCCGTGGATTGCGCTTGGGGCGCTGCTGCTGCGGCGGCACCGGGGCGGGACCGTACGGCGGGGTGTGACCGAAGGGCGTGACCTGCGCGGGGGGCGTGGCGGCGCCGTACGGAGAGGGCGGGCCGGGCCGGCCGTACGCGGGAGGCGCGCCGTAGGGCGGCGGGGTCGGCCCGTACGGCGGGGTCGGTCCGAACCCCGGCTGGGGCCCCGCGGGTTGAGGCTGCGGTTGCGGTTGCGGCTGTGGCTGGGCCTGCGGTCCCCGGACCGGGACGGGCGCGGCGGGCGCCGCCGGTGCGTGCTGTACGAGAACCGGCAGGGGCGCGGTGCCCGGAGCCGCACCCGGCGCGGGCGCTGTGGGCGTGGGCGCTACCTGGGTGGGCGCTGCCTGGGTGGGCGTCGCCGGTGGTGCCGTCGTGCCGGTCGCCGCAGGGAGGGCGCGGGCCGCCGGTACGGGAAGGGCCGGCTGCGGCGCCGGAGGCCGCTGCTGTTTCTGCTGCTGCCTCTGGTGCTGTTCCTGCTGTTCCCGCTGTTCGGCCGGTGCTTCCGCGGGTGCTTGTGCTTGTCCGGGTACTGGTACTCGTTCAGGTGCCGCTGCCGCCTGTGCCGGCGCGGGCACCGCTGCCGCCGCCTGCGCGAGGCCGGGAGCTTGTGCTTCCGCCTCCGCCCGCGACTCCGCCTTTGCTCGCGCCGGTACCGGCACCGGTGCTTCCGCGGCCGGTGCGGCGATCTCGTCCTGCCCCGGTGTCCGTATCCGTCCCGTCGGGTCCTCGTACTCCAGCAGCCGCACCGCGTGCTGGCCCAGTCGCGCGAGCAGTCCGCCCGGCAGCCATGGTTCCCCGCCGGGACCCGCCCCCGCGTCCGCCGCCTCGCCCACCCGGGCCAGGATGTCCTTGGTGGTCGGCCGTGCGGCCGGTTCCTTCTGGAGACAGGCGTGCACCAGCACCGCCAGATCCTGGGACAGCCCCGACAGGTCCGGAGCCTCCTGCGCGATCCGGTACATCAGCGCGTGCACTCCGCTGTCCGCCGCGCCGAACGGCAGCCGCCCCGTCGCCGCGTACGCCAGCACCGAGCCCAGACAGAACACGTCGCACGCCGCCGTCACCCGGTCGCCGCGCACCTGTTCCGGCGCCATGAACCCGGGGGACCCCACCAGCGCGCCCGTCCGGGTCAGACCCTCCTCGGTGACGGTCTCCAGCGCACGGGCTATGCCGAAGTCGATGACACGCGGCCCGTCGATCGTCACCAGTACGTTCGACGGCTTGAGATCGCGGTGGATGAGACCCGCGGCGTGGATGTCCTGGAGCGCGTGCGCGAGACCCGAGGCGAGTATCCGTACGGAACGCTCCGGGAGGGGACCGTGACCACCGGACACGACGGTCTGAAGGCTCGGCCCCGCCACATAACCGGTGGCGAGCCAGGGCACCGGCGCCTCGGTGTCCGCGTCGAGCACGGGCGCCGTCCACGCGCCGCCGACCCGCCGCGCCGCGGCCACCTCCTGCCGGAACCGGTCGCGGAACTGCTTCTGTTCGGCCAGCTCCCGCCGTACGAGTTTCACCGCGACCGTACGGCCGCGGTCGGAGCGCGCCAGATAGACCCGGCCCATACCGCCCGCGCCCAGCCGGGCGAGCAGGCGGTAGGCGCCGATGTGCTGCGGATCTTCTGCTACGAGCTTCTCCATGGCCGCGCGGCCCCTCCCGTACGTGCGACGTGCGGTACCCCGCCCAGGATCATCTCGCATGAGACGGGCGGAGTTGTCGAGTATCCCGACTATCTCGAACGCCGTTTCACCGCGTACGCGGGGGTCGGTTCACTCCGGCCAGGCGGAGTTCTCGATCACGTCCACGAAGTCCGTCCGTACGAACCCCGGGGAGAAGCGTGCCAGCACATCCGCGTTCATCGTGCCGAAGGTCGAGTCGGGCCGGTGCTGGAACCCCTCCGTGAACGCCCGCAGGATCCGCCGCTTGAAGTCGGGCCGCGGATGCGCGGCGACGACCGCGTCCCTGACGGCCTCCGGCACGGCGTCGAGACCCATCCCCAGCACGTCGAACTCGACGCCCGCCGTCACCAGCGCCACCTCGGGCTCCAGGTGCGCCGGGACCTCCGGTGTCGTGTGCAGGGCGATCGCGGTCCAGATGAGCCGCGCGCTCTCCGCAGGCAGCCCGTGGTCGAGCAGGAAGTCACGGGCCGCGTCGGCGCCGTCGATCTCGAAGCGCTGCCGCGAGCCGCGGTAGCCCTCGGTGAGACCGAGGTCGTGGAACATCGCGCCGATGTAGAGCAGTTCGGGGTCGTACGACAGACCTCGCCGCCGGCCCTGGAGGGAGCCGAAGAGGAAGACCCGGCGGGAGTGGTCGTACAGCAGGGGGCTCTCGATGTCCCGTACCAGCTCGGTCGCCTCCTTGACGAGGCCGCTGTCGGGGATCTCGATGTCGGCGATGCGCTCGGTCATGACGGATTCCTTTCGGGAGGGGCCACGGGCCGTGAGGCCCGCGAAGGGACCGGGGGTGCTCCACGGGCCGTGAGGCCCGCGAAGGGACCGGGGAGCCCGGGGGCGCGGGCCACCCCGGCGCCGGGGCCCGATGCCAGGGTTCGATACCGGGCCCTGATTCCACTGTCGCCCCGGCCGCCCCGCCGGTGCCATGTCTCCATGGACGTACATCCCACACATCCGGCCATGGATCCGGACTACCGTCGATGTCATGCGGCACCAGGAACGGAATGTCACACGGGATCTCACACGGAATGTCGCGCGGTACGGGGAACGGAAGGAAACCGTCGTGAAAGAAATCGTCGTGTTCGTCTACGACGGCGTCCGGCTGATGGATGTCGCCGCGCCGCTGGAGGTGTTCGGTACGGCGGCGGGGCTCGGCGGCGCGTACAGCACGGCGGTCTGCTCGGCCGACGGCGGACCGGTGATCACCTCCACCGGCACCCGGCTCTCCGCGGACATGGCGGTGGCCGGGGCGGGCGGCGCCCATACGCTGGTCGTCCCGGGCTCGGACGAACTGCCGCTCCCGCTGCCTCCGCCGGCCGGGCTGCTCGACGCGGTCTGCGCACTCGCCGACCGGTCCTCGCGGACCGCGTCCGTCTGCACCGGGGCCTTCGCGCTGGCGGCCGCCGGGCTGCTGGACGGCCGGCGGGCGACCACCCACTGGCGGCACGCGGCCACGCTGGCCCGGCGCTTTCCGGCCGTGACCGTCGAGCCGGACGCGATCTTCGTACGGGACGGCCGTACGTACACCTCAGCCGGGGTCACCGCGGGCATCGATCTGGCCCTGGCGCTGGTGGAGGACGACGAGGGCGCGGATCTGGCCAGGGAGGTCGCCCGCGATCTGGTGGTGTTCCTGCGCAGGCCGGGCGGGCAGTCACAGTTCTCGGTCGCCGCCCGTACGCCGAGTCCCCGGCACGACGCGCTGCGCGGACTGCTGAGCGAGATCGCGGCGGATCCGGCGGCCGACCACTCACTGCCCGCGCTGGCCCGGCGCGGCGGGATGAGCGCGCGCCATCTGACCCGGCTCTTCAACGAACAGATCGGCAGCACCCCGGCGGTGTATGTCGAGTCCGTACGGCTGGAGGCGGCGAAGGCGCTGCTGGAGGCGGGGGAGACGGTGACGGGGTCGGCCCGGCGCAGCGGCCTCGGCAGCGACGAGTCACTGCGGCGGGTCTTTCTGCGCCATCTCGGCGTGACCCCGTCGACGTACCGGGCGCGGTTCCGCACGACGGCCGGGACGCGGTGACCGGTCCCGGCGGATGACCGACCGGACCGGTGCGCGGCGGGTGACCGGTCCCGACGGGTGACCGGCCCCGGCGGATCACCGGTGCGCGGCGGATGACCGGCCCCGACGGATGACCGGTGCGCGGCGGATGACCGGCCCGGACGGATGACCGGTGCGCGGCGCGTGACCGTTGTGCACCCGCCCGGCGTGCCGTCCTGGGCCACGGGCGCCCGACACCATGCCGATCCGAGCCGCTCAGTCCATACACCTTGGCCATACCGGCCCCGGCCTGGCGCTCTCTACCCTGGCCCGCATGATCCCCCATGCCGACCCGACGACGGGCGCTGCCGTGAAGGCCGCGGACCGCGCGCACGTGTTCCACTCCTGGTCCGCCCAGGACCTGATCGATCCGCTGGCCGTCGCCGGCGCCGAGGGCTCGTACTTCTGGGACTACGACGGCCACCGCTATCTCGACTTCACCAGCGGTCTCGTCTTCACCAACATCGGCTATCAGCACCCCGCCGTCGTCGCCGCGATCCAGGAGCAGGCCGGGCGTCTCGCCACCTTCGCGCCCGCCTTCGCCGTGGACGTCCGCTCCGAGGCCGCGCGTCTCATCGCCGAGCGCACCCCCGGTGATCTCGACAAGATCTTCTTCACCAACGGGGGCGCCGAGGCCGTCGAGAACGCCATCCGGATGGCCCGGCTGCACACCGGCCGCCCCAAGGTGCTCTCCGCCTACCGCTCGTACCACGGCGCCACCTCCACCGCGATCAATCTCACCGGCGATCCGCGCCGCTGGCCGTCCGACACCGGCTCGTCCGGTGTCGTCCGCTTTCACGCGCCGTTCCTCTACCGCTCGGCCTTCTACGCCTCGACGGAGGCCGAGGAGTGCGCCCGCGCGCTGGAGCATCTCGAATCGGCCATCGCCTTCGAGGGCCCGGCCACCATCGCCGCGGTCATCCTGGAGACCGTCCCGGGCACGGCCGGTGTGATGGTGCCGCCGCCCGGCTATCTCGCGGGCGTACGGGAGATCTGCGACCGGCACGGCATCGTCTTCGTGCTCGACGAGGTGATGGCGGGCTTCGGGCGTACGGGCGCGTGGTTCGCCGCCGACCACTTCGATGTCGTACCCGACCTGCTGACCTTCGCCAAGGGCGTCAACTCGGGCTATGTCCCGCTCGGCGGTGTGGCCGTCTCCGCGGCCGTCGCGGAGACCTTCGCGACCCGCCCCTACCCCGGCGGGCTGACCTATTCCGGCCATCCGCTGGCCTGCGCAGCCGCCGTCGCCACCATCCGGGTGATGGAGGACGAGAAGGTCGTGGAGCACGCGGCCCGTATCGGTGAGACGGTCCTCGGCCCCGGGCTGCGCGAGCTGGCGGCCCGGCACCCCTCGGTGGGCGAGGTGCGCGGTACCGGTGTCTTCTGGGCCCTCGACCTGGTCAGGGACAGGGAGACCAGGGAGCCGCTCGTGCCGTACAACGCGACGGGCGCGGCGAACGCGCCCATGGCCGCCTTCGCCGCGGCCTGCAAGGCGAACGGTCTGTGGCCCTTCGTGAACATGAACCGTACGCACGCGGTCCCCGCCTGCAACATCACCGAGGCCGAGGCGAAGGAGGGGCTGGCGGTCCTGGACCTGGCGCTGACGGTCGCGGACGAGTACACGGTGTAGAGACCCGGCCGGGCCCGGTGCAGACCCGGCCCGGCCGGGCCCGGTGCAGACCCGCCGGGCCCGGTGCAGACCCGCCGGGCCCGGTGCAGACCCGCCGGGCCCTGGGCAGACCCGCCGGGCCCTGGGCAGACCCGCCGGGCCTGCGGAGCCGGTCGGAGCGGGTCGCAGCGGGTCGGAGCCGGTCGGAGTCGGCCACACCACACCCGTCCCACCCCGCCCTCCGGCACCCCCTGGCTTAAGGTGTCGGGAGCCGGATGAGGGGACGAACCATGCCCGCCAGCGGAGCCGTGACCCGCAGTACCTTGCGGCAGCAGATCGCGGACGCGCTGCGTGACGAAGTGCTGGCAGGGCGTTTACTGCCGGGGCAGGAGTTCACCGTCAAGCAGATCGCCGAGCAGTACGGAGTCTCCGCCACCCCCGTCAGGGAGGCGCTGGTCGATCTCTCCGCGCAGGATCTGCTGGACTCGGACCAGCACCGCGGTTTCCGCGTCCATCAGTTCTCGATCGACGACTTCCGCGGCATGGTCGAGGCGCGCTCGCTCATCGTGGACAGCGTCTTCCACAGGTCTGCGGGCGAACTGCCGGCCTTCAAGGCGCAGAGCGCGGAGCTGGTGTCCGTACGGCGCCGGGCCGAGGAGGCCGCGCGTGCGGCCAGGGGCGGGGATCTGAACGTCCTCATCGGCTACGACCTGCGGTTCTGGCGTGAGCTGTGCGCGCTGGTCGCCAATCGCTATGTCGCCGATTTCCTGCACCGGCTGCGGGTACAGACATGGGTGTTCGCGGTGCCCTTCCTCCGGGACGAGGGCGAGGGCGGGAAGTGGCTGTGGAACGGGCATGAACAGCTCGTCGACGCGCTCGCCCTGGGCGACGCCGCGGCGGCGCGCGCCGTGATCGCGGAGTACGACGACCACGCGCTCAAGTGGGCCGACAGACTGGAGAGTTCGCGGCGGTGAGTGGGGACGGGGGACGCGCGGACGGTACGCCCGGGGCACGCGCGGCCGGGGCACGCGCGGCCGGGGCGGACGCGCCGGCGGCAGCGGGCGTCGGTGACGGCGCGGGCGCGGGGAGCGTGGCGCTGAGCGTTGTCGTACCGGCGTACAACGAGGAGGCGCGGCTGGGCCCCACCCTCGACGCCATCCGCGCCCATCTCCGCGCCGATCCCGACCGCTGGGGCGAGTGGGAGCTGATCGTCGTCGACGACGGTTCCACGGACGGCACGGCCGCGATCGCCGCCGAGGCCGCCGCCCACGAGCCGCGTATCCAGCTGCTGCGGAGCGACGGCAACCACGGCAAGGGCCATGCCCTGCGGCTGGGCGTACTGGCCTCGTACGGCCGGCGCGTCCTGGTCACCGACGCCGATCTCGCCACCCCCATCGATGAACTGGACCGGCTCGACAAGCAGCTCACGGCCGACGGCGACGGCGCGGCGATCGGCTCGCGCGCCCATCCGGACGCGAGCATCGAGGTCCGCCAGCTCGCGCTGCGCGAGTGGCTGGGCCGGCTCGGCAACCGGCTGATACGGGTGGTCGCGGTCGACGGCATCAGCGACACCCAGTGCGGTTTCAAGCTCTTCGACGGCGAGCGGGCGCGGGCCGCCTTCGCCGGTTCCCGGCTGGACGGCTGGAGCATCGACGTCGAGATACTGCGCCACTTCCGGCGCGCCGGCTGGCCGGTGACCGAGGTGCCCGTGCGCTGGGCGCACCAGCCGGGCTCGAAGGTACGGCCGCTGGACTACGGCAAGGTCCTGCTGGAGCTGGCCCGGCTCAGGGCGGGGGAACGGGCGGGCGACCGGGCGTCACAGCGCCGGAAGGAGACCCGGGCGGACGGCCACCCGGACGGCCACCCGGACGGCCGGGCGGACGGCCGCGAGGGGGGAGTCCGCGGGGGCCGCGGGGCGCGCGGGCACCGCCGTACGGATCTCGCCGTCGCCGGGCTGTTCCTGCTCGCCTCCCTCTTCCTCTACAAGGGCCTGTGGGCCGATCTCGACCACGCCTATCTCGCCGACGCGGGGTCGGACCAGAACCAGTGGGAGTGGTTCTTCCGGGTCACCGCCGACAATGTCGTCCATCTGCGCAACCCGCTGTTCACGACGCTCCAGAACTTTCCCGACGGTGTGAACCTGATGGCGAACACCGTCATGCTCGGGCTCTCCGTCCCGCTCACACCCGTCACGCTCGCCTTCGGTCCCACGGTCACCTGGGCGCTGGTCCTCACCCTCGGTCTGACGGCCACGGCCGTCTCCTGGTACCGGCTGTTCGCGCGCCGGCTCGTCCGGGACCGCCGGGCGGCGGCGCTCGGCGCGGCGCTCGCCGCGTTCGCGCCCCCGATGATGTCGCACGCCAACGCGCACCCGAACTTCCTTGTCCTCTTCATGATTCCGGTGATCATCGACCGGGCGCTGCGGCTGTGCGTGGCCAGGGACGACGACAACGAGGAGGCCGAAGGGCGCCGTGTCCTGCGGGACGGCGCGCTGCTGGGGCTCTTCGTCACGTATCAGATCTTCCTCGGTGAGGAACCGCTGCTGCTCGCCGTGATGGGCATGCTGCTCTTCGCGCTGGCGTACGCCGTCGTGCGGCGCGAGGTGGCGCGCGCGGCGCTGCGGCCCCTGCTGCTGGGCCTGGGATACGCGTTGCAGGTCTGTCTGCCGCTGCTGGCGTTCCCGTTGTACTGGCAGTTCTTCGGCCCGCAGAGCTACCACAGCGTTCTGCACGGCGACAACGCGGGCAACAGTCCGCTCGCCTTCCTGGAGTTCTCCGGGCGCGCGCTGTTCGGTGACGAGACGACCGCCGACGCGCTCGCGATGAACCGTACCGAGCAGAACGCCTTCTACGGCTGGCCGCTGATCGCCCTGGCCTTCGGGATCGTGGTGTGGCTGTGGCGGCTGGCCGTGGTCAGGGCACTGGCGTTCACGGCGGTGGCGGCGGCGCTGCTCTCCCTGGGGCCGAAGGTCCGTATCCCCTTCACGGACATCGTGCTGACCGGCCCCTGGCGGGCGCTGGCCCATCAGCCGCTCTTCGAGTCGGTGATCGAGTCGAGGGTGGCGATGATCTGCGCGCCGGCGCTGGGCGCGCTGGTGGCGCTGGCGGCGGACCGGCTGGCGGTCCGCAGGGCGGAGGCGGACGAGGACGCGGGGGCGCACGCGGGCGTGGGCGCGGACGTAGGCGCGGGGACGGACGCGGGCGCGGGCTCGGAGGCGGTACCGGGTCCGGGGCCGGGCGACCGGGCCGGGGCCCGATGGCGCAGACACCGGCTCGTCGGCCTCGCGGCGGTGGCCGCGGCGCTGATCCCGATCGTCCCGACGGCGCTGCCGGTACGGGACCGTCCGGACGTCCCGCAGTTCATCGCCGACGGGATGTACCGCGCGTACGTCTCCGAGGGCGAGACCGTCGTACCCGTACCCCTGCCCGACCCCGGCAACGCGGAGGCGCTGCACTGGCAGTCCGCGACGGGCCTCGGCTTCTCGGTGCCCGGGGGCTACTTCAACGGGCCCTGGGGCGAGAACCGTACGGGCATCTACGGCGCCCCCGCCCGCTACACCTCGAATCTGCTGCGCGATGTCCGCTACAGCGGCCAGGCCCCGGTGATCGGGGCCAACTGGCGGGCACAGGCGCGCTTCGACCTCGCCTTCTGGCACGCGGGGGTCGTGGTGCTCGCGCCCCAGGCCAACGACGCGGCGCTCTACGAGACGGTGGAGAAGCTGCTGGGGCGGCCGGGGAAGCGGATCGGCGGGGTCTGGATCTGGGATCTGCCGCCCACCGGGGGAGCGGGAGCGGTCAGTACCGGATGATGGCCGCGCGACACGGACAGGACGGGTGTCGGACGGCGGGCGCGAGGACCGAGGCGAACGGCTTCGAATCGGCCTGACGCCCTGTCATCGGCCCGTGCCCCGCCCCGTACCGGGGGTCTCCGTCGGCAGGGACGCGTGAGGGAGGGCCGACCGGGGCCCTTCGCTGGACGTGCCCGTCGCATTACGCTGTCCCGACCATCGCGCGCACGCGTACGACCCGTTGGAGAGCGAGCCTCCCTTGGCCTGTGACCTGTGGTTGGTCCCCCTCGTCGATGTGCTGTGCCACAGCCCCGACAATCCCTTCGCCGAAGAGATCGCCGTATACGACAAGGCGCTCGGCGACGCCGGGCTGCCGTCCGTTCCCGTCTTCGCCTATATGCCCGGCCTCTCGGGGGATGTCGCCCCGGTCGCCGGCTTCGACTACGACGCGCTGCACTTCCTGCGGCGCGCGTATCTGCTCCAGCTCTGCGGCCTGGCCGTCACGCCGGTCGGTGAACTGGGCGGTGACTACGAGCAGTTGCTGGAGATGTTCGAGTCGACGGCCCAGCAGTCGCATCTCGTCTGGCACTACGACCACGCGGGCGCGTATGTCCCGGTGGACTACGACGCGCCCCTCTCGAACGAGGAACTCCTCGCGGGCGGCGGCCCGCTGGGCTCCACGCAGGGTCTGCTGCGTGAACTGGAGATCGTCGCCCCGGCGATCGGTATCGACCCGGCCAACCCCCCGTCCGCCCCCGCCCCGCCGGAGCGCCCCACGTCCTTGGAGGAACCGGCGACCTCGATCCCTTACGACGACGGCCCGTTCGCCAGGGAGCGCCATGTCTGGCTGGGCCTGCACGCCGCGGCGACCAGAAGTCTGGGCCAGGGTTCAATGATCATCTTCAGTTGACGAACGGCCGATGTGGGCGGGGCCGGCGAGATCCACGCCGGCCCCACTGTCCCCGGCCCTACTGCCCCCGGCCCCACTGCCTCCGGCTTCACTGCCCCCGGCCCCACTGCCCATGGCTCCACTGCACCTGGCCCTACTGTCCCCGGTAGGCGCCATCGCCCATCCGGGCGGCGGGCGCTACCGCGGTTCCGGCGGTCGCTGCCTCGGCATGTTCGGCCGGGTGCCCGGGGGCAGGGGAAAGCGCCCGGGGGGCGGTACGGAACCCTCCCCCCGTACCCCGCCCATCGGCATCGACTGCATCACCAGCGGCGCGGGACCCGAGCGGAACTCGATCATCCAGTCCGCCGTCTCGGCCCGTACCAGCTCGGTCACGTCCTCCGTGAACCGCCGCAGCACCGCCAGACAGCGTTCCGCGGCCTCGCTCGCGGTGCCCTCGGTCGGCCCCAGGACCTCCCGTACACACTCCGAGGCCCAGTCGAACTGGAGCGTCTGGAGTCTGCGCTGGACCCCCTGCGCGGTCGCGACCGCGCGCATCCAGCCGGACGTCAGCCCGAAGTACCGGTCGCACGCCAGACAGGCGGCGCCCAGCAGCAGCGAGACATAGCCCCAGCCCGCCGCCCCCGCCAGCGCCCCGGTGAGGTCCAGCAGCGGCAGGGCGGCGCCCGCGGTCACGCCGAGGGCCGTCGCGCCCCGCAGGACACGGGCGGCGCGCCGTTTCCGTAACCGGGTGCTCAGATACCAGTCGACGGTGCGCAGCGCGCCGGTCTCGACCCAGCGGTAGAGCTCGTCGAGCCGTTCCGCGGGCTCTCCCCAGTCGCCGAGCGGGAACGGCCCCCCGACCAGATCGCCCTCGGTCTCGCCGCCGTGCGGCACGGCACCACCGGCACCACCGGGAATACCGGCACCCCCGGCACCCCCGGCACCACCGGACGAGGCGTCCTCCTCCCGGGCAGGGCCTCCGGGCTGCATCTCCGGCTGGCTCACCTGGGCACTCCTCTGCGGTCTGCTGTGACTTTGTGTGGGCGGCCGGTCGACGATCGGTCGGTTCTGCTTCCCGGTTCTCGGGCGGACGGCGTACGAAGACGGGCGGACGACGGACAGGCGACGGACAGGCGGTGGGCGGACGGTGGGCGGACGGGCGGCGGGCGATTCCGCGCATGCATTCCTACCGCCGAATGGTGGGCTGTGTGTCCGAAATCCCGGTATTTACCCCCACGTGTGGGCCTTGAACAGGTGGAGGAGCCGCAGGGCTCTCACTCGAAAGAGTTCGTTCCGGTGGGGTGGAGCGGGCTGCCCGGTGACCACGTAGGCTCGCCTTACAGAGGAAATCGTCGTCGAATGCCAGGAGTGACCGTGATTCCCGGTGGTGGTCAGCCCAATATGCAAGAGCTGCTCCAGCAGGCCCAGAAGATGCAGCAGGACCTCGCTCGGGCACAGGAGGAGCTGGCGGCGACCGAGGTCGACGGCCAGTCGGGCGGTGGTCTGGTCAGGGCGACCGTCAACGGCTCGGGCGAACTGCGCGGTCTTGTGATCGATCCGAAGGCCGTCGACCCCGAATCCGCGTCTTCCTTGCAGGAACTGGGGGAGACCCTCGCGGATCTCGTCATCGCCGCCGTCCACGCGGCGAACGAGAACGCGCAGCAGCTCCAGCAGCAGAAGCTCGGTCCGCTCGCCCAGGGTCTCGGCGGTATGCCAGGCCTGCCCTTCTAAGACCTCCCGACACCAACTAGCGTACGTACCCGGGCCCGTACCCGCGGCCGGTACGTACTCACCACAGCAGGGGAAGGCAGTCCGTTGTACGAAGGCGTCGTTCAGGACCTCATCGACGAACTGGGCAGGCTGCCCGGCGTCGGGCCCAAGAGCGCGCAGCGGATCGCCTTCCATGTCCTCCAGGCCGAGCCGACCGATGTCCGCCGCCTCGCCCATGCCCTGCTGGAGGTCAAGGACAAGGTCCGGTTCTGCGCCGTGTGCGGCAATGTCGCCCAGGAGGAGCGCTGCGGGATCTGCCGTGACGCGCGCCGCGATCGGACGGTGATCTGCGCCGTGGAGGAACCGAAGGACGTCGTCGCCATCGAGCGCACCCGCGAGTTCCGCGGTACGTACCACGTGCTCGGCGGCGCGATCAGCCCCATCGAGGGTGTCGGCCCCGACGATCTGCGGATCCGCGAACTGCTGGCCCGGCTCGCCGACGGCACGGTCACCGAACTGATCCTGGCGACCGACCCCAATCTGGAGGGCGAGGCCACGGCCACGTACCTCGCCCGCATGATCAAGCCGATGGGCCTGAAGGTCACACGCCTGGCCAGCGGTCTGCCCGTGGGGGGCGACCTGGAATATGCCGACGAGGTCACGCTCGGGCGTGCCTTCGAGGGGAGACGACTTCTCGATGTCTGACGCAACGCTGCACGCCGCCCATCAGGACCCGGACGACTTCGCGGTCCAGATCGCCGACCAGATCGAGAGCTTCATCGTGGCCGTCACGGAAGTGGCGAAGGGCGATGAGCCGGACAGCGCCGTACCGTTCCTGCTGCTGGAGTTCTCCCAGCTCATCCTGGCCGGCGGCCGGCTGGGCGCACACGAGGACATCCTCCCTGAGGAGCGCTACGAGCCCGACCTCGGCCCGGAACCGGACGTCGACGAGCTGCGCGAGCGTTTCGCGGTGATCCTCGAACCGATCGATGTGTACTCCGAGGTCTTCGACCCGTACGAGCCCCGCAAGGCGCCCGTCGCGGCCCGTATCTCCGACGACATCGCCGGGGTGATCACGGACCTCCGCCACGGTATGGCGCACTACCGCGCGGGCCGTACGACCGAGGCGCTGTGGTGGTGGCAGTTCTCGTACTTCTCCAGCTGGGGCTCCACCGCGTCCGCGACCCTGCGCGCCCTCCAGTCCCTGGTCGCGCATGTCCGCCTGGACCAGCCCCTCCCGGCCCTCGACGGCCTCGACACGGACCAGGACCTCGGCGAGGACGCCCTCGCGGAGGAGGCGGGCAAAGTGATGGCGGAGGAGATCGCGGGCCCCCTGGGCCTCCGCACCGTCAGGTAGTCCACCGGCAGGTGGTCCACCGGCAGGTGGTCCATCGGCCCGTCGGCCCGGTGCGCGTCGCGTGGTCCACCGGCCTATCGGCCGGGTGCGTCGCGTGGTCCACCGGCCTATCGGCCGGGTGTGTGTCGCGCTCCCGCGTGACGTGGGCCACGTTTCCGCGTGCCGTGAGACATCGGGGGCATGCATCCTCACCGAGCGACCGGCGACCGGTGTTCGATGATCACTGAGTGAGCGGGACATCTCACGATGTGATATGTCCGAGTCGTCGTGCGGTCGCTCGTTAAACTGAGCCGACAGTAGTGATGGACCGAGCGAGGAGCGCACGTGGGCCTTGTCGTGCAGAAGTACGGAGGCTCCTCCGTAGCCGATGCCGAGGGCATCAAGCGGGTCGCCAAGCGAATCGTCGATGCCAAGAAGAACGGCCATCAAGTGGTCGTCGTGGTTTCGGCGATGGGCGACACGACGGACGAGCTGATCGATCTCGCCGGACAGGTATCCCCGATCCCTGCCGGGCGTGAGTTCGACATGCTGCTGACCGCCGGAGAGCGGATCTCCATGGCCCTGCTGGCGATGGCGATCAAAAACCTGGGCCACGAGGCCCAGTCGTTCACCGGCAGCCAGGCGGGCGTCATCACCGACTCGGTCCACAACAAAGCGCGCATCATCGATGTCACGCCGGGCCGGATCCGTACCGCGCTGGACGAGGGCAACATCGCCATCGTCGCGGGGTTCCAGGGGGTGTCCCAGGACAAGAAGGACATCACCACCCTGGGGCGCGGCGGGTCCGACACCACCGCCGTGGCGCTCGCCGCCGCACTGGACGCCGAGGTCTGTGAGATCTACACCGATGTGGACGGTGTCTTCACCGCCGACCCCCGGGTCGTGACGAAGGCCCGGAAGATCGAGTGGATCTCCTTCGAGGACATGCTGGAGCTGGCCAGCTCCGGCTCCAAGGTGCTGCTGCACCGGTGCGTCGAGTACGCACGCCGCTACAACATCCCGATCCATGTCCGTTCCTCCTTCTCGGGGCTTCAGGGCACATGGGTCAGCAACGAGCCGCAAGGGGACCGCACGGTGGAGCAGGCCATCATCTCCGGTGTCGCCCATGACACCTCCGAGGCGAAGATCACGGTCGTCGGCGTCCCCGACAAGCCCGGCGAGGCCGCGACGATCTTCCGAGCCATCGCCGACAACGAGATCAATATCGACATGGTCGTCCAGAACGTCTCCGCCGCGGCGACCGGACTGACCGACATCTCCTTCACGCTGCCGAAGACCGAGGGCCGCAAGGCCATCGACGCGCTGGAGAAGACGAAGTCGACGATCGGGTTCGACTCGCTGCGCTACGACGACCAGATCGCCAAGATCTCCCTCGTCGGCGCGGGTATGAAGACCAATCCCGGCGTCACCGCGAGTTTCTTCGAGGCGCTGTCGGACGCGGGCGTGAACATCGAGCTGATCTCGACCTCCGAGATCCGGATCTCCGTGGTCACCCGCGCGGACGATGTCATCGAGGCCGTACGGGCCGTGCACACCGCCTTCGGTCTCGACAGCGACTCCGACGAGGCCGTGGTCTACGGAGGCACCGGACGATGAGCCGTCCGCACACGGACCGGCCGCACACCGGCCGGTCGCACCGCGCAGGCCGTCCGCACACGGACCGGTCGTACATGGGCCGGTCGCACACGGGCCGGTCGTACACGGGCCAGTCGCACACAGGCCGGTCGTACGGCGACGTCGGGGGCAGGCGCGGGAGCGCCGCGCCATGAACGGCCGGCCGACGCTCGCGGTCGTGGGTGCGACCGGGGCCGTCGGCGCCGTCATGCTCCAGATCCTCTCCCAGCACGCCGACGTCTGGGGCGACATCCGCCTGATCGCCTCGCCGCGCAAGGAGGGCCGCAAGCTCTCCGTGCGGGGCGAGCCGACCGAGATCGTCGGCCTCACCGAGGACGCTCTCGAAGGCGTCGACGTCGCGGTGTTCCTCGTACCGGACGAGGTGTCCGCCCGGTGGGCCCCCGTCGCCGTGGCCAAGGGCGCTGTCGTCGTGGACAGTTCGGCCGCCTTCCGGATGGACCCGGAGGTGCCGCTGGTCGTCCCCGAGCTCAATCCCCACGCGGTACGGTCCCGTCCGCGCGGAATCGTCGCGAGCCCTGCCTGCACCACGCTGTCCATGATCGTCACGGTGGGCGCCCTGCACGCCGAGTTCGGTCTGCGGGAGCTGGTGGTCTCCTCGTACCAGGCGGTCAGCGCCGCCGGCCAGGACGGCATCACCGCCCTGCGTGAACAGCTCTCCCTCGTCGCCGGTACGGAACTGGGCACGCACCCCGGCGATGTGCGCCGCGCGGTGGGCGACACCACCGGCCCCTTCTCCGCCCCGCTGGCGCTCAATGTGGTGCCCTGGTCCGGCGAGCCCCAGGACGGCGGCTGGTCCTCGGACGAGATGGCGATACGCGACGAGACCAGAAAGGTCCTGGACCTGCCCGGACTGCGGGTGACGGCGACCTGTGTCCATGTGCCGGTGATCACGGCGCACTCGCTCACCGTGCACGCGCGCTTCGAGCAGGAGATCACCGTCGACCGGGCGCACGAGATCCTGGCGACCTCACCGGGTGTCGTGCTGTTCGACAACCCGGGGGCGGGCGACTTCCCGACGCCCGCGGATGTGGTGGGGACGGATCCGACCTGGGTGGGGCGAGTGCGGCGGTCGCTGGACGACCCCCGGGCGCTGGAGCTTTTCGTCTGCGGCGACAATCTCCGTAAGGGCGCGGCCCTCAACACCGCTCAGATCGCCGAGGCCATCGCCCTGGAACTGTCGAAGCCGTAACCCGCCACATCCTCAGGTGTGGCTCAAAAGTCGACGAAAACCAGAAGCCGTTGAACCCTAAAACTTTGTAGGATCTGTGAACGTCCCGTGGTCAGGTTCATGGTCACACCGCTTGAGCTGGGACGTTGTCTTGTTCGACGATGCCCGTCCGTCTTTCCCGCGCTTTCCTGCGAGAGCGCCGCAACCGCCGACCGGCCGGGAAGCGTCTCTGCGGTCACCCCTTCGCGGTGTCGCGAGAATTGGGGCATAGGGGGAGATCGGGTACGTATGACGGCAATTGGTGCAGCGTCAAATGGGGTGACGTACGCGTACAACCCTGACGGGGGGAAGCGTGTCCAACAGGCGTGGCAGAGGTTCTCGACATCACAGCGATCGCCCCGGTACGCGGCGCGGCGGTGCGCCCGCTCCGGCGGCCCCGCACACCCGGCGGTATGCCGGTGATCGCCCCTATGCCCGCAGCGCGCCCGGCCCGTCTGCCGTCCCAGCGCGAGGGCGCTGACGGCGCGATGGCAGCGGGTACCACCGTCGATCACCTCACCGAGACCTATCGCGCCCACTACCGGTCACTGCTCGGTCTCGCCGCCCTTCTGCTGGACGACACGGCCTCCTGCGAGGATGTCGTCCAGGAGGCGTTCATCCGGGTGCACTCCGCGCGCAACCGCGTACGGGAGCCGGAGAAGACGCTCGCGTATCTGCGGCAGACGGTGGTGAATCTCTCCCGGTCCGCGCTGCGCAGACGCATCCTCGGTCTCAAGCTGCTCTCCAAGCCGATGCCGGACATGGCGAGCGCGGAGGAGGGCGCGTACGACCAGCTGGAGCGGGACGCGCTGATCAAGGCGATGCGCGGATTGCAGCGGCGGCAGCGCGAGGTGCTGGTCCTCCGGTACTTCGCGGACATGACCGAGGCGCAGGTCGCCGAGACTCTGGGAATATCACTGGGTTCGGTGAAGGCGTACGGCTCGCGCGGCATCAAGGCGCTGCGCGTCGCCATGGAGGCCACGGCATGAGTGCGCGGAAGGACCGGCGTGGCTTCGGCCGTCTGAGCCGTGCGAACGGCCGCGGCGAGGGCCGTGGGAACGAGCCGGACAAGCCGGCCGGGCCGGACGCGCCGTTGAACGACCTGACTGGAAACGGAATTGTGAACAACGGGCCGGATAACGAGCTGAGCGGCCTCGGTCATACGGGTGCCGGCGGCAGCGGTGGAAGTGGCAGTGCCAGTGGCCGGAGCGGTATCGGTCGCGGTGCCAGTGACGACGTCGGCAGCGGCGGCGGTGGCGGTGGCGGCGGTGGCGGCACGGGGAGTACGGGCAGCCGTGAGCCGGGCGGTGATGCCGGCGGAGACGTCGGCCATCTGAACGCCGACCTGGGCGGCGAGCCGGGCGATGAGCCGGGCGGCGACCTGGGCGGCGACCTGGGCGGAAGCCTCGACGGCTTCGACATGGACGAGCTGGCGCTGCGCCGGCTGCTCCATGACGCCGTGGACGAACTGCGGCCGTCCGAGGGAGCCCTCGACCATCTCCGCAAGGCGGTACCGACCAGGCGGGCCAGAAAGCGCCAGGCCGTCGTCGGTATGGCCGCGGCCGCGCTGCTGTTCGGCACGGCGGTTCCCGCGTTCGTCCATGTCGCCAACTCCACCGGCACGGCGGACGACCACTCGGTCAACGCGGGCCATGGCGAACAGGCCCAGGGCGGTACGGGCGCGAGCAAGGACTCCAGCGGCGCGGGGAAGGATCCCCACCAGCCCGCCGACCATGTGTCCCCCGACACGGACGACCCCGACAAGGTGGCCGAGCCGGAGAACACCGCCTCGGGCGGTACGGCCGAGGGCGGCACCACCGGTACGGCCGACCCCGACGGCTCCCAGTCCTCGTCCCTGCCCACATGCGCGCCGGGCCAGCTCGGGGTCACCGTCGCCGAAGCCGGCGCGCCCGACTCCGGCGGCAAGGTGTACGGCACCTTCCGCGTCGCCAATGTCTCGCGCACCGACTGCTCGGTCACCGGCCGGGGCACGGTCGACTTCCAGACCGGGGGCGCGGCCGACAAGGCCAAGATCACTGTCGTGGCGCACACGGCGGGTGACGCGGCCACCGGACTGCCCGACCCGTCCCTGGAAGCGGCGGCGGTGACGCTGACGCCGAACAGCGCGTACGAGGTGCGGTTCGCCTGGGTACCGGCCGAGAGCTGTCCGACCACCGGTGCCTCCCCGGACCCCACGCCGTCGGGCGACAGCTCGGCGGGCACCGGTACGGGCGGTGGTACCGGTACGGGCGGCCCCGACACCGGAGCGGGCACGGGAACGAACGCGGAGCCTCAGCTCCTGACCGAGGGCGGCACGATGGACGGCAGTGTCTCCGTCGTGCACACCCCGGAGCCGGGTGCGCCGGTCGCCGAGGCGACGATCCCCAACGCCTGCGCGGGCACGATCTACCGGACAGGCGTCCTGAACGCGCCGTAGCGTGCCGGCCGCCGAGGTGACGCTGGGGCTGCGGGCTGCGGGCTACGCGGCGGTTTCCAGCCCCAGCGCCCGGTCCTTGACCGCCTCCGCGTCGCGACGGAACAGCCGGAACCACATGAAGATCACAAAGCCGACGAAGGCGAACCACTCACCGGTGTAGCCGAGGTTCTGGAACGCCTTGAGGTCGAGCCCCGTGTTCTGCGGTGTGGCGGCGGGCACGGGCAGCAGTCCGTCCGACGCGTGGGTCACGGTGATCCACGCGTCGTACACCTCGTACGGCACGACATTGACCAGCGACGCCGCGCTGATCATGGCGAGCTGTCCCTGGGGCAGACCCCCGCCCGCCCGCACCCCGTCGGACCCCACGGACTCGGAGGCCTGGAGCGCCCCGGTCACACTGACCTCGCCGGCCGGTGGCGCGGGCGCCTTCCTGCCCTCCGCCAGCCACCCGCGCACCACGGGCAGCGCCTTGCCGCCGTCCGTACGCAGCATGGTCAGTACATACGAGCCGTTCCTGCCGTCCAGCTCCCGGTCCGGAACGAGGAACTGCTCTCCGTACCGCCCCGTCGCCGTGGCATGACGACCGGACGTCTCCTGATCGACGGGCAGCAGCGTCTGTACCGCCGCCGCGGCCCGCTTCCCGGGGTCGGGCCGCTCCTGTGCGGCCTGGTGGGTGTCGACACGGTCCTCGAAGCGGCCGAGCTGCCAGGTCCCCATGAAGACGCAGAAGGGGATCGCCAGCAGGACGAAGGCATTGATTCCCCACCAGCGCGGAGTCACCAGGAATCGGTACACCCCTCCACCGTACGGAACGCCCCCCGACCCCCACTTCCCGGGTCCCGCTCCCGGCCGCCCGCCGGGCCCTGGGCCGGTCCCGGTCTCCCGGGCCCGGCCCGCGCGTCCTCCGCCTCGCTCTCCCCTTGTCTCTTCCCCTCTACTTCCTCTCTCCCTCTCTACTTCCTCTCTCCCTCTCTACTACTTCACTACTTCAGGTGTCTCATCGCGAAGTCCAGCTCCAGCCGGACCTGCTTGATCCGTTCCTCCACGACCAGTGATCCGTGGCCCGCGTCATAGCGGTACACCTCGTGGACCGCGCCGCGGGCGGCCAGCCGGTCCACATAGTTCTCCACCTGGCGGATCGGGCACCGCGGGTCGTTCACACCCGCCGAGATATAGACAGGAGCCCGGACCGCGTCGACATAGGTCAGCGGCGACGACGCCTCGAAACGCTCCGGCACCTCCTCCGGCGTACCGCCCAGCAGGGTGCGGTCCATCGCCTTCAGCGCCTCCATCTCGTCGTGGTACGCCGTCACATAGTCGGCGACCGGCACCGCCGCGAGCCCGACGGCCCAGTCGTCCGGCTGGGTGCCGAGACCGAGCAGGGTCAGATAGCCGCCCCAGGAACCGCCCGCCAGGACCAGCTTCGCCGGATCGGCCAGGCCGGAGTCCACCGCCCACCGCCGGACCGCCGCGATGTCCTCCAGCTCGATCAGCCCGACCCGGTGCTTGAGCGCGTCCGTCCACTCGCGCCCATAGCCCGTGGATCCGCGGTAGTTGACCCGCACGACCGCGAACCCGTGGTCGACCCAGGCCGCGGGTCCCGCGGCGAACGCGTCACTGTCGTGCCATGTCGGACCGCCGTGGATCTCGAAGACCGTCGGGAACGGCCCCTTCCCCGCCGGTCGCTGCACCAGCGCGTGGACCCTGCCACCGGGACTCTCGACCCACGCGTCCTCCACCGGCACCGACGCGGGCGCCGTCATACCCGGCGGATCGAGCACGACCCCGCCCGCCGTGGACCGTACCCGCGGCGGCTCGGCCGCGGACGACCAGAGATACTCCACGCTGCGGTCCGGCCGGGCCGTCGCCCCCGACACCGTCCCCGCCGGGGTCTCCACCTCGATCAGCGCGCTCTTGGCGAAGTCGTAGCGCCACAGCTCGCTGCGGCCCTCGAAGCTGTGCACGATCAGCAGCTCCGACCCGTCCGGATACCACTCGGCGCTGATGTCCCCGGGCAGCTCGACGGCGAGATCGGTCTCCACGCCCGTCAGCGGATCCCAGACGATCGGCTCCCAGCGCCCCCGCCGCTGATGGCCGACGAGCAGCCGGTAGTCCCCGGCCACCGGCGCGAAGCCCAGCACCTCCAGCCCGAGCTCGCGCGTACCGCCCTCGGTGTCGTCCAGCTCCGCCACCGTCGAGCCGTCCAGCCGCAGCACCCGGAGCGCCGAGTGCATCGCGTCCCCGTGCTCGGTGTGCTCGATCGCGAGCAGTGTGCCGTCGTACGACAGATCCCCGACCCCGGCCGACTCCCGGTGCCGGTAGATCTCGACGGGCGCCTCCCCCGGCCGTACGACATGCAGCGTCGAGCCGTCCTCGTCGGTCGACCGCCCCACGACCGCCGTGCCGTCCCGCCCGAGCGCGAGCCCGGCGGGATAGGAAGGAGCGAGCCCCGGTGCCGCAGGCTCGTCGAGCGCGGAAGTCCCGGCTCCGGCGCCGCCTTCGGCCCCTGCCCCGCCCCCCTCACCGACAGCGCCGGCCTCGCCGCCGTCCTTCTGCCCGGCACCGCTCCACCCGGGCGTGAACGGCTGGCGCATCCAGACCCCGAACTCGTCCCCGTCCGTGTCCGAGAACCACCAGATCCACTCGCCGTCGAGCGACAGCACCCCGTCCGTCGTCCCGTTCGGCCGGTCCGTCACCTGCCGCTGGGCGCCCGTCGTGCGATCCCACGCGTACAGCTCATACGTCCCCGTCGCATTGGACACGAACAGCGCCCGCTCCGGCGCGTCCTCCGCCCAGTCCGGCAGCGAAACCCGCGGCGCCCGGAAGCGCTTCTCCCACTCCGGCATCGAACCGGCCATCTGATTCATGCACCCATTCTGCGCCGGAACCCCGACATCCCGTCGGCGTCCCCCTCAGCCTGTGGATAACTCCCGTCCGCCGGGCAGGATCCTCGTGGCGATGGCGGTCAGTTCCGCCTCGGCCTGATCCCATGTCACGGTCGGCCCCGGTCCGAGAGCGGCGAGACCGTCGGCACCGGGACCGTCGACGCCGGGATCTTCGAGGTGTGAGGCGATCTCCCGGAGGGCACAGAAGTAAAGAGAGGTGCCCTCCTCCCGGAGTTTCCGGAGTTCCCGAGAGTGGGAAGGTCCATCCTCTGAATTCCGTATCAATCGCACGGTTTCCGTGCCGCCCGATTGTGCGGCCGCACGGTGGACGGACCCCCGGAATATGAAGCCTGCCGCCCACGGTGAATTGTACGAACGCACTTCGGACATACGCATAACTTATGTCTGGTGGGTACTTATCTCACGAAAGATGTTTTCAATACTCTCTCATTTACCCCAAATGTTACTCAATTTTGGGACAGGCAGGAATAAACGATGGCTGCTCCACCTAGGCTCTGCGCCGGTCGTTCATGCATGTACGACGAACTGCTCGCCGTGCACACGATCCTGCGTCGGGGCACCGCCCTCGTGTCCGAATCATTCGGGCGCCTCGCCGGCGGTGAGCCCGTCGGTGTCAAGGCGCTGGTCAATACCGCTCGCTGGCTGATCGAGTCCATCCGCCGCCACCACGCGAGCGAGGATGTGCTGTTCTGGCCGGCGCTGCGGGAACTCGTTCCCACCGATGCCGCCAGGATCGACGGACTGGGCTTCGCGCTCGAAGCGCTCGATGCCGAACTGCACGAACTCGACAGGACGGTCGACGCGATCGCCGCCCAGCAGGTCACGGGCGAACGGGACGCGGCCCTGGTCGTCGTGGGCCAGGCCGCGCTGTCCGGGCTGCCGTCGGCGCAGCGGGTCCAATCCGTTCTGAACAGGCATTTCGATGACGAGGAAGCCGTATTCAAGGTATTGATCCCGCAGATCCCGGACGACGAGATCGCCCGGCTGCGGGCGGCGATCGTCGGCGGAGCCCCGCATACCGGACCCCATCTGGTGTTCGGTCTGATGGAGGACCCGGAGGAAGTCCCGGGCTATGCGCCCCTGGTGAGCAATTTCCCCGCGGCCATGCGCTGGATGCGTCCGGTGCTGATCACGCGGTACCGCTCGTCGAAGAGGGCGCTGGGAGTTCCCACGTAGTCCACGCCGCCCGCCGCCCGCCGCCCGCCGCCCGCCGCCCGCCGCCCGCTGCCCGCGTAGCGTGACCGGTGGTGGTCCGGGCCGGAAAGTGGTCTTGTCGGACGGTCGTACGGTACGGGATAGTTCTACAGCACTGTAGATACCTCTGGCCGCCGACGCCGTGACACGGTACCGGCGGCCATGAAACGGTCCCGTCCGATCCCGGGAGAGAGCAGATCTGATGTTCGGCTTGAGCGAACTGGCCCTGATCCTCATCGTCATCGTCGTTCTGCTCGGCGCCAAGAAGCTGCCTGAGCTGGCCCGTTCGGCAGGCAAGGCCGCGCGGATCCTCAAGAGCGAGACGAAGGCGCTGAAGAAGGAGGGCGACGGCGACGGCGGGCAGACCCCGGGGGCGGGGTCGGCGTCCGGGGCGGGGTCGGCGGCCGGGTCGGAGGCCGCCGCGTCCGGGCGTCGCGTCGTGACCGGCACGATCGTCGAGCGGAACGACCCACCCGCGCGGTCCTGACCCGCCGGGGCCCGCGACATCGCTCCACGAGTCCGGCTGCCGCTGCTCGCCGACGCTTCGGGACCGTCCCCGACCCCGACGCCTAGACTGAACCGTCGGGTTCGGGTCCGGGCAATTCGGGTCGAAGGACCGCGCGGGACGGGAGAGCGATCGTGACGGCAGAAGTCGGCGGCTCCGGAGACCCGTCCGCCGAGGTGCTCGCGGAAGCGGCTGCCGCGTTCGGGCTGCTGGCGTCGTCGGCGCGGCTGCACATCGTATGGGTGCTGGCCCAGGGCGAGAGCGATGTCACCGGACTCGCGGAACGGGTGGGCGGCGCGCTCCCCGCCGTGAGCCAGCATCTGACCAAGCTGAAGCTGGCCGGGCTCGTACGGTCGCGCCGTGAAGGCCGCAGACAGGTCTACTTCGTCGACGATCCCGATGTCGTCACCGTGGTCCGGCTGATGGTCGGACAGCTCACCGACCGGGCGGCGCACGCGCCGGTGCGCCACGCGCCGGTCCGCCACATCTGATCGCGCGTGGCCTGGCCGCATGGCTGATTCCGCGCGTGTGCGTGCGCGCAGGCGTGTGCGCGGGCGTGACCGGGAACCGGTCGTCGGCTTCCGGTCGTCGGCCCCTCCGCTCTCTGTCTCTATGCCTGTCCGTCGGTGTGTCAGAGGATCCGCGTCAGAGGACCCGTGTCACGAGATTCGCGCGAGGGGACCCGCGAGGGGACCGGTGTCACGGGCTCGCCTGGTCGAACCCGTACCGCAGTGGCTGCTCCTGTACGCGCGGATCGCGCCGGTACACGTACAACGCCTCCACCTGCGCCCCGCCCGCCGGTCCGTCCACCTCACAGGGGTACGTCACCTGCACCACGGCGGGCCGGTCGGTGACCCGCATCCGTACCCCGTCCGCGGGGCCCCCGTCGAGGACCGCGGTCTCCCATTCCGTTCCGCTGTGATCGTGATCGCCCATGCGCATGCCCATGCGGACACTTTAAAGCGTGCGCAACTTTTGACCTATACGGCTTTTTACGGGGGGCGCGGTCACCGAAGTCAGCGTAGTGCGCTCCCCGCCCGCCACTCATCCCAATTGAGATTCCAGTCCCCGTATCCGTTGCCCGCCGCCACGGTGTCCGTGGATCCGGTGACGCGCACGACGTCACCTGGGATGACCTCCTCGTAGAAGCGCCGCGCGGTGCCGTCCGTCGCGAGCCCGACACAGCCGTGGGTGACGTTCCGCCGGCCCGCGTAGGTGTCCGCCTTCGGGTTCTGGTGGAGATAGGTGCCGGAGGTGGTGAGGTGGACGGCGTAGGCGTAGTAGCCCTTGTACGCGTCGCCGTAGCCGACCGTACGGGAGTCCATCAGCACCCGGCGCTGCTTGTCGGAGACGACCATGGTGCCGTTCCAGGTGTCCATCCCGGGGGCGCCCGCGGTGATGGGGACGCGCCGGGTGGTGCCGTCCTTCTCGACGGTCATGGTGTGGGTGCGTACGTCGACGGTGGCGATCAGCGAGCGGCCGACCGTGAAGTGCCGGTCGAGGTCCGGGCGTCCGGAGCCGGCCCGTACGGTCACTTCCGTACCCGGCTTCCAGAAGTCGCGCGGCCGGTAGTCGACACGCGGTCCGTCGAGCAGATTGCGGTCCTTGACCCAGCTCCAGGAGCCGGTGACACCCGTGGTCGTCCCGACCGTCAGCAGCCGTTCCACGGCGGCCCGTTCGGCGGCCGGGACCGGACGGGCGAAGGTGACGGATATCGGCATACCCACACCGACGGTCTGCCGGTCGGCGATGTTGATCCGTACGCCCTTGAGCGTGTCCTTGAGGGTGTCCTTGAGCGCGTCGCCGGGCTCCGCCGGTTCCGGAGCCGTTGAGGGCGTCGGGTCCGCCTCGGGACGCGCCCCGCGCGCTTGGTTCGCGGCGGCGGGCGGCTTCCGGTCGCCCGCGCCGGGCCGCTCCGCGGTACCGGCACCCGTACTCGCCTGGGCCGAACAGCCCGCAAGCGTGAGCGTGAGCACGCACACGGCTGTCGCGCCTACAGTTGCCGCGCTCATGGCTGTCGCCCTCACGGCTCTTGCCCTCACGGCTGTCGCGCTCACGGCGCGGACGGGACGACTGGTCCTGACTTCCGAGGTCATGGAATTCCCCCTGTTGTGTTTCGATGTACGCGACCTGTACGCACGACGGGGCCGACCGGGTTGCACACGAGACCAAGAAGTTCGGTACCGGTGGAGAGCGGCGGGGCGGGGGCATGACCGAGGACGAGTTCGACGCCTTCTACGCGTCCGTGTTCCCTCGGCTGACGGGCCAGTTGTACGCCCTGACGGGGGATCACGGCGAGGCGCAGGACGTGGTCCAGGAGGCGTTCGTACGGGCCTGGGACCGGCGGCAGAGCTTTCTGGCCGACGAGGCGCCCGAGGCCTGGATCCGTACGGTGGCCATGCGGCTCGCGGTGAGTCGCTGGCGCCGGGCGCGCCGCTGGCTGGAGCTGGTACGGCGTGATCCCGCCCCGGACCGTACGCCGGGCCCGGACCCCGAGCGCACCGCACTGGTCGCGGCGCTGCGGCGGTTGCCGGAGGCCCAGCGCACAGTCGTCGTCCTGCACCATCTGTGCGACCTGAGCGTGGAGCGGGTAGCCTCCGAAACCGGCGCCCCTGTCGGAACCGTCAAGGCCCGTCTGGCGCGCGGGCGGGCGGCGCTCGCCCGGTATCTGTCCGTGGGCGAGGCCGATGAGCAGGGTGAGAAGGAGGACGGCCGTGTCCGATGAACTCACCACCACGCTGCGGGAACTGGCCCAGGAACACGAGACACCCCCGTCCCTCCCGGGCGCGGAGATCCGGCGCCGCGCCGTACGCCGCCGGGCGCGCCGCCGGGGAGCGGCACTGGCGGGTGGCGCGGTCGCGGTGGTCGGGGTCGTCGTCTTCGCCCTGACCGCTGACGTCGGTGGCCGGACCGAGGAGCGTGCCGCTCCGGCGACGAGCGGCGGGAGCGGCCAGGAGTCCCCGGCGTATACGGGAGGCACGGGCACGGCGTCCTCCGCGTCCCCGGCGTCCTCCGCGTCACCGGCGTCCTCCGCGTCGCCGGCGACGGCTTCCCCGGTGGGCACGGCCGATCTCGGGCGTCGGCTGCTGACCGTCGCCGGCCGTGAGCTGCCCATCTCGTCGGGCACGGCCGAAGGCCCCACACCCCGGGGCCGGATGAGCGTCGTCGCCAAGTACCGCACCAAGCGGATGCCCACCGACGGCATGGGCATCGGCAAGGAGATGGGCGGTGAGTACGCGGTCACACTGCCGTGGGTCATCGAGCTCCGCACCCCGGAGAACGGCAGGAACTACATCGTCGCCATGACGTACGACGAGGACGCCCCCGGCCGGCTGGACGCCACCCACGGCTGGATCGGCCTGCGCTCCGTCGACGCCGAGTGGCTGTACGGACAGCTCAGGCCGGGCGCGGTCCTCACCGTAGAAGGCACCGCCACGGGCACCGCCACGGGCACCGCCACGGGCACCGCCACGGGCACCGCCACGGGCACCGCCACTCCAACGGGGAGCACACCATGACCCCTGAGCCCGACCAGGGCGATCCGCGCGAGCGCGGGAAACCCTTTCTCTATGTCGTGGTCTGCGCGGCGGGCGTCGCGCCCGATGTCACCACGCTGATCGCCGCCGCGCAGGAGCGGCGGTGGGACGTAGGTGTCATCGCCACCCCGAGAGGTCTGGCCTTCATCGACGCGGAGGCGATCACGGCGCAGACCGGCTACCCGATCCGTTCGGCCTGGCGCGGTCCGGGCGACCCGCGTCCGCTGCCGCCACCGGACGCGATAGCGGTGGCGCCGGCCACGTTCAACACGATCAACAAGTGGGCGGCGGGCATCTCCGACACGCTGGCCGTGGGCATCCTGTGCGAGGCGTACGGCATGGGCGTCCCCACCGCCGTACTCCCGTATCTGAACGCGGCCCAGGCCGCCCACCCCGCGTACCGGCAGAGCCTCGCCCGGCTGCGCGAGATGGACGTCCTGATCGGAACGCACACGCCCCACCAGCCGGGTTCGGCCACCGCCGCGACCCAGTTCGATTGGGAGGAGGCCCTGGACCTGCTCGCGCCGAAGCTGGACGACACGCGCTGAAGCCTGAGCGCGGTGCGGCACAGCGCGGCACAGCGAGGCGTGGCGCGGCACGGCGCGCAGCTCACGAGGCGGGGCGGGCGAGGCGAGAGGGCGGAGGCAGGCCGGGCGAGGGGGCAGGCGGGCCGGGCGGAGGCGCGATCAGACCTGGGCGAAGCCGCCGTCGACGAAGAGTTCGGCTCCGGTGGTGAAGGAGCTCTGGTCGGTGGCGAGGAAGAGCGCCATGGCGGCGACCTCCTCCACCTTGCCCATCCTGCCCAGCGGGATCCGGGCGGTGAAGTTCGTCTCGAACTCCTCCCTGGCCTGCGGGTCGTCACCGACCAGGCCGTGGATACCGGGGGTCTCGATGGGGCCGGGGCTGATGGCGTTGACGCGGATGCCCCGCCCGGCCAGCTCGGCGGCCCAGCTGCGGGCGAGATTGCGGATCGCGGCCTTGGTGGCGCTGTAGACGCTCATCGCCTCGATGCCGAGCGAGGCGTTGATCGAGGAGAGCAGGATCACCGAGGCGCCGTCGGGCAGCAGGGGCAGTGCCTTCTGGGTGGTGAAGACGAGTCCCTTGACGTTGATGTCGAAGGTGCGGTCGTAGTGTTCCTCGGTGATCTTCCCAAGGCGCGCGAACTCACCGCCGCCCGCGTTGGCGACGAGGACGTCCAGCCGGCCGCTGCGTTCCTTGATCGTCGCGTAGAGCCGGTCGAGATCGTCGAGGTCCGACACATCGCTCTGCTCGCCGACCGCCCGCCCACCGCCGGCCCGCCGATTGATCCCCTCCACGGCCGCGTCCAGCTCGGCCTTGCGCCGCCCGGTGACATACACGGTCGCCCCCTCGCCGGCCAGCCGCTCCGCGATCCCGAGACCGATACCGACGGAACCGCCGGTCACGAGGGCCACCTTGTTGTCGAGCTGTCCCATGACAAAACCATCCTTTGAGGGAACTGTTTTTGTTACGACAGAAGGTATGGGACAAAAAGGACGAAACAAAGCCCGCCGCAGGGCAGCATGCCGCGCCGCAACTGTCCTCGGTCGACCGGGACATGGCCGCTCACCCCCGTGCCCGCCCGGCGGCCCCGGGCCCGTGGCGGATGGCGAGCGGCGACACCGGCACTGACACCGGCTCCGCAGGTCGGCGGACCGGTTCACCTGCAAAAATTGTCATGGACTGGACCCTCATGTCCGGCGTACTGTGCCTCGGCCGCGATCTTTCGCGAGCCGTTCCGTTTCTCGCCCGTGGGGGGCCGTCCTCGTCATGTCCGCATCCAGTGATCTGCGTTCGCGTCCGCTGCCGCCCGGAGGGGCGCCCGTGTTGTCGCTCGGACTCCTGACCGCAGCCGTCGCGGGGCTCGCTCTCGTGGCCCTCAGCGACCTGTACAGCCTGTTTGCCGGAGCTCGGCTCTGGGCGCTCATCGACGGGGACGGCGGCTTCGTCGAGGCTCCGCAGCAGAAGCTGGAGGCCGCCGCCTCGCTGTACGAGACGGCCGGAAGGTACCAGGTCACCGTGTACCTGCCCTGCGCGATCGTCTTCGTTGTCTGGTTCTTCCGGATGCGCCGCAACACCGGACTGCTGGCACCGGACCGGTTCCGCAACGGACCCGGGTGGGCCATCGGAGCCTGGCTCATCCCGCTGGTGAACCTCTGGATGCCGTACCGCATCGCCCTCGACATGTGGGGGGCCGCATCTCAGATGCCGGCCGACGGCGAGCGGTACCGGGCGCGGACCTGGCCGGTGAACCTGTGGTGGGGTCTGTTCGTCTTCGGCCTGCTGTTCAACCGGTACGCCGGGACGAAGTACGACGACGCCGAGACGCTGACGGAGATCAGGGACGGGGTGGTGCAGTACATGACCGCCGACGTTCTGCACATCGCCGCCGCCGCTGCCGCCGGATACTTCGTCGTCCGACTGACCGCCATGCAGCGACTCAAGGCACTCCAGGGCCCGTTCAGGGAGCCGGTCGCGAAGGACGAGCCCGAAACCGGCGCGGTCGCGATGGACGGCACCTTCACGACCGATCCGGACCGGTAGCCACACGAATTGGTCACGCACGGCACATCAGGGGCAGTGAGTCACATGACTCACTGCCCCTGACCTGGTACCTCACCGTCGGGGTGGCCGGACGTGAACCCACGACCTTTTCGTCCCGAATGAGGGTCAGTCGGGATCGACACCGGCCTGATCGCAGTTTTGCCTGGTGAGGGCGTTGGACTGGCGGGGTCTCTCGGGTGGCCTTGAAGGGCTTGGGGGAGCGGGTTGCTCCCAAATGGCTCCCAGGGATGTTGCCGCACAGGGAGCACCCGGAAGTGGGGCACAGGGCACAGGACACCCGGACTCGACTTGTCGGGGACGCCCACGGGCTCCGGCCCCGGCACCGGGCACGACCCGCCTGCTCACCGCGGCCGAACAACAGCGGTTCCGCACCTGGATGAACTCCCTCTCAACCGGGGCGGACTGGCGGGCTGCGGCGGCCCGGCCGGTTCGTCTTTGCCCAACGCCCTTTCTGTCTTTCCGCGGAAGTGAGCTCTATCGGCCTCGGCGGCCTTGCATCGGGTAGGCTCCCCGTCAAGCCTGGTCCGGACCACCGGTAGCACCGGAGGAACCAGCCGAGGGCGACGACTTTTTCACCGTCCGGGGGCACGTCAGCACCGTGCCCACCAGCGGGAACTCCACTCATTTCCGCACGATGCCCGTGCCACCCATACGTCCGGAGCTCTCCGCATGCCCAGTCAGCCGTCCCTTGCCGCGCTCCGCGGCTTCTACTGCGAGCACACCCCCAGCAAGAGCCGCATCCTCGCCCTGGTCGACCACCCCGCAGGACCCCCCTCGCTTCAGGCCGTCCTCACCTGCCGCCGGCCCGAACTCGCCTACCGGGCCGCCCTGATGCTTCAGCGGGCCATCCGCTCGTCGGCCGACACCTGGGACATCGGACCGGTGGAGGAACTGTGCATTCAGCTCCCCGATGCCCCGGCCGCCTCGCTGCGCAATGCCGTCGACCATGCGCTTGTCGGCAGTTGGCCGACTGCCGTCGACCGCTGCCTGAGGTGGGAACAGATCCCCCGCGACCGTTCCGACGGTGTGGGGAAGGCCGCTGACGCCGAGGGCGATGATGCGGAACGACACGCGTCGCATACCCCGCAGGACGCTCGGCTCATTGATCTCGCCGGGCCGGTCATCCGGGTCACGTTGCTACGCGAGTTTCACGTTCACGACCAGCAGGCCGTGCTGAAGGCGGCCACTGATGAGGGCTGGGAACCGCTACCGGCCGACGACCTGCTGGATGACGATCCGCAGGACCTCGTCGGAGCCGCCATGTGGCTCGCTGAACTCGGTGAGATCGAAGGCGCGGACACGATCACCGATGACTGTCAGGGAATGAGGCTGCGCACCGAGGCGGGGCACGAGGTGGCGGAGTGGAGCCCGGCCCCGGTGGTCGCGGACTTCGGCCCCGGCTGGCGGCACGGGGCAGCCGCGCGACCCGCCCGCCCGGACAAGCAGTCGGACGACGAGGAAGTGCCGGACTTCGCAGTACTGTTCAAGACGGAGCCGCCGCATTGCGAGGACCCGGAGTGCGAGGACGAGCGGTGCCTGTGGCAGCTCACCCCCCGAACCGCCGACGTTCTGTACACGGCGTTGTGTGTGCTGGCCGACCAGGCGTACGACGACGCGGAGGAAATCGGCGACAGCCCCTTGGTACGCGGGGAACTTGAGGGGAACTGGGGTGTGTTCACCCAACTGCCGAAGCTGACCTTCCGAGCTGATCTCCAGTGGCGCCGCCGTTTCGCCCGTGCTGTTGATGACCTCGCTGACGACCTCGAACACGGCCGCTGGCCGCAGCCCACCTGCACTGCGGAGGAACTCGCCCTCCATCTGGCGATCGGCGACGCGCGCGATCGTGTGGACGAGCTCGACGACGCCGATGAGCAGGAGAAGCTGCCCGCCCACCGCGACGACTTCGACCTCGACATGTGCTCCGAGGTGTTCTTCCAGGACACCGACGTACTGATGCTCTACAGCGACCGCTTTGACGGCATTGAAGACCCTGACGGCGATGCGAACCGGGAGCTCGGGGTTGGTGACCTCCGTACTGCTGCCTGGTTCGACCCATTCCAGAATGTCCCTGCCCGTGACCCCCATCGCGGGTTTCGCCGCTGACCACGGTCCTTTCTGATCGGACGGGCCGCATCGACGGCTCGATCTCGGCTTGCCGCCGGGGACGAGGAAATGGTCATGGTCCGGCGCGGGGCTGGGATCCGTATTGTCCAGCCCCCCGCGCCGGGGCGCCCGTCAAGGGTTGCTTCGGGTTAGGTCCTGTCCGGCGGATCTTCGAGGATCAGCCCGGGGCGGCTGGTGCGGTACATCGCAAGGCGGAGGATCGGCGTCGTCGTCGACGGACCGGACGTACGTGGACGACTCCGACAACGCGGCGAGGTGCCGTGCCAGGCGTTCCGGGCCCACGAAGATCCGGCCGGACACGAGGCGGGGTGCGCCGAAAGCTGGCGTCGCGCGGCGGCCCAGACGCTCTCGAACTGCTCGGCCGTCAGTTGCTCCGCCACATGGCCCTCCCATTCGGACAGAGGCGACTCGGCGGTGATTCCGTACCGCGAGTCGGAGTCTGTGTCCTGGGCATCGGCGAGAGGTCGCAGTTCAGGCCCTTGGAGTTCGGCCTGGCGGCTGACCCAGCCGTCGTCGCCGACCTCGAAGTAGAACCAGATGTCTTCCTCGTCCCAATAGCTGCGGAACCACATCGTCATGGGTCCATGATGCAGCGCCGTGCGTGACGAGCTGCTCATCGGATCCCGGTGCTCGTCTCACAATGTCTGACAAGGGCCCGCGGTACGTGGTTCCGAGCCGGGTCACCACTCCTACGGTGGATCCGGAGCCGTGCTTCAAATTGCCGTTCAAGCTCTTTGACGCGTTGCCCCAGCCGCTCGATGCGTGACCTTGAGGAACTGGCGCCACTCTCGCGGTTCGAGTCCCAGCCAGCGTTCGCGCCATATGTCGGGGATGTGACCCGGTCACCGGGCGGGCCTGGGCGCTGAGGCAGGCGGTGACGGAGACGGGGCTGGCGGTGGCGGCCAGGGGCGGTGCCTCGCGGCGTGGGCCCAGTTGGTGGCGGCGCTGGTGGCCGAGCGCTGCCCCGACCGGTCGGTACCGCCGTTGGCCGGTACCGCCGCGATCGGGGCGGCCTGTGCATCTGTCGGCCACCGCCATCGAGGAGGGCCGGGACCTGTCCTCGATGACGGCTTCCTGGCTGGCACCGCCCATCGTCTGCCGCCGGTCTGGCGGCCCGGCCTTACTTCAGGTGCCGGTCCAGGAACCGGTTCCCGTCCTCCAGCTCGAACCATGGTGTGCCGGTGTGCCCTCCGGGATTGGCGTGCAACGTCTTCTCCTTGCTGCCGAAGGTGTCGAACAGGTCCAGGGCCCGTTGCCGGGGGTTCCCCTCGTCGTCCCACTGCAGCAGGAGCAGCAGCGGAACGGTGATCTGCCGGGCCTCCTCGCGCTGGGCACGGGGCACGTATCCCCCGGCGAAGAAGCCCGCGGCCTCGATGCGCGGCTCGGCCACCGCCAGGCGGATGCCGAGGGCCATCCACCCGGAATATCCGACCGGGCCGCCGATCTCGGGCAGTGTGAGGAGGGCGTCCAGGGTGGTCCGCCATTCCGGGACCGCGTTTTCGACCAGCGGGCCGATGAAGGACTCGAAGATCTCGTCGACCGGCTCGCCGGCCCGCATCGCCCGCCGGAGGTCGGCTCGGGCCTGTTCGTCGGCGGCGGAACGGGGACGGTCACCGCACCCGACGGCGTCGATGGTGGCCACCGCGTAGCCGCGCGCCGCGGTGTACCGGGCCCGGGCCACCAGCCGGGGTTCCGCCTTGGGCAGGCCGTTGTTGTGGGCCATCAGGACCAGCGGGGCCGGTGCGGCGGATTCAGACATCCACAGGGTGCCGGGGATCTCGCCGAGGGTGAATTCGCGTTCGAGGACGCCGTCGTCGAGACGCTGTTCAGAAGTGAAGTGCACGGTCGTGCCTTTCGGGAGGGCGTTTGAACGGCGCTCCCGGACGACCTGTCTAACGTCCGACCGCGAACCCGGAGGGGAGCACCCATGTCGATACTGCGTTCACGGGTACCACCTCCTCGTTCTCTCGCACGGCCTCCGGGAAAGTAGCAGTGGTCGCCGTGGTCCGCCAACGGGTTTTCGCGGAGGCTCCGTGGCCGCACCTTTGCCAACGTCCAGGCCGGGGAAGACGTCGGTGTCGCTGGTGTCGATCACGTCGTGGTTCCGATCACGTCGTCGTTCCTTCGGCGCTGTTCACCGGTCTCGCCTCGGCGCCGATCGCCACAGCACAGTCCCAACGTCTCTCGGTACACATGAGCCGCCCCGGCGGGCGTGCTCATCAGGTCGAAGACCAGCCGGCGCGTCCCACGGAGGGAGCGGGATTTCGGCGATCCGCTACCACTCGCGGATTTAGGGGAAGTACGCGCCACCTGCGCCTGCGCGGTCTCGGCCCGCGGTCTCGGCCCGCGGGCTCAGCCGAGGGCGGCGACCAGCAGGGCGAAGGCGGCGATGATGACGGCGACGCGGACGTAGTGGAAGCGGTCCCAGCGGTTCATCTGCTGCTTCCAGTCGGCCGGCAGGCCGTCGGCGGTCCACGTCTTGGCCCGGTTGTTGATCGGGACGAGCAGCAGGATCGACATGACCACGCTGAGGATCAGCAGCGCGGCGGCGGTGACGACGAGGCCGGCGCCGTGGTGGTGCCATCCGGCGATGGCCCAGATTGCGGCGAGGACGAGCGAGCCGATGTACCAGAACGGCATCACGGCGCCGAGCAGCCGGGCTCCGTGCGTACGGCCGCGCAGGCCGTTGCCGCCGGGGAGGCCGTCGAGGATCGGGTTGACGAAGAAGGCGACGGAGAATTCCACCCCCACCATCACGCCGACGGCCACGGTGGTGAAGACCTCGAGTGCATTGAGCATGATGACCCCTCCTGGGATCTAGCATTGCTAGATGATGAGGCAACGCTAGTACTGCTGCCGCTCGATTGTCTAGCGGTGCTAGGATCGGATCATGTCGGTACAGGAACGCAAGGAGCGCGAACGGGCGGGCCGCGAACGTCTCATCGTGGCGACGGCCCGCGAACTCGCCGAGCGGCAGGGCTGGGACGCGGTCACCACCCGTCGGCTCGCCGAGCGCATCGAGTACAGCCAGCCCGTCCTCTACAGCCACTTTCGTGGCAAGCGCGAGATCATCGGCGCCGTCGCCCTTGAGGGCGCCGCCGAGATGGCCGCGGCGCTGCGGGCCGCGACCTCCGCCGCCGACGGCCCGCGCGCCCGGGTCACCGCGCTTGCCCGCGCCTACCTCGACTTCGCCGAACGCAACCCGGCGGTCTACGACGCCATGTTCCAGCTCGACGGCGGCCTGGCGTTCGCGAGGGAGGACACCCCGGAGCCGCTGAAGGACGCCTTCGCCGCCCTGCTGGAAAACCTCGGTGAGGTCGCCGGGGACGGCGTTCACCCGGCGCTGTTCACCGAGGTGTTCTGGGCGGCCCTGCACGGGCTGGCGACCCTGACCCGGGCGGGACGGCTGCCGCCGGGGGATGCCGAGCGGAGGGTGGAACTGCTGGTGGACCGGCTCGCCATGGTCTGACGCATCGTCCGGGCGGACGGGCAGCTGAGGTCTTGCGGCCCGGCTGTCGGCCTACGGCATCGCTTCTGACCACTTGCGCCCACGCGACGGAACCGCAGATCGCCGGGCCCCGCACCCCTGACGGGCCCCGCACCCCTGACGGGCCCCGCACCCCTGACGGGGCACCGCCCCGACCGCGTCACCGAAGCCAAGCGAGCGAAGGTGAGCGGCCATCGCGGACCCCGGGTTCGTGCGGGGCGGGGCGACGCGGTGCGGTGCGGTGTAGGGCGACGCGGTGCGGTGCGGTGCGGCGCCAGAGCATGCCGCCCACTGGCGCGGAACGGTTTCGCGACCCGGCTGTTCACCCCTGCGGTCTCGGGCTGGTACCCGAAGAAGGCGCCAGGCGTCGGCCCGGTCGCTGGCGCCGCGCCCCTCGGGCCGGGACGCCGGGCCACGGTTCGGCGAACAGCGGTACAGGGCTACAAAGTGTTCCGGAAGAAAGCGCAGGGGTTGGGTTGTTGACGGTCACTGTTAGTCGCAGCGGTTGCTGTGTTTTGCTGCTGTACTTAGACGATGTCTCACGTGGCTGTGTCGTGAGCTGCGGCATCATTGTTCTTTATGGGTGCTGATCTGTCGCAGCGGCTGGTTCCTGACGGGTTATGGGATCTGGTCGCGCCGTTGCTGCCGTCGTTCACGCTGCGTCGCCAGGGTGGCGGCACGTCGCCGCTGGACGAGCGGGCGGTGTTCACCGCCGTGGTGTACGTGCTGACCAGCGGGTGTGCGTGGCGGCATCTGCCGCCGACTTTCGGTGTCTCGCCGGCCACCGCGCACCGCCGGTTCACCGCCTGGACGAAGGCGGGTCTGTGGCGTCGGCTGCACCGGGCGGTGCTGGACGAGCTCGGCGCGCGTGGCGAGCTGGACTGGACGTCGGTGATCGTCGATGCCGCCTCGGTACGGGCGAAAAGGGGGTTCGCTGACCGGCCCGAACCCGGTCGACCGCGGCAAATCCGGCAGCAAGCTGCACGTGCTGTCCGAGGCCCAGGGCATCCCCCTGGTGGTCGGCGCCTCCGGGGCGAACACGCACGACAGCCTGGCCCTCAAGCCACTCGTGAAGGCGATACCGGCCGTACGATCCCGGCGCGGACCGCGCCGCCGGCGCCCCGGCAAGCTCCGCGCCGACAAGGCGTACTACTCCGCCGACACCCTGTCCTGGCTGCGCGAACGCGGCATCATCGCCCGCATCGCCCGCCCGGGCATCGAATCCCCCGAACGACTCGGACGCCACCGCTGGAAGATCGAGAGGTCCATCTCCTGGCTGTTCGGCTACCGCCGCCTCACCGTCCGGTACGAGCGCAAAGGAAGCCACTTCCTCGCCTTCCTCGGCCTCGCCGCCGCCCTGACCTGCTACAAGAAACTCGCCAAACTCACCACGTGAGACATCCTCTTATAGTTCTGTGTCCGCTGATGGTCGGACTCACCCACAAAGGGTGATGGACCGTCGTCAGAAAGTCTCATGCGGCAGCGTCTCGCGCTATCGGTTCTTCTCGCGTCTTCTCGCCTGCTGCCCCTGCGTGCTTCGCTTCTGCCGCCTTCTTGTCTCTATCCCGTTTATCTCTATCCTGCCCGCCCTTGTGCCGCCGAGGTTTGCTTCTCTGCTGGGGTGCGCTTGCCCTTCAAGAACGCCGACTTCAATAGCGGCTTGTCCTCCCTGAGCTGGTCGGGGCTCGTCCCCTCGACGGTCTCATCGGGTGTGAAGGCATTATCGAGCGCGTCCCGCAAGTCTTCGGTCTCTCAAGTCTTCGGCTTCTATGGGTGTTTCGTACATGAATGGGTGTGTCGTACATGAATCCAGCACCGTCGGGAATCTGTTTGAACTCGTAGCTCTCCCGATAGGCCCGCGGCAGCGCCGTAACCACCGCACCCGCCGAGAAATTTCGGAACTGCGGACTCCAGCCCTGGCCCTGGACTTTCGCCTCACCGGTCACCGCCAGAGCCACCACCACAATGCGACCGATCCCGGGAGCACGGATCATGGGTGGGAGCGATCGAAGGGACGACCACTCGTTCGGGCGCCGACACGGGCCCGACCCGCACCGTGAGGGATCTGGAATGAGAGACTTTGCTGGGGCCAAGTGGGGCTATGTGACACGCAGAATCAACGACCGGGACGCGACCGTACCCGGTGGGTCGGTTCGCGAACCGCAGCTCGGGGATCTCGTGGTTGCCACCGTGGCCCACCTCGGCGAGCTTGACCATCTGGAGGACGTCCACGGTCGGCGCGTCCGTCTCTACTCGGGCGACATTGTCGTGGGTGCGTACGGCAACCGGTATGCCACGGACTTCTACGAGGGTTACCTGCCGACCGGGCCCAACGTTCATCTGCTGACGGCGGGCGGCCTGGTGGGAACGGTCGCCTCGGCGCATACGCGACGGCTGCCACCGACCGAGTTGAAGGTGATCGGCACGCTGAACGACCGGTCCGGGATGCCACTGTCGCTGGAACACTACGCGCGGACGCCGTCGCCGCACACGGCGCCGGAGTGGGGCACTGTCGTCGTGCTCGGCTCGTCGATGAACGCGGGCAAGACCACGACGGCGTCGGCCATGGTGTGCGGCTGGACGCGAGCCGGACTGGCCGCCGGTGCGGGCAAGGTCACCGGTTCCGGCAGCGGCAAGGACCGCTGGATGTACATCGACGCGGGCGCCAGCACCGTAGCCGAGTTCCTCGACTTCGGCATGTCTTCCACGTTCGGCTATCCGGTCGAGCGGCTGCGGACCACGATGGTCGCCATCCGCGATGCCCTGGTCGACGACGGTGCGGACGCGGTCGTCCTGGAGATAGCCGACGGACTGCTGCAGTCCGAGACACGGGCGCTTGCCGAGTGCCTGCCCGGATTCGCCCACGGTGTGGTACTGGCGGCGGCCAACGCGCTGGACGCCGTGGCCGGGGTGACGATCCTGCGGGGACTGGGGGTCCCGGTCCGCGTGGTGAGTGGCCTCGTCACCGCCAGCCCCCTTGCCTCCCAGGAAGCATCCGCCGCCACGGGACTGCCGGTCCTGTCCCCGCCACAGCTGGCGAACGGCGCGGCCCTGGACCTGGTGCGTGCACCGGTCCGGCAGACCGCCGCCACGACGGGACCCTTCGCCGACGCTGCTGCCTGGGGCTGATGCCCTGTGATCCCGGTGATCGTCTACATACCTGACGGGCGTCCCCGGCCTGGGCAGTTGTGCGAAGCCTCCTTGGACGTCCTTGAGTTGCGGCCGGCCGAAGTGGTGCTGCCCGAGGCCACGGTCCGTGACGAGCGCGGCGAGCGGCTGTTCGACGGCTCCACGTTGATGTTCGAACCCGCGGCCGGTGGCGGCCCCCTGGCTGACGCCGCCGCAGACCGGCAGGCCCGAGCATTCGGCGTGACCAACACGGCCTTCCACGTCCAGCGTGCCCTGCGGTTCGCTTCAGCCCTGCTCGGCCACCCTCTCCCTCACCTGCTGGTCAGAATCGGGATGCACAACCAGCCCCGCCGCTGGCACGGAGGGCATTACCGGCTTCCCAGGCCGTCACTCACGGACGAGCCCGCCGCTCTCAGCTGTGCGGGTGAGGTCCATCTGGGGGGCGGCGCGGGATTCATCGCGGCACCGGATGGCAGCCGGTATTTCCATGCCCCCGCACACAACGTCGCGATCATCTGTCACGAGGTCGGCCATCATCTGTGCCGGCACACCGCGGACTTCCGGCTCAACCGGCTGCGTCCTCCGGCGCAGCAGACCAACCGGAAAGTCGCCCTGGACGAAGGCACAGCAGATGTCCTCACGGCCATCCTGCTGGGCACCCCGGACATCTACGGCTGGCACCGCGGGGCCATCGCCGAGTGGGACCAGCGGCGCCGCAAACTTCAGCCCCGGTGGACAATGGCGCACTTCTGGGGCGGGCGGGAACAGGACCCGCACGCCGACGGCACCGTATGGGCATCGGCATGCTGGTCCGCTCGTGAGCGGGTCATCGCCACGGGTGCCGACGCGGCGCGCTTCGACGCGGCGCTGCTGCGCGGCATGGAGTCGGCCGGAGCCGACCCCGCCCGGCTGGCCAAGGACGCCTTGAAGCCGACCAAGGACGCCTTGAACCAGCGCAGCCAATTCTCATGGCTGCTGTCCGCGATCACGCGTGCCGATCCCGGACTCGCGCCGGTGGTGCTGACCGCCATGGCCGAGCACGGCATACGCCCCGGCGCGAGCAACGCGGCTCTCAAAGACGCCGCCCGCGCGGACCTGACCGGGGAGGTGGGCAGATGAGTGGCCGTCTGACCGGGGAGGTGGGCAGATGAGGGACCGCCGTGCCGATGTGGGAATGATGCGACACCTATGGCGATTCCGGTCCTACGGCCGCCCGCACCTGGGCACACTCGTGCTCGGCGTGGGGCTGCGTATCGGAGAACTGATCGCCGACCTGGCCGCACCCTGGCCGCTGGCGCTGGTCATCGACAACGTACTCAGGGGCCGGACCAGCGGCCCACTGGTCTGGCTCACGGGCATCGTGGGCGACTCCCCGCTGGCCATGCTCACCGTAGCCGCCGTCGCACTGCTGCTGATCACTCTCGCCTCGGGGGCCTTCGACTACCTCGGTGACCGTGTGATGAACAGCGCCGGAGAGCGCATCACGGCGGAGATCCGCACGGACGTCTTCGCCCATATGCAACGGCTGCCCATGAGTTACCACGACCGGCAGGCCGCCGGGGAACTGACGAGCCGCGTCGCGGTCGACACCACCCGGATTCAGGACGCTCTGGTCGACCTGTTCTCCACACTGCTACCCGGACTTCTGGCCTTCGCGGGCTACGCCACCGTCATCCTCTCCGTCGACTGGCGCCTGGGGCTGATCGCGATCGGAGGCGCCCCGTTGATCCTCTTCACGGCCGCCCGCTACACCCGGTTGACCCGCCAGACGGAACGGCGGCAGCGCGCCGCCGAAGGACACCTCGCCGCCTTCGTCACCGAGTCCCTTCAAGGCATCCGCACCATCCACGCCTTCGGCCGCCAGGACCTGCACGACGCGCATTTCGCCACCAGCAACGGCACCACCCTCGACGCCGGCCTGCGCAGCGTCGAACTGCGCGCCCGATTCACTCCACTGCTCGAAGCCGCCGCCGCGGTGGCCACCGCGGCACTGCTGTGGGCGGGCGGCCTCGGTGTTGTGAACCACTGGTGGACCGTCGGTCTGCTGGTCGTGGTGACCAGCTACCTCAAAGACATGATCAAGCCCATGCGGTCGATGTCCCGCCTTTCGATCACCTTCCCCCAGGGCGCGGCCTCCGCGGAACGCGTCGCCGCCATCCTCGACCAGCCACCGCCGCCCCCGACATCGCGCCGGCGCCTGCCCGACCGCGCCACCGGCCGAATCGACCTGCGCGACATCACCCTCGACTACGGCCGCGGCCCCGTCCTGCACCACTTCGACCTCACCGTCCACCCCGGCGAACACCTCGCGCTGCTCGGACCCAACGGCTCCGGAAAATCCACCGTGCTCTCCCTCATCGCCGGGCTCTACCCGCCCACCCGCGGCCACTTGCTCCTCGACGGCCTCCCCCTCGCCGACATCCCCGCCATCTGGCTGCACCGCCAGATCGCGGTCGTGCTCCAGGACACGTTCCTGTTCTCCGGCACCATCGCCGACAACATCAGCTACGCTCGCCCCGACGCCGACCCGCACGAGATCGCCCAGGCGGCGGAGGCGGCCCTGGTCACCGAGTTCACCGAACGTCTGCCCGACGGCCTGGGCACCAGGCTCGCCGACCGAGGCGCCGGACTCTCCGGCGGCCAGCGCCAACGCGTCGGCATCGCCCGCGCCATGCTTGCCGACGCCCCCGTCGTGCTGCTCGACGAACCCACCACGGGACTGGACAACGCCGCCGAAGAACTCGTCGTCCACGCGCTCGGCCGCCTGGTCGAGAGCCGAACAGCGATCATGACCACCCACCGTCCGGCCCTCACCCGCCTCGCCACCCGCACCATCCACCTCCACGACGGAGCCCTGCGCATGTGGCACAGCCCGGCCTCGGCCTCAACGTCGGCCCGCCGAAAGGCCACGCAGACAACCCGACGGACTGCCTGAGGAGTCCAGCCCCTGACGTGCTTGAAGCCGACCTCTTCGTCCCGAATGAGGTTCGGACCGAGCCGCCAGCAGTTATTCAGGAGAAGTTGCAGGTCAAGGGTCCGGTCTGAGTGGGGTTCGAGGGGCTTGAGTCGGTTTCGCGAGGAAGATCGTCTCCCAAATTTCTCCCATCCGGTCCGGCGGCGAATCTGTAGCCGCCTCCGCTTGTCGGGTTGCGCCAGAGAATTTGCATGCTGGGGATGTCACTCCTCGGTAGTGGCCTGGGTTCGGCGGCGTCGGCCACCCGCTTCCCTTTGCGGCAGCATCGACGACGTCTCCCAGCTGCCCGCCCTGGAACGGGCACGGGAGCACATTTGCGACGACTGAGCCATGCGGTGTCAGACAACGTCGCGTGAGGCGCCCGGAGAGATGATGTGGAGCTGCCGTTTAGGGGATTGATCGCTGGCAGGATTCGATGTGTCCGAGCAGCGTGCACGTATGTGCGATTCGAAGGGGCAGTGGGTGAAGGGCAGCAAGGCCAGAGGGCCGGAGGTCAGTGGGAGCGTTCGCCGGGAGCTCTGGAGGCTGGCAAACGGCATGTGCCAGATGTGCCGACGGGAGCTGGACCCTGGGACTGCCGGACGCACTCCAACGGCTCAGACGGCGCACAATGTAGCGCTCAGCGACCATGGGCCCCGAGCGAACCCCACCCTGCCGATCCAGGCCAGGAACGCCGTTTCGAACCTCCTCTTGCTGTGCTCGACCTGCCACGACATTGTCGATAAAAACAATGGGAAGGCGTACACCGTTGAGGAGCTGTTCAGGCTCAAGGCGAAGCATGAGACCTGGACCGCCGCGCTGAGGAAGGCCGGACAGGCGTGGAGGATGAGCTACAGCAGCGTCGACTACCTCAACGTGCCGAGGGTTGCGATGCTTCCGGGCGGGGATGTCGTGCAGCAGGCGGCTCAACGTGCCGGTCTCGATCCGACGCGGCCATTCTCTGGGCAGGGGTTCGCCCCCGGGATGTTCGTCGGGACGGTGCGTCCCGTCTTCGAGTCGTGGCGAGAGCACGCCGTTCCTCTCGATGAAGTGCGTCCGGAGGCGATCCAGCAGGGGATGTATGTGGCGTTCAACGCGCCGATGCGTAGCCACAATGTGTCCAACCGGCCGTTTCCTCGGCCGCTTACTGGAGCATGGCAGGACGACCCCTACCTGTCCTTCCGCTTGGGCGGACGTCGGATAATGATCCGGTACGACCCGCAATGGCTCACCACTAGCACCGCTGGCACGGACTTGGTCAGCGCGGCAGCGGAGCAGGTCGCCTATGCAGGGATTGGCCTTGTCGTGGGTGAATCGACTGATGCGATTCGGATCTCCGCGCTGTTCTTCGGGAAGCCGCAAACCGCAGAAGGGGCGTTCATGAAGTACGTCATTCAGGGCGAGGGCCAGATCCCGAGGGCGGCGACCGTCGATGACTTCGATAGGGGATTGTCGTCGCGCGAGTCAGGATCCCGGCTGTCAGGTGCTCCTCGTGACCCGAGCAACGACGATGTCACCGTGGCACTGCACTTCAACGAACTTGAGGTTGACCCAGGGCAGATCCAGCGAGAGACGTTCCGGCAACTGATGCGCGTGGTGCCGGAGTTCCGGCGTGATCTCACGGTGGCTGTGGGAACTCTCTTCACCCACTCGGGGCTGACCGGCCTGCCGAAGCCGCTCGACATCGCAGCGGCCCACTTGGCGGGTGAGCCCAAGGTGTGGTCGACGCACTCCATCAGCGGTCTGGGCACTCTGTTGGCGCATGTGGAAGTGGCCTTTGCCCTCGTCCGCGGCGTGCGTAGAGGCCAACTCGATGACTTGCACCAAGCGCTCCTGGCCGGTTCGGAGAGCTATCTCGGGGCGGTCGAGGTGAACCTTCGCCGACCGACACACCAGTACTTCTACGACGCGAGCCCCCGCTATCGGCTCATTGAGGCAGATCTCCGGCTGCTGTACAGCGCCCAGGAGTACTACGGGGAACTCGGCGACTGGGATCACAGACCTCACGAGCTGCTTGATGAGTGGGAATCGGAGCAGATCTTCAAGAGCGTGGCCTGGGAGGAGGACAAGGAACAAAGCGCTGCTGACGAACGTCAGGCTGAGGAAGAGACGTCCGAGTGGATGGCCATGATCAACCGGGGCGAGGCAGCGGCGGATTGATAGACCCGGACCGTGTAGGCACACAGCAACTCTCCGCCCACACCTTGCCGTAGACAGATCCGAGGGATCGTGGCCACCGGTGGCCGGTGGGCACGGTGGCCTGCCGGACGGGCACGCCGAGTAGCCCGCGGGCTATGGCTCGCAGTGTGGCGGCCGGGGTCCGGCCAGACGGAGATCTGACAGGACTTGGTGAGCCAGTTCGAAGGGCTGGTTGCGGGGGCCGTGAGGTACGGAGGTGGCGGATGCGAAGCTGCGCTGTGCTGCGAGAACTCTGGGCCCGACCAGGCCGGTGAGCCGGTGGTGCCGCCAGAGGGGAGTGGGCCGGCGGGCATCGACCACGATGAGGTGGGGCCGACGCCAGACAACCAGCGCCCAGGCTCCCCCGCCGGAGTCCGAGCCCGAGTCGGCCCAGGCCCCGACCAGGGGCGCATCCTCGGCGGCGCCGACTGCTTCGAGTGCCACCAGCGAGGGGTTGCTGAAGCGGCCGGTGACATGGAGCAGGAGTCGTCCGTGGCGGTGTACGTGGCGCCCCTTCTCGGCGAGGGACCATACGGCGTCAGCGAGGGGATCGTCCTGGACGACGTCCGACGCGACATCGAGCACGGCGGCCTGGTCGACGGCCGGGCCGAAGGCTGTGTCGAGCAGCGCCGTGTCTTCCGCGATGTACGCGGAGTCCACTGCGGGAAGCAGGGGGGAGCAGCCGCCCGAGCGGTCGAGCTCGGGAACATCCTTGGCGAGGACTCCGATCTGCTCGTTGCCGCAGCCACCCTGCATGACGTGGGGTACGCGCCTAGGCTGGCCCTCACTGGCTTCCATCCCCTCGATGGCGCCCGGTCCCTTCGGGACGAGCATGGGGCCGACGACCGGTTGGTGCGGTTGGTGGCGAACCATTCGTTGGCGTTGCTGGAAGCGGAGGAACGCGGACTCCGGGACGTGCTGTAGGCCGAGTTTCCGCTGATCGACGACCAGCGGCTTGTGGACGCGCTCGTCTGCTGCGATATGACGACCACCCCTGATGGCGAGGTCACTTCTGTCGAGGCTCGGCTGGCCGAGATCACCGCCAGTTACGGTGCTGAAAGTCTGGTGAGGCGATTCATCCGACGGGCGGCGCCGGACATCGTCGCCGCCGTGGGGCGGGTGGACACGGTGTTGGCGACTCAGCCCAGGTGGGGGTAGGTGCCGGCGAGGTAGTCGCCAATCTGCCGGCGCATGCTGAGGTGGATGTCGTACTGGTCCAGGTCGAATGGCTGGACGTAACGGACGCCGTCGGCTTCGTCGTTGATGGTGGGCTCACCGCCCACCGGGCGGCCGATGTAGGTGTTCTCGTACCGGCGGCGGATCTCACCGTCGGTATAGGCACGATGTGGTTGGGGTTCGTGTAGACCCCGAGAAATCCGGTGATCTCGGCGATGATGCCAGTCTCTTCGAGACATTCGCGGACCGCGCACTGTGCCGCCGTCTCGCCGATGTCCTGGGCACCACCCGGCAGGGCCCATTGGACTGTGTCTCGACGGCGCTGGAGCAGGATGGCGCCGCTGTCGTCGACGACGAGCAGGTTGTTGGCAGGAACGAGCATGTTCGCCTTGGGGGCCTTGGGGTCGCTGTAGTACTCAGTCCTGCCCACTTCCGCGCCAACGGTCGCAGCGACTTCCGGGACGCCATCGACGTCATCGCCAAAGGCAGCGACTGGGCTGCCCTGATGACCCGGGACCGATTCCCCCTCAGCCAACTGCCACAGGGGCTGACGGCCCTACGAGGCGGATCCCACCGGCGTCCGTTCAAGGTCCTGCCGGCATTCGACACCTGATGGAAAGGTGCCCATGCCGTGGCAGTCACAGCGCCATCGCTGGCCCACAAGATCCAGGCCGACGGGGCGAAGTTCGCCGCGAACGCCTCACGCACCGGCTCGAACTAAGGCACTGGCGTTTGACCTCCTGCTCCGAGGGAGCGCGCTCTCCCTTGGAGCAAACCGTCACGCATTAGGCTGCGGGATGTGCAGCACCTCCTCGTTCTCTTCGACCTCGACAACACCCTCGTGGACCGATGGGGAACGCTCGCCGACTGGGCCGCCGAGTTCGCCGCTCGGCACGGTCTGGGGGACGAGGAGCAGGCGCACATCCTGGGCATGGTGGCCGAGCGGGCCTATCCGTCCACCTTTGACGCGATGCGCACCCGGTACCGGCTGCCTGTGTCGACGGCGGAGTTGTGGCGCGCGTACTGCACCGACATCGCGGCCTTGGTGTCGTGCGCGGCCGAGGTCCTCGACGGCTTGGACGAGCTGCGTGCGGCCGGCTGGCGAGTTGGGGTGGCCACCAACGGTGCGCTGGACATTCAGCGCGCCAAGCTGCGGGCCACGGGTATCTCCGACCGCGTGGACGGCGTCTTCGTCTCCGAGGAGGCTGACGCGCGCAAACCGCAGACCCGGCACTTCGCCCTGGCGGCGGCCCGCTGCGGCGCCGTGCTGGGCGACGGTGGCTGGATGGTGGGCGACAACCCGGTCAACGACATCGGCGGCGGACGCTCCGCGGGGCTGCGCACCATCTGGATCGGCAACGGCCGCTCTTGGTCGGCAGACGATCCCGAGCCGGACCACACGGTGCCGCACGCACGCGCCGCCATTGACCTGCTGCTTCTGCACTCCGCCTGCCACACGAGGACCACGACATGACGTACACCATCGGGCTGCTGCACCCCGGCAGCATGGGATCCGCCTTCGGCGCCCAGCTGCGCGCCCGCGGCCACCTCGTGCTGTGGTGTCCCGACGGACGCAGCGACACAACCCGCCGCCGGGCTGAGCACGCGGGCCTCGAAGCCGAGGCACTGCCCGAGCTCGTTTCCCGCTCCGACGTGCTGCTCTCCCTGTGCCCTCCCGCAGGAGCGGAGGAGACCGCCGCCCAGGTAGCCGAGTTCGGCATGGCCGGCGCGGGCACGATCTATGTTGAAGCGAACGCCGTCTTGCCAGCGCGAGTGCACCGCATCGCCGACCGCCTGACCTCGATGCCAGTCATCGATGCCGCAGTGGTCGGATCGCCTCCGGTGGGCGGCAAGTCCCCGACGCTTTATTTGTCCGGCCCCGGCGAGAAGACCGACAGGATCGCCGAACTCTTCGCCGGCACCGACGTGCAGACCCATGTTCTGGGCGACAGCATCGGCCAAGCCTCTGCTCTCAAGCTCGCGTACTCCAGCTATCAGAAGGTCTCCCGTGTGTTGGCCGCCGTGGCATACGGGGCGGCGGACACATACGGTGTCGCGGACGAGCTGCTGGTGATCGCGGCGAAGCGCACCCGCAGCTACCTCGTGGAGACCGACTACATCCCCAAGGCCGCTGCCCGTGCCTGGCGTTGGGGCCCAGAACTTGAGGACGCGGCGGCTCTGCTCGCCGACGCGGGGCTGCCGGACTCCCTCATGCGCGCCGCCGCGGCGACGCTCGCCCGGTGGGACGGCAACAGAGACGAGCGCCTGGATATCGCCGAGGCCCTGGAAGCCCTGCGCGTCGAGGGGGACCTGGACAACCCGAGTTGAGCAGGGTGTATCCCGCTGGGTCTGTCAGGAGCGAGGTGACGTGGTGCGGACGACGTCGTCGATCCTCTGTGCGGCTTGACGGGGTGCCGTCGCATCCGTGTCCACGCGCAGCTCCCACTGAGCCCGGGGATGAGCCGCGAGATCGGCCTGAGTGGAGTCCCACGCGGCCAGCCGGGCCGCCGTGTTGGTGTCGCCACGCTGGAGTGAGCGTTGGGCGGTGGTCTCCTTGGAACACCACAGCAGAACGCGTACCCAGTGTGCCGGGAAGAGGGCGGTTACCTGCTCCATCCCCGCCATCTGGCCGAGGTGGACGACGGTGGTCCTGTCGCCCTCCATGGCCTGGTCGAGGCCGGGCCGGTCGACCACATAGATGTTGCCGTAGCGGTCGTTGCGGTAGATGACATCGCCGCGTGCCTCCAGTTCGGCCAACTGCTCCGGTGCGCCCATCCGGTAGCCACCGGTCTTCCCGTTCCCGATCTTCAGCCGGGCGAACGGCACGTACCGCGCATCAAGTTCGGTGAGTGCCGCCGTGATCGTGTCCTTGCCTGCCGCCGGCGGCCCGTACAGCAAGATGCCCTGTCTCACGGGAACATCGTCCCGAAGACCTGGCGCACCTGGTCCGTGAGCGATATCGCGGCGCCAAGCCGGTTGTCGACAACGAAATGCGGGACGACGGGCCGGAGTTCGAGGTCGATCCCGGTGGCGTACGTGTCCCAGTTCTGGAGTTTCCAGCTGTCCCGGCCAGCGGACCGGAAGCTGATGTACTCGTGCATCGTGTCGAGGTCGCACTGGATCCAGACCACGGCGACAGTGACGCCACGCGCTTCACAGCGGTTGATCAGGCGCCGCATCCACCGAGGGTCGGTGGTCTCGGAGATGAAGGGCGCGGAGAGCACGGTGCTGATCGCGCAGTCGATGTTCGCGTACGCGGTCTCCAGCAGGCACTGGTACTCCAGCGGGCGGACCTTCTCCCGGTAGAGGTCGGTGTGCCGGTCGTTGGGCTCGCTGCCCATTTCAACAAGGAGGCGCTCGACGAGCGGGCGCGTGATCGGGTCCTTGTCGAGGACGGGCCATCCGGTGAGCTGCGATACGAAGCGGGCGAACTCCGACTTCCCGCTGCCCGCGTAGCCTCCGACCATCATCAGCGTCGGCCGGTTCGGATCACCGCCGGTGTGACGCCGCTTCCAGGCGTCGATGACCCGCTGCTGGACGCCCAGGCTGTTGGCGTCCTCCGCGCTCGGTGCCAGCTGGTGCAGGGCCCGTTCAACGGCCAGGACATGGGCGCCGTTGTGCGGCTCGCTGGACGCGGTGAACTTGAGTTTCGTGGCCTCGTCGGGAAGCGCGTTGCGGAAGCCGAGTTCGGGCTCGGTGGCGCGGTACAGCAGGCAGTACGCGCGTCGGTAGTGCGGTCCGGGGTAGACCTCACCCTGCTCGTGCTGCCACAGCGTCTGGAAGTTGGCGGCCGGCACGGTGAGCCCCGCAGTCCGGGCCACCTCGCGCAGCTGCTCGCCCGCGCCTTCGAGCGTCAGGCCGTGAGCTTCGCGTTGCTGTCTCAGCATGTCCGGGCGCCACCCCGGGCGACTCTTACCCACCGCGCCTACCGCCTGCCCATCCCTGGTCATGATCCGGAGCCTAAGTCTGCCTGTCGTGAACCCGTGTGTAAGCGGATGTTGAAAAGTCAGACCAACCGGCCATGAGCAGCTTCGGCAACAGCTTGTGATACTCCGCACACCCCCGAACCGCTGTCATGGTCACACCGACGCGGTCGTCGTATACCCGCCTCGGTCTCCAGTATCCGTACGAGATCGGAAGGGTCTCCGCAATGGCTGTCGATGTTGCTGTCCTGCTGATCCTCGGCATCGTGATCGTCTTCATGTGCCACGGCGGTGGGCTCAGGGCGGGTCACGCCGTGGTGTGTGCGGTTTTCGGCCTCTATTTCGCCGGGACCCACAACGTCGGCCCGTTCGCGAAGGACGTCACGGCGTCGATCGCGGGCCTGCCGTCGGGGCCGAGGCTGTGAGCGCCCCGCCGGCTCGGCGCTCGTCCAGCTATTCGAATGACTCCAACGAAGAGAGGCGACCTGCGCTTGATGGCGGGATGGCGGTACGGGAGGCCGAGCGCCGGTACGGTCCGTTCGGCCGTGCGACCGTCAAGCCGTACTCCAGCACGCGGCGGGCGGTCGACGGCGGCTCTCTGCTGAAGTTCTACGTGGGGGTTGACCCTGAGGGCCGACGGCAGCGTGAGGCGGAGACGGTCTGGCGTGCGGCTCACTGGGGTCTCTCGGTTCCGGAAGTCCTGGCCACAGGGAGGTGCGAGGCCGGATCTTGGTCGGTTTTCCGCATGCTGCCGGGCGTGCCCTGTGGCGTGCGTACGAGCCGGGCGATCGAGGAGTACGTCGGCCACGTTCTTGACCTGGCGCACAGCATTCACCGGTCCTCGCCCGGTGTCACACCGGGGCCTGGTTGGAGCGGTGAACGAGGGCGCCCTACGCCGCAGCACCAGTTCCTGCTCGGCCAGCTCTCCCCGCGCTGCCGACTACGGCCGTGGTGGGCAGCGCTGGCCGAGGCCCTCCAACCGCTTGAATCGCATCCCGTTGTCCACCTTCATGGTGATCTCAAGCCCGAGCATCTCTTGGTCGACGATCACCAACTGGGCGTCGTCGACTGGGAGGCGAGCGCCTGCGGGCCCGCTGTCGTCGACTACACCGACGTGGTGTTTCACCTCGTACGTGACCTGCTGTACACGGGCGTGAAGCCCGGCAGTGTGCCGATCGATCTCATCACCCAACTGCCGTTCAGCGGGCCTGCTCTGGCCTGGCGCCTGCTGCTCTGGCTCGATCGCCGTCGCCCTCAGGACATCGACCTCCTCGTGGCCCGCGACATCCACCGACTTGCCACCGAGGAGCACGCCGCAACCGGCTACGCGTCGTTGGCTCGGGCGGTCTCGGACCTGCGCGCTGCCGGCGTCCCTCGCTGAATCCTCGCTCGCTGCTCACCCAGGCGTTCACGCCTGCGCTCATCCACCTTCTGCCCACCCCGGAACGGGAGTTCGCGATGCCCCGTACGAGCACGATCATCGGCAACAGCCACCTTGTCATCGACACCGCCATGGCCAGTCCGGACGTGACGGCCATCGTCGAACGGAAGGGCCTCGGTCACCCGGACACTCTGGCCGACCACCTCGCCGAGCGGCTGTCCCGCGCCTACAGCCACCACACCGTCGCACGCTTCGGCGCTGTGCTGCACCACAACTTCGACAAGCTCGCCCTCCTCGGGGGCGCGAGCGAGGTCCGGTACGGCGCCGGCCGGATGACCGCCCCCGTCAGGGTGCTCGTCAACGGTCGTGCCGCGCCCAGGTGCGGAGGGGAACGGATTCCCGTCGTGGAGATCGTGGAGGCCGAGGTGCGGGCGTTCTTCGCCGAGCGGCTTCCCGAGGTCTCGGACCACCTCGACATCGTCTTCAACATCACCAGCAATTCGAGCCCGGGCGCCGTCCTCACCGGCGACGAGGTGCCCGACCGGACGCGCTGGTTCAGCCCGAGGTCGATCGAGGACCTGCGGGAGCGGCGGGTGCGACTGTCCAACGACACCTCGCTGGGAACCGGCTGGGCTCCCGAGAACGTCTTCGAGTCGTTCGTCCGCGAGCTGGTGAACCACTTCTCCGGGGACAGTGAGTTCACTCTCACCCACACCTGGTGCGGCTCGGACGTCAAGCTCATGGGGTACTGGGACGGGGAGCAGGCCGACGTCGTGCTCTGCGTTCCGCAGAAGTCGCGGTTCGTCGCGAGCCGGGCCGAGTACGTGCGGAACGCGGAGAGCGTGCTCGCCGAGTGCCACAGGCTCGCCGCCCTCCATCTCCCCGGCGCGGAGGCGCGGTTCCGGCTCAACGCGCGCGACGTGCCGGAGAAGGACGAGCTGTACCTCACGTACACCGGCAGTTCGATCGAGTCCGGAGACGAGGGAGTCGTCGGCCGCGGTAACCGGGTCAACGGGCTCATCACGCCACTGCGGCCGATGAACCTGGAGGGCGCCAACGGGAAGAACCCCGTCTACCACGTGGGCAAGCTCTACAACATCGCCGCCCGACGGCTCGCCGAGCAGCTCCACGAGGCGACCGGGGAGCATGCCGAGGTCCATCTGGTGAGTGCCACCGGGCAGCGTCTCGACCAGCCCTGGCGCGTCCTCGTACGCCTGTCGTCCCCGGACGCCGAGGTGGCCAAGGTGCAGGCGCTGGTGGAGGAAGCGCTGAGCAGGTTCCCCGCCCTCACCGACGAGCTTGTTTCTGAGGGGATCGTGCTGAGCTGATGGTGAAGCGGACGCTTGGAGAGGTCTCCCCGGAGTGTCGGCGGCGCCTGAGCACCCACTACGGTTCCGAAGCCGCTGGGTGGCTCGACGCGGTGCCCACTCTGCTGGACCAGGCGGCGGAGCGCTGGAAGCTCACGCTCGGCGCGTACCACGACGCCGGACACGCTTCCGTGATAGCCACGGCCGACACCGTCGACGGGCGTCCGCTGCTCCTCAAGGTGTGGGCCGATCCCACTCGGTTCCGCAACGAGGTCACCGCCCTGCGCCTTTGGGCGGGCGGTGCCGCGACGGGCGTCGTCGAGGCAGCCGACGACCTGGCCGTGGCGGCCCTGGAGATGGTCGGAGGCCGCCCCGGCGGCAGTGAGCGGCCGGCACGCGAGTTCCAGACGGTGGCCGCCGCGCTCCACGGCCTCCACACCTTCGGTCGCCACCGTCGCCGACCGCGTGACCTGCCTACCCTGGCCACATACCTGCACCAGGATGTACGGCCGCGAGTGCGGCGCAGACTGAAGGCCGTCGACGTCAGGCCGTGGCGCGACCTCGTGGACGTGCTCCTCCCCGAGCTCATGGCCTTGGAGGAGGACGACGGCCGCACGACAGTCCTGCACACGGATCTCTACTGCGAGAACGTGCTCTTCGACCGGCTCGGGCACCCCCGCCTGATCGATCCCCTTCCGATGGTGGGCGACGCGGCCTTCGACTGGGCTTTCTGGACCGTGTACTACGACCTCGGGCACGGCACCGACGCCCGCCTGGCCGCAGCCGTCCGGATCTCCCGTATCCCCGTTCCCGTCCTGGCGCCCTGGTGCCGAGCACTGGCCCTGGACGGTCTCCTCTACTACCTGGAAACCGGCGATCCCCGCGCACCGCGGATGGCCGACGTCCTCGCACGGCTGTCGGCGCCAACCCCAGGGAACCGATCATGACGACTTATGTCTTCCGCCACGGACCGACCGAATACAGTCGGCGCTACCTCGTCAACGGTGACCCGGCCAAACCCGTGCACCTGAGCGAGGACGGCCGCCGAGCGCTGGCCAAAGGCTGGAACAGCGTGCCCCTCCACAGCGTCAGAACGTGGACGGCCAGCGCATTCCCCCGTGCCCAGCAGACCGCGAACCTGTTGATGGCCGTTCCCGGGCCGGAACTGATCATCGACCCGCACCTGAACGAGCTCGACTACGGCGTATTCGAGGGAAAGCCGTTCCTCGAATACGCCGCCTGGCTCGACGGACACGGCGCCGACGAGCGACCGCCCGGCGGCAGCGAGTCGCAGAGCGAAGGCATTCACAGGATGCTCACGGGAGTCCTCGCGGCCTTGGAGCACCCCGGCCCTCGCGTGCTCGTAGCTCATGGCCTGCTGATCTCCGTACTCCTGTGGCACCGCGCACGGACTCCAGGCCAGGCCATGCCCCTGTTCTTCCCCGAGGCCCCGTACGTCCAGCCCGTCGCCATCTCGGCCGAGGAGCTGCCGGCATTCATCGGAACGCTGATGAACGATCTTGAAACTGGTGCTCAGCGCCGTGCCGCAGATACCAGTGACGGGAGGATATTTCGGATCGGCGAGGGCTCGGCGGTTGCTACCGTCGATCGCGTATCCCACCCGCCGGATCAGAAGGATCTTCCTCATGCATGATGCCCGCGCCCTAATCGAAATGGGTGCCGAAGCGGTTCGTCGGCTCGCTCGTCGCGGCTACTCTCTGGACCTGTCCGAGCTGGAGTCCCTCCAGTCTCGGCGCAACCAGAACATCCGCTCGGCCGACGAGCTGCGGGCAGAGTCCAAGCGGACGGCGAGTGAGGTCCAGCAGACGGCCAAGCAGGGCGGCGACATCTCCAAGCTGAAGGAGCGCGCCCGCGAGCTCAAGGACCAGATCCGGGACATCGAGACTGGCCAGGTGCAGGTCGAGGAACAGCTCCGCGACCTCCTCCTCAGCATTCCGAACCTGCCGGACGACGCGGCCCCGGACGGCGACTCCGAAGACTTCGCGGTCGAGATCCGGCGGGTCGGCACTCCGCCGGCCTTCCCGTTCGAGCCGAAGGACCACGTCGACCTCGGTGAGGCCATTGGCATCCTCGACTTCGCTCGGGCGACGAAGCTGTCCGGACCGCGCTTCGCAGTCTCGCGCGGCGCCGGAGCGGCGCTGGAGCGTGCCCTGGCGACGCTCTTCCTCGACCTGCACACCCGTCGGCACGGATACGTCGAGCACGCGGTCCCGTACCTGGTCACCCGCAAGACGATGACCGGCACGGGGCAGCTGCCGAAGTTCGAGGAGGACCTGTTCAAGACCGGCGTCGCCGACCGCGAGCTGTTCCTGATCCCGACGGCCGAGGTGCCGCTGACCAACCTCTACGCGGACGAGATCATCCCTCCGGCCGAGCTGCCGCTGGCGCTCACCGCGCACACGCCGTGCTTCCGGTCCGAAGCGGGCTCGTACGGTCGCGACACCCGGGGGCTGATCCGTCAGCATCAGTTCGCCAAGGTCGAGATCGTCCAGATGGTCGACCCGGCAGACACGGACGCCACGCTGGAGACGATGGTCGGCCACGCCGAGGCATGCCTGAAGGAGCTCGGCCTCGCCTATCGCGTTGTCAAGCTGGCCGCCGGCGACACGGGCTTCTCCGCCCAGCTCACGTACGACATCGAGGTCTGGATCCCGAGCCAGAACACGTACCGCGAGATCTCCTCGGTCTCCAACTTCGGCACTTTCCAGGCCCGCCGGGCCAACATCCGGACCCGAGGCGAGGATGGCAAGCCCAAGCTCGTCGCCACCCTCAACGGCTCCGGCCTCCCCGTCGGCCGCACCCTGGCCGCTCTCCTTGAGCAGTGCCAGCAACAGGACGGCTCCATCGTCCTGCCCGAATCGCTCGTCCCGTACCTCGGCTTCCGCCGTATCTCGGCGGACGGAAAACCGGAGGCATAACGTGCTCGTCGGCGTCTGCGACTTCCCTGGTAGCTACGCCTTTCCACCCACCGGCTACGGCGGGATCGAACGATGGCTGTGGGCGGTCGCCGTAGGCGCCCGAGCCGCAGGCGCCGACGTACATCTTCTGGGGCCGGGCTGGCTCACGGACCTGGAGAACGACTGGGTCCGTCGGCCGGTCCGCCTGGAGGACCTCACCACCGGATCGCTCGCCGAGCGCGAGCTCCGCAGCACCGGATACGACCTCCTGGTCGTGGGGCACGAGTACCCGTCCCTGCCGGCCTGGACGCGTACCTGGAACGAGCTGGACTGCGATGTCGCCACCTTCCAGCACTCGCCCGTTTTCCAGCACGCCGACGCGGCTTTCGACGGCAAACGGTCACGGCTCTACTGCTACTCGCCCGAGATGATCGAGCGGTATGCAGACCACCGGCCGATCCCTGAACTCGCTGTACACCTCGGTCTGGACGAGGAAGAGCCGACGGCCGTCGCCGGTGACGACCTCATGTGGCTCGGCCGCATAGACGAGGAAAAGGCGCCGCACATCGCCGTCCGAGCCGCACAGATCCTCGGCCGCCGGATACAGATCGTCGGCCCCGTCTTCGACGAGACATACGTACGACGCCACGAGCGTCTCCTCAGCGCGAACCACGTGAAGTGGGCCGGCGAACTCGGCGGCCCCGCCAAGACCGCCGCCATCCGCGACGCCTCCGTCTTCGTCTACACCTATGCTCGTACGTATGTGGAGGCTGGCGCCGCCGTCTTCGGCGAGTCCCTCCGCGCCGGCACCCCCGTGGCCGCGCTCACGTGGCGCGAGGGAACCTGCGCCGAGGCGGCCCTGTGCGATCGGACAGGCGTGATCACGGGGGCTGACCCCGACGAGGACGACGAGGCAGCAGCGGAGCTTCTCGCCCTGGCGATCGAGCAGGCCGAGGGCCTCAAGCACACGGAGGTCCAAGAGGTCGGGATGCACCGCTTCGATCCGGCCCGCCACTTCACCGCGATGTCGACTCGGTCATGCTGACGAGCGGTTCCAGAGAGCTCGTACTCGGGTCGTCGGCCTGTTCGGAGGTCCGCTTGCCTGCGGTCCTACGCCAAGTCCTCGGAGCACAATGGGAGTTCACCGTCTCCGACGGCCGGATCGCGATCGAGCATGCACACAGAGGATCGCCGTACTGTCCGCCTCGTCGGACCCCGTCCTGGGAAGAGCTACTGGCAGGGCTGAAGGCGGGCTTCGCGGCCCAGGGTGTCCCGCAGGACGCTTGCCTGCCAATTCGGTGGGGCCGCGAGACCGAGCTGACGATCTCGGCCGTCCAAGCCCTTGACCCCCTCCTCAAGGACGGCCGTCCGCTGACCTACCGCAGCGGCTTCCTGCCCCAGCCTGTTGTCCGTTTCACCGGGCAGCGTGACGCATCGGGTGACCTCCGGGAAGGATTCCTGACCTCGTTCGTCAACGTTTCCCGCGTCCAGCCGATTCAACGCATTGACGAATACGGTGTGATCTTGGACGGCTGGCTCGGTGTGTTGTCGCGATTGGGTTTCCATGCGCGCCACATCAGCGTCCAGGGAAAACTGGCAACATGGCGGCGCCGTCAAGTCGAAGGCATCACTCTTCGCTTCAGTCACCTCGACCTCACTCTTGGCGACATCGTCCTCCTTTGGAATACCGACAACCCTGAGCGTATGGCGGTAGACCTCGGCACCGGACTGGAACGGTTGGCCTGGGCACGTACGCAGCTGGGGTGGAGAGATCTCGTCTTCGGCAGGTTCGCGACCTTGGCGCCCCCACCAACCCTGGACGCCGTCCGTACCGCCACTCTCCTCCTTGGACACGGCATTCGTCCGGCCGCGCGCGGGGCCGGCGGAATCACACGCCGGGTGATCGGAACGATCAACCCTGATTCGGCGCGGCTGGGTGTCAGCTCTCTGGTTCGCGCCTCGTATCGCTATTGGCGACTGTTCGGCGAGCCGAATGTCCCATGGCCGACCGTGGCCATGGCGATCGAGGAGGAACTGGGCATCTGAAGGAAGAATTCCGGCGAGGTCCAGCTCGCTTGCCGGGGAAAATTTGTCTCTCTTTACATCATTTAGCCGGAGGTGGACGGGAAAGGTCCCGATTCGCCGGACCCGGTGTATTGGGTTACCCCCCCCGCCATCTGGCCGGTGACGACGGTGCTCTCGCCGAGCGGATCGGCGACACCCTGGTCGGCCTCGGTTGGCGCATGTGGCCCACGGCCCGCCACACCCTGCTGTACGTGAGCCCGGACGGGCTGTGCGGCGCCGGGTGGGTCCTCGCGACCTACCCGTTCGAGCTTGGTGGCTGCCTGTTGCCTGGCAACTGAGCGTTCGCCCGCATGCCGTCTCCGCTCCGGCGGAGTGGAACGCGTACTTCACCACGGGTGTCCCGTACGAGGTGCTCGCCGATCTCCTCGTCGCGCTCGACGCCCGTGAGGCGCCGGACGTCGGTTGTGCGGGGCCCGAGACGGTCGTCAACGCACTCAGCGCGCGGGGCCGGGCCGCGACGTAAACCGGCCCCACACCACCGCCATCGCCCCCGGGTTCTCCTCCAGCGTCTCCCTGGAGATGCTGCCACCGTCGATCGAGGACGCCGATCCGCTTCCCGACCAGGTGGGTTGGCAGGCATGGGCGCAACCCATTCTCAGCGCCCCGTATTTGTGGTGCGCCAGCTTCAGCGCCGGCGTCCCGCATGACCTGGTCGCCGCTTCCGCCTCCTCGCTCGCCTCACCGGACCCAGTGCCCCGCGGCACGTTGCCCGAGAGCGCCGAGGGCCGGCTCGGCGTCACCGGTATATGTACTCAACGATCTTCTACGAGCAAGGGCGGCCGCCGCACACCTGCAGTAGCGCCGACGTTGCTCGCTGGGCTCAGGGTGCTACGCCTACCGGGGGCGCCGCTTCGGCGGTACTGGTCCGGGGATGACGTCGAGGCCCATATGTTCCTTGAACAGATGCACCAGGTTGGCTCCGTCGAGGAGTTCGAGCCGCCCGTGCTCGTTGGCGAACGCCTCGCTGGCCCGGCCGAACCAGGAGGTCGTCACCAGGATGCCTTTGGCGGCCCGCTTGTGTTCCACGACGCCCGCGAGCGCGGAGACGGTCTCGAACGGCACTACGTTCTTGGTGCGCTTGGCCTGGATGATGCACAGCCCCTTCATGACGGGGTCGGTGTTCATCGCGACGGCGTCCACACCCTCGTCCTTCGACGGCTGCGTGTTGACGCTGTCCAGACCGATGGCTTCGAACAGTTGCCTGATGAGGTGCTCGAACTCCGTGGGCTTCAGATCCATCAGCACCGGCCGGCTGTCCAGCCCCGCCACGACGTCCATGCTGTCCATGAGGCGGAACTTGGACAGGTCGAACGTGACCAGTGGGCGTACGGGCTCCAGTTCGTACGGGTTCGGCGAGATAAGCGACCGCAGCCGCTTCAAACAAGCCCGCGGATCCACTTGGGTCAGGACCAGCTGACTGAACTCGGCCCGGTCTGCTTGGAGAGTGATCAAGCACGGATGGACGTCACGCCCTGTGGCGCGGTCGATGGTGGCCACATGTCCGTTCAAAGCGATGGACCGGACTACACCTTCCGTGTCGGAGGCAAGGAGCTCGTGCACGGTGCGCAACGCGGTCTGCGCAAGGACTGACGCGTACAGTTCCTTGCGCTCTTTCTCCGGGCGTGGAACGGGCGTGATCTCGTCGCGCGTCTTTACATACCGGTAGGCGCGGGCCGCAGGGACCACATCCTCCAGCGGAAGGTCGATCTCGACCAACAAGTCGCCGGTGTCCGCCTGAAACGAAACCTGATTGGCCTTCGGGAACCCGTGTGGATACACGGAGGCGGCCAAGACCTGGTTGACGAACCACTCGACAGCATCGACGTCTCGGTCTTGATAGGCGCTGCGGCGCTCCGCAAGACCAGTGTTCCATTCCTCGGCCCGAGCAGCTTCTTCCTGATTCCGTTCCTTGTGACGCGCACGGGCCTTCTCCAGCCTCTCCGCGCGTTTCTTCTCGTCGCGGGCGTGATCCCGCAGCGCTCTGTCGAACCGCTTGCGGGCGGCTTCGACCTCCGCGTCGTGTCCACGACGTCCGAATCCCAACGCACCGAGCAACCCCCGAGGCGCCTCCGGCTCGTACTCTTCCCAGCGGGGCAAGGGTGCCGCTTTGGTAGAGCCCTTGGGCGGGACGAATGGTGAGGGGACGAAGTCCTGTTTGAGCCGCTCGAACGTCAGCGGCTGCCCATCCAGTACAGATGAGCGCAGCAGCCCTGCAAGTTGGTCGGCGTCATGCTCGGCCACGCTGGTGCGGTCCACCGCCTCCTGAGCGCGGGCCGCTTCGTACGCCAGTTTCTCCGCACGTGCCTTCCTCTTGGCCTCGGCCTCAGCGGCTTTTCGGGCCTTCTCCCGTTCCCTGGCCTGCCGCGCGAGTTCCCGTGCGTATGGATCATTCCCGCCCGCCACTGCTTGCCCCCAGCTCAGTGCATGATCAATCGAAATCTGCAGCAGTATCTCGCACCGGGCCGATGGCGTCGGGAGGCACTGGCTGATTGCAGATGGTCCCTGCTGCGGGCGCGTTCACTTCCCATCGGACACAAGATCGCCGTTCCTGTACGGAAGCGTGCCGGAAGGACGCGGTTGAGGTGAGCGGTTCAGCGCGGCACACTCGCCCCGATGAGCGACAGCACACAGTCGGGCAGATGGGACGGGCCCTGGTACCGCGTCCGGACGGACCAGTTCGAGGCCGCATTCCTGCCGAATGCCGGCGATGACCTGGAGGCGGTGAACAACGTCGATGTCTTTGTGGACCTCAAAGACGGCTCCCGGTGGAGCGCGACCATCATCACCCTCGATCAGATCGAGATCCTGATGACGAGATGGGCCGCAAGCGGGGAAGCTCTGGGAGGCCGTTACTTCTGGTGCTCGGACGGTCTTATCGTCCGCGACACCGGCATCAGCAGCATGACCCGGGTACTTGTGGGCCTGGTCGAGAACGGTGAGTTCACGCAGATCCTTCAGCGCCTCGATGACTGACAAGCGTCCCGCGGACGCCGCAGTCTGCTCCTGAAACGATCAGTTAAGCGTGAGGTCCGTATCCACGGGTCCGCTGGGGAGCCGATTCTTGCGGCCGGCTCCCATACGGCCTCCGGAAACCACTCAGGGGCCTGACCCGCTAAGCGGATCAGGCCCCTGACCTGGTGTTTCGGCTGTCGGGGTGGCGGGATTTGAACCCACGACCTCTTCGTCCCGAACGAAGCGCGCTGCCAAGCTGCGCTACACCCCGATGTCGCTCGTGTGGCGGCGACATCGATTACTTTAGCCCACCGCTGGCCGGAGACGAAATCCGGTTTCGGGGTGGCGGCGGGGGGTCAGGGGCGGGACGTGAGGGTGAGGAGGGTTGCTTCGGGGGGGCAGGCGAAGCGGAGGGGGGTGTAGCGGTTGGTGCCGCAGCCCGCCGAGACGTGGAGGTACGAGGTGTGGCCGGCGGAGTCGTGGGTGGAGAGGCCCTTGACGCGGTCCGTGTCCAGATCGCAGTTGGTCACCAGCGCCCCGTAGAAGGGGATGCAGAGCTGGCCGCCATGGGTGTGGCCCGCCAGGATCAAGGGGTAGCCGTCGGCGGTGAAGGCGTCCAGGGAGCGCAGATACGGGGCGTGCACCACGCCGATCGAGAGGTCCGCGTCCGGCTCGGGGCCGCCCGCGACCCGCTCGTACCTGTCCCGCTTGATGTGCGGGTCGTCCACGCCGGTGAAGGCGATCTCCTGGCCGTCGATCTTGAGCCGGCCCCGGGTGTTGTTCAGGCCCACCCAGCCCGCCGCGTCGAAGGCGTCGCGCATCGGCTCCCACGGGTTGTGCACCGCGGAGACGGCGGGAGCGTTGCCGTTCAGACCGTGGCGCCCCTGTGCTTTCTCGAAGAGGTAGCGCGCCGGGTTACGGAGCTTCGGCCCGTAGTAGTCGTTCGAACCGAAGACATAGACGCCCGGGAACTCCATCAGCGGACCCAGCGCGTCCAGCACCTCCGGTACGCCTTCCGGGTCCGAGAGGTTGTCGCCGGTGTTCACGATGAAGTCGGGGCGCAGCCCCGCCAGCGACTGGAGCCACCGCTGCTTCTTGTGCTGTCCGCTCACCATGTGGATGTCGGAGACCTGGAGGACCCGAAGATCACGCATGCCACGCGGCAGCACCGGGACGGAGATCCGTCGCAGTCGGAACGAACGGGCTTCGAAACCGGCGGCGTAGGCGAGGCCGGCCACGCCGACTGCCGCGATTCCCAGGGGTACTCCGTAGCGTGCGCGCATACGCCCATCGTCGCAGACACCGTACTGACGCGTAATCCGTGGGCGGCTACGACGGTGCACCTGCCACACTTGGCCCCATGACCAGCCTTAAGTCCAAGCTGAAGGAAGACCTCACCGAGGCCATCAGGGCGCGCGACGAGCTGCGCTCCGCCACGCTCCGGCTGACGCTCTCCGCGATCACCAAGGAGGAGGTCTCGGGCACCAAGGCGCGCGAGCTCTCCGACGACGAGGTGCAGAAGGTGATCGCCAAGGAGGCGAAGAAGCGCCGTGAGGCGGCGGAGGCCTTCACCCAGGGAGGGCGCCCGGAGCAGGCCGAACGGGAGCGGGCGGAGGGCGTGCTCCTTGATGCGTACCTGCCGAAGCAGCTCACCGACGAGGAACTGGGCGCCATCGTCGCGCAGGCCGTCGAGGAGGCGAAGGCGACCGGAGCCGAGGGCCCGCGCGCGATGGGCGCCGTGATGAAGATCGTGAACCCCAAGGTCGCGGGCCGCGCCGAGGGCGGCCGCGTCGCCGCCCTCGTCAAGCAGTCCCTCGCGTGAGGCCGTACGCCTGAGGCGAGCGAGGTACCACTTCAGGTAGAGGTACCACTTCAGGTACCTGAGGACTTCAGGTACCTGCGGCCCTGGGCGTCTGAGGCCCGTGAGGTGTCCGGGGCCTGTGAGGTGTGCTGAGACCTGGTGTCTGCGAGGTGCCCTGAGGTCCGGGGGTGTCTGGGGCGTCGGGGGCGTCCGGGGCGGCGTCCGGGGCCTGATGGTTCACATCTTCACATGGCTCCTCTGCGCGTGAGCTCGCCGCTTTCCCCTGAGCTCCGGCCCCCGTCCCACGTCCCGCCCGCCCCGCCGCCTTCCACCGCGTATACAAAAGGGCGCCCGGTCCGTGATTTCTCACCGACCGGGCGCCCCCTCATACGGCACACGTCATACGTCATACGTGCCTACGGGAAGTTTCCGCCGCCGTCCTGGCCTTCGCTTCCGTTCCCGCCGCCGTCCTGGCCGCCGTTTCCGTTTCCGCCGCCGTTCTGGCCGCCGGTCAGTACGCCCGGCGGGAACGAGCCGCCCGGTCCGCCCGTGCCCGTGCCCTGGTTGTCCCCAGGCCTGCCGTCCTGCCCGCCGTTGTTCTGCCCGCCGTTCTCCTGGCCCGCGTCGTTGCCCGGCTTGTTCGGGTCCTCCTCCGGGGCCTTCGGCGCGTCCGGGATGCTGATCTCGTTGAAGCCCGGAGCCTCCCGGCCGTCCAGCGCGCCGGTCATGGCGTCCTTCCAGATCGGCCCCGGAACCTCACCACCGAAGACCTTGTCGTGGTACTCCCCGCCGATGGTGATGTCGACCATCTTCCTGGAGTGCCGCGGGTCACCGACCCAGACCGCGCCCGACATGTTGGGCGTGTAGCCCACGAACCAGGCCGCGTAGCGGAAGTCCGTCGTACCGGTCTTGCCCGCGCTCGGCCGGCTGCCGAGGCCCGCCTGCTGCCCCGTACCGTCCTCCACCACGCCCTTCAGCAGCGTGTTGATCGTGTCGGCCGTGGTCTCGGACATCGCGCGTTCGCACTTCGACTTCGGCACCGGCATCGGCTTCTTGTTCGGGCCCTGGATGGACTCGATCGCGATCGGGGTGCAGTACGTACCGCGGCTGGCGAAGGTGGCGTAGGCCGACGCCATGGTCAGCGGCGACACCTCCTGCGTGCCCAGGGTGATCGACGGAACCTGCTGGATCTTCTTCCCGTCGGCCCGCTTCACGCCCATCTTCGCGGCCAGCTCGGTCACCGGGCAGACACCGATCTGGCTGATGAGCTGCACGTAGTACGTATTGACCGACTTGGCGGTCGCTTCCTTCATCGAGTACGGCCCGACCTCGGACTCGTTCTCGTTCTCGACCGGGACGTCCTCGTCCGTCCACGGCCCGTTGCAGGTCTGCACCGGGGTCGGGTACGTCATCTCGTACGGGGAAGGGAAGGTCTGCGTCGCCGGGACGCCCCGCTCCAGCGCGGCCGCCGCGACGATCGGCTTGAAGGTGGACCCCGGCTGATAGCCCGCGCCGCCGCCCATCTTCTGGTCGACGGACAGATTGATCTGGGTCTCGTTCTTCCCGAAGCCGTACGGCCTCGACTGGCCCATCGCCAGGATCTTGCCCGTGCCCGGCTCGACGATGGTCAGCGCCGTCGCGACCGCGTCGCTCTGGAAGACATGGTCCTTGACCGACTCCTGCGCCGAGTTCTGCGCCTGCGGATCCAGGGTCGTACGGATCGTCAGCCCGCCCTGGTTCCAGACCTTGGCGCGCTCCTCGCGGTCCTTCCCGAAGACGGGGTCGTTGAGGAAGACCGAGCGTACGTAGTCGCAGAAGAAGCCCGCCCCGCTGACCGCCGTGATGCAGCCGTTCTTGGGCCGGCTCACATTGAGCTTGATCGGTGTGGCCTTGGCACGGTCGGCCTCCGCCTGCGAGATGTCGCGGACGTCGGCCATCCGCTGGAGCACGGTGTTGCGCCGCTTGGTGGCCTCCTCCTCGTCATTGACGGGGTCGTAGCGGCTCGGCGACTGGACGATGCCCGCGAGCATCGCCGCCTCCTCCACCTTCAGATCCTTGGCGGGCTTGGAGAAGTAGCGCTGGGCGGCGGCCTCGATGCCGTACGCCTGCTGCCCGAAGAAGGTGATGTTCAGATAGTTCTCCAGGATCTTCTTCTTGCCCAGCTCCTCCTCGACCTGGATCGCGTACTTCAGCTCCTGGATCTTGCGGCCCAGGGTCTGCTGGGTGGCCGCGGCGACCTTCTCCGGGTCGTCTCCGGCCTCCTCCACGAATACGTTCTTCACATACTGCTGGGTCAGGGTCGAGGCGCCCTGGGCGACGCCGCCCGACTGGGCGTTGCGGTTGAGTGCCCGCAGCACGCCCTTGAGGTCGACGGCCCCGTGCTCGTAGAAGCGCGAGTCCTCGATCGCGACGATCGCCTTCTGCATGTACGGGGAGATGTCTTTGAGCGGTACGACCGTACGGTCGCGGGAGTAGACCGTGGCGATACGGCCGCCCTTCGAGTCCAGGATCGTGGTGCGCTGGCTCAGCGGCGGCGTCTTGAGATTGGCGGGAATCTCGTCGAATCCCTCGACCGTTCCCTTGGCGGCGAGCCCCAGCGCACCGAAGGCCGGCAGGGCGATTCCTGCCAGCACCGCTCCCGCGAGCACGCTGACACCGAGGAACTTGGCGGCCTGCTGGGTCCCGGTCAGACCCCCGCCCGAGCGCTTCTTTGGCATGAGGGCAGCCTACGTTCTCATTCGCCGGACACGCGTCAAGGCTCTGGCCTAAGCTGTTCTCAACTGTCACAGCCACGCGGTTGCGCATCAAGCCTCGTACATGAACTTCCGGTGAACCCCGAAGCACGGGAAGCGATGTCCGATACACCCTCACCTGCTATCTGATGCCCGTTGTGACTCAAGTGAAATGCCCGGCTATGCCGGATGGGTCGGTTATGCCCTTGGGTCACTCCCCTGGGTGATCTGCCGCGTACGCATAGTCCGTTCGGACCATTCAAGATTGGGCCCGAAGGGGGTGTTGCGCTGTCCCCGCCTTCCGTAACGTCCTCAACTGGCAACGGTGAATATGCCGCTGCCGCCGTGGGGGAGCCTCAATTCGGGAGAGGACGGCGCCAGCATGGGCTGGGTAACCGACTGGAGTGCGCAGGCAGCCTGCCGCACTACCGATCCAGATGAACTGTTTGTGCAGGGTGCGGCGCAGAACAGGGCCAAGGCGGTGTGCACCGGATGCCCGGTGCGGACGGAATGCCTGGCCGACGCGCTGGACAATCGCGTCGAATTCGGCGTGTGGGGCGGGATGACCGAGCGGGAGCGTCGCGCACTGCTGCGCAGGCGCCCGACCGTCACTTCTTGGCGGCGGCTGCTTGAGACCGCGCGCACGGAGTACGAGCGCAGCGCGGGCCTGCTGCCCGTGGGCTTGGAGGATGACGAAACGTACGAGACGTACGCGGCGGTCGGGTAGCGGCCACGCCGCCACGGTCGACACGCCGACGAGCCGCCAGGGTCGACACGCCGACAGGGGGTAGGCGCGGTCCGGTCTGAGCTCATGGCCGACGCTCGGTCCGTTGTGGCTCTGGTCCGTCGCGGTTCCGGTCTGTTGTGGTCCGGTCCGTCGTGACTCCGGTCCGTTGGGCTTTGGACCGTCGTGGTTCCGGGCTGTCATGTCTCCATCCCTGCAAGGTCCCTGGGGGACTGCTGGGAAGTCATCAAGCAGGAATTCGTCAAGCAAGAAGTCTTTGAGCAACTGGTTCAGGACGTTCCCGAGGGAAGTTCCCGAGGGAATTCCTGCGAGGCCGCCGCGGCTCGATCAGCCGCGCCGCCCATGCGACGTCTCCGCCGCTCAGGTCGTAGCACGACCATTCGCGAGACGATCACCGATGGCCCTGAGCCCTGCGAGGTCGTGAACATCGCCCGGCAGGGCGGCCACTTCGGCCACCGCCACCTCGGGATGGAGCGCGGTGAAACGGTCACGCGTCCGCTCTTCACGCGCGAGCATCTGCATACGCTCGGCGTGCAGGCGCAGCAGACCCGCGGTCAGTTGTTCCACACTTGTGACAGAAGTCTGCCCGGAAGTGCTCACTGCGGACGGGTCGGACGGGTCGGACGATGCCGACGGGTCGGATGGTGCTGATGTGGGCGGCGGCTCGGACGGGGGGGATGCGGGCGCGGTGGGGTCGGGCGAGTGATGTACGGCGGCTTCTACGGCTTCGTGCGCCTCGGCGGCTTCGGGAGAAAAGCCGTCCGGGGCAGCACTGCCACGACCATGAGCTTTCCCAGCCATCTGATCCACAATGCGGCCCTCTTCAAGATTTTCTGCCGCCGCCCGCGCCCGCTCGGCCGACAGCCGGGCGGCGCCGCTGCCATGGACACGGTTGAGGACCAGTCCGGCCAGCGGCATCTCCTCGGCGGCCAGCCGCTCCACGAAGTACGCGGCCTCCCGAAGCGCGTCCCGTTCCGGCGCCGCGACCACCAGGAACGCCGTCCCCGGAGCCTGGAGCAGCCGGTACGTGGCGTCGGCGCGGGTACGGAACCCGCCGAACATCGTGTCCATCGCCGTCACGAACGTCTGCACATCGCGCAGGAACTGCCCCCCGAGGAGCTTTCCGAGCGTGCCCGTCATCATCGACATGCCGGCGTTCAGGAACTTCATCCCGGCCCGGCCGCCCATCTTCGCCGGAGCCATCAGCAGTCTGATGAACTTCCCGTCGAGGAAGGAGCCGAGGCGCTTCGGCGCGTCCAGGAAGTCCAGCGCCGAGCGCGAGGGCGGGGTGTCGACGACGATCAGGTCCCACTCGTCGCGGGCCCGTAGCTGGCCGAGTTTCTCCATCGCCATGTACTCCTGTGTGCCCGCGAAGCCGGCCGACAGGGACTGGTAGAAGGGGTTCTCCAGAATCGCGCGGGCCCGCTGTCCGTCCGCGTGCGCCTCGACGATCTCGTCGAAGGTCCGCTTCATGTCGAGCATCATGGCGTGCAGTTCGCCGGGGCCCTCGATGCCCTTCACCTGCCGCGGGGTGTTGTCGAGCGAGTCGATGCCCATGGACTGGGCCAGCCGGCGGGCCGGGTCGATGGTGAGGACCACCACCTTCCGCCCGCGCTCCGCCGCCCGTACGCCCAGGGCCGCCGCGGTCGTCGTCTTGCCGACACCCCCGGAGCCGCAGCACACGATGATGCGGGTGGCCCGGTCGTCGAGCAGCGGATCGATCTCCAGCGGGGCGGCTGCCGGATCCAGCGTCATGAGAAGGCCTTCCCGAGTTGCCGTAGCTCCCTCGCCAGCCGGTAGAGACCGGCGAGGTCCATTCCTTCCCCGATCAGCGGGAGTTCGTACGTGGGCAGTCCGAGCTTGGTCAGGACAGCCCTCTGCTCCCGCTCCAGCTCCACCCGCTGGGCGTGCTCCGCGGCCTGTTCGAGCAGGGGACCGACCAGCTTCGTCGGCGCGCTCACCCCGGCCGCCGTGAGCGCCTTGGCGACCTCCTTACGACGGTCGCCCGACGCGGCGCGGACGGCGGCCTCGTCGAGGAGATGCGGTCGCACCATGTTGACGATGACCTTGCCGACCGGCAGTTCCGCGGCCTGGAGCTCGGCGACACCGTCCGCGGTCTCCTGGACCGGCATCTCCTCCAGCAGCGTGACCAGATGCACCGCCGTGTCGGGCGACTTGAGGACCCGCATCACGGCCTGCGCCTGATTGTGTATCGGGCCGATCTTCGCCAGCCCCGCCACTTCGTCGTTCACATTCAGGAAGCGGGTGATACGGCCGGTGGGCGGGGCGTCCATCACCACGTAGTCATAAGTGAAACGTCCCTGCTTGTCGCGGCGCCGCACCGCCTCGCACGCCTTGCCGGTCAGCAGTACGTCCCTGACCCCGGGCGCGATGGTCGTGGCGAAGTCGATCGCGCCGATCTTCTTCAGCGCCCGGCCCGCGCTGCCGAGCTTGTAGAACATCTGGAGATAGTCGAGAAGGGCGCGCTCGGCGTCGATGGCCAGCGCGTACACCTCGCCGCCGCCCGACGCGACGGCGATCTTCCGCTCCTCGTACGGAAGGGCCTCCGTCTCGAAGAGCTGCGCGATCCCCTGTCTGCCCTCGACCTCGACGAGGAGTGTGCGCTTGCCCTCCGTCGCGAGGGCGAGCGCTAGTGCGGCGGCGACCGTCGTCTTACCGGTACCGCCCTTGCCGCTGACGACCTGGAGCCTGCTCACGTATTCGAGCCTAACCAGTAGGGCTCCGGGCTACGCACGAGGCCGCCGCGCGGTGCGGCTACAGTCGGCCCATGACCAAGTGGGAATACGCGACCGTGCCCCTTCTCGTGCACGCGACCAAGCAGATTCTGGACACCTGGGGCGAGGACGGCTGGGAGCTCGTCCAGGTCGTTCCCGGGCCGAACAACCCCGAGCAGCTGGTGGCTTATCTGAAGCGGGAGAAAACCGCATGAGCGGAGCCGTCGAGGCCGCCCTCGCCGAGCTGGGGCTGAAGCTGCCCGAGGTCGTACCGCCGCTGGCCGCCTATCAGCCGGCGGTCAGGACAGGTGCGTACGTCTACACCGCGGGGCAGCTCCCGATGGTGGAGGGCAAGCTTCCGGTCACCGGCAAGGTGGGCGCCGAGGTCACTCCGGAAGAGGCCAAGGAGCTCGCCCGCGTCTGCGCGCTCAACGCCCTGGCCGCGGTGAAGTCGGTCACCGGCGATCTGGACCGTATCGCCCGTGTCGTCAAGGTCGTGGGCTTTGTCGCCTCGGCCTCGGACTTCACCGGGCAGCCGGCCGTCCTGAACGGCGCGAGCGAACTGCTCGGCCAGGTCCTCGGCGAGCGGGGCGTGCACGCGCGCAGCGCCGTCGGGGTGGCGGTGCTGCCGCTGGACGCTCCGGTCGAGGTCGAGATCCAGGTCGAGCTGACCGAGGACTGAGGCCCGCACATATCCGTACATTCCTCGGAGATCCCGCTCGGTGCGCGTGTGGACGCGGACCGGGCGGGATCTTCTGTCGGCGGATGGGACCCCTGTCGCAGGGCGTACGGGGCGTGAACGTGTCGCAGGGCGTATGGGGCGTGAACGTGTCGCAGGGCGTATGGGGCGTACGGGGCGTGGCCGGCCTGTGTGGTCGGACCACACACGTCTCATGGGTGCCCCTCGAACATCACCGCTTCACCGCATAGCATCCGGCCATGCCCAATGGTCAGTGGTACCCGCCCGAATGGCCCGTGCGGATCCGTGCCCTCGCCGCCGGTGAGATCACCGCGGCGACTCCCCGGCGGGCCGCGACGGTGATGCTCCTGCGCGATGGTCCCACCGGTCCGGATCCGGTGCCGAGTCCGGGACCGGTTCCGGGGCCAGGCACTCCGGGCGGCTCCAGCACTCCGGCCGGCGCCGACGGTACGGCCGGCTCCGACCGTACAGTTGGTTCCGACCGTACGGTTGCTTCCGGCCGCCCGGGACCCGCCGTGCACATGCTGCGACGGCGCGCCTCCATGGCCTTCGCCGCAGGCGCCTACGCGTACCCGGGCGGCGGAGTCGATCCACGGGACGACGACCGGCTCGTCGGCTGGGCCGGTCCCGGCCGTGACGTATGGGCACGCCGCCTCGGTGTTGACGCCGCCTCCGCGCAGGCCATCGTGTGCGCGGCGGTGCGGGAGACCTACGAGGAGGCCGGAGTCCTGCTCGCGGGGGAGTCCGCGGAGAGCGTCGTGGGCGACACCACGGGCGACGACTGGGAGGCCGACCGGGCCGCCCTGGTCGACCGCGAACTGTCCTTCGCGGACTTCCTTGACCGCCGCGGGCTGGTGCTGCGCAGCGATCTGCTCGGCGCGTGGACCCGCTGGATCACGCCGGAGTTCGAACCGCGGCGCTACGACACCTGGTTCTTCGTGGCGGCGCTGCCGACCGGTCAGCGTACGAGGAACGCCTCCACGGAGGCCGACCGTACGGTGTGGATCAGACCGGCCGAGGCGACGGCGGCGTACGACAGGGGCGAGCTGCTGATGATGCCGCCGACCGTCTCGACACTGCGTCAGCTCCAGTCGTACGGTACTGCTGCCGAAGCGCTCGCCGGTGCCGAGGGCCGCGATATGACGCCCGTACTGGCCACGGCGCGGCTGGAGGGCGGGGAACTGGTGCTGAGCTGGCCCGGACATGACGAGTTCACCAAGCGCGTCGACCCCACCGGAGGCCCCTGATGACCGATGCCGCCGCTCTCCCCGGTCAGCCGCGCGGCGGGGTGCTCTCCGGCCCGGCCACCGCCCGCGCCGTCAATGTGCTGGCCCCCAACCCCTCCTCGATGACCCTGGACGGCACCAACACCTGGATCGTCTCGGAACCGGACTCCGAGTCGGCCGTGGTCATCGACCCGGGCCCGCTGTACGACGCACATCTCCGAGCGGTCATCGCCGTCGCCGAGAAGGCGGGGAAGCGGATCGCGCTGACCCTGCTCACCCATGGCCATCCGGACCACGCGGACGGCGCGGCGCGCTTCGCCGAGCTGACGGGCACGCCGGTACGGGCCCTGGACCCGGCACTGCGGCTGGGGGACGAGGGGCTGGCGGCCGGGGACGTCATCACCACCGGCGGTCTGGAGCTACGGGTCGTGCCCACGCCCGGCCACACCGCCGACTCGCTCTCCTTCCATCTGCCCGCAGACCGCGCGGTGCTGACCGGTGACACCATCCTCGGCCGCGGCACCACGGTGGTGGCCCATCCCGACGGCAGGCTCGGCGACTATCTCGACTCCCTGCGCCGGCTGCGCTCGCTCACGGTCGACGACGGGGTCCGTACGGTGCTGCCGGGCCACGGTCCCGTACTGGACGACGCGCAGGGCGCGGTCGAGTTCTATCTCGCCCACCGCGCCAACCGGCTCGCCCAGGTCGAGACAGCCGTCGAGAACGGCTATCACACGCCCTCGGAGGTGGTCGCCCATGTCTACGCGGCCGTCGACCGCTCCCTCTGGCCGGCGGCCGAACTCTCCGTGAGGGCGCAGCTGGAGTATCTGCGCGAGCACGGGCTCATCTAGAGCCTGTCCGGTCGCCCCGACACGACGGGCCGGGGAGCGTCCGGATATGCGGAAGGGCCCTTCCGAGGCGAGGTGGAAGGGCCCTTTCCGTGTCCGGCGCTGTCGCTGTCGCTGTCGCTGTCAGCGCGAGCGCTTCGCGAGGCGCTCCACGTCCAGCAGGATCACCGCGCGCGCCTCCAGCCGCAGCCAGCCGCGCTGCGCGAAGTCGGCGAGTGCCTTGTTGACCGTCTCACGGGACGCGCCGACGAGCTGGGCCAGCTCCTCCTGTGTCAGGTCGTGCACGACATGGATGCCTTCCTCGGACTGCACACCGAAGCGGCGCGACAGATCGAGGAGCGCACGGGCCACCCGGCCCGGCACGTCGGAGAAGACCAGGTCGGACATCTGGTCGTTGGTCTTGCGCAGCCTGCGGGCGACGGCGCGCAGCAGGGCCGTGGCCACCTCCGGGCGCGCGTTCAGCCAGGGCTGCAGATCGCCGTGGCCCAGACCGAGGAGCTTGACCTCGGTGAGCGCCGTCGCGGTGGCGGTGCGCGGGCCGGGGTCGAAGAGGGACAGCTCACCGATCAGCTCGCCGGGGCCGAGCACGGCGAGCATGTTCTCGCGGCCGTCGGGGGAGGTGCGGTGGAGCTTGACCTTGCCTTCGGTGACCACGTAAAGACGGTCGCCGGGGTCGCCCTCGTGGAAGAGCGCGTCACCGCGCGCGAGCGTCGCTTCACTCATCGAGGCGCGCAGCTCTGCCGCCTGCTCGTCATCGAGCGCCGCGAAGAGCGGGGCACGCCGCAGAACGTCGTCCACGTGTTCTCTCCTTGTCGACCTGCTCAGGGAACCGTGGTCCCCACCTGCGCGGGGACCGTCGTCCCCATGATGCCGTACGTGCCGCTTCTTCTCGGGTGGCTTGGCACCCCTGGACCGTTCGGCCCTCCACCGGATTCCGCTTGTCCGAAACCATGCGATCGGTCACAAGTTTGACGTACGTACGTCCGGAAGCGTGCCCCCGGGGCCGATTCGAGTGGTGATCGGCCATGGCCGGGGCGGATGTCAGTGCGGGGCTTTACGCTGGCCGGGTGTCGAATCCGCCGATGACAGCGCAGGCCAAGGGGGCTGAAAGAGTGTCCACGGAGCCCAATTCCGCTGTGGGCGAACAGCCCTCGGCGAAACCGAAAAAAGCTACAAAAGCGAAAAAAGTCAAGCCGGAGTCGCGACTGGCGATGATCCGCAGGGCCCGGCGGATCAACCGCGAGCTGGCCGAGGTCTATCCGTACGCCCATCCCGAGCTGGACTTCCGGAACCCGTTCGAGCTGCTGGTCGCGACGGTCCTGTCCGCGCAGACCACCGATCTCCGGGTCAACCAGACCACGCCCGCGGTCTTCGCGAAGTATCCGACGCCCGAGGACATGGCCGCGGCCGCGCCGGAGGAGCTGGAGGAGATCATCCGGCCGACCGGCTTCTTCCGGGCGAAGACGAAGTCCCTCATAGGGCTCTCCACGGCTCTGCGCGACCGTTTCGACGGCGAGGTGCCCGGCCGGCTGGCGAATCTCGTCACCCTGCCCGGCGTGGGGCGCAAGACGGCGAACGTGGTGCTGGGCAATGCCTTCGGGGTCCCCGGTCTCACGGTCGACACGCACTTCGGCAGGCTCGTCCGGCGCTGGAAGTGGACCGAGCAGGAGGACCCGGAGAAGGTCGAGGCGGAGATCGCGGCGATCTTCCCGAAGAGCGAGTGGACGATGCTCTCGCACCGGGTGATCTTCCATGGGCGCCGTATCTGCCACTCCCGCAAGCCGGCCTGCGGTGCCTGTCCGATCGCGCATCTCTGCCCGTCGTACGGCGAGGGTGAGACGGACCCGGAGAAGGCGCGGAAGCTGCTCAAGTACGAGATGGGCGGCTATCCGGGCCAGCGGCTGAACCCGCCCCCCGACTACCCGGGCAAGGCGGCCCCGCCGATGGGCGCCGTATGAGCGACGCCTTACGCGCGCTGCCGTCGCGGCGCCGAGGGCGGAAGGGCCCGGTCGTACGGGTGGACGGGGCGTACGACGGTCCGTGCGTACGGGGCGGTCCGCGCGTACGGGACGGTCCGGCCGTACGGGCGGGGGCCGGGCGGGACGGTCCGGTCGTACGGGCGGAACGATCCGACCGGCGGAACGCGTTGAGGGACAGGGGAGCGACAGGGGTGCGTATGACACGAACGGACAGGACCTACGGCGATTCGGTCACGGAGGTCGCCGTCACCACCGACGGGCTGCCCGACTGGCTCACACCCGTCGAGCGCGCCGCGCAGACCGTGGCGCCCGAGCAGCTCAGCCGCTTTCTGCCGCCGGCGAGCGGCGACGGACGGCAGTCCGCCGTCCTCGTCCTCTTCGGTGAGGGCCCCCAGGGCCCTGAGCTGCTGCTGATGGAGCGGGCCAGCAGCCTGCGCTCGCATCCTGGCCAGCCCTCGTTCCCCGGTGGCTCTCTCGACCCCGAGGACGGCGATCCCGCCACCACGGGGCCACTGCGGGCGGCGCTGCGCGAGGCCGAGGAGGAGACCGGTCTCGATCCGTCGGGGGTCCAGCTCTTCGGCGTGCTGCCGAGGCTCTACATCCCGGTGAGCGGCTTTGTGGTGACGCCGGTCCTCGGCTGGTGGCGCACCCCCACCCCGGTCGGCGTCGTCGACCCCGCCGAGACGGCCCGTGTCTTCACCGTGCCCGTGGCGGATCTCACGGATCCGGCCAACCGCGCGACCGCCCACCACCCCAGCGGACATCACGGCCCGGCCTTTCTGGTGGGATCTGCCCTGGTCTGGGGTTTTACCGCCGGAGTGATCGACCGGATTCTGCATTTCGCGGGATGGGAGCGTCCATGGGACCGGTCGAAGCAGGTCCCGCTGGACTGGCGCGCATGACAGGCTGACCCTCAAGCTGTGCCCTTCCGGGGGCGGTGACCCTTCCGGGGCTCTGTGACCGTGGCGATTTCCGCCACCGGCCGCGGGGCCCTTGCGCTGACCGGGCCACCGGTGTGCTGCCGGGCCTCGGCCGGGCGGCGGTCGGGGGTCCGTACGCCGGAGGGGCGGCAGCCCGCACCGCCGGCCGGGCGGTGCGACCGAGACGTATCTGCGAGGCTAGCGAGGCTATTGACGGTGAACGTGCTGGACATCCTGCTGCTGCTCGCCGCCGTATGGTTCGCGATCGTCGGATACCGCCAGGGATTCGTCGTCGGCATCCTGTCGGTGATCGGCTTTCTCGGCGGTGGTCTCGTCGCGGTCTATCTGCTCCCCGTGGTCTGGGGCAGGCTCACGGCGGACTCGGAGGTCTCGACCACGGCCGCCGTCGTGGCCGTCGTCATAGTGATCGTCTGTGCCTCCGTCGGCCAGGCCTTCACCACCCACCTCGGCAACAAGCTGCGCCGTCACATCACGTGGTCGCCCGCCCGCGCCCTGGACGCCACCGGCGGCGCGCTGGTCAATGTCGTGGCCATGCTGCTGGTCGCCTGGCTGATCGGTTCGGCCCTCGCCGGGACGTCACTGCCGACGCTCGGCAAGGAGGTCCGCGGCTCCAAGGTGCTGCTCGGGGTCTCCCGGGTGGTGCCCACGCAGGCGTCGGCATGGTTCACGGACTTCTCCTCCGTACTGGCGCAGAACGGCTTCCCGCAGGTCTTCAGCCCCTTCGACAACGAGCCCATCACCGAGGTCCGGCCCCCGGATCCGGCGCTCGCCGGCAGCCCGGTCGCGGCCCGTGCCCAGAGCTCGATAGTGAAGGTCGTCGGTACGGCGCCGAGCTGCGGCAAGGTCCTCGAAGGCTCCGGTTTCGTCTTCGCCGACCGCCGGGTCATGACCAACGCGCATGTCGTCGGCGGCGTGGAGGAGCCCACGGTCCAGATAGGCGGTCAGGGGCGGCTGTACGACGCCAAGGTCGTCCTCTACGACTGGCAGCGCGACATCGCCGTACTGGACGTGCCGAACCTTCCGGCGACACCCCTTGAGTTCACCGACGCGGACGCGGTGAGCGGCGACGGCGCGATCGTCGCGGGCTTCCCGGAGAACGGCGCGTACGACGTGCGCTCCGCGCGCGTGCGCGGCCGTATCAACGCCAACGGCCCGGACATCTACCGCCGCGGCGAGGTGCGGCGCGATGTCTACTCGCTGTTCGCGACCGTACGGCAGGGCAATTCCGGAGGCCCGCTCCTCACCCCGGAGGGCAAGGTGTACGGAGTCATCTTCGCCAGGTCGCTCGATGACCCGCAGACCGGCTACGCCCTGACGGCCGATGAGATCCGCGACGACATCACGCTCGGCAGGACCGCCAACCAGCAGGTCGACACCGACCAGTGCGCGCTGTAGGCATCAGCTTCCGGGGTTCCGGGCTCCAGGTCTGTCCGCCCGGACAGACCTGGAGCCCCCTCGTCCGACCTGTTTAGCCGCGTTGATGGCGGAGCCGGGCGGAAACCCAGCGTGCCCTGCGGCGGAGAATCAGGGAAATGCCGAGGCGCGCATCATGCCCCTGACCTTCCTGGCCGCCCCCTTTGTGGGTGATCGGCCCAGCGGCCGAGCGGCGGTTGCGTGCGGCGTCACCGTAGTCGTGCGTCCAGCCCATACCCCGACGTCTGCCCCTGCCCCATGGTCGGTAACCGTACGCGAGAGGGCCAATTGGCCTATGCGCGAGGCAATTGGCTGTTCGTAGGACAAGCGTTCAGAGGGTGACCATATCGGCGCAGTGAATCAGTCGTCCGGGTTACGTCTTCGATCCCCGTCCGCGGTCCCTGCCGGCAGCCCCTGTCAGGGGTCCCTGGCTTCGGCCCCCGCCAGCGGTCCGGCCGGCCGTCTCCTAGCGGTCCGGCCAGCGGTCCGGCCAGCGGTTCGGCCGGCCGTCTCCTAGCGGTCCGGCCAGCGGTTCGGCTAGCGGTCCGGCTCGGGATCCTTGAGCCAGTTGATGAGCTCCGCGGAGAACGCCGCCGGGTCCTCTTCATGGGGAAAGTGCCCGAGCCCATCGAACAGCCGCCACCTGTAGGGCGCTTCCACATACTCGGCCGATCCCGCCGTACTCCGCGTCCTCATCGCCGGGTCGAGCGACCCGTGCAACTGGAGCGTGGGCACCCGCACCGGCCGCTTCATCCGCCGGTTGAACTGAATGCCGTCGGGCCGTGCCATCGACCGCACCATCCAGCGGTACGGCTCGATCGAGCAGTGCGCCGTCGAGGGGATGGTCATCGCGCGCCGGTAGACGTCGATCGCCTTGTCGTCGGGGAGCGCGGGCCCGGACCAGTCCCGGATCAGCCGGCCCACCAGCGCCGCGTCGTCCGCGACGAGCTGACGCTCCGGCAGCCACGGCCGCTGGAAGCCCCAGATATAGGAACCGGCCCGGCTCTGCGCGAAGTCGGAGAGCATCGCCGAGCGCCAGCGGCGCGGGTGCGGCATTGAGGAGACCGCGAGCCTGCGTACCAGCTTGGGCCGCATCACGGCCGCGGTCCAGGCGAGATAGCCGCCCAGGTCGTGCCCGACGAGCGCGGCGTCGGGCTCACCGAGGGAGCGCACCACACCGGTGATGTCGAGGGCCAGATTGGCGGGGTCGTACCCCCGGGGCGTACGGTCGCTGCCGCCCACGCCCCGCAAGTCCATGGCCACCGCGCGGTAGCCGGCGTCCGCGAGCGCCGTGAGCTGATGCCGCCAGGTCCACCAGAACTGCGGAAAGCCATGCAACAGCAGTACCAGCGGTCCCTCGCCCAACTCCGCGATATGGAAGCGGGCACCATTGGCCGCCACATCCCTGTGTGTCCAGGGACCAGTAAGACGGACGGCAGAGGTCGGCGACGTACCGGAGAGCGGCGTTGCGCCGGAGGGCGACGTCGAGCTGGCGGAGGACGTCGAACCGGGGTGATCAGACGCACCAGAGGCACCAGAAACACCGGAAGCACCAGAAGTCGCAGAAGTCGCAGGCGAGCCGTGGGCCTTGCCCGGGTCGGAATCAGCGGCGGTCATGCAGACGAGCGTGCCACAGACTTGACGCGCTTCCCCACCGTGCGCGGGTGAGGCTTGACATTCCCGAGCACGGCGGCCGTCTCCTTGGCCGAGGCGATCGACTTCTCCGGCGGCTTGACCTTCTTGAACTTCAGCAGCGCGAGCCCGGCGGCCAGTGCGGCGAGCACCAGAAACGCTCCGCCGACGATCAGGAACGACCAGGCGAGACCGAGCCCCAGATTATGGATCCCGTACGCGGCGGCGAAGCTCAGCACCGGCAGTGAGAACAGGGCGAAGACGCCCGCGATGGTGATGGCGGCACCGCCCATCGCACCGCGCTTCACATCCTGTCGGAGCTCGGCCTTGGCCAGGGCGATCTCGTCGTGCACCAGCGCGGACATCTCGGCGGTCGCCGAGGCGACCAGTTGACCGATACTGCGGTCGGTACTGACGGGCTGGACCACGGTGCCGGTCCGGACAGCGTCGGCGACTTGCGTGCCGGGGTCGCTCATCGGTGACTCCCTCTTCTCGCTTCTCCGCCACGGACTTCTCCGCCGCGGATCCGATGTCCGATCATGCCGGACTGTCGCCCTTATCGCGCGCCGCCCCCGCGTGTTCAGCCAGCCGACGGTGCTCCGCGGCCTTCGCCTCGTAGAGCGCGGCCATCCGCAGGTGGTACGCCGGATCGTCCTGTTCGTAGATGTCGGGGATGCCGTCCAGATCCTCGTCCCGCTCCTCGTCCTCGTACAGCGCGCGATAGGTCCGCACCCGCAGCTTGAGCAGAATGCCGGATATGACGGCGGCGATCAGCGAACCGGTCAGTACGGCCGCCTTCACCTCGTCGGTGAGCGCCGGGTCGGACGAGAAGGCCAGCTCGCCGATGAGCAGCGAGACCGTGAAGCCGATCCCGGCGAGCGAGGCGAGGGCGAAGACATCGGGCCAGGCCAGGTCGTCGTTCAGCTCGGCCCTGGTGAAGCGCACCGCCAGCCAGGTACCGCCGAAGATACCGACCGTCTTGCCGACCACCAGCCCCAGCACGACACCGAGGGTCTCCGGCCGGTGGAAGACCTCACCGAGCGCCCCGCCGGAGACCGGGACGCCCGCGGAGAACAGGGCGAACAAGGGCACGGCCAGACCGGCCGAGACAGGGCGTACGCGATGCTCGATGTACTCGCCCGGGGAGTGCTCCTCGCCTTCGTCCTTGTGGCAGCGCAGCATCAGCCCCATCGCGACACCGGCGATGGTCGCGTGCACGCCGCTGTTGTACATCAGCCCCCAGATGACCAGGGCCAGCGGGACATATACGTACCAGCCCCGCACCCCCTTCCGCAGCAGCAGCCAGAAGACGACGAGGGCGACGACGGCGGCGCCGAACGCCACGAAGTTCAGATCGCTGGTGAAGAAGACGGCGATGATCAGGATCGCGAACAGATCGTCGACGACGGCGAGAGTGAGCAGGAAGGCGCGCAGCGCGGAGGGGAGCGAGGTGCCGATGACCGCGAGAACGGCGAGCGCGAACGCGATATCGGTGGCCACGGGTACGGCCCAGCCGTCCCATGACCCGCCGCCGACCGCGTTGACCAGCACATAGACCAGCGCCGGTACGGCCATACCGGACAGCGCGGCGATCACGGGGAGCGCGGCGGCTCTGGGATCGCGCAGTTCCCCCGCGACAAGCTCACGCTTGAGCTCGATACCGGCGACAAAGAAGAAGACGGCGAGCAGCCCGTCGGCGGCCCAGTGCTCCACGGAGAGGTCGAGGCCGAGCGCGCCGGGTCCGAGATGGAAGTCGCGTACGGATTCGTAGCTCCCGCTCAACGGGGTGTTCGCCCAGATCAGGGCGGCGACGGCGGCGACGAGCAACAGTACGCCGCCGACGGTCTCGGTGCGCAGCGCGTCCGCGAGATAGTTCCGCTCGGGCAGTGACAGGCGTCCGAGGAACTTACGGGTGGTGGCCGTGGGCGCTGGCACGGGTGAAGACCTCCGGGGCGGTTCGGCGGACATGACGGATCACATGCCGACCAGACTTCCCGGCGCACCCAGAATCTTGCTGTGTTGTTGTCGCGACGCCCACCTTACCGGGGTGCGCAGGGGACGTATCAGGTGATCTTCACTTTATGCGTGGACCGGGGCGAGCACCGGTCGGGACAGACGCCCGGCGGGGCGCCGGGCACGCGCTGTGCCTGACGCCCCGCTCCGGATGACTTCGCTCAGTCCTCGCTGGACGCGCTGGGCAACTGGCTCTGGATCAGATCCATGACGGAGGAGTCGGTGAGGGTGGTGACATCTCCGAGCGCGCGGTTCTCCGCGATATCGCGCAGCAGCCGCCGCATGATCTTGCCGGAGCGGGTCTTGGGAAGTTCCGCGACGGGCAGGATCCGCTTGGGCTTGGCGATCGGGCCGAGCGTGGTGCTGACGTGATTGCGCAGTTCGGCGACGAGCCCGTCGTCGACGGTGGCGCTGCCGCGCAGGATGACGAAGGCGACGATGGCCTGGCCGGTGGTCTCGTCGGCGGCGCCGACGACAGCGGCCTCGGCGACCTTGGGGTGCGAGACGAGCGCGGACTCGACCTCGGTGGTGGAGATGTTGTGCCCCGAGACCAGCATGACGTCGTCGACACGGCCGAGCAGCCAGATATCGCCGTCGTCGTCCTTCTTGGCACCGTCCCCGGCGAAGTACTTGCCCTCGAAGCGTGACCAGTAGGTGTCGATGAACCGCTGGTCGTCGCCCCAGATCGTACGGAGCATGGAGGGCCACGGCGCGGTCAGGACGAGATAGCCGCCGCCTCCGTCGGGCACCTCGTTGGCCTCGTCGTCGACGACCGTGGCGGAGATACCGGGCAGGGCGCGCTGGGCGGAGCCGGGCTTGGTCTCGGTGACACCGGGGAGCGGGGAGATCATCATGGCGCCGGTCTCGGTCTGCCACCAGGTGTCCACGATGGGCGTCTTGCCGGCGCCGATGTTCTCCCGGTACCAGATCCAGGCCTCGGGGTTGATCGGTTCGCCGACCGAGCCCAGCACACGCAGGGAGGTCAGGTCGAATTTGGCGGGGATGTCGTCGCCCCACTTCATGAACGTACGGATCGCCGTGGGCGCCGTGTAGAGGATCGTCACCCCGTACTTCTGGATGATCTCCCAGAAGCGGCCCTGATGGGGGGTGTCGGGGGTGCCTTCGTACATGACCTGGGTGGCGCCGTTGGCGAGCGGACCGTAGACGATGTACGAGTGGCCCGTCACCCAGCCGATGTCGGCGGTGCACCAGTACACGTCCGACTCGGGCTTGAGGTCGAAGACCGCGTGGTGGGTGTAGGCGGCCTGGGTGAGATAGCCGCCCGAGGTGTGCAGGATGCCCTTCGGCTTCCCCGTCGTGCCCGAGGTGTAGAGGATGAACAGCGGGTGCTCCGCGCCGAACGCCTGAGGGGCGTGCTCTGTGGACTGCCGGCCGACGATGTCGTGCCACCACACATCGCGGCTGTCGTCGAAGGCCGTGTCCTGGCCCGTGCGCCGTACCACCAGCACATGCTCGACCTGCGGACACTTGGTCACGGCCTCGTCGATGGCGGGCTTGAGCGCGCTCGGCTTGCCCCGGCGGTAACCGCCGTCGGCCGTGATGACCAGCTTGGCGTCGGCGTCCTGGATACGGGAGGCGACGGCGTCGGCGGAGAAGCCGCCGAAGACCACCGAGTGCGCGGCCCCGATCCGCGCACAGGCCAGCATCGCGACGGCGGCCTCGGGGATCATCGGCAGATAGACCGCGACCCGGTCGCCCTTGCGCACACCCAGCTCGGTGAGGGCGTTGGCGGCCTGGGACACCTCGTCCTTCAGCTCCGCGTAGGTGATCGCGCGGCTGTCGCCCGGCTCGCCCTCGAAGTGGATCGCGACCCGGTCACCGTGGCCGGCCTCCACATGGCGGTCGACGCAGTTGTAGGCGACATTCAGCTCACCGTCCGCGAACCACTTCGCGAACGGCGGATTCGACCAGTCGAGCGTCTCGGTCGGCTCGGTGACCCAGGTGAGCCGCCTCGCCTGCTCGGCCCAGAAGCCAAGCCTGTCCGCCTCGGCCCGCTCGTACGCCTCCGCCGTCACATTGGCGTGCGCGGCCAGCTCGACGGGCGGCGCGAACCGCCGCTCCTCCTTGAGCAGATTGGCCAGGCTTTCGTTGCTCACGACATCTCCCTTTCCCAGGGCGTCCTATGTGTCCCGGGCCTAGCTCATCAGGCGGATGCCCGGGTGACAAGGGTGTTCCGGAAATTGGTTTAGACCTATGTGTCAGGCCCCTGTGTGGCGCCAGCCCCGGTACGGTCTCCCGTACGCCGGTGGGTGGCCCTCCTCCCCCGGGCGGGTGGGTGGGGGAAGGGGGCCACACACTCTCACGGATGCGGCGGGGGAAGGGTTCAGGCGCGCGACTCCTCCAGCGCGGTCGGTGCCACCGGGTTGAAGACCTTTTCGCCGACTCCGCCGCTCCCGGCGCCGGTCGCCAGCAGATAGGCCTGGGCCTCGCCGACATGGAAGTACATCCCATGCAGCTCCAGTGTGCCGTCGGCCAGTCTGCGAGCCACCGATTCATGGGCCCGCAGATGCTCCAGCTGCTGGACGACATTGGTGAGACAGAGCTGCTCGATCGCGTCCGCCGGCAGCCGTCCGGAGATCCTGGCCCAGGAGTGGCTCCGGCTCCTCATCCGCTCCAGGCTGGGCAGACCGTGGCGCAGCCAGCGGCGCAGCGGTGTCGCGGGCTCGCCGTCGGCGGCCCGGGGCGCGTCGTCCAGCAGGGCCTGCATCGCCCCGCACCCCGAGTGTCCGCAGATGGTGATGGAGTCCACCCGCAGCACATCGACCGCGTACTCGATCGCGGCGGCCACCGACTCGTCCCCACCGTCCGTACCCGGCAGCGGTACGAGATTGCCCACGTTCCGCACGGTGAAGAGATCGCCTGGACCACTTGATGTGATCATGCTGGTGACCAGCCGGGAGTCGGCGCAGGTGAGGAAGAGCTGAGACGGCCGCTGCCCCTCGCGCGCCAGCCGTGCCAGCTCTTCGCGCACCAGCGGAGCGGTGTTCCGCTGGAAGGAGCTGAGCCCGCTGGCCAGTTGGAGAATGCTGGACGTACGCCCGCTTCCTCCGGGACTTCCCCGTCCGGAGCCGGTACGCGCCTCATGCGCCTCGCCCGGCTGCAGAACACTGTCGGAACCGGAACACAGAGGGCGGCCATACCCGTCCCCTGGCCGGCATCCCCCGGACCCCGTGCCGCCGGATTCCGTGGCACTGGATTCCGTGGCACTGGATGCGGTGGCACCGGATCCCGCGCTGTCGAATCCCGTACCACCGGACTGCACCTCGCCGGGCTCCGTACCGCCGGCCCCGCCGGTGGCCAGGAGCTCCGTACCCATGGTTCCCATGCCGGACTCCCCCGCTCCGGACAGGCGGCCCCCCGTATATACCGGGACCGCCTGCTCCACGGTCGTCTGCTCCACGGCCGTCCATCCCGCGCCGGTGTGTCCAGCTCCGGTGTGTCCGGCGGCAGTTTGTCCAGCGCCTGTGTGTCCAGCGCCTGTGTGTCCAGCGCCTGTGTGTCCGGCGGCGACGCACGCCGCGGTGGCCCGCTCCGCGTCGGGATGCCCGTCGCAGTGGTGATTGCGCCAGGGGGTCCAGGGACGGCAGCAGGCATGGAACTCACTCGTGGAGTCCGCGATCCGGTCGCCACCCCGGCCGGTGAACTCTGCCGTGCCGCCCCGGGCGATATGCGCGGCCCGCCAGTCGTGCAGTGTCTCGTGGGCCGCGTGATCCATGAAGGACCCGTCCAACTCGACGACACAGTCCGCGCCCTGCGGCACCTGATGCAGCATCCGGCTGAGCCTCGGCACGGCCAGGAACGTCAACTGGCCGCGCGCGTGCACGCGATGGACCCCGCTCCGCTCCTCCGTGGTGATCCGCGTCCTGGTCAGCCGGTGCAGCGAGACCGCGACCGCCACCCCGATCCCGATGACGACGCCTTCCAGCACCCCGGTGAGCACGACGGCGGTCAGTGTGACGACATACACCAGCAGCTCGCGATTCCGTCTCACGTTGCGCATATGCGTGAGATTCACCATCTGGACCCCGACGAACATCACCAGCGCGGCCAGCGCCGCCAGCGGGATCAGATCCAGCACAGGCACCAGCAGCAGAGCCGCGACCGCGATCCACAGGCCGTGCAGCATCGCGGAGTTCCTGCTGACACCGCCCGCGGCCACATTGGCGGCACTGCGCACGGCGACGCCCGTGATGGGCAGTCCGCCGAGCGCGCCGGAGACGAGATTCCCCGCGCCCTGTCCGGCCAGCTCCCGGTCGAGCCGGGCCCGGGGGATCTGGACGGCCGGCTCCTTGCGGGCGGCCACCAGCTTGTCCACGGCGACCGCGGAGAGCAGGGACTCGACGCTGCCGACCAGGGTGACCGTGAGGACGGCGGCGAGCAGCCCGAGCACGGGTCCCTCGGGAAGCTCGGGCAGGGCATGGCTTCTCCAGGAGGGCAGATCGACACGCTCCAGTCGGATTCCGGCGAGGGCGGCCAGGGTGGTCGCGACGGCCACTGCCGCGAGCGCGGCCGGGAGCTTCCGTACACCCCGGCCCACACGCCCCGGAATCCGCGGCCATACGAGCAGCACCGCGATGGTCAGAATGCTCACGGAGAGCGCGCCGGGATGCAGATTTGCCAACTGGGCGGGCAGCCCCAGCACATTGTCGACGGCGGAACTCTGGGGTGAACCGCCGAGCACGATATGGAGCTGGGCCAGGGCGATCGTGACACCGATGCCCCCGAGCATGCCGTGCACGATCGCCGGGCTGACGGCGAGCGCGGACCGGGCGACCCGCAGCGCCGCGAGAACGAGCTGTGCGAGCCCGGCGCAGATGGTGATGGCGCAGGTGGTGCGCCAGCCGTACCGCTGGATCAGATCGGCCGTGACGACGGTGAGCCCGGCGGCCGGACCACTGACCTGGAGCGGTGCCCCGCCCAGCCGGCCGACGACCAGACCGCCGACCGCCGCGGCCACCAGCCCCGCCTGGAGCGGTGCGCCCGTGGCGAGCGCGATGCCCAGGGAGAGCGGCAGCGCGATCAGAAAGACGGAGATCGAAGCGGAGAGGTCCGCCCCGGCGATCCGGAAGCCACCGCCGTCCGGAGGTGGGTCGTGCGGCCTCCGGAAGCGTGCGATGCGAGGGAACCGGGCCGTGGGCTGGGCGCGGCTCGTCCGAGAGCTCTGATCGGTACGAGAGATGACACACGTGGACATATTTTCCGTCTCCTCCGGGGCGGCGCGGACGCGGCCATGGGGCGCTGCCGAGAGGCATGGCATGCGGCATGGGAATGCGCAGCTCAACTCTCGGTAAACGAATCGTAATGGAGAGTAAAGATTGTGGCAGGACTTTCCGGGCAAATGGCGCAATCATTCACCTGTCCTGGTGATTAGTGATCTTGTACGGCTTGTCGTTTCTTCATTTCTTCAGCCTTGATGCGACGGTGTCCGCGCTCGGCGCCGTGCCGGCAGTCGCCGCTCGGCACTTCGGTACTGAAACCTGAAGGAAGAGGGTGGGCGGATGCTGGCCGCCACAAAGAGAACCGCCTTCGGCGCCGCCGTCACGGCGCTCGCCGTCGGCGTTGCCGGATGCTCCGGATCGGGCGGGGACGGAGCCCGGGCGCGGGCCCCCGAAGCCAAGAAGGGGCCCGCCGCCCCCAAGGCCGTGGTCAAGCTCATCGGTGACGGCTCGACCGCGTTCACCGGTGCCCAGCCGAACCTGGCGAAGCCCGAGCGGCTCAAACCGGGTGAGAAGCCCCCGCAGTTCGTGGTGTTCTCGTGGGACGGCGCCGGCGAGGACAGCCAGAAGCTCTTCTCCCACTTCCGAGAGCTGAGCAAGAAGTACAAAATGACCATGACGTACTTCCTGAGCGGCGTCTATCTGCTGCCCGAGGAGAAGGCGGAGAAGTACCGGCCGCCCCAGCACTCGGCGGGCAGCTCGGACATCGGTTTCAACGACGTCAAGGGGATCAAGGCCACCCTGCGGGAGCTGCGCGCCGCCTGGCAGGAAGGCAATGAGATCGGCACCCACTTCAACGGCCATTTCTGCGGCGACGACGGCGGCGTCGGCACCTGGTCCGTCGACGAGTGGAAGAGCGAGATCAACCAGGCCAAGTCCTTTGTGAAGAATTGGAAGACCAACGCGGGACTGAAGAGCGAGGCCCCCCTGCCGTTCGACTACGACAAGGAGATGATCGGCGCCCGCACACCCTGCCTGGAAGGGCAGAAGAACATGATGAAGGCGGCCCGGACGATGGGCTTCCGTTATGACTCCAGCGGGATCAGCAACCAGGTCTGGCCCAAGAAGACCGAGGGCATGTGGGACGTCCCCCTTCAGCTCGTCCCCGTGCCGGGGCGTGACTTCGAGACCCTCTCGATGGACTACAACTTCATGTACAACCAGTCGGGAACGGTCCACGGCGACCCGTCGCAGCACACGTACTGGGGCAACCAGATGCGTGACGGCCTGCTCCAGGCCTTCGACCGCGCCTACAAGGGCAACCGCGCCCCGCTGATCATCGGCAACCACTTCGAGTCCTGGAACGGCGGCACCTACATGCGCGCCGTCGAGGAGACGATCAAGAAGGTCTGTGTGCAGAAGGACGTACGGTGTGTGTCCTTCCGTCAACTCGCCGACTGGCTGGACGTACAGGACCCGGCGCACCTGGCCAAGCTGCGCGGTCTCCGTGTCGGTCAGGCGCCCAAGGGTGGCTGGGAGAAGTTCCTGCCCACGGCGGCGGCGGGCTCGAAGGCCTCCGCGAGCCCGTCGTCCCAGCCGTCCGCCCACTCCGGCAAGCACTGACCGGGCAAGCGCCGAGCATGCGAGCACTGACCGTACAAGCGCTGACCGGGCAGGCGCCGGCCGCGTAGGCACTGGCGGGGGCAGGTGCCGGCCGGGGAAGTGCCGACCGCGACCCGCCCGGCCCCGGCCCCGGCCGTGCGGGCCGGGGCTGGACCTCATGACGGGATGACAGGTGCGGCGCCCAGCGACAGCGCCGCGCCGCTCTTTGGGTGCCGCCACTTTGAAGACACGGCGAAGACACGCCCTAGGACGGCTGACGTACGGCCAGGGTCTCGTTGAGCACGAAGGCGGGATCGACCTGGGCTGCCAGGTCGACGCCTGTCTTCGCGTTGCCCCAGCTCTGCGCGTTCTTGAGATGGAAGTGGACCATCTGCTGTGTGTACCGCTCCCAGTCGCGGCGCTCGTACGAATCCTCCGCCGCGTCCTGGAGCGTCTGGAGCGCACAGCGGTTGTCCGCCTCCAGCAGATCGAACGGGCGCGGTCGGCCCTTCTCCATCGCCCGGACCCAGTCCGAGTGGCCCACCGCGATGAGCAGATCGTCGCCCACCTCCGTACGGAGGAAGTCCAGATCGTCCTCGCTCTGGATCTTGTTGCCGACGACCGCCAGCGAGACACCAAAGTCCCGTGCGTACTCCTTGTACTGGCGGTAGACGGAGACACCCTTGCGCGTCGGCTCGGCCACCAGGAACGTCAGGTCGAACCGGGTGAACATCCCGGAGGCGAAGGAGTCCGAACCGGCCGTCATGTCGACGACCACATACTCCTCGGGGCCGTCGATGAGATGGTTGAGGCACAGTTCCACCGCGCCGACCTTGGAGTGGTAGCAGGCCACCCCGAGATCGGACTCGGCGAACGGGCCGGTGGCCATCAGCCGGATCTCGCCGCCGTCGAGCGCGAGGGACCGGGCGCAGGCCTCGTACACCGGGTTGTTCTCGCCGACCCGGAGGAGCCGCGATCCCTCACCGGGCGGAGTGGTCTTGATCATGGCGTCGGCGGAGGCGATCCGTGGATTGCTGCCGCGCAGATAGTCCTTGATCAGCGGAAGGTGCGCCCCCATCGCGGGCAGCGCGGCGGCCTCCGCCTCGTCGAGGCCGAGCGCGACCCCGAGATGCTGGTTGATATCGGCGTCCACCGCGATGACGGGGGCCTCGTTGGCGGTCAGATGGCGGATGAAGAGCGAGGACAGCGTCGTCTTGCCGCTGCCGCCCTTGCCCACGAAAGCGATCTTCATGTTCACGTAGGGTAGTCGAGGACTTGCTCAAGGTGATGGTTTCGTGCGGGGAAGACCACTCCAAGGTGGGGTGCATGGCATGGGCGTAGCCTCCCTACTTATGAGTACGACAGCCTCTGACGGCTTTTTCGCGCCGCGGCCGGAGGATCCCCTTGCCGCGCTGGCCGCCCTGCCGGGAGTCCCCGAGGCGGTGGATTCCGTACGCCGAGCGGTGGACCGTGTCTACAGCCACCGTGTGATGCGCCGCCGCAGTGACGAGGTCACCTCGGAAGCGGCTCTGCGCGCGGCGCGTGGTTCCGCGGCGCTGTCCGGCGCCGACTGGGCGCTCGAAGAGGTGCGCAGGCGCAGTGACTTCAGCTCCGGTGCCGAGGCCCGTACGGTCGGCGCGGCCCTGCGGTTGAACGCGGAGGCCGGTCAACTCCTTTCCATCTGGGTGCAGTCGCCGCTGCGCGTGCTGGCCAGGCTGCATCTGGTGGCCGCGGGCGGCTCCGGCGTCCCGGACGGAACGGTGGGCCGGCCCCGGCTGGCGGGCGAGCCGGTCGTGGAGATGCCCGGTAGCGACATGACCGGGCCGCCGGCCGAGGCCCCGCTGCCCGGCGCGGACGAGGTGGCGGGACGGCTGGACGGGCTGTCGGCGCTGATCATCGCGGCCAGTACCGCGCCGGCGCTGGTGACGGCCGCGGTGGTGCACGGCGAACTGCTCGCGCTGCGCCCCTTCGGTTCGTACAACGGTCTGGTGGCACGGGCCGCCGAGCGGGTGGTGCTCATTGGCAGCGGTCTGGACCCCAAATCGGTCTGCCCGGCGGAGGTCGGACACGCGGAGCTGGGACGTGCGGCGTACGCGGCCGCCTTTGACGGTTATCTCTCGGGCACCCCGGACGGCATGGCGGCGTGGATCACCCACTGCGGACGCGCGGTGGAGCTGGGTGTCCGGGAATCGACGGCCGTCTGTGAGGCGCTCCAGCGAGGCGCGGCCTGATCTGTCCCGACAGGGCTGCGGCGGCACCGTCATGGCGCCGCCGCTGGCATGTCCACCGAGTTACCAGGCGTCCTCGTTGTGTTGCCCATCAGGTCGGGTGCTTTGCCCGTCACCTGGTGTGGCTGGCCCGTAATCGACGGGTCGACGTCGCGTGGGTTCCCGGTGTCCATGCTTCGGTCCGTGGGGCCTTATGCGTTAACTGGTGATCCTCTCGGATGTCCTTGGTCTCGCGGGCCGTTGAATCCTTTCTACTCCTGCGCGGAGCAATGCGAAACCCTTGGCTTTACTTCTTTACTTTTAGCTTCAAACAAGGATGAAACGGTCATGCGTGTGACGGTTTCCGGCGAGGTGGTTGATCGGGGCGATTTCCGCTCGGACGCGATGGCCGCCGCCCACGCGCGGTTGACCGGTCACGCGAGGGTGGACTGGCGGCGCCGGCTGGCGTACCAGACCAGCCCGGCTGTCGCTGCCGCCGCGCCCACGGCCGCCGCCGCTACCAGTGCCGGGCGGGGCGGCATGGAGAAGGCGGGCAGTCGCTGCTTGAGCCGGACGGGCCGGTTGAAGACGAGAACCGGCCAATCCCGAGCCAGTGCCTCACGGCGTAGCGCGCGGTCCGGGTTGACCGCGTACGGGTGGCCGACCGACTGGAGCATCGGCACGTCGGTGATGGAATCGCTGTACGCGTAACAGCGGGACAGGTCGTACCCCTCGGACTCGGCGAGTGCCTTGATCGCCTCGGCCTTGGTCGGGCCGTACGCGTAGTACTCCACCTCGCCCGTGAAACAGCCGTCGTCACCGACGACCATCCGGGTGGCCACCACCCGGTCGGCTCCGAGCAGCTCGCCGATGGGCTCGACGACCTCCGCGCCGGAGGTGGAGACGATCACCACATCGCGGCCCGCGATGTGATGGTCCTCGATGAGGGAGGCGGCCTCGTCGTAGATGATCGGGTCGATCAGGTCGTGCAGTGTCTCGGCGACGATCTCTTTGACCTGCTGGACGTTCCAGCCTTTGCAGAGCGCGGAGAGGTACTCCCGCATCCGTTCCATCTGGTCGTGATCGGCGCCTCCCGCGAGGAAGACGAACTGCGCGTATGCGGTGCGCAGTACGGCGCGGCGGTTGATCAGACCGCCTTGGTAGAAGGACTTGCTGAAGGTCAGCGTCGATGACTTCGCAATGACCGTCTTGTCCAGGTCAAAGAAGGCTGCTGTGCGCGGCAAGGAGTGGTTTTCCACGACGCCGAGCATATGCGCCCACCATTCGGCGTAAGCTCGGGCGCGTGGGTTTGCCTGAGAAGGCTGTCGGGTACACCATGGAAGTCACGGATCGTTCGCGACCGTGCTAACCCGGTCCGGCTCCTCCCCCCCCGAGTCGGCCGTGGGGACGACCCCCGCTCTCCCCCCCGGCGGGGGTCGTCGCATGTCCGGACGCGTTTTGGGCTCTCCAGCACGCCGTCCCCCTCTCCTCGATGGCTCTGTGCGGCGGCCTCTCCCCATGTATATGCGTCACTGTGCGTAGCCGATGCGCTGCTCTCCGGAAGTCACCGGTATGAGCGAGCGGGATATTCACAACTGGTGAGTTGTCCACAGTTTTCGAGCAAGATCCACACGATTTCCCGTTCCGCTGCACGGTGATTCCCGTCATGAAGTTCACGGAAGCCGGAATCGCCGATACCGGATGAGTGCGAGATCGCGAGAGGCGTTCGCAGTTCCGGATCGAGGCGTGGATAGATAGGGGGCGGAGATCGTGGCTGGATCCATGACATCCGACCGGTCGCATGTGACCGAAGGACGCGGGACGGGACCGCTGATCGTCACCGAGGATGTGGAGCTGCTCGACGATCTGCTGCGGTTGTGTGCCGCGGCGGGCGCGGAGCCCGAAGTGCACCATTCGGTGCCGGAGCGCGCGGAATGCTGGGACGACGCGCCGATGGTGCTCGTCGGGGACGACGCGGCGGCCCGCTGCCGCGGTGCCACCCGCAGACGGGGCGTGATGCTCGTCGGGCGGGATCAGGACGACCCCGACGTATGGCGGCGGGCGGTGGAGATCGGCGCCGACTGTGTGCTGCGGCTGCCCGACGCGGAGAGCTGGCTCGTCGACCGGATCGCGGACGCCGCCGAGGGCGTGGGCAGGCAGGCGCTGACAGTCGGCGTGATCGGCGGGCGCGGCGGCGCCGGGGCCTCGACGCTGGCCTGCGCCCTGGCCGTGACCGCCGCGCGGAGCGGCCGGCGCACGATGCTCATCGACGGAGATCCCCTCGGTGGCGGGCTCGATGTGCTGCTCGGCGGGGAGCAGACACAGGGCAGACGCTGGCCGGATTTCGCGGCGTCCAAAGGGCGGGTCGCCGGCGGAGCGCTGGAGGAGTCGCTGCCCCGCCTCCATGAGCTGCGGGTGCTGAGCTGGGATCGCGGGGACTCGGTGGTGATCCGGCCGGAAGCCATGCGGTCGGTGCTCGCCGCCGCCCGCAGAGGCGGTGGCGTCGTGGTGGTGGATCTGCCGCGCCGGGTCGACGAGGCCGTGGCGGAGGCGCTGGCGCAGCTCGATCTGGGGCTGCTGCTGGTGCCGGCCGAACTGCGGGCGGTCGCGGCGGCCCGCCGGGTCGCCTCGGCGGTGAGCATGGTGCTCCAGGATCTGCGGGCGGTGGTCCGCGGTCCGTACGCGGCCGGGCTGGATGAGCGGTGGATCGCCGACGCGCTGAGGCTCCCGCTCGTGGGCGAACTGCCCCTGGAAGCGGGTCTGTCGCAGGACCAGGACGGCGGAGCGCCGCCGGGCTCCCGGGCGCGCGGACCGCTGGCCACGTTCTGTACGGCCTTCTGGGAGCGGGCCCTGGCCGGGGACGGGAGTGTGGCGTCATGACCGCGGGCACGGCCGGGGTCGGGCTGCTCGACGCCGTACGGCAGCGGCTCGCGGCGAGCGGGGCGGATCCGACGCCGGCGAGGGTGGCCGCCGCCTTACGGGCCCAGGGGCGGCTGCTGGGGGACACGGAAGTGCTGGGCGCCGCCGAGGAGTTGCGGTGCGAGCTGGTGGGGACGGGGCCGCTGGAGCCGCTTCTCGCCGACCCGTCGGTGACCGATGTGCTGGTCTCCGCACCCGACCGGGTGTGGGTGGACCGGGGCGGCGGGCTGGAGCTGACCACCGTGTCGTTCGCGGACGCCGCCTCCGTACGGAGGCTGGCGCAGCGGCTTGCCGCGGTGGCCGGGCGGCGACTGGACGACGCGCGGCCCTGGGTGGACGCCCGGCTTCCCGACGGGACCCGTATGCACGCGGTACTGCCGCCGGTGGCGGTCGGCTCGACGTATCTCTCGCTGCGAGTGGTGCGGCCCACGGCGTTCTCACTGGGTGAACTGACCGAGGCGGGGACGGTGCCACCAGGCGGTGAGCGGGTTCTGCGGGCGCTGATCGAGGCGCGGCTGTCGTTTCTGATCAGCGGCGGCACGGGCACAGGAAAGACCACTCTCCTGTCCAGCCTCCTCGGTCTGGTCGGGCCGCGCGAACGGATCGTACTGGCTGAGGACTCCGCGGAGTTGAGGCCCGACCACCCGCATGTGGTGCGGCTGGAGGGCCGGTCGGCGAACCAGGAGGGCGCGGGACTGGTGGAGCTGCGGGATCTGGTCCGGCAGGCACTGCGGATGCGGCCGGACCGGCTGGTCGTCGGCGAGGTCAGAGGCCATGAGGTCACCGAATTGCTGGCTGCTCTGAACACGGGCCACGAGGGCGGCTGCGGCACCGTGCACGCCAATACGGCGGCGGATGTGCCCGCGCGGTTGGAGGCCCTGGGGACGGCGGCGGGCCTCGACCGGGCGGCGCTGCACAGCCAGTTGGCCGCCGCGCTCTCGGCCGTGATCCATCTGGTGAGGGATCGCGACGGGCGCCGGAGGATCGCCGAGGTGCATGTGCTGGAGCGGGACACCGCGGGGTTGGTGGCGCCGGTGCCCGCGCTTCGCTGGGGCGCCGAGGCCTTCGCGTACGAGCGGGGCTGGCCACGGCTGCGGGCGCGGATCGGCGGTGCGCTGTGACGGCCGTGTGGACGGCGCTCTGGGTGGGCGCGGTGGCCCTGTGCGCGGGGGCCGCGGCCTGGCTGACGGTCGGGCACGCGCGCGGGCTGCGCCGGGCCGTCCTGCTGTTCGGGGACGGCGGGGGCGGCGACGGGCTGGGCGACACCGGGCCGGGGGTTCCTCGGTGGCGGCGCTGGACGGCCAGGGCATGGGGGCGGGTGCGAAGTCTGGGGCGGGAGTGGCTCTGTCTGCCGCCCGCACTGGTGCTCGCCGTGCTGGGGGACTCGGTGCTGTCGCTGATCGGGGGCGCACTGGCGGTGCCGCTGATGAGGCGGAGCCTGCGGTCACGGGGGCGGAGGAGATCGCGGGAGCGGCGGGCCGACGGGGTCGTCGCGCTGTGCGGCACGGCGGCGGGCGAGCTGAGGGCCGGTCTCCAGCCCGCGCAGGCCCTGCTGGTCGCCTCGGGGGCCACGGGCGGGCTGGGAGGCACTGAGGCCGCCGTGCTCGCCGCCGTGCGGTTCGGCGGCGACGTACCGGACGCCCTGCGCCTGGCGGCCCGAGAGCCGGGCGCTGACGGGCTCGTGGGGCTCGCCGCCTGCTGGCGGGTGGCCGTGGACGGCGGGGCGGGGCTCGCCGCGGGGCTGGACCGGCTGGAGGCGGCGCTGCGGGCCGAGCGGGAGCGACGGGAAGCGTTACGGGCCCAGCTGACCGGCGCCTGGTCGACGGTCGCGCTGCTCGCGGTGCTTCCGGCGGTGGGTCTGCTGCTGGGTTGGGCTCTGGGCGCGGACCCGCTGCGGGTGCTGCTCCACACCCCGGCCGGCTGGGGACTGCTGGCGGTGGGCGGAGCGCTGGAGGGCGCGGGCCTGTGGTGGGCCGTCCGGATCGTGCGGGCGGGGGAGGCGTCATGAGCCACGACGTCGTCCACAGGCTGTGGGCAGTGGTCCCGGCCCTCGCCGCCCTCGGCTGCGCCGTGCTGGCGGTGGCGGCTCTACGGCGCGAACGGCGCGTACGCGGGAGGCTGGCGGCCCTGCTGGCGGTCGAGGACGGCCTGTCGGCGGTCGAGGTCGGACGCCGGCGAGCACGGCCGCAGATCGGGGCCTGGGCGCGGCGCTGGGGCCCGCCGTTCTGCGCGGCCGTCATCGGCTGTGTCCTGGTCGGTGGGGCGGCCGGCCTGCTCGTGGGGCTCGCGGGGGCGTACGGGGTACGGAGATGGCTGCGCACCCGGAAGCCGGACGACGGCACCCTGGCCGGTGAGACCGTCCGTCAACTGCCGCTCGCCGCAGATCTGCTGGCAGCCTGCCTCGCCGCGGGGGCCGGTCCCCGTGAGGCGGCGGAGGCGGTGGGTGAGTCGCTGGGCGGGCCCGTGGGGGACCGGCTGGCGCGGACGGCGGCCGAGCTGCGGCTCGGCGGCGAACCGGCGGAGGCGTGGGGACGGCTCGGGGCGATACCGGGCGCGGCCGGGCTGGCCCGCTGTCTGGAGCGGGCGGCGGCCACGGGCGCGCCGGCCGCGGAGCCGGTGTCCCGGCTGGCCGAAGGCTTCAGGGCGGAGCGGTCACGAGCCGCCCTGGCCAGGGCCCAGCGGGCCCAGGTGTTGATCACCGCGCCGGTGGGGCTCTGCTTCCTGCCCGCCTTTCTGACGGTGGGGGTGGTGCCGGTGCTCATCGGCCTCGCGAGCGGGCTGCTGAAGGGCAACTGAGATTCCTGCGGGCCGGTAATGCGAGTGGATCTTCTTTCAGCTCTTTGAGCTTTCAGGTCTCTGAGCGATCTCTACGGGGAGGCAGACATGTGGATGACTGTGCGACGGACAGGCCGGACGATCCGGACGGCACTGATGACGTGGATCGGATGGACAGGACGAACCGGACTGACGGGCCGCGTGAACCGGTGGGGACGGATGAGGCGGGCATGGCCGGGGCGGCTCCGCGCTGACACGGGGATGGCCACGTCCGAGTACGCCGTGGCGACCATCGCGGCCTGCGCGCTCGCGGCCGTGCTCTACAAGGTGGTCACGAGCGGGTCCGTCTCGGCCGCGCTGGAGTCGGTGATCGGGAAGGCGCTCCATGCGCAGATCTGAGGCCGTGCGTTTCGAGCGGGGGTCCGTGACGGCGGAGGCGGCCGTGGCCGTGCCGGCGTTGGTGGTGTTCACGATGGCCCTGGTCTGGGCTCTGACGGCGGCCTCCGCGCAGATCCAGTGCGTGGACGCGGCACGGGCGGTGGCGCGGGCCGCCGCCCGGTCCGAGCCAAGGTCCGCGGCGCTGGAAGCAGGGCGCTCGACGGCCCCCGACGGCGCGAGGGTCACGCTGGAGCGCGAGGGGGATCTGTGGCGGGCGCGGGTGGAGGCCCCGACGCCGGGGACGGGCGGACTGGGCGTGACGCTCACGGCGGAGGCCGCCGCGTCGGCCGAGGACGCCCTGGACGCCTCTGGAGACGGCATGGGAGGCCCGGTGCCGGCCGTGGTGGTGCCATGACCAGGGACCGGGGCGCGGCGACGGTGTGGGCGGCCATGGCGGCCACCACGATGTGCGTGGTGTTCGCGGTGGTGCTCGCCATGGGACAGGCGGTCGTCGCCCGCCACCGGGCGGCTGCCGCGGCGGATCTGGCGGCCCTCGCTGCGGCCGATCACGCGCTGCTCGGGCAGACGGACGCCTGCCGCCGGGCGGCCGCCGTGGCATCGGCACAGGGGGCGGAGGTGGTGAGGTGCGGGCTGAGCGGGGGCATCGCGGATGTGACGGCTCGGGCGCCCTTCGGACCGTACGTCCCGACGGTCAGGGCCCGCGCGGGCCCGCCGCTCGCGACACCCCCGCCCGGAGCCGGGGAGGCCGTGCCATGAGATGACGGCTGCTCGGCGGCGGGCCCTCGTTACGAGTACGAGCCTCCGCTGCCCGACGGCTGCTCCACGGAGGGCGCGACCGTCTCGGCCGCCGCCCCTGAGACCGCCGGGGCGGCCAAAGTCCTCGGGGCTGCCGAGACCACCGGGACCGCTGGGGGCGCGGGGTCCCGCGGACCGTCCGGGTCCCGGGGGCTCTCCGGGGCGTCCGGATCCGGGGCCGAGCTGAGCAGCTCGGTCAGGAGCCGAACGGCTCCCCGCTTGTGCAGGGGATCGTTGCCGTTGCCGCACTTGGGGGACTGGATGCAGGACGGACAGCCGGCGTCGCACTCGCAGGAGGCGATGGCCTCGCGGGTGGCCGAGAGCCACTCCCGGGCCGTCCGGAAGGCCCGTTCCGCGAAGCCCGCGCCGCCTGGATGGCCGTCGTACACGAAGACCGTCGGCAGCAGGGTGTCCGGGTGGAGCGGGACGGACACCCCGCCGATGTCCCAGCGGTCGCAGGTGGCGAAGAGCGGGAGCATCCCGATCGAGGCGTGCTCGGCCGCGTGCAGCGCGCCGCCGAGCTGCTCCGGATTGACCCGTGCCCGGTCGAGCTGGTCCTCGGTGACCGTCCACCACACGGCCCGGGTGCGGAGCGTCCGTGGCGGCAGATCGAGCTTGCTCTCGCCGAGCACCTCGCCGGTGATGAGCCTGCGGCGCAGAAAGGAGACGACCTGGTTGGTGACCTCGACGGAGCCGTAGCAGAGGCGTCCGTCGCCCCAGGGGATCTCGGTGTCGGTTTCGAGTACGGAGATGGCGGTGGTGTCACGGGCGGTGGTGGAGTACGGCGGGGCGGCCTCCTCGACCAGGGCGACCGAATCGGCCAGATCGAGCCGCTTCACCAGATAGGTCCGGCCCTGGTGGAGATGGACGGCGCCGTCGTGGACCGCGGTGTGGGCGGCGGCCTCGTCGACCGTGCCCAGCAGCCGGCCGGTCGCGGCCTCGACGATCTGGACGGGACTGCCGCCCTCACCCCGGATGTCGGTGAGGTCGGCGGCCCGCTCCCGGCGGGTCCAGTACCAGCCGGAGGCACGGCGGCGCAGCAGTCCGGCGGTTTCGAGCTGCGGCAGCAGATCGGGGACGGCCGGGCCGAAGAGCGTCAGATCGTCCTCGGTGAGCGGGAGTTCGGCGGCGGCGGCGCAGAGATGGGGGGCGAGGACGTACGGGTTGTCCGGGTCGAGGACGGTGGATTCGACAGGCCGCTGGAACAGCGCCTCGGGGTGGTGGACGAGGAACGTGTCCAGCGGATCGTCCCGGGCGACGAGGATGGCCAGCGCTCCTTGCCCGGCGCGGCCGGCGCGCCCCGCCTGCTGCCAGAGCGAGGCGCGGGTGCCGGGGTAGCCGGCGATGAGGACGGCGTCCAGCCCCGAGACATCGATGCCCAGCTCCAGGGCGGTGGTGGCGGCGAGACCGAGAAGCTCGCCGGAGTGCAGCGCGTTCTCCAGGGCGCGGCGCTCCTCGGGGAGGTAGCCGCCGCGGTAGGCGGCGACCCGGCGGGCCAGGGAGCGGTCCACCTCGGCCAGACGTTCCTGGGCGATCACGGAGATGAGCTCGGCGCCGCGCCGGGAGCGTACGAAGGCGACCGTACGAACGCCCTGGACGGTCAGGTCGGTGAGGAGGTCGGCGGTCTCCGCCGTGGCCGTACGGCGGACGGGAGCCCCCTTCTCGCCGTGGAGCTCGGTGAGCGGGGGCTCCCAGAGGGCGAAGACGAGTTCGCCGCGCGGTGAGGCGTCGTCGGCGACCTCCTGGACGGCCAGCCCGGTGAGCCGGCCGGCGGACACGGCGGGTTCCGCGGCGGTGGCCGAGGCGAGCAGGAAGACCGGATTCGCTCCGTAGCGGGCGCATACACGGCGGAGTCGCCGCAGCACCTGGGCGACGTGTGAGCCGAAGACGCCGCGGTAGGTGTGGCACTCGTCGACGACGACATAGCGCAGGGAGCGCAGGAAGGAGGACCAGCGGGGATGGGACGGGAGTATGCCCCGGTGCAGCATGTCCGGGTTGGTCAGCACGTAGTTGGCGTACTGCCGGACCCATTCACGCTCTTCGACGGGGGTGTCACCGTCGTAGACGGCGGGACGTACGCGGTTGCCGAGCGGCTCGGCGAGCGCTCTGACGGCGCGGCGCTGGTCGGCGGCGAGCGCCTTGGTCGGCGCGAGATAGAGCGCGGTCGTGCCCCGGCCGTTGGCGGCCTCCGAGCCGTCGAGGAGCGTGGACAGCACGGGAGCGAGATAGGCGAGGGACTTGCCGGAGGCGGTTCCGGTGGCGATGACGACCGATTCGCCGTCCAGGGCGTGCTCGGCGGCGAGCGCCTGGTGGGCCCACGGATGGTCGATCCCGGCCTGCTGAATGGCGTTGATCACTTCTGGTCTGATGCGATCGGGCCAGACGGCATGACGTCCCGCCCGCGGGGGCAGGTGCTCCGTATGGGTGATGCGCGCAGCCCGGCCCGCTCCCGCGGCGAGCCGGTCGAGGACCGTACCGGGGGAGGGTCGCTCGCCCCCGGTCGCGGGGGGCCCGCTGGGGCATGGATTCCTGGCCATCGGCATCGAGTGTGTCACTGGTGTGACGGACAATGGGCTCAAGGCGTCGTGCGCGACTGCTGGTAAGTGATTGAATGCCATCGCGGCTGGCGATACGTCCCCTGGCTCCGTAGGGGAGACCCGAGGGGCGACCGCTCGATAGCAAGGTGCTGGAGGATCCGTGGACCTGTCCCTGTCGACTCGCAATGTGTCCGGCCCTGGTGGCGACCGTACGGTCGTCGAGGTCGGTGGCGAGATTGATGTGTATACCGCGCCCAAGCTGCGCGAGCAGTTGGTCGAGTTGGTGAACGACGGCAGCTACCACCTGGTTGTCGACATGGAGGGTGTGGACTTCCTGGACTCGACCGGTCTCGGCGTGCTCGTGGGTGGCCTGAAGCGAGTGCGGGCCCATGAGGGCTCGCTGCGTCTGGTCTGCAACCAGGAGCGCATTCTCAAGATCTTCCGGATCACCGGCCTCACCAAGGTGTTCCCGATCCACACCACGGTCGACGAGGCCGTGGCGGCCACCGACTGAGGTCGGCCACAGCCTTCCGGAAGAGGGGCAGAGGCACCGGGCGTTTCGCCCGGATGCCCTCGCTCGTGAGTTCGCACGCTCGTACGTTCGAGGGGGATCGCATGGCCACCGTTGAACTGCGCTTCAGCGCCCAGCCCGAACACGTCAGGACGGCCCGTCTGGTGGCGGCCGCCGTGGCGCGCCGGGCCGGGGTCGACGAAGCAGTGTTGGACGAGGTCAGACTCGCGGTCGGTGAAGCATGCAGCCGGGCGGTCGGGCTGCACCGTAGCCATGGCATCACCGCCCCGGTGAGAGTCGTGCTGACCGAGGACGAGAAGAACTTCTCCATCGAGGTCGGCGACGGCGTCACCGGCACAGGCGGCGGTGCCGCTGGTGGTGCGGCCTCGGACGCGCCCGAGGGGGCGTCCTCGGGCGATCTGTACGACGGCGACGCCGAGGGCGAGGACGAGATGGGGCTCGCGGTCATCAGCGGCCTCGTCGACGATGTGGAAGTCACCACGGGAGACGACGGCGGGGTCATCCGGATGAGCTGGCCGACGACGACGGCCGTCACGCTGTCCTGATCGGACCGCCATGTTGCCCTGGCCGATCCGTCACGCTGCCCTGGTCGAACTGTCGCGATGCCCTGATCGAATCGCGAGGATGTTCTGATCGGACTGTCGGGACGCATTGATCGAATTTCGCCATTGCCCCACCTCGAAAGGCCCTGCTGAGCAGGGCCTTTCTTATTTCGCAGAAGATCGTCGATCATTTTATCAATGTGTTTATACCATTACGTGTTTTCGGTGTGACCATTTGTGTGCGGATAAGTCAAGGTCGATTACATGTGGCGTGCTCTGTTTTGATCAGGTTCTGCTCCCTACAATCCGTCCATCTTGAACGCTGAGCGTCAAGGAGGACGAATGGCGGGGCACTTCCATCCACAACTGTCCGAACACCCCACTTCTCTCGCGGCCGCGATACTCACGGACGACAATCGGCTCATCGTGATCGTCATCGCGGTTGTCGCGCTGGCGGCTCTGTTCGTCGCCCAGCTCCTGGTGCGCCAGGTCCTGTCGGCCGGCGAGGGCACGGATTCGATGAAAGAGATCGCGGCGGCCGTACAGGAAGGCGCGAATGCCTATCTGGCCCGGCAGTTGCGTACCCTCGGCGTCTTCGCCGTCGTGGTGTTCTTCCTGCTGATGCTGCTGCCGGCGGACAACTGGTCGCAGCGCGCGGGACGTTCGCTGTTCTTCCTGGTGGGTGCGCTTTTCTCGGCGGCCACCGGTTACATCGGCATGCGCCTTGCCGTACGCAGCAATGTGCGGGTCGCCGCGGCGGCGCGCGAGGCGACACCGGCGGAGGGCGAGCCGGAAAAAGATCTCACGGCCGTTTCCCACAAGGCCATGAAGATCGCATTCCGTACGGGCGGTGTGGTCGGGATGTTCACGGTGGGCCTCGGTCTGCTCGGTGCCTCCTGTGTGGTCCTCGTCTACGCCGCCGACGCGCCCAAGGTGCTGGAGGGCTTCGGACTCGGCGCCGCGCTGATCGCCATGTTCATGCGAGTCGGCGGCGGGATCTTCACCAAGGCCGCCGATGTCGGCGCGGACCTGGTCGGCAAGGTGGAGCAGGGCATTCCCGAGGACGATCCCCGTAATGCCGCGACCATCGCGGACAACGTGGGCGACAACGTCGGGGACTGCGCGGGTATGGCCGCGGACCTGTTCGAGTCGTACGCCGTGACGCTGGTCGCCGCGCTCATCCTCGGCAAGGCGGCGTTCGGGGACTTCGGGCTCGCCTTCCCGCTGATCGTTCCCGCGATCGGGGTGGTCACGGCGATGATCGGTATCTTCGCGGTGGCCCCGCGCCGCTCCGACCGCAGCGGTATGAGCGCCATCAACCGCGGCTTCTTCATCTCCGCGGTGATCTCGCTCGCCCTGGTGGCCGTGGCGGTCTTCGTCTATCTGCCATCCTCGTACGCCGGACTGGACGGAGTGGACGACCAGGAGATTCTCACGCACAGCGGCGATCCGCGCGTGATGGCCCTGGTCGCGGTCGCCATCGGTATCGTGCTCGCCGCCCTGATCCAGCAGCTCACGGGCTACTTCACCGAGACCACCAGGCGCCCGGTCAGGGACATCGGCAAGTCCGCCCTGACCGGTCCCGCCACCGTGGTGCTCGCGGGCATCGCCATCGGTCTGGAGTCCGCCGTCTACACCGCGCTGCTGATCGGCCTGGCGGTGTACGGGGCGTTCCTGCTCGGCGGTACATCGATCATGCTCGCCCTCTTCGCGGTGGCGCTGGCCGGCACCGGGCTGCTCACCACCGTGGGCGTCATCGTCGCCATGGACACCTTCGGCCCGGTCTCCGACAACGCCCAGGGCATCGCCGAGATGTCCGGCGACGTCCAGGGCGCGGGCGCTCAGGTGCTCACCGACCTCGACGCCGTCGGCAACACCACGAAAGCCATCACGAAGGGCATCGCCATCGCCACGGCCGTACTCGCCGCGGCGGCACTCTTCGGCTCGTACCGCGACGCCATCGCCACGGCCGTCGCGGATGTGGGAGCCGTCGCCGGCGAGCTGACGCTCAGTCTGGACATCTCCCAGCCCAACAATCTGGTGGGGCTGATCCTCGGCGCCGCGGTCGTCTTCCTCTTCTCCGGACTGGCGATCAACGCGGTGTCGCGGTCGGCCGGTTCGGTGGTCTACGAGGTGCGGCGGCAGTTCCGCGAGCATCCCGGGATCATGGACTACACCGAGAAGCCGGAGTACGGGCGCGTGGTCGACATCTGCACCAAGGACGCGCTGCGCGAGCTGGCCACACCCGGTCTGCTCGCCGTCCTCACCCCGATCGCGGTGGGCTTCTCGCTCGGGGTCGGGGCGCTCGGCTCGTTCCTGGCCGGCGCGATCGGCACCGGCACCCTGATGGCCGTCTTCCTGGCCAACTCCGGCGGCGCCTGGGACAACGCCAAGAAGCTGGTCGAGGACGGGCACCACGGCGGCAAGGGCAGCGACGCCCATGCCGCGACGGTGATCGGGGACACGGTCGGAGACCCGTTCAAGGACACGGCGGGTCCCGCCATCAACCCGCTTCTCAAGGTGATGAACCTGGTGGCGCTGCTCATCGCGCCCGCGGTCGTGCAGTTCAGTTACGGGAGTGACGCCAGCGCGGGCATCCGCGCCGTGGTGGCCGTGCTCGCGCTGGCTGTCATCATCGGGGCCGTCTATGTCTCCAAGCGGCGCTCGGTGACGGTGGACGGCGGGGACGGCAGCGGCGGGGACGGCCCTGGCGGCGGAACGGAGAAGTCGCCGGACCCGGCCGTGGCGTCATGACGGCCGGTCGGACGGCGCCTCGGGGCCCGTGATCGTACGGGCCGCGGCCCGTGACCGTATGTGTCGGGGGCCGTGGCCTTGTAGTGGCCTGTAGGGGGTGTGCGGGCGGGCGGCGCGGAGGGACGCGCCGTCCGCCCGTCGGCGTTCCCGGGAACGCACGGTGCGCGTGAGGTGTCTCTCCCTTGGTGCAAATGGCTGCAATGGTGCACAGACCGCGCGACCTGGACACGGTTGTCGCCCACTTGGCGTGTATGTTCCGGGGCCGAGAGCCTTGGAAGGGACCATCCGGTGAACAAGAAGCTTGTGGCCGCGCTGTCCGGCGGTGCGGTACTGCTCATGACGCTGTCCGGTTGCAGTGACGACAGCGAGAGCAAGGTGAACGACTGGGCCAAGAAGGTCTGCGACCAGGTTCAGCCCGAGCTGAAGAAGATCGGGGCCGCCAACACCTCCATCCAGCAGGCGACCTCGGACAGCACCAAGCCCATCGATGTCCAGAGGACCGACTCCGCGGCCTTCCAGTCCATCTCCGGCGCCTACAAGGCGCTGGGCTCCGCCGTGAACAGCGCGGGCGCCCCGCCCGTCACCGACGGCGAGAAGACTCAGCAGGAGGCCGTCAAGGAACTCAACGCCACCTCCACGGCGTACGCGGGTCTCCAGCAGAAGGTCGACGAGCTCGACACGAAGGACCAGGCGGACTTCGCCGACGGTCTCAAGGGCGTCGCGGACGAGCTGGACAAGCTCAGCAGGAGCGGCGACAAGGCGCTCCAGAAGCTCCAGTCCGGCGCCGTCGGCAAGGCGATGGCGAAGCAGACCGGGTGCCAGAAGACACCGCCGACCAGCGCCGGGGCGACCGGCTCGTCGGTGAACGGCGGCTAGGAACCCTCAAGAAACATCGGGATTCTCCGGCAGGAAACATCAGAATCCTCCGGAATCCGTCGGAAACAGCCAGAGACAGTCGGAAACCGTCCGTATCGTCGCCGCCGTCAGGCGATGGGCGGCGGTCCGCGACATCCGCTCTTGGACGCTCTCGAACACGACACCGCGGCCCGGTCCCCCGAACGGAGGGACCGGGCCGCGGGCCGTTGTCAGTGGGAGCCGCCACAATGGGCGGGTGAGTACGACCAGCCTTCCCGCGCCCGACCACTCGCCCCGACTCCGTGCGGCACTGCTCGCCGCCGATTTCACCGTTGACGGCCTGCTCGACCTGCTCGGCGCGCCCGCGTACGCCGCGCTGGCCCGCAGTGAGACCGTGCCCGCGCTGCGCGCCACCCGCGGCGACACCCCGCTCGAAACGCTCGTACGGCTCTTTCTGCTCCAGAAGCCGGTTCCGGAGGAGCGTGCGGCGGCCGCGCTGCCGTTGGAGGAGGCGCTGGCCGACGGCTGGCTCGTACGGGACGGGCAGGACGGACAGGAGGCCCGGCGGGACGGGCAGGAGGTCCACGCGACGGTGGACGTCCGGCCGTACGGCGGGCCGGAGGGCCAGGACTGGTTCATCGTCTCCGACCGGGGGCTCGCCGTCGGGGGTGCGTCGGGCGCGAGCGGCCATGACGAGGGGGTCGTGCTCGGAGTGGGCGGGGCCTCCACGACCCTGGCGGGGATCACCGTACGGACACCCGTCGAGAGGGCACTCGACCTCGGCACCGGCTCCGGTATCCAGGCCCTGCACGCGGCCCAGCACGCCGTACGGGTCACCGCCACCGATCTCAATCCGCGGGCCCTCGGCTTCACGCGGCTGACACTGGCACTCTCCGGCGCGCCGGAGGTCGAACTGCGCGAGGGCTCGCTCTTCGAGCCCGTGGGGGACGAGACGTACGACCTGATCGTCTCCAACCCGCCGTTCGTCATCTCGCCCGGCGCCCGGCTGACCTACCGGGACGGCGGGATGGGCGGGGACGATCTGTGCCGCACGCTCGTCCAGCAGACCGGCGAGCGGCTGCGCGAAGGGGGATTCGCGCATTTCCTCGCCAACTGGCAGCACGTGGAAGGGGAGGAGTGGGAGCAGCGGCTGCGTTCCTGGGTGCCGGCCGGCTGCGACGCCTGGATCGTGCAGCGGGAGGTCCAGGACGTGACGCAGTACGCGGAGCTGTGGCTGCGCGACGGCGGCGACCACCACGAGGACCCGGAGGAGTACGCCGCGCGGTACGAAGCGTGGCTGGACGAGTTCGAGGCCCGCAAGACCAAGGCGGTCGGCTTCGGCTGGATCACGCTCAGGAAGACGGGCGCCGAGCGGCAGTCGATCGTCGTGGAGGAGTGGCCGCACCCGGTCGAGCAGCCGCTCGGCGAGACCGTACGGGCCCACTTCGAGCGGCAGGACTATCTGCGCGCGCACGATGACGCGGGCCTTCTGGCCGGCCATTTCCTTCTGGCGCCCGAGGTCGTCCAGGAACAGGTGGGGCTGCCGGGTGCCGAGGATCCCGAGCATGTGGTGCTGCGGCAGCACCGGGGTATGCGGCGGGCCACGAAGGTCGACGCGGTGGCCGCAGGGTTCGCCGGGGTCTGTGACGGGAGGCTGAGCGCCGGACGGATCCTGGACGCGATCGCCCAGCTCATGCAGGAGGATCCGGTACTGCTCAGGGACCGGACGCCCCAGGCGATCCGGCTGCTGGTGGAGGAGGGTTTCCTGGAACCGGCACCGACTTCGCTCTGACATGACCGCCGTGCGGACCGCCGCCGCGCGACGTGCGCCCAGGTGCCGACAGGGCCTGTCGGCCCGCCCCTGGGCGCTGCGGCCGTCCGGCGCGCGGTGGCACATCCGGGTGCCGTGGCCGTCCTGCGCTCCGCAGCACTTCCGGGTGCCGCAGCCCCTCTCTCGCGCGGTGGGACAGGACCGATTGCCCGTGCCCCGCGCCCCGCGCGGGCGCGTGCGTCGCAGTCGTCCCACCGGGGCCTGTGCAGGGCACGGGGCCCGTGAACGCGTTCGTGGCGTTCACCAGGAGTTCGTGCCGCTGACGCCCTGAGGTGCCAGCCTCAGGCCCTGAATCCTTGGTGCCCCGAGGCGGGCGCCACGCGCGGAGCGAGGTACGGGCATGGAGAGCGGGCCGGCGGTATTCGCGGGAGCGGTATTCGCGCTGTTCGGTGCCGGACTGCTGCTGTGGACGGTGGCGCGCGTGCTCCACCGCGCACCGGTGGCCCACGGAGTGCGGCCTGCGGCGTCCATCACGCTCGCGACACTCTCGGGCGTGGTCTTTCTCGCCCTCGGCGTGTGGTGTTTCAGTCGTATCTGATCCTCTTCCCCGGAGCGGGACCAGCACTGCCGCGTCATGATCGAACAGACCCGCGCGGAGTGCCGCCGGGCCGCCGGACCTGCACCGTACGGGTTTCGGCACCCTCGGACACGACCGTCCCGGAGCGCCTCGGCCGAAGCACGGCCGGTGCGGTCCGACGCGACGGGCATGGGGGTCCGGGCGGCAGGAATGGCTGGAGTCGGGTTACCGTTCGAGTGGCCGTTGCGGGCTTTCGCCGTTTGACACGGGGGCGGGTTGTACCGTCACACTCCGCAGCGAAGCAGCGTCACCGCTGGGCCGTCCGCGCCCGGCCGTGCCGTCCGCGCCGTACTGCCGTACGGGCCCACCGAGCGTCGACCGGAGAGAAGAGCGAAGTTGTCCCCGACCAGCGAGACCGCACACGGCGGCCGCCGACTCGTCATCGTCGAGTCGCCTGCCAAGGCGAAGACGATCAAGGGGTACCTCGGCCCCGGCTACGTCGTCGAGGCGAGCGTCGGGCACATCCGCGACCTCCCGAACGGCGCCGCGGAGGTGCCCGAGAAGTACACCGGTGAGGTGCGCCGCCTCGGTGTGGACGTCGAGCACGACTTCCAGCCGATCTATGTCGTCAACGCCGACAAGAGGGCCCAGGTCAGAAAGCTCAAGGAGCTGCTGGCCGAATCCGACGAGCTCTACCTCGCCACCGATGAGGACCGCGAGGGCGAGGCCATCGCGTGGCACCTCCAGGAAGTTCTCAAGCCCAAGGTCCCGGTCAAGCGGATGGTCTTCCACGAGATCACCAAGGACGCGATCCGGGCCGCCGTCGCCAACCCGCGTGAGCTGAACACGCGGATGGTCGACGCGCAGGAGACCCGCCGTATCCTCGACCGTCTCTACGGCTACGAGGTCTCGCCGGTCCTGTGGAAGAAGGTCATGCGGGGCCTCTCCGCGGGCCGTGTGCAGTCCGTGGCCACCCGGCTCGTCGTCGAGCGGGAGCGCGAGCGCATCGCGTTCCGCTCCGCCGAGTACTGGGATCTGACCGGTACGTTCTCCACCGGACGGGCCGGAGACGCCTCCGACCCGTCCTCGCTCGTCGCCCGGCTGAACGCGGTCGACGGCAGGCGTGTCGCCCAGGGCCGTGACTTCGGTCCTGACGGACGGCTCAAGTCCGACCAGGTGCTGCATCTGGACGAGGCCAACGCGCGGGCGCTCGCCGCCGCACTGGCGGACACCGCCTTCACGGTCCGCTCGGTCGAGTCCAAGCCGTACCGCCGCTCCCCGTACGCCCCGTTCCGTACGACGACTCTTCAGCAGGAGGCCTCGCGCAAGCTGGGCTTCGGGGCCAAGTCCACGATGCAGGTCGCGCAGAAGCTGTACGAGAACGGCTTCATCACCTATATGCGTACGGACTCCACGACCCTCTCGGACACGGCGGTCTCGGCGGCCCGCGCGCAGGTCACGCAGTTGTACGGGGCGAGCTATCTGCCGGACAAGCCGCGTACGTACGCGGGCAAGGTCAAGAACGCGCAGGAGGCGCACGAGGCGATCCGTCCCTCGGGCGACCGTTTCCGTACTCCCGCGGAGACGGGTCTGACCGGCGACCAGTTCAAGCTGTACGAGCTGATCTGGAAGCGGACGGTCGCCTCCCAGATGAAGGACGCGGTCGGCAACAGCGTCACCGTCAAGATCGGCGGGACGGCAGGCGACGGCCGGGACGCGGAATTCTCCGCCTCCGGCAAGACGATCACCTTCCACGGCTTCATGAAGGCGTATGTCGAGGGCGCGGACGACCCGAACGCGGAGCTGGACGACCGTGAGCGCCGGCTGCCGCAGGTCGCCGAGGGCGACGCGCTCACCGCCGAGGAACTGTCGGTCGACGGCCACGCGACCAAGCCGCCGGCCCGTTACACCGAGGCCTCGCTGGTCAAGGAGCTGGAAGAGCGCGAGATCGGCCGTCCGTCGACATATGCCTCGATCATCGGCACCATCCTCGACCGCGGCTATGTCTTCAAGAAGGGCACGGCGCTCGTCCCGTCCTTCCTCTCCTTCGCCGTGGTCAATCTGCTGGAGAAGCACTTCGGCCGGCTGGTGGACTACGACTTCACGGCCCGGATGGAGGACGACCTCGACCGTATCGCGCGGGGCGAGGCCCAGGCCGTGCCGTGGCTGAGGCGTTTCTACTTCGGGCAGGGCGACGACAACGCGGGTCTCGCGTCGGGCGCAGGCAATGGCGACGGGGACCACCTCGGCGGTCTCAAGGAACTGGTCACCGACCTCGGAGCGATCGACGCGCGCGAGATCTCCTCCTTCCCCGTCGGCGACGGCATCATGCTGCGCGTCGGCCGGTACGGGCCGTATGTGGAGCGCGGGGAGAAGGACGAGGAGGGCCACCAGCGCGCCGATGTGCCGGAGGACCTGGCACCCGACGAACTGACGGTCGGATACGCGGAGGAACTGCTCGCCAAGCCGAGCGGTGACTTCGAGCTGGGCGCCGATCCGGTGACCGGTCATCAGATCGTGGCGAAGGACGGCCGGTACGGTCCCTATGTCACGGAGATCCTGCCGGACGGCACCCCGAAGACCGGCAAGAACGCGGTCAAGCCCCGTACCGCCTCCCTCTTCAAGTCCATGTCCCTGGACACGGTCACGCTCGACGACGCGCTGAAGCTGATGTCGCTGCCGAGGGTGGTCGGCAAGGACGCCGAGGGTGTCGAGATCACCGCGCAGAACGGCCGGTACGGCCCGTATCTGAAGAAGGGCACGGACTCGCGGTCGCTGGAGCGCGAGGACCAGCTCTTCAGCATCACGCTGGACGAGGCGCTGGCGATCTACGCGCAGCCCAAGCAGCGGGGACGGGCCGCGGCCAAGCCGCCGCTGAAGGAGTTGGGCACGGACCCGGTGAGCGAGCGTCCCGTCGTGGTGAAGGACGGCCGTTTCGGGCCGTATGTCACGGACGGCGAGACGAACGCGACCTTGCGGACCGGGGACAGCGTCGAGGAGATCACCCCGGAGCGCGGGTACGAGCTGCTCGCGGAGAAGCGGGCGAAGAGCCCGGCCAAGAAGACCGCGAAGAAGGCGGCCAAGGCTCCGGCGAAGAAGGCTCCGGCCAAGAAGGCGACGACGGCGAAGAAGGCCGCGGCGAAGAAGACGACGACCGCGACGGCGAAGACCGCGGCGGCCAAGAAGACGGCGTCCGCGAAGACGGCTTCCGCTCGGACGTCGTCCGCCGGTACGGCGACTGCCCGGACGGCGTCCTCCGCGGAAACGGACGAGTAGGGCGCGTACGGCGAGTGGGCGGGCTGGACGCGTACGGCGAGTGGGGCGGCTGGGCGCGTAGAACGGCTTGGGCGCGTTCGGCGGGTGGGGCGAGTGGGGCGAGTGGGGCGCTGACAGGGCAGGTCCACGGGCCCTGCGGGGTGTTCGGGCGCGGGCGCGGCGCATCGTCATAGGACGATGCGGGGCGCTGTAGGGCTTTTCGGGCGTTATGGGGTCAGATGACGACCGACCCGGACGTATGTGCGCCCACGTGTTCGGACAGCGGCTCCAGGGAGTCAACAGCTCCGGATAGGCTGGGCGGATGACGCGAGCCGAGCAGCCAACGGTCGTGAGCCCCACCTCCGACTCCGACGCACTTGCCGCAGACTCACGAGAGCGTGCCGTGCGGTCCCTGCTGCGCCTTCCTCCGCTCAGGCGGTTGTGGGGGGCGCAGTTCGCCGGCGGCATCGGCGACGTACTCGCCGTACTCGTGCTTCTGCTGCTGTCGTTGCAGGCGGCGATCGCCGAGGGCTCATTCGGTGCGGGATACCGGGGCGCGGCGTTCGCCGTCGCGGCCGTGTTCGGCGCACGGGTCCTGGCCACGCTGCTGTTCGGAACGGTCCTTCTCCGACCGCTTTCGGGGCTGCTCGCACCGGGTAGCGGGGCACGGCCTGTGCCGGTGACCGGGACCGTCGGCACAGGTGCGGCTGGTGCGGTTGGTGCGGCCGGCGGAGACTCCGACGCCGTTGGTACCGCCGGTGCCGCCGGGGCCGCCAAGAAGTCCGCCAAACCGGCGAGGGACGGTGGTCCGCTGGACCGTCGCTGGACCATGATCGTCGCGGATGTACTCCGTCTCGTGCTGCTCATCATCGCGCCGCTGTGGCTCGAATGGTCGCCCGACCGCGCGCTCCCGATCCTCCTGAGCACGGTCTTCGTCCTCGGTGTCGCCGAGAGGTTCTGGACGGTCGCCAAGGAGAGCGCCGCCCCCGCCCTGCTGCCGGCCCCGCCGCTGGAGGGTGCCGCGGTACGACCGCTTCCCGACCACTTCGACGCGCTGCGCCGGCTCTCCCTGCGTACGGCCTTCGCCGCGGTGCCCGTCGCGGCGGCCGTCCTGCTCGTCGCCACGCTGGTCGGCAATCTGCTCGGGACGGGCATCGACTGGTTCTCGCTGCATCAGGCGGCCCTCGGCTCGTATGTCGCGGCGGGGCTGTTCGCCGCGTCCGTGTCCACCCTGTACTTCCTTGAACTGCCCGACGGCCATACGCCCCGTCCGCGCTCCCCGATCGAAGGGCTGCGGCGTCCGTCCGCCGCAGGTGGCGCCGGGGGCCGGGACAAGGGACGTACGGGCGCTCTTCCGCTGCTGGTCCTCGCGTGCGGCGCGATCGCGGGAGCCGTCGCGTCCGCCGTCGCCGTCTCCGTACTCCACGCCAAGGACCTGGGCGGCGGTCCCGTCGCCTTCGCCCTGCTGGTCCTCGCGCTGACCGGCGGCACGGGACTCGGTATCCGCCGCGCCCAGAAGGTGCTGCCCGCTCTGTCGCGGCGACGCCTGTTCGCGCTGGCCATCGCGCTCACCGGCATCGCGCTGCTGGCGATGGGACTGGTGCCGGACACGGCGACTGTGCTGTTCATCGCGCTGTTCGCCGGCTTCGGGGCCGGTGTCGTGGCGAGTACCGGACACGCGCTTATCGACCTGGAGGCGGAGGAGTACCGTCGTAACCGAGTCACCGAACACCTTCAAGCCGTCGTAAGGGTCTTTGTCGCAGTCGGCGTGGTCGTCGCCCCCCTCGTCGCCGCGGCCATCGGCCCGCACCGCCTCGCCAATGGAACCTTCGTCTTCGCGCACGACGGCGCGGCCTTCACGCTGATGCTGGTAGGCGCGCTGTTGCTCCCGGTCGCGGCGGTCGTCCTCGCCAAGACGGACGACCGTTCCGGTGTCCCGCTGCGCCGTGACCTGCGGGACGCGCTGCGCGGGGGCGCGGATCCGGTTCCGGCCCCGGCAGCCGCGAGCGGGTTCTTCCTGGCGATCGAGGGCGGCGACGGCGCTGGCAAGTCGACCCAGGTCGAGGCGCTGGCCGAATGGATCCGTGCCAAGGGCCACGAAGTGGTGGTCACCCGCGAGCCGGGCGCCACGCCGGTCGGCAAGCGGCTGCGCTCGATCTTGCTGGACGTGTCGAGCGCTGGTCTGTCGAACCGCGCGGAGGCACTGCTGTACGCCGCCGATCGCGCCGAGCATGTGGACTCGGTCGTACGCCCCGCCCTGGAGCGCGGCGCGATCGTCATCTCCGACCGCTACATCGATTCGTCCGTGGCCTACCAGGGCGCGGGGCGGGACCTCTCGCCGACCGAGATCGCCCGTATCTCGCGTTGGGCGACGGACGGTCTCGTACCGCACCTCACCGTGCTGCTCGATGTCTCGCCGGAGACGGCACGCGAGCGGTTCACGGAGGCCCCGGACCGGCTGGAGTCCGAGCCGGCCGAGTTCCACCAGCGAGTACGGTCGGGCTTCCTCACCCTGGCCGCCGCCGATCCCGCCCGTTATCTCGTCGTGGACGGCGGGCAGGAGCCGGAGGCGGTCACCACGGTCGTACGGCACCGGCTCGACCAGATGCTGCCCCTCTCCGAGGCCGAGGTGAAGGCCCGCGAAGACGCGCGGAAGGCCGCCATCGAGGAGGCCCGGCGCAAGGCGGAGGAAGAGGCCGCGCGCAAGGCGGAGGAGGAGCGGCTGGAGCGTGAGCGCGAGGCGCAGCTCGCCAAGCTCCGGGCCGAGGAGGAGGAGCGCAAGCGCCGCGAGCTGGAGGAGGCACGGCAGCGCGAGGCCGAGCGGCAGGCGGAGGAGGCCAGGGTGCGTGCCGAGGAGGCACGGCGGCTGGCCGAGGAGGAGCGTAAGCGGCGGGAGGCCGAGGAGCGGGCGTACGAGGCGGAGCAGGCGCGGCTCAGGAGGCAGGCTCAGGAGGAGGCGCGGCTGCGCGCCGAGGCCGAGGAGCGGCGCCAGGAGAAGCAGCGCAAGGCGGAGGAGGCCTTGCTGCGGGCCGAGGAGGCACGGCGGCTCGCGGACGAGTCGGCGGGAGCTGCGGGGACTGCGGGGACTGCGGGAGGTTCCGCCGGAGGATTCGCTGCTGGTTCAGCCGACGGCTCCGTTGCCGAGTCCGCGATCTCGCCGAATGAGATCACGGTGCCCACGGCGTTCGTGAAGAAGCCGATGGACGCTCCGAAGCCGGCGGACGCTTCGGACGCGGTGACCCAGGAGGTCCCGGCGGTACGGCCTGACGACGCGCAGGCGGCGGGGGCGCGTGACGCCGAGGAGACGAGGGTCATTCCGCGCATGCCGGAGCGGCCCGAGTGGTCCGAGCGGTCCGAGCGGTCCGAGCGGTCCGAGCGGTCGGCATCGCCCGACCGGGAGGCCGGTCGGGCGGCGGACGAGACGGCTGTGCTGCCTCAGGTGCCGTCGGCGCCGGTACGGGACGGGGAGCGGCGGGGCACGGTCGAGGTCCGGGACGCACAGGAAGCGCGCGCGGTCGATGAGACCGCCGTACTTCCGCCCGTACGGAACAGTGATCCCGCCGACCGGGTGCCGCGGGGCTACTTCCGCGAGGACGAACCGGCTCCGCCCGCCGACGGCGGCAACGAACGCACACGCGAGCTGCCGCAGTTCCCTCCGCAGGGCAGTGCCGAAGGGGAGCCGGAGCAGCAGCGCCCGCGCCGCCGCTCGGACTGGGCGGAGGAGACTCCGCTGGACGATCTTCCGAGCCTGGCGGACGAACTGCTCGGCCCGCACGAGGGCGACGACGAGACGGACAGCAGGCGCCGTCGCCGCTGAGCCCTGAAGGCCGCTGAGCCCTGAAGTGGGGGAGGGACTGTCAGACCCTGCCCCCACAATGGAATCGGAGCCAATGGAATCGAAGCGGCACAGGGCGCTCCGAGCGGCACGGCACGCATGGGCACGGTAAGGCGCCCACGCGCGCGGCTGGGCAGGAAAGAGCAGGGTAGGGCAGCGGACGGCAAGGAGCGGTGACGGCGTATGACCGTATGGGACGACCTGGTCGGGCAGGACCGCGTCCATGTGGCGCTCTCCGCCGCCGCCCGTGACGCCGACGCGCGGGTGACGGCCGAGGCCTCGGGCACCCCGCCGCCCGAGGCCTCGAAGATGACGCACGCGTGGCTGTTCACCGGGCCGCCGGGCTCGGGCCGTTCCACCGCAGCCCGCGCCTTCGCCGCCGCGCTCCAGTGCGTCAGCCCGGACCGCGCGCTCGGCGGAGAGCCGGGCTGCGGGTTCTGCGACGGCTGCCATACGAGCCTGATCGGCACGCACGCCGACGTCGAGGTGATCCGTACCGACCTGCTCTCCATCGGCGTCAAGGAGACCCGTGAGCTGGTGCGCCGCGCCCAGCTCTCCCCGGCCGGAGGCCGCTGGCAGGTCATCGTGCTGGAGGACGCCGACCGCCTCACCGAGGGCGCGGGCAATGTTCTGCTGAAGGCGGTGGAGGAGCCGGCGCCCCGTACGGTCTGGCTGCTCTGCGCGCCCTCCCTGGAGGACGTTCTGCCCACCATCCGCTCGCGCTGCCGCCATCTTGTCCTGCGTACGCCGGCGGTGGACGCCGTCGCCGATGTGCTGATCCGGCGCGACGGGATCGAGCCGGAGGCCGCCCATGCCGCAGCCCGTGCCACCCAGGGACATATCGGCCGCGCCCGTCGCCTCGCCACCGACGACCGGGCCCGTGCCCGCCGTGCCACCGTGCTCAAGATGCCCCTGCGCGTGGACGACATCGGCGGCTGTCTCAGGGCCGCCCAGGAGCTGATCGACGCGGCGACGGAGGACGCCAGACAGGTCGCCGAGGATGTGGACGCCAAGGAGACCGAGGACATGAAGGCCGCGCTCGGCGCTTCGGCGGGCGGCCGGATGCCCCGGGGGACGGCGGGGGTCATGAAGGAACTGGCCGACCGCCAGAAGCGGCGTTCCACCCGTACCCAGCGGGACAGCCTCGATCTCGCCCTCACAGACCTGACCGGTTTCTACCGCGATGTGCTGACGCTCCAGTTCGGCTCGCGGGTCGCGCTCGCCAACGGGGACGTACGGGACGCGCTGGACCGTGTCGCCCGAGCCTCGACGCCTGAGCGGACCCTGCGCCGGATAGAGGCGATCAGCGCCTGCCGCGAGGCGCTGGACCGCAATGTGGCGCCGCTGCTGGCGGTGGAGGCGATGGCGGTATCCCTACGGGCGGGCTGACAGCGCGGGCGCTGACTGTGCGGGCAGGCGCGGGTAGGAGCGGGCGGGCCGCGGGTGGGCCTGACGTGCTGGCGGTGCTGGCGGGCTGATAAACGGTGTACTCACCCGTACGAGTACCGACGGGCGGTATACGCCATCCGGCGGCTAGGCTCCCGGAATGGACAACAGGCGCCTGCTCCGTGTCTCCGCCACCGCCCTGGCCGCGGCCGGTCTGCTGATCTTCGGTTGTACGCCGACCTCGGGCACATCGACCTCGGGTACGACGGACTCCGGCACGTCGGCCTCGGGCACGAGAGCCTCGAAGCCGGATCCGGCGGCCCTGAAGAAGTTCTACGACCAGAAGCTCGCGTGGCGCGCGTGCGGAGCCCCCGGTTTCCAGTGCGCCACGCTGAAGGCCCCGCTCGACTACGCCAAGCCGGACGGGACCGAGATCAAGCTGGCCGTCGCCCGTAAGAAGGCCACGGGTCCCGGCACGCGGCTGGGCTCGCTCCTGGTCAACCCGGGCGGCCCCGGGGGCTCGGCGATCGGTTATCTCCAGGGGTATGCCGGTATCGGCTATCCGGCTCCCGTCCGGGCCCGGTACGACATGGCCGCCATCGACCCGCGCGGAGTCGCCCGCAGCGAACCGGTCGAATGTCTCACCGGTGCGGAGATGGACGCGTACACGCAGGTCGACCAGACTCCTGACGACCAGGCCGAGACCGGGCTGCTGACCGAGTCCTTCAAGAAGTTCGCCCAGGGCTGCGAGAAGCGTTCGGGCGATATCCTCCCGCATGTCTCCACGGTCGAGGCGGCCCGTGACATGGACATCTTCCGCGCCGCGCTGGGCGACAAGAAGCTGTCGTACGTGGGCGCCTCGTACGGCACCTTTCTGGGGGCGACCTACGCCGAGCTGTTCCCGGAGCGCACGGGCCGGCTCGTCCTCGACGGCGCGATGGACCCGTCCCTGCCGGCCCGAGATCTGAACCGCGATCAGACCGCCGGCTTCGAGACGGCCTTCCAGTCCTTCGCCCAGGACTGTGTCAAGCAGACGGACTGTCCCCTGGGCAGGACCTCCGCGGCCGAGGTCTCGACCCGGATGAAGGCCTTCTTCCTGACTCTGGACGCCAGGCCCGTCCCCACCGGCGAGAGCCGCCAGCTGGGCGAGTCCCTCGCCACGACCGGTGTGATCGCCGCGATGTACGACGAATCCGCCTGGCCCCAGCTCCGCGATGCCCTGGCCGCCGCGATGGACGGCGACGGCGCCCCTCTTCTCGCGCTGGCCGACTCGTACTACGAGCGTGACGGCGACGGCGCGTACGCGAACCTGATGTACGCCAACTCGGCCGTGAACTGCCTGGACCTCCCGCCCGCCTTCACCGGCCCCGAAGAGGTCACCCAGGCGCTCCCCTCCTTCGAACAGGCCTCCCCGGTCTTCGGCCGGGGCCTCGCCTGGGCCTCCCTGAACTGCTCCTACTGGCCCACCGAGGCCACCGGCACCCCGCACCGCATCGAGGCGAAGGGCGCGGCCCCGATCGTCGTGGTAGGCACCACCCGCGACCCGGCCACCCCGTACAAATGGGCCCAGTCCCTGGCCGCCCAGCTCTCCTCCGGCACCCTGCTCACCTACGACGGCGACGGCCACACGGCCTACGGCCGGGGCAGCGACTGCATCGACACGGCGATCAACACCTACCTCCTGGAGGGCACACCCCCACCGAACGCCAAGAAGTGCTCCTGACCTGCGACAAGACCCCCACCCCAGGCATGTACGGAGCACCCCCCGAAACTGTGTAGACTTGGCGGCGCCGCAGACCGCACCATGGTCCACACGGCACGCCGCCTTAGCTCAGTTGGCCAGAGCAACGCACTCGTAATGCGTAGGTCTCGGGTTCGAATCCCGAAGGCGGCTCCACGGAAAACCCCAGGTCAGACTTCTGGCCTGGGGGTTTCTCTTTTGTTGACCTTGGAATCTTCGCAATTCGGGTGAGGCGCGGGCCGGGGCGAGGCAATCCGTGCGACGGTGCCTCCCCCGGCGTCTTATGATGCGCTGGGTCCCAGGCTTCAAGCGGTGTAAGTCCAAGCCGCGCTGCCCGCGAGGGCAAGCACTGCGGCGCATACCACCGCGCGTCCGCGGGACTTTGGTCCCCAGCCGCGCCAGATCAGTGACGTGGTGAGGAACTGCAGGGCGGTCGCATAGATCAGGACTTCGAGTGCGATGAAGAAGGAGACGGTCCACCTTCCACTCATCGCGGAACCGACACCATGGCCGAGCACTGCGGCGACGCCACCGAGCAGGGCCGCTCGGATACCTTCACCGGCCGCCTGGCTGCTTGTCTCTCCTCGACGTACTCGTGACGACTTCGACATCAATTCCCGTGCGACGAACCCGAGCACGATGATGCCTATCGCCGCGACGAGGCTTGCGACCGCTGTCGCCGAAGCCAATCCGTCGACGACGGACGCCGATTCCTTCATGGACATGTATTTGCTTTCCCGAGAGAGATGGAGGTTCATCAGGTGCCCCGCGGCCGGGGCCGCGGGGCACCTGCCGTGGTCAGATCCCCTTACACGCGGCCTTGATTGCCGGGTAGCCGAGGATGACGGCTGCCGCGTGCCGAACTGTGCCCTTGACCTTCTTGCCTCGCCGCATGGCGCGGACGTAGCTCACAAACCGTCGAATGCCGACGTTCCTGATGACTCGGATGGCACGAATGAGCCGCAGGCTGGCTCCAGCCGGTGTGAAGCTGGCCAGGAAGGCGGCGACGGTGGCGACACAGATGGCGAACTTTTTCCACTTGGACCAAGACCACCATTTCCCGTTCAGATCATACATATTGACCGGGTCGGCCGGATAACCGTAGGTGTTGGCACCGCCGTCGGCGATCGGGTCCGACTGCAGGAACCGGCCGGTGGTGGGGTCGTAGACGCGTGCCCCCATCAAAGTGAGCATCAAGGCGGGCGAGGGCGTCATCGTGGCCAACGACGTCGGCAATCGTGACGGGACGGCGTTCCCCGACCCTGATGTGCTGGACATCCACCGGCAGTCGCGTCACCATGTCGCGTTCGGCTACGGCATCCATCAGTGCCTCGGTCAGCCTCTGGCCCGGGTCGAGTTGCAGGTCGTGTACAGCACGCTCTACCGCCGTATCCCCACCTTGGATCTGGCCGTTCCCTTCGAGGAAGTGCCCTTCAAGGAGGACATGACCGTCTACGGCGTCCACTCGCTTCCCGTCACCTGGTGAGGAGTTCACCCCATGCGCGTTACCGTTGATCAAGAAAAGTGTGTCGGTGCCGGCCAGTGCGTCATGCTCGCACCCGATGTCTTCGACCAGCGCGACGAGGACGGCGTTGTCGTACTGCTGACGGAGACTCCCGCCGCCGAGCTGCACGCGGATGTCCGTATGGCCGCGCAGGTGTGTCCGGCGCTGGCCATCGACCTCGACGAGTCGTAGCCGCCGCACGCGCGCCGCCCGACCCGGTCATGGGGGTGGGCCGGAGCGGTTGCTCCGGCCCACCCCCCTGCGGATGACTCAGATCTGGTGGCTCCCGTAGTAGCCGCCGATCTTGTCGTGATAGCCCGCGTCCCCGCTGTGCCTGTCCTTGTCGAACTCGGGAGCGTTCTTGATCTGCTCCTTGGTCCGGTCGATGTAGATCTTCTCTTCGGCCGTGTCGATGGCGCTGACGAGGCCGGCGGGCAGCAGGACGTGCTTGCCGAAGATCCATACACCGGTGTCGACCACGATGTGCGAGGCGCCGACGTCGTCGGAGTGCTTGTCGACCTTGCCGATGCTCCCGTCGGTCGCCTCGACCTTGTAGCCGGTCAGGCTGCTCCCGGCGGTATGGCCCGTCGTCGGCTGGTAGCCCCACATGTTCTCACTCACGAAATATCTCCTTCGTCAACGATTCCTGGACGGAATGCATCATCACGGTCGAGCTTCCGTGAATTGTTCTAGCCCTCGTGTGCCCGCCGTTGCCCGTCGTATTCACCGACCGGTGGACGCGGCATATGAATGTCGGCGGGCCGGGGCGTCCACCGTGGTGGAGGCGTGGTTCCCGATGCCGCACGACAGGCACCCCGGCCACGAATACCTCCTACCCCCGAATGGCGCGCTCACCTTTCCGGGCGCCTTCGGACACATGGAAAAGCGGGGTGGGCCCGGACGAATTCGTCCGGGCCCACCCCACACGTGTCACGGTCGGACAGAGCGTCTACCAGCGGTACCAGCGGCCTCGCTTGCCGCCGGTGGCGGCAGGGCGAATCACGAATCCGAGTACCCATACGACGAGAATAATGACCGCGATCCACCACAGGGCCTTGAGTGCGAAGCCCGCACCGAAAAGGATCAGGGCGAGCAGAAGAACGAGTAGCAGGGGAACCATAGTTATCAACCTCCAGGAGACCGTGTGCCCTGAAGTTCCCCCGCCATGCGTTCGCATCACATAAAGTCCACGCCTGTTTCCGGCCGCGGGATCACCGGGAATCCGGTGACGGTCCGCCAGGTTTGAGGACGGCGTTCGCGGTGAGAAGAAAGGCTTTTCAGGCGGCCCCGGACGCCGTTTTGGGCCGCCCGTACGGGTGTGGTCCGCGCCCCCGCCCGTTCTGCCCCCGCCCGTTCTGCCCCTGCCCTTTTCGCGCCCCCGCCTTTCCGCGCCCCTGGCTTTTCCGCCCCCGTCCCGGTCCCGTGTGGGAGGTCACGAATCGTGGATGGTGGTGAGGCCGGCGAGGCCCGAGATGGTCAGGACGGGCTCCAGGAGGGGGTTGGCGATGAGTTCGATCCGGTCGGCGTGGGGGAACAGCACGCTGAGTCCCGCGCTGTCGAGGTACTCGACACCGGTGAGGTCGAGGACGAGGGGGCCGGTCGTGCTGTCGAGGGCGGCGGCCAGGACGTCGGTGTTGCTCATGTCGATCTCGCCGACCGCGGTCAGCAGGGCGGTGCCGTCGGGCCGTCGGCCGGGGGTGAGGGTCAGGGGCGTGGTCATCAGGGGATCCTCGCGTGCATGTCGACGGTGGTGCCGGACGGGCCGGGGGTGACGGTGACCTCGTGCATCAGGGCATGCATCAGGCTCATGCCCCGACCGCGGTGGGCGTTGAGCTCGGGCTCGGGGGTCTTCCAGCGGCCCGTGTCGGAGATGGTCAGATGCAGGTCGTCGACGAGTGCCTCTGCTCGGAAGTGGACGGGATTGCCCGGGGCGTCGCGGTGGCCGTGCTCGATGGCGTTGGCGCACGCTTCGCCGGCGGCGACCAGGACGTTCTGCACGGTGTGAGGGGGGAGGTCGCACTGGTCGAGCCAGCCGCGCAGGGCTTTGCGGACGGGGGCGAGCTGGGCGGACTCGGCGGGGAAGGACATCTCCAGCGGGGCGGGGTGGCGGTACAGCAGCAGGGCGACGTCGTCGTCGTATCCGTCGGCGGGGGCCAGCCGGGCCATCACATCGGTGGCGAGGTCGTCGATGGCGGTGTTCCGGCCGTCCTGAAGTGCCTTGCCCGCCTGGTCGATACCCGCGCTGAGCGGGCGGCGACGGCGTTCGACGAGGCCGTCGGTGTACAGCAGCAGGGTGGAGCGGGCGCGGATGGTGCAGCCGGCGTCGGGGCGGTCGGTGCCGGGACGGACGGCCAGGGGCAGTGAGCGTCCGCCCTCCAGGAGGCGGGTGGTGCCGTCCGGATGGACGAGGATGCCGGGCGGATGGCCGGCGCTGGAGTACGTCAGCTGTCCGGTCTCGGCGTCGAGGACACCGCAGAAGACGGTGGTGCAGACCGCGCCGGGGACGCCGGCGGTGAACCGGTCCAGGGCCATCAGCATCTGGGCGGGGCGGGCGTCCTGAAGCAGCAGGGCGCGGCAGGCACTGCGCAATTGCCCCATGACGGTGGCGGCTTGCAGGCCGCGGCCGACGCAGTCGCCGACGACGATGCCGATACGCCCGTCGGGGAGGGAGATGGTGTCGTACCAGTCGCCCCCGACTTCCAGGGGCTGGGTGGCGGGCTCGTAGCGGACGGCGAAGCCGTCGGGCAGGTGGGAGGGGCCGAGGATGGCGCGCTGCAGTGCGATGGCGGTCTCGCGCTGCTGGTCGATCTGGTGGGCGCGGGCCAGGCCCTGCGCGAGATGACCGGCCAGCAGGGACAGCAGCAGCTGGTCCTCCCCGGTGAAGGGCCGGTGCTCACCCAGATCGATCCACAGGACGAGCGGGCCGTCGGGATGCTTCAGGAGGATGCCGGCCCCCGGGGGGTCGGCGACCGGGGTGAGCGCCGAGTGCCGGCGCAGACCGGTGAGCGTCCGGCGCCTCTTCTCGGGCAGATTCCGCCAGGTGAGGTCCGGGTCGGTGGCCGTCATGGTGGGTTCGTCGCCGTGCTCGAAGACCGCGGCCATGACCCTCCGGGCGTGCCAGAGCTTTTTCAGCTCACGCAGCGCGCCGTCCAGCGCCTCGGACAGGCTGGTGGCCCGGGACAGACACGTTCCCAGGGCGGCCAGGGCGCTCTCACGCTGGATGGCGTAGTGCTCGGCCGTCACATCGCGGAAGGTGCCGACGATCACCGTGCGGCCGGTGTCGGGATCCTGGACCTGGTTGAAGGTGGCGCTGACCCAGATCCGGTGTCCTTCGCGGTGGGTGAGGGGGACGGTGTAGCTGCCCTTCGGGTGGCCGAGCAGCCGGCCGAAGGCGCTCCGTACTTCTTGATGGGCCTCGGGATCGGTGTCGCCGTCCGGCCACCACGGTTGCAGTGGCGGGTACGGCAGGCCCTCGGGGCCGTAACCGAGGATGTCGGTGAAGGCCGTGTTGATCTCGACGACCGTGCCGTCCTCGTCGCAGACGAAGAAGGCCTCCTGGAGGGAGTCGACCAGCGCGGTGCGCCAGCGGGCGTGGTGGCCGCGCAGTCGCGCCAGCTGGATGTTCGCCCTGGCGCGGGCGAGGAGTTCGGCGGCGGCGAACGGTTTGACCAGATAGTCGTCGGCGCCGGCCTGGAGGCCCTCGATGGATGCCTCCTGTCCGGCCCGAGCGGACAGCAGCAGCACCGGCACCGAGGCGGTCCGCGGGTCACCCCGTAGCGCTTCGACCAGGGCCAGGCCGTCCAGACGGGGCATCATGACATCGCTGACCACCAGGTCGGGAGCCTCGGTACGGATCGACTCCAGCGCCTCCTGCCCGTCGTGGACGGTGCTGACCGTGTAACCGGCGCCGCGCAGCAGACGGGTGAGGTACTCGCGCATGTCGGCGTTGTCGTCGGCGACCAGCACCCGGGCCGGGCTCCCCGCGCCGGGCCCCGGTCCGGGTGTCCGCGAGGGGGCCGCGGGCGCCGAGGAGGCCGCTTCACCGGGCAGCCACCGCAGGGCCTCCTGCACGAAGGGATCGGCGGTGATGGGCGCCGCGTCCGTGCTGCTTTCCCGGAGGACGGCGCCGGCGGGCAGATGCGCGGATCCGAACGGCAGCCGAATGGTGAAGCAGGTGCCCCGACCCTCGGTGGATACGGCGGTTATGGTGCCGCCGTGCAGGCCGATCAGCTCCTTGACCAGGGCCAGGCCGATGCCGCTGCCCTCGTTCGAGCGGGAGCGGGCCTTCTCGATACGATGGAACCGTTCGAACAGCCTGGTCATCTCCTCGGCCGCGACGCCGATCCCGGTGTCCTCGACCGTCACCTCCGCCACACCGTCCACGGCGCGCACGCCGACCCGGACCGAGCCGTCGAAGGTGAACTTGAGCGCGTTGCTGAGGAGGTTGAGGATCACCTTCTCCCACATGCCCCGGTCGATATGGACGGGCTCGGGCAGCCGTGCGCAGTCGACGTGGAAGTCCAGACCGGCCTTGTCGATGGCGGAGCGGAAGACACTGGCCAGCTCGCCGGTGACCGCGGCCAGGTCGACCGGTTCGTAGCTCGCCTGCATACGGCCGGCCTCAAGGCGGGAGAAGTCCAGCAGCGTGTTGACCAGCTTGCCCAGCCGCAGCCCGTTGCGGTGGATGACATCCAGCTCCTCACGCACCTCCGCGTCCGCGTCGGCGAGCCGTTCGCGCAGCTCCTGAACGGGGCCCGTGATCAAGGTGAGGGGGGTGCGGAACTCATGGCTGATGTTGGAGAAGAACGTCGTCTTCGCACGGTCCAGCTCCGCCAGTTCCTCCGCCCGGCGCTGCTGTGCCTGGTAGCTGCGGGCGCTGGCCACCCCGGTGGCGACATGACCGGCGACCAGGTCCACGAAGCCGCGGTAGCCCTCGGCCAGGGACCGGTAGCGGTTCAGGCCGGCCACCATGAACCCGTACGGTGTGCCGCCCTGCTGGAGCAGCGGCACCACCAGGGCGCGGGCGGGTGGCTCCTGCCACGCCCCGGTCGGCAGGTCGGAGAACGCGTCGCCGTCCAGCGGTACCACCACCGACCGGCCGCCGGCGGCGGCAGCCGTCGGCCACACGCTCCCGGAGGCGGCGGGGAGGATCTCCGCGGCGGCGGGATGGCCCGCCGCGATCCCGGTGGCGGCGGTGAGCCGGGCGCTGCCGTCGTCGTTGAAGAGATAGGTCAGCGTGAACGGCAGGTCGTGCGGGTTCCGCTCCAGCTGCCGGCCGGCGAAGTCGAGCATCTCCTGCTCGGTGCGCACCACGCTCGGGTCGGAGCCGAGATCGCGCAGGGTGGCCATCCGGCGCTCGCCGATGACCCGCTCGGTCTCCTCGGCCCTTCGTACCGCCGGACCGATGGCGCGTTCCACACTGAGGCGGCCTTCGCCGGCGTCACCGAGGCGCAGGGTCATCGTGCGGACGATCGCATGGAAGAAGAGGGCGGGGCCGCAGGGCGTCCACGTGTCCCTGCGCGCCGGATCGAGCAGGAAGTCCAGCACCGCGTCCGGCTCGGCGGGCACGAAGCGGAACTCGCTGTGCTCCCACTTGTCGTCGACACCGCGGCTCCAGCGCTCGCGCAGCTCGTCCTCGCTCAGGCCGGGCAGTACGGCCACGTTCGCGCCGAAGCTGCTGAAGAGGAAGCCGTTCACGGTGACCGGGTCCTTGCCCGCGAGATAGTGCTCGCGGAGCGTGTGCCCGGCGCCCTCGCCCTCCTCCAGCCTGCGGTCGAGCTGCTGCGAGGCGAGTCCCACGGCCAGTTCGCGGGCGCACTCCAGGGCGCTGCGGCCACGGCACTGGACACCGGCCGGACGGGTCCTTCGCCCGGAGCGGGAGAGGTGGTCATGGCACCAGTTTGACAAACTCCTTGTTATCGCGGTCTGCGCAGGTGGTGGATCAGGAAGGCGACGCTGCGGGCGACCAATGGGGCCGGGTCGGCGTTGAGGAAGATGTGTTCGGCGCCCGGGACGGGGACGACTTCCGCGTCGTTGCCGGCGGCGCGGAGGAGTTCGGCCAGGCGCTCGCTGTGGGCGAAGGGGACGACGGTGTCGGCGGTGCCGTGGATCAGCAGGAAGGGCGGTGCCGGTGTGTGCGCGTAGGTGACGGGGGAGGCCGCCGCCGCCGGGGTGCCGCCCAGGAAGGTGACGGCGGGGTTGCCGGGGTCGGTCCACTCCGTCAGCAGTGACTCCAGATCGGCGACGCCGTACCAGTCCACGACCGCCGCGACCGTCGTGTCGCCCTCCGCGATCCCCTCCGTACCGTCGAGCGCGGGGCCCGCCGCGCCGGTCAGTCCGGCCAGCGCGGCCAGATGGCCGCCCGCCGACTCGCCCCAGACGCCGATCCGCGTCCCGTCGATCCCGAGCGTCCCCGCGTAGTGGCGCAGATAGCGGATGGCCGCCTTGACGTCGTGGAGCTGGGCGGGGAAGGGGGCTTCGCGGGCATGGCGGTAGTCGATGGTGGCGACGGCCAGTCCGGCCCGCAGCAGGGAGCCGAAGAGGAGATCCGCGCTCACGGTCGGCGGCGGGTAGCGCCGGTCGCCCTCCATCCAGGCGCCGCCGTGGATCCACACCACCACGGGGACGGGCCCGGCCCCCGCCGGTACGGACAGGTCGAGCAGACGCGGCCGGTAACCGGAGTTGGTGGCATAGCTCAGCCCGTCGTACCGGCGCACGCCGTCGGCGCCGGTGGCGGGAGCGGCCGGTGGCAGCTGTACGGGCGCCACGGCGAGCTCGGGCGGCGGCCAGGTGATCGGACCGGGTTCGGATTCCACGGCTGCTCCAGTTCTCGGTGGACGGGATTCTCGGTGGACGCGAAGACCGGCGGGCCCGGACCCGGGCGTAAGCCTCAGGCCTCGACCAGTACGACGTCCAGTGTCCGTGGGCCGTGCACGCCTTCCACCCGTTCCAGTTCGATGTCGCTGGTGGCCGAAGGGCCCGAGATCCAGGTCAGCGGACGGGTCGGTACGAGCCTCGCCACCGCGGCCGGCACCGAGGCGACGAGCTGCTCAGGAGCGCGCACCACACAGAGGTGGTGGTCCGGGACCAGGCTCAGTGCGCGGCGGCCCTGACCCGGTCCGCCGTCCAGCACGATCGTGCCCGTCTCCGCGACGGCGACCGCGCAGCCGGTCACCACACTGTCCGCCTCCTCGCAGGCCCGGGGGCTGAGCGGCGGGGCGTCACCGAGGCGCTCGACCGAGGCCTCGGCGAGCCACCGCGCCGGCAGCCCATCGGGGACGATCACCGTACGAGCGCCCCGCCGGGCCAGCACCGAGGCCACCGTCCCGGGCAGTTCGGCGGGACGGCAGCGGTACACGGTGGCCCGGTACTCGGTGAGCCGGTCCTGGAGCAGATCCAGCAGCCCGGCGGGATCGTCCGGGGCGTGCGCGGTCCGGTAGCCGCGGGCAATGGGGACGTCCTCCGGGCGCTCCTGGCGGGGGACATCGCCCAGGGCCGCGCGGATCCGGCCGAAGACCAGGTCCCGGCCGCTCGGGGACGCTCCTCGTCCCGTCGGCGCTCCGCTGCTCATGCCCGCTCCTCTTCCGTACGGTTGACGTCGTCCGTACCGTCGGCGCGGTCCGCACGGTCGGCGCGGTCCGCACGGTTGGCCCGCCACCAGTCGCGGAACGGCTCGGCGGGCATACGAGGCAGATCGCGGGAGCCGCTCCAGGCACCGGCGCCCGGTCCTGGCAGCCGCCGGGGATGCAGCCGCCGGGTGCGGGAGGCGGCGCGCTCGGCCGCCGCGAGTACGGCGGGACGGTCGAGGACCCAGCCCGCGGCGCGTATGGCCGCCTTCTCCAGCCGGTGCCCCGCACCGCCTTGGTCCGCCACCCGTTCGCGGAGATGGACGAGGACCTCGGGGATGTCGATGGCGACGGGACAGACCTCGTAGCAGGCGCCGCACAGGGAGGAGGCGTAGGGCAGGGACGCGTCCAGTTCGGTGCCGGTGCCCCGGAGCTGCGGGGTGAGGATGGCGCCGATGGGACCGGGGTAGGGCGAGCCGTACGCGTGGCCGCCGGCCCGCTCGTACACCGGGCAGACATTGAGACACGCCGAGCAGCGGATACAGCGCAGCGCCTGGCGTCCGACGGTGTCGGCCAGGGTGTCCGTACGTCCGTTGTCGAGCAGGACCAGATGGAATGCCCTCGGCCCGTCGCCGTCGGTGGTGCCGGTCCACATCGAGGTGTACGGGTTCATCCGCTCGGCGGTGGAGGAGCGCGGCAGGGTCTGGAGGAAGACCTCCAGATCGCGCCAGGTGGGCACCACCTTCTCGATGCCCACCACGGAGATCAGTGTCTCGGGCAGGGTCAGACACATCCGGCCGTTGCCCTCGGACTCCACGACCACCAGCGTGCCCGTCTCCGCGACCATGAAGTTCCCGCCGGAGACGGCCACTTTGGCGGTCAGGAACTTCTCCCGCAGATGCAGCCGCGCCGCCTCGGCCAGCTCGGCGGGATCGTCGGTGAGCCCCTCGGGTGCCGGGCGTCCCCACCGGCCCATGGTCTCGCGGAAGATGTCCCGGATCTCGGCGCGGTTCTTGTGGATCGCGGGGACCAGGATGTGGGAGGGGCGGTCGTCGCCCAACTGCACGATCAGTTCGGCGAGATCGGTCTCGTAGGCGGTGATGCCCTCGGCGGCCAGGGCCTCGTTGAGGCCGGTCTCCTGGGTGGCCATGGACTTGACCTTGACGACCTCGGTCTCTCCGGTGGCCTTCACCAGCTCCGCCACGATCCGGTTGGCCTCGGCGGCGTCCGGTGCCCAGTGCACCACCCCGCCCGCCCGGGTGACCGCCGTCTCCAGCAGCTCCAGATAGTGGTCGAGATGGCGCAGCGTACGGTCCTTGATCGCCGCGCCCGCGGCGCGCAGCTCGGCCCAGTCGTCGAGCTCGGCGACGGCCTGCGCGCGCTTGGCGCGGATGGTGCCGGTGGCCCGGGTCAGATTCGCCCGCAGCCGGTCGTCCTGGGTGGCCTCGGCCGCCGCGCGGGGAAAGGCGGGCATCCCCAGATAGGTTCCGCTCATCGCGGGGTTCCGTTCAGCGCGGGTGTTCCAGTTGTCGCAGAGGTTCCGGTCATCGCAGGGGTTCCGTCCGGGTGGAGGCGAGTATGTCGGCGAGGTGCAGCGGACGCAGCTCACTGCCCCGGCGGCGCAGCATCCCGTCCAGATGCAGCAGGCAGGAGTTGTCCGCGCCGCACAGCACGCGGGCGCCGGTGGACTCGGCGTGACGGATCTTGTCGGCGCCCATGGCCGCCGAGACATCGGGATTCTTGACCGCGAAGGTGCCGCCGAAGCCGCAGCACTCCTCCGCCCCGGGAAGTTCCACCAGCTCCAGGCCCTCGACCGCCTCCAGCAGCCGCCGGGGCCGGTCGCCCAGACCCAGCGTCCGCAGTCCGTGGCAGGACGGGTGGTAGGTGACGGTGTACGGGAAGTACGCGCCGACATCGGTCACGCCCATCACGTCGACCAGGAACTCGGTGAACTCGTAGACCCGGCCGGCCAGCGAACTCGCCTGGTCCGCGAGGCCGTTGCCGCGTCCCTCGGCGGCGGCGCGCGCCCCGAGCCGGGGATAGTTGTCGCGGACCATGGCCACACAGGAGCCCGACGGGGCGACCACATAGTCGTATCCCTCGAACGCCTCGGCCATCCGGCGCACCAGCGGCTCGGTCTCCCGGCGGTAGCCGGTGTTGTACTGGGGCTGGCCGCAGCAGGTCTGCTCGAAGGGGAAGTCCACCTGGACGCCGATCCGTTCGAGGACGGTGACGGTGGCGATCGCCGTGGCCGGATGGACGGCGTCGTTGACACAGGTGGGGAACAGGGCGACACGCATGGTGCTCATCGCTCGGTCATTCCTTGGTCGCTCCGGCGAGCATCCCGGACACCAGCGTGCGCTGCGAGAACAGGAAGAGCACCAGAACGGGCAGGATGGCGACGAGAATCGCCAGGGACAGCTCCGGGATGGTGATGTTCAGTCCGGCACCGGCCACCGGGTTGAACGACGGAGTCGAGGTCAGCAGTTGGTTCAGCCCCACCTGGACGGGGAACTGCGAGCTGTTCGGCAGGACGAGATAGGGCAGGAAGAAGTTGTTCCAGTTGGCCACGAAGCTGAAGAACGCGACCAGTCCGATCACGGGCTTCGCCAGCGGCAGCGCGATTCGGGAGAAGAGCTGCCACTCCGTGCAGCCGTCGATCCGCGCGGCCGAGAGCAGATCCCTGGGCAGGCTGCTGCCGAAGTAGATGTACACCAGGTACACGCCGAACGGGTAGAAGGAGAAGGGCAGGATCACCGACCAGACGGTGCCGATCAGATGGAAGCGGTTGAGCTCCAGGAAGATCGGCAGCACCAGGGTGGCCTGCGGCATGATCATCGTGACCAGGGTGACGGTCAGCAGGGTCTTGCGGCCCCGGAACTTCGTCAGCGCCAGCGCGTAGCCGGCCGGCACACTGACGGCCAGCGTCAGGATGAGCGAACCACCGGAGTAGACCGCCGAGTTGCGCAGCCAGGTGCCCATCGCGCCGTCCTGGAAGCCGAACAGATGACTCCAGGCGGTGCCGATCTGCCCGAACGAGCCGAACGACAGCGGGTTGTCGCGCACGATCTCGCCCGCGGTCTTCGACGGCGCGAGCAGCAGCCAGACCACCGGCAGTACGAAGAACACCAGCAGCACGGCGAGCAGCAGGCCCACGACCAGGAAGGAGACGGCCCGGGAGGGCCGCACACGCCGGCCCGTGGCCGACGGTGGACGGGCCGGCGTGTGGGCCGGAGGGAGGGCCGGGGGAAGAGCGGTCTGTGTCATTTCTCGTCCAACGTGAACAGGTTCGACCGGGCGACCAGCAGACCCGCGGCGATCAGCCCCAGTGCCAGCAGGAAGACGGAGATGGCGGCGGAGCCGTTGAAGTCGCCCTGCTGGAAGGCGTAGACATACGCGAGCTGGTTGGGCGACCAGGTGGGGCTCACCCTGCCGAGGCTCGCGGTCTGGAGGAGCTGGGGCTCCACGAAGAGCTGGGTGCCGGTGGCGAAGGCCATGATCGTCATATAGACGATCCACTGCCGGATCATCGGGATCTGGATGTGCCAGGCGGTACGCCAGGGTCCCGCGCCGTCCATCCGGGCGGCCTCCAGCACCTCGTCCGGGATGTTGTTCAGCGCCCCGTACATCACGACCATCCAGCCGCCGGCGCCGGTCCAGAAGGCGATCAGCATCAGGATCAGCGGCAGATTGCCGGGCGCGAGCACGGCCGCGAAGCTGTGCATGCCCATGCTGTTGAGCAGCCAGGACACCGGGCTGACGTCCGGGTCCAGCATGAACAGCCAGACCAGCACGCTGGCGACCCCGGCGAGGGCGCCGGGGACGTAGTAGAGGAAGCGGAAGAGCGCCGAGGTGCCCGGCCGCACCCTGCTGCGCAGGATCACCGCGACGAGCACGACCAGCACGACGAGGACGACCAGCCACATGACCAGATAGATCAGCATATGGGTGAAGGCCGGGACGAAGCGGTAGTCCTGGGCGACCTTCACGAACTGGTTGATCCCGGTGAACTGGCCCTGGTCGTTGGTGAGCGCCAGATAGAACGAGTAGCCGGTCGGGAAGACGCCGAACGCGAGCAGCAGCACCGCGTATCCCGCGACGAAGAGGTAGCCCGCGAGGCCGGGGCCCCTCCGCCGCGGCACGCTGCCGCGGCGGAGGGTGGAGACGGCGACGCGCTCGGTCTCCAGCAGTGTCATTCGTCGACCACCTGGTACCCCTCGGCCTTCGCCTGGTTGCTGATCTCCCCCTGCCAGGCCGGCAGGGTCTCGACCAGGCTCTTGCCCGAGGTCAGGGCGGGCAGGACGATGCTGGACCAGGCGGTGGCGTCCGAGAACTTGGTGTTCGACCAGCCGGTCCACACCTCGTCCGCGGCCTCCTGGAACGGCTTGCTCACATCGTTGGCGAAGTAGTCGCTGTTGACCGGGTTGGCCAGCCACGCCTCGGCCGCCTTGGTGTAGGCGGGGTAGGTGGGCGCGGACGCCTGGTTCTCGTCGGAGGTGGTCAGCCAGGTGGCCAGATCCGTGGACGCCTTGAGGTTGGCGCTGTGCGAGGAGACCATCCACACACCGCCGCCGACATTGCCGGTGCTGACCGTGGTCTCACCCTCCCAGGTCAGCGGGGACGCCACGGCGATCTGCTTGGCCGGGGTCTTGAAGGCGGTCTTGAACAGGTACTGGCCGTACCAGGACGGGCCGTACGCCATCGCGACCTTGCCGCCGCTGTCCTTGGCGAAGCCCTGGCTGAAGAAGCCCTTGGTGGTGACGGCCTTGGCGGAGATCAGTTCGTCCAGCAGCGTCGCCATCCGGACGCACTTCTCGTCCTTCAGATCGCTGCGCAGGGTGTCCGGCTTCACCAGACTGAACGCCGGGCACTGGCCGGACCAGAAGTACGACTCGTGGGAGTTGGTGTCACCGACCGAGCCGACCAGATAGCCGGGGTGCTCCTTGGCGATCCGCTTCCCCAGGGCCTCGTACTGCTCCCAGGTGGTGGGGACCTCGTACCCCCACTTGTCCATGAGCGACTTGTTGTACCAGAGCACCACCTGCGCGATGTCGTTGCGCACGCAGTAGGTGTGGCCGTTGAACTGGCAGGGGGCGAGGGAGCCCTTGGCGAAGCCGTCCAGTGTGCTCTTGGGCACGAGCTTGTCGTCCAGGGGCGCGGCGAAGGGCTGCGCGCCCGGCTTGGTGGGCTCGGACGCCCACGTCATGTCGGTGGGCGAGCCGAACACCACATCGGGCCAGCCGCTGCCGGTCCGGTCGAAGAGCTGCACCTTCGACTGGAGATACGTGGAGCCGTCGGCGCCGCCGTCGTAGGTGACGATCTCCATCGGCACGTCCGGGTGCGACTTCTGGTACGCCTGCACCGACGGCAGCCGGGTGGAGTCCGCCCACACCGTGATCTTCGATCCGTCCTTCTGCGCGGCCGGCTTGAACGCCGATCCGGAGGAGGAGGACGAATCGGTGGAGGTGTCGGCGCTGGCACACCCCGCCAGCACGGCGGCGGCGGTGGCCAGGGAGAGCGCTGCGGCGGCGGTGCGTATCGCGGTGCGGCGCCGGCCGGCTCTCGGAGATCCGGAAGACCTCATCGTCTTGCCTTTCTTGTACTCGCGCTCGTTCGCGCGTGGGACAGGTAACGCGCCGGATGGGGGCGCCGGGTGCGGTGGCCGGGCGGACGGATGCCGCCCGGCCACCGCCCGGTCAGCGCGGCTGCTCGACGAAGCGCTGGAGTTCGCTTCCGTAACCGAAGTCGAGCGGGAGGGCTATGCCGGGCGCCGTGGGGGCGTGGACCAGGCCCTGAGCGTCCACATGGCGCTCGCGGACGACCTTCGTCGCGGTCACCAGGGACTCGTAGTAGGTGGTGTTGGAGATGGCCATGCACAGGTGGTGGTTCGGGATGTCCGAACCGTGCACCTCGGCACGGAGCCGGTAGGCGTCGGCGAGATGCGCGGTGCGCATGGCACCGGTGATCCCGCCCCGGAGGGTGGTGCCGGCCCGCACCCCGAAGGTGGCGGCGCCGGCCTTGATGAAGTCCGCGGAGTTCATATGCGCTCCGTCGGAGGTCTCGGCGACGAGCAGCGGTACGTCCACCGCCGCCGCCAGCCGCTGGTACGCGGAGATGCTGAACTCCCGCATCGGCTCCTCGTACCAGAGGTAGTCCGCCTCGGACAGCGCGCGTCCCAGCCGGATCGCGTCGGGCAGGTCGAAACCGGCCGACCCGTCGTACATCAGCGGCACCGAGGGACCGACGTGGTCGCGCAGCGCCAGACACAGCTCGGCGTCGCGGCGGACATCGCCCCAGGCGTGCAGCTTGATACCGCGGTAGCCCAGCTCCAGGCACTGGTCCGCCACATCGAGGAACTCCGCGACGCTGGAGAACGTCGAGGTGGAGGCGTAGGCGGGGATCGACTCCCGGAAGCCGCCGAGCAGGCGCCAGACCGGCTGGCCGTGGTAGCGGCCGGCCAGGTCCCACAGGGCGGTGTCGACCAGGCCCAGGGTGGGGAGCGGGAGTTCGTGGATACGGTCCAGCTCCCACACCCGGTGCCACAGCCATTCCCGCTGGAACGGGTCGGCTCCGACCAGCTCGTCACGGAAGACCAGATCGACCAGGTCCCGCAGGGTGGTGAAGGCTCCCGGCCGGGCGAACACGGCCACCCCCTCGGCCCCCTCGTCGGTGCCGATGCGCAGCACCGCGCCGTCCCCCACCGGAGCGCTTCCGCTCAGCCCGTTCCGCCAGCGGAAGGGCGGACTGGCCGCCGGAACGTCGATGCGGTGTACTTCGACTTCGGTGATCTTCATCCTGGCTTTCGTTTCTGTGTGAGCGTGCCGGCCCGGTGGGGGCGTGTACGGTCCCGGGCGGGCGTACGGGGTGCGGGTCAGAACTCGCCGTACACCTGGAGCCCGTAGATGCTGCCGCCGTTCCAGCTGGAGCCGGTGACGGTCAGCCGCACATAGCGGGCGGTGACGGGCTGGTCGGCGAACGAGTAGTTGGCCGCCGATGTGGTGTTCGCGGAGGTGTGGTCCTCGAAGACGGACCACGCCGTCCCGTCGGTCGAGTACTCCAGGCGGTACTGGTAGCCGCTGGGAAGCTCGAAGGTGGTCACCACACTGGAGACCTCGGTGTCCCGGCCGAGGTCCACCTGGATCCAGGAGGGGTCGGGCAGTCCGAGGCCCTGGGCCCAGCGGGTGGAGAGATCTCCGTCGACCGCCTTCTCGGGGGTGTGGTCCTCCGAGTACGACGAGGCGGTGACCGGCTTCCGCAGCGCCAGATCGTTGTTGGCGGGCGTGGTGATGACGGCCGCCGCGCTGGGCTCGGAGGTGTTGAGCACGGCGTCCCGGGCCACGACGGTGAAGGTGTACTCCTTCTCCGGGGTCAGCCCGGAGACCCGCAGTGTCGTGGCGTCGGTGAGGGCGATCCGCTTGCCGTCCTGGTAGACGGCGTAGCCGGTCACGCCGGTGTCATCGGTCGCGGCGGACCAGTCGAGGTCCACCAGGCTGGGCAGCAGCGGGGTGACGCGGGGCTGTCCGGGGGCCGAGGGCGGCGTACGGTCCGAGCCGGGCGCCCGGGGGGTGCCGTAGACCTGGAAGTCGAAGACACTGCCGCCGTTGCCGCGCGATCCGGTGACCGTCAGCCGTACGAAGCGGCCGGCGACCGGCTCGGCGGTGTGGAAGTAGCTGGTCATCGCCGAGGTGTCGGCGGAGGTGTGGTCCTCCAGCGTCTTCCAGCCGATCTCGTCCGGCGACACCTCGACGCGGTACTTGTAGCCGCTGCTCTTCTCGAAGGTGGTGATCGCGCCGTTCACGTCGTACTGGGCACCGAGGTCCACCTGGATCCAGGAGGGGTCGGGCAGTCCGAGGCCCTGGGCCCAGCGGGTGGAGAGATCTCCGTCCACGGCCTTCTCGGGGGTGTTCTCCTCCGAGTACGACGAGTAGGTGACCGGCTTCTTCAGTGCCAGGTCGCCGCCCGTGGGCATGGTGACCTTCACCTCGCGGCTCGGCCGGGACTCGTTGCCGGCCGCGTCACGTGCGGTGATCTTGAACTTGTAGGCCGTGCCCGCCTTCAGACCGGGGATACGCACCGAGTTCGTTCCGGTGGCGTTGACGAGCTTGCCGTCCTGGTGGACGGAGTAGCCCGTGACGCCCTTGGCGTCGGTGGACGCGGCCCAGGTGAGGTCGGCCACGGTCGGGAAGTCGGTGACCACGGCCGGGGTGCCGGGCGCGGTGGGCGCCTCGCGGTCGGTGACGGCCGGGCCCGGGTCGAGATGGCGGTAGCGCGGTTCGAGACCGGCGTCGGCGATGACCGAGGCCGGGAGCTGGTCGCAGTCGCCGACGGTGATGTTGCCGTTGACGTCGTTGTTCTTGCTGAGGTACTGGACGCTGAAGTTGGGGTTGCTGGTGTAGTTGCCCGTCGCGGTGTTGTCCTCCGCGTGGTTCATCAGCAGCCACTGGTAGGACACGTCGCAGAACGCGTTGCCGGTGTTGCGCCAGTAGCGGCTGCCCTCGTCGTGGTAGACCGCGCCGTACGCGTGCTCCGGAACACCGTGGATGTAGTTGCCGGAGACCTCACCGCCCGGATTGGAGCTGAGGGTGTACACACCGCCGCCGTCCGCCTGCGACTTCATGATGTCGCCGATCTCGTTGTCGGTGACGAGGGTGTTGCGGCTGGTGGTGGGGGTGTCCCAGACGGGTATGCCCGCGTTGTTCGGGTAGGCGCTGTTGCCGCCCTTGTCGGTCAGCCCCCAGCCCCAGCCCACGGAGATACCGCTGTAGGGCAGGTCGTAGACCTTGTTGTGGGTGATCACCGTGTGGTCGGTGTAGCCGGCCAGGATGCCCAGCGAGCCGTTGTACACATCGGCGGCCCTGGTGACGACGTTGTTGTCGACCGTGACGTCCTTGGTGATGTCCCGCCGGTCGTCGGGGTGCGCGTCCCCGGCCTCGACCCCGCCGATCTGGATACCGGTGGCGGCGATCTGCCGGAAGACATTGCCCGTGACGTCGGTGTCCTGGGTCCCGGTGTTGAGATTCAGGCCCACGGCGCCGAGGTGGGTGAAGGTGTTGCCGCTGAAGCCGATCCGCCGGCCGTGGGTCACATTGACCGCGCCGGGCGTCTTCTGCCAGTTCAGCCGGGTGGAGTCGAAGTCGGGGTTGTTCTCGCCGACCATCCGGAAGCCCGCCTGGCCCTCGATGTGGCCGTCGGGTGAACTGGGCGCGAGCCACGTGGAGTAGGAGAAGGTGATGCCCTCGAAGGAGACGTCGGTGACCGGCTTGCCCCTGGTGCCGTTCAGATCGACCAGGTCCTGTACGAGCGGCACCGTGACGGTGGCGGCGGACAGGTCCTGGCCGTCCTGGGGCATGTAGTAGACCTCGCCCCGGCCCTTGTCCAGATACCACTCACCGGGGGAGTCCAGCAGCTCGCGGGCGTTCTCCAGCCAGGTCGGGTTCTGGATCTCCTGGCCCGACTGGAGGTTGGCGTTGCGCCAGCAGGGCTGGCGCATCGTCATCGCGGTGCCGGAGACCGACGCCACGGGGCAGCGCATCATCTTCCAGCCCCACTTGCTGATGACTTCCAGGTCCTGGGGGCGCTGATAGCCGCTGATGGCGCTGTCGGTGAAGGTGTAGCCGGTGGACGTCTTGCTGAAGCCGGGCGGGTTCGTCGCGCCGCGCGCCCGGGTCTGGAGCTCGCCGTTCACATAGAGCTGACGGGTGTCGAGATCGCCGACGGACGCCTTGAAGACCTTCCCCGACGCGTCGGCCGGGGTCCAGCCGGTGATCCGCTTGCCGCCGCTGATCACCGGCCGCGCGCCGGGCGCGGCCTCGTAGACGACCCGGTGCCCGTCCTTGCCGGAGTCCTGGGCGGTGAGGCTGAAGGTACGGCTGAGCTGGTACGTACCGGACATGAGCCGTACGTGGACATCGCCGCGGACCTTCTTCCCGGCCTCACGTACGTAGTCCCGCGCGTGTTCCAGCGTCTTGAACGGACGCGCGGCGGTGCCGGAGCCGGAGTCCCGGCCGGACGGTGAGACATAGACGTCCAGGCCCGACGCGCGCGACGGGGACGCCTGGGCCGGCACGGCGGCCAGGGGAGCCGCCGCCGCGGCCAGGGACAGGGCGGCTATCAGTGTTCTTCGGAGCGGTACGAACGCGCTCCTGCGAGCAGACGGAACAGACACGGAAATCCAATCGCCTGAAGGAAGTGACAGTGGGGGAACCCGGTCGTCCTCCGGGTCCCCCCGGCGTTGGGCGGCTCGGTCCGCGAGCCGTGGCACCGATGCGGTGCGGGTTGAACCGATGGGGGTGCTGCTGTGTGGTGCTGGTGCTGGTGCGGCACCGGTGCGGGTGTTGATGGGGCGCCGGTGCCGCGCCGGTTCACGAGGCGGATGTCTCCGGGGACAGGGGTTCGTCCCCGGCGCTCCTCGGGGGCCGTACGGACGCCCCGGAGGCACCGGAGGTGCCGGGCGCGGCGCGGCCGTCGAGGTTGAACAGCCGGTCGCGGATCTTTCGTTCGAACTGGCTCTGTGTGGTGGCGATGTGCTCCACCATCAGCTCCCCGGCGAGATCGGCCTCCCCCGCGGCGACCGCCTCGGCTATGGCGAGATGCTGGCGTGCGGCGACCTCCAGCGACCCGGGCGCGTCACCGTGGAAGAGCAGCACGTCGGACTGTGACGCCAGGCGCCGCACACCGGCGACGCTCGATCTGAGGAACACGTTGTGCGCGGCGGCACCCACCGCGTCGTGGAACGCCTCGTCGGCCTTGGCGAAGGCGTACCCGTCGGCCGCCCGGCCCGCCACCAGCGAGGTCTCGGCGCACTCCCGGACGGCCCTGACCTCGATCGGGGTGGCGAGGGTGGCGGCCCGGCGGGCCGTCTCCGACTCGATCACCGTCCGGTAGTCGAGGAGCATCAGGACGTCTTCCATGCTCGTCGGCCGGAAGTGCGAGAGATGGTCGTCCACCAGCCCGCCGGCCGAGTCGGCGACGAAGATCCCCGCGCCGCGCCGCACACTCAGCCGGCCGATGGCGGCCAGGACCTTCACCGCCTCGCGGGTCACATTGCGGGAGGCGCCCAGGATCTCGGCCAGGCCCTGTTCGGTCGGCAGCCGGTCCCCGGAGCGCAGATTCTGCTCGGCGATGTAGTTCAGGAGCTGCTCGGCGACCAGCTCGTACCCCGGCCGGTAGGGACGCGACGCGTCGTCATCCCCTTCGCCAGGGCCCTGGGATGGAGCTGCCATGGTGTAACCCCCGTTTTCCATGTTCGGATTAATCAGGTTCATCGGCGGGGGTAACTATGACATCCATGTTTCGTGTTGAGAAGAGTCCGGACGAAACTTCGTTCACCGACCCTCTGTAGCGGTACTTATCGCCTTAAAAGGGATGTCTTATCCGCGACTATTGCGTGGAAGGGATCAGATCCTTATGGTCCTGCCTGTCGGATGAAGCAGATCCTTGAAGCAGATCCATTGCGATGGAGAGTGCGGTGGCGCCGGGACGGGCGCCCGGCGCGGCTGCCGAAGGGACCCGCCGTCCGGCGCGAGCCGCGGCCGGAGCGCGGGCCGTGCGGCCCGGCGGTACCCACGCGGCGGGATGTCCGAGCGCGCCTCTGTGCGCATGTCCGAGCGCGCACCCGAGCGCACACCCGTGGGAGATACGGCGATGAGACTGGCACGGCACGGCAGGGCGGGAGCCGAACAGCCCCTGATATCGGGAGCCGACGGGGTGTGGCGTGATCTGCGCCCGGTCGTCGGCGATCTGACGCCCGCCACCCTTCGTACGGTCCTGGACGGCGTCGACCTTGACGCGCTGCCGGTGGCCGGGACACCCGGCCGGTTCGGCCCGCCGCTGGCCGGCATCGGGAAGATCGTCTGCGTCGGTCTCAACTACCGCGCGCACGCGGCCGAGACCGGCGCCGCCATCCCCGAGGAGCCGATCGTCTTCCTCAAGTCCCCGGACACCGTGGTCGGCCCCGACGACCGTGTGCTGATCCCGCGCCGCTCCGTGAAGACCGACTACGAGGTCGAACTGGCCGTCGTCATCGGCCGCGAGGCCCGCTATCTGCCCGACGAGAGCGCCGCGGCGGCCTGTGTGGCCGGCTACGCGATCAGCAACGACGTCTCCGAGCGCGAGTTCCAGCTCGAACGCGGCGGCCAGTGGGACAAGGGCAAGAACTGCGAGACGTTCAATCCGTTCGGTCCCTGGCTCCTCACCGCGGACGAGGTGGCCGACGTACAGACGCTCGGTCTGCGGCTCTCGGTCAACGGCGAGCCGCGCCAGAACGGCAGCACCGCCGACATGATCTTCGGCGTGCACGAACTGGTCCGCTATCTGAGCCACTTCATGGTGCTGCGCCCCGGCGATGTGATCAACACCGGAACGCCCGCGGGCGTCGCCCTGGGCCGTCCCGGCGGGCCCTATCTACGAGCGGGAGATGTCGTGGACGTGGAGATCGACGGCCTCGGCCGCCAGCGGCAGATATTCGGGGAGGCCTGACATGGGCGCTCGTCACATCGGTGCTCGTCACACGGGTGCGTTCGACGGACTCGGCGCCCTGGTCACCGGCGGTGCCTCCGGTATCGGCCTGGCCACCGCCCGGATGCTCGCCGCCGAGGGGGCGCGGGTGGCCGTGCTCGACCGGGCGGCGCCCGAGGAGGTGCCGCAGGTGACGTCGGAGGCGGCGTCCGAGGGCCAGGGCCTGGTGTACGTCCGGGCCGACATCGGCGACGACGCCTCGGTCGTGGCCGGTGTCGGGGAGGCCGTCGCGGCCCTCGGCGGGCTGGACGTACTGGTCAACAACGCCGGGATCGGCGCGCAGGGCGGTATCGAGGACAACGGCGACGACGAGTGGCACCGCGTCCTCGACATCAATGTCGTCGGGCTGGTGCGCGTCACCCGGGCCGCGCTGCCCGCACTGCGCGCCTCCGCCCACGCGTCGGTCGTCAACATCGGCTCGATCGCGGCGACGGCCGGACTGCCGCAGCGCGCGCTGTACTCGGCCACCAAGGGCGCGGTGCTCTCGCTGACCCGGGCGATGGCCGCCGATCTGCTGCCGGAGGGCATCCGGGTCAACGCCGTCAATCCCGGTACCGCCGACACACCGTGGGTGAGCCGGCTGCTGGAGCGGGCCGACGACCCGGCGGCCGAATACGCGGCGCTGGCGGCGCGGCAGCCGCACGGCCGGCTGGTCGGCGCCGACGAGATCGCCGCCGCCGTCGTCCATCTGGCCTCCCCGGCCGCCGCCTCCACGACGGGCACCGCCCTGGCCGTGGACGGCGGTATGGACGGGCTGCGTCTGAGAAAGGAGGGCTGAGTCGTGCAGCGCTTCGCCGCCGTGATCCGGCTGCGCCCCGAGAAGGAGCCGGAGTACCGCGCACTGCACGCCGCCGCGTGGCCCGGTGTGCTCGCGGCCCTCAAGCGGGCCAACATCGGCAACTACTCGATCTTCCTGCGGGACGGTCTGCTCTTCAGCTATCTGGAGTACACCGGGACCGATTACGCGGCCGACACCGCGGCGATCGCCGCCGATCCGGTGTCCCGCGAGTGGTGGGCGCTGACCGACCCGTGCCAGCAGCCGCTGGAGGGGGTGGCCGAGGGGGAGTGGTGGGCCTCGGCGGAGGAGATCTTCCACCTCGACTGAGGGCGCGCTCCCTCCCCCTCCGTTCCTCCGTTCACCCATCCACCGTCCGTCCGCCATCCGCACTCCGCCGACCCGAAGGATCAAAGAACGGTGCGCATCGACGCTCATCACCATCTGTGGGACCTCGGAGTGCGTGACCAGCCGTGGACCCGCGACGTGCCCGCCCTGCGCCGGACCTTCACCGCCGCCGAACTGCGCCCCGCGCTCGACCGGAACGCCATCGACGCCACCGTCGTCGTCCAGACCATCCCCGTACCGGACGAGACACCGGAACTGCTCGCCCTGGCGGCGCGGGACCCGCACGTCCGGGCGGTCGTCGGCTGGACGAGCCTGACCGATCCCGGTATCGCCGACCGACTCGCGGAACTGCGCGAGGGGCCGGGCGGCTCCGCGCTCGTCGGCATCCGGCACGGCGTCCAGGACGAGACCGGCCCGGACTGGACGGACCGTCCCGAGGTCCGCCGCGGTATCGAGGCGGTCGGCGCGGCGGGTCTCGTGTACGACCTGCTCGTGCGGCCCGACCAACTGCCCGCCGCCGTACGGGCCGTACGCGAGCTGCCCGACGTCCGCTTCGTCCTGGACCACGCCGGCAATCCGGTCGTCAGGGCGGACGGCCTGGAGCAGTGGACCGCGCTGCTGACCGATCTCGCGGACTGCCCCAACGTCGCCGTGAAACTGTCCGGTCTGGTCACCAGGACGGAGGAGGCCCCCGCGCGGGCTCTGCGCCCCTACGCCGACGTACTGCTCGCCACCGTGGGCCCGCACCGCCTCATGTACGGCTCGGACTGGCCGGTCTGTCTGCTCGCGGCCGAGTACGACGATGTCCTGGCCGTCGCCGGGACGCTCACGGACCGGCTGAGCGCCGACGAGCGCGAGGCGGTCTTCGGCACCACGGCCGCGCGCTGGTACGGGATCGCCCCGTGACGGCCCGCCGGCTCGGCCGTACACATGTCCGCGTCAGCCCCCTGGGATTCGGCGGCGCCCCCCTCGGCAATCTCTACACCCCGATCGACGACGACCAGGCGCGGGCCGCGGTCGACGCCGCCTGGGACGCCGGTGTGCGCTACTACGACACCGCCCCGCACTACGGCCTCGGACTCTCCGAACGCCGGCTCGGCGTGGCGCTCGCGCACCGGCCGCGCGTGGAGTTCACCGTCTCCACCAAGGTCGGCAGGCTGCTCGAACCCCACCCCGCGCCCACCGGATCCGATCTGGCCGCGGGGGGCTTCGCCGTACCGGACACCCTGGTCCGCCGCCCCGACTACTCGCGCGACGGCGTCCTGCGGAGCCTGGAGGGCAGTCTGGCCCGGCTCGGTCTGGACCGGGTGGACATCGTCTACGTCCATGACCCCGACGCCCATCTCGACGCGGCCCTCCACCAGGCCCTGCCCGCCCTGACGGACCTGCGCGACCAGGGTGTCATCGGCGCCGTCGGCGTCGGCATGAACACCGTCGCGCCCCTGCTGCGGTTCGTCACCGAAGCGGACGTGGACGCCGTGATGGTGGCCGGCCGCTGGACCCTGATTGACCGGACCGCCCGCCCGCTGCTCGACGCGTGCGCGGAGCGCGGTGTCTCCGTGGTCGCGGCGGCGCCGTTCAACTCCGGTCTGCTCAGCCGCCCCTGCCCTCCCGACGACGCCTCCTTCGACTACGGCCCGGCACCCGAGGCCCTGCTGCGCCGCGCCCGCCGCCTCGCCGGCGTCTGCGCCGACCACGGCACCGTCCTCCCCCACGCCGCCGTCCGCTTCCCCCTCCGCGACCCCGTCGTGGCCGCCGTCGTCGCCGGCTTCCGCTCCCCCCAGGAGGTCACCTCCGCCGCCCACTGGTCCGCCCACGACCTCCCCGCCACCACCTGGTCGGCCCTCGATTCGGCCGGCTGAGCGACGCGCGTTCAGCCCCGGGGCGGGCGGGCAGGGCGGTTGACCCATGTGCCTGGGTCATCGGGCGGCCGAAGCTCTTGGTGTCCGGATCGGGCGGACGACAAAAGCTTCGGCCGCCCGGTCCCGTTCTCGGGAAAGGAACAGATATGAAGCGTCTCGCTTCTTTCGCCGCCGCCCTGGCCGTCACGGCGGTCACGGCGATGGGAATCGGCACCGCCCAGGCCGTGGCCGCCGGCAGTGACCAGCTCACCCGGGCGACCGCGTCGTCCGCCGCCGTCGCGGCGGTGGACGGCTATCCCAACCTCCGGGGCAGGTACGTCACACGGGGCGGCTGTCTGGAGGCGGGCCAGGAGGGAGTCGCCCGCGGCCACTGGACCGGATTCCAGTGCGCCAACGGCACCTTCTTCTGGATCCTGTGGACCGACTGATGGCACGCGTCGCCCTGGCCCTGAGCGGGCTCACCGTCGCGCTGGCCGCCGTCGCGGGAACGGGCGTGGCGATGACCGGGGCCGCGGCCGCCGACCGGGTCCACGTACAGCCGAAGGACGAGGCAGGGGCCGGCACCCCGGCGCCGGACAATCCCGTCCTGCGTGGCCAGTTCTTCAAGCTGGCCGAGTGTCTTGAGGCCGGCCGGAGGGGAGTCGACGGCGGGCAGTGGTCCTGGTACCAGTGCGCGAGCGGCGGATTCAAGTGGTACCTGTGGACCGACCGCTGAACCGCCGCGTATGACCGGCCCGTGACGCGGGATCAGGGAAAAGAGGGGGGACGGGGACGGGGGATCACCCGGAGCCCAGTCCCGCGTCACGGGCCCGCACGATCGCCGAAGCGCGGTCGTGCACCTGAAGCTTGGCGAAGATCGCTCCGACATGGTTGCGCACGGTCTTGTCCACGACGAACAGCCGCTGCGCGATCTGCCGGTAACTGAGCCCGGCGGCCAGCAGATCGAGGATCTCCCGCTCGCGCGCCGTCAGGGTCGGGAAGGCCTCCTTCGCCGGTGAGCCGCCGACCGCCGCGAACAGGGAGCCGAGGCGCTCGGCCATCCGGGGACTGAACACCGCCCCGCCCCTGCCGACCGTATGGAGCGCGTGCAGGATCTCCTCCCGCAGCGCGCCTTTGAGGAGATAGCCACGGGCGCCCGCACGCATCGCCGCCAGCAGGTTGTCGTCGTCCTCGGACATCGTCATCACCACCACCCGGGTCTCCGGACGGGCGGTGAGGAGCCGCCGGGTGGTCTCCAGGCCGGACAGGCCCGGCAGGCCGAGATCCATCACCACCAGGTCGGGGGCCGTACGGGCGGCTTCCACGAGCGCGTCCTCACCGGTGGCGGCCTCGGCGACCACGGTGAAACCGTCGTCCAGGTCGACCGCCGCCGCGAGCCCCTCGCGGAAGAGGGGATGGTCGTCGACCAGCAGGACCCGCCGGACGGACGGGCGCGCCCCACCGCCCCGGCCGCCGTCCTGGCCGCCACATTGGCCACCGTCCTGGTCGCCGCTCTGGTCGGCGGATCGCGCGGGCTGTTCACCCATGGTGCCCTGTTCCTTCCCGGTGCCGCTGCTGATGGTCGTGCTGGTGGTCGTGCTGGTGCGGGACGGTGACGGGCAGGACGGCCCGCACCGTGGTGCCCCTCGGACCGCTGCTGATGGCCGAGGTGCCGCCGATCTCCTCGGCCCGTTCGGTGAACGAGGCCAGGCCCGTCCCGGGCACGGCGCGGGAGTCCAGTCCGCTCCCGTCGTCGGCGACGGCGACCGTGAGCGCGCCGGTACCGACGCCGAGGGTGACCTGGACATGCCGGGCCCCGGAGTGACGTACGGCATTGGTGATCGCCTCCGCCACGATGCGGTAGGCGGCCGTCTCCACCGCGGGGGCCAGTGCCGGCAGCGGGGTCCGCGGGGTGGCCACCGTCACCTGTACGTCCTCGCCGCTGAGACGGTGCGCGAGAATCCGGGTGGCGTCGAGCAGACCGCTCTCCACCAGGATCGCGGGGGTCAGTCCCGCGGTGATACGGCGCACTTCCGTCAGCGCCTCACGGAGCCCCTCGGCGGCTATCCGCAACTGCCCGGCCGCCGCCGATTCCATCGCGCCGCAGGCCTGGGCCGTTCCCAACCGCATCTGTACGGCGGCCAGTTGAGGGCCGAGCCCGTCATGGATCTCCCGGCGCAGCCGTCGGCGTTCCTCCTCCCTGGCGAGCACCAGCCGTTCCCTCGCGCCCTGTGCCTCCTCGCCCAGCCGCAGGGCGGCCAGCGCCGGTCCCGCCTGATCGGTGAGCAGGGACAGCAGATCACTGTCACGCTCGGCGGGCGTGCTCGCTCCATCGCGCGCGACCGTCAGACGGCCCACCGTCTGCCCGTGGTGGCGCAGTACGAAGACCTGCCCGAGGTCCGTGGGGGGAGTGCCGGCGCGGGCGAGCCGCCGCGGCCCCGAGCGGGTGTCGACCTCGATCACCGCCCCGGACAGCCCGAGGTCCTCCACGACGCTGCGGCAGATCTGCTCGGGTACGTCGCCGGGGTTCGGGGCCTCGCGCAGCCGGACCGCCAGGGCCCGCGCGGCCTCGTGCGGCCGGGCCCGCGGCCCGTAGAAGACACGCTCCACCGCCAGCGACGCGCGGCGTGTCACGGAGCGGGCGGCCCCGCCGGCCACCAGGGCGACGCCCGCGACACCGAAGGTCGCCGCACCCCGCGCGGCCGGGTACGCCACCCACACCGCCACGGCCGCGCACATCGCGGCGTTGGCCAGCGCGGTGAGCACGAACGCGACGGACAGCCGGTGGCTGGTCGCCCGCTCCAGCCGCCACAGACCGCCGCGGGCCGCCGCCAGACACATCATGGCCATCCACAGCGCGCTCCCCGCCGTGGAGGCGGCGACGGCCCAGCCCTCTCCTGGCAGGGATCCGAGCAGCAGGAACGCACAGGCGGGGTAGACGAGGGCGAGGAACGTCCACAGCCGCCGGTCCCCGCCCGCCGGAGCGGTACGGGCCCGCACCAGGCATACCGTCACCACCAGCGAGGTCACCACCAGGCGCACCCAGAAGAGGACTTCCTCCCCCAGGAGTTGCAGCGACTCGCTGTCCCTCCCGATGCCGGTATGGGCCCAGGGACTGATGAACCCGTTCACCACCGGCACACCGAGCGCCCACACCCCTGTGTGTCCCACATGGACGGCGCAGATCCCGGCCGCGAGGCCGCGCCGCCACCGTACGGCGGACCGAGGGGGAAAGGGCGAGGGAAAGATCCACAACGGCAGCAGCAGTACGGTCAGCGGCCGGGCGAGTGCTCCGACGGCCCTGAGCAGGATCACCACCGCGGCCACCGGCGCCGGGGCCGTTCCGCCGTCGTACACGACGAAGAGCACATCGGAGGCGACGGTGGGAAGGATCCACCAGACGCCCGCGGCCAGCAGCACGCCGCCGGCCCGGCGCGCGAAACGGTCGGCCAGCAGCAGCACACCCACGGCGCAGACCGGCAGACCCACCACCAGCCGGGTGATCTCGGCGGTGGCGCGCGGCAGCGAGTAGACCGCCGACAGCCGCTCCCCACCGGCCGAGGCCAGCACCACGAGCCATACGGCCAGACCGCCGAGCAGCAGTGATGAGGCGGCTCCCGCCGCCCTCGCCGCTTTCGCCGCCCGTATATGCGTACGGGCGGCGGCCGGCGCGGGGCCGGTGCTCACAGCCGGGTGACGATGAGCGACCAGTACCCGGTGCTCCAGTACGCCCAGCAGACCGGGTCCTTCCACTTCCGCGCGCGTACCCCCGCCTTCCCGGCGGCCTCGCACTCCTCCCGGGTGGGGTAGTCCTTGACGCGCTCCCTCTTCGGCTCCGCCAGGGCGGCGGGCGTTGTCGCGGTGGACGTTGTCGCGGCGGAGGGTGTCGCGGCGGAGCCGGCCTCCGTACTCACGGCGATCAGGGCGGCGGTCGCCACCACCAGGGGAACGACGAACCTTCTCGGTGAACAACGCATGGGCATCCCTCTCTCACCTGACCGTCCGCCGGCGGACGGCACGCCTCACCCGGGCGTAGGGGATAACGACCCACCGACGACGACGTTTCAGTCCTGGCCCGGCGACGGGAGCGTGTTCGGAGGGGAGCGAGTGGGGAGCGTGGTCAGGGGCGGAAGGTCCGGCCCCGCGCCGTTCCTTCCACGGTGCGTACATAGACCTGGGCGACCTCGGCGACCGGGGTGCCGGCGGTGTCGTCCATGCCCAGGCTCCGCAGGGTTTCCGTGATCCAGCCGGGGCTGATCAGATTGAGGCGCAGACCGCGCGGGAGTTCGCTCGCCGCGTTGCGGACGAAGCCCTCCAGCCCGGAGTTGATCAGCGCGCCCAGCGAACCGCCCGGCAGCGGGGCGGAGAAGGTGCCACCCGTCAGGGTGATGGACCCGCCGTCCCGCAGCTGCCGCGCGGCACGTCGGGCCAGGGCCACCTGACCCAGCAGTTTGCCGCGCGTCCCGGCGGCCATCTCCTCGTCGGTGACCGAACCCAGGTCCACCAGCGGGCCGTTGGCGGCGCAGCACACCACCGCGTCGAGGTCCCCGACCGTCTCGAACAGCGCGTCCAGGGAGGACGGATCCTCCAGGTCCGCCCGTATCCGGCCGCCGCGCGAGGCGCCGATCACCTCATGGGAAGCGTCGCTCAACGCGCCGGAGACCGCGCTGCCGATCGTCCCTGTCGCACCTATGACGAGAATTCTCATTCCGCCGATCCTGCCACTGTCCGCCGATCCCGCCGTCGGAAGACCGGCAAGAGCGGCAAGACCGGCAAGGCCGGCAAGGCCGGTGCGGCGGCCCCCTCCGTCAGGAAACGGGAGCCGTCACACCGGCCTCGGTGTGTGCGGGTGGTGCCGGTCAGTCGCTCACCGGCGGTTGCGCGCCGCCGCCGCGGCCCCGCCCGTGATCACGAAGCTCGATCCGGGCTGGGTGACGATATTGCCGTCGCCGGAGTTCGTGATGGTCACATTGGTCAGCGTCGCGTTGCCGCGAGCGCCGCTCATGGCCAGGATCCCGGCGCCGTTGTTGGACTTGTCGATCTTCACATTGCTGATCGCGACATTCGGCATATTGCCGCCACCCGTCTTGAACTGGATGCCGTCATACGTCGAGTCGTAGATGTCGGTATCCCGGATCGTGACTCCCGGGATATCTCTGGCCTGCGGGAACAGTGTGATGGCGCCGAATTCCTGATCCTCGTTCCAGAAGGCGCCGCCGGTGCGGTGGAGGGCGTTGTTGGCGATCAGGGTCTGCCCGGAGAAGGGCAGGGGGTCGTGGTCCGTCGCCAGCATGATGCCCGGGTAGTTCGCCGTGTCGTAGATCAGATTGTTCTCGATCTTGTTGCCGTAGCCGCCGTAGACCGCGATACCGGTCGCCCGCCAGGGCAACTGCACGGTGTTGTTGAGGAACTGGTTGTCGTGCGCGATGTTCACCGAGGGGTCCTTCACATACCGGTTGGCCCAGACGGCCAGCGAGTCGTCACCGGTGGTGCGGAAGGAGGAGTTGAACACCCGCGAGTTGCTTGTGCCGTTGGTGAAGTTGATGCCGTCGGCGTAGGTGTTGCGGATACGCATCCCGGTGAACTCCAGGCCGTCGCCGGGGCCCCACAGATCCGGGATGTTGTCGTAGTCACGGCCGACCCAGACACCCACGTTGGCGTGCTCGATCCAGACGTTGGAGATCTTGGTGTCCTTGCCGAAACGCCCGTTGAGACCGACTCCGCCCTCGGCGCCGCCGGGGCCGCCCCGGATGGTGCCGGAGCCGAAGATGGCGATGTCGGATATCTGGGTGTTGTTGTCGATGTCGAAGCCGAAGTTGCCCTCGTGCGGGTGGTTGATGCTGCCCACGGCCTGGTGCGGCTCGGTCAGGGTGTAGAGCTGGGAGTGCCACATGCCCGCGCCGCGGATCGTGACATTGCTGATGCCCACCTGGTTGTACTGCCCGCGGTTCAGCGGGTCGTCGGTGAGGATCTTCTTCTCCTGGCGCCACTGGCCCGCCGGGATCCACACGCAGGAGATGGTGCCTTCCTGGTCGGCGGTCACCGCGCGCTGGATGGCTTCCGTGTCGTCGTTCCCGTCGTCCGGGATCGCGCCGTACGCCGTGATCGAGGTGCACTCGGCGGGCTTGCTCGCCGGGGGCGCGACCTGCTCCAGGTCGATCAGGTCGATGATGTAGAAGGCGGCCGAGTCGTTCGCGTCACGCTGCAACCGGAACTTCGTGCCGACCGGGTATGTCGTCGACAGCAGCGCGTGCGACTCGTCGAACAGCCGCCGGGCGTCGGCCTGGGGCGTGTTCGTCAGGGCCTCGGGGCCGTCGGTGTCGCCGTACAGCCAGCTGTACTTCGACGAGAGCGTCAGCTTCCGGACGAAGGTGTCGTTGGCGTAGAGGCTGATGGTGGCTTCCGCGCCGCCGCCGCCCGCGGCGTCGGGGATGGAGTTGCGCACCACGATCGAGTTCGCCGGGTTGGTCGAGGTGAACTCCACGAACTGGCCCGTGCTGCCCAGCCGCACCGACTTGCGCCCGGAGGACTCGGAGGCGAAGTTGGTGTGCCCGAAGGTGCGCAGCGGGTCGGCCTCCAGCAGGGTGCCCTGGTAGCGGCCGGACTCCGCCTCGTACTCGGTGTACGGGACCGCCGCCCCGCGCCCGACCACGATCGAGTGCGTGAAGGTGTTGTTGGTCTCGCTGGTCTCGGTGACGGTGTTGGTCGCGTCGGCCGTGGCGACGATGGTGGCTCCGCCGTTGGTGGCGGTCCAGGTGCCGTTGACGCTCACATTGGCCGTCGCGCCGGCGGCGATCGACGGGGTGTCGGTGTTGAGCGTGGTGCCGCCCACCGCCACCCGCGTGACCGTGGTGGCGCCGGTCGCGGTGGTGCCGCGGTTCTTGACCGCCACGGTGAAGCGGACCGGCGCGCCCACGGCCGGATTCTGCGGGCTGGACTCGATGCCGAGCACCTGGAGGTCCGGGCCGGGGCTCTGCGCGACCACGAGCTGCGAGGTCGCGGTGAGGCTGTTGTTGGCGTTGTCCTGCTCGATGACCGTGTCGGTCGGGTCCACCACCGAGGTCACCGTGTAACTGCCCATCGCACGCCGGCCGATATCGACCGGGACCGTGGCCGAGGCACCCGCGGCGAGCGCGCCGACCGGAGCGCTGCCGGCCACCGCTCCGCCCACGCTGACATTGACCGTGGTCGCGGCCGAGGCGGCCGAACCGGCGTTCCGTACGGTCGCGTTCACCCTGATCGTGTCGGTCTCCACGGGGGAGGCGGGGGTCCACGACAGCGCCGAGACGGTCAGATCCGGGTTGGGCGCGGGTGTTCCGAGGACCTGGAGCTCGGCGACCTGTCCGCCGCCCGCGCCGGTGTTGCTGAAGATCTGGAGCTGGACGTCGGAGGCGCGTCCGGTGACCGGGATGGTCACGGAGTTCTGGTTGGTCGCCGGGTTGAAGGTGTAGTTGGCGCGGCCCGACAGCGAGGTGAAGCCGGTGGCGGCCTGGTCACGGCCGAGGACCTGGATGTTCTGCGTACGGGTCCCCCACGCCGAGTCGGGGTTCAGCTTGACCACGATTCCGGTGATGTCGGCGTTGGCACCGAGCTTCACCGTCAGCGACGACGGGTGGCCGGCGCCCTCCCAGTACGTGCCGGTGTTGTCGTCGTTGGCGTTGCGCGCGACGAAGGTGAACACCGAGGACGACGCCTCGATCGGCTTGCCGAGGGCCAGGTTGGTGCCGGTGGGCTCCTGGCCGTCGCCTCCGTCGCCTCCGTCCCCTCCGTCGCCGCCGTCGTCACCCTCCGGGCCGTAGATCTCGAACTCGGAGACCTGCCCGGCGGGCCAGCCCGTGTTGCCGGTGATGTTCAGCCGTACGTAACGGACGCTCGCGACGGTGAAGTCGATGGTGACGGTGTTGCCCGCGGCCGGGGCGAAGGACCGGCCCTGCGAGGTGGACAGGGTGCCGAAGGTGATCCCGTCGGTGCTGCCCTGCACGCTGAGGGCCTGCGTACGGGCTTCCCAGGTCGTCGGCAGCTTGAGCACCACCCCGTCGACCTCGGTCTCTTCGCCCAGGTCGACCCGGATCCATGCCGGGAAGGTGTTGTTCGGTCCCTCCCAGTACGTCGCCTGGTTGCCGTCGGTGACGTTGGAGGCGGGATGGCTTCCCTCGGATCCGCTCGCGGAGGCGGTTCTGCCGAGGGCGAGGTTGGGGCCGTCGGCCGCGGAGGCGGAGACGGGCAGAAGCCCGACGGAGATCATGGCGGCCACGACCGCGCCGATGATCAGCCGCCAGCGGAGCTGTTTCCGTTTCATGGTGTCCTCTGTTCGTCGGAACGAGAGAGCGGCGGCCCGCGGGTCCGGGCCGGCCGTGCGACGCGCGGGACCCGCGTCACGCGTCTAGCGGGTGCGTGGGGCATGAGGTGCGTGCGGTACCTGGTGCGAGGCGTACGTGGTGCGGGACGTACCTGGTGCGGGACGTACGACGTGGGGGAGCGAGGCGAGCGAGGCACTGCCGTGAAGTTGCACAAGTAGCGCAAAAAAATTGAGCTAGTTATCCAGCTTTTTGCGAGTCAAAGGTTCCAATCATGTCACCGGTTTGTCAACGGTTCTCGCACGCCGACCGGTTTCTTGGCGCGACCAGGCCGCTCCGCACGGCCGACACTCGTCGAAAGCACCTGGCCGAACGGTCGGCGTGAGCGGACGCGCTCCTACAACTCGGAGCAACGGAACCGCCCTTCGACGCCACCCCGGCGTGGTGGCCCGGAGCGAGCAGGCGCACGCCTCGTATGCCATCCGGTTTTACGGTTTGTCCGGTGCGGCGGGCGACCGTGTCGCTACAGTCTCCTGGGACGTGGGACACGTAGCGGTGGGGCGGTTTTGTGGGACGGCGATTCTTCATCGCGTTGGGGAGCGGCCGGTACTGCCACCTCTCCCAGGACGAGCAACTGGGCTCCGTAACCGGCGACATAAGCGTGATGACGGAGCTGTTCGCGGCCTTCGGATACCAGCCGGTGCTTCCCGGACTCGGCGAGTACGACGGAGCCGACCAGATCCGGCAGAAACTGCGGCACTGGTCGGCCGACACCGTCCTCACGGGTGACGACGTGGTCGTCCTGTACTTCGCGGGCCACGGCGCCGTGGAAGCGCACGACCGGCACTATCTGTTCTGCTGGGACTCAGCTCCCGACGACCTCGCCGCCACGGCCCTGGCCACCGAGGACCTGGTGCGCATTCTGGGCAAGGGGGAGCTGCGGCATCTGCTGTTGATCCTCGACACCTGTGCGGGCGGCGCGGGTGGCGCGGAGGCGGCCGCGGTCGCCCTCCAGCGGCTCGCCTACCGCAATACCGGCAGCGCGGACGCTGGCGGACTCGCGGCCTCCGCCGGACTGTGGTTTCTGGCCTCCGCCCGCCGCAAGGACATCGCCCAGGACGGTGGGTTCGTGACCGCGCTGAGCGAAGCGGTGACGACGACGACCGGGCGTACCGGACAGCGTCAGCAGTATCTCGATCTCACCGAGTTGGTCAAGGCGGTCAACGAGCGCTTCGAGGCGGACGGTCTGGGGCAACGGGCCGAACTCGCCAGCGGCCTTGTGACAGGACTGGCGCCCTTCCTGCCCAATTCCGGCTACCACCCCGAGTTACCGCCGATCGGCACCGATCTCGAAATCCAGCGCCGGGTCGCCGAGCGGGATCTCACCGAGCACTTCGGACCACGCTCGCGCGGTGTGGAATTCGAGTCGGAGCAGGGCCTGTACTTCAGTGGACGGGTCACTGTGCTCACCGAACTGGTCGACTGGCTGACGGCGAAGGACGGCGACGGGAGAGGCCGTATCGTCACCGGGAGTCCGGGCTGCGGGAAATCGGCCGTCCTCGGCAGGATTGTCGCTCTGGCGGACGGCCGCTACCGGTCGAGGCTCAACCTCTCCGGTGTCGATCCGGCGACGGTCGTGCCCGAAGGGTGCGTGGCGGCCGCCGTACACGCGCGGCACAAGCGGCTCGAAGAGGTGGTGGAGCGGATCGGCTCCGCTCTTGGCACCCAGGCGGATGGCGCGGCGGCGCTGCTTCAGGAACTCACCCGGCGTGGCCGCCAGGGGCCCCCGCTGGTGATCGTTGTGGACGCCGTGGACGAGGCGGGATCGGACACTGCGGCGGACGCGGGCGGTCACGGCGAGCCCCGCCGTATCAGCCGTGAACTGCTGCGTCCCATGTCGGAGATCCAGGGCGTACGGCTTCTCGTGGGGACACGCCATGAACTCGTCGGCCCTCTGGGCCCCACCTTCGGGCATATGGACCTCGACCGGTCCGAGTACCGCGCTGGCGACGAGGACGTGGCGGGATATGTCACCCGGGTACTGCTCGCGGCCGAGGAGCCCGAGATACGCACTCCCTACCGTGGACTGCCCGACCTGGCCGGTACGGTCGCCCGCGGGGTCGCGGCCAAGGCCGCGGGTGTCTATCTCTACGCCAGGACCACCGCGCGCACACTGCGTTCGGATCTGGCCCCGGTGGATGTGCGCGGCCCCGGCTGGGCGGAGAAGCTGCCGAGCGAAATTGGCGGGGCCTTCGACGACTACCTCGAACGCTTCGGTACGGACGAGCCGAGGGTCCGCCGCATGCTGCTGGCGCTGGCCTTCTCCGAGGGCAAGGGCCTGCCTCGTGGCCGGGTCTGGACCGAGCTGAGTTCGGTGATCTCGGGTGTCCCCTGTACGGAGGCGGACGTCTCCTGGGCGCTCGATGTGGCCGAGGCGTACATCGCGGAAGTCATCGACGACGACCGGCGGTCGGCCTACCGGCTGTACCACAAGGCGCTCGCCGAGCACCTGCGCGCGACTGCGGACCGTCCCTCCGAGGACATTCAGCGCTCGGTCGTCGAAGCCCTTGTCTCGCTCGTGCCGGTATCCGCCGATGGCCGCCCCGACTGGTTCGCGGCAGTGCCGTATGTGCGCCAGCATCTGGCCACGCACGCTGCCGCGGCCGGCATGCTCTCCGGGCTGATGGAGGACCCCGGATTCCTGCTCGCGTGTGAACCGCTGGCGCTGCTGCGGGCCTTCGTGTCCGTCGAGGGCGCGGAGGCGCGGCGTATCCGCGGCGCATACGAGCAGGTCGCGCACCGGCTCACCGCCGATCGCCCACTCGGAGAACGAGCCGCCGACCTGCAACTGTCCGCGCGGCGGTGCGAGGCGGACCAGCTGGCCGACCGCATTGGCGGACTCGGGGTCTCCATGCCCTGGTCGGCGAGCTGGGCCTGGTGGTCCACCAGCGGAGTGCACCGGCTGCTCAGTGGCCACACCAAGGCGATCCAGTGCACGGCGGTCGGAGAGCTCGACGGTAGGCCCGTCGCAGTGACCGGCAGTGTGGACGGAACAGCGTTGGTGTGGGACCTCGTCTCACAGCGGAAGATCGGCGAGGCGCTGCCGGTGGGCGTCGCGGTGAGCGCCATCGCCATTGGTGACCTCGGCGACTACACGGTCGTCCTCACCGGTGGCGAGGACGGCAGCGTCAGGATCTGGGACCTCTCCGCGGGCCAAGAGTACGGCCGGCCGCTCATCGGGCACACCAACCGGGTCAAGAGCATCGCCGTCGGCACTCTCGGCGACCACCCGGTGGTGCTGACGGCGAGCGCGGACGGCACGGCCCGTATCTGGGACCTCGGCAGCCGGAAACAGCTAGGGAAGGCGCTCAGCGCGCACCGGCGTACGGTCAACGACGCGGATCTGGGAGAGCTGGACGGACGTCCCGTCGCGATCACTGGTGGCGACGACCAGGCTGTGTACGTATGGGACTTGAGCGGACTGCTCGACGGGGGCGATGCGCGCGTCGACGGCAGCCCGCTGCTGGGATCGGCGGGCGCGGTCTCCGCGGTGAGCGTGGCGCGGCGCGGCAACCGGACGGTGGCCCTCGTCGGTGACTCGACAGGTCTGCTGAGCTGCTGGGATCTGCGGGACCGGCGGCAACTGGGTGAGCCGGTCGCGGCCCACAACTCCTATACAGCCAGCGGCGTCTATTCGGTGGTTACCGGACAGTTCAAGGACCGAGCGGTCGTGCTGACCTGCGGCGCCGAGGATGTCCGGCTGTGGGACCTGGACAGCCTTCAGCAGATCGGACAGCCACTGCGCGGCCATGTCGAGTTCATCACGGCCGCCGCGCTCGTCGACCGGGCGGATGCCTCCCTTGCCGTCACTGTCAGCTGGGACCGCACCGCCCGTATCTGGGACCTCACCACGGAACAGCCGGAGGAAGGGCATATCCGCGAGGTGGCCGAGATGGCGTTCTGCGATGTCCAGGGCCGTCCGATGCTGATCACGGGAGCGGAGGACGGTACCGCCAGGTTCTGGGATCTGCGTACCCGTCATCAGGCGGGACCTCCCATGGAAGGGCACTCCGGCGCGGTCCAGGCCGTCGCGCTCCATACGAGCGGTGGCGGGCGGGTGATCGCGGCGACGGGCGGTGCCGACACCACCGTTCGCCTGTGGAATCCGTTCTCGGGCCAGGCGCTGGGGGTCCTCACGGGTCACACGAATGTGGTGACGTGCGTGGCCGTCGGTGAGCTGGACGGCGAGCCGGTCGTCGTAAGCGGAAGTGAGGACGGCACGGTCCGGATCTGGGGCGCTGCGTCCGGAGCACCGCTCGGGCCACCGATTGCCGGGCACATCGGCGGAGTACGGCACCTCGCTCTGAGGCAGACGGGACCGAACCTCGAAATCGTGCTCGCCACATCGTCGGGCCATTGCTACTACCGGGAGGTGGCAGATCTCGGGAGGCACGCGCATCTCTCGCTGCAGGACTACACGCCGTCAGCCAGTGCCGTGGGCGTCGCGTTTCACGGTGATCGTCCGGTAGTCCTGTGTTCCCTTGAGGGCAACAACGTGCACATGCTGGATGTGACGAGCATGTCCATGGTTGCGGGGCCGTTCCACGGCCACACCGAGAGCGTCGTGTCGTCCGCCCTCGGCCGGGTGGGTGGTAAGGCGGTCGTGGCCACCAAGTCGGAGGACCACACCGTTCGTCTCTGGGATCTCATGACGGCCTCGATCCTCGGACCACCACTGGAGGGGGACAATCTCTTCGCCGACGCCGCGCCAGTGTTCGGCCAGGTCGACGCGGTTCCCGTGACGGTGGTCGCGCACCGCAGGGTGGTGCGGATCTGGGACGTGGCGTCCGCACGCCCCCTGGGTGAGCCGCTGTGCGGTGTCGACTGGAGCGTGCGGTCGGTAAGCATTTTCAGGTCTGCCGCTGGCCATGATGCCGTCGCCGTCGAGGGCTACGACGGTGTGATCCGTACCCACGATCTGAACGACGGTCTCCAGGTGGCGGATCCGGTCACCGCGATGGCCAGCTTCGGCCACGGCATGACGACGGCGCCGGGGCTTAAGGGAAACGTGCTTGTACGCGGTGGCTGGTTGGGGACGGAGGTGTGGAGTCTGGAGGACAGAAAGCGTATCGCCACACGCCCAGGCTCCTCGATGGGACCGCGCTTGCACACGATGGACGGCAGGAATGTGGTGGTGTCGGTGGGGGGCGACTACGAGCTCCATGCCTGGGACCTGGAGACACAGATCCCCGTCTGCAAGACGATGACCGGTCACACGGCGACTGTGATGACCGTGCGGACATGGGCCTTCGAGGGTGCGGAACTCGCGGCGAGCGCGTCCGTCGACGGCACGGTACGGCTGTGGGACCTGCGCACCGGATTACCCTGGGGCGAGCCGCTTCCCGGCCATGAGGGGGGTGCGTTCGCGATCGAGATCGCACGCCTGGACCGGGACATCCTCGTCTCCGGCGCGGGTGACGGGCGTCTGCGCTTCTGGGATCTGGCCGATCGCCGGGACACCGGTGTGGAACTCGACACCTTCCCGTCCTCTGTCACCGCGATCCGTGTCGCGCACATTGGCGGCGGTCCCATCCTGGTCGCCGGTGACCGGTACGGACAGATGAGGCTCTGGGACACCCGGTCCCCACGCTGGAATCTCGCACTCGACATCGGCAGCGGAATCCGCGACATCGCGCTCGACGAGAACGGACGGGTCTGTGTCGCGACCGACATGGGCGTCGTCGCCCTCCGCGTCAATGCCGCAGGACAGACGAAGGAGTTGAGCGCCGAGTGACCCGCGTCGTTCTTGTCCACGGCATTGCGCAGGAGCTGAAAGGAGCGGACACACTCCTTGCCGACTGGTATCCCGCGCTGTGCGACGGGCTGGCTCTGGCGGACGGTGTAGGGGTGGCCCGGCAGGAGGTCGCCATGGCCTTCTACGGTGATCTGTTCCGCCCGTCCGGCCATCGCGCCCTCGGGCTGCCCGAGCTGGACGCATCCGACGTGCAGGACGGACTGGAGCGGGATCTGCTGCTCCAGTGGTGGGAATCCGCGTCCGCGTACGAGACTCGGGTCGCCGGCTCCGATGCGACCGCACGCGTGCGTACGCCGTACCTCGTCCAGCGGGCGCTCGACGCGCTGAGCCACTCGTCCTTCTTCGCCGGACTCAGCGAACACCTGATGATCTCCAGCGCGCGCCAGGTGCGGCGTTACTTCAGCGAGCCCGAGATACGGGCCGCCGTCCAGGACCGGCTTGCCCGGCAGGTGACGGTCCGGACCGAGGTGATCGTCGCGCACTCGCTGGGCTCGGTGATCGCGTACGAGGCGCTGTGCGCCCGTCCCGACTGGCCCGATCTCACGCTGGTGACGCTCGGGTCCCCGCTGGCGGTGCGAGGAGTCGTGTTCGACCGGCTCGCCCCGCCACCCACCGGCGGGCTGGCCCGCTGGCCGATCCCCGTGAAGGCGTGGATCAACGTCGCCGACCGGGGTGACGCCGTCGCGCTGGTGAAGCGGCTCGCACCGTCGTTCGGCGGGCGGGTCGCTGATGTCACCGTGCACAACGGGGCCAGGGCCCATGACGTACGCCCGTATCTCACAGCCCGTGAGACCGGCCAGGCGATCGGCCGGGCCCTCAAGGGCCGCTGACCGGGGGAGCCGGGCCGGTACGGGGTGGGTCCGGCGGGTTACGGGGTGTCAGGGGCGGCCGAGCGCGCGGTACTCCCAGCCCGCCGCGCGCCACTGGGCCGGGTCGAGGGCGTGGCGGCCGTCGACCATACGGCGCTGTCCGACCACCTCGCCCATGGCGTGCGGGTCGATCTCGCGGAACTGGGACCACTCGGTCAGCAGCAGCACCACATCGGCGCCGGCGGCGGCGGTCATCGCGTCCGTCCCGTAGCCGAGTTCGGGGAAGGCGCGGCGGGCGTTCTCCGTGGCCGCCGGGTCGACGACCGTGACATGGGCGCCCGCGCGGTGCAGCGTCCTGGCCACGTCCAGCGCCGGGGCGTCACGTATGTCGTCGGAGTTGGGCTTGAACGCCGCGCCCAGCGCGGTCACCCGGACACCGGCGAGTTCACCGCCGGTCAGTTCGCGCACCAGGTCGACCGTACGGGCACGGCGGCGCTGGTTGATGCCGTCCACCTCGCGCAGGAACGCGACGGCCTGGCCGACGCCCAGTTCCTCGGCGCGGTGGGTGAAGGCCCGGATGTCCTTGGGCAGGCAGCCACCGCCGAAGCCGAGCCCCGGCTTCAGGAACCGGCCGCCGATGCGGTCGTCGTACGCGAGGGCGGTGGCGAGACCGGTGACATCGGCGCCGGTGGCCTCGCAGACCTCCGCCATCGCGTTGATGTACGAGATCTTGGTGGCGAGGAACGAGTTGGCCGCGACCTTGACCAGCTCGGCGGTCGGCAGATCGGTCACCACCACCGGGGTGTCCTGGGCGATGACCGGCGCGAAGGCGGCCCGGAGCTGCTGCTCGGCCCATTCCGAACTCGTACCGAAGACCAGCCGGTCGGGTCTCAGGGTGTCCTCCACCGCGTAGCCCTCGCGCAGGAACTCCGGGTTCCAGGCCAGTTCGACGTCCGTACCCGCCGGGGCCACCCGCTGCACCAGCTCGGTCAGCCGGGCCGCGGTGCCCACCGGCACGGTGGACTTGCCGACCACCAGCGCGCGTCTGCGCAGATGCCGGGCGAGCGACTCGACCGCGCTGTCGACATAGGTCAGATCGGCCGCGTACGAGTCCTTCCGCTGCGGAGTTCCCACACAGATGAAGTGGACGTCGCCGAACTCGGCGGCCTCCTCGGAGCTCGTCGTGAAGCGCAGCCGCCCGGAGTCCAGGGCCTTGGCGAGCAGTTCCGGCAGGCCGGGTTCGAAGAAGGGCACCTCGCCCGAGCGCAGCCGCTCGATCTTGACGGGGTCCACGTCCACGCCCAGGACGTCGAAGCCCAGGATGGCCATGCAGATCGCGTGTGTGGCTCCGAGATAGCCGGTGCCGATGACGGTGAGACGAGGGGATGGGGTGGTCATGCCGGCCTCCAGGAGCGGTCAGGCGGTTGGGCGATGGGGACGGATGGGGCGGATGGGGCGGGTGGAGCGGGTAAAGCGGGTGGATCGGTCGGTTTCCGCTGCCTCCTGCCGGATTTCATCGGTCAGGAAGCGCAGTCGACATTGGCGAGGCCCTCGGCCGCGCCGGTCACCTTGTTGTCGCAGGTGACCTTGTTGCCGTCGGACGTGAGGTTGAAGCCGAAGCCGGGCCCGTCCACCTGCGCGACATTGCCCTTGAAGGTGTTCCCGGTGCCCCAGCCCTTGATGATCTGATGGGTCTGGAAGCCGTCCTCCAGGGCATGGCGCCCGGTGTTGCCCTGGACGAGCCAGCCGTTGCCCTTCACATCGACCCAGGAGTCGTTGTGGTCGCCGCTCAGCTTCGAGCCGTCGAAGGTGTTGCCGATGACCTTGCCGCCGGTGGTGCCTTCCTTGATGTCGATGGACTCGGCGGTGGTGCCGCTGATGCGGTTGCCGATCACCGTGTTGCGGTCGCTCGCGTCCGGCTCGCAGCCGGTGACCGTGCACCAGTTGGACTCGGCCGAGCCGATGTAGACGCCCTCGCCGAACTTTTCCTTGCGCAGCCCGGTGGAGCGGATGGTGTTGTCCCGCACCACGTTGCCGGAGCTGAAGTTGCGGAGATGGATCGCCTCGTCACCGATCTGCTCGACGGTGAGACCCTGGATGACCGTCCCCTGCACCCGGTCCGCCATCACGCCCTTCTGGCCGTTCCGTACGGTGAAGCCCGCCAGCCGCCAGTAGCTGGCGCCGTCGAGATGGACGGCGTAACCGCCCTTGATGTCTTCGCCGTCGATGACGGCGCCGGGGCCCCCGCACAGGAATACGGGCTGCTCGGCGGTGCCGGGCGTCGCCGCGGTGAACTCGCCTCGGTAGACGCCGTCGGAGAGCCGGATGCTGTCCCCGGGCCGCGCCTGTTCGAGAGCCTGCTCCAGCGAGGGGGCGTCGGTCACCGTGACCGAGGCGGGCGGGCAGTCGACCTCGGCGGTCGGCGCGGGCGAGACCGCTCCGGTGGCGCCGGGGGTGTCGGTCACCACCGGGTCGGGCTCGGCCGGGTCGCTGGGCAGGCTCCCGGGCCGGGTGGAATAGGTGGCATTGGGTCCCGCAGTGGTGGCCCCCACCGTCACCTTGGCCCCCGAGCCGTCGTCGCCCCCGCCGATGGCCACGGCGAGTGCGATCAGGGCGACCACGAGCGCGCCCCCGGACAGCCAGACGGCGGGTCCGCCGGGAAGCGCGGCCCGGCGGGGCGGCTCCGGTGAGTGCGGCGGCTCGGCGGGGGGCGGAGCCTGGGGCGGGGGCGGCGTGGATGACATGGTCGGTAACTCCGGCTTCGCGGGAACGTTGTGGGGGGACCAGGACCGGCCCCGGGGGACCGGCGCCTCGTTCGGACATGAACGTCGGTCGGGAAGTGCGTCTCGCTCGGGACGTGCGTGTCGGTCGGATACGGACACCGATCGGTCCAGGACCAGGACCAGGACCGGGACCAGGACCAGGTCCTGGACCGGGCCAAAGCCTGGACCGGTCCAGGACCAGGACCAGGATCAGGGCCTGGACCGGGAGCGGGCCGGGCCTGGCGCCGCCCGAGCCGCACCGCGCCCCGGCCGGCCCAGGTCCCGGGCCGGCCCGGCGGTCGCTACGTCGGACCGGGCCCGGCCGTCATCGCCGGAACCCTGTGGCGTCCCGTCGGCCTGTTCCCGTTGCTCGCCGCGTTGCCCACCTCGGTGGCGGGCGCGCTGGGCAACGGCTTCTTGTCCGCGTACGGGTGGACACCCAGGCGCTCCACACCGCCCCGGCGGCTGCTGCGCCGGGCACCCAGCAGCGCGGAGAACAGGATCAGCAGCAGGATGGACACCCAGAGCAGCGTCATCGGACTCGCGTAGTGCTTGAACTTGACCCAGAAGGCACTGGTGTCGTGCCAGGCGAAGGTCTGGTTCTCCTTGACCGTGACACCGCCGTGGGCCCGGCTGGTGTCCACCGCGCTCGGGCCGACCCCGGCCACCACGTTGTACGAGACGGTGGACTTGTCGATGTCGCCCACCAGGGAGATCCCGTGGTTGGTCGCTTCCTGGACGGTGTTGCCCCGTACCTCGGCCTGCGAGTCGCGCACATAGACACCCGTCTCGGTGCCCTCGATGATGTTGCCGGTGACCGTGGCCGCCGACACCCCGTCGCGTACGGAGATCCCCTGCCGCGTCTGACCGGTCAGGTGGTTGCCGGTGATGGCGACCTTGGTGGCGTCCTCGCGGGCCACGATGCCCATGTCGCCGCCGTCGACCTCGTTGTTCTGTACGCCGACGTTCTCCCCGCCGAAGACCTCGATGCCGTACCGGCCGTTGTCGCGCGCGGTGCTGTCGGAGACCGAGTTGGAGCCGTAGCTGCTGATCGACTCACCGGAGGCGGAGGGACCGTTGGCCAGCGGCCGGCCGCTGAGCGTGAAGCCGTTGCCGCCGTTGGACAGCGCCTTGGAACCGGTCACGCGGACCTGCTGGGTGGCACGGGACAGGACGAAGCCGTCGCCGCCGTTCCCCTGGGAGACGGTCCGGTCGACGACCACATTGGTGACGCCGCGGTGCAGCACCACCCCGTCCTCCAGGTTGTTGATCACCTTGGTCCGGATGATGTTGGCACCGGTGGCACCGGAGAGGAACAGACCGTACAGATTCCCCGAGATGGTGGAATTGGTGATCTCGGCGGACACATAGGACAGATCGGGTACGGAGAACCGGCTGTCCGGTGTGGCCAGTTCACCGGCGGGCTGGGCGATCACCCCGCCCGCGTGGGGTGTCTGCTCCGACTCCTGCTCGGCCTTGTCGTCGGCCGCCGCCAGCTCGCGCCGGTTCAGATCCTGCTCGCCGTCGTCGTACTTGATGTTGCCGGTGTCGGGCCGGTCCGTACCGGTGAGACTGAGACCGCCGGTGCGTCCGCTCCAGAACCCCAGGTCGGAGACCTGGGCATGGGTCATGGAGAACTGGCCGCCGATGGCCCGCACATAGGCCCGCCCGTCCCGTACGTCCGTGTCGGGCTTGTTGGCGCTGGGGTCCCAGCTGCTGATCCGCATCGGTGCCTGCGGGGTGCCCTCCAGGGTCAGCCGCCCGCCGAACGAGACGATGGAGACGAAGCCCCTGCTGTTGCTCGCCAGCCGCAGGGTCAGTCCGCCGGGGCTGGACAGCTTCAGCTTCGCCCCGGCGAGCAGATAGATGTTCTCGGTCAGCAGATACGAGCCGTCGCGCTTGCTGCGGACGAAGGTCTGCGGGGCGAACTTGAGCAGGTCGGCGACCCCGTACGGCTGGGTGCGCGGGGTGAACACCAGTGTGTAGCCGCCCGCGGTCTCCAGCCGGTACGGCCGCGTCCACTTGTCGCCCTTCAGCGGGGCGACGGCGGCCACCGCGCGGACCTGGTCGAGCCGGTGGTCCTCCGCGGCGACGAGCGCGGTCTCGTTCTCCGCGTCCTCGGCGGTGGTGACCTGTCCGCCGTCCTTGCCGTCCCCGCCGTCGCCCGGCGCGGCGAAGGACGCGGGTGCCGGCGCGGCGACGAACAGGGCCACGGCGAGGGGCAGTACCGCCGCGAGGCGTGCGCCACGCGCCGTACGTGCCGTACGCGCGGTACGCGTGGCGCGCTCGGTAGGCGCCGTACGTGCCGTGCGCGTCGTACGGAGGTTCCGCCAGGAGAACCGTCTGTGCTGATGCGTCATTTCTGGACCACCCCTGCCCGGGAAGCGGCGTCGGCCGGAGCCCCGCCGGAAGCCACGCCGCCCGGCATCGAGGAGGCGCCCGGAATCGCGCCCGCCCGCCCCGAGTTGATCAGCGAGGCGGAGTCCTGTCCCGCGCCGCCCACGCTCGTGCTGGTACGGGTCAGCCAGCCCTGCTTGTTCATGGTGAGGAAGGCGTACAGCTTGATCGGCAGCGAGATCATGATGACCACCAGCGCCAGCAGCGGCAGCAGGAAGATGTCCTGCGGATATCTGCGCAGATGGGAGTAGCCGCGGATACCGCGTCCCGCGATGAGCCAGATCAGTACGAGCACGATCCCGCGCCCGTTCATCTCCAGCCGGCTGAAGAGCAGATAGCCCAGCGCCATCCCCATCGTCACCGGTGTCAGCAGGATCTGGAGCACGGTGATCTTGGTGACCAGCGGCACCCGCCAGAGCCAGCCCTTGTACACGGCGGTCAGATAGCAGCGGTAGGAGTTCCGGCTCCAGCGCACCCGCTGCTTCACAAAGGCGGACAGCGACGACGGGAACATCGACAGTGCCCGCGCGGACGACTGGTGCACGGTCTTGTACCCGGACGCCAGTACCAGCCAGGTCAGCCGGCCGTCGTCCCCGGCGACACAGCGGCGGCCGAGGAAGAACTCGTTCTCCAGGTTCTCCAGCACCGGCTCGATCGCCGAGCGCCGGTACGCGGCCGTACGGCCGGAGAGACACGCCACCGCGCCCGCCCGCCCCATGGCCGGAACGTAGTCGTAGTAGCGGAGGTTGACCAGCCAGTCGGCCACCCGCCGCCAGACGCTGGTGCCCCGGAGATAGACGTTCTGCTGGGTGCCGACCCCGCCGACCTCGGGATCCACGAACGGCATCTGGACGGCCGCCAGCAGTCCCGGCTGCCAGCGGGTGTCCGAGTCGACCAGTACGACGAGTTCGCTCGTCGCGGCCCGGATGCCCACACCGAGCGCCGACCGCTTGCCGCGGTGCTCGAACGCCAGCACCCGCACCCGGGGGTCCTCCACCTGCGCCAGCCTGCGCAGGACCTCCGTGTCCTCCACGTCCGGCACGATGATGATCTCGGCCGGGTCCTGGTTCAGCCAGGTCTCCAGACAGTCCATCAGGATGTCCGGGTCCTCGCGGTAGGCCGGGACCACGACCGAGACCGTGGTGCGGAACTCGTTCACCACCGGTCTCGCGAAACGGGAGAGCACCGCACGGTAGAGCCACAGCGCCCAGACGAAGGCGCCCGCGAGCCCCAGCGGCATCACCTCACGCCACGATGTCTCTCCTACCGCCGTGACGATCCATGACCATATTTCGTCGAAAAAGCCCGACACCTAACCGTGCCCCCCACCCCACATGGCGATTGATTTGAGTCAGATATGCGCGTGCCGCGCAACTGTACGGGAGAATCTAGGGCCAATGGGAGTAACTCTTCACACCTGAAACGCAGGGTTCACTCACTCTTCTCCGGATACCTCCACGAGTCCGTCACGGTTGGTGAGCGTAACCGGCGCAACTGGCCGGAATGCGCCCCCCGGGAGACCGGCGGGAGGCGGGAGGCGGGAGCCCAGGAGGAGTCCGGAAGGGCCCGGGGCGAGGTCAGGCGACTTCGTCGAGGCCGGGCACGATCATGAGCGGCGCCGCGGTGTCCGGCAGCACCAGAGGCTGTTCGGTCCAGATGCACTTTCCGGTGGCCGTGTAGCGGGTGCCCCAGTGCTCGGAGAGCGCGGCGACCATCTGGAGCCCCCGGCCGCCCTCGTCGGTCTCGGCGGCACGCCGGATACGGGGGGTCGTGGGGCTGCCGTCGTAGACCTCGCAGACCAGCGTCGTGCTGTGCAGCAGGCGCAGCCGCACGGGCCCCCTGGCGTGCCGTACGACATTGGCGATCAGTTCGCTGACGAGCAGTTCGGTGGTCGTCACGAGGTCTTCGAGATGCCAGGCGGCGAGCTGTTCGCCGACATACTTCCGGGCGGTGCCGGCGGACTGCGGGTCGTCGGGCAGGGTCCAGGTGGCGACGGCGTCGGCGGCCAGCCGGTGGGCGCGTACGACGAGCAGCGCGGCGTCGTCGGCGTTCTGCTGGTCGGCCGGGAGCAGGTCGGAGGTGAGGGTGTCGCAGAGCTCGTCCAGATCGCCGTCGGGGTGCTCGCCGAGGAGCCCGGCGAGGCGGCTCATCCCGGAGTCGATGTCACGGCAGGCCGACTCGACCAGCCCGTCGGTGTAGAAGACGAGGAGGCCGTCCTCGGGGACCGTCAGCTCCACCGTCTCGAAGGGCGGTTCGGCCGCGCCCAGCGGTGGGTCGGGGGCCGAGTCGGGGAAGGACACCGTGCCGTCCGGGCGGACCACGGCGGGCGGCGGATGACCGGCGCGGGCGAAGGTGCAGACGCCGCTCGTGGGGTCGTACACCGCGTAGAGGCAGGTGGCGAAGGAGTCGTCGTCGAGCCCGGAGATCAGGTCGTTGAGGTGGTTCAGGATCTCGTCGGGCGGCAGTTCGAGGTCGGTGAGGGTCCGTACGGCGGTACGCAGACGTCCCATGGTGACCGCCTCCGGCAGACCGTGCCCCATGACGTCGCCGATGACGAGGGCGACCCGGCAGCCGGAGACCGGTATGACGTCGTACCAGTCGCCGCCCACGTCCATGCCCTGTCCGGCGGGCAGATAGCGGGCGGCGGCCGTGACGGCGGGCAGCTCGGGCAGGGTCTGCGGGAGCAGCGTGCGCTGGAGCTGCTGGGCCCGGCTGTGCTCCGCGTCGTACAGCCGGGCCCTCTCCAGCGCGTGCGAGACCAGACCGCTGACCGCCATCAGCAGTGTCTGTTCCTCACCGGTGAAGCGGTGCGGCTCGTCGAAGGCGATCACACAGACACCGACGGCCCGCCCGGAGACGATCAGCGGCAGGAACGCCCAGGCCTGTTTCCCGATCACGCCGGGCCGGTCCGCGTGCTCCGGATAGGTCCGTACGTACTCCTCCGGCGTGGCGCAGAACCAGGGCGCGCGGGTGCGCAGCCGGTCGGCGCCCGGCGACCGCACCGACATCGAGGCGCCGTCGACCTTGTTCAGGAACGCCCGGGGGTAGCCGACGCTCCCGACGATCCACATCCGGTCGTCCTCGTTGACCTGGATGATCAGCCCGGAGGCGCCGAACGGCGGCAGCACCCGCCGGGCGACGGCGTCGGTCACATCCTGGGTGGTGATCGCTTCGGCCAGATCGGCGGTCAGCTCCTGGATACGGGCCGCCCGTTCGGCCGCCTGCCGTTCGGCGGCCACCCGGTCGGCCTCGCGCTGTCTGGCTTCCGTGATGTCGGCGAAGTAGCAGGCCAGACCGTCGGGGACGGGGACGAGCCGGATATGGAACCAGCGCCCGGTGTCCGGCCACTCCGCGTCGAAGCCGGCGGCGGTCGTGCCGGCGGCGGTCTCACGGCAGCGGGACTCCAGGCCGGGCACCCGCCGTACCACCGGCACGTCCCACAGCACGGCGCCGACCAGCCGGCGGCGGGAGGAGTTCAGCAGGCGCTCCGCCTCCACATTGACGAAGGTGATCCGCCACGCGCCGTCCAGGGACATGAATCCGTCGCTCATGAAGCGCAGCGCACGGCGGATGGCGTCACGGCCGATGCCCGACTCGGTGCTGTCCCATGCCGTGCCCACGACGCGGGAGGGTTTTCCGTCCCCGTCGGACTCCGCGCGGCCCCGGATATGAGCCCACATCAGGGTTCCGTCGTCGGGGCGGAGCACCCGGTACTCCAGGTCGATCAGTCCGGACGTGCTCACCGCCTGGTCCCACTCGTTGGCCACCCAGACCCGGTCGTCGGGATGGATGATGCTCATCCAGGTCTCGGTCCGGCCGTCGTAGGTGTCCGGGTCGACGCCGAACGTCTCCAGCAGGGAATCCTCGACATGGAGATGTCCGGAGGGCGCGTGCAGCTCCCAGGAGCCGATACGTGTCGCCCGGAGCACGTCCTCCGCCTCCGGGGTGTCGGGATCTGCCGGAATGTCCGGCAGCCCCGCCACGGGTATGGCCGGCGCTCCCGCCCCCGGCGCGTCCGGTGCTCCCGCTGCTCCCGCTTCCGGTATGTCCGGCCCCGGTATGTCCGGCGCTTCCGCGTCCGTAACGTCCGGTGCTCCCGCTCCCGCTTCCGCTTCCGTAACGTCCGGCGCCCCCGGCACGGCATGCCGGTCCGGGGGCGTGACGCGGGTTTTCCCGTCCCGTCGGAGGCGTTCGGCGGCCCATCCCGCGACGGCCCGCAGCGTCTCCAGTTGCGCGGCGGTCGGCTCACCGGGGGTGATCGTCACCACGGAGAGCGCTCCGAACGTTCTCTTCCGGGAGATGAGCGGTGTGGACGCCATACCGCTGCCGGGCCCGGCGACGGTGGGCAGCCATACGGTGGCGCTCTCACGTACGGCCTTCGCCGGAGCCTTCGGGGCGCCGTCCGCGATCCCGTCCCAGGCCCGGGTGAACGACCTGGGAAGGCCACTGACGGCCACCAGGTACATGCGGTGGGTGTTCGCCGATCCACGGAGATGGATGACCCCGCCGAGGCCGCCGAGCTCCGCGACCGCCTGCTGGAGGGCGAGCCGCAGCACCTCGGTCTCGGGGAGAACGGCGTCCACGGCATTCAGCAAAGCCAGCCGCTCGTTCATATGCGCCAATCATATACAAATCGGATGAGAAGCGTGCTTGTGGGTCCATGGTGTCCCCTGCCCCGCACAAGCACCACTCCTTACCCGGCGCGCCCACCCGGCCCGGCGCGCACCAGAAGGCCTGGTCGGAAGGCCCGGCCGGGCCTTCCGCGCCTCCTGCTCCAGGCCTGTCCAGGCCCGCCCGGCTCCGCCCGGGTCCGCCCGGAGCCAAGGACCTAGCTGATCAGCTCCCTGCCCGACTTGACGGCGTCGGTGCTGCCCTTGACGACGCCCTTGGCGGCGGCCACCTTCCTGCTCACTTTGTCGCCGATGACGCCCTCCACCACCGGGCCGGCCTCTTCGCCGACGGCCGACGCGGTCTTGGCGGTGCTGCTCAGGGTGTCACCGAGATCGGCCGCCTGGGCCGCGGAGGGCATGACGGCGGCGAGGAGGGCGGAGCCCGCCACGGCAAGGAGAAAACGATGCGAGTTCATGATCGGTACAACGCGCGGGGGCGCTGTAGGGCACGCGAGTGGCGCCCGGCGGACAGCGGCCCCCGCGGGCCGGCGACGTGGTACCGGTCAGGTGGGGATGGGCTTGGTCCGGGTGCAGTTCTTCCATTCGACCCAGGGCCGGGCGCCGCCGCTCTGCGGGCCGGTGGCATAGGTCGGGTTGCCGGTGATGGTCTGTGTCTTGCTCTCATGGGTGATCTCGATCCCGAAGAGCTTGAAGCCGAGGGAGAACTGCCCCATGGAGACACCGAAGCCGATGCCGAGCGAGGCGTTCCACCAGTCGGTGTTCGCTTTGTAGTCGAGCTTGCTGAGCTTGCCCTTGTCGTGCAGGAGGCGTTCCAGTGGGCTGGCGTCGGGGCCCGGTACTTTCGCGGCGTCGGAGGGGGAGGGCAGTGGGTTGTCCGCAGGGTCGCCGTTGCCGCGGAGCCAGTCCTCGACGGCGGTGCTGTCGGCGTCGTTGTCGAGGATGAGTTCGGCCGATTCGGTGTGTATCTCGGATTCCGTGCTTCCTCCTCCGCCGCCGACATCGATGGTCACGGGACCCGCGTTGGCTCCCGCCTCGCCCTTGAAGCCGCCGCCGTCGCCGGCTTCCTGGCTGGTGGTGATCACCAGCTTCTCCGGGTGGTGCGGGGTGTCGTCCTCCTCTTCCTGGTCGTAGGCGGCGGCGTCGTAGGTGACCGCGACCTGCTGCATCCTCTCGCCGGTGGCCACGCCTCCCGCGCCGGCTATGCCTTTGACGGTGAAGGTGTAGATGAAGGTGATCTTCCCGGCGTTCTGGCCGGTGTTGTGGCGCATGACCACGACGTCCTCGGTCATGGTGCCGGACAGCACCTCGCCGGAGATCTTGCCGAGATCCTTCGGGCCGTCGCTCTTCCCGGCGTCCTTGCCGCTCTTGCCGTTGCTCTTGAACTTCCCGCCGAAACTCACACTGCCGGACGCCTCGGTCGTGGTCTTGGTGATGTCGACGTCGGGCGCCAGCTCCGGTTCGAGATCGGGTTTCTTGGAGGCCGCGTCCTGGGCGCAGGCTCCCATCGCCGCCCCGGGGTTGTAGCCGCTCTGGTAGCGGCACCCGTCGTTCGCCCTGAGGTACGCGGCGAACTTCTGCGCGTCGGCGAGATTGGCCTCCAGGTCCGCCTGGGGGTTGTCGCTCTTGTTCCCGTTGAAGAGCCACTGTCCGCCGTTGCCGCTGCCCCCCATGTACGTACCGCTCAGCTTGGCGCTGCCGCCCCAGTCCTTCAGACCCGGGATACCCGCGGAGATGCTGGCCGTGACCCCGCCCGCGGTGTCGGTGACCCGCTCCAGGGTGACGGTGCCGTCCGACCACTGCTGGAGCTTCACCGTCTCCGAGGCGCTGATCTTGATGAAGACCACCTGGATGACGACGGTGTCCTTGGTCTGGTCCTGCGAGAGCAGACACCTCGCGGGCTCGAACGGGTCGTCGCCTGGCACGAAGGGATCCCCGTCCCCCTCCCCGCCGCCCCCGCCACCGTCGCCCTCGCCTCCACCGTCGCCCTCGCCGTCCGCGTAGTCGCCGGAAGCGCAGGCGTCGGACCCGCTCAGCGGGTGGAGTATCCGGCAGACCGCGCTCTTCAGCCCGGTCGCCGTGTCGGCGGGCACACTCACACCGACGATCGCGGCCACGACCAGCGACACGACCCCGACCATCGCCGCGTACTCGGCCCCGCTCTGCCCGCGGTCACTCCGTCGACGGCCGCCCCGTCTCCGGGCACGCCCACGCCATGCAGGGAACCTGTCGGCGCCCATCATCGGTTCTCCTCGCCCATGCGTCACGCCACGATCCCCCGACCCGACAGCCATCTAAAGATGGGTCCGGGCCCAGAACACAGGGCCCCTGGGCCCAGTTGAGGGTTGACCCGAGAGCTTGGGTGACGAGTGCCCCTACCTGCGGGAACGTGCAGGTTTCGGTGCGGGGACAGGCCGGTGCCGAGGGTCCGCGGACGGTCATCGGCGTGCCGCGCGGCGGCGGTCCCACGGAGACCGACCGGGCGGGACCAAGCCCTACCGGTGCTACTAGCGTGGACCCGTGAACACGAACACGAACGCGAACCGTAATGGCGCCTCCGCGGATACGACGATGCCCGCCGTCGCGTACCGCGAGAGCCTCCCCGTCGAGGACCCCCGGAGCCTGGAGGACGTCGAACTGCCCGTCCCCGAGCCCGGTCCGCGCGATCTGCTCGTACGGGTGGAGGCCGTCGCCGTCAATCCGGTGGACTACAAGGTCCGTCAGAACACCGACCCCGGCGGGAAGCCCAAGGTCCTCGGCTGGGACGCGGCCGGCACGGTCGTCGCGGCCGGTGACGAGGTCGAGCTGTTCCGGGTCGGGGACGAGGTGTACTACGCCGGTGCGGTCGACCGGCCCGGGGCCAACTCCCGCTACCACGCCGTGGACGAGCGCCTCGTCGGCCACAAGCCCACCACGCTCACCTACGGCGAGGCCGCCGCGCTGCCGCTGACCGCGCTCACCGCGTGGGAAGGGCTCTTCGACCGGATGGGGCTGCGCACCGGAGCCCTGGAGCAGACCGGGGCGCTGCTGGTGACGGCGGCGGCCGGCGGGGTGGGCGCCATGGTCGTACAGCTCGCGCGGGCGCTCACCAGTCTCACGGTGATCGGCACCGCCTCACGCCCGGAGACCGTCGAGTTCGCCCGCCGGATGGGCGCCCAGCATGTGATCGACCACCACCGGTCGCTCGTCGACCAGCTCAAGGAGGTGGCTCCGGGCGGGATCGACTACATCTTCGGCACGACCGCCACCGACCGGAACATCAAGGCGTACGCCGAGATCCTCAACCCCTTCGGGCACATCGTGTCGATCGACGACTACGCCTCGCTCGACATCGGTGTGCTCAAGCGGAAGAGCGTGTCCTTCCACTGGGAGTTCATGTTCACCCGCTCGATGTTCCGCACCCCCGACCGGCTGAAGCAGGGCCATATCCTCGCGCAGGTCGCCCGCCTCGTAGACCAGGGAACCCTCACGACGACCGCCCACCGCGAGCTCGGCCCCGTCAACGCGGCCAACCTCCGTGAGGCACACCGGATCCAGGAGTCGGGCACCTCGATCGGCAAGATCACCCTCAGCGGCTTCTGATCAGGCCTCGACCCCCCTGAAACATTTCCGGCGGCTCATCGCGTCAGTCAGATGTAGGGACGTGAGATGCGGGGACGGGGAACCGCGCGGCGAACGGCCGCGCGGACCTGGGGACCAGGATCGGGGAAGAGTATGCGGCCCGTGGGGCTGTTAGGACGCATCGCGGGGGACGGCGTACATACCTCCCGTGCCGATGACTTCAGAGAGTTCGCGGCCGGCCGCACCAACCATCTCTTCCGTTCCGCATGCCTGCTGACCAGCGGCGACGTTCATCTCGCCGAGGATCTGGTGCAGGAGACCCTGGGCCGGATGTATGCGCTGTGGGGCCGGGTCTCCCGGATAGACAACCCCGCGGCGTACGCCCAGACCGTCCTCGTCCGTACCTTTCTCACCCATCAGCGGCGGCGGTCGGCCGGCGAACGGCCTCTCGGGGAGATCCCCGACACGGCCGCCCACCCGGGCGACGATCCCGCCTTGCGTGTCGCGCTCCTCGACGCGCTCGGGCGCCTCACGCCCAAGGACCGTGCGGTGGTGGTACTGCGGTACTGGGAGGACCGCAGCATCGATGAGACCGCGGAGGCGATGAACGTCAGCCCCGCCGCCGTACGCACCAGATCCGTGCGTGCGCTGGCGAAGCTGCGCGAGCAACTGGGTGGCAGATTCGCCGAGTTCGCCGACCGCTGACAACTGATTCTGTCCGGCTGAACGAGCAGGAAGCGGGGTCGAACCATGCCCTCCGACAACCATTTCGACCGAGCCCCCGACGGGCCCTTCGATGAGGGGCCCTTCGAGGACACACTCGCCGAGGCGATGCAACGCACCGGTGGGACCTTCACCCTCCAGGACCGGACCGGCCTGGTGAACAACGCTCTGACGCTTGGCCGCCGCAGGCTGGCCCGGCGCCGTACGGCCGCGGTCACGGGCAGCGTGCTCGCCCTGGCGGCCGTCGGGATCGGCGGCGGGTACGGAGCCGGTCTGCTCGGGGACCCGGCCGGGAAGACCGAGTGGGGGGCGGGGCCCGCCGGGGCCGAGAAGACCGAGCGGGGGGCGGGACCCGCCGAACCCGAGAAGGCGCAGGGGCCCGCCGAACCCGAGAAGGCGCGGCGGGTGTCGGAGCCCGGAGCGACACCCACCGGCCCCGCGGTGGCGGGCGGCGGTATCGCCGCGATTCTCACCCGGCTGCTGCCCGCCGGAGAGCTGACCGAGATACAGGAACGCGGGATCGGCGAGCTCGGCGGGCCCGGCCTGACGGGGGTCTTCGATGACGGGAAGGGCAAGGCGGCGCTTTCGATCGGGCTGTCCCGCGCCAACGGCCTGAACGGCACGCAGGACGTGACCTGCCCCGACAAGGTCTACGTGCCGTACGACCACTGCACGAGCGTCAAACGGCCCGACGGCGGCCGGCTCATGATCTTCCAGGGGTATGAATACCCCGACCGGCGCGAAGAGACGAAGAACTGGCGGGCCGTACTGCTCACCTCCGACGGCTTTCTGATCGACGCGAGTGAGTACAACGCCCCGGCGGAGAAGGGCGCGGAGATCTCCCGTACCGACCCGCCGCTGAATCCCGCGCAGTTGAAGGCTCTGGTCACTTCGGACAAGTGGCGCGGAACGCTGGAGCGGCTGCCCCCGGCGCCACCGGCGGACAACAACCCCGAGGACGGCGCCGGCGGCGTCGTGCAGGAACTCCCGGGCGGCGTCGACGCGCGGGACATCCTTGTCACGCTGCTTCCCCGCGGGCTGAAGGTGACCGGTCGGGGCGGTGAGGGGCCGGAATTCGGCTATGTCGTGGTGGACGACGGCGCGGGCCGGACGCTGGTGCAGATCAATGTCCAGCCCGGGAGTTCGGACCTCGCCGACGAATTGTTCACCGAGGCCACCACGCTGCCGGACGGCACACTGCTCCAGACCAAGAAGGGGCCGGGCGACAAGGGCGTCCCCGGCGGGGTGATGTGGACCGCAGACACCCTGCGGCCCGACGGTCTGCGGGTCGTGATCTCCGCCTTCAACGGCGGTGACCAGCACAGCCCGCCCACCCGCGCCACACCCGCGCTCACCATGAAGCAGCTCACCGCGATCGCCACCAGCCCGAAGTGGCGCGCGAACTACTGAGCCCTGCCCTGGGCCCTGTCCCGCTCACTTCGCGTCGGAGTACCGCTCCACCGTCGCCATCGTGAACGAGAACCGCACCGGGGTCTCCCCGAAGGCGATCCGCCCGGCCAGCTCACCGGCCTCGCGGATCGCCGCCTCGACCTCCGCAGACTCCTCCCGCGGGCAGTGCACGATCACCTCGTCGTGCTGGAAGAAGACCAGCTCGGCCCGCATCCCCGCGGTCGCCCGGCGCAGCGCCGCCAGCATCAGCAGGGCCCAGTCGGCCGCGCTGCCCTGGACGACGAAGTTACGGGTGAAACGGCCGCGCGCCCGTCCGTTCGTCGACGCGTACCCGGGGGTGAAGTCCGTGCCGCCGCCGCCCGTCTCATCCACCGCGTGCTCCGTCCCCACGGGTATCTCCTGGGGAATCCCGGCCTCGCCGTCGTCCTCGGCCCCGACCGCCCGCGGGCTCGTCCGCCCCAGCCAGGTCCGTACGATCCTGCCCTCCTCGCCCGCCCGCGCCGCCTCGTCCACATACGCCACGGCCAGCGGGAACCTCCGGCGCAGCGCGGCCAGATTCTTCAGCCCGTCGCCGGAGGTCTGTCCGTAGATCGCCCCGAGCAGCGCGATCTTCGCATGGGTCCGGTCACCGGAGAACGCCCGGTCGGAGAGCGCGGTGTACAGATCGCCGTCGTGTCCCGCCACCTCCATCAGCCCCGGATCACGGGAGATCGCGGCCAGCACCCGCGGCTCCATCTGATCGGCGTCCGCCACCACCAGCCGCCAGCCCTCGTCGGCGACGACCGCGCGCCGGATCACCCGGGGGATCTGAAGCGCCCCGCCGCCATTGGTCGTCCAGCGTCCGGAGACCGAACCGCCCGGCAGATACTCCGGCCGGAAGCGGCCGTCCCGCACCCAGTCCTGGAGCCAGCTCCAGCCGTGCGCCGTCCAGATCCGGTAGAGCTTCTTGTACTCGATCAGCGGCTTCACCGCCGGATGGTCGATCTCGGCCAGCTCCCAGCGCCGGGTCGACCGCACCTTGATCCCGGCCCGCGCGAAGGCCTTCACCACATCCGCCGGCAGATCGGGCCGCACCCGCCGTCCGAAAGCCTCCGACACCTCGCTCGCCAGCTCGGCCAGCCGCCGGGGCTCGCCCCCGCCCGCGTACCGCTCGCCGAGCAGCTCGTGCAGCACATCCCGGTGCACATCCGCCCGCCAGGGCAGCCCCGCGCGGTGCATCTCGGCGGCGACCAGCATCCCCGCCGACTCGGACGCCGTCAGCAGCCTCATCCGGCCGGGGTGCTCGGCGGCCGTATGCCGGCGCAGCTGCTCCGCGTACACATCGAGGAGCCCCTCGAACGGAATCCCCGTCCCCGCGTGCGGTTCGAACAGCGAGGACTGCGAGCCGGGCTCCGCCGAGCGCGCGGGCGGATCGGGCGGCACCGGCGCGTTCCGCAGCCGGGCCCAGGCCGCGGCGGCCGACCGGGGCTCCCCGAGCCGTCCCTCATGGCCGAGCAGCAGCAGCTCCGCCACCTCGATGTCATAGCACCGCTCGATCCGCACACCCGCCGCGAGCAGCCGTGGATAGACCTCGGCGGTGGACCGCCACACCCATCGCCCGACCTCGGGCAGCCGCGCCTGGACCGCCGCGACGAGATCGGACTCACGTACCACGGGTCCCGCCGCGCGGCCGTCCTCGCCCAGCGGAGCCAGCAGCGCGCCGCCGCCCTCCGCCGGTGCCAGTGCCCATCTCCCCGTCATGGACAGAGTCTCGCAGTCCGGTCGGACATCGCCCCGGCACCGGCTCGGAAGGCGGGCCCGGCCCGACGACGGGAGGATCGGACATGTGGCCATGACCACCATGACCACGGCCCGCACGGACACGGAAGGGATGCGGATATGGAAGCGGCTGTGTTCGAGAAGTTCGGCGGCCCGGACGTCCTGCACATCCGGAACGTCGACGAACCGCACGCCGGACCCGGCGAGGTCCGGGTGGCGGTCCGGGCGGCCGGCGTCAACCCGATGGACTACAAGATCCGCCACGGATGGATGGAACAGCTCTTCTCCACCCGGCTGCCCGCCATCTCCGGTTCCGAGTTCGCCGGAGTCGTGGACGAGACGGGGGAGGGCGTCACCGAAGTGGCCGTCGGCGACGAGGTGGTGGGGTGGACCGCCACCGGCGCCTACGCCCAGTACGCCCTTGCCGAGACCGTCGTGCCCAAGCCGCCCTCCCTGGGGTGGGAGGAGGCCGCGGCGATCCCCGTCGCGGGCGAGACGGCCCGCAGGGTGCTCGACCAGCTCGCGGTGCGCCGGGGCGAGACCCTGCTGGTGCACGGCGCGGCGGGCGGGGTCGGCTCCGTGGCCGTACAGCTCGCGGTGGCCCGCGGCGCGACCGTGATCGGTACGGCGTCTCCCGCCAACCACGACTACATCCGCTCGCTGGGCGCCCTTCCGGTCACCTACGGCGAGGGCCTGGTCGAGCGTGTCCGCGCGGTCGCGCCCCAGGGTGTGGACGCGGTCTTCGACGTGGCGGGCCGGGGCGCGCTGCCCGATTCGATCGCGCTGCGCGGCGGTACGACGGACCGGATCATCACCATCGCGGACCCGGGAGCGGCCGACCACGGCGTGATCTTCTCCGCCGGTGTCGCCGCGCCCGGCAGCAAGCGCGCCGCCCTGGCCGAGAACGTCCGTCTGGCGGCGGAGGGCGGTCTGCGGCTCCGGGTCGCCAGGACCTTTCCGCTCGCGGACGCGGTGAAGGCCCAGGAGACGAGCGAGAAAGGCCATGCGAGCGGGAAGCTGGTGATCACGCCCTGAGGCCAGGGACAGGCGACGTGGCACAACGGGCTCCTCTCATGCGGCGTAGATTGCTCTCAGTAACCCTTTGATTTCCGAGAGTAACGATGCCCACTGACAGTGGACTTGTGCACGGCGTCTTCGACCCCGGCCGGTCCTGGCTGCCCCTGACCCGAATCCCGCTTCCCCACAAGCCGGAGGCGGCTCCCAGGGCGCGCCGTCACACCCGCGAGGTGCTCGCCTTGCGCCGCGTGGACGCCGAACTGACCGCCACCGTCGAACTGGTGGTCAGTGAACTCGTCACCAACGCGGTACGCCACGGCGTCTGTCTCTGCGGCTGCACCCGCGGCCCGGTCTCCCTCACCCTCCTGCGCACGGAGAACCGGCTGCGGGTGGAGGTCGCCGACCCGTCCCGCACGCCCCCGAGATGGCCGGCGGGGCCGTGGCCCACCGGCGTCGACCTCTCGGACCCGGAGGAGGGCCGGGGCCTGCTACTGGTCACGGCCCTGGCGGCGGACTGGGGCGACCACGCGGGCCCGGTACGGGGAAAGGTGGTGTGGTGCGAGTTCACTTGCCGGTAGCCGGTAGCCGGTAGCCGGTAGCCGGTAGCCGGTAGCCGGTAGCCGGTAGCCGGTAGCCGGTAGCCGGTAGCCGGTAGCGGCTTCACCTGTCGAGCCGGTACCGCTTCCGCCTGCCGGTTGTCGGTTGTCGGCGGACGAGGCTCTCCGGCACCTCCCGGGCCCGGCCCGCCCTCGCCCCCGGCCCGCTCCCGACCCCGTCCCGCCACGGCCCCCCGGACCGCCGCCCTCAGTTCTCCAGCGTGCGGACCACCCGCGCCGGGTTGCCCACCGCCAGCACCCCCGCCGGAAGGTCCTTCGTCACCACCGATCCCGCGCCCACCACCGTGTTCTCGCCTATCGTCACCCCCGGACAGACGATCACCCCGCCGCCCAGCCAGACGTTGTCGCCGATCGTCACCGGAGCGGCCCGCTCCCACCCCGCGCGGCGGCGCTCCGTGTCGAGTTCATGTGCAGGGGTGAGCAGCTGCACATTCGGACCGATCTGCACGTCGGAGCCGATGGTGATCGGTGCCGCGTCCAGGAAGACGGCGTTGAAGTTGACGAACGTACGGGCGCCGATACTGATGTACTCGCCGTAGTCGCACTGGAACGGGGGCCGGATCCGCACATCCTCGCCCACCGAACCGAGCAGCTCCGCCAGTATCTTGGCGCGCTCGTCCGGCGGGGCGCCGCCGTCCGCGTTGTACGCCGCGCAGAGCGCGAACCGGCGCTCGGTGTCCGCGCCGAGCTCCTCGTCGTCCGGGACGTACCACTCGCCGGCCAGCATGCGCCGCTTGTTCTCGCCCATGGGTGTCCTTTCCCGTGCCGGAGACAGCCACGGTAGCCCGGTGTCCCGCCCGGGGAGTACGTTGTCCACAGCCTGTGGACAACGCTGGCCGCCCCGATCCGGCACCGGCCCCGGTCCGCCGTCCGCACCTGGGATCATCGGAACCATGAGTGACACGGATGCCGCGGACGCGGACGCGGGTGCCGGGACCGTCGAACGGGCCCTGCGCGCCGTGCTCTCCACGCGCGGCGGCGAGCGGGGCGAGGGCCTCGACTCCGGTGCCTCGCTCCTCGCCGCCGACCCGGGGGCCGACGCCGAACTGCGGCTGCGCGGCGTGGGGTTCGTACGGCTGGCCTGGGAGCGCGGCTGGCAGCCCGCCGATGTCGTACGGCTCGTACGGCGCGACCTCGACGACGCGCATCTGCGGCTGCTCGCCGAGCTGATGGCGGCGGAGGCGCGGCGGTACGAGCGGCAGGCGCCGCGCTGGGCCGCGCAGCTCACGGAGATAGATGAGGAACTGGGTTCGCGGCCCTACCGGGCCGACCGCTTCTCGTACGCCACCGCCGTGCTGGAGCTGTATCTGCTGCTCGTCCGGCTGCCCGCGATCGAGCCGGTGGGGCCCGTGCCCGGTACGCCCGTACATCTGCCGTCCCCGGACGGCGAGCCGCGCATGCTCACCCGGATCCGGGCGCTGCTGGCCAAGGCCGAGGCGACCGGCTATCCGCAGGAGGCGGAGGCGCTCACCGCCAAGGCGCAGGAGCTGATGGCGCGGCACAGCATCGACGAGGCGGTGCTCGCCGACCGGACCCACCGGGGCGATGTGCCGGGCGCCTGCCGGATAGGGGTGGACGCCCCGTACGAGACGGCGAAGGCGATCCTGCTCGACGCCGTCGCGTCGGCGAACCGCTGCCGCGCCGTGTGGAACAGCGCGTACGGCTTCTCCACGGTCGTCGGCTTCGAACCCGACCTGGAGGCCGTCGAACTGCTCCACACCTCCCTGCTGGTGCAGGGGACGGCGGCGATGACCCGCGCGGAGGCCGCCCAGCGGGCGGCGGGGCGCAAACGGACGAAGACGTTCCGGCAGTCGTTCCTGATGGCGTACGCCCACCGCATCGGCGAACGCCTGGCCGAGGCCACGGCGCGGACGACGCAAGAGGCGGCGGCGGACACGGAAGGCGGCGGGCTGCTGCCGGTGCTCGCGGCGCGCGATGTGGCGGTGGCCGACCGTACGGACCGGATGTTCCCGGAAACGGTGGCGACCCGCGTCCGGGGAGCGACGGACGCCGAGGGCTGGCATCACGGCACCTCGGCGGCGGACGCGGCGCACGTACCGGCCGGCGCGGGCGACGCGGCAGACAAGGACGGCAAGGACCCCCGCGCCCGTATCCGCCCCGGCCGATAGCGCGCACACGCGCACACGCGCACAGCCGTACCTCCGCGGATCGTCACCAAGGGCACCGCCCCGAAGGCCGGTCCTCCTGGGAGGACCGGCCGAGCCGCGTTACCGGCCGGGGCTAGGACGTCGGCAGGTTCGTCGGCAGATCCTCGGGGAGTCCCTCGGGCAGTGCTCCGCCGTCGGTCTTCGCCAGCGTGTCCTTCTTGCCCTTGTCCCAGGAGACCACCAGCGTCTTGCCGTCGTTGGACTCGATCGTCCCCATCGTGCGGTCGGTGTTCCCGTCGGCGCAGGTGAGGGAGAGCATCGGCTCGCCCATGTCCTCCACCGAGCCCTGGCAGACATGGCTGTCGGCGACGAGCGCGACCTTGCCGGCCTTCACGGACAGCGCGACGGCCTTGCCGTCGGTCAGTCCGGCCCAGGTGCCGTCGACGGCGCTCGCACCGTCCCCGCCCGCGCCCGCGTCCGTACTCGAATCCGTAGCCGGATCCGAAGCGGAGACCGAGCCGTCGGCCGTCGCGCTCGGCGCGTCGGCGCCGCCCTTGTCCTTGGCCGAGTCGCTGCCGCTGTCACCGCCGCAGCCGGTGAGCGTGAGTGCGAGTGAGGTGACGAGGCCGGCCGTGGCGACGCCGGCGCGTACGAGCTTCTGCACGTTCAAGTCCCCCTTGTCGGTTACCGGACCGCGCCAAGCTACCAGGACGACTTGCGCACTCCCGGCAGATATCCGGCGTGCGCCTGGGCGCGCAGCCGGACCCTCGACAGCCCGAACTTCCGCAGATGTCCGCGCGGCCGGCCGTCCACACTGTCCCGGTTCCGCACCCGGGTGGCACTCGCGTCGCGCGGCTGACGTCGCAACTCCCGCCAGGCCTCGATCCGTTGCTCCTCGGAGGTGCCGGGGTGCCGCAGGATCTCCTTGAGTTCGGCGCGCCGTACGGCATACCGCTCGACGATCACCTTCCGCCGCTCATTGCGGACGATCTTGCTTCTCTTGGCCATCAGACCTTCACCCCCCGGGCACGGATACGGGCCACGGCGGCCTCGATACCGATGGTGTCGACGGTCTTGATCGCCTTCGCGCTGAGCGTGAGCCGTACATACCGGCCCTCGCTCGGCAGCCAGTAGCGCTTGCGCTGGATGTTGGGGTCGAAGCGGCGTGAGGTGCGCCGGTGCGAGTGGGAGATCCGACGGCCGAATCCGGGCTCGGCCCCGGTCAGCACACAGTGGGCGGACAAGGTCACACTCCTTTCTCTTTGGAAATGGAAACCATTTCCATATACTAGCCCCATGGCACGCAACGAACTACGACCGATCATCAAGCTCCGGTCCACGGTGGGAACCGGGTTCACCTATGTGACCCGCAAGAACCGCCGTAACGACCCCGACCGCATGACCCTCCGTAAGTACGACCCGGTCGCCCGTCGGCACGTCGACTTCCGTGAGGAGCGCTGACCGCGAGATGAAGCCCGGAATCCACCCCGCCTACCGACCCGTCGTCTTCCGTGACAAGGCGGCCGACTTCGCCTTTCTGACCCGCTCCACCGCGACCGGCGCGAAGACGGTGGTCTGGGAGGACGGCGTCACCTATCCCGTCATCGATGTGGAGATCTCCTCGGCGAGCCATCCCTTCTACACGGGCACCGCGCGCGTCCTCGACACCGCCGGCCGCGTGGAGCGCTTCGAACGCCGCTACGGCCGCCGATCCGGGGCCCGTTAGTGGAAGGCGTCGACAACGGACTCCCCGGCGGCGACGGACTCCCCGATGGCGACCGGCTCGGCGACCGGCTCGGCGGCCGGTCCGGCGACCCGTTCGACGGCCGGCTGCCCGTCGTGATCGTCTGCGGGCTGCACACCGACGCCCGCAGGGCGACCGTGCGCCGGCTCCTGACCGCCGTGCCCGGCAGCGTGGCTCTCCACCACGATCTGTCGACGGCCACGCGGGGCACCGTCGTACGGACGGTCCGCGACGCCACGGGAACGCTCTCCACGGGAGAGGCGCCGCTGGTCAACGACTGTGCCTGCTGCGCGCTGCGGGAGGATCTCGTACCGGAGCTGGAACGGCTCGCGGACGGCGGGCTGACCCGGCTCGCCGTCGTGGAGCTGTGGGACTCGGTCGAGCCCCGGGCGATGGCCGAGGTCGTGGCGGCGCACGGAGAGCGTCTTGTGGTCAGCTCCGTGCTGACCGCGGTCGACCCGGCGCTGCTGCTGCCGTATCTCGGCAACGGTGACGATCTCGCCGACGCCGGACTCGCGGCGGCCGCCTCCGACCAGCGGACCGTCGCGGACACCTGGGCCCGGCAGCTGGAGTACGCGCCGGTGCTGGCCCTGGCCGACAGTCCGCTCGCTGACGACGAGGACCGCGCGCTGCTGGCCCAGCTGCACCCCACCGCGCGACGGGTACGGATCGACGGCGAGGGAGCGTCCCTCGGGGAACTGGCCGCCGCCGCGCTCGCGGGGTTCGACATCGAGGCCGCCGCCGCCCGTCAGCATCCGGCGTGCGCGCTGCTGCCGCAGGACGCGGACGAGTGCGGTGTCGGTACGTACGTCTGGCACCGCGCGAGGCCCTTCCACCCGGAGCGGCTCTACCAGGCGCTGGAGGAGCTGACCTGTGCCGCGGCCCGCAGCCGTGGCCGCTTCTGGCTCGCCGACCGTCCCGACACCCTGCTGGCCTGGGACGCGGCGGGCGGGGCGCTCTGTGTGGAGAGCGCGGGTCCCTGGCTGGCCGCGCTGCCGGACGCCGCCTGGGAGACGGTCCCGCCGTCGCGCCGGGCCGCCGCCTCCCTGGACTGGCATCCCGCGCACGGGGACCGCTGCCAGCACCTGGTGTTCACCTCGCCCGGTCTCGACCGGGAGGGGATCGAGCGGCTTCTCGAATCCTGTCTGCTCACCGATACCGAGTACGCGGCGGGCCATGCCGCCTGGAAGCGACTACCGCCCGCGTTCGACTCCTTGCTGGAGGTCTGATGTCCACCCGTCGTGGGGATCGCAAACCGCCCGCCTCCCGGCCCAATCCACTGGACCGCGCGGGTATCACCTATATCGACTACAAGGACACAGATCTGTTGCGGAAATTCATCTCGGACCGCGGCAAGATTCGCAGTCGCCGGGTGACACGCGTGAGCGCTCAGCAGCAGCGGGCGCTGGCGCGCGCGGTCAAGAACGCCCGGGAAATGGGGTTGCTGCCGTACCGCCCGGTGTGACGCCGATCCCACCGGGGCCCCTCCTGAGCAGGTCAGGAGGGGCCCCGCCATGTCGTACCGGTCCCATACGTGGAGACTGGAGCGGGGAATTGGGATCCGAATGACCGTGAAACGCGTCTCTTCCCAAGAGCACGGGGGGATTCGCTCCGGACGGCCGTCTCGGTGCGGTGTCTGTAATCAAAGGACCACCCCGCGTGCACGTGCATTTGCTCATGCATCAGCACATGAAACACAGCTATGATCCGAGACAGTTGACACCTGCACCTTGCAACTCGGGGAGCGATCTGTGCACCACGTGTACAACGGCATAACGGCCACAAAGCTTCACGGAGTCGTCTGGCAGAAGAGCATGCACAGCAACTCCCAGGGGTCCTGTGTGGAGTTCGCCAAGCTGCCGGGCGGGGAGGTGGCGGTGCGTAACTCGCGCTTCCCAGACGGTCCCGCACTCGTATACACGCCCGCGGAAATCGAGGCCCTGCTGCTGGGGGTCAAGGACGGGGAATTCGATCACCTGACGGCGGACGCCTGAGGCGGACGGCCGAGCCGGGCGTCCCGTACGCGCAGGAACGATCCTGCGCGTACCACGCCCGGCAGTCGGGTCCCTCGGGCGTGCCTGTGCGCCGTTACGGCAACGGCGTGTTTCAGCCACCGGGCCCCACGGGGTGATCCCGGCGAGGTGGTCCGGTTGGTCCGGTCACGGTTGGTCTGGTCCTGGTTGGTCCGACCGGGTGCCGGTGGTCCGGTCTGTACGGAGTCATGGGACAGCGCGCGCGACCGCGCGCCGACGCGAGACCGTCCCTGACCGCGCGCCGGCGCGGGAACACGAGCCGGCGCGGGGGTCGCGGGTCCGGACCGGGCCGCGCGACGGGCCGTCCCCGACCGGGCGGGTCCGGACCGGGCGATTCCGGACCCGGCGGGGTCAGTCCCGGCGCAGCTGGAACAGCGCCCAGACCACCTTGCCGTGCAGCGACCCCGCCAGCGGGTGCCATCCCCAGGTGTCGCTGAACGACTCCACCAGGAACAGTCCGCGCCCCGACTCCGCCGCGCCGTCCTCCTCCGTCTTCCGCGCCGTCGGCCCCGCGTGGCTGGGGTCACGTACCGCGCACACGAGCCGTGACGTCCACCGCATCAGATGCAGCCGTACGGGCGGATCGTGCTGCTCCCGCGGGGTGTCCGCGGGCAGGGCGTGGCGCAGCGCGTTGGTGACGAGTTCGGAGACGACCACCGCGACATCGTCGAAACGGTCGTCCAGCTCCCACTGGTTCAGGGTGGCGCGGGTGAACTGCCGCGCCCCGCGCACCGCTTCGTAGCGGGCGGGCAGAGCGCACGACGCCGAACCGGCGGCCCCCGCGGGATCGATCGGAGGAAGTCCCTGCCTTAACGGCTCGAGCATGGTCGATCCATTCATCCCCATGCGGGCACTCCCGGGATTCGCGGCCGTAGCGATACTGCGGTGGTCCAGCGTCACATCACGTCAAACACGAACGAGTACGCAGGTGCGCGAGGCCCATGGTTCCCAATGCGTAGGGCAGATGCAAGGGCAGATGCACGTGCACGTGCCGGACTTGACCGATCCCGTACCGTTTCTGGCATGTTTCTTCCTGTGACCAATTTTGCTCTCTACGCAAAGCCTTCTTATTTCCGTAATCGAATGAGTACGGGCTGAAGCGTTTTGATGGCAGAATCCGGCACTTGGAGTTCGGGGGTGCTCCGGGGAGAACCACATGCGATGGGGAGGGTTGGAGACGTGACCGCAGCCGAATCGGGCGGTTCCGTGGTGCGGCGCATCCTGCTTGGCTCACAGCTGAGGCGGCTGCGCGAGACGCGCGGCATCACACGTGAAGCCGCCGGCTACTCGATCCGCGCTTCCGAGTCCAAGATCAGCCGTATGGAGTTGGGACGGGTGAGCTTCAAGGCCAGAGACATCGAGGACCTGCTGACCCTCTACGGGGTCGCCGACGAGGGCGAGCGTGCCGCCCTTCTCGGCCTCGCCCGGGAGGCGAATGTCGCGGGGTGGTGGCACAGCTTCGGTGATGTGCTGCCCGGCTGGTTCCAGACCTATATCGGGCTGGAAGGCGCCGCCTCACTGATCCGCATCTATGAGGTGCAGTTCGTCCACGGTCTGCTCCAGACCGAGGCGTACGCGCACGCCGTGGTCACCCGCGGCCAGCCGGAGGCGCCGCGCAGTGAGGTCGACCGCCGTGTCGCGCTCCGGCTGGAGCGGCAGAAGGTCCTCGTCTCCGAGCGGGCACCGCGCTTCCACGCCATTCTCGACGAGGCCGCGCTGCGCCGCCCGTACGGCGACCGCTCCGTGATGCAGGGCCAGTTGAAGCACCTCATCGAGATCTCGGAGCAGCCCAACATCACGCTCCAGGTGATGCCGTTCAGCTTCGGCGGGCACGCGGGCGAGAGCGGTGCCTTCACCATGCTGAGCTTCCCCGAGTCGGATCTGTCCGACGTCGTCTTCCTGGAGCAGCTCACCAGCGCGCTGTATCTGGACAAGCGCGAGGAGGTCGCTCAGTACGAACGGGTGATGGCTCGGCTACAGGTGGACAGCCCGGGACCGGAGGAGAGCCGAGATGTCCTCCGCGGACTGCTCCAACTGATCTGAGACATCAGTACGATGACCTCACATCTGGAGTTTGCACCTGCAGTAAGGGATCGCATGTCCTACTTCACCGATCTGGCCCACCAGTACATCGACGGCGAGTGGCGGACCGGCAGCGGCTCGTGGGACATCATCGACTTCAATCCGTACAACGGGGAGAAGCTCGCCGCCATCACGATCGCGACGGTCGCGGAGGTCGACGAGGCGTACCGCGCCGCCGAACGCGCGCAGCGTGACTGGGCCGAGACGAATCCGTACACCCGCAGGCTGGTCTTCGAGCGTGTGCTCAGACTGGTCGAGGAGCGCAGGGACGACATCGTCGAGGCGATCATCGACGAACTGGGCGGGACACGCGTCAAGGCGGAGTACGAGGTGCGTACCGCCCAGGAGTTCCTCCGCGAGGCCATCCAACTCGCGCTGCGCCCCGAGGGCCGGATCCTGCCCTCCCCGGTCGACGGCCGGGAGAACCGCGTCTACCGGCTGCCGGTGGGTGTCATCGGAGTGATCAGCCCCTTCAACTACCCGTTCCTGGTGACGATCAAGTCCGTGGCGCCGGCCCTGGCGCTCGGCAACGCCGTGGTGATCAAGCCCAACCAGAACGCGCCCGTGGTCGGCGGCGGACTCATAGCCAAGCTCTTCGAGGACGCGGAGCTGCCCGCCGGACTGCTCAATGTCCTGGTGACGGACATTGCGGAGGTCGGCGACGCGCTGATCGAGCACCCCGTCCCCAAGGTGATCTCCTTCGCGGGCTCCGACCGGGTCGGCCGCCATGTCGGCGCCGTCGCGGGCGGCAACTTCAAGCGGGCCATCCTCGAACTGAGCGGCAACAGCGCGCTGGTCGTCCTCGACGATCTCGACGAGGCGGGACTCGACTACGCGGTGGACGCGGCGGTCGCCAGCAGATTCATCTACCAGGGGCAGGTCGGTATGGCCGCCAACCGGATCCTGGTGGACCGAAGCGTCGAGCGCGAGTTCACCGAGAAGTTCGTGGCGAAGGTGACCGCGCTCAGGACCGGCGACCCGCGCGACCCAGAGACCCAGATCGGCCCGGTCATCAACACGTTCCAGGCGGACGCCCTGACGGCGCTGGTGGAGCAGGCGCTCGCGGAGGGCGCCACGGCGCTCGTACGGGGGCGTACGCGCGGCAATCTGGTGGAGCCGACGGTGCTGGCGGGGCTGGCCGAGGACTCGCCGCTGATGCGGCAGGAGATCTACGGTCCCGTGGTGCTGCTGATTCCGTTCGACGGGGAGGAAGAGGCGGTACGGCTCGCCAACAACACCCCGTACGGACTGAGCGGTGCCGTGCACACCTCGGACCTGGAGCGCGGTGTCGCGTTCGCCAAGCGGATCGTCACCGGCATGATTCATGTCAACGACTCGACCGTGCTGGACGAGCCGCTGGTGGCGTTCGGCGGGGAGAAGTTCTCGGGGCTCGGCCGGCTGAACGGTGACTCGACGGTCGAGGCGTTCACGACGCAGAAGTGGATCTCGGTGCAGCACGGCCGTACGACGTTCCCGCTCTGACGTGACGCTCCCGCTCCGGTGGCGGCGCGGGGCCGAGGCCCCGGCCGGCCCCTGAGCGGCGGGTCATAATCTGGAGGAATGTCAGCGATCCGTTTGCTCGTACTCTTCGCGGTCCGTCAGCACGGGCGGGCCCACGGCTATCAGGTGCGCAACGACCTGGAGTACTGGGGCGCCCACGAGTGGTCCAACGCCAAGCCGGGCTCGATCTATCACGCGCTCAAGCAGATGGCGAAGCAGGGCCTGCTGCTGGCGCACGAGGTCGCGCCGAGCACGGCGGGCGGGCCGCCGCGTACCGAGTACGAGATCACGGACGCGGGCCGGACCGAGTACTTCCGGCTGCTGCGGGAGTCGCTGACCTCGTACGACCAGCGGATGGATGTGCTGTCGGCGGGGCTCGGCTCCATCGTCGACCTGCCGCGCGCCGAGGTCGTGGAACTGCTCAAGGAGCGGGTGGCCGGCATCGAGGCATGGCGCTCCGCGGTGACCGAGCACTATGTGCCCGAGGAGGGCCCGGAGCAGCTCGGCCACATCGGCGAGATCATGAATCTGTGGGTGCACTCGGCGGACACGGGGGCGGAGTGGACGCGGGGCCTGATCAAGCGCATCGAGGACGGTGCCTACACCTTCGCGGGTGAGGGCGAGCCCTTTGTGGGGGTGCTCGCCGAGGGCCAGGAGAACCCCTACGCGACAGGGATTCACGATGACGGGGATCTCGACTGATGGTGACGGGGATCTCGACTAATCAAGTTTGACCAATCGAGGAGTGAGGACATACTCTTCGTGTCCCGGTAGTCAAATTTGATTACTGACGATGGGGAGGCGAGGAAATTGGCTGACGCGACGGATGCGGCCGATGTGATCGTCATGGCGGGCGCCCGGAAGCGGTACGGCGGGAAACGGGCCCTGGACGGATTCGATCTGACGGTGGGACGGGGCACGGTGCACGGCGTGCTCGGTCCGAACGGCGCGGGCAAGACCACGGCTGTGCGGATCCTGACCACACTGCTGCGGCACGACGAGGGGCTGGTGCGCGTGGCCGGCTTCGACGTACGGACGCACGGCCGGGAGGTACGGCGCAGGATCGGGCTGCTGGGACAGCACGCGGCACTCGACGAGGACCTCGGCGGCCGGCAGAACCTGGCGATGTTCGGACGGCTCCACCATCTCGGCGCGCGGCGCGCGGGAACGCGGGCGGACGAACTGCTGGAGCGGTTCGGTCTGCTGGACACCGGACGCAAGCCGGTGAAGCAGTACAGCGGCGGTATGCGGCGCAGGCTCGATCTGGCGGCGTCGCTGATCACCGACCCTGAGGTGCTGTTCCTGGACGAGCCGACGACCGGGCTCGATCCGCGCGGCCGGGCGGAGGTGTGGAGCGCGGTGCGCTCACTGGTCGGCGGCGGTACGACCGTACTGCTGACCACACAGTATCTGGAGGAGGCCGACCAACTGGCCGACCGTATCTCGGTGGTGGACAGCGGCCGGGTCATCGCCGGGGGAACGGCGGACGAACTCAAGGCCAGGACGGGCGGCGACCGGATCGATGTCGTCCTGCGCGACGCGGACCGGCTGGCGGACGGGGCCCGGACCCTGGCGCGTACGGCGGGTACGGACGCGGTCGGCACGGACAGGGACCGGCGGCTGCTCAGCGCGCCGGTGACCGACCGGATGGGGGCTCTCACGGAGACCGTACGGGCCCTGCATGAGGAGGGGATCGAGGCGGAGGACATCGCGCTGCGACGGCCCACGCTGGACGAGGTCTTCCTCCACCTCACGGGCGAGGGCAAGCCGGAGGAGCGGGAGAACGGGAAGGCAGGGGACGGCGCCGTCCCCCACGAGCGGCGGGAGGTGCCGGCGTGACGACGGTGAACGCGACGGCTCCGGCGCCCATGGACACGGCGGTCGGCAGGCTCCGCTGGGCACTCGCCGACTCCTGGACCATGACCGGACGCGAACTCGCCCGCTGGGCGCGCCAGCCGGTCCAGGTCGTCGTCGGGCTGGTCTTCCCGGTGATGCTGCTTCTGATGTTCGGCTATCTGATCGGCGGCGGCCGGGGGATCGAGGGGGAGTACGTCGAGTTCCTCGTTCCCGGCATGCTCGCCCTGACCATGGCCTTCGGCATCGAGTCCACGATGCTCGCGGTCACCCAGGATCTCAACAAGGGCGTGGTGGACCGGTTCCGTTCGATGCCCATGGCGCCGTCCGCGGTGCTGGTGGGCCGCAGCGCCGCGGACATGCTCCAGTCGGCGCTCAGCCTGGCCGTGATGACCGGCGTCGGCCGCCTCCTCGGCTGGCGCTGGCACGACGGAGCCGCGTCCTTCCTCGGCGCCATGGGACTGCTGCTCCTGTTCCGGTTCGCGATGCTCTGGGCCGGAATCCATCTCGCGATGGTGGCGGGCCGTCCCGAGATGGTGCAGGCGGTGCAGATCCTGGTCTGGCCGGTCGGCTTCCTCTCCAACGCGTTCGCGACACCGGAGTCCATGCCGGGCTGGCTGGGCGCGGTCGTGGAGTGGAACCCGATGTCGGCGACGGCCACCGCGGTGCGTGATCTCTTCGGCAACCCGGCCGCGGCGGGCGGCTCCTGGGCGGCGGAGCACGCCGGACCGCTGGCGGTCCTCTGGCCGGTGGCACTGCTCGCGGTGTTCTTCCCGCTGGCGGTACGGAGGTTCGCCCGGCTCAGCCGCTGAGCGATGCGCGCGCGGCGCGCGGGGCGGCGCGCAGGGTGGTACGCGGACGAGTGCGCGGGCGGTACGCGGGAAAGCCCCGCCCCCGGAGCGGAACCGGGGGCGGGGCGGCACCGTATGTACGTCAGTGGTGGAAGGCCGTCGCGGCGGCCTTGTCCCGCTCCAGGGGATGCGGCTGGCGGCGCAGTTCGGGGAGCACCGCTTCCAGATCGGCCATGAGCAGCGCGGCGAGATCGGCGGAGAAGCCGTTGCGGCAGACGATCCGCAGGACGGAGAGATCCTCGCGGTTGGCGGGGAAGGTGTACGCGGGCACGAGCCAGCCGTGCTGGCGCAGCCGGGCCGAGACGTCGAAGACGTCGAAGTTCTCGATCCCGGGGGCGATGGTGAAGGCGAACACGGGCAGTTCGTCGCCCCGGGAGAGCAGCCGGAAGGCGCCCAGCCCCTCGATCTGTCCCGCCAGCTTCGTGGCGATGTCCCGGGCCGTCTGCTGGACGGCGCGGTAGCCGTCACGGCCCAGCCGGAGGAACGTGTAGTACTGCGCGGCCACCTGGGCGCCCGGACGGGAGAAGTTCAGCGCGAAGGTCGGCATGTCGCCGCCCAGATAGTTCACCCGGAAGACGAGTTCCTCCGGGAGGTCGGCGGGCGAGCGCCACAGCGCCCAGCCGACGCCCGGGTAGACGAGCCCGTACTTGTGCCCGGAGGTGTTGATGGAGGCGACGCGCGGCAGCCGGAAGTCCCAGACCAGGTCCTCGTCGAGGAAGGGCGCGACCATCGCCCCCGACGCCCCGTCGACATGGACGGGGATGTCCAGCCCGGTACGTTCCTGAAGGGCGTCCAGCGCCGCGCACACCTCGGCGACCGGTTCGTACGAGCCGTCGAAGGTGGAGCCCAGCACGGCCACGACGCCGATGGTGTTCTCGTCGCAGAGAGCGACGGCGGCCCGCGGATCGATATGGAAGCGGTCGCCCTCCATGGGCACCGTCCGCGCCTCCACCTCCCAGAAGTCGCAGAACTTCTCCCAGCAGACCTGGACATTGATGCCCATGACGAGATTGGGCCGGGCGCTCGCGGGATAGCGCTTCGCGTTGCGCTTGGTCCAGCGGCGCTTGAACGCCATTCCGGCGAGCATGCACGCCTCGCTGGACCCGGTCGTCGAGCAGCCGACGGCCGCCGCGGGGTCCGGGGCGTTCCACAGGTCGGCGAGCATCACCACACACCGCCGCTCCAGCTCGGCCGTCCGCGGGTACTCGTCCTTGTCGATCATGTTCTTGTCCCGGCACTCCGACAGCAGCACCGTGGCCTGCGGCTCCATCCAGGTGGTGACGAAGGTGGCGAGATTGAGCCGGGAGTTGCCGTCGAGCATCAGCTCGTCATGGACGAGCTGATACGCGACATTGGGCGGGATCGGTCCGTCGGGAAGGCGGTGCACGGGCGGGGCCGAGGTCATTCCGCTGATCGGATCGGCTTCCCCGTAGAAGGGGTTGAGCGACAGCCTCCGCTGCTCGGCGCGCTCGGCCTCGGGGACGCCGGCTCGTCTGTCCGCGCCTCGGTGGAGTGGCATCGGCGGTTCTCCTCGGGGGCATCAGCGCGGCCGGTTTTCCTTATTTATGCCCGAAATGTAACCGTGGCGCATCCGAGGGGCGGGCCAAGGGACCCGGGTGGAACCTGGAGGAGCGGACAGGCGTTGATAGCTTGTGCGCGGCCGACCACGCCGAATTGACGATCGACCGACTATCGACACAGGAGTCCGGAAACCGTGACCACCCTTGCGCTCGGACCAAGCTGGCTGGACCCGGACTATCTGATCGGGACCTTCGGGCTCATCGGTGTTCTGGCCATCGTCTTCGCCGAGTCCGGCCTTCTCATCGGTTTCTTCCTGCCGGGTGACTCGCTGCTCTTCACCACCGGCCTGCTGGTGACGGCGGGCACACTCGACTACCCCCTCTGGCTGGTCTGCGTTCTCGTGGTGTTCGCCGCGATCATCGGTGACCAGGTCGGCTATCTCTTCGGCCGGAAGGTCGGGCCCGCGCTCTTCAAGCGCCCGGACTCCAAGCTCTTCAAGCAGGAGAACGTCGAGAAGGCGCACGAATTCTTCGAGAAGTACGGCCCCAAGTCGCTGGTGCTGGCGCGCTTCGTGCCCGTCGTGCGGACGTTCACCCCGATCATCGCCGGTGTGAGCCGGATGAACTACCGCTCGTTCATCATCTTCAATGTCATCGGCGGCACGCTCTGGGGCGCGGGGGTCACGCTGCTCGGGGCCGCGCTCGGCAAGATCGAGTTCGTCACCCAGCACATCGAGATGATCCTGATCGGCATCGTGCTGATCTCGGTGCTGCCGATCGTGATCGAGTTCCTGCGGGCCCGCTCCAAGTCCAAGAAGGCCGCCGCGCCGGCGGAGGAGCACCAGGGTCCCGGTATGTCCGCCCCGGAGGCCCCCGGTGCCCCGGGTGGCGGCCAGCGCGGCCGCCACGCCAAGCGCTGACCCGACGGGCGCCGCCCCGGCCGCCGGCCTCGCGGCCGTAAGCCTGGGCCGTACGGCCCGTATGTGACCCCGTACCCGAGTCTGTGTCCGAGCTAGAAGCCGCGCGTCCGCTTGGCCGCGCGGCGGCTCGACGCCCGGCCCGCTCCCGGCACCGTGAGGAACAGCCGGGAGATCTCGCCGCCGAGGTTCACCCCGATCGCGATCGCCAGGGCCAGCGCCGCCGCCTTGGAGAGCGAGGTCAGTCCGCGGTCCGGATTGTTCTGCGCGATGCCCAGCAGTCCGAAGTAGGTCGCGGAGCCCGGCAGCAGCGGCCCGATCGCCGCCGTGACATACGGCAGCGCCGAGGCGAACTGGTAGCGCGAGAAGAGCTGTCCGAACAGCCCCACCAGACCGGCCGCCACTGCCGTCGCCGCCACCGGCGAGATCCCGCCCGTGTCGTGCAGCGCCGCGTAGACGACCCAGGCGATACCGCCGTTGAGGGACACCATCAGCACGGTGGAACGTTCCTGCTGGAGCAGGATCGCGAAGGTGAAGCTCAGCACCACGGCCGCCAGGATCTGCACCACGGGACGCTCCGCGGTGTGCGGCGCGGCGTCCGGGTTGAGCTGGGCGTCGAGCTGCACCCCCAGATACAGCACGGTCAGCACCCCGATGATGATCGCGATGAAGAAGTACATCACCTCAAGCAGTCGCGCCGACGCGGTGATGTAGTAGCCCGTCAGCCCGTCCTGCACCCCCGCCACCAGCGCGCGTCCGGGCAGCAGCGCGAAGAGTCCACCCGTGATCACGGCGGAGGGCCGCACCTCCCACTGCGCGGCCGAGCCCACCAGCGTCAGCGCCACACCCATCGCCGCGGGCGGCATCGCGGCCACCACGAACTGGTAGAACTCCGGCAGCCCGCGGCCCGCGCACAGCCAGGCCAGCCGGTCTCCGAGCATCGCGCCCAACGCCGCCGCCACGAACACCAGGAACCCGCCGCCGACCAGCACGGACGCGGAGCCGGCCAGCACCCCGCTGGCCACTGTCAGCACCCATCCGGGGTACGGATGCCGGTTGCGCCGGATCTCCGCCAGCCGCCGGTACGCCTCCTCCAGCGTGACATCCGTGTCCCCGCTGGTGATGTCGTCGATGAGCGTGAAGACGGCGGAGAGCCGGGTGTAGTCGGTGCCCCGCCGCCGTACCGTCCGGCTGGCCGTCACGGGATCCTCCACCAGCGACGGCTGATGGGAGATCGACAGCAGGGTGAAGGTGACATTGGGCTCGCAGCGGTCGAGCCCGTACGCCCGGCTCACCGCGAACATCGCGGCCTCGACATCCTCGGCGCCCTCGCCGCCGGCCAGCAGCAGCTCGCCGATACGGAGCGTCAGATCCAGCACGCGCGGTACGGCGGGCCCGTTGTCGTCGTGCCGCTGCACGGTCTCCGGTACGGGCCGTTCCCCGGCCGGCATCCGCAGCAGGGTGCGCATCCGGTCCTGCCAGGGAGCGCCCTTGGCCGGCGGGACCGCGGGGACGGGGGCGGGGACACCGGAGGGTATGGCGACAGGGGGGCTGACCGGCGCGGCGACGGGGTGCGGCTTACGGGCCGTACGGCCCGGCCTGCTCGCGGACCCGTCCTCCCGCCGTCCTCCCGGCCTGCCGAAGGCCGAGCCACCCGGCCCGGTCTGCTGGTCCGTACTCAGTCCCTCGGGAAGCGCGAACTCCGACGTCGGACGGCCGTCCTCGGGGGGCGGCGGCCGCTCCGTCCCGTGCGGCGGGGTGAAGGCACTGCGGGCCTCGTCCGGCTGAGGCTTACGCTCCTCGGGGCCGTCCGGCTCGGCCACCACTGTCGACGCCGTCACTCACTGGCTCCCTGTCGTACTCGCTCTCGTGTGCCGCTTCCGCCGATCCATCCGTAGCTCCGCGTCTGCCCAGTATGAGCACGGACATGACGAGCCACACCCGCACCCGCACCCGCACGCGCATCCGCACCTCACCTCCGCACCTCCGCACGCGTGTCGCCGCACGTGTCACCGCACACGTCACCGCACCTGTGTCCGCACACACGGACGGGCGGCGCACCTCCCGAGAGGTACGCCGCCCGTCGTCCGTCCGGCCGTCAGGCCAGGTCACACGGAGGAGAAGCGCGTGCTCAGTGCGCGCCGCCCTGCGCCTCAAGCCGCTTGTACGAGGCCTCGATCTCGGCCTCGGCCTCGGCGCGGCCGACCCACTCGGCGCCCTCGACCGACTTGCCGGGCTCCAGGTCCTTGTAGACCTCGAAGAAGTGCTGGATCTCCAGGCGGTCGAACTCCGAGACATGGTGGATGTCACGCAGGTGCTCCACGCGCGGGTCCGAGGCCGGGACGCAGAGCAGCTTGTCGTCCCCGCCGGCCTCGTCCGTCATCCGGAACATACCGATGGCGCGGCACTTGATGAGGCAGCCGGGGAAGGTCGGCTCGTCCAGGATGACCAGCGCGTCCAGCGGGTCTCCGTCCTCACCGAGGGTGTTCTCCACGAAGCCGTAGTCGGCCGGGTAGCTGGTCGAGGTGAAGAGACGACGGTCAAGGCGGATCCGACCGGTCTCGTGATCCACCTCGTACTTGTTCCGCGAACCCTTAGGGATCTCGATGGTGACGTCGAACTCCACGGGTGGCTCCTCCATGATCAACACATATCTCCGGTGGTACCGCGTCTTCGCGTAGGAGGACCCCCGGACCGGCGGTCCGAGGACCGCTTCTGGGCCGGGGTGCCATGCTCGTGGCAAGACGCAGTGATTAAGTGTCCCCCACGCAGCAGTGTGATCGCGAAAGGGGCTGGTCAGCCGTGCTTGAGCCGAAAGTGTGGCAGCTCACGACGGGTTCCGTGGTGGCCGGCCTGGCGCTCGTGGCGGTCGCGGTGGCCGTGGCCGGCCCCTGGGACTCCGGTCAGCGTAAGGCCGAGCGGGAGTGGGCAGCCGCCCAGGGCCGTACGGGTGGCACACATCACGACCCGACCGCTCCCCGTACGCCCTCGCCCGCCCCCAGCGCGCCCGATGTGCTCTCCGTGCTCACCGCCCCGGACGCGGATCCGGCGGATCTGTCGGCGGGGCTCGGGAAGACGCTCGGGCCGCTGCTGGACGACGAGGCCCTGGGCCCGTCGCGTACGGCCTCGGTCGTCGACGCCACCACCGGCGAGCCGCTGTACGGGAGGGGCGCGAACACCCCGATGACCCCGGCCTCCACCATCAAGATCGCGACCATGACCGCCGCGCTCTCCGCGCTCGGTCCCGCCCATCGCATCGCCACCACGGTCACGGCCACCCCGGACGCGAGGACGCTCACCCTCGTCGGCGGCGGGGACGCCACCCTCGACCGTGACGGACTGCGCGACCTGGCCGAGGACACCACCCGCGCGCTGCGCGACCGCGGGGTCACGAAGGTCGCGCTGCGCTACGACGCGTCCCTCTACTCGGGTCCCCGGGCCCACCCCATCGGCCCCAACGACAACATCGCCCCCGTCGACGCGCTGATGGCCGGGCAGGGGCGGCTCGACAAGTCCGCCGGCGGGCCCGCGCCGCGCAGCGGCGATCCGGCGGGCGACGCCGCCGATCTCTTCGCCCAGCTCCTGCGTGAGGAGGGGGTCCGCACCACCGCGGCCCCCACCGCGGTCAAGTCCGCCAAGCCCGCCAAGCCCGCGAAGTCGGTCAAGCCCGCCAAGCCCGGCACGGACGCCAAGGACGCCAAGCCCGGCACGGACGGCAAGGGCGCCAAGGACACGGTGGTCGCCAGGACCTACTCCCAGCCGCTCTCCGCGCTGGTCGAACGCGCGCTGACCGAGAGCGACAACGACATCGCGGAGTCCCTGGCCCGTCAGACCGCGCTCGCCGCGGGCCGCCCCGCGAGCTTCGAGGGCGCCGGACAGGCCGTCCACGCCCAGCTCGAAAAGCTCGAACTGCCCCTCACCGGGGCCCGCTTCGCCGACGGCAGCGGTCTGAACCGCAAGGACAGGGCCAGCGCCGCGCTGCTCACCGCCCTGCTGGCCCGCGCGGCGGACCCGGCCCACCCCGAGCTGCGTCCCGTTCTCACCGGACTGCCCGTCGCCCGGTTCAGCGGCACCCTCAGAAGCCGGTACCAGGACGCCGCGCCCGCCGCCGGACTGGTCCGGGCCAAGACCGGCACGCTCACCGGGGTGAACACCCTGGCGGGCACGGTCGTCGACGCCAGGGGCCGGCTGCTGGCCTTCGCGTTCATGGCGGGCTCCACCCCCGAGCCCGCAGGAGCGCAGACGGCCCTGGACAGGCTCTCGGCCGCCCTGGTCCGCTGAGAGCCCTCCATCCCGCCCCCTCGTCCCGCCCCGTACGCCCCTCCGACGGCCCAATGGGCTCCCTGGCCTCCGTCACGGCCGGTCTCCGGGCAGGGTCTCCGGGCAGGTCTCCCGCTCTGATTCCGGGGCCTCCGCGATCCCGTAGGGGACGGTATGAGGGAAGATCCGGGCCACGGACACCTCACCGCTCCGCGGGCCGAGCACGTACGGTTGACGCATGACGAGCATCGGTGGTGCCGAGATGGTCGACTGGAATCTCGCGGTGGCGACGGCGACCCGCCTCGTACGGCCGGGGCCCGAGGTGACCCGGGACGAGGCGCGTGAGATCGTCGCCGAACTGCGCAGGCATGCCAAGGCCTCGGAGGAGCATGTCCGCGCGTACACACGGATGATCCCCGACGGCCACGAACCACCGGACACCCCGGTCCTGGTCGTGGACCGGGCCGGCTGGGTGAAGGCCAACGTCGCGGGGTTCCGCGAGCTGCTCAAGCCCCTGTTCGACAAGATGCTGGAGCGCCGCGCCAGCACCCCCGGCGGCGCCGTGCTCGGCGCGGTCGGCGGCAAGGTGACCGGTGTCGAGCTGGGCATGCTGCTGTCGTTCATGGCCTCCCGGGTGCTCGGCCAGTACGAGACGTTCGCCCCCGCCACCCGTGATCTCCCGGCGGGCGAGCACAGCGCGGGACGGCTGCTGCTCGTCGCCCCCAACATCGTCCATGTCGAGCGTGAACTGGACGTCGATCCGCACGACTTCCGGCTCTGGGTGGCGCTCCACGAGGAGACCCACCGTACGCAGTTCACCGGTGTGCCCTGGCTGCGGGACCATCTCCAGGGTGAGATCCAGTCCTTCCTGGACGAGACCGAGGTCGACCCGATGACCGTGCTGGAGCGGCTGCGCGAGGCCGCCCAGTCGCTCGCGGGCGGCCGTCCCGAGGGCGAGGAGGACGAGCACGGCAGAAGCATCGTCGAGCTGGTCCAGACACCGGGACAGCGCGAGATCCTCAGCAGGCTGACCGCCGTGATGTCCCTGCTCGAAGGCCACGCCGACTATGTGATGGACGGCGTCGGCCCCGATGTCGTGGCCTCCGTCGCCGAGATCCGGGAGAAGTTCCAGCAGCGCAGGGCCCGTGGCGCCAGCCGGCTCGACCAGGCGCTGCGCAAGCTGCTCGGCCTCGACGCCAAGCTGCGCCAGTACCGGGACGGCGAACGGTTCGTACGGTCCGTCGTCGAGGAGGTCGGCATGACCGGCTTCAACCGGGTCTGGACCTCACCGAACACGCTCCCGACCAAGGCGGAGATCGCCAGTCCGGCGGACTGGATCGCGCGGGTGCACCGCAGGCCGGATTCCTGAGCCCGATCCGGCTCCCGGCAGAAGAACGCCACATGTATCACCCATCCGAGGGACCGTGAGTGAGGGATAGGCGTGCAATGCTCGGGTAATGGCTCGGTTCTGTCACCATCGACGCACTCTGAGTGACGCTCTCCGTCCGTACACCGACCGAGGCACCCCCCAAATAACATCACGAAGGGCACCGGATATGGGTCCCCATCCTGCGGTCGCGGCGATACGCCTGGCGGTCCGCCGCGTACTCCACGACGTCCTGACCGATCGCGCGGAAAATCCCCCCACCACCCCCCGCTCCGCCGCCACGCCCACCAGCGGCGGGCGGCCGCTCGTGCTGGTCGCCTGCTCCGGCGGTGCCGACTCCATGGCGCTCGCGTCCGCCCTCGCCTTCGAAGCCCCCAAGCTCTCCGTCCGGGCCGGTGCCGTCACCGTCGACCACGGTCTCCAGGCCGGCTCCGATCTGCGCGCCGCCGAGGTCGTGGCCCGTCTCGGCGCCATGCGGCTCGATCCCGTCGAGTCCGTCGCCGTCACCGTGGGCCGCGAGGGCGGTCCCGAGGCCGCCGCGCGCGACGCGCGCTACGCCGCCCTGGACGCCGCGGCCGAGCGCCATGGCGCCGCCGCCGTCCTCCTCGGCCACACCCGCGACGATCAGGCCGAGACCGTGCTGCTGGGCCTCGCCCGCGGCTCGGGCACCCGGTCCCTGTCCGGCATGGCGGCCGTCTCCGGGACGGCCGGCCGCTACCGGCGTCCCTTCCTCCAGCTCGACCGCCAGACCGCCCGCAAGGCCTGTCTGGTGCAGTCGATCCCGGTCTGGGACGACCCGCACAACAGCGATCCCGCCTACACCCGTTCACGGCTGCGCCACGAAGGCCTGCCCGCGCTGGAGAAATGCCTCGGCAAGGGCGTCGTCGAGGCCCTTGCGCGTACGGCGCAGCTCTCCCGCGACGACGCCGACGCCCTCGACGCCTGGGCCGCCGACGCGGACCGCGCCGTACGGGACGAGGCGGGGCTGCTGGATTGCGCCAAGTTGTACGCGCTGCCCCCCGCCGTCCGCCGCCGTGTGCTGCGCCGGGCGGTCATCGCCGCGGGCGCCCCCGCCGGATCGCTGTTCGCCCGTCACATCGAAGAGGTCGACCGCCTGATCACGGGCTGGCGCGGCCAGGGAGCCATCAACCTGCCCGGCCGCGTGGAGGCCAGGAGGCAGGGTGGCAGACTGGTCGTCCGGCAGGGCTGAAGCGCGGAAGCACTACGGCTGTGTCTCCCGGGGCGCGAGTCCCGGACCCCCGGCCGACAACGAAAGTGATACGGGTGGACGACAAGGACATGGGCAACGACCTCCAGTCGGTGCTCATCACCAAGAAAGAGATCGACGCGAAGCTGGCCGAACTGGCCGCGCGGATCGACGCGGAGTACGCGGGCAAGGATCTGCTTCTCGTCGGGGTCCTCAAGGGCGCCGTCATGGTCATGGCGGATCTGGCGCGCGCGCTGTCCACCCCTGTGACGATGGACTGGATGGCCGTCTCCTCGTACGGAGCCGGCACCCAGTCCTCCGGTGTGGTCCGGATCCTCAAGGACCTGGACACCGACATCAAGGGCAAGCACGTCCTGATCGTCGAGGACATCATCGACTCGGGTCTGACGCTGTCGTGGCTGCTCTCCAACCTCGGTTCACGGGAGCCCGCCTCGCTGGAGGTGTGCACCCTGCTCCGCAAACCGGACGCCGCGAAGGTCGCGATCGATGTGAAATGGATCGGCTTCGACATTCCCAATGAGTTTGTCGTCGGATATGGCCTGGATTATGCGGAGAAGTACCGCAACATGCCTTTTGTCGGCACACTCGCACCGCACGTCTACGGCGGCTAGACCACATCTGGATCCCGTCCGGCGCGGAAAGGCTCCGTAGCCGCCGGGAACCCCAGCGCTTGTCGCGCCGTTGGAGCATGGGAAGACGGGTTTGTCAGCCGTCCCGTGCCATCGCGGGCCACAATGCTGGGGTACCGTCCGAAGAACAGTCTTTTCTCACAGCAGCATTTACCTACGGGCAGGAGGGACGGGGCGACTTCGCTCCGTATGGATGGACGTGAAGCGATACTTCCGTGGGCCGGTCATGTGGATCGTGCTGGCCGTCCTCGCCGTGGTCGTGTTGATGCAGGTCGTCGGCTCGTCGGGCGGCTACAAGACGGTGGACACCGGTGAGGTTGTCCAGGCGATCGACAAGAACCAGGCCGAGCAGGTCAAACTGACCACCGGCGACGAACAGATCATCAAGGTCGACCTCAAGAACGGTGTGAAGGTCAAGGGCAGCGACAAGATCCAGGCCAGCTATATCGGCAGCCAGGGATCCGCGCTGGCGGGCACACTTCAGACCAAGTTCCAGAACGGCGACATCAGCAAGGGCTATACGGTCTCGCCCTCGAAGCAGAGCCCGTTCGTCTCGGTGCTGCTGTCTCTGCTGCCCTTCGTCCTGATCGTCGTGGTCTTCCTGTTCCTGATGAATCAGATGCAGGGCGGCGGCTCCCGGGTCATGCAGTTCGGGAAGTCCAAGGCCAAGCTCATCACCAAGGACACCCCCAAGACGACCTTCGCCGATGTGGCGGGATCCGACGAGGCGGTCGAGGAGCTCCACGAGATCAAGGAGTTCCTCCAGGAGCCGGCGAAGTTCCAGGCGGTCGGCGCCAAGATCCCGAAGGGTGTGCTGCTCTACGGCCCGCCCGGTACGGGCAAGACACTGCTCGCCCGCGCGGTCGCGGGTGAGGCCGGTGTGCCGTTCTACTCGATCTCCGGTTCCGACTTCGTCGAGATGTTCGTCGGCGTCGGTGCCTCCCGGGTGCGCGACCTCTTCGAGCAGGCCAAGGCGAACGCCCCGGCGATCGTCTTCGTCGACGAGATCGACGCCGTCGGCCGGCACCGCGGCGCGGGACTGGGCGGCGGACACGACGAGCGCGAGCAGACCCTGAACCAGCTCCTCGTCGAGATGGACGGCTTCGACGTGAAGGGCGGCGTCATCCTGATCGCCGCCACGAACCGGCCCGACATCCTCGACCCGGCGCTGCTGCGCCCCGGCCGTTTCGACCGGCAGATCGCCGTCGACCGCCCGGACATGCAGGGCCGGCTGGAGATCCTCAAGGTCCACCAGAAGGGCAAGCCGGTCGCACCGGACGTCGATCTGGGCGCGGTCGCCCGTCGTACGCCCGGCTTCACCGGCGCGGATCTGGCGAACGTGCTGAACGAAGCGGCGCTCCTGACGGCGCGCAGCGACAAGAAGCTCGTCGACAACCACGCTCTGGACGAGGCGATCGACCGCGTCGTGGCGGGCCCGCAGAAGCGGACCCGGATCATGTCCGAGAAGGAGAAGAAGATCACCGCGTACCACGAGGGCGGACACGCCCTGGTCGCCGCGGCGTCTCCCAACTCCGACCCGGTGCACAAGATCACGATCCTGTCCCGCGGCCGGGCCCTGGGCTACACCATGGTCCTGCCCGACGAGGACAAGTACTCGACCACGCGCAACGAGATGCTCGACCAGCTCGCCTACATGCTGGGCGGGCGCGCGGCCGAGGAACTGGTCTTCCACGACCCGACCACCGGCGCGGCCAATGACATCGAGAAGGCCACCGCCACGGCCCGTGCGATGGTCACGCAGTACGGCATGACCGAGCGGCTCGGCGCGATCAAGTTCGGCGGCGACAACACGGAGCCGTTCCTCGGCCGGGAGATGGCGCATCAGCGCGACTACTCGGAAGAGGTCGCGGCGCTGGTCGACGAGGAGGTCAAGAAGCTCATCGAGACCGCGCACAACGAGGCCTGGGAGATCCTCGTCGAGAACCGTGACGTTCTCGACAATCTGGTTCTGGCGCTCCTGGAGAAGGAGACGCTCAACAAGGACCAGATCGCCGAGGTCTTCGCGACCGTCGTCAAGCGTCCGGCCCGCCCGGCATGGACCGGCTCCTCGCGTCGTACACCCTCGACGCGGCCGCCGGTGCTCTCGCCGAAGGAGCTGGCGCTGACCAATGGCGCGGCCGGTGCGAACGGCGGAATGCCCGCCGGGACCAATGGCGACACCTCCACCGAGGCCCTCCCCGAGGAGCGCCCCGAGAGCTGACCCCGGACGCCTCCACCGGCCCGGAATGGATGCCGCGCCCCCCAGGTTTTAGCCTGTGGGAGCGCGGCATTCTTATGCGCGCCCACAAGGACGGCACAGGAACGAGGCACACATGACCGACCCGGTGACGCTGGAGGGCGAGAGCCCCGTACGCGAATTCGACGAGAAGCGGGCCGAGAATGCGGTGCGCGAGCTGCTGATCGCGGTGGGGGAGGACCCGGACCGTGAGGGACTGCGCGCGACCCCGGGCCGGGTGGCACGCGCGTACAAGGAGATATTCGCCGGGCTCTGGCAGACCCCCGAGGATGTACTGACGACGACGTTCGATCTCGGCCACGACGAGATGGTGCTCGTGAAGGACATCGAGGTGATGTCTTCCTGTGAACATCACCTTGTCCCCTTTGTCGGTGTCGCCCATGTCGGCTATATCCCGTCGGCCGACGGGAAGATCACGGGCCTGTCGAAGCTGGCGAGACTGGTGGATGTCTATGCCCGCCGGCCGCAGGTCCAGGAGCGGCTGACGACGCAGATCGCGGACTCGCTGATGAAGATCCTGGATCCGCGCGGGGTGATCGTGGTCATCGAGTGCGAGCACATGTGCATGACCATGCGCGGGGTGCGCAAGCCCGGCGCCAAGACGATCACTTCGGCGGTCCGCGGCCAGTTGCGCGTTCCCGCGACCCGGGCGGAGGCCATGAGCCTGATCATGGCTCGCTGACCCGGCTCACCGGCCGGTCTTCTCGGCCGCCGGGCGCGGGACGCCGGCGGACACCCGATGGCCGGCGGACACCCGATGAGGGTGGATCAGACCGGACCCGCCGGCGCCGTGCCGTGTTTGTCGTGGTCGTCGTCCTCCGGGCCTTCGGGGAGTTTGCAGACGCGCTCCAGGAAGAAGGCCGCGATGATCACCGCGAGGCCCGCCAGTACGGAGAAGCCGGCGTAGAAGGCCTGGTCGCGGCGGGAGGGGATGTCGAGATGGCTGAGCAGATAGACGCCCGTACCGCCGTAGATCCCGGAGACCAGGGCCGCCACCAGGGCGCTGGCCTGGCCGAAGACCACCGCGCGGGCCGCCATCAGAGGGTCGACGCCCTTGGCGTCCGGGCGCCGCTCGCGCTGGGCGCGTAGCCGGGAGCGCAGGGAGAGCGCGGTCGCCGTGAGCACGACGGCGATCACGGCGAGGACGATGGGTGCCGCGAGCGGCACGCTCGGCAGGGTGCCGAGCGAGTCCCAGAGGCGGGCTCCGGCCCAGGAGAGCACACCGGCCACCACGAACAGGCCGGCCAGGACGCCGATCCGCAACTGCTTCACCGAGAGAGCCGCCCTTCGCCTTGCCGTACCGACCCGCTGAGCCTAACGACTACTCGGGCAGGCGGAGTTCCAGATCGTCCCGGGGGCGCACACCGCCGTAACCGATCGACGAGAGCAGCTCGGCGACAGCGCCATGGCCGGGTACCTGTGCCTCCGGCTCCACGTCGTGCCAGGGGGCGAGGACGAAGGCCCGTTCATGGGCCCGGGGGTGGGGAAGGGTGAGCTGCGGATCGTCCGAGACGACGTCCGCGTACGCGAGGATGTCCACATCGATGGTGCGCGGCCCCCACCGCTCGTCGCGTACCCGGTCGAAGGCCTCTTCGATGGCCTGGCCGCGCTCCAGCAGGGAGGACGGCGGCAGAGTCGTTCTGATCACGACCACCGCGTTGAAGTACGCGGGCTGGGAGCCCGGTTCGACCCCCCACGGTTCGGTCTCGTAGACCGGGGAGACCGCCTTGACCCGCAGTCCTGGGGTGTCCTCCAGCGCGTCGATGGCGCCCTGGAGCGTCTCCAGCCGGTTGCCGAGATTGGAACCGAGGGAGACCACGGCCCGTTTCGGATTGGAGAGGGTGGTGTCCGCCGCGTCCACCCGCGCGACCACGGAGGCGGGTACCGGCTGCGCGGTCGGGTCGCTCTGCGACCCACTGGCTGAGAACAGGGTCATACTCGGCTCCGGGTGATGGTGATGGTCACATCGTCGAAGGGGACGGTGATCGGGGCGTCGGGCTTGTGGACGACCACCTCGACCTCCTGGACGCCGTCGTGCTTGAGGCACCGCTGGGCGATGCGCTCGGCGAGGGTCTCGATCAGAGCGACCGGCTCTCCCCGGACGATCTCCACGACCTCCTCGGCCACGATTCCGTAGTGCACGGTCTTCGCCAGGTCGTCGTCGGCGGCCGCGGGACGGGTGTCGAGGCCGAGCACCAGATCCACGATGAAGGTCTGCCCCTCTTCGCGCTCCCGGGGGAAGACGCCATGGTGCCCACGGGCCCTGAGGCCGCGCAGCGCGACACGATCCACGCGAATCACTCCTGCTGTCGTTGGTCTCGGGCACCTGTCCGGTCAAGGGCGGCACCGTGCCCTCGTTTGAATCTACCCGCGAGCGCCGACACCGTTCCCCCGCGGGGGACGGGCGGTGTGTCACACGGCCCGTGGTCACCCCTGTCCACCAGCACTGTCCACCACCCCCGTCCACCGCTCCCGGCGTCCGTTCACGAGGGCCGCCTACCCACTTACGCGGGTGTCTCGTCCTCCGGTTCGTCATCGGTTTCGGTCAGAACGGGTGAACCGTGGTGCGACCAGATCTTCCAGCCCTCGGGCGTACGCCGGAACACATTGGTGGCGACGACGAGCTGGCCGACGAGCGGTCCCAGCTCACCGCTCTCCTCGGCGGGGCCGCCGCTGAGGATGTTCTCGGTGCAGGTCACCAGGGCGGTGTCGGCGGCGACGGAGACCGTGACATCGGTGAGGAAGAACTGGATGTACTCGGTGTTCGCCATGATCAGGGCGTACGAGCGCAGTACGTCGCCGCGGCCGGTGAGGACCGGCCAGCCCGGGTGGACACAGGAGATCTCGTCGTCCGCGCCGCCGTCCAGCCAGAGCCCGGACAGCGAATCGAGGTCGCCGCGCTCCATGGCCTCGTAGAAGGTCGTGTTCGCCTGCTCGACCTGCTCGTTGTCCGTGAGGGCGGTCACGCGGCGCCCTCGACCGCGCGGGCCATGCGGACCGCGTCGGCCGTCGCCCGTACCTCATGGACCCGGACCGCCCAGGCGCCCTGGTGTGCGGCGATGGCGGATACGGCCGCGGTGGCCGCGTCGCGTTCACGGGCGGGTGGCGGGGCGCCTTCGCCGCCGGCGAGGACATGGCCGAGGAACCGCTTGCGGGAGGCGGCGACCAGCAGGGGGCGGCCCAGGGAGCGCAGCTCGGGAAGATGGGCGAGGAGTGCCAGATCGTGTTCGGCCCGCTTGGCGAAGCCGAGCCCGGGGTCGATGACGAGGTACTCGGGGCCGATACCGCCGGCGATCACCGCGTCCATCCGCGCGCGCAGCTCGGTGACGACGTCCGCGACGACGTCCGTATAGACGGCGCGGCTGTTCATGTCCTGGCTGAAGCCGCGCCAGTGCATCACCACGAAGGGCACCCGGGCGGCGGCGACGGCGGGCACCATGGCCGGGTCGGCGAGCCCGCCGCTGACGTCGTTGACGAGGGCGGCGCCGGCCGCGACGGCCTGTTCGGCGACGGAGGCGCGCATGGTGTCGACGGAGACGGTGACGCCTTCGGCCGCCAGGCCGCGTACGACCGGTACGACGCGCCTGAGCTCCTCGTCCTCGTCGACCCGCGTGGCGCCGGGCCGGGTCGACTCACCGCCGACGTCGATCAGATCGGCGCCCTCGGCGACCAGGTCGAGGCCGTGCTTGACGGCGGTGGTGGTGTCGAACCAGCGTCCGCCGTCGGAGAAGGAGTCGGGTGTCACATTGACGACCCCCATGACCGCGCAGCGGTCCCACTCCGGCAGACCCTCGACGGTGCCCCGTCCACGCAACGTACTCATATGCCCACCCTAGGCCCTGTCCCGTCAGGAGCCCGGGGGATCTTCCCGGGCCCGGCTCGGAAGGGCGTACGGCGAGGGGCCGGGCGGGGGTGCCGGACGCGTGCCTGTCGTGTCGTGCGTCCGGGCGGGGTGAAATCCGGCGGAGCGGACGGCCCGTCAGCCGATTGGCGGGTATCCATGGGGTGTGCCGCGGCCGAGTCGGAACCGATTCCGATTTATCCCCATCTAGCGTCGCAGACATCTCTTCCCGTGGCTCCGCGAGAGAGTGTGGTGTCCGTGTTCGCCCCATCTGTGCGGCATCGGATATTTCGCGACCTCCAGGACGGAGCTCTCGGGGGGAAGGGTTCCTCCGCGTTCCGGAAAATCTCACGGGAGAAAGCTCGGTGGTCATGGGTCTTACCAGCCGTAAAGTCCTCGCCCTGGCCGTCCTGCTGGCCGTGCTGCTGTTCTTCGCCACGGTCTGGCTGTGGCCGCGGCTGTCGGCGCGTACGCCGCGTGCCGTGTTCGGCCGAGTGGGTCTGCTGTTCGCCACTCAGGTGAGCCTCTTCATGGCCGTCGCCCTGGTGGCGAACCAGTACTTCCTCTTCTACGGTTCCTGGCGGGACCTCTTCGGCCAGGAGCAGGAGCTGGGGGCGGTCGTCGGCCGGGCGGGCAACGGCAAGAACATCACGGTCATGGACACCCAGCGGTCACCCGTGCCGGGCAGCAAGCAGCCCACGGTGGCCGGCCAGATCCAGAAGATCGCCATCGGCGGCCCGAGGTCGGGGATCGACAGCACCGCGTATGTCTATCTGCCGCCCGAGTACTTCCAGCATCACTTCTCGCGGCTGTCCTTCCCCGCCACGGTGGTGCTCACCGGCTATCCCGGGGTGGCGGAGAATCTGATCAAGGGCCTGAACTATCCGAGGACCGCCTGGGAGCTGGCCAGGAAGGGCAAGATGCAGCCGATGGTCCTGGTGATGCTGCGGCCCACCGTGTCGCCGCCGAGGGACACCGAGTGCGTGGACGTGCCCCGCGGTCCGCAGACCGAGACCTTCTTCGCCAGGGACCTGCCGCTGGCGGTGTCACGGACGTACCGCGTCAAGAGCGAGCCGCGCAACTGGGGCATCATCGGCAACTCCACCGGTGGCTACTGCGCGCTGAAGATCGCTCTGCACCATCCCGAGCGGTATTCGGTGGGCGCGGGGCTCTCCGCGGACTACAAGGCGGCCGAGGACCCGACGACCGGTGATCTCTTCCACGGCGACCAGCGGCTGAGGAACCGGGCCGATCTGCTCTGGAGCCTGGAGCATCTTCCGCAGGGCAATTCGTCCCTGCTCGTCACCAGTTCCAGGAAGGGCGAGCGCAATCTCCGGGCCACCCGGGAGTTCATCAGCAAGGTCAGACCGCCCGCGCAGGTGTCGTCGATCATCCTCGACAGCGGCGCGCACAACTTCAACACCTGGCGCAGGGAGATCCCGTCGGCGCTGGAGTGGATGAGCGGCCGGCTCAGCGCTGACTGAGGCTGATCGTCTCCAGCTCCACCTCGGTACGGGGGATGTCCTGCGCGTCCGCGTCGATGGAGCGGCGCAGCGCCTCGTGCAGCCGCGCGGGGGTGAGGACCCCCAGGAACCGTCCCGTCTCCTCCTTGTCGATGACCGCGATCCAGCCGGCGTCGTGCTGGAGCATCGTGGCGAACGCCTGCTTGAGCGAGGCGCCGAGGGGCAGCCAGGCGTCCATCCGGCGGGCGTGTTCCCGTACGGTCCCGGCGGTCGAGGCGCCGGTCCGGTCGGTGGAGATCCAGCCGTGCAGATTGTCCTGGGAGTCCAGGACGACGGCCCAGCGCGCGCCCTCCTCGGCGAGCTTCGCCGCCGCGCGTTCGAGCGGGTCGTCGAGATGGAGGACGGGCGGCTGTTCCAGATCGCCCTCCTCGATGGGGGTGACGGAGAGCCGCTTGAGGCCGCGGTCGGCGCCGACGAAGTCCGCGACATACGGGGTGGCGGGGGTGCCGAGCACCGCGGCGGGGGCGTCGAACTGTTCGATCCTGCCCTGTCCGTAGACGGCGATACGGTCGCCGAGACGGACGGCCTCCTCGATGTCGTGCGTGACGAACAGCACAGTCTTGCGGACGGCTGCCTGGAGCTTGAGGAACTCGCTCTGGAGATGGTCGCGTACGACGGGGTCGACCGCGCCGAACGGTTCGTCCATCAGCAGGACGGGCGGGTCGGCGGCCAGGGCGCGGGCGACTCCGACGCGCTGGCGCTGGCCGCCGGAGAGCTGCTCGGGGTAGCGGTCGCCGTAGACGGACGGGTCGAGGCCGACCAGATCGAGGAGCTCGGCGGCACGGCTGCGGCCCTTGGCGCGCTGCCAGCCGAGGAGATGCGGAACGGTCGCGGTGTTCTCCAGGACCGTCTTGTGCGGGAAGAGGCCGACCTGCTGGATGACATAGCCGATACGGCGCCTGAGCTGGACCGGGTCGATGGCTGATATGTCGTCCCCGTCGAGGAAGATCCGCCCCTCGGTCGGCTCGATGAGCCGGTTGACCATTTTCATGGTGGTGGTCTTGCCGCAGCCGGAAGGTCCGACGAGCGTGATCAGTTCGCCCTGGGAGACCTCGAAGGAGAGGTCGTCGACGGCGGTCGTACCGTCCGCGTACCGCTTGGTGACGTGCTCGAATCGGATCATGGTTCCCCATTGTGCGGCGTGTTGTGTGAAGGCCATGTTGCTGGAATGTGGCGGGCTTCCGCGAATGTCAGTGGTCGGGGATAAGGTCGCCGGACAGTAGGAACCAGCCATACGTTCGGACAGACGGGGGAGGTGGAACGCGTGAAGACACAGAGCTGCCTGGCGGCGAACGACTGGATCTGCGGCGAATATCTCCGCTCCCGCAGCCAGGAGCTGATCGATGCCACGGTCCAGCATGTGTGGATCACCGCCGTCTCCGTCGTGATCGGAGTGCTGGTGGCCTTTCCCCTGGCACTGCTCGCGCGGAGCAGGCCCTCTTTCGCGGGACCGGTGCTGGGGCTGACGACACTGCTCTACACGATTCCCTCGCTGGCGATGTTCTCGCTGCTGCTTCCGGTCTTCGGGCTCTCCGCCGGCCTGGTGATCACGGGGTTGGTTCTCTATTCACTGACCATTCTTGTGCGGAACATCATGGCGGGGCTGGATTCGGTGCCCGAAGAGGCACGGGAGGCGGCCCGCGGGATGGGGTACGGACCGGCGCGGATGCTCTGGGAGGTCGAGCTCCCGCTGGCGCTGCCGGCCCTGATGGCGGGTCTCCGGATAGCCACGGTGTCGACGATCGCGCTGACCACGGTCGGTTCGATCGTCGGCAGGGGCGGTCTGGGCAATCTGATCGAGGACGCGCTGTCGAGCTTCTTCAAGGCCCAGGTGCTGGCGGCCTCCGTGCTCTGTGTGCTGCTGGCGGTCGTGGCGGATCTGCTGCTGCTCGGGGCGCAGCGGCTGCTGACGCCCTGGACCCGGATACGGACGACGCGTACGGCGGGTCCTTCGGACGGGCCGGGCCCGGCCCGCCCTGAGAGCGCCGGGGCGGATGCCGCGGGCGCGGGCGACCCGGTCAAGGCGGTGGGCTGACATGGGTGTTCTGGGAGACGCCTGGAGCTGGCTGACGACCGGCGCGCACTGGGAGGGCGACAGCGGTGTGTGGCACCGGCTGACGGAGCACATCTATGTCAGCGGGGTCTCGCTGGCGCTGGCCTGCGCGATAGCCCTGCCCCTGGCGCTGTATCTGGGGCACATCGGCAAGGGCGGCGCGCTCGCGATCAATATCTCCAATGTGGGCCGGGCGATCCCCGTCTTCGCCGTGCTCGCCCTGTTCATGGTCTCGCCGCTGCGCAACGCGGGCTCGGTGCCCACGGTCATCGCCCTGGTGCTCTTCGCCGTGCCGCCTCTGCTGACCAACGCCTATGTCGGTATGCGGGAGGTGGACAGCGCGGTCGTCGAGGCCGCCCGGGGGATGGGCATGTCCGGGCGCCAGCTCTTCGCCCGGGTCGAGCTGCCCCTCGCGTACCCGCTGATCATGACCGGTCTGCGGTCCGCCGCCGTCCAGGTGGTGGCCACCGCCACCATCGCGGCGATGGTCGGTCAGGGCGGGCTCGGCCGGATCATCACCGCCGGCTTCAACACGTACAACACCCCGCAGGTGGTCGCGGGCGCACTCCTCGTCGCGCTGCTCGCTCTGCTCGTCGAAGGAGTGCTGGTGGCACTGGACCGGGTCATCGACCCGGCTCCGTCCGTCGCCACCGGACCCTCAGTGCCGGCCGGGTCCTCCGGACCCTCCGGACCGTCCCGATCCTCCGGTGACAGGACCCCGTCCCGCACGACCGCGTGACGACCGACCCAAAGGCTTCTTGGAGATGGTGAACCTCATGAGCAAGACCTCGCGCATCGCGGGTGCGGTACTGGGCGCGGTGGCTCTGACCACGTCGCTCGCCGCATGCGGCGGCGACAGCCTGGAGAACGGCAAGGCGGACTCCGGCTCCACGGCCGGCTCCGGCTCCGCGAAGAAGGGCTCGCTCGTCATAGGCGCGGCGGCCTTCACGGAGTCCAAGGTGCTGGCGGAGCTGTACGCCCAGATCCTGGGCGACGCCGGCTACTCGACCTCCGTGACCACGGTGGAGAACCGTGAGCTGTACGAACCGTCCCTGGAGAAGGGCGAGATCGATGTCGTACCGGAATACGCGGCGACGATCACGGAATTCCTCAACGCCAAGGTGAACGGCGCCGACGCGGCACTGGCGAAGCCGCTCGCGTCCAGCGACGCGGACGCCACCGTCGCCGAGCTGAAGAAGCTCGCCGAGCCGCTCGGACTGAAGGTGCTGCCGGTCGGCCAGGCCGTCGACCAGAATGCCTTCGCGGTCACCAAGGAATTCGCCGAGAAGAACAGCCTCAAGACCCTTTCCGATCTTGGAAAGTCCAAGATCAAAGTAAAGATCGCGGCGGGTGACGAGTGCGAGGTGCGGCCGTTCTGCGCGCCGGGCCTGAAGAAGACGTACGGCATCGATGTCGCGGGGATCGACCCCAAGGGCGTCGGCACTCCGCAGTCCAAGCAGGCCGTCAAGGACGGTGTGGACCAGGTGGTTCTCAGCTCCACCACCGACGGCACGCTCGACAGCTTCGGACTGGTCGTCCTGGAGGACGACAAGAAGCTCCAGAACGCCGACAACGTACTGCCGGTGGTCAATGCCAAGGACGCGGGTTCCCAGGAGATAGCCGATGTCCTGAGCAAGCTGACCGCCGCGCTGACGACCGACGATCTCGCGCAGTTGAACCTCAAGGTCGATGCCGAGCGCGCCAAGCCGGAGGATGTCGCGAAGGAGTATCTGGAGTCCAAAGGTCTGGTCAAGAAGTAGCCGCCGAACGGCGGCCGCGAGGCCGCCGGAAGGTAAGTGACGGCAGGCAAAACGGAGTTCTGTAGAGGAAAGAGGGGAAAGGGATCGGCACCCCGGGTAAACGGGGTGGGACCGATTGTTCGACCGGCCCCCCAATCCGTCTCCGCACACGGTAAATTTCAGGCCATGCCACGTGGACGCCACCGCCATTCCCCACCTCTCCACAAGCTTCTGCCGCCGTCGGCGGTCGCCGGAGCCGCGGTTCTCTGCGCCGCGGGCACCTGGCTCTTCACCGAGCCCGTGGTGCTCCGCGGTCTGGTCGCGGCCACGGCGGCCGCGGCCGTCAGCGGCGCGGTCCTGATGCGTGCCTGGGACCGCTCCGCCGGCCGCCGGGTCGCCGAGCTGACCCGCGCGCGGGAGAGCGATCAGTGGCGGACCGAGGAGCGCACGGCCGAGCTGGAGGCCGATGTCGAGGAGGCGCGCGAGCTGCGCCTCAAGCTGGAGGCCAAGCTGCGCTCCAAGAGGGTCGAGCTGGCCAAGCTGCGCGGTGAGCACGCGGCGCTGCTGCGCCGGTACGCCACGGCGGAGACCGAGCGCGCCACCGCGCTGGAAGGGCGGCGTCAGCTCGCCATCGAGGCCGCGGTCGTGCCCAAGGCCCTGCCGGCGGCGGGCGGTACGCCCGTCGCGGGGGTGTATCTCAGCGCGGCGCGGGCCCTGGACGAGCTGTCGCGCAACGGCGCGGCCCAGCGGGCGAGGCGTGAGGCCGACGCGGCGGCGGCCCACGAGCGTGAGTCCGTGGAGCGCGCCGCGGCGCGGGCGGTCGAGCAGGCCATGGAGCCGGAGTCGGCGGAGTCGCGGCGGAATCAGGTACCGGAGGCCGGGGCCGAGCAGCACGGCCGCTCGGCGTCCACGCTTCCCGCCACCCGGACGGCGACCCCGTCCGCGATCGTTCCGTACTCCCCGCAGCGCGGCCCGGTGCGCCGGCCCGAGGGCGGTTTCGACTTCTTCGGTACGCAGGCCGGGCACGGACATGGGCACACGCAGGCCGCGCCGGGTGCCCGGGGCGGGCAGGAAGGCGGCCAGCACAAGAAGACGGCGGACCCGGCGGGCGACGCGGAGTCCACGGGCGAGGCCGACGGCGAAGGGCCCGCACCGGCCGCCGAGTTGGCGCGTACGGAGACGACGGAGTCCGTGGCGGCCGAGGATCTCGCCGACGTGGTGGGCGAGGAGGCCCTCGCCGAGCGGCGCGGGTCCGAGGAGCGCGCGGTCGGCCAGGTCATCGATCTGACCGAGCACGACGAGACCGAGCCGCTCGAACTCGGCTCGCTGCGCAACGCGGTCAGCTCCTGACCACGACTTCTGACCACGGCTCTTGACCAAGGCTCCTGGCCACGACGGACACGCGGTGAGGCGCGGGCGTGAGCGCCCGCCTCCCGTTCCCGCCCGGCGGCGGCTACTTGTCGATGTCGCCGACGACGAAGAAGAGCGACCCCAGGATCGCCACCATGTCGGCGACCTGCGTCCCGGGCAGCAGTTCGGTCAGCGCTTGGATGTTGTTGAACGACGCCGAGCGGAGTTTGAGCCGGTACGGAGTCTTCTCGCCCTTGGACACCAGGTAGTAGCCGTTGATCCCGAGCGGGTTCTCGGTCCAGGCGTAGGTGTGCCCCTCGGGCGCCTTGAGCACCTTGGGCAGCCGCTGGTTGATCGGCCCCGGCGGCAGCTCCGCGATCCGGTCCAGACAGGCGTCCGCCAGGGCCAGCGCGTTGTGCGTCTGCTCCAGCAGGCATTCGAACCGGGCCAGACAGTCGCCGTCCTCGCGGGTGACGACCGTGAGCGTGTCCTGGAGTTCGCCGTACGCGAGATACGGCTCGTCCCTGCGCAGATCGAAGTCGACCCCCGAGGCCCGCGCGATCGGCCCGGACACCCCGTACGCGTGGACCGCCTCCCGTGACAGCACCCCGATACCGTGGGTACGGCCCCGGAAGATCTCGTTGCCGAGGACCAGCCGGTCGTACACGTCCATCCGCGAGCGGACCTCGGCGACCGCGTGCCTGGCCCGTCCCAGCCAGCCCGCGGGGAGATCCTCCTTGAGCCCGCCGACCCGGTTGAACATGTAGTGCATCCGGCCGCCGGAGATCTCCTCCATCACGGCCTGGAGCTCCTCGCGCTCCCGGAACGCGTAGAACACCGGGGTGATACCGCCCAGTTCGAGGGGGTACGAGCCGATGAACATCAGATGGTTCAGTACGCGGTTCAGCTCGGCCAGCAGGGTCCTGGTCCAGACGGCGCGCTCGGGCACCTCCATGCCGAGCATCCGCTCGACGGCCATCACCACGCCCAGCTCGTTGGAGAACGCCGAGAGCCAGTCGTGGCGGTTGGCGAGCACCACGATCTGCCGGTAGTCACGCGCCTCGAAGAGCTTCTCCGCGCCCCGGTGCATATAGCCGATGACCGGCTCCGCGCTGCGGATCACCTCTCCGTCGAGCACCAGACGGAGGCGGAGCACACCGTGTGTCGAGGGGTGCTGCGGCCCGATGTTGAGCACCATGTCGGTGCTCTCCGCGGCGCCGCCGATGCCGACCGTCGTCCGGGTGGTCTCCGTCATGGGCGACAGTCTCTCAGACGGTCTCCCATGGGGTCGGCGCGCGGCGGCGACCCGGAGGCACCGAGGGCCTCTCGTTTGGATCAGGCTGGGCTCGCCCAAACGAAAGACCCTGGATCGGGCGGTTCCACGCCGACGGGCTGTATCAGCCAGCCGAAGTCCCCGAGATCGCCGCGCGCCGTCAGCTCCGCCGCCTCCCCGGCCGCCGCCAGCGCCCGTACGTATCCGGCCGGATCGGTGGCGGCCAGCGACAGCGGCGGCCGGGCGCCGCTCACCCCGAGGCCCCGCAGCGCCTCGCGCTGGCCGAGCAGCACGGCGCCGGGCAGCCCGCAGGCGTCGAGCGCCACATGGGCGGTGAGATCGCAGCTCCCGTCCGGTACGGGGGGCACCTCACGGCCCGCGCGGAAACCGGTCAGCGTACCGAAGGGCGGCCGGGCGTCCCGTACATGCGCGTAGTCGACGGCGACCGCGAGCCCCCGCTCCAGCGTGGCGACCGCCGCCGCCCAGGCCTCGTCGCGCGGCCGGCCGATCTCGGCCCGGCTGCCGGGCCCGGCCGACGGCCACCAGCGGGCCAGCCACTCCGCGTCCGGACCCGTGACCGGCTCGCCCGGCTCCTCGGTACCGTCCGGTCGCACCAGGACGTACCGTACGGTCCCGTCGTCACCGGTCTCCGCGATGTCGACGGGGACGTTGTCCAGCCACTCGTTCGCGAAGACCAGCCCGCTCACCCCGGCCGGCGGCTCGTCGCACCACTCGATACGCGGATCCAGGCCCGCGGGGCGCGGGGCGCGCTCGACGGCGTACGGCCGTACGGCGAGCCCGGCGGGGAGCGCGGCCAGGATTCCGGTCAGCAGCTCGCCGCGGCCCGCGCCGATGTCGACGAGCGCCACGTCCTTCGTACCCAGCCGCTCGGCGGTCGCCGTGAGCAGCCGGGCGACGGCGGCGGCGAAGAGCGGGGAGGCGTGCACCGAGGTACGGAAGTGCCCCGCCGGTCCCTCCGGCCGCAGATAGAAGCCGCCGGGGCCGTACAGCGCGTCCTCGGCGGCCATGCGCCAGCGCCGCGCGCGGGGCCCGTACCGTATGCCCCGAACCCCCCGCGACTTACACGTCTCATCCGTCACGGAGCCAAGTCTCCACCTTGGGGAGTACGCTTCCGCCGACCGGATCGACCCTCCGGTTGACCCGTCCGCCGTTTCCGCTTACCTACGCTGGGTTACGTGCAGCGCTTCTACGACTTTCTCCGCAGACACCCGACGGGCGTCGACAGCTTCTGGGCTGTCCTGCTCTTCGGGTTCTCTCTGTTGTGGGTGGTGCAGCAGGTCGTGGGTGTGGGGCCCCGTCTGGTGGCCATCGTGGTGGTCGCGCTGCTGAGCCTGTCCGTGGCGCTGCGCCGCCGCGCACCCGAGAAGACGCTGGTGCTCGTACTGGGCCTGGGGGTCGCCCAGATCGCGCTGGACGTGGAGGTCAACCCGGCCGATTTCGGGATGCTGGTGGTGATCTACACCGTCTCGGCCCAGGGCGGCCCGCGCTGGGCCTCCCAGCTCGCGCTGACCGGCGGACTGCTCGCCGCGCCGATCTCCCAGGTGCGCTGGCCCGAGGACGGAACGAGCACCGCGGGCCGGGTGGTCGTGGCCATCATCATGAGCGTGCCCTTCGCCCTGGCCTGGGTGCTGGGAGATTCCGCCCGTACCCGCCGCGCCTACTTCGACCAGTTGGAGGAGCGCGCCACCCGGCTGGAGAAGGAGCGCGAGGCGCAGGCGAAGGTGGCGGTGGCCGCCGAGCGCGCCCGTATCGCCCGTGAGCTGCACGATGTCGTCGCGCACAATGTCTCGGTGATGGTCGTTCAGGCGGACGGCGCGGCCTATGTGCTGGACGCCGCGCCCGACCAGGCCAAGGAGGCCCTGGAGACCATTTCGAGCACCGGCCGGCAGGCGCTGGCCGAGATGCGCAGACTGCTCGGCGTGCTGCGCACCGGCGACACCAAGGAGGGCGGCGAGTACGTACCGCAGCCCGATGTCGGCCAGATAGAGGATCTGGTCGAGAAGGTGCGGGGCGCGGGCCTCAGCGTGGACTTCAAGATCGAGGGCACTCCGCGGCCGCTGCCCAGCGGGGTGGAGCTGACCGCGTACCGCATCGTGCAGGAGGCCCTCACCAACAGCCGCAAGCACGGCGGACCCGATGTCGGCGCCAGTGTGCGGCTGGTCTACTTCGACGACGGGCTCGGACTGCTCGTCGAGGACGACGGCCGGGGCGCGGCGCACGAGGTGTACGAGGACGGCGGGGCCGACGGGCGCGGTCACGGGCTGATCGGGATGCGGGAGCGGGTCGGGATGGTGGGCGGCACGCTCGACGCCGGACCGCGTCCGGGCGGCGGCTTCCGGATCAGCGCGCTGCTCCCGCTGAAGCCGGCGCACTGATTCCCCCTACCGGACAAGGAACCCCGAGATGTCGATCCGCGTGATGCTCGTCGACGACCAGGTGCTGCTGCGCACCGGTTTCCGTATGGTGCTGGCCGCGCAGCCGGACATGGAGGTCGTCGCGGAGGCGGGCGACGGCGCGGAGGCGATCGAGAATCTCCGCGCCACCACCGTGGACGTCGTGCTGATGGACGTCCGGATGCCCCGGCTCGACGGTGTCGAGGCGACCCGCCGTATCTGCGCTCAACCGGGCGCGCCGAAGGTGCTCATCCTGACCACCTTCGACCTGGACGAGTACGCCTTCTCCGGGCTCAAGGCCGGGGCCAGCGGCTTCATGCTGAAGGATGTGCCGCCCGGCGAACTGCTGAGCGCGATCCGCTCGGTGCACAGCGGTGACGCGGTGGTCGCCCCGTCCACCACACGGCGGCTGCTCGACCGCTTCTCACCGATGCTGCCGACGAGCACCAAGCCGCGGCACAAGGAGCTGGAACGGCTCACCGGCCGCGAGCGCGAGGTGATGCTGCTGGTGGCGCAGGGTCTGTCGAACGGGGAGATCGCGGGGCGGCTGGTGCTCTCCGAGGCGACCGTGAAGACCCATGTCGGCAGGATCCTCACCAAGCTGGGGCTGCGGGACCGGGTGCAGGTGGTGGTACTGGCCTACGAAACGGGCCTGGTCCGTGCGGGGTCGCCTCCAAGCTAGGGGGCCGCGCTTCTGGGGCCCGTTTCGGCGGGGGCCGGTTTCCATGCGCGGGTCCGTCCGCGTGACGGGTCCGTCCTCAATCGCCGGACGGGCTTGTTTTTGGCCCGCAGTCGGAGCACCGGCGGGAGGGGGTCGGGGTCGTAGGAGGTGCGTGTTCGGACACTAAAGCGTGATTTGTGCCGCTTACGAGACCCGCACCCAGCAAACCGGTCCGCACGCGGCGTAAATCATGCCGTCCGGACATGTACCTCCGGAGGCCCCGGCACCCGCACCCCCCACCCACCGGCCCCCGCGCCGCAGGCGCGCACCGCCCCCGCCGCAGGCGGCCCCCGCCGGGAGGCGCACCGCACCCCGGACTACGACCCCTAGCCCGCAGGCAGTCGCGTCGTGAAGTCCGTGACCGCCGCGCGGACGTCCTCCGCCGTCCACTCCAGCCCCGGCTCCGTCACCGTGACCTCCGTGTAGGAGAGGCCCGGAGGGCCGGACGGTGCCGCCGCCCAGACGCGGAACAGCGCCGTCTTCGTCTCCTCCGCCTGCCGCACCGCCGCCTCGTTCAGCGCCTCCGGCGCGTACGGCAGCCAGACCTGGAACTGGTGCGTGTGCGGCGGGTCCGGGTGGACGCGGAACCAGGGCGCCGCGGACGCCGCGAAGCCCTCCGCCAGCGCCGCGGCCACCACCCGCGCGTGCGCCACGTACGACGGCAGCCGCGGCAGCTCGCGCTCCAGGCCCACCAGGGCCGACAGCGCCGCCGGGAACTGCTGGAAGAGCTGGCCCCCGTAACGGTGGCGCCAGACCCGCGCCTCCTCCACCAGCTCCCGGGGACCGGCCAGCGCCCCGCCGGAGAGTCCGTCCAGGGACTTGTAGAAGGACACGTACACGCTGTCCGCGAGACCCGCGATCTCCGCGCGCGTACGCCCGAAGTGCGGCTCGCACTCCCACAGGCGCGCGCCGTCGAAGTGCACCACCGCGTCCCGCTCGCGCGCCGCGTCCACCACCGCGACCAGTTCGTCCCAGGACGGCAGGACGAAGCCCGCGTCCCGCAGGGGCAGCTCCAGCATCAGCGTGCCGAACGGATCGGCCAGGTCCTGGATCTCCTCGGCGGTCGGCAGCCGCGGCTCGGTGGTCGGGTGGACCATACGCAGTCCGCTGACGGCCGACAGCGCACCGCCCTCGTGGACCTCGGGGTGTGCGAGCGGATGCAGTGCCACCGTCCCGTTCCCCGTGCGCCCCGCCCAGCACCGCAGCGCCACCTGCTGCGCCATCGTGCCCGTGGGGAAGAAGGCCGCGGCGGGGAAGCCGAGCAGTGAGGCCACCCGCCGCTCCAGCTCGGCGACGACCCCGTTCCCGTACAGGTCCGTCCATTCGTCCAGATCGTGGACCGATCCCGCGTCCGCCGCCAGGGCGGCGAGCCGCTCCCCGAGCCGCTGGTTCATACCGGGCCGTGTCAGCACGCGCTCGGACGCCTGCCAGGCGGCCAGCCTGCGGCGGCGCATGGTGTCCGCCGTCTTCTCGTCCGTCTTCCCGCCGTCGGCCGGTGCCTGTTCGGTCCGTTCGTTCGTTTCTTCCATGGCTCGCATCATCGCCCACGTGCCGCCGCCTGCCCACAGCCTGTGGACAGCCAAGTGGCGGGGCGGAACGCTGGCGTAGCATGGCGAGAAATCGTCCGGTACCCCCCGCGGACTGGAACGGAAGGCCCCGCCGCGTGAACCCAACACCACAGGAACCCTTCGATCCCCGGGACCGCCCCGCCCGGCTCAGCGTCGGTGTCGTGGGAGCGGGCCGGGTCGGTCCCGCGCTCGCCGCGTCCCTCCAGCTCGCCGGACACCGCCCGGTCGCCGTCTCCGGAGTCTCCGACGCGTCCGTACGGCGAGCGGCGGCCCTGCTCCCCGACATTCCGCTGGTCACCCCCGCCGAGGTCCTCGCCCGCGCCGAGCTGGTGCTGCTGACCGTTCCCGACGACGCGCTTCCGGGTCTGGTGGAGGGGCTGGCGGAGACCGGTGCCGTACGGCCGGGACAACTGCTCGTCCACACCTCGGGGCGGTACGGCGCCAAGGTGCTGGACCCGGCCCTGCGCGCCGGTGCCCTGCCGCTCGCCCTGCACCCCGTGATGACCTTCACCGGCTCCTCGGTGGACGTCCAGCGGCTGGCCGGCTGCTCCTTCGGCGTCACCGCCCCCGAGGAGCTGCGCCTGGCCGCCGAGGCCCTGGTCATCGAGATGGGCGGCGAGCCCGAGTGGATCGCCGAGGAGTCACGTCCGCTCTATCACGCGGCGCTCGCACTGGGGGCGAACCACCTGGTCACGCTGGTGGCACAGTCGATGGAGCTGCTCCGTACGGCCGGGGTCGCCGCCCCGGACCGGATGCTGGGCCCACTGCTGGGCGCGGCTCTGGACAACGCCCTGCGCTCCGGCGACTCCGCCCTGACCGGCCCCGTCGCGCGCGGTGACGCGGGCACGGTCGCCGCGCACGTCGCCGAGCTGCGCAAGCACGCCCCGGGCGCCGTCGCCGGATATCTCGCGATGGCCCGTACGACCGCGGACCGCGCCCTGACGCACGGACTGCTCAAGGCGGAGCTGGCCGAAGACCTCCTGGACGTCCTCGCCGACGGGGACAGCCTCGGAGACACCCGCGGCGGTGGCGCCCGATGACGATCGCCCTCGCCGCCACCCGCGCCGAGCTGGACCGGCTGCTCGATCAGCACACGGGCGGTCCCACCACCGTCGCGATGACCATGGGCGCGCTGCACGAGGGGCACGCGAGCCTGATACGGGCGGCCCGCGCCCACGCGGGGCCCACGGGCCTCGTCGTCGTCACCGTCTTCGTCAACCCGCTCCAGTTCGGCGCGGGGGAGGACCTCGACCGGTATCCGCGCACGCTCCAGGCCGATCTGAAGATCGCCGAGGCGGCCGGCGCCGACGCGGTGTTCGCCCCGTCCGCCGACGAGGTCTACCCCGGCGGCGCCCCTCAGGTCACGATCGCCGCGGGCCCCATGGGCGAGCGGCTCGAAGGCGCCTCACGCCCCGGCCACTTCGACGGAATGCTCACCGTCGTGGCCAAGCTGCTGCACCTCACCCGGCCCGACGCCGCCTTCTTCGGCCGCAAGGACGCCCAGCAGCTCGCGCTGATCCGCAGGATGGCCCGCGATCTGAACTTCCCGGCCGAGATCATCGGCGTACCGACGGTCCGTGAGGACGACGGTCTCGCGCTCTCCAGCCGTAACCGCTATCTCTCCCTGCCCGAGCGCCGCACCGCTCTCGCCCTCTCCCGGGCCCTCTTCGCCGCCCATGACCGTCTCGGGGCGCTGTACGCGCTGCGCGCCCGCGCCGAGTCCGCCCCCGCGCCGGGTGCCCGCGCCGCCGCGCTCTCCGCGCTCGGCGAGGCCCGGCTGGCCGCCGACGCCCATGCCGTGGCCGTCGCCGGGACATCCACCGCGCGGACCCGCCCGTACGGAGCTGACGCCGTACGGGCCGCCGCCCGCGCCGTGCTCGACGAGGCGGCCCGCGCCACCCCGCCCCTCACCCTGGACTATCTGGCCCTCGTCGATCCCGCCGACTTCACGGAGGTCCCCGACGACCACACCGGTGAGGCCATCCTCGCCGTCGCCGCGCGCGTCGGCACCACGCGGCTGATCGACAACATCCCCCTGACCTTCGGAGCCCCCAAATGACCGGAACCGGAATACGGCTGACCGCCCCCGCACCGGGCTGGGCCATCGACGCCGACGTGGTCGTGGTCGGCTCCGGTGTCGCCGGTCTCACCACGGCTCTGCGCTGCACGGCCGCCGGGCTCCGTACGGTCGTCGTCACCAAGGCCCGCCTCGACGACGGCTCCACACGCTGGGCCCAGGGCGGTATAGCGGCGGCGCTCGGCGAGGGGGACACCCCCGAGCAGCATCTCGCGGACACCCTGGTCGCGGGCGTCGGACTCTGTGACGAGGAAGCGGTCCGCACCCTGGTCACCGAGGGCCCCGCGGCCGTAGGGAGACTGATCGGCACCGGCGCGCACTTCGACACCTCCGCCACCGGTGAGCTCCAGCTCACCCGCGAGGGCGGCCACCACCGCCGCCGTATCGCCCACGCCGGAGGCGACGCGACCGGCGCCGAGATCTCCCGCGCCCTGGTCGAGGCGGTACGGACCGCCTCGCTCCGCATCGTCGAGAACGCGCTGGTGCTCGATCTGCTGACGGACGAGCACGGCCGTACGTCGGGCGTCACCCTCCATGTCATGGGCGAGGGCCAGCACGACGGCGTCGGCGCGGTCCACGCCCCCGCGGTGGTGCTGGCCACCGGCGGTATGGGCCAGGTCTTCTCCGCGACGACCAACCCGGCCGTCTCCACCGGTGACGGAGTGGCACTGGCGCTGCGCGCGGGCGCGGAGGTCTCGGATCTGGAATTCGTGCAGTTCCATCCCACGGTGCTCTTCCTCGGCGCCGGGGCCGAGGGACAGCAGCCCCTGGTCTCCGAGGCGGTACGGGGAGAGGGCGCCCATCTCGTCGACGCCGACGGCGTACGGTTCATGCTCGACCAGCACGAACTGGCCGAGCTGGCACCCCGCGACATCGTCGCCAAGGCGATCACGCGCCGGATGCGGGAGCAGGGCGCCGAGCACATGTATCTGGACGCCAGGCACTTCGGCGCGCGGATGTGGGAGAGCCGCTTCCCCACGATCCTGGCGGCCTGCCGCAGCCATGGCATAGACCCGGTCACGGAGCCGATACCGGTGGCGCCCGCCGCGCACTACGCGTCCGGCGGCGTCCGTACGGATCTGCGCGGACGCACCACGGTGCCGGGGCTGTACGCGTGCGGGGAGGTCGCCTGCACGGGAGTCCACGGCGCGAACCGGCTGGCGTCCAACTCCCTTCTGGAAGGGCTGGTGTTCGCCGAGCGGATCGCGGCGGACATCGCGACCGCGCCACGGCGCCCGGCGGAGCACCGCTCTCCTCAAGCGGGTGTCACGGGCCCGGCCCCCGCCACCAGCCTTCTGCCGCTGATCGCCCCCGAGGCCCGGACCGGAATCCAGCGGATCATGTCCAAGGGCGCGGGCGTCCTCAGATCGGCGCGGAGCCTGGGGACGGCCGGTGAGGCACTGGAGACCATCTTCCAGCGCGCCCTCCAGCCGGACACGGCCCGGTCCCAGGACATCGCCGGGTCCCAGGACGACTCCCAGGACACCGCCCCGCCCCGGAACGGCCTCGGCGGCCCCGACGGCTTCAACGGCCTCGGTGACAAGGCCGCCGTGCCCGGTGTCGAATCCTGGGAGACCTCCAACCTCCTCTGTGTCGCCCGCGTCCTGGTCGCCGCCGCGCTGGAGCGCGAGGAGACCAGGGGCAGCCACTGGCGCGAGGACCACCCCGAGCGCGACGACACCGACTGGCGCCGCCATCTCGTCGTCCGTCTGATGCCCGACCGCGGGCTGGCGATCCGGCGCACCGAAACGGCCGCCTTCCCGCCCGTCAGCCCCGCACCCGCACCCGCACCCGCCCCCGGTCCCGTGTCCACCGCCGGCCCCGCACCCGCCCGTCCCGTATCCCCACATCCCGCCGACGCCCCCAGGGAGCCGTAAACCGTGAGCACGCCCGAAGACAGTCCACGCCCCGAACCCGTGGACGTACCGCTGATCCAGATCGGTGCCCCGGCACCGGCCGCGGGAGGCTGCGGCGACGGCTGCGGCTGCTCCGGCGGCGAGGAGGGTTTCGGCCCCGCCGATCTGGAGTGCGGTCTCGACCCCGCCCTCGCCCGGCTTCTCGCCGACGCCGGTCTCGACCCCGTACTCGTCGAGGACATCGCCCATGTGGCCATCGAGGAGGACCTCGACCACGGCGTGGACGTGACCACCCTCGCGACCGTCCCCGAGGACGCCGTCGCCACCGCAGACTTCACCGCGCGCCAGGGCGGTACGGTCGCGGGCCTGAATGTGGCCGAGGCCGTTCTGTCCGTCGTCTGCACGGAGGAGTTCGCGGTGGAGCGGCATGTCGCCGACGGCGACCGCGTCGAGGCCGGGCAGAAGCTCCTCAGCGTCACCACCCGCACCCGCGATCTGCTCACCGCCGAGCGCAGCGCGCTCAATCTCCTGTGCCGGCTGTCCGGTATCGCGACCGCCACCCGCGCCTGGGCGGATGTGCTCGAAGGCACCGGCGCCAAGGTCCGCGACACCCGTAAGACCACACCGGGCCTGCGCGCGCTGGAGAAGTACGCGGTGCGCTGCGGCGGCGGTGTCAACCACCGGATGTCGCTCTCCGACGCGGCCCTGGTCAAGGACAACCACGTGGTCGCGGCGGGCGGTGTCGCCGAGGCGTTCAAGGCCGTACGGGACCGCTTCCCCGACGTGCCGATCGAGGTGGAGGCCGACACCCTGCACCAGGTGCGCGAAGTCCTGGACGCGGGCGCCGATCTGATCCTGCTGGACAACTTCACCCCGGCCGAGACGGCGGAGGCCGTGGGCATCGTCGCGGGCCGCGCGCTGCTGGAGTCGTCCGGGCGGCTCGCCCTCGACAACGCCCGTGCCTACGCCGAGACCGGCGTCGACTTCCTCGCGGTCGGGGCGCTCACCCACTCCGCCCCGATCCTCGACATCGGTCTCGATCTGCGCGAGGTCGAAGCCTGATGCTTCTCACCATCGACGTCGGCAACACCCATACCGTTCTCGGTCTGTTCGACGGCGAGGAGATCGTCGAGCACTGGCGTATCTCCACCGACGCGCGGCGTACCGCGGACGAACTCGCCGTACTGCTCCAGGGTTTGATGGGGATGCACCCGCTGCTCGGCGAGGAGCTGGGCGACGGGGTCGAGGGCATCGCGATCTGCTCGACGGTGCCCTCCGTCCTGCACGAGCTGCGCGAGGTGACCCGCCGCTACTACGGCGATGTCCCCGCCGTCCTCGTGGAGCCGGGCATCAAGACGGGTGTGCCGATCCTGATGGACAACCCCAAGGAGGTCGGCGCGGACCGCATCATCAACGCGGTCGCGGCGGTCGAGCTGTACGGCGGCCCGGCGATCGTCGTGGACTTCGGTACGGCGACGACCTTCGACGCGGTCAGTGCCCGGGGTGAGTACGCGGGTGGTGTCATCGCCCCCGGCATCGAGATCTCGGTCGAGGCGCTCGGCGTCAAGGGGGCCCAGCTCCGCAAGATCGAGCTGGCCCGCCCGCGCAGTGTGATCGGCAAGAACACGGTCGAGGCGATGCAGTCGGGCATCCTGTACGGCTTCGCGGGCCAGGTCGACGGTGTGGTGGCGCGGATGGCGCGTGAACTGGCCGAGGATCCCGGGGAGGTCACCGTGATCGCGACCGGCGGACTCGCCCCCATGGTCCTCGGTGAGGCCTCAGTGATCGACGAGCACGAGCCCTGGCTGACCCTGATCGGTCTGCGCCTGGTGTACGAACGGAACGTCTCCCGTATGTGAGCCCTGCCCGGTCCGCCATGAGCATGTGCCCTGCCCGGTCCGCCGCCCCGCTCCGACCGGGAGCGGACCGGGAGCGGACAGGGAGCGGACCAGGCGGCGGACCGGGTGTGCGGGCGTACGGGCGGCCTACCCCGTTCGGCGGGCGGGCCGCGCCAGCGGAGAGGCGTTAAACGGATTTTGTCCCTTTGGCGCGTAGTGTCGCCGCATGCCCACGCCATACGGATCCCGCGGCGGCATGGCGTTCGGTGCCGAGGAGCTGCGTGTGCTCCGACGCGCCCTCGCCGTTGCCCTTCATCCCGTCCCGCTCCCGAACGAGGACGTCCAGGCCTGCCTGCGGCTCGCCGAGTCCGTGGACGAGGCGGTACGGGAGGCGGGGAGGCTGCGGGCGTTCCTGGTGGCCGATCTCGCCCGGTACCGGGAGGCGCTCCCCGGCTCCCTCACCGGCTATCTGGAACTGCTCCAGGACGCCCTGGCGTCCGGCTACGTCCCGCTGCCGGACGATCTCGCGGCGCTGCGCGCCCTGCGCGGCAACCCGGTCGCCGCGGCCCTGCTCGACCGCTGTCAGCGGCTCGCGGAACGGTCCGTACGGGCCCGTCTCGCCGCCCGCTCCACCGTCGCCGGCGGCACGGTCGCCGCCATGACCCCCGCTCCCCGTACCCGGCTTCTGGCGCTTCCCGGGGGCCTCGCCTCCGGCGGACCGGAACGGCCCGGCAGGTCCGGGGAGTCCGGGGAGGGCGGAGAGTCCGGGGAGTCCGGGGAGCCGAACGAGCCCGAGGAGCCCGCGGACCCGAACGTCAAGGAGCCCGGGAAGGAGCCCGGCGAGCCGAAGGAGCCCCGGAAGAAGCCGGGACCGCGGCAGCCGCCCGCCCCCGGCCGGCCGATGCCCAAGCCGTCCGAGGTCTTCCCGCCCCGCCGCCGTCCCGCGCCCCCGCCGGAGGAGCTGGCCGCCGGATAGCTACTCTGGACGGCATGGACTACGTATCCGCGCTCGTACCGCCCGTGGTGATGGCCGCCTTCTTCATCGGCCTGGTCGTGACGATCGTCAAGAGCCAGGGCGGCCCCAACAAGGCCAAGGAGGACGCGGCGGTCGACGCGGTCCTCGCCCGCGCCGAGTCCGCCCAGCAGCAGGGCCGCACCCCCGGCACCCCGGGCGCCGACGGCGTCTGAACCGCGAGCGCGGACGGCGTGCGAGCCGTCTGCGGGGAGCGCCTCCGGCGCCCCACGCGCACTTCACCGTATGACCTGGACGTACGACTGATTCCCAGTCGTACGTCCTTTTTGTTACGTCAATAACCGGCCATTCGGACATCTCGCACTATGGTGAAGGCGTGCCCCGTCAATTGGGAGACCTGGAAGACGCCGTCATGACACGCGTCTGGCAATGGAACCGTCCGGTCACCGTCCGGGAAGTCCTCGAAGACCTTCAGCGGGAACGGTCCATCGCCTACACCACCGTCATGACCGTAATGGACAATCTCCATCAGAAGGGCTGGGTACGCAGGGAAGTCGAGGGCCGCGCCTATCGATATACAGCGGTCTCCACCCGTGCCGCGTACGCGGCGGCGTTGATGAACGAGGCGTGGTCGAAGAGTGACAACCCGGCGGCGGCACTGGTCGCCTTCTTCGGCATGATGTCGTCCGAGCAGCGGCAGTCACTTCAGGACGCCGTCCGTATGGTCCGGGCCGACGGTCCGGAAGGTGACCCCGCGGAAGGTGCCGGGACTGAGGGCGCCGAGGGGCCCCCGGGGGCGGGGCGATAGCGTCCGGTCATGCTCACAGCCCTTCCGCTTCCCAATGCCGAAGCAAATGCCATCACCGTCCGGCGGGCCAGGACCAGGGATGTACCGGCTGTCCGCCGTCTCGTCGACCCTTACGTGAGCGAAGGCATCCTGCTCGACAAAGCGCCGGTGACGCTTTACGAGGACATCCAGGAGTTCTGGGTCGCGGAACGCGACGAGGACGCGAGTGTCATCGGCTGCGGTGCCTTGCATGTGATGTGGGAAGACCTCGCCGAAGTACGCACACTCGCCGTGGATCCCGTGGTCAGGGGTGCGGGAGTAGGGCATCAACTACTTGACAAGCTGCTGGAGACGGCCCGCTGGCTCGGAGTGCGCCGGGTATTCTGCCTCACCTTCGAAGTCGAGTTCTTCGCGAAGCGCGGCTTCGTGGAGATCGGTGAGACACCGGTGGACGGAGATGTCTACCGAGAGCTGCTGCGTTCCTATGACGAGGGCGTTGCCGAGTTCCTCGGTCTCGAACGGGTGAAGCCGAACACCTTGGGCAACAGCCGGATGCTTCTGCACCTGTGATCGCCCGGACTCCTGTGCCGATCCCTATGTCCGAATCGCGCACGTTTCCCGTCTTCTTGCGCGGCTGAACCTCTGCCGGGGGTTTGTGTTTTCCTGAGAAAAGCGGTTTCCTTTCCGCGTACTGCATTTTCGATGAAAGGAAATCCGGTGGCACAGAAGGTTCAGGTCCTTCTTGTCGATGACCTCGACGGCGGCGAGGCGGACGAGACGGTGACGTTCGCTCTGGACGGGAAGACCTACGAGATCGACCTCACGACAGCCAATGCGGACAAGCTGCGTGGGCTCCTCGATCCGTACACCAAGGGTGGCCGGCGTACCGGTGGCCGCGCCGCGGCCAGCCGCGGCAAGGGCCGTGTCGCCACGGGCGGGAACAAGGACACCGCGGAAATCCGCAAGTGGGCGAAGGAGAACGGCTACAGCGTCAACGACCGCGGCCGTGTTCCCGCCGAGATCCGCGAAGCCTACGAGAAGGCCAACGGCTGAGTATTCGTACGAAGCGTATTTCCGCGCGAAGTGCGCGACAACCGGGCCCGGTGGCACTCAGTCGCCGCCGCGTCCACGAGCCGTACGAGATCGGGGGCACCCCCACCACTGCCCCCGTTGCCGCCCCGCCCGCACAGAGCGAGCGCCGGCAGTGTCGACTCCGTCTCGAGTCCGGGCTCGGGGGGCCGCAACCACACAGCGGCCCCCTGTGCGCTGGGACCGGGCCACCGCGGTGGCGCGGGGGCGGTGATCCGCCCGCCGACGCCGAGAGCGGTCAGCCCCAGGGCGATCCCGCCCCACTCCAGCCAGTCGAGCAGTCCCGGCAGCTCGTCCGCGCTTCCCGCGGCCACCAGCACTCCCATGCGCCCGCCGAGCAGCGCCACCGGCCCCGTCGGGCCGATCCTCCGCAGTACGGCCGCCCCCGCGTCCGCGGGCAGCTCCAGCACATCGAAGCGGAGCCCGGTCGGCAGCAGCACCGGCGGCCCGGCCTCCGCCGCCCAGCCCAGTTCGTCCTCGTACCACCGCGCATGACCGCCGTCGTACGGACCGTCAACGCCGGGACGGGGTACGCCCGGCCCGTGTTCGAGCGGGCCGCGAGGGGGCGGGACACTGAAGGCCATGACCGGAGCAACTCCCGAGCCGTGCCCGGAGTTACGCTACGTCGGCGCCTCTTTGCACAGCGTGTCCAATGCGGGGGCGTGCGGGCGCATTCAAGAGCGCAAGGGTGTTCGCCCGTAGCGGAGGGAACGGGGGTGCGCCGCATGGACTGTCACTGCTTACGGGTAAGACATTCCTAGTGGGAAGGGGCGACACGCGGTCCCGGGCGTCTCGCGTTCGCCATCGGCGTACTGATGGCGAGGGTATCTGCCTGGCCTGCGGGAACATCGTCTCGCACCATCGGGTTGGAGCTGTTGTCCGGTGTTCGGGGCTGGGAGCCTGGGACAGGTAGTCGGCAGTTGGAATGAGCGGTCCCCGCTTGCGGGACTAAGCTGCGGAAGGACAGGGAGGGGACCGACCCCTTTACTGCCTGACCGCTCTGAGGAGCGATTAACGATGTTCGAGAGGTTCACCGACCGCGCGCGGCGGGTTGTCGTCCTGGCTCAGGAAGAAGCCCGGATGCTCAACCACAACTACATCGGCACCGAGCACATCCTCCTGGGCCTTATCCACGAGGGTGAGGGTGTCGCCGCTAAGGCCCTGGAGAGCCTCGGGATTTCGCTCGAGGCGGTCCGCCAGCAGGTGGAGGAGATCATCGGCCAGGGGCAGCAGGCCCCGTCGGGCCACATCCCCTTCACCCCCCGTGCGAAGAAGGTCCTGGAGCTTTCGCTCCGTGAGGCTCTTCAGCTCGGCCACAACTACATCGGTACGGAGCACATCCTGCTCGGCCTGATCCGCGAGGGCGAGGGCGTCGCCGCCCAGGTCCTCGTGAAGCTGGGCGCCGATCTCAACCGGGTGCGGCAGCAGGTCATCCAGCTGCTCTCCGGCTACCAGGGCAAGGAGGCCGCCACAGCGGGCGGTCCTGCCGAGGGCACGCCCTCCACGTCCCTGGTCCTCGACCAGTTCGGCCGGAATCTCACCCAGGCCGCTCGTGAGTCCAAGCTCGACCCGGTCATCGGGCGCGAGAAGGAGATCGAGCGGGTCATGCAGGTGCTGTCCCGCCGTACCAAGAACAACCCGGTCCTCATCGGCGAGCCCGGCGTCGGCAAGACGGCGGTCGTCGAGGGACTGGCGCAGGCCATCGTCAAGGGCGAGGTGCCCGAGACCCTCAAGGACAAGCACCTCTACACCCTCGACCTCGGCGCGCTCGTCGCGGGCTCCCGCTACCGCGGTGACTTCGAGGAGCGTCTGAAGAAGGTCCTCAAGGAGATCCGCACCCGCGGCGACATCATCCTGTTCATCGACGAGCTGCACACCCTGGTGGGTGCCGGCGCCGCCGAGGGCGCGATCGACGCCGCGAGCATCCTCAAGCCGATGCTGGCCCGTGGTGAGCTGCAGACCATCGGTGCGACGACGCTCGACGAGTACCGCAAGCACCTGGAGAAGGACGCGGCCCTGGAGCGCCGCTTCCAGCCCATCCAGGTCGCGGAGCCGTCGCTGCCGCACACGATCGAGATCCTCAAGGGCCTGCGCGACCGTTACGAGGCGCACCACCGCGTGTCCATCACGGACTCCGCGCTGGTCGCCGCCGCGACGCTCGCCGACCGCTACATCTCGGACCGCTTCCTGCCGGACAAGGCGATCGACCTGATCGACGAGGCCGGCTCCCGGATGCGTATCCGCCGGATGACCGCGCCGCCGGACCTCCGCGAGTTCGACGAGAAGATCGCGGGTGTCCGCCGCGACAAGGAGTCCGCGATCGACTCCCAGGACTTCGAGAAGGCCGCCTCTCTCCGTGACAAGGAGAAGCAGCTCCTGGCCGCGAAGACCAAGCGGGAGAAGGAGTGGAAGGCCGGCGACATGGATGTCGTCGCCGAGGTGGACGAGGAGCTGATCGCCGAGGTCCTGGCGACGGCGACGGGTATCCCGGTCTTCAAGCTCACCGAGGAGGAGTCCTCGCGCCTGCTCCGTATGGAGGACGAGCTGCACAAGCGCGTCATCGGGCAGAAGGACGCCATCAAGGCGCTCTCGCAGGCCATCCGCCGTACGCGAGCGGGTCTGAAGGACCCCAAGCGCCCCGGTGGTTCGTTCATCTTCGCCGGTCCGTCCGGTGTCGGTAAGACCGAGCTGTCCAAGACGCTCGCCGAATTCCTCTTCGGTGACGAGGACGCGCTGATCGCTCTCGACATGTCGGAGTTCAGCGAGAAGCACACGGTGTCGCGGCTCTTCGGTTCTCCCCCCGGATACGTGGGTTACGAAGAGGGCGGCCAGCTCACCGAGAAGGTGCGCAGGAAGCCGTTCTCCGTCGTCCTCTTCGACGAGGTCGAGAAGGCCCACCCCGATATCTTCAATTCCCTTCTGCAGATCCTGGAGGACGGTCGGCTGACCGACTCCCAGGGCCGGGTCGTGGACTTCAAGAACACGGTCATCATCATGACGACCAACCTCGGGACGCGGGACATCTCCAAGGGGTTCAACCTGGGCTTCGCGGCCCAGGGCGACACCAAGACCAACTACGAGCGGATGAAGAACAAGGTCAATGAAGAGCTGAAGCAGCACTTCCGGCCCGAGTTCCTCAACCGCGTCGATGACACGGTCGTCTTCCACCAGCTCACCGAGGAAGACATCATCCAGATTGTCGACCTCATGGTCGCCAAGGTGGACGAGCGTCTGAAGGACCGGGACATGGGCCTTGAGCTCAGCCCGTCCGCCAAGTCGCTGCTCGCCAAGAAGGGTTACGACCCGGTCCTGGGCGCCCGGCCGCTGCGCCGGACGATCCAGCGCGAGATCGAGGACATCCTCTCCGAGAAGATCCTCTTCGGAGAGCTGCGTCCCGGTCATATCGTGGTCGTGGACACCGAGGGCGAGGGTGAGGCGAAGGCCTTCACCTTCCGCGGCGAGGAGAAGTCGCCTCTGCCGGACGTTCCTCCGATCGAGCAGGCGGCGGGCGGCGGTCCGAACCTGACGAAGGAAGCCTGAGGTTCGTCTGCGCCACGGGCTGAGTGACTGAAGGGGCTGCCCCGGACCGTTTCCCACGGTCCGGGGCAGCCCCTTGTGCTGTGCGGGCGCCCCGGGGGCGGGTCGGCGGCGCGCCCTGGCGAACCGGGCCCTTGGTCCTGAATCGGACGGCCCTTCGGCCCGGTGGCCGTGATGTGCCGCACAGCCGATTCCGGTCCTACGAGCCGGGATAGTGGCGGCGGTGGGCATCGGGCGGGACTTTCGGCCCGGTGCCGGGCGGGTCCTTCGGCGGTCCGGTGCGGTCGGCCCATCCGGTCAGATGAGATGCCGGTTTTCGCCCCGTTTCACCTGCGGCTAAACATGTTTATATCGGCACATAAAGGCACGTCTTGCTTGGGGGTGGTGGGTGGCCGGGCGAGGGATCGGCCGGGGCGTTTCTACGTAGAGATGTCGTAGATGGGGTGTTTTGGGATGCGAGGGGGTCCGGGTTACCAAGGTGTGGTCAGCCCGGCGCGCAGGTGCCGGGTCCCTTGATGCCCGGAGGTTCCCCGAATGTCGCAGCGCAAGCTGTCCCGTCTCGCCCGCCCGTCCGTCCTTCGTACCCGTGCCGGTGTCCTGGCTGCCGGACTCGGAGTGTCGTTGGCGGCCGGAACCGGGGCGGCGTTCGCCGCGACCGGCGGCGAAGCCCCCGCCGCTCCGGCCGCCTCCACGGCCGCCGTCCAGCACCAGGCCACCGTGCAGGCCAAGACGGCCTCCAAGGCCGTCGCCAAGGCCGGCGACGCGAAGGCGAAGGAGTCGAAGGCCGCGGCGAACGCCAGGACGGCCGCCTCCTGGATCGATCCGGTCGTCAAGTACACACTGAGCGCGAGTTTCGGCCGCGGCGGCAATATGTGGGCCGCGAAGCACTCCGGCCAGGACTTCGCCGTACCGATCGGCACCGCGGTCCACTCCGTCCACGGCGGCACGGTCGTCAAGGCCGGCTCCTACGGCGCCGGTGACGGTCCCGCGTACGGCAACGCGATAGTGATCAAGCACGCGAACGGTACGTACTCCCAGTACGCGCATCTCTCGAAGATCAAGGTCTTTGTGGGCCAGTACGTGAAGACGGGCCAGCTGATCGGTCTGTCCGGCAATACCGGCAACTCCACCGGCCCGCACCTGCACTTCGAGATCCGTACGACCCCGAACTACGGCTCGGCCGTCAACCCCGTGAACTTCCTGCGTTCGGTGGGCGTCAAGGTGTGACCTGGGGCCATGGGCCGGTCCGTGTCATGGATCGACCCGCGTTACGGATTGACCCGATGGGCCCGGCTGATCAGTTCGGTGGAGACCTCGAGGATGGCTTGACGCTTCTCCTCGGGGTCTCCTTCGACTTCCCGGAGGGCGAACTGGCCGGTGTGCATGGTGAAGAGCGCGCTGATGCAGCGGACCCGGTCCGTCAGGGACGCCTCGGGGTCCTGGATCAGATCCATCAGGTCGATCATGCGGCTCTTGAACGTCTCGCCGATGCTGAGATCGCGCACCGTCGCCTGGTTCTCCTGCATGAACCGGAAGATCGGTGTCGCCTGTGCCAGCGCGTCGCTGTAGCGGCGCAGGATCTGCTGCTTGGTCTCCAGTGTGTGCGGCTGGGTCCGGCCCCAGGCGATCAGCTCGTCGATCGGGCGGGTCAGATCCTGGAAGAGGCTGATCAGGATGTCTTCCTTGGTCTTGAAGTGGTAGTACAGCGCGGCCTTGGTGACATCCAGCCGCTCGGCGATCTCCCGCAGTGAGGTCTTCTCGTACCCCTGCTCGGCGAAGAGCTCCAGCGCGACGTCCTGGATGCGCTGACGGGTGTTACCCCGCCGCGGGTGCTGTGTGCTGCCCATGGTGCTCTCCCGACGATTGGCTTACTTGACGCCCGGCAAGTAAGGGGTCTACCTTCCCCAGTGTAGTCAGCTTGCCGGGCGGCAAGTAAGTGTCAGGGGAGTGCAGGGGAGTGGGGAACATGAGTCGGACCGGGAAACAGACAGGGAAGGGCACGCCGACCGACGGTGTCGAAACGGCGCCGAAGCCCGACGGGGCGGCCAAGGACGGGCCTCAGCCGCGCAGTGTGCGTGTGGTCCTGCTCGCGCTGATGATCGCGATGCTGCTGGCCATGCTGGACAACATGATCGTCGGTACGGCGATGCCGACCATCGTCGGTGAGCTGGGCGGGCTGGAGCATCTGTCCTGGGTGGTCACCGCGTACACCCTGGCGACCGCCGCCTCCACCCCGATCTGGGGCAAGCTCGGCGACATGTACGGACGCAAGGGCGTCTTCCTCGCCTCGATCGTGATCTTCCTGATCGGATCCGTGCTGAGCGGTATGGCCCAGGACATGGGGCAGCTCATCGGTTTCCGCGCCGTCCAGGGCCTGGGCGCCGGCGGTCTGATGGTCGGTGTCATGGCGATCATCGGCGATCTGATACCGCCCCGGGAGCGGGGCAAGTACCAGGGGATGATGGCCGGTGTGATGGCGCTCGCCATGATCGGCGGACCGCTGGTCGGCGGCACCATCACCGACCATCTCGGCTGGCGCTGGAGCTTCTACATCAATCTGCCGCTGGGCGCGGTGGCGCTGGTGATGATCACCGCCGTACTGCATCTGCCCGCCAAGGACCGGTCGCGGGTCAAGGTCGACTATCTCGGCGCCGCGCTGCTGACCGTCGGCATCACCTCGATCGTGCTGGTGACCACCTGGGGCGGTACGGAGTACGCCTGGGGCTCGGCCATGATCATGGAACTGATCGCGATCGGGGTCGTCTCGCTCGTCGGCTTCGTCGTCGTGCAGACCAAGGTCGCGGAGCCGATCATGCCGCTGCACATCTTCCGCAGCCGCAACTTCACCCTGATGTCGGTGATCGGGTTCCTGACCGGCTTCGTGATGTTCGGCGCGGTGCTCTTCCTGCCGCTGTTCCAGCAGTCCGTCCAGGGCGCCTCGGCCACCAACTCCGGACTGCTGCTCCTGCCCATGCTGCTGTCGATGATGCTCGTCTCGCTCATCGCGGGCCGGGTCACCACCAGCAGCGGCAAGTACAAGATCTTCCCGATCATGGGCGGCGGGCTGATGACCGTCGGGCTGTTCCTGCTCGCGCAGATGGACACCGGCACCTCGCGGCTGACCTCGGGTGTCTATATGGCCGTCCTCGGCGCCGGCATGGGCTTCCTGATGCAGATCACCATGCTGGTCGCGCAGAACAGCGTCGAGCTCAAGGACATGGGCGTGGCCTCCTCCGCGACCACCCTCTTCCGTACGCTCGGCAGCTCCTTCGGCGTCGCCATCATGGGCGCGCTGTTCACCAGCCGGGTGCAGGACGAGATGGCCGGCGCGGGCGGGGCGGGCGCCACCCAGCAGTCCGCGCAGCTCGACGCGGCGAGCCTGGCGAAGCTGCCGGACGCGGTGCGCGAGGCGTACCAGGTCGCGGTCTCGTCCGGTACGCACGCCGCCTTCACGCTCGGTGCGGCGGTCGCGGTGATCGGATTCGTCGCGGCCTTCTTCGTCAAGGAGGTCCCGCTGCGGGGCGCCGGACCGGCGCCCGCCGAAACGGCCGCGGTGCCGGCCGGCAAGGTTCCGCAGTCCGCCTGATCCCCTCCCCGTCTCCGTGGCCCGACGGCCCCGGTCCGACGGCCCGACGGCCCCCGGCGCACCCGCGCCGGGGGCCGTCGCCGATTCCCGTCAGGGGATCTTGAGCGTCAGGGGAGCTTGAGTATCGGGAAGCTGCCCGTGGCCGTCGGGGCGTGTTCCGGGAGCCAGAGGACCGCGATGGCGCCGCCCGCGCCTCCTGTCCTCGCGAGGTCCGCCGCGCCACCCGTCCTCGTGAGCTCCGCCGCGCCTTCGGGACCCGCGTTGCGGAAGGTCAGCCGGGCCCCGAGGACCCGGGCCTGGCCGGCCGCGATGGTCAGGCCCAGACCGTGGCCGTGGCCCGCGCGGTCGGTGGCGCCCGTACGGAACCGGCTCGGGCCCTCACGCAGCAGCGCCCCGGGAAATCCGGGGCCGTGGTCCCGTACGCGTACGACCCGGCCCTCGACCGTGACCTCGACGGGTGCCCGGCCGTGCTCGGCCGCGTTGGCCAGCAGATTGCCGAGGATGCGTTCGAGCCGCCGCGGGTCGGTGTTCACCCGGGACTCGTGCACCACCTTGACCTCGATCTCGGGGTTCAGCAGCGCCACCCGGCGCTCGACGAACTCACCGAGGGCGATCTCCTGGAGTTCGGCGCGCTCCGAGGCACTGTCGAGCCTGGCCACCTCCAGTACGTCCTCGACCAGGGTCCGCATGGCCTGGGCCCGGTCCCGTACGAGTTCGCTGGGGCGTCCCGGCGGCAGCAGTTCGGCCGCCGTGAGCAGGCCCGTCACCGGGGTGCGCAGCTCGTGCGCGATATCCGCGGTGACCCGGCGCTCGGCCTCGATCCGTTTGTTCAGGGCATCGGTCAGCGCGTCCACCGCGCGGGCCAGATCGTCCGTCTCGTCCCGTACGGCTCCGCCGACGGCGTCCCCGACCCGTACGTCCGTGTTGCCCTCCGCGACCCGGGCCGCCGCGCTCGCGGCCCTGCGCAGCCTGCGGGAGAGCTGCCCGCCGATCAGCACCCCCAGGGCGCATCCCCCGAAGACCACCGAGACCGAACCGATGATCAGGGAACGGTCCAGATCCTTCATGATCGTCGCGCTGCGGTCGGCGAACTTGTTGTGCAGCGAGAGCACGGCGCCGTTGCCCATCGGTACGGCGGCCCAGACATCGGGCACCCCGTGCGCGTTCTCCTGCACATAGGTCGCGCGCCGGCCCTCTCTCACCTTGGCGCGCAGATCGTACGGGAGCGCGGGGTCGTCGACCTTCGTGCCGAACTTGGGTTCCTTGGTGGAGTCGTACATCCGCTCCGCGAACAGCAGCCGTTCGAGCTGCACCTCACGTGCGTTGTCGAGCATCGAGACCCGGGCCGAGTTGTGCACCACCAGACTCAGCGCCACCGCGACCAGCGCGCCCACGGCCGCGATCGCGATACTGATCTTCCATCTGACGCCGGTGCGCAGAGCGAGCCGTCTCATGCCCTGAGCTTGTAACCGAAGCCGCGGACCGTGTCGATCCGGTCCTGACCGATCTTGGTGCGCAGCCGCTGGACATGGACGTCGACCACCCGGGTGTCACCGCCCCAGCCGTAGTCCCAGACCCGCTCCAGCAGTCTGTCGCGGGAGAGCACGGTCCCGGGCGCGGCGGAGAACTCCAGCAGCAGCCGCATCTCCGTCGGTGTCAGCGCCACCGGCGCACCGGCCCTGCGCACCTCCATGCCCTCCGTGTCGATCTCCACATCGCCGAAGGTCAGCACTCCGCAGACGGCGGGGCCGTCCTGCGCGTTCCCCTCACCGGCCGCGGGTCCGCCCGCGTGGCCGAAGCGGCGCAGTACGGCCCGGATCCTGGCGACCAGTACCGCCCCGTCGAACGGTTTGGTCACATAGTCGTCGGCGCCGGCCTCCAGGCCGAGCACCACGTCGATGGAGTCGGCGCGCGCCGACAGCATGATCACGGGGACGGTCGACTCGTCGCGGATACGACGGCACAGGCTGACGCCGTCCAGACCGGGCACCATCACATCGAGCAGCGCGATCTGCGGCCGTTCGGCGCGGAACGCCTCCAGACCGGAGAGTCCGTCGGGCATGGCGGTGACCACGAAGCCGACGCGTTCCAGCGCGAGCTGGGTGGCCTCGCGGATGACATCGTCGTCCTCGACGAAGAGCACATGGGTCCCGGCCATCGTCCGGTCCTCAGTTCTCGCCCGGCACGGTCGGCTCGGGCGTGCTCACGCCGCCGCCCACCGCCCTGCTGTAGCTGTTGCGCACCCGGTAGCGCTCGCTGAACTTGGCGTCGCCCCAGCTGTAGGTGACGACGTCCTCCCCGGAGGGGTAGGTCACCGGATCGCCCTTCGCGTACACCTGCCGGGTGACGACCAGCGCGCCGCGGTCGATCGTCGCGTAGACGGCGGGCTCCTCGTTGGTGAAGACGTTCCTGTACCGGCCGTCCTCGGAGCGGTACACATACGTACCGATACCGACGGCGTCACCGCAGGTCATCACATTGATCACGACATCGGGCGCGGTACCGCCGGTGAGTTCTCCGTACGAGGTGTCCACCGGATAGACGTCCTCGGCGCACGGTTTGAGATCGGCCTTGATCCTTCTGCCGACCTTCGGATCCTGTCGGAGCAGCGACACGGCGTCGACGGTCTCCGCCGGTGACGGCACGGACGTCGTGGGGGTGGTCGGCAGGCCCCGCTCGACCGGCATGGACACCGCGGCGCCCTCGTCCCTGGTCCCCGTACCACCGGTCGCGCAGCCGGCGGTGAGCACACAGAAGGCGGCGAGCCCGGCCATGGCCATGGCAGCCGCCGTGAATGTTCCGCCCCCCGGCCGACCGGGGCCTTTCAGGCCGCGCACCTCGCCCGCTCCTGTTCCCGTCCCTGTCCCTGACGCCCGTCGTGGCCGTCGCGGCCGCCACGGCTGTCGCGACGACTTCGGCCGTCACCCCTGTCCCGACGCGGAGCACCGCGCTCCGGCGCGCGGGCGCGCAGCTCGGCGCCCGCCGCTTCCCTGCTCGCCAGCTCCCTGGTCTCCAGCTCCTCGCGGAGCCGGGCCAGCGCCCGGTGGAGCGTGCTCTTCACCGTACCCGCCGACATCCCGAGCGCCGCGGCCGTCTCTTCCGTACTCATCTGCTCCCAGTGTCGCAGCACCACGACACTGCGTTGCTTGGGTGCCAGGATCCCCAGGATCTCCATCAGCAGGGCGCGGTCGGCGTGCTGCTCAGTGCCGTCCTCGACGCGCGCCTCGGGGAGCTGTTCGGTGGGGATCTCGTCGAGCTTGCGCGCACGCCACCACTCCGTACGGGTGTTGATCATGACGCGGCGCAGATAGGCGTCGGCGAGTGACTTGTCGGCGATGCCGTCCCAGCGGCCGAAGGTGCGGGCGAGGGCGGTCTGGAGCAGGTCCTGCGCGTCGACGGGGTCGGGCACCAGACGCCGGGCGCTGCGCAGCAGGGCCTCCTGGCGGGTCCGTACGTACTCCTCGAATCCGAGCACCTCGCCCTGCGCCATGCCAACCGCCTCCGACCTCTGAGCATCCGTGCCGATCGCCTACGGCAGGGAAATTACGGAGCGCTTGTCACGGAGTTGTGCGTGACAGCCGTCGGCAAACGCACGGCTGTCCATCGGTTGTGTAACGGCCGGCCGGTGGCGCGGAGGGGAACGACCGGTTATGCGCCGTTTGGGTACGACGGCCGGTGCGCGGCGGCGCCGGTACCGGCCGTCGTGGTCGTTTCTGCCGGCCGGTCGGGATCAGCTCTGCGGGAGCCGGTAGACACCGTTCTCCAGGGGCTCGACCAGCCCGTCCGCGACCAGTCCGTCCAGCGCCCTCGCCCGCTGCACCGGCTCGTCCCACACCGCGTCCAGGGCCGTCTGCGGTACCGGACCGACCGCGTCGCGCAGGACGGCGAGAAGCCTGCCGCGCACCTGGCGGTCCGTACCGGCGTAGGTCTGGCCGCGCCGCGGCGCCCCTTCGTGCGCGGGTTTGCCGGACAGCCGCCAGGCGCACCGCGCGGCGATCGGACAGCGCCCGCACTCCTCGTTCTTCGCCGTGCAGATCAGCGTGCCCAACTCCATGGAGGAGGCGGCCCAGCGCGCCGCCGTCGCCGCGTCCTCGGGCAGCAGGGCGCGGGCCAGCTTGCGCTCGGCGGCCGTGGTCGCGTTCGGCGGGTACTGGACACCGGCCACGGCACGGGCGAAGACCCGGCGCACATTGGTGTCGAGCACGGCGTGCCGCTGTCCGTACGCGAACGAGGCCACCGCCGCGGCCGTGTACTCGCCGATCCCGGGCAGCGAGAGGAGCTGCGCGTGCTCGCGGGGTACGTCACCTCCGTACCGCTCCGTTATCGCCTGCGCCGCGCCGTGCAGCCGCAGCGCACGGCGCGGATAGCCGAGCCGGCCCCAGGCGCGTACCGCCTCGCCGGGGGCCTCGGCGGCCAGATCGGCGGGGCGCGGCCAGCGGGCGAGCCACTGCTCGTACACCGGCAGGACCCGGCTGACGGGGGTCTGCTGGAGCATGAACTCGCTGACCATCACACCCCAGGCGCCCGCTTCGGGGCGGCGCCAGGGCAGATCGCGCGCGTTCGTCTCGAACCACGCGATGACGGGGGTGTGCAGGACCGCCGGGTCGACGGCCACCGCCGAGGTCCCGGAGGCGGGTGAGCCGGGTGAGCCGACCGGGGCGGGCGAGCTGGCCGAGGCGGGGGATGCGGGCAAGGCGGGGGAGCGGGGCGGGACGGGCGAGTCGGAGGAGGCGGGGGGTGTGGGGGAGGCGGGGGAGGCCGTGGAAGTCGCGGAGTGCGGGAAGGTAGCAGTCATGGCACCACCGATCCTGGCACGTCACGGAGCGTTGACGGTGCAGCGGCCGGGCGAGCGCCGGAGGTTGTCGCACGCCCGCCTCCGGGTGGGCTAGACGGCGTTTCGAAAGTGGCGCCGGGCGTTACCTCCGAAACATGCCCTGGTCCCGGGGTGTCCGTATGGACATTGTCGGGGAGTCGCCGGTGGCCCCGGTGTCCCCTGTGTCCCCGGAGTCGGCCTGGGCGGGTCCGTCGGCAGGGACCCGCAGGACCGGCCGGGCGGCGCGGGCCGTGCGGGCGAGCCGGTCGCCGGGCCCGGCGAGCCACCGGACCGGGCTCGCACCGCTGGTACGCATCGTCCCGACGAGGAGCCCCACCGGGCGGGCCGCCGCCGGCATCACCAGCGTCGCCACCGCCGCGCCGAGGACCAGCCCCACCGCCACATCGTGCGGGTAGTGGACCCCGACGAAGACCCGCGAGAACGCCATCAGCAGAGCCATCGGCACGGTGAGATACGCGAGCCGGGGACGGGCGATCAGGAGAGCCGTCGCCGCGGCTCCGGCGATGGTGGAGTGGTTGCTGGGGAAGGACCAGTCACCGACCGGCGGGCAGGTGATGAGCGGCTCCCCGGCCCCGGCGACCGCGCGGCACGGCCGCTCCTCCTCCAGTACCGACTTGGACAGTTCGCTGCACACATAGGCGATCGCGGTCGCGAGCGGGGCGAGTACCGCCAGGGCCAGGGCCCGTGAGCCGGCCCGTCTCGCGAGCCACCAGACGGCCACGAAGAGCAGACCGAACACCAACAGCCCCGCCTCCGTCCAGAGTTCGGCCAGATGCTGGACCCAGGAAGGGGTGGTGCGGGCGAAGTCGGTGATGTCGCGATAGAGATCGCTCGTTGCACTGCCGTTCATGTGATCAACGTACAGATGTTGTCCGATGGTCACATGACTCCATGGTCAAGGACGCAGTCCTGACGGAAGGAAGGGGCGCCGTTGCGGTCAAAAGTGCTGTCGCTGAAGGCCGTTCCGGGATGATGATCCGTAAAACTTGCCGAGAGAGGCGGCATGTGGGGCGGGAGTTGGCTCTGAACTCTCGTACAGTTTGCGCCGTGGGATCTTTGCGCAATCCGGTCGGGCCGCTTCCCTCCACCATCTACTGGCGACGGAGGGCGGTAGCGGCGACGCTGGCCGCGCTGCTCGCGTTGCTCGTCGTGTGGTACGTCAGCTCCAGCGGGGGCGGTGGCAAGCCGGCGGGCGACACCTCCGACGGCGCCAATCCCGCGACGTCCATCACCCCCGGGCCGTCCGGGTCGGGACCCGCCATCAGTGAACAGCCGGGCGGGCGCGAGGAGTCGGACGGCTCCGGCGGGAACGGCGGTGGCGGCGACGGCGGTACGGACTCCGGCGCCGACGGCGGCAAGAACGGCGACCCCGCGGACACCGGGGGCGCGGGCGGCTCGGCGGGCACGGGCGCGGGAGGCGCCGCCGGTACGGGAGGCGCGAACGGTACGGTCGGTGGTGCGGGAGGCGCGGGCGGTGCCGGTGGCACGGCGAACGGCGGTACCGGCGGCGGTAGTACGGGCACCGGCGACGGCAGCACCACCTCGGGGCGGGCGGTCGGCGCGGGCTCCGGGCTCCCCGACTGCGCTCCCAACTCCCTCGCGCTGACGCTCGCCACCACCAAGGTCGCCTACGCCCCGGGTGAGAAGCCCGCGTTCCGTCTGAACGTGAAGAACACGTCGGGCACCACCTGCAAGGCGGACTTCGGGCCGAAGGCGATGGTGCTGACGGTCACCAACGCCGAGGACGACGAGGTCTGGTCCTCCGCCGACTGCCCGAAGACCGGCGCGCAGTACTTCGAGGTCCCCGCGGGGCAGACCGTCACGCGCACCGTGCGATGGGACCGCAGGCAGAGCGCGCCGCAGTGCGCCACGCCGCCCGCGGGGGCGGTCGGTCCCGGAACGTATCTGGTCGAGGCCGAGACATCGCGGGCCTCGGTGAAGCAGGGACAGCAGTCCATCCGCCTGGAGAAGGACTGAACGGACTGCACGGACTGAACGGTCGGCCCCGGTACGGACGGCGGCCGGCCCCGTACGGACTGCGAACGGCGGCCGGTCCCGGTACGGACGGCGAACGCCCCGGCCTCATCGGCCGGGGCGTTCCCGTTCCCGTTTCCGCTTCCCCGTTCCGCTTGCGTCCCGAGCCGTCCGGTCGGTCTGTTCCCCTCGGCCCGGCTCGCTCCCGCGCGTACGGGCGCTCGTACCGGATCAGACGTACCGCTCCAGGATCGACGACTCCGCGAGCCGCGACAGGCCCTCACGGACGCTGCGTGCCCGCGCCTCGCCGACACCGTCCACCGTCTGGAGATCGCCCACGCTCGCCGCCAGCAGCTTCTGGAGCCCGCCGAAGTGCTCGACCAGCCGCTCGATGATGGCCCCAGGCAGCCGCGGCACCTTGGCCAGCAGCCGGTAACCACGCGGCGAGACCGCGGAGTCGAGCGTCTCGGGCGCCCCGCTGTAGCCCAGCGCCCTTGCCACGGTGGGCAGTTCCAGCAGCTCCGAGTGGCTCAGCGAGTCCAGCTCGCCGAGCGCCTCGTCGACCGTACGGGCCCGCTTCGCCGTCGGCTCGGGCACATAGTCGCGCGCGACCAGATCCCGCTCCGGCTCCACACCCGCGATCAACTCGTCGAGCTGGAGCGAGAGAAGCCGGCCGTCGGTGCCCAGCTCCACCACGTACTCGGCGATCTCCGTGGCGATCCGGCGCACCATCTCCAGCCGCTGGGCCACCGCCGTCACGTCCCGGACCGTCACCAGGTCCTCGATCTCCAGGGCGGAGAGCGTGCCCGCCACCTCGTCGAGACGGAGCTTGTACCGCTCCAGGGTCGCCAGCGCCTGGTTCGCCCGGGACAGGATCGCCGCCGACTCCTCCAGGACCCGGCGCTCCCCGTTCACATACAGGGCGATCAGGCGCATCGACTGCGATACGGAGACGACGGGGAAGCCGCACTGCTTGGACACCCGGTCCGCGGTGCGGTGCCGGGTGCCGGTCTCCTCCGTGGGGATGGAGGACTCGGGGACCAACTGGACGCCGGCCCGCAGAATCTTGGTGATGTCCTTGTCGAGGATGAGCGCGCCGTCGAGCTTGCACAGCTCGCGCAGCCGGGTCGCGGTGAACTCCACGTCCAGCACGAACCCGCCGGTACACATCGATTCGACGGTCTTGTCCATGCCCAGGACGATGAGACCGCCGGTGTTTCCGCGCAGGATCCGCTCCAGCCCGTCGCGCAGGGCCGTGCCCGGCGCGACCGCGCTCAGGGAGGCGCGCATCAGCGCTTCGTTGCCGGAGCCCGCGCCGGACTTTCCGGGCGCTGATGCCCGGTCGTTGGCTGCCACTGCACTCCTCCGGCTCGTACGGATGGGCGAGACCAGGGCAAAGTCTACCGGCGAGCGTTGTCGTCCCGTGGGGCCTCCGCACGACCCCGGCGCGGCAGCACCCTGAGAGCATCGCCCATGTCGGCGACTTCTGTGACCTTCATACCGGCGGGGATCTTCCCCGGATCGGTCGGTACGAGGGCCTGGGTGAAGCCGAGCCGATGGGCCTCGGCCAGCCTGCGCTGCACGCCCGTGACCCGTCTGACCTCGCCGGCGAGGCCCACTTCGCCGATCGCGACCAGGTTCTTCGGCAGCGGGGTGTCGCTGGCCGCGGAGGCCAGCGCCAGAGCGATCGCCAGGTCGGCCGCGGGCTCGGAGAGCTTCACCCCGCCGACCGTGGCGCTGTAGATGTCCCGTTTGCCGAGCGCGCTGATCCGGCCGCGCTGCTCCAGCACGGCGAGCATCATCGAGACCCGGGAGGTCTCCAGACCGGAGGTGGTGCGCCGGGGGGAGGGGATCTGCGAGTCGACCGTCAGCGCCTGCACCTCGGCGACGAGCGGACGGCGGCCTTCGAGCGTGACCGTGAGGCAGGTGCCAGGGACGGGCTCGTCACGCCGGGTGAGGAAGAGACCGGAAGGATCGGTGAGACCGGTGATCCCCTCGTCGTGCAGCTCGAAGCAGCCGACCTCGTCCGTGGCCCCGAACCTGTTCTTGATACCGCGCACGAGCCGCAGCCGGGCGTGCCGGTCGCCCTCGAAGGACAGCACGACATCCACGAGATGTTCGAGCAGCCTCGGCCCGGCGATCGCGCCGTCCTTGGTGACATGGCCCACGAGCAGGGTGGCCATACCGCGCTCCTTGGAGGCCCGGATGAGCGCCCCCGCGACCTCTCTGACCTGGGCCATCCCACCGGGCGCGCCATCGATCTCGGGCGAGGCCACCGTCTGCACGGAGTCCAGGATCAGCAGGGAGGGCTTGACCGCGTCGAGATGGCCGAGGACGGCGGAGAGATCGGTCTCGGCGGCGAGATAGAGATGGTCGTGGATGGCCTTGATCCGGTCCGCGCGCAGCCGGACCTGGCTGGCGGACTCCTCACCCGTCACATAGAGCGTGCGGTGTTCGTCACTGGCCGCCTTCGCCGCGACATCGAGCAGCAGCGTGGACTTGCCGACACCCGGCTCGCCCGCGACCAGGACGACGGCGCCGGGGACGAGACCGCCGCCCAGTACCCGGTCGAGCTCGGCCACGCCCGTGGAGCGCGCGGTGGCCGTACGGACGTCCACCTGGCCGATCGGGAGCGCGGCGGTGGAGACCCGGCCGGCCGCGGTGGTCCGTACAGCGGGCGCGCCGTACTCCTCGACGGTGCCCCAGGCCTGGCATTCGGGGCAGCGGCCGAGCCACTTGGCGGTCGTCCAGCCGCACTCGGTGCAGCGGTAGGACGGCCGGTCCTTTGCGGATTTCGTACGGGCAGCAGCCATGGCGTCACCGTATAGGGCGCCACCGACAGCGCTGACATCGCCGAGTCCGGTGACGGCGCCGGCCCCGGCGGCCCCGGAGATCCGGCCGATCCGGCCGATCCGCACCGGAACTCCTCGAATCGCGCTCCTGTTATCACCTTTTGGGCGATAGATTCACCCGTATGAGTTAAATGTGCTCAAGGTGTGTGAAAGGCGTGGGCCGCGCTGTCTACCGTCGCCAGGTGATGAGCAGCAGCCCCGAATCCGCCCCGCACACCACCGGCGCACACCGCGCGGCTCGTCGTGCGCCCCGTTCGGTGGCGCAGCGCCCGCCCGCGCGCTACGAGCAGTATCTGGACGGCCTGTTCACGTACTGCCTCTCCGTGCTCTGTGACCACGACGACGCGACCGAGGTGCTCGGCGGCACCCTGTCGATCGCCGAGCGGCAGTACGCCCGGTGCCCCTCTGACGCGGGGGAGCGCAAGGCGTGGCTGTACGCCCTCGCCCGCTGGGCATGTCAGCGCAAGCTCACCGAACAGCGGCGCAACCGTCCGGGGGCGCACGCGGCGCAACGCACGCCGGAGCCCACACCGGCGGGCGAGGTCCCACCGGAGACCGCCGCGCGCCGACGGCGCGAACTCGCCCTGCTGGCCTGGCCCGAGGCCGCCGGTACGACACCGGAGCAGCGCGAGATCCTGGAGCTGGCCGTACGGCACAGGCTCGGCCCGCGCGAGGTCGCCGCCGTGCTCTCCATGCAACTACCGGCCGCCCGTGAGCTGCTGGCCTCCGCCGCCTGCGAGGTGGAGCGCACCCGTGCCGCGCTGGCCGTCGTGGACAGTGGTGACTGCCCTTCCGTCGCCCGGCTCACCGGTGACAGCCAGGTGCTGCTGTCCGCCGCGCTCCGGCGTGAACTGGTCCGGCATGTCGACGACTGCCCGCGCTGCCGCCGTACCGCCGAGCGGGCCGAGGCGGTGGGCCCGTGGCCGGGATCACGCACCGCGCCGGTCCCGCCCGGCGGAACGGTCCCACCTGCCACGCCTGCCGCGCCGGGTGGGCTGGGCGCGGCTGTTCCGCCGGGTGGGACCGTTCCGCCGGGCGCGGCCGTCCCGTCCGGTGCGGGCGCTTCCGTACCACCGCGTACGCCCGTCCCGCCCGCTTCCCCGCCCGCTTCCCCGTCGCGCGCGGCCTCGCCCGCCGTCCTGCCCCTCGTCACCGCGTCCAGGACCGCCGCGTACGACGCGATGGCGCGCGTGCCCCGGGCCCGTACGACGGCGCCGCGCTTCGGCCGCGACGGATTCCCGATGGATCCCAAGGACCGGTCCGCGCGCCGGGACCGGCTGCGGGCTCGCGCGGTGACGACCACGGTCGTCGCGACCGTCGTCGCCGCTCCCGTGCTCGCGCTCTGGGCCGCGTACCGGGGCGCGCCGACGACGGGCGAGGGCCACGAAGGCTCCTCGGTCAGCGCCGGGGCGGTCGGTGAGGGGGAGGCCGACGGGCGGCCCGGCCCGGACGGGCGGCCGTACGAGCACTACGAGAACACCGGAAGCGCCGCGACCGGATCCGGCGCGGGCTTCGGCGGCGGCCGTGCGTCGGACATCTTCGTGGAGGTCGTCAGCGACGGTACGGCCGTGCCGTCCTCGCTCCCCGGCCGGCCCGCCCCCGGCCGTATCTCGGTCGAGGCGCGGCCGGCCGACGGTATGACGACGATCACGCTCAGGGCGTCCGGCGGGGCGCCGGTCGCCTGGACCGCCGGGACCACCGCCCCCTGGCTCCGGCTCAGCAGCCACTACGGCATGCTCACGCCCGGCGAGTCCTTCACGATCCGGGTCTTCGTGGACCACCGGCGTGAGCCGTCCGGACCCTGGAGCGCGCGGATCGCGGTGTATCCGACGGGTTCGACGGTGAAGATCTACGGCTATGGCACCAGGCCGGCGTCCCCCGGCCGGCCGGGACGTCCCGGCCACCACGAGGGCCGTCCCGCTCATCCGGGCCACCACGGCCACCCCGGGCGTCCGGGCCGCCCCGAGGGCCCCGGGCGCCCAGGACACCCCGGGTCCGGGCCCGGCGGACCGGCGTCCCCCGGCACCCCGGATCCCTCAGGCCCCGGTCCGTCCCGTCCCACCGATCCCACGCCCTCGGGCCCCGGCACCGGCCCCGGGTCCGGGGATTCTGTCCCCGTCCCCGGCGACTCCGCGCCGTCGGACCCGGATCCCTCGGTCCCCGCGGACCCACCCGCGACGACGCCGAGCACCGCGGGCTGACCGGCGACCCGCGCTGCTCGGCGACGACCACGGCCCGCGCCCGGCGACCCGCGCTGACGACGACCGCCACCCGCACCCGGGACGACCGGCGACCGGCGAGGAAGACCGACGGCCGGCGGCAGACCGCCGACGGCCGGTGTCCGGACCGGTCAGGCCCTGACGGGGTCCGCCGGATGGGGTGCCACCAGCGGAAGCTCGCTCGCCACACGCCGTTCGCAGAGCTCCGCCAGTTCGTCGTACGCCGCCTTGCCCATCAGCTCGGTCAGTTCCGGCCGGTACGTCTTGTACACCGGCTCGCCCGCGCCGTGCGCCGACGTGGCCGACGTGCACCACCAGTGCAGATCATGGCCGCCTGGACCCCAGCCGCGCCGGTCGTACTCACCGATCGACACCCGCAGCACCCGTGTGTCGTCGGGCCGCTCGATCCAGTCGTACGTACGCCGCACCGGAAGCTGCCAGCAGACGTCCGGCTTCGTTTCGAGCGGTTCACGCCCCTCGCGCAGCGCCAGGATGTGGAGCGAACAGCCCGCCCCGCCGGCGAACCCGGCACGGTTCTGGAAGATGCAGGAGCCCTTCCAGCGCCGCGTCTGGCGCTCGCCGTCCTCGTCGGTCTGCGTCCAGCCGGCCTTCGTGCCCTCCCCGTGGAACTGCCACAGCTCCGGGGTGAGCCGCGCCACGTGCCCGGCCACCCGCTTCTCGTCGTCCTCGTCGGAGAAGTGCGCGCCCAGCGTGCAGCACCCGTCGTCGGCGCGGCCCGCCTGGATGCCCTGGCAGCCGCTGCCGAAGACACAGGTCCACCGTGAGGTGAGCCAGGTCAGATCGCAGCGGAAGACCTGCTGCTCGTCGGCCGGATCGGGGAATTCGACCCAGGCGCGAGCGAAGTCGAGGCCCTTCTCGTCGGGGACCGGGGCCGCTTTCCCGGCATTCCGCTTGTTCCGTGTGTTACGGACTTCCCGGGCCTCCTCCGGTCGCTCCTGCTTGTTCGGTCCGTTGGCTTTGCCCGGCTTCGCCTTTTTCGTCTTTGGCACAGCTCCAGCGTATGCGCGCGCTCGCAGTAGCGTTCCGTTCATGAGACTCGGAGTCCTCGATGTCGGTTCGAACACCGTTCATCTGCTGGCGGTGGACGCCCACCGCGGCGCCCGCCCGCTGCCCGCCTATTCGCACAAGGCGGAGCTGCGACTCGCCGAGCTGCTCGACGCGGAGGGCGCCATAGGGGCCGAGGGTGTCGACCGGCTCGTGGCGACCGTCGCCGACGCGGTCCAGGTCGCCGAGGACAAGGGCTGCGAGGCGGTGCTGCCGTTCGCGACCTCCGCCGTACGGGAGGCCTGCAACGCCGATCAGGTGCTCGGGCGTGTCAAGAGCGAGACCGGTGTGGAACTCGAAGTGCTCTCCGGTGAGCAGGAGGCCCGGCTCACCTTCCTCGCCGCCCGCCGCTGGTTCGGCTGGTCCGCCGGGAAACTGCTGGTCCTGGACATCGGGGGCGGCTCCCTGGAGATCGCCTACGGACTCGACGAGGAGCCGGACGCCGCCGTGTCCATGCCCCTGGGCGCGGGCCGGCTGACGGCCGGCTGGCTGCCCGGCGACCCGCCCGACCCGGTCGATGTGAAGGCCCTGCGCCGTCATGTACGCGCCCAGATCGCCCGTACGGTCGGCGAATTCGCGCGGTTCGGCACACCGGACCATGTGGTGGCGACGTCCAAGACCTTCCGCCAGCTCGCGCGGCTCGCCGGGGCCGCGCGCTCCGCCGAGGGCCTGTACGTACAGCGCGAACTGAGTCGAACGTCACTGGAGGAGTGGGTCCCCAAGCTGGCCGCGATGACCTCGCTCCAGCGCGCCGGGCTCCCGGGGGTCTCCGAGGGGCGGTCCTCCCAGCTGCTGGCCGGAGCGCTGGTCGCGGAGGGTGCGATGGACCTGTTCGGGATCGAGGTGGTGGAGATCTGCCCCTGGGCGCTGCGCGAGGGCATCATCCTGCGCCGACTCGACCAACTCCCGACCACGTAGGGGGTGCCCTTACGCTGTCTCCGTGGCAGAACCAGTGGTGCGGGTCCCGGACGCGAAGGTCGCCCTGTCGACGGCCTCCGTCTATCCGGAGTCCACGGCGACGGCTTTCGAGATCGCCGCGCGCCTCGGGTACGACGGTGTCGAGGTCATGGTCTGGACCGATCCCGTCAGCCAGGACATCGAGGCGCTGCGCCGGCTCTCGGACTATCACCGGGTGCCGATACTGGCCGTCCACGCGCCCTGTCTGCTGATCACACAGCGGGTGTGGTCGACCGACCCGTGGGTGAAGCTCCAGCGGGCGCGGGCGGCGGCCGAGCGGCTCGGCGCCTCCACGGTGGTCGTCCATCCGCCGTTCCGCTGGCAGCGGCAGTACGCGCGCGACTTCGTCACCGGCATCTGGCGGATGGCGGACGAGACGGACGTGCGGTTCGCGGTCGAGAACATGTACCCGTGGCGGTACCGGGACCGCGAGATGCTCGCGTACGCGCCCGACTGGGATGTCACCAAGGACGACTACCGGCACTTCACGGTCGATCTCTCGCACACCGCGACCGCCCGTACCGATGCCATGGGCATGATCGACCGGATGGGCGACCGGCTGGGGCACGTCCATCTCGCGGACGGCAAGGGGTCGGCGAAGGATGAGCACCTCGTACCGGGGCGGGGCACCCAGCCCTGCGCCGAGCTGCTGGAACGGCTGGCGGGCACCTCGTTCGACGGCCATGTCGTGATCGAGGTCAATACCCGCCGGGCGATGTCCTCGGCGGAGCGCGAGGCCGATCTGGCGGAGGCGCTGGCCTTCACCCGGCTGCATCTCGCGCGGTCCGCGGCGCGGCCAGGAACACGCTCCGAGGTGCCGTCCGGAGCGCCGTCCGGAGCGCGGTCCGGAGCGCGGTCGGCGAATTCCGCGGCGGTCCCGCCGGCCACGCCCGCGAAGGGGCCCTCGCCGACACCGACACCGGAACCGCCGCCGACCGCCGCCGCTCCACCCCAGACGCCATCCCAGACGCCACCTCAGACGCCACCTCAGACGCCACCCCAGGCTTCGTCCCCCGGTCCGTCTCCGGGGTCGTCCACGGCGCGGGAGTCACGAAAGTCCCGTACCCCAGGCTCCTCGGGAGTGCGCCCTTCATGATCGGCAAGGCCCCATGACCGACATGGCCCCGCGCCGTCGTGGCCGTCCCGCCCGCAAGGACACGGACTCGGGCCCCAGCGCCCAGCAGAAGATCCTGGAGTCGGCCCGCGCGGAGTTCGCCGAGCGCGGCTACGACAAGACGTCCATCCGCGGCATCGCCAAGGCCGCGGGCGTCGACCCCGCGCTCGTCCACCACTACTTCGGTACGAAGGACGAGGTCTTCGCGGCGGCCGTCGAGGTCTCCTTCGAACCGGCGCTGATGGTGCCCGTGCTGCTGGCCGACGGTCTCGACGGCATCGGGGAGCGGCTCGCCCGCTACTTCATCGGGGTCTGGGAGAACCCGGTGACCCGTGCGCCGATGCTGGCGATCATGCGCTCCGCCCTGACGCACGAGGCCGCGGCGAAGGTGCTGCGTACGTTCGTCCTGCGCCGGCTGCTGGAGCGGATCGCGGAGGAGCTCGACGTACCGAATCCGACGTTCCGCGCCGAACTGGCCGCCTCCCACATGATCGGGATCGCGTTCCTCCGCTATGTGATCAAGGCGGACCCGCTGGCCTCCGCGGACTCCGAGGAGATCGTCAAGATGGTGGCGCCCACACTCCAGCGGTATCTGACCGGAAACTGAGACCGGAAACTGAGACCGGAGACTGCGGCCGGAGACTGAGGCCGGAAACCGAGGCCCCGTTCCGTACAGGCGGGTGATCGTTCCGTATACCGGACAAGACGTCCAGATCTTGGAGCGTGGGCGTAGGCTCTGAGACAGCCATTTCCGCCGAAGGATCCGTGCCGTCCGCTGACGACGGGTCTGCTGAAGGAGCGAGCGACGATGCCCGAGCTGAGGTCCCGCACTGTCACCCACGGCCGCAATATGGCGGGCGCACGCGCCCTGATGCGGGCCTCGGGCGTAGCGAGCGCGGACATCGGCAAGCCGATCGTCGCGGTGGCCAACTCCTTCACCGAGTTCGTGCCGGGACACACGCATCTCGCGCCGGTCGGCCGGATCGTCTCCGAGGCGATCAAGGCCGCGGGCGCCGTACCGCGCGAGTTCAACACCATCGCCGTCGACGACGGCATCGCGATGGGCCACGGCGGGATGCTCTACTCCCTGCCGTCCCGCGATCTGATCGCCGACTCGGTCGAGTACATGGTCGAGGCGCACTGCGCGGACGCGCTGATCTGCATCTCCAACTGCGACAAGATCACCCCCGGCATGCTGATGGCCGCGATGCGCCTCAACATCCCCACGGTCTTCGTCTCCGGCGGCCCGATGGAGGCCGGCAAGGCGACGCTCGTGGACGGTACGGTCCGCAAGCTCGACCTGATCAACGCGATCTCGGACGCGGTCAACGAGAGCGTCTCGGACGAGGACATCCTCCGTATCGAGGAGAACGCCTGTCCGACCTGCGGCTCCTGCTCCGGCATGTTCACCGCCAACTCGATGAACTGTCTGACCGAGGCCATCGGCCTCTCGCTGCCCGGCAACGGCTCGGTGCTCGCCACGCACACCGCCCGCAAGGCGCTCTACGAGAACGCGGGCCGCACGGTCGTCGAGATCACCAAGCGCTACTACGAGCAGGACGACGAGTCGGTCCTGCCGCGCGCCGTCGCCACCCGCGCCGCCTTCGACAACGCCATGGCACTGGACATCGCCATGGGCGGCTCGACCAACACCATCCTGCATCTGCTCGCCGCCGCCCAGGAGGCCGAGCTGGAGTACGACCTCGCCGACATCGACGCCGTCTCGCGGCGCGTTCCCTGTCTGGCCAAGGTCGCGCCCAATGTCGCCCCCGGCGGTACGTACTACATGGAGGACGTCCACCGGGCCGGCGGTATCCCCGCCATCCTCGGCGAGCTGTACCGCGGCGGTCTGCTCAACGAGGACGTGCACACCGTCCACTCGCCGAGCATCAAGGACTGGCTGGAGACCTGGGACGTGCGCGGCGGCTCGCCGTCCGACGAGGCCGTCGAGCTGTGGCACGCGGCCCCCGGCTGTGTCCGCTCCGCCGAGGCCTTCTCCCAGTCCGAGCGCTGGGACACGCTCGACACGGACGCCGCGAACGGCTGTGTGCGCGATGTCGCCCACGCCTACTCCAAGGACGGCGGTCTGGCTGTCCTCAAGGGCAATCTCGCCGAGGACGGCTGTGTCGTGAAGACGGCCGGGGTCGACGAGTCGATCTGGACCTTCGAGGGTCCCGCCGTCGTCTGCGAGTCGCAGGAGGAGGCCGTGGACAAGATCCTCCGCAAGGAGATCACCGAGGGCGATGTGATTGTCATCCGTTACGAGGGACCGCGCGGCGGCCCCGGGATGCAGGAGATGCTTTACCCGACCTCGTATCTGAAGGGCCGCGGTCTCGGCAAGTCCTGCGCGCTGGTCACCGACGGCCGCTTCTCGGGTGGTACGTCGGGTCTGTCCATCGGCCACGCCTCGCCGGAGGCGGCCTCGGGCGGCACGATCGCGCTGGTCCACGACGGCGACCGGATCCGGATCGACATCCCGAACCGCTCGATCGAACTGCTCGTCGCCGAGGACGAACTCGCGGCGCGCCGCGAGGCGCTGAACGGCGTGTACGCGCCGGCCGCCCGCGAACGCAAGGTCTCGGTGGCGCTGCGCGCGTACGCGGCGATGGCGACCAGCGCGGACAGGGGCGCGGTGCGGGACGTGACCCGGCTGGGCTGATCCCGCCCGCCTGTCGATCCGCCCATCCCAGTCCGCGATCAGCCAGTCCGCGATCCGCTCATCTGCTGATCCGTCTACGTACACCTGCGCCCCGGATCCCGCTCAGGGACCGGGGCGCCCGGCTGTCACTCCGCGGCGTGACAGCCCACCCCGTGGCGTGACGGTCACCAGCGCGCGGGGTCCCGGCTGTCGACCGCGAACACGGAGCCGTCGGGCGCGCTGGCGAGGACCTTCCCGGGGAGGGTGACCGGTGTGGGCAGCGCCCCGGACAGCGTGTCCCGTCCCTCGCCCATCCGTGGCTTCGTCTGCCCGGCCAGCACCCCGCGCTCCGCGTCCACGGCGAGCAGCCGCCCGTCCCCCGCGCTCATGAAGAGCCACTTGCCCGCGGCCGTCGGGCGCGACGCCCGGGTGACGGACGTTTCGAGCCGCCAGCGCTGGCCGGGCCCGGCGGCCGTACCGTCGCTCGTGTCGACCGCGAGCAACGAGCCCGTGTAGCCGACGACATAGACCATGTCACCGGCGACCGTGGCCTGCGCCTGGTCGACCGGCGAGGGCAGCGGGACACGCCGTACGGCATGGCTCGACGCGTCGAGCCTCACGACGGCGTCGGTCATGTCATTGCTGCCGTTGGAGAGCAGGAAGAGCGTGCCGTCCGACACCCCGGCCGGGGTCAGCGTGCCGGCGAGCCGCTTCTCCCGGAGCAGGGCACCGTCGGCCGGATCGATGACGCTCACCTCGGTGGCCGTGCCGTCGGGCGACGGGGTGACGGCGAACAGCGGACCGTCGGCGCCACCGCCCGCCGTCCAGACGGAACCGGTCCCGCCGCGCCGTTCCTCCCAGCGCTCGGCGCCGGTCGCGCTGTCCAGCGACCGCACCAGCCCGTCGTACGAGACGAGCAGTACGGAATCGGCGGCGTGCCGGACGGTGGCGTACGAGGAGATGTCGACGCTCCAGCGCTCGGCGCCCGAGCCCGGGTCCAGGGCCTCCAGACGGCTGCCGCCGGGCGTGATGACATGCAGCAGCCCGCCGGAGAGGACCGGCGCCGCGCCCTCGTCGGCGTCCGTCGTGGCGCGGTCGTCCCGTACGGACCAGGCGACCTGGCCGTCGGCGGGGCTGATCCGGGCCGCCTTGACCCCCGGAGCCGTGCAGTAGACACCGGAGTCGGCGCCCTTGCCCTCGGCCGAGCACACGGGCATACGGTTCGCGCCCTTGCCGTTGCCCAGCTCGATCTGCCAGGGGCCGGACACCTCGTCGGCCCGTCCCGCACTCGGCGGGGCGAGGTCGGCGCCGTCGTCCATCGCCGCACGTGCACCGGCGAGACCGGTCACGGCCAGCGCGACGACCGCCACCCCGGCCGCGACCCAACGGGCGCGCGGGAGACGGCGGCCGGGGGACGGTACGGTCCGGGGCCGTGTCGTACGGAACCGGTCCCCGGCGTGATTGGTGGGAGCCGAGTCCGCGCTCCCCGCCGCCTCGGGCCAGCGCCGCTGCGCCGGTATGAGCGACCTCGCCCCCTGCGCGCCAGTCACCCCGTGCACGCCCGTCGCCCCGTGCGCGCCATGAGTATCCAGCGGCTCCGGTATGCCCTGCGCGGAGGTGCGCAGCGCGGCCATCAGCTCGTCCGGCGTCGGACGGTCTTCCGGCTCCTTCGACAGACACCGCGCGACCAGAGGCAGCAGGCTCTCGGGGACCCCTGCCAAGTCAGGCTCGTTGTGGACGACTTGATACGCGACGACATAGGGGCTGTCGGAGTCGAAAGGGCCGCGCCCGGTGGCCGCGTGGACCAGCACCGCGCCCATCGCGAACACATCGGCGGCGGGACCGACTTCGCGCGGGCGCTGGAACTGCTCGGGCGCCATGAACGGCGGTGTCCCGATCAGCTTTCCCGTCTCCGTCCGCAGATCACTGTCCGTCGGGCGCGAAATGCCGAAGTCGATGACCTTGGGGCCGTCCGGTGCCAACAGGACATTGCTCGGCTTGAGATCGCGGTGCACCACACCGGCCCGGTGAATGTCGCGAAGACCTTCGGCGAGTCCCGCGCCGAGTCTGACCAGTTCCCGGGCGTTCAGCGGACCGGTCCGCTTCACCCGCTCCGAGAGGGTGGGGCCGTCGATGAACAGCGTTGCCATCCAGGGGCGTTCCGCCTCCGGATCGGCGTCCACGACGGGCGCGGTGAAGGCTCCGCTCACCCGGCGCGCCGCCGCGACCTCCTGCCGGAACCGGGCTCTGAACTCGGGATCCGAGGCGTGGTTGACATGGATGACCTTGACAGCGAGCCGCAACCCCGAAGCGGAGGTGGCCAGATGGACCTCACCCATACCGCCGGAGCCCAGGGCTGCTTCGAGCTGGTAGCGACCGGCGTAATCCGGACGTTCCGCTTCCGGGGCCGACCCCGTATTGCGCAGCGGTGGCACCGCCCACCCCCGTGTATTCGTGCGCGAGCGCGACGCACGGAGCCTAGTCGATGATGCGTGCGATCCAGCCATCGGTTGCTAGCCTGCCGAGCAGATCGCGCACCTTCAATGGGGGAGGACCGAATGGCAGTCGAAGAGGTTGAGAGCGCGGCGGAGGACGTCGCGGAAGCGGCGATCGAGACGGTCGCGGCCACGCGCTATCCGATCGCCCCGGGCTATCGGGTGAACGTACGCAGCGGACCGGGCACGAACTACCGGCTCGTCCGCGTCCTTTCGTACGGGGCGAGCGTGCCGATCAACTGCCAGAAGCCGGGAGAGTGGGTCACGGGGCCGTACGGCACCACCAATATCTGGGACAACATCGCCAACGGCCAGTACGTTTCCGACGCCTATGTACACACGGGCAGCGACGGCTACGTCACCGTGCGCTGCACCTGATGCCCGGGGTGAACCGCCCATGGGGATAATCGACCCGTGAGCGACCACTCCGAGCAGCACGAGCAACCCGAAGCCACCGCGGCCGCGACCGTGAAACCGGACGACGACGGGCGTGGCCGTGGTGGTGACGGCCGTGATCGCGACGTCCGCGGCGACGGCGGCCACGGCGGCCGTGGTGGCCCGGAGCCCGAGGCCATCCGCTTCTTCGGTACGACCTGGGTCGCCCACGACGGCGGATACGCGGCACGGCGTGTCGCGGTCGCCGCCGGCTCTCTCGTCACCGGCCTCGCCGCCTGTTTCGTCCTCCGCTTCGCCTACCAGGGCTTGGAGATCGCGGAGGTGGGCTCCTTCGTGGGCATGCTCGTCGTCGTGATGTTCGCGGTGTGCGGCGCCATCGCCTTCCGCGCGACCTGGGAGGGCTTCACCCGCCGCCCCGCCGACCCCGGCCGCGAGGAGTCGCTGCGCGGGCTCCGCGCGATCGGCTTCATCGGCTCGCTGGCCGCCTACTTCCTGCGCTCGCTGACCGAGGCCCCCGGCGAGGGACTGCGCCGACGCGAGTACGAGGCCGCCCTCGTCCAGTACGAGCGCCGCCGCACCGCCCGCACCGGCAACCCGGCCGCCCGCCGCGCCGCCAAGGGCGCGAAACGCGGGCACCGATAGAACCGCCACGCCCCGGCCAGCAGGATGGGGCGTATGACCAAGCGAGCACTCTCCTTCGACGCCGTCGCCGACCAGTACGACACCTCCCGTCCCGGGTATCCGCCGGCGCTCTTCGACGCCATCGAGGAACTCACCGGCCGCCCCCTCGGCGGCGCCCATGTCATCGACGTGGGCGCCGGCACCGGTATCGCCACCCGTCTGCTGCGCGAGCGCGGTGCCCATGTCATCGCCGTGGAACCGGGACCCGGCATGGCGGACCGGCTCCACCGCACCCTTCCCGAGGTCCCGCTCGTCCGGGGGTTCGGCGACGCCCTGCCCTTCGCCGACGGCAGCGCCGACCTCATCACCTACGCCCAGTCCTGGCACTGGACCGACCGGGACCGCTCCCTGTCCGAGGCGCTGCGCGTCCTCGGACCCGACGGCGCGCTCGCTCTCTGGTGGAACGTCTCGGACGCCGATGTGCCCTGGATCGCCGCCCAGGACGCGCGTATCCGCCAGTGGGCCGATGACGGCGCCCATGGCGCCCACGGCACCGTCCGGGGCAATCGCCACCTGCCCGACGGGCTGCGTTTCGACGAGCGCCGGGTGCCCTGGACCCGGCGTGTCACCCTCGACACCCATCTCGACAATCTCGCCACCCACTCCGTCTTCCGGATGCTCGGTGAGGAGAACACGGCCCGCTTCCTCGCCGAGGAGCGCGCGCAGCTGCTCACCGTCTTCCCGGACGGGCTCGTCGAGGAGGCGTACGCCGTCGAACTGACCGTCACCCATCGCACCCCCGCACCGTCCGCCGCCTGAAACCCGCCCGTACCACCGCCTCCCGTACCGCCCTCTCCGGGGACCGCCGCCGCCCTTGACGACGCGGTCTCCGGCCCACACTATTCATCACATGATGAATTCTTCTGGGGCCGCCGCCATCCATGCGCATGGCCTCACCGTCCGACGAGGCGACCGCACGGTCCTGCGCGGTCTCGGCTTCTCCGTACCTCCCGGTCAGATCACCGGTCTGCTCGGCCCCTCCGGCTGCGGCAAGTCGACCCTGATGCGCGCCGTCGTCGGCACCCAGGCCAAGACCACCGGCACCCTCGATGTCCTCGGCCGGCCCGCCGGCGACGCCGCACTCCGCGCGCGGATCGGCTATGTCACCCAGGCGGCCTCCGTCTACGACGATCTGACGGTCCGCCAGAACCTGGACTACTTCGCCGCCGTGCTCGACCCCGGCAGGTCCCGCCGCGACGCCCGCCGCCAGACCGTCACCCGTGCCATCGAGGACGTCGACCTCGCCTCCCACGCCGACTCACTGGCCGGCCGGCTCTCCGGCGGCCAGCGGGGCCGGGTCTCCCTCGCCGTCGCCCTGCTCGGCACCCCCGAACTCCTCGTCCTCGACGAACCGACCGTCGGCCTCGACCCCGTCCTCCGCCGGGACCTGTGGGACCTCTTCCACCACATCGCGGCCGAGCGCGCCGCGACGATCCTCGTCTCCTCCCATGTCATGGACGAAGCCGAACGCTGCCACCGGCTCCTCCTCATGCGCGACGGCGAGATCCTCGCCGACGACACCCCGGACGCCCTGCGCGCCCGTACGGACTCCGAGACCGTCGAAGCGGCCTTCCTCCATCTCGTCGACCAGGCCAACGCACTCCAGGGGAGCGCCCGATGACCACCACGACCCCCACCACGGCCCGCACCGGCACCGGCATCACAGGCAGGACGGGCAATCCCACAGCACCCGTCTCCGCCGCCCGCACCCTGGCCACCGCCGCCCGTGTGCTCCGCCAGCTACGGCACGACCCGCGCTCGATCGCGCTGATGATCCTCGTCCCCTGCGTGATGCTCTTCCTGCTCCGCTACGTCTTCGACGGCAGCCCGCGCACCTTCGACGCCATCGGCGCCTCGCTCCTCGGCGTCTTCCCGCTCATCACGATGTTCCTGGTCACCTCGATCGCCACCCTGCGCGAACGCACCTCGGGCACCCTGGAACGCCTGCTCGCGATGCCACTGGGCAAGGCCGACCTGATCGCCGGCTACGCCCTCGCCTTCGGTCTCCTCGCCATCGTCCAGTCGGCCCTCGCCACCGGCCTCGCGGTCTGGGCCCTCGGGCTGGACGTCGTGGGATCCGCCTGGCTCCTGCTTCTCGTCGCACTCCTCGACGCCCTGCTCGGCACAGCCCTCGGACTCTTCGTCTCCGCCTTCGCCGCCTCCGAGTTCCAGGCGGTCCAGTTCATGCCCGCGGTGATCTTTCCCCAGCTCCTCCTCTGCGGTCTCTTCACCCCACGCCCGGACATGCAGCCCGTGCTCGAGGCGATCTCCGATGTCCTGCCCATGTCGTACGCCGTCGACGGTATGAACGAAGTCCTGCGGCACCCCGACATCACCGGTGACTTCGTCCGCGACGTCCTGGTCGTCGCGGGCTGCGCCGTACTCGTCCTGGCCCTGGGCGCCGCCACGCTCCGCCGCCGCACGGCATAGGGGAAACCGCCCCCGCCCGCCCGGACGGCGACGCCGTACCGCCCATCGGACACCTCACGCCCACCCCCGGGCCCCGGTGCGAGGATGGGAAGCGGACGACAGCACTGCCCATCCCCACCGGCGAGGTGACCCCGAAATGCCCCAGACAGTCGCAGTCCTCGGCACCGGCAAGATCGGCGAGGCCCTGCTCAGCGGCATGATCCGGGCCGGCTGGCGCCCCGCCGATCTGCTGGCCACCACCCGCCGCGACGACCGCGCGAAAGAGCTGCGCGACCGCTACGGCGTCGAGACCGTCACCAACGCCGACGCCGCCAAGCGCGCCGATATCCTCATCCTCGCCGTCAAGCCGCAGGACATGGGCAAGCTGCTCGACGAACTCACCCCCCATGTCACCGCCGACCGCCTGATCATCAGCGCCGCCGCCGGTATCACCACCGCCTTCATCGAGGAACGCCTGGCCACCGGCACCCCTGTCGTACGCGTCATGCCCAATACCCCCGTTCTGGTCGATGAGGGCATGTCCGTCATCTCCGCCGGCAGCCATGCCCTCGCCGTACATCTCGCCCACGCCGAAGAGATCTTCGGCGGCGTCGGCAAGACCCTCCGCGTCCCCGAGTCCCAGCAGGACGCCGCCACCGCCCTCTCCGGCTCGGGCCCGGCCTACTTCTACTTCCTCGTCGAGGCCATGACCGACGCCGGCATCCTCCTCGGCATTCCCCGCGCCCAGGCCCATGAGCTGATCGTCCAGGCCGCCATCGGCGCCGCCATCATGCTGCGCGACAGCGGCGAGCACCCGGTGAAGCTCCGCGAGGCCGTGACATCCCCCGCCGGCACCACCATCAACGCCATCCGGGAACTGGAGAACCACGGTGTGCGCGCCGCCCTCATCGCCGCCATCGAGGCGGCCCGGGACCGCAGCCGCGCCCTGGCCTCCGGCACCGGCTGACCTTCGCTCCGGCGTACCGCTCCGGCGGGGACCGCGTGGGTCCCCGCCCACCCGAACGGCTCAGCCGGCCGGAAGCAATCCCATCGCCCGGCAGGCAGCGTCGACCACCGGTCGGGCCATCCCCCTGGCCCGGTCCGCTCCTTCCTTCAGTACTCCGTCCACATAACCGGGATCTGCCGCCAGCGCCGCGTGCCGCTCCCGCAACGGCCGCAGCGCCTCGACGACCGCCTCCGCGGTGTCCTTCTTGAGTGCGCCGTACGACTCATATACACCGGCCAGGTCGTTCGGGTTCCCGTTCTCGCACGCCGCGAGGATTTCCAGCAGATTCGCCACCCCCGGCCGGGTCTCCCGGTCGTACTCGACCACCCGTCCACTGTCGGTGACGGCCCGCATGATCTTCTTCCGCACCACATTGGCCTCGTCCAGCAGATAGACGATCCCGGCGCCGGACTCGTGCGACTTCCCCATCTTCGACGTCGGATCCTGGAGGTCCATCACCCGTGCGGCCACCGCCGGCCGGGTCGCCTTCGGCACGGTGAACGTGTGCCCGTAGCGCTGGTTGAACCGCACCGCGAGATCCCGGGTCAGCTCGACATGCTGGGTCTGGTCCTCACCGACCGGCACCTCGTCCGCCCGGTAGGCCAGGATGTCTGCGGCCATCAGTACGGGATACGACAGCAGCGAGAACCGCACACTCTCCCCGGACGCCCGAGCCCGTGCGCTCTTCTCCTTGTACTGGATCATGCGCCGCAGCTCCCCGTCGGTGGCCGTGCACTCCAGCAGATACGAGAGCCGCGTGTGCTCGTCCACATGGCTCTGGACGAACACGGTGCACAGAGCGGGGTCGAGACCGGCCGCCAGCAAGAGCGTGGCGGCCTGCCGACTGAGTCGGCGGACGCGGGCAGGATCGTGTTCGACGGTCAGGGCATGCAGATCCACCACACAGAACAAGGCCTCGGCCTCGTGCTGATCGACCTCGGCCCACCGCCGGACGGCCCCGAGGTAGTTGCCCAGCGTCAGATGTCCGGTCGGCTTGATCCCGCTGAAGATCCGAGTCATCTCTCATCACCCTCCTGGTCGGAGCCGCGGCTTGCGGCGACCGGACTCCCGAGGGGGAGAAAACAAGAACGGCCGCCGAGGCGGCGGCCGTTGAGCGCATGCGTATCTGCCGGCCGCCGTCAGGCGGCCCACCACTGAAGCGGATGCGCATGCGTTGTCATGCCCCCAGAGTAGCGGCCGACCCACGAAGTTGACATGCCAAACACGGATCCGTAATGTTCTCCGGGCTGTCCGACGTGAGCACCGGCCCAGGTCGGTCCCCGGACGGTCATTCCGCAGGAGTCACTACAAGCGTGCGACAGCTCGTCGCATTGTTTTGCGTGCGTCTTTGCGAAATGAGGAATCCGCGTTCGAAGGAGCGCGACAGCCCCGATTGGTCTCGGGGCCGGGGATTCCGCTAAAGTCTCACTCGTCGGAACGGCCCAAGGGCTGTGACGGCAACCCACTCTGACTGGGAATCAGGCCCGAAAGGATCTGCTAGAGTCGGAATCGCCGGAAAGGGAAACGCGAAAGCGAAGAACTGGAAAGCAGCCCCGCTCCGACGGGGAATCGGACACGAAAGAGTCTGATAGAGTCGGAAACGCAAGACAGCAAGACAAGCAACAAGAGAACAACAGCAGGACCGAAGGGAAAGCCCGGAGGAAAGCCCGCGAGGGTGAGTACAAAGGAAGCGTCCGTTCCTTGAGAACTCAACAGCGTGCCAAAAGTCAACGCCAGATATGTTGATACCCCGTCCTTCCGGGATGTGATGTTCCGGTGGGTTCGGGTTCCTTTGAAGTAACACAGCGAGGACGCTGTGAATCACCGGTCTTATTCCGGCTGGTGGTTCCGCTCTCGTGGTGCTGACCCGATTACGGGTAATCATTCACGGAGAGTTTGATCCTGGCTCAGGACGAACGCTGGCGGCGTGCTTAACACATGCAAGTCGAACGATGAAGCCTTTCGGGGTGGATTAGTGGCGAACGGGTGAGTAACACGTGGGCAATCTGCCCTTCACTCTGGGACAAGCCCTGGAAACGGGGTCTAATACCGGATAATACTTTCTCCTGCATGGGAGAGGGTTGAAAGCTCCGGCGGTGAAGGATGAGCCCGCGGCCTATCAGCTTGTTGGTGGGGTGATGGCCTACCAAGGCGACGACGGGTAGCCGGCCTGAGAGGGCGACCGGCCACACTGGGACTGAGACACGGCCCAGACTCCTACGGGAGGCAGCAGTGGGGAATATTGCACAATGGGCGGAAGCCTGATGCAGCGACGCCGCGTGAGGGATGACGGCCTTCGGGTTGTAAACCTCTTTCAGCAGGGAAGAAGCGTGAGTGACGGTACCTGCAGAAGAAGCGCCGGCTAACTACGTGCCAGCAGCCGCGGTAATACGTAGGGCGCAAGCGTTGTCCGGAATTATTGGGCGTAAAGAGCTCGTAGGCGGCTTGTCGCGTCGGATGTGAAAGCCCGGGGCTTAACCCCGGGTCTGCATTCGATACGGGCAGGCTAGAGTGTGGTAGGGGAGATCGGAATTCCTGGTGTAGCGGTGAAATGCGCAGATATCAGGAGGAACACCGGTGGCGAAGGCGGATCTCTGGGCCATTACTGACGCTGAGGAGCGAAAGCGTGGGGAGCGAACAGGATTAGATACCCTGGTAGTCCACGCCGTAAACGTTGGGAACTAGGTGTTGGCGACATTCCACGTCGTCGGTGCCGCAGCTAACGCATTAAGTTCCCCGCCTGGGGAGTACGGCCGCAAGGCTAAAACTCAAAGGAATTGACGGGGGCCCGCACAAGCAGCGGAGCATGTGGCTTAATTCGACGCAACGCGAAGAACCTTACCAAGGCTTGACATACGCCGGAAACGGCCAGAGATGGTCGCCCCCTTGTGGTCGGTGTACAGGTGGTGCATGGCTGTCGTCAGCTCGTGTCGTGAGATGTTGGGTTAAGTCCCGCAACGAGCGCAACCCTTGTTCTGTGTTGCCAGCATGCCTTTCGGGGTGATGGGGACTCACAGGAGACTGCCGGGGTCAACTCGGAGGAAGGTGGGGACGACGTCAAGTCATCATGCCCCTTATGTCTTGGGCTGCACACGTGCTACAATGGCCGGTACAATGAGCTGCGATGCCGTGAGGCGGAGCGAATCTCAAAAAGCCGGTCTCAGTTCGGATTGGGGTCTGCAACTCGACCCCATGAAGTCGGAGTTGCTAGTAATCGCAGATCAGCATTGCTGCGGTGAATACGTTCCCGGGCCTTGTACACACCGCCCGTCACGTCACGAAAGTCGGTAACACCCGAAGCCGGTGGCCCAACCCCCTTGTGGGGAGGGAGCTGTCGAAGGTGGGACTGGCGATTGGGACGAAGTCGTAACAAGGTAGCCGTACCGGAAGGTGCGGCTGGATCACCTCCTTTCTAAGGAGCATCTAGACCCTTCGGGGTCGAGAGCCACTTCGTCGGCGCATGTCCGACGGTGGTCAGCTCATGGGTGGAACGTTGACTATTCGGCACAGTCGGTCCTGCGGGGCCTGTTAGTACTGCTTCGGCGTGGAACACAGGGTCTGGGGGTTGGTTGTGCCGGGCGCGCTGTTGGGTGTCTGAGGGTGCGAGCGTTGCTCGCCCTTCATGTGCCGGTCCCGGTGAACTTGTCCCTTGGGGGATGGGGTGGCGGGTGGCTGGTCGTTGTTTGAGAACTGCACAGTGGACGCGAGCATCTGTGGCCAAGTTTTTAAGGGCGCACGGTGGATGCCTTGGTACCAGGAACCGATGAAGGACGTGGGAGGCCGCGATAGGCCCCGGGGAGCTGTCAACCGAGCTTTGATCCGGGGGTGTCCGAATGGGGAAACCCGGCAGTCGTCATGGGCTGTCACCCGCTGCTGAACACATAGGCAGTGTGGAGGGAACGAGGGGAAGTGAAACATCTCAGTACCCTCAGGAAGAGAAAACAACCGTGATTCCGGGAGTAGTGGCGAGCGAAACCGGATGAGGCCAAACCTGTGACGTGTGATACCCGGCAGGGGTTGCGTTTCAGGGGTTGTGGGAGTTCTCTTGATCGGTCTGCCGGCCGGTCGGCGAGTCAGAAACCGTATGGGTAGGCGAAGGACATGCGAAAGGTCCGGCGTAGAGGGTAAGACCCCCGTAGCTGAAATCTGTACGGCTCGTTTGAGAATCACCCAAGTAGCACGGGGCCCGAGAAATCCCGTGTGAATCTGGCGGGACCACCCGCTAAGCCTAAATATTCCCTGGTGACCGATAGCGGATAGTACCGTGAGGGAATGGTGAAAAGTACCGCGGGAGCGGAGTGAAATAGTACCTGAAACCGTGTGCCTACAAGCCGTGGGAGCGTCGCCGTGTGTGCTTGCACATACGGTCGTGACTGCGTGCCTTTTGAAGAATGAGCCTGCGAGTTTGCGGTGTGTTGCGAGGTTAACCCGTGTGGGGTAGCCGTAGCGAAAGCGAGTCCGAATAGGGCGGTTTAGTAGCGCGCTCAAGACCCGAAGCGGAGTGATCTAGCCATGGGCAGGTTGAAGCGGCTGTAAGAGGTCGTGGAGGACCGAACCCACCAGGGTTGAAAACCTGGGGGATGACCTGTGGTTAGGGGTGAAAGGCCAATCAAACTCCGTGATAGCTGGTTCTCCCCGAAATGCATTTAGGTGCAGCGTCGTGTGTTTCTTGCCGGAGGTAGAGCACTGGATAGGCGATGGGCCCTACCGGGTTACTGACCTTAGCCAAACTCCGAATGCCGGTAAGTGAGAGCGCGGCAGTGAGACTGTGGGGGATAAGCTCCATGGTCGAGAGGGAAACAGCCCAGAGCATCGACTAAGGCCCCTAAGCGTACGCTAAGTGGGAAAGGATGTGGAGTCGCAGAGACAACCAGGAGGTTGGCTTAGAAGCAGCCATCCTTGAAAGAGTGCGTAATAGCTCACTGGTCAAGTGATTCCGCGCCGACAATGTAGCGGGGCTCAAGCGTACCGCCGAAGTCGTGTCATTGCAGTATGTACCCCCAACGGGGACTGTGATGGGTAGGGGAGCGTCGTGTGCCGGGTGAAGCCGCCGCGTAAGCGAGTGGTGGACGGTTCACGAGTGAGAATGCAGGCATGAGTAGCGATACACACGTGGGAAACGTGTGCGCCGATTGACTAAGGGTTCCTGGGTCAAGCTGATCTGCCCAGGGTAAGTCGGGACCTAAGGCGAGGCCGACAGGCGTAGTCGATGGACAACCGGTTGATATTCCGGTACCCGCTTTGAAACGCCCAGTATCGAATCCATTAATGCTAAGGCCGTGAAGCCGTCCTGGAGCCTTCGGGTGAAGGGGAGTGGTGGAGCCGCTGAACCGAGGTGGTAGTAGGTAAGCGATGGGGTGACGCAGGAAGGTAGTCCAGCCCGGGCGGTGGTTGTCCCGGGGTAAGGGTGTAGGGCGTTGTGCAGGTAAATCCGTGCAACATGTGTCTGAGACCTGATGCCGAGCCGATTGTGGTGAAGTGGATGATCCTATGCTGTCGAGAAAAGCCTCTAGCGAGTTTCATGGCGGCCCGTACCCTAAACCGACTCAGGTGGTCTGGTAGAGAATACCGAGGCGTTCGGGTGAACTATGGTTAAGGAACTCGGCAAAATGCCCCCGTAACTTCGGGAGAAGGGGGGCCACACTAGGTGATCACTCTTGCAGTGTGAGCTTGGGGTGGCCGCAGAGACCAGCGAGAAGCGACTGTTTACTAAAAACACAGGTCCGTGCGAAGCCGTAAGGCGATGTATACGGACTGACGCCTGCCCGGTGCTGGAACGTTAAGGGGACCGGTTAGTCAATCTTCGGGTTGGCGAGGCTGAGAACTTAAGCGCCAGTAAACGGCGGTGGTAACTATAACCATCCTAAGGTAGCGAAATTCCTTGTCGGGTAAGTTCCGACCTGCACGAATGGCGTAACGACTTCTCGACTGTCTCAACCATAGGCCCGGTGAAATTGCATTACGAGTAAAGATGCTCGTTTCGCGCAGCAGGACGGAAAGACCCCGGGACCTTTACTACAGTTTGATATTGGTGTTCGGTTCGGCTTGTGTAGGATAGGTGGGAGACTTTGAAGCTCATACGCCAGTATGGGTGGAGTCGTCGTTGAAATACCACTCTGGTCGTGCTGGATGTCTAACCTGGGTCCGTGATCCGGATCAGGGACAGTGTCTGATGGGTAGTTTAACTGGGGCGGTTGCCTCCTAAAGGGTAACGGAGGCGCCCAAAGGTTCCCTCAGCCTGGTTGGTAATCAGGTGTTGAGTGTAAGTGCACAAGGGAGCTTGACTGTGAGACCGACGGGTCGAGCAGGGACGAAAGTCGGGACTAGTGATCCGGCGGTGGCTTGTGGAAGCGCCGTCGCTCAACGGATAAAAGGTACCCCGGGGATAACAGGCTGATCTTCCCCAAGAGTCCATATCGACGGGATGGTTTGGCACCTCGATGTCGGCTCGTCGCATCCTGGGGCTGGAGTCGGTCCCAAGGGTTGGGCTGTTCGCCCATTAAAGCGGTACGCGAGCTGGGTTTAGAACGTCGTGAGACAGTTCGGTCCCTATCCGCTGTGCGCGTAGGAGTCTTGAGAAGGGCTGTCCCTAGTACGAGAGGACCGGGACGGACGAACCTCTGGTGTGCCAGTTGTTCTGCCAAGGGCATGGCTGGTTGGCTACGTTCGGGAGGGATAACCGCTGAAAGCATCTAAGCGGGAAGCCTGCTTCGAGATGAGGACTCCCACCCCCATGAGGGGTTAAGGCTCCCAGTAGACGACTGGGTTGATAGGCCGGATATGGAAGCCAGGTGACTGGTGGAGTTGACCGGTACTAATAGGCCGAGGGCTTGTCCTCAGTTGCTCGCGTCCACTGTGTTAGTTCTGAGACAATGAACGGCTGTGTGTTATCCGGTTGGTTGTTGTTTCATAGTGTTTCGGTGGTCATGGCGTGAGGGAAACGCCCGGTTACATTCCGAACCCGGAAGCTAAGCCTCACAGCGCCGATGGTACTGCAGGGGGGACCCTGTGGGAGAGTAGGACGCCGCCGAACAATTATTGCGAAGTGCCCTGTGCCGGTTATCCGGTACGGGGCACTTCTGCGTTCCAGGACTTTTCTGACGGCCGTATCGCAATGACTGCGTTCGGAGCCTGCGTCTAAAGTCGGAGCATGCGCTACGAATTGATCATTTTCGACAATGACGGCGTCCTCGTCGACAGTGAGCCGCTCTCCAACACGATCCTGGCCGCCTACCTCACCGAGTTGGAGCACCCCACGTCGTACGAGGACTCCCTGCGCGACTACATGGGAGCTGCCGTGCATCGCGTCCACGATCTCATCGAGGAGCGGACGGGCCGGCGTCTCCCCGTGGACTTCGACGACACGCTGCACGCGCGTGTCTTCGCCGCCTTCGAGCGGGAGTTGGAGCCGGTCGAGGGAGTGGTCGAGGTGCTGGGGAAGCTGGCCGTCGACGGTGTGCCGTACTGCGTCGCCTCGTCGGGGAGCCATGAGCGCATCCGTGTGGGCCATCGCAAGACCGGCCTGGACCGATGGTTCGAGGACCGGGTCATCTTCAGCGCCCAGGATGTCGGACGGGGCAAGCCGGCGCCTGATCTCTTTCTCCATGCCGCCGAGCGGATGGGTGTCGCCCCCGCGCGATGCGCCGTGGTGGAGGACAGCCCCCTTGGCGTCGCCGCGGCCAGGTCTGCCGGGATGGATGTCTACGCGTTCACGGCGATGACACCTGCCGAGAAGCTCGTGGGCGCCACCGCGTACTTCTCCACCATGGCCGAACTGCCCGGTCTGCTTGGCCGACCCACGGCGTGACCTGCGTCCTGATTCGCGCCTGATCCGCGCCTGATCCGCGCCTGGTTCGCTGCCTGATCCGTTACGCGATCCGTTGTGTGATCCATCTACCCATAGGTAGCGGATCGCCCTACGCTGTCCGGCCATGACAGATGCGGCGGACGCGACGGACGCTCGACTGCGGCACGGACGTGTCTCCCTGGCGCTGAGTTTCTTCGTCCAGGGGGTGACCTTCGCACTCCTCGTGACACGTATCCCCGCCATCCAGGACCGGTACGGGGTGTCCGACGGGCTCCTCCCCGCCTTTCTCGCCGCTGTTCCCGTCCTCGCCGGCGTCGGCAGTGTCGCCACCGAGAAGCTGGTCGCCCGGGTACGGCCGAGGGTGGTACTGCGCTGGGCTCAGCCCGTCGTACTGCTGGCGCTGCTCGGCGTCGGAGCCGGTGACGCGGTCTGGCAGCTCGCCCTGGCCCTGGCGGCGTTCGGGCTCGCGGTCGGTGCGCTGGACGCGTCCATGAACATGCTCGGCGTCAGCCTGCAACGCGCCTACGGGCGCAGCATCATGCTCGGTTTCCATGCCGTGTACAGCCTGGGCGGTATCGCCGGGGCCTCGCTGGCCTGGGCCGGCGCCCACTGGGATCTTTCGTTGCTGGTGTCGTATCTGCCGGCGGTGGCCGTACTGTTGCCGGCCGCCCTGCTCGGAAGCCGTTGGTACGCGGACACCGACCGGGATCCGGTCGACAGCCGGGACCCGGCTGCCGACGGGGATCCCGCTCCTGTCGCGGGACCCGTGGTCTTCAAGCTGCTGCTGCCGCTCTGTCTGGTGATGTCCTTCGCGTATATCGGCGACTCCACGGTGTCGAACTGGAGCGCGAAGTATCTCCAGGACGTGCTGGGTAGTTCGGAGGAGCTGGCGACCGTTCCGTACAACGCCTATATGGTCACCACACTGCTGGGGCGTGCGGTGGGGGACCTGGGGGTGCGGCGGTTCGGGCCGGTGGCCGTCGTGCGGTGCGGGACTCTGCTGGCGGGGGTGGGGTTCGCGGTGGTGGCGCTGGCTTCCGGCGCGTGGATCGGCATCCTCGGGTTCACGATGCTGGGGCTCGGGCTGTGTGTGATCGTGCCGCAGACGTTCGCGGCGGCGGGACGACTGTTTCCCGCCTCCAGCGATGCCGCCGTCGCGCGGCTCAATGTCTTCAACTACGTGGGCTTTCTGATCGGATCGCCGCTGGTGGGAGCGCTCGGGGACCTATGGAACTACCGCGGCGCGATGCTCGTACCGATGGTCATGGTTCTGGTGACTCTGGTGTACGCCCGCTCGTTCGGGACGGATCCGGCCCGATACGGTGGCGGGCATGAGCGGTCGCGCACGGCTGATGTGGGATGACGCGGTTACGGGATACGACTTCGGGTCCAGCCATCCGATGGATCCGGTACGGCTCTCCCTGACCATGGGGTTGGTACGGGCGTATGAGCTCGACAGAGCGGTGGAGGTGAGGACCGCGCCCGTGGCCGGGGACTCGACCCTGCGGCTCGTCCACCAGCAGGAGTACGTGGACGCCGTGCGGCGGGTCTCGCTGGATCCGCGTGCCGCCGACGGGTCGTACGGCCTCGGCACGATGGACGATCCGGCCTTCGCGGGGATGCACGAGGCGTCGGCGCTGATCGCCGGGCTGTCGGTCGGTGCGGCGGAGGCGGTGTGGAGCGGGGAGGCCGCGCACGCCGTGAACTTCGCCGGTGGGCTGCACCACGCGATGCCGGGGGCGGCGTCCGGCTTCTGCATCTACAACGACGCGGCGCTGGCGGTCGCCCGGCTGCTGGAGCTGGGCGCGGAGCGTGTCGCGTACATCGATGTGGATGTGCACCACGGGGACGGTGTCCAGGCGGCGTTCTGGGAGGACCCGCGTGTGCTGACGATCTCGCTGCATGAGCATCCGCGAACGCTCTTTCCGCAGACGGGCTGGCCGGAGGAGACCGGCGGCGGTGCGGGTGAGGGCAGTGCGGTGAATGTGGCGCTGCCGGCGGGGACGGGGGACGAGGGCTGGCTGCGGGCGTTCCATTCGGTGGTGCCCGAGCTGCTGGCGGACTTCCGGCCGGAGGCGCTGGTGACGCAGCATGGCGCGGACACGCACTTCGACGATCCGCTGGCGCATCTCGCGGTGTCGCTCGACGCGCAGCGTGCGGTACAGGCGTCCTGCCATGAGCTGGCACACGAGTATGTCGACGGCGGGCGGTGGGTCGCGCTCGGCGGCGGCGGTTACGCGGTGGTTGATGTGGTGCCGCGGTCCTGGACCCATCTCGTGGGGATCGCGGGACACGCGCCGGTCGAACCGGAGTCGGTGGTGCCGGAGTCCTGGAAGAACGAGGTGTACGCGCGGACACGGCAGTTGGGGCCGGGGCGGATGACGGACGGGCGGACACCGAGCTGGCAGCCGTGGGAGGCCGGGTACGATCCGGCCGACCGGCTGGACCAGTCGATCCTGGCGACACGGAAGGCGGTCTTCCCGCTGCGGGGGCTGCTGGCCTGAGGGCTTCGGTCATCCGTCCGGTCGTCTGTCCGGTCGGCCGTCCGTCACGTCATGTCCGTTACGCCAACTGTGCGGTGAATGCGGGGTTCCCGCCCCGGGCAGGTGCCTGAGGCGGAAGTATCGGCAGGGTGTTGAGCACCGGAGCGCTGCGGGCGCATCTGCTGGCGGCCAGGCTGGCCGGTCCCGTGGCCACCTCGCGCGAGGACAGTCTGCGCAGCTACCGTCTCTTCGCCGCCCGCGATCCACGGGTCATGCTCGGACTCGATCCCGAACGGGCATGGGATGAGCGGGAATTGCTCGGTCTCATGGCCGACAGGTGCGGGGTTTCGAGCGATCCCGGTCAGGTGACGGGCACTGATGTGATCGACCCGGAGCGGACGCTGAGCGCGCTGGACGCGTTCGCCGAACGGCTGCGTGTGGCCGCGGCGCACGGGGCTCCGGTACTGCTCGGGACGGGACATCCGGACCGGTTGCTCGGTTTCTACGCGGGCCTGGCAGACGCTTTGTCGGCGGCGGGATGTCTCGTCCTCACTCCGGCGCAGGGGCGATGTATCGACATAACGACCCGGTTCGGCGTACGCACGTGCAATCTCGACTACGTACGGGGCGTCGCGCTGGTGCGGGAACCCGGCGTGCGATGTGCAGGGCGTGAGCCCGGCGTACATACCCACTCGCCGCTGCCGGTCCGGGTGGCTCTGGAGGGTCTGGCGGAGTCCGGTGGGCCCCTTCCCGGGCTGGTCGTCGGAGACCATGGATGGGTCTGCGGAGCAGGTCAGCTGGGCATTGAGGCCATCGGGCTCGCCGATACGGACGATCCCGCGCTGTTCGTGGGGGAGGCCGAGGGGCGCGTGTCCGTAGCCGTTCCACTCGACGACACCGTGCGGCCTTCTCACTACCTGCCGCTGACGCGCTATGTACTCAATCGAGCGTGTCTGTCACAGTAGGCCGCCGAAGGCTGCTCCTCTTCCCCACTCGCATCACCCGCCCCTAGTCTGGATGTGAGCGCACAGCGACGAAGAGTTACCGGAGGGGAAGCCGGTGGCCGTCGGGTGCGGAAGGTACAGGTGGGTCATGGCTGCTGGCAGCGAGAGGCCTCTCAACGAGGTCAAGTTCCTTACCGTGGCGGAAGTCGCCTCGGTGATGCGAGTGTCGAAGATGACCGTGTACCGCTTGGTGCACAGCGGTCATCTGCCGGCGATCCGGGTGGGCAGGTCATTCCGGGTTCCGGAGCAAGCGGTTCACGAGTATCTCCGCGAGTCCTTTGTGGGGGTTGAGTCCGCCTAGGGCGTCCCTCGGATTACGTCCCTCACTCGGCGACGGGTAGGCTAGGCCGACGTAGGTCGTGTGGGCCCAGACGCCCCGCACCGAGTGAAGAGAAGTGAGCGAGGGTAGTCGTGGGCTCTGTTATCAAGAAGCGGCGCAAGCGGATGGCCAAGAAGAAGCACCGCAAGCTGCTCAAGCGCACCCGCGTTCAGCGTCGCAACAAGAAGTAAGCGGCGCTGTTCGCGCATTCGCGGCCCTTCCACCGACCTGGTGGGAGGGCCTCGGTGTTTGTCGGTAAAAGTGCTGTGCGACGCGTCGTACGGTCACCGTCGCGCAATAACGACCAGCTACGGTGACGCGTAGGGACACTTTTTCCAGTGGAAGGCGCTGATCGTGGGCAAGGTCGTGCTCGTGACGGGAGCGGCCCGGCAGCTCGGCGGCCGTTTCGTACGGCGTGTTCAACGCGACCCCGGTGTCGACCGGGTGATCGCCGTGGACGCCGTCGCTCCCGCGCATCAGCTCGGCGACGCGGAATTCGTCCGTGCCGATATCCGCCGGCCCGCCATCGCGCGGGTGCTCGCCGAGCATGCCGTGGACACGGTCGTGCATATGGATGTGACGGGTACTCCGCTGGGCACGGGCGGCCGGGCCGCGGTCAAGGAGACCAATGTCATCGGCACGATGCAGCTTCTCGGTGCCTGTCAGAAGTCGCCGTCCGTGAAACGGCTCGTCGTCAAGTCCAGTACGAGTGTGTACGGATCCGCGCCCCGCGATCCGGCGGTTTTCACCGAGACCACACCGCCCAAGTCGCTGCCGAGCGGCGGCTTCGCCAAGGACGCGGTGGAGGTCGAGGGGTATGTCCGGGGCTTCGCGCGCCGCAGACCCGATGTGGCCGTCTGCGTACTGCGTTTCGCGAACATCCTGGGGCCCGCGGCGGATTCTCCGCTCGCCGAGTATTTCTCCCTGCCGGTTCTGCCGACGGTTTTCGGTTATGACCCGCGGCTCCAGTTCGTCCACGAGGACGATGTCATCGATGTGCTGATGATCGCCGCGGACGAGCCGCGGCGCTCCACGCTCAACAGCGGGACCTTCAATGTCGCCGGCGAGGGCGTGCTGCTGCTGTCGCAGTGTTCCCGGCGGCTGGGGCGGCCCACGGTGCCCGTGCTCCTGCCCGCGGTGACCTGGGTCGGCACGGCGCTGCGTACGGTCGGCATGACGGATTTCTCGCCGGAGCAGATCAGGCTGCTGACCCATGGCCGGGTGGTCAGTACGGACCAGATGCGCGAGACACTGGGCTTTGTCCCGACGTACTCGACCGCGGGGGCCTTCGCGGACTTCGCCCGGAGCCGGGGCGCCGGGCTGCTGCCGCCCGAGGCTGTGGCCCGTACCGTCGACCGGCTCTCCACTCTCGTCAGCAAGGAGCGCACCTGACATGGCTGATGCCAAGGTCATCCCCTTCGGTGATGAACCGAGGTCGAGGCGTGGCTCCGCGGGTGGCCGGCGGCAGCACGCCAAGGACGCCGCCGCGAAGCGCTCGCAGGGGGCCGGGCCGGGCTCCGGTCCGGCGCAGCCGGGTTCGGGTCCGGGTCCGGCGCACGGTTCGGGTCCGGCGCGTACGACGGGTCCGCTGAAGCCTGTTCCTGAGCCCGGGGCGGAGGCGGGGCAGGGTGAGCGGGACGAGGGCGACGGCGGCTCGGCCGGTGGACTGTCCGGCTCCGCGGCAGCGGCGGCGGCCGCCGCGGTCGGCCAGGCGCTCCAGGAGCAGGACGGCGGCGGCGACTGGGAGCGGCGGATCGCGGGTGGGCTGGCGTTTCTGCGCCGACGGCTCACGGGGGAGTACGAGGTCGACGAGTTCGGCTACGACAAGGAACTCACCGATCACGTCCTCATGTCGCTGATCCGGCCGCTCTACGAGAACTACTTCCGGGTCGAGGTGAAGGGCATCGAGAACATCCCGTCGGACGGCGGGGCGCTCGTGGTGGCCAACCACTCCGGGACGCTGCCGCTGGACGGGCTGATGATGCAGGTCGCCGTCCATGACAACCATCCGGCGGAGCGGCATCTGCGGCTGCTCGCCGCCGATCTGGTCTTTATGCTGCCCGTCTTCAACGAACTGGCGCGGAAGGCGGGGCACACGCTGGCGTGCGCGGAGGACGCGGAGCGGCTGCTCCAGCGCGGTGAGGTCGTCGGGGTGATGCCGGAGGGCTTCAAGGGCATCGGGAAACCGTTCGGTGACCGCTACAAGCTTCAGCGCTTCGGGCGCGGCGGATTCGTCTCGACGGCGCTGCGGGCGCGGGTGCCGATCGTGCCCTGTTCGATCGTGGGCGCGGAGGAGATCTATCCGATGATCGGCAACGCGCGGACGCTGGCGCGGCTGCTGGGCATCCCGTACTTCCCGGTCACGCCGACGTTTCCGTGGCTGGGCCCGCTGGGGCTGCTGCCGCTGCCGACGAAGTGGACGATCCAGTTCGGCGAGCCGATTCCTACGGACGGCTATCCGCCGGAGGCGGCGGAGGATCCGATGCTGATGTTCAATCTGACGGATCAGGTCCGCGAGCAGATCCAGCACACGCTCTACAAGCTGCTGGTGCAGCGGCGCTCGGTGTTCTTCTGAGGCGGTCGGCGACGATCTTCTGACGTGCTCGACGGGCTTGACGCTTGACGACGGGCCCTGACGGGCTTTGACGGGCAGACGGCTCGGTAGCGGTGGATGTCAGGCGCGGTGTTCCCTCGGGGAGCACCGCGCCTGACTCATGCCGCGTGGATCACTCCGCGTCCTCGGCCCTGATGCCCAGTCCTGGCAGCAGATCCGGCAGCAGGGGCGGGATGGTGACATCGGGCCCCGGACGCTCGGCGCCGTTCTGGTTCTCGGACGGCGACGGGGTGGCGCTGTTCGGCGGAGGGTCGAACAGTCCGCCCGTACTGCCGCCGAGCAGACCTTCCTCGGACTCGCTCTCCGAGTGCCGGCCCGGCGGGTGCGGCTGATCGCTGGGGTGCGAGCCGCCTCCGTTCGTACTCGGTGAGCTGGGTGAGGGGCGGTCGGGTCGGCCGGTGCCGGTGGAGTCCTGTGTGGCGCCGGGATGGGTGGTGGTGCCCTGGTGTTTCTCCGGGGCGCGGGGCAGCAGCGATTGGAGCGGTGCGACCTCTTCGTCTATGGCGTCGAAGACCGAGCTCACTTCCTCGCTGACGTCCGTGAGCTGGACGGGCAGCCGTTCGCGCAGTCCGTTCCAGGTCTTGCGGTGCGAGGCCGAGAACGAGGAGAGCGTGGCGATCGGGCCGAGCGAGCCGTCCCGTTCGTATGCCTGATGGAGCAGGCGGTGGCCCTCCGACGCGTCGTGCTTCATGCCGCTCAGGGTGCGCCGGATCTCGGCCATGGATTCGTGGTCGAGCCGGCCGGAGCGGCCCCGCTCCATCAGCCGCCGGGCTTCGCTGAGCCGGGTCGAGGCATGGTCGAGGTACAGCTCGCCGCGGTCGGACTCGCCGTCCGCCAGATTGAGCTTGAAGTCCTCCATGCCGCGCTTCAGCCCGTACAGCGAATCACCGGGCAGGGCGTCGGAACTGGCGGCCGCGACCCCGCCGAACGCGCCCGCTGCCACGCCGACCGTGAGCCCGCCGGCCGCGAGGCCCTTGGACCAGCGGGATCTGGGGCGCAGTCTCCGGAGCCGGGAGGCCCGGTGGGCGCCCCGGCCGGAGGTCCGCTGTTCGGGCACCGTAGGGCCCGGAGACACCCCGCCGCCGGCTGTGCCCTCCAGCAGCATGGCCTCCATGGCTGCCACGAGCTGGGCTCGCTGCACCACTTTGACCTCGGGGTCCAGCGTGGGTTTCGGCAATTCGCCGAGGCCCTTCGCCAGAGCCAACAGCCGCCCCTGTTCGGCCGGTTCGGCCGACTCGGCGGGCTGTTGTCCGGCCGCCGCGCCCTGGACCGTCTGGTCTTCCAGGGCCTGGGCGAAGGCGTTCGCCCGCCGGTGTGCCGAAACGTTCGCGATCACTGGCGGCACCTCCTCTCGTCATGACGATCGACTCCCCTGGGGGTCCGGAAGGTTGCACGCCTTGAGCACATCCACACAAGTGAGTGAGTGGCTGCGGGCATGGCGTGACCGCAGGGAGCCTGCACCCGCACAACGAGCGGCGCGGCACTTGGGTTACGCGCGAAGGATGATCCGACCAGTGCGTCATCGAGGCGTCACCGACGGTGAGTTGAGGCCGTCGTGAGAGGCACGGAGGGTGTACGAGGGGGGTGTACGTGGGGGTTACGGGATCGGGATGGTGGGGGAGGCGGGCGAGCGCGTGGAGGGACGGCGGCGGTCAGCGGGCGTCTTCCGGGAGGAGCCGGGCCAGCGTACGGACGGCTCGGTACTGCAATGTCTTGATCGCTCCTTCGTTCTTGCCCATCACGCGGGCCGTCTCCGCGACCGAGAGGCCCTGGAGGAAGCGCAGGGTGACGCACTCCTGCTGCTGCGGATTGAGTTTCCGTACGGCTTCCAGCAGCGCCGCGTTCGAGAGGGACTCCAGGACCGAGTCCTCCGGGCTGCGCTCGACCTCGTTGGCGTCGAGCATTTCGCCCGTGGTCACTTCCAGCCGGAAACGGCTCGACTTGAAGTGGTCGGCGACCAGGTTGCGGGCGATGGTGACCAGCCAGGCGCCGAAATCGCGCCCCTGGTAGGTGAAGGTGGAGATACGGCGCAGGGCGCGCAGGAACGTCTCGCTGGTGAGGTCCTCCGCGGTCGCCTTTCCGCCCACGCGGTAGTAGATGTAGCGGTAGACGGTGTCGCTGTACTGGTCGTACAGCCGGCCGAAGGCCTCGGCCTCACCGGCCTGGGCGCGCTCGACGAGTTCCATCATGCGGGCGCTGTCGCTGTCGGCGGTGGGGCGGCGTGCGGAGGTCGAGGCGGCGGTGCCGCCGCGGCTTCCCCGTCTGCCGACCGCCGCACCGCCGTTCGCCAGGGCATAACAAGGACCGATAGGGCCGCTCACGGCAGGGGCCGTGGCGGCGAGGGCGGGGACGGCGTACGCGGTGGGGACGAAGCCGCGCAAGTGGTCGAGGACCGTTGCGCGCAGCGTAGCCAGGCCCGAGGCGTCAACCCCGACGTGTGGGTACACGGGACTCCCAGAGGCAGAGCTTCCATCACGTGCAGTGCGGGACCGTTCACTCGTCGTGGCGACGTGTGGGGTCCGGTATGCGTCTGAGGAGAATAACGCTTCGTACAGGCAGTGCTACACCCAGTTGCTCAAATCATCGATTACGTCGCTTCCGTGACGCCTAGGCGGCGTATCAAGTAGCACATCGTGACCGTTTATTGATCAGATTGAGTCAAGATCTGTTTGGTGTCGTGATGGGTTGTGCCTGAGTGGCGACCTGGTGACTGGCGGCCCGGCCGCGCGGGTAGAACGGCGGGATCGGCCGCGTACGGGGGGCGGTCCGGGGGTACGCGGGGCCGGCGGGGCGGCACGGCGGCGGGACGGCCGGGCGGGTGACGGCCGGGCGTGCCGGAGTGCGAGGAAGGCGCGGGCCGGTGACCGGCGGCGCTGAGCGGCTGGGCTCAGCGGCGGTGACCGGCTGGGCTCAGCGGCGGCGGCGGTGCAGGGCGACCGCGGCGGCCGTACCGCCCGCGAGCGCGCCCACCCCGGCTGCCGCGGGGATGCCGACCTTGGCCGCCTTGCGGCCGGTCCGGTAGTCGCGCAGTCGCCAGTCGAGCCGGCGGGCGTGCTTGCGGAGCTTGCTGTCCGGGTTGATGGCGTACGGATGGCCGACCAGCGAGAGCATCGGGATGTCGTTGTGCGAGTCGCTGTACGCCGCGCAGCGGTCCAGGTCGAAGCCCTCACGGGTGGCCAGGGCGCGGACGGCCTCCGCCTTGGCCGGGCCGTGAAGCGGTTCGCCGACGAGCTTGCCGGTGTAGATACCGCCGACCGACTCGGCGACGGTGCCAAGGGCCCCGGTCAGACCGAGCCTGCGGGCGATGATCGTCGCCGTCTCGACGGGCGCGGCGGTGACCAGCCAGACCTGCTGGCCGGCGTCGAGGTGGGCCTGGGCGAGGGCGCGGGTGCCGGGCCAGATGCGGTCGGCCATGTACTCGTCGTAGATCTCCTCGCCGATGGACATCAGCTCGGCGACCCGGTGGCCCTTGACGATGGACAGGGCGCTGTCGCGGGCGTCCTGCATATGCTCGGGGTCCTCGACCCCGGCCAGTCTGAACCAGGTCTGCTGCCAGGCGAACCGGGCCAGCTCCCGCCGCTGGAAGAACTTCCTCTTGTAGAGGCCGCGGCCGAAGTGGAAGAGCGCGGCGCCCTGCATCACGGTGTTGTCGAGATCGAAGAAGGCTGCGGCGCGCGCGTCCCCGACGACGGGGAACTCCGGTGTCTCGTCGCGGGAGGCCGGGGGCTTGTGCGGCTCCGGGGCGTGCGGCTCCAGGGTGTCCTGTGCCTGTGTGGACTTCAGTCCTGCCTCGGCTGCGGCCTCGCCCGCGAGCACGCTCCGGGCGGTGGCGGAGCGTCTACGGGGGGTGAGCCATCCCAGTGCGGCCATAGCGTGAGCATAGCCAGTCTGTTCGGAACTGCCCGACGGGTGGGGATGCCATGGGGTGAACTCTGCGGGACCGGTGCGTTAATCGGGGGATCAAGGGCCGCCTGTGGATGACCGGGCACCTCGGATCCCGCTCGGGAGCAGAATGGACCGCATGAGTCCTCTGCTGCGGCGTACGGCCGGGAACACGAAGAACGAGAAAACGAAGAAGAAGGCCGAGGAGCGGGTGGTGACACTTGTCTCGAAGCCGGGATGCCATCTCTGTGACGATGCGCGCGCGGTCATCGAGACGGTGTGCTCGGAGACAGGAGCATCGTGGGAGGAAAAGGACATCACGCAGGACGAGGCGCTGCATCGCGCCTACTGGGAGCAGATTCCGGTGGTGCTGGTGGACGGGGAGCAGCACACCTTCTGGCGGGTGGACGCCGACCGGCTCCGCCGGGAACTGGGGGCCTGACTGAAAAGACGGTTACCATCGTGGGCGCTTTGCCGGGCTCCCTCAGGGGAGAGCGGTCCGGGTCGCGGTGCGGTGCGGACGCTGTCGCCGGAGGTCCGGGGGTCGGTCCCGGAGGGGTTCGGGGAGCGGTCTCGGGGGCCTATTCGTAAGGAGTGTGTGCGGCTTTGGCCCCTTCGTGTGTGCAACGGGTCGATGCGGTCGCCGGTTCCGGGGTCGCCGGATCGGGATGCGTGACCCCGGTCACTTTGCTCGGACAAAGCGGACACTATCTTTGTGCACGCGTTCACAAAGACATAGCCTGCATTCGACGGGGCGGTCCTGGGACATACGACCGCCTGCAGCCTCGCTCATCCCGCAGGAGCACCGTGGCAACTGGCCGAACTCACCGACCGGCGACCCGTAGCCGAGGAATCCCCGAGGCCACCGTCGCCAGGCTTCCGCTGTATCTGCGGGCGCTGACCGCTCTGTCCGAGCGTTCCGTACCCACGGTCTCCTCCGAGGAGCTCGCGACCGCGGCCGGGGTGAACTCCGCCAAGCTGCGCAAGGACTTCTCCTACCTCGGCTCGTACGGGACCAGGGGGGTCGGGTACGACGTGGAGTACCTCGTCTACCAGATCTCCCGTGAGCTGGGGCTCACCCAGGACTGGCCGGTCGTCATCGTCGGTATCGGCAATCTCGGCGCCGCGCTCGCCAACTACGGCGGGTTCGCCTCCCGAGGCTTCCGGGTCGCCGCGCTCATAGACGCCGACCCCACGATGGCCGGCAAGCCGGTCGCCGGAATGCCGGTCCAGCACTCGGACGAGCTGGAGAGGATCATCAGCGACAACGGCGTGTCCATCGGGGTGATCGCGACCCCCGCGGGCGCCGCCCAGCAGGTCTGCGAGCGGCTGGTCGCCGCCGGGGTGACCTCGATCCTCAACTTCGCGCCGACCGTGCTCTCCGTTCCCGACGGGGTGGACGTACGGAAGGTCGACCTCTCCATCGAGCTGCAGATCCTCGCCTTCCACGAGCAGCGCAAGGCAGGCGAGGAGGCCGCGACCGAAGCGGCCCTGGCCGCCGCGGCGGAGCGCGAGGGAATCACCGAGGGCGCGGCGGACGGCGGCGCCGCGCATCGCAAGGGACCCGACGGGGACGTTCCGGCGGTGATGCCGGCATGAGTCTTCTCGTCGTCGGACTGAGCCATCGCAGCGCGCCGGTGAGTGTGCTGGAGCGGGTGTCGCTCCCCACCGGCACGCAGGTCAAGCTGTTGCAGGACGCGCTCGCCGCGGAGCCGGCGACCGAGGCCGCCGTCCTCGTCACCTGCAACCGCATCGAGCTGTACGCCGACGTCGACAAGTTCCACGCCGGAGTCGCCGAGCTGTCCACGATGCTCGCCCAGCACAGCGGGGTCGGGCTGGAAGAGCTGACTCCCTATCTCTATGTGCACTACGAGGACCGCGCCGTCCACCATCTCTTCTCGGTGGCCTGCGGTCTGGACTCAATGGTCGTCGGCGAGGGCCAGATCCTCGGTCAGATCAAGGACGCGCTGGCGCTGGGACAGGAGCTGCACACCGCGGGCCGGCTGCTGAACGACCTGTTCCAGCAGGCGCTGCGGGTCGGCAAGCGGGCCCACAGCGAGACCGGTATCGACCGGGCCGGGCAGTCGCTCGTCACCTTCGGTCTGGAGCAGTTCGCCGCCGGCCGGGCCGTGGAGGCCTGGGCCAAGGACAAGCGCGCGCTGGTGATCGGCGCGGGCTCGATGTCCTCGCTGGCCGCCGCCACCCTCGCACGGGCCGGTGTCGAGGAGATCGTCGTCGCCAACCGTACGGCCGCGCGCGCCGACCGGCTCGTACAGATCCTCAACCAGCCGGGAGGCACGGGCGTGACCGCCCGCGCCGTGGCCATGGGCGCCGTCGCCGACGAGGTGACACGTGCCGATGTCGTCGTGTCCTGTACCGGCTCGACCGGTGTGGTGCTGACCGCCGACGCCGTCGAGGCCGCGCTGGACGGGCGCAGGGCTCCACTGGCGCTGCTCGATCTCGCCATGCCCCGCGATGTCGACGCCGCCGTGCACCGTCTCGGCGGGGTCAGGCTCGTGGACATCGAATCACTGGCCGAGGCGTCGGCCGACGCCCCGATGGCCGCCGATGTCGATCAGGTCCGCACCATCGTCTCCGACGAGGTGGCCGCCTTCGGCGCCGCCCAGCGCGCCGCGCGCATCACACCGACCGTGGTCGCGCTGCGCGCCATGGCCGCCGATGTGGTGAACAGCGAGGTCGCGCGCCTCGAAGGCAGGCTCCCCGATCTCGACGACAGACAGCGCGCCGAGGTCACCAGGACCGTGCGCCGGGTCGTCGACAAACTCCTGCACGCGCCCACCGTGCGGGTCAAGCAGCTCGCCAGTGAGCCCGGCGGCGCCGGGTACGCGGACGCGCTGCGTGAACTCTTCGACCTCGACCCGCAGACGGTCGCCGCCGTCAGCCGGGCCGACCTGAATGACACCGACGGTGTAGGCAGAGGGCGAGTATGACCGAGAAGGCACTGAGGCCCGAGAAGGCCCTGAGACTCGGAACCAGGCGCAGCAAGCTCGCCAGGGCCCAGTCCGCGCTGGTGGCGGACGCGGTGCGCGAGCTGTCCGGCCGGGCGGTGGAGCTGGTCGAGATCACCACCTACGGCGACACCTCCCGCGGGAATCTCGCGCAGATCGGCGGTACGGGCGTCTTCGCCACCGCTCTGCGCGACGCGCTGCTGAGCGGCGAGGTCGACCTGGCCGTGCACTCCCTCAAGGACCTGCCGACGGCCCAGCCCGACGCGCTGACGCTGGCCGCGGTGCCGCGCCGCGAGGACCCGAGGGACGTGCTGATCGCGCGGGACGGGCTGACCTTCGCGCGGCTCCCCTCGGGTGCCCGTGTCGGTACGGGCTCGCCGCGCCGTGCGGCCCAGCTCAACGCGTACGCGCGCGGCCACGGCCTCACCATCGAGACCGTACCGATCCGCGGGAACATCGACACCCGGATCGGTCAGGTCCACGGTGGGGAACTCGACGCAGTCGTGCTCGCCGCCGCCGGACTCCAGCGGATCGGCAGGATCGACGAGGTGACCGACTTCCTTCCGGTCGACACCGTCCTGCCCGCCCCCGGCCAGGGGGCCCTCGCCGTCGAGTGCGCCGCGGTCAACGTGGACCTCGCCGCCCTGCTCTCCGGACTCGACGACCCGCACACCCGGGTCGCCGTGACCGCCGAGCGATCCCTGCTCGCCGCCCTGGAGGCCGGCTGTAGCGCACCCGTGGGTGCGCTGGCCGACCTGCTGGCCGACGGACAGGTTGTCAACGAAATGCGCCTGCGCGGCGTCGTCGGCACGACCGACGGCTCGACGCTGGTGCAGTTGTCCATCACCGGTCCCGTACCCACGTCGCTCGGCGACGCCATCGCGCTCGGGCGCGAGCTCGCGTCCGAGATGCTCGCCAAGGGTGCGGCCGGTCTTATGGGGGAGCGAGCACATTGAGCCCCACCACCTCTGACCTTTCGGCCTACTCCGCATCGGGGCACGTCACCTTCCTCGGTGCGGGACCCGGAGATCCGGGTCTGCTGACACTCCGCGCCGTGGAGGCGCTCTCGGGAGCGGATGTACTGATCGCCGAGCCTGATGTGCTCGAAATGGTACGCAGCCATGCCAGGGCGGGAGTGAGCACCCCTGCACTGACGGTTGTCGACGATGCGTCAACAGCCGCCGGAATTCCCCCGATCCGGGATGCGGCCAATCTTGTCATGGAGGCCGCGCGGGGCGGAAAGCGGGTCGTCCGTGCGGTCACCGGGGACCCCGGGCTCGACGGCGACGCGGGCACGGAGATGCTCGCCTGCGCCTCCGCCGGCATTCCCTTCGAGGTCGTGCCCGGTATCGCCGCCGCGGTCGGTGTTCCGGCGTACGCCGGGGTGCCGCTGCGCGACGCGCAGGGCACGGACGTACGGCTCGTGGACGCCAGGACCGCCAGCGACCGCTGCTGGACCGAGGTCGGCGCGAGCGACGGCACGGTCGTCGTCTCCGCCACCCTGGAGTCGGTCGCGGGCGCCGCGGGTGAGCTGATCGCGGCGGGCCGCAAGCCCGACACCCCGATGACCGTCACCGTCGCCGGTACGACCACGCGCCAGCGCACCTGGACCGCCACCCTCGGCACCATCGCGCAGACCCTCAAGCAGGCCAAGGTGCTGCCGTCCCCGGAGGGACACCAGCCCGTCATAGCCGTGGTCGGTGAGCGCAGTGCCGCCGCGCAGCGCGACCAGCTCGCGTGGTTCGAGTCCAAGCCGCTGTTCGGCTGGAAGGTGCTCGTGCCGCGCACGAAGGAGCAGGCCGCGTCGCTCTCCGACCAGCTCAGGTCGTACGGCGCGGTCCCGCACGAGGTGCCGACCATCGCGGTCGAGCCGCCGCGCACGCCCCAGCAGATGGAGCGGGCGGTCAAGGGCCTGGTCACCGGCCGCTACGAGTGGATCGCCTTCACCTCGGTCAACGCGGTGAAGGCGGTGCGGGAGAAGTTCGAGGAGTACGGGCTCGACGCGCGCGCGTTCGCCGGGATCAAGGTGGCGGCGGTGGGCGAGCAGACCGCCGCGGCGCTGGTCGACTTCGGTGTGAAGCCCGACCTGGTGCCCTCGGGCGAGCAGTCCGCCGCCGGGCTGCTGGAGGACTGGCCGCCGTACGACCCGGTGTTCGACCCGATCGACCGGGTGTTCCTGCCACGGGCCGATATCGCCACCGAGACGCTGGTGGCCGGGCTGATCGAGCTGGGCTGGGAGGTCGACGACGTCACGGCGTACCGCACCGTGCGCGCCTCGCCGCCGCCGGCCGACACCCGCGAGGCCATCAAGGGCGGCGGCTTCGACGCCGTGCTCTTCACCTCGTCCTCGACCGTACGGAACCTCGTCGGTATCGCGGGCAAGCCGCACAATGTGACGGTGATCGCGTGTATCGGCCCCGCGACGGCGAAGACCGCCGAGGAGCACGGTCTGCGGGTCGACGTCCTCGCCCCGGAGCCGTCGGTGCACAAGCTGGCCGAGGCGCTCGCCGCGTTCGGCATGCAGCGCCGCGAGGCGGCGCGGGAGGCCGGTGAGACGGTCACCAGGCCGAGCGAGCGCAGGCCCGGGAGCCGCAGGCGGCGTACGACGACCTGAGGGCGGTACGAGCCAGTGGGGGGTCCGGCCGTTCCGACGGCCGGACCCCCCACCGGTGTTTCCGGTCGTGGTGTCGGTAAGGCGGTGGGGCACCCGGAGCTATGGTCGAAGGTGGTCCGACGGCCGGCCGGGTGCCGACCCGGCTCCGGGTTCCGGCCCGGCCCCGACGAAGCGGATCACCCGAGAGGCACCAGAGGCGGCAGACGATGACTGTGTACGGATCCTTCCCCGGCTCGCGGCCCCGGCGGCTGAGGGTGAACCCGGTGATGCGGCGGATGGTCGCGGAGACCCGGCTGCACCCGGCGGATCTCATCCTCCCCGCCTTCGTACGGGAGGGGATCGCCCGCCCCGTCCCCATCGCCGCGATGCCCGGTGTCGTCCAGCACACGCTGGACACCCTGCGCAAGGCGGCGGTGGAGGCGGCCTCGGCGGGCGTCTCCGGGATCATGCTCTTCGGTGTCCCCGAGGACGCCAAGAAGGACGCGGCGGGCACGGCGGGCACGGACCCCGAGGGCATCCTCCAGGAAGCGATCCGCGCGGTGAGGGCGGAGACCGGCGACGAGCTGATCGTCATGTCCGACCTGTGCCTGGACGAGTACACCGACCACGGCCACTGCGGTGTGCTGGACGTGGAGGGCCGTGTCGACAACGACGCGACCCTCGAACGGTATGCCGAGATGGCGCAGGTCCAGGCGGACGCGGGCGTCCATGTCGTCGGCCCCAGCGGCATGATGGACGGCCAGATCGGTGTGGTCCGCGAGGCCCTGGACACGATCGGCAAGGAGGACGTGTCGATCCTCGCGTACACGGCGAAGTACTCCTCCGCGTTCTACGGTCCCTTCCGTGAGGCCGTGGGCTCCTCGCTCAAGGGCGACCGCAAGACCTACCAGCAGGACCCGGCCAATGTCCGGGAGTCCCTGCGCGAGCTGGCGCTCGACCTCGAAGAGGGCGCCGACATGGTGATGGTCAAGCCCGCCCTGCCGTATCTGGACGTCCTGGCGCGTATCGCCGCCGAGGTGGACGTGCCGGTCGCGGCGTACCAGATCTCCGGTGAGTACGCGATGGTCGAGGCGGCGGCGGAGAAGGGCTGGATCGACCGTGACGCGGCGATCCTGGAGACCCTGACGGGCGTCAAGCGCGCGGGCGCGAACATGATCCTGACGTACTGGGCGACGGAGGTCGCGCGGAAACTCTGATGTCGGAGGCTGCTGGTAGAACAGGGCGCACCGATGCCGGACCCCGGAACCTCGGGGCCGGACCCCAGAACCTCGGGAGCGCCCCTTGTCCTACGTGCAACACGTCGAGCATTTCTACGGATTACCCGTACTGACCGTTCCGCCGTACACACCCGCCACGGCGCTGCCCGACGCCGCTTCCGTCGCCTGGCGTCTCTACGTCGGGCCGTATGTGAACGACGAGGACTACGAGGCCTATTGGGACCGTTTCATCAGCACGGTGGAGCTGGAGAAGGTGCGGGCGCTGGTCTTCGCCCATGGCGCGCACTATCTGTCCAACGAGGTGCTCATCGATCTGAGCTCCCGGCTGACCGGTCTCGAAGCGCTCTTCCTCAGCGACCTGGAGGACGACGAAGAGATGATCTCCACGATGTACCAGTCGGATCTCGCGCCGCTCCTGGACGCGTTTCCCGGTCTGCGGGAGCTCGTCGTCCGTGGCGGGGAAGGGCTGGGCTTTCCCGTGACCGGTCACGCGGGGCTGCGGGCGCTGCGCGTCGAGTCCGGTGGGCTGCCTCCCGAGGCGGCGGCGCAGATCGCCGCGGCCGATCTGCCCTCGCTGGAGCGGCTGGAGCTGTGGCTGGGCGAGGACGACTACGGCGGCGGCACCACCGTCGAGCAGCTCGCCCCGCTCCTCGCGGGTGAGGGCAAGCCCGCTCTGCGCCACTTGGGCCTCCAGAACAGCCCCATCCAGGACGAGTTGGCCGCCGCGGTGGCCTCCGCCCCGGTCGTGCCGCGGCTCACCTCGCTGAGTCTGTCCATGGGCACGCTCTCCGACGAGGGCGCGGAGGCGCTGCTGCACGGGCAGCCGCTCACCCACCTCGAGGAACTCGATCTCTCGCACCACTTCCTCAGCCACGACATGATGCTGCGGATATGGACGTCGCTGGAGCCCGCGGGGGTCCGGGTGAACCTGTACGGAAGGAAGGACGCGGAGGACGACGGATGGGAGGACGACGAGGAGTTCGGTACCGGCGGCCGGTATGTCGCGGTGGCCGAATGACCGCCGCGCCTGAACCTCGCCGTACACGCCCTCCGTACCCGCGCCCGCACCCGTCCCGAAAGGTCCACGATGTCGAACAGTCCTGAATCCCAGGATCCGGAGGACCTCCGGATCACCCGCCTGAACGTGGGCCGTGAGACCTCCTGGGTGCAGCCCGACCGGCGGGTGCCGTACGGACATGTTCTGTACGCCGCGGGCACGTTGGGGTGCGCTCCCGCCGCCATCGTGTCGAGGCTGACCGCACTGGGGTACGCCGACTTCGAGCTTCCCGGCACTCCGCTGCCTCTCACGGCCGACAGGGACGACGCTCTGCTGATCAAGGAGGAGGGGTACAACCTGTCGTGGCTCGAACTCGGCAAGCCCGTGTCGCTGCGGCACATACTCGCCGCGGCGGGGCGGGCGGGCCGGAGCCCCGCCGATGCCGCCCGTCGGCTGACCGCCTTCGGCTACGCGGTCCCGGCCGGCCGGCCGCTGCCCGAATCCCCGGAAACCCGGGACCTCGCGCTGATCCGTACGGACGGCAGGGGCGACGGGGAGTGGCTGGAGTGGGGCGATGAGGTGCCCGCACACCATGTGCTCAGCGTGGCGGCGGTGCTCGGGTACAGCCCGCACCAGGCCGCCATCCGTCTGATCGGGCTCGGCTTCCGGCTGCCCTACACCCCTGAACCCGGGGACGAGCGGATCCTCGGATACGGGACCGGCCACAGGATCTGGCCGTCCCCGTACTCCGCCGTGCCGAGCGGGCATGTCCTCGATGTCGCACGGGAGACGGGCCGGCCGCAGGCCGCCGTCGTCGCCCGGCTGGCGGAACTGGGCTGCCGGACGGACGCGCCCCTGCCCGACACCCAGGAGAAGGACGACCTCCTTCTCCTCAGCCAGGAACTCGACGGCCGTGCGCCCTGGTTGCCGGTCAACGGTGCCGTCGGGGTGCAGTTGCGGCACATACTGCGCGCGTCCCTCGCGACGGGACGGACCCCGGCGGAGATCACCGAGAGACTGGCCACGCTGGGACACTGGCTGCACGGTAACGCGAAGGTGCCCGCGGTCGCGGACGTGGCGGACATCCGGCTGCTGGAGACCGTCGACCGCTCGTTCCTGGACAACGTCCACCTCGAACACGTCCTGCGCTCCGCGAGTCTGACGGGGAGAAGCCCGGCGGAAGTCGCGTCGCGGCTGACCGCCCTCGGCTACCAGCTGCCGGACGAGGTGGACTACCCGGAGGTGCGGGGCAAGGTCGCGGCCTGATCGGGGCCCGGCCGCCGTTCACGCAGGTCTTCGGTCGGTCAGGGACGCCACCGGATGAGGGCGCCGGGCACGGGGGACACCGGGCATGGGGGACACCGGAACGTCTGTCATAAACTTTGACCTGGTGAAACGAACTGTCTCTGGAACGTGTTCCTGGGGTGGACCGGCGGGGAGATCGAGGGGGAACAGTCTGTGGCGACGACCGAGGCCGAGGCTTTCGCGGAACTGCTCAGGAAGCTGAAGGACCGCTCGGGGCAGAGCTACGGAGTCCTCGCGGGGAAGCTCCATGTGAGCACGTCCACGCTGCACCGCTACTGCAACGGCGATGCCGTGCCCGCCGAATACGCCTCCGTCGAGCGGCTCGCGAGGCTGTGCGGGGCAAGGGCCGAGGAAGTCGTCGAACTGCACCGGCGGTGGATTCTGGCGGACGAGGCCAGACGGCGGGGGCGGTTGGCCGCGACGGCTGTTCCCGCCGTTGATCCTGATCCTGCTCCCGCCGCAGCCGCTGCCGCAGCGACTCCTCCAGCCCCTGCCGCAGCCGCTGATCCGGCTCCGGCTCCCGCTGCGGCCCCTGCGGCTGAGTCCGAGGTCGTCGAGTCCGAACTCACCGGGGACACGTCCGTCATCGACAGGCCAGGAGGCTCGCGTACCGGGCCGCGGATCAAACGCCTCTGGCTCGTTCTCGCCGCCGCCGCGGTCGTCGCGGTCGTCGTTCCCGCGGTGATCCTCGGAAGCCGGGCCGGACTGGCGTCGGGGGACGATTCCGTCACCGCCGGTGCGACGGACGACCCCGGCAAGCCGGCGGGCGCGGGCAGTGGTCCGCACTCCGCCTCACCCGAGGCCAAGTCGCCGTCCGCGTCGCTTTCCCCCACCGCCTCCGTGTCCCGCTCGGGCGGCACGAGTCCGTCGTCCTCCCCCGGCTCCGGCCGGACGCCCGTGGCCGGCCCTGGCTCCGGCTCCGGCTCCGGCTCCGATCGGGACGCGGCCGGCGGCGCGGTGCCGGTGACGGTGTCCACGCGCCCGTACGCCTTCGAGGACCCGTGCAGTCAGCACTACCTCATCGACCGCCCGCCGACAGAGGTCCCTCCGCCGCCCACCGAGCAGGACGCGCCCGGCTGGGTCAACGCGCTCGGCGGGGTCGCGAGCGAGGGCCAGTACATCGAACTCACCGTGCAGGGCACCGGCAGCGAGACGGTCGTGCTCCAGGCGCTGCACGTACGTGTCGTGAAGAGCGGGGCCCCGCTCGCCTGGACCGACTACGTCATGGGGGTCGGCTGCGGGGGCGGTGTCTCCACGAAGTCCTTCGACGTCGACCTGGACGCGGGCAGGCCCAGTTCCGTACCGAGGGCCGGGCAGCGGGACTTCCCGTACAAGGTCAGCGAGTCGGACCCCGAGGTGCTGTACATCTCGGCCCGTTCGAGCGCGCGTGATGTGAGCTGGTACCTGGAGCTGGAGTGGTCCAGCGGCGAACGGCACGGCACGCTCCGGGTGGACGACCGCGGCAGGCCGTTCCGTACGAGCGGGGCGACGGGACGCCCCGCGTACGAATATCCGCCGGGCGGTACGGAGTGGCTGACGGCCGCCACAGGCTGAGCCCCAACGGGCCGACCGCCGCCAGGCGGTCGGCCCGTCACAGGAACAGCGTCTAGAGGCGCTCGGGGGCCCGGATGCCGAGCAGGGCGAGCCCCTGCTGGAGCGTGCGGGCCGTCAGGTCGCACAGGAACAGACGGTTCTCGACCTGGGCCGGGGTGTCCGCCTTCAGGACCGGGCACTGGTCGTAGAACGTGGTGAAGTGCGACGCGAGCTGGTAGAGATACGCCGCCAGCTTGTGCGGCTCGTACGAGGACGCGACCTCGGACAGGACCTCACCGAACTCGTCCACATGCAGACCCAGCGCCCGCTCCGCCGGGGCCAGGGCCAGCTCCGGACGGGCGGCGGGCTCGGTGTCGCCCGCCTTGCGGAGGATCGACTTGATACGGGCGTACGCGTACTGGAGGTAGACCGACGTGTCGCCGTTCAGCGAGACCATCTGGTCCAGGTCGAACTTGTAGTCCCGTACCGCCGATGTCGACAGGTCCGCGTACTTCACCGCGCCGATACCGACGTACCAGCCGTTCTCGGTGATCTCCCGCTCGCTGAGTCCGGCCTTCTCGGCCTTCTCCCGTACGACCGCCGTCGCCCGCTCGACCGCCTCGTCCAGCAGGTCCTCCAGCCGTACGGTCTCGCCCTCACGGGTCTTGAACGGCTTGCCGTCCTTGCCGAGCACCGTGCCGAACGCGAGCTGGACGGCGCGCACCTCGTCGTTCAGCCAGCCGGCCCGCCGAGCGGTCTCGAAGACCATCTTGAAGTGCAGCGACTGCCGCACGTCCACGACATACAGCAATGACGTCGCGTCCAGGTTCCGCACCCGGTCGCGGATCGCGGAGAGGTCCGTGGCCGCGTAGCCGTAACCGCCGTTGGACTTCTTGACGATCAGCGGGACCTGATTGCCGTCGGGCCCCTTCACGTCCTCGAAGAAGACGCAGAGCGCGCCCTCGGAGCGGACGGCGACGCCCGTCTCCTCCAGGATGCGGCAGGTCTCCTCCAGCATGTGGTTGTAGCCGGACTCGCCCACCACGTCGGCGTCGTGGATCTCCATGTCCAGCTTGTCGAAGACCGAGTAGAAGTAGATCTTCGACTCGTCCACGAAGCGCTGCCAGAAGGTCCGCGTCTCCTCGTCACCCGCCTGGAGGGCCACCACCCGGTCGCGGGAACGTGCCTTGAACTCCTCGTCGGAGTCGAAGAGGACGCGCGAGGCCTTGTAGAGCCGGTTCAGATTCGACATCGCGGTCTCGCCGTCGATGGCGGCGGCCGTCCCCGGGCCGTCCGGGCCGTCGTCGCTCGCCGTGCCGTCGGAACTCGCCGTGCCGTCCGGGCTGTCCGGGTCTCCCTTGTGGTCCAGCTCGTGCGGGTGCTCGATCAGATACTGGATGAGCATGCCGAACTGGGTGCCCCAGTCGCCGATGTGGTGGCGCCTGATCACCTTCTCGCCGGTGAACTCCAGGATCTCGACCATCGCCGCGCCGATCACGGCCGAGCGCAGATGGCCTACGTGCATCTCCTTGGCCACATTCGGCTGCGCGTAGTCGATCACGGTCGTGCCGGGCCGCTCCGCGTACGGCACACCGAGCCGGCTGTCCGCCGCGCGGGCCGCGAGGGTCTCGATGATCGCCCGGTCCGTGATCGTGATGTTGAGGAAGCCGGGTCCTGAGACCTCGGCCTCCTTGATCACGTCAGGGGCGGTCCCCTCGGCGGTCAGCGCGGAGACGACCCGCGTCGCCAGCTCGCGCGGATTGCCCTTGAGCCGCTTGGCGAGCGCCAGCAGACCGTTGGCCTGGAAATCGGCCCGGTCGCTTCGGCGCAGCAGCGGGCTCGCGGGACCGGCCTCCGGCAGAGCTGCCGAGAGGGCGTCCGCGATGCGCTGATCGACGGTCGAAGCGAGGGAAGTGACCGAGGCCATGGGCTGGTGCCGTTCCTGTCGGGTACGGAGGGAAGTCCTGCCCAGTATCCCATGGGGCTACAAGCCATTTTCGCTCTCCCGGGGGGACCTGGGAGAATGGCAGCCGCCGGAATGTTTGGGCGTACGAGAAAGAAGAAGGACGTGCCGATCGTGGCTCAGAGCACCGAGATCGACTGGGTCTCCCGTTTCGCGGACGATGTCATCGCCGAGTCGGAGCGACGTGCGCCTGGCAAACCGGTCGTCGTCGCGTCCGGACTCTCCCCCTCCGGCCCCATCCATCTGGGGAATCTCCGGGAGGTCATGACTCCCCACCTGGTCGCGGACGAGATCCGCAGGCGCGGTTACGAGGTCAGGCATCTGATCTCCTGGGACGACTACGACCGCTATCGCAAGGTCCCGGCCGGTGTTCCCGGTACGGACCCGTCCTGGGCCGAGCACATCGGCAGGCCGCTGACGTCCGTGCCCGCACCCGCGGGGTCGGCGTACCCGAACTGGGCCGAGCACTTCAAGGCGGCGATGACCGAGGCGCTGGCCGAGCTGGGCGTCGAGTACGACGGCATCAGCCAGACCGAGCAGTACACCTCGGGGGTGTACCGCGCGCAGATCCTGCACGCGATGAGGCATCGCGCGGACATCGACGCGATCCTCGACCGCTACCGGACGAAGGACAAGCCCTCGCAGCTCCCCCAGGGCCAGAAGCAGGGCCAGACACCGGGCCAGAAGCAGGGGCAGAAGAAGCCTGAGGAGGCCGAGCTGGAGGCCGCCGAGGGTTCGGGCGCGGCGGCCGAGGACGACGGCAGCGGGGGCTCCGCGGGCTACTTCCCGTACAAGCCGTACTGCGGCGGCTGCGGCAAGGACCTGACCACCGTCACCTCGTACGACGACGAGACGACGGAGCTGGCGTACACCTGCGCGGAGTGCGGCTTCTCCGAGACCGTGCGGCTGAGCGAGTTCGACCGCGGCAAGCTGGTCTGGAAGGTCGACTGGCCGATGCGCTGGGCCTACGAGGGCGTGATCTTCGAGCCGTCCGGCGTCGACCACTCCTCGCCGGGGTCCTCGTTCGTCGTCGGCGGGCAGATCGTGCGCGAGATCTTCGACGGGGTGCAGCCGATCGGCCCGATGTACGCCTTCGTCGGGATCTCCGGGATGGCGAAGATGTCGTCCAGCAAGGGCGGGGTGCCGACCCCGGCCGACGCGCTGAAGATCATGGAGGCGCCGCTGCTGCGCTGGCTCTACGCGCGGCGCAGGCCCAACCAGTCGTTCAAGATCGCCTTCGATCAGGAGATCCAGCGGCTGTACGACGAGTGGGACGCGCTGGAGCGCAAGGTCGCGGACGGGTCCGTACTGCCCGCCGACGCCGCGGCGTACGCGCGTGCCACGGGTACGGCCGCCGGCCCGCTGCCGAGTACGCCGCGCCCGCTGCCGTACCGCACGCTGGCCTCGGTCGTGGACATCACGGCCGGTGCCGAGGAGCAGACCCTGCGGATCCTGAGCGAGCTCGACCCGGCCCGTCCGCTGACCTCGCTGGAGGAGGTGCGTCCCCGGCTCGACCGCGCCGAGAACTGGATCACCAGCCAGGTGCCGGCCGAGGCGCGGACGATCGTGCGCTCCGAGCCGGACCACGAGCTGCTGGACTCGCTGGACGAGCAGGCCCGGGAGTCGCTGCGGCTGCTGCTGGAGGGCCTGGACGACCACTGGTCGCTGGACGGGCTGACCACGCTCGTCTACGGAGTGCCGAAGGTGCTGGCGGGCCTGGCGCCGGACGCCAAGCCGACGGCGGAGCTGAAGGTCGCGCAGCGGTCGTTCTTCGCGCTGCTGTACCGGCTGCTGGTGGGCCGGGACACCGGGCCGCGGCTGCCCACGCTGCTGCTGGCGGTGGGGGCGGACCGGGTACGGAAGCTGCTGGGCGCCTGAGCCCTTGGGCCCCGGAGTTTTGAGCCCGGAGCCCGGAGCCCGGAGCCCGGAGCCCTGAGCCCGGAGTCCTGAGCCCGGAGCTCTTGGCTCCGGGCTCTGCCGTTTCGCTGCGACGTGCTCTTCCGGCTACGCGATGTGCTCGGAGTCCAGCTCCGCCTGGTAGCGGAAGGGGAAGTCGCGCAGGTAGGGGCGCAGGGCACTCTCGGTCAGCGGGCCGCCGTTGCGCCCCGTGATGCCGTAGAGGTCCACGAGGTAGAGGCCGAACTGGCGGGCGTTGGGGAAGCCGCCGTTCTCGCTGATGTACTTCCGGAAGGCTCCGTAGTACGCCTCTTCGCGCGAGACGTCGTCGGGCAGGCTGGGGGTGGGCAGCTCTTCCGACGGCTCCTGGTCGGCGCCGGGTGTGTCGGTGCCGGCCGGCTCGGCCTGCTGCTGGGGCTGTTCCTGCGCGCGCTGTACGGGCACCCCGCCGAGCGGGCGGCTGCGGCCGGGGCCGGACGGGATCATCACCGGTGTCGGTTCGAGGCCCTCGACGTAGGTGGGGTTGTAGGCGCCCTCGTACGCGCCTTCCGGCACCTGCGGCGCGGCGAACCACGGGCTGGTGTGGCCGGCGTTGCCGGCCTGGTTCGGGAGCTGGGGCGGGAACTGGGCCTCAGCGTCGGGCTGTTGCTGCTGCTGGTGTGGTGGCTGGGGCTGCTGCTGTGACGGGGGCTGCGGCTGCTGGCCCTGCCCGTTCTGCTGCGACTGGACCTGCTGCTGCCCGGGTATGGGTGCCGGCGCCTGGGCTTGGGCCTGCGCTTGGGGCTGAGCCTGCGCTTGGGGCTGGGGCTGGGGTTGGGGCTGGGCGTCGGCGGGTATCTCGCCCCGGCCCTGCGGGAGTTCGGCCATCGGGGGCGCGGGCGGCAGCAGCACCGGTTCGATACCGGCGGCGGCCAGACCCGAGGGCGCGGTGTCCGCGAGCGGTACGCCGTACTTGGCGAGCCGTAGCGGCATCAGCGCCTCGATGGGGGCCTTGCGGCGCCAGTTGCGGCCGAACCTCGCCTGGAGGCGCGACTGGTAGATGAGCCGGTCCTGTTCGAGCTTGATGACCTGTTCGTACGACCGCAGCTCCCACAGCTTCATCCTGCGCCACAGCATGAACGTGGGGCCGGGCGAGAGCAGCCAGCGGGTGAGCCGTACGCCCTCCATGTGCTTGTCGGCGGTGATGTCCGCGATCCGGCCGACCGCGTGCCGTGCGGCCTCGACGGAGACGATGAAGAGGAGGGGGATCACCGCGTGCATGCCGACGCCCAGCGGGTCCGGCCAGGCCGCCGCGCCGTTGAAGGCGATGGTGGCGGTGGTCAGGACCCACGCCGACTGGCGCAGCAGCGGGAAGGGGATACGGATCCAGGTCAGCAGGAGGTCGAGCGCGAGCAGGACGCAGATGCCCGCGTCGATACCGATCGGGAAGACCAGTGAGAACTGCCCGAAGCCCTTCTCCTCCGCGAGTTCGCGTACAGCGGCGTAGGACCCCGCGAAGCCGATCGCGGCGATGATGACCGCTCCGAAGACCACGACCCCGATGAGTATCCGGTGCGTGCGTGTGAGCTGCATCGCGGCCACCCGCGATCCCCTCCCGTATTCGACTCCTTATGACGCCGTGCGGCGCCTGGTGACGCCGTGTTCGACGTCGGACAGCCGGTCAGGTACTCGACAACCGGTACCCGACGGCCCGACATCCGGCGGGCACAGCCTGGCACATGTGTACGCATGACGTGGCGCGGGTAGCGTAGCGGGGCCCGCCGAAGAGGGCCGTGCTACGTGGAAAAGCGGAGAAAACGCCCTGCGTGGGGGAGCTGTTCCGGAACTCCGGGGTTCGTTTCGCAACCGCGAGACCGCGAGACCGCGAGACCGCGAGACCGCGAGACCGCGAGACCGCGAGACCGCGAGACCGCGAGACCGCGAGGAACAGGCGGGACCGCGAGGCAGGAACAGGCGGGACCGCGCAGGTGCCGTCCAGAAGACCGCACAGGTCCCCTCGTGGGCGGCCCCGCACCCCCGTACCCCGCACCCCGTATCCCGTATCCGCACCCCGTACGGCCGCGTGCCTACTTGGCCTTGGCGGTCTCCTGGGCGGCGGATTCCCCCGTGGCGGGTGTCTGCCCGGACCCGGCGGACACCGCGGCCACCACTTCCTTCGCCGTCTTCACCGCGTCCTTCGACATATCGGCGATGCTGGGCGACTTCGCGCCCGCGTACCCCGCGCCGTTGTAGGTCAGAGTCAGGACGACGTTCTCCGTACGGGCCACGACCGTGGCGTACGAGAAGTCCTCGTCGGTCTTCTTGAGCGAGTACGTGACGGTCGTCGCCTCACTGCCGATACCGGTCGACGGGGTCGCCTTGAGCTCCTTGGCGCCCTCCGTCCCCTGGACCCCGGCGACCTCCTTCGTGTAGTACTCGGTGGCGCGCTTGGCGCCGCTGCCGAGTGTCACGTCGGAGTCGTACCGGGTGAGGGAGACATCGAGCCAGCGGTACTGCGAGCCCTTGACGCCGTTGTCGTCCAGACCGTTCCAGGAGCAGCTCGCACGCGCGGCGATATCGCTGGACTTGCCGGCCGTACCGCCCTTGACCTTGGCCTTCGGCACGAGCGAGTCGATCGTCTTGCGGCCGATCGTCGCGCAGGCGTCGGGCAGCCCGGTGAACTTGGCGGGGGCGACGGTCGCGGACGGCTGGGCGGTCGGGCTCGTGGCGGAGCCGTCGGCGTCGCTCTTGTCGCCGGAGTCGGAGGAGCAGCCGGCGACGACGAGCATCACCGGAACGGCTGCGCAGGCGAGTATGCGGGTGAGTCGCGAGGCTGATCGGTGCATGGTTCCTTCAGTCGGTCATTCGTCCGGTCATTCGGCGCACGGTCATTCGTCGTACGGTCCGATCGGCCACGGTAACCGGCGAGCCGGGGCCGCGGGTCCTGGATCCGGAGTCCGTGCCCGGCCGAGGAGCGGTCCGAGGCGCGGACGGGGGCCGCTACTCGTCGAGCTCCTCGGCGAGCCTCTTGGCCAGTGTCCGGGCCTTGTCCTGCAGTTCTGCGCTGTCGGGCACCGAGGCGGTGAGCGCGGGCTGCTCGGTGTACCGGACGGTCACGATCACATTGGATGTGCGGAACACCACGCTCACCGTCCGGTGCTGGGCGGCCGAGCCGGAGCGCGCGAGGACGTCGTTCAGGAACGCGGCGTCGCCGAGGCCGTCCAGGAGGCGGGGCTCCAGGCCCTCGGCGGGCGGGGTCTCGGAAGGCGATCCGGGAGTGACGGGAGTACCGGGCGACCCCGAGGCGCCGCCGGAGGGAGCGGCCGGGGAGGAGGCGCCGGTCTGTGTCGTCGTGTTCGGATTCGTACCGTTGCCGGGATCGCCGCCGGCCTTGGGATCGGTGGCCGGTCCGGTGGCCGACCCGGTGTCGGGGGACGAGTCGCCGGGCGTACCGGACGTACCAGACGTACCGGGCGGGGTTCCGGTGTCCGTGCCGCTCGGTGACGGCAGGGCGGCGGAGGTCTCCTTCCTCGTGTAGACCTCCTGTGCGCGGTCGTCGTCGCTCACGGCCGGGTCGTACGACACCACGCGTTCCAGATCGATCACGAGCTGGTGGGAGGCGTCCGCGCCGTCGGCCTTCCAGTTGCATCCGACGCGGCGGTCCGTGTCGTACGTCACGGCGGCCGTGCCCCCGTACACCTTCGTCTGCTGGTCCTCGGGGAGCGAGGCCGCGCCGGGGAGCAGATCCTTGAGCATGGAGAGCGGTACGGCGCCGCAGGGCTCGCGGAGCGTGCGGTACTTGCCGGGGGCGGCCGCGGTGGCGGTGGTGGGGCTGCCCGCCTTGGGGTCGGCGGCCGAGCCGCCGTCCGCGCCGCCGCCGGAGCAACCCGCGACGACCGCCACGAGGAGCGCCGCCAGGCCGGGTAGGTACGCGTGTCGCGCCTTGGGCTGCACGGTCCCGGGCTCCCTTCTGTACGGGTTCCGCGCGGGGTTCCGCGCGAAAACTGCTTGCCGCCGGATGACGGTCGATGGACACAATGTCTATCGCACGCACCGCCGTCGACGCTGGTCGGCTGTCTCCTTTGACGGTCCCGGTTCCGGTTTTTGCGTTATTCAGACTTTCGGGGGAATCGAGGGGTTATGTCGTATGTAGAGATACCGGGCGCGAAGGTCCCGATCCGTATGTGGGCGGACCCCGCGGCGGTCGACGAGGGCGCGATGCGGCAGCTCCACAATGTTGCCACCCTGCCCTGGATCAAGGGCCTCGCCGTCATGCCGGACGTCCACTACGGCAAGGGCGCGACGGTCGGCTCGGTGATCGCGATGCACGGCGCGGTCTGCCCGGCGGCGGTGGGCGTGGACATCGGCTGCGGAATGTCGGCGGTGAAGACGTCCCTGACGGCGAACGACCTGCCGGGCGACCTCTCCCGGCTCCGCTCCAAGATCGAACAGGCGATCCCGGTGGGCCGCGGCCTGCACGACACCCCGGTGGACCCGGGCAGGCTCCACGGGTTCCCGACGGCGGGATGGGACGACTTCTGGGAGCGGTTCGGCGGAGTGGCGGATTCGGTCAAATTCCGCGAGGAGCGTGCCACGAAGCAGATGGGAACGCTCGGCGGGGGCAATCATTTTGTGGAATTTTGCCTGGACGAGTCGGATTCGGTCTGGCTGATGCTCCACTCCGGATCGCGGAACATCGGCAAGGAACTGGCCGACCATCACATCGGCGAGGCCCAGAAGCTCCCGCACAACCAGGGTCTGGTCGACAGGGACCTGGCCGTCTTCATCGCGGACACCCCGCAGATGGCGGCGTACCGGAACGATCTTTTCTGGGCGCAGGAGTACGCGAAGTACAACCGCGCGATCATGATGGGACTCTTCCAGGACGTGGTCCGCAAGGAGTTCAAGAAGGCCGGCGTGACCTTCGACCCGGTCATCTCCTGCCACCACAACTATGTGGCGGAGGAGCGTTACGACGGCATGGATCTGCTGGTCACGCGGAAGGGCGCGATCCGTGCGGGCAGCGGGGACTTCGGCATCATCCCGGGCTCGATGGGGACCGGTTCGTACATCGTGAAGGGCCTGGGGAACGTGGCGTCGTTCAACTCGGCCTCGCACGGCGCGGGCCGGAGGATGAGCCGTAACGCGGCCAAGCGCCGCTTCTCCACGCGGGACCTGGAGGAGCAGACGCGGGGTGTGGAGTGCCGGAAGGATGAGGGTGTGGTGGACGAGATCCCGGCCGCGTACAAGCCGATCGAGCAGGTCATCGATCAGCAGCGGGACCTGGTGCAGGTCGTGGCGAAGCTGAAGCAGCTCATCTGTGTGAAGGGCTGAGGGACAGAAGGACGGAGGGGCGGAGGGGCTGAAGAGGGGAGGGGCGACCGCGTTCGGCTCGCGGCGGGCCACGGGAAGCTCACTTTGGTGGTCGTCGGGCCCGAGGCCGGGAGGGTGATCCCTGGCCTCGGGCCGTTCTGGTCAGTTCCGTTCCGTTCTGCTCTGTTCCGCTCTGTTCTACTCTGCGCCGTTCTGTTTCCGCGCGAGTGATCAGAGTTCGCGGTGGACCTTGGTGTTGGACGCCTGGGCGCGGGGGCGGACCACCAGGAGGTCGATGTTGACGTGGCTGGGACGGGTGACCGCCCAGGTGATCGTGTCGGCGACGTCGTCGGCGGTGAGGGGCTCCGCGACACCCGCGTAGACCTTCGCCGCCTTCTCGGTGTCGCCGCGGAAGCGGGTGGTGGCGAATTCCTCCGTCCTGACCATTCCGGGGGCGATCTCGATCACCCGGACCGGGGTGCCGACGATTTCCAGGCGGAGGGTCTCGGCGAGGACATGGGCGCCGTGTTTGGCGGCCACATAGCCCCCGCCGCCCTCGTAGGTGCTGTGACCGGCGGTGGAGGAGAGGACGACGACCGTACCGTCGCCGCTCGCCGTGAGAGCGGGCAGCAGGGCCTGGGTGAGATTGAGCGTGCCGATGACGTTCGTCTCGTACATCTGACGCCAGTCGGCCGGGTCGCCGGTGGCCACCGGGTCGGCGCCGAGCGCGCCGCCGGCGTTGTTGACCAGGACGTTCAGGGAGGGGAAGCGGCCGAGTTCGCCGGCGAAGGCGTCGACGGCCGCGCGGTCGGTGACATCGAGGGTGTAGGCGGTGGCGAGATGGCCCGCTGTGGTGATCTCCGCGGCGAGCGCCTCGATACGGTCCTTGCGGCGGGCGGTGACGACGACGTGGTAGCCGGCCGCGGCGAGCTGCCGCGCGGTGGCGGCACCGATGCCGCTGCTCGCTCCGGTGATGACGGCGATGGGGGTCCCCGCGGCGGTCATGACGTACTCCTCGCGCGTGTGATCGATGTGGGGCCAGGATAGGCAGGGGTACGGGCCGACGTGCTGTCTGTCCGGAGCGCGGACCGCGCCGGAGTGCGGACGCGCCGGAGCACGGACCGTGCGAAGTGTGGACCTTGAGTGAACTGTGCCCGTGGAGTGGCGGGCAGGGCGTGAGCCGTGCCCGGGGCCGGGGCGGGGGCGTGCGCGGGGCCGTGGTGTGAGCCGTGCGCGGGGCTGTGAGGCCGCCGGTCGGTTCAGTGGCCGCGGGGCGCGTACATGATCAGCGCCATACCGGCCAGACACACCAACGCTCCCGTGATGTCCCAGCGGTCCGGGCGGTAGCCGTCGGCGACCGCGCCCCAGGCGATCGAACCGGCGACGAAGACCCCGCCGTACGCGGCGAGGATGCGGCCGAACTCACCGTCGGGCTGGAGCGTGGCGACGAAGCCGTACGCCCCCAGGGCGATGACCCCGGCGCCGATCCAGATCCACCCCCGGCCGCCTCCGGTGCCGTCACCGCGCACTCCCTGCCAGACGAGCCAGGCGCCGCCGATCTCGAAGACCGCGGCGAGCAGGAAGAGAGCGGCGGAGCGGAGAACGAGCATGCGAACAGCGTGCCATGCGGGTGATCGGAGACGCGCCGGGGTGACGATTTATCGCTATTGCGATGCGATGATCAGTATGTTCCCCTCATGGGTGTCATGCGTAACGCGCTGCTGGTAGTGGTGTCCGCGGCCACGGTGGTCATGACAGGGGCGGGTCCTGGTGCCGGTGCTTCCCGGGTCTCCGGCGCCGTCGAGCCGGAGGCCGATCTGTCGCACCACGGGCATGTGTCGCTGTGGGGCGGCGAGTTGACGCTTCGGATCCAGACCGGGAACCACGGGCCGTCCGGGCTGACGGACGCGACCGTACGACTGCACTTCTCGGCCCCTTTGATGCACGACCTCTCACTGCCGTCCGCCTGTCTCTGGGGCGGTGAGCGGGTGGTGCTGTGCCGTACGGGTCACCTCCGCGCGCTCGGACGGGGCCCGGAGATCACGGTCGACCTCAGGACGGTCGGGCGGCCGGACGAGGTGGTCGTCCGGATCGACACCGCCTGGAGCGGCGGCGCGAGTGACCGCAACCCCGAGAACCATCAGCACCGGGTGCTGGTCCCGGACACGGGCGACCGGTACGTCTTCTGAACTCCGGCACGGCGATCCGCGCGGACGCGCCGTCGCCTCCGCTACGACTGCCCGCCCCGTCCGACCTGCCCGCCCTGTGGCTACGCGGCCGCGTTGCCGAACTCCCGTACCGCCGCCTCCACGATCGCCGCCAGCCGGGCGTGGTGCGCGCCCCGCCAGTACACCCGGCCGCACGTCCGGCACTGCGCGAAGACGTCGTACGAACGCTGTGTGCCGTGTTCCAGCCGCTCCTGGACGGAGTCCTTGTCGGCGGGGCCCAGTTCGCCGTTGCAGGCGGTACAGCGTGTCCAGGGCGCGAGGGCGGGCGCGAAGCGCTCCAGTACGTCCCGGAGCTGGTCGTCCGGGCGGTCGCTGTAGATATACGCCCCGGCCCAGATCTCGCGCCGCCGCAGCAGCCCGCGGTCACGGGACAGCATCACGCGGCGCTCCGTGGCGGAGAAGGTGGCCAGCGCCGGATCCCCGAGGTCCTCGCTCTCGTACGCCGCGTCGACGCCCAGGAGCCGCAGCCGCCGCGCGAGCGTGCCGAGATGGACATCCAGCAGGAAGCGCAGGGGCGCGCCCGGCACGCGTTGCGGCCGGCTCACGGCCTGCACCTCGATCGATTCGCCCGCGGCGGGGATGTGCGCGACGGGCACTTCGCGGCCGTCGACGAGCAGCCGCCCGACCTCGGTGAGCGGGACGCCGAGCGACTCGACCGCGTGGCCGAGTGTGGACTTGCCGTCGGTGACCACGGCCGTACGTCCCTGGCGCCGCTCGGCCGCCACGAAGAAGCGCAGCTCAGAGGCGAAGCTGATCTGGATCTCCGGTCCGTTCACGCCGTCAGGATGTCATTGGAGGAGGGCAGCGGGCCAGGGCATTCCGGGTCGGCGGCGGGTCGGCGTCGAGGTCCAGCCGCCAGTCGTTGCAGCGCATCACATTCCCCGGCGGGAACTCGAAGTCGCATTCGCCCTGGAGGGAGAAACCGGCCCTGCGGCACAGTCGGTTCGACGACGGATTGTCGACGGAAGGGAAGGCGTGCAGATAGCGGTGTTTCTTCTCGGCGCGCGCCCTCTCCGCGACGGCCGCCGTCGCCGCGGCGGCGATGCCCCGTCCCTGGAACGCGCTGAGGACGCCCCAGCCCGTCTCGTACACCTCCTGTCCCTGCCAGGTCTTCTCCCAGAACCCGATCGTGCCGACCGCCTCACCGTCCGGCAGCAGTACGACGCGGAACATACGGCCCTTGCCCGTCCGGTCCGCGCTCAGGTCGACGTACCGTCTGTGCCGTTTGACAAGCTGTTCCTCCGTCTCGGGACCGCCGAGATGGGTCATCATTTCCGGCGTGTTCGCCGCGCGGAGAAGGCCGAGATCGGTCTCCGACCACGGTTCGAGCCGTACGCGCGGTGCTTTGATCTCCATGTCACGCTCCATGTCACGCACTGTAGGGCGGGGGTCTGACATATGGGCCGGGAACGGCGCGTTGGCCGTCGGCGCCGTAGCGGAACGTGAAGTTACGGCAGTGCCGCACAGAGGTAAGGGCAGGGGCGGGGACGTGGTCCGGTCCGGGAGGGCGTGGGAGCGGCTGGTTCAGAGGCCCGAGCGGCTGTAGGCCGTCGGCGGTACTCCGACGGTCGCCGTGAAGTCGCGTACGAGATGTGCCTGATCGCTGTAGCCGAGTTCGGAGGCCAGCTCCGCCCAGTCGACCTGTCGGCCGGAGTCCGGTGCCGACGCTGAGCCGGAGTTGGAGCCGGAGCCGGGATCGGGGTCGGGGCTGGACAGGGAGCCGGAGCTGGAGCCGTCGCGGGGGGCGGCGTCGGCCTCGGGGCCTTCGCCGGTGACCGTGCCCGCGTCCGACTCGGCGCGCTCCAGCGCCTCATGGATCCGGTAGCGCAGGATGACCCACTTCGGCCCCACCCCCACATAGGTGGCGAACAGCCTCTGCAGCGAGCGTGTGGAGACCCCTTCCGCCTCGGCGAGCTGGGCGACGCGCCGGATCGTACGGTCGGTCCTGATCCGGTCGGTCAGCGCCATGGCGTGGTCGGCCCCCGGGTCCGGCCGCGGGCCGACTCCCAGCAGATACGTGTCGAGCGCGGCCACCCTGGCGTTCTCCTGCCTGGCCTCCTGCTTGGCCTTCTCCGCGGTCTCCTCCCCGGACTCTTCCCCGATCTCCTTCTCGGACTCTTCGGCTTCGGCGGGGCCGAGCACCGTCTCGATGTCCGCGTCCGTCGTGGGCATGACCTCGCCGAGGGGCACCCGCCGTCCTGTCCACTCCGACACGGGCCACCGCGGCGCGAACGGCCGGAAGCCACCGGGTCTGAACTGCACCCCGCACACCCGGCCCCGGCCTTCGAGCCGCTGGGTGAACAGTTCCAGCCCGATGCCCGAGACCTCGGCGAAGGGCGGGCTGTCGGGTCCGTGTCCGAAGCGCTGGAAGACCACGTTCACCGAGGGGTGCGGCACGACATGGGAGACGTACGGCTGGGGCAGATCCCAGTCGATCAGCCAGTAGTGCTCCAGGTACGGCCGCAGGGCCGGCGCCGGTTCGCGGCGTCGGAAACGTACCCGCGCGAACAGCTCCGGGGCGTCGACGATGCCCCGCGTGTCACGCCGTGGACCGGCCATGGACGGATCCTATGTCGCGTTTGTTCAAGACGCCGAGAGCGGTCGGTTCATACGGTCGGGGCCATGAGCGACAAGATCAGCAAACTGTTGGAGGTGGCGGCCGACCGTACCGTCACCGTCGTCCGCGGCATCACCGATGACCAGCTCGCCGCACCGACTCCGTGCGACGAGTACGACGTACACGCCCTGGCCGACCATCTCTTCCAGGTCGTCGTCAACTTCCAGGCGCTGGCTGCCAAGAAGGACGCCGATTTCGGTGCCGCCCCCGAGCATCTGGCGGGGGAGTGGCGCGAGCGCTTCGCCGAGGAGACCGTGCGGCTCGTCGCGGCCTGGGACGCGCCCGGAGCGGATGAGGGCACCTCGGGGGCCATGGGGCTGCCGGCCAGGACGGTGGGTGCGATGGTGCTCGGCGATCTGGCCGTGCACGGATGGGATCTGGCGCGGGCGACGGGGCAGCCGTACGACCCGGATCCGGCGCTCGTCGAGATGCTCGGGGAGGAGTTCGCGGCGCTGGCGCCGATGGCGAGGAAGATGGGGGTGTTCGGGGAGCCGGTGGAGGTGACGGAGGACGCCGGACCGTTCGAGGTGCTGCTGGCCGCGACGGGGCGCGACCCGCACTGGAGCCGCGCGTAGCGCCTCCCGAGGTATCTCCCGCGATACCTCCCGCGATATCTCGTGCGCTATCTCGCGTGGACGTTCGCCCTTCCACCGCCCATGACCCTCAAACCGAACTGGCGAACTATCGCACTCCTGGACTGAACGCATATTCGGCGGGCAGACGTTCTGACATACACCGCGATCAACAGCGAGTGTGGTGAGAAGGAGCGGGCATGGAGATCTCCGGCATTTTCACGGCCATAGTGATCGGTATCGTCATCGGCGTGCTGGGGCGGCTCGTCGTCCCCGGGCGCCAGCACATCGGTGTGCTGTGGACGATCGTGGTCGGTATCGTCGCGGCCCTGATCGGTACGGCCCTGGCGGCGGCCGTCGGGGTCGCCAATACGGACGGTCCTGACTGGGTCGAGTGGATAATCCAGATAGGTCTGGCGGCGGTGGGTGTCGCCGCGCTCGACCGGGCCAAGGCGCGCCGCTGACCGACTTCGTCGGGGTGTGCGGGGATCCTCAGGGCGCGGCGGTGCGCAGGGGACGGCCGGCGAGCAGATTCCAGCGCCCGTCGCGCCCGCTGAGTTCGATGACGCACAAAGGCTGTACGTCGATCCTCCAGAACGACTGGGGGGAGGCACCGAGGGCGTGGACGGCGGCGGCGCGGATGATGTCGGGTTCCGCCACGGCGATGACATGTCCGCCCGAGTCCTCGCCGGAATCGGAGCCGAGGCCGTCCAGCCAGTGACCGACGCGGGTGTGGAAGGTCAGCAGGGATTCCCCGCCATGAGGTGCGGACGCGGGATCGGAGAGCCAGGCGGCCACCGACTCCGGTTCCTCGCCGACGACCTCATCGAGGGTTCTGCCCTGCCAGCGGCCCATCGCGCAGGGGGCGAGGTCGGACAGCGGCTCGGTGTCCAGGCCCAGGATCTCGGCGGTACGGCGACAGCGGTGCGAGGGGGATACGTAGAGGGCGGCGGCGCGGGGGAAGGTCTCCCGTACGGCTTCGGCCTGCCGGAGCCCGAGGGGGTCGAGTGCGTCGACGGTGTCGGGTGCGTCGACGGTGTCGGGTGCGCCGGCGCCGGCGCCGGAGTGGGTGCCCGTGCCGGTGGTGACGCCGGCGGTGCCGGTAGTGGCGTCCGCGCCCCGGGCCGGGGTCGGGTCCGTGGCGCCGTGGTCGGTGCGCTCGGGGAAACGGGCCTCGCGCAGGGCCGTGCTGAAGGCCGGTGAGACAAGCATCACCCGGGTCGTCATACGGCTCTCCTCGTTCCGGTTCCGACGGTCTTTCGACGCCTGCCGCTGATCGGTGTCCTCTTGGCCCGTCTGCCGGTTCGCGGTACCTTCACGTCGATATCACGACGGCGGGACGGAAGTCCGGTGAGAGTCCGGCACGGTCGCGCCACTGTATGCCGGGTGTCGGCCGTGTGACAGCGCGGTGGAGCCCGGTCAGTCAGACCCGACGGCCGTCGTTCGAGCTCCATCGAATGGGACGCGAGTTCCCCAAGGAGGTTCCGCCATGGCTGAGTCCATAGCCCCGCCGACCGTTTCGCCCGTCAGCGTCACGGTGACCCCGCTTCCACTGCGCGCTGTTCTGCCGTGGGCGGTGTTCGTGGGCACGCTGATGCTGGTCCTGCTGTACTTCGTCGGCGCCGAGCAGGGCGCGACGTCGGTGTTCTCGGGTGAGGGTGTGCACGAGTGGGTGCACGACGGCCGTCATCTCCTCGGCTTCCCCTGCCACTGACGCTGACGGAGATCACGCACATGCTTGCCTCCACCGTCAGAACTCTCCTGGTCCGCGGCATGATCGCGGGTGTGCTGGCCGGGCTCTTCGCGTTCGCGCTGGCGTATCTGGCCGGTGAGCCCTCCGTACGGGACTCCATCGCGCTGGAGGAGACCCAGTCGGCACCGGCGGCGGCGCACGCACCGGGAGCGACGCACGAGCACGGCGAAGAAGAGGAGGAGGAACTGGTCACCAGGCCGGTCCAGTCGACGTTCGGACTGGCCACCGGAGTCCTCGTGTACGGAGTGGCCCTGGGCGGAATCGCCTCGCTGGTCTTCTCCGTCTGTCTGGGCAGGATCGGCGGATTCGGACCGAGGGCGACCGCGGCGCTGATCGCGGGAGCGGCCTTCACCACGGTCTATCTGGTGCCGTTCCTCAAGTATCCGGCGACCCCGCCCGCGGTGGGCAACCCGGACACCATCGGCAAGCGCACCACGCTGTTCTTCCTGATGATCGTGCTCAGCGTGCTGCTGGCCGTCGTCGCCGTCATCGCGGGCAGACGGCTCGCTCCGAAGCTGGGCAATTGGAACGCGTCCGTCGTCGCCGGCGCGGGATATGTCGTCGCCGTGGCGGTCGCCTGTCTCGTCCTGCCCGGCAACTCCGATGCCGTTCGGGAGACCTTCCCGGCCGCTCTCCTCTGGGAATTCCGGCTGGCATCGGTCGCCGTGCAGGCGCTGCTGTGGACGGCCTTCGGGCTGATCTTCGGCGCGCTGGCCGAGCGGGTACTGCGGCCCGGTGGCCAGGGTGTCTCCGCGGCGGGCGTGGACGCCGGCGGTGTCACCTCACCGGTACGGACTGCCGGCTGACGTTCCGTCCGCCGACGCCCGCCCGGTCCGCCGACGCCCGCCCGGTCCGCCGACGTCCCTGTCGTCCGATGTACCGACCGCCGCCGCCCCTCTCCGCTCTTCTCATCCCTTTCGCCGGCACGGGCCCGAGCCCGGACCCGGACCTGAGCCCGCGTAGGGAAGGCCGGACCTGAGCCCGCGTCGGGAAGGAAGGAATGAGCGCGGAGAAGGGCGGGCGTCGGGCGGGCGTCAGTTGCTGACGCCGACGGCGTGCCGGACCGTCTCCGGGAGCGTCACGAAATCCAGCATGGCGCGGGCGACGTCGGCGCGGGTGATCGTACTGCCGGCCGGGCCCGTTCCCACCTGGTGGCGGTAAGTGCCCCTGCCGGCGGCGTTCGTCAGCCGGGGCGGCCGTACCGATGTCCACTCCAGGTCGCTCTCCCGCAGGAGCCGTTCCATCACTTCGAGGTCGGTGTACAGCTCCTTGAGAGCCGCCCAGAGCACGGGTGTGAGCACCCGGCGTGTGAGCCACGCCTGACCGGTCCCCGCGCGGTTGAGCGGCGCGGCGCTGACGACGACGACCCGGCGGACTCCGGTCGCCGTCATCGCCTCGACCGCCGCGCGGGCGGAGGAGGAGGCGGGCTTGAGCGGGTCATGGCGGCCGAGCTGGCCCATGCCGGACAGGACGGCGTCGGTTCCGTCGACGACCTTGATCAGAGAGGCGGGGTCGAGGGCGTCGGCCTGGAGCACCGTGAGGTTCTCGTGCGTCAGATTCAGCCGGGACGGATCCCGTACGGCGGCAGTCACCGTATGCCCGTCCGCGAGGGCGTGCGTGACGATCTGCCGTCCCACGCCGCCGGTGGCTCCCAGCACTGCGAGTTTCATGACCATGCCCCTTCGAGGGGAGTGAATACTTACTCCCCATAGTGGGTGAGTGTTCACTCACCTGTCAAAGCTAGGATGGCGGTATGACTTCAGAAGCAGCTCCGCCGCCGTCCAAGCCCCTGACGGGGGGTGCCCTGACCCGCTCGCGCATCCTTGACGCCGCCGCGCGCCTGATGAACACGGTGGGACTGACCCGTACGACGACGAAGGAGATCGCGAGGGAGGCGGGGTGCTCGGAGGCGTCGCTGTACAAGCACTTCCGCGACAAGGAGGAGATCTTCGTCACCGTCCTGCGCGAGCGTGAGCCGCGCTTCACGGACGCGCTGGCGGCGCTGCCGGGGCGCGCGGGCGAGGGCGAGGTGGCCGAGCAGCTGGAGGAGGTGGCGCGGGTGGCGGTCCTCTTCTACCGCCGGACGTTCCCGATGGCGGCCTCCCTCTTCGCCAGTCCCGATCTCCTCGCGGCCCATCGCGGAAAGCTCGACCTCAGCGCGTCGGGCCCACAGGTGCCCGTCCACTCCCTGGCCGCATATCTGACGGCGGAACAGGATCTGGGCCGGCTGTCCCCGGCCTTCGACCCGGACGCGGCGGCGATGCTTCTGATCGGCGCGTGTTTCCACCGGGCCTTCCTGACCCTGTTCTTCGCCCCGGACCCGCCGGCTGGGGCACCGCTTCCGGAGGACGAGACGGATTTCGCGCGGGAGACGGTACGGGCCCTGCTGGAGGGGATCGGGTCCTCCGCGCACGCGAGGAGCGGACGTTCCGGGTGACGGAACCGGGCGTACGGTCCACGGCTGTTCGCAGGCGTGCGGGCGTTCGTCGGCGTGTGGTCGTTCCCCGGCGTGTGGCCGTTCGGTGGAGTGCGGAGGGCTCGTCGGACTCGTCGGGGGCGGGAGACGGCGGGACAGTAGAGTGTGGGGCCGGTCTTTCTCCAGCTCAGAAGCTCAGAGGTGTATCGCAGTGAGCGCAGCACCGTCCCCGCCTTCGCCCCTTCCGGTGTGTCCGCGGTGACCGCTGTGACGGCCGTGACCGTCGTGACCGTCGTGGGGATCGGTGCCGATGGCTGGGCGGGGCTCTCCGGCGTGAGCCGGGAGGCGTTGCGGGCGGCCGAGGTGGTGGTCGGCGGGGCGCGGCAGTTGGCGCTCCTGCCGGAGGACGGGTGCGCGGCGGAGCGGGTGGTGTGGCCGTCGCCGCTGCGGCCCGCCGTGCCCAAGGTGCTCGCGGCCCACGCGGGCCGGCGGATCTGTGTGCTGGCGAGCGGGGACCCGATGTTCTACGGGATCGGACGGACCCTCGCGGAGGTGGTGGGGGCGGGGGTGCTGCGGGTCCTGCCGCATCCGTCGTCCGTGTCGTACGCCTGCGCCCGGCTCGGCTGGCCGGTGGAGGACACGGAGGTCGTCACCCTGGTCGGCCGCCCCACCGAGCGGCTCGCCGCCGCCCTGCACGAGGGCCGTCGGGTGCTCGTGCTCAGCGCGGGGGCGGCGACCCCGGCGGAGGTGGCGGCGCTGCTGAGGGACCGGGGTTTCGGGCCGAGCCGTATGCAGGTACTCGAACAACTCGGCGGCGGGGAACGGGAACGGCGTGCCGAAGGCCTCGCGCGGGACTGGACCGAGCCGTCCGGCGACCCGCTGAACGTCGTGGCGGTCGAATGCCGGCGCTCACCGGACGCGACGCGGCTCGGCGCCGTACCGGGCCTGCCGGACAGCGCGTACGAACACGACGGCCAGCTCACCAAGCGCCATGTCCGTGCCGCCACACTGGGCGCGCTGGCGCCCGCGCCGGGCGAACTGCTGTGGGACGTCGGCGGCGGGTCGGGTTCGATCGCCGTCGAGTGGATGCGTACGCACCGGTCCTGCCGCGCGGTGTCGGTGGAGCGGGATCCGGTACGGGCGGAACGGATCGGACGCAACGCGCGAGCGCTCGGCGTCCCCGGTCTGCGGGTCGTCACCGGTGGCGCGCCCGACGCGCTGGCGGGACTGCCGGTGCCGGACGCGGTGTTCGTCGGGGGCGGGCTGACCGTGCCGGGGCTGCTGGACGCCTGCTGGGACGCGCTGCCGGCGGGCGGCCGGCTGGTCGCGAACACGGTGACGCTGGAGTCCGAGGCGCTGCTGTTCGACCGGTACCGCCGCTTCGGCGGCGAACTGGTACGGCTGGCGGTCGCGCACGCCGTGCCGGTGGGTGGTTTCACGGGCTGGCGGCAGGCGATGCCGGTCACGCAGTGGTCGGTCGTAAAGGGCTCGGGTCCGGGATTCGGCTCGGGTCCGGGATTCGGTCCGGGTCCGGGTCCGGGATTCGGTCCGGACAATGGTCCGATGCCGGACTCCGGGCCGGGCTCCGAGCCGAACTCCGGGTCGGCCTCCGGACCGGGACCCGATCCCGGGCCGGGCTCTCCGCATGTCCTCTCAGGAGATCAACGATGACGGTGTACTTCATCGGTGCCGGCCCCGGCGCCGCCGACCTGATCACGGTGCGGGGTGCTCGCAGGCTCGCCTCGTGCGGCGTGTGTCTGTACGCGGGCAGCCTGGTACCGCGCGAACTGCTGGCCGAGTGCCCGCCGGACGCGCGGCTCATCGACACCGCGCGGATGGATCTGGACGGGATCACCGCGGAACTGGTCCGGGCCCACGAGGAGGGCCAGGACGTGGCCCGGCTGCACTCCGGCGACCCCTCCGTCTTCAGCGCGGTCGCGGAGCAGATGCGGCGGCTGGACGCGGCGGGCGTGCCGTACGAGGTGGTGCCGGGCGTACCGGCCTTCGCCGCCGCGGCGGCGGCGCTGAAGCGTGAGTTGACGATACCGACGGTCGGTCAGACGGTGATCCTGACCAGGATCGCCCAGCGCGCCACCCCGATGCCGGAGGGGGAGGACCTGGCGACGCTCGGCCGCAGCGGCGCGCTGCTGGTACTGCACCTCGCGGCGGGATACGCGGACCGGGTGGTCCGGGAACTGCTTCCGCACTACGGCGCGGACTGCCCGGCCGCCGTCGTTGCGATGGCCAGCCGCCCCGACGAACTGGTCCTGCGCGGCACGCTGGACGACATCGCCGGACAGATGAAGGAGGCGGGTGTGGTGCGGACGGCCGTGATCATGGTCGGCCGGGCGCTGGCGGCGGAACAGTTCCCGGACAGCCACCTGTACTCGTCGGAGAGGGAACGCCCGTGTCTGCCGGACGAGCGGACGCCCGATCCGGTGGAGTCGGCTGGGGACGGCGCGAGCCTCTCGTAAACGGCCGGGCGGAAAGCCAGGCCCTCGCACACGCAGGGATTCCAGGAGCCCAGGATTCCAGGAGCCCAGGAGCCCAGGAGCCCAGGAGCCCGCGAGCCCGCGAGTACGCCGGTGACGTCGGGGCCCGCCCAACTGCCCGACCGGTCCCCCGCGTCTGCGGGAATCCCAGCTACCGCGGGTCGCTGCGGCCCACCACCGTGCCCGCCCTGTCGATGCAGATGACGTCGACCACCACCGGCGCCCCGCGCAGTACCCTCAGTGCCTCGCCGCGCGCCTTTGTGGCGACCATGTCACCCAGTGGGATGCCCCGGGACCGGCACAACTGGAGCGCCTCCAGGCCTGTGTTGGCCTCCGACACCTCCGCCGCCAAGGTGGCGTCCGCGCCCGACTGCGTGGCCAGTGCCGCGAGGAACGACTTGTCCACCTGGGAACGGGACGAGTGGAGGTCCAGATGGCCCGCGGCCAGTTTGGAGAGCTTGGCGAAGCCCCCGCAGAGGGTGAGCCGGGGGACGGGATGGCGGCGGAGATAGGTCAGGACCGCGCCGGCGAAGTCGCCCATGTCCAGCAGGGCGTCCTCGGGCAGGTCGTATTCGGTGCGGACGGTCTTCTCGGAGGTCGAGCCCGTGCAGCCCGCCACATGTGTACGGCCCGCCGCGCGCGCCACGTCCACACCCCGGCGGATGGAGTCGATCCAGGCCGAGCAGGAGTACGGGACCACGATGCCCGTCGTACCGAGGATGGACAGACCGCCCAGAATGCCCAGTCTCGGGTTCCAGGTGGAGCGGGCGATCTCCTCGCCGTTGTCGACCGAGACCGTTATCTCCACATCGCCCGTACCGCCGTGGCGCTCCGCCACCTCCGCCACCTCCGCGCGCATCAGCTGACGCGGGACCGGGTTGATCGCCGGCTCGCCCACTTCCAGAGGGAGTCCGGGGCGCGTGACCGTACCCACTCCCGGGCCCGCGCGGAAGACGACCCCCGAGCCCGGTGGCAGCAGCCGTACCGTCGAGCGGATCAGGGCGCCGTGCGTGACGTCCGGGTCGTCGCCCGCGTCTTTGATCACTCCGGCCATCGCCCAGGCGCCGGACCGTTCGCCGGCCGGTCCGTCGGCGGCGGGTTTCCCGGCCAGTTCCTCGGCGGCCAGCGTGAAGCTCGGCGTCCGGCCCTTCGGGAGGGTGATCGTCACCGGGTCGGGGAACTCCGCCGTCAGCAGGGCAGTGTACGCGGCCTTCGTCGCCGCCGTCGCGCACGCGCCCGTCGTCCAGCCGTGCCGCAGCCCGGTGCGTTCGAGCTGGGCGCCGCGTCCACCCGCCGCCCCCGTCCCCTTTCCCATCCCCGTTTCCTCAGTCATATGGTCCCCTTGTCGTATCCGTGTCCGTTGTCCCCTTCAGCCAGGGAAGACTTGCCGCCGATGAGTGAACGCCCAAGTGAACGCCGATGAGTGAACCGTTCCATGTGCTGATCCTGGGCGGGACCACCGAGTCGCGCCGCCTCGCCGAGAGTCTGTACGGCGACGGCTGTACGTACGGCCACGGCGGTACGTACAACCAGGACGGTACGTACGGTCCCGGCGGTACGTACGGTCCCGGGGTCCGGGTCACCAGTTCCCTCGCCGGGCGCGTCACCCGGCCCGTACCGCCTCCGGGGGAGATACGCGTCGGCGGATTCGGCGGCGCCGAAGGGCTGGCGCGCTGGCTGCGCGAGCATCGCGTGGACGCTCTCATCGACGCCACTCATCCCTTCGCCGCGACGATCAGCCGGAACGCGGCGCTCGCCGCCGCCGGCGCCCATGTTCCCCTGCTGGCGGTGCGCCGTCCTTCGTGGGTGCCGGTCGCGGGCGACGACTGGCATTCGGTCGGTTCGCTGGCGGAGGCCGCCGAGGCGCTGCCCGCGCTCCCCGGGCAGCGGCGCAGGGCCTTCCTCACCACCGGACGGATGGGGCTCGCCGCCTTCGCCCGTCTCGACGAGCTGTGGTTCCTCGTACGGTCCGTGGACGCCCCCGAACCGCCGTACCCCGCCCGTATGGAGACGATTCTCGACCGTGGTCCCTTCACGCTCGACGGGGAGCGGGAACTGCTGCGCCGCCACCGCGTCGACACCGTCGTGACCAAGGACAGCGGCGGCGCCGCCACCGCGCCCAAACTCACCGCCGCCCGCGAGGCCGGACTGCCCGTCGTCGTCGTGCGCCGTCCGCCGACGCCCGAGGGTGTGGCCGTGGTGGACACCGTGGCGGAGGCGGTCGCGTGGCTGCGTCAGCTCTCCGGACGCGGGTCCGGCGCTGAGACGCTCGGCTCCGACGTGTCCGGTGCGCCGGGTGCGCCGGGTGTGCCGGGTGTGCCGGGTGCGTCCGATGCGCCGGGCGTGCCTGGTCCGTCGGCCGGGCGCGCGTCCGGGTAGCGGCGCGGCGTCCAGACGATCTCCTCGCCGCCGACGTCACCGTTCCTGCCGTCACCGCCCCTGCCGTCACCGTTGCCGCTGCCGGGGCCACGTCGTGCCGTCACCGTCTGCGAGGAGCCCACCAGCAGGATCGTCCGCATGTCGACCTGCGCCGGATCGAGATCGGCGAGCCGTACGATCCGTACGCTCTCCTCCGGCCCGCCCACATCGCGGCCGATGACGACGGGGGTGTCCGGGGCACGGTGCTCCAGCAGCAGTTCACGGGCCTTGCCGACCTGCCATGTGCGGCTGCGCGAGCCCGGGTTGTAGAGCGCCAGCACCAGGTCCGCCGCCGCTGCCGCGTGCAGCCGCTCGGCGATGACCTCCCAGGGCTTGAGCCGGTCGGAGAGCGAGAGCACGGCGTAGTCGTGGCCGAGCGGGGCGCCCGCGCGCGCGGCGGCGGCGTTGGCGGCGGTCACACCGGGGAGCACACGTACGGGGACGTTCCTGTACGGGTCGGCCGACGCGACCTCCAGTACGGCGGTGGCCATCGCGAAGACCCCCGGATCCCCGCCGGAGACCACGGCCACGCGCCGGCCGCGCCGCGCCAGATCGAGGGCGAACTCGGCGCGCTCCGACTCCACCTTGTTGTCGGAACCGTGCCGTCGCTGGCCCGGACGGACCGGAACCCGGTCCAGATAGGTGGTGTAGCCGACGAGATCGTCGGCCGCGGCCAGTGCGCCGCGGGTCTCGGGCGTCAGCCACAGCGGTCCCGCCGGGCCCGTCCCGACGACGACCACGTCACCGGTCTCCGGGGAGCTGCCGCTCTCCGGGGAGGCGTCGGTCTCCGGGGCGGTGCTGGTGTCGCGGGAGGTGTCGGTGTCCGGAGAGGGGGAGGCGGGGCGGGCGTCGACCCGGCTCGGCAGCACCGCCACCGAGAAGTACGGGACGGAGTCCGGGTCGGTGTCGGCCAGCGCGCCGGTCCGCTCGCCGCTCATGGTGGCGCGTTCGACGTACCGCGCGTCCGCGAGCCGGCCGGCCCGCTCGACGGCCCGTCGTACGGCCGGAAACGTACGGCCGAGCTTCATCACCACGGCCGAGTCCGCCGAGGCCAGCCGGGCCGTCAGCTCCTCCTCGGGCAGCGTGCCCGGCAGGATCGTCAGTACCTCCTCGCCCTCGACGAGCGGGGTGCCGAGCCGGGCCGCGGCGGCGCTGACCGAGGTGACACCGGGGATGACCTCCGTCGGATAACGGTCGGCCAGCCGCTTGTGCATATGCATGTACGAGCCGTAGAAGAGCGGGTCGCCCTCGGCGATGACGGCGACGGTGCGTCCGGCGTCGAGATGTACGGCGAGACGCGCGGCCGACTCGGTGTAGAAGTCCTCCATCGCGCCCCGGTAGCCGCCGGGGTGGTCGGTGGTGCCGGTGGTGACCGGGTAGACGAGCGGTTCTTCCAGATGGTCCGGACGCAGATGTTCCGCGGCGATGGAACGGGCTATGGAGCGGCCGTGGCGTGCGCTGTGGTACGCGATCACATCCGCCTCGGCGATGACCTGGACGGCGCGTACGGTCATGAGGGACGGATCGCCGGGGCCCAGGCCGACGCCGTACAACCGGCCGGTGCCGGTGCCGGTGCCGGTGGCCGTGTCCGTGCCGGTGTCCGTGCTGGTGGTACGGGCGGTGGCGGTGCCGGTCCCAGTGCCGGCGGTACGGGCGGTGCCGGTGCCGGTGCCGCTGGCGACCGTACCGGACGACGCCGTGCTGTTCGCGTTCACTCTTCCTCGCTCGCGATCGCGTTGATGGCCGCCGCCGCGAGGGCGCTGCCGCCGCGCCGTCCGCGTACGACCAGGTGTTCAAGTCCGGCGGAATGCCCGGCGAGCGCGTCCTTGGATTCGGCCGCGCCGATGAAACCGACCGGTACGCCGATGACCGCCGCCGGGCGGGGGGCGCCCGCCTCGATCATCTCCAGCAAGCGGAAGAGGGCGGTCGGAGCGTTCCCGACGGCCACCACCGCGCCCTCCATCCGGTCGCGCCACAGCTCCAGGGCGGCGGCGCTGCGCGTGGTCCCCAGCTCGGCGGCGAGCGCGGGGACGGACGGGTCGGACAAGGTGCAGATCACCTCATTGGCCGCGGGCAGCCGTTTACGGGTGACGCCGCTGGCGACCATCGCCACATCGCACAGGACCGGCGCGCCCGCGCGGAGGGCCTCACGGGCGCGGGCCACGACGCCGGGGGTGAAGGCCAGATCGCGCACCAGGTCGACCATGCCGCAGGCGTGGATCATCCGGACCGCGACCTGGGAGACATCGGCGGGCAGCCCGGCGAGGTCCGCCTCGGCGCGGATCGTGGCGAAGGACTGGCGGTAGATCGCCGCGCCGTCCTTCTCGTAGTCGAACACCGTGGGCTCGTTGGGCACTGTGGTCTCGCTCATCTCGTCACTGTGGTTATGCGTGCCGTCGCCACCGCGTCGGCGAGTTCCGGTCCTGGCGCGGTCACCGTCACCGTGGCCGTGGCCGTGGCTGTCCCGGTCACTGTGGCTGCTTCGGTCGCTGTCGCGTTCGTTGCTCCCGCGTCCGTCTCTGTCGCTGTCACCGCCGCTGTCGGGGATGCCCCGCGTACGGAGACGCGGTAGCCGCCCCCGGTTGTCGCGACCACATCCACCCGGGCTCCTTGGGGATGGCCGCAGCGGCGGTCACAGCCCGACCAGTAGACCGGCAGCGCGTCGTGGCCGGCCGCCGGGCGCCGCAGCGCTTCGGTCGCGTCCGCGCGTACGTCCGCGAGCGCCTTCGCGCAGCCGGGCCGGCCGGTGCAGGCGCCGACGCCGTACCAGGGGGAGTCGCGGTCGGTGATCAGTCCGGCGATGCGGAGACGTTTCAGCAGGTCGTCGGCGGCGGCGGGCTCCAGCCCCGGCACGATGACGCCACGCCAGGGCGTGACGCGCAGCGCGGTGGCCGGATCGGCGCCGCGTCGCCCGCTGCCCCGCGCACCGCCTTGCCCGCTGCCCCGCGCACCGCCTTGCCCACCGGCTCGTGTACCGCGTTGCGTACCGCCCTGGGCGACGACTCGCGCCGATGTCAGCAGCCGCCACTGGGCCGCGCTCAGCCGTCCCAGCGGCGCGTGGACGGACAGGGCCACGGTGCCGTCAGGGGAGTGGATCGCACCCGGAAGCGGAGGCTCCCCGTCCCCCGGGTGGGTTTCCGCTGCGCGAGCCGCTGCGCGGTCCGTTGTCGAGGCTGCCGCGCGATCCGCTACGTACTCCGCGGCGATGCCCGCCTCCGTCAGCCGCGACGCGACCGCCACGTCCAACCCGTGGCCGGACGGCAATTCCCGTACCCGCCAGGCGCCGGAGCCGCCCGCCTCCGCCACCGTGAGAAACGTCTCCGCGGCCAGCAGGGCGGCCCTCGGGGCGTCGGCGGCGTCCACACGGAGACCCGACCGGTTCGCCCCGGTATATACGACCGCCGTGCCGTCGCGCCGTGCGAGCAACGTCACATCCGCGCCGAGGGCAGCCACATCCCCGCGGCCGTCGTCCAGTGCGAACAGGAAGCGGCCGGAGAGAGCCGTCGCCGCTTCGCTCGCGCACAGGAGATCGTCCAGTTCCCGAGCCCACAACTGCGGTCGCCCGACACGGGATCGACCGTCGAGTCCGCCCCCGAGTCCGTTCGCGAGTGCGCCGCCTTCCCGGACCTCGCCCCCGAATCCGTCGAGACCGGCCAGCGGTGAGGCGACGATGTTCCGGACCCGCTCATGCCGTTCGGAGGGCAGCAGCCCGGCCTCGTACAGCAGGTCCGCCAGTTCGGCGCCGCAGTTCGCGTCCGCACCCAGCCCCCGGAGCTGCACATTGCCCCGGGACGTGATGTCGACATGTCCGTCGCCCAGGCGCTCGGCCGCGCTCGCCAGCACCTCCACCTGACGGTATGTCAGCAGCCCTCCGGGAAGGCGAAGTCGGGCCAGCCGTCCGTCGTCCGCCGCGTGCAGCCTCAGCGCTCCGGGACAGGCGTCACCGGCCTCCCGTACGGGGCCCCGCACAGGATCCGGAACGGAAGCCCGCGAGGGTTTCCGCGGGACAGCCCCCAGGGGAGCCCGCGAGGGAGCTTCGTCCCGGTTGGCGGGCGTTGGCGAGGTGGGCGGCATGGCGGCGAGCATACCCACGTACCTCCGCGTCCCATCCTGGCCGCCCAGGCGCCCTCCCCGCCCGTGACCTGCTGCACCTACTATGCAGACGACGGGTCCGGTGCCCGTCAACGCCAACGACGGCGTCAGGGGAGGAAGCCCGGTGAGAATCCGGCGCGGTCCCGCCACTGTGAGCCCGGCAGCAGCCGGGTGAGCCAGGAACTCCCGCCGTCCTCCCTACCGCCCGGGGCGCGGACCCCGAGGAAGGCAGACGCCGCATGATCCTGCTCCTGTCGACGTCCGACACCGATCTGCTCAGCGCCCGTGCGGCGGGCGGTCCGGTCCCGTACCGGTACGCCAACCCGGCCCGGCTCGCGCTCGACGAACTGCCCGCGCTGCTGGAGGGTGTCGGCCTTGTCGTCGTACGGCTCCTCGGCGGACTGCGCGCCTGGCAGGACGGGATCGATCTCCTCCTCGGCGACGGCGCGGCCGACCGAAGCGCCGACGCGGACGGGGACGGGGACGGGGACGCGGACGGGCCGGCGCCCCGCACGCCCTTCGCCGGCCGTCCGCCCGTCGTGGTCCTGACCGGCGAACAGGCCCCGGACGCCCAGTTGATGGAGGCCTCCACCGTCCCCATCGGAATCGCCGCCGAGGCGCACGCGTATCTCGCCCACGGCGGTCCGGCCAACCTGGAGCAGCTCGCCCGCTTCCTCTCCGACACCGTCCTGCTGACCGGCCACGGCTTCGAGCCGCCGGCCGCGGCGCCCACCTGGGGCCGGGCCGAGCACCGGGGAGAGCACCGAGCCGAGCGTCACGCCACTGCGGCCAGTCACTCCACCGCGGGCAGCCAGGCCGCAGGCAGTGACGCCACCGCGGGCAGCCCGGACGCGGTCCGCCCGCTCGTCGCGGTGCTCTACTACCGCGCGCACCATCTGAGCGGCAACACCGCCTTCGTCGACACCCTGTGCGACGCCATCGAAGAGGCCGACGGCCGCGCCGTCCCCATCTACGTGTCCTCGCTGCGCGCGCCCGAGCCCGCACTGCTGGAGGCGCTGAGCGGCGTCGACGTCATCATCACCACCGTGCTCGCCGCCGGCGGCACCCGGCCCGCCGAGGCCTCGGCGGGCGGTGACGACGAGGCATGGGACGCGGGCGCCCTGGCCGCGCTCGACGTACCGATCCTCCAAGCCCTGTGCCTCACCACCAGCCGCGCCACCTGGGAGTCCAGCGACGAGGGGCTGTCCCCGCTGGACGCCGCGTCGCAGGTCGCGGTGCCGGAGTTCGACGGCCGGCTCATCACCGTCCCGTTCTCCTTCAAGGAGATCGACGAGGACGGCCTTCCCGCCTACGTCGCCGACCCCGAGCGCTCCGCCCGTGTCGCCGGAATCGCCGTACGCCACGGCCGACTGCGCCACCGTCCGAACGCGGACAAGCGCCTCGCGCTGGTGCTCTCCGCGTACCCGACCAAGCACTCCCGTATCGGCAACGCCGTCGGCCTGGACACCCCCGCCAGCGCCGTGGCCCTGCTGCGCGAACTGCGCGCCGAGGGCTACGACTTCGGTGACGAGGAAGTCCCCGGTCTGGAGTCGGGCGACGGCGACGAGCTGATCTACGCGCTCATCGAGGCCGGCGGCCATGACCAGGAGTGGCTCACCGAGGAGCAGCTCGCCCGTAACCCGGTCCGTATCCCGGCCGCCGACTACCGGCGGTGGTACGGGAAACTCCCCGCCGCGCTGCGGGAGTCCGTCGAGGAGCACTGGGGACCGCCGCCCGGCGAGATGTTCGTGGACCGCAGCCGGGCCGCCTCGGGCGGGGACCCGGACGGTGACATCGTGCTCGCCGCCCTCCGGCGCGGCAATCTGCTGATCCTCATCCAGCCGCCGCGCGGCTTCGGCGAGAACCCCATCGCGATCTACCACGACCCCGATCTGCCGCCGTCGCACCACTATCTGGCCGCGTACCGCTGGATCCAGGCCGACCGCGAGGACGGCGGCTTCGGCGCCGACGCCATGATCCACCTCGGCAAGCACGGCAATCTGGAGTGGCTGCCCGGCAAGAACGCCGGGCTCTCGGCCGCCTGTGCCCCCGATGCCGCGCTGGGTGATCTGCCGCTGATCTATCCGTTCCTGGTCAACGACCCGGGCGAGGGTACGCAGGCCAAGCGGCGCGTACACGCCACGCTTGTGGACCATCTCGTACCGCCCATGGCGCGCGCCGAGTCGTACGGCGACATCGCGCGCCTGGAGCAGCTGCTCGACGAGCACGCGGCGATCTCCGCCATGGACCCGGCGAAGCTGCCCGCGATCCGCGCGCAGATCTGGACGCTGATCCAGGCCGCGAAGCTCGATCACGACCTCGGCCTCGAAGACCGGCCGGACGACGACGGGTTCGACGACTTCCTGCTCCATGTCGACGGCTGGCTGTGCGAGGTCAAGGACGCGCAGATCCGCGACGGACTGCATGTCCTGGGCGGCGCGCCGACCGGCGACGCGCGGGTCAATCTGGTCCTCGCCATCCTGCGCGCCCGCCAGATCTGGGGCGGTACGACATCCCTCCCCGGGCTGCGCGAGGCGCTGGGCCTGGACGAGTCGGCCGCGACCCGTACCGACGCCGACGAGACGGAGCGACGGGCCCGCGCGCTCGTCCAGGCGATGGAGGACGCGGGGTGGGACCCGGCGGCGGTGCCGCGCGTCGTGGCCGGGGACCCGTCAGACCACGCGTCAGGTGACGCGTCCGATCAGGCGGCCGGTGACGCGTCCGACGAGGTGGTCGACGACGCGTCCGATCAGGCGGTCGACGACGGGTCTGGTCCCAGCTACTCCGCCGGTCACCCGGAACAGATCGCGGACATCCTCGATTTCGCGGCCCGTGAGGTCGTGCCGCGGCTGGCCGGCACCGTGGACGAGATCGACCATGTGGTGCACGCGCTGAACGGCGGGTTCGTACCGGCGGGCCCGTCCGGATCGCCCCTGCGCGGACTGGTCAACGTGCTTCCGACCGGCCGCAACTTCTACTCCGTCGACCCCAAGGCCGTCCCGAGCCGGCTCGCCTGGGAGACCGGACAGGCCCTCGCCGACTCCCTCCTGGAGCGCTACCGCACCGACAACGGCGACTGGCCGACCTCGGTCGGGCTCTCGCTGTGGGGTACGAGCGCGATGCGCACATCCGGCGACGACATCGCCGAGGCCCTCGCGCTCCTGGGGATCAGGCCCGTCTGGGACGACGCCTCGCGCCGGGTCACCGGTCTGGAGCCGATCGCGCCCGACGAGCTGGGCCGGCCCCGTATCGATGTCACCCTCCGCATCAGCGGTTTCTTCCGTGACGCCTTCCCGCACGCGATCGGGCTGCTGGACGACGCGGTACGGCTGGCCGCGTCGCTGGACGAGCCCGCCGAGGCCAACCACATCCGCGCCCACGCCCAGGCCGATCTCGCGGCGCACGGTGACGAGCGCCGGGCCACCACCCGTATCTTCGGCTCCCGGCCCGGTACGTACGGCGCGGGCATCCTCCAGCTCATCGACAGCCGCGACTGGCGTACGGACGCCGATCTCGCCGAGGTCTACACGGTGTGGGGCGGCTACGCGTACGGCCGTGAACTCGACGGCCGGCCCGCCCGCGCCGAGATGGAGACCGCGTACAAGCGCATCGCGGTGGCCGCGAAGAACACCGACACGCGCGAGCACGACATCGCGGACTCCGACGACTACTTCCAGTACCACGGCGGGATGGTCGCCACGGTCCGCGCGCTGAAGGGCACGGCACCGGAGGCGTACATCGGTGACTCCACCCGCCCGGAGACCGTCCGTACGCGCACGCTGGTGGAGGAGACGTCGCGTGTCTTCCGCGCCCGTGTGGTCAACCCACGCTGGATCGAGGCGATGCGCCGCCACGGCTACAAGGGCGCCTTCGAGCTCGCCGCGACCGTCGACTATCTCTTCGGGTACGACGCGACGACGGGCGTGGTCGCCGACTGGATGTACGACAAGCTGACCGAGACCTATGTCCTGGACCCGGAGAACCGCGCCTTCCTCCAGGAGGCCAACCCCTGGGCCCTCCACGGCATCGCGGAACGCCTGCTGGAGGCGGAGTCCCGCGGTATGTGGGCGAAGCCGGACCCGGCGGTGCTGGACGAGCTGCGGAAGGTGTTCCTGGAGACAGAGGGTGACTTGGAGGGCGGGGAGGACGGGGAGGACTGACCGCCTTCCCGTATCCCGAGGGGCCGGGCCGGGGACCGTGGGCCGAGGGCTGGGAGCCGGGAGCCGGGGCCGGTGGCCCGAGGGACCTGGCCGCGGCCCCGGGGCGCGACGAAAACGCCGTCCCAAGAGGACGCAACAAAAACGCCCCCTCCGGGAGGAGGGGGCGCGTTGCTGCTCGATCACGCCGGCTCGATCACATCGACACGGGGCCGACGGCGGGATTCGTACCCGCGATCCGAGATCACTGTAGCGCGGGGCGGCCGCGATTCCGTGGAGGTTCGACGGACACGCCGACGCGATCTGTTTTAGCCATGCCCATGACGGAAATGGCCAAAGCGGATGTCACCTCCGTGTTGCCGCCGCGTAAAGGTGCACGTGACTCCGGCATAGGCCACCGTCCGGCCTCATGTCGGCGTGTGTGCTTTGAGACAACGTTGTCTCGCGCTGCTGACAAAAGACATCTTCCGCTGAAACGATCAACACACCGCGCGGTCGTCACATCCACATCGCACATCTCCCTGCCGTCATGAGCAAGCCGGACAGAAGGAGCACCAGGAGTGACGCACACCCCCCGTATGTCCCGTACGTCCCGCACCTCTCGTAACTCCCTTACGGACATGGCCGCTTCCCCTCACCGTCGGCGTGTGATGACGGCCGCGGCCGTCACCGTGGCCGCGCTCTTCGTATCGGTCCTCCCCGCCACGGGCGCCGTTGCCGGGCCGGCCCGCCCGGCCGACGCGGACGGCGCGTCGCGGCAGAGCGTGAACGAGCCCAGACTCGGCGCGAGACCCGTCGAGCTCTCCCCCGGGCAGAGGGAGAAGCTGCTCAAGGCGGCGGCCGATGCCGGGGCCGTCACCGCCCGCTCCCTGAAGCTGGGCGGCAAGGAGAAGCTGTTGCCGAAGGACGTCGTCAAGGACGCCGACGGCACCGTGCACACCCGTTACGAGCGGACCTACGCCGGACTTCCCGTCCTCGGCGGCGACTTGGTGGTCCACGAGCGCGCCGGCGCGCGTACGGGCGCCGCCACCGGCTCAGCATCCGCCTCCGCCTCCACATCCGCACCTGCCACCGACTCCGCCACCGCACCCGGTGTGACCGTCACCTGGGCGTCGGACGCGGCGATATCCGTGCCGACGACCAAGGCGACCGTTCCGGCCACGGCGGCGAAGAAGACGGCCCTGGCCACCGCGAGGACCGAGGGGACCGGCGAGGCCGTCCCGGACGGAGCGCCGCGGCAGGTCATCTGGGCGAAGGACGGCGTGTCCACCCTGGCCTGGGAATCCGTCGTCAACGGTGTACGGGAGGACGGCACGCCCAGCGAGCTGCACGTCGTGACCGACGCCGGCAGCGGCAAGAAGCTCCAGGAGTTCGACACGAAGCACGCCGGGGTGGGCAACGGCCAGTTCAGCGGCAAGGTCCAGGTCGGCAGCGTCCGCAACGGCGATGTCTACGAACTGACCGAGACGCAGGGCGGCAACCACCGGACGTACGACCTCAACGGCGGCACGTCCGGCACCGGAACGCTCTTCACCGACGCCGACGACATCTGGGGCGACGGGACGGTGGCCGACCGCCAGACCGCGGCCGTGGACGCCGCCTACGGCGCGCGGAAGACGTTCGACTTCTACCACGACCAGTTCGGCCGCAACGGCATAGCCAACGACGGCGTCGGCGGCTACTCCCGGGTCCACTACGGCAACGAGTACGTCAACGCCTTCTGGGACGACGACTGCTTCTGCATGACCTACGGCGACGGTTTCGACAACGTCAACCCGCTGACCGCGCTCGATGTCGCCGCCCACGAGATGACCCACGGCGTCACCTCCACCACCGCCAACCTGTACTACTACAACGGCGAGTCCGGCGGTCTGAACGAGGGGACGAGCGACATCATGGCCGCCGCCGTCGAGTTCTTCGCCAACAACCCGAACGACGTCCCCGACTACGAGGTCGGCGAACTGATCGACATCAACGGCGACGGCACCCCGCTGCGCTACATGGACGAGCCCTCCAAGGACGGCATCTCCCAGGACTACTGGTCCACCGCCACCGAGGGACTCGACCCGCACTTCTCCTCCGGTGTGGCGAACCACTACTTCTATCTGCTCGCCGAGGGCAGCGGAAGCAAGACGATCAACGGCGCCGCCTACAACAGCCCCACCTACGACAACGAGCCGGTTCCGGGCCTCGGCCTGCACAACGCCTTCAACGTCTGGTACCGGGCGCTGACCCTCTACATGACCTCCACCACGGACTACGCGGGCGCCCGCGTCGCCACCCTCCAGGCGGCCGCCGACCTGTTCGGCAGGTCCAGCGAGGCGTACGAGACGGTCGGCAACACCTGGGCGGCCGTCAACGTCGGCCAACGCTTCGTCAACCACATCACGCTGAGCCCGCCCCCCGCCCAGGAGGCGGCCGTCGGCCAGCCGGCCGCCCTTCAGATCGACGCGGCGACCAGCCAGGCGGGCGGTCTGACGTACACCGCCTCCGGCCTGCCCGGCGGTCTGACGATCGGTGCCACCACCGGTCTGATCTCCGGCAGCCCGACGGAGGCCGGTGACTTCACCCCCACCGTCACCGTGAAGACCTCCGGCGGGAACTCGACGACGGCGACCTTCCCTTGGACCGTCATCCCCTCCGGCGGCGACTTCTTCGTCAACCCCGGCAATGTGAACATCCCCGACGGCGGCGGCGACCCGGCCGAATCCGCCCTCGTCGTCACCGGCCACGACGGCGGCGCCCCCAGCGACCTCCAGGTCACGGTCGACATCGTCCACACCTGGCGCGGTGACCTGGTGATCGACCTGATCGGCTCCGACGGCACGGTCCGCCGGCTGAAGAACTCCAACAGCGACAGCGCCGACGACGTACACGAGACCTACACCGTCGACGCCTCCGCGATCCCCGCCAACGGCACCTGGAAACTCCGCGTCCAGGACGTCTACTCCTACGACACGGGCTACATCGACAGCTGGAAGCTCACCTTCTGACGCTGCTTCCCCACCACACCCACCTTCCCCGCCGCGCCCACCACCAGGGCGCGGCGGGACCATTTCCCGCCCTGCACGTTTTGGTCACAGATCTGTCACCAAGAGCGCACATACCCTCCACACCTCCGGGCACCCCCGATACGTTCGTCCCTCTCGAACCACCCACAGGGGGACGCATGTCGTACAACCAGCCGCCTCAGCAACCGCCCTGGGGCCAGCCCCCTCAGCCGTCCCACCCTTCCGGTGCCCCGAACCCGTACGTGCCGCCCATACCCGCGCCGAGCAGGCCCGGCTGGACGCGGAAGCGGGTCCTCCTTCCGTGCGCCGCGCTCCTGCTGTTCGCCGGCATCGCCATCGGCGGGGCCGGCGACGGTACGAAAACGGGTCAGACGGTGAGCGAGAAGCCCCGTCCCTCGATGACGGTCACGACGACGGCGACCACCACCGCCGAGCCCCTCCCCGCCACCACAGTGACGGCGAGCGCGAAGCCGGCCCCGACGGTCACCAAGACAAAAACGGTCCGCGTCACCGTCGCCCCGGCCGCCGCCCCGCCCGACGACGAGGGCACCGATACCTCAGACGGCTCAGGCGGCTCCACGTACTACGCCAACTGCACGGCGGCCCGAGCGGCGGGAGCGGCCCCGATCCACACCGGCGACCCCGGCTACGGACGCCACCTGGACAGGGACGGCGACGGCACCGGCTGCGAATGACCCGCCCCGGACAAAGAAGCAAGCCCCTCCTCACCGACCCCGGCACAGGCGCCGCGTGCCGACATCCTCCCGACGGCCACGGGCAGGACCCCAAGGCGCGCCCAAGACATTCCCCCTGACCTAAGGCCAGCAGACGCATCGGGGCCCGCAGACAGCACCGGACCAAGCGTCCGTCAGCGAGCCCCAACTGCGCCGCGGTCAGGGCCAGACCAAGCAGTACGGCTGGTGGCCCGCCTCGTGCAACCGATGTGAGAAGTCCTGCCACTCGTGCAGCGATTGAAAGCAGTGGGCTGCTGGCCTGCGGTTTTGTGGCGGGACGCGTGCTGACATATGAAAACAGCACTCCCTAGTTCTCACGGGTCAACACCGTTTCCCAGGCTCATATGCCCTGGATGTGCCCTGAGGCTCTCGCTCGTGGGCTGGGCTCGGGAGTTGGAGCGGCTGGCATGACCTGGCGGAGGCGACGAAGCCTCCTGCGCCGGTCTTCCTCACGTGCCTCGACGAACATTCCGCCTGTCGAACGGTAGGCGCCAGAAGGCCTGTGGGAGTTGCTCCAGCGGGTGGTTCCGCCAGCTGCGCAGCATCTGCGGGGTGGAGGAGCACGCCGTTGAGGGGACCGGGAGGTGCTGGCCGCGAGCGTGTTCGTGGCGTCTAAGGCACCCCCTCCACCTCCCTGGAACCGGCCCCGAACTCCGCCGGCAAGAACGCCTGCGACGTAATCCACCGCTTCCGCGAAAGACGCATAACTCGCAAATCCCTGCACATCCCCCCTCCAGCTCCGCTCAGTGATGCACGAGATGGAATCCCTCGGCATCGAAGAACTGAAGAAGACCACTCACTACCGCTTCCGAGCGGCCACCGACATGGCCCGGCCTCCACACTCCACCACCACTGGGCCATCGCAACCGCCCGAGCCGCCCCGCCGACTACTGCTTCCACTACATCCAACTGGGCACCCCGGACATGCACCGTCGCCTGTCCCGCCTGGCGGCGGGGAGGGCATCGACTACTTCTGCCTCGCCGACGTGGACACACCCCCGTCCACCCGACCGTCAGTCCAGGCAGCCTTCCACGCCTTCCCTGGAACGCAAGTACCCGTTCGCGAGCCACTTCGACGCAACACCGAACCAGATGGCCGCGATCGGCCAACGCCGGGCTGCAGAGCGGACAACGAGTTGATTACTCGGAGCGCCTCCGCCATGCAGCGTCAGAGTCTCCGTGTCGCCCTTCTTGTTAAAGTGACAGTAATCGAAGTACCGTAAGCAGCATGCAAGTTGAAGCCTGGTCGCCCCCGCCCGTGCTGCTGACGGTTGATCTCGTGATCCTGACGCTGCGTGAGGGACGACTGTGTGTACTGCTCGTGGAGCGGGGCGAAGATCCTTTTCGGGGCATGCTGGCTGTGCCTGGCGGGTTCCTCAATCACGCTGGTGAGGAGATCCTTGACGCCGCCCACCGTGAGTTGAGTGAGGAAACCGCTCTGGGTACCGGGTGGGTACATCTTGAACAGTTGGCCATCTACGGGGACGCGGGCCGTGATCCACGGGGACGAGTCGTTTCCGTGGCCCACCTGGCGATCGCACCGGGACTCCCCGAACCGGTCGCGGGAACGGATGCCAAAGATGCTGCGTGGGTTCCCGCGGAAGACGTCCTGTCCGGCGAGGTGGAACTTGCCTTCGATCACCGCCGAATCGTGACGGACGGAATCGAACGCGCGCGTACCAAGCTCGAATTCTCGGCGCTGGCAACGGCATTCTGCGGAGAACTCTTCACCATCGTCGAGTTGCAGCGGGTGTACGAGGCGGTTTGGGGCACCGAACTCGACACCCGTAATTTCTACCGGAAAGTCCAGGCCGTAAAGGGATTCATCATCCCCGCCGGCTCGGGACGTAGGACCACGGGAGGACGGCCCGCGCGGCTGTACCGGGCCGGGCCAAAGACGGTGTTGTTCCCACCACTGATCCGACCTGTGCCGTCCAGGACGGAAGAGGACACAAGAAAGGAAGGGTAATAGATGTCGAAAGACCTGGTGGTGATTCTCACCGCCCTCAATCTCGAGTACCAGGCCGTGCGCCGGAAACTAGCCGGTCCACAGGTGCACCGTCATGAGCGTGGGACGCGGTTCGAGATGGGAACCGTGCAGGGCACTTCGTGTCGTATCGTGCTCGGCCTGACGAACAAAGGGAATCATTCCGCCGCGGTGATCGCTGAGCGCGCGATACAGGAGTTTTCGCCCGTGGCCGTGTTGTTCGTCGGAGTCGCCGGTGCCCTGTGGGACACCGCCAGGCTGGGCGACGTGGTGATGGCGACACACGTGTACGCCTACCACGGCGGGACCAGCGAGGACGACGGACTCAAGGCCCGTCCCCGGGTGTGGGAGGCGGCGCACGGTATCAGCCAGCTCGGCTCGCATCTGGCGCGCGTGAACGACTGGGCCGACGACATGCCCGGTCATGGGCGCGCGCCGCAGGTGCGCTTCGGTGCCATCGCAGCTGGCGAAGTCGTACAGAACTCGAAGATCTCGGCCGAGGCGCGGTGGATCCGGCAGCACTACAACGACGCGCTCGCGATCGAGATGGAGGCCGCCGGTGTGGCGCAGGCCGGTCATCTCAACGGGGCACCGGTGGCAATCATCCGGGGAATCAGCGACCGAGCGGACGGTACGAAGAGCAGCGCGAAGGACCGTAACTGGCAACCACGAGCCGCGGCGAACGCGGCGGCATTCGCCACACGGCTCGCCGTGGAACTGGTGGGAGAACAGGAGCAGATTGCAATGTCCCAGGCAGACAGGGCCGATACGGCCGACGGACTCAAAGAGCACGTCAGCAACACCGCCCATAACAGCACCGTTGGCATCATGGCCGGCTCAGTCAAGGAGAGCAGCGTCTACTTGAACGCGTACCCGAAGGTAACCAGTCCGGCGGACCTGGTCGCGGAACTGGACGGTTTCCGTGAGTACCTGAAGCGTTGCCACGTCGAGGGCGCCCTCGACGACGACACCTATCGAGAGGCACTGGCGGAGCTGGGCTTTGCCCGCCGGGCAGCAGGAGAGAACACTCCCGAATCGTCGAAGAGGGCGACCATGGCACTCAAGAGGTTACGCGGTCTGATCGCAGAGTTTCCGGAGCTGGTGGCCAGCCTGGCACCACTGGTTGTTGCGGCGGGGTGACTTGTCATGAACGACGGCAGCAGTTTCACGCACAATTCGGCCGCATACGACTCCACTGTCGGAATCCAGGCCGAGATCGTACACAACTCCAACGTTTACTTCGTCCATCCGGATGCATCGCCTCAGGAAAAGTACAAGGTCGGTGTACGGTTCCTGGGGGATGGCATCCCCAGCCGTGCTCGCGACATGATCAGTGACGCGATCGCCCACGGACACGACAACGCGGAGGTCCGTTTCCACTGGGTGCTTGCCATGCTCAGCGCACGCGCCTACCACGACCTCAGCACCGAAGAAGTCCAGCGGCTGCACCATGCCTCCGGGCTCGTACGGACCTACGCCGAGGGAGAGTGGAAAGACGCTCTGCGCGTCGCTTTCGAACTGCTGGCGATGCTCAGCACCGCGGACGGCGAAACAGGACGCGTACTGGAGCGGTTGCGAGCCCTGTCACCTCACCAGCGTGACGCTATCCTCCACCACCTCGACCTCGTGCTCACCGGAGGGCTGAAGGACAGCCTGTGGGTCGAGAACCGTGAGCGGGCCGAGACAGCTCGCTTCGGCAACGACCGGGTCCAACGGGTCTGGGCCTATTTCGAACCCGACCCCATTGGGCCACGAGCTTTGCCGCCCCGTCTGGGCACTGCTGCTGCCGCCCAGGCAGCCCTCCCAGTCCGAGCCGGCCTGTTCGTCGTCGTTACTGCATTCCTCTGGATCTTGGCGCTGGTCGCGGATCCGGCTGCGGCAGTCATCGAGTTACTGGTGGCGCTCGGTGCAGGCCTGGCTGCGGCTCACTGCGGCCGCCGATGGTGGGACCAGGGACATCAGCTGAAGGCTAAGAACCGTGAGTCCCACATTTCGCACACGCGCGATCCCGCCTCTACTGGGGACGGGTTCACCAAGCGCGTCCGTCATTCGTTCGACCACTACTTCAGTACCCGCGTGCCCCACGGATTATCCCCGCACGAATGGCTCGGTCATACCGTCCACATCCGCAAGAGCCTCGTCGCCGAGATCGCGCTTCTCTACCGTGAGAGCCGAATCAGCGTGGACCGGGTCAACTGGCTGATCCGCTATCTTGCTGAGGATGCGCGAGACCGCCATAACAAAAGTACTCTGTTCGATCAACACCACCAGAACCGAACGTCGGTGGTGGCGAAGGCGCTGTGCGTGGTCGCCCTCATCACTCTCGGCATCACGACTCTGGCCCTGCTCGGGACAGTGGCCTCAGGTGCTGGCGCGTTGCAGATGCTGCTGGCCATCCTGGCCGTAGTCGGTGCGGTCTGGTCCGGACGCGCGGCTGTGTCCTCGTGGCTGGAGGCCAGGAGCGAAGAGCGCCGACTGGCCGAAGAGACTCAGGAATATCAAGAGCGGCTGACCGCACGGCAAGTCGCGTACCAGAACTGGAAGTCGTTCCTGGACACCACGCGACCCAGTGAGCTGGAAATGGAGACCTGGCTCACCTGCGACAAGACGCTGTTCGTCGACGAAGCACTCCGCCACTACCAGCTCACCTGGCGTGACCTGATCACGCACACCATCCTGATGACACCCGCACGCCCCTACAAGCGAGGGCGTGTTAAGGGCGGTCCTTGGCGATACTCGCGCTACAGTTTCCGGCTTTTCCTGGTCACGCAGGATGGCGTTCGTGAAATCAGCATGGAATTCGATTTCACCGACGCAAAACGCGGGAACGAGCAGCGAAGCAACTACCGGTTCGACGCGTTGTCCTCCGTGCAGGTCACGGAACGTACCCATGTCGGCTACGACCTGGAGCTCGTCCTCACCAACGGGCCGGCCAGGAACATTCGTGTCAAAGACGCCGACACCCATCAACTGGCGCCGGATGAAAACGCCCAGGAAATCGCCGAAATCAACCTCGATTCGGCTGGTTTCATCCACACCTTCCGCCTCCTGGAAGGAATCGCGGCGGACGGAAAAGGTTGGATCGAAAGAAACAACCCCAACAACCTGCCGTCCTTCCGTGCTGCCGACTGAGTCTTCCGGTCTTCAGGGCAGGCAGGGGCCGGAGCACCGGAGCCCTGCCCGCCCACTCATCAGCCCAGCCGGGACCCGAGCTTAGGAATGGCCGTGGCCGCCACAGAAGACGTCACCGAGAGCAGACTGCTGCTGGCCGAGTACGACCGCATCAAGGAGGAGCAGAAAAACCGGATAGGATTCCGTGACAACCTGCTCTATTTCACGCTCGCCGCGTCCACCGCGGTCCTGGCGATTACCGTCCAGAGCAGGCAGGCTCAACTGCTGCTCGCCGTCCCCGCGATCTGCCTGGTCCTGGGCTGGACCTACCTGGTCAACGACGAGAAGATCTCGGCGGTCGGCTGCTACGTCCGCGACCAGCTGGGACCGCGGTTGGCCGAGCTCAGCGGCGCCCACGGCGCAGTGTTCGGCTGGGAGATCTACCACCGCGACGACGCGAGCCGCACCACGCGCAAGCGACTACAGACCGCTGTGGATCTGTTCACGTACTTGGCCTTGCCGATGATCTGCGTGACCGCATTCTGGTGCTCTTCCGCCGTCCAGCCTTTACTCGTGATCTTCTCCCTCGCACAGACAGTTGCCCTGGCGGTACTGGGCTGGCAGTTCCTGCGCTATGCGGAGCGGTAGTGCCGCTCTGCGGCCCTGCTTCACGTTCGATTCACCGTCCCGACCGGCACGGCCGAGTAACCGCCTCCGCGGGGCTGGGCTGCACGTCGTGTAACTCGGACCGTGTACCGGCTGCCGCCAGCTGAGGCGGCGCGACTACGTACGCCGTCTGGGGGTTCGGGGGTGTACTGGAGCGCTCTGACCAGCGGCGGGGTTGTTGGCTGGTGGGGTTGTGAACGGTCCTGGACGGAGGTGAAGAGACCACAACTGAGACCACGGCCAGCGAGCATCGCCTACACAGCACCGTGATTCAGTCAGATCTGGCCAAGGGCGTCCTGTCGAAGGACTCGTCCGGGAAGACGGGCGCGCTGAGGAAGTTCGCGCCGTTGGTGGCGACGTAGATCGATACGTGTCCTGAACTGCCCGAGTCTGAGAATAGGCCGACGGCGTGGGCACGGTTGTCGACGCTGACGGGGGTGCCTTCGTTGTGGCAGAAGGTGCAGGTCATGCCGCGGCTGCCGAGCTCGCTCGTAGGCAGCCGATGGAGGGGGCCGCCCCGGGTGGGCACGGGGAGCCGACCCGCGGTGCGGGTACTCGCCTGGGGCGGACCGGTCTATGGAGTCGGTGCCGTCGCGAAGGTCAGCCCGACGACTAGGCCGCAGGATGCGCTGATGCCGATGATGAAGAGGACTCCGGCGTAGCGGCCGATGAGGCGCGTCATGGCTGTCGTCTCTCGCCGACGGCGGGTCCACGTACTGTTTGCGACGGGGCGGTAGCTCGTTCGTGTGCCGCGGGACGTACTCGTGTGGGGCCGTTTCATCGTGGTCCGTGGGATGTGCGCAGGATGTGGGCCCAGACCGTCTTGCCCGTCGGTTTGCGCGTGTGGTGGCCGACTCGTACGGCCAAGGCGCTGACGAGCGGCAGCCCACGACCGTGTTCCTCCTCGGCCGTAGGACGCAGTGCCATCGGAGTGTGGGGGCTTGCGTCCGACACCTCGATCAAGCGGCTGTGGTCCGTCGAGGTCAGAGCGACTTCGAAGAGATGCCCGGGGACGTGTCGGTGCAGCACGGTGTTCGTCGCGAGTTCGCTGGAGACCAGGACGACCCGGTCGATGTCGTCGAGTGCGTATCCCCACTCGCTGAGCGTCTTCTCGGTCTGGCGCCGGGCGAGGGAGACGCATGCGGCGGTCGAGCTGAACTGCATGCGCCATCTCTGAGCGGTCTGCTGGTCGTGCGTGGCCATCGCGTACATCGCGTCCCCTCATCGCGGGCGGTCGGAAGACCAGCTCACCGCGAAGGGCCATCACGTAATCAGGTCACGGTGATTACCCAACGTGGGTAACATCCAACGTGGCTGACCAACCGCCAGACGCCAGCGCCTGATGCGGCAGAGGAGCGCATGTGCCCGGACCCCAGCCTCATCAAGGACTTCCGCCCGAACTGCTGGCAAATCCAGAGTGGCAACGCGCATGTCGGCAGCGCGACTTCGCGAAGGTGTTCCACCTCGTAAATCAAGGCCCTTTCGGAGTACCTCGGGCACTCCGATCCCGGCTTTACCCTGCGTACGTATACGCATCTGCTGCCGTCGAGCGAGACCCGGACCTGCTCCGCGATCGACGCCGCGTTCGTCGAGGAGCCGGAAGCGCGGGGCACAACCAGCAGCGAGTCCCCGCCCATGTGCCCTTGATGTGCCCTGGCCGCCTAATGGCCCCGCCCCGCACATGACGAGGGCGGGGTCCGAAGACCCCGCCCGTACTCGGCGAAACCCCAGGTCAGGGCCAGACCAGGCAGTACGGCTGGTGGCCCGCCTCGTGGAGGCGGTGGCTGAAGTCCTGCCATTCGTGCAGCAGTTGGTAGACGTTGTACGCGTCCCTCGGGCCGCCTCGGTCGGGGACCGTGGACCAGATGAAGGCCGCGGCGCCCACCGATTCCTCTCCTATGCCGCGCAGCGGGTCCACCACCGTCATCGGGAGTTTGACCACGGCGTAGTCGGGGTGCAGGACGACCAGTTCCAGTGGGGGGACCTTGTGGAGGGGCATGCCCTGGATGCCCGTCAGGACCATCGCCGCGATTGTCTCGGGCTTGATCTTGGTGAACATGCCACCCATGCCAAGCTCGTCCCCGCCCAGTTCCTCCGGGCGCATGGAAATGGGGACACGGGCGGCCGTGGCTCCGTCGGGCGCGCCGAAGTACTTGTAGGTCACCCCCACCCGGCCACCACTCCTGCTCTCCGGACGTTGTTCGCTTCCCGGAGGTTGCTCACGCGCCTTGTGTTCGCGGCGCCGGTGCTTTCCACGCCGGGCAGGCTCGGGACCCAGGTCGTCGGTCCCCTCGCCCAGTCCGCCACCGCGATGCATATCTCCACCCGACCACTCGCAGCCCCGGCCGCGCAACCCGATCATCGTGACAGTGACCTCCCCCACGAGCGTGCGGTGAAACACCTGTCCGCAAGAACGTCCGAGGCTCTGACACCATGGATTGCGTGAGCTTCCCCTATGACGCCCCAGTTTCGCAGACGCTCTTCGACCGCGCGGCCCTCGTGACGCCCGGCGGCGTGAACTCTCCCGTTCGCGCCTTCCGCGCGGTGGGCGGTACGCCCCGGTTCATGGTGTCCGGTAACGGTCCATACCTCATCGATGCGGACGGTCGTGAATATGTCGACCTCGTATGTTCTTGGGGGCCGATGATTCTCGGTCATTCCCACCCGGAGGTCATCGAAGCGGTCCAGGCGGCGGTAGCCCGCGGTACGTCCTTCGGGACTCCGGGTGAGGGCGAGGTCGCGCTCGCCGAGGAGATCGTGGCCCGGGTGGCCCCCGTCGAGCAGGTACGGCTCGTGTCGTCGGGCACCGAGGCGACCATGTCCGCGATCCGGCTCGCCCGTGGGTTCACCGGGCGCGCGAAGGTCGTGAAGTTCGCGGGCTGCTACCACGGCCATGTCGACGCGCTCCTCGCCGCGGCCGGCTCCGGGGTCGCCACCTTCGGGCTGCCGGACACGCCCGGTGTGACCGGTGCCCAGGCCGGCGACACCATCGTCCTGCCGTACAACGATCTGGACGCCGTACGCCAGGCCTTCGCCGCGCACCCCGGCGAGATCGCCTGTGTGATCACCGAGGCGTCGCCGGGCAACATGGGCGTCGTGCCGCCGAGCGACGGCTTCAACGCCGGGCTCAAGGAGCTCTGCGCCGCCGACGGCGCGCTCTATATCTCCGACGAGGTCATGACGGGTTTCCGTACGTCGAAGGCCGGCTGGTACGGCATCGACGGTGTCGCACCCGATCTGATGACCTTCGGCAAGGTCATGGGCGGTGGCTTCCCCGCCGCCGCGTTCGGCGGCCGGGCCGATGTCATGGGACGGCTCGCCCCGGCGGGGCCCGTCTACCAGGCCGGCACGCTCTCGGGGAACCCTGTCGCCACCGCCGCCGGCCTCGCGCAGCTCCGGCTGCTGGACGACGCGGCGTACGAGAAGGTCGACGCGGCCTCTCTCCAGATCCAGCGACTGGTGACGGACGCGCTCAGCAAGGAGGGCGTCGCCCACCGGGTGCAGACGGCGAGCAATATGTTCTCCGTCTTCTTCACGGCCGACGAGGTCCGCGACTACGAGGACGCCAAGAAGCAGGAGTCCTTCCGCTTCACCCCCTTCTTCCACTCGCTGCTCGCGGACGGCGTCTATCTGCCGCCGTCCTCCTTCGAGTCGTGGTTCGTCTCCACCACGCACGACGAGCGCGCGATCGAGCGGATCGCCGCCGCACTCCCGGCCGCCGCTCGGGCCGCCGCGGAAGCCACCGAACCGGAGACGCCGGAGAAGCCGGAGAACGCCGCATGAGCGCCCCGAACGACATGAGCGACCTGAACGACCTGGACGATGTGACCGTCGTCCATCTCATGCGGCACGGCGAGGTCCACAACCCCGACGGTGTCCTCTACGGCCGCCGTCCCGGCTATCACCTCTCCGAGCTGGGCCGACGGATGGCCGACCGGGTCGCCGAGCATCTCGCGGACCGTGACATCACCCATGTCGTCGCCTCCCCGCTGGAGCGTGCCCAGGAGACGGCGGCGCCGGTCGCCCAGTCCCATGGACTGACCCTCGGCACCGACGCCCGGCTGATCGAGGCCGCGAACATCTTCGAGGGCAAGGCCTTCGGTGTCGGTGACGGCGCGCTGCGCAAGCCCGCCAACTGGAAGCACCTGACCAATCCCTTCCGGCCGTCCTGGGGCGAGCCGTACATCGACCAGGTCACACGGATGATGGGCGCGCTGGACGACGCCCGTGACGCGGCCCGCGGCCATGAGGCGGTCTGCGTCAGCCATCAACTGCCGATCTGGATCGTGCGCAGCTTTGTCGAGCGGCGCCGGCTCTGGCACGATCCGCGCCGGCGCCAGTGCACACTCGCGTCCCTGACGAGCTTCACGTACCACGGCGACAAGATCGTCGCCGTCGCCTACTCCGAGCCGGCCCGTGATCTCGTCCCCGCCCATCTCCTCGCCGGTGCCAAGCCGGTGAAGGGCGGAGCCAAGGCTTTCGGGGCATAGAGCGGGGGTCCGCCGCAGACGCGGACCGCCGCTGGTATGGACTGCCGCAGACGTGGGCCGCCATCGGTCGGTTCTCGTCGGACATCAGTAAAGATATGACAAGTCCTGGAACCTCCGCGTTCGGTACGACCTCTCTCGTATTGCCGCTTGTAAAAAATCGTACGAGCGGCATACGGACGAGATGAACGCGGATGGGATCTGTATGCGGGAGATCAGTCGAAGGGGTCTGCTCGGAGCCGGTATAGCCGGGATGGGTGCCGTCGCGACCGGAATCGCGGGATGCGGCTCCACCGGCTCCACCAGATCCGGCAACACCGTCGGCGCCGGTACACCGCGCCCTTCCGACGGAGGCAAAGGCGGTGGTGAGAGCGGAAAACCGGCACCCGGTACCCGCCCCACCGGCAAGGACGTCAGACTGATCGGCGACGGTTCCACCGCCGACACAGGAAAGCAGCCGCACCAGCCGCCCGCGCCTGTTCCCCTCGAACCCGGCGAGACCCCGCCGCAGTTCGTGGTCTTCTCCTGGGACGGGGCGGGTGAGGTCGGCAACGGTCTCTTTCCCCGCTTTCTCGAACTCGCCGAGAACCATGGCGCGGCCATGACCTTCTTCCTCTCCGGTATCTATCTGCTGCCCGAGTCGAAGAAGACCCTCTACCGCCCGCCGAACAATCCCGTCGGCGCGTCCGACATCGGCTATCTCACCGACGCCCATATCAAGGACACGCTCAGGAATGTGCGACAGGCATGGCTGGACGGCCATGAGATCGGCACCCACTTCAACGGGCACTTCTGCGGCGGCTCGGGCTCGGTGGGCAACTGGACCCCGGAGCAGTGGCGCAGCGAGATCGACCAGGCCGTGTCCTTTGTCACGGAGTGGCGTACGAACAGCGGCTGGACCGATCTCGACCCGCTGCCCTTCGACTACCGCAAGGAACTCATAGGCGGCCGTACGCCGTGTCTGCTCGGCCAGGAAAAACTGCTGCCGACCGTGAAGAAGCTGGGCTGGCGCTATGACGCCAGCTCCCCGGGCGGCACCCAGATATGGCCGGACAAAACGCATGGCGTCTGGAACCTTCCGCTTCAGGGCGTACCGTTCCCCGGTCATTCCTTCGAAGTCCTCTCCATGGACTACAACATGCTCGCCAATCAGTCCGTGAACGCGACCAGGGGCAGGACCTCCCGTTACGCGGGCTGGCGCAGGCAGGCCACCGGCGCCTATCTCGGCGGTTTCCGCCGGGCGTACGAGACGAATCGCGCGCCGTTCTTCATAGGCAACCACTTCGAGCAGTGGAACGGGGGAATCTATATGGACGCCGTCGAAGAGGCTCTGAAGGGGATGGCGGAGAAGAAGGACGTACGGCTGGTCTCCTTCCGTCAGTTCACGGACTGGCTCGATGTCCAGGACCCGGCCGTACTGGCCAGGCTCCGTACGCTGGAGGTCGGACAGTCCCCGGCCGGCGGCTGGAACGCCTTCTTTAAGGCAGCCTGACAAGGGGCCTAACGGGCACCGAGGGGGGTGCCCAAGATCCTCGAAACGCCCATGCGAAACTTTTCACATGAACTCAGGCCGCGCCCCCCTACGCCGCTCCGACCGCCGGCTCCGCGCCATCACGCCGGTCGTGGTCGTCGCGGCGGCGCTGACGCTCTCGGCGTGCACTGGCGGGGGTAAGTCCGGTGGTGGCGGCGACACCAATTTCGTGACGAACACCGGTGGTATCTCCACCGTCGCGGTGGCGGAACGCCAGTCTGTCAACAAGATCGCGGGCGAGACTCTCGACGGCGCGAAGCTCGATGTGGCCGATCTCAAGGGCAAGATCGTCGTACTCAACGTCTGGGGCTCCTGGTGCCCGCCCTGCCGCCAGGAGGCCAAGCACTTCGCGAAGGTCGCCAAGGAGACCGAGTCCCAGGGGGTCGCGTTCGTCGGGATCAACACCCGCGATCCCAACAAGGGCCCCGCGCTCGCCTTCGAGAAGGACTACGGCGTCCCCTACCCGAGCCTGTACGACCCGATGGGCAAGCTGATCGTCAACGGCTTCCCCAAGGGCAGTCTCAATCCGCAGTCCATCCCCTCCACCATCGTGCTCGACCGGGACGGCAAGATCGCGGCCCGCTCGCTGATGGCGCTCAACGAGGAGAAGCTGCGCAAGATGATCGACCCGCTGATCGCGGAGAAGTGATCCCGTGCAGGTTCTCGCCGCGGCCCCCGGCATGAATGAGACGGTGTACAGCGGAGCGCTGCTGATCGCGCTGCCGATCGCGCTCCTCGGCGGGCTCGTCTCCTTCTTCTCGCCCTGTGTGCTGCCGCTCGTGCCCGGCTATCTCTCGTATGTCACCGGCGTCAGCGGCACCGATCTGGCCGAGGCCAGACGCGGCCGGATGGCTGTCGGCGCCACGTTGTTCGTCGTCGGCTTCACCGCGGTCTTCGTCTCGGGCGGCGCGCTCTTCGGCTACTTCGGGTCGACGCTCCAGGAACATCGGGAGATCCTCTCCAAGGTGCTCGGCGGGCTGATGATCGTGATGGGTGTGTTCTTCCTGGGGCTGATGCCCTGGCTCACCCAGCGTGAATTCCGCTTCCACCGGCGTCCGGTGACCGGTCTGGCGGGGGCGCCCTTGCTGGGCGCGCTCTTCGGGATCGGCTGGACGCCCTGTCTCGGTCCGACCATCTCCTCGGTCAACACACTGGCCTTCACCGAGGCGAGCGCCGGCCGGGGGGCCATACTGACCGTCGCGTACTGCCTCGGTCTCGGCGCGCCGTTCGTGATCGCGGCGGTGGCGTTCCGCAAGGCACTGGGCGCGTTCGGCTGGGTCAAGCGTCATTACGTCTGGGTGACGCGGATCGGCGGCGCGATGATGATCGCGACCGGTCTGCTGCTGCTGACCGGTGCGTGGGACAGCATCGTGCAGGAGATGCAGGGCTGGTCCAACGGCTTCACGGTGGGGATCTAGTTCCATGAGCAAGGCTTCCATGAGCGGCGAGACGACGGCGGCGGAGACGACGGACGGCGCGAGGGACGGGACGACCGACGGGACGCCGACGGAGACCTCGGCAGGGACGGCTGCGGAAGCGGCCGCGGCCGACCGGGCGGCCTCCGAGGCACGGGACGCGCGTGAACTCGGCGCCGCGGGCTCCCAGCTCTCCACCGCGCCCCGCGAGGAGACCGTCATCGGCGGCCCCACGCTCGGACTCGTCGGCTGGCTCCGCTGGTTCTGGCGGCAGCTCACCTCCATGCGGGTCGCGCTGATCCTGCTCTTCCTCCTCTCCCTCGGCTCCATCCCCGGTTCGCTGATCCCGCAGGCCGGCGTCGACGAGCTGAAGGTCCAGGATTTCAGGGACCGGCACGAGACGCTGGCCCCGGTCTATGACAAGCTCCAGCTCTTCCACGTCTACAGCTCGGTGTGGTTCTCCGCGATCTACATCCTGCTGTTCATCTCCTTGATCGGCTGTATCGTCCCGCGCACCTGGCAGTTCGTCGGCCAGCTCCGCTCCCGTCCGCCGGGTGCCCCCAAGCGGCTGACCCGGCTGCCCGCGTACACGACCTGGCGCACCACGGCCTCGCCCGAGGCCACCCGCGAGGCCGCGCTCGCGATGCTGCGCAAGCGCCGCTTCCGCGTCCATACCGCCGGTGACGCGGTCGCCGCGGAGAAGGGCTTTCTCCGCGAGGCCGGCAATCTGATCTTCCATATCGCGCTGATCGTGCTGCTGGTCGCCTTCGCCACCGGGCAGCTCTTCAAATCGGAGGGCGGCAAGCTGATCGTCGAGGGCGACGGCTTCTCCAACACCCTCACCCAGTACGACGACTTCAAGTCCGGCTCCCTCTTCAACACAGACGAGCTGGTCCCGTTCAGCTTCACCCTGGACAAGTTCACCGGGACCTATGAGCGCAGCGGACCGCAGCTCGGCACCCCACGGACCTACAAGGCCGACGTCCGCTACACCACCGGGGCGGGCGGCGAGGAGAAGAAGTCGGTCATCGAGGTCAACAAACCCCTCGAACTCGACGGCTCCAAGGTCTATCTGAACGCCCACGGCTACGCCCCTGTCGTCACCGTCAGGGACGGCCGTGGTCAGGTGGTCTTCAGCGGCGCGGTGCCGCTGCTGCCCATCGACAACAACGTCTCGTCCACGGGCGCCATCAAGGTGATGGACGGCTACCGCGACAAGAACGGCGAGAAGGACCAGCTGGGCTTCGCCGCCTTCTTCGTACCGACCTATGGCGGGAAGGGGTCGGGCCAGATGTTCTCCCGCTTCCCCGCGCTCGACTTCCCGGTGCTCAACGTCGGCGCGTACCACGGCAGTCTGGGGGTCGACGCGGGGCTGCCGCAGAACGTGTACCAGTTGGACACCAGGAAGCTGAAGGCCTTCAAGGACGCCAAGGGCGATCTCCTGAAGAAGACCCTGCTGCCCGGTGAGAAGCTCACCCTGCCCGACGGTGCCGGCTCGATCACCTTCGAGAAGGAGGTCAAGGAGTGGGCGAGCTTCCAGATCTCACAGCAGCCCGGCACCTCCTGGGCCCTGGTCGGTGCCGTCGCCGCCATCGCGGGACTGGCGGGCTCCCTCTTCATCCAGCGGCGCCGGATCTGGGTCCGGGCCGTGCGGGGCGCCGACGGCGTCACCGTCGTCGAGATGGCGGGACTCGGCCGCAGCGAGTCCGCCAAGCTCCCCGAGGAACTGGCCGATCTGGCCGGCACCCTCCATTCAGAGGCGCCCAGCGCGCCTGATCCCGCGGACGATTCCGCAGAACAGACTGTCGAAGGGGCTGAGAAGTGAATCTCGCCGCCGCAGCAACCAATGAGAGCCTGGCACAGACCAGCAATGTGCTGATCTACTCCTCCATGGCCGTCTACACGCTGGCCTTCTTCGCGCATATCGCCGAGTGGCTGCTCGGCAGCCGCAGCAAGGTGGCCCGCACCGCCGCCGCGCTGACCGGCGACGCCCAGGGGTCCGCGGCGGGGTCGGTGAAGGTCCAGGTCACGCGCGAGGGCGGCGCGACAGCCGTGCTGGAACGGCCGAAGGTCATCACCCGCTCGGCGTCCGGCACCCGCGACATCCCGGACGGCCCCGGCGCGCACGGCGGTGACGCGCAGGGCGATCTGTACGGCCGGATCGCCGTGTCCCTCACCGTCCTCGCCTGGGTCGTCGAGGCCGCCGGTGTGATCGCCCGCGCGCTGTCCGTACAGCGGGCGCCGTGGGGCAACATGTACGAGTTCAACATCACCTTCTCCACCGTCGCCGTCGGTGTGTATCTCGCCTTCCTCGCGCTGAAGAAGAACGTCCGCTGGATCGGCCTGCCGCTCATCACCACGGTCCTCCTCGATCTCGGCCTCGCTGTCACTGTCTTGTACACCGACAGTGACCAATTGGTTCCCGCTCTTCACTCGTACTGGTTGTGGATCCATGTCTCCACGGCGATCTTCTGCGGCGCGGTCTTCTATGTCGGCGCGGTCGCCACGCTGCTCTATCTCTTCCGTGAGCGGTACGAGACCAAGCTCGCGACCGGTCTGAAGCCCGGTTCCTTCGCCACCTCCGTGATGGAGCGGCTGCCCGCCTCCGGGACGCTCGACAAGTTCGCGTACCGCGTCAACGCCGCCGTCTTCCCGCTCTGGACCTTCACGATCATCGCGGGCGCGATCTGGGCGGGCGACGCCTGGGGCCGCTACTGGGGCTGGGACCCCAAGGAGGTCTGGTCCTTCATCACCTGGGTCGCGTACGCCTGCTATCTGCACGCCCGCGCCACCGCCGGCTGGAAGGGCCGCAAGGCCGCCTATCTGGCGCTGATCGCCTTCGGCTGCTGGCTGTTCAACTACTACGGCGTCAATATCTTCGTCACCGGCAAGCACTCGTACGCGGGCGTCTGACCCACGGACGGGACGACGCCGGCGAGCACGCCGGACGCCGGACGACAGACGCCCCACGCGGAACAGGCTCCGCGTGGGGCGTCTTCGCATATGGGGGCGTCCGCGTACATACCGGGCCCGTCGGCCGTGGCCTTCGCTCGTGGCTGTCAGCAAGCCCGTCAGCCGTGGCCCTCAGTCGTGGCCGATGTCCTCGTGCCACAGCTCGGGCCGCTCCGCGATGAACGTACGCATCATCGCCGCGCATTCGGTGTCGTCGAGCAGCACGATCTCCACGCCGTGCTCCGCCAGCCAGTCATGACCGCCGTGGAAGGTCTCCGCCTCCCCGATCATCACCCGCGAGATCCCGAACTGCCGTACCAGCCCCGAGCAGTACCAGCACGGTGAGAGCGTCGTCACCATCGTCGTGCCCCGGTACGAGCGCTGCCGCCCGGCCGCACGGAACGCGGCCGTCTCGGCGTGCACGGACGGATCACCGTCCTGGACACGGCGGTTGCGGCCCCGGCCGAGCAGCGTCCCGTCCGCGCCGTACAGCGCCGCGCCGATCGGGATACCGCCCTCCGCCAGCCCCGCCCGCGCCTCGGCGACGGCCGTCGCCAGCCACCGCCGTGCCTCCGCGGCTCCCAGTGCCCCAGCCCGTACCGCTGCCATGGCGTCGTCGTCCGGCTCAGGCCTTCGGCGGCGTGTCGTCCGAGGCCGAGGTGCCGCCGCCCTGCTCACGCCGCTTGATCTCCTCCTCGCGGCGGCGCAGATCCGCTTCCCAGTCCTTCAACAGGGCCTCGTCCTTGGTGTTCTCTTCTTTCAAAGAGGCCAGGAACGCGGGGTTGTCATCGGGAGCCGTCCACTTCCCGCGGTGGCCGCGGTGCCACTCGGCGGGCGTCGAGCCGCCGGCCGGTCCGCGCCGGACCTTGCCCACCACCAGCCAGGCGATCGGACCGACCAGCACCTCGCCGAAGAGCAGGATGATGATGACCCATACCACCTTGGGGAGGCCCTTGATCTCTTCCTCGGGGGTGTTCAGGCAGTCGATGAAGGCGTAGATCCACAGCGCCAGGACCAGCAGGAACGGCAGATACCTGAGCATGGTTGGACGGTCCCCCCGGGAACGGTTGGAGGCCGCGCGACGGCCCCGGTGACCGGCCCAGGGTACCGGGTGGCCGATACTGGGACGCATGGCTTACGACGATCTTCGCTCGCTGCTCCGGGCGCTGGAGCGCGAGGGCGACCTCAAGCGCATCAAGGCCGAAGTCGACCCCTATCTGGAGGTCGGGGAGATTGTCGACCGGGTGAACAAGTCCGGTGGACCCGCGCTGCTCTTCGAGAACGTCCGGGGCTCGTCGATGCCGCTGGCCATGAATGTGTACGGCACGGACCGCAGACTGCTCAAGGCGCTGGGCCTCGGCTCGTACGGCGAGATCGGCGAGAAGATCGGCGGGCTGCTCAAACCGGAGCTGCCGCAGGGCTTCATGGGGGTGCGCGAGGCCTTCGGGAAACTCGGCGCCATGGCCCATGTGCCGCCGAAGAAGATCAAGGACGCGCCCGTCCAGGAAGTGGTCCTCACCGGTGAGGACGTGGATCTCGACCAGCTTCCCGCGCTCTTCACCTGGCCGGGGGACGGCGGGTCCTTCTTCAACCTCGGTCTGACGCACACCAAGCACCCGGAGACCGGGGTCCGCAATCTCGGGCTCTACCGCCTCCAGCGCCATGACCGGCGCACCATCGGTATGCACTGGCAGATCCACAAGGACAGCCGCAACCACTACCAGGTGGCCGCCAAGCGCGGCGAACGGCTGCCCGTCGCGATCGCGTTCGGCTGTCCGCCGGCCGTGACATACGCCTCCACCGCGCCGTTGCCCGGTGACATCGACGAGTACCTCTTCGCGGGCTTCGTACAGGGTCGGCGGATCGAGATGGTCGACTGCAGGACCGTGCCGCTCCAGGTGCCCGCCAACGCCGAAGTCGTCATCGAGGGATGGCTGGAGCCGGGGAAGACCCTCCCCGAGGGCCCTTTCGGGGACCACACCGGTTTCTACACCCCGCAGGAGCCGTTCCCGGCGCTCACCATCGACTGTGTGACGATGCGCAAGCGCCCGCTGCTCCAGTCGATCGTGGTGGGCCGCCCGCCGACCGAGGACGGACCGCTGGGACGTGCGACGGAACGGTTCTTCCTGCCGCTGCTGAAGATCATCGTGCCGGACATCGTGGACTACCACCTGCCCGAGTCGGGCGGTTTCCACAACTGTGCGATCGTCTCGATCGACAAGAAGTATCCGAAGCACGCGCAGAAGGTGATGCACGCGATCTGGGGCGCGCACATGATGTCGCTGACCAAGCTGATCGTGGTCGTCGACGCGGACTGCGATGTCCACGATCTGCACGAGGTGTCCTGGCGCGCGCTGGGCAACACCGACTACGCGCGTGATCTCACGGTCGTCGAGGGACCGGTCGATCATCTCGACCACTCCTCCTACCAGCAGTTCTGGGGCGGCAAGGCGGGGATCGACGCGACGAGGAAACTCCCCGAGGAGGGGTACACGCGGGACGGCGGCTGGCCGGAGATGGTCGAGTCCGACCCGGAGACGGCGGCGAAGGTCGACCGCCGGTGGAGGGAGTACGGCCTGTGAGCGCAGCGGAGATTCTCGGGCCCGGACCGGCACAGTCCGGCAGCAGGACCCGGGCGTTCCTGCGGCTGGTGATGATCGAGCACTCGGTCTTCGCGCTGCCGTTCGCGTATATCGCGGCGCTGACCGCGATGTTCCAGTTCGACGGGAATGTCCACTGGGGCCGGCTGCTGCTGGTCACGATCGCGATGGTCGGCCTGCGTACCTTCGCGATGGCCTGCAACCGGATCATCGACCGTGAGATCGACGCGCGCAATCCGCGCACCGCGGGACGGGAGTTGGTGACGGGCGCGGTGTCCGTGCGCTCCGCGTGGACGGGCGCCCTGGTCGCCGTCGTGGTCTTCCTCGCGGCCGCGGCGGCGCTGAACCCGCTCTGTCTCGCCCTCGCGCCGATCGCCGTGATCCCGATGGTGGTCTATCCGTACGGGAAGAGGTTCACCAACTTCCCGCACGCCATCCTCGGACTCGCCCAGGCCATAGGACCGGTGGGCGCCTGGATCGCGATCACCGGGGCATGGTCGTGGGACGCGGTGATCCTGGGGCTGGCGGTCGGGATCTGGATCGGCGGCTTCGATCTGATCTTCGCCTGCCAGGACGTCCAGGCGGACCGCGCGCACGGCGTGATGTCCGTGCCGGCCCGCTTCGGTATCCCGGGGGCGCTGTACGGGGCGCGCGCCTGCCATGCCGTCACGACCGTACTGCTGGTGTGGTACGCGCTGGCCACGGACGCCGGGGTGTTCTTCTGGACCGGGCTGGTGATCGTGGTGGCGGCCTTCCTCTACGAGCACACGATTGTGAAGCCGCACGATCTGTCGCGGCTCAACCGCGCGTTCTTCACGGTCAACGGCTTCATCGGGATCGCCCTGTTCGTGTGCGCGCTGCTCGACCTGCTGGTGCGCGGTCTCACGGGGTGACGGCGCTACGGGTCGCCGGCCGGCGGAACATGAACGCAGCGGCGACGCCCGCAATCAGACCGATCAGATGGCCCTGCCAGCTCACGGTCGTATTGGCCGGGGAGATGCCGAGCAGGATCGAACTGCCCCATATCGCGCCGATCACCAGACCGACGAGGATGCCGGCCGGCTTGCGCTCGACGAAACCGCGCACCAGGAGATAGCCGAACAGACCGAAGATCAGACCGGACGCGCCCGCCGTGTTGGTGCCCGAGGGGGAGATCAGCCAGACGCCGAGGCCGTCGGCCACGATGATCACGGCGCAGACGGCGAGGAAGCGGCGGATGCCGCCGAGGGCGGCTATGAAACCGAAGACCAGCAGCGGAACGCTGTTCGCCGCGACATGGGCGAAGCCGAAGTGGATGAAGGCGGCCGGGATGACATCGGCCAGCTCGGACGGCTCGCGCGGCACGATGCCGTACCCGTCGAGCGAGTGGGCCGTGGCCACATCCACCACTTCGAGCACCCAGAGCAGGGCCACCCAGCCCGCCATCAGCTTGGCGGCCGTCCTGGTCCGGGCCGTGCGTGGCCACTCGAATCCGGTACCGGTCACGCCGACCCCCCTCGGTTCGCTTGCTCGTACCTCGGGAACGGCCGGGGCACCTTACCCGGTTCCCGGTGGAGTGTGCCGGATAGGCTCGGATCCGTGAAGCCCGGATCGTACGCACAGCACGAAGGCCAGGAAGACCGGGAGGCCCCGGAAGTCCCGGAAGACCGGGACAGGGGAGACCGGGCGGACCGGACGGACCGCGACAGCCCTCGGCTGCCGCCCCCGCCCCGGCGCCCCTGGGTCGTGGGTGTCTCCGGCGCGTCCGGTACGCCGTACGCCGCGGCCGTACTGCGCGCGCTGCTGGCGGCCGGGGAGAGCGTGGACCTGGTCGTGTCGCGCGCGTCACGGCTGACCCTGCTCGACGAGACCGGGATCGCCTTCAGGGACGCGCACTGGCGGGACGACCTGCGGTCCTGGCTGGCCAGGGGCGCGGACGGCAAGCCCGACCGCTTCGGACCCGGAGGCCTGGACCTCGACGACGTACGGCACTGGGGCGCCGGGGATCTGGCGGCGGGGCCGTCATCCGGCTCGTACCCCGTCCAGGGGATGCTGATCGTGCCGGCCTCCACGGCGTGTGTGGCCGGGGTGGCGCTCGGACTGTCGAAGGATCTGCTCCAGCGCGCGGCGAGCGTGACCCTCAAGGAGCGCCGGAAGCTGGTCGTCGCCGTACGGGAGACACCGCTGAACGGCCAGACGCTCAAGCACCTTGTGGCGCTGGACGAGGCGGGCGCCGTGGTGCTGCCCGCCTCTCCGGCGTTCTACGCGGGGGCGACGCACATCCAGGATCTGGTGGACTTCGTCGCCGGGCGGGTGCTGGACGCGGCCGGGGTGCCGCACCGGCTCTACCGCCGTTGGGAGGGGGAGCTTGGCGGCTCTCGCGGCGACTGACGGAGCGTCCGGCAGGCCGGCCGGGTCCGACCGACCAGCGCCGGTGGCCGACCGCGCGGACCGCGCCGTTCCTGACGCGGTGATCGGCGAGGTGCCCGGCGAGGTGACCGTCAGGGGCGGACCGACTCGTCGGCCGTGCCCGTGGGAACGGCGCGGTGCGAAGAGCGGCCCGCCTGCTCGCGGCGTCGCGCGGCGAGCACCTGACGGGTACGCGAGCGGTTGGCGTGCTCCTGGAGCGACCGCATCCGGGCGTAGGCCATCTCGATCGTGTACACGGTGAAACTCACTCCTGAAAGTCGGACATTCGTCGCTGATTACTTGATCATTTGAAAGATTCGCAGGACTTAACCCCCTGCATGCCTTAGATTCTACATGTAAGTTTGCGAGATCGCTGAACAATGGAAGGCTTCAGGCTTATGGACGCCGTGGATAGGCAGCTCATCCAGGCCCTCAGGGAGAACGGCAGGGCTTCGTACGCCGAACTGGGCCGCCTCGTAGGGCTCTCCGGGCCGAGCGTCACCGACCGCATCAACCGGCTCGAAGCGGCCGGCGTCATCACCGGCTACCGCGCCACGGTCGACTCCGCCTCGCTCGGCCTCGGCGTCACCGCGCTGATCGGGATCTCGCTCTCCGACGCGGCCGACCACGAGGACGTCGCCCGCCGGATGCGCGATCTGGGGGAGATCGAGGACTGCTGGTTCATCGCGGGCGACGACTCGTACATGCTCAAGGTGCGGGCCGGCGACGTGGACGGGCTGGAGAGGACGATCCGCCGGCTGAGCGGTACGAAGGGGGTCTCCCGGACCCGCACCACCATCGTTCTCTCCACGAAGTGGGAGAACAGAGTCGGTGAACTGCCCGAGGAGTGACGGCCGAGCGGAGGGCCGCGTCGGCGCTGTCCGACCGGGGGCGTAGGCTCGACTGGCCCGATTGGTAGACGTATGGGAGGCGGCCTGATGACTGCATCTGTCCAAGATGTAGGTCTCAAGCGCGAGCTGGAGGAGAAGGTCAGGTCCGGGGAGAGGCTGACCCGCGAGGACGGCATCGCCCTGTACGAGACGGACGATCTGGCCTGGCTCGGCGGTCTCGCCCACGAGGTGCGGACACGCAAGAACGGCGATGTCGTCCACTTCAACGTCAACCGTCATCTCAATATGACGAACGTGTGCACCGCCTCCTGCGCGTACTGCTCGTTCCAGCGCAAGCCGGGCGAGAAGGACGCGTACACGATGCGTATCGAGGAGGCCGTCCGTCTCGCCAAGGCGATGGAGGGCGAGAGCCTCACCGAGCTGCATATCGTCAACGGCCTCCACCCGACGCTGCCGTGGCGCTACTACCCGCGCTCGCTCAGCGCGCTCAAGGAGGCCCTTCCGGAGGTCTCCCTCAAGGCGTTCACCGCCACCGAGATCCACCACTTCGAGACGATCTCGGGGCTGTCGGCCTCCGACATCCTCGACGAACTGATCGACGCCGGACTCGAATCGCTGACCGGTGGGGGCGCCGAGATCTTCGACTGGGAGGTCCGGCAGCACATCGTCGACCACAACACCCACTGGGAGGACTGGTCGCGCATCCACCGGCTCGCGCACGCCAAGGGGCTCAAGACCCCGGCCACGATGCTGTACGGGCATATCGAGGAGCCGCGCCACCGCGTCGACCATGTGCTGCGGCTGCGTGAACTCCAGGACGAGACCGGCGGTTTCCAGGTCTTCATCCCGCTGCGCTACCAGCACGACTTCGTGGACATGAAGGACGGCAAGGTCCGCAACCGCCTCCAGGCGCGTACGACGATGGCCACGGGCGCCGAGGCGCTGAAGACGTTCGCGGTCTCCCGGCTGCTCTTCGACAATGTTCCGCATGTCAAGGTCTTCTGGGTGATGCACGGCGTCCAGACCGCCCAACTGGCGCTCCAGCACGGCGCGGACGACATGGACGGCTCGGTCGTCGAGTACAAGATCACGCACGACGCGGACAATTACGGCACGCCCAACAAGCTCAGCCGCGAGGATCTGCTCGACCTCATCCGTGACGCGGGCTTCCGTCCCGTCGAGCGGAACACCCGCTACGAGATCATCCGCGAGTACCCCGGCCCGGACCCCGACCGCCGTGAGTCCCCGCAGCCGATGCGGGTCTGAGAGGGCACGCGATGACGCTCATGTTCGAGCTGGATCCACCGGTGGACCGGGCTTTGCGTGACGGTGTGCTCGCGCTCTGGACGGATGTCTCGAACGCGGGTGGCGCGGTCGGGTTCGTCCCGCCGGTGACGGCCGACGACATACGGCCCGAGCTGGTCAAGCATCTCGTGGCGATGGCCGACGGCCGGTGCCGGCTGCTGGTCGGGTACGACGAGGAGGGTGCCGTCGCCGCGACGGTGTTCCTCACGCTCAACACCCACCGGCTGATGCGGCACTGGCTCTGGCTCTACACCGTGATGGTCCATCCCCGGCATCAGGGGAGGGGGTACGGCCGCGATCTCATGGCCGCGGCGGCCGAGGCCGCGAGCGGTATGGAAGGCATCGAGGCGATCCGGCTCACCTGCCGGGGCGGCGCGGGCCTCGACCGGTTCTATGCCTCGTGCGGTTACAAGGAAGTGGGCCGGGTGCCGGACGCGATCAGGGTCGGTCCAGGTGACGACCGTGATGACATCTTCATGCTGCTCCCCCTGAACCGGTACTGAAGGGGACGTGCTTGACTGTTCGGGCAGGAGCGGAACCTGCCCGGCAGGAACCAGGACCCACGAAGAGAGAGAAGGCCCGCTGTGACCGCTGTGAAGACAAGCGCCACGATCCGGTACACCGCGATGCGCCTCGGCATCTTCGCCGGCTGCTTCGTCGTGGTCGCCGGCCTGGTCCAGGTCGGTGCGCTGCCGAAGGGCCTCGGTGGGTCCAACTTCATCTGGGTGCTGCTGCTCGCCCTGGTGATCTCGGCACCGCTCAGCCTGGTCCTGCTGCGCAAGCAGCGCGACGAGATGTCCGCGCAGCTCGTCACCAAGGTCGACGGGGCCAAGGCGAAGCTGGAGGCCAACCGGGCCCAGGAGGACGGCGCGACGCAGTGACGGCGCGGGCCCGACAGGACCGGGCTCCGTGACGACGCGATCCCGTGAGGACGCCCGCCCGGTGAGGACGCCGCCCTGTGAGGACACCGCTCCGTGAGGACGCGGTCCCGTTACGGCACCGTCCCGTCACGGCGCGTATCCGCGCGATCCGGTGAGCACCTCGTAAGCACTCTCCTGTCTCGACTTTCGTCCCGACTCCCGACACCCCGGCCCGGAGCCTCACTCCGGCGCCGGGGTGTTTCTGCGTCCCGGCATCGGCCACCATCATCACCGTCATCCTCAGAACAAGGAGCCGCCTGTGCCCGCTGCCGCCGCGTCCGCCGATGCCCAGTCTTCGCAGCCCCCGCAGTCCTCGCCGTCGCCGTCCCTGTCACTGGTCGAACCCGAGAAGGTGCGGGAGGACGGAACCGTCAGGGAGGTGTCCGTACCCCCGCTGGTCCCGCCCGTACGGAGCGGCTCACTCGCGGACATCCCCTTCGACAACGCTCGCGAGGCCCCGGACGAGGTCGTCCTCAGCCGTAAGGCGAGCGAGCCGAAACCGAAGGGCCGGGCGAGCGGCGCGGGCAGGACAGGCGGCGCGGGCAGGACGGGCGGCCCGGCCCGGAAGGGCGGAAAGGGCCACTGGCAGGACGTCACGGCCGCCACCTTCGCCGACGAGGTCCACGCCGTCGCCAAAGGGCTGATCGCGGAGGGACTGCGCCCCGGCGACCGGCTCGCGATCATGGCCCGTACGACCTACGAGTGGACCCTGCTCGACTTCGCCGCCTGGGCCGCCGGTCTGATCACCGTCCCGATCTATCCGACCTCCTCCGCCTTCCAGGCCCGTTGGATCCTCCAGGACTCCGGAGCGGTCGCCTGCGTCGTGGAGGACCCCCAGCAGGCCGGGCTGATCGGTCAGGAGCGCCGGCAACTCCCCGGCCTCACCCATCTCTGGGCGTTCGACACCGGCGCCGTCGCCACCCTGCGCGGGGCGGGCGAACACCTCCCGGACGAGGCCGTCACCGAGCGCCGCGCCGCCCTCACGCCCGAGTCCGTCGCCACGCTCATCTACACCTCGGGTACGACGGGACGTCCCAAGGGCTGTGTGCTCACCCACGCCAACTTCTTCGCCGAGGTGGACAACGCCGTCGAACTCCTCCACCCCGTCTTCAGGTCGGTGAGCAAGGAGCCCGCCTCCACCCTGCTCTTCCTGCCGCTGTCGCATGTCCTCGGGCGTATGGCCGCGGTCGGCTGTCTGCGGGCGCGGGTACGGCTCGGACACGCGCCCTCGATCAGGACCCAGGACCTGCTCGCGGATCTGGCGGGGTTCCGGCCGACGTTCCTGCTGGCGATCCCCTACGTCCTGGAGAAGGTCTTCAACACCGGCCGTGCCACCGCCGAGAAAATGGGCCGCGTCTCGTCCTTCGACCGCGCCGCGAAGATCGCCCGCCGGTACGGGCAGGCCGTGGAGGCGATGGAGTACGGCACCGGTCCCGGGCCCTCGTTCGCGCTGCGCACGGCCCGCGCGCTGTACGACCCGCTGGTCTACCGGCGGATACGCGCCGCCCTCGGCGGCAAGGTGAAGTACGCGGTCTGCGGCGGCTCACCGCTCGGGCGCCGGCTCGCCGCGTTCTACGCGGGTGCGGGCATCGAGATCTTCGAGGGGTACGGCCTGACGGAGACGACGGCGGCCTCGACCGTCACCCCGCCGCTCAAGCCCCGGCTGGGCACGGTCGGCTGGCCGCTGCCCGGCGCGGCGGTACGGATCGCCGACGACGGGGAGGTGCTGTTGCGCGGGGGGCAGGTGTTCGCGGGGTACTGGGACGCGGAGCGGGCCGAGGCGGTGCCCGAGCACGGCTGGTTCGCCACGGGGGATCTGGGCGCGCTGGACGACGACGGCTATCTCACGATCACCGGCCGTAAGAAGGACGTCATCATCACCTCGGCCGGCAAGAACGTCATTCCCGCGCCCCTGGAGGACTGGTTGCGGGCGCACCCGCTGGTCAGCCAGTGCATGGTGATCGGCGACAACCGTCCGTACATCACCGCCCTGATCACCCTCGAACCGGACGGCCTCGCCCACTGGCGGCAGATGAGGAAGAAGCAGGACATCCCGCACTCCGCGCTGGTCGAGGACGAGGAACTGCGCGGGGCGCTCCAGCGCGCGATCGACGAGGCCAACCGGCTGGTCTCCCGCGCGGAGTCCATCCGGCGGTTCCGTGTCCTGCCGGCCGACTTCACGGAGGAGAACGGGCATCTGACGCCTTCGCTCAAACTCAGGCGGGAGGCGATCATGGCGGACCTGGCGACGGAGATCGAGACGCTGTACCCCTGAGGCGCGCGCCCTGCTCACGACAGCCCGACCTCACGACACACCCGACCTCACGACAGCCCGACCTCATGACGCGCCCGGCGGACCAGCACGCCCGGCGAGACGGAGCGGGGGAAACCGGCCGGAAAAGAGGCAGGAGTCCTGCTTGCCCCACCCGAGTGGGGTAAGCAGGACTCCTTGGTGGTGCGTAAGTCGTGCGCGATCGCCGACCCGGGCAACTAGGCCGGGGTGACGTTCTCCGCCTGCGGGCCCTTCGGGCCCTGAGTGACGTCGAAGTTCACGACCTGGTTCTCCTCAAGGGAGCGGAAGCCGGTCGCGTTGATCGCGGAGTAGTGGACGAAGACATCCGGGCCGCCGCCGTCCTGGGCGATGAAGCCGAAGCCCTTTTCAGCGTTGAACCACTTGACGGTTCCGGTAGCCATAAGCCCTCCTTGGGCCAAAGGGTTGCCCTGCTCCAGAACCTGCAAAGAAGTCTGAAAACTACAAAAGCCTGCGGGTCACATGCTCCGCAGGCTCTGTACTGCAAGGGAAACCAAACTGCAACTTGCGGCGAGCCTAGCACGCACTCCGCGCTCGGCGGTAGAGGGAAAGATCACTTCACCCGGACGTTTGTATAGGCGTCTGACGTGCTGACGAACCGTGCCCCGGGGCGCTCGTCCGCGCGCCGCGGGGCTAGCCTCGCGCTGTGGACAGTCCCGTGGAAAACACAGAGGCAGAGACCGCGCCGGAGGCGGCGGAACCGGTGCCGGAGCCGGCGGCATCGCGCCGGGCGACTCCCCCGACAGGGCCCGCAGGAAGCGATCACCCCCGCAGTCGGCCGCGTGTCGGCCATATCCAGTTCCTGAACTGCCTGCCCCTCTATTGGGGGCTCGCCAGGACCGGAACCCTTCTTGATCTGGAGCTGACCAAGGACACGCCGGAGAAGCTCAGCGAACAGCTCGTGCGGGGTGAGCTGGATATCGCCCCGATCACCCTTGTCGAATTCCTCCGCAACGCCGACGATCTTGTCGCATTCCCCGATCTCGCGGTCGGCTGCGACGGGCCGGTGATGTCCTGTGTGATCGTTTCGCAGGTGCCGCTGGATCAGCTCGACGGTGCGCGGGTGGCCCTCGGCTCCACTTCTCGCACTTCTGTGCGACTCGCTCAGCTTCTGCTCAGCGAGCAGTACCGCGTCCGGCCCGAGTACTACACCTGCCCGCCCGATCTCGGTCTGATGATGCAGGAGGCGGAGGCGGCCGTCCTGATCGGTGACGCGGCGCTGCGCGCCTCGCTGCACGACGCGCCCCGGCTCGGTCTTCAGGTCCACGATCTGGGGCTGATGTGGAAGGACTGGACCGGTCTGCCGTTCGTCTTCGCGGTATGGGCGGCGCGCAAGGAGTATCTGGCGCGCGAGCCGGCGGTCGTACGGAAGGTCCACGAGGCGTTTCTCGCGTCCCGTGATCTCTCCCTGGAGGAGGTCGCGAAGGTGGCCAAGCAGGCGGCGCGCTGGGAGGCCTTCGACGCGGAGCTGCTGGAGCGCTACTTCACGACGCTGGACTTCCGCTTCGGCCCGGAGCAGCTCGCCGGTGTGCGGGAGTTCGCGCGCAGGACGGGCCCGACGACGGGGTTCCCTGCCACGGTGAACGTAGAACTGCTCACGGCCTGAACCGGGCCATCCTTACTCAACCCCCTCGCCACCCCCACCCCCTACTCTGCTGCTACGCGTACAGGCGGAAGCCATGACGAGGGGGGACGGGCATGCGGAGGCTGGAGGCAGGTGAACCGCCGGCCATCGGTCCGTACCGGCTGCTCGGGCGGCTGGGGTCGGGCGGCATGGGCCGGGTCTATCTCGCGCGCTCGGCGGGCGGCCGTACGGTCGCGGTCAAGGTCGTCCATCCGCACTTCGCGACGGACGAGGAGTTCCGCGCCCGCTTCCGGCGTGAGGTCGAGGCGGCGCGGCGTGTCGGTACGGGGCCCGACGGTCCCCGCTGGTCCGCGCCGGTGCTGGACGCGGATCCGGAAGCGGCCGTTCCGTGGGTGGCCACCGCCTATGTGGCGGGCCCTTCGCTGACCCAGGCGGTCGCGGGGCACGGCCGGCTGCCCGAGCACTCCGTACGGGCACTGGGCGCGGGGCTCGCGGAGGCCCTGACGGCCGTCCACGCCCTGGGACTGGTCCACCGGGACGTCAAACCGTCCAACGTCCTGCTCTCCCTCGACGGCCCCCGGCTGATCGACTTCGGTATCGCCCGTGCCACGGACGGCACCGCCTCGCTCACCTCCACCGGGGTCTCGGTCGGCTCGCCCGGCTATATGTCACCGGAGCAGATCCTCGGCAAGGGCGTCACCGGCGCCGCCGATGTCTTCTCGCTGGGCGCGGTCCTCGTGTACGCGGCGACGGGCGAGAGCCCCTTCCCCGGTGACTCCTCGGCCGCCCTGCTCTACAAGGTGGTGCACGAGGAGCCCGCGCTGGGGGCCCTGCGGGGCGATCTGCGGGACCTGGCCGCGCGCTGTCTCGCCAAGGACCCGTCGGCACGGCCCGCGCCGAGCGAGGTCGCGGGCGCACTCGCTCCCGGCGGGGCCGCCGGGCTGGTGGCGGCGGGCTGGCTGCCGGGGCCGCTGGTCGAGGAGGTCAGCCGGGCGGCGGTGCGGCTGCTGGATCTGGAGGCGGCGGCACCGGTCGCGGCCGACGGACACGGCTCCCCGGCGAGCGGCTTCCCGGCGGGCGGTGGCGCGGCGGGCGGTGGCGCGCCGCTGGGGGTCTTCGGCCCGCCAGTGGATCCGGCCGCGGGCCCAGCCACGGACCCGCCGGTGGATCCGGTGCGGGACGCCGCTGTCCCGGGACAGCGGGCATCCGACGGACGGCTGTCGGTCTCCTTCACCACGGACGCCGGTCCGGGCACCGGTTCGGGTACGGGTACGGCCCCGGGCGCTGGCACCGGCACCGGTGCGGACACCGGCACCGGTCGGCGCGGGCGCAGGGTGAGCTGCACGGTGGCCCTGACGCTGGCGGGCGCGCTGGCCGCCGTGATGGTGGGCGGCGCCTTTCTCTTCGACCTTCTGCCGGGCGGAGACAACAACGAGACCAACGACTCGGCGTCCCGCCCGTCCTCGGGCGTCTCCACCTCGGAACCGCCCGCCGATTCGAGCACGGGCCCCTCCCCGGACAGCCCGTCCCCGGAGGATTCGTCCTCGGACGCACCCGAGCCGGTCACCGAGGTGCCCGCGAAATTCATCGGCACCTGGAAGGGGCCGACCACCGAGCGCGGCGGGGTGACACACGGCGACGCCACCGCCGTGATCAGCGAGGGCGCGAAGGGCGACGACGTGGTCCGTATGACGTACACCATCTCCGTCCTCGGGGTGGACACGGAGTGCCGCAGCATCGGCACCTTCGTCTCGGGCACCGCCGAGCAGCTCCGGGTCACGGAACGGACCGACGAGGACAACGCAGGTACCCAGGGGCTGTGCACCGGTGCCGAGGCGGGACTGACCTTCACCGTCAAGGGTGATGGGGCCCTGCTCTACGAGTCCGACGAGGCGGCGGCCGGCAGCCCGAGCGGCACACTCACCAAACAGTGAACCGCGACGAACGGGCGTGAACGGCCGTCAGCCGGGGCGGGTCCGGGCCTGGCCGACGGCGCCCACGGTCCGCGCCGCGCCCTGACGTAGGCTGGACCGTCGTCTACAGCCCCCTTGGGAAGGACCCGCCCCGGTGACCGAGAAGGCCGACCCCACGTCCGTACATGTCACTGGCGTCCTCGACCGTGCCGCCGCGGGCGGTCGTATCACCCCCGAGGAGGCGCTCGACCTGTACCGCTCGGCGCCCCTGCACGCGCTGGGCGCCGCGGCCGACGCCGTGCGCCGGCGCCGGTACGCCGGGACGGAGCACATCGCGACGTACATCATCGAGCGGAACATCAACTACACCAACGTCTGTGTGACGGCCTGCAAGTTCTGCGCCTTCTACGCGGCGCCCAAGGACACCGACAAGGGCTGGACCCGCGACCTCGACGACATCCTGCGCCGCTGCGCGGAGACCGTGGAGCTGGGCGGTACGCAGATCATGTTCCAGGGCGGGCACCACCCGGACTACGGCGTGGAGTACTACGAGAAGCACTTCCGCGCCATCAAGCAGGCTTTCCCGCAGCTCGTCATCCACTCCCTCGGCGCCTCCGAGGTCGAGCACATGGCCCGGATCTCCGGTGTCTCCGTCGAGGAGGCCATCCGGCGTATCCATGACGCGGGCCTCGACTCCTTCGCCGGCGCGGGCGCCGAACTCCTGCCCGCACGGCCGCGCAAGGCGATCGCCCCGCTCAAGGAGTCCGGCGAGCGGTGGCTGGAGATCATGGAGACGGCGCACGGGCTTGGTGTCGAGTCGACGTCCACGATGCTCATGGGTACGGGTGAGACCAACGCCGAGCGCATCGAGCATCTGCGGATGATCCGTGACGTACAGGACCGTACGGGCGGCTTCCGCGCCTTCATCCCGTACACCTACCAGCCCGAGAACAACCATCTGAAGGGCCGGACGCAGGCCACGCTCTTCGAGTATCTGCGCATGATCGCGATCGCGCGGCTCTTCCTCGACAACGTCGCGCACATCCAGGGCTCCTGGCTGACCACGGGCAAGGAGGTCGGCCAGCTCTCGCTGCACTACGGGGCGGACGATCTCGGCTCGATCATGCTGGAGGAGAACGTCGTCTCCTCGGCCGGTGCCAGGCACCGCTCCAACCGGCTGGAGATCATCGATCTGATCCGCAAGGCGGGCCGGGTCCCGGCGCAGCGCGCCACGACCTACGAACACCTCGTCGTGCACGAGGACCCGGCGAACGACCCGGTCGACGACCGCGTGGCCTCGCACATCTCGTCCACGGCGATCGAGGGCGGTACGGCCCACCCGGAGCTGAAGCTGCTCAGCGCCAACTGAGCCGTCCGGATCGAGCTGTCCGTGCTGACGATTCACCACGCCGAGCTGCTGCTTCCCGGCGCGGGCCGCGAGCCCGTGCCCGGGGGCGCGGTCCTGGTCGAGGGACGTACGGTCGCGGCCGCCGGCCCGTACGAAGAGCTCGCCGCCGCGCGCCCGACGGCGCGGGTCCGACGCTGGCCGGGTGTGATCACGCCCGGTCTGCGCAATCCGTACGGTCCCGAACTGCTGGAACGCGCCTACCATCCCGATCCGCGCGAGGCCGGCGAACTGGGTACCGAGCCGCTCACCGGCGAGGCCCTCGCCGCGCTGGAGATGACCGACGCCCGCTGGGGCGCGAGCGCGCGGCGGGGGGTGCAGCGGATGCTGGCGCACGGCACGGTCGCGGTCGCGGGGGAGCCGCGGCGGCACGCCGTGCTGGAAGCGGTGGCGCGGGCGGGGCTCGGCGTCGAGGAGCGGTTCACGGACCCGCCGGGGCCTCCCACGTTCGATCTCTTCGCCGGAGGGCGGCCGGTCGCCGAGGCGTTCACACTCCCGCCGCTGAGCCATACGGGCAGGGACGCGGACTTCGCGGTCTTCGCCGTACCGACGGACGGCGACCCGTACGCGGCGCTCGCCGAGCACGGCGCGGTCACCTGCGTGGCCACGGTCCTGGCCGGGCGGCTGGTCCACCGCCGGCGCTGACAAGCCCGACGGCCTCAGCCTGACAAGGCCGGCAAGGGGGTCCGGGCGTCGCCCCCGGGTTCGGCGCCCGGCCGGTCTGGGGACACAATGGGCGGGTGACCCGCGCATCCCTGGACAAGCAGCCGCACGAAGTCGCCTCCATGTTCGACGACGTGGCGGCCAACTACGACCTCACCAACGATGTGCTCTCGCTCGGTCAGGACCGGGTGTGGCGCAAGGAGGTCGCGAAGGCCGTGAACGCACGCCCGGCGGAGAAGGTCCTGGACCTGGCCGCGGGCACCGCCACCTCCTCGCTGCCCTTCGCCGCCACCGGCGCCTATGTCGTGCCGTGCGACTTCTCCCAGGGCATGCTGCGTGAGGGCAAGCGGCGCCACCCCTGGATGCCGTTCACGGCGGGGGACGCGACGCGGCTGCCGTTCGCGGACGAGGTCTTCGACGCGGTGACGATCTCCTTCGGCCTGCGCAATGTCCAGGACACGGATCGCGCGCTGCGTGAGCTGTACCGGGTGACGAAGCCGGGCGGCCGGGTGGTGATCTGCGAATTCTCCCATCCCACCTGGGCGCCGTTCAGGACCGTCTACACCGAGTATCTGATGCGGGCCCTGCCGCCGGCCGCGCGTGCCGTCTCCTCCAACCCCGACGCGTACGTCTATCTCGCCGAGTCGATCCGCGCCTGGCCGGACCAGCCCGCGCTCGCGGCGCGCCTGCAGACGGCGGGCTGGTCCAGGGTGGCATGGCGGAATCTGACGGGTGGAATCGTGGCGCTGCACAGGGGCGTACGGGACTGAACCGGTCGGAAGCGTTCCGAACCGGAACAGCTCTGATCACGTCCGAACCGGCTCGACCGTTCCCGGAGCCCTGCGGCCCAGCGGCGCCGAGCCCAGCGGCGCCGAGCCCTGCGGCCCGGCAGCCTGAGGCCGGGAGCCCCGCGGCCCCGCGGTGCTACAGCTCCAACCCGAAGCAGTACGCCTGCTGTTCGGTTCCCCGTGACGTGAACGGATAGGTCTCCACCAGCTCCATCCCGAGCCGCCGGGTCACCGAGACCGACCGCTCGTTGCGGGTGTTCACCATCGCGACGACCCGGCCGACGCCCGCCGCCCGTACCCGTTCCAGCGTGGCCCGCGCGGCGGCCGTCGCGTAACCGCGGCCCCAGTGCGTCCGGCCGAGACGCCAGCCGATCTCGATCTCGCCCACCGGCCCGAACGACTCGTGCGGCCAGGGCTGCGCGCCGGTGAAGCCGATCACCTCGCCGTCCTCGTCCAGCAGCGTCCAGAGGCAGAAGCCGCGTTCCGCGTCGTGTCTGCGCTGCCGGGCGGTCAGCTCCTCGTACACCGAGAGCTCCGCCGACGCGCCGCCGTGGAACTCCATCACCTCGGGATCGTCGAACACCCGGTGCCAGTTGAGCGCGTCCTCGTCGGTGGGGACACGGAGCTGTACCACAGGGGCGGGGAGTGGCGTGGTCATGTTGTTCACGGGGGCAGCCCTTCGGCGGAGGCATCGGTGCGCCTGCATAGACTGCACATGTCCAGTGCCGTCCGGTACGCAATTTCGAGTCTTCGGGAGAACCCGCCGTGACCGAGCCCCGCCCCGAAAGCACCGCGGATGTGATCGTCGTCGGCGCCGGCCCCGCCGGTTCCACGACCGCGTACTACCTGGCCAAGGCGGGCCTGGACGTATTGCTGCTGGAGAAGACGGCGTTCCCGCGCGAGAAGGTCTGCGGGGACGGGCTCACCCCGCGTGCCACCAAGCAGTTGGTGTCGATGGGTATCGACATCTCCGAGGAGGCCGGCTGGCTGCGCAACAAGGGCCTGCGGATCATCGGCGGCGGAGTGCGGCTCCAGCTCGACTGGCCGGATCTGGCCTCGTACCCGGACTACGGACTGGTCCGCAAGCGGGACGACTTCGACGAGCAGCTCGCGCGGCAGGCGCAGAAGGCGGGCGCGCGGCTGTACGAGCGCTGCAATGTCGGCGCTCCGATCACCGACGAGCGCACCGGCCGGATCACCGGCGTGCACGCCAAGCTGGGCGAGGAGAAGACGCCGGTCACCTTTCACGCGCCGCTCGTCGTCGCCGCCGACGGCAACTCGACGCGGCTGTCGCTCGCGATGGGGCTGCACCGGCGCGAGGACCGCCCGATGGGGGTGGCCGTCCGTACGTACTTCACCTCGCCCCGGCACGACGACGACTATCTGGAGTCCTGGCTGGAGCTGTGGGACCGGCGGGGCCCCGGCGAGGACCGGCTGCTGCCGGGGTACGGCTGGATCTTCGGGATGGGCGACGGTACGTCCAATGTCGGTCTCGGCGTCCTCAACACCTCCGACTCCTTCAAGGAACTGGACTGGCGCGAGGTGCTGAAGGCGTGGTGCGCGTCGATGCCGGAGGACTGGGGCTACACCCCGGAGAACATGACGATGCCCATCCGGGGCGCCGCGCTGCCGATGGCGTTCAACCGTCAACCGCACTACACCAAGGGCCTGCTGCTGGTGGGTGACGCGGGAGGACTGGTCAACCCGTTCAACGGCGAGGGCATCGCGTACGCCATGGAGTCGGGCCAGATCGCCGCCGATGTGATCGTCCAGGCCCATGCCCGTGCCACGCCCGCCCAGCGTGAACTGGCCCTGCACCACTATCCGAAGGTCCTCAAGGACACCTACGGCGGCTACTACACGCTGGGCCGGGCGTTCGTGAAGCTGATCGGCAACCCGAAGATCATGAAGCTGGCGACCCAGCGCGGTCTGACGCATCCGCTGCTGATGAAGTTCACGCTGAAGATGCTGGCGAACCTGACCGACCCGACGGGCGGTGACGCGATGGACCGGATCATCAACGGTCTGTCGAAGGTGGCCCCGAAGGCGTGAGCCCCGAGGCGGCGGACCTACCCGTCCGCCCACTTCCGCAGCGCGGCCCGGTCGGCGAACGCTCCGACGTTGGTGTCGACCGGGTTGTCGGTGTACTGGTGGAACCTCCATCTGGCCTTGATCCGGGGCTCTCCCGGTGTCACATAGTCCGCGATCCACAGCGCGTCGCCCGCGTTGCTGGTGGTGTCCCTGTTCAGCCAGTAGTACTGCCCGCAGTACAGCCCGACGCGGTGCGTCGCGCCCCGGAGCCGCTTCACCTCGGCCAGGAACGCGTCCTTCTCGGCACAGGAGACCCCGTCGTCCTCCCAGTCCGCGAAGAGCGGATCGCCCTCGATGCTCGCGCACTCCTCCACGAAATATCTGGCCTGCGCCTTCATGCTCCCGGGCCGCAGGAAGTGATAGAACCCCACCACCAGCCCGGCCGCCCGCCCATGCGCGGCCTGCGCCGTCATCTTCGGATTGATGTACGAGACACCTTCGGTGGCCTTCACAAAGACGAACGAGAGCCCGTTCGTACTGAAGGTTGAATTCTGGTGCGAGGAAATGTCGATCCCGCGGATGGTCATATGCGGTACCTCCTGGGGCGGTGCGCTACGTCCACCTGGGTTCTACCCAGAAGCGATTGGCCTGCCTTTCACTCGATCGGGGGACAGCGAAGGCCCGCATCCCCCCGAGCGGGGTGCGGGCCCTCGGTAACACCTATCAGGCGGGACGTCAGAGGACGCGGACCGCACCGCTCGGCGGGTCCCAGTCCAGGGTCTTCTGGACCACGCCGGAGCTGGGGTTCTGCGCGCCGATGAATTCGCCGCCGCCGATGTAGATCGCGGTGTGGTACGCGCTGCCCGCGCCGCCCCAGTAGAGGATGTCGCCCGGCTGGAGGTTGCTCAGGGAGACCTGGGTGCCGGCCGTCGACTGGTCCTGCGAGACCCGCGGGAGGTCGACGCCGATCTGCCGGTACGCGGCCTGGACCAGACCGGAGCAGTCCCAGGCGTTGGGTCCCGTGGAGCCCATCACGTACGCGTCACCGAGCTGGGCCTGCGCGAACGCGATGAGCGCGCCCGCGGAGCCGCCGGCCGACGTGCTGGCCTTCGGGGGCGTGGTGGCCGTGCTGGAGCCCGAGTCGCTGTTCGAGGACGCGGAGGAGAGCGTCGTACGCTCGGCGGTACGGGACGCGCGCGCCGCCGCGTCGGCCTTGGCACGGGCGGTGGCCTCGGCCTTCTTCCTGGCCTCCGCCTTCTGGGCCTCCGCCTTGCGCTCCGCCTCGGCCCTGGCCTTCCTGGCGGCCTGCGCGGCCTTGGTGGCGGCGGCGTTCTCCTGGGCGCCCAGCTCAAGGTTGAGAGCGACCCTCTGGGTGGCGTCCGCGGACTGTGCGACGGCGCCGGCGAGCCCGGATGTGAGCGTGGGCATTTCGATGGTCTCGGTCACCGGCTCGGCGGCGTTCGCCGGTCCGGCGGCACCGGCCACCGCGATCGTGCTGAGGACGCCACCGGCAACTCCGGCACGGATGGCGACTTTCGACGCGCCGCGGCGGGGTTTCCGGTGGCTGGGTATGTGAGCGGTGTGGGACATGGGTACACCGGTATCAGGAGTGACCCTGTTCCCGTCAAGCATCGTGTATTGCGACACAGTTACGTCCGGAATATTTGAATCCGCTTAGTTGTCACCTTTATTGACGCCGGAACGGGCAAAACGGGCAACGGTGATCATGGTCTTGATCATGGACTTTCAAGGAAAGGTCCGAATTGCCCACTGCCTACCACCCCTTCACACTCATGGCCAACCCCGCTTCTCTCGGAGGTTGAGTGAAGTGGTACAGGTCACAGGACGGTCACCGCTCGGTGCTCGAAACGATCGCGGAGGCGGCCCGGAGGATTCGCGAGAGTGAATCGGGGGTGCGGCGAGGGCGGGGCCGGGGGCGGGGCCGGGGTCGAGGCCGGGGGCGAGGTCGGGCGAGCCGGGGGCGAGGTCGGGCGAGGCGGGGGGTGAACCGGTGCTCCCGCCATGTCGTCCCGCTTGCTCGTGAATGCGCGCACGTGTCCACTTCGGTCCCCCGCATCCCCTCGCCCGGGTGAGGCCCGGCCTCATACCACTTCCCGTCGTCCCATCGCCAATTTGCCTGTATGGTGCATCCCTTGATAGGGCAGCGGGCCTCCGACCAGCGAAAACGAGCGCGGATGTCACATCTGGTGATGGCCCGGCCGCTTCGCGTATGAAGATCACCGCTCATCCGACTTCATGATCGTTCGTCAGGTGGTGGAGATCACAAAGGTCTTGCTGTACCCCGTGTCGCAGATCACAGACCGGCAGGCATAGGATGCGGGGCAGTCGGGCTTGTGAACTGCCTCACATGTACGCGATCTTCGATGATCGGGGTGGGGCGGCGAGGTGGATGCCCGGTGCGGTCCAACGGTCAAGGACGACTGGAAGGAGCTGAGGAGCGTGAATTCCTACGCGCCGATCCTCGCGCTCGGCGCCCTCGGGGCTGGGTTTGCCATCTTCTCCGTGGTCATGGCCACGCTTATCGGCCCAAAGCGGTACAACCGGGCGAAACTTGAGGCGTACGAGTGTGGCATCGAGCCCACACCCACGCCGGCCGGAGGCGGCCGTTTCCCCATCAAGTACTACCTGACGGCGATGCTCTTCATCGTCTTCGACATCGAGATCGTCTTCCTTTACCCCTGGGCCGTCACCTTCGACGCGCTGGGGATTTTCGGGCTCGTGGAGATGCTGCTCTTCGTGCTCACCGTCTTCGTCGCCTACGCCTATGTATGGCGGCGCGGCGGCCTAGAATGGGACTAAAGGGGCCAAGGGGGCACCAATGGGACTCGAAGAGAAGCTGCCGAGCGGTTTTCTGCTCACCACCGTCGAGCAGGCATCGGGCTGGGTGCGGAAGTCGTCCGTCTTCCCCGCCACCTTCGGCCTCGCCTGCTGCGCGATCGAGATGATGACGACCGGCGCCGGTCGCTACGACCTGGCGCGGTTCGGCATGGAGGTCTTCCGCGGCTCGCCGCGGCAGGCCGATCTGATGATCGTGGCCGGACGGGTGAGTCAGAAGATGGCGCCCGTCCTGAGGCAGGTCTATGACCAGATGCCCAATCCCAAGTGGGTGATCTCCATGGGGGTTTGTGCCTCATCGGGCGGGATGTTCAATAATTATGCGATTGTCCAGGGTGTTGATCACATTGTCCCTGTTGACATCTATTTGCCCGGCTGCCCGCCGCGCCCCGAGATGCTGATGGACGCCATCCTCAAGCTTCACGAGAAGATCCAGGGCTCCAAGCTCGGGGTCAACGCCGAGGAAGCGGCCCGTGAGGCGGAGGAAGCGGCTCTCAAGGCGCTCCCGACGATCGAGATGAAGGGGCTGCTGCGGTGAGCGACGAGCAGCAATCCGGAAATAACGTTCCGTCCCCCCGTGACGACACCGGTGAGGTCATCGGCGTACGGAAGGGCATGTTCGGCGCCAACAACGGCGGCGACACCTCCGGTTACGGCGGACTCGTACGGACCGTGACCCTGCCCGGCGCCTCGGTCCGGCCGTACGGCGGCCCCGGCGGTGTCTTCGACGAGATCGCCGACGAACTCGAAGGCGCGCTGGAGGAGCAGGGACTCGCTCCCGAGAACGCCATCGAGAAGACGGTCGTCGACCGCGCCGAGATCACCTTCCACATCGCCCGCGAACACCTTGTACAGGTGGCGCGCACGCTCCGTGACGACCCGGCGCTCCGCTTCGAGCTCTGCACCGGGGTCTCGGGCGTCCACTTCCCGGGTGACAAGGGCCGTGAGCTGCACGCCGTCTACCATCTGCGCTCGCTCACCCACGGCCGGCTGATCCGGCTGGAGGTTTCCGCCCCCGACGCCGATCCGCATGTCCCGTCCCTGGTCGCGGTCTATCCGACCAATGACTGGCACGAGCGCGAGACGTACGACTTCTTCGGCCTGATCTTCGACGGCCACCCCGCGCTGACCCGGATCATGATGCCGGACGACTGGCAGGGCTTCCCGCAGCGCAAGGACTATCCCCTCGGCGGTATCGCCGTCGAGTACAAGGGCGCCCAGATCCCGGCTCCGGACCAGCGGAGGTCGTACTCCTGATGTCTGCTCCCCACGAAACCCCGCACGCCACCGCCCGCGCGACGACCGAGGGCACCGTCTACACCGTCACCGGCGGCGACTGGGACGAGGTCGTCCAGTCCGCCGCCAAGGCGGACGACGAGCGGATCGTCGTCAACATGGGTCCCCAGCACCCCTCCACCCATGGAGTGCTCCGGCTGATCCTGGAGATCGAGGGCGAGACCGTCACCGAGGCCCGCTGCGGCATCGGCTATCTGCACACCGGTATCGAGAAGAACCTCGAATTCCGTAACTGGACGCAGGGCACCACCTTCGTCACGCGCATGGATTACCTGACGTCGTTCTTCAACGAGACGGCGTACTGCCTCGGCGTGGAGAAGCTGCTCGGTATCGAGGACGACATCCCGGACCGGGCCACGCTGCTGCGTGTCCTGCTGATGGAGCTGAACCGGCTCTCCTCGCACCTCGTCTGTATCGCCACCGGCGGTATGGAGCTGGGCGCGACGACGATCATGATCTACGGCTTCCGCGATCGTGAATTGATTCTCGATGCCTATGAGCTGATCACCGGCCTGCGGATGAACCACGCGTTCATCCGGCCCGGCGGACTCGCCCAGGATCTGCCCCCGGGCGCCGTCGACCATCTGCGTGAGCTGATCAGGACGCTGCGGAAGAACCTGCCCGAGTACGACAAGCTCGCCACCGGCAACCCGATCTTCAAGGCCCGTATGCAGGACGTCGGCTATCTCGATCTGGCCGGCTGCATGGCGCTGGGCGCCACCGGACCGATCCTGCGCTCCGCCGGGCTCCCGCACGATCTGCGCAGGTCGGACCCGTACTGCGGATACGAGACATTCGAGTTCGACGTGCCGACCGCCGATTCCTGCGACTCGTACGGCCGCTTCCTCATCCGGCTGGAGGAGATGCGCCAGTCGCTCCATATCGTCGAGCAGTGCCTGGACCGGCTGGAGCCGGGACCGGTGATGGTCGCCGACAAGAAGATCGCCTGGCCCGCCCAGCTCGCGCTCGGCCCCGACGGCCTGGGCAACTCGCTCGACCACATCAAGAACATCATGGGCACGTCCATGGAGGCTCTGATCCATCACTTCAAGCTGGTGACGGAGGGCTTCCGGGTGCCGCCGGGGCAGGCGTACGCCGCCGTCGAGTCGCCCAAGGGCGAGCTGGGCGCGCATGTCGTCTCCGACGGGGGCACACGTCCCTACCGGGTCCACTTCCGCGACCCGTCCTTCACCAATCTCCAGGCCATGGCGGCCATGTGCGAGGGCGGCCAGGTCGCCGATGTCATCGTCGCCGTCGCGTCCATCGACCCCGTGATGGGAGGCGTCGACCGGTGACCGCCACACCGCCCAACTCCGAGGTCAGCCTGGGCATGCCCCAGCTCCCCGCCCCCGACTACCCGGCCGAGGTACGGGCCAGGCTCGTAGCGGACGCCAAGGAGATCATCGCCCGCTACCCCGGGACGCGCTCCGCGCTGCTCCCCCTGCTGCATCTGGTGCAGTCGGAGGAGGGATATGTGTCCCGTACGGGCATGGCCTTCTGCGCCGAGCTGCTCGAACTGACCACCGCCGAGGTCACGGCCGTCGCGACCTTCTACTCCATGTACCGGCGCAAGCCGGGCGGCGACTACCAGGTCGGCGTCTGTACCAACACGCTCTGCGCGGTGATGGGCGGCGACGCCATCTTCGACGAGCTGAAGGAGCACCTCGGCGTCGGCAACGACGAGACGACCGAGGACGGCAAGGTCACCCTCGAACACATCGAGTGCAACGCGGCCTGCGACTTCGCCCCCGTGGTGATGGTCAACTGGGAGTTCTTCGACAACCAGACGCCCGACAGCGCCAAGCGGCTCGTCGACGATCTCCGCGACGGCCGCGCCGTCGAGCCCACCAGGGGCGCGCCCCTGTGCACCTACAAGGAGACCGCGCGCATCCTCGCGGGCTTCCCCGACGAGCGCCCCGGCGCCGTCGGAGCCACGGGCGGCGCCGGTCCCGCGTCGCTGATCGGTCTGCGGCTGGCCAAGGGCGAGGCACCCCGGCCACGGGTGGTCCGCCCCCGCGACTCGGAGGCACCGCACGACGCCCCGCAGCCGGGCTCGCAGCACCTCAGTTCGCACGACGCACCGCGGCAGACGTCGGCCTCCGACCCTGCCCACCCGGCCGGACCCGTAGCTGAGGAGGGGGAGTGATGACCATGACAGCCGAGCTGGACGAGAACGGGACGAGTCCCGAGAAGCTCCTCGCACCCGTTCTGTCCGCCTTCTGGGACCAGCCGGAATCCTGGACCCTGGCCACCTATGAGCGGCACGACGGATACGAGGGACTCAAGAAGGCCCTCGCGATGGCGCCCGACGACCTCATCGCGTACGTCAAGGAATCCGGCCTGCGCGGCCGGGGCGGCGCGGGCTTCCCCACCGGAATGAAGTGGCAGTTCATTCCGCAGGGCGACGGCAAGCCGCACTATCTCGTCGTCAACGCGGACGAGTCGGAACCGGGCACCTGCAAGGACATCCCCCTTCTCTTCGCCAATCCGCACTCCCTCATCGAGGGCATCGTGATCGCCTGCTACGCGATCCGCTCGCAGCACGCCTTCATCTATCTGCGCGGCGAGGTCGTCCCCGTACTGCGCAGACTTCACGAAGCGGTCCGCGAGGCCTACGAGGCGGGCTATCTCGGCAAGAACATCCTGGGCAGCGGACTCGATCTCGATGTCACCGTGCACGCGGGCGCGGGCGCGTACATCTGCGGCGAGGAGACCGCGCTGCTCGACTCCCTGGAGGGCCGTCGCGGCCAGCCCCGGCTGCGTCCCCCCTTCCCGGCGGTCGCGGGTCTCTACGCGTGCCCCACTGTGGTGAACAACGTCGAGTCCATCGCCTCTGTTCCCGCGATCCTGCACCGCGGCAAGGACTGGTTCCGGTCCATGGGCACCGAGAAGTCCCCGGGCTTCACGCTCTACTCGCTCAGCGGACATGTCACCAACCCCGGCCAGTACGAGGGCCCCCTCGGCCTCACCCTGCGCCAGCTCCTCGACATGGGCGGCGGTATCCGCAAGGGCCACCGGCTCAAGTTCTGGACACCCGGCGGCTCCTCGACCCCGATGTTCACCGACGAGCACCTCGATGTCCCGCTGGACTACGAGGGCGTGGGCGCCGCGGGCTCCATGCTCGGCACCAAGGCGCTCCAGTGCTTCGACGAGACCACCTGTGTCGTACGGGCCGTCACCCGCTGGACCGAGTTCTACGCGCACGAGTCCTGCGGCAAGTGCACCCCCTGCCGTGAAGGCACCTACTGGCTGGTCCAGCTGCTCCGCGACATCGAGGCCGGCAAGGGACAGATGTCCGATCTCGACAAGCTCAACGACATCGCCGACAACATCAACGGCAAGTCGTTCTGCGCGCTCGGCGACGGCGCCGCCGCCCCGATCTTCTCCTCGCTCAAGTACTTCCGCGGGGAGTACGAGCAGCACATCACCGGCAAGGGCTGCCCCCTCGACCCGTCCAGGTCGACCGCCTGGGCCGACAACCACCTGGAGGTGAACGCATGACCGTCACCACGTCGGCCGCCAACTCCGGGAGCGGTGAGGCCCCGGTCCCGCCCGAGGACCTCGTCTCGCTGACCATCGACGGCATCGAGATCTCCGTCCCCAAGGGGACCCTGGTGATCCGCGCCGCCGAGCTGCTCGGCATCGAGATCCCGCGCTTCTGCGACCATCCGCTGCTCGATCCGGCCGGTGCCTGCCGGCAGTGCATCGTCGAGGTCGAGGGCCAGCGCAAGCCGATGGCCTCCTGCACCATCACCTGCACCGACGGCATGGTCGTCAAGTCGCAGCTCACCTCGCCGGTCGCCGAGAAGGCCCAGCGCGGGGTGATGGAGCTGCTGCTCATCAACCACCCGCTGGACTGCCCGGTCTGTGACAAGGGCGGCGAGTGCCCGCTCCAGAACCAGGCGATGCAGGTCGGCGATCCGGACACCCGCTTCGAGGGCAGGAAGCGCACCTTCGAGAAGCCCGTCCCGATCTCCACCCAGGTGCTGCTCGACCGTGAGCGGTGTGTGCTCTGCGCCCGCTGCACCCGGTTCTCCAACCAGGTCGCGGGCGACCCGATGATCGAGCTGCTGGAGCGTGGCGCGCTCCAGCAGGTCGGCACCGGCGAGGGCGACCCCTTCGAGTCGTACTTCTCCGGCAACACCATCCAGATCTGCCCGGTCGGCGCGCTGACCTCGGCGGCGTACCGCTTCCGCTCCCGCCCGTTCGACCTGGTGTCCTCGCCGAGCGTCTGCGAGCACTGCGCGGGCGGCTGCGCGACCCGTACCGACCACCGGCGCGGCAAGGTCATGCGGCGGCTGGCGGCGGACGACCCCGAGGTCAACGAGGAGTGGATCTGCGACAAGGGGCGGTTCGGCTTCCGTTACGCGCAGAAGCCCGACCGGCTCACCACCCCGCTCGTACGGAACGAGGCCGGTGTCCTCGAACCGGCGAGCTGGCCCGAGGCGCTGGAGGCCGCCGCCCGCGGTCTGGGCGCCGCGCGCGGCCGGGCGGGTGTGCTGGCCGGCGGCCGGCTCACCGTCGAGGACTCCTACGCGTACGCCAAGTTCGCCCGGGTCGTCCTGGACACCAACGACATCGACTTCCGCGCGCGCGTGCACAGCGCCGAGGAGGCCGACTTCCTCGCCGCCCATGTCGCGGGACGCGGCCGTGACCTGGACGGTACGGGTCTCACCTACTCCACGCTGGAGAAGGCCCCGAGCGTTCTGCTCGTGGGCTTCGAGTCCGAGGAGGAGGCGCCCGGCGTCTTCCTGCGGCTGCGCAAGGCGCAGCGCAAGCACGGCCAGCGGACCTTCTCGCTCGCCACCCACGCCACCCGCGGTCTGGAGAAGGCCGGAGGCACCCTGCTGCCGGCCGCCCCCGGCACCGAGACCGAGTGGCTGGACGCGCTCACCTCCGCCACGGGACTGGACGGGGACGGGGCACGCGCCGCCGAGGCGCTGCGCGCTCCCGGCGCGGTGATCATCGTCGGCGAGCGGCTGGCCGCCGTCCCCGGCGGGCTCACCGCCGCGGCACGGGCCGCCACCGCGACCGGCGCCCGGCTGGTGTGGATCCCCCGGCGGGCCGGCGAGCGCGGCGCGGTCGAGGCGGGCGCGCTTCCGGCACTGCTGCCCGGCGGCCGTCCCGTCGTCGACCCGCGGGCCCGTGAGGAGACCGCGGCGCTCTGGGGCGTACGCGAACTGCCGCACCGCTACGGCCGTGACACCGGCCGGATCATCGAGGCCGCCGCCACCGGCGAGCTGGGCGCCCTGGTGGTCGCGGGCGTCGAGGTCGCGGACCTGCCCGACCCGGCGGGCGCGCTGGCCGCGCTGGACTCGGTCGGCTTCCTGGTCTCGCTGGAGCTGCGGCCCACCGAGGTCACCGAGCGGGCGGACGTGGTCTTCCCGGTCGCCGCCGTCGCGGAGAAGCCGGGCACCTTCCTCAACTGGGAAGGCAGGGCGAGGACGTTCGAGGCCGCGCTCAAGCCCGAGCAGATGACCCGGCGCCTCGCACCGAGCGACGCGCGGGTGCTGCACATGCTCGCCGACGCGATGGACGCGCACCTCGCGCTGCCGGACCTGAGGTCCGTACGCGCGGAACTCGACCGGCTCGGCGGCTGGGACGGAGAGCGCGCCGACGAACCGTTCGAGTCGTCCCGTCCCGTACCGCGCCCCGGCGACGGCGAGGCGGTCCTCGCGGGCCACCGGCTCCTGCTCGACCAGGGCAGGCTTCAGGAGGGCGACGACGCGCTGGCGGGTACTCGCCATGCCGCGGTCGCCAGGCTCTCCGCCACGACGGCCGCCGAGACGGGCGTCAAGAACGGCGACGAACTGGCCGTCACCGGCCCCGCGGGCACGGTCACTCTGCCGCTGCTGGTGACGGAGATGCCCGACCGGGTCGTGTGGCTGCCGCTGAACTCCACGGGCGGCGGTGTTCTCGCGGACACCGGGTCACGCCCCGGCACGCTGGTCCGTATCGGCCCGGCCAACCCGGCACCGGAGGTGCGCGCATGACCGCCCTCGCCCACTTCGCGACGGCTCCGCAGACGGTTCTCGCCGCCGAGGACCTGTCGATGTTCGGCCGCGACCCCTGGTGGCTGGTGGCCGTCAAGGCCGTCTTCTGCTTCGCGTTCCTGATGGTGACCGTGCTCTTCTCCATCGTGTGGGAGCGCAAGGTCGTCGCCTGGATGCAGCTGCGGATCGGGCCCAACAGGCACGGCCCCTGGGGCATGCTCCAGTCGCTCGCCGACGGCATCAAGCTGATGCTGAAGGAGGACGTGATCGTCAAGCGCGCGGACAAGGTCGTCTATGTCCTCGCGCCGATCATCGCGGCGGTGCCGGCCTTCATGGCGATCGCCGTGATCCCGTTCGGTCCGGCCGGCAACGAGGTCTCGATCTTCGGCCAGCGCACCACGATGCAGCTCACCGACCTGCCGATCGCGATGCTCTACATCCTCGCCGTCGCCTCGGTCGGGATCTACGGCATCGTCCTCGCGGGCTGGTCGTCGGGCTCGACGTATCCGCTGCTCGGCGGTCTGCGCTCGTGCGCGCAGATGATCTCGTACGAGATCGCCATGGGCGCCGCGTTCGCCTCGGTCTTCCTCTACTCGGGCTCGATGTCGACGTCGGCGATCGTCGAGGCGCAGGCCGACCGCTGGTACATCATCCTGCTGCCGGTCTCCTTCATCATCTACATCGTCACGATGGTGGGCGAGACCAACCGCGCCCCCTTCGACATGCCCGAGTCCGAGGGCGACCTCGTCGGCGGCTTCAACACCGAGTACTCGTCGATCAAGTTCGCGATGTTCATGCTCGCCGAGTACGTCAACATGGTCACCGTCTCGGCCGTCGCGACCACCCTCTTCCTCGGCGGCTGGCGCGCGCCGTGGCCGATCTCCACCTTCTGGGAGGGCGCGAACCACGGCTGGTGGCCGATGCTCTGGTTCGTCGTCAAGGTGCAGCTGCTGCTGTTCTTCTTCATCTGGCTGCGCGGCACGCTGCCCCGAGTCCGCTACGACCAGCTGATGAAGCTCGGCTGGAAGGTCCTGATCCCCGTCTCGGTGGTCTGGCTGATGCTCGTCGCGACCGTACGGGCGATGCGGAACGAGAACTACGAGTTCCAGTCGATCCTGCTGTACGTCGGCGGGGCGGTCATCGCGCTGCTGCTGCTCTCCTTCGTCGTGGACATCTTCCGCGACAAGCAGGAGAGGGCCGCGGCGGCCCGGGAACCCGAGCCCCCCGCCTTCGACCCGATGGCGGGCGGATTCCCCGTACCGCCACTGCCCGGCCAGACGCTGCCACCCGTACCGCGCAGGCGGCCGAGGCGTGAGCGCGAGCTGATTGTCAGTGGCGGGGCCAATACTGTGAGTGACGGAACCGAGAGTGACGGAAAGGAGGCTGACGGTGTCTGACTCTTCGCACGGGGACATCCCCCGTCCTCCCCGGAATCCGGTGGCCGGCTTCGGCGTGACCTTCAAGGCCATGTTCAAGAAGCGGCTGACCGAGCAGTATCCGGAACAGCAGAAGGTGACGGCTCCGCGCTTCCACGGACGGCACCAGCTCAACAGGCATCCGGACGGCCTGGAGAAGTGCATCGGCTGCGAGCTGTGCGCCTGGGCCTGCCCGGCCGACGCGATCTATGTGGAAGGCGCGGACAACACCGAGGAGGAGCGCTACTCCCCGGGTGAGCGGTACGGCCGCGTCTACCAGATCAACTACGCGCGCTGCATCCTCTGCGGTCTGTGCATCGAGGCGTGCCCGACCCGGGCGCTCACGATGACCAATGACTTCGAGCTGGCCGACAGCTCCCGCGAGAACCTGATCTATACGAAGGAGCAGCTTCTCGCGGGGCTCGACGAGGGCATGGTCGAGTCACCGCACTCGATCTTCCCCGGCACGGACGAGCAGGACTACTACCGGGGGCTGGTCACCGAGGCCGCGCCCGGTACGGTCCGGCAGGTCGCGGTGAGCAAGGGCGAGACCCCGTCCGACGAGGGGGTCGGCGCATGAGCGCGCTCGCCGCCTCCGTCAGTTCGCTGACGTCCGTCACCGCCGCGGCCTCCACCACCTCGACCGGGGAGGCCGTGCAGTTCTGGATCCTCGGCACCGTGGCGGTGATCGGCGCGCTCTGTACGATCCTGATGAAGAAAGCCGTGCACAGCGCGCTGAGCCTCGCCGGGACGATGATCGTCCTGGCGGTCTTCTATCTGGCCAACGGGGCGTACTTCCTCGGCGTCGTCCAGATCATCGTCTACACCGGCGCGATCATGATGCTGTTCCTCTTCGTGGTCATGCTGGTCGGTGTCACCGCCGCCGACTCCCTCAAGGAGACGCTCAAGGGACAGCGCTGGCTGGCCGCCCTCTGCGGCGTCGGCTTCGGCGTACTGCTGATCACGGGAATCGGTAACGCCTCGCTGAACTCCTTCACAGGACTCGGCCAGGCCAATGCCGGCGGCAATGTCGAGGGACTGGCCGCCCTGCTCTTCACCAAGTACGTCTTCGCCTTCGAGATCACCGGCGCGCTCCTGATCACCGCGTCCGTCGGCGCGATGCTGCTGACACACCGGGAGCGCACCGAACGGGCCAAGACGCAGCGGGAGATGGCCGAGGAGCGGGTGCGCAGGGGTACGCAGCTTCCGCCGCTGCCCGCGCCCGGTGTCTACGCCCGGCACAACGCGGTGGACGTCGCCGGTCTGCTGCCGGACGGCACGGCCTCCGATCTGACGGTCAACAAGACGCTGAAGGACCGGGGCCAGATCCGCGATGTGTCGAGCGAGGCGATCGCGGACCTGAAGGCGCTGGAGCGGCGTTCCGCGGAGCGGCTCGGCCGTGACGAGGAGGAGGTCAACTCGTGAACCCGGTCTACTACCTCTATCTCGCCTCCCTGCTGTTCACCATCGGCGCCGCCGGTGTGCTGATCCGGCGGAACGCGATCGTGGTCTTCATGTGTGTCGAGCTGATGCTCAACGCCTGCAATCTCGCGTTCGTGACCTTCTCCCGGTTGCACGGCAATCTCGACGGCCAGATCATCGCCTTCTTCACCATGGTCGTCGCAGCCGCGGAGGTCGTGGTCGGGCTGGCGATCATCGTGTCCGTGTTCCGTTCCCGCCACTCGGCCTCGGTCGACGACGCCAGCCTGATGAAGCTCTGAGGGGTCGCTGAATCGTGGAGAACTTGATCGCGCTGCTCATCGCGGCGCCTCTACTGGGAGCAGCGGTCCTCCTCTGCGGGGGCCGCCGGCTCGACCGCGTGGGCCACTGGCTCGGCACGCTGCTGGCCGCGGCGTCGTTCGTGATCGGCGTGGTGCTGTTCAGCGACATGCTCGGCAAGAGCGGTGACGGACGCACGCTGCACCAGCATCTCTTCAGCTGGGTCCCCGTCGAGAGCTTCCAGGCGGACATCGCCTTCCAGCTCGACCAGCTGTCGATGACCTTCGTCCTGCTGATCACCGGTGTGGGCACGCTGATCCACATCTACTCGATCGGGTACATGGAGCACGACGAGCGGCGGCGCCGTTTCTTCGGCTATCTGAACCTGTTCCTGGCGGCGATGCTGCTGCTGGTCCTCGCCGACAACTACCTCCTGCTGTACTTCGGCTGGGAGGGCGTCGGTCTCGCCTCGTACCTGCTCATCGGGTTCTGGCAGCACAAGCCCAGCGCGGCCACCGCCGCCAAGAAGGCCTTCCTGGTCAACCGCGTCGGCGACATGGGTCTGTCGATCGCGATCATGCTGATGTTCACCACCTTCGGGACCTTCGCCTTCGGACCGGTCCTCGGCTCCACCGGGGACGCCACCGAGGGGAAGATGACGGCGATCGGGCTGATGCTGCTGCTCGCCGCGTGCGGCAAGTCGGCGCAGGTGCCGCTCCAGTCCTGGCTCGGTGACGCGATGGAGGGCCCGACCCCGGTCTCGGCCCTGATCCACGCGGCCACGATGGTGACCGCGGGCGTGTATCTGATCACCCGGTCCGGGGCCATCTTCAATGCCGCACCGGACGCCCAGACGGTGGTCGTGGTGGTCGGCGCGGTGACGCTCCTCTTCGGTGCCATCGTCGGTTGCGCGAAGGACGACATCAAGAAGGCCCTCGCGGGCTCGACGATGTCGCAGATCGGCTACATGATCCTGGCGGCGGGCCTCGGCCCGATCGGCTACGTGTTCGCGATCATGCACCTGGTGACGCACGGCTTCTTCAAGGCCGGGCTCTTCCTCGGCGCCGGTTCGGTCATGCACGGCATGAACGACGAGGTCGACATGCGGAAGTACGGCGGCCTGCGGAAGTACATGCCGGTCACCTTCGTGACCTTCGGTCTCGGCTATCTGGCGATCATCGGCTTCCCCGGTCTCTCCGGTTTCTTCTCCAAGGACCTGATCATTGAGGCGGCCTTCGCCAAGGGCGGCACCCAGGGCTGGATCCTCGGCTCCGTCACCCTGCTCGGCGCGGCGATCACCGCGTTCTACATGACCCGGGTGATGCTGCTGACCTTCTTCGGTGAGAAGCGCTGGCAGTCGGACGCAGCGTCTGACAGCGGCTCCGCCGCGGGCGGGCACGAGCCGCATCCGCACGAGTCCCCGAAGTCCATGACCATCCCGATGATCATCCTGGCCTTCGGCTCGGTCTTCGCTGGCGGGTTCTTCGCCATCGGCGAGCGGTTCGTGCACTGGCTGGAGCCGGTCACGGGATACCACCACGGGGAACCGCCGATCAGCGCGGCCGCCGTCACCGGGGCCACCATGGTCGTCCTGGTGATCGGGGTGGCGCTGGCCTGGGTGATGTACGGACGCCGGCCGGTCCCGGTGACCGCCCCGCGCGGCTCGCTGCTCACCCGGGCCGCCCGCCGCGATCTGCTCCAGGACGACTTCAACCATGTGGTCCTGGTCCGCGGCGGCGAGCACCTCACCCGCTCCCTGGTCTATGTCGACCACACCCTGGTCGACGGAGTGGTCAACGGCACCGCGGCGTCGTTCGGCGGGCTCTCCGGCCGGCTGCGCAAGCTGCAGAACGGCTACGCCCGCACTTATGCGGTCTCGATGTTCGGAGGTACGGCAGTGCTCATCGCCGCGACCCTGCTGATGAGGGCGGTGTAACCGGATATGTCGTTCCCTCTTCTGACGGCGACGGCGGTGCTGCCCGCGGTCGGCGCGATCGCCACGGCGGCCGTCCCGGCCGCCCGGCGCACCGCCGCCAAGTGGCTGGCGCTGGTCTTCTCGCTCGCCACCCTGGTGCTGGCCGCCCTGGTCGTGGTCCGCTTCGAGCCGGGCGGCGCCCGGTATCAGCTCACCGAGTCGCATGCCTGGATCTCCGACTTCGGGGTGCGGTACGAGCTGGGCGTGGACGGTATCGGGGTGGCGCTCCTCGCCCTGACCGCGCTGCTGATCCCGTTCGTGATCCTGGCCGGCTGGCATGACGCCGACCCGCTGGAGGACTCCCGGCCGAACCGCCGCTGGCGGCCGACCCAGGGCTTCTTCGCGCTGATCCTGATGGTCGAGGCGATGGTGATCCTCTCCTTCGAGGCCACCGATGTCTTCCTCTTCTACATCCTCTTCGAAGCCATGCTCATCCCGATGTACTTCCTCATCGGCGGCTTCGGGGACCGTGCCGCACCCGCCCAGTTCGCCGCCACCACGGCGGGCGGCGGGGACGAGGCGGCGGCGACGCAGCGTTCGTACGCGGCGGTCAAGTTCCTCCTCTACAACCTGGTCGGCGGCCTGATCATGCTGGCCGCGGTGATCGGGCTCTATGTCGTGGCGGGGACGTTCTCCCTTTCCGAGATCGCCGAGGCACGGGCCAGCGGTTCGCTGTCGATGGCCACCAGCACGGAGCGATGGCTCTTCCTCGGCTTCTTCTTCGCGTTCGCGGTAAAGGCGCCGCTGTGGCCGCTGCACACCTGGCTGCCCAACGCCATGGGCGAGGCCACCGCGCCCGTCGCCGTACTGATCACCGCGGTGGTCGACAAGGTCGGCACCTTCGCGATGCTGCGCTTCTGCCTCCAGCTCTTCCCGGAGGCGTCCAAGTGGGCCACCCCGGCGATCCTGGTGCTGGCGCTGGTCAGCATCGTCTACGGAGCACTGCTCGCGGTCGGCCAGCGCGACATCAAGCGGCTGATCGCGTACGCGTCGATCTCGCACTTCGGCTTCATCATCATGGGCATCTTCGCGATGACCAGCCAGGGCCAGTCGGGCGCCACGCTCTACATGGTCAACCACGGGATCTCGACGGCCGCGCTGATGCTGGTGGCCGGCTTCCTGATCACCCGGCGCGGCTCGCGGCTCATCGCGGACTACGGCGGGGTGCAGAAGGTCGCCCCGGTTCTCGCGGGCACGTTCCTGATCGGCGGTCTGGCCACTCTCTCGCTGCCGGGGCTCTCCCCGTTCGTGAGTGAGTTCCTGGTCCTGGTCGGCACCTTCAGCAGATATCCGGTGGTCGGCATCATCGCCACCATCGGCATCGTGCTCGCCGCGCTCTATGTCCTCGTGCTCTACCAGCGCACGATGACCGGGCCGGTGAAGGCCGAGGTCAGGACCATGCCCGATCTGAGGGTCCGGGAGCTGGTGGTCGTCGCCCCGCTGATCGCGCTGCTGCTCTTCCTGGGCGTCTATCCGAAGCCGCTCACCGAGATCGTCAACCCGGCGGTGGAGCACACGATGTCCGACGTACAGCAGACCGACCCCAAGCCCGAGGTGGAGGCCGCCCCGTGAGTGCGACAGCCGTCCACAGCCTGTGGACAACGACGGCGGCCGACGGGATCGACAAGATCCCGGCCCCGAACATCGAATACGCGCAGCTGGCGCCGACCCTGATCGTGGCGGGCGCCGCCGTCCTGGGGATCCTGATCGAGGCGTTCCTCCCCCGTAAGGCGCGCTACCACGCGCAGCTCTTCCTCTCCGTCGTCGCCCTGGCCGCCGCCTTCGCGGCGGTGGTCGCCCTGGCGGCCGGCGGATACGGCACCTCGAAGAAGCACATCGCGGCCATGGGCGCCATCGCCATCGACGGCCCGACGCTCTTCCTCCAGGGCACGATCCTGCTGGCCTCGGTCGTGGCCGTGTTCACCTTCGCCGAGCGCCGGCTCGATCCGGAGTCCCACGGCAACCGGATCGACTCCTTCGTCGCGCAGGCCGCGGCCGTGCCCGGCAGCGAGAGCGAGAAGGCCGCGGTCAGGGCCGGGTTCACCACCACCGAGGTGTTCCCGCTGGCCCTGTTCGCCGTCGCGGGCATGCTGGTCTTCCCGGCGGCCAACGATCTGCTGACGCTCTTCATCGCGCTGGAAGTCTTCTCGCTGCCGCTCTATCTCCTCTGCGCCCTCGCCCGCCGCAAGCGGCTGATGTCGCAGGAGGCCGCGGTCAAGTACTTCCTGCTGGGTGCCTTCTCGTCGGCCTTCCTGCTCTTCGGGATCGCTCTGCTCTACGGGTACGCGGGCTCCGTGTCGTACGCGCGCATCGCGGAGGTCGTCGACGGCACCGTCCAGAACGTCAGCCCGGCGCTCGCGGACACCATGGGCAATGACGCGCTGCTGCTCATCGGCGGCGCGCTGATCCTGATGGGGCTGCTCTTCAAGGTCGGCGCGGTGCCGTTCCACATGTGGACGCCGGATGTCTACCAGGGCGCTCCCACCCCCGTCACCGGCTTCATGGCCGCGGCGACCAAGGTGGCGGCCTTCGGCGCGCTGCTGCGGCTGCTCTATGTCGTCCTGCCGGGGCTGCGCTGGGACTGGCGGCCGGTCATGTGGGCCGTCGTCATCGTCACCATGCTGGGCGGTGCGATCGTCGCGATCACCCAGACCGACATCAAGCGGCTGCTGGCGTACTCCTCGATCGCGCACGCGGGCTTCATCCTGGCCGGTGTGATCGCCGCGACGCCCGAGGGCATCTCGTCCGTCCTCTTCTATCTGGGGGCGTACTCCTTCGTCACGATCGGCGCTTTCGCGGTCGTCACGCTGGTACGGGACGCGGGCGGCGAGGCGACGCATCTGTCCAAGTGGGCCGGGCTCGGGCGGCGTTCGCCGCTGGTGGCCGCGGTCTTCGCGGTCTTTCTGCTCGCCTTCGCCGGTATCCCGCTGACCTCGGGCTTCTCCGGGAAGTTCGCGGTGTTCAAGGCGGCGGCCGACGGAGGCGCGGGCGCGCTGGTGGTGGTCGGTGTGATCGCCTCGGCGATCGCGGCGTTCTTCTACATCCGGGTCATCGTGCTGATGTTCTTCAGCGAGCCGAAGCCCGAGGGCCCGACGGTCGCGGTGCCCTCGGCGCTGACGACGATGGCGATCGGTATCGGTGTGGTCGTCACGCTGGTGCTCGGTGTGGCTCCGCAGTACTTCCTGGACCTGGCGAGCCAGGCCGGGGGCTTTGTGCGCTAGGTCCTGTCCGGTCGCACGGGCGCGCGTCTGCGCCTCCGTCCGGTGTGCCCGTACGTATATATACGACAGAGCCCGGCACCTCATCGAGGTGCCGGGCCCTGTGCGTGGGGCATCGTCCGTGGGTCATCCGGAGACGATCCGGCCCGTCACCTCGCCGAGCCCGACCCGGGTGCCGTCGGGGCCCGGGGCCCAGGCCGTCAGGGTGACCTCGTCGCCGTCCTCCAGGAACGTCCGCTTGCCGTCGGGCAGTTCGAGCGGCTCGGTGCCGTTCCAGGTGAGTTCGAGGAGGGAGCCGCGCTCCTCCCGGGCCGGGCCGCTGACCGTACCGGACGCGAAGAGGTCGCCCGTACGCAGCGAGGCGCCGTTGATCGTCATATGGGCCAACTGCTGGGCCGCCGTCCAGTACATCGACGAGAACGGCGGCTCCGAGATCACCTGGCCGTTGAGTGACACCGTGATCCGCAGATCGAAGCCGCCCGGCTCCTCGTCGTCCGCGTCGTCCAGATAGGGGAGCAGCGCCTCGGTACGGACCGGGGGCGCCACCCTGGCCGCGTCCAGGGCCTCCAGCGGGGTCACCCAGGCCGAGACGGACGTGGCGAAGGACTTCCCGAGGAACGGGCCGAGCGGTACGTACTCCCACGCCTGGATGTCGCGTGCCGACCAGTCGTTGAGGAGGGAGAGCCCGAAGACATGGTCGCGGAAGGAGGCCGGCTCCACCGCCGTGCCGCGCGCCGAGGGCGTACCGACGACAAAGCCGACCTCCGCCTCGATGTCGAGCTTGCCGGTGGGCCCGAAGACGGGTGCCGGGTCGGAGGGCGCCTTGCGCTGGCCCGAGGGGCGCACCACATCCGTACCGGAGACGACGACCGTGCCGGCCCGGCCGTGGTAACCGATCGGAAGATGCTTCCAGTTGGGGGTCAGCGCGGCACCGTCGGGCCGGAAGATCCGGCCCACATTGGTGGCGTGGTGCTCGCTCGCGTAGAAGTCGACATAGTCCGCGACCTCGTACGGCAGATGCAGGGTGACGGCGCCGAGCGGATGGAGCAGGGGCTCTATGTCCGCCCGGTGCGCCGGGACGGTGACCCACGCGGTCAGGGCCCGGCGTACATCGCGCCAGGCCGTGCGCCCGGCGGCCATCAGGGGGTTGAGGCTCGGCCGGTCCAGCAGCGCCGCGTACGGGGAGCCCAGGGCCTTCGCCGCCGCTCCCGCGTCGAGCACCTGATCGCCGATACGGACACCCAGCCGTCGGCGGTCGGGCTCGTCGGCCGTGGAGAAGACTCCGTACGGCAGGTTGTGCGGGCCGAAGGGGTCGCCCTCGGCCGGTACGAGCGGGCTCTGCTCGGGCATGGGTGCTGCCTCGCTTTCCGGGTCGATGCAGGACACGTTACGTCGACGTTGCCCCGCCGCGGCACCGGCGAAAAGTCCGCTTCGACCCAAAAGTGCGAGGTGTTCCCGATGGTCCGGCGACCGTACCCGCGGTAGCCCCGAACCGGCGCCGTCCGGGTGCCCGTCCGGGGGCTTTCCGGGGCTCACGGACCTGCCTTCGCGCACCGGAGCGGCGCTGGTGTCGCCAGATGGCGGCCGCCCCCTGTTCGCCCGGCCGTCGGCCGCCGTTCCGGACAGAACGGCCGCGCCCGGTCGTATGGCCGATCCCGAACATACCGGCGGTGCCGGGAAGGCGCCCATGGTGATCGAAAGGCGACCGGATACGCTGACTTGAGTGATGACAGCGACACATCGACAATCCGTGTGATCGTCAGCAGACAGGAGTACCTCTCGTGACCGTCGTCGAGCCGTTCGGGCTGAGCGTGCGGGGCCAGGCTCTTGAGGCCGATGTCCAGACCGGACTGGCGGCTGTCGAGGCGGGGCTGCTCAAAGCCACCAAGAGCGAGGTGCCCTTCATCACGGAGGCCGCTCAGCATCTGGTACGGGCCGGCGGCAAACGGTTCAGGCCGCTCCTGGTGATGCTCGCGGCCCAGTTCGGTGACCCGTACGCGCCCGGGATCGTGCCCGCGGCCGTGGTCGTCGAGCTGACCCATCTCGCGACGCTGTACCACGACGACGTGATGGACGAGGCGGAGGTCCGCCGCGGGGTGGACAGCGCCAACGCCCGCTGGGGCAATTCGGCCGCGGTCCTCACGGGTGACTTTCTCTTCGCCCGTGCCTCGCACATCGTGGCCGACCTGGGCCCCGAGGCCGTCCGTATCCAGGCGGAGGCGTTCGAACGGCTGGTGACGGGCCAGATCCTGGAGACGGCGGGACCGCGCGACGGACGGGATCCGGTCGATCACTATCTCGATGTCATCGGCGGCAAGACGGGCTCCCTGATCGCCGTCTCCGGCCGGTTCGGCGCGATGATGTCCGGCGCGGACGAGGCCGTCGTCGACATCCTGACGCAGTACGGTGAGCGGCTCGGCGTCGCCTTCCAGCTCGCCGACGACGTCCTCGACATCGGCAGCGACACGCACGAGTCGGGCAAGACACCCGGTACGGACCTGCGCGAGGGCGTCGCGACGCTGCCGGTGCTGCTGCTGCGCGCGCAGGCCGAGGCGCACGGACTCCCGGACGATCTCGCGCTGGTCGAACTCCTGGACGGCGATCTGGCGGACGACGCGCGGCACGCGGAGGTGCTGCGCCGGCTGCGCGCGCATCCGGCGCTGGAGCAGGCCCGGCGTGACACCGTGCGGTACGCGGAGGAGGCACGGTCGACGCTGACGCCGCTGCCGGAGTGCTACGCGAAGTCGGCGCTGGTGGAGCTCTGCGACGCGGTGGTCCACCGCGCGGGCTGACGGCTGCCGGCTCGGGCTGACGGCTCGGGCTGATGGCCCCGGGCCGCGGTAGGACGAAGGCCCGGCCGCGGTCCGGGGCGCCCCGGACCGCCCTCCTCCACGACGGTCCCCCGGATGGGCTGACGGCCCGTCATCACTCATGTGGTGGCGGTGAGCGCCGCCGCCGGTGCGTTCCCCGGCCGCCCCCGAGCGGATCAACGGGCCTCCCCCTACTGGGCAGGGGAGGCATCTCGTCCGAATGTCATCCCAGAGCAGTAGGGGAAGTTGCACCCGGGGTCTGACGCTTACGCCGGGCCGATTTGGTCAGATGGACAACACCACTCCTGACCAATTCGGGTGAGAATGGCGGCGCGGAGTGGACATGTGCAGAGGACGGAAGGCCGCCGACCACGGAGGTAGGGCACACATGGCACCGAACGACAGCGCACAGATCACCGAGGAGGACAGGGAGCCTCGCGCGGGCCGTCGTCTGGCGGCGCGCTACGCGGTCCCTGCCGCGGTGGCGGGAGTGGCTGCGGCGACCATCGGGCTCGTCCCGGCACTGGCCGCGACCGGAGATCCCGAGCTGCCGAAGATCAGCGCGGAGGAGCTCATCGAGAAGATCGCCGCGTCGGACACCGAGCAGCTCTCGGGCTCGGTGAAGATCAGCACGGATCTGGGGCTCCCCTCGCTGGGCGGCCTCGGGGGCGCGGCGGGCAGCGCGCTCACCCCCAAGGGCGGCGCGGGGGCGAGCGGTTCCACCGCGGACCCGAACGCCAAGCTGATGGAGCTGACCTCCGGCACGCACACACTGCGGGTCGCGGCGGACGGTCCCGACAAGCAGCGGCTCTCGATCCAGGACGACGCCGCCGAGTACAGCCTGATCCGCAACGGCGACGAGGTCTGGGCGTACGACAGCGCCTCCAACGAGGCGTACCACGCGGCCTCCCCGAAGAACGGCGAGAAGGGCAAGCACGAGCGGACCGAGAAGGGGGCCGGGGCCAAGGGCGCGCCGGCCACCCCTCAGGACTTCGCCCGGGAGGCGCTGAAGGCCTCGGCCGACACCACCTCGGTGACGGTCGACGGCACGTCCCGGATCGCCGGGCGCGACGCCTACCAGCTCCTGATCAAGCCCAAGCAGACCGGTTCGACGGTCGGCTCGATCAAGATCGCGGTCGACGCCGAGACCGGCACCCCGCTCAAGTTCACGCTCACGCCGAGCAGTGGCGGCAAGGCCGTGGTCGACATCGGCTTCACCAAGGTCGACTTCGCCAAGCCCGCCGCCTCGGCCTTCGACTTCACGCCCCCCAAGGGCACGAAGGTGACGCGGGCCGAGGACAACAAGGCGCCGGAGATCCCCAAGGCGGACACGGGTGCCTTCGCGGAGTCCGGCGGTCAGAAGGTCATCGGCAAGGGCTGGAACGCCGTCTACGAGCTGACGACTCCGGGAGGCGCGGACCTGCCCTCGGCGACGTCGGGCGATCTGCCGGCCGAGGCGCAGTCGTTCCTCGACGCGCTGGGCGACAAGGCCACGGGCAAGTTCGGCTCGGGCACCGTCTACAAGACCCGTCTCGTCAATGCGCTGTTGACGGACGACGGAAAGGTCTACGTCGGCGCCGTGACGAAGGACGTGCTGGTCAAGGCGGCCAACGAGGCCAAGTGACGCGCTAGCGGACCGCCCCGTCGTACGTCATGTGCGGCGGGGCGGAACGCTGACCGGGGCCGGTCCGTTCTCGAAAGGGTGCCCGACGAGAGCGAGAACGGGGGAGCGAGATGACAGCCGTCACCGGGGCAGTGTCCGGCGGGCCGGGCATGCCGGGTGCGCCCGGAGGTTCCGGCGTGCCCCCTGTGATCGAGACGCGCGGGCTCACCAAGCGCTTCCGCGGCGGGCAGCTCGCCGTCGACCGCCTCGATCTGACCGTTCCCGCCGGCAGTGTCTTCGGCTTCCTCGGCCCCAATGGATCGGGCAAGACCACCACCATCCGGATGCTGATGGGGCTGATCCAGCCGACGGCCGGCTCGGCCACGCTGCTCGGCCGCCCCATGCCACACGCGGCACGCGCGGTACTGCCCCAGGTGGGCGCGCTGATCGAGGGCCCCGCGCTGTACGGCTATCTGACCGGCCGGGACAATCTCGTACGGTACGACTCGGCGGACCCGACGGCCGATCCCCGCACCCGCCGCGCCCGGGTGGCCGAGGCCCTGGACCGGGTCGGGCTGACCGCCGCCGCGGGCAAGAAGGCCAAGGTGTACTCCCTCGGTATGAAACAGCGGCTCGGGCTCGCCGCCGCCCTGCTGCAACGGCGCCGGCTGCTGGTGCTCGACGAACCCACGAACGGGCTCGATCCGCAGGGCATGCGGGAGATCAGGGCCCTGGTGCGGGAGCTGGCGGCCGACGGCACGACGGTCTTCCTCTCCTCGCATCTCCTCGACGAGATCGAGCAACTGTGCACGCACGCCGCCGTGATGGCCCAGGGGCGGCTGATCACTCAGGGGACGGTCGCCGAGCTGGCGGCCGGGACCCGGGGCAGACTGGCCGTCACCACCCCCGACCCCGGCGAGGCCGCCCGGGTGCTGAAGGGGCTCGGGGTGGCCGATGTGACCGTGGCGGGCGACCGGGTGAGCGGGGAGCTGCCCACGGGCGAGGGAGAGCCGGTGGACCCGGCGGACCTCAATGCCGCGCTGGTACGGGCCGGGGTGCGGGTGCGCTCCTTCGGTATCGAGCGCGTCTCGCTGGAGGACGCCTTTGTCGCGCTGACCGGGGAGGGCTTCGATGTCGCCGGCTGAGGGCGGGACGGGCCCCGGTGCGGGCGCGGGCACCATGCCCGGGACGGGGCCCGGCCCCGGGACCGGACCTGGGACCGGTGCGGGTGCGGGTGCCGGGACGGTGGACGCGCTGGGTGGGCCGCCGGAGGAGTTCCGGGTCCGAGGGCCCCGGCTGTGGTGGGCGTTCGGACTGTTCCGCTCCGAGCTGACCACCACGTTCCGGCGCTGGCGCACCCTCGCGCTGCTGGGTGTGCTGGCGGCCGTCCCCGTTCTCATCGGTATCGCAGTGAAGATCCAGACGAGCGACGGCGGAGGCATGGGAGGTGGCGGCCCGGAGGGCGGCCCCGCCTTCCTCACCCAGATCACCAACAACGGACTGTTCCTGGTCTTCGCCGCACTCGCCGCCACCCTGCCCGTCTTCCTTCCGATGGCGGTCGGAGTCATAGCGGGGGACGCGATCGCGGGCGAGGCAAGCGGCGGCACCCTGCGCTATCTCCTGGTCGCACCGGCCGGCCGGACCCGGCTGCTGCTCGCCAAGTACGCCTCCACGATGGCCTTCTGTCTGGTCGCCACCCTGGTCGTGGCGGCCTCGGCACTCGCCGTCGGCGCGCTGCTCTTCCCGTTGGGCGAGGTCACCACGATCTCGGGCACCCGTATCTCCTTCGGGGACGGTCTGATACGGGCCCTGCTGATCGCCGTGATCGTGGCCGCCTCGCTGATCGGACTCGCGGCGCTGGGCCTGTTCGTCTCCACTCTGACGAGCAGCGGGATCGCGGCGATGGCGGCGACGGTGGGGCTGCTGGTCACGGTGCAGATCCTGGACACGATCCCGCAGTTGCACGCGATACAGCCGTATCTCTTCCCGCACTACTGGCTGTCGTTCGCGGATCTGCTGCGTGAGCCGGTCTACTGGGACGAGATCGTCAGGAACCTCGGTCTCCAGGCGCTGTACGCGGCCGTGTTCGGCTCGGCTGCCTGGGCGCGGTTCACGGCGAAGGACATCACGGCCTGACGCCCTGAGCCGACGAGACAGGGCCGGGACGGCTGTCTGCCTGGGCGCGGTGGCACGTGCGCCCAGGCAGACGAAGGTGGTGCGGAAGTGCGTCAGAAGGTGTCAGCGAGCGTCAGCGGGCCTCAGAAGGTGAGCCGCCAGCTGTCGATGTATCCCGTGTCCTGGGCCGCCACGTCCTGGACCCGGAGCCTCCAGAGCCCGCTGGCCACCTCACTCGACGCGTTCACCGTGTAGGTGGCGATCACATTGTCCGCCGAGTCGCTGCCGCTGGAGTTCTTCAGGCGGTAGGCCGTGCCGCTCGGGCCGATCAGATCGATGACCACGTCACCGCGCCAGGTGTGCTTGATGTCCACGCCCACCCTGAGCGTCGGGGGAGCGTTGCCCGCGATGCCCGTGACGTTCAGCGACGAGGTGATGGCGGCGCCGTTGTCCGGGATGGTGACGTCCGTGAGGGTCTCGAAGACCGTACCGGTGGGCGGCGGGACGGTGGCGGCCGACAGCGTCCAGACCGCGTAGGCGACGGCGTCGCTGTTGCGGTCGAGCGCGGTGTCGTTGATGTTCGCCGTCGTGTCGCAGGAGGAGTGGTAGCAGCGGTCGAAGGCCTGCCCCGAGGTGCCGCCCCACTTCTGTGCCTGGGCCGCGGTCTTGGTGTAGTCGGCGCCGCTGAAGAGCCCGCCGACCGGGACGCCCACATTCGCGAACGGAGCGTGGTCGGAGCGGCCGTCGCCCTCGGTCTCGATCTCGGTGGGGACACCGAGGCCCGCGTAGTAGTCCTTGAAGGTCTGCTCGATCGTCGGATCGTCGTCGTAGACGAAGTACCCGGGGTTCGGGGAGCCGATCATGTCGAAGTTCAGATAGCCGCTGATCTTCGCGCGGTCGGCGGTCGGGAGGTTGGTGACGTAGTACCTGGACCCGACCAGACCCAGCTCCTCGGCGCCCCACCAGGCGAAGCGGAGATGCTTGGCGGGCTGGAGCTGAGCGCGGGAGACGGCGAGCGCGGTCTCCAGAATGGCCGAGGAACCCGAACCGTTGTCGTTCATGCCGGCGCCCGAGGTGACCGAGTCGAGGTGCGAGCCGGACATGATGACCTGATTCGGATCACCGCCCGGCCAGTCGGCTATCAGGTTGTAGCCGGTGGCGCCGCTGGAGGTGAACTGCTGGACGGTGGTGGTGAATCCCGCCGCGTCCAGCTTGCCCTTCACGTAGTTGACGGACGCCAGATAACCGGGGCGGCCGTGGGCGCGGTTGCCGCCGTTGGCGGCGGCGATCGACGAGAGCTGGGTGAGATGCGCTTTGACGTTGGCGAGCGGGATGTCGGGGGCCGCGAGGACGGCCGCCGGCGCGGACTGCGCGGGTCTGGGAGAGGCGACGGGGGCCGCGGTCGCACTTGGCGCCGTGGTGGCGAGCAGTCCGGCGAGGGCCAGCCCGACGGGCAGGGCGACTCTGGCCGATATCGTGGGAATGGCGCGTATGGCCGGTATTCGGCGCACTCCGGGAACGGAGAGTTTCATGTGGGGGCTCCGGATTCCGTACGGGGACAGGGACGGAACGTGCAAGACGCCCCACGGCGACTGCGGCGCGGGGCGTTGGAGCTGTTGGTGCGCTGTGCGTGCTGAATGGTGAGTGAGAGCTTGACTTACCGTCAAGAGCGCAAATCGGTCATGGGTGTTCGCTGAGCGGACCACGGAAGCCGGGAAGACGGGCGGATTCCGCCGGGCGAGCGGGTGAAGGTCTCCGAGGAAACCGGTGCGGACGAGGGCCCTCAGGGGACCTGGTGGATGTAGAGAGCGCCGCAGGCGTGGCAGAGAGGCCGGCCGGCGGATGTGCCCCACGCGTCCGCGGACTGGGTGAGAGCGTCCTCGTCCAGATCCCGTCCGCACAGCGCGGTCGATTCGTCCACCCGCGTCATATGCCAGATTTCCAGCCGGGGGTACCGGTCGTGGGGCGACGAGCCGTCCGCGTACTCCGCGCGCATTTCGTACCGCATGCCTTGTCTCCTGACCGGTGTGACGATCCGGGGCACCGGTCCAGCGGTGCGTGGGACGGGTGGAACAGAACCAGCAATGTCCGCGTCGACAGGTGCCCGCACGCCGCCGTCGCACGAATGGGCGCCGATGAATCGATTCTGCGGTCAGCCGTTCGGAGGTGTGGCCGTGCCTTGACCGCGATGGACTCGATGACCACCGTGCGGGTGAAGTGCGTCACAGGCGCGTTACGCCGGATTCGAACCGTTTCCGCCGGAGCCGCTTTTGGGTCATGGACGGCGTTCGGTTTCTGTCGGATCAAGTGAACCGTGTGACCGGATGCGACCGTGACCGGCCGTCCTTATGGCGATATCGATTCCGACGAGTGATTAGGCCGATGGTCATTCTCGCGCGCTCCGGCGCGTGATCGGCGACGGTATGGTCATGTGCTAGTGGGTCACTCTATTGCCGGGCAACTGCCGGAAGGTGTTCGTTCGTTTACCGCGTATGACGTCACCGAATTCGCATTCTTGGCCCATTAGTTGGAGCTTGGGCGCCGCCGCCGCAGCCGTCGGCGTGGCCGGGTCCTCGGCGAACGCGGAGCGGGGTGGTGACGCGGCAGCGCCGGTCCGTGGCGCCCGCCTGGTGGAACCGGACCAGTGCGCGGATCTGCTGGACGACTTCATGCGCGTCATGGACCGCATCGAGGACGGATTCCACCGCCATATCGGTATGCCGGCGCCCCGGGCCGCCGCTCTCGGTTCGGACAGCGGGCCGGGACAGGTGTGCCATGCATGATCACGCTGATTTCCATGATCCGCACTACATTCGCTTCGCCGAGGCCAGGGAGCCCTATGGAACGGACCTCTCGGAAGGGAACGGTTCTCCACAGGAGCCCGGCGGTTATCCGGATCCCGGCGCCTATATGGAATCCGGCGGGTACCCGGACCGCCCCGACGCCTATCCGGAGTCCGGCCTTTATCAGGAGCCCGGTTTCGATCCGGTGCTGGACACGGTCAGTCTGGAGGAGGGGCTCGCGCAACTCCTGCGCGCGTCGGCCGCGGACGGCGTGCCCGGCGCCGCCGCCCCGCCCCCGATGGCCGTACCGCGCCCGCGCTCCCGCAACCGGCGCAAGCCCAAGGAGCCGCGGTGGCAGGCGGGCACCTGGGTGAGGGTGTTCAGCCTGCTGCTCTCCGCGCTGACGGCCGCCGCCGTCACGGTGATCAGTGCCCTGGGCGCGAGCGTCTCGTACCACCCGCTCGAAGAGATGGCGCTGACCGTTGCGCCGTCGGGGCTGGCCCGGTGGTGGCCGCTGCTGGTCTTCGGCCCCTGGCTGGTGGCGACCTTCTCCATCCTGCGCTCCGCGCTGCACCGCCGGAAGATCACCCATCCCTGGCTGATCCTGCTGCTTTTCTCCTCCGTCGCGGTGACCCTGTGCGTGAGCGCCGCCCCCAAGACCCTCCCCGGTATCGCGGTGGCCGCGCTGCCCCCCATCTCGGCCTGCGCGTGCCTTTATCAGTTCATCCGGCAGATCGCCCTGACCCGTTTTCCCGAGCCCCGCCATACCGCCACCGCTCATCGCTCCATGCCCCGACGGCGGCCCGTCGTCAAGAAGTGACCGGGGGAGCGGATACGGATGTCATTCGTACGCCGTGTTCATATGCCGTGTCCTAGTGAACGCAGAATTCATTGCCCTCGGGGTCGGCCATGATGGTCCACTGCCCGGAGGGTTCGTTCGTCTCGTGGAGCACCGTCGCGCCCAGCACCTTCAGCCGGCCGACCTCGGCGGTGCGTTGCCCGGGTCCGGAGTGCACATCCAGATGGAGCCGGTTCTTGGCGGTCTTCGCCTCCGGCACGCGCTGGAAAAGGATCCGTCGGCCGAGCCCGGTGCCGCTCTCCTCCTCGTACGGATCGCCCGGATGGCGGACGGCGACCAGATCCCGCCAGGCGAGCCTGCCGTGCGACTTCACGGTGTCGGTGTCCGCTGCGGCGCCGAGGCCCAGAAGCCGCTGGATCAGCGTGCTGTTGTCCTCGACGGCGTAGCCGAGCGTGGCGGCCCAGAAGTCGGCCTGGGCGTGCGGGTCGGCCGCGTCGATCACGAGTTTCCAGTGCAGGGGCGCGGGAGGGGGTGTGATGGCAGACATGTAGCCATTTATCGCGGTTACGTGATGATGTCCCCGACGGACACGGGCGGTTTGATCCTTCGTACGCCCGAACGCCGTGCGGAGCCGGCTCGCCGCCGCGGTCAGGTCGCGGGCTCGTGGCGGCCCGCGCCCGGCGACGACTGCGAGGGCGCCGGTTCCGAGGCCAAGGGCGCCGGTTCCGACGGCGACGGAGCCGGAACCGGCGCGGCTGCGGCCGCCGCCGCGGCGGCCGCAGCCAGCCGCAGCGCCAGTGCCTGCCCCCTCGTACGCCGGGCGTTGCGCAGCGCGTCCCAGGTCAGGATCGCCAGCGCCAGCCAGACCAGTGAGAAGCCTGCCCACCGCTCCGGGGGCATCGCCTCGTGGAAATAGAGGACGCCCAGCAGGAACTGGAAGACCGGGGCCAGATACTGGAGCAGCCCCAGCGTCGACAGCGGCACCCGGATCGCCGCCGCGCCGAAGCAGACCAGCGGCAGGGCGGTGACCACGCCCGTCCCGGCGAGCAGGGCCATATGACCCGTCCCCTCGCTGCCGAATGTGGTCGAGCCGGACACGCCCAGCCACACCAGATAGCCGAGCGCGGGCAGGAAGAGGACCGCGGTCTCCGCCGCCAGTGACTCCAGACCGCCGATATTGATCTTCTTCTTGATCAGGCCGTATGTCGCGAACGAGAAGGCCAGCACCAGAGAGATCCACGGCGGCTGCCCGTAGCCGACGGCCAGGACCAGCACGGCGGCGAAGGCGATGAAGACCGCCGTCCACTGCGCGGGCCGCAGCCGTTCCTTGAGCAGCAGAACGCCCAGGGCGATCGTCACGAGCGGATTGATGAAATAGCCGAGAGCGGCTTCCACGACCCGGCCGGTGTTGACCGCCCAGATATAGAAACCCCAGTTGAGGGAGATGGTGACGGCGGCGACGGCGATGAGCCCCAGCTTTCGGGGCTGGCGTATCAGCTCGGTCATCCAGCCCCAGCGGCGCAGCGCCAGCAGCCAGATCGCGACCACGCCCAGCGACCAGACCATGCGGTGGGCGAGGATCTCCGTCGCGCCGGCCGGTTCGAGCAGTGGCCAGAAGAGCGGGACCAGCCCCCACATCCCGTAGGCGCCGACCCCGTACAGCAGTCCGCTCCGCTGCTCGCTGTCCGCCTTCACTGGCCCTCCCCGTCCGTCCCGCGCTGCCCTGTCCGCCCCGCGCCGTTCCGCCATGAAGGTAACGCCGGGCGGGGCCGCATGTCATTCCCGTACCGTCATACGGTCATGACGGTCCGGGGGCGGTACCGGGTCGGTACGGGGGGTGGTACGGGGCAGTGCTGGGCAGTGCGGGAGCGGTCACGGGGGCGCGGTACGGGGAGTGCCCCCGTGGCGTGCGGGTGCGGGTGTGAGCGGGCTGAGGGCGCGTCAGGCCTTGAGCGCCTCGGCGACCGTGTCGGCGAGCGGTGTCGTCGGGCGCCCGGCCAGCCGTGCCAGATCACCGGTCGTACGGGCGAGCAGACCCCGCGCGATCGCGTGGTCCACGTCCACGAGGATCGCCGCGAACGGCTCGGGCACTCCGGCGCCGGTGAGGATCTCCAGCCGCGTCGCGCCCGGCACGTCGCTGTACGTGATCGTCCTGCCGGTCTGCCGTGACAGCTCGGCCGCGTACTCGGCGAACGACCACGCCGTGTCGCCGCTCAGCTCGTACACCGCGTTCAGATGGCCGTCGCCGGTCAGTACGGCGGCGGCCGCCGCCGCGTAGTCGGCGCGGGACGCGGAGGCGAGACGGCCCTCGCCCGCGTTGGCGACGACGGTGCCGTGCTCCAGCACGGGGGCGAGGTTGTCGGTGTAGACCTCGGTGTACCAGCCGTTGCGCAGGAAGGTGTACGGCAGTCCCGATTCGAGGATCAGGCGCTCGGTCTCCTTGTGCTCGGCCGCCAGCTCGAAGTCGGCCTCGGGCCCGCCCAGCACGCCCGTGTACGCGAGCTGGGCCACGCCCGCCGCCCGCGCCGCGTCGATGACGGCGCTGTGCTGCGGTACGCGCCTGCCGACCTCGCTCCCGGAGATCAGCAGCACCCGGTCGCCCGCGTGGAACGCTCCCGCCAGCGTCTCGGGGCGGTTGTAGTCGGCGAGGCGCAGCTCGACACCGCGCGTCACGAGATCCGCCGCCTTCTCCTCGCTCCGCGCGACGGCGGCGATCCCGTCGGCCGGGACATCGGCGGCGAGCAGGGACTCGACGACCAGCCGGCCGAGATGTCCGGTGGCTCCGGTGACAACGATGCTCATGGGGGATTTCTCCAGTTCGTACGGTTTCGTAGCGCTCTGGAACTCACCCTACGGGCTGCACTAACCTGGGGTAAGTACCCACTTTGAAGTAAGGTACGGGTATGACCGTAAGCAGCGTGCCGGACGTCAACCGGCAGATGTGCCCCTCCCGGCTGGTCCTGGAACATGTCACGAGCCGCTGGGGTGTGCTCGTACTGGCCGCCCTGCTGGAGCGCTCGTACCGCTTCAGCGAGCTGCGGCGCGAGGTCGGCGGTGTCAGCGAGAAGATGCTCGCGCAGACGCTCAGGACCCTGGAGCGCGACGGCTTCGTCCATCGCGACGCCCGGCCCGTCATCCCGCCGCGCGTGGATTACACGCTGACCGGTCTGGGCAGGGAGGCCGCCGAGCAGGTCTGGGGGCTGGCCCGCTGGACCGAACGGCGGCTGGACGAGGTGTTCCGGGCCCGCGAGGCGTACGACAGGACCCGAGCCGCCGAGACGGACGACCCGGCCCCGGCTTCCGAGGCATACGACAAGGCCCGGATCTCCTAGAAGATCCGGGCCTCACGGCGCACGGCGCACTACGGCCGGCTACGGCTCAGCCGACGACGGTCCAGGTGTCGCCACCGGCGAGCACCGTGGACAGATCACCCTTGCCCTGCTGTTCGACGGCCAGGTCGAGCTGGTCCGACATCAAGGTGTCGTAGACCGGCCGCTCGACGCTGCGCAGTACCCCGATGGGCGTGTGGTGCAGGGTGTCCGGGTCCGCGAGACGCGACAGCGCGAACGCCGTGGTGGGGCTCGCCGCGTGCGCGTCATGGACGACGATCCGCGACTCGTTCTCGGGGGTGACGGCCACGACCTGGAGATCACCGGTCGCCGGGTCCCTGACCACACCCTTGGAGCCCTCGGCGCCGAAGCGGATCGGCTGCCCGTGCTCCAGCCGGATCACGGCCTCTTCCGCCCGCTGCTTGTCCTTCAGGACCTCGAAGGCGCCGTCGTTGAAGATGTTGCAGTTCTGGTAGATCTCCACCAGCGCCGTGCCCGGGTGGTCGGCGGCCTGCCGCAGTACCTCGGTGAGGTGCTTGCGGTCGGAGTCGACCGTACGGGCCACGAACGAAGCCTCCGCGCCGATCGCCAGCGACACCGGGTTGAAGGGCGCGTCGAGCGAGCCCATCGGGGTCGACTTGGTGATCTTCCCGAGCTCGGAGGTGGGGGAGTACTGGCCCTTGGTCAGCCCGTAGATCCGGTTGTTGAACAGCAGGATCTTGAGATTGACGTTCCTGCGCAGCGCGTGGATCAGGTGGTTGCCGCCGATGGAGAGCGCGTCCCCGTCGCCCGTGACGACCCAGACCGACAGATCGCGGCGCGAGGTGGCCAGACCGGTGGCGATCGCGGGGGCGCGGCCGTGGATGGAGTGCATCCCGTACGTATTCATGTAGTACGGGAAGCGGGAGGAGCAGCCGATGCCCGAGACGAAGACGATGTTCTCCTTGGCCAGGCCCAGTTCGGGCATGAAGCCCTGGACCGCGGCCAGTACCGCGTAGTCACCGCAGCCGGGGCACCAGCGGACCTCCTGGTCCGACTTGAAGTCCTTCATGGACTGCTTGGCCGCGGCCTTGGGGACCAGCGTCAGCAACTCGTTGGCGTCAGACATGGATGGCCTCCTTGAGAGCCGTGGCGAGCTGCTCGGCCTTGAACGGCATGCCGTTGACCTGGTTGTACGAGTGCGCGTCCACCAGATATCTCGCCCTCAGCAGGGTGGCGAGCTGCCCGAGGTTCATCTCCGGCACCACGACCTTGTCGTAACGCGCGAGGATCTCCCCGAGATTGCGCGGGAAGGGGTTGATATGGCGCAGATGGGCCTGGGCGATGGGCGTCCCGCCCCTGCGCAGCCGGCGGACGGCGGCGGTGATCGGGCCGTAGGTGGAGCCCCAGCCCAGCACCAGGGTGCGGGCGCCGTCCGGGTCGTCGACGGTCACATCGGGCACCTGGATACCGTCGATCTTGGCCTGACGGGTGCGCACCATGAGGTCGTGGTTGGCCGGGTCGTACGAGATATTGCCCGTGCCGTCCTGCTTCTCGATCCCGCCGATACGGTGTTCGAGACCGGGGGTGCCGGGCACCGCCCAGGGGCGGGCCAGGGTCTGCGGGTCGCGCTTGTACGGCCAGAACACCTCGGTGCCGTCGGCCAGTTGATGGTTCGGTCCGGTGGCGAACCGCACCCGCAGATCGGGGAGTTCCTCGGTCTCGGGGATCCGCCAGGGCTCCGAGCCGTTGGCCAGATAGCCGTCGGAGAGCAGGAAGACCGGGGTGCGGTAGGTCAGCGCGATCCTGGCCGCTTCGAGCGCGGCGTCGAAGCAGTCCGCCGGCGTCCGCGGCGCGATCACCGGGACGGGGGCCTCGCCGTTGCGCCCGTACATCGCCTGGAGCAGATCCGCCTGCTCCGTCTTGGTCGGCAGCCCGGTGGAGGGGCCGCCCCGCTGGATGGCGACGACCAGCAGCGGCAGCTCCAGCGAGACCGCGAGACCGATCGTCTCCGACTTGAGCGCCACACCGGGGCCCGAGGTGGTGGTGACGCCGAGCGAGCCGCCGAAGGAGGCACCGAGCGCGGCGCCGATGGCGGCGATCTCGTCCTCGGCCTGGAAGGTCCGTACGCCGAAGTTCTTGTGCCGGGACAGCTCGTGCAGGATGTCCGAGGCGGGGGTGATCGGGTACGAGCCCAGATAGAGCGGCACCTCCGCCTGGTGGGAGGCGGCGATCAGTCCGTACGACAGGGCCAGGTTCCCGGAGATGTTGCGGTACGTACCGGCCGGGAACGCGGAGTCGGCCGGGGCGACCTCGTAACTGACCGCGAAGTCCTCGGTGGTCTCGCCGAAGTTCCACCCCGCGCGGAACGCCGTCACGTTCGCCTCGGCGATCTGCGGCTTCTTGGCGAACTTGGAGCGCAGGAACCGCTCGGTGCCCTCCGTCGGCCGGTTGTACATCCACGACAGCAGTCCGAGCGCGAACATGTTCTTCGAGCGCTCGGCCTCCTTGCGGGAGAGCCCGAAGTCCTTGAGCGCCTCGATCGTCAGCGTCGTCAGCGGCACCGGGTGGACCTGATAGCCGTCGAGTGAGCCGTCCTCCAGCGGTGAGGTCAGATAACCGACCTTGGCCATCGGGCGCTTGGTGAACTCGTCGGTGTTCACGATGATTTCCGCGCCCCGCGGCACATCGCCGATATTCGCCTTCAGGGCCGCCGGGTTCATGGCGACCAGTACGTTCGGCGCGTCGCCCGGGGTGAGGATGTCGTGGTCGGCGAAGTGGAGTTGGAACGAGGAGACACCCGGCAGCGTCCCGGCGGGCGCCCGGATCTCGGCGGGGAAGTTCGGCAGCGTCGACAGGTCGTTCCCGAACGACGCCGTCTCCGAGGTGAAGCGGTCACCCGTGAGCTGCATCCCGTCCCCGGAGTCGCCCGCGAAGCGGATGATGACCCGGTCCAGACGGCGGATCTCCTTCTCGCCCGTGCCTTCTCGGCCCTCGGAGCCGGACAGAGAGACGTGCTGTTCACCGACGGCGGGCACACTCTTGCCCGCGTCGTCGGCCTCATCGGCATGCTCTGCTGGGCTACTGACCTGGCTGGTCACTGAACTGGACCTCCCTCGAGGCGGCGGCTCGGGACCGACCGGCCGCCGGCAGTCCCACAGGCCACCCTACGTCGGTAAGGGTCGCCTTCCCTGGACCGATCGTATGATGGACCTCGGTCTGAGATGAATCGGTGTACCGGTTTGTCACGGTTTCCCGCCCCCGTATCGGTCCGTTGTCGTCGCTCGGTTCTCATCCTTTGGTATTAAGTCCTGCTCGGGCCTGGCGGGCCTGGCCGAGGGTTTCCGCGCCGCCGCACATCTGACGGGACGGCAGCGGAACGGGTACGGCGCCGGTCGTTTCCTGGCGGCGCGGTGAGCTTTCCCGGGTCAGTTCCTCAGATAGGTCAGTACGGCCAGGACCCGGCGGTGATCTCCGTCACTGGGGGAGAGCCCCAGCTTCTGGAAGATATTGCTGACGTGCTTCTCGACCGCGCCGTCGCTCACGACGAGCTGCTTGGCGATCGCCGAGTTCGTCCGCCCCTCGGCCATCAGACCGAGGACCTCCCTCTCACGAGGGGTGAGCCCCGCGAGCACGTCCTGCTTCCGGCTCCGGCCCAGAAGCTGCGCCACCACCTCCGGGTCCAGCGCGGTGCCGCCCCTGGCCACCCGTACGACGGCGTCGACGAACTCCCGGACCTCGGCCACCCGGTCCTTGAGCAGATAGCCCACGCCCCGGCTGCTGCCGGCCAGCAGCTCGGTCGCGTACTGCTCCTCGACATACTGCGAGAGCACCAGCACCCCGACCCCCGGATGCTCCCGGCGCAGCCGCACCGCCGCCCGTACCCCCTCGTCGGTGTGGGTCGGCGGCATCCGTACGTCCGCGACCACCACATCCGGCAGGGCGTCCTGGTCCGCCAGCTCGCCGACGGTCTTGATCAGCGCCTCCCCGTCACCGACACCGGCGACCACGTCATGCCCGCGGTCGGTCAGCAGCCGGGTCAGGCCCTCCCGAAGCAGCACCGAGTCCTCGGCGATGACCACCCGCACCCTGTCCTCCACGACCTTGCAGCCCCCACTGTCGAATTACGTCACTGTCCATATCCGTCCGGGCCGGCCCGGCACGCGTCCCAGCATCGCAGTATTCGGATCGGTCCGCGTCCGCCTGTGGAAAACCGGACAGCCCCATGCGAATGCCTCCCAGGGAGGTCATCCCGGGAGGCATCGCTCTGTATGTCCTCGTACTCCCACAGCGCGGGCGCAGGCGCTCCCGCCGGCCCCGTCAACCGCGCCAGGGCAGCTCCGCCGTCACCATGGTCGGGCCGCCCGCCGGGGAGTCGACGACCAGGATCCCGTCCACCGCGTCCAGCCGCTCCGCCAGCCCGGCCAGCCCGCTCCCCGCGGAGGTGTCCGCGCCGCCCCGGCCGTCGTCCGTGACCTGGAGCATCAGCCGGTCGTGCGTCTGCCACACATCGACCGTGGCCCGCCGGGCCCGCGCGTGCTTGCTGACGTTCTGGAGCAGCTCGGAGACCGTGAAATACGCGATGCCCTCGATCGCTGCGGCCGGCCTGGAGGGCAGATCGACGCTCATGTTCACCGGGACCGTGCAGCGGGAGGCGATCGCGGACAGGGCGGCGTCGAGGCCGCGGTCGGTGAGGACGGCGGGGTGGATGCCGCGTGCCAGATCGCGCAGCTCCTGAAGCGCCGTCTTCACTTCCCCGTGCGCCTCGTCCACCATGCGCGCGGCGGCCTCCGGGTCCTCGGCCAGCTTCTCCTTCGCCAGCCCCAGATCCATGGCGAGGGCGACCAGGCGGGCCTGGGCGCCGTCGTGGAGATCGCGTTCGATCCGGCGCAGATCGGCGGCGGCCGTGTCCACGACCACACCCCGGTCCGACTCCAGCTCGGAGACCCGGGTGGCCAGCCGGGACGGCCCGAGCAGTCCGGAGACCATCAGCCGGTCCACGGTCACCAGGCCGCGTATCAGCCAGGAAGTGACGAGGACGAGCACCAGCCCGAGCGCACTGGTGACACCGACCTCGAACGGGGTGTCGAGGAAGAAGTCATTGCCCCGGCTGTCGCTGTAGAGGGAGATGCCCGACTGGTCGAGATGCCTGGGGAACACCCACTGCCAGAGCGGATAGGTGAACAGCGCCCAGCTGGTGACCCAGAACGTCACGGAGACGATGAACGCGAAGATCGCCCAGGGGAAGTGCAGCACGCCGTAGACGAGATGCCGCCAGGACACCCCGCTCTTCAGCACCGCGCCGACCCAGGACATCATCCCGCTCTTCTTCCCCCGTACCGGCGCGGGGTCGGCCACGTCCAGTGCCAGCAGCTTCCTGGCCCGCGCCCGCTCCAGCATGCCGAAGCCGCGGCAGCCGGCTAGCCCCGCCGCCAGCACCGGAATGCCGAGGAAGGTGACGAGCAGCCCTCCGCCGAGCGAGAGCGTCGTGATCGCGTAGGTGAAGAACACGATGCTGATCGGCATGCTGAGCAGCAGATATCCGAACTCGCGCCAGGTGCGTGCCTCGACCGGCGTGCGCAGGGCGGGCGGGAGGAGATGAGTCCGCCGCCGTGAACCGTGGTCGTGGCCGCGGTCCGGTTCGTACCCGTGTCCGTGTCCGTATCCGTGATCCATGGCCATCGGTGGTGTCCGTTCTGCGAGCGGGCTGTGGTCGTGGCCGCGGCTCCGGCTGAGTGGGCTGGGGGCTTCCATGTACGTCATGCTGCTGGGGCGAGGGGGGTCGGCACCATGAGGCCGGTCTCCGTCTTCACCCTGGGGTTTTCCCCACCCCGGAGGGTGCGGCTCCCGGGGGATCCGGCTCCGGCGCCGGCCTTCTCAGCCTTTTCCGCTCAGCCCTTCCGCTCAGCCCTTCCGCTCAGCCTTTTCCGCGCTGCCACCAGGGCAGTTCGGCCGTGACGACCGTCGGACCGCCGGCCGGTGAATCGAGGACGAAGAGCCCGTCGACCGCGCCGAGCCGCTCGGCCAGCCCGGACATGCCCGTACCGCCGTCCAGCCGCGCGCCACCGCGCCCGTCGTCCGTGACCTGGAGCAGCAGCCGGTCCTCCGTGCGCCGGACGTCGACGGCCGCGGTGCGCGCCCCGCTGTGCTTGCTGACGTTCTGGAGCAGCTCGGAGACCGTGAAATACGCGATGCCCTCGATCGCCTCCGCGGGCCGCTCGGCCAGATCGACGGTCACCTTCACCGGGACCGTGCAGCGGGAGGCGATCGCGGACAGGGCGGCGTCGAGGCCCCGGTCGGTGAGGACCGCCGGGTGGATGCCGCGTGCCAGATCGCGCAGCTCCTGGAGGGCGAGCTTCACCTCGCCGTGCGCCTCGTCGACCATGCTCGCAGCGGCTTCTGGGTCCTCCGTCAGCTTCTCCTTGGCGAGACCGAGCCCCATGGCGAGGGCGACCAGACGGGCCTGGGCGCCGTCGTGGAGATCGCGTTCGATCCGGCGCAGATCGGCGGCGGCCGTGTCCACGACCACACCCCGGTCCGATTCCAGTTCGGCGATCCGCCGCTCCAACTCGTCGGAGGGCGACAGCAGCCCCCGCACCATCGCCCGGTCCGCGTTGGTGAGCCCCCGCGCCACATGGGGAAGGACCGGCCACAGGACGAACAGACCCACCAGCGTGACGGTGAACGTCACCACGCCCCAGGGCAGCCGGATGAACTCGTACAGCACGGTCCGCCAGGCCACCGGGTCCTTCAGACCGGCCCACACCCAGCTCAGCAGACCTTCGGAACGGCCTGCGCGCTCGGACCCCCGTCCGCGCCCCCGCCGGTACAGAGAGCTCGGCTCGTCGATCCGTATGCCCAGCAGCGCCCGTGCCCGCGCGCGCTCCGCCCGGCCGAGCAACCGCGCACCCGTGAGACCGCCGACGAACCAGGGCAGACCGATCACCGTCACCGACAGCGCCGCGCCCGTGGAGACGGTGACCACCACATAGATGAATCCGGCCAGCGCGAACGGGAGGTTCGTGAGGAGATACGCGATCTCCTTCCAGGTGTGCCGCTCGTACGCGAAGCGCACGGGCGGTGGCCGGTCATCGGGCCGGTGGCCCGGCCGGCCGGCGGTCGGGTCGTCGTCGGGGAGGCTGTCGCTCACGGTCATGAGGCCAAGCCTGCACGGACGCGATGGCCCACGCCATGGGGTAGCTGGGTGAGGTGAAGTAGGGATAACCCCACTGTCGAGACGCGGCTGCTTACCAACTCTTTAACAGGGCCTAGACTCCCGTCCGTACAGATCGTCGAAGAAATTACTACGAGGTCAGGGAGCGAGGGACGGACGTGTCGCGATCGACCGTTCTCGCGTCGGACTACTTCCAGAGCTATTCGGTGGTCGGACTGCTCGCGGTCGTCGGTGTGCTGTTCGTCGCCGTGGCCTTCGGAGCGGGCCGGCTGCTGCGGCCGGTGGTGCCGACGCCGGAGAAACTGCTCACCTACGAATGCGGTGTCGATCCCGTGGGCGAGGGCTGGGCACACACGCAGGTCCGCTACTACGTCTACGCGTTCCTCTATGTGATCTTCGCGGTCGACTCGATCTTCCTGTTTCCCTGGGCGACGATCTTCGCCGCTCCCGGATACGGCGTCACGACACTGGTCGAGATGTTCATCTTCCTCGGTTTCCTCGCCGTGGGACTGCTCTACGCATGGAAGAAGGGCGTCCTGGAATGGACGTGACCCCCGCCGCCTCCGGCCCGCTCGCCGTTCCCGCCTCGGCCGCCGTCTCGGACGCCGTTCCCGCCTCGGCCGCCGTCTCGGACGCCGTTCCCGCCTCGGCCGCCTCGGCCGCCGCGTCCGTCGCCCGTTCGCGGCCGGAGCCGCTGCCGCTGCCGGAGCCGAGCCGTCTCGGTGTGCTCTCCCGGCTGGCCCCCCAGCCCATGAAGGTGGTCCTCAACTGGGGCCGCCGCTACAGCCTCTGGGTCTTCAACTTCGGGCTCGCCTGCTGCGCGATCGAGTTCATCGCCGCTTCCATGTCCCGGCACGACTTCATCCGGCTCGGGGTGATCCCGTTCGCACCGGGGCCGCGCCAGGCGGATCTGATGATCGTCTCGGGCACGGTCACGGACAAGATGGCGCCCGCCGTGAAGCGGCTGTACGAGCAGATGCCCGAGCCCAAGTACGTGATCTCCTTCGGCGCCTGCTCCAACTGCGGTGGCCCGTACTGGGACTCGTACTCCGTCACCAAGGGCGTCGACCAGGTCATCCCCGTCGATGTCTACGTACCGGGCTGCCCGCCCCGTCCCGAGGCGCTGCTCCAGGGCATCCTGAAGCTCCAGGAGAAGATCGCCCGCGAGTCGCTCGGCGAGCGCTACGCGTCGGGCGGCCGGCCCTCGGTGGCCGCGCTGCGCAGCGGTCTGGTCGCCGCGCCGCCGACACCGGGGGAGGGCGCCTCATGAACGAGCGGGACATGAACGCGACCGACCGGAACGGCGACGGGGACGGCCAGGGCCGGAACGGCGGCGGTGGGGACAGGAACGGCCGGAACGGCGACGGCGCGCTCGCTTACGACCGGCTCCCGGACGCGGTCGCGGAGATCTTCGGCGAGGAGGCCACGGCGGAGCGCGCGTACGGCCTTCTGACGGTCGACGTCCCCGCCCCTTCCTGGATCGCCGCGCTCGAAACCGCCCGCGACCGGCTGGGCTGCACCTACTTCGACTGGCTGAGCGCCGTCGACGAACCGGGTACGGGCTTCCGCGTCTGCGCCCATGTGGTCGCCCTGGGCGACGGTACGGTCCGCCGGCTGCTGATCCGTACGACCGTGCCGCACGAGGCGGCCGTCCTGCCCACGGCCATCGGCGTCTACGCGGGCGCGGGCTGGCACGAGCGGGAGACACACGAGATGTTCGGCGTCGCCTTCACCGATCATCCGAACCTTGTCCCCCTTCTCCTCCCCGAGACCTTCGAAGGCCACCCGCTGCGCAAGGACTTCGTCCTCGCGGCCCGGGTCGCCAAGGCGTGGCCGGGCGCGAAGGAGCCGGGGGAGTCCGACCACGGCGGCCCCAAGCGCCGCCAGATGCTTCCGCCCGGCGTGCCCGACCCGAACGAGTGGGGGCCGCTCAAGGGGCAGCTCCCGCCCGCCCCGGCCCGTCCCGCGCGCGGGGCCCGCGCCGCCACCGGCGACCGTCCGGTCCGCCGTACACGGAGCGCCTCGGAGGGATCGGCGAGCCGCCCGGCGCGCCCCGAGGGTGCTGGAAACGAGCCGGCGGGCGGTACAAACGAGACGGCGGGCGGTACGGAGACGCCCCCGCCCCAGCCCGGGACGACTCCGTCCCAGCCCGAGGCCACCCCACCGCGGCCTGGGGCCACTCCGCCCCGGACCTCGCCCCCGTCCGCGCCGGACGCGCCCTGGCACAAGCCCCGCCCGGCCTTCGACGACGGCGACGAAACGGCCCCCGAGAACGGGAACCCGGCCGGGAGCCCCGAGCGTGAGGAGCGCCCGGAGCACGACGGCTCCCAGGACAACGGCAGCCGGAGCAGCGGCCCGGAAAGCGACGGCCCGGCGAGTGACCGCCCCGCGAGCGACGGCCCGGCGAGTGACCGCCCCGCGAGCGACGGCCCGGCGAGCGACCGCCCCGCGAGTGACCGCCCGGCGAGCGACGGCCCGACGAGCGACCGCCCCGAAGGAGACGCGTGAACGACGTACTCGACGTCGCCCTCCGGCTGATCGTCGTCTTCGCCGGGTTCCTGGTCCTCCCCCTTGTCGTCGGGCAGGCCGAACACAAGGTGATGGCCCATATGCAGGGCCGGCTCGGCCCCATGCACGCGGGCGGCTTCCACGGCTGGGCCCAACTCGTCGCCGACGGAGTCAAGTTCGCACAGAAGGAGGATGTGGTCCCGGCCGACGCCGACCGCCGTATCTTCCAGCTCGCCCCCGCCGTCGCCCTTCTCCCGTATCTCCTGGTCCTGGTGGCGATCCCGGTCGGCCCCGGCAAGGGCGCGGTCGGCCAGGCCGTCGACGCGGGCATCTTCTTCGTGCTCGCCGTGCTGGGCGTCGGAGTGCTCGGCTCACTCATGGCGGGCTGGGCCTCCGCCAACAAGTTCTCCCTGCTCGGCGGGGTGCGGACCGCCGCCCAACTCCTCGCGTACGAACTGCCGATGCTGCTCGCCGCCGCCTCGGTCGCGATGGCGGCGGGCACCGTCTCGATCCCCGGCATCCTCCATGCCTTCGAGTGGTGGTGGCTGCCCTGGCAGATCGTCGGCGCCCTGGTCTTCTTCGTCGCGGGCCTCGCCGAACTCCAGCGCCCTCCCTTCGACATGCCGGTCGCCGACTCCGAGATCATCTTCGGCGCCTACACCGAGTACACGGGTCTGCGCTTCGCGCTGTTCCTCCTCGCCGAGTACGTGGGCATCGTCGTCCTCTGCGCCCTGACCACCGTCCTCTTCCTCGGCGGCTGGCACGGTCCGTTCGGCGCCGACGGCCTTGGCTGGGTCTGGACGCTTCTCAAGGTGGCCGTGCTCGCCTTTGTCGTCATATGGCTGCGGGTGAGTTATCCGCGGCTGCGTGAGGACCAGCTCCAGAAGCTGGCCTGGACCGTACTCATCCCGCTCGCTCTCGCGCAGATCGCGCTCACCGGCATCGTGAAGGTGGCGATCAACTGATGCCCCCGATTCCCGGCTCCGGCCTGGCCAAGGGCCTGGCCGTCACTCTGCGGACCATGACGAGGAAGTCCGTCACCGCGCAGTATCCGGAGGCCCAGCCCGAACTCCCGCCCCGCAGCCGGGGAGTGATCGCGCTGTTCGACGAGAACTGCACGGTCTGCATGCTCTGCGCCCGTGAGTGCCCCGACTGGTGCATCTATATCGACTCCCACAAGGAGACCGTCCCGGCCACGGCCCCCGGAGGCCGCGAGCGCAGCCGGAACGTCCTCGACCGGTTCGCCATCGACTTCGCGCTCTGTATGTACTGCGGTATCTGCATCGAGGTCTGTCCTTTCGACGCGCTGTTCTGGTCGCCGGAGTTCGAGTACGCGGAGACGGACATCCGTGAACTGACCCATGAGCGGGACAGGCTCCGCGAATGGATGTGGACGGTGCCTGCGCCGCCCGCGCTCGATCCCGGCGCGGAGGAGCCGAAGGAACTCTCCACGGCCCGCAAGACGGCCGAGAAGCTCGCGGCCGCACAGCGCGACCAGGAACCGGGCCCGGCACCGGGACAGGAGGCCGGCGAGTGAGCCTCGCAGCAACGGCGGCGACCAGCACGGTGGCGGCCGGCACCGCGGCGGCCGGACACGGTTTCCTCTCGCCGACCGGCGTCGAGATCACCTTCCTTCTGGTCGGTCTGGTCACCTTCGGCGCGGCCCTTGTCACCGTCACGACCAGACAACTGGTGCACGCGGCCCTCTGGCTGGTCGTGACACTCGGCGGCCTGGCCGTCGAATATCTGCTCCTGACGGCGGAGTTCATCGCCTGGGTGCAGGTCCTCATCTATGTCGGTTCCGTCGTGGTCCTCCTGCTCTTCGGACTGATGCTCACCAAGGCGCCCATCGGCCGCTCCCCGGAGGCCGATTCGGGCAACCGCCCGGTCGCGCTGGCCGTGGCGGTCGCCGCCGCCGCTGCCCTGGTCTGGGTGGTCGTCGACGCCTTCCGTACCACCTGGGTCGATCTGGAGGGACCGGCCCAGGGCTCCACCGAGGTGTCCGGACGGTTCCTGTTCCGGAACTGGGTGCTGCCCTTCGAAGCCCTCTCCGTGCTTCTGCTGGCCGCCCTCGTCGGCGCCATCGTCCTGTCCCGCAAGCACGGCACGGAGACGAACGGCACCGCGCCGAACAGCTCAGCGACGAACGGCACAGCGCCCCTGGGCGGTACCGGCAGCGGCAAGGAGCAGCGCTGATGCATCTCGTCTATCCCGCCGTGCTCGCGGCCCTCCTCTTCTGCACCGGGCTGTACGGGGTACTCGCGCGCCGCAACGCGATCCTCGTCCTGATGTCCGTCGAGCTGATGCTGAACGCCGTCAACCTCAATCTCGTCGCCTTCGACGTCTGGCTCCGCGACACGCTCCACACCGGCCAGGCGCTCACCCTCTTCGTCATCGCCATCGCCGCCGCGGAGATCGGCATCGGTCTGGCGATCGTCCTGATGGTCTACCGCAACCGCGGCACCTCGGACATCGACAAGCTCCGTGACACCGCCGAGCGGCAAGAACCCGACGCACCGGCGCAGAAGGCCGAGGCCACCGCGTGACCACCACGACCCTCGCCGTTCTCGTCCCCCTTCTGCCCTTCCTCGGTGCCGTCGCGGGACTGCTCCTCGGCCGTACCTCGCCCGGGTTCGTACGCCCGCTGGCCGTTCTGCCGACCCTGACGGCCGCCGCTCTCGCCGTCGTCGTGGCCGTACGCCAGGGCGGTGGCTCCGGCGGCGGTACGGCACCGCTGGAAGCCGCGACCCGGCTCACCCCCACCGGCTCGGTCCCCATCGACCTCGCCCTCTCCATCGACGGCTTCGCGGCCCTGGTCGCCGTCCTCGTCGGCCTTGTCGCGTCCTGCGTGCAGATCTACTCGACCGGGTATCTGCGCGGCGACGCGCGCTACCCCTCGTACGCGGCTCTGGTCTCGCTCTTCACCTCCGCGATGCTGCTCGTCGTCTACTCCGGCGATCTGATGGTGCTGCTGGTCGGCTGGGAGATCATGGGCATCTGCTCGTACTTCCTCGTCGGCCACTACTGGGAGACCCCCGAGGCGCGTGCCGCCTCCCTCAAGGCGTTCCTGGTCACCAAACTCGGTGATGTCCCCTTCCTCTTCGGGCTGTTCGCGCTCGCCACCGACGCCGGTACGTTCCGGATCAGCGGCATCCTGGAGACCGTCGCGAGCGGTGGCCTGGACCACCCCACCCTGGTCGCGCTGCTGCTGCTCGCGGGGGTGGCGGGCAAGTCCGCCCAGTTCCCGCTGCACACCTGGCTGCCCGACGCGATGGCGGGTCCCACGCCCGTCTCCGCGCTGATCCACGCCGCGACGATGGTCGCCGCCGGTATCTACTTCGTGGCCCGGCTCCTCCCCGTCTTCGCCGCCTCGACGGCAGCCCTGGTGGTGCTGGCCGCGATGGCCGCGATCACCATGGTCGGTTCGGCGCTCGCCGCCCTCGCCCAGGACGACATCAAGCGGGTCCTCGCCTACTCGACCATCGGCCAACTCGGCTATATGACCGGCGCCCTGGCCGTGGGCGACCGCGGCGCGGCCGTCTTCCACCTTCTCGCGCACGGTGTCTTCAAGGCCCTCCTCTTCCTCGGCGCGGGCGTGATCATCCACGCCGCCGGCACCAACTCACTGGCCGCCATGTCCCGTATGAGCGGCCTGCCCAAGCGCATCCCCGACGCCTACTGGACGACGGCGGTCGCGCTGCTCGCCCTCGCCGCGATCCCTCCCTTCGCGGGCTTCTTCTCCAAGGAGTCCGTCCTCGTGGCCGCCGAGCACGCCGCCTTCGGCGAGGCCGCCGACACCTCCGGGGCCGCGGGCTGGACGGTGCTGATCGCCGGGCTCCTCACCGCCCTCCTCACCGCCGCCTATGCCACCCGGCTCTGGCTGCTGGCCTTCCGCGGCCGCGGCGCCGAAGCCCCCGACCACGGGAAGCAGCCGGTCGCCATGAACGCCGTCCTCTGGGTGCTGGCCATCCCCTCCATCGGACTCGGCCTGGCCGTCGGCTATCTCCCCGACTGGTTCGACGGACACACCCTCGCGCCGAACCTCACCACCTCCGTCCTCGGCACGGGAGTCGTGCTCGTCGGCGGTCTGGTCACCTACGCGTGCTGGCGGCACACCACGGCGCTGGCCGCCCGCACCCCGATCGGTGCCGTCCTCGCCCACCCCGACGCCGAGCCCGCCATCGCGGAGGTGGAGGCCATGGAGATCCACACCCGTGTCTACGGCTCCATCGCCTCGGCCCCCGACCCGGCGGACCCCGGCCGACTGCTGCTGGGACCGCTGCACCGTCACGCGGCGGTCGGCTTCCATCTCGACGCCCTGTACCACCGGCTGTTCGTACGCCCCGTGCTGGCCGCCGCCCAGTTGGTCCGCTTCCTCGACCGCGAGGTCGTGGACACCTACGTACGCGGAGCGGGCACCGGCACCCGCTGGCTCGGCGCCGCGGTGCGCCGCGCGCAGACCGGCAATGTGCAGACCTATATGAGCGCTCTGCTGGCCGGCTCCGTCGTCCTGGCGATCGCCGCCGTACTCGTCGCCGCCGGAGCGTGAGCCGTGATCGATATCAGTGAGTCCGTGATGCAGTTCCTTCTCGCGTTGATCGTCGTCGGGCCGCTCATCGGCGCCGTGGCGGCGCTCCTGCCCGCCCCGCCCGGACTGCGCGGCAAGAGCCCCGACCAGGCCGTGCTGCGCCACGGTGTGACCGTGACCGGCGCGATCCTCGTCGCCGCGATCGTCCTCGCACTCGGCTTCGACCACGACCATCCGTCGAGGATCCAGGCCACGACGGATGTGAGCTGGATCGCGGCCCTGGACATCCGGATCCATCTCGGCATCGACGGCATCTCACTCCCCCTTCTGGTCCTGACGGCGCTGCTGACCTTCCTCTGCGCGCTCTACAGCTACTTCAAGCAGCCGAAGGGCGCCTCGCCCAAGGCGTTCGTCGCCCTCCTGCTCCTCCTTGAGTCCGGCACCCTCGCCACCTTCGCCGTCCTCGATCTGATCCTCTTCTTCCTGGCCTTCGAGATGGTGCTGATCCCGATGTACTTCCTGATCGCCCGCTGGGGCGGATCGGAAGGAGTCACCGGCGGCAGGCAGGCCGCCGCCTGGAAGTTCATCCTCTACACGCTGCTCGGTTCCGTGGTCATGCTGCTCGGCCTGCTGCTCATCGGGCTCCGCGCAGGCACATTCGACATGGTGGCACTCGCCACTGACAACGGCCGTGGACTCAGTACATCCGTGCAGGTCATCGCCGTTCTCACGATCGGTCTCGGCCTGGCCGTGAAGACCCCGATGTGGCCGCTGCACAGTTGGCTCCCGGACGCCCACACCGCCGCCCCGACCGTCGGTTCCGTCCTTCTCGCCGGTGTGCTGCTCAAGATGGGTACGTACGGTTTCGTCCGTATCGTCCTGCCCATCGCGCCGGACGGGATGCGCACCTTCGCGCCCTATCTCGCGGCGTTCGCCGTCGTCGGCATCATCTACGGATCTCTGGCCTGTCTCGCCCTCGCCAAGCAGGGCGCGGGCGGCGACCTGAAACGGCTGATCGCCTACTCCTCCGTCGGCCACATGGGCTTCGTCCTGCTCGGTATCGCGACCATGACACCCACCGGCGTCAACGGCGCGCTCTTCGCCAACATCGCCCACGGCCTGATCACCGGCCTGCTGTTCTTCCTGGTCGGAGCGGTCAAGGACCGGTACGGCACCGCTGACCTCGACACCCTCGCCGGGGCGACCGGCGCCGCGCTCTACGGCCGCGCACCCCGCCTCGGCGGACTGCTCGCCTTCGCGGTCGTCGCCTCCCTCGGTCTGCCGGGACTGGCCGGATTCTGGGGCGAGATGCTCGCGATGTTCGGAGCCTTCGACCCCGCGGACGGACTGAGCCGCCCGGCCTTCCTCACCTTCATGGTGATCGCCGGCCTCGGCACGCTCCTCACCGCCGCGTATCTGCTGATCGTCGTACGACGGGTCTGCATGGGCGTGAAGCCGCAGGAGGCGTCGCACCTCGCCGATGTCCAGACATACGAATTCGCCGCCTGGACCCCGCTCGTCGCCCTGACCGTGCTCGCCGGACTCTGGCCCGCGGTCCTCCTCGGTCTGACCGACCCCGCCGTGCAGCAGCTCCTCGCAGGAGGCAAGTCGTGACCGTGGCCGCCGAGAGCGCCGCCGGCGCCGTGAGCCTCGTCCAGTCCGTCGACTGGCTCGCGATCGCGCCCCCGACCGTGACGGCCGTGGCCGCCCTGATCGTCCTGGTCGCCGACCTCTTCGTACCGGAGCACCGCAAGCCGCTCCTCGGCGCGCTCACGGTCGCCGGTCTCGCCGCCGCGCTGGTCACGCTCCTGCCGTTGCGCGACGGTGACCGCTCGACGTTCTGTCTGCCCACCGACGCGGCGGTGTGCAGCTACACCGCCGACCACTTCGCGCTCGTCATCCAGCTTCTGGTGCTCGGCGGGGCGCTGCTCACCGCGCTGCTGACGATGGGCGGTGAGACACGGAAACTCCCCGTAGGGGAGTACTGGTTCCTGCTGCTCGCCTCCGCGGCCGGCGCGGCCCTGCTGCCCGCCTCGCGCGATCTCGCCACCCTGGTCGTCGCACTGGAGATGGCCTCCCTTCCCGCCTTCGCGCTGGTCGGGCTGAGGCGGGGCGACCGTCTCTCCTCCGAGGCCGCGCTGAAGTTCTTCCTCTCCTCCGTCACCGCGACGGCCGTGATGCTGCTGGGCGTCAGCTTCGTGTACGCCACGACCGGCACGCTCCACCTCACCCAGATCGCCGCGCGGCTGGAGGCGGGCGTCCCCAGCCGGCTCGACACCCTGGCGCAGGCAGGCGTCGCCCTGACCCTCGTGGGGTTCGCGTTCAAGACGGCCGCGGCCCCCTTCCACTTCTGGGTCCCGGACACCTATGTGGGCGCGCCCCTGCCCATCGCCGCGTATCTCTCCGTCGTCAGCAAGGCGGTCGGCTTCTCGGGGCTCATCCTGGTCGCCGTCATCGGCTTCCCCTCGTACGCGGACGTCTGGGCTCCCGTCCTCGCCGTACTGGCCGCTCTCACCATGACCGTCGGCAATGTCGCGGCGCTGCGGCAGTCCGCCACGCGCGCGTGGAGCGCGGTACGGCTGCTCGCCTGGTCCTCCGTCGGCCAGGCCGGCTATCTGCTGGTGCCGATCGCGGCCGCGGGCTACGCGGACGGCCGGCCGAACGGCTCTCTTGTGCCGATCGGCTCCACCGTCGCGTACGCCCTGATGTACGCCGTCGTGAATCTGGGCGCCTTCGCCGTGGTGGCCCTGGTGGCCCGTACGAAGCCCCTGAACCGCGTCTCCGACTACCAGGGGCTCGCCGCCCGGCGGCCGGTCGTCGCCCTCGCGATGGGCTTCTTCCTGCTCTGCCTGGCCGGACTGCCGCCGGGTGTCATCGGCCTGTTCGCCAAGGTCACCGTCTTCTCGGCGGCCGTCGACGCGGGGCTCGGCTGGCTGGCCGTGGTCATGGCCGTCAATGTGGTCATCGCGCTGTACTACTACCTCCAGTGGACGACGGTCCTCTTCCGCGCCCCGGAGGGAGCCGGTGAGACCGCCGTGGACCCGGGCGAGGACGCAGCGGGCGGCGGGCCCATGGGACCTGGCGTGGTCGGCGAGCCCTCGGGCCTGGGGGCACCGGTCATACGCAGGGCCCCCGCGGCCCTCACCGCGGCCATCGCCCTGACCGCAGTGGCCGGGCTCGCCCTCTCCGGAGCGCCGCAACTCGTGCTGCGCTTCGCCGGCACCAGCCTCTTCTGAGCCCGCTCCGAGCCCCGCTCCGACCCCTGCTCCGAGCCCGCTCAAGAACCCACCCCGGGCCCACCGGGACCACGAACTCCGTCCCGCACCACCGCGCTCCCCTTCGAGCGCTCCCGTGGACGCCCCCACCCGTACGGCGTACGCCCGTGGCCGGGCGCGCCAGGGAACCCGTACCGCTCGCCTGGCGTTGACCAGTACGGAAGGGTCCACTGGAGAGTGGAGAAGCACCAGCGAAGGGCTCCCCCGCCGCACCACCTGGAGGGCGTACCGTGCACCGCCGGCACAACGGGTTGAGGACCGCCGTACTCCTCGGGGGACTGTCCGCACTCATCATCGGGATCGGCAGTATCTTCGGCCGTACGGGCCTGATCGTCGCGCTTGTCGTGGCCATCGGCACCAACGCGTACGCCTACTGGAACAGCGACAAGCTGTCGCTGCGCGCCATGCGTGCCCGCCCGGTCAGCGAATTCGAGGCACCGCAGCTCTACCGCATCGTCCGCGAGCTGTCGACCGCCTCCCGTCAGCCCATGCCACGGCTGTACATCTCACCGACCCAGGCCCCCAACGCCTTCGCCACCGGCCGCAATCCGCGCAATGCCGCAGTCTGCTGCACGGAAGGCATCCTCCAGATCCTCGACGAGAGGGAGCTGCGCGGTGTCCTCGGCCATGAACTGAGCCATGTCTACAACCGGGACATCCTGATCTCCTCGGTCGCGGGCGCCCTCGCCTCGGTCGTGATGTTCCTGGTCAACTTCGCCTGGCTCATCCCCGTGGGCCGTTCCGACGACGATGACGGCCCCGGTATCTTCGGCTTTCTTCTGATCATGATCCTGGGTCCCCTGGCGGCCACGGTCATCCAGCTCGCGGTGAGCCGGTCGCGTGAGTACGAGGCGGATGCCTCGGGCGCGCAGATCACCGGTGACCCGCTCGCCCTGGCGAGCGCGCTGCGGAAGCTGGAGGCGGGGACGAGACAGCTCCCGCTGCCGCCCGAGCCGCGTATCGAGACCGCCAGCCACATGATGATCGCGAATCCCTTCCGCCCGGGACAGGGGTTCGCGAAGTTGTTCTCGACGCATCCGCCGATGGCGGAACGCATCGCCCGACTGGAACAGATGGCAGGTCGCCGACCATGAAGACAATCCTCAATGTCATTTGGCTCGTCCTGTGCGGCTTCTGGATGTGCCTCGGCTATCTCCTGGCCGGAGTGCTTCTGTGCATCACGATCATCGGAATCCCGTTCGGCTTCGCCGCTTTCCGCATCGGGCTCTACGCGCTGTGGCCCTTCGGCTATACGGCGGTCGACCGCCCCGGCGCGGGTGCGCCGTCGTTCGTCGGCAATGTCCTGTGGCTGGTTCTCGCGGGCTGGTGGCTTGCCCTCGGTCATATCTTCACCGGCATCGCGCTCTGTGTGACCATCATCGGAATCCCGCTGGGCTTCGCCAACTTCAAGCTGATCCCGATCTCGCTGATGCCGCTCGGCAAGGAAATCGTGCGCACCGACCAGCCGTTCGCCACGCGCTGACGCCGACGCCGACGCCGACCCGGGTGCGGGCGGGATACCGCGCCCGCATAGCCACGCCCTTGGGGGGCATAGTCCTGCCTGCGGGGACGGTAGCGCTGAGCGAGCGCGACGAACGAGGCCAATCCGTGCGTGGTCGTGGGCACGACCGGTCCCGCAACCGCGAGCCGCGTCCATGACGTCATTCCTGACGACACGCACGAAAGGCAGGTTCAGGGCATGAGCATCATCGGCTGGATCATTCTCGGACTGCTCGCCGGAGCCGTCGCCAAGATACTGCTTCCGGGCCGGGACCCCGGTGGGCTGATCGGTACGACCGTCATCGGTATCGCGGGGGCGTTCATCGGCGGCTGGATCTCGGCCCGCTGGCTCGACCACCCCATCAACGCTGACTTCTACGACGGAGCCACCTGGGCCGCCGCCATCGGCGGGGCGCTCGTGCTGCTCGTCATATACAGGATCATCTTCGGCCACTCACGGTCCCGCTGAGGCGACCGGATAGCCCGACAGCCGCGGCCGCGGTCGCTGTCGCGACAGCGCCTCAGCCGAGGCCTGTCTCCCGCAGGGTGATGTTCAGCCGTCCATGGGGCATGCCCGTCGCGGGGACGGCCGTTCCCGGATACACCTTGGGCACGCCGTGGTAGGCGAGGCGGGACGGTCCTCCGAAGACGAAGAGGTCGCCGGAGGAGAGCTCGACATCCCTGTACGGCCGCCCCCGGTTCTCCGTACCGCCGAAGCGGAAGACGCAGCGGTCACCGATGCTCAGGGACACCACCGGGGCGCCGGACTTCTCGTCCTTGTCCTGGTGCATCCCCATCTTGGCGTCACCGTCATAGAAGTTGATCAGCGCGGTGTCCGGGGTGTACGCCGCGCCGGCCGCCGGATCGCCGTACGCCTCGGTGAGTGCCGCGCGTCCGAGCCGCAGCAGCCAGTCCGGGAACTCCGCGACCGGGGCGCCGTTCACATCCCCGGCGGTACGGGTGTATCTGTACGGCTGCCAGTGCCAGCCCACGCAGACGGTCTGCACGGACATGACACCGCCGTTCGGCAGCACGGTGTGCCGGATCGGTACCGGCCCCCGCGCCCAGTCGCGGCAGGCGTCCACCAGCTCCCGCTGCCGTTCCTCCGGCAGCCAGTCGGGGACATGCACCGCGCCGGGCGCGATGACCGCCCGCGGCCTGGGGAAGAGTTCTCCGCTCATGACACGAGCGCACCCTCCAGACCGAGGAGGCGCTCCTTGCGCTCCAGCCCGGCGGCGTAGCCGCGGAGTGCTCCGTCCGCCCCGATCACCCGGTGGCACGGCCGTACGACCAGCAGCGGATTCCGGCCGATCGCCGTCCCTACCGCGCGCACCCCGGCCCCGGCGGAGCCGACCCGCGCGGCGATCTGTCCGTAGGTCACGGTCACGCCGTACGGAATGGCGTCCAGCGCCTGCCAGACCCGCCGCTGGAAGTCCGTACCGCCGTCCACGTACTCCAGGTCGAACCGTGTCAGCCCGCCCTCGAAATACGCCCCGAGCTGCCCGGCGATCCCGTCGAACGCCTCGGGCGCCCGCACCCATCCGTCCCGGACGACAGCCGCGCCCTTCTGCTCCGGCAGGGAGAGCGAGGCCAGCGCGACGCCACCCTTCGCGGTGGCGGACTCCTCCCCGGCCAGAAGCAGTTCACCCAGCGGGCTGTCCATCGTCGTGTACACGGTCACGGTCATCACTCGTTCCTCTCCCGCAGCGCGGTCCGCCGTCTCTCGGTAACGAGTCTCCGCCTCCGAAGCCCCGGACGCTGGCGGAAATCAGACGCCACGCCCGAAGAGCCCCCGCCGTTTCGGGCGCGCGTCCGTGCGGGTCGGAGCGGAGGTGATTACCGGTAGTTCACGAACTGGAGGGCGAAGTCGAAGTCCTGGCCCTTCAGCAGCGCGATCACGGTCTGGAGGTCGTCGCGGCTCTTCGAGCTGACCCGCAGTTCATCGCCCTGCACCTGTGCCTTGATCCCCTTCGGGCCCTGGTCGCGGATGATCTTCGCGACCTTCTTGGCGTTGTCCTGGGAGATGCCCTCCTCGATCGTGGCGAAGATCTTGTACTCCTTGCCGGACAACTGCGGCTCGCCGGCGTCCAGCGCCTTCAGCGAGATCCCGCGCTTGATCAGCTTGGACTGGAAGACGTCGAGGATCGCCTTGACCCGCTCCTCGGAGTTCGCCTCCATCAGGATCTTCTCGCCGGACCAGCCGATGGAGGCTCCGACGTTCTTGAAGTCGTAACGCTGAGAGATTTCCTTCGCGGCCTGGTTGAGGGCGTTGTCGACCTCCTGCCGCTCGACCTTCGAGACGATGTCGAAACTGGAGTCGGCCATGTCCTGTGGCTCCTTGTATCGGTGCTGCCCGGGAGCTGACCGGGCAGCACATCGGGTGCTCGTCGCATGCTCGCAGCGCGGCCGGACACCGCCGGTCGCTCCCGTAAAGCCTAGTCACCCGCACCCGCCCGAAGCGCTGATCAATCCGGTGGCGGAGCACCCCTGGGCATCGGGTATCGTTTACGTCGTTGCCACGGAGCACCGCCCCACAGCGGCCCATCCGAACGGCAGCGACATCCCATGGCGGTGTGCCCGAGTGGCCAATGGGAGCGGACTGTAAATCCGTCGGCTTAGCCTACCCAGGTTCGAATCCTGGCGCCGCCACGCGATAAATGAGATGGCCCCTGATCTGCGGAGACGCGGATCGGGGGCCATTCGCTTACGGGCCCGTCCACGAACCGGCGCGAGCCCACGCACCCGCACGAGCTCCCCACCCCCGCACCGACACCGAGGTCCCGCACGTGCCCCCCGGCCAAGTGCCCTGCCGGGGAGCCGATATGAGCGGGCGTCGGGGAACGACGGCCGTGGTTCAGCGGCGGCTCATCGGGCGCTGGCCGCCGCCTTCGTGGCCTCCGCCACCGGGACCGTGCCGCTGATCAGTTCCAGGGTCAGACCCGTCGTGTCCGGGCTCTCCAGCAGCTCCGCGAGCACCGCCGCCACATCGTCGCGCGGCACCGGACCGCGCCCCACCGACCTCGCCAGCGATACGAGCCCGGTGCCCGGGTCGTTCGTCAGCATTCCCGGGCGCAGGATCGTCCAGTCGAGAGCCGACCTGGACCGTACGTCCTCCTCGGCCGCGCCCTTCGCCCGCAGATACACGTCGAAGACGTCGTCCCCGCGGTGATCGGGGTTCGCGCCGGTCGAGGAGACGAGGAGATAGCGCCGTACGCCGGCCCGCTCCGCCGCGTCGGCGAGCAGGACCGCGGCGCCGCGGTCCACCGTCTCCTTGCGCGCCGTGCCGCTGCCGGCGCCGGCGCCCGCCGCGAACACCACGGCGTCCGCGCCCTTCAGCGCCTCGGACACCTCCTCCACCGAGGCCGACTCCAGGTCCAGCACGACCGGTTCGGCGCCCGCCTTCCGCAGATCCGCCGCCTGACCGGGGTTGCGGATGATCCCCGCGACCTCGTTTCCGCGCTCGGCGAGCAGCCGCTCCAGCCGTAGCGCGATCTGACCATGTCCTCCGGCGATCACAATTCGCATGGTCACGACCGTACGCCGGACAGGGCCGTCGCCGCCTCGCGCGACTGCGCCGTACGGCTCACGGGCCGCTGTGAGGGAGGTCGGACCGGCCCTGGCGCGGGAGTTCCAGCGCGACGGTCGCCGCCGTGTCGCAGTACTCCCGTACCGCGCTCGTACGGGCCACCACCCGTCCCCGGTGGATCACGATCCTGCTGTACGCCAGCGACAGCATGTCCGCGATCCGCTCCCCGCGCACCGCCAGCAGCTCGGCGGGGAAGCCCGCCTCCACCCGTACCTCCGGCAGGCCCATCGCCGCCCGCGCCGCCGTGCTCACCGTGTCGTACGCGTCCGCCGCCCGCATCCCGGTCTGCGAGGCCAGCAAGTAGGCGGCCTCCAGCGGATCCCCGCGGCCGACCGGATTCGACACGTCGCGCAGTGCCCCGCTGCCCGCCGCGACCCGGACGCCGGCCGCCCGCAGCAGCGGTACGGGGGCGACGCCCCGCTGTCCGGGATCGCCCCGTTCGACGCCTCCGCAGCCGCCCTGCGGCAGACAGATCACCGTCACACCGGCCGCCGCCAGCTGGGCCGCCGACCGTGCCGCGACATCGGCCGGCAGCCGGGACAGCCCCGCGCACGGTCCGAGCGTCACACCCGGCCGCATCCCGCCCGCCATCGCCGCCAGCCGGGCGAGCCGGGCCGGGTCGTCACCGTCCGTGTGCAGATCGACCGGGCAGCCGTGCTCGGCCGCGATCGCCAGCACCGCTTCCGCGTACCCGGCGGGATCCGGATCGAGATCGGGACAGCCGCCCACCACCCCGGCGCCCATCTTGACCGCGTCGCGCAGCATCGCGAGCCCGTCGGCGCCCGCGCGCCCCGTCAGCAGCCGCGGTACGGCGACGGCCGTCAGATCGCCGAGGCCGCGCAGCGAACGCCGCGCCTGGAGTACCGCCTCCATCCTGCCCAGTTCCTGCGCGTCCCCGATCCGTACGTGGGAACGCAGCGCGGTCGCGCCGTGCCCGAGCTGGAGCAGGGTGGCCTCGGTGGCCCGGCGCTGAACGTCCTCGGGGGCGTACGAGACCGGCCCGTCGCAGGTGAGCGCGGTGAGTGCGGTGTCGCAGTGGGCATGCGGTTCGGCCGGGGCGGGGAGCAGCAGATAGCCGGCGAGATCCAACCGGGAGCCGTGCGCGGTGAGACTGCCGGCCGTGCCCACGGCCTCGATCCGGCCCGCGCTGAGCCGTACGTCGACGGTACGGCCGTCGGTGAGGCGGGCGCCGGTCAGCACGAGCGCGCTGGAGTCGGCCGTGCCGCCGTCGGACGGCCGCGGGTGGCTGTCGGGCATCGCGCTCCTGGTGGTGCCGGCTTTCCTGGTGGGGGTGGTGGGGGCCGGTGGGGATGGTGGGGCGGTGGGGGCTTTCCGGTGGGCTCGGGCGTGCAAGATCACGCGGCCTGGGTCGAGCCTAGGGGCGGCTCAGCCGTGCTTCGAGGAGGAGCGCAATAGTCGTACCGGCGAGCCCACCCCTGGCCCGCCTGTGGCCTGTGAGGCGCCTCGGGACGGCTGAGGTGTCCCCTTGGGACGGCTGGGCTCAAGGGCCCGCGCGGGGCGGCAAGGCGGCGCGGGGGAGGGCGCGGGAACAAGCCTGGACGCGGCCTGGACACGGCCTGGACGCGACCGGTCAGGAGCCGGGAAAGTGACGGGGAAACGGATTTGGGCGAACGGCGACCAACCGTGTAATGTCTTCATCGCTCGCCCCAATAGCTCAGTCGGTAGAGCGTCTCCATGGTAAGGAGAAGGTCTACGGTTCGATTCCGTATTGGGGCTCAGATGTTCGGTGATCCTCGCCCTCGGGCGAGGAGATCCAACATCGAAGCGGTGTAGCTCAGTCGGTAGAGCAAGCGGCTCATAATCGCTGTGTCACCGGTTCAAGTCCGGTCACCGCTACACACAGTAGCCGATTGTGGGGTCGGTCCTTCGATCGGCTACTCTTTTATGCGTTCATCTGTTCATCCGTTGTCCGTCCAAGGAGCACTCACGTGGCTGCCACCGACGTCCGCCCGAAGATCACGCTGGCCTGCGTGGAGTGCAAGGAGCGGAACTACATCACCAAGAAGAACCGGCGTAACAACCCGGACCGTCTTGAGATGAAGAAGCACTGCCCGCGCTGCAACTCGCACACCGCGCACCGCGAAACGCGCTGAATCAGGCTCGTATGCGAGGCCGTCCCCACTGGGGGACGGCCTCGCGTCGTTTGTGGCGCCCCCGTTCGTCTGTAACGGCTCCGTGCCGTTATGTAGTGGTCACATCCATCAGGAGGGAGCGAGTCCATGGCGCTCGATCAGTCCTTCGTGGGGCGGAGCTATCCGCCCACCGAGCCGTACGAGGTCGGCCGGGAGAAGATCCGCGAGTTCGCCGAGGCGGTGCGCGACCCCAATCCGGTGTACACCGATCCCGAAGCCGCCAAGGCGCTCGGCTACAGCGACCTGATCGCCCCACCGACGTTTGTGTTCGCGATCACATTCAAGGCGGCGGGTGATGTCATCGCCGATCCGCAGCTCGGTCTGGACTACAGCAGAGTGGTGCACGGCGACCAGAAGTTCGCCTACTCCCGTCCCGTACGGGCGGGGGACCGGCTGACCGTCACCTCCACCATCGAGACCATCAAGTCGCTCGCGGGGAACGACATCATCGACGTACGCGGCGAGGTGCACGACGAGGCCGGCGAGCATGTCGTGACCGCCTGGACGAAGCTGGTGGCACGCGCCGCCGAGGAGGCGTGAGGCCGATGACGGCGAAGATCGGTTACGACGAGGTCGAGGTCGGTACGGAGCTGCCCGCGCAGAGCTTCCCCGTCACGCGGGCGACGCTGGTGCGGTACGCGGGTGCCTCGGGGGACTTCAACCCGATCCACTGGAACGAGAAGTTCGCCAAGGAGGTCGGCCTGCCGGATGTCATCGCGCACGGCATGTTCACCATGGCCGAGGCGATCCGGGTGGTGACCGACTGGGCCGGCGACCCGGGGGCCGTCGTCGAGTACGGCGTCCGCTTCACCAAGCCCGTCGTGGTGCCCAACGACGACACGGGCGCGCTGGTCGAGGTCAGCGCCAAGGTCGCGGCCAAGCTGGACGACAGCCGGGTCCGGGTGGATCTGACGGCCATGAGCGCGGGGCGGAAGGTGCTGGGGATGTCCCGTGCCGTCGTCCGCCTGGCCTGATCCCGTGCGCCCCTGCTCTCCTGTGTGTCTGTAAGGGGTGCTCGCCTACTGCGAGTGCCCCTTACCTCCGTTCCCCTTCCTGCCTCTCGCCCGTCCTCGCTTCTCACCCGCGCCCGCTGTCGCTTGACAAAGTTAGTGAGTGGCCAATAACTTTCTCGTATGGTCAGGATGAGCGCAGAAGAGCGGCGCGAGAGCGTCATCCGCGCGGCGGTCACCGAGTTCGCCCGCAGCGGCTACAACGGCACCTCCACCGAGGTGATCGCCCGCCGGGTGGGTGTCTCGCAGCCGTATCTCTTCCGGCTCTTCCCGAACAAGGAAGCCATGTTCCTCGCCGCGTCACAGCGCTGTCTCGCGGACACCACGCGCCTCTTCGAGCAGGCCTCCAAGGGGCTGGAGGGTGAAGAGGCCGTTCGCGCCATGGCCGCCGCGTACCAGCGGCTCATCGCCGACGATCCGGAGAAGCTGCAGATGCAGATGCAGATGTTCGTCGCGGTGGCATCCGCCGAGGCCGCGGGTGACCACGACTTCGGCGACAGCGTACGGGCCGCCTGGCTGAACCTCTGGGACACGGTCCATCTCGCGCTCGGGGCGGACGTCAAGGAGACCACCTCCTTCTTCGGATACGGAATGCTGATCAACACCCTGGTCTCCCTGGGGTTTCCGCCCGAGGACCGCGTCTGGTCCGGTTTCTACGACTCGGCGCAGCCGGTCGGCGACTGAGCCGCGAGGCGAACCCGAATCCCGAGGCGAGCCCCTCTTCGGCTCTCCCCGCACCGTGCACATGCTTCGGGCTTTCTTCTGTCCAAGAAAGTTAGTCATCAATAACTAATCTGAAAGGGAGAACGATGACCCCGTCAGCAGCCCGCGGCTCCGCCGCCTGGGCCCTGGTCATCACCGGTGCCGCCAGCTTCATGGCGGCCCTGGACAACCTCGTCGTCACGACCGCGCTGCCGTCCATCCGGGAGGACCTCGGCGGCGCGCTGGAGGATCTGGAGTGGACGGTGAACGCCTACACGCTCACCTTCGCCGTCCTCCTCATGTTCGGAGCGGCCCTCGGCGACCGGTTCGGCCGGCGCAGGCTCTTCCTCGCCGGTCTCACGATCTTCACCGGGGCCTCCGCCGCCGCGGCCCTCTCGCCCGGTATCGACGCGCTGATCGCGGCGCGCGCCGTCCAGGGCGTCGGCGCGGCGATCATGATGCCGCTCGCCCTCACCCTGCTGACCGCCGCCGTCCCCGCGGAACGGCGGGGAGCGGCCCTCGGCATCTACGGCGCGATCACCGGTCTCGCCGTCGCCAGCGGTCCGCTCGTCGGCGGAAGCCTCACCGAGCACTTCTCCTGGGACTGGATCTTCTGGCTGAACGTCCCGATAGGCCTGGCGCTGCTGCCGCTCGCCCGGATGCGTCTGAAGGAGTCGCACGGGCCGGGCGCCCGGCTGGACATCCCCGGCACCGTACTGATCAGCGGCGGTCTCTTCGGCATCGTCTACGCCCTGGTCAACGCCAACGCCGAGGGCTGGACCAGCACCACCGTTCTGCTGGGCCTCTTCGCGGGGACGGCGCTGCTCGTGGCCTTCGTACGCCATGGACTGCGCCGCCCGGACGCGACACTGCCCATGCGCCTCTTCAAGAGCCGTGCCTTCACCGGCATCAACGCGGCGAGTCTGCTGATGTTCCTGGGCATGTTCGGCTCGATCTTCCTGCTCAGCCAGTTCCTCCAGGGCGTGCTCGGCTACTCGCCCACGGAGGCCGGACTGAGGATGCTCCCCTGGACGGCGATGCCCCTGCTCGTCTCGCCGATCGCCGGTCTGGTCTCCGACCGCGTCGGCGGCCGTCCCGTCGTCGCGACCGGGCTGGCCCTCCAGGCGGTGGGGCTCGGCTGGTTCGCACTGGTCATCGAACCCGGGGTGTCGTACGCGGCCCAGCTTCCCGCTCTGATCATCAGCGGTATCGGTATGGGGCTGTACTTCGCCCCGGCCGCCAGCCTGGTCATGTCCAGCGTCCGCCCCGCCGAACAGGGCATCGCCTCCGGTGCCAACAACGCCCTGCGCGAGGTCGGCGGAGCGCTCGGGGTCGCGATCCTCGGCGCGGTCTTCGCGGCGCGCGGCGGTTACGAGTCCGCCGACACCTTCGCCGACGGCACCGTCCCCGCGCTCTGGATCGGTGCGGGAGCGGTGGCGCTCGCGGCGCTGACCGCACTGATCATCCCGGGGCGGCGCGCCGGGCGGACCGCCCCGATCGGAGAGGGAGAGAAGACCGCGGACGCCATCGGGACCGGGGACAGCGCCGACCGGACCGGGGACACGGACGGGGAGCAGCGCGAACGGGTGGCCGTCTGACCTCGCACCCGCCCGGTCCCGCACCACTCGACCACGGGCCGTCGCGATCGCACCTGCGATCGCGACGGCCCGTACTCTTGTCCCCGTGCAGGAACTCCACGACGCCCCTCTCGCCCCCCTGACCACCTTCCGGCTCGGCGGGCCCGCGGCCCGGCTCCTCACGGCCACCACCGACGACGAGGTCACCGAAGCCGTACGCGCGGCGGACGCGGCCGGCACACCGCTCCTGATCATCGGCGGCGGGAGCAATCTGGTCATCGGGGACCAGGGCTTCGAGGGGACCGCCCTGCGTATCGCGACCCGGGGCTTCACCCTCGACGGCACCACGCTGGAGCTGGCCGCCGGCGAGGTCTGGAGCGACGCCGTCGCCCGTACCGTCGAGGCGGGCCTGGCGGGCGTCGAATGCCTCGCCGGTATCCCCGGATCGGCCGGTGCCACCCCGATCCAGAACGTGGGCGCGTACGGCCAGGAGGTGTCCAGCAGCATCACCGAGGTCGTCGCCTACGACCGCGCCGCCCGCGAGACCGTCACGCTGACCAACGCCGAATGCGCCTTCTCGTACCGCCACAGCCGCTTCAAGGAGCACCCCGAGCGGTATGCCGTGCTGCGCGTCCGCTTCCTGCTGGAGGACGCGGGCGGGCTCTCCGCCCCGCTCAAGTACGCCGAGACGGCCCGCGCCCTGGGCGTCGAGCCCGGCGACCGCGTGCCCGCCGCCGTCGCCTGGGACACCGTGCTCAAACTGCGGGCCGGCAAGGGCATGGTGCTGGACCCCGAGGATCACGACACCTGGTCGGCGGGCTCCTTCTTCACCAACCCGGTCCTGACCGAGCGGGAACACGCCGAGTTCGTCGGGCGCGTACGGGCCCGCCTCGGCGCCGACGCGAGGCCGCCCGCGTTCCCCGCGGGGGAGGGCCTCACGAAGACCTCCGCCGCGTGGCTCATCGACAAGGCCGGTTTCACCAAGGGGTACGGCACGGGCCCGGCCCGTATCTCCGGCAAGCACACCCTCGCCCTCACCAACCGGGGCGCGGCGACCACCGAGGATCTGCTCACACTCGCCCGTGAGGTGGTCGCCGGGGTCCATGAGGCGTTCGGGATCACCCTGGTCAACGAGCCCGTGACGGTCGGCGTCAGCCTCTAGGCACTGCCCCCCCACGGGCGTTTCAGTCCGCCAGCCAGGCGTCGATCCCCGACAGCAGCTTCTCCCGTACCTCCGGGGGCGCCGCCGAGCCCCGTACCGACTGGCGCGCCAGCTCGGCCAGTTCCGCGTCGCCGAAGGCGTGGTGCGCGCGGGCCAGCTCGTACTGCGCCACCAGCCGTGAGCCGAACAGCAGCGGGTCGTCCGCGCCGAGCGCCATCGGTACCCCCGCCTCGAACAGGGTCCGCAGCGGCACGTCCTCCGGCTTCTCGTAGACGCCCAGCGCCACATTGGAGGACGGGCAGACCTCGCAGGTCACCCCACGGTCCGCGAGCCTGCGCAGAAGCCTGGGGTCCTCGGCGGCCCGGACGCCGTGTCCGATCCTGGCGGCGCGCAGATCGTCCAGACAGTCCCGTACGGACGCGGGCCCGGTCAGCTCGCCGCCGTGCGGCGCGGCCAGCAGCCCGCCCTCCCTGGCGATCGCGAAGGCGCGGTCGAAGTCCCTGGCCATCCCGCGGCGCTCGTCGTTGGAGAGCCCGAAGCCGACGACACCCCGGTCCGCGTACCGCACGGCGAGCCGGGCCAGGGTCCTGGCCTCCAGCGGGTGTTTCATCCGGTTCGCCGCGACCAGCACGCGCATACCGAGACCGGTGTCCCTGGCGGCCGCGTCCACTGCGTCCAGGATGATCTCCAGCGCGGGGATCAGCCCGCCGAGCAGCGGTGCGTACGAGGTGGGGTCGACCTGTATCTCCAGCCAGCCCGAACCGTCCCGTACGTCTTCCTCGGCGGTCTCGCGGACCAGCCGCTGGATGTCCTCCGGCGCGCGCAGACAGGACCGGGCGATGTCGTAGAGCCGCTGGAAACGGAACCAGCCGCGCTCGTCGGTGGCGCGCAGTCTGGGCGGTTCACCGCTGGTCAGCGCCTCGGGGAGGTGGACACCGTACTTCTCGGCGAGTTCGAGCAGCGTCGTGGGCCGCATCGAACCGGTGAAGTGCAGATGCAGATGAGCCTTGGGCAGCAGGCTGAGATCGCGGGGGCGGGTGGTGCTCTCCATTCCAGGATCCTGCCGCACGGGAGGGCCGACCGGCAGCCCCTTTCCCCGATCGAGATCTTGCCCGAACGCAAAAACGAGCCCCCGGCCATCGCCGGGAGCCCGTTTCCGTGGCGCGATGTCTTCGGCCCGCCCGGGAGGAGCGGCGGGAGGAAGAGCGGCGCGGGGTCAGTCCTGAGCCTCGGCCAGCAGCTTCTGGATCCGGGCGATGCCCTCCACCAGGTCCTCGTCGCCGAGCGCGTACGACAGCCGCAGATAGCCGGGCGTGCCGAAGGCTTCGCCGGGCACCACCGCGACCTCGACCTCCTCCAGGATCAGCGCGGCCAGTTCGACCGTGGTCCGCGGCCGGCTGCCCCGGATCTCCTTGCCCAGGAGGGCCTTCACCGAGGGGTACACATAGAACGCGCCCTCGGGCTCGGGGCAGAGCACGCCGTCGATCTCGTTGAGCATCCGCACGATGGTCCTGCGGCGCCGGTCGAACGCGGTGCGCATCTCGGCGACGGCCGTGAGATCACCGGAGACGGCGGCGATCGCGGCGGCCTGCGCGACATTGGAGACATTGGACGTGGCGTGCGACTGGAGGTTGGTCGCGGCCTTGACGACATCCTTGGGGCCGATGACCCAGCCCACCCGCCAGCCGGTCATCGCGTAGGTCTTCGCCACACCGTTGACCACGAGGCACTTGTCGCGCAGCTCCGGTACGACGGCGGGCAGCGAGGTGAAGGTGGCGTCGCCGTACACCAGGTGCTCATAGATCTCGTCCGTCAGCACCCACAGCCCGTGCTCGACGGCCCAGCGGCCGATGGCCTCGGTGTCGGCGGCGCTGTAGACGGCACCCGTCGGGTTGGACGGTGAGACGAAGAGCACGACCTTCGTACGCTCGGTACGGGCCGCCTCCAACTGCTCGACGGAGAGCCGGTAGCCGGTGGTCTCGTCGGCCACGACCTCTACCGGGACACCGCCGGCCAGCCGGATCGACTCGGGATAGGTGGTCCAGTACGGAGCCGGGACGATGACCTCGTCACCGGGGTCCAGTATGGCCGCGAACGCCTCGTAGATCGCCTGCTTGCCGCCGTTGGTCACCAGGACCTGGGAGGCCTCGATCTCGTAACCCGAGTCACGCAGCGTCTTCGCGACGATGGCGGCCTTCAGCTCGGGGAGCCCGCCGGCCGGCGTGTAGCGGTGGTACTTGGGGACGCGGCAGGCCTCGACGGCCGCGTCGACGATATAGCCGGGCGTCGGGAAGTCGGGCTCGCCGGCGCCGAAGCCGATCACCGGACGTCCGGCGGCCTTCAGGGCCTTGGCCTTGGCGTCCACGGCGAGGGTCGCGGATTCGGAGATCGCGCCGACTCGGGCGGAGACCCGGCGCTCGGTGGGTGGGATTGCAGCGCTCATACGGCCATGGTCCCAGACCTGAAACCTCCCCGGCACACAGGTTTCATCCAGTGAACAAACGGCGGACGGCACCGCGAACGGCGCCGGTCGTGAATCGTTACGGCGCAAGCTGTTCGACGCGGGCGCCACGACCACGTACACTCACTCGTCGTTGGGCCTCGGCAGACAGGTCCGTACCAGGCACTCCGTGCACCCGGTCGGATGCGGTAGGTTGAGGAAGACACAAAGGGTCGTAGCTCAATTGGTAGAGCACTGGTCTCCAAAACCAGCGGTTGGGGGTTCAAGTCCCTCCGGCCCTGCTACACAAGCCTCCGCCAGGCTGTGTGCGCATGCACGTACATTCAATGCACCGCCGTGCGGCTCCCCCGGGCGCGGCACGGCCACGACCGGGAATCAGGTGAGAGAGCGTGACGGACGCCGTGGGCTCCATCGACAAGCCTGATGCCGACGATGAGTCCGCTGAGTCGAAGAAGCCCCGTAAGGGTGGCAAGCGCGGCAAGAAGGGTCCTCTGGGCCGTCTCGCGCTCTTCTACCGTCAGATCGTCGCCGAGCTGCGCAAGGTCGTCTGGCCGACTCGCAATCAGCTGACGACGTACACCACAGTGGTGATTGTCTTCGTTGTCATCATGATCGGTCTGGTGACCGTGATTGACTACGGCTTCCAGAATGCGATCAAGTACGTCTTCGGCTGATCCCGCGAAGAGCGCCCGACGCGGCGCTCCTTCGCGTGTTCCACCCATTGAGCCAGGAAGAAGCAGCCACCGTGTCTGACCCGAAACTGAACGACGCCAGCGAGTCGGAGGAGTCCCGAGAGGACGAAACCGACATCGTCGAGGCGGCGGACGCTGTCGAGCCAGACCAGGCCGAAGCCGCTGACGTCGCCGCGGGCGAGCCGGCCGAAGAGGCCGCTCTCCATATCGAGGACGACGAGACCGAGGCGGACGACGACTCCGCCGAGGACGCGCGCGACGAGGCGGACACGGACGACGAGGACGCCGAGGGCGAGGCCCCGGCCGACGCTCCCGCCGACCCGATCGCCGCGCTCCGTGAGGAGCTCCGCGGTCTGCCCGGCGAGTGGTACGTCATCCACACCTACGCGGGCTACGAGAAGCGCGTGAAGGCGAACCTGGAGCAGCGTGCCGTCTCGCTGAACGTCGAGGACTTCATCTACCAGGCCGAGGTCCCCGAGGAAGAGATCGTCCAGATCAAGAACGGCGAGCGCAAGAACGTCCGCCAGAACAAGCTCCCGGGCTATGTCCTGGTGCGGATGGATCTGACGAACGAGTCCTGGGGCGTCGTCCGCAACACCCCGGGCGTCACCGGCTTCGTGGGCAACGCGTACGACCCGTACCCGCTGACCCTGGACGAGATCGTCAAGATGCTCGCGCCGGAGGCCGAGGAGAAGGCCGCCCGTGAGGCCGCCGAGGCCGAGGGCAAGCCGGTTCCGTCCCGCAAGGTCGAGGTCCAGGTGCTGGACTTCGAGGTCGGTGACTCGGTCACCGTCACCGACGGTCCGTTCGCCACGCTCCAGGCGACCATCAACGAGATCAACGCCGACTCGAAGAAGGTCAAGGGCCTGGTCGAGATCTTCGGCCGGGAGACGCCGGTCGAGCTGAGCTTCGACCAGATCCAGAAGAACTGAGCGCCGGACCGCACGGGCGTCACGCGCCCTCTGGCACAACAGCTCCGGAGCAGCGGCTCCGGAACAACAGCTTCCGACCAGGTCAGACAGGCTCCCACAGATGTCTGACCTGTCGGTTTTTGGCCGTGCAGCTATACCCGTTATCGTTGTGCGGTATGCCTCCATCCGGATGACCGGACGGTCGGCTGAAAACTCTCACTAGGACCCGGAGAGAGCACATGCCTCCCAAGAAGAAGAAGGTCACGGGGCTTATCAAGCTCCAGATCAGTGCCGGTGCGGCCAACCCGGCTCCGCCGGTCGGCCCCGCACTGGGCCAGCACGGCGTCAACATCATGGAGTTCTGCAAGGCCTACAACGCCGCGACCGAGTCGCAGCGTGGCATGGTCGTGCCGGTGGAGATCACGGTCTACGAGGACCGCTCCTTCACCTTCATCACCAAGACTCCGCCGGCCGCCAAGCTGATCCTCAAGGCCGCTGGTGTGGACAAGGGCTCCGGCGAGCCGCACGTCAAGAAGGTCGCGAAGCTCACCCGCGCCCAGGTGCGTGACATCGCCACGACCAAGATGCCCGACCTGAACGCCAACGACCTGGACGCCGCCGAGAAGATCATCGCCGGCACCGCCCGTTCCATGGGCATCACGGTCGAGGGCTGACCCAGCCGGGCAAGCCCCAGTGGCAGGGCCATGCGCGGCCCGGACCACGAACTCCACATCTGTACGAACCACCAGGAGAAGAAGTGAAGCGCAGCAAGGCTCTCCGCGGCGCGGACGCCAAGATCGACCGGGAGCGCAGCTACGCCCCGCTCGAGGCCGTCCGTCTCGCCAAGGACACCACCACCACCAAGTTCGACGGCACCGTCGAGGTGGCCATGCGGCTGGGCGTCGACCCGCGCAAGGCCGACCAGATGGTCCGTGGCACCGTGAACCTTCCGCACGGCACCGGCAAGACCGCCCGGGTCCTGGTCTTCGCGACCGGTGACCGTGCCGAGGCCGCGCGTGCCGCGGGCGCCGACATCGTCGGCGCCGACGAACTCATCGACGAGGTCTCGAAGGGCCGTCTGGACTTCGACGCCGTCGTCGCCACCCCGGACCTCATGGGCAAGGTCGGCCGCCTCGGCCGTGTCCTCGGCCCGCGTGGTCTGATGCCGAACCCGAAGACCGGCACGGTCACCCCGGATGTCACCAAGGCTGTCAACGACATCAAGGGCGGCAAGATCGAGTTCCGTGTCGACAAGCACTCGAACCTGCACTTCATCATCGGGAAGGTCTCCTTCGACGAGACGAAGCTGGTCGAGAACTACGCCGCGGCGCTGGAGGAGATCCTCCGTCTGAAGCCGTCGGCCGCGAAGGGCCGCTACATCAGGAAGGCGACCCTGGCGACGACGATGGGCCCCGGCATCCCGCTGGACGCCAACCGCACGCGCAACCTCCTCGTGGAGGAGGACCCGGCCGCCGTCTGAGCGACGGCAGCCCTGGGTCACGCGTACGGCACGTAGCGCACCGCACGGACGAAAGGCCGGTCCCCGCACCTCTCCGGAGGCGCGGGGACCGGCTGTTTATTCAGCGGGCACTGTCAGAGGCGGACGGTAGAGTTCGCCGAAAGTACAAGATCTTTTACTTATTCGTGGGGGGATCCATGAAGATCACTTATCGGAACATCGCGGCGACCGTGCTCGCGGGCGCGCTGCTCTGCGGCACGGCGGCCTGCTCGGCGGAGAGCACCAAGCCCGCCGCGGACCGCAAGAGCGACGACGGCAAGGCCGCGGCGAAGACGGTGGAGATGTCCCCGGTCGCCGCCGTCGAGAAGGCGACCGCCAACAACAAGGACCTCACCTCGCTGACCTACTCCATGAGCGGCAAGATCCCGGGCGAGGGCCCGATCGAGGCCGACGCGGCGCTGGGGCTGAAGCCGCTGGGCATGCGGATGTCGATGCGGATGGAGGTGGACGGAAAGCAGGAGGAGGTCGAGATCCGGCTCACCGAGGGCGGTCTCTATCTCAACGGAGGCAAGGAAGCCGCCGCCGAGATGGACGGCAAGAGCTGGATGAAGTTCCCCATGGACCCGTCCGGGGAGGGATCGGCGGCGGCCGGGCTGCCCAGCCAGTTCGACCAGAACCCCGCCGAGGAGTCCGCCTCGCTGACCGCCGCCGACGATCTCAAGAAGGTCGGCGAGGAGACCGTCGACGGGGTCGCCACCACGCACTACACCGGCACCCTGACGCTGGCGGATCTGCGCGACAGCCTGAAGGACGAGAAGGACGCCGAGGCCAAGGAGCGCCGTGAGAAGGGCCTCAAGGAGTACGAGGACATGGGCGTCGACAAGCTGACGATGGACATGTGGATCGACAAGAGCGACCTCACCAAGCAGTTCCGTATCCAGGGAGCCGCGAAGAAGGGACCGCTCGACCTGACGATCAAGTTCCTCGCCTACAACAAGCCCGTGACGGTCAAGGCTCCGCCGGCCTCCGAGACCGTCGACCTCGCGGAGATGATGGAAGCCGCCCAGGCCGGCTGACGGCCGTCCCGGCGCGATTTGCCTGGCATGGCGCCCTTCACGTACTGTTCCGGAGAAGCCAAAGACCGCTGGTCGTTGCCGTGTGCTCGTAAGAGGATGCGGCGGCCGAAGGATCCGCTAGCTGCGGACGACCTGCGCAGGTGACCGTGGACAGCTCCCGGATTCCATTCGGTCGAGCTACGCCCCGTGCGCCTGCGCCGGGGCGTTTCGTTTTGCCCAGCCCCTTCTGAGCGGTCCTCATCACCCGGAAGGAGGCCGACGCTCATGGCAAGGCCCGACAAGGCTGCCGCGGTGGCCGAGCTGACGGACAAGTTCCGCAGCTCGAACGCCGCCGTGCTGACCGAGTACCGGGGTCTCACCGTGGCGCAGCTCAAGGAGCTGCGCCGTTCTCTCGGTGAGAACGCCCAGTACGCCGTGGTGAAGAACACGCTGACCAAGATCGCGGCCAACGAGGCCGGGATCAACACGCTGGACGACCTGTTCTCGGGTCCGACGGCGGTTGCCTTCGTCACCGGTGACCCGGTGGAGTCGGCGAAGGGTCTTCGTGACTTCGCCAAGGACAACCCGAATCTCATCATCAAGGGCGGCGTCCTTGACGGTAAGGCGCTCAGCGCCGATGAGATCAAGAAGCTCGCGGACCTCGAGTCCCGCGAGGTTCTGCTCTCCAAGCTGGCAGGTGCCATGAAGGGCAAGCAGTCGCAGGCTGCCTCGCTCTTCCAGGCCCTTCCGTCGAAGTTCGTCCGCACGGCGGAAGCGCTTCGCGTCAAGAGGGAAGAGCAGGGCGGTGCCGGTACGCCGGCTCCCGTCGAGGCCGACTCCGAGTAATCACGCTCGTTCGGTCACAGCGGGCCGGTACGCCCGCGGAACTGTACATACGGCACCAGCCGAATTAGTGGAAGGACCGCCATCATGGCGAAGCTCAGCCAGGAAGACCTGCTCGCGCAGTTCGAGGACATGACCCTCATCGAGCTCTCCGCGTTCGTGAAGGCCTTCGAGGAGAAGTTCGACGTCACCGCCGCCGCCGCGGTCGCCGCCCCGGTCGCCGGTGTCCCCGGTGCCCCGGCCGAGGCCGTCGAGGAGCAGGACGAGTTCGACGTCATCCTCACCGGTGCCGGCGAGAAGAAGATCCAGGTCATCAAGGTCGTGCGTGAGCTGACCTCGCTGGGTCTGAAGGAGGCCAAGGACCTCGTGGACGGCGCCCCGAAGGCCGTTCTGGAGAAGGTCGCCAAGGAGGCCGCCGAGAAGGCCGCCGAGTCCCTCAAGGGCGCCGGCGCCTCCGTCGAGGTCAAGTAACACCTACGAGCCCGCCACCGCCGCCCTCGGGCGCCTGGAGGCGGTCTCGGCGCCGTGAGGCGCGATGTTGACGCGCGGGGCGATCACCCAGTCGGGTGGTCGCCCTTCCGCGTTCCCGTGGGGGCTGCCTTGCTCTTCCGTTGGCGACGAGTATCGTGATCATCGCCGTGCTTCCGTACGCCCAGTCACGCTCCGCAGGGGGTGGGGGGCCTTGACGAACCGCACGCAGCGCGCAATTCTCAGGAACGCGTCGCACAGTCGGCACAATCGATCCGGATCCGAGGCATGGATCGACGGCGAAGAGGGCAGTATCGATGTGCGCCTACGGCGCGAAGGCTTGCCGCAGTTGAGACAAGGGTGTTGAGAACAACGAGGGTGTCGGAAAACCCGCTCTGGACATCAGTGTGCCAAGTGGCTACACTGACCCTTTGCGCTGCCTGTTAGCTGCTCCCTGCCCGTCACCAGGGGCACCCCCTCGTATGAGCATCGGTGGTTGAAGGCCCTGAAGTGGGCTTTCTCTCTCCGTGCCCTGCTTGGGACCGGTACGCGCGTAGTGAGTCCGAGCCCTCGGAAGGACCCCCTCTTGGCCGCCTCGCGCAACGCCTCGACCGCGAATACGAACAACGGCGCCAGCACCGCCCCGCTGCGCATCTCCTTTGCAAAGATCAAGGAGCCCCTCGAGGTTCCGAACCTCCTTGCGCTGCAGACCGAGAGCTTTGACTGGCTGCTCGGCAATGCCGCTTGGAAGGCTCGTGTCGAGGCGGCTCTCGAGAACGGGCAGGACGTCCCCAGGAAGTCCGGTCTGGAGGAGATCTTCGAGGAGATCTCCCCGATCGAGGACTTCTCCGGGTCGATGTCGCTGACCTTCCGCGACCACCGCTTCGAGCCCTCCAAGAACTCGATCGACGAGTGCAAGGAGCGCGACTTCACGTTCGCCGCCCCGCTCTTCGTCACGGCCGAGTTCACCAACAACGAGACCGGCGAGATCAAGTCCCAGACGGTCTTCATGGGCGACTTCCCGCTCATGACCAACAAGGGCACCTTCGTCATCAACGGCACCGAGCGTGTCGTGGTGTCCCAGCTCGTCCGCTCGCCGGGTGTCTACTTCGACTCCTCGATCGACAAGACGTCCGACAAGGACATCTACTCCGCCAAGATCATCCCGTCCCGGGGTGCCTGGCTGGAGATGGAGATCGACAAGCGCGACATGGTCGGTGTCCGTATCGACCGCAAGCGCAAGCAGTCCGTGACCGTCCTCCTCAAGGCTCTCGGCTGGACGACCGAGCAGATCCTGGACGAGTTCGGCGAGTACGAGTCCATGCGCGCCACCCTGGAGAAGGACCACACCCAGGGCCAGGACGACGCGCTGCTCGACATCTACCGCAAGCTGCGCCCGGGTGAGCCCCCGACGCGTGAGGCGGCTCAGACGCTGCTCGAGAACCTCTACTTCAACCCGAAGCGGTACGACCTCGCCAAGGTCGGCCGGTACAAGGTGAACAAGAAGCTCGGCGCCGACGAGCCGCTGGACGCCGGCGTGCTCACCACCGACGATGTCATCGCGACCATCAAGTACCTGGTCAAGCTGCACGCCGGGGAGACCGAGACGGTCGGCGAGAACGGCACCACGATCGTCGTCGAGACCGACGACATCGACCACTTCGGCAACCGCCGTCTGCGCAATGTCGGCGAGCTCATCCAGAACCAGGTCCGTACGGGTCTGGCGAGGATGGAGCGCGTCGTGCGTGAGCGCATGACGACCCAGGATGTCGAGGCGATCACGCCGCAGACGCTGATCAACATCCGGCCGGTCGTCGCCTCCATCAAGGAGTTCTTCGGCACCAGCCAGCTCTCGCAGTTCATGGACCAGAACAACCCGCTGTCGGGTCTCACCCACAAGCGCCGTCTGTCGGCTCTTGGCCCGGGTGGTCTCTCCCGTGAGCGGGCCGGCTTCGAGGTCCGTGACGTGCACCCGTCGCACTACGGCCGCATGTGCCCGATCGAGACCCCCGAAGGCCCGAACATCGGTCTGATCGGCTCGCTCGCCTCGTACGGCCGGGTCAACGCGTTCGGTTTCGTCGAGACCCCGTACCGCAAGGTCACCGACGGCCAGGTCACCGACGAGGTCGACTATCTGACCGCCGACGAGGAGGACAGGTTCGTCATCGCCCAGGCGAACGCGACCCTCTCCGACGATCTGCGCTTCACCGAGCCCCGTGTCCTGGTCCGCCGCCGTGGCGGTGAGGTCGACTACGTGCCCGGCACGGACGTCGACTACATGGATGTCTCGCCGCGCCAGATGGTGTCGGTCGCGACCGCCATGATCCCGTTCCTGGAGCACGACGACGCCAACCGTGCCCTCATGGGCGCGAACATGATGCGTCAGGCCGTGCCTCTGATCACCTCCGAGGCGCCGCTCGTCGGCACCGGTATGGAGTACCGCTGCGCGGTCGACGCCGGCGATGTGATCAAGGCGGAGAAGGCGGGTGTGGTCCAGGAGGTATCCGCGGACTACATCACCGTCGCCAACGACGACGGCACGTACACCACGTACCGCATCGCCAAGTTCTCCCGCTCCAACCAGGGCACCTCGGTCAACCAGAAGGTCGTCGTCAACGAGGGCGACCGGGTCGTCGAGAGCCAGGTGCTCGCGGACGGTCCGGCCACCCAGCTCGGCGAGATGGCGCTCGGCAAGAACCTTCTCGTGGCGTTCATGCCGTGGGAGGGCCACAACTACGAAGACGCGATCATCCTCAGCCAGCGGCTGGTCCAGGACGACGTCCTCTCCTCGATCCACATCGAGGAGCACGAGGTCGACGCCCGTGACACCAAGCTCGGCCCCGAGGAGATCACCCGGGACATCCCGAACGTCTCCGAGGAGGTCCTCGCGGACCTCGACGAGCGCGGCATCATCCGTATCGGTGCCGAGGTCGTCGCCGGGGACATCCTGGTCGGCAAGGTCACGCCCAAGGGCGAGACCGAGCTGACCCCGGAGGAGCGTCTGCTCCGCGCGATCTTCGGCGAGAAGGCCCGTGAGGTCCGTGACACCTCGCTGAAGGTGCCGCACGGCGAGACCGGCAAGGTCATCGGCGTACGGGTCTTCGACCGCGAGGAGGGCGACGAGCTGCCGCCGGGCGTGAACCAGCTCGTCCGCGTGTACGTCGCGCAGAAGCGCAAGATCACCGACGGTGACAAGCTCGCCGGACGCCACGGCAACAAGGGCGTCATCTCGAAGATCCTGCCGATCGAGGACATGCCGTTCCTGGAGGACGGCACCCCGGTCGACATCATCCTCAACCCGCTGGGTGTCCCGTCCCGGATGAACCCGGGACAGGTCCTGGAGATCCATCTCGGCTGGCTCGCCAGCCAGGGCTGGAAGGTCGAGGGCAGCGACGAGTGGATGGAGCGGCTGAAGGCCATCGGCGCCGACGAGGTCGCCCCCGGCACCAATGTCGCCACCCCGGTCTTCGACGGCGCGCGCGAGGACGAGATCTCCGGTCTCTTCGAGGCCACGATCCCCAACCGCGACGGCAACCGGATGGTGCAGCCGTCCGGCAAGGCCCATCTGTTCGACGGCCGCTCCGGTGAGCCGTTCCCGGACCCGATCTCGATCGGGTACATGTACATCCTCAAGCTCCACCACCTGGTCGACGACAAGCTGCACGCGCGTTCGACCGGCCCGTACTCGATGATCACCCAGCAGCCGCTGGGTGGTAAGGCCCAGTTCGGCGGTCAGCGCTTCGGTGAGATGGAGGTGTGGGCGCTGGAGGCTTATGGCGCCGCGTACGCCCTCCAGGAGCTGCTGACGATCAAGTCCGACGACGTGACCGGCCGCGTGAAGGTCTACGAGGCCATCGTCAAGGGCGAGAACATCCCCGAGCCCGGCATTCCCGAGTCCTTCAAGGTGCTCATCAAGGAAATGCAGTCGCTCTGCCTCAACGTGGAGGTGCTGTCCTCGGACGGTATGTCCATCGAGATGCGCGACACGGACGAGGACGTCTTCCGCGCGGCGGAGGAGCTCGGTATCGACCTGTCCCGGCGCGAGCCGAGCAGCGTCGAAGAGGTCTGACGGGTTGGCCGGCCGGATCCCGTATCCGGCCGGCTCTCCCCGGACCCGTTCAGACCATTGCTGAAGTGCCCCATATTTCTCGCTGACGCGAGGGGGCTCGAACCCCCGAAAGAGGGATTGACGACAAGTGCTCGACGTCAACTTCTTCGACGAGCTGCGGATCGGCCTCGCCACCGCGGACGACATCCGGACCTGGTCCCACGGCGAAGTGAAGAAGCCGGAGACCATCAACTACCGCACGCTCAAGCCCGAGAAGGACGGACTCTTCTGCGAGAAGATCTTCGGCCCCACCCGGGACTGGGAGTGCTACTGCGGCAAGTACAAGCGTGTCCGCTTCAAGGGCATCATCTGTGAGCGCTGTGGCGTCGAGGTCACGCGCGCCAAGGTGCGCCGTGAGCGGATGGGCCATATCGAACTGGCCGCGCCCGTCACCCACATCTGGTACTTCAAGGGCGTCCCGTCGCGCCTCGGATATCTGCTCGACCTCGCGCCGAAGGACCTGGAGAAGGTCATCTACTTCGCCGCGTACATGATCACGTTCGTGGACGAGGAGCGCCGTACGCGCGACCTGCCCTCGCTGGAGGCCCATGTCTCCGTCGAGCGCCAGCAGGTCGAGAACCGCCGCGACGCCGACCTCGAAGCCCGCGCCAAGAAGCTCGAGACCGACCTGGCCGAGCTGGAGGCCGAGGGCGCCAAGGCCGATGTGCGCCGCAAGGTGCGCGAGGGCGCCGAGCGTGAGATGAAGCAGCTCCGTGACCGCGCGCAGCGCGAGATCGACCGTCTCGACGAGGTGTGGAACCGCTTCAAGAACCTCAAGGTCCAGGACCTGGAGGGCGACGAGCTGCTCTACCGCGAGCTGCGTGACCGCTTCGGCACGTACTTCGACGGTTCGATGGGCGCCGCCGCGCTCCAGAAGCGGCTGGAGTCCTTCGACCTGGACGAGGAGGCCGAGCGCCTCCGCGAGATCATCCGTACCGGCAAGGGCCAGAAGAAGACCCGTGCGCTCAAGCGCCTCAAGGTCGTCTCCGCGTTCCTCCAGACGAGCAACAGCCCCAAGGGCATGGTGCTGGACTGCGTCCCGGTGATTCCGCCGGACCTGCGTCCGATGGTGCAGCTCGACGGTGGCCGCTTCGCGACCTCCGACCTGAACGACCTGTACCGCCGTGTGATCAACCGGAACAACCGCCTCAAGCGTCTTCTCGACCTCGGTGCCCCCGAGATCATCGTGAACAACGAGAAGCGGATGCTCCAGGAGGCCGTCGACGCGCTGTTCGACAACGGCCGCCGCGGCCGTCCGGTGACCGGTCCCGGTAACCGCCCGCTGAAGTCCCTGAGCGACATGCTCAAGGGCAAGCAGGGCCGTTTCCGTCAGAACCTGCTCGGCAAGCGCGTCGACTACTCGGCCCGTTCCGTGATCGTCGTCGGCCCGCAGCTCAAGCTGCACCAGTGCGGTCTGCCGAAGGCCATGGCGCTGGAGCTCTTCAAGCCGTTCGTGATGAAGCGCCTGGTGGACCTGAACCACGCGCAGAACATCAAGTCGGCCAAGCGCATGGTCGAGCGCGGCCGTACGGTCGTGTACGACGTGCTCGAAGAGGTCATCGCCGAGCACCCGGTGCTGCTGAACCGTGCGCCGACCCTGCACCGCCTCGGTATCCAGGCCTTCGAGCCGCAGCTGGTCGAGGGCAAGGCCATCCAGATCCACCCGCTCGTCTGCACCGCGTTCAACGCGGACTTCGACGGTGACCAGATGGCCGTCCACCTGCCGCTCTCCGCGGAGGCGCAGGCCGAGGCCCGCATCCTGATGCTGTCCTCGAACAACATCCTCAAGCCGGCCGACGGCCGTCCGGTCACCATGCCCACCCAGGACATGGTGCTCGGTCTCTTCTTCCTCACCACGGACGAGGAGGAGCGCGAGGTCAAGGGCGTGGGCCGGTCCTTCGGCTCCAGCGCCGAGGCGACCATGGCGTTCGACAACCGGGAGCTCTCGCTCCAGGCGAAGGTCGACATCCGCTTCCCGGTGGGCACCATCCCGCCGCGCGGCTGGACCCCGCCGGCGGTCGAGGACGGCGAGCAGCAGGACTACCAGCAGGGCGACAGCTTCCGGCTGCGTACGACCCTGGGCCGCGCGCTCTTCAACGAGCTGCTGCCCGAGGACTACCCGTTCGTCGACTACTCGGTGGGCAAGAAGCAGCTCTCCGAGATCGTCAACGACCTGGCCGAGCGCTACCCCAAGGTCATCGTGGCGGCGACGCTCGACAACCTGAAGGCGGCGGGCTTCTACTGGGCGACCCGTTCCGGTGTCACCGTGGCCATCTCCGACGTGGTCGTGCCCGAGGCGAAGAAGGCGATCGTCCAGGGTTACGAGGCACAGGACGAGAAGGTCCAGAAGCAGTACGAGCGCGGTCTGATCACCAAGCAGGAGCGCACGCAGGAACTGATCACGATCTGGACCAAGGCGACCAACGAGGTCGCCGAGGCGATGAACGCGAACTTCCCGAAGACCAACCCCATCTTCATGATGGTGAACTCGGGCGCGCGCGGAAACATGATGCAGATGCGTCAGATCGCCGGTATGCGTGGTCTGGTGTCGAACGCCAAGAACGAGACGATCCCGCGTCCCATCAAGGCGTCCTTCCGTGAGGGCCTGTCCGTGCTGGAGTACTTCATCTCCACGCACGGTGCCCGTAAGGGTCTGGCCGACACCGCCCTGCGTACCGCAGACTCGGGTTACCTGACCCGTCGTCTGGTGGACGTCTCGCAGGACGTGATCATCCGCGAGGAGGACTGCGGCACCGACCGCGGCCTCAAGCTGAAGATCGCGGTCAAGGGCGCCGACGGTGTGCTCCACAAGACGGAGGACGTCGAGACCTCCGTGTACGCGCGGATGCTCGCCGAGGACGTCGTCATCGACGGCAAGGTCATCGCGCCGGCCAATGTCGACCTGGGCGATGTCCTGATCGACGCGCTGGTGAACGCCGGGGTCGAGGAGGTCAAGACCCGCTCGGTCCTGACCTGTGAGTCCGCGGTCGGCACCTGTGCCTTCTGCTACGGACGCTCGCTGGCCACCGGCAAGCTGGTCGACATCGGTGAGGCGGTCGGCATCATCGCCGCCCAGTCCATCGGTGAGCCCGGTACCCAGCTCACGATGCGTACCTTCCACACCGGTGGTGTGGCCGGTGACGACATCACCCAGGGTCTGCCCCGTGTCGTCGAGCTCTTCGAGGCCCGTACGCCCAAGGGTGTCGCCCCGATCTCGGAGGCGGCAGGCCGCGTCCGTATCGAGGAGACGGAGAAGACCAAGAAGCTGGTCGTCACCCCGGACGACGGCAGCGACGAGACGGCGTTCCCGATCTCGAAGCGCGCCCGGCTGCTGGTGGAGGAGGGCGACCACGTCGAGGTGGGTCAGAAGCTCACCGTGGGTGCCACCAACCCGCACGACGTGCTGCGGATCCTCGGTCAGCGCGCGGTCCAGGTCCACCTGGTCGGCGAGGTCCAGAAGGTCTACAACTCGCAGGGTGTGTCGATCCACGACAAGCACATCGAGATCATCATCCGGCAGATGCTGCGCCGTGTGACGATCATCGAGTCCGGCGACGCGGAGCTGCTGCCCGGCGAGCTGGTGGAGCGGTCGAAGTTCGAGACCGAGAACCGCCGTGTGGTCACGGAAGGCGGCCACCCGGCCTCCGGCCGTCCGCAGCTCATGGGTATCACCAAGGCCTCGCTGGCCACCGAGTCGTGGCTGTCGGCGGCGTCCTTCCAGGAGACGACCAGGGTCCTCACCGACGCGGCGATCAACGCCAAGTCGGACTCCCTGATCGGCCTCAAGGAGAACGTCATCATCGGTAAACTCATCCCGGCTGGTACGGGTCTGTCCCGCTACCGCAACATCCGGGTCGAGCCGACCGAGGAGGCCAAGGCCGCGATGTACTCGGCCGTGGGCTACGACGACATCGACTACTCGCCGTTCGGCACCGGCTCCGGCCAGGCCGTCCCGCTGGAGGACTACGACTACGGTCCGTACAACCAGTAAGGCGTGAGCGGACCGGAGGGCGGCCATCCGTACGGGTGGCCGCCCTCCGGCATGTCCGGGGCCGTGCCCGCTCAGCGGTGCTGAGGGTAGGTGGGCGGCTGAGGATGTGGGGACTGCGGTCCGTGTGGCTGCGGTGGTCCGGGCGGCTGGTGCGGCTGCGGTGGCTGGGGTGGCTGCGGTGGCAGATACGGCTGGAGATGGTGCAGCCGGGTGTAGTGGTCGGGGTGGGACGAGAGCAGCTTCGAGAGGGCGCTCTCCCGCATGGGGACACCGCCGTGCCGTGCCATGGCCATGGCTTCCTGCTGCTGGTCCGCCAGATGCAGTTTGTGGAGTACGGCCGCGAGCATCGGGGCGAAGCCCAGGGCGGCCGCGTGCTGGTCGGCCCGTAGCTCGGCGCGGCGGCCGACGGCGGCGAGCGCGTACGGCATGGCGAGGACGAGCAGCGGAAGCCCGTACAGGGAGCTGATCGTGACCAGGGCGAAGGCGCCGAAGACCAGCAGCACCATGCCGACGCCGAAGCAGGAGAAGGCCCGCGAGACGGCGAAGACGACGCGGGAGAACGCGCGCAGGAAACGCCAGGCCATCCGGCCGGGCAGCGCGTACCAGTAGCCGAGCAGGGACGACCAGGCATGGCCTCCGACATGGTGGCCGAGTTCATGCGCGAGGACGGCCGCCAGCTCTCCGTTGGGCAACTGGTGCATGGCGAACCGGGTGACCCCGACGATATGGCCGGCCGCCGCGACCGCGTTGAGGCTGTCGCTGTCCTCGATCCAGAGCTCGTAGGTCTCCGCCTCGACACCGGCTCGGGCGGTGACCTCGCGCCAGACCGGTTCGAGCAGGGCCCGTTCCTGGGGCAGCGGATGGCGCAGCCCCAAGAGCCGTCGGGCGATGACGCTCTCGGTCGGCCGGTGGAAGACGAGCAGGCCGCCGGCCAGCCAGGCGAGGATCAGCAGGATACCGAGGCTGCCCAGGAGCAGGGAGAACAGGGCGACCACGAAGAGACTGCACAGGAAGTTCGGCAGATGGAGCAGCAGCCTGCCGACGGCGGTGGCGTCCGCGCCGCGCTGGTGCTCGGCGATATGGACGCGGCGCTGGTCCAGGGTGAGGTGGTGCGGGTGCGGGGCCGCCGCGAGGGGCGCCGTGAGGGGCGTGGCGGGCGTGGCGGGCGGTGGGACGGGTGGCGCGGCCGGTATCGGCGGCTGGGTCGTCTGCGGCGGTGCGGGGGTCTGAGGGTAGGACGGCTCCTGCGGGTATGCGGGTGCCTCGGGATATGCGGGTGCCTGCGGATACGCGGCGATCCTGGGATCGCTCGGCACGTGCGGGTACGCGGGTTCCTGTGGGGACGGGTGCGGGGTCGGGTGCGCGGGGGCCTGCGGGTAGCTCGGCTCCTGGGGGTAGGGCGGGGGCGGAGGTGGCGTACCCGGGTCCTGGACCTGGGGGTGGACGGGTTCCGGCGGTTGTGTCATCGGTCGGGTCCTCATGGGGAGCGGCGTGCGGAGAACGGGGAGTGGAGACCGGGAAGGCGGTTCGTCAGCCGATCAGCAGCGAGCCAGGGATCAGCACCGCGCCCGAGCAGAAGGCGATCAGGCCGACCCGGATCCACTGGTGCTTGCGTGCCGCGATCCGGCTGGTCTCGGTCAGGGCCACCACGAGCGCGGCGGCCGACGTGCGTTCGGTCTCGATGAGGGCGGTCTCCAGCCGGCCGCTCCGCGCGGCCTGGTGGATGTCGCCGAAGTACGAGAGAGGCTGCCCGGGTGCCCAGCCCTTGGTGCGGTAGCGCGGCAGCACCGCCATCAGCAGGGCGAACAGCGCGAGGACCAGGGTCAGCGTCCCGGTCCACCAGGTGATCGTGGCGAGCGCGGAGAGAGCGTCAGGGGCCCAGACACCGCCCGCCAGCAGTCCGCTGAACACTCCCGCGGTCACCCCGAGGGCGGCCACCAGCACGGACGCCTTGCTGTCGGCGCGCGCGATGTCGACCCGTAACTCGGCGAGCAGACGCTCGGCGAGCGGCTTCGGGGGTGTGAGGGGCGGAGTGTCGGTCATACGGGGCCGCCCCCCTCACCGCGTGCCGCCGGCGGCTCACCGGGCGCCGCGGGCGGCGTCCCGGGGCCCGGTGGCCGCGGTGGCCGCGGTGGCTGTGCGGGTGATCCGGTGTCGCCGTCGCCCAGGGGCCCGGCGGGGAGCGCGCCCGGCTGGTCCGCCGGGCCTGGCCGGTCGGTCCCGTTCGCCAGGTCCGGCATCTGCTGGCGCATCAGCTCCGACACCGTCCTCAGTGCCTGCCTCGCCGGTTCCGCCTTCTGGTAGTCCTCCAGCTGCTCGTTGTTCAGCAGCTCCAACTGGCTCTGCACCAGGGCGAGCTGTTCCTGCCGCATGCTGCTCATGGCCAGCCGGGTGTCCTCCGGATGCGCGGCCAGATGCAGCGCCCAGGCCGCGACCCCGCCGTGCTGGAGGTGGTACTGATAGAAGTTGATCTTCTCCGTCATCAGCCGCTGCTGCTGCTCGGCCCGCAGCAGTTCCAGTTCATGCGCCTGCCGCGCCTGCTGGAGCTGGAACTCGTGCTCCGGGACCAGCATGTCCCGCTCGTACTCCAGGCTCCGCCTGCGCCGCCGGTGCGCGATCGCCTCGTCGTCCAGCCGCAGCCGTACCGTACAGGTCACCTGGAGGCCGACGTCCGCGGCGAAGCCCCCGTCCTCCAGCGCCTGCTGTACGGCGATCTCGGCGTCCCGGCTCTTCTCGATGGAGAAACCCCGGCTCACCGGCCGCGCGAACTGGTGGAACTCCCGGTCCAGCCGGGTGGGTACGTCCCGCTCGCCGCTGGCCACATAGCGCGCCGGATCGGAGACCCGCCAGGTCAGATCCGCGGTGGCGCCGAAGGAGAACGCGTCGTCGTCGCTGGGCAGCTCCAGCTCCAGCCGTACGGGATGGTTCCCCATGTCCACCTCGTACACCGAGGTGTACCAGCGGGTCGCCGCGTCCGAGCGGCTCGGCCGGTGCGGCGGCAGATACGTGTCGTAGGCGCCCTTGGCCGTGACGAAGACCAGCGCGTGGTCGATCGGGGTGACGGGCTTACGGGCGGTGTACTCGAAGCGCGAGATGGGCCGGACGGTCAGGACCGGGTCTCTCAACTGGCTGTGCCGGTCGGCCTGTTGCTGCCATTCCGGCTGTCGGCGGAAGTCCGCCATGGCGATTCAACTCCTCGGTGCTCCCGGTCCGCGGCCAGGGCTCCGCCAGGACGGCGGGACCGGCCGCGGACCGGGCCATGGGTCAGCGAGCGGCGTGAGTGGTGTGAGCGGTGTGCGGGGTGAGTGCGGTCAGCAGTCGCGCGGCGGCCTCCGGCGGCGGCCCGCCGTCCGCCCCGCGCACGGTGCGCAGGAGATGGCCGAGCCGCTGCTGATCGGCCGCGGTGAGGATCAGTTCGGGCAGCAGCGCGGTGAGCGCGCTCTCCACATCGGGGCGCCGGTCCGCCGCGCGCACCCAGGCCCGCATCGACTCCAGCGCGTCCCTGGTGTGGGAGAGATCGTTCAAAGCCGTACGCCAGAGCGAGGCGAGATCACGGGTTCCGTCGGGCTCGGCGGGGCCGTTGTCGGCGTACCACTCCAGGAGGCTGTCCTCGTCGACCGTGGCGCAGGACCGGGTGAACGCGGTGAGCGCGAGGGTCCGGACGGCGGGGGAGTCCCGCTGGACGAGCCGTACCAGTTCGGAGAGCATGTCGGCGCGGCGGCCCGCGGACAGCAGCAGGGTCGTGGAGCGGAAGAGATGCTCCATCTCGGCCTCGCTGCTCTCGCCGTCGGCGGCCCGCGCGGCGAGCGCGTCGAGTGCGGGCCCCACCAGTTCGGGACTGACCGGGGCGAGCAGCGCGAAGGCGCGGATGGCCGTCCAGCGGCGGGCGCCGTGCGTGTCCGTGCACCACTGGCCGAGCAGCCGGGGCACGGCGGGCGCCCCGGTGAGATGGGCCAGGGTCAGGGTGTTCGCCGCCATCAGCCGGGCGCCCAGCCCTCGGGAGGTGGCCCAGCCGTCGATCAGCAGCGCGACGGTGGACGGCAGATCCGCCTCCGCGAGCAGCGCGGTCGCGGCGGCGGCCCGGGTCCGTACGAGGGGCCGGCCGTCGCGGGCGAGATCCTTGAGCCACTCCACCAGGGCGGGCCGGGCGGACGGATGGGCGGTCCATACGTCGTTGAGCAGGGTCCGCGCGGTGCGGCTCTCCTCGAATTCGGCCATGTACTGGGGCACCTGGCCCCACTCCGTCTGCTCGTCGCGCTGTTCGCCACGGGCCCGCGCCAGATGCAGCCGGTCGCCGATGGAGGGGCCGAAGACCGGGATCTCGGCGGCCTCGTCGGGGTGGTTGAGCTGCTGGAACCGTACGAAGAGCAGATCGCCCAGCTCGGCGGCGAGGACATAGGGGGCCCGGTCGAACACCGCCAGGGAGATCAGGAACGCCTTGTCCCGCAGGGAGAGCGTGGTGTCGGTGAGCCATTCCCGGCACTGCTGTTCCACCGTGGCCCGGCTGAATTCGGCCAGGGCCGCGCGGGCCCGCTCGCTTCCGTCGTACGCGGCGAGATCCGCCGCGAAGGCGGCCACCTCGGCGAGCCGGTGATGGCCCTGGCCGAGAAAGTCCCGTACGGGCGGGAGGGCGAGCAGCCGCTCCACCTCGTCCGAAGGGGTGGTGGTGTGGGCGGTGCCGGCGACGCGGCGGGTGAGATGGGCCCGCAGGACCTCGGCCGAGGCGGGGGCCTGCCAGGCGTGGGTGGTGACGGCGTGGACATGCGACCGGTCCCGGACGGTGATCACCAGATAGCTGTCGCGCTTGGCGAGCTGCTCGCGTACGGCGCGTACGTGGATGTCGCGCAGCGGTCTGTTGCGGGACAGCGAGAGATCGCACAGCACATGGCCTCCGGCGTCGGCGAGCCCGGCGGCGAGCGACTTCGGATGCGTCTCGGAGTCCAGGTCGCGCACGGTCATGACGCCCAGCCGGTACAGCAGCATCCAGGCGGCGGCGCGGCGGCCGGTCGAGTGGGCACCCGACAGGACGAGGACGCGCTCGGTACGGAGCCGGCCCAGGGCCGCCTCGAAGAACTCCGTGTCGCCCTCGACGAACACCTCGGCGAGGCGGTCGAGTTCGGCGCGGGAGATCTCCCCGGAGGGGTTTTCGGGGCCCAGCCCCGAGGGGCCGTGGTAGTGGTGCTCGGTCTTGCCGCCCATGATCACGTCACGGCCGACCTGTCCGCCGGAGACCCCGTGCTGGGCACCCGCGACATAGGAACCGCCGAACGCGGTGGAGCGCAGCATGAACTCGGGAGCGTGGGCGAAGAGTTCGCGCTGGGCGGCGCGCGCCTCCTGTGCGTGCTCCTCCTCGGGCCGCTCACCGTCCTGGGGCGGCTGTGGCTGCGGCTGGTGCGGGGAGTGCTGATCCGCCGACGCGGCGGGAGGCGGGACGGGACCGTCCGGCCGGCCGGCGGGAGGGGGCTGCGGGATCATGACCGCTCACCCCGGTCCGTGGACGAGCCGACGTCCGGGGACGAGCCGGCGGACGTACCCGTGCCTGCGGACGTGCCTGCGGACGTGCCTGCGCCGTTGGCCGGGCCCGTGCCGTTGGCCGGGCCCGTGCCGTTGGCCGGGCCCGTGCCGTTGGCCGGGCCCGTGCCGTTGGCCGGGCCCGTGGCATTGGCCGGGCCCGTGGTCCCGCCCATGACGACATCCCCGTCGACCCGGCCTCCCGAGACACCGGTCTGATCACCCATGACCAGGCTGCCGCCGAAGGAAGGGGAGCCGCCGAAGAACTGCGGGCCGGGCGCGGGAGCCGCCGGCGGGGCCGCGGCCCCAGGGGCGCCCGTGTTCCCCGTACCGCCCTCGGTGGAAGCCGGCGCCGGGCGGCCCCCTGTACCGCCCGGCGCCGGTCTCCCCCCTTCCGCCCCCCGGCCGCCGGCCCCCGATCCGGTGGCCGCCCCCTTCGGCACCGGCCCGTGCAGCCAGGCCGGCAGCGGGCCGTTCTTGCTGCCGACCGTGACGGGGTGGAAGTCGCTCGCCGGGATACCGGCGTACTCATGGCGCACGATCCCCGCGTGCACCGGCTCGGAGACACAGAGGACGAAGTCGTCGGACCGCTCGCGCAGCGCCTCCCGCAGCAGTTCGGCGTCGAGCAGCCGGCACGCGTGGTTGAGGTCGGAGCCGACCCAGCCGCCATGTCCGTCGATCGCCACATAGCCCGTCGCGAGGACCGCGCGCAGCCGGATCTGGGCCGAGCTGGAGGCCATTCTGTTGGTGGCCCTCAACTGCGCGGGCACCTCGGTCAGCAGGGACCGCAGCAGCCGGGCCACCGAGGCGTTCGCGTCGATCAGCTCCATCACGGCGTCGCCTCGGTCCGCACGTCGCCGCTGGGGCTCGTCGATACCCGCCGCCTCCAGCGTGCGGTCCGCGATGTCGTAGAGCATGCGACGCAGATAGCTCTGCTCCACGTCGTCGCGGTCGCTGTACTTCTCGATGTCGAGCAGCAGAATCGTGCGGCTCACTGGGTCGGTCATGCTGCGCCTCTCGGTGGGATGCCGTGGTGCAGCAGCGTGGTGCCGTGACGCCTCCGGTGGTGAGGGCGGATGACGCACTGGAAGTGTGACCGTGTGCACAGAGTCACCCGAGTGATCCTCGTGCTCGCACAGAGTGACGGTGGAGGACGTGGAAATCGGCGTGACGGAGGACGGCGTGACGGAGGACGGGGTGCGTGGCGGAGGACGGGGTGGCGGAGGACGGCGTGGAGGAGGCCGGGGAGGTCTATGGCGCGCCCGGACCCGAGCGCGCGATCTGCCGGAGCACCTCCGGCCGCAGGATCAGCATCGTCCGCCGGCCCGTGACCACCGCCTGCCGGTCCCGCAAGTCCTTGAGCAGCCGCTGCACCATCTCGCGGGAGGCGCCGACGGACCCGGCCAGCTCCTGTTTGCTGAGCGGTACGGCCAGTTCGATGCCCTCCTCCGTGCGTCGGCCGTGCGTACGCGCCAGATCGAGCAGCAGCACGGCGAAGCGTTCCCGTACGCTCATCGAGCCGAATTCGAGCCGCCGTCTGTCCGCCGCCCTGGTGCGGTCGGCGGTGAGTCCGAGCAATTTCAGCGAAACCTGGGGTGAACCCGCGAGGTATTCACGGAACCGGTCGTGCTCGACCGCGACCGCCTCCACCGGTTCCAGCGCGGTCACCGTGGCCGCCCGTACCCGGCCGGTGAGCGCCGCGGACTCGCCGACGATGTCGCCGGGCCCGCGCAGGGCGAGCAGCGCCTCGTACCCGTTGGCGGCCGATGCCGTCACCTTTGTCCAGCCGCGCAGGATGAGCAGGACATGGGTGGACGGTTCGTGCTGGTGGATGAGGGGCGTACGGGGGACGAAGCGGAGGGCGCTGCCCAGTGCCAGCAGCGATGCCCGGTCCTCACGCTCCAGCCGGGCCAGAAACGGAACACGGTCGTCCAGCCCCGCTTCTTCGGGTAATTCCGATACGGACATGAGCTCCCCCGATCGTCCTGATGAACAGGACAAGCTACTGAAAGTGACGAGTACATGCAGGAAGAACGGCGTGTTTACCCTGGGAAAGCGGGAATCTCGGCGTGGCGTCTTTCCGGCGGCAGTACGGCGTGTCCGGCCCAGGGCATTTGTTTTGACCGGAGTCGATGAGGTAGGTACGCTCAGACCTTGTGCCTGGGGTGTGCCTGGGCTCCTGTGCGTGTCTTCAGCCGCATGGCGAGTTCGAGTATCGGCCACCGTGATCTGCGCCTTCCTCGCCCTCGGCGGGGTCATGCAGCATTCGACACACCCGACCGCGTGGGTCGGAGTCGTTCCAGGTTAGTTGTACTAACGGCACACAGAAACCGGAGAAGTAGTGCCTACGATCCAGCAGCTGGTCCGGAAGGGCCGGCAGGACAAGGTCGAGAAGAACAAGACGCCCGCGCTCGAGGGTTCCCCTCAGCGTCGCGGTGTCTGCACGCGTGTGTTCACGACCACCCCGAAGAAGCCGAACTCGGCCCTCCGGAAGGTCGCGCGTGTGCGTCTGACCTCCGGCATCGAGGTCACGGCCTACATTCCGGGTGAGGGACACAACCTGCAGGAGCACTCCATCGTGCTCGTGCGTGGTGGCCGTGTGAAGGACCTGCCTGGTGTTCGTTACAAGATCATCCGCGGCTCCCTCGACACCCAGGGTGTCAAGAACCGCAAGCAGGCCCGCAGCCGCTACGGCGCCAAGAAGGAGAAGTAAGAATGCCTCGTAAGGGCCCCGCCCCGAAGCGCCCGGTCATCATCGACCCGGTCTACGGTTCTCCTCTTGTCACCTCGCTGATCAACAAGATCCTGCTCAACGGCAAGCGTTCCACCGCCGAGCGGATCGTGTACGGCGCGATGGAAGGTCTCCGCGAGAAGACCGGCAACGACCCGGTCATCACGCTGAAGCGCGCGCTTGAGAACGTCAAGCCCACGCTTGAGGTCAAGTCCCGCCGTGTCGGTGGTGCCACCTACCAGGTGCCGATCGAGGTCAAGCCCGGTCGTGCCGCCACCCTCGCACTCCGCTGGGTCGTGGGTTACTCCCGCGCCCGTCGCGAGAAGACCATGACCGAACGCCTCATGAACGAGCTGCTCGACGCCTCCAACGGTCTGGGCGCCTCGGTCAAGAAGCGTGAGGACACGCACAAGATGGCCGAGTCCAACAAGGCCTTCGCGCACTACCGCTGGTAGTCGCTACCCCCATCGAGACCGAGAGAAGATTGAGCCTCATGGCCACCACTTCGCTTGACCTGGCCAAGGTCCGCAACATCGGGATCATGGCCCACATCGACGCGGGCAAGACGACGACCACCGAGCGCATCCTGTTCTACACCGGTGTGAGCTACAAGATCGGTGAGGTCCACGACGGCGCTGCCACGATGGACTGGATGGAGCAGGAGCAGGAGCGCGGCATCACGATCACGTCCGCCGCGACCACCTGTCACTGGCCGCTCGAGGACGTCGACCACACCATCAACATCATTGACACCCCTGGTCACGTGGACTTCACGGTCGAGGTGGAGCGTTCGCTCCGCGTGCTCGACGGTGCCGTCACCGTGTTCGACGGTGTCGCGGGTGTGGAGCCGCAGTCCGAGACGGTGTGGCGTCAGGCCGACCGTTACGGCGTGCCCCGTATCTGCTTCGTCAACAAGCTCGACCGGACCGGCGCGGAGTTCCACCGCTGCGTCGACATGATCTCGGACCGCCTCGGCGCGACCCCGATCGTCATGCAGCTTCCGATCGGTGCCGAGATGGACTTCAAGGGCGTCGTCGACCTCGTGACGATGAAGGCCTTCGTCTGGTCCGCCGAGGCCGCCAAGGGCGAGATGTACGACGTCGTCGACATCCCGGCCACGCACACCGAGGCGGCCGAGGAGTGGCGCGGCAAGCTGCTTGAGGTCGTCTCCGAGAACGACGACGAGCTGATGGAGCTGTACCTGGAGGGCGTCGAGCCCACCGTGGAGCAGCTCTACGCGGCCATCCGCCGCATCACGATCGCGTCGGGCAAGTCGAACGACACCACCGTCACCCCGGTGTTCTGCGGAACCGCGTTCAAGAACAAGGGCGTTCAGCCCCTGCTCGACGCGGTCGTGCGCTACCTGCCGTCGCCCCTGGACGTCGAGGCCATCGAGGGCCACGACGTCAAGGACGCGGAGCTGGTCGTCAAGCGCAGGCCCTCGGACGACGAGCCGCTGTCGGCGCTGGCGTTCAAGATCATGAGCGACCCGCACCTCGGCAAGCTCACCTTCGTCCGGGTGTACTCCGGCCGTCTGGAGTCCGGCACCGCCGTGCTGAACTCCGTGAAGGGCCGCAAGGAGCGCATCGGCAAGATCTACCGTATGCACGCGAACAAGCGTGAGGAGATCGAGGCGGTGGGCGCCGGCGACATCGTCGCCGTGATGGGCCTGAAGCAGACCACCACCGGTGAGACGCTGTGCGACGAGAAGAACCCGGTGATCCTGGAGTCCATGGACTTCCCGGCGCCGGTGATCGAGGTCGCGATCGAGCCCAAGTCCAAGGGTGACCAGGAGAAGCTGGGTGTCGCCATCCAGCGGCTCGCGGAGGAGGACCCCTCCTTCCAGGTGCACACCAACGAGGAGACCGGCCAGACCGTCATCGGCGGTATGGGCGAGCTTCACCTCGAGGTCCTGGTCGACCGTATGAAGCGCGAGTTCCGCGTCGAGGCGAACGTCGGCAAGCCGCAGGTCGCTTACCGTGAGACGATCCGCAAGGCCGTCGAGCGGGTGGACTACACCCACAAGAAGCAGACCGGTGGTACCGGCCAGTTCGCCAAGGTGCAGATCTCGATCGAGCCGATCGAGGGCGGCGACGCCTCGTACGAGTTCGTGAACAAGGTCACCGGTGGCCGTATCCCGAAGGAGTACATCCCTTCGGTCGACGCGGGTGCGCAGGAAGCCATGCAGTTCGGCATCCTGGCCGGTTACGAGATGACCGGCGTACGTATCACGCTGCTCGACGGTGCGTACCACGAGGTCGACTCCTCCGAGCTGGCGTTCAAGATCGCCGGTTCGCAGGCGTTCAAGGAGGGTGCCCGCAAGGCGTCCCCGGTGCTCCTGGAGCCGATGATGGCCGTCGAGGTCACCACGCCCGAGGACTACATGGGCGATGTCATCGGCGACATCAACTCCCGCCGTGGCCAGATCCAGGCCATGGAGGAGCGGGCCGGCGCCCGGGTCATCAAGGGCCTGGTGCCGCTCTCGGAGATGTTCGGCTATGTCGGAGACCTCCGAAGCAAGACCTCGGGTCGCGCAAGCTACTCGATGCAGTTCGACTCCTACGCCGAGGTTCCGCGGAACGTCGCCGAGGAGATCATCGCGAAGGCCAAGGGCGAGTAACTCTCCCGAGCTCACGCTTTAGGCTTGTCACCGGCAAGCCCTGGGGCATTCCCGCCGGATCACGGAGGGAATGCCCCGGGCCCCGGCATCCCAGCAAAGATCACCTGGCGCCGATGAGTAAGGCGTACAGAACCACTCCACAGGAGGACCCCAGTGGCGAAGGCGAAGTTCGAGCGGACTAAGCCGCACGTCAACATCGGCACCATCGGTCACATCGACCACGGTAAGACGACCCTCACGGCCGCCATTACCAAGGTGCTGCATGACGCGTTCCCGAACCTGAACGAGGCCTCGGCCTTCGACCAGATCGACAAGGCTCCTGAGGAGCGCCAGCGCGGTATCACCATCTCCATCGCGCACGTCGAGTACCAGACCGAGTCGCGTCACTACGCGCACGTCGACTGCCCCGGTCACGCGGACTACATCAAGAACATGATCACGGGTGCGGCGCAGATGGACGGCGCCATCCTCGTGGTCGCCGCCACCGACGGCCCGATGCCGCAGACCAAGGAGCACGTGCTCCTGGCCCGCCAGGTCGGCGTGCCGTACATCGTCGTCGCCCTGAACAAGGCCGACATGGTGGACGACGAGGAGATCCTGGAGCTCGTCGAGCTCGAGGTCCGTGAGCTTCTCTCCGAGTACGAGTTCCCGGGCGACGACCTGCCGGTCGTCAAGGTCTCGGCGCTCAAGGCGCTCGAGGGCGACAAGGAGTGGGGCCAGACGGTCCTCGACCTGATGGCCGCCGTCGACGAGGCGATCCCGCAGCCCGAGCGTGACGTCGACAAGCCGTTCCTGATGCCGATCGAGGACGTCTTCACGATCACCGGTCGTGGCACCGTCGTCACCGGTCGTATCGAGCGTGGTGTCCTCAAGGTCAACGAGACCGTCGACATCGTCGGTATCAAGACCGAGAAGACCACCACCACGGTCACCGGCATCGAGATGTTCCGCAAGCTGCTCGACGAGGGCCAGGCCGGTGAGAACGTCGGTCTGCTCCTCCGTGGCATCAAGCGCGAGGACGTCGAGCGCGGCCAGGTCATCATCAAGCCGGGTTCGGTCACGCCGCACACCAGCTTCGAGGCCCAGGCCTACATCCTGTCGAAGGACGAGGGTGGCCGTCACACCCCCTTCTTCAACAACTACCGCCCGCAGTTCTACTTCCGTACCACGGACGTGACCGGCGTGGTGACCCTCCCCGAGGGCACCGAGATGGTCATGCCGGGCGACAACACCGTCATGACGGTCGAGCTGATCCAGCCCGTCGCCATGGAGGAGGGCCTCAAGTTCGCCATCCGTGAGGGTGGCCGGACCGTCGGCGCCGGCCAGGTCACCAAGATCAACAAGTAGTTCACTGATCTGGACCGACCAGGCCGCTTCCCGGAGAGTCCCTCCGCGGAGCAACCAGGGAGCATCCCAGCAGGGGCCCCGTATCCCGTCCGCGAGGACGGCGGTGCGGGGCCTTTGTGGTGGGTGGGGTGGGGTGGGGTGGGCTTGTGGTAGGTGGGCTTGCGGTGGGGGTACGGGGGCGGCAGAGGGGCCGGGGCGCCCGTGGGGGCGTCGGGTGTCACCCGGGCGGCGTGAGGACGCCCCGTTCCGTCACGTCGGAGAGCACGCGGGCGGCTGTGCGGAAGTCGTTGTCATCGTGGAGTACGACCAGCCCGTGGTGTGCGGCCGTGGCGCAGATCAGCCAGTCGACCGCTGACAGACTCTGGTGCTGTCCCCGTTGGGCGAGTCGGTACTGGGCCGTCTCGATCCAGTCCCAGGCCCGTTTGGGGACCGGGACATCGGGATGGAGATCGGTGAACATCTCGGTCATCTGGTCGTACTCGTCGAGGCTCCGGGCCGACTGCCGGAATTCCGTGCGCTGTGGGGCGCACGATCCGATGGCTCCCTCGTCGAGCTCGTGGCCCCACAGGTCGTTCAGCTTGCGGTCGCGCTGGATGCGCCATACGGCCGTGGAGTCGGCCAGGTAGCGGACGGCGGTCATGCGGCGCTGCTCCGCGAGGCTTGCCCTTCCGGGCCGGCCCCTTCCGAGGCGGCTTTCTCGGCCGCGTGTCGTCGCTGGAAGCTCTCCTCATCCCAGAGCTGCGCGTTCTCCAGGTGGCGCAGCCGCCTCTCGGTGCGCTGACGTCGTTCGGCGTACTCGCGCAGGGCGATGTTGACCGTTTCTTTCTTCGTCTTGGCTCCGGACAGCCTCATCGCTTCGGAGAGAGCCTCGTCATCGATGTCGATCTGGGTCGCGGACATACCGCACCTCCGAGAAGTTGGTCTCATACAAAGCTAGCGCATGCTTCATACAAAGCGGACGGAAGCAGAGGGCACCGGCTGACCAGCCACGGCACGGAAAGGCCCTCCAGTGGTGCGGATCACTCACCTGGGTGATCCGCACCACTGGAGGGCCGGGGTGGCTGCTCGGGGCCGGGGCCGGGGCCGGGGCGGGGCGGGGGCGGGGCGGGGGCGGGGCGGGGGCGCGGGTCGTTCGGGGGTTGGGCAGGTGTGGGGTCAGGTGGGGGTCAGGGCTGCTGGACCAGTTGGAAGGACTGGGCCGCCGAGCCGTTGCAGGGGCGCTGGATGAGCTGGGTGCCGGAGGCGGCGGTGTCCGGGGCGCTCAGGCACTTGCCGCTGTGCCGGGCCGTGAAGTGGTAGCGGCCCGAGCTCTCCGCCACGGCCTGCCACTGCTGGTTCAGGCCGCCGGTGTAGTTCCAGAGCTGGATCGGGGCGTTGTCGGCGGTCGAGACATCGGTGACGTCGACGGCCTGCTGGGCGTTGGCGCGCGGACCGATACGGGAGAAGCCGCTGTCCGTGGCGCGGATCTGGTACTGCTGGGCCAGGGTGCTGTTGCAGGTGTACTGCTGGATCGCCGTGCCGTTCGCGGTCGCCGCGGCGCGGGCGTCCAGGCACAGGTTGTTGCCGGCGTTCACCAGCGAGTACCAGGCGGACTCGTTGATCGGCCCCTGCGGCGGCGTCGGGTCACCGCCCTCACCCGTACCGAGCCACTTGAGGCTGTCCAGGATGAAACGGTTCTGGGTCGCGCTGCCGAAGGTGGAGGAGAGCGTCTGGCCCGTGCTGTAGTTCATGGCGTTGTGCCCGAAGTTGGCGTAGATCATCTTGTAGCCGGTGTTGGTCCACATGATCGGGTAATAGCCGCTGTACCAGGACTGGTTGGGGTCCGTACCGAGCGGGAAGCTCACCGGGTCGACCGACGACAGGATCTTGATGTTCGAGCGGGTCCTGAGGTCGTTGGACCAGCTGTACCACTCGCTGACCGACGAGGTGAACGTCCCGGGCAGCCCCACGGTCGTGGGGTGCGCACGGTCCTCGACCTTGAGCGTCGCGGTCGTCGGACCCCAGGTGTTCGACCGGAAGTTGCCGGAGCCGAGGAAGTCGTTGTAGTACCAGGACCAGCCGCCCGCGTCGGTGGTGAACGCGGAGACATGGAAGCCCATCCAGGCCCCGCCACTGCGCATGTACCGCTCGAAGCCCGACCGCTGCGCGGCCGTCTGCGGCGCGTCGTCGAGGAAGAGCACCACCTGGTACTGGTCCTTGGTGATGTTCGTGAGCTGGTTCCAGTTGTTGGTCGCCGTGTACGAGAAGTTGTTGGCGGCGGCCTGCTGGGGGAACCAGGTGTTGGCTTCCCGTACGAAGCTGATGTGGGCGTCGTCCCAGGTGCCGTTGTAGAACGCCAATATCTTGAACGGCGCGGCGGCGTTCGCCTTCTGAATGGCCCCATGGGCGGCGGGAGCGGCGGTCAGGCCGAGGAGTACGGCGAGCAACGCGAGGAGCCGGATACCGGCGCTCCTCAGGCGACCTCTGTCTCTGGTCGTGGTCATCGCGGGGACGATCCCTTCTTCTGCCAACAAGTGGGGGGTGCGTGGACCGCCTGCGGGGTGCGCGTGCGTGTGCGTGTCGTGCGTGTCGCGTGTGTCGCTTCTGTCATGTATATGACACGCGTTCACGCGGGTGGCCCGCTCGTGATTTAAGAAGTGAACTCACGCCACGTCAAGGTGTTGGTATGGACCAATGTCCTGGGGGTGGGGGAGGGGTGGGGTGGGATGGGGGGGAGAGGGTGGGTGGTGGGTGTGCGCGGGAGTGGAGTGGGGTGGTGGCGCGTCGGTGTGGCGTCGGAGGGTCTTTTGTTGGCTGGGGTTCAGTCCCGTGTCTGGGGTGGGGTGGCTGTCTTCTGGTCCAGACCGAGGGGTAGTCGGGGTGGGCCGGTAGGTCCCGTGCCACGTGGGGGCCGCCCCTCTGGGTTTGAGTTTCGCGATTCCGGGCCGGGCGTCAAGGGCGCTCCTGCGTCGCGTCGCTGCGCGATGACCTCCGGTCACCCTTGACCCCCGCCCCTCCATCGCAAGTGCGGGTGATGGGAGGGGCGGCCCGGGGGAAGGGGTCCCCGGGGGGCTGAGTTGGGGGTGTCTGTTTCCTTCCCGGCCTCGGGTTGGTGGGCCCTGCGGGGCTGCGCGGCAGTGGAATGGGGCGGCCCGGCACCGGCTCAGCGACTGGCTGTCCATTGCTTGTTGAGGTTCAGTCCCGTGTCTGAGATCCGTGATCACGTGGCACCTCAAGCGCGAGGCGGACGAGCTCGCGCCCTCGTCGGCCCGGACGGGCCCGTATGTCCGCCCTTTTCGCCGGTCGGGGACGTGATAGGACGCTTCCCGCGTCACTAGGACGCAAGAGACGTCCGAAGGGCGTTGCGGGACCCATCGCCGCGCCATTCCCGGGGAAAGAGGTCTAACAGCCCGACCGATGCCCCATATGCCCACTTTTGGAAGGGGGTTGGGGAGTGCCTTGAGGCGGTCGTGTGTCCTCAGTTGCGTTAGGCGGGTCCCAGAGCGCAAACAGGTCCCCAACCGGCCCACTCGCACCCGCCACGGACACGCCCGCCCCACCAACCACCCAGCCCAGACACGGGACTGAACCCCAACCAACAGACGGCCGTCCGACGCTAAGCCAGGCCCAGAAGCCCCATTCCACTGCTGCGCAGACCACCCACCGGGCCGCAGGCCGGGGAGGAAACCAGCACCCTCAACGGATCTCCCCGGGGACCCCTTCCCCCGGGCCGCCCCTCCCGCCTGTCCGCACTTGCGATGGAGGGGCGGGGGTCAAGGGTGACCGGAGGTCATCGCGCAGCGACGCGACGCAGGAGCGCCCTTGACGCCCGGCCCGGAATCGCGAAACTCAAAGCCTGAGGGGCGGCCCCCGCGTGGCACGGGACCTACCGGCCCACCCCGACTACCCCTCGGTCCTGACCCGCAGTGGCCCCATCCGCATTACGGCCCGACTGCGGCCCCGCCGGCTCCCGTTCCCAGTTCTGCCCAGACCGTCTTGTGGGCGCCTGGCCTGCTCGTAATGCCCCAGCGGTCCGCCAGTGCGTCGACCAGTTGCAGTCCACGCCCGCCCTCGCTGTCCAGCGGGGCGCCCGTTCGTACGGTCGGCATTTGCCCCGGACGGGTGTCGGTCACCTCGATACGGAGCGTGTCCTCCGTCGCGAGGGTGAGAGCGAGCCGGAAGTCCCGTCCGGGGGCGCTTCCGTGCAGCGCGGCGTTCGACGCCAGTTCGGCCACGACGAGCGCCGCCGTCTCGAAGGGCATCTCCCACGAGCGCAGTCGCTCCACCGTGAGCAGCCGCGCGAGCCGGGCGCCCCGGCGGGTCGAGGACAGGCGGACGCAGAACTTCCGGGCTGGGAGCGTCGATTGGGCCGAAGGGTAGCGATCACTATTTTCGAGATTCACATCACACAGCGTGGCCGGGTCTGCGTAGGCTGAAAAGTGACGACGCCCATACGGACGGTGACCGTCCTGTTGTGGCGCGGATCCCGGCGGCGCTTGTCAGGGCTGTACACCGTGACCTCTCGCGGGCGTCGGCGGTAGGACGACGAGCCGGTCGGAGGGCCCACGGTGAGTATCGACAGCGGTAGTACGGACTACACGACGGACGGCGCGGACGAGCCCGACTGGGAACCCGAAGGCGGCGACGACTCCGGCGCGGTGATCGCGGCGGTCGCCCGGCAGATCAAGCTCTGGCGCGAGGCGGCGGGGCTGAAGCAGGCGGAGTTCGGCACGGCGGTCGGCTACGGCGAGAACCAGATCTACAAGCTGGAGGCCGGCAAGCGCATCCCCAGGCCGGAGTTCCTGGACCGCGCGGACGAGGTGCTGGGCGCGGGCGGAAAGCTCTCCGCGATGAAGAAGGACGTGCAGGAGGCCCGCTACCCGAAGAAGGTCCGCGATCTGGCCAAGCTGGAAGCGGAGGCTGTTGAGATCGGGGCCTACCTCAACCACAACATCCATGGTCTGTTGCAGACCGAGGAGTACACGAGAGCGCTGTTCGACGTCCGGCGCCCGGCCCTCTCCCCGGACGATCAGGACCGGTATGTCTCCGCCCGTCTCGCACGGCAGGAGATCTTCGACCGCTCACCGCTGGTCACGCTCACCTTTGTCCTGGAAGAGGTCACTCTCCGGCGGCCCATCGGGGGCAGAATGGTGCTGCGTCGGCAGCTCGAACACCTGCTGGAGATGGCCCGGTTGAGGCATGTCGAGATCCAGGTGATGCCGACGGACCGCGAGGACCACGCCGGAATGGGTGGTGAACTCCAAGTGCTGAAGCTCAGGGACGGCTCGGCGGTGGGATACGTGGCGGGGCAGCTCACCACCCGTCTGCTCTCCGACCCGAGAGAGGCCCAGGTTCTTGACCTTCGGTATGGAATCATCCGATCGCAGGCTCTCAACCCACGGGAGTCGCTGGCCTTCATCGAGAAAGTGCTGGGGGAGACATGATCCGCGACTTCTCTGCCGGGAACGCTTCCGGGCTGGAGTGGTTCAAGAGCAGCTACAGCGGCAGCAATGACAACGACTGCGTGGAAGTCGCGTCCACACCCCACACCGTCCTCGTCCGCGACTCCAAGAACCCCCACCGCCCCCACCTCGCCCTCACCCCCACCGCCTGGGCCGACTTCGTCAGCTACGCCACCGAGCGCTGACCCCCGATCCGGGGCCCGTGCCGCCCCCGCCCCGCTAAGGAGCCACCGTGTCCACTCCCGGTCGCGGGTTCTCCGTGCGGGGCGCCGGCAGCGTGCCGTCGCCGATCAGGCCCGCCACCGCGTCCGTGTGCTCGCGGGTCAGATAGTCCATCGCGTGCTCGGTCGTGGACTGGTATTCCAGCTGCTCGCCGTAGAAACGCAGTCGCTCCTGGCAGTCCTCGATGATCTCGCCCCAGGTGCGCACCCAGATCCGGAACGTGGGCTGGGAGACGGCACATCCGGGAACCCGGTCCTGCTGGCGGGCCAGCTGGCGGAGGCTGTCGTCCATGGTGTTGCCCACCAGCCAGAAGTCCCAGGTCACCCGGGGCTCACTGAACCTGCTGTCCGACATGACCGCGTGTGCGTAGCTGTTCACCTGCGCGAACTCCGTCATGCCCAGGACGACGTTCGACCTCTTCAGTTCGACCACGAGGTGGTGTCTCTCGGCCTTCCGATGACGGGCCGCGCGGGACAGCATCAGATCAACGCGCCCCGGCCGCCCGTCCTCCCGAAGGACAGGGCCGGGTGTGGGAGTCTCGCGCCCGAGCAGTCGGCAGTGCTGCTTCAGCACCGTGGTGAGACTCCGGTCGCTCACATGCAGTCCGTATTCCTCACCGAAGACCCAGCACTCCTCCTCCAGGATGCGGTGCAGTTCATCCCGCTCCTTCACCCGCTCCCTCGCCTCCGGCTCGAACACCAGATGCTCCAGCGCCGCCAGGAAGTCCAGACGGTTCGCCGCCGCCGTCGACGCCTTGATGAGGGATGACAGGGGGGTCCGGTCGAGCAGTCGGCTCAGTTCCTCCTGCTCCTGCTTCGAGAGCGCGAACAGCTCCTCCGCGATACGGAGTACATCGCCCGGCTCGTGCGCCAGGACGGAGCGCAGGAGCGCGAAGGACACCTTCTGCGCCCGCTTGCTCGCGGGCAGATGCCGGAAGACCGCGGTCGCCACGATGTCGAAGGTCTCGCGTTCCGCCCGCGCCGGGTCGCTCGCGGGCTCGCCCGTGTACGGGTACAGGCCCTCGGCGCGCCATTCGTCGACGAGTTCCCTGCGGCGCTGGTCGGCGCGGCAGCGGAAGTGCGTGCGCAACTGCTCACGGGCCGCGGCCACCAGGTCGGCGGCCAGTCCTTCCGGCATCCAGTCGGTGAAGGAGAGTTCGCCGGCCGCGTCGTCCTCGAACCCGGGCCAGGAGAGATACGCCGTGAAGTGGAAGCCCGGTGCCTGGATCTCCGCTTTGAGATGCGCCAGCGACATGCCCCGGCCGTCGCACAGGATCAGCGCCCTGGAGATCGGCCGTGACCATTCGATGATCTTGAGCTGCGCCGGTGGGTGCGTGCTCTCCGGCGGAGACGGAACCTCGTACGAATCGACGCGGAGCTGCTCGGACGACGGGTCGAGCAGCTGGCCGTCATAGGTGATCCGGATGTCGGGGTACGCCTCCAGGTGCAGGGCGAAGGCGGCGGTCAGAGTGGACATCACCGTCCCTTCGGTCAGTTTCTGGAGTTCGTCGCCGCCGAGCGCCTCGAAGACCGTGCCCGTCGGTCCTTCGACCGGCTCGGGTTCGCTGACGTCGAACTCGTCCATCGAGCCCCGGTCCGATTCGATGACCACGCGCCGCGGGCCCTCGGGGCCTTCGCTCACGCTGATCCAGCGCACCTCGCTGCCGAGCGCGAACGCGCGCACCCGGCCCCGGCCGTTCTTCCCGTGCAGCGTCCGCTTCTTGACCAGGCTGTTCTGCGCGCGTTTCTTCCAGGAGACGCCAATGTGCCGGAAGTACTCGTCGCAGCGGTCGGCGGCGATACCTGTGCCGTCGTCGGTGATGACCACCCGGTCGACTCCACCGAGATCACTGCGCACCAGCGCGACATCGACCCGCTCGGCGTCCGCGTCCAGCGCGTTCCAGACCAGTTCCTCGACCGCCCCCACGGGGTTGCGCAGCCGTGCCAGCTCCGCGACGTGCTCCCTGCCGATCGTCAGCCGCAGTCTCACCATGAGCCCGAGACCCTTCCGGACGTTCCACGGAGTGCGCCCCCGTGGACGTCACCTGTACGAATGTGTCACCCGTACTACTCGGGCCACGCGCCGAAGGTCACGCTACGCGGAAGAAACATCACAGGAGGTTGCGACGGCATCCGGGTGGCCTGGGTATGTGTCGGCGATCCGCCCGTGGGGTACCCTTTCGGGCCCGATTGGCCAGGGCCAAGTCGCCTATGGCACACTAGCCAGGTTGCTCGGTTGAGTGCCGATGCTGCGCGCCTCCCGCCGGGAGGACCGGAAGCGAGTCCCACAGTACTCGTCGTCCCAACTGCCTTATGGGCAGCGCTGGGACGGACGTACGGGAATCTTCCGGGAAGTGTCAGCGGGGCTCCGGCCAGGCGCCCGGTGGCCAATGCTTCATATGCGGCCTGCGACCGGCTCGCGGACTTGGGCCGCACCCCCTTGGTCGGGAAATCCTTCGGGAGATTTTCGTGGAGGGGATGCGACACGCCCGACCGCGTGGGTCGGAGCAGAGCGCAAGGTCACCAGGTTCCAGAGCGTTACGAGAGACAGGACTACGAAGCAGCCATGGCGGGACAGAAGATCCGCATCCGGCTCAAGGCCTACGACCACGAGGTCATCGACTCATCGGCGAAGAAGATCGTCGAGACGGTGACGCGTACTGGTGCGTCGGTCGCGGGCCCGGTGCCGCTGCCCACTGAGAAGAACGTGTACTGCGTCATCAAGTCGCCGCACAAGTACAAGGACTCGCGCGAGCACTTCGAGATGCGCACGCACAAGCGCCTGATCGACATCCTCGACCCGACGCCCAAGACCGTTGACTCGTTGATGCGCCTGGACCTTCCGGCCGGCGTCGACATCGAGATCAAGCTCTGAGAGGCGCGGAAGAGATGGCAAAGCAGATCAAGGGTGTCCTGGGCGAGAAGCTCGGCATGACCCAGGTCTGGGACGAGAACAACCGTGTCGTCCCGGTGACCGTCGTCAAGGCCGGGCCCTGTGTCGTTACCCAGGTCCGTACGAATGACTCCGACGGCTACGAGTCGGTCCAGATCGCCTTCGGCGAGATCGACCCGCGCAAGGTGAACAAGCCCCTCAAGGGCCACTTCGCCAAGGCCGACGTGACCCCGCGCCGCCACCTGGTGGAGCTGCGCACCTCCGACGCCGGCGAGTACACGCTCGGCCAGGAGGTCACCGCCGCCGTGTTCGAGTCCGGCGTCAAGGTCGACGTCACGGGCAAGAGCAAGGGCAAGGGCTTCGCCGGTGTCATGAAGCGTCACAACTTCAAGGGCCTCGGCGCCGGTCACGGCACCCAGCGCAAGCACCGCTCTCCCGGTTCCATCGGTGGCTGCGCCACCCCGGGCCGTGTGTTCAAGGGTCTCCGTATGGCGGGCCGTATGGGCAACGAGCGGGTCACCACCCAGAACCTGACCGTTCACGCCGTTGACGCGGAGAAGGGCCTGCTCCTGATCAAGGGCGCGGTCCCTGGTCCGAACGGCGGCCTCGTCCTGGTCCGTACCGCGGCCAAGGGGGCCTGAGGTAACCGATGAGCACCATTGACATCCTTTCGCCGGCGGGCGACAAGGCCGGGACCGTCGAACTCCCCGCGGAGATCTTCGACGCCAAGGTCAGCATTCCGCTGATCCACCAGGTCGTAGTCGCCCAGCTGGCCGCTGCCCGACAGGGCACGCACAAGACCAAGACCCGTGGCGAAGTCCGCGGCGGTGGCAAGAAGCCGTACCGCCAGAAGGGCACCGGCCGCGCCCGTCAGGGCTCGACCCGCGCTCCGCAGTTCGCCGGCGGTGGCGTCGTCCACGGCCCCGTGCCGCGTGACTACTCGCAGCGGACCCCGAAGAAGATGAAGGCCGCCGCCCTGCGCGGTGCCCTCACCGACCGGGCCCGTCACTCCCGTATCCACGTCGTCTCCGGCGTGGTCGACGGCGATGTGTCCACGAAGGCCGCCAAGACGCTGCTCGGCAAGATCTCGGAGCGCAAGAACCTGCTCCTGGTCGTCGAGCGCGCCGACGAGGCCGCGTGGCTGTCCGCCCGCAACCTGCCCCAGGTCCACATCCTGGCGCCGGGCCAGCTGAACACGTACGACGTGCTCGTCTCCGACGACGTGGTCTTCACCCAGGCCGCCTTCGAGTCCTTCGTGTCCGGCCCCTCAAAGGCCGCAGCCGACGCCGACGGCGCCGACGACACCGAAGGGAGCGAAGCCTGATGGCCGAGGTCACCAGCAAGACCTACACGGACCCGCGCGACATCCTCGTCAAGCCCGTGGTCTCCGAGAAGAGCTACGCGCTGCTCGACGAGAACAAGTACACGTTCATCGTCGCGCCCCACGCCAACAAGACCCAGATCAAGCAGGCCGTGGAAGCGGTCTTCTCGGTCAAGGTCGCAGGGGTCAACACGATCAACCGCCAGGGCAAGCGCAAGCGCACCCGCACCGGTTTCGGCAAGCGTGCCAACACCAAGCGCGCCATCGTGACCCTCGCTGAGGGCGACCGTATCGACATCTTCGGCGGCCCGGCCTCCTGACGGAGGCTGGATCGTTCAGAAGTCCGGAATCTTCCGAGGACTGAGAAATGGGTATCCGCAAGTACAAGCCGACGACCCCGGGCCGTCGTGGCTCCAGCGTCGCCGACTTTGTCGAGATCACGCGGTCCACGCCGGAGAAGTCGCTGGTCCGCCCGCTGCACAGCAAGGGCGGCCGTAACAACGCCGGTCGTGTGACCGTCCGCCACCAGGGCGGTGGCCACAAGCGCGCCTACCGTGTGATCGACTTCCGTCGGCACGACAAGGACGGCGTGCCCGCCAAGGTCGCGCACATCGAGTACGACCCCAACCGCACCGCGCGCATCGCGCTGCTGCACTACGCCGACGGCGAGAAGCGCTACATCATCGCGCCGCGCGGCCTGGCGCAGGGCGCCCGTGTCGAGAACGGCCCGGCCGCCGACATCAAGCCCGGCAACAACCTGGCGCTGCGCAACATCCCGGTCGGTACGACCATCCACGCCATCGAGCTGCGGCCCGGCGGCGGCGCGAAGTTCGCCCGCTCCGCGGGTGCCTCCGTGCAGCTTCTGGCGAAGGAGGGCTCCATGGCCCACCTCCGTATGCCGTCCGGTGAGATCCGGCTGGTCGACGTCCGCTGCCGCGCCACCATCGGCGAGGTCGGCAACGCCGAGCAGTCGAACATCAACTGGGGCAAGGCCGGCCGTATGCGCTGGAAGGGCGTCCGCCCGACCGTCCGCGGTGTGGCCATGAACCCGGTCGACCACCCGCACGGTGGTGGTGAGGGCAAGACCTCCGGTGGTCGCCACCCGGTCAGCCCGTGGGGTCAGAAGGAGGGTCGTACTCGTTCTCCCAAGAAGGCGAGCAGCAAGTACATCGTCCGCCGCCGCAAGACGAACAAGAAGCGCTAGGAGCGGGTTTTCAGATGCCGCGCAGTCTCAAGAAGGGGCCCTTCGTCGACGACCACCTGATCAAGAAGGTGGACGTCCAGAACGAAGCAGGCACCAAGAACGTCATCAAGACCTGGTCCCGTCGCTCGATGATCGTCCCGGCCATGCTGGGCCACACGATCGCGGTGCACAACGGCAAGATCCATGTCCCGGTGTTCGTCACCGAGTCCATGGTCGGCCACAAGCTCGGTGAGTTCTCGCCGACTCGCACCTTCCGCGGCCACGTCAAGGACGACCGGAAGTCGAAGCGCCGCTAACGCGGGGTGGAACGACTATGACTTACACCGAAGGGACAACCATGGAAGCCAGGGCCCAGGCGCGGTACATCCGCGTCACGCCCATGAAGGCCCGCCGCGTGGTGGACCTCATCCGTGGCATGGATGCCACGGAGGCTCAGGCGGTCCTGCGTTTCGCCCCGCAGGCCGCGAGCGTGCCGGTCGGCAAGGTGCTGGACAGCGCCATTGCCAACGCCGCGCACAACTACGACCACACCGACGCCTCTTCGCTGGTCATCAGCGAGGCGTACGTGGACGAAGGTCCGACCCTGAAGCGGTTCCGTCCGCGTGCCCAGGGCCGTGCCTACCGGATCCGTAAGCGGACCAGCCACATCACCGTGGTCGTCAGCAGCAAGGAAGGAACCCGGTAATGGGCCAGAAGGTTAACCCGCATGGGTTCCGGCTCGGTATCACCACGGACTTCAAGTCCCGCTGGTACGCCGACAAGCTGTACAAGGACTACGTCAAGGAAGACGTCGCCATTCGTCGCATGATGACGAAGGGCATGGAGCGGGCCGGTATCTCGAAGGTCGAGATCGAGCGCACCCGTGACCGCGTCCGCGTGGACATCCACACCGCTCGTCCGGGCATCGTCATCGGCCGCCGCGGCGCCGAGGCCGACCGTATCCGCGGCGAGCTGGAGAAGCTGACCGGCAAGCAGGTCCAGCTCAACATCCTTGAGGTCAAGAACCCCGAGGTGGACGCTCAGCTCGTGGCCCAGGCCGTGGCCGAGCAGCTCTCCTCGCGTGTCTCCTTCCGTCGCGCCATGCGCAAGAGCATGCAGTCGACGATGAAGGCCGGCGCCAAGGGCATCAAGATCCAGTGCGGTGGCCGTCTCGGCGGCGCCGAGATGTCCCGCTCGGAGTTCTACCGCGAGGGCCGTGTGCCCCTGCACACGCTCCGTGCGAACGTCGACTACGGCTTCTTCGAGGCCAAGACCACCTTCGGCCGTATCGGTGTGAAGGTCTGGATCTACAAGGGCGACGTCAAGAACATCGCCGAGGTGCGCGCCGAGAACGCCGCGGCCCGCGCCGGCAACCGTCCGGCCCGTGGCGGCGGCAACGACCGTCCCGCCGGCCGCGGTGGCCGTGGTGGCGAGCGTGGCGGCCGTGGCCGCAAGCCGCAGAACCCGGCAGGCGAGGCCTCCAAGGCCGACGCCACCGCCGCTCCGGCCGCTGAGGCGACGTCCTCTTCTACCGGTGGAACGGAGGCCTGACCGACATGCTGATCCCCCGTAGGGTCAAGCACCGCAAGCAGCACCACCCCAAGCGCAGTGGTATGTCCAAGGGCGGCACCCAGGTCTCGTTCGGCGAGTACGGCATCCAGGCGCTGACCCCGGCCTATGTGACGAACCGTCAGATCGAGGCCGCTCGTATCGCGATGACCCGCCACATCAAGCGTGGCGGCAAGGTCTGGATCAACATCTACCCGGACCGTCCGCTCACCAAGAAGCCCGCCGAGACCCGCATGGGTTCCGGTAAGGGTTCCCCCGAGTGGTGGATCGCGAACGTCAAGCCCGGCCGGGTGATGTTCGAGCTGTCCTACCCGAACGAGAAGATTGCGCGTGAGGCGCTTACCCGCGCTGCTCACAAGCTTCCGATGAAGTGCCGGATCGTTCGGCGCGAGGCAGGTGAGGCGTGATGGCGGCCGTGACCAAGGCGTCCGAACTGCGCGAGCTGGGCGACGAGGAGCTGGTCAACAAGCTCCGCGAGGCCAAGGAAGAGCTGTTCAATCTCCGCTTCCAGGCGGCGACCGGCCAGCTCGAGAATCACGGGCGGCTCAAGCTCGTCCGTAAGGACATCGCGCGGATCTACACCCTGATGCGTGAGCGCGAGCTGGGCATCGAGACGGTGGAGAGCGCCTGATGACTGAGAACAACGTGAACGAGACCACGACCGACCGCGGATTCCGCAAGACCCGCGAGGGCCTGGTCGTCAGCGACAAGATGGACAAGACCGTCGTCGTCGCTGTCGAGGACCGCGTCAAGCACGCGCTGTACGGCAAGGTCATCCGCCGTACGAACAAGCTCAAGGCGCACGACGAGCAGAACGCCGCCGGCATCGGCGACCGCGTCCTCCTGATGGAGACCCGGCCGCTGTCCGCCACCAAGCGGTGGCGCATCGTCGAGATCCTCGAGAAGGCCAAGTAAACCCCTCCGAGGGGGAGTTCCCCCTCGGAACAGTTCCGCCAGGCTCGGTGGGGCTCCGCTAGTCACTCGCGGAGCCCCGCCGGGAACCGGCAGACGATCAGGAGATAGACGTGATCCAGCAGGAGTCGCGACTGCGTGTCGCCGACAACACGGGTGCGAAGGAAATTCTCACCATCCGTGTTCTCGGTGGCTCGGGTCGCCGCTACGCGGGCATCGGTGACGTCATCGTCGCCACCGTGAAGGACGCGATCCCCGGTGGCAACGTGAAGAAGGGTGACGTCGTCAAGGCGGTCATCGTTCGCACCGTCAAGGAGCGCCGCCGTCCGGACGGCTCGTACATCCGCTTCGACGAGAACGCCGCCGTCATTCTGAAGAACGACGGCGACCCTCGTGGCACCCGTATCTTCGGCCCGGTGGGCCGTGAGCTGCGCGAGAAGAAGTTCATGAAGATCATCTCGCTCGCTCCGGAGGTGCTGTAAGCATGAAGATCAAGAAGGGCGATCTGGTTCAGGTCATCACCGGCAAGGACAAGGGCAAGCAGGGCAAGGTCATCGTGGCCTACCCCCGCGAGGACCGCGTCCTGGTCGAGGGTGTCAACCGGGTCAAGAAGCACACCAAGGCCGGTCAGACGGCCCGCGGTTCGCAGACCGGCGGCATCGTCACCACCGAGGCCCCCGTCCATGTCAGCAATGTGCAGCTCGTCGTGGAGAAGGACGGCAAGAAGGTCGTCACCCGCGTCGGCTACCGCTTTGACGATGAGGGCAACAAGATCCGCGTTGCCAAGCGGACCGGTGAGGACATCTGATGACTGCGACCACTACCGCGCCGCGTCTGAAGCTGCGCTACCGCGAGCAGATCGCCGGCAAGCTGCGTGAGGAGTTCTCGTACGAGAACGTCATGCAGATCCCCGGCCTCGTCAAGATCGTGGTCAACATGGGTGTGGGCGACGCCGCCCGCGACTCCAAGCTGATCGACGGTGCCATCAAGGACCTCACCACGATCACCGGCCAGAAGCCGTCGGTCACCAAGGCGCGCAAGTCCATCGCGCAGTTCAAGCTGCGTGAGGGCCAGCCGATCGGCTGCCACGTCACCCTCCGCGGTGACCGCATGTGGGAGTTCCTGGACCGTACGCTGTCGCTCGCGCTGCCGCGTATCCGTGACTTCCGCGGTCTGTCGCCGAAGCAGTTCGACGGCCGTGGCAACTACACCTTCGGTCTCACGGAGCAGGTCATGTTCCACGAGATCGACCAGGACAAGATCGACCGGGTCCGGGGCATGGACATCACCGTGGTCACCACGGCGACCAACGACGACGAGGGTCGTGCCCTCCTTCGTCACCTCGGCTTCCCGTTCAAGGAGAACTGACCGTGGCGAAGAAGGCTCTGATCGCTAAGGCCGCCCGCAAGCCGAAGTTCGGCGTGCGCGGTTACACCCGCTGCCAGCGCTGCGGCCGTCCCCACTCCGTCTACCGCAAGTTCGGCCTGTGCCGCGTGTGCCTTCGTGAGATGGCCCACCGTGGCGAGCTGCCGGGCGTGACCAAGAGCTCCTGGTAGTTCCCGTACGGGCACTGCCCTGAAGCTCTCGGTAAGCAGTTGGCCGGTGAGCGCCCTCCCCGAAATGCCGTAGGCTTGCGGGGTTGGGCGCCCGCTGTCCATCAGTTGCACGCGGGCCGAGCCCGCTCAGTAATGCTTACTACGCCGTAGGTCCCCGCACCGCACCCGTCCCGGCTCGACCGGGGAGAGGGATGGCGCATACAGGAAACCCCGGCGAGAGAGGCCGAAGGCCAATTCATGACCATGACTGATCCCATCGCAGACATGCTCACGCGTCTGCGCAACGCGAACTCGGCGTACCACGACGATGTCGTGATGCCGCACAGCAAGATCAAGTCGCACATCGCGGAGATCCTCCAGCAGGAGGGCTTCATCACCGGCTGGAAGGTCGAGGACGCCGAGGTCGGCAAGAACCTCGTCCTGGAGCTGAAGTTCGGCCCGAACCGCGAGCGCTCGATCGCCGGCATCAAGCGCATCTCCAAGCCGGGTCTGCGTGTGTACGCGAAGTCCACCAATCTGCCGAAGGTCCTGGGCGGCCTGGGCGTGGCGATCATCTCCACGTCCCACGGTCTCCTGACCGGCCAGCAGGCCAGCAAGAAGGGCGTGGGTGGGGAAGTCCTCGCCTACGTCTGGTAGTCGGGAACGGAGGAAAAGCTCATGTCGCGAATCGGCAAGCTCCCCATCCAGGTTCCCGCTGGTGTGGACGTCACCATCGATGGCCGTACGGTCGCGGTGAAGGGCCCCAAGGGCTCCCTCTCGCACACCGTCGCCGCGCCGATCGAGGTCACCAAGGGCGAGGACGGCATCCTCACGGTGTCGCGCCCGAACGACGAGCGTCAGAACAAGGCCCTGCACGGCCTGTCCCGCACGCTGGTGGCGAACATGATCACCGGCGTGACCCAGGGATACGTCAAGGCGCTCGAAATCAGCGGTGTCGGTTACCGCGTCCAGGCGAAGGGCTCCAACCTGGAGTTCGCCCTGGGCTACAGCCACCCGATCCTCATCGAGGCGCCCGAAGGCATCACCTTCAAGGTCGAGTCCCCCACGAAGTTCTCCGTCGAGGGCATCGACAAGCAGAAGGTCGGCGAGGTCGCGGCGAACATCCGCAAGCTGCGGAAGCCCGACCCGTACAAGGCCAAGGGCGTCAAGTACGCCGGCGAGGTCATCCGCCGCAAGGTCGGAAAGGCTGGTAAGTAAGCCATGGCATACGGTGTGAAGATCGCCAAGGGCAAGGCCTACAAGGCCGCTGCCATCAAGCGCCGCCACATTCGCGTCCGCAAGAAGGTCTCGGGCACGCAGGAGCGCCCGCGCCTCGTCGTGACGCGTTCCAACCGCCACATGGTGGCTCAGGTCATCGACGACATCGCGGGCCACACACTCGCGTCGGCGTCGACCCTGGACACCTCGATCCGTGGCACCGAAGGTGACAAGAGCGCCCAGGCCAAGCAGGTCGGGTCGCTGGTCGCCGAGCGCGCCAAGGCGGCCGGTGTCGAGGCCGTCGTGTTCGACCGTGGTGGCAACCAGTACGCCGGGCGGATTGCCGCTCTGGCTGACGCCGCCCGCGAGGCCGGGCTGAAGTTCTAGGCCCCGGTTCCGGAGCTAGCGGACGTAACAGAGAGAGGTAGATCCAATGGCTGGACCCCAGCGCCGCGGAAGCGGTGCCGGTGGCGGCGAGCGGCGGGACCGGAAGGGCCGTGACGGCGGTTCGGCTGCCGCCGAGAAGACCGCGTACGTCGAGCGCGTCGTCGCGATCAACCGCGTCGCCAAGGTTGTGAAGGGTGGTCGTCGCTTCAGCTTCACCGCGCTGGTCGTGGTGGGCGACGGTGACGGCACCGTGGGTGTCGGTTACGGCAAGGCCAAGGAGGTGCCGGCCGCCATCGCCAAGGGCGTTGAGGAGGCCAAGAAGCACTTCTTCAAGGTCCCCCGTATCCAGGGCACCATCCCGCACCCGATCCAGGGTGAGAAGGCCGCGGGCGTCGTCCTGCTCAAGCCGGCTTCCCCCGGTACCGGCGTGATCGCCGGTGGCCCGGTGCGTGCCGTGCTGGAGTGCGCGGGCGTCCACGACATCCTGTCGAAGTCGCTCGGCTCCGACAACGCGATCAACATCGTGCACGCGACGGTGGCGGCCCTCCAGGGCCTCCAGCGCCCCGAGGAGATCGCGGCCCGCCGCGGTCTGCCCCTCGAGGACGTCGCCCCCGCGGCTCTGCTGCGTGCGCGTGCGGGAGCGGGTGCGTAATGGCCCGTCTCAAGATCACGCAGACGAAGTCGTACATCGGCAGCAAGCAGAACCACCGCGACACCCTGCGTTCGCTCGGGCTCAAGCGCCTGCACGACGTGGTTGTCAAGGAGGACCGTCCCGAGTTCCGCGGCATGGCGAACACCGTCCGCCACCTCGTGACGGTTGAGGAGGTCGACTGACATGGCGGAGAACAACCCGCTGAAGGTCCACAACCTCCGTCCTGCCCCGGGCGCCAAGACCGCCAAGACCCGTGTGGGTCGTGGTGAGGCGTCCAAGGGTAAGACCGCGGGTCGTGGCACCAAGGGCACCAAGGCCCGTTACCAGGTTCCGGAGCGCTTCGAGGGCGGGCAGATGCCGCTCCACATGCGTCTTCCGAAGCTCAAGGGCTTCAAGAACCCGTTCCGCACCGAGTACCAGGTCGTGAACCTGGACAAGCTCTCCGCGCTCTACCCCGAGGGCGGCGAGGTCACGGTGGCCGATCTGGTCTCCAAGGGCGCGGTTCGCAAGAACAGCCTGGTCAAGGTGCTTGGCCAGGGCGAGATCGCCGTGGCGCTCACGGTGACGGTGGACGCCGTCTCCGGGTCCGCCAAGGAGAAGATTGCCGCCGCGGGCGGCACCGTCACCGAGCTCGTCTGAGAGAACTCGATGGCCTGAACACCCGACCGGGGATGTCTCTCACACGAGGCATCCCCGGTTGGTCGTTCCTAGGGGGGCACAGTCGCCGGTAAGGTGGCGTGCATTGTTGCTTGTTCCTTATCCGTCGATCCTCAAGACCGTCACCCTTGACGCAGTAGCGCGGGGGTCGCAGGAGGCACCGTGCTCACCGCGTTCGCCCGGGCGTTCAAGACGCCCGACCTGCGCAAGAAGCTGCTCTTCACGCTCGGCATCATCGTGCTGTACCGGCTCGGGGCGCACATTCCCGTACCCGGTGTCAGCTACGAGAATGTCCAGACCTGTGTCGATGCGGCCCAGAAGGGCAATAACAGCCTGTTCGGCCTCGTGAACATGTTCAGTGGCGGGGCGCTGCTGCAGATTACGATCTTCGCGCTCGGCATCATGCCGTACATCACCGCGAGCATCATCCTCCAACTCCTGACCGTGGTGATCCCCAGGCTGGAGGCCCTCAAGAAGGAGGGCCAGTCCGGCCAGGCCAAGATCACCCAGTACACCCGTTATCTGACGGTCGCCCTCGCCGTGCTCCAGGGCACGGGTCTGGTCGCCACCGCGCGCAGCGGTGCGCTCTTCAGCGGCTGCCCGGTCGCCTCGGAGATCGTTCCCGACCAGTCGATCTTCGTGACCGTCACGATGGTGATCACCATGACCGCGGGCACCGCGGCCGTCATGTGGCTCGGTGAGCTGATCACCGACCGCGGCATCGGCAACGGCATGTCCATCCTGATGTTCATCTCGATCGCGGCCGGGTTCCCGGGCGCGCTCTGGGCCATCAAGCAGAGCGGCACGCTCGCCAAGGGCTGGATCGAGTTCGGCACGGTCATCCTGATCGGCTTCGTGATGGTGGGCCTGGTCGTCTTCGTCGAGCAGGCGCAGCGCCGGATCCCCGTGCAGTACGCGAAGCGCATGATCGGCCGCAGGTCGTACGGCGGTACGTCGACGTACATCCCGCTCAAGGTCAACCAGGCGGGTGTGATCCCGGTCATCTTCGCTTCGTCGCTGCTCTACATCCCGGCGCTGGTCGCGCAGTTCTCCAGCTCGCAGGCGGGCTGGAAGACCTGGATCGAGGCGCACTTCGTCAAGGGTGATCATCCGTACTACATCGCGACGTACTTCCTGCTGATCGTGTTCTTCGCCTTCTTCTACGTGGCGATCTCCTTCAACCCCGAAGAAGTCGCGGACAACATGAAGAAGTATGGTGGCTTCATCCCGGGTATCCGGGCAGGTCGCCCGACCGCCGAGTATCTGAGTTACGTGCTCAACAGGATCACTTGGCCGGGCTCGCTGTACCTGGGTCTGATCGCTCTTGTCCCGACGATGGCGTTGGCGGGCTTCGGAGGCGCGAACCAGAACTTCCCGTTCGGCGGGACGAGCATCCTGATCATCGTGGGTGTGGGTCTGGAGACCGTGAAGCAGATCGAGAGCCAGCTTCAGCAGCGCAATTACGAAGGGTTCCTCCGCTGATGCGAATCGTCCTCGTCGGACCGCCCGGTGCCGGCAAGGGAACGCAGGCCGCGTACCTTGCCAAGAACCTCTCGGTGCCGCACATCTCCACGGGCGACCTCTTCCGGGCCAACATCAGTCAGGGCACCGAACTCGGCAAGCAGGCGAAGGCGTACATGGACGCCGGGAACCTGGTGCCCGACGAGGTGACCATCGCGATGGCCCTGGAGCGGATGTCCCAGCCGGACGCCACGAACGGCTTCCTGCTGGACGGCTTCCCGCGGAATGTGTCGCAGGCGGAGGCGCTGGACGAGGCGCTCAAGCGCGAGAGTCTGAAGCTGGACGCGGTACTGGACCTGGAGGTCCCCGAGGACGAGGTCGTGAAGCGGATCGCCGGCCGGCGTATCTGCCGCAACGACAGCTCGCATGTCTTCCATGTCACCTACAGCCCGCCGGAGACGGCGGGTGTCTGTGACACCTGCGGCGGCGAGCTGTACCAGCGGGACGACGACTCCGAGGAGACGGTGCGGACCCGGCTGGAGGTCTACCACACACAGACCGAGCCGATCATCGACTACTACCGGGCCCAGGGCCTCGTGGTCACGATCTCCGCGCTGGGCAAGGTCACCGAGGTGACCGAGCGGGCGATGCGGGCACTCCAGGGGGAGCAGGCCGCCTAGGCCTGGTCCCGCTGGTGGCAAGAAGGCGGTAAACGTACGGCCGTGGCGTCCCTCGGGCACCACGGCCGTAGTGTTGAGCGGGTGTTGTGCGGGGCGCGGCACTCTCGGACGAAACGTATCGGTACGGGTCCGGATCCGGATGTCAGGGCGGAAGGCAGAACGATGGTGGAGATCAAGACTCCCGAGCAGATCGCGAAGATGCGCGAGGCGGGACTGGTCGTCGCCGCCGTGCACGCGGCCACCCGCGCGGCCGCGGTACCGGGCGCCACCACCAGGGATCTGGACGAGGTCGCCCGCGAGGTGCTCTCCGAGCACGGCGCGAAGTCGAACTTCCTCGGGTACGGCGGGTTCCCCGCGACGATCTGCACCTCGGTCAACGAGGTCGTCGTCCATGGCATCCCGGACGACAAGACCGTCCTCAAGGACGGCGACATCATCTCCGTCGACGCCGGGGCGATCATCGACGGCTGGCACGGCGACGCGGCCTTCACCACCTTCGTGGGCTCCGGTCACGCTCCGGAGCTGATCGAGCTCTCCCGGGTGACCGAGGAGTCGATGTGGGCCGGTATCGCGGCGATGCGGAACGGCAGCAGACTGGTGGACGTGTCCCGCGCGATCGAGACGTACATCCGGCGCCAGCCCCGTCCCGGCGGAGGCAAGTACGGGATCATCGAGGAGTACGGCGGGCACGGCATCGGCTCGCAGATGCATATGGACCCGCATCTGCTGAACTATGTCTCCCGTAAGCGCGGCAAGGGTCCCAAGCTGGTCCCCGGCTTCTGTCTGGCGATCGAGCCGATGGTCTCGCTCGGCACGCCCGCCACGGAGGTGCTGGCGGACGAGTGGACGGTCATCACGACGGATGGCACCTGGTCCGCCCACTGGGAGCACTCGGTGGCCCTCACCGAGCAGGGGCCCCTGGTGCTGACCTCCCCGGACTGCGGCAGGGCGAAGCTGGCGGAGCTGGGTGTCACGGCGGCGCCGGACCCGCTGGCCTGACCGGCTCTCGGTTAAGGATCTCCAGGGCGGGCAAACTTCACGGATTCGTCTTTCCGGGTGTGCTGCCGTAGACTGACGCGTCGGCTCTGGTGTACCCGTGTGTCCGCATGCGGCTGCCAGAATCGATCAAGGTAGCCGATTCGAAGGGCGAAGCGTGGCCAAGAAGCAAGGTGCCATCGAAATTGAGGGCACCGTGATCGAGTCCCTCCCGAACGCCATGTTCAAGGTGGAGCTCCAGAACGGTCACAAGGTCCTCGCGCACATCAGCGGCAAGATGCGGATGCACTACATCCGGATCCTTCCCGATGACCGGGTCGTGGTGGAGCTGTCTCCGTACGACCTGACGCGTGGCCGGATCGTCTACCGATACAAGTAGATCTTGCTGGACATCCCGGCCACACCGTGGGCGGGCCGTCAGCACTGACCCGGAGAACCTCAATCCCATGAAGGTCAAGCCGAGCGTCAAGAAGATCTGCGACAAGTGCAAGGTGATCCGCCGTCACGGCCGGGTCATGGTCATCTGCGACAACCTGCGCCACAAGCAGCGCCAGGGCTGACGCACGACCGCCTGCCTCTCGCAGTACTTCGCGCGACGCGAGCAAACTCGTAATTACGCAGTGTCCGGTTCCTGTACGCGGGGGACCGACACCTCCGGCGGAGGCCGGGGACCCGGACCGGGCGCCTCTCGTGCAGACGAGGGGCCGGCCGCCGGGAGTGTCACTGCGGAAGACCTCCGAACATCAACAGGAGCCATGAATGGCACGCCTCGCAGGCGTTGACCTTCCGCGCGAAAAGCGCGTCGAGGTCGCCCTCACCTATGTCTTCGGTATCGGGCGCACCCGGTCCAAGGAGACCCTCGCCGCCACCGGCGTCGACCCCAACGTCCGTGTCCGCGATCTCGCCGAGGAAGACCTCGTCAAGATCCGCGAGTACGTGGACGCCCACCTCAAGACCGAGGGTGACCTCCGTCGCGAGATCGCCGCCGACATCCGCCGCAAGGTCGAGATCGGCTGCTACCAGGGTCTGCGTCACCGTCGTGGCCTGCCGGTGCACGGTCAGCGCACCAGCACGAACGCCCGTACCCGCAAGGGCCCGCGTCGCGCCATCGCCGGCAAGAAGAAGCCGGGCAAGAAGTAGTCCTCAGCGGACGCTCATCAGCGGTCTTCGCTGTAGGACCGATCACCTCCTCGCAGGAAGTCAAAACATGCCTCCTAAGGGCCGACAGGGTGCAGCCAAGAAGGTGCGCCGCAAGGAAAAGAAGAACGTCGCTCATGGGCACGCCCACATCAAGAGCACGTTCAACAACACGATCGTCTCGATCACGGACCCCTCGGGCAATGTGATCTCCTGGGCCTCCGCCGGCCACGTCGGCTTCAAGGGCTCGCGCAAGTCCACCCCCTTCGCCGCGCAGATGGCCGCCGAGTCGGCCGCCCGCCGCGCGCAGGAGCACGGCATGCGCAAGGTCGACGTCTTCGTGAAGGGTCCGGGCTCCGGCCGCGAGACCGCGATCCGCTCGCTCCAGGCCACCGGCCTGGAGGTGGGTTCGATCCAGGACGTCACCCCCACCCCGCACAACGGCTGCCGCCCGCCCAAGCGGAGGCGCGTCTGACCTCAGGTGCGTGTGACGCACTTGTGGCTGATGTGCGGTATGGGCGGCTCGGCGCTTTCGCGTCGTGCCGCCCGTACTCTTGAACCCGGCAGTACCGAGAAGTGAGCAGTACCGAAGGACGTCAAATAGCGGGCGTCCCCAACTGAAGGATTTCACGCATGCTTATCGCTCAGCGTCCGTCGCTGACCGAAGAGGTCGTCGACGAATACCGTTCGCGGTTCGTCATCGAGCCGCTGGAGCCGGGCTTCGGCTACACGCTCGGCAACTCGCTCCGCCGTACGCTCCTCTCCTCGATCCCGGGCGCCGCTGTCACCAGCATCCGGATCGACGGTGTCCTGCACGAGTTCACCACCGTGCCGGGCGTCAAGGAGGACGTCACCGACCTCATCCTCAACATCAAGCAGCTCGTCGTCTCCTCGGAGCACGACGAGCCGGTCGTCATGTACCTGCGCAAGCAGGGCCCCGGCCTGGTGACCGCCGCCGACATCGCGCCGCCGGCCGGTGTCGAGGTCCACAACCCGGACCTCGTGCTGGCGACGCTGAACGGCAAGGGCAAGCTGGAGATGGAGCTGACCGTCGAGCGCGGTCGCGGCTATGTCTCCGCCGTGCAGAACAAGCAGGTGGGCCAGGAGATCGGCCGGATCCCGGTCGACTCGATCTACTCGCCCGTGCTCAAGGTCACCTACAAGGTCGAGGCGACCCGAGTCGAGCAGCGCACCGACTTCGACAAGCTGATCGTCGACGTCGAGACCAAGCAGGCCATGCGGCCGCGTGACGCCATGGCGTCCGCGGGCAAGACGCTGGTCGAGCTGTTCGGTCTGGCGCGCGAGCTGAACATCGACGCCGAGGGCATCGACATGGGCCCCTCGCCCACGGACGCCGCGCTCGCCGCCGATCTCGCCCTGCCGATCGAGGAGCTGGAGCTCACCGTTCGGTCGTACAACTGCCTCAAGCGCGAGGGCATCCACTCCGTGGGTGAACTGGTGGCGCGCTCCGAGGCCGATCTGCTCGACATCCGTAACTTCGGTGCCAAGTCGATCGACGAGGTCAAGGCGAAGCTCGCGGGCATGGGCCTGGCGCTCAAGGACAGCCCGCCCGGATTCGACCCGACCGCCGCCGCGGACGCGTTCGGCGCGGACGACGACGCGGACGCCGGCTTCGTGGAGACCGAGCAGTACTGAGCCCCGCCCGGTGGCCGGGGCTCGTCCCCGGCCGCCGGACAGGCCTGAATCTTCCGCGGGGCGGCCGCCTCGCGGGAACTGACACCGGTACCTGATACGGCCGGTGCAGACACAAGGAGACACACCATGCCGAAGCCCGCCAAGGGCGCCCGTCTGGGCGGCAGCGCAGCGCACGAGAAGCTGCTTCTCGCGAACCTCGCGAAGTCGCTCTTCGAGCACGGCCGCATCACCACGACCGAGGCCAAGGCCCGCCGCCTGCGTCCGGTCGCGGAGCGTTTCATCACCAAGGCGAAGAAGGGCGACATCCACAACCGTCGTCTGGTCCTTCAGTCGATCACGGACAAGGGCGTCGTCCACACGCTCTTCACCGAGATCGCGCCGCGGTACGAGAACCGCCCCGGTGGCTACACCCGTATCACCAAGATCGGCAACCGTCGTGGCGACAACGCCCCGATGGCGGTCATCGAGCTGGTCGAGGCCCTGACCGTGGCGCAGCAGGCGACCGGTGAGGCCGAGGCCGCGACCAAGCGCGCGGTCAAGGAGGACGCCCTCAAGAAGGACGAGGCTCCGGCCGAGACCGTCGAGGACGCCAAGCCGGCCGACGCCGAGGCCAAGGCCGACGAGACCGAGTCCAAGGACGCCTGAGCGTACTGACGACGACGGCTGACGGACGGGTCCGCTCCCTGAGGGGGGCGGGCCCGTTCGGCTGTGAAGGGGAGCGGGCAGGTTGAACGAGGACATCGAGGGCGCGGCGCCCGGCTTCGTACGGGTGCGGCTGGATCTCTCGTACGACGGCAGGGACTTCTCCGGCTGGGCGAAGCAGGCGGACCGGCGCACCGTCCAGGGGGAGATCGAGGACGCGTTGCGTACGGTGACACGGTCCGCGGAGACATACGAGCTGACCGTCGCGGGGCGTACGGACGCGGGGGTGCACGCGCGCGGACAGGTCGCGCATGTCGATCTGCCGGAGTCCGTCTGGGCCGAACACCGGGAGAGGCTGCTGCGGCGGCTCGCGGGGCGGCTGGCCCATGACGTACGGGTGTGGCGGGTCGCGGAGGCGCCCGCGGGGTTCAACGCGCGCTTCTCCGCGCTCTGGCGGCGGTACGCGTACCGCGTGGTGGACCATCCCGGCGGTGTCGATCCGCTGCTGCGCGGTCATGTGCTCTGGCACGACTGGCCGTTGGACGTCGCGGCGATGAACGCGGCCTCGGCCGGACTGCTCGGCGAGCACGACTTCGCGGCGTACTGCAAGAAGCGCGAGGGCGCGACGACCATCCGTACGCTCCAGCGGCTGGAGTGGGAGCGGGACGCGCACGGGGTGATCACCGCGACCGTGCGCGCCGATGCCTTCTGCCACAACATGGTGCGTTCGCTGGTGGGCGCGCTGCTGTTCGTGGGGGACGGGCACCGGGCCGTGGAGTGGCCGGCGAAGGTGCTGGCGGCGGGGGTACGGGACTCCGCGGTGCATGTCGTACGGCCGCACGGGCTCACGCTGGAGGAAGTCGGTTATCCGGCCGACGGGTTGCTGGCCTCCCGCAGCCGGGAGGCGCGCAACAAGCGGACGCTGGGCGGCGGCGCGGGCTGCTGCTGACACGGCCGCTGTCCCTCTGTCCGCCGTGGTGCGCCCGGTGCATCTTCCGTACTCAGGGGCGCCGCAGGCGTCGGCCCACCCGGCGCAGCAGCCCCGGCGTCCTGGGCTCGGGCGGCTTGGGGGCGGCCACGCGCAGGGAGAGATCCGTCTGCGGATTGGTCCAGTACGGCGTGATACGGCGGTCCGGCGCGGTGGGGTGCGGTACGGGCGTGAGCCGCTCGGGGACATCCGGGCCGCGCAGCGCTCCGAGCCGGGCGGTCTTCGTCCAGCCGAGCGCGGTGAGCCGTACGTACAGGTCCCAGACGCCGTCCTTGAGCGGTGAGCCGTCCACGGCGGTGGCGGGATCGAGAAGCGCGGTCCCGGTGACACCCAGGGTGGTGTCGTCATGGCGGACGGTGAGGTCCGTGGGCAGCCGGTGTTCGGCGCCGCCCGCGCGCTCGCGCAGGACGAGCACGGCGGTGGCCTTCCCGGGGGAGGCGCCGCCGGTGAGCGGCTCGCTCGCGAAGCGCTCCCGCAGGGCGGGGGAGAGGCCGGTCGGGACGAGGGCCGGCTCGCCCTCGCCCGTGGTGGTGAGGCCCAGGGGGGTTCCGGCGGCCAGAGGTTCCGCGGTGAAGGCGATCCGCAGCCGCCCGCCGTCCTGCCACGAGAGCGCGTCCAGCCGGGCGCGGCAGGCGACGGAGGCCTCCCAGCGGGTGAGCGCCAGAAGATCGTCCGGGCGGTCGTCGGTGATCAGTCCGACGGCCAGCCTGCGCGCGGTGGGCAGTCCCGCCACGGCCGTGGGGGAGACGCCGTGCACGACGACCTCGCGGATCTCGTGGAACAGCTCGCGCCGCGCGTCCTCGTCCAGATCGAGCAGCCGCTTGCCGCTCAGCCGGTCCAGGATCTCCACGCGCAGCCACCGCCGGTGCAGCCGGTCGCGCGCTGCACCGGGCCCGGTGAGCGCGTCGGTCAGCTTCAGAAGCCCGCTCAGCGCGCCGTAGAACGCCGCCGGGGGCACGGGCGGCGCGGGACGCGCGGGTCCGTACCGGTAGCAGACATGGCTGCCCAGGACGGCCGTACGGCCCGCCCGCAGGGTCGCCTCGGCCGTGAACGCCTGACCGGCAAGGGGACGGTCCTCGGTGAAGCGGATCCCGTGCTCGGTGAGGAAGGCGCGGTCGAAGAGCTTGTCGGGGGTGAGGCTGTCGGCCAGCGGGTCCTTGGCGAGGGTGGCCCGGGGCCGGTCCCGTACGAACAGCTCGCGGGGCACGGGTCTGCCCTTGGCCGCCGGCTTGCCCGCGACGATGTCGGCGTCGTGCTCGATGCCGTACGCGTACATCCGCTCCAGGGCGTCCGCGGTGAGACGGTCGCCGGGCTCCATGAAGATCACATACGAGCCGGTGGCGGTGTCGGCGCCCGCGTCGCGCGGCTCGGTGCCCGGCGTGGTCCCCGCCACCTGGATCACCTCGACATCGCGGGCGGGCAGGGTCTGCGCGGTCAGTGAGGCGAGGGTGGACTCGACGGCCGCCGGATCCGCTCCGGCCGTGGGCAGGACGACGCTGATCTTCGGCGGACGGGGGCGGGGCGCCGCGTCGGTCGCGCGTACGGTCAGGGCCAGACCCTCCCCGTCGAGCGCGGCGGTGATCCTCCGGCCGCCGAGGATCTCCGGATCGGGCAGGTCCACCTCGTCGGGCGCGGTGCTCTCGCCGAGGCGCGCGTACCGGTCGAATCCGGCGCCCATCAGCCGGATCCGCACCTCCCACACCCCCTCGGCCAGCGGTGCCCCACCGGCGGCGCGCAGCGGGTCCACGGCGAAGGTGCCGCGTACGACGGGACGGACCAGCACGGTGCCGTCACCCGCGGCGTCCTCGGTCCCCGGCGCCGGCTCCTCTTCGAGCACGAGGGACGTCTCGCGCGGCATCACCCACTCGTGCGCGGTCTTCCCGTGGCGCAGCAGCACATCGGCCTTGAAGCTCTTCAGCTCGTCGGTCACGTCGACGGGCTCGGCGAGGACACCGTCCGTCAGGGCCGGCGCGAGGAAGTACCGCTCGCCGCGCCTGGCCAGCAGCAGCCCCGAGCCGCCGGGGCCGGGATCCCCCTCGAAGCGCGCGGTGAAGGAGGCCTTGAACCGGTCGCGGTTCCAGACCGGCCGCCCCACCGCGCACCGGGCCACCAGATCGCTCTGGCGCCGGGTGAACTCGGTGAGGTCCTCGCGTCTGTCCGCCCGGAGCAGGACCGATCTGGTGCGCTGTACGGCGGCCAGCCCCCGGTGCACCCCGTCCGTCATGAACTCCTCGGCCAGCTCGCGCACGACCTCGTACGGGTCGTCGCGGAACGGCGGGTCGATCAGCAGCCCCCGGGGCGGCACCCCGACCCGGTGCAGCATCTCCACCCGGTAGAAGCGGCGCAGCAGCCGGTCGCGCTCGGCGCCCGGCTCGGTGCCCGCGACGACCGTCGCCATGACCTGGCGCAGATTTCCGTAGTACCACCGGGGGTCCATGGCCGCGGTGCCCGCGTTCTCGGCGTCCTCGCGGGCCCAGTACGTGTAGCAGACGTAGTCGCCGAGCACGGAGACGACGGACGCCTTGAGATAGGCGCGGACCATGAAGAGCTGGTCCTCCAGGATCCACGGCCCCTCGGGGTGCACGATGCCGTGCTCGCGCAGGAACGCCGTACGGAACATCTTGTGCGGGGTGAGGCTGTCGATGAGCGGCGCGTTCCACACCGTGGAGCTCTCGCGGGTGCGGCTCATCAGACCGTACGGAACGCCCCGGCTGCGGAAGTTGCTCGCGACCTTGCCGATCACGATGTCGGAGCCGTTGCGCCGCCCCATCCCGTACAGCCGCTCCAGCGCCTCCGGCGCCATCCGGTCGTCGTGGTCGACGAACTGCACGTACGCGCCGTTCGCCTGCTCCACCCCGACATTGCGCGGCTTCCCCGGCCAGCCCGAGTTGGGGATACGGGTCATACGGAAGTGGTCGTGGGCGGCGACCAGCGCCTCCAAGTGGTCGGGCGTACCGTCGGTCGAGCCGTCGTCGACGAAGAGCACCTCGAACTCGGAGCTGGGCAGTGACTGCCGCAGCATGGACTCGACCAATGGCTCGATGTGGCTTCCCGAGTTGTACGTCGGGACCACCACAGTGACTTTGACCGCCATCCGCCCCACACCTTCTTGATGCTCACCGTTACCACGCAGGTCGCACAGACTTTACGCGGACCGCATGCGGGGTACGCCGGAGCAGCCGCGGTCAGGAGTACGGGCAGGGCCGCGGTCGGGATCGCGGCCGGCTGCGGTCGGGATCGCGGCCGGACCGGCGTCGGATCGCGGTCAGGCCGCGGGAGCGGTGGCCGCCGCCGAGGCCTGGGCACGCCCACGGCCGAAGATCTGACGGAAGGTGAACTCCGCTATGTCGTCACCGGTGGTGTAGACGTCCTTGTCGGACTCCTTGACGTCCTTGCCGCTGGTGAAGCCGCCGACCGTGAAGTAGGCGTACCGGCCTATGGAGTTGGTGACCTTGCGGCAGACCGAGGGGGCCCGGCAGAAGGTCCCGACACCGTTCCCGGAGAGCGAGGCGATCCCGCCCTTCGCCTCGGCCTTGGCCTTGAGCGCCTGCGCCTCCTGCTCGAAGACCGCGACACCGACGGTCACCGCCACGCCGTCCTTGCTGTAGGTGGCGCGGATGACCTGGTCGCAGCCGTTGGCGGCGAGGATGGAGCCGAGAGAGCCCTGGGCCGCCGCGGCGCAGTTGGTCGTACGGGTCGTGGCGCCCTTCTGGTACACGCGGTCGCCCATGGTCAGCTTCGTGCCGGGGAAGAGGGTGTCGGCGCTCAGCGGCGCCTTGTCCTTGTCGGCGCTGGAGATGAAGTCCTTCGGGTTCGGCGGGGGCAGCGGATCGACCGAGGAGAAGGTCGGCTCCGGCGCCGGGCTCTCGGTCGGCAGCTCGGGGGGCGCGGGCAGCTCGGTGGCGTTCGTGTCCGAGGCCCGGTCGTCGCCCTTGTTCATGGAGACGACGGCGGTCGCCACGATCGCGCCGACCGCGGCGGTCGCCAGCACCCCGCCGCCGATCATCAGCCAGCGCTTACGGCGCGCACGCGCGGCGGAGGCGTCGGCCAGCGCGGCCCAGTCCGGCGTCTGCGTTCCGTACGGGTCCTGTCCAGGAGGTCCGTACGGGTCCTGTCCGGGTGACCCGGGGCCGCCCCAGGGTCCCCCTTGCCCAAAGCTCATGCCGCGCAGTTTAAGGCCGCCCGCCCGCGCGTTGTGCCCCGGAGGGCGTAGAGGGAAAGGGGCGGGCGGAAGAAGACGGAAAAGGGCCGGCGGAAAAGGATTGGGTTCCGGCGGCGCCTGCCCCGACAATGCGGACCATGGGACATCTTGAGGCCGCGCATCTGGAGTACTACCTCCCCGACGGACGGGTGCTGCTCGGCGACGCCTCGTTCCGTGTCGGCGAGGGGGCCGTCGTCGCCCTCGTCGGGGCCAACGGCGCGGGCAAGACCACACTGCTGCGGCTGATCGCGGGGGATCTGCAACCGCACGGGGGCACGGTGACCGTCAGCGGCGGTCTCGGTGTGATGTCGCAGTTCGTGGGCTCGGTGCGCGACGAGCGCACGGTCCGTGACCTGCTGGTCTCCGTCGCGCAGCCGCGTATCCGCGAGGCCGCGGCGGCGGTCGACGAGGCCGAGCGCGGGATCATGACCGTCGACGACGAGGCCGCGCAGATGCGGTACGCGCAGGCGCTCAGCGACTGGGCCGAGGCCCGTGGCTACGAGGCCGAGACCGTCTGGGACATGTGCACCATGGCCGCGCTCGGCGTCCCGTACGAGAAGGCTCAGTGGCGCGAACTGCGGACCCTCAGCGGCGGCGAGCAGAAGCGGCTGGTGCTGGAGGCGCTGCTGCGCGGCCCCGACGAGGTGCTGCTCCTGGACGAGCCGGACAACTATCTGGATGTGCCCGGCAAGCGCTGGCTGGAGGAACGCCTCAAGGAGACCCGTAAGACGGTTCTCTTCGTCTCCCACGACCGGGAGCTGCTGGCCACCGCGGCCGAGAAGATCGTGAGCGTGGAGCCCAGCCCGGCCGGCTCCGACGTCTGGGTGCACGGCGCCGGGTTCGGCACGTACCACGCGGCGCGCAAGGAGCGCTTCGCCCGCTTCGAGGAGCTGAAGCGGCGCTGGGACGAGGAGCACGCCCGGCTGAAGGCGCTGGTCCACCGGCTGCGGCAGCAGGCGGCGATCAGCCCCGACATGGCCTCGCGCTACCGGGCGATGCAGACGCGCTTCAAGAAGTTCGAGGACGCCGGGCCGCCCCCGGAGCCGCCGCGCGAGCAGGAGATCACCATGCGGCTGCGCGGCGGGCGCACCGGCGTACGGGCCCTGACCTGCGAGGGTCTGGAACTGACCGGGCTGATGAAGCCGTTCTCGCTGGAGATCTACTACGGGGAGCGGGTGGCGGTCCTCGGCTCGAACGGCTCCGGCAAGTCGCACTTCCTGCGGCTGCTGGCCGGGGAGGACGTCCGTCACGAGGGGATGTGGAAGCTGGGCGCCCGGGTGGTGCCGGGACACTTCGCGCAGACCCACGCCCACCCGGAGCTGCTGGGACGCACGCTGGTCGACATCCTGTGGACGGAGCACGCCAAGGACCGGGGCGGCGCGATGAGCGTGCTGCGCCGGTACGAGCTGGAGCGCCAGGGCGACCAGCCCTTCGAGAAGCTCTCGGGCGGCCAGCAGGCGCGCTTCCAGATCCTGCTGCTGGAGCTGCGGGGCACGACGGCGCTGCTGCTGGACGAGCCGACGGACAACCTGGACCTGGAGTCGGCGGAGGCCCTTCAGGAGGGTCTGGAGGCGTACGAGGGCACGGTGCTCGCGGTCACCCACGACCGCTGGTTCGCGCGCTCCTTCGACCGGTATCTGGTGTTCGGCTCGGACGGTGTCGTACGGGAGACCCCGGAGCCGGTGTGGGACGAGCGCAGGGTGGTCCGGGCGCGGTAGCCACCGCGCGGGGACCGCGTCCCCGGGGCTGAGCCCGGGTCCGCACCCCCCCGTTTTGACCAGTGCGCGGGACCGACGGTATTCTTCTGGTTCGTTATGCGTATTGGCTTGGTCGTTCTCACGCGAGGGGCCCTTACGCCGGTCCACCGGGCCGATGACCAGCGGCAGGCAACGGGTTGCGTCCCCGTGTGCAGGCCAAGGCTGTCGTGATCGTCCGGGTGGCCTTGTACAGGACCCGTCCCCCAGGCCCTAGCGGGCCAGCGGAGACCCCATCACTGAAGAAGCGAAGGCTACGACCGTGCGTACGTACAGCCCCAAGCCCGGCGATGTGACGCGCCAGTGGCACATCATCGACGCGCAGGACATCGTCCTGGGCCGTCTGGCGACCACCGCCGCCACCCTTCTCCGGGGCAAGCACAAGCCCATCTACGCGCCGCACGTTGACACCGGTGACTTCGTCATCATCATCAACGCGGACAAGGTGCACCTGTCCGGCAACAAGCGGACCCAGAAGATGGCGTACCGCCACTCCGGCTACCCGGGTGGTCTGCGTTCCGTCCGCTATGACGAGCTGCTCGCCAAGAACCCCGAGAAGGCCGTCGAGAAGGCCGTCAAGGGCATGCTCCCCAAGAACACCCTGGGCCGTCAGATGCTCTCGAAGCTGAAGGTCTACGCGGGCGACCAGCACCCGCACACCGCTCAGCAGCCGGTCCCGTTCGAGATCACCCAGGTCGCGCAGTAGTTCCGGCCACCCCCTAAGACGAAAAGAAATCTGAGGAGCATCGTGGCCGAGACCACTGTTGAGAACCCCGTCGAAAGCGCGGAGGCCGAAGAGACCTTCGACGCGGTGACGACCTTCGAGTCGGAGGTCCCCGTCGAGGGTGAGTACACCTCCGAGTCCCTGGCATCCCGCTTCGGCGACCCGCAGCCGGCCGCCGGCCTGGGCCGTCGCAAGAACGCCATCGCCCGCGTCCGGATCGTCCCGGGCAGCGGAAAGTGGAAGATCAACGGTCGCACCCTTGAGGACTACTTCCCCAACAAGGTGCACCAGCAGGAAGTCAACGAGCCCTTCAAGGTGCTCGAACTGGACAACCGCTACGACGTCATCGCCCGTATCTCGGGTGGCGGCGTCTCCGGCCAGGCCGGCGCGCTGCGCCTCGGTGTGGCCCGTGCGCTGAACGAGGCGGACGTGGACAACAACCGCGCCCCGCTGAAGAAGGCCGGCTTCCTGAGCCGCGACGACCGCGCCGTCGAGCGCAAGAAGGCCGGTCTCAAGAAGGCCCGTAAGGCCCCGCAGTACAGCAAGCGCTAATCGCTCGCTGGCCGGTCCAGGCATTACGCCTCTACGGCATTCGTTCGCCCCGGCGGCACTCCGTGCTGCCGGGGCGTTCGTTTTCTTGGTGATCTCGGGCGTATAACAGCATTAGGCGCTCAATAGTTTGCATTTTCGGAGCATTTTCGCTCGGAGCGGTGATGGCTCGGAGTGTTCTCGGAGGGAGAGCTGTGGGACGACTCTTCGGTACGGACGGCGTGCGCGGTGTCGCCAACGCCGATCTGACGGCGGAGCTGGCGCTCGGTCTGTCGGTCGCGGCGGCACATGTGCTCGCCGAGGTGGGGACGTTCGACGGGCATCGGCCCACGGCGGTGGTCGGGCGCGATCCGCGTGCGTCCGGTGAGTTCCTGGAGGCCGCGGTCGTGGCCGGACTCGCGAGCGCGGGCGTGGACGTCCTGCGCGTCGGTGTGCTGCCCACCCCCGCGGTGGCGTATCTCACCGGCGCGTTGGGCGCCGACCTCGGCGTGATGCTGTCCGCGAGCCACAACGCCATGCCGGACAACGGCGTCAAGTTCTTCGCGCGCGGCGGGCACAAGCTCGCGGACGAGCTGGAGGACCGGATCGAGGCGCTGTACGAACTCCACCGCACCGGTGCGCCGTGGGAGCGGCCGACGGGCTCCGGCGTGGGCCGGGTCCGTACGTACGACGAGGGCTTCGACCGGTATGTGGCGCATCTCATCGGGGTGCTGCCGAACCGGCTCGACGGGCTCAAGGTCGTCCTCGACGAGGCACACGGCGCGGCGGCCCGGGTCTCACCCGAGGCCTTCACCCGGGCCGGGGCCGAAGTGATCACGATCGGCGCGGAGCCGGACGGACTCAACATCAACGACGGCTGCGGCTCCACGCATCTCGCCCCGCTGAAGGCCGCGGTCGTGGAGCACGGCGCGCACTTCGGCATCGCGCACGACGGCGACGCGGACCGCTGTCTCGCGGTGGACGCGGCGGGCGAGGAGGTCGACGGCGACCAGATCCTCGCGGTGCTGGCCCTGGCGATGCGCGAGGCGGGCACACTGCGCGGGGACGCGGTGGTCGGCACGGTGATGGCCAACCTCGGCTTCAAGATCGCGATGGAGCGCGAGGGCATCCATCTCGTGGAGACGGCGGTCGGCGACCGGTATGTGCTGGAGTCGATGAAGGAGCACGGCTACGCCCTCGGCGGCGAACAGTCGGGCCATGTCATCGTCCTCGACCACGCGACGACCGGCGACGGCACGCTGACCGGTCTGCTGCTGGCGGCCCGGGTCGCGGCGACCGGCCGTACGCTCGCGGATCTCGCGGGTGTGATGCGGCGGCTGCCGCAGGTGCTGGTCAATGTGCCCGATGTCGACAAATCGCGGGTACACACCTCGGCGGAGCTGGCGGCGGCGGTGTCCGAGGCGGAATCCGAGCTCGGCACAACGGGCCGTGTCCTGCTCCGCCCCTCGGGTACGGAACCGCTGGTACGGGTCATGGTCGAGGCGCCGGACATCGACCAGGCGAGCTCGGTGGCGAGCCGTTTGGCGGACGTGGTGAAGTCGGCGCTGGGCTGAAGCGGGCCCGGACTGACGGACGGTCCGCGCTCGGCGGACGCGTTGTCTGCCTTCGGATCGCCCGGTCATGACTGAGAAGGAACGATCCGGCGGCTGTCGGCCGCCGGGTCTCGAAAGGCGGGTCTCGGCGGCCGGTTCTCGAACGGTGTGCGGGGGCGGCCGGGTCCGGCCGCCCCCGCATCCGCTGTCGGTCCGGGCTTACGCGACGGCCAGCGCGTTGACCACGTCCGTGGCCGTCAGCAGATGTACCGCGTCGGCGTTCAGCCCGGCCGGATGCAGGGCGTACACCTCGGAACCCCCGGTCAGGGCGATGTCCCCGCGTACGAGGAAGGCCAGCTCGGCCCCGGTCAGGTCGAGGCCCCGGTCGAGGCCCAGGTGCAGATCCGGGTCCGGATCCGGATCCGGGGCCGGGCTCAGTCCCAGGTCCGGATCAAGATCGTCCACGGGATCCTGGGCCGGGGTCCCGATACGGGCCGCGAAGGCCGGGGCGTCCTCGCCCTCGTGCCTGCGGTACGTACTCGCCGAACCGTCGGTGTGGCGGACGACGACCGTGCGGGCACGCGCGGCCGCCTGCCAGACCGCCAGTTCGCCGAGACCGACGCGTGCGCCCGACGCGAACAGATCGTTGAGGCTCCGGCCGAGCAGCGCGATCCTGTCCACATGCCGGTGTACCGCGTGGTGGGTGCCGGACACACCCTGGACGACATCCAGCCAGCGCATCGTCCGGCCCGGTATGTCCAGGAGCAGCGGTACACACGCCCGGGACGTACCGGTCAGATCGAAGCGCTGCTCGACCGTACGCGGATCGAAGATCTTGCCGTGGCCGGGCGGTTCGTCCCGGACCATGAACCCGGCGAAGGCCGCGCCCAGTTCGGCGAACGGCACGTTGTTGTACGAGAGGCAGAGCGCGACCGCGTACCGCGCGCCGGCCTCCTCCAGCCGGGCGAGGTCCAGATCGATGAACTCGCTCGCCCCGCGCGGGGGAGGCGCGCTCGTCAGATCGCCGGAGTGCACCGCTCCGCTGCCGGCGAAGCGAAGCTTCGTGTAGTCGCAGGTGCCGATGTGCTCCCACCGCTCGTCGAACAGGGCGAGGGAGAGGTCCAGATCGGTACGGCCCGAGGTGTCGCTCTCCATCCAGTGGAGGAACAGCCTGAGGGTCTTCCCGGCCCGGCCGGCGTCGTTCCCGCTGATGTCCGTGTCCGGGCCGCTGTGTGCCTCCGGCAGGGGCAGCTCGCTGCCGCGCGGGAGTGTCACCAGCGCCCGGGACGCGGTCCGTTCCGTGAACGGCGCGATCACCCCGTTCAGCCCGGCGTCCACGACGGCCAGACCGACCGGGCCCCGCGCGGCGGCCCGTCGTACCACTTCGGCGGTGAGCGCGCGGACGGCGTCCTCGGCCGGGCCCGCGGGCAGCGGTGCCCGGGTGTCCTCGCTCACATACACCCGCGCGCCGCCGCCCTTCGGGAAGAAGACGCGGAGGAGATCCCCGGGCCCGCGGCGGCTGCGTACCGCGCCGAGCGTGGAGAGCAGCACGGCCGGGGACACGCGCGGCAGCGCGGCGGCGAGCGCGTCCACGACGATGCCGCCGCCGTCGGGTCCGGCCAGCCGCAGCAGATGGTCGAGCCGGCGCAGCAGCTCGCCCGGCCGCTGGGAGAGCAGGGCGGTGGCGGCAGGGATGTCGCGGTCGGCGAGAGCGATCTCGACACGGCGGCCCCAGGCGTTCAAGGTGACCTTGGCGCCGGACGTGTCGACCGAGCGGGATGTGTCGGCCGCGCCGGACGCACTGACCGTGTCGGCCGTGCCGGTCGCGTCGCCGCCGGTCGTGGCACCGGTCGTGGCATCGCCGCCGGTTGTGCCGGGGCCCGCGGACACCTCGATGTCGGCGGTCGTCTCCGCGGCCGTACGGAGCGTGGCGCCCAGACGGTCGTCCGACAGCTCGGTCCCGCGCAGCGCCGCCACGGCGAGAGCGGCGCGCGGGTGGCGGGCCGCGTGCTCGAAGGGGTGCAGCGCGTGGGCCGCGCGGATCCACAGGCGCCGGTAGCGGCGCATGTCGGCGACGGCGTGCGCCGGGTCGAGCGCGTCGAGGGCGGCGAGCAGGGCCCGGCGCACCGGGCGCGGGACGGGCGCGATACGGGGCATGCCCGCCAGCAGGGGCTCGCCGCCCGACAGGACGGCGAGCAGACGCAGGATGTCGGTGGCCGTGTCCAGGCGGGCGGTGACGGCGGGCAGTACGGCGGCCCGGGTCTCCGGCGCGTGCAGCAGCCAGGCCAGGACCCGCGCCTTGGTCTCCCGGCCCGGAAGGTTCGCGGGCAGCCAGTCCAGCTCGGTGCGGGTACGGGTGCCGAGGAAGACGGCGAGATCGTTCGTCTCCTGCGCGGAGAGCGCGGCGGTACGGGCGAGGAGCCCGCGCAGTTCCTCCCCGGCGGCCTCGGTGCGCGCGGCGAGGCCGCCTCCGTACGAGAGGACCCGTACCCGCTCCGGGAGGGCCTGGCGCCGTCGGAAGGTGAGACGGGGGCGGGAGGGCAGCAGGAACGGGTCGTCGGTGCGGATGGTCCGGTGGCAGACGGGGCAGGCGGAGAAGTCCGATCCGTCGAAGCAGTTACGGCAGACCAGATGCGCGCAGGGCGAGACGGCGTGGACGGTATCGACGGCCCCGCACAGGACGCACGGCTGGTGCGGGTGCTGGAAGAGGAGGGTCAGCACCCGGTTGACGAAGTACCTGCGCGTGTCATGCGGTGTGCTGTCCGGGAAACGGCGGAACAGGGGCGTGTGATCACGGTCCGAGCCGAGCGCCCCGTCGATGTCCGTGAGCAGCGCGCGTCCGGCGGCGGCCAGTGCCCCGGCGGTCCGCGCGGCGAACGCCTGACGCAGCGGTGCGGAGAGCAGGAAGCCGCGCTCAAGGAGATCGGCCTCCAGCAGCGCGACGCCCGCGTGGCTCTCCGGGACGGCAGCCGGGCTCTCCGGCATGGCAGCCGGGCTCTCCGGCGCGGGGGCGATGCCGGCCGCGGGCAGATACACGGCGCCCCGGCGGAGCAGCAGCGTGATGGCGAGGCCGCGTGCGCCGGCGTCGGCCGCGTCGTCCGCGTTGTTCGCGCCCGTACCGTCCGGGCGCGTGGTGGTGGTCATATCCGTCGGTCCCCCCCCGGGTGCCCGGCGGGGCGCCGGGCGTAAGACGCCGCGTCGCCCTGTACTCCCGTACGGGCGACGCGGCGCTGAAGTAGGTGCGCGGGGCGGAAGGTTGACGCGCTCGGGATTCATTTGCAGTGAAAGAGAAGGAAGCACGTCCGAGAGCCGCCCGGCGCTCGCTGAAGGTATCAATGAGGTGATGCCCGACGCACCCGGGATTCCACGCGGCTCTTCGTCACACCGGCGGCGTGCCCCCGGACCCGGTCCCTGCCCCGGTCCCGGTACGGCGTTCGCGCTCGCCGCGCCCGCTGTACCCGGTGCGTCCGATGCGGCTGGCGCGTCCCACGCGTCCGATGCCGCCGGTGTGCCCGTCGCGCCCTGTCCGTCGTCGCTGGGCCAGCGCCCACAGTCCCTTCTGGGCGAACAGCGTGAGCGTGCCCGCGACCAGGATGCCCGCCAGATTCAGCAGGAGCTGGCCGCTGGAGCCCCAGACCTGGTCGAAGTCGCCGTACCCGAGCGCGACCGCCGCGTTGGCGGCGGCGGGGACGGTCGTCACCGAGATCGCGACCCCGACCAGCGCGCCCGATCGGGCCGAGGTCAGCGAGAGCATCCCGGCGACGCCCGCGAGCACGGCGACGACCAGCGAGAACGGATCGGGATTCCAGATGAAGGCGGTGTTCGCGCGCTCGGCCTCCAGCATGGCGGGCGTGAAGAGCCCGAAGGCGTCCATCAGCAGGCTGAACGCCGTCGTCAGCGCCATCGCCACCGCGAAACCGCCGACGACCGCGACCAGCGAGCGCCACGCCAGCCGCGGGGCGCGCTGCACCAGCGCCGTACAGACCCCGGCCAGCGGGCCGAACTCCGGGCCGACCGCCATCGCGCCCACGATCAGGATCGCGTTGTCCAGCACCACACCGCAGGCCGCGATCATCGTCGCGAGGGAGAGGAACGCGAGATAGGTGAGGGAGAGCGTGGACTCCTCGTGGGTCACGTCCTCCAACTGCTCCCACAGCACGGCGTCGGCGCCCTCGCCCGGAGCTTTCTCCTCCGCCTCCTCCGCCCGTCTGGAGAGCGTCAGATCGATGTTCTCGACGCTGATCGAGCCGATCTCGTCGATCCCGAGGGCACGCAGTCCCGAGATCAGCTCGTCGCCCGCCTCGCGCGCCACGTCGCACATGACCAGATCGCCCCGCGGATCGCGTGCCGCACCGGGCACGACGGCGAGATGGGTCGTACCGACGGTGCTCTCGACGGTCCGTACGACCTCGTCGGTACGGTCGGCGGGCACCAGCAGACGCAGATGCAGCAAGCGAACGGCTCCTCGGGGTTCGGGCTGTCGGGTGGGTCGGGCTTCCGGGCGCTCAGAGCTTACGGAGCGAGAGCCGCTGGACCTTGTGGTCGGGACCCTTGCGCAGCACCAGCGTGGCACGGCTCCGGGTGGGGGCGACGTTCTCCAGCAGATTGGGCCGGTTGATGGTCCGCCACATGGTGCGGGCGTACTCCAGGGCCTCGTCCTCGGAGACCTGGGTGTACTTCGTGAAGTACGAGGCCGGGTTCTGGAACGCTGTCTCGCGGAGCTTGCGGAACCGGTTCAGGTACCAGCTCTCGATGTCCTCGGCGCGGGCGTCCACGTACACACTGAAGTCGAAGTAGTCCGCGAGCCCGACCCGCGTCCTGCCGTCCTTGCCGGGCAGCGCCGGCTGGAGGACGTTGAGCCCCTCGACGATCAGGATGTCGGGGCGCCGTACGGTCAGCAGCTCACCCGGCACGATGTCGTAGATGAGATGCGAGTAGACGGGCGCGGTGACCTCGTCCCTGCCCGCCTTGATGTCGGCGACGAACCGGGTCAGGGCCCGCCGGTCGTACGACTCGGGGAAGCCCTTCCTCGACATCAGCCCGCGCGCCTTCAGTTCCTCCATCGGCAGCAGAAAGCCGTCGGTGGTGACGCGCTCGACCCGCGGATGCTCGGGCCACCGCGCGAGCAGCGCCTGCAACAGCCGGGCCACCGTCGACTTCCCCACGGCCACACTCCCGGCGACCCCTATGACGAACGGCGTACCGCGCTGCGCGCCGTGCCCGTTGCCCGCGTCCCCGAGAAAGGTGTTGAGCGCACCCCGCAGCCCGGCCGTGGCCTGGACATAGAGGTTCAGCAGCCGCGACAACGGCAGATAGACGTCCCGCACCTCGTCGAGATCGATGACATCCCCCAGCCCCCGCAACCGCTCCACCTCCTCGGCGGTCAGCGGCAACGGAGTCTTCTCCCGCAACGCGCTCCACTCGTCCCGGCTCAGATCCACATACGGGGTCGGCCCGTGCTCCCCCCGGCGGAGGACACTTCGTGGCGACGAATTGATCACGCCCCATTGTCATCTCTGACCACCACTCCCGGAGGGTGTGCTCGGTCACGTACCGGGCGCCGGGCGGGGCGGCCGGGGCCGGACGAGGTACTCGGGGGGTGGGACGGGGGTGGGGGGTTCGCCGTTACGGGAGGGGCGGGGGTGGGCGCCGTAGGCTGCCGACATGTGCGGAATCGTGGGTTACGTCGGCGGACAGTCGGCGCTTGATGTGGTCATCGCGGGCCTCAAGCGGCTCGAATACCGCGGGTACGACTCGGCCGGGGTCGCCGTGCTCGCCGATGGGGGGCTGGCCGCCGCGAAGAAGGCGGGCAAGCTCGTCAATCTGGAGAAGGAGCTGGTGGAACGGCCGCTGCCGGCCGGACTCACCGGCATCGGACACACCCGGTGGGCCACGCACGGCGGGCCGACCGATGCCAACGCCCATCCCCATCTCGACAACGCCGGGCGCGTCGCCGTCGTCCACAACGGGATCATCGAGAACTTCGCCGCCCTCCGGGCCGAGCTGGCCGACCGCGGCCACGATCTGGGGTCGGAGACCGACACCGAGGTCGTCTCGCACCTCCTCGCCGAGGCCTTCTCCTCGTGCGGCGATCTCGCCGAGTCGATGCGCCAGGTCTGCCGGCGGCTGGAAGGCGCCTTCACCCTGGTCGCCGTGCACGCGGACGAGCCGGACGTGGTGGTCGGGGCGCGCCGCAACTCACCGCTGGTGGTCGGTGTCGGGCAGGGCGAGTCGTTCCTCGCCTCGGACGTCGCCGCGTTCATCGCCCATACGCGCTCCGCGATCGAGCTGGGCCAGGACCAGGTCGTCGAACTGCGCCGCGACGGCGTGACGGTGACGGACTTCGCGGGCGACCCCGCCGAGGTCCGCTCGTACCACGTGGACTGGGACGCGTCGGCCGCCGAGAAGGGCGGTTACGACTACTTCATGCTCAAGGAGATCGCCGAGCAGCCCAAGGCCGTCGCCGACACCCTCCTCGGCCGGATCGACGCCGAGGGCGCGCTGACCATAGACGAACTGCGTATCCCGCAGGAGGTGCTGCGGGAGGCCGACAAGGTCGTCATCGTGGCGTGCGGCACGGCCTTCCACGCCGGACTGATCGCGAAGTACGCCATCGAGCACTGGACGCGGATGCCCTGCGAGGTGGAGCTGGCCAGCGAGTTCCGCTACCGCGACCCCATCCTGGACCGGCGCACCCTGGTGATCGCCATCTCGCAGTCCGGCGAGACCATGGACACGCTGATGGCCCTGCGCCACGCCCGTGAGCAGGGCGCGAAGGTGCTGGCCATCTGCAACACGAACGGTTCGACCATCCCGAGGGAGTCGGACGCGGTCCTCTACACCCACGCGGGCCCCGAGGTCGCCGTCGCCTCGACCAAGGCGTTCCTCACCCAGCTCGTCGCCTGCTATCTGCTGGCGCTCTATCTCGGCCAGCGGCGCGGTACGAAGTGGGGCGACGAGATCCGGGCCGTCATCAAGGACCTGTCGCAGATCGCGGGCGAGGTGGAGCGCGTACTGGAGACGATGGAGCCGGTACGGGCGCTGGCGCGCTCCCTCGCGGACAAGCGGACGGTGCTGTTCCTGGGCCGGCACGTCGGCTACCCGGTCGCCCTGGAGGGCGCGCTCAAGCTCAAGGAACTGGCGTACATGCACGCCGAGGGATTCGCGGCCGGTGAGCTGAAGCACGGCCCGATCGCGCTCATCGAGGAGGATCTGCCGGTGGTGGTCGTCGTACCGTCGCCGCGCGGGCGTTCGGTGCTGCACGACAAGATCGTGTCGAACATCCAGGAGATCAGGGCCAGGGGCGCCCGGACCATCGTGATCGCGGAGGAGGGCGACGAGGCGGTGGTGCCGTACGCGGACCATCTCATCCGGATCCCGGCGACGCCGACGCTCCTTCAGCCGCTGGTCGCCACCGTGCCGTTGCAGGTCTTCGCGTGCGAGCTGGCGACGGCGCGCGGCAACGAGGTCGACCAGCCGAGGAATCTGGCGAAGTCCGTCACGGTGGAGTGAGGCGGAGTGAGGTGGAGTGAGGGCGGGATCATGGATCCGGCTCGTGTTCGGCTCACGGCTCGTCTACGGCTCACGGTCCGGCGATCGTCGAGCGACGTTGGTTGAAGGGATGGCGGAGTGATTATCGGGGTGGGGATTGACGTCGCGGAGATCGACCGGTTCGCGGAGTCCTTGGCACGGACTCCGAAACTGAGCGAACGCCTCTTCTCCGAGCGGGAGTTGTACCTCCCGAGCGGCGAGCGGCGCGGTATGGCCTCCTTGGCGGCTCGCTTCGCCGCCAAGGAAGCCGTGGCCAAAGCCCTTGGCGCGCCGGGCGGACTGCGCTGGACCGACGCCGAGGTGTGCGTGGAGGACAGCGGGCAGCCGCGGCTGCGGGTGCTCGGTACGGTCGCGGCGCGCGCCGCCGAACTGGGCGTACGGAGCTGGCATGTCTCGCTGAGCCACGATGCGGGAGTGGCGTCGGCCGTGGTGATCGCGGAGGGTTGACCGTATGCGTATCGCTTACAGCGTGGAGACCGTCAGAAACGCCGAACGGGAGCTGATGGCGCGGCTGCCCGACGACGCGCTCATGCAGCGCGCCGCGGGCGGCCTCGCCGTCGCCTGCGCCGCTCTGCTGCGAGATCTGCTGGGCCGGGTGTACGGGGCGCGGGTCGTCGTACTCGCCGGGAGCGGGGACAACGGCGGTGACGCCCTGTACGCCGGGGCACGCCTCGCCCGCAGAGGCGCCGGTGTCGCGGCGGTCCTGCTCGCGCCCGACCGGGCGCACGCGGGCGGGCTCGCCGCGCTGCTCCGCGCCGGCGGCCGGGTCGCGGACGGCACAGGCGGGGACGGTACCGGCGGAAGGGTCGCCGGTGGCGCGGACGGTACCGGCGCAGGCGGCGCGGGCGGCGCTACCGTCCGAGCCGGCGGACCCTTCGCCGTACTGGCCGCCGCCGATCTCGTCCTGGACGGCATCACCGGTATCGGCGGGCACGGCGGGCTGCGTCCCGACGCGGTGCCGCTGGTACGGGCGGCCCGGGACTCGGGCGCGGTGGTCGTGGCCGTCGATCTGCCCAGTGGCGTGGAGGCGGACAGCGGCGAGGTGGCGGGCGAGGCGGTGCGCGCGGACGTGACGGTCACGTTCGGTACGTACAAGCCGGGCCTGCTGATCGATCCCGCGCGCGAGCATGCGGGCGCGGTTCGGCTCGTGGACATCGGGCTACGGCCGTATCTGCCGGCCGTCGCCGAGTTCGAGGCGCTCCAGCACGCGGACGTCGCGCGGCTGCTGCCGGTGCCGACGGGCGAGAGCGACAAGTACCGGCGCGGTGTCGTCGGGATCGTCGCGGGCTCCGCGCGCTATCCGGGCGCGGCGGTGCTCGCCGTGGCGGGCGCGCTGCACGGCGGGGCCGGAGCCGTACGGTACGTGGGCCCCGGCGGTGACGCGGTGATCGCCCGTTTCCCGGAGACGCTGGTGCACGAGGGCCCGCCGTCGAAGGCGGGCCGGGTCCAGGCGTGGGCGATCGGCCCGGGTCTGGGCGAGGGCCCGGAGGTCGGCGAGGGACACGGCGTGGCGGAGGTGCTGGCCTCGGACGTACCGGTCCTGGTGGACGCGGACGGCCTGCGGCTGCTGGACGCGGCGACGGTACGGAGACGGACCGCCCCGACCCTGCTCACCCCGCACGCGGGCGAGGCGGCGGCGCTGCTGGGTGTGCCACGGGAGGAGGTCGAGTCGGCCCGGCTGACGGCCGTACGGGAACTCGCGTCCCGGTACGGCGCCACGGTCCTGCTCAAGGGCTCCACGACGCTGATCGCCGATCCGGACAAGGACGTTCCGGTCCGCGTCAACCCGACCGGTACGCCCTGGCTCGCCACGGCGGGCAGCGGCGACATCCTCTCGGGCCTCTCCGGCGCGCTCCTGGCCACGGGCCTCCCGCCCCGCGACGCGGCGTCGGCGGCGGCCTACCTCCACGGCCTCTCGGCCCGCCTCGCCTCGAAGGGCGCCCCGGTCTCGGCCCTGGACGTGGCAGCCCACCTGCCGGATGCCTGGCGGAATGTGAAGGAGTGACGGGTGGAGGTGCCAGGGCGGGCCGTACGGGCCTGAGGGGGACGCGGATCAGGCCCGTACGGCCCGCCCTGGGGCGCGGTCCAGGTCTCGGCTCGGGGCGCGGCCCGGGGTCTCGGCCCCAGGTCCCGGCTCGGGTCGTGGCCCGGCCCCGCGTCGGGCCTCGGCTCGGGTCTCGGACCGCCCCTGTGACCCCTGGACCGCCCCGGTCGGGACCGTACCGGACCGGGGCAGTCCGGGAGCTCTGAGAGACTGGCCGTGATGACCGGAATGATGCAGACCTCGACCCACCTCAGGGCCCGCGCCGAGGTGGATCTCGGCGCCCTGCGGGGCAATGTGCGTGCCCTGCGCGCTCGTGTGGGCGCCGGCACCGCGGTGATGGGTGTCGTGAAGTCCGACGCGTACGGCCACGGCATGGTGCCCGTCGCCCGTGCCGCCCTCGCCGCCGGGGCCACCTGGCTGGGGACCGCCACCCCCCACGAGGCGCTAGCCCTGCGGGCCGCGGGCATCCGGAGCAGAGTGCTCTGCTGGCTGTGGACACCCGGCGACCCCTGGCGGGAAGCCATCGAGGCCGATCTCGACATGTCCGTCAGCGGGATGTGGGCCCTGCGTGAACTGACCGCCGCCGCCCGTGGGGCCGGCCGCCCCGCCCGTATCCAGCTCAAGGCCGACACCGGTCTCGGCCGTAACGGCTGCCAGCCCGCCGACTGGCCGGAACTCGTCGGTGCCGCGCTCGCCGCGCAGACCGCGGGCCAGGTCAGGATCACCGGCCTCTGGTCGCACTTCGCCTGCGCCGACGAGCCCGGCCACCCCTCCATCGCCGCCCAACTGGACACGTTCCACGCGATGGTCGCCTACGCCGAGAAGGAAGGCGTCGAGCCCGAGGTCCGGCACATCGCCAACTCGCCCGCCACGCTCACCGTCCCCGAGTCGCACTTCGATCTCGTACGGACCGGTATCGCGATGTACGGCATCTCACCCAGCCCGGCGCTCGGCACCTCCCACGACTTCGGGCTGCGGCCCGTCATGACGCTCTCCGCCTCGGTCGCCCTGGTGAAGCAGGTCCCCCCGGGCCATGGCGTCAGCTACGGCCACCACTACCTCACCCCGCGCGAGACGACCCTCGGGCTCGTCCCCCTCGGATACGCGGACGGTATCCCCCGGCATGCCTCGGGCCGTGGTCCCGTCCTCGTCGGCGGGGTCACACGGCGGGTGGCCGGGCGGGTCGCCATGGACCAGTTCGTCGTGGACCTCGGGGGCGACACCCCCGAACCGGGCGCCACCGCCATTCTGTTCGGCCCCGGGGACCAGGGCGAACCGACGGCCGAGGACTGGGCCGAGGCCGCCGACACCATCGCGTACGAGATCGTCACCCGTATCGGTTCTCGCGTCCCCCGTGTCTATGTGAACGAGGCGAACGACGCGAGCGGGCACGAAAACGTGTGAACGCCTGTGAACGCCTGTGAATCCTGTGAACGTGCGTGAACAGGCGTGAACGCGTGTGATGCGTGAACGCGCAACCGGAGTGATCTCTCCGGGGTGAAGCGCGGCGCGGTGGGGAAGGCAAGGCTGGACGACGAGGAGCGACCGTGAGCGAGAAGAGCCCGGCGGGGGACGCGGCGGCCACGACGGCCGCCGCGGTGGCTACGGCCTCGGCAGCGATCAGCGGCAACTGGCGCAAGGCAGGCGTCGCCGGTGCCGCGATAGGCGTGATCGCCGCCGGAGCCGCCGCCGGTGTGGCGATCGAGAGGCTGACCGTCGGCCGCGGCATGCGCAGAAGGGCACGGCTCGCACTCGACGCGTCGGGACCGTACGGAGCGTTGCGCGGCGCCCCGGGCAAGGCGCTCACCGACGACGGTACGGAGCTGTACTACGAGGTCGACGAGGTGGACGCGACCGGTCCGCGGGGCACCCTGGGCATTCCAGGCTCTCCGGTCATTCCAGGCACCCTGGGTATTCCGGGCGCGCGGTCGGTGACCGGGTCCGGAACCGGCCCCGTCGCCGGAGTCGGGCCGACTGCCGGGACCGGGTCGGGCGCCGTCGCCGGGCCGGGCGCCGCGGCACCGTCGCCGGGCTCCCGACGTCGGCGTCTCTTCGGCCGCAAGGCCCCCGTACCCGTGACCGTCGTCTTCAGCCACGGCTACTGCCTCAACCAGGACTCCTGGCACTTCCAGCGCGCCGCCCTGCGTGGACTCGTCCGTACCGTCCACTGGGACCAGCGCAGCCACGGCCGCTCCGCGCGCGGTGTCGGCCAGAGCGGCTCCGGCGCCGTCCCCGTCACCATCGAGCAGCTCGGCCGCGACCTCAAGGCCGTGATCGACGCGGCGGCGCCCGAGGGACCGCTGGTGCTGGTCGGCCACTCGATGGGCGGGATGACGATGATGGCCCTGGCGGACCAGTTCCCCGAGCTGGTACGGGAACGGGTCGTCGGTGTCGCCCTCGTCGGTACGTCCAGCGGAAAGCTCGGCGAGGTCAACTACGGGCTGCCGGTCGCGGGCGTGAACGCCGTACGCCGTGTCCTGCCCGGTGTGCTCAAGGCCCTCGGCTCCCAGGCCGAGCTGGTCGAACGCGGGCGGCGGGCCACCGCCGATCTCTTCGCCGGGCTGATCAAGCGGTACTCCTTCAGCTCGAAGGACGTGGACCCCGCCGTCGTACGGTTCGCCGAGCGGCTCATCGAGGGCACCCCGATCGATGTGGTCGCGGAGTTCTACCCGGCCTTCACCGACCACGACAAGGCGCAGGCGCTCTCGGTCTTCCTGGAGGTACCGGCGCTGATCCTGGCCGGGGAGAGCGATCTGATCACCCCCAGCTCGCACAGCGAGGCCATCGCCGATCTGCTGCCGGACGCGGAGCTGGTGCTCGTACCGGACGCCGGGCATCTCGTGATGCTGGAGCACCCCGAGGCCGTCACGGACCGGCTCGCCGACCTGCTCGCAAGGGTGGGTGCGGTGCCCTCGGAGGCTAACGTTGGCAGACATGGAAGCACCGCACAGCCCGGCGGCTGAGACAGCCCTCGGGGCAGCCCGTACCAGCGAGCCGGCCGAGACCGCCGCACTTCCCGGGACGACCGTCGCCGTCGATTCCCCCGAGCGGATGCGGGAACTGGGCCGGGGGCTCGCCACCCTCCTCCGGCCGGGTGATCTGGTGATGCTCACCGGCGAACTCGGCGCGGGGAAGACGACCCTGGCCCGTGGCCTCGGCGAGGGCCTCGGCGTCCGTGGCGCCGTCACCTCGCCCACCTTTGTGATCGCCCGCGTCCACCCGTCCCTGGTCGGCGGTCCCGCACTGGTCCATGTGGACGCGTACCGGCTCGGCGGGGGACTGGATGAGATGGAGGACCTCGATCTGGATGTCTCGCTGCCGGACTCCGTGGTGGTCGTGGAGTGGGGCGACGGCAAGGTCGAGGAACTGTCGGACGCCCGGCTGCACGTGGTGATCCACCGGGTGGTGGGCGGTGCCGGAGGCGGGAACGAGACCACGGAGCACGGGATCACGGAGCACGGGATGTCGGAGAACGGGATCACGGAGAACGGCGAGATGGAGTACGACGACCGGCGCACCGTCACGGTGACAGGGTTCGGCAGCCGCTGGTCGAGGACCGATTTCGGGATTCTCGCCCGCTGATCCAATCGCTGATCCAAGGGCTGATCCAGGTAGCTGAACCAGTACTGGTCCCTGTTCCGGTACTGGTTCCTGTTCCGGCTCAGGGCCTGCGTACCCCGATTCGGCGAACGTTTCCACGGCCTTTTCGGCCAGCCGTTCCGTACGTTCCGACAAGACGTCGGCAAAATGTTGCGCGTGCCATGCCGCGCATGGTCACATGGTAGTGAGACAAGGTTAGGTCTGCCTAACTACCTGACCACGCCTGCCCCCGGAGCCTCAGGAGGCATCCATGTCGGCGTCAGAGCGCGAAACGCGTCCGCAGTCGCAGTCCTCATCGCCCCGGTCACCGTCGCCGTCGTCCGTGTCCATGAGCGTGCTGCTCGCGTCGTGCGCGGCGGCCTCGGCCGTGTCCACTCCGCCGCAGGAGCCTTCGGCGGTCGCGACGGCGCAGGCCACCGCCGCGGCGAGGGAGCTCGAACGGCGGCGCCACGCCGCCTGAATCTGAGCCGACGGGCTGGCGGTCCACGGAACCGTTCGTCGGGTTACGGGACCGGCTGTCGGGCTACGGGTCGGGGCTGTCGGGCTACGGAACGACGACCACGACAGAGCCGACCGTCGCGAACGTCCACACCGCGTTCCCGTCCGCCACCTTCATCCTGACCCCGCCCGTCTTCAGCGTCGGGTCGGGGCTGGACACCGTGCCGTCCACGGCCGCGCTGAAGCCGATCGACACATCGTTGACGGTCGTGAACCGTACGACGTGCTCGACCCGTACCCCGTCCGAGCCCGTGACCGCGCCGGAGCGCGAGGTCACGCGGTACGAGCCGGGCAGCGGGCTGACCGTGCTCGGCATGACGGCGAAGCTCCGTGTCGCCTGCTCGTTCTGGTTGACCAGCCACACCCGGCGCTGGGCCAGCGCGTACACGACCCGTGCGCCGGTGCCCGAGTCCGCGGGGATCGCCAGCGAGTTCTTTTTCTTCTGCGCGGGGGCGCCGCCCGAGGCGGGGGGAGAGGCGGACGGCGCGGTGGCGGGCTTCCCGAGGGTCTCGTCGGGAACGTTCGCCGACGCCTGGTAGGCGAGGAAGCCGACCACGGCGATGGCCGCCGCGGTGAGCCCGGCCACGATTCCCGAGCTGCTCCTGGACACCTTGATCCACCTCTCGTACGTATGACTCCGTGGTGACGGTAGCAGCAGCGGGGTGACGGGACGGGGCGCCGTGCCTTGGGCGCCGGAGCCGTAGGCTGTTTGCGTGCTTCTGCTCGCCGTTGATACCGCCACGCCCGCCGTCACCGTCGCTCTCCACGACGGCACCTCCGTCCTGGCCGCGGAGAGTCAGGTCGACGCGCGCCGCCATGGGGAACTGCTTCTCCCCGCCGTCGACCGTGTCCTCGCCGAGGCCGGACTGAAACTGGACGCCGTGACGGATGTGGTCGTGGGGGTGGGGCCGGGACCGTACACGGGACTGCGTGTCGGGCTGGTCACGGCCCTGACCTTCGGCTCCGCGCTCGGGGTGCCGGTGCACGGGCTCTGCACCCTGGACGGGCTCGCGTACGCCTCCGGGCTGGAAGAGCCGTTCGTGGTGGTGACGGACGCGCGCCGCAAGGAGGTCTACTGGGCGCGGTACGCGGACGCCCGTACGCGGCTGACCGATCCGGCCGTCGACCGGCCCGCCGATATCGCCGGTCATGAGCATGTCGTGGGAGTGCCGGCCGTGGGCGCCGGGGCGCTGCTCTATCCCGATGTCTTCCCGGACGCGCGGGGTCCCGAGCACCAGTCGGCCGCCGCGCTGGCGTCGCTGGCGGCGGAAAGACTCGCGGCGGGGGCCGCTGGGGCAACTGGGGCTCCTGGGGCCGCTGGGGCTTCCGGAGGCGCTGGGGGTGCTGGTGCCGCTGGGGGTGCTGGTGCCGTCGCGGGCTTCCTGCCGGCCCTTCCTCTGTACTTGCGCCGCCCGGACGCGCAGGTGCCCAAGAACTACAAGGTGGTCACCCCGAAGTGACCGATGCGACGGACGCAGCCGAGAACAACAGGGCCACGGACTCGACCGGGGAAGCGACGACGGCCGACGAAGCGACGACCGACGAAGCTACGGCCGACGAAGCTACGGCGGCCGGGGAGACGGCTTCTTCCGTCGTCCTGCGGGAGATGCGCTGGTGGGACATCGAGCCGGTGCTCGCCCTCGAACACGAGCTCTTCCCCGAGGACGCCTGGTCCCCGGCCATGTTCTGGTCGGAACTGGCCCACGCGCGCGGTCCGCGGGCCACCCGCCACTATGTGGTGGCGACCGAGCCGGACGGGGACGGCGGCCGGATCGTCGGCTACGCCGGACTCGCCGCCGCCGGCGGCCTCGGTGACGTACAGACCATCGCCGCGGCCCGCGACCAGTGGGGCACCGGCCTGGGCTCCCGGCTGCTCACCGATCTGCTCCAGCACGCCACCGCCTTCGAGTGCGAGGAGGTACTGCTGGAAGTGCGGGTCGACAATCTCCGGGCGCAGCGGCTGTACGAGCGGTTCGGCTTCGAGCCGATCGGCTTCCGGCGCGGTTACTACCAGCCGGGCAATGTCGACGCGCTCGTCATGCGCCTCCACATGAAGACCCATGAGAACCATGAGGCTCATGAAGCCAGATGAGGCCGACGAGGCCTGATGAAGCCCGTGAAGCCCGTGAAGTTCATGAAGCCCGTGAAGCCCCACGAAGACCCATCAAGGAACTGAGATCCATGGCTGACGAACCCCTCGTCCTCGGTATCGAGACCTCCTGTGACGAGACGGGGGTCGGCATCGTCCGGGGGACGACGCTCCTCGCCGACGCCGTAGCGTCGAGCGTCGACGAGCACGCGCGCTTCGGCGGCGTGGTGCCGGAGGTCGCCTCCCGCGCGCACCTTGAGGCGATGGTGCCGACGATCGAGCGCGCGCTGAAGGAGGCGGGTGTCTCCGCCCGCGACCTGGACGGCATCGCGGTGACCGCGGGGCCGGGGCTGGCCGGTGCGCTGCTGGTGGGTGTCTCGGCGGCGAAGTCGTACGCGTACGCCCTCGGCAAGCCGCTGTACGGCGTGAACCATCTGGCCTCCCACATCTGTGTCGACCAGTTGGAGCACGGCCCGCTGCCCGAGCCGACGATGGCGCTGCTGGTGAGCGGCGGGCACTCCTCGCTGCTGCTGGCGCCGGACATCACCAGCGATGTACGGCCCCTGGGGGCGACGATCGACGACGCGGCGGGCGAGGCGTTCGACAAGATCGCGCGCGTGCTGCACCTCGGCTTCCCCGGCGGTCCCGTGATCGACCGGCTCGCCAAGGAGGGCGATCCGGCCGCGATCGCGTTTCCGCGCGGGCTGACCGGTCCGCGTGACGCGGCGTACGACTTCTCCTTCTCCGGTCTGAAGACATCGGTGGCCCGCTGGATCGAGGCGAAGCGGAACGCGGGCGAGGAGGTGCCGGTACGGGATGTGGCGGCGTCCTTCCAGGAGGCGGTGGTCGACGTACTGACCCGGAAGGCGGTCCGCGCCTGCCGGGACGAGGGCGTGGACCATCTCATGATCGGCGGCGGGGTCGCGGCCAACTCGCGGCTGCGGGCACTCGCGGCCGAGCGCTGCGAGCGGGCGGGTATCCGACTGCGGGTGCCGCGCCCCGGGCTCTGCACGGACAACGGCGCGATGGTGGCGGCGCTGGGCGCGGAGATGGTGGCGCGCGGCCGGCCGGCGTCGGACTGGGAACTGTCGGCGGACTCGTCGCTGCCGGTGACGGACCCGCACGTACCGGGCGCGGGCCACGGTGGCAACGGTCACGGCGATGGGGGCCATCACCACGATCATCTGCATGAACTGAGCAAGGACAACCTGTACACGTGAGGCACTCATGACCGTGGCGCTGATGTGGGAGGCGAAGGCGGCCTCCTGCCGGGGCGCGGAGCTGCTGGAATGGGCGCGCGCGCAGGACCTTCCGTACGCCCCCCTGCGACGGGAACTCTTCCGCGCCCCCCAGGACCGCGTACTGGTCATCACCTGGTGGGACGGTCCGTACGACGCCGATGTCCCCGAACTTCCGGATCCGCCGGCGGACTTGACCGCCCGCCCGGTACACCGCTGGCGCTTCGAGTCCGTGACGTAGCACCGGCGCGGGGCGGAGGACGAGGGCGCGCCGCCGGGGATGAGGGCGCGCCGGGGATGAGCCGGGAAGGCTTCTCGGAAGAAGATCCCGGCGTGTGTCGATCCAGGCGTCTTCCGTTCGACGTAAAGGTGAGAGGCGGGAACAAGCCCCCGCCCCCACCGATACCGACGGTACCGAGACCGAGGAGTCACCCATGCCGCGTTTTCTGTCCATCATCAGCACTGACGAGAAGAACGCGCCCGCGGGCGGGCCGAGCCCCGAGCTGATGCAGCGGATGGGGCAGCTGATCGAGGAGATGACCAAGGCTGGGGTGCTGCTCGACACCGCCGGGCTGACGCCGTCCGCCAACGGTGTGCGCTTCCGCCAGACCGCAGGGAAGCTCGCGGTCACCGACGGTCCGTTCACCGAGGCCAAGGAGGTCATCGGCGGGTACGCGATCGTGCAGGCGAAGGACAAGGAGCAGGCCATGGAGTGGACCCGGCGCTTCGTGGACATCCACGAGGAGGAGTACGACATCACGGTCGAGCTCCGCGAGATCGCCGAGCCGTAGGCCCAGTCCGTGTCCGGCCGCATCGCCGCGTCTCATCGGGCGACGGCCATACCGAAGGGCACCGGCCCCAGGGTACGGACGAGGCCGCCGACCATCAGCACGAATGCCTCGGGTCCCCGGGCGGTCTCCACACCGCCGAGGTCGATGATCCACTCCGTCGGCCAGCCCAGTTCGGCGAGCAGAGCGCCGGCGGTCTTCTTGGCGCCGGCGTCGTTTCCGGACAGGAAGGCAGCGGGAGGAACGGCCAGTTCCGCCGGATCGGCCATGACCGATGAGTGCATCGTGTTGAGGGACTTCACCACGTGTACGAGGGGCAGCGCGCGCTGAATCTCCTCGGCGAGGCTGCCGCCGGGATACAGGAGCGCCGACGCGAAGCCGTCGGAGTCGAACGCGGTGGCGTTGGCGACGTCGACCAGGACCTTGCCCGTCAGCTCCGCCGTGAGGCCGGTGAGCACCTCCATCGAGGCATGGCCGGGTGTGGCGTTGACGACCACCTGGGCGGAGCCGGCCGCGTCCGCCAGATCGGTGACACGTATCCCGGGGCGTATTCCGGGACACGCCCCGGAACGTGTCGCGGGGCGTATCCCGGGAGCCGCGCCGGGACGTGTCCCGAAGGCGTTCCAGTCGGTGGCGGTCCGCTGCGGGGCGCGGGAGCCCACGATGACCTCGTTGCCCGCGTCCCGCAGTTTGACCGTGAGGGCTCGGGCCACATTGCCGGAGCCGAGGATGGCGATCTTCGTCATGGTCTGTTCCGCTCCTTGTTCGCTCATGAGCGAAGTTAGGCGGCGCTACCGTTGAGCGGCAGTACGCACTTCAAGGTGGCCGGCGCACGCGAAGGGATGCCATGACCACTCGCACCGCCGCTCAACGACATGCCGAGGCCCGTGTCTCGCACCGAGCCCGGTTCGCCGACTGCCCGACCAACCGGCTGCTCGACCGCATCGGCGAGAAGTGGGTCGCTCTCATCCTCAAGGAACTCGCCGGCGGCCCGCGACGCTACGGCGAGCTGGCTCGTACGATCGCGGGGGCGAGCCAGAAGATGCTCACGCAGACCCTGCGCCGCCTGGAACGGGACGGCCTGCTCACCCGCACCGTCACCCCGGCCGTCCCGGTACGCGTTGACTACGCGCTCACCCCACTGGGACAGAGCCTGATGCCCGTCATGCAAGCCATGACGCGATGGGCCGAGCAGAACATGAACCAGATAGACGCCGCGCGCGAGGACTACGACGCGTACGACGCACAGCGGCGTTGAAACGACCAGGAGGCCCTCGGCCTTCGCGGATCGCGGGGGTGAGGCGGCCGTAGTAGTACGCCTCAAGCCGTCGCGCTCCGGAACTCTCCTGGCCTAACAGGCACGTTGAGCGACCACGTTGTCCGGTCGGTCCAGCCAGGCCCGCTGGGTGTCGGGCGTGACCGTCAGGCCGTACCGGTCGACCGACGGGCGCCCCGCCCGGAGCCACTGATCGTGGGCCGTGGCGACCTCGTCCCAGAGGCGGCGCGGGCCGTGCTGGGTGACGTGGAAGGTCTTGCCCTGCCGGCCGTCATAGTCGACGCTCGCCCAACTGGTGGCCATGTCGTCCGCGAGCCAGAGCCGGGTGTGGGCTTTTTCCGTCTCGGTGTCCCAGGAATACCAGGCTCCGGGGACCGTCAGTCCGATGTGGAAATCCAGGTTCAGTTCGGCTCCGGCGACCGTCCAGGGAGAGAGGCGTGTGCTGCTCGTCTCCACGGTCTGACCGTCGCGCAGCACATCGCGGTACAGCTCGACATCGCTGCGCTGGCCGCTGATGAGCATGTAGGAACCGTAACCGGCGAAGCGGCCGGTCCCACTGCCGTCGCGTTGCCTGGTCAGACCCACGGTGCCGTAAGCGCACCACGCGCTGTCCCAGGGGGCGACGATGCGTCCGCCCGGAGGTGACTGGTCCAGCCACGCGGCGGGAATCGCGCGGACCGAGCAGGTGGCCAGGATCCGGTCGTACGGCGCGTTGGGAGCCCAGCCGTTGGCGCCGTCGGTGTTCACGATGGTCGGCGTGTACGAGAGAGCTGCGAGGTTGGCACGGGCGACGGCGGCGAGTTCGGTGTCCACCTCGATGGTGGTGACGGCGTCGGCGCCGAGGCACGCGCAGAGCAGGGCCGCGTTGTAGCCCGACCCGGTGCCGATCTCCAGCACCTGTGTACCGTCAGTCAGCCGGGCGTCTTCCAGCAGACGCAGGACCGTACTCGGCTGCGACGCCGAGGACGACGGTGAGCGGGTGCCGTCGGACTCCGTCACGAACCGGGTGATGAGAGGGGCGTCCGAATAGGCGGCGGCCATCCAGCCGTCCGGATCCCGGCTGCGGTCGCAGGGACGGTAACCGCCGTCGCCGTCCCTCAGCCATACACGCTCCGGCAGGAACGCGTCCCGAGGCACGGCGCGAAGCGTTTCCCGCCAGTGCGGCGGTACGGGCCGCTCCGCACGAGTCCGGTCGATCTCGTCCAGCAGCCGCCCGGCCCCCGCCGCACGGACGGAAGCGTTTGCGCCGGGGGTGTGAGGCATGGTCGGTCTTCTCCTGTTCTACCGTTCCTCTTACCGCTCTTACCGCTCTTACCGCTCTTACCGCTGTTATCGCTGCTTCGGATCGGGCTCCGGCTGCTTCGGCGGAATCGGTCGGCCGGGCTGCTGGCCGTCGTCCCCGATGGGCGAGCGGTGCTTCTGCGCCATGGGCGGTCCTCCTTGCTCAGGCCGGACAGGACCGAAGAGCCCCGCCCTGGTAGGTATGCCGTACCAGGACCGTAGGCGCCCATGTTTCTCCTGGGCCGCCGAGTTTCTTGATGTTTCTGATCTCGCTCGCGGTGTTTCCCGATGTTGCTCAAGGAGGGTTGAGATGAGCCGCTGGAGCCGTGGAATCAGTCAAGGAGAGTCGGTGAGAGCGGCTCTGGCACGGGTGATGATCCGGTGCGCGGATCGGCCGGAGACCGCTGACGCGGCCAGTGTGTCCCAGACCCTCCGGTACAGGGCGATGTCCTCGGCGGAGTCGAGCCACATCTCCGCGTGCCAGGACTCGGCGATGACCAGCCGGTCGTCGTGGATCCAGAAATCGTCTCCGGCCGCGATGCGGACTTCGGCCGTCAGCGGAATGATCCCGAGATCGACAGTGGACAGGCCGTTGACGGACATCAGACGGTCGAGTTGGTCGGCGAGCACCGCGGGCGAGCAGATCCGCACGTGGAGCGCGGATTCCCAGAGCAGAACGCGGTATCGCTTGCCGGGAGCGTAGAGCCCTTCCTGGCGACGTATCCGGGATGCCACGCCCGCCTCGATGTCCCGTGCTGCGCCGTGCAGTTCGGCGTAGCGGGAGAGGACGCTGCGAGCGTACTCGGGAGTCTGGAAGATCCCCGGGACGACGGACGCGGTGAAGCCTCTCAGAACCGTGGTCTTCTCGTGCTGCGCGCCGAGCGCGTCCTGCACCGCTCGGTGGCCGCCGGCCAACTGCCGGCGCCACGAACGGTAAGTGGACTCCAGCCCGGCGAGGCGGCCCTTCAGCTCAGGGGCGGATTCGGGCCGACCGACGCCGGATGCCCACGTGTCCAGGTCCGATGTGGTCGCGGTCTGCTTGCCGTTCTCCAGCTTGGAGATCTTCGACGGAGCCCAGCCGCACTCCGCGGCCAGCGCTCGGACCGTGAGCCCGGCCTCGGTGCGCAGCTCACGCAGCCGCGCGCCGAGGGCTGTTCGGGCCTGTTGGAAATCGGTGCTCACACGGGGGAAGTTACCCCTGCGCCGAACTCCTCGTACCGGATGGCGTGGTGCCAGGCGGCGTCACGGGCCTGGCACGCGTGGACGACCTCCCCGGGGTCGGTGGTCAGTTCCAGGCGGCGTGAGGCGTCGTTCCAGTTGAAGCGGGCGAGGATGCGGGAGTCGAAGAGCCAGAAGTCGTATGTCGGCAGCCCCAGTTGCTCCGCGCGGGCCCGGAACATGTACCGGATGTCCTCCCCGCACTCGATGTTGTCGCCGGTCGTCGCGAGCAGATAGCGCTGGTTGTCCGTCGCCGGAGCGTCCACCAGCCGTACGCGTTCGATGCGCTTGCCCCGGGCGGCCTGTTCGCGCACGTTCAGGAACCAGGGGTCGGTGGTGTCTCCCGGCGGCTGGATGCCACGCAGGAAGTTTTTGTATTCGTCGGTTGCCTGGTCGGACGGGTAGTCGCGGCGAGTCTCCAGCCGCCAAGCCGTGTGCTCGAAGCCTTCTTCGAAGAAACCGAGGATCTCCGTGGCGGGAACGAAGTCCTTCACATCACTCCTTGGGCGCGTAGTCGAGCAGTAATTGGCGGGGGACGACGACGAACGATTCGCCGTCGAGTACGTTCGCGAGCTGGGCGATGTCATCAGGGTCGGTGACGGTGTAGCCCTGAACGATGACGTCGCCGGTGTCGATGTCCTCGTACAAAGTGGGGCACTCTCCGGATTTGGAGTTGGTGCCCAGCATTCGCAGCCTGCGGGCCATGACGTTCCCCTCTCCGTCGTGAGCCGGTCCTGTGACCGGTCTGCTGTGAAGCGGTGGGGAGGAAGCTAGCGGGAAGACCGAGAAACACACCAGGTCCGCCGGACGTGTTCCGGAGCGATGCGGCTGATGGCGAATGTGAATGCGAATGAGAATGGGAATGCGAAACGCGAGCGCGGATGCGGATGCGGATTGCCGGTGCGGACGCGGGTGCTGAGGTGTCCCGGGTCCCGGGTTCCGGGTGGCCATGAATGGCGGCGAATGGGCCGTCGGGGATGTGGGGTGGGGGTGGGGGGTGCGGTTGAAGGTGGGGGTTGGGGTGCGGGGTGAGGGTGAGGGGGGAGGTGGGGGTGTCGGGTGCGGGTCAGGACCGAGGGGTAGTCGGGGTGGGCCGGGGGGTTTCGTGCCACGTGGGGCCGCCCCTCTGGGTTTGATTGTGGCGGGGGCGGGCCGGGCGTCAAGGGCGCTCCTTCGTCGCGTCGGCTGCGCCGATTCCGCTGCGCTCCACCCTTGACCCCCGTCCCGCCCCCGCTGGTAATGCTGGTGGGAGGGGCGGCCGGGGGGAGGGGTCCCCGGGGAGGTCCGTTGGGGGTGTCTGTTTCCTTCCCGGCCTCGGGTCGGTGGGTGGCCTGCGCGGCAGTGGAATGGGGCGGTGGCGGCACCGGCTCAGCGACTGGCTGTCCGTTGCTTGTTGGGGTTCAGTCCCGTGTCTGGGATTCGTGATCACGTGGCACCCCAAGCGCCAGGCGGACGAGCCCGCGTCCTTCCGATGGTCCGGACGGGCCGGTGTGTGTGTCCTTTTCGCCGGTCGGGGACCTGTGAGGACGCTTCCCGCGCCACAACGACACAAGAGACGTCCGAAGGGCGTTGCCGGACCCGCCTCCGCGCCATTCCCGGGGAACGAGGACCAACAAGCCCCATCGATGCCCTATATGTGCCTATTTGGAGGAGTGTTGGGGAGTGCCGTGAGGCGGTCATGTGTCCTCAGTTGCGATAGGCGCGTCCCAGAGCGCAAACAAGCCTTCAACTGGCCCATCCGCGCCCGCCACAGACCCACCCACCCCACCAACCACCCACCCCAGACACGGGACTGAACCCCAGCAAGCAATGGACGGTCAGTCGCTGAGCCGGTGTCGTCACCGCCCCATTCCACTGCCGCGTACTCCACCCACCGGGCCGCAGGCCGGGGAGGAGACAGGGACCCTCAACGGATCTCCCCGGGGACCCCTTCCCCCGGGCCGCCCCTCCCGCCTGTCCGCACTTGCGATGGAGGGGCGGGGGTCAAGGGTGACCGGAGGTCATCGGCTTGCCGACGCGACGGAGGAGCGCCCTTGACGCCCGGCCCGGAGTCGCGAAACTCAAACCCAGAGGGGCGGCCCCCACGCGGCACGGGACCTGCCGGCCCACCCCGACTACCCCTCGGTTCTGACCTGCGGCCGACACCCTCACCTCAACCCCACCCCCGGCACATCGCGGTGGCCGTCTACGGCCACAGCATCTGCTTCGTCCATCCATTGGCGCCGGTGGAGGCCCGGTAGACGAGGCGGGTGTGGCGCCGTTGCTTGTCGCCCTGCCAGAACTCGACCGACTCCGGGCGCACCGAGTACAGCGTCCAGCTCGGGGACACGAGAGCGGGCTCGTTCTCGATCCGGGCGAGTGACTCCTTGACTGCGGTGTCGCGTTCGGCCAGGTCGGCGAGTGGCTGCGACTGGCGGCCGAGCAGGGCTTCCGCGCGGGCGCCCGCTCCCCTGGCCAGGAAGTCCGTGGCGGACCGTTCCGGGGTCGCGCGCTCCACCGGGCCGCGTACCCGTATCTGACGGGCGAGCGGTGCCCAGTAGAAGGTCAGGGCCGCGTAGGGGCGCGCGGTGAGGTCACGGCCCTTGGCGCTGCCGGAGTCCGAGGCGAACTGCCAGCCCGCCGGGCTCACGTCCTTGAGGATGAGCACGCGGGCGGTCGGGTCACCGCTCGCGTCCGCCGTCGCCAGCGTCATGGTGTGCGGCTCGCGCACCCCCGCCCGTATCGCGTCGAGCAGCCACTCGGTGAAGAGTTCGACCGGACTCTCCGGTGCCTCCGAGGGATCGAATCCGGGCAGCTCACCTGTGAAGACCTCGATGTCCCGCAGCATTTGACGCACATCGACACCACCGGTCACTGTTCCACTCCTCCAGCCGTGATCGCCCGAGGTGGAACCTATCGCCACGGCAGTGACAACCAACGGCAGTGGCAACCATACGTACCGGAGCCGGCTCCCCGCCACGGTGGGCAGGTCCGCCACGGTCGCCACCGTCGGCAGGGCGCTGTCGCGACTCGGTGCGCCCAGGGGGTGTCTCTCGGGTCGCTGGACGTCTGTGGTCGCCCGCGCCGAAAGGCACCCCCTGGCCCCCGTATCCCCCTCAAGTTCCGTTCGGGTTCGCCCGGAACCTGTGTGAACAGCTTGCTGGCGGGGGCGCGAGGGCGGCAAATCATTTCGGCCTCCGCCGAAGTGCCTGTCGTGAAGGGGACTTGTCGTGGTGCGGGTGGGACTGAAGAGTTGGACGCCCTGGTCATTGTGGGACCGGGGGTACAGGGAGGCCTCGCGTGCTGCGGATTCACTTCACGTCCGAAGATCTCGTCAGAACACGGATCTCGACCACGTGGGGGCCCTTGGGCGAGACCTTCTTCGGTCTGATGACCTTGCAGCAGCCCAACGCCGGCGCGATGTTCGGGGGATGGCGCCGGCGGGCGAACGACGAATCCGTCGCTCCGGCCCACCCCGCCTCGGAACTCTTCCGTGAAGCGGCTCTCGACCTGTTCACCGTCACCGGGCAGGCGGAGTCGGTGGACGCCGGGCTGGAAGCGCTGCGCGCGGCCAGTGCCGATCACCTTCAGGCCGAGCTGATCAGCGCGGTCGAGAGCCGTGCCCGCTACTGGGACCGTACGACCCCCTGGGCCGGTACGGCCTGGGGCGATCCCGCGCACGACCGCGGGGACCGGCGGGAGCTGGTCGACTTCCTCGCGGATTTCCACCGCGTCGCCGTGGCCCCCTACTGGCCGCGGATCGAGGCGCGTCTGCGGGCCGAGCACACCGGCCATGCCCGTACCTTCGCCGAACACGGCGTGGAGGCGATGCTCGCGGGACTGCCGCCCGGCTTCCGCTGGCGTTCCCCCGTACTGGAGATCGGCCGCGGGCCGGTGGTCGGGGACGTCAAGCTGGACGGCCGTGGGCTGCTGCTGGTGCCCTCCGCGTTCTGCCGGACCAGAGCCATGACGTACAACAGTCTGGTCGACGACCAGAGCCCCGTGATCCTGTTCATGCCCGTGGTACGTACGGTCTCCGACGCCGCCGCGCTGCTGACCGTACCGGGGAGCGGGACCCTGAAGAGGCTCGTGGCCCTCCTCGGGCGCACCCGTGCCCACGCCCTCGACGCCATCGGCCACGGTCCGTGCACCACCGGGCAGCTCGCCGAGCGGCTCGCCGCCTCACCGGCGACCGCCAGTGAGCACGCGACGGTCCTGCGCGAGGCCGGGCTCATCGCCACCACCCGTCACGGCAGTGCCGTCCTCCACGCGCTGACGCCGCTCGGCGAAGCACTGCTGAACGGTGAGAGCACCCCCTCAGGGCGCGGTGTTTGAGCACGGTGTTTGAGCACGTCGTCCGAGCTTCGAGCTTCGAGCTTCGGGCTTCGGGACTTGGGACTCGGGACACGAGCCCTCCACCCCTTCATACCTTCATCGGTCGCTCTTTCCCGTCGGCGGCCCGCCAGGGTTCCTCAGTAGGCGTTCCATGTGGTCGAAGCGTTCGTGCAGTGCGCGCAGGTCTTCGGAGACCTCCGCCCTGCCCTCGTGTTCGGCGTGTTCCAGGGTCTGGGCGAGGTGGCGCATGCGGTGGACGGCGCTGCTGACGAACCAGGTGGCCAGGGACGCGGTGACGATGCTGAAGACGGAGATTCCGACGAGCATCACCACACCCGCGATGACCCGCCCCCACGGGGTGACCGGATACATGTCCCCGTAACCGACGGTGGTGGCGGTCTCGACGGACCACCACAGGGCGCGGGGGAAGGACGTGATCGTCGCGCGGGAGGCCGACGCCTCGACCGGGACGATGATCCACGAGCCGACCAGCAGGACGAGCACCAGCAGCAGGGTGGCCCAGACGGCGGCCTTCACATGGAGCCGCTGCCAGGGTTCACCTCTCAGCAGCCGTTTCAGCAGGTACGTGAGGGAGATCGGCGGCATGGCCTCGAAGCTACTGGCGGCCGGCGGGGGCGCCCTCCCCGACACTCGCACCCACGACCCACGACCCACGACCCACGACCCACGACCCACGTCCCGCACCCGCGTTCATCCCGGCACCCGCACCATCCCCATGCCGCCCTGCCGTGTCGCCCCACTCCACCAAGTCGCCCCACCCCACCACCTCGTCCCACCCCGCCGCGTCGCCCCCGTCCCGCCCCGTTACTCTCGGCCGGGTGATCAGCAAGGTCAGCGTGGCCGACCGTACGCGCGTGCCCCCGCCCCCGCCGCCCCCGCATCTGCGTTCCTGGCCCGACCGCGAGGCCCTGCTCGCCGACCGCGCCGACGCCATGGCCGCCCTCACCGGACGGCGGCTCGGGATGGGACGGCTGGTGCTGCTCTGGCTGACCGGGGCGGTCGCCGCGCTCGGCTGGGCCTCCGTGGGGCTGGCGGTCCAGAGCTTCGAGCAGGGCGGGCTCGGCGCGATGACCGGGCTGCTGGCGCTCGCCCTCGGGTCGGTCCTGCTGATACCCGCCGGGGTCGCGCTCGGTTTCTGGCTGGATCGTGGCCGTACGGTACGGGAGCGGCTGGAGGCCTGGGCCGAACTCGACCGGGACCCCGCCTCGGACGTACGGGTACGGGCACGGGCGCACCGACGGAGCGTGATGTGGCTGCTGCCGTCCGTGGTCCTCTGTGCGGTGGGGGTGTGGGCGACGGGCGGCGCCTGGGCCGGAATGGCGCCGGGACCCGGGTCCCGCACCGTGGGTGAGACGGTCTACGCGCTGGGGCTCTCGGTCACGGTCCTGGTGACGGGGATCCTGGGCGCTGTCCAGTCGTACGGACATCAGGCCTGGTCAGGGCGGTTGACGAGCCCGGTACCCGTACGCAGGGGCGGGGGCGTCCACCGCTGAGGCCGTTCTTCCGGTGTCCGTCCTATGCTGAAGAGAGAACGCATGCGCCATTCAGGGTGAAGGGGCGGCGGATGGAATGGCTCTGGTGGATTTTCGTCTTCTTCATCGTCGGCGGCTTCGGTTGGATCGCCGACACAGGCCGTACCGCGCTCAGGACCCGGCATGAGCGCAGACTTGAGCTCTACGAGCTGGAGGAGAAGGAACGGCTGGCCCTGGAGCAGGCTCACAAGCCCCCGGAGCCCGTCTGCGGCTGTACGCACCATCTCGCCAAGCATGACAAGCGGGGCAAGTGCCACGAGGACGTCGAGGTGGCGACGGAGTGGGACGAGAACAGGAAGCCCCTGCGGTACGAGCGCAGGCAGTGCAACTGCCAGCAGTACGTCGGCCCGCAGCCGCTCTCGCAGATCTACGCGGATGAACTGACCGACCTCCAATAGCTTTACGGTCGCTACGCGTCTAGCTTTACGGTCGCTACGCGTCCACCGGATGCCCGAGCAGCATGGTCGGGGCGCCCGCGACCCGGGTCAGGAAAACCGTCGCCGCGTGCGGGCCCTTGAGTTTCAGACGCCGGCGCAGTTCCTCCGGCTCCACCGCCGAGCCGCGCTTCTTCACCGTCAGGACGCCGACTTCGCGTTCGCGCAGCAGGGCCTTGAGTTTCTTGAGGCCGAAGGGGAGTTCATCGGTGATCTCGTAGGCGGTGGCGTACGGGGTGGAGCGCGCCTCGTCGGCAGTGATGTACGCGATCGTCTCGTCGAGCAGCCCGCCGTCCAGCTCCTCGGCCACCTCGGCGACCAGATGGGCGCGGATGACGGCGCCGTCGGGCTCGTACAGGTAACGGCCGGTCGCGCGGACGGGCGGGTCGGGCAGTCCGCGGCCGGTGAGGGTCACCACGGTGGGCGGGCCGGGGGGACGGCCGGGCGTGAGCAGGGTGGCGCGGCGGCCGCCGGGGGTGACGGAACCAGGCGTTCCGCCGTGCCAGAGCACCGCCTCCTTGACATCACCGCCGTCCGAGATCCACTCGGCCTCGAAGTCGTCGGGGATGAGCTCGTGCGGAATGCCGGGCGCGATCTTGACCGCGCCCGTGCCGGCCCCGCGTACCGCTTCGACGGCCCACGACAGGGGCGGTGAGTACGCCTCCGGGTCGAAGATCCTGCCCCGGCCGCCGCGCCGCGCGGGGTCGATGAACAGCGTCCGCGCACCCGTCAGGTCGTACTCCAGGACATCCGCCCGGGTCACCATCGTCGGCGGGGCGGCCGGGGCCAGGGTGCGCACATTCTCGGCGGCGATCTCGCAGGTCAGCGGGTCGAGATCGACGGCGGTCACGGTGAAGCCCGCGCGCGCCAGCTCGATCGCGTCACCGCCGATGCCGCAGCACAGGTCCGTGATCCGGAGTCCGGGCGCGAGCGCGCGGAACCGCCCGGCGCGGTACGCGGCGACGGTGCCGCGCGTGGCCTGCTCGATCCCGTTCGGCGTGAAGTACATGCGGTACGCGTCCTCGGCGCCGAACTTCGCCACCCCGCGCTGACGCAGCCGCGCCTGGGCCAGCGCCGCCGAGACCAGCTCCGCCGGGTGCTCGCGGCGCAGCCGGGTGGCGAGGGCGAGTTCCGCCGCCGGGTCGTGGTCGCGCAGTTCGGCGAGGAGCGCCTGGCCGTCGGCGGAGAGCAGCGGCCCGAGGAGGGGGAGCGGGGGTAGGGCGGAGGCGGGTGAGGGAGCGGGAGGGGAAGGCGCGCGGTCGGTCACCTGATCCATTGTGAGCCAGCCGGGGGATGGTGCGTGCCGGGGCGGCGGTGTCGGCCGGGCGCGGGGGCCGCGCGCTGACAGGATGCGACACCATGCAACTAGTACGACAAAACGAAGAAATGATGGCAAAGGCGACGACTATGGCGAAGGGGGACGGGAGCGGTAGGGGCGGGAGTGACGGGGGCGGTGGCGGTGGCGGCAGGGGCGGGAGCGCCGACGGGAGCGTCAGGAGAGGCGGGCGCGGACGGCGCGGACGCGCGGTGGCGGCGGCGCTGCTCGTCGGCGTGATCGGTTCGGGATGCGCCGGCGGCGCGGGTGAGGTGCCGAAACCCGCGGCCGGGCACCCGGGCCAACCGGGTCTGCCGGGCGGGCCGGGGCACGGCGCCCCGGGGGAGGCCCAGAAGGAGGCCCCGGCCGGGATGATCGCCGGTTACGCCGACAACCTCCGCCGCAACCAGGCGGCCCGTGCGATCGCGGCCAAGAAGTGGGGGCTCAGTGCCACCCCGCTGCCCGCGCCCCGGCCGCCGACCGTGAAGCCGGCCATCACCACCCGCGAGGGCTTCGAGGTCCAGGACAGCGAGGAACTGCCACCGATCTTCACCACCGTCCCGACCCAGGACAAGGTCGTCTTCCTGACCATCGACGACGGTGTGGAGAAGGACCCCGAGCTGCTGCGGATGATGAGCGAGCTGAAGATCCCGTACACCGCGTTCCTCAGCGACTACGTCATCAACAACAACTACGACTACTTCAAGAAGATGCAGGACAACGGGGTGACGCTGAACAATCACACCCTCAACCACCCCTATATGCCCGGACTGTCCTACGACGAGCAGAAGCGGGAGATCTGCGGCCAGCAGGACAAGCTCCAGCAGCGGTACGGACACCGGCCCACGCTCTTCCGGCCGCCGTTCGGCAACTACAACCGCGACACGCTGGTCGCCGCCAAGGAGTGCGGTGTGAAGGCCGCGCCCCTCTGGGCGTCGGAGGCGTTTCCCGACCATATGGAGTGGCGCGAGTGGGACAAGGACATGCACCCCGGGGACATCATCCTCACCCACTTCCGCGGCCCCGAGGAGTGGGCGGGCTCCATGCCCGACATGATCCGCCAGGTGATGAAGGTGATCACGGACAAGGGTTACGCCGTGGGCAAGCTGGAGGACTACGTATGACAGCGGGGGAGTACCTATGAGGCTCGGGGAGGACGCGTGCGGCCCGGTCGCCCCGGTCGCCCCTGCCCCGGCCGCCCCGTCGGGCGCGGCGCGTACGCGCGGGGCCGCGGGGGGCCGTATGAGAGCCGAGTACCGGCTGCTGGCCGGTGCGCTGGCGGCCGGCGCGCTCATCACCGCCACCGCCGGCTGTGCGCAGTCGTCCGATCCGGTGGACCCGATCGAACGGCTCGGCCGCAAGGCGGCGCAGAAGGTCGGCCCGCACGCCCCGCCCCCGGCGCCGGGGGCGGACGGCGGGCCCGGCGCCGTACGGCTCGCTCCGCAGCCCCGGGAGATGTGCCCGGGGGAGGAGCGGCCCGCCCGGGACCTGGAGCCGGGCGGCGGTCCCGGCGGCGGCCTCGGCGTGAACGCGCGAGCCCAGCTGTGAGTACCAGGCCTGGCTGTGAGCGCCGGACCCCGACCTGACTGTGAGCGCCGGACCCTGACCTGACCTGACCTGACCGTGAGCGCCGGACCCCGATGTGAGCCCTGGGGTCCGGCGGCAGCGTGCCCTGGGGTCCGGCCGCGTGCGCCGGGTTCCGGCCCGGGGTCCGGCCGCGTGCGCCGTCCACAGGCGTGTGCGCTGTTCGTACAGTCGTACGGAATCCAGAGCCCCGCATGCCCGTTTCCGTATCGAGACGGAACCGCCACGCCGGGCCGTATTGGCACTCCGCTTGACCGAGTGCTAATCGCGGTCATAGTCTCGGGTCTGGCACTCCCCACTGGAGAGTGCCAAAGCGCGACTGGCAGGTCCGGCACCCGCGACGACGGATCGACCTGGTCGCCACCCTCAGACAGTTAACCCCGTGAGATCTCCGAAGGGGGAGGTCGGATCGTGACGACCGCCAGCACCAAGGTTGCCATCAAGCCGCTCGAGGACCGCATTGTGGTCCAGCCGCTCGACGCCGAGCAGACCACGGCCTCTGGCCTGGTTATCCCGGACACCGCCAAGGAGAAGCCCCAGGAGGGCGTCGTCCTGGCTGTCGGTCCGGGCCGTTTCGAGAACGGCGAGCGGCTCCCGCTCGACGTTTCCGTCGGCGACGTCGTTCTGTACAGCAAGTACGGCGGCACCGAGGTGAAGTACAGCGGCGAGGAGTACCTCGTCCTCTCGGCTCGCGACGTGCTCGCGATCATCGAGAAGTAATCACCCACGTTCGAGTTTGCTTGTGAACCGCGCCCCTGGCCGCCCTGCGATTGCCGGGCGGACAGGGGCGCGGTTCGTGTGAGAGGACAGAGAAAGCTCCCATGGCGAAGATCCTGAAGTTCGACGAGGACGCCCGTCGCGCCCTCGAGCGCGGCGTCAACAAGCTTGCCGACACGGTGAAGGTGACGATCGGCCCCAAGGGCCGCAACGTCGTCATCGACAAGAAGTTCGGCGCCCCCACCATCACCAACGACGGTGTCACGATCGCCCGCGAGGTGGAGATCGACGACCCGTACGAGAACCTGGGCGCCCAGCTCGTGAAGGAGGTGGCGACCAAGACCAACGACATCGCGGGTGACGGCACCACCACCGCCACGGTGCTGGCCCAGGCGCTGGTCCGCGAGGGCCTGCGCAATGTCGCCGCCGGCGCTTCCCCGGCCGCCCTGAAGAAGGGCATCGACGCCGCGGTCAAGGCCGTCTCCGACGAGCTGCTCGCGACCGCCCGTCCGATCGAGGACAAGTCCGACATCGCCGCCGTGGCCGCGCTCTCCGCGCAGGACCAGCAGGTCGGCGAGCTGATCGCCGAGGCGATGGACAAGGTCGGCAAGGACGGTGTCATCACCGTCGAGGAGTCCAACACCTTCGGTCTGGAGCTGGACTTCACCGAGGGCATGGCCTTCGACAAGGGCTACCTCTCCCCGTACATGGTCACCGACCAGGAGCGTATGGAGGCCGTCCTCGACGACCCGTACATCCTGGTCCACCAGGGCAAGATCTCCTCCATCCAGGACCTGCTGCCGCTGCTGGAGAAGGTCATCCAGGCGGGTGGCTCCAAGCCGCTGCTGATCATCGCCGAGGACGTCGAGGGCGAGGCGCTCTCCACCCTCGTCGTCAACAAGATCCGCGGCACCTTCAACGCGGTCGCGGTGAAGGCCCCCGGCTTCGGTGACCGCCGCAAGGCCATGCTCGGCGACATCGCCACCCTCACGGGCGCGACCGTCATCGCCGAGGAGGTCGGCCTCAAGCTCGACCAGGCCGGTCTGGACGTGCTGGGCTCCGCCCGCCGCGTCACCATCTCCAAGGACGACACGACCATCGTCGACGGCGGAGGCAACTCCGGTGACGTCGCGGGCCGTATCAACCAGATCAAGGCCGAGATCGAGGGCACGGACTCCGACTGGGACCGCGAGAAGCTCCAGGAGCGCCTCGCGAAGCTGGCCGGCGGCGTGTGCGTGATCAAGGTCGGCGCCGCCACCGAGGTGGAGCTGAAGGAGAAGAAGCACCGTCTGGAGGACGCCATCTCCGCGACCCGCGCCGCGGTCGAGGAGGGCATCGTCTCCGGTGGTGGCTCCGCCCTGGTGCACGCGGCCAAGGTGCTGGAGGGCAACCTCGGCAAGGAGGGCGACGAGGCGACCGGTGTCGCGGTCGTCCGCCGCGCCGTCGTCGAGCCGCTGCGCTGGATCGCCGAGAACGCCGGCCTTGAGGGCTACGTCATCACCGCGAAGGTGGCGGAGCAGGACAAGGGCCACGGTTTCAACGCGGCCACCGGCGAGTACGTCGACCTGGTGAAGGCCGGCGTCATCGACCCGGTGAAGGTCACCCGTTCCGCGCTGGAGAACGCCGCGTCCATCGCGTCGCTGCTGCTCACGACCGAGACCCTGGTCGTCGAGAAGCCGGCCGAGGAAGAGGCCGAGGCGGGCCACGGCGGCCACAGCCACAGCCACTGACGAGCCACCGGCGCGGGTCCGCCCGCGCCCACGGCCTGAACGCACCGAGGCCCGGCGCCCCTTCGACAGGGGCCGCCGGGCCTCGGCGCGTCCGCCTCCGGACCCCCCGGCGCGGCACGCGCTGCCGCCCCGGCACGACACGCGCTGCCGCCGCGCCGCCCCGGGGACCTACCGCGGGCCGTACTTGCGGCCCGTCTTCGAGGTGATTCCGCCGAGCAGGCCGCGCGGTGCCAGTTTCACCGCGCCCATCAGCGCCTTGTACCGGGGGTCCGGCACGGACACCGTCTTTCCCCGGGACAGATCCGCCAGCGCCGCCGCCACCAGTTTGTCCGCGTCGAGCCACATCCAGCCCGGGATGTTGTCCGTGCCCATTCCGGCCCGTTCATGGAACTCGGTCCGTACGAATCCGGGGCACAGCGCCATCAGCCGCACCCCCGTCCCGGCCAGATCCCGGGACACGCCCTGGGTGAACTGCACGACCCAGGCCTTCGAGGCACCGTACGTACCACGCGGTACGAACGCCGCCACCGACGCCACATTGACGACTCCGCCCCGGCCGCGCTCCCTCATCCCCGCGACCGCCGCCGAGGTCAGCCGCAGCACCGCCTCGCAGTGCACCTTCAGCATCGTCAGCTCATCGGCCATGGTGACATCGAGAAAACGTCCCTTGTTGCCGAAGCCCGCGTTGTTGACCAGGAGATCGACCGGCTGTCTGCGGTCCGAGAGCCGCCTCTCCACCGACGCGATCCCGGTGTCGGTGGAGAGGTCGGCCGTCAGCACCTCGGCCTCGATGCCATGCCGGTCGTGCAGCTCGGTGGCCTGTTCCCGCAAGCGCGTGGTGTCGCGCGCCACCAGTACGAGATTGTGCCCGTCCGCCGCCAGCCGGCGCGCGAAGGCGGCGCCGATCCCAGCCGTCGCGCCCGTAATCAAAGCAGTCGTCATACGCGGCACGTTAGTGCCTGAGTCAGTGCCCCTGATGTGTGTGGACAGCAGATGGACGGCCCGCCCGCTGTCCCTTCTCGACCACCACGAACTGGCCCATCATCCCCTGGTCCTCGTGGTAGAGCAGATGGCAGTGGTACATGTACGGAGCGTTCGGGTCGGAGGGTCCGTCGAAGCGCATCGCCAGCTTCACGGTCGTACGGTCCGGGATGAAGACGGTGTCCTTGGCGCCGCGCAGAGCCGGTTCCGGTTCCCGGCCGTTCACCGACAGAATCCTGAACTGCACATCGTGGACATGGAAGTTGTGCGGCATGCCGTTGTTGTTCCGTACGGTCCAGATCTCCGTCGTACCGCGCGTGACCGTGTCGTCGATCCGGTTCATGTTCATGCTGCGGCCGTTGATCCCGGGGAGCTGGAGGTCGAAGAACCGTCCGCGTGCCGGGTGCGCGCCGCTCGGTATCTCCAGCTTTCCGAGGGCGGCGGGCAGCGCGGGGGAGCGACGCAGCCGCTTCTTGGCACGCAGTTCCAGGATGTCGAAGGTGTCGTCGCCCCCGTTGAAGCGCTGGTTGTAGAAGTCCTGGCCGATGGAGAGGGGGTAGCTGCGCAGTACGGTCCGCTCCCCGGGCCGCACCCGCACCACGATCTCGGCGCGCTCGCCGGGCGAGAGCTGGATCCGGTCCATGGACACCGCCTTCTCCAGCAGTCCGCCGTCGGTGGCGATGAGCGAGAACGCGCGGCTGTTGTCGAAACCGAAGTCGTAGGTGCGGGCGGTCGAGGCGTTGAGGAGCCGCAGCCGTACGAGTTCGTCGCCGACCACGCGGTAGGGGTCGAGCGTGCCGTTCACCATCGTCCGGTCACCGAGGAAGCCGACCGTCTGCAACAGCCCGTGTCCGTGGTCGAACCGGGCTCCGTCGAACTTCACGTCCTGGACGATCAGCGGGAGATCGTTGACGCCATAGGTGTCCGGCAGCCCGAGTCCGAGGGACTTCGCGTCGTCCAGGATGAACATCCCGGCCAGTCCGCGCTGTACGTGGTCCTCGGTCTCGCCGTGCGGATGCGGGTGGTACCAGAGCGTCGCGGCCGGCTGGTCGATCTTCCAGTGCGGCGACCAGGTCTCTCCGGGAGCGACCATCTGATGCGGGCCGCCGTCCATCTTCGCGGGCAGACGCATCCCGTGCCAGTGCACGGTCGAGGCCTCGTCCAGGGTGTTCCTCACTCGCACCCGGACCTTCTCACCGCGCTCGGCGCGCAGCGTGGGTCCCAGATAACTGCCGTTGAAGCCCCAGGTCGGGGTCTTCTTCCCGGCCGTGAACTCCGTTTCGCCGGACTGCATCCGCAGGTCGAAGACCCGGGTGCCGTCGGGGCCGACCGAGGACTTGGCGAGCGGCGGCACGGTCAGTTCGTTACGGAAGCCGCCCCGGCCGGCCGTGGACACCTTGGCGCCGGAGTACACCCAGAGGAGACCGCCGCCGGCCGCCAGGGTGAGAACGATTCCGATCGACAGCAGCATGATGAGGACGCGCTTGAAGCCAGACATGCTCAGAGCGTCCCGGCGGGCGCCACTCCACTTCATCGGGGGCGCCCCCGAGGCGCCCCCGAGACCCCGCCCCGCACTCTCAGGGGCATCCCCTACGCAAGAAGTATTCCGCCCAACGAGCCCCAGGTCAGGGCCATTTCACCGGTATTCCCAGACCTCGGGGCGACCCTGATTCCCGCCTGACCGCCGCTTGAGTCCTGCCTGAGTCCCGCTTGAGCCCCGCTCGGATCCGCCCGCCGCACGGCCATTCCGCCGCCCCGCCGGTACGCCCCGCCGCCCCCCGTACGAGCCGCCTCTACGCCGTCGCCACGCCGTCTCCGTACCGGGCCACATACTCGCGCGCGGTCCTCAGCTTCCCGGCGTGGAGCGCCTCTCCCGCCGCGAGGAGGCGCGGCAGCAGATCACGCTCGGTGGTGACGGCACGGAACGCCATGGACACCGTCACCTCGTGAGCGGGCTGGTGGACGATCTCGATGGCGTCGCCCGCGCGGATCTCGCCGGGAGTGATGACCCGCAGATACGCGCCCGTCACGGCCTGTCCCGTGAAGCGCTTGAGCCAGCCCGTCTCACCGAGCCAGGCCTGGAACGTACGGCACGGAATCCGGCCGCTCGTCGTCTCCAGCACCAGATCCGAGCCGATCCGCCAGCGCTCACCGATCTTCGCGCCGGTGATGTCGAGCCCGTACGTGGTGAGATTCTCGCCGAACGCGCCATTGGCCAGCGGCCGGCCCAACTCCCGCTCCCAGAAGTCCAGATCCTCCCGGGCGAACGCGTACACCGCCTGGTCGCTGCCGCCGTGGTGGCGCAGATCGCAGACCGTGTCCCCGGAGAGACCGCTGCCGCCCTCGCCCTTCGGCCCCGGATCCGCCACCCGTACGGGACCGTCGACGGGCCGCTTGTCGATTCCCGTAACGCCCGCGTCGGCGTACTCCACGGCCTTCGGCCGCCCCACATTCACGGTCAGAAGCTTCATCCCGCCACGTTATCCGGGCTCGGCCGGTCTTCCCTCAAAGGATTCATCCGTTATCTGGTGATATCCCAAAGACCCTCTTATGGTGGAGGGATGATCGAGGCCCGTCATCTCCGTGTGCTGCGCACCGTGGCCGCCACCGGCTCCTTCTCGGCGGCGGCGCGTGAGCTGGGGTGTACGCAGCCGGCGGTCAGCCAGCAGATGAAGGCGCTCGAAGCGTCCGCGGGCACCGCGCTGATCGTCAGGACCGGCCGTGAGACGCGGCTGACGGAGGCGGGCGAGGTGCTCGTACGGCACGCGACGGGCATTCTCGCCGGACTCGCCGCCGCCGAGGAGGAGATGGCGGCCATCGCGGGGCTGCGGGCGGGCCGGGTCCGGCTCGTCTCGTTCCCCAGCGGCAGCTCCACACTGGTGCCCACCGCGCTCGCCGCCCTGCGCGCGGCCCATCCGGGCACCCGGGTCTCGCTCGTCGAGGCCGAGCCGCCCGCCTCTGCGGTGATGCTGCGCGAGGGGGACTGCGATGTGGCGCTGGCGTTCCGGTACGGCGGCTCCGCCGCGGAGTGGGACGACCTGGTCGTGCGCCCCCTGCTGGTGGACCGGCTCGTCGGAGTGGTCCCGGAGGGACACCGGCTGGCGGGTGCGGGCGCGGGCGCGGGCGTGGGGACGGGGACGGCCGGGAGTGACGGCGCGAGTGCGGGAACGGTCGCGATCGGTGAGCTGGCGGACGAGCCGTGGATCGCGGGCTGTCCGCGCTGCCGCAAGCAACTCGTCGACGCCTGCGAGGAGTCGGGGTTCACGCCCAGGATCGACTTCGCGACGGACGACTATCCGGCCGTGATCGGCCTGGTCGCGGCGGGGCTGGGGGTGGCGATGCTGCCGGAGCTGGCGCTGGAGGCCGTACGCCCCAGGGGTGTCCGTACGCTCACGGTCGAGCCGTCGGTCCACCGGGAGATCGTCGCTCTGACGCTGCCGGATCTGGCGAAGGTGCCGGCGGTGGCGGCGACATTGGATCAACTGGTCCTGGCCGCCGCGCGCTGATTCCCTCGTGGGCGGGGGAGGCGGGGTGGGGAGAAGACCCGCGCAGGACTGTGCAGGAACGTTTCTTCGTTGTGCTGGCGTGCGCGTTCTGTCAGTCGTCGGTGTGGCTGTCGTGCCCGTCCGAGCCGTTCGTACCCGGTGCGGAGGCCGAGGCCGACGTCGAGGCCGACGCGGTGATCAGCCGGGTGCGCGCGCGCCCCATCAGCTCCTCACGCTCGTCCTCGGTCAGTCCGCCCCACACGCCGTACGGCTCCCGTACCGCAAGCGCGTGCGCCGCGCACTCCGCGCGTACCGGGCATCGCATGCACACCTCTTTTGCCGAGTTCTCACGCGCGCTCCGTGCCGCGCCTCTCTCCCCCTCCGGATGGAAGAAGAGTGAACTGTCGACACCACGACAAGCTGCCAGGAGCTGCCAGTCCCACAGATCTGCGTTCGGTCCGGGAAGGCGGGAGAAATCTGCCATTGCTCATGTCCCCTTGAAACCGTGCTAAGTGGATACGGGCCGCTTGGACGCCGGGTACGAGCCCGACGCGCAACTCGCACCGGTGCTCACGACCGTACATCTACTATCCAAGTAGATGTAAATATGACTCATTGCGAATCTAGCCACAGACACCAGCAAAAGTGAAGAAAAGCCGCTAAATGGGGCATAGCTCTGAGTGAAGGCCGGGCGACCCGCGGCGCTCTCCTCTGTGTCCGGCCCCTCACGGGGAGTGCCGAACTCCACCGTCCGACCCGTAACTCTTTCGAGTGACCGTCGTTGAGTGTGCGAGGCGGTTGACAGAACGAGCGCTCGGGCGCATGTCCGAGAGCGTCAATCGCACAGGTGACGATATGTACCCAGCCTGGAGGCTCAAGGTGACGCGCATTAGCTGCGGAGGACGGTCATGACATCCGTCCTCGTCTGCGACGACTCCCCGCTTGCCCGAGAGGCGCTCCGCCGCGCGGTCGCGACCGTGCCCGGCGTCGAGCGCGTGACGACCGCGGCCAACGGCGAGGAAGTCCTCCGCCGCTGGGGCGCCGATCGGTCCGATCTGATTCTGATGGATGTCCGCATGCCGGGCCTGGGCGGTGTCGAGACGGTCCGCCGACTGCTCTCGGCCGATCCCGGGGCCCGGATCATCATGCTCACGGTCGCGGAGGACCTGGACGGCGTCGCGCTCGCGGTCGCCGCCGGTGCCCGCGGGTATCTGCACAAGGACGCCTCGCGCGCCGAACTGCGGGCGACCGTCACCCAGGCGCTCGCCGACCCGACCTGGCGGCTCGCGCCGCGCCGGCTCCGCTCGGCCGAGATGGGCGCCGCGCCCACGCTCACCGCGCGCGAGATCCAGGTGCTCGAAGGCATGAGTCACGGCCGGTCGAACGCGGAGATCGGCCGTGAGCTGTTCCTCTCCGAGGACACGGTCAAGACGCACGCCAGGCGGCTCTTCAAGAAGCTCGGTGCCTCGGACCGCGCGCACGCGGTGGCGCTCGGCTTCCGCTGGGGCCTGGTCCGCTGAGTCCGGGACCTGGTCCGCCGGGACCGGGGCCGGGACTGGACCTGGTCCGCAAGGGCCTGGTCCGCCGTACCGGGGCCCGGTCCGACGAGGCGACAGGTCCTCATCACCCGTCCGCCGCCGGGTCCTGTCCAGCAGGGCAGGACCCGGGCGGGGCGGGGCAACGTACGCCCGTGCGCATCCGTTTCCCGCGCGATGCCGCATCCTTGAGGGTGTGGAGTTCCTCGGGGACGAGTCGGACGAGCGCGAGGGGAGGGCGCAGGGGATGAGTTCTGCCGCACCCGCTCATAACGCTTCGGTGCACAACTACGGACGCGGTGCCACCGATCAGCAGCCGCCAAGGCACCATGGTCCGATGCGCGATGACGAGACCACGGTGATCGGTGCGCTCGTTCACCGTGCCGTCGACGGCGACGCACAGGCCACACACGATCTTCTGGCTCGTGTGCATCCACTCGCGCTGCGCTACTGCCGTACGCGGCTGAGCAGGCTGCCGGGTGACGCGCGGCACTTCGTGGAGGATCTCGCGCAGGAGGTCTGTGTCGCGGTGCTGATGGCACTGCCTCGTTACCGCGACACCGGCAGGCCCTTCGAGGCGTTCGTCTTCGCCATCGCCGGGCACAAGGTCGCCGATCTCCAGCGGGCCGCCATGCGCCACCCGGGATCCACGGCCGTACCGTCCGACGAGATGCCGGAACGGCCCGACGACTCACTCGGTCCTGAGGAGCGGGCGCTGCTCAGCAGCGACGCCGAGTGGGCCAAGAAACTGCTCGCCAATCTGCCGGAGAACCAGCGCGAACTGCTGGTGCTGCGGGTCGCGGTCGGGCTGACCGCCGAGGAGACCGGCCAGATGCTGGGGATGTCCCCGGGCGCGGTCCGGGTCGCCCAGCACCGCGCCCTGAGCAGACTGCGGGCGCTGGCGGAGCAGTGACACCGCCCGGAGCAGTGACACCGCCCGCGCTCCGCCGGTCGGCGGGCGCGGGTGGGATGCGACGGGGTGGCACGGGCGGGCAGCACCGGCTGTCACGGGGCGCGGGTGGCGTGTGACGGGCTGCCGTGGGGTGTGACGCGATCGGCACCCGGGAGCGGAGATCGCGTACACGGGTGTGGAATGTGAGGCGTGTGGAGCCCGTTACCATGGACATCCGCACCGATCAAGGCCATTTGGGGAAGGTGTCATGACTGCAAACGTCGACGGAGTGCCCGAGAAATTCGCGACGCTCGGGCTGACATACGACGACGTGCTGCTGCTGCCGGGCGCGTCCGATATGGCGCCCGATGCCATCGACACCTCCTCGTACATCTCCAAGAACGTACGGGTGAACATCCCGCTGCTCTCCGCGGCGATGGACAAGGTCACCGAGGCCCGGATGGCGATCGCGATGGCGCGGCAGGGCGGCGCGGGCGTGCTGCACCGCAATCTCTCCATCGCCGACCAGGCCAACCAGGTCGACCTGGTGAAGCGCTCCGAGTCCGGGATGGTGACCGACCCGATCACGGTCCACCCGGACGCGACGCTCGCCGAGGCCGACCAGCTCTGCGCCAAGTTCCGGATCAGCGGTGTCCCGGTGACCGACCGCGGCGGCAAGCTGCTGGGCATCGTGACCAACCGCGACATGGCCTTCGAGGCGGATCGTACGCGCCAGGTGCGCGAGGTCATGACCCCGATGCCGCTCGTCACCGGCAAGGTCGGTATCTCCGGGGTGGACGCCATGGAGCTGCTGCGGCGCCACAAGATCGAGAAGCTGCCGCTGGTCGACGACGCCGGGGTCCTCAAGGGCCTGATCACCGTCAAGGACTTCGTCAAGGCCGAGAAGTACCCGAACGCGGCCAAGGACAAGGACGGCCGGCTGCTCGTCGGCGCGGCCGTCGGGGTCGCGGGCGACGCGTACGAGCGCGCGCAGGCGCTGATCGAGGCGGGCGTCGACTTCATCGTCGTCGACACCGCGCACGGTCACTCCCGGCTGGTCGGGGACATGGTCGCCAAGATCAAGTCCAACTCCGCGGTGGATGTCATCGGCGGCAACATCGCCACCCGTGACGGCGCCCAGGCGCTGATCGACTCCGGTGCCGACGGCATCAAGGTCGGTGTCGGCCCCGGCTCCATCTGTACGACGCGGGTGGTCGCCGGTATCGGTGTTCCGCAGGTCACCGCGATCTACGAGGCCTCGCTCGCCGCCAAGGAGGCGGGCGTCCCGGTCATCGGCGACGGCGGTCTCCAGTACAGCGGCGATATCGCCAAGGCCCTGGTCGCGGGCGCCGACTCGGTGATGCTCGGCTCGCTGCTCGCGGGGTGCGAGGAGTCGCCGGGCGAACTGCTCTTCATCAACGGCAAGCAGTTCAAGTCGTACCGCGGCATGGGGTCGCTCGGCGCGATGCAGTCCCGCGGCGACCAGCGTTCGTTCTCCAAGGACCGTTACTTCCAGGAGGGTGTGGCCTCCGACGAGAAGCTGGTGCCCGAGGGCATCGAGGGCCAGGTGCCCTACCGCGGCCCGCTCTCCTCGGTCGTCCACCAGCTCTCCGGCGGACTGCGCCAGTCGATGTTCTATGTCGGCGGACGCACGGTGCCCGAGCTCCAGGAGCGCGGCCGGTTCGTACGGATCACCTCGGCGGGGCTCAAGGAGAGCCACCCGCACGACATCCAGATGACGGTCGAGGCGCCGAACTACACCAAGGGCTGACAGGGCACCGGGCCCGCTGACACGGCACCGGGCTCACGGAGCGGTCGGCGCGTGTGCCCACGAGGGGCGGTCCCGGTGGTACGGGACCGCCCCTCACCGGTGTGCCCGGGGTGTCCTGGATACTGGAAAACGCAGACGCAGAGCGAAAGGCCACACATCGTGACTGAGATCGAGATCGGGCGCGGCAAGCGCGGCCGCAGGGCGTATGCCTTCGACGACATCGCCGTCGTCCCCAGCCGGCGCACCCGGGACCCGAAGGAGGTCTCGATCGCCTGGCAGATCGACGCCTACCGGTTCGAGCTGCCCTTCCTGGCGGCCCCGATGGACTCGGTCGTCTCCCCCGCGACCGCGATCCGGATCGGTGAGATGGGCGGTCTGGGTGTGCTCAACCTGGAAGGCCTGTGGACCCGGTACGAGGATCCGGCACCGCTGTTCGAGGAGATCTCCGCTCTCGACGGGCCGAGCGCCAACCGCAGGCTCCAGGAGATCTACGCCGAGCCGATCAAGGAAGAGCTGATCGGGCAGCGCATCAAGGAGGTGCGGGACTCGGGCGTGGTCACGGCCGCCGCGCTCTCGCCGCAGCGCACCGCGCAGTTCTCCAAGGCCGTGGTGGACGCCGGGGTCGACATCTTCGTCATCAGGGGGACGACGGTCTCCGCCGAGCATGTCTCCGGGGCCGCCGAGCCGCTGAATCTGAAGCAGTTCATCTACGAGCTGGACGTGCCGGTCATCGTCGGCGGCTGCGCCACCTACACGGCGGCGCTGCATCTCATGCGTACGGGCGCGGCGGGCGTGCTGGTCGGCTTCGGCGGCGGCGCCGCGCACACCACGCGCAATGTGCTGGGTATCCAGGTGCCGATGGCCACGGCGGTCGCGGATGTCGCGGCGGCCCGCCGGGACTACATGGACGAGTCCGGCGGCCGGTACGTCCATGTGATCGCGGACGGCGGGGTCGGCTGGTCCGGCGATCTGCCCAAGGCGATCGCGTGCGGCGCGGACGCGGTGATGATCGGCTCCCCGCTGGCGCGGGCGTCGGACGCGCCGGGCCGGGGGCACCACTGGGGCATGGAGGCGGTCCACGAGGACGTGCCGCGCGGCAAGCTGGTGGATCTGGGCATCGTCGGGACGACGGAGGAGGTCCTGACGGGGCCTTCGCACATCCCGGACGGATCGATGAACTTCTTCGGGGCGCTGAAGAGGGCGATGGCGACGACGGGTTACAGCGAACTCAAGGAGTTCCAGCGGGTCGAGGTGACGGTGGCGGACTCGCAGCACCGCCGCTGAGCGCGAGCTCCGAGCCTGGGCCGAAGGGGCGCGAGTCCCCGCGCCCGTGCCGAAGGGAAGGTGCCCGGACCGTGTGCTGGTCCGGGCACCTTCGCCGTTCACGACGTCCTTACTCGGCGGCCTTCTTGGCCCCCGCGAACGAGGCGAACGCGGCGAACGCGAAGAAGACGAAGGTCATGAGGTCCTTGCTCTCGCCCCATGCCTCGTTCAGCAGACCGAAGTTGTTGAAGAAGATGTCCGTCGCCGAGACATTCAGCTCCTTCGCGATGATGACCGCGATACCGACGAGCTGGCCGAGGTAGACGGCGCCCAGGGACAGGACGGCGCCGGCGACCGGCAGGAGGGGGCTGGGCCCGCCGACCTTGCCCGCGGCGAATCCGACCAGGAAACCCACACCGATGGCGACCCAGCCGATCTCGCGCTCGATGGCGCCGGCGATCCCGCCGTACACCCCGGCGGCGACGAGGGCCGCGACGAGGGCCGCCACAAGACCGAGTCCGATGTTGTCGCGGACCGGGGCGGGCGGGTCGCCGAACGGGGCGGGCGGGACGGCGCCGTCCGGCTGGGCGGCGCCCTGGGCGAACGGGTTGCCGGGCGGTGGAACGGGCTGGCTCATACGGAAGATCCCCCCACGGGATGAGTGTCGTGCGCATGACTTGAGCACGATGGGCCAGGACAGTAGCAGTCCGGTACGACACTCCCGTAGGCATTTGATCAGAGCCGGTACGCGGTCCCCGCCGGGCTCGCGCCCCGTGTGTCCAGCAGGAGTTGGGCCTTGACCGCCAGGCCCTGGAGGTCGTACGTACGGTGGTGCTGGAGCAGCACCGTCAGATCGGCGTCGGCCGCGGCCTCGTAGAGCGAGTCCGCGCGCGGGACGGGCACCTGGCGCACCCGCCAGTCGGGGACGTAGGGATCGTGGTAGGTGACCGTCGCGCCCAGATCCATCAGCCGGCAGGCGATCTCCTTGGCCGGTGAACTCTCCTGGTCGGCGAGGTCCTGCTTGTAGGTGACGCCGAGGAGCAGGATCCGTGCGCCGCGCGCCGACTTGCCGTGCTCGTTGAGGAGCGTGGCGCAGCGCTGGATGACGTACTGCGGCATCCGCGTGTTGATCTCCTGGGCGAGACCGACCATACGCAGCGGATGGCCGGGGGTGCGGCCCGCGTGCGGCAGACAGCTGGGGTCCATCGGTACGCCGTGGCCGCCCACACCGGGGCCGGGCCGGAAGGCCTGGAAGCCGAAGGGCTTGGTCTCGGCGCAGCGGATCACGTCCCAGAGGTCCACACCGAGGTCGTGGCAGAGCACGGCCATCTCGTTGACGAGCGCGATGTTGACATGCCGGAAGTTGGTTTCGAGCAGCTTGACGGTCTCGGCCTCGCGCGGGCCGCGCGCGCGGACGACCTTCTCGGTCAGGCGGCCGTAGAACGCGGCGGCCGACTCGGTGCAGGCGGGAGTGAGACCGCCGATCACCTTGGGGGTGCCGGCGAAGCCGTGGGCGCGGTTGCCGGGGTCGAGCCGGCCGGGGGAGTACGCGAGATGGAAGTCGCGGCCCGCGCGCAGGCCCGAGCCGTCTTCCAGGATGGTGCGGAGGAAGCCCTCCGTGGTGCCGGGCGCCACGGGTGACTCCAGCAGCACGGTGGTGTGCGGGCGCAGCCGGGCGGCCAGCGCGCGGGCCGCTTCGCCGACCGCGCCCAGATCGGGGGTGCGGTCGGCGCCGAGGGGGGTGGGGACACAGATGACGGCCGTACGGACCCGGCCGAGATCGGTCGGGTTGGTGGTCGGCCGGAAGCCTCCCGAGAGCATCCGGCGGATCTCGGAGGCGGTGAGCGAACCCTCGACCGGTGGATGTCCCGCGGCCAGTTCGGCGACGGGCCACGGATCGGTGTCGTAGCCGATGGTGTCGACACCGGCGGCGACGGCGGCCTGTGCGAGGGGCAGACCGAGGTGGCCGAGTCCGATGACGGCGAGATCTGCGGGCACGGTGGTGGCCGTCCTTCCCATAGCCGAGGTGGGCAGTGAGCGCAAGCCCGGTGGACAGAATGGGGAAGCGCAATGTCAGACTAGGCTTAAATATGACCGTTATGCGGTATTGCGCGGCCGGGCAGAGTGTGTTTCTCCCCCCTCGGCTCGCCCGGGTCCGCTTCCCCCGCCCGGTTCCGGTCCGCTCCTCCCCGCCCGGTTCCGCCTGGTCCCGCTCGGTCCCGCTCGGGGTGTGACCGGTGTTATCCACAGGCGGTGGCTGAAGTCGTGTGGTGCGGACAGAATCGATGTTGTGAGCCCGACCAGACGGGGGACTACGGGAGGCAGCGGTGAGGACAGCGACACTGGGACCCGCCGAGCGCTTGCGGGCGCTCGCGGCGATGGCCGAGGGTGAACTGGACGTGCTGGTGGTGGGCGCGGGTGTGGTCGGAGCCGGGACCGCCCTCGACGCCGTGACCCGGGGGCTGTCGACCGGACTCGTCGAGGCGCGCGACTGGGCGGCCGGCACATCGAGCCGTTCGAGCAAGCTGATCCACGGCGGTCTGCGCTATCTGGAGATGCTCGACTTCGCACTGGTGAGGGAGGCGCTCAAGGAGCGGGGGCTGCTGCTGGAGAAGCTGGCGCCCCATCTCGTGAAACCGGTGCCGTTTCTGTATCCGCTGCGGCACAAGGGCTGGGAGAGGTTCTACGCGGGCTCGGGCGTCGCGCTGTACGACGCGATGTCCGTGTCGTCGGGGCACGGCCGCGGACTGCCCGTGCACCGCCATCTCTCACGGCGGCAGGCGCTGCGGGTGGCGCCCTGTCTGAAGAAGGACGCGCTGGTGGGCGCGTTGCAGTATTACGACGCCCAGATGGATGACGCGCGCTATGTGGCGACCCTGGTCCGTACGGCGGCGACCTATGGCGCGCAGGTGGCCGGCGGGGCACGGGTCGTGGGCTTTCTGCGGGAGGGCGAGCGGGTCGTCGGCGCACGGGTGCAGGACGTGGAGGCGGGCGGGGAGTACGAGATCAGGGCCAAGCAGATCGTCAATGCCACCGGGGTGTGGACGGATGACACCCAGGGGCTGATCAATGAGCGCGGACAGTTCCATGTCCGGGCCTCCAAGGGCATCCATCTCGTCGTGCCCAAGGACCGGATCCACTCCACGACGGGGCTGATCCTGCGGACGGAGAAATCGGTCCTGTTCGTCATCCCCTGGGGGCGCCACTGGATCGTCGGCACCACCGACACCGACTGGGATCTGGACAAGGCGCATCCGGCGGCCTCCAGTGCCGATATCGACTATCTGCTGGAGCGGGTGAACGCGGTGCTGTCCGTCCCGCTGACCCGGGACGACGTCCAGGGGGTGTACGCGGGACTGCGCCCGCTGCTCGCCGGGGAGTCGGACGCGACGAGCAAGCTCTCCCGCGAGCACACGGTCGCGCATCCGGTGCCCGGCATGGTGGTGGTCGCCGGCGGCAAGTACACGACGTACCGGGTGATGGCCAAGGACGCGGTGGACGAGGCGGTGCACGGCCTCGACCAGCGGGTGGCGGAGTGTGTCACGGAGGACGTTCCGCTGCTCGGCGCCGAGGGCTATCACGCGCTGTGGAACGCGCGAGCGAGGATGGCCGCGCGCACCGGTATCCATGTGGTGCGGGTGGAGCACCTGCTGAACCGGTACGGGACGCTGGTGGAGGAGCTGCTGGAGATGATCGCCGCCGACCCCTCTCTGGGCGAGCCCCTCGCGGCGGCCGACGACTATCTGCGTGCCGAGGTGGTCTACGCGGCCTCGCACGAAGGAGCACGCCATCTCGAAGACGTGCTGACCCGGCGGACCCGGATCTCGATCGAGACCTTCGACCGCGGCACGCGCAGCGCGCGGGAGTGCGCGGAGCTGATGGCGCCGGTGCTCGGCTGGGACAAGGACCGGATCGAGCGCGAGGTCGAGTACTACGAGAAGCGGGTGGAGGCGGAGCGGGAGTCACAGCGGCAGCCGGACGACCAGACGGCGGACGCGGCACGGCTCGGTGCGCCGGACATCGTGGCGATCTGACGCCTCACATCTCCTCTCACATCTCACCTCATATCTCCCCTCTCACAGCCGGCGCCCGGGGGCGTCCGCCGCCCGGTGGGCGGCGTCCGGCGCCGGGCACGTGACGTCTGATACATGGCACTTGGTGCATGGCGGCGGGTGTCCGATACCTGACACCCGCCGCCGTGGCGGAGGTTCGGGGCCGGACGGGGGCCGGGGCCCCGGATGCCCTGCCGACGTGACGATGGCGGGTCCGCTGTCCGTGTTCGGTGTATCTTCGCTCACTCCGTCCCCATGAGGCACACGCGTACCCAGCACATTTGTGTCAAGTCCGAACAAGGCCATGATGTATCCAGGACCCGGGAGCGGTGACGGTCCCGGAGTGAGGGACAATGAAGGCTCTGTCAGGGCGCGTTACGGCACCGCGCGGGCGGGCGGCAGTCGCGGGCCAGGATCAGGGATCGCAGAGGGGACGCATGTCGGAGTCGAAGCAGTCGCGGGACACGGCGCAGGAGCCCCAGCGGGACGAGGAGAAGGGCTCCCGGGACGAGAAGACGGGCTCCGGCGCCGTCGGCACCCCGGAAGGGCGCCTGCTCGCGGGCAGATACCGGCTCGGCGCGGTGCTCGGCCGTGGCGGTATGGGCACGGTCTGGCGGGCCCTCGACGAGACGCTCGGCCGTACGGTCGCGGTGAAGGAACTGCGTTTCCCCTCCAGCATCGACGAGGACGAGAAGCGCCGGCTCATCACCCGCACACTGCGCGAGGCCAAGGCGATCGCCCGGATCCGCAACAACGGCGCGGTCACGGTCTATGACGTCGTCGACGAGGACGACCGGCCGTGGATCGTCATGGAGTTGATCGAGGGCAAGTCGCTCGCCGAGGCCGTTCGCGAGGACGGCGTGCTGACACCGAGGCGCGCCGCCGAGGTGGGGCTCGCGATCCTCGACGTGCTGCGCTCCGCGCACCGCGAGGGCATCCTGCACCGCGATGTGAAGCCGTCCAATGTGCTGATCGCCGAGGACGGGCGCGTGGTCCTCACGGACTTCGGTATCGCCCAGGTCGAGGGCGACCCCTCGGTGACCTCCACCGGCATGCTCGTCGGCGCCCCCTCGTACATCTCGCCGGAGCGCGCCCGTGGCCACAAGCCGGGGCCCGCCGCCGACCTCTGGTCGCTCGGCGGTCTGCTCTACGCGTCGGTGGAGGGCTGCCCGCCGTACGACAAGGGCTCCGCGATCGCCACGCTCACCGCCGTGATGACCGAGCCGCTCGACCCGCCCAAGAACGCGGGCGCGCTGGAGGAGGTCATCTACGGGCTGCTCGCCAAGGACCCGGCGCAGCGGCTCGACGACGCGGGCGCGCGGGCGCTCCTCATGGACATCATCGAGGCGCCGGAACAGGCGCCGGGTGTGCCCGAGCCGGGTCCCGACGCCACCCGGGTCGTACCGCTGCCGCCCCTGCCCGCCGAGGACAGGTCCGCGCGGACGGCCCCGGCTCCGGCCGGTGACACGGGTGGCGACCGGGTGCGCGGTGCGCTGCGCTCCGTACGGAACGCCGCCTCGGCGACGTCCGGCGCCGGGCAGCGGCCCGAGCCGGTCCAGCCGTCACGGCCCTCGCCGCCGCGCGCCTCGCTCACCGATGTGGTGCCCCGGCGCACGCTGGTGATCATCGCGATCGTGGCCGCGCTGGCCCTGGTGTCCACCGTTCTGATCGTCGCCCTGAACGGGGGAGGCGGTGAGGCGTCGGAGAAGGGCACCGGCACCACGGCGTCTTCGGCGGGCGACGGCGCCGCCGCCGACGACGCCAAGGGCAAGGACCAGGAGCAGACCCCCGAACCGGACACGAGCGGCAAGGGCGACGGCCAGGGGGACGCGGCGGCCTCGGCGGGGAAGGAGTCCGGTGACCCCGGTTCCGGTTCCGACGCGTCGGGCGACGCCGGTGACATCGGCGGCAAGGAAACCGGGGGCGACGCCCTGCCCGCCGGGTATGCCACGGTGACCGACGGGCGGTTCCGTTTCTCGATGGCGATGCCCAAGGGATTCCACAGAACAGGCATAGCCGGGCAGAACTCGGGTGGTATCTACAGCGCCGACGGCGGATTCCCGCGCGTCCAGGTCGACTTCAACGACAGTCCGACCGACGACGCGGTGGCCGCGTGGCAGGGACTTCAGCAGGCGGTCAGCGGCAGCAGCAGCAATTACAAGCTCCTCGGCATCAAGAAGGTCGACTACAACGGCTATCCGACCGTCGCCGACTGGACGTTCGAGCGGGACCAGAGCGGTCAGCGGATCAAGGTGCTCGACCGGGGCTTCAAGATCGACGCCAAGCGCGGCTACTCGATCATGATCAGTTGCCGGGCGAGTGAGTGGGACGCGAAGGAGTGCGCCACGCTGCGTGAGACGGCGTTCGGCACGTTCCAGCCGAAGGGCTGACCGGACCGGCTGGTTCCGGCCGGCGGGTGATCGGCGCGACGGCCGCCTGGGGGATCGGCTCCGGGCACCGGATGTAAACGTTCCGCACCGGGTTGTCCCGACCCTGCGGCATGTTCGCCCGCGGCCACGTATCGTGAGAACCCGCGAACCGTACGCATCCACAATGAGCCGGTAAACGACCGGAATTGGCGGTTTCGCGGGTCTCCGGGACCGGGAGACAGCGTGTGTGTGGGGAGGCGTTGTGGACGACTACGCGGGGCGGGTGCTGGCCGACCGCTATCGCCTGCCGTTGCCGCCGTCCGACGAGTACGAACTCGTCGAGACCCGGGCGTTCGACACGTACAGCGGGCAGGAAGTCCTCGTCAGACAGGTGCCGTTGCCGGAGGTCGTGGAGGCGGAGGTCGTCGACGCGGAGGGGGCCGCCACGCCGCGGCGGGTCTCCGGGCGCGCGCCGCGCAAGGCCACCGACCCGGCGGTGCGGCGGGCCATCGAGGCCGCGCAGACCGCCGCGCAGATCCCCGACCACCCCAGACTCGACCAGGTCTTCGACGTGTTCGCGGACGGCGGCTCGCTGTGGATAGTGAGTGAACTCGTCGCCGCCAGACCGCTGGCCGCGCTGCTCGCCGAGAGGCCGCTGAATCCGTTCCGGGCCGCGGAGATCGCCTCCGACGTGCTCACCGCCGTACGGGTGCTGCACGCGCACGGCTGGACCCACCGGAACATCACCGTCCGTACGGTGCTCGTCTGCGACGACGGCCGGGTCGTACTGACCGGCCTCGCGGCGGGCGCGGCGGAGGAGGCACTGTGCGGATACGCGCCGGTGCCCGAGCCGCCGGACCAGCGCGGGCTCGACGAGCGGCTCGCCCCGGACGGGCAGCTGGGTTCCGGCGCACGGCCCGACGCCGAGCGGCAGCTGGGCGCCGACGAGACATCCGCCACCACGGGACGGCTCGGCGCCGGCCCCGGGTTCGGCACCACCGAACAGCTCGGGCAGCGGGAGCAGTCCGCGCGGCCGGAGATGCCGGCGGCCCAGGAGGCACCGGCACTGCCGTACGACCCCGGGCCGACCGCGGGGGTGCCAGGGGCGCCAGGCCGGGCCGCGCTGGGCCCCGGCCGAAGCGCGGAGAGCCCTTACGGCGACGGCACCTCGTCCGCCACGTCCGGCGCGATGCCGCGTCCGGGCACCGGTACGCCGGGGATCCCCGCTCCCTACGGCGGCGCACGCGGCGCGCTGCCCGGCGGGACCGCCTCGGGGGACATCCGGGCCGCGCGCGCCGGTGCCATCGCGGCCTACCGCGCGGGAGCGCGCGCCGCCGCCCGAGCCAGCGAGGACCAGCGCGCCGCCGGCAAGGGCGGGCCCGCGGTGCCGCCGCTGCCGGAGGCCGCCGACGGCACGGGCCCGCAGGAGCTGCCGCAGCGCGGCGGCAACGACCCGGACTGGTGGGCCCAGCCGCGCCCGTTCGAGGGACCGGACGGCGACGAGGACGACGACCCGCAGACCCCGCACCGCGCGGAACTGGCCGGCACCTGGCGCGACGGCCCGGCCCCCTGGAACGACGCCTCGGGGTCCGTCCCCGCGGGCGGCAGCCCGTACGGTCCTGACTCGCCGGGCCCCTTCGCCGGCGGCACGTCCGGCATGCCCGCCGGGGGAGGCGCGGGCGGGACCGGGCAGGGCGGCGAGATCGTCGTGGCCCGGGGCGGGGACACCCCGTACTCGGGACCCGGCAGCGGCGGTGGCGGCGGCTGGCCGTCGGGCGGTGCGAGCGACGCGCTGCGCGCCGACGCCCAGCGCGAGACCGCACGGCTGCCCGCCGTGGCCGGAGTCGGCGCGGGCACCGGACGGTGGGACGACATCGTGGCGAGCGGCTCCGTGCCCGCCTACCGGGGCCCCGCCACCCCGCTCGCCGCCGAGCGCGCCCGGCAGGCCCGTATCGCGATCGTCGGGGCCGTCACGGAGCGCTGGGCGCCCGAGCAGGCGGGCCCCGTCCACGAGAACTGGCAGCTCGCGCCGCCCATCGGCCCCGCCACCGATCTGTGGGCGCTTGGCGCGCTGCTCTACCGCGCGGTGCAGGGGCATGCCCCGTACCCCGAGGAGAGCGCCGTCGAGCTGGTCCAGCTCGTCTGCGCCGAGCCGCCCGCCTTCGCCGAGGAGTGCGGCCCGCTGCGCCCCGTCGTCGAGTCGCTGCTGCGTCAGGACCCGACCGAGCGGCCGGACTTCGAGGAACTGCGCGGCTGGCTGCGCTCGCTCGTCCGGTCGGCGCCCGAGCCGGAGGCCGGACTCGACGTCGTACCCGTACCGGCGGACGAGACACGGCTGCCGATAGTGCGCCGCCGCGGCGAGCTGGTGCGCAAGCGCCGTGGACGCAAGGGCGACGCGGGGCGGCACCGGCACAAGAAGGGCAAGGAGCGCAAGGAGAAGGCGGACAGGGGCGGCCTCGACGACCAGCGGCAGTATCAGCACGAGCACCCGTCGGAGCCCGAGTACCAGCAGCCCCACGCGCCGGCGCACCCGCATCCGCAGGCGCACTCGCAGCCGGCCCCGCGGTCGTACGAGTCCGAGGAGTCCTACGACCGGCTGGAGGGGCTGGAGCGGCGGTCGGACAGGTCCGAGAGAAGCGGCGGCCGTGGCCCCCGTTCCCTGGGCCGTACGCTCCTGGTCCTGATACTGCTCCTGTTCGTGGGCGCCATCGGGTACGCCGTGGTCTTCATGCCCAAGGCCGATACGGGACAGCGGGGCCAGAGCGTGGGCGAGGCGACGCCCGGCGCGTCCTCCGCGCCGCAGCCCCCGGACGACCAAAGCACGGACGGCGACGGCTCGGGCGGGGCGGACCCCGCCCCTTCGGATCCCGCCACCTCCGCTCCTGGGACCTCCGCTCCCGCGACCTCCGGATCCGCCGTCGATCTCGCCGACGGATATGTCCTGCGCGACGACCCCGAGGGCTTCCGGGTCGGGGTCGACAAGGACTGGCAGCGGAGCCCCATCAACGACAGCGGTCAAGTCCGCTATGGCGGCGGCGACTTCACCCTGATCGTCGTCCCAGGCCGGGACAGCGTGGCGGACAACGGCAGCGACCCCATGGTGTATCAGCGCGACAAGGAGCGGGAGCTTCAGCCGTTCCGGGACTCCTCCTGGGCCACGGCCTCCGGGCTGCGCCGGATAGACGTGGGCCGACAGGCCATGGCCGAGGGGCAGTTCACCTGGCAGGACAGCAGCGGGCGCGAGGTCTTCGTGCGGAATCTGGCCATGGTCGTCGGCGACCGATACCACATCATCCAGGTCATCGGCCCCGACAGCCAGCGTGACAAGGTCGACGAGATCTACCAACAGGCCACGGTCGCCTACCGGGTGAGCGACTGAACGGTCGCCCCCGCCGGCGCGGTGCGGGGGCGGCGCTCCGCGTCACAGTGCTGTTTCCGTGTGGGACCCGAGGTTCCGCGTCCGCGCTTCCCCTCCGTAACCTGTCATCCCAAGGAACAGGGCGGGGGACGTGGATCATTCACAGAGCACGGGCGTGGGTACGGGCGCGGGCGCGGGTACGGGTGCGACCGCTGGAGCGGGTGCCGGTGCCGGTAAGGGCATGGGACTGGTGCTCGCCGGGCGCTACCGGCTCGGCGAGACCATCGGCGCCGGCGGCATGGGCAAGGTATGGCGCGCGCATGACGAGGTCCTGCACCGGACCGTCGCCGTCAAGGAGTTGACGGCGGGGCGCTATGTCTCCGAGGCCGACCGGGCCGTACTGCACCAGCGCACCCAGAAGGAGGCGCGGGCGGCGGCGCGTATCACCCATCCGGGTGTGGTCACGGTCCACGACGTCCTCTACCACGACGACCGGCCCTGGATCGTCATGCAGTACGTCGACGGCCCCTCGCTCGCCGACACCACCAAGGAATCGGGTCCGGTCTACTTCCGTGAGGCCGCCAGGATCGGGATCGAGGTCATGGGCGCGCTCCGCGCCGCCCATGCCGCCGGCGTGCTGCACCGCGATGTGAAGCCGGGCAATGTGCTGCTCGCGCGCGATGGCCGGGTACTGCTCACGGACTTCGGAATCGCGGCGATCGAGGGCGATTCCACCATCACCAGGACCGGTGAACTCGTCGGCTCCATCGACTATCTGGCACCCGAACGGGTACGCGGCAACGACCCCGGCCCCGCCTCCGACCTCTGGTCGCTGGGCGTGACGCTCTACACGGCGGTCGAGGGCATCTCGCCGTTCCGCCGCTCCTCGCCGCTCTCCACCATGCAGGCCGTGGTCACGGACGAGCCGGACCACCCCGGCCAGGCGGGACCGCTGGCACCCGTGATCGCCGCGCTGCTGTGCAAGGACCCGGCGGGGCGGCCAGGAACGGCCGAGACCGAGCGGATGCTGCGCGCGGTGCTGGAGGGACGTCCGTCCGACGACGCGCGGGCGTACGCACCGACCCAGGTCGTGCCGGACGGCGAACGGTGGCAGGCCACCGCACCACTGCCCCCGCACCCCGTCGCGTCCGGGCCCGTACCCGTCTCCGCCGCCCCTCCTCCCGGCACCGTCTCTCCGGCCACGGTTCCCAGCGCGCTGCCCTCGGGCGCGGGTCCGGGGCCCGGGGCGGGCGCGGTGGGCGGCCGCCGTGGCCGCTGGCGTACGACGGTCGCGGCCGTCGTCGTCGCGGCGGTCCTCGGCGGCGGCGCGGGCTACGCCGCCCTCAAGTACGCCGAGAACGACGGCAAGAGCGACGGCACGCGGAGCGCGGACACCACCGGCGGTCAGTCGGTGAACGGCACTACGGACGAGAGCAACGGTACGGACGAGAGCAGCGGTACGGGAGACGGCGGCGGCGGTACGGACGAGGGCGGCGGCTCCATATCCGACGGCTGGGAGCGCGTGGAGGCCCCCGAGGGCTTCAGCCTCAGCGTCCCGCCGGGGTGGGAACGCCAGATGGACGGCGACCAGATCGACTTCACCCCCGACAACGGCCGCCATCTCATCCGGATCAGCGTCGGCGCGCCCGACTTCGAGAATCCGTATCTGCACATGCTGAGCATGGAGAAGAGTCTTCAGCGGCTGCCGGAGTACACGCGGGTCAAACTGGCTCCGGACACCTTCCGCGACCAGACGCAAGCGGCTCTCTGGGAGTTCACCTGGATCGAGGAGGAGGGGCACCCGGGCCCGCGGCACGCGATCGACCAGATGTATTTCTCGGACGACAACAGCACCGAGTACGCGATCTACATGTCCGGTCCTGAGGAAGACTGGGCCACGACGCGCAAGCAGTTCGACGCCGTGCTGCGGAGCTGGAAGCCGCCGCCCGGCGATTCCGGTCAGTGAGCGGAAGGGGACGGTATTGCCCGACGACCGGCAGCCCGCGGAGAGCGGTCGGCCTTTGGACAACCGGCGGCCTACGGGCGGCCAGCAGCCTTCGGACAGCCCGGAGCCCCCGGCCGGCCGGCCCCCCGGCGGTGGGCGGCCCCCGGACGGCAGGCAGCTTTCGGACAGTCGGCAGCCTTCGGAGAGTGGGCGGCCCTCGGAGGGCCGGCAGTCCCCGGCCCCGGACGCGCGGCTGATCGCCGGGCGCTACCGGCTCGGCACCAGGCTCGGGCGCGGTGGCATGGGCATCGTATGGCGGGCCGACGACGACCTCCTCGGCCGGCCCGTCGCCGTCAAGGAACTCCACGCGGCGCACGACGGCGAGGGCATCGCGACACTGCGCGAGGCGCGTGCCGTCGCCCGGGTCAGACATCCCCATGTGGTCGTCGTCCACGATGTCGTGGAGGAGGACGGCCGCCCCTATATCGTGATGGAGCTGGTCGAAGGCGGTTCGCTCGCCGACCGGCTCGCCGGGCAGGGACCCGTCGACCCGCCCGAGGCGGCACGGATCGGGCTCGCGCTGCTGGGCGCGCTGCGTGCCGCGCATGAACTCGGAGTGCTGCACCGGGATCTCAAACCCGCCAACGTACTGCTGGAGGACGGCACCGGACGGGTCGTACTGACCGACTTCGGTATCGCGCGGCTGGTGGGCACCACGACGATCACCGATCCGGGTTCGTTCGTGGGTTCGCCCGAGTACACCGCCCCCGAGCGGGTGCTGGACGGCGACGTGGCCGGTCCGGCGTCGGACCTCTGGTCGCTCGGCGCGCTGCTGTGCGCGATGCTGAGCGGTGAATCGCCGTTCCACCGCGACTCGTTGGCCGGGGTGCTGCACGCGGTGGTGCAGGCCGAGATCCGGCCGCCCGCCGCGGCCGGGCCGTTGCTGCCCGTTGTACGGGGGCTGCTGGAGCGCGATCCGGAGCACAGGCTCGACGCGGCGGGGGCGGAACGGCTGCTGCGCGCGTACGTGGCCACGGGAGTCCCCGTACCGCCTCTGTCCGATCCGCCCGGAGCGCCCGTAGGGACGCCATCCTCGGCGCTTCCGCCGTCGGCCCCGGCCGCGTCGGCCGCGTCGGCCCAGGCCCAGGAGATCCCTCCGGCCGGATCGCCCGTGTCGCCGGTGCCGGTGCCGGTGCCGGTGTCGTCCTTCGCGTCCGTGTCCCGGCGTCGGCCCCTCGGTGGTCCCGCCTTCCGCGCCGTGCCCGTGGACGCGTCCGGCCGCCGTGGCCGCCGTACCGCACTCGTCGCCTGCGCGGTGGTCGCGATGATGGTCGGCGCGGGCGCCCTGTCGGTGGTCCTGCTCCGGAACGGCGCGGGCGACGGCGACCGTACGGACGGCCGCCCGAGCCGTACGTCCCACGCCGCCGCCGACAGCGACGCCACCGCCGATACCGGCGCTCCACCCGACAGCGATGCCACCCTCGGGTCCGGTCCCACGCCCGGCACCGCGCCCCCGGTGACTCCCGTACGGACGCCTTCCACCTCGCCGGCGCCCGCTCCCCCCGGCTATCACCTCGTCGACGACCCGATGGGCTACACCCTCGCCGTCCCCGACGGATTCCTCCGCTCCCACGACGACAAGCGGGTCCTCTACATGTCGCGCGACGGGGCGTTCCGGATCGGCGTCCGCGTGCAGCCCGCGATCCCCGCCGGTCCGGTCGGGGCCATGCGCCTTTCGGACGCCAACGGCGCGGACACCAACCCCGGTTACCACGACGGCAGTGTCACCCGTACCACGCACAACGGATTCCCGGCGGCACTCTGGGAGTTCACCTGGAACGGCTTCTCACGGGAGGAGGGCGAGCGCCACACCTCCGACCTCTGCTGGGACCAGGACGGGCGGATGTACGACGTCTGGGTCTCGGCCCCGCTGGACGGACTCCACACGGCGCGGGCGCACTTCGACACCGCCCTCGACTCCTTCGTCCCCGTACCGGCGCGCGTGCCTGTGCCCACCCCCGTGCGCTGATCCCGTACACCGATCCCGTGCGCCGGCAAGCGCCGGCAACTCACCTCGTCCGCCGTGAGGTTCATGTTCACATGCACGTTTACTTTCTCTCCCACTGTCACGGCTCTGCATCTGCTCCGCTTTCACGCTGGCGACCGCGACCACTCTTCGTAAGGATGTGCGCATGACCAACGACGGGGGAGTCGGCGGACGGGTGGACGAGCCGACCAGTTACGCACTCCAGCCACCGAATCCCGCACAGGTTCCGATTCCTCCCCAGGGCGCGCCGCAGGGCGCGCGAGAGGCCGTACCGCAGGCCGTACCGCAGGCCGTACCGCAGGCCGTACCGCAGGCCGTACCGCAGGCCGCGTCGCACGTCGCGACGGCGGGTGCCCCGGTGGGCGATCCGGCCGTGGGGAGGCTGCTCGGTGGCCGGTACCGGCTGGTCTCCCGCCTCGGGCACGGCGGTATGGGCACGGTCTGGCTGGCGCACGACGAGGTCGTGGACCGCGATGTGGCGGTCAAGGAGCCGCGCGTTCCCGACCACTTGAGCGATCGCGACCGGGACCGCGTCTATCTGCGGATGCAACGGGAGGCGCGTTCCGCCGCCAAGATCGACCACCCCTCGGTGGTCACCATGCACGACGTGGTGATCGAGGACGCCAAACCGTGGATCGTGATGGAGCTGGTGCGCGGTCAGTCGCTCGCCGACCGGCTCCAGGAGGGCACGCTCGACCCGCGCGAGGCCGCCCGTATCGGACTCGCCGTACTCGACGGGCTCACGGCGGCGCACGAGAAGGGCGTACTGCACCGTGACGTCAAGCCGGACAACGTTCTGCTGGGCCGTGGTGACCGGGTCGTTCTGAGCGATTTCGGCATCGCCCAGATCGAGGGCGAGCAGGGGCTGACCGAGACCGGTTCGTTCGTCGGCTCGCCCGAGTTCATCGCGCCCGAGCGGGTGCTGGGACAGCGGCCGGGACCCGAGTCGGACCTGTGGTCGCTTGGGGTCGTGCTGTACGCGGCGGTCGAGGGCATGTCCCCGTACCGCCGCTCCAACGTCCCCGCCACGCTTCAGGCCGTGCTCTCCGCCGAACCGCAGATGCCCGCCCGTGGATCCGGGGCCCTGGGCACACTGGTGATGCAGCTTCTGCGCAAGGACCCGGCCGAGCGGCCGGACGCGGCGGAGATCCGGGCGGTCCTCGACTCGGTGATACGGCCGCCGACCCCGCTCGTCCCGACACAGCCCAACGGTGGCGGGAGCGGTGGCAGGGGCGGCGGCTGGGGACCCGGTGGTGGGCAGCGGCCGACGGGCGCCGCCGCGTGGGTGCCGCCGGTGCTGTACGGCAGCCGCGCGGCGCGGTACGGACTCGGCAGCGGGGTACTCGCCGTGGCGCTCGCCCTGTTTCTGATCCTGGCCGATCCGTTCGGGGGCGACAAGCTGCCCGAGGGCTGGGGAATCCGTCCGGAGAACGAGATCCTCGGCGCCAAGATCGGGGTCCCCGACGAGTACAAGCGCACCCAGAGCACCAATGGCACCGGCGTCACCTACCAGGACCCCAGCGGTGTCTTCTCCATCTACGCGGAGCGCGTCCAGCAGCAGGCGGACGACGAGGACATCCTCGCGCCGAGGCCGACCGTCTGGAAGGCGCACTACGAGCGTGGTGGATCGAACGGCATGGAGATCAAGGACGCCGAGGTCACCAACAAGAACATCGTGCACCAGGGCAAGGAAGGCTTCGAGACCGTTGTCGACTTCACGCCGTACAGCGCTTCGGACGACGACCCGATCCGCTACCGCTGGCACGAACTCGTCATCCCCGGTGAGAACAATGTCTATCTGCGGCTGCGGGTGGCCATGCCCGCGGAGGGCGCGGCGGTGAAGGACGGCGAGGAGCTGTACGCGAACGTCGTCGACCATCTCGACACCGGGCAGTCGTAGGCCGGCGAGCACACGGCGAGCACACGGTGAGTGACCGACGGGCGGCCGGTGAAAAGGTGTTACCGGCGGGTACCCAAAGCCCGCCACGCGCCCTACCCTCGGCCTCATGACGGACTCGCAGGCTCCCGGCGCGGGCGCCGGTACCAACCCCGTGGCAGCCGCCCCGGCCGGCGCGCGCACCGCGGCCGATGTGGTCACCCCCGAGGTGGTCGCCCAGCTCACCCATGGTGTCGTCGGTTCCCGCCGTACCGCCAACCACACCCCCCTCACCGGGGAGAAGCTGGCGGACCTGCCCGAGTCGACCCCCGAGGACGTGGCGACCGCCTTCGAGCGGGCCCGTGCCGCCCAGCCCGGCTGGGCCGGCCTCCCGGTACGGCGGCGGGCCGCCGTACTGCTCCGCTTCCACGATCTCGTACTGGAGCGCCAGGCCGAGGTGCTCGATCTGATCCAGCTCGAAACCGGCAAGGCCCGGCTGCACGCCCATGAGGAGGTCCAGGCCGTCGCCGTCGCCGCCCGCCACTACGGGCGCTCGGCGGGCTCGTATCTGCGGCCGAAGCGCCACACCGGGGCCATTCCGGTCCTCACCAAGGTCACCGAACTCCGTCAGCCGCGCGGGGTCGTCGGCCAGATCGCCCCCTGGAACTACCCCCTCGAACTCTCCGTCGGCGACGCCCTGCCCGCGTTCGCCGCCGGTAACGCCGTGGTGATGAAGCCCGACACCGGGACCGCGCTCACCGCGCTCTGGGCCCGCGATCTGCTGATCGAGGCCGGACTGCCCGCCGAGGCATTCCAGGTGGTGCTCGGCGAGGGTCCGGTCGTCGGTCCCGAGATCGTCAGGCACGCCGACTACGTCTCCTTCACCGGCTCCACCCGTACCGGCCGTGAGGTCGCCAGGGGCGCGGCGGACCGGCTCGTCGGTGTCTCGCTCGAACTGGGCGGCAAGAACGCCATGCTGGTCCTGAAGGACGCGGATGTGGAGAAGGCCGCGGCGGGCGCGGTGCGCGCCTGTTTCTCCTCCGCGGGCCAGCTCTGCGTCTCCATCGAGCGGCTGTACGTCCACGAGTCGGTGGCCGACGCGTTCATGGCGCGGTTCGCCGCCCGTACGAAGGCGATGCGGCTCGGCAACGCGCTCGCCTACGGCGCGGACATGGGCTCCCTCGTGAGCGGGCGCCAGCTCGCGACGGTCACACGCCATGTCGAGGAGGCCGTCGCCAAGGGCGCCACGGTCGTCGCGGGCGGTGTCGCGCGCCCCGACATCGGCCCGCTCTTCTACGAGCCGACCATCCTCGAAGGCGTCGAGGCACCGATGGCGGTCTGTACGGAGGAGACGTTCGGCCCGGTCGTGTCCGTCTACCGGTTCGGCGACGAGGACGAGGCGATCCGGCTCGCCAATGCCACGCCCTACGGCCTCAACGCCGGTGTGTGGACGAAGGACGCGGGACGCGGTCACGCGGTGGCGGCCCGGCTGCGGGCCGGCACGGTCAACATCAACGAGGGGTACGCGGCGGCGTACGGCAGTGTGCGGGCGCCGATGGGCGGCATGAAGGACTCCGGGCTCGGCCGGCGGCACGGCGCCGAGGGCATCCTCAAGTACACCGAGGCCCAGACCGTCGCACAGCAGCGGATCATGCCCCTCGCCCCGTCCTTCGGCATGAGCGACGAGAGGTACGCGGCCTTCATGAGCCGCAGTCTGCGGGCCATGAAAGCGCTGGGGCTGCGGTAGTTCGACCGGTCGTTCTCGATGAGGAGAGCCAGTGCGACAGAACAGCCATGCCCGGAATCAGGGCGACGCCGGGAACGACGCCGAGTACGACGCCGAGTACGACTACGACGTGATCGTGGTCGGTTCGGGTTTCGGGGGCTCGGTCTCCGCGCTGCGGCTGACCGAGAAGGGGTATCGCGTCGGTGTCCTGGAGGCGGGCCGCCGCTTCACCCGCGAGACCCTCCCCAAGAGCTCCTGGGACATCAGGAACTACCTCTGGGCACCGGCCCTCGGCCTCTACGGCATCCAGCGGATCCATCTGCTCGGCGATGTGATGGTGCTGGCGGGCGCCGGGGTCGGCGGCGGCTCGCTCAACTACGCCAACACGCTGTACGTACCGCCCGCCGCGTTCTTCGAGGACCCCCAGTGGGCGGCGATCACCGACTGGGAGCGGGAGCTGAGGCCGTACTACGACCAGGCCCGGCGGATGCTCGGCGTACGGCTCAACCCGACCATGACCCCCTCGGACGTCCATCTCAAGGCGGCGGCCGAGGCGATGGGTGTCGGCGACAGCTTCCATCCCGCGCCGGTCGGTGTCTTCTTCGGGGACGGCGAGGACGCCGACGGTACGGCGAGAGCCGAGCCGGGCGCGGCCGTCGACGATCCGTACTTCGGCGGGGCCGGGCCCTCGCGCAGGGCCTGCACCGAGTGCGGCGAGTGCATGACGGGGTGCCGGCACGGGGCGAAGAACACCCTCGACGAGAACTATCTCTATCTCGCCGAGCGGGCGGGGGCGGTCATCCACCCGATGACCTCGGTGATCGCGGTGGAGGAGGAGACGGACGCCGGGGAGAGGGCGGGGGAGGGTGCTGCGGAGAAGGCGGGGGAGAGGACGGAGGCGAAGGCGTGCGGCTTCCGCGTGACCACCGTCCCCACGGACGCCCGCCGATGGGGTCGCCGGCCGGGCCGGCGGGGCCGCGACCGTACGCGTGTCCTGCGCGCCCGCCAGGTCGTGATCGCGGCGGGTACGTACGGCACGCAGACCCTGCTGCACACGATGAGGGACCAAGGCCTGCTGCCGCGTGTCTCCGCGCGGCTGGGCGAGCTGACCCGTACCAACTCCGAGGCGCTGGTGGGCGCGCAGACCGGCAACCGGCGCTACCGCGCGCGGCACGGCGCGGCCAGGGCCGACTTCACGCGGGGCGTCGCCATCACGTCCTCGGTCCATCCGAACGCTTCGACGCATATCGAGCCGGTGCGTTACGGCAAGGGCTCCAACGCGATGGGCGCGCTGTCCATCGTCCAGGTCCCGGTGAGCGACCGTCGTGTACGGGCCTGGCTCGGGAACGCGGCGAGGCACCCGCTGTGGCTGCTCCGCTCGCTCTCCAACCGCCGCTGGTCGGAGCGGACCATCATCGGTCTGGTCATGCAGTCGCTGGACAACTCGCTGACGACGTACCGCAGACCGGGCGGACCGGGAAAGGGCCTGCTCACCGCGCGCCAGGGGCATGGCGCCCCCAACCCCAAGCAGATACCGGAGGCGACCCGGGCCGCGACGCTCATCGCCGAGGAGATCGACGGCTTCGCGGGCAGCAATGTCGGTGAACTGCTGGGGACACCGCTGACCGCGCACTTCCTGGGCGGATGTGTCATCGGGGCCTCGGCGGAGGAGGGCGTGATCGACCCGTACCACCGGCTGTACGGACACCCCGGTATCTCGGTGGTCGACGGCTCGGCGGTCTCGGCGAATCCGGGCGTGAATCCGTCCCTGACGATCACGGCCCAGGCCGAGCGCGCGATGTCCTTCTGGCCGAACAAGGGCGAGCCGGATCCCCGCCCCGAACAGGGCGCGGGCACCGCGTATGTGCGTCCCCACCCGGTCGAACCGGTGTCCCCGGCGGTTCCGGCGGAGGCGTTCGGCGCGCTGAGGCTGCCGTTCCTGGGCATACCGACGGTCCCGCCGAAGCGGATCTTCCCGCCGAAGCGGATCTGAGAAGCGGCCGTGGGCATCGCGGCCGTGCATGCCGTGGACGTGGGTGCCCTGGACGTCCTGGAAGCCGTGGACGCGCCAGAGGCGCTGCACCCCCCTCCGAGTGCAGCGCCTCTGGCGTGTATGCGGGCCGTACGCGGGTTACGCGACGGCGCTGCCCTGGCGGCGCCTCAGCGCGAACACCACACCGGCACCGGCGACGATCGCGATCGCGCCGGCCATACCGATGACGGGCACCATCGAGGACGATCCGGTCTCGGCCAGGCTGCCCTGCGGCTTGATCTCGTTGTCACCCGTGGGCTTGGGGAGCGGCTTCTTGCCACCCTCCTGCGGCTCGGCCTCGTTGGGCTCGCCCGGATCCGCACCGGCGCCGAGGATCTCGAACTCGTAGAAGGTGTCGTTGTCCTCGATGACGCAGTTGCCGTCGGAGTCCGAGTGCAGACCGATACTGAAGACGACACCGGGACCGGCCGGGGCCGACTTGGCCACGCTCAGCCGCAGATCGATGGTGTACGACTGCTTGGCCTTGACCTCGGTGTAGCCGATGTAGCCGTAGTTCTCGTCCTCCTCGTCGAGGGAGATGTCCTCCCACACACCCGACTCGGGGTCCTTGAACTGGAGCGCCAGATACCGGTCCGTTTCCTGGCCTGTCTCGTCGCCCGGCTCCTCGTCGACGAGCCGGCTCGCGAAGACGCCGAAGTCGACGCGCTTGAAGTCCTCGTCGCTCTTGTTCGTGACGTTGAGCTTGAGGGCGTGGAAGCCGCTGCCCGCGACGATCTTCTCGGGCAGCCCGCTGACGGCGGTCCGGAGGTCCTTGCCGAAGATGACCTCCCCGTTCTCGTCCAGGCAGCCCGCCGGTCCCTCGCTCGGCTCGTCGCTCGGGCTCGCGCCGGGAGTGGAGGGAACGCTGGTCCCGGTCGCGGGCGGGGAAGAAGCCGGCGTGGAGCTCTCCGAGGTGGCCGGGCTCGACGGCGTACCGCTCGTGGCGGGCGGCGGAGCCGAGGGCGTGCCGCTCTCCGAGTCCTCCGGGGCCGGAGACGTGGTGCTCTCGGAAGGACTCGCGGAGGGTGACTCGGTCGTGGTGACCGTGCCGTCGCCGTGCGCGTACGCGGCCGGCGCCGAGAAGAGCGCGGCGGGCGCGATAACGGCGGTCGCGGCGGCGACGGCCATGGCACGGCGAAGCTTCATGAGACCTCAGGGAAATCCGGCGCACCGCGCGGGCGCGGTACGGAGTCGTTGGGCCTTCCCGGATATGGAGGTCGCAGGTGAGGCCGGTCATTACGCAAGCAAGACCCGTGACATGGGGCGATGGTTGCAGCCGACTTCACAGAATCTTTAAGTGGCCTGTGTCACATGTTCAGTCGTAGTCGTACGTGTGTCCACAGACGGGCCGTGCGTATGCGTCGGCCGCGCGTATGCCGCGCATGTGTCGACAGACGGCCGAGCGCCGAGGACCGAGCGCCGAGGATCGAGCGCCGAGGATCGAGGATCGAGGATCGAGGCGAGGACCGAGGGGGGAGCGGGTTCGAAGCTCGCCGGGCGGTCGGTCCGGGCGTCCCCGGAACCGACCGCCATGGGGTGACCGGGCTGCTGTCCCCTGCCTACCGGTCACGAACGCCGGGACGAGGTCCCACGACGTATCTGCGGTACGTCGCACGCCCCGGCGGTGGCCACGCGTGGTTCTCTGCCATCTCTGCGAGCCCGCCCCTGGGTGGCACGGACGCCTGGTCCAACGAGGCCCTCGCGGGTCCGGTCACGCGCCGTACGGGTGAGAGCCGTACCCGAACTCAGATACGGCCCCGGCTCAGCTCCAGCAGGGTCATCGCCAGGGCCGTGCCCGGCTTGCCGAGGGCCTCCCGGTAGCGGCCGAGGATCTCCATCTCACGGGAGAGATGGACGCGGCGGCCCCCGGAGGTGATCCGGGCGTCCTGGACGGCGGCCGAGACCGCCATCCGTTCCTGGACGAGACCGATGATCCGGTCGTCCAGCGCGTCGATCCGTTCCCGCGCGCCGCCGATCAGCGTGGCGGCCTCGTCCGTACGCGCGCCGGTGGAAGCGGTCGAGGAGGCGGTGGAGGTGGTTGAGGTGGAGGTGGCGGTGGAGGTGGTCTTCATCTCGGGGTCCTTGTCGGGAGTGCGGTGCGCCCCGAAGGTCGTACGGCCCCGAACGCGACAGACGCCCCGGGCCTTGTCGGCCCGGGGCGCCTGGGAAGTCGCGTGTCAGTTCAAGCAGCACGACCATGGCAGCCGGACGGGCCGGTGCCATAGGTAAAGACGAAGGTCTGCTGCTCGCGCATGCCGACAGTATGGACCCGGCGCCCCCGCGCGGGTCAAAACGGGCCGGATGGTGAGACGTATCGGCGGCCCCGGCCCGTCGTCGCTCCCCGTTAGAATCGAGACAACCAGAACCCATGTAAGTAACGCCGGAAGGCCGCCCCGTGCCAGCAGCGCCCCCCGCCGCCGCCCCCGATGTCGTCCTCGTCGTCGACTTCGGTGCGCAGTACGCCCAGCTCATCGCCCGACGCGTCCGCGAGGCCCGGGTCTACAGCGAGATCGTCCCGTCCACGATGCCCGTGGCCGAGATGCTGGCGAAGAAGCCCAGGGCGGTCATCCTCTCCGGCGGCCCGTCCTCCGTCTACGCGGAGAAGGCTCCCAGCGTCGACAGCGCGCTCTTCGAGGCCGGCGTCCCGGTCTTCGGTATGTGCTACGGCTTCCAGCTGATGGCGACCGCGCTCGGCGGGACCGTCGACAACACGGGCGCGCGTGAGTACGGCCGTACCCCGCTGCATGTCTCCAAGACCGGTTCCACCCTCTTCGAGGGCACCCCGGCCGAGCAGGCGGTCTGGATGTCGCACGGCGACGCCTGTTCCGCCGCGCCCGCCGGGTTCACCGTCACCGCGTCCACGGACGTCGTGCCCGTCGCGGCCTTCGAGAACGACGAGAAGAGGCTGTACGGAGTCCAGCACCACCCCGAGGTGATGCACTCCACCTACGGTCAGCAGGTCCTGGAGCACTTCCTCTACCGGGGCGCCGGTATCGAGCCGACCTGGACCACCGCCAATGTGCTGGACGAGCAGATCGCCCTCGTCCGTGAGCGGGTCGGCACCAAGCGCGCCATCTGCGGTCTGTCGGGCGGCGTGGACTCGGCCGTGGCCGCCGCGCTGGTCCAGCGGGCCATCGGAGACCAGCTCACCTGCGTCTATGTCGATCACGGTCTGATGCGCAAGGGTGAGACGGAGCAGGTCGAGAAGGACTTCGTCGCCGCCACGGGCGTCCAGCTCAAGGTCGTCGACGCGCAGGAGCGCTTCCTCGCCGCGCTGGCCGGGGTCTCCGACCCCGAGCAGAAGCGGAAGATCATCGGCCGTGAGTTCATCCGGGTCTTCGAGCAGGCCCAGGCCGAGATCGTCGCCGAGGCGGGCGCGGAGGGCGAGGACGTCGCCTTCCTCGTACAGGGCACGCTCTACCCGGACGTCGTCGAGTCGGGCGGCGGCACCGGCACCGCCAACATCAAGTCCCACCACAATGTCGGCGGGCTTCCCGACGACATCGAGTTCGAGCTCGTCGAGCCGCTGCGGCAGCTCTTCAAGGACGAGGTCCGGATGGTCGGCCAGGAGCTGGGCCTGCCGGACGAGATCGTCCACCGCCAGCCCTTCCCCGGCCCCGGGCTCGGTATCCGTATCGTCGGCGAGGTCACGCGCGAGCGCCTCGACCTGCTGCGCGAGGCGGACGCGATCGCCCGCGAGGAGCTGACCGCGGCCGGTCTCGACCGTGACATCTGGCAGTGCCCGGTGGTCCTGCTCGCGGATGTACGGTCCGTCGGCGTCCAGGGCGACGGACGGTCGTACGGTCATCCGATCGTGCTGCGCCCCGTCTCGTCCGAGGACGCGATGACCGCGGACTGGACGCGGATGCCGTACGACGTGCTGGCCCGGATCTCCACCCGGATCACCAACGAGGTCGCGGATGTGAACCGCGTGGTCCTCGATGTGACGAGCAAGCCGCCGGGCACCATCGAGTGGGAGTGACCGCGCGAGCGGTGGCGACCACGGCCGGACCGATTGCGCGCGTACCTCACTCCGTACGGCACAATTCCCAGGCGTAGCAAGGAAGTTCGTGGGCGGGGCGGGGAAGGCGGCATTCGGCGTGGCTGTGCAAGTGGCAAGAGAGGGCGCGCACGGCGGGGGCTGTACGTGCGGCGACTGCCCGCACGGAGCGCGCGAGGGGCATCGGCGTGCCGTGGCCGCGTTCCTGGCGAAGCGGGACGAACTGGCCGCGGGGCACGGGCTGCCGGTCGCGGTCGCGCACTCCGCGGGCGCCTCCCGGCAGTGGGTGTCGGACGAACTCACCCAGTCCGCGCGGGCGGTGGCCGATCGCAGCCGCGAGGCGGGGGACGCCTGGCTGCACTCCGTCTGGCGGCACACGCTGCTGGTGGTGTGGGGCGCGGTCGTGGCGCTCGCGCTGGCACAGACCGCGACCGCGATCGGGGCCGGCTGGAGCGCCGCCCGTACGGCCGGACTGGTCGCCGCGCTCGTCGTCGCGGGGCTGCTGACCGTCGCGGCCCGGCTCCACCGCGCCCGTGGCGGACTGCTCGCACCGCTGATCGGTGAGGACAACCGGCTGTCCACCTCACGGACCATCGCCTCCGCCTGGGTGCTGCTCGTCGTCTTCTCCGTGCTCGTGCTCGCCCTCCAGCTCGCGGGCGCCTCCGGACACGGCCGGCGCGACGAACTGATCGCCGGGCTCGATCTGGCCCGGGGCGCGGGCATGGTGACGGTCCTGGCCGTGGTGTGCGGGATCGCCGTGGTCGTCCGCCGGGTGGTGTCCGTACGCGTACTGGCCCAGCGGCTCCAGAAGGTACGGGCCGAACGCCCGCGGCTGGCCGATCTGCTCTGTGACGACGGCGGGCGCGGCAGCTTCACCGATGTGCAGTACGCGGTGGTCAATGTCGTCGCGCTCCTCTTCTCCGGTGTCCGTCTGGCCCGGCGGCCCGAGCAGCTTCCCGATCTGCCCTGGGCGCTCGCCCTGCTGGTCGCCGTCTCCGCCGCCACCTACTTCGCGGGCAAGTACGCGGAGGGCGGGCGGCCCCTCGTCCTCTCGGTGGTACGGGCCAGGGAGGCGGGCGACCTGGACGCCCCCATCCGTACCGGCGACGACATCGAGATCCGCGGCGCCGGTTTCGTACCCCCCGGCGCGGGCACCCCGGACCGGCTGGCCCGGATGGTCGTGCGGATCGGCTCCGTCCATGTGCATGTACCGCTGGTGCCCGTGCCCGGCGGCTTCGCCAATCCGTCGGACACCTGTCTCACCGTGCCCGTACCGGTCGATGTGGAGCCGGGTTCCGTCGAGGTGCAGGTCGTGACCGCGGCGGGAGTGGAGACCAACCGCGTGATCGTCGAGGTCATGGACTGACCGCGTCGGACCGACCGCATCGGTACGTATCTTGAGCGCTGTTGTTCAAACCCTTCACAGGCATGGCCGATTTCTGAGGTCCGGCGGCTGGTTCACTGAGCGCCGGACGGGTCGTATCCGTATGGATGGGCAAGGGCACACGGGAGCAGCGGCTCCCGTGGCAGCGGTGTGGGACAGGGAGAGGCGGACCGGCGATGACGTATGGCTACCGGACGGACACCTATGGACAGGTCGGCGGTGAGCGGCGCGGCTGGCGGGAGAACGCCACACGCTTCGCCCTGCTGCCGTTGCGGATCTTTCTCGGCGTCACCTTCATCTACGCGGGAATCGACAAACTGACCCAGGGCGGATTCTTCTCGGCGACCGGCCCGGGGTCGGTCGGCGAGCTGATGCGGGGGGTCCGGGACAGCTCGGCCATCCCCGCGCTGGTCGATCTCGCGCTCAAGAGCCCCTCGGGGTTCGGGTACGCCATCGCCATCGGTGAACTCGCCGTCGGCCTGGGCACGCTCTTCGGGGTGCTGGCCCGGCTCGCCGCGTTCGGCGGTGCCCTGATCTCGCTGAGCCTATGGCTGACCGTGAGCTGGCAGAGCGACCCGTACTACTACGGCAACGACCTCGCCTATTTGATGGCCTGGCTGCCGCTGGTGCTCGCCGGCGCTCCCGTCCTCTCCCTCGACGCCCTCCTGGCCGACCGGCGGCGACGTATGAGGTAGTCGGCGGCGGAGACGCAGGAGGCCAGGAAGAGACCGCCGAAGACCACCGGGAACGCGGCGTACCACGGTGTGTGCCAGGAGCCCGCCGCGTCACCGGCGTACGCGACCGCCGCGCCCAGCACCGCCAGTCCCGCGATCAGCCGGCCGGGACGGATCTCATGACGCAGCACGGGTCACCTCCACCTGGCCGAGGCCGACTTCCAGCTCCAGATCCAGCGTGCCGGCCGGGGCCGACCCCGCGCGCGGGGTCAGCGTGCGCTGCCGGGACCGGTCCGGGGCTATGTCCACATCGTTCGGCGGGTCTCCCGGCAGCCGGACATCCCCGAGCCCCGCCTGGGCACGCAGTCTCACGGTCACTCCTCGCGGTACGACGACCTTGAGCTGCCCGGCGCCCACCTCGGCGGACGTACTGACGGTGCGGCCCTTGGGTACGGAGAGCCCGGACAGGTCGAGTGTGCCGACGCCCGAGCCCAGCTCGTACCGAGGCTGCACCGCGGCGACCGAGACGGGCGTCCAGTGCTGACGGCCCCACTCCGTGGTGATGTTCTTCGGAACGGCCGACGCACCCGCGAGCAGCCCGGCGGTGACCACCGTCAGAAAGATCGTCCCGACACCGGTGCGGCCCAGGAAGGCGCTGACCGCGAGACCGATCCCGAAGACCGCGAGCGCGCAGGCCAGTCCCGTCTCGACGCTCGTACCGAACGGCTGGCTCTCCCACGACAGGCCCGTGCCGAGCCCGCCCGCGATGAGCGCGAGCAGCAGGACGCTGCCGCCGATCCCGTGCGACCCCTCGGGGCGCGTCGGGCGCGTGGAGGTGGCCGAGCGGTGCCACGACCGGTCCGCGCCGCTCCCGCTGTCCTCAGGACCCCACAGATAGACCCCCACGGCCGGGCCCGTGGTGCCGTCCTTGACTATCGGGTCACGCCACCACGAGTGGATGCCGGGTATCGGCGGCGCCATCGTCTCCGGAGGGGCCTCCGCCACGGCCTGCGCCGTCGCCGGGTCGAGCGCCGCCCCGTCGGGCACGGCGGCCCGGCGACGCTGCGACCACACGGCGGAGCCCACGACGGCGAGCGACAGCATGGCGGCGAAGCCGAGGGTGCCGTCATCGCCCAGCATGGACAGGAACAGTCCGCAGCCGATCAGCGCGAGCAGCACGGCGATCAGCGAAGCCCCGTCGACCCGTCCCGACAGCAGTCTGCGGGCCTCGTTCTCCTCCTCGCCGTCCAGCGGGATCAGCAGCCACGCGAAGCCGTAGAAGATCAGCCCGATCCCGCCGGTGACCGTGAGCACCCCGACGACGATCCGGAAGATCACCGGATCCACGTCGCAATACCGCCCGAGCCCGCCGCACACACCGGCGAACACCTTCTGGCGCGGGCTGCGCTGAAGCTGAGGAGGCGCGAGAGGCGGCGGCGCGGAGCCCGGGGCGGATGCGGAAGCGGACGCCGGGGGCGGCGCGGCGGCCGACGCGGAAGGCGGCGGGGCCGACGGCTGGGTCATATGTCCATGGTGACGGTCCGTGTCCCGCGCCTCCAGCCATCCCGACCCTGGGCTCACCCTGATATTGGTCCCGGGGTGGCTTCGGGGATCATGGACGTTTGCGTGTGCGCCGTTCCGGAGGGACGAGTCCCCGCAGGAACCTTCCCGCGCCATCCAGGGGTGCGGAGCGTCACAGCCCTGAGGTCCGGCACTGCCGCGACTCCTGGGTTCCGCACCGTTACGGCCCCCTGGATCCGGGACCGGTACGGCATCAGGGTCGCGTCAGGGGTCCGACCCTGATGTCCCCCCACACCCCGCCATGTGACCATCGAAGGCATGCCAGCCGCCCCGCCCCGCCCCACCGCGCCCTCCGCCGCCCGTGCCCCGGCGCCGGAGGAGCCGCCGACGCGCAAGCTGTACCGCAGCGCCGACGGCCGTCTTCTCGGCGGTGTGGCGCGCGGTCTCGCCGGGCATCTCGGGCTGCCGGTCGTCTGGGTACGGCTCGTCTTCCTCGGTCTCTTCTTCACCCAGGGTCTCGGCGCGCTGCTCTACGCCGTCTTCTGGATCGTCGTCCCGCTCGGCGTCGGCGGCACGGCGGTCGAGTCACGCTCCGTCTTCGAGATCAGCCCCGACGGCAGGCGCCGGCTCCGCAAGCCGGACAAGGGCCAGGTCTTCGCACTGATAGCCCTGGTGATCGGCGCCGGCGTCTTCGTCGGCAACGTCAGTTTCGGCCGCAGCCACGCCGACCGCTACATCTGGCCCCTGCTGCTGACAGGCGCGGGCGTCGTCCTGGTCTGGCGTCAGGCGGACAACGCGCGCCGCGCCCGCTGGACCGAGGTCGGCCGCCGCCGAAGGCTGTTCCAGCTCGCGCGCACCCTCGCGGGAGTCGCCCTGGTCGGTCTGGGCCTCGCCGTCTTCATGGTGGTGCGCGGCTCGGCGGCCCAGCTCGGCAACGTGCTGACCGGTGCCATCGCCGTCGTCGCCGGGGTCGCGCTGCTCGCCGGGCCCTGGCTCGTACGGATGACACAGGACCTCTCGGAGGAGCGTCTGATGCGCATCCGCGCCCAGGAGCGCGCCGAGGTCGCCGCGCATGTCCATGACTCCGTGCTGCACACCCTCACCCTGATCCAGCGCAATGCCGACGAGCCGGGCGAGGTCCGCAGACTCGCCCGCGCCCAGGAGCGTGAGCTGCGCGCCTGGCTCTACAAGCCGGAGGGCCGGGGCAAGGACGAGGAGGACGAGCCCACCACCCTCGCCGAGGCGGTGAAGCGGACGGCGGCCGAGGTGGAGGACCACCACGGGGTGCCGATCGAGGTCGTGGTCGTCGGCGACTGCCCGCTCGACGAGAAACTGGCGGCACAGATGCAGGCCGCACGCGAGGCGATGGTCAACGCCGCCAAGTACGGTGGCGATGGGGGCGCGGTGCAGGTCTTCGCGGAGGTGGAGGGCCGTACGGTCTTTCTCTCCGTACGGGACCGCGGCCCCGGGTTCGACGTGGACGCGGTGCCGGCCGACCGTATGGGCGTACGGGAGTCGATCATCGGCCGGATGCAGCGCAACGGCGGGACGGCGCGGCTGCGTTCGGTGCCGGGCGGCGGCACCGAGGTCGAGCTGGAGATGGAGCGGGCGGACGGATGACCCGTGTCCCGCGCGGTGACCACTACCAGGACGAGGGGCAGAGACCATGAGCGAGGGCGTACAGGCCGAGGGCAATCCGGCGGACAGCGGCGGGGGCCGGGCCGGGGACGGCCGTCGTGTACGGGTCGTGCTCGTCGACGACCACCGGATGTTCCGTACCGGCGTGCAGGCGGAGATCGGCCGTACCGAACAGACCGGTGTCGAGGTCGTCGGTGAGGCGGCCGATGTGGACCAGGCGGTCACCGTGATCACGGCGACCCGCCCCGAGGTGGTGCTGCTCGACGTCCATCTGCCGGGCGGGGGCGGTGTGGAAGTGCTGCGCCGCTGCGCGCCGCTGATGGTCGCGGGCGAGAATCCGGTGCGCTTCCTGGCGCTGTCGGTCTCCGATGCCGCCGAGGATGTCATCGGGGTGATCAGGGGCGGCGCCCGCGGCTATGTCACCAAGACGATCACCGGCACCGATCTGGTCGACTCGATCTTCCGGGTGCAGGAGGGCGACGCGGTCTTCTCGCCCCGGCTGGCCGGCTTCGTCCTCGACGCGTTCGCGTCGACGGACGCGCCGCCGGTGGACGAGGACCTGGACCGGCTCACCCAGCGGGAGCGTGAGGTGCTGCGGCTGATCGCCCGGGGATACGCGTACAAGGAGATCGCCAAGCAGCTCTTCATCTCGGTGAAGACCGTGGAGTCGCATGTCTCGGCGGTCCTCAGGAAGCTCCAGCTCTCCAACCGGCATGAGCTGACGCGATGGGCGACGGCGCGCAGGCTGGTCTGACGGGGACGCGCGGGCCGGTCCAACGCCGTCCTGGGGCGCCGTACGCATGTGCCCTACGAGCAGTGCCACTCGGTGACGTACGTCCTGTCCCCGTGCTCCAGCAGGCCGCGTACGCACTCTCCCGGCGCGGTCCTGAGCGTGCCGCTCAGCGCGGCCCGCCCGCCCTGGGTGCGCTGGGTCCCGAACCAGCCGGGGAACGCGACGATCCGGTCGTCCTTGCGCTGATAGCCGAGGCGTACGGCGGTGCCGGGCCGGTCCGCGTGCTGGACGTACCACGTGGTGAACCGGCCCGAACCACCGATCGGGCCCTCGATGCAGAGCCGCCCGTTGGAGAGATCGCCGCAACCCTCGGGCGTGACGCCGACGGGGGCCAGGACGAAGAGCGCGCCGACGGTGAGGACGGACGCGGTGACGGCGGTGGCTCGTCTCACGGCTTCCCTTTCACGGCCGACGGCATACTGCTGCTCATCGTGGCGTGAAGGGTGGGGCGGGGCACCCCGGAAGGTCCGTCCTGGTTACGCGTCGGCCCGTCCGGATCAGCCGTGCGGCCCTGCCCGGTACGCGGGCGTCCCAATCGCGTGGCCGTCCCGATCGCGTGGCCGTCCCGGTTACCCGGGCGTCCCGGTTACGCGGGCCGGGCGGCTCCCGCGAACGGCATCTGGTCGATCGGCGCCAGCCGCACCGCCGAGCCGGGGCGCGGGGCATGGATCATCTGCCCCCCGCCGACATAGATCCCGACATGGCTGACACCGGAGAAGAAGAACACGAGATCACCGGGGGCGAGCCGGTCGCGTGTGACGCGCTGTCCCGCGTTGATCTGCGTGTACGTGGTACGGGGAAGGGATACGCCCGCCGCGCGCCAGGCGGCCTGGGTCAGCCCCGAGCAGTCGAAGGAACCGGGCCCGGTCGCGCCCCAGACGTACGGCTTGCCGATCGCCCCGTACGCGAAGGCGACGGCCGCCGCCGCGCGGGAGTCCATCGCCCCCACCGCGCTGCCGGCCGCCCCGCCAGGCCCGTACAGTCCCGTTTCGCCGTCCTCGCCGTACCCGGTGCGCTGCGCGGGGTCCAGCCGGTCCAGAAGCCGCCGTGCGGAGTCGAGCTTCGCCTCGATGGTGGACTTGTGGCGGGCCAGCTCCGACCGGCGGGCCCCGAGCTCGTCGAGCCGTCCGTCGGCCCGGCTGCGGAGCTGGGCGATCGCGGCGAGTTCCTTGCGGATCCCGGCGGCCATGGCGGCCTGACGGGCTCCGGCGCGTTCGGCCAGTCCTGCGCGTTCGAGGAAGTCGTCGGGCCTGGAGCTGAGCGCGAGCTGTACGGCGGGGTCGAGGCCGCCCGTGCGGTACTGCGCGGTGGCGATCGAGCCGAGCGCGTTGCGTGAGACGTTGAGCCGGTCCGTTCTGCGGGTGGCCTCGTCACGCAGCCGCGCCAGCGAGGCCCGTGCCTCGTCCGCCTTCTCCTTCGCCCCGTTGTACCGCTCGGTGGCGACCTCGGCCTGCTCGTACAGGCTGTCGATCTCGGCCTTGACCTGGGCGGGGGTGAGCTGGGGCTCCGCGTGCGCGGGAGCGCCCGAGGCGGTGGCGGTCGCGGCGCCGGCGAGGGCGAGGGTGAGGGCGGTGCGGCCGGCCGGACCGGTGAGCCGGCGCTGCTTGCGTTTTCGGTGCGCTGCCACGAGGGCGTCCACTTCCTTGAGTTCCTGGGTTCCTCGGACCCGTACGGTCCGGGCCCGGCGGTACGAGTCGACCGCCTGGAGAGGGACGCTATGGCGCAAGGTCACAGCCCGGTGTCGGCATGGCCGCTATTGGCTGGAGGTGAAGCTTCCGAAGCGCTTTGTGATCACCACGATCCGGGCGGAACGGTGCCCTTCCGGTCCGACCCGGCCGAAAGGGAAAGAGAGCCCCACCTCACCTCGGAGAGGTGATATGGCCCCCGTTAGGCTCCGGCCATGGACGTACTCATCGAAGGGCCTGTTCGGCGCCGTCGGCAGTCTGGCCGTCGGCGGTCTGACGGTGGTCAATATCCTCATCGCCACGGTCTGGACCTGACGGCGTGGACGCGAGTGCCGTGAACGACGCGAGCGCCGTGAGTGCCGTAAGTGACGGGAGTGCCGTGAGTATGAGCGCGGCGACCAAGATGATCACCGTCCCGCCGGGGCGGGTGACACTGTCGGACCGGCGGACACGGCGAAGCTGGACGGTCGAGCTCGCGCCCTACCGGCTCGGGGCGTTCCCGGTCACCCAGGCGTTGTACGCACGGATCACCGGCGAGCGGCCCGGCACCGCCCAGGGGGACCGGTTGCCCGTCGAGAGCGTTTCCTGGTCGGACGCGGTCCGGTTCTGCAACGCCCTGTCCCTGAACGACGGGTTCACACCCGTCTACCGCCTCCACGCCGGGGCCGAGGCGGAGGCCGAGGGCAGCGGCGAGGGCGTCGAGTGGGACGCGTCCGCCGACGGCTACCGGCTGCCGACCGAGGCCGAGTGGGAGCACGCCTGCCGGGCCGGTACGAGCGGCCCGGGTTACGGGCCGCTCGACGAGATCGCGTGGTACCGCGACAACTCGCACGGACGGATCCACGACGTGGGCGGCAAGCGCGCCAACCCGTGGGGCTTTCACGACATGCTCGGCAACGTCTGGGACTGGTGCTGGGACGTCTACGACGCCGAGGTCTACGGCACCTACCGGGTGCTGCGTGGCGGTGGCTGGTTCGACGAGCACTGGAGCTGCCGGGCCTCCGCCCGCCGACGCAGCCACCCGAGCTTCCAGGTCGACGACGTGGGCTTCCGTGTAGCGCGTTCCGTCGTGGATCGAACCGATCGAGCTGATCGGACAGATGAGACGGATCAGGTGGATCGGACGGATCGGGCGCGTGGAACCGATCAGGCCGGGCGGACGCTCCCGTAGATCGGCATGTAGTAGATCGACTCCTCGCGGACGTTCGCGCCCGGCTTGGGGGCGTGGATCATCATGCCGTCGCCTATGTAGATGCCGACATGGCTGATGTCGTCGTAGAAGAAGACCAGATCGCCGGGGAGCAGATCCCCCGTCGCGACGCGCGTGCCGGTCTCGACCTGCTCCCAGGTGGTGCGCGGCAGTTGCACGCCCGCTTCCCGCCAGGCGGCCTGGGTCAGGCCCGAGCAGTCGTACGAACTGGGGCCCGACGCGCCCCAGACGTACGGCTTGCCTATCTGCGCGCGTGCGAAGGCGAGCACCTTCGCGGCCTTGGTGGCGTAACCGCTGTCGGCGGATCCGGATCCGGATCCGGATCCGGATCCGGAGCCCGTTCCCGTGCCCGAATCCGTACCCGCGCCCGTACCTGTGCCCGTACCGGTCGCCGGGGACTGAGCCTGCTGCCGCTCTCGCTCGCGCTCGGCCTCCGCCTGGGCGCGGGCCTCCTCCTTGGCCTTCGCCTCCGCCTTCCGGCGGGCCTCCTCTCCCTTCTTGCGCTCCAGCGCCGCCAGCCGCTCCTGCTCCTCCGCGGTCAGCCGCGACAGCAGCGCACGGGCCGTCCCGAGCTTCTTCTGTACGTTCTCCTTGCTGGTCCGCAGCGTGGCCTGCGACTCGGTGAGCGACTCCAGGCTCTTCGTCGCCTCCGCCCGCTCCTTCGCCGCCGCGGCCTGCTGCGCCTGGTAGTCGGCGAGGACGGCGCTCTGACGGTCCGACAGCCGGTCCATCATCTGCGTCTGCTCGAAGTACGCCTGCGGGCTGTCGGAGAACAGCAGGGCGGCGGTCTGGGTGAGCCCGCCCTCGCGGTACTGCTCGGCCGCGAAGTTGCCCAGCGTACGGCGGGCCTCGTTCAGCTTGTCCGCGCGCTTGGCGACCTCGTCCAGCACCCGGCCCACGGCGCGCTTCTGCTTCTCCGTGGCTTCCTTCGCCTTGTTGTACTGCTGTGTGGCGCCGCCGGCCTGGCGGTACAGATCGTCGACCTTCTTCTGCACCTCTTCGACGGACGGCCGGGGTTCGGTGGGCGCGGCGTTCGCGCTCTGCGCCGAGAGCAGCGTGACCGAAGCGAGGGCGGCCGTCGTGATCCCGACGGCGGGGGAGTTGGTGCGTACTCCGCTACGGGTGCGCGACTTGCGATGCGACGCCAAGGCCAGCATCTCCTTCCGTCGAACTTCCCTATGGAATGTCCGATTTCGGCATAGGCCGCCCGCTCGGCGCGGGTCGCCTTCGGGGGTACGGGGTGCCTGACCGAGCACGCTAGCCAAAGTGTGGTCCTCATGTGAAGGACGATGGTCGATATGCCCGATACATTTTCGTGACCATTTGCTCATGCGACGGGGGAAAGTGTTTACGGAGGGCCGGCGCGGGGTCGGACAGGGGTTTTCGTCACACCGTGTGACCGGACGGGGACTTCCCGACTTTCCAAGGCGGGCGCGGGCTGTCAGTCCGGCGTCCCAGGTCCTGTCCGGTCGGTCTTCATGGATCAGCCCGGGGCGGCTGGTGGAGGGGGTACCTCCCGTGCCGTTCAGGCTACGGGGGAGCATCGCAAGGCGGAGGATCGTCCTCGTACTGGACGTACTTGGACGACTCCGACAACGCGGCGAGGTGCCGTGCCAGGCGTTCCGGGCCCATGAAGACCGACCGGACAGGGCCTAGACTCGGAGAGCGATGAGCAGCCTCTTTGACGACAGTTTCCTGGCGGATCTCCAGCCCTCCGGCGACGAGCACCCACCGCCGCCCGAGGACCACGACGAGCATGCCCGGGAGGCGGTGCCCGACGATCTTTTCGACGGCGCGTTCGACGCACCGCCGGCGCGCGATCCGTATCACCGCGGCGGCTCCCCGCGTACGGTCGTGGACCCCGCCGCGCTGCTCGAAGGGCTGAACGAAGAACAGCGCGCGGCCGTTGTGCACATGGGATCGCCCCTGCTCATCGTGGCCGGGGCCGGCTCGGGGAAGACCCGGGTCCTGACCCACCGGATCGCGTATCTGCTGGGCAACCGCGCCGTTCACCCCGGCCAGATACTGGCGATCACCTTCACCAACAAGGCCGCGGGCGAGATGAAGGAGCGGGTCGAGCAGCTCGTCGGACCGCGCGCCGGTGCCATGTGGGTGATGACCTTCCACAGCGCCTGTGTACGGATCCTGCGGCGCGAGTCCAAGCGGCTCGGGTTCACCTCGTCGTTCTCGATCTACGACGCCGCCGACTCCAAGCGGCTCATGGCCCTGGTCTGCCGTGATCTGGACCTCGATCCCAAGCGCTATCCGCCGAAGTCCTTCAGCGCCAAGATCTCCAATCTGAAGAATGAGCTGATCGACGAGGAGACCTTCGCCGACCAGGCCTCCGACGGGTTCGAGAAGACGCTCGCCGAGGCGTACCGGATGTACCAGGCACGGCTGCGCGAGGCCAACGCCCTCGACTTCGACGACATCATCATGACCACCGTCCATCTGCTCCAGGCGTTCCCCGATGTGGCCGAGCACTACAGGCGGCGCTTCCGCCATGTGCTGGTGGACGAGTACCAGGACACGAACCACGCCCAGTACACACTCGTACGCGAGCTGGTGGGCCCCTCCGGCGCGGGACCTTCCGGCGCGGGACCTTCCGGCGAGGAGCACGACCCGGCGGAGCTGTGTGTCGTCGGTGACGCGGACCAGTCGATCTACGCCTTCCGTGGCGCCACTATCCGTAACATCCTCCAGTTCGAGGAGGACTATCCGGACGCGACCACGATTTTGCTGGAGCAGAACTACCGCTCCACGCAGACGATCCTCAGCGCCGCCAACGCGGTCATCGAGCGGAACGAGAGCCGCCGTCCGAAGAATCTGTGGACCAGGGCCGGCGCCGGTGCCCAGATCACCGGCTATGTCGCGGACACCGAGCACGACGAGGCGCAGTTCGTCGCCGACGAGATCGACCGGCTGACGGACGCGGGTGAGGCCAAGGCGGGTGATGTCGCGGTCTTCTACCGGACGAACGCGCAGTCGCGTGTCTTCGAGGAGATCTTCATCCGGGTCGGCCTGCCGTACAAGGTCGTCGGCGGAGTGCGCTTCTACGAGCGCAAGGAGGTCCGCGATGTGCTGGCCTATCTGCGGGTGCTGGCCAACCCGGAGGACAACGTCCCGCTGCGCCGCATCCTCAATGTGCCCAAGCGCGGTATCGGGGACCGCGCGGAGGCCATGATCGACGCCCTCGCGCTGCGGGAGAAGATCACCTTCCCGCAGGCGCTGCGCCGGGTGGACGAGGCGTACGGCATGGCGGCCCGCTCCGCCAACGCCGTGAAGCGCTTCAACACGCTGATGGAGGAGCTGAGTACGGTCGTCGAATCGGGCGCCGGGCCCGCGACGGTGCTGGAGGCCGTGTTCGAACGGACCGGTTACCTGGCGGAGCTTCAGGCCTCGACCGATCCGCAGGACGAGACCCGTATCGAGAACCTCCAGGAACTGGCGGCGGTGGCGCTGGAGTTCGAGCAGGCGCGCGCGCAGGCCGCCGGCGCGACGGGCGACGGTGCGGCGGGCGACGGCGCGGGTGCGGGCGACGGCGCGGGTGTGGGCGCGGACGCCGGTGCGGCGGCTGCCGGGGATGCCGGTGCCGGTGCGGCCGCTGGTGGCGGCGCGGCTGCTGGTGGCACTGGCGCCGGCGCGACCGGCACGCTCGCCGAATTCCTGGAGCAGGTGGCCCTCGTCGCCGACTCCGACCAGATCCCCGACGAGGACGAGGACGGCTCCGGCGTCATCACGCTGATGACCCTGCACACCGCGAAGGGCCTTGAGTTCCCCGTGGTGTTCCTGTCGGGCATGGAGGACGGCGTCTTCCCGCACATGCGCGCGCTCGGCCAGACGAAGGAGCTGGAGGAGGAGCGGCGGCTGGCGTATGTCGGTATCACGCGCGCCCGCGAGCGGCTCTATCTGACGCGCTCGTCGATGCGGAGCGCCTGGGGGCAGCCCTCGTACAACCCGCCGTCACGGTTCCTGGAGGAGATCCCGGGCCACCATCTGGAGTGGAAGCGCACCGGAGCGCAGATCCCGGCGGGTCCGACGTCCGGGATCGCGTCCTCGTTGTCGGCGGCCTCGGGTTCCGGGTCCGGTTCCGGATCCTCGCGCACCAGGTCCGGCGGCCCTTCGGGCTTCGCCACACGGCGTACGACCGACCGGCCGGTGATCTCGCTGGCGGTCGGCGACCGTGTCACGCACGACCAGTTCGGTCTGGGCACGGTGACGGCGGTGACGGGGACGGGCGCGGACACCCAGGCGACGGTCGACTTCGGGGACACCAAGCCCAAGCGGCTGCTGCTGCGGTACGCGCCGGTGGAGAAGCTTTAGCCGACGGACCCTGGTCCGGCCTGGTCCCGGGCCCGGCTCGGGCCCTGGTCCGGTCCTGGCGGGCCGGACCACGGTGGGAGGAAAGCGGAAAGCCCCTCGGTGCGGAGAACCGAGGGGCTTTGTGCCTTGTGCTTCGTGCTCTGTGCGTGCGTGCGTGCGTGCGTGTCTAGGTGGGGTCGAGGCCGTGGCTGCGGAGCCAGGACAGCGGGTCTATCGCCGAGCCGCCACCGGGACGTACCTCGAAGTGCAGGTGGGGGCCGGTGGAGTTGCCCGAGTTCCCCGAATAGGCGATCACATCACCGGCCTTGACCGTACCGGAGCGGATCTTCGTGCTGCTGAGATGGCAGTACCACGTCTCGGTGCCGTCGGCCGCGGTCACGATCGCCATATTGCCGTAGGCGCTGTTGTACTGCGTGCGTACGGTGCCGTCGGTCGCGGCCATCACCGGTGTGCCGTACGAGACGGGGAAGTCGATCCCGGTGTGTACGGACATCCAGTTGACGCCGGCCTGGCCGTAGTACGCGCTGAGGCCGTGCATGGCCACGGGAAGGGCGAACTTGGGGCGCAGGGCCTCCTTGCGGGCGGCTTCGGCCGCGCGCTGCTTCCGCTCCGCCTCCTGCCGCTCCTTGAGGTCGATGCGCTCCTGCGTACGGCTGGCGCGGTCACCGAAGTCACGGGCGTCGGCACTGAGGGCGGCGAGCTGGGTGTCCAGCTTGTTGTTCGCGGCGACGGGCTTCACGGAGCCGGGATCGGCGGCCGTCGCCGTGGTCTTGGTGTCGTCCTGCGTCTCCTCCGCGCCGAGGCCGCCGACGGAGGCGGCGGCGATACCGGCGACGCCCATCACACAGGCGGAGGGCACGGCGACGGTGAGGAGTGCGGAGCGCTTGGCGGGGGTACGGCGGCGGCCACGGCTGCCGTTTCCACTCCCGCCTGCCCGGCGTACCGGGCGAGATGTCACGGGCGTCACGGTTATGGCGGGCACGGTCATGGTCGGGGCCATGTGCAGTGAGTCGACCTCGGGGTCGAACTCGCCGTCGGCGTCCGCCCCGGTCCTCGGGCCGTCGCGGTCGTCGGCCTCGTAACCGGGCTCCGCCTCGAAGCCGTCGGCGGGTTCGGGCTCGGGCCCGGGGGCGCCGTACTCGGCGTCGGGGTCGAACTGGTCGGGGTCGTACGGGGCCTTCGTGCCGTACTGACCGTCGGCGTCGTAGTGGCCGTCCGTGCCGTACTGGCCATCGGTGCCGTACTGACCGTCCGGGGTGTACTGCCCCTCCGCGTCGTACTGGCCCTGCTCCGGATCGGCCGTCGTGCCCGCCGAGTTCCACGCGGTGGCGTCGTACGCGTCGGTGTCGAACGAGGGCGCCATCCACACCGCGGTCGGTTCGTATCCGACGGGGGCGGCCGTGAACTGCTCGGGGTCGAACGGGGCGGTCTCGAACTGCGCGGCCTGCCGCGCCGGGTCGAACGGCGCCGTCGCGGTCCCGCCCGACGCGTCGTATCCGAACGGCGCGTTCTCGAACTGCCCCGGGTGGCCGGTCCCGTTGAGCTGGTTCGCCTGGCTCCAGGCGTCGGCGTCCCACTGGCCGGTCAGGTCGGGCTCGGCCGCCGGGGCGGGGACGCCCATCGACGGCTGGTAGTCCGCCGGCTGCTGATAATCCGCCGACGGGTGGTAGCCGGTGCCGCTGGTGGTGACATTCGCCCACTGGCCGCTCGTGTCGTACTGCGGCGTGGCGTACGCGTCGTATCCGGCCGTCTGGTGCTGCTGCGCGCCGCTGTCCCACTGGGCTCCGGCGTCGTACTGCGTCTCGTACGGCCCGGTGGGGGCCGGAGCGCCTTCATAACCGCCCGGCAGGGAGCCGAAGAGCGGGTCGGTCTCATAGCTGCCGGTCTGGTAACCGTCATATGCGGCGTACCCGGCGTGGGCGTGCTGGTCGTTCACCAACTTCTCTCTCGCCTCGGCAGCAGAACCAGGGTCTGGGGAAAACCGGTCCTGAGTGGAGAGGACCCCCAGAGGGAAAGCAGTGGCCGCGACTGTACCCGGCGGTATGCGACGGCGACAATCTTCCGCAGGTTTTGGGATCCGAGGAAACGGGCATTCGGCCGTGTTTCGGCGGACTGCGGGCACAGGCTTGGCCGTACGTTCGAAGGGTGTTCGAGTGAGCGGTCCGGTCCGATGCCCGGTCCGATGCCCGGTTTGGAGGCTGGTCGGGGCTCAGGCGACGGACGCCGGTCCGTCGGCCGCGGAATCCCCGTCGGGCTCGCCGCCGGAACCGAGATCGGGCAGGAATCCCGATTCGAGTACACGCCGTACACCGGCCGCGACCGAGGGATGAACCGGCAGGGTGAGATGGCCGAGACCGCCCACATGCACGTTCTGTGTGAGGAGATCGGGGTGACTGATACGCGCCGCCTCCACCGGGTCCATGAGCTGGTCGAGATCGCTCCAGAAGCTCACGAACCGGGTACGGCAGCCGGGCGCGGGCAGCCTCAGCTCCTCGATCAGGGCGGATCCCGGCCGCATCTGCCGCACCACGGGGTGGGCGTCCGCCAGCGGCACGGCGGTGGTGCCCTCGTGGGGCGTACCGAGCGTGACCAGGATACGAATCCGGGTGTCGCCGCCCAGACGCTGCGCGTAGTACCGGGCGATCAGACCGCCCAGGCTGTGCCCCACCACATCGACCTGACTGTGGCCGGTCCGGACGCAGATCTCCTCGATGTGCCGGCTGAGCAGCTCGGCGGCCGTACGGATGTCGAACGTCAACGGCGAGTAGTTGAGCGAGATCAGACGTGTCCAGCCGTGCCGGGAGAGGGAGCGGCGCAGCATCACGAAGACGGAGCGGTTGTCGACGAGGCCGTGGAGCAGCACGACGGGGGGCCGGGCGCGGCCCTCGGTGGGGAGCTGGGGGGTTTCGGGCGACAGCGGCGCGGCGCGGCGCTCCTGGACGATCCCGGCGGGGTAGAGGACGAGATGGCCGGTGAGGATGGCCAGATCGATCGCGCTGGCGCGGAGCAGGGCGGCCGGGGGTGTCGTCACCTCGCGTACGCGGCTCACCTGGCGCAGCAGTGGAGGCAGGAGCGGAGAGAGCGGAAAGAACGGCAGAATTTGCATGGCCGACCTCCGAACGGCACCCGGGAGGCGGCTCTGACCCCCGTGTGCCCTCATGGGGCGCCGCTCACGCGGGTCGGATCGCGGCCGACGTGCCGGAGCCGACGCACCGGTAACCTCCACCGCACCGCCCCGGCGGTCCGGTGGAACGCGCCTGTGTGGCGGCTCCTCTGCGGCTCCCCTTGCGGCTGTCCCGACCCGGCCGTGGGGCCGAGCGGTACCGGAACACCGCAAAGCGAACATGTCCCACGTGTGATTTCCCCCTCGCCGACCGTCGCGAAACAGCGGGGTGCGGGATGCTGTGGATAACGTTCGTTCACCTCTCCGGGCCAGGCGGGCGCGGGGACCCGGGCCAATTGACGACGCAGTCGGTATGTGGAGGCAGTGATGGGTGTGACCGGTCCGATCCGCGTGGTGGTGGCCAAGCCGGGTCTCGACGGCCACGATCGCGGGGCCAAGGTGATCGCGCGGGCGCTGCGCGACGCCGGTATGGAGGTCATCTACACGGGGCTCCACCAGACCCCTGAGCAGATCGTGGACACCGCGATCCAGGAGGACGCCGACGCGATCGGGCTGTCCATCCTGTCCGGTGCGCACAACACCCTTTTCGCGAAGGTGATCGAGCTGCTGAAGGAGCGGGACGCGGAGGACATCAAGGTCTTCGGCGGCGGCATCATCCCGGAGGCGGACATCGCGCCGCTGAAGGAACTGGGCGTGGCGGAGATCTTCACCCCTGGCGCGACGACGACATCGATCGTCGCCTGGGTCAACGACCATGTCCGCCAGCCGACGGGCGCGTGAGCTCCGGTCCCGGTGTGCCCCGCATATTCGGCATGCCTTGTAGGTAACGCAGGGTGGGCGGGCCCTCAGGCTCGGGCCTCCAAGGCTCGGGCCGTTACGGCTCTACCACTGCTACGGCGCTGAGGGTTCTGCGGATAGGTGCGGCGCGGCCTGTACGGCTGGTGCGGCCTGTAGGGCCTGTACGGCTGGTGCGGTCAGATCGGCCAGTTCGGCCAGTTCGGCCGGTGGCGCCGGCACCTCCGGTTCGGTGGTTTCCCTCAGTTCCGACAGCATCGCCGCGCGCAGCCGGAGCGTGGAGACCAAGCGCTGGAACGCCTCCGACCAGTAGCCGCCCGCGCCCGGCGAGGCGTCCTCGGTCTCGTCCGGGGTCGCGGTGAGCAGGTCGAGCCGGCTCGCCTCGGCAGGGTCGAGGCAGCGTTCCGCGAGGCCCATCACCCCGCTGAAGCTCCAGGGGTAACTGCCCGCGTCCCGGGCGATGTCGAGTGCGTCGACGACCGCCCGGCCGAGCGGCTCGGCCCAGGGCACCGCGCAGACGCCGAGCAGCTGGAACGCCTCGGAGAGGCCGTGGGCGGATATGAACGCGGCCACCCAGGAGGCCCGTTCGGCGGAGGGAAGCGTCGCCAGCAGTTTCGCCCGCTCCGCGAGGGACGGTGTACCGGTGCCGCTCTCCCGGGATGTCACCGGTGTGCCCAGCAGCGCGGCGGACCAGCGCGCGTCCCGCTGCCGGACGGCCGACCGGCACCAGGCCGCGTGGAGTTCGTCCCGCCAGTCGTCCAGGACGGGCAGCGCGACGATCTCCTCCGGAGTGCGGCCCCCGAGCCGGTCGGGCCAGGTGCCCAGCGGGGCGGCCTCCACCAACTGGCCCAGCCACCACGACCGTTCCCCCCGTCCGGCGGGCGGCGTCTGGACCACGCCGTCGCGCTGCATGTCCGTGTCGCACTCGTGCGGGGCCTCGACCACGATGACCTGGCCGCCGCCCGTGCGGTCCATGCTCACGCAGGTCGCCGCCCGCGCGGCCATCCGTCCCGCGAGCGCGGACTCCGGGAGCGCCGAGAGCAGTTCGGCCGCGGTGGAGCGGACATTGCGGCTGCGGTCCGACAGAGCCCGTTCCAGGAAGGGTTCGTCCGCCCCGGACAGCCCCGTACGCAGGGAGTCGAGGAACATCAGCCGGTCCTCGGCGCGCTCGGTCTGCCAGGTCGACGCCAGCAGCGCGCGGGCCGCCTCGCCGTCCTGCGCCCGTACCGCGCCGAGCAGGGCGATCCGCTCGGCGAACAGACCCTCCTCCCAGAGCACCCGCACGGCCTCGGCGTCCCGCGCCTCGGGCAGGACCGAACCACCGGAAGCGCCGCGCAGGGCGAACTTCCACTCGGGATTGAACCGGGCGAGCCAGAGACCGCGCGGCCCCGCGAAGGCCAGGGCCTGCGGCCGCAGATCGGTACGCGCGCGGGCCGCGTCGAGCAGCGCGGGCAGTACGGCTGCGGGCGCGCGGTAACCGTGCTCATTGGCGGCCGCCAGCCACTGCGGAAGCAGCTCGGTGAGATCGGGGGCCGTACCGCGGCGGCCTCCACCGCCCGAGGGTGCCGACCGGTCGGTGAGCAACTGTCCGAGCCGCCTCCCGGCCGACTCGGGCAACTGCCGCCGCCCGTCCCGGGGCGCCGGTTCGGGACGGGCGGCGGCGCGCGCGGGAAGCAGGCCCGCCCTGCGCCGTACGGTGTGCAGCGCGGCGGCGTCCAGCAGGGCGGCGGGCGCGTCCTGGCCGGGCGCCATGATCTCCGCGGGCGGGGTGCGGCGGTCCGTACCGAGCAGGGCCGCGGTGACCAGCCCTTCCCAGGCGGTCGTGCCCCCGCGCGCGCCGGTGGTGCCCGTGGCGCTGCTCGTGCCGGTGGCGCTGCTGGTGTCGGTGGTGCTCGTCATCGGGTCCTCCGTACATGCATCGGGTCCTCCGAAGGTGCGCGGGCGGCACCGCGCGCGGCGGTCGGATGAGCGGGACGGTCAGGTGAGCGGGACGGTCCCCGGTATGTCCTCGGCCCAGGCCGCGAGCGGATGGAAACCGCGGTGGCCGCACTCGCCGAAGACCGTCACGGGCGCGCCGCCGGAGACCGCGGCCAGCTTCCAGAGGCCGGGACGCCCCAGAGCCGCCGGTGCCACGGGCAGAGCGGATCCGCCGTCGGCGTCGGCCAGTTGCCAGCCGCCGCCCGCCTCGGGCACGGGTACGGGGACGACATCCCGCAGGGTCACCGGCCAGGCGTCGAGCCACGGGTCGTCCCGCAGCGCCGCGCCGTACGCCTCGATCGCCGCTGTCGTGGATCCGCCGGGCGGCGGCTCCTGGATCGGGCCCGGGACACCGAACTGCCGCCCCCAGTCGGCCCTCAGCTGTCCCGCGCCCGCGTGCGGGGTGACCTCGGCGTCGATCACCAGGCCCACCGGCAGTCCCAGCTCCGGGGACCGGCCCGCGGCCCCGAAGGAGAGCAGCAGCGCCGAGCGGCCCGAGTCCCGTCCGTACAGCCGGATCCGACGGGTGATCAGCTTGCCGTCCGAGGAGTCGTACTGAGCCAGGACCAGCCAGTGGTCCCTGACCGGGGCGCCCCCGAGGGGCGACGGGAGGCCGACCCGGGTACGGACCGTCGTCGCCAGCGGCTCCGGCAGCCGGTCGAGCCCCTGCCATCCCGCGGTCAGCAGACGCAGGAGCGCGGACTCCTCCAGCAGTCGCACCGGCCAGCCGGCCCCCGAGCCCGGGATCGCCCCCAACTCCCGTACCCTGCCCGCCAGTCCCGGCGCCTGTGCGTCGACCATCCGGGCAGCCGTCTCCTCCCACAGCCCGTACCCCGACTGCTCCGCCGCGGCCAGCCCGCCGCGCAGCAGATCCGTCAGCCGCTGCTCCAGCTCCGTCGTCCCCGCCGTGATCCGCGCGGCCCTGCGCTCCGCCCTGCGCCGCGCGGCCTCCGGATCGGCCGCCTTCCCCGGCGCGCCCCCGCCCGCCGTGCCCTCCGCCGCCTTCTCCTCGTCCCGCTGTCTGCGCCCTTCGAGCCACTCCTCGGCCCAGTCGGGCGCCTCCGACCGCCCCACGGTCTCCTCGTCGGCCGCCCAGAGCAGCAGCAGTCCGAGCGCGTGCTTGCACGGGAACTTCCGGCTGGGGCAACTGCACCTGTACGCCGGTCCCGTGGTGTCCACCACCGTCTGGTACGGCTTGCCGCCGCTGCCCTTGCACAGCCCCCACACGGACCCCGTGGCACTCGCTCCCGCGCCCGACCACGGTCCGGCCGTGCCCAGTCTGTTCCCCGCCTTGCGCGACGCGTCGTCAGGAGCCAGGGCCAGCACCTGTTCCGTCGTCCAGCGCACCCCCGTTGGATTCATGGACACGACGTTAGGACCCACCACTGACAATCGCCCCGACCTGCGATTTCAAGGACGATGCGGGCTCTTGCGCCACTCTCGCCCTGCCCTTTGCACTTCCTTTACGATTGTGTACGAGCGACATACGCGAAGACCCGGGGGGATCACAGATGAGCGGTACCACTCGCACAGCCCGTACCACCACCCGCACCACCCGTACGGTCAGGGCCGCCCTCGGCGCCCTCGCCGTCACCGGTCTGACGCTGGGACTGAGCGCCTGCTCCGAGACCGTCGACCAGGTGGACAAGGCCTTCAACGAGACCTACGAGGTCACCTACGAGGTCACGGGCAAGGGTGTCGACACGATCGAGTTCCACGGCGGCGGGGGCAAGGCCATGGATCCCAAGATCGAGACGGTCGAACGGCCCACGCTGCCGTGGAGGAAGACGGTCACACTCCGGGGCATCATGCCGCCCGCGGTCATGCCGACCGCCGTGGACATCACCGGCGCCGAGGTCACCTGCAAGATCATCTACAAGGGTGAGGTCATCAAGGAGGAGACGGGCGAGGGCCTGGCCACCGTGGGCGGCTGCATCGCGATCTCACCGATCGGCGACTGAACTCCCGCCCTCCGCACGGCCGTCCGCCGGGCCCCGGTCCGCGCGGACGGCCGATTGTCAGTGGCGTGGTGCACCGTGGAAGCCACATCCGGTCGATCGATCTGGAGGGGGATCCATGACCGTGCCCGAAACCACCGCCGCCACCGTGACCACGGGGAGCGAGGCGCTCCGTCCGCACGCCGAGGACGCGTTCGCCCACGAGCTGACGGCCCTGGCCGCGGCCGACGACCGGCAGCGGCCCGTGCGGTGGCGGCTGTCGCCCTGGGCCGTGGCCACCTATCTGCTCGGGGGCACGCTGCCCGACGGCACGGTGATCACACCGAAGTACGTGGGACCGCGCCGGATCGTGGAGGTCGCGGTCACCACCCTCGCCACCGACCGGGCACTGCTGCTCCTCGGTGTGCCGGGCACCGCCAAGACCTGGGTCTCCGAGCATCTCGCGGCGGCCGTCAGCGGTGACTCGACGCTGCTGGTGCAGGGCACGGCGGGCACACCGGAGGAGGCGATCCGGTACGGCTGGAACTACGCGCGACTGCTCGCCCACGGCCCCAGCCGCGGCGCGCTGGTGCCCAGCCCGGTGATGCGGGCCATGTCCGAGGGCATGACCGCGCGGGTCGAGGAGCTGACCCGTATCCCCGCCGATGTGCAGGACTCGCTCATCACGATCCTGTCCGAGAAGACGCTGCCGGTCCCCGAGCTGGGGCAGGAGGTGCAGGCGGTGCGCGGTTTCAATCTGATCGCCACGGCCAACGACCGCGACCGCGGGGTGAACGACCTCTCCAGCGCGCTGCGCCGCCGTTTCAACACCGTCGTCCTGCCGCTGCCCGCCACACCCGAGGCGGAGGTCGACATCGTCTCCCGGCGCGTCGATCAGATAGGGCGCTCGCTCGACCTGCCGGCCGGGCCCGAGGGCATCGACGAGATCCGCCGGGTCGTGACGGTCTTCCGTGAGCTGCGCGACGGTGTGACGACCGACGGCCGTACGAAGCTCAAGTCCCCTTCGGGGACGCTCTCCACGGCCGAGGCCATCTCCGTCGTGACCAATGGCCTGGCACTCGCCTCCCACTTCGGCGACGGTGTGCTGCGGCCCGGTGATGTGGCGGCCGGCATCCTCGGCGCGGTGGTCCGCGACCCGGCGGCGGACCGCGTGATCTGGCAGGAGTATGTCGAGACCGTGGTCCGCGAGCGCGACGGCTGGAAGGACTTCTACCGCGCCTGCCGCGAGGTGAGCGCGTGACGGCGGCGCGGGCGGCCGCCGGTGCCGCCGGGCGCGCGCCGCTGCTGCTCGGGGTCCGGCACCACGGGCCGGGGTCCGCGCGGGCGGTGCGGCGTGCGCTCGACGCGGCGGCGCCGCGCGTGGTGCTGGTCGAAGGGCCGCCCGAGGGCGACGCGTTGCTGGCGCTCGCGGGGGACGAGGCGATGCGACCGCCGGTCGCGCTGCTCGCGCACGCGGTGGACGATCCCGGACGGGCCGCGTTCTGGCCGCTGGCCGAGTTCTCACCCGAGTGGGTCGCGATCCGCTGGGCGCTGGCCCATGACGTACCGGTGCGGTTCATCGATCTCCCCGCGGCGCACTCACTGGCGCGGGCCGCGCAGGACAGCTCCGAGGACGAGCCCGGTGCCGGTCCAGAGCCCGACGCCGAGGAACTGCGCGTCGACCCGCTCGCCGTTCTCGCCGAGGCCGCCGGGTACGACGATCCCGAGCGCTGGTGGGAGGACGTCGTCGAGCATCAGGGGCCGGGCAGCCGTTCCGACGGCCCCTTCGCGCCGTTCGAGGCGGTCGCCGAGGCCATGGGCGCGCTGCGCGAGGAGTACGGCTCCGGCGGACACCGGCGTGATCTTGTCCGCGAGGCCCATATGCGTATCCAGCTGCGCGCGGCCCGCAAGGAGTTCGCCGACGGAGACATCGCGGTCGTCTGCGGTGCCTGGCATGTGCCCGCGCTGGCGGGAAGGACCACCCTCGCCGCCGACCGCGCCCTGCTGAAGGGCCTGCCCAAGGTGAAGACCGAGGTGACATGGGTGCCCTGGACCCATCGCAGGCTCGCCCGGCACAGCGGCTACGGCGCGGGGATCGACTCGCCGGGCTGGTACGGACATCTCTTCGCCGTGCCCGACCGTCCCGTGGAGCGGTGGCTCACCAAGGTCGCGGGTCTGCTGCGGGAGGAGGACCGCATCGTCTCCTCCGCCCATGTCATCGAGGCGGTACGGCTCGCCGAGACCCTCGCCGTGATGCGCGGCCGTCCACTGGCCGGTCTCAGCGAGACGACCGACGCCGTACGGGCCGTGATGTGCGACGGGTCGGACATCCCGCTCGGGCTCATCCAGGACCGGCTCGTCGTCGGGGATGTGCTCGGTGATGTCCCCGGCACGGCGCCCGCCGTGCCGTTGCAGCGCGATCTCGCCCGGCTCCAGCGCTCGCTGCGGCTCAAGCCGGAGGCGCTGGAGCGCGAGGTGGACCTCGATCTGCGCAAGGAGACGGACACGGCGCGCAGCCGGCTGCTGCACCGGCTGCGGCTGCTGGGCATCGACTGGGGCGAGCCCGCCGCGGGCCGGGGGAGCACCGGCACCTTCCGGGAGAGCTGGCGGCTGCGCTGGGAGCCCGAGCTGTACGTACGGGTCGCGGAGGCGGGCGTGTGGGGCACCACCGTGCTCGCCGCCGCCACCGCCAGGGCCGAGTCCCAGGCCGTGTCCGCGACATCGCTCGCCGAGGTCACGTCACTGGCCGAGCGCTGTCTGCTGGCCGGACTGCCCGATGCCCTGCCCCTGGTGATGCGGGCCCTGGCCGACCGCGCCGCGCTGGACGCCGATGTCGGCCATCTCGCCCAGGCGCTGCCCGCGCTCGCCCGCTCGCTGCGGTACGGGGACGTACGGTCCACCGACACCGCCGCGCTCGGGGATGTGGCGGCCGGGCTCGCCGAGCGGATCTGTGTGGGTCTGCCGCCCGCCTGCGCCGGGCTCGACGCGGACGGCGCCGCCGAGATGCGCAAGCACCTCGACGCCGTGCACACGGCGATCGGCCTGCTCCCGGACGCCCGTGGCGACGGCCACGAGCGTGACCGTACCCCCGCCCCTGCTCCCGCCCCTACCCCTGCTCCCGTCCACACCCCCGTCCACACCGAGGGCCGGGATCTCGCCGGGCGCTGGGGAACCGTCCTGCGCAAGCTCGCGGAGCGGGACACCGTGGCGGGGGTGATCAGAGGGCGGGCGGCCCGGCTGCTGCTGGACGACGGGCGGCTCGCCGAGGACGACGGCGCACGGCTCATGGGGCTCGCCCTGTCGCCCGGCACCCCGCCGGCCGACGCCGCCGCCTGGATCGAGGGTTTCGTCGGCGGCGCGTCGGGCGGCGGCATGCTCCTGATCCACGACGAACGGCTGCTCGGACTGGTCGACGGCTGGCTGACCGGGGTGCCGGCCGACTCCTTCACCGATGTACTCCCGCTGCTGCGCCGTACGTTCTCGGCGTACGAGCCGGGAGTACGGCGCACGCTGGGCGAGCTGGTCCGGCGCGGCCCCGCCGGCGGGGGGCCGGTGGAGTCCGGGTCCGGGGCCTTCGCGCCCGGCTTCGGCCCGGGGCTCGACGAGACGCGGGCCGATGCCGTGCTGCCGGTGCTCCGCCTGCTGCTGGGGCCCGCCGGGGCCACCGGCCCCGGCGTCGGCGTCGGCCCTGACCATGACCACGACCTCTCGGAGGTGACGGGATGACCGGGAACGCGACGGCCGGGGACGCGACTGCTGGCAACGGGACGGCCGGGGACGGCGCGGCGGACGAGCGGCTGCGCCGCTGGCGCATGGTGCTCGGCGGGGAGAGCGCCGACGGGACGGGCCGCGCGCTCTCCGGCAAGGACGCGGCGATGGACGGCGCGCTGTCGGCCCTCTACGGCTCGGGCAAGGAGCGTGGCAGCGGCGCCGGCCGCTCCGCCGGGCTCGGCGCCTCCGCGCCCTCCGTCGCCCGCTGGCTCGGGGACATCCGTACGTACTTCCCCAGCACCGTCGTCCAGGTCATGCAGCGCGACGCGATCGACCGGCTCGGTCTCTCCGCGCTGCTGCTCGAACCGGAGATGCTGGAGGCGGTCGAGGCGGACGTCCATCTCGTCGGCACTCTGCTCTCGCTCAACAAGGTCATGCCCGAGACGACCAGGGAGACCGCCCGCGCGGTGGTGCGCAAGGTGGTCCAGGACATAGAGAAACGGCTGGCGACCCGCACCAGGGCCACCCTGACCGGGGCGCTCGACCGGTCCGCGCGGATCAGCGGGCCGCGCCACCGGGACATCGACTGGGACCGTACGATCCGGGCCAACCTGAAGAACTACCTCCCCGAACACGGCACCGTCGTCCCGGAGCGGCTGATCGGCTACGGCAGGGCCACGCGGTCCGTGAAGAAGGAAGTCGTCCTCTGTATCGACCAGTCCGGGTCGATGGCCGCGTCCGTCGTCTACGCCTCGGTCTTCGGCGCGGTCCTGGCGTCGATGCGTTCGATCGCCACCCGGCTCGTCGTCTTCGACACGGCCGTCGTCGATCTCACGGACCAGCTCGACGACCCCGTCGACGTCCTCTTCGGCACCCAGCTCGGCGGTGGCACGGACATCAACCGCGCGCTCGCCTACTGCCAGTCGCGGATCACCAGACCGGCCGACACCGTGGTCGTCCTGATCAGCGATCTCTACGAGGGCGGCATACGCGACGAGATGCTCAAGAGGGTCGCGGCCATGAAGGCCTCGGGCGTCCAGTTCGTGGCGCTGCTCGCGCTGTCCGACGAGGGAGCCCCGGCGTACGATCGGGAGCATGCCGCGGCCCTCGCCGCCCTGGGCGCACCGGCGTTCGCCTGTACGCCGGACCTCTTTCCGGAGGTGATGGCGGCGGCGATCGAGAAGCGCCCGATCCCCGTGCCGGACAAGGATCTGCCGGGTACGAGACTCATGTGACAGGTATCACCGCTCAGGTGTGATCTGCGATTTAGGGACCCACGGCCCTCGGGGATAACCTGCGAGACGGACATGCCGCGTACCGGACAGCGAGTACGCCTTCCTCAGTGACAGCGCAGTCACGTTGCCCTTCGCGGCACGCCCACGCAGACAACGAACCCGCGATCACCAGGCTGCGGTTTAAAAGACAAAGGGACGGACACGCGTGGACCTGTTCGAGTACCAGGCGAGGGACCTCTTCGCCAAGCACGGTGTACCGGTGCTGGCCGGTGAAGTCATCACGACGCCTGACGCGGCTCGCGAGGTGACCGAGCGTCTCGGCGGCAAGGCCGTTGTCAAGGCGCAGGTCAAGGTCGGCGGCCGCGGTAAGGCGGGCGGCGTGAAGCTGGCCTCCGACCCGGCGGACGCCGTCGAGAAGGCCGGTCAGATTCTGGGCATGGACATCAAGGGCCACACGGTCCACCGGGTGATGCTGGCCGAGACGGCCGACATCGCGGAGGAGTACTACGTCTCCTTCCTGCTGGACCGCACCAACCGCACCTTCCTCGCCATGGCCTCCGTCGAGGGTGGTGTGGAGATCGAGGTCGTCGCCGAGGAGAACCCCGACGCGCTCGCCAAGGTCCCGGTCGACGCCAACGAGGGCTGCACCCCGGAGAAGGCCGCCGAGATCGTCGCCGCCGCGAAGTTCCCGGCCGAGATCGCGGACCAGGTCGCCGACGTGCTCCAGAAGCTGTGGACCGTCTTCATCGAGGAGGACGCGCTCCTCGTCGAGGTGAACCCGCTGATCAAGTCCGGCGACAACAAGATCATCGCCCTGGACGGCAAGGTCTCGCTCGACGAGAACGCCGACTTCCGCCAGCCCGGACACGCGGCTCTTGAGGACAAGGCCGCCGCCAACCCGCTGGAAGCCGCCGCCAAGGCCAAGAACCTCAACTACGTCAAGCTCGACGGCGAGGTCGGCATCATCGGCAACGGCGCGGGTCTGGTCATGTCGACCCTGGACGTCGTCGCGTACGCCGGTGAGGCGCACAGCGGTGTGAAGCCCGCCAACTTCCTCGACATCGGCGGCGGCGCCTCCGCCGAGGTCATGGCGAACGGGCTGGAGATCATCCTCGGCGACCCGGATGTCAAGTCCGTCTTCGTCAATGTCTTCGGTGGCATCACCGCGTGCGACGAGGTCGCCAACGGCATCGTCCAGGCCCTGGAACTGCTCAAGTCCAAGGGCGAGGAGGTCACGAAGCCGCTGGTCGTGCGGCTCGACGGCAACAACGCGGAGCTGGGTCGCAAGATCCTGTCCGACGCCGACCACCCGCTCGTGCAGCGCGTGGACACCATGGACGGGGCGGCCGACAAGGCCGCCGAGCTTGCCGCGGCACGCTGACTTCGCGCGTCTCCGACACGACAAAGGACCAGGAACTCCAACACCATGGCTATCTTCCTCACCAAGGAAAGCAAGGTCATCGTCCAGGGGATGACCGGCGCCACCGGCATGAAGCACACCAGGCTCATGCTCGCCGACGGCACCAACATCGTCGGCGGTGTGAACCCGCGTAAGGCGGGCACGTCCGTCGACTTCGACGGGACCTCCGTACCCGTCTTCGGCTCCGTGGCCGAGGCCATCGAGAAGACCGGCGCCGATGTCTCCGTCGTCTTCGTGCCCCCGGCCTTCGCCAAGGCGGCCGTCGTCGAGGCGATCGACGCCGAGATCGGTCTCGCCGTCGTGATCACCGAGGGCATCGCGGTCCATGACTCCGCCGCCTTCTGGGCGTACGCGAGCAGCAAGGGCAACAAGACGCGCATCATCGGTCCGAACTGCCCCGGTCTGATCACCCCCGGTCAGTCCAACGCCGGCATCATCCCGGGCGACATCACCAAGCCCGGCCGTATCGGTCTGGTGTCCAAGTCCGGCACGCTGACCTACCAGATGATGTACGAGCTGCGTGATCTCGGCTTCTCGTCGGCCGTCGGCATCGGTGGCGACCCGGTCATCGGTACGACCCACATCGACGCGCTCGCCGCGTTCGAGGCCGACCCCGACACCGATCTGATCGTGATGATCGGTGAGATCGGCGGTGACGCCGAGGAGCGCGCGGCCGACTTCATCGCGAAGAACGTCACCAAGCCGGTCGTCGGCTATGTCGCCGGCTTCACCGCGCCCGAGGGCAAGACCATGGGCCACGCCGGCGCCATCGTCTCGGGCTCCTCCGGCACGGCGCAGGCGAAGAAGGAGGCCCTGGAGGCCGCGGGCGTGAAGGTCGGCAAGACGCCGACCGAGACGGCCGGGCTGGCCCGCGCCATTCTGGCCGGCTGACCCTTCCGCACGACCGCAGGACCGCAGGACCGCACGACCGCACGGCTTTTTTTGTACGGCACGACCCGTACGGGGTCGTCACTCGTACGGCACCACGCGCGTGGGCCCGCACCCCGAGTCAGGGGTGCGGGCCCACGCGCGTCGTGCGCGCCGTGTCAGAACGGTTCCGGTACGAGCCGGGGCGGCCCGTTCGTCAGCTCGGAGTGGAGCTTGTCGCGCAGCTTGCGGTCCTCCTTGCTCAGCCGCTGCGGGCCGCTGGGCACCGGCACGTCGCCGATCTGTTCGCCCGGCGCCTGCGGCGCTTCGTACCGCGTCGGAGCGGTGGCCAGGGTGAAACTCGTCGCCCCCACGATCAGCGCGGTGAAGGCGATGGCGACCCGCGTCCAGAGCTTGGACCTGCGCTCGCATCCGGTCCGTACGGTGCGGGGTGCGGTGAGCTTCGGCGGGGGCACGGCCTCGGTGAGGACGCCGAGGCGCTCGCCCAGCAGCTCGATGTCGGTCAGCTCGGGATCCTTCGCGGCGACCGCCTCACGGGCGTGCGTCACCCGGCTCGCGGCGGCCGGGGTGCTCGCCTCGGTCTCGGCCGCGGTGTCGGGCAGATCGAGGCCGAGACCGTCGTAGAGCAGCAGCGTGCGGCGGTACGACGGCGGGAGGGACAGCAGCGCCTCGCGGAGCAGCTTCCGGGCGGGCGTGTCCTGCTCGCCGGGCATGGTGTCGGGGCGCTTGGGGGAGCGGCGCATCCGGTGCCAGGGCGACAGCGCGTACTCGTGCGCCGCGGCCCGGATCCAGCCCACCGGGTCGCGGTCGACGGCGACCTCGGGCCAGCGCTGCCAGGCGAGCCGGAAGGCGCGCTCGACGGACTCCTGGGAGAGGGAGTGCCGCCCGGTGAGCAGATAGGCCTGGCGTACGAGGGAGGGCGCGGCGAAGGTGTACAGCGCGTCGAAGGCCTGCTCAGGGGTGAGCGGTCTGCTTTCGAGGCCGCTGCCGCCGGCACTGCTGTCGCTGCTGTCGTCGGTGCCGGTGCCGTCGCTGCTCGTGCCGGCGCGGGTGGCGGTTCCGCTTCCCTTTCTTCCCTTTCCGGTTTCGCCTCCGCTTCCCTTTCCACTTGCGCTCGTGGTTCCCGTGCCGGGCGTCGTGCTCTGGGTTCCGGCGCCGGTGGTGGTACCCGTCCGGGCACGTGCCCGGGGTTCCGTTCCGGTACGCGCCCAGGACGGGGCCAGGGGTGCCCGGGGCGCCATGGGCATCGGGGACCCGGCCGGTGGCCTGGCGGTCGCCGGATCGCGTGACGGCTGGACGGACGGGGACGGCTGAACGGCCGGCCACGCCGCTTTCGGGGGTGCCGGCGTCCGCCCGGCCCTGCTGCGGCTCTGCGGCGCTGACGATGTGCCCTGCTGCCGTGCGGCGGAACGCTCCATGGCCGCCCTGCGCGCCTCCCGCTCGGTCCGCGCGGCCTTCTCCCGCAGCTCCGCGTCCAGGGCGGCCAGCAGCTTCGCGTAACTCTCCGCCTTGCGCCCGCGCGGAGTCGTGCGGCCGGCCTCCCAGGACCGGATCGTCGCCCGCGAGACACCCACGGCCGAAGCGACCTGCTTCTCGGTCATCGACCTCGCCTCCCGCAGCCTGCGCCGCTCCTCGGGAGGCGGCAGCGGCGGGACGGCGGGGGAGCCGTCCGCGGTGCTCTGCGTGGTGTTCTGCGTCATGAGGGACTCCCCGCAGCACGATTCTGGCCAAAAAAGCACATAAACTTATATTGGGCGACACGGCGAACATTCGCCTGTTACGTGGATCAAGCGCGTGTCGTGGGCAGCATGGCGACGTGACCCAATTGACCGATCGCAGCGCGCCGTTGTCCTCGGCCTCGGCGGTGGAACGCGGCAGGGCGGCGGCGCTGACCGCCTCGTTCCTCCGCGGGGCCATCGCCGCGTGCCTCGGCCTCGGCCTGTTCGCGGTGCTGGTGCTGGCGATGTGGATCATTTCGCCCTACCCCGACACCGGGGCGGGCGGAGCCCTGCGCGTCGCCGCCGCGCTGTGGCTGCTGACTCATGGCATCGAGCTGGTGCGCGCCGACACCCTTTCGGGAAATCCCGCGCCGCTGGGGGTGATCCCGCTGCTCCTGATGGCCCTGCCGGTCTGGCTGGTGTACAGGACGGCCAGGGACGCCCTGGAACCGGACGACGGGCCGCCCCGTCTCTCCGCGTCGGCCGTCGTGTTCACCCTGACCGGTGGATATCTGCTGGTCGGCACGGTGTCGGTGCTCTACGCGACGGGCGCTCCGCTCAGCGCGCACCCGCTGCGTGCCGCGCTCACGCTGCCCGTGGTGGCGGCCCTGTCCGCGACGGCCGGGGCGTGGACGGCGGGCGGCGGACGCCCGCGTGGTCTCCTGCCGTCCTGGCTGCCCGGTGGCCCCCGGAGAGCGCTCGTCCGTGCCATTGGGGCGCCCGCGGCCCGGCGCGGGGCCGCCGTCGCGCTGCGGGCGGGCGTCGCGTCGGTGCTGTTGCTGCTGGGCGGCGGCGCGCTGCTGGTCGGGATCTCCCTGGCGTGGCACGGCGAATCGGCGCATCTGTCGTTCGTACGGCTCGCCTCCGACTGGTCGGGACGGTTCGCCGTGCTGCTGCTGGCGCTGGTGCTCGTGCCGAACGCGGCGATGTGGGGCGCCGCGTACGGCCTGGGACCGGGCTTCGCGCTCGGTACGGGCGCGACGGCCACCCCCTTCGGGGTCACGGGTGACTACTCGCTGCCGTCCTTCCCGCTGCTCGCGGCGGTGCCCGAGGGGCCGGGGTCGGCACTGACCTGGGCCGCGGCGGGCGTGCCGGTGCTCGCGGGAGGCGCGCTGGCCTGGTTCACCGTACGGGTGGCCGCCCCGCCGTACGCGGAGAAGGAGGAGGCCTGGGGTGTGGGTGCGACCGCGGCGACGGCGGCGCTGGGCGCGGTGGTGTGCGCGGTGCTGACGGCGTTCCTGGCGGCGATGTCGGGCGGGCCGATGGGCAACGGCAGACTGGCGGTCCTCGGGCCGGTGTGGTGGCTGACGGGCGCGGCCGCGCTGGTGTGGACGGTGGGGCTCGGCGTACCGATGGCGCTGGTGCTGCGGGCCTGGCGACTGCGGGAGCGGCGGGGCGGCGACGCACCGCCACCGCCGGAACCGGCGGCGGGAGCCGGGGCCGGTGCGAAGGCGCCCGACGCGAGCGGTGGGGCCGATGGCGAGGCCGCGGAGTCGGGAGGTCCGGCGGCGGCGTGGTGGCCGGCGCCTTGGCGGCGGCTGATGTGGCTGCTCAGCGGCAGGGCGGTGACGGAGACGCCGGCGCCGGAGCCGTCGTCGAAGGCGGTCGGCGGCCTGGGTGTCCTGGCCCGGGACCCGGACGCGCACCCGGATGCCCAGGGCCGCTCCGGCGCCCAGGCCCGCACTCGTACCCGGGCTCGTGCCCGCCCCCGCTCCGACGCCCGGGTCCGGGGCGCCCGCGCGGTCCCGGCCGCGCACAGGGCGGAGGTGAGAGAGCCGGAATTCGAGCCGTACGACTTCCTGCTGGACGAGGCCTGGCACGAGCGCGGTGCGCGGCAGACACGGTGGGCGGCGATCAAGGCGGCCTCGGGCGGTCCGGCGGCCGACTTCCCGCCCACGGGAACGCCCCAGGGGCCGCCCTACGCCAAGCCACCCGGGCCGCCCTACGCCAAGAAGAGCGACTTCAAAAAGAGCGACTCCAGCAAGGGCGGCTTGAGGAAGGCCGGCTTCAGGAAAGGCGGACGCAGGAAGAGCGGTCCCGACGGATCCGTCCCGGATTCCGGCACGGCCTCCGGTCCCGGGTCCGGGTTCACTCCTTGACGCCGAAGACCGGGACCAGCGAAGACGGCAGCTCGTCGTTGCAGGAGAGCTGGCCCGTCTTCGTCAGGGAGTCGTTGAGACAGGTGTAGTAGTCGCGGTAGACCACCTGCACGGTGAAGGTCGCGGCCACGATCGCCAGCGCGATGGCGGCCGTCACCAGGCCGCTCACCGCCGCCGTCGTCTGCTGCCGGCTCGACACCGCCACCGGACCGGCCGGGCCGTGGCCCGGACCTCGGGGGCCCTGGGCCGGGGCGTTCTGCCCGGTGGCCGAAGTGGCCGGCGCGGTCGGAGCGGGGAAAGCGGACACGCCTGACGGCGAGCCGCCGGACGCGGCGCCGTCCTGGCCGGAGGACGAACCGCTCGCCGGCTTGTTGCGCAGGGAGCTGATGCCCCAGTACAGCGCCAGGGAGCCGAGCAGCAGGGCGATCTCCGGGAAGTCGAAGAGCGCGAAGAAGAAGGCCCACATCCCGCCGAGCAGCGCGTAGCGGGCACGGCGCTGGATCGGGTCCGTCGGATCCCAGCGCAGCCCGCCGCCACGGCCTCCCTCGGGACCGTCCTGGTCGGAGCCCTGGCCCTGCTGCCCGTTCTGACCGCCCGGTCGGCTGCCGAAGCCGCCCGTGGAGCGGCCCGGCTGGCGGCTGCTCCACTGGCTGCCCCAGCCGCCCCGGTCGGGGCCGGATCCTGACCCGTCGCCGGACGGGCCGGCGCCCTCGGGGTGCCGGGGCCGCCAGGGCTGGTCGGGCCTGCCCTCGGGCGGCGGTGCGAAAGGATTGTCGTCTACGGGCCCTGAGGACCCACCGGACCCCGAGGACCCACCGGCACCCGGGCCCGAAGCGGGGCCGGAGTCCGGGGAATCCGGGGAACCGGAGGATCCCGTGGTCCCCGACGGCCCGGAGGAGGACTGGCGTTCCCGCGGCAGCAGCACCGGCCCAGCGGGCGGCGGGAGGTGGAGTGCCGTGCGGCGGCGTCGGTCCTGCATCTGGTGAACGTCTTCCCCTCAGACCCTGCGCGCGGGGGTCTTGTCTCGTATGGCCCGTCCCGGAGACGGAAACCCTGTCCCCAGACGCTACCTCTCGGCCACGCCCCCGTCCCGTGGGGGCCGCTCGGTGTGCCGGTATCGTTGCTGACGGTCGGCTCCTTCGTAGAGTTCCCCGTATGGGGGAATGTGATTCGTTCGTAGGACCACACAAAGCCCTGCGACCACGTCACATCGCCGGCCACACAGCCGACCCATGACGCCGCACGACCCGCGAGGCTGTGCTCGCTCCCAGAAAGGCGCCCGCCGTGGCCCCCCCGCCCCCCGCCTCTCCGCCCCCCGCCTCCACGCCCACCCCCGCACCCTCCGTGGCCTTCCCGCCCGCCACGGCCGGTCCGGCCCGTGTGGTGGTCCTCGTCTCCGGTTCCGGCACGAATCTCCAGGCCCTGCTCGACGCCATCGGCGACGACCCGGAGGGCTTCGGGGCACGGATCGTCGCGGTCGGCGCGGACCGTGGCTCCATCGGGGGTCTGGAGCGCGCCGAGCGCGCCGGGCTGCCGGTCTTCGTCCGCAGGGTCAAGGACTACGGCACACGTGACGAGTGGGACGCGGCGCTGACCGAGGCGACCGCGGCGTACGAACCGGATCTGGTGGTGTCGGCCGGCTTCATGAAGATCGTGGGGAAGGAGTTCCTCGCGCGCTTCGGCGGCCGGTTCGTCAACACGCATCCCGCCCTGCTGCCCAGTTTTCCCGGTGCCCATGGCGTACGTGACGCGCTCGCGTACGGCGCGAAGGTCACCGGCTGCACCGTCCACTTCGTCGACGACGGCGTCGACACCGGCCCGATCATCGCGCAGGGCGTGGTCGAGGTACGGGACGAGGACGAGGAAGACGCTCTCCATGAGCGCATCAAGGAAGTCGAGCGACGCCTGCTCGTCGAGGTCGTGGGGCGTCTGGCCCGGCACGGCTACCGCATTGAGGGACGAAAGGTAACGATCCAGTGACCGCCGAAGGTACGAACCGCCCCATCCGTAGGGCGCTGGTCAGCGTCTACGACAAGACGGGCCTGGAGGAGCTGGCCCGCGGGCTGCACGAGGCGGGCGTCACCCTGGTCTCGACGGGTTCCACCGCCTCGAAGATCGCCGCGGCTGGGGTACCGGTCACCAAGGTCGAGGAGCTGACCGGCTTCCCCGAGTGCCTGGACGGCCGCGTCAAGACGCTGCACCCGCGCGTCCACGCAGGGATCCTCGCCGACCTCCGGCTCGACTCGCACCGCGAGCAGCTCGCCGAGCTGGACATCGAGCCGTTCGATCTGGTCGTCGTGAACCTCTATCCGTTCCGTGAGACGGTCGCGTCCGGCGCGGACGCCGACGAGTGCGTCGAGCAGATCGACATCGGCGGGCCCTCGATGGTCCGCGCCGCCGCCAAGAACCATCCGTCGGTCGCGGTCGTCACCAGCCCCGAGCGGTACGCGGACGTCCTCGGGGCCGTACGGAGCGGCGGGTTCGACCTGCCGACCCGCAAGCGGCTGGCGGCGGAGGCGTTCCAGCACACCGCTGCGTACGACGTGGCCGTGGCCTCCTGGTTCGCGGACGACTACGCCGCCGCCGACGACTCGGGGTTCCCGGACTTCCTGGGCGCCACGTACACCCGTAAGAACGTGCTCCGCTACGGCGAGAACCCGCACCAGCCGGCCGCGCTCTACACCGGCGGCGAGGGCGGTCTGGCCGAGGCCGAGCAGTTGCACGGCAAGGAGATGTCGTACAACAACTACACGGACACGGACGCCGCGCGCCGGGCCGCGTACGACCACGCCGAGCCCTGTGTCGCGATCATCAAGCACGCCAATCCGTGCGGGATCGCGGTCGGCGCCGATGTGGCCGAGGCACACCGCAAGGCGCACGAGTGCGACCCGCTGTCCGCGTTCGGCGGGGTGATCGCCGTCAACCGGCCGGTCTCCGTCGCGATGGCCGAGCAGGTCGCCGAGATCTTCACCGAGGTGATCGTCGCCCCGGACTACGAGGACGGTGCGGTCGAGGTGCTCGCCCGTAAGAAGAACATCCGGGTGCTGCGCTGTCCCGAGCCCCCGGCCGCGACCGTCGAGGTCAAGCCGGTCGACGGCGGTGCGCTGCTCCAGGTCACCGACCGGCTCCAGGCCGGTGGCGACGACCCGGCGAGCTGGACCCTCGCGACCGGCGAGGCGCTGTCCGGGGCCGAGCTGGCGGAGCTGGCCTTCGCCTGGCGCGCGTGCCGCGCGGTCAAGTCCAACGCGATCCTGCTCGCCAGGGGCGGCGCGTCGGTGGGCGTCGGTATGGGCCAGGTCAATCGTGTCGACTCCGCGAAGCTCGCGGTGGAGCGCGCGGGCGAGGAGCGCGCGCGGGGGGCGTACGCGGCGTCCGACGCGTTCTTCCCGTTCCCCGACGGACTGGAGATCCTGCTGGCCGCGGGCGTCAAGGCGGTCGTGCAGCCCGGCGGGTCCGTCCGTGACGAGCAGGTCGTCGAGGCGGCGCGGAAGGCCGGCGCGACGATGTACTTCACGGGGACGCGCCACTTCTTCCACTGACGTGTGACGCGCGGCGCCGACTCGCGATGCCTCACTCGCCATGTGTCACTCGCCATGTGTCACTCGTGGCGCGTTCATGTCGCGGCAGAGATGCCGGAAGGCCGTAATACCCACTGGACCAGGGGGTATTACGGCCTTCGGACTACGTCATGTGCGCGTAAGAGACGCACTGGCGGGGCGTCAGTAGCGGGGGCGCTGGAACCAGGCCGCGCCGTCCGACTTCGCGACGAATACGATGATCAGGATGCCCAGCGCCATGGTGACGATGCCCAGCGGCAGCGAGAACACCCCGCCCAGCGTGGCGAACGCGCCGTAGACGATCGCGCAGACACGGGTGGCGTTGCCACCGTTCTTCATCTTCAGCGCCAGCAGGATCGAGAGCGCGGCGAAGATCAGCATCAGGACCGCCATGAACGCCAGGATGCCCTTGCCGAGGTCGGCGAAGGTCTGGGCGTCGGCGCTGGTGGCGCCGCTGTTGTCGATCGCCTCGTCGATGGTGCCCATCGAGGCCAGCAGGAGGACTCCGGCGAGGATCTGGAAGGCGGAGATGACCCACAGCATCACGCGGGCCGCCTTGACACCGCCCGGCATCTCCATCTGGCCGCCGGGACCGCCCGGGTAGCCGCCGTACGGCTGGACCGGCGGGGCCTGCGGATAGCCGTAACCGGGCTGCTGACCCTGCGGGTAGCCGTAACCCTGCTGACCGGACGGCTGGCCGTAGCCCGGCTGCTGGCCGGGCTGCTGGCCCTGCTGGCCGTAAGGGTTGTTGGGATCGCCGAAGCTCATGGCGGGGTTCCTCCGTTGGTGAAGCTGGGGACGTTACGACCCGGACAGGAGGAACTTCTCAAGACTGAGCGGTCTGCCCCCCGACGCTGGCCGCGTATTGCGCGGTAATCGTGGTATCAACGTCGTATTTTGTCCAGCGGCATTACAGGGGCGTTGTGCAAGTGCAACCTGCTGTCCGGCGACCGGGCGGGCGCGGCACATGTGTGACGGAGGACACCGGCGGGCCGCGAATTGGAACCGGAGAGGGGTCATCCGCGAGGATGGGGGCATGACCGCCCAGATTCTCGATGGCAAGGCCACCGCAGCCGCGATCAAGTCCGACCTGACCGCCCGTGTGGCGGCCCTGAAGGCGAAGGGTGTCACGCCCGGCCTGGGGACCCTGCTGGTCGGGGACGACCCCGGCAGCCGCTGGTATGTGAACGGCAAGCACCGCGACTGCGCCCAGGTGGGGATCGCCTCGATCCAGCGCGAGCTGCCCGACACGGCCACCCAGGAGGAGATCGAGGCGGTGGTCGCCGAGCTGAACGCCAACCCCGAATGCACGGGATACCTCGTGCAACTGCCGCTGCCCAAGGGCATCGACACCAACCGCGTACTGGAGCTGATGGACCCGGCCAAGGACGCGGACGGGCTCCATCCGATGAGCCTGGGGCGGCTGGTGCTGAACGAGACGGGGCCGCTGCCGTGCACCCCGTACGGCATCATCCAGCTGCTGCGCCACCACGGTGTGGAGATCGCGGGCGCGCATGTGGTGATCGTGGGCCGCGGTATCACGGTCGGCCGGTCGATCCCGCTGCTGCTGACCCGTAAGTCCGAGAACGCGACCGTGACGCAGTGCCACACGGGCACCCGCGATCTGTCGGCTCAGCTCAGGCAGGCGGACATCATCGTGTCGGCGGCGGGCGTGCCGCATATCGTCAAGCCGGAGGACGTGAAGCCGGGCGCGGCGGTCCTCGACGTCGGCGTGAGCCGGGACGAGAACGGGAAGATCGTCGGAGATGTCCATCCGGGCGTCGCGGAGGTCGCGGGCTGGATCTCGCCCAACCCGGGCGGTGTGGGCCCGATGACCCGCGCCCAGTTGCTGGTCAACGTGGTCGAGGCGGCGGAACGCGCCGTCGCCGACGCCGACGCGGGCTGAACCGTACGGTGACGCGGAAAGGGGCATCCATGGGTGCTGGTACGAGCACGGGCGACGCGGCCCGACCGGGGCGCGACGCGCGCGAGGCGCCGGAGCGCGCGGCGGCTGCCGCTGCCGTGCCGGTCCCGGAGGTGTCCGAGCCGGCTGCCCCGGTCACGGCGGCACGGCCGGCGGACGCGAAGCGGCCGTCCGTGGCGAAGCGGGAGTCCGCCGGGAAGCGGAATTCCGCCGCGAAGCGTATGTCCGCCGAGACCGTACCGGTGGCGGACGGCGGGGACACGGTGCGGGCCGCCGCCGTACTGGACGCTCCGGAGGCGGTCCCTGTGGCCCCCGCGACCGCTGTGGCCCCCGCGCCCCCTGCGACCCCCGTGGACGAGCCGGACGCGGCGGCCGACGGTGAGGCTGAGCGGGCCGGGACGGCCGGCTCGGTGAAGACCGAGGGCGCCGAGAAGGTCGACGGGGTCGACGAGGTCGCGGAGAGTGCTGAGCAGGCGGAGAGTGCTGAGAAGGCCGAGCAGGCTGAGAAGGGCGAGCGGGCTGATGCCGTCGCTCCCGAGGAAACGAGCGCTCCCGAGGAGACGAGCCAGCGGTTCTCGGCGGTCACCCTCGACACCGCGCGGCCCGAGGGCGGTGGCCGGGCGGCCCCGGGGGACGCGTCCGCGCCTGCCCGGCAGTGGCCCCTGCTCAGCGTGCTCGGGACGACCGGACTCGGGCTGCTGATCGTCGGTCTGCACCCGTTCGCGGAGGCGTTCCGGATCGGCACGATCCTGATCGGCCTCGCCCTCGTCGGCGGTGCCGTGCTGCGTCGTGTGATGCCCTCCGTGGGCATGCTCGCCGTGCGCTCGCGCTTCACCGACATGGTCACGTACGGCCTGCTGGGCGTCGTGATCGTGATGCTCTCCCTCATGACGCAGCCCAAGCCATGGCTGGAGATCCCGTTCCTGGAGGACATCGTCCACTCGACCGTGCCGTAGGTCCTGCCCTGCCCTGCCCTGTCCGGCCCTGTCCGGTCGGCGCCCGACACCGTCGCCGCCGTCGGCGCCGTTGTCGGCGCCCGCGGACCGGCCGGTTCGATACGGGACGGTTCGATACATCTCGATATATAACGGTGGCCCGTACTCACCCCCGAGGAGTACGGGCCACCGCCGCATCAGGTGCGGCTCACCTCCACCGCGGTTCCTGCGATGTCTCCCCCGTTGCTGGGGCGGCGCGGGGTGGACCGCGCCGCCCGGTGTGCACCACGGACTGTTCCGCGTCATATCGGCCCGCGCCAGACAAGCCCCTCGATGTGGGCAGTCGTGGGACGCGTACGACGTCGACCTGCGGGGACGCCGGTCGCCATGGGACGGCGTGGGACGAGGCGGGGGCGTCGCCGCGGCGAGTGGCCTGTCCTGAAGGTGGCGGACGGCCGCCAGGCATCGGAACCCTGTGTTCAGAGGTCGCCGTCCCGGGGAGAAACGGGCTGGAGTGTCGAAGCGACCCGATAGCGCATGAGGTGGACATGCCGCGTTGGAAAGAGCTTCCTTCGGACCTGCCCGAAAGGGAACAGCGACTTCTCGTACAGCTACGGCGGTTGAAGGACCGCTCCGACCTCGGTCTGGCAGCCCTGGCGGCCAAGACCAGTTACAGCCGTTCCTCCTGGGAGCGGTATCTCAACGGCAAGCAGCCGGTGCCGCGCGGGGCGGTGGAGGAGCTGGCGTGGGTGTGCGGCGCGGATCCGACACGGCTGCTCGTTCTGCATGAAGTGGCCATGGAGCGGGTTCCGGCGGTGAACGGCGACTCCGGTGCCGCAGGTGGCGCCGATGCCGGAGCCGATGTCGGCACCGGCGCTGGTGGCGGCGCTGGTGGCGGCGCTGGTGGCGGACGGACCGAAGGGGCCGGGGGGTCCGGGCAGTCGGGCGAGGAATCCGGACGGCCCGCGCCGCCCACTCCCTTCACTCCCTTCACTCCCTTCTCTCCCTCCTCTGCCACCTCTGTCGCCGGGGATCCTCCCGACGCCCGCCCCGCTCCCTCCCGACGGCTCGTCCCCCTGCGGTACGCGCTCGCCGGGGCGGCCGTCTCCGCGGTCGCGGCCTTCTCCGGGGGTCTGCTGGTGGCCCCGGCCGAGGAGGCGGAGACCCCGTCCGTACAGACCTACGGCCCAGGCCGTACGTACGACTGCGCCACCGGCCGCAAGGACGGTCTGGCCTACGCCGGCCACAGCGTGACCACCGAAGCGCTGATCGACATCAACGGCAATGGGCGCGATGTAGTCGAGGCGCAGTGCCTGCTCCGCCGCCACGGCTTCGACCCGGGTGAGATCGACGGACTGTACGGGCCGGGCACCAAGGCGGCCGTGAAGACCTTTCAGGCAGCCCGCCAACTTGTCGAGGACGGCATCGTCGGGCCGGACACCTGGGGAGAGTTACGGCGATGAGCGGAGCCGACGCGGTGTCGAGAGCCGCGGAGGGGGAGCGGCTGGCGGCCGAGCTGAGCGCGTTGCGGGAGCGTACGGGGCTGAGTCTGGCGGCGCTCGCCGAGCGCACGCCGTACAGCAAGTCGTCCTGGCAGCGGTATCTCAACGGGACGCAACCGCTGCCGAGACAGGCGGTGGAGGCGCTCTGCGCGCTCGCGGACGAGCCGTCCGTACGGCTGCTGGCGCTCTGGGAACTGGCCGATGTGGCGTGGAGCGGCCGGGCGGAGACGGCGGGCGCGACGCGCGGCGCGGCTACGGCGGGAGGTGCGGGCACGACGGGCGGTGCGAGCGTGACGGCCGTCGCGGATACGGCGGGTGGTGCGGGCACGGCGGATACGTCGGCGGGCGCGGCGGACCGGACGGGTACGGCGGACAGGGCGGGCGCGGCACGGACACCGTCGGGCGGAGCGTCCCGTAAGCGCGGCAGGGCTCTGACGCTCGCCCTGGTGGCGACGGCGGTGGCCATCGTGGCGGTCGCCCACACGGCGGTCCTCGACGGAGCCGGGCTGCTACGGGACGGCGACGCCGACGGCGACGGGCGACGGCGGAACGCCGCCGACGCCACATGGATCCAGGCCTCGCCCCTGGTGCCGGGCTGTACGGAATCGGCCTGTGACGGCAAGAACCCGACCCTCATGGACTGTGGTGGCCAGGGGATGGTCACGACCGTCGACACCTTTACGGCCACGGGCGGGCAGCGGCTGGAACTGCGGTACGGGGAGTACTGCCGTGCCGTCTGGGTACGGACGAGTCGGCTGCGGCTGGGGGACCGCGTCGTACTGACCGTATCCGGCGGAAAGGCCGCACAACTGGTCGCGATCCAGCGGGATGTCGGGCGCTATGTCTCCACTCCCATGGCCGGGTCGAGCGATCCGGCCGATGCGCGGGTCTGTCTGACGCCGGGCGGCGGCGACCGGCGCGGGAGCGAGGAGTGCTTCGGCTTCGGGCCGTCCGCGAGTCCGTGAGCGGGAAATCGGTGCGGGAAACGCGCGAGGCGCGTGAGCAAGGAGAACGGCGTCCGTCCTCACCCCCGAAGAAGGACGGGCGCCGCCAACCCGAGGTGCCGGTTCGCGGCGTCGGTCCGCGGTGTTCTGCGACACAGATATCAGCGTCATGGACCCGCCAAACGGGTTCAAGGGTTGCCTATCGCCTGATGCATGGAGGTGACCATTCCGCCATGGTGTGATCAACAAGCAACGGATGCGAGACTTGACGCGGGGTTCGGTACGGGGGCGCGCGAGAGCGCGCGATACTGCCCCCAATGCCTCCGTGCGCCGCCGATTCAGGAACTGCCACCCTGGCACCGCGCATCCCTGTGGGTAGTCCGCGGTCAGGGGGCCGGGGACGGCAGAGCGCGGGAGAGCGCGGAGCACATCGGGCACGTCGCGGGGGGACAAGGGGAAGGCACATGCCTCGTTGGAAGGCGCTACCGGACGAACTTGATCCGGAAGTCAAGGAGTTCACCAGCCAGCTCCGCAGGCTGGTGAACCGCAGCGGTCTGAGCATCGCCGCGGTGGCTGACAGGACGGGCTACAGCAAGACGTCCTGGGAGCGCTATCTCAACGGGCGGCTGCTCGCGCCCAAGGGCGCGATCGTGGCGCTGGCCGATGTCACCGGCACGAATCCGACGCATCTCATCACGATGTGGGAGCTGGCGGAACGCGCGTGGAGCCGCTCCGAGATGCGCCATGACATGACCATGGAAGCGATACGGATCTCCCAGGCGCGGGCGGCGCTGGCGGAGACCGGCCAGAACCCGGTCGTCGGAGGGCCCGGGGGACCCGGCGCCCAGGACGGATCCGGCTTCCCGGGCGGACGCGGCGCCTCGGACAGGCCCGGCGCCTCGGACAGGCCTGGCGTCTCCGACAGGCCCGGCGTCTCCGACAGGCCTGGTGGCACAGGCCGTTCCCGGCGGTCCGACGGATCCGGACGGTCCGGTGGACCTGGTGGCTCCATGGGCACCGGCGCGCCCGGCGGTCCCGGTATATCCGGCGGTCCAGGCGGCGGCTTCGGTGGCCCGGGTGCCGGCCCTGGCGCCGGCTCCGCGGGCCGGGCCGGTGGTGGAGCCACCCTCGACTTCGGCCGCGGCCGGGGCCAGGGCAGGGACATGGGCGGTCCCGGTGGGCGCGCCGTACCGCCGCAGGGCGGCCCCGCGGCCCCGCCCCGGCCGCCGTCGCCGGGCCCCGGCCGGGAAAGCGCGCGCCGACGCCGCAAGGTGACGATTTTCGTGGCGGGCGTCGTCGGCGCGCTGCTGGTGGTGACCGCCGCGGTGCTGCTGACCGATATCGGGGGTGACGACGGCGGCGGGAAGACCGTCGCGAAGACCCCGTCGCCCTCGCCGTCCACCAGCAGCCCCGCACTGCCGCCCGGTGTGAAGTGCGGTGGTGACGACTGCTCAGGACAGGACCCGGAGACGATGGGCTGCGGCGGCGAGTTCGCCGAAACCGTCTCCAGCGCCACGGTGGGCACGGCCCTGATCGAGGTACGCCACAGCCGGACGTGCGGTGCGGCCTGGGCCCGGATCACCCAGGCCACCACGGGCGACGAGGTACGGATCACCGCGGGCGGCAAGGCCCAGAACGGTGTGGTGGAGGCCGCCACCAACGCGTACACGCCGATGGTCGCCGTACCGGACCCCGGAAGCGCGAAGGCGTGCGCGACACTCACGACGGGCGAGACGGGCTGCACGTCGACCCAGTGAGCACGCGCCGAGCATGCGCCGAGCGCGCGCCGAGCGCGCGGCTGTTGGCCCGGCTGGGAGCCCGGGTCAGGAGCCCGGCCGGGAGCCTCGGGTGGGGGAGTCCGGCGGGGGGAGCCCGGCGAGGTGAGCCCGGCTGGGGGGCGCCGCGTCCCGCCGTACCGGTACGACACGACGCCCGTGAGCCGTGCCACAAGGGGGCGACGGCTCGCGGAGACGCGGGTCGGATAGCCTGATCGCCGGATATCTCTTCACGTCAAGATTCGCGGCCGCGGAGATGTCCCGCACCAGGGGCAGGGACCCCCACCGCCAGCGTCTTACGGAGACCGCCATGACCCGCACTCCCGTGAATGTCACCGTCACCGGCGCGGCCGGCCAGATCGGCTACGCGCTGCTCTTCCGCATCGCCTCCGGCCATCTGCTCGGCGCGGATGTGCCGGTCAAACTGCGTCTCCTGGAGATCCCGCAGGGTCTCAAGGCCGCCGAGGGCACCGCGATGGAGCTCGACGACTGCGCCTTCCCGCTGCTCGGCGGCATCGAGATCACGGACGACCCGAACGTCGCCTTCGACGGCGCCAACGTGGCACTGCTGGTCGGCGCCCGTCCCCGTACGAAGGGCATGGAGCGCGGCGACCTGCTCTCCGCCAACGGCGGCATCTTCAAGCCGCAGGGCAAGGCCATCAACGACCATGCCGCGGACGACATCAAGGTCCTCGTCGTGGGCAACCCGGCGAACACCAACGCGCTGATCGCGCAGGCCGCCGCGCCCGACGTACCGGCCGAGCGCTTCACCGCGATGACCCGTCTCGACCACAACCGCGCCATCTCGCAGCTCGCCGCGAAGACCGGCGCCGCCGTCTCCGACATCAAGCGGCTGACGATCTGGGGCAACCACTCCGCCACCCAGTACCCGGACATCTTCCACGCGGAGATCGCCGGCAAGAACGCCGCCGAGACCGTCGACGACGAGGCCTGGCTGGCCGACACCTTCATCCCGACCGTCGCCAAGCGCGGCGCGGCGATCATCGAGGCCCGTGGCGCCTCCTCGGCCGCCTCCGCCGCCAACGCCGCCATCGACCACATCCACACCTGGGTCAACGGCACGGCCGAGGGCGACTGGACCTCCATGGGCATCCCGTCGGACGGTTCCTACGGTGTGCCGGAGGGCCTGATCTCCTCCTTCCCGGTCACCGCCAAGGACGGCGCGTACGAGATCGTCCAGGGACTGGACATCAACGCGTTCTCGCGCGCCCGGATCGACGCCTCGGTACAGGAGCTCCAGGAGGAGCGCGACGCGGTGCGCGCGCTGGGCCTGATCTGACGATCCCGAAGCCCGAACCCCGAAGCCCGAAGCCGCGGACGAACGCCGCACACCGGAACGCCCTCGACACCCGTCGGGGGCGTTCCGTCGTACAGCGAGTGAAAAGACGTGTGCGCGGTGTCGCCGGAATGCCCTACGATGCCACCTTCACCGCCGTCAACGCTCAACTCCCCGTGCCGTAAGGGAAGTTGACTCGTACGGCAGAGGCATACGGGGGACTCGTTGACCGAGATCGCGATGGCCCGGGGGCCGGGCGGCATGGGCGCCGAGGAGTGGGGCAGACCGCCGGTGGAGCCCGCCGCCAGTGAGGCGTGCCGGCTGCTCTGCGCCGGGGCGTATCTGGACAGGGGCTACCGGGACGCCGTCCTCGACGAGCTCTACATCCACGAGGAGCGTTTCATCGCTCCCTCGACCGGTTTCGACGCGGCCCGGGTACTCGCGCACGCCCTGCGTGCCCGCCGTACCGAACTGGCCTGGAGCGCCGGCATGCTGGTGCTCTGGATCGCCGCCGTCCCGCTCACCGACGGGCTTCTGCTGCTGCTCCTCTTTCCCTGTCTGCTGCTGGCGATCGCACCCTGGATCAGGGGCCGGGGAGCCGGCGCGCCCTGGTACCGCAAGGCGGCGGCGCTCGTGGTGCGCTGGTACGGGCGGCTCGCGCTGGTCGTCGCCGTCGTGGGTCTGATGGCCCTGCTGGCACAGGGGTTTTCGGACGGATCGGACGGATCGGACGGATCGGATGGTTCGGGCGGGTCGTACGGTTCGGGTGGGGACGTGCCGGGCGGGGTGGAGCTGGTACAGGACATCGGCGGACTGGTCCCCGGGATCCAGGGTGTCACGGCCGGCTTCGGCACCTCCGCGGAGCCCGGCCGGGCCTGGGCGACCCTGATCCTGTTGCTGCTGATCGCCGCCGGAGTGGGGCTGCGGCGCGGACAGTTCGCCCGGGTGATGACCAACGAACTGTCCGAGTACCGTTTTCCCGCGGCCTCCTCCGACCCCGCCGAACTGGCCACCGGCGGCCGTCTTCAGCGGCTGAGCGCCCGTATCCGCGCCGAGCAGCACGCGCCACTGGTGATGTACCACTCGGCGAACCCGTTCCTGGGCGTCGGAGAGCCGTACCGGCCCTGGACACTCGCCGTCGAACTGCGCCCTCGCAAGGACTGGCAGGGCGGTGAGGACGGTACGGGCGGTACGGATGGTGCGGGCGGTGCGGGCGGCAAGGGAGCTCCGGGCGGCGGGCCGGTGCCGATCGACAACGGTGAGGTTCTGCGCCAGATCGTGCCGTTGCTGGAGGCCCTGCGGGTGCCCTCCCCGCACGGTTCCCCGGAAGCGGCGGCGGCCGTGCGTGACCGGCTGCGCGAGCTGCGTGTCGACGAGTGCGTCTTCCTCCCGGTCGACGGACTCCAACGGCGGGACGGAGCGCCGTACGACGCCGTGGGCTTCGCCCGGCACCGCGCCGACTCCGTCGAGGAGGGAGGCGAGACACGGCGCCACTTCCTCCGTATCAGAGTGGGCGGATGGCATGAGGAACTGGTCGTCACCGTCTTCGTACGGGTGCACACCCAGGGCGGCATGCTGATGCTGGAGGTCGCTCCGCATGTGCTGCTGCCCGTACGGCGCCAGTTCCGTGAGGCGGACCGGCTGGCGCACCAGTATCTGAACAACTCCTGGTTCGGCAAGGCCGTCTGGGCCCTGACGCATACGCCGGGATCGATCGGGCAGATGCTGCTCACCCTCGGGCGGTACGCGGTCGTCGAGTGGCGGCGGCTCAGCGGCGGATACGGCGGCGCGCTGCCGGCCGGGCCCGCGCTCTCCATCCGGGAACTCGGCTCCGACAGCGAGGCCTCGCTCTTCCAGGAGATGGATGTGAGCCGGTACCTCAAGAGCGTCGAGGACCGGGTGGCGGGCGGTGTGCGGCAGGCGCTGTACGAAGCGGGCTGGCAGACGGCCGAGTTCGAACAGAAGATCATCAACGTCACCAACGGCGGAGTCTTCATCGAGTCCGTGCAGAACAGTGCCGTCGGCATCGGCGACCACAACACGATCGGCAACCGCGACGAGGCAGCGGGAGGCAGCAATGGCGGCAACTGACGAGGACGGTCAGGCGCGTCGGACACAATCGGCGAGCCCGGCGAACCCGGCGCGTCCGGAGGTGCGGATCGGCTCGGTGAGCGGCAGCGCGATCGGCATCGGTGACCACAACACCGTCACCAACACCAACACCGGTACCGGTGCCACGGGGCAGGCGAGTGATCCCGCCCAGGCGGAGTTGCTGGCGGCGGTACGGGCGCTGCGCGAGGACCTGGGGCGCTTCGTCGCCACGGACGGCACCGCCGTGCTCGACGCGGAACTCGTCGCCGCCGAGGAGGAGATCACCACGGCCGGCGCGGCGGGCCCCGGCAGGCTCGCCGGTCTCCGGGACGCGCTGGCGCTGACGGGCGGTGTCGTGGGGACGCTCGCGTCCGGGGTCGCGGTCGGCGAAGCCGTCGGCGCGCTGCTGGGCGGCTGACGCATGGCCGGGGGCGAAGCCGGGACCGAGACCGGGGCCGGGCCGCGCTGGAATGCCGGGACCCAGCGGTGGGAGAGCGGCAGGGCGCCGTTGCCGTACACCCCGCCGCCGCCCCCGCTGCCGCTGTTCGCGCCGTACGACCAGGGTCAGGTCCAGGGGCAGGGTCAGGGGCATTCGCAGGCGGGCGGCCAGCACGAGGGCGTCGGACAGACGGGTGCCGAGCCGACGGGTGCCGAGGGGACGGACCTCGTGCGGACCGGGGGCGCGGTTGATCCGTACGGCCGTTTCTTGGACCGTGCCTTGGGCCAGGGATCGCGCCGTATGCCCCTCGTGGTGATCGCCGTCGCGGCCGTGGTGGGCGCGGGCGCGGTGGCTGCCTGGATCACCTGGGGCCGGGACGGCGCCACGGACGGGACGGCCGCGGGGCCGGGCGTCAGCGTCTCCGAGTCCGCGTACCCGTCCGACTCCGCCGGCTCCTCGGCGTCCTCCGCCGACGCGGGGACCGACGCTCCCACCGACGGTCTCGGCGGGACGGACGCGACGGATGCGACCGGTGACCCCTCCGCCGGCGGTCTGCCGCCCGGGTTCCGGGTGGCCGAGGACCCCAAGGGCTTCACGGTCGCCGTACCCGAAGGCTGGGAGCGGACCTCGCGCGACAACGGGGTCTTCTACACGACGGACGACGAGAGCAGTCTGATCCAGGTCTTCGCGATCTCGGAGGAGGACATGACACCGCTGGATCTGGTCCGCCAGTCGTCGGCGGACCTCGCGACCAGGAACGAGGGCTATACGGAGGTCGGCGTAGGCACGGTCGTCGGCGGGGACGAGAACCCGACCGGTGACGCCGCCGAACTGGTCTACTCGTACGACAATGACACGTCCGGAGGCCGCCGCCAGTGCGTCGAGCGGGTCTTCACCGCCACCGACGGCGGGCAGTACGCGGTACTGGTGGCCGCCCCCGCGGGGCAGGTATCGGATCTGCGGCGACTGCTGGGCACGGTCCTGGAACCCTTCGAGCCCGGCTGGAGCTGACCGGCCGGGCGCGGGGCGGGCGGTCGCGGGGCGGGCGGCGCCCGACGCCGGGAAGCCGTCGGCCGAGGGTCAGTGCGCGAACTGGCCCGGCGTGTAGTGGCCGGGGACCATCCGGGTGGAGACACCGAACCGGTTCCAGGCGTTGATCACTGTGATCGCGGCGATCAGATGGGCCAGCTCGGTCTCGTCGAACTGCTCCGCGGCCCTCTCGTACACCTCGTCCGGCACGAAACCGTCGGTCAGCACGGTGACCGCCTCGGTCAGCTCGATCGCCGCGATCTCCTTCGGTGTGTAGAAGTGCCGGGACTCCTCCCAGGCGCTGAGCTGGATGACGCGTTCCACCGACTCGCCGGCCGCCAGCGCGTCCTTGGTGTGCATGTCGAGGCAGAACGCGCAGTGGTTGAGCTGGGAGGCGCGGATCTTGACCAGTTCGAGCAGGGTCGGGTCGACGCCGTGCCGGGCCGCGGCGTCCAGCCGGACCATGGCCTTGTAGACCTCGGGGGCGAGCTTGGCCAGCTCCAGCCGCGGGGAGTGCTCGGGGGCGTAGCGCTTCGTCTCGTTCTCTGTGTGCGTCGTCATACGTCCGACGCTACGCGTCCGGTGGCACAGAGGTATGGTCCATTTCCATGAGGGATTCCTGGGCCAATTCTCAGGCTGATTCGCCGGACGACCGGCCGGACGACGCGTCGGCCGGACCTCCCGCCAGCCCTCCCGTCGGCCCTTCCACCGAACCTTCCGCCGGACCTGGGGCAGGCGGCGTCCTCGGTGTGGATCTCCATCTTGAGCCGCGTGGTTCCGGGTTGCGCGCCGGTCTTATGGACGCCCTGCGCGAAGCCGTCCGTACGGGCCGGCTCGCCCCCGGCACCCGGCTGCCGTCCTCCCGCTCGCTCGCCCTCGACCTGGGTGTCGCCCGTAACACCGTGGCCGACGCGTACGCCGAACTGGTCGCCGAAGGGTGGCTCACCGCCCGGCAGGGCTCGGGGACGCAGGTGGCCCGGCGGGCCGCGCCCCGCCGGACCGCGCCCGCGCCGCCCAGGACCCGGCCGGCCCGTCGTGGGCCCGCCCACAGCCTGCTGCCCGGCTTCCCCGACCTCGCCGGATTTCCGCGCGCCCAGTGGCTCACGGCCGCTCGCCGGGCGCTGACGGCCGCGCCGCACGAGGCCCTCGGGTACGGCGGCCCCCTCGGCCGAATCGAACTGCGTACCGTCCTCGCCGACTATCTGGCGCGGACCCGTGGCGTGTACGCGACCCCGGAACGGATCGTCGTCTGCTCCGGATTCATCCATGGGCTGATGCTGCTGGGGCAGGTGCTCAGGGCCCGGCGGGTGCGGGCGGTGGCCGTCGAGTCGTACGGTCTCGACCTGCACTGGAATGTGCTGGCCGAGGCGGGGCTGCGGACCCCCGCGCTCGCGCTCGACGCGCGCGGCGCCCGCACCCAGGAACTGGCGCTGACGCGCGGCGTCGGAGCCGTACTGCTGACCGCGGCGCATCAGTTCCCCCTCGGCATGGCGCTCCACCCCGACCGGCGCTCGGCCGCCGTCGACTGGGCGCGCGGCACGGACGGGCTGATCCTGGAGGACGACTACGACGGCGAGTTCCGCTACGACAGACAACCCGTCGGCGCGCTTCAGGGACTCGACCCCGAACGGGTGGTGTATCTCGGCACCGCGAGCAAGTCCCTGACGCCCGGACTGCGGCTCGGATGGCTGGTACTGCCGGAGGAACTGGTCGGGGAGGTGAGCGAGGCGAAGGGCGGGACGGACTGGGTGTCGAGCGTGTTCGATCAGCTCACGCTCGCGGAATTCATCGCCTCGGGCGCGTACGACCGTCATGTCCGCTCCATGCGGCTGCGCTACCGGCGCCGCCGTGACCAACTCGTGGCGGCGCTCGCCGAGCAGGCCCCGGAGATCCGGGTGACCGGGATCGCGGCCGGTCTCCACGCCGTCGTCGAACTCCCGCCCGGCACCGAGCGCTCGGTCGTCGAGGCCGCGGCCTGGCAGGGGCTGGCGGTGTACGGCATGAGCCGCTTCCGGCACCCGTCCGTCCCGCCGGGCGCCGATGCCCTGGTGGTCGGTTACGGCACCCCGTCGGACAGCGCGTGGCCGGGCGCGCTGGACGCGCTGTGCCGGGTCCTTCCCTAGGCCGTGTCTTCAAAGTGGCGTCTGGCCGGAGACGCCCGGCACGGCACCTCGCCGCGTTGTCGGAGTCGTCCGAGTACGCCCGGTCCATCGACGACGCCGATCCTCCGCCTTGCGATGCACCGCACCGCGGTGACATCAGCCGCTCCGCGACGGGCGCCGGCCCCGCCCTGCGGGCGGACGACGCCACTTTGAAGACACGGCCCAGGCTCATGCCGGCGGTCGACAGCTTTCGGGGCTCGAATTAGGATGATCGGTACGGCATCGCGTGTCGGTCACCGTCCGGGTGAGGCATGGAGGCGCCCGTGAGTTTGCCTTACGGAGGCATTCCACAGTGTCGATCCAGTTGAATCACACCATCATTCACTCCCGGGACAACCGGGAATCCGCTGAATTCCTGGCCCATATCCTCGACCTCCCGGTAGGGACCGAGTGGGGCCCGTTCATCCCCGTCGAACTGAGCAACGGCGTGACCCTCGACTTCGCCTCCATACCGCCGGAGTCGATCGTGCCGCAGCACTACGCCTTCCTGGTCAGCGAGGAAGACTTCGACGGAATCTTCCGGCGCATCCAGGACGAGGGCGTCACGTTCTACGCCGATCCGCATCAGAAGCACCCCGGCGAGATCAACCACAACGACGGTGGCCGCGGCGTGTACTTCATCGACCCGGTCGGTCACGCCATGGAAGCCATTACCCGCCCGTACGGCGGCGGCGAGAACTAGTCCCCGTCCAACAGCGGCCCTGGGGGCGGCGGTTCCGCCGCCCCCAGGGGTTTGCCGGGATCTGCCCGGACTCGCCGCGATGGTGCACCACCTCTTCGATGAGCAAGTGTGGCCAATTACTGTGTACGAACGGTCAGAAAGAGACCGCTTCGCATACAACGGGTTCACGTGCAACGGGGGAGGGCGGCGCATGACCGCGCGGCAACGGAGACTGAGGTCGAGCACGGTCGTGCTCGGCGGTATGGGACTGCTGGCGATCACGATCACATCCTGCGGGTCGGAGCCCGACAAACGGTGCGCCGACCGGACGACCCGGGCGTCACTGCCCAGCTCCCAGTGCGAGAGCGGCGGCAGCGGCTCGTACTACTACGGCGGATCCAGCAAGAAGGGCAAGGTCGAAGGGGGCAGCTTCGACAAGTCCGCCGTCGACCGCGGTGGTTTCGGCTGCTCCAACTCCGGTTCGGGCGGCGGCTGAATGACGCCCCGTCGCTCCGCCACCCGCCCCGGCGCCCGGGTGACGCGCTGATGAAACGTCACACCATCGAACCCCGGGCCAACTGGCAGCAGACCGTCGAGGAACAGGGCGTCATCTATCCGCTCACCCGCTACCCGGACGGAACGCTCCGTCCGTACTGGGACGAGAGCGCCTACTACACCTTCACCCTGCCCGAGGTGGAGGCCCTCGAAGAGACCGTCGAAGAACTGCACGCCCTCTGTCTGGGCGCCGCCGCGCATATCGTGGAACGGAACCGGTTCGCCGAGCTGGGGATCACCGACCCCGGCCTGGTGGCCCTCATAGCCGAGTCCTGGCGGCGCCGCGCCGAACTCCCCTCCATCTACGGCCGGTTCGATCTGCGCTACGACGGCACGGGCCCGCCGAAGATGCTGGAGTACAACGCCGACACCCCCACCTCACTGGTCGAGGCCGCGAGCGCGCAGTGGTTCTGGCTGGAGGACCGGTTCCCCGACGGCGACCAGTGGAACTCCCTCCATGAGCGCCTCGTCGCCGCCTGGAAACGTCAGGCCGGCCTCCTCCCGCCGGGTCCCGTCCACTTCGCCCACTCCGACGGGGACGAACTGGGCGAGGACCTGATGACCGTGGCGTATCTGCGGGAGACCGCCGAACAGGCCGGGCTCGCCACAGAGGCCCTCTCCGTCGAACAGATCGGCTGGGACCGGCTCTCCGGCCGTTTCGTCGACGACCGGCTCCGCTTCATCCGCACCTGCTTCAAGCTCTATCCCTGGGAGTGGCTGACCACCGACCGGTTCGGGCCGTATGTACGGGACACCCTCGACAACGGCGGTGGCACCGGCACCACCTGCTGGATCGAACCCGCCTGGAAGATGCTCCTCTCCAACAAGGCACTCCTCGCGATCCTCTGGGAGCTCCACCCCGGTCACCCCCATCTGCTCCCCGCCTATCTCGACGGCCCCCGCGAACTCGCCTCCTCCCGCGGCTATGTCGCCAAGCCCCTGCTCGGCCGCGAGGGCGCCGGGGTCACCGTCCATGAACCCGGCCGGGCCCCGGTGATACGGGACGAGGCCTGCTGCTACCAGGAGCTGGCCCCGCTGCCCGACTTCGACGGCAACCGCGTGGTGCTCGGCGCCTGGATCGTCGAGGACGAGGCGGCGGGACTCGGCATCCGGGAGTCGTCGGGCCTGATCACGGACGAGTACGCCCGCTTTCTGCCCCACGTCATTCTCTAGGCCGCCCGGCCCGATCCGGGCGGGACCCGGGCCAGGCGGCCTACCCGGGTGGGGTCCGCCGCATCGGGGCTGGCCCGATCCGGTCAGACGGGGGCGCCCGCACGCTCCCGTCCGTCGGTCCCCGGCTGCCGGTCCTCGTCCGTCAGCACCGCGCGCAACTGGTCCAGGCCCCAGTCCAGGTCCTCCTTGCTGATCACCAGCGGGGGAGCGATACGGATCGTGGAACCGTGGGTGTCCTTCACCAGCACACCCCGGTCCATCAGCCGCTCCGAGATCTCCCGGCCCGTCCCGCGCGACGGTGTGATGTCCACCCCGGCCCAGAGCCCACGGCCCCGTACCGCCTCCACCGCCCCGCCGCCCACCAGCAGCCCCAGCTCATGGTGGAGATGGTCGCCCAGCTCCGCGGCGCGCTGCTGGAACTCACCGGTCCGCAGCATCTCGATGACCTCCAGTGCCACGGCGCAGGCGAGCGGGTTGCCGCCGAACGTCGAGCCGTGCTCACCCGGGTGGAACACACCCAGCACCTCGGCCGACGACACCACCGCCGACACCGGCACCACCCCGCCGCCCAGGGCCTTGCCGAGGACGTACATGTCGGGGACCACACCCTCGTGCTCGCACGCGAAGGTCTTTCCCGTCCGGCCCAGGCCCGACTGGATCTCGTCCGCGATGAACAGCACATCGCGCGCCCGGCTCATCTCCCGCACCCCGGCGAGATAGCCCGCCGGCGGGACCAGCACCCCGGCCTCGCCCTGGATCGGCTCCAGCAGCACCGCCACGGTGTTCTCCGTCATCGCCGCGTCCAGCGCCGTGAGATCGCCGTACGGAACGATCTCGAACCCCGGTGTGTACGGCCCGTAGTCCGCCCGCGCCTCGCTGTCGGTGGAGAAGCTGACGATGGTGGTCGTACGCCCATGGAAGTTGTTGGCCGCCACGATGATCTTCGCCATCCCGTCCGGCACGCCCTTGACGCGGTACCCCCATTTCCTGGCGGTCTTCACCGCGGTCTCCACCGCCTCCGCCCCCGTGTTCATCGGCAGGACCATCTCCATGCCGCACAGCTCCGCCAGCCGCGTACAGAAGTCGGCGAAGCGGTCGTGGTGGAACGCCCGGGACGTCAGGGTCACTCTTTCGAGCTGTGCCTTGGCCGCGTCGATGAGTCTTCTGTTGCCATGGCCGAAGTTGAGCGCCGAATATCCGGCGAGCATGTCGAGGAAGCGACGTCCCTCGACGTCCGTCATCCATGCACCGTCCGCCGAGCTGACGACCACGGGCAGCGGGTGGTAGTTGTGCGCACTGTGGGCCTCCGCCGAGGCGATGGCACTCTCCGTAGTCGACACGGGCTCTCCGATCGGTCAGGACAAGCTGTCCGGCGTGGGCGGGGCGACGCCCTACTTTCTATCGTCGCTCACCCTGTGCGGGAAGAAACCTTGCACCCGGCGTGCCCGGCTGAACAGGTCCCGGGAAGGACGGACAGGTCCCGGGACGAGACGTCCGGTCAACACGTCCGTCCGGTCGGGACAGCTACCGGTCGGGACAGCTACACGTCCAGGAGCTGCTGACGCGGTCCGTCTCCAGGCCCCCGCTCACCACCGCGCCGGAAGGGCGGGCGCGGCAGCCGCGCCACCAGGGGCCGTACCCCCAGACCGATGGCGACCCCGGCCGCCAGCCCCGGTATCGCCCACCACCAGACAGAGCCCGCATCCGCCCCGGAACTCCGCGAACCGGCACTCTCCGTCCCCCTGTCCTCCTCCGGACCGGCCGACGCCGACGGGACGAGGGCACCGGGCGCGGCACTCTCCCCGGTCTTCGGGCCCATCACCCCCAGCTTCCTCAGCAGCGTGTGCAGCTGCGCCGGTCGCTTCGCCCTGCGCCAGACCCCGTCCGACGACGAGGGTTCGAATGCCGTATGGATCCAGACCGTGGCGGGGTCCGCGCTGGGATACAACTGGTCCACCCGCCAGGGCTGCACATCATGGACCATCCAGGTGACATTGATCAGCCGTGAGCCCACCGCCCCGTCCAGCGAGACCGGGCGCTCCGGCTGCCCCGTCGGCCGCGCCATCGGGTCCGCCAGGGCGCCGAGCTGCCGCATCAGCTCCTCATAGTCCCCATCGCTGTAGTAAAGAGCGGCCGTCTCCCCGCTCTCCGGCGAGGCGACCAGCACGCTGGTCGGCCCTCCGGCCACCGCGCTCGGGGCACACACCCAGGTCAGCGCCAGCATCGCCACAAGTGCGCCGATCCACCGGAGAGTTCGCGCATATCGCGGTCGCATGATTCCCCCTGCCGACGCGCGGTACGGACCGTCCGAACCGCGTCCGCGTCACCTCCTTTACACCGCCCGGCCCCGATCGGTTCCCACTTCTCCCGCGTCTTCCGAGTCTTTTCCCGCGCCGGACAGGACCTAGCGCGGCGATCCGCCGTCTCCGCGCACCGATTCCGCGATGGCCTCCGCCCGTGCCACCGACGTCACCCCTTCCAGCCGCAGCGTCAGCCGGTCGCCGTGCTGCCAGAGCAGCGTGGGGCCCGCCGGCCGGACGGATTCGGACCAGCCCTCGCCGTCCCCGCCGATCAGCCGGAAGCGCAGCAGATGCGGCTTCCCGAACCACAGACCCGTGGTCCCGTCGCGCAGCGAGAGCCATTCCGGCAGCACGCTGACTTGCTTCACAAAGCCGATGTCCAAGGTCGCCGGGAACTCGTCCAGACGGATCGTCCGCCCCCGCTCGGTCCAGCAGAGACTGACCACGGACCGGCCGGGCGAGGTCTCGGCCAGCGACACCACATCCGGGTCGCCCAGCTCGGCCGGCACCCGGGGGGTGAAGCCGGCTCGCCGCGCCGCCTCCGCGATCGTCACCGGCCGGTGGCACCCCGGGGCCGGCACCGCGGAGGGCGTGGCGGGTGGCGTACGAGGGCCGGCCGACGGGTCATACCGCACCTCGACCCCGCCGAAGTCGAACCAGTCCGCGACCGCCGCCCGCACCGGAGGCGTCAGCACCAGCACGACCAGCAGTCCGGAGAGCCCGGCGGCCACCCTTCGCCATCGCTCGCGCAGCCACCGGCGCACCCGCGCCGATCGCCCCGGCGGCCCTGGCGGCCCCGGCGGCTCAGGCACAGCCGCGGGCTCCGTCCCCGCCGCTGTCCTCGATCCTGTCCCCGACCCCGGTACTGGCACCGGTACGGCCTCGGCGAGGAGCTGGGCCAGCACCCGCTCGGCCATCGTCTCGCCGTCGACATCAGGAATCCGCATCCCGCGCCCCAGCGCCCTCAGCTCCTCCACCAGTGCGCTGTCCTCCTGCGATCCGCCCGCCGCCGCCCTCTTGCCACCCCTGTCGCCGTCCGCCTCGTCACCCATGCCCCTCACCTCCCTCCCAGCCGTCCGGACCTGGTGCCGTCACGATTCCGCTCAGCTTCTTCAGCGCGCGGTTCAGCCGCGACTTGACCGTGCCGCGCGGCCAGCCCAGCACCTCGGCCGTCTCCGCCTCGTCCATCTCCAGCAGATAGCGGTACGTCACCACCTGCCGCTGGTCCTCGCTCAGCTTCTCCAGCGCGGACACCAGCAGCGCGCGCCGCTCCTCCGCCACGGCCGCCATCGCCGGGTCCACCGACTCCGGTATCAGCGGCTCGGAGCCCAGCAGCATCGCCTCCCGCCCGGCCACGGCCCGCAGCCGGACCGCCGAGCGCACTGTGTTCCTTGTCTCATTGACCACGATCCGTATCAGCCAGGGGCGGAACGGGGAGCCGTCCTTGAAGCTTCCCAGCGAGCGATACGCCTTGAAGAACGCGGCCTGCACCACATCCTCCGCGTCCGGCCCCGCGCCACAGGCGACGGCGGCCCGCAGGGCGACGCCCGTATACGCGCGCACCAGCTCCGCATACGCCTCCGGCTCACCGGAACGCACGCGCGCGATCACCGCCGACTCATCCGCAACCGTCAGGGTGCGGCCCCCCTCCAGGGTCCCCTCCCGAGTGCTCACAGCTTTGATACACCGCCCGCCCCGGATCGGTTCCCACTCCACGGAGATCCGTTCACGGGCTGTGGGTCACACCTGAGAGAATGGTGGACATGGCCTCTGATCGTCCCCGCGCGCTCTCCGGAATCCAGCCCACCGCAGGCTCGTTCCACCTCGGGAACTACCTCGGTGCGGTGCGCCAGTACGTGGCGCTGCAAGACACCCACGACGCCTTCTACATGGTCGTGGACCTGCACGCGATCACCGTTCCGCAGGACCCCGCCGAGCTGCGCGCCAATACGCGCCTCGCCGCCGCCCAGCTCCTCGCCGCCGGTCTCGATCCCCGGCGCTGCACGCTCTTCGTCCAGAGCCATGTGCCCGAACACGCCCAGCTCGCCTGGGTCATGAACTGCATCACCGGCTTCGGCGAGGCCTCCCGGATGACGCAGTTCAAGGACAAGTCGGCCAAGCAGGGCGCGGACCGCGCCACGGTCGGCCTCTTCACATATCCGATCCTCCAGGTCGCGGACATCCTGCTCTACCAGGCCAACTCCGTGCCGGTCGGCGAGGACCAGCGCCAGCACGTCGAGCTCACGCGCGATCTCGCCGAGCGGTTCAACACCCGCTTCGGCCCCACGTTCACGGTCCCCGCGCCGCACATCGTCAAGGAGGTCGCGAAGATCTACGACCTCCAGGACCCGACGATCAAGATGAGCAAGTCCGCGTCCACGCTCAAGGGCCTGGTCAATCTGCTCGACGAGCCGAAGACCACCGCGAAGAAGATCAAGAGCGCGGTCACCGACACGGGCACGGAGATCCTGTTCGACACCGTGGCCAAGCCGGGCGTGAGCAATCTGCTCACCATCTACTCCACACTCACGGATACGCCCGTCGCGGAGCTGGAGCAGAAGTACACCGGTAAGGGTTACGGCGCGCTGAAGACGGATCTGGCGGACGTCATGGTCGATTTCGTGACCCCGTTCAGAACCCGCACCCAGGAGTATCTGGACGACCCGGAGACGCTGGACTCGATCCTGGCCGAGGGCGCGGAGAAGGCGCGGGCCGTCGCCGCCGAAACCCTGGCGCAGACCTACGACAGGGTCGGCTTCCTGCCCGCCAAGCACTGAGGCCGGACGGGCCGGACACCCTCCGCCGCCCACCCCCACCGCCCGTCGGCCGCCGTCTGCCAAGCACCCGCCCGCCAAGCACCCGCCCGCCAAGCACCCGCCCGTCGAGCACCGCCCCGCCGGGCACCGGCGACCGGGCACCGTCGGCCTGTGGCCGCCCGCCGAGCACCGCTCATCGAGAGCCGGCGGCCACACACGGACGGCGGCTCCGTCCGTCGGTCGGCGTACGCGGAGGGGCGAGCGCTGGCCAGTCGGCCGGTGCGACCGTCACACTGGCGGACGGTGGCCCTGCTCATCACCACCCGACACACGGACGACACACGGACTGAGGAGAACGACGTGGGGACCGTAACGCTCGGCGTTTCGATCGCGGTCCCGGAGCCGTACGGCAGCCTGATCCAGGAGCGGCGTGCGGGCTTCGGCGATCCCGCCGCGCACGGCATCCCCACGCATGTCACGCTGCTGCCGCCCACCGAGGTCGACGCGTCGGCGCTGCCCTCGATCGAGGCGCATCTCGCGTCGGTCGCGTCGGCGGGCAGGCCCTTCCCGATGCGTCTCTCCGGTACGGGTACGTTCCGCCCGCTCTCCCCGGTCGTCTTCATCCAGGTCGTGGAGGGCGCGTCGGCCTGCACCTGGCTCCAGAAGCGGGTCAGGGACAGCTCGGGACCGCTCGTCCGCGAACTCCAGTTCCCGTACCACCCCCATGTGACCGTGGCGCACGGTATCGCCGAGGAGGCGATGGACCGGGCCTACGAGGAGCTGTCCGAGTACGGCGCCGCCTGGAGCTGCACTTCCTTCGCGCTGTACGAGCAGGGCACCGACGGGGTGTGGCGCAAGCTGCACGAGTACGCGTTCGGCGGGGACGGAGAGGCCTCGGGAGTGCCCTTTCAGACCACCCCCGTCCGCGATGACACCCCCGTCGATCACAGCACCCCCGCCGACCGACCCGCCTCGATGAGCCCCTGAGCCCCTGAGCCCCCCCAAGCCCCTGAGCCCGCAGGGCGCCCAGGCAGCCCGGGGCCCAGGGCGACGGCTCGGACGGGGTTCGGCTCGCAAGGGGCGCGGCTCGGACGGGCTCGGCTCGCCTCAGCCCGGCAGTCTGCGGAACACCGGACGCGGCAGATGCCGTACCGCCGACATCACCAGCCGCAGCGCCCCCGGCACCCACACCGTCTCCGAGCGCCGCCGCAGTCCCAGCTCGATCGCCGCCGCCACCGCCTCCGGCGTGGTGGCCATCGGCGTCGCCTCAAGGGCGGCCGTCTTCCGCGACCGTACGGAGCCGGGCCGTACGATCATCACCTGCACCCCCGTGCCCTGCATGGCGTCCCCCAGCCCCTGGGCGAACGCGTCGAGACCCGCCTTGCTCGACCCGTAGATGAAGTTCGCGCGGCGGGCGCGCTCACCGGCCGCCGACGAGAGCACCACCAGCGCGCCATGCCCCTGCATCTGCAACGCGCCCGCGCACACCAGTGCGGCCGAGAGCGCGCCGGTGTAATTGGTCTGCGCGACACGGACGGCCGCGAGCGGGTCGGCCTCGTCGTGCGCCTGATCGCCGACGATCCCGAACGCGAGCAGCACCAGGTCGATGTCGCCCTCCGCGAAGACCTTTCCGAGCGACTCCGTGTGGGAGGCGGGGTCCAGGGCGTCGAAGGCGACGGTACGGACGTCCGCGCCGAGGGTCCGCAGCCGGTCGGCCGCGGTGTCCAGGGCGGGGGAGGGACGGCCCGCCAGCCAGACCGTACGCGTACGGCGTGCGATCAGCCGGCGCGCGGTGGCGAGACCGATCTCCGACGTACCGCCGAGGATGAGCAGGGACTGCGGGATGCCGAAGGCGTCCTTCATGGTGGATCGCTCCTGGAAAAGCGCGGGAACACGGGGGAGACATGAGGGAGACACGAGGGAGACACGGGGGGAGAAGATGAGGAAAACGCAGGAAGGCCCCGGAGAGGCCCCGGAGAGGCCACGGAAGGACCCCGGAAAGGCCTACAGATCCAGCCGCCGCGAGAGGTCCGAGGTGAAGGCGGACGACGGATCCACCTCGGCCCGCAGCGCGCGGAACTCGTCCAGCCGCGGATACATCGCGGCCACCAGATCCGGCCGGAGCCGCGCGTCCTTCGCGAGATTGACCCGTCCGCCCGCCGCCGCGACGTCCTCGTCCAGTTCGTCGAGGAACGAGCCCGCGCCGGTCACTCCGGCCGGCAGGTCCAGGGCCAGCGCCCAGCCCGCCACCGGGAACGACAGCCACCCGGGGTCCCCCTGACCGAACCGTTTCAGTAGGGCGAGGTAGGACGGGAAGCCCCGGCGCGCGACCCGCTCCACGATCCTGCGCAGCGCCCGCTCCTGACCGTCCCCCACGACGAACTGGTACCGGACGAAGCCGTCCCGTCCGTAGACCCGGTTCCAGCGCGGCACACCGTCCAGCGGATGGAGGAACGCCGAGAGCCGGCGCAGCTCACCGGCGCGCCGCCGCCGGGGCGCCGCGCGGTACCACATCTCGTTGAAGAGTCCGACCGCCCCGCGTCCCAGCAGTCCTGACGGTACGTGGGCGGGTGCGGCAGGCAGCCGTCCCGGCCGGAAGGCGAGCGGCCGGCGCCGAGCGTGCGCCGGGAGCGCGTCCAAGGCCTCCAGCGGCGCGTGTTCCCCGCGCAGCAGGACCGAGCGCCCCAGCGCCGCCCCGCGCGCGAGCAGATCGATCCGCGCGACCGCGTACCGGTACGGGCGCCCGGTCGCGGGGTTGACCGTGGTGAGCCGGGTGAGCAGATCGTCCAGGTCCGAGGCCCGTTCGGTGTCGACGGACATCAGGGAGGTCGTGACGGGGTGGAGCCGTAAGGCCGCCGAGAGGATCACCCCGGTCAGACCCATGCCGCCGGCGGTCGCGTCGAAGAGCGGGGTGCCGGGGAGAACCGTACGGACCTCACCGTCGGCCGTCAGCAGTTCCAGCGAGAGCACATGGCGGGCGAACGATCCCGACATCTGGTGGTCGCCGCCGTGGATGTCGCCGCCGATCGCACCGCCGACCGTCACATACCGGGTCCCGGGCGTCACCGGTACGCACCAGCCGAGCGGAAGCAGCACGTGCGTCAGCCGGTGCAGGCTCACCCCCGCGTCGCACATGACGACGCCTCCCTCCCCGTCGACGGCGTGGATACGGTCCAGGGCGGTCATGTCGAGCACGGAGCCGCCCGCGTTCCGCGCCGCGTCGCCGTACGCCCGGCCGAGACCACGGGCGATCGCGCCACGGGGTCCCGCGCCGCGTACGGCGTCGGCCGCTTCCTCGTACGAACGGGGGCGCACGAGCAGCGCGGTCGTCGGAGCCGTACGGCCCCAGCCGGTCAGGGAGACATAAGGGTCGGCAGACATGATGGTGACCGTATCGCCCTGTAAGGCATTCTTTGTCACCTTTCCTGTCGTGCTCGTATGAATGGGTGGTCGGTGATGTGTGACGCTGGTTCGCCGATCCCGGGGTAGGTCTCCACCATGGACTGGCTGAAGAGAATTCCGGTGATCGGGCCGCTGATCGGCCCGCTCGTGGACCGGCTGGCGCGGACGCATGCCTGGCGTTCGTACGAGACGCTCGACCGGGTCCACTGGACCCGGCTGGCCGCCGCCATCACCTTCATCAGCTTCATCGCGCTCTTCCCGCTGATCACCGTGGGCGCGGCGATCGGTGCGGCGCTGCTCAGCCAGGACCAGCTCGGCCGGATCAAGCACGGTGTCGAGGAGCAGGTCCCCGGTATCTCCGGCGAACTCGACATCGACGCCCTGGTGGCCAACGCGGGCACGGTCGGAGTGGTGGCCGGCGCGCTGCTGCTCTTCACCGGTATCGGCTGGATCGGCTCGATGCGCGAATGTCTGCGGGCCGTCTGGGAGCTGGACGAGGCCGACCAGGGCAATCCGTTCGTGCTCAGGGCCAAGGACGCGGTGGTGCTCCTGGGCCTCGGCGCGGTCGGACTGGGCTCGCTCGGTGCCTCCACCGTGGGCTCCACGGCCATCGGCCGGACCGCCGCCGGACTGGGTGTCCCCGAGGGCGGCGCGGGCGGGGTGGTGTTGCAGGCCGCCGCTCTGCTGGTGGCGGTCGTGGCCGACTTCGTGATCCTGCTGTACGTGCTGACGCTGCTGCCCCAGGTGCAGCCGGCGCGCCACAGGCTCTTCGTCGCCGCGCTCGTCGGCGCCGTCGGCTTCGAACTGCTCAAGCTGCTGATCGGCGGCTACATCAAGGATGTGGCGGCGAAGAGTACGTACGGCGCGTTCGGGGTGCCGGTGGCGCTGCTGCTGTGGATCAACTTCACGGCGAAGCTGCTGCTGTTCTGCGCCGCCTGGACGGCGACCCCGGACCGGGACCCCCCGGCCGAGGACGACAGCGTCGCCTATGACGGCGGCGCCCCCGCCCCCTGCGACGGGGCCACGCGCGCGGACGTGGCGCCTCGCGCGGACGTGGCGCCTCGCGCGGACGTGGCGACTCGCACGGACGAGACGACCGGAGCGGACGCCGCCACGCGGGCGGACGGGGCTACTCGCGGGGACGCCGCCGGACGAGGTCGGGGAGCGGCCAGCGACGGTTGACCAGATAGACACCGCCGGCCAGCACGATCAGCGCCCCGCCCGTCACCGCGAGCGCCGTGCCGACACCGCCCGTACCGCCGCTGTTCGCCGCGGCGAGCGGCTTGCCCTGCTCGATGCCCTTGATCGCCTCGGCACCCACGGGGGTGGGGGTCGGTGAGGCGTTCGTCGTGGCCGACTTCGGCGGCACCAGCGTCCCGACCGGCTTCACCTTCCCCGCCGCCGCGAAGCCCCAGTCCAGCAGACGCGTGGTCTCCTGGTAGACCGCCTGGCCCTCGTGCGAGGACGGGTTCATGACCGTGACCAGCAGCACCCGCCCGTTCCGCTCGGCGACCCCGGTGAAGGTCGCGCCCGCGTGGGTGGTGTTGCCGTTCTTCACGCCCGCGATGCCCTTGTACGGGGCGATCCCGGGGGCGCCGGTGAGCAGCCGGTTGGTGTTCTGGATCTCGAAGAACTCGCGCCCCGGCTTGACCTTCTTGCTCTTCTCCGGCTTCTCGCTCTTCTCGCCCTTCTCCGGTTTCTCCGTCTTCTCCGGCCTGATCAGATCGCCGGGGAACTTGGCCGTGGAGGTCGCGCAGTACTCGCGGAAGTCCTTCTTCTGGAGGCCCGAGCGGGCGATCAGGGTGAGGTCGTACGCGCTGGAGACCTGCTTCGGCTCGTCGTAACCGTCGGGTGAGACCACGGTGGTGTCGAGTGCCTGGAGCTCGTCGGCGTGGTCCTGCATGTCCTGCACGGTCTTCGCGACTCCGCCGTTCATCGCCGCGAGCACATGGACGGCGTCGTTCCCCGAGCGCAGGAAGACTCCGAGCCACAGATCATGGACGGTGTACGAGAGGTTCTCCTTGACGCCCACCAGGCTGCTGCCCGCGCCCACGGGTTCGAGGTCCTTGGGCTTCACCTTGTACGACCGGGTCTTGGAGAGCTTGGGCAGCAGTGTGTCCGCGAAGAGCATCTTGAGCGTGGAGGCCGGCGGCAGCCGCCAGTGGGCGTTGTGCGAGGCCAGTACCTCCCCCGACTCCGCGTCCGCGACGATCCAGGACCGGCCGCTCAGTTTCTTCGGCAGGACCGGGGCGCCGGCGCCGAGATTCACCTGGGTGCCCGCCTTGCTGAGCCTGGCCCCGCCGACGGTGGACATCGACGCGGGCGGCTGGGGCTCCTTGTCGGGGCTCTCGGTCCTGGCGTCCGCCGACGCGGGCACGGCGGTCAGAATGGGCAGCAATGCGGCGGCGATGACCGTCAATGCGGTCTTTTTCAAAGCGGACACGATCGGAAACGTACATTGTGACGACATCATTTCCGACACCGGCGGGGTGAACCGCCGCTCCCTCCGCCGAACCGGCCCAATGCCGCCCACCTTTGGCCGGACTTCGGCCCCTTCCGGCCCTCCGGTCCCAGGACCCCGTTGCCGCCGCCCGTGGAACGCCGGTGATACTGAATCCATGAAGCTCAGCCGCCCCGTGTCGTGGTTCCTGCTCGTGTTCGGGGTGTGGAGCTGGTTCATCTGGATCACTTTCGTCAAGAACCTCTGGCAGGACGGGAGCGGACTCGCTTTCGACGACGCCGGTGAGCCGACAGGTTATTTCTGGGTGCACCTGCTGCTCGCCGTCGTGTCCTTCCTTCTGGGGACGGCTGTGGGCGCGATCGGGTTCCGTGGCGTACGCGCGCTCAAGCGCGAACAGCGCTGACCGTCGGCAACAAGGGCTGACCGCCAAACAACTAGGACAGGAATAGGGGGACCGTTCGTGGTCGTCGTGGTCGTTCTCGCGGTGCTCGCCGTCGTGGCGGTGATCGTCGGGGCGCATTGGTTTGTGTGGCGGCGCCTGGTGCGCGACACGACGGAGTCGAGCGGTACGGCCCGCAGGCTGGGCACCGTCGCCATCGTCGTACTGCCGGTGCTGTCCGTCGCCGCCGTGAGCGTGGGGCGGTCAGAAACGCCCTTCTGGCTCCAGCGGGTGCTGGCCTGGCCGGGCTTCCTCTGGCTGGCGGTGCTGCTGTATCTGGTGCTGGCCCTGGCGGTGGGTGAGGCCGTACGGCCCCTGCTCCGGCGGCTGATGGACCGCCGGGAGACGGAGCGCGAGGCCGCCCCGGACCTGGTCACCGCCGGAACCACGGCCGGAGCCCCTGCTGCGGCCCGTGCCTCGACCGGCGCCGGAGCGGGAACGGGAGCGGGAGCGAAGGCCGAGGCCCGTACGTCATCCGCGTCCGCCGCGTCATCCGCGTCCGCCCCCGCGAGCGGGGTCATAGCCGACGGTCCGCGTGACGGTCAGGCCTCCCCTCCCGCCACCGCCACGGGCACCACCGCCTCGCCCTCCCGCCGGCTCTTCGTCTCCCGTGTCGTCGGCGGCGCAGCCGCGACCGCCGCGCTCGCCACCGTCGGCTACGGCACCTACGGCGTGCTGCGCGGCCCCCGGATCAAGCGCGTGACCGTACCGCTCGCCGGACTCCCGCGCGGCGCCCACGGTTTCCGTATCGCCGTCGTCAGCGACATCCATCTCGGCCCGATCCTGGGCCGCGCCCACACCCAGCGCATCGTCGACACCATCAACTCCGCGAGCCCCGATCTGATCGCCGTCGTCGGGGACCTGGTGGACGGCAGCGTCGAGGACCTGGGCCCGGCGGCGGAGCCGCTCGCCGCCCTGGAGGCACCGCACGGCGCGTTCTTCGTCACCGGCAACCACGAGTACTTCTCCGGCGCCGCCGCCTGGGTCGACCATGTACGCGAACTGGGGCTGCGACCCCTGGAGAACGAGCGCGTGGAGATGCCCGGCTTCGATCTCGCCGGTGTCAACGATGTCGCGGGCGAGAGCGAGGGCTCGGGTCCCGACTTCGAGAAGGCGCTCGGCGACCGCGACCGGACCAGGACGTCCGTACTCCTCGCCCATCAGCCCATCGTCATCGACGACGCCGTACGCCACGGTGTCGGCCTCCAGCTCTCCGGACACACGCACGGCGGCCAGCTCTGGCCGGGCAGCCTCGTCGCCGAACTGGCGAACCCGACGGTGGCCGGACTGGAGCGGTACGGCGACACCCAGCTCTATGTGACACGCGGCGCGGGCGCCTGGGGCCCGCCCGTACGGGTCGGGGCCCCCTCCGACATCACCCTCGTACAGCTCGCCTCGCGCCAGGCGTGAGAGCCGCCGGGAGGGCCGGCCGCGACTCCGTGGCCGGCCCTCCCGGCGGAGCTGTTCCGGATCGCACGCATCGGGTGGCCATGTCCCGGATGGCCGTTCACGACCGTTACCTGTGAGACGCGCGGTTTTCCTTACACGCGTCTTTCGCTTGTGGTTGGGTGAGCGCCATCACGGTCAGGGGTGGGCGTGATAGAGGGGCACAGCGATGCGGCCGATCCGTCTGCGGATACTCATCACAAGTCTGGTACTGGTGGCTGCGGGAGCGGGTGGCTGGCAGCTGCTCCCGTCCGACCGGGCCGAACAGAAACCGATCACGGTCGGGACGACCGATGTGGTCACGTCGCTCGATCCGGCGGGCGCCTACGACGCGGGATCCTGGGCGCTGTTCAGCAACATCTACCAATCTCTCCTGACGTTCAAACCCGGTTCCGTCACACCGGTGCCGGACGCGGCGCGGAGCTGCGCCTTCGTCGGAACGGATCTGCGGACCTACCGCTGCGAGCTCCGTGACGATCTGCGCTTCCCCGGCGGGCGCGCGATGACCGGCGAGGACGTCAAGTACTCCTTCGACCGGGTGCTGGCGATCAAGTCGGACGTGGGCCCGCGGTCCCTCTTCACCACGCTCAAGTCGGTGGTGGCGAAGGGCAGGACGGTCACCTTCCACCTCGCCTCGCGTGACGCCACCTTCCCGCTCAAGGTCGCCACGGGAGCCGGTTCGATCGTGGACCGCACCCGGTATCCGGCGGACACGCTGCGCGCGGGCTTCGAGGCCGACGGCACGGGGCCGTACATCCTCACGACCTACACACCCGGTTCCACCGCCCATCTCGTGCCCAATCCCGGCTACCACGGCGCGGTCGAGGAGACCGGCGGTCCCGTCGACATCGCCTACTTCGAGACGTCGGACCAGCTGGCCGCCGCCTGGAAGGCCCGTACGGTGGATGTCACCCACCGCCAGCTCCCGCCGTCGCTGATCGCCGGACTGGACGCGGGCAACGACGGGGTCAGGGTCAACGAGGCCGAGAGCGCCGCGATCCGCAATCTCGTCTTCAATGTCCGCCAGGGTTCGCCGATGGCCGGCACGGCGGTGCGCAAGGCGATCGCCGCGACCGTCGACCGGGCCGCGATCGTCACCGGTGTCTACGACTCGACCGTCGATCCGCTCTACTCGCTGGTCCCGCAGGGCATCACCTCGCACACCACTCCCTTCTTCGACTCCTATCCGGATCCGGACCCGGAGCGGGCGAAGCGGCTCCTCGCGGACGCGGGGGTGCGGACGCCGGTCCGGTTCACGCTCGCGCACGCACAGGGCGGTTCGGCGGCGCCGGAGGCGGCGGAGCTGCGCGAACAGCTCGAAGCCACCGGGCTGTTCGAGGTGAAGGTCGTCGAGAAGGAGTGGACGGAGTTCCAGAAGGGCTACTCCCAGGGAGAGTACGACGCGTACTGCGTGAGCTGGCTCCCGGACTTCCCGGACCCCGACAACTTCGTACAGCCCCTGGTCGGCGGTGAGTCCACTCTGCACAACGGCTACGCGAGCGAGCAGGTCGACCAGTTGATCGAGTCCACCCAGCAGTACAGCGAGCGTGCGCGCGCCTCGCAGGACTTCAGGACGCTCCAGAAGGTGGTGGCGGAGGATGTGCCCGTGCTGCCGCTGTGGCAGAAGAAGGACTATGTCCTCAGCACCGAGGACATCACGGGCTCGCAGTACCTCTCGGACGGTACGGGCCTCTGGCGGCTGTGGGCACTGGGCCGGCTCTGACCTCGCGGCGGTTCGGCGGTGACGGTTCCGAGGGTGCGGTCACGGTGACGGGCGCGGCAGTGTCACCGTGACCGCGAGGCCCGCGCCCGGCGCGGTCTCCACCGTGACCTCGCCGCCGTGGGAGGCCACCACCGCCTGCACGATGGACATACCGAGCCCGCTGCCGCCCGTGCCCATGCCAGTGCCCGTGCCCGTGGCGCCCGTCACCCGGAAGAAGCGGTCGAAGATACGGTCGGCGTCGGCCTCTTCCATCCCCGGGCCCCGGTCCGCGACCCTGAGCCGTACCTCGCCGCACTCCGAGCGTGTCAGCTCCACCGTCACCGGCGCGGCCTCCGGGGTGTGGACCCGGATGTTCGTCAGCAGATTCCCGATGACCTGCCGCAGCCCCGGCTCGTCCCCCTGGACGAGCATCGTCCCGGCCGCCGCCACCTCGACCGTACGGTCCGGCTGCTGGGCGCGCAGATCGTCCGCCGCGTCCCTGACCAGCCGGCTCATGTCCACCGGCCGCAGCCGCAGTTCGGGCCGCTGGTCCAGCCGGGCCAGGGTGAGCAGTTCGTCGACGAGCCGGCTCATCCGGTCCGCCTCCGCGTTCATCCGGGACATGGCGCGGGTACGCTCCGCCGGCTCGCGCAGCATCCCGCGGTCGTAGAGCTGGAGATAGCCGCGGATCGCGGCGAGCGGGGTACGCAGCTCGTGCGAGGCGTCCGCGACGAAGCGGCGGAGCTGGGCGGCACTGCGCTCGCGCGTCACATACGCGGACTCGACCTGCTGGAGCATGGAGTTGAGCGCGAGCCGTAGCTGTTCGGTCTCCGCGATGGTGTCGTGACGGCCCGGTATCCGGCGGGTCAGATCGCCCTCGGCGATGGCGGACGCGGTCTCCACCATGTCCTTCAGCGGGCGCAGCGTACGGCCCGCGCCCATCAGCGTCATGACCGCGAGCAGGACCAGCAGCAGGGTCCCGAAGGCCAGATCCAGCTTGAGCGCGGCCTTCAGACTCTGGTGGACGGTCTTGGTGGACTTCGCCAGCAGGACCACCGTGCCGTCACGGAGCTCGGCGGCCGTCATCCGGTACGGTTCGCCGTCCACGTCCACATCGCGCGCGGTGGTGAAGCGGGCCGCCGCCTTCGGGTCGGTGACCGCCTCGGCCAGGGCCCGCTGGCGCGCGCTCGGCCCGATCCCGGCGAAGAACACCGCCCGGCCGGAGGGGGCGACGGAGACGAAGACCGTCTCGGGTCTGGGCAGCGTGCTCGCCCCCGAGTCGCCGGGGGCGAGGACGTCCCGTACCGCGGCGAGCGCGCTCAGGGACTCGATCTGCTTCATGGTGATCCCGCTGCGCCGGAGTGCGTCGCGGGACCCGGTCAGCTCTGAGTCGATGGCGCCGAGAAGGTAGTGGCGGAGCCCGAAGAGGCTGACGGCGGTCGCGACGGTGATCCCGAGGGCGAGCAGCAGCACATTGACGAGGGTGAGCTTGGTCCGCAGCGAACGCGTGCGGTGCGGACGCCCCGTACGGCGCAAGAGCCTCGCGGGGAGGAGTCGTCCCGCGCCGGGGTGTTCCGCGCCGGGGCGTTTCGTACGGAGGGGGCGCCCGGCGCGGCTCATACCGGGCGCGCCAGGCCGTATCCCACACCTCGGCGCGTGGTGATCAACGGCGGTCCCAGCGGGTCGAGTTTGCGGCGCAGATAGCTGATGTACGTCTCCACGACCGTGGACTCGGCCGCGTGCTCGTACCGCCAGACATGACGGAGCAACTGCTCCTTCGTCACCACGGAACCGGCGTTGCGCACCAGGAACCGCAGCAGCGCGTACTCGGTGGGGGTGAGGTCCACGGGCCGGCCCGCCCTGCGCACGGTGTAGGTCGCCTCGTCCAGCTCCAGATCCGCGTACCGCAGCGGCGGCCGGGCGGGCAGCCGGTCCGCGGGCCGCGTACGGCGCAGCACGGCGCGGATCCTGGCGATCACCTCGTCCACGTTGAACGGCTTGGTGATGTAGTCGTCGCCGAGCCCGAGTCCGCCGACGATCTCGGCGGGCGCGTCCCGCGCGGTGACGAAGACCACCCCGATCTCCGGGTGGCACGCGCGGAGCTGACGGGCGATCTCACGGCCGTCGCCGTCCGGCAGCATCACATCGAGCAGTGCCACATCGGGGCGCGTACGCCGGACCGCCTCCGCGGCCTGCCGCACGCTCGCGGCGGACACCACCTCGTACCCGTGGTAGCGCAGGGCGATGGCGAGGACGTCCGCGATGCTCGGTTCGTCCTCGACGACCAGCACGGTCGCCGCCGCCGTCCCCTCCCCATCTGTCATGCCCCCAGTATCCGCACCGCGATCGCCCCGGGCGCCGCCGGCCGCTTGGGAGTTCCCTGTGAGTAGGGGCCGCGCTCCGCCGTACGCCCGGCGGCGGACCGATTCTGGGATCGGGCCAGGGGGACGGACGGATACGGGTGACCGGGAGAGGGCGGAGAACGTGGAGGCATGGGCACGCTGGTGCTACCGGCACAAGGGGGTGGTGCCGGTGCTGTGGGCGGCGGCGCTGCTGGGCCTGGGGGCCGCCGGGCGCGCCGGGCTCCGGGGCGAGATGGGCGGCCAGGCCGTCACCTGGGTCGTGCTGAGCGTACTGGCCGCGGTGATGCTGCTGCTCGGTCCGCTGGGGAAGCGGGGGCTGAGCGGGCGTCAGGGGGCCCGGCCGGCGGCGGGCGGACCGGAGCCCGAGGAGGCGGAGCCGCCCGGCGCCGTCGCCCGGAAGGAGCAGGAGCCCTGGGGCTCGCCGTCCGGGCCGTCCTACGCGTCGGCGGTGCACGGTTTCGTACGGACGGACGAGGGCGATGCGGTCGGCTCCGCGGCGCTCGTCCTGAGCACCGTGGACGGCCGGCGGCTCGACGGCGTGGAGTCGCTGGCCGACGGCTCGTACATCCTCGCCGCCCCGGCGGCCGGACCGTATCTGCTGACGGTGACGGCCACGGGTTTCACACCGCGGACCCGGCGCGTCCTGATCGGCGAGGAGCCGACCGTACATGATCTGGCGCTGGAGGAGACGGCCGTGGACGCGGTGAACTGACGGCGCACCGGATCCGTCACGGGCGGGTCCGCCCCCCGGCCGGGTCCGCCCCGGCCGGGTCCGCCCTGGTCGGCCCGTAGCGGCCGGTCCGTGACGGTCAGGCCGTGGCGGTCAGGCCGTGCGGTCGGTCCGTGGCGGTCAGGCCTTCTTCGGTTCCGGCTTCTCCGGCTTGGTCCTCGCCTTGCGCGAGGCCGCCGCCTCCGCCATGCCCGGCAGGAAGTCCGTGAACAGCTCGTGCACATCACGGACGAGCGGGCGCAGTACCCGGAACCGGGAGAGCGCGACCCCCCGCGCGGTCAGCAGGGCCCCGCGCTCCGCCAGCCGACGGCTGCGGGCACTGCCCTCCGAGCGGTCGAAGACCCAGTACAGGACGAGTCCCATCTGGGAGAGCCACATCAACTCGGGCAGTATGTCGGCCAGTTCGTCCGCGACCTTCGCCTTGGACCCGGCCAGTGCCTCGCGGTGGACGGCGATGGCCGCGTCGCGGGCGTGTTCCGACTCCGGGGAGAAGGGGCTCAGCGGGCTCTCGGGGTCCGCCGCGTTCTTGAAGAACTGCGCGGCGAACTCGTGGTACGGCGCGGCGATGTCGAGCCAGACCTTCAGCACCCCCGCCATCCGTGCTTCGAGATCGGTCTCACGCTCCAGGACGGGCCGGACCGCCACCCGGTGTTCGGCGGCGATCCGGTCGTAGAAGCCCTGGACGAGATGTTCCTTGGACGAGAAGTAGTAGTACGCGTTCCCCACGGAGACCCCGGCCTCCTGGGCGATGGCCCGCATGGTCGTCCTGTCGTAACCGCGCTCCTGGAAGAGCCGCAGCGCGGTTTCGAGGATGAGCGTGCGGGTCTGTTCGCTCTTGGGGGCCGGGGTCCTGGAGGCGCCGGCGGCCCTGGACGTACCCGGAACCTTCGCGCCTCCGGCGGCCTTGGGGTCCTGTGCGTCCTTCACGGCGTTCTCGTCCTTCACAGTGCCTGAGCCTAGTGTGACGGGGCGGGCACCTCGCACGCCCCGTCGCAGGACGCCGCTGTCAGCTCCCGGTACTTCGCGGCGGCGAGCACCGTGACCCTGGCGAAGGGGGCGCCGGCCGGGGTGGCCAGCCAATGGGCCTTGGGCCGGTGTTCGGCCAGTGCCCAGAGGCAGACGATCCAGGCGGCGGTGCCCCGGTAGATCTGGCCCCGGTCACCGATGACGGTGATCTCCTTGAGCGTGGACCCGTGGTCGAGGTCCGGATACCGCCGCCGGGCCTCCCGCGAGGCGGCGGGCACCAGATCGATCGGTACGAGCTGACGCTGGCGCAGCAGCCAGTGCCGCACATGGACACAGAGCGGGCACCGCGCGTCGTACAGCACGGTCAGCCGCTGTACGGGCGTACCGGCTTCGGGCGGGCGCACCACGGTCTCCCCTGGCATGGCCGCTCACGCCCCGGCGGCGGGGGTGGTGGCCCAGGGGCCCTTGCCGGCCGGTCCCGTCCAGCCCTGCGGCGGCACCGGGGGCCGCTGCTCGCGCTCCATGAGCCCGCGCCGCCGCATCTTGTTGAGCACATAGACATTGCCGAGATGCATCGCCCCGAGCACCAGCAGCACCACACCGATCTTCACCGAGAGCGCCTCGAAGAGCCCGCGGGCGTTCTCGACGGCGTCGGCGTTCTTGAGATAGAGCGTGACGAAGCCCAGGTTGACCAGATAGAAGCCGACCACCAGCAGATGGTTGACGGCGTCCGCGAGCTTCTCGTCCCCCTTGAGCACATCGGCGAGAAAGATCCGCCCGTTCCTGCTCAGCGTCCGGGCCACCCATACGGTCAGCGCCACGCTGATCAGCAGGTAGACCACATACGCGACAACAGTGAGGTCCATCCCCCACCCTCCCTTTGAACATGTTCAAAAGCTGGTTGTCATGAACTCTAGACCCGTTTTTGAACATGTTCAAGCGAGCTTGGAGTCCGGCGTGACATGACGCCGCCCCCTGACGCGACATGGCGTCAGGGGGCGGTGGAAAGCGCGGTGTAGAGCGCGGCGGAGGGCTCGGTGGGTCCGGCGCCGGGAGCGGGTCCGGCGCCGGCCGGTCTCACATGTTGCTCAGTGAACGGGCGTAGTTGACCTGGCCCATGACGGCATGGAAGGCGCCCGGGTGGGTGGCCGGGATCATGGTCGAGTGGTGCTTGCCGCCGCTGGTCACCGAGGCCTGGATGAAGCCCGTGGTCGTCTTCTCCTTCATCAGCAGGAAGAGCAGACCGACCAGACAGAAGAGGAAGAAGACGATCGCCAGGACGATGGCGTACGCGGGGATCTTCTCCTCCGTACGGGACATGTCCGTCGCGTTCCAGACCGCGCCCCTGAGCGGCAGCGTGCCCGACGGGGTGATGATCGAGTCGTTCAGCACGGTGATGTCACCTATCGACACCAGCGGCATGCCGCCGCCGCCCGTCGGCACGGGGTACGGGGCGCCCGACTGCGGATAGCCGTAGCCGGGTCCGGGGTTGGGCCCGGGATGGCCGTAGCCGGGGACGGAGCCGGACCCGCCGTCGATGAGCGTGGGATTCGGGAAGTCGTACTCCGGTGTGCCCGGCGCTCCGGTCGCCCCCGGCCCGGGGCCCGGCGACGGCGGCGGCCCCCATGTGTACTCCCCGTCCGCGTACGGATTCGGCTCGGTCATTTCTCCCCGCTTCCCGTGGTCCCGAATGCACTTCCGATCCTGGCACACGGAAGGCCCGCTTCTGAATGGACTTCCCCACAGAAACGGGCCCTTGGACGTATCCGCGACGTGTCCGCGGGAGCGGACGCGCTCAGGAGCGGACGCCCTAGAAGCGACGCGTGATCAGCGCGCGCTTGACCTCCTGGATCGCCTTGGTGACCTCGATACCGCGCGGGCAGGCGTCCGTGCAGTTGAACGTCGTGCGGCAACGCCACACGCCGTCCTTGTCGTTGAGGATCTCCAGGCGCTGCTCGGCGGCCTCGTCACGCGAGTCGAAGATGAAGCGGTGCGCGTTCACGATCGCGGCGGGACCGAAGTACTGGCCGTCGTTCCAGAAGACCGGGCAGGACGAGGTGCACGCGGCGCACAGGATGCACTTCGTGGTGTCGTCGAAGCGCTCGCGGTCCTCGGCGGACTGGAGCCGCTCCCGTGTGGGCTCGTTGCCTGAGGTGACCAGGAACGGCATCACGTCGCGGTACGCCTGGAAGAACGGCTCCATGTCCACGATCAGGTCCTTCTGGACCGTGAGCCCCTTTATGGGCTCGACCGTGATCGGCTTGTCCGGGTTGATGTCCTTGATCAGCGTCTTGCACGCCAGCCGGTTACGGCCGTTGATACGCATCGCGTCCGAGCCGCAGATGCCGTGCGCGCAGGAGCGCCGGAAGGTGAGCGAGCCGTCCAGTTCCCACTTGATCTTGTGGAGACCGTCGAGCACGCGCTCCTTGGGGTCGATGTCGATCTGGAAGTCCTGCCACTGGGCCTCGTCGGAGACCTCGGGGTTGAAGCGGCGGATCCGGAACGTGACCGTGATGTACGGGGAGGCGGCGGACTCCGCCTCGACCTTGTCCAGTACGGGGGTAGCCATCAGTACTTACGCTCCATCGGCTGGTAGCGGGTCTGGACGACCGGCTTGTAGTCGAGACGGATGGACTCGTTGCCGTCGTCGCCGACCTCGCGGTACGCCATGGTGTGGCGCATGAAGTTCACATCGTCACGGTTGGGGTAGTCCTCGCGGTAGTGACCGCCGCGGGACTCCTTGCGGGCGAGCGCGGACACGGCCATCACCTCGGCCAGATCGAGCAGGTTCCCCAGCTCGATGGCCTCCAGCAGATCCGTGTTGAAGCGCCGGCCCTTGTCCTGGACGGACACGTTCAGATAGCGCTCGCGCAGCTCGCCGATCTTCTCGACGGCCGTCTTGATGGTCTGCTCCGTACGGAACACCATCACATTGGCGTCCATGCACTCCTGGAGTTCGAGCCGCAGTGTGGCGACCCGCTCCTTGCCGGTGGACGCGCGCAGCCGCTCGACCTGCGCCTCGACCCGCGCCGCCGGGTTCTCGGGCAGCTCGACGTACTCGTGCTTCGCGGCGTACTCGGCGGCGGCGATACCGGACCGGCGGCCGAAGACATTGATGTCCAGCAGTGAGTTGGTGCCGAGGCGGTTGGCACCGTGCACGGAGACACACGCGACCTCGCCGGCCGCGTAGAGACCGGGGACGACCGTCGTGTTGTCGGCGAGGACCTCGCCCTGCACATTGGTCGGGATGCCGCCCATGGCGTAGTGCGCGGTCGGCTGGATCGGGATCGGGTCGGTGTACGGCTCGATGCCCAGATACGTGCGCGCGAACTCGGTGATGTCGGGCAGCTTGGCGTCGAGCTGCTCCGGCGGGAGGTGCGTGAGGTCCAGATAGACGTGGTCGCCCTCGGGACCGCAGCCGCGGCCCTCGCGGATCTCCGTGTAGATGGACCGGGACACCACGTCGCGGGAGGCGAGGTCCTTCATGACGGGCGCGTACTTCTCCATGAAGCGCTCGCCGTCCTTGTTGCGGAGGATGCCGCCCTCACCGCGGGCGCCCTCCGTCAGCAGGATGCCCATGCGCCAGATGCCCGTCGGGTGGAACTGGAAGAACTCCATGTCCTCCAGCGGCAGTCCGCGCCGGTAGCACGCGGCCTGCCCGTCACCGGTCAGGGTGTGCGCGTTGGAGGTCACCTTGAAGAACTTGCCGGTGCCGCCGGACGCGTAGATGACGGACTTCGCCCGGAAGACATGGATCTCACCGGTGGCCAGCTCGTACGCGACGACACCGGCGGACTTCTTGACGCCGCCGACCTCGGTGATGAGCTGGTCCAGGACGTAGAACTCGTTGAAGAACTCCACGCCCTCCTTGACGCAGTTCTGGTACAGCGTCTGGAGGATCATGTGGCCCGTACGGTCCGCGGCGTAGCAGGACCGGCGGACGGGGGCCTCGCCGTGGTTGCGGGAGTGGCCGCCGAAGCGGCGCTGGTCGATGGTGCCGTCGGGCGTCCGGTTGAACGGCAGGCCCATCTTCTCCAGGTCGAGGACCGCGTCGATGGCCTCCTTCGCCAGGATCTCGGCGGCGTCCTGGTCGACCAGGTAGTCACCGCCCTTGACCGTGTCGAAGGTGTGCCACTCCCAGTTGTCCTCCTCCACGTTGGCGAGCGCGGCGGCCATACCGCCCTGCGCGGCGCCCGTGTGGGACCGGGTCGGGTAGAGCTTCGTCAGCACTGCGGTACGGCTGCGCTTGGTCGACTCGATGGCCGCGCGCATACCGGCGCCACCGGCGCCGACGATGACGGTGTCGTACTTATGGATCTTCATAGTGAGTCTCGTCAGCCCCGGCTTTAGCGGATGTTCGGGTCGAAGGTGAAGATCACCAGCGAGCCGAGAAGGATGGTGAACACCGTGGCGGTGTACAGCAGGCCCTTGAGCCACAGGCGCGTCGTGGCGCGCTCCGCGTAGTCGTTGATGACCGTACGGAGGCCGTTGCCGCCGTGCAGCATCGCCAGCCACAGCATCAGCAGATCCCAGACCTGCCAGAACGGGGAGGCCCAGCGGCCCGCCACAAAGGCGAAGCCGATCTTGGACACCCCGCCGTCCAGGACGAGCTGGATGATCAGATGGCCGATGACCAGGACGACCAGCACGACACCGGAGAGGCGCATGAAGAGCCACGCGGCCATCTCGAAGTTGCCGCGGGTCGACTTCGGGGTCTTGCCGGTCCGCTTGCGCGGCGCCTCGATGAGAGGGGCCGGGAAGTCGGCGTCGTACAGGCTCTCGCCCTCGACGTCACCGATCGCGGAGGTGGTGCCGGCGACAGTGTTGTTGGTAGACATGGGCGGACTCTCAGCTCCCGAAGACTTGGCGTACGGCGTGGCCGAGCACGGGGTAGAGGGCGCCCACCATCAGGACGAGCCAGATACCCACGGCGGTCCAGAGCATCTGCTTCTGATAGCGCGGGCCCTTGGACCAGAAGTCCACGGCGATGACGCGCAGGCCGTTGAGCGCGTGGAAGAGGATGGCGGCCACAAGGCCGTACTCGAGCAGCGCGACGACCGGGTTCTTGTAGGTCGCCACGACATCGTCGTAGGCCTCGGGAGAGACACGGACGAGAGCGGTGTCCAGCACGTGTACGAACAGGAAGAAGAAGATGAGGACGCCGGTGACTCGATGAGCCACCCAGGACCACATTCCTTCCCGGCCGCGGTACAGCGTTCCAGCCGGCACGGAAAAACCCTCCGGGAGCGGTGATCGGGGAGCCGGCCGCCATCTTCTACTCAATAAGCACAGTGGTGTCGGTCGCGCCCGGCCGGGTACGGTCCTCCGGCCCTGGCCATGGTAGCGACGAGTTGTCGGTTCCTCCGCCCGGGGGCCCATAGGTGTGATCAAACAGGCAATCAAACAGCCACGGACGGGCTATCGGGGCAGCCCTGCTGCCCGGCTCCCGAGGGCCCGCGTCCCGAATGGCCCGTATGGCTTGCGTGGACCGTATGGTCCGGATGGCCGGTGCGGCCCGTGAAGCCGGGTTGCGGGAGCTGGGGCGTGGGGTCGGCCGCGGGGTCGGCCGCGGGGTCTGCCGTGGGGTCGGCCGTGCGGCCGGTGTCACCCGGCTCCCGGGGCGGGGCGACCAGCAGCGCGATCCGGCTCCGGGCGAGGCGCCGCAGCTGGTCCGCGGCCACGGCCCTCTCGTGGTCGGGTTCATGGGAGAGCCGGGTGTGGATGCCCGCGAGCACCTCGTCGAGATACTCCTCGGGCCGGTGGCCGTCGAGGCTGATCACGAAGGCGTGGCCGAAGCTGCTCTCGTACGCGGCGTGCGCGGCGCGCAGGGCGGTACGGGCGGCGGCCGGGGCGCTGTGCGGCGGACCCGAGGACGACTCGTCGGCGAGCGCTTCGGTGAGATCGGCCTGGGAGAGGTCGTAGCTCGCCTCGTCGGCGGCCGCGAGCAGGGTGTCGAGATCCGGGTACGGGCGGTGCGCGGCGAGGCGCTGGGCCCAGCGGCGGCTGCCGCAGCAGGTGAGCAGCGCGGCTTCGGCGGCGAGTGGCGCGGCGGTGTTGAAACGGTGGAGGCCGTTCGGGTGGCCGGCGTGGGATGCGCTGGACAGCGGGGGCTCCTCGAACGCGGCGGGCGGCGGAGGTCGTGGGCGGAGGCCGTGGGCGGGGACCGGCCGTGGGGCGGAGGCCGGGAGTGGGGTGGAAGCCGGACGTAGGGACAGACGTGGGAAAGGGGACGTCGGTTGACGCGGCCGGTGCGTCGGTTGGGCCGGGCGGGTGGGTCTGCTGGGCCTGTCGATGGCCTGTCGATGGGCTGTCGGACCGGCCGTGTGACGGCTGGGCCGCAAGGGGCGGATGCGCCGTAACGCTATCGACGCGCCGGGGGGTACGTCCGACGGACGCGCGATTTTCACCCGGATGGGAGAGTTTCCCGGCGCATGATGGACGCCGCCGTGGGATCTTCACCGTAAGTGCGCCGCACTTTCGCGGTGCGGGGGGTGCGCCTGGCCCTCTTTGGGAGGTTACGGAGTGATGCGAATATCCCGGATTCCCCGGAGTTCTCGGATAGTCGGGGCGGTGGTTGCGATGGCCGCCGCCGCCACGATGGCCGCCTGTGACTCCGGGAACGGGAGCGCGGGCGCGAGAGACGGGACGGAGGCGTCGAGCGCCGCCGCCGCGTCCGACGCCGCCTCCTTGGACCGCGCCTCCCCGCACTCCTCACTGGCCGCCGCGCCCTCGCCCTCAAGGACGTTCCCGCTCTCCCGGGCGCCGCGCGGTATCCCCTCCGTACGCAAGCACGAGGCCGCCCGCGGCCCCGGCTGGAAGCCGTCCTCCGGCAGCGGTGTCGTCCTCGCGAGCGGCAGCGAGGGTCTCGCCGACGAGGGGAAGCTGCTCTCGGAGGAGCTGAGGATCGCCTACCGGGGTACGGCCGCCGCCCGCGCCGGCGATGTCGAGCTGGCCCTCAGGAGCGGAAGCGGCGCCGCCGAGTCGTACACCCTGACCACGAGCGGCGGCCGGGTGCGGATCACCGGACCCGATCAGGCCGGTGTCTTCTACGGCACCCGCACGCTCAAGCAGTCGCTGCGCGCCGACGGGGTGATGCCCGAGGGCGTCGTACGGGACAGTCCCAGCAGGCCGCAGCGCGGGCTGAACCTCGACATCGCGCGCAAGTACTACACCCCGGGGTGGATCGAGGACCGGCTGCGTGAGATGGCCGACCTCAAGCTCAATATGCTCGGGCTGCACTTCTCCGACGACCAGGGCTTCCGTATCGAGTCGACCACCCATCCCGAGATCGTCTCCAAGCAGCATCTCTCCAAGGCCGAGGTCAGGAAGATCCTGGACCTCGCGGACCGGCTGCACATCACGGTCGTCCCGGAGATCGACTCCCCGGGACATCTCGGCGCGGTGCTGGCCGCCTATCCCTCGCTCCAGCTCCGTAACGCGGACGGTGTGGCCACCAAGGGCGCGATCGACATCTCCAAGCCCGCGTCGGCGCGGCTCATCGACGAACTGCTGCGAGAGTTCGCCGGGCTCTTCAAGGGCCGGTTCTGGCATCTCGGCGGGGACGAGTACCAGGCGCTGGTGGTCGCGAACCCCGAGGCGTCGTATCCGGAGCTGGCCGCGCTGGCCGTGAAGAAGTACGGCGCCGAGGGCCGGATCCAGGATCTGACGACGGCCTGGACGAACGACCGCGCCGCGGCGCTGCGCCCCTTCAACAGGACGTTCAAGGTGTGGAACGACGGTGTCTTCCGGGACGGTGTCGTGCGGGCCGACAAGGACCTGGAGATCGAGTACTGGACGGGCCGGGAGATCGGGGCCAGGCCGCCCGAGGAGTATCTGGCCGAGGACCGCCCGGTCGTCAACCTCAATGACGAGTACCTCTATTACGTGCTCGGCCAGCCGAACAACTTCATGTACCCGACCGGTCAGCGGATCTACGAGCAGTGGACCCCGCTGGTGCTGCGCGGGACGAAACCGGTCGACGCGAAGTACTCGAAGCAGATCCTCGGCGGACGGCTCGCGGTGTGGGGCGACTTCCCCAACGCGCAGACCGAGGAACAGGTGGCGCGTGGGATCAGGCTGCCCCTGGCCGCGCTGACCCAGAAGCTCTGGAACCCGGCGAAGCCGTCGCTGAACTGGAGCGGTTTCACGGCGCTCGCCACGAAGGTGGGAGGCGCCGCGTGAGTCGGACATGGACGTACGGTCCGGGCTGACGACCCGGGCTGACGGTCTGGGCTGACGGTCTGGGCTGACGATCCATCAGAAGCGGTCGCCCGGTCGGCGGGTGCGGCGGCGCCCCGGTGAAGTGCCGGGCGGGCGGCGGCCGGAATCATTCGCCGATGTCTCTTCTTCCGGCCGCTCGACGGGTCCGGAATTCCGGGCGTATCGGATCTTCGTGGTGTTCCGGACCTGATGGATGGGTCCGTACGCGGCCCGGAAGGGGTCGCGGGTCGTCTACGCGCGGTGATCGAGTGACGTATTCCAGCCGCCCGGCGCAGAGTGGTCAGTACGGCCGGTACCGCTTCCGCGACGGGAGACTTGAATGAGCCTGGTGAAGCTGATCGCACAGGCGGATGCCCGCGGCCTGGCCGCGAGCGGGCTCGCCTGCCTCGACCGATGTCTGCCGCTGCTCGCGGACGACGCCGATGTGCTGCGACCGCTGTGGGCGGGTGTGGCGGTCCGTGAGCGGGACTGGCCGGAGCGGCTGGCCGCGTCCCGGCAGGCCCTGGACGCCACGACCGCCGCCACCGCCTCCGTCGCGGGCGTCACCGCCGTCGCGGGCGCCGGGCCGGGAGCGGTGCCGGTGCCGGTACCGGACGGTGCTTCGCCGGACGAGAGCGTCGTGCTCGTACGGACCATGCTCGCCTCCGCGCCCTCGGAGTGGGCGGCCGGGCCGCTGCGTGACTGGGCGGAGATCTGCTCCGTCGCCGCGCTGGAGATCCATCAGAGACTCGACTCGGTGGGCGAGAGCGGGGGCGCCGCCGCCGCCGAGCGGCTGGCACGGGCCCGCGAGGACACGGCCGCCGTGTCCGACGCGGTGGACGGCGCCGAGGGCACGGACGGTGTCGGCCCGCTGGTCGCCGGTGAACTCCGGCGCCAGATCAGGATCCTGGAGATCCTGGCCGAGACGGACGGGCCCGCCGGTGTGCGCCAGGCCATGGATCTGTCGACCGAGGGACAGCGCGTCCTGCGCGCGGTCGTCTCACGACGAGCCAGGGCGCAAGGCTGACGCACGGGGTGCGCTGACACGGGGTGCGCTGACGCACGGGGCGCCGGGGCCGGTATTCCGGGACTCGCACGAGGGCACGGGGAGCAGCGCGTGGGCGCCCCCGGAGCACTGAACCGCCGTACGACCGGCCGCGCGTGGATGCCGCACCGGATGCCGTTGGCCGCTGTTCCGGGAACTGAAAGCTTGAGGCAGGGCTCGCCTGTGAAGGCGAGCCCTTCGCCTTGTTCGCCTATACCGAATAGAGAGTGGGCAAGTCGACCAGGAGGACGTCGTGTCGGCGGGCGGCCAGCTCGATCAGGTCGGGGTAGAAGCCGTGCAGCGAGTACAGGGCCAGGATGGTGCCGGTGGTGTCGTAGCCCTGGTCGGTGAGCAGTTCGCGGATGTGTTCCAGGCGTTCCAGGTCTCCGGTGCCCCGGCGGGCGGCGGTGGCTTTGGCCTCTCCAAGGAGCGCGATCTTCGCGCGGGGTGCCTGCGGGCGCTCGCCGGCGGCCAGGGCGATGACGTCGACCTCGTGTTTTGTCCGGGCGGCTTGGTCGGCGACCTCGGTGGTGCCGAGTGGTCCGGGCAGACCTGCGGGCAGCAGGGTGTGGGCGTAGCGGCGGGTGAAGTCGCGGGCCAGATCCTCGAAGTGCGGGCCGAGGATCTTGGAGTTGAAGGTCGGGGCGGCTTGCCGCCAGACCTCTTCTGCGAATCCCTGCTCGACCGCGGCGGCCTGCGGGAGGGTGATCAACTGGTTGAAGCGGATGACCGGGTCGGCAAGCGTGATGACCGGGTGCCGGGTGCGCAGGATGTCCTGCTCGCGCCGGATGTAGCCGGTCGACTCCAGCACGCCGAGCGGGTGGGCGACGGCGTTGCGCGGACGCTCAAGGGCCGCGCCGATCTTGCTGGGGGTGGTGGCGCCCTGGGCGATGGCGGTGAGGATGTCGTAGTACAGCGTGTGCTGGGTGATCCTCGGGTCCTCGCGTAGCAGGTACTCGGTCTCGGTCCGTGAGTACACCGCCCGGCCGGGGTCGAGCAGGGTGTGGGCGAGCCAGGTATCGAAGCCGTCGTCGGGGTGCGGGCGGGCGGCCACCGGCCGGTAGCCGGGTGCGCCGCCGAGGACGGCGTGCACTTTCAGTGCGGTCAGCGGGTCGCTGATCTGCCAGAAGGTGCGGCTGCCCCGGTAGTCGAAGGGCCCCAGCCGTAGATCGACCACGGCCCGGCCGCGCAGCGGCTTCGTCCCCGAGAGCAGTTCGTGCATGACACTCATCGCGGAACCGCACAGGATCAACCGTGGGCCCGGTCCGGCGCTGGGGCGGGAACCGCGCTGGCGCTCGTCGTAAAGCTGCTGGAGCAGGCCCGGGATCTCGGGCGAGTGCTGGAGCAGATAGGGCAACTCGTCGATCACCAGGAGCGGGTGAGGTGAACGGGCGCTCACGTCCAGGGCGTTGGACAGTACATCCCGCCAATCGGTCAGGCGCAGACTGCCGGGCCGCAGGCCCGCGTGGGCGGCGACCGCATCGCTGAACCGCTGGATTGCGGGCAGCCGCCCCTCCTCCCGGACCGCCGTGACATACAAGCCGCCGACCTGCTCGGACAGGGCCTGCAACAGGTACGACTTCCCGTGCCGACGCCGCCCGGACACGATGCCGAGCCGCATCGCGGGATCCGGATCGGAGAGGAACTCTGAGAGCAGACCCCACTCCCGGTCCCGATCGACCACGTCATCCGGCTTGGCAAGCAGCTTCGTCTTCACCGGGCCTCCTACATGTCGACTGCGACGCTTTTCGTCTAAGTGTACTTCGACGAAATGCGTCTCAGCGGGATTGCCCATAGGCCGCTCGGAGAACCGCTGTGCTCCTGAGAGCCGTTTTCCCTCGTGGTCCCGGGACGGCTCGTGCACACCGAGGCAGTCCTGCGCCGCCTCGGTGACGGTCCCGAACTACGCCTGCCCGTACGGTCCGAGGGGCTACACGCCGACTGGAAAATGTGGCTACGTCCGGGCCGCCGACGTGGTTGACCTCCGGACACAGAACGCGTGTTTTTGCCGCGCTGGCGCGGCGCGTTGGCCTCGGGAGGATCGGGTGATCGTCGGCCGCGTTGGTCACGCGTTGGTCGTGTGGAGGCGCCGCGACCCGCATATTGCCTGGTCGGAGCGGCGGCAGTCAGGAGGACGACCGGGGCCGCCACCCCCCACAGGAGAGGCCCCGGTCGCCGTCCACCGGAGCCGCGGTGCGGCCCCGTACTCATCTCAGCGCCATGGATGCGTTTTCTGTCACACCGCATAACGTCAGCAAGTTGTTGCAGGTTGTACAAGTCATGGACGAGAAGGCGGGAAGGCCGTAGCGTTCAGGAACGCGTGGGGCGGCGCGGCAGTGACCAGCCGCGATTTCAGGACAGGTTGTGGGAGTGCTGGGGGACGACGCGGAGCTGACGGCCGCGGTGCTCGCGGCACAGGACGGGGACGAGGACGCCTTCCGTACTGTGTACCGCGCGGTGCACCCGCGGCTGTTGGGCTATCTACGGACACTCGTCGGTGAACCGGACGCCGAGGACGTGGCCTCCGAGGCATGGCTCCAGATCGCCCGCGACCTCGCCCGGTTCACCGGGGACGCCGACCGCTTCCGCGGCTGGGCCGCCCGTATCGCCCGTAACCGCGCGCTCGACCACATCCGGATGCGCGGCAGGCGCCCGGCCATCGGCGCCGACGAGACCGAGCTGACCGGCCAGCCCGCCGAGTCCGACACGGAGGACGAGGCCATGGAGGCGCTCGCCACCGGCCGGACGATGGCGTTGATAGCGCGGCTGCCGCAGGACCAGGCCGAGGCCGTCGTGCTGCGGGTGGTGGTCGGACTCGACGCGAAGAGCGCGGCGCGCACGCTGGGCAAGCGGCCCGGCGCGGTACGGACGGCCGCGCACCGCGGGCTCAAGCGGCTGGCCGAACTGCTCGACTCCGACGAGGAGCGTCCCGGTTATCCCGATGACGCCGGTGGCACCGACGGCTCTCGGGAAAACGCTTACTTCGGGGACGGGCCGCCCGGCGCCGGTGCGGGCGGAGCGGGCGGTGCGTCCGCCGGCACGTCGGCCGATACGGCGGCCCGTACGTCCGGATCGGCGGCCACCGGATCCGGTGACGCACCGGACAGCGGCGGCCGTCGCACCGCGCACCGTGCCTCCGCAGGTCACGGCGGCGGACTCGGTGTCGTACCGCAGCAGCGCACCGCTCGACCGGAGGTCGCGGCGTCCGCGGGTGTGACGCATTCGCGCCTGCGGACGCAGAAGGACATGTGATGGCCGACGAGCGTGACGCGTGGCTCGACAAGGACGTGGCGGAGAGATTGCTGCGAGGTGAGCCCGTGGAGGCCCTGGACGACGACGTCCTGGCCAGAACGGAACGGCTTGCCGAGGCCTTGCGGGACATTGCCGCCATCACGTACGCAAACGATGCCGAACTCCCCGGCGAGGCCGCCGCCCTGGCCGCTTTCCGCCGTGCGGGCACGGCGGGCGAGAGCGCGACAGGCGCGACAGACGCGACAGCGATGGGCGCCGGTGCCGGTCTCGGCCTCGGTCTCGACTCCGGTCTTGGCGTCGGCGTCGGCGTCGGCGTCGGCGTCGGCGTCGGCGTCGGCGTCGGCGAGAGTCTGCTCGGTGCGGTACGGCTCGCTCCCGCGCCCGGTGACATCGGCGCACCGCGCCTCGGCCGCCCCGTGCGGAGGGGACTCGCCGTGGCGGTGGCCGGCTGCGCGCTCGGCGGTATCGCCGTCGCCGCGAGCGCCGGGGTCATGCCCCCGCTCTTCGCCGGCGAGCACGATCCCGTACCCGCCAACTCCGTCTCGTCGGTGACCTCTCCGGGACCGCGCGTCTCCGGGTCGTCCGACGGCGGCCGGGACACCGCCGGTCCCTCGGAGACTCCCGGACCGGACCGTGAGGAAGCGCTCACGCCGCATCCCTCGTCCGAGGAGGGCTCGGACGGCGCGCACGCGCGGGACGGCGACTCCGGGCGGGACGAGGACGGCGGCGCCCTCGCAGGGAGCGGCTTGTCGGCGTCCGCGCAGGGATACCGCGCGGGCACGCTCTACCGCGAGACGCTCGACGCCTGCCGTGCCCTTCGCGGCGGCACGATCGACGAGGAGCGCAAGCGGGCCCTGGAGTCGGCGGCCGACGGCCCCGGGGGAGCGAAGCGCTTCTGCGACCGGCTGCTGGACGGCAGGAGCGCCACGGGCGGCAAGGGCGGCAAGGGTTCGACCGGCGCCGGCGGTGACCATGACGGCAGGGGCGACGGGTCGGTCCGCAACGGCGTCGGCGATGGCATCGGCGACGGGCACGGCTCCGAGAACGGTAGCGGCAACGGGCACGGCGGCCATGGCAACGGCGGGAACAGCAACGGCGGTAACGCCAACGGCGGGAACAGCGGCGGCGGGAACGGCGGCGCAGGCGGCGGCGGAGGAACGGGCGACGGATCGCCGGACGGCCCCGTCCTCTGGACGCCGTCCCCCACGCCCCTCCTGACACCCGTACCGTCCACCACGCCGCACCCGGCCCCGGACCCCGAACCGGCCCCAGGCGCAAGCCCGGTCGAGTCCGTGCTCGAAATCCTCTGACCTGCCGCTTTCCCCTCGTCGACCGACAAGTGTGACGTTTTTTCGCGCCGCGACGCAGTTAAGAGTGAGCCGACTGGTCATCGGCCGCGCATCGAGCCGGGGTTCCCCCCGTACCTTCGGCTCAGCGCACTCGGCGCGGGCGGGTCACGTTCCCCCGGTCCCGCCCGCGCCACTCCCGCTCCGGCCGTTCCGATACGGACATCCGCGTCGGACACGGTTGTCCCACACCGGCGGATCTACCAGTAGATGACGACCTTGTCGCCCGTGCGGACCTCGTCGAAGAGCGCGGCGATCTTCGTCTCGTCCCGGACGTTCACACAGCCGTGCGAGGCGCCCTCGTAGCCACGGGCGGCGAAGTCCGCCGAGTAGTGGACCGCTTGGCCGCCGCTGAAGAACATCGCGTACGGCATGGGTGTGTCGTAGAGCGTCGAGACATGGTGCCGGGACTTCCAGCCCACCGCGAAGGTGCCCTCGCGGGTCGGGGTGTACTGCGAGCCGAAGCGGACGTCCATCGAGGACTTCACCGTGCCGTCGACCATCCAGGAGAGCGTGCGGCTGTTCTTGCTGATGCACATCACCCGCCCCTTCAGACACCGCGGATCGGGCTTGGCGACCGGCTTGGTGGTGGGCGGGCGCAGTTCGTCGCGGGTCGGCCTGTCCGTCATCGCGAGCAGCCTCTCCCAGGTGACGGCGTCCGTCTCGCCGGTGGGGTCCAGACCGCGCTTGGTCTGGAAGGAGGAGACGGCGGCGGCCGTGACCGAGCCGTAGTAGCCGGTGGGAGCGCGGTCGAAATGGCCTATCTGGCGCAGTCGGGCCTGGAGTTCCCGTACCTGCTCGCTCTCGTCGCCGCTCGCCATCAGCGGCTCGGGCTCCGGCTCGGGGGCCGGGTCCGGCGCGGTCTCCGGCGCGCTCTCGCTCGGGGCGGGCGGGGGAGGCGGGGGAGTCGTACGGTCGGCCGCCGGGCGCGCCGACGGTTCCCCGGACTCCGTCCGCGACGGCTCGGCCGACCCGTTCCCCGGTGTGACACGCGCCCCCGCCGGCGTGCCGCCCGGCCTGGCGTCCGTCAGCGGCCCGCTGCCGCCGGGCTGCACCGTACAGCCGACGCTCACAGCCAGCACGGCGGTCGCGACGAACCCCGTGCGCAGGGCCGATGTCCTGAACATCGCCATCCCCGTGTCCCTCCCCGTACTCCGAGTCCCATGGCGTGCGTTCCTTCACTGTCCCCTCAGACAGTTGTCGGCGGGGAAGGGTTGCCGCAAGCGGGCGGGCGTCGATCCGGCCATCGACCAGGCCGGAGCGGCCGAGGCCGTGTGGGTGATCGGCGTCTCGCCGGTTGACACCTTTCAACTCAATTGTTCATTCGAAAATTGACGTTCCATCAGAATCTGTTCATTCGGTGCGCGATTGATCTACAACCGCGATCCGCCCATAATTTCACCTTGAGTGACGGAAGTGACGCATGGTGTTACCTCCTCGCCGGGAGTCCTGTGCGCTGTTTCCTCGATGTCGCAAATGTCTGACAGGGTGACGTCTTTTTGTCCGCCCTGTTCGGGTGGAGGGTTCGTGGTCGTCACGGCGGCGGACTCTCAGCGCGTTCCGCCCGTCCGCTGACTGGATCTCAAGGGAGTAACTGTGAAGTTTCGTCTGCCCTTCGCAACGGTGACGGCGCTGGCCGCACTCGTCGCACTCGCCGCTCCGGCCTCGGCCCAGGGCCCTGATGTGCCTTCGGGCGACAGTAGACAGATGGTGCACGGCACCCTCGTAAGCCCGCAGGAGAGCATAGCGGCGGCATTCTCCTGCTACACGTACCAAGGGACCTTCGCCGCCAACAGCAACAGCCCGGCCGGGGTTTACCTCTTCGCGAGCGGTACGCAGGAGTGCTTCGGGATCGCCCCCTCCGGAACGATCTGGCACGCATGGCCGGGTTCGGGGGGTTGGAAGGAAATGCCCCACGGCGGTCGCGCCGCATTCTTCCTCAATGCCTATGAGTTCGGTTGGGCAAAGGCCGTTCAGGTCATGACGACAAGCGGCACGGTCTGGTGCAGCTTGAACAGCTACTCGACAAATACCTGGACCGCCTGGTACGAGGACGTCGCCGGTCAGTGCGCGACCGTCATTTCCACTTTCAAGGCGAACTGACGGTCTTCCGACGGTCCGGGCCGTCCCCTTGCCGCCGTGCGAGGGGACGGCTCCTGGCGTGCCATGCCAAGGACCATCCTCCGCGCCGGCCTCCCGCGTGTGGCCCGTCGCCCGGCGTGCGTCCGCCACTACAGTCCGTCAGGGAGCCGGTGGCGGTGCGCGTGACCGTGATCGGCGGTGACGGGTGGACCAGCGGGAGGCGGAACGGATGGCGAGCGGGCCCGGCGGTGCCAGGAGCGACGGGAGCGGGGCCCCTGGCGCCGGGAACGGCGGTGGGAGCAGTGCCCCCGGCGGCGGGGGCGGTGGTCGGACGACCGAGAGCGGGCTGCCCGTCGAGCCGGTCTACGGCCCCGGCGCCCTGGCCGGCTGGGACCCCGCGGAGAAGCTCGGCGAGCCCGGCTCGTACCCCTTCACCCGCGGGATCCATCCGTCGATGTACAGGGGCCGGCCGTGGACGATGCGCCAGTACGCGGGCTTCGGCACGGCCGCCGAATCCAACGCCCGCTACCGGCGGTTGATCGCCCACGGTACGACCGGTCTGTCCGTCGCCTTCGATCTGCCGACCCAGATGGGGTACGACAGCGACGCCCCGATCGCGAGCGGCGAGGTCGGCAAGGTCGGGGTCGCGATCGACTCGGCCGACGACATGCGGGTGCTGTTCGACGGGATCCCGCTCGGCCAGGTCTCCACCTCGATGACGATCAACGCGCCCGCCGCCCTCCTGCTGCTGCTCTACCAACTGGTGGCCGAGGAGCAGGGGGTGCCCGCCACCGCGCTGACCGGCACCGTCCAGAACGACGTGCTGAAGGAGTACATCGCGCGCGGCACGTACATCTTCCCGCCCAGGCCCTCGCTGCGGCTGACCGCGGACATCTTCCGCTACTGCCGCGCCGAACTGCCCCGGTGGAACACCATCTCGATCTCCGGCTACCACATGGCGGAGGCGGGGGCCACGCCCGCGCAGGAGATCGCGTTCACCCTGGCCGACGGCATCGCGTACGTGAGGACCGCCATCGCCGCCGGGATGGACGTCGACGACTTCGCGCCCCGGCTGTCCTTCTTCTTCGTCTCGCGTACGACGATCCTCGAAGAGATCGCCAAGTTCCGTGCCGCGCGCCGGATCTGGGCCGGGATCATGCGGGACCAGTTCGGGGCCCGCGACCCCAGGTCGTGGATGCTGCGCTTCCATACGCAGACGGCGGGCGTGCAGCTCACCGCGCAGCAGCCCGAGGTCAATCTCGTACGGGTGGCGGTGCAGGGGCTCGCGGCGGTCCTCGGCGGTACGCAGTCGCTGCACACCAACTCCTACGACGAGGCCATCGCCCTGCCGACGGACAAGGCGGCCCGGCTCGCCCTCCGTACGCAGCAGGTTCTCGCGTACGAGACCGATGTGACCGCCACGGTCGACCCGTTCGCCGGTTCGTACGCCGTCGAGCGGATGACGGACGAGCTGGAGGCGGCGGCGGTCGCGCTGATGACCCGGGTCGAGGATCTCGGCGGCGCGGTCGAGGCGATCGAACGGGGCTTCCAGAAGGGCGAGATCGAGCGCAGCGCGTACGCCGTGGCCCGGGAGACCGAGAGCGGCGAACGCGTGGTCGTCGGCGTCAACCGCTATCCCCTCGACGGGGCCGAGGAGGAACCGTACGAGCCGCTGCGGGTCGATCCCGCGATCGAGGCCCGGCAGGCGGCCCGGCTGGCCCGGCTGCGGGCGGAGCGCGACCGGGGCGCGGTGGAGGGGGCGCTCACCGCGCTGCGGAAGGCGGCGGAGGGCACGGACAATGTGCTCCCGCCGATGAAGACGGCGCTGCGGGCGCGGGCGACGGTGGGGGAGGTCTGCGACGCGCTGCGTGAGGTGTGGGGGACGTACGTACCGACGGACGCGTCCTGAGACCGGTCCGGGGCCGGGCGGTCCGAGTCCGGGGTTCCGGGACCTGGGGAGCGGGGTCCGGGACCTATCGGGGTCCGGGTCCGGGACCTGGGGAGCGGGTGCGTGCACGCCTGCTGAACTCATATGCGTCCATTCGCGCGCGTGTGCGACACTCCGCTCCATGCTGGGTGTCACTGATCTGCCGACATATCTGGTCGGCCTCGTCCTGATCGTTCTGCTGCCGGGGCCCAACTCGCTCTATGTGCTCTCGGTCGCGGCCCGCCGCGGGATACGCGCGGGCTACAGCGCCGCCGCCGGTGTCTGGTGCGGCGACACCGTCCTGATGGTGCTCTCCGCCGCGGGTGTCGCCTCCCTCCTCCAGGGCAATGAACTGCTCTTCGGGATCGTCAAATACGCGGGCGCCGGATATCTCACCTGGCTTGCGGTCGGCATGATGCGCGCCGCGTGGGCGCTCTGGCGCACCCGGCACGAGCGCGAGGAGGCCGCCGCGTCCGAGGCGCCCGCCACCGCGCCGGCCACCGCGCCCGCGACCACGCCCGCGACCACGCCCGCCGCCGCGCAGGCCACGGTGGAGCGGCCCTACCGCAGGGCCCTGGTGATCAGCCTGTTCAATCCGAAGGCGATCCTGTTCTTCATCTCCTTCTTCGTGCAGTTCGTCGACCCGGCGTACGCGCACCCCGCGCTGTCGTTCGTCCTGCTCGGGCTTCTCGCCAATCTGGCCAGCGCCCTCTATCTCTCGGCCCTCATCTTCGGCGGCACCCGCCTGGCCGCCGCCTTCCGCCGCCGCAAGCGCCTCTCGGCGGGGGTGACCTCGGCGGCGGGAGCGCTGTTCCTCGGTTTCGCCGTCAAGCTCTCCCTGAGCAGCGCCTGACGGGAAAGCGACCGACGAGCAGCGCCTGACGGGAAAGCCGCACGTCACGTGGCCGTCCCGAGCGCACAGTGACGGATGACACATCGAGCGCCACGCTCCCCGGCCGGCCGAGGAGCGACGTTTCCCGGACGGATGTATTGAGTTCACCTTTGAGTCGTGTCCGTTTCCTAGCTTGTTGCCGACCCGCCATTCGTCAGCGGGGCGGCAAACGCTTGGAGAAGCATGACAATGGGCCGTAACCGATGGCCGAGGCCGCGTAACGGGGGGAGTCCGGCCGTTACGCCCGACAGCGGAGCACCACAGGCCCGGATCAACCCGGTCGAGCTGGAGGACTGCATCCAGGCCTGTGCGGTTCACAGCGGCAAACTTGTCGCGAGCCTGGACCGCAAGCGCATCGAGCTCGCGGAGAAGCTGCGCGGTCTGCTCGCCACCTACGCCCTGACGCAGTCCTCCGCGTCCCGCGCCTCTGCCCCGTCCGGAGGCGGCGCCACCGCACTGCTCCGGCGCGGTGCCAAGGCCGCCACCGGCAGCGGCGGCACCCTCAGCAGTGAGCTGCTCGACGCCCTGCTGGCCGTCGGGAACAAGGCCCTGGAGTGCCGTTACGACGACGAGCTGAAGCTCGCCGCGGTCATCAGCGACACCGTGCTCACCGCCCGCAAGGGATCGCGGGCCGGCTGGCGGCTGCGGGCCAGAACGCTGGAGGCCCTGGGCGACGAGGCGGGGACCATCGAGGCGTACGACCGCTACCTCGCGCTCACCGACGACGACGGATTCGGTGTCGTGTCCAAGAACGCCGGTATGCGCATCGGCCGGCAGCGCCAGGAGGAGCTGCTGCGGCTGCTGGAGAGCGAGTCCCCCAGAGCCGCGCTCCACGGCGGACCCGCCACCGACGTCTGGGCCGAGGGTCTCGCCCTGCACGACCTCGGCGACTGGGCCCAGGCCGAGCCCCGGCTGGTCGGCGCGCTTCTCACCATGTCCAGGGACGCGGCCTATCCGCTGCCGGACCTCCAGGACGCCATCGCGCACTACCTCGACCTGCGGATCGGTGTGAACGGGGGCGACGCCTCCGAGCTGCGGGAGCTCGTCGGCCTCTACGCCGAGCAGCGCAGGAACCGGCAGCGCGGCCCGGTCGCGGACCCCACCTTCGGCGATGTCGAGTGGCTCACCCTCGGTGAGTTCCGCAATCAGATAGCCGGCAAGTCCATCTGTCTGATCGCCAACTCCCAGCGGGTCGGGAACGGATCGCTGGGCCGTGAGATAGACGCGTACGACCTCGTCGTCCGCTTCAACTCGTACAAGATCGACGCCCCGGCCACCGGCAAGCGCACCGACATCCATGTCTCCATCCACAAGCACGGCTTCAACTGGGACCAGAAGGTCACCACGCGGCTGATATTCGGCGGGATCTCGGGCGACTGGAAGTACTCCCTGCGCAACCGGCTGGTGCCCGGGGCCCAGCAGTATCTGGGCGACGAGTCCCTGCGCTGGCCGGTGCGCAACATCGGCAAGCTGGGCGCCGACGTCTGGAGCTCCATCCCGACCAGCGGTTTCAACATGCTCTGGCTGCTGGACTTCCTGGACGTCAGCCCGAAGCTCGATCTGATCGGCTTCGACTTCTACGAGAGCGGCGCCTACCGCCTCAAGGAGGCGATGAAGATGCCCATCACCTCCGTCCACGAGTACACCAGCGAGAAGGCGTGGGTCATGGAACGCGCCCAGAGCGTGACCGATGCGAGGATCTCCCTGCGATGACCGCCACCACCTTCTCCGCCGTCGGCCGCACCGCCGCCACCGCGTCAGCGCACGCGCTGACGGGCAAGCGGCGCGTCGCGTTCGCGAGCTTCGTCGACGAGAACTATCTGCCGGGCTTCCTGGTGCTGCTGCGCAGTCTCGCCCTCTCCAACCCCGGGGTGTGCGAGGACTTCATCGTCCTCCACGACGATCTGCGGCCCTCCTCCATCGCCAAGATCCGCGCCCTGCACCCGCGTATCGAACTGCGCCGCGTCGACGCGGCCCGCTACGACTCGTACGCCAAGGGCGACCAGGACAACTACCTGGTGCGCAAGGCGTACTTCATCCTCGACGTGTTCCGCATCCGTGACTACGACACCGTGATCACCCTGGACACCGACATGGTGGTGCTGGGCGATCTGGGCGAGCTGCTGAGGCTGCGCGAGGGGCTGGCGGCCGTACCGCAGTTCTTCTACGGCCAGCACAAGCTCAACAGCGGGCTCCTGGTCATCCAGCGCGAGTATCTGAGCGACGAGTTCTGCGCGCGGATCGACGCCGTGGGCCGCAGCGGTGACTACGAACTGGACAAGCACGACCAGGGCATCCTCAACGCGGTCCTGGACGGCGACTTCCTCCAGCTCGACAGCCGCTACAACTTCGTCAAGCGGCGGCTCTCCGGCGATCTGGCCGTACCGGACGAGACGGCGATCCTGCACTTCACCGGGCGGCACAAGCCCTGGCAGGGCGGCGAGCACGGCTACGGCAAGGCCGAGAGCCGCTGGCGCGAGTACGAGCTGTCCGACGCCGAGTTCCACGCCGCGTACATGGCGGCGTCCGGGACCACCCACCACGATCTGCTCGTGCACTTCGGCACCCCGCATGTCGCCCGTACCGGCGATGTGGAGAGCGCGCGCCGGGTGGCGCTGGCGCACATCGGCGCGGGCGAGTTCCAGGAAGCGGTGGACATCCTCGGGTCCGTGCACATCCCCGTGGACGCCGCCTGGCCGCACGAGGTCTACGGACACGCGCTGATGAGCGTGTCCCGCTACGAGGAGGCCGAGGCCCAGCTCCTGCTGGCCACCTCCGCCCCCAACCGGGCGGCGACCGGCTACTCCCGGCTGGCCCAGATCGCCTGGATCCACGGCGACGACGAGACGGCGCGCAGCTACGCGCTGGACGGGCTCTCCGTCGACCCCACCCACCGGGGCAACCGGCTGATGCGGCTCCGTACGCAGGACGTACCGGGCCCCCGCGAGGGCGCGCCCGAGGACCAGCTCGCCCATGTGGCCTTCTACATGCCCCAGCAGGGCAACGCGGGCGACAAGCTGCTGCCGGAGTCCGTACGGCTGACCTTCGACGCCGACACCGGGCCCCGCCGCTGGCACTCGATCCACGCCCACCGCTACTTCGACGAGGCGGCGCTGGAGCGGGTCAACGCCCGGCGCGGGCTGGTCATCGGCGGCGGCGGGCTGTTCATCCCGGACACCGCGCCCAACGGCAACAGCGCCTGGCAGTGGAACGTCCCGGACGAGCACCTCGGCCGGATCGACGTGCCCATCGTGGTGTACGCGGTCGGCTTCAACGCCTTCGACGGCCAGTCGTACCGGGCCGGGCGCTTCAACGCCAGCCTGCGGCTGCTCGTCGAGCAGGCCTCCTTCTTCGGGCTCCGCAACCACGGCTCGATCGAGAAGGTCCGCGCGCTGCTGCCGGCCGAGCTCCAGGACAAGGTGCGCTTCCAGCCCTGCCCGACCACCGTCACCCGCCAGCTCGTCGACGGCTGGACCGATCCCGCGTTCCGCGAGGACACGGTCCTGATCAACGCCGCCTACGACCGGGCCGGGCTGCGTTTCGGCCACGACTACGCGCACTTCCTCGCGGAGATGGCCAAGGCGGTCCGCGCGCTGGGCGAGCACGCCGAGGTGAAGTGTGTGGCGCACTCGCTCGACGACGAGAAGATCGCCTTCGATCTGCGGCGCGAGCACGGTATCTCGATGCCGGTCATCCCGATGTACGACTTCGAGAACGACGAGATCCGCGACACCTACGCCCGTACGAAGCTGGTCATCGGCATGCGCGGACACGCGGGAATGATCCCGTTCGGCTGCGGGACGCCGATCATCAGCCTGATCTCGCACCCGAAGATGGCGTACTTCCTGGCCGACATCGAGCGCCCGGAGTGGGGCGTCTCCGTCCACGACAAGAACCTCGGCGCGGTGCTGACCGAGCGCGCGGTGGGGCTGCTGGACGACCACGCCGCGTCCGTCGCCGATGTGCACGGCCGGCAGCAGGAGCTGTGGAAGATCACCCAGGCGAACGCGGCGGACCTGCGGGCGATCCTGGGGACCCCGGTCCGCTAGTTCCCGTCCGCTGGTTCCCGTCCGCTGGTTCCCGTCCGCCGGGACCGCGCGGAAGACGAACGAGTGAGGGCGGGCCACCTTCCCGGTGGCCCGCCCTCGTCGTTCTCGTCGTTCTTCTCGCGCCCCGCTGCGCGTCAGCGCGGGCTGACGCGCAGCACCGCCCGGCGCAGCCGCCGCGCCCGGCGCACCATCCGCTGGGCGGTCGCGTTGCGCGGAAGACGGTTCAGCTGCTCCGGGATACCGCCCGGCAGCCCGAGCGAGGTGAGCCGGCGCCGCTTGAAGTACCGCCAGGTCCGGTCGTCCAGCCGCTCCGAGAGATAGCGCTCGGCCGTGGGCCGCAGCTCCGGATACATCCGGTGCTGCATCGCGTAGCCGACGGTCGCGACCAGATCCGCGAGCCGGGTCTCGGGCTCGTGCGTCTCCTTGCCCTCCAGGGGCGGCACCAGCGCGTCCACGATGGTCAGCGGTACGCGGTTGCTGTTCTGGTACGGGGCGAGCCGCTCCAGCAGCAGATCCGTGCCCGTGCGCGCCACCGGGATGCCGTAGAAGGCGGAGGCCGTGAAGAGCGCCGTCGAGAAGCATCCGACGACCAGTGCCGGCTTCAGCCGCCGGTACAGCACCTCGGCGAGCACCGGGGAGTCCAGGATGGTCAGCTCGGCGCCGAGCTTCTCCGCCTCCCGCTCCAGCCGCCGCGACCAGACCGCCGGCGCGGTGGGATGCGGCTTGAACACCACCTCGGTGTGCCCGAGGGCGACCGCCCCGCGCACCATCCGGATATGCAGCTCCTCCTCCTCGCGCTCGCTGATGATGCCGAGCGCGGAGAGGTACTGGCCGAGGAGCAGCGCCGGAGGGGCCGACGGCGTCCGGATCCCGGTCACGGCGTCGGAGAGCTGGTCCAGGACCCGGAGGAACGCGTCCGTCGGCACCAGCTCGGGCTCCACGCCGAACTCCGTCAGGAGCAGCGGCTTGAGGCCCGGTACGAGGTCGAGGTGGAGCAGTCTGCGCACGCGGTCGCCGATGAGCGGATCGATCTTGTTACGGGTGGGCCCGTAGCTCATCAGCCCGTCCGCGTACACCTCAAGGGTCGCGTCGGTGAGGATCTGCGCGATCGCGAGGGCGGGGTTGACCTGGATCGACTCGACGATCAGCTCCACCCGGTCGTCGCCGAGACGCCAGGCCAGCCGCAGATGCCGCTCCCACATGGGGACGTCCTCGGGGCGCGGCTCCCAGACCCCCGGATGCGAGGGCGCGATGGTCTCGTTCCACGACACGAGATCGTCGAAGCGGTCACGGAGCTGCTCGAACCCCGGCATCTCGTTCACCGAGGGTGTCAGCTCGGGCGTACCCGCGTTGTTGCTGACGAGCAGCACCCGCCGGGCGGCCGGGCGGAAGAGACCGGCGTCGACGGCGGCGGCGAGGGTGGCGGCTCCGTAGAGCGTGGAGGCGCAGAAGATCTGCGTCGTCCTGCGGTCGGACCGGTCCATCAGGCCGCCGCCTTTCCTGAGGAGGAGACCATCCGCCGGCGCAGGCGGCGCAACTGGGCCGAGCGGTCCAGATCCATCGAGTCGAGTGCTTCTTTCAGAAGATCCTGGGGCAGCCGCTTCAGGGCGGCGGCGCTCATGGCACGCAATTGCTTCGCCACGGCCGGCTCGAACCGGTCCTTCGCCGCGAGATGGTGGGCGATGATGGCGCAGTACGTACGGACGGCCTTGGGCAGAAGGCGGTCCGCCTCCCGGTCCTTCGACGTCTCCTCGACGACCTCGTCGAAGGCCCGGATGAAATCGAGCTGCCGCACATCACCGATCTGGGTGAGCGACGAGGCGACCCCCCGCCGGTAGAAGACACCGAGCAGTCCGACGGCGGCGAAGGACTCCGCCTCGCGGTGCAGCCGCCAGATCCACGGCCGGTCCTCGGCGGTCCGCAGCCCGTCCGTGAAGTGCACCAGACCACGGTCGACCAGCCGCCGGTGGTAGGCGCCGGCCCAGGCGAACGCGTAGTCGACCGAGTTCGTACGGTTCACGGGCAGGATCGCGTCGCGCGGGTTCAGCACCTCGTCGCGGCGGCCGACCGGGACCCGGTGGATCGTCCGCTCCCTCGCCGTGAACTGGACATGGTCGGTACGGATGAAGTCGACCCCGAGCCCCTCGATCGCGGCGACGAGCCGCTCGAAGTAGCCGGGCGCCACCCAGTCGTCGCCGTCCAGGAACGTCACGTACTCGCCGTGCGAGGCGTCGAGTCCGGTATTGCGTGCCGTAGCCAGTCCGCCGTTCTGTTCATGTCTGAGCAGGACCGCCCCCGGAAGATCGCGGGCGGCCTGTTCGAGAATCTCGGGGGTTCCGTCGGTCGAACAGTCGTCGACCAAAAGGAACTCGAAGTCGTCGCGGCTGTTCGCGCGAAGGCTTCTCAGGGTTTCGAGGGCATATGTCTGCACGTTGTAGAACGGCACGACGACGGAGAGCTTGACCACGTCCAGGACGCTAGGCGGCACAAGACCATCCGTTCTGACATCTGGGCGTATGGAAGGTGAACGAAGAATGGCGGAACAGTGAAGCGCGGCTCTCCTGGAGCGACTTCGCCATCCGTAGATGTGTTGTTAACCCTTTATTGCCATTGAGTTCGGCCGACAAACGGAATCTCTTTCTAACGTCCTCGTCGTGCCATCACGTACCAACGAAGCGGTCCGGGTCGCAGTGCTCGCCGACTCCGACACCCGGTGGAAGTGGGGTGCGCTCACCGCGCGCCGCATCGCCCCGGAAGGCCGCTCCACAGAGCTGAGCGGCTATCTGCTGCGCGGCAGAGCCACGCCCACCGCCCGCCAGCTCGCCGAGGTCGGCGCGGACGCGGACGCGCTGCGTGAGGTGACCGGCACCGCGTTCCTCCAGACGCTGCGCGAGAAGGAGTACGACCTCGTCGTGCTCGCCCTGGTCGGAGGCGCCGTACAGGCCGTGCTCCACGGGATCGCCGCGCTGAACCTGGAGGTCCGGCCGGTCATCGTGACCGGCTATGTGGGCGTTGTCTACGAGAAGCTCTCGGACGGTCTGCTGCTCCGGCACGGCGCGGATGTCGTCCTCGCGAACTCCCGGTACGACGGCCAGCGCTTCCGCGCCGTGTACGAAGGCGTGGGCGCCGACGCTTCCTCCGTCACCGAGGCCGCGCTCCCCTTCCTCGGCGGTGAGCGCTATGTCCCCGAGGAGGGCCGTGACACGGTCGTCTTCGCCGCGCAGCCGTCCGTACCCGCGAACCGCGCCGACCGCGCCTATCTGCTGAAGCGCCTGGTCGAGCACGCCCGGCTGCACCCGCGCCGCGAGGTCCTGCTGAAGCTGCGCAGCAAGATCGGCGAGCACACCACCCATGTGGAGGAGTTCCCCTACCAGCGGCTCGCCGAGAAGGTCACCGGCGGTCTGCCGCCCAACTTCAAGCTGGTCTACGGGAACATGGGCGAGGTCCTCGACCGGACCGATCTGCTGGTCACCGTCTCCTCGACCGCGGCCCTGGAAGCCCTGCACCGGCGCATCCCCACCGCGATCCTCACCGATCTCGGGGTGCGCGAGCCGCTGGGCAACCACCACTTCATCGGCTCCGGCTGTCTCGCCTCCTGGGACGAGCTCGACAGCGGCGGACGCCCGCGCGCCGACGCCGTCTGGGCGGACCGCCAGGGCGTCGCGGCCGACGGCTCGTACTCCTCGTCCTTCGACACGGCGCGCGGACGGGTCGCCAAGCTGCTCGACGGGCCCGTGCTGCCGCCGCTGAACCCGTACTACACGGTCACCACCGCGCCCGGCTATCTCCCGGGGCTCCTCGCCCGCTACCACCTCGCCGCCGACGGCACACCGCTGCCGTCGGCCGCCAAGGCCGCGGCGGGAGGCAACGGCGGGGTCCGCCGTGTGGTGCGCGAGGCGGTACGGGGAGCGGCGCGCGGCGCGTACCGGCACGGCGTGCAGCGCGTGGCCCCCGTCATCCGGCGTATGGGCGACCTGTGAGCCGCCGCCCCACCCGGCACCACCCGTACACAGCGCCACCCGCGTCACCGGCACCACCCGCGTCACCGGCAGGAGAACAGCACCGAGCCGCAGCAGCAGGAGCCGCAGCAGCGGAGCAGGAAGCACGAGCCGCAGCAGAGCAAGAAGCACGAGCCGCACAGCGACCAGCCGCGGAGGCAGCACCCGCGGACCAAGGAGTACAGATGACCGTCCTCGCGGTAATTCCCGCACGCGGCGGATCCAAGGGCGTGCCCGCGAAGAACCTCGCCCCCGTCGGCGGCGTCCCACTCGTCGTACGCGCCGTCCGGGCGAGCCTCGCGGCCCGGCGCGTCACCGATGTCGTCGTCTCGACCGACGACGCGGCCATAGCCGAGGCGGCCCGTTCCGCCGGCGCCGAGGTCGTCCTGCGCCCCGCCGCGATCGCGGGCGACACCGCGACCAGCGAGGCCGCCGTCCTGCACGCGATGGACGCGTACGAGGCGATGCGCGGCGTGGCGGCCGACGTGGTGCTGCTGGTGCAGTGCACCAGCCCGTTCATCACGGCCGAGGACCTGGACGGCGTCGCCGGCGCCGTCACCGAGGACGGCGCCGACAGCGCGCTGACCGTCGCGCCCACCCACGGCTTCATCTGGCGCCAGGACAGCGCGGGCAGCGACGACTCCGGCGCCTCGGGCGGCTACGGCGTCAACCACGACAAGTCGAACCGGCCGCGCCGCCAGGACCGTCCCCAGGAGTATCTGGAGACCGGCGCCGCGTACGCGATGCGCGCCGACGGCTTCCGCGCCGCCAACCACCGCTTCTTCGGGCGTACCGCGCTCGTGCGGACCGACGCGGCCCGGGTGCTGGAGATCGACGATCCGCACGACCTGGCCCGCGCCCGCCTTCTCGCGCCGCTGCTCGACCCGGCCGTCCTGCCCACGTACGACGACGTCGACGCGGTCGTCCTCGACTTCGACGGGACCCAGACCGACGACAAGGTGATGGTCGACTCGGACGGCCGCGAGACGGTCGCCGTCCACCGCGGCGACGGGCTCGGGATCGCCGCGCTGCGCCGCTCCGGCCTGGAACTGCTCATCCTCTCCACCGAGCAGAACCCGGTCGTCGCCGCGCGCGCCCGCAAGCTCCAGGTGCCGGTGCTCCATGGCATCGACCGCAAGGACCTCGCACTGAAGCAGTGGTGCGACGAGCACGGGATCACGCCCGAGCGCGTGCTGTACGTCGGCAACGACGTCAACGATCTCCCGTGCTTCGGCCTCGTCGGCTGGCCGGTGGCCGTCGCGAGCGCCCATGACGCCGTACGCGCCGCCGCGCGTGCCGTCACCACGACCCCCGGCGGCGAAGGGGCGATCCGCGAGATCGCCGCCTGGCTCCTCGGTCCGGGTCTCCAGACCCCCCACACGAACACCCTCAACAAGTAAGGACCCACCCATGAGCACCGACGCCACCTCCCGCCTGCGGACTTTCGGCACGCGGACCGCCGGCCCCGGCCAGCCCGTCTATGTCACGGGTGAGATCGGCATCAACCACAACGGCGAGCTGGACAACGCCATCGCCCTGATCGATGTGGCCGCCGAGGCGGGCTGTGACGCGGTCAAGTTCCAGAAGCGCACCCCGGAGATCTGCACCCCGCGCGACCAGTGGGACATCGAGCGCGACACCCCCTGGGGCCGGATGACGTACATCGACTACCGTCACCGCGTCGAGTTCGGCGAGGACGAGTACCGCGCCATCGACGAGCACTGCAAGGAGCGCGGGATCGACTGGTTCGCCTCCCCGTGGGACACCGAGGCCGTCGCCTTCCTGGAGAAGTTCGACCTGCCGGCCCACAAGGTGGCCTCCGCCTCCCTGACCGACGACGAGCTGCTGCGCGCCCTGCGCTCCACCGGCCGTACGGTCATCCTCTCCACCGGTATGTCGACGCCGAAGCAGATCCGTCACGCGGTCGAGGTCCTGGGCAGCGACAACATACTGCTCTGCCACGCCACGTCGACGTACCCGGCCAAGGCCGAGGAGCTGAACCTGCGCGTGATCAACACGCTCCAGGCCGAGTACCCGAACGTGCCGATCGGCTACAGCGGCCACGAGACCGGTCTCCAGACCACCCTCGCCGCCGTCGCCCTCGGCGCCACCTTCGTCGAGCGCCACATCACCCTCGACCGCGCCATGTGGGGCTCGGACCAGGCCGCCTCGGTCGAGCCGCAGGGTCTCCAGCGCCTCGTCCGTGACATCCGCACCATCGAGGCGTCCCTCGGTGACGGTGTCAAGAAGGTCTACGAGTCGGAGCTCGGCCCGATGAAGAAGCTCCGCCGTGTCGCGGGCGTCGTCGCCGAGTCCGCGGAGTCCGCCGAGCCGGCGGCGGTCTGACGGCCATGACCGGTCCCAGCGGGGGCCGCCCCCCGCACCCTCGGGTGATCGCTTTTGTGGAGAGCCCCGTCCAGCTGCTCAATGTGCTGGAGTGGGCGCGCGCGAGCGCGACCGGTGACGCGCTCACCGTCGTCGTGCTCTCGCCCACCGATCCCATGTCACGCGGCCAGCTCCGGCGGATGGCGGAGCTGGCCCGCGACGAGGGCTTCACCGTGCGCTGGCAGGACGCGCGCGGTGGCGCGGGGGCGCCCCTGCGGACCGTACGGGAGCTGGCACCGCTGCTGCGGAAGGCCGGCAGGATCGTCATAGGCGATCCGTTCTCCCGTTATGTACAGCTCCTGCTGACCCTGGTCGGCACCAAGGAGCTGACGGTCGTGGACGACGGGACCGCGACCATGGAGTTCATAGGACAGATCGCCCGCGGTGAGCGGCTGGTGCGCTGGCACCGGCGCGGTGGCTCCCGCGGGCCCCGGGAACTGGTGCTCGCACCCGTCACCGCCGCCGCGCGGCGCCGGCTGACCCCGTCCGGGGAGCGCCCGGTCGAGGTCTTCACCTCGATGCCCGTCGAGGACGTACCGGACGGCATCACCGTGACCGCCAACCGCTTCGAGTGGACCAGGGCCACCTTCGGGCCGCCCCGGGTCCACGAGGGCGCGGACATGGTCGGCACGTCGCTGGTGGAGACGGGCGTGGTCGACGCGGACCAGTACCTCGCCGCGGTCGCCGCCCTGGCCCGTACCCACAACGCCACCCGCTACTTCGCGCACCGCCGCGAGAGCGCGGACAAACTCCACCGCCTGCACGCGGCCACCGGCCTGGAGATCGTCCGCCCGGACCTCCCCCTGGAACTGATCGCCCGCCGGGGCCCGGTCGGCAGCACGATCCTGAGCTTCCCCTCCACGGTGGTCCACACCCTCCCCCTGGCCCTGGCGGGCACGGGCGTCCGCGTCGCGGTCTGTGACATCGCCCCGGAGTGGCTCAAGTCCTCGGCCTCTCCCCGCGCCCAGGGCTTCCTCTCGGGAGTCACGACCACGGCCCGCGACGTCCACAGACTCCCGAAGATGGCGTCACCGGCGTAGCGCTGGGGGCGGGGCATGGCCGGTCGCCGGGTCAGGGACGACCGGGGCGGCCGGGGCGGCTTCGCCCGGACCGCGGGTGGCCGGGGCGGCTTCGCACGACCCGAGAACCGGTCACGGAGCGACCGCCCGGACGAGGAGCGTCCCGATGTGCCCGGCGTGAGGGGCGTCAAGGATCCGCGCCTCGGCTGCGGCGAACCCGGCCCGGGTGAGCAGACGCTCCCACACGGCCGGACGGTAGCTGTAGCGGTAGGTGAACAGCGCCTTGCCCGCGAAGCCTCCCTTGTACATGCCTTGCGGTCCGTACGCGCCGGGGATGGCCGGAGGCTGGGAGAAGACGAAGACACCGCCGGGCTTCAGCCGCCGCCGTACGAGCGGCAGGAGACGGCCCGGGTCGGTGAACCAGGCGGCTCCGAAGATGGAGTAGACGGCGTCGTACATGTCGTCGTGCCCGCTCAGATACTCCAGTACCTCGGCGCATACGAACACCGCACCGGTGCCGGCCCACTTCGCGGTGGTCTTCCCGACCATGACGGGGGACAGATCGACGCCATGAGCGACGATGCCGCGCCCGGCTAGATGGGCGAGTGCGCGACCGGTACCGCAGCCGATCTCCAGCACGGAGCGCGGCTCCCCGAGCAACTCCGCCCCGGGCCCGTGACCGGCGTACTGGGTCCAGCCGAAGCCCGGCTCGGCGTCGTCCTTGAAGGCGTAGGCGGCGTAGGTGTCCCACAGCTCGGTCTCGGCGGCGATGTCGTGGTGTGCGGGCAAGACGGTTCCTCTTCACGGGGGCGGGCCCCCTGCCCTCCGGAGGACAGGGGGACAGGAGGCCGGCGCGGGACGGTTCAGGTTCAGTGGCTGTCGGGGACCTTGTTGTCGCACGGCGAGCAGTCCACTACTGGCCTTACTGGCCTTCATGGGCCGCGAGTTCGGCTTCGAGGTCCACGAACGTACAGCCGTGCAGCCGCGCGAGGAGCTGCGAGGCGACGACCCAGCGGACGGCGGGGTCGCGGTAGTGCACGGTGACCTGCTCGACCGGGCCGAGGAGCGGGTCGTGCGGGAGGTATCGAGCGCCGAGTACGCCGGTGATCCTGGGCTCCTTCACACGTACGGCGACGAACCTGCCGCGCAGCGAGGGGCAGACCCGAACGGATTTACCGGCGCACGGCAGACAGAGCGGCGGATGCGGTGAACCCATCAGCTCCGGCCAGCCGGGCCAGTCGCCACGGTAGTCGCTGAGCAGCCACAGCCAGCCCTGCTCATTGCGGTCGGCCGGTCCCGCGCAGACCTGGCAGAGCATCCTCCGCATCGCCTGCCGCTGCCGTAGCGGATGGACGCGTCCGAACTCGGGCAGGCCCTGTCCCTGTCTGAGCAGAGACCGGGCCCACAGGACGCCTTCCTGGTCGCGGTCGTAGAGATCCTCGTCGGCATACGCGATGCCCAGGCGCGGGCGGGCCGTCACGAGAGGGGTCGGGATTCGCTCCGCGCTCCACGCGGTGATGTACGGCACGACATCCGGCCGACCGTTCATGACGCACCTGCCGCGAAGGCCAGGTCGAGTTCGAACCAGACGCTCTTACCGATGACATGTCGGAGCACTCCCCAGCGGTCCGCGAGCGCTCCGACCATCAGCAGCCCCCGCCCGCCCTCGGCAAGGCGCTCGGGAACATCGCCGTCCCCGCGCCCCGGCGGCGGAACAGTCTGCGGCATACCGGTGGCCCGGTCCCGTACCTCGACCCGCAGCCGCGCCCCGTCCAACTCGTAGGTGACGGTGACACGACTGCCTCGGGTGGCACGTCCGTGCACGACGGCGTTCGAGACCAGTTCACTGACCGCCGACTCCAGGGCATCACTCATTTCGGTGAGTTGCCACTCCTCGGCTAACTCGCGTGCTCGTGCTCGTGCAGCCTTGGCTGCGGGTCGGTTCCGGCAGTAGCGCGCCTGTTCGGTCCTGATGACAGCCATGCACGCCTCCTTGGCGTGAGTCCGGGCCTATCCTGGGTGAGCACTATGCACATTGGGAGAACTAGAGTGTCAAGTCACCACTTTGGTAAGAGTGATGGGCTGTTGTCCTCCAAGTTGACGACCGGCACACTTGACCTGCGAGAAGCAGGAGGAAGGCGGCGCGAAGTGGCCACCAACAACAACCCGACGATCCGTCAGCGACGTTTGGCGCGCAGGCTCCGCGAGCTTCGGACCGCGGCCGGCATGACCCATGCCGATACGGCGGAGATTCTCGGTTCGGCCGAGTCGAAGGTCGGGCGCATCGAGAACGCGCTGTCGGGAGTCCGACTCCCGGATCTGCGCGCGCTGATGGACGCGTACGGGGTGATCAATCCGGCTGAGCGCGCCGCGATCGAACAGCTCTCCCGCCAGGCGAAGCAGAAGGGCTGGTGGTCGCGGTACTCCGATACCGCTGATCCCGCCTATGCCGCGTACATCGCGGTCGAGTCCGACGCGGCCAAGATGTACAGCGTCCAAATCGGTCTGGTTCCCGGACTTCTGCAAACACCGGAGTACTTCGAGTCACTCGCGAGGCTGCTGACGCCTGACATCACTCCAGAGGCGCTGAAGGCGCAGGTCGATATCCGTCGCGAGCGCCGGACGGTCCTGACGCGCGAGAATCCGCTTCAGCTTTGGGCCATCATCGCGGAGAGCGTGCTGTACCACCGGGTGGGCGGACGCGATGTCATGAAAGGGCAGTTGGAAGCACTGATCGAGGAGAGTCAGCGCCCGAACGTCCAACTCCAAGTGCTTCCCAGGGAAGACCCGATGAACGCCTGCCTGTTCGGCCCGTTCGTCATCTTCGGCTTCCCGAATGCCGCGGAGACTGAGATCGTGTACACCGAGGCGCTCACCAGCGGGCTCTACTACGAGGAAGACTCCGAGGTGGAGACGTATTCCACGCTGCTACGACGCCTCAACATCGCCTCGGCCAACGCCGGTCAATCCCGGGATCTGATCGAGAACGCTCTCAAGGAAATGGGGTAGCTCGTGGAGCCATACGTGCAATCCGCCTCAGCTTCGGGGCTGACGTGGGTGAAGTCCTCGTACTCCGGGGTCAACAACGATTGCGTGGAGGTCGCCGCCCTGCCGCCCGGCGGCCATGCCCTGCGCGACAGCAAGACCCCGCACGGCCCGGTGCTGGTGTTCGGTCCCGGCCAGTGGGACGCCTTCGTCAGCGGTGTGACGGCCGGCGAGTTCGGCTGACCCGCGCCCACAAGCGCGGCGGACTACGATCCCGTTCCGGCAGGGCAGGGCAGGGCAGGGCAGCGCAGGGGTGGACGGGTGGGGGTAGGGGTGGTTGAGGGGTGGGAGTGGGACGACACGTTGTTTCTGGGGGCCGCTCCGTACTACCGGCGCGGGAGGTTGCCGTACGCGCCCGGGTTCGCGGAGGTGCTCGCTGAGGCGCTCGGGCTGGACGGGCGGGGGCGGTTGATTGATGTGGGGTGTGGGCCGGGGACGCTCGCGCTGGGGCTGGTGGGGTTCTTCGACGGCGTGGTCGGGGTGGACCCGGACCGGGGGATGATCGCCGAGGCCGGGCGTCAGGCCGCGGCGGAGGGCGTGGCCGCGCGTACCCGGTGGGTCCGGGCTCGCGCCGAGGAACTTCCCGCCGGTCTCGGGACCTTCACAGCGGCGACTTTCGGCCAGTCCTTCCACTGGATGGACCGCGATCTCGTCGCGGCCAGGGTCAGGGACATGCTCAGACCCGGTGGAGCGCTCGTTCATGTCTCGGATCTCAAGACGGAACGGCTGAGCGCCGACGGGCTCCCGTATCCGGCGGTTCCCTCTGCCGCGATCGGGGATCTGACCAGGCGCTATCTCGGACCGGTCCGAAGAGCCGGCCGTGGCGTGCTCCCGTACGGAACCCCCGGCGGCGAGGCCGCCATACTCACCCGGGCGGGCTTCACCGGTCCCCGGCGGTATGTCGTCCCCGGCGGTCAGGCGCTGGAGCGTACCCGCGACGACATCACCGCGTGGGTGTTCTCCCTGTCGGCCTCCGCGCCGCATCTGTTCGGTGAGCGCCTCGGAGCGTTCACGTCGGACCTTGGCCGGCTGCTCAGGGAACACTCCGCCTCGGGCCGCTTCTCCGAGCGTCAGCCGAGCACCGAGATCTTCATCTGGCACCCACCCGTCTGACGGGAGCGGAACGGCACCGGCCGGTCGTGGTGACCGGCCGGTGCCCCGGGCCCCCGGGGATCAGCCCTGATGGGTCAGCTGCTTGAGCGTGTGCTCCAGACGCGGCAGCAACGCCCGCGCGTCGTCCGTGTCCAGCGCGGTCACCTCGTCGATCAGCGTCCGCAGCCGGGCGGCGCCGTCGTCGGCACGGTCCATCTCCTGCTCGGTCCAGGCCATACGTACGGCACAGCGGACCCGCTCGTCCACGACGCCGGCGCCGAGCGCGGCGAACGCCGACTCCGCCAGCTCCAGCAGCCGCAGCGCCTCCTCGCGCACACGGAGGGCATCGGTGTGCTTGGCCTGCTCGGGCTGCTCGACCTGCCCGGTCCGCTCGGCCTGGTCAGGCTGCTTGCCGGCGTCCCTCCCGGCCGCCGCGTCCTGTCCGTCCTCCGACGCTTCGTCCTCGTCCTCGTCCTCGTCCTCGTACAGACCGTTCAGCAGCAACTCGCCCGTCTGGGACCACGTACGCGCCCGCTCCAGCCGGTGTCCCTCGCTCTCGCCGTCGACGGTCGCCAGCGCCTGTGCCATCAGCTCCTCCGCCGACTCCCGATCTCCCTCCCCGGCCTCCAGCCAGGCCAGGGAGCGCAGGGCCCGCGCGGCGGCGACCGGCTCGCCCAGGCTCCGCCACAGCTCGATGGCCCGGTGGTACGCGGCGACGGCCTCCTCGCGCAGGCCCGCCTCCGACAGACACTCGGCGGCGAGTGTGGCCAACTGCGCCTGCGGACGGTCGTCCTCCCAGCCCCCCACCATTTCGGCGGCGAGCAGATACTGCTCCGCCGCGGCCCGCTGGTCGCCGAGCGCGCGCAGATTCCGCCCGAGCGCCTCCCGGGCCCGTACGGTCTGCCCCTGGCCGTGTTCCAGCAGATCCGGCAGCGCGGACTCCAGCACTTCGGCAGCCTCGGCATGGCGTCCGGTCTCGCCGTAGGACTGGGCGAGGAGCAGCCGGGCGTACGCCCCCGCGCCCGCCGACTGCCCTGCCGCGTCGAGCCAGTGGGCCGCTTCGAGCGCGTACTCCGCGGCCTCGGCCTCCTTGCCGTCCTGCTGATACAGGGCGTCCGCCAACGTCAGCCGCAGATGGCCCAGTTCGTTCGCCTCGACCAGCTCCGCGCCATGCTCCAGCGCGGCGCGCGCCGGGCTCTCGGCCTCCTGCGGCCGGCCCAACATGAGCAGCAGCCGTGCCCGCTGGGCGAGCGGTTCGGCCGCCTCCCACGGGTAGCCTCCGTCGACAGCGCGCCGCGCGGCCGATACGAACAGCGCGTCCGCCCGGTCGGTGGCGCCCTCCCGCCACGCGTGCTCGGCGCGCAGAGCCTCGGCCTCGCTGAGCAGATCGGCCAGGTTCGCGGGGTCACCGGGATCGCGGGGGGCGCCGCCCTCGTCCGTCGGCGCGGTGGAGAACTCCGCGACGAAAGCCGCCAGCTCCGCGTCCGTACGCGCGTGATCATGGGCGGCGGTGTTCTGACCACCGCTCCCGTGGTCGGCGTCGCCGTGCTCCTCGTGCTCCTCGTGCTGATGGCGCAGGGTCGGGCCGAGCCTGATGGTGTTCAGGGCGATCGTCGCGATCCGCCGTGTCCTCGTCGGATCCGTCAGCGGCAGTGCCCGTGCCGACGCCTCGGCCGTCGCCAGCAGCGCCCGGATCTCCCCGGGAGACGCGCCCGCGCGCGCAGCCACGTAAGCGACGCGCAGTTCGTTGAGCGCGGCGCGGCTGAGCTCGCCGACGGCCCGATAGGCGACGACGACCTCTTCGAAGAGCTCGCGGACGGTCTTCTCGCCCGTACTGCCCGTACTGCCCGCATCGCTGGTACCGCCCGCACGGCCCGTGCCCGCGTTGCCCGCGCTACCCGCGCGAACCGCCCCGCGCTCCAGCAGCTCGGCCGTGAGCAGGGGGTCGGCCGTCATGCCGTCCCGCGCGAGCCGGGACGCGATCAGGTCCCACACGCCCGACGTACCGGGGTGTCCCTGGCCGCGCATCTCACGGGCCTCGGCGACCAGCTCCGGCACCGTCCGTACGGCGCCCGCCCCGGGGCCTGTGCCCGCCGCCGTCCGCGAGCCGGCCCCCGCAGAGCCGACCCCCGTGGCGCCGGGCGCCGCCGCAGATGTCGGCGCCGCCCCACCGGCCGTCGTCAGCGTGGCCGCCCGCACCCCCAGCGGCAGTGCGCCGAGGAGCGGTTCGCACTCCAGCCTGCTCTTCAGCAGGCCCGATACGACATCACTGCCGTTGCGCGCGTCGAACCTCGCCGCGATCGACGCGGCCTCCGCGTGCAGCAGGTCGTGCAGCTCACGTACCGTACGCCGCTGTTCCGCCATCGGGACCGCGGGCCGCGTGTCCAGACCGAGCGCCAGCAGACGGCGCAGCAGGGTGAGCGCGCCGGTGAACAGCTCAAGCCGCGAATACGCGTTCCCGTCGGAGGACAGGTGCTGGGCGTGCTCGGCGAGCAGTTCCAGCCCCCGGCCCTCGTTGCCGGTCAGTGCGCAGAACTCGATGTGCCTCCCGATGGACGGCAGCAGACTCTCGTTGCCCCGGGCCATGCGGTAGCCCCGCAGATGGTTCGCGCGCGCCTCCTCCAGCCGGCCTGTCCGCACCAGCGGCAGCAGCGACTTGGCGAGCACCCGGTGCGGCTCCTCCGCGCAGTGCGAGCGGTCCGCGAGGACCGGCTCCCAGATGCCCAGCGCCTTGTCGTCCTGCCCCTGGCTCATCCAGTAGGTGCCCTGGTCGTTCAGCTCGCAGGCATGGCAGTTGGCCATCCGGTCGCGCTCCGCGGCGGTCCACGCCTCGAACGCCCGCGCCGTCCGCCCGGTGTCACCGGTCTGCTCGGCGAGGTCGAACTCGGCCTGCCGTACGGCCCGTTCGGTGAAGCCCGCCGTCCGGTACCGGCGCTCCATCTCGGCGAGCCACTGCTCCATGGTCGCGAGGGGGATCTCGGGCAGCGACAGCATCCCCGAGCTGACCCACTTGAACATCCAGTGGAAGGTATGGGTGTCCGCGCCGTCGAACGCGGACGGGTCCGCGTCCCACTCCTGGAGCAGCCGGGCGAACGGCACCAGCATCTTGCCCCGCTCGGTGCTGTACTCGTACGCCTGGATCAGGCCGAACAGCGCCGCACGGAGCAGATCCCGGTCCCCGGTCGACTCCGCCGCCGCGGCGAGCTCCTCACCGCGCGCGTTGCGCAGGGGGCCGTTGGGCGCTGACTGGTTTTCCCACAGGGCCCGGCGGATCTCCTCGGGCGAGAGACTGGTGGTCACTTGTCGTCCTCCTCGGTGACGGCCGGCTCCTCGTCGCTGACACCGGTCCCCTTGCTGACACCCGGACGGTTACCCTCCGGATCCGGAGGGCCGGCCACCGGATGCGTGGCCCACTCCAGGAGGCCCAGGAAGGCCCGGTTGAGCAGTGAGGTGTCCGCCGGGCGCAGCGGACGCTGGGCCATCAGCAGCGCCTGTCCGTACAGCGACTCGACCGCCGTCCCGGCCAGCTCGGCATCGCTGATCGCCGCGATCCGCCGCACCAGCGGGTTGTTGTGGTTGAGCACCAGCCGGGCACGCGGGGCGGAGCCGCGCAGCGCGCCGAGGATGCCCGTCCAGAGACTGTCGGCGCTCTCCTCCGCCGCGGCCCGGTCCCGTTCGTGGCGGGCCGCGCGGTCGTCGAGGAACAGCGCGGGCACGGTCACGGGCTGGAAGGAGCGCAGCGCCACATCGCAGCCGAGCGGGTCGAGCCGGGTCCTGGCGGTGGCCAGGAAGGAGGCCAGGGCCAGCTCCTGCCGGGGCTCGACCGGGTCGAGATGCGCGGTGACGGCTCCGGCGTCCAGCTCGCTGATGGTGACGTCGTCCCTGATCCGCGGGAGCAGCGCGATCAGATCGGCGTCATAGGTGTATCCGCCGTTGACGATGCCGAGGCCGTGCGCGGCGGCGATGGGCGAGACCTGGCGGAACTCCTCCACCGTACGGGTGAAATGGACCTCGGGGTGCGCGCGGACGAACTCGTCGAGCGTGACCCGGCCGTCGCTGGTCTCGAAGGGCAGCCACGGCAGCATCAGCGCGAAGAGCTCCGCGTCGTGCCGGGCCATGGACTTCACACCCAGGTGGTGCACGCCGAGGAACGCCGCCAGCCGGTCGGGATCGCCCGCCGCCAGCTCGGCCAGCCACTCACGGATACGGGCGCCCAGCGCCTCGCGTACGGCGGCGAGCGTCTCGTCGTCGTACAGATTCTCCCGGGACGCGGTGGGGCGCAGCGTGTCGGTGTCGAGGACGACCCGGACGAAGAACGCCCAGTCCGGCAGCAGATTGTCGGCCCGGCTGGTGAGCAGCATGCCCTTGAGATAGACCCGGTGGGCCGCTCGCTGGGCGGGACTGGTGGCGTCGGGCAGGACGTACGCGACGCCCCGCACCCCCGCGACGGGAAGGTCCAGATCGATCGAGTCGAGAGGGCTGAACCCGAAGACGCGCGCGCAGTGCCCGGCGAGCGCGACCCGGCGCGCGGTGGGTGTCGGATACGAGCGGTCCCAGACGGCGGGCCGCTCGGTCAGCGGCCGGTCGGTGACGCCGGGGCCGGTGAAGGTGACCTCGTGGGAGAGCAGCGAGCCGTAGTCCGCGGCCAGTTCGGCGACGCGCCGTGGCTCGGTCCACTCCTCGGCGCCGGGCCTGGGCTCCAGCCGGACGGTCGTACCGGGCTCGGGGCGCGCCTCGTGCGGCAGCGTCCGTACGGTGTACGAGCCGTCGTCGCTCGCGAGCCACTCGACGGGCGGCGCGTCGGGCGTACGCGCGGAACGCGACACGACCCGGATCTGCCGGGCCACCACGAAGCAGGCGAGCAGCCCGATGCCGAACTGCCCGAGGAACTCCTGCCGGGCGTTCTCCAGGCTGTCGCGCTTCGAGCTGCGGCCGATGGTGGCGAGCAGCGTGTGCACCTCGTCGGAGGTCAGCCCGATGCCGCTGTCCTCGATGACGACCGCGCCGTCGGTGGCCGTGAGCCGGATACGGGCGGGCGGCGCGGCGGGATCGTGGGCGAGCCGCGCGGTGACGGCGTCCACGGCGTTCTGGAGGAGCTCGCGCACATAGACGCGCGGGCTGGAGTAGAGGTGGTGGGAGAGCAGATCGACAAGGCCCCGCAGATCCACCTGGAACGTGTTGACGGACGGCACGGGCGGCACGGACGGCACGGGCGGGACGGGAGACACGGGCTGCACGGGAGGGATCGGCGGGACGGACGGCACGGGCGAGTGAAGGTTCATGGAGTCTCAAGGGGGCGACCTCACGGCCCCGGATCGGCGGCCGCTGGCGCGGGTCGGGCGATCGCGGGGTCCCCCCCTCACGAATCGCGATGGCCCCGGCCCTGACCTCGACGGCACACACATGTGCCCACCACCGAGCTGGACTGGGAAGGTACCGATCATCGTAGAGAGCCGCACTGACAACGCCCAGCGCGTTTTCCCCGAGCCCTCCGCCGACCGTCGCCGACCTCGCCCGCCCCCCCCCGCCGCCCCTCGAGGAGCGGGGCGGTATACCCGCTCCTTCGTGGGGCTATGCGCCGCCGCGCCGGGTTTCTTCCCCTGGGTGGCTGAAATTTTGCTGATCGTGACTTCGTTGATCCCTGAAGAGGCCTAGTCTTCGACAGGTGAGCCAGTTGATGTCCCCAGAGTCCGAGACCGACGAGCTGCCCGGCGACAGCGTGCTGCCGGGGGAAGCCGCGCTGCCCGGCGCGGTGAGCGAGGGGTTGCGTGCCGAGCTGATCGCCTTCCGGCGGGACATGCACATGCATCCCGAGCTGGGCAATCAGGAGTTCCGTACCACCGCCGCGCTCAAGCACCGTCTGGAGCGGGCCGGGCTCGCCCCCCGGGTGCTCGCGGGCGGGACGGGACTCGTCTGTGACGTCGGGACCTGGGACGGGGTACGGCCCATGCTGGCGCTGCGTGCCGACATCGACGCGCTGCCGATTCCGGACACCAAGACCGACGTCCCGTACCGCTCCACCGTGCCCGACCGCGCGCACGCCTGCGGACACGACGTCCACACCTCCGCCGTCCTCGGCGCCGCCCTGGTGCTCGCCGGGCTCGACCGGCAGGGCCTGCTGCCCAACGCCGTACGGCTGATCTTCCAGCCCGCCGAAGAGGTGCTGCCCGGCGGCGCCGCCGACGCCATCAAGGACGGGGCGCTGGACGGAGTCGGCCGGATCATCGCGGTGCACTGCGACCCCCGGGTCGACGCCGGGCTGATCGGGCTGCGCCCCGGGCCCATCACCTCCGCCTGCGACCGGCTGGAGATCTCCCTCGACGGTCCCGGCGGCCACACCGCGCGCCCGCATCTCACCACCGACCTGGTCACCGCCGTGGCCAAGGTCGCCACCGAGGTCCCGGCCCTGCTGGCCCGCCGGGTCGACGCCCGTTCCGGGCTCGCCGTCACCTGGGGACGTATCGACGCGGGCCACGCCTGCAATGTCATCCCGCAGCACGCCGAGCTCTCCGGCACCGTCCGCTGCCTGGATCTGCCCGCCTGGCGCGACGCCCCCGACATGGTCCATGCCGCGATCGACGAGATCGCCACGCTCCACCACGCCAAGTCGCAGATCAACTACGTCCGGGGCGTGCCGCCGGTCGTCAACGACCCGGTCGTCACGGAGCTGATCCGCGCCGCCCAGACCGCGCGCCGCGGATCGTATGCGATCGAGGACACCGAGCAGAGCCTCGGCGGGGAGGACTTCTCCTGGTATCTGGAGCATGTGCCGGGCGCGATGGCCAGGCTCGGTGTGCGGACGCCCGGCAGCCAGGCCCGGTACGACCTGCATCGTGGTGATTTCGATGTCGACGAGCAGGCGATCGAGGTCGGTGTGGAACTGTTCACGGCCGCCGCGTTGATCGACGGAAACCGTTTGTAACCGGCCATGAACACCTCCCGTCACCTCCCGTTCGCGACGATCCGATAACAGCTTCCGTACGGGTCTTTATCTGACATCTACGCGCGTTACGATCGCCGCGAAACCAGCGCCGGAAGAGGCGCTTCGGTCAGGTTGAAGGGACCACCCTCTTGCGCCGGGTAACCAAGATTGCTGCGGCGGGCATCGCCTCCGCCGCGCTCGCTCTGACTGCCACCGCGTGTGGCAGCACTTCGGCCGACAAGGCCAAGGAAAACGACACGTCGAGCTCGGCTTCCGCCGCGGACGGCGTCAAGGTCGGTGTCGCCTACGACGTGGGCGGCCGTGGTGACCACTCCTTCAACGACTCCGCCGCGCGCGGTATGGACAAGGCCAAGTCGGAGTTCGGCGGCGAGGTCAAGGAACTGACCGCCAAGACCACCGACACCGAGGCCGACCGCGTCGAGCGTCTGACCCAGCTCGCCCAGGCCGGGTACAACCCGGTCGTCGGCATCGGTTACGCCTACTCCAACTCGATGAAGCAGGTGGCGGTCAAGTTCCCCGACACCACCTTCGGCATAGTCGACTCCGTTGTCGACGCGAAGAACGTCGACAACATCGTCTTCACCGAGGAGCAGGGCTCCTATCTCGCGGGTGTGGCCGCGGCCCTGAAGACGCAGAAGAAGCACGTCGGCTTCATCGGCGGTGTCGACGTCCCGCTGATCAAGAAGTTCGAGGCCGGCTTCGTCCAGGGCGTCAAGGACACGGACAAGAGCCTCAAGGTCGACGTCCAGTATCTGTCGCACGGTTCCGACACCTCCGGTTTCGCCAGCCCCGACAAGGGCAAGGCCGCCGCGCAGGGCATGCTCGACAAGGGCGCCGACGTGATCTACTCGGCCGCCGGCTCCTCCGGTTCCGGTTCCATCGAGGCCGTCAACGGCGTCAAGGGCGCCTGGGCGATCGGCGTCGACTCCGACCAGTACAACCAGGCCTCGCTCGCCAAGTACAAGGACTCGATCCTGACCTCGGTCGTCAAGAACGTCGATGTCGGCGTCTACGACCTGATCAAGTCGGTCCACGAGAAGAAGCCGCTGCTCGGCACCAACAGCTACTCGCTCGCCAAGGACGGCGTCTCGCTCTCCACCAGCGGTGGTTTCATCGAGGACATTCAGGCCAAGATCGACGAGGCCAAGCAGAAGATCGTCGACGGTTCCATCACGGTCAAGACCACCCCGTGACCTCCGGTCAGGACCGCCCGGCGACCCCCGGCCAGGACCACTCCGTGGCCTCCGGCCGGGATCACTCCGGGGCCCATGGGCGGGGCTGCTCCGCAACCCTCGGTCATGACCGTCCCGCAACCCCCTCCGGCACGCGTTTCCGGGTTCTTCGGAGTCCCGCCGCCGGCTGAGCGTTCGGGCCCGGGGAGAGGCTTTCACCCCCTCTTCCCGGGCCCATAACGATGTGTCAACTCTACGCGCGTAGGCGGGAGTTGACGCGCTAGCGTCACCACGCCCCCCGCCCCAACGCTCCTTCCTCCGAGGAGAGTGCGCCATCAACGCGTCCAGCCCTCCCGCCGTCGAATTGCGCGGCATCACCAAACGCTTCCCCGGCGTCGTCGCCAACAGCGATATCGACATCACCGTGCGCAGAGGCACCGTGCACGCCCTCTGCGGCGAGAACGGCGCCGGCAAGTCGACCCTGATGAAGATCCTCTACGGGATGCAGAAGCCCGACGAGGGGACCATCACCGTCGACGGTGACCAGGTCGCCTTCGGCAGCCCCGCGGACGCCATCGCTCGTGGCATCGGCATGGTGCACCAGCACTTCATGCTCGCCGACAACCTCACGGTCCTGGAGAACGTCGCCCTCGGCGGCGAGAAGCTCTACGGCATCGGCTCCCGCGCCCGCGCCAAGATCAAGGAGATCTCGGACGCGTACGGCCTCGGCGTACGGCCCGACGTCCTCGTCGAGGAACTCGGCGTCGCCGACCGGCAGCGCGTGGAGATCCTCAAGGTCCTCTACCGGGGCGCGCGGATCCTGATCCTCGACGAGCCCACCGCGGTGCTCGTCCCCCAGGAGGTCGAAGCGCTCTTCGACAATCTCCGGGAGCTCAAGTCCGAGGGCCTGACCGTCATCTTCATCTCCCACAAGCTGGGCGAGGTGCTGTCGGTCGCGGACGAGATCACCGTCATCCGCCGCGGTACGACCGTGGGCACCGCCGATCCGCGCTCCACCACCTCCCGGCAGCTCGCCGAGCTGATGGTCGGCAGCGAGCTGCCCTCCCCGGAGACCCGTGAGTCGACGGTCACCGGGGTACCCGCCCTGACGGTCCGTGATCTGAGACTGACCGCCACCGACACCGACGGTGTCGTACGGGACGTCCTCGCCGGGATCGACTTCACCATCCACCGGGGCGAGGTCCTGGGCATCGCGGGCGTCGAGGGCAACGGCCAGGCCGAACTCGTCGAGGCGATCATGGGGATGCGCGATCCGGACGGCGGTGTCATCACCCTCGACACCACCGACATCTCCCACGCGCCCACCCGCAAGCGGCGCGAGAGCGGTATCGGCTACATCCCCGAGGACCGCCACCGGCACGGACTGCTGCTGGAGGCCCCGCTCTGGGAGAACCGCGTCCTCGGCCATGTCACCGAGCGCCCCAACTCCAGGGGCGGACTCATCGACGCCAGGGCCGCCCGCCTCGACACCGAGCGGATCGTGCGCGAGTACGACGTACGCACCCCCGGCATCGATGTCACCGCGGGCTCCCTCTCCGGCGGCAACCAGCAGAAGCTGATCGTCGGCCGCGAGATGAGCCACACGCCCAAGCTGCTGATCGCCGCGCACCCCACCCGGGGTGTGGACGTCGGCGCCCAGGCGCAGATCTGGGACCAGATCAGGGAGGCACGCCGCGGCGGTCTCGCGGTCCTGCTGATCTCCGCCGACCTGGACGAGCTGATCGGCCTGTCCGACACCCTGCGGGTGATGTACCGGGGCCGGCTGGTCGCCGACGCCGACCCCGCCACGATCACCCCCGAGGAACTGGGCTCCGCGATGACAGGCGCCGCCACCGGCCATCTGGAGGCACAGGACACGGCCGGCGCCCCGGGCGCCGCGACCGGTCCCGGCACCGAGGCCGGTCCTGCGGCCGGGCCCGCCGCCGGAACCCGCGCTGGGGGAGAGGACCGATGAAGAAGCTCACCTCCCGGATCGACAAGGAGCGGCTGCTCCTCGCGATCGCCGCCCCCGTACTGGCCGTGGTCGCCGCGCTGGTCGTCACCGCGCTGGTCATCGCCGTCACCGGCAAGAACCCCTTCGAGGCGTTCGACGACATGCTGTCGTACGGCTCCGCCAGCGACAGCCAGGTCTACATCCTCAACAAGGCGACCACGTACTACCTCGCGGGCGTCGCGGTCGCCATCGGCTTCCGGATGAACCTGTTCAACATCGGCGTCGACGGCCAGTACCGCATCGCGGCCTTCTTCGCCGCGGTCGTCGGCGGCACCCTCGATCTGCCGGGCGTCGTCCAGATCCCGGTGATCATCATCGTCGCGATGCTGGTCGGCGCGATGTGGGCCGGGATCGCCGGTGTCCTCAAGACCTCACGAGGGGTCAGCGAGGTCATCTCGACGATCATGCTGAACTCCATCGCCACCGCGATCATCGGCTATCTGATCCAGCCCGAGCGGCTCGGCCAGCTCGACGAGGCGGGCACCCTGGTCTCCACCAAGCCACTGCCCGAGTCGTCCTGGTTCTTCACCATCGACATGGGCCCGGCCGGACTCCTCTGGGGCTTCCTCTTCATCGCCGTACTGGCGGGCCTCGCCTACTGGTTCGTCCTCGGCCGTACCCGCTTCGGCTTCGACCTGCGCGCCGTCGGCCAGTCCGAGTCGGCCGCCGCCGCGAGCGGTGTCAGCGTCAAGAAGATGATCGTCACCAGCATGATCCTCTCGGGCGGTATGGCCGGGCTGATCGGTATGCCGACGCTGCTCAACGAGAGCCACATGTACAGCAACGACTTCCCGCTGGGCATCGGCTTCACCGGTATCGCCATCGCCCTCCTCGGCCGCAACAACCCGGTCGGCATCGCCCTCGCCGCACTGCTCTGGGGCTATCTGGAGCGCACCACCAACCACCTTGAGGTGATCGGCTACGACAAGGAGATCCTCGGCGTGCTCCAGGGCGTCATCGTCCTGTGCGTCGTGATCGCCTACGAACTCGTGCGCCGCTACGGCCTCAGGCGCCAGCAGCAGCGGGTCGGCGCCGAACTCGCCGCCCAGGCCGCCCAGGCTGCCAAGACCGAGAAGCTGGAGGTGGCGGGATGACTGCCACGACGACCGACACTCCGCCTCCGGCCGCGCCGAGGGCCACGGCCCCGGGCGCCAAGCCCGTACGCCGCAAGCTCACCCTCGCCCGGGTCCTGCTGATCATCGCGGGCGCCCTGATCCTGCTGTCCGCCGTACGGATACTCACCGGCGCCGACCAGCTCACCTCCACCGGCCAGATCAGCGCCTCGCTCGGTCTCGCCGTGCCGATCGGTCTCGCCGGACTCGCCGGTCTCTGGTCCGAGCGGGCCGGTGTGGTCAACATCGGTCTCGAAGGCATGATGATCCTCGGCACCTTCGGGGCCGGCTGGATCGGCTGGCAGACCAACCCCTGGCTGGGACTGCTCGCCGGGGTCGCCTTCGGGGTCCTCGGCGGACTGCTGCACGCGGTCGTGACCGTCACCTTCGGGGTCGACCACATCGTCTCCGGTGTGGCGATCAATCTGCTGGCGCTCGGGGTCACCCAGTATCTCGCCAAGATCTTCTTCAACTCCGGCGAGGCGCTGACCAAGGGCGGCAACCCCAAGCAGTCGCCACCGGTCGACTCCATCCCCGATGTCACCGTCCCCGGCCTCTCCGACGGTCTCACCTCCCTGGCGAACCACCACTGGTTCGTGGTCTCGGACCTCGCGGGCATCCTCGGCGGTCTGGTCACGAATGTCTCGGTGCTGACGGTCTTCGCCGTGGTCCTCTTCATCGCCACCTGGTGGCTGCTGTGGCGGACCCCGTTCGGACTGCGGCTGCGCTCCTGCGGTGAGAACCCGGTCGCGGCCGAGTCGCTGGGCGTCAACGTCTACTCGTACAAGTACGCGGCCGTCGCCGTCTCCGGCGGTCTGGCCGGTCTCGGCGGTGCCTTCCTCGCGACCGTGCCCTCGCACATCTATCTGGAGGGCCAGACCGGCGGGCGCGGTTATATCGGTCTCGCCGCGATGATCTTCGGCAACTGGCGGCCCGGCGGGCTCGCCATGGGCGCGGGTCTGTTCGGCTTCTCCGACGCGCTCCAGCTGCGCAACGGCGGCGAGACCGTCCACGCGCTGCTGCTTCTGCTGGTCGTGCTGCTGGTGCTGCTCGCCCTGTGGAAGGCGTACCGCAAGGCGATGGTCCAGGCGGGCGCGAGCGCGGCGGTCGCCGTGCTCATCCTGGTCTGGTACCTGCTGACGGACACCGTGCCCGAGGACTTCGTCGGCGCCACGCCGTATGTCGTGACCCTTCTGGTGCTCTCCCTGTCGGCGCAGCGGCTGCGGATGCCGAAAGCTGATGGCATGCGCTATCGCAGAGGACAGGGCAAGTGACCGCCGCCGCCGGGAACGGGGACACCGCCGGGAACGGGGACGTCGACTGGGGGACGCTGCGGACCGCCGCGCGCGAGGCGATGGCCCACGCGTATGTGCCGTACTCGCGCTACCCGGTCGGCGCCGCCGCGCTGGTCGACGACGGCCGTACGATCACCGGCTGCAACGTCGAGAACGCCTCGTACGGTCTCGGACTGTGCGCCGAGTGCGGTCTGGTCTCCGCCCTCCAGCTCGGCGGCGGTGGCCGGCTCACCCACTTCACCTGTGTCGACGGCAAGGGTGAGGTGCTGGTGCCGTGCGGACGGTGCCGGCAGCTGCTGTACGAGTTCGGCGGCCCGGAACTGGTCCTGGAGACCCCGGACGGGATCCGCACGCTCGACGAGATGCTTCCGCAGGCCTTCGGGCCGGGGCATCTGATCTGAGACCCGGCCCCGGCACCGCCGCGATCCGGCGGGCCGGGGCCGTACTGCCTGTGTACGACGTCTACGACGTGTACGACCCGCTGTACGAAAGGAACGCCATGGACGTCATCTCCGTCATCCGCGCCAAGCGGGACCGCGGCGAACTGACCCCGGAGCAGATCGACTGGGTGATCGACGCCTATACGCGCGGCGAGGTCGCCGACGAGCAGATGTCGGCGCTGGCGATGGCGATCCTGCTCAACGGTATGAACCGTACGGAGATCGCCCGCTGGACCGCCGCCATGATCGCCTCCGGCGAGCGCATGGACTTCTCCGCGCTCTCGCGGCCCACGGCCGACAAGCACTCCACCGGCGGAGTGGGCGACAAGATCACGCTGCCGCTGGCCCCGCTGGTGGCCGCCTGCGGCGCCGCCGTACCGCAGCTCAGCGGCCGGGGTCTCGGCCACACCGGCGGCACGCTCGACAAGCTGGAGTCCATCCCCGGCTGGCGGGCCCTGCTCTCCAACGCCGAGATGCTGGAGGTCCTGGAGACCACCGGCGCGGTCATCTGCGCGGCGGGCGACGGACTGGCCCCCGCGGACAAGAAGCTCTACGCGCTGCGCGATGTCACCGGCACCGTCGAGGCCATCCCGCTGATCGCCTCCTCGATCATGTCCAAGAAGATCGCGGAGGGCACGGGATCGCTCGTCCTGGACGTCAAGGTCGGCTCCGGCGCCTTTATGAAGACCGTCGAGGACGCCCGTGAACTGGCCGCCACCATGGTGGGTCTGGGCACCGACCACGGTGTACGGACCGTCGCCCTGCTCACCGACATGTCCACCCCGCTCGGACTGACCGCGGGCAACGCCCTGGAGGTACGGGAGTCCGTCGAGGTGCTCGCGGGCGGCGGGCCGGCCGATGTCGTGGAACTGACCCTCGCTCTCGCGCGCGAGATGCTCGACGCGGCGGGCCTCAAGGACGCCGATCCGGCGAAGGCACTGGCCGACGGCTCGGCGATGGATGTCTGGCGCCGGATGATCGCGGCCCAGGGCGGCGATCCGGACGCGGCGCTGCCGGTGGCCAGGGAGCGGCATGTGGTCACCGCGCCGGCGTCGGGAGTCCTCACCAGGCTCGACGCGTACGGTGTCGGCGTCGCCGCGTGGCGTCTTGGCGCGGGCCGCGCCCGCAAGGAGGACCCGGTCCAGGCGGGCGCGGGTGTCGAACTGCACGCCAGGCCGGGCGACGAGATCACCGCGGGGCGGCCCCTGCTGACGCTGCACACCGACACCCCGGAGAAGTTCGGCTACGCGCTGGAGGCGCTGGAGGGCGCGTACGACATCGCCCCGTCCGGCACCTCGTACGAGCGGACCCCGGTGGTGCTGGAGCGCGTCTCCTACCCGGTCGGCTGACCCGGGCGGGGCGGCCCCCCGGCCGCCCCGCCGCCCTGCCGGGCTCGGCCCCCTGGTGCCCTGCCGGGGTCGGCCCCCGGCCGCCCGACGGCATCGGGGCCGGGGGCGCCGCGATGAGTTCCGGCCATGGCGCCGGTCTCATTCGGCGTGGACGCCACAGAACCGATCGTTCTTGTCATCACGGGCCGGCTCACCCCGGCCGATGTGCCCAGGCTGTGCGAGGAACTGACCGCGCGGCTGTACGGCACGGAGGCGGCCGAGGCGATCTGTGATGTCGGCGGGCTCGGCCCGCCGAATCTCGCGGCCGTCGAGGCGGTGGCACGCCTCCATCTCACCGCCCGGCGCCACGGCTGCCGCCTCGGGCTGCGGGGCGTCGGCGGTGAGATGCGGCTGCTCCTGGACCTGATGGGTCTCTCAGATCTCGCGGGCACGCTTCAGGAGACGCCCGGTGCGGGTACGGGTGCGGGGGCCGGTGCGGGCGCGGGGGCCGCGACCGGGACCGGGACCGTGACCGGGGAGAGGGAGGGCGAGGGCGAGGGAGGCGAAAGCCGCTGAGATCACTCCTTCTCCAGCCTCGGCGGCAGACCGAACAGCGGGAACCAGCGGGCCGCGTCGAGGAAGTTGTTGATCCCCACGATCCGGCCGTCCTCGATCTCGATGATCTGGAGCGCCCACGGCGTATGGCCGGAGCCGTCCTCGGCCGGGTGGTAGTGCGCGAACGCCGGGGTGCCGTTGGCCGCCGTCGGGATGAGCCGCGAACCGCGGCAGACCGAGCCCACACCGAGCAGCCAGCCGACGATGTCCTCATGGCCCTGGAGCCAGAGGTCGTAGGGCGGCATGGAGAACTTGGCGTCGTCATGGAGCAGCGCGGTCAGCGCCTTCATGTCATAGCCCTCGAAGGCCGTGACATACCGCTCCAGCAGCGCCTTCTGCTCGTCGTCCAGCGGATCGGCCGTATCGGTCTCGGCGGGCCCCGCCTCGGCGAGGGTCGCACGGGCCCGCTGGAGCGCGCTGTTGACGGAGGCGACCGTGGTGTCCAGCAGCTCGGCGACCTCGCTCGCCTTCCAGGCCAGCACCTCACGCAGGATCAGCACGGCCCGCTGCTTCGGCGGAAGATGCTGGAGCGCGGCGACGAACGCCAGCCGGATCGTCTCCCGCGACACCGCGGTGTCCGCCGGATCCGCCACCGACGGCAGCACGCGCCCGTCCGGCACCGGCTCCAGCCAGGTGATCTCCGGACGGGCGCTGAGCTGGGCCTCGGCCACCGGTGTCGCGGCCGTGAGATCGACGGGCCGCGCCCTGCGGTTGCCCGCGTTGAGCATGTCCAGACAGACGTTGGTCGCGATGCGGTAGAGCCACGACCGGAGCGAGGAGCGGCCCTCGAACGCGGCGAATCCGCGCCACGCCCGCACCATCGTGTCCTGCACGGCGTCCTCGGCCTCGAAGGCCGAGCCCAGCATCCGGTAGCAGTAGCCGGTCAGTTCCGTGCGGTGCTTCTCCAGCCGGGAATCAAGGTCCTGTGCCGGAACAAGATCACTCATAGGTCACCCCAGTCGCCCCCTTGAACAGTCTCCCGGAAGCTACCGCACGGCACTGACATCGATGCTGATACTCAGGTTCCCGGCTTCCGGCCGTAGACGTAGACGTCGTCACCGTTCTTCAGCAGGGACCAGTACTTGACGGCGGCGGTCTTGGTCATGTTCACGCAACCGTGCGAACCCGGCGGGTTCCACATGCTGACGCCGACCGAGTGGAAGGCCTGGCCGCCGTCGAAGAACTGGCTGTACGGCATGGGCACGTCGTAGATCGAGGAGACGTGGTTCTTGTGCCGCCAGTAGATCTTCTTCAGCCCGGTCCGGGTCTCGTACCCGTTGCGCCCGGTACGGACCGCCACGGGCCCGTACACCAGCTTCTTGCCGTCCTGCACCCAGCTCAGCTGCCGGGTGAGGTCGACACAGGCGATACGGCCCTTGTTGACCGGGCACTTGCCGGCCTTGTTCGGTGTCTTGCCCGCGGCCTTCTGCTTGTTCATCAGATCCATCACGCCCCAGGTGACGGGTCCGGCGTAGCCGATGGTCGGCGTGATGCCGTGCTTCAGCTGGAAGGAGCGGATGGCCTTGCAGTCGGCCGCGGACTGCTTGCCGTCCACCGGCCGGCCGAGGAACTTCTCGACCTGCTTCTGATACGGCCCCTTGCTGGTCGTACACGAAGCCGCCTGCGCGGGCGCGGCCCCCAGCACCACGGTCAACGGCACCACCAACGCGGCAACCCCCGCCGCCACGGCACCGGTACGTCCTATGTGCCCCATCCCCACCCCGTCCGTCAGGGGCGCGTGTCACCCGTCGGTACACGTCACCCGTATGGAGTCTTCCGGGTGCTAGACGGATGAGAGACCCCCGCAGTTGCAGGGAGGGGCGGGCGAATCTGACACACAGCGCCGTCCGCCTCTCGGGTGAGCCAGGTGGGATTTGTCGGACAGGCTCTAGGCGTGGCTCCACGACCGGATTGCACAGACGTCCCAGGAGAATCGGCGCAGTCGCGCTTGCCTGATGTGTGTGGCGGTGTCGCCATAGTTGATGTTGAGGTGCCGTCCGAGAACGACGACTGCCACACTTCCCGCTCCAGCGGCTTTCAGCGCCGCGGCCGCGGACTGGGCATGGCTGCCCGTCGTCCAGGTGTCATCGATGAGCAGGACGCTCTCGCCCCAGAGTGCCGATGACGTGTAACGCTCGGCCGAGACGGTGCGGCCGAGTGCGGACGCGTTCGGTGCGGGTGTGAGCAGGTCGCGGTAGCGGTCGCGGGTGACGCCTGCCATGTCGGCCACCATGATGCGCAGGGGATGGTTCTCACGTCCGCTCGTGCTGGGCACGATGGTGACGGTGTCGAAACCGGGTACGGCGCAGTGGGCCGCGACGCAGTCTTCGTGCAGGGCGAGAAAACGCCACAGGACAGCAGCCAGCCCCACGCGGAAGTGCTGCTGCTGAGGGCCGGCAGCGTTCTTGTAACGCCACAGTTCGTTGGCGTACTGCTCACCCTTGAGGGCCAGGCTGACCGGCACCACGGCGTCGGCGACTCCTGTGCCGAGGACGTTGCCGGCCTGCCGGCACTGCCAGCAGGTGGGGTAGCCGGTGTTCGCCGGGCCGCGGCAGACCTGGCAGACGCCAGGGCCGGGCGGCAGGGAGTGGACGAGGAAGTTGGCGTAACGGGCGGACAGCCCGACGACGGTTGCCACCCTGATCCGCCGGCTACGCCCAGGTGAGCTCGCCCGCGGCGGGGACGAGCGAGTCGAGTTCGTCGAAGACGTCGTCGGGGCCGTCGATGACGGTTGTGTTGGGCCTGGTCGCGTACTCCCGTGCCCACTCGTGAGTCATCAGAGAGCGCATGAGGAAGACCCGCCGACCGTGCTCCAAGGCCAGGCGCGCCTGCATACGGGCCCCGCTGCGGTAGGCGGCCTCGACTACGACGGTGGCCAGGCTGTACCCGCTCATCACGGCGTTACGCATCGGGAAGGACGTCTTTGAGGGCGGAGCGTCCGGCCAGAACTGGGAGATCAGCAGGCCCCGCTCTGCGATCTCCTCCTGGAGCCGTGCGTTCTGCGGGGGGTAGGAGCGCCGCAAACCGGTGCCGATGACACCGACGGTCCGGCCGCCGACGGCGAGGGCGGTTCCGTGCGCGGCGGCATCGATTCCGGCGGCCAGTCCGCTGACCACTGTGACGCCGCGTTCGGCGAGCCCGCCCGCGATGGCGCGGGCGTGGGAGACGCCCTCCGGGGTGGGCGTGCGCGTGCCGACGACGGCGACCCGCAGATCGTCGCTGACAGGTGCGCCGCGCAGGAACAGGAAGGGTGGGCGCTGGTGGACCAGCCGCAGGTAGAGCGGGTAGCCCTCATCCAGGATCGTGACCAGCCGCATGCCCTCGCGCTCCCAGGCCGCGATCTCGGCCGCGACGGCTTTCAGATCCGTGGCGGGCTCGGTGTTGAAGAGCGCGCCCTGGCCCGAGGCATCGAGCGCGTGCTCCAGTACATCGCATGCGCTCCCGACGGTCTCGATCTGGTCGGTGAGTTCGGACCAGGAGCGATCGCCTCGTCGCAGGAGCGCGACGAGGGCGGCGCGCTCCAGTTCCTGGTCCATGGGCCAAGTATAGGTAGACCGCCGGGGCAGGATTCCGGGGGAGATACCGGCACGATCGGCTGAGGCGCTGGGCTCACTCGGCGAGGACGGCCCGGTTCCGGACCGTGTCGGCGGCAAATCAGGCCGCCGCGGCGGTCAGGCGGCGCTCCGCTCGGGCGCGGTGGGTGCCGTAGAGGGTGAGGGAGACGACGCCGAGCACCGCCGCCAGGCCCAGCAGTACGGTCGCCACCCAGCCGCCCGCGTGGAACGCGATCGCGCCGAGCGTGCCGCCCGCGCTGCTGCCCAGGTAGTACGCCGACTGATAGAGCGCCGAGGCCTGCGCGCGGCCCGTCTTCGCCGTACGGCTCACCGAGGACGAGGCGACCGCGTGGCCCGCGAAGAAGCCCGCCGTGATCAGCACCAGACCGAGCAGCACCGCGGCCAGGGTGTCCGCCAGGGAGAGCAGCAGCCCCGCCGCCGTCGTCCCCACGGCCAGATAGAGCGCGCCGCGCCGGCCCAGCCGTCCGACCAGCCGCCCGGCCGCCGCCGAGGAGACCGTACCGACCAGATAGACCAGGAAGATCGAGCCGATGACGCCCTGCGGGAGGTCGAACGGCGCCTCCGCCAGCCGGTAGCCGATCACCGTGTAGACCGCGCCGAACACCGTCATGAAGAGCGCGCCGATCGCGTACAGCCTGCGCAGCAGCGGATCGGCGAGATGTCCGCCGACGGTCCTCGCCAGCGACCGCGGACTCAGCGAACGCGGGGTGAAGTTCCGTGCCTTGGGGAGCAGAACGCGGAAGGCCACCGCGCACACCACCGCCAGCAGTCCGACCGCGCCGAGCGCCGCGCGCCAGCCCCAGAGCTGGGCGACCCAGCCGGTGAGGATACGGCCGCTCATCCCGCCGACGCTGTTGCCCGCGACGAACAGACCGATCGCGGCGACCAGCGCCTTGGGCCGTACCTCCTCGGCGAGGAACGCCATCGCCGACGCCGGCAGCCCGGCGAGCGCCGCGCCCTGCACCGCGCGCAGCGCCACCAGCCACTCCAGGCTCGGCGCGAACGGCACCAGCAGCCCGACCACGACGGCGACCGCAAGCGAGACGGTCATCAGCGTGCGCCGGCCGGACCGTTCGGACAGCGCGCTCAGCGGCAGGACGAAGAGCGCGAGCGCGCCCGTGGCCGCCGAGACCGTCCAGCTCGCCTGGCTCGCGGTCACACCGAGGCCGGTGGAGATGGCGGGCAGCAGGGCCTGGGTGGAGTAGAGGAGGGCGAAGGTCGCGACCCCCGCGGCGAAGAGGGCGAGGCTCATACGGCGGTAGCCGGGCCGGCCGGGGCTCAGATGCGCGGAGGCGGAGGCGGGGGCGATGGCGGGATCGGCGGTGGCTGTGGACGGCGAGGGGGAGGCGCCCACGGTGGTGGGCGCCCCGGTACTGACGGAAGGCATGTTCCGAACGTAAGCACCGCGGCTTCATGCGTCCAATGCATGGAACGGCGATAATCGTTCCCATGACGCATGAGCACAGGTCACAGAGGCACGTGTCATCGAACAGTTACGAAGAAGACATGGCGGCGACAGCCGGGGTCGGCGGTGCCGGTGGTGCTGCCGGTGGCGGTGGTGCCAGCGGTGCCGCCGAGCTGGATCCCGAGTCCTGGTCGGCGGTCCTCGCGCCGCGCCTCGCGTACTTCGCGGGGGTGGCCCGTCATGAGCATGTGACCCGCGCGGCGCAGGACATGGGTGTACCGCAGTCCACCCTCTCGCGGGCGATGGTCCGGCTCGAACAGGACCTGGACATCGCGCTGTTCGCCCGTAAGGGCCGTACGGTCTCGCTCACCCCGGCGGGCCGGACCTTCCTCGCCTCGGTCGAACGGGCCCTCGCGGAGGTCGAGCGCGCGGCCGAGTCCGTACGGGCCGACGCCGACCCGGCGTCCGGCAAGGTGGCCTTCGGCTTTCTGCACACGATGGGGTCCGAGACCGTACCGGGCCTGATCAGGGCCTTCCGCGCCGACCATCCGCGGGTCCGGTTCCAGCTCGTCCAGAACTACGGCGAGGCGATGCTGGAGCGTATGCGCGCGGGCGAGCTGGACCTCTGTCTGACCTCGCCGGTGCCCGACGCCCCGGATCTGGTCGCCCGCCGGGTCGACGAACAGCGGCTGCGGCTGGTCGTCCCCGACGACCACCGGCTCGCCGGCCGCCGGCGGATCCGGCTCGCGGAGGCGGCGGACGAGACGTTCGTCACCCTGGAGCCGGGATACGGGCTGCGCCGGATCACCGACGACCTCTGCGCCGAGGCGGGCTTCCGGCCGCGCGTGGCCTTCGAGGGCGAGGAGGCGGAGACCCTGCGCGGGCTGGTCGCGGCGGGTCTGGGGGTGGCCCTGCTGCCCCCGCCCGCCGTGCCCCGCCCCGGAGTGGTCGAACTGACGGTCACGGCACCGCGCGCGGTACGCGAGATCGGCCTCGCCTGGCTCGGCGGCCACCCGGACACCCCGCCGGTGGCGGCCTTCAAACGCTTCCTGCTCTCCCGCAGAGGCCAACTGCTCGCGAACTGAACCGGCGCGGTGCGCCGTAAGGACCGTCGGCCCCGACCGTCCGCCGCCAGCCGCCCCTTGACCCCGACCGCCCGCCGCCGTCCGCCCCTACGGACGCAGTAACCTGCCGAACCCCGCCGCCAGCGGCATACGCAGACCCAGCGGCGGCGGGGCCGCCAGGGCGTCCGCGACCGGGCGGGAGTAGGAGCGGGAGAGCAGGGCGCCCAGGACGAAGTCCGTGGCCAGCGCCAGGACTTCGCCGTGGTGCTGGCGCAGCGCGTGGCCGTCGGAGTGCACCTCGAAGCGGCAGATGTCGCGGTTGATCTTCTTGGCCCGTTCGGCCAGCCGGTAGGAGAGTTCCGGGTCGCTGCGCTCGTCATTGGTGCCGTGCATGATCAGCACCTGTCTGCCCGCGAGCTGCCCCACCGGCTCCGGCTCCACCGCCCTGTCCTGCTCGGGCAGCCAAGGGGCCATCGCCAGCACGGAGTTGACCGCGGAGTGCCCCGCCGCCTGGAGCGCGGCCCGGCCGCCCATCCCGTGTCCGGCCAGACACACCGGTACGTCGCCGTACCGCCGTACGACCTCCTCCGCCGCCCACTCGGCGTCCGCCGCGAGCTGCGCGTCCGTGCCGTTCCAGCCCCGCCTGCGGTAGTGCACCACATGCACGGCCAGCCCCTCGGCCGCCCCGGGTCTGGCCAACGCCCGTGCCAGCGGCAGCACCCGGGCGTACGCGACGGGGGAGGGACGGCGGTCGGAGACCTGCTCGCCGGTGGGAAGCACCAGGATCACGCCCCCCGTGCCCACCCCCGTGGGAAGTGCGGTGAACGGCCGCCCCAACCGTGCCCGCGGCTCCGCGCGACGCGCGCGTGCCGAACCGCCCCGGCCTGCCGTACGTCCCCCCGGCCCGGGAACTGCGTTCTGTCCCATAGCAGAACAGTCTCAGAAGGACGGGTGTACTCCACCCGTCCGCCTGATCACTGTTACATATCGACGGCCATATCCACGGCGGCATTCTACGCGCGTAGGCGTTAGAGTGCGGAGATGACGAGCCAGACCTACCGTCCGCCCACCGCCGACCAGATCCGCCGCGCCCCCAAGGCACTCCTCCACGATCATCTCGACGGCGGACTGCGCCCGGGGACGATCATCGACCTCGCCCGTGAGGCCGGCTACGAGAACCTTCCCGAACGCGAGTCCGACAAACTCGGAGTCTGGTTCCGTGAGGCGGCCGACTCCGGTTCGCTGGAGCGCTATCTGGAGACCTTCGCGCACACCTGCGCCGTCATGCAGACCCAGGACGCGCTCTTCCGGGTCGCCGCCGAGTGTGCCGAGGACCTCGCCGAGGACGGCGTCGTCTACGCGGAGGTCCGGTACGCGCCCGAGCAGCACCTGGAGAACGGGCTCACCCTCGAAGAGGTCGTCGAGGCCGTCGACGCGGGCTTCCGCGAGGGCGAGCGGCGCGCCCAGGCGAACGGGCACCGCATTCGGGTCGGCGCCCTGCTCACCGCGATGCGCCACGCGGCCCGCGCCCTGGAGATCGCCGAACTCGCCAACCGCCACCGGGACTCGGGAGTCGTCGGCTTCGACATCGCGGGCGCGGAGGCCGGCTATCCCCCCACCCGCCATCTCGACGCCTTCGAGTATCTGAAGCGCGAGAACAACCACTTCACCATCCACGCGGGCGAGGCCTTCGGGCTGCCCTCGATCTGGCAGGCGCTCCAGTGGTGCGGCGCCGACAGGCTCGGCCACGGTGTGCGGATCATCGACGACATCGAGGTCGCCGAGGACGGCTCGGTGACGCTGGGCCGGCTCGCCGCGTACGTACGGGACAAGCGCGTCCCGCTGGAGCTGTGCCCCAGCTCCAACCTCCAGACCGGCGCGGCGGCGTCGTACGGCGAGCACCCCATCGGGCTGCTGCGCAGACTGCACTTCCGGGCCACGGTCAACACCGACAACAGATTGATGAGCGGTACGAGCCTGAGCCGGGAATTCGAGCTGCTGGTCGACACGTTCGACTACACGCTCGACGACATGCAGTGGTTCACGGTCAATGCGATGAAATCAGCATTCATTCCTTTCGATGAACGACTCGCGATGATCAATGACGTGATCAAGCCCGGATACGCGGAGCTGAAATCCGAGTGGCTGTTCAAGTAGAAGGCCCTGACCAGCGCATATATGTCTGAGGTGGAGGGGATGGCATTCTGGGGAGCGGTCGGGAACACATGATTCCGGCCGCTTCCCGGTGTTTGCGGGAGATGTACGGGACTGGCTACCTTGCGGAGCCGCGCGCATATCCGCTCCCGTTTTCCTCCCGAAGTTCCGAAGCTCCTCCCGAAGTTTCGAAGCCCCCCTCCCCAAGGACGAAATCCCAGATGAAGCAGTCCGCCGTCAAGACTCTCGGAGTCGCCGCCCTCGGTGCCGCCTTCGCCGCCGCCGCCGTGGGCACCGCAGCCGCCGCGCCCGTGCCCGTGGGTACCGGTGCCCTCGTCGGCGCCGGCGCGGTCTCCGCGCTGGACACCGTCGGAAACACCGCCGAGCAACTGCCTCTGGAGGAGGTCGCGGAGCAGCTTCCCGCGCCCACCTCCGATGTCGTACAGGGCAGCCGGATCGCGCTCGGCACTCTGCGGACGGTCACGCCGTACGTCTTCGGCGCCGCGCAGACCGCCAACCCGCTCAAGGGACTGCTCGGCGGACTGCCCGTGAACGCCCCGGGCGGACTGCCGGTCAACGGGATTCCGATCGGCGGCTGAACCGCCCGGCCCGGCGGTCCGGGACCACGTCGGTGGGGCGCACACCCGCATCCGGGTGTGCGCCCCACTGTGTGCCGTACGGACACGGGTCCCTGCCGTCCGCGTTGTCCTCACGCGTACGGAACCCGTGCGCGCGGACCGGACCGCTACCAGGCGGTCGTGGCGGTCCTCTCGTTCGGCAGGAGTGCCCACAGCGCCACGTAGAGCAGGAACTGGGGCCCCGGCAGCAGGCACGAGACAAGGAAGATCGCACGAACCGTGTACGCGGAGATGCCGAAGCGCCGTGCCAGCGCCGCGCACACTCCGCCGATCATCCGTCCGTCACGGGGGCGGATCAATGCGGCCATGGTGGGCTCCTTCGAGACCTTGGGGGAGCCTCTTCTCGTGTGCTCCCGTTGTCTCCATGGTGCGGGCGGAGCCGGGGCCCGAGCGTCGCTCTACGGAGCGATGCCGACCCTGGGAATCGTCGGGGTCGCTCCCTGAGGGGCCTCGTCCCGATGGGGGGTTTCCGCGCCGTCGCCCAGGCGGGGTGCGCGACGCGGCGTACGGGACCGGCGCCCGCGCCGCAGCCGTGCCCGCCCGGCGGGCACCAGCAGCAGATGGGCCAGCGCCACACCCGCCGTGTTGAGCAGGAGCGAGTCGACGTCGACCACGCGGCCGGGGACCCCGGTCTGCAGCAGCTCGATGCCCAGGGAGATCAGCGCGCCCGCCGTGACCGTACGGGCCATGGAGGCCCAGCCGGACACGGCGATCCTGCCCCCCGCCATGGGCAGCAGCACCCCGAGCGGGGCCAGCAGGAGCAGTCCTTCGGCGATCCGGCGGGCGCCCATGAGGAGGCCGAGCGCCAGATCCGCCTTGATGCCCGCGAACGGTGTCAGATTGGCCGCGTGCACCCACGGAACGTCCAGTGGGCGGAGCGTCAGCCACCCCACCAGCGCGAGATGCAGAAGGAGGAGTACGAGCCCCGCCGTACGGAAGCGGATGACGGCGATGCCGCCCGGACCTTGACGCACGTACCCAAGGACGCGCGGGCCGGCGGAATCGGTTCCGCCACCGGTGCGGGAACGCCGCCATGAGACGGGCATCACCCCGGCACGGCGGTTGTCACGGCGCCGACGCGGAACGGGACGCCGAAACGGAACCGGACGCGGAAGCGGAACCGGAAGCCGACGCGGAACCGGAAGCCGACGTGGAAGCCGAGGGACGCGGCGCGAGCGTGGGGACCGCCGTGTCCGGGTTGCTCTTCGTCTTCTGGTCGCACCCGTAGCCGCGCGGGGGATAGTCGCCGGGGCCGCCCAGGATCACCGTGCCGGCCGTGAACTCGCTCTCCGCGAAGGTGCAGACGATCTGGGCGAGCGCGGTCGCGGGCAGGTCCTCGGGCTGGCGGCTGAGCCGCAGTGTGCCGGCGGGGTCGCCCTCGCGGGGCGGGGAGAGGATCAGCGGACCCCGTACGTAGGTGGTGAAGCCCGCTTCCCGCTCGCTCGTGGACGGCTGTGCCTGGAGCTCGTCGAGCAGGCTCTGCGCGATCGACACGCGGCCGTCGACCGACTTCCCCTGCGGGATCGGCGCCGCGCGCTCCACCGACGCGAGGCCGGACGCGCAGGCCAGATAGATCCGCACGGGAACGCCGGGCCGCGACTGTGTGATCACGCTCTCTCCCGCGACCTGGCACGGCATCCGCGAGGGCGCGGGCCCCGCGTCCACCGGCACCGAGGTGGTCCTGATCCCGCATCCCGCGGCGAGGGCGGCGAGCAGGACGACCAGGGCGCCCGCGAGCCGCGCGCCCCGGGATCCCGGCCGGCGGGCCCGGCCCGCGCGGGCCGTACCGTCACCGGTCCGGTTGTCGCCGGTCCGGTCGTCGTCGGCCGTTCCGCCGCCGGTCACGCGGTCCGGCCCGAGCCACGACCCGCGCCGGGCCCCGCCGGTCACCGGGCCGAGCCGGGCCCCGAGCCGGGCCCCGAGCCGGGTGCCGGCCGTCCTCCCGCCGTTCCGTCCGCTTCGCGTCGGCCGCTTCGTCCGCGTCACCGCGCGTCGCCTTCCTCTCCCGGTTCCGCTTCCCCGTCCCGCGCCGCCGCGTCGTCCGGCTCCGCGCCGTTCCTGGGCAGGCGCAGTACGAACATCGCGCCGCCGTCCGGCACATTGGCCGCGGTGATGTCACCGCCGTGGATATGGGCGTTCTCCATCGCGATCGACAGCCCCAGACCGCTGCCCTCCGAACGCGGCCGTGACGCGCTCGCCTTGTAGAAACGGTCGAAGACATGCGGCAGGACGTCCTCGGGGATACCGGGCCCGTGGTCCCGTACCTCGATCACGAGGGAGCCGCCCTCCGTGCGCACCGCCACCCGCACCGGCGAACCCCCGTGCTTGAGCGCGTTGCCGATCAGATTCGCCATGATCACATCGAGCCGCCGCGGATCGAGCCGCGCCATGGTGCCGCGCTCCGCGTCCAGCTCCACCGCGTCCAGCCAGGCCCGCGCGTCGATACAGGCCGTGACCTGGTCGGCGACATCGACATCGTCCAGGACGAGCCGGGCCGTACCCGCGTCGAAGCGGGTGACCTCCATCAGATTCTCCACCAGCACATTGAGCCGCCGGGTCTCGCTCACCACCAGGGTCACCGCGGGCGCGATCATCGGGTCGAGACTGTCCGCCTCGTCCTCCAGCACCTCCGTCACGGCGGTCAGCGCGGTCAGCGGCGTACGCAGCTCATGGGACATGTCGGCGACGAAGCGGCGGCTGGACTCCTCCCGCGCGCTCATGTCCGCGACCTTCTTCTGCAACGACTCGGCGGCCTTGTTGAACGTACGCGAGAGATCCGCCAGCTCATCCGTCCCCGACACCCGCAGCCGGGTCCCGAACTTGCCCTCACCGAGCTGCCGGGCCGCCTCGCCCAGCCGCTGCACGGGCTTGAGCACGGTCGTGGCCGCGGCCTGCGCCAGCAGCGCCGACCCGACGAGCGCGAGGGCCGTCGCGATCCCCAGTGACCAGGCGAGCGAGTTGAGATCCGCGCGCTCCTGGTCCAGGGACTTCAGGAGATAGCCGGTCGGACCGCCCCCGATGATCCGCGTACCGCCCACCAGATAGGGCGTACCGCCCAGTTCGGTGCGCAGCCAGAAGACGTGGTACGGGTAGTCGTTCCCGGAGGTGACCTTCTGCCGGCCGTTCACGGCCTGCTGGAGCGACTTCGGTACGTCGTCCAGGGTGAAGGTGTCCCGGTCCGAGGCGCCGACGACGGGCTTCCCCTCGGCGCGCTCACCTATCAGCAGCACGCTGTAACCGGCGTTGCCGTCCGCCATCTGCTCCGCGGTGTTCTGGAGCTCGCTCTGGCTCGGCCACAGGGGCAGCTCCGCCGCTCGGTTCTGCATCTTCTGCTGGAAGTCGTTGAGCGCCGAGTCCTGGGTGCGGGTCAGCACGGCCTCGCGGTTGAGCCAGTACGCGATCCCCGACGCGGAGACCGCCGCCGTCAGGGCCACCGCCCCGAAGACGACCACGAGCCGCAGCCGCAGACTGGTCCAGCGGAGCCCCGCGAGGATCGCCTTCTTCGTGGCGCTGCCCTTCTCCGCCGCGCTGCGCCGCGTACCGCCGACGCCCCCGCCCGTGCCGACGCCGGAGCCCGAGCCGGTACCCGTGCCATCGCCGGCACCCGCGCCGTTCTCCAGCGGGCCGTGCGGGCCGTGCGGGCCGCGGTCCGGCCCGTCCATCGCGTGTGCCTCACTCACGAAGGCGCGTCCAGCCGGTATCCCACTCCGCGCACCGTACGGATCAGGGTCGGCGAGGACGGTACGTCCTCCACCTTCGCGCGCAGACGCTGCACACACGCGTCCACCAGACGCGAGTCGCCCAGATAGTCGTGCTCCCACACCAGCCGCAGCAGCTGCTGCCGCGAGAGCGCCTGGCCGGGGCGGCGGCTCAGCTCCAGCAGCAGCCTCAGCTCGGTCGGGGTGAGCTGGAGGTCCTCGCCGTTCTTGGTGACCGTCATCGCGGACCGGTCGATCACCAGACCGCCGAAGGTCGCCGAATCCGTGGACTCCCGCTCGCCGCGCCGCAGCACCGCGCGGATCCGCGCGTCCAGCACCCGGCCCTGCACCGGCTTGACCACATAGTCGTCGGCCCCGGACTCCAGGCCGACCACCACATCGATGTCGTCGCTGCGCGCGGTCAGCAGAATGATCGGCAGCTGGTCGGTGCGCCTGATGCGCCGGCACACCTCGAAGCCGTCGATCCCGGGCAGCATCACATCCAGCACGATCAGATCCGGCCGCTGCTCGCGCAGCAGTTTCAGGCCGTCCTCTCCCGTCGCCGCGGTGGCCACTCGGTGGCCCTGGCGCGACAGCGAGAGTTCGAGGGCCGTGCGGATGGCGTCGTCGTCCTCGATCAGCAACAGGAAAGGCACGGAGGTCATTCTGTCCCATGGGGGGACCACAGTTCGACAGTTGGAGCGCTCCCATCCTTTCCGCCCGGTTCGCGCAAGGTACGCCGCCGCCTGTGACAGGCCTGTGACAGTCGGCGGACAGCGCCATGAAACTGCCCCGGCAAGCTCTTGGTCACAGGGAAAGAAGCAACTCCAAACGACGGGGGGCGCGGGATGAACGCAGTGCACGGCACGGCCTCGAACGCGGTGGTCACGCGTCTTCACGACGTCACAAGGAGCAGTGAGAAGTCCGGCGCCGTGAACGGGCGGGGGTGCGTTCGCGGCGCCGGGCGTCAGCACAAGCCGTCGTACATGACGGTGGTTGACGCGGACCTGGCGGGCAACGGGGGAGCCGCCACGTACGGGGAGGCCTCGGGGGAGCGGCAGAACCCGGCGCGGACGGGGGACGCCGAAGCGGCGTTCACCGCCTACGTCCAGGAGCGCCGCGCCTCCCTGTACGCCACCGCCTACCACCTCACCGGCGACCGGTTCGAGGCCGAGGACCTGCTCCAGAGCGCCCTCTTCTCGACGTACCGGGCGTGGGACAGGATCAGCGACAAGGCCGCGGTCGGGGGCTATCTGCGGCGCACCATGACCAATCTGCACATCAGCGCCTGGCGCAGGCGCAAGCTCAACGAGTATCCGACGGAGGAGCTGCCGGAGACGGCGGGCGACACCGACGCGATGCGCGGCACGGAACTGCGCGCGGTGCTCTGGCAGGCGCTCGCACGCCTGCCGGAACTCCAGCGCACGATGCTGGTACTGCGCTACTACGAGGGCCGCACCGATCCGGAGATCGCGGACATCCTCGACATCAGTGTCGGCACGGTGAAGTCGAGCATCTGGCGGTCGCTCCGCCGGCTGCGCGAGGACGAGGTCCTCAGCTTCGGCCGTGACGAGGAGGAGTCCTTCGGCGAACTGGTCGCCTGAGGGCCGCAGGGGGAAACACGGGGGAGCACGGGGGAAAGTGGGGGGCCCGCGGTCTCGGGGGAGACGGCGGGAGTACGGGGAAAGCACGGGGGTGCACGGAGAACTCGGGGGTCGTGGGGGCCTACGGGGGATCACAGGGAAAAGAAGCGGGACCGTACAGGACCGGGGGGTCTTGTGCGGTCCTGTTTTTGCGCGGCCGAACGGCCGGCCGCTCCCGCGGAGGCGGCCGACCGCTCCCGCGCGGCAGGCCGCTCCCCGTGGGGGTCGCTCAATGACCGCTCGCGGTGGGGCTGGACGCGGATGAGGAACAGGGCGCGGCATTCCGTACCGCCGCTCCCGCTGCCCCCGCTTGTGCCGCCGCCGTTTCCGTCCCGGCGGCGGCGATACGGCCCAGTGCCTCCGCCTTGCCGCACGGATACGCGCCCAGCGCCGTCTGCCGGGCGACGATCGCGCGCTCCGCGCGCATCAGCCGCCAGCCGCGCCGCAGCAGGAACCCGACCGACTTCCGCCCCTCGCGCAGATCGCGCAGCAGCCGTCGCCGGAAGGTCGTCGAGGGCCGGCCGCGCAGACAGAGCGCGTCGGCCAGCACTCCCGACTCCCGGCAGCGCGTGACGATGTCCGCGGCGAAGATGCCCTCCGCGAGGAACACGGGCGTGTGCGCGAGGTCGAGCACCTCCGTGTCCACCCGGGCGCTGGTGGCGATGGAGTAGACGGGAACGGCCGTACGGCCCGTACGGCACAGCTCCTCGATCGCCGCGACGGCGGCGTCCGCGTCCCAGGACAGGGCGGAGTCCCAGTCGATGTCCGAACTGTCCGGGACCAGCGGCAGCGTCGGGTCGTCGCCCTCCTTGTAGAAGTCGTCGAGGCGCAGCACGGGCAGACCCGTACGCGCGGCGAGGGAGGACTTTCCGGAGCCTGAGGGGCCCGCGAGCAGGACGACCCGGGCGGGATGGGAAGGAGGACTCACGGGACACCAGTGTGCGGCATGGACCCGGGTACGTGACCCCCCGGGTGTACGGAACCACGACGGATCATGGCCAGCCGATGACGGACCGGGGCGGACCGGTGCGGACCGATCTGGGGCCGACCGGCCCTGAGGACGAGTCAGACCGCAACTCCGCCCGGCCGGGTGTCGTTACAAAACAGGAAATTCCCCTCGGCCAGGCAGGAAAACTCATGGCACGTCATGCGGCTCCCACCTCTCCGCGCCGCGCTCTGCTGCGCGCGGGTCTGACCGTCACCGCGGCGGGCGCGGCCCTCGGCCTGGGCGGAGTGCCCGCCGCCGTGGCCTCGTCGGACAGCGGCCTTCAGCTCGCCGCGGCGGGCGAGGCGGCGGGCCAGGGCCTCGCGGGCGCGCTCACGCACTCCACCACCGGTGCGCTCGCGCCTGTCACCAAACTCAAGCTCAACCCGCTTTCCGGCACCGGCGTGGACCCGCTGGACAACGCGGTGGGCACCCAGGTCGCCGACTTCAAGCCGCTGTCCACGTCGGCGCTGACGGACCCGCTCGCCAAGGGCGGCGGCGCGCTCCAGGATCTCCCCCTGGCGGGCCCGGCACTGAAACTACTGCTCCCGGACCCGCCGGCCTGACGGTCAGACAGTGCGGCCGAGATGGGTGACGAGGATCCGGATGACGTCGTCATCGATCAGGTAGAGGACGCGGTAGTCACCGATGTGCAGGCGCCGCACATCATCCGATCCATACGGGATCGAGTCGGCGGGGCGGGGTTCTGCCGCGAGCGTGTCCACGGCTTCGTATACGGCCGAGAGTCCGGCCGGGTCGTCCTTGAGGTGGCGCAGAGCCGCGTTCGTGGCGCGGGGCTCCCAGATGATCTCGTAGGTCACTTACCGCAGCCCCAGCATGCGGCCGACCTCGTCGTGCGGGATGCCGGGCTCAAGTGTGCCGCGCTCCTGCCTGAGCCGGTACTCGGCCAGCGCCAGCGAGTCCTCCAGATCCGCCAGATCCTGCGGGTTGATCAGTATGGCCGCCACATGTCCGTGGTCTGTGATGGCGATGCGTTCGCGCGAGTGGGCTGTCCGACGCACGAGCGTGCCGAAGTTGGCGCGGGCATCGGTCATGGCGTAGGTGTCAGTCATGTCTGGAAGAGTACGGTTCTGCCAAGCGGTGGGCATGGAAAGGGCCCCGCTTTCGCCCGAATGAGGGAAAGCGGGGCCTGGACCGTGCGAGGTCTCCCGGGCGTCAGTAGGACGAGCCCGAGGCGCCCAGGCTGCCGGTGGGGTGCCAGACCGTCTTGGTCTCCAGGAAGGCCGTCAGACGGTGGGTGCCCGGGTCGGACCACCAGTCGGTGGTGTGCGGGCGCAGTACCCGCTTGAGGTTGTCCGCCGCCGCGATCTCCAATTCCTTCGCCAGGGCCGCGTCCGCGCCGGTCAGGTCGATCCCGTTGACGTCCTGGTGCGCGGCGAGCGGGGCCGCGATCTCGGCGGTCCGTCCCGACAGGACGTTGACCACTCCGCCGGGCAGGTCCGAGGTGGCCAGCACCTCGCCCAGGGAGAGCGCGGGCAGCGGGGAGCGCTCGCTCGCGACGACGATCGCCGTGTTGCCCGTGGCGATCACCGGGGCGAGCACCGAGACCAGGCCCAGGAAGGACGAGTCCTGGGGCGCCAGGACGGTGACGACACCGCTCGGCTCGGGCGTGGAGAGATTGAAGAACGGACCCGCCACCGGGTTCGCGCCGCCCACGACCTGGGCGATCTTGTCGGTCCAGCCCGCGTACCAGACCCAGCGGTCGATCGCCGCGTCCACCGCCGCCGTGGCCTTCGGCTTCGACAGGCCCTCCGCGTCGGCGGCCTCCCGGACGAACTGGCCCCTGCGGCCCTCCAGCATCTCGGCGATCCGGTAGAGGATCTGGCCGCGGTTGTACGCGGTCGCGCCCGACCAGCCGCCGAACGCCTTGCGGGCCGCGACGACCGCGTCCCGGGCGTCCTTGCGGGAGGACAGCGGGGCGTTCGCCAGCCAGGTGCCCTTGGAGTCGGTCACTTCGTACACCCGGCCGCTCTCGCTGCGGGGGAACTTGCCCCCGACGTACAGCTTGTAGGTCTTGAAGACACTCAGTCGCGTCGGGTCAGCGGTGCTCATCAGTGCTCGCCCTCCGGGCTCGACGGGGCGAGATACGCCTCCAGACCGTGACGGCCGCCTTCACGGCCGTAGCCCGACTCCTTGTAGCCGCCGAAGGGCGAGGTGGGGTCGAACTTGTTGAACGTGTTGGCCCAGACGACGCCCGCCCGGAGCCTGTTGGCGACCGCCAGGATGCGGGAGCCCTTCTCCGTCCAGATACCCGCCGACAGGCCGTACTGGGTGTTGTTGGCCTTCGCCACGGCCTCCTCCGGCGTACGGAACGTCAGCACCGACAGCACCGGGCCGAAGATCTCGTCACGGGCGATGGTGTGCGCCTGGGTGACGTTCGTGAAGAGCGTCGGCGCGAACCAGTAACCGGACGACGGCAGTTCGCAGGCCGGGGACCAGCGCTCCGCGCCCTCCGCCTCGCCCGTCTCCGCCAGCGCCGTGATACGGGCGAGCTGCTCGGCGGAGTTGATCGCGCCGAGATCGGTGTTCTTGTCCAGCGGGTCACCGACGCGCAGCGTCGAGAGCCGGCGCTTGAGCGACTCCAGCACCTCGTCGTGGACCGACTCCTGGACGAGCAGCCGGGAGCCCGCGCAGCAGACCTGGCCCTGGTTGAAGAAGATCCCGGTGACGATGCCCTCGACGGCCTGGTCGACGGGGGCGTCGTCGAAGACGATATTGGCGCCCTTGCCGCCCAGTTCGAGGGTGACCCTCTTGTCCGTACCGGCGATCTCGCGCGCGATGGCCTTGCCCACGGCGGTGGAACCGGTGAAGGCGATCTTGTCGATGCCCGGGTGCGAGACGAGCGCCGCGCCCGTACTCCCGTCACCGGTCACGATATTGACGACGCCCCGGGGGAGCCCCGCCTGACGGCAGATGTCCGCGAAGAAGAGGGCCGAGAGCGGGGTCGTCTCCGCGGGCTTCAGCACCACGGTGTTGCCGGTGGCGAGCGCCGGGGCGATCTTCCAGGCGAGCATGAGCAGCGGGAAGTTCCACGGGATGATCTGGCCCGCGACACCCAGCGGCCTCGGATCCGCCCCGTACCCGGCGTGGCCGAGTTTGTCCGCCCAGCCCGCGTAGTAGAAGAAGTGGGCCGCGACCAGCGGGAGATCGGTGTCCCGGGTCTCCCTGATCGGCTTGCCGTTGTCGAGGGTCTCCAGGACCGCCAGTTCGCGTGAGCGCTCCTGGACGATCCGGGCGATACGGAAGAGATACTTGGCGCGTTCGGCGCCGGGGAGCGCCGACCACTTCCCGAAGGCCTTGCGGGCGGCCCCGACGGCCCGGTCGATGTCCTCGGAGCCGCCCTGGGCGACCTCGGAGAGCACCTCCTCGGTCGACGGGGAGACGGTCTTGAAGACCTTCCCGCCCGCCGCCTCGGTGAACTCGCCGTCGATGAACAGCCCGTACGACGGGGCGATGTCGACGATTCCACGGGACTCGGGCGCCGGCGCGTACTCGAACACAGAAGCCATGGTGATCAGTCCACCGTCACATAGTCGGGGCCGGAGTAGCGGCCGGTGCTGAGCTTCTGACGCTGCATCAGCAGATCGTTCAGCAGACTGGAGGCGCCGAAGCGGAACCAGTGGCTGTCCAGCCAGTCCGCGCCCACGGTCTCATTGACCAGCACCAGGAACTTCACCGCGTCCTTGCTGGTGCGGATACCGCCCGCGGGCTTCACCCCGATCTGTACCCCGGTCCGCTCGCGGAAGTCCCGTACGGCCTCCAGCATCAGCAGCGTGTTGGCGGGGGTGGCGTTGACCCCGACCTTGCCGGTCGACGTCTTGATGAAGTCCGCGCCCGCGATCATGCCGAGCCAGGAGGCGCGGCGGATGTTGTCGTACGTGGACAGCTCGCCGGTCTCGAAGATGACCTTGAGCCGGGCGGCTCCGGCCGCCTCCTTCACCGCGCGGATCTCCTCGTACACCTTGAGGTAGTGACCCGCGAGGAACGCGCCGCGATCGATGACCATGTCGATCTCGTCGGCGCCCGCGGCCACGGCGTCGCGGGTGTCCGCGAGCTTCACCGCGAGCGAGGCCCGGCCGGCCGGGAAGGCGGTCGCGACGGACGCGACCTTCACCCCGGACCCGGCGAGCGCGGCGACCGCCGTCTCCGCCATGTCCGGATAGACACAGACGGCCGCGGTGGCGGGCGTCGTACGGTCGGTCGGATCGGGCCGCAGGGCCTTGGCGGCGAGCGCCCGGACCTTGCCGGGGGTGTCCGCGCCTTCGAGCGTCGTCAGATCGATCATGGAGATGGCGAGATCGATGGCGTACGCCTTGGCCGTGGTCTTGATCGAGCGCGTCCCGAGCGAACCGGCGCGCGCCTCCAGGCCGACGGCGTCGACACCCGGCAGCCCGTGCAGGAAGTGGCGCAGCGCGCTGTCGGACGCGGTCACGTCGGCGAATACGGGAGTGATGGTGGGCATGGTCACCAGAGGAGCATATCTACGCGCGTAGCGACCTGTACAGAGGTGAGTCCGAGCTGTGACCGGAGGTCCGTCGAGGCTTTACGGACGCGTACGGCAGAATCGGGCATATGACGAGTCCAGCGCCCCAGACCTCCCAGCCGACCTACCGCGACCGTGTCTTCCGGTCGGGCGGCGGGATCCTCGGCGGTCTCCTGCTGCTGGCGATCGCGGGCTGGCTCGGCGTCGACGCGCTCGTCCGGGGCACGGGCCGCACCCCCTGGCTGGCGCTGGCCGGTCTCCTCTTCTCCGTACCGCTCGTCGTCGCGTTCAGTCTGCGCCCGGCGGTCTTCGCGGGGGAGGACCGGCTGCGGATCAGAAACCCGTTCCGGACGATCACGCTGCCCTGGGCGACGGTGACGGAGATTCGCGCCGCGTACTCGTGCGAGGTGCTCACCGAGAGCGCCGGGAAGTTCCAGCTCTGGGCGGTCCCGGTCTCCCTGCGCCAGCGCAAGCGCGCCCACCGCTACCAGGACCGGCTGGCCCGCGGCGGCGCCTCCGAGGCCCCCGACCCGGCCCGGCTGGCGCTCGTGGACCGCGCGGTCGCGGAGATGCGCGAACTGTCCGAACGGGCCACGACCCGCCCCACGGCGCAGGGCGAGCCGGTGGTGCGCTGGGCGTACGAGGTGATCGCCCCGGCCCTGGCGGGCCTGGTACTCCTGATCGTCCTCCTGACCACGACCTGACCACGCGCGTCCCAGTCCTCAATCGCCGGACGGGCTTGGTGTGGGCCCGGACCGGCCCGCAGCCGGGCGTCCGGCGGGAGGGGGTCGGGGTCGTAGGAGGTGCGTGTTCGGACACTAAAGCGTGATTTGTGCCGCATACGAGACCCGCACCCAGCAGCCGGTCCGCACGCGGCGTAAATCATGCCGTCCGGACATGTACCTCCGGAGGCCCCGGCACCCGCACCACCCACGCACCGCCCCCGCGCCGCAGGCGCGAACCGCCCCCGCCGGGAGGCGACCCGCACCGCCTAAATACCCGCCGCCGCCGACAGATCCCGCCTCAGCGCCGCCAGCACCCCCGCCCCCATCACCCGCGCCCCCGCCAGCCCCGGCGCGTCCGCCACCGGGATCACGACCTCCAGGTAGCACTTGAGCTTCGGTTCCGTACCGCTGGGCCGCACGATGACACGCGCCCGGTACGTCCCCTCCAGGTGGTAGCGCAGGCCGTCCGTCGGCGGCAGCGTGGCCGAGCCCTCCGCCAGGTCCTCCACGGAGACGACATCCAGCCCGGCCAGCACCACCGGCGGCTTCTCCCGCAGCCGGCGCATCGCGTCCGCGATCAGCGACAGGTCCTTGACGCGCACCGAGAGCTGGCCCGTGGCGTGCAGACCGTGGGTGACGGCCAGATCGTCCAGGAGATCGCTGAGCGTACGGTCCTGGGCCTTCAGCTCTGAGGCCAGTTCGGCGACGAGCAGCGCGGCGGTGATGCCGTCCTTGTCCTTCACCCCGTCGGGGTCGACGCAGTAGCCGAGCGCCTCCTCGTACCCGTACCGCAGGCCCTCGACGCGTGCGATCCACTTGAAGCCGGTCAGTGTCTCCTCGTACCCCAGCTCCGCCGCCCCGGCGATCCGCCCCAGCAGCGAGGACGAGACGATCGACTCGGCGAACGTGCCCGTCGCCCCCTTGTGGACGAGATGCGCGGCGAGCAGCGCGCCGGTCTCGTCGCCGCTGAGCATCCGCCAGCCCGCGCCGCCCTCCGCCGTGTCGTCGGGCACGGCCACCGCGCAGCGGTCCGCGTCCGGGTCGTTGGCGATGATCAGATCGGGCTGGGCGCGCCGGGCCGTGGCGAAGGCCAGATCCATCGCGCCCGGCTCCTCCGGGTTGGGGAACGCGACGGTCGGGAACGCGGGGTCGGGCTCCGCCTGCTCCGCCACCAGGACGGGCTCGGGGAAACCGGCGCGCGCGAAGGCCGCGAGGAGGGTCTCCGTGCCGACACCGTGCAGCGCCGTGTGGACGATTCGCGCGGTCCGCGGTGTGCCGGGGGTCAGGACCGCGTCCGTACGTTCCAGATACGCGCCCAGGACCTCGTCCCCGAGGATCTCCCAGCCCTCGCCCGGACGCCGTACGGAGCCCAGCGGGCCGACCGCGTCGATCTCGGCGGCGATCTCGCCGTCCGACGGCGGCACGATCTGGGAGCCGCCGCCCAGATAGACCTTGTAGCCGTTGTCCTGGGGCGGGTTGTGGCTCGCGGTGACCATCACCCCGGCCACGGCGCCGAGATGCCGTACGGCGAAGGCGAGCACCGGGGTGGGCAGCGGCCGGGGCAGTACGGCGGCGCGCAGTCCCGCGCCGGTCATCACGGCCGCGGTGTCCAGGGCGAAGTCGGCCGACTTGTGGCGGGCGTCGTACCCGATGACGACCAGTCCCCCGTCGGCGCCGCGGTTCATCAGATACGCGGCGAGCCCTGCCGCGGCGCGGATGACCACGGCGCGGTTCATCCGCATGGGCCCCGCGCCCAGTTCCCCGCGCAGTCCGGCCGTGCCGAACTGCAACGTCCCGGCGAACCGTTCGGTGAGTGAGTCCAGATCCCCGGCCTCGATGACCGCGGCGAGTTCCGCGCGGGTCCCGGGGTCCGGGTCCTCGGCCAGCCAGGCCCTGGCCCGGCTGATGACGTCCTGCTCCATGGGGTCCTGCTGCTGCACGGTGGGGGACCTCCTCGCGCCTAAGCCGGCGCCGCTCTCGCGGAGTGGTTGGTCTCCGCTTCGGTTGCTCGATGCGCTTCGGTTGCTCGGTTGCCCGATACGTGGTTGACGCGGTACCGGTACCGGGACCTGGTCGATCGTCCCGGCCAGATGTCATTCCCGGCTCAGACGCGCTCAAGCACCTGGGCCAGCAGGGCACCCATCTGCGTCGCCGAGTCGCGGCCCGCCTGGAGGACCTCCTCGTGGTTGAGGGGTTCGCCCGACAGACCCGCGGCCAGATTGGTGACCAGCGAGATCCCCAGCACCTCGGCGCCCGCCTCGCGGGCCGCGATGGCCTCCAGGACGGTGGACATACCGACGAGATCGCCGCCCATCACCCGGACCATATTGATCTCGGCCGGGGTCTCGTAGTGCGGCCCGGGGAACTGTACGTACACCCCCTCCTCCAGAGCCGGATCGATCTCCTTGCACAGCGCGCGCAGCCGCGGCGAGTACAGGTCCGTCAGATCCACGAAGTTCGGGCCGACGATCGGGGAGACGGCCGTCAGATTGATGTGGTCGCTGATCAGCACGGGCTGGCCGGGGCGCATGCCCTCGCGCAGTCCGCCGCAGCCGTTGGTCAGGACGACGGTCTTGCAGCCGGCGGCGACGGCGGTACGGACCCCGTGGGCCACGGCGGCGACGCCCCGGCCCTCGTAGTAGTGCGTACGGCCGAGGAAGACCAGCGCGCGCTTCTCGGCGATCTTGTACGAGCGGATCCTGCCGCCGTGACCCGCGACGACGGGCGGGGGGAACCCCGGCAGATCGGTCACGGGGAACTCCGCCTCGGGCGCGCCGAGCGCTTCGACGGCCGGGCCCCAGCCGGAGCCCATCACAAGGACGACGTCATGGGTCTCGGCGCCGGTCAGTTCGCGCAGGCGCGCGGCGGCGGCGCCGGCGGCGGCCAGAGGATCGGCGGGTCCGTCGGCGTTGGCCTGGATAACAGATGCGTTCACGCGGATGAGGGTAGCCGGTCATTCCCTACGCGCGTAGATGATGGGCACACGGTCTTGACATCGTTGTACTGCCGTTTCGGACAGACGGCATCGCCGCGGGAGTGCGAATGGGTGATCGGACGCCCGGTATGCGCCCTATGTCCATCGATTTCAGGCCGGGTGCGTGTCACCTCGGCGCCATGGCTCAGCAGGGACGCTTGCGCAGTTCCATCACATAGTCGTGGGGCGCGCCCGCCGATTCCGCCGCGTCCGCCAGCTCGCCCAGATAGCGGGCGGAGGGGAGGCCGCCCTCGTACCCGTTGAGCACATACATCCAGGCCGGCTCCTCGCCGTCCAGGGTGTGCACCCGGATCCGCATCCGGCGGTATATGTCGAGCCCCACGCCCTCCCAGCGGTCCATGGAGTCCTCGTCCATCGGGGCGATGTCGTACAGCGCGACGAAGACCTGGGAGCGCGGCGCCTCCACGACCGTGACCAGCGCGCCCTCCCAGCCCATCTGCTCGCCGCCGAAGGTGAGCCGCCAGCCGTTGAGCCAGCCGGTGCCGCGCAACGGGGAGTGCGGGGCGCGGCGGGTCATCAGCCGCGCGTCGAGGTTGCCGGCGTACGCGGCGTAGAGCGACATGAGGTTGAGGGTACGGGAGGTACGGGCGTGGCCGCCGATCCACCGGTCCGGCCCGACGGCCGGGTTCACCGGACGGGGCGGACGGGTTTCCTGGCGGGGCCGGGGGTTTCGCGGCGGCGGGGGCCGGGGTTTCCCGGGCGGCGGGCCGCGTGGCTTTTCCGGCGGCGGGCACCATGGGTTCCCGGATGGAGGCCCCGGGGCGAAGCCGCTTGAAGCGTGCGGGACAATGGAGTACGTACTGCATCCCCCGGGGGCTCCCCCGGAACCCCGGCCGGGGTGGCAGACGGGCCGGGTCGACAACGCGAGGCGGACTTTTTCGTGACCCGGATCGTGATCATCGGCGGCGGACCCGGCGGCTACGAGGCTGCCCTGGTGGGCGCCCAGCTCGGGGCCGAGGTGACCGTCGTCGACTGCGACGGCCTCGGCGGGGCGTCGGTGCTCACCGACTGCGTACCGTCGAAGACGCTCATCGCGACGGCCGAGGTGATGACCACCTTCGACTCCTCGTACGAGGAGCTGGGCATCATCGTCGCCGACGACACGCCCCCCGCGGAGCAGTCGGCCCGTGTCGTCGGGGTCGATCTGGGCAAGGTCAACCGGCGTGTGAAGCGGCTCGCGCTCGCGCAGTCCCATGACATCACCGCGTCCGTCACCCGGGCCGGCGCGCGCGTCATGCGCGGCCGGGGCCGGCTCGACGGGCGGCAGGCCATGGACGGTTCGCGGCAGGTGATCGTGACCGCGGCCGACGGCAGCGAGGAGTCGCTCACCGCCGACGCCGTGCTGATCGCCACCGGAGCCCACCCCCGGGAGATCGAGGACGCGCGGCCGGACGGCGAGCGCATCCTCAACTGGACCCAGGTCTACGACCTCGACGAGCTGCCCGAGGAACTGATCGTGGTCGGCTCGGGTGTGACCGGAGCCGAGTTCGCCGGTGCCTACCAGGCGCTGGGCTCGCGGGTCACACTGGTCTCCTCCCGCGACCGGGTGCTGCCCGGCGAGGACCCGGACGCCGCCGCCGTGCTGGAGGACGTCTTCCGGCGCCGCGGGATGAACGTGATGTCCCGCTCCCGGGCCGAGGCCGCCAAGCGCGTGGGCGACCGGGTCGAGGTCACCCTCTCCGACGGGCGGATCATCACCGGGTCGCACTGTCTGATGGCGGTCGGCGCGATACCGAACACCGCGGGCATGGGTCTTGAGGAAGCGGGCGTGGTCCTCAAGGAGTCGGGCCACATCAAGACCGACCGGGTCTCCCGTACCTCAGCGCCCGGTGTCTACGCGGCCGGCGATGTCACCGGGATCTTCGCGCTCGCCTCCGTCGCGGCCATGCAGGGCCGGATCGCGATGTACCACTTCCTCGGCGACGCGGTGGCTCCGCTCAACCTCAAGACCGTCTCGTCGAACGTCTTCACCGACCCGGAGATCGCCACCGTCGGTTACAGCCAGGCGGACGTCGACAGCGGCAGGATCGACGCGCGCGTCGTCAAGCTGCCGCTGCTGCGGAACGCGCGCGCGAAGATGCAGGGCGTCCGGGACGGCTTCGTCAAGATCTTCGCCCGTCCCGGCACGGGCATCGTGGTCGGCGGCGTGGTCGTCGCGCCGCGTGCGAGCGAGCTGATCCACCCCATCTCGCTCGCGGTGGACAACAGCCTGACCGTCGAACAGATCGCCAACGCCTTCACCGTGTATCCGTCCCTGTCGGGCTCGATCGCCGAAGTGGCACGGCAGTTGCACACCCGGAAGACGGCGGAGGAGAACTGACACGGACGGGGTTCCCGCCGCCCGGGGACCGGCCGGGGGCTCCGTCCCGGTTCTCCGCGGGAGTCGTACCCGGGTCCCGCCGCGGTTCCTCCGGGGGTTCCGCCGGGGGCGCTTCGCGGTTGTGACGCGGTCCTGATGTGATCGCGGCGCCGGGTTCCGGTGGGGTTCTGACGGGGTTTGGGCGGCTTGGACGACGGTCGTGTCCCCGTATACCACTTCGTGCGCTCGTCTGTGTACAACTTCTGTTATTCGGCGCAAACTGCTGAAAGCAGACGGTCGTTGGGGTTACTGTCAGTTTCGTGTTCGCTGCAGAACGTCGTCAATTGATCCTCGAAATGGTGCGAGCCAACGGAGCCGTGTCGCTCCGTGAGCTCGCCCGCGTCGTCCAGACCTCCGAAGTGACCGTACGGCGGGACGTGCGGGCGCTTGAGGCAGAAGGACTCCTCGACCGCCGGCACGGCGGTGCGGTATTGCCGGGCGGATTCACGCGAGAATCCGGCTTTCCGCAAAAGTCCCATCTCGCGACGGCGGAGAAGACGGCCATCGCCGATCTCGCCGCGAGCTTCGTCGAAGAGGGCGAAGCCGTGGTCGTCGGCGCCGGTACGACCACGCAGGAGCTGGCCCGCCGGCTCGCGCGGATCCCCGGGCTGACCGTCGTCACCAACTCACTGCTGGTCGCCCAGGCGCTGGCCCATGCCAACCGGGTCGAGGTCGTCATGACCGGCGGCACGCTGCGCGGGTCGAACTACGCGCTGGTCGGCAGCGGGGCCGAGCAGTCCCTCCAGGGGCTCCGGGTCACCCGTGCGTTCCTCTCGGGGAGCGGGCTGACGGCGGAGCGCGGTCTCTCCACCTCCAACATGCTCTCGGCGAGCGTCGACCGGGCGCTGGTGCAGGCGGCGGCGGAGGTGGTGGTGCTGGCCGACCACACCAAGCTCGGTACGGACACGATGTTCCAGACGGTGCCGACGGATCTGATCAGCCGGCTCGTGACCGACGAGCCGCCCGCGCACGACGACCGTGCCGGTACGGAGCTTCAGGCCCTGGCGGACCAGGGCGTGCAGATCGCGGTGGCGGGTGCCGGTGGCGCCGGCGGCGGTGCGGGTGTCCAGGGCGGGGTCGGCGGGTCGGCGGGCGCGGGTGGCCCGGTGGGCGCGGGCGGCTCGGGCGGGGACGGGGTTCCGACGGGGCGTCAGGCCCGCAGGGACGTGCCGCTTCCGGGGCAGCGGCGTACGCACACGGGCGGTCCGGGGCCGCAACTGCGCAGCGCGGCGTCGTCGCTGACCACGCAGGAGCCCGGGGAGCGGGCGCGAGTGGCGGATCTGCGGCGGCGGTAGCGGTCCCGGCGGGTCGGTGCGGGGCGCCGGTGCGCGGTGCGGGTCCGGAGGCGCGGGTGCGTGGTGCGCCCCGCCCCGGCCCGTCCGCCGATTGAAGACATGGCCTAGGGCTGCGGCTTCAGGCCCGTCAGGGTCAGGTTCAGCAGACGGGCCGCCAGCTCCGGATCCGCCGGTGACTGCTCCGCCGCCAGCGCGATCGCGTTCGTCAGCTGCATCAGATCGTCGATCGAGACCTCCGGCCTGACACGGCCGGCTCGCTGCGCCCGTACCAGCAGCCGTTCCCCCGCCGCCCGCAGCGGCACGCTGCACTGCGACAGCGCGGAACTCTTGTCGTACGAGACCGACATGAGCGCCCGCGCGAGGCCGCGGTACTCGCCCGCGTGGGTGATGAGGGCGCGTAGCCACTCCACCAGCGCGTTGCAGGGCGGTTCCGCGTCGGCGAGTTCGCGTGAACGTTCGAGCAGGGCCGCGAGGGCCTCCTGAAAGACCGCGTTCAGCAGCGCGTGGCGGTTGGGGAAGTGCCGGTAGAGCGTGCCGATCCCGACGCCCGCGCGGCGCGCGACATCCTCCAGCGAGGCGTCCGTACCGTGCTCCGCGAAGCTGGCGCGCGCTTCGAGGAGCAGCCGGTCGTAGTTGCGGCGCGCGTCCGCGCGCATGGGCCGGGGGCGGCTCTGTGCCGTGCTCGTCGCCATTCGCGGTCCTTCCCTCGCCCGTCCCAGCATGCCAGGCCCGGGGAAACGCCGGGGGGCCACCGATGTATACGGTGGCCCCCCGGTGCGGACGCGTCAGTCCTTGATCTCGCAGATGGTGGCGCCGGAGGTGAGGGAGGCGCCGACTTCGGCGGCGAGGCCCTTGACGGTGCCCGAGCGGTGGGCGTTGAGGGGCTGCTCCATCTTCATCGCCTCCAGGACCACGATCAGGTCGCCTTCCTTGACCTCCTGGCCCTCCTCGACCGCGACCTTCACGATCGTCCCCTGCATCGGCGAGGCGAGGGTGTCGCCCGAGGCGGCCGAGGCGGACTTCTTCGCCGCCCGCCGCTTGGGCTTCGCGCCGGCGGCCAGACCGGTCCGTGCCAGGGTCATACCGAGGCTGGTGGGGAGGGAGACTTCGAGGCGCTTGCCGCCGACCTCGACGACCACGGTCTCGCGGCCGGGCTCCTCGTCGGTGTCGGCGTCGGCGGGGGTGGTGAAGGCGGGGATGTCGTTGACGAACTCGGTCTCCATCCACCGGGTGTGGATGGTGAACGGGTTCGCGGTGAAGGCGGGGTCGGTGACGACCTTGCGGTGGAAGGGCAGCGCGGTGGCCATGCCCTCGACGGTGAACTCGTCCAGTGCGCGGGCGGCGCGCTGAAGGGCCTGTTCGCGGGTGGCGCCGGTGATGACGAGCTTGGCGAGGAGGGAGTCCCAGGCGGGGCCGATGACACTGCCGGTCTCGACACCGGCGTCGAGACGGACTCCGGGGCCGGTGGGGGGCGCGAAGAGGGTGACGGTGCCGGGGGCGGGCAGGAAGCCCCGGCCGGGGTCCTCGCCGTTGATCCGGAACTCGAAGGAGTGCCCCCGCACCGGCGGGTCGTCGTAGCCGAGCGGTTCGCCGTCGGCGATCCGGAACATCTCGCGGACCAGGTCGATACCGGTGACCTCCTCGGTGACCGGGTGCTCCACCTGGAGACGGGTGTTGACCTCCAGGAAGCTGATGGTGCCGTCGGCCGCGACCAGGAACTCCACCGTGCCCGCGCCCACGTATCCGGCCTCCTTGAGGATGGCCTTCGACGCCGCGTACAGCTCCGCGTTCTGGGCGTCGGTCAGGAAGGGGGCGGGGGCCTCCTCGACCAGTTTCTGGTGACGGCGCTGGAGGGAGCAGTCCCGGGTGGAGACGACCACGACATTGCCGTGGACATCGGCCAGGCACTGGGTCTCCACATGGCGGGGCCGGTCGAGGTAGCGCTCGACGAAGCACTCGCCGCGGCCGAACGCGGCCACCGCCTCACGGACCGCGGAGTCGAACAGCTCCGGGATCTCCTCCAGCGTGCGGGCGACCTTGAGACCGCGTCCGCCGCCGCCGAAGGCCGCCTTGATCGCGATCGGCAGACCGTGCTCCCGGGCGAAGGCCACCACCTCGTCCGCGCCGTCCACCGGATCCGGGGTACCCGCGACGAGCGGGGCACCGGCGCGCTGGGCGATATGCCGGGCGGCGACCTTGTCACCGAGGTCACGGATCGCCTGGGGCGGCGGACCGATCCAGGTCAGACCGGCGTCCAGGACCGCCTGCGCGAACTCCGCGTTCTCGGACAGGAAGCCGTAACCCGGATGCACCGCGTCGGCACCCGAATCCTTCGCCGCCTGAAGCACTTTGGCCATGTCCAGATAGCTCGCGGCCGGGGTGTCACCGCCGAGAGCGAACGCCTCGTCCGCCGCGCGGACATGCGGAGCGTCCCGGTCCGGATCCGCGTACACCGCGACGCTCTCGATCCCGGCGTCCCGGCACGCACGGGCAACCCGGACAGCGATCTCGCCACGGTTGGCGATGAGCACCTTGCGCACGATGGCTCCCTCCTTGAAACAAGCTGAGTTTAGGGACTGCCGACACGCCCCATCGAACAGTCCCCATTCGTGAGCTTCCCCACACGGAGCGTGTTTCGAGGCTCGCTCAAGTCGCGAAATCCCTTGTGACACCACGGTACGCCGCGATCCCCCGTCGCACAGTAGCGTCCGGATGTGGTCCAGCTCTCTGTCCGAGTGCACCTCGGCGGATCGCGATTCTTTGTGGAGTCCCTACGAATGGCCGAATGATTCTTTGCCTCCGCTCGGGCCCTTGTCCGGAGGTTTACCCGTTAGTAGCGTGCGCGATGTCGTTCGTACTGGCGGTAACAGCGATGAGGGGGGAAGCCGTGGCGCGGAGACCGGTGGCATGGGTGGCTGCGATCGTGCTGCTGTTGGAGGCGATGGGCGTCGTGTTCGTCAACGGGGTGCTCGCCACGGTGGTGGACAACCAGCAGATGTCCCTGGCGGGGCTCGACCCGGGCGCGATGTCCACGGGCACCTGGGTGACGGGCGGTGTCCTCGGGCTCTTTCTCGTACTCTGCGCGGCGGTTCTGGTCCGTACGGCCGTCAGGGACCGCGCCCCCGGCCGGACCGGCCGGTTCACGCTGGCCGCCTGCGCGGTCGCGCACGCGGTGCTGGGCGCGGTGTCGGTGGGGCTGCTCGGGTGGACGGCCTTCGCGTTCATGATGGCCGTCCTGGGGATGCTCGTACTGGTCCTGGTCGCGTACGGACCCGAGCGCGGGAGTCGTGACGACTCCGCGCCGGCGGAGGGACCTGCTCCCGCCTGAGTCAACCGCCGTGAGGGCGTGGGCGGTTCAGACCCACAGATCGGTGATCCCGGTCCCCAGCTCGGCGAGCAGACCGCGCAGCAGGGGCAGCGACAGACCGATGACATTGCCGTGGTCGCCGTCGATCGAGTCGACGAAGGGCGCGGAGCGGCCGTCCAGGGTGAAGGCGCCCGCCACACGCAGGGGTTCGCCGGACGCGACGTACGCGGCGATCTCGGCGTCGCTCGGGCTGCCGAAGCGGACGGTGGTCGAGGCGGTCGCGGAAGCGCGCCGGCCGGTCGCGGTGTCGATCACGCAGTGACCGGTCCGCAGCACCCCCGCACGGCCGCGCATCGACTTCCAGCGGAAGGTGGCCTCCTCGGCGTCCACGGGCTTGCCGAGCGCCTCGCCGTCGAGGTCCAGTACGGAGTCGCAGCCGATGACCAGGGCGCCGGCCGCCTCCGGGAGCGCGGCCACGGTGGAGGCCTTGGCCTCGGCGAGCACGAGGGCCAGTTCGGCGGGGGTGGGCGCGGACAGCGCGTCCTCGTCGACACCGCTGACGACCACCTCGGGCGCGAGCCCGGCCTGCCGGAGCAGTCCGAGACGGGCGGGGGAGGCGGAGGCGAGGACGAGCCGGCGGCGCTGATCAGTCATACGGGTCATCGTAGGGCGCGGTCCGCCCGTCAATGAAGGCCGAGCACGATCATGGCCACCACCGCCGTCAGTGCGAGCAGCACACCCGCGCGGCGCAGCATGGTCTGCGCGTCGCGCAGCTCCTCGGGCGGCTCGTTCTCGGGATCGGACCAGAGCATGGGACCGATCCTCCGGCCGCCGCGCCCGGAACGCTTGAGTACCCGTACTCAGCCGCCGTCATCACTCAGCCGCCGTCATCCGGGCCAGTACGTCCGTGCCCAGGCGCGCGGACCCGGGCTCGGGGCGCGGTGGCGGGCGATACGGGTAGGGGAGGACCACTCGGCGGGCGGCTCGGGCGCCCGCTCCGGGGAGCGGGCCGCCGCCGCGGCACGGGCCTGGACCACCGCCAGCGCGGCGGCCAGTTCCTCCCGGGTCGGCTTCCCCCGTACGACCTTAATCATCTGCGACTCCCTTCCCGCCAGGGCGGAACGACCGGACACCCTAGAGCGGAATGTTGCCGTGCTTCTTCGGGGGCAGGCTTTCCCGCTTCGTACGGAGCTGACGCAGTCCCTTCACGATATGCGCGCGGGTGTCCGAGGGCATGATCACCGCGTCGACATAGCCGCGTTCGGCCGCCGCGTACGGATTGAGCAGCGCGTCCTCGTACTCCTGGATCAACCGGGCGCGCGCCGTCTCCTGCGCCTCCTCGTCACCGGCCGCGGCGATCGTACGGCGGTGCAGGATGTTCACCGCGCCCTGCGCGCCCATCACGGCGATCTGCGCGGTCGGCCAGGCCACATTGAGATCGGCGCCGAGATGCTTGGAGCCCATGACGTCGTACGCGCCGCCGAAGGCCTTGCGGGTGATCACCGTGATCAGCGGGACGGTGGCCTCCGCGTAGGCGTAGATCAGCTTGGCGCCGCGCCGGATGATGCCGCCGTACTCCTGGTCCACGCCCGGCAGGAAGCCCGGGACGTCGACGAAGGTCAGCACCGGGATGTTGAAGGCGTCGCACGTACGGACGAAACGCGCCGCCTTCTCCGAGGCGTTGATGTCCAGACAGCCCGCGAACTGCATCGGCTGATTGGCGACGACACCGACCGGGAAGCCCTCGACCCGGCCGAACCCGGTGATGATGTTCGGCGCGAACAGCGCCTGGGTCTCCAGGAACTCGCCGTCGTCCAGCACATGTTCGACGGCGGTGTGCATGTCGTACGGCTGGTTGGCGGAGTTGGGGATCAGGGTGTCGAGTTCGCGGTCGTCGGCGGTCGTCTCCGGATCGGCCTGCTCGGGGAAGGCGGGCGGCTCGGAGAGATTGTTCGACGGGAGGTACGAGAGCAGGGACTTGACGTACTCGATCGCGTCCTTCTCGTCGCCCGCCATGTGGTGGGCGACCCCGGAGGTGGTGTTGTGGGTACGGGCGCCGCCCAGCTCCTCGAAGCCCACGTCCTCGCCGGTCACCGTCTTGATGACATCGGGCCCCGTGATGAACATGTGCGAGGTCTGGTCGACCATCACCGTGAAGTCGGTGATCGCCGGGGAGTAGACCGCGCCGCCCGCGCACGGGCCGACGATCAGGCTGATCTGCGGCACCACACCCGAGGCGTGCACATTGCGGCGGAAGATCTCGGCGAACAGACCGAGCGCGGCCACGCCCTCCTGGATACGGGCGCCCCCGCCGTCGTTGATGCCGATGATCGGACAGCCGGTCTTCAGGGCGAAGTCCATCACCTTCACGATCTTCTCGCCGTAGACCTCACCGAGCGAGCCGCCGAAGATCGTGAAGTCCTGCGAGTAGACACAGACGGGCCGGCCGTCGACCGTGCCGTAACCGGTGATGACACCGTCGCCGTACGGGCGGTTCTTCTCGATGCCGAAGGCCGTGGAGCGGTGCCGGGCGAACTCGTCCAGTTCGACGAACGACCCCTCGTCGAGCAGCAGGCCGACGCGCTCACGTGCCGTCAGCTTGCCCTTGGCGTGCTGTTTCTCCACCGCGCGCGCGGAGCCCGCGTGGGTGGCCTCCTCGATACGGCGCCGCAGGTCGGCGATCCTGTCCGCGGTGGTGTGGGCCGCGGCGGTCCCCGGGGACGTTTCCGCGGGGACACCGGCGGCTTCGGCGGTGGGTCCCTGGGCGATTTCCGGCTCGGACATCGGGATGCGGCTCCCTGCGGGTCACGGATGCGGGTGTTCCGGTGCTACTGATCCGTAGCGTATCGGCGTGGATACCGTTCGGCAGTGCGGTGTTTGCCACACCTAGGGTGGCTTGCATGAACGACTCCGACACCCCCGTGAGCCGCTGGTCCGACCTCGACCGGCCACCTCTCAACGCTAGCGCGCTGCGCCGCGGGCTGATCAGGCCCGGCGCTCTGTGGACCTCCCTCGACGTGGTCCCCGCGACCGGCTCCACCAATACCGATCTGGCCGGGCGGGCCGCGGCGGGCCTGGCCGAGGGCGCGGTGCTGGTCGCCGAGGAGCAGACGGCGGGACGGGGCCGGCTGGACCGGCGGTGGACGGCGCCGGCCCGTTCGGGCCTCTTCTTCTCCGTACTGCTCAGGCCGGGACCGGACGTACCGGTCCGGCACTACGGCTGGCTGCCGCTGCTGACCGGAGTGGCCGTGGCGACCGGTCTGGCGCGGGCGGCGGGCGTGGACACATCCCTCAAATGGCCCAACGACCTGCTGGTGACCGTGGGGGGTGAGGAGCGCAAGGCGGGCGGGATCCTCGCCGAGCGCGCGGGGGACGGCGCGGTCGTGGTGGGCATCGGGCTGAACGTCTCACTGCGCGAGTCCGAACTGCCCGTGCCGACGGCCGGTTCACTCGCCCTGGCGAACGCGGTGTCCCTGGACCGGGACACCCTGCTGCGGGGAGTGCTGCGGTCACTGGAGCGGTGGTACGGCGAGTGGCGGACGGCGGGCGGCGATCCGGCGCTGTCCAGGGTCCAGGAGGCGTACGCGGCGGGGTGCGCGACCCTGGGACGGCCGGTACGGGCGGAGCTGCCGGGGGGCCGGGAGCTGGCCGGGGAAGCGGTCGCGATCGACAGCGAGGGCCGGCTGGTCGTACGGACCGGGGACGGTGAACGGCACGCGGTGGGCGCGGGCGACATCGTGCATCTGCGGGCGGCCGGGTGAGCCGGGACGGCGGACACCGGGTGAGGCGGTGGCGGCGGGGGTTCGCCGGGTGAGCCGGTGGCGGCGCGCGACGGGGTGAATCCGGGGTGTCAGGACCCGGCGGAACCGGTCACGCCGACGGCCCCGCGGACGTATAAATAGGCTGGTGGGTGGGACGTGAGCCAGGGCACATCTGCCGTATCGTTGAGGCGGTCCACGACAGATCGGCAGGACAGTGCGCAGGGAACGGGCAGGAGGCGGCTGGTGACCGTCGACGATTCGACTTCCGGCGAGGACGCGCAGCGGCCGTCGGAACCGTCCGGATTCCCGACCCCGCACCATGTCGTCGACCACACGGCCGAGCCGACCGACGACCCGCTGGCCATCCGTCTCGAACAGCTCATCCTCGGCGCGGAGCGCCGCTACACCCCCTTCCAGGCGGCCCGTACCGCCGGGGTCTCGATGGATCTCGCCTCCCGCTTCTGGCGCGCGATGGGTTTCGCCGACATCGGCCAGGCCAAGGCGCTCACCGAGGCGGACGTCCTGGCGCTGCGCAGGCTCGCGGGTCTGGTGGAGGCGGGGCTGCTCAGCGAGCCGATGGCGATCCAGGTCGCCCGGTCGACGGGACAGACCACCGCCCGGCTGGCGGAGTGGCAGATCGACTCCTTCCTGGAGGGGCTGACCGAGCCGCCCGAGCCGGGCATGACCCGTACGGAAGTCACCTATCCGCTGGTGGAACTGCTCCTGCCGGAGCTGGAGGAGTTCATCGTCTACGTCTGGCGGCGCCAGCTCGCCGCCGCGACCGGACGTGTCGTCCAGGCCGCCGACGACGAGGAGATGGTCGACCGGAGGCTCGCCGTCGGCTTCGCGGATCTCGTCGGGTTCACCCGGCTGACCCGCCGGCTGGAGGAGGAGGAACTGGGTGAGCTGGTCGAGGCGTTCGAGACGACCTGCGCCGACCTCGTCGCCGCGCACGGCGGCCGGCTGATCAAGACGCTCGGTGACGAGGTCCTGTTCGCGGCGGACGACGCGGGCACGGCGGCGGAGATAGCGCTGCGGCTCATAGAGACCATGACCCATGACGCGTCCATGCCGGCGCTACGGGTGGGGATCGCGTTCGGTACGGTCACCACGCGGATGGGCGATGTCTTCGGTACGACCGTGAACCTGGCCAGCAGGCTCACCTCGATCGCGCCCAAGGACACGGTGCTGGTCGACGGCGCGTTCGCGGAGGATCTGATCCGCTCGGGCGAGGCCCCCGCCTCCGAGGCCCAGGCGGCCGAGGCGGCGGCGGAGGCCGAGAAGGAGGGCCATGCCCCGCCCCCGTACCGCTTCGGACTCCAGCCCATGTGGCAGCGGCCGGTGCGCGGGCTCGGTGTGGTGGAACCGTGGCTGCTGGGACGGCGCGATACATAGTGCGCAGGCCTAGGATCGACCCCCGGTGAACCATCGTTAACCGGGAGGGTGTGGTCATGGCCGGGACTGAAGAGACCGATGGACAGCGGTTCGGGGAGTTCGTCGCCGTACGGCGGCACGGCGGCGGCGGTCATGTCGCGGAGCTGGTCCTCGACCGCCCCAAGGCGATGAACGCCGTGTCGACGGAGATGGCCAGGTCCATCGCCGCCGCGTGTACGGCGCTCGCCGCCGACGGGAGCGTACGTACGACCGTTCTGACCTCCACCCACGCGCGGGCCTTCTGCGTGGGCGCGGACCTCAAGGAGCGCAACTCCCTGAGCGACGCCGAGCTGGTGCGGCAGCGGCCGCTCGCACGCGCCGCGTACACCGGGGTGCTGGAGCTGCCCATGCCGGTCGTCGCCGCGGTGCACGGCTTCGCGCTGGGCGGCGGGTTCGAGCTGGCGCTCGCCTGCGATCTGATCGTCGCGGACCGTACGGCGGTCCTCGCACTGCCCGAGGTGTCGGTCGGGGTGATCCCCGGCGGCGGCGGTACGCAACTGCTGCCGCGCCGGGTCGGGGCCGCGCGCGCCGCCGAGCTGATCTTCACGGCCCGGCGCGTGGAGGCCGCGGAGGCGGAGCGGCTGGGACTGGTCGATCTGCTGGTGGACGAGGGCGCGGACCGGGACGAGGCCCTCGCGCTGGCGGAGCGCGTCGCCGCGAACTCGCCCGTCGGCCTGCGGGCCGCGAAGCGCGCGCTACGGCTCGGGCACGGGCTCGATCTGCGGGCGGGCCTGGAGGTCGAGGACGCCGCGTGGCGCTCCGTGGCCTTCTCCGGGGACCGCGCGGAGGGGGTCGCGGCCTTCAACGAGAAGCGGAAGCCGCAGTGGCCGGGGGAGTGAACCGGCTCCTGGGTGAACGCACGGTGAGCGCCTCCCGCCATGGATGATCAAATCCCGCCATACCGCCCTAAGCTGGGGTTATGGGAGTGGACGGGAGACTGCGCGCCATAGTGGAACTGTCTCAGGCGATGGCGGCGGCCCCTACGGCGATCGAGTCCTGGCGGGCCGCCGCGGAAGGCGCGCGGGAGGCGCTCGGGGGGAGCTTCGCGGCGCTCTCGGTATGGGAGCGCGAACTCGGACGGCTCAGGGTGCTGGTGAACACGGGGGAGCGGGCCGAGGGGGAGGAGGAGTTCCCCGAGGACGAGACCTATCCCGTGCACCGGTTCCCCGAGATCGCCGAATTCCCGCACGGGCGGCGGGCGGCGGGCGGCGGTCCGAAGGCCTGGGTCGAGACGGCGGACGGGGAGCCCGGCCGCCGTCATGGGCGGGCCGCCGCGCTCCGTGGCCGAGGCCGTGGCTGCTGTGTCGTCGCGCCGATCGTGCTGAACGGGCGGGCGTGGGGCGAGCTGTATGTGGCCCGTCCCCCGGGAGAGCCGGTCTTCGGCCCGGACGACGCGGATTTCGCGGCCGTCGTCGCGTCCGTGGTGGCGGCGGGTGTCGCCCAGACGGAGCGGCTCGAAGAGGTCCGCCGGCTCGCCTTCACGGACCCGCTGACCGGGCTCGCGAACCGGCGGGCGGTCGACGCGCGGCTGGACGAGGCGGTCGGCAGACACCGGGAGGACGGGGCCGTGGTGAGCCTCGTCGTCTGCGATCTCAACGGACTGAAGCGGGTCAACGACACCCTTGGCCACGCGGTGGGCGACCGTCTGCTGGAACGCTTCGGCACGGTCCTCTCCGTATGCGGCGCGAAGCTCCCCGGGGCGCTGGCGGCGCGGCTGGGCGGTGACGAGTTCTGCCTGGTGGCGGTGGGGCCCACGGCGGACGAGGTGATCGCGGTGGCGGACGAACTGTGCGCGCGGGCGGCCGAGCTGAATCCGGGGGAGGGGGTGGCGTGCGGGATCGCCTCGACGGGGGACCCGATCGGGGAGGTGCGGACGGCGCGACGCCTGTTCCGGCTGGCGGACGCGGCGCAGTACCGGGCGAAGGGGGCGAGGTCGAGGGGGCCGGTGGTGGCGGGCCGGGACGGAACGGTACTGGCCCTGGCGGACACACCGCCGGAAGGCCCGGACCGCCGCCGCTTCCGCGGGCCACCTCCCGGTTAGGGGGCCGGTTCTCGGTCTGCGGGTCCGTCCGCGTGCCCGTCCGTCCGCGTGCCGGTCCGTCCTCAATCGCCGGGCGGGCTTGATGCGGGCCCGGACCCACCGCCGGCCCGTGACAGAGAGGGATTCAGTCCGTAGGCTCCTGAATATGGATATGCACACTGTCGTGGTGGGGACGGCCGGGACGACCGGCGAGGATGTGGTCGCCGTGGCCCGTGGGCTCGCCAGGGTCGAGCTCTCGCCCGAGGCCCTCGACGCGATGGCCGCCGCGCGGGAGGTCGTGGACGCGCTCGCCGCCAAGCCCGAGCCCGTCTACGGCGTGTCCACCGGGTTCGGCGCGCTCGCCACCCGGCACATCGGCCAGGACCTGCGCACCCGGCTCCAGCGCAACATCGTGCGGTCGCACGCCGCCGGGATGGGGCCGAGTGTCGAGCGCGAGGTGGTGCGGGCGCTGATGTTCCTGCGGCTCAAGACCGTGGCGTCCGGGCGTACCGGCGTACGCCCCCAGGTCGCGCGGACCATGGCCGACGTGCTGAACGCCCGGATCACCCCCGTCGTGCACGAGTTCGGCTCGCTCGGCTGCTCCGGCGATCTCGCGCCGCTCTCCCACTGCGCGCTCACGCTCATGGGCGAGGGCGACGCCGAGGGCCCCGACGGAGTGGTGCGGCCGGCCGGTGAACTGCTCGCCGCGCACGGCATCGAGCCGGTCGAGCTGCGCGAGAAGGAGGGCCTCGCCCTGCTCAACGGCACGGACGGCATGCTCGGCATGCTGGTGATGGCGATCGCCGATCTCCAGCGGCTCTACACCTCCGCCGACATCACCGCCGCGCTGAGCCTGGAGGCCCTGCTCGGCACCGCCAAGGTCCTCGCCCCCGAGCTGCACGCCATCCGCCCGCACCCCGGCCAGGGCGTCAGCGCCGCCAATATGCTGCGGGTGCTCGCCGGGTCCGGGCTGACCGGCCACTTCCAGCAGGACGAGGCACCGCGCGTCCAGGACGCGTACTCCGTGCGCTGCGCCCCCCAGGTCGCCGGCGCCGGGCGGGACACCCTGGAGTACGCGGGTGTCGTCGCCGGCCGCGAGCTGGCCTCGGCGGTCGACAACCCCGTGGTGCTGCCCGACGGCCGTGTCGAGTCCAACGGGAACTTCCACGGCGCGCCCGTCGCGTATGTCCTGGACTTCCTGGCGATCGCCGCCGCCGACCTCGCCTCCATCGCCGAGCGCCGTACGGACCGGCTGCTGGACAAGAACCGCTCGCACGGGCTGCCGCCCTTCCTCGCCGACGACCCCGGCGTCGACTCGGGCCTGATGATCGCCCAGTACACCCAGGCCGCCCTGGTCAGCGAGATGAAGCGGCTGGCCGTCCCCGCCTCCGTCGACTCGATCCCGTCCTCCGCGATGCAGGAGGACCATGTCTCGATGGGCTGGTCGGCCGCGCGCAAGCTCCGTACGGCCGTCGGCCATCTCACCCAGGTGATCGCCGTCGAGCTGTACGCGGCGACGCGCGCGGTCGAGCTGAGGGAGGGTCTGACACCCGCGCCCGCGTCCAGGGCCGCCATCGACGCCCTGCGCGCCGCCGGTGCCCAGGGCCCGGGTCCCGACCGCTTCCTCGCCCCCGATCTCGCGGCGGCCGAGGCCTTCGTCCGTGAGGGCGGGCTGATCGCGGCGGTGGAGCGGGTGACCGGACCGCTGGCCTGAGGCGTACGGCGACCGGCCTGAGGCGTACGGCGAAGGGGGCCGCCCGGTGTCCGGGCGGCCCCCTCCGTGGTGCGGATGGATCTCAGGGCGCGGATGGATCAGAGCGCGTCGGCATTCCTTCGTGCCGAGTACGCGACGAACCCCGCGCCGATCATCAGAAAGGCTGTCCCGCCGAACAGATACGGCGTGGTGTCCACGCCGCCGGTGTCGGCGAGGGCGAGGTGCCGTGGGCTCTCCGAGCTGTCGGAGTCCCCGGCGGCGGTGCTGTGAGCGGTCGCCGCTGACATGTGAGCCGGTTCGCTCCGCTCATCGGTGGCGTTCGCGGACGGAACGAACCACAGGGCACAGAGCAGGGTCCCGGCGGCGGTGGCTGTCAGCAGCGGTCGGCGTACGACGGACACGGATTCGATCCCCCTTGTGACAACGCCGAATTGGCTGGGTGCGCCGATGCTAGTGAAAGCAGCGGGTCGCGGGAAAGTCGCGGGGGGTCTGAGCCCTACGCTCCGTCGTATGACCACTACAGAAACATCACGGTATGTACGGCTTCGGGTGGAATTGGTGCTGGAGGTCGACGACCCCGAGAAGCTGAGCGCCACCGCCCTCGCCCGTATCGGCGCCGACGAGTTCATGCCCGACGACGAGCGTGCCCACGCCGAGACGGCGGTGGGGGAGGACGAGGCCGAGGCCATCGCGTATCTCGTCGAACCGTTCGACCTGGTCAGGACGGTCCCCGGGGTCCAGCTCGCCCAGGCCTCGTGGACCAGCGAGCAGATCGACTACGACCCGGACTCCGCGGAGTGGGACCTCGACGACGAGGACCGGGCCGCGCCCGTGGAAGAGGAGGAGGACGTCCCGGCTGGTCGGCACTAGCACGCGAGCGTGTCACTCTGGTAAGCCCCGGTCCGCGTCAGCCGACGGGCCGGGGCTCGCCCATGCCCAGGGCGAGTGGTGTGCGACACATCTCGGTTGAAGTGGAACCGGGCGAACCGGTACAGCAGTTCTTAAAGGATACCGGCAGGGTTGGCGTCGATGATGGAGAAGCGTGTGATGACGGACAGCAAGCGGCGCAGGGGCCTCATGGCCGCGTCCGCGGTGCTCGGCGGTGTACTGGTGCTTTCGGCCTGTAGCGAGGGCGCGGACAACGCGTCCGCCGAGAACACGAAGTCCCCGTCGTCGCAGGCCCAGGTGGACGAGGCGGCGGCCAAGGACACCTCCGAGGCCCAGATAGCCATCTCACCGAAGAACGGCGCGACGAACGTCGGCATCAACAACGACGCCGAGGTCAAGGTCACCAAGGGCACCCTCACCGAGGTCACGATGACCACGGCGGACGGCACGGATGTGCCGGGTACGCTCTCCGCCGACTCCACGAGCTGGCAGCCGGACGGCCAGCTCGACCGGTCGACCACCTACAAGATCGCCGCGTCGGCCAAGGACGGCAAGGGCCGCGAGGCCCATGAGAACTCGTCCTTCACCACCGTCTCGCCCGACAACAGCTTCATCGGGAACTTCACCCCCGAGGACGGCTCCACGGTGGGCGTCGGTATGCCCGTCTCGATCAACTTCGACAAGGCGATCACCGACCAGAAGGCGGTCCAGGAGGGGATCACGGTCACCTCCAGCAGCGGCCAGGAGGTCGTCGGGCACTGGTTCAGCTCGCAGCGGCTCGACTTCCGCCCCGAGCAGTACTGGCAGGGCAACTCGACCGTCACCCTCAAGCTGAACCTGGACGGGGTCGAGGGCGCCGACGGTGTCTTCGGCGTCCAGCAGAAGACGGTCACGTTCACGATCGGCCGCAACCAGGTCAGCACCGTCGACGCCCAGAAGAAGACGATGACGGTCACCCGGGACGGCCAGACGGTCAAGACGATCCCGATCTCCTCGGGCTCCCCCGAGAACCCGACGTACAACGGGCAGATGGTGATCTCCGAGAAGTTCAAGGAGACCCGGATGAACGGCGCCACGGTCGGCTTCACGGACAACGACGGCAAGGGCGAGTACGACATCAAGGACGTCCCGCACGCCATGCGGCTGTCCACGTCGGGCACCTTCATCCACGGCAACTACTGGGGCGCCAAGTCCATCTTCGGCACCGCCAACACCAGCCACGGCTGTGTCGGTCTGGCGGATGTGAAGGGCGCGGGCGACCCCAACCAGCCGGCGGCGTGGTTCTACGAGAACTCGCTCATCGGTGATGTCGTCATCGTCAAGAACTCCCCGGACAAGATGATCAAGCCCGACAACGGCCTCAACGGCTGGAACCTCAACTGGGCGGACTGGCAGGCCGGTTCGCAGGTCTGATCCGGTCGCTCCCGGCCTGCCGGGAGCGGTCGTCTCCTCGTACGCCCGACGGCGGCGGCACCCTCGCGGTGCCGCCGCCGTTCGCGTTCTCATCCAGCTCTCACCGGGGCCTCAACACTTCATCACGCCCGGTGCCTAGCTTCACGCCCATGTTCTTCACCTATCTCAGGCGCGAGCTGCGCCGTCGCAGAAAGGCGGCGCTCGTCGTCGCCTCGGGGCTCGCCCTGGGTATCGCGCTGGTGATCATCGTCAGCTCGGTCTCCTCCGGTATGAGCCAGGCACAGGACAAGGTCCTGCAATCGCTGTACGGCCTGGGCACCGACATGACCGTCACCAAGGCCGCGCCCCCGCCCGCCGAGGGCGGCCAGAACAGGCCGCGCTTCGAGTTCGACGCCCAGGGCGACGGCGAGCAGAGCAGTGACCGGGTGGTGGTCCAGGGCTTCCAGACGCTGGCCGCCTCGACCGTGACCGACGTCGGCGGCCAGGACGGGGTCGCCGACGCCGTCGGCGGGCTGAGCCTGACCGTGCTCAAGGTCAACGGGGAGTTCAAGCCCGGCGAGTTCACCCCGGGGCAGGGCGGTGGCGGCGGTGGCGGTGGCGGTGGTGGTGGCGGTGGTGGTGGCGGTGGTGGTGCCGGCGGGAGCGGTGAGGTCCGGGGCGGCGGCGCCGCGTTCGACGTCAACACCTACTCGGTGTACGGCACCGATGTCTCCGCGCCCGCCCTCGGCCCGCTCACCTCTTCCAAGATCACCTCGGGCCGTACCTTCACGAGCGGTGAGACCGACGCGGCCGTCGCGATCGTCGACAGCGCGTACGCCAAGGAGAAGAGCCTCGCGGTCGACAAGACCGTGACCATCTCGGGCACCAAGTTCACCATCGTCGGGGTCGCGACCGCCGACAGCGGCGACGCCGCAGCCAATCTCTACGTTCCGCTGAAGAAGGCCCAGACCCTGGCCGACTCCAAGGACAAGGTCACCACGGTCTATGTGAAGGCCGCCGACTCGCAGCAGATCGAGGGCGTCAAGTCCGCCATCCAGAAGAACGTGCCGGACACGACCGTCACCACCTCGGCCGATCTCGCGGACACCGTCTCCGGTTCCCTGTCCACGGCCTCCGATCTCGCCACGACCGTCGGCAAGTGGCTCTCCATCGCCGTACTGATCGCCGCCTTCCTGGTGGCCGGTCTGCTCACCTCCTCGGCGGTCAGCCGCCGGGTACGGGAGTTCGGCACGCTCAAGGCGCTCGGCTGGAAGAGCGGCCGGGTGACCCGTCAGGTGGTGGGCGAGGCACTGGTCAACGGCCTGCTCGGCGGTGTGCTCGGTATCGCGCTGGGGCTCGGCGGCGCCTATCTCGTCACGGCCGTCAGCCCGACCCTGACGGCGCAGCTCGGCTCCACGGGCGGCGGCGGTGGCGGTGGCGGCTTCGGTGGTGGCGGCGGTGGCTTCGCCGGCGGCGGCGGACCCGCGCGGCAGACCGCGGCCAAGGCGCTCGACATCACCCTGACCGCGCCCGTCTCGCTCGCCACCCTCGGTATCGCCGTCGGACTCGCCGTCGCGGGCGGTCTGATCGCGGGCGGCTTCGGCGGCTGGCGCGCGTCCCGGCTGCGCCCGGCGGACGCGTTGCGGCGGCTGGAGTGACGGGCCGCCGAGCGGGCCGCCGAGCGGCTCCCTCCGGCCACTGTCCCCGGCACCGGCGGAACCCTCCTCACCGCCTCACCCTCCCGCACCACCCCGTCCCACACCCTCGAACGGCAGTCCGCAAGGCAGTCCGTACAGCAGTCCGTACAGCAGGAGTTGAACCGTGTACCAGCTCAGCGGCGTCACCAAGCGCTATCAGCGCGGCAAGAAGACCGTCGACGCGCTCGCGGGCGTCGATCTGACCATCGAGGACGGCGGCCGGCTCGTCATCCAGGGTCCCACCGGCGGCGGCAAGTCCACCCTCCTCCAGATGCTCGGCGGGCTCGACCGGCCGACCAAGGGCACCGTCGAGTTCGACGGGGTGGATCTGGCGACCCTGCCCGAGGCCCGGCTGACGAAGGTGCGCGCCGAGAACATCGGTTTCGTCTTCCAGAGCTTCAACCTCATCCCCACCCTGACCGCGCAGGAGAACGTCGAGACCGCGCTCGTGCCCCTCGGTGTCAGGGGCGCCGCCCGGCGGCAGCAGGCCGCGGAGGCCCTGGACTCCGTCGGTCTCGGCGAGCGGCTCGGCCATGTGCCCGGCGAACTCTCCGGCGGCCAGCAGCAGCGTGTCGCGATCGCCCGCGCGCTCGTCAAGAGGCCGAAGGTGCTGCTCGCCGATGAACCCACGGGAAATCTCGACGAGTCGATGCGTGACGAGATCATGGAACTGCTGGAGGGCCTCTGGAAAGAGCACGGCCTGACGTTCATCATGGTCACTCACGACAGCTCGATCGCCCGCCGGGCCCCACGGCTCGCCACGATCCGCAAGGGACGGGTCACGGTCACCGAGAACGCGGCGGCCTGAGCCGCACCGGCCGCGGCGGCCGTGCCGTGCCACCCGGACCGTGGAGCCGGGCGGACCAGGCAGCGGGGGGCGGGTCCTGTCCGGCCGGACAGGGTCTGGCCGGACAGGGTCCGGGGGTGCTTGTGCTGTCGGGGCACGAGCACCCCGTCCCGCCCCGCCCGGACGTCCCGTCAACTCGGGGGCGTCGCCCTCCTCGTACGCGTAGGTTCGGTCCATGCTGATCACTCTGGGAAGCCCGCCGTCGGACGCCGAGACAGATGCCTATCACGCGGTGATCAGCGCCGCACATGTCCGCGATCTCCCCGCCTCGGTCCCCGAGCCCAGCAGGGGGGAGACCGCGGGCAGGCTGCGGGTGCCCCCGCTGCACGGCAGTAACGTTCATCTCGCGACGACGGGGCCCGACGGCTCGTACGAGGGTGTCGCCTCGCTGCTGCTGTTCACCGACCGGGACAGCCGCCACACCGCCTTTCTCGACGCCCTGGTGGTACGGCCCGACGCCCGGCGGTCCGGGGTCGGCGCCGCGCTCTGGGCCGCCGTACGCGCCGAACTCCTCGCGCACGGGCGCACCTCGGTCTCGACCGTGCTCGAACTCGGCGGCGCGGGCGAGGCGTTCGTGGACAGCCTGGGCTTCACGAATGTGCTTCCGCTCGGCTGGTACGTACTCCGTGTCCAGCAGGCGGTGGACGAGATCCCGCCGCCCGCGCTGCCCGACGGCCTCCGTTTCACCGACTGGTCGGGCGCGGTCCCCGACGGACCGGCGGAGTCCTTCGCCCGCGCCCGTGGGACGGTACGGGACGCGCCGACAGCCGTGCCCGGAGGGCAGTTGGACGAGCGGAGACCGAGCCCGGACGTGGCACGGATACGAGCGGGCGCCCAGGTGATGGAGCGGCGCGGCGGGATCGTCCTCACCGCCGCCGTGCTCGACACGACGGACGGCGACGCCGTGGTGGCGTACACGGAGGTGGCGCTCCGCGACCCCGCCGACACCCGCGCGGTCCAGTACGACACGGTCGTCGTCCCGGCCCACCGGGGGCGCGGTCTCGGCCGGGCGGTCAAGCGCCATCTGCTGGGGCGGCTGCGCGAACTGCACCCCGCCGTACGGGAGATCACCACCACCGTCGCGGACGGCAACGCGTCGATGCTGGCCGTGAACGAGGCGCTGGGCTACCGCCGCGAGCGCCCCGCCGGCATCTTCCGTACCAAGCTCTGAGAGCCGTACCGCCCCCTCAGGTGGGGATGGGCTTGGTCCGGGTGCAGTTCTTCCATTCGACCCAGGGCCGTGCGCCGCCGTTCTGCGGGCCGGTGGCATAGGTCGGGTCGCCGGTGATCGTCTGCTCCTTGTGCTCATGGGTGATGTCGATCCCGAAGAGCTTGAAGCCGAGGGAGAACTGCCCGACGGAGATGCCGAAGCCGATGCCGAGCGAGGCGTTCCACCAGTCGGTGTTCGCTTTGTAGTCGAGCTTGCTGAGTTTTCCCTTGTCGTGCAGGAGGCGTTCCAGTGGGCTGGCGTCGGGGCCCGGTACTTTCGCGGCGTCGGAGGGGGAGGGCAGTGGGTTGTTCGAGGGGTCGCCGTTGCCGCGGAGCCAGTCCTCTACGGCGGTGCTGTCGGCGTCGTTGTCGAGGATGAGTTCGGCCGATTCGGTGTGTATCTCGGATTCGGTGGTTCCGCCGCCGCCGCCGACGTCGATGGTCACGGGACCGGCGTTGGCTCCTGCCTCGCCTTTGAAGCCGCTGCCGTCGCCGGCTTCCTGGCTGGTGGTGATCACCAGCTTCTCGGGGTGGTGCGGGGTGTCGTCCTCCTCTTCCTGGTCGTAGGCGGCGGCGTCGTAGGTGACCGCGACCTGCTGCATCCTCTCGCCGGTGGCCACGCCTCCCGCGCCGGCTATGCCTTTGACGGTGAAGGTGTAGATGAAGGTGATCTTCCCGGCGTTCTGGCCGGTGTTGTGGCGCATGACCACGACATCCTCGGTCATGGTGCCGGACAGCACCTCGCCGGAGATCTTGCCGAGATCCTTCGGGCCGTCACTCTTGCCCGCGTCCTTGCCGCTCTTGCCGTTGCTCTTGAACTTCCCGCCGAAGCTGACATTGCCGGACGCCTCGGTGGAGGTCTTGGTGATGTCGACGTCCGGCGCCCGCTCCGGTTCGAGATCGGGCTTCTTCTTGCCCGCGTGGTAGCCGCAGATCATGCCGAGTTCGGAGGAACGGGGGCCCGCCGGCCGGCTGTTGCAGTCGTCCATGGCCTTGAGGTACTCGGCGAACTGCTTGGCGTCCGCGAGGTTGGCCTCCAGGTCCGCCTGGGGGTTGTCGCTCTTGTTCCCGTTGAAGAGCCACTGTCCGCCGCTGCCGCTGCCCGCCAGATAGGTGCCGCTCAGCTTGGCGCTGCCGCCCCAGTCCTTCAGCCCCGGAATGCCCGCGGAGATGCTGGCCGTGACCCCGCCCCCGGTCTCGGTGATCCGCTCCAGGGTGACGGTGCCGTCGGACCACTGCTGGAGCTTGACCGTCTCGGAGCTGCTGATCTTGATGAAGAAGATCTGGATGACGACGGTGTCCTTGGTCTGGTCCTGGGAGAGCAGACACTTCGCGGGTTCGAACGGGTCGCCGTTGGGCACGAAGGGATCCCCGTCCCCGCCCCCGCCTCCGCCACCCTCTCCGCCGCCTTCGCCGCCGCCCTCGCCGTCCGCGTAGTCGCCGGTGGCGCAGGCGTCGGACCCGCTCAGCGGGTGGAGTATCCGGCACACCGCGCTCTTCAGCCCGGTCGCCGTGTCGGTCGGCACGCTGACACCGACGATCGCGGCCACGACCAGGGACACGACCCCGACCATCGCGGCGTACTCGGCCCCGCTCTGCCCGCGGTCACTCCACCCCCGGCCGTGCCCATGTCCCTGCCCGTGCCGCTGCCGGAGCCGAAGCCCGTACCGACTGTGGAACCTGCCTGCGCCCTTCACCTGTTCTCCCAGCTCACGCCCTTGTTGCCCCCCGAGCGGACGCAGCCTAAGGACGGTTCGGGGCCCACCCGCAGGGCCCACGGACCCACTGGAGGGCCCAGGCAGGGCCGACCTGATAAGCGTTCATTTGTCGGTTGATCAATGACCCCCTCGGGGCCGCCTGCTGTCTTCCGCGCCGGCCCCGGGGCCGGTTTCCCGTACGACACGGCCCGCGCTCAACTCCAGCCGCGTGCCCGTGAAACCGGCCGTTGGAAAAGTGCGTGACTCTATGCGACTCCTCCCGTTTGACCCCTTCAGCACATTGAGTGGTTCTTATGCGCTTTTGCTGGCAAGTATCGGATCCCCCCGTACGGTCATACCGCTCTACCTGCACTTTTCCTGACATGGACGACAGAGGGGTATGCACGTGAACAAGAGGATGCGAGTGGCCGGGATCACGGTGGCCGGCCTGTGCGCCGCTGGTCTCGCCGTGGCCGGTGGGATGGCGATTGCCGCGCCCTCGGGCTCTCAGGCGCCCTACGCCCAAGCCGGCGCCTTGGTCAAGGCCGACGGGACGGTCGCGCACTCCAAGGGCGTCAGCGCGGTGACGAAGCCGGCGGGTCACACCTACTGCGTCGAGATCAGCAGCGAGGACGTGGACCTGTCCAGGGCCATCGTGGCGGCCACGCCTCGCGACGGCATCGGCTACACCGTCCGCGCGATCGCGGGGGGATGCGCGAACGGGAAGGGCGTCCTGGTGGGCACCTACGACGCCAACGGCGGTGGCAAGGCCACGGCGTTCTACCTCGCCGTGCTGTGAGCTGAGCACGCACTCCCCGCGACGGGGGAGGCCCGGCGCACTTCGAAGTGACGCTCTCGGTCCATCCGGGCCCGCACATGACGTCGGCCTTCAAGACCTGGTGGTGGTCCTGAAGGCCGGCGTTGTCGTACGAGGAGATGCCTGCCCGGCATCGGCGGGCCGAATGGTCTGTACCGGAATGGCACGCGGCCACCCGCCCGGCGGCGAGAGCTCCGGGCGGGCGGCCGGACTACCGGCCGGATCACCGACTGGATCAGCGGCGATGACGCCGTGTCAGTTCGGAAGCCGCTTGATGATCCACTCGCACAGTTCCTGGGTGATCGCGGTGTGCGGGGTGGTGGTCGAGGACCAGAAGATCTCGTCCAGCTCACTTTCCTCCAGGTCGATCGCGGCGACCTTCGCGTACAGGTCCTCCTGCTTGTCGATGTCGCGGATCGCCACCGCGCTGACGGTCGGGACGAAGCAGATGGCCTCGTGCCGCAGGTCGACCTTGCCGCCCTTCGCCACCAGTTCCTCCGCCACGATCTTGTAGGAGGCGAGCGTGCCGCCCGGTGCGCCGTCCAGCTCGGGGTAGCCGCTGGTGGTGACCGTCTTCGAGGCGAGTGGGAGCAGCCGCTTCAGCTGGGCCACCGTGGCGTTCTCGTCGGCGGCCTGGGTGTAGAAGGTCGTGCCGGGGAAGGCGATCAGGCCCGTACTTTTCAGCGCCATCTCCCCGGGGGGCACGTCGAGGCCGGTGCCGTCGCCGGTGCCGTTGGCCACCGCGATCTTGATCGGGATCTGCGGCCAGCGGCCCATGCGGTCCAGGTCATCCAGCAGCTCGGTACGCAGCGGGTCGGTCTCGCCCCGGCCGGTCTCGCTGTCGTAGTGGCGCCAGAGCATCTGCCGGGCCGCGGGGCTGTTCATCTGCTCGGCGAAGGCGTTGTCCTGCGGGATGAAGTGCGCGAACGCCTGAAGGCCGATCGGGATCACGGCGCCGCGATGCGGGGTGTCGTAGGAGAAGTACAGCGCGGTCTGGTGGTCGATCCGCTGCGTTTCCAGCTTGGCGAGCGCGTAGCGGGTGACCAGGCCGCCCATGCTGAAGCCGCCGACGGTCAGCCGGTCGTCACCGACGCGCTCCCCGAGGGTGCGCATGACCGCGGCGATTACGGTCTCGGCGTTCTTCTGGATCGGCGCGGTGCGCTCGTCGAACCCGACCAGGATCACGGTGCGCCCCTGCTTGCGCAGGGCGCTCAGGAACTTGTACCCCCCGCCGTCCAGGCCCTGGGCCAGCCACTGCAGGTCGCTTCGGCCGAGGTTGAAACCGTCCGCCATGATCACCGGCTTCTGGACGGAGTCGGTGCCCTCGCCGTAGTAGACCCAGGCGAAGCCGTTCGGCAGTTCCCACTCCGTGTCGCGCTGCTGCACCGGGACCTGGATGGGCGGCTCCGAACTCAGCGGATCCGCCGCGATCAGCTTGCCGCTGATCTGCTCCGCCTTGGCGTCCTTGCCGTCCTGGGCTCCGGACATGGGCAACTCCTTCTGACTACGCGCACGGCTCAGCGGTCCGGCCAGGCCGGACGCGCGGCGGTGCGGGGGGATACGCGATGACGGCCCATCATGTGCACACGCAGCGCATTGGATCGATTACATACCGCCGCATTCGCTCGTTAGCGGGAACCCTCGGCAGCTGCGTTTGGACCGAAACAGCGACTGGTGCGATGCGATGTGACCCCACGCGATGTGGTGCGGTGTGGTGCGCTACTACGGCGCGAAGGAGCAGGGCGCCCGTCTCGCGCGGGCTCAGCATCTCTCGACGGCTCGTCAGCGCCGGGGACCCGCGAGCGCGTAGACGAGCCCGCCGCCGACCGCCAGCACGGCCGAGGTCCAGGAGGCGGCCGGGGTGCCGGACGGCTGGAGCATCCAGGTCGCCACCTGGGCGGGCACTCCGCCGGAGACCGGTACCGGTACGAAGAACGCGGTCAGGCACCAGCCGAACGGCACCGTCCAGGCGTACCGGCCGCCCCACACCGCCGCCCCGATCGCGGCGGCGCCCGCCGGCCCGGCGCTGTTGCGTACGGCGTACGCGACCGGGACCGGCTCGCCGCCCGGCGCCGACAGCACCGACAAGGCCGACAGGGCCAGCAGTACGGCCACGGCGAGCGCGGCGATGAGCAGCACGTGCGCCGCGCGCCGGGGTGCCCAGCGGATCGCCGCCGTACGGTCCAGCGCGAGGTCCTGCCCGCTCAGCCCGGTCGAGGCCACCGCCACCACCGAGGTCAGCAGCAGGGCCACCATCCTCGGATCGCCGGATGTCCCGCTCCGGGGGAGCGACCATATGAAGACGGCACAGACGAGCACGGCGGTGAGCGAGACGGGGACCTGCCGGGACCGCGCGTAGAGCACCGGCCACCGGACGCCCCGCGCCAACGGCCCTGCGGGGGACGGGTGTTCCCGCGACTCCGGCCCGTCCCCCGGCGTCATGTCCCTCACCTCGGGCCGTCCTCCCCCAGCACCGTCAGCAGATCGCCCTCGCAGCTCAGCGCGGCCGTCCGCAGCGCCGCGATCCGCTCGCGCTGCTCGTCCGCCGGCAGCGCGCGCAGCGTCTCCCAGGCGGGCCCGGCGAGCTTGCCCGCCCCGGCCCCCAGCGGGCCCGTGCCCCGCAGGGGCTTGAGGTCGCCGAGGAACCAGGCCGCGGCCACCGTGCGCGCGGCCACTTCGCGTACGGCCTTGGTCTCGTCGTAGCGCTGCTCCTCCTCCTCGGTCGGATACGTCCTGAGCGGTACGACACAGGGCGCGGTACCGGCCCCGGCCAGCAGACCGCGCAGGACCTCGTCCTTCGGGGCGCCGCTGAGCGCCCGTGCCTCGAAGTCGACGGGAACGAAACCGGCGGGCTGCGGCGGCGCCTGCGGCTGCCATACGCCGGGCGGCCACACGGGGACCGTCTCGCGCACCGTGGACGGCGGGTCCGGCAGGGCCGCCAGCAGCCGCAGCGCCTCCTCGGCGGGGCCCTCGGGACCGGCGATCGCGGCCAGTTCGCGTTCGTGCAGACGCGTGACACAGACCGGGCCCTCGCACACCAGCGCCGTCGCCGCCTTGTCGATGACGTAGTCACGGTCGTGGCTCGCGGGCAGGAGCGGCACCGCGACCGCCGCACTCAGCACCACCGGCAGGAGCGCCAGCAGCCGGGCACGACGGTTCCCCGCCACCAGCAGCAGGAAACCCGTGGCGGCGAGACCGAGCAGCCACACCGTCTGCCCGGCGTTGACACGCCAGGCGACGGTCAGGAACGCGCTGTGCACCTCGGCCAGCGACGGCGACAGCAGAACGATCCGGTTGGGGAACATGTCCTTGGTGACCGCGTCATGGACGAGGATCACGGCCATCAGCGACGCCATCGTGAGCGCGGGCGGGGTGAGCGCGGACGGCAGGGTCCTGGCGATCCCCATCCCCAGCCAGGCGCCGGCGACCAGCGCCAGCGCCCCGACCGCCAGGATGGGCAGCCAGCGGAGATGCGCGTACCCCTCGTTGCCGATCACCTGGACCCCGCCGTAGAGGAAGACCAGCACATAGGCGGTGGCGAGGGCCAGCCCGAGCGCGCCCGCCGTCCTGGCCGCGCGCTGCCACGGCGGGCGCGGTGTGGTGCCGATGAGTTCCGTCATACCGGAACGGTGGTCCCGCAGCCCCTGCACGGCCCCGGCGGCCACGGACAGCGGCCACAGGAACGCCATCAGATACCGCTCCCACCAGGCGGCGGACGTCCACTGCGCGGTCCAGGACTCGGCGTCCTCCGCCCACGGTCCGCCGCTGAAGAGCTGGAGCAGGGCGAGCGAGCCGAACAGGAGGAGCGCGCTCAGCCACAGGCCGCTGGAGCGGCGGAGTTCGATCCGCAGGATCCGCCCTCTGCGCGGGGCCTTGGGGTTCTCGGTGCGCGGCGTCCGGGTCGGGTTGTCCGCGTACGACGGCTGTGTCGACGGCTGTGTCGATGGCTGTGGCGACGGCTGTGGCTGTGGCTGTGTCGAGTTCACCAGGTACCCCTTCCGGGCTCGGAGCCCATGAGCAGCGCCGCGTATCCACGTTCGATCGGGCTGTCGCCCGGGTCGTCCGGCCCGCCCGCGTCGGCGAGCTGGTCCGGTGTGCCGCTGAACACGGTCCGGCCGTCGGCCATGAGCAGTACGTCCGTACAGGCCGCCGCGACGTCCTCGACGAGATGCGTGGAGACGACGACACAGCTGTCGGTGCCGAGCTGGTGGAGCAGTTCGCGGAAGCGCAGGCGCTGGGCGGGGTCGAGTCCGGCCGTCGGCTCGTCGAACAGCAGGATCCGCGGGTCGTTGACGATCGCCTGCGCGATACCGGCACGCCGCACCATGCCGCCGGACAGCGTCTTCATCCGGTGGTCGGCGCGGTCCGCGAGCCCGACGCGCTCGACGGCGCGCTGTACCGCGCCGGGGATCTCCGCCGCCGGGACCTCCTTGAGCCATGCCATGTACTCGATGAACTCGCGGACGGTGAAGCGCCGGTAGTACCCGAACTCCTGCGGCAGATAACCGATCCGCCGGCGCAGTTCGCGGCGGCGGTTCTGCGCTCCGGCGGGAGCGCCGAGCAGTTCGAGGGAGCCGTCGGCCGGCCGCAGGACCGTGGCGAGGGCACGGATGAGAGTGGTCTTCCCGGCGCCGTTGGGCCCGAGCAGCCCGTGCACCCCGGTGCCGAGGGTCAGGTCCAGACCGTCGACGGCCAGCTTGCGGCCCCCGGCCCGTACCTTGAGCCCTTCGGCGTGGATCTCCCAGGCGTATGCGGTGGGCGCCACTTCGGCAGCGGTCACGCCGCGTGTCATGTCGTCACTTCCTCGGTCATGGGTGAGGAACCTTCCGGTGGTTGGCGGTTGGCGGTTGGTATTGGTGGCGCGGGGAGGGGCGGGCGCGGGTGGCGCGGGGTGCCGACGGGCGCCTCAGCGGCGCGCTCCGAGCAGGGAGTACGCGCCCCTGCGGACGATCACGACCGCCAGGCCGAGCGCGAAGACGGCGGCCCACACGGGGAGGGCGTCCGTCTGGAGGGTGAAGGGCGTACGGTCCGCGAAGGGCATACGGCTCACGGCCACGGTCGGCGCCACGATCACGACCACCCACGCCAGCACCAGTCCGGCCGCCGCCCGGGTCACCCCGACCAGCCCGCCGAGCGCGAGCGTGCCGGTGGTGAAGGCCAGACAGGGCAGCAGCCACTGCGCGATGCCGGTACCGGTGATCCAGCCGGCGAGCGTCAGCAGCGAGATCACCACGACCAGTACGGACGTGGTGCGCCGGAGCACCAGGGGGAGCCCGGCACGCGGTGTCCCCGCGGTGAGTTCGTACGCCGGGTCGAGACCGCGCGCCCAGGACGCGGCGACGCCCAGTACGGGCAGTACGGGGGCGAGAAGGAGGACGAAGTCGAATCCCGGGCCGTTCGTCTGGTCGAACAGGATGGCGAGCAGGGTGATGAGGACGGTCGTGCACACCCACGGCACCATCACCGGAGAGGCCCAGGCCAGCAGAGGCAGGGCCCAGCGGCGGCGCCTGGGCATGGGGGCGGTCGTGGGCAGCAGCGGCGCCAGCTCGGACCAGACGCCGTCGACGAGCGCGCTCACGGTGGGCGCCGTGCTCTCCACGGCGGCGGCGAGCCGGGCCCGGCAGAGCGCGCAGGATTCGAGGTGGGCTTCCAGCGCCCAGATCTCGTCGCCGGGGATGGCGGTGTCGCCGCGTGCGTAGCGGGTGATGAGCGGCTCGGAGGCGTGGTGCGCGTCGGGCGTGCGGCTCACGTCGGACGCCCTGCGGCGCCTACGGACCCGGTCCCGGCCCGCGCCCCAGCCCCGGCCCGAGCCCGCGCCCGACCCCGTACCCGACCCGGAGCTTGACCCCGGCCCTGAGCCCGAGCCTGATTTCGACCCCGACCCCGACGCCGACCCCGAGCCCGACCCCGCGCCTGACCCCGAGCCCGCGCCCGTACGCTTGTTGGTGCTCATGAAAGTGCCTCCCGCATGGCTCGCCGTGCCCGACGGGCGCGGGTTTTGACGGTTCCTTCCGGCAGACCGAGCAGAACGGCGGTCTCCCGTACGGTGAGCCCGTCGAGCACCATGGCTCGCAGCACGTCGCTCAGTTCGGGCGCGAGCCGCCGCAGGGCGTCACCGACCTCACCGTCGACGGCCGCCGCGAGCACCTCGTCCTCGGCGGCGGGCGCGACGGTACGGGCGGTCCCGGCGGCCATCGCGTCGGGAAGGCGTGCGTGGTGCGCGCGGCGGCGGAACGCGTCGACCAGACGCCGGGCGGCGATCGTCCACAACCAGCCGACGGCCGTACCGCCGACCGCCGCGCCGGCGAACGCGTCGGCGGCACGCCACACCGCCAGATACGTCTCCTGCATGACTTCGGCGACGATCTGCTCGTCCGCACACCGCCGCCGCAGCCGCACGGTCAGCCAGGGGGCGGTGCGCCGGTACAACTCCTCGAACGCGGCGCGGTCGCCCTTGGCGACGAGCCGGACGAGTCCCTCCTCGTCCAGCTCAGCGAGTGTCCTCCTGCGTGATCCCACACCGGCAAGACGTTCGGAGAGGCCGCCAGGTTTTCGTACGGGTGTGCTCTGCGTCACATACCGCGAGTGCCGCGTGGGTCGCTGACGGTTCGTCGGCGGATCGCTCCCGTGCCCGACAAAGGGGCCAACTGGCCTGGAACCAAAGCCAGTAGGTCTGGTGCCCCGGATCGCGGCTCTGCCAAGATCGCAGCCCCTACGAACGAGGCGGATCCTGACCGAACCGCGTCCCGGCCCCGCTGAGGGTCTGCCCCTCAGCGGGGACCACGCACCTCGTGTGCTTTCTGTGATGAATCGATTACGGAGTGGCAGATCGGCGCGTACGCTGCGACAGGGGGTCATGGCTCGACAAAGCGCGTGACAGGAAAGGGGCGTTGGAATGACGCAGGAGGAGAAGCGCGGAGAGAAGCGTGACGCGCGGGAGTATCTGCCGCCGCGCAAGCACTTCGGACAGGAACTGCGCATCGCGCGTGAGGCCGCAGGGCTGACACAGCAGCAGCTTGGCGAGAGCGTGGTCTGCCACGCCACCCTTCTCGCCCACTTCGAGGCGGGCCGCCGTATGCCGCGCCCTGACGACGCACAGCGCATCGACCAGGTGCTGGGCACGGGAGGGCGGTTCTACCGGATGCTGCGAACTCTCGACGAAGCCAAGTACGCAGCACATTTCCGCGAGGCGGCCGAGGCGGAGCGGTTGGCGACCGCGATCCATCAGTACGCGGTCTCGTTGGTCCCCGGCATTTTCCAGACGGCGGATTACGCCCGTGCCGTGTACCGGTCGGGGGAGCCCAACCCCAATCCGAAGAGGATGGACGAGTTGGTCGCCGGCCGAACTGCGCGCCGACAGTTGCTGGACAACCCGGAGACTCCCGTGACCTGGGTCATCCTCAGCGAGACAGTCCTGCGGACCGTCGTTGGTGGTCCCGCTGTAATGGCTGAGCAACTGCGCGACCTCGCAAGGCTGATGCGAGCTGACAGGATCTTCTTGCAGGTCGTCCCGTTCTCCGCCGGAGCCCACGCGACCATGAGCAGCATGGTCACCCTGATGAGCTTCGACGATGCCCCCGACATGGCCTACGTTGAGGGCGTGTTCACCGGGAACTTGTTCGACGATCCGCACCTCGTGCGACGGCTTCGTCAGGCATACGATTTGACCAGGGCCGCCGCGTTGCCGCCAGCGGCATCCCTCACCCTGATCGAATCGGTAGCTGAGGAATACGAAGATGACTGTTAGCCGCATTCCCAAGGCGTCCGTCCTCACTGGCTGGCGCAAGTCCAGCTACAGCGGTCCGGACAACGGTGATTGTGTCGAGGTGGCGGACACCATCACCGCGCCGCTGCTCGCTGGCTGGCGCAAGTCCAGCTACAGCAACCCGGACGGCGGCAGTTGCGTCGAGGTCGCGGACGGCGTCCCCGGCATCGTCCCCGTCCGGGACAGCAAGAACCCCGACGGCCCCGCCCTCGCCGTCCCCGCGCCCGCCTGGTCGTCCTTCATCGGCTCCCTCACCGAGGGAGCCCTGAGCGCCTGACCGTTCACGCGCCCGGCTCTCATGAGCCCCCTTGTCCCAAAGGGCAGGTGGGGCTCAGCACTCTGCCGCCGCCTGCTTGGTTCCGAAAACCTCGGGCAGTTGACAGCCGTCGCGTCATGAACACCTGTCTGGTCTCTGCGTGGGAGCAGTGCGACGTGGATGGATGGCTTCACCCCGCCCGCGCAGGGGCCGCGCCCCTTTGAACGTCTGTTCATCACCAAGGCGGTTCGCCGTGTCCAAAATGGGACGGCACTCGCTACACGACGGTGGATCACTCCAGTGATGTAACTCCCTTCTCGCTGTTCGGGAACGCGTCGCCGGACGCTCCACCGTCGATTCCGCACCGCGCGATGTGACCACGGGTGAGTACGACTGGGCTAAGGAACTGGCCGGTCAGTGGCCGACGGACTTCGTCCTGGTGGAGATGGTGCGGGACGAACCAGTCCGCGTCACCGCCGGTCCGTGCGGGACGACACCGCTCTACCTCGCGCACGACGACACGAGCTTGTACGGCTCCTGGGACATGGCCGACCTGCTTCTGTGACGTGTGTCAGGTTCTCTCCGCCGGAGGCCCGGCCACCGACCTCTCGCTGTGGGAGGCTGCTCTGCTGGAAGAAAACGCACGGAGGTCTCACCCATGTACGTCATGCGCCTGGCCACGGTGGCCGACGGTCCCGGAGTCGCCGCCATGATCCGCTCCCGTTCCACCTGGCTTGAGGAGCGCGACATGCCGAGCTGGCGTGACAGCGCGGACAACCTCGCGGCCCAGGCGGAGAACTCCCACGGAGGCATGTGGGTGCTGGAGGACGATGCGTCCCGCATCGTGGGCTGCACCACCGTGCAGGAGGAAACGCCTCCGTGGGGCTGGACGCCCGAGGAACTCGCCGAGCCGGCTCACTACCTCTTCACCACGGTGACCGATCCGGCGTACCGCGAGCACAAGCCCGGAACGCTCATCGCCCTTTGGGCGGTGGACCGGGCCGCGCGTGAGGGCAAGCGGTGGGTCCGGCGGGGATGCATGTTTCCCGGCCTGGTCGACTACTACCGGACTCAGGGATTCGCTCTGCTGCACGAGGTGCAGCGCACGCGAAACCGCGTGTACCTCATGGCGCGACGCGCGGAACGGATCGCGGAACTGGAGCGGATGTTCAAGGGTGGCGATACGCACGCCTCTTGAGTGAGCCGTGCCATAAGCGCGGTATCTCCGCCCGACGGCCCGGTGCGCTGCCCGGACGTGCGAGGTGCCCGGACGCTGGGCCGGACCTTACCGTTCTCGATCCGGCTCACTTTGGACTGTGACATATTGCAGCGCGCGGCGAGTCGATCTCCGGAGAGGCCGGCCCGCTTGCGGAGGTCTTTCAGCACGGGGGCCAAGTCCTGTTGCGACCGTCCGAACTGCTCCGGCTCGAACGTCACTCCTTTACGTACTCCAGAAACGGCACGGACTCGGCCACGGCGATCCGCTGGTACTCGATCTGCCCGCATTCCCCGTTGCCGTTGCCGTTACGGGTGAGACGGATGAGCCCCGTACGTTCAGACATGCCAAACCCCCTGGTCTAGAAGCCCACGGTCTCGGTTGGGCCCCGTATACAAGACCGTAGGGGGGCCGGGCGCGGGCGTCCATGCGGACTCGCGACTATGCGCGTTGTCGCATAAAAGGTGGCTCGGGGGCGGCTTCGAGGGGGGGATTACCTCCCGCCGGAGACCCTCAGGACCGTGCCCGTGGTGTACGAGGCGTCCGGCGACAGCAGCCAGGCGACGGCGGCGGCGATCTCGGACGGCTGGCCGGGGCGGCGGAGCGGGATCTCGGGGGCGGCCTTGGCCGGGCGGTCGGGGTCGCCCATCGTGGCGTGCATCTCGGTTTCGATGACGCCGGGGGCGACGCCGTTGACCCTGATGCCGGCCGGGCCGAGTTCCTTGGCCAGACCGACGGTCAGCGCGTCGGTGGCCGCCTTGGTCGCGGCGTAGTGGACGTACTCGCCGGGGCTGCCCAGCGTGGCCGCCGCGGAGGAGACGTTGACGATGGAGCCGGTGCCGAGGGCGGTCATGTCCTGGGCGGCTCGGCGGCAACAGAGCAGGTAACCCATGAGGTTGACGTCGACCACCCGCCGCAGGTCCTCGGTGCGGACGTCGGCGAAGCGGCCGAGCGGGCCTGTGACCCCGGCGTTGTTGACCAGGCCGGTCACCGGCCCGAGTTCGGTCACCGCCGTGTCGAACAGCCGCTCCACGTCCGCCTCGTCGGACGTGTCCGCCCGTACGGCCACACAGCGCGCCCCCGCCGCCCGCACGGCGTCCGCGACCAGCTCGGCCGCCGCGCCGTTGCTGACGTACCCCAGGACCACGTCATGCCCGTCGCCCGCCAGCCGGACACACGTCGCCGCGCCGATTCCCCGACTGCCGCCGGTGACGATGGTGACCGGACGTGACATGCGCTCTCTCCTTATCGGGTGCGTACGGTCGTCAGGAGGGCGAGGGCGAGCGTGAGGGCGGCAGACGGCGGATCCGGTTCAGACGTCCCGCCAGCAGGTCCTCGTGAGGGAGGACGAAGTCGCCGTTGGGCAGGGGGCGTTCGCCGAAGTACGTGCCCATGACGGTGCCGGGGAGAAAACCGCGCAGTTCGTGGCGCATACGGGGCGGATAGCCGACGGGCTCGCCCCAGCCGGCCGGAGCCTCATCGGTTCCGTACAGGACCCAGTGATCCGCGGACACCTTGCCCTTGAGGTCCGGTGGCTCTCCGGTGTGACAGTCCAGGGCGGGCAGGGTCAGCCGGTCGGGGAACATGGGTTCGTACCACATGAGCAGTGGCTTCGCCTGTTCCGCTTCGGCGTTGTCGAAGCAGCACACCGCGATGGGGTACCCCGGGTAGTGGTCGGCGTAGAACTCCAGCAGCAGGGGGTTGAGACGGGGACGCCGGTGCGGCGGGACCCGCGCGAGGGCGGCGGGCAGCAGGGTCGGGTCGGTGGCGAGGAGCACGGTGTAGATGTCGTGGTCGAACACCTCGACCCGTTCGCCGTCGTCCCAGCCCATCCACGCGATGTCGGACCGCGTACCGGCGGCGACGGGTCGTACGGCGTCGACCATTCGGTGCAGTACATCCGAACCGCGCCCCACCGAGAGGAAGTTCTCCCTGCTCATCCGCCGCGCCGGGAGATGGAGCAGCATGGCGTTGGGGCCGTCGGCGAGATTCACCGCGGTGTTCTGATAGCCGAGCACATGGACCAGCCCATGCACGTCGTGGCGCAGCCGCCCGGCGTACAGGGTGGTGCCGGCGAACTCTGCCTGATCCATGGACACGCACATGAGCCCAAGCTAGCGCCGCCGCCCGCCGGTCCGCGCGCGACTTCTCGCACGGGCGGGTGCGGGCGAGCTGTGCGGGCGGGTGCGGGCGGGTGCGGGCGGGCGCTCTCGGGTCACTCGGGTGTGTTGTGTCGGGTGCCGAGAGTAACCGGAAACGGTTCCTTCACGTGCCGAGCGCGGGCAGGAAACAGGTTCTGACTAGTGTCCGCGCTCATGACACGGGGTCATGGCTGATCCGTCCCAACTCCTCCCACCGCTCCCGCACTTGCGCCGTACGGACGACCCCCGCGGTGCGCCCCGCGTGTACCGCGTACAGCCTGCCCGGCCGGTGACGAGCATCGCCCTGAACAGTCCCACCTCACTCTCCCCAGGAGGCGCGGCATGAGCAGCGAGCCACAACTGATGGCGCCCGGCAGCGGTCAGGAGCCCCCGGCGCCGGAGACAGGGACCGGTCCGGCGGGGCCGGTAGGTCCGGCGGGGTCGGCCGGGCCCGAAGATCTCACGGGTCCCACGGGGGCTGCCGGGCCCGCCGCCAGCGAGACTCTGGAGGACTACACCCTCCGCTTCGCGCCCCGCAGTTACCGCCGCTGGACGCCCATGGTCGTGGCGACCACCGCGCTGGGCGGTATCGCGTACCTCGCCGACTTCTCCATCGGCGCCGGCATCGGCTTCACCCACGGCACCGGTAACGCGCTGGCCGCGATCGCTCTCGCGGCGGCCGTCATCTTCGTCACCGGCTTCCCGCTCGCGTACTACGGGGCCCGGTACAACATCGACCTGGACCTGATCACCCGTGGTTCCGGATTCGGCTACTACGGGTCCGTACTGACCAGCGTCATCTTCGCCAGCTTCACCTTCATCTTCTTCGCCCTCGAAGGCTCGATCATGGCGCAGGGGCTGAAACTGGGGCTGGGCCTGCCCCTGTGGGCGGGCTATCTGGTCTCCACGCTCATGGTGATTCCCCTGGTCATCTACGGGATGAAGGCGCTCAGCAAGCTCCAGGTCTGGACGACGCCCATCTGGCTTCTGCTGATGGCGGGACCGCTCATCTATCTGATCGCCACCGACCCCGGCACGGTGGACCGCTGGCTCTCGTACGCGGGCACCGACGGCGAGGGGGCCGTCAACACGGCCTCGGTGCTGCTGGGCGCGGGCGTGTGCCTCTCGCTGATCGCGCAGATCGGTGAGCAGATCGACTACTTGCGCTTCATGCCGCCCAAGACCGAGGCGAACCGCCGTACCTGGTGGACGGCCGTGATCATGGCAGGTCCCGGCTGGGTGGTCCTCGGGGCGCTCAAGCAGGCCATGGGGGTGTTCCTCGCCGTCTACGTCCTCTCCGAGGTGGGACCGGCCGCCGCCACCGAGCCCATCCAGCAGTTCCGGGGCGCCTTCGACGCGATGATGCCGTCCTGGCTGGTCGTTCCGCTGGCGGTGGTCCTCGTCGTGATCAGCCAGATCAAGATCAACGTCACCAACGCCTACTCGGGCTCGCTCGCGTGGACCAACTCCGTCACGCGCGTCACCAAGCACTATCCGGGCCGGATGGTTTTCGTCCTGGTCAATCTGCTGTTCGCGCTGATCCTGATGGAAGCGGACATGTTCAGCTTCCTCAACAGCATCCTGGGGTTCTACTCCAACTGCGCGATCGCCTGGGTGGTGACCGTCGCCACCGACATCATGGTCAACAAGTACCTGCTCAAACTCTCCCCGCTCATACCGGAGTTCCGCAGGGGGATGCTGTACGCGGTCAACCCGGTCGGTGTCGTGGCCTTCACCGCCGCCTCGGGGCTGTCCATCGCCATGTACTTCCATGTCCTGGGCGACGCGCTGCAACCGTACTCGGCGGTCGCCGCCGCCCTGATCGCGTTCGTTCTCACCCCGCTGATGGCGATCGTCACCAAGGGCCGTTACTACCTGCGGCGCACCGACGACGGTATCGACGAACCGCTGCTCGACGCCGACGGCAACCCGAGCGCGGTGCCGTACGAGTGCCACGTATGCCACCAGGAGTTCGAACGCCCCGACGTGGCCGCCTGCCTTACGCATGACGCGATGGTCTGCTCGCTGTGCCTCAGCACGGACAAGGCAGGCGTCCACCTGCTGCCCGCCGGGCTCGCGGACCGCGTCTCCTGACACACCACTGGCCGGCGGCACAGCCCGATGCTGTCTGCCGCCGGCTCAGTCGGGCCCAGTCGGCTCGGCCGGGGCTCAGCCGGTGGTCTTGGCCACGCCGATCGGGCAGGAGACGCCCGTGCCGCCGATCCCGCAGTAGCCCGCCGGATTTTTGTCCAAGTACTGCTGGTGATATGCCTCGGCCGGATAGAAGGTGCGGCCCGTCGAGGGGAGGATCTCCGTGGTGATCGTGCCGTAGCCGGAGTCCTTCAGGACCTGCTGGTAGGCGTCGCGGGAGGTGTCCGCGGCTTCGGCCTGGGCGGGGGAGTGGGTGTAGACCGCCGAGCGGTACTGGGTGCCCACGTCATTGCCCTGGCGGAAGCCCTGGGTGGGGTTGTGGGACTCCCAGAAGAGCTTCAGCAGCTCGGCGTACGAGATGACCTTGGGGTCGTAGACCACGCGGACCGCTTCCGTGTGGCCCGTGAGGCCGGAGCAGACCTCTTCGTAGCTCGGGTTCGGTGTCGTGCCGCCCTGGTAGCCGACGAGCGTCGTCCAGACGCCGTCCTTCTGCCAGAACGTGCGCTCGGCGCCCCAGAAACAGCCCATACCGAAGTCGGCGACCTCCAGGCCCTCCGGGTACGGACCGAGCAGCGGGTTGCCGAGGACCGTGTGGCGGGAGGGCACCGGGAAATCGCGCTCGGGGCGGCCGGGCAGGGTCTGCTCCGGGGTGGGGAGCTCGGGGGTGCGGCGGGTCAGGAACATCTCAGGTCTCCTCGGCTGTGGGGTCCTGCTCTCTCCAACGTACCGGCCCCCTCGGACATTCCGTAAAGCCGTCCGGACCGGGCCCGCGCCCGCCTCACCTCGACTTGCGGACCGCCTCCTCCCGGTGCGCCGCATAGAGCTCCTTGCTGTTGTAGTAGCGCCACGGCAGCGCGTCCACATAGCCGTCCACCAGCCGGAACTGCTCCACCGCCGCCTCGTACCTGCGCTGCTTGACCAGGAAGTACGCGAGCAGATGCCGCAGCTCCGGCAGGCGCGGATGGCTCTCGTCGGCCGCCGCCGCGTCGGCCAGGGCCGCGTCCACCAGAGAGGTCAGCTCCGGACCGCGGTACGTCGACGGCTTCGCCGGCTCGTCCAGGTGCGCCTCGAAGAAGACGATCAGCGGGAACGCCGTCATCAGCGTCCCGGGTGCGGCGCCCTCCGCCGCGCGCGCCGCGAAATCGTGGGCCTGCTCGTCCGAGCCGCGCCACTTCGCGCACCAGTACTGGAGGGCGCTGAAGTGGGCCTCGTAGTGGTGCGGGGCGCGGGCCGTCACCTCCGCCCAGAGCCGGTGCATCTCCTCGTCCGGATAGCCGAGGCCGAGCGCGGTCCAGATCTCGGTGAGATACGGGGTCGGGTCCTGCGGATTGAGCTCCGCGGCGCGGGCCAGCTCACCGCGCGAGCGGGACAGCGTGCGGTGGAAGCCGTCGAACTGCTCACGGCTCGTACGGACGGCGCGGGCCGCGCCCCGCAGCTCCCACGCGAGGCTCACGGTGCTCCGGGCCCGGACGATGGCCGCGTCCGGATCGGCCGGGCGGGTCTTCTCCCAGGTGAGGAGCCAGCCGTCGTCCTTGGCCGCGAGGGTACCGAGGTCGAACGCGTACATCGAGCGTCTCTCCCAGTCCGTACCGACGGCCGCGAGGAGTTCGGCGGCGGGCCGCCAGTCGCCGGACCGGACACCGGCGAGCGCGCGCAGCAGTTCGGGCGCGGGCGGTGCGCAGTGGTCGTCGTCGAGCTGTTCCACGGGCAGGAAGCCGAGTTCGGCGGAGCGGGCGGACGGTTTGACGGTGGCGGGCGGGACGGGGGAGCCGGCGCGGCGCGTCTTGAACCAGTAGTAGACGGCGATCGTCGCAAAGATCACGGGGAGCAGGCGGACCATGGGAATCCGATCAAAGGGATGGGGATGGAGATGGCTACGGGGACAGCGACGGGGATGACGAGGATGGGGAACCAGGGATGCGGAAGGACGGGGCGGACGGGGCGCGGAAGGACCGGGGCGCCGACCGGACGCCGACCGGACGCCTCAAGGCGCCCCAAGACGCTCAGCGCGCCTCAAGGCGCCTCAGGACGGTCAGGACGCTCGACGTGCCTTGAGACCTCAGGACGCTCGACGTGCCTTGAGGCGCTCGACGTGCCTTGAGGCGCCTCAGGACGCCAGCAGCTTCCGCAGCGGCGCCGTGTCCGGTGCGTCCGCCACCGCCGCGTCCAGCGCCGCCGGCAGCGACTCCTCGTAGCCCGCCGGCATCCGCAACCGCGCGGACTCCGTCCATGAGAGCTGCCAGTGCGCCCGGCCGCGCCGGATCAGGTCGCTCGTCACCAGGTGCGACAGGCCCCGGCGCAGCGCCGGGCGGGCGAACTCGCGCGCCACACGGCCCGTCGCCGCCCGCGCCTGCTCGGACTTCGGCAGCCGGTCGGCCACCTCCCACAGCGCGCCCCCGTCGATCACGTCCAGCAGCGCGGACAGCGAGGACGAAGGGGAGGACGAGGATGGGGACGAGGACGAAGAGGGGGACAAGGATGGGGACGCGGACGGGGACGCGGACACAGACGGCCGTGCCGCAACCGCGCTCGGCACCGCCACCGCCGCCATCGCCTCCCGCAGCGGCTCCGCCAGGCGGTCCGCGTACACCGCCATCGACTCGTGCACGAGCTGCGGCCACTCCGCCCGCTGCATCGCCAGCGCCTCGGGCGTGAGCACCACCTGTTCGAGCGCGGCGAGGGCCTCCTCGGGCGAGCTCAGCAGGCCGAGCGACGGACGCGTCGGTTCCGAGGCGCGCCCGTCGTCGGGCAGCGCCTCGATCCTGGCGACCCGCTCGGCGATCGGCGGGTGCGAGTCGTACGGCGACGACGTCTCCGTCGGCAGCTCGCGCCGCATCGTGTCCAGCTCCTCATGGCGCGCGGCCAGCAGATGCCGGATACCGCCGAACACCTCGCCCCGAGGCGGCAGCAGTCCCGCGCCGACGCCGAGCGTCGCGTACGACCGCATGTAGAACTCGTGCGTGGCGTCGAGCACCGGGATCTCGCGCAGCGCCGAGGCCGTCGCGTCACGCCCGGCGATCCGGGCGGCGGCCAGATCGGCCGCCAGTTCCTGGCGGCGCGAACCCGACTCGGTGGCGCGGACGTAGAGCTTCGCGTACGCCGTGTAGAGCCTGGCCATCGTGCGGTAGGTGACGCCCGCGCCCCAGGTGTCGACCTCCTTGGCCTTCTTGCCCTTGGCCAGCGCCTTGGCCGCCTTCTTCTCCTGCCTCGCCCGCTCCTTGGCGGCGGTCCTCCCCGCCCGCTCCTCGAAGTGGGCGACGGTACGCAGCACTTGGAACCGGCCGCGTACGGTGATCGCCGCGAGCCGGGTGTCCGCGTTGCTGTAGTGGCCGAGTTCATGGGCGAGTACGGCCCGTAGCTGAGCCTCCGTCAGCCCGGCCATCAGCGGCAGCCCGAGGAAGAGCCGGCGCCTGCCGCCGACCAGACCCAGGCAGCGGGAGTCCTCGCTGACCGCCGCGTTCGTCTCGCCGACGAGGACGATCTCGTCGGGCGCCCGTGTGCCGACCTGCTCGGCGAGGGTACGTACGGTCGCCCAGAGCCGGGGCTCCCGCGCCTCCGTGACCGGCAGACCGGCGACGTCCTCGTTCTTCGGCGTACGGAGCAGGAACATGCCGCGGACGACCGGGATCGCGAGGAGCGCGGTGATGATGTAGAGCTTCCCGTACACGGAGGCCGGGGCCCAGAGCGTCGCGGCCCAGTCGAGGGCGGCGAGGGCCCCGAGCAGGATGAGCCCGAACAGATAGAAGCCGGTCAGCAGGACGAGGGCGCGCAGAGCGCGCAGAGTTGCGCCCATCGGACAGATTCCCCCCACAGGAAAATGAGCATGACAGTGTTGCGTGGGGGGACCGGGAGTATGTCGCACCACAGGTCGGCGCGGCAAAGTGAATACGGCGGCGGTGAACGCCGGTCGACGGCGGATGGCGCGGTGGACGGCAGGGCCTACCGCGGCAGCGTCGCCGGGTTTCCGCCGTTCGCCTCGTACCCCGCCACCGCCAGCGCCCGGTACACCGCGTACACCTGCGCCGGGTCTCCTTCGAGCGTCCACGGCAGCGCCCCGACATGCCCGTCCACCTGTACGAGCTGGTTCATCGCCTCCGCCCAGCGCTCCTGCCGTACGAGGAAGAGGATCAGCAGATGCCGTGCATGCGCGAGCATCGGGTCGTCGGGCCGTGCCGCGTGCACCGCGAAGAGCGCGCCCTCCACCGCCTTGCCCACCACCGCGCTCTGGTAGAAGCCCTGCACCAGATTGACCTCGGGCAGATGCTCGTACACCGCGAACAGCGGCAGCGCCGCCAGCAGTGAGCCCCGCGGGGCGCGCGCCGCGGCCGTCGTCGCGAAGTGGTCGGCCTCCTCGCGCGAACCGTGCCACTTCTCGCACCAGTAGTGCAGCGCGGCGAGATGCGCGCCCATGTGCGCCGGGGCGCGGTCGATCACCTTCGCCCAGAGCTGGTCGAACCGCTCGTGCGGATAGGCGAGCCCGCGGGCCACGGCCAGCTCGGTGATGTACGGCACCGGGTCGCCGGGCGCCAGCAGGGCCGCCTCGCCGCAGACCGTACGGGCCTCCTCCAGGATGATCCGGAAGTCGTCGGTCCCGGCGGCCGAGGACCGCCAGGCCTGCTGCACCAGGAACTCCGCGTGCACCGCGGCGCCGCCCGCGTCCTTCGGCGCGTCGGAGCGCCAGGCCCGCAGCCAGGCGCCGCCGACGCCGGGCCGCCGCTGGAGCTCCAGCGAGGCCGCTCCGGCGAACGCCTGGACGCGCTGCCAGCGCACCTCGCCGTCCTTGCCGGTGCCCGCGAGCAACTGCGCGGCGGCCCGCCAGTCCTGGGTGTGCTGGACGACATCGAGCACGTCGAGGAGATCCTGGTCCGGGCCGGGCAGCCGGATGTCCAGCTCCTCCTGGAGCACGAAACCGTACGCGGCCGGATCGGCGGCGTCGGGCGAACCGGGGGCGACCTGGCGGATACCGCCGCGGCGGCGCATGACGTACGGGCCGATGACCGCGGCCAGCAGGCCCGTCGCGATCAGGAACCAGAGAATCTCCATGGCCCCATTGTCCCGGACGCCGCACGGCGCGTACCCGCCCGGTGCGCACGCCTGTCCGGCCCTCCGGGGCCGCCCCCGGTCGGGCCCCTCTGTCCGGCCACCTCCGTCGGCCACCGTGCCCGGTCACCGTGCTCGGCCACCGAGCCCGGCCGCCCGCCCCGGCCGGCCGCCCGTCGGGTCACCCCGGCCGGTCACCCCGGCCGCCGCGCCGCGCGTGTGCCCGGTGCTCCGCGACCGGCGCTACGCTCGGGCCTCATGAGCCACCAGCACACCAGCGAGCAGTACCCCGGCGAGCACGAGCACGAGTTCCCGCACGAGCACCATCGCTTCGAGACTCTCGCCATCCACGCGGGCAACACCGCCGACCCCCTCACCGGCGCGGTCGTGCCGCCGATCTACCAGGTCTCCACCTACAAGCAGGACGGAGTGGGCGGGCTGCGCGGCGGTTACGAGTACAGCCGCAGCGCCAACCCCACCCGTACCGCGCTGGAGGAGAACCTCGCGGCGCTGGAGGGCGGCCGGCGCGGACTCGCCTTCGCGTCGGGTCTCGCGGCCGAGGACTGCCTCCTCCGTACGCTGCTGGCGCCCGGCGACCATGTCGTGATCCCGGACGACGCCTACGGCGGCACCTTCCGGCTCTTCGCGAAGGTCCTCTCGCGCTGGGGTGTGGACTTCTCGGTCGCCCACACCTCCGACCCGGCGGCGGTACGGGCCGCGCTCACGCCTCGTACGAAGGTCATCTGGGTCGAGACCCCGTCGAACCCGCTCCTCAACATCACCGACATCGCGGGTCTGGCCGGGATCGCGCGTTCGGCCGGGGCGAGGCTTGTCGTCGACAACACCTTCGCCAGTCCGTATCTCCAGCAGCCGCTGGCGCTGGGCGCGGATGTGGTCGTCCACTCGACGACCAAGTACATGGGCGGTCACTCGGACGTGGTGGGCGGCGCGCTGATCGTCGACGACACCGAGCTGGCGGACGAACTGATCTACCACCAGAACGCGATGGGCGCCGTCGCCGGGCCGTTCGACGCGTGGCTGGTGCTGCGGGGCATCAAGACGCTCGCCGTGCGGATGGACCGCCACTGCGAGAACGCGACGCGGATCGCGGAGATGCTCACCAAGCACCCCCGGGTCTCGAAGGTCCTCTACCCGGGCCTGCCCGACCACCCCGGCCACGAGGTCGCCGCCAAGCAGATGAAGGCGTTCGGCGGGATGATCTCCTTCCGGGTCGACGGCGGGGAGGAGGCGGCGGTGGCGGTCTGCGACCGCGCGAAGCTCTTCACGCTGGGCGAGTCCCTGGGCGGCGTCGAGTCGCTGATCGAGCACCCCGGCCGGATGACCCACGCGTCGGCGGCGGGCTCGGCGCTGGAGGTGCCGTCCGACCTGGTCAGGCTGTCGGTGGGCATCGAGTCGGGAGACGATCTGCTGGCGGACCTCCAGCAGGCGCTGAGCTAGCTAGGGAGTGTCCGGGGAGTGTTTCGAAAGGCCCTGTCCGAGCAGGGTCTTTCGCTCCACCCTCCAGCGCCCTACCACTCCAGCGCTCTACCACTCCAGCGGCGGAGTCGTCTCGACGGGCGGCACGGTCCACGGGTGGGCCACGGACGCCCAGACCGTGAAGACGACCACGGCGACGAACAGCAGCGTCCACAGCACCCGGTGCACGGCGCGGCGGCGGTGCAGCAGCCGTACGCCGAGTTCGGTGGCGCGCGGTACGAGATCGCCGGGCACGGCGGGCCGGCCCGCCTCCAGCATGCGCCGTACCTCGGCGGACTTGCGGTCGCGGTGCTCGTACCCGCTCATGACCGCGCCTCCCGCGGTGGCACGGCCCCTCCGAGGGGACTCCCTGCGAGGGAACCCCCTGCGAGGGGACCCACCGCGCCCACCGCGCCCACCGCGCGGGGGCCGGGCGCCGGGCGGCGGACGGTCTTCTGCCGCAACGTTCTCATCGCGCGTGCGCAGATCGTGTGGACGCGCTCCACCGGGAGGCCGATCAGGGCCGCCGTCTGCTCCTCGGCCACGCCCTCGTACAGCCGCAGGACCAGTACGACCCGCTCCTGCGGACCCAGCCGGGCCAGGAGACCCGTCATGGGGCGGCGCCGGCGGGGGTGCCAGGCGGTGCGGGCGAAGCGGAGGGCGAGATCCTGGCGGGTGTGGTCGTACGGGTCCTCGCCGCGCAGCCGGTCCCAGTCCGCGTACGTACGGGCCAGCGCGGCGATCAGCAGACGCTGGGCGCGCGGCGCCGCGTCCGGGGGCTCGCCCGTGAGCAGCGCCGCCGCATGCAGCAGCCGGCCGCCCGCACCCGCGGCGAACGCCTCGAACTCCAGGGCGCGGCGGCGATCAGTGGCAGTCCGCCGCTCTCGCACGTCCTCAATAGACGCGCGTCGGCGGGCCACGGTCAAGAGTGCCTTTCAAGCACAGGCCGGTCATGAGCGGGTCGGCCGGAGCGGCCGGTCATGACCGGGTCGGCCATGAGCCGGCGGCCATGAGCGGGCCGGTCACGATTCCCGGCCGCCGGGGGCGGCCACGGGCGGGCCGGTCAAATACCGCCCCCGGCCGGTCACATGCCGCCCCCGGCCGGTCAAGCGCCGCCCCCGGGACGGGCTATGAGTCCCCGGCCGCGTCCCGGCCGTCCGAATCGCCCTCGCCCTGCGGCAGTCCGGCCGCCCGCGCCGACAGCGCCCCGTTGAACCGGGTCAGCAGTGTGGTGAAGGACTTCCGTTCGTCGGCCGTCCAGCCGCCCGTGACCTGTGCCATCAGTTCGCGCCGCGACGAGCGGACCTCCTCCAGCCTGGCCAGTCCGCGCGCCGAGAGCTGGAGCACGACCGCACGGCCGTCCTCCGGGTGCGAAGTACGTTTGACAAGGCCGGTGTCCACCAGCGGTGCCACCTGCCGGGTGACCGTGGAGGAGTCGATGCCCATGCCCGCGGCCAGGGCCTTGACACCCATCGGGCCCTCCTGGTCGAGCCGGTTGAGCAGCAGATACGCGGCGCGGTCCATGGAGTTGCGGACCTGGCCGACACCGCCGAGCCGGGTCTGTTCGGCCCGCCGGGCGAAGACGGCCACCTGGTGCTGGAGTGCATCGAGGAGGCCGGCGTCACCCAAAGGTTCGGAGGCCATCTCCCTGGAGGCCGACGCAGCGGAAGTCATGTCCTGAATGGGGGGCATGGCTGGGGGCTCTCTGGTGCGGGGGTCGGTTGGTGGGGGACAGAGTACGCGTGGATGACCCCGCCCGTACCCGGGCTGCGCAAACCCATGGGCAGGGATTCACGGTCGGCGGTCATGGACAGCCGCCGACCCGGTGAGCTGCGAGACTGACATCCATGAGCTTCGGTACGTCGCGCCCCGTGCGTCCCCTGATCCTCGATGACATCAGAGGGGCGCAGAAGATGCTCTCCGGCGTCGCGAGGACGACCGCGATGGAGGGCAGCAGATATCTGAGCCGGCTCGTCGGCGCCCCCGTCCATCTCAAGTGCGAGAACCTCCAGCGGACCGGTTCGTTCAAGCTGCGCGGCGCCTATGTGCGGATCGCGGGTCTCTCCCCGGAGGAGCGCGCGGCGGGTGTCGTCGCCGCCAGCGCGGGCAACCACGCCCAGGGCGTCGCGCTCGCCTCCACCCTTCTCGGGGTGCGGTCGACGGTGTTCATGCCGCTCGCGGCGCCCCTGCCCAAGATCGCGGCCACCCGTGACTACGGCGCCGAGGTCCGGCTGCACGGACAGGTGGTGGACGAGACCCTGGCCGCCGCGCAGGAGTACGCCAGGGACACCGGCGCGGTCTTCATCCACCCCTTCGACCACCCGGACGTCATCGCCGGACAGGGCACGGTCGGGCTGGAGATCCTGGAGCAGTGCCCGGAGGTACGGACGGTCGTCGTGGGGATCGGCGGCGGCGGGCTCGCCGCGGGGATCGCCCTCGCCGTGAAGTCCGTACGCCCCGAGGTGCGGGTGATCGGGGTGCAGGCGGAGGGTGCCGCCGCGTATCCCCCCTCGCTGCGCGCGGGCCGGCCGATGTCGGTCGAGACCCCGCAGACGATGGCGGACGGCATCAAGGTGGGCCGCCCCGGCGACATACCGTTCCAGATCGTCCAGGAGCTGGTCGACGAGGTCCGCACGGTCTCCGAGGACGAGCTGTCGAGCGCGCTGCTGCTCTGTCTGGAACGGGCGAAGCTGGTCGTGGAGCCCGCGGGGGCGAGCCCCGTGGCCGCGCTGCTCAGCGATCCGGGGGCCTTCCAAGGGCCGGTGGTGGCGGTGCTCTCCGGCGGCAATGTGGACCCGGTGCTGATGCAGCGCGTCCTGCGGCACGGGATGGCCGCCGCCGGGCGGTATCTGAGTCTGCGGGTACGGGTGACGGACCGGCCGGGCGCGCTCGCGACCATGCTCACCGTGCTGTCGGTGGCCGACGCCAATGTGCTCGATGTGAGCCATGTGCGGACCGATCCGCGGCTCGGGCTGGCGGAGGCGGACGTGGAGGTGCATCTGGAGACCAAGGGTCCGGAGCACTGCGCGGAGGTCGAGGCGGCGCTGCGGACGGCGGGTTACGCAATCCTCTTGTGAGTCGCGATGTATCGCGTTAGTGTTCCGGTCCTGGCGTGCCACGACCGTACTCCGGCAATGCTCGGGCATGGGACGACCAGCGAACCTAAGCTCTGCATAAGCAGAAGCACCGACAGCGATCCACTGGAGAAACTTCATGCCAGGCGCCATCTACGCCGAAGGCCTGGTGAAGACCTTCGGCGATGTAAGGGCTCTGGACGGCGTCGATCTCGATGTTCCCGAAGGCACGGTCCTGGGGCTCCTCGGACCCAACGGCGCCGGCAAGACCACCGCCGTGCGGGTACTGACCACCCTGCTCCAGCCCGACAGCGGCAAGGCCGTGGTCGCGGGCATCGACGTCCTCAAGCACCCCAACGAGGTCCGCCGCTCCATCGGCCTCTCCGGCCAGTTCGCGGCGGTCGACGAGTATCTGACCGGCCGCGAGAATCTGCGGATGGTCGGCCAGCTCTACCAGATGAGTTCCCGGGCGGCGAAGGCCCGCGCGGACGAGCTGCTGGAGCGCTTCAATCTCTCCGAGGCGGCGGACCGCACCGCGAAGACCTACTCCGGCGGTATGCGCCGCCGGCTCGACCTCGCCGCCGCGCTCGTCGTCTCCCCGCCCGTGATGTTCATGGACGAACCGACGACCGGCCTCGACCCGCGCAACCGGCAGCAGCTCTGGGGGATCATCCAGGAGCTGGTGGCCGGCGGTACGACCCTGCTGCTCACCACGCAGTATCTGGAGGAGGCCGACCATCTGGCCCATGACATCTGTGTCGTGGACCACGGCCGGGTCATCGCCCGTGGCACCGCCGACCAGCTCAAGGCCCGTACGGGCGGTGAGCGCGTCGAGGTCGTCGTGCACGAGCGCGACCTGATCGGCACCGCGCGCACCGTGCTCGCGGCATTCGGCAAGGGCGGCGAGACGACGGTCACGGTCGACGAGCACACCCGCAAGCTGACGGTCCCGGTCACCGGTGGCGCCAAGCTGCTCGCCGAGGTCATCAGGGAGCTGGACACCCGCGGGGTCGAGATCGACGACATCGGTCTGCGCCGCCCCACCCTCGACGACGTCTTCATCTCCCTGACCGGGCACGCGGCCGAGGACGCGGTGACCGACGGCGAGGAGAACCCCGGCACCGCCGGATCCGCCGGAACCACCGGAACCACCGGCACCGGCAGGGCCGCCAAGGCGGCCAAGAGCGTCACGACCACGAAGGAGGCCGGGAAGTGACCGTCACCACGGAAGCCGCACCGACCGCGGCCCCTCGCCCGCGCGGCGGGATCGTCCAGTCGGCCACCGACTCGCTGGTCGTCGCCCGCCGCAATCTGATCCGGATGACCAGGATTCCCGAGGTCGTCCTCTTCGGGCTCATCCAGCCGATCATGTTCGTGGTGATGTTCAGCTATGTGTTCGGCGGCTCACTCCAGGTGGGCGGCAGCGTCGACGCCGATGTCTACCGCAACTTCCTGATGGCCGGGATCTTCGCCCAGACCGTGACCTTCGCCACGGCGGGCGCGGGCGCCGGAATCGCCGACGACATGCACAAGGGCCTCATCGACCGGTTCCGCTCGCTGCCCATGGCGCGTGGCGCGGTCCTCACCGGCCGTACGCTCGCCGACCTGGTGCAGACCGCGCTCACCGTGGTGGTGCTCGCGGTCGTCGCCGTGCTCGTCGGCTGGCGCATCAACGAGGGTGTGCCGAAGGCGCTCGGCGCGTTCGGGCTGCTGCTCCTGCTCGGTTACGCCTTCTCCTGGATCGGCGCGCTGATCGGGCTGTCCGTCCGTACCCCGGAGGCCGCCACCTCGGGCGGGCTGATCTGGCTCTTCCCGGTGACCTTCATCTCGAACGCCTTCGTGGACACCAGCGGGATGACGGCGTGGCTGCGGCACATCGCCGAGTGGAATCCGTTCAGCGCGACGGTGCAGGCCTGCCGGGTGCTGTTCGGCAACCCGGGGGTCTCGGAGTCCACGGCCTGGCCCATGGAGCATCCGGTCCTGGCCTCGTTGATCTGGTCGGTGCTGATCATCGTGGTGTTCCGGACGCTGGCGGTACGGAAATACCGCTCGGCGACGGCCTGAGGACCTGAGGGCCTGAGGTCCCTGCCGTCTGAGACGACGCGTACGCCGTACGGAAACAGCCCCCGGCTCTCATGGGCCGGGGGCTGTTGTGGCGCTCAGGCCTGGTGCCTCAGGCCTGGTGCCTCAGCCCTGGTACGGCTTGGCGTCCAGGATCTTCACGGAGGCCTTCTTGCCGTTGGGCAGTTCGTACTCCGCGGTGTCGCCGACCTTCTTGCCCTTGACACCGCTGCCCAGCGGGGACTGCGGCGAGTAGGTCTCGATCTCCGAGCTGGCGTACTCGCGGGAGGCCAGCAGGAAGTCCAGGGTGTCGTCGGGATCACCGTCGAAGGCGATCGTCACGACCATGCCGGGCTCGACGACGCCGTCGTCCGCGGGGGCCTCGCCGACCTTCGCGTTCTGCAGGAGCTGGGTGAGCTGGCGTACCCGGAGCTCCTGCTTGCCCTGCTCCTCCTTGGCCGCGTGGTACCCGCCGTTCTCCCGGAGGTCGCCCTCCTCACGGGCCGCCGCGATCTTCATGGCGATCTCGGTGCGGGCGGGACCAGACAGGTACTCCAGCTCGGCCTTGAGCTGGTTGTACGCCTCCTGGGTGAGCCAGGTGACGTTTTCGCTGGTCTGGGTCACAGGTGCTCCTCGTAGGTACCGGGAATACAAAGCAACGCCCTACCCAGAAGAATGTTTCCTTCTCGGTCGGGCGAAACCACGAGCCTAACAATTTCGTGGCGCGAGGGGGAGGACGAAAGCCATCAGAATTACGTCGGCGCAGGTCAGCGCCGAGACGCGGGGCGGGACACACGGCGGGTCCGGTGCCCGGGGAGCCGGTCCGAGCGGAAGCAGTCCGCCACGGAATCGGTCCGGCGTGACGCCGAACCCGGTCCGACGTCGTGACGCGGAACTCAGTCCGACGTACAGTCCAGCAGCTCCGCGCTGGTCGCGGTCGCCGTCGTACGCACGGTGACGACCTGGTCGATCCTGGTCTCGCCGGGGCCGAAGCGCACGTCCTTGCGGCCCACCTCGGCGCCGTTCTCCGCGAGGGAGCGCAGCGTACAGCTCCCGCCGGCGTCCCGGTCCTTGCGGACCTCCAGATGGACCTCGACAGAGGTGGCGGAAACCACCTTGAACTTGATGAGTTCCCCGGAGACACTGCGATCGACCACATAGTGATAGCCGAACCAGCCGATCAGGGCGATCACCACGGCGCCGAGGACGGCGCCGACGATCCGCAGCCGGTGGTCCGCGTGCTCGTCCGCCGAGCGGCCGTAACGACCGGGGGGAAGCTGCTCGCGCACCACAGCCATGATCGTCCCTTTCCGCGTCGGGCGGCCGGAATTTCCGCCCCCGGGTATCCGTCACTATAGAAGCCGTCCGATGCGACGAATCACTGAGGATCGAGTCTTGACTGAGCAGCTACGGCTGATGGCCGTTCACGCCCACCCCGACGACGAGTCGAGCAAGGGCGCGGCCACCATGGCCAAGTACGTGTCCGAGGGGGTGGACGTGCTGGTCGTGACCTGCACGGGTGGCGAGCGCGGCTCCATCCTCAACCCCAAGCTCCAGGGTGACGCCTATATCGAGGAGCACATCCACGAGGTCCGTAAGAAGGAGATGGAGGAGGCGCGCCAGATCCTCGGCGTCGAGCAGGAGTGGCTGGGCTATGTCGACTCCGGGCTGCCCGAGGGCGACCCGCTGCCGCCGCTGCCCGAGGGCTGCTTCGCGCTGGAGGACGTCGACGAGGCGGCCGGCCGGCTGGTGCGGCTGATCCGCTCGTTCCGGCCGCAGGTCATCACGACGTACGACGAGAACGGCGGGTATCCGCACCCCGACCACATCATGACCCACAAGATCTCGATGGTGGCGTTCGAGGCGGCGGCGGACAAGGAGAAGTACCCGGAGGACGAGTTCGGTCCGGTCTGGCAGCCGCAGAAGCTCTACTACAACCAGGGCTTCAACCGGCCGCGTACGGTCGCGCTGCACGAGGCGCTGCTGGCGCGCGGTCTTGAGTCGCCGTACGGGGACTGGCTCAAGCGCTGGAAGGAGTTCGAGCGCGACGAGCGGACGCTGACCACGCACGTCCCGTGCGCGGACTTCTACGAGATCCGGGACAAGGCGCTGATCGCGCACGCCACGCAGATCGACCCCGACGGGGGCTGGTTCCGGGTGCCGATGGACATCCAGCGCGAGGTCTGGCCGACCGAGGAGTACGAGCTGGCGAAGTCCCACGTCGATACGTCCCTCCCCGAGAGCGACCTCTTCGCGGGCATCCGCGACAATGCCTGATATGTATGCGACCCAGGCAATGACGCACATGCTTCCGCTCGCCAAGGAGCTGGACGAGAACAAGGTGACGCCCGGTGTGCTCGGGTTCATCGTGTTCGCGGTGATGGCGGGCGGCGTGTGGCTGCTGATGAAGTCGATGAACCGTCACATGAGCATGGTCAACTTCGAGGAGACCCCGGAGCCGGAGAAGACCCCGGCCGCGGCTCCGCCGAAGACGCCGCACGGCGAGTAGCGCGTCTGCCGCCGACCGGCCGCCCCGAGGGGCGGCCGGGGTCCCTCGGCGTCCGGGCGGGGGACGCCCGGGTCTCGTGCGCGGGCCGTACGAGCGCAACGTATGCGGGACGTACGAACAAGGGCCCTTCCGCCGTGCGACCGGTACCGCTCGCGCGTACGCGAATGGTCACGCCGACCGTATGGTCACGCCGGCCAGGCGGTGACGATGTCCCGGGGGCCCCAGAGCAGCCCGACACGGTCCGGGGTGATACCGGCCGTCGCTCCGGAGCGGGTGGCGACGACGAGACCGGCGGTGCCCGGGGTGAAGCCGGGCACCCGCACCGCGCCCTGTTCCAGCGTGGCGAGGTCGTGCTGGTCGAACGGGGTGGCCAGCCATTTGACGGAGCCGGCGAAGAACAGCGATCCGGCCACGGGCGCGCGGTCCGCGCCGATCAGGTCGATCTCCGGGCTGAACCGCCGGTTCCACCAGCCTCCGACCGCCTCGGTCTCCGGCCAGAGGAAGTCTCCCTCCGTCGCGGCCAGTTCGAGCGACTCGCGGATCAGCGGTTCCACGGCGGCGCGCACCAACAACCGCTCGGCTTCGGCCCGGTGGCTCTCCCGCATAAGCGCCCCCCTCCGCAAGCACTGGGTGGAGGGACATTGTCCTGTGCGCGGCCTGCGAACGCGAGGGGAGCTCGCCGACCGCCCCGGATCACCTCGCACCCGCCGTCGCCGTCCCCCCGGCCGGGGCGAGCGGGATGTGCCGGTGCTGCTGAGTGCCGGGTGAAGCAGTTGTCACTGGTGCCACTGAACTCGCAAACCGAGTGGTCCGCGGCCTCACACCTCTCTGATGATCACGCGGTCTCCGCAAAGCTTCGACCAGTCGTCACGGTCGGAGGTCAGGACGATCACGGGGGCCGGGGCTCGGAGCGCGAGCGCGGCGACGAGAGCGTCGATGGCGTACTTGTGTCCGTGCAGCCCACCTGCGTCCCGAAGTAGCGTCACTGCGGTCAGGGAGTCTTCCTGGCTGACTTGTTCCACCCGCAGCCGGGAGAGCACCCACTTCAAGCGCGCCAGATCGGTCTTCACCTGTGCTGCTTCAACGATGGTCAGCACGGACAAGAGGACGGGGACTCCGGCCTGCCGGGATACCTCGATGCGAGCTGCCATCCTGCGGTCGTTGCGCAGGAGCAGGGAGAGTGCCTCGGAGTCGAGCACCAGAGAGCGGGCCGGCTGCTCCTTCACGCAGCGCCCCGTTCGATCTCCCGGGCATTCTCTTCCCCGAAGAGTTCGCGACGAGCGGCTTCGATCTCCTGCTCCGTGAGCGCGCCGTGTTCCTCTTCGTGTGACGTGACGATCTCGGCGAGCCCGTCCATGGCGAGCTGGTGCCTGACAGCCTCGGTGATGTAGCTGGACAGCCCGCGACGACCTGTTCGAGAGCGGAGCTCAGTGATCAGCTCTGTAGGCATGGACACGGAAATGTTTTCGGTGGTCCCGGCTCTCGTTGGCTTCATTCTCTCAGTGTAAGACAGCATCTATTACAACGTGAGGATTTTTGGTTCTGGCGGTTGCCCGCATTGACAAGAGGTTGACAGGGGAGGTGCTCGGCCGCAGGCACACGGCGGGAGCGATCGTGGGATAGTCGACGGAACCGACGTTGTTGAGTCCAGGTGGGCCAGGCGGGGGAACATTGGCGCAATGGATGGAGCAGCTGGTCCAGGCAGTGGACGAGGTGCTGGCCGGTGAGGGCCGCATCGGCGGTCGCGCGGAATCTCCGAGGCACACGCGGGTCGGGGACGTGCACCACTTGGAGGACGGCTGGTACGGGCTGCCCACCTACGCGAGCCGGATCGACCCGGACGACCTTCAGGACATGCGGCTGGCGACCGGGGCAGGGCCCGACGATCGGCGGGGTCGGTCGTTCACCGTCCTCGGCTGGCGGGTCGAGTCGGAGCGGGTCCGACTTCAGGTGGCGGCCCACGCACCGCGGAGCGGATTGGCGCTGTGGGCGGTGCGGCGCCCGCCCGATTTCCTGCTTCGCTCGCTGCGCGAAGCGCTGGCGGCCTTGCCGGACACCGGACTCGCGGAGCGGCTGGTCGGCGGCCGGATCGACGCGGTTGCGCCCGCGGAGGCCTCGGCCTGCGGCGGTGTTCTGAAAGGCGGCCAGGCACAGGCATATCTGGCCTGCACATCTCCGGGCCTGCGACTGGTCTGGGGGCCGCCCGGCACCGGGAAGACGACCGTGCTGACCCGAGCGTTGAGCGACCTGGCTCTGCGGGGCAAGCGCGTTCTGCTGGTCTCCGGCACCAACGTGGCGGTGGACAACGCGTTGGAGGGCGTGCTCAAGGGCCGTTCGTCGCTGCCGCCTGGGTTGATGGTCCGGGTCGGCTCTCCCGCGCTCCGCCACGTCGCCGAGGACCCGCGGGTTTCGCTGCCCCTGCTGGTGCGGGCAAGGGTGGCGGAGGCCGAGCGGGCAGTGGAAGGAATCGCCGAGCAACTCGCCTCCCTGGCAAGCGAACCAACGCTGACCGAACTGCGTGAGACGGAGACCCGACTCGCCGGTTTCGATCCCGACACATACGAGCAGGCCAAGACACGTCTTGCCCACGGTGTCCTGGTGGAGCGCCTCGCGACCGAACTGGAGGCGGCCGAAGCAGGCGAGGCGGATGCTCGGATCCGGAGCGGTCATGCCTCCAGGGAGCATCAGGGGGCTCGGGGGCGTTGGGAGAGCTGGGCGCGGCAGCGGGCCCTGCTGGAACAGGTGGCGCAGTGGCTGTCCGAGATCGAGAAGGGGGAGGAGAGCCTGCGGCAGCTGCGGGCGGCGCTGATCGACGCCGAGGCCGCGCTGGCCGCTCTGGACACGGAGGAACGTGGACTTGACGGGCGGGGCCGCCTGCGGACCAGACGGCGGCGTGGCGAGATCCAGCGCGAACGAGCTGAGCAGATCCAACGTCGGGTTGCCCTCCAGCAGCAGGTCGTCCATGCCGCTCAGACCTACTCCGCCCACCACGATGTTTTGCGTCGGCGTATCGCCCGTGCGCAAGCTGAGGCGCATCCCGTAGATGAGACCGCGCTGCGCCTGCAACGGGCCCTGATCGATTCAACCGCCATGGCCCAGGCCAAGGTGGACCGGGATCTCACGCTCGCTCAGCAGACGGCGGAGGCAGCCGGACACCGGCTGCGGACGGCCCAGCAGGACCACCGTCCCCAGCCCGGGGACGCCGATCTGGTGGCGACCTCCGATCGCGCCGGACTCCCTCGGCTGGCTGTCCGGCTCCGCGCATTGCAGGCCTCCTGCGCCGGACTGCTCTCCAGGCAGGGCGAGTTGGAGCGTGAACACGAGCGGCTCGTGCGGGAGCTGGCGCGTCGGCGCTCCCAGGCCGAGCCCGAGCTGATCCGCGGGGCGAGCGTGGTGGCCACTACGCTCGCCCGGCTGCGGCTCAACCGGACCGTGGCCGAAGGGCCTTATGACGTCGTACTGGTTGACGAGGCCGGTGCCGCCTTGCTGCCCGAACTGATCGTCGCGGTCGCCAAGGCCAAGGAGACCGTCGTCCTGTTCGGCGACTTCTGCCAACTCGGCCCGGTCATGCCCAAGCGTGTGCCGAAGCAGCCGGAGCTGGAGCGGTGGATCCGCATGGACTGCTTCGAGCTGGTGGGCATCCGCACACCCGCCGACGCTCTGTCGCACCCCGGCTGCGCGGCGCTGCTCACCACACACCGTTTCGGACCCGACACCACCGATCTGGTCAATCGGATCGCCTACGGCGGCACACTCAGGTCGGCCCGTCCGGTGAGGGACCGTGCCCTCGACCCGGAGATCATCCTGGTCACCACCGACGGGCTCGGTGAGGGAGATGACGGAATCGCCGCCGTGCGACGGGCACCGGGCGGAACGGGCCGCTGGTGGGTGGCCGGCAGTCTGCTGGCAACCGCGTTGGCAGAGCGCCACCACGACGAGGGCGAGAGCGTCGGTATCGTCACGCCGTACAAGGTGCAGGCCCAGGTGACGCACGACTGGCTCCACGACCAGGGCCGCCTCTTCCGTACCCCCGTGGTGGAGGTGGGTACGGCGCACCGCTTCCAGGGCCGGGAGTTCGACGTGGTCATCCTGGACCTGGTGGAGGACGGCGTGCTTCCAGGATGGGCTGCTGCCGGGGACTTCAAGGACGCGCGGCCCTTCCCCAGGGACGGGGCCCGACTCTTCAACGTGGGTGCTACGCGGGCCCGCCAACGTGTCTACGTGCTCGCGGCCTGGGACGCCCTGGCCAGAGCGGCGAGCGGAACGGTACTGGCCCAGTTGCGGGATATGGCCAGAACGGAACCCGAGGCACTGGTGCGCGGCGTCCGTTCCGATCAACTCCTCGGTCTGTCCGCCGGCGAGTCGCCGGGGTTGAACCCGTTGCAGCAGGAGATCTGGCAGGCGTTCGAAGGCCATGTTCGGTACTCCGCCATCCACGACGAGGACACCTACTTTCCCGACGCCCTCGATGCCATCGACCAGGCCCGCCACAGCATCTGGCTCTGGTCCCCCTGGTACACCAAGCGCATGTGGGAGGTTCTCCCGCGGCTTCACGACGCGCGCCGCCGGGGTGTGCGGATCCACCTCTTCGTCACCAACGAGAGCGACAGCCTGCTGCAGCGCCAGCTGGCGAATCCGGCAACCGCGGCCGACGCCGCGCGTCGGCTGCCCGAACTCAAGGCGGTGGCCGACACCGTGGTGGAGATCAAGGACATGCACCAGAAGATCCTGGTGATCGACGAGCAGCTCTGCTTCCTCGGCAGCCTGAACACCTTGTCCCACGCAGCCGGCGGTCGGGGCCGGCGGGAGATCATGGTCCCGTTCCGGGGACGTCGCTTCGCCCGTCATATCCTTGACCACGAGAACGCCGACCTGCTGCTCCACCCGCCCATCTGCCCCGACCACGGAGCCCAGGCCGAACTGCGCAAGTACACGATCCCGTTCAAGCAGCGCCCTGCAAGGTCCCGGCAGACAACCAGCCACCCGGCGCAGCGCTACTTCGTCTGGGCCTGTCCCGCGCGCACGACCGCGGTCGGACCCGACGGCACGACCAGCACCGCCGGCTGCAACCGACGGAAGGCTCTGCGCCCTGACGAAGCCGGGTACCTGGGAAACCAGCCGCCCCTGTAGCGAACAAGCGGACGGAGGCGCGCGGGTTCCACGGCCGGGGTCGGGCCTTGTGAGAGGCTGGATCCGTGAATCGGTTGGTTGGTGCGACCTCGCCTTATCTGCTTCAGCACGCTGACAATCCGGTCGACTGGTGGCCATGGGGACCGGAGGCTTTCGAGGAAGCACGGCGGCGTGATGTGCCCGTTCTGCTGTCGGTCGGCTACTCGGCGTGTCACTGGTGTCATGTGATGGCGCACGAGAGCTTCGAGGACACCACGACCGCGAAGTACATGAACCGGCACTTCGTCTGCGTCAAGGTGGACCGCGAGGAGCGGCCCGATGTCGACGCCGTCTATATGGAGGCCGTGCAGGCCGCCACCGGGCAGGGCGGGTGGCCCATGACGGTGTTTCTGACGGGGGACGGGGAGCCCTTCTACTTCGGTACGTACTTCCCGCCCGCGCCCCGGCACGGCATGGCGTCCTTCCCGCAGGTCCTGGAGGGTGTCAGCGCCGCGTGGACCGACCGGCGCGAGGAGGTCGCGGAGGTCGCGGGGCGGATCGTACGGGAGCTGTCCGGGCGGTCGCTCGCGCACGGCGGCGGGGAAGGGGTGCCGGGGGAGGCGGAGCTGTCGCAGGCGCTGCTCGGGCTGACCCGGGAGTACGACGCGCGGCACGGCGGGTTCGGCGGGGCGCCCAAGTTCCCGCCGTCGATGGTGGTGGAGTTCCTGCTGCGCCACCACGCCCGTACCGGCGCCGAGGGCGCGCTCCAGATGGCGGCCGACACCTGTGAGGCGATGGCGCGAGGCGGGATCTACGACCAGCTCGGCGGCGGGTTCGCGCGGTATTCGGTCGACCGTGAGTGGACCGTGCCCCACTTCGAGAAGATGCTCTACGACAACGCGCTGCTGTGCCGGGTCTACGCCCATCTGTGGCGGGCCACCGGATCCGATCTGGCCCGGCGGGTCGCGGTGGAGACCGCGGACTTCCTCGTACGCGAACTGCGCACCGACGAGGGCGGGTTCGCCTCCGCGCTGGACGCGGACAGCGACGACGGCACCGGACGGCATGCCGAGGGCGCCTACTACGTCTGGACCCCGGAGCAGCTGCGCGAGGTGCTGGGCGGGCCGGACGCCGAGTTCGCCGCCCAGTACTACGGGGTGACCGACGAGGGCACCTTCGAAGAGGGCGCGGAGGGCGCCTCGGTGCTCCAACTCCCGCAGGGCGGCGGGATGGTGGACGCCGCGCGGGTCGAGTCCGTACGGACCCGGCTGCTCGCCGCGCGTGAGGAGCGGCCCCGGCCCGGCCGGGACGACAAGATCGTGGCCGCCTGGAACGGGCTCGCGATCGCCGCGCTGGCCGAGACCGGCGCCTACTTCGACCGGCCGGATCTGGTGGAGCGGGCCACGGAGGCCGCCGATCTGCTGGTGCGGGTGCATCTGGGTGACACGCCCGGCACCGCGCGCCTCGTCCGTACCTCCAAGGACGGCAGGTCCGGTGCGCACGCCGGGGTGCTGGAGGACTACGGGGATGTGGCCGAGGGGTTTCTGGCGCTCGCCGCGGTCACCGGCGAGGGAACCTGGCTGGAATTCGCCGGATTCCTGCTGGACATTGTGCTCGACCGATTCGTCGCGGAGGACGGCGCGCTGTTCGATACCGCCGACGACGCCGAACAGTTGATCCGCAGGCCCCAGGATCCGACCGACAACGCGACGCCGTCCGGCTGGACCGCCGCCGCCGGAGCCCTGCTCTCCTATGCCGCGCACACCGGCTCCGAACCCCATCGCGCCGCCGCCGAAGGGGCGTTGGGCGTGGTGAAGTCGCTGGCACCGCGCGCCCCGCGCTTCATCGGCTGGGGGCTCGCGGTCGCCGAGGCGCTGCTCGACGGGCCGCGCGAGATCGCCGTCGTCGGGCCGGAAGAGGACCCCGCGGCACGGGAGTTGCACCGTACGGCACTGCTCGCGACGGCACCCGGCGCGGTCGTGGCGTCCGGCCCCGCGGACGGCGACGGGTTCCCGCTGCTGACGGACCGTCCGCTGGTCGGCGGGCGGTCCGCCGCGTATGTCTGCCGGCGGTTCGTATGCACCGCTCCCACAACCGAAGTCGGCGTCCTGCGTGCCGAGTTGGGCGTGTTCGAGTGATCTGTGGCTGATTTACGACGTGCGGTGAATCGGCCGGAAACGCAGTATTCATCTAATCACCCCCCCGACCGTCACAGGTCGGCCCTATTGTCTTCACAAGAGGCACAACAGGTGCGCATGGGGGACCTGCGCACGAGGGGGATGACGGGTGCGCCTGCGGCCAGGGGGGCCTTGCCGCGGTCCACCCGGGCCGAGGGGGGCCGTGTTGCTCACGTCTGTGTTCATTGCTGCCGTTTCACTGGCGCTTTTCTGGATGGCCGCGTTCACGCTCTGGTGGCAGATGCATGCCTGGCGTACACCGGAGACGCTGGCCTCGACCAAGTTCGCACCGCCCGACGGGGGCCGCGAGGGATCGTTCTCCCTGCTCCTGCCCGCCCGCCATGAGCAGGCGGTGCTGGAGCACACGATCGAGCGGCTGCTCCAGTCCAGCCACACCGACTTCGAGATCATCGTCATCGTCGGACACGACGACCCGGAGACCGCCGAGGTCGCCGAGCGGGCCGCGGCCCGTGACCCGGACCGGGTCAGGGTCGTCGTCGACACCCACGAGGCGAAGAACAAACCCAAGGCGCTCAACACCGCGCTGCCGCACTGCACCGGCGAGGTCGTCGGGGTCTTCGACGCCGAGGACCAGGTCCACCCCGAACTGCTGACCCATGTGGACCACGCCTTCCGCTCCACCGGCGCCGATGTCGTCCAGGGCGGCGTCCAGCTCATCAACTTCCATTCGAGCTGGTACAGCCTGCGCAACTGCCTGGAGTACTTCTTCTGGTTCCGCAGCAGACTGCATCTGCACGCCCAGAAGGGCTTCATCCCGCTCGGCGGCAACACCGTCTTCGTACGGACCGAGGTGCTGCGCAAGGCCGGCGGCTGGGACCCGAACTGCCTGGCCGAGGACTGCGATCTCGGCGTACGGCTCTCCAGCGTCGGCAAGAAGGTCGTCGTCGCGTACGACTCGGACATGGTGACCCGCGAGGAGACCCCCGGCTCACTGATGTCCCTGCTCAAACAGCGCACCCGGTGGAACCAGGGCTTCCTTCAGGTCTACCGCAAGAAGGACTGGAAGCAACTGCCCACGCCAGGACAGCGGATGCTCGCCCGCTACACCCTGATGACCCCGTTCCTCCAGGCGTTCACCGGAGTGATCATCCCGCTGAACGTGGGGATCGCGCTCTTCCTGGACGTATCGGTGACGATCGCCTTCATCACCTTCCTGCCACTGGTCACCGCGATGGTGACCTTTGTCTTCGAGGTGGTCGGGCTGCATGACTTCGGCAAGCAGTACGGACTCCGCGTCCGGCTCACGCACTATCTGAAGCTCGTCGTCGGCGGCCCCTTCTACCAGGTGCTTCTCGCCGGCGCGGCGATCCGTGCCGTCTGGCGCGAGCAGCGGGGACGCAGCGACTGGGAGCTGACCAGTCATGTCGGCGCGCATCTCATCCGAGAGGACGTCCACGCGTGACCTCCACCCTCCCCGTGGTGACGACCGATCAGAGAACGGCCGTCCCCACGCAGCCGAACGATGCCCCGGACACGGACGAACGGGCCGGACACAAGCGGGCCGGACACAAGCAGCCCAGACACAAGCGGGCGAACGGCGAGCGGGGCCCGGGGACCCCGGACGAGGCCGACGGACGGACGGGCGGCAACAGACGGCTCACGGTCCGGCCGGTGGTGCGCTTCCGCGGCTCCCGCCCCGATCTGCTGCTGTGCGGTGTGCTCCTCGTCGCGATCCTGCTGGTCCAGGGCTGGAACATCCAGCACTATCCGACGCTCAGCGACGACGAGGGCACCTATCTCGCCCAGGCCTGGGCGGTCCAGGAGGGCAACGGTCTCGCCCACTACACCTACTGGTACGACCATCCGCCGCTCGGCTGGATGCAGATCGCCTTTCTGACCTGGCTGCCCTCGCTCCTCTCGCCCGAGTCGATGACCGTCGCCCCGATGCGGTTCGCGATGCTGCTGGTCAGCGCGGCCAGCGCGGTGTTCCTGTACGTACTGGCCCGGCGGCTGTGGCTGCCGCGCTGGGCCGCGGGACTGGCGATGGTCCTCTTCGGGCTCTCCCCGCTCTCCGTGGTGCTCCAGCGGGAGATCTTCCTCGACAACATCGCCGTGATGTGGATGCTGCTGGCGTTCTGTCTGGCGGCCTCGCCGCACCGTCATCTCTGGCACCACTTCGCGGCCGGGATCGCCGCCGCCGTCGGTGTGCTCACCAAGGAGACGATGCTCGTCATCCTGCCGGCGCTGCTGGTGACGATGTGGCGGTTCAGCCACCGTGACACCCGGAAGTTCGCCCTCACCGGCGCGATCACCGCCTGTGCGCTGATCGGGCTCTTCTATCCGCTGTTCGCCCTGCTCAAGGGCGAGCTGGTGCCGGGCGGCGGACATGTCTCGCTCTGGGACGGCATCACGTACCAGATGAGCCGGCCCGGCTCCGGCTTCATCCTCGACGCCGGCAGCGGCTCGTACGGGGTGCTCCAGTCCTGGCTCTACTACGACCGGGTGCTGCCGCTGGGCGGTGTCGCCGGTGCCGTCCTGCTGATGGTGACCCTGCGCTGGTCGGTCACCGCGCGGGCGCTCGCGGGCCCCGCGCTCGCCGTGGTGATCCTCACCGCCGTCGCCATGCGTCCCTCCGGCTATCTGCCCGCGATGTATGTCATCCAGGCGCTGCCCTTCCTGGCGCTGGTGCTGGCGGGCGGCGCGGCGAGCGTCACCCATGCCGTGCTGCGCAGACGGCGCGGGAGCGGGGAGAGCCGGAAGCTGACCGTCGTGCGCTGGACGGCGCTGGCGGCCCTGGCCGCGACCGCCGCCGTGTACGCGGCGCCCCGCTGGTACGACGGCAACCGCACCGCCCTGACCGCCGACGCCAACGCCCCCTACCGGGCCGCCGCCTCCTGGATGGCCACGGAGGTCCCCGACCCGTCCCGGGCCCGGGTGCTGGTCGACGACGCGCTCTGGCTGGACCTCGTACACGCCGGATACGAGCCGGGCCTCGGCGCGATCTGGTTCTACAAGGCCGATCTCGACCCGGCCGTCACCGAGACCATGCCCCGCGGCTGGCGCGACCTGGACTATGTGGTCGCCTCCCCGACCGTACGGCGCGACGCGCGCGACCTGCCCAATGTGCGGGACGCGCTGACCCATTCGGACACCGTCGCCGTCTTCGGCGAGGGCGAGGACCGGATCGAGATCCGCCGGATCGCGGCCACGCCCACGGCTACGACCACGGACACGGCTACAGCTACAGCTTCGGACACGGCTACGACCACGGCTACGGACACGACCACGGCTACGGACACGACCACGGCCACGAAGAGCACGGGAGGCGCACGATGAGCATTCTTCCGCCCACCGGCGCCGGCGCGCTCGGCGAGCCCGAACTCGAAGCCACGGCCGTGGCCGAGCCGGGAGCCGTCACCGTCATCATCCCGACCTTCAACGAGTCGGGAAACGTCAGGGAGTTGCTGCGGCAGCTCACCGACGCCGTACCGGCCAGACTGCCCTGTGAGGTGATCTTCGTCGACGACTCGACGGACGACACCCCCGAGGTCATCGTGTCGGCCGCGCAGGACTGCCCGTTCCCCGTCGAGGTGATCCACCGGCAGACCCCCGAGGGCGGGCTCGGCGGAGCCGTCGTCGAGGGTCTGCGGGCCGCGGGCTCCGACTGGATCGTCGTCATGGACGCCGACCTCCAGCATCCGCCCGCCCTTGTCCCCGATCTGGTCGCGGCCGGTGAGCGGGAGCGCGCCGATCTCGTCGTCGCCAGCCGCTACATCAGCGGCGGCAGCCGGGCCGGACTGGCCGGCGGCTACCGGGTCGCGGTCTCCCGCGCGGCGACCTGGCTGGCCAAGGGGCTCTTCCCGGCCAGGCTGCGCGGGATCAGCGACCCGATGAGCGGGTTCTTCGCGATCCGGCGCTCGGCGGTCACCGCGGAGGCGCTGCGTCCGCTCGGCTACAAGATCCTGCTGGAGCTGGCGGTACGCTGCCGGCCCGAGCAGCCCGCCGAGGTGCCGTTCGTCTTCCGGGACCGGTTCGCGGGCGAGTCCAAGTCCTCGGCCAGGGAAGGGCTGCGCTTCCTGCGCCATCTCGTGGAGCTGCGGACGGCCTCGCCGTTCGCCAGGATGGCCGCCTTCGGACTGATCGGCCTCACCGGCTTCGTACCGAATCTGCTCGCGCTGTACGGGCTGACGGTGGCCGGGCTGCACTATCTGCCGGCCGAGGTGCTGGCCAACCAGTTCGGCGTGGCGTGGAACTTCCTTCTGATCGAGACGCTGCTCTTCCGCAACAGGCGGGCGCACCGGCACTGGGCGGACCGCGTGGGCCGGTTCGCGCTGCTCGCCAACGCCGATCTGCTGCTGCGTATCCCGCTGATCGCGCTCTTCGTCTCCCAGCTCGGGATGGCGGTGCTGGCGGCGACCGCGCTGGCGCTGCTGGCGACGTTCGTACTGCGGTTCGTGGGGACGGAAGCGCTGGTGTATCTGCCGAAGCGGCAGCGGGTGCGGGGCGGGAATCGGGGGCAGCGGGGCAAGAGCCGTGCGGCGGCCGGGCGACGGGGCGGGCCCGTGGCCGACCGCGTCGCGGGTGCGGGTGCCGGTGCCGAGCGTATCGAGGGTGTCGAGATCATCGAGGGGGGAGCCGCCCGATGGGAGCACTGAGATTCGGACGAGGGCCGCGCGGGACGGGGAGTACGGGCACGTCGACCGGGGGTCCAGACGCGGGGAGTACGGGCGCGGGGGGTACGGGCACGGGGGGTACGGGCGCGTCCCCCGGCGTCACGGGCGCGGCGCGGGCGGCGAGCGGTTCGGCGCGCTCGGCCGGATCCGTACGTCCCTTCCGCCGCCCGCCCGCCCGGCGCAGCCGCAGGACCGCCCTGCTCGCCGTCGCCGCGCTCACCGGCGGACTGCTCCTCAGCACACAGCAGCCCGCGGCGGCCGGGGTGAACCTCGTCAAGAACCCCGGCTTCGAGACGGCCGGCGCGGGCGCCGGAGCGATGCCCTACTGCTGGGAACAGTCCGGCTGGGGCGACAACGACTTCAGTTTCGCGACCGTCGCCGACGCCCACTCCGGCACCAAGGCGCTCAAGGTCGAGCTGACCCGCCGGGTCGACGGCGACCGCAAGGCGCTGATCACCGAGTCCGTGGCGTGCGCGCCCGATGTGGTGCAGGACCGGCAGTACGACCTGTCGCTCTGGTACAAGTCGACCACCCCGGACGCGGCGATCACACTCTTCCGGCATGACACCACGGCCGGCTGGCAGTACTGGACCGATCTCAAGACCCTGGACCTGAGCGCCGGTTACCAGCGGGCGGAGGTCCGTACCCCGGTCGTCCCGCCCGGCACCGACCGGATCACCTGGGGTGTGTCGGTGTACGGCACGGGCAGTGTGACCAGCGACGACTACACCATGGAAGAGGTGGCACCGCCGCCCGCCGAGCCCGAGTGCACCGGGACCGCCCAGGAGTGCCTGGACGGCAGGTGGGAGGTCCTGCCGACGGAGAACCCCGTGCGCTCGATGCACTCGGTGGTGCTCAACAACGGCAAGGTGCTGCTGATCGCCGGGTCCGGCAACGACACGGACATGTTCGAGGCGGGCACGTTCACCTCCGCCGTCTACGACCCGGAGGACGGCTCGTACCGTACGGTCCCCACGCCCGACGACATGTTCTGCGCGGGCCATGTCCAGCTCTCCGACGGCCGGGTGCTGGTGATGAGCGGCAACAAGGGCTATCCGTCGGCGGACGGCACGGTCGGCTACCAGGGGTACAAGGACTCGTACATCTTCGATCCCGTCACCGAGACCTACAGCAAGACCAACGACATGAACGACGGGCACTGGTATCCGTCGGCCACGATCATGGGCAACGGCGATGTGCTGTCCTTCGGCGGGCTGCGCGAGGACTCCAGCGGATCGGTGACCGCCGAGCGCTGGTCCGCCGCGCAGAACCAGTGGCTGCCGACGTGGCAGGTCAACCAGACCTGGTCGTACTGGGGTCTGTACCCGTCGATGATCCTGATGCAGGACGGCCGGCTCTTCTACTCGGGCAGCCATGTCTTCGGCAACGGCACCCCGGGCACCGGCTCCTCGGTCTACGACTACGACGCCAACACGGTCACGGACGTGGCCGGGCTCCAGAACAAGGACGAGCGCGACCAGTCGGCGAGCGTGCTGCTGCCGCCCGCGCAGGACCAGCGGGTGCTGACCATCGGCGGCGGCAACATCGACTCCAACCCGGAGGCGAACCGGCTCACGGACCTGATCGATCTCAAGGAGCCCAACCCGACGTACACACCTGGTCCACCGCTGCCCCAGGGCACGGTCGACCTAGGCGCCGGTCCGCAGCCGCAGACCGGGGCGCAGGGCAAGATGTACGGCTCGGCGGTGCTGCTGCCCGACGGCACGGTCCTGGAGACCGGCGGCGCGCTGCACAACCGGGCGAATCCGGTCTACGAATCGTCGATCTTCGATCCGCGGACGGACACCTTCGATCCGGTGGCGGTGGACCCCGAGGCGCGCGGCTACCACTCCTCGGCGTTCCTGCTGCCCGACGGCCGGGTGATGACGACGGGCGACAACCCGGGCAACGGCACCTGGAACCACCAGGTGTCGCTGTACACCCCGCCGTATCTGCTCAAGGGGCCGCGCCCGGAGATCACCTCGCTGATCGACGACCAGTGGCTGTACGGGGACACCCAGCGGATCACGGTCGACCGGCCCATCGCCAAGGCGGAGCTGATCCGCCCGGCGGCGGTGACGCACTCGTCCGACCCCAACCAGCGGTTCGTGGACCTGCCGCTCACGGTGGACGGGAACAACGTCGATCTCAATGTGACGAGCAATCCGAATCTGGCGCCGCCCGGCTGGTACATGCTGTTCGCGGTCGACGCCAACGGCGTTCCCTCGGTGGCGGAGTGGGTGCACCTCGGGGGCCCGGAGACACTGGCGAAGCGGTCGGCGGGGGTGGCTGGGTCCGAGGCGTCGGCGGGGTCGGCAGGGTCTGCTGGGCGAGCGGGGTCTGCTGGGCCGGCGGGGTCGGCGCACGGGGCACATGTGCAGGACTTCGCGGGCGACCTGGCGAAGCCCGCCAAGAAGCCGGGGAAGAAGCGGACCTCGGCACCGGTGAGCCCGCGGATCGCCGGCTGCGACCGGCACTACGGCTCGGCGAACGTCTGCGTCCCCACGGTCTTTCCGGAGACGGTGAAGGCGACGACGAAGGCGCGCTGCGACTGGCTGGCGGAGAACGCGTACGGACGGCTGAAGGTCAACGGCAAGGACGACCCACTGCGTCTCGACCCGGACAAGGACGGCACGGCGTGCGGAAAGGGTGACGTACGACGGACCAGGGGCTGACGCCTCGAAGGGGCTGACGCCTCGAAGGGGCTGACGCCCCGTTCGGACCCGGGTGACGCGGCGCTGCGGCACCCGGGTTCCCGCGTTTCCAGGGACCTCCGCCCCCCGGCGCCTCCGGCGTTCCCTGGAGCCTCCGGCACTCCCCGGCGCCTCCGGTGCCTCCGGTGCCTCTCGTACTCGGTTGTGCCGGGGATTCGTCCATGTCTCTCCTCTCTTGCGCCGGGCGCAGGCTCGGTTGGGCCCCCGGGTTGGGTCTGTGGGCCCTACGGCTGGGCCTCGCCCGTACCTACGCTGACGGCGTAGGTGCCACGGCCGGACACCGTCGGCCGACGTTTTGAGCAGTGTGGTGGAAGGGTTTCCTATGTCCGACCCAGGGGCCTTGACGTTGCGGGGCGTCCCACCGCTGTCCGACGGGCGCAGGGAGTTGCCCCGGTCCTTGATCCTGACGCGGGCCCTGCTGTATCTGATGTTCGCCCTTACGCTGCTGGGCGGCGTCGGCATGCTGACCTCGCTGCTGGAACTGGGCGACCGTGTCACGCCGACGCTCACCCTGCTGGCGCTGTACGCGGTGGCGCCGGGCATCGCGGGTGTGGTTCTGGCGCAGCGCCTGTGGACCGGCGGCAAGGTGGTCTGGTTCGGGCTGACCGGTCTCCAGGCGTGGCTGCTGGTCGGCGGTGTCATCAATCTGTACGGGGGTTCGGAGCGCGGGATCAGCCAGATGGTGCTGCCCGGCGCTCTGCTGGTGCTGATCGGCGGTAGCCGCGCCTGGTTCGAACTCCCCCTGGAACTGCGGGCCGTGAAGCCGCGCCTCACCCCCGAGCGGTTCCGCAGGCACGCGATTCCCTCGCTCCAGCATCTGATCAGGTGGCGCCGGAACCGTGGCCAGACGTCGGTCGAGTACGTCGGCCTGATCGGCTTGGTCGCCCTCATCATCGGCGCGCTGCTCCTCACCGGAGTGGGAACCCAGGTCGCCGGTGGCCTCCAGGACGCGGTCTGCCGGATCCTCGGCGGCTCGTGCTCCACGGTGGTCGTGGGCGGCGGTGGCGGTGGCGGCGAGACGGCCGGTGGGGGTACGGGTGGTACGGGTGGTACGGGTGGTACGGGTGGTTCCGGCGGCGGTGACAACGGCGGCAGTACGACGGGTGGTTCGGGCGGCGACAGCGGCGGTGGCGCTGACGGCGGTGGCTCCGATGGCGGCAGCACCACGGGTGGTGGCGACGACGGGGGCGGCACCGGCGGTGGTACCGACGGTGGTACTGGTGGTGACGAGGACTCGGGCGGTACGTCGGGCAACGGCGGTTCGGGTAACGGTGGCTCGGACGGCGGCGGTACGGACGGCGGCGGTACGGATGGTGGGCGTGCCAACGGCGGTACCGACGGTGGTGGTTCCGACGGCGGTACGAGCGGAAGCGGCGGCAGCGATGGCGGTGGTACCGACGGCGGCGGCAGCACCGGCGGCGGTAACTCGGGTGGCGGCTCCGACGGAGGATCTGACGGAGGCGGTTCGGACGGCGGTGGCTCCAACGGTGGCGGCTCCAACGGCGGCTCCAGCAGCGGCGGGTCCGATGACGATGACGACGACGGCGACATAGGCGGAGCCGTCATCGGCGGCGGCACCAGCGGTAGCGGTGGCTCCAGCGGTGGTGGTTCAAACGGCGGTGGCTCCAACGGTGGTGGTTCGAATGGCGGCGGGAGCAACAGCGGTGGCTCCAGCGGCGGTGGGACCAATGGTGGCGGTTCCAGTGGCGGTGGCACCAGTGGCAGTGGTGGGTCCAGCGGTGGTGGCAGTAATAGCGGCGGATCAAGCGGTAGTGGAAGTAACGGCGGTGGGACCAGCGGAGGCGGTTCCAGTGGCGGTGGCACCAGTGGCAGTGGTGGGTCCAGCGGCGGCAGCAGCAATGGCGGCGGGTCCAGCGGCGGTGGCAGCACAGGCGGTGGCTCAACCGGCGGCGGTTCCAACGGCAGTAGTAGTAGCGGCGGTTCCAGCAGCGGAGGGTCCAGCAGCGGCGGCCTGATCAGCGGTGGTCTGATCAGTGGCGGCCTGATCAGCGGCGGAGGCTCAAGCGGTGGCGGTACCTCCGGCGGTTCGACCAGCGGAGGCTCCAGCAGCGGCGGTGGCACCACCGGTGCCCTCACCAGCGGTGGCAGCAGCGGCGGTGAGGACGATGACAAGAAGGACGACGACAAGGACGACGACAAGGACGACGAAGACCAGGACGACGACGAAGACGAGGACGAGCAAGACCCCTGCGGTGGCGGTGAAGGATCCGTCGCTTCTTCCATCGCCTCAGCGATCTCCTACTCCAGCGGTGTGACCTCAGGCGCGACCGGCGGTGTCCGCTTCGCGCTCGCCTCGGCCGATGTCAGTACGGGCACGGGCACCCGGAGTGCCGCCACCGCCGGCTTCTCGCTCGCGGCCCCCGGCCCCGGGAGCACCGCGGCCGAAGTCGAAGCCGCCATGCAGGCGATGGCCGCGGCCTCCCTCGCCGGTTTCGGTACGTATCAAGAGGCGGAGCAAGCGGTCCAGCAAGCCCTTGACTCCGAGCAGCAGCAGTCGAACCCCGAGATCGGCGGGAACGACAACCCGAGTGAACCCAACGTGGGCGGGCAGAACCCGGGTAACCCCCAGGTGGGCGGCGGGAGCCTCGGAGAGTGCTCCGACGCCAACCGGCCGATGGACCCGATGCGCGCGCTGGACGACATCCCGCCGTACCGCCCGGGACCGGGACGCAAGGCCTGGGCGCAGGAGGTCGAGGAAATCGCTCGCAAGAACCCCCTGACCAAGGACTTCACGGCCGAGGACGCGCTCATCATCGCCGACTACACCGGCTCCTGGTACGAGGACGCGAACAAGTTCCTGCGCGGCCAGCCGGTCTCCGGCAGCCGGGCCGGCAAGGTCGAGGAGTTCATCGAGAAGATGGACCGCGCGCTGGAGCATCTGCCGCCGGTCAGCACGACCGTCTACCGGGGCACGTTCATGCCGCGCGACATGCTCGACAGGTACGCCGCCGGCGAAGAGATCACCATGCCCGAGTACCTCAGCACGTCCACCGACATCAAGAAGGCCGAGGGCGCCGCCGCCAAGGCGAAGAGCAACGGCCGGGACGGCGAGTCGGTCCTCGTCCGCATCGAGACGGACAACGGCCGCAATGTCGACCCGCTGTCCCGTTACCGGGGCAAGGAGTCGGAGGTCGTCATCCCGCGCGACGGCAAGTTCACACAGACCGGTACGGAGACGACCATCATCAACGGCAAGGAGTACAAGGTCATCGTCCTGAAGCAGACGGGGTGAGCCACGCGCTCGGCTCTGTACGGCGGCCGGCCGGCCGCCGTACAAGAGCCATCGCACAGGCCCGATGCCCGCGCTGCCCGATGCCCGCGGCGCGCGGCCCGCGGCGCCCAACCGTCACACGTCCCACCGTCACACGTCCCGCCGTCACGCGTCCCGCCGTCACGACGCGTCTCACGGATCTGAAGGGCATCCGTGACTACGCCTGGATGACCTGCTCGGCGATGCCCTTCTTGATCGTCACCTCGACCTTGAGGGTGCCGTCCTTGGCGGCCATGTCGAGTTCCTCGGGGGTGCAGTTCTCCGCCTCCGGGGTCTCGGGGTCGCCGCAGATCTCGCCGCCCTGGATCAGGGTGTCGACCGCGACGAAGAAGGGGCGGCCGTCGACCTCAAGTTTTCCCGGTGCCAGATAGGTCAGCACGCCGGTGACCGTACCGTCCTCACGGTTGCCGGAGTTGGCCTCTTCCGCGCCGTCCTCCCCGGACGGGGTCTCGGGGGAGATCTTCTGGAGGACCTTGACGGCTACGCCCTTCTCGATGGTCACCTCGGCGGTGTGGTTGCCGTTCTTGGCGGCCATGTCGAGTTCCTCGGGGGTGCAGTTCTCCATCTCCGGGGTCTCGGGGTCGCCGCAGATCTCGCCGCCCTGGATCAGGGCGTCCGCCGCGACGAAGAAGGGGCGGCCGTCGACCTCAAGTTTTCCCGGTGCCAGATAGGTCAGCACGCCGGTGACCGTACCGTCCTCGCGGTTGTCGGCACTGGCCTCTTCAGCCCCGTCCTTCGCACCGTCCTCCGCGCCGGCACCGGCAGTGGCCTCCGCACTGGAAGCGGCGTCGGAACCGGCGGGCTCGCAGGCGGTGAGGAACAGGCTGGTGGCGGCCAGGAGGCCGACGGCGGCCAGTGTGCGGGTGCGGGTGCGGGAGCGGCGGAGCGACATGTGGGTGCCCTTTCGGCGGTGCGTTCGTCTTGGTCTTGACCTGTCAAACGCACTTCGGGGCGAGGCGGTTTACCGATCGGCGCCACTGTTGCACGCCCATGATCAACCGTGGGTATCTGTTACAGACGAACGCGCTTCGTTCACCGTGATCTCGCCTCGGATTCGGGCCATACGCGCCGTGTGTTCCCAGACACCGGCCTACCATGCGAGGGTGGTCGACAGCGCGATGGGGGGCGTCGATGTCCGGCGTGGAATTCGGGTCCGGCAGGTCGGGACTGCGGGGTATGGCGCGGCTCGCGCGTGAACTGCCGTACGGGGTGGAGCTGTTCCAGCTCGGCTCCGAGGGCAGTGTGCTCTTCGCGGACCGCGACGGGGCGCGGGAGCTGGGACCCCGCGAGGAGTTCCTGCCCTTCATCGACGACGGGCAGTTCGCCCACTATCTCGTCGGTGACGCGCGCACCTCGCCCGAGCGCCCGTCCAACGCCACCGTCAAGCTCGGTGTCGTCGGGCCGCGCAGCGCGTTCACCCCGCACGCCCACGGCGGCGAGCACTTCGTACTCAGCCTCGGCCATGCCTCCTGCGGGCTCTGGGACGCGCCCCGCGGCCGGGTCACCGAGATCCCGCTCGTACCCGGCGGCATGATCCGTATCCCCGAGATGATGCCCCACTCCTTCGCCAACCGGGGCACCAGGCCGCTGAACATCCTCGCCGCCAACACCGGCTTCGGCATCGACCACGAGGACTACGCGATCACCGCGGACGAGGCCGAGCGCCGCGCCACGGACGATGTCGTACGCGGTGGCCGCCGCGGCCTCGGCACCGCCGCTCGCATCGGCACCGTCGCCAGGATCGGCACCGACTTCGGACTGCTCGCCGCCGCGCTGCGCGACATCGAACGCGCCCAGCGGCTCAGGGGCGTCGGCACCACCACGGCGCGCGAGCGTCTCGCCGCGGGGCTGCGCCGTATCGCCGCCGCGCTGGAGAGCCCGCGATGATCTGCCCGCACTGTCAGCAGAACCTGCTGTACAGGGAACGGCCCGACCGGACCTGTTCCAAGTGCCATCGGCGGTTCGCCCTGGACCCCAGGACCAACTCGCTCGGGCTGAGCGATCTGCGTATCCAGCGGCTCATGGCGAAGCTCACCGACGGCGGGCGGCTGAAGATCACCCTCGACCAGCTCGGGACCGCCGCCGTACGCAAGAAGCAGAAGAGTTCCTCGGGCGGGATCGCGGCGGCCATCGGGTGCACGGTGATCGGGGTGCCGGCCGGCGTCGGTCTGCTCGCCGTCGGCGCGGCCACCAGCGGGGACGGGGGCATACTCAGCGTTTTCGGCGTCCTGATCCTCATCTTCCTCGTCATCAGCGTGATCTCCTCGCTGAGGAGCGGCGGACGCGGGCGGGGCGACACCCTGCTGAGCGCCTTCCGCACCGCACTGCTGACCGACTGGAAGCCTCTCTACGGCGCGCTCCCGCACGGGGTCGTGGACGACTCCGCCCACCGGGGCGTCCACCACCCGGACAGGGCGCGGGTCGCGCTGCTCTGCCCCGACCGGGCCGTCCTCGCCTTCCTGTCCGCCAACGACATCCCCGAGCGGTACGGAATCGCCCTCGCGGCCGAGAGCCGTCAGCTCCCCGGTGTGCTGCCCGTTCTCGTCCTGCACGACGCGAGCGCGGACGGCTGCGGGCTGGTGGTGCGGACCCGCGAGGAACTGCCCGGCCGCAGGGTGGTCGACGCGGGGCTGCCGCCGCGCGCGGTGATGAACGTGAAGGGGGCGCCGACGGCGCGGGTCGCCAGACCGGCACGGGACCTCATCGCGTGGCTGGGCGGGGGCGGCACGCTGACCAAGGCCGAGCTGGACTGGCTGGCCAAGGGATGGACCGTCCCCCTGACCGCGGTACGGCCCGCCAAGCTCGTCGACGCCGTCACCAGGACCGCCCACCGGGTCGCCACCATGGACGAGGCGGATCCCGCCCGGCGCGGGGCGGAGGCGGTCGGCTTTCTCACCTGGCCCCCCGGCGGCGGGGCCGGCCGATGACCCCACGTGCCGCCACGGGCATCGGCGACCGGCTCCTCGACCGCGCCCTCACCACCGCGGTGGCCCGCGCGGGAGCGCCGGCGCGTATCCGGTTCACGGAGCGCCAGCTCTACTACGAGATGTGCCGGGTCCTGCGCCCGCTGCACACCGTGCCGCGCCGGATCCCGCTCACGCCGGCGCCGCCCGTACGGTACGAGCGGTTCGAGGAGGCGCTGCGCCGGCGGCGCGAGGCGGGGAAGGGCGAGATACCGGGGCTGCTGGAGCCCCTGCCGTCCGGTGCGCCCGCCGGTTCGGACGTCGGTCCGTCGGCCGGTGTGTCCGTCGGTCAGGCCGTCGGTCGGTCGGCCGGTGCGTCCGTCGGTCAGGCCGTCGGTCCGTCGGCCGGTGCGCCCGCCGGGGCGTCGTCCGTCAGTTCGCACGTCGGTCCGTCGGCCGGTGCGCCCGCCGGTCCTACCGCCGTCCGCCGTACCCCCGAGGAGCCCGACCTCTACGCCTACGGACTGCCCCGGCTGCTCGTCTGCCAGAGCCGCGCCGTGGCCCGGATGCTGCTCGCCAACGACATCCATCTGGAGGCGGCCTGCCCGGTGCTCGCCGCCGACGGGCTGCCGCTCGACCCCCGGCTCGTCGCCGGGCTCGGCCGGGTGGAGGGCGCCACCGTGCATGTCCTGCACGACGCGAGCACCGCCGGGATCGCGCTGACCGCGCGGGTACGTGCCGATGTCGCCGGTGTCGCTGACGTCGCCGGTGTGCGCGGCGGCTCCGGCGTTCCCGGTGTCCCTGGCGTTCCCGGGGTACGGGTCGCGTCGATGGGGCTCGTACCCCGGCACGCGGCGGCGCTGCACCTGGTCTCGCCGCACGGCCCGGCCCCGGGGCCGGACGACGGGCGGGCACTGCCGTCCGCGCTCGAACCGCGCGAGCGCGCCTGGCTCGCCGACGGGCGCTTCGCCGAGGTGGAGGCCGTCCCCCCGGCGCGTCTGCTGCGCACGGTCCTGCGTGTGCTGCGCGGACCGAGAACACCCGGCCAGTCCCTGTGGACCGGCCTGCGCGAGCTGCGCACGGCCGGGTTCATGACCTGGCCGACGGACTGACCGGCGATACGAGGACAAGAGGCGATGAACCGGCCACGCGAAACACCGTACAGAGACGAACTGCTCGCCGACCGCAGTGTCCACCGGCGGTACGAGGACGGGCGCGAGGAGTGGCGGCGGCGTGACGGCGGCACCACCGTGCGCTGGTACGACAACCAGGGCGGCTCCGGCACCGACGAGCTGCTCGGACAGCGGATCATCAAACGGCGTTACGCGGACGGCACCGTCACCTACGGCCGGGACATCGGCTACGGCCGTACGGTCTGGGGCCAGGGCGAGACGGTCATGGTCAACAGGACCTCGTTCGGCGGGCGCACGGGGGTCCTGCTGGGCGGTCTCGGTCTGGCGGCGCTCGCCGTCACGGCCGCCCAGTACCCGCCGGTGAGCCTCAGCCCCGAGGAGGAGGAAGAGCTGCGGCAGCAGGCCCAGAGCAGTTCCTCCGGCGGCGGCGACGGCGGTGGGGGTGACAGCGGCGGCGACAGCGACACCGGTGGCACCGGCGACACCGGCGGCGACAGCGGCGATGGCGGAGACTGGGACTCCGGGGACGGCTGGAACTCCGACGACGGCGGTGGCTGGAGCGACGACGACTTCGGCTGAGCGGGCCCGGCGGCTCGGCGGCCGACGGCCCGGCGGCTCGTCGGACGAGCCGTATCCCGCCAGACCCGGCAAGACCCAGCGTGATCCGTCAGGACTCAGCAAGACCCAGCGTGATCCGGTAAGACCAGGCAAGACCCAGCAGAACCCAGCAAGATCCGGCAGGATCCGGCACGAGGAGCGTGACGATGGCGCGGTTCAGCGCCTTCCTGGCGGCGGACCCCGGGCACGCCAGGGACCAACTGGCGGCGACGGGCGCCACCGTACGCCCCGACGGCCCCGCGCTCGCGCTGATCGAGGACGAACCGGGCCATGCCACCGGCCCGTTCACCGCGTACGGCCGTACCGCCGTCGGTGAGGTCACGCTCCACAACCGGTCCGAACTGCTCACCGCACTCGCCGCGGCCGGCGCCCCCGCCCCGCCCGACTGCCCCGACGGAGAGCTGCTGCTGCGCTGCTGGGCGAGGCTCGGCACGGCCGGGATCCGCGCGGCGGAGGGCATGTTCGCACTCGCCGTGCACGAGGACGGCGCACTGGTCCTGATCCGCGACCATGTCGGAGCCCGCACCCTCTTCTACGCCCGCGCCGGTGACTGCTGGGCCGCGTCCACCTCGCTGCGGGCCCTGCGCCGCTGGCCCGCGCTCGGTACCGGCCTCGAACTCTCCGCCGTACGCTCCTTCCTGACCTTCGCCTATCTCCCCGGCGAGGAGACACTGCTGCGCGGGGTACGCGAGGTGCTGCCGGGACGGTGTCTGCGGCTGGCGGCGGACGGGACCCTGGCGGAGGAGCACTACTGGGAGCCCCGGGAGCTGATCGAGAACGACGGCGCCCCGCCCGAGAGCTACGCGCTACGGCTGCGCGAACTGCTGGAGGAGGCCACCGCGCGCCGGCTGCCGGAGGCGGAGGCCGTGGGCGTCCTGCTCTCCGGCGGTGTCGACAGCTCGCTGGTGACCGCGCTCGCCGCCAAGCTGCACTCCCATCCCGTGCACACGTACTCCATCAGCTTCGGCGACGAACTCCCCAATGAACTGGGCTACTCGGGCCTGGTCGCCGCACACTGCCACACCCGCCACCGGGTGCTCACCGTCTCCGGGGACGCCGTGGCCGCCCGGCTCGCGGAGGCCGCGGCGCTGCTCGACAGCCCGGTGGGCGATCCGCTGACCGTGCCCAATCTGATGCTCGCCGAGGCGGTGGCGGGCGACGGACTACGGGTCGTGCTCAACGGGGAGGGCGGCGACCCGGTGTTCGGCGGACCGAAGAATCTGCCCATGCTCGTCAACGAGATGCACGGCGACGATCTGGCCGGGCTGCCCGGCGGGACCGGCGGAGCGGGCGGAGTCGGCGGGGCAGGTGGGCCCACCGGGACCGGCGGAGCGGACGGGTACGCGACGACCGCGCGCGAGACCGCCTATCTGCGCTCGTACCGCAAGTGCTACACCGACCTTCCCGAGCTGCTCACCCCGGACACCCTCGACGCCCTCGCCACCGCGCCCCGTCCCGAGCGCTTCATCACCCCGTATCTGCGGCCCGAGCCCCGGGACGGCCGGATGGACCATCTCCTCAACCAGCTCCTGCACTGCAATCTGCGGACCAAGGGCGCCCATCACATCCTCACCAAGGTCGAACGGCTCACCGCCTCCCAGTCGCTCCAGGGCCGCGCCCCGCTGTTCGACCGCCGGGTGGTGGACCACGCCTTCGCCACCCCGCCGCGGTGGAAGCTGAACGGCGCCGTCGAGAAGTGGGTGCTGAAGGAGGCCGTACGGGATCTGCTGCCCGGCACGGTCGTGGACCGGCCCAAGAGCGGGATGCGCGTACCGGTGCAGCAGTGGCTCGGCGGACCGCTGCGCGAGCTGGCGGGCGATCTTCTGCTGGGCCGGGAGGCACGCGCCCGAGGGCTCTTCCGCCAGGACACCGTACGCGCGTGGATGCGCGGCGAGGGCGCGCTGCTGCCGAGACAGGGCGGCAAGCTGTGGCTCGTACTCACCCTGGAACTGTGGCTGCGCGCCTACGACATACGCTGACGGGCTCCTCGGCGGCGGCCGGGGGCGCCCGCGGCGGATCCGGGGGGACGGTTAAGGTCGGAGGAACCCGGAGAAGCGATTCGCCCACCGGACAGATCCGCTTGTCCCCCGGCTGGCTGATGGAGGCCCGGTTGAGCACGTCGAGCACCCGCACCGATGACACCGCCGCAGAGACCGTTGAGACCGTCGCCGACACCGTTGACACCGTCACGCTGGTCGATCCCCGGACCGGACGGGTACGCGGCGACTTCGCCGTCGCCCGTGTGGAGCGGATCACCGCCTCCGTCGGCGCGGCCCGCCGGGCCTTCACCGGCTGGCGGGCGCTGACCCCGAGGGAACGGGCACGGCGGCTCGACCGCCTCGCCGGTCTGATCGAGGAGCACGCCGCCGAGTACGCCGCGCTGGAGCGGGCCGGTACGGGCAAGGCGGAAGGAGAGGCGGCCTCCGAGGTGGAGCAGGCGGCGGATCTCTTCCGTTTCTACGCCTGGGCCGCGCGCACCCAGGCCGCCCCGGCCGCCGGAAGCTTTGTCGCGGGCCATGAGAGCTGGGTCCGCTGGGAGCCGCTCGGTGTCGTCGGAGTGGTCGTACCCTGGAACTACCCGCTGATGATGGCCACCTGGCGGTGCGCCCCCGCGCTCGCCGCCGGGAACACCGTCGTGGTCAAGCCCGCCGAGACGACCCCCGACTCGCTGACCCTGCTCGCCGAGCACGCGCGTGAGGCGCTCGGCGAGTCGGTGGTCCGGACGGTGCCCGGCGACCGGGAGACCGGCCGGCTGCTGGTGGCGTCCGACGTGGACATGGTGGCGTTCACCGGGAGCGCGGTCGCCGGAGCCGATGTGACGGCACGGGCCGGCACCCGGCGCGTCAGCCTCGAACTGGGCGGCAACAGCCCGGTCGTCGTCCTGCCCGACGCCCCCGAGTACACCTGGACGGAACTGGCCGCCGCGACCACGTACAACGCGGGCCAGAGCTGTGCCGTCCCGGCGCGCGTGATCACACTCCGCGAGAACTACGAGTCCGCCGTCGCCCTGCTCTCCGACGCGATGCGCGAGCGCCGCGCGGGCCGGGACTTCGGCCCGCTCAACAACGCGGACCAGGCCGCGCGTTACGACCGTATGGTCGGCGCCTCCGCCGCGAAGGTGACCGCGATCGGGGAACTGGCCCCGGGGGCGGGCGAGGAGGGCGGGTACTGGCGGCCCGCGCGGGTGCTCGCCGATCTGCCCGACGACGACCCGGCGGTGGTGGAGGAGGTCTTCGGCCCGCTGCTCACCGTCCAGGCGGCGGACACGGCCGAGGACGCGCTCGCCCTGGCGAACGGTGTGCCGCAGGCGCTCGCCGCGAGTGTCTGGACGCGTGATCTGGCGGCGGGGCTGGACCTCGCAGGGCGGCTGAACGCGGGCGAGGCCTGGGTCAACTGCCATCTCGTGCAGACGGCGGAGCTGCCCCACGGCGGCCGTGGCTCCTCGGGCCACGGGACGGACCTCAGCACGCTGGCCCTGCATGAGTACCAGCGTCCGAAGACGATCACGGCGAGGGTGCGGTAGGCCCTGGCCGGGCAGCCGGGCAGCCGGGCAGCCGGGCAGCGGGACGCTGGCCGTCGGGCCTGTTTCAGACCGTGCTGATGGTGGCGAACGCGCCCCACAGCACGGGGGAGTGCTCGACCGCACGGTGCTCCCGCCAGGCGGCCAGCCGTTCCCGCTGCCAGTCGCCGTGGGCGACCACCGCGTCGTCCCGCTCGTGCGCCGCGTCGATCGCGCGGATCGCGTCCTGGAGCGGGCGGGCCGCCGGGTCCGCCCCGGCGATCCGGTGGAAGGCCAGATCCGTGGGGAGCGTCCACCGGCCCGCGGTGACGGTCTCGGCGCCCCCGTGGATCATCGCCGTGGCCAGCCCGAGCGCCTCGCCGAACCGCAGATCACCGCCGCTCTCGCAGGCGATCAGCGCCACCCGGCTGGGGATCGGCCACCGGGTGTCTCCGGCCCGCGCCCGGGTGCCGCTCTCCGTGCCGGCGGTGCTCTCCGTACCGGCGCCGGTCTTCGAACCGGTCCCGACGGCCGCCTCTGTCCTCGCCCCCGCGCCGCCCGCCCCCGCGTCGAGCCCGTACGTACCCAGCAGCAGATCCTTCGCGGAGAGCGGCCGGTGGGCGCGTACCGTCGGCGCGAAGCCGGCCGTCTCCGCGGAACAGGAAAGATGGAGCTGGGCGTTCTCGCTCTGCCCCGACTCGGGCGCCGCCGCCGTCACATGGCCGACGTACAGCAGCCGCGACGCTCCCGCGCCCTCGCGCAGCGCCGCGCCGAGCCACTCCCGGTCCAGATCGGTACGGCGGAACGCCTCGACGGGATCCTGTACGGCAGGCAGCCAGCGCTCCCGCGCCAGATACCCCGCGACCATCCGGACCACCGGGGCGTCGGCCGTCATCCGCCCCAGTACGGAGCCGAGCGCGGAGTCCGCCCGGAATCCCGGCACCCGGGGATCGAGGACGCCCACGACCGGAAGGTGCCGGGTGGCCGCCCAGGTGCGGGACGGTCTGGCGGGGGCGTGCGCGATGCTCACCGGCGCGAGCAGACTGATGTCCGCGATCTCCACCAGCCGTACCGCCGGATCCGGCGCCAGCAGCTCCCAGGGGACCTGGGCCACGCGCGGCGACGGCTGAAGGCGCAGATGGGGGCGGATCCCGCGCTCGTAGAGCTCGTGGAGCTGCTTGGCGAGGCCGTACGGGAGGAAGGTGCGCGCGAGCAGTTCGGCGAGGGCGAGTTCGGTGTCGTACGAGGCGAAGGCGCCGGAAGTCAGCGCATGGCCGAGCGCCTCGCCGGGCAGGGCGGCGGCGAGCGCGGTCAGCGCCGTGGTGAGTTCGGCGCGCGGGACGATACCGACGCCCGTCGCGGTCAGATCGTGTGTCCAGCGCCAGGAGATGTAGAGATCCCCGGCGTCGGCCATCCGGACCAGGGCCGTCGGCCGCCCGTCCGGCCGCTCCGTACCTCCCGTCCCGGCGCCCGCGCCGTTCGCGCCGTCCACGCTCACCCCGTCCACGCTCACCCCGTCCATGCTCACGCCGTCCACGCTCACCATGTCGGCACCGCCCGGTCGTCACGGATCCGGCCGCCGTAGCGGGCCTCGGCCTGGGCGATGTACGGGGCGAGCGCCACCGCGCCGGTACGGTTCAGCGCCAGCCGGGGCGGAGGGGAGACCCGCAGTCCCGCGCTCGCCGCCACTCCGGCGAGCGCGGCGCCGAGCCGGAAGGCGTCCTTCTCCTCGCCGGTGTCCCGGTCCGCGCCCGGGAAGGACAACGGACCCAGGAAATCAGGGGGTTCGGGGAACGGCGCCCCGACCGCCGGGTCACCGTCCGGGTCCTCGGCCGGACCGGCCGTGGCGGACGAGCCGTCCAGCAGCGGGGTGCCCGCGCACCGTGACTCGATCAGCTCGGCCACCAGCTCGGCCGCGCCCGCCCGGGTGGCGAGCCGGAACGCCAGCCGCATGGCGGGTTCCGCGAACGTACGGTTCCAGCGCTCCCGCTGTCCGCCGTCGGCCAGTGTGAACCGCACCGCGTCGATGGCGAGCGCCGCCGGTACGGCCAGCCCGACGGCCCGGCCCAGCAGCACGGGGTCCGGGGCGGAGCCGCCGGGCGGGCCGTACCGGCCGGGCGGGCCCGGCGGGCCGTACCGGCCGGGCGGGCCCGGCGGGCCGTGCCGGTCGGGCGGGCCGGACAGCCGGTGCTCCAGCAGCGTGGCGTGGTAGAAGTCCGTCTGCGCGCAGCGCGGTCCGAGCCCGCTGGTGGCGAACGCGGCCAAGGCCAGGGCGAGTTGGGCCTCGCTCTCCTCGTACCGGCCCTCGGCGTGCAGAACGGCCGCCAGTCGTACGCGTACCTCGGCGGCGGCGACCACCGCCCCGGACTCCTCGAACCGTGCGACCGCGCGCGCATACAGCGTGTTGGCCCTGGCCGGATCACCGCGCAGCGCGGCGAGCAGTCCGAGCAGATCGAGACCGATGCCCGACTGGTGGCCCATCCCGGTGCGTTCGAAGTACGTCCGGCACGCGGTGAGCAGCGGTTCGGCCAGGGCGGGACGCCCGGAGCGCAGATACATCTGGGCGAGACTCTGCTGTGCCTCGGCGAGCCCGGCCGGGGTGTCCGACGCCTCGAACGCGGCGATCGCCTGATGGGCGAAGTCCTCCGCCAGCTCCGGCCGTCCGGTGGCGAGATGGATCGCCGACAGATTCAGCAGCGGGCGCCCGGCGAGTTCCGGGCGGTGGCGCAGGACGACATCGAGGGACTCGGCGGCCAGTTCGTGCGCCCTGGCCCACTGCTCGCGCTCGATCGTGATCGCGGTGAGGGCGACCAGACAGCCGATGAGCAGATCCGCCGTGTCCGGTCCCGGCTCGGCGCCGCCCACCAGCGCGCGGGTCCGCTCCAGGACGGTGTGTGCCTCGTCGAGCTCCCCGGTGCGCGTCAGTGCCTGGGCGAGATTGACGAGTACGGACGCCCGCAGGACCGTCACAGCGGCGGTGTCAGCGGTGTCAGCGGGACCGGAGGGATCGGAGGGATCGGTGGCGACCAGCGCGGCGAGCCGGTCGCACAGATTCAGCGCCTCGTGGAACGAGGCGATCGCCGCCGGGTGGTCGCCCATCCGGTCGGCCGTGCTCGCCCGGTTGGCCAGGGCCTGGATACGGAGGTCGAGGGTCCGTCCGTAGCGGGTCGCGGCCTCGACGGCCTGGTCGAACAGCGCGTGGGCGGCGGGGAATTCACCTCGGAGGAAGGCGTCGTTGCCCGTGTCGACGAGGGCGGAGATCCGGGAGATCACCTCGGGCCCCGGCTCGTCGCGGTCGCCGTGGCTGCCGCGTCTGCCAGGGGCATCGTGCTCGCAGTGGGCGTCGTGGCCGTCGGGAAGGTCGGTCATCAGAAGTCCGAGTCGTCGTTCGCCGCCGCGATTTCGGCGCGCAGGAGGAGTGCCCCGGACCCGGCGGCCGAGTCCGTACCGGCTGCGGCTGCCGCTCTGGCCAGTCGGCTCCGCGCGAGATCGCGTATCCGCGCTCGTACGGCCCGTTGCGCCGCCGGATCCTCCCCGGGGCCGGCCGGTGTGCCGAAGCCCGGGAGATGGATGTCCACGGCGAGGCCGTCCGCGCCGAGGGCGTACGGATCGGGACCGGCCGGGCCGTCGGTATGGGGCCCCGCCGTGGCTCGTACGCCGTCGGGCCGTATGCCGTCCAGCCGACCGTCCCCCACCCAGGTGTCGGCCACCCGGCGCAGCGGGACGTCCAGTGGCGCGGCCGCTCCGCCGACGGCCGCCCATGGCGCCAACTCGCGGCGCGGGTGCGGCGGTCCGGGGGCGGCCACCACGCTGATGGACACGGTGGTGCGTGCCGCCGCCCGTACGACCTCCCAGGACACGGCGCGTTCCGAGGCGTCGACCAGCCCCGGCGGACAGCGGCGCCAGTCGGAGCCGCCCGTGCCCCGGGCGAGTGTCAGACCGTCGGCCGCGCCGGCGGCCGGTGCCGGACCGGCGGCAAGCGCGTAGTCGGTCGCGCGGGGCGGCGGCACGTCGGCGCCCGGGACTGTGTCCGGCGGGACGGCCGGGAACGGTCCGTCCGCCGGTGACGCGTCGGCCGTCTCCCGCGCGCCGAAGAGCAGATCGCACTCCTCGGTGAGGGTGCCGATCTCCTGGCCGAGCAGGTGTACGTCCAGCGCGGGGATGGCGTCGACCACGGAGGCGGGCCACCACCGTGCCGCCCAGTGCGCGTACGCCAGCCGACGGGCGCTCGCGACCAGTTCCGGCAGGGCGGGGGACGCTTCCGTGACGGTGCTGTCCGTGATGGTGCTGTCCGTGACGGTGTCGTCGCCCCGCCCGGCCCGTGCCGTCGCGTTCTCGGCGAGGGCCAGCGCGGTCTGTTCGCCGTAGACGGCCCAGACCCACCCCTGGGCCGGGCCGACGCTGTCGAGCACCGCCACGGGCGGTGCCTCCAGCGCGAGCACGCTCCAGGTGAGATGGCCGCCGGCGACCTCCAGCACCGCCACATCCACGCCGGGCGCGGGGTCCAGCACACTCGGTGGTGTTCCGCCGCTCGGCAGGAGCGGGGCGATGACATGGAGCAGCCCGTCCTCGGCGCGGCCGATCCGTACGGTGTCCGTCATCGGCCGGTCCTCTCGCGTCCGCTTCCTTCGCGTCCGCTTCCTTCGTGTCCGGTCCCTTCGCGGGCGGTCCCCTCGCGCGCGGGGTGGGCGGCCGGGGCGGCGAGGGGGACGGCCGGGTCGCTGAGGGCGCGTCTGACCCGGGTGCGGTGGTCCAGGATGACCGAGCGGGCGACTCCGTCCAGGACGTCCCACAGCTCCTCGACGCCGGGCATCGGCGCCTCGCGCACATCGCGTCCGTGCAGCCGGACCCAGAGGCGTCGCAGATACGCGCGCCAGGGGGTACGGAGATCCTCCGCGATGCGCGCGAGCGGTTCGGGGACGGTGGTCTGTGCGGTCCGCGCGGCCCGTACGGCGCTCTCACCGGAGCCGCCCGGCCGCTCACCGGAGCCGCCCGGCTCACCGAGGCCGACAGTGAGCCGACGGGCCCGGAGGACATACGCCTCACGGCGCCAGCGGCTGTTGATCACACGATGCGCGTCCGTTTCCGGGCTCCCACTGCCACTCCCGCCCCCGCCTCCACTCCCGCCTCCACTCCCGCCCCCGCCTTCACTCCTACTCCCACTCGCGCCGCTCTCGTCCCCGCCGCCCAACGGCCGCAGCCCGAGCGCGAGTTGTACCCCCACGGTGGCGGCGACACGCAGCGACTCGTCGCTCAGGGCCCAGGGCGCGCAGCTCCGGGCGATCTCCCGGTGGACCAGTTCCGGTACGGGCGCCAGCCCGGCCCGGTCGTTCGACGTCTGCAACACGGAGAACACCCGCTCGTGCACCGTACGGTCGAAGGGCGGTCCCAGCCCCTGTCCGGGGCCCTGTCCGGTCGCGGCCGTGGCTGCCGAGCCGCCCAGGCGCGGGCTGACCGGTACCGGATGCTTCGTCAGGCCCAGCTCTTCGGCGCCGGCGGGGAGTCTGGGGGCGGGCGCGGCGGTCCACAGGGCCCGGCCCGCCGCCGTACCGGCGTGCCGCGCGACCAGCCGTACCAGCGCCGCCGCACCCGACCGCCCGGCATCGGCCGTCCGCCCTCCGCCCGGAGCGTGCACCGTACGGGACCGGCCGACGGACGGAGCCGCGCAGCCGTCGAGCACGTCCCGTACCAACGCGGCCTGTTCTTGCGGGCTTTCGGGCTCCCCGGGGGCGCGGGACCCGTTGCCATGGCTGTTGTTGCTGTTGCCGTTGCTGTTGCCGTGGAGCCTGCCCACCCAGGCGCGTTCGAGGGCCGCCGTCAGCTCCGCGGTGTGCGCGGGGTCGGTGATGTACTCCTTCAGCGCCCCGGTCGTACGGCCCTGCGCGGAGCCGTGCGTCTCGCGCAGCGCCTCCTCCGCCGTGCGCCGGCCGGTCGTCGGATCGGGCGGACCGGAGGTGGCGGCCAGTTCGAAGCAGAGCTGGAAGTAGAGGTCCTGGGGATTGCCCTCGGTGATCCGAAGCGCGCGGCGCACCTGTTTGAGCAGGGTGAACCAGTCGGCCGTGGCGCGCAGCACGTCCGCCGCCGCGTGGATCAGCGCGGCGAGCAGGGCCGCTCCGTCCGCCGTCACCAAAGGGCCCGCGCACTGGGGATGGAGCACGGGACGGATCACCAGCGGATCGAGGACGAGCTTCACCGTACGGCTCAGGGGCCCGCCCTGGGGACCGCTCAGCGGACCGACCCCGGCCAGCTCGCGCCACACCTCGTCCAGGACCATCGCCCGCGGACGCGCCGCCCCCGAACGCACCCCGCGCACCCCGGCATCTGTCCGCATGCGCTCCAGGCTATAGCGGGTCCCTCAGCGCCGAACCGGCGCCGCCAAACCTGGGATTGGTAGGGCGCGGGCCGCTCCTACGGTCCTCGTACCGGCCGGCCGAACACGGCTCCCGGCCCATTCGGGGAAAGGAACAGACCCATGAAGAAGCTCATCCGCGCGGCGGCCCTGGTGTTTCTCTTCGGCTCGACCGGCTACTACCTCTGGACGGGGTTCACCCGGCCCGTCGAGGAGGGGTTCGAGTTTCTCGCCTGGGTGGGACCGCAGATGATCGCGCCGATCATCGCCCTCACCGTCGTCCCCATCGTCTTCGCCTTCTCCGGCGACAGCGTCGTGGCGGCGTTCTCGGGGCGCAACAGCGCGGCCTTCCGCGACGGGCTGGTGGGTGTGGGGACCGTCGTGTCGACGCGGCCCACCGGGATGACGCTCAACGACCAGCCCGAGGTACGGATCGAGCTGATGGTGGAGGGCGCGGACGGCGTTCCGTTCCCCTCGTACGCCAGGGCGGTCGTGCCGGTGACGGATCTGGCGATGCTCCGGCCGGGCATCCTGCTGCCGGTGCGTTATCTGCCCGGCCGTACGGACAGGGTGGAGCTGGACCGCTCCGGCGATATGACGAAGGTCCAGAGCGCGATGAACGAGGCCATGATCCGGCAGGGCGTCACCACCCGGGAGAATCTGGAGATCGCGGAGCGCGGGGTGGCCGCCGAGGCCGTGGTCCGCTCGCTGGAGGTGCCGGGGGAGATCCGCGACGGCAACCCGAAGGTCGCGATCGGACTGGCCGTCACCCGTCCCGACGGCACCGGTTTCACCACCGTGGTGGAGAAGTTCCTGCCGCCGCGCGCCGTGCAGCATGTCCAGGTGGGACGGGTCGTGAAGGTGCACTACCTCCCGCAGAACGAGTCCGTGCTCGTCCTGGCCCTCCCCGCCAACGCGTGAGCGTTCAGGACCGCCGGGACCGCCGGGACCGCCGGGACCGCAGAGCGATCAGTCGGCGGACCAGGGACAACGGCCCGGCATGTCCGACCTGCGCGTCACAGCCGCAGACCGGCGGCCAGATTGTCCAGAGCGCGGTGGATCAGGGCGCGCAGATCGTCCTGGCTGCCGCGCTCCCCCCAGTAGATGGTGATCTCACGCAGGGCGCCCAGCACGGCGGCGACGAAGATCCGCACCTCGAAGTCGTCCGCGTCCCGGCCGGTGCGCTCCGCCAGCGCGTCGGCGAGCAGCTTGGCCGTCGACGACATCGTCTCGGTCATCCGGGCCCGGACGGCGGGCACTTCGACCACCAGCTTGGTGCGCTGGATCATCTCGTCGTAGTCGCCGGCCATCATGGTGCGCATCGCCTCGTCCATGACGAACCGGATGGACTCCAGCGCGGGTTCGCCGGCCGGCCGGGAGCGCAGCAGGGCCGCCATGACCGGGTCGTACTCGTCGGTGAGGACGATGTCTTCCTTGGTCGGGAAGTAGCGGAAGACGGTCGAGGGGGAGACCTCGGCCGCCTCCGCGATCTGCTCGATGGTCGTCGCCTCGTACCCCTGCTCGGCGATCAGCCCGTAGGTCGCCCGGCGGATCGCGATCCGCGTCTTGAGCTTCTTGCGCTCGCGCAGGCCCATCGGGGGCTGGTGTTCCGGGAGGGGGGCGAGAGGGGTGTGAGAAGTGGCGGCCATGACTCCTATTGTCCGGCATCGGCGGGCGCCGGGGCCACGCCCGCGTCACCCTCTGTCTCCCCGGCCGTCGCTGTCTCCCTGGCTGTCGCGCTCTCCCGGACGGCCTCCCGCTCCCTGCCCGCGACCCGGTCCGTGTCCGTGTCCGCGTCCCCGGCCGGGCCCCCGCGCGTACTCTTGTCCTCTCCTCGCCTGGAGCCCGGTTCCCTGGAGCCCGATTCCAGGGAGTCCGGTCCCCGGGAGTCCGGCAGGAGCGTCATGACCAGCAGCGCGGAGGCCAGCGCCGCGACACCGCAGACCAGCAGGGCGAGGTTCATCCCGTGGATGTACGCGGCGTCCGCAGAGGCCGCGAGCCGGGGGACGTCCAGCCGGTCGGCGACGACATGCGCGGCGACCACGGAGTCCCCGGCGGTGCCGGCGGCGGCAGCGGGCAGCCCCGAGGTGTCCAGCCCGGAGGTGTAGGCGGCGGCGAGCAGTGAGCCCAGCAGAGCGATCCCGACCGCGCTGGAGTCAGTGTCAAATGACAGTAACTCTCAAAAGAGGGATAGCGTCAAGCTCTATGGGGGTCTGTGTGACGGACGGGCCGAGTCCCGGCCGCGGCCGGGACTCGGGAATGCTGCGGAACTCAGGAGTGCTGGTAGGCCACCAGTGAGATACCGACGAAGTGCACGACGAACGCGGCCAGCGTGAAGGAGTGGAACACCTCGTGGAAGCCGAACCAGCGCGGTGACGGATTGGGGCGCTTGAGACCGTAGATCACACCGCCCGCGCTGTAGAGCAGCCCGCCGACGATCACGAGGACGAGTACGGCGATCCCGCCGGTGCGCATGAAGTCGGGCAGATAGAAGACGGCGGCCCAGCCCATCGCGATGTAGCACGGCGTGTAGAGCCAGCGTGGCGCCCCGACCCAGAGCACCCGGAAGGCGATGCCCGCGGCGGCCGCCGCCCAGACCGCCCACAGCAGGGGCCGTCCCGTCGTGTCGGGCAGCAGCAGCATGGTCAGCGGGGTGTAGGTGCCCGCGATGATCAGGAAGATATTGGCGTGGTCGAGCCTGCGCAGTACGGCCTCGCCGCGCGGTCCCCAGGTGCCCCGGTGGTATATCGCGCTGACGCCGAAGAGCAGGCAGGCGGTCAGTACGTAGATCCCGCAGGCGACCCTGGCGCGGAGTGACTCGGTGGTGACGATGAGCACCACTCCCGCGATCAGCACGGCGGGAAACATCCCCGCGTGCAGCCAGCCGCGCAGCCTCGGCTTGACGATGCTCAACAGCTCGGGCACGGCCTCGGGACCGCCTCGGCTCGCGGTCCTCCCCCCTTCCTGTGACTGGGGGTTGGCGAGTGGCTCGGGCGAGGCAGGAGTCATGGGTTCATGCTACCTACGGGAGCGTAGGTTACGTTCCCGCACAAATAACCTCATCGTCATGTCGCATGAGTGGTGATGCTCACGTGTGCGGTCCTCTGGACAGATGGGCGCGCGCGGCGGATGATCATATGAGTGCGGTCGGCACCGGATGAGCGGCTACGAAGCGTCCGGGTCGCGGCCCCCAAGGGGCACAAACCTCAAAAACCCTCATCAAGGAGCAATCGTGGCGAGCGATATCGCGGCTCCCCCAACCGCCCCCACCCATCACCAGGAGTTGATCTCCTGGGTCGACGAGATCGCAGCAATCACGCAGCCGGACAGGGTGGTCTGGTGCGACGGGTCCGAGAGCGAGTACGAGCGCCTGTGCGGGGAGCTCGTCGCCAAGGGCACGTTCGTGAAGCTCGACCCGATCAAGCGGCCCAACTCGTACTACGCGGCCTCCGACCCGTCCGATGTGGCCCGCGTCGAGGACCGTACGTTCATCTGCTCCGAGAAGGAGGAGGACGCGGGGCCGACCAACCACTGGAAGGCGCCCGCCGAGATGCGGGAGATCTTCACGGGTGACCGTGGCGTCTTCCGTGGTGCGATGCGCGGCAGGACGATGTACGTGGTGCCGTTCTGCATGGGCCCGCTGGGTTCACCGCTCTCCGCGATAGGTGTCGAGATCACCGACTCCGCCTATGTCGCGGCCTCCATGCGCACCATGACCCGGATGGGCCGGGCCGTCCTCGACGAACTGGGCTCCGACGGCTTCTTCGTCAAGGCCGTCCACACGCTGGGCGCGCCGCTGGCCGAGGGCGAGGCCGATGTGCCGTGGCCCTGCAACTCGACCAAGTACATCTCCCACTTCCCCGAGTCCCGCGAGATCTGGTCGTACGGCTCGGGATACGGCGGCAACGCGCTGCTCGGCAAGAAGTGCTACGCGCTGCGTATCGCGTCCGTCATGGCGCGTGACGAGGGCTGGCTCGCCGAGCACATGCTGATCCTCAAACTGACGCCGCCGCAGGGGGAGTCGAAGTACGTCGCCGCGGCCTTCCCGTCCGCGTGCGGCAAGACGAACCTCGCGATGCTGGAACCGACCATCTCCGGCTGGACCGTGGAGACGATCGGTGACGACATCGCCTGGATGCGGTTCGGCGAGGACGGCCGGCTCTACGCGATCAACCCCGAGGCGGGCTTCTTCGGAGTCGCGCCCGGCACGGGTGAGCACACCAACGCCAACGCGATGAAGACGATGTGGGGCAACTCGGTCTTCACCAATGTGGCGCTCACCGACGACGGCGACGTCTGGTGGGAGGGCATGACGGAGGAACCGCCCGCGCATCTCACCGACTGGAAGGGCAACGACTGGACACCGGAGTCCGGTACGCCCGCCGCGCACCCCAACGCCCGCTTCACCGTGCCCGCCGGGCAGTGCCCGATCATCGCGCCCGAGTGGGAGGACCCCAGGGGGGTCCCGATCTCGGCCATCCTCTTCGGCGGCCGCCGTGCCTCCGCCGTACCGCTGGTCACTGAGTCCTTCGACTGGCGCCACGGTGTCTTCCTCGGAGCCAACGTCGCCTCCGAGAAAACGGCGGCCGCCGAGGGCAAGGTCGGCGAGCTGCGCCGGGACCCCTTCGCCATGCTGCCGTTCTGCGGCTACAACATGGGCGACTACATGGGGCACTGGGTCAAGGTCGGCGCCGACGCGACCGCCAGGGGCGACGAGTCGAAGCTGCCGAAGATCTACTACGTGAACTGGTTCCGCAAGGACGAGGCCGGCAGGTTCGTCTGGCCCGGCTTCGGTGAGAACAGCCGCGTGCTGAAGTGGATCGTGGAGCGACTCGAAGGCAAGGCCGACGGCGTCGAGACCCCGATCGGGGTCCTCCCGACCAGGGAGGCCCTGGACACGGCCGGTCTGGCGCTCTCGGAGTCCGAGCTGGACTTCCTGCTCTCGGTGGACAAGGAGGTCTGGCGCGAGGAGGCGGCGCTGGTCCCCGAGCACCTCAACACCTTCGGCGACCACGCGCCGAAGGAACTGTGGGACGAGTACCACGCGCTGGTGGAACGTCTGCGCTGACACCGCGGCCGACACCGATACCGACACACCGGCCGATACCGACACACCGGCCGATACCGATACCGATACCGATACCGGCATCGGTGTCGGTATCGGCCGCCCAACACCGCCGGGCCGGTCCCACCCCCCGGGACCGGCCCGGTCCCTCGCGGTTTCCCGTTCGCGACCGGCCGTTCCCCCTCGCCACCGGCGGTTTTCCGCCGGAGGTTTCGCGCGCGGAGGTCTCGCGCCGGACGGTGACAGCGGTCAGACTCAACAGTCATGGACGCAGGGTTAGCCGCGGTGTGCGGCGCACTGGCGGGAACGTTCGCCACGATAGGAGCCGCGTTCGCCACCGGCCGTACCCAGCTGGAGGCGGCGCGGATCGCGGCCCACATGGAGCACCACCGGCAACGCCGTGAACCACGCCATGGGTTCTACAGAGCGTTCATCTCCGCGATGGAAGAGCTGCAGACGGCGATAGGGCAGCGGAAACCGGGGCCCCACTCCCTCGCCGACTTCACGAGCGGCTATGTGCGCGAGTGCCGGGACCGGGCCTCAAGTGTGAAATCGGTATGGGTCGACGTCGCCCTGGCGGGCCCCGAGAACGTGTCGACGCTGGCGGAGGAACTCGCCCAGTCGGTCGATGTGATCTCTTCCCTCTGCGCGGATCTCGGGCGTATCAGAGAAGAGCACGAAAGGAATCCGGCCGGAAAGCTGCCACGGGACACGATCGCCCTGCTCATCTCGTTCGAGCAGACGGTCCAGCCCATGACGGAGAGCCTGCCGAAGTTCAGGAAGGCGGCCCGGAACGCCCTGGACGACAACGGTCTGAGCGATCTGCGCCAGTCCCACCGCCGCACCCGCTACCGACTCCTGCGACGTCCCGCCCCTGCCCCTGCCCTCCTCGGCGCAGGCGTGGAAGACTCCCAGCCGTGAATCTCGGCTTCGCGCGGACACAGGGGCGGCAGAGGCGGCGCGGGCGGTGCGAGCGGCACGGGTGGCGCGGGCGGCCGACGCTGTTCACGGTGACCGCGGTGACGGTCCTCGCGCTGCTCGGGGCGGGTGGCTGCACCGGGAGCGACGACGACCCCTCCGAGCCGTCCTCGACCCCCGTGACCATGCCCGCGACACGGCCGTCCGCGGCGGGTACGACCGCCGGTACGACCGCCGGCACCGCCGCCGGCACCGGGACGGTCTCCGAGGCCCCTCCGCCGTTGCGAGGCGGTGAGATCCTGCTCGGTGCGAAGTCCCGCCGGGGGAACGCGACCCTGCCGCTCGCGAAGAAGATCGGTGACGGACGGCTGGGAGTCCAGGTCAACTGCCGGGGAAAGGGCACTCTTTCGGTATCCGTCGAGCCGGTCGGACCGAGCTTCTCCCTTGAGTGCGTGGCCCAGGACGTACGCGGCACACACAACGAGATCGACCTGAAGCGGCCCACGGCCGAAGGGACGGTCCGGGTCACCGCCCCCTCCGCGGTCACCTGGGCTCTCACCGTGGAACAGTGACGAACGGCCGGCGGCCCTTCCGACAAGTTTCGGGTTCGCCGGTACGGGGTTAGCGTGGAATCCGGTATGTCCTTCGAAGGGAAGAACGTTCCCGCCGCCCTCCGGGCCGAAAGGACGGGATGCCCGCCGGCGGGATGCCCGCCCGGTCGTGGGCAGCCTCAAGGCCCCTCCGCCCGGTGGCGTGCGGGTGGCGTCCGAGTCCCTCCGAACGCTCCGCCGGAGAGGCGGAGGCGGGAAGGCGGAGACGGGAAGGCGGATGCGATGAGCGAGCCGGACGTGGACCGGGCCCGGGACGGGGGAGTACGGCTCTCCGCGATCACCTTGAACGTCAACGGCCGCTCGCGGCGCCTCGACGTCGATCCCCGTACGTCACTGCTCGACGCGCTGCGCGAGCAGCTGCGTCTGAGCGGCACCAAGAAGGGCTGCGACCACGGACAGTGCGGCGCCTGTACGGTGCTGGTCAACGGCCGGCGCGTCAATTCCTGTCTGACGCTCGCCGTGATGCGCCAGGACGACGAGATCACGACGATCGAGGGCATGGGGGGACCGGGCCGTCCCAGCGCCATGCAAGCGGCCTTCGTGGAGCGCGACGGCTTCCAGTGCGGCTACTGCACCCCTGGTCAGATCTGTTCCGCGGTCGGCATGCTCGGCGAGGTGAAGGCGGGCTGGCCCAGCCATGCCACCGCCGATGTCTCCTCCGCGCGGATCGAGCTGACCGACGAGGAACTCCGCGAGCGGATGAGCGGCAACCTCTGCCGGTGTGCGGCCTATCCGAACATCGCCGCGGCCATCCGTGATGTCGCGGCTGACAGCGGGGCGGACAGCGAGGCCGCCGGTGTGGATCCCGTTCCGAGGCATGTCGCGGGTCATGCCGCCGCCGATCTCCCGTCCGACGTCCCGGCCGACGTCGCGGCGGATCTCCCGGCCGACGTCACGAACCCGGAAAGAGGCACGGAAAGAGGTCCGGTATGAGGCCCTTCACCTATGAGCGGGTGACGGACGCGCGGGCCGCGGTGGCGGCAGCGGCGTCCCGTCCCGGCGCGAAGTTCATCAGCGGCGGGACCAATCTGCTCGACCTGATGAAGCTGGAGATCGAGCGGCCGGCCCATCTCGTGGACATCAGCCGGCTTCCCCTGGGGACCATCGAGGAACTGCCGGACGGGGGAGTGCGGATCGGCGCGCAGACGGCGAACTCCGATGTGGCCGCCGACGCCCGCGTACGTACCGCCTACCCGGTCCTGTCCGAGGCGCTCGTCGCCGGTGCCTCGGGCCAGTTGCGCAACATGGCGTCCGTCGGCGGCAATCTGTTGCAGCGCACGCGCTGCCCGTACTTCTATTACACGGACTCGGGCTGCAACAAGCGTGATCCCGGCTCCGGTTGTGACGCGATCGGCGGCCTCAACCGGACGCACGCGATCCTCGGCGCGAGCGACTCCTGTATCGCGACCCACCCCTCGGACATGGCCGTCGCGATGACGGCGCTGGAGGCGCGGATCGAACTGCTCGACGCCGGCGGGTCCGTACGCACCGTCGCCATCGGGGACTTCTACCGGCTGCCGGGGGACACCCCGCACATCGAGACCGTTCTGCGGCCCGGCGAGATGATCACGGGCGTCGTCCTCCCCCCGCCCCCGCCGGGCGGACAGCTCTACCGGAAGGTACGCGACCGCGCCTCCTACGAGTTCGCGCTGGTCTCCGTGGCGGCGGTCGTCTCGACGGACGCGGGAACGGGAGCCGGCGGGGAAACGGGAGCGGACGCGGGAACGGGAGCCGGCCGGGGAACGGCGACGGTCATGGACGCCCGGGTGGCGTTCGGCGGTGTGGCGCACAAGCCCTGGCGGTCCCTCGCCGCGGAGGACTCGCTGAGGGAGCGCCCGGCCACGATGGCGACGTACCGCGCCGCGGCCGAGGCCGCGATGCGGGACGCCGTGGGACAGGGCGGCAACGACTTCAAGATCGAGCTGGCCCGGCGCACGCTCTGCCGCACGCTGGACGAGGCGGCCCGAGCGCCGCAGGCGTCCCTGGCGACCGGGCGGTCCGGGCGGTCCGGGCGGGATGAGGGAAGCCATGGCGCGAGCTGAGAAGGCCGGCGAGGAAGCCGGAGCCCCGTTGATCGGACAGCCGCTCAACCGCGTCGACGGTCCGCTCAAGGTCACCGGCCGGGCCACCTACGCGTACGAGCGGTGGGAGGGCGGACCGCCGCTCTACGGACACATCCTGGGCGCGACCATCGGGAAGGGCGGCATCACCCGGATCGACACCACGCGCGCCGAACACCTCCCCGGTGTCCATATGGTGATGACCCACCACAACGCCCCGCCGCAAGGCACCCGCGACGAGTCCACCTTCCTGGAGTACCCGCGCGCCTTCACGGCACTCGCCAACCCCGAGATCCACTTCCACGGTGAACCCGTGGCGCTCGTCGTCGCGACGACCCTCGAACAGGCTCGGGCGGCGGCCGGCCTCATCGATGTCACCTACGCCGTCGAGCGGGGACGTTACGACTTCGCCGCCCGTCTGGACCACGCCCACCTCCCGGAGAACATGAAGATCGGTCTCCCGGCCGACGCCGCGGTGGGCGATTTCGACGCCGGGTTCGCCGCCGCCGATGTCACGATCGATCAGTACTACACGACGCCGTACGGCTCCTCGCAGCCGATGGAACCGCATGCCTGTCTCGTGGTGCCGTGCGGCGAGGACCTGATCGTCCACACCAGCACCCAGATCGTGGACATGGCACGGACCTCCATCGCGAGCACGCTCCGGATGGACAGAGAGCGGATCCATGTGGTCAGCCCGTACGTCGGCGGAGGATTCGGCTCGAAACTGCGCGTCCACTACGAGACGATCCTGGCCGCGATCGCCGCCCGCACGCTGAACCGGCCGGTCAAGATCGCGCTGACCCGGCAGCAGACGTTCCCGCTCGTCGGCCTGCGCCCCACATCGGAGCAGCGCGTCCGTCTCGGCGCCGGGCGGGACGGACGGCTGGCCGCGATCGCCCACGAGGTCACCATGTACACCAACCCCGACGTGGAGTACGCCGAGCCGACCGCCGCCACGACGCGCAGCCTCTACGCCGCCCCGAACCGGCTGACGCGTCACCGGCTGACATCGGTCGACCTGCCGCGCGGGGAGGACGTCCGCGCGCCGGGCCACGCGCCGGGGCTGCTGGCGGTCGAAGGGGCGATGGACGAGCTGGCCCATGAGCTGTCGATGGATCCGGTCGAGCTGCGGATCCGCAACGAGCCGGAGCTGGACCCCGAACGGGGTGTGCCGTTCAGCGACCGTCATCTGGTCGACTGTCTGCGCGAGGGGGAGCGCAGGTTCGGCTGGAAGCACCGCCCGACGAGACCCGCGACTCTGCGGGAGGGGCGGTGGCTGATCGGGTACGGCGTCGCCTCCGCCATCCGCCCCCATCCCCAATGGGCGACCAGGGCGCGGGTCCGGCTGGAGGCGGACGGTACGGCCGTCGTCCGGTCCGACATGACGGACATAGGCACGGGCACGTACACGCTCCTGACCCAGGTCGCCGCCGACGGGCTGGGACTGCCCCCCGACCGGGTACGGGTCGAGCTCGGGCGTTCCGGGTTCCCCGTCAGCGCGGGGTCCGGCGGCTCGTGGGGCGCGGGCAATTCGAGCACCGCGGTCCACCGCGCGTGCGCGGCCCTGCGCGAGGAACTGCTGCTCGCGGCGTGCGGCGACCCGCACTCCCCGCTGTACGGTCTCGATCCCGCGACCGCGGCCCTGGCGGACGGCGGGGTGCGCGTCGACGGGATGTCCGGGCCGTTGCCGTTGGCCGAGATCGTCGGACGGGTCCGTCCCGAGGGCATCGAGGCGGAGGGCGCGGCATCGTTCATGACGGAGGATCCGAACTACGCGGCCTACTCGATCAACACCTACGGGGCGCACTTCGCCGAAGTGGGCGTCGACGCCGACACGGCCGAGATCCGGCTCCGGCGGATGCTGGGCGTGTTCTCGGCGGGCCGCGTCCTCAACGCCAAGACAGCGCGCTCGCAGCTCATGGGCGGCATGATCTGGGGGGTCGGGATGGCGCTGGAGGAAGCGGTGCTCGTGGACACGCGGTCCGGCGCCCTCGTGAACCGGGATCTCGCGCAGTACATGGTGCCCGTCCACGCCGACATCCCCGAGATCGACGCCGTCGTCCTTGAGGGATTCGACGACAAGGCCAACCCTCTCGGCGCCAAAGGCGTCGGTGAGCTGGGCATCTGCGGCGCCGGAGCGGCGGTCGCCAACGCGGTGTTCAACGCCACGGGCGTACGCGTACGTGACTTCCCCATCATGCTCGAAGACCTTCTGTCCGCTCTGCCGCCCATGGAGGAGTGACTCGCGCACGGCGGAGTGAGCCGCGCACGGGGGACACGGATCTGCGGGGATCATCACCCGGGTGGCGGTTCCGTTTCACTCGTCTGCTCCGCAACGCGCGACCCGAGGACCAACGGCGGTGACGCTGAGGGCAGCCCCTCCGCCGTTCGAAGGAGAGAGCAGATGGCTGAGCCGTCCACTTCCGGCCCGCGGATACGTCCGGGGGCACGTCCGGAGATACGTCGGGGAACACGTCCGCGTCACCGGTACACGCTCGCGGTCGTCCTCACCGCCACGGCGTTCGCCGCCACCGTTCCCGTCGCGAGTGCCCGCCCGGCCCTCCCCGGGGGCGGTGGTACCGAGGCCGCACCGACGGTCGTGATGATCCACGGCGCCTGGGCCGACACATCGAGCTGGGGCGGTGAGGTGAAGATCCTCCGCGGCGAGGGGTACTCCGCGCGAGCGATCGGCAATCCGCTGGAGGGCCTCACCACCGACGCGGAGACGGTGGCCGACTTCGTCAAGAGCATCCCCGGGCCCGTCGTGCTGGTCGGCCACTCGTACGGCGGCTCGGTCATCACGAACGCCGCCGCCCGGACCGGCAACGTGAAGGCGCTCGTCTACGTCGACGCCGCCGCGCCGGCGGTGGGCGAGACCACGGGGGAGCTGAGCGGCTCGGCATCGGCGCTCAACGCCCCGCCCGAGACGCTGTTCGACAGCGTCCCGTACGCGAACGCCCCGGAGGGCACGGCGAACCTGTACTTGAAGCAGGACATCTTCGTCAGGAAGTTCGCCCAGGACCTGCCGGCCAAGCAGGCCGTCAACCTGTGGGCCACCCAGCGCGCCGCGTCGATGGCAGCGTTCGACACGCCGTCCAAGTACGCGGCGTGGAAGACGATCCCCTCGTGGTACTTCATCAGCACCGGCGACCAGATCATCACGCCCGAGTCCGAACTGATGATGGCCCGCCGGGCGGGCTCGAAGATCACCACGTTCCAGGGCGGCTCGCACCTGACGCTCATCTCCCACCCGGAGGCCGTCACCAAGGTCATCAAGGCGGCCATCGAAGCGGTGAGCTGAACGATGAGCTGACGCCCCGCCGCCCCCGCCCCACCCCCGGAGCCGGAGGTCGTTCCGGCCCCCCCAGCCCCCCGCCTCCCCCAGCCCTCACAGTCCCGGCGGGCGGTGGCGGTCCTCCAGGTAGCGGGTGTGGGTCTCCTGGCGGCGGGACTCGGCTTCTCTCAGGGCCGTCGCCAGGGCGCGGGCCTCGTCGTACAGGACCGTGAGCTGGCGTTCGAGATGGCGTTCCGGGGGTTCCATGCCGGGCTGGAGGCGGGTCCACCAGCGGGTGCGTACGAAGGTGTCCACCGATTCCGGGACGTCCTGGCGGATGGCCCGGGAGAGGGTGTGGACACCTTCGGCGTCGGTGGCGAGGGCGTCGGCGACCCAGCCGGGTTCGAGCAGGGCGGCCAGGACCTCGGTCAGTTCGGTGAGGCGGCCCGCCGCGGTGGGCGGGAGGTCGACCTCGGCGAGATAGGCGTGAAGCCTGGTGAAGTCGGCGCGGAGTTCGTCCAGTTGCTCGGCCGGGTTGGTGAAGGCCGGGGCGTCCGGGCGTTCCGGCGGGGCGATCAGCGCGCCCGCGCCGTACAGTCCCGCCACGACCACCGGCCAGTACGCGCCCGCGAGACCGGTGAAGGTGAGGGCGAGGCCGCCCACGCCCGCCGCGCTGCCCACCAGGTTCTTGCGCGACTCCAGATACGCCAGTGCCCTGCCGATTGCTCTACTGGTAGCCACGGATCTCCTCGAAGGCGCCGTCGAGCGACTCCTCGCCACCCGTCGCGTCGAACAGCCGACCGCCCGTGAGCTGGGCGATGTGCTCCAGCTCCGCGCGGTCCGAGTCGCCGAAGAGGATGGGGAAGACGGGGGTGGCACGCTGGTCCGCGGGCAGTCCCGCGTAGAAGCTGTCGAATTCGACGGCCTTCGTGCCCGTGGTGTTCTCGCCGTCCGTCATCAGGACGATCGAGGTGAAGGCGTCCGAGCCCGGACCGCCCTTGCCGAGATGGGAGTACGCCTCCCGCAGACTGCTGTAGACGGCCGTGTCACCGGACGCCGACAGCGCCCTGGCGTCCGCGCGGATCGCGTCCAGCGCGGCGGCCCGGCCGGCCGGGTCCACCGTATGGCTCAGGACCCGCTTCACCTCGGAGCCGAACGGCATCAGCGTCACCTCCTCCCGGTCACGGAAGCGCTCCCCGGTCGCGGAGTCGTCCGTACCGGTCAGCCCCGCGAGCGCGTCCTTCAGCCGGGAGAGCCGTTCGCCCTCCATCGAGCCCGAGGTGTCCAGTACGTACACCGTGCGCGAAGGACGGCGCAGCTGGTTCTCGTACGCGTGGAGCAGCCCGTCCGCGACCGAACGCGAGCCGGGGAAGGGGAGTTCGCGCCGCTTGTCGGTGGCCAGGCCCGCCGCGGGCGGTATGGACGGGATGACGGGGCGCCGGAACGTCTGCTCGGTCAGCGACTTCTGCGCCTCCGGGCTGCGCAGATACGAGGTGAGCGCCTGGCCCGCCTCCCGCGCCTCCTGGGGCGCCGACGTCAGCAGGGTGAAGGGGTAGTCGGCGGTCACCACCCCGTCCTTGGGACGGATCACGGTGAGCCCGGTGCGGCTGTCCCGGTTCATGGAGAGCAGCACGGACTCGTAGTTGACCAGCGCGTCCACACTGCCGCGCCGGGTGTAGGCCGTCGCCAGCCAGCCGGACGAACCCGACGTGAGCTTCTGCCCGGTGAAGAACTCCTTCAGCTTCCCCGACGCCCGGCGCACATCCGCGTCGGTGAGCGCCGACTGCGCGCCCGAGAGCCCGGAGGCCACCGAGATCAGCGCGGAGAAACCGGAGTTGGAACGTACGGGGTCGGTCATCCCGTAGGTCAGCTTCCCGGCCACGACCGCCTGGTGCACCTGGGACCAGGTGACCTCGTCCGGCTGCCAGCCGAGCCGCCGTACGGTCTCCGTCCGCACCCCGAGCGCGACGGGCGAGGACATCACCGGCGTCTCGTTGGTGATGCGCCGCGCCACCCCGGGGTCGAGCCGCAGATAGTCGTTGGACGACAGCCAGACCGCGTCGTACGCCCCGTCCGCCTTGCCCGACGCGATCAGCTCGGCGGCGTCGAGCGTGCCGGTCCAGGTGGGGCGTACCTTCACCCCGGTCCTCTGCTCGGCCTGGTCCAGTACCCCCTGCATGTCGGAGAGTTCACTGGAGGCGAGCACCCGCAGGGTGCCCGGACGGTATGTCGTGGCCGGGGCGGACTCCGGCCCGTCCGGCGCGTCGCCCCCGCCGGTGGTGCACGCCGTGGCGGCGCTCAGCAGGGCGGTGACGAGTACGGCGGTCAGCGTGCGTCTCACCGGAGGCCTTCGTCTCACTGGAGGCCTCCTTCCAGCGCGCTCGCCGAGCGGGTCCGCTCCAGATAGGTGCTCGCGCTCCGGAGCTCGGCCGTCAGGGACTCCACCGTGGAGGCCATCGACTCCGTCGCCTGGATCTTGTACGTGTCGATCGCGTCCAGCGTCCGGTAGATCTGCTGGAACGCGGTGCGCAGCGTCTCCGCCCCCACCGCCGGATCCGCCGCGATGCGCTGGATCTCGCCGCTCTGGGTGGCGAGCATCTCCGCGTTGCCGCGGATCAGGTCCTCCGTCGTCGAGCGCAGGACGTTCACCTGCTCGGTCACCTTGCGCTGGTTCTCCAGGGCCGAGGAGAGCATCACCGCGATCCGCAGCGCCGAGACCGTGGTGGTCGCGGCGCGGTCGACGCCCTTGATCAGCTCCTCGTTGTTGCGCCGTACGACATCCATCGCCAAGTAGCCCTGCGCGCACACCGCGAGCTGGGTCAGCAGGTCCTGGTGCTTCTGCCGGACGGGGAAGAGGACATCGGCGCGCAGCGCGTCGGCCTGCGCCGGATCGGTGAGGCCGACCGAGCCGATCCGCTCCTCGATCGCCGTGTCGAGCGCCGAGGTGAGCACCGCGTACTCCTGGAGCTTGCCCATGGTCTCCCACAGACGTGTGCGCTCGGTGTGCAGCGCGGCGTTGTCACGGCGCAGTTCGTCCTGGCCGCCCCTGAGCGAGCTCACGATCTTGTTCAGGGTGCCCTGCGAGGAGGCGTACTTGGCGGCGTGATCGCGCAGCTTGTTGCCGCCGGGCAGCTTCGAGAGAAACCGGCGGGCCCCCTTGCCCGGGGTGTCGCGCGGGTCCAGGTCCTCGACCGTACGGCGCAGTTCGACCAGCGAGGACGACACCCGGGACTGGGCGTCCTCGCCGCCGGAGGAGAGCGAGTGGATCGTACGGTCCAGCATCCGGTTGGACTGCTGGGCCGCGCCGCGGATCTCACCGGCGCCGAGATTGGCGATCTCGCCGATACGTGCGGTGAATTCGGGCGAGCGGGCGTCGAGCGCGGCGAGCGACCCGACATAGTCCGTGGCGCGCCGGGTCATCTCCGTGCGTACGGAGTCGTCGATCGGCACCAGTCCCGCGGCCTGTTCGGTACGGACCGGGGCGACGGGTTCGGGCGGGGTGAGGATCAGCTCCGGGCCGGCCGGCCCGGGGCTCTGTTCTACGGACATCTGGTTCCCCCTGGGACGTGAAGAGCGAAGCGCGAAGTGCCGGCCGGGACCGGACCGGCCGCGACCTGGGCTGCCACGGCGGGCCGCCTACGACCGGGCCCGCTGCGCCATCGCGTGCAGCCACTCGGTGGTGGGCACGGGCGCCTGGCGGACCCCGGTCAGCCGCTGGTTGAGGAAGGCCTGGTAGGGAGCGGTGGCGGCGGTGAACTCCGCCGCGGCTCCCTGCGGGCGGAAGCCGTGCCGTACCGCCAGCTCGCGCAGGCGCGGATCGGTGGTGAGCAGCGCGCCGAGCGCCCGCCCGTTCTCGGTGAGCGGTACGAGCGTGTGGTCGCTGTTGACGGTGGTGTCCGGGTAGAGCACCACCAGATCCCCGACCTCCTGCCGCTGGAGCAGCACCGAGGCCACCTGCGACTCGTAGACCAGCACCAGCGGATTCCCGACGCCGCTGATGAAGTCGCGGAACGGCGCGTCGGAACTGGTCTGCTGGGCGCCCTGGACCACGGTGAGCTGCTTGAGCAGCGGTGCCGTACGGGCGACGGCCGCCTTGTCGCCCACGACCTTTCCGCCGTCGGCGACATAGGACGCGGCGGCGAGATAGAGCGCGCCCGAGCTGGAGGTCATGGGGTCGGTGCTCGCGATGAAGACCGTCCCGGTCAGCTCGGCGTGGGCCGAGGCCCCCTTGAGCTGCTGCCAGGTGCGCTCCTCGCGCGCCGCCTCCAGATACGGGCCCATCCGCAGGGTGCCGCGCGACTCGCCGTCCAGGGTGGCCAGTCCGTTGCGGGCCAGGACCTGGGCGGCGGAGCGGTGGGCGACGACCACCAGCGGGGAGTAGAAGGGCCGCGGCGGGGTGCCCTGGACCTGGTACTTCGCGGCCAGTTCGTCCGCCGGTGCCTTGGAGGAGGGAAAGGCGAAGTCGGTGCCGTCGAGAGAGAGTTCCTCCATGGCCCAGGAGCCGGAGGTCTCCGTCTTCACGGCGTAACCATGTTCGTCCAGGGCCTTGACGACGTCGGGGTCGGCGAAGAACTCCGCCTTCTCCGAACCGATGACCCCTCGCACGGTCTTCGTTGCCGTGCTTGCTTCCTGGCTCTCTCGGCCTGCCACGACGGCTGCTGCCACTCCGCCGATCAGCAGCACCGCCAGGATGATTCCCACGATGCGTCTCACGCCCAAAGCGTGCTCGCGGAGACCCACATTCCGGGGGGAGTTGGGTGTACGCGGGGTGAAGTACCCATCCCGGTAAGGAACCGGAACGGAAGGTTCACAGCGGTCATAGCGACCGCGGCCACAGCGTGCCGGCCGGCCTCCGGGGGCCGTCGGGCATTGGCCTCACTCGGAGGCCGCGCGACGCCGTGGCGCGCGCCCGCCGGTGGTGAGGGGCGCCCGGTCCGCGCGCCTCCGCGGCCCGCGGGACCGGGGCCGTCAGTGGGCGCCGACCAGCCGCTGATCCTCCGGGGCCGGGGCCGGGGCCGGGGCCGGGGCCGGGGTAGGGGTAGCGGCTGGGGCCGGGGACGGTGCGGGAGCCGGGGCAGCGGCAGCGGCGGGCAGCTCGGCCAGCGCGGCGGTGTGCGCGTCCATACGCTCGGCGGAGAGGATCGCCGCGGCGGTGTCGGCCCGCGAGGCGGCGACGACGAGCGAGCGGCCCGCGAGGGCCAGGGCGCGGCGGTGCAGCACCGCCGGGTCGGCGTCGGCGAGCGCCGCGTGCCGGACCGGCGGGGTGCCTCGGAGCCTGCTGATCTGCCCGGCGATGCTCGCGCCGGGCTCTTCGAGCCCCAGCTCGTCGGTGACGGCGAGCAGGGCGGAGAGATGTCCGGCGAGCTGGATGTTCAGCTCTTCCTCGCGGGTGCGGTGGGGGAAATCGGCGTCAGCGGCCAGGGTGTGGACCGACTTGGCGCGGATCGGCTCATACATGAGGATGGCCTCCTGGCATCGTCAGGAGACCATCCTACCTTGGATCGAGTCTAAAGTTGAGCGGAGTCCGGACCCTTCTCACGGACAGTCCGGAACCTTCGCGCGGGCGATACGGGCCGTACGGGCCGTACGGGCACGGCGGCGCCCGTATCGCCTACGGCTGCGAGTAGCCGTCCAGGAAGGTCCCGATCCGGGTCACCGCGTCCGTCAGATCCTGTACGGCGGGCAGGGTCACGATCCGGAAGTGGTCCGGCTCCGGCCAGTTGAACCCCGTACCGTGCACGACCATGATCTTCTCGGCCCGCAGCAGATCCAGCACCATCTGCCGGTCGTCCTTGATCTTGAAGACCTTGGGATCGAGCCGCGGGAAGAGATAGAGCGCGCCCTTGGGCTTGACGCAGGTCACGCCCGGGATCGAGGTGAGCAGCTCGTACGCGGTGTTCCGCTGCTCCAGGATCCGCCCGCCCGGCAGGACCAGATCCCGGATGGACTGCCGGCCGCCCAGCGCCGTGGCCACCGCGTGCTGCGACGGCATATTGGCGCACAGCCGCATATTGGCCAGGATCGTCAGACCCTCGATGTACGAGGCCGCGTGCGCCTTGGGCCCGCAGACCGCCAGCCAGCCGGAGCGGAAACCGGCCACCCGGTAGTTCTTGGAGAGCCCGTTGAAGGTCAGCGTGAGCAGATCCGGGGCGATGGCGGCGGTCGGGGTGTGCGTGGCGCCGTCGTAGAGGATCCGGTCGTAGATCTCGTCGGAGCAGACGACGAGATGGTGGCGGCGGGCGATCTCCGTGAGCGCCGTGAGCATCTCCTCGCCGTATACCGCGCCCGTCGGATTGTTCGGGTTGATGATCACCAGCGCCTTGGTGCGGTCGGTGATCTTCCGTTCGATGTCGGCGAGGTCCGGCATCCACTCGGACTGCTCGTCGCAGCGGTAGTGCACGGCCGTGCCGCCCGCGAGGGAGACCGCCGCCGTCCACAGCGGATAGTCCGGCGCCGGTACGAGCACCTCGTCGCCGTCGTCGAGCAGCGCCTGCATCGACATCTGGATCAGCTCGGAGACCCCGTTGCCGAGGTAGATGTCCTCGACGTCCAGCTCGATGCCCTTGGTCTGGTAGTGCTGCATCACCGCGCGCCTGGCGGAGAGCAGCCCCTTCGCGTCCCCGTATCCGTGGGCGTCCCCGAGATTGCGGAGTACGTCCTCCAGGATCTCGGGCGGGCACTCGAAGCCGAAGGCGGCCGGGTTGCCGGTGTTGAGCTTGAGGATGCGCTGGCCCGCCGCCTCCAGCCGCATCGCCTCGTCGAGGACGGGGCCCCGGATCTCGTAACAGACGTTTGCGAGCTTCGTCGACTGGATGACCTGCATGTCCGCGAGCTTACGGCGGCGTAACGGAGCCCGCGTCGTGTTTTGGGACACGTCAGCCGGTCGGGGCGAGGTTGGGGGCCGGGCGGCGCAGTACGGCGGGCGGGGGACGCGGAAGTGTGCGGTCCGGTGCGGAGGCGCGGTGACGGCGTTCCGGGCGTACCGAATCGTTCGTCCTCGATCGCCGCACGGGCGCGGGTGGGCGCGGGACGGGCGCCGGACGGGCCGGTTTCAGCCGTACCAGTGGTTCATCCGTGCCGGCGGTTCAGCCGCGCCGGCGGTTCAGACCGCGCGCAGTGCGCCGGGGCGGCGGCCGGTGAGGGCGTCGAGCGCCGTGGACGTCGCCTCGTCGGCGGGGAGATGGATCAGCAGCCGCTGGCCCTCGGCCTCCGGCAGTTCGAGCGTCTCGTCGAGCAGCCGCAGCTCCCCCGCGCCGGGGTGGACGAGCCGCCAGGCGCTGAGGTTCGCGGGCATCCGGGGGGCGGCGGCCCACCGCTCCGTGAACGGGGTGCCCACGCTGAGCGTCAGCTCCTCGACGAGCGCCGCGAGATGCGGGTCGTCGGGGACGGAGTCGGTCTTCAGCCGGCCGATCTGCTCATCGGCGGCGCGGGACCACTCCGGGTGCGCGGTACGGGCCCGTGGATCGGTGAGCAGATAGCGGACGAGACTCGGTGAGGAGGCGTCCAGCAGACCCAGCGGGCCGACGAGCAGCTCGTAACCGCGGGTGAAGGCCAGCACCTCGGTCAGCCGGTTCAGCAGGACGGCGGGGGTGGGCTCCAGCCGTTCGAGCACCGCGCGCAGGGTGGGGCGTACGGTCCTGGCAGGCGGGCGGCCCGCCCCCGGGCAGAGCTTGAGCGTGTCGCTGTTCGCCTTGACCTGGCGCAGCAGGGCGAAGCGCTCCTCGTCGGTGAGCCGCAGGGCGTTCGCGAGCACGGTCAGCACCTGCGCGGAGGGATGACGGTCCCGGCCCTGTTCGAGCCGGGCGAGGTACTCGACGCTGATACCGGCGAGCGTGGCCAGCTCGGAGCGGCGCAGGCCGGGCGTACGGCGCCGGCCACTGTCCGGGAGCCCGACCTCGGCGGGGGTGACGGACTCGCGGCGGGCGCGCAGGAACAGGCCCAGCTCGTTGTCGCTCACGGAAGGCAATGTACCGGCCGGGCTCCGCGCCGGGAGCCGCCGGATCGTAGCCCTGTCATTACTAGTCTCGGCCCGGTGTTCCTGGGAGCCGCGGATTCCGGCACGTTGAGCGGGGGCCCTCGATCAGTGGACCTCCTTTCGTTTCCCGTGGTCTTCCCGCGGTCTTCCCGCGGTTCTTCACACGCCGTACGCACACCGTCCGAGGGGTCATCCGTGTTCATCGCCTACGCCGTAGTCGGCATTCTGCTCGCCGCCGTCCTGGCGGCCTCCGCCGTCGCCACCATCACCCGGCAGGAGTCGGTCGTCGGTTCGATGTCCAAGGTGGGCGTCCCGGACTCCTGGCTGCCACGCCTCGCCACGCTCAAGGCGGCGGGCGCGGTGGGCCTGGTGATCGGCCTCTGGGTCCCGGCACTCGGCGTGGCCGCCGCGATCGGTGTGGTCCTCTACTTCATCGGCGCCACCATCGCGCATCTCCGGGTGAAGGACTACGAGATCGCCCCGGCCGTCGGCCTCTTCCTGCTGGCCGCGGCGGCCCTTGTCCTGCGTCTGGCCTCGGCCTGAGCGGCGGCGGCGCCCCGCCCGAGCGGACGCGCCGCCCGCCTGGGCGGGGCGCTCAGCGCGACCGCCGTACGGACCGCCCCGCCAGGACGTCCGTGCGGCGGCCGTCCTCGATCACGAAGTGCCCGTCGATCAGTACGTACGGGATGCCCACCGGCAGTACGCGCGGGGACGCGAAGGTGGAGCCCGCCGCGACCGTGTCCGGGTCGAAGAGGACCAGATCGGCGCGGTAGCCCTCGCGGACCAGACCGCGGTCGGGGAGGCGCAGACGGGCGGCGGGGCGGGCGGTGAGGTGGGACACGCACTCCTCCAGTGACAGCACGCCCAGGTCACGCGCGTACCGGCCCAGATACTGGGGGAACGTGCCGTAGGCGCGCGGATGCGGCTTGGCGCCCTGGAGGATGCCGTCGCTGCCGCCCGTGTGGACGCGGTGCCGCATGATCGCGCGGACGTTCTCCTCGTGCCCCACGTGCTGGAGGATCGTCGAGCCCAGCCGGTCGTCGATCAGGAGCCGGCGGGCCGTGGTCCAGGGCGCCTCACCGCGCGCCCGCGCCGACTCCGCGACCGTACGGCCGACATGGTCCGCGAGTCCCGGTGCCGAGACGCCGGAGATCTCGATCGTGTCCCACTCGATGGGCACACCGTGGCAGCCGTCGGAGCCCACCACCTCCAGATGGTGGCGGATCCTCTCGGCGGCGGAGTCGTCCCGCAGCCGGTCCAGGACCGTGTCGGGACCGCCCTCGCCCGCCCAGCTCGGCAGCATCGCCACCAGCGTGGTGCAGCCGGGGGTGTAGGGATAGGTGTCCAGGGAGATGTCCGCGCCCGAGTCCAGCGCCCGGTCGAGCAGCGCGAGCAGCTCGGGCGCCTTCCCCTTGTTCACCCCGAAGTTCATGGTGGCGTGGGCGAGATGGAGGGCGCAGCCGGCGTTGCGGGTGAGCGTCACCATCTCCTCGTACGCCTGGAGCGCCCCGGCGCCGTAGGACCGGTGGTGCGGGCAGTAGTAGCCGTCGTACTCCGCCACCACCCGGCACAGCTCGGTCAGTTCGGCGTCGTCCGCGTACATCCCGGGCGTGTAGGTCAGCCCGGAGGACATCCCGACCGCACCCTGCTCCATGGACTCGGCCACCAGCCGTTTCATCCTGGCGAGTTCGGCGTCGGTCGCGGGCCGGTCGTCCCAGCCGACCGCGTGCATACGGACCGTGCCCTGCGGGATCAGATACGCGGCGTTGACCGCGATGCCCCGGCCGTCGAAGCCGTGGTCGAGCCGGTCCAGATACTCGCCGACCGTGCGCCAGTCGAAGTCGACGCTCGTGTCCTCCGGCGCGCCGCCGTTCCACCCGGTGATCGCCCGCCGCACCTGAGCGAGGGTCGTGTCGTCGACGGGCGCGTACGACAGACCGTCCTGGCCGATCACTTCGAGGGTCACGCCCTGCGCGGCCTTCGCCGAGTGATCGGGGTCGCGCAGCAGCGCCAGATCGCTGTGCGCGTGCATGTCGATGAAGCCGGGGGAGAGGGCGAGTCCGCCGGCGTCGAGGACCCGGGCGCCGGTGGGACGGCCCCCGCCCCCGGACTCCTTGTGTATCGCGGCGACCCGGCCGCCGGTGATGCCCACGTCCGCGCGGTACGAGGGGCCGCCCGTGCCGTCGATGACACGCGCGTCCCGCAGAACGAGATCCATGACCGGCCCTCTCAGAAGAACGTACGGATGAGGTCCGTGACCGTGCCGTCCGCCTCCACGAGCGGAATGAGCTGCCACTTGTCGAACGAGGTGCACGGATGGGACAGCCCCATCCCGACCCAGTCGCCGACCTCCAGCTCCGCCTCGGGCGTGGTGGTCAGCCAGCCGTGCTGGTCGGACAGGCCCGTGACCGTGACACCGGCCGCCGGGCGGATCGCGCCGGTGCGCCCGTCCCGTACGACCTGGGCCTCGGGCAGGTCCAGGTCGTACGCCGCGTCCCGCTTGCCCGCGTTGACGAAGGCCTGGCCGGGGGAGGGACGGGAGACGACCTGGGCCCAGAGCCGGAAGGCGGGCTGGAGGGAGCCTTCCTCGGGGACACGGTTGAAGGGGGTGAGATGGCGGTAGTGGCCGTCGTCGTGCGAGATGTACGCGCCCGAGCGCAGCAGCTTCAGCACGGGACGCGAGAGCGGGGGGATCTCCGCGAAGACGTCCGCGACCGCGTCGAACCAGGCGCTGCCGCCCGCGCTGATGACGATCTCGCCGCCGGGAGCGCCGCTCGTGCCGGCGTCCGCCGCCGGGACGGCGAAGCGGCCGGCCTTGTCGAAGCCGGCCGCCAGGGCGACGAGCCGGCGCAGCCAGGCGCGGACGGAGTCACCGTCGGCCGCCGGGACCTCGCCCTCGTAACCGGCGACGCCGACGAGCCGCAGGGTCGTCACCGCCGCCACCGCGTCGGCGACCGCGGCGCACTCCGCCTCCGTACGGGCTCCGGTACGGGCGCCCTCGCCCGCGCCCAGCTCGACGACGACCTCCACCGGGCGGACGGCGCCCGCCGCGCTCAGGGCCTCGTCCATCAGCTCGACACCGCGTACGGAGTCGACGTAGCAGAGGAACCGGAAGGCGGGGTCCCGGTCCAGCTCGGCGGCGAGCCAGCGCAGCGCCGCCGCGTCGACCAGCTCGTTGGCGAGGAAGATCCGCCGGATGCCGAACGCGCGGTAGACACGCACCTGGTGGGGCACGGCGGCGGTGATGCCCCAGGCGCCGCGGTCGAGCTGGCGGGCGAAGAGCTGCGGCGACATGGAGGTCTTGCCGTGGGGGGCGAAGGCCAGGCCGTGGCGCGCGGAGTAGGACTCCAGGAGGGCGAGATTGTGCTCGACCGACTCGGCGGAGAGGGCGAGGACAGGGGTGGTGAAGCCGCCGCTGAAGAGGGAGCGGCGCTCGGCGGCGAGCGCGGCGACGGTGAGACCCTCGGCGTCCGGCGGGAGGCCCTTGAAGCGGTGGTCGACGCGCTCGTCGCCGAGCCCCCCGCCGGGTCGCCGGTCGAGGCGCTCGTCGGTACGTCCGTCGGCGGCCATGGGAGCCTCCCCTTGCTTCAGCGGTTGCGGCGGTTGTGGCGGTTGCGGTGGTTCCAGCGGTTTGTTTCGGCAGTGTCGTTGCAATACTTGCAATGACCATTGCGTGTAACGCTCACCGCTGTCTAACATCCGAGCGACAGCGGGTCAATGGTGACCTCATCGAACATCACGAGCGGCGAGGAGTCCCAGCGTGACCGGAACCGCGGACGCGGAGGTCGTCTGTCTCGGTGAGTCCATGGTCACCTTCCTGCCCTCGCGGCCCGGCCCGCTCGCGGACGTCCCGTCCTTCGACCGTACGATCGGCGGCGCCGAGTCCAATGTCGCCTGCGCGCTGGCGGCGGCCGGGCACCGGGTGCGCTGGGTCAGCCGGGTCGGCGCCGACGGCTTCGGCGACCATCTCGTACGGTCGGTCGCCGCGTACGGGGTCGACACCTCGGGTGTGCGCCGCGACCCGCACCGGCCCACCGGTATCTACTTCCGTACGGCGACGGACCGCGCCACCGACGCGCACGAGGTCGTCTACTACCGCGCGGGTTCCGCCGCCTCCGCGATGTCGCCGGACAACATGGCGCCCGAGGACCTCCGGTCGGGGGCACTGCTGCATCTGTCCGGTATCACCGCCGCGCTCTCGGACGACTGCCTGGCGCTGATGCGCGCGCTGACCGCGCGGACCCCCGGGCGCCCGCTGGTCTCCTTCGACGTCAACCACCGCCCGAATCTGTGGCGCGATCCCTCCGGCGTCCGTGTGCTGCTGGACCTCGCGCGCGGCGCCGACCTGGTGTTCGTCGGCGAGGACGAGGCCGCGGCGGCCTGGGACCTGCACGGCGCGGAGGCGATCCGCGCCGCGCTGCCCGAACCGCGGACGCTGGTGATCAAACGCGGCGCGGCGGGGGCGACGGTCTACACACGCGAGCCGGAGACGACGGCCCTCGGCACCGCGGGCGCCCCGCCCGCCACGCCCGTCACGCCTGCTTCGTCGGCGTACGGGCACGACTCGGCGCATGGGCGCGAGGCGGAGTACGGGCACGAGGCGGAGTACGGGCACGAGGCGGAGTACGGGCGCGACACCGTCGTCTCCGTGCCCGCCCTCCGCGTCGATGTCGTCGCGCCCGTCGGGGCCGGGGACGCCTTCGCCGCCGGATTCCTCTCCGCGACCCTGCGCGGCCTGCCCGCCGCCGCCCGGCTGCGCCACGGGCATCTCATGGCCGCCGCCGCCCTCACCGTGCCCGGCGATCTCGGGGCGCCGCCCGCGCGCGCGGACGCCGACCGGCTCGCGGGCCTCGACGCGCGGGCGTGGGGGAGACTTCGTCTCGGCCCCGGCTGGACGGAGGCCACGGAGCAGGAGGTACGTACCCCATGAGCCAGACCGTCGACCGCGCGCTGAGCATCCTTCCGCTGCTCGCCCAGGGACCCGCCGATCTCGGGCAGGTCGCGGACCGGCTCGGTGTGCACAAGTCCACCGCGCTGCGGCTGCTCCGTACGCTCCACGAGCACGGGCTCGTCCACCGCCAGCAGGACCAGCGCTACCGCCTCGGCGCCCGTCTCTTCGCGCTCGCGCAGGAGGCCGTGGAGAACCTGGACGTACGCGAGATCGCGCACCCCCATCTCAGCGCGCTCAACGAGGAGATCGGGCACACCGTCCATCTCGCCGTGTACGAGGAGAACGAGGTCCTCTACATCGACAAGGTCGAGAGCCGCTACCCCGTCCGTATGTACTCGCGGATCGGCAAGCCCGTCGCGATCACCGTCGCCGCCGTGGCCAAGCTCCTGCTCGCCGACCTTCCCGAGCCCGAGCGCCGCGCCGTCGCGGAGAAGCTCGACTACCCCGCCTACACGTCCCGTTCGACGCCGAACGCCGCCGCCTTCCTCAAGGAGCTGGCGACCGTGCGCGAACAGGGCTGGGCCACCGATCTCGGCGGCCACGAGGAGTCCATCAACTGCGTCGGCGCCCCGGTCCGCGGTACGGACGGCCGGGCCGTCGCCGCCATGTCGGTCTCCGCGCCGAACGTCGTGGTCACCGCCGAGGAACTCCTCACCCTGCTGCCGCTGGTACGCCGTACCGCGGACGCCATCAGCCGGGAGTACTCCGGCACCGCCCCCATCAGCACCACCCCGCTCCACACCGCCCCCGTCAAGGACACGCCCGAAGGATGAGTGCCACATGACCGAGAAGACCGCCCTCACGCCCGCCACCCACACCGCCCCGCCGGCGAAGTTCTCGCACGGCGTCCGCAAGGGGAACATCCTCCAGGTCGCGGGCCAGGTCGGTTTCCTGCCCGCCGTCGAGGGGCAGGCGCCCACGGTCGCGGGACCGACCCTGCGTGAGCAGACCCTCCAGACGTTCGCCAATGTCCGGGCGATCCTGGAGGAGGGCGGCGCGAGTTGGGACGACGTCATGATGATGCGCGTCTATCTCACCGACGTGGACCACTTCGCCGAGATGAACGCGATCTACAACGCGTACTTCGAGGAGCAGGGGCTGAAGGAGGCCCCCGCCGCGCGTACGACCGTCTATGTGGGCCTGCCCAAGGGGCTGTTGATCGAGATCGACGCGCTCGCCGTCCTCGGCTGAGCCACCGAAGCCCCCCAGCTCCCGAACCCCCAAGCTCCCGAAGTCCGCGAGGCCCCGAAGCCCGCCAGAGATCCAGAGATCCGGAGATCCGGAAACCGACCCGGTACGGCGACCGCCCCCGCGGCGCCGTACCGCGATCCCCCCTGCCCCGCACACCATCGCCACGCCATCGCCGTATGCCCTTATATCCCCATAACCCCCTGAATCCCCGGAACCCCCCGAGCTTCCTGAACCCCCTGAACAGAGGTCCCCCCATGCTCCTGGCCGCCGACGCCCCACCCGAGACACCGCCCCACACCGGTGGTCTGCTGCTCCTGATCGACGGCACCGCCGGTCTGCTGACCGTCGCCGCCCTCGGTATCGCCCTCCTTCTCCTCCTGATCATCAAGGTCAGGCTCCAGCCCTTCGTGGCCCTCCTCGGTGTCTCCATAGCCGTCGGCCTCGCCGCCGGTCTCTCCGTCACCGAACTCTTCGGCACGGTCCAGAAGTCCGCCGCCGTCTCCATGATCGAGACGGGTATGGGCGGCATCCTCGGCCATGTCGCGATCATCATCGGTCTGGGCACCATGCTCGGCGCGATCCTCGAAGTGTCCGGCGGCGCCGAGGTGCTGAGCGCCCGGCTGCTCCGTCTCTTCGGCGAGAAGCGCGCGCCGCTCGCCATGGGGGTCACCGGTGTCGTCTTCGGTGTCCCGGTCTTCTTCGACGTCGGTATCTTCGTCCTCGCGCCGATCGTGTACGCCGCCGCCAGGCGCTCGGGCAAGTCGGTCCTGCTGTACGCGATGCCGCTGCTCGCCGGTCTGTCGATGACCCATGCCTTTCTGCCGCCGCACCCGGGTCCCGTCGCCGCGGCCGGACTCTTCGGGGTGGATCTGGGCTGGGTCATCCTGATGGGTGTCGTCGTCGGCGTCCCGGCCGTGCTCGCCGCGTGGGTCTACGCCGCGTGGATCGGCAAGCGGCTGTTCGTCGAGGTTCCGCAGGACATGGTCGAGGCCGCGGCGGAGGCCAAGGCCGCGGTCGCCGCCGAGCAGCGGGCCTCCGGGGTCACCCCGAGCGAGCGGCCCGTCGCGCTCGGGACCGTACTCGCGATCATCGGCACCCCGCTGGTCCTGATCCTGCTGGCGACCTTCTCGTCCATCGCCCTGGACCCGTCGACCGGCCGCTCGGTGATCGAGTTCTTCGGCCACCCGTTCGTGGCGCTGACGATCGCGCTGCTGCTGGCGTACTACCTGCTGGGCATCCGCCGGGGCTGGTCACGTGCCTCGCTGGAGAGGGTCTCCACCTCCTCCCTCAAACCGGTCGGCAACATCCTGCTGGTCGTCGGCGCGGGCGGGGTCTTCGGCGCGGTCCTCAAGGGCAGCGGTATCGCGGACGCCCTCGCCGACACCTTCAACGACGTCGGTCTGCCGGTCATCCTGCTGGCCTGGCTGATCTCCGTCGTACTGCGGGTGGCACAGGGCTCGGCGACGGTCGCGATCGTCACCACCGCGGGCATCGTCGTCCCGCTGGTCGAGGGGCAGGGCTTCTCGCAGGCGCATCTCGCCCTGATCATCATGGCGATCTCGGCGGGCTCCATCTTCGCCTCGCACGTCAACGACGGCGGCTTCTGGATGGTCGCCAAGTACTTCGGCATCTCGGAGCGCGACACCCTGAAGTCCTGGACGGTGCTGGAGACGGTCCTGTCGGTGGCGGGCTTCGTCGTGGCGGCGCTGCTGAGCCTGGTGATCTAGCGACTCCGGTACTTCCACGTTCCGGCGATTCCTGGCGCTCCGGCGAGTCGGGCGCTCCGGCGGTGACCGGTGCTCAGGAAGTCACCTCGGCGCAGACGTAGTTCTCGTCGTCGTCCACCTCCCACCAGTACTCGGGGCAGTTGGGGTCACTGCCGTCCGCCGGCATCGAGTAGTAGCCGGTGATCTGCATGATGTACGCGTAGCCCTTGGGCACCGTGTCGGCGCCGCAGTTCCATACGGCCTGGAGGCGGCCGGCGCCGACACGGTCGCCGTTCTTCTCGGCGATGAAGCACTGGCCCGGGGCGTATCTGCGGGAGACGCAGAGCGTGGTGGTCATCCCGTCGTCGCCCCGGTTCGCCCAGGCCTGCTGGTCCTCGCCGCCGTCGCAGCCCGAACCCGTCGAGTCCGAGACGGCCCGGTCGACATGGTTGTAGGCCTCGGGCGCCGAGCAGTCGACCCGCTTCGGCACGGTGTCGCTCCAGCGTCCGAACCCGTCGTCGTGGGAGCTGAGGCACTCCCCGGTCCGTACGGCACGGAAGGCGAGGTCGACGGCGCTCGGGGTGGGCGTCGAGGGGCTGTCACTGGAGTAGGAGGAGCCGCCGTCGTAGGAACTCCCGCCGCTCGACGACGACGAGCCGCCGGAGGACGAGGTGCTGGTGGTGTCGGCCTCCCAGGGGCGCCAGATGAAGATCACGACGAAGGCCATGACGAGGAGGAACACACCGCCGCTGGAGGACTTCTTGGCGGGGGACGTCGCGGGCGGCGTGGCGGCGGGCGCCGACCTGGCCGCTCCGGCGGAGGAACGCTGTCTGCCCGCCGGGCGTGATCCGGCGGGTGAGCCCTGGCCGGTGGAGCCCTGCCGGGGTGAGCCCTGCCCGGGGGAGCGCTGTCCCGCGGAGCCCGGTCCGCCGGGCGATCCCGCCCGTGACCGGCCGTCGGCCCCGGCGTCCTGCCGCCCTGCCTGATCCTGCCCCGCCTTGTTCCGTTCCGCCTGCTCCCGTTCCGCCTGTTCCCGCTCGATCCGGCCGCGTGCCGCGCGTACCTGTCTGGCCTGTATCTCGGCCAGCTCGCGGGCCGAACGCTCCCGTTGGGCGCGGCGCTCGGCCCGTTCCCGTTCCGCGCGGTCGTGTTCGCGGGCGGCGCGCTCCCGCTCCCGCTCGGCCCGTTCGCGCTCGGCCTCCTCCTTCTCGGCTCTCTCCCGCTCCGCCTCCGCCGTCGCCTCCGCCGCCGCGTCGCGGGCCTGGGTGTACTCGCGCGTCGGGTCCGGTTCCCGTACCCCGTGCGTCCGCTGGTCCGCCGTCGGATCGTCGGGGCCCACGCCCGACGCCGCCCCCGGTCCCGGCCCGCCCTCCCGTAGCCTCCGTCCCTGCTGGTCGTACGCCTCGATCAGCGCCGTCCAGCGCGGCGGCAGCCACCGCTTGCCGCTGTCCGACACCGGCAGCCCGACCAGAGCGGCCTTGAACTGCGCGAGGACGTCCGCCGGCCGGGGCCGGGCACCCGGGTCCGCCGCCAGGCAGGGGCGGATGAGCTGGTCCAGTTCGCGCGGCAGCCCGCTCAGCTCCAGCTCGCCCCTGGCCACCCGCGCCAGCAGCCCGAGCGTGTCGCCGTCATGGGCGTACGGCGGCCGGCCGACCGCGAGATGGAAGAGGGTCGCGCCCAGCGAGTAGATGTCGGAGGCCGCCGTGGACGGCTCGCCCCTGGCCTGCTCGGGGGAGGTGAAGGCGATCGTGCCGAGTGTGAGGCTGGTGCGGGTGAGATCGCTGGCGTGGGAGATCCCGAAGTCGATGACGCGCGGGCCGTTCAGCGGGAGCAGTACGTTCGGCGGCTTGATGTCACGGTGGACGATGCCCGCGCCGTGCAGCGCGACCAGCGCCGCCGCCACCCCCGCCCCCACCCAGCGCACCGCCGAGGCCGGTGGCTGCCCGGCCGTCCGTACCAGCTCGGCGAGCGACGGCGCGGCGATGTACTGGATGGCCATCCAGGGCCGGGCCGCGTCGGCGTCGGCGTCCAGGACCCGCGCCGTGTAGCCGCTGTCGACCCGCTGGGCCACGGCCACCTCACGGGCGAACCGGCGCCGGTCGACATCGCTGACGATCCCCTCGGCGAGCAGCGTCTTGACCGCCACCAGCCGTGGGCCGGAGCGGGCCAGATAGATCCGGCCCATTCCGCCCGAACCAAGTCTGCCGATGATCCGGTACGGGCCCAGAGCCGTCGGGTCGTCCGCACCCAGCCGCTCGATCTTCACCCCGGACATGCCAAAACTCCCCCCGCAGATCCCCCGTCGATTCCGGTGCGCGGTGGATAACACGCCTGGCGGGGACACCCCGTTCCCGCCACGGCCATGGAATCCACCGGATCCGGAATCCACCAGGAATGCTCGTCCGCCACCGCACCCGCGTCAACATCCTGGGGAGGGAGGCGGGACCTGATTGGTCCGCCGCCGGACCCGACGCGGTCTTGCGCGATCACCGGCCCTCCGCTTTGGTGACGTGGGTCACATGAGGGGGGTCGAGTGAGAGGCGACGTTACGCATGGCGGACAGTACGGACAGTACGGGTACGGCGGACAGTAGAGGTACGACGGACAGTACGGGCGCGACGGGCGCGACGGGCGCCGGGGCGGGCACCGGGCCCGGAACCGGGGCGGGTACGGGAGCCGGGGCCGACGCGGTTATCGGGACCGGGACCGGGACAGGGGCAGGCGCCGGTGCAGTCGCCGGAGCCGGTGAGGCCGTCTCCCGGCCGCGCAAGTCCAGCTGGAAGTACATCGGCCCCGGGATCGTCGTCGCGGCGACCGGGGTCGGCGCGGGCGATCTGGTCGCGACGCTCATCGCGGGCAGCAAGTTCGGCTACACCCTGCTGTGGGCGGCGGTCATCGGCTGTGTCGTGAAGATCTCCCTCGCCGAGGCGGCGGGCCGCTGGCATCTCGCCACCGGCCGTACGCTCTTCGACGGCTGGCGCAGCCTGGGCAACTGGACCACCGTCTACTTCGCGGTCTACGTCCTCGTCTGGGGCTTCGTCTACGGCGCCACGGCCATGTCCTCCAGCGCCCTGCCGATCGTGGCGCTCTTCCCCGACGGTCCCGGGCTCAAGACCTGGGCGGTCATCACGGGGCTGACCGGCCTGGTCTTCGTCTGGTTCAACCGGTACGCCGTCTTCGAGAAGGCCATGACGGTCCTGATCGGGATGAAGTTCCTCGTCGTCATGTATGTCGCGGTCCGCGTCGCGCCGGATCTCGGGGAGGCCGTCGCCGGTCTCGTACCGGTTCTGCCGGACGGCTCGCTCTTCTACACGCTCGGTCTGATCGGCGGCGTCGGCGGCACCATCACCATGGCCGCCTACGGGTACTGGGTGAACGCCAAGGGCTGGACCAACTCCGGCTGGATGAAGGTGATGCGGCTCGACAACCGCGTCGCCTACATCACCACCGGCCTCTTCGTCGTCGCCATGCTGATCATCGGGGCCGAGCTGCTGCACTCCTCCCAGATCGCCCTCACCTCGGGCGACCGGGGCCTGATCGATCTCGGTACCGTACTGGAGGACCGCTTCGGCGTGGTCACGGCGAAGCTCTTCCTGATCGGCTTCTTCGCCACGTCCTTCGGGGCGCTCATGGGCGTGTGGCACGGCGTGAGCCTGATGTTCGCCGACTTCGTCGACCGGTTCGTCCGGGAGCGGAAGGGCGTGGACCGGGAGGACGCGGTGGACATGGTCGCGTCCGGCGCGCGGGAGCGTTCGTTCATGTTCCGCGCGTATCTGCTCTGGCTGACCTTCCCACCGATCGCGCTGCTCTTCCTCGACGAGCCGTTCGGTCTTGTGGTGGTCTACGGAGTGCTGGGCGCCTTCTTCATGCCGTTCCTGGCGCTCACCCTGGTCTGGCTGCTCAACTCCTCGCGTACGCCCGCCGAATGGCGCAACGGTGTGCTGAGCAATGTGATGCTCGCGGCGGGCGGGCTGCTGTTCGTGGTGCTGTGTGTGCAGCAGGTGAGGGACCTTCCCTGGTAGCCGCCGCGCCACGCGGTGATCCGGGGCCGGACACACGGCAGCGCCGTCGGGGTGGGGTTCGACGGCGCTGCCGGCCCTGTGGGGGGCTTGGGGGTTCTGGCAGTGCCACCGGGGGAGCGGCGGCACTGCCGGTACGGTGCTGTGCCGGTGAGACCGGCGGTACGGCGGTACGGCGGGGTTACGGCAGGCCGTGGACGTGCGGGCCGACCGCGTTGGACCAGGCGTTGCCCGCCGTGGCGTCCCAGTTGGTGGACCAGGTCATGGCGCCGCGGATGCCGGGGTAGGTCCTGGAGGGCTTGAAGGAACCGCAGTTGGTGCCCCTGGCGAGGCAGTCCAGCGCGTTCTTCACGATGGACGGGTCGACATAGCCGCTGCCCGCGCCCCGCGTGGAGGCGGGCACTCCGAGGCCGACCTGTGACGGGTCGAGGCCGCCTTCGAGCTGGATGCAGGCGAGGGCGGTGAGGAAGTCCACCGAGCCCTGGGAGTAGACCTTGCCGTCGCAGCCGAGCATCGAACCGCTGTTGTAGTACTGCATGTTGACGACCGTGAGGATGTCCTTCACGTTCAGCGCCGTCTTGAAGTACTCGCCCGACGTCGACTGCATGTCGATGGTCTGCGGCGCCATCGTCAGCACCAGTCCGCTGCCGGCCTTCGCGGAGAGCTGCCGCAGGGCCTTGGTCAGATAGGTGGAGTTGATGCCGTGTTCGAGGTCGATGTCGACCCCGCTGAAGCCGTACTCCTGCATCAGCGCGTAGGTGCTGTCGGCGAAGGCGGTCGCGGAGGCGTCACTGTTGATGGTGACATTGCCCTTCTCACCGCCGACCGAGATGATCACCGACTTGCCCGCGGACTTCTTCGCGGCGATGTCCGCCTTGAAGTCGGCCACCGAGGCGTATCCGACGGCCGGGTCGAGATTGAAGGTGATCTGACCGGGCGTGGCCGTCGCGTCGGCGAACGACACCGCGATGATGTCGTACTGCGACTGGACGTCACGGAGCTTCTGGACGGTCGCGCCGTTGTTGAAGTTCTGCCAGTAGCCGGTCAGCGCGTGCTTCGGCACCGAGGGGTTGCCGGGCGGGTTGCCGCCGCCCTGCGCGGTCCTGCCGCTGACGGTGGCGGAGCGGGCGGACTCGCCGGCCGCGTTGGTCGCGGTCACCTGGAAGTCGTACGAGGTGTTCGCGGCCAGGCCGGTCACGGTCGAGGAGGTGCCGGTCGCCGACTGGACCTTCGTACCGGACCGGTAGACGTTGTAGCCGGTCGCCCCGGACACCCCGCTCCAGTTGAGCGTCACGGACGACGAGGTCACGGAGCCGACGGCGAGACCGCTGGGCGCGGCGGGGATCTGCGGCCCGGGGTCGGTGCCTCCGCCGCCGTCGGGGCCGAAGACGGAGAGATCGTCGGCGTAGTAGGGGGTCTGGCCGTACCACCCGTGGGTGTAGACGGTCACCGACCGGGTGGAGGCACCGGTCCTGAAGGTGGTCGTGAGCTGCTTCCAGCCGGAGCTGTCCGGGGTCCAGGTCGACACATCGGTCGTACCGGTCCCCTCGGCCCCGAGATACACATACCCGCCCTGGACCCACGCGCTCAGCGTGTACGTCGAGTTGGGCTGCACGGCGACGGCCTGGGCGCACTTGGCGTTGTCCTGGCCCGCGGGCGTGGCCCTGAGCGCGGCGGCGCCGCCGTGCACGGGCGAGCCGACCGTGGCCCCACTGCCCGCGGAACAGGTCCAGTTGGCGAGCCCGGACTCGTAGCCGGCGTTCTTGGCGACATTGATGTCGGCGGCCTGCGCGCTCCCGGAGAGCCCGGTCACACTCAGCGCTCCGGCCGCCAGCACGGCCACCGCCCCGCCGATCCAGGTACGTATGCGACCTCTGCCGTCTGGTGCACGTTCCACTTGCTGCCTCCGCTGGGGGTTCGGGGATGGAGGTACCGAGAGGGGGAACGGTGGCCACCGTCGGGCGTAAAGGTGGTCCAGACCAATCAACTTGTCAAGACCTCTGGCAGAAGGTCGTATACAAGAAACCCCACCCCACCCCGAGCCCCACACCCACCCCCCACGAGCGCGCCGCACACCGGGAACGCCGGGACCTGCGCGGATACCGAACACGCGGGACGGCTGTCCTGGGGGCGGCACGGCCGGTTGCCCGCAGGGCGGGCGGGTGCCTTCGTGCCGCAGGGGAGGATTACAACCGCCGGACGAAGGCACGCGCTCCGTTGTGGAACGCGACCGTCAGACCACCGCGGCTGTTCCCCTGACCCGGACGGGTCGACCAGCGCTCGATGCTCGCGATCTCCGGGGACTCCGCCCGTGCGACGGCCGCGGCGAGCCATCCTTCGTGATCGCCGGACGCCGGGTTCGCCACTACCTGAACCGGGTCACCGTTGACGGGAACATCAGCGTGTTCGTGTTTCTCGCTCTCGGCGAGCTGGCCCATGATCTGCCACCGCGCTTCACCGTCCCCGGTCGTGATCGCCAGCCCGAAGGGATGCTTGGTGTCCCCGGCTTCCGCGAGCGTCTGGACGCGTGTCACGCCGGGGCTGTTCTTGGCCAGATCGAGTGTGAAGTCCTGGAACCGGGAGGGGCGCATTTACGGTTATTTCTCCGAGGATGGGTCATGTCGTCCGAGGCTGCGGACAGCCGCCGCGGGGGCGCTGTGGATCGAGGGACGCCGGGGCCCGCGCAGATGTCGGACAAGGGTGATCGTCACCGGCCGTCTCCAGTACCCATGTCGATCGTGCACCAGGTAATGGAGCCGTCCTCACTTACCCCCCACGCCTCCGTAAGGGCGTCGACGAGGAACAATCCCCGACCGCCTTCCCGGTCGACGTCAGGTCCGCACGGTTCGGCGCGGCTGCCGGGTGTGCGATCGTCCACCTCGATGCGTACCTTGCCCGACAGGCTGTCGTGGGCGAGAGACAGACCGACCGCCTCGGCCCGGCCGTACCTCACCGCATTCGACAGCAACTCGCTGACGACAAGGGTGATGGAGTGCACCGCATCGGCGGCAGCTGCCGCCCAGTGCCGGAGGAACGCGGCGACGATACGCCGCTGCGCACCGACGTACCGGGGATGTCTGATCATCTCGGTCACATACCGGCGTACGTGCGGTGGGGACGCCGGTCCGGACGAAGCCGGTAAATCCTCGTCCTGCGGGCCGACCGGTAAGAAAGCCGCGGTGACAGATGCGGACGGGCCCCGCTCGGCCTGGCCCTGGGGGAGGTGGTCCTGCTCCACCGGAGGCAGGTAGGTGCTCGGTTTCCTCAGGTGCGCTTTCACGTGTCCCCCTTCGCGACGGCCGGGACAGGTCCTGACGGTCCTCGGGTCTCTGAGAGGCCAAGCCAATCGTGCGAACAGCAACGGATCCACGGCGCATTCAGTTCGCGAATACGCATACCCGCAAAGCGCATACGCGTCGGCAAGGAGAGGTGACATGCTGCCTACTGTGATGACATCGAACAACATCGACTGGCACGCGCACGGAGACCTCAAGGACGCGAGTCGGGAAGGCGACTTCGGATTGGTCATCAGACGGGCAAGGCGTGTCCGCGGCATGAATCAATCGCAATTCGCCAAGCTGTGCGGATTAACCCAGTCCGCCGTCTCGCGACTGGAAAACAGTCACACCGGCGCGTACAACATGACCACCCTGGCAAACGCCGCGACAGCCCTGGGACTCCCCTTTGAACTGGTCGGCCTGGCCAGCCAGCACTCGAACGGAATCCCTCCCGTGGAACGTCGCGAATTCCTTGCCGGCGGCTTGGCGGTAGCAGCGGCTCCGTTGATCTGCTCGCCACCGGCCCGGCTCACGGACGGAGACTCCTCTCCGGCCGCCGGCCTGCGCGTGGTTACCTCGTCGTATCGGCGACTCGACGCGACCACGGTCTCAAGTGATCTTGCCGATGCGGTACATGCGCACCTTCGGCTCATCCAAAGCATCGCTCAGACGTCCTCGGACGCGTTCCAGCGCGCTCGCATGGCCTCCGTCGGCAGCGAGGCCGCAAGTTTCGCCGCTTGGCTCGCGTGGGACATGGCGGACTACGGTTCCGCACGTCGCTGGTACGGCTCCTCCGTCAAGGCCGCGCACGCCTCCGGAGACATGCTCCTCACTGCCTACCAGACCGGTAGCCTGGCAAGTTTCGAGGCCGACACAGGCACCCCGCACGAAGCCTTGAGACTGGTCACCGAAGCCCGCCGCCACCTCGGAACCGATGTTCCTCTTCTCGCCGCTGCCTGGCTGGCATCGATCGAAGCCCTCGCCCACGCCGGCAACGGCGACCGCACCGCGTGTGAACGGGCTCTCCGTGCCTGTGAGCGACATGCGAACGCCATGTCCGAGGCCGATCCCGTCGCCTGGCCCTGGATTTTCGCATTCGATGAACGCAAGATCGCCGCGTGTCGCGTCACCTGCGCCGCGCGTCTCGCTTCAACACAACGGATCCGGGTATCGGAGGACGACATCGCCGTGGCGCTCAGTAACGGCAACGACAAGCAGCGGGCGCTGCTGACCATAGACGTTGCCACCGGCCATCTGCGGTCCGGGGACGTCGACATGGCCTTCACACTCGCATCACGAGCCCTCGGTGAGGGAATGCGTCTTCGCTCAGGAAAGATTGTGGAGAGGGCCCGTCGGCTTCGCTCCACCTACAAGGAATCGCAACGACGCGCTATCGTGCGCGAGTTCGATGCCCAGCTCCATGCGACCTATTTGTAGGAAGACAGGACCATGCGTATCGGGATTACCGGCCACCGCGGCCTGCCGTCGGATGTCGCCGCCGAAGTTCGAGCCGATCTCATCGAGCAAGCAAAAGCCCATGCAGCCGCGGAGTTCACCGCTGTCAGTTGTATCGCTGACGGCCCTGACGCATGGTGGGCACGGGCCGCACTGGACGCGGGTGCCCGGCTCGAAGTTGTCATCCCGGCCGACGAATACCGCGAGAACTTGCCCGGATGGCACCACGCCGACTACGACCAACTCCTGAGCAGTGCTGCGGACGTTCATCGCACCGGACTCACGGAGTCGACCTCGGAGGCTCATCAAGCGGGCAGCGAGATCCTCGTCGGTCTCTCCGACCATCTCCTCGCGGTGTGGGACGGCAAGCCCGCCCGAGGGTATGGAGGGACGGCCGACGTCGTCGCCTACGCGCGCCGGGTAGGTGTACCTGTAACGATCATCTGGCCTGACGGCGCATCACGCTGAGACGTGAGGGGGGCGGTCTCTCGGCCTCGGTCAAACCGGGTGCGCCGCCGAGCCGCGCCCCCCGCCCCCGCGCGCCCCCGCGAAGCTTCCTGCCGCGCGTCGGGACGTCAGTCCTCTGTGAGGCGGTCCGCCGCGTAGCCCGTTACGCAGCCGAGTACCAGGACCGCGTTGGACATCAGCAGGCCCTCCGTGGCCAGGTCCTGCCACTGGATCGACATGCTCAGGGCCTGGGCCGCCACGGGGACGGTGAAGGTCGCCAGGGCGTGCTGGAAGCGGGCGTCGCGGTAGGGCTCGTGGTGGACCCGGCCCGCGATCCAGGAGGCCAGGGCTATGCATATCGCGTTCGGGAGGTGGATCAGCGTCAGGCGGCCGAGGAACGTCTCCAGGCTGTCCTCGGACGCGAGATGGTCGTTGACCAGCGTGGCCTGGAGATACTCCGTCGCGACCAGGACGACGATGCCGGCCGCCCAGGCGCGTACGAGCGCGAAGACCGGCGCTCCGGGGCCCTCGTCCCGCTGGGCGCGCGCCCCCGGGTAGTCGTACCGCGTCATCGCCCCTCGCCTCCGAACAGATCGCCGTGCATCAAAACTCCGTGCCTCGAATCGCCGTACTGTGCTGGGGACTTCCGCTGCTGTACCGGGAGCCGCTGTAGCGGGTGCTGCTGTACTGGCTGCCGCTGGACCGGCGACTTCCGCGCCACGAAAGAGCCGCCGTGCCGCCGTACCGCCGTACCACCGTGCCCCGGGACCGGTCGGTCGGTCCCGGGGCTCAGATCACCGTGAACAGGAACACCGCCGTGAACCCGGCCGCCGCCAGTCCGCAGCCCGCCACCAGCAGTCCGTACTGCGCCACCGGTGACCAGCTCCCGCGCCCCGCGACCGTCGCGGTGCGCTCCGGGGCGGCCGGGTCGTACGCCACCGTGACCTCGCCGCCCACCTTCACCGCGCCGCTCGCCAGATCCTCGAACTCGATCGTGCGCCCGTCCTCGGGGGTGCGGAAGGAGAAGACATACCGTCGCGCGTCCGAGCGGTTGTACGGTTCGCTCTCGATCCTTATGCAGACACCGGGCGCCCGGCCGCCCGCCCGCAGCGCACGTCCCACGGCCGCCAGCCGTCGCGCGTAATGTGCCGTCAGCCACCCGAACAGCAGAATCATGCCCAGGAAAAAGACGTAGTCACCACCCGGAATCCCCATCAAAGCACCTTACTTGACCGTGATGGACTCGATGATCTTGTCCAGATCACCGCTGCCGAGCGTTCCCGTGGCCGCGTCGATCCGTACCGCGTAGGACTTCTCGGCGGAGTCGAGGCCCGCGACGATCACGCCCTGGTACCGGGTGTTCTTCTCCGTAAACCGGAAGTTGACGCGCCGGGCCTCCTCCTCGCCGTCGGGGCCCGTGACCACGATCTTCTGCTGCTTGCCCAGCGTCGAGCCGAGAGCGATGCCCGCCTCCGCGCCGATCGCCGCCTCCTCCACCGAGTCGGCGTTGGTGAAGTCGAGCTGGACGGTGATCATTCCGACGGACTTGCCGCCCTCGGTGAGGGTGGCCGCCGCCGCGTTGTACTCGCTGCGCTCGGTGTCGCTCTGCGGGGCGAAGGCGGGCGGGTACGCGACCGTGACCGAGGACGTCGTGAGTGTGTCCCAGCCCTCGGGGACCACGCCGGCGTCCGTGTCCGTCGTACCGCATCCGGCCGTCAGCAGGACGGCGGCGGACGCGACGACGGATACGGCGGCGGACGCGACGGCTCTGGTCCTGGCCGCCATGGTCCCGGACGCCACGGCTCTGGCCCCGGCCGCCATGGTTTCGGCCCCCGACCGCCGTCGGACCGCCGCCGTCTTCTCGCTGATCGTGCTGGTCATCACGTGGGTGCTCCTGTCGCCGGCGGGTCAGTTCGCACAGTAGCTGTACGGGAGATAGCTGCGGCTGCCCCCATGGGGCGCCCCGAGGAACTGGGCCTGGTCGAGCGTCTCCTCCTTCTTCTCGGTCGAGACCGAGAAGCCGAGGCTGAGCCCGAGGTTCAGCTCGAAGCCGTACTCGGCCGCGTCCGTCCGGCCGGTGTAGGTCGTCCGGCTGGAGAGACCCTCGTCGAAGAGCAGTTGCCCGAACGGGTCGTCGTCACCCGGGCGCTTCGTCGGCGCGTGGTCGTCGAACATGTACGTGAAGGGCGCGGCGTTGTCGCCATGGCCGTCCAGCCACTCCTGGGCGATCCGGCGCTGCTCGTCGCCGTCGCTGCCCGGCGGGATGACGACGGAGTTGGTGACGACCTCGATACCGGTGCTCTGGTCGCTGCCCTTCGCGCCGCCGCTGCCGCCGCGCTTGTCGTCACCGCTCTTACCGTTGTCGCCGCCCAGCTTCGCGCCGTCCTTGGTGGCACCCTTCTCCACCGTGCGGGTCATGTCGATCCGCAGCAGCTCACCGGTCTTCTTGTCGTGGGTGACGGTGATCGTGCCGGTCCGGGTGGTGGAGCCGGAGGACTCGCCGCTCAGGGGCCCGGCCTCGTAACCGATCCTGCCGCCGTACTCGACGGCCGCGCTGTACGTGTACGCCTTGGTGCCCTTGAAGTCGTTGTCCGTCCAGGTCACCTCGGGGGAGAACTTGAAGTTGCCGCCGAGGGTGCCGCTCAGCTTCTTCTCGTCGCCCGCCGACAGCTTGAGCCCGCCGGCCGCGCTGGCCTCCAGGCCGACCTTGCCGTAGCTGATGTGGCGGTTGCCGAGCTTCTCCTCTATACGGTCGCGCAGCTTCTCCTCCTCGGCCATCGGGCCCTTGCCGAAGAGGTAGAGGATGCTGTTGCCGAGGCCTCCGCCACGGGAGTTGCTGTTCCGGTTGGCAAGCTCGTAGGTCTTCAGGGACTCGATGTCGTCGCGGAAGGCGGCGGCGTCCTCCTCGCTGTCGAAGACCCAGGTGTCACCGTTGGTGACCTTGATCCCCGCACCGAGCTCCACCTTGTCGGCGCCGAACTTGCCGATCTTCGCGCCCGGTTTCCAGTCCTTCTTGGCGGCGACGGAGGCGGCGTCGGTGAAGGTCATCATCACCTGCTGGTCGTTGACATCGACCTTGCCGTCCTTGTTCACATCGGTGTTCGCCTGAAAGGTCGTCTGCTGGAAGCCGTACTCCTCGCCCCACTCGATGAAGAGGACCTTGGCCTTCGCGCCGGCCTTGTCGCTGACCGAGGAGATCTGGCAGAGCGGCGGCTCGTAGTCGGCGTCGGTCCTGGGCTGGGCGCTGTCGTCGGTACCGTCACCGCCCCTGCCGCAGGGGCCGTTGAACGACACCAGACAGCGCAGCTCGGCGGCGATGGTCTCGTCGACACCGGTGCCGACCATCGCGCCCGCGATAGCGGCCACGACCACGATCACACCCGCGTACTCGGTGGCCGTGGCGCCCCGGTCGTGTCTGCGGCCCCGTACCCGGCGGGCGGACGGCTCCGGACGCGAGTCCGGGCCCGAGTCCGGGCCGTGGTCCCGGCGCTGGACCCGGGCCCCGCCTTTGACCGGTTGCGGGCCCCGGCGCTGATTCCGAAGCCCGACCGGGCCCCGTTCCTGACTCAGGCCCGGACCTCGCTCCGCGTCCCGTCTCATCCGACGTCCCCGTCCCGTCCCCCTCGGCGCCGCGCGCCATTCGCACGCGGAATCGGAATGGGAGCGTACGAGTGTGGGCAGAGCGGGGGCGTGGGTCCGTGGGCCCAACCCGGGCCCAAAGTGGCGGGATTGGATGCGGAATTCGGCCGAATGGAATATTTCTTGAAACGTGGGTGAACAGGTGACTGCTTCGCCCGAGTTTGCCGGTGCTTGCCACCGGGGAACGGTGTCACCGGTATCTGATAGGTGTTCTCTGCGCCGTACGACGTGGATAAAGTGCTGGGGCAGAAGCACGGAGCAGGAGAGATCTGCGGTCGCCGGGACTCCGACGGCCGGAGCCGAACGGGGAACCAGCGTGCCGACCGCGATCGCAGTCACCAGTCCCGATCTGGTGCTACCACCGACGGACCATCAGACGCCCACCGCGGCGCTGCTACAGTCGCCCGACGCCCAGCCCCTGGACGCCGCGCTCGCCGATATGCAGGTGCTCGTGGAGCAGCACGGCTATGTCGTCGGGCTCTACCCGGCATCGATCCCGGCGGCTCATGAACGGCGGCTGCACACGGTCAGGTCCGTCCTGGAGAGTGACCGGATCGCCCTGATCAAGCTCGATCTGCCGCCGCTCGGTGTAGCCGTACTGGTGCGCCAGCTACGGCAGTTGTCGATCTCCGGTTTCAGTGCCGGGGTCGTCGCCTCCGCCGCCCGGCTGCTCTCGCACTACATCTACTCCGGAGCGCTGCTCAACTCCGTCGCCAAGCTCGACCGGGTGCCGGTGAGCCTCAAGTCCCATGCCAAGTCATGGGTGCCGGGCTCCCAGTTCGGTGTCCTCGCCAACCCGGAACCTCAATTGATCAAGGTTGGCAGCGGCGAACTGACCGGTCCGGACTTCAGCACTCAACTGATGGTCGGAAAGGGGCAGTTGCAGTCGGACTGGGTGACAGCCACGCTCGCACCCGCCTGGCGGATCCAGGGAATTCAGGAGATCTCGCTTCTGGCCGATTCGCCGCGTTGGTGGGGAACCGCCAAAATGATCGAGTTCGCCGCTTTCCTTCCGGACATCTCCGTTCTCTATCAGTTGGTTTCCTCCGTCCGGCGCGAGGTGTGTTCCTGGTGCGGTATCGAACTGATAGGTGACCGCTGCGGATTCTGCTCGGCGCCGCTCAACCCGCCGGAGAACCAAGGCCGCGCGTCCGGTGTCCTGAACCAGGGAGCGCCTATCCAGCACGGATCGTGAATCCGCGAGCGCCGGCGGGTCCCCGGGACCGGCCGCGAAGGCTCCCCGGGCCCCGGGCCCTCACCCGCGGGCCGTCCCGTACATCATGGGTCCTCGGTCGCGGTCCGGCAGTCGCGGACCGCGGGCCGGAGGCCGTCCACAGCTCAACAGGTCCCCGCACGCAGCACGCCGTCAACGCTCAGCACATCCTCAACGTCCAGCACATCGTCAACGCCCAGTACGCCGTCAATGCTCAGTACGCCGTCAACGCACAACAGGCTCCACACTCAGCAGGCCGTGGTCCACAGGTCGTCAGTCGCAGGCTCCCGCCCAGGGCCCCTACCCACCGACTCTCACTCTCACGTCTCCGAACGAGGTTGTCCCGCTCATGAATTCACGGCAACGCCGCGGCGTCATACTTCTTCTTCTCTCGGTGCTCTGCGCCTTCGCCGCCTTCGCCGGTGTCCTCTCGGTGATCAGCGATGTGAATTCGAAGGTCGGCCCCGAGGTCGCCGCGTACCGGCTGAAAGAGGACGTGGCGCCGTACACACCGCTCCAGGTGAACCAGTTCGAGAAGATCACCATGCCCAAGCGGTGGCTCTCCGACAACGCGGTGACCGATCTGGCCGTCGTCAGCGGGAAGATCGCCGTCAACCAGCTCAAAAAGGGCTCGCTGCTCCAGGACGACATGATCGTCAAGCGGCCCGCGCTCGCCAATGACGAGCAGGAGATCGCCATCATGATCGACGCGGCGACCGGGGTCGCCGGCAAGATCACCCCCGGCGATCTGGTCAATATCTTCGCCACCTTCGCCGCCGACAACGAGGGCGCGCAGGCCCAGTCCCGGATCATCGTCCCCAACGCCAAGGTCATCGACGTCGGCCGGCTCACCGCGCTGGAACCGGACGAGAACGACAGGAACCGCAGCGCGGTCAAGCAGGCCGTGCCGATCACCTTCGCGCTGAAGACCAAGGACGCCCAGCGCGTCGCGTACGCCGAGTCCTTCGCCCAGCACGTACGGCTCGCGCTCCTCGCCGACGGCAGCCCGACCACGCTGCGCCCCGGGGAGAGCACCTACACCCTCGAAGGGGACAAGTGAGGGACGAATGACGACCAGAATCCTCCCGGTCGTCGGCGACGCCGACGCCGCACGGTCCATCACCACCCTGCTCAGCCAGCTTCCCGAAGCGGAGCCCGCCGCGCCGGTCGGTGACTCGACCTCCCTGATCGACACCCTGGGGCGGCTGGCGGCCGAGTCGATCGACGAACTGCCCGAGGTCGTGCTGGTCCATGAACGGATCGGTCCCGTACCGGCACTCGAACTGATCCGGGAGGTGGCCCTCCGTTTCCCCGCCGTCGGGGTCATCCTGGTCACCACGGACGCGGGCCCCGGTCTGTTCTCGGCCGCGATGGACGCGGGCGCCCGCGGCCTGGTCGGGCTGCCGCTCTCGTACGAGGAACTGGCCCAGCGCGTCGCGGCCGCGGCCGGCTGGTCGGTGGGGGTGCGGCGCCATCTCGGGCAGGGCGGCGACGTGTTCACCGGCCCCGGCGGCACGGTGATCACCGTCAGCGGCTCGAAGGGCGGTGTCGGTACGACCCTCATAGCGGTTCAGCTCGCCCTGGCGGCCAGGGCGTCGGGCATGAACACCGCCCTCGCCGATCTGGATCTCCAGGCCGGGGACGTCGCCTCGTACCTCGATGTGCAGTTCCGCCGGTCGATCGTGGACCTCGCCACCATCCAGGACATATCTCCCCGGGTGCTCCAGGACGCGGTCTTCGTCCATCCGAGCGGTATCGGTCTGCTGCTGGCACCGGGGGAGGGGGAGCGGGGCGAGGAGGTCAACGAACGGTCCGTGCGGCAGATCGTCAGCGCGCTGCGCAACCGCTACGAGGTCGTCGTCATCGACTGCGGTACCCAGATGAACAGCGCGAACGCGGCGGCGATCGAGATGGCCGACACCACACTGCTGGTCACCACGCCCGATGTGGTCTCGGTCCGGGCGGCCAAGCGCATGGTGCGGCTCTGGGACCGGCTCCAGATCCGCAAGGCGGAGGAGACCGTGTCGGTCGTCAACCGCCACACCAGGAACACCGAGATCCAGCCGCCGCTGATCGAGCGCATCACCGGCACAAGGGTCTCCAAGGTGGTGATCCCGGCCAATTTCAAGGAGTTGCAGTCGGCGGTCGACGCGGGCCGGATGCAGGACCTGGAGTCCAAGTCCACGGTCAAGCAGGCCATGTGGGGACTGGCGGGCGAACTGGGTCTGGTGAAGGTGCCCGAAGGCAGCGAGAAACAAGGCAAGTTCAAGGGAGACCGCGGATCGGTCGGGACCCTTCGCGGACGATCGAAGCCGTAGGACCGACGAGTCGGAGGGGGCACGTTGAACCATGAATGTCATAGGAAGAGCAGCCGGACAGTACGGAGAGGGCCCCGAGCCGCGGCCGGGTGACCGGTCGTACGACGACCGGGGCCAGGCCGCGATCGAGTTCACGGGGATGGTCCCGATCATCCTGGCCACGGTGATCCTGCTCTGGGAGGCGGCGCTGGTCGGCTACACGTTCTCGCTCGCGGGGAACGCGGCGGACGAGGCCGTGCGGGCCGCGACGGTCGCGGTGCCGGGTACGAGGGTCGCGGAGTGCACCGACGCCGCCGAGAACAATCTGCCGGGGCCCTGGAACCTTCAGGACGTCGACTGCCAGGCCGAGGGCGATCTGGTCGAGGTGGATCTCACACTCGACCTTCCGCTGTTCTTTCCCGGCGTCAACATCCCGATCAATGTCCCCGCCCACGCCTCCGCGGTGAGGGAGAGCTGACCATGCGGACCATGTGGACCACAGGCAAGCGCGCGGCGCGCGGCGAGGGCGGGCGGGGCCAGGCGGCCATCGAGTACGTCGGTGTGATCGTCCTGCTGCTCTTCGTGGCCCTCGCCGCCATTCAGCTCGGGATCGCCGCGTACGCCGTACAGCAGGCGGGTACGGCATCGCGGGCCGCCGCGCGTGCCGCGTCGTACGACGAGGCGACGACGGACCCGCAGACGGCCGGCGAGGCCGCCGTGAGCGACTGGCTGGACGTCACCATCGACCCGCCGTCGTCGGCCGGCGACGAGATCACGGCCACCGCGCGGATAGAGATTCCGGCGATCCTGCCGGTCTTCGAATTCCCCGACGCCGAGAGGAGCACCACGATGCCCCTCGACTGACGGACGGGACGGGCCGGGCCGTACGTACGGCGGCACCGAACCCGCACAGCAGAGCACACGAGATCGCACCAGCACACCAGAGCACACCAGCAGAACCTGGGAGTTGAGGACATGAGCCTGCGGGCGCGCATCAACAGCCCCGAGCCGACGAACGGGCACAGCGAGGAGAGTCTCCTCGTCGGGGTCTACCGCGCCAAGCTCCTGGAGGAGATCGACCTCGCGGAGATGTCCGCGCTCGCCGCGGCGGAGCGCCGGGCCCGGCTGGAACGGGTCCTGAGCCACATCATCAGCAGGGAGGGCCCGGTCCTCTCGACCGTGGAACGCTCCCAGCTGATCCGCCGGGTGGTGGACGAGGCCCTCGGCCTCGGCATCCTGGAGCCGCTGCTCGAAGACGCCTCCATCAGCGAGATCATGGTCAACGGCGCGGAGCAGGTCTTCGTCGAGCGCGGTGGCCGGCTGGAGATGCTGCCGATGCGGTTCACCTCCAACGAGCAGCTCATGCAGACCATCGAGCGCATCGTCTCCACCGTCAACCGCCGTGTGGACGAGGCGAATCCCATGGTGGACGCCCGTCTCCCGTCCGGCGAGCGTGTCAACGTGATCATCCCGCCGCTCTCGCTGACCGGGCCGATCCTCACCATCCGGCGCTTCCCGAGGGCCTTCACCCTCCAGGAGATGATCAGTCTCGGCTCGCTCGACGAGCAGATGATGGTCCTGCTGGCCGGGCTGGTGCGGGCGAAGTTCAATGTGATCGTCTCCGGGGCCACCGGCACCGGCAAGACGACCTTGCTGAACTCGCTCTCCGGACTGATCCCCAACGGCGAGCGCATCGTCACCATCGAGGACTCCGCGGAGCTCCAGCTCCAGCAGTCCCATGTGATCACGCTGGAGAGCCGGCCCGCGAACGTCGAGGGCAAGGGCCAGGTCACCATCCGCGATCTCGTACGCAACTCCCTGCGTATGCGCCCCGACCGCATCATCGTCGGTGAGGTCCGCGGCGGGGAGACGCTCGACATGCTCCAGGCGATGTCCACCGGTCACGACGGCTCGCTCGCCACCGTCCACGCCAACAGCGCCGAGGACGCGCTGATGCGACTCCAGACCCTGGCCTCCATGTCGGAGGTCGAGATCCCGTTCGTGGCGATCAAGGACCAGATCAACAGCGCCGTCGATGTCATCGTGCAGCTCACCCGGCACGCGGACGGCTCGCGCCGGGTCACCGAGATCGCCATCGTCGACTCGCACGGCCGCGAGGAGTACCGGATCGTCTCCGTCTGCCGTTTTCTCGCCCAGCCGATGGCCACGGACGGCAGGATCTACGGGAAGTTCGAGTACTACCCGCTGCCCCGCAGGATCGCCGAACGCCTCTATCTGAAGAGCGAACCCGTGCCACCGGCCTTCGGGGTCGCCGATTCGGAGGAGAAGCTGGCCGTAAGGAAGACGGCGGCCTGACAACGCTGCCGTACCCCGCACCCGCCGCCCCCCGCACCCGTCCCGCCTCCCCCGAACCCGTCCCCTTCCCGCTTCCATCCCCGTCCATCGAGAAGGTCCCCGCACGACATGGATAATCTCCCGCTCCTGACGATCGGCGTCACGCTGCTCACCTGTGTGTTCGCCGTCATCGGCGTGCACGTCTACTCGTCGGGCAAGGCCCAGCGGGAGGCGCTCGTCGAGCGCATGTCCCACACGGGACAGATCGCGAACGTGACCGGCCGGCGCCGTCGCTTCACCGGTGTCGACCGCCAGCTGCGCACCACCAAGCTGGGCAAGCGCATCGAACGCAAGATCGCCGCCACCGGCCTCGATCTGACACCGGGCGAGTACGTCGTCTATGTGGTGGCCGGTCTGCTCGCCCTGTACTTCGTCGTCGGCGCGATATTCGCCCCGTACTTCGGCGTACTGGCGGCGCTGACCGGTGTGTGGGGCGGCAACGCCTTCCTCAACTGGCAGCGGACGAAGCGTACGGAAGCCTTCATCAGCCAGCTCCCCGAACTGACCCGCGTCCTCGCCAACGCCACCCAGGCGGGGCTCGCGATGCGTACGGCACTGGCGATGGCGGCGGAGGAACTCGACAACCCCGCGGGCGAGGAACTGCGCCGGGTCGCCGACCAGCTCGCCATCGGCCACTCCCTGGACGACGCGCTCGGTGAACTCGCCGACCGCCTCCCGTCCCGCGAACTGGTCGTCCTGGTCACCACCCTGGTCCTTTCCAGCCGCGCCGGCGGCCAGGTCGTCACCTCCCTGCGGAACCTCACGGAGACCCTGGAGGAACGCAAGGAGACCCGCCGGGAGGTCACGACGATGCTCTCGCAGGTCAAGGTCACCGCGCTCGCGGTCCCGCTGCTGGGACTCGGCTTCCTGCTGATGATCAACGCGACGACACCCGGCGCGCTGGACAAGATGACGGGCTCGGTACTGGGCCAGTTCGGCACCGGCATCGCGTTCGCCCTGTACGCCGTCGGCTATCTCCTGATCGGGCGTCTGTCCCGGGTCCAGGTCTGAGGCGGGAGAAGAGAGATGACAGGACTTCTGCTCGCACTCGCCGTGGGACTCGCCGTTTACGGCGCCTTCCACGGCATCCGTATGTACCGCGCGGACGCCCGCCTTCCGGGAGATCTGGCGCTCGCCCTGGAGGTCGGCGCCACCCGTACGACCGCAGTGGGATCCGGTATCGACCGGCTCGGTATGCGCTGGGCACCCAGCGTGCTCAGCATGATGGGCCCGAAGAGGGTCGAGGCCCTGCGCCGCCGGCTGGACATGGCGGGCAACCCGGGCGGTATGACGGTCGACCGCTTCGCCGCCCGCAGGGCCGTCTACGGAGCCCTGGGCGCGCTCGCGGCGCTCGCGATGGTCTCCCGGGGACAGACCGTGATAGCCGTGGTCGCCCTCGCGTACGGTCTGGTCTGGCCCGATGTGATCATCCGGGCCGCCATCCGCAGGCGCAAGTCGGACATCGAGCGCACTCTGCCCGACTTCCTGGACGTTCTCGCCGTCGTCGTCTCCGCCGGACTCGGCTTCCGTCAGGCGCTGGAGCGTGTCGCGGACAAGTACACCGGTCCCTGGTCCGATGAACTCAGCATCACCCTGCGCCAGATGGACATGGGCGTCAGCCGCCGCGAGGCCTTCGAGCAGTTGCGCAAGCGCAACGCGTCGGAGCAGGTGTCGATGTTCGTCACGGCGCTCCAGCAGGGCGAGGAACTGGGCGCCCCCATCGTCGACACACTGATCCAGATCGCCAACGACATGCGCCGCGCGGACGCCCAGAACGCCCGCCGCAGCGCCGCCCAGGCGGTACCGAAGAGCACACTCGTGGTGACCATGGTGATGCTGCCCGCCACCATGATCCTGATCGTCCTGAGCTTCTACTACGGCTCCAACGTCGACTTCGGGAGCATTCTCTCCGGGTGATCCGACAGGGCGTCACCTCATAGCCGTCCGTACCACCCGACCGCGCCATCCGTCCGCAACCCGACCGCACTCGTCCGAAGGGGAGGTGATCTCCATGGGTCAGAAGACACTCACACTCACAGGCGGAAACACCAATGAGATGCCGCGCTCGGCCACGGCGGCCCCGAACCACGTGCCCTCGCTCCCGATCCAGGTCAACGCCCTTCAGGCGCTGTGCCGTCAGGTCTTCGGCTTCCGGCTGGCGATGATCGCGCTCGCCGCCCCCTTCGCCCTGGCCCGTACCGCGCCGGGCCTCGCGACCTGGCTCGTGGGCTCGGCCGTGCTCGTGACCTTCATGCTCTCCTACGTCCTGCTGCGCGACTGGGAGCGCTTCGGGCCCGTCCTGCTGCGGCACCCCGTTCTTCTCGCCGTCGACATGTTCTTCGGCGCGCTGCTGCTCATCACGGCGTCGCCGGACTCGACACTCGCCTATGTCACCATCTGCACCCCGCTGCTCGCGGGACTGGTCTACGGCTGGCGCGGCGCAGCGCTCTTCGCCGTGCTCCAGTCGCTGATCGTGGCCGCCGCGTATGTCGTCAACAGCGACGCGGACGCAGGCTTCAACGCCCTGCTCCTGCCGGGCCTCTGCGTGATCGCGGGCGCGATCGGCAGTACGTTGCGCAGTCTGATGCTGGGCTTCGGCACCGCCAGCCATGCCCTGACCGAGGCCCGCGCCCGGCTCGCGGTGCACGGCGCGGTCGAGGAGGAACGAGCGCGGCTGGCCCGGGAGATGCATGACTCGGTGGCCAAGACGCTCCACGGTCTGGCCATGGCGGCGGACGGTCTGGCGCATTCGGCGGACCGTATGGATCCCCTCACCGTCAAGCACCAGGCGGAGCTGGTGGCACGCTCCGCCCGGCGCGCCGCCGCCGAGTCACGGGAGCTGCTCTCCGATCTGCGGCGTGAATCGGGGCTGGACGGCGGGGTGGACGTACTGACCGAACTGCGCTCCCGCACCGAGGACTTCGCCCGCCGGCACAGCGTCGAGGCGACCTTCGGGCTGATCGGCGAGGTGTCCGTACCGCCCATTCCGCACGCCGTCGCCCGGCACGCCCTGACGATCGCCAGCGAGGCGATGGAGAACGCGCACCGTCACGCGAATCCGACGTATGTGAATGTCTCGGCCGGGGTGGTCCGCGATCTGCTGCGGATCAGCGTGTACGACGACGGGAACGGTCTGCCGCCCGGCACGACCCTCAACGACCTGCGCCGGGCGGGCCACTTCGGTCTGGTCGGCATGGTCGAGCGGGCGGCGTCCATCGGAGCGCGGATCCGGATCGGCAAGGGCCGTGCCGCGAAGGGCACGGAGGTGCGTCTGGAACTGCCGCTCACCGCTCTGCGACCTACCCATGAGGGCCAGTGGACCCCGCATCCCGCCCCACAACTGAACTGACGCCGAAGGATCCACGTACCGCACAGCACAGATCCCATCCACCGTCCCCATACACCTTGAGAGGAGGCCGCAGCCATGCCGGACGACATCTCCAGAAGCTCCGGGCAGCACTGGACACAGCAGTCCCATGTGTCCCAGCACACGTCCTCGCACGCCACACCGCTCAGCTCGGAACACACCGCGGGAGTCCCCACCGCCGGGCCGCCCGCGGCATCCGGAGAACTCCCCGACTTCCCCCTGACACCGCCGACCGCGCCGCCGATGCGCGTCGTGGTCGCCGACGACAACCCGGTGGTACGGGCGGGGCTCACCGTCCTGCTCTCCGGACGTGACGACCTGGAAGTCGTCGCGGAGGCCTCGGACGGCCGCCAGGCGTACGAACAGGCCGTACAGCACCGCCCCGATGTCATTCTGCTGGACGTACGGATGCCGGGGGTCGACGGGATCTCCGCGCTGCCGCATCTGGTGCGGCTGGCACCGGTCCTGATGATGACGTACAGCCGTGAGAGCGAGATCGTCCACGAGGCGCTGAGGCTGGGCGCGGGCGGTTATCTCGTCCACGGCGAGTTCACGGCCGACCAACTGGTCCACGCGGTACGGGACATCAAGCAGGGCCGCGCCCACTTCACCTACTCCGCCTCCAGCGCGCTGCTGGCGACGGTACGCAACGGCACCGGGCCCGACGGCGGGCCGGCGCGTCTGCCGGAGGGTCTGGGCACGGCGTTCACGGGCTCGGGCTATCTGCCCGCGGTCCAGATTCAACCATCTGCACCTGCACATGCCACGATGCCGGGCCAGCTGCCGCCGTTCCCGGCAACCCAGGCCCAGCCAGGGAACGTTGACCAAGGATTGAATTCACAACAATCTTCTTCGGGGTCTTTGCTTTCGCAAGCTGGTGTGGGACATTCTTCTCAGGGACAGCAGACAGCGCTCCCTGAGGGGCTGTACTCCGAACTGAGCCAGCGGGAGGTGGAGATCATGGATCTGATCGCGTCGGGCATGACCAATCAGCAGATCGCCGCCGCCTGCTTCATCAGCCAGAAGACCGTCAAGAACCACATCAACCGCATCTTCGCCAAGCTGAACGCGGGCAGCCGCGGTGAGGCCATCGCCCTCTGGCACGGGATCACCCGGGGGAGGTCGGCCGACCATGGCTGAGCGCATGGGGGACTCCCGGGACTCCCGGGGCACGCGGACACCGGAGGGCAGGGCCCAATCCCCGTATTGGGCCCGCGGTTGGGCCCTGAGGCCCATGGCGGGGGATGCCTCCCCGGCGTACTTTTCTCATGTCGCCAGCGACACCGGCCAGGAGGAAGTCGGAAGCGCGAACGACATCAAAGACTCGTACGAGTCGGCCGGTAGACGGCCGGCCGACACCGGAGGAGAACACCATGTCGAACATCACGCTGAAGGCCGCCACCGCCACCAAGATCTACGTCGGCACCTGGGCGAACACGGCCGTCACGGCGATGAAGGCCCGTCGCGACAAGGGTCAGGGCGCCGTCGAGTACGTGGGTGTGATCGTGCTGGTGGCGCTGATCATCGCGGCCCTGGTGGGCTCGGGTGTGGCGGAGACCATCGCCGAGGGTCTGACCACCCGGGTCGGCGAGATCCTCGGTGGCGAGTGACCCACCGTTCGACCAGTGAGTCAGGGCAGGCCGCTCCCATCTACATCACGATGGTGGCGGGCCTGCTCTTTCTCGCGCTCGCGTTCTTCGCGGTCGGTCAGGCCGGTGCGACACGCAATGACGCTCAGGCGGCGGCGGATGCCGCCGCCTTGGCGGCGGCCCAGGAGTCACGTGATCTGTTCCGTGGCGATCTCCTGGGGGGTCTGCTGGACCCGGGATTTCTCGACGACGTCTTCAACGGCCATCCGATCGGCACATGGAACGGCTGCCAGGCCGCGACCCGCTTCGCCGACGAGAACGGCGCCGATGTGCGGCCGGGCGAGTGCGGCTCGCTGACCGACGGCCGCTGGGGCTTCGCGGTCGGTGTGGTCACCCAGGAACCGATGGGTGCCAGCATCCTCCCGGGAACCGAGGACGAATACGCCGAGGCCTGGGCCACGGCGGTCGTCGAACCCCGGTGCGGCTTCGAGCCCGCCGAGGAGGAGCAGCAGCCGGAGGACGGGGACGAGCCGGAGAACCCCGACGACGCCGAGCCGGTGTCACCCGGCACGCTCCGCTGCGGCGGCGGCACGAACTGGGACATCGATCCGGAGCATCTCGACCTTCTCCCGGACATGGCCGATCTATTCTCCGTCCGACTGGCCCAGGACTGACCGCGAGCGAACGCAAAGGAATGGCACTCATGAGTATGTGGCACGGAGCGAAGGCGCGCAGGGCTGCGGCGGTGGCCCTCGCGGCCACCGCGCTGACCGTCTCTCTGACGGCCTGCGGCGGTGGCGGGGGGGACGGCGCCACGGAGGACGGCGGGAGCTCCGCGTCCGCCGAGCCGAGCACGGAGACGCCGAAGGACGACGGTGCCGGTGGCGAGTCGCCGGACACCAGCCAGGTCCTGGCGACCATGCGCGCCGCGAACGGACTCGAAATCGTCATCCACTCCGCCCAGCGCGACGAGGGCGGCTTTCTCACCGTGAGCGGCACCCTCACGAATACGAGTTCCTCTCAGCAGTACGCGCCGATCAGCTGGAACGGCAAGGAAACGCAAGTGGTGCGCACGGGAAGGTCCTTGGCGGGCTTCACGGTCGTGGACAAGGCGGAGAAGAAGCGTTACTACGTGCTGCGCGACACGGAAGGCCATCCGCTGACCACCACGGGGATCGTGGCGATCAAGGCGAATGAGAAGATTTCCATCTTCGCCCAGTTCCCGGCGCCTCCGGACTCCACGACCCAGGTCGACATCCAGCTTCCCCAGATGCCGAACGCCACGATTGCGATCTCCTGATGGGTGCCACGACGTCCCGCGTACGCAGGGTCTCCAGGCGTCCGGCGGTCACGGCTGTCGCCGCCGCCGTCCTCTTCACCAGTGTGCAGTTCACCATGGCCGCCGGCGCCCGCGCCGACGAGACTCCGAGTATTCCGCCGGGCACGGAGTCGACCTCGCCACCACCCGAGGTGGACGGCAACTCCCCCGGTCTCAAGCTCCGCAGCGGTGCCACACTCGCCCCCGCCAAGGTGCTGGACATCATCTCGGTCGTCGAGTCCGAGGGCGGTGAGGAGCGTCGTGAGGACACCAACCAGACCGTGAAGTTCGCGCTCCAGGCCGAGGTCCTCTTCGGCAAGGACAGTGCCAAGCTGTCGCCGGCCGCGAACGACCGAATCGCCGCCATCGCCGACGAGATCAAGTTGCAGGGCGCGTCGAAGGTCCGGGTCTTCGGCTTCACCGACAACCTCGGCTCGGCCGCGCACGGCGACGTGCTCTCCAAGCAGCGGGCCGAAGCCGTGCACGGTGTGCTGGACCAGGAGCTGGCGTCGGCCGGGATCACCTACGAGATCCGGGGGTACGGCGAGCAGTACCCGATCGCCGACAACAGCAACGAGGAAGGCCGCAAGAAGAACCGTCGCGTGGAGGTCTCCTTCCCGCGCGGGGAGAGCGGCGGTTCGCAGAGCTGACGCACCGTAAGGGCACGTGTCACATCCCAGGTGCCACGACCTGCATGCACATGCCATGACCGGAGGGCCCGGTCCACCGCGAAGTCCGCGTGGACCGGGCCCCTTCGGCGTGCCCTCGACGTGTCCTTCGGCAGGTCCTTCGCCAGGCCTCTTCGTGTCGTGCCCTTGGTGCCGTGTCCGTGGTCATGCCCCTTGTGCGGAAGGGGATTTGAGTCCCGACTTGGGCCCCAGGGCCCAAGACCGTACAGGAATGGGCACATAACCTCCTTTCATGTCGCCACTGGGGGTAGTGCGTCGTTTTCGTCGTCGCGTACGGCGGGTCATGCCGCGTACGGACACGCGTCTGCTGGGACTGCGCGGAGCGCAGCGGGGTCAGGGAGCCATCGAGTACGTCGGCCTGGTGGTCGTCGTCGCCGCGATCGTCGGCGCGCTGGTGGCGACCGGGGCCGGGCCGGTCATCGCCGAGGGGATCAGCACGCAGGTGTGCCGGATCACCGGCGGGGGCGACTGCGGCGGGGGCGGTGGCGGGGACACCGAGGCCGTCGGCGAACAGGACGGTCCCGGCGCGGACGACCCGGCGGGCGACCCGGCCACCGACACCGGAGGCACGGGCGGCACGGGCGGCACGGGCGGCACCGATGGTACGGACGACATCGGTACGGGCGAGGGCGATCCGGGTGAAGGGGATCCGGGCGAAGGAGATCCGGGTGACACCGGCGGGAAGACCCCGACCCGGATCGACTACGAGGCCGCGCTCAAGGAACTCCAGGACGCCCAGGCCGCCGAGCGGACCGACTCCGACAAGGCCAAGGAGGCCGCCAAGGAGCTGGCGAAGATCCTCGCCGACGAGCTGGGGATCACCGACGCCCTCGACTGTGTCACCAAGGGCGACATGGGCGCCTGCACGGAGACCCTTGTCAATGTGCTGCTCAGCCTTGTCGGCGGCGCCGTCGGCAAACTCGCGGCGAAGTACGGGGCGCCGTGGAAGTGGAAGAAGGCCGTCGAGCTGGTCGCAAAGCTGAAGAAGCACGGCGGCGATCTGTACGACGGCATCAGGGGCCTGATCAAGAACCGTAAGCGGGTCGGTGAGGCGGAGGACAGACTCGCCGACGCGAAACGCAGACTCGACGCCGAGAACGCCGGGAAGAAGGACAAACCCGGGGACGGCGACAAGGAGAAGCCGGACAAGGAGCCCGTCGCCTGTCCCGTCCGCCACAGCTTCCTGCCCGGCACCCCGGTGCTGCTCGCCGACGGCCGCCGTATGGCCATCGACCGGATCCCGGTGGGTACCCGCGTCCTGGCCACGGACCCGGTGACCGGTGTGACACGGGCCCGGCCCGTCGTACGGACCATCACCACCCACGACGACAAGGACTTCACCCGGCTCACGGTCGCCACGGCCTCGGGCCCCGCGGTGATCACGGCGACCGACACCCACCCGTTCTGGCTGAGCGACCGGGCCCGCTGGGCCGACGCCGGCGAGATCGTGCCCGGTGACGAACTGCGCACCCCGGCCGGGGCCGCGACGCGCGTCGTGGCGGTCGGCCACTACACCGAGCCCCGGACCACCCATGACCTCACCGTCGCGGGCATCCACACGTACTACGTCTTCGTCGGCTCCACGGCTGTGCTCGTCCACAACGACGACTGCGACATGTCGCCGGAAGAGGCCGAGTCCGCCAGGAAGCCGACGGTCGGAGAGGGTGACGCGAGGAAGTTCAAGGACCACTTCCTGCGCCACAAGAAGCTCGTCGAGGACGCCCTGGGCACCAGGTACAGAAGGCTCAAGGAGGACGGCCCGCGGTTCCGTGAGGACATCGCCGGGGCCATCGAGGACGGCACCTTCGAGCTCGTCGGCAAGGGCACGCTGAAGAAGGGCGAGCCGGAGGGGCTGATCTATCGTGGCAGGGGCGTGACCATCGTCCTGAGGGAGAACGGCGACTTCTGGACCGCGCTCCGTAGCGGTGAGGGACTCGACACCTCGATCGAGATCACCAAGAAGGCGCCGGGGAAGAAGGGATGACGGGATGGACTGGGCAACGGGGCTGAAGAGGCCGCCGCGATGAGTGCGCGCGGGACGGTCGAAGAGGCACTCCGTGACCATCACGTCCGGGATGTCCTCGTCCCGGGCTGGGTCGACCGGGACGACGCCGTGGCCGAGTTCCGGCCCCAGCCGGTGGCCGTATGGCTGCGGCTGGACGAGGGGCTGCTGAGGTTCGAGTCGCTCGGCCAGTTCGAGCGGCTGGGCTGCGCGCGGGTGCCGTCCGTCGGCTGGGACGACATCGGGACGCTGGCCGAGGCCGAGGACGAGGTGATCGTCGCCTCGTACGGCGAACAGCTCTTCGGCGACGGCAGGGACGAACTGCGCTGTCTGCGCGTGCGCGTCCACTCCGCTCCCGGGGTGGAGTGCAGATGCCTGGCGCTGGACTTCGAGGGCGGTCAGACGCTGTTCCTCGACCCGACCTGGACGTTCGGCATCAGGATCGGCAACGAGGCCGACGAGAAGCGCTGGACCGAGCTGTACGGGAGCGACACCGTCCCCGCCGTGACCACGGTCCTGCGGGACGAGTGAGAGACGGGTACGGGACCGCCGGAAGCCGGAAGCCGGAAGCCGGAAGCCGGAAGCCGCGAGCTGGGAGCTGTGGCCGTGAGCTGTGAGACGGGACCGGTGGGAGACCGGGCGTGGGACGAGTGGGACCGGACTGGGTCCTGGGGCCCATGACCGCGTCGGGCGCGGCGCGTAGCGTCGCGCTTCCGACGAGGTTGTGTACGTCCAGGAACAGCATCCACACGCTCCCGCGTACGCCGGAGCCGTTGACCGGGGGTACGTACCGTGATCTGCAATTTCCTGCTCAGCAGACGGCTGGAGCCGGCCGAGCTGACCGAGGCACTGGCCGACGTGGTGCGGGTGCCGCGCGGTCAGGTGGACGTCTGCGCCGGCCGGGACGACTTCGGCGAACGCGACTGGGAGGCGTTCGTCCTCTGTACGTACCGACCCGTGCGCGGCGATGTGGCGATGAGTCTCGACATCCAGGTCCAGCCGTCGACGGCCGTCCATGGCGCGCCCGTGACCGAGCCCGAGCTGGCGGTGGCCTTCGCGCGCGGAACCGGGGTCATGGTCCTCCATCCCGACGACCGCATCGACCCGGAGACGTACTGGCTCACGGACCCGGCGGGCACGGTGACCAGGGCCCGTCTGCTGGCCTCGGACGACGAGCCGACGACGTACACCGTGGACGCCGTCGAAACGGCCGTCGCCGCCTTCCCCGGCGCCGAGGTGACACCGCTCGCCGAGATCCCGCACACGTAGGAACACGCGTAGGAAAGGGAGTTGCCGCTCACCGCCGCGACGGCGTTGGATGATGCGGACGGACGAGCGGGCAGGGGAGCACGTGAACAAGCGGACAGGCGTCCCGTTCGGTGAGGAACTGCTGGCGGCGCTGGGCGCCCCGCGCCGGGCACGGGTGCTCGACAGCAGTCCGCGTTCACGGGTGTGGCGGGTCGAACTGCCCGGTGGCGGGCCCGCCGTCGTCAAACAGCTCCTCGGCGGACCCGAGGCCGCCGGGAGATACGCCCGTGAGGTGGCCGCGCTACGGCTCGCGGGCAGGGCGGCGCACCCCGTCGTACCACGGCTGCTCGGTACGGACGACGACGCGCGGCTGCTGGTCATGGAGCTGCTGGAACACCGGCCGCCCGCCGAGGGATGGGAAGTCGCGTACGCCGAGGCCCTGGCCCGGCTGCACGCCTCCGCCCCGGCGACCGGACCGGCGAACGAAGCGGCCTCCGCGAGCGACGCCGGATCCGTGGACGAAGCGGCGCCCGCGAGCGACGCCGGACCTGTGAGCGACGCCGCACCCGTGGACGAACTGGCCGCGCTGCCGGCCTGGTCGGGCCCCGGCGACGCCGACATCGACTCGTTCCTCACGCTCGCCCAGGTGCTCGGAGCCGCCGTCCCCGCCGGCGTCCGCGACGAACTCGACGGTCTGGTCGAACGACTGGGCCGGCCACCGCTCCGCCCGGCCCTGCTGCACGGCGACCCCTGCCCCGGCAACGATCTCCACACCCCGGACGGGATCCGCTTCGTCGACTTCGAGCAGGCGTCCCTGGGCAGCGGACTGATGGAACTGGCCTACGTACGGATCGGCTTCCCGACCTGCTGGTGCGTCACCGCCGCCCCCGCGCCCCTGGTCAGCGCGGCGGAGGCCGCCTACCGCTCGGTCTGGCGCGACACGACGGGCACCGAACCGGAGGGCGACCTCGCCGACGCGTGCGCCGGCTGGCTGATCCGTGGCGACGCCCTCGTCCGACGGGACCACCGGGGCGCGGTCGACCATCTCGCCAGGCTGCCGCGCCGGGACTGGAAGTGGGGCACGGCCTCCGCCCGCCAGCGGCTGCTGCACCGTCTCGACGTGGTCGCCCGGTCGACCGACGAGAGCGCCGCCACCGGCACCGGCACCGGCACCGACTCCGCCACCGACGCCGGCTCCGAACTGGGCGCCCTTGGACGGCTCGCTACGGACATGGCCGCACGGATACGAGCCCGCTGGCCCCGGCTGGGTCCCGTACCGGTACGACGCCCGGAGTGAACGGGCGCGGGAACCAGCGAGCAAGGCGTACGGGCGTACAGGTGTACGGACGAGGCGTACCGGGCGTATCGGCATGGGGGCGCGGGTAGGGCCCCGCGGGCGTGTATTGGGTCCGTAGGCCCATGCGTGCTGGTGAGAGCCGTTGCTAGCGTGCGGGAACAGTCGGTGCGCGGCAGGCCGCTGAGTCGCAGGTCCAGCGAGATGGGGGAACCGTCATGAGGACGCGCACCGCGGATATGCCGGTCATGTCACGTCGCGTCATCCTGGCCGCGACGGCCGCCGCGCTGGCACTGGGACTCACGGGCGCCTGCGGAGGCGGCAAACAGAGCGACGGGGAGACGTCGAGGAAGGACGCCGACGCGAAGGCCGCCGCGACGGCCACGGCCCCCGCCACCCCGACCGGCGAACCGTCCGAGGAACCGAGCCCCCGGCCCGGTCTGACCGGTATCGGCGCGAGCGACGGCAGGGTGCTCGGCCAGGACGAACTGGACCGGGCGGTACTCACCGAGGGCGATGTGTCCGGCTTCACGGTCGAACGGATGGCCGCTCCGCCGCCGCAGGGCGAGACGGCGGGAAAGGCCGAGTGTCTGCCCCTGACCGCAGTGATCAACGGCAAGCCGGAGCCGCTGGGCAAGGCCGTCGCGTACCGGCAGCTCGTCGGCTCGCGGAACGGCCGTCCCGCCGTCTCGGAGTTTCTCACCGCCCACGGCGGTCAGGGCGCGGGCACCGTGCTGAGCAGGCTCCGTACCGCCGTCACCGCCTGCGCCGACGGCTTCACGGCGACCGGCGGTGACAGCCCGTCGAAGTACACCGGCGTGAAGCTGCTGCCACCGGTCGAGGTGGGCGACGACGCGCTCGCCTACCAGGTGACGGGCGACTTCGAGGGCGAACCGGTCCCGCTGGTGTTCCATGTCGTACGGGTCGGCGGCACCGTGGCCACCTTCTACACGGCGAACCTGGAAGACGCCAGGACCCCGCGGATGCCCGCCGCCCTGCTCCAGGCCCAGGCCACCAAGCTCAAGTAGCCATGGTCGGCGGATCGTTCCCGCGCTCGCGCGCGTCCGCTCGTTCATGCCCCCGGCGCCATGCTCACCTTGGTGCCGGGCCGCAGACCCCAGCGCGCCATCGCACCCGCCTCCGCCTCCAGTACGTGACGGGCCTTCCAGCGCGGCATGGCGAGCCGTCCCGGCCGCAGCGTATGGATGTCGACGACCGTCAACTCCTTGTCCAGATACGCCACATCGATCGCGAAGCGCATCCGGAAGGTGTGCACGCTGTTGCACGGGGTGATCAGCAGCGCGCCGTCGATCCCGTCGCGCCCGAGCAGACCGCGCCGCCGTGTCCCGTACGACGCGGCGATCTCCAGATCCACCGAGCCGTCCTGCCCCGCGATCGTCAACTGTCCGGTGCCGTTCCGCCAAGTGCCCATGGCCGTAGACCGTAGCGCCCGGCGGCCGGGCCGTGTCCCGGGACCTCCGCTTCTGGGCCTCGTGCACCGGGAGTGGGCCCCTGGGCCCATGACCGGGCCCGGCGGGCGGCTCTAGGGTCGGTGCTGTGTACGTCACGCTGATCGTCGTCGCCGCTCTCTGGGGCGGAGCCACCGGACTGCTGCTGCCACGAGCGGCGTACCGGCTCTCGGTCGAGCCGGAGCAGGCGTGGCGCGGCAGTTGTCCCGAGGGACACCCGATCACCGGTCCGGCCGGCGGATGGCTCGGCGGTACGCGCTGCGCGGGCTGCGAAGCGGGTGTTCCCGCCCTTACGCCTGGTACGGAGACGGAGCGCCCCGCGCCCGAAACGGCCCACGCGCCCGCGCCCGACGACGCGGACGCGGCCCCGACTCCGCTCGCCCCGGCTCCGCCCGCGACGACCCCGCCCGCGACGACCCCGCCCGCGACCACGGAGCCGGTCACCGCCGTCGAGCCCGACGAACCGCGCCCCCCCGTCGCCCCCGCCGCCTACGCTCCGTCCGTCCTCATCCCTCTGCTCACCGCCCTCTCCTGCGCGGCCCTCGCGGCGGCGACCGGGCCACGCCCCGAACTCGCCGTCTGGCTGCTGTTCACACCCTTCGCCGTACTGCTCGCCCTGGTGGACCGTCATGTCCACCGGCTGCCGGACCAGTTGACGCTGCCCCTCGCCGCTGCGGCGGCGGTGCTGCTCGGCGTGGCGGCCCTGCTCCCCGCCGCAGGCGGCTCCTGGCCGTCGGCCCTGCTCGGCGGAGTGGCCCTCGGCGCCTGCTACTTCGTACTCTTCCTGATCAACCCGAACGGTATGGGCTTCGGCGATGTGAAGCTCGCGCTCTCGCTCGGGGTCGCCCTCGGCTGGTACGGCTGGCAGGTCCTCTTCGTCGGCGCGTTCGCCGGGTTTCTGCTGGGCGCGCTCTACGGGCTCGGGCTGATCCTGCTGCGCCGGGCGGGCCGCAAGTCGTCGATCCCGTTCGGACCCTTCATGATCACCGGAGCCCTGATCGGCATCCTCCTCGGCGGCCTCGCCGCCGCGTGACGCGGGCGTAGGTGGCGCGCGCGTACGTGGCGCGCGCGTAAGAGGGGAGCCCGGGGATCGAGCGGCGACCGGGCCTCATCGGAGCCACGGCCTCGATCGGCGACCCGGTCCCAACCGGAAGCCGGGCCCCAGTTCTCACACTCCGCGTCAAGCCCGTCGACCCCGGCTCATCGCTCCTGAGGGTTACGACGCGGCGTGGCTACTACTCGCCACGCCCGGCCCCGAACCCCTCTGAGCTCCGGAATTCCGGGCCCCGCGGGGCCCTCCGGTGCTTTCGGAGCGTCATCACGGCCTGTCGTGGCGCGCACCATCCCTTACGAAGGGTTATGGTGGAAACCCCCCCTCGGGCCGGTCCGTATCCCCCCCACGGACCGGCCCGTTTTCTTGTCCGGCCCGCCCCAGCACGTCAAGGCGGACTCCGGACGACCGGACGGGCCGACCACTTTCCCGTCGGCCCGCCCGGTCAGGGACCGCGGAGCGTCAGCCCCGTCCGGCCCAGATGTTCGTGCCCTCGGTGTCCACCGCGAAGCTGTCGATCTCCTTGAGCTCATCGGCGGAGAGCGGTGCCCCGGCCAGCGCCGCGACATTCTCCTCCAGCTGCTTCACGCTCGAAGCGCCGATCAGCGCCGACGTCATCCGGGGGTCGCGCAGCACCCAGTTCAGCGCGAGCTGCGCCAGCGACTGACCCCTTCGCCCGGCGATCTCGTTCAGCCCGTTCAACCGGCGCGTGACCTCGTCCGACAGCAGATCCGGGTCGAGGGACTTGCCCTGCGTGGCCCGCGATCCCTCCGGAATCCCCTTCAGGTACTTGTTCGTCAGAAGTCCCTGGGCCAGCGGCACGAAGGAGATACAGCCCATCCCGGCCGCCTCCAGCGTGTCCAGCAGGCCGTCGTCCTCGGTCCAGCGGTTGATCATCGAATAGGACGGCTGGTGGATGAGCGCGGGAACACCCATCTCCTTCAGCAGCCGGGCCGCCTCCGCGGTCTGCTCCGCGGTGTACGACGAGACACCGACGTACAGCGCCTTGCCCTGCCGCACGGCGGAGGCCAGCGCGCCCATCGTCTCCTCAAGTGGAGTGTCCGGGTCGAATCGGTGCGAGTAGAAGATGTCGACGTAATCAAGACCCATCCGGTCCAGGGAGGCGTCGAGCGACGACAGCAGATACTTGCGCGAACCCCATTCACCGTAAGGTCCGGGATGCATGAGATATCCGGCCTTGGTGGAAATGATGAGTTCGTCACGATAGGCCGAGAAGTCCTGCGCGAAGAGCTTGCCGAAATTCAGCTCGGCGGATCCCGCCGGGGGCCCGTAGTTGTTCGCCAGATCGAAGTGCGTGACGCCCAGATCGAAGGCGCGGCGCAGGATGCCGCGCTGCGAATCGAGGGTCCGGTCGTCACCGAAGTTGTGCCAGAGGCCGAGCGAGATCGCGGGCAGTTTCAGGCCGCTGCGTCCGCTGCGCCGGTACTCCATGGAGTCGTACCGGTCGTCGGCTGCGAGGTAAGGGGGAAAATCAGTCACGGTTCATTCCTTATCACGGACTTGTGACAGACCGGGTTGGGTGCCTGTGGGGGCCGCGCAGTAATGTGACGGCTTCGGGGTCCCAGGGCCGGCCCCAGGATCCCGCCAGCGGACGCGCCGGTCCCCATCGAATCGAGAGGTGGACTCAGTGAACTTGCGCGACCTGGTGTACGGGCTCTACGCACGCCGGGTGGAAGGCCGCCTCGATCATGCCCAGGTGCCCAAGCACATCGGCGTCATCCTCGACGGCAACCGCCGCTGGGCGAAGGCGTCCGGCGGTACGGCCGAGCAGGGACACAAGGCCGGAGCCAGCAAGATCCAGGAACTCCTCGGCTGGTGCTCCGAGACCAATGTGGAGGTTGTCACACTCTGGCTGCTCTCCACGGACAATCTCGACCGTCCCGAGGACGAGCTGATCCCCCTTCTCGGCATCATCGAGAACGCGGTCCGCGCCCTGGCGGCCGACGGCCGCTGGCGGGTGCATCACGTCGGCACGCTGGACCTGCTGCCCGGCCGTACGCAGATGGTCCTCAAGGAGGCAGAACAGGCCACCATCGGCAACAAGGGAATACTCGTCAATGTCGCCGTGGGTTACGGCGGCAGGCAGGAGATCGCGGACGCGGTCCGCTCCCTGCTGACGGACCACGCGAACAAGGGCACCACCTTCGAGGAGCTCGCCGAGATCGTCGACACCGACCTGATCTCGTCGCATCTCTACACCCGCGGCCAGCCGGACCCCGATCTGGTCATCCGCACCAGCGGTGAGCAGCGTCTGTCCGGTTTCATGCTGTGGCAGAGCGCCCATTCGGAGTACTACTTCTGCGAAGTCTTCTGGCCGGCCTTCCGCAAGGTCGACTTCCTGCGCGCCCTGCGTGACTACGCGGCGCGCCACCGCCGCTACGGGACCTGACCTTCCGCTCCTTTCCCGGCGTAAGGGCCCCGTACTAGGCCGTACGGGTCCTTTGTGCGAGGCCTTTCGGCGCGTCGCTTCCAGGGGGCCCGCAGGGGTGTCCGCGCGCCGTCGAGGGCCGTGGCAGGCGCCCCGCGAGCATCGCGCGGACCCTCCGCAGGGCCGCCACGCACCCCCTTCACCTGTGGTTCACCAGCCGTCCGTCATATGCCGTGGCATGGCCGCGCGTGTTCGAGGGAATACCTCCCCCAGGTCGATGTCCGAAAGCCAGGTCCGTGGACGTCGCATCTCAGCGGACGGCATGGGGCCGTCCGCCCGGGAGGCCCTTTGCACCAGGACGACCGTGCGGTCAGACGTACGGGCGACATGGAGGGCCGGAGCTCGGCCCGCGCATGGGGCCCGAGCCCGGCCCACCCGCCCGCGACGCCGTCGCACCCCGACCTCATTCGAGGGGGTACGTCCTTCCGTGGTGACCAGCACAAAGCGCCGCATGCCCGACAGGCGCACCTATGTTCTCGACACCAGCGTCCTGCTGGCCGATCCGAACGCCATGTCCCGCTTCGACGAGCACGAGGTAGTGCTGCCGATCGTGGTGATCACGGAGTTGGAGGCCAAGAGGCACCATCCGGAGCTCGGCTATTTCGCCCGGCAGGTTCTGCGCCTGCTCGACGACTTCCGGGTCCGGTACGGCCGTCTCGACGCCCCCATTCCGCTGGGCGACCTGGGCGGCACGATGCGTGTCGAGCTCAACCACTCTGATCCCGGCATCCTGCCCGCCGGCTTCCGTCTGGGGGACAACGACTCACGGATCCTCGCGGTCGCGCGCAATCTCCAGGCCGAGGGGTACGACGTCACGGTCGTCTCCAAGGACCTGCCGCTGCGCATCAAGGCGTCGTCGGTCGGCCTCCTCGCCGAGGAGTACCGCGCCGAGCTCGCCATCACCGACTCCTCCGGCTGGACCGGGATGAGCGAGCTGACGCTCGCCGCGGACCAGGTCGACCTCCTCTTCACCGAGGAGTCGCTCTATGTGCCCGAGGCGAGCGAGCTGCCCGTGCACACCGGACTGGTGCTCCAGTCCGAGCGCGGCAAGGCGCTCGGCCGGGTCACGGCCGAGGGCAATGTCCGGCTCGTCCGCGGCGACCGTGAGGCCTTCGGGATCCACGGCCGCAGCGCCGAGCAGCGCATCGCCCTCGATCTCCTCCTCGACCCCGACATCGGCATCGTGTCGATGGGCGGCCGGGCCGGCACCGGCAAGTCGGCGCTGGCCCTCTGCGCGGGCCTGGAGGCGGTCCTGGAGCGCCGGCAGCATCAGAAGGTGATGGTCTTCCGGCCGCTGTACGCGGTGGGCGGGCAGGAGCTGGGCTATCTGCCCGGCACCGAGGCCGAGAAGATGAGCCCGTGGGCACAGGCGGTCTTCGACACGCTCTCGGCGGTCGCGGGCCGCGAGGTGATCGAGGAGGTGCTGGGGCGCGGCATGCTCGAAGTGCTGCCGCTCACCCATATCCGGGGACGCTCCCTGCACGACGCGTTCGTCATCGTCGACGAGGCCCAGTCCCTGGAGCGGAATGTCCTGCTGACCGTTCTCTCCAGGATCGGGGCGAACTCCCGGGTGGTGCTGACCCACGATGTGGCGCAGCGCGACAATCTGCGGGTGGGCCGGTACGACGGAATTGTCGCGGTCGTCGAGAAGCTGAAGGGTCATCCGCTTTTCGCGCATGTCACCCTGACCCGCTCCGAGCGCTCGCAGATCGCGGCGCTGGTGACCGAAATGTTGGAGGACGGTCAGATCTAGACCGTATCGCCACAGTTCACGCCGCCCGGCAGAGCGCAACAGCCTAGCCGGGCGGCGTTGTGCTGCGCGGCTCTTTCCTTTTTCTTCCCGGCCAAACGGAGTGTGAGCTTTCCCACGCAACGAAGAATTGCCTCATGGCGTTGCCTTCCGGCAGAGTCTTGCTTCCGTCAGGCCCCGCATGCGGCACACGCGCACCCCCAGTGGTGCTGCACCACACAACTCCACAACTGCCGCCGTATGCCGCCCGTGCACCACGCGGCAGTCCCCGCAAGGGGGTTGCCCACCGGGCCCGTGTCTCCCGTGACCCAGTAGTGCGGAGGCCAGTGCCAGGGGCACGATCGCGTCCGTGAGGTCACGTATACGGGCGATGCTGGAAGGACACCGTGTGAGCCGGATCTCGGTCCGGGGATTCGCCGTGGCATCGGCCACCGCGGTCACCACCGTCGGCGCTGTCGTGGGTGTCGCCTCGGGCGACCCCCAGGTTTCGGGCGACAATTTCGAGGCGGCCGCAGCCGACACGACGCTCCTCGCAGACATTCCCGCGGGCCAGCAGGCGCAGGTGCAGACCGCGTCGCTGACCCAGCAGGCCGACGTGCAGGCCGCCGCGGCCGACGCGTCCGCGAAGAAGTCCGCGGAGGAAGCGGCCCGTATCCAGGCCGCCAAGGACGCCAAGGCGAAGAAGGAAGCCGCCGAGGAGAAGGCCGACCGCGAGCGGGAGGCCAAGGAGGCGGCCGAGCGCGCGAGCCGTGACGAGGTGCGCTCCGCCACCACCTTCGCGGTACAGAGCTCGTACACCGTGGCCCAGGTCCAGGCGATGGCACGGCAGATGATCCCCGCCGACCAGTTCCAGTGCTTCAGCAACATCGTGGACCACGAGTCCGGCTGGAACTACCAGGCACAGAACCCGTCCTCCGGCGCGTACGGTCTGGTCCAGGCGCTGCCCGGCTCCAAGATGTCGTCGGCCGGCGCCGACTGGCAGACCAACCCGGCCACCCAGATCAAGTGGGGCCTGAACTACATGGACGGCCGCTACGGCAGCCCCTGTGGTGCCTGGTCGTTCTGGCAGGCCAACAACTGGTACTAGGTCCTATCCGGTCGATCTTCGTGGGCCCGGAACGCCTGGCACGGCACCTCGCCGCGTTGTCGGAGTCACCCGAGTACATCCAGTACACGGGCGATCCTCCGCCTTGCGATGCACCGCGCCAGACGCCCCGGGCTGATCCACGAAGATCGACCGGACAGGACCTAGCCGAGCACACCGGTTCCGCCCGGCGCTCAACCTCATGAAGCCCCCCGCCGTCCTACGGCAGGGGGCTTCACCCTTGTATACGGCTTCACCCGTGTACGGTCGATTCGAACATCTTCGGGGAAGCACATGGGGCGAAGGACGGGGGGAAGAGGAAACATCATGTCGAGAGTGCCGGCGTGGCTCAGCCAGATGGGTACGGAACTGACGCGAATGGGTGAGCAACTGGAACGGCGCAGGGCCGCGGCCACGGCCGACGAACCCCCGGTGCCGGTCGCCGTGCCCGCCCCCGCGCCCGAATCCGTCCCGCCGCCCCCTTCGTACGCCCCCGCCGTCTCCGCCAAGCCCGACCCCGTCTCCGCCATCCCCTGGGGTATGCGGGTCGCGGGCGAGGCCGCCTGGCGGCTGCTCGTCCTCGCCGGGACGGTCTGGGTGCTGATGCGCGTCATCAGCGCCGTACAGCTCGTCGTCATGGCCTTTGTCGCCGCCCTGCTCATCACCGCGCTGCTCCAGCCCACGGTCGCCTGGCTCAAACGGCTGGGGGTGCCGCGCGGAGTGGCCACCGCCCTCACGGCGATCGCCGGATTCGTCCTCATGGGGCTGGTCGGCTGGTTCGTCGTGTGGCAGGTCGTGGAGAACATCGACGATCTCTCCAACCGGGTCACGGACGGTATCGAGGAGCTGAAGCGCTGGCTGCTCAACAGCCCGTTCCATGTGACCGAGGACCAGATCAACGACATCGCGAAGAGCCTGAGCGACGCCATCGGCTCCAACACCGAGGAGATCACCTCCGCCGGGCTCCAGGGCGTGACGGTGATCGTGGAGCTGCTGACCGGTATCTTCCTCGCGATGTTCTCGACGCTCTTCCTGCTGTACGACGGCAAGAAGGTCTGGCAGTGGTCGCTCAAGCTGGTCCCGGCCCAGGCGCGTGAGGGCGTCGCGGGAGCCGGGCCGCGCGCCTGGCACACCCTGACCGCCTATGTGCGCGGCACGGTGATCGTGGCGATGATCGACGCGCTCTTCATCGGGCTCGGGCTCTACTTCCTCGAAGTCCCGCTGGCCGTGCCGCTGGCGGTCATCATCTTCCTCGGGGCGTTCATCCCGCTGGTCGGGGCGGTGATCTCAGGGGCGCTGGCCGTGGTCGTGGCGCTGGTGACGCAGGATGTGTTCACCGCGCTGATGGTCCTGCTCATCGTGCTCGGGGTGCAGCAGATCGAGGGCCATGTCCTCCAGCCGTTCATCCTGGGCCGCGCGGTGCGGGTGCATCCGCTCGCGGTGGTCCTCGCCGTCGCCGCGGGCGGGCTGGTCGCGGGTATCGCCGGGGCGGTGGTCGCGGTGCCGCTGGTGGCGGTCACCAACACCGTCGTCGGCTATCTCCGCGCGTACAGCGCGGAACGGGACCTGCGGCACGCGGCGCCGCCGGCCGAGGCGCCGGCGCGGGAGCCCGAGCCGGTCACGGCGTCCGCTTCGGCGGCCCCGGCCGCGGCGCCCCCGGGCACACCGGCGGTCGCCGAGGGCACGGACGGCCGGGAATGATCTCCGAGCCGGAACTGGAAGGCACCGGGGACGATCCGCCGGACGGCCCGTCCCGGGCCACGCCCTCCGTACCGGCTCCCCGGACGGGCGCCGGCGCACCGCCGCCGGTGTCCGGTCCCGGTGCCTCGTTCGGCCCCGGCGCCTCTGCCGGTCCCGACGCGTCAGCGGGTTTCGACGCCTCGGGCGGTTTCGGAGCGCCCGCCGGTTCCGGACCGGCCGCCGCTCCCGGGGTGACCGGCGGGTCCGGGACGACCGGTGAGTCCGAGACGATCGCCGGTCGGCGCCCGTCCCGGCTGCTCCAACTGCCCCGTCCGTCCTGGCTGCCGTCCCGGCGAGCGCCCTGGCTGTGGGCGCTCGGCGGCGCGCTCGTCGCCTCCGCCGTCTGGGCGGCCGGACTGTACGCGTACGGCGGGACCGAGCCGGATCTGGGCGGTTACCAGGTCAGCCGTGATCTCTGCCAGGACGGGGAACTTCCGGCCATGTCGGCCCTGCTCGGCAAACGGCAGTTCCCGAGGGCGGCGGTGGACGAACAGCTCGCGATCGACCGGGCCTTCTGCAGCCTGACCCTGATGGCAGGCCGGCGGAACGAGGTCAAGAACGACTCCCGCCCGGTCGCGTACGCCGGCGTCGACATCAACTACTCGCTGCACAAGCGGACCGATCCGGGCCCCGAGTTCGACGCGACGGTGACGCGGCTCGCTCCCGACGGAGCGCTGGAGCGGCGGGTCATGCGGATACCGGACCTGGGTGAGCGCGCCTACATGGTGACGGACCCCTCGGGTGATTCCCCGGAGCTGACGGTCCTCGACGGCCAGGCCGTGCTCACGATCGCGGTCAGCCAGACCGTCAACTACACGGCGAACCCCGCCACCGGCGATCTCAAAGCGCCCGATGCGATCGACTACTCCGGTATCCAACCCGCCATGGTCGAGGACATGAGGGACCTGATGGACGCGCTCAAGCGATAGCACCGGCGGGCGCCGGAACCGTACGGCCGGTACAGCGCCGGAGCCGTACGGCCGGTACACCGCCGGAACCGTACGGCCCGTACAGCCCGACTCGTACAGTCCGTACAGCCCGGAAGGGTCCCGAGGACACCCTCCTCGGGACCCTTCCGCGTACTTCCGGCCACCGGGCCGCCCGCGCGTCCTACCCGCCCGCGCCCGCGGCTTCGGCCTCGGCGAGTACGGCCTCCGCGTCCAGCGTCGTACCGACCGCCTGGATCACCGATGCGATCTTGAACGCCTCCTGGATCGTCTCCCGGTCCGCGCCCGCCTTGCGCAGCGCCCGCTCGTGCGAGTCCAGGCACTGACCGCAGCCGTTGATGGCGGAGACGGCGAGCGACCACAGTTCGAAGTCGATCTTCTCCACACCCGGGTTGCCGAGCACATTCATCCGCAGCCCCGCGCGGAGCTTCCCGTATTCGGGGTCCGACAGCAGATGCCGGGTCCGGTAGAAGACGTTGTTCATCGCCATGACGGCCGCGGCCGACTTGGCCGCGGTGTACGCCTCGGCGCTCAGCCGGGCCCTGGCCTCCGGCTCCAGCGCCAGGAGCACCGCCCGTGAGCGCGAGGCGATCGCACAGACCAGCACCGTGCCCCAGAGCCGCTGCGGCGGCAGCTCGCTGTTGCCGATGACCGAACCGAGGTTCAGCCGCAGGTCCTTGGCGTACTCCGGTATGGCCGCCTTGAGTTCGTCGAGTCCCATGGGGATCACTCGCCCGACAGGAGCGTGACGGGGTCGAGGGTGTCCTCGCCCTTGTTCCAGTTGCACGGACACAGCTCGTCGGTCTGGAGGGCGTCCAGCACCCGCAGGACCTCCCTGGGGTTACGGCCCACGGAACCGGCGGTCACCATCGTGAACTGGATCTCGTCGGACGGGTCGACGACGAGGACGGCGCGCCGCGCGAAGCCGTTCTCGTCCTCGATGCCCAGCGCGCGCATCAACTCGTGCCTGGAGTCGGCCATCATCGGGAAGGGCAGGTCGCGCAGGTCCGTGTGGTCCTTGCGCCAGGCGTGGTGCACATACTCGGAGTCGCCCGAGAAGCCGAGGACTTGGGCCTCACGGTCGGCGAACTCGTCGTTCAGCCGGCCGAAGGCCGCGATCTCCGTCGGGCACACGAAGGTGAAGTCCTTGGGCCAGGCGAAGTAGATCTTCCACTTGCCCTCGTAGGTCTTGTGATTGATCTCCTCGAACTCCTTGCCGCTCTCCAGCGAGACACAGGCGGTCAGTTCGAACGAGGGGAACTTGTCACCAACAGTGAGCACACACTCTCCTTGGGGGGACGGAAATCCCGTTTTGGGGTCTTCCGGAGGGTTGCATGGATCACTGATGGTGGCACAGAGGACATCGATCACAGAAATGGCCGAATCGGTGCGATCCAGGACGGCCGGACAGGCCGGTCACTCCGGCCGGAGACGTTCCGGCCGAAGTCACTCCGACCGCAGTCCCTCCGGCCGTGTCATCCGCCACAACGGCGGCAGACTCGCCAGGGTCACCAGCAGGATCACCGCGGCGCCCGCGCCCGCGAAGGGCAGGAAGACCCACCAGTCGGTGAACGGTTTGGCGACCATACGCAGCAGGACGACGCCGAGCGTCAGCCCGCCCGCGGTCGCCAGCACCGTGCCGAGCACCACCGGCACGGCGGTCTGCCACAGCACCGACCAGGCGAGGGTCGAGCGGCGCGTGCCGAACGCGACCAGCACCGACATCAGCCGTCTGCGCTCGCGCAGCTGCTCGATCTGCGAGACCAGCATGCTCGCCGCGATCAGTCCCATCGTGGCGGTGCCGCCGATCAGCAGCCCCTTGCGCACACTGGCGTACTTGGCGTCCCGTTCCACCGCCCTGATCGTCCATACCCGCGCCGTCGGATCGAGACGCGCCGCCGTGTTCCGTACGTGCTCCTCGGCGTCCGGCACCCGGTCGTCGGTCCGGATCGTGGCCCTGGTCGTGGCCAGGGCCAGCAGCTCGGTGTCGACGGAGCCGGGTGTCGCCAGGATGCCGTCGGTCTCCCGGCCCACCGGGTCCTTCCTCGCCGGCACCGTACGGGCCGACGCCGGCAGCGTCCACAGCAGGGATCTCGAACCGTCGTCCACGGACCGGGGATTGAGATCCACCCGCTCGCCGGGGCGGGCGGTCCTGTCGGTCCAGTCGTTCTGTTCCTTCCGTCCCGTCAGATGGGCGACGAAGGCGTCCCCGTCCCGGCAGGACGGCAGTTCGGCGAGTTCGCGCAGGGTGGCACAGCTTCCGACGGTCAGCGAGGTGGTGGGCTGGATCTCGTCCGCGGCCACGCGCCCCGGCCGGATCACAAAGCTCTCGACGGTGCCGACGACCTTCCTCACGCCCGGGGTGTCACGGAAGCCGTCGATCATCCGCTGGGCCAGCTCCCCGCTGCCGTACGAGGCGGAGACCGCGATGTCGGCCCGCGCCGGGTCCTCCCCGGTGGGATGGAGGAAGGCCTGATGGACCCCGGTGGACACCATCTGGAGCGCGATGGCCCCCGCCACCGCGACGGTGATACCGCTGACCGCGCGGGCCGCCGAGCCGCTGCCGAGCTGGAGCCGGCGCACGGCGAGCTGCCAGGGCACGGCGCCGCCGCGCAGTCCGCCCACCACCGCCTCCACCAGCCAGGGCAGCAGTGTGGTCAGACCGACCAGCACCAGGATCGCCCCGGCGGCGATCGGATACGGATCGACCGCCACCGAACTCTCGTCGACGGTCCCGACCCGGGCCAGGACCACCACACCGGCGACGGGCGGCAGCACCCGCCACCACAGCCGGCGGCGCCGGGGGACGGTGTTCCGTACGACGCCCAGCGGCTCGATGGTCACCGAACGCAGCGCGACCAGTGTCACGGCGACGGCCGCGGCCGGTACGCCCACCGCGACGAGGGCGGCGAGCGCCGGTACGGGGACCAGATCGGCCGGGAAGGCGCTCAGACTCCACAGCCGTACCCCGCCCGCCGCCGGCCGGGCGGCCAGAAAGAGCAGAAACCCCGTCAGCACCCCCAGCACCGCGCCGAAGAGGGCCTCTCCGGCGGCGATCCGCCGGGTCGTCCTGATGTCGGCGCCCACCAGCCGCAGCGCGGCGAGCCTGCGGTCCCTGCGGTCGCCGCCGAAGCGCACGGCGGTGGCGATGAAGATGGTCACCGGCACCAGCAGGACGACGGCGATCAGCACGACCAGGACCACCAGGAGGGGTTCCATGGGGTCGGGCGCCCCGCGGTCGCCGTAACCGGCCGTCCGCTGACCGCCCCTGGCCAAGGTGAGTGTGTCGCTGCCCGCGTAGAAGTACAGCTCCTCGGGGTCGAGCAGACCGGGATCGCCGATGGTGCCGGTGATCCGGTGGCCGAGCCGCTCCTGGAGGAGGGCGCCGCCGGGCGAGGCCAGCAGCTCCCGCAGGGCGGGCGAGACCAGCATCTCGTGGGGACCGGGCGGCTTCGCCACACCGGGCGGAAGAGGCGGGCGCGAGCCGTCCGGACGAAGAAACCGGCCGCCCACGCTCTCACCGCGGTACTCGGTCCCGGCCTCGGCCCACACGAGGGTGGTGTCCGAGCGCTCCACCGGTGTGCCGGAGAGCTCCTCCAGCGTGGCGCGCGCATGGGTCCGGGCCTCGCGCGCGTCGATCGCGCGCGGCACGGAGGCGGCGAAGAAGAGCAGGGCCACCCCGAGCCCGACGCCGAGCGCGGTCAGTGCCGTACGGGCCCAGCCCTCGCGTCCGCCCGCCGCGGCGAAGCGTATGCCGAGCCCGAGATCGCGTATCCAGGAGCCGCGGCGGGGCGCCCGGACCGTCCCGGGGTCCGGCACCTGGACCGTCCCGGGACCTGGCGCTCGGACCGTCATCCGGCGTACTCCGCGTCGCGTGACTTCCCGTCGCGTATGACGATCTCCCGGTCCGAGTAGGCGGCGACCCGCGCCTCGTGGGTGACGAGTACGACGGCGGCGCCCGTGGATCCGGCCGCCTCCGTCAGCATCTCCATCACCCGCTCCCCGCTGTAGGAGTCGAGCGCGCCGGTCGGCTCGTCGGCGAAGATCACCCGTGGGGAGGTGACCAGCGAACGGGCGACCGCCACCCGCTGGCCCTGTCCGCCGGAGACCTCGCCGGGACGCTTGGCCCTCAGCTCCGCGACCTCCAGCCGCTCCAGCCACTCCAGCGCGGCGCGCTCGGCGTCCCTGCGCCGGGCGCCGCCCAGCCGCAGCGGCAGCGCGACATTCTCCAGACAGGTCAGTTCGGGTACGAGCTGGCCGAACTGGAACACGAAGCCGAAGTCCGTACGGCGCAGGGTGCTCAGCTCGGCGTCCGGCAGACCGGTCAGGGCGCGGCCCCGATAGGTGATGCTGCCCGCGTCGGGCCGGACGATCCCGGCGAGGCAGTGCAGCAGGGTCGACTTTCCCGAGCCCGAGGGGCCCATGACGGCGACGACCTCGCCGGGGTGGACCGAGAACGAGACGCCGTCGAGCGCGGGGGTCGGACCGTACGACTTGCGCAGCTCCTCGGCGACGAGCAGGGAGCCGTCGGGCGTCACGGCCTGACCGCCGCGGCGAGCTTGTCCAGCCGGGTGGCGGTCAGCTCCAGCCAGCGCAGATCCGCCTCCAGATGGAACAGGGCGTGGTCGCAGATGAGCTGGTCGGCGAGATCGCCCTCGCGCTTGCGCGCGGTGAGGTCACGCATCATCCGCAGATGCTCGGCGCGCTGGGTGTCGAGCAGATCGGCGGCGCTGCGGCCCGTCAGCAGCGCGATGACGATCTTCGTGTAGAGCGCCGACTGAAGATACGGCTCGGGCTTCTCCGGCTGCCCGAGCCACCGCTCGACATCGGTGACGCCGGCGTCGGTGATCGCGTACCGCTTGCGCTCGGGGCCGCCGCCGGTCTCCACGCCGTCGACGGCGACGAGCCCGTTCTTCAGCAGCCGGGACATGGTCGAGTAGACCTGGCCGTAGTGGAGGGGCCGGTCGTGACCGAACTGCTGGTCGAAGGCGCGCTTGAGGTCATAGCCATGACGCGGTCCGGACTCCAGGAGCCCGAGAAGGGTGTGCCCGATTGACATACGAGCACTATACACGCCGTGTATAGCGGAGCTGGTGGGTGTGGCCGGTATGCCTTCCGGTGGAAGCCACCGGGAGGCACGCCGCGGTCACCCGCCCTGGCCGGGGGGCGAGGGAGGTGGTGTCGCCTTCGGGGGGCGGCCCCGGCGGGGGATCGGAGCCGCGTTGCCCGGGAGGCGGCCCGCGTCCGCCAGGGACCGGCGGAGCAGGAACTCGATCTGCGCGTTGGCGCTGCGCAGTTCGTCGGACGCCCAGCGTGCCAGGGCGTCGTACACCGCCGGATCCAGTCGCAGGAGCACCTGCTTGCGTTCGGTCACTGGTAAAGCGTGCCCGTGTTCACGACCGGCTGCGCCGAGCGGTCCCCGCACAGCACCACCAGCAGATTGCTCACCATCGCGGCCTTGCGCTCCGAGTCCAGTTCCACGATGTCCTGCTCGGTGAGCCGGGTCAGCGCCGCCTCGACCATGCCGACCGCGCCGTCCACGATCTGCCTGCGGGCCGCCACGACCGCGCCCGCCTGCTGGCGCTGGAGCATCGCCGAGGCGATCTCGGGGGCGTAGGCGAGATGCGTGAAGCGGGACTCGATGATGTCGACACCGGCCGCCTCCGCCCGTGCGCGGAGTTCGACGGCGAGCTTCTCGGTGATCTCCTCGGCGTTGCCGCGCAGCGACAGGCCTTCCTCGTCGTGGTTGTCGTACGGGTACTCGATGGCGATGTGCCGTACGGCGGCCTCGGTCTGCGTGGAGACGAACTCCAGGAAGTCGTCCACCTCGAACAGCGCCTGCGAGGTGTCCTTGACCCGCCAGACCACGACCGCGGCCAGCTCGATCGGGTTGCCGTAGGCGTCGTTGACCTTGAGGACCGGTGTCTCGTGGTTCCGTACCCGCGTCGAGATCTTGACGCGGGAGGTGAGCGGGTTCACCCAGCGCAGTCCGTCGGTACGGATCGTGCCCCGGTAGCGGCCGAAGAGCTGGACCACCCGGGCCTCGCCCGGCGCCACCATGTTCAGTCCGCACAGGACGAGGAACGCGGCGGCCACGACCAGCGAGCCGGTCACGATCACCGCCGACTTGGCGCCGGCCGAGTCGAGCAGTGCGCCGAAGATGATCAGGAGCGTGCCGGCGGCGAGGCCGAGCAGTCCGAGCAGCAGCGCGAGAGCGCCCCCACTGCTCTGGGCGGAGTACTCCCGCACCTGCGGGTCCGGCATCTCCGGCAGATCGTCCACCGGAGTCTTCGTGCTGGTCAGAGTCATCTCTATGCCCCGTTTCCGTGCTGGTCCGCGAGAGTGCGGTAGCTAGCATTGTGCTAGCACATTATTGATTCTGGCAACCCTCGGGCCGTCTCATGAGTCGGTTCCATTGGGATGGGTGCGGATTGTCACGTCCGGAAAGTCAGGATCAATGCTCTTTGTCACAGCGGGCGGTGTTAGTTTTCTGAGCTGATCCCGATGAGCGAGCGTGAGTCCTGACCGATACGACCTGAGAGCGGAGCGACACGGCGATGGGCCGAGCTGAAGCCGGACGGGCGCGGGGGCGTGGCACGCGCCGGGCGCCGAAGCAGGGCGGCATACGCCGCTTCCTCACGCCGAAGAAACTGCTCGGCACCTTCTTCGGGCTCTGCCTGCTCGGCATGGGCGGGTTCGTCGTGATCTATCTGCTGGTCCCGGTGCCGAGCGCCAACGCGCAGGCCGAGATGCAGAGCAATGTCTACAAGTACAGCGACGGCACGATCCTGGCCCGTACCGGCAAGATCAACCGCGAGATCGTCGGTCTGGAGCAGATACCCAAGGAGGTCCAGCGGACCTTCGTCGCCGCCGAGAACAAGAGCTTCTACCAGGACGTCGGCGTCGACATCAAGGGCACGGCGCGCGGTCTGATGAACACCATCTCAGGCAAGGGCAAACAGGGCGGCTCGACCATCACCCAGCAGTACGTCAAGAACTACTACCTCAACCAGGACCAGACGATCACCCGCAAGCTCAAGGAGCTGGTGATCTCCCTGAAGGTGGACCGGAAGAAGGACAAGAACGAGATCCTCGCCGGGTACATCAACACCAGCTACTACGGCCGCGGCGCCTATGGGATCCAGGCCGCGGCCCAGGCGTACTACGGCGTCGACGCGGTCAGGCTGAATGTCGCCCAGGGCGCGTATCTCGCCGCGCTGCTCCAGGCCCCCAGCCAGTACGACTGGGCCGTGGCGGGTGACACCGGCAAGCGGCTGGTGACCGAGCGCTGGAACTATGTCCTCGACAACATGGTCGAGATGAAGTGGCTGGACGCGTCGGTCCGCTCCGGTCTGAAGTTCCCCGTACCGCACGAGCCCAAGGCCCCCCGTGGCATGGAGGGCCAGACCGGATATCTGGTCGAGGCCGCCGACGACGAGCTGGCACGCCAGGGAGTCGACAAGGCGGACATCGACGCGGGCGGCTGGACGATCACGCTCAATATCGACAAGAAGCGGCAGCAGCAGCTGGAGAAGTCGGTCGACAAGGAGCTGGAGAGCAAGCTCGACCGCGAGAACAACAAGACGGACGCGACGGTGCAGGCCGGTGCGACCTCCGTGGACCCGAAGACCGGACGGGTCGTCGCGCTCTACGGCGGCACGAGCGCCACCAAGCACTGGATCTCCAACGCCACCCGTGAGGACTACCAGCCCGCGTCGACCTTCAAGCCGGTCGTGCTCGCCTCCGCCCTGGAGAACGGTTCGAAGACCCAGGACGGCGAGAGGATCGGCGTCGGCACGCGGTACGACGGCACCAGCAGACGGCCGGTGGTGGGCAGCGACACCCCCTTCGACCCGCAGAACGAGGACGACCAGGACTACGGCTGGGTGAACGTCCAGACCGCCATGAACAAGTCCATCAACTCCGTCTTCGCGCAGATGGTGGTCGATGTCACGCCCGCCAAGGTCAAGCGGACCGCGCTGGCCCTCGGAATACCGGACGGCAAGGCCTTCCCCGAGCGCCCCGCCATCACACTCGGCACCATGAACGCCTCCACCTGGGACATGGCGGGCGTCTACGCGACGCTCGACAACCACGGCAGGAAGGTCACCCCGGCGATCGTGAAGTCGGCCTCGCACAAGGACCGTACGGTCGAGCTGCCCGATCCGGTCGGCAAGCAGGCGGTCAGCCGGGAGACGGCCGACACCGTGACCCATGTGCTGCAAGGCGTCGTGGACAACGGCTCGGGCTTCGAGGCCGATACGTCCGCCTATGACGCGGCGGGCAAGACGGGTACCTCGGAGAAGAACAAATCCGCCTGGTTCGCCGCCTACACCCCCCAGCTCACCACGGTCGTCGCGCTCTTCGGCGAGTCCACCAAGGAGGGCGGCGAGCAGGTCAGCCTGACCGGCACCGCCAACAGCGGCCGTGCCAACGGCGGTGGCTTCCCCGCCAGGATCTGGGCGGACTACACGCTCGGTGCGCTGGACGGCGGCTCGGACGCGCGGTTCGATCTGCGGATCGCCGAGCCCGTACGCGAGGAGCCGACGATGACGCCCGGCGAGACGGCACCGAGCGAGACGCCTAGCTCCGAGCCGCCGTCACCGTCCGAGCCGGCCGAGCAGGAGCCGCAGCCGCCGGCGCAGACCCCGAGCGAGAGCGCGCCCCAGACGCCCGAGGAGAGCCCGCCGGCCAGCGAGCCGGGCCCCGGGGAGTCCAGCAGCGGCGAGCCCGGCGGCGGGGAGACCGGCGGTGTTCCCTCCGGCGGCGTCAACACTCCGCGGATCCGTCCCACGCGCTGACGAAGGGCGGCCTCGGGGGGCCGCCCTCCGCGTCGGATGTGCCGGTCAGCCGCCGTTCATCTTGTTCGCGATGCGGTCGCCGATCACCTTGTCGATATTGCGCCAGTACTGGATCGCCCGGTCGAGCACCGGCCGGGACACGCCCTGGGCGAGATGCCCGCTGACGTTCGACACCAGCCGGTCGCGCGCGGCGTCGTCCAGGACCTCGCGGACCTGTGTGCCCGCCTGGCCCCAGTCGTCGTCCTCGCGGTGCAGCTTGTACGCCTCCCGCACCATCTCGCCCGCCGCGGCCCAGCCCGCCGGGTCGCCGAAGCGCTCCGTGTCGGCCGCGGGACCGCCGTACGAGTTCGGCGCGTACGGCCTGGCCGCCGTCGACGGCTCGTACCGCATGGGTCCGTCCTTGGCGTACGAGCGCACCGGCACCCGCGGCCGGTTCGGCGGGAGCTGGGTGTAGTTCGGGCCGATACGGTAGCGGTGCGTGTCCGGGTACGAGAAGAGCCGTCCGAGCAGCATCTTGTCCGGCGACGGGCCGATGCCCGGCACCAGATTCGAGGGCTCGAACGCCGCCTGCTCGATATGGACGAAGTAGTCGTCCGGATTCTTGTCGAGAATCATCCGGCCCACATCGATCAGCGGGTAGTCGGCGTGCGGCCACACCTTGGTCAGATCGAACGGATTGAACCGGTAGTCGGCCGCGTCCTCGAACGGCATGATCTGGACCTTCAGGCTCCAGGTCGGCGCGTTCCCCGACTGGATCGACTCGTACAGATCGCGGCGGTGGTGGTCCCCGTCCGTACCGGCCATCAGATCGGCATCGGCCTGGGTGAAGTAGTCGATGCCCTGGTCGGTCTTGAAGTGGTACTTCACCCAGAACCGCTCGCCCGCGCCGTTCACCCACATATAGGTGTGCGAGCTGTAGCCGTTCATATGCCGGAAGGACTTCGGAATGCCCCGGTCGCCCATCAGCCAGGTGACCATGTGCGCGGACTCGGGGGAGAGGCTCCAGAAGTCCCACTGCATGTCGTTGTTGCGCAGCCCGGTGGCCGGGTGGCGCTTCTGCGAGCGGATGAAGTCCTGGAACTTGCTCGGGTCACGGACGAAGAAGACCGGCGTGTTGTTGCCGACCATGTCGTAGTTGCCCAGCTCGGTGTAGAACTTCAGCGCGAAGCCGCGGGGGTCGCGCCAGGTGTCGGGCGAGCCCATCTCGCCGGCCACCGTGGAGAACCGGGCCAGCATCTCCGTGCGCTTGCCCGGCTGGAACAGATCGGCCTTGGTGAACTGGCTGACGTCGTTCGTCACCTCGAAGACGCCGTACGCGCCCGCGCCCTTGGCGTGGACCACGCGTTCGGGGACCCGTTCCCGGTTGAACTGGGCCATTTTCTCGATCAGATAGTGGTCTTGCAGCAGGATCGGCCCGTCGGGACTGATGGTGAGCGAGTATTCGTCGCTCTCCACCGGGATGCCGACGTTGTTGGTCGTGTAAGCCGTCCTGGGGGATGACCCGCTCACGAACGTCCTCCCGTCGATTGCAGGCCCGGGAAACCGGGGGCGCCCCGGGGAATGGCAGCGTTCATTGAGAGCGCCTTCCCCAGTCAAGCCCTCCCACACCATGTCGGCAACATCTATATTTGTCCCTCTTGGTCTTTTTGGTGGTCTTTGTCGTTTCTGACCGACATCGGTACCGGCTGACTTATCCGGATCACATCCGGGTCGGCAGCTCGAACCAGACCACCTTCCCGGTGGACAGCCGTGTGGCTCCCCAGCGCCGCGCCAGCCGGTTGACCAGGAACAGTCCCCGTCCGCTCTCGTCCGTGTCCCGGGCCCGCCGCTGCCGGGGGAGCTGCGGCGAATCGTCCCCGACCTCACAGCGCAGTACATCCGTACGGAGCAGCCGCAGGGTCACCGGACGCTCGGCGTACCGCACGGCATTGGTGACGACCTCGCTGATCAGCAGCTCGACCGAGTCGCTCAGCTCCTCCAGGTCCCAGCGGGCCAGCGCCCTCCTGGCCAGCCGCCGGGCCCGTCCCGGAGCGGCGTCCTCCGGGTCCAGGAACCAGTACGCCACATCGCTCGGCGCGATCCCGTCGAAGCGGGCGGCGAGCAGCGCGATGTCGTCGTCACGGTCGCCGGGGCCCAGGACGTCGAGGACGTCGTCGCAGAGCGCCTCCAGCGGCGGCGAGTGATCCGGCCCGGTGAGCTGCGCGGCGGCCGCGAGCCGCTCCCGGAGCTGTTCGATCCCGGTCCATACGTCGCGCAGCCGCGACTCGACGAGACCGTCCGTGTAGAGCAGCAGGGTCGCCCCGGCGGGCGCGTCCAGCTCGACGGCCTCGAAGTCCACCCCGCCGACGCCGATCGGCGCACCGGGCGGCACCCGGAGCACCTCGGCCCGGCCGCCGAGATGCAGCAGTATGGGCGGCGGATGGCCCGCGTTGGCGATGGTGATCCGGTGCGAGACCGGGTCGTAGACCGCGTAGAGGCAGGTCGCCATCCGGTCCGAGCCGAGCCGCTGCGCCTGCTCGTCGAGATGGTGCAGCACCTCCTGCGGCGGCAGATCCAGACCGGCGAGGGTCTGCGCCGTCGTACGGAGCTGGCCCATGATCGCGGCGGAGGTCATGGAGTGGCCCATGACATCGCCGACGACCAGGGCGACCCGGCTGCCGGGCAGCGGGATCGCGTCGTACCAGTCACCGCCGACCCGGGCGGTCTCGGCGGCCGGGAGATAGCGGGAGGCCAGCCGGACCCCGGTGGGCTGCGGCAGATTCTCCGGCAGCATCGTGCGCTGGAGCTCGTCCGCGATATACGCCTCGCGCCCGTACAGCACGGCCTTGTCGATCCCGAGCGCCGTGTGCGTGGCGAGCTGCGCCGCGACCAGCAGATCGTTCGGCTCGAAGGCGGCGCGGTCGGGCCTGCGCAGAAAGACGGCCGCGCCGATGACGCGCCGGCGTCCGCGCAGCGGCGCGAGGATCGCGCGGTGACCGGTCGGTACGGCACGGTCGGCGCCCAGCAGCTCCGGCAGCGCGGCGCGGGCCGCGGCGGAGTCGCCGAAGACCGGGCGCACGCCCCGCAGGACCTCGGAGAGCGCACCGCCCGAGCCGACCTCGCACAGCTCCGCGGCCGGCATCACATCCGACTGGGGGTCGAGGATCGGCAGCCGGAGCGCATCGCTGACCTGGAGCGGGATACCGCCGGTCTCGGTGTCCTCGTCGGTCAGCCGCAGCCGGTCCGTGCGCCGCAGCCGCAGCACGAAGGGCGACACCGGGCGCTCGTCGCCGACGGGCAGCGGATCGCGGAGATAGACGAGTATGGCGTCGGAGAACGTCGGCACGGTCGCGCGGCAGAGCCCGAGCACGATCTCGTCCAGGTCTATGCCGCGCGCGATACGGCGCGTCGCGGCGCCCACGAAGCGCAGCCGGTCGCCCTCGCGGCGCGCCGTCGCCGCAGGGTCGGGCGCGGGCGCGGGCGGTGGCACGGAGGGCCCCGGCATCCCGGAGGCGCCCGCCTCCTGCCGCGGGCGCGTGCGTTCCTGCGGCCGGGCAGCCAGGGGCTGCCTGCCTTCGTGGGAGGGTGGGTGCTCCGTCACGCGTGGGATTCCGTCCGTCCGGGCCGGTGGTGCGATGCGGTCACTGCGACCGGGTCGGTCCCCGGCCGTGCCGTTTCCCGCCGGGGTCTGCGCCCGGACCGTGTTCGGTGTCCGGTGCGGCTCGGGACACCCGGGGGCGTCTCGCGGTTCCTGCTGGGCCCGCGGCACATGGCTCCACCCCCTCGTAGTGACTCACGGTCGTCATGACGTGCGGTCGTAGCGGCTAACGGTGTGACGTCTGGTGACATGCGGTGTGACTAACGGTCAGGCCGGTTGCTGTGCACGCCCGTTGCCCCGGTGCAGTCTTCCGGAGGACGATCCTACGTTTGAACCCTGGGGGCACATCAAGGGTCTCATGACGTCGGCGGCGACGCCCCTGTGATCACGGTCTTGGTCAGCATGGTTCCAGCCACGCGGACCGCTTCCGGCCATGTCTTTGGTCATGTCTTCGGCGGTAAGGAGAGCTGTCCGTACGACTGTACGAAGAGCTGTGCGGGCAGCCGCGCGGCGGGGCGCTCAACGGGCCTGTACCCCGGCGCACTCCGGCGCCCGGTCCCAGTCGTCGGGCAGCTCGGGCACCGGCCAGTGGGGCTCGGGCCGCCAGTGCTCCCAGCCGTCGCGGAACGGCGCGCCCCAGCCGTTGACGACCTCGATCGCCGCGAGCCCCGCCTCCCTGACCCGGCGTGCCTGGGCGGGCCCCATCAGCCCGTCCTGCTGGGCCTGGGCGAACTCGTCCTCGTCGCGCCACCGCCAGCTCCGGTCGGGGAAGACGTCGATGTCGAGGAAGTGGTCCTCCGAGTCGACGCCACCGGCCCAGCGGGTGCGGGGCTCCTCCAGATTCACGTACCAGTTCTGGAACCGCCAGTCGTGCTCCCACCACAGCCACACCGACCATGGCTCACCGGGCCGCGCCAGCTTCAGCACGCCCATTCCGTACCACCGGTCACGCACTACGGTGCGCGGTGTGGTGTAGCGGGTCGCCAGCGGCTCGTTCTGGATCGGCGAGCCGTCCGCGAGGGCCGGCTTCATACACGGCGTGTCCGGCGCCAGCCAGGCGGCGAGCAGTTCGGCGGAGTCCTCGACGACCGTGACGGGACGGCAGATGTGCACCCGATCACCGGCGTTCTCCCGGTACCGCCACAGAATCTGTGTGCCGGGCGCCCAGTGCCCGGCCGCCGCCGTCTCTGTCATGCGCAGATCCTAGGCCCGCTCGCTCACGGGCGGGTCATCCGCAGTACGTCCAGTGCCTCGTCGAGCTGTTCCAGGGTCAGATCCCCGCGCTCCACATAGCCGAGCTCCAGGACCGTCTCACGGATCGTCCGGTGCTCGGCCAGGGACTTCTTGGCGACCTTCGCGGCCTCCTCGTACCCGATGTACTTGTTCAGCGGGGTGACGACGGAGGGCGACGACTCGGCGTACTCACGGGCCCGTTCGACGTGCGCGACGATGCCGTCGACCGTACGGTCCGCCAGCAGCCGGGACGCGTTGGCCAGCAGCCGTACGGACTCCAGGAGGTTCTTGGCGATCACCGGGAGCATCACGTTCAGCTCGAAGTTCCCGGCGGCGCCGGCCGCCGCGACCGTCGCGTCGTTTCCGGTGACCTGCGCCGCGACCATCAGCACGGCCTCCGGGATCACCGGATTGACCTTGCCGGGCATGATCGAGGAGCCGGGCTGGAGATCCGGGAGGCTGATCTCGGCCAGTCCGGTGCGCGGTCCCGAGGCCATCCAGCGCAGATCGTTGGAGATCTTGGTGAGGGAGACCGCCAGCGTACGGAGCTGTCCCGAGGTCTCCACGAGCCCGTCGCGCGCCCCCTGCGCCTCGAAGTGGTTACGGGCCTCCGTCAGCGGCAGTCCCGTGGCGCGGGCCACCTCCGCGATCACCGCGGCGGAGAAGCCGGGCGGGGTGTTGATACCGGTGCCCACCGCCGTACCGCCGAGGGGCAGTTCGGCGAGCCGGGGGAGGGAGGCGGTCAGCCGCTCCACCGCGTATCCGATCTGCGCGGCGTAACCGCCGAACTCCTGGCCCAGCGTGACGGGCGTGGCGTCCATCAGATGCGTACGGCCCGACTTGACCACCGAGCCGAACTCCCCGGCCTTGCGCTCCAGGGCGGCGGCCAGGTGCTCCAGCGCCGGGATCAGCTCGCCGGTGACGGCGGCGGTCGCGGCGATATGGATGCTGGACGGGAAGACGTCGTTGGAACTCTGCGACGCGTTGACATGGTCGTTCGGATGGACCTCACGGCCGAGACGCTCGGTGGCGAGTGTGGCGAGCACCTCATTCGTGTTCATATTCGAGGAGGTACCTGAGCCCGTCTGGAAGACGTCCACCGGGAAGTGCTCGTCCCACTGGCCCGCGGCGACCTCGGCCGCCGCGTCCTGGACGGCGTCGGCGATGTCCTTGTCGATCACCCCGAGATCGGCGTTGACCTTGGCGGCGGCGGCCTTGATCCGGGCCAGGGCCTCGATATGGGCACGCTCCAGACGCTGCCCCGAGATGGGGAAGTTCTCCACCGCGCGCTGTGTCTGGGCGCGCCACTTGGCGTGCGCGGGGACCTGTACCTCACCCATGGAGTCGTGCTCGGTGCGGTACTGGATCTCGTCGGTCGTCATCGTCGTACCTCCTGCAAGAAGAGCGTCCGGCCGCACCGCTGTGTTCCCGTGAAGCGTTCCCACGAAAGGGTGACGGCGGGCCGGGGCGACGCGACGGCGAGGCGGGCCGGGGTCAGACGAGCCCGGGGCCGCGGACCGGAATGCTGGTGAACGTGGGCGCCGGAGCCGGTTCGGTGAAGAAGTCGTTCCCCTTGTCGTCCACGACGATGAACGCGGGGAAGTCCTCCACCTCGATCTTCCAGACCGCCTCCATCCCCAGCTCCTCGTACTCGACGACCTCGACCTTCTTGATGCAGTCCCGCGCCAGCCGCGCCGCCGGGCCGCCGATCGAGCCGAGGTAGAAGCCGCCGTGCGCGCCGCAGGCGTCGGTGACCTGCTTCGAACGGTTGCCCTTGGCGAGCATCACCTTCGAGCCGCCCGCCGCCTGGAACTGCTCCACGTACGAGTCCATCCGGCCGGCCGTCGTCGGGCCGAAGGATCCCGACGCGTACCCCTCGGGCGTCTTCGCCGGGCCCGCGTAGTACACCGGGTGGTCCTTCAGGTACTGCGGCATCTCCTCGCCCGCGTCCAGCCGCTCCTTGATCTTGGCGTGCGCGATGTCACGGGCGACGACGAGCGGCCCGGTGAGCGAGAGCCGGGTCTTGACCGGATACTTCGTCAGCTCGGCGAGCACATCGTCCATCGGACGGTTGAGATCGACCCGTACGACATCGCCGCCCTCGTCCAGGTGCTCGTCCGTGGTGTCCGGCAGGAAGCGCGCCGGGTCGGTCTCCAGCTGTTCGAGGAAGACACCCTCCGCGGTGATCTTCGCGACGGCCTGGCGGTCGGCCGAGCAGGAGACGGCGATCGCGACCGGCAGCGAGGCACCGTGGCGCGGCAGACGCACCACCCGTACGTCGTGGCAGAAGTACTTGCCGCCGAACTGCGCGCCGATACCGATCCGCTGCGTCAGCTCGAAGACCTTCTCCTCCAGCTCCTTGTCACGGAAGCCATGACCGGTCGGGGAACCCTCGGACGGCAATTCGTCCAGATAGTGCGCGGAGGCGTACTTCGCGGTCTTCAGGGCGAACTCGGCCGATGTACCGCCCACGACGATCGCCAAGTGGTAGGGCGGGCAGGCGGCCGTACCCAGCGAACGAATCTTCTCCTCCAGGAACTTCATCATGGAGGCCTCGTTGAGAACCGCCTTCGTCTCCTGGTAGAGGAACGACTTGTTGGCGGAGCCGCCGCCCTTCGCCATGAAGAGGAACTTGTACGCGCCGCCGTCGGTCGCGTACAGCTCGATCTGCGCGGGCAGGTTCGAGCCGGTGTTCTTCTCCTCCCACATGGTGAGCGGGGCCATCTGCGAATAACGCAGATTCAACTTGGTGTACGCGTCGTAGATACCGTGCGAAAGGGCTTCCTCGTCGCCGCCCCGCGTCAGTACGTTCTGTCCGCGCTTGCCCATCACGATCGCCGTACCGGTGTCCTGGCACATCGGGAGAACACCCGCCGCCGCGATATTCGCGTTCTTCAGCAGATCGAGCGCCACGAACTTGTCGTTCGACGACGCCTCGGGGTCGTCCACGATCCGGCGGAGCTGGGCGAGATGGGCCGGGCGCAGATAGTGCGAGATGTCGTGCATCGCCTCGGCGGCGAGGGTGCGCAGCGCCTCCGGCTCGACCTTGAGGAACGTACGCCCGTCGGCCTCGAAGGACGAGACACCCTCGGCGGTCACCAGCCGGTAGGGCGTGGTGTCCTCTCCGAGCGGCAGCAGATCGGAGTACGCAAACTCTGGCATTTCGGCCATTCCTCACTCGACAGACGGCGGCGCGGCCTCCATTGGCGACGCGCCCTCCAGCGTAGGGCGCCGCATGGACACCGCGCTTGTGAGGTAGGGCTCAGTGCGAGGGGCCGGTGCGGCAACCGAGGAGGGCCGGCGCGGTGGCCGTGGTGGTCGGCGCGGCGGCTGTGACGGCCGGTGCGGCGGCTGTGGGACTCCGCGCCGTGACTCGGACCGGACAAGCCCTAGTCGCGATCTATCGCGTTTCGCTACCCTGTGGTCGTGGACCTCGAAAAGCAACCCCAGAAGCCGGTCGCGCCGGTGGAGCCCGCCGGTATCCGGGCCTCCGACGCCGACCGGGACCGGATCGCGGACATCCTCCGGGAGGCCCTGGCGGAGGGCCGTCTGGACGCCGAGGAGCATGCCGAGCGGATCGACTCCGTCTACCGCGCCAAGACCGTGGGTGAACTGGCGCCGCTGATCAGGGACTTGCCCGCGGTCGGCGCGGACGGCAGGCCCGCCATCGCGGCCGCACCTTCGTCGGCCGGATACGGATACGGCCCCGAGGACCCCTCGGCACCGGCCGAGAATCTGATCGCGGTCTTCAGCAGTTCGACCCGCAAGGGCCGCTGGCGCATCGGCCGCAGGACCAATGCCTTCGCGCTCTTCGGCAATGTCGAGATCGATCTGACCGAGGCGCTCTTCGGGCAGCGCACCACCGTGATCAACGCGACGTCCATTTTCGGCAATGTCGAGGTCCGTGTTCCCGAGAACATCTCGCTGCGCGGCAACGGCACGGGCATCTTCGGCAATTTCGAAGTCCGCACGCTGGAGGCCGCCGACCCGGACGCACCGGCCGTCGTCGTGAACGGTTACTCGGTGTTCGGCAATGTCGAGGCCAAGCCGAAGCGCGGCAAGCTGGTCGCGGACCTCCGCGACAGGCTCCGTAAGCACCTCGGTTACTGAGCCTGAGCGGCGCTCCCGGCGCCTGTTCCTTTCCGGTTCTTTCCGGCCAAAGCCGCCCAGCGGTGATTGAGCGTCCACAATTCCGCACGGCGTTCCGAACTCCGAACTCGGTGCCACTCAGTGCTTAGGAGCGCGCACAGCGGGTAGGGAAAGCTGCATCGTCTCTCGCTCGCGAAGCCGTCGTCAGGAGTAGACCGTGCTGCAACTGCCGCATCAGCCCCTGCAGGTCGCCGCCGTGCCCTCCCAGCGGAGTCCCGCTCGGGAGGATCAGGCCGGCCCCTGGCACTCGGAGGCGGTGTGCCGCCGGGACGAAGCCGCATTGTTCTTCGCCCCCTCGAAGGAACCGACAGCCGCGAGGCTGGCGCGGGAGGAGGCCGCGAAGCGGGTCTGTGCCCGCTGTCCGGTCATGGTGGACTGCCGGGAGCACGCGCTGCTCCAGCCCGAACCGTACGGAGTATGGGGCGGGTTGACGGCGGCCGAGCGCCGGGTGGTGCTGGCGCGCCGCAGGCGGCGCGAGGTGGAGCTGAGAAAGGCCGCGGCGGCGGGCGAGCGGATCGCCGCCGCGGGCTGACCCGCCGGCCGTCGCCGGCCGGCCGACCGCCGGCCGCCGATGGCCGGCCCCGGGTTCGGACGCGGATCACGGATACGGGCGGATCACGGATACGGAAGGGGCGCCCCGCCGCACAACGGGGCGCCCTCTCCCTGTCCGCGTCGCCCGTGTCCCCGCGCGGACCACACGGGTCCACGAGGGGGCCGCACACAGGCCGACGCTCTCACCGGCCGGTCTGTACGGCTACCGGGCGCGGTCGAAGTCGATCGTGCTGTAGGCCCGGAGCTTCGACAGCCGGTGGGTGGAGTCGATCTGCCGGATCGTGCCGGATTTGGAGCGCATGACCAGCGACTGGGTCGTCGCCGTCTCCGAGCGGTAGCGCACCCCGCGCAGCAGTTCGCCGTCGGTGATGCCGGTGGCGACGAAGAACACGTTGTCGCCGCTGACCAGATCGTCGGTGGACAGGACGCGGTCCAGATCGTGCCCCGCGTCGATCGCGCGCTGCCGCTCCGCCTCGTCCTTGGGCCAGAGCTTGCCCTGGATGACACCGCCGAGGCACTTTATGGCGCACGCCGAGATGATGCCCTCGGGTGTACCGCCCACGCCCATCAGCAGATCGACGCCGGTGCCGTCGCGCGCGGCCATGATCGAACCGGCGACGTCGCCGTCCGAGATGAACTTGATCCGGGCGCCCGTCTCCCGGATCTCCTTGACGATCCCGTCATGACGGGGACGGTCGAGGACGACCACCGTGACGTCCTCCGGCGAGGAGCGCTTGGCCTTGGCGACCCGGCGGATATTGACGGCGACGGGCGCGTTGATGTCCACGAAGTCGGCGGCCTCGGGACCGGTCACCAGCTTGTCCATGTAGAAGACCGCGGACGGGTCGAACATGGCGCCGCGGTCGGCGGCGGCCAGCACGGCGATGGCGTTGGGCATGCCCTTGGCGTTCAGGGTGGTGCCGTCGATGGGGTCCACCGCGATGTCGACCTCGGCGCCGGTGCCGTCGCCGACATGCTCGCCGTTGTAGAGCATCGGGGCTTCGTCCTTCTCGCCCTCGCCGATGACGACCACACCGTTCATCGACACCGTGGAGACGAGCGTGCGCATGGCGTTCACCGCGGCGCCGTCCGCGCCGTTCTTGTCGCCGCGCCCGACCCAGCGGCCCGCCGCCATGGCGGCGGCCTCCGTGACCCGGACCAGCTCCAGGGCGAGGTTGCGGTCGGGTGCCTCGGGGGCCACCTCAAGTGGGGGCGGCAGGTGATGCTCGGTCATCGGAACGCACCTTTCTGTACGGCGACGGCCGGATAAGAGGGTGATACGACTCTATCCGCAGCTCGACAGTTTGAGCAGAGGGGCCCACGGATGAGCGCAAAGCCCTGATGCGACGATGGTGGGGTGGCAGGTATGCGAGGCAGACAGACGGTGCGGGACATGTTTCTGTCGATGGCGGCCATCGGGCTCGTCGTCGCGGGGATCTATGTGTTCATTCCGCACGACGACACCGCGGTTCCGGTCAAGGCGGTCGACTACCGGGTCGAGCTGCTGACCGCGCGCCGCGCCGCGCCCTATCCGGTCCTGGCGCCGACGGGCCTGACGGAGAAGTGGAAGCCGACGTCGGTCTCGTACCGGACCGAGGACGCCGACGCGTGGCACCTGGGCTATCTGGCCCCGGACGGCGAGTACGTCGCCGTCGAGCAGTCCACGGCGCCCGCGCGGAAGTACGTTCCCGAGGTGAGCCAGGAGGCGGCCGACACCGGCAGGACCCAGCAGGTGGCGGGCGAGCCCTGGCAGCGGTGGGAGGGGCCCAAGTACGACGCCCTGGTCCGTACGGAAGGGAACGCGACGACGGTGGTGACGGGCACGGCCTCGTACGAACGGCTGGCGGAGATGGCCGCCGCTCTGAAGTCCGGGTCCGGGACGCCTCAGACCTGACGCCCGCCCGGTCCGTACTGCCCAGCCTGTCCGTACGTGTTCGCACCCGTTCGCACCTGTTCGTACCCGTTCGTACGCTCTGTACGACGAAGGCCGCCGTCCTCGCGGGACGGCGGCCTTTCGCGGACTGGTGGCCGGGGCTCAGACGGTCGTGACGACGTCGTCGAAGTCGAGGCGCGGGTTGCGCGGGAACCACGCGTTCTCGCCCGGCTTGCCGATGTTGATGATCATCAGCGGCGTGTGGTCGTCGTCCAGGAACTCCTTCTGGACTCCGGCGAAGTCGAAGCCGGTCATGGGGCCCGCGGCGAGACCGGCGGCGCGGATGCCCGTGATGAAGTAGCCGGCCTGGAGGGCGGCGTTCATCGAGGCGTTCTGCTCGCGGACCGACCGCTCGCTGAAGAAGGCGTCCTTGGCCTGCGGGAAGTGCGGAAGGAGCCGGGGGAGCTCCTCGTGGAACTCGTTGTCGGCGGCCAGGATCGCGACCAGGGGCGCGGTGACGGTCTTGTCCCGGTTACCGTCGGACATCAGCGGCGCCAGGCGCGCACGGGCCTCGTCGGAACGCACCAGGACGATGCGCAGCGGCGACTGGTTGAATGCGGTGGGACCGTACTTGACCAGCTCGTAGATCGCCCGCACCTGCTCGTCGGTCACCGGCTCGTCGGTGAACGTGTTGGCGGTGCGCGCCTCACGGAAGAGGAGATCCTGGGCTGCGGGGTCGAGGTGGAGGGACATCTGGAAACCTTCCGAAGGCGTGGCGGATCGAGTAATCGCCTTCACGGTACAAGTGGTTGTGTGAAGCTTCAACTAAATCGTTGCCTCAGTGACCTGCTTCACAGCCGCCGCCGTCCGGCCCCGGCTACTCCTCGTCCCGGTCCTCCTCCGTCCCGGCCTTCTCGTCGGCCAGGGAGGCGTCCAGCCGGGCCCGCGCGCCCTCCAGCCAGCGGCGGCAGACCTTCGCCAGTTCCTCGCCGCGCTCCCACAGGGCGAGCGAGTCCTCCAGGGACGTACCGCCCGCCTCCAGCCGGCGTACGACCTCGATCAGCTCGTCGCGTGCCTGCTCGTATCCGAGCACGGCGGCTTCATCCGTCCTGGCCATCTCATCCACCCTGTGTACGCGCGCCCGCGCGCGATCCGACAATGACTCCGTCAACGATTCCGACAACGACTCCGTCAACGATTCCGGGGCCCTCGCTCCGGTCCGTGCTCCGGTGCGTGCTCCGGTCCATGTACCGGTCCACGCACTGGTCCATCTGGTCCACGTACTGGCCGGCGCTCCGGCTCACGACGTGCTCACGCCCGGCGTCCGACGCGCTCACTCCGCGACCCGTACCGTGAACTCGCCCTCCGCCACCCGGGCCCTCAGCTCCTCGGCCGCCGTGACCTCGCGCGGAGACCGTACGACCGTCCCGTCGGGCCGTTGCAGCACCGCGTATCCGCGCTCCAGCGTCGCCGCGGGGGACAGCGCGACCACGCGCGCCAGCGTGTGCGACAGCTCCGAGTCCGCGCGGTCCAGAAGATGCCTCAGCACCCGTGCGCTCCGGTCGGCCAGCGCGGCCACCTCCGCCGCGCGCTCGTCCACCATCCTGTGCGGGCGCTCCATCACGGGACGGGCCAGGGCGTGGGCGAGCCCCCGCTCCTCGCGGTCGAGCAGCCCCCGTACCGTCCGCAGCGCCCGGTCGCGCAGCGCCTGCACCCGGTCCAGCTCCTCCCCGACGTCCGGCACGGTCTTCTTCGCCGCGTCCGTCGGCGTCGAGGCCCGGACGTCCGCCACGAGATCCAGCAGCGGCGAGTCCGGCTCGTGCCCGATCGCCGAGACGACGGGCGTACGGCACGCGGCCACCGCCCGTACCAACTGCTCGTCCGAGAACGGCAGCAGATCCTCCACGCTGCCGCCGCCGCGCGCCACGATGATCACATCCACCTCCGGCAGCGCGTCCAGTTCCTTCACCGCCTGGATGACCTGGGCCACCGCGTTGACCCCCTGCACCGCCGTATTGCGCACCTCGAAACGGACCGCGGGCCAGCGCCGCCGCGCGTTCTCCAGTACATCCCGCTCGGCCGCCGACGCCCGTCCGCAGACCAGTCCGATCAACTGCGGGAGAAAAGGCAGCGGTTTCTTGCGGCCGGCGGCGAACAGCCCTTCCGCGGTCAGGGACTTCTTCAACTGCTCCAGCCGCACGAGCAGTTCACCGATCCCGACCGGGCGTATCTCCGTGGCCCGCAGCGAGAGCTGCCCACGCGGCGCGTACCACTCCGGCTTGGCCTGGACCACGACCCGCGCGCCCTCGGAGACCACATCCGCGATCGCGTCGAACACCTGCCGGAAACACGTGACGCTCACCGAGATGTCGTACGAGGGGTCGCGCAGCGTCAGAAAGACGACCCCCGCACCCGGCCGGCGCGAGAGCTGGGTGATCTGCCCCTCGACCCAGACCGCGCCGAGGCGGTCGATCCACCCGCCGATGAGCCGGGACACCTCGCCGACCGGCAGCGGAGCGTCCGCGGACGTATGCAGAGCCATACCAAGGAGCGTATCCGCCGCCTACGACATCACTCCCCGAGCGGCCCGCCCCGTCGCGCAATCCCGCCGTCGTGCCGTCCCGCCGTCGCGGCTCTGTGGCTCTGTGGCTCGGTGCCGTCGTCCGCGCCGTGCCGCCGTGCCGTCGTCAGCCGTGCTGCCGTCCCCGCCGCACCAGCAGCACCACAAGGCCCACGGCCAGCCAGATCGCGCCCGTCACCTGGGCCGGGCCCGCCGCCTCCGCGACGACCGCGATCAGGATGCCCGCGCCGGCCACCGGCAGTACCGCGTGGCGGAACCAGCGCGGCGGCCCCTCTCCCCGGCGCACCACGAACCACCCCACCACCGACGCGTGCAGCAGTACGAACGCCGTCAGCGCCCCGATGTCCACCACCGAGACCAGCCGGTCCAGACCGTCGGCGCGCCGGGCCGCCCAGACGGCCGCGACCAGCGTCACCACGGCCGCCAGCAGCAGGGCGACGCGTGGCACGCCCGCGTACGTACGCGACAGCGCGTACGGCAGCCGGCGCGCACGGCCCATCGCGAAGAGCAGCCGTCCCGCCGCCGCCTGCGCGGCCAGCGCCGCGAACGCCGCTCCGATCGCCTTGCTCACCGCCACCAGATCATGGAGCCAGGCGCCGACCGAGGCGTCCACCGCGTCGTAGAACGCCGGGCCCTGCCGCGCCGGGTCCGCCGCCAACTGGGCGGAGGTCACCGGTTCGAGCAGTGCCACCACGTATGTCTGTACGACGAACAGGGCACCGGCGAGCACCAGACAGAACAGCACCGCCCGCGCCACCGGACGCGAACCGCCCGTCACCTCCTCCGCGAACGAGGCGATCGCGTCGAAGCCCAGATACGACAGCACCGCGACCGACACCGCGCCCAGCACCGCCGCCGAGGAGAAGCCGCTGTCACCGGTGAACGGCGTGGACCAGCCGCGTGTCGCCCCGTCGCGCGCGAGGACGACGACGGCCGCCACCACGAACACCAGCAGCACCGCGATCTCCATCGCCAGTACCGCGAAGCCGACCCGGGCCGCCGCCCGTACTCCCCACAGATTGAGCACTGTCGTGATTACCACGGCGATCGCGGTCCACACCCACCGGTCGACGGAGGGCACCAGCGCCTCCATCGCGATCCCGGCGAAGAGATAGGCCACGGCCGGGATCAGCAGATAGTCGAGCATCGCCATCCAGCCGGCGATGAATCCAGGCCCCTCACCGAGCCCCTTGCGCGCGTACGCGAAGACCGAGCCGGCCTGTGGGGCGACCCGTACCATCTCGGCGTAGCTGAAGGCGGTGAACGCCATCGCCACGGTCGCGACGACATAGACCAGGGCCACGGCGCCATGGGACCTGGCGTCGAGGGTACCGAAGACACCGACCGGTGCCATGGGGGCGATGAACAGCAGTCCGTAGACGACGAGATCGCGAAAGCCGAGTGTCCGCCGGAGCCCGCCCCCGCCTGTCCCCGCATCACCGGCCGCCTGGCCTGTCCCCGGATCACCGGCCGCCGGCCCGGTCGCCCGGCCGTCCGCCGCTCGATCGTCCACCGCTGGTCCGTCACCCGCCCGTCCGTCACGCGCGTATGCCCCGGTCAGGTACTCCGACGCCCGGTCATGTAGTCCCGCGCGTACTCCCGCACATGCTCCGACACGTACTCCGGCTCACGTACGCCCGGTCACGTAAGCCCGTCCTGTACGCCCAGTGTCGGGTGGACGGGCGAAGTTCCGCCTCTTCTGAACGGCCTTACGATGGGACGCATGACTGCCACGTCCCGCCCGTCGCCCGCCGCCGCCTCCAGTGCAGACGCCGTGCGCCGCGCCGGTAAACGCGTTCTGCTCGCCGCCCCCCGTGGTTACTGCGCGGGTGTCGACCGTGCCGTGATCGCCGTGGAGAAGGCGATCGAGCAGTACGGGGCGCCGATCTACGTCCGTCACGAGATCGTCCACAACAAGTACGTCGTCAAGACCCTGGAGAAGAAGGGGGCCATCTTCGTCGACGCGACGGCGGAGGTCCCCGAGGGGTCGATCGTCATGTTCTCGGCGCACGGTGTCGCGCCGGTCGTCCACGAGGAGGCGGCCGAGCGCCGGCTCGCCACCATCGACGCGACCTGCCCCCTGGTGACCAAGGTCCACAAGGAAGCCGTCCGGTTCGCCAACGAGGACTACGACATCCTGCTGATCGGCCACGACGGCCATGAAGAGGTCATCGGTACCTCGGGCGAGGCCCCGGAGCACATCACGCTGGTCGACGGTCCCGGCGATGTCGCGAGCGTCGAGGTGCGCGACGAGTCGAAGGTCGTCTGGCTCTCCCAGACCACGCTCTCCGTGGACGAGACGATGGAGACGGTCGACGCGCTGAAGCAGAAGTTCCCGCAGCTCATCTCGCCGCCGAGCGACGACATCTGCTACGCCACGCAGAACCGCCAGATCGCGGTCAAGCAGATGGGCGCCGACGCGGATCTGGTGATCGTCGTCGGCTCCAAGAACTCCTCCAACTCGGTACGGCTGGTCGAGGTCGCCCTCGGCGCGGGCGCGGGCGCCTCCCATCTGGTGGACGGTGCCGACGAGATCGACGAGGCATGGCTGGCGGGCGTCTCCACGGTCGGCCTCACCTCGGGCGCGTCCGTACCGGAAATCCTGGTCGAGGGTGTTCTGGAGTGGCTGTCGCAGCGCGGCTTCGAGGATGTCGAGATCGTCAAGGCGGCGGAGGAGTCGATCACGTTCTCGCTCCCCAAGGAACTCCGCCGTGACCTGCGCGCGGAGGCGGCGGCCCTCGCGGAGAAGTAGCGGCGGCCCTCGCGAAGAAGTAAGGGTACGGGGGAGATTCGTAAGGAGGCGCTCGCAAGCCGTTCCCCCGGAAGTCGCTGTCAGCGTCTGGCCGTAACGTTGTGTCCATGAACGTCTTCGGAGTGGACATCGGTGGCTCGGGCATCAAGGGCGCGCCCGTGGACCTGGAGCGCGGCGATCTCGTCGAGCCGCGGCACAAAGTACTCACCCCGCACCCGGCGACGCCGGAGAGCGTCGCCGACGGTGTGGTGGAGGTCGTGCGGCATTTCGGCTGGTCGGGCCCGGTCGGTATCACCTTTCCCGGGGTGGTCACCGGATCCGTGGTGCGCACCGCCGCCAATGTCGACAAAGCATGGATCGATATGGACGCGGGACAGTTCCTCGGCGACAAGCTGAATCTGCGGACCACGGTGCTGAACGACGCGGACGCGGCGGGCGTCGCGGAGATGTCCTTCGGCGCGGGGCGGGGCCGTAAGGGCGTGGTCTTCCTGCTGACCTTCGGCACGGGCATCGGCAGCGCGCTGTTCATCGACGGCAAGCTGGTGCCCAACACCGAGCTGGGCCATCTGGAGCTGCACGGCCACGAGGCGGAGAAGCGCGCGTCGTCCAAGGCCAAGGAGGACGCGGAGCTGAGCTGGCACCACTGGGCGCACCGGGTGCAGAAGTATCTGGAGCATCTGGAGATGCTGTTCTCGCCGGAGCTGTTCATCATCGGCGGCGGGGTGAGCCGTAAGTCCGAGAAGTTCCTGCCGCTGATCGAGGGGATCAGGGCCGAGATCATTCCGGCGGAGCTGCAGAACAACGCGGGGATCGTGGGCGCGGCGATGGTGGCGGCGGGACGGTAGACGGCCGGACAAGGACGGCAGACGGCCGGACAGGGCCGACAGGGGGAGGTACGGGGGCTTACGTGCGCTACGCGGGCCGCCCGGGGGGTTGTGGGTCATGCGGGGTTGTGGGTCGCCAGGCGAGGCGCGGGGTGTCGGCCGGGGGTGTCGGCGGGGTGTGGCTAACCGCGTCGTACGGCCCGGTAGGCGGTGGCTCCGTTGGGCGGTGTGGTCCGGGCCGGTCTGACCTTGGACCCGGCCCGGAGGGCGGCGGCGTCCCGGGCGCGCTGCCGGCGCCCCATCTGCCGCACCTTCCGTACGGACGCGATGAGCCCGGCGACGAGCGTGCCGCCGTACAGCCACCCCGCGTGCACGGCCAGCGTCGTGACCAGCGCCATGGTGTGGCCGCCGAAACCGCCGGAGCCGCCGGCGATGGGAAAGCTGCCGACCGCGAAGGCGATCGGCACGCTGATGGGAGCCGTCACCAGGTCGGCGGTGCGGACCCAGAGGGCGGTCACCGCGCTGACCGGCAGGAACAGCGCCCCGTACACCAGGGGCGCGCTGTCGAGCAGCAGGCGGTCCAGAAAGGCGACGCAGAGCATCGTGGAGGCGGCGAAGAGCCCGGCACCCAGCCCGGTGAACCGGGGATTGGGCAGTCTGCGCGGTTTCCGCAGCCTGCCCAGCCCGCCGAGCTTCGCCAGCTGGCCGCCGGGTCTACGTGACGTGCCGGCCCTCGGTGGCCTGGCGGCCCGGCCTGGCCCGGCGGCCCTGCCCTGCCCGGCGGATTTCACCGGCTTGTCGGATTTTCGCGGATGGAGCGCGACGGGCGGTGGCATCCGCCGCCGGGCCGCCGTCCCGGGGAGCCGGTACACGCCTGTGGATCCCGCTACGGCACTCTGCGGGGAGGGCGGGTCCTGCGGCCGCTGCCGGCGCCGGGGCTGACGTGTCCTGTGCTGCTCCACCGCTACAACGTAGGTGGCACCCGGTGAGGAATCAGGCGATGGACACGCCCTTTGGGTGACCTTGAGGTTGAGTTCGAGATCATGGGGCGCGTCGGGTGGCGCCCCGAACCCGTCATCGACCGCCGCGGCCCGCCCGTAAACTGGGGGATCGGCCCCCCGGGGCCGTAAGCGGGCCATCCACCGGACCTCGGCCCTGGGCCGGTCCTCCTCCAGCCAGTCCTCACTCCAGGAAGTCGCCAACGTGTCGCTCACGATCGGAATCGTCGGCCTGCCGAATGTCGGCAAGTCGACCCTGTTCAACGCCCTGACCAAGAACGACGTGCTGGCGGCCAACTACCCGTTCGCCACCATCGAGCCCAATGTCGGCGTGGTCGGCGTGCCGGACCCGCGGCTGAACAAGCTCGCGGAGATCTTCGGCTCCCAGCGGATCCTCCCCGCCACCGTCGACTTCGTCGATATCGCCGGTATCGTGCGCGGCGCCTCCGAGGGCGAGGGCCTGGGCAACAAGTTCCTGGCGAACATCCGTGAGTCGGACGCCATCTGCCAGGTCATCCGTGCCTTCAAGGACGAGAACGTCGTACATGTCGACGGCAAGGTCTCGCCCAAGGACGACATCGAGACGATCAACACCGAGCTGATCCTCGCCGACCTCCAGACGATCGAGAAGGTCCTCCCGCGTCTCCAGCGGGAGTCGCGGATCAAGAAGGAGGTGCTGGGCCAGGTCAAGGCGATCGAGGAGGCCCAGGCCATCCTGGAGACCGGTGAGACCCTCTTCTCCGCGGGCATCGTCCAGGGCACGGAGAAGGCGGAGCCGCTGCGCGAACTGCATCTGCTCACCACCAAGCCCTTCCTCTACGTCTTCAACGTCGACGAGGAGGAGCTGACGGACGACTCCTTCAAGGACGAACAGCGCGCCCTGGTCGCCCCCGCGGAGGCGATCTTCCTCAACGCCAAGCTGGAGTCCGACCTCGCGGAACTGGACGACGAGGAGGCCCTCGAACTCCTCCAGTCCGTAGGCCAGGAGGAGCCGGGCCTCGCGACCCTGGCCCATGTCGGTTTCCGCACCCTGGGCCTCCAGACCTACCTCACGGCAGGCCCCAAGGAGTCCCGCGCCTGGACGATCAAGAAGGGCGCCACGGCCCCCGAAGCGGCCGGTGTGATCCACACCGACTTCCAGAAGGGCTTCATCAAGGCCGAGGTGATCTCCTTCGCCGACCTGGTGACCACCGGCTCAGTAGCCGACGCCCGCTCCGCCGGCAAGGCCCGCATGGAGGGCAAGGACTACGTCATGCAGGACGGCGACGTGGTCGAGTTCAGGTTCAACGTTTAGCCGCATTTCCACCACGTCGCCATTGTCAAACGCGCAGGTCAAGAGGGTCTGGCTCTTCCGAGTCGGCCCTCTGGCCTGTTCCCGTGCTGGGATGGTGCTGGGATGACACTGAAGAACCTGACGCATTGTCATCGCACATTTGAGTTGCCTGGGCGTCGCTTCCTTGGAGCGGACTCGCAGTGCGTACGCGTTCACAGTGGCTGGCGGCGGACGCTGTGCCGCGGACACTTGCAACGGCGGTGTCTGTGACTCTGCGGCCCCCTGCATGGTTCAGGCACCTTTCCGGTGAACGGCGCTGGATCGAGGCGCTCTCGTTCCGGATCGGCGAACGCCAGGGGTCCCTCATGTGGCGGGCGCGGTAGGCTCGACCAGGCATGATGCGGCCCTGCCGGCATGGGCGACGCGGGAGGACGGGACAGTGACCGCAGTGGGAGGAGCCCCGGCGTCCGGGGTGCCGAAGCCTGGCCCCGTGAGGCCGCCCCGACAGTGGTCGCAGGAGAGAGTCTCTCCGTACCCCTGGGAGCAGGAGGCGCTGGATCATGTGCGACAGCTCATGCCGCATGCCGAGCCTTATCGGGCCTGGGCAACCTTCTCTTTCACTGCGCAATCCGGACGCGTCAACGAATGCGATCTGCTGATCGCGGTTCCGTCCGGGCTATTTCTTGTTGAGATCAAGAGTCATCCCGGTGAACTCCGCAACAGCGGTTCTACCTGGAATTTCCGTGGCCAGGACCGCACGCGGACGATCACCAATCCGCTGCACTTCAACGACCTGAAGTCCAAGGAGCTGAAGAGCCAGCTTCACTGGGCAGCCCGCAAGTTGGGCATAAGTGATCGCGTCGTGCCACGTATCGAGCCTGCCGTTTTTCTCTCCGCCCCGGATCTGGACAGTCATCTGGACGAGGTGCAGCAGATCAAGGTCTACGGCCGTGATGACGGCGCGAGTGGACTCAAACGCATCTGGCAGGATTTTCTGGGGCTGCCGCCGGACCGCCCTGAGCGACGCATTACTCCGGAATTCTCCCGCCACACCCTCCCTCAGCTTCTGAAGGCTATTGGAATTCGCCAGTCCGCCGCCCATCTGCGATTCGGCGATGCGTGGAAGATGGAGCCCCATCCGTTGGATGCCGGGCCGTCCTGGGAGGACCGTCTCGCGTCTCGCGATGACGGGATGGTCCAGGAGGAGGGCAGGGTCCGTATCTATCTGGTCAGCCAGATGGCTACCGAAGCAGCCCGCAAGGCCACTGAGCGAGCCGCGCGTCGCGAATACCAAGTGCTCCAGGGCATCAACCACCGTGGGATCGTCGACGCAGTCGAATTCCGTGAGCATCAAGGCGGTCCGGCGATTCTCTTTCGCCATCGCCACACGGATCTGCGACTCGACCAGTATCTGGATGTCTACGGTGGGAAGCTGACTCCTGAGACACGCCTCGATCTGGTTCGGCAGCTTGCGGAGGCCGTCCGCTATGCACACAACCGGTCGCTGTATCACCGCGCTCTGGCGGCCCGTTCGGTATATGTCTCGTTCAAAGAGGGTGGGACCCATCCCGAACTGCGGATCACTGACTGGCAGACCGCGGCCCGGGATTTCGATTCCAATGCCACCTTCTTCCGTTCCATCGGTGGGTCCGCGCTCGACGCGGCGCTCATCGAGGACGCGGCTCGCGTGTACCTGGCCCCGGAGACGGATCAGCCCTTCGCCGACCCAGGTGATCTGGACGTCTTCGGTCTGGGAGCAGTCGCGCATCTGATCCTGACCGGGCTGCCGCCGGCCGCGCAGCGCAGTGCGCTGAGTGATCGTTTGCGCACGGACTCGGGCCTGCGGCTCTTCGCGGTGGCGGATGGGCTGCCCGATGCTCTGGACGATCTCGTCTTCCAGGCGACCCGGACCGATGTCAATGACCGCCTGGGTTCGGTGGAGGAGTTCCTCGACCTCCTCGACGAGGCCGAGCGCGCCAGCGTTCTGCCAGATTCCCCGGCCTCGACCGGTGTCGATCCGCTGGAGGCGCTGCCCGGCCAGTCGCTCGACACCGAATGGTCGGTGCGGCGGGTTCTCGGCACCGGGGCCACGGCCCGTGCCCTCCTTGTGGAGCGTGCGACGGAGGGCGAGGACGGCCACGTCCACATCGACGAGCATGTCTTCAAAGTCGCTCTCGACGAGGAGCGGGCCGGCAGGCTGCGGGCCGAGGAGCGAGTGCTCGGGACGGTCGGTGGTGGAGCGATCGTCCAGCTGCGAGGGGAGGGGCTGCGGGAGATTGGCGGGCGCACGGTTCTGGAACTGGAGTATGCGGGCGAGCAGTCGCTCGGTGAGCGGCTCAGGGGCCAGGGCAGGCTCACCTTTCACGAGTTGGAACGTTTCTCGGACGACCTGTTCCACGCCCTTGACCAGCTCGCCGGTCATGGAGTGCGTCACCGTGACATCAAGCCGGACAATTTCGGTGTCCAGCGTCGCAAGGACCGCACCTGGCAGCTCAAGCTCTTCGACTTCTCCCTCACCGATGCTTCCGACCGGGACATCAAGGCCGGCACCCGCAACTATCTCGACCCGTTCCTCGGGTCAATGCGTCGTGCCCACTACGACGATCACGCCGAGCGGTACGCGGCGGCTGTCACACTGCACGAGATGGCCAGCGGTGAGCGGCCGGTGTGGGGTGACGGACAGAACGATCCGCTCACCAATGAGTCGGCAGTCCTCCGTATCGCGGTCGAGCTCTTCGAACCCGCATTGAGCGAAGGGCTCGCGCGCTTCTTCCGGCGAGCCTTGCATCGCGACGTCGAGCACCGCTTCGAAACCCTCACGCAGATGCGTGACGAGTGGAGGCAGGTGTTCCGCACCGCGGACTCGACCGGCCCCACCACCGCGCAGGACGCGGTCGGCGCAGCCTCCGAGGACCCGGAAAGCGACCGGGACAGGGCGGCGGAAGCCGCCGACGCCACCACACTCCTGGAGGCCGCAGGACTGACCCCCCGGGCGGTGTCCGTCGCGAACGACCTGCACGCCTACCGGGTCGGCGATCTGCTGAACCTTCAGCCGTACGTCATCTCCCGGGCGCGCGGAGCCGGTGCGCTGGTGCGCAAGGAGTTGAACCGGCGGCGCAAGCAATGGGCGGCAGCACTCCTTCCGGCCTCCGACGGTCGTTCCCCGCAGACCCCACCCGTCGACCGCCCGGTGGTGGACGTCGAGACGGTGGACGGCTCGGCCCCGGAACGCATTCTGTCGATAGACGAGATGGCGGCCCTGCTCACCCCCGAGCCCGGCCGCAAGGGCTCACACCGTGCGGCCGTGGTCCGGCTCACTCTCGGGCTTCCACCGGAAGAGGGCGGGCTCTCCCCGCTGGGTGCCTGGCCGGTTCAGGCACGCATCGCCGAGCACCTGGGTATCAAGCAGCCGCCGGTCTCCCGGCATCACCGGATCGAGATCAAACAGTGGGCCGAGGCGGCCTGGCTCTCACCGGTACGCGCTGAGTTGGTCGACATCGTCACCGCCGCTGGGCGGGTCATGACCGCTGTGGAGGCTGCGGCTGAACTGCGTGCCCGCCACGGAGCGGGCAGTGACACCGGTGAGCGGATCCTGGCCAGGTCTCTGGCCGTGGTCCGGGCCGCGGTCGAGGCCGAGACCTCGGATGCGGTGGGAGAGGTGGACAGCGCGGGGACCGAGGGCGGTGTACCGCACGAGCCCCGCCTCGCAGTGCATCGGCGTGGCGAAGCGATCCTCATTGCGGCTGAGTCCTTGCCCGGGACTGAAGACCCCAGCCCTCGTGAACTGGCCGACTACAGTGCCTTGCTGGGAGCTTGCGCACATCAACTTGCGCGGCGTGACCCGCTGCCCAGCCGTACTGAGGTCCTGCGTGACCTGCGTGCCGTACCGGTCCCCGACGGCTTCGCCCCGCTCGCGGACACCCGCCTCGTGGCACTGGCCGCCGCGGTCGCAGCCCGGACCGCGGTGACGCCGCGCCTTGAGCTGTACCCGCAGGATCTGAGCCTGGAGCGGGCCCTGCGTATCTCCCAGGCGGGAGCCGGGGTCCGGCACGACCGGGGCATTGTGGTTTCTGGCCTGGTCGCTCGGCTGCGGGCACGCTTTCCCGACCTGGATCTCCTCGCGGGCGGCCGGGAGCCGACTCACGTGGAACTCGAGGAGGCACTGGAGGCGGCCCGGTTCGACCTGCGTTACGACCTCACGACCCTGACGTTCTTCCCGCGCAGATCCGCACCACCTGCCGCCCGCACCTCGACCGGCGTCCTCACCAGCTACCTTCCTCCGCGTCCGGTCTCCCACGCGGACCGCGAGGATCCGCACGGGGCGTTGCGTGCCCGGCTGACCGAGCGTGCCGCCCGCGGTGGCTTCCTCGCCTTGACGGTGAAGCGCGACGTGCTGGTGGGGACGGCGGAGCGGGTGGCGGTGGGATTCGAGTCCGAAGGCGTCGTCCCGGTCGATGTCGCAGGGATGTTCCTGCGCACGCTGCGGGAGCTGGCGGACGAAAAGGGACAGGACTGGCAGAAGTTCCTGCGTGCCGACAGCGGTTCGGCCCCCGGCCGCATCAAGCCCGGCCTCGCCTCCTTCGCCCGCGTGGTCTGGCAGCGCATGGAGGACGCCCTCCTCGAACGGGCCACCGCACGCCGGACGGTCCTGTTCCTCTACGACGCCAGCCTGGTCGCACGCTACTGGGACGAGGGCGGCCACGGCTTCCTCACCCGTCTCCAGAATACGGCTCGCCGACCTGCGAGCGTCCCCCACGGCCTATGGCTGCTGTGTCCGGTCGAGACACGGTCGCAGCAGCCACGCCTCGACGGGCGGACGGTCGAGGTGATCGGCGGCGACGGGGAGCGGGAGCACCTGGACGCGGGGTTCGTGAAGGCGCTTGGGGACTGAGCGCCTTCCGACGGAGTGGACGGACGAGAGGGGTCAGGACTTCTTGCGGGAAACCCCGCCCCTGCGCCCGATGTTGAAGTACAGCCGGTACACATCGGGCAGGTCGATGGCCCCGGTGGTGAGTCGCCGGGTCAGGACGCCGATGTCGATGAGTTCTTCGAGGACAGCGAAGGGATCATCCGGTTTGCGTGGGCCGCTGCCGCCGTCGTCCTCCTGAGGGTCCTGGCCGCTTTCCTGGGCCAGTTCCTGCAGCGCGGCGCTGAGCCCGCCCTGATTCCAGTGGGCGATGACGACCGAGGGTTCCATCGGTACCTCGCCCCCCTCGAGTCTCTCGACTGCGGCAACTGCCCAGGCGATGTCCTCTGTGAGTTCCTCCACGCGGATACGGGCCGCCCCGTGCAGGCTCGCTCTGATGGCGTCGTAATGGAGCGCGTACTCGTATCCGGCGTATCGCTCGGCGGATACGACAGCGGCTTCCCGCAGGCTGTACAACCACGTACGGGGGCTGACCTCCTCATTACCGTCCTGGAGGTGATTGGGCACCCAGGTGTAGGTGAGGCCCTTTCGTCGGTCGGTGCCCATGTACGGTCCGGCGATGTCGACGAATACGGCTTCCTGCCGTGTCTGGTCGGCGATGACATCAGTCGGCGCGATGAACCGGCCGTCGCCTTCGTCGCGCCAGCCGCCGGTGGCAGCCCGGAACTCCGCGGCTCCGGGGCCGTCGTAGTTCCCCAACTGGTGGAAGAAAAGCCCGTAGAGATTCTCCCGGAGCCAGGTGAGCTCGGCGGTGTTCGCGGTGAGTTTCGACGCGTCCGCGAACTTCTTGGGTGCGCTGTCGTACATGTCCGGGCGGATGAAGACCTTCGCGCGCAGGGCGGATGTGGTGAGGCGCAGTTCCAGCGCGACCTCGAGCAGACCCGACACGAGCTTGTCCGCCTGCGTCCTGTCCTTGTGCAGATGGTCCAGGGCGTCGAAGAGCAGGACCTGCGTCATGCCGTCGCTGCGGGCCGCGCTGTCCGCTTCCTGAAGAGCGTCGTCGAGCGCCTCGGGATTCTCCCGTACCCAGCTCATCCTGCCGGGCCAGTCGTTGATGGCTGCGATCTCGGGCACCTTGAGCGCCATCAGAACGACCATGAACCAGAAGTCGACCGCATCGAACTCGTCATCGCGCATCAACCGGGCGATGACTCGCTTGGTCGGGTAGGCGGCGTCGGCCTTGCGGTCCGCAGCGAATCCCGTAGCGATCTTGACCCGGCGCAATCTGGGCATCAGGTACGAAGCCGCGGCGATCTCCCGCAGCCGGGGATCGGTCAGCGCCTTGGCCCAGTACGTCTTGCCGGTGCCGCGTGCGCCCTTCACCACGGTGACGTCGGGAGCGAGAGCGAGCCGGTGGCTCGACGGGGTGAACAGCCGCCGCAGGTCCGGTTCCGTGGTGTTCGCGTCGACCGCGTCTTCCAGGGCCCGGACAATCAGGGTGCGGTACTCGTCGGCGGTCAGGGGGGTCATGAGGGCTCCGGGTGCGGCGGGGGCAGCAGTCGCTCCACCGTAGTCGTGAAGGTCTGGTAGACGGCCTCGACCATCGGCAGCTCGGGCCAGGCGCTGCTGCGCAGCGGGTCGAGCCCGATCAGGTCATTGCCGAACAGGATCGGGATGGGGGTGTGCGGTGCGTCTTCCGCGTCTGCTGCCGAGATATACGTGCTGTCCGGCTCGTAGAGAGTGTCGGCGAAGAGGTTGTACGCCCGCTCCTGTAGGGCGAGCAGACGGTTGACGTCTCCGGCGGAGTTGAACATGGCAGCGACCACTCTGAGGCGTTCCACCAGGTCACCGACGTGGTCCTGCCGTTGCCGCCACTGCTCGAACAGCATGCGGTACCCCTCCCAGGTGGAAGGGTTGTCCACGGTGAACAACAGCGCCAGGCCGCTCAGGTGGGTCAGGGTGACGGCGGCGATGTCGTGCATGCCGGCACGGCAGTCGAGCAGGACGATGTCGGGGCGCCGGGAGAGCTCTGCCACCTGGTCCTCGCAGGCGCTGATGGCCTGCTCGAGCCGGGTAGCGAAGGGACGCGGACCGTCGCCGGGATTGAGTGGGGCAAGGTCGCTGTAGATGCGGTTCAGTTTGGCGAGGTAGTCGCTGCGTTCGCCTGCACGGGGTGTGCCTCCGGCAGGGGCGAACCACACCTCGCCGTTGCTCTCGCCCCGGACGGGCAGAGCGGTGCCGCGAGCGACCAGTTCGAGTCCGTCGGCATGCCCGACGGCCGCTTCGATCAGGTGGTCCACGATGCCGTGACGAGGGATGCCGCTCGGACTCTCCAGGAGATTTGACACCCCGGGCGACTCCAGGTCGAGGTCGACCACGAGTACGCACCGTCCGCGGTCGGCCAGATACCGGGCGAGCATCGCGGTGGCCGTCGAGCGGCCCACACCCCCCTTGAACCCGTACATGGCGACGCGCCGGTCCCGGCGGTCCCAGTCGCCGTCGGACGGCGTACGGGCAGGAAGGGGCGCACTTGTCCAGTCGGCCCCTATCACGGTGCGTTCCAGGGCGTGCACGCTGCCGACATTGCCGTGGGAAGCGCTGACCTCCGTACGGTCTCCACTGGCGAAGAAGAGATCGGGGGCGAAAAGGAGACTGCCGAGCACGAGGGGTTCGAGGCCGGTGAAGGGGTGTGTCGCGGCTGCGAACCCGTCCCTCGTGGACACTACGTCCGGGGCGTCCGCCGCCAGCGGGTCCGCGCGATCGTCGACGAGGAGCGATGCGCGTCCCAGAAGGTCACGGGTGACGACGACGTTCATGCCGAACCGCTGGGCTGCCTGTCCGGCATGGGCGAGTGCTTGCTTCCAGGCCGCGTCGAACCGTACGGACGGCAGGGGTTGAGTGGTCATACGAGAGTGCCGGTTCCTAGGATGCGGGCCTGCTCGTGGGCGGCGATGAGGTCGTGGGCCGCCTTGAGGTGCCGGTCGACGTGCTCCTTGGTGAGCATGGTGCCGTCGCAGTACCGGTCGCCCACGTCCCAGTCCGCGAACGGGTTCTCCCAGAGGAGCTGGGAGAACAGGAGACCTGCGGCGGTGTCGTTGCGGCGGTGGGCCACGGCGGTGAGCTGTTCCCAGAGCGCGGGAAGGTGGCCGTGCTGGCCGTCCCAGTTCTTCTGCTTCTTCTGATGGTGCGGGAACTTCATCTCGGGGTGGTGCGGCATGCCGTTCGGCTTGAGCTCGGAGCCCAGGAAACTGATCAGGATGGCTTTGATGCCACATTCCGCGGCAAGGCCGGCCAGGTGATCTGCCGATATCTGCCACCGCGCGCCGGTCGCGAGGACGGCCGACCGGTAATGGTGCACGCTCGCTCTGGCGAAGTCGGGCGGGGGCGAGGTAGGGGGCTTTGCCGTCACGACGATCACTTTAGTGGTGGGAGCGGAGGGCGCGGGAGGGCTTTCCGCACACGGGAGCCGCAGCTTCGATAGCGAGGCTGGCAGGATTGAGGGGCCTGGCCGCCCGGAGTGCGGCGGGAAGGGATGCGCTGCGGTGAGCAGGAACGAGAAGGAAGCGGACGTGACGGTGGAGACGGCAGGTACGGCGAGGCTGGACCAGGAGGCCCTGGTCAAGGACCTCAAGCGGCTGGTCCTCGACCTGGAGGACGACCTGCGTGTCCGCAGCGAGACGGTCGAGGATTTCCGGACACCTCTTGAGGAGGAGTACCGGCAGGCCAAGGAGGCGAAGCGGATCGCGGCCCCCTACGCTGCCTGGCGTGACGAGCGGGTCACGCAGGCCGCGGCGGCCTGGGTCCTTGCCTGCGTCTTCGTCCGCTTCTGCGAGGACAACGGTCTGATCGAGGAGCCCTACATCGCCGGCCCCGGTGAGCGCCTCGCCGAGGCGGAGGCCCGCCACGACAACTTCTTCCGTGAGAACCCGCATCTCAACGACCGTGACTGGCTGATCGAGTCCTTCGACCATCTCGCTGGTACGAACGCGGCTGCGGCCGGCCTCTTCGACAAGAACCACAACCCGCTGTGGAGCATCACCCCCAGCTACGACGTGGCGACCAAGCTGCTCGCTTTCTGGCGCAGGTGGGGTGCGGCGGGCGAGATCCGTTACAACTTCTTTGACCCGGAGTGGAACACCCGCTTCCTCGGCGACCTATACCAGGACCTGAGCGAGCATGCCCGTAAGACGTACGCACTGCTCCAAACCCCGGAATTCGTCGAGGAGTTCATCCTCGACCTGACCCTGGAACCCGCGATCGAGGAGTTCGGCCTCAACGCGGTACGGGAAGATCCTCTGGGCCCGACGGGTGAGCCGCTGCGCGGGCTGCGGACCATCGACCCGGCGTGCGGGTCGGGGCACTTCCTGCTCGGCATCTTCCACCGGCTGCTGGACAAGTGGCGTATCGCGGAGCCGGGTACGGACGACTGGACGTTGATTCGGCGCTCGCTGGAATCCGTCCACGGCTGCGACAAGAACCCGTTCGCGGCGAGCATCGCGCGCTTCCGGCTGCTGGTCGCCGCGATGAAGGCCGCGGGGGTGAGCAGGCTCGACCGGATGCGGCCGTTCCCGATCAATGTGGCGGTCGGTGACTCGCTGCTGCACGGGCGGGGGGCGGCCGGTATCCAGACCGAGATCGAGTTGGACACGCTGTTCTCGGACGCGCCCGTCGGGAGTGAAGGCGAGGACGGGGACGGGGAGACGTACGCGTACTCGACCGAGGACGTGTGGGAGTACGCGAAGCGGGCGGATCTGCTTGGGCGAGGCTCGTATCACGTGGTGGTGGGGAATCCGCCGTACATCACGGTGAAGGACAAGCAGGAGAACGAGAACTACCGGGCGGCGTACAAGGATGTGTGCGCGGGGACTTATGCGCTGTCCGTGCCGTTCGCGGCGCGGCTGTTCGAGCTGGCGGTCAGGGGGCCGGGCGGGCGGCTCGGTGGTGGTGGATTCGTCGGGCAGATCACGGCGAATTCCTTCATGAAGCGGGAGTTCGGCAAGAAGCTCATCGAGGTCTTCTTTCGGAATCGGGCCGAACTGTCGCATGTGATCGATACGTCGGGGGCGTATATCCCGGGGCATGGCACGCCTACGGTGATTCTGGTGGGGCGGAACCGGATTCCTAGTCCGGAGCGGACGGTTCGGGCGGTTTTGGGGGTTCGGGGGGAGCCGGGGCAGCCGAAGAAGGGGAAAGAGGCGGAGGGGTATGTATGGCAGGCAATTGTGGAGCAGGTGGGGCGGCCGGGGAGTGAGTCGGACTGGGTTTCCGTTGAGAATGCGGCCGCGGCGAGCTTTGTGACTCACCCGTGGTCGGTGAGCGGGGGTGGGGCAGGTCCTCTCCTGGATCGGCTGACTGTTGGCACGATGCCTCTTGAGGAGAAGATCTCGAAGCCGATCGGTCGCGCCATTCGTGCGGGTGCCGACGAGGCATACATGAGGCCGTTGCGGAAGACGTACAAGCCTCGAGCGGATAAGCGAGCACTGCGGCCGCTACTCCTCGGGGACGTGGTTCGGGACTGGCGAGCTGATCCGAATGTTGCCATCTGGAGGCCGGATGCCAAGGCGGTGAACGGGGGGCGCCTTGGAGAAGAATTGTGGCCTTGGCGGGCAATGTTGGCGGCGCGTAGGACCTTTCAAGGCGACATGGCAGATGCAGGTCTCGAATGGTGGGACTACATGCAGTACACCGCGTCTGCCTACTCAACGCCACTGTCGATCGCCTTTGCGTTTGTGTCGACGCACAACCACTTCGTGCTGGACCGGGGCGGTAAGGTATTCAACAGGTCGGCGCCGGTCATCAAGCTGCCGGAGGGTGCGGATGAGGATGCGCACCTGGAGTTGTTGGGGGTTCTCAATTCTTCGACGGCTTGCTTCTGGTTGAAGCAGGTCAGCCATGACAAGGGGAGTCAGTCAGGGACTGGCGGGTTCATGCATGACGAATGGGAGCGGTTCTACGAGTTCACCGGAACCAAGCTGCAGGGGTTCCCGCTTCCGGGAACTCTCCCGCTTGAACTGGGGCGCTGTCTGGACCTTGCGGCGAGTGAGTTGGCGGACAGCGAGCCGGATGCTGTCGCTGGGCGCGAGACTCCAAGTCGAGCCAACCTTGATCAGGCGCGTCGGGGCAGCGAAGCAACCAAATGGCGGATGATTTCACTTCAGGAAGAGCTCGATTGGACTGTCTACGGCCTCTACGGCTTGCTGACTCCGGCTGAATTGGGTCGGGTGACTCTGCCCGTGTCCTACGAGGTGCCCGAAGTAGCCTTGGGCGAGCGGGCTTTTGAGATCGCGCTCGCCAGGCGCGTGGCTGAAGGCGAGACCACAACTGTCTGGTTCGACCGCCATGGTGCGATCCCGATCGTGGACATCCCTGGGCACTGGCCGGAGGAGTACAAAGCTGTGGTGCAGGCACGGCTTGACATTATCGCCTCGCGAACCAAGGACATTGGCCTAATCGAGCGGCCTGAGTGCAAGCGGCGGTGGGCTGCCGAGTCATGGGAGAAGAAGGAGCAAGCCGCACTGCGGGCCTGGTTGCTCGACCGGTGCGAGAGCAGTGGGCTCTGGTACGAGCTGCGAGACGGGATGAAGCAGCCGCGGTCGATGACGGTCAATTATCTTGCTGACCAGTTGAGTTCGGATGCAGACTTCGTGTCTGTCGCGGCGCTGTACGCTTCCGACCATCTCGGCATGCCGGATCTCCCACTGGCGCAGGTGCTTACTGAAGTCATCGCCGATGAGCATGTCCCGTTTCTCGCAGCCCTGCGCTACAAGGATTCAGGAATGCGCATCCGCGCACAGTGGGAGCAGGTATGGGCGGAGCAGCGGGAGGAGGACAAGGACGGTGTGCGCAGGGACATTGATCCGCCGAACAAGTACAAGACGTCGGACTTCCTGCGGTTCTCGTACTGGGCGAACCGAGGCAAGCTCGACGTGCCAAAGGAGCGGTTCATCTCGTATCCCGATGCGAGTCCGGACGGAGACCCGACGCTGATGCTCGGCTGGGCCGGGTGGGATCACAAGGATCAAGCGCAGGTGCTGTCGCAGTTGATCGACGCGCGGACCAAGCGGGACGGCTGGAGCACCGAGCGGATCGTTCCGCTGCTCGCGGGGCTTCGCGAGGTTATGCCGTGGGTGAAGCAGTGGCATGGCGAGCCGGACGCGGAGTGGGACGACGAGGTGCCGGCCGAGGTGCTTGAGGCGGACTACGAGGCGTTGCTGCGCAGGCACGGTGTCGGCGAGGCGCAGTTGGCGGCGTGGCGGCCGGTGAAGAAGCCGCGTGGGCGGAAGGCTGCCGTGTCGAAGAAGAAGCCTGTCGAGCAGGTCGAGTTGGGCGCAGAATAGGGAAGTTGGGGGCCGGTGAGGTGGCAGGGGCTCTGCCGCCTCACCGACTCGTCAGAACTCGGATGCGTATGAGGTGAAGGCCGACCAAGCGTCGGATGTGACGGTGAACGGGCGCAGGCCGGTGTCCTTGGAGTCTCGGACATGTACGCATTTGTCGTCCAGGGCGACCTCGACGCAGTTGTCGCCACCGCTGCCGCTGTAACTGCTCTTGAACCAGTGCAGTTCCGTGGTCATAGCGCTCCTTGAATCTGCTTCAACAGGCCAGCCGTGGCCTCTTGGCTCAGCGCCTGTGAGCGCATCTTGCCATAGCGCTGGAGCATGGAGCTGACCACTTTCGAGTCGGCGATGAGCATGCTGCTCTCGTGCCCCTCGACGTAGCCGAACCAGTTATTGGCGGAGGTCTCTGCCAGGTACATCTGGCCGTCGATACCAGAGTGGTCCGGCTGTTTGAGCGGCATGACAAGGATCTCCACGTTGTGTCGGCGGCCGTGTGTCAGCAGGTTGTCGATGAGCGCGGAAGTCACCTCGGGGCCTCCCAGCTGGCGCTCTAGGACCGCTTGTTCGATGAGGAATGAGAAGGAGGTGTTGGGACGCTGGGCCAGGAGCTGCTGCCTCTCCAGGCGGGCAGCCACCTGCCGTTCGAACTGCTCCTCCGACAGTGGCGGTAGGCGGCGCGCCGGTTCGCTTCGGGGCAGCTCGGCGACTGGGGCATCCCGCCCGGCGCCCCGCTCCACGACACGGTCGCCGTGATCGTCGCCGAGCTCGCGGCCAACGCCGCCCGCCACGGACGCGTACCGGGGCGGAACTTCGAACTGCGCCTGCTGTACGAGCACGAGACCGCCGTCGTGCGAGTCGGGGTGTCCGACACTCACCCGCGTCGGCCTGACCCGTCGAGCGTCGGCATGGCAGACCCGGAAGCCGACGGTGGGCGGGGGCTCGCCCTCGTCGAGGCTGTCGCGTACCGCTGGGGCGTCGACGACCGCACCGGTCCCGGCAAGACCGTATGGGCCCAGACCGAGCCCTTCGTATCGTGATCCGCGAGGCCCTTCACGCGGATCGCCGTACCGCAGGCGCCTGCGCGACCAGCGCCCGCAGTTCCTCGCGCCCGCGCTCCACGACGTTCAGGAGGTCCGGGATGCGGGCCTCGGGTGGCAGCGGGACATCGGCCACCAGGTCGAGCACTGTGCACGGGGTGTCCAGCCAGCGCGTGAGTGCCCGCCAGTGCTGGGCGAGGTCCGCATCCAAGGACGGGTCCCAGGGGTCGGCCGCGTAGGGAGTGCGGTCCTTGCCGTATGCGTGCAGCAGGCCGGAGCGGCGGACCAGACAGGGGAAGCAGAGGCCGCAGTGCGGCAGGCGCGGCAACCGCGACCGCCCGAGCTGCCGCATGGGAGATGTGCCGCAGCTCAGCGTGGCCTCCAGGATCTCCCGGGGCATCCCGGCGTCCCGGGCCGCTTCGCACACCTTGCCTTTGGTGAGCGCCGCGAACGGATTGACGACCCGGACCCCCTGCTCCGGCCGGTCCGTGATCAGCTCGATGACCCGGTTGAGGTGGTGCAGCGTCCACGGATGCACCGAGCGGGTAGAGCACGCACTCCAACGGGCCGCAGAAAGAGGCGGGTTGAGAGCGAGTTGGCCGTTCTCCGGGATGTGTACGACGGGGACGCGCTCGGCCGCGGCCGCGTGTACGGCCGTGGCGGCGTACAACAGGCCGCGGGAACGTGTGGAGCGTTCAAGCGTGAAGGTGGCGTCCCTTGGCCTGCGGATCGTCTGACTCTGCTCCAGGCGTCGCAGGTCGCGCTCGCTGCGCCGGAGCACCGCTTCGTACACGGTGTCCTGGACAGACTCGAAGTTCCGCTCCTCGAACATGACCAGAAGCAGCGCCTGCGGGCTGCGCACCGTGGCGCGCTGGGCCGCCCAGCCGAGGGAGTCGAGGCCGCCGGAGAACAGAGCCACCTCGCGGGCGTACTCGTCGGGGGCGAAGGGCAGCGGGCGGGACCGGGGCCGGGCGTCAGCGTCGTACGGGCGGAACTCGACCTCCCAGCGGTCGCCCGTCACTGTCGCGAGCAGTGCGATGAGGTGCGGGAGGGCGCGGGTCCACGCGTCCGGCGCGGTGACCGGGACGGAGAGGCGGATGTGCCGGGTCCAGCGGTCGAAGGTCTCCTCCCGCGAGGTGCAGCGGTCCGCGGCGAAGACGGCACGGGCCACCCGCTGGAAGTCGTCCGCCCAGTCCGGGGCGGCTGCGAGGAGCTGGCGGCGGTCGGGCGCGCGGGTCGGTGACTCCCAGTACAGGGCGTCGCTCAGCGGCTGCCAGCCACTCCCTGGTGCTGGGGCGCCAGGGTGGGAGAGCCAGAAGTGGAAGGCCGGTGTACCCGTCATGCGGCAGGGCTCCCCTCGCTCGGTTCGGCGCCCGACTCGTGCTCCGCAGTGGATTCGGGCGGGGTGAGCAGTCCGAGCACCCTGCCGACCGCACGGGGGACCAGACCTCGCGCGACCTGCGCGAGTGCGCCGACCGTTGGATCCTCGAAGGCGGTGACCGCTTTCTCGGCCTGTTCCACCGCGTCCTTGAGATGTTCGGCCTCCTCGCACGGGTTCGGTACCAGATGCAGCACCTGTTTGGCGACCCAGTCCGCGACGTGGTCTTCAGGATCGGCCACAGGCAGGACTGGGACCACGAGTTTGATCTTCTCGGCGATGACGCCGCGCAGGAATTCGGCCACGACGTCCGCGAAGAACCACTGGTAGACCAGGCAGAGCAGGTCGCCGGACCAGCCCTTGCCGTTTACGGCGAGCACCTCCGGGTGCTGTGCGGCCATCCGGTCCGCAGTCGCCGCTGCCGCCCGCCGTACGGCCGCGTCGGCGACCGTGCCGCCCTCGCCGCCCACGGCCCGGACGAGCCGGGCCACGAAAACCGTACGAGCGTCTTGTCCGCCCGGATCAGGAAGTGCGTTGGCTGTCGTGCTCGGACCCGCAGCGAGATCGTCCATGACCGCCGTCAGCCGTTCACCTCCCGCGCGGGCGGCGTCTCGTAGGCCGAATGCGGCCGGGTCGGCTCGCATCGTCCGATGCAGGACCCCCAGGCAATCCCCGGCGATCTCGTCCAGGTCCTCGGGACGGCCGGAGCGCCACGACGACAGACGCCTGCCGATACGACTCCACTCGCCGGCCGGAGTACCGGGTTTTCCTCTCGGCCCCGGCCACCGTGATGACGTGCCCATCCGTCCTCCCCCCGTAGGGCGCCGACAGCCCTCTCTCCAGGGGAGCAGCAACCTGGACTGCGAGGTAGGGCGTGACTCGGCCATGGCCGGTGTGCCTGCCCGGTCATCGGCCGCGACACTGAGTGAGGTGGAGAGGCCGGTGGGGCACGAGAGGTTGCACAGAGTGATCGCCTGGTATGTGAAGGGCGCGAAGGGCCGGTTCCGTACACCTATGGCCTGGCAAGATTGGCAGGGGGCGCGCAGCAGCAGCGTGTCATCGGTGCCGCCAGGGTCCAGCCGAGTGAGGGAATGATCGCCTGATGTCGACCAGAGAGCTCGTCCTGCGTGACGTCATTGCTATCAAGGAAGACGTTCACGCCGGAAATTTCAAGGTCGATCTCTCGCAAGGCTTCAACGAGACCGACGAACGGGTGGGCGAGTACGTCGTCACCGAACAGCTGCAGAAGCAGTTCCGCAAGGCACTCGGTCTGGTCGCCGACGCCGTGCGCACGGGTGACTCGCACGCTGCCTATCTGCACGGCTCGTTCGGTGCCGGTAAGAGCCACTTCCTGACCGTGCTGCACGCGGCGCTCAATAACCATCCGGCGGCCCGGGACAAGCGCGGCCTCGCCGAGGTGATGGCCGAGCACCAGGACTGGCTGCCGAACAGCCGCTTCCTGATGGTGCCCTACCACCTGGTCGGCTCTGCGGACCTGGACTCCGCGCTGCTCGGCGGATACGTGCACACTGTGCGGCAGCTCCACCCCGAAGCACCGACCCCCGCCGTCTACCGGGCCGACGCACTGCTCGCCGATGCGCAGCGGCAGCGTGACTTCCTCGCTGACGACGACAAGTTCCGGCAGTGGCTCGGAGCCGGAGCGCCGACTGCCCGGGCTGTCGCGACGGACGACGACGATGTGCCCGTCCTCGACGTGGGTACGGGCGACGTCGCCGGCCCGCTCGACTGGACCACCGCCGAACTGGACGAAGCATTCGCGGCGAAGGCCGGCGACCCGGAACGTGACCGACTGGTGTCCGCGCTGGTCAGCGGCCCCATGGCGGCGTACGCCCAGGCAGCCCGTGGTGACAAGGACTCCTTCATTCCGCTGGAGAACGGCCTGAAGGTCATCTCCCGGCACGCCGAGGACCGCGGCTACGACGGCGTCGTGCTGTTCCTCGACGAGCTGATCCTCTGGCTCCAGGCGCACATGGGTGAGCAGGACTTCGTCCGGGACCAGGTGCAGCGGCTGGTCAAGCTGATCGAGTCCGGCGACGGGGACCGGCCGGTGCCGATCGTGTCGTTCATCTCCCGCCAGCGAGACCTGTCGCAGCTGATCGGTGCGGATGTCGCGGGCGCCGAGGTGCAGAACCTCGAGCAGCAGATCGACTATCTCGCGGGGCGGATCGACGTCGTCGAGCTGGAGGACAGCAACCTCGTCGAGATCATCAAGCACCGGGTCCTCGCCCCGCGGCCCGGTATGGAGCAGGCGCGCGACGACGCGTTCCGGCTCGTCGAATCCTCCAGGGACGAGGTGCGGCAGGTCCTGCTCGACGCGCAGGGCCGCACCGAGGCGAACTGGGACGATTTCCGTACGCTCTATCCCTTGTCCCCCGCTCTGCTCAACGTCCTGGTCGACCTGTCGGGGGCGCTGCAGCGCGAGCGGACCGGCCTCAGGCTCGTACAGGAACTCCTCGGGCGTCGCCTCGACGACCTCAAGCTCGGCGAGCTCATCCCGATAGGGGATCTGTGGGACGTCATCGCGCAACGCACCGGTGAGGCGTTCACTGCCAAGCTGAAGGCGGAGGCGGAGACCGCCCGGCGCTTTCACGAGCGGGTGCGCGAGCACCTTCTGACGAAGTACGGCTCGGCCGACGACAAGCGGTTCCAGACCGACGACCGGCTCGTCAAGACACTGCTGCTCGCTGCCCTCGCCCCGCACGTGCCCGCGCTGTCCCGGCTCACCGGTGGGAAGCTCGCGGCACTGAACCACGGCACGATCCGAACCCGGGTCGGCGATGCGGGCTCGGTAGCGGTCAAACGGCTGCAGGAACTGCAGTCCGAGGGGTTCGACGGGGAACTGCGCAGCGAGGGCGACAGCACCGACCCGGTGTTTCATCTGCACCTGTCCGACCTGGACGTCGAGCCGCTCCTCGAAGAGGTGCAGGGCGTCGCCGACCAGACCGGCTACCGGCGACAGTGGATCAAGGACCAGCTGTGGGCCGCCCTCAAGATCCCCGACACCCAGGCGTTCGTCTGTGTACGGGAGGTCGTGTGGCGCGGGACGAAGCGCACCGTCGAGTTCGTCTTCGGTAACGTCCGCGATCCCCATCTGCCTGACGAGCAGTTCAGGCCGCAGCTGGGCAGCGACCTGAGAATTGTCATCGACTACCCCTTCGACGACGGCGACCACTCGCCGATGGACGACGTGCAGCGGGTCGACCGGATGAAGCGCGCCGGGAAGACCCACCCCACCGTCGTCTGGCTGTCCGACTTCCTCTCCGAGCAGAAGAGCCGCAACCTCGGACGTCTGCTGAAGATCAATTATCTGCTCGAGCGGGACCGGCTCGAAGAGCACACCGCCACGCGTCCCGCCGAGGAGCGCGCCCAGATCCGTAACCAGCTCAAGGCGTCCAGTGACAACCTCACCGGCCAGCTCATCGAGGCGCTCCAGCAGGTGTACGGCATCGTCCGGGCCGAGCCCGGCACCACCGGCGCCGAGGTGCCCGAGGGGAAGCACCTGCTTACCCTCCAGCCCGGTTTCACCCGAACCAACCCCGAGGCAGCGGTCGGCTTCGAGGAGAACCTGTACTTCATCGCGGACGACATCCTCGCGGCGCGGCATCCCAAGCACCCGGACTTCGACCCCCGCCTCACCCGCAAGGCCATCACCAAAGCCGAGCTGAAGACCACGCTGACGTGGATCAACCGGGCCATGGCCGACGGCAGTCGCCGTGTCGTCGTCGACGGGCATCAGCTGGCCACCGTACGGAAAATCGTCCACGCCCTCGGGCTCGGCGAGGTACACGACGGGCCGCTGAACGTCACGAACGACTGGCGGCTGCGGATCAACAAGAAGGCCGCGGACCATCCGGACGTCGGTCCCGACCTGTCGGTGGAGGACATTCGCACCTGGATCGAGGAGCTGGGCTACACCGGCCTGGACCGCAACGTCAGCAACCTGATCATCGCGACCTATGCCCTGCTCGACGACCGCACCTGGGTCTACCAGACCTCGCCACTGACCGAGGCTCCCGACCTCGAACGGATCGGGCAAGGGTACGGACTCCGGGCGGTGGAGCTTCCCACCGAAGAGGAGTTCAGCACAGCCCTTGGCCGTGCGGGGAAGATCTTCGGCGAGACCGTCTCGCGGGTGTTGTTCGCCCGGAACGTCGCGAGTCTCGCGGAGAAGATCCGCAAGGTCGCCGAGGACAACCAGCGGGCGCTCGGCGATGCCCGCTCCCTCCTGCAGGACAACGCGGCACGTCTCGGCCTGGCAGGACCGGGGGGTGCGGACGCGCCGCGTATCAGGTCCATGAAGGCGGCGGCCGATCTCGTCGCGCGACTGTTGCGCACCGATACCCCCGCCGCCCTGGTGAGGGAGCTGGCGGCCGCTGCGTACGACGTCACGGACGGAGAGATCGGGGCGGCGCTCGTACAGGCCCCCGAGGTACTCACCGCGCTGCGCTCGCCCGACTGGACGGACGACCTCGACACGGTCCGCTCCCTCACCGGTCGGGGCGACAGCCTCGGGGAGCGCGCAAGGCGGCTCCTCGACCAGGTCGCCCGGACCGCCAACGAGCACGAGGAGGAGTCCTCGCTCGTTCCCGTACTGGACGGACTGCGTGACAGCACGAAGGCGCTGATGCGCGAGGTGGCCCGGCTCGCGCAAGCAGCCGGGCCCGTCACGCCCGTGGGTCCGGCGGTGCCTTCGGAGCCCACCGCCCAGGACGTCAGCCTCACCGAGCACGGGAACCCGCGTGTCCCCACTCCTCCCGCCGCGACACATCCCACCGACAGCACAGGCCCCGGGACCACGCCCGAGCCCTCGGGCCGCACCGAGGCTCCCCGCCCCGTGCACGTGGTCGAACCCACACGGCTCGAAGCGACTCTGGCCGCCACGGTCACGCGCATCGAGGACGAGATCCGTACGTTCCTGGCCGCGCATCCCGACCGCCGGGTCCAGGTCACCTGGAAGCCGGTCGCAGCCGAGGGCTGCGACAGTGAAGGGGCCGGAGACTGATGGCCCCTGCCGCGCCCCGGGTCGGACGCCGCACTGTCGAAGCGCTCCTGACCGCCCACCAGGACAGCCTCCGTGAACGCAGCCTGGTCCTGATCCACGGCCGCTACCTCCCAGGAGCGCCCGCCCGGTTCACCACTGCCGTCTACAACGAACCCCGCCGCGTGCAGGTCCGCGACGAATCCTCCGTCCTCGGCGTGACGGCCGCCTGGCACGACCACCGGAACACGGCTGGTCCGGGCGACATCCTCGTGGTCACCACCGGGGTCGACGACGAACAGCTCGGCTGGGACCTGCGCGGGCAGGCCATTCTCCGCCGTACGCTCACCGTCGAGAACGCGGAGATCGTCACCCAGCGATTCGGCGCCACCGGCCTCGATGTGCGCATGTACGACATGGAGTGGCTCCTGGAAGCCCTCCTGGAAGCCGAACCCACCGACGCAGGCTGGCCGCGCGTCGCAGGACTGCTCACCCTCGACACCGCACTGCGGGCCTTGGCCGTGCAGCGGCTCGGCCTCGGCCTTGGCGAGGGCGGATCCGCGACCGGGCCCCAGGCAGGGCCGCCCACGCTCGACACCGACACCCTTCTGGCCTGGTCGCGTACGCCGGCGGGCCCTCTCCGCTTCGCCGAACTGCCCCCAGCGGAACGCACCGAACTGAAGAAGTGGCTCGGAGACACTGCGGGCCCCGCGGCACCGGTACTTCTCTCCCTCGCGGAAGCTGGACTCGGCCATGACGCCATGTCACTCGGCGTCCTCGCAGCGGCCCTGAGGGACCCGGCGGTGGCTCCCGACACCGCCCTCACGATCGGCGGCCTCTTCGGCCAGGTCATACCCCGCCGGGCCGCCCTCAGTGCCTTCACCGACGCGGTGGAAGGGGCCCTGACCCGCTGGATTGCCCAAGCCAGAACCAGTCCGCGCGCCCGGCGCCAGGTCTTCGCCGTACTGGACCGTGCCGACGAGCTGGCCGAAACAGCAGGTCTTGCCGAGCCCCTCACCAACAGCCGGTTCCTGCCTACCGGATTCGCCGTGCAACTCGGCCGGACGGTCGCCGAAGCACGCCGTTCCTCCACGGCAGGAGAGACCGCGCTCGCGGACCTGGCAGGACACGGCCTCGCAGCCCTCTACCCGGACCGGGTGCAGGTCGCCGAGATGGCAGTGCGCATCGCCCGCTGGCTCGAACAGCCCGAACCGGTCGTGCCCACGGTGGCGAGCGGCATCCGCTCGCAGATCACCGACTGGGGGTGGGCCGACCGAGCGCTCACCCTCCTGTGGGCGGGGGACCCGGGCGGTGATCTGACCACGGGCCGCGAACTGCAGGGCCTTTACGAGAGAGGCCGGGCGCGCAGAGAAGTCCTCGACGAGCAGTTCGCCCGTCGTCTCGTGGCCTGGTCCGCACACGCCGACGCACACCAGCCGAACGACGCCCTGGTCATCGAGAACGTACTGGAGACGGCTGTACGTCCACTGGCCGGTGCGGGAGCTCCTCTGGTCGTCGTACTCGACGGGATGAGCTGCGCGGTCGCCATACAGCTCGGTGAGGAGGCCGAACGCGAAGGCTGGCGGGAAGTGGTGCCGGGACCGGTCGACGGACAGCCTGCAGTCCGCACGGCCGCGGTGTCCATGCTGCCCTCCGTCACCCGAACGAGCCGTGCTTCGCTGCTCGCCGCGAAACCAGTCCGCGGCGGACAGTCCGTGGAGACCGCGGGCTTCAACGCCTTCTGGAAACGCCACCGCAAGGAAGCCGCTCTTTTCCACAAAGCGGATATCGGTGGCGAGACGGGCCATGCCCTTTCCCACGAGCTCATGGGTGCACTCGCCTCCGAGGCAGTTGTCGGTGTCGTCCTGAACACCATCGACGACGCGCTCGAAAAGGGGCAACAGGGGCGCGGCACGACCTGGGGCCTCGATGACATCACCCACCTGCGGGACCTGCTCTCGGCAGCCAGGAGCTACGGACGACCGGTCGTGCTGGTCGCCGACCACGGACACGTCCTGGAACGCGGCAGCCGCCGTGGGAGCGCGGAGGCGGACACGGCCGCAGCAGCCTCGCCCCGCTGGCGCACCGGAGGGCCGGCCGGCGAGGGCGAGATCGAGATCCGGGGAGAACGGGTCCTCGAAGGCGGCGGGAGCATCGTCGCGCCGTGGCGTGAGGACATCCGGTACACCGCACGTAAGGCCGGCTACCACGGAGGCGCGTCTCTCGCGGAGGTGACGGTGCCGGTACTCACTCTGGTCGCAGTGGCCGAACAGACGCCCAAGGGCTGGGTCGGGCTCCCGCGGGAGCAGTCGACCCCCTCGTGGTGGACCGAGCCCCTGCCGGCTGACGAGTCCACAAGGGCAGCCCTGTCCGCTGCCGGGAGTGCAGGAGCCGCAACGCAGTCGGCGCCGCGCCAGCGCACAGCCGGCACCGAGGCCTACAAGAGTTCTTCCGTGCCGCCCCGAGCTACCGTCGGTCTGGGCAGCGAGGTGGTGGCGAGCGAGGTCTATGCGGCGCAGAAGGAATACGTCCGCAAAGCGCCGGAAGCGAAGGTCGTCGCCGCGGTCATCGACGCTCTCGTCGCCGCGGGCGGCACCATGTCCCCGGCAGCACTCTCCGCGGCCGTCTCGGCGACCGGACGCGTCCGGCGCAACATCGAGGGATTCGTCGCGACAGTCCAGCGACTGCTGAATGTCGAGGGCTATCCCGTCCTCGGGTTCGTCGACGCCGGGCATGCGGTGAAACTCGATGTCCCGCTGCTTCGCGAGCAGTTCCTGCCGCAACCGAAGCCGAAGAAGGAGTAACGAGATGTCGCAGTCCGCCCTGGTGAGCGTGGCCAGACGGCGCGAGGTCATCGACGCGCTACGACGCGGCACCGTACCGCAGGCCGGCCTCGACCTTTTCGCCGTGGGACTCGGTCGGTTCGAAAGTGCCCTCGACGAGGACCTTGCCGCGGTGACCCGCGGTGGTGCTGCCTTCCATGCGATCCGTGGCGACTACGGGTCGGGCAAGACGTTCTTCGCACGCTGGCTGACCGAGCGCGCCAAGCGCGCCGGCCTGGCCACCGCGGAAGTGCAGATCTCCGAGACGGAAACGCCCCTGCACCGCCTGGAGACCGTCTACCGACGGCTCACCGAGCACCTGGCGACGGCCACGCACCAACCCAGTGCACTCCGAGCGGTGATCGATTCCTGGTTCTACACGCTGGAGGAGGAAGTCCTCGACGGCGGGGACCTCGACGAGGAGGACGAGGCGGCGCTCTCCGAGGCTGTGACGGCGCTGATGGAGCGACGGCTCGCCGATGTCGCACGCACCACTCCTGCTTTCGCTGCGGCTCTGCGCGGCTACCGTGCGGCGGTCGCGGAGGGGGACGCGGCCACTGCGGAAGCGCTGATCGCATGGCTCGGCGGACAGAAGTCCGTCGCGGCGTCGGCCCGCCGTTCGGCGGGAGTGCGCGGAGACCTCGACCACTTCGCGGCCCTGGGCTTTCTCCAGGGCCTGCTCACCGTGTTGCGGGACTGCGGCCATCCCGGCCTTCTCCTCGTACTCGACGAGATCGAGACACTGCAGCGGGTTCGTGGCGATGTCCGGGAGAAGGGCCTCAACGCACTACGGCAACTCCTCGACGAGATCGACACGGGCAGGTTCCCCGGGCTCTTCCTCGTCATCACAGGCACCCCAGCCTTCTACGACGGGCAGCAGGGCGCGCAGCGGCTGCCCCCACTGGCCCAGCGCCTGGCCACTGACTTCACCACCGATCCGCGCTTCGACTCGCCGCGCGCAGTGCAACTCCGGTTGCCGGGCTTTGATCTTCCCCGGCTCGGAGAACTCGGCCGGAACGTCCGCGATCTCTATCAAGGAGCGGCCGCTCATCCGGACCGCGTTGCCGCGCGTGTCGACGACCGTTACGTCGACGAGCTGGCTACCGCTGTCACCGGTGGACTCGGTGGGAAAGTCGGCGTCGCACCACGCGTCTTTCTTCGCAAGCTTGTTGCCGATGTCCTCGACAGGGTTGACGAGTTCGAGGACTTCGACCCGCGCGAGCACTATGCACTCACGATCGCGGAGGCCGAACTGACCGTAATCGAGAGAAATGCCGCGTCAGGAGATGCCGACGACATCGCGCTGGAATTGCCATGAGCGCGGTCGACGAGCTGGAACCCGCGCTTGTCCACCACATCGTGAACACCCTTGGCTGGAAGGGACTGCGGCCCCTCCAGGAAGCGGCGGTCGTGCCGCTGTCCGGAGGCAAGGACGCCCTCCTCCTCGCCCCGACCGCCGGCGGGAAAACGGAAGCGGCGTGCTTTCCACTCCTATCGTGCATGCATCGCGCTCGGTGGTCCGACACCTCGGTGCTGTATCTCTGCCCCCTCAAGGCGCTGCTGAACAACCTGCTGCCCAGAGTCGGGACGTACGCCTCCTGGCTCGGACGCAGCGCCGCACTCTGGCACGGTGACACCGCCTCCGGTACCCGCAAGCGCATCCTGGCGGACCGGCCGGACGTCCTGCTCACGACCCCCGAGTCGCTGGAAGCGATGCTGGTGAGCGTCAACGTCGATCATGCGTCGTTCTTCTCAGGGCTCAGGGCGGTGGTCGTCGACGAGGTGCATGCCTTCGCAGGCGACGACCGGGGTTGGCATCTGCTGGCTGTACTGGAGCGACTGCAACGGGTGGTGGGTCGTCCACTTCAACGTGTCGGACTCTCGGCGACGGTCGGTAACCCTGACGAACTTCTCACGTGGCTCCAGGGATCGGGAGCGGGCTCGCGGCCCGCACAAGTCGTCGCCCCTCACTTGGACGCGACGCGGGATGCAGTGAGTGGTGCGCCCTCTGCCTCCGTACCGCCTGGGGACATTCAGCTCGACTACGTGGGATCGCTCGAAAACGCGGCAACTGTCATCAGCACCTTGCACCGCGGTGAGAAACGCCTGGTGTTCTGCGAGTCACGGCGACTGGTCGAAGAGCTGGGATCAGCGCTACGGGCCCGTGGGATCAACACGTTCCTCTCTCACGCATCGCTCTCGCTCGACGAGCGCAGGCGAGCGGAGGCGGCTTTCGCCGAAGCGCGAGACTGTGTGATCGTGTCGACCAGCACGCTCGAACTCGGCATCGATGTCGGTGACTTGGATCGGGTTGTCCAGATCGATGCACCGGCATCGGTCGCGTCCTTCCTCCAGCGGATCGGCCGTACCGGACGCCGCCCCGGGACCTCACGGAACTGTCTTTTCCTCGCTCTCGACCGTGCGGGTCTGTTGAGTGCGGCAGGGCTCCTGCTGCAGTGGTCGAGAGGCTGGGTCGAGCCGGTGGTCGCACCTGCCGAGCCGAGGCACATCGTGGCTCAACAGGTGCTCGCCCTCTGCCTTCAGGAGGGTGGCGTCGGAAGCAATCTGTGGCATGAAGGGTGGAACGGCCTCGGGCCGTTCGGCTCGTCCGCGCAGCCGATCGTCAAACACCTGGTGACAGAGGGATACCTCGACCAGGACGACGGGTTGCTCTTCATCGGTCCGGAAGCCGAACGTCGATTCGGCCACCGGCACTTCATGAATCTCACCGCGGTCTTCACCGCACCGCCGCAGTTCACCGTCCTGCAGGGCCGGACCGAGATCGGCCGTACAGACCCCAGTCTGCTGACCGAGCACATCACCGGTCCCCGCCGACTTCTGCTCGCCGGCCGGAACTGGCAGGTCACCTACATCGACTGGAACCGGAAGCGGTGCTTCGTCGAACCGGTCGAAGAAGGTGGCAAAGCCAAGTGGAGCGGTGCCGGATTCGGCCAGGGCGCGTCCTTCCGGCTTGTCCGCGCGGTGCGTGAAGTGCTCCTCGGCGCCGACCCGCCGGTGAATCTGACCCGGAGAGCACAGGGGTGCCTGGGCGAAGCCCGGGAGTACTTCATGGAGCGAGTGCACCCAGGAGGCACTCTGATCGTGCGGGAAAGGGACAGGTCAGGCCAACTACGGTGGTGGACGTGGGCCGGGCATCGGGCGAATGCCACCCTGGCGGCCTCCCTCGGTGGCGTCGCGGTGCCAGGACAACGTCCCAACGATCACTGGGTGCGTCTGCGGGACGATCTCACTCCGGCGGATTGGAGGCTGGCGCGAAACGGCATTACAGATCGTCTGGCTCTGCCCGACATCGACGAGAAGGCCGTGAAGGGTCTCAAATTCGGCGATGCTCTCCCACCGCGACTGGCTGAGGCCACGCTGTCGACCAGACTCGCTGACCTCGAATCTGCGGCCGCTGTGCTGGTCGAGCCGGTGCGCTTCACGGGAGGGGGCATCTGAACTGCAGCGTGCTGGGATGGAACGCCCGTGCTGAGATGGTGCTGGGATGAGCCCTGCAAAACCCACGTTTTCGCAGGTGGGAGCTCTGCACCACGGATTCCGCTTCAGTCTATGAATTCCCCCACATCGCCGACGTGAGGGAATTCAATGCGAAGGTACAAGTGACTGATGGGGCCGGGACGAGTTCGTCCCGGCCCCATCAAGTGTCCCCGCGGTTCTTGACGAGGGCCTCGAATGCGAGGGTGAAGATCTCCCTTCCCCCTGCCTCAGCCGTCCCGTTCCTTTACGTCCTTGTGCTCGTGGGCTCTCGTATTCAACTGTCGCGGGCTCGCCGGGTACTCCATCCGGCTCGTGACGATCCGTGATCGCGAACGGCGTACGGTTTCAGGGCCGGTTGGTCTCCTTCACCGACCACCGTCAGGACCGTCAAGCAGCGGACAGGGTGCCCGCAGCGCCTCCATACGGCCGCGCCATCGGCGGCGGAGGCTCCCGCACCCGATGACGTACGTCCGTGAACGCCCCACCCACGACGTGTCGCCCTGCGATCATTGATCCATCCTTGAGTGAGTGACACGAATTGAGGAGAACCATGGCGTGGGCCTACGCGGAACTGGCCAAGGAAGCAGCCAAGCGCGGCGGTCCCACCGCGCTGCGTGCCTTCTACACCGGGCGGGGCATCATCATTGGCGGCGCTATCACCAGCGCCTCCATCGCGGGGACCGTCGCCTACGACAAGTGGAGCAAACGCCGCACCGCTGCCGCTGCCGAAACGGCGTCTGACGCTACAACGGAAACTCCAGCCGCTGGCGACACCCGGAGCGGGCGATCTGCCGATAGCTCTCGTACGGACCGACTCCTGCAGTGAGCGAATAGCTACCAAGCGTACTGGTGGGCTCGCGTATTCGACTGTCGCCAGTTCCCCGTTGAGCCCAGCCTTCCAGTAACTGTGCGTGGTCTCTCCGTAGGACTGGCTCCGTAAGGTTCTCTTGGCCCGGCCCACTGCCGAAACTGAGAACGATCATGATCAGAGCGTGAGCGTGCTGACGCGATCCGTGTACTCGCGACGGGCCTTGCGCTGGGCCGGGACCGCAGGTCACATCTCGGTGAAGCGGTGGCCAGCGAGCCCTCGTCCAGGTGTGCGCGCATCTCGTAGAGCGGGCCGTCGGGCCAGTTCACATGCTCCACTCGGCGCCGCGGACGTACTCCAGGATCGCCTCGACGCAGGTGACCTCCGGCAGGTGCCGCCCGAGGAGGAACGCCTGGCGAGCTCGGCTCATGCTCCGTCTCCTTTCCTGGGGAACCAGCTGTTTTCGTAGGCGGGCGGTTCTGCGTCCTCGTCGAAGCCGTAGTCCGCCGGGTCCTCGTAAGGCGGCCCGTATTCGGCTGCGGGGCTGGGCTCCCATGAGTCTTCGCACGGGCGGCACAGCGGCGCGGAACCTTCGTCCGAGACGTCAATCGGCTTGCCACACCCGTCGCAGGGTGCGATTTCCTTGGCGATGTGGGAGCAGGCAAAACAGAAGTAGACAGGTTCGGGCTCGCTGCGGACCCGAACGTCGATGCCGAGCGCCGCCTCACCGCACATCGGGCAGATGTCTGCCTCCTCCCACACCGGTCTTCCCCGAAAGTGGATGTGGAGCCCTTGCGGGGGCCAGGACGTCGAACAGAAACGACATGTCGCACGGTCGCCCCAGTCGTCCGGAAGCCCCGAGGTTGTACGCGGCTGCACCACAAGGGCGGTCTCCTGACAGGAAACGCACTCGATGGTGCGAGCTTCGACCCCCTCCGCCTTCAGTTCTCCACCGATCCGGTTCATCCGCTCACGCACGTAGGAGTTGATGTTGTTCAGCCCCTCGCGCAGACCATCAAGCTCCCGCTCCGTTTCCGCCATCTCTGGTTCGTCGAGATAAGGCAGGAGCTGGTCCTCAATGAAGTGGATCAAGAAGTCGAGGACGGCGCCGGCGCGTGCCTCGACGGCGCGAGCGTTGTGGGTCAGGCCGAAGTGCTGGAGCTTGTTGCGGTCCTCTGTGAGCCTGGTGAGCGCCTTCTGCTCCTTGTCGGTAATGGGAACGCCAACGATGTTCCGCAACCGCGCAATGGCCTTGTCGGTGGACACACTGTTGAGCGTGGCCTCATCCAGGGCCTTCCGGTTGGCCTCGCCAGGGTGAGTGAAGACGAGGGTCCAGTGCTCGGCGAGCAGTCGCGCCTTGAACAGCACATCGACCGCGGCCTGGAGGTGGAGGACTGCGTACTTCACGTCGCTGGGCGTCACCTCGGACTCGGTCTCGTCCAGGTGCTCTACGACGCTGGTGAGGTAGTCGAGCCCGTTCTTCACCGGGGGGAAGTCGAGCTGCGGGGGACCCGGCGTCCGGGGCGGGGCGGAGGGCGGTAGCCGTCGCATCCGGCGCGCTGGGCGGGAGTCCTGCTCGATGCCGGCCCCTCCCGGCGCCGTGGTGGCGGTGTCGCCGGATGTGGTTGTGGCCGCCGTGGCCGTCCCCTCGGATCCGCTCATCAGTGTGGGTTCCCCTCCCGGTCAACCGACTCCCGTTTCACCCCTGTTGCCGCGTTGATAAATGGAGAGGCTATCCGACGCAACTTCCCGTCCGGCTACCGTTCCATTATCGGCCTCGGTACTGGTTGGCTCTCGTATTCAACTGTCGCCGGTTCCCGCAGAACCCAGCCCGCTGGTGACCTGGTGTGGTCCCCGGGCGCGTAGCGGCTCCAGGTCCCTCCTATCTCGTTGCGGAGGCGACTGGTGGTCTTGTCGTGGTAGCCGAGAGCGTCCGCGACGACGGGTGCGGGGAGTTCGAGGAGTTGCTGCGGACGGCGGCTCCGCGGGCGGCGGCGATCGGGATGTCGGCCTTGTTCAGGAGCGCGGACAGGTGATTCGATCCGAGCGGCTGGCGGTCCGACTGCCGGGGAAGAGCCAGCGCGACGCCGGGTTGGTGGCGGTGTTCGTGTTGCTGCGGGTAGCGAGGGGCTCCAGCAGCAGGGCGGCGACGGGCGACGCTGGCTCGCCGAGTCGTAGCAGCACGGCGTCGCCGTCGTGACGATGTCGTCCACGGTGAGCCGGACGACGCGGCTCAGAGGCTGCGCGTAGAGACGAGCGATGACTCCGGCGACGCGGAGTCGCATCGGTATCTCCGTGTCAGTCAGCAGGCGCCCAAGGACGGCGAGGCGTTGGTCCTCGCTCAGTGCGGGCCGGCGGGAGATCTTCATCGTGGGGACGGCCAGGGAACGTGGGCAGAGGCGGCCCTGCATGGCCCAGTTGAGGCCGCCTCTCAGGCGCGTGCGGGCGTGCTCGGAGTTCTCGCGGGTCCGAAGACGGTCAGCACCCCACAGCGTTTGGGCGGCGAGCCCTTCTTGGCCTTGCCGAACCGGACCTGGCAGCGGCCGTACTTGCCGAACTCGGCGCCGTGCGGGTTGCGGCCGAAGTCGGCGGCGTCGTTGTGCGCCTTCGAGCCGCCGCCGAGACCGGCGAGCGGGACGGAGGCCGCCGACACGCACCGGACGCCCGGCGCTGACCGGCCGCCGCGCGGAGGAACAGGGGGATGGGGCCCTGAGGACGGCCCTCATCGATGGGAGCAACCTGGGTGGCAGGTAATCACAGCTTGAGGGCGTACTCTTTGGTGGCCTTGTCGATCTTGGCAGTTAGTACTTCAAGGTCGAGATAACTCACTTCGCTCCAGTCGCTGGAGCGTCGCGTGATATCAACTCCCAACCCGGAGAGTGTTTCGACCTGGTTGCTTAGCTGGTCGATGGCTGCTAGGTAGCGGACGAGTTTCGCACGCTCGGTGTCGACTTCGGATTGGTTTGTCAGGGTAGGGAATGTCCGGCTTGCGTATGCCAGTGTGTCGAGGAAGCTCTGGCTCGTGTGGTTCCGCAGGGCCTCATTGGCGACTGGCAGCGCCTTTTTGAGCTCGACGTGTGCGCGGCGGACCCTTTTGCGTTCCGCCTCCTTGGCTGTAGCGTCTGCCGCTACCTGCTGGTCAAGCTTCGCGTGGCGGATCGCCTGCTTCTTGCGACGGTCAGTCTTGCGTACCTTGACGACGTCGCGAAGATCCTCCAGCCATGCCAGTACAGCCCCCTTGGCTGCGATGCGCCAGGCTGTCATCAGCCCGCCGAGAAACCCGAACGCAGCCCCTGCCAGCAGCTCGACCAGCATTGTGGCCCCCCGTCCCCGTGTTTGAGTCGCGACAGAGTGTAGCTGGCGCCTCCGGCCCGATCCGGTCGACCGTTCCAACGCGCCCGGAGAGCGGCGGCGTTGTCAGTGCTGGCTGTCAGAATGCCCTGTATGGGTGAAGCGCTGTCGCTGGCCGACATCATGGAGAAGAACCCGATCGACCAAGTGGGGGAGCAGTGGTTGGCCGCTGCCGCCACTCTGCTCTATCAGCGGGGCGATACCGAGGCTGCCATTGCCGCCACTGACGTGCTTGCGGTCGATCTGACTCTCTGGAACTCAAACGAGTACGAACCGGACGAGTACATGGTGTACTTCACGGTAGAACCGAACCTGGTTGACCAGTTCACAGAAGCGGTGCTGAGCCGCATCGAGGGTGGCATGCACGCCGTCGTGCCTAGGCGGGCCAGCATGCGCATCGATTCGATCGAGGTCAGTCCGGTTGTCCCGGTTCCTAGCGCGGACTGGCGGAAGCAACTCCGGACGGCTAACGGGCCCATGCCGACGAACCAGGCTCGGAAGGTCCGCCTTGAGCCCGAGGATCAGCACCCGATCGAGGATGACCTGCACTTCACCAACGAGTGGGAGCGCAAGGTCTACCAAGTGCTGAAGGAACGGCAAGCCACCCTGTCTGACAGCGAGACGATCGGCGTCATGCCCCTGGGCAGGATGCGGCTGCTCGGGTCTACACGAGAGCCAGACTTCTTGGTCACTTACAGAGGGCGTGCGGGGGTCATCGAGGTGGATGGCCCCCATCACGGAAAACCTGGCAGAGCGTCAAGTGATAGCAGCCGGGACAGCCTGATGATCAACGCTGGGATTGAGTGGGTCAGCCGCCTCGACGTTCGCGACGTGCATTCGAAAGCTGAAGTCGAGAAGTTCGTAGACACATTCCTTGCGAGGCTCGCGCGACGGTAGAGACGCGGCTCACCGCGTTCGTAGGCTTCCTGCGCTGCGATCACCCGGGCCAAGAGCTTGGACGGCCTGGGCGTGCGCTTGGCTGCCGATAGGGGAGCCCCACGTGGGCGCGGTCGGATCAAGCTCGGCCTCGACCGAACTGGCCCGGGAAGCTACCAGCCCAATTCCATCTGAACGGGGATGCCGTTCACGACATCGGTCTGGGCCTGTGGGGCCACTCCGATCGACACGCCGAGCTGGGTGGCGATGGGCGTGTACAGGTCGGTGGAGACCTCTGGGGTGCGCAGGGAGATCAGGAGGGCGTAGCTGACGGGCAGGCCGATGCGGTCGTTGCGCCGGTTCGCCTTCCACCAGCCTCCGACGGGGTAGACGGCGAGCGTGCCGCAGTCGGCGAGTTCGGCCGCCGATCCGCGCCAGATGTCGGCGTGCAGGGAGCCGAGGTTGCGGGCCCGGGGGCCGACCAGCCACCTGCTGTTGGACTCGAATGCCCTGGGGTTGCCGAGGCCGTCGCTTTCGTGTTCGGCCTGTTCGGCCAGTCGTCTCTGGAAGGAGTCGCTGGATTCGGTGGAGCCTTTGATGGCGAAGCGAAGGCCGTGGGAGGCGTAGCTGTAGCGGCCGAGCATGCCGCGCCGGCCGGGATTGGGCTCAATCATGTAGGCGAGCGTTACGCGCAGGTCGACGGTGGTCTCGGCCAGGTCGCGCAGTTGTTCTAGGGGCCAGGGCAGCTCGTGCAGCTTGAGTTCGGCCAGGCGAGCCTGCCCGCCCTTGATCTTGTACGGCACCAGGGTGTTCTGGATGATCATGGTGACGGCGTTCGAGGCGCTGCTGCGGATACGTTCGGCGGTGGGCATGCCCCATCCGTACCGGCGGATTACCTGGCGCATTACGTCGCCCTTGGCGAGTTTGGGGGCGCCGGTCTTCTTGAACAGGCCCTGTTCGACCATGGCTGGGGTCCACTGGGCTTCGTGCACGAGAAGGGCGCGAACCGTTTCCGGTCGCAGTCCGGGGTAGGCGCTCATCGCCGTGGCGGCGAGCGCAGCCGCCTGGGCCGTGGCGGCGCTCGTGGCGTTCGTCCAGGTCAGCTGACGCGCAGGGTCGTGGTGGGTGGTCGCCACGCTCACCAGATCGTGGGCGTCCAGGATGCTGTCGTCAGGGGCGACGAGCATGTTGCCGCCCTCCAGAACGATGTCGGGCTTGGTGATGGCTGCGTTGGTCAGCGCCACCGAGGTCCGGCTGAAGGGGGACAGGGCGCCCGGCGCCGCCAGCGCACGGTATCCCCGGAACAGGGCGGAATCGGGGACGGCGTCCATGTGCGTGCACGCCCCGACGGTGAGTACGTTGTGTGCCTGGGCGGGTTCCTCGATGCGTGACAGGTCGGACAGAAGTAGCGGATCCAGCGTGCCATCGTCGCGGCGCATCTGGTGGGGGAGAGCACCGCGGATGTTGCCGGCGCTGACGATGATCAGACGTGAGGCTTCGGGATCGGGTGCTCCGATCAGTTCGATGCGGTCGTCCCGCACGATGACGTCCGTGCCTGCCGCCAGGGCGTCCAGGGTCGCTGACCACAGGGTCGCGGTGCCGTCTACGCCGTTCTCCCCTTCCCCGGACTGCCGGGTGACGGCCATCGAGAAGACCCGTCCGGACGGTGCGGGGCCGCCGTTGCCGATCTCAGCGGTTGCGACCGCGTTCGCGGTCGTTTCCGCACAGGTGCGCGGGGACGCGTCGGGTGTGTGAGCGTCGCTGAGGATCTTCACGGACTCAAGGCCGTGACCGAGGACGACGGGGCCTTGGGATTCAAGGGCTGCGGCGAAGTCTCCGAAGAGGGCGAGCCCGGCCATCTGCGTGCCGTGCCCGATTCGGTCGGCCGGTGTGCTGCCAGGGAGCACGCTGTAGGCGCGCTCGTGCAACGCGGGCTTCAGCAGGGCGTGCTCCTGGGCTATCCCTGTGTCCAGGATGCATACCGCCGGGGACTCCGGTGCGGCCGGCTCGATGCGCGCGGCGAGATCCTTGACGAGGTCCACGCGGAACTCGCGGTCGACGGCGTAGAGGCCCTCGGCGAAGGTAGGACTGCGGATCTCAACAGGGCAGGCGTTGGTGGCCAACAAGAACGCCAGCTCGTTACCGGTCGTCGCGACGTGCGCCACCAGGCGTTCCCCGACATGGATCGCCCGTGCACTGACCCGCCAGCGACGCTCTTCGGCCAGGGAACGCAAGGTGGCAACCGCAGTCGGCGAGATCCGCGGATCGAACCACAACTCCCACCACCGCTCCTCGCCCAGCTGTGGCAGATCCTGCCGCTCCTGCCAGAGGTGCTCCAGCAGAGCCCGCTGGACCTGTTCCATGTTGGCTACCAGCAGGGCCTGTTTAGGGTTTCCGCCGGGGGTGTCATCCGTGAAGTCGGCGATCCGCTGGGTGAACGAGGCGACTTTGTCGAAGGGGATCCAGACCAGCGCGTCCTGCTGGCTGTTCTCCGTCTGCGGGTGGCTGCTCATGAGTGTCAGGCCGGAAGCGTCCAGGCGCTCCAGGTTCAGTGGGTGGTCGCGAGCTGCCTCGATACGCACCGCGAAACCGTCAGGCTGGCGGTCCTCGGGCGTCTGCTGCATGAGCTGGGTGGCCTCACGGCGGGCCGTCTCCAGCCCGTCCACCAAGGCGTCGGCGTGCCCCTGCCGGTCCGTGTGTTGGACCAGGTCCGGGCTGCTTCCGCCAGCAGGCTCGGAGCGCGGGGTGAGGGTGGCGGCCTCCCAGGGCACGATCAGGTGCGGACTGAGCCGTGCGGAAGTGTCGGGCTCAGGCATGGTGGGAGGTGTGCCGCTCGGTCAGGGCTTCCAGCAGCAGCTGCTCGTCCACCACGTCCCGTTCAGCCAAGATAGCTCGTTTGGCTGCTGCTTCCGCCGCTTTGACTAGCTCGGCGTGACTCAGGCCCGATGCACGTTCTGTCACGAGGCCCCACCGTAGTGTGCTTGTGTCCATTCCGGCTAGACGTCGCTGCAGCACCTGTACAGCTTCCTCCCCGGTGGGAGGGCCGTAGGTGGCGATCATGTCGAAGCGACGGAACAGAGCCTGGTCCAGCAGCTGGTGGTGATTGGTGCCGGCCACCACGAGACTCTCAGAGGGCGCCTCATCAAGGAACAGCAGAAATGAGTTGAGGATCCTGCGGGCTTCGCCGACGTCGTTGCCTGCCGCCCGTTCGGCTCCCAGAGCGTCGAACTCATCGAACAGGTAGACCGCACGGGTCTGAGCCACGGCGTCGAAGACCAGGCGCAGCTTGGCGGCGGTCTCGCCCATGAACCGGCTGATCAGACCGTCCAGACGAATGGTGAACAGAGGCAGCTTCAACTCTCCGGCCAGGGCCGCTGCCGTCATGCTCTTGCCCGTCCCAGGAGGCCCGGACAGCAGAATGCGGTGCACCGGGGTAAAGCCGAAACGCTCAAGCCGTGCACGCTGTCGCTGTTCGTGCAGCACACGATCCAGCGAGGCGCGCAGTCCGGCGTCCAGAGTCATGTCGTCGAGCTGGGTGTCCGGATAGCCTGCCGTCAGGAGACTGGTCAGCTCACCGCGGGGCTGCACCACCGGAGTAGCGGCACGCCGCTGGGTGTCCGGCTTCCCCTGCCTCTGCTGGGCGGCCTCGACCAGCTCGCGCAGCTCTACGGCGAACTTTCCCTGCCCCTGGCGGGCGGACTTCGCCGCAACTTGCAGAGCGACGCTGTAGAAGAGGTCGTCGTTGGCTTCGGAGTGCGCCCGCACAAGAGCTTTCAGGTGATCGGCGTTCGCCGCCATACGCCTGTCACCCTCCGATGTGGACTGCCTGTAAGAAGAGGTCTACCCAAATCAGCGGGCCCCTGCGCCTGCATCGTACGGCCCTGGGCCTCAGGCTGCTGCCCGGATCCTCTGCTGGCCGGGATGTCCGAATGAGTGGATCGCAGCGCGAAAAGCCGGTATGGCCTGGGCGCCGTCGCGCACCCACGCCGCGGCAGGGGCGTGAACCGGTGATGCCCGGATCATGCATGTCGACCGAGGGTCGAGCGCAGGAAGCCTAGGCGTTCGACGCCCCTCTCAGGACCCGCCGCCCTTCAGGCCGCCAGTCTGCTTCCGGATCGAGTATTTGCCCGCGAGAAGCGAGCGCTCGGTACCAAGATCCCGTTCGACCCGGCCGGGGCGCTTTGTCACCCGCCGCCGCCCGTCAGGTGGGGCGGGAGGCGGTTGGTCCCTCCAGGGCTGGGTGAAGGGCGCGCGCCGATCTTCCCTTGGCCTGGGACGTGCACGAGTGGGAGTGCACGTTCACTGCAAGGGGTGGTTTGGTCAATTTCTTCTTGCTTGTCTTGGGGACAGGGAGCACGGTTTCGTGTGCTGGGTGAATCAGGGATGACTGCGCTCGGCGGACGGTGGCCGCAGTGGTGAGGTCCCTGAGTCGAGCGCGCTTCGGGCAGGACGGGTCGCTGACGCGGATGTGGCCGTTGGCTGGTGCGCCGCACGGAGAGCGATACAGCGGCCGCCTCGCTCTCGGCACGAGCAGAGGAGGCGTGGGTGGCCAGCGTTTTCCAGAAGTGCAAGCGGGATGTTCGGGACCCGAGCTATCCCTGCGAACGTCCAAGGTGCGGCCACAGGTGGACGGTGCGATATCGGGAGCCGGGCGGAAGGCGGGGCCGGTAACGGGAGAAGTCGTTCTCTCGGAGGGTGGGCCCGGACGGTGCGGACGCCTTTGTCGTCCACGTCGAGAACGACAAGAAGTCGGGCGCCTTCCTGGACCCCGCTCGGGGAGCCATGCGCCTGCAGGTTTGGGCACAGGACTGGGTCGAGCGGCGAGCCATCGGTGACACGACTCGCCGCAACTACGAGGGCTTCATTCGCAACCACATCGTGCCGCGCCTGGGACATAGGACTCTGGCCAGTCTGACGCGACGCGACTTCGAACAGTTCGCCAAGAGCCTGCACGGATCGGGTGCGGGCCTGGCGGCTTCCACGGTCAACGATCGCATACTCGTGGTGGCCGCCATGCTGGAGGCGGCCGTAGTCGACAAACAGATCCCGGACAACCCCGCACGAGGGGTTCGGATATCCCGAGCGAGGCCGGCAGCAGCGGATGAAGACGAGATTCCGACGCCGACTGAAGTCGACCTCATTGCGGCGCATATATCGCCGCAATACCGGCTCGCGGTCTATTTGCAGGCTGGTACTGGCCAGCGTCCAAGCGAGGCCCTCGCCTTCTCCACCGAATGTCGACGGTCCGGGTTCGTCAGGATCCGTTGGCAGGTCAGCGCCATGGCCCACCGTGCGGACTGCCACAGGGTCTTCGTACCGCTCAAAAATCGGACGGAGGGTGAATATCGCGACGTCCCGACCGCCCTCTTTGTTGATCAGGAGGTAGACGCTCACCTGTCGATATGGAAGCCGGTGCCCGTGATCTTCATCGGGCGGAGGGGCAAGCGGCGCAGGCTTGAAGTCTTCTTCTCCCCGCGCGCCCACGGCAAAAGCACGATGCCCACCGCGTCCACCTACGGCTACCACTTCAAAAAAGCGTGTCAGTCGGCGGGCCTGGTCGGCGCGGACGGGGAGGCGGCATACACCCCTGGCAGCCTGCGGCACTTCTTCGCCTCGACCGCCTTGGCCCACGGCGTCCCGATCTACGAGGTGTCACGCTGGCTAGGCCACCGATCGGTCAAGACCACGATCGACATCTACGGGCATCTGCTGCCGAGTGCCTGGCGCCGCTGTCGTACGGTCCTGCAGGACGCGATGAGGCCAGCACCCCTCATTGAGGCGGGCCCGACTGAGGCGCCGACCGAATCCGGCGTCAGTACCCAGGCGACGGGGCAAGGGGCTGCTGGTGAGGCGACTGAGCTGCAGGGCGCTGGGATAGAACTCCCGTGCTGGGATGGTGTTGGGATGGGCACCCCAGAAACCACGTTTCCGCAGGTGGGAGCTCTGCACCAAACATTCCGCTTCGACGTGTGACCTTTTCGATACTGTGCGCTAGGAGATTCGTCAAGTGTGCAGGTCAGAAGGGGTCGGCTTCCGAAGGGGTGGCCCCTTCGTCATGCCCGTGCTGGGCGGGTGCTGGGCATCCTTGTGCTGCTACCGCTTCACCCTGGGCAGGGCGGCGATCGCGTGCTCTTCCGGGGGATCATCGGGGCATGCCCGAAATCGTTGACGCGCCAGTCATTGTGAGCAACAAGCCCGGATCCTTTTCCTGGGGTGTGCTGACCGAGCGGCATCCGGCGTTGATCAGGAGAGTGCGTGATGCCTTCCCGTACGGCCCTGAGCAGCATCGGGCGCTCGATGTTCTGCTCGGGGAGTGCACGGAGGGGGTGATCGAGCCCCTTGGGTCCGATGCGCGTGACCGGGACCGGTGGGCGGGGTGGGACCGGGGGTATGTCGGCGGGTCGTGGTTCGACGCGCCGTTCCTGTGGGCGGAGAGCTACTTCTACCGCAAGCTTCTCGATGCCGTCGGGTACTTCGTGCCGGGGCCGTGGCTGGGCATCGATCCGTTCCGCCCCTTCAAGCAGGCCGAGCTGCGCACCGAAGAGGCCGAAGCGGAACTGGTGGCGCTGGACCGGCTCGCCATGCGGACCGTCGACGAGCAGGCGCGCGCACTGCTCCAGGGCTCGCTGTGGGGCAACCGCGCGGACCTCGGTTTCCGCCTGGTCTCCGACGGCGGGGCGGCGGGCGGCACTGTTGGTGCCGGTCACGGTTCCGGTGCGGGTGCGGGTGCTGGTGCTGGTGTCAGCGCTCCTCTTGTCGCGGACGACTCCGCGGCGCTCTGGTCGCTGCTCCCCGCCGGAGGACCGAACACGGTATGTCTGGTCGCGGACAACGCCGGACGTGAACTCGTCCCCGATCTGCTCCTGATCGACCACCTGTTGCGGCACCAGCACGCCGAACACGTCGTCCTGCACGTCAAGCCGTATCCGTACTTCGTCTCGGACGCCACGACCGCTGATGTGATCGACTGCCTGCGTCATGTGAAGCGGGCCGACGGCGTTGCCGGGGTGGTCGGCGAACGGCTGTGGGAGGCGATGGGGCGCGGTCGGCTTGTCGTGCGGGCGCACCCCTTCTCCTGCGCGCCTCTCCCGTACTCGGACATGCCCGACGATCTGCGTCAGGATTTCGCGGAGGCCACGGTGACCATCATGAAAGGCGACTTGAACTACCGGCGTCTGGTGGGCGATCAACTCTGGCCCGCCACCACCTCGTTCACCGAGCGCACGGCGTACTTCCCGGGTCCCGTGGCGGCTCTGCGCACGTTGAAGTCCGATGTGATCGTCGGACTCGACGAGCGGACGGAGTCCGCGCTCGTTGCCGCGCACGACCAGCGTTGGCGCACCAGCGGTACTCACGCGCTGATCCAGGTCCGGCGGTGATGTCGTTCTTACGTCCGGAACAGTTGGGGCCGTGGCTGACTCGTTGGGCCGGCAGGCAGGTTCAGCCGGTCAGCCGGTCAGCCGGTCAGCCGGTCGGCCGGTCAGCCGGCCGTTCGGTCAATCGGTCTTCGCCGTCCTGACCGTCAGTTCGCGGATTCCCGAGCGCTGATCGCCGGCTGGCGCGCGTACGGTCACGCGGATATGACGGGCCCGCGCCCCGGGGCGCAGCGGCTGCCAGCGCGTCGCGTCCGTCGAGGTCTCGACCGAGTGCGAAGCGGGGCGCGAAGCTGTCCACTCCGGGGCGACCGACCCGATCGGGACGGTACGGCCCAGATCCACCGAGAACGAGGCCGTGGCGGCCGAGGGGACCCAGGAGGTGGCCCTGCTGCCGTCGACGGCGGCCGCCGCGTACAGACCGGGCTGCTCGGAGGAGGCCGTCGCCGGCCGGCAACGGGCCGCGTTCGGCGTCGGGGTGAGATCAGGGCGGCGCGTGGGCAGGATGAGCGTCGTACTCAGCCGCCGTGCGCCGCCCGGCGTGTGCACCATGAACGGTTCGCCGGAGGTGAGCCGGACCGTCGTCTCGCGGGCACCGATGGCGATGTCGTACGTACGCCCCTGCCAGTGAAGTCCTCGCAGGCTCACCCCGCTCCCGCTCCCGCTCCGGTTCGCGCTGGTCTTCCCGTTTCCGTCCCCGTTCGCGTTGGTGTTGGTGTTCGCGAGCTGAGGAGGCAGCATGGGGTCGAGCCGTACGCCGTCCTCCCGCAGCCGGAGCCCCGTCAACCCGTGGGTGAAGACCTGGAGGAAACCACCCTTTCCGGTGAGGAAATCCTGTGCCGGAGCTCCGGCGAGAGGGTCCGAGGTCCCCGCCTTGTCGCCCCGGGCCTCGGAGAAGAGCGCGAAGGGTCCCCGGACGAACGGCCGGATCGACCGCTGGAGATAGGTGTACGCCGCACACCCCGGTTCCCCGATGGCGGCGGCGCCGATCGCGTGGACCGAGTCCGTCATCGCGGGCCCGTCCGGATCGGTGCGCTCGGCGTAGTGATCGAGGGTCGCCGCCGCGGCCCCCGCGGGCATCGGCCACTCCAGCGGATATGTCAGCAGGACCGTGTCCGCCTGTTTGATCCGGGAGCCGTCGTAGCCCGCGTACTGGAGGTAGATCTTGCGGCGCGCGTCGTACGGGACACGGATCTTGCCGGCGATCCGCGTCCACTCACCGGGCGGCCGCTCACCGACGAGCACGGCGGCACGGGCGGCGTTGCGCAGCGCGGTGGCGGCGCCCGCGTTGGTGAAGACACCGTCGGTGACGCCGTTGCTGTACTCGTCGGGACCCGCCACCTCCTTGACGGAGTAACTGCCGTCGTCGTTGGCGGTGACCCGCGAAACCCAGAACTCGGCGATCCCCTTGAGCAGCGGCCAGCCGCGCTCGCGCAGCCAGCCCCGGTCGCCGGTGGCCAGGTAGTACTGCCAGACGGCGAGGGCGACATCACCCTGGAGATGGTTCTGGGTGACACAGTGGGGCGGATACCAGGACTGGCACTCCGTCCAGACGTGTCCCTCACCACCACTGGTCCATGGGTAGAACAGACCCTTGAAACCGAGCTTTTCGGCATTCGCCGCCGCCGCGCCCCGGGTGCGGAAACGGTAGTCGAGGACGGAGCGGGCCAGTTCGGGCCGGGTCACCAGCAGGCCCGGATACATCCAGGTCTCGGCGTCCCAGAAGACCAGCCCCGCGTAGTTGTCGCTGGTTAGACCGGTGGGCGCGAGACTGTCGGCGGACCCCTGACGGGTACTGGTCAGCAGTCCGTACTGGGCCGAGCGCAGCCACGCCTGGAGATCGGGCTGCCCCGGTACGTCGATATCGGCGTCCCACAGGGGCGACCAGGCGGCCTCGTTGGCGGCGAACAGCGCCTGCCAGCCGTGGCCGGCCGCCCGGAGGGCGGCGTCCATGGCGGTGGCGCGCGGATCACGTGAGGTGAGGGTGGTGTCGACACCGACGTACTTCGCGAACTCGTACGTACGGTCCGCGTGGACCGGGACCGGACCGCTGGCCGGACCACTTGCCGAACCGCCGACTGGACCGCCGACTGGACCGCCGACCGAGCCGCCGAGCGGGCTCTGGGCCGGGCTCTGGGCCGGACTCCTGGCCGGGCTCCAGGTCCGGACTGCGGCTGGGTCCTCGACTGGGCCCTTGGTCGGGCCTGCGTCCTGGCCCTCGGTCGGGCCTTCGAGGGACGGTCGCAGCATCGTGGCGACGGCGCCGGTCGTCCCCGTACCTTCGGTACGGAAGGTGGTGACGTCGGCGTCCCTGGAGCGGTGCTCTCCCGTGCGGGCGAGGCGCCTGGCCCCGCGCCAGTCGAGTCCGCCGCCGATCGTGGCCTCGCCGCTCCACCGCGGGGTGAGACGCAGTCGTACAGCGCCGACGTGAGGGTCGGACCGGTCGGTGAGGACCTCGTACGTCAGGTCGGTGGCCCGGCCGTCCCCAGCGGTCCAGCGCAGGGTGGTTCGGACCACTCCGCAGCGCAGCAGAACACTCTGGCGGTAGCGGGAGATCCGGCTGTCCTCGCCGAAGGTCTCGTCGCCCACCCGCACGGGCACGGTCGTCCAGGTGGGCAGCGCGGCGAGCACCTGCCGGCCTGCGGTGGTGCTCGGCTCGCGGGCGTACAGTCCGGCCGCGAAGGCGCCGTCGTAGCGCGGGGTGAAGAGCGGCCAGCCCGTCTTCGCGCCGTCCTCGGCGTAACCGGCGCCGATCGGCGGAACCCGCGTTCCCAGATAGCCGTTCCCGGTGTAGGCGTGGTGGCTGTCGACGGGGTCGACGCGGGTGGCGGTGGGTGACCAGCCGGGATCCGCCTCCGCCCCGCAGGACGGTGAGGAGCCCCGGTCTTCGGCGTACGAGAGCGGGGGCACGGCGGCAGCGAGGGCGCCCGCGAGGAGGGGGGCGAGCACGTGCGTACGCGAGAGTCTCACCGTACGACCGTATGAACGGGCGTCCGGCGCGGGCGCGCACGGCGCGCGTGGTGAACGTGTGAACGGACTGAGCGCCTGGTCAGGCCGAGGGCTGGTCAGGCCGAGGGCGCGAGGCCGGTCTTCGCGCCCGCGCCGCAGAGCGGTACGACGGCGGAGCGGTCGGTCCAGCTGCCCACCGCCGCCCAGCAGGCGACGCCCGTCGACTCCACGAAGAGGCCCCGGGCGGCCAGATCGAGCTGGGCGGCGCGGAGTTGGTCCTCCGTCACGGTGAGGAAGGTGCCGCCGGACTCCCTTACGGCGCGCAGGATCTGGCGGGCGCGCGGCGGACGGGGGATGGCGATGCCCTCGGCGAGGGTGGTGGCGGTGGCGCTGGCGGCGGTGGTGTTTCCGGGGCCGGCGGTGACGGTGGCAGTGGCAGTGGCGGCGTTTCTGGCGTCGGCGGTGGCGGAAGCGCTGGGCAGGTCGTCGGCGCCCGCGTGGAAAGCGGTCGCCAGCGGTGAGACCGCCTCGGCCTGGACGGCGATCAGCGCGGGGCGTTCGGCGATGAGACCGTGCCCATACAGCTCCGCGACGGCGAGCGCGGCACCGAGAAGCAGCGTTCCGTTGCCGACCGGTACGACGATCGCCTCGGGAAGACGTCCCCCGAGGTCCTCCCACAGCTCGTAGACATAGGTCTTCGTGCCGTGCAGGAAGTACGGGTTGTGGACATGGCTCGCGTAGAACGTGCCCGGTTCGTCGGCGGCGGTCCGGGCGGCCAGTGCGGTGGCCTCCCGGTCGCCGGGGACGCGTACGAGACGCGCGCCGTGGGCCCGGATCTGCTCGGTCTTCTTCGGCGAGGTCGCTTCCGGCACATACACCGTGCAGGGCAGTCCGGCCCGCGCGCAGTACGCCGCGACGGCCGTGCCCGCGTTGCCGCTGCTGTCCGCGATGACGCGCTCCGCCCCGAGCCGCCGCGCCAGCTCCGCGAGCATCACCGCGCCCCGGTCCTTGAAGGAGAGCGTGGGCATCAGGAAGTCGAGCTTGGCGGAGACGGACGGGGTCAGCGCCACCAGCGGCGTACGGCCCTCGCCGAGGCTTGTGACGGGCGCGGAGAGCGGCAGCGCCTCCTCGTACCGCCAGAGCGAATTGACCCGCTGGGGAAGGGAACGCAGAGCTACCGGCGAGGTGTCGAAGGCGAGATCCCACGGCCCCCGGCAGACGGGGCAGCACCAGGCGTACGAATCGACGGGCGAGCGGGTGCCGTCGACCGGACAGAGGCAGGCGGGATACGTCGTCGTCATACCGACCAGCATGGCAGCCGCCCAGGTGAGCCCCGGTGCCAGACCTTTGCCAAACCATAAGTCATCACTTCGGGTGAAACTCTGGCCCATGCTTGCGGCCAACAACCGACGGTTGCCACGCTGTTGCTGTCTGTCAACCTGATGGGAGTGCCCGTGGCCTTCGGTGAGCAGCCCGCCTATCTGCGCGTTGCGAGCGATCTTCGCGAGAAGATCGTCAATGGAGTGCTGCCGCCGCATACCCGATTGCCCTCGCAGGCCCGTATCCGCGAGGAGTACGGCGTCTCGGACACGGTCGCGCTGGAGGCGCGCAAGGTGCTGATGGCGGAAGGTCTGGTCGAGGGGCGCTCGGGTTCGGGCACGTATGTACGGGAGCGGCCCGTCCCGCGCCGGATCTCCCGCTCGGGGTACCGGCCGCCGTCCGGCTCCAGTCCGTTCCGCCAGGAGCAGGCGGAGGCCGGGGCGCGGGGCACGTGGGAGTCCAGGAGCGAGCAGGAGGAGGCGGGGACCGAGATCGCGCTCCGCCTCGGTATCCAGCCGGGCGAACCGGTGATGCGTACGCGCTATGTCTTCCGGGACGGGGGCGAGCCGATGATGCTCTCCACCTCATGGGAGCCGCTGTCGCTCACGGGGCGTACGCCGGTGATGCTGCCCGAGGAGGGGCCGCTCGGAGGGTGCGGGGTGGTCGAGCGGATGGCGGCCATCGACCTCGTCGTGGACAACGTGCTGGAGCAGGTCGGCGCACGGCCGGGGCTCGCGGAGGAGTTGCTGACGCTCGGCGGTGTGCCCGGCCATGTGGTGATGGTGCTGGAGCGGACCTATTACGCGTCGGGGCGTGCCGTGGAGACGGCGGAAGTGGTCGTCCCCGCCGACCGGTACCGCATCGCTTACCACCTCTCCGTCAAGTAGCCTTCAGACGACCGCTGTTGTCGGTCCGTGTCGCCCCGTTCCTGTGGTCCGGGCGCCATGACGGAGTGTCAACTGACGTTCTCCTGCTTCCGGTGGCACCATCGCGTGTTCGTCGCGTACCGAAGTGCCGTGCCGTGTACGCCGGAGCGGGGTAACGGCGCACGCCGGCGCGTGCCCCCGCTTTTCGGCGTTTTGTTGGCCGGATGAGTGCCTCTTCGTGAAAAGACGTATCCGCTGAGTGAAGGTCAGGCGTAGGCTCGGGCATATGCGGATTGCGGTTTCCTGGGAATTTTCAGAGACATGCAGGCCGGTGGCGGGAGGAGTTCGATGAACGACGGCGCGGTCGCGCTCCCGTGGTTGGTGATACGGGAGGACGACAACGGCAACCGCTATCGCGTCGGCAGATATGCCACCGAGGACGAGGCGAACAAGACGGTGGACAGCCTCTCCGATTCCGGACACAAGCAGCTCTACTGGGTCGAGCGCGTCGGCCAGACCGCGTACTAGGTCCTGGTCCTGACCCGTCCTGGGCGCGAACGCGTTCAGGTTACGCTCCGGCGCATGAGTGATCGTGTCGTGGTGGCGGGTGCCGTATGTGACCGGGGCCGGCTGCTGGCCGCCCGTCGTAGTGCGCCTCCCGAGCTGGCCGGACGCTGGGAGCTGCCCGGCGGCAAGCTGGAGCCGGGAGAGGGGCCCGAGCAGGCGCTTGTGCGCGAGCTACGGGAAGAACTCGGCGTGGAGACACAGCCGGTGGAGCGAATCCCCGGTGAGTGGCCGCTCAAGCCCGGCTATGTGCTCCAGGTGTGGACGGCCCGGCTGCTCTCCGGCGAGCCCCTTCCCCTTGAGGACCACGACGAGCTGCGCTGGCTCGGCCCGGACGAGATCCATACCGTGGACTGGCTCGACCAGGACCGCCCGGCCGTGGCCGAAGCCGCCCGCCGCCTTCGCGCCGCCTCGCCCGACGCCGCGAACGGGACCTCCTCCCGCTAGAGCTCCGCTTGAGCCCCCAAGAGTCATTTCCCCCGGTTCTTTCCCTGGTCATTTCCCTGGGCCGTGCCTCCGTGGTCCGGAGCCGGAGTGTCTACTCCGTTTGTCCCACCGTGCGTCCGGCGGGGCGATAGCTGTCTTGAATGCCGGGTATGTACTGATTAACCCCTTCAAAAGGATGCGGTCCCTGCCGTCGGTCTTGGGAAGTGATCGGCTTGATCGACACAGAGGACGGCGCAGAGGCCGAGTGGACCTTCCCCGCCGAACTCGATTCCGTCCATGCCGCCCGCCATGCCGTACGTGACACGCTCCGCACCTGGAAACTGCCTCCTGCCGTCCGTGATGTGGCGGTACTGCTGGTCAGCGAGCTGGTGACCAATTCTCTGCGCTATGCCTCGGGGCCGATCGGGGTACACCTCGCCCTTCGCGCCGGGGCTTCCGCGGCCTCGGAGCGGGCCGCGCTCCTGGTGGAGGTGTCCGACCCGCTCCCTGACCTTCCGACCGAGCGGCCCGCCGGTCCCGACGACGAGGGGGGCCGCGGGATCCAGCTCGTGGCCTGCTCGGCCAAGCGCTGGGGCACTCGACGGGGGAAGACGGGCAAGACCGTGTGGTTCGAGCTGCCTCTGCCTGGTTAGAAGTGTGAAGGGAGAACGATCACGTCGACACGGCTCAAAAAGAACGAGACCGTGCTGTGATCGTGAACGGCGTGTCGGCCGGGGCCGTAGTGCTGAATACTGCGGGCATGGCCGGTCCGGTGCGTGAGCTGGAGGGGACGGTCGCGTGAGCGAGATATCTGGGACGACGGGCGACGTCGTATGGCAGAGCAGTCCGCCCGGCTCGATATATGACTACATCAGAATCGCTTCCTTCTCGATCGGCCCGGACGGGCTGGTCGATCAGTGGAGCGAGCGTGCCGCCGAGCTGTTCGGAATCGGTTCGCACCAGGTCAGGGGCAAGGACCCGGTCGAGGTCTTCATGCCCGCCGACCTGCGTCCGCGCGGGCATCGCCGGGTCAGGGAAATACTCGACGGCAAGGAGTGGACCGGCCTGGTCCCGTTCCGGACCGACGGCGAGCACGGAGGCCGCGGGGAGCACGGGCTCGCCGAGGTCTATGTGATGCCGAGCGAGACGGAAAGTGGCGAACGGGGTGCTCTCTGTATCGTCGTCGACGTCCGGGCCCTGCGCCGTATCGAAACCGACCTCGCCTCCTCGCAGGCTATTTTCGGCCAATCTCCTTTCGGTTTCCTTCTGTTCGGCACCGATCTCAAGGTGCAGCGCGCCAACCAGCGGTTCGCCACCGTCTTCGGCGGTGCGGTCGGCGACCACCGCGGGCGTACCGTCCATGACTATCTCTCCCGTCCCGAGGCCGAGCGGATGACCGCCGCCCTCCAGCGGGTCCTGAAGACCGGGGAATCCGTCACCGACCTTCAGATCGTCGGCACCCAGCCCGGCGGCAAGGAGCGCCGGCACTGGTCGGTCAATCTCTACCGTGTGCACAGCGGATCGGGCCGCCCCATCGGTGTCGCCGGGGTCGGCACCGATGTCACCCGGCGTCATATCGCCGCCCGCGAGGCCGCCAGCGCCCGCCGTAATCTCGCCCTCCTCAACGAGGCCAGTGCCCGGATAGGCAACTCCCTCGATCTGGAGACCACAGCCCGGGAACTGCTCGATGTCGCCGTCCCCGGCTTCTGCGACCTGGCCGCCGTCGATCTCTACCAGAGCCTGCTCACCGGCGAGGAGGCACCGCCGGGACGGTGGGGCTCCTCCGGCAACGACTCCGGCGGAGGCAGCGCACGGCTGCGTCGTGTCGCCTTCGCCAGCGCCGTCTCCGACGCCCCGCTGACCGGTCCTGGCGGCGCGGGCGACGAGGGATATGTCCCACCGCAGGTCGGCGCCGTCCATCGCTTCCCGTTCAGCTCGCTCAGCGCGAACGCCCTGCGGACCGGCCGGGTGCAGTCCATCCCCGGTGAGGCGGGCAGCCTGGTGCAGTCCACGCTGGCCGTCCCGATGGTCGCCCACGACACCGTCATCGGACTCGCCCAGTTCTCCCGGACGAAGGGCAGCGAACCGTTCGGCGAACGGGACCGGGCGCTCGCCGTCGAACTCGCCGCGCGCGCCGCGGTCTGTATCGACAACGCCCGTCTCTACCGGAGGGAGCACGAGCGCGCGCTCATACTCCAGCGCAGTCTGCTCCCGCCGGGTGACCCCGAGGCCGCCGGGCTGGACATCGCCTGCCGCTATCTGCCGGGCAACACCGCCACCGAGGTGGGCGGCGACTGGTTCGACGTCATCGAACTGCCCGGCCACCGGACGGCGTTGGTCGTCGGTGACGTCATGGGACGCGGTCTGCGGGCCGCCGTCGCCATGGGAGAGCTGCGCACCGCCGTACGCACCCTGGCGCTGCTCGATCTGGAGCCCGCGGAAGTGCTCTCCGCGCTCGACGAGATCGCCCGTGGTCTCGGCACCCCCAGCGGAGCCCAGCAGGCCTCGCGGGTCGCCCACAAGACGCGCGACGCCGATCTCTCCGAGGTCTATCTCGCCACTTGTGTCTATGCCGTCTACGACCCGGTCACCCGGCGCTGCACCTTCGCCAACGCCGGCCACCTCCCGCCCATGCTCGTCGAACCCGACGAAGCGGCACTGATGCTCGATGTGCCGCCCGGAATGCCCCTCGGTGTGGGCGGTGAACCCTTCGAGCAGGTCGAGGTCGACCTCACGGAGGGCGCGCTGCTGGCCCTCTACACGGACGGTCTCGTCGAGTCCAGGGACCATCCGCTCGACGAAGGACTGAGCGCCTTCCGCGCCGCTCTCACCAACCCCGGCCGCCCGCTGGAAGACGTCTGCGACCACGTCCTCAACACGCTCGACACCCGGCACGGCGAGGACGACATCGCCCTTCTGATGGCCCGTATCCAGGGACTGCCCACCGACGCGGTCGGCGACTGGCGGCTGCCACGCGAGCCGCGCTCCGTCGGCCGGGCCCGGGAACTCGCCCGCACACAGCTCGTGGCCTGGGATCTCGAACCGCTCGTGGACACCGTCGAACTGCTCGTCAGCGAACTGGTCACCAACGCCATGCGCTACGGCGAGGGCGAGATCAGACTGCGGCTGCTCCGTGACCGTACGCTCGTCTGCGAGGTGTGGGACGCCGGACTGGTCCAGCCCCGGCGGCGACGCGCCCGCGACACCGACGAGGGCGGCCGGGGGCTGCAACTGGTCGGTCTGCTGAGCGCCGCGTGGGGCTCGCGCCGGACCCCACGCGGAAAGACGGTCTGGTTCGAACTCGCCCTGCCCGACGGTGACTCGACGGCGGAACCGACGGTCGAGCAGCTCTTGAGCATGTTCTGACGTTCCGTCACCATACCCAGCCGAAGCCGAAGCCGAAGCCGAAGCCGAAGCCGAAGCCGAAGCCGGACCGCCCCGTACGATCCGGCCGTGACGGCCGTGCGGCCCGCCCTTGCACGGGGGGCCGCCGCTCCACCCGGTCAGGCGGCCTTGAGCGCCGCCAGGCGCGCTTCCACCTCCGCGCTGTCGCCGACGCTGTCCAGCCGCTCGAACTGCGCGTCTAGGGACGAGGCGGCCAGCTCCTGCTTGCCCGTCGCTCTCGCCTCCTCGCGCCGCACCTTGTCCTCGAACCGGCCGATCTCGCTGGTCGGGTCGAGCACATTGATGTTCTTGACCGCGTCCAGCATCTGATTCTGTGCCTGGGCGGTCTTGGCCCGCGCCACCAGTTCGTCGCGCTTCGACTGCAACTGGCCGAGCTTGGACCGCATCCGCTCCAGACCGGTCTTGAGCTTGTCCACGACCTCCGTCTGCGAGGCGATGGTCGGCTCGGCCGTCTTCGCCTCCTTCTCGGACTGGAGCTGGCGCTCCAGGGCCACCTTGGCGAGATTGTCGAAGGTGTCCGCCTCCGTGCCATGGCTGGACAGGCGCAGCTCGTCCGCCTTCCTGCTCGCCGCGAGCGCCTTCACACCCCACTCCCGGGCCGCTTCCACGTCCTCCCGGTGGTCCTGCTCCAGCAGACGGAGATTCCCGATGGTGCCCGCCACCGCCTGTTCCGCCTCGCTGATGTTGTTGATGTAGTCGCGGATCAACTGGTCCAGCAGCTTCTGCGGATCCTCCGCCTGGTCCAGCAGCGCGTTGATATTGGCCTTCGCCAGCTGTGTGACGCGTCCGAGGATGGTCTGCTTGGTCATGGCTCTTCTCCTTGTGGGGAAAGGGAATTGCGTCAGAAACGGCCGCCACCGCCCATCCGGCCGCGCGTGCCACCGCCGCCAAAACTGCCAGGACCGCCGCCGCGGTAACCCCCGCCAAAGCCCCCGCCTCCTCCCAGCCCGCCTCCGCCGCCGAACAGGCCGCCGAGGATGATCCCGCCGAGCACGGCGCCGCCGAGCCCGCCTCCTGCCCCTTGTACACCGCCGACGCCATATCGGTTCCCGTACGAGCGCACATCCTGCTCGGCGAGGTACTGGGCCTCCCGGGCCAGCTCGTCCGCGAGCTGTGTCTCGGCCAGCGCGCCCTGCGCGTCGGTCGATGCCGCCGCATGCGCCCGCTCCAGCCGTCGCTGCGCCTCCACCAGCCGGGTTCGCGCCTGGCTGCCCACCGCTCCTCGATGGGTGGTGATGTAGTCAGCGGCGGCGCCGATGGCCGAGCGAGCGCTGAGCGTCGCCTGGTCGAGGAGGGTGCCGGCCCGGCGAACGCCCTGCTCACGCTCGCGGGCCCCGGTCAGCGACTCGTCCAGGACCGCGTCCGTCTCCTCGACCCGGCGCAGGGCGTCGATCGGGTCGTACCGCCCCGCGTCCAGTTCACGCCGTACCTCCGTGACCACCGCCTCGGCGCGGCCGATCCGGCCCTGGAGATCGGCCGTCGACACCCCCGGCGTGGCGCCGCGCAGCAGACCGCGGGCGTCCGCGAGGTCCGTCTCCGTCTCGGTGAGCGCGCCGGGGAGCTTCCCTACAGCCTCCGCGAGTTCCGCCGCGCGCCGCTCGACCGCCTCGACGAGGATGGCCGCCTGTCCGATGGCCGCCTCCGCGGCCCGCACATGCACGGCCGCCTTGCCGTTGTCCGCCGCGTCGATGAATCCGCGCGTCTTGTCCAGACCGGCGGAGGCGAACTCCAGCCGGTCCTCGGCCTGCTCGACGCTGTCCGTGACGGGCGCGGAGGCGGAGTCGGCGTACCGTTCGCGCAGCGCCGTGAGCGTGGCGCGCGCCGTGGTGGCACGTCCGCTCAGCTCGTGGAAGGCCGTTCGCGCCGAGTCCAGCGCCTGCGGCGCGTTCTGCTCCAGGGCCCGCAGCCGGTCGAAGCCCTCGGACTCGGCGTCCAGCCGGTCGTCGGCCTCCGTGCAGCGGGCGATGATCTCGTCCAGCATTCGGCGCCGGGTCGTGTCGTCCTCCGGAATGGCGTCGTCCAGTTGCTGCCGCACCCGGAACGCCAGGGTCAGCTGCCCCTTGGCGAAGTGCACGGCGTCCGTGAAGGGCGCGGCGGCCTCCTCGCCGAACTGCGCGGTCGCGAATCCCAGTTCCTCCTGACTGGTGCGCAGGGCGTCGTCCGTTTCGACCAGGAGCTGTTTCGCCCGGCCGTCCAGCTCGGGCAGCGGCGTCGGCGGTGGCCGCGGAGTTCCGCCGGGAGAGCCCCAGCCCTGTTCGCCGCCCCGCGCCGATGTGTGAGCCGCCGCCCGCCGCTTGCGCTTGCCGTAGATATAGGCCGCGAGCGCCAAGGCCGCCAGTACGACGGCGACGGGCAGCACCAGATTGGTCGCGGCGCCTCCGTTGGCCGCCCTCCCGCCCGGGTCCGGCTCGCCGGGCGTGATGGCGGGTGTGGGTACGGGCCGGCCCGCGAGCACCGCGTCGTATCCGTTCGCGGCTCCGATCGCCGCGCCCGCCCAGTCGTTCTGCCGCAGCGCCGGCTCGACGGCGGTCCTGGCGACATCGGCGAGCTGGCTGTCGGTGAGAGGGGAGCCGGCGTCGACGGAGTAGGCGTACTGCCGGTCGTGGGTGGCGACCGCCAGCAGAATGTCGTCGCGGCCGAGCCCGTTGCGCACCGCCGTGGAATCGGCCCAGCTCTGCGGGGAGTGTCCCGAGAAGTCGCGTACGTATGCGACGAAGAGCTGCACACGGTTGTCGGTGTAGAGACGGTCGAGGGAATGGCCGACCGCCACCCTGCGATCGCCGAGCGCCCCCACCTTGTCGGTGATCTGTCCCTGCCGCGACAGTGTGATCGGATCATCGGCCTGGGCGTCCCGAGCGCCGGGTATGAGCAGGCACCACGCCATGACCAGTACGGCCAGAAGGGTCCGGCCGGCTATGTGCGTCCGGGTGGAGCTCTCGGGAAGCATCACAATTTGGAGGTTATGTCCGCGTTGGATCCTTCGCGACCGGAAATGACCGAACCTGGAGCGCATACCGCGCGCCTGCCGCCCGGCTTCGGCACATAGCCTGGACGCCTTCATGGCCGGACGGTCATGACTCCTGGGGAGGGGAACGGTTTTGCGGGCACGACTGCGCGGATTCGGGCGGACACTGGTACGGGCGTGGCGCGCCCCGCGCGCGCGGTGGCCCAGACGGATCGCGCTGGTGCTCGTCGTTCTGCTCGTCGTACCGGTGGTCACCGTCGCCGTCGCGCTGCGTATCAACTACGCGGGCGACATCGAGGACGGCACACAGACCCGTGGCCGGGACGCCATCTGGCTCGGCCACGCCTGGGTGGACGGCCGCAAGAAGGACGCCGATCTCGACGCCTTCGCGGAGCGTATCCGCGGGACCGGAATCCGCGACCTGTATGTTCACACCGGACCGCTGGAGCACGACGGAACCCTGCCCGCCGCCCGCTATCCCCGGGCCCGGTGGCTGATCGACGCCGTGCACCGCACGATTCCGGATGTACGGGTGCACGCCTGGCTGGGCGACGAACTGGCGACCGAGGGTCCCGACGGACTGCGGCTGGAGCGGGCGGCGTCACGCGCCGCCGTGGTGCGCTCGGCCGAGCAGATCCTGGACGCGGGATTCGACGGTGTCCATTTCGATCTGGAGCCCTTGCACTCGGGGGACCCTGATTATCTCTCGCTCCTCGACGATCTGCGCGTTCTCACCCGGGCCAGGGACGTACCGCTCTCCATCGCCGCCCATCAGATCGATCCGGTGCCCGCGCTGCACTCGGTCGCCGGAGCCCTCACCGGACACCCCAAGTGGTGGTCACAGGCGTTCTTCGCCGAGGTGGCACGGCGGGTCGACCAGATCGCCGTCATGTCCTACGACACCGCGATGCCACTGGAGAGTCTCTACGGCGGTTATGTCGCCCAGCAGACCACGCTCGCCCTGGAGGTCACACCGCCCGACACGGATCTGCTGATGGGACTGCCCTTCTACTACGAGGAGGACATGAGCCATCACGGTCACGCGGAGACCGTCGCGGCCGCGGTCCGTGGCGTCAGGCTGGGGCTGGGGCGCACGGACCGTGACCGGGAGCGGTTCGGGGTCGCCATCTATGTCGACTTCGCCGCGCGCGAGAGCGACTGGACGGCGTACCGCGCGGGGTGGGGCTGCGTCACGGCTGGATGCTGAAACGCTCCTTCGCCAGCAGCGGCCGTACCCGAGAGGCGAATCCGCCCGTACGGAACGGCCGCTGGAGCAGGCCCGGACGCAAGTCCTGGGCGAGGGCCGCGGCGATCATCCCCTGGTCGAGGGCGAGGACGAAGTCACTGACCCGGCCCGTCCCCACATTGACGGAGTCGCGGAAGCCGTAGCGGTCGTCGTACGCGCCGAAGTCCCGCGCGATCGCCTTCAGATTGGCGATGGCCTCCCCACGCGCCTGGGGGAGCGCGAGGAAGGAGGCGTGCGGGGTGACGACACCGTTGGTGTAGGCGGAGGCGGGCGGCGACGGCTCGCCGTGGGTGACGAAGGTACGGTCGGTGTTGGAGGCGTAGCCGTCGATCTGCATGCCGATCGCGTCGACGCCGTACTCCTGGTAGCCGCCCTCGGGCACATTGGAGGGGGAGAAGCCCCAGTAGCCGTATCCGGTCTCCGCCAGACCGTGTTCGATCTGGGAGCGGACATAGCGGCTGTGGGTGGTGCCCCAGGAACCGGGCGACCACTCGGTCTCGGGCACGAAGAGGGGCACCATCAGCGCCTCGAACATCGAGCCGCCCCAGGTGGGAACGAGCTTGCGGCCGCGATAGGTGTAGTGGCCCTGCCATACGCGGACACCGTCGATGGTGTCGTACCTCCCCTGCGGGGGCTGTTCCTGCCCGTTCTCGGGGACCATGGTGCGCAGCATGTGCCAGTAGTGCTCGCCGGGCAGGGTGCCGTCGGCGATGCCCAGATAACTGGCCATGCGAGGCTCGGTGTTGAGGGCTCCGTAATGGTGACCGGTGGGCTCGCCGGTGTCGGTCCAGAAGCCGCCGCGGAGCTGGCCGGGCCCGGCCACCGGGTCGGCGGGGTCGTACGGCGTGTAGTAGTACGACCAGTCCGCGCCGGCGAGGAGCGCGGCGACCCGGGGGCGCAGTCGCGGGTCCGCGTCGGCGGCGATGCGCAGGCCGGTGACGAGCCAGGCGTTGTCGACGGAGGAGAGGAAGGGGCGGACCGGGTCGCCGGTGCCGGGCCAGCTCGTCAGGACGGAACCGTCGTAGGCGTCGTACCAGTTGAGCCAGAAGCCGTGGTGGCGTTCGAGCCGCTCGACGGCCGAGACGGTACGGGCCAGCGCGCGGTGCATGGTGTCCTGGTCGATCACGCCGAGGCCGGCCGCGGCGACGGTGGACCAGAGCCCGCAGCCGATATTGGTCGGTGAGGTGTTCTGGGACGGGACGGGCGTACCGGGGCCGCTGACGTCGATCTTGTCCGCGGTGAGACCGAGGTCGGTCGTCATTGCCTCGATCGAGTGATACGTATCGTGGAACCACCGGCGCAGCAGCGGTGTATCAGAGGCATGAGAGACACGAGAACGCGATGCGGCGACGGCAGGTGCGGATACGGCTCCGAGGGACAGGGCGGCGGCCCCGGTTCCCGCGGCGGCGAGAAACGTGCGACGGTCCATAAGAGTCCAGCTCCCGTTGGCAGATGTGGAATCGTGGCTGTGGCTGTGGCTGTGGCTGTGGCTGTGGCTGTGCTGATGGTCGCTGCGGTGGTGCGGGGGCCGACGACGGTCAGGTGCCGCCGGCCCCCGGGTCGGCCGGGGCGCGGATCAGGCGCGGGCGAAGCGCAGAAAGCGGATGCCCGGGTTGGGGAGACCGACGGTCAGCGCCGCGGTGCCGTCGGCGTCCGCGGTGACGGGCGCGAGCTCCTCGGCGGGCAGCCGGTCGGCGGCGCGCAGCTTCGCCCACTGCTGGTCGTCGGGCCAGTCGCCACCGTCGAGGTCCTGCCAGACGGCCCGGATATTGCCGTGCCGTTCGTCGACCCGGTGCGACTCGACGGTGTAGACGGCGCCCGGCTCCAGCCCGCCGACCCGTACGGCCGCGGCGCGGTCGAGCTCGGTGGCGCCGTCGAGCTTGGACTGGTCGAGGGTGCCGTTCCAGAGGAGGACGTCCACGGTGGAGCGGTCCTCTGCGCGGGTGGCGATGGACTCGACGAGCGCTTCCGCGCCGTCGCCGGTGACGGCCACGGGAATCCGGCCGCCGGCCAGCCGGGAGAGGAGATACAGCGCCCAGAAGCGCGGCTTGCGCAGATTGCCGACGGTCAGCAGGCCGAAGCCGCCGTGGAAGAGCCGGGGTGGCCAGCCCAGCTCCTCGAACTGGTCGGAGGCGACCCAGTAGGAGAGACAGTCGGTGGACGACAGGGCGCTCTTCATCCCCCGCAGAACGAAGGGCGCGGCGAAGACGGAGTCGCTGACACGGTGGAAGTGCGTGGGTGTGATGCCCCACTCGGTCCACAGGATCTCCGGCTCGGGTCCGCCGGTCGCGGCGGCGAAGGCGCGGGTCATCGGACGGAAGTCCAGGGGCGCGTTGCCATAGGTGTGGGTGGAGACGAAGTCGACGGGGACATCGTGCTCCTGGCAGTACTCCAGCAGCGCGCCGACCCAGCCGGCCGCGGCGGAGGAGGGCCCGCCGACCCGGATCCGCTCGTCCACGCCCTTCACGGCGCGTACGGCGACTTCGTAGAGCCGGTGGTAGTCGTCCTGGGTGCCGTTCCAGAACACCTCCAGATTGGGCTCGTTCCAGACCTCGAACTCCCAGCCGGCCACGGTGTCGCGGCCGTACCGCTCCTGGAGATGGACGGTCAGCTCGCGGCAGAGATCACCCCAGCGCTCCCATCGCGCGGGTGTGGAGACGAGCGCCTTGTAGCCGAAGACGGTGTAGTCGGGGTCGGAGGCGAGTTCCCGCGGCATGAAGGAGAGTTCGACGACGGGCCGGAGGCCGGTGGCCAGGAAGCGGTCATAGACCGCGTCGAGGCCGGAGAAGTCGAAGGAGCCGTCGTCCCGGACGGTCACGGTCTCGGGCAGGAAGGTCCCGTGCGCGCGCACGGAGCGTACGCCGATCTCGTCGCGGACGATGGCCAGTGCCTCGCCGTACTCCTTCGCGACATCGGAGCCGCCCGCGCCGGGCTTCTCCCAGGTCAGCAGGGAGAAGTGCTCAGCGCCGATCATCCGGTTCCAGACGCCGGGCAGTTCGGTGGCCGGGGCGGCGGCGTCCACCGCCACGGTGACCTCGGCGGGGCGGGAGCCCGCGGCCCTGGCGGAGCCGGGCACCGCCTCGGACAGCTCACCGGCCCCGCTGTCGGACCAGGTGGCCACCTTGTAGAAATAGCCGCGGCCGGGCTCGGCGAGAGTGTCCGCGTACGGCGGGTGCGGCACGGCGAGCACATCACCGCCGAGATGGTCGAGCGGCTCGAAGGGGCCCTCGGCGGAGTCGGCGCGGTGCACCAGATAGCCGAGCGCCCCTGCCACCGGCCGCCAGGTCAGCAGCACATGGCCGGTGCCGTCCTCGGCGGACAGACCGAGGGGAGCGGGAAGCTCCCCGATGCCGGTGAGCCGCTCATCGCTGGGCTTTCCGATGCGCGACTCCCAGTCGGTGTGAGCGGCGGACTTTTCGGTCATGGCAGTACGAACCTTCTGGTAGAGGGGGGTGTGCGGGTACGGGTGCGCACGGCGGCGGGTCGGATCCGTCGGAGGTGGTGGGGTGGAGAACGCCGGTGGTTACTTGAGACCGGCCGTGGCGACGCCCTGGGTGAAGTACCGCTGGAGTACGAGGAAGACCAGCAGTACCGGCAGCACGATCAGGAAGGAGCCGGCCATCAGCATTCCGTTGGACCCCGCGGACTGATTCGGGTCGGTGGCGAAGGTCGCGAGGGCCACGGGCAGCGTGTATTTGTCCGGATCGTTGGTGGCGATCAGCGGCCAGACGAAGTTGTTCCACGAACTGAGGAAGGTGAGGATCGCGAGCGTCGCCAGGGCGGGCTTCACCAGCGGCATCACGATCCGCCAGAAGATGTACCACTCACCCGCGCCGTCCATCCGGGCCGCTTCCAGCAGTTCGTCGGGGATCGAGAGCATGAATTGGCGCATCAGGAAGACTCCGAAGGCACCGGCGGCGAACGGCAGGACCAGACCCGCGTACGAATCGATCAGACGCAGCTTGCTCATCAGGACGAAGAGCGGCAGCAGCATCAGATTGCCCGGCACCATGAGCGCGCCGAGCACCAGCGCGAAGAGCTTGTTCCGGCCCGCGAACCGCAGTTTGGCCAGGGCGTACCCCAGCATCGAGCAGAACACCAGATTGGAGACGGTCACCAGCACGGCGACAACCACGGAGTTGAAGAAGTAGAGCGGGAGGTCCAGCCGGTCGAGCAAGCGTGTGAAGTGATCGAGGGTCCACTCCGTGGGGAGCCAGACCGGAGGGCTGGCCCGCAGCTCACGGTCGGTCTTGAAGGCGGAGAGCGCCATCCAGAGGAACGGCGCGGCCATGACCAGCAGTCCGAGCGACAGCAGCGCATAGACGCCGGGCTTCTTGAGCCGCTCGGTGCGCGCGCCGCGTCCGGCCGGCACGGGGGCCCCGGGCGCGGTCGGGGCCGGGGTCGGCGTGTGTGCGGCACTCATTTCGTGTTGTCCTTCAGCAGACGGAGCTGGAGCACGGTGATGCCCATGATCACGACGAAGAGCACATACGCCATGGCGCTCGCGTAGCCCATATGGAAGAAGTTGAAGCCCTGGCGGTACATGTTCAGGGACACGGTGAGCGTGCTGTCCGAGGGGCCGCCCTGGGTCATCACGAACGGCTCCTCGAAGACATTGAGATAGCCGATCGTGGTGATCACCGTGGCGTAGAGCGTGGTGGGCCGCAGCAGCGGGACGGTGATCCGGCGGAACTCCTGCCAGGCGCCGGCGCCGTCCAGCCGGGCCGCCTCCCGTACATCGGCGGGGACGGCCTGGAGACCGGCGATGAAGAGCACCATGACCGTGCCGAGATTGCGCCAGACCGCCATGAGGATCAGCGACGGCATGGCGAGCGTCTCGGAGCCGAGGAAGTCGGGGCCGGTGAGCCCGACTTCGGAGGCCAGGCCCGCGATCAGTCCGTCGGACGGGTCGAGGACGAAGCGCCAGACGACGGCGACGGCGACGATGCTGGTCACCACCGGGGCGTAGAAGCCGACCCGGAAGAAGGTGCGTGCCCGGTCGACACCGCTGTTCAGCAGGACGGCGGCGGCGAGCCCGGCGCCGATGGTGAGCGGCACGCCGACGACCACGAAGTACGCGGTGTTGAAGAGGGACTTGAGGAACTTCTCGTCACCGAAGAGCTCGGTGTAGTTCTCGAAGCCGATGAACTCCGCGGAGAACGGATCGGTCACATCGCGCAGCCCGAAGTCGGTGAAGCTCATGGCGAGCGTGGCGACGATCGGGAAGGCCATGAAGACGGTGAACAGCACCAGGAAGGGGGTGGAGAAGAGCCACCCGCCCAGATTCTGCACACCCATCGGGCGGGGCTTGCCGCCGGCCGCCCGGCGGGCCGGAGGACGGGCCCCCGGCGCGGGCTTCACCGGGGCCGCTTCGGCGGCGGGTTCGGTCGAGGTGCTCATCGCGGTTGCTCCACGAGCCCTTCGATCTCGGACTGCGCCTTCTCGGCGGCCTCCTGCGGCGAGGACTTACCCTGGGTCACCGAGGCGATGGCGTCATCGGCCTTCGAGCTGATCTCGCTCCACCGGGGCTGGACCGGCGGGACCTTGGAGGACTCCATCTGCTCGCGGAAGATCTGGAGCGCCGGGTCCTCGGCGAGCCTGCCGGAGTCCCAGGCACTGGTGTTGGCGGGCAGATCGCTGGAGCGCGTGAACCAGTCCCGCTGCCCCTCGGTGCCGGTGAGATAGGTGATGAACTCCTGGGCGGCGGCCTTGTGTTCGCTGTCCTCGGAGATGACCAGACTGGAGCCGCCCGCCATCGAGACGGAGTCCTTGTCGGCGGGGACCTTCGCGACGCCCCACTTGTCCTTGAGTTCGGGGTAGCCGTCATTGATCAGGGTCATGATCCAGGGGCCGGAGAAGAACATCGGCGCGTCACCGGTGTTGAAGTCCTTCAGCACGTCATAGCCGGGCGCGACGCTCTTCTTGGCCAGGCCCTTGTCGAAGTACGAGCCGTACTCCGCCAGGGCGCGGACGGTGGCCGGGCTGTCGGCGACGGCCTTGCCGTCGTCGGTGACGATCTCGCCGCCGGCCGAGTAGAGGAAGGGGTACCAGCTCTGTACGGTGTCCAGGCCGCTGGGCTGGATGGAGATGCCCCACTCGGTGCCGGCCTTGTCCTGGTAGGCGGTGGCGAGCTGCCGTAGCTCGGGCCAGGTGGCGGGCGCCTTCTCGATGCCGGCCTTCTTCGCCAGATCGGTGCGGTAGTAGAGGACACGGGTGTCGACGTACCACGGGACGCCGTACACCTCACCGCCGACCTCGCCCTGCTTCCAGGCGGCGGGGAAGAAGGCGCCCTTCTTGAAGACGGTGGTGTCCACCGGCTCCAGCACGCCGAGTTCGGCGAACTCGCCTATATACGTGCTGCCCATCTGGGCCACATCGGGCAGATTGCCCGCGGCGGCGGCCGAGACCAGCTTCTGGTGGGCGACGTCCCAGCCGACGGGGGTGACCTTGACGGTGATGTGCGGGTTTGCCTTCTCGTACACCTCGGCCACCTCCGCGAGCTTCTCGCCCTCGGCGCCCATGGCCCAGACGGTGAGCGTCTGCTTCTTGTCGGCGGCGACTCCTTCACCACCGGAGCCGCCGCATGCGGAGATTCCGAAGGCCAGCGCGAGCGCGGTGGCGGCAGAGGCGGTTCTGGCGGTGCGGTGCATGGACGGCTCCTCCTTGAGCTCTCCGATGTATGCGCTGCCTGTAAGCGCATACATCACTCTGCCGCCGCTTTTCCGGAAACCGCAAGAGGTGCCTTGGTCACACTCGTGCAACATGCGGGACATCTGTGAGTACGGCTTCCCCGGCCATGCCTCGGCATTCATGGGCCGAAAGCGGCATGGAGCGGGCGGCCGACGGCGGTTCGGGCGTCCCGGTCAGATGGTGCTGGGCAGTTCGCCGGGGAGGCTCGCCGCGTGTTCGGACAGGGCCTCCAGCGCGGGAAGCGCGGCATCCAAGGAGCGCTGCTCGGCGGGCGTCAGCCGGGCGATCTGCTCGGCGAGCCGTACGGCGGCCTCCCGGCGCGTGGCGTCCAGCAGAGCCCGGCCCGCGTCGTTGAGGGCGATCAGAGTGGCTCGCTGGTCCAGCGGATCGGTGTTGCGTTCGATCCAGCCGGAGCCGTCGAGCAGATCCACCATCCGGGAGACGGTGGACAGGGCGATTCCCATACGCGTGGCGAGATCGCTGATACGCAACGGTCCATGAGCCGCGAGCGTGGCCAGCGCGGCCTGCCGGCTGGGGGTGAGATCGCCGCGAGCGGTCCGGGTGCGCAGGGTGGGAAGCAGATGCTGGATCGCCGTACGGAGCCGTCCGGCGATCTCCGCCGGTTCCGGAGCGGCACGTTCCGCGGTGCCTGATTCCGCGGTGCCTGATTCCGAAGGGCCGCGTTCCGAGGAGCTGAGGTCGGGTGCGGTCATGACGACTCCTTGGACTCCGGCGGGTGCGGGTGCGGGTGCGGGCGTGGGCGTGGGGACAACTGTGCTGGCGAGGATGCCCGCGCCCCGGGCGTCGTATACCGGCCGACCTCAACACCAGTCGCAGCTCCAGCTCCAGCCCCAGTCCTTGCCCCCGCTCCCGGTGTTCCAGACCCCGGCCGTTGTCCGGTCCGGTCGTCGTGGATATAGCGGCCGCCTCGGAGCAGCGAGGCGAAGGCCGCCACGAGACAGGCGACGATCGCGAAGTTGAAGGCGACGGACAGCCCGTCGGCGAACGGCTGGGAGATCAGCGTCGGGAAGAATTCCCGCCCCGTGAGGTAGTGGGCGTGCCCGGCGGGCAGTTGCGCAAGCACATGCGGGCCGAGCAGCGTCCGCACCGGGTTGTATCCGAGGAGCGAGGCGAACAGCACGCCCACCGGCGGAAGGGCGGCGACCCTCGCGGCATCGGCGGCCGGCACCCCCTGGGCGGCCAGACCGTGGGTGAGCGCGCCCGGCAGCGAACCGGCCAGTCCCGCGATCATCAGGGAGAAGAAGATCCCGATGGACAGCACGGTGGCCGAGTTCTGGAAGGTCGTGGTGATCCCGGCACCCACACCGCGCTGGTCGGGCGGCAGGCTGTTCATGATGGCCGCCCGGTTGGGAGAGGTGAACAGCCCCATGGCCAGCCCGTTGAGGAGCAGGATCAGCGCGAACATCGGATAGCCGAAGTCGACCGGCAGCTCCTCCAGGGCGAGGAAGGTCCCGGCGGCCAGCACCATGCCGCCGGTGGCGAAGCTCCGGGCGCCGAACCGGTCGGAGGCCCAGCCGGAGAACGGCCCCGCGATCAGGAATCCGATGGTCAGCGGCAGCATGTAGATACCGGCCCACAGCGGGGTCTCCTCGAAGGAGTAGCCGTGCCGTGGCAGCCAGATGCCCTGCAACCAGATGATCAGGATGAACATCAGACCGCCACGTCCCAGGGCCGCCAGCAGATTCGCCACATTCCCCGCGGTGAACGCGCGGATCCTGAACAGCGCGAGATGGAACATCGGTTCCGCGACCCTGCTCTCGATCACGCAGAAGACCACCAGCATCGCGAGTCCGCCGCCGATCGCGGTGATCACCCAGGGGTTGGCCCAGCCCATGGTGTGGCCGCCGTAGGGCTGGATTCCGTAGGTGATGCCGGACAGTACGGCGATCAGGCCGGCGGCGAAGGTGATGTTGCCCCACCAGTCCAGCCGGGCCGGCGTGCGGACGCCGGTGTCACGCAGCTTCAGATACGCCCACGCCGTACCGAACAGCCCGAACGGTACGGACACCAGGAACACGAGATGCCAGTCGACGGGACCGAGCAGTCCGCCCAGGACCAGTCCGATGAAGGACCCGGCGATACCCGCGACCTGGTTCAGCCCCAGGGCGAGACCGCGCTGACGGGCGGGAAAGGCGTCGGTGAGGATGGCGTTGGAGTTCGCCAGCAGCATCGCGCCGCCGACGCCCTGCAGGACACGCATACCGATCAGCCACAGCGCGCCCGCCGTGCCATGCGTCCAGGTCACCGAGAGCAGCACCGAGAACACGGTGAAGACCGCGAACCCCATGTTGTACATACGGACCCGGCCGTACATGTCGCCCAGCCGGCCGAAGCTCACCACCAGTACGGCGGTGACCACCAGATAGCTCATGATCAGCCACAGCAGCAGGCTGGTGTTGCCCGGCAGCAGCGGATCCACTCCGATTCCGCGGAAGATGTCGGGCAGGGCGATCAGCAAGATCGACATATTGATCGTCGCGATCAGTACGCCCAGCGTGGTGTTGGAGAGGGCGATCCACTTGTAGCGCGGGCCCGGTCCACTGTCGCCGTCGGGCCGTACGGCGGTCGTCTTCGCGGCTGCCCATCGCACGGGCATCACTCCCATCGGGGAGTCCCCCAGCACTTACTTGCTTGACTTCAACCAATCTAATCCCGGACCGCCCGCGCGGCCAGTGAACGTGCCCATGCCCGCGTCCCGCCCCGGATCCCGCCCCAGACTCGGACCTCACCTCCGATCCAGGCCCAGACCCGGATCCCGGCCCAGCCCCACACCCAGACCCCGTACCGGACCTAGCAGCCGCAGCTCGCGCGGCGGGCCACCGAGACCGGGAGCATCAGTGAGACCGGCTCGCGGTCCCGGTCGCCGAGCCGCTGTACGAGCAGTTCCACCGCCTCCTCGCCCAGCCGCCGTATCGGCTGCCGTACGGTCGTCAGCGCCGGCCGCACCATCCGGCTCAGCGGAATCCCGTCGAACCCTGTCACCGCGATGTCCTCGGGCACCCGCACCCCGCGCCGCTCCAGGGCGTGCAGGGCCCCGATCGCCATCTGGTCGTTGGCGAAGAGCATCGCCCGGGGCCGGCTGCCGTGCCGGTCGCCCCGTTCCAGCAGCGACTCCGCCGCCCGCTCGCCCTCGGCCTGGGTCATCATCCCGGCGCGCAGTTCCGGCTCGTCGGGAACCGGCAGTCCCGCTTCCGCGCACGCCTCCCGGAACCCCCGGAACCTTGCCTCGGCGTCCGGCGACTCCTTCTCGCCGCCGATGAAGACCAGTTCGCGCAGCCCGTGGTCGCGGATGAGATGACGGGCCAGTTCCCGCTCGCCGTCGGAATTGGCCACCTCGATATGGTCGAGATGGTCGATCTCGCGCGGCCCCGCCAGCATCACCACCGGCAGCCGCCGTGAGATCACCTCAAGGTCCTCGGTGGGGACGGTCCGCGCCAGTACGGCGAAGCCGTCGACCCGCCCCGCGACCTTCGCCACCAGTGACTCGGGTCCGCCCTTCAGGGACGCGGCGATCAGCAGCGCGTACCCGTGCCGCCGCGCGGCCCGCTCCATGCCCCGGATGATCTGGTCGGAGTAGAGCATCACGGCGGAGTCGTCGTACGTGTCGTCCGCCTCGGCGTCGGTCTCGGCGTCCGGATCCGCGTAGTCGGGGAAGCAGAGCCCGAGCACCCCGGTGGTCCTGCTGGCCAGACCGCGTGCGTTTCCGCTGGGTACGTAGCCGAGCGTACGGGCCGCCGCGAGCACCCGGTCGCGGGTCTGGGCGCGGACGGAATCCGGGTTCCGGTAGACCCGTGACACCGTCGCAATGGAGACGCCGGACCGCTCGGCGACGTCGTACACCGTGGGGGCACTCACCCGACCGACCGTCCGCTTCTTGTCTGTTCCGTTCCATCCATGAAAGCGCATTCACCCTAGGTGCCGTGCTGTCCGGGGAGCAAGGCGGACCCCGGCGGGCGGCCGGACCCCGGCGCCGACTGGACAGGTAGCCTTGCAAGGTTACCTGTCTATCTCCTACGGTGGCCCTATGGGTGGGCATACGCACAAGGAGTCCGGGCGGTCCGGCGAACCGACCGCCGAGCAGGTCGCCGCCGATCTCACCGCCGTCGTCGGCAGACTGATGCGGCGCCTGCGGACGACGTCGCCCGACAACAGGCTCACGCCTTCCCAGCGTTCGGTGCTCTCCCGGCTGGACGGTGAGGGGCCGTCCACGACGGCCGCGCTGGCGCGCGCGGAGTACGTACGTCCCCAGTCGATGCGGCTGACGCTCGGCGCCCTGGAGGAACAGGGCCTGATCGAGCGGACACCCGATCCCGACGACGGCCGGCAGTCCGTCGTCTCGGTCACGGACACGGGCCGCGGCACGCTCGCCGGGGTCCGTGCGGCCAAGCAGGGCTGGCTCTCCGAGGCGATCGCGGCGGAACTCGACAGCGCCGAGCGCCGCGCCCTGGCCGACGCTGCGGCACTGCTGCGACGGCTGGTCGAGAGGAGCCAGTGAGACGGCGGCCCACAGCGGTGGAGCGACCGCGCGGGCCGGGGCGCGGGCCGGGGCGGGCCGGGGGCAGCGCAGGGCGGGGTCGGTACGGAGCTCGCGGCTCGATCGCGGTCGGGGCTTCCGGGCATGCGAAGCAGACGGCTCCTGAGCCCACTGCCCCGAACACCTATCTGCCGAACACCAATCTCCCGGACACACAGATCTGAAGGAGTACCACCATGACCGCCACCACTCTCGACCCCAGGACCGCTCTGGTCGTCGTCGACCTCCAGAAGGGCATCGTCTCCCGGCCCGCCGTCCACCCGACCGACGATGTCGTGGCCCGATCCGCCGAACTCGCCGCCGCTTTCCGGGCGAAGGGCCTGCCCGTCGTGCTCGTCAATGTCACCGGCGGCGCGCCCGGCCGTACCGCCGGTCCGACGGGTAGCCTCCCGGCCGACGCCTCCTGGGCGGATCTCGTGCCGGGACTGGGGCAGCAGGACAGCGACATCGTCGTCACCAAGCAGACCTGGGGCGCCTTCTACGGCACCGACCTCGACATGCGGCTGCGCCGTCTCGGGGTCACCCAGGTCGTGGTGACGGGCGTCGCCACCAGCAAGGGCGTCGAGTCCACGGCCCGTGCCGCGCATGAGCGCGGATACAACGTCACCGTGGTCACCGACGCTGTCACCGACACGGACGAGGGCGCCCACCGCAACTCCGTCGAGAAGATCTTCCCGGCGCTCGGCGAGACCGACACCACCGATGCCATCGTGAAGCTGCTCGGCTGAACGGCTGCGCGGCTGAACGGGTTAGCGGCCGACCGGCTGAACCGCCGACCCGAGCACGCACCCGAGCACGCACCCAGGCACACAGCGGGGCCCGCACCCGTCCCGACGGATCCGGGCCCCTGCCAGGCCTCGCTGTGCGCGGTGTGTCTGTCTCCTACTCGCCGACCTACTCGCCGTCCTACTCGCCGCGGCGCCGGATCTTGTTGCCCAGCCACACCAGCGGGTCGTACTTCCGGTCCACCGCCCGTTCCTTCAACGGGATCAGGGCGTTGTCCGTGATCTTGATGTGCTCGGGGCACACCTCCGTACAGCATTTGGTGATGTTGCAGTAGCCCAGCCCGTGCTCGTCCTGAGCCGTCTTCTTCCGGTCGAGCCCGGACTCACCGGCGGCGTCCAGCGGATGCATGTCCAGCTCGGCCACCCGCATCAGAAAGCGCGGTCCGGCGAAGGCGGTCTTGTTCTCCTCGTGGTCCCGCACCACATGGCAGGTGTCCTGGCACAGGAAGCACTCGATGCACTTACGGAACTCCTGTGAGCGGTCCACATCGATCTGCTGCATCCGGTACTCGCCGGCGGCGACGCCCGGCGGCGGTACGAACGACGGCACTTCCCGCGCTTTGGCGTAGTTGAACGACACATCCGTCACCAGATCCCGGATCACCGGGAAGGCCCGTAGCGGGGTGACCGTGATCGTCTCCTCGCGCGAGAAGACCGACATCCGCGTCATACACATCAGCCGCGGCCGGCCGTTGATCTCCGCGCTGCACGAACCGCACTTGCCTGCCTTGCAGTTCCAGCGCACCGCCAGATCCGCCGCCTGGGTGGCCTGGAGCCGGTGGATGATGTCGAGGACGACCTCTCCCTCGTTCACCTCGACCGCGAAGTCCGTCAGCTCTCCGCCGTCGGCGTCGCCCCGCCAGACCCGGAACTTCGCCTCGTACGCCGTCGACGCGCTCCCGCTCGTATCCGCGCTCGTATCCACGCTCGTACCCGCGTTCTCAGCCGTACTCCTACCTGCGCTCTCGCTCGTACCCGTACTCGCGCTCACTCGTGAAGCTCCTCTTCGGCGAGATACTTGACCAGCTCTTCCTTGTCGAACAGGGCGAGCAGATCGGGACGTATGGGCTCGGTCGTCCGGCGCGAGAGCGCGATCCGGTCCTCGGCGGGGCCGGTCGCTCCGGTGAGCCGGCAGTACAGATTGATCCGGCGCCAGTCGCGGTCCATACCCGGCCAGTCCTCCCGGGTGTGGCCGCCGCGGCTCTCCGTACGCTCCAGGGCCGCCCGCGCCACACACTCGCTGACCAGCAGCATGTTCCGCAGATCGAGCGCCAGGTGCCAGCCGGGGTTGAACTGGCGGTGGCCCTCGACCACCGCGCGCTCGGCCCGTGTCCGCAGCTCGGCCAGTTTCTCCAGGGCCTGTTCCATCTCGCCCTCGCGCCGGATGATGCCGACCAGGTCGTTCATCGTCTGCTGGAGTACCTGGTGGAGCGTGTACGGATTCTCCGCGGGCCCGGCGCCCGCGCCACCGCCGCCACTGCCCCCGTCCACGCCGCCCCCGTCGCCCCGGCCGCCGCCACCGCCGCCGTTCTCGCCCGCGCCGCTGAACGGGCGGAGCGCCTCGGCCGCCGCCGCGTCGATCTGCCCCTCGTCCGGCACCGGTCGCGCACCCGCGTCCGCGTCGATCCCCAGGGCGTACTCGGCCGCGTGCAGCCCCGCCCGGCGGCCGAAGACCAGCAGATCGGAGAGGGAGTTACCGCCGAGCCGGTTCGAGCCGTGCATCCCGCCGGCGACCTCGCCCGCCGCGTACAGCCCCCGTACGCCCGAGGCCGCGGCGGTGTCCGAGTCGACGGCGATCCCGCCCATCACGTAATGGCAGGTGGGGCCGACCTCCATCGCCTCCGCCGTGATGTCGACATCCGCCAGTTCCTTGAACTGGTGGTACATCGACGGCAGCCGGCGGCGGATGACCTCGGCGGGCATCCGGGTGGAGACGTCGAGATAGACACCGCCGTGCGGTGAGCCGCGGCCCGCCTTGACCTCGGAGTTGATGGCGCGGGCCACCTCGTCGCGGGGGAGCAGTTCGGGCGGGCGCCGGTTGCGGTCCGGATCCTCGTACCAGCGGTCGCCCTCCTCCTCCGACTCCGCGTACTTCTCCTTGAAGACATCGGGGATGTAGTCGAACATGAACCGCTTGCCCTCGGAGTTGCGCAGCACCCCGCCGTCGCCGCGCACGGATTCGGTGACGAGGATGCCCTTCACCGACGGCGGCCAGACCATTCCGGTCGGATGGAACTGCACGAACTCCATGTTCAGCAGGGGAGCACCGGCGAGCAGCGCGAGCGCGTGCCCGTCGCCGGTGTACTCCCAGGAGTTCGAGGTCACCTTGAAGGACTTGCCGATACCGCCCGTGGCGAGAACGACCGAAGGGGCTTCCAGTACGAAGAAGCGCCCGGATTCCCGCTCGTAGCAGAACGCGCCCGCGACCCGCCCGCCGTCCTCACCCGGCCCGGAACCCTGTCCGCCCTCGGCGCCGGCCCCCTCTCCGGCCCCGGTGCCCGCCCCCGCCCCCGCTCCCTCGACGTCCTTCAGGATCCTGGTGACCGTGCACTCCTGATAGACCTTGAGACGGGCCTCGTAGTCGCCGTACTCGCGGAAGTCCTCCTGCTGAAGCGAGACGATCTTCTGCTGGAGGGTACGGATCAGCTCCAGGCCCGTCCGGTCGCCGACATGGGCGAGCCGGGGATACTCGTGCCCGCCGAAGTTGCGCTGGGAGATCCTGCCGTCGGCCGTACGGTCGAAGAGCGCGCCCCAGGTCTCCAGCTCCCAGACCCGGTCCGGTGCCTCCCGCGCGTGCAGTTCCGCCATCCGCCACTGGTTGAGGAATTTCCCGCCGCGCAGGGTGTCGCGGAAGTGCACCCGCCAGTTGTCGCCCGCGTTCACATTGCCCATGGAGGCGGCGATGCCGCCCTCGGCCATCACCGTATGGGCCTTGCCGAAGAGGGACTTGCAGATGACGGCGGTACGGGCGCCCCGCTCGCGTGCCTCGATGGCGGCCCGCAGTCCCGCGCCACCCGCGCCCACCACCACGACGTCCCACTGACGGCGTTCGAGTTGCGTCATGTCCGAAGGGTCTCCCTGTTCCTAGAGAAGCGCGGAGTTCCGGTGCGGAGTTCCAGTGCGGAGTTCCGGTACGGAGTCGTGCGCGGAGTTCTTGGCACGGAGTTCCTAGAAGAAGCGCGGATCGTCGAAGGCCCCCGTGGCGAGCAGATAGACATAGAAGTCGGAGACGGCGACGCTGATCAGCGAGGCCCAGGCGAGCTGCATATGGCGGTTGTTGAGCCTGCCCACCCAGCCCCAGAGCCGGTAGCGCACCGGGTGTTTGGAGAAGTGCCGGAGCCGGCCGCCGATGATGTGCCGGCAGGAGTGGCACGAGAGCGTGTACGCCCAGATCAGCCCGATATTGACCAGGAAGATCAGTGAGCCGAGCCCCATATGGCCCCAGGCGTACTCCTCGTCGCGGAAGGAGAGCACGGTGTCGTACGTGAGGATGCCCGCGACCGGCACGGCGGCGTAGAAGAAGTACCGGTGGATGTTCTGGAGGATCAGCGGGAAGCGGGTCTCACCGGTGTAGGTCGCGTGGGGTTCGGCGACGGCGCAGGCGGGCGGCGAGGCCCAGAAGCCCCGGTAATACGCCTTGCGGTAGTAGTAGCAGGTCAGCCGGAAACCCAGCGGGAAGATCAGGATCAGCAGCGCGGGGGAGAGCCCCCACCAGCTCCCGAAGATCTCCCAGTTGGGGCCGTTCCGCATCGGCGCGCAGTTCTCCGCCAGACACGGCGAGTAGAACGGTGAGACATAGGGCGCGGCGTAGTAGTCGCTGTTCGCGAAGGCCCGCCAGGTCGAGTACACGATGAAGGCGAGCAGCCCGGCGGCGGTCGCGGCGGGCGCCAGCCACCAGCGGTCCGTCCGCAGATGGCGGGGTGCGATGGCGGCGCGCGAGGCGCCGCGCACACCCGTACTGGCTGGTGGGGGTTGGGTACCGGTGGCCAACGAGGTCTCCTCGGGAATCAGGGCGCTCGCCGGTCGCGCACACCCAGGCCCTCGTCGTCCGAGTCCGTCCACAGCGCGCTGTCGTACGGAGTGTCGGGGATGGTCACCAGGTCGTCGGCGCGGCCGGCCGACGGGGATCGGGACTCGTTCTCGTGTGCTCGCGCCAGGCTCTGTTCCAGCCGTCCGACCGTACGGACCAGATCGTCCAGGCAGCGCCTGACCGCCGCCAAATCCTCCTGAAGGGACATGAGTTGCCCTCACTTCCGCGGTCGCGGGTGGCATGCGGGGATCCAGGCCCTGTCCGGCCCCGGAGGTCGCCCCTCGGACGGCCCTCTGTATGCGCCTGAGAGTGTCGCGCGTCACACCCGCCTTCCACAAGAGCACCGACCGGTCGCCCGTGCGGCGGAGCGGTTGGCCCGTGCGAGTGGCGTTTGCGACACGAGGCGACGTGTCACCGGGCCGGTTCCGCGGCTTTCCACTTCAGTGAGTGGGCAATAGGTGTGATGATCTCTAAATTCCACAAACAGGACGAAGAGGTACTAGACATGTCCCACGTCGGCGCCCCACGCGGGAGGACATGCTCCCGAACGCTCCGCTCCCTCGCGCTCCTCACCACCGGTGTGCTCGCCCTGCCCGTCCTGTCCGCGTGCACCTCGGACGACGACGGCGCGAGCGCGGACGCGGCCCCGGACATCGCGGCCGCGGGACGGGACCAGGTCACCGCGGGCGGCTCCCTGCGCTGGGCGATCGACACCATGCCCTCGACGCTCAACGCCTTCCAGGCCGACGCGGACGGCTCCACCGGCCGGATCGCCGCCGCCGTACTTCCCTCACTCTTCACGCTCGACAAACGAGGCCGCCCGCAGCGCAATCCGGACTATCTGGAATCCGCGAAGATCGTCGAGCGCGAGCCCAAACAGGTCGTGCTCTACAAACTCAATCAGCAGGCCGTGTGGAGCGACGGCCGCGAGATCGGGGCACCCGACTTCGTGGCCCAGTGGCGTGCCCTGAGCGGCAAGGACTCCGCGTACTGGACCGCGCGCAACGCCGGTTACGAACGGATCGAGAAGATCGAGCGCGGAGCGAACGACCTTGAGGTCAGGGTCACCTTCGGCAAGCCCTACGCGGACTGGCGGTCCCTCTTCACCCCTCTTTATCCGAAGGATGTGACGGGCACGCCCAACTCCTTCAACGACGGGGCCAGATCCAGTCTCAAGACGACGGCCGGGCCCTTCAGCGTCAAGAAGGTCGACCGCAAGGGCAAGGAGGTCACCCTTGTCCGCAGCGCCCGCTGGTGGGGAGAGCCCGCCAAGCTGGACTCGCTCGTGCTGCGCGCGGTGCCCAGGAGCAAACGCGCGTCGGCGCTCGCGGACGGCAAGCTCGATCTCGCCGAGATCGACAAGAGCGCGGCGGACCGTATCGCCCTGGCGGTCCGGGACCGCGGATCCGGCGAGCCGAAGCTCACCCATGGCCCCGGTGTCGCGATCACCCCTGCCTCCGCGCTCCGCTCCTGGGCGCTGGCCAACGGCTCGGACGAGGAGGAGGCCGAGGCCGCGCAGATCGCGCGCGAGCAGACGGCCGCGGCCATCGTCCGGTACGCCAAGGAGCAGAAGACGCTCCACGGATTCGTCGTACGCAAGTCGCTGGAACCCGCCTACACCCAGCTCGCGCTGAACGGGGAGACCGGACCGCTCGCCGACGAGCGGGTACGGCGTGCCGTCGCCCGCGCGCTCGACCGCCAGGAGCTGGCCGACACCGTGCTCAAGCCGCTCGGACTGCCGGCGAGGCCGCTCGGCAGCCATCTGGCCCTGGTCGGCCAGGAGGCGTACGCGGACAGCAGCGCGGCGCTCGGCAAGCAGGACACCCAGGAGGCGCGGGCGCTGCTGGCGGACGCGGGCTGGGTGCCGGGCGGAGCCGTCAAGAAGAAGGACGCGGCCAAGGCGGGCAGCAAGGGCGAGAACGCGAATCCCGAGGACGAGGAGGAAGCGGAGGAGAACGAGGAGGAGGCCGAGGAGGAGAAGCCCAAGGAGAAGTCGGCCGCCGAGAAGAAGTACGACGCCAAGCAGCGGGAGCTGGCGAAGAAGGAGGAAGAGGAGGCGAAGAAGAAGGAGAAGGCGGACGACAAGGACGTTCCCTCCGACGAGGGCTCGGTCATCGTCGGCGACGAGAAGTCCGGTCGGAAGACCAGGCCCGGCCAGGAGCAGACGCCGGGCCAGGAGCGGAAGCCCGCCCAGGATGCCGGGGAAGGCCAGGATCACCGGTCCGGCCAGGATCACCCGTCCGGCCAGGACGGGGCCGACCAGCAGGACTCGGCCGTCCAGGACGACAAGCCCGGCCAGAGGGCCCCCCGCCCCGAGTCCGCGATCCATGTCCTCGCCCCCGCCCCCGCCGCCGCCTTCCAGGGCGTGACCCTGCTCCGCCAGGCCGCCGTGGTGCGTGACACCCAGGACCAGGACAAGAAGCCGGGCGGTGTGACGGGCGCCTACGCCCCGCGCGGCACGGCCGCCCCCGCCCCGTCGGTCTCGGGCTCCCCCGCCCCGATGACCGGTCCGCTGGGCAAGGACGGGAAGGCCCTGACCCTGCGTTTCGTGCTGCCGTCGGGCGAGGGCTCGGAGGCGCTGCGCACGGTCGGCCAGCGGATCGCGCGGATGCTGAACCGTATCGGCGTCAAGACGGAGATCACCAAGGTGCCGGACGAGGGCTACTTCAAGGACCATGTCGCCTCCGGCGACTACGACCTGGCCCTCTACTCCTGGCCGGCCACCGCCTACCCGGCGACCGACGGCCGGCCGATCTTCGCCAAGCCCGTGCCCGCCAGCGACGGCTCCCTGCTGGTGGAGCAGAACTACACCCGCGTCGGTACGGACCACATCGACCAGCTCTTCAACCGGGCCGTGGCCGAGATCGACGAGAAGGCCAGCCGCTCCCTGGTGAAGCAGGCCGACGCCCGGATCTGGGCCGCCGCCGGCTCCATCCCCCTCTTCCAGCGGCCGGAACTGGTCGCGGCCAAGCCGGAGGTCGTGAACGCGGGAGCCTTTGGTCTCGGGGCCCCCAGATACCAGGACATCGGATTCACGAACGCCGGTACGTCGGGCTCCGGTGGCAAGGAGCAGAAGAAGAAGTAGCGAAGGAACGGTGAGCGAAGCATGAAGCGGCGGAAAAGCACCAGATGAACGCCGTGTGAGCGGCTCGCCACCCGATCAATTCGTTTGCCCGCCGGCCTGCCCGGCGGGCAAGCTCGTTCCTGTCCTTGACCCGGGCAGTTCCACACCCGCAGAACACCCCAGAATCAGCCGCTTCCATTGGGCCGGGAAGCCCCCGACACCTCGGCCCCGTACCATGGGACAAGCCGTGGCGTGTCAGCCCGGCGGGCGTACGAGGAAAGAACGCCGCATCCCACGATCGAGAGAAGCGCCAGCCAGCATGCCCACGCGCCACGACATCCGCAACGTCGCCATCGTCGCCCACGTCGACCATGGCAAGACCACTCTGGTCGACGCCATGCTGAAGCAGGCCGGCGCCTTCGCCGCGCACGCCGCCGAGCAGCTCGACGACCGGATGATGGACTCGAACGACCTGGAGCGTGAGAAGGGCATCACGATCCTGGCCAAGAACACCGCCGTGAAGTACCACCCCAAGACGGGTGGCGACCCGATCACCATCAACATCATCGACACCCCCGGCCACGCCGACTTCGGCGGCGAGGTCGAGCGCGGTCTCTCGATGGTCGACGCGGTGGTCCTGCTCGTGGACGCCTCGGAGGGCCCCCTCCCGCAGACCCGCTTCGTGCTCCGCAAGGCGCTCCAGGCGAAGATGCCCGTCATCCTCTGTATCAACAAGACGGACCGCCCCGACTCCCGGATCGCCGAGGTCGTCGACGAGACGTACGACCTCTTCCTCGATCTGGACGCGACCGAGGAGCAGATCGAGTTCCCGATCGTCTACGCCTGCGCGCGGGACGGTATCGCCTCGCTGACCAAGCCGGAGGACGGCACCGTCCCGGCCGACAGCGACAGCCTGGAGCCGTTCTTCAACACGATCCTGTCGCATGTCCCGGCTCCCGAGTACGACGAGTCGGCGCCGCTCCAGGCCCATGTCACCAACCTGGACGCCGACAACTTCCTCGGCCGTATCGCGCTCTGCCGGGTCGAGCAGGGTGAGCTCAGGAAGGGCCAGACCGTCACCTGGATCAAGCGTGACGGCTCCATGTCCAATGTCCGTATCACCGAGCTGCTGATGACCGAGGCGCTCACCCGCAAGCCGGCCGAGCGGGCGCGCCCCGGTGACATCTGCGCCATCGCCGGTATCCCGGACATCATGATCGGCGAGACCCTCGCCGACCCCGAGAACCCGATCGCGCTGCCGCTGATCACGGTCGACGAGCCCGCGATCTCGATGACCATCGGCACGAACACCTCGCCGCTGGTCGGCAAGGGCGGCAAGGGCCACAAGGTCACCGCCCGCCAGGTCAAGGACCGTCTCGACCGCGAGCTGATCGGTAACGTCTCGCTGCGCGTCCTGGACACCGAGCGCCCCGACGCCTGGGAGGTGCAGGGCCGCGGTGAGCTGGCGCTGGCCATCCTGGTCGAGCAGATGCGCCGGGAGGGCTTCGAGCTGACCGTCGGCAAGCCCGAGGTCGTCACCAAGCAGGTCGACGGCAAGACGTACGAGCCCATCGAGCGGATGACGATCGACTCCCCGGAGGAGCACCTCGGTGCGATCACCCAGCTCATGGCGACCCGCAAGGGCCGTATGGAGACCATGACCAACCATGGCTCGGGCTGGATCCGTATGGAGTGGATCGTGCCGTCCCGCGGTCTGATCGGCTTCCGTACGGAGTTCCTCACCCAGACCCGTGGCACGGGTATCGCCCACTCGATCTTCGAGGGCCACGAGCCGTGGTTCGGCGAGCTGCGCACCCGTAACAACGGCTCGCTGGTCGCGGACCGTTCCGGTTCCGTGACCCCCTTCGCGATGATCAATCTCCAGGAGCGCGGTGTCATCTTCACCGAGCCCGGTACCGAGGTCTACGAAGGAATGATCATCGGTGAGAACTCACGCTCCGACGACATGGACGTGAATATCACCAAGGAGAAGAAGCTCACCAATATGCGGGCCGCCTCCGCGGATTCCACCGAGAATGTGGTGCCGCCGAGGAAGCTCTCGCTGGAGCAGTCGCTGGAGTTCTGCCGCGACGACGAATGCATCGAGGTGACCCCGGAGACGGTGCGCATCCGCAAGGTCGTCCTGGACCAGAAGGAGCGCGGTCGCGCCGCGTCCCGGGCCAAGCACGGCTGAGCAGCCGCTCGGCAGCGCTCCGATGTGCTGACGCGCTTGAGGTGATGGTGTACGACGGCCCGGCCCCCGCTTGATCGCGGGGGCCGGGCCGTTCGTCGTGTGACCTCCGCTACGCAGGGGAGCGGGGCGCGATCGTCCGGTTCTGGAGGGTGACCGTTCCGAGAGGTTCCGGACAGCTTGACGTCAAGTTCGTTTTTGCGGATCGCGTCCGATTATCGGCGGGTGGTCACCGGATGGTGTGTTAACGGTCCGTTTCGCGGGTGTCTGCCTGGGATAACTTTGTCCGGATTTCGGGCGGACAGGGGGTGTCGATGTTGCCAAAACGAGACCCTTTAAGTGTGGTTTACGGCCCGGCCGTACTTAATAGTTGGCCATTGAGCTCGGGTCAATGGGTCAAACGCTATGGGGAGCGTCGACTCACGAGCACACTCGGGGTACTTGGAAACCGCACTGTCAGGGGTGTCAGCGCGCGTAGACAGTGCCCTTCTTGTAGTGACAAGTGGACTCATGAGGAGGACCCCATGCGTGGTGCCATAAGCACCAAATGGGTCGGGCGCGCGGTAGTGATCCCCACGGGGGAAGAGCGATCGTGACAAGTCCAGTACAGACCGAGGACGCCTCGTCGTCCACCGTTCCCGACGCGTCCGACGTGTCGAAGGACGGGACCCAGGAGGCCAAGACGCTCGCCGGGCTCTCACCCGGCCAGTTGATGTGGCGCCGCTTCAAGCGCGACCGTACCGGGGTCGTCTCCGCCGTGGTCGTCATCATCTTCTTCGCGGTCGCGCTTCTCGCGCCCGTGATCAAGATGGTCTACGGCAAGGACCCGTACACCCTGTACGGCCAGGACAGTCTTGATCTGCTCGACGAGTTCAACATGCCGACCGGCACCTTCGGCGGTATGTCGGCCGACCACTGGTTCGGTATCGAGCCCAACCTCGGCCGCGATGTGTTCATGCAGCTCATATACGGCATGCGCACCTCGATCTACACGGCGCTGGTGGCGACGATCCTGATGGTCGTCGTGGGCGTGCTGATCGGACTCGTCGGCGGCTACTACGGTGGCAAGATCGATTACTGGCTCGGCCGGCTCACAGACTTCCTGCTGGGCTTCCCCAGCCAGCTCTTCTTCATCGCCTCCATGCCGGTCGTCGTCGCGGCCTTCGTCCGCCCGGACGAGGAGACGCCCACGGCTCTCCGTGCCGGCGCGATCATCGTGGTGCTGTCGTTCCTCGGCTGGATGGGTCTGGCCCGGCTGGTCCGCGCCGCCACCCTCTCCCTGCGCGAACGGGAATTCGTGGAGGCCGCCAGGATCGCCGGTGCGTCTCCCTGGCGCATCATCCGCAAGGAACTGCTGCCCAATCTGGTCACACCGATCCTGGTGCAGGCCACCCTGCTGCTGCCGTCGACCATTCTCGGCGTCGCCTTCCTTTCCTTTGTCGGTGTCGGCTATGTGGAACCCACCCCGGACTGGGGCCGCATGTTCGCGACCGGGGCCGGCATCTACGAGCAGGACCCGGCTTACATGATCTTCCCGGGTGTCGCCATGGTCATCTTCGTCGTGGCGTTCAACCTTCTCGGCGACTCGGTTCGAGACGCCTTCGACCCGAAGTCCGGACGCTGACGTTCAGCCGAGGGGCTGCTGCCACCCGGGCGCCGGTCCATACCGGATGCGCCAGGCAGCACAGTTGGATCACTACTGACAGATAGGTACTCATCACCATGAGCATCTTTGGCACGCGCAAGACACGCGCTGTCGTCGTCGCCCTGGCGGCCGGCTCGCTGGCGCTGACCGCATGTGGCGGCAACGACGGCAACAGCGGGACCAAGGACAAGGGCAAAACCCAGGAGGACGCCGCCAAGCAGTCGGCGGCGGTTGTCTACGGTGACGCCAAGGCCTCCACCGGACCCGCGGCCGAGGTGCCCGGTGCCAAGCCCGGTGGCACCCTGACGGTCTACCAGGAGTCCGACTTCTCGCACCTGGACCCGGGTCAGAGCTATGTCAGTGACGCCAAGCTGCTGGACCGTCTGATCCAGCGCGGTCTGACGCAGTACCAGGAGGACGACAACGGCAAGCTCACCCTCGTGGGTGACCTGGCCACCGACTCCGGTAAGCAGACCGACGGCGGCAAGACCTGGACCTTCACCCTCAAGGACGGGCTGAAGGACCAGAACGGCGGCGCCATAACGTCGGCCGACATCCGCCACACCATCGAGCGCCTCTACGCGCCGTTCATCACGGACGGTCCGATCTACGTCCAGCAGTGGCTGTCCGGCACGGGCACCACCTACCGCGAGGCGCTCCCGGACGGTCCGTACAAGGGCAAGCACCTGCCCGACTCGGTCCTGGCGACCCCGGACGACAAGACGGTCGTCTTCAAGTTCAAGGACCCGCAGCCCGACCTGCCGCAGGCGCTCGCGATGCCCGGCTACTCGGTGGTGCCCGCGAAGGCGGACACCAAGGAGAAGTACGACACGGCCCCGGTCTCGACCGGCCCGTACAAGATCTCGGACTTCAAGCCGGGCAAGTCGATGACCCTCGTCAAGAACGAGAACTGGGACGCGAAGACCGACTCGGTCCGTCACCAGTACGTCGACGGCTTCAACATCGAGTACAACCACGACGACCCCGACCAGACCAAGACCCTTCTGGCCGACCGCGGCGAGGCCAAGAACGCCGTGATGTTCACGGGTCAGGTCGCCACCAACGAGGTCCGCAACGTCGTCAACGACCCCGAGGCGATGAAGCGCACGATCCAGGGCTACGCCCCGTACGTGTGGCAGCTCAACTTCAACCTGGACCGGATGAAGGACAAGAAGGTCCGGGACGCCATCACCTACGCGATGCCGAGCGCGCAGATCTACAAGCTCGACGGTGGCGCCTACGGCGGTGAGACCGCGACCGGTCTGATCTCCCCGACCACCCCGGGCTACGAGAAGGGTTACGACCCCTTCGGCAAGCTCAAGAAGCCGAACGGTGACGTCGAGAAGGCCAAGGCGCTCATCAAGGAGGCCGGCGCCGAGGGCCAGAAGGTCGTCTACGCGTACGGCAACACCCCCGTCCGCCAGCAGCAGGCCGTCGTCATCGCCGACCGGCTGAAGGCGATCGGTCTGGATGTCGTCAAGAAGGAAATCGACTCCACCACCTGGTACGAGCAGGTCGGCAAGGTCGACAACGGCCTGGACCTCTACATGACCGGCTGGGGCCAGGACTGGCCGTCCGCCTCCACGGTCATCCCGCCGCTGTACGACGGCAAGCAGATCCAGGACGGTTCCTCCGTCTACTCGCACATCAACGACCCCAAGGTCAACTCCGAGATCGCGCGCATCCTGAAGATCACGGACCCGGCCGAGGCCCAGGAGGCGTGGACGGCGCTGCACCACGACATCGTGGAGCGGATCAACCCGGCGGCACCGATCTACTTCACCAAGGTGTTCCAGATCTTCGGCTCCAACGTCGGTGGTCTGCGCTACTCGACCGACGCGAGCTACGTCGACGTCACGCGTCTGTTCCTGAAGAAGTAAGCAGCGTGTAGGCCGGGCCCGGAGGTGCGCACCCGGCGGAGTGCGCACCTCCGGTCCGCCGATCCTCACTTCTCGACCCCCTCACAGCCGCCGTCCTGAGAGCAGCGACCAAGCCATGCTTCAATTCCTTACTCGCCGGGCGTTCGGCGCAGTCCTGACCCTTTTTCTGATCAGTGCCGTCACGTTCTTCATGTTCTTCGCGATCCCCCAGGACCCCGCCCTGCTCGCGTGTGGCAAGAACTGCACTCCGGACGCGCTGGCGGTCATCCACCAGAACCTCGGCCTCGACAAGCCGGTCCCCGTACAGTTCTGGGACTTCATCGTCGGCATCTTCGCCGGCCGGGACTTCGCGGTCGGCCACTGCGCCGCCCCCTGCTTCGGTGTCTCCTTCGACAACCAGCAGATGGTGTGGGACACCATCATCGACCGGTTCCCCCTGACGCTCTCCCTCTCGGTCGGCGGTCTGATCGTCTTCCTGATCGTGGGCCTCGGCACCGGCATGCTGGCCGCGTGGAAGAAGGGCACCCCCACCGACAAGGTGTTCAGCTCCGTCTCGCTGGTGCTCAGCTCGCTCCAGATCTACTTCCTCGGCCCGGTCGTGCTCGGTCTCTTCGTCTACAGCACCGGCTGGCTGAACAAGCCGAAGTGGGTCCCGCCGTCGGAGAGTCTCAGCGGCTGGTTCATGGGCCTGCTGATCCCCTGGCTGGTGATGTCCGTGATCTTCACCGCCAACTACACGCGTATGTCCCGGTCGACCATGATCGAACAGCTTCAGGAAGAGCATGTCAGAGCGGCCCGCGCCAAGGGTATGGCCAGCCGCTATGTCTTCTTCCGCTACGCGTGGCGTGGCTCGCTCATCCCGATCGTCACCATCCTCGGTATGGACCTCGGCGCCCTCTTCGGCGGTGCGATGGTCACCGAGATCACCTTCGGACTGCCCGGCATCGGCCGGCTGGCCCGTGACTCGGTCATCGACAAGGACCTGCCGCTGACCATGGGCGTGATGATCGTCAGCGCCGCCTTCATCCTTCTGTTCAATGTCATCGTGGACGCCATGTACGCCGTCATCGACCCGCGCGTACGTCTGTCCTAGGAGAACGACCGTGACCACACTCACCAAGACCCAGGACGCCCCGGCCCCGAACGCGTCGGACCCGTTCCTGTCGGTGCGCGATCTGCGTGTCCACTTCTCCACCGAGGACGGCGTCGTCAAGGCCGTGAACGGACTCTCCTTCGATCTGGAGCGCGGCAAGACCCTCGGTATCGTCGGCGAGTCGGGCTCCGGCAAGTCCGTGACCAATCTGTCCATCCTGGGTCTGCACAACCCGGAGTCGTCATCCGTCACGGGCGAGATCCTGCTCGACGGCGAGGACCTCACGGACGTCTCGGGCAAGCGGCTCGAAAAGCTCCGCGGCAACAAGATGGCGATGATCTTCCAGGACGCGCTCACCGCCCTGTCGCCGTACTACACCGTCGGCCGGCAGATCGCCGAGCCGTTCATGAAGCACACCGGTGCCTCCAAGAAGGAGGCCCGCGCACGGGCGATCGAGATGCTGGCCAAGGTCGGTATCCCGGACCCGAAGAACCGGGTGGACGACTATCCGCACCAGTTCTCCGGCGGTATGCGCCAGCGCGCGATGATCGCCATGTCGCTGGTGTGCAATCCCGAACTGCTGATCGCCGACGAGCCGACGACCGCCCTGGACGTGACCGTCCAGGCGCAGATCCTCGATCTGCTCAAGGACCTCCAGCAGGAATTCGGCTCCGCGATCATTCTGATCACCCATGACCTGGGCGTCGTGGCCAATGTCGCCGACGACCTGCTGGTGATGTACGCGGGACGCGCCGTGGAGCGCGGCTCCGTACGCGAGGTGCTCAAGCAGCCGCAGCACCCCTACACCTGGGGCCTGCTCAGCTCGATGCCGCGCCTGTCGTCCGATGTGGGCGAGCCGCTTCAGCCCATCCCCGGCACCCCGCCCAGCCTGCTGAACCCGCCGTCCGGCTGTGCGTTCAACCCGCGCTGTGCCTATGTCGACCTGGTGGACGGGGGGCGCTGTCTGCACGAGCGCCCGCTGCTCCCGGAGGGGCGCGGCGCCGCCTGCCATCTGCCGGCGGACCGCAAGCAGCAGGTTTTCATCGAGAAGATTCAGCCCCGGCTGGGCTGATGTACCGGCGACTGGGGCTATGACCATGAGCGAGAAGAACACCACCACACCCGTCACGGACGCGGTCACACCGCGCCGTGACCCCGCCTCGGCGACCGAGCCGCTGCTCGAAGTGAAGGGCCTGACCAAACACTTCCCGATCTACGGCGGCTTTCCCATCAAACGGAGGGTCGGCGCGGTCCAGGCCGTCGACGGCGTGGACCTGAGCGTCTACCCGGGCGAGAGCCTCGGCCTCGTCGGCGAGTCCGGCTGCGGCAAGTCGACCACGGGGCGGCTGTTCACCCGGCTGCTGGAGCCGACCGCGGGCACGATCACCTACAACGGCCGGGACATCACCCACGCCTCACGCAGGCAGATGGCGCCGATCCGGTCCGAGATCCAGATGATCTTCCAGGACCCGTACGCCTCGCTGAACCCGCGGCAGACGGTCGGCACGATCATCTCCAGCCCGATGGAGATCAACGGCATCAATCCGCCCGGCGGCCGTGAGGCCCGGGTGCGGGAGCTGCTGGAGATCGTCGGGCTCAACCCGGAGCACTACAACCGCTTCCCGCACGAGTTCTCCGGCGGTCAGCGCCAGCGCATCGGGGTGGCCCGCGCGCTCGCGCTGGAGCCGAAGCTGATCGTCGCGGACGAGCCGGTCTCCGCGCTCGACGTCTCTATCCAGGCGCAGGTCGTCAATCTGCTCCAGGACCTCCAGCGCGATCTGGGCATCGCCTTTGTCTTCATCGCCCATGACCTGGCGATCGTGCGGCACTTCTCGCAGCGTGTCGCCGTGATGTACCTGGGCAAGGTGGTGGAGGTCGCGGACCGCGACTCGCTGTACGAGCGCCCCCGCCACCCGTACACCCACGCCCTGCTCTCGGCGGTGCCCGAGGCGGACATCGACCTGGACAAGAAGGAGCGGATCCGGCTCGCCGGCGACGTGCCCTCGCCGATCATGCCGCCCTCCGGCTGCCGGTTCCGTACGCGCTGCTGGAAGGCTCAGGACAAGTGCGCCACGGAGGAGCCGCCGCTGCTCCAGATCGCGGGCAACCGCGAGGGGCATCTGACGGCCTGCCACTTCCCGGAGGAGCCGACGACGGAGGCACGGGGCGAGGATGTCGTCCTGGACCCGGCGCTGGTGGCCATCGAGAAGGAGCTGTCCGAGGAGGCGTGAGCCGCCCCGGCCGCGCGCCGACGTACGGAAGGGCCCGTGCCCGAGGAGCTTCCTCCGGCGCGGGCCCTTCCGGTGTCCGCGCCCGCTATCGAGCGTCCGCTATCCGAGCGCCCGCTGTCCGAGCACCCGCTCGATGCCCTGCCGTACGAACTCCCGTGCCAGCTCGCCGCGGTGGGCCGGCCACCGGCCGGACGCGGCGCCGGACTCCGGGCCGTTCGCGGGAGTGACTGCGGGACCCTCGCCGCGCGTTCCGTATCTGCGGTGGGCGATGTCGTCGACGACCTCGGCCGGCGCGCCCCGCGCGCGCAGCTCGTCGAGCGCCTCCCGCTTGGTGACCAGCCGGCCCTCGCGCAGGGTCACCGCCGCCCGTGCGAAGGTCAGCATGCCCACATCGACCCAGATGTCCTGGAGCCACAGCTCGGGCCTGGCGGTGACCCGGAGCCAGTAGCCGCGCAGCTCGGCGCGGATGAAGTCCGTCAGTTCCGTGTCGCTCACCGCGGGCAGCAGGCCGGACGGCCCGGGGCCGCTCAGCACCCGTGCGCCCAGGGCCAGTTCACGACGGGCCACCGGGGTCACGGGCCGTTCGAACCACTCACCGAGGGCCCAGGTCGGATGGGTGCGCCCGGTGTCCGCCACACCGGTGAGAGGCAGATACGTACAGTGCAGCGAGCGGCCGTACGGCAGCTCGGCGACCAGCCGTTCATGGACGGCGCGCAGCCGCTCCTCCTGTACGCCGGTGAGTTCGCCGCCGACCAGCGCGATCAGATCGAGGTCGCTCCGGCCCGGCAGGAAGTCCCCGAGCGCCAGTGAACCGTGCGCCCAGAGCGCGACCGGGGGCACCACCGCGCCCAGGTCGGCCCCGAAGCGGCCGAGAAGCCGTGTCACCCCGGTGTCCTCGGTGTCCCCGGTGTCCCTGGTGGCCCCGGTGTCCTCGCTGTCCTCCATACGGACCACCCTCCCACGTGCGCGGGCACGGGAGAGGGACGGGGTACGCCGGTGTTCCGCCGGTCGGAAATGCCGTTGCGAGGAGGGCCCGGCCGCCGGATGAGGAGGTCGGTCTCGGGGTGGACACCCAGAACGCCTCGGGGGCGCTCAGGCTGTACGAGGCCGGCGGTATGGGGCTGCACTTCTCGGTGGACACCTGGGAGGTCACGCTGCCGGTGTGACGGGCCGGGTGACGGGCCGGGTGACGGGCCCGGCGTGGCGTGGTCCGTTGTGACGGGCCGTCATACCGTCGGCCCCCGGCCGCCCCGTACAGCCGCCATCAACGTGCGGATGATCACCGCGTGGGGTGTATTGGGGGACACGGAGGACGACCCGGCGCCCGGTGAGGAGGCACGTTCGATGCGTGGAGCCGCACCCGTCCCATGGGCCGTGTACGCGGTGGCCGCCGCCCTCACCGCGACAGCGTGCGGCGGGGGGAGCGCCGGCGCCGCCGGGGGACCCGACGGGGTGCTCTCCTCCTCCTGGGGCGATCCGCAGAACCCGCTGGAGCCCGCGAACACCAATGAGGTCCAGGGCGGCAAGGTCCTCGACATGATCTTCCGGGGGCTGAAGAAGTACAACCCGAGGACCGGCAGGGCGGAGAACGCCCTCGCCCGGCGGATCGACACCACGGACTCGACGAACTTCGCCGTCACCCTCAAGGACGGCTGGACCTTCAGCAACGGCGAGCCGGTCACGGCGAAGTCGTTCGTGGACGCCTGGAACTACGGCGCGCATCTGAGGAACAACCAGAAGAGCGCCTACTTCTTCGAGTACATCGAGGGGTACGACAAGGTCCACCCGGCCTCGGGCCGGCCCACCGCGGCCACCCTCTCGGGTCTTAGGGTCACCGGCCCCCTGTCCTTCACCGTCAGGCTGTCGCAGCGCTTCTCCACCTGGCCGGACACCCTCGGGTACGCCGCGTTCGCGCCGCTTCCCCGGGCGTTCTTCGACGACCACGACGCCTGGCTCGCCAAGCCCGTCGGCAACGGCCCGTACGCGGTCGAGAAGTACACCAGGGGCGCCCAGATGTCGCTGCGCACCTGGAAGGGCTACCCGGGCGGCGACAAGGCGCGCAACGGCGGAGTGGATCTGCGGGTCTACACGGACGGCAACACCGCCTACACCGATCTGGTCTCCGGCAATCTCGATCTGGTCGACGACGTCCCGGCCGCGCAGCTCAAGAACGTCAGGGCCGATCTCGAAGGCCGGTACATCAACACCCCCGCCGGCATCCTCCAGAGCCTCTCCTTCCCGTACTACGACCCGGCCTGGAACACCCCGGGCGCCGTCAAGGTCCGCACCGGCCTCTCCATGGCGATCAACCGTGAGCAGATCACCGAGACGATCTTCCACGGGACCCGCACCCCCGCCACCGACTGGACCTCCCCGGTCCTCGGCGCGGACGGCGGCTACAGGGCCGGGCTCTGCGGGAAGGCCTGCTCCTTCGATCCGGCCTCGGCGAAGAGACTGATCGCGGAGGGCGGCGGTATCCCCGGCGGCCGGCTCACCATCACGTACAACGCCGACAGCGGATCGCACAAGGAGTGGGTCGACGCGGTCTGCAACAGCATCAACAACGCGCTGGGAAACGACAGATCGTGTGCCGGCAGCCCGGTCGGCACCTTCGCGGACTTCCGTAACAAGATCGGCCGGAAGAAGCTCACCGGTCCGTTCCGCGCGGGCTGGCAGATGGACTATCCGCTGATCCAGAACTTCCTTCAGCCGCTCTACTACTCCAACGGCTCGTCCAACGACGGCAAGTGGGCCAACGCGCGGTTCGACGAACTGGTCAACGAGGCCAACGCCGATACGGACACCGCGACGGCGGTCCGTAAGTTCCAGCAGGCCGAGGAGGTCGTACGGGACGAGATGGCGGGGATCCCGCTCTGGTACCAGAACGGCAGCGCCGGTTACGCGGCCCGGATCTCCCATGTCGAACTGAACCCCTTCAGCGTGCCGGTCTACAACGAGATCAAGGTCGGCTGACACCGGGAAGGGGAGTACCTCATGGGACGTTATGTGATCCGCCGTCTGCTCCAGATGATCCCCGTCTTCATCGGGGCCACCCTGCTGATCTTCCTGATGGTCCATGTGATGGGCGACCCGATCGCGGGACTCTGCGGCGAGAGACAGTGCGATCCGGCGACCGAGGCCCGGCTGCGCCAGGAGTTCGGCCTCGACCAGCCGGTGTGGCAGCAGTATCTGACCTATATGGCCCATGTGTTCTCGGGCGACTTCGGGACCGCCTTCAACGGCCAGAAGGTCATCGACCTGATGGCGTCGGCCTTCCCGGTCACCATCCGGCTCACCCTCGTGGCCGTCGCCTTCGAGCTCGTCATCGGGGTCGTCCTCGGGGTGATCACGGGTCTGCGCCGGGGCCGCCCGGTCGACACCTCCGTACTGCTGCTGACGCTCGTGGTCATCGCCGTACCGACCTTTGTCACCGGGCTGCTGGCGCAGCTCCTGTTCGGCGTCAAGTGGAGGATCATCCAGCCGTCGGTCTCCTACACCGCGCCCTTCGACGAGCTGATCCTGCCCGGACTGGTGCTGGCGTCGGTCTCCCTGGCGTATGTCACCCGGCTGACCCGCGCCTCGATCGCCGAGAACGCCCGCTCCGACTATGTCCGCACCGCCGTCGCCAAGGGACTGCCCAGACACCGGGTGATCACCCGCCATCTCCTGCGGAACTCGCTGATCCCGGTGGTCACCTTCATCGGCACGGACATCGGCGCCCTGATGGGCGGCGCCATCGTCACCGAGCGGATCTTCAACATCCACGGTGTCGGATTCCAGCTCTACCAGGGGATCCTGCGCCAGAACACCCAGACCGTCGTCGGCTTCGTGACCGTACTCGTCATCGTCTTCCTGCTGGCGAATCTGCTGGTCGACCTGGTCTACGCCGTTCTCGACCCGAGGATCCGCTATGCCTGAGCCGCAGTGCGCCCGACCGAGGACCACCGCCGTCGCCGCCTCCGCGGCGGGCGCCGCGACCGTCCTCGCCGCCGGTGAGACAGGGAAGACCGCCGTCCCGGAGCGGCGGCCCGGGAGCCCCGACGGCGCCGCGCCCACCGGAAGGCCCCGCGGTCTGTGGTCGGACGCCTGGCACGATCTGCGCCGTAACCCGGTCTTCCTCGTCTCGGCGCTCGTCATCGTCTTCCTGGTGGTCATCTCGGTCCGGCCGTCCCTGATCGCCGGCGGCAACCCGCTCTCCTGCGATCTCGCCCAGGCCCAGGAGGGCTCCCGGCCCGGCCATCCCTTCGGCTTCAACGGACAGGGCTGCGACATCTACACCCGTACCGTCCACGGCGCCAGGACCTCGGTCGTCGTCGGGGTGCTCGCCAGCCTCGGGGTCGCCGTGACCGGCTCGGTCCTCGGCGCCCTGGCCGGATTCTTCGGCGGGGTCTGGGACGCGGTCCTCTCCCGGATCACCGATGTCTTCTTCGCGGTTCCGGTGGTGCTCGGCGGACTCGTCCTGCTGTCCCTGGTGGCCGGCACCACCGTCTGGCCGGTGATCGGTTTCATGGTGCTGCTCGGCTGGCCGCAGATCTCCCGGATCGCCCGCGGGTCCGTGATCACGGTCGGACAGAACGACTTCGTGCAGGCGGCGCGGGCGCTCGGCGCCTCCCGCACACGGATCCTGCTCCGGCACGTCCTGCCCAACGCCGTCGCGCCCGTGATCGTCGTGGCGACCATCGCGCTCGGTACGTTCATCGCGCTGGAGGCGACCCTCTCGTACCTCGGTGTGGGGCTCAGACCGCCCGCGGTGTCCTGGGGGATCGACATCTCGGACGCCTCGCCGTACATCCGCAACTCCCCGCACATGCTGCTCTGGCCGGCCGGCGCGCTGGCGGTCACCGTGCTCGCGTTCATCATGCTCGGCGACGCGGTACGCGACGCCCTCGACCCCAAGCTGCGCTAGTGCTGTGGCCGCGCTAGACCCGCGATTCCAGGGAGTCCGCCCATGCTGCTCGACGTACGCGATCTACGAGTGGAGTTCCGTACCCGCGACGGTGTCGCCAGGGCCGTCAACGGCGTGAGTTACGCGGTGGACGCCGGCGAGACGCTCGCCGTGCTCGGCGAGTCCGGCTCGGGCAAGTCCGTCACCGCGCAGGCGGTCATGGGAATCCTGGACTCGCCCCCCGGCCGGATCACCGGCGGTGAAGTGTTCTTCCAGGGCCGTGATCTGCTGAAGCTCAAGGAGGAGCGGCGGCGCCGGATCCGGGGCGCCGAGATGGCGATGATCTTCCAGGACGCGCTGTCCGCGCTCAACCCCGTGCTCAGCGTCGGCACCCAGCTCGGCGAGATGTTCGTGGTGCACCGGGGGATGTCCCGCGGACAGGCGCGGGCGCGGGCCGTCGAGCTGATGGACCGGGTCGGGATCCCGGCGGCCCGGGAACGCGTGGGCGACTATCCGCACCAGTTCTCCGGCGGTATGCGCCAGCGCGTCATGATCGCGATGGCCCTCGCGCTGGAACCCCCGCTGATCATCGCCGACGAACCGACCACCGCGCTCGATGTGACCGTCCAGGCCCAGGTCATGGAACTGCTCGCGGAGCTGCGTCGCGAGCTGGACATGGGGCTGGTCCTGATCACCCATGATCTCGGGGTGGTCGCCGACGCCGCGGACCGGATCGCGGTGATGTACGCGGGGCGGATCGTGGAGACCGCGCCGGTGCACGCCCTCTACAAGGCCCCGGCCCATCCGTACACCCGCGGTCTGCTGGACTCGATCCCGCGCCTGGACCGCAAGGGCCGGGAGCTGTACGCGATCAGGGGCCTGCCGCCGAATCCGCTGCGCGTCCCGCCCGGCTGCGCCTTCCACCCCCGCTGCCCGATCGCCCGGGACATCTGCCGTACGGACGAGCCCCCGCTCCACGACATCGGCGGGGGCCGGCACAGCGCCTGCCACTTCTGGCGGGAGACACTCGATGGCTGAGGCGCTTCTGGAAGTCACCGACCTGGTCAAACACTATCCGCTGACCCGCGGCGTCCTGGTCAGGAAACAGATCGGGGCGGTACGGGCCGTCGACGGGATCTCCTTCGGTCTGGCCGCCGGGGAGACCCTCGGCATCGTGGGGGAGTCGGGCTGCGGCAAGTCGACCGTGGCGAGGATGCTGGTGAATCTGGAGCGGCCGACGTCCGGCCGGATCCGCTACAAGGGCGAGGACATCACCCGGCTGTCGCGGCGCGCGCTGAAGGCGGTGCGCAGAAACATCCAGATGGTGTTCCAGGATCCGTACACCTCGCTCGATCCCCGGATGACCGTGGGCGACATCGTCGGGGAGCCGTACGAGATCCATCCCGAGGCGGCGCCGAAGGGCGACCGGCGCCGCAGGGTCCGGGAGCTGCTGGACGTGGTCGGGCTCGACCCGGAGTACGTGAACCGCTATCCGCACCAGTTCTCCGGCGGGCAGCGCCAGCGCATCGGTATCGCCAGGGGGCTGGCCCTGCGGCCGGAGATCATCGTCGCCGACGAACCGGTCTCCGCCCTCGATGTCTCCGTCCAGGCGCAGGTCATCAATCTGATGGAGCGGCTCCAGAACGAGTTCGCGCTCTCCTATGTGTTCATCGCCCATGATCTGTCGATCGTCCGGCACATCTCCGACCGGGTCGGGGTGATGTATCTGGGGCGGCTCGCCGAGCTCGGCTCGGACGAGCAGATCTACGACCACCCCACGCACCCCTACACCCAGGCGCTGCTCTCCGCCGTGCCGGTGCCCGATCCGGCGGCCCGCGAGCACCGGGACCGGATCGTCCTGGCGGGCGAGGTCCCGTCCCCGGCGCACCCGCCGTCCGGCTGCCGGTTCCGTACCCGCTGCTGGAAGGCGCGGGAGCGGTGTGCGGTGGAGGAGCCGGAGCTGGCGGTCCCGGCGGCTTTCCTGGGGCAGGAGGGACCGGCGGCGCATCCCTCCGCCTGTCATTTCGCGGCGCGGCGACGGATCGTACCGGCCGTGGGGGGCGAAACGTAATAAAACACATCAATTTCGTTAACACACAGGCAACTTCACGGACCCGACACCGATATACGAACGCGTCACGCTGAACTCCGTACGGCCGTGCGGGTGCCGTAGATCGGCCGGGGCTCTGGGAGCCCCGGCCGGTCGCCTCTGTGCCGGGCCGTTCCGGCCGCCGCTCCGCGGGTCAGTCCAGGCCCAGCGACCGCTTCAGGAAGTCGACCTGGAGCAGCAGCAGATTCTCCGCGATCTGTTCCTGCGGTGTCATATGCGTCACACCGGTGAGCGGCAGCACCTCATGGGGCCGTCCCGCGGCGAGCAGTGCCGCGGAGAGCCTGAGGGTGTGCGCGACCACCACATTGTCGTCGGCGAGTCCATGGATCAGCATCAGCGGCCGCACGGGCAGCTCGGGCGCCGAGAGTCCGTCGTCCGTGACCAGTGAGTGGGCGTCGTAGACCTCGGGCGCCTCCTGCGGGGTGCCGAAGTACCGCTCCTGGTAGTGGGTGTCGTAGAGCCGCAGATCGGTGACCGGGGCGCCGGAGACCGCCGCGTGGAAGACATCGGGGCGGCGCAGGACCGCGAGGGCGGCGAGCCAGCCGCCGAAGGACCAGCCGCGGATCGCCACCCGCTCCAGATCGAGCGGGAAGCGGTCCGCGAGGGCGTGCAGCGCCTCGATCTGGTCGTCCAGGCTGAGCAGCGTATTCCGCTTGACCGCCTTCTCCCAGGCGGGGGAGCGGCCCGGGGTGCCCCGGCCGTCGGCGACGATCACCGCGAACCCCTGGTCGGCGAACCACTGTGAGGTCAGATACGCGTTCTGCGCGGCGACCACCCGCTGGCCGTGCGGACCGCCGTAGGGATCCAGCAGAACCGGAAGCGGACCATCCGATTCCTGGTAACCGGCCGGCAGGAGCACGGCGGAGGGAATCCGGTGCGCGCCCGCCTCGGTGAGTGTCGCGCGAGCCGTGAGCACCGGCTGTTCGGCGTACGAGGCGATGGTGGCGAGCCGCTCGCCGTCCCTGAGGACCTGTACGGACGAGCCCGGGGTGTCCGGCGCGGCCGACACCAGTACGGACACTCCGCCCGACCGTACGGCCGTGTGCACACCGGCGCCCGCCGAGATCCGCTCCACCCCCAGATCACTGACTCTGTACACATGAATCTGGCCAATTTCTGGATCACCCGCCTCCTCGCCGGCCGATGCCGAGATCAGGACATCCCGGTCACCGACGTCCAGAACCGCGCGCGGATGCAGCTGCGGTCCGGTCAGCGGCCGGTCGCCGAGCGCCAGGACCCGCGCGCCCCCCTCGTCGGCGAGCCGCACCAGCCGCCCGTCCGGTGTCCAGGCCGGCACCCCGGGGGAGAGCTCCAGCCACGCGGGGTCCTCGTCCTGATGTACGGTCCTGGTCGCGCCGGTCTCCGTGTCCACCGCCAGATAGAGCTGTCCGCGCTGGTCACGGCTCTGTACCAGCAGCAGGGGGGCACCCTCGGACGCCCAGTGGACCCGGGCCAGATACGGATACCGCGCCCGGTCCCAGGTCACCTCCGTACGCTGCGCGGACCCGGCGTCCGGCCCCTCCAGGGGGATCAGGAAGAGCCGTACGTCCGCGTTGGGCGTGCCCGCGGCGGGATAGGCGACCCGGGCCGGCTCGCGGTCCGGGTGGGCGGGATCGGAGATCCACCAGCGCCGCACGTGTGAGGTGTCCACCCGCGCGACCAGCAGCCGGTCCGATCCGGGCGACCACCAGAAGCCGCGGGTACGGCTCATCTCCTCGGCGGCGATGAACTCCGCGAGACCGTAGGTGATGTCCGCCCCGTCGGCCGCCCCTTCGGCCGCGCTCCCGCCGGGTCCGGCCAGCTCACGGTCGCCTTCCCCGTCCGCTCCGATCACTCGGAGCGCCCCCTCGGCCACATAGGCGATGTGCCGGCCGTCGGGCGCGGGCCGCGGGTCGATCACCGGTCCCCGTACGGGCAGTTGGCGCGCGGTGCCGGCGCGCAGCTCTGCCGCGTACAGCCGCCCGGAGAGCGCGAACGCGGCCATTTCGACCGCATTGTCCACCGCGTAGCCGACGATGCCCTCCGCCCCCTCGCGGCTCCGCTCGCGGCGGGCCCGCTCCTCGGCGGAGAGGTGCTCCACGGCGCCCCCCAGCAGCGTCCTGGGGTCCGCGGCGAGCCGCTCCCGCCCCCCGGGGCCCGGGTCTTCGAGATCGAGCACCCAGAGGGCGTTCACGCGGTCCGCCCCCGAGGCGGAACGCAGGAAGACCACCCGCGCTCCGTCGGGCGAGACCGTGAACGCGCGGGGAGCGCCCAGGGTGAACCGCTGTGTCCTGGCGTGCTGGCGTGGGAACGAGTGCTCGTGGCTCAAGGTCATACGACCGAAACTAGTGCCCGTGCGCCCCCCTGTGCTGCCGTGCACCGACCGATGCGTACGTACGGATAGTTATGATCCGTAGCGCAAGGTGGGTAGGAATCTGCAGGCACATGCATGCCGCTCTTTCCCGACTGATATTTATGGAGGTGAACCGCCGTGGCACTCTCGATTTCGGCGGTGGTGCTGCTGGCGATCATCGTCTTCCTGCTGGTCCGGAAATCCGGGCTCAAGGCCGGTCACGCGGTGGTCTGCATGCTGCTCGGGTTCTACATCGCCAGTTCGTCCATCGCTCCCACCATCAGCGAACTGACCACGAACGTGGCGGGGATGATCGGCGGGATCAAGTTCTGACCCCCGCCTCATGACGTCCGACTCGTGACCCCCGCTCCGTGATCTCCGGCTCGTCGGTCCTCGACCAGCCGGCCTCCGACTCCAGTCGCCGCCGAAGCCGCTGACCCGGGCTTCCGGCCCTCTTTTCCGACTCCGCTCGCCGTCCCCCGGCCGCCGCCCACCGGCCGGGGGTTTCACGGGCGGCCTCGTAGGCTGTCCTCATGACCGACCAACCCGCCCGTCGTCTGCTGCTGGTGCACGCGCACCCGGACGACGAGTCGATCAACAACGGCGCCACCATGGCCAAGTACGCGGCCGAGGGCGCTCTGGTCACCCTGGTGACCTGCACCCTCGGGGAGGAGGGCGAGATCATCACGCCCGGTCTCGCCCATCTCGCCGCCGACCGGGAGGACGGCCTCGGCGCCCATCGCATCGGTGAACTCGCCGCGGCCATGGGGGAGCTGGGCGTCTCCGATCACCGGTTCCTCGGCGGCCCCGGCAGATTCCGGGACTCCGGGATGATGGGCCTGCCGCAGAACGACCGCGAGGGCGCCTTCTGGCACACGGAGGTCGACGAGGCCGCGGGGCATCTGGTCGAGGTGATCCGAGAGGTGCGCCCCCAGGTGCTGGTGACCTACGACCCGAACGGCGGTTACGGACACCCCGACCATATCCAGGCCCACCGCGTCGCCATGCGCGCCGCGGCACTGGCCGCCGACGGCGCGTACGGCCCCGGGCTCGGCGCTCCCCACTCGATCGGCAAGATCTACTGGAACCGGGTGCCGCGCTCGGTGGCCGTGGAGGGATTCGCCCGGCTTCGTGACACTGGTACCGATTTTCCCGGTATCGCCGAAGTCGACGACATCCCGGGGGTGGTGGACGACTCGGAGATCACCGCGGTGATCGACGGCGCGCCGTACCGGGAGCGCAAGGCCGCCGCGATGCGGGCCCACGCGACGCAAATCGCCGTCGACGGGCCCTTCTTCGCGCTCTCCAACGATCTGGGCCAGCCGATCTTCGCCGCCGAGTACTACCAGTTGGTGCACGGGGTGTCCGGAGCGTCCGCCGGTGAACGCGAGGGCGATCTCTTCGCCGGAGTCACCGGAGACGGTGGAGACGCCGGAGACGGTGGAGACACGGGAGTCGCCGGAGACGGTGCGGCGGGCCATGGCAGTGGGGCGGGCGCATGAGTGAGCTGAAGCGGCAGCAGGCCGCCGACGGGCTCCCGACCCCGCCCCGGCCCTCCCGTATCGCCGTCTACGTCGGCCTCGCCGTGCTGGGCGCCCTCGTCGCCCTCGCGGGCTCGTTCGTCCAAGGCGGCTGGTTCCCCGGGGGTTTGGTGCTGGCCCTGCTCGCCACCGCCGGTGTCTTCTTCGGCGGACTGCGTCTCACCGGAACCCAGATGGGCGTGGGAGCGCCCGCCGGGGGCTGGCTGATCGCGGCCGTTCTGCTGAGCGTCGGCCGCCCGGAGGGCGACGCGGCCTTCTCCGCGGGCGTCGGACCGCTCATCTATCTGCTGGGCGGGATGGCGGTGGCTGTGATGTGTGCCACCATGTCGCGGTTGCCGCAACCGGGCACGAAGTCCGGCCGACTTGGGAAGTGACGCGCCCGTCATCCACTGAATTGCCCCCGTCGGCACGGCCCGCGAACCATGGCTTCACACGGTCGTGGGGTGCCGGCCGGCTGGGGCCAGTATGGTGGTGCGCGCTCCGGGCCTTCCCCTCGCCTTCGGCTGTGGGGGACCTGAACAGTTGAGTACCAGTAAGAACGGGCGGCGGAGCCAACCGGGAGAACCTGCTTTGAGTCGTGAAACTGACAGTTCGTCCTCCGGGCCCCAGGGGCGCGGCGGAGCCGCGTACCCCTCGGGGACACCGCCGTACGGATCCCGCCAGTATCCGTCGACGCACCCCCAGCAGGATGCTCCGGAGGAGACCGAGACCGCGCTCGCCCCTCAGCCGGACGAGCCAAGAACCGAAACCACACTGACCACACGCATCCGGATCAACATTCCGGGTTCGCGGCCGATCCCGCCGGTCGTGATGCGTACGCCCATGGGCGAGAGCGATACCGCGGGCGGCCGGGGCGTCAAGGCCGCCGAGCTCACGAGCGGCGCCCAGGTGCCCGAGCAGGGCCAGGACGGGGCGGACGCCCTGGGGGGCCAGGCTCCGGACGAGAAGCCGGCCGCGGACAAGCCCGCGAACGACTGGTTCGCGCCACGCAGGTCCTCGACGGGCCCGGCGGGCGGCACGGGAACGGGCACCGGTACGAGCGCGGGCATGGGCGCGGGCGCGGCCGCCGTCGCGGGCGTCTCCGTGCCGGCGCAGGCCGACCCAGGCACCGGCCGGCTCACGGACACGCCGTACTACGCCGACTACTCCGAGCCCCCGCAGGCGCGGTCGCACCCGTCCACCGGCGGCGGCCCGCACGGCGATCCCTCCGGCGGAACCGCGCTGCCGGTCCAGGGGACCGGCGGCTTCGGGCCCGGTGGCGGACCCACCACACCGGCGCTCGGAATCCGTACCCCCGGCGCTTCCGCGGGCCCCGGCGGCCCCAGCGGCCCGACCGGGGGACCCGTCACCGGCAGTGCCTCGCTGGGCACCCCGCCCCTGGCACTGGGCGCCGGGCCCGGCCAGGCCCACGGCGGGCAGGGCGGTGCGCCGCGGATGTCCGACGACACCGCGGAGCTGACCCCGCAGCAGCACGCGCCCCAGCCGGGACCCGGCGGCGGCCATGTCTCCGGGGACACGCTCACCAGCGGTATCCCCGTGGTTCCGCCGGAGCACCGCTCGCCCTTCCCGGGTTCGGGAGCGCAGGGCGGCGGCGCGCACGCCGATCAGGACCGGCGGCCCGGCGGCCCCGGCTCCCACGGCCAGGACCAGGACTTCTCGGCGCCGGACTTCCCCGGTCCGATCGGTTCCACGCAGGGCGGCGGGCCTGCGACCGCTCCGGCCCGGTCCGCCGCTCCGGCGGCCCCCGCCCCCAAGCCCGTCAAGAAGAAGGGCCGGTCCAAGCTGGCGCTCCTCGTCGGCCTCCTGCTGGTGGCGGGCGGCGGTGTGTACGGCGCGGGTCTGCTCATGAACCACTCCGACGTACCGAAGGGCACCACCGTCCTCGGGGTCGACATCGGCGGCGGCACCCGTGACGCGGCGGTCATCAAGCTCGACGCGGCCCTCGGCAAGCGCGCCTCGGCGCCCCTGCTGCTCAGCGTCGGCGGCAAGACCGAGGAGCTCTCCCCGGACAAGGCGGGCCTCAGCCTGGACAGCCAGGCGACCGTCCGGTCCGCGGCCGGCAGCGACTACAACCCGGTCTCGGTGATCGGCTCGCTCTTCGGCGGGCAGCGGATCGCCCAGCCGGTGATCCCGGTCGACGAGGAGAAGCTCAGCGCCGCGCTGACCGATCTGGCCGGTGTCTCGGGCTCGGCCACCGAAGGAACGATCAAGTTCGAGCCGGGCCGTGCCGTCGCCATACCGGGCAAGTCGGGCCAGTCGCTCGATGTCAGCCACTCGATCATCTCGGTACGGGACGCCTACCGTTCCCAGGTCCAGACGGGCCGTACGAACACCGTCGAGCTGCCCATCGCCCCGCGCGATCCGACGATCACCCAGGCAGAGCTGGACCGGGCGATGAACGAGTTCGCCAAGCCCGCGATGTCCGATCTGATCACGATCAGCGCCGGCGACAAGGAGATCCAGTTCGGCCCCGCCAAGTCGCTGCCGAAGATCCTCTCGATGAAGGCGATCGACGGCCGGCTGGTGGAGGTCTACGACAAGAAGGCGATCGAGGAGCTTCTGGAAGGCGTCTTCGACGGCATCACGATCACCAAGGGGGACGGCAAGGAGCACCCCGTCTCCGCCGACGATGTCGCCCAGGCGATGCAGAAGGCACTGCTCGGCACCACACCCGCCGAGCGCACCCAGGTGATCGATCTCGACCCGAGCTGATCGGTTCGGCCGATCGGCTGTGCCGGAGCCCCCGTCCTCTCCTGGGCGGGGGCTCCGGCGCGTCCGCCGACGGTGTGTCCCGCCGCGATCGGGCCGAGTGGGCCGGCGCGGTCCGCTCGGGGCGGTCCGCTCAGCGCGGTTTGCTTGGGACGGTCCGCTCGGGGCGGTCAGTTGAGCATCGCCCGTGCCGCCCGTGCCCGGCGGCGGATCGCTTCCGCCGTGGACGGCTCGACGGCTTCGACCACCTCCGCGTACTCCTCCATCTCCGTCGCGCCCTGGAGGTACTCCCCGCGCTGGACGAGGAGTTGGGCACGTTCGTAGCGCAGTCGGGCCGGGTGCGCGGGCAGCAGCAAGGAGAGTTCGACCGCCCACAGCGACACATCGGTGCGCTCGGGGCGGTTGGCCGCCCAGGCACGGATGTTGTTCAGGACGCGCAGCACGATGCCGAGCGGATCGGCCGGGGCGAACAGCGCGTCCAGTGCCCTGTCCTCCAGCGTCCCGCCCGTCGTACCGCTCACCAGCAGTGCTGTGTCCGCGCTGGTCAGCAGCCGTCCGCCGGCGAAGGGATCGGCCAGGATCCGTTCGCCTGGATCGCCGAAGCCGACCACGAAATGGCCGGGCAGGGCCACCCCGTACACCGGCGCCCCGGCCCGTCGAGCGACCTCCATCCACACCACCGAGAGCAGGATGGGCAGTCCGCGCCGGCGCCGCAGTACCACCGGCAGCAGCGAGGAGTCGAGGCGCTGGTAGTCGGCGGGGGAGCCTTCGAAACCGCATCGCTCGCCGAGCAGTTCCGCGAGCGCGACCGCCCAGGCGCGCGCCCCGAGGACGCCGAAGGGCAGCAGTCCCGCGAGCCGGTCCAACTCGGCCTGGGCCGCGTCGATACCGGCCTCGCCCAGGGCGGGATCGGCCTCGGCGCCCACGAGGAGACAGAGCGTCGCCAGGTCGGGGCGGTCCGCGCGGGCCTCCAGGGCGAAGCGGCGGCGCGGGTCGTCGGATTCCGGTCGCATATCGGCCTCGTACCCGCTCAGGGCGATCGGAAGTAGTGGTAACGGTGGTGGACGGCGAAGCCCATGGCGTCGTACAGCGCACGCGCCCCGGTGTTGTCCGACTCCACCTGGAGCCAGGCGGCGGACGCGCCCTCCTCCAGCGCGCGCCGGGCGAGCGCGGTCATCACGGCCGTCGCCAGGCCCTCGCGGCGGTGGGCCGGGTCGACCTCCACCGCCATGAACCCCGCCCAGCGTCCGTCGACCACACACCGGCCGATGGCCGCGGGCACGTCCCCCGTTCCGGGCACCGAGGCGAACCACACCGAAGGGCCACCGGCCAGTACGTGGAGCACATGGGGTCCCGGCACACCGGACCGCTGGTAACGCCGGAGCCAGCCGGTGCCCGCGGAGCCGATGGAGCGGTCCAGCCGTACCCGCGAGACGGCGGCGTCCTGGTCCCCGATCGCGGCCAGCGCCCCGATCCGTACCTCCGTGGTCGTCTCCCGCCGCCAGCCGCGCCGCTCCAGCTCCGCGCAGAGCGTCTCCTGGGTGCCCTCCGCGCCGGTCGCGGCCTGGATGTACGCCGGCAGCCCGCGCTCCCCGTACCACCGCCGTACGCGCTCCAGCGCCTCGTCCAGCGGTGTCCCCGGGTCGCCGAGGGGCAGGACGGAGTTGGCCCGCCGGGTGAAGCCTCCCGCGGCCCGCAGCAGCCACTCGCCCAGCGGCTCGCTCTCCACCGGCTGCCAGGCGCGCGCACCGACCCGTGCCAGTTCCTGGAAGTCCGCCGCGGGCCCCCGGCGCCTGGCGGGCGCGGCCGGTACGACCTTCCCCGCGACCAGGGCCGATTCGGGGACGCGGACGCTCTCGCCGGTACGGCGTGTGATCAGCAACACACCCTTGTCCCACGATGTGAGAACGCCGACCGTGTCGGTGAACTTCCGCGCCCCCGTGCCCCCGCCCGTCAGCTGTCTGACCGAAACGCGTTTGCCCACGTCAGCCGGGGTCAGACGGACCCGGAGCCGTCCGCCCGCAGTGAATTCCACAGGTCTGTCCGCCCCTCCTGTTCGGATCGTGCTCAAGAACGGAGATACTAGATGCGGGCATCGACGACGCCGCGCTTCCGCGCGCCCGTGGACGGAGCCGCAGATCGGCCCGCCGCGCCCTATCGAGGAGGAACGACAGCGTGACCTACGTCATCGCGCAGCCTTGTGTCGACGTCAAGGACAAGGCGTGCATCGAGGAGTGCCCGGTCGACTGCATCTACGAGGGCTCCCGGTCCTTGTACATCCACCCGGACGAATGCGTCGACTGTGGAGCCTGTGAGCCGGTCTGCCCGGTCGAGGCCATCTTCTACGAGGACGACACCCCGGAGGAGTGGAAGGACTACTACAAGGCGAATGTCGAGTTCTTCGACGAGCTCGGCTCGCCCGGCGGTGCTTCCAAGCTCGGCCTGATCGAGCGTGACCACCCCTTCATCGCCGCTCTGCCGCCCCAGAACGGCTGACCGCGTGCCTCTCGGTCCCGTACGGCCCGCGCCGTACGGGACCGGGGTGTTTTCCCGGTACGGGTCCGGCACGGTCCGGTACGAACCCGGTGCGAGTGCCGTCCGGTAGAAGTGTGTACCGTCCGGTACGAGTGTGTACGAGAAGTGTGTACGAGAAAGAGTGAGCACGTGTCCGCTGTCTCTTCGCGCCTTCCCCTCTTCCCCTGGGACAAGCTGGAGCCCCACAAGGCGAAGGCCACGGCTCATCCCGACGGGATCGTCGACCTGTCCATCGGGACCCCCGTCGACCCGGTCCCCGAGCTGATCCAGCGGGCGCTGACCGCCGCCGCCGACTCACCCGGGTATCCGACGGTGTGGGGCACGGCCGCGCTGCGTGACGCGCTGACCGGATGGGTGGAGCGCAGACTCGGCGCACACGGGGTCGCACACGAGAACGTGCTGCCGGTGCTCGGTTCCAAGGAACTGGTGGCCTGGCTGCCGACCCAGCTCGGCCTCGGCGCGGGCGACCGGGTCGCGTATCCGCGGCTCGCGTACCCGACGTACGAGGTGGGGGCCAGGCTCGCCGGCACCGAGCCCGTCCCGTACGACGCGGAGACCTTCGGGGCCGACCCCGCGGGCGCCGGACTGGAGGATGTGAAGCTCCTCTGGCTGAACTCGCCGTCGAACCCGACCGGAGCGGTGCTGCCCAAGGACGCGCTGGCCCGGATCGTGGCCTGGGCGCGGGAGCACGGGGTGCTGGTCTTCAGCGACGAGTGCTATCTGGAGCTGGGCTGGGAGGCCGAGCCCGTCTCCGTGCTGCACCCGGACGTCTGCGGCGGTACGTACGAGGGGATCGTCGCCGTCCACTCGCTCTCCAAGCGCTCCAACCTCGCCGGATACCGCGCGGCGTTCGTGGCGGGTGACGCCGCCGTCCTCGGAGGGCTGCTCCAGATCCGCAGGCACGGCGGGATGATGACCCCCGCGCCGGTGCAGGCGGCGACGGTGGCGGCGCTCGGTGACGACACGCACGTACGGGAACAGCGCGCGCGGTACGCGGCCCGTCGCACGGCGCTGCGCACCGCGCTGGAGGCGCACGGCTTCCGTGTCGACCACAGCGAGGCCAGTCTGTATCTCTGGTCGACACGCGACGAGCCGTGCTGGGACACCGTGGCGCACCTCGCGGAGCTGGGCATCCTGGTCGCGCCCGGCGACTTCTACGGTCCGCAGGGAGCGCGCCATGTGAGGGTGGCGCTGACGGCCACGGACGAACGCGTCGAGGCGGCGGTCAAGCGGCTGGGCTGAGCGGCCGGGCCACGAGAAGAGACGGCTACGGGGAGGGCCCGGGGAGCGGCTGCTCCCCGGGCCCTCCCCGTACACCCCACACACCTCTGCGTAGCCGTGCGCTCCGCGCCTGGACGGTGCTCCGCCCCAGGCGCTTCGCGCGTCAGCCGCCGATCGGCAGGCCCTGGATCGGCAGGCCGCCCATGAGCGCCCCGGTCGACGCGGCCCCGGTGCCCTTCGTGGCGGTCGAGGTGGTGTCGCCCACCAGCTGACCGGCGCTTCCCGCGGTGTCGCCGGCCACCTTCTGAACGGCGGGCGTCGCGGTCTTGCCGACCGAGCCGACGGTCTTGCCCGCGGCGGGGACGCCCTTCTTGACGGCCTTGCCGCCGAGGTCACCCGCCACCTCGGTGGTCTGCCGCGCGCCACCGTCCACGGTGTTGCCCACGGCGGCACCGTCCAGCGAGCTCACCGCGCCCAGGTCGGTGGGCTGCGGCAGTGCCGCGGCGCTCGCGGAGCCGGCCGCACCGACCACGGGGGCTGCGCCGGCGGCGACGAGCAGCGCGGCACGGGCGATCCGACGGGTCACGGGGAGGGACATGATGCTCCTTTGGCGGGAGGGAAACAGTGCTTGTCCGTCGATCGGACGGCCTGACAACCCCTCGAAGGGCGACGGAAGTTGCGGTGCGCCAAGGTAACGAATGGATAACGCGTCGTATTGTCGACGGCGGATGAAAGCGGGCAAATGAGGGTGCCCGGCCGTGCCTGCTGAATCGTCACTTCCCTTGGTGCGCAGGGGAAATGGCCGATCAGGCGGGCGCTGCCGAATCATCGGAAGAAATGCCGCCGGAAAAGCGGCGGACTCGTCCGTCCGGGCGATCGGCCGTACTGCTGAACGGTGTGTGATATCGCCCGGTATGCCGGTACGGGGCGGGAGCGACGCGAGCCGGTGGGGACTGGTGCGGACCGGTGCGAGCCGGTGGGCCCGTGTGGGACGGGCCGGTTATCGCGCGGTGCGCATACGGACCTCGTCCAGGGCCTTCCCGGACTCCTCGGCCGTCCCCGAGCCGTCCGTCCGCCGCCAGCCCTGGTCCGCTTCCTTCGCGCTCCACACCCGGCCCGCGTAGGAGACCTCGTCGATCCGCAGGACGTCGGCCTGTGCCACCGCCCAGTGCGCCAGCTCCCAGCCGCGCCGGGACGACGAGCCCCCGTCCGCCGGGCCGCCGCTCGGGCCCGTGTCCGCGACCGTGTCCAGGGCCGGGTCCGAACCGGTCGTGGCGGACACGGGTACGGACACCCCGGTGTCCGAGCCGGCGGGCCGTACCCCGGAACCGAAGGCGCGCACCAGGGCGGCCCGTACCTTCGCCGGATCGCCGGGCACGGCCGCGCTCGGCGCCGAACAGGTCAGCGAGGCCGCGGACCGGCCGGTGAGCGCCGCGGCCAGCAGCGCGGCGTCCGGCTCGTGCTTCGCGTACGCCTGCGGGAAGCCGCTGCGCTGGACGCGCTGGGCCGCCTCGGTGAGCGGCAGCCGCGAGTAGCCGGGGACCTGGGCGAGATGGTCGTAGAACTGTCCCGCCGAGTAGACCGGATCGAGGATCTGCTTCGCCGTGCCCCACCCCTTGGAGGGGCGCTGCTGGAAGAGACCGAGCGAGTCCCGGTCACCGTGGTTCAGATTGCGCAGGGCGGACTCCTGGAGGGCCGTCGCCAGCGCGATCGTCACCGCGCGCTCGGGCAGCCCCCGGGTGGTGCCGACCGCGGAGATCGTCGCCGCGTTCGCGGCCTGCTCCGGGGTCATCTCGTAGGTGGGACTGGCGCCCGAGGCGCTGCCGTCCGAGCCGCCGTCGTCCGACGGGTCCATGGCCCGGACCACGCACCTGGGCGCGCCCCCGCCGCCGGACAGGTATTGCACCGCCATATATCCGGCCAGGGCCAGCAGCACGGCGAGAGCGGCGGCGATACGCAGGGGGCGGCCGCGACGGGAGGGGGGAGCGGTCTCGGACACGGGCCCACCGTACTGGAGTCGGATCGTCCCCACCGGCGCCGGACGACAGGGGGGACACCGGCCCTGTGGCCCCACGGCACCGGGCCGGACTCCCGGCGCACCTGGAGCCCGCCCGCATGGCAGCGTGCTGGGCCTACCGGGCGTGCTGGGCGTACTAGGGTCGCAGCATGTCTGAGAACGTGCTCGACCTCACCCTGGACGGCCCGGCGCTCACCGCGTGGCTGGTCGACTTCCCGTCGGTCAGCGGCGATGAGAAGCCGCTCGCCGACGCGATCGAGCAGGCGCTGCGTGCCCTGCCCCATCTCACCGTCGACCGGCACGGCAACAATGTCGTGGCCAGGACACAGCTGGGGCGGGACGAGCGGATCATCCTGGCCGGCCATGTCGACACCGTTCCGATCGCCGGCAATGTGCCCTCGCGACTGGACGAGGACGGGGTGCTGTGGGGCTGCGGCACCAGCGACATGAAGTCGGGGGTGGCCGTCCAGCTCCGTATCGCGGCGACGGTCCCCGAGCCCAACCGCGATCTCACCTTCGTCTTCTACGACAACGAAGAGGTCGACGCGGATCTCAATGGGCTCGGACATGTGGCCGACGCCCATCCCGACTGGCTGGAAGGTGATTTCGCCGTACTGCTGGAGTCGTCCGACGGAGAGGTCGAGGGCGGCTGCCAGGGCACGCTACGGGTCCTTCTCCGTACCACCGGGGAGCGGGCACACTCCGCGCGGAGCTGGATGGGGTCCAACGCCATTCACGCCGTGGCCCCCATCCTGGACCGTCTCGCCGCGTATGAACCACGCCGGCCCGTGATCGACGGTCTGGAGTACCGGGAGGGCCTCAACGCCGTACGGATCGAGGCGGGCGTCGCCAACAACGTCATCCCCGACGCCTGCACGGTCACCGTCAACTACCGCTACGCCCCGGACCGGAGCGAGGAGGAGGCCCTCGCCCATGTCCATGAGGTCTTCGCGGACTGCGGGGTCGCGGAGTTCACGGTGGACGACCACTCGGGAGCGGCGCTGCCGGGTCTCTCGCACCCTGCCGCCGCCGCCTTCATGACCGCCGTGGGCGGTACGGCACGGCCCAAGTTCGGCTGGACGGATGTCGCGCGGTTCGGGGGGCTCGGGGTGCCCGCGGTCAACTACGGTCCGGGTAACCCGCTGCTCGCCCACCGGCGCGACGAGCGGGTGGCCGTCGAGCGGATCACCCACTGCGAGGAGCGTCTGCGCGACTGGCTCACCAAGTGACGGTCTGATCGTCTGCCGGAATTTCGCCGTTTGTCACGCCCAGGGACCTACCCTTGCCCAGAACAACGCACAGCGGCGGAGGGAGCGGGTCATGGGCATGCCTGACGGAGCGCGGAAGCCTGAGGAACAGCGGCTCGGACCGGTGATCCGCAGACGGGAGCAGGTGCAGCCCGGTACGACCGATCAGCGGCTGCTGGACACCGAGGGTGACTCGGAGTGGGTGCACACCGACCCCTGGCGAGTGATGCGTATCCAGTCGGAGTTCGTCGAGGGCTTCGGCGCGCTGGCCGAACTGCCCAGCGCCATCAGTGTCTTCGGCTCCGCGCGCACCCCGGTCGGCTCCCCCGAGTACGAGGCGGGGACCCGGATCGGCGCGGCGCTCGTCGACGCCGGATTCGCGGTGATCACGGGCGGCGGCCCCGGTGCGATGGAGGCGGCGAACAAGGGGGCGCGGGAGGCGGAGGGGGTCTCCGTGGGGCTGGGGATCGAGCTGCCCTTCGAGCAGGGGCTCAATCCGCATGTCGACATCGGTGTGAACTTCCGCTACTTCTTCGTCCGCAAGACCATGTTCGTGAAGTACGCGCAGGGTTTCGTGGTGCTGCCGGGCGGTCTCGGCACGCTGGACGAGCTGTTCGAGGCGCTCACCCTGGTCCAGACCCGCAAGGTGACCCGCTTCCCCATCGTGCTGTTCGGCACGGCGTACTGGGGCGGGCTCATCGACTGGCTGCGGAACACCGTGGTCGCGCAGGGCAAGGCGTCCGAGAAGGATCTGCTGCTGTTCCATGTCACGGACGATGTGGACGAGGCTGTCGCGCTGGTGACCAAGGAAACGGGCAAGTAGGAGAAAACGGGCGGGCGGTGTGATGGCTGCCCGCCTGTTTCCCGCCCTGTTGCCCGCCTCCCGCCGTCATGACAGGCGGTGGCGGGAAGCCGGGAGAGCGGGGCCGGGGGCCGGTCGGGGAAGCCGGGAGAGCGGGAAGCCGCGGCCGGTCAGGCCAGACCCCTTCTGGCCACCTTAGGAGGGCGGTGACCGGCGATGGCGGCCACCATGTCCACCACCTGCCGGGTCTCCGCGACCTCGTGGACCCGGTAGACGCGGGCCCCGAGCCACGCGGACACCGCCGTCGTCGCGAGCGTTCCGATCAGCCGTTCCTTGACCGGCTTGTCGAGCGTCTCGCCGACGAAGTCCTTGTTGGAGAGCGAGACCAGCACCGGCCAGCCGGTCTCCGTCATCTCGCCCAGCCTGCGGGTCGCCTCCAGCGAGTGCCGGGTGTTCTTTCCGAAGTCGTGCCCGGGATCGATGATGATCCCGTCCCGGCGCACGCCCAGTTCCAGGGCCCGCTCGGCCAGTCCCAGCGTCACGCGCAGGATGTCCGCCAACACATCGTCGTAGCTGACCCGGTGCGGCCGGGTCCTGGGCTCGGCGCCGCCGGCATGCGTACAGACCAGCCCCGCGCCGTACCGCGCGGCGACCTCGGCGAGCCGGGGGTCCACCCCGCCCCACGCGTCGTTGAGCAGATCGGCGCCCGCCTCGCAGACCGCCTCGCCCACCTCGTGGCGCCAGGTGTCGACGCTGATCACCACGTCGGGGTGGCGCCGGCGCACCTCGGCGACGAAACCGACCGTACGGCGTGCCTCCTCCGCGGCCGTGACCTCGTCACCCGGCCCCGCCTTCACCCCGCCGATGTCGATGATCGCGGCGCCCTCGGCCACCGCGCGCTCGACATGGGCGAGGGCCGGCTCGTCGTGGAAGGACGCGCCCTGGTCGTAGAAGGAGTCCGGGGTCCGGTTGACGATCGCCATGATCACCGGCTCGTACGCGTCGAATTCCCGACGTCCCAGCCGCAGAGTCCCGCCGCTCATCCCCTGTTACCTCCTCGCGTTCGCTCGCCTGCGACCTTAACCGCCTTCCCATGGCACGATCGGCACCGGACGTTTTCCTGCCAGGGGAGAAGCTCGTGTTCTTGTTCTTGCTCATCGCGATGGGTGTGGTCGTCGCCGCGGTCACCCTCGCGGTCATCGGCGGCGGAGACCAGGCGGTCCTGCCGGAGGCCGCCCCCGACCGGCTGGTGGACCCCCTGCCCATGACGCGTCCCGTCGGCCGCGCCGATGTCGAGGCGCTCCGGCTGCCGCTCGGGCTGCGCGGCTACCGGATGGCGGAGGTGGACGATGTGCTCGGCCGGCTCGGCGCGGAGCTGGCGGAGCGGGACGCGAGGATCGCGGAGCTGGAGGCGGCGCTGGCCGGGGCCCAGGCGACGGCGGTCTCCTCCCCCGACCTCTTCAGGAAACCGGGAGAGGAGGACGACCGATGACCACCGGCGGTGTCGTGACGGGACCCGACGGACGGCCGCGCTGCCCGTGGGGGCTGTCGACGGAGGACTATGTCGCCTACCACGACACGGAGTGGGGCCGGCCGGTCCGCGGCGACGACGCGCTGTTCGAGCGGGTGTCCCTGGAGGCCTTCCAGTCCGGTCTCTCCTGGATCACGATCCTGCGTCGGCGCGAGGGCTTCCGCGAGGCGTTCGCCTCGTTCAAGATCGCGTCCGTGGCGGAGTTCACCGACACGGACCGTGAGCGGCTGCTCGCCGACCCGGGGATCATCCGCAACCGCGCCAAGATCGACGCGACGCTCGCCAACGCGCGTGCCCTGGCGCAGTGGCCCGACGGCGAGCTGACCACGCTGATCTGGTCCCACGCTCCCCGCCCGGCCCGCAGGGCGCCCAGGACCGCGGCCGACGTCCCGGCGGTCACGGACGAGTCCACGGCGCTGGCGAAGGACCTGAAGAAGCGCGGTATCCGCTTTGTCGGCCCGACCACGGCCTATGCCCTCATGCAGGCCTGCGGTCTGGTCAACGACCATCTGGCCGCCTGCGCCTTCCGCGACGCCTGACGGGCCCAGGCACGGGCCCGGCAGGGGCCCAGGAGTGCGGCCGGCCGCAGGGTCGGCCGCGGGTCCGGGCGCGGGTCCGGGCGCGGGTCCGGGCGCGGGCGCCCGGCTCGCTTCCGCTCCGCCTCGGCCGCCGGCCTCGGTGTCCGGCCTCGGTGTCCGGCCCGGTCCTCAGCGGCCCACGTACCTCGGCTTCTCCTTCGCCAGGAACGCCCGCACCGCGATCGTGTGGTCCTCCGACGCCCCCGCCCTCGACTGGAGCTCGTCCTCCTTCTCCAGCGTCGCCGCCAGCGGGTGTGCGGCGCCGTACGCCAGCGACTCCTTCAGCGCCGCGTAGGCCGGCGTCGGACCCGAGGCGAGGGCGCGGGCCGTCGCGGCGGCCTCGGCCGGGAGATCGGCGGCGGGGACGAGCCGGTCGACCAGGCCCAGCTCGTACGCCTCCGGCGCCTTGACCGAGCGCGGGAACAGCAGCAGATCCGTCGCCCTGCCGCGCCCGATCAGCCGGGGCAGGGTCCAGGAGACGCCGGAGTCCGCGGTCAGCGCGACCCCCGCGAAGGACGTGTTGAACGCGGCCGTGTCCGCCGCCAACCGGTGGTCCGCCGCCAGCGCGAAGCCGAGTCCCGCGCCCGCCGCGACCCCGTTGATACCCGCCACCACCGGCTTGGGCATCTCGGTGATCGCCCGCAGGATCGGGTTGTAGTGCTCCCGTACGGTGCTCATGGTGTCCCCGGAGCCGGTCTCCCGGTCCGCTTCGAGCAGGGCCGTGTGCTCCTTGAGGTCCTGGCCCACACAGAACGCCCGGTCGCCCGAGGCGGTCAGCAGCACGGCCCGTACGCCGCTGTCGTCGGCGGCGGCCCGCAGCGTGTCCCTGAGCGCGACCTTGGCCTCGACGTTCAACGCGTTCATCGCCTCGGGCCGGTTGATCGTGATCGTTGCGAGTCCGTCAGTCACGTCGTAGAGCACGGTGTCGGCCATGATCGGGTCCCCTTCGCGGCTCGGGCAGTCCTGTCCGGCCCCAGCATGGCGGAGATCACCGGCGACGGGCATGTGACCTGCGTCTAAGAAAGCCGGGCCGCCGTGGAGGGCACGGCGGCGAAGTATCGCAGGCGGATCGCCGAATTGAGTGGTTTTGCGAGAGCGCGTTGCATAAGCGATGCCGCCCGATGTTGGTCATCGGGTCCCGCCATGCGGGATAATGGGCTGGAAGCAATGTGTTCGATGCCGGTGACACAGCGCCTGTGATGGGGCCGCCGGCTGCGATGAGCTGGTTTCAGGAAGGGGAACGAGCATGGCGGCCATGAAGCCGCGAACGGGCGACGGCCCGCTCGAGGTGACCAAGGAGGGGCGGGGCATCGTCATGCGCGTTCCGCTCGAAGGCGGCGGTCGGCTTGTCGTCGAGCTGACTCCGGACGAGGCGGATGCGCTGGGCGACGCGCTGAAGAAGGTCGTCGGCTGAGCGGAAGGCTCACAGTCTTCGCGGTGCACGGTCGCCCGCGGACCGGCACCGACGCTGCCCCGGCACGGACGAGAGTCCGTACCGGGGCAGTGTGATGTCCAGCGGTCTCACGTCTTTCTCGGTGCCCTTGGTGCCCTTGGTGCCCTTGGGACGTACGGGGTGGCACGGGCCCCCGCCCAGCGTGCCGTGTTTCCCGGCCCCGCACCCCGCCCCGCGTGCCTTGTGCCGTGTTCCCCGGCCTCAGCCGCGCCGCACCGCGCACAGCAGCCCGTCGCCCACCGGCAGCAGCGTGGGCAGCAACTCCGGGCTCTCCCGTACGGTCCGCAGCAGCTCCCGCAGCCTCAGCACCTCCGCGGGCTGGGCCGCCGAGTCGACCGTCCGGCCGTCCGCGAAGACGCCCTCGAAACAGACGAGTCCCCCGGGCCGGAGCAGCCGCAACGATTCAGCGAGATAGTCCAGGCACTCAAGACGGTCCCCGTCGCAGAAGACCAGGTCGTATCCGCCGTCGGCGAGCCGGGGCAGTACGTCCAGGGCCCGGCCGGGGATGAACCGCGCGCGATTGCCCGCGAACCCGGCCGCGCGGAAGGTCTGCCGGGCGAACTGCTGGCGCTCCGGCTCCGTGTCGACCGTGGTCAGGACACCGTCCGGGCGCATCCCCAGGAGCAGATACGTCCCCGAGACACCGGTGCCGGTGCCGATCTCGGCCACCGCCTTCGCGTCCAGCGTGGCGGCGAGCAGACGCAGCGCGGCTCCGGTGCCTGGTGACACCGAGCGAAGCCCTGTCTCACGGGCCCGGTCCCGGGCCCAGCGCAGTGCTTCGTCCTCGGCGACAAAGGCGTCGGCGAACGCCCAGCTCGTCTGCCGGTTGGCGGTAATGACCCTCTCCTTGTCCCCGTTGGCGGCGCAACGGTGACTGTATCCGCTGCGCCTGGGAACCCGCAGATGGGACCAGGCGTTATGAGGGGGTGTGGCTCCCCCGTGATCAGCTCGGATCAGCGCGGGGGCCGGTCCGAATTTCGCGTAAAGATTCTTATCCGGAGCTAACGGGCGGAGTGGCTATGGTAGGGGCTCCACTGGACACCACCAGAGCCGACAGGGGAGGTGCGGCTGCGCCTGTGGATCGGGGAGGAGCGCTGAAGCGCTATCTCAGGTCGGCCGGCAAGCCGAGATCCGTGACCAACTTCGCTGACCGTTCTCGCTCCATCGACTCCGCAGTTACCGCGACCTTCGCATCGGATGCGGAATCGCAGGCGTGGACGCCTCCCAGCTGGGAGGAGATCGTCAGCACGCACAGCGGACGTGTCTACCGCCTCGCCTACCGCCTCACGGGTAATCAGCACGATGCCGAGGACCTGACCCAGGAAGTCTTCGTCCGGGTCTTCCGCTCGCTGTCGACCTACACCCCCGGCACCTTCGAGGGCTGGCTGCACCGGATCACCACCAATCTCTTCCTGGACATGGTCCGCCGCAAGCAGCGGATCCGGTTCGACGCGCTCGGGGACGACGCCGCGGAGCGGCTGCCCAGCCGTGAGCCGTCGCCCCAGCAGGCCTTCCACGACACCCACTTCGACGCGGACGTGCAGCAGGCGCTGGACACCCTCGCACCCGAGTTCCGCGCCGCCGTGGTGCTCTGTGACATCGAGGGACTGTCGTACGAGGAGATCGCGGCCACCCTCGGTGTGAAGCTCGGCACCGTGCGGAGCCGGATCCACCGCGGGCGCTCGCATCTGCGCAAGGCCCTTCAGCACCGTTCGCCCGAGGCCCGAGCCGAGCAGCGCGCCTTTGTGAGCGTGGCCGGGGAGGGCGGAGCGGCGTGAGTGGCACAAGCCCGACCCCCGCCGAACAGCATCTGGGCGACCGGCTCGCCGCCCTGGTGGACGGAGAGCTGGACCATGACGCGCGCGAGCGTGTGCTGGCCCATCTCGCGACCTGTGCCAAGTGCAAGGCGGAGGCCGACGCCCAGCGACGGCTGAAGAGCGTATTCGCCGAGACAGCCCCGCCGGCGCCCTCCGCGGGACTGCTGGCGCGACTCCAGGGACTGCCCGGCGGATCCCCGGGAGATGACGACGACGCAAAGGGGCTGTTCGACGGGGGGCGCTTTGGTGAGGGCGTCTTCGGTGTGCGTACGGACGGTTTCGGTGACGGCTTCGGCTATGTCCCCGCCGGTACCCACGCGGGGGTGCTGCCCAGCGGCTCCGGCTTCCGTATCCATGAGGTCGCGCGCCAGGAGGCCGAGCGCTCGCCGTGGCGCGGACGGCGCTTCGCCTTCGCCGCCGCCAGCGCGGTGTCGTTCGCCGCGATGGCCCTCGGCGGCACGATGCCGCTGGGCACGGCCGCCGACGCCCTGCCCCGGGGCTCGGGCAACAATGTGACGCCGATGCGGGCTCCCGGCACCGCCACCCCGCTGAGCGGCGAGCCGGGCAGGCGCCAGGGCGGAGGCGGCGGACTGCTGCCGCACTCAGTGGACCGTCCGGCCGCCGAGGCGCTTCCCGGGGTGTTCCAGACCCAGACGCTCTCCGAGCACCCGTTCTCGCCGGGCCTCCTGATGGGCGCCGTACAGCCGCCGTTGATACGGCCCGCGGACCCCGCCGTCCAGATCGACGCGGCCTCCGGGACGGGCTACACCGCCACCCCCAGCCCCACCCAGCTCGCGGCCCCGACACTGCCTGCCAGCACGTTCTCGACCCGGCGCTGAGCGGGCCCCTGCGCGGACGTTCGTAAACCTGGTTGAATCCTTGCAGGGGTGCCTCTGTCGGGGCGCGGAACGGCAGTTGCGGGGAGAGCATGGACGACGGGAAGCCCACCGGACCCGAGGCGAAGTGGTGGAGCCGTCCCCCAGCGGGGCGCGCGACACCGCAGGAGCCGGAGGTGCCGTCGGCGCCGAGCGGCGAGGTGACGGCGCAGTTGCCTCCCGTCGCCGACGAGACGTCAGGGTCCGGCGAGCACACTCCCGGACCCGCGCTCGCGGCGCCCGCCGATCAGGCTTCCGTCGTACCGCGGGAGCGACCGCGGCCGCTGCACGAGCCCGACGAATACAGCACACCGCCCTACGGGGGACCAGGACCCTGGGCGCCCGCACCGCCCGTGCAGCTCCCGACCCCCGCGCACGGCACCCCGCTGCCACCGCCGTACGCGGGCCAGCAGGGGCCGCAGGGGTCGCAGGGCTATCCGCCCCCGGCCCCGCCGCAGCCGCACCAGCCGCAGGCACAGCCACATCAGCCGCAGCACCAGCAGACCCAGCACCAGCAGCCGCAGCCGTCGCAGTGGGTCCAGTACGACCCGTGGAGCACCGCCGCCCCCGCCCCCGGGCAGCAGCCCCTGACCCACCACGGCGAGCCGCGGCGGACCAAGCGGCGCCGGGCCGGTGTCGCGGGCACGGTCCTGCTCGCGTTCGCCGGCTGTGTGCTGGGCGGCGCGGTCGGCGCGTACATCGAACGCAACGGCGGCTTCACCAGCGTCGAACTCCCGCAGACCGACCGGGAGTCCGGTGGCCGGGCGCCCGACAGTGTCGCGGGCATCGCGGCCAGCGCCCTGCCCAGCGTCGTCACCCTCCATGTCAGCGGCAGCGACGAACAGGGCACCGGCACGGGCTTCGTCCTCGACCGGCAGGGCCACATCCTGACGAACAACCATGTCGTCCAGCCCGCGGGATCCTCCGGCGAGATATCGGTCACGTTCAGCGGCGGCCAGACCGCCAAGGCCGAACTGGTCGGCAAGGACAGCGGCTACGACCTCGCCGTCGTCAAGGTCACCGGGGTCTCCGGGCTCAAGCCCCTGCCGCTGGGCAACTCCGACAATGTCCGGGTCGGCGATCCGGTCGTGGCCATCGGCGCCCCCTTCGACCTGTCCAACACGGTGACCTCCGGGATCATCAGCGCCAAGGAACGCCCCATCACCGCGGGCGGTGAGAGCGGCGACGGCAGCGATGTGAGCTATGTCGACGCCCTCCAGACCGACGCCCCCATCAACCCCGGCAATTCCGGCGGCCCCCTGGTGGACACCCAGGCCCGGGTCATCGGCATCAACAGCGCGATCCGCGCCGCGGACAGCGGCGCCGGACCCGACGGCGGCCAGTCGGGATCCATCGGTCTCGGCTTCGCGATACCCATCAACCAGGGCAAGCGCGTGGCCGAGGAGCTGATCAACACCGGCAAGGCCACCCACCCCGTGATCGGGGTCAGTCTCGACATGGAGTACGCGGGCGACGGCGCCCGGGTCGGCACGAAGGCCGCGGACGGCGGTCCCGCGGTGACCTCCGGCGGCCCGGGGGCCAAGGCCGGGATCGAGGCGGGGGACGTCATCACCGAGGTGGACGGCCGGCGCGTGCACAGCGGTGAGGAACTGATCGTCAAGATCCGCGCCCACCGCCCGGGGGACCGGCTGGAACTGACACTGCTCCGCGGTGGCCGGGAAAGGACCCTGGCGGTGGTCCTGGGCTCCGCGGACGGCACCTGACGGACACCCGAAGGTACCGCCCGGACAGGTGCGCCAGGTACCGTGGAGCGGCCCGGACCTCGACCACTTCAGGCCAGGACGGCCCCGACCTCCGTCCGCGGACATGGAGAACACAAGGAGCAGCAAGGTGTTCAATGACATCGGCGCACTTGAGCTGGTCACGATCGTGGTCCTCGCGGTGCTCGTGTTCGGTCCGGAGAAGCTGCCCAAGGTCATCCAGGACGTGTCGCGCTTCGTCCGCAAGATCCGCGAGTTCTCCGAGAGCGCCAAGGAGGACATCCGCTCAGAGCTGGGTCCGGAGTTCAAGGACTTCGAGTTCGAGGACCTCAACCCCAAGACGTTCGTCCGCAAGCAGCTCATGGACAACGACGATCTGGGGCTGAAGGAGATCCGCAGCAGCTTCGACCTCCGTAAGGAGATGGCCGATGTGGCCGACGCGGTGAACGGCCATGAGAGTGGCTCCGTGTCGGACGCCCCGGTGGCTCCGGTCGGGTCGGCGAATGGTTCCTCCAGCACCCCCGACCTGCTCAAGAAGAGCGAGAAGCCCGCTCGCGACGACCGTCCGCCCTTCGACGCAGACGCCACCTGAGGGCCATCAATCCCGGCGAGGCGGTACGGGGTGGCTATCCTCCATCTGTCCGGCAGTGAGGCGCCCGTCGGGGGCGGGCCGCTGCGGACGCGAGAGATCGAGGAGGCGCCGGCCAGATGGAGACGACGAGCCGGACAGAGGCGCGGAGCGCCAGTTCATCCAGCGTCGGGGCCGAGACGGTGCCGGCGCTCGCGCGTCGCACGGTCGCGGAGTATCTGCGGGCACCGTTCCCCTGGTACGGACTGGACGACGCGTTCACCGGGCCGCGCTGGCTGATGCAGGTCGGGGCCACGGCCGACGGCACCGTACGGCACGGCTCCACCGGGCACGGGGAAGAGCCGTCGATAAGGCCGGACCCCTCGGCGGACCAGGAGCGCTTCGCGGTGGTGATCACGGTGGCCGTCAGCCCCGAGCGCCGCAGCGGTGACGGCAGCGGCCATCTCGACGCCACCACCGCCTCCTCGGCCGCCTGGCTGGCCGGTTCGGGCCTGCTGTCCGCGACCTGGCCGCCGCAGCTCGACCACACCCTGCGTGACGACTGGCTGAAGCAGCAGACGGAAGCCGCGTTCGAGCTGGCCGACGATCTGGAGGGGCCCGCCTGGTCGGTCCTCTCGCTGCCGGTCGACGGGGTGCCGACACCCTTCCACTACCGCGAGTCCGAGTTCGGCTGGGTGCTGGCCGGGTCGACGAGCGGCGCTGTGCACCTCGGTGCCTACGGCCGCGGGATGAGCGCCTACGGCGTCGGCTTCTCGGTGATCGAGGACATCCGCTCGTACGACTCGTAACGAGCTGTACGGCCCGTACGGAGCCGAGCGTGGGTAAGGGGCGACCGCCATTGCGGTCGCCCCTTACCCATGGCCCCTCATGGCCGTACAGACCTGGTGGCCGTACAGAACCTGGCCGACCCGTAGGCGCCCTCAGCCTCAGAACTTGTTGCGCGGGGTGATTCCCAGCGACATGCCCGCCAGACCGCGCTGCCTGCCGCCCAGCTTCTCCGCGATCTCGCGCAGCGCCGTCGCCGCCGGGGAGTCGGGGTCGGAGAGCACGATCGGCTTGCCCTCGTCGCCGCCCTCCCGCAGCCGTACGTCGATGGGGATCGCGCCCAGCACCGGAACCGTGGCGCCGGTCGTCCTCGTCAGCCCCTCGGCGACCAGCTTGCCGCCGCCGGTGCCGAAGACATCGATCATCTCGTCGCAGTGCGGACAGGGCAGACCCGACATGTTCTCGACCACACCGACGATCTTCTGATGGGTCTGTACGGCGATGGAGCCGGCCCGCTCGGCGACCTCGGCCGCGGCCTGCTGCGGGGTCGTGACCACCAGGATCTCCGCGTTCGGCACCAGCTGCGCCACCGAGATCGCGATGTCGCCCGTCCCCGGCGGCAGATCGAGCAGCAGCACGTCCAGATCGCCCCAGTACACATCCGCGAGGAACTGCTGGAGCGCGCGGTGCAGCATCGGCCCGCGCCACACCACGGGCGAGTTGCCCGGGGTGAACATACCGATGGAGATCACCTTCACACCGTTCGCCGACGGCGGCATGATCATATTCTCGACCTGGGTGGGCCGGCCCTCGGTGCCGAGCATCCGCGGCACGCTGTGGCCGTAGATGTCCGCGTCGACCACCCCGACCTTCAGCCCGTCGGCCGCCATCGCCGCGGCCAGATTGACCGTCACCGAGGACTTGCCGACACCGCCCTTGCCCGATGCCACCGCGTACACCCGGGTCAGCGAGCCGGGCTTGGCGAACGGCACCTCCCGCTCCGCGGTGCCGCCGCGCAGCGACGCCGCCAGCCCGCGCCGCTGCTCGTCGCTCATCACGTCCAGCGTGACGTCGACCCGGGTGACGCCCTCGACCCCGGAGACCGCGTCCGTCACGCTCCGTGTGATCGTGTCGCGCATCGGGCAGCCGGACACCGTGAGATACACCGTGACGGCCACCGCGCCGTCCGTGCCGATCTCCACGGATTTGACCATCCCGAGATCGGTGATCGGCCGGTGGATCTCGGGGTCGTTCACCGTCGCCAGCGCGGCGCGCACCGCGTCTTCCGCGGGGACGGCGGTTCCGTACGTGTCGGTAGCCATACCGTGATGGTACGGCGCCCGGCGCGGCCCAGGGAAAGGCCGTCAGCGATCGGGTTCCTCGCGGCCGTGGACGGTCTCGGCCGGGAACACCACCCGGTGCTCCACCATGTCCCGCACCAAGTCCTGGAGTTCGGACCGGATCCAGTCCCGGGTGGCCACCTCGCCGAGGCCTATCCGCAGCGCCGCGATCTCCCGGGTCAGATACTCCGTGTCCGCGATGGAGCGCTCGTTCTGCTTGCGCTCCTGCTCATGGGTGACCCGGTCCCGGTCGTCCTGGCGGTTCTGCGCCAGCAGGATGAGCGGGGCCGCGTAGGAGGCCTGGAGGGACAGCATCAGCGTCAGGAAGATGAACGGATACGGGTCCCAGCGCAGCCAGACCGGGGCGGTGATGTTCCAGACGAGCCAGAGGATGATGATCAGGGTCATCCAGACGATGAAACGGCCCGTCCCCAGGAAGCGGGCGATCCGTTCCGAGAGCACCCCGAAGGCCTCGGGATCGTAGTCGGGCAGCAGTCTGCGCCGCGGTGGCAGCGGCTGGTCCAGCCGGTTCCGGCCGCCGCGCGACAGCGCCGTCGACCCCATGCCCGGCACGGCCCTCGCGCGCTCCCGGCCGCCGTCCTTGTCCGCACGGTCACTCACCACGGCCGGCCGCCTCCTCAAGGCCGTGGTAGTCCGTCTCACGCCAGTCGTCCGGCAGCATGTGGTCGAGTACGTCGTCGACGGTCACCGCGCCGAGCAGCGACCCGCCGTCGTCCACCACGGGCGCCGAGACCATGTTGTACGCGGCGAGGAAGCTGGTGATCTCCGAGAGCGGGGTCCCGGGGTCGAACGGCGGCAGATCGCTGTCCACGATCGAGCTGACCAGGGTGTACGGCGGCTCCCGCAGCAGCCGCTGGAAGTGGACCGTACCCAGATATCTGCCCGTCGGCGTCTCGTCCGGCGGCCGGCACACATAGACCTGCGCGGCGAGCGCGGGGGAGAGGTCCTGCTGCCGCACCCGGGCCAGCGCGTCGGCGACCGTCGCGTCCGGCCGCAGCACGATCGGATCGGTCGTCATCAGACCGCCCGCCGTGCGCTCCTCGTACGACATCAGCCGGCGGACGTCCGCGGCGTCGTCCGGCCGCATCAGCGTCAGCAGCCGCTCCTTGTCCACCTCGGGCAGCTCGGAGAGCAGATCGGCCGCGTCGTCCGGGTCCATCGCCTCCAGGACATCGGCCGCGCGCTCCTCCTCCAGCTTGCCGAGGATCTCCACCTGGTCGTCCTCGGGCAGCTCCTCCATCACATCCGCGAGCCGGTCGTCGTCGAGCGCCGCGGCCACCTCGGCCCGCCGCTTCGGCGTGAGATGGTGCAGCGCGTTGGCGAGATCGGCCGGACGCAGCCGCTCGAAGGTGGCGACAAGGTTCTCCGCGCCCTGCCCCTCCTCCTCCAGGGAGAAACCGGTGACCGCCGACCACTCGACCGTCAGTGCCTCCCCGCGCCGCCGCAGCGCGCCGCCCTTCCTGCCGCGCCGTACATAGACCTTGTCGATCTCCCAGTCGCGGCGGGCCGGGAGCTGGCGGATCGCCACATCGAGGACCGTCACCTCCTCGCCGCTCTCCACCAGCCGCACCCGTCGGTCCAGCAGTTCGCCCAGGACCAGACGCTCCGTGGGGCGCGGTTCGAAGCGCCGTACGTTCAGCACCCCGGTGGTGATCACCTGGCCCGACTCGATGCCGGTCACGCGGGTCATGGGCAGGAAGATCCGGCGCCGGGTGAGTGCCTCTACGACCAGACCGAGCAGCCGCGGCGGGCGGCGGCCGACCCGCAGCATCGCCACCAGATCGCGGACCCGGCCCACCTGATCACCGGCGGGATCGAAGACCGGCACACCGGCCAGATGCGAGACGAAGATCCGAGGAGCGCCAGCGGCCATTGCGCGCGCCTCCTTGTCCCTGAAAGCCTGTCCCTGAATGTCCTTCTATCCAGCGCGATAACGGGTTCAGGCTAGCCCGTACCGGTCCGGTACGCCCTGGTGGAACGGTCCGTACGGCGTGCGTACGGCATCGGTACGGCTCTCTGTCGAGCGGCGCGGACGGCCCGGGTACGCTGCCGTCTGCCACCCGCCACCGCGTATGAGAGGCAGTGTGTCTGTGTCCCTTCCCCTGTCGTCCGGCCGTGTCCGCCGGGCCGCACTCCCCGTCGCGCTCTGCGCGGGGCTGGCCGCCGTACTCACGGCGTGCGGTGAGGATCCGGACGAGGGAACGAACGGTGTCGGGAAGCTCGCCGCCACCGAGATCGAGAGAAAGGCGCAGTCCGCGGCGGACGGCGCGAGCGCGGTCCGGCTCTCGGGCTCGCTGGTGAGCAACGGGGAGACCTACAAGCTCAATATGCAGCTCAAGGCGGACGGCGGCATCGGCTCGGTGATCTCGAAGGACAGCACCTTCCAGCTCCTGCGGATCGAGGACGAGCTGTATCTGAAGGCCGACGCCGGGTTCTGGAGCCACGCGGACACGGACGAGGGCGGCGGGAGCGGACAGCCCAGCGAATCGGACGTCGCGGTCGCGGACAAGCTCCAGGACAAGTATGTGAAGGTCCCGGAGGACGACCCCTCGTACAAGCAGCTCAGCGGCTTCACGGACAAGAACGTGCTGCTCGACGGGATACTGACGCTGCACGGCAAGCTGACCAAGGGCGACCGCGACCGGATCGGCGGTCTGCGGACCGTCAAGGTCAACGGCGGTGAGGGCGACGGCGGGACGCTGGACGTCTCGCTGGAGGGCGTGCCGTACCCGCTGCAACTGGTACGCGCGGGCGGCGCCGGGACGGTCACTCTCTCCGACTGGGGCAAGGATTTCGTGCTGGAGGCCCCGGCGAAGGGGGAGACCGTCGACTACGGCAGCCGTCTGCCGAAGGCCGAGAACTAGTCCGGGGAGGACACAGGTCCAGGGCCGTGCGCCGAGGTCGTGCGCCGAGGTCGTGCGCCGGGTTTGGATCCGACTGCCAGGGCCGGGGCCGACCGGCCGACGGGTCGTCCTCAATCGCGGGACGGGCCGATTTTCCTCAGGAGCAGTCGCCCGAGCGAGGCGGGCGCGGGCTGACGAGTTGTCGCCACCGTCGGCAGGGGCACGGCGGCCTGCGAGTCCGACGGCAGGTCGGTGGTCATGCCCTGGGGCGTCAGCCGCAGCACCCGGCACTCACGCGCCCAGCGCTCCGGCATCTCCTCCGCGTCCGGCGCGTTGAGCCGCTTGCCCTTGAGCTCGGCCACGGCCGCCTCCCAGTCCGCCGAGCGCGGGGGCAGTTCGGTGACGGCCGCGGTCCAGACGACCAGCCGGCCGCCCTTGTCCTTGCTGCGTACGGTCACCTCGGCGGTGGAGCCGTCGGCGAGCCCCGGCAGCGGCTGCTCCCCGGGGCCGTCCCCGACCAGATACGCGGCGCCTTCGTGCCAGATGTGCCACAGCGCGCGAACGGGCCCCGGGCCCCGCACCCAGATGAGCGCGGACTTCTTGGTGGCCTCCTCGACAAGCGCCTGGCCGAGCTGCGGATCTGTCATGCCCCGCAGCTTAACCGGCGCCCCGGACACCCGGCCGGACACCGCCCGTACCGCGGGGCGCAGGAGCACCACGGGCACGGGAGCGCCTGGAGCCGCAGCCTAGAGCCACCCGTTGCGCTTGAGGGTGCGATGGATCGTCACACAGACGACGGCGATCGCGCCGAGCACCATCGGGTAACCGAACTTCCAGTGCAGTTCCGGCATGTGATCGAAGTTCATGCCGTAGATCCCGCAGATGGCCGTCGGTACGGCGATGATGGCCGCCCAGGACGTGATCTTGCGCATGTCCTCGTTCTGCGCGACGGTCGCCTGCGCCAGATTCGCCTGGAGGATCGAGTTCAGCAGCTCGTCGAAGCCGATGACCTGCTCGTGCACCTGCGCGAGATGGTCCGCGACATCGCGGAAGTACTTCTGGATGTCCGGGTCCACCAGCCGCATCGGCCGCTCGCTCAGGAGCTGCATCGGCCGCAGCAGCGGGGAGGCGGCCCGCTTGAACTCCAGTACCTCACGCTTGAGCTGATAGATCCGTCCGGCGTCGGAGCCGCGCGGACTGCCCTTCGCGGGCGCGGAGAAGACATCGATCTCGACCTCGTCGATGTCGTCCTGCACGGCCGCCGCCACCGCGATATATCCGTCGACGACATGGTCGGCGATGGAGTGCAGCACGGCGGAGGGCCCTTTGGCGAGCAACTCCTCGTCCTCCTCCAGCCGGTGGCGCAGGGCACGCAGTGAGCCCTTGCCGCCGTGCCGGACGGTGATGACGAAGTCCCGTCCGGTGAAGCACATGACCTCACCGGTCTCCACGACCTCGCTGGTCGAGGTCAGTTCGGTGTGCTCGACATAGTGGATGGTCTTGAAGACCGTGAACAGCGTGTCGTCGTACCGCTCCAGCTTGGGCCGCTGATGCGCGTGCACCGCGTCCTCGACCGCCAGCGGGTGGAGCCCGAACTCGGCCGCGATACCGGCGAATTCCTCCTCGGTCGGCTCATGGAGACCGATCCAGGCGAAGCCGCCGCCGTCACGTACCCGCAGCATCGCCTCGTGCGGTGTGACACAGGGGTCCTCCAGCACCCGGCGGCCCTTGCGGTAGACCGCGCAGTCGACGACCGCGCTCGACGCGGACGGGTCACGGGTGGCGTCGTACGAGTCGTACTTGCCGTAGGCGGCGGTGCTCTTGCGCAGGGCCGGGCGGACCGCTGCGCGCAGGTCTCGGATCATCGACATGGCGGGCTCCTTCACGGAGAGGCCGTCGGCGAGGTGGCACAGCCCGGAATGGGGACGTGGTGCGTACGTCCGCAAAGCGGGCGGCACCGCGGGGTCGCGGTGACGGCGTTCGCTACAGACAGGCGGAAAACACAGGCAGAAAAGAAGTGCTCTTCCGTCGTGCGAAGTGCCGTGCCCGGACGGGCTGAGGCCTCAGATACCCGGGACCCGGGTCACCGGGACATGAGCGGGGCGGAAGAGCGGTTGGTATTGGCCGGGTGACTTCGATCCACCGCAGCCCCACCTCCTCCGGCCGGTCCCCCGTGGGGGATGACGTGATGTCGGGACTGGAGAGCGACGCTTCCGCGCACTGTCCCGACCAGCGGCCAAGACTATCAGCAGACAGACGTCAATCCCTTCCTCTGCCCGATTCTTACGCGATCTATGCTCGCCGTATGGGAGAAATTCTCGCTCTGGTGGAAGCCAGGCTGCGTACGGCGCTGGGCGAACCGGACGCGCGGGCCTCGGTGACATTCCTGGGGACGGACCGTATCGAGGTGCTGCGCTTCCAGGACTCCTGGAGCGGTTCTCCGGACGGTGGCTCCACGGGGGACGGCCGCTCCGCGATCGGCCAGGACGTGGTGAGGTATGTCACGCTCGGGATGTCGGCGCAGCCGATGGCGGATCCCTCGGCGCTGCTCGCCGATCCGGTGAAGGGGCCCAGGGCCGAGCTGATCCTCACCGTGCGGGCGGGGCTCGCCGACACCGACCAGGTGCTGCGTCCGCTGGCCACACTCGCCGCGTCTCCGCAGGTCGAGGGGGTGGTCGTGGCCTCGGGCGGCTCGCTGGACCTCGGTGCGCCGCTCTGGCCGGGTGCGCCGTTCCAGTCGGTGCTGGTCGGTGAGTCCGGCGGACTGGTGCCGGACCTCGAACTGGACGCTCCTCTGGAGCCGGTGCGGTTTCTGCCGCTGCTGCCGATGACCGCGAACGAGGCGGCGTGGAAGCGGGTCAGGGGAGCGCAGGAGCTTCAGGAGCGCTGGCTGGCCAACGGCACGGATCTGCGCGATCCGCTGCGCCGCTCCGTCTCCCTGGACTGATCCCCGGCGGACTGCCCGGCGGACTGCCCGGCGGAAACCCGGAGGGATCCCCGGCGGACTGTCCGGCGGAATCCCCGGACTGATCCATGGCGGACCGATCGCTGATGGAACACGGCTGTTCAGTTCCGTTCAGTTCCGCTGCGACTCCCGCCGGAAGGGTGATCGTCCTTGACGCGACGTCGGCCGGGGAGGACCGTGGGGCGCTATGAGGGGCGAACCCAGTTGCCCGAAGTGCGGTGGCCGGGTCAGGGCGCCCGGTCTTTTCGCCGACTCCTGGCAGTGCGCTGTGCACGGAACCGTGCATCCGCTCCAGCCCGTGATACCGCCCAGCGTCGAAGCCCTCGGCGTCGTGGTGAACCGCGCGCGGGTCCCGGTCTGGATGCCCTGGCCGCTCCCCGTCGGCTGGCTCTTCACGGGAGTGGCGTACGCGGGCGACGACCGCAGCGGAGGCCGTGCCACCGCCGTCGCCTGCTCGGGGCCGGCACCCCTCGGTGGCACGGGGGAACTGCTGCTGGTCGCGGAGGAGCTGGGGGTCGGGCTGGGCGCCCGGTACGCGGGGATCGACGGCCCCGATCCCGGCCCGCACATCGGGGTCGACAAGCCGCCGCAGGCCAAACTGCTCGCCGCGGGCCGGCCCACCCCGCTCTGGCATGTCGCCCAGGCCCCGGACGACCGGGCGGTCTTCGCGGGCGAGGCGCTCGGACTGTGGCTGTGGGCGATCGTCTGGCCGGAGCAGTCGGGACTGCTGCTCTACGACGAACTGGTGCTGACCGATCTGCGGGACGCGGGCGCCGAGGTGGAACTGCTGCCCTGCGGGGCGCTGTCGCCCCGGCTGCTGTCCTGACCGGCTGCTGTCCTGACCGCCGTCGGGCCGCCGTCCTGACCGTCGCGCTCCGGGCCGCGTGCGGCGCGCGGTGGCGCCGGACCGAGGGCGTCCGGGCTGTTCGAATCTCCCGTTATCCTGGGGCATGTCCCGTCCGCCCCGAGCCCCCGGAGTACGCGTCGTGCGCATCGATCTGCACACCCACTCCACGGCCTCGGACGGTACGGACACCCCGGCCGAGCTGGTCCGTAACGCGGCCGCCGCCGGGCTCGACGTCGTCGCCCTGACCGACCACGACTCCACCCGCGGCCACGCCGGCGCGATCGCCGCGCTCGCGGATCTCGACCGTGATCTCACCCTGGTGACCGGGGCCGAACTGTCGTGCCGGCTCGACGGCATCAGCCTGCACATGCTCGCCTATCTCTTCGACCCGGACGAGCCCGAGTTCCTGCGCGAGCGCGAGCTGGTACGGGACGACCGGGTGCCCCGGGCGCGGGCGATGGTCGGCAAGCTCCAGGACCTGGGCGTCCCGATCACCTGGGAGCAGGTGACCCGGATCGCGGGGGACGCCTCTCTCGGACGTCCGCACATCGCCACGGCCCTCGTCGAACTCGGTGTCGTCGCAACGGTGTCCGACGCCTTCACGCCCGAGTGGCTGGCCAACGGCGGGCGCGCCTACGCCGAGAAGCACGAACTCGACCCGTTCGAGGCGATCCGTCTGGTCAAGGCCGCCGGCGGGGTCACGGTGTTCGCGCATCCGCAGGCCGTCAAGCGCGGCGCGGTCGTGCCCGACTCCGCGGTCGCGCGGTTCGCCGCCGCGGGTCTCGACGGGATCGAGGTCGACCACGTGGACCACGACGCACCGACGCGGGTCCGGCTGCGCGGCCAGGCCGCCGAGCTCGGGCTGCTGGTCACCGGCTCCAGCGACTACCACGGCAGCCGGAAGTCCGTGGAACTCGGCGCGTGCACGACCGACCCGGAGATCTACGGCGAGATCACCCGGCGCGCGTCCGGCGCGTTCCCGGTGCCGGGCGCGGGCGGACGCGCCTAGGTCCGGTCCTGTCCCACACATCCCGCCGGCCCGCGAGGGCCGGCTCCCCGGTCCCGCCGGGGTGGGTGTGCCGCCCGGACCCGTACCCGCGCGCCTGACCGCGGGCCGCTTCGGACACCGGCTCGGATCTGTACGCGGGAGTCCGCTCGTACGGGCCCGCTTCGCCGCGCCTCGCGGCTCCTCCCCCTCCCCACTCCCTCCTCCCGCAAGGCCTTCACCGTGTTCGACGTCGCCGTTTTCGGATCGCTCTTTCTGACCCTTTTCGTGATCATGGACCCGCCCGGGATCACTCCCATCTTTCTCGCCCTCACCTCGGGACGCCCCGCCAAGGTCCGGCGTGCCATGGCCTGGCAGGCGGCGGCCGTCGCCTTCGGGGTGATCGCCGTCTTCGGCGTACTCGGCCAGCAGATCCTGGACTATCTCCATGTGTCCGTACCGGCGCTGATGATCGCCGGCGGTCTGCTTCTGCTGCTCATCGCTCTCGATCTGCTGACCGGAAAGTCCGATGAGCCGAAGCAGACCAAGGACGTCAATGTGGCGCTCGTACCGCTGGGTATGCCGCTGCTCGCGGGGCCGGGCGCGATCGTGTCCGTCATCCTCGCCGTGCAGCACGCCGACGGCGCGGCGGCGCAGCTCTCGGTCTGGGCCGCGATCGTCGCGATGCATGTCGTGCTGTGGCTGACGATGCGCTATTCGCTGGTGATCATCCGGCTGATCAAGGACGGGGGTGTGGTGCTGGTGACCCGGCTGGCCGGGATGATGCTCTCGGCGATCGCCGTGCAGCAGATCATCAACGGCGTGACCCAGGTCGTACAAGGTGCCTGACCCCGGCGCCCGGCCCCGGCCGCCGGGGCGCGGACCCGGCTCCCCCGTACAGGCAGCGCCCCCGTACGGGTGATCTGTACGGGGGCGCTTCGGATGCGATGTGGTGAGGTGAGGTGAGCAGTTACGAGGCCGGGTCTTCGGCCGGACGGATATAGATCCGCTGGCCCATCGCGGCGGCCTGCTGCACGATGCGGTTGACGGAGGCGGCGTCCACGACGGTGCTGTCCACGGCGGTGCCGTCGACATCGTCGAGTCGCATGATTTCAAAGCGCACAGGCTTCTCCCTTCGTCTGATCCTCCTGCTGGAGAACTATGGGTGACGGGATGTCCGTCGGTCGTTACGTGAATGGTGTTACGTGTACCTTCAACGGGTTGTCCTCTGCAAATATTCCCTAGGCTAAGGAAATTCTCTGGGACGCTGACTACTGGCGGGTACGGTGTCGTCCACAGAGAATGAAACGCGTATGAACGAGGCAGAGATCAACCCAGAGATCACCGAGGTCGCCGCCCGCCTGGAGCGGACCAACGAGCTGCTCCAGCGCATGCTCGCCGAGGTCGCCAAGACTCCGTCCACGCATGCCATCTTCGTCGACGCCGGTTACGTCTATGCTGCGGCCGGGTTGCTTGTAGCGGGCACGGAAGACCGGCGTTCCTTCGATCTCGACGCCGAGGGGCTGATCGAGGCCTTCATCGACAAGGCCCGGATCATCTTCGCGGACAGCAGGCTGCTCCGTGTCTACTGGTACGACGGCGCCAGGCGGCGGATCCACACCCCTGAGCAGCAGTCCATCGCGGAGCTGCCCGACGTCAAGGTCAGACTCGGCAATCTCAACGCCAACAACCAGCAGAAGGGCGTCGACTCCCTGATCCGTACGGATCTCGAATCGCTCGCCCGGCACCGCGCGATCAGTGACGCGGCCCTGGTCGGCGGTGACGAGGACCTGGTGTCGGCCGTCGAGGCCGCGCAGGGGTACGGCGCACGGGTCCATCTCTGGGGCATAGAGGCCGGCGAGGGGCGCAACCAGGCCGAGCCGCTGCTGTGGGAGGTCGACAGCCAGCGCACCTTCGACCTGGAGTTCTGCAAGCCCTATGTCACCCGCCGCCCGGTCACGACGTACGAGCACGAGGGCGAGCCACCGCCCTCGCGGGACCAGGTGCGCTTCATCGGCGCGCAGATCGCCGCGACCTGGCTGGCGGAGCGTGGCCGGGACGCGATGGGTGAGCTGCTGCCGGGCCATCCGTATCTGCCGGGCCCCGTGGACCAGGATCTGCTGATCGAGGCGGAGAGGCTGCTCCAGCGGTCACTGCGGGGCCACGCGATACTGCGGCGGTCGCTGCGGGACGGCTTCTGGCAGCACCTCCAGTCGCAGTACTGACCCGACCGGGGCGGCCGTCCCTCAGCCGCGGCTGTCAGTAGTGGCCGTCCCAGAAGTCCGTCAGCGCGGCGGCGGTCTCCAGCGGCCGGTCGGTGTTGGGCGAGTGCCCCGCGCCCTCGATGACGCTCCTGCGGGCCTTGAGCCGCTCCGCCATCGCGTCGAGCAGAGGCAACGGCCAGGCGTCGTCCTGGTCGCCTGACACCACATGCTTGGGCAGCGGCCGCACGGCGGCCAGCTCGTCCACCCGGTCCGGCTCCACGGAGAGCTGCCGGCCGGTGGCGATGAGCTGCGCCGGATTGGTCCGCAGCCAGCGCCCGCGCAGATCCTCACCGTCGACGGGGATCACGTCGTCGTCGGCGGGTGCGTCCATCATGCGCATGGCCTCCCAGACCTGCGCCATGGTCATGGTCGCGAGCGCGTCACCGAGCGTCCTCACCCGCTCCCGCTGGGCGCGGGCCACCTGCGCGGGCCCCGAGGACATCAGGGTCAGCGTGAGGAACGGACTCCGGTCGAGCAGCACGGCGGCGCGGGCGATCTGCCCGCCGAGCGAGTGTCCGAGCAGATGGACGGGGGTCCCGACCGCCTCCGCCTGCGCCAGCACATCGGCGGCCAGCTCGCCCTGCGCGTAGGCCTCCGGGGTGTCCGGCCCCTCGGTCTCGTACTGTCCGCGGCCGTCCACGGCGAGAGCGCGGTAGCCCGCCTCCGTGAACGGTTCGAGCAGTGAGATGAAGTCCTCCTTGCTGCCGGTGTACCCGGGCAGCAGAAGCACGGTTCCCTGTGGCTCCCCCGTGGGCCTGGCGTCGAGCACGGCGAACCGGCCGCGACGGGTCGACAGGGCACGGGCACGGGCGCAGGAGGGCGGGGTGAAGCTGGACGGCCGACTCATGCGACGAGGCTAACCGCGCGGCGGCGGGGCGACGCCGCCAGGTCCCTGACCGGACGCTCCGCCGCCGACCGGCCGGGAACGGACCCGTCCGGAACCGATTCGCCCGGAGACCGATCCATCCGGAACCGGGCCGTCCGGAAGCGGGCCGTCCGGGCGCCGGTACGCCGATGGCCCGGCACCCTGGGGGCGTCGGGCCATCGGCGAGGTCCGTGGGTCAGCTGTCGGTCTTGGCCACGGTCGTACGGGTACGGCGGCGGCGCGGCTTGGGCACCGCGTCCCCCTCCGGTGTCTCGGCGCCCGTGGCCGCCGTGTCCGCCGCCTCGGCGACGGGCTTGGTGACGCGGGTACGCCGACGGGGCTTGGTCTCCGCGACGGGGGCCTCGGCCGGGTCGGCCACCGCCACCGCCTCCGCGGTGACGTCCGCCTCGGTGGCGGGTTTGGCGACCCGGGTCCGTCTGCGCGGTTTGGTCTCGGTGACTGTGGCGACGGGGGCTTCGACGGTGTCGACGGCCACAGCCGCGCCGACCGTCTCGACGACCGCTATGGCCGCTTCCGCGGCGGGTTTCGCGGCCCGCGTGCGGCGACGGCGCGGCTTGGCCGCCGTCTCGGCCTCCGGCTCGGACGCCACCGGCGGAGCCACCACCGGCTCCACGGCCACAGGCGTCTCCACGGTCTCCAGGACCGGTGCCTCGGCCCCGGGCGCCGCCACGGCACCGCTGCGGGTACGACGGCGACGGCGCGGGGTACGCGGCTCGGTGGCCGACTGCTCCGCGCTCCCGCTCTCCGGTACGTCGAGAGGAACGGCCGTCTGGAACTGCGGCTCGGCCGCCCCGTCCAGCGCGGTCCCCTCCACCGCCGTTCCGTCCAGCGCGGTCCCGCCGCGGGTACGGCGGCGCTGACGCGGCGGGCGCGTACGGGCCGGGCGCTCTTCCCGTACCGCCGTGGCCGCCGACTTGCGGCCACGGCCGCCCGTCTCGCCCAGATCCTCGACCTGCTCGGCCGACAGACCGGCGCGGGTGCGCTCGGCCCGCGGCAGCACGCCCTTGGTCCCCTCGGGGATGTTCAGCTCCTCGAACAGGTGCGGTGACGTGGAGTACGTCTCCGGCGGGTCCGGGAAGCCGAGGTCGAGCGCCTTGTTGATGAGCTGCCAGCGAGGGATGTCGTCCCAGTCGACCAGGGTGACGGCCGTACCGGACGCGCCCGCGCGGCCGGTACGGCCGATGCGGTGGAGGTAGGTCTTCTCCTCCTCCGGCGACTGGTAGTTGATGACATGCGTCACGCCCTCGACATCGATACCGCGCGCGGCGACGTCGGTGCAGACCAGGACATCCACCTTGCCGTTGCGGAACGCGCGCAGCGCCTGCTCACGGGCGCCCTGGCCGAGGTCGCCGTGGACCGCGCCGGAGGCGAAGCCGCGCTGGGCGAGCTGGTCGGCGATATCGGCGGCCGTGCGCTTCGTACGGCAGAAGATCATCGCGAGTCCGCGGCCCTCGGCCTGGAGGATGCGCGCGACCAGCTCCGGCTTGTCCATGGAGTGGGCGCGGTAGACACGCTGCGTCGTGTTGGCGACGGTCGCGCCCTCGTCGTCCGGCGAGGTGGCGCTGATGTGCGTGGGCTGCGACATGTAACGGCGGGCGAGACCGATGACCGCGCCCGGCATGGTCGCCGAGAACAGCATGGTCTGGCGCTTGGGCGGCAGCAGCTGGATGATCTTCTCGACGTCGGGCAGGAAGCCCAGGTCCAGCATCTCGTCGGCCTCGTCCAGGACGAGCGCGCGCACATGCGAGAGATCGAGCTTCTTCTGGCCCGCCAGGTCGAGGAGCCGGCCCGGGGTGCCGACGATCACATCGACGCCCTTCTTGAGGGCCTCGACCTGGGGCTCGTAGGCCCGGCCGCCGTAGATCGCGAGAACGCGGACGTTCCGCACCTTGCCGGCCGTCAGCAGATCATTGGTGACCTGGGTGCACAGCTCGCGGGTGGGGACGACGACCAGCGCCTGCGGGGCGTTGGTGAGCTTCTCCGGCACGGCCCGGCCGGACTCGACGTCCGCGGGGACCGTGACGCGCTCCAGGAGCGGCAGACCGAACCCGAGCGTCTTGCCCGTGCCGGTCTTGGCCTGTCCGATGACGTCCTTGCCGGAAAGCGCGACCGGGAGCGTCATCTCTTGGATGGGGAACGGAGACATGATGCCGACGGCTTCAAGCGCCTCGGCGGTCTCGGGGAGGATTCCGAGTTCTCGGAAAGTCGTAGTCAGGGTGCTGCCTCTTCTGTGAGACGCGGCGCGAGGCGAACGCTGGGGGTCGTACCGCACCTGGGTACTCGGCCGGCCGTGGGTTGGCCGGATGGCGCGGGACCACTGCCGTCGCTCGAGCGCTCGTGCCGCTGAGGGGGCCCCTCATCTGCGGTCGTACGCTGCTGTGCGTACGATTCGCGTGGAGGGCGGTCGGGTCGGAGCCGATCGGGCCACCGACCGGGCATCCTCATGGGGCCTGTCCGAGAAAAAGACCCTCGGACAAAACACTGCGAAACACTGCCAGATACTGCGAGGGCCCGCCAGAACACCAGCGGGCTCTTTATCACTGTACCCCGGAATCGCGCATGTGTGTTGGGCGAATTCGTCGGAACGGTGTCACGACAGTGTCTGACCAGGCCCTTCCTGGCTGGGAAGAGCGGGCTATTGTGCGTCCATGGAGACGCCCGACAACGCCACCGCACCCGCACCCGCAGCCGAGGGACCCACCGGGATCGCCGCCCAGAGCTGGGACACGGCCGCCGCACAGCCGCAGTACCGCGCCGCGGTCGTGGATCTGCTCGGCGCGCTCGCCTATGGCGAGCTGGCGGCCTTCGAGCGGCTCGCCGAGGACGCCAAGCTGGCCCCCACCCTGGCCGACAAGGCCGCGCTGGCGAAGATGGCCGCCGCCGAGTTCCACCACTTCGAGCAGTTGAACGAGCGGCTGCGGGCGATCGACGCCGAGCCGACCGGCGCGATGGAGCCGTTCGCGAAGGCGCTCGACGACTTCCACCGCCAGACCGCTCCTTCGGACTGGCTGGAGGGCCTGGTCAAGGCCTATGTCGGGGACTCGATCGCCAGTGACTTCTACCGCGAGGTGGCCGCGCGTCTCGACACGGACACCCGCTCGCTGGTACTGGCCGTGCTGGACGACACGGGGCACGGCAACTTCGCCGTGGAGAAGGTGCGCGCCGCGATCGAGGCGGAGCCCCGCGTCGGCGGGCGGCTGGCCCTCTGGGCGCGGCGGCTGATGGGTGAGGCGCTCTCGCAGGCGCAGCGGGTGGTGGCCGAGCGGGACGCGCTCTCCACGATGCTGGTCGGCGGGGTGGCGGACGGCTTCGATCTCGCGGAGGTCGGCCGGATGTTCTCCCGGATCACCGAGGCGCACACCAAGCGGATGGCCGCGCTGGGGCTGGCGGCCTGAGACCGGGACCGGGCCGTGCCTCAGGAGGGCATGGCCCGGTGCAGCCGCCGGCCCGTGGGACGGACCAGCAGCGACAGCAGCACCGTGCCCACCAGCAGCGCGCCGGCGAGCATCGCCAGCGCATGGCCGGGGCCGAGGGCCATGTACGTCAGATAGGCACCGAAGAGGGCGCCGAGCGGACCCGCGGTGAAAACCGTCCGGTGCGACGGCAGCCGGTGCGACAGCAGATGGGCCGCGGCCCCCGAGAGACCGAGCCCGACCAGGGCCGATCCCAGAGCTACCCAGATCACTGCCGATCACCTCACTGCACACGATGGACACCGCGGTCCGGACCTTTGGGCCCAGCACGTCACTACCCGGAGTGCGCGGAACGCAACCCTCCCCGGCTCGCCCGGACACGATCAATCCTCGGCGCGGACGGACCACGGCGCGGAGGCGGCACGACGGCAGACACGACGGCAAACGCGACGGCAGACATGACGGCAAAGGAAACGGCCCGGCGGGAGTCCCGCCGGGCCGTTCCCGGATGTCAGCGACCTGGAGCGCGCCGACCTGGCGCCGGACAGGGCCTAGAGCGCGCCGAACCCGACCCGTCGTGTGGTCGGCTCACCGATCTCCACGTACGCGACCCGCTCGGCCGGTACGAGGACCCTGCGTCCCTTGTCGTCCGTGAGGCTGAGCAACCGCGCCTTGCCGGCCAGCGCGTCGGCCACGGCGCGCTCGACCTCCTCGGCGGACTGCCCGCTCTCAAGAACGATCTCCCGGGGCGCGTGCTGCACGCCGATCTTGACCTCCACGGCTATGTCCCTCCGAACGGTCGGTGCGTTGCGCGGTCAGCCGCGCTGTACCCAGCACACATTAGCCCGGAGAGACCACCGGGAATCCACCCGGAAGGCGCCGCGGTGCACGCCCGCAGCGAACACGCGCCGCTCAGTGCTGTTCACCGCCGTGCAGCGGGAAGCCCGCGATCCCGCGCCAGGCCAGTGAGGTCAGCAGTCTGACCGCCTCGTCGCGGGGGATGGCCGATTCGCTGGAGAGCCAGTAGCGGGCCACCACCTGGGAGACCCCGCCCAGCCCCACGGCCAGCAGCATGGACTCGTCCCTGGAGAGCCCGGTGTCCTCGGCGATCACCTCGGAGATCGCCTCCGCGCACTGGAGCGCGACCCGGTCTACGCGCTCGCGCACCGCGGGCTCGTTCGTCAGATCCGACTCGAAGACCAGGCGGAACGCGCCGCCCTCGTCCTCGACATAGGCGAAGTACGCGTCCATCGTGGCCTCGACGCGCAGCTTGTTGTCGGTGGTCGAGGCGAGTGCCGTACGGACCGCCTGGAGGAGGGCCTCGCAGTGCTGGTCGAGCAGGGCGAGATACAGCTCCAGCTTGCCGGGGAAGTGCTGGTAGAGGACGGGCTTGCTGACACCGGCCCGCTCGGCGATGTCGTCCATCGCGGCCGCGTGGTAGCCCTGCGCGACGAAGACTTCCTGTGCCGCGCCCAGAAGCTGATTGCGTCGGGCGCGGCGCGGCAGGCGCGTACCTCGCGGGCGCGCTGCCTCGGTCTGCTCTATGGCTGTCACGCCGCCTCCCAAAAATCGTGCCGTGCGCGCTGTGCGCCGCCCCGCCATCGTACTTTTGGGTAACGGCGCTGTGCGCGGCGCGGACGCAGAATTTCACGGACCGGGACGCCCGCGGTAGCCGCGGGACGGGCCAGGTCCTTTCCGGCCCCTCCCGCGGAGCGGGCCTGTTCAGCGGACCTGCCGCGGTTCAGCGGTAGCCGTCCTCGTCCTCGTCGAGGTCGACCGCGCGCGCCTGTTCCGCGGCGTCGCCCTCACTCACCGTGGCCGGATCGACATGGGTCAGCGGCTCGTCGCCGCGGTGCCGTACCTCGGTGTGCTGCTCCGCGGCGTCGGCTTCGGGGGTCTCCTCGCCCAGCTCGACGTCCTCGTCCTGGTCCTCGGTCTCGAAGGTGTCCGGGTCCGTGGGGTCCACCGGCATACCGCGCCTTCTCTCCTCACCGCGGGGCACCGCGGAGAGCCGGGGCCGTCCGCGGCGTGAGGGGCCGGGGCACGCGCCCCTCACCCTGAAGCGTAGAAGCCCCGGATGCCGGACGCCATGCGGCCTGTGACGGCGAACACATAATCCCGCGCGTGATCGTCTCGTAACATTGCCGCATGTCTTCGACAGAGCTGCCGGAAACCATCGCCGCCGCTGTGGCTCCGAGGGTGAGCCCCGTCCGGGTCGCGGAGGGGGAGACGCTCCGCTCCGTCACACTGCCCGGACTCTCCCTGACCGTACGGGGACGGCCCGCGACCCGTACGGGAGTGCCGTCCGCGCTGTATGTGCACGGGCTCGGCGGCTCCTCGCAGAACTGGTCGGCGCTGATGCCGCTGCTGGCGGATCTGGTCGACGGGGAGGCCGTCGATCTGCCCGGGTTCGGGGACTCGCCGCCGCCGGACGACGGCAACTACTCGGTCACCGGGCATGCCCGCGCGGTGATCCGGCTGCTGGACGCCGGCGGGCGCGGTCCCGTCCATCTCTTCGGCAACTCGCTGGGCGGCGCCGTCGCCACCAGGGTCGCGGCGGCCCGGCCCGATCTGGTGCGGACCCTGACGCTGGTCTCACCGGCGCTGCCGGAGATCCGTGTGCAGCGCACCGCCGTGCCCACCGCGCTGCTCGCGCTGCCCGGGGCGGCCGGGCTGTTCGGCAGGCTGACCCGGGAGTGGACGGCGGAGCAGCGCACGCGCGGGGTGATGGCGCTCTGTTACGGAGATCCCGCCGTGGTCAGCGAGGGCGAACTGCGCGAGGCGGTCAAGGAGATGGAGCGTCGGCTTCAACTGCCTTATTTCTGGGACGCGATGGCCCGTTCCGCACGCGGTATCGTCAACGCGTACACATTGGGCGGTCAGCACGCGCTGTGGCGGCAGGCCGAGCGGGTACTGGCGCCGACACTGCTTGTCTACGGCGGGCGGGATCAGCTCGTTTCGTACCGTATGGCACGGAAAGCGGCGTTGGCTTTCCGTGATTCACGGCTCCTTACGCTCCCTGACGCCGGGCATGTTGCCATGATGGAGTACCCGCGGGAGGTCGCGCAGGCCGCCCGTGAACTCATCGACCACATCGACGACACCGACAGGAGCTGATCCGGGGCGTGGGACGACACAGCCGCAGAGGCCCCGCACCCCAGGGCTCGCCGGGCCCGGCCGGTGTCGTGCCCGCCGAGGCCGACGCCGATCCGGATCCGGAGGGCTCCGGCAGAGGCCGGCGCCGGCGCTCAGGAGCCGGCCGGGATCAGGGCCAGGCCCAGGGCCCGGCTGGTCAGGCTCAGGCTCAGGGGCAGGAGCGCGCGGGTGCGGCGTACGGCACGCCCGCTCATGGCACTCCCCTGTACGGGACTCCCGCGCGGGGCGTACCGAAGGTGCGCGGCGGCCATCCCGAGCAGCGTGAGCCCGGCGGCGGCTGGGGCTCCGAGCGGTACGGCGACCGGCAGGGCGCGGCCCCCGGCGCCGTGGCCCCACCGCGCCGCTCCGGCGGGGCGGCGACCGCGGCGCGCGGCACCACGACCTTCGGCACGGGAGCGCCGGGAAAGCCGGGGACGGGTACGCCGGGAACGGCGGCGCCCGGGACCGGAGCGCCGCTGATCCCGGGCCCACGGCGCGAGTTCATAGACGCGTTCGACGCCGACGCCTTCGACGCCCCGAGCGCCCGTACCGGCCTGCGGGAGAGCGCACCGCCCGCGCCGTCCCCCGCCACCACCGGCGGGCGGGACGGTGACGACGGCGCCGACACGGCCCCCGGCACGGGCGAAGGCACTCCGGGTCCGGGCGGTCCCGACGCGGACCAGCCCGCCAGAGGCGGCAAGGGCCGTGCCCTCACCGGTATCGCCGCCGCGGCGGTGACCACCGTGCTCGCGGTCGTCGTGGCCGGTCAGGTCACCGGCGGCGCGGAGCCGTCCGGCGCGCGGCCCGCCGAGGGACTCGACCGTACCGACGACGGCTTCGCCTCCCGCTCGGACGGCCGGGCCACACCGTCCGCCCCGAAGCCGGAGAAGCCGGCCCCCGCGCCCGCCACTTACGCCGAGCTGATGACCCGGCAGTTCCCGCTCGATCCCGCGCTGACGGCCTCGGGCCGGTTCACCGCCGTGCCCGGTCTGGACAGGGCACCGGGCAAGGGGCAGAAGTTCCGCTACCGCGTGGACATAGAGGACGGCCTCGGGCTGGACGGAAAGCTCTTCGCGGACGCCGTCCAGAAAACCCTGAACGACGACCGCAGTTGGGCGCACAACGGCGCCATGACCTTCGAGCGGATCTCCAGCGGCAGCCCCGACTTCGTGATCACCCTGGCGAGTCCGGGCACCACGGGCGTCTGGTGTGCCAAGTCCGGTCTGGACACCACCGTCGACAACGTGTCCTGCGACTCGGCCTCGACCGACCGCGTCATGGTCAACGCCTTCCGCTGGGCGCGAGGGGCGGAGACCTTCGGTGCCCAGCAGATGCTCGGCTACCGCCAGATGCTGATCAACCATGAGGTCGGCCACCGGCTCGGGCACAACCACGTGATCTGCCGCACGCCCGGAGCGCTCGCCCCTGTGATGCAGCAGCAGACGAAGTCGCTGGACATCGACGGGATCAAGTGCAGACCCAATCCCTGGGTGTTTCCCAATACTTGAGATGCCTGTCTCAAATCACGTTGACATCGGCGGCGGGGTCGTTCATATTTCTCGGCATGTCCCCCCACCGCCCCGCCGCCCTCGGTCGCGCCGCCATAGAGCTGGCGCTCATCGGTGTGACCGCACTCTGCGTGGCTGACATTCTCTGTCGCTGAGCCCTGCCCGAGCGCGCGTCGGCCCATTCCTTCCGCCGTACATCGCCGCGCCTGGGCGTACTCCGTCCATACGCAGGCGCGGCGCGCACCACTACTCCACCCCCACCACTCTCCACCGCTGCCGTCTGCCCGGACACCGAGCGTTCAGCGCCATTGCTCCCGTTCCGTCCGACTTTTCCCCGCAGCAACCGAGAGGCTTTCTTCCGATGCGTCAACCGTCCGTAAAAACCCGCCGCCTGGCCGCGGCAGCCGTCAGCCTGGTCCTGGCAGCGGGCGCCGCCGCCTGCTCGGGCCCCCAGGACAACGATGCCAAGGCCGGGGCCGCGGACAAGGGCAAGCCGCAGAAGGGCGGCAAGCTCACGGTGCTGAACTCCGACCCGCAGAGCGACTTCGACCCCGCGCGTCTCTACACCTCCGGCGGCGGCAACGTCCCCTCGCTGGTCTTCCGTACGCTCACCACCCGCAACCGCGCGAACGGCGCGGCAGGTACCAAGGTCGTGCCCGACCTGGCCACCGACACCGGGCGTCCCAACGCGGACGCCACGGAGTGGACGTACACCCTCAAGGAGGGGCTGAAGTACGAGGACGGCACCCCGATCACCAGCGCCGACATCAAGTACGGCGTCGAGCGCTCCTTCGCGGCCGAACTCTCGGGCGGTGCGCCCTATCTGCGTGACTGGCTGGTCGGCGGCGCCGACTACCAGGGCCCGTACAAGGACCCGAAGGGCCTCGCCTCGATCGAGACGCCCGACGCCAGGACCATCGTCTTCAAACTCAGGAAGCCCGAGGGCGACTTCCCCTTCCTGGCCACCGCGACCCAGTTCGCGCCGGTCCCCAAGGCCAAGGACGACGGGGCCAAGTACGAGGAGCACCCGGTCTCCTCGGGTCCCTACAAGGTCGTCAAGAACGAGGACGACGGCCGGCGTCTTCTGCTGGAGCGCAACCCGAACTGGTCGGAGAAGACCGACGACCAGCGCCACGCGTACCCGGACACCATCGATGTGCAGTCTGGCCTCGACTCCGCCGTGATCAACCAGCGGCTGTCCACCAGCTCGGGTGCGGACGCCGCGGCCATCACCACCGACACCAACCTCGGCCCGGCCGAACTCGCCCAGATCGGCAGTGACAAGACGCTCGCGGCCCGGGTCGGCACCGGCCACTTCGGCTATACCAACTACCTCGCCTTCAACCCGAAGGTGAAGCCGTTCGACAACCCCAAGGTGCGCCAGGCGATCTCGTACGCCATCAACCGCACCAGTGTGATCAACGCGGCCGGCGGCTCCGCGCTCGCCGAGCCCGCGACCACCTTCCTCCCTGATCAGGCGGCCTTCGGCTACACGCCGTACGACCACTTCCCGGCGGGGAAGACCGGCGACCCGGCCAAGGCGAAGGAGCTGCTGAAGGAGGCCGGTCACCCGAACGGTCTGACCATCTCCCTCACCCACTCCACCGCGCAGAACAGGGAGACCAGCCCCGAGGTCGCCACCGCCGTCCAGGAGGCGCTCAAGCAGGCCGGGATCACGGTCAAACTGGTGGGTCTGGAGACCAACGCGTTCAACGAGGCGCGCTGGAGCGCCGCCGACTCGCCCGGCTTCTTCATCTCCCGGTGGGGCGCGGACTGGCCGTCCGGCGGCCCCTTCCTGGCGCCGATCTTCGACGGCCGGCAGATCGTCGAGGACGGCGCCAACTTCAACCACGCGCTGCTCGACGACCCGGCGGTCAACAAGGAGATCGACGAGATCAACAAGCTGACCGATCTGGCCGCCGCGGCCGAGCGGTGGGGCGCGCTCGACAAGAAGATCGGTGAGCAGGCGCTCGACGTACCGCTGTTCCACCCGGTCTACAAGCGGCTGTTCGGCAAGGACGTCAAGAACGTCGTCATCAGTGACTGGACCGGTGTCCTCGACATCTCGCAGGTCGCGGTCAAGTGAGCACGGTTCCCGATCTGCCGGTGTCGGGGGCGAAGGCGGGTGCCGCGGTCGCGGTGCCCGCCGCCTCGGACACCCGTCAGGCCTGGCGGCGGCTGCGCGGACGTCCCTCGGCCGTCGTCGCCGCGGGCGTCCTCGGACTGCTCGTGGTGCTGGCCCTCGCCGCGCCGCTGCTCGCCGCGATCGAGGGCCAGGACGCGAACACGTACCACGACGCGCTGGTGGACTCGGCGCGCGGCGGGGTGCCGATCGGCTCGTTCGGCGGGGTCAGCGGCGACCACTGGCTCGGGGTCGAACCGGGCACCGGACGGGATCTGTTCGTACGGCTCTTCTACGGCGCCCGGGTCTCCCTGCTGGTCGCGGTGGGCGCCACCGTCGTCCAGGTGGCCATCGGCGTGATGGTCGGACTGGCCGCGGGGCTGGGCAACCGGCTGCTGGACACCGTCCTCAGCCGGTTCACCGATGTGATGGTCGCACTGCCCATGCTGGTGCTCGCCATCGCCCTGACCGCCGTCGTGCCCGCCGACTTCCCGCGTCCGCTGCTGCTGATCCTGGTGATCGGACTGCTCAGCTGGGGCGGTACCTCGCGGATCGTACGGGCGCAGACCCTCAGTCTGAAGCAGCTCGACTTCGTCGCCGCCGCCCGGCTCGCGGGCTCGGGGCGGTGGCGGGTGGCACGGCGTGAGCTGCTGCCCTCGCTCGCCGCGCCCGTGATCACGTACGCGGCGATCCTGGTCCCCGTCAACATGGTGGTCGAGGCGTCGCTGTCCTTCCTGGGCGTCGGGGTCAAACCGCCGACACCCTCCTGGGGACAGATGCTGTCGAACGCGCAGACCTGGTTCCGCGCCGATCCGATGTACGTACTGCTGCCTGCCGGGATGCTGTTCGTGACCGTGCTCGCCTTCACCGTGCTGGGGGACGCGGTCAGGGCCGCCCTCGATCCCCGGGAGGCGGGGCGGCTGCGGGTCGGACGGCGCCGTACGTCCCGTACCCGCGCCGCCGCGCCCGACTCGCCCAAGGACATCTCCTCATGACGCGCTATCTGCTCAAACGGCTCGGCGGCGCGGTGCTGGTCCTGCTCGTGCTCTCCGTCGTGATCTACGGGCTCTTCTATCTCGCGCCGGGCGATCCGGCCCGCCTCGCGTGCGGCGACCGGTGCAGCACCGAGCAGGTCGCACAGGTACGCGAGCAGCTCGGACTGGGCGATTCCGTGTACACGCAGTACGCCCACTTCCTCCAGGGCATCCTCACCGGGCGCGACTACTCCACCGGTACGGCCGTGCTGCACTGCGACGCGCCGTGCCTGGGCTTCTCGTACCAGACCGACCAGCAGGTCACCTCGCTGATCCTGGACCGGCTGCCCGCGACGCTCTCGCTCGCGCTGGGCGCCATGGTGATCTGGCTGGTCATCGGGGTGGGTACCGGACTGCTGTCCGCGCTGCGGCGCGGCGGGATCACCGAGCGCGCGCTGACGGTCCTCACCCTGGCCGGGACGGGCACGCCGGTGTTCATCCTCGGTCTGCTGCTGCTGATGCTGGTCTGCGCGTACTTGCAGTGGCTGCCGTTCCCGACGTACGTACCGCTGACCGACGACCCCGAGCAGTGGGCGTGGAACATGCTGCTGCCCTGGCTCACGCTGGGGCTGTTCGAGAGCGCGAAATACGCGCGGCTGACGCGCAGTTCGACACTGGAGACGCTGGCCGAGGACCATATCCGTACGTTTCGCGCGTACGGGGTGGGGGAGCGCGCGGTCGTCGGGCGGCACGCGCTGCGCGGCGCCGTACCGCCGGTCATCGCGCTCAGCGCGCTGGACTTCGGCACGGTGATGGGCGGGGCGGTGCTCACCGAGTCCCTCTTCAACATTCCCGGGATCGGCAAGACACTGATCGACGGGGTACGGGAGATCGATCTGCCCGTGGTGGTGGGGGTGGTGCTGGTGACCGGCACGGCCGTCGTGGTGGCGAACGTGGTGGCCGATCTGCTGTACGCGGCCGCCGACCGGAGGGTGGCACTCCTGTGACGGAGCACGTGCGGGACGGACAGCGTGAACGGCCGGACCGGCCGGAGCGACCGGTGACGGGGAATCTGATCGAGGTGGCGGATCTCACGGTCGACTTCGTCTCGGGCGAGGAGACCGTACGCGCCGTCGACGGGCTCTCCTTCGCACTCGCCCCGGGCCGGGCGATCGGCCTGGTCGGTGAGTCGGGCAGCGGCAAGAGCACGGTCGCGAGCGCGCTCCTCGGACTCCACCGGGGGACGGGCGCGCGCGTCGGCGGCGCGGTGCGCGTGGGCGGTACGGACGTGGGCACCGCCTCCGACCGTGAACTGCGCGCGCTGCGCGGCGCGGTGGCCGCGATGGTCTTCCAGGACCCGCTGTCGTCCCTGGACCCGTACTACGCCGTCGGGGACCAGATCGCCGAGGTCTACCGGGTCCATACGGACGCCTCGCGGCGTGCGGCCCGCGCACGGGCCGTCGAGGTGCTCGACCGGGTGGGCATCCCGGACGCGGCGCGCCGGGCGAACGCCAGACCGCACGAGTTCAGCGGCGGTATGCGCCAGCGCACCCTCATCGCGATGGCGCTCGCCTGCGAGCCGCGTCTGCTGATCGCCGACGAACCGACCACCGCCCTGGATGTGACGGTCCAGGCGCAGATCCTCGATCTCCTCCACGACCTGCGCGGTGAGACGGGCATGGGGCTGCTTCTGGTCACCCATGACGTGGGGGTCGCGGCGGAGAGCGTGGACGAGGTGCTGGTGATGCGGTACGGCCGGGAGGTGGAGCGCGGTCCGGTGGCCGAGGTGCTGGGAGCGCCGCGCCGGACGTACACGCGCACGCTGCTCTCCGCGGTGCCCCGGGTGGACGCGCCGGTGACGCGGGCCCCGGGTGAGGTGGCTTCCTCGGACAGGGTGGCTTCTTCTGACGAGGTGGCTTCCGCGGACGGGGCGGCTTCTTCGGACGGGGTGCTGCTCGAAGCCGTTGATCTGCGGCGGGAGTTCCGGCGCGGGCGGCGGACCGTCACCGCCGTCGACGGGGTGTCGCTCACCGTCCGCGCCGGCGAGACCCTCGGCATCGTCGGGGAGAGCGGCAGCGGGAAGACCACCCTGGGACGGATGCTCGTCCGGCTGCTGGACCCGACCGGCGGGCGGCTGCGCTACCGGGGCACGGAGATCGGGGCGGTGTCCGAGAAGGAACTGCGGCCGTACCGCCGTGAGTTGCAGATGGTCTTCCAGGACCCCGTCGCCTCGCTCAACCCGCGCCGCTCGGTGGGCGAGTCCATCGCCGATCCGCTGCGGGCGGCGGGGGCACTGGACGAGCGCCGGATCGTCGCCCGTGCCCGGGAACTGCTGGAGCGGGTCGGACTCGACCCCGAGCGCTACGACCGGTATCCGCACGAGTTCAGCGGGGGCCAGCGGCAGCGGGTCGGTATCGCGCGGGCGCTCGCCGCCGAGCCCCGGCTGATCGTCTGCGACGAGCCCGTCTCGGCCCTCGACGTGACCACCCAGGCGCAGGTCGTCGCGCTCCTCGCGGAGCTCCAGCGGGAGCTGGGCCTGGCGCTGGTCTTCATCGCCCATGACCTCGCCGTGGTGCGGCAGGTCAGCGACCGGGTCGCCGTGATGCGGGACGGCGCGATCGTGGAACAGGGCACGGTCGAGGAGGTGTACGGATCGCCCTCCGACCCGTACACGAAGCAGCTGCTCGCCGCCGTGCCCGCGCTCGATCCGGTGCTCGCCGCCGCGCGCCGCGCGGCCAGGAAGGCGCTTCCGGCGCCTGCCGAGAAGGTCCCCGCTGCCTGACCTTGCGTAGCCGCAGCACTCCGTAGCGCGACAGAACGCTACCGGTGCGGGAAAGTTACGTGCATTCACCCCTTCCGGTGGTGCGACGGACAACCGTCCGTCGCGCCACCGGCATATCCGCTTACGGTCGTCCCGCTGCGTGTCGCCGGCCAACGGCGGCTGCCCACAAGGGAGATCGGGGGTGTGCTCGTGCGGATCGGACTGCTTACGGACGGTGGGTATCCGTATGCGACGGGTGAATCCAGACTCTGGTGCGACCGGCTCGTACGCGGGCTCGCACAGCACGAGTTCGACATCTACGCACTGAGCCGCAGTGCGCGGCAGGTGGAGCGCGGCTGGATAGAGCTGCCGCGCCGGATCCAGCGGGTGCGTACGGCGCCGCTCTGGGCGGCGGCGGACGACGGCCGTGGTTACGGGCGTCGCGACCGGCGCCGGTTCGCGGACCACTTCGCCCAACTGGCCGCCGCCGTGTGCGGGGACGGGCCGGGGGGCGGCCTCGGGAGCGGCCCGGGGAGCGGCCCCGGGGACGGCCTCAGGAGCGCCCCGGGGAGCGGCTCGCGGGACGGCTCGGGCAGCGGCTTCCTGGACGGTCCCGCGGGGAGCTCCGACGGCTTCGCGGCCGGGCTCTACGGGCTCGCCGATCTCGCCAGGGAGCGCGGCGGCCTCTACCGCGCACTGCGCTCGGAAACGGCCGTACGGCTGCTGGAATCCGCCTGTCGTGCACCCGGCGCGCGCCGGAGCGCGCATGCCGCGACCGTGCCCGACTTCCTGGCCTTCGCCGATCGGCTGGAGCGCGCTCTGCGCCCCCTGTCGCTGGACTGGTACGACGACGGGACGCTGGGCGCGGTCGATCTCTGCCATGCCGCCTCCGGTGGATCCGCCGCTCTCCCCGGGCTGTTGGCCAAACGCTTCTTCGGGGTACCGCTGCTGGTCACGGAGTACGGCGTCCAGCTCAGGGCGCACTACCTCGCGACCGGGGGCACGGAGAGCGCTCCGGCGGGCGCTGGCGGCGCTCCGGCGGGCTCCGCCCCGCTGAGCAGACCGGTCCGCGCGCTGCTCGCCGCCTTCCACGGGCGGCTGGCCGCCGAGATCTACCGGCAGGCGGAGGTCATCACTCCGGGCAACGCCCATGCCAGACGGTGGCAGGAGCGGTGCGGCGCCGACCGCGCCAAACTGCGCACGGTCTACCCCGGGATGGAGGCGGAGCGTTTCTCCCGGGCCGGCTCCTCGGCGGGCGGCGGTACGGCGGGCGGTGGCAGTGCGTCGGGCGCCGGCGCGGTGGACCGTGGCGGTGCGGCGGGCGGGATCGGCGACGGCGGTCCGGGCACGCTCGTCTGGGTCGGCAGGATCGAGCCCGCCAAGGATCTGGTCTCGCTGCTGCACGCGTTCGCGGCGGTCCACGCGGCGGAGCCGGGTACGCGGCTGCGGATCGTGGGCGCGCCCGCGCAGGGCCCGGGGGCGGCGGCGTATCTCGCGCACTGCCGCGCCCTGGCCGCCCAGCTCTTCCCCGACGAGGCCGTCGACGCGCACACCGCGGGCGAGAACCCCGTCTCCTTCGAGGAGATCGGCGGCCCCGAGACGCCCGAACTGCCCGACGCCTACGCGGCGGGCGATGTGGTCGTCCTCTCCAGCGTGGTCGAAGGCTTTCCGATCAGCCTGGTCGAGGCGATGTTCTGCGGACGTGCGACGGTCTCCACGGATGTGGGAGCGGTCGTCGAAGTCATCGGCGGTACGGGGCTGGTGGTACCCCCGCGCAATCCCAGGGCGCTCGCGGACGCCTGTGTCGCGCTGCTGCGCGACCCCGAGCGGCGCGAGCGGCTGGGCGAGGCGGCGCGCGCCCGCGCACGGGAACTCTTCACCGTCGAACAGAATCTCGCGGCGTTCGACGACATCTATCTGCAACTGATCTCGCACGTACCCGTACGGCGGGCGGCGGCGGACGCCGTGCCCTTCGCCCACCCGGCCGAGATGTACGCCCCTGTCCGCTGGAGCACCGACCGTCAGGAGCGTCAGGGACGTCAAGGGCGTCCGGGACAGCCGAGTCACCCGGGACAGCCGAGTCGTCCGGGGCGCACGCCGGTGGGTGTGGGGGAGAGCGATGTCTGACGAAGTCACCCCGCTGACCACGCCCTTCCCCGGCCTCCCCGCTCTTCCCGGCTTCCCCGCTCTTCCCGGCTTCCCCGACCGTCGGCGCGGGAGCGGCGACCCGGTCAAGGGTCTGCTGCACCGGTACCGGGAGCTGTGCGAGCGAGCCGTCGATCCGCTGGAGATCGCCGCCGGTCTGGAGGCCCATGGGATCACCGACCGGACCGCCGCCCGCTTCCGGCACCGGGACGTCTTCTCGCTCGCCGAGGAGCTGTACGCGCGTGCGCCACGCGGAACGGACGGCGCGGACGCGGCGGACGGACCGATTCCGGCGGACGGACCGATTCCGGCGGACGGACCGGTTCCGGCGCACGGAGAGCGAGCCGGCGCACGCGCCAGGTGGTGGACGGTGCTCACGCTGCTGCCCGGCGCCGTGGCCTGTCTCACCCTCGTGGAGCTCGAACGCAGCACCGGGCAGCGGCAGCTCGCGACAGCCCTGGCCGGCGCCCTCGCGCTCTCCGGCGTTCTCTCCGTCTGTCTCCGGCGCGGGCCGCTGCGCGCCGACGGCCGCAGGCTCCCCGCGGCCGGCCTCTGGGTTTACGGACTGCTGGCCTATCTGCTGTGCGGTGACGGACTGCTGGACGAACTGGTCACCGGCGGCCCCGACGGACCGTGGCCCGCCACCACGACCCCCCTCACCGCGCTGGCGTGCGCCGTCGCCCCCGCAGCCTGGTGCGCCCATCTCTTCTCCGTACGCGCCCGGCGCCGCCTCGCGGAAAGCCATGGACTGGCCGAGTTCACGGCCGGGGCGCGGCCCCTGCTCCTCGCTCTGGTGGGGCTCCACGTCTGTCTCCTCACCGCTCTCGCGGCGACCGCGAATCTCGTCTTCGACGAGAACGGAGCCCTCGCCCCCACCGTCACCCTCGGCACGCTCCTGCTGCTGGCCCGGCTGCTCACGGTCCACGGCTTCCCCGACGCCGCGGCCACCGGACTCGCCGTGGCCGCCGCCGTGGAGGTCCTGTCCTGCGCGTCCGTGCTCGCGGGCCGCCTCCCCGGCTGCGATCCGCTCGCCGTCCCGGTCACCCGGGTGGTCGAGATGTGGGGCTCGTCGGCCGTACCCACCCTCGCCTGTGGAGCCGCCGCCCTCGGACTGCTCGGCCACGCCGCCGTAACCCTGTCCCGGGCCTCGGCGCACACCAGACCTCAGCACATCTGACCCAGCACATCCGACCCAGCACATCCGACCCCAGCGCCCCGCAAGCGCCCCGCACTCGCACCGTGAACATGAAGGAGACACCAGACATGACCCGGCTATCCCCATCACCGGCCCCCGCGAGGGCCCGTCAGCACGGAAGGGCACCGCGATGAGGGTCCTGCTGCTCGGTGCCAACGGTTTCCTCGGCCGCTTCGTGGCCGACCGGCTGCTCGCCGACCCCGCCGTGCACCTCACCGCGCTCGGGCGCGGCGACGACGCGGACGTACGGTTCGATCTCGCGGGCGGCAGCCCGGGAGCCCTCACCCGCTTCCTGGACGCCGTCCACCCCGGGGTCGTGATCAACTGCGCCGGGGCCACCCGGGGCGGCGCCCGCGAACTGACCCGGCACAACACCGTCGCCGTCGCCACGGTCTGCGAGGCCCTGCGCCGCAGCGGCTGCGGGGCGAGACTCGTGCAGCTCGGCTGCGCCTCCGAGTACGGCCCCTCCCAGCACGGCTCGTCCACCGCCGAGGACGCCGTGCCGCGCCCCGGCGGCCCGTACGGCGTGAGCAAGCTGGCCGCGTCCGAGCTGGTGCTCGGCTCCGGGCTCGACGCCATCGTGCTCCGGATCTTCTCGCCCGTCGGTCCTGGCACCCCGGCGGGCTCCCCGCTCGGCCGGCTCGCGGAGGCCATGCGCCGTGCCATGCAGGCGGGCGACGGCGAGCTGAAGCTCGGCGGACTCGGTGTGCAGCGCGACTTCGTGGACGTACGGGACGTGGCGCGCGCCGTGCACGCCGCCTCGCTCTCCGCCGCCCAGGGCATCGTCAACATCGGTACCGGCCGGGCGGTCAAGCTCAGGGACGCCGCCGCGGTGCTGGCGAGGGTCGCGGGGTACGCCGGGGCCCTGCACGAACTCGACATGCCCCCGGGGCCGATGCGCCCCGGCCACGCCACCATCGGCCCGCCACGCGGTGAGCAGCTGCCGGAACACATCGGCGCGGGCCCCTTCCCGTACCCCGACGGCTGCGGCGGCTGGCAGCAGGCGGACGTACGCACCGCCCGCGACCGGCTCGGCTGGCGGCCCCGGATCAATCTGGAGGAGTCACTCGCGGACATCTGGATGGAGGCGGCGTGCCGTATCTGACCACCCCCGGCCACCGGACGCGCGACGGGCCGTTCGCGCCGGTGCCCGGTCACCGGGTCACTGCCCGGCCACTGGGACGAGATCATCTCGCGAGTCGGACCGGGTGTCTCGGAATGACAGGGGCCGTGGCAGTGTTGCAGGGACAAGAACCGTACTGAATCATCGACCAACCCCCTGTTGAGGTCCCTGTGTCGCTGCCACCCCTGGTCGAGCCCGCTGCCGAGCTCACCGTCGACGAGGTCCGCAGGTACTCCCGTCATCTGATCATCCCGGACGTCGGGATGGACGGGCAGAAGCGGCTGAAGAACGCGAAGGTGCTGTGTGTGGGGGCCGGAGGTCTCGGCTCCCCGGCTCTGATGTACCTGGCCGCGGCCGGTGTCGGTACGCTCGGCATCGTGGAGTTCGACGAGGTCGACGAGTCGAACCTGCAGCGCCAGATCATCCACAGCCAGGCCGACATCGGCCGGTCGAAGGCCGCGTCCGCGCGTGACTCCGTCCTCGGTATCAACCCCTATGTGAATGTGATCCTTCACGAAGAGCGGCTTGAGGCCGAGAACGTGATGGAGATCTTCTCGCAGTACGACCTGATCGTGGACGGCACGGACAACTTCGCCACCCGCTATCTGGTCAACGACGCGTGTGTGCTGCTGAACAAGCCGTATGTCTGGGGTTCGATCTACCGCTTCGACGGTCAGGCGAGCGTGTTCTGGTCCGAGCACGGCCCCTGCTACCGCTGCCTCTACCCGGAGCCCCCGCCGCCGGGCATGGTGCCCTCGTGCGCCGAGGGCGGTGTGCTGGGCGTGCTCTGCGCGTCCATCGGCTCGATCCAGGTCACCGAGGCGATCAAGGTGCTCACGGGCGTCGGCGAGGCGCTGGTCGGCCGGCTGATGATCTATGACGCCCTGGAGATGCAGTACCGCCAGGTCAAGGTCCGCAAGGACCCCGACTGCGCGGTCTGCGGCGAGAACCCCACCGTCACCGAGCTCATCGACTACGAGGCCTTCTGCGGTGTCGTGTCGGAGGAGGCCCAGGAGGCGGCGGCCGGTTCGACGATCACTCCCAAGCAGCTCAAGGAGTGGATCGACGACGACGAGAACATCGAGATCATCGATGTCCGGGAGCCGAACGAGTACGAGATCGTCTCGATCCCCGGTGCCAAGCTGATCCCGAAGAACGAGTTCCTGATGGGCACCGCCCTGGCGGGCCTGCCGCAGGACAAGAAGATCGTCCTGCACTGCAAGACGGGTGTCCGCAGCGCGGAGGTGCTCGCGGTGCTGAAGTCGGCGGGCTTCGCGGACGCGGTGCATGTCGGCGGCGGAGTCATCGGCTGGGTCAACCAGATCGAGCCGGAGAAGCCGATCTACTAGTTCCGCCGGTTCGCCGGCTCTGCCAGTTCCGCCGGTTCTGCCGAAGGGGCCGGTCCACTCTCGTGTGGACCGGCCCCTTCGTCACGGGGAGGACCTACGCGCAGCTCTTCCCGGACGCCGGGACCTCGCCGCGCAGGAAGTAGCCGTCCACGATCCGGGTGACGCAGGGATTCCCGGTGGTGTACGCGCCATGGCCCTCACCCTCGAAGGTGAGATGGACGCCGACGCCCTCGCCGAGCTCCGCGACCATCCGCTCGGAGCCCTCGTACGGGGTCGCGGGATCGCCCTTGCCGCCTATCACCAGGATCGGGTCCGCGCCCGGCGCCGCCACCTCCGGTGTCTCGTGCTCGCCCGCGACCGGCCACCGCGCGCACCAGCCCGCCAGATCCCACGCCAGATAGGGGCCAAAGACCGGCGACACCTCGCTGAAGTCGGCCAGCAGCCGGGATCTGACCTCGGCCGCGTCCACCCGGCCCTTGGCGTCCGCGCAGGAGATGGCGCGCTGGGCGTGGTGCGAGACACCGTAACGGCCCTGCGCGTCACGGTCGTTGTACGAGTCGGCCAGGCGCAGCAGTCCGGTGCCGTCGCCGTTCTCCGCGCTCTCCAGCGCGTCCGTCAGCTCGGGCCAGCTCTCCTCGCCGTACAGCGGAGTGATGATGCCGGTCAGGGCGAGGCCCTGGGTGAGCGTACGGCCCATGGAGGTGGGCAGGGGCTCGCGGTCCAGCCGGTCGAGCAGTTTCACCACCCGCGCCGTACCGCTTCTCGCGCTGATGTCACGGCTGTCGAAGTAGTTGTCCAGGGCGCGCTGGAAGCCGGTCGCCTGGTTGCGGGAGTGGCCGATGTAGTCGGCCGTCGGATCGACCACCGCGTCCAGGGTGAGCCGCCCGGCCTTCGACGGGAACAAGTGGGCGTACACCGCGCCCAGTTCGGTGCCGTACGAGAAGCCGAAGTAGTGAAGCTTCCGGTCCCCGAGCACCTGGCGCATCAGATCCAGGTCCCGCGCGGCGCTGGTGGTCCCCACATAGGGCAGTACCCGTCCCGAACGCTTCACGCAGCCCGCGCCGAACGCCGCCGAGTCGTCGAGGAAGTCCTGCTCCTCGGCCGGGGTGTCCGGGGTGGAGTCGATACGGAGGGACCGTTCCGTCTGCTGGTTGTCCCGGCACACCACCCCGGAGCTCTCGGCGACTCCGCGAGGGTCGAAGCCGACCAGGTCGTACCGTGCGTGGAGCTCGTCGAAGAGGCCGGCCGCGCCGGGCAGCGCGGCGACCCCCGAGCCGCCGGGACCCCCGAAGTTGAAGAGGAGCGAGCCGATCCGGCGGTCCTTGTCCCGCGCGGCCGAGCGGATCAGGGCGATACCGATGGTCCCGCCGGCCGGCTCGGTGTAGTCGAGGGGCGCCCGCATCGTGGCGCACTGCCAGCCGGAGCCCGGAGCCTTCGCGGCGCTGCCCCGTGCCTTCTCGGGGGCCGCGCACCGCCCCCACTCCAGCCGCTGCGAGACGAACGCGGCCGGCAGCGCGGGGAGCGCCGGTCCGGCTTCCGCGCCCTGTCCCTGGTCCGTCCCCGGGGCGGTGGTGGCGGTGACCGGGGAGGCGGCCTTGGCGTCGGGCGGGGTGTCGTCCGTACCTCCGCCGCACGCGGTGAGTGCGCCGGTCAGCAGCAATCCCGTTGACAGCATGGACAGGGTGGCTATCCGGAAACGTCTGGGCATCGGGCAATTCAAGCCCGTCCGAGGGTGGAGGACAACCGAGGTCCAGACCGCCACGAGGGCGGAGTCCGCGCGGACGGCGCCGCTTTCACGGCACGGCCTAGCGGCAGGTCTTGACGGAAGGGCCCAGCGGCACGGCCCAGCGCACGGCCCAGCGGTTCGGTCTAGCGGCATACCGTTCCCGCCGCGGGCACTGTGCCGTTCAGCAGATAGTTGTTCACGGCCCCCTGCACACAGGCGTTTCCGCTGTCGTACGAGCCGTGGCCCTGGCCGTGGTACGTGATCTCGACCCCGACGCCCTTGCCCAGCGCCTCGGCCATCGCCCTCGCGCCCGCGTACGGGGTCGCCGGGTCACCGGTGTTGCCGACGATGAGGATCGGGGCCGAGCCGGGCGCGCTGACGTCGGGGTGGGTCCACTTCCCGGGCACCGGCCACTTGGAACAGCTCATCAGACCCCAGCCCAGGAAGTCACCGAAGACGGGCGACGCCTTCCGGAACTCGGGGAGCTTCGCCTTGGTCTGCTCCAGTGTGTAACGCTCCTTGGAGTCGACGCAGTTGATGGCCGCGTTGGCCGCCTGGAGATTGCTGTACCTGCCGTACTCGTCGCGTCCGTTCATCGCGTCGGACAGCGCGAGCAGCAGCGCGCCGTTCCCGCCGTCGGCCTCGTCGAGCCCCTGTTCCAGATACGGCCAGAACTGCTTCGAATAGAGCGCCTGGGCAATGCCGTTGGTGGCCTGGGTCTGGGTCAACTTGCGGTTGCCGATGCCGGCGACCGGCTTCTTGTCGAGCCGGGTGAGCAGTCCGGTGATGAATCCCTCGACCTGCTTCGGCGTGGTGCCGGGCAGCCGGCAGGCGTCGCCGCGCGCCACACAGTCCTTCTCGAAGTTGTCGAGGGCGAGCTGGAAGCCCTTCGTCTGGCCGAGCGAGCCCTGCTCGGCGTTCTGGGACGGGTCGACGACGGCGTCGAGGACCGCGCGGCCGACGGACTTCGGATACAGGTGGGCGTAGACACCGCCCAGTTCGGTGCCGTACGAGATGCCGAAGTAGTACAGCTTCTTGTCGCCGAGGACCGTGCGCATCAGCTCCATGTCACGGGCGGCGTTGGTCGTGCCCACATACGGGAGTGAGCGGCCGGAGCGCTTCTCGCAGGCCGCCGCGTAGGAGGCGAGACCCTGGGTGAAGGTCTTCACCTCGGCGGCGTCGTCCGGGGTGGCGTCCTGGGCGTAGTACGCGTCGAGCTGCTTGTCGTCCTTGCACTCCACGGGGTCGCTGCGGCCCACACCGCGCGGGTCGAAGCTGACCAGGTCGTAACGGGCCCGGAGCTTCTCGTAGTCCGGTGCGAAGGACGGCAGTCCGGTGATGCCGGAACCCCCGGGACCGCCGAAGTTGAAGATGAGCGAGCCGATCCGCCGGGCCTTGTCACGTGCCGGGGCCCGGATGAGGGCCAGTTCGATCGTTTTGCCACCCGCTTTGGCGTAGTCGAGGGGGACCTTCATCGAGGCGCACTGCCACTGGGCACCACCGGGCAGCGGGGACGGAGCCGTACCGCCGCCCTCGGCGGTCGAGGGAACCGGGCACGCCGTCCAGCGCAGCCGCTGGGAGCCCAGGTTCTTGGGCACGGCCGTGCTGTTCGCTCTGCCGCCGTTGGAGCTGGTGCCCTCGGCGGAGCTCCCGTTGGCGGAGCAACCGGTGGCGGCCAGCAGTGCGGCGGCGGTGACAGCGGCGAGCGCCGCGCCGCGCCGGGTGGTGGAGGTCGGCATGGACCCATCGTGCGCTCCGGGGGAGCGGGCCGCGCGGGGCAGCGGCCATGCGAGTGGCGCGGTGCGGCGGGCCGCTCGCGCCGACGGCCTGCCGGGACCGCCCGCCGAGCCCGCCGGGACCGCCCGCCGGGACCGGTCGGGTCGGACCTCGGATCGCTCCCCGAATCGCTTCCCGGATCGCTCCTCTAGAGCTCTCCTCTGCGGGTGAGATGGCTGAAGCACACCCAGCCGGGCAGCACCGGCAGCCACAGCGTCAGCAGCCGGTACAGCAGCACGGCCGGCGCGGCGATCTCCTTGGGCAGTCCGACCGCGATCAGTCCCAGCGTCAGCGCGCCCTCGATCGCGCCCACCCCGCCCGGTGTCGGCGCCGCCGAGCCGAGCGCGCTGCCCGCCAGGAAGACCACCGCGATGCTCGCGTAGCTGAGCTGCTGGTTGCCGTTGTCGAACGCCCGGATCGAGGCGTCCAGACACATCACGAACACACCGGTCAGCAGCAGCATCCCGCCGATACCGGTGATCAGCTTCATCGGCCGCTGGAGCACATCGAGCATGCGCGGCACCACCCCGGCGAAGAGCGAGCGCAGCCGGGTCACCACGAACTTCCGCAGGAACGGGATCGCGGTCACGACCAGCACCAGCACCGCGACCGTCAGCAGCCCCGCGATGACCGTCCTGGACGGGGTGAGCGAGGCCGACTTCTCCGTACCGGTCAGATAGCCGAAGGACAGCAGCAGCAGGATGTGCGCGCCGAGCCCGAAGAGCTGCGACGCGCCCACGCTCGCCACCGCGAGCCCCGGCCGTACCCCCGCGCGCTGGAGGAAGCGGGTGTTCAGCGCCACACCGCCGACCGCCGCCGGGGCGACGATCTTGACGAAGGAACCGGCGACCTGCGCGGCGACCGTCTTACGGAACGGCACCCGCTCCGGTACGAAGCCCAGCAGGCTCATCGACGCCGCGACATAGCTGAGGAGCGAGAACGCCGCAGCCGCGGCCACCCACCCCCAGTGCGCCTGGCTGACGACCGTGTTGAAGTCGAGCTGTGTCAACTGCGTGAGCAGGAAGTACGCGGCGATGGCCCCGGCGATGAAGCTGATGAGCGTACGGGGCTTGATCCGCTCCAGCCGGACCGGTTCGACCGGCGCCTGCGGCCTGATCAGCAGTACCTGCCGCCGCATCTGGGAGAGCAGATCCTCCTCGCGCGCCTCGTCGAGCGCGTCGTCTATCGCCCGCTTCTCGGCCTGCTTCTCCGCGCGCAGGGACTTCCGTACGGCCTTGCGGTCACCGTCCTCGGCGGCGATGTCCGCGGCCCTGAGGCGCTTGTTCGTCTCGGACGCCGCGAGCACCGCCTCGCGCTCGCGCTGCGACCGCTCACGGGCGAGCCTGCGCAGTGTCGCCCGGGTGGAGCGGCTCAGCGCGATCGGCTGGAGCAGCGGCAGACAGTCGGCGACGGCGTCCGGGCCGATCACCTCCACGGCGGCGGCGACGGAGCGCTCCGCGCCCACCCGCAGGCCCATCGTCGTGAGGAGCTGCGCGGTGTCCATCCGCAGCACCAGATCGCCCGCCGCGATCTCACCGCCGCGCAGCTCGGTGAGGATCACCTTCCCGGAGCGGTCCACGACGAGCGCGTCGCCGGTGAGCCTGCGGTGCGCGATACGGCGGGACTGGAGCGACTTCACCTGGTGCCAGGCGTTCCGTACCAGCTCGTCCGTGATCGACGCGTCCGGCAGCGAGTCCAGGGACCGGGCGCCCAGGTGCTCGTACACGAGCATGACGGCGTCGGGGCCCAGCTCGGAGGTGGCGATCAGTTTCGGGGCGTTGGCCCCGGCGGCGATGGCCGCGTACGCGAGGAGCGCTTCCTGTTCGAGCGCCTGGCGCAGGGAGGGGATGGAGCTGCGGGTGGTGAAGGAGCGCAGTGTGAGCTGTCGCCAGACCCGGTAGAAGAAGCCCTGTGCCTGCTGTTCGCGGTCGACGACGGTGACATCGAGCGGCGGCCCGTCCTCCAGCGAGACCAAGTACCGGCGGCCCCGGTCGCCCTGCTCGGCGGAGTCGGACGCGTCCTCGGCGCGCATCGCGCTGACCGGGCGGAAACCGACATGGCGCAGACCCGCCATCAGGGTCTGGCCGGTGGGCCGTACGTTGGGGGAGCCGACCGCGTAGAGCGTGCCGTACGCGACGCTCCAGCCGATCAGCACGGTCAGGGCGATCGAGAACGGGGTGGTGTAGCCGGCGACCAGCATCGCGAAGGCGTCGAGCAGCAGCACGACCCAGAGCACGACCCGCCAGCGGGGCCTGCGGGCCATGCCCACGGCCGTCATATAGGCGATGACGGGGGCGAGATAGCCATGGACGGGGTCGGTGAGCCCGGTGCCGAGCTGGGGCCGGGTCAGCGCGTCCTGGATGGACTCCGGGGCGGATCTGGCGACCCAGAGGTCGGTGGCGAGTGTCACCCCGTGGGCCAGTACGGCGGCGAGGACGCCGTCCGCGATCCGCAGTCCGTCGCGCTTGATCAGCCGCTCGATCGCGAAGGCGACGGGGACGAGCAGCACGGCGATGCTGGAGACCAGTCCCGCGACCTTGACCATCAGGTCGGGGGCCTGGCCCGTGCCCTTGGTGATGTCCTGTTCCAGCCCGGTGGTGGTGCCGTGGGCGAAGGCGGAGAGGCCGAGGAGGAGCGCGATGGCCAGGACGCCGATCAGCAGCCGCAGGAGATCGGAGGGCCGGTGGACGCGGGCCGCGAGGAGTGGTTCGTCGCCCGAGACCCGGTCGACGCGGGTGGCGCCGGTGTCACAGTCGTCGGCCGGGATGTCCTCGGGTGAGATGCCCTTGGCCGGGACGGTCCTGGCCGGGGCGCCCTCGGCCGGGATCTCGTCGGCCGGGATGTCCTTGGGCGGGATGTCCTTGACCGGGATGGTCTTGGTCAGGGCGCCCTCGGCCGGGATGTCCTTGGGCGGGGTGTCGTCGGCCGGGGTGTTCTGGGGGGCCGGGGTGCCCTGGGGGGAGATGGCCTCGGGGCCGGCGGTACGGGCTTCGGCGGCCCGGCCTCCGTTCGACCGGGGTCCGTCGATCTTGGTTCCGTCGATCGTGGGCTCGTCGGTCTTGGGTCCGCCGGTCACCCCGGCGCGTGTCCTGGGGGCTGTTTCCGGGCGCGGCTCAGCACCGGAGGTGCCGGCCGTCGCAGTCGGCTGCACGGCCCGCTCCTCCACCGAATCCGTCTCTTCTTGATCTCGTATCACCAGTCACCGCCGGGACGATGGTGGCACGAGCCGACGACAGACGGGGGCATCAGGGTGCATTGCGGGGGCTCGGGGCGGGCGTAATGCGCCCCTTTGCGACTGTACGTACACAGGGTGACCGGGTGGACGCGCTCCGGAACGGCCCGGCGATGGGGCGGGCGGGGGTGTCGGTGGTGTGCGGCAGGATGGTGCGGATGAGGAACGACGAGGGAACGGGCACGGACCGGGGCGGTGAACCGGGGGAGCTGCCCGAGTACGCGGAGCGGGTGCTGGACGTCGCCGAACTGATCCCGCCCGGCCGTGTGATGACGTACGGCGATGTCGCGGAGTGGCTCGGCGCGGGGGGACCGCGTCAGGTGGGCCGCGCCATGGCCCTCTACGGGGGTGCCGTGCCCTGGTGGCGGGTGGTCCGTTCGGACGGTGCGCTGCTCCCGGGACATGAGCTGACGGCCCTGGACCACTACCGCGAGGAGGGCACTCCGCTGCGCGAGGCCGCGCGGAGCGCCGAGGGGCATCTGCCGCGGCTGGACATGAAGCGGGCGCGCTGGGACGGCGAGGGCGCGGACGCCGACGATGTGGCTCACATATGACAGCTTCCGCCATTCGGCTCCCCGGCGGGATGTGCCACGGGGGTGCTGAGGACCACACGGACCGGACGAAGGCGCACGCGACGGCGCGCGAACCGGCGCACGGAACGACCACTGAACCGGCACCGGGGGCGTGGTCCTCGGGTGAACCGTCTCCGGGGGCGTGGTCCGCGCGACGGCGGGCACCGCTACGACAGGCATCGCGACCACGAGTTCCCAGGCCACGGGCTTCGAGATCACGGGCTTCGAGATCACGGGCTTCGTGGCCACGGACTTCGGGCTCACGGGCTCTGTGGCCAGGGGCTTCGTGGCCGGGGGCTTCCCACCGACTCTTCCGCACGGCGGAGCGGGCCGCGGACAGGCCGCGTCCCGGTCTCCCGGCGGCGTAGCGTCATCGGCACGCGTCACCACCAGCACCTCTTCCAGGACCGGCGATCCACGTGAGTTCCTCCTCCTTCACCGGGCGTACCCCGCACCGACGGGTACGGCAGCGGATCCCGGGCGCGTACCGACTGGTGCGTACCCCGCCGGTCCCGGTGGACCCCCCTGAGCTGGACGCGGCCCAGCGCGGAGTGGTTGACCACGGTTCGGGACCGCTGTTGGTGCTGGCCGGCCCGGGTACGGGCAAGACCACGACCCTCGTGGAGTCGGTCGCGGAGCGGATCGGACGCGGGACGGACCCCGAACGGATCCTGGTCCTCACCTTCAGCCGCAAGGCCGCGGTGGAACTGCGCGACCGGATGGCCGTCCGGCTCGGCGGGAGGCGCGGTCCGCAGGCGACCACCTTCCACTCGTTCTGCTACGCCCTGATCCGCGCGCACCAGGAGGCCGATCTCTTCACCGAACCGCTGCGGCTGCTCTCCGGTCCCGAGCAGGACGTCGCCGTACGGGATCTGCTCGCGGGCGAGATCGTGCTGGAGCGCGAGGGGCGGGGGCGGGTGAGATGGCCGGACGAACTGCGCGCGTGTCTCACCACGCGCGGCTTCGCCGACGAGGTACGGGCGGTGCTCGCCCGGAGCCGTGAGCTGGGCCTCGGTCCCGACTCGCTGGCGGCCTTCGCGCGGCGCACGGGTCGTCCCGACTGGTCGGCCGCCGCTTCCTTCCTCGCGGAGTATCTGGACGTCCTGGACATGCAGGGCGTACTCGACTACGCGGAGCTGGTCCACCGGGCGGTGCTGCTGGCGGGCCGCCGCGAGGTCGCGGAACGGCTCGTCGCCCAGTACGACGCGGTGTTCGTCGACGAGTACCAGGACACCGACCCGGCGCAGGTCCGGCTGCTGGGCGCGCTGGCCGGCCAGGGCCGCACGCTGGTCGCCTTCGGCGATCCGGACCAGTCCATCTACGCGTTCCGCGGCGCCGACGTGAACGGCATCCTGGACTTTCCGTACGCCTTCCCGCGCGCGGACGGCCGCCCGGCACCGGTGGCGGTCCTCGGCACCTCCCGCCGTTCCGGCGCGACGCTGCTCGCCGCGACCCGGCTGCTCACCCGCCGTATGCCGCTCACCCGGCTGCCTTCCGCGAAGGTCCAGGCGCATCGCGAGCCGGTGCCGGTGCGGGAGGGCGGCCGGGTCGAGACGTACACGTTCCCGACTCCTTCGACGGAGCTGGAGAACATCGCCGACATCCTCCGCCGCGCGCATCTGGAGGACGGCATCCCCTGGAACGACATGGCGGTCCTGGTCCGGGCGGGCGGTCGCACCATCCCCTCCATCCGCCGTGCCCTGACCTCGGCGGGCGTCCCCCTGGAGGTGGACGGCGACGATGTGCCCCTTCGCCATGAACCGGCGGTGTCCCCGCTGCTGACGGCGCTCCGCGCGGTGGCCGAGGCCGCGCTCCGTCCACCGTCAGGGCCGGAGCGGAACGAGCCCGCGTCGGGCCAGGGCGTACCGGACGAGGGCCTGCCCGACCGTGATACGCCCGACGACGACGTCACCGCCCACGACGTCACCGCCCACGACGTCACCGCCCACGACGTCACCGACCCGGACACGCCCGAGGAGCCCGAGTGGCCCGAGGAGCCCGAGTGGCCGGAGGGGCCCGAGCGGCCCGATGGGCACGAGCGGCACGGACGGGATGAACGGGACGCCGCGTCCGGTGCCGTCGGTCTGCTCGATGTCGAGACCGCGCTCGCCCTCCTCTCCTCGCCCCTCGGCGGTATGGACGCCGCCGATCTGCGTCGGCTCGGGCGCGCGCTGCGCGACGAGGAGCGGGCCGGGGGCAACCGGGTGCCCGCGTCCTCCGATGTGCTGCTCGCGCGCGCGCTCGCCGAGCCCGAGCGGCTCGTGGCGCACGATCCGGCGTACGCCCGGGGTGCCCAGCGGCTCGGCGCGCTGCTGCGCAAGGCGCGGGAGCTGCTCGAAGGAGGCGGCACCGCGCAGGAGGCGCTCTGGGCGCTCTGGGACGGCACTTCCTGGCCTGCCCGGCTCGAACGGTCCGCCCTGCGCGGCGGCGCCGCCGGCCGTAACGCCGACCGCGACCTCGACGCCGTGTGCGCCCTCTTCGACACGGCGGCCCGCGCCGAGGAGCGCACCGGCGGCCGGGGCGCGCTCAACTTCCTGGAGGAACTGGACGCCCAGGACATCGCCGCCGACACCCTCAGCCGCCGTGCCGTACGCCCCGACGCCGTACGGCTGATGACCGCCCACCGTTCCAAGGGCCTGGAGTGGCGGCTCGTGGTCGTCGCGGGTGTGCAGGAGGGTCTCTGGCCCGATCTGCGCCGCCGTGGCTCCCTTCTGGAGGCGGACAGGATCGGCCGCGACGGTCTCGCCGAGCCCCTGACTCCCGGCGCCCTCCTTACGGAGGAGCGTCGCCTCTTCTATGTCGCCGCCACCCGCGCGCGCGACCGCCTCGTCGTCACCGCCGTCAAGGCTCCCGCCGACGACGGCGACCAGCCCTCCCGCTTCCTCACCGAACTCGGCGTCGAGCCCAGGGACATCACCGGCCGCCCCCGCCGCCCCCTCGCCGTCGCCGCACTCGTGGCGGAGCTGCGCGCCACCACCGTTGACCCGGAGGCGACACCGGCCCTGCGCGACGCCGCCGCACGCCGCCTCGCCCGGCTCGCGGCGCTCGGTGACGAGGAGGGCCAGCCGCTCGTACCGTCCGCGCACCCCCACCGCTGGTGGGGCCTGTACGAGCCGACCCGCAGCGCCGTCCCGCTGCGCGACCGGGACCAGCCCGTGGCGCTGTCGGGCAGCGCCCTGGACCAGTTGGCGAACACCTGCGCGCTCCAGTGGTTCCTGGGCCGGGAGGTGAAGGCGGACGAGCCCGCCACCGCCGCCCAGGGCTTCGGCAATGTCGTCCATGTCCTGGCCGACGAGGTCGCCTCCGGCCGTACCCCCGCGGATCTCGCCGTCCTCATGGAGCGGCTGGACTCCGTATGGGACGCGCTCGCCTTCGACGCCCCCTGGAAGTCCCAGCAGGAGAAGGAGCACGCGCGCGTCGCGCTCGAACGCTTTCTGCGCTGGCATGTCATGGACCGCGGGGGACGCGTCCCGGCCGCCACGGAGCACGGTTTCGACGTCACCCTCGAAGCGGGCGCGTACGAGGTGCGTATCCGGGGTTCCATGGACCGCGTGGAGCGGGACACCGAAGGCCGCGCCTATGTCGTCGACTTCAAGACCGGCAAGCAGGCCCCCACCAAGGACGAGGTCGCCCACCACCCGCAGCTCGCCGTCTACCAGCTCGCCGTGCGGGAGGGCGCGCTGGACGAGGTCTTCGACGGCCGCCGTCCGGAGCCGGGCGGCGCCGAACTCGTACAACTGCGCCAGTCCGCGCCGAAGAAGGAGGGCGGCGAGCAGCTCCCCAAGGTCCAGGCGCAGGAGCCGCTCGCGGGGGAGTGGGTCGGCGAACTGCTCACCACCGCCGCCGGCCGTGTACTGGACGAACGGTTCACCCCCACCACAGGGGGACACTGTGCCAACTGCGCCTTCCGCGCCTCGTGCAGCGCACGGCCGGAGGGCCGGCAGATCGTGGAGTGAACGGTTCGCCGGGCATCGCGGGGTGAACCGCCCGCCGGGCATCGCGGAGTGAGCGGGCCGCCGAGCACCGTCAGCGTTGTCAGTGGCGGCGGATACCCTCTCCGGGTGTCCGTACATCTCACCGACCCCGAGCAGCTCAAGGAGCTTCTCGGTATCCCCTTCACCCCGGAGCAGGTGGCCTGCATCACGGCGCCGCCCGCCCCGCAGGTCATCGTGGCCGGAGCCGGATCCGGGAAGACGACGGTGATGGCCGCCCGGGTGGTGTGGCTGGTGGGCAGCGGACAGGTCGCCCCCGAGCAGGTCCTCGGGCTCACCTTCACCAACAAGGCGGCGGGCGAGCTGGCCGAGCGCGTCCGCAAGGCGCTCGTACGGGCCGGGGTCACCGACCCCGAGGTGATCGACCCGGACCACCCGCCGGGCGAGCCCCGTATCTCCACGTACCACGCCTTCGCGGGGCGGCTGCTCACCGACCACGGTCTGCGGATAGGACTCGAACCGACCGCCCGGCTGCTCGCCGACGCCACCCGCTTCCAGCTCGCCGCGCGGGTGCTGCGGGAGGCGCCAGGACCGTATCCCGCCCTGACCAAGACACTCCCCGCCCTGGTCAGCGATCTGCTCGCGCTCGATGCCGAGCTGGCCGAGCATCTCGTGGGCACGGACAGACTCGGCACGTACGACAGCGATCTGCTGCGTACCCTGGACGGCGCCCCGCTCAGCAACGCCGAGCTGCGCAAGGTGCCCGAGACGGTGGCCGCCCGCCGTGAACTGCTCGATCTGGTGGGGCGTTACCGCGAGGCCAAACGCGCCCGCGATCTGCTCGACTTCGGCGATCAGATCGCGCTCTCCGCCGAACTCGCCTCGACGAGAGCCGAGGTCGGGGTGATTCTCCGGGACGAGTTCCGGGTCGTGCTGCTCGACGAGTACCAGGACACCTCCGTCGCCCAACGGCTCCTCCTCTCCGGGCTCTTCGGCGGCGGCACCGGGCACGCGGTGACGGCGGTCGGCGACCCCTGCCAGGCGATCTACGGCTGGCGCGGCGCCTCCGTCGCCAATCTGGACGACTTCCCGGAGCATTTCCCGTACGCCGACGGCACCCCCGCAGCCCGTTTCTCGCTCAGTGAGAACCGGCGCAGCGGCGGCCGTCTCCTCGACCTCGCCAACGGTCTCGCCGAGCCGCTGCGCGCGATGCACGAGGGCGTGGAGGCGCTGCGCCCCGCGCCCGGCGCGGAGCGCGACGGCGGAGTGCGCTGCGCTCTGCTTCCCACCCACGCGGAGGAGATCGAGTGGCTCGCCGACTCGATCGCCCATCTCGTGCGCACGGGCAAGGAGCCTGGCGAGATCGCCGTGCTGTGCCGTACGGCCGGGGATTTCCCGGAGATCCAGGGCGCGCTGGTGGCCCGTGACATACCCGTCGAGGTCGTGGGGCTGTCCGGGCTGCTCCATCTGCCCGAGGTCGCCGATCTCGTCGCCATGTGCGAGGTCCTCCAGGACCCGGGCGCCAACGCCTCTCTGGTACGGCTGCTCACCGGTCCCCGCTGGCGCATCGGGCCGCGCGATCTCGCGCTGCTGGGCCGCAGGGCCCGGCTGCTGGTCCACCGGGGCGGCGGCGAGGACGGGGACGACCTCGACGCGCGGCTGGCGGCGGCGGTCGAGGGCACCGACCCCGCCGAGGTCATCTCGCTCGCGGACGCCCTCGACACCTTCCTGGAGTCGGCGGGCGCCCCGGCGGACGGGCTGCCCTTCTCCGCCGCCGCGCGGGTCCGGTTCGCGCGGCTCGCCGCCGAGCTGCGCGAGCTGCGCCGGTCCCTGGCCGACCCCTTGATGGACGTCCTGCACCGCGTCCTGGCCACGACGGGTCTGGAGGTCGAGCTGTCCGCGTCACCGCACGCCCTGGCCGCGCGCCGCCGCGAGACGCTGAGCAACTTCCTCGATGTCGCGGCCTCCTTCGCCGCGCTCGACGGGGAGGCGGGGCTGCTGGCCTTCCTGGCGTTCCTGCGGACGGCCGCGCAGTACGAGAAGGGCCTGGACAACGCGCTGCCGGGCGGCGAGAACACGGTGAAGGTCCTCACCGCCCACAAGTCCAAGGGACTGGAGTGGGATGTCGTCGCCGTACCGGGACTGGTCGCGGGGCAGTTCCCCAACGGCCGGGCGCGCGAGGCCTGGACGTCCCAGCCGAAGGTCCTGCCGCACGCGCTGCGCGGCGACGCGCCGACGCTGCCGGATGCGGCCTCCTGGGACGCGAAGGGTCTCAAGTCGTTCAAGGACGCGATGAAGGCGCACCAGCACACGGAGGAACTGCGCCTGGGGTATGTCACCTTCACCCGCCCGCGCTCCCTGCTGCTCGGCTCCGGCCACTGGTGGGGCCCGACCCAGAAGCGCCCGCGCGGGCCGTCGGACTTTCTACACGCTCTGTACGACCACTGCGCGGCAGGCCACGGGGAGATCGAGGCGTGGGCGGACGCGCCCGAGGAGACGGACGAGAACCCGTCCCTGGGCGCGGAGACCATCCCCCACGCCTGGCCCCTCCCGCTGGACCCCCGGTCCCTGGCCCGCCGCCGCGAGGCGGCGGACACGGTCCTGGCGCACATGGAGGAGTTGCTGAGAGGGGAGGGCGAGGCCGCGTCCGCGCCGGAGTCGAAGTCGGGGTCGGAGTCGTACCCGGAGCCCGAGTCCGAGCTGGACACGGAGGACGACGGGCCGGACCCGTTCACGCCGGATGATCCGGAGCCGTACGGTCCGGCCCCGGCGGAGCTGTTCGACGGTGAGCTTTCCGATGCCGGCCCGTTCGACCCCGAGCTGTCGGACGCCGACCCGTTCGATGCCGATCCCGGCGACTCCGACGCGGATCCCGGCGACGCGGACCTGTCCGACCTGTCCGACGCAGACCTGTCCGACTGGGACGCCTGGACCACGACACGTGAGACGCCCGCCGGGGCCCCGGCGGACGGGGCCACGGCCGCCGTGCCCGCTCCCCGGCCGACATCCGACACCAGTATCGGCGCTGGCACCGACACCGGTGTCGGCACCGGCACCGCCGCCGACGCCCCGCGCCGGGAGACCGCCCCCCAGGGGGCCGGGGAGAGCGCCCCCGCCGGCCCGCCCCTCACAGCTGACCCGCACCCCGCTCCCGACCCCGTCCCCGTCCCCGACCCCGACCCCGACCCGCGATTCACCCCCGAGGAGCTCCGTACCCTCGCCTCCTGGGACCGCGATCTCGACGCCCTCACCGGTGAGCTGCGCCGCGCCCGCGCCACCGTCCGCGACGTACCCGTACCGCCCTCCCTCTCCGCCTCCCAGCTCCTGCGTCTCGCGGCCGACCCCGACGGGTTCGCCCATGAGCTGGCCCGGCCCATGCCGCGTCCGCCGCAGCCCGCCGCCCGCAGGGGCACGCGGTTCCACGCCTGGGTGGAGTCGAGGTTCGAGGAGCTGCCGCTGCCGATGCTCGGCCCCGACGAACTTCCCGGCGGCGAGGAGGACGAGCCGGAGATCGCCGACGAGCGCGACCTGGCCGCGCTGAAGACCGCCTTCGAGCGCACCCCGTACGCCCGGCGCACGCCGTACCGCGTGGAGGCGCCCTTCCATCTGACTCTCGCGGGCCGGGTGATCCGGGGCCGTATCGACGCCGTCTACCGCCATACCCGTACCGACCCGGTGACCGGCGCGGAGACATACACGTACGAGATCGTCGACTGGAAGACCAGCCGGGCCCGCACCGCCGACCCCCTCCAACTCGCCGTCTACCGGCTTGCCTGGGCCGAGCAGCACGGTCTCCCGCCGAGCGCCGTGACAGCCGCGTTCCTCTATGTGAGGACCGGGGAGGTCGTACGTCCCGAGCACATCCCCGGCCGCCCTGAGCTGGAACGCATCCTCACCGGAGGCCCGCCCGGCGCGGAGAATCCGTACGATGACGCAGGGCGCGCGCCGGACGGCACAGGACGTTCATACGGGGACGCCGACATGCCCACGGACGGGGGATCCCCGGAACCGGCAGACGAGACCGCTCCCCGGGCCCGTTAGGCTCGACATCATGAGCGACACCCCGGACAGCGTCGTCCGTACGTACATCCGTACCCACCGCGCGGCATTTCCCGACGGCCTCGCCGACCGGCCGCGCATTCCGTCCGTATCGGCACAGCCCGACCACGACGCCGATGTACGGCGCGGCGCCGGCCGGCTCGTCGGGAAGCTCAAGGAGACCGGCTTCCCGGTCGCCGGGATCCGGAGGACCTCGCGCGGGCCCGCCGTCTTCGCCGAGTGGCCCTCCGCCGGCCCGGACACCCCCACCGCGCTGGTCCACGGTCATGACCGCATCCGGCGGGCCGCCCACGAGGACGGCCGGCACACGGACCTTGTCTCCGTACGGTCCGGCGGCCGGTACGCGGCGAGCGAGAAGGCCGGACCGGACCCGCTGCTCGAAGACGTGCTGCTCGAAGACGTGCTGCTCGAAGACCTGCTATTCGAAGACCTGCTCTTCGAAGACGTGCTGCTCAAAGATGGGGAAACGACGGCCCGCCTCGGGGGCGACCTTGCCACCGCGCCGCGCTGAGGGCGCCGCGCCCCGCACCGAGAGCGCCGCCGAAGACTTCACCACACACTCCGCTGATCAGAAACCCAATCCACCCGGGGGAGTTGGAAGTACCTGTGAGCACTATCAGCAGTGACGCCACCGCACGCCGACCCATCGGCCTGACCGCTCCGAGCGGTATCGACCGCGCGGCGCACCACCGGCTCGACGAGGCCTGGCTCGCGGCGGCGTGGAGCCATCCGACGACCAGGGTCTTCGTGGTGTCGGGCGGCCAGGTGCTGATCGACGACACCGCGGACGGCCGTACCGAACTGGTCATGATCCCGTCCTTCGAGGCGCCCGTCACCGAGGCCCACCGTTACTTCCTCGGTACGGACGCGGACGGTGTCCGCTATTTCGCGCTCCAGAAGGACTCACTCCCGGGCCGGATCGACCAGTCGGCGCGGGCCGCCGGGCTGCGCGAGGCCGGCATGCTGCTCTCCGCCCGTGACGCGGGCCTGATGGCGCACGCGGTGGCGCTGGAGAACTGGCAGCGGCTGCACCGCTTCTGCTCCCGCTGCGGCGAGCGCACCGTGATCGCGGCGGCCGGGCACATCCGCCGCTGCCAGGCCTGCGGGGCCGAGCACTACCCGCGGACCGACCCCGCCGTGATCATGTTGGTCACGGATGAGGAGGACCGCGCGCTTCTGGGGCGCCAGGTGCACTGGCCCGAGGGCCGTTTCTCCACGCTGGCGGGGTTCGTGGAGCCGGGCGAGTCGATCGAGCAGTCGGTGGTGCGTGAGGTCTTCGAGGAGGCGGGCGTCACGGTCGGCGAGGTCGAGTACATCGCCAGCCAGCCGTGGCCGTTCCCGTCGAGCCTGATGCTGGGCTTCATGGCGCGTGCCACCTCGTCGGAGATCACGGTGGATGGCGAGGAGATCGAGGAGGCGCGCTGGTTCTCCCGGGAGGATCTGCGGACCGCGATCGAGTCCGGCGAGATCCTCCCGCCGGCCGGAATCTCGATCGCCGCGCGTCTGGTGGAGCTGTGGTACGGCAAGCCCCTGCCGAAACTGGCCGGCTGAGCGCGACACGCGACAACGGACGACGGAGCCGTACGACGGCCGGACGTATGACGACGTCCGGACGTATGACGACGAAGCGCCGAACGACAGCGTGACGACCGAGCCCCCGCCGGAATCGCTCCGGCGGGGGCTCGGTCGGTGGGCCGCTCGCGGCGCTGCCGCGCGCGGTACGCGGTGCTCAGACGCCGATCTTCTGCTTGACCTGGGCCAGCGAGGGGTTCGTCAGCGTCGATCCGTCGGAGAACAGCACGGTCGGCACTGTCTGGTTGCCGCCGTTCGCCTTCTCGACGAAGGCCGCCGAGTCCGGGTCCTGCTCGATGTTGATCTCGGTGTACGCGATGCCTTCGCGGTCCATCTGGCCCTTGAGCCGACGGCAGTATCCGCACCATGTGGTGCTGTACATCGTCACAGTGCCCGGCATGTCTCTCGCGCTCCTCTGTCTCGGTCCCGCCGAATGCGTCGTCCGCAATCTGTCGAACGTACGCGGCCCGGCCGCCATTCCCGCACGGACGCGGTACCGGCTTCGACGCGGTACGGGCTCCGCCGGGCGGTGGGCAGCAGGCGGTGGGCGCCGGTCGTAGGACGGCGGTCGTAGGCGGCGGGCGGTGGGTGCGGCGGGTGTGTTCATACGACCAACGCGGCTCCCCTGTGGACAACCGCCGCGTCCGTCCCGGGGGACCTGGCAGCATGGCGGGGTGACAGCAGCAACGCACTCCCCACTCTTCCCGCGTGAATCCGAGGGCGGCCAGATCGTGGCCCCGCCGCGCGACGCCGACGCGGTGCTCGACGGGCTCGACCCCGAGCAGCGCGAGGTGGCGACGGCTCTGCACGGTCCGGTGTGTGTGCTGGCGGGGGCCGGCACGGGCAAGACGCGCGCCATCACCCACCGGATCGCCTATGGCGTGCGCGCGGGCATACTCCAGCCCGCCAGTGTGCTGGCCGTCACCTTCACCAACCGGGCGGCGGGGGAGATGCGCGGACGGCTGCGCCAGCTCGGCGCGGGCGGTGTCCAGGCGCGTACGTTCCACTCGGCGGCGCTGCGCCAGCTCCAGTTCTTCTGGCCCAAGGCGGTCGGCGGGGACCTGCCGAGACTGCTCGACCGCAAGGTCCAGCTCGTCGCCGAGTCCGCGGCCCGCTGCCGTATCCGGCTCGACCGCAATGAGCTGCGTGATGTCACCGGCGAGATCGAGTGGGCGAAGGTCACCCAGACCGTCCCGGCCGACTATCCCGCCGTGGTGGCCAAGTCCGTCCGCGAGGCCCCGCGCGACCCGGCCGAGATCGGCCAGATCTACGGGACGTACGAACAGCTCAAGCGCGAGCGCTCGGTGATCGACTTCGAGGACGTCCTGCTGCTCACGGTCGGCATCCTCCAGGACCGGCACGACATCGCCGACCAGATCCGCCGGCAGTACCAGCACTTCGTGGTCGACGAGTATCAGGACGTCAGCCCGCTCCAGCAGCGGCTGCTCGATCTCTGGCTGGGGGACCGGGAGAGCCTCTGCGTGGTGGGCGACGCCAGCCAGACGATCTACTCCTTCACCGGCGCCACCCCGGACCATCTGCTGAACTTCCGCACCCGCCACCCGGGCGCCACCGTGGTCAAGCTGGTCCGGGACTACCGCTCCACGCCCCAGGTCGTCCATCTCGCCAACGGCCTGCTGAACCAGGCACGCGGCCGGGCCGCCGAGCACCGGCTCGAACTGGTCTCGCAGCGCGATCCGGGCCCCGAACCGGTCTGCACGGAGTATGCGGACGAGCCCACCGAGGCCGAGGGCACCGCCCGCAGGATCCGCGATCTGATCGCCGCGGGCGTTCCGGCCGGCGAGATCGCCGTGCTGTACCGGATCAACGCCCAGTCGGAGGTCTATGAACAGGCCCTGGCCGATGCGGGGGTGCCCTATCAGCTCCGGGGCGCGGAGCGGTTCTTCGAGCGCCAGGAGGTGCGGGAGGCGGGCGCCGCGCTCCGGGGCGCGGCCCGCTTCGGGGGCAATGACTCCCTGCTCGACGATGTCGTCGAACTGCCCGCGCAGGTCCGGGCGGTGCTCTCCACCAAGGGCTGGACCACCGAACCTCCCGCGGGCTCGGGCGCGGTCCGTGACCGCTGGGAGTCCCTGGCCGCCCTGGTCCGTCTCGCCGAGGACTTCGTCCGGGCGAGGCCGGGGGCGACGCTCGCCGATCTCGTGGCCGAGCTGGACGAGCGCGCCGCCGCACAGCACGCGCCCACGGTGCAGGGCGTCACCCTCGCCTCGCTGCACGCGGCGAAGGGCCTGGAGTGGGACGCGGTCTTCCTGGTCGGCCTCGCCGAGGGCATGATGCCGATCACCTACGCCAAGACCGATGAGCAGATCGAGGAGGAGCGGCGCCTCCTGTATGTCGGGGTCACCCGGGCGCGGCTGCATCTCTGTCTTTCCTGGGCGCTCTCCCGCTCCCCGGGGGGCAGGGCCTCCCGTCGCCCCACCCGCTTTCTGAACGGGCTGCGTCCGGGCTCCACGGCTCCCGGGGCACGGAGCGCGGGGGCGGTCCCGGGCGGCGCCCCGGAGCACGGCGGCGCGGTCGGCCGACGCAAGCGCCGTGGCCCGGTGCTCTGCCGGGTCTGCGGCAAAACGCTCACCGACGCGGGCGAGATGAAGCTGATGCGCTGTGAGGACTGCCCGTCCGACATGGACGAGGCGCTCTACGAACGGCTGCGTGACTGGCGAGCCGACCAGGCACAGCGGCTGGGCCAGCCCGCGTATTGCGTGTTCACCGACAAGACGCTGATGGCGATCGCCGAGACGGTGCCGGGCGGCGACCGCGAGTTGGCCGCGATCGCCGGCGTCGGCGCCCGCAAGCTGGACCGCTTCGGAGCCGATGTACTCGCCATCTGCGCTGGTGAGGAGCGTGCGGGAGACGCCAGGGACGACTGATGCGAACTCGTCGAAAAAATAGTTTGCGCCCGCCCGGGGAATCCCCATAGGTTCTTAACCACGGGAACGGCGGGCTTCACCGAAGCCCTGTCCCCATGTTCTACTTATCCAAAGCAGTACTTGTCCGCTATACGTGCGACTGGCTCAGGCCGGTCCTTGAGACGCCGAGAGGAGGCGATTCCAGTGATCAGCATCAACCGCAGCAACTTTGTCAGCACCGACAAAATGACCGATCCCTCGGTCGTCTCCGCCTGCTCGCTCGGCTTCTCCGGTTCCGAACTCATTGGCAGTGGCCTGTCCGGCGTCTCCGCCGTCCGGCCCGTCTCCCTGTCGGGTCTTCCCGTCCGCGAGCGCAATGAGCGACCGACCAAGGCGCTGGAAGCAGCAGTAGCGAAGGCAGCGGCCAAGGCCTATGCCTTTGCGGCGACCGGTGCCGAAACGAAGCAGCAGACGCAGCACCACTTGATGTGGGCCTTCCGTGGGCTCGAACCCTGGAGTGATCCAGTCTGATCGAGGATCAGACCGGCGCCTTCAGGGCCGCGGAACCCCACCCGGGATCCGCGGCCCTTCTGTTTGTCCCGAACGGGAGAGACGGAACTGAAGGCGCCTCGGAACTAGCACTACTCGGTACCAGCCGACACCCGGCCAAACAGGCCGGACCGACCAGACGAGGAACGAAACCCGTGCAACTCGAAGCGCACGCCCCGTCCGTACCGCCTTCCGAAACGATCTCCCCGCCCGTCCCCACGGAGGACTCCACCTTGACTCCGCTCACCGCGCTCACCGCGCTCGACGACGCCATCGAGAGCCTCGGCGTACCCGTTCCCTGCCGTGCCTACGACCCGGAGGTCTTCTTCGCCGAGTCCCCGGCCGATGTCGAGTACGCCAAGGCACTCTGCCGCACCTGCCCGCTGATCGAGGCCTGCCTCGCCGGCGCCAAGGAGCGGCGTGAGCCGTGGGGCGTGTGGGGTGGCGAACTCTTCGTCCAGGGCGTGGTCGTGGCCCGCAAGCGGCCGCGTGGCCGTCCGCGCAAGAACCCGGTCACGGCATGAACGCCACCGGAACCATCGACCGTCCCTTCACGCACGATCCCCAGAAGCAGGCTCCGATGACCTCTTCCCTGAGCGAGCCGTCCGGCTCCGCGACCCCAGCAGTCACCACGATGGGCGCGAACGACTCGCGTCAGAACAGGACCCGCGAGATGCAACTCATCCCAGAAGCCATGGCACGCGCGCATATGAACGAGCGCCTGCGTGAAGCCGACGCGGAACGCCGGGCCGCGCGCCTGGTCGCCGCCCGGCGGATGCAGCGCCGTGCCGAGCGCGTATCGATGCGCGCCCGCCGCGCGCTGGCCATGGCCGTCATGCAGTAGGCAACCAGTCAGTCGGTGCGCGATCACTGTCACCGCGTGGGGGCCGGTCCCGAGGGACCGGCCCCCACGCCGCTTTCCCCGGCCGGAACCGGCCCGACAGGACCTGTTGCCGGGAGAGGCACTAGGTTCTGTCCGACCGGACAGGGCCTAGTTGTCCACCGGCTCCGTCTCGCCCTGCTGTTCCGGTATGAACGGATCCGCCACGAACCCGGGCAGCCAGGCCTCCAGTTCGTCCCTCAGCCTTACGGTCGCGCTGAGCTGGCAGAGCACACCGATGGTGCTCAGCGTGACGCGGTGTATCAGCAGATACGACGGCGGGAGATTCAACTGCTTGCCCAACTGATGGGCGGGGGAGCGCGGATCCGCTATCCGGGCGGCCTGATCGCGCATCCAGCTCCGGGTGAAGGTGAACTCGTCCACCGCCGCCGGCTCGATGATCGGATGCAGATAGTCCAGCACCGCGTCCGGGTCGAGATCGATGGACTCCTTGACGAACCCTTCCTCACGCAGCAGGTCGTACACCGCCTCGGCGTCGCTCTCCAGCGTCAGCCGCAGGGCCTCACCGATGGTGCCGGGAAGTCCGCCCGGCAGCCGGTCCACCGTGCCGAAGTCCAGCACCCCGAGCCGCAGTTCACCGTCTTCGCCGTCCTCGCCGGAGTCCGCCGGGGGAAGCAGCCGGAAGTTGCCCGGATGCGGATCGGCGTGCAGCAGACCCGTGCGCGCCGGGCCGGAGAAGAGGAATCTGGCCAGGAGCTGCCCCGCCCGGTCGCGCTGCTCGGGCGTCCCGTCGGAGATCACCTCCGACAGCGGTATCCCGTCGATCCACTCCGTCACCAGCACCTGGTCGCCCTGGTGCACCACGTCGGGCACCACCACATCGGGGTCGTCCGCGAACTCCGCCGCGTGCTCACGCTGTGACTCGGCCTCCAGCGCGTAGTCCAGTTCCTCCGAGACCCGGTCGCGCAATTCGGTGATCAGCGGCTTGATGTCCATCCCCGGGATCAGCGGCCCCAGCAGTCGGGCGAACCGGCTGAGCTGCGCCAGATCGGAGAGCAGCGCCTCACCGGCCCCCGGATACTGCACCTTGACCGCGACCTGGCGCCCGTCGTGCCACACCGCCCGGTGCACCTGGCCGATCGACGCGGCGGCCGAGGGCTTGTCCTCGAACTCCAGGAACAGCTCCCGCCACTCCTCGCCGAGCCGCTCCGCCAGCACCGCGTGGACCGTACGGACGGGCATGGGCGGCGCCGCCTCCTGGAGCTTGGTGAGCGCCGCCCGGTAGGGCCCGGCGATCTCCTCGGGCAGCGCCGACTCGAAGACGGACAGAGCCTGCCCGAACTTCATGGCACCGCCCTTCAGCTCGCCGAGCACCTTGAAGAGCTGGTCCGCCGTGCGCTGCTGCAACTCCCGGGCGACGATCTCCGCGGACTTCCCGCCGATCCGCTTGCCGAGGCCCCAGGTGGCCCGGCCGGCGAAGCCCAGCGGCAGCGTGGCCAGCTTCGCGGTCCGGGTGACCGCCTTCCGGGGAAGATCAGACATGAAGCCCCTCCAAGTCCCAGACAGCCGAGCCGCCTGTGGCGGATACCCCGCCATTGTGTCGTGCGACGCCCCCGTCTCCGCCAGGCGCACCCTTCTGCGGCCTGTCGGCCGCCCCGCAGCGGCAGTCCGGATGCGGCTCGGTCCGCTCCGATCGCCAGTCCAGCAGTGGAAGCGACGCCTCCCATCGTGCACCCGCGCTGGCGGGGAGCTCACCGTCCAGAAAAGACAGCGCGTGAGCCGCCGCCAGCCCCGCCACCGTGGTGGCCAGCCCCAGATCACAGGCCGGCACGGCGGCCGCCCCGCGCCCCGAGCGCCACTGTGCCAGCATCCGGGGCCACCCCGGATCGCGGTCGGCCCGCGTCCGCGCCACACACCCCGCGCAGGCCGTGCCACCGGGCAGCACCAGCGGTCCGACCACGCCTGTGGCCTCGATCACCCCCGTATAGAGATGGGGAGTGCCTGTGGCGATCCAGGGCTCGGCCGCCGTCTGGTCGGGGGCATAGGCGGCGAGTCCGTCCCGAGGGGCGACGATCACCAGGGAGAGGCCCGGCTCCGCCTCCGCGCGGGACGCCCCGCGCTCCGTCGCACCCGGCGCCCGGCCGGGCGCGGACCGCCGGACCAACTGCCGAGCCGCCGTGTCCCTGCGCTCTCCCACACAGTGGGCGGGCAGCCCGGCGGGTGACACGTCCCACTCCTGCGTGAACCCGCCGTCGAGCACATCGACCCGCCCCACCCCGGAGGCGGCGAGCACCGCCGCGACAGCCGCCCCCACCCGCCCCGCGCCCCGCACCTGGACCCGCATGGCCCGCCGCGCCGCCAGCCGCCGTGCCCCCGCGCCCGGCTCCCGGTGCAGCACGGAAAGGGACGCGAGATCCGACCGCACCCGGTCGAAGGCGGCCGTCCGCTTCCGTAAGTCCTCGGACGCCCTTCCTCCCGCGTCCGGATCGTCGAGCACCCCCGCCGTGGTCAGCCGCTTCACCAGCGAATCGGCCAGCCCGTCGGGCAGCCCCATCGCCCGTGCCTCCTCCCGCAGCAGCGGCAGTCCGCGAGTCCCGTCGAGCAGCTCCAGAAAGCTGCCCGTGGCCGTATCGACAGGACCCACCAGCACCGCGTGTGCGGGTGTGACCCCGAACTGCACGGTCTGCCGCTCCCGCCACGCACGCCGCAGCGCGGGTTTCACCATCGGATGCATATCGGTCTCCCCCTCGATTTCCGCACGATGGACTTCTTCGGATCGCTTGTTCCGATCCGGTTCTCAGAATGCAAGGCGGCGCGCGGCGGTGCCGAAAGTTATCCACAGCCGAGGGCATTAATCGTTCAAATTACGGGGACCGAAAAGTGGATCAAGATCGAACTGTCCCGGAGGCGGGACTTCCCCCACACGCAGCGGGTAACGTCGGGGCGTGTCCGCCGATTCTTCCCCTCGCCTCGCTGGGGAGCCCGCCCGCCGCCCGCCGCGCGGCTCGGGGACGAGCGCCGTAGAGGTCCGCAGGAGCGCCCGCCGCAGCAGAACCGTCTCGGCGTACCGCGAGGGCGACCGGACCATCGTGCTCATCCCCGCCCGGATGTCGGAGGCGGAGGAGCGCCGCTGGGTCACGGTGATGCTCGACAAACTCGCCGCACAGGAGAGCAAACGCGTCCTCGGCGACAGCGAGCTGACCGAGCGGGCGGAGCGGCTGTCCGCCCTGTACTTCAACGGCAGTGCCAGGCCGGCCTCCGTGCGCTGGGTGACCAACCAGAACACCCGCTGGGGCTCCTGCACCCCGGCGGAAGGCAGCATCCGGCTGTCGCACCGGCTGCAGGGCATGCCGGAGTACGTCGTCGACTATGTCCTCGTCCACGAGCTGGCCCATCTCCTCGTACCGGGCCACGGGCCACGGTTCTGGCGGCTGCTGGAGGCCTATCCGCGTACCGAGCGCGCCCGCGGCTATCTCGAAGGAGTCGTCGCCGCCGACCGGCTGCCCTATCTGCCCGTCGCGCGTGGTGACGGGGACGACGGAGCGCCGGACGGGGAGCCGGGCGAGGAATGAAACGCTCCCTACGCGCGGGATGATCTCCGCCCGCCGCTCGCGACAGGGAAAACGGCGCTGACGTGTGCCGAGTCCGTTGATCGTGTACCGAGTCTGTACCGGCTTGGCTCAATGTCGGACATAGCCGTTAGCCTGGCGCGACGCAGTCACATTCGGGATGGGGGACGGTCGTTACGCATGGCCAGGGAATTCCAGCGCGGCCACAAGGCCAGGATCAGTGATCTCACGCCGGGGACGGATCTGTACGTAGGTGTGCAGATCGCCGCTCCCGGGCTGACCTTCGACATCAGCTGTTTCGGCCTCGACGCCAATGAACAGCTTTCGGACGACCGTTACTTCATCTTCTTCAACCAGCCCAAGTCACCTGAGGAATCCATTCAGTTGCTGGGCGCCCAGGCCGGGGACACCGAGTCCTTCAGGGTGACGCTGGAGCGTATCCCGGCACAGATCCACAAGCTCTCGTTCACCGCCACCATCGACGGCGCGGGCCAGATGTCCCAGGTCGGCCCCGGATATATCCGGGTGGTCGCGGGCGGCGAGGAAGTCGTCCGGTACGCCTTCGACGGCTCGGAGTTCACCACCGAGCGCGCCGTCATGCTCGGCGACTTCTATCTCAAGGACGTATGGCGGTTCGCCGCCGTCGGCCAGGGTTTCGACGGCGGGCTCGACGCGCTCCTGAAGAACTTCGGCGGCGAGGTCGCCGAGGAGGAGCCGGCGCCGCCGCAGCCGCCGGCCGGTGGTCAGGTGCCGGGCTTCGCGCCGCCCGCGCAGAGCGCGCCCCCGCCGGCCCCGGCGTTCGGTGCCCCGGTCGCCCCACCCGCCCCGCAGGCGCCTCAGATCCCGCAGGCACCTCAGGCTCCACAGCCCGCGCCCTCGTTCGGTGCTCCGGCCGGGCCTCCGGTCCCTGCCCCTGCCCCCGCGCCTCAGCCGATGCACGGGGCGCCGACCATCGTCGCGCCCATGACCCCGCCCGGCGGCACCGTACCCCCGCCGCCCGCGCCCGCCCCGTACGGACAGCCGCCCCAGCAGCCGCAGTTCGGCCAGGTCCCGGCGCAGACCGCCGGCCGGATTCCCGGTCAGGCACCGCCGCCGCCCGCACCGGCCCCGTACGGACAGCCCGCACCGGCTCCCTACGGACAGCCCGCGCCTTACGGCCAGCAGCCGCCAGGGCAGCCCCTGGGCGGCGCCCCCCAGGGTGTGCCCCAAGGCGTGCCACCCGGCGGGGCCGGTCTCCAGGCCGCCCTTCAGCCGTACAAGGAACTGCCCACGGGCCAGCGCTGGACCCCGCAGAACGGGCAGCTCATGCGGGTCGACCTCGGTATGGGCGGCACTCCGGTCCTCGCCCGCCAGGGCAGCATGGTGATGTACCAGGGCAAGGTCGACTTCAGCTACAAGGGCGCCGGTTTCGCCGGCCGTATCGTCGGCAACGCCACCGGCCAGGAGATGCAGCTCATGCGCTGCACCGGCCGCGGCCAGGTGTTCCTCGCCGAAGAGGGCGCGCATCTGCACCCCGTGGAGCTTCAGGGCGACGGCATCTGCGTCTCGGCGGAGAACGTCCTCGCCTTCGACGAGTCCCTCCAGTACGAGATCCGCCGTATCGAGGGCCACGGCATCCCCGGCGGCGCCCTGTTCACCATGCTCTTCCAGGGCACGGGCACCGTCGTCGTGAAGACCCACGGCACCCCGGTGGTCCTGCCCGTCACGCCCACGACCTTCGCCGACTGCAATGCCGTCGTCGCCTGGTCGGCCGCGTCCCAGGTGATCATCTCCAGCCAGGTCAGGCTGCGCCGCAACGCGTATCCGGGCCACAGCGGGGAGACCGTGAACCTCCAGTTCCGGGGCGCCCCCGGCAACTTCATCGTCGTCCAGCCGTACGAGGTCTGAGGGAGCCCGGACCATGAACCAACAGCTCGCGGGCTACGCCCCCACCCCCATCGCGGCCCGGATGGAGAACCACGGCCGTGCCATGCTCAAGGTCGCCATGGCCTCGGGGCACGACCTCTTCGCGCGGACCGGCTCGATGATCGCCTACGAAGGCTTCATCCAGTACGAGCCGAACCCGCCCGCGATCCGCCAGATCGCCTCGCAGTGGGTCACCGGCGAGGGCACGCCCCTCATGAAGTGCTCCGGCGACGGTCTGCTCTATCTCGCCGACTATGGCGCGGATGTCGTGGTCATCAACCTCGACAACGACGCCATCTCGGTCAACGGCACCAATCTGCTGGCCTTCGACGCCCATCTCCAGTGGGGCGTCGAGCGGGTGAAGGGCCTGGCCAAGTTCGCCGGCCAGGGGCTGTGGAACGTACAGATCTCCGGGACCGGCTGGGTCGCCCTGACCTCGCGCGGCACCCCGATCGTCGTCGACTGCGGCCGTGGCGAGGACGAGACCTATGTCGACCCGGACGCCCTTGTCGCCTGGTCCCCCGCCCTCAAGGTGAAGGGCAAGCGCAGTCTGAAGGCCTCCGCGCTGATCGGGCGGGGCAGCGGAGAGGCCTTCCAGATGGCCTTCTCCGGCCAGGGCATCGTCGTCGTACAGCCCAGCGAGGACAGCACCGACCGTCTGCGGATCCAGGGCTGAGAGGAGCGAGAACACACCATGCAGAGTCCGCTTTTCGCCTATACGGAACAGCAGTCCCAGGAGCGGTACGCGGTGCAGAACCCGCAGCTCCTGCGGGTGGCGCTCACCGGCCAGGACGATGTCCTCGCCCGCAAGGGCGCGATGGTCGCCTACCAGGGGCTGATCGACTTCGACGGTGAGTACCAGTCGCAGAACCAGCGGCGGGCCCGCGCCCGCACCGGTGAGGGCCTCGACCTGATGCGCTGCTCCGGACAGGGCACGGTCTATCTGGCCAATCTCGCCCAGTACATCCATGTGGTGGAGGTCGAGCAGGAGGGGATGACGGTCGACAGCGCCTATGTGCTGGCGCTCGACTCCTCGCTGCACACCGAGGTCATCGCGGTGGACAGCCAGTACGGCATCTCCGGTTCCGGCAAGTACCAGCTCAATGTCTCCGGCCGGGGCAAGGTCGCCCTGATGACCTCGGGCCAGCCGCTGATGCTCCAGATCACACCCGAGAAGTACGTCAACGCCGACGCGGACGCGATCGTCGCCTGGTCCTCCTCACTACGGGTGCAGATGCAGGCCCAGACGCACTCCTCAGGGGTGCGGAGGCGGCGCGGCAACACCGGCGAGGGCTGGGAGCTGAGCTTTCTCGGGCAGGGCTTCGCGCTCGTACAGCCCAGTGAGGTCATGCCGCCGCAGAACGCGCAGCTCGGACAGGGGCTGGCCGCGCAGTTCGGCGTGGGCCAGCAGGGAGCGCACGGACAGAACCAGAACAACGCCTGGAGCAGGTGATCGCGCTCCGGTGTGAGCGGATGGGGGCGGCCTCCAGGGAAGCCGCCCCCATCCGCTCACACCGGTCCGTTTCAGCCGGACGGGGCGTCCAGCCCTCGCGTTGTCGTCAGGTCCGGGTCGGGCGGGGCTCAGGGCGTGTTTCGGCCGTCCAGCGCGGCGCGGGTGCGCTCCACCAGCCGTACGACCGAGCCGTCGGCCACCCGCGCCGCCTCCTCGTAGGAGAACCAGCGAAGATCCAGTGACTCCTCGCTGATCCGCTCGATGGCCCCGGCCGGAGCCAGCGCCGCGTACTGGACATCGAGATGCCAGTGGCACGGGGCCGGGATGGCATGCCGGTCGAGCTGGACGGGGCCGCCCGCCAGTGGTCGCAGACCGAGGATCCCGGACTCCTCCAGGGCCTCCCGCAGCGCGGCACCCTCCAGGGTGTCGTCATCGGGCTCGCAGTGACCGCCCATCTGGAGCCACATACCGAGCTTCTTGTGCAGGGTCAGCAGCACCCGGCCCCGCTCCGGATCGATCACCAGCGCGCTGGCCGTGAGATGCCCCGCCGCGCAGGACTTCCACATCGCGTCCGGATGGGCGGACAGATGATCCAGATAGAGCCCGCGCAGCTCGTCCTGGCCCTCGTACTCGCCTTCGTAGCCCTTCAGTACGAGGACGGCGTCGTCGTGCAGGCTCACTTGTCGGTGTCGTCCTTGTCGTCCCCGTCGTCCTTCTTGAGATTCGGCCTGGCGTCCGGGCCGTCCGGGGTGTCCGAGCCGTCCGCCGCCTCGCCGAGCATTCTGTCCAGCTCGGAGAAGTCCAACTGCTCGTGGTGGACGAAGCCGTCCGGGTCGTCGAGATCGGAGGCCGTCGGCAGCATGTCGGGGTGCTCCCACAGCCGGTCCCGGCCGTCGGCCCCGCGCGCGTCCGTGAGCGACGCCCACAGCCGCGCGGCGTCGCGCAGCCGGCGCGGACGGAGCTGAAGGCCGATGAGCGTGGCGAAGGTCTGCTCGGCGGGACCGCCGGAGGCCCGGCGCCTGCGCAGCGTCTCGCGCAGCGCGTCCGCTCCCGTGAGCCTTGTCTTCGCCGCCTCGTGGACCACCGCGTCCACCCAGCCCTCGACCAGCGCGAGCGCCGTTTCGAGCCGGGCCAGCGCGGCCTTCTGCTCGGGGGTGTCCTCGGGCTGGAACATGCCCTGCTGGAGCGCTTCCTGAAGCTCCTCGGGGTGGGTGGGGTCGAACTGGCCGACCACGTCCTCCAGCTTGGTGGTGTCGACCTTGATCCCCCGGGCATAGCCCTCGACCGCGCCGAACATATGCGACCGCAGCCAGGGGACATGGGCGAAGAGCCGCTGGTGGGCGGCCTCGCGCAGGGCCAGATAGAGCCGGATCTCGTCCTTGGGCACGCCGAGGTCCTTGCTGAACGCCTCGATGTTCAGCGGCAGGAGCGCGGCCTTGCCGGCCGGGCCCAGCGGCAGCCCGATGTCCGTGGAACCGACCACCTCACCCGCCAGCACACCCACGGCCTGCCCGATCTGCTGGCCGAACATGGCGCCGCCCATGGAGCGCATCATCCCGATCAGCGGGCCCGCCACGGACTGCATCTCCTCGGGCAGCACCTCGCCCATGGCCGTGCCCACGCGCTCCGCCACCGGGTCGACGAGCTGCTGCCACGCGGGCAGAGTCGCCTCCACCCACTCGGCGCGGCTCCACGCCACCGATGTGCTCGCGCCGGACGGCAGGGACGTCACGCCGTCCAGCCACAGATCGGCCAGCCGCACCGCCTCGTCGACCGCGGCGCGCTCCGAGGGGCCGACGCTGGTGTCCTTGGTGCCGTCGGGGGTGCCCTGCGCCACCGTCTGGCGGGCGATCTGCTTGGCCATGTCCCAGTTGACGGGACCGCCCTCATAGCTGAGCATCTGGCCGAGCTGCTGGAAGGCCGCGCCCAGATCGCTGGGGTTCAGCGAACCGAACATCGCGGCGAACGGATTGTCCGCACCGCCCGCGCCGCCCGGCAGCCCGAACCCGAAGTTACCGAAGGGATTGCCGGGACCGCCCTGGCCACCGGCACCCTGACCACCTCCGGCAGGGTCCTTCTTCTTGCCGTCGCCGTCCTCCGGCTCCTCCGGCGGAAGGCCGAATCCGAATGGGGTGTCACTCACGGGGTTCCTCGGCTCGTAGGGCCGCCGGCTTCTGCCGACGGCGGCTGCCCGACTACACCACCCAGCCTAAGCGGCACCGGGTGGACAAGGGCGGTGCCGCGTGCCGTCGGCCGGGCCCGGCCGTACGACCCGGACTCCGCCTTCGGCCTGCTCGGTCCGCCGCCTTCGGCGGCCTCGCACGGCTGCGACACCCGGGCGGCTTCCGGGCTCAGTGCTCCGCCGGCCTGTGGCCTGCGGCAGGATGGACGTCACCTGGTACGTACGCGTCATTCACGTACGTATTGAAGACAACCGCTGGAGACGCCCGGTGAGTTCCCCAGATCCGCAGGTTCGCGCAGCGCGAAACCGCTCAACCACGCACCCGTCCCGGGGCCCCGTCGTGGCGGTCACCGGCGCCGCCTCCGGCGTCGGTGACCTGCTCACCCGGCGCCTCGCCGCCTCCGACGAGATCAAGCAGGTCATCGCCATCGACGAGCGCCGGGGTGAGGTCTCCGAGGCGCAGTGGCACATCCTCGACGTGCGTGACCCGGCCATCGCGGAGAAGTTGCGCGGCGCGGACGTGGTGGTGCACATGGCGCTCGATCTCGATCTGGAGACCGATCCCGCCGCCCGGACGGCCTACAACGTGCGCGGTACCCAGACCGTCCTCACGGCGGCGGCCGCGGCGGGGGTCCACCGGGTCGTGCTGTGCACCTCGGCGATGGTCTACGGCGCGCTGCCCGACAACGACATCCCGCTCTCCGAGGACGCCGAGCTGCGCGCGACGGCGGAGGCCACGGGGGTCGGCGATCTGCTGGAGATCGAGCGGCTGGGCCGCCGGGCGCCCCGCGCGCACCCAGGGCTCAATGTGACGGTCGTACGGCCCGCCGTCCTGGTCGGCGGTACGGACACGGCCCTCACCCGCTATTTCGAGTCACCGCGGCTGCTCGTGGTCGCCGGATCCCGTCCCACCTGGCAGTTCTGTCATGTCGAGGACCTGGTGAGCGCCCTGGAGTACGCGGCGCTCGAAAAGGCCGACGGGGAGTTCGCGGTGGGCTGCGACGGCTGGCTGGAGCAGGAGGAGGTCGAGGAGCTGAGCGGTATCCGCCGGATGGAGCTGCCGTCCGCGGTCGCCCTGGGAGCCGCGGCCAGGCTGCACAGGATCGGTCTCACGCCCTCTCCGGCGGGGGATCTCGCGTACACGATGCATCCCTGGGTGGTCAGTGTCAGCAGGCTGCACGACGCGGGCTGGCGGCCGCGGTGGACCAACGAGGAGGTGCTCGCCGCGCTGCTGGAGGAGGTGGAGGGCCGGCACACGGTCGTGGGGCGCAGGCTCGGCCGCAAGGACGCCACCGCGGCGGGCGCGGCGGGCGCGACGGTGGCGCTGCTCGGAACGGCCGCGCTGGTACGGCGGGCCCGCAAGGCGAGACGAGGCCGCTGAGGCTGGGCCGGACCGCCTGCTGGACCGTCGGCCGGACGTCCGCCGGACACCGGCCGGACCGCCTGCCGGAGCCCACGACCGACCGCCTGCCGGGGCCCCGACCGGGGATGCGGTACGCGCTGTTCCTGGATGTCGGTGCCGTACGGCACGATGGGGACCATGGCGAGCACGCATTCCCATCCGGGCGAGCAGGCCGGGCAGGATCCCATCCGGCTGCTGGCGATCCGCGACACCCCGATCACCGTCGACGAGGTCTTCCGCGCGGTCGGGGACGACGCCTCGGGCGGTACGGCCCTCTTCGTCGGTACGGTGCGCAACCACGACGGGGGCGCCGATGTGGACACCCTCGGCTACTCCTGCCATCCCTCCGCGGAGACGGAACTGCGCCGCGTCGCCGAGAAGATCGTCGCCGATCATCCGGTGCGCGCGCTGGCGGCCGTCCACCGAGTGGGCGATCTGGCGGTCGGAGATCTGGCGGTCGTCGTGGCGGTCTCCTGCCCGCACAGGGCCGAGGCGTTCGAGGCCTGCCGGAAGCTGATCGACGACCTCAAACACGAGGTTCCGATCTGGAAACACCAGAAGTTCTCCGACGGCACCGAGGAATGGGTGGGCGCGTAGCGCCTCGTCGAGGGGACTGCCGAAGAGCTTCGGTCGGGCGCCTTGCCGCAGTGGGCCCGGCCTGAAACCTGGTCCGTCCGGGACGGCCCGATTTGCGTAACCGCACCCCTGCCAGCAGCGTTGTCTCAGCAGATGGTTAATCTGCTGATCGGTCAGTTCACAGACGCTCATGCACGTCGGGAGGTCGGTATGGCCGCACTTGCCTGGTTGTTGATTCCGCTATTCGCTGTCGTAGGCGCAGCGATATGGGGAAGCTGGGCCTCAAGAGATCGCACGGTCGGGGATATCGCCGAGCTGAATGGCTACGCCCGCTTCCGTGATGCCATGGAAAAGGCGCACTCCGGTCCGGATCGGTTCTGACGTCGTACGCCGTGGCAGCCGCCCGTACGCATTCGCTACGCGGATCCGCGCGCAGCCCCGTACGGACGGCCCCAGCGGTGCACAGAGGGACGCTTACCGTACTGTCGTTCCATGCCACGCCGCACCGCGACGATGCTCGCCTCCACCCTCATCCTCATCGCGCTGCTCTGCGCGGGAGTGCTCATCAAAGTGCCGTATTCGGAGATGAGCCCGGGACCGACGGTGAACACGCTCGGCAACGCCGGTGGAGAACCGGTCCTTCAGATCTCCGGGCACAAGACCTATCCGACGTCGGGTCATCTCAATATGACGACCGTCAGGGTCACGGGCGCGGATTACAACATGAACATCGTCGAGGCGGTCTACGGCTGGCTGGCACACGACAACGTCGTGGTGCCGCACGACACGCTCTACCCGGGCGGCAAGACGGAGGAGCAGTCCACCCAGGAGAACGCCGAGGAGTTCAGCCAGTCCCAGGAGAGCGCCAAGGTCGCCGCCCTGAAGGAACTGGACATCCCGGTCTCCTCGCGCACGGTCGTCTCCTCGGTGATCAAGGACGGTGCCGCCGAGGGCACGCTGCACGCGGGTGATGTGATCAAGCAGGTGGACGGGTCGCCCGTGCGGGAGCCGGCCGATGTCGCCAGGCTCGTCACCAAGCACAAGCCCGGTGAGGACGTCATCTTCAGCATCGTCCCCGCGGCGGACGCGAAGGCGGCGGAGAAGCTCGGCAAGGAGCCCGAGGGCATCGAGCTGATCACGCTGACCACCCAGCGGTCCGAGGAGGGTGACCGCGCGGTCGTCGGTATCCAGGCCGGGACCGACCACACCTTCCCGTTCGATGTCGACATCAAGCTCGCCGATGTGGGCGGCCCGAGCGCCGGGCTGATGTTCGCCCTCGGCATTGTCGACAAGCTCACGCCCGGCGCGCTCACCGGTGGCGAGTTCGTCGCCGGTACGGGCACGATCGACGACCAGGGTCAGGTCGGCCCGATCGGCGGTATCGAGATGAAGCTGGTCGGCGCGCGCGGCGCGGGCGCCGAGTACTTCCTCACCCCGGAGCAGAACTGCGCGGCGGCGGCCTCCGACGTCCCCGACGGCCTCACCCTGGTCAAGGTGAAGACGATCGACGATGCCAGGAAGTCGCTGAACAAGATCCGTGACGGGGACACGGGCGGTCTGCCGACCTGCGCGGCAGGCTGACCGGCCGTCTCCACCGCTCACGGCCACTCGCGCGCGGAACTCTCACGGGAGCGGCGCGCTCACGCGTAGCCGCCCGGGTCCCGGCCGGATCTCCGCCGCGCACCCGGGCGAAGATCCGCGGACCCCGCCGCCCCGCCGGACAGGACCCAGGCCCTGTCCGACGCTATGTGGCGGACGCGGCCTACGCCTCGAAGGTCGCCGCCAGGGCCTCGGCCAGGCCCGGCACCAGCCCCGAGCCCGTGAGCACCTCGTTCGGCGAGTCCTTCTCGCGCAGCCGCAGGGCCGACTCACGGGCGCCGTCACGCAGCACGGCGACCGTCATCCGGACCTCCTGGCGCTCCGGATGGGCGGAGACCCACCGGGCGAGACCCGCGTCGTCGAGACCGTCCGGCACGGACGCCTCCGCCGACGGCGGCAGCATCAGCCGTTCCACCGTCATCGCGCAGCCCGCCACCGCCCCGGGCCACGCGATGGTGCCGAGGAACTCGTCCAGCGGGGTGCCGGACGGGATCTCGTCCTGCTCGATGGGCGTGAGCGGAGCGACCGCCCCGCCGTCGTCGAGACCGAGCTGGGCGGCCAGCTCCGGCTCGTCGGTGCGCAGCCGCGCGGTGTCGACGAGCGCGAAGAGCCGGGCGGGCTGGTCCCAGCCGAGCCCCGACGCGTACTCGTCGATTTCGAGCACCGCGCGGGTCAGCGGGCTCGCGGCCATGGGGGTACCTGAGGGAGAGACGTTGGACATGGTCGATATCCTGCCTCCTTCGGGCCCCGGTGCGGGAACTAGGTAAAGCCTCAGTAAGTTGCATGAGTGGGCCCTTACGATCGCGGGGCCCGCTTTACACGCTGAAACACGACCGCGAACTTCGAGGTGCGCACGTTGGCTTTCCAGATGCCGGACCGCGGCGGAGGCCCGACCGGGCCACGGATCAGAGTGGGCCGGCCGTCCCGTCGGGCCCGGACCCTGCTCATGACGCTGGGAGCGCTGGCCGTGCTGGCCATGCTCTTCGTCATGTTCGCGGGGTTCTGGACCGACTGGCTCTGGTACCGCTCGGTGAAGTACTCATCGGTTTTCACGACCACGCTCTGGACCAAGGTCGGCCTGTTCGCCGTCTTCGGACTGCTGATGGCCCTCGCCGTCGGTCTGAACATCTGGCTGGCGCACCGGCTGCGGCCCCCGCTGAGCGCGATGTCGATGGAGCAGCAGAACCTCGACCGGTACCGGATGGGGATCGCACCGTACAAGAAGTGGGTGCTCCTGGCGATCACGGCGCTGGTCGGGCTGATCGCCGGCGCCTCCGCCTCCGGCCAGTGGCGCACGTGGCTGATGTGGGTCAACGGAGTGCCCTTCGGCCAGAAGGACCCCCAGTTCAAGATGGACGTGTCGTTCTACGCGTTCGATCTTCCCTGGTACCGCTTCCTGCTGGCCTTCGGTTTCGCCACCGCCGTGCTGTCGCTGATCGCCGCCGCGCTGACGCACTATCTGTACGGAGGGCTGCGGATCACCAGTCCGGGCGCGCGCGCCACGGCCGCCGCCACCGGCCATCTCTCGGTGCTGATCGGCGTCTTCGTCTCGCTGAAGGCCGTGGCGTACTGGCTGGACCGGTACGGGCTGGCGGTGAAGTCCAGTGACTTCAAGGCCGCGGGCAACTGGACCGGACTGCGGTATGTGGACGCCAACGCCTATCTCCCGGCGAAGACGATCCTCTTCTGCATCGCCGTCATCTGCGCCGTGCTGTTCTTCGCGACGCTCTGGCGCCGCACCTGGCAGCTCCCGGTGATCGGCTTCGGGCTGATGGTGCTCTCGGCGATCCTCATCGGCGGCCTCTACCCGGCGATCGTGCAGAAGTTCCAGGTCCAGCCGAACGAGCAGGCCAAGGAAGCGCCGTACATCAAGAAGAACATCGACGCCACGCGCGCCGCGTACGGCATCGACGACGCCGATGTGCAGGACTACGAGGGCAAGGGCGACCCGGCCAAGAAGGCCGACCAGCGCCAGGCGGCCGACTCCGCCGCCAGTTACCGGCTGGTCGACCCCAATGTGGTCTCGCCCGCGTTCCAGCAGCTCCAGCAGGAGCGTAAGTACTACCAGTTCCCGGCCACGCTGGACGTCGACCGGTACACCGACACCGACGGCAAGATCCAGGACACGGTCGTCGGTCTGCGCGAGCTGAACATCACGGGTATTCCCAAGCGCAACTGGATCAACGACCACTTCACGTACACGCACGGGTACGGAGCGATCGCGTCCAAGGGCACGAACACCGTGACGGACGAGAACAAGGGCACGGTCGGCGCTCCCGACTTCACCGAGTCCGGTCTGCCGACGACGGGACAGCTCCCCGAGTACGAGCAGCGGATCTACTACGGCGAGAAGACCGAGCAGTACTCGATCGTGGGCGGCCCGCAGAAGGAGCTCGACTACGAGAAGAACGGCGAGCAGACCACGAGCTACGCGGGCAAGAGCGGAGTCGATCTCTCCAACCCGCTGAACCGCGCGGCGTACGCGGTGGCCTTCAGCGAGCCGCAGATGGTCTACTCCGGCGCGATCGGTGACGGCTCGCGCATTCTCTACAACCGCACGCCCAAGGAGCGCGTCGAGGCCGTCGCGCCCTGGCTGACGATCGACGGCGACGCCTATCCGGCGGTGGTCGACGGCCGTATCAAGTGGATCATCGACGCGTACACCACGACGAACGGCTATCCGTACGCGTCCCGTACGACGCTGGGCGACACCACGGCCGACTCGCTGACCGACAACCAGCGCGCGGTCGTCGCGCAGCAGAACCAGGTCAACTACATCCGGAACTCGGTGAAGGCCACCGTCGACGCCTATGACGGCACGGTCAATCTGTACCAGTGGGACACCGAGGACCCGGTGCTCAAGACCTGGATGAAGGCCTTCCCCGGCACCGTGAAGGCGCGGGACGAGATCAAGCCCGATCTGCTGGCCCACTTCCGGTATCCGCAGGACATGTTCAAGGTGCAGCGCGAGCTGCTCACCCGCTACCACGTCACCAACCCCGCGCAGTTCTACAGCGGCAGTGACGCGTGGCAGGTGCCGAACGATCCGACCAACAAGAACAGCAGCGCGGTCCCGCCGTACTATCTGAGCCTCAAGATGCCCGGTCAGGACGATCAGAGGTTCTCGCTGACGACGACCTTCACGCCCAACGGACGCCCCAATCTTGGTGCGTTCATGGCGGTGGACGCCGACGCGACCAGTACGGACTACGGCCGGATCAGAGTGCTGAGGGTGACCTCCACCGTGCCGGGGCCGCAGCAGGTGCAGAGCGAGCTGAACGGTGTTCCCGAAGTCGCCACGTTCGTGCGGGACTTGAGAGGCACCGACTCGGACATCGAGTACGGCAATCTGCTGACCGTGCCGCTCGAAGGGGGCTTCCTCTATATCGAGCCGGTGTACGCGCGCGGCGGCACCGCCAACTACCCGCTGCTGAAGAAGGTGGCCGTCTCCTACGGAGGCAAGCCCGTCTTCGAGGACGGACTGACCCAGGCGCTCAACGCAGTCTTCGGCGAGGAGAGTTCTGAGCCGCCGGTCACGACACCGCCACCGTCCGACGGCGACACCACCAGGCCGCCCGCCACCGGCGACAAGGCGCTCCAAGAGGCCATCGCGGACGCGCAGAAGGCGTACGACGACGGTGAGGCGGCGCTGGCCAAGCAGGACTGGACGGCGTACGGGAAGGCGCAGGAGGCCCTCCAGGACGCCCTGCGACGGGCCGCCGCGGCGGACAGCACCCCGGCGGGCGGCTCGGAGAGCGCGTCGCCCGACGCGTCGGGCGACGGCGGCGCCGACAGCGGCTGAGCAGGCATCACTCCGCGTCGTGGTACGGTTGGGACACAACGACGCGGGGTGGAGCAGCTCGGTAGCTCGCTGGGCTCATAACCCAGAGGTCGCAGGTTCAAATCCTGTCCCCGCTACGCGAAGTCAAGGGCCCGGATCCAACAGGATCCGGGCCCTTGACGTGTGTCCGGCGTGTAAGCCCCCATGAACGGTGTTTCAAGGCGCGGGACTTGGGCCCGAGCGTGTTTGACTTGTCTCTCTGTGGGCATGTCGACAAAACGCTGAAGTGACCTTGCGGGTCGCGGTATACCTGCTGTACGCGGGTGGCAGGTGGTGCGACGATGGAAATTATGGGGGATAGGACAACTCTGTTGGAGACAGGGCGGTTTGTGCAGCGCCATGCGGCAGGCGCGGCCGACGCCGCGAGCGCCGCGGATTCTCTTGGTGCCACGAGCGCCCCGCTCACGTCCGGCGTGGAGGAGACCGCCGACGCAGAGACCGAGGCCCGCCACCGCCGCGCCGCGGACACCGGGGATGTCGCGTCGATGAGTGTGCTCGGCGCCCTCCTGCTGCGCCGCGGCGATCTCGACGGAGCCGAGCCGTATCTGCGGTCCGCGACCGCCGAGGGCGACCGCGCCGCCGCCAACAATCTGGGTGTTCTGCTGCACCAGCGCGGCTATCCGGACGAGGCGGCCGGCTGGTGGCGTATCGCCGCCGTCGCCGGATCCGCCGCCGCGGCCCACGCCCTGGGCCGCCACCACCGTGAGCTGGGCGACGAGCCGGCCGCCGAGTACTGGCTGCGCCAGTCCGCCGAGCAGGGTCATGCCCTCGGCGCCTATGCCCTCGCCGATCTGCTGGAGCACCGCAGCGATGTCGGGGCCGAGCGCTGGCTGCGCGCCGCGGCCGAGCAGGGGCATCGCGAGGCGGCGTACCGGCTCGCCAGGACACTGGAGCGCCGGGCCCGTGAGACCGGCCGCGCCGGAGCCGGCCCGGTCCACCGCAGGGGTACGGGCCCGACGGCCCCGGGCGGCGGTAGTACGGGCAGCCACCGGATCGGACGTATCGGCGCCCACCGCGACGGCACCGGTACGCGTATGAACACCGGCGCCCGTATGAGCACCGGCACCGGCACGGGTCCGAGCGCCGGCCTGAGCAGGGGTACGGGCACGGGTATGGACGCCGCGGGTGGCGCCGACGCGCCCGTCCTCCTCGCCGAGGCCGCCCAGTGGTACCGGCAGGCCGCCGCCCGGGGCCACCGCAGGGCCGCGCTGCATCTCGGCGCGATTCTGGAGAAGCGCGGTGAGCTGAAGGAAGCGGGCCGCTGGTATCTCACCTCCGCCAGGGACGGCGACGCGCGGGCGGCCTGCGCCCTCGGCTTTCTGCTGCGTGACGCGGGTGACGAGGAGAGCGCCGCCATCTGGTGGCTGCGCGCCGCGCAGGAGGGGAACGGCAACGCCGCCAACGCCCTCGGCGCGCTGCACGCCGCCCGGGGCGAGCAGCAGACCGCGGAGCGCTGGTACCGCGCCGCGATGGACGCGGGCGATGTCAACGGCGCGTACAACCTCGGACTGCTCTGCGCCGCCCAGGACCGCACCGTCCAGGCCGAACAGTGGTACCGCCGTGCCGCCTACGCGGGCCACCGCGAGGCCGCCAACGCGCTCGCCGTGCTGCTGCTGCAGGCCGACGACCCGACGGGGGCCGAGCCGTGGTTCTCCAAGGCGGCCGAGGCGGGCAGTGTGGACGCCGCGTTCAACCTGGGCATCCTCTTCGCCGGGCGGGACGAGGACCGTACGGCCCTGCGCTGGTACGAGCGCGCGGCCGCCGCGGGCCATACGGAGGCGGCCCTCCAGGTCGGTATCGCCTGCCTGCGGGACGGCGACGAGCGCTCCGCGGAGCGCCATCTGCGCTGTGCCGCGGGCGGTGGCAGCGCCGAGGCCGCGTTCCGGCTGGCCACCCTGCTCGACTCGCGCCAGCCGCCGCCCGGTCCGCCCGCGCTCGGTGAGCCGTACGGCCTCAAGAGCGAGTGCGAGCAGTGGTACGAGCGGGCCGCCGAGCAGGGGCACCGCCGGGCTCAGGTACGGGTCGGCATGCTCGCCGCCGCCCGCGGGGACATCGGCGACGCCGCGCGCTGGTACCGCGAGGCCGCGGAGGCGGGCAGCCGCAACGGCGCCTTCAACCTCGGACTGCTGCTCGTACGTGAGGGCGGTGAGCGGGAGGCCGCCCTGTGGTGGACCCGGGCCGCCCAGGCAGGCCACGGCCGGGCCGCGCTGCGCCTGGCGCTGCTCGCCGCGCGCCGGGGCGAGCTGACCGAGGGCCAGCGCTGGTGCGCCCGCGCCGTCGAGCTGGGCCCCGCCGAGGTGGCGGAGCGCGCCGCGCGACTGCGCGAGGCGCTCCACCAGGAACTGACCGCCTGAGACCCGGCCGCCGCGCCACCGAGCGTCGGCGTGCTAGCGCGCGGGGGGTGTGGACGGCTCGCACCGGCTGGGTTGCGACCGGCTGGGTTCCGACCGGCTGGGTTCCGAACGGTGGGGTTCCGACCCGTGGGGTTCCGACCGGTAAGGCTCCTCCAGGCGGGCGATCCGCTCCTGGAGAGTGGCGATCTCCGAGCGCAGGTCGTCGATATGGCGGTGGAGTGCCTGGACGCAGACCAGAGCGACACCGTTGGTGTCGGTGGCGGAGATCGTGACGTTGTTGGCGCCGAGTCCGAAGGCGGCGTGCCAGTCCTGGGCCATCGGGCCCAGATGCCGGACATGCGGCGGGTCCCAGTGGTAGCGCCAGGTGCTGACCGGCAGACGGAGAACCTCGTCCAGGACCTGATAGCCGTTGAGTGCTTCGGCGGGTCCGGTGGTGTCCGGAGTGGCGGCGGAGGCCAGCCCCGCCGGACCGGCCGCGGCCAGTGCGCGGGAGAGACGATCCGGTCGCGCCGGCCGCAAGCGGCGGACGGCGCGACGCACGGTGTCGGTGATCAACGGTCCCAGCGCACCGGTGTCACATCGGTCTTCGCGTTACGGTCGGACAGGCCGCCCAGGAGGCCGCCCACCAGGGGCAGACCACCCAGAAGCCCGGTGACGGGTGCCAGCTGGTCGCCGGCGAGGGGCTGCGCCGCGGCCGCGGCCGGTGTCTTGCTGCTCACGATCGGGGCGGGGTCGGCGGGGGCGGCCCAGCAGACCGGTGTCGCGGCCGCGGCCGCGATCCCGACGGCGGCGGTGACGGTCGCTGCGGACCGCACGAACTTGCTGGACGGTGGCATGGGATTCCTCCGGGGGGCAAGGTGATGACGCGGTTGTCCGGGGCCTAACGAAGAAGCCGGCCGAGAGGAAACGGCGTACTGGACCATCGGGCGCCGCCGTCCCGCATCCGGCGCACATCCGTCGCACATCCGACGTCGCACGTCTGCCGTCGCGCGTCCGCCTCCGTCGCTCACCGGCTCCGCGGTCCCGGGCCCGCCCTTAAGGGATTTGCACCGCTCGGCGGGCGTGACGTAATGTTGCGTTTACCGACGCGGGGTGGAGCAGCTCGGTAGCTCGCTGGGCTCATAACCCAGAGGTCGCAGGTTCAAATCCTGTCCCCGCTACTGACAGATCCGAGGCCCGGAACTCGAAAGAGTTCCGGGCCTCGGGTGTTTCGCCTCGGGTGGCCTCGGATGTTTCTTACGGTGAGGTGGGGCAAGGCAGGGCGGGCGCGTGGCGCGGTCAGGCGGACGCGCAGTCCGGGCAGGTGCCCCGGTAGGTCACCTCGACGTCCGAGACCGTGAAGCCGAAGCGCTCCCCGTCCGGCAGATCCGCCAGCGGATCGCCCGTGGGATGGACATCGCGGATGGCTCCGCACCGGGCGCAGACGAGGTGCTGGTGGGGCCGGTGCGCGTTCGGGTCGTACCGCTTGGCGCGGCGGTCCGTGGAGACCTCGATCACTTCACCGAGCGTGACCATCTCGCCCAGGGTGTTGTAGACCGTGGCCCTGGAGATCTCCGGCAGCCGGGCGACGGCGCGCGCGTGCACCTCGTCGGCCGTCAGATGCACATGCTCCCCGTCGAGGACCTCGGCCACCACACGCCGCTGGGCCGTCATACGCCAGCCTCGTCCGCGAAGTCGTTCCAACAGGTCACTCATGACAGCCAGTCTAACATTGAGGGGAACCAGGTCCGGTATCTGTATGACTTTGGATGGCTGCTTGACTTAGACAAAGTCCATCGTAGGATCGGTCACGAAAGCCGCCGAGGCACAGGACCGGTGGCGAATGACCAGGAGGCGCACGTGACGCAGGGACCGCTCACTACGGAGGCCGGGGCTCCGGTCGCCGACAACCAGAACAGCGAGAGCGCGGGCGCCGGTGGTCCCGTGCTGGTCCAGGACCAGGCGCTGCTGGAGAAGCTCGCCCACTTCAACCGTGAGCGCATTCCGGAGCGCATCGTGCACGCGCGGGGCGCCGGCGCGTACGGCACGTTCACGCTGACCCGCGATGTCTCGCGGTGGACGCGCGCCAAGTTCCTGTCCGAGGTCGGCAAGCAGACCGAGACGTTTCTGCGCTTCTCCACCGTCGCGGGCAACCTCGGCTCCGCCGACGCGGTACGCGACCCGCGTGGTTTCGCGCTGAAGTTCTACACCGAAGAGGGCAACTACGACCTCGTCGGCAACAACACCCCGGTGTTCTTCATCAAGGACGCCATCAAGTTCCCCGACTTCATCCACACCCAGAAGCGCGACCCGTACACGGGCTCGCAGGAGGCGGACAACGTCTGGGACTTCTGGGGGCTGTCGCCCGAGTCCACCCACCAGGTGACCTGGCTCTTCGGTGACCGCGGCATCCCGGCGACGCTGCGCCACATGAACGGGTACGGCTCGCACACGTACCAGTGGAACAACGAGGCCGGCGAGGTCTTCTGGGTCAAGTACCACTTCAAGACCGACCAGGGCATCAGGAACCTGACCTCGGCCGAGGCCGCGGTGCTCGCGGGCGAGGACGCGGACTCGCACCAGCGCGATCTGCGCGAGTCCATCGAGCGCGGTGAGTTCCCGTCCTGGACGGTGCAGGTGCAGATCATGCCGGCGGACGAGGCGGCGGCCTACCGCTTCAACCCGTTCGACCTGACCAAGGTCTGGCCGCACGAGGACTACCCGCCGATCGAGATCGGCAAGCTGGAGCTCAACCGCAACCCGGAGAACATCTTCGCGGAGGTCGAGCAGTCGATCTTCTCGCCGGCCCACTTCGTGCCGGGCATCGGTCCCTCCCCGGACAAGATGCTCCAGGGCCGTCTCTTCGCGTACGGCGACGCCCACCGCTACCGCGTCGGCATCAACGCCGACCATCTGCCGGTGAACCGTCCCCACGCCACCGAGGCGCGCACCAACAGCCGGGACGGGTATCTGTACGACGGCCGCCACAAGGGCGCCAAGAACTACGAGCCGAACAGCTTCGGCGGCCCGTTCCAGACGGACCGGCCGCTCTGGCAGCCGGTCGCGGTCAGCGGTGCCACGGGCAACCACGAGGCCCCGCGCCACGCCGAGGACAACGACTTCGTGCAGGCGGGCAATCTCTACCGGCTGATGTCCGAGGACGAGAAGGGCCGGCTGATCGAGAATCTCGCCGGGTTCATCTCCAAGGTCTCGCGCGACGACATCGCCGAGCGCGCGGTGAACAACTTCCGCCAGGCGGACGGTGACTTCGGCAAGCGACTGGAGGCCGCGGTCCAGGCCCTGCGCGGCTGACAGCCTCGCCGAGACGGAAGGGGCCGGGTCCCTCGGGATCCGGCCCCTTTTGCCGTGCCCCCGGACGGGGGCGGGGCCGGGCGGGCGTCAGCCGGTCAGCACCGCCGCCTCGCGCCGGGCCGGCGCCCAGCAGCGGATGATGTCCCGTACGGAGACGATGCCGACCGGCTCCCGGTCGTTGAGCACGATGAGATGGCGGAATCCGCCGCACGTCATGGCGGCCGCGGCTTCCTCCAGCGTCCAGGCGGGTGCGGCGAAGACGACATCGGTGGTGGTGTGGGTGCAGGCGGTCTCGGCGTCGGGACTCTGGCCCGCACCGAGCGAGTTCAGGATGTCACGCTCGGTGAGAATCCCGATACCGCAGTGATCGGGATCGAGGACGACGGCGGCGCCGACGCGGCGTGCCGACATCAGCCGGGCCGCCTGGCGGAGCGTATGCGTGGGCCCGATGGTCAGGACCACCGAACTCATGGCGTCACGGACGAGCATGGGGTGAAGACACCTCCTTGGTAAACCGTCCCGTGCGGACCCTCCAGTGAGAAACGATTCACAAGTTCACAAGTGGGGGGACTTTCAGAGTGACACTCCTTGGCCGGAGCAACAAGGGGGCGCGTGGAGTGCGAGGGGTGCGCGGCGGGGCGGCCGGGCGCCGTCCGCCGCCCGGCCGAGGGCGTGGTCAGGGGAGTGCGGTGCGGTTCGCGCCTCCGGCCGGGTGCCGGGTCGCCGGTACCGCTGGTCAGTACCGCTGGTTCAGGTAGCCGAGCAGTTCCTCGTGGAGGATGCCGTTCGAGGCCGCCGCGTTTCCGCTGTGCGGGCCCACACGGCCGTCCAGGCCCGTGAAGCTGCCGCCCGCCTCCTGGACGACGATCGTGGTCGCCGCCATGTCCCACAGGGACAGCTCCGGCTCCGCGCAGATGTCCACCGAGCCCTCCGCGACCATCATGTACGGCCAGAAGTCGCCGTAGCCGCGGGTGCGCCAGCAGGCGCGGGTCAGATCGAGGAAGCCGTCCAGCCGGCCCTGCTCCTCCCAGCCGGTCAGCGAGGAGTACGCGAACGACGCGTCCCGGATGCGCGAGACCTTCGAGACCCGCAGCCGGGTCGCGGAGGAGAGACTGCGGCCCGTGTACGCGCCGCCGCCCTTGGCCGCCCACCACCGCCGGCCCAGCGCGGGCGCCGACACCACGCCGACGACCGGTTCGTAGCCGCCCTCGGCGGCCACCATCAGCGAGATCAGCGTCGCCCAGACCGGCACCCCGCGCACATAGTTCTTCGTGCCGTCGATGGGGTCGATGACCCAGCGGCGCGGGCCGGTGCCCTCGATGCCGTACTCCTCACCCAGGATCGCGTCGCGTGGCCGGGCCCGCTGGAGATGGCCGCGGATCAGCTCCTCGGCCGATTTGTCGGCCTCGGTCACCGGGGTCATGTCCGGTTTGGTCTCGACCTTGAGGTCCAGGGCCTTGAAGCGGTCCATCGTCGCGGCGTCGGCGGCGTCCGCGAGGACATGGGCGAGACGCAGATCATCGTGGTAGTCGGACATGGTCACAGTATCCACCGAGGGGAAGATCCGGCCACGGGGCCGGTACCGGCAAGAAGCCGCCAATGGACGGCGGCCGTCGCCGTTGGTCTTGACAGCCGACGACGGCCCGTCAACTCTGAGCGCAGAGCCGCACGGCCCCGGAGGCGACGATGCCTACTGCGCGTGAAGCCCTGCTCGACGCCGGTCTCTCGGCACTCGCCCGGCTGCCCTGGTCCGCGGTCAGGATGGTCGATGTGGCCTCGGCCGCCGGGCTCTCCCGGCAGACCCTCTACAACGAGTTCGGCAGCAAGGACGGACTGGCCCGCGCACTCGTGCGGCGCGAGGTCGATCTCTATCTGCGCGGTGTGGAACGGCAGTTGAGCGAGCGGAAGGACACCGTGGACCGGCTGGTGGCCGTTGCGGAGTGGACCGTCGCCGAGGCGCGGGCGCGGCCTCTGCTGCGCGCGCTGCTGACGGGTTGCTGGGGGCAGTGGCTGCCCGTGCCCGCCCCCGTACGGGTCAGCGCCCCGCCCTCCGGTGTCCCGGCGCAGCGCCGCGCCGACGCGGGGCCGCCCGCGACGGGCGATCTGGTCGCGCTGGTACGGGACAGATCCGTGGCGACGCTGGAACGGCACCGTATGGAACCGGGCCACCCGGACCGCGGCCGTACGGATCACTCCCGGACCGGTGCCGGCAGGGCCGAGTTGCTCTACCGCTGCGAGCTGGCCCTGCGGCTGGCGCTCGCCCATCTCGTCGCGCCCGGTGGGGAGTCCGTGGCACCGCTGGTCCGTACCGCAGTCACCGCGTCGCTGCCCGCGCCCCTCAGTGCGCCGAGCCCGAGAGCTGGAGCCCGATGACCCCGATGATGACCAGGGAGATCGAGACGAGTTTCAGTACGGAGACCACATCGCCGAGGAAGATCATCCCGTAGATCGCGGTACCGGCCGCGCCGATGCCCGTCCAGACCGCGTAGGCGGGACCGACGTCCAGTTTCTTCAGCGAGAGCGTCAGCAGACCGAAGCTGCCGAGCGCGAAGGCGGCGAAGGCGATGGTCGGCCAGAGCCTGGTGAAGCCATGGGAGAGCTTGAGACAGACGGCGAACCCCGTCTCCAGGATTCCGGCGACGACAACCAGCAGCCACGCCATTGTCAGAGGCCTCCCCGTATCAGTGACTGCCCGGTCCCGACGGATTATGCCCTTACCAGCGCTACGGGATCGCAAACGTGTGCGCGTCAGTCCCCTTCGCGCCGCTCACGCGTGGCGAGAAGCCGCCGCAGGGAGTAGAGCCTGGCCGGATCGGCGTGTCCCTCGGCCACCCACGCGTCGAGCGCGCAGTCCGGCTCGTCATGGCCGCACGCCCGCGGGCAGCCCTCCGTACCGGGCACCAGATCGGGGAAGGCGAGGATGACCCGGGACGGATCGACATGGTGCAGTCCGAAGGAACGGATGCCCGGGGTGTCGATCACCCAGCCGTCCGCCTTCTCCAGCGGCAGGGCCAGTGCCGAGGTCGTGGTGTGCCGGCCCCGGCCCGTGACCGCGTTGACCAGGCCGGTGGTCCGCCGCCGGTCGTCCGGCACCAGGGCGTTGACCAGTGTTGTCTTGCCGACGCCCGAGTGGCCGACGAAGGCGGTGACCCGGCCGTCGAGATACTCGCGTACGAGATCGGCGGCGTATCCGCTCGCCAACTCGTCGCGCCGGGTGACGACATGGCGGATACCGAGCGCGCGATAGGTCTCCAACAGCTCGTCGGGCGGGGCCAGATCGGACTTCGTCAGCACGAGCAGCGGTTCCAGCCCCCCGTCGTACGCGGCGACCAGACAGCGGTCGATCAGCCGGGGACGCGGCTCGGGGTCGGCGAGCGCGGTGACGACGGCCAACTGGTCGGCGTTGGCGACGACCACGCGCTCGTACGGATCGTCGTCGTCCGCCGTGCGCCGCAGCACGGAGTGGCGCTTCTCGATCCGTACGATCCGCGCCAGGGTGTCCTTCTTGCCCGACAGATCTCCGACCAGACCGACCTGGTCTCCCACCACGGCTGCCTTGCGGCCCAGTTCGCGTGCCTTCATCGCCAGGACCACCCGGTCCTCGACGAGACAGGTGATCCGGCCCCGGTCCACGGTCAGGACCATGCCCTCCGAGGCGTCCTCGTGCTTGGGCCTGATATGCGTACGCGGCCGGTTGCCCTTGGGGTTGGGGCGGGAGCGGATGTCGTCCTCGTCGGGGTTCTTGCCGTAGCGCCGCATCGCGTCAGGCTCCCGCTCCCGCCAGCATGTCGGTCCACATCCGCGGGAAGTCGGGCAGGGTCTTGGCGGTCGTGCCCACGTTCTCGATCTGTACTCCTTCGACGGCGAGGCCGATGATCGAGCCCGCCGTGGCCATCCGGTGGTCGTCGTAGGTGTGGAACACACCGCCGTGCAGCGGGCGCGGGCGGATGTGCAGCCCGTCCGCCGTCTCGGTGACATCGCCCCCGAGCTCGTTGATCTCCTTGGTGAGCGCGGCCAGCCGGTCCGTCTCATGGAGCCGCAGATGCGCGACCCCGCGCAGGGTGGAGGGCGAGTCGGCGAGCGCGGCGACGGCGGTGATACCGGGTGTCAGTTCGCCAACCTCGCTCAGATCGACGTCGATGCCGTGGATCGTGCCCGTGCCCCGGAAGGTGAGGCTGGAGCCCTCCGACGTCATCACGTACTCGCAGGAGCCGCCCATCTCGGTGAAGATCGCCCGCAGCGCGTCACCCGGCTGAGTGGTCCGCTCCGGCCAGTCCGGGACGGTGACCCGGCCACCGGTGACGAGTGCGGCGGCCAGGAACGGCTGGGCGTTGGAGAGATCCGGTTCCACGGTCAGATCACGGCCGAGCAGCGCGCTGGGGGAGACGCGCCAGACATTGGGCTCACCGCCGGTCTCGGGCTCGGCGACCTGGGCACCGACCGCGCGGAGCATGTCGACGGTCATCCGGATGTGCGGCATGGACGGCAGGACGGCGCCCACATGCCGTACCTCCACGCCCTGGTTGAAGCGCGCGCCCGAGAGCAGCAGCGCGGAGACGAACTGGGAGGACGCCGAGGCGTCGATCTCCACCGGCCCGCCGTCCAGCGCGCCGCCGCCGTGCACGGTCAGCGGGAGCGCGCCACGGCTGTCGTCGTCGATACGGGCGCCGAGGGCGCGCAGGGCGTGGATGACACTGTGCAGCGGACGTTCGTAGGAGCGGGGGTCGCCGTCGAAGCGGATGGGCCCGTCGGCGAGCGTCGCCACGGGCGGCAGGAAGCGCATCACCGTGCCGGCGTTGCCGACGTCGACGGCCGCCGGGCCGTGCAGCCCGGACGGGATCACCCGCCATGCCTCACCGCCCGGCGCGGGGACGCCCGCGGCGGTGGAGCTGGACGAGAGGCCCTCCTCGATACCGACACCCATGGCGCGCAGGGCGTCGGCCATCAGCAGGGTGTCGCGGGAGCGCAGCGGGCGGCGGAGCCAGCCCGGCTCGGCGGCCAGCGCGGCGAGGACCAGGGCGCGGTTGGTGACCGACTTGGATCCGGGCACGGTGACCGTCGCTTCGACGGCCCCGCGTGCGTAGGGGGCGGGCCAGAGGGCGGGCTGCACGGAGCTTTCGGTCATGGCCATCACTTTAGTGGTTCGTAACCGAAGCCGATCCTGAACAAAAGTGTCGAAACCAGGGCGTAACGAGAAGGTGATAGCAGGTGTACAGGGCGCTTACAGGCCCAGTAGCCAGCGCCCGCCGCCGATGAGTGAGCAGAGCGAGACGGCGTGGAAGAGGAACAGCCAGAGCGCCGGTGGTACATGCGTAAGCCGTCCTAGCTGGTCGGCGTCCGAATCCCCGGCTCCGCCGTGCCGGCGCTTGGACTGGAGCTCGAACGCCGGGCGTACGCCCCCCAGGAGCAGAAACCAGACAGCCGTGTACGCGAACGCCGACTGGACGGCGGGCCCGGTCAGCCAGGAGATCAACAGGAACGCGGCACCGGTGAGGATCACGGTGAGCGCTCCGTACGCGTTGCGGATCATCACCAGCATCGCGATCAGCAGAGCCGTCGCCAGCCAGAGCAGCAGCGTGATGTGGTGCGCGGAGAGCAGCCAGGCACCGCCGAGACCGAGCAGCGGCGGCGCGGTGTATCCCGCGGCGGCGGTCAGGATCATGCCGAGGCCGGTGGGCCTGCCGCGGCTGACCGTCAGACCCGAGGTGTCCGAGTGCAGCCGGATGCCGTCGAGCCGGCGTCCGGTGACCAGGGCTATGAGCCCGTGACCGCCCTCGTGCGCGATGGTGATCGCGTTCCGGGAGAGCCGCCAGACCGGGCGCGGTACGACGGCTATGAGCGCGAGGGCACCGGCCAGGGCCACCAGCCAGTCGTCCGGCGCAGGCTGGGTGCCGAAGACGCGGTCCCACAGGTCGGTGAGCGAGGTCGAGTCGAAACTGGCCATTTCTCGGGCGGCTCCTCAACTGGGTTTGCGTCGTGGCAGTGTTGCATTTATGTGTGGACGGTATGCGGCGAGCCGGAGCCCGGAAGATCTTCAGGGGCTCTTCGGCGTGCAGAAGCGGGAACCAGAGGAGAGCCTCGCTCCCGACTGGAACGTGGCTCCGACGAAGGAGGTCTACGCGGTTCTGGAGCGTCCGGTGAAAGACGCCCCCGAACCCGGCCCGGTTCGTCAGCTGCGCAGACTGAGGTGGGGACTCGTACCGTCCTGGGCGAAGACGCCCGAGGGCGGGGCGCGGATGATCAACGCGCGCGCGGAGACCGTGCACGAGAAGCCGTCGTTCCGCAGGCCCTTTCTCGCGCGGCGCTGCATCCTGCCGGCCGACGGCTACTACGAGTGGGTCACCGGCTCCGACGAGCGTCAGCTTGAGGAGCAGGGCAAGAAGAAGCGCCCGCGCAAGCAGCCGTACTTCGTGACCCCCGCCGACGGCTCGGTGATGGCCCTGGCCGGGCTCTACGAGTTCTGGCGCGACCGCACCCTGGCGGACGACCATCCGCAGGCCTGGTGGGCGACCTGTTCGGTGATCACGACGGAGGCGGAGAAGACGCCCCTGGCGGTCGCTCCCGCCACGGGGCCGGGCTCACTGGCGGAGATCCACCCCCGGATGCCGCTGATGCTGACACCGGACCGCTGGGACGCCTGGCTGGACCCGGCCCGTACGGACCCCGACGAGCTGCGGGAGCTGCTCGAACCGCCGCCTGCCGGGCTGATGCGGGCGTACGCCGTCGCGACGGCCGTCAGCAATGTCCGCAACAACGGGCCCGAGCTGCTGGAGGAACTGGCCGCGCCGGAGGAGAGCACGCTCTTCTGACGCCGGGGCGAGGCCGGTGCGACGGCGGTCCGGGGGCGGCCCTCGACGGCGGTCCGGGGGCGGCCGGGGGCAGTCCGGGAGGGACCGTCCTCGGCGGCGCCGCCCCGGCTCGCACGGCAGGATGAGCCTGTGACGAGCGAGCCGAGAGACACCACCGCGTACGCGCCCGAGCGGGAGAGCGTCGGGACGCCGGCCGGGGACGCCCGTATCACCTGGTACGCGGCGAAGCGGCCCCGGCTCGTGCTCGCCGTCGGCCATGGCGCCGGCGGCGGGATCGAGGCGCGCGACCTCCAGGCCCTCGCCGCCGCGCTGCCCCCGCTGGGCGTCACCGTCGCCCTGGTGGAGCAGCCGTGGCGGGTCGCCGGCCGTCGGCTGGCGCCCGCGCCCAAGACCCTCGACACCGCCTGGCGGGCGCTCTGGCCCGCGCTGGAGAAGCCGGGACTGCCCGTTGTCGCGGGCGGGCGCAGCGCCGGGGCGCGCGTGGTCTGCCGTACGGCGCGTGAGCTGGGCGCGCGCTCTGTACTCGCGCTGAGCTTCCCGCTGCACCCGCCGGGCAGACCGGAGAAGTCGCGGGCCGCCGAGCTGCTGGAGACGGGCGTGCCGACGCTGGTCGTGCAGGGCGGGAACGACGCCTTCGGAAAGCCGGACGAGTTCCCCGGGGGCGCGTACGACTTTCTGGAGGTGCCGTACGGCGATCACGGCTTCGCCGTACCGAAAAGGGCGCCTCTGTCCCAGGAGGAGGCCCTGAGGATCCTCACCGAGGGGGTCGCGCGCCGGCTCTCCGCGCAGAACGGCCGCGGCGGCGCGGATGCGGCAAAGAAGCAGTAAAAGAAGCAGTGGAGCACGGCCGCGGGAAAGGCGGTCGCGGCCGTGCGGCACAAGGGAATGCCGGGGGCGGGATCGCTGTTGTGGGGTGTGTAAGGACACAGGAGCATGGAGAGGGAGTCCGTCGTATGGGTTCGACCATCTGCCCGCGTCGCTCAGACGCCGCTGACCTGGAGTGGACGGTGCTTTCGGCGGCCAAGGCCGCTCCCGTCCGTACGGCGGGCGGAGCGGACCGACAGGCCCCGTCGCAGCAAGGTCGACTATTCTCCGATTCGAGTGGGTCCGCATTCGGCCCCACCACAGCGTTGGAGGAGGTGGGTCCGGTCACAGGGACCGACGCAGGGACCGACGACGGCGGCATCCGTGAGACCAGTACCGAGCGCAATGCCCGTTTCGAGCGGGATGCCCTGGGTTTCCTGGACCAGATGTACTCGGCCGCGCTGCGCATGACGCGCAATCCGGCCGACGCCGAGGACCTCGTACAGGAGACCTACGCCAAGGCGTACGCCTCCTTCCACCAGTTCCGTGAGGGGACCAACCTCAAGGCGTGGATGTACCGCATCCTCACCAACACCTTCATCAACTCGTACCGCAAGAAGCAGCGCGAGCCCCAGCGCAGTGCCGCGGAGGAGATCGAGGACTGGCAGCTCGCGCGTGCCGAGTCCCATATGTCGACCGGACTGCGGTCGGCCGAGTCGCAGGCGCTCGACCACCTTCCGGACTCCGATGTGAAGGCCGCGCTCCAGGCGATTCCCGAGGAGTTCCGCATCGCGGTGTATCTCGCCGATGTCGAGGGCTTTGCCTACAAGGAGATCGCGGACATCATGGGAACACCCATTGGTACGGTCATGTCACGACTGCACCGTGGCCGCCGTCAGCTGCGCGGCATGCTGGAGGATTACGCCCGCGACCGCGGGCTCGTCCCGGCGGGTGTCGGGGAGTCGTCGGACGATCGGAAAGGTTCGGACTCATGAGCTGCGGAGAGCCGCATGAGACGGATTGCGCCGAGGTTCTCGACCACCTCTACGAGTTCCTCGACCACGAGATGCCGGACAGCGACTGCACCAAGTTCGAGGTGCACTTCGAGGAGTGCTCCCCGTGCCTGGAGAAGTACGGCCTTGAGCAGGCCGTGAAGAAGCTGGTCAAACGGTGCTGCGGACAGGACGACGTACCGAGCGATCTGCGGGCCAAGGTCATGGGGCGGATCGATCTGATCAGGTCGGGTCAGGCCGTGCCGGACCAGGACGTGCCCACGCGTACGGGCGCGGATCTGCCGGGCGCCGCCGCCGAGTAGTCCCGCCCGCGCCGGCCGAGCCCCGCCCGCGCCGGCCCGAGTAATCCCGCCGCTGGTCGCGCCGCTGGTCCCGCCATGCACCGCGCGGGACACCGGGAAACATGTGCTGGACACGCCTCTCTGTGCGCACGGACTCGTCTGTGCGCACGGAACGAACTGGTGTATGCGAATAGCACACAAGAACGTGGTGATGTCGCCCCGATAGCGGCTGTTGTCACCCAAAGGTGCTAATCGGCTCTCTCCAGCCGCCCCTCGCTTCCCCGCTCGCTAGCCTGACCGTCTGTTCGGGCCGGGACGAGGAGGGGCGAGAACGCGTGAGGGCCATACCGGGTGCGGCGCGCGCGTACATTCTTGGCACCGTGCTCTGCGCCGCCGTGTGTGTCCGTCCGGCTCCGCGCTCCGAGACCCCCTGGTCGGCGGTCGCGATGCTCGCGGTGCTCTATGTCGTCTGCGAGCTGCCCGCGCGCTGCCGCTTCCGCGGGCGCTCTCCGAACGGTGCTTTACCCGTCGTGGCCGGTTCCTTCTTCCCGGTCCTGCTCGCCGCCGCCTTTCTGCTGCCGCCCTCCGCCGCCGCGCTGGTCGCGGTGCCCGGCGCCCTGTGCGGACGGATCGAGCGGCGTCCCAAGGGCGCCCGGCGGATCTGGCGGGCCGCGCAGCTCTCCCTCGCCACCTGGGCCGCCGCCCGCGCCCAGATGCTCTTCGGCGGGCCCGTCGCGCTCGGCGGCGGCGGATACGGTCTCACCCGCCCCGACTTCCCGTACGTCCTGCTGCCCGCCGCGGCGGCGACCCTCGCCTTCTGTCTGGTACTGGCCGTGCTGGACGGCGGCATCCTCGCCACCGCCGAGCGGCTCCCGCTGCGTACGGCATGGCGCGGGCTGTTCCTGCGCTCGCTCGCCCCGTACGCCGCCCACGGACTCGCCGGGCTGATGATGGCGGTCCTGTGGCGCAGCCCCTACGGGCCGGTCTCCGCGCTCTTCGTCCTGCTGCCGATGTACATCTCGTGCTGGGTCTTCGCCCAGTACCACCGGGAGCGCGCCGCCCACCAGGCCACCATCAGGGCCCTCGTCCAGGCGGTCGACATCAAGGACACCTACACGCGGGGGCACAGCGAGCGGGTCGGGCACGCGTCCGTGCTGATCGCCCATGAGCTGGGCATGGAGCCGGACCGGATCGAGATGCTCCGCTTCGCCGGGATCCTGCACGACGTCGGCAAGCTCGGCGTCCCCACCCGGGTGCTCCGCAAGGACGGTCCGCTGACACCGGAGGAGCGCCGGGTGATCGAGCTGCATCCCGAGTACGGGCATGAGATGGTGCGCGGCATCGGCTTCCTCGGAGAGGCCCGGACGGCGATCCTCCACCATCACGAACGGCTCGACGGCACCGGCTATCCGTACGGTCTCGCCGGGCGGCAGATCCCCGAGTTCGCCCGGGTGGTGGCCGTGGCGGACGCCTTCGACGCGATGACCTCGACCCGGTCCTACCGGCGGGGGCGGCCGGTGCCCCTGGCGCTCGCGGAGCTGGAGCGGTGCGCCGGGACACAGTTCGATCCGGAGATGGTGCGGGCGCTGGCGAAGGCGCTGGACCGGCACGGCTGGCGGACGGCGGTCACGGCGGACGAGGAGGACGTCCTGCCGCCGCCCCCGAAGGCCGGCGCTCCCGCGTCGGCGTCCGCGCCCGGACAGCCCGGTCAGGCCCCCGATCCGCTCCCGGCCCCGGAATCACGCGGAAACGTCCCTTCCAGCCGTACCCCCGCCGCCGACCGAACGTCCTCCGCCGACCGAACGCCCTCCGCCCCCGCGCCCCACCGGGGCCGCGGATGACCACGACCGCTCCGCGCGCGATGCCCGGCGCCGGACACCCCGCCTCCTTCACCCTCGCCGTGCTCTACGGCGCCGCCGGACTGCTCACCGTCGTCGCGCTCGGCCGCACGCTCTGGTACGGCCTGGCCGAACCCCGTATCGCCCTCGCCTTCGGTGTACTCATCGCCGTCGGGGAACTGGCCCGCTGGGGCGCGCTGCCCGGCGAACGCGAGCCCGCCCCGCTCGGCGCCGCCGGGGCCCTCGCGTACGCCCTGCTCGGCGAGCACGCCGGACGGCCGGTGACCCACGGGGTGCTCCAGACCGTCGGCGTGGTCGTCGCGGCCGGCCTCGCCGGCGCCGTACCGCATGTCGCCAGGGGGTGCGGCCCCGGACTCGGCCATCTGGCCAGACGCGTCCTGACCGTCGGCTTCGCCGCGGTCTGTTTCCAGCCCCTCTACGCGGCGGGTGAGCTGCGGGAGCGGTTCGGGCCCGGCCCCGCCTACGCGCTGCTGCTGCTTCTGCTGCTCGGTCTCACCGCGCTCTGCGACGCCGTACTGGCCGCGCTGATGGTGCGCGCCCGTACCCGCCATCCCTTCGGCCCCCTGCTCCGCGACGAGTTGCGGGCGCTGCTCCACATCGGCTCGGCCGTGTGCGCCACCGGGGCGGTCATCGCGCTCGGTGTGGCCGTCGCGGGGCTCTGGGCGCTGCCGGTCTTCTGTGTGCCGCTGCTGCTCACCCAGCTCTCCTTCCGGCGGTACGCCGCCGTACGGACGACCTACCGGCAGACGATCGCCTCCCTCGCGCGGGCCACCGAGATCGCCGGATACACCCCCCACGGACATGCCCGCAGGGTCGCCGAGCTGAGCCATGCCGTCGGCCGCGAGCTGGGACTCTCGGGATCCGAACTGACCGTTCTGGAGTACGCGGCCCTCATGCACGACATCGGACAGCTCTCCCTCGTCGACCCCGTGCCCGAGGGCGCCACCGCCCTGCTGCCGGTGGCCGAGCAGCGGCGCATCGCCCTGCTCGGCGGCGCGGTGGTCCGCCAGACCGGGGTGCCCGCCGCCGTCGCCGTGGTGGTGGAGCGGCAGGCCGATCCGTACCGGGAACAGCCGCTGCCCGCCCGGATTGTCCGCGCCGTCAATGCGTACGACGACCTGGCCGGGGAATGTGCCAGTGCGAGTGGCCCGCTCAGCGCGCTGGAGCGGCTGCGGCTCGGGACGGCGTACGACTACCAGCCCGAGGTGGTGGAATCCCTGGCGCGTGTGCTGTCCCGGGGCGGTCCGGCCCCAGGTGGGGCGGGGTAACCCATGGGTAATGAGCGGGCGTCCGACCGGGCATGGTTGGATGCGAAGAAGAGGATGTCCGGGGGCACTGACCCGAGCGACCGGCAGGCGGGAATCGTGAGGATCTTCGGGAAGGTACGGCATCGGCCCTCCGCCTCGTGGCGGCAGGCCACCGACCGCGCGTTCACGCTGATCGGTGACGGCCGGTACGAGGACGCGGGCGCGCTGCTCACGCGCGCGGCGGACCTGGAGCCCTGGCTCTCGGAGTCCTGGTTCAATCTGGCGCTGCTCCACAAGTTCCGGCACGACTGGGAGCAGGCGCGCGCCGCCGGACTGCGCGCCGTCGCCCTGCTGGACAAGGAGACCGGCGCCCCCGACTGGTGGAACGTCGGGATCGCCGCCACCGCGCTCCAGGACTGGCCGCTGGCCCGCCGGGCCTGGCAGGCGTACGGGCTGAAGGTGCCCGGCAATCCGCACAGCGTCGAGGCCAACGGCGAGCCGGAGGGCATGGAGCTGGGCAGCGCGGCCGTCCGGCTCTCGCCCGAGGGCGAGGCCGAGGTCGTCTGGGGCCGCCGGCTCGACCCGGCCAGGATCGAGGTGCTGTCGATCCCGCTGCCCTCGTCGGGCCGCCGCTGGGGCGAGGTCGTCCTGCACGACGGCGTACCGAACGGCGAGCGCACGACCTCCGCGGGCCCGGACGGCGCCACCCGCGCCTACCCCGTCTTCGACGAGATCGAGCTGTGGGCGCCCTCGCCCGTGCCCACCTGGGTGGTGCTGCTGGAGGCGGCGACGGAGGACGACAGGGACGCCCTGGAGCGGCTGGCCGCCGACGCCGGGTTCGCCGCCGAGGACTGGTCGTCCTCGGTACGGCTGCTGTGCCGCGCCTGTTCGGAGAGCCGGATGCCGAGCGCCGAGGGCGACGGCGAGCATCTCGACCCGCACGATCACAGCGAGCCGGGTCACCCGGGACCGCTGGGCCACCGTACGGCGGGGGAGTTGTGGGCGCCGGAGCGCGAGTGCGGGATCGCCGCGCCGCCGGGACTGGTGCGCGGTCTGCTCGACGGCTGGGTCGCCGACAGCCCGGACACCCGCGAGTGGCGCGACCTCGAAGAGGTCTGCTGAGAGCCGGTCCTGAGCCCCGGGCGGGGCACGGCGACCGTACGGGCGATCCATGGGCGGGCGGCGGTTGTCCACAGGGGGTGCGCGACGAATGGCCACAGGCTTGGATGTTCATGGACGCCGGATGTCCACAGAGCGCTGATGTCCGGGGAAAGGTGCCCTTAGGCTGTACGGGCACATCGCGCACAGCGCGCGGATCGTGCGGGCAGCATCGGGTACCGAGGAAGGCGTACTGCGGACATGGCGCAGCAGGAGACGGACCAGCGGATCGACAGTGAGGCCTCCGCGGCGGAGCCGGAGGACGGGTTCGTCGTGGACACGGAGGACGCCGAGGCGCGTGAGCTGGCGCATCGCGAGCGTGGTACGTCCCGTCCGATCACCGTCGTCGGGAATCCCGTGCTGCACCGGGAGTGCCGGGACGTCACGGAGTTCGACGACTCGCTCGCCGCGCTGATCGACGACATGTTCGCGAGCCAGCGCACGGCCGAGGGCGTGGGCCTCGCCGCCAACCAGATCGGTGTGGACCTGAAGGTCTTCGTCTACGACTGCCCGGACGACGACGGCGTACGGCACGTGGGCGCCGTCTGCAATCCCGTGCTGGAGGAGCTGCCCCCGGAGGAGCGGCATCTCGACGACTCCAACGAGGGCTGCCTGTCCGTGCCGACGGCGTACGCGTCGCTCGCACGCCCCGACTACGCGGTGGTGCGCGGCCAGGACGCCCAGGGCAAGCCGATCACGGTGCGCGGCACGGGGTACTTCGCCCGCTGCCTCCAGCACGAGACGGACCATCTCTACGGGCGTCTGTACATCGACCGGCTCTCGAAGCGCGACCGCAAGGACGCGCTGCGGCAGATGGCGGAGAACACCCCGCGCTACGAGACCGTGCCGAACGACTGAGGGCCGGCCGGCCGGCTGGTCGGTGGGGCGGTCGGTGGGGCGGGTTACTTCGGCTCGGGGAAGACGGTGTACGTCGCGCGTTCCGAGGCGCTCATGGCGCCGGTCTCGACCTCGCGGTCCAGGATCCACTTCCAGCGCTTCTCGGTCCGTTCGCGGTGGGCCGGGCCGAGGGCGGGATCGTAACTGTCCGGTCCCCTGAGAAGGGTGGCCGACAGGGCACCCTGACTGGGATCGAGATCCTTGGCGGGGACGCCGTAGTAGGCGTACGCGGCGGCCTGGACACCGTACGAATCCCGGCCGAACCAGCTTGTGTTGAGATAACCCTGGAGGATCTCGGGCTTGCTCTCGCTGTTGCCGACCTTCAGGGCGAGAAGGATTTCCTCGACCTTGCGGCTGACGGTCCGGTCCTGGCCCAGATAGGTGTTCTTCACATACTGCTGGGTGATCGTCGAACGGCGCACGGACCTCCTCGGTCATGAGCCGCCCCTGGACGCGGTGCACCCGTGGACGCGGTGGCGGACTCGACGAAGGAGATCCCGATGAAGCCTTCGTGGTTGTTTCGTTCGCGGAATCTCCACATCGCGCGGCCTCAACGGGAGCCTGTGGAAGCCTGGTTGACGCGCGTCGACCCGTGCGCCAGTCTCTCCGTACACCACCGCCCCACCATCATTCCCACGAGGAGGACCGATGCTCCGACGCACCGCGAGACTTCTGCTCAGCCTTGTCATGGCCATGTCTTTTGCCTGGGCCGGTACGCTGGTCACGGCCGGTACGGCGCACGCCGACGGCTGTTACACCTGGTCGCGCACCCTCTCCCAGGGAACCTCCGGCGCCGATGTCACCCAGCTCCAGATCCGGGTCGCCGGCTACCCGGGCAGCGGCGGTGTACTCGCCATCGACGGCGCCTTCGGACCGGCGACCGCCGCGGCCGTCCAGCGCTTCCAGTCGGCGTACGGGCTGGCGGCCGACGGGATCGCGGGTCCGGCCACCTTCAGCAAGATCTACTCCCTCCAGGACGACGACTGCACCCCGATCCACTTCAGCTACGCCGAGTTGAACGACTGCAACACCACCTGGGCGGGCGGCGCGGTGGACGCGGCCACCGCCAGGTCGAACGCCCTGCGCACGATGTGGAAGCTGGAGGCCCTCCGGCACGCGCTCGGCGACCAGCCCATCCGTGTCACCAGCGGCTTCCGCTCGCAGGCCTGCAACAGCTCGGTCGGCGGGGCGTCGAGCAGCCGCCATCTCTACGGTGACGCCGCCGATCTCGGCTCGGGACCGCACTCCCTGTGCACCCTGGCGCAGACGGCGCGCAACCACGGCTTCAACGGGATCCTCGGCCCCGGCTACCCGGACCACAACGACCACGCCCATGTCGACCACCGGCCCAGCCGCTTCTGGTCGGCGCCGAGCTGCGGCATCTGACACACCGACCCGGACGACGACCCGGGCACCGGCCCGCGCACCGGCGCGGGCTTGACGGCGATCGGCGGTACGGGGCCCCACGCGGCGTGCGAGGGGCCCCGGAACGTACACCGGTACGCCTACGGGGTCGTCCTGAACGTCAGGCACGGGCCGGCTCCGCCGCGCGCCGCTGGTCCGACAGCCCGGCGGGCGCAGAACGCGCTCAGCTGTCCGCCCCTGCTGCTACCCTTCGTCGCGAATCGATCACTTTGCGTCACTAAAGGGAGCGCCTGTGAAGGTCGCCTGCGTCGGTGGCGGGCCCGCCGGCCTGTACTTCTCGATCCTGATGAAGCGGCAGGACCCGTCCCATGAGATCACCGTCTACGAGCGGAACCCGGCCGGGTCGACATACGGCTGGGGCGTGACCTACTGGGGCGGCCTCATCGAGAAACTCCGCCGCAACGACCCCGAGTCCGCGCGTGCCATCAGCGAGAACTCGGTCCGCTGGAGCGACGGGACCGCGCACGTCCGGGACCGTACGACGGTGCACCACGGCGACGAGGGCTTCGGCATCGGCCGCCGCGGGCTGCTCGACCTTCTCGCCGACCGGGCCGGATCGCTCGGTGTGCGTGTGGAGTTCGAGCACGCGATCGAGGGGGCGGCCGAGCCGCCCGAGGCCGATCTGGTCGTCGCCTGCGACGGTGTGGGCAGCGGGCTGCGCGAGCGCCACGCCGACCACTTCGGCACGGAGTCCTCGGCCGGCCGGAACATGTACATCTGGCTCGGCACCACCAAGGTCTTCGACTCCTTCACCTTCGCCTTCGTGGAGACCGAGCACGGCTGGATCTGGTGCTACGGCTACGGGTTCAGCGCGGAGCACAGCACCTGCATCGTGGAGTGCTCCCCGGCCACCTGGCAGGGACTCGGACTCCACCGGGCGAGCGAGGCCGAGGGCCTGGCCCTGCTGGAGCGGCTCTTCGCCGGACCCCTGGACGGTCACCAGTTGATCGGGCGGTCACACACCGACCGCGCCGCGCAGTGGCTCAACTTCCGTACCCTCACCAACCGGACCTGGTACCGGGGCAATCTCGTCCTCCTCGGCGACGCCGCGCACACCACGCACTACTCCATCGGCGCGGGCACCACCCTCGCACTGGAGGACGCCATCGCCCTGGCCGAAGCGCTGCGCGGCCACACGGACCTCCGCCCCGCCCTCGCCCGCTACGAGCGCGAACGCAAGTCCGCCCTCCTCCCCGTCCAGAGCGCGGCCCGCTACAGCGCCCAGTGGTACGAGAACCTCCCCCGCTACATCAATCTCGCCCCGGCTCATATGTTCGCCCTCCTGGGCCAGCGCCACTCCCCCCTGCTCCCCCACGTCCCGCCCCAGCTCTACTACCGCATCGACAGAGCCGCCGAACAGCTGGAGCCCCTGCGCAAACTCAAGCGCTGGCTGGGCCCAAGGGTCGCCCGCACCCTCCACACCCGCTCACAGGCACCCCGGGGGTAGCGCCGCGGACCGTGCCGCCTGCGCATCAGAACGGCGGATCACCGATGCTCACCGCCCACAGGGCCGGGGGCCGGGTGTTGTGGGTCAGTTGGTTTGGGGGGTGGGAGGCCGGAGGTCCAGGGTGTAGGTCAGGAGGGGAAGCCCCGGGTGCGGTTCCCAGTCGCGCTCGGGGGTTCTGGTGAAGCCCAGGCGCTCGTAGATCCGGTGAGCCTGTCGCATGGCCGACTGGGTCGACAGGACGATCCGTATACAGCCCTCCGTGTCCTGAGCGCGGGTCACACAGGCGTGGACGAGCGCCTCGCCCACGCCTCTGCCCCGGGCCGCCCGGTCGACCGCCAGCATCCGGAACTCGGTCTCGCCGTCCCGGGCGATGTCCGCCCACGGTCCTCCGGACGGGACGAAGGTGACCCCGCCCAGCACCGTCCCGTCCGGGTCCACGGCCGCCAGTACCACCGCCTCGGCCGCCCGGCGGGCCACATCGCGCAGTGTGGGCAGATACGAGTCGTCCTCACCGAAGTCCAGCAGACCGTCCCCGAGATACGCCCGCGCGGTGATCTCCCCGAGCCGCGTGTACTCCCCGGGCTCGGCCTCTCTGATCGTGAAGTCCATGAACCGATTGTGCGGTACGGGTACGACAACGGGCGGTTGTCTCGAAGCCGTCAGAAGTCGTCGTCGAAGCCGACCGTGCCCTCCACCGCGACCTGGTACGCCGACGGGCGGCGTTCGAAGAAGTTCGTCAGCTCCTGGACACCCTGGAGTTCCATGAAGGAGAACGGGTTCTCCGAGCCGTAGACCGGGGCGAAGCCCAGGCGTTGGAGGCGCTGGTCGGCGACGCACTCCAGGTATGCGCGCATCGACTCGGTGTTCATGCCCGGCAGGCCCTCGCCGCACAGGTCGCGGCCGAATTGCAGTTCCGCCTCGACGGCCTCCTTCAGCATGTCCGTGACCTGCTGCCGGAGGTCGTCGTCGAACAGCTCCGGCTCCTCCTTCCGTACCGTGTCCACGACCTCGAAGGCGAAGTTCATATGCATCGTCTCGTCGCGGAACACCCAGTTGGTGCCGGTGGCCAGGCCGTGCAGCAGGCCCCGGGAGCGGAACCAGTAGACGTAGGCGAACGCGCCGTAGAAGAACAGCCCCTCGATACAGGCCGCGAAACAGATCAGATTGAGCAGGAAGCGCCGGCGGTCCGACCGGGACTCCAGCCGGTCGATCGTCTCGACCGAGTCCATCCAGCGGAAGCAGAACTGTGCCTTCTCACGGATCGACGGGATGTTCTCCACCGCCGCGAAGGCCGCCGTGCGGTCCTCGGGATCGGGGAGATAGGTGTCGAGCAGCGTCAGATAGAACTGGACGTGCACGGCCTCCTCGAAGAGCTGGCGCGAGAGATACAGCCGCGCCTCGGGGGAGTTGATGTGCCGGTAGAGCGTCAGCACCAGATTGTTCGCCACGATCGAGTCGCCCGTCGCGAAGAACGCGACCAGCCGGCCGATCATGTGCTGCTCGGCGGGGGTGAGCTTGGCGAGGTCGGCCACGTCGGAGTGGAGGTCGACCTCCTCCACCGTCCAGGTGTTCTTGATCGCGTCGCGGTAGCGCTCGTAGAAGTCCGGATACCGCATGGGCCGCAGGGTCAGTTCGAAGCCCGGGTCCAGCAGGTTCCTGGTCTTCGGCGTCGTCTTCTCGGCTGCCTCAGCTGTCTCGGCTGTTTCGGCTGTCTGAGCGGTTGTCTCGGTGGTCATTACTGGCACGCCTCACAGGACTCGGGGTTCTCCAGGGAGCAGGCGACGGCCTCCTCGGCCGTGGCCACCGTCAGCGGCGTCACGGGCGTCACGGGCGTCACCGGCGTTACCGCCGTGGCCGTCGCCTGAGCGGGTACGGCCGCCCGAGCCGCTCTCGCGATCCTCGTCGCCGGGCGCGAGCGCAGGTAGTACGTTGTCTTGAGGCCCTTCTTCCAGGCGTACGCGTACATCGAGCTGAGCTTCCCGATGGTCGGCGTCTCCAGGAACAGGTTCAGCGACTGGCTCTGGTCCAGGTACGGCGTACGGGCCGCCGCCATGTCGATCAGTCCGCGCTGCGGGATCTCCCACGCCGTGCGGTACAGATCGCGGATCTCCGCCGGGACCCAGGTGAAGTCCGCCACCGAGCCGTTGGACTCGCGCAGCGCCTCGCGCGAGCGCGCGTCCCAGACGCCCAGTCGCTTCAGGTCCGCCACCAGATACGAGTTGACCTGGAGGAACTCACCGGAGAGCGTCTCGCGCTTGAAGAGATTGGAGACCTGCGGCTCGATGCACTCGTACACACCGGCGATCGAGGCGATGGTCGCCGTCGGGGCGATCGCCAGGAGCAGGGAGTTCCGCATGCCCGTCGCCGCGACGCGGGCGCGCAGTGCCGCCCAGCGCTCGGGCCAGGCCCGCTCCACGTCGTAGTGGTCGGGGTGCAGTACGCCACGGGCCGTGCGCGTACGGGACCAGGCGGGCAGCGGCCCGTGGCGCTCGGCGAGGTCGCAGGACGCCTCGTACGCGGCGAGCATGATCCGCTCGGCGATCCTGGTGGAGAGCGCGGCGGCCTCGGCGGAGTCGAAGGGCAGCCGCTTCTTGAAGAAGACGTCCTGGAGACCCATCGCGCCCAGGCCCACCGGACGCCATTTCGCGTTCGAGCCGGCGGCCTGCTCGGTCGGGTAGTAGTTGATGTCCACCACCCGGTCGAGGAAGGTCACGGCCGTACGGACGGTCTCGTCGAGCCGCTCCCAGTCGATCTCGCCCGACTCCAGGACGAAGGCGCCGAGGTTGACCGAGCCGAGGTTGCAGACGGCCGTCTCGCCGTCGTCGGTCACCTCCAGGATCTCCGTGCAGAGATTGGAGGAGTGGACGACGCTGCCGGGCTCGGCGGTCTGGTTGGCCGTACGGTTCGAGGCGTCCTTGAAGGTCATCCAGCCGTTGCCGGTCTGGGCGAGGGTACGCATCATCCTGCCGTACAGCTCGCGTGCGGGCAGGGACTTGCGGGCCAGACCCGCCGCCTCGGCGGCCCGGTACGCCGCGTCGAACTCGTCGCCCCACAGATCGACCAGTTCCGGTACGTCGACGGGGGAGAAGAGCGACCACTGGCCGTCCGTCTCGACGCGGCGCATGAACTCGTCGGGGATCCAGTGCGCGAGATTCAGATTGTGGGTGCGCCGCGCGTCCTCACCGGTGTTGTCCCGCAGCTCCAGGAACTCCTCCAGATCGGCGTGCCAGGTCTCCAGATAGACACAGGCCGCGCCCTTGCGCCGGCCGCCCTGGTTGACGGCAGCGACCGAGGAGTCGAGGGTGCGCAGGAACGGGACGATGCCGTTGGAGTGCCCGTTGGTGCCCCGGATCAGCGAACCGCGCGAGCGGATACGGGAGTACGAGAGGCCGATGCCGCCCGCGTGCTTGGAGAGCCTGGCCACCTGGTGGTAGCGGTCGTAGATGGAGTCCAGCTCGTCGCGCGGGGAGTCCAGCAGATAGCAGGAGGACATCTGGGGGTGGCGGGTGCCGGAGTTGAAGAGCGTCGGCGAGGACGGCAGATAGTCCAGCCGGCTCATCAGCCGGTACAGCGCGGCGACCTCCTCCAGCGCGCGCACGCTCTCGTCCTCCGCGAGGCCGGACGCCACGCGCAGCAGGAAGTGCTGCGGGGTCTCGATCACCTGACGGGTCAGCGGATGGCGGAGCAGATAGCGGCTGTGGAGCGTGCGGAGCCCGAAGTAGCCGAAGCGGTCGTCGGCGGCGGGGTCGATCAGCTGGTCGAGGCGGTCGGCGTGGCTCGTGACGAAGGCGGCCGTACGGTCGGCGATCAGGCCCTCGCGGTGACCGGTCGCGACCGACGCGGAGAACGACACGGCGCCCTGGCCGGCGGCCTCGTCGGCGATGGCGCGGGTGAGCAGCCGGGCGGCGAGCCGGGAGTACGCGGGGTCCTCGGAGATCAGCCCGGCCGCCGCCTCGGTGGCGAGCCCGCGCAGCTCGGCCTCGTCCGACGCGGCGTTACGGCCCCGGAGCGCGGCGGCGGCGACCCGGACCGGATCGGTGTCGGGCAGATCGGCGGTCAGCTCCGTCAGGGTCCGCAGCAGAACGGCCCCGGGGCCGTCGGCGGGCCCGGCAGCTCCGGTGGTCCCGGCAGCTCCGGTGGTCCCGGTGATTCCGGGGCGGGCTGAAACCGGGGCTGAAACCGGGGCTGAAGCCGGATCGGCTGGCGCGATGGTCACGTGGTGCTCTCCCTCGCTCGGCTCCGGGCCGGCGCGGGGGATACGGGGGCGCGCACAGCCGTACGGGCCCTCCCCGGGCAGCACGGTGTACGGCGTCCACCGGCCCAACCGCGAGGCCCGGACGTCTCGGCGCCCGGATCGGTCGAACCGGACGCACCGTCGGCAGGTATTCGGACTCGCGGACATGACAAAACACGCCACAGCACACCGTTGCGGGACAGTTCCGGATTCCCACCGGATTCCCCTGCGTCGACAGCGAGGTCGAGCATACATCTGGTGGGTGGTCGCTGCGTCACCCCCCAGATGTAGTGTCGTGCGTCGGTTCGGTGCTTGTTGTCGGCCTCGTCCGTTCCGGGCGCGCGCCGCATACGGAAGGGCCGCCGCGGCTTCCTTCCGGGAGTCGCGACGGCCCTTCCATGGCCGTACGGGCGGGCGTACCGGCGGTCAGCGCACCGGGTGGCTCCGGGGTCAGCGCACCGGGTCGCCCGAGGTCGCCGCCGGGAGTTCCACCTGGACGCCCGGGTCGCCCGCGTCCGCCGTGTAGTCGGACGGGGCGGTCTCGTCGACGCCCTCGGGGGCCTTGAGCGCCCGCATGACGAAGGTGAGCACCACCGTCACCACCACATTCAGCACGAACGCGGTGAGACCGATGTAGCCGATCTCCCCGAGCCCCGGGATCTCCGCGGAGGAGCCGCCGAAGTGCTTCTGGGTGGGGCTCGCGACGCCGTACGCCGCCGCCGTGCCGTACACCATGCCGACGCCCCAGCCGACGAGCAGCGCCCAGCGGTGGAACCAGCGGGTGAACAGCCCGCCGACCAGGGCCGGGAGCGTCTGGAGGATCCAGATCCCGCCCAGGAGCTGGAAGTTGATCGCCACCGTCTTGTCCATGGTGAGGACGAAGGCCAGCGCCCCCACCTTCACCAGCAGTGAGACGATCTTCGAGACCTTCGTCTCCTGCGCCGGTGTCGCGTCCGGCTTGATGAAGTCCCGGTAGATGTTGCGGGTGAAGAGATTGGCCGCCGCGATCGACATGATCGCGGCCGGCACCAGCGCGCCGATACCGATGGCCGCGAAGGCCACCCCCGCGAACCAGTCGGGGAACATGGTCTCGAAGAGCTGCGGGATCGCGAGCTGTCCGTTCTCGACCTCGATCCCGGCCGCGATCGCCATGAAACCGAGCAGCGCCAGCAGACCCAGCATCAGTGAATACAGCGGCAGGATCGTGGTGTTGCGGCGGATCACATCGCGGCTCCGGCTGGACAGTGTCGCCGTGATGGAGTGCGGATACATGAAGAGCGCGAGCGCGGAACCGAGCGCCAGCGTGGCATAGCCCCACTGCCCGGCCTCGCCCGGCACGAGCGCGCCGCGTGGCTGGCCGGTCACGGGGTTGGGCTCCGCGAAGGCCTCGCCCGCCTTGGCGAAGATGTCGTCGAACCCGCCCAGTTTGATCGGGATGTAGATGATCGCCACGGCGATCACCAGATAGATCAGGGTGTCCTTGACGAAGGCGATCAGCGCGGGCGCGCGCAGCCCGGACGAGTAGGTGTACGCGGCGAGCACACCGAAGGCGAGCAGCAGCGGGAGGTCCTTGATGAACCAGTTGGTGTCCTCGCCTCCGCCGACGCCCATCACATCCAGCACCGCCTGGATACCGACGAGCTGGAGCGCGATGTACGGCATGGTGGCGAGGATGCCGGTGACGGCGACCGCCAGCGAGAGCCCCTTCGAGCCGAAGCGTCCCCGTACGAAGTCCGAGGTGGTCACATACCCGTGCTTGTGCGACACCGACCACAGCCGGGGCAGGAAGGTGAAGATCAGCGGGTAGATGAGGATGGTGTACGGCACGGCGAAGAAGCCGGACGCGCCCGCCGCGTAGATCGCCGCCGGAACGGCCACGAAGGTGTACGCCGTGTAGAGGTCGCCGCCGAGCAGGAACCAGGTGACCCAGGTGCCGAACGACCGGCCGCCCAGGCCCCATTCGTCGAGACTGTGCTCGTTCTCGGCCTTGCGCCAGCGGGTGGCGAGGAAGCCCATGACCGTGACGGCCAGGAAGAAGAAGATGAAGACGGTGAGCGCGACACCGTTCACGCCGTCGGTCATCGCGACGCACCTCCCTCGCGGGAGCTACGGGAGCTACGGGAGCCACGGGAGCCACCGGCGCCGCCGGAACCACCGGCGCCACGTGCACTGCCGGTGCCTCGGGCGCGCTGGTCACGCTGCCAGAGCAGATAGGCGATCATGGTCAGCACCGTCGAGAGCAGTACCCAGGCCATCTGGTACCAGTAGAAGAACGGGATACCGATGAAGGCGGGATCGGTCTTGGCGTAGGAGCTCACCCAGAGCAGGGCCACGAAGGGCGCGAAGAGACAGAGCGCGATCACCACGCGTACGGGAGTGACCGTCGGAGGTCGTGTCGTGGGTGGCTTTTCTTCCTGGACTTCTGACACAGCGGATCCGTCCCCTCACTGATCGCCATTGATGAGCGCGCAGGAAATCTACGGCAATGGCATCAGCGGCGGGTAGGTCCGGATGTGAAGGACTGGGAGGTGAACGCGGAGGAACCGGGCCCGTGGGCCCGGTTCCTGACCGTACGTCCGATCCTTCCGCCCGCCGTCCGCCGCGGTCCGGGGTCAGCGGGCCGGGCGCTTCAGCCGCGCCACGAACTTGTAGCGGTCGCCGCGGTAGACCGAGCGCACCCACTCCACCGGCTCACCCGCGGCGTCCAGCGAGTGCCGCGAGAGCATCAGCATCGGCAGGCCGACATCCGTGCCGAGCAGTCCGGCCTCGCGCGGAGTGGCCAGCGAGGTCTCGATCGTCTCCTCGGCCTCGGCGAGATGGACGTCGTACACCTCGGCCAACGCCGTGTAGAGCGAGGTGTACTTGACGAGCGAGCGGCGCAGGGCGGGGAAGCGCTTGGCCGACAGATGCGTGGTCTCGATGGCCATCGGCTCACCGCTGGCCAGCCGCAGCCGCTCGATCCGCAGGACGCGTCCGCCCGCGGTGATGTCGAGCAGTCCCGCCAGGGTGTCGTCGGCGGTGACATAGCCGATGTCCAGGAGCTGGGACGTCGGTTCCAGGCCCTGGGCCCGCATGTCCTCGGTGTACGAGGTGAGCTGGAGGGCCTGGGAGACCTTGGGCTTGGCGACGAACGTCCCCTTGCCCTGGATCCGTTCGAGCCGGCCCTCGACGACCAGTTCCTGGAGCGCCTGGCGCACGGTGGTGCGCGAGGTGTCGAACTCGGCGGCGAGCGTGCGCTCCGGAGGCACCGGGGTGCCTGGCGGCAGAGTTTCCGTCATATCCAGCAAGTGCCGCTTCAGGCGGTAATACTTAGGCACGCGTGCCGTACGGGTGGGGATTCCGTTGTCGGTCTCCGTGACGTTTCCGCCCCCGTCCGCGGCCATGGCCTGCCTTCCCGACTCCTGCGCTGCTGCCGTCACCGGCTCCTCCGTCTGTCGCGGCTCACATGGTGGCACGGTCCGGCCACGGGTCGTCGCCCTCCCTCAGGTGTCGGTCCGATAACGGACACGACTGCCCTTCTTATACACCCTTGACACCCCTAAAGGTCTAGGCCAAGCTCCCCGTACTGGTCTAAACCATTAAAGACCAGGTCCCAGCCCCAGCAGTACTCGTCGTAAGTCTTCGCGGTCTTCGCGGTGGGCAGGGGTTGCAGGCATCCCTGAGGAGGGTGGCGTGAAGCGCAAGCTCATCGCGACGGTCGGCGTCGCGGGCATGATGGTCGGTATTGCCGCGTGTGGCTCGGACGACAGCACGGCGTCGAAGGATCCCAAGGACCGTAAGGAGACGCTGACCGTCTGGCTCATGTCGGACGCGCAGAGCACCTGGCCGGAGCTGGTCAAGGACGTCAACGACCAGTTCAAGGCGAAGTACCCGAACGTTACGGTCAAGGTCCAGTACCAGCAGTGGGCGGACAAGGCCAAGAAGCTCGACGCGGCGCTCGCCGGCGACAAGTACCCCGATGTCGTCGAGCTGGGCAACACCGAGACGATGACGTACATCCTCAACGGCGCGCTCGGTGAGATCGATCCGGCCAAGTACGAGAACTCGGACACCTGGATCAAGGGTCTGAAGGACACCTGCACCTTCGAGGGCAAGCAGTTCTGTGTCCCCTACTACGCGGGCGCCCGGGTCGCGATCTACAACAAGGACATGTTCAAGGCCGCCACCGGCTCGGACGTGCTGCCCACCACCGAGGCGGACCTGACCAAGGCCCTCGACCAGGTCGGCACCAAGTACGGCAAGGACAAGGCGTTCTCGCCGCTCTACCTGCCGGGCCGCTACTGGTACGCGGCCATGTCGTACGTCGCGGCGTACGGCGGGGAGATAGCCAAGTACGACGAGGGCGCCAAGGAGTGGAAGGCCAGCCTCTCCACCCCCGAGGCCCAGCAGGGCATCCAGCACTTCGTCGACCTGGTGAAGAAGTACAACCACGGCGACAAGACCAAGGACGAGGCGGACCACGCCAACGTCATGGCCAATGAGAAGACCGCGCTCCTCTACGGCAACGGCTGGGAGGCCGGCAGCGTCGTCGACTCGGCGGCGAACGGCAACCCGAAGCTGAAGGACAAGATCGGTACGGCCGGTATGCCCGGCCCCGAGGGCAAGACCCTGCCGTCCTTCATCGGCGGCTCCGACCTCGCCACCATCTCCAAGTCCAAGGTCCTGGACCTCGGTGAGGAGTGGATCGCGGCCTTCACCAGCGCCAAGTCGCAGGAGGTCCTCGCCTCCAAGAACATCCTGCCGAACAACACCAAGCAGCTTGAGCCGCTGAAGGCGAAGCCGGAGACCGCGCCGATCGCCAACGCCGTTCCCGACGCGTGGTTCACCCCGATCGCCCCGGGCTGGACGGCCATCGAGAAGAAGGAAACGCTCGAGGTCATGCTGCTCGACATCATCAAGGGCAAGTCGGTAGCGGAGGCCACGAAGGCGGCCGACGCGGAGATCGACCAGCTGATCAACGAAGAGTCCTGATCCCGGACTCCCTGAGTCCGAACCCTCCGGAACTCCGGACCGGTTGAGACTCCTTTGATCGCCTGGGTCCTGTCCGGCCGGTCTTCGCGGATCAGTCCGCGCGGACCGGCGGACAGTACCCGCGGGGGGTGGCGGGCCCGTGAGGGTCCGCCACCCCCCGCTCTCCGGTACCAGGTCCGAACGGAAGGCAAGCACAGTGAGTGCCGCCGACATGAAAGCAGCCGATCCGCCGGTAACCGTGGCGCGGGTCACCGAAGGCAGCGGCTCTCAGCCGCCCAAGGGCGTGCCGCGCAGACCGCGCAAGGCGGGCGCGCTGCTGCCGTACCTTCTGATAGCACCCGCGTTCGTCGCGATCGCCGCCGTCTTCGCCTGGCCACTGGTCAAGACGGTCATCATGTCCTTCCAGGATGTCGGCCGGCGCGAACTGTGGACCGGGGAGCCCGCTCCCTGGGTGGGCTTCGACCAGTTCACCAATATCCTCGGCGACGGCGAGTTCTGGGCCATCGTCTGGCGGACCGTCATCTTCATGGTGGTCTGTGTGGTGGCCACCATGGTCATCGGCCTCGGTATCGCCATGGTGATGCAGCGCATGGACACCTGGGCGCGGCTGCTCCTCACGGCCGCGCTGGTCGCCGCCTGGTCGATGCCCCTGCTGGTGGCGACCTCCATCTTCCGCTGGTTCGCCGACTCCGACTACGGCGTACTGAACATGGTGCTCACCAAGTACCTCGGAGTGGACGCCCAGGGCCACAACTGGTTCCTCGACCCCGTACAGGGCTTCCTGATCATCGGCGCGGTCGTCGTCTGGGGCGCCATCCCCTTCGTCGCCGTCACGCTCTACGCGGCGCTGACCCAGGTCCCCCGGGAGCTGGAGGAGGCCGCGTCTCTCGACGGAGCGGGTGTGCGGGGTGTGTTCCGCTATGTCACCTGGCCGGTCATCAAGCCGGTCTTCCAGATGGTGGCCACCCTGTCCGTACTGTGGGACTTCAATGTCTTCGGCCAGATCTTCCTGATCCGCGGCAACAAGCCCGAGCCGGAGTACACGGTCCTCGGCATCTACTCGTTCGAGAAGGCATTCGAGTCCAACTCGTTCAGCCAGGGCGCGGCCATCTCTCTCATCACGGTCCTGCTGCTCTCCGGCGTCGCCGTGTACTACCTGCGCCAGTTGCTCAAGATCGGAGAGGTCGAATGAGCGCCTCCGCCCCCCAGGCCACCCGCCCGGCCACCCCCCGGGCCGGCTCTCAGGCCGGTTCGCAGGACCGGCCCCAGGTCCTGCGCCCGGACCGCAAGAAGAACCGTCTCGTTTACAACCTCGTCGGCCTGGTCGTCTTCGTCTTCATGGCCTTCCCGGTCTACTGGCTGATCATCAGCTCGCTGCGGCCCAACCATGAGATCCGCAGCTACGACCAGACCCTCTGGCCCTCGTCGATCACCTTCGACAACTTCCAGCGGGCGGTGAACCAGCCGAACTTCGGTACCGCCATCCAGTCCAGCCTGATCGTCTGCGGTGTCGCGGTCCTCGGCGGCATGCTGCTCGCCACCATCGCCGCCTTCGCCATCGGCCGGTTCCGCTTCCGCGGCCGCAAGTTCTTCATGATCGTGCTGCTGACCGTCCAGCTGCTGCCGCCGACGGCGATGCTGATCCCCATCTACATCCAGCTCAACGACCTGGGCGGGCTGAACGAGTACTGGGGCGTCATCGTCATCTATCTCGTCTCGACGCTGCCCTTCGCGACCTGGATGATCCGCGGCTTCGTCATCAACATCCCGCCGGAGCTGGAGGAGTCCGCGATGGTCGACGGATGCAGCCGGATGGGCGCCTTCTGGCGGGTGACGTTCCCGCTGCTCGCCCCCGGTCTCGCCGCCGCGGCGATCTTCTCCCTGATCACGGCGTGGAACGAGTACCTCCTCGCCTATGTCGTCCTCCAGGACAACGACAAGTACACGCTCAACGTGTGGCTGATGAACTTCACCACCTCGCGCGGCATCGACTACGGGGCTCTGATGGCCTCCTCGACCCTGATCGCCATCCCGGTCGTGGCCTTCTTCCTTCTCGTGCAGAAGTACATGGCGACCGGCCTCACCTCCGGCGCAGTGAAGGGTTGATCGGCCGATGACCACGCTCGTAAGCAGTACGGACACCCTCACCCGCGACGCCCTCGCCGTCCTCCAGCCGGGCTTCCTCGGCACCACCGCCCCGGCGTGGCTGCTGCGGCGCATCGGCGAGGGCCTCACCTCCGTCGGACTCTTCGGCCGCAACATCTCCTCGCCGGAGCAGCTCGCCGCGCTCACCGCGCAGCTCCGGGGCGCCCGGGACGACGTCCTCGTCGCGATCGACGAGGAGGGCGGCGATGTCACCCGGCTGGAGGTCAGGCACGGCTCCTCCTTCCCCGGGAACCACGCCCTCGGCGCCGTCGACGACACGGACCTGACCCGGGCCGTCGCCCGGGAGCTGGGCCGCCGGCTCGCCGAGTGCGGGGTCAACCTCAACTGGGCCCCCTCCGCGGACGTCAACTCCAACCGTGACAATCCGGTGATCGGGGTACGGTCCTTCGGCGCCGATCCGGCGCTGGTGGCCCGGCACACCGCCGCGTATGTCGAGGGCCTCCAGAGCGCCGGGGTCGCCGCCTGCACCAAGCACTTCCCCGGCCATGGCGACACCGCCGTCGACTCGCACCACGCGATGCCCCGGATCGACGTGGATCTGGACACAGTGCACGCCCGTGACCTGCTGCCTTTCCAGGAAGCGATCGCCTCGGGTTCCAAATGCGTCATGAGCGCGCATATCCTGCTTCCCGCGCTCGACCCGAACCGCCCGGCGACCCTCAGCCCGCAGATCCTCACCGGTCTGCTCCGCGAGGAGCTGGGCTTCGAGGGACTGATCGTCACCGACGGCATGGAGATGCAGGCCATCGCCGCGACGTACGGAATCGAGCGCGGCTCCGTCCTCGCGATCGCCGCGGGCGCCGACGCCATCTGTGTCGGCGGCGGCCTGGCGGACGAGGACACCGTACTGCGGCTGCGCGACGCCCTGGTCGCGGCGGTACGGAACGGTGATCTGCCCGAGGAGCGACTGGCCGACGCCGCCGCGCGTGTGCGCGGTCTCGCCGACTGGACGCGTCGGGCCAGGGGGGCTTCGGAGCCGGGCGCGGATTCACAGGAGGGGACCGCGCCCGGCACCCCGATCGGCCTGGTGGCGGCCCGCCGCGCGCTGCGGATGACGGGAACGGCGAAGCCGCTCGACACCGCGCCGTTCGTCGCCGCCTTCACCCCCGTCGCGAACATCGCCGTCGGGGACGAGACCCCGTGGGGTGTCGCGGCGGAGCTGGAGCGGCTGCTTCCCGGTACGGAGACGGTCTCGTACAGCGGCGCCGGTATCGCGGGTACGGACACGGACGCGCTGGTCGCACGGGTGCTCGCGGCGGCGGGTGAGCGTACGGTCGTCGCCGTCGTACGCGATGTCCACCGGCACCTGTGGATGGCCGAGGCCCTGGACGCCCTGCTCGCCGTCCGTCCCGAGACGGTCGTGGTGGAGATGGGCCTGAACGAGGCGGAGCCCAGGGGAGCCCTGCATATCGCGACCTATGGCGCCGCGCGGGTGTGCGGACAGGCCGCGGCGGAGGTCATCGCGGGCCGGGAGGCCTGACGCGGGACCGGGACGCGGGCCGGGAGGAACGAGTCGCCGCCGGTGAGGACGCCCCGGCCGCGACGGAGGTGACGGTGCCGGGCCACCCCTCGCGGGGGCGGCCCGGCACCGTCGTGTCCACCGGCCGGCGCGGGCGGGTCAGATGCCCTGCCAGCCCGGCTTCGCGGCGAAGGTGTCACGGAAGTAGTCGGCGAGCTTGAGCTTGGACGCGGCGGCCTCGTCGACGACCACCGTGGCGTGGGGGTGGAGCTGGAGCGCGGAGGCGGGCACCACCGCGGCGAGCGGGCCCTCGACGGCCTGTGCCACCGCCTCCGCCTTGCCCTCGCCCGTGGCGAGCAGCACCAGATGGCGGGCCTCCAGGATCGTGCCGATGCCCTGGGTGATGACGTGGTGCGGCACCTCGTCGGGGCTGTCGAAGAAGCGCGCGTTGTCCGCTCTCGTCTGGCGGGTGAGCGTCTTGATCCGGGTGCGTGAGGCGAGTGAGGAGCAGGGCTCGTTGAACCCTATGTGCCCGTCCGTGCCGATGCCGAGAAGCTGGAGGTCCACCCCGCCGGCCTCGGCGAGCGCGCGGTCGTACGCCTCGCACGCCGCCTGGACGTCCTCGGCGCCGCCGTCGGGGCCCAGGAAGGCGCTCTCCGGCAGGCCCAGCGGCTCGACCACCTCGCGCAGCACGACCGAGCGGTACGACTCGGGATGGCCGGCGGGCAGCCCCACGTACTCGTCGAGCTGGGCGATCCGGGCGGCCGAGGCGTCCACGGCGCCGGAGCGGACCTTGGCCGTCAGGGCCTGGTAGACGGGCAGGGGGGTCGAACCGGTGGCCACGCCCAGCAGGGCGTCGCGCTTGCGGCGCAGCAGGGCGGCGATGCTCTCCGCGATGAGTTCGCCGCCTGCCGTCGCGTCCTGGACGATGACAACTTCCACGCTGGGCCTGCCGATCTGATGGTGTGTCCGATGTGGTATAGACCAATCTAGCAGAGGCGCCCCGCCGGACGGGGAATCTCCGGAGTCCGGCTGGCGGGGCCCGGGAACCCCGTGGTCGACTGGGCCGGCGGACGTCTTCGAGCAGCGGACGTCTTCGAGCAAGGGGAGAGACCATGCCAGCCGTGTTCCCGGCCGAGGAGGGCGAGCCGCCGGGCCGGATCATGTCCGGCGAGATGGCGGAGCAGCCCGCGGTGCTCCGGCGCGTCCTGCGCGACGGCGCGCCCCGGATCCGCGAGGCGGCGGCGGCGGTCGCGGCGAGGAGCCCGCGCTTCGTGCTGCTCACCGCCCGCGGTACGTCGGACAACGCGGCGCTCTACGCGAAGTATCTGCTGGAGATCCGGCGCGGCCTGCCCTGCGGGCTGACCTCCATGTCCACCACGACGGCGTACGGCGCCGAGCCGGACCTCACCGATGTGCTGGTCGTCACCGTCAGCCAGTCGGGCGGCTCGCCGGATCTGGTGGCCTCCACCCGGGCGGCCCGGGACGCCGGCGCGGTCACCCTCGCGGTCACCAACAGCCCGGACTCGCCCCTGGCCGCCGTGTCCGAGTTCCATGTCGACGTCCTGGCGGGCCCGGAGCGCGCCCTCCCCGCCACCAAGACGTACACGGCCTCACTGCTCGCGCTCTATCTCTTCGTCGAGGGCCTCGGCGGCGGTGACGGCGCGGCGGCCGGTGTCCTGCCGGATCTCGCCGAGCGGATCCTCGCCCGCAGGGACGAGGTACGGACGCTCGCCTCCCGCTACCGCTTCGCCGAACGGATGGTCATCACCTCCCGGGGATACGGCTATCCGACGGCCAAGGAGGCGGCCCTGAAGCTGATGGAGACCAGCTACATCCCCGCGCTCGCGTACTCCGGCGCGGATCTGCTGCACGGCCCGCTGGCGATGGTCGACAACATCTCCCCGGTGATCGCGGTGGTCCCCGACGGCAAGGGCGGCGAGGCCCTGCGGCCGGTGCTGGAACGGCTGCGCGGCCGGGGCGCCGATCTGTTCGTGGTCGGCCCGGCGGCGGAGGTGGAGACGGCGTCGGCGGGCTTCGCGCTCCCCACGGACGGGGTCCCGGAGGAGCTCCAGCCGATCCTGGAGATTCTTCCGCTCCAGCTGCTGGCGTACGAGGTCACCATCGCCAGGGGCCAGGACCCGGACGCCCCCCGGGCTCTCGCGAAGGTCACGGAGACACACTGACGAGGGCGTACGGCGGGAACGGAGACGCGCGGGCGGGAACGGGCGCGCGGGCGGGGAACGGAGACGCGCGGGCGGGAACGGAGACGTACAGACCGGGAACGGGGAGCGCGCCGACCGGCCGCTCACCCGCGGGCCGCGGCGCCGCGACGGGACCCTCAACCCGTCCGGCACCGCAGCCCGGAGTTGCTCGGCCGACGGGTGTGCGGTCCCGTTCGGCCGTGGGAGAGGTTCCGCCGCAGTCAGGGCAGAGAGCGCCGGCACCTCGGTCCACCCTCCTGTGCGGGGAGGGTGGAGGCTCTATAGCGTCATTGTGGACTAGACCATTCTTCGCTGTCCATGCGTACGCCGAGCCTATTTCCCGGCGGCCGTTCGCGACAGACCACGGTGCGTACCGGTTCCCGCCGCGCGGGTACGCTCGCCTGTGTGCCCTCCATGAACGACCTCGTACGACAGCACACGGCCCTCAGTGAGTCCGACCTCGAGTGGCTGCATCTGCTGGTCTCGGAGTGGCAGCTCCTCTCCGATCTCTCCTTCGCGGATCTCGTCCTCTGGGTGCCCACCCGGGACGGCACCCGCTATGTCTCCGTGGCCCAGATGCGCCCCAACACCGGACCCACCTCCTACCAGGACGACATGGTCGGCCATCTCGTCCCCCGGGGCCGCAGACCGCTGCTGGACGCCGCGCTGGACGAGGGGCGCATCGTCAGGGAGGGCGACCCCGAGTGGCGCGAGGAGGTGCCCGTACGGGTCGAGTCCATCCCCGTACGGCGCGAGGGCCGGGTCCTCGGCGTCATCGCGCGCAACACGAATCTGCTCACGGTCCGCACCCCCAGCCGGCTGGAGCTGACCTACCTCCAGTCCGCCTCCGATCTGGCCCAGATGATCGCCGCCGGATCCTTTCCCTTCCCCGGCCAGCAGGTCGACATGGACGCCTCGCCGCGCGTGGGCGACGGACTGATCCGGCTCGACGCCGAGGGGGTCGTCCAGTACGCGAGCCCCAACGCCCTCTCCGCGTACCACCGGCTGGGACTCGCCTCCGATCTGGTCGGCCACCATCTCGGCAGGACCACCGACGAACTGGCTCCGGCCCGTGGCCCGGTGGACGAGGCGATGGTCAAACTCGCCAGCGGCTACGCGCCCCGTGAGACCGAGGTCGAGGGCAGCGGCGGGGTCATCCAGCTCCGCGCGATCCCGCTCAAGCCCAAGGGCATCCGGATCGGCTCGCTGGTGCTGCTCCGGGACGTCACGGAACTCCGGCGCCGCGAGCGTGAGTTGATCACCAAGGACGCCACCATCCGGGAGATCCACCACCGGGTGAAGAACAACCTCCAGACCGTCGCCGCGCTGCTCCGACTCCAGGCCCGGCGAATGGATTCGCCCCAGGGCCGCGAGGCCCTCGACGAGGCCGTACGGCGCGTCGGTTCGATCGCGATCGTGCATGAGACGCTGTCCCAGAATCTGGACGAGCGGGTGGAGTTCGACGAGATCGCCGACCGGGTGCTGGCGATGGTCGCCGAGATCTCGCCGGGCACGATCGCCTGCCGGCGCACCGGCCGGTTCGGCATTCTCGACGCCGAGGTGGCCACCCCCCTTTCGATGGTGCTCACCGAGATTCTCCAGAACGCCCTTGAACACGCCTTCGAGCCGGGGGAGCAGGGCCGGGTCGATGTCTCGGTGGTCCGCAGCGGTACCCGAGGCGGGGAACCGGCCAAGAAACGGGGGGACGGCCCCCGTTCGGACGCCCGGCTGGTGATCACCGTCCAGGACGACGGACGCGGTCTGCCCGAGGGATTCGATCCGCGCCGGGGCGGCAATCTGGGGCTCCAGATCGTACGGACGCTGGTGGAGGGGGAGTTGGGCGGCGGCTTCGACATGGTGCCGGCGCCGGTGCGCGGTACGCGCGTGGTACTGGACATTCCGGTGGAGCCGCAGAAGTAGCCGTACGGGAAGCAGCCGTACGAGATGTAGCCGTACGGATGGTGTGCGCGGCGCCGTATTGACGCGAACGGCGGCGTATCGACGCATACGGCGGTGAGTTGACGCGAACAGCAGCGAGCCCCGGACCGTGGTGACGGTCCGGGGCTCGGCTCGAAGCTCACTGTCCGATGCGCATCGGGGGGTACTGCGCGCTGCGGTTCGGGGGCGGGGCTATGCGTACTCGCTGTACGCTCCGCCGGGCTCAGGCTCGTGCAGGGTGCTTCAGGCGGTCGCGTTACGCGCCCGGTTGCGAGCGGCGCGGCGCTTCATAGCGCGGCGCTCGTCCTCGCTGAGGCCACCCCAGACACCCGAGTCCTGGCCGGACTCGAGCGCCCACTGCAGGCACTGCTCCATGACGGGGCAGCGACGGCAGACGGCCTTGGCTTCCTCGATCTGCAGCAGCGCAGGACCGGTGTTGCCGATGGGGAAGAACAGCTCGGGGTCTTCCTCGCGGCAAACGGCGTTGTGACGCCAGTCCATGGCTGCTACCTCTCTTGGTATTACGTGCAGATTGCTTGTGAATGTGAACGCTTTCACGAATCCCTCGACAAGGGAAGGGCCGACCGCCAGACGGACTGGTGTGGTCCTTGGAATGAGGAGGGGTTCTGGTTCTCAGGGAGGCCGATGTTGCGGGCCGTCCCGATCGCCAAGTAGAGATTCGCAAACCTCGGCGGCGGATACAACCCCTTCTGGAAAGTTTTTTTTGATTCCTCGGTGTCGACTAGGTCACAGCCGTACTTCCATGGGGTGGATCCCAGGCTAAACGTTCGAGTGAAAGGAGTTTAGGCCCTTCCACTCACACAATCACACGCAGTGCACGGCGTACGCCTGTGAACGTCACGCTCGTACGGAGCCCAAGGTGGTCTCCGTCCATCTGCAGGGGGAGGGGTGCCTTGGAATGCAAGGTGAAGTCGGTCAGATCATGAAGAGACACCGCGTGCCGTCCATGAGGCCCCCGGTCGGGGCTCGATGTGAGCAATTGCGTGGCATATCTCGCCACCGCCGTTGTCGACAATCTGGTCAGCCCGAGGATGTCCAGGGCCGCGTCGAAGGACGCCTCGGGAGAGGCGTACAGCGGGCGATTGCCCAGGTAGGTCCAGGGCGCGGTGTTGCAGACTATGGACAGCACGAGATCCTCGACCGGGTCCGCGCCGGGGCGTTCCAGGGTGATGAGCCCCTGTCTGCGATGCGGCTCCTCCAGGAACTGCCGTACGACCTGGCGCACATAGAGGGCGTGTGTCGAACGCTTTCCGCGTTCCCGCTGCTGTTCGACCCGGCCGATGACCCCGGCGTCGAAACCGAATCCGGCGCAGAAGGTGAACCAGCGGGACGGCACCGCCTCGTCCTCCGTCCCCGGTGTGCCGGCCGCCAGTCCCAGACCGACTGTACGTTCGCTACGGAGGGCCAGCGCGTCCAGGATCGCGCCCGTCGCCTCCACCGCGTCATTGGGCAGCCCGAGCGCGCGGGCGAAGACATTGGTCGAGCCGCCGGGGACCACCGCGAGCCGCGGCAGCCGGTCCGGATCGGGACCGTTGTGAAGCAGACCGTTCACGACCTCGTTGACCGTGCCGTCCCCGCCGAGGGCGACGACCAGCTCCACATCGTCCGAGTCCGCGGCGCGTCTGCCCAGGTCACGGGCGTGTCCACGGTATTCCGTGGTCACCACTTCCAGCTTCATCTCGCTGGCGAGCGCGTGCATGAGGACATCGCGGGTGCGTGCACTGGTGGTGGTTGCTGCCGGATTGACCACAAGGAGTGCGCGCATGCCCAGCAGATTACCGGCCGGGCGCGGGAGGGTCGCCTCCGGGACGCCGGGGCCTGCCGGGGCCGGGCAGGGGCGGCCGGGGTGCCCGTACGGGCCTGCCGGAGGGCGCCCGTACGGGCTGTGGTTACCCTGCAAGGGTGAGCAGCAGTGAAGAGACCACCGCCCCCGCGCCGTCCCCGCGCCCCGCGCGACTGACCGCGGCGGCCGCCGTCTGCGGGCTCGAAGCCCTCGCACTGGTCGTCGGCGGTGTGTATCTGCTGGTGATGGGTGTGCTCGGACGGCCCGACAGTCCCCAGCAGGCGGAGATGGGCGGTATCACCCTGATCGTGCTCGGTGCCATTCCGCTGCTCGCCGCCCGGGGAATGCTGCTGCGCCGGGGCTGGAGCCGGGGCCCGGCGCTGATCACCCAGATCATGGCGCTGCCCGTCGCCTGGACGCTGCTGCGTGCCTCGGGCGGACTGATCCCGGCCGGGATCGCGCTCGCGGTGGTCGCCGTGACGGGCCTGGTCCTGATCGTCAACCCGACGACCACGGAAGCGCTCGGTATCCGTGGCCCGGCCCGCGACGCCTGAACAGCGCGTCCCGCGCGCCGGGGCCCGTACCGTCCTCCCGGTAACCCCGTAACGCCCTCTGCTCCCTTACCGGCGGCCGCTCACTCCTGGCGGTGGCTCACTCCTCCACCAGCAGCCGCTCGCGAAGCTGTGCCAGGGTGCGGGCCAGCAGCCGTGAGACATGCATCTGGGAGATGCCGACCTCCTGCGCGATCTGCGACTGGGTCATATTGCCGAAGAATCGGAGCAGCAGAATCCGCTTCTCCCTCGGGGGCAGATCCTCCAGCAGCGGCTTGAGCGACTCGCGGTACTCGACACCCTCCAGCGCCTCGTCCTCCGCGCCCAGTGTGTCCGCCACCGCGGGGGACTCGTCGTCCGTGTCCGGGACGTCCAACGACAGTGTGGAGTACGCGTTGGCGGACTCCAGCCCCTCCAGGACCTCTTCCTCCGAGATACCGAGCCGCTCAGCCAGCTCATGGACCGTGGGCGAACGGCCGTGCTGCTGGGAGAGTTCGGCCGTGGCCGTCGTCAGGGAGAGCCGCAGCTCCTGGAGCCGGCGCGGCACCCGCACCGCCCAGCCCTTGTCCCGGAAGTGCCGCTTGATCTCCCCGACCACCGTCGGTGTCGCGTATGTCGAGAACTCGACACCGCGCTCCGGATCGAACCGGTCCACCGACTTGATCAGGCCGATGGTCGCGACCTGTGTCAGATCGTCCAGCGGCTCGCCGCGGTTGCGGAACCGTCTCGCCAGATGCTCGACCAGCGGCAGATGCATCCGCACGAGCTGGTTTCTGAGGTCGGCCCGCTCGGGCGAGCCGTCGGGCAGCTCGCGCAGCTCGACGAACATCGCCCGCGCACCGCTGCGGTCATGTGGATCGTGGTGCTTCTCGTTGTGCTGCTCGCTCATAAAGGCCGCCCGCTCTGCCTGCGCCTGCTCCGCCGCGGCCGTGTGGCCGTCAAGTCCGTCCTCCGGGTGGGGACGGGCCTGCTGCTCCGGGATGCCCGCGGGGGCGAGCACCAGCTCCTCGGAAGCTTCGTGCCCTCCCCGCGGTTCCCGTGGGATGCGCCCCTCGTCACGCACCGGACCGTCCCCGTTCCTCACGCCGGCCCGGGTCCCGCGCCGCGCTGTTTGTAGAGGCTGATGGTGACCGTACGGTCCTCCGCCACCGTCGAGTCGACCTTGCCGGCCAGCGCCGAGAGCACCGTCCAGGCGAAGGTGTCGCGTTCCGGCGCGCGTCCGTCCGTGGTGGGGGCCGAGACGGTCACTTCGAGCGCGTCCTCCACAAGACGGAAGACGCAGCTCAGAACGGAGCCCGGTACGGCCTGCTGAAGCAGGATCGCGCAGGCCTCGTCCACCGCGATACGCAGGTCCTCGATCTCGTCGAGGGTGAAGTCCAAGCGCGCCGCGAGGCCGGCCGTGGCCGTACGCAGCACGGACAGGTAGGCACCCGCAGCGGGCAGCCGGACTTCCACGAAGTCCTGGGTCCCGGGCTCGCCTGCGATCTGGGACACCCTCACCTCCAAGGTGGCACAAGCTCTTCAGGGCTCCGGAACGGGGGATGTCCCGAAGCCTCGCGGTACGTAGTCGGTACGTAGCCGGTCTGGACTGGCGACGCTATCGCGATTCCGTGGTGCCGTGTCGCCGGGGACCCCCGTCCGGCGACTGTCACTCATGGTAAGCACATGAACACAGAAAGTGGCTAGAGGTCTGCGATGCTCAATTGCGAGCAACCGGGGGAGGGTTGACGTACCCAGCCGTCGGACGATCGAACCGTAGGCTCAGACGATCGCGCCGTCGGCATAGCACCAGCGCCAGCTCTCGCCGGGTTCGAAGCTCCGCATCACCGTGTGACCCGTCTCCTTGAAGTGTGCTGTGGCGTGCTGATAGGGGGAGGAGTCACAGCAGCCGACCTGTCCGCAGACGAGGCAGAGTCGCAGCTGAACGGGGTGGCTGCCGACCGCGACGCACTCCGCGCAGGTCTCACCCCGCGGGGCGGGCTCGGGACGCGGAAGTTCCGCAACATGGGGGCACTCACTCATGATGACCAGGTTACGACGCGTGTGAGGACGGTGGGATGGACGTATTGCCCCTGGTGGCACTGGTGGCGGGCAGCGCGGCGATCGCCGGTGCCGCGCGCAGGACACCCGTGGCGGCACCGCTGCTGCTGGTGGCGGCGGGGCTGATCGCCTCGTACGTGCCCGGTGTGCCCACCTACACACTCGATCCGCACATCGTGCTGCCACTGCTGCTGCCGCCCCTGCTGTACACGGCCGCGGTGGACAGTTCGTATCTCGATCTGCGGGCGAACATCAGACCCGTCGCCCTGCTCTCGGTCGGCTATGTCCTCTTCGCCACGGTCGCGGTGGGCTGGCTCGCCTATCTGCTGGTGCCCGATCTGCCGTTGACCGCGGCCCTGGTGCTGGGCGCGGTGATCGCGCCGCCGGACGCCGTGGCGGCCACGGCCATCGCCCGCAGACTGCGGCTGCCGAGCCGGATCACCACCATCCTCCAGGGTGAGTCGCTGGTGAACGACGCCACCGCGATCACCGCGTTCAAGGTGGCGCTGGTCGCGGCGACCGGCGCGGGCGCGACCTGGGCGGGCGGGCTGCGGGAGTTCGCGCTGGCGTCGCTCGGCGGGATCGGTGTCGGACTGCTGCTGATGGTGCCGCTGCACTGGCTGCGTACGCATCTCAGGGAGGCGCTCCTCCAGAACACCCTCTCGCTGCTGATCCCCTTCGTCGCCTACGCGCTGGCCGAACAGGTGGGCGCGTCGGGCGTGCTCGCCGTCGTGGTGGTCGCGCTCTATCTGGGACACCGATCCTGGCAGGTGGACTTCGCGACCAGGCTCCAGGAGCACGCGGTGTGGAAGATGGTCGCGTTCGTCCTGGAGTCGGCGGTCTTCGCCCTGATCGGGCTTCAGCTGCCGTTCGTACTGGAGGGGCTCGGGACGTACGGGGTCGGGGAGTCGCTCCTCTACGCGGCCGGGGTCTTCGTGGCGGTGGTGGTGGTCCGGTTCATCTGGGTCTATCCGGCGACCTTCCTGCCACGCGCGATGTTCCGGCGGATCAAGGAGCGCGAGCCGGAGACCAACTGGACCGCGCCGCTGATCGTCGGCTGGGCGGGTATGCGCGGAGTGGTGTCGCTGGCGATCGCGTTCTCCATCCCGCTGACACTGGACGACCACCAGCCCTTCCCCGGGCGCAATCTGGTGTTGTTCCTGACCTTCACGACGGTGATCGGCACCCTGGTCGTGCAGGGACTCACCCTGCCGGTGCTGATCCGGGTGCTGAGACTGCCGGGCCGTGACCGCCAGGCCGAGACCCTGGCCGAGGCGCAGGCGCAGAGCGAGGCGTCAGCGGCGGCGGAGCGACGGCTCGACGAACTGCTGGCCGACGAGCGCAACGCGCTGCCCGAGCCGCTGGCGGAGCGGCTGCGCGCGGTCCTGGCCCGCCGCCGCAACGCGGTGTGGGAACGGCTCGGGGCGGTCAACGCGGTGACGGGGGAGTCGGCGGACGAGACCTACCGGCGGTTGTCGGGAGAGATGATCGAGGCGGAGCGGGCGGTCTTCGTGGAGTTGCGGGACCGGCGCCGTATCGACGACGAGATGATGCGGACGCTGCTGCGCAGACTGGACCTGGAGGAGGCGGCGGCGTACCGGGAGGACGGCGCGGACGGCACCTGACCCGGGCGTGCCGTGGCGTACACCGGGCGGTACGGGCATGGCGCCGTACCGCCCGGTGCACGCCAGGCGGTGCGCACCCGCGCGGACCTTCGCCGACGTGCGGGGTCCGCGCCGGATTCGCGCCGATCCGCGCCGGATCCGCGCATGCCGCGTGCGTACGGGGTGTGCTCTACTTGACCGGAGAAGTCTCCGGATCGCTCGGATCGTACCGGAGAGGTCTCCGGAAGGCGGGCGGACCCGCGCGGTCCCCGACGAGAGGGCTGGGAGACGGCATGGCCGAGCAGCGGAACGAGCCCCTGCGGGCGGACGCGCGGCAGAACCGCGCCCGTATCGTCGAGGTCGCGCGGGACGCGTTCGCGGCCTCCAGTGACGCGTCACTGAACTCCATCGCCAAGCAGGCCGGTGTCGGCCCGGGGACGCTCTACCGGCATTTCCCCACCCGCGAGACGCTGATCATGGCGGTCTACCGGCATGAGGTGGAGCGGCTCGGGGCCTACGCACCCGAACTGCTCGCGGAGCACGCACCGTTGGAGTCCCTGCGGCTGTGGCTCGACCGGCTGGCGCACTACGGCCGGGTCAAGCACGGCCTGTCGGACGTCCTGCACGCCCTCACCGACGAGGCCCTGGCCGGCGAGGCCTACGACCTGGTCATCGGGGCCCTCACCTCGCTGCTGCGCGCCTGCGAGGACGACGGCGCCATCCGGCCCGGCAGCGACCCGGACGATGTGCTGCTGGTGCTGGGCTTCCTGTGGCGGGTCGCCCCCGGCGAGGAGGGCGAGGCGCGCGCCGCGCGGCTGCTCGACCTGGTCATCGACGGCCTCCGCTACGGCATGCCGGCGACCGCTTCCGAGGTCTAGGGCCTGTCTGACGAATGGCGCTCAGGTGTTCCAGCCCTTCGGCGGCGCGTGCGGCTCCTGCGGTTCCTGCGGCTCGTGCGGTTCCGGGCCGCCTGTGATGACGGCGGCCACCGTCGTGCCGGGTGCGAAGAGCCCCTCCTCCGCCAGGGCCGTGAGCCCGTACAGCATTTTGGCGACATAGAGACGTTCCACCGCGAGCCCGTGCCGGTCCTCGAAGTCCTCGGCGAACGCGTCGAGCTCCGGGGGGACACGGGCGAAACCGCCGAAGTGGAAGCGGTCGTCCAGCCCCCACTCCCCGGCGGGGCCGCCGAACGCGGCGCGCTGGAGGTCCCGTATCTCCCGGCCCAGGAAGCCGCCCCTGAGGACCGGGAACCCCAGCGCCCGCTGTCCGGCACCGAGCCCGGCGGCAAGCCCCGCCAGCGTTCCGCCCGTCCCGCAGGCGACGGCGACGGTCCCCGCCGCACCGCGCAGCTCCCGGCCGAGTTCCACGCAGCCCCGTACGGCGAGCTCGTTGCTGCCGCCCTCGGGCACCACATGCACGGCGCCGGGATCGAGCCCCTCCCGTGCGAGAAGGGCGCTGACGACTGAGGGTTCGGCCTTGCGGCGGTAGGTCGCGCGGTCCATGAAACACAGCCGCATCCCGTCGGCCGCGCACCGGGCGAGCGACGGGTTCAGCGGCCGGCCGGCCAGTTCCTCGCCCCGTACGACCCCCACCGTGTCGAAGCCCAGCAGCCGCCCGGCGGCCGCCGTCGCGCGCAGATGGTTGGAGTACGCGCCGCCGAAGGTGACGAGGGTCCGCCGGCCGTCCTCGGCGGCCGTCCGCAGATTCGGCATCAGCTTGCGCCACTTGTTGCCCACCAGCTCGGGGTGGATCAGATCGTCGCGCTTGAGGAGCAGCCGTACGCCGTGCCGGGCGAAGCGCTCGTCCTCGGCCGGCCGCAGCGGCGACGGAAGCCGTGGCCGCAGGGCCCCGGGGTCGAGCGCTTCGTAGGAGGTCACCCCGCCATTGTCCGACCCACGGCCGGATCGGGCCGCACATGAGGTGCGGGTCTCGTGCGGGACACGGCGCTCATGCGGGACCGGACCTCACCTGGATACGGGCCCCATGCGGACGCCGACCTCACTTGAGGCGGTCCTGGACGCGGGCGCGCAGCGACGCCATCGTGAAGCCCCGGGGATCGATCTTGCCCGGCTGCCACTCCAGATGCCCGATGACCGACGCGGCGGTCCAGCCGTGGTGCCGGCAGACGGCCGCCGCCGCCCTTTCGACGGCCTCCAACTGCTCGGGCGGCCACGGGTCCTCGCCGTCGCCCAGGTTCTCGCACTCGAAGCCGTAGAAGTAGCGGTTGCCGTCGGTGTTGGCCTCGTGGTCCGGGGGCAGCCGTTTCTCCGCGATCACGGCCCGCAGCACTTCGACATCGCCGAGCCCCGCGTGATTGACCCGGCCGTAGCCGACGAGATGGACGGAGCCGTCCTTCGCGATCACACCGTGGCAGAGCGGCCCCGGCAGGGCGGAGTGGCCGTCCTTGCAGAGCCGTACGGTGGCGTCGGTGCCCCGGGTGACGGTGTGATGGATCATCACACCGTGGACCGGGCCCCAGGGGCCCTTGTGATCCCGGTTGTGGGTACGCCAGTCGTCGACTTCGACGACCGTGAGGCCCTCGTTCGTGAGCGCGTCGAGAAAACGTCCTGCGGACATGGGTCGGGCCATGGCCGACTCCCTTCTGATGGGCGAGTGACGGGCGAACTGTTGGTGGTTGACCTGTAGACGGGTGACCTGTCGGCAGACGGGCTTCCGGTGGGCGGAATGTCTCGTACCGCGGCTTGCTACCCGAAGGTCCGCGGCGCTACGAGCCGTTCGCACGGTGTGCGAGCCGATCCGGACACGGAGCGGTGTCGCGGGAGTCGCGGGCCGAGTACTCGGTGTGCTCGCGGGCGAGTCGTCGTACAGACCGGAGCGCGAGATGTCGTACAGGCCGGAGCGCGGGATGCCGTACGGGATGTCGTACGCGGCCTCGTACGAGACGCGGCCTGGCGCGGACGGATGGTGAAGGGGCGCCGCGCTGGGCCGTCGGGATGAAATTCGGTGTGTTCTGCCCCGTACGGAGTGATCCAGTCCCACTCGTTTGTGTAATGGCGCGCGCACTCCCCGTGCTGGAAGCTTTCTGCTTGCAGGTCAGCAGATGATCGAGAGGGAGACTTCATGTCGGTTGGTGACGAGGTCCGCGCAGTGCAGCCGCCGCCCCAGCAGAGTCTGGGAACGGACGCCGCCCGGAACCTGGCGACCACCACCAAGTCGGTACCGCAGATGCAGGAGATCACCTCACGGTGGCTGCTGCGGATGTTGCCGTGGGTCCAGGTGCAGGGCGGCACCTACCGGGTGAACCGCCGGCTCAGCTACGCCGTCGGTGACGGACGGGTGACCTTCGTGCAGACCGGAGACCGGGTCACGGTCATCCCCGCCGAACTGGGGGAGCTGCCGGCGCTGCGCGGGTATGGCGACGAAGAGGCGCTCGCCGAGCTGGCACGCCGCTGCGAACAGCGGGAGTTCGCGGCGGGCGAGGTCCTGGCGACGGCGGGCGGCTCGGCGGACAAGGTCTTTCTCCTGGCGCACGGCAGGGTCGAGAAGGTGGGCACGGGGCCGTACGGCGACGAGGCCGTGCTCGAAGTGCTCGCCGACGGCGCGTACTTCGGCGATCAGGCCCTGGTGGACGGGGAGGCCACCTGGGGATACACGGCGCGTGCGGCGACCGCGTGCACCGTCCTGGTGCTGAGCAGGGGCGACGTACTGAACCTCGCCGAACGCGCGGAGTCGCTGAGCGGCCATCTGGCATCGCTGGCCTTCGTACCGCACCAGCGGACGAACAAGTACGGCGAGGCCGAGATCGATCTGTCCGCCGGACATGTCGGCGAGGCGGTCGTGCCGCACACGTTCGTGGACTACGACGCGTCACCGCGCGAGTACGAGCTGAGCGTCGCGCAGACGGTGCTGAAGGTCCACAGCCGGGTCGCCGATCTCTACAACCAGCCGATGAACCAGACCGAGCAGCAGTTGCGGCTCACGGTCGAGGCGCTGCGCGAGCGCCAGGAGCACGAGCTGATCAACAATCGCGAGTTCGGTCTGCTGAACAACTGCGACTACGGACAGCGGCTCCAGCCGCACGACGGCGGACCGAGCCCGGACGACATGGACGAGCTGCTCTCGCGCCGCCGGGGCTCGAAGCTCTTCCTCGCGCACCCGCGCGCCATCGCCGCCTTCGGGCGCGAGTGCAACAAGCGGGGGATCTATCCGGACAGCGTGGAGGTCGCGGGCCATCATGTGCCCGCGTGGCGCGGTGTGCCGATCTTCCCGTCGAACAAGATCCCGATCTCCGACGCCCGGACGACCTCGATCATCTGTATGCGTACGGGCGAGACCGAGCAGGGAGTCGTCGGGCTCCAGCAGAGCGGTATCCCGGACGAGATCGAGCCCAGTCTGTCGGTCCGCTTCATGGGCATCGACGAGCAGGCGATCATCTCGTACCTGGTCACGGCCTACTACTCGGCGGCGATTCTGGTGCCCGACGCCGTGGGCGTGCTGGAGAACGTGGAGGTGGGGCGCTGGAAGTGAGGTGACGGTCCCGGGTGGGCCGGCGGTACGGACGAGCGGTACGGCCGGTCCACCGGGCCGGCGGTACGGACACGAACCGTACGGCCGGCCCACCGGGGTCCACCCGGGCCGGACCCACCGCCCACCCGGGCCGGGCCCACCCGGGCTCCGGGCATCGGCGCCCCGCGTCACCCGCGTCACCCGCGTCACCCGTGTCGCCCCGCGTCGCCCCGGTCCCGTACCGCCCCCGTCCCCCCATAGGCCGCAGAGGAAGTGACCGTGACCATGACCAGCACGGATGCCACCGTCGAGAGCGGCGCGGACGCCGCGACCGAGGGCCAGGAGGCCGTCGCCCTCCTGGAGCGCACCCGCACCGCAGTCCATCCCGCACTGCGTTCCACCGTCGAGTCGTTGCCCGTCCCGCTGCGCCGGATCGCGATGTACCACTTCGGCTGGGAACATGCCGACGGCACCCCGGCCTCGGGCCGGGCGGGCAAGTCGATCAGACCGGCGCTCGTCCTCGCCGCCGCCCGCTCGCTGGGCGGCGATCCGGAGCAGGCCGTACGGGCTGCTGTCGCCGTGGAACTGGCCCACAATTTCACCCTGCTCCACGACGACGTGATCGACGAGGACCCGACCAGACGGCACCGTGCCACCGCCTGGAAGGTGTTCGGCACACCGGACGCCATCGTCGCGGGCGACGCCATGATGGCCCTCGCCCTGCGGCTGGTCGCCGAGGACCCGCATCCGGCGTCGGGCGCCGCCTCGGCCCGGCTCGCGGCCTGTGTCATCGAGCTGTGCGCGGGCCAGCAGGCGGACTGCGCCTTCGAGCGGCGCGATCCGCACGATGTCTCGCTGGACGAGTGCGTCGCGATGGCGACCGCCAAGACGGGCGCCCTGCTGGGCACCTCATGTGCCCTGGGCGCGCTGTACGCGGGCGCGGGGGCGGAACAGGTCGCCGCGCTCGACACCTTCGGCCGGGAGGCGGGCCTCGCCTTCCAGCTCATCGACGATCTGATCGGGATCTGGGGCGACCCCGACCGTACGGGCAAACCGGCCGGTGCCGATCTGGTGGCCCACAAGAAGTCCCTGCCGGTGGTCGCGGCCCTGTCCTCGGGCACCCCGGCCGCCGAGGAACTGGCCGAGCTGTACCGGCGGCCGATGGACGCCGACGCGGTCCGGCGCGCGGCCTCCGCCGTCGAGCGGGCAGGCGGGCGCGACTGGGCGCAGCAGCAGGCGGCGGACCGGATGTCCAGGGCGGTCCACCAGCTCTCGCGGGCGGTCCCCGATCTGACGGCGGCGGGCGATCTGCTGGCTCTGGCGGAGTTCGTCACGCGCCGTACCCGCTGAGCGGACCGTGCGGCCCAACTCTAGGATCGCAGCGTCGGACTGACGGTCGGTGAGTCGGCGATCCACGAGGAGGGCCGCGGGATGGGCACGGAAAGCGCCGGGAGCGGGATCAGACAGGCGGGGCGGAGCGACCGGGCGACCCTCGTACGGCTGCTCGAACGGGCCTTCGACGACGACCCGGTGAGCTGCTGGGTCTTTCCCGACGCGGCCCATCGTCACAAGGTGCACGGTCTTTTCCTCGGAGTGTTCGCCGATATCGCGCTCGCCCATGGGCGGGTCGACATCATGGAGGACGGGACGGCCATGGCCCTCTGGCTCCATGTGCCGGCGGGGGTGCCCGAGGGGGAGGACGACACTCCGGCCCTGATGCGGGAGACGGCCGATCCGGACAATGAGCGGGCCGAGCTGGTCGGCCGGTTGACGGGTGTGATCCATCCGCACGACCGGGCGCACGAGTATCTGCTGATGATCGCGGTGTCTCCGGAGCATCAGGGGCGCGGTCTGGGCCGGTCACTGATCGCGCCGGTGCTGGAGCGCTGTGACCGGGACGGTATGGCGGTCTATCTGGAGGCGAGCAGCGAGCGCAGCCGGAGGCTGTACGAACGGCTCGGTTTCGCCTTCATGGGGACCACGGTCGATCTGCCCGGCGGGCCGCATATGTGGCCGATGTGGCGCGAGCCGCAGGGCGGCTGAGAGCCGGGCGGAGCGGCCGAGCCCCTGGGCAGGGTGGCCGAGCACCGGGGGAGTGGCCGAATGCCGGGGGAGTGGCCGAACACCGGGCCGGGCCGGGCAGTTGGAGTCCGCGGCTGGTTTTCGCCGTCGGCACGCTCGTACCGGAGAGGGCGCGGAGTCTCGGGAACGGTGTACTTGTCCGGAAGTACGACAGGAAGCGGTGACCCGTGCTGCGAGGGAAGATCCGCTAGCGCTACAGTCCGCGCCATGACAGCGGAGTCGACGGACACATGGGCGGGTTGGTACCGGGACCGCCAGGGGGCGGAAGCGATCACCCTCACCGCGGGTGGGCGGCAAGTGCGCACCCGAATAAGGGGAGTTGAGTACGAAGGAGCGGATTTCGCCGCGCTGGAAGCGGTAGGGGCGGGCGAGGCCCTGGCGTCGTGCGTCATGGAGTGGGACATCCCGCTGCCCGTCACCTCGGAAGGCGCGATCCAGCAGGCCACGCTGAGCTGTCTGCTGGCGCTCGGCGAGCGGGGCGCGGAGTCCTCGGGCGGCCGGGGACCGGAGCTCAGTCTCACTCTGCACTTCGGCGGGGCGGCCTATGCGTCGGGTATCGCCGGGGGCGGGTTCGAGGAGGCGCTCGACCGTATCCGGCGTCAGCTTCCGGCCGGTATGGAACTGGGCGGCAAGTCGCTGGTGGGGGCGGCCTGATGGTGTGAGGTCTCTTCGAGGACGAGGCCATGACGGCCGGCCCGGCGCGTGGCCGTCGCGTCGGCGAACCGGTCCCGGCGGACGAGACGCGCCGCGCCCCGTGGCACCCGGCCCGGCGGACCACCCCGATGGGGCCGGTCTGATGGGATCACCCCGATGGGTCGGGCCTGATGGTCGGGCCAGACGGGGCGGGCGGTCGGTTCGTCCGCCGTCCGGTTCGTCCGCCGTCCGGCCCCCAACGGCTCCAAGGACCCGGGCCCCTCACTCCGTCATCCGTCAACCGCCTGACGGGGAAGCCGACTCCTCGATCCAGCCACCGTCCACGGCCGGGTTGTCGTCATGGAGGACGAACTCCTCCTCGATGTCCACAGGCTGGAAACCGGCCGCGATGAGTCCGTCGAGGAGCGCGTCCAGCCGGGCACGCGCCACCGACCGGCCGACCCCCCGCGCACGCTGGGTGACAAAGCGTTCCTGGACCCCGCCCGACAGCACACGCCGGGCATTGCGCGAGATATGCGCGGAGTGCCCCTCGACGACCGCGGTGAGCCGCTTGGTGTCGTAGGGGATCGGCAGCCGTAACTTGATGTGGTGCTCGAAGTGGCAGTGCGCCGGGAGCGTCGCCGCCTCCGCGTCGGTCTGCGGTACGCCCGCGTTCCAGGGCGCGGCCTCTATCTTCGTCCGTACGACGGTGAATCCGGCCCGCGCCAGACGCTCCACGCACTGCTCGGCCGTCCGGCGCTGCTCGTCGAGGCTGCCCGTGCCGTGCAGGGTGAGCATCGGCTGGGAGGGGGTGCGGCCGCGGTCCAGAACGATATGGGTGAGTTTGAGGCCGTGGGCCGCCGCCCACGCACCGAGCGACGCGATCGTGTCCGGCCGGTCGGCCCGTACCGTCACATGCGTTTCGAAATCGCCCTCGATGGCCCGGCCGAACTCGTCGTTCGGCGACGCGCCGGTGTCCGTACTGAAGTCCACCGAGAGACGTTACCAAGGGGAACGGGGGAAGGGGCGCCCCTTGGTGCGGTTCGGGGCGCCCCTGTCGAGCGGTTCTGTGCTTCGGTCCTGCCCGTGGGGGGAGGTCGGGAGCCGAGGTCAGGAGACCTTGGCGAGGGCGGCGGCGAGGCCGTTCACCCAGAGCTGGTTCACCCGGGAGCGCTCGGCCGCGTTCGGCTGGGAGTTCTGGCAGGACGTGCCGGGGCCGCCGCCCGACATCAGCTCGCTGCACGGACCGGAGTAGTGGTCCGGGAGGCCGAGGACGTGCCCGGTCTCGTGCGCGGTGACACGGGTGGAGTTGTACTGCTGGTTCTGCCGGTAGTCCAGGAAGATATAACCCCGGCCATGACCGTCGGTGCTCGCGTACGAGCCGCGCGAGTCATTTCCCTCGTAGTACGTGAAATCGGCATTGCTGCCGGACTGGAGCCTCACATTGGTGACGGCGCTGTTCCAGATCGAGGTGCTGCTGGCTATCTGACTGGCGAAGCTGGGCGCGTTCGACGCGTTGTAGACCACGGTGACGGCCTGTACGCCCGGGTTCGCGGCACGCTTTTCGGCCACGGACTTCAGCACGGCGTCGAAGAACGCCTTGTTGGCGGCGGCCTCCGCCTTCGAGCCCGCGTAGGCGGCGTACGAACCGGTACCCGCGGGTGCGGTGGTGGCGGCGTCGGCGGCGCTGGCCGTGGGTGCGACACTGAACGCGGTCGCGAATGCCAGACCAATTCCGCAGATCGCGGAAATCGCCGTCTTGGGGTGCTTCATGTGGGGGGCTCCCTACTCGTCCGGTGAACGGGTTCGGTGAACGGGTTCGGCACGGGAGAGTCTCGGGGAGCCGGGCGCCCGGCGGATGATGTCAATTCGCGATAGCACCAGCGCATCACCCTGGCCGCCTTTCAGTGAATGCGCTGCCAATTACTGCGATTTGGACACCTGGTGCGGCTCATGAGGCGGCTCTACTCTCTGGGACATGGAGCTGGAGGTGAGGCACTTGCGTGCCCTGTGCGCCATTGCCGACACCGGCAGTCTGCACAAGGCGGCTCGGCAGCTGGGGATGAGCCAGCCGTCCCTGACGACCCAGCTGCGGCGTATCGAGAACTCCCTGGGCGCCGAGCTGTTCTCGCGTGAGCGCACCGGCTGCCGGCCCACCCCGCTGGGCCGTTCCGTGGTGAGCCGGGCCCGGCCGCTGGTCTCCGGGATGGCCGCGCTGGTCGCCGAGGCACGGGCGGCGGCCGATCTGACGGGCGGTCCGCGGCTGCGGATCGGATCCACCGCGAGCCGGGCGCTGGTGGGCTGGCTGCGCCGGCTCAGACAGCGGCTGCCGGGCACGGACATCTCGCTCCAGATGGATGTCTCGGCCAACGCGCTGCTGCGGACGGTCGCGGCGGGGCAGCTCGATGTGGCCTTCGTGCACGAGGTGGAGGGCTGTCCGCTCACCGTCCCGGAGGGGCTGGAGAGACGGGTACTGGTCGAGCGGGAACCGCAGTTCATCTCCATGGCCCGCGACCATCCGGCGGCGGCCAGCCCGGTGGTGGAACTCGCCGATCTCGCGGGGGACCGCTGGATGGTCGACCCCACGGTGGACGGTGAATGGGACGCGCTGCGCCGGGTGCTGGGCGCGGCCGGACTCAACCCGCCCGTTCTGCACGGGGATTACCTGACGGCCGCGTCACTCATCGCGGTCGGCGAGGCGGTGGCGCCCTGCCAGCCCACCTCGCGCCCGCGCGACGACATGGTGATAAGACCCCTGAGGGACGACCCGCTGGCGGTGCGGCTGCTGCTTTTCTCGCGTCCGGCGACGGGCGGGGAGGACGGACCGGCGCCCCGGGAGACCGGCCCCGGCGGCCCCGGCCCCGGAGCTGTGAGCACCGGGCGGCTGTCCATCGGCGCGGAGGTCTTCCACGATCTGGAGGAGGCCTACCGCGAGGCCGCCCTGGGAGCGGCCGACTACCGCCTCTGGCTGACCCGCAACAAGAGCCCGCTCCTGCACGCTCCGGCGGCCTGAGGCAGCGCCTGGCGGGGGAGTTCGCCGCTGGGGAAGCCTGGGTGGTACCGCGAGGCGGGGCGTCCGTACGGGCGAGCACCCGCCCGCCTCCCGCATGTGCCCGGCGCCTCGCGGGCCCGGCGCCTCGCGGGCCCGGCGCCTCGCGGGCCCGGCGCCTCGCGGGCCCGGCGCCCCGCGCGCCCCGCGCCCGCGCCCCGGCCGGCCTTCCGCGCCGGGCGAACAGCGCGTCGTCCGCCACGGACCCGGGGAAGGATGGCCCCCATGGCGACCGCACCTCCATCCGCACCTCCACCTTCATCCCCACCTCCACCGGACCGTGTCCGCCGTACGGCCGTGCTCTCCGACATCCATGGCGTGCTGCCCGCCCTGGACGCCGTGCTCGCGGAACCCGACGTCCGCGCCGCCGAGCGCATCGTGGTGACCGGTGACATCGCCGCGGGACCGCAACCGGTCGAGGTGCTCGACCGGCTCGCGGAGCTGGGGGAGCGGGCCGTACTGATCGGCGGCAACGCCGACCGCGAACTGGTCGAGGAGCGCCGGGGCCGGCCCCCGGCGATCCCGGACGAGATCGCCTCCTGGGCCGCGGGCCGGCTGCGTGAGGACCAACTCGCCCTGCTGGCCGGGCTGCCGCTGACACGGCGGCTCCATGTGTCCGGACTCGGCGAGGTCCTGTTCTGCCACGCGACGCCGCGCGACGACGAGGAGGTCGTCCTCGTCGACTCCCGCCTCGCGCGCTGGACGGAGGTCTTCGAAGGTCTCGACGAGTCCATCCGTACGGTCGTGTGCGGCCACACCCATATGCCCTTCGTACGGCTCGTCCACGGCCGCCAGGTCGTCAACCCGGGCAGCGTCGGCATGCCGTACGGCCGGCCGGGCGCGCACTGGGCCCTGCTCGGCCCCGGCGTCGAACTGCGCGTCACCCGCTTCGACATCGACGCCGCCGTCACCGCGCTGACGGAGCGGTCCGGTTTCCCCGGCATCGCCGAGTGGGCCGACTACTTCCTCCACGCCCGCGCGGGCGACGCCGACGCGCTGGAGATCTTCGGCCCCCGGGACGGCCGTACCGGTCCGCGCCTCTGAGATGCTGCCCGACGGAACGGGTTCGGCAGACGGAGGCGGGAGAGAGCCGGTGGGTTTCACGGATGAGGTCTGGCACGTCGTGGCACGCGAGGACGGGCGAACGGTCGGGCACATCGCCATCGAAGTGGCCGACTTCCCCTGGCTCAGCGGCCGGTTCACCCCCGGCCCGGCCTTCGAGTCGGTACGTCCGCTCTTCGACCACGAGCTGGCACTGCTCGACCACATCGACGAGAACCAGGACGCGTGGGAGGCGGCGTACGACGCCGTCGAACGCGCGGTCGCCCTTCACTCCCCGGACGGCCCCGTCGCGGAGTTCCTGCTCCACATCAAGGGCGACCGAGCCTGGTTCCGCTGGAGCGACACCCCGTTCCCGGAGGACTGAGCCCCCCACGAACCGGACGGGCACGTCCCCCGCCCGGAAAGATGACCGCACCCGGACCGTCGGGGACGCCGGTCTCGGCGGCCTGGGGGCCGGGTGCGGTCAGGTAGACGCTGCGGGGGTGGAAACCACAGGTCAGAGGGGTTGATCAATAGATCAAGCCTTCTTCGTCTCCCAGAAGATACGGTCGATCTCGGCGATGAGCTCCAGCGCCTTCTCGCCCGTCTTCGGGTCCGTCGACGCCTTCGCGGCGGAGAGCGCCTTGAGGGTGTCGTTGACGAGCTGGTGGAGCTGCGGGTACTTCTCGAAGTGCGGGGGCTTGAAGTAGTCGCTCCAGAGCACCGACACATGGTGCTTGGCGAGCTCGGCGCGCTGCTCCTTGATGACCGTCGCGCGCGCCTGGAAGTGGGCGTCGTCGTTGCCCTGCATCTTTTCCTGGACGGCCTTGACCGACTCGGCCTCGATGCGGGCCTGGGCGGGGTCGTACACACCGCAGGGGAGGTCGCAGTGGGCGCTGACCTTCACCTTCGGGGCAAACAGGCGGGAAAGCATGGAGCTGTCCTTCCTCGTGATCGTCTTCTCAGGTGCGACATTACTCGGTGAGAAGTCTGATTTCGCGAGTGCCCCCTAGGGCTTAGGACAAAAGTCCGGGGTGAATATGAGACTGGTGGCGGAACGTACCGTGGGACCGGGAGGTGCCGGATGACGGAGCACGGGCGGCAGCCGAGAGTGCAGTTGGGGATCGCGGAGGTGATGGGTCCGTCCATGTATCCGACGCTCAAACACGGCGATCAGCTCCTGGTGCACTACCGCGCCCCGGTGAAGGCGGGCGACGTCGCGGTGCTCAAACACCCGCTGCAACAGGACCTGCTCATCGTGAAACGGCTGGTGGAGCGGCGCGACGGCGGCTGGTGGGTGCTCGGGGACAATCCCGGCGCCGAGGGTGACAGCCGGGTGTTCGGGACGGTGCCCGAGGAACTGCTGCTGGGGCGGGTCAGGGCGCGGTACCGGCCGCTGGGCGGTCAGCGGTCGGTGCGCGCGGTGATCTCCTGGCTCGTCTCGGCGGTGCGGCCGGTCTCCGCGGTACGGCCGGTCCCGGCGGAGCGCTCGGTCTCCAGGCGTTTGCGGGCCCGGTAGGCGGCGACGTTGGCCCGGGTCGCGCAGCGGTCGGAGCAGTAGCGGCGCGACCGGTTGGTGGAGGTGTCCAGATAGGCGTTGCGGCACGGCGCCGCCTGGCACAGCCCCAGCCGGTCGACCCCGTACTCGGTCAGATGGAACGCGAGCCCCATCGCCGCGGTCGCCGCGTATCCGGCCGTCGCGTTCGAGGGGTGGTCCGCCAGATGCATGTGCCAGCGCGGATGGCCCTCGTCGTCGAGATAGTCATGGCCGGAGATCTGCGGGCTGACGGGGAACTCCAGCAGCAGCGAGTTGAGCAGATCCACCGCCTGGGTGGCCTCGCCCGCGTCGGCGGCGGTGAAGACCGCGCGCAGCCGGGCCCGTACCGAGCGGAAGCGGGTGACATCCGCGTCGGTGGCGCGGCGCGCCGCCTGAGAGCTGGGGCCGAAGAGGGCGCGGACGGCCTCGACCGAGGTCAGGGTGTCCGTGCCGCGGGCCGGTTCCTCGGTGTTGACCAGGCGTACGGCGGAGTCCGAGTAAGAGGCCAGTTCCACTTGTAGTCCTTACGGAAGCGGTCTAAAGTCGGGGCGGGTAGGGATGTAATGGCTGTTTATGGCTCTAGGGTATTACAAGGGAGGCGCTCATGACCGAGACGGCGGCCGGGACCGACTGGCGGGCGTGGCAGGAGAGCTGGGACCGCCAGCAGGAGTGGTACATGCCGGACCGCGAGGAGCGCTTCCGGGTGATGCTGGACATGGTCGAGGCCGTGGCGGGCCCGGAGCCGAGGGTGCTCGACCTCGCGTGCGGCACGGGGAGTATCACGGACCGGCTGCTGCGCCGGTTCCCCGCGGCCACCAGCACCGGTGTCGACCTCGACCCGGCCCTTCTGGCCATCGCCCGCGGCTACTTCGCCGGGGACGAGCGCGTGAGCTTCGTGACCGCGGATCTCGCGGACCCCGGCTGGACGCGGCTGCTGCCCCCCGGTCCGTACGACGCCGTCCTCACCGCGACGGCGCTCCACTGGCTCAACACCGCGCCGCTGGCCGCGCTGTACGGACAGCTCGCGGGGCTCGTAAGGGACGGCGGCGTCTTTATGAACGCCGACCATATGACGGACCCGGACACCCCCCGGATCAACGCGGTGGAGCGCGCGCACCGGCACGCCGGTATGGACCGCGCCAAGGCCGCGGGCGCCCTCGACTGGGCCGATTGGTGGGACCTCGCGGCCAAGGACCCCGTCCTCGCCGCGCCGACCGCCGAGCGGTTCGAGATCTACGGAGAGCACGCCGACGGGGACACACCCTCCTTGGACTGGCACACGCGGACGCTCCTGGAGGCGGGCTTCGGTGAGGCGCGCGCGGTGTGGGCCTCGCCCTCCGACACCCTCGTGCTCGCGCTGAAGTAGCCACCGCCGAAGCAGCCACCGCCAGGCCGGCGGGGGCCGTACGGCGGGGCGGTACGGCGGCGCCATACGGCGAGGGCGTACGACGGGCGGTACGGCGGGGGCGGTACGGAATCGTCCGTACCGCCCCCGCCGGCCGATGCCCGCGCCGGTCCACGCCTCCGTTACAGCACCTTCGACAGGAACGACTTCGTCCGGTCGTGCTGAGGGTTCGTCAGGACCTCGCGCGGATGGCCGGATTCGACCACCACACCGTTGTCCATGAAGACCAGGGCGTCGCCGACCTCACGGGCGAAGCCCATCTCATGGGTGACCACGATCATCGTCATGCCGTCCTGGGCCAGATCGCGCATGACATCGAGGACATCGCCCACCAGCTCGGGGTCGAGCGCCGAGGTCGGCTCGTCGAAGAGCATCAGCTTCGGCTCCATGGCCAGCGCGCGGGCGATCGCCACGCGCTGCTGCTGGCCGCCGGAGAGCTGGGAGGGATAGCTGCCGGCCTTGTCGGCCAGACCGACCCGGTCGAGCAGCCGCTCGGCGCGGGCACGGGCCACCGCCTTGGTCTCGCCGGCCACCTGGACCGGCGCCTCCATGATGTTCTCGATCGCCGTCATATGCGGAAAGAGATTGAAGCGCTGGAAGACCATGCCGATGTCCCGGCGCTTCCTGGCGACCTCGCTGTCCTTCAGCTCGTACAGCTTGTCGCCCCTCTGGCGGTAGCCGACCAGCTCGCCGTCGACCGACAGCCGGCCGGCGTTGATCTTCTCCAGATGGTTGATGCACCGCAGGAAGGTCGACTTGCCGGAGCCGGAGGGCCCGATCAGACAGAAGACCTCACGCGGCGCGACCTCCAGATCGATGCCCTTGAGGATGTGCGCGGCACCGAAGGACTTGTGGACGCCCTCGGCCCGCACCATCGGGGTCCCGTTCATATCGCTGTCCTTCACCGTCCGGGTCATGCCGTGGCTCCCTTGGGCCGGCCGAGGGAGAGCAGATTGGCGCGGACGCGCTGGAACGGTGTCGGCGGCAGGCTGCGGCTCGACCCGCGCGCGTAGTGACGCTCCAGGTAGTACTGGCCGATGCTGAGCGCCGAGGTCAGGATGATGTACCAGACCGCGGCGAGGAAGAGCATCTCGACCGTGGCGCCCGAGCTCTGCGAGACGTTCTGGGTCGCCCGCAGCAGTTCGGTGTACTGCACGGCCACCGCCAGCGACGAGGTCTTGAGCATATTGATGACCTCGTTGCCGGTGGGCGGCACGATCACCCGCATCGCCTGCGGTACGACGATCCGGCGCAGCGTCTTGCCATGGCTCATGCCCAGCGCGTGCGCCGCCTCCGTCTGGCCCTCGTCGACCGACTGGAGGCCGGCCCGGCAGATCTCCGCCATGTACGCCGCCTCGTTGAGCCCGAGGCCCAGCAGCGCGCAGAGGAACGGGGTCATGAACGAGGACCACTCGTCCTTGTAGATCGGCCCGAGGTTGATGTACTCGAAGACGATGCCCAGGTTGAACCAGACCAGGAGCTGTACATAGACGGGGGTGCCGCGGAAGAACCAGATGTAGAACCACGCGATGGTGGACGTCACCGGGTTCTTCGACAGCCGCATCACCGCCAGGACGATGCCCAGCACGACCCCGAGCACCATCGCGAGCACCGTGATGACCACGGTGTTCCTGACGCCCGTCAGGATCTGGCCGTCGAAGAAGTAGTCGGGGATGGCGCCCCAGTTCACATCGCCCTTCGCGAAGGCGTAGACCAGCGCGACCAGCGCGCCGATCGCGATCACCGCGGACACGTACCGCCCGTAGTGCCGCACCGGAATCGCCTTGATGGATTCCGGCGGGATGGATGCCGTGTCGCGGGGGCCGTCCTGGGGGCCGTCCGACGTGTGGATGTCAACCGTCACGGATGTCGCCTTTCAGGGCCTTCGAGGCCGTGTTCCGAGGCTGTGTTTCGAAGCCGTGTGCGGACGGGCTCAGGATCCGCCGTTGAGCTTGGCCTCGGTGACAGCGCCGGCCTCGACGCCCCACTTGGCGACGACCTTGCCGTACTCGCCGTTCTTGATGATCTCGTTCAGGGCGGCCAGCAGCGCCTTCGACAGCTCGTTGCCCTTGGCCACGGCGATGCCGTACGGAGCGGCCTCGACCTGCTCGCCCACGAGCTGGAAGTCATTGCCGCCGCCCGAGGTCTTCACGGCGTACGCGGCGACCGGGAAGTCGCTGGAGCCGGCGTCGGCGCCACCGGCGCGCAGCCGGGTCTGGGCCTCCAGGTCGTTGTCGAAGGGCTCCAGGGAGATCTTGCCCTTGCCCGCCTCCGTACACTTCTTGCTCTCGGCCTCGGCCAGATCGTGCGAGACGGTGTTGCGCTGGACGACCATCTTCTTGCCGCAGAGGTCGGACCAGGCGGCGATGCCCTTGTCGTCACCCTTCTTGGTGTAGATCGAGACACCGGCGGTGAAGTAGTCGACGAAGTCGACGCCCTCGCCGACCTTCTTGCCGGTGTCTCCGTCCACACCGTTCTGACGGTCCTTCGTGTCCGTCATGGCCGACATGGCGATGTCGTACCGCTTGGAGCGCAGACCCGTGAGCAGGGTGTCGAACGTGCCGTTCTCGAACTCGAACTTCACCCCGAGCAGTCTGCCCATCGCGTCCGCCAGGTCCGGGTCGAAGCCCACGGTCTTGCCGGACCCGTCCTTGAACTCGATCGGCGGGTAGGCGATGTCCGAGCCGACCTTGATGACACCCTTGTCCTGGATCGCCTTGGGGAGCTGGTCGAAGAGCGGGGCCTTGTTCGTCTCCGAGGTCTTCGGACCCCCGTTGCCGCTGTCCGTCTGGTCGCCGCAGGCGGTCAGCAGCAGGGTGCCCGCGACCGCGATCGCGCCGGCCGTGGCGATCCGGGACCTCGCGGCGGTCGTACGGCGGATGGTGCGTGCGATCATGATCAGGATCCTCCGGCGGTGAGGGGAGCTGCCAACTGGCCGGGAACGCGCCTTCGAGTGCCGCGACCATTTGTGATTAGGGCATCCTGCCATTCGGACTGGCCCATTCAGGGGGCCGAGCATGTCAAAATCGGGTAACGGGACACCCCCCACCCCCAACATGGCGGTACCTCAAGACCGGACCATCTGTTGGAATGCCTTCTTCCGGCCGGAGGATCTCCGGTTCCCTGCCGTTCCCGGACATGATCCATGCCGTATGTCAGCGATGTCGGACAGTTCGGCCATGGGTCGTGTCGTCGCGGCCATATGGACTCGTGGACGCGGAGGTCCGTCGGGTAAGAAGGACATCACACCCCTCATCCGGGGCCCAGGGCGCGTGTGCGGCGCGCCCGCGCGTCCGCAGGGACCCCGCCGGGCGGGCCAACCGCCCTCGCGGGGCACGGACGCGGTGCCCACCCACCCCTCCTCAACCAGGAGTGGCCACCCTCAACCATGAAGACGTAAGGGGTCATCAGCACATGGCAGCGGAGATCGTGAATCCTCGCAGCACCGACGCCGGCACCGGCACCAGTGGCAACGCCCGAGGCGCCGCCCGTGGCACCGCCGGTGGCGGTCCGGGCGGTACGGGGAGCGCTCAGGGCGGTACGGGCAGCGCCCGGAGCGGTACGGGCAGCGCTCAGGGCGAGCCCTTCGACCAGGCATTCGATCCGGCCTTCGCGCTGCACCGCGGCGGCAAGATGGCCATCCAGGCGACCGTGCCGATCCGGGACAAGGACGATCTGTCCCTCGCGTACACACCCGGCGTCGCCAAGGTGTGCAGCGCCATCGCGGACCGGCCCGAGCTGGTCCATGACTACACCTGGAAGTCGCAGGTCGTCGCCGTCGTGACGGACGGTACGGCGGTGCTCGGACTCGGCGACATCGGGCCGGAGGCCTCGCTCCCCGTGATGGAGGGCAAGGCGATCCTGTTCAAGCAGTTCGGCGGGGTGGACGCGGTGCCGCTGGCGCTCGGCACCACCGACACGGACGAGATCATCGAGACCGTCGTACGGCTCGCGCCCTCCTTCGGCGGGGTCAATCTGGAGGACATCTCGGCGCCGCGCTGCTTCGAGATCGAGCGCAGGCTCCAGGAGCGGCTCGACATCCCGGTCTTCCACGACGACCAGCACGGCACGGCCATCGTGACGCTCGCCGCCCTGCGGAACGCGGCGAAGCTGACGGGGCGTCCCCTGGGCGACCTGCGCGCCGTCATCTCGGGCGCGGGCGCGGCCGGTGTCGCCATCGCCAAGTTCCTGCTGGAGGCGGGCATCGGCGATGTCGCCGTGGCCGACAGGAAGGGCCTCGTCAGTCCGGACCGCGGCGATCTGACCGACGTCAAGCGGGAGCTCGCCGGGCTGACCAACCGGACCCGGCTCTCCGGCTCGCTGGAGTCCGCGCTCTCCGGCGCGGATGTCTTCATCGGCGTGTCCGGCGGTACGGTGCCGGAGCCGGCGATCGCCTCGATGGCGCCGGGGGCGTTCGTCTTCGCGATGGCCAACCCGAACCCCGAGGTCCACCCGGACATCGCGCACCAGTACGCGTCGGTCGTGGCGACCGGGCGCAGCGACTACCCCAACCAGATCAACAATGTGCTGGCCTTCCCGGGGGTCTTCGCGGGAGCGCTCCAGGTGCGGGCGTCCCGGATCACCGAGGGCATGAAGCTCGCCGCGGCGAACGCGCTCGCGGATGTGGTCGGTGACGAACTCGCCGCGGACTATGTGATCCCTTCGCCGTTCGACGAGCGGGTCGCGCCGGCCGTGACGGCGGCGGTGGCCGCGGCGGCGCGCGCGGAGGGCGTGGCGCGGCGCTGACGCACCGTCGGCGGCGGCCGGTCGGATCGTGCTGACGCCGGTCGTGCTGACGCCGGTCGCGGGCCGGGCCCGCGGATGGTGACGCGCCGCCGGTGGTGACGCGCCGCCGGTGGCGCTGTGTGCGTACGGGCCGTGTCGTACCCCTCCGCGGGTGCGACGCGGCCCGCGTCACAGGCCCGGACAGTTCCCGCGCGCCGCGCGGCGGCAAACGAGAGGCCCTAGGGTCGAGGTCATGTTTGCCGCCTACGCAGCGCGTACCGACTTCAACGACCCCCTCGCCGGCCTGGTGCTGGGTGAGCGCCCGGCGCCCGGGGTACGGCCCGGCTGGACGACCGTCACGGTGAAGGCCGCCTCCCTCAACCACCACGATCTCTGGTCGTTGCGCGGGGTGGGGCTGCCCGAGGAGAAACTCCCGATGATCCTCGGCTGCGACGCGGCCGGGATCGACGAGGACGGCAACGAGGTCGTCGTGCACTCCGTCATCGGGCAGACCGGTCATGGCGTCGGGCCCCGGGAGACCGGCTCGATCCTCACCGAGCACTACCAGGGCACCTTCGCCGAGCGGGTCACCGTGCCGGTGTGGAACGTACTGCCCAAGCCCGCCGGTCTCACCTTCGAGGAGGCCGCCTGTCTGCCCACCGCCTGGCTCACCGCGTACCGGATGCTCTTCACCAACGCCGGGGTACGGCCCGGGGACTCCGTGCTCGTCCAGGGCGCGGGCGGCGGGGTCGCCACCGCCGCGATCGCCCTCGGCAGCGCGGCGGGGCTACGGGTGTACGCGACGAGCCGTGACGCGGCCAAGCGGGCGCGCGCGGTCGAACTGGGCGCGCTGGAGGCGTTCGAGCCGGGCGCGCGGCTGCCGCACCGGGTGGACGCGGTCATCGAGACCGTCGGTGCGGCGACCTGGTCGCACTCCATCAAGTGTCTGCGGCGCGGCGGCACCCTGGTGATCTCGGGCGCGACGAGCGGTGACCGCCCGGCGCACGCCGAGCTGACCCGGATCTTCTTCCTGGAGCTGAGGGTCGTCGGCTCGACGATGGGCACCAAGGACGAGCTGGAGGATCTGCTCGCGTTCTGCGCGACGGCGGGGGTACGTCCGGTGATCGACGCGGTACTGCCGCTGGACCGGGCGCGGGAGGGGTTCGAACGGATGGCGTCGGGCGACCTGTTCGGGAAGGTCGTGCTGACGCCCTGACTTCGTCCGGCCACGGCACCCGGAGTCCGTACAGGTGCGCGATGCCCGTGACCAGGGCTGGTCGTGGCAGGAGATCGCGGAGGTGCTCGCGCTGCTCGACCGGGAGGGTACGCGCGCGTCCTTCGCGTTCGCCTCCCTCGGCATCCGCGACCGCCGCACCTCCGTCGAACACGCCCTCGCCGACGATGTTCGGCGGCGCGCCCCCGTCAGCCTCTCGGGCAACCGGCTGACGGCCCGACAGCCGCCCCGCGACGAGGTGCCTGCCCCTCTGGGCGGGCTCCAGGGAGAAACTCCCCGGGGACCCGCCCGGACGTTCAGGCGGTGGCCCGCCGCCCGCCCGCGAGGGCGAGGCCCGTGCCCAGCACGGGGCGGCGAGTGGGACGGTCGGTCACCGTGAGTTCGTGCGGAGCCGCACAGCACGCCGGCGCCGGACGGCCGCGGCCACGGCCGCGCCCGCGCCCGCGCAGAGCAGCGTTCCGGCCAGGAGGAGGACGATGGACGGATTGACGAAGGAAGGCACCATGTCGTACGACGCGTTGCATTTCCGCGTCAGCGGAAAGAACCGCTCTTCCGTATAGGCGTACTTCGGGTCGAATTCCTGGTGGAGGATGACAGTGCATAGCTCCTGCCTGTCCAGCGAGAACATCTGTGAGACGCCGTATCCGTACGTCAGCGTCATGGCGAGGAACGAAACGCCTGCCGCGATCGTCCAGTTCCGGGGCTTCATATTTTCCTTCCGAACTGCCCCGCTACAGGCACTTCAGTCCGTTCTCGGCCATTCGGGCCCGCCCGTCAGTCTCCCGGCAACCGCAGCACCGCGCTGATATGGGCCGCCGCCGTGGACAGGTGGCGGCGGGCGGCGGCCAGTTGGGAGGGGGTTACGCCGTTGTCCCGTGCCGCGTCCCGGATGTCGTCCCGGAAGCGGTCCAGGAGACGGTCCAGATCGCGGGCCGGGTCGCCGGTCTCCGGGGTCTCCTTGACCCAGGCGGGGTCCTGTGCCGGTTCCATGGGCTCGGCCGTCCTGGACCGGGCTGACGCCGGTTCGGCCGATCCGGGCCGGGTGGAGCTGTGCTCCCCGGTCCCGTGCTCGGTGGACCCGGACTCCCCGGCACCGGGCTTCGTGGGCGTGGGCTCGGGCTTGGCACCCCAGGTCAGGCCGCCCAGCTGGCCGGCCAGTTCCGACAGGCCCTCCCGTACCCCCGTCGGCCAGTCGCCGCGCAGGAAGTGGTCCTGCACCTGGTCCTGGACCTGCTTCGCGATGCGCTGCATCTCCTGACGGGCCGTCTCCTGGGCCTCCTTGGCCTGACGGCGCGCCTGCTGCGCGTCCTCGCGGGCCCGGCGGGACTCGTCCTTCGCGCGCCGTGCCTGCTCCTTCCACTCCTGTTTCGCGCGCTTCAGCTCCTCCTTCGCCACGCGCCACGACTCGCTGTCCGCGAACGCCGTGTCCCAGTCCGTCCGCGTGCCGTCCCTACGGGTCTCGGAGGCCGCCGCGCGCATCTCGCTGCGCAACTGTCCCGCCGCGCCCCGTACGTCCTCGCGGATCTCCGCGGCCAGTTCGGAGACCGACTCGCGGATCTCCAGCTCCAGATCGGCCAGTTCGCCGCTGCGGCCGGCCAGTTCGGCGCGGCCCGCGTCGCTGATCGAGTAGACCTTTCGCCCGCCCTCGGTGGCATGGGTGACCAGCCCCTCGGCCTCCAGCTTGGCCAGCCGGGGGTAGACGGTCCCGGCGGACGGCGCGTACAGGCCCTGGAAGCGCTCCTCCAGCAGCCGGATCACTTCGTACCCGTGGCGGGGCGCCTCGTCGAGGAGCTTGAGCAGATAGAGCCGGAGTCGGCCATGGGCGAAGACCGGGGGCATGTCAGAGCTCCTTCACATCGGTCGGCACCGCGTCCGTCGGCACCGGGACGGCCGGTTCGTACCGCGCCGGCGGCCTTCTCAGCAGCGCGATCGATCCCGACACCGTCGTCGCCCTGAGTGTGCCCGTGCCCGCCCCCAGTGTGCCGGTGATCCGCTTGGCCCCCCACCGCCCGCTGACCCGCAGATCCTCGAACGCGTTGGCCACCCGGCCGCTCGCCGTGTTCGCCTCGACCCGCGCGTCCGTGGGATGCGGCAGCCGGATCGCGACCTCGCCGGAGACCGACGTCAGTTTGATGTCCGTGGGCCGGTCCCCCGGATCGAGGTCGACGACCATGTCGCCGCTGACCGAGTCGGCCCGTACGGAGGATCCCGCGCCCTCGACCACCGTCAGATCGCCCGAGACCGAGTTGAAGCGGAGGTCGCCGGTGACGGCCTGTGCCTCCAGACTTCCGGAGACGGTGTCGGCGTGGACCTCGCCCGACAGCCCGACGAGTGTGGTGTCGCCGCTGACCCCCCGGACATCCGTACGTCCCCGCATCCCGGAGACCACGGCCCCCGCCCCGACCACCCCGACCTCCACCGCCGCGCCCGAGGGGACGGCGAGGGAGACGACGGCGCTGCGGTGCGGGCCGCCGCGGCCGAGCCACTTGAGGAGGCCCTTCCAGGGCAGTTCCCCATGGGCCACGGTGAGTGTGGAGCCGCTCCGGGTCACGGTCAGCGGCGGTCCCTCGACACCGGAGATCTCCAGCCGGGCGCCGCCCTGCCGGCTCAGCGCGGACTCGTCCGTGCCGACGACGTTCACCGTCCCGTCGACGATGCGCACATGGACCGCCGTCACCGGGTCGTCGAAGGCGAGCTTCGTCGGCCCGGCGACTTCCCATGTCGACTCTGGCATCGTGCTGACCTCCCAGGGCCTGCCTGGACGCAACATATCGCGTCTTCCGGGAAACACGATATATCGCGGTTCTTGGAAGTCAAGGCCGGGTGGCCGAACCCGGGGGAACCCCAGGGGCTCTCGACGGGCACAGCGCTCATATCCGGGCGAAGTGTCCTAGCGTAAGAGGCATGAACGCGACTTCCGTGGGGGCTCTGCTGCTCTGCCGGGCCGAGCCGGCGGCGGTACGGCCCGCCGCCCATCTGCTCCGCGAACGGCTGTTGCTCGTCCCGGCGGGCCCCGGCTGGAGCGTGCTGGTGCCCGAGGGCAAGCCCTGGCGGGACGGCGGCGAACCGGTCGACCGTGTGGTCGCGGGCTGGGCCACCGCGCTCGCCGTCGGCGTCAACTGGCCGGTGCTCGCCCTCTGGTGGGACGCGGACCGCGCCGGATACACCCTGGCGGCGGGATTCCGGCGCACGGTCGGCTATGTCTGGCTGGCGGACGGCACCCCGGTGGGCGAGGACGAGGCGATGCGTACGTTCACGGCCCGTCTCGGCCTCGATCCCGTACTGGACCTCCCGGCCCTGGAACCGCTGACCCGTCAGGACCCGGACGCCGACTCCCGGGACCGGCTGCTCGCCTTCGCCGCGTATCTCTCCCGCGCCGGGGTCGTGCTCCCGGTCGGGCTGGGTCCGGGTGAACCGGCCGACCGGCTGCGCGAGGTGGCGCGTGTCCAGCCGGGTGCCGAGCAGGTGGAGTGGGCGGGCTGGCGCGACACCGTACGGGCCGAGCTGGACGTCGTCGAGGAGGGGCCGCTCGGGCCCTGGCTGCGCGGCCCCCGGGCCCGGCTGGCCGGTGCGGGCCAGCTCGCGGCCGGTGTCCCGCTCACGCTCTGGGCGGTGCGCCGCCACAGCGCGGGATGGGCCTTCGCCGGTGCCCTGCTGATCACTCAGGGGATGCTGACGCTCGCGTACGACCGGCTGCGCGCCGGACCGTGCCGGGTGCTCACCCGTCCTCGTCCTCGTCGTCCAGCCGGGCCAGCCATGTCGCGAGCCGTTCGACCGGCACCTCGAAGTCGGGATTGAGGTCGACGAACGTACGGAGCTGCTCGGCAAGCCACTCGAAGGTGACCTCCTCCTCGCCGCGCCGCTTCTCCAGCTCCTCGATCCCACGGTCGGTGAAGTACATGCCGAACAGCCTAATGCCTGGTCCTTAACGCCTGGTGAAGGGCGGTGCGGCGGCGGGAGGCCCGGCCTCCCGGCCGCGTCCGGGACCACCGGGGAACCGGGCGGGGGCGAATCGCCGTCCTCCTCCATTGCCTCGCTTCGGCTCCGTACTGCCGTTAACCTGCGGGGAATTGGGGGAACGGGGGCGTCATGGAGGACGGAGAAGTCCGTATCACCCGTATCGAGATGCCTGACGGCACGCCCGTATGGGCCCGGATCTCGGGTGCCGAGGAGCTGAGCCGGCCCTCCCGGGGGCTGACCTACTCGGACACCGGATTCGCCGATCAGGTGCAGGCGCGGGTGGAGAGTCTGAACGGGGTGGTCACCAGCGTCGCGAGGTCGCTGGCGGGACCGCTGAGGGCGGTGCGGCCCGACGAGGTCAGCATCGAGTTCGGCATCGAACTGACCGCCAAGGCGGGCAAGGTCGTGGGACTGCTCGCGGACGGCGAGGCCAAGGGGGCGATCAAGGTGACTCTCACCTGGAACAACGGCGGACCGCCCGCTGATCTGTCGGCGGCGCCGCTCGTGCCTCCCCAGGCGGTGGCACCGCCCACGGCCGCACCCCCCGGAGCGCCGCAGTTCGGCGGAGCGTCACCGGGCGGGACATCACCGGGCGGGACATCGCCCGGAGGGGTGTCACCCGCCGGGGCATCGCCCGGAGGCGAGCCCTTGGGAACGGCGCCCTCCGGCGGGGCGGCAGCGGGGGGCGCGCAGACGGCTCCGGCGCGCGGCGCGGAGCCCGGGGGCGCACCACCCGGCGCACCGGCGCACCCCGGCGGGCTCACGCCTCCGGCCGGGAGCGGACCGTGATCGACGGGTTCGGCCGGGGTGCGCCGGGCGCCTCGGACGAGACCCGGCGTGCGCTCAAGGACCTCGTCGCGGCGGCGACCGTGCGCATCCATGGCCCGGCGTACGGGTATGCCCCTGATGAACCGGGCGGCGGCTTCCTGGGGAGCGGCTTCTTCATCGCCCCGAGCTGGGTTCTCACGTGTGCGCATGTGGCGATGCAGGGGGAGGGGCGGGACGTGACAGTGGTCTTCGAGACCGGCCCCGGCAGCGGCGAGGGCGAGTCGTCGGTGACGGGCTCCGTGGTCGCGGCGCTTCCCGAGCCGCCGCGCGACGCGCTCGCGGCACGCTCGTTCGGTACGTCCGGCAGCTGGCCGGGCCCCGATCTGGCGCTCATCAGACTCGGCAGACCCATCGAGCACCCCTGTGTCTATGTCACCGAGCGGCCCGCGGCCTACTTCGCCGGCGGGCAGGTGCTCTACTCCGGGTGGACGGAGGTGGGCGGCCGGCTCAAGCGGCTCAGCGGCTTCTGCACCGTGCAGGGCACGCTCGGCGGCTGGGGCGATCCGGACGAGCAGATGCGGCTCGGCGGGGACCTGCTGCCGCCGGGCGTCTCCGGCGGACCCGCCGTCGATCCGGCCCGCGGCGAGGTGGTCGGTGTGCTCAAGTCGCAGCTCGTCGGCGGTCTGGGCGGCACCTCGATCGGTATCGAGCAGCTCCGCTCGCTGCCGGTGCCCGCCGCGATGGCCGGAGCCGAGTCCGACGACGACTACCAGGCCGTCTTCCACGCCCATGACCGCTATCACGCGGACCGCCACACCAGCCGCGTGGGCACCGGCCGCACCTGGGCCGATGTGCAGAGCGGACTCGGCGCGGGCGCCGACCGCGCGCTCACCCCCCAGCAGCGCATCATCCTGCTCGGCAGACTCGCCGAGCTGCCGCCGCCGGTCTCCACCCGCGGCCTGCTCGATCTGCTGGTCCGGCTGCCGAACGTCCACTCGGTCGACCGCTATCCGGCGCCGAGGAGCTGGCGGGACGGGCTCGGCGCGCTGTACGAGACCAGGGGCGGCGAGGCCGCGCTCGAACTCGTCCTGCGCTACTGCATGAGTGTCATCTCCGCCGAGCGCCCCTATGTCACCCACTCCACGGCGGCGGCCGAGGAGGCGCTCTGGGACTGGGTGAAGTGGATCGCCGACGACCGGCTCTCTCGTGAGTTCCGCAACGAGATCACCCGGCTCTGGTCCGCGGCCCGCCACCGCACCGACCGCGCGCAGCGGCGCGCGTCCCCGGCGTACGGCGAGCGTCCCGTGGAGGGCGAGGGCTCCTTCGTCCTGCTGGAGCTGGAGCCGCGCGGCTGGGAGCGGGACAGCTACGACTGGCGGGTCGGTGTGGCCCGGCACACCGGCGAGGTGGTGCCTGTCAGGGAGGACAGCAGGGGCACCCCGGCCCAGGACCTGCCGGCCAGACTCGCCGCGCCGCTGGCCGAGGCGTTCCGGCGGTGCGACGAGCCGGACAGCCCCGCCGTGCTCCAGGTCGCCGTCGTCCAGGCGCAGCTCGGACTGGAGGTCGACCGCTGGCAGTTGTCGCCCGACGAGCCGCCGCTCGGCGTCGTACGCCCGGTGGTGGTCCGCTGTTCGAACCCCGAGGCGCCGCTCTCGGAGGGCGAGGCGCGTGAGCGCAGGGCCCGGTGGAACCGCACCTGGAGCGTCGCGATGCGGGGCGAGATCATCGACTGCGAGGACGGATTGCGGGTACCCGTACCGATGGAGGAGGACCTGCGGGCGCTGGCGTACGAGATCGTGCCGGTGCTCTGCCGGTACGGGGACCGGCCCGACGGCGAGACGGCGGCCGGGCTGACCCGGGTGGTGCGCGGGGGCTTCCACATCGCCCTGCTGCGCCGCGGCGAGGACAGGACCGACATGGTCTGCGCGGATTTCCACCGCCGCGCGCTGGACACCGTCGCCGAGGCCAGGACGGCCGATCAGCTCCCGCGCAAGATTCAGGAGCTGAGACGCGGGGTGCGGGCCGGCCGGACGGAGATGTACTGGTCGGACGGCGTGGCGCTCTACTACGACGACCCGCACCACCCCCTGCCCGGATCGGGACAGCTTCTGGAGGCACCGTGAACGGGCCGGCGCACGGGCCTCTTACGGGGTCAGCGGCGGATCGCTACGGTGATGCACGTCGTCCTCGCGGCGACGCGCGTTCGGCCCTCCCGACTGCCCCCAGACCGCCCAGGCGGACGAGTGACGATGAGGATCACGTGATGAGTGAACCCGGCGAGTGGCTCATCTACCGAGGGGCCGGCGAACCGCACGGAGGCATCAGCCAGCTTCCGCCGCCACCGCCCTGGCGGGACTTCGCGGGCGGTGACGACACCTCGTCGAACGGCTCCGCCGACCGGCGGCTCGGCGGCTACCGGCACGAGGCGGAGCTGCACCGGCCGGGCGCGGAGGAGCTGGAGATGATCAATGCCGCGCTCTATCTGAGGCGTCCGCTGCTGGTCACCGGCAGTCCCGGCGCGGGCAAGAGCACCCTGGCCCACTCGGTCGCCCATGAGCTGGGGCTCGGCCGGGTGCTGCGCTGGCCCATCGTCAGCCGCTCCACGCTGCTGGACGGGCTCTACCACTACGACGCGATCGCCCGGCTCCAGGATGTGCAGATCGCCGCGCACCGGGCCTCGTCCGGTCCGGACGGCACGGGTGACGCCGACGGCACCGGCGGCAGCGGCACGGGCACCGGCACCGGCACGGGCGGCGCGGAGTACCGGGATCCGTCGGCGGACATCGGCAGCTATATCCGTCTCGGCCCGCTCGGCACCGCCCTGCTCCCCTCCGTGCTGCCCCGTGTCCTGCTCATCGACGAGCTGGACAAGAGCGACATCGACCTGCCGAACGACCTGCTCAATGTGCTGGAGGAGGGTGAGTTCGGCATACCGGAGCTGGAGCGCATCGCCGACCGGCTGCCCGACGGCGAGGCCGAGGTGCTCACCGACGACGGTACGAAGGTGAAGGTGAAGGGCGGTCGGGTGCAGTGCAAGGCCTTCCCCTTCGTCGTCCTCACCAGCAACGGCGAGCGCGACTTCCCGGCGCCGCTGATGCGCCGCTGTATCCATCTGGAGCTGGGCCGCCCCGACCATCAGCGGCTCGCCACCTTCGTACGGGCCCATCTCGGCGACGAGGCGGCCCGCGCGGGAGACGATCTCATCGCCCACTTCCTGGAGCGCTCGCGCAGTGAACTGATCTCCACCGACCAGCTTCTGAACGCCATCTACCTCACCGACGCCGCCGCCCCGGCAGGCCGGGACCGGCTCGCCGACCTGCTCATCCAGCGACTCGACCGGCCGAGGTGATGCGCTGATGCCCGACGTCACGGTACGGCACGGCCCGGACAGCGAGCCGGAGCCGGGACGCGGGCATGCCCCGGAGCGGTCTCCCGCCGACGGGAACGGGCCGCCGTACGACGGCGCGCTGCTCACCGCGCTCGTCGCCCGGCTGCGCGAGGCCGGTCTCGACCCTGACGCCGAACAGCTCTGCGATGCCATCTGGCTGGCGCAGCAGACCAGCGGCGGCCCGCCCGGCCGGCCCTCCGGCGGGGAGACGGAGGACGGACCGCGCGCCGGTTCCGAGCCGGCGGGCCCCGGACCGCTCGCCGTCACCCGGCCGGGCGATGAGGACCGTACGGGCGACGACGGCCCGGCGGACGAGCCGCTCCAGCGGCCGGAACCCCCGGACCCCGACCGGCGGATCGCGCTCTATCCCGTACCCCGCGACGGCGGGCCGCGGGTCAGGGCGGGCGGTGCCTCGGCGGCGCTGACCCTCGGTGTGCCCGCGGCGCCCGCGCTGCCCGCGCCGCTGGAACTCCAGCGCGCCCTGCGCCCGCTCCAGCGGTACCGTCCCGCGGCGCCGCCGTTGCGCCGTACCCTGGACGAGGTGGCGACCGTTGAACTAAGTGCCCGTGCCGGCGGGCTGATCATTCCGGTGTTCCGTGGGGTGTCCCGGGCGGACGCGCTCCTTCAGTTCGTCATGGACACCTCGTCGTCCATGCGGGTGTGGGAGCGGCTCTTCGGCGAACTCCAGCAGATCTTCGGCCAGTTGGGTGCCTTCCGGGATGTCCAGGTGCGCTATCTGCACCAGGGCCCCGACGGAGCGCCCGCCGTCAGCAGGAGCCCCGACCCGGCCGCCGCGCCCCTCAGCTCCGCCGACCGGCTCAGCGATCCGACCGGCCGCCGGGTCACCGTGGTCGTCAGCGACTGCGCCGGACCGCTCTGGCACAGCGGACGCGCCCACCGGCTGCTGCACCAGCTCGGCCGCCAGGCCCCCACCGCCGTACTGCAACCGCTGCCGCAGCGCATGTGGAACCGCACCCGGCTGCCCGTCACCTACGGTGTGCTCTCCCGGGGCGAAGGGCACGCGGGAGCCGCCGTGCTGAAAGTCAGCGAGGAGACATCGGCGGGCCCGGCGGCACACCCCGGCGCCCTCGCCATCCCCGTACTGCCACCGGTCGCGGGCGCGCTCGGCGCCTGGGCCCGGCTGCTGTCGGGCACCGGCGCGGGCCGGATCTCCGGCGCGGTCGGCTGGGTGCGCGCCGACCATCCGGCGGCGCCCCCGCCGCGCCCCGGCGACCGGATGTCCTCGCTCCAGCTCGTCAGCCGGTTCCGCTCGGCGGCCTCCCCGGTCGCCGGACAGCTCGCCGTCTATCTCGCGGCGGCTCCGCTCTATCTGCCGGTGATGCAGCTCGTACAGCGCACGATGCTGCCCGACTCGGGCCCCTCGGAACTCGCCGAGGTGCTGCTCAGCGGACTGCTCTCGCGCAGCAAGAGCGACAGCGCGGAGGACGGGCCGTGGTACGAGTTCGCCCCCGGGGTGCAGGAGGCGCTGCTGGGACCGCTGGGGCGGGACGAGGCGATGCTCGTGCTCAAGCACTGCTCGGAGTACATAGAGCAGCGGTTCGGCAGGGGCGGTCCGAACTTCCCGGCGCTGGCGCTGGCGCAGCTCGGCGACGGCAGCCACGGACCGCTCTTTCCACGCGGCAGCCTGGACGACGACGGCGCGTTCGGCCCTGACGGGCCCGACGGCACCGACGCCGGGGAGAACGGGGAGCCGGGCGGGGGCGGACCGCGGGTCCCGCATCCCTTCGCGGAGGTGGCGGCCCGGGTGCTGGAGCGCTTCATGCCGCTGCCTGAGCAGTTCACCGACAGCGATCCGGGCGGACCCGGTCCCGAGGACCGGACCACCAACGCCGCGGTGGAGAGCGCCCGTGTCCTTGTGCGCCAGTTCGAGTCCGACGGCATGGTCCAGTATCTGATCGACGCCGTACAGCAGCTCCGCGGTGCCACCGAGCGCGAGGCGCCGGGCGCCGCCGACCCCGAGCTGTGGGCCGAGACCGCCCGCTGTCTGCTGCGGCTGTGGGAGGTCCAGGGCGGCGGCGAGCTGCTCCGTGAGGCCGTACGGGCGGCCGAGCGGGCCGCCGCGCATCCCCGGGCCGTCCGTGAACGGGCCGTGCTGGCCCAGGTGTTGCACGCGGCGGCCGACGACCGGCGCCGGCGCGGCGACCGGCGGGGCGCGCTGGAGCTGCTGCGCCGCGCCGACCGTGAGTACACCGTCGCCTGCGCCGCGCCCGGTCTGGAGCCCGGCGAGGCGCTGCGGCTCACCCTGGAGCGGGTGCGCGCGCTGGAGGCGCAGTGGCGTCTCGGCGGGGACAGCGCGCTCCTCCAGGGCGCCATCGGCATGCTGGAGGCGTTCGCCGACGTCTGGCCCGATCAGGAGAACCGTCCCGTCGGGCTGCCCCTGGCCCACGGCCGCACCCTGCTGCGGCTGTCCGGGGCGACCGGCGACACCGAACAGGCACAGGTGTACGCGACCCAGGCCGCGCGGTCGCTGCGCAAGGCCCTCGCGCCGGGCTCGGGAGCGCACACCGTGTCCACCCAGGCCAGGATCCTGCTGGATCTGGTGGACGCCCTGCTGCGCTCCGGCGAAGGGCTTGAGGAGGCCGGAACCTTGATCGAACAGTCGCTGGCGACCGTACGGGACGAGCGGCTGCTCGCCTCGCTCAGGGCGCGCGCGGCGCGGGTGTGCCTCGCCCGGTACGAACGCTCCGGCGACCCCGCGGATCTCGAAGAGGCGGCCGAGTGCTTCGCCCGCGCGGCACGCGGCACCGCGCGTGACACCCGGGCCCACGCGGATCTGCTCGCCGAATGGGGCGCCACCCTGCTGCGCCGCGCCGAACTGCCCGACGGAGCGCCGTACACCGGTGCGGCGGTACGGGTGCTGCGCGACTGCCGTACGGAGACGGTGACGGGCACCGCGCGCCAGGCCGAGCGGCTGCTGATGCTGGGACAGGCGCTGATGCTGCGCCACCGGATCAATGACGACCGGGTGGATCTGCGGGAGGCCGAGCATCTCTTCGGCCTTGCGGCCCAGGAGGCGAACGAACCGCTGACCGAGGCCCGCTGCTGGCTGGAGCTGGGCCGCTCCCATCTCGACGCGTACCGGACCCTGCACCGGCCGGCCCGGCTGGACGACGCGGCCGAGGCGTTCCGGGACGCGGCGGACGCGGCCAGGACGGCGGAGGAGGAACTGGAGAGTCCGCAACTCCGGCTCCAAGCCGTCCGATTGCGTGCTGAGGCGTACCACTGGCGGGGTATGACATACGAGAGGGCCGGACGGCCCAGAGCCGCGCGTGAGGCATACCGGGCGGCCCGTACGGAATGGCGCAAGCTGCCGGACGGCGGCGGTGGGACGGCCGGATCGACCATGGAGCGACTGGCCGAGCTGGAGCGCTGAGCCCGGCGTTCCACGACAGGGCTACGGGGAGATGAGATGAGCGACGTGGTACACGGCGCGGCGGACGGGGTGGAGAACGCCGGGACGCAGGGCGGCGGGGCGCGGGTCGGCGATGCGCAGGGGGGCGGCGCGCTGCCCGATCTGCTGGCACTGGACCTGGAGACACTGCGGACCCTCGACCACCCGGTGCTGACCGAGGTGGTGGCGGATCTGCGGGGCAGGGCGGAGCAGCCACGGGAAATGCTGTGGGGGTTCAACAACGCTTTCTGAGAAGCGGTTTCGTGCACCGTTTCGGTCCGCGACACCGTTGAACCGGTCAACCTTGCCCGGCGGGGGTTTGCCTCCCCGGTCATCCAGGGAACCACGCCTTCGGCCAGGCGGCCCCGGCTGTCCCGGACAGACGGGCGGGGCCGCGCGGACGCCGTACATCATGGGGGTTACGGACGTGGCTCGACGGGGGAGTCCGCGCGGCCCGGCGTACCCGTATGCCGGGGCGCCCGGTTTCCGGACGCCCCGGGAGCCCGTTCCCTTCGGGCAGTTCATCGTCAAGGTGCACGGCCGGTGCAATCTCGCCTGCCGCTACTGCTATCTGTACGAGGGCCCCGACCGGACCTGGCGCGACCGCCCCGCCGCGGCCCCGCCCGAGGTCCTGGACCGCGCCGCCACCCGGATCGCCGAGCACGCGGACGCGCACGCGCTGGGCGAGCTCGCCCTTGTGCTGCACGGCGGTGAGCCGCTGCTCGCGGGCGCCGGCCGGCTGGCCGCCTTCGCCGGTCTCGTACGCGAACGGGCGGGCCGGGAGCGTACGGTCCACGCCACCGTGCAGACCAACGCCACCCTGCTCACCGAGCGCCGGATCGCCACCCTCGCCCGCCACTCGATACGTGTCGGTGTCAGCCTCGACGGCGGGCGGCCCGCGCACAACACACTCCGCACCGATCACGCGGGGCGCCCCTCCTGGCCCGCCGCCGCACGCGGCACGCGCCTGCTCGCGGCGCACCACCCCGAGGCGTACGCGGGCATCCTCACCGTCGTCGACCCGCGGACCGATCCGGTCGAGATGTACGAGTCCCTGCTGGAGCTCGGCCCGCCCGCCCTCGATCTCCTGCTGCCGCACGGGAACTGGACCACACCGCCGCCCGGTCTGCCCGCCATGGACCCACGCCGCCACGGCCCCGGCGTCAACCGCCCCACCCCGTACGGCGACTGGCTCAGCACGGTCTTCGACCGCTGGTGGTCGGCGGGCCGCAGGGAGACCCGGATCCGGCTCTTCGAGGAGTGTCTCGCCCTGCTGCTGGGGCTGCCCGCCGCCACCGAGTCCCTCGGGCTCGATCCCGTCAACGCCGTCGTGATCGAGACCGACGGCGCCATCGAGCAGGTCGATTCGCTCAAGTCCGCCTACGACACGGCCGCCGCCACCGGACTCGACATCTTCCGCCACTCCTTCGACGACGCCCTGAGCCACCCCGGGATCGCCGCCCGGCAGGCGGGCGCGGCGGCGCTCGCGGCCGGCTGCCGGGTCTGCCCCCTGCTCACCGTCTGCGGCGGCGGCAACTACGCGCACCGCTACCGCGCGGGGGACGGCTTCAGCCATCCCTCCGTCTACTGCGCGGATCTGGAGCGCCTGATCCGCCATGTGGCGGCCAGACTCGGCGAAGCGACCACGGCGGCGCGACCGAAGGCGATCCGGGCCGGCGCGACCGTTGCCGGTACGCCCCGCGCCGGTACGCCCCACGCCCACGCCGGTACGCCCCGCTCCGATGTGACCCGCGACGGTGTGACCCACGCCGGTCCGGCCGGGGCCGGGGACGAAGCTGTCGGCGGCGTCCACGCCGCCGCGACGACGACGGGAGACTCCCGGTGAGCCTCGCCGTTCCGGAGCCCGTGCTGCGTGAACTCGGCCGTACGGAAGGCGGATCCGAGACCCTCGGACTGCTCGTACGCGACCAGCACACCCGCCGTCTCGTCCTGCTGCGCGCCCTGCTCGACGCCGCCGAGGCGGCACCGCCCTCCCTCTGCCCGCCCGCGGCGCTCGACCGGCTCCGCCAGGACTGGGCGCTGCTGGAGGCGGCGGAGCGCGCCGACCGGGCCGCGGTGCGGACCGTACTGCTCTATCCGCTCGTGGGCCCCTGGGCGCAGAGCTGTCTGCGCGGCCTCACCGTCCCCGGGCCCGCCCCCGGACTCCCCGCCGATCTCGCCCACTTCAGCGCGCTCGCCGCCGCCGCCGCGATCCGCGCCCGGCTGCCCTTCACCACCCGGCTGACGGCGCACGACGGGCTGCTCGCGCTGCCGACCCTCGGCGCGCTGCGCACCGAACCGGGACCGACCGCCCAGGTCGACGCCGAGCTGACGGCGGACCGTGTGACGTTCCGCCAGGGCTCCGCCGCGCCCGTCACCGTACGGATCACGGCCGACGGCACACGCGCCGACGACCCGCGCTGGCTGCCCGTGGTCACGCTGCCCGCCGTACGGCCCGGAGCCGCGCCCGTACCGCTGGACGACCTCGATCCGTACCGCACGGCGGGCAGCGGTCTGGAACGGCACGGTCTGTCCGCCGTCACCAGCCTCGACGCCGGCGAACGCACCACCTGGGCCCGGTCCTGGGCCGGGGTGGAGCCACTGCTCCGTATCGGCGGACCGCACCGTCCTGCCGAGACGGCGGCCCTGCTGCACTGCGTGGTCCCGCTCGCCCCGCCGCCCGGCGCCGCGCCCACCGGTGAGGGCGCGGCACACTGCAGCGGCACCCGCCGCGAGGCGTTCGGTGCCGTTCTCAGCAGCCGGCCGGCCACCCCCGCCTTCTTCGCGTCCACGCTCGTCCATGAACTCCAGCACACCAAACTCGCCGCGCTCGCCGCCCTCGCCCCGCTGCACCACGAGGACGCGGCGCCCCGGCACTTCGCCCCCTGGCGCTCCGACGCCCGGCCCTTCGACGGACTGCTCCAGGGCGCCTACTCGCACATCGCGCTCGCCGACTACTGGCAGCGCTTCGCGCTCGCCGCCGAGCGGCTCTCCCACCGCGACCAGGCCTGGGCCGAACACGCCCGCTGCCGCGAACAGGTCGGCGCGGTCCTGCCGGTGCTGGCCGGCTCCGGGGCGCTGACCCCGGAGGGCCGTGTCCTCGTCAACGAGATGATCGCGATGTACCACCGGCTCACGGACACCCCTCCACCGCCCGGCCATCTCACCCGGGCGATGGCATATGTACGTACGGCGCGGATGATCTGGCGCCAAAGGAACGGAACGTGAAGCGGCGCGCACCGGGATGGAATCCCGGGGCTCCGGGGTATGTTAAAAGGGCGTATGACGATGCAGGGAGACGGCCGAATGCCCGCAGTGCGTAAGCCAGTTGGAGCAACCGGGCCGCAGGCTGTCACCATCAGTTTCGCGGGTTTCAACCGGCCCTGGGCGGCCTGGATCGGGGACCGTCTGGAGCGGCGCGGACTCCCGGTCGTCTACCAGCGCTGGGACCCCCCGGTGGAGACACCGCTGGAGGAGTCGCTGCGGGATCTGCTGCTCGCCCCCGGCCCTGTGCTGGTCATCCTCAGCGACTGGTACTTCCAGCTCGGCCCGCGCACCCACGACGAGTGGAACAGGGCGCTGCGCGAGGTCGTGGCCCCCGAGCCCGACCGGTTCGCCGCCGTCACCATCACCACCTCCGCGCTGCCCGGTGCCACCGCCGTCCTCGCCGCGGCCGATCTGACGACCCTCGGTCAGGAGGAGGCCGAGCGGCGCATCCTCACCCGTCTGGGCCTGCCCACCGATACGCACGCGGAGCCGGTGGACACCCGGCGCGGCCCCCGCTATCCGGCCGACACGCCCGATGTGTGGGGCGGGGTCCCCCGCCGCAATACGCGCTTCACGGGCCGCGAGCCCCTGCTCAACGACGCCTACCACGCGCTCCAGGCGGCCGGCAGCGGCGCCGGAGTGGTCACCCTGCACGGGATGTCGGGCGTGGGCAAGACACAGCTCGCCGCCGAGTACGTCTACCGCTTCGGCGCGGAGTACGACGTGGTCTGGTGGGTCTCCGCCGACAAGCGGGTCACCTGCCGGCAGAAACTCGCCGAACTCGCCCCGGCACTCGGCCTGTCCACCGGTGTGGAGTACGGCGAGCGGCTGCGCGCGGCGCGTGACGCGCTGCGCCGGGGCGACCCGTACAGCCGGTGGCTGCTCGTCCTGGACGGCGCCGACGAACCCGACCAGATCTGGGATCTGGTGCCGACCGGTCCCGGGCATGTGCTGATCACGGCGCGCAACCCGGAGTGGGGCGAGCACAACAGCGCCCTGCTGGAGGTCCCGGTCTACGACCGTGAGGAGTCGGTGGCGTTCGTACGCCGCAGGGCGCCCCGGCTGACCCACTCGGAGGCGGACCAGCTCGCGGAGGCGCTCGAAGACCTGCCGCTGCTGCTCGACCAGACGGCCGGCTGGCTCAACGACTCGGACATGTCGGTCGACGAGTACATCGAGCTGCTGAAGGACGGCATCGACCAGGATGTCGTCAGGGTCTCCGCCGACTTCCCGCTCGCCTTCCAGACCGGCTGGTCGATACTGCTCAACAAGCTCCGTGAGACGGTCCCCGAATCGGTCGACCTGCTCCGGCTCTGCACGTTCTTCGCACCCGGCGCCATCCCCGTACGGCTGGTACGGGACCTGCCGCCGGACACGCTCCCGGAGAAGCTCCGCGGACTGGTCGACGACCCGGTGCGGTGGGCACGGGCGATCGGCAAGCTGCGCCAGTACGCCGTCGTGCGCGCCGCCGGGGTCGGCGAGCGCGAGGTCCACGACTCGGTGAACGGCGAGGGTCTGGCCGGGGTGGCCGGTGACACGCTCTACATGCACCGGATGGTCCACCAGATCGTCCACCAGGACATGCCCTCGCAGGACCACAAGGAGTTCATCGAGGTCGTGCGGCGGGCACTGGTGCAGGCCGACCCGGGCCGGCCCACCGACACCCGGCTCTGGCCCCGGTACGCGGAGATCACCCCGCATCTCAAGTGGGCCGACGTACTCCAGAGCACCGACCCGGCGATGCACACCCTGATCCTCAACTGCCTGCGCTACATGTACCTTTCGGGGGAGTACCGGGCCGGGATCAACCTCGGCAGACGCGCGCTGGAGGCCTGGCGGGTCCTCCTCGGCGAGACCCATCCGAGGATCTGGGACCTCAGCTACCACTACGCCAATGTGATGCGCGCCGTCGGCGACTACGCCGGCACGGAGGTCATCGAGCGGGCCGCCGTCGAGCATCTGCGCGCGGAGAAGGGCCCGAAGGATCTGGAGCATCTGCGCGCGGGGGGCGGGCTCGCCGCGGATCTGCGCGGCCTCGGCCGGTACGAAGAGGCCTTCGAGATCTCCGGCTGGATCCTCGCGTCGTACCGCGAACTCCTCGGCGAGCAGGACTCCCGGACCCTCAACGCCCAGAACAACCTGGCCATCTCGCACCGGCTGCTCGGCCGGTACAACGAGTCGCTGGAACTCAACCGGCGCACCCTGGAGGCCCGTCGGCAGCTTCTGCGGCCACGGCACGCCTGGACGCTCTTCTCCGAGATCAACTACGCCACGGACCTGCGGCTGCTCGGCCGGTACAGCGAGGCCGAGTCGCTCCAGTCGCAGAGCGTGCGCGTGCACCGCATCGTGCTCGGCCGGGACAATCCGCAGACGCTGCGCGCCGAGCACAATCTCGCGCTGTGCCTCTACCGGTCGGGCGAACGCGGCAAGGCGGGGGCGCTGTTCACCCAGGTCCTGGAGAGCTGCGAGCGTGTCCTGGGCGAACAGGACCCGCTGACGATGATGTTCGCGGCCAGCCAGAGCTGCTTCGCCCGTGAGCACGGCGACATCGACCAGGCCATGGCCATAAGCGACCATGTGGTCGACGGCTATGTGGCGATGCTCGGCGAGGGCCATCCGTATGTGGCGGGCACCCGTGCCAACCACGCCCTGATCCTGCGCAACGTCGGGGAACGGGACCAGGCCCATGTGCTCATCGAGGACGCCCTCGCGGACATGACCCGGGTCGTGGGCGAGAACCACCCATGGACCCTGGGCTGCGCCATCAACGCCTCCGCGCTGCGCAACATCGTGCGCGACCTGGAGGGCGCCGCCGCGCTCACCAACGACACCATCACGCGTGCCACCGAGGTCCTCGGCCGTACCCATCCGCTGACGCTCTCCGCCCGTATCGCGTACGCGGCGGATCTGCGGGCCCTGGGGGACGCGCAGCGCGCCGAGAAGGCCGAGGGCGAGGCGCTGGACGACCTGGTGGCCACGCTCGGCGCCCAGCATGTGCACACCGTCGCGGCCCGGTCGCGTACCCGGCCGTACTGGGACTTCGAGCCGCCGATCATCTGACCGGTCCGAGCTCCGACGCGTCCCGCGCGCGGCGTGGCCGGGCCCCGGTGGGCGGGTTCGGGGAAAGTGCTGAAACACCGTCAAGGGTCCTGTAGAACAGGGCCCTTGGGCGGTGGAGGGGGGAGACGCATGACGGTCATCGTGGGTCCCACGGCGCCGGGGGAGGACGGACCGATCCCCGTCGTGGTGGACACGCGGAGGTACGAGGCGGTCCCGGCCGAAGGCCTGGACGCCGTGTACGACGCCGTGTACGAGGACGAGGACACCCGGGACGGCGCGGCCCGGCGGGTCTTACAGGTGGCCAGGGACTCGTACGGCGAGGGTCTCGACCTGGCGCGGCGCTGTGCCTCGCAGGCCATGCGCAGACTCGGCGACCTGGGGGAGGGGCTCCGCCCCGACGAGATCGAGTTACAGGTGTCGATCACGCTGGACGCGGGCGTGGCGGCGGTCGTGAAGGCCGGGGCCGAGGCCCAGCTCCAGATCACCTTCCGCTGGCAGCCGGGCGGTGCGGGAGCCGCCCCGGCGGGCGGACCGGCGGGCGGCGCGGCGATCGCTCCCGAGGGCGGCGCGGCGGGCGTACCGGCCCCGGGTACTCCGGCGGGAGCGACTCCGTGACGGGGGAGACCGACCGCGCGGGCGGCGCCGGACCCGTGACAGGACCCGAGACCGGCCCCGGCGCACCCGGTCCTGCCGCACCCGACCCCGGCGCGACCGACCCTGCGGCGACCGACCTCGCCGGACCGGAGGCGGCTCCCGCGCCCGTTCCCGTACCGGAGGCGGCCCCGGCAGCGGCCTCGGCCGCAGTGCTCGCGCCCGTATCCGTACCCGTGCCGGCCATCCCGATCCTCCCGTACAGCCGGGTCGTCGGACAGGAGGACCTCAAGCTGACCCTGGAGCTGAACTTCATCGCCCCGCGCATCGGCGGGGTGCTGATCACCGGCCAGCGCGGCACCGCCAAGTCCACCGTCGTCAGGGCCTTCGCGCTGATGTCCCGCGGCGAATTGCCCGTCACCCTGCCCATCAACGCCACCGACGACCGGGTGCTCGGCGGCTGGGAACTGGACGCGCTGATGCGCGGCGAGGCGCGAGAACAGTCCGGACTGCTCGAAGAGGCCCATGAGAAAGGGCTGTTGTACGTCGACGAGGTCAATCTCCTGGACGACCATCTCGTCAACATCATCCTGGACGTGGTCTCCACCGGCGTGCTCTCCGTCCAGCGCGAGGGCATCGCCGCGGCCAGGCATCTCTCCTTCGGGCTCGTCGGCACCATGAACCCCGAGGAGGGCGGGCTGCGCCCGCAGCTTCTCGACCGCTTCGGTCTCATGGTGACCGCCGCCGAACTGGACACCGAGGCGCGTTACCGCATGATCATGACGGTGCTGACCTTCGAGGAGGAACTGGCCGAGGAGACGTCCGTCTGGCGGGCCGACGCCGCGGCGGAGGGCGCCACCCTGAAGAACGCGCTGCTGGCCGCCAGGACCGCGCTGCCCGGGGTGGAGGTCGGGGAGAAGATCGGCAGGCTCTGCGCCGAGGCCGCGGGACGGCTCTCCGCCGTGGGCCACCGCGGCGAACTCGTCACCGCGCAGGCCGCCCGCGCCCTGGCCGCGAAGGAGGGCGCGGCGCGGGTCGAGCCCGGACATGTCCGCAGGGTCCTGCCGTTCGCCCTGCGCCACCGGCGGCCCGAGTCCACGCATGGCGGCACCTTCGAGTGGGGGCCCGACGACGACGCGCGCGTCGAGGACCTGTTCGGCTGACCGCGCATGCCCGAGATGCCCGAGACACCTGAGAATCCCCGGGACCAGACCCAGACCCAGACCCAGGCCCAGGCCCAGGCCCAGGCCCAGGCCCAGGATCAGGATCAGGATCAAGCTTCGGCCGCGGCCCAGGTACCGTCCCCGGCCCAGGTACCGTCCCCGGTCCCGGTCCGGACCCCGGCGCCCGCCCTCGGCTCAGACGACCTCGCGCGGCGGCTGCTGGCCGTCCTGGTCTGTGCCGCCGTCGAGCCCGGACTGCCCGGTGTGCTGCTGTTCGATCTGCCGCCCGAACTGACAGCCCCTGTCACCGAGGTGTTCGCCGGGCTGGTCGGCCGGGCCGCCGGAGCACCCGAGGGAGCCGACGGGCCGCACGGGGCCGTGTCCCTGACCACCCTCGGCGCGGCCACCAGGGACGAGGACCTCTGGATACGCCCCCGGCTGGCGCGCGGCCCCGACGGCATCAGCTTCACGCTCGTACCCGGCCCGCTCACCGAGTCGCCCGCCGGTCCCTCACTGGTCGTCGTGCCCGATCTCGCCCGGCTCAGCGTGTCCGGCATGCGGGCCGTGGTGCAGCTCCTCGGCGCCGACGTCGCCACGGTCGAGCACTCGGGGCTGCGGCACCGATGGCGGCCGCGCGCCCGCTGGCTGGCCGTCTGCCGCGCCGAGGACACCGAACGCGTCCCGCCGCATCTCCTCGACCGCTTCCCGGTCCGCCTCTCCGTCGCCGGACTCCGTACGCTCCCGGGCACCGGCACCGGCACCGGCACCGGCACACCACAGCCGGGCACCGACCCTCTCGGCGCCCCCCTCAGCCTCCCCCTCGGTGACCGCGTCACGGACCCCCTGGGCCCGCTCCCGGACGCCTGGCGGGCCGCGCTGGCCCCGGGGGCGTCCCGGCCGCCCCTCGCGCTCGCCGAGGAGCTCGCCCCGCGCGTACTGGAACTGCTCGGCCCCGACGCCGGCCACCGACGGGCGCTCGCGCTGGCCCGGATCGCCCGCGCGCTGGCCCGGCTCGACGGTGCCACCGAGGTCACGGCCGCCCGTGCCGACGAGGCCGCGCGGCTGATCGGGCTCCCCGGGGCCCCGCTCCCGTCCGTCCCCGTCCCCGCGCCCGGCCCCGGCCTCGTACCGCCGGAGCCGCCGCGCCCCGGCGACCGCCCCGGGCGCGCACCGCGCCGTACGGACCGCGGCCCCGACGGGCAGCGCCGGATGCCCGCGGGCCGGCCGGTGCTCGCGCCGGAGCCCGCGGAGAGCATCGGACCGGGACCCGCCCCGGAGCCGGGAGCGCCCGCCACCCCGTATCCGGAGGACCGGACCGCGCCGTCGGCCGAGTCCGCCTCCCTGCGCACCCCCTGGCCCCGGGCCGCGGGACCGGCCTCCACACGCGGACCCGTCATCGGGGTACGGCGCTCCCACGATCTGCGCGACCTCGCCTTCGTCCGTACGGCGATGGAGGCCGCCAAATACCAGGCGGTACGCGGGAATCCGGCGCGGCTGGCGATAGCGCCGGGCGATCTGCGCGGCTACGCGCGCGCCCCCGAGCCGGAGCGGCTGCTCGCCCTGGTCCTCGATCACACCTGCCGCTCCGGCCGGCGCTGGCGGGACGCGCTCGAACCGTTCCTCCAGTGGGCCTATGTCAGCCGGGCGTCGGCCCATGTGGTCGAGGTCGGCCGCAGGGACGCGGTGAGCGAGTTACGGGCCGAGTCGTTCGCCGCCCGCAGCGTCCTCGACCCGCGCATCACCGCCGCGCTGGTCCGGCCGCCCGGCCGCGCCACCCCGCTCGCCCACGGTCTCGACCAGGCGGCACAGGCCCTGCGCCGCGCCTTCCAGCACCACCGGGCGGGTCTGGTGGAGGCCTGGCTGGTCGTGGTCACCGACGGCCGGGGCAATGTGCCGCTGGACGCGAGCCGCCGCGGCCGTACGCCGGACGGCCCGGTCGGCCGCACGGGTGTCGAGGACGCCCTCGCCGTCGCGGCCCGGATCGGCGGTATGGACCGCACCCGGCTGCACAGCGTCGTCCTCGACCCGCTGCGCCGGCCGTACGCCGAACTGCCCCATCTTCTCGCGGACGCCCTCGGCGGCACGGTCATCGAGGGACGGGCCACCACCGAGGCGGTGACCGACGATGGGTGGTGACCCCCACCGGCTCACCCGGTGGCTCGCCGGCACGGCGGGCGCGCGGCTGCCCCGGGCGGCCCAGCGGCCACGCCGTACCCCCGTCCCCGTGGACGCCGAGCCGGGCGAGCCGGAAGCCCTGGGCGCGGCCCCGGTGGACCCCGGCGCCCGCCTCCCGCACGCGATGGCGGTGATCAGGGTCGAACGGGGACGCCATCCGAGCGGCCGGGAGGCGTTCGGGTTCAGCGCGCGCTGCGAGGGCCTCGCCCCGCTGCCGTACATCTCGGGCGCCACCCAGCTGCGCCCGCCCGCGATCGGCCTCGGCAACGCCCGCGCGGGCGGCGAGGCGCCGTCGGAACTCCTGCGTGCCATCCGCCGCTGGTCGGCCAATCAACGGCGGCTCGCCGACTGGATCAACCGGGCCCGCGCGGAGCACGGCGCCGAGCTGCATCTCCTGATCTGGGACGACACCGGATACGAACTCCCCTGGGAGACCCTCTGGCTGCCCGCCGACCCCGGACTCGGCCTGGCGGGCGGGCTGCTGGGCGCGCTGGTCGTCATGTCGCGCTGGACGACGATCCATGAGCTGGACCACGATCTGCCGCACGCCCCCGGCGTCTGCGCGGGCCGGGTGCTCGGCTACTTCCACCGGGAGATGCGGCACGACATCGCCGCCTTCCGGGACTACGCCCACCAGCCCCATCTGAGGATGAGCAGCTTCCTCGACGCCCTGGACGAGCACCCCGGTGAACCGACCGGACTCGTCTACATGGCCGCCCACGGCACCTACGACGAGCGGCTCAGCGCGCTCTCGCTCGCCGAGGTGACCTGGGCGGAGCTGGACGAGCGGGCGATGACCGTACTCCACGAGGACCGGGCACTGGTCTGTCTCAACGCCTGCCACTCCGGACGGTTCGTGGACAACGGCGCGGGCGGCGAGGACGCGCTGCGCGGCTTCGCCGAACTCTTCCTCCGCAAGGGCGCGGGCGGTGCCATTGTCACCGCGGGCAAGGTCGGGGACATCGAGGCCCGCGATCTGATCGGACAGCTGGTACGGGAGGTGACGGCGGAGCCCGAGCGGCCCGTGACCCATTCGCTGCGCGCCTTCAGGGCCCGTGCGCTGGACGACTTCGGCCCCCTGTCGGACATCCCCCGTATCCAGCATGATGACGGGAAAGTCGACAAGGACGGCCAGAAACGGGTCCTGCGTCTGCTCTACAGCTTCATGTTCCAGTACTACGGCCATCCGCTCACCACACTCCTGCTCACCGGCCGGCGGGGCGACGAAGGACCGGAAGGGGGCGGACCGTGACCAGTGCGGAGCGGCCCCTGCTGATCGAGCCCGTCGTCAGCCGGCCCCGTGAGGCGGAGGTGGGGCGCACGTATCTCGTCACGGTCGATCTGCGGGGCCCGCTCGGACTCGGCGGCGACGGCGACGGCGGCGACGGCCGTGGTTCCGGTCCCGGCCCCGAGTGGCCCTACCAGGACGAGGAGTTCACGTTCACCATCGGGCTCGACGGCTCTCCGCACTTCGTCTGTGAGGTGCTGGACGATCCCAGCGTCGTACTGCACCGCTTCGGCGGGACGTACGGACCGGCGCGCTTCGTCGTGACGGCGGGCCGTACGGCGGGTCCCGCCTCGCTGTGGCTGACCATCAGCAACCAGTGGGGGATGCCCGTACGCAAGGCCGAACTGCGCTGCCGGATCAGGGAATCGGGTCCCGGCGAGGGCACGGGCGTGGGCATGGGCGAAGGCGCGGGTGCGAGTGCGGGTGCGGAGATCGTGGGGTACCTGCCGGAGGCGCCCGGAGGCGTGTCCGCGCACACGCCCGAGGACACGCCCGACGACACGCCTGCGCGGGCTCCTCGGGAGGTCGAGGCGCCCCCCGGAGCGTCCGGGGAAGCGCCCGGAGCACCGGACACCCGGGACACCCCGGACGGGCCCACCGGCTCCTTACCGGAGGCTCCGCCCCGGCGCAGGCCCGGCAGACTGCGCGCCATCCTGGACCGGGCACTGGGCAATCCCGCGGAGTCCCGCCGCGGGGCGCCACGGAGCGAGGCCCCGACGAGTCCCCCGGCGGGACGGACCGGCGCGGAAGCACCCGAATCCGTGCCGGAATCCGAATCCGTGCCGGAATCCGGGACCGAGTCGGAGCCCGAACGCAGGCCCGAGCGCGGGCGCGAGCGCAGGCCCGCGCGCGGCCCCGAAGACTCCGGAGCCCTCTCAGACCAGGACATCCTCATCGTCTTCGCGGGTTTCGACCGGGCCTGGGCGAGCTGGATCGGGGACCGGCTGGAGCGGCGCGGGGTGCGTGTCACCCATCTGCGGTGGAACCCGCCTCCCGAGACCCCGCTCGCGGAGGCCCTGCGGGAGCTGCCCTCGTCGCGGGGCCGGATCCTGCTCGTTCTCAGCGACGCGTTCCTCCAGCTCGGCCCGCGCGGCCACGACGAGTGGAACAGCGCACTGCGCGAGGTGACCGCCGACCGCTCCGGGCGCTTCACGGCCGTCTCCGTCACCGGCTCCGCACTGCCCACGGCCACCTCGGTCCTCGCCCCGGTGGAGCTGATACGCCTGAACGCCGTGGACGCGGAGCGCCGGCTGCTGCTCGGACTCGGACTGCCCAGGGATTATCCGCCGGACAGGGCGGCCGGGCGCGGCCCCCGCTATCCGGCCGGCGTTCCCGAGGTGTGGGGCGGAGTGCCGCGCCGCAACATCCGGTTCACCGGCCGGGAAGAGCTGCTGGACCGGACCCGCCGGCTGCTGGCGGAGTGGGGCGAAACGTCCCGGGTGGTCCTGGTCGGCATGTCCGGGGTGGGCAAGACCCAGCTCGCGGCCGAGTACGTCCACCGCTTCGGCTCCGACTACGACCTGGTCTGGTGGGTCTCCGCCGACCGCCGGTCCATCCTCCGGCAGCAACTCGCCGACCTGGCACCCGTGCTGGGGCTGGCCACCGGGGTCGAGTACGGGGAGCGGCTGCGCGCGGTACGGGACGCCCTGCGGCGCGGTGACCCCTACGCGCGCTGGCTGCTGATCCTCGACGGAGCCGACGACATCGAGGCCGTCGCCGATCTGGTGCCGACCGGGCCGGGGCATGTTCTGATCACCTCCCGCCACCCTGACTGGGACAGACACCCCGGCGTCGTGGTCGAGGTGCCCGCCTACACCCGGGACGAGTCGGTCGACTTCCTGCGCCGCAGGGCCCCCCGGCTGACCCACGCCGAGGCCGATCAGCTCGCGGCGTCGCTGGGGGACCTGCCCCTGCTGCTCGACCAGACCGCGGGGTGGCTCAACGAGTCCGGCATGCCGGTCGAGGCGTACACCGAACTCCTGCGCGACGACCGGGCGGAGGACGCTGTCAGTGTCTCGGCCGACTTTCCGACGGCTTTCCGGACCGCTTGGGCGATCCTGCTCAACACACTCCGCGAGACCGTCCCCGAGTCCGTCGACCTGTTGCGGCTGTGTACCTTCTTCGCACCCGGCACCATCCCCGTACGGCTGATACGGGACCTGCCCCCGGAGGCGCTCCCGGACCGGCTGCGCCCGCTGGTCGAGGACTCCGAGAGGTGGGCGCGGGCGGTCGGCAAGCTGCGCGAGTACGCGGTGGTGCGCGTCCTGGGAGACGACGAGCGCGGGGGCCCGGATCCGGCGGGCGCCGTGGAACTCCCCGGCACGACGGGCGGTGATCCGCTCTATCTGCACCGGATGGTCCATCAGATCGCCCACCAGAACATGCCCCCGGAGGATCACCGGGAGTTCATCGAGGTGGCACGGCGGGCGCTCACACTGGCGGACCCCGGCAATCCGGCCGACACCCGGCTCTGGCCCCGGTACGCGGAGATCACCCCCCATCTCAAGTGGGCCGATGTGCTCAGGAGCACCGATCTCCCGATCCACACCCTGGTCCTCAACTGCCTGCGCTACATGTATCTCTCGGGCGAGTACGGATCCGGAATCCGGCTGGCCGAGCGGGCCATGGCCGGCTGGCGGGAACTGCTCGGCCCGACCCATCCGAGGATCTGGGACCTCAGCCATCACTACGGCAATCTGCTGCGTGCCATCGGCGACTACCACGGCAGCGAGGCCCTCGACCGCGCGGCCAGCGAGTACTGGCGCGCCGAGCACGGCGTCCGGAACCTGGAGTATCTGCGCGCGGCCGGCGGTCTCGCCGCCGATCTGCGGGGCCTCGGCCGCTACCAGGACGCCCTGGAGCTCTCCCGCCACACGCTCGGACTGTATGCCTCACTCGTCGGGGAGGAGGACGCCCGTACCCTCACCGCACAGAACAACCTGGGTGTGTCGCTGCGGTTGCTCGGACGGTACGAGGAGGCACTCGAAGTCGACCGCCGCACTCTCGCCATCCGGAGCAGACAGCTTCCGCCACGGCACAGCTGGACCCTCTACTCGGAGATCAACCAGGCCATCGACCGGCGGCTGCTGGGCCGTTACCGCGAGGCCGAGGCCATCCAGGAGCTGAGCGTCCGTACACACCGGCAGGTGCTCGGCGCCGACAATCCGCAGACGCTGCGCGCGGAACACAATCTGGCGCTCTGCCGCTACCACGCGGGTGACCGGGCCAGCGCCCGGCCGCTGTTCGGCGAGGTGCTGGCGCGCTGTGAGCGGGTGCTCGGTGAGGAGGACCCGCTCACCACGATGATCGCGACGAGCTGTGCCTGGGTGGAGCGCGAGCTGGGAGACCTGGACCTGGCGCTCACCCGGCACGAGGAGGTGGAGCGCCGCTACTCCGCGATGCTCGGCCCCGCCCATCCGTTCACCGTCGGAGTCCGGGGGAACAAGGGACTGACCCTCCTCGCCCTCGGCGAGCGGGACGCGGGCCGCGAGGAGATCGAGCGTACTTACACCGGGATGTGCGAGGCGGTCGGCGCCGGCCACCCCTGGGCCGTCGGATGCGCGCTCAACACCGCCGCCGCCCGTACCCGGACCGGCGACCACGAGAGCGCGGCACCGCTGAGCCGCGACACCGTGGAGCGGGCGCTCCGGGCGCTGGGCCGGGAACATCCGCTGACCCTCCTCTGCCAGGTGGGGCTCGCGGGCGATCTGCGGGCGCTGCGGCGGATCGAGGAGGCAGGGAGGACGGAGGAGGAGGCGCTGAACGGACTGGCGGCGACGCTGGGCGCGCGGCACCCCGTGACGGCCGGGGCACGGCAGCGTGTCCGGCCCCACTGGGACTTCGAACCGCTGATCATCTGAGCTGTCCGAAACGCTGCGTCCCCCGCACACGCCACGTCCCCCGCGTACGCCCGGGTCCCCGCACCGGACGGATCCGGATACGCCGGAGGCCCGGCCCCGCGAAGTTCGCGGAACCGGGCCTCCTGCCCGTACGGACCGTACGACCGGACCGTACGAAGCGGGCCGTACGAAGCGGGCCGGGCGGGTCGAGTCGTACGGGTCAGGCGTCGAAGACCTCGCTGGCGAGCTGCTGCTGCTCCGCCTGGTGACGCTTGGCCGAGCCGACCGCGGGCGACGAGGAGTGCGGGCGCGAGATACGCCGCAGCCGCTCGCCGTGCGGGACATCGGCGCCGACCGCCAGGTCCAGATGGTCGATCAGGTTGAGCGCGATGAACGGCCAGGCACCCTGGTTCGCCGGCTCCTCCTGTGCCCACAGGTACTTCGCGGCGTTCGGGAACTTGGCGATCTCGGCCTGTAGTTCCGCTCCCGGCAGCGGGTACAGCCGCTCCAGACGCAGGATCGCGGTGTCCGTGATGCCACGCTTCTGCCGCTCGGCGTCCAGGTCGTAGTAGACCTTGCCGGCGCAGAAGACGACCTTGCGCACCGCGTTCGGGTCCACGCTCGTGTCACCGATCACCGGGCGGAAGCCGCCGCTGGTGAACTCCTCCGACTTCGAGGCCGCGGCCTTCAGACGCAGCATCGACTTCGGGGTGAAGACGACGAGCGGCTTGTGGTGCGGGTTGTGGACCTGCCAGCGCAGCAGATGGAAGTAGTTCGACGGCAGGGTCGGCATGGCGACCGTCATGTTGTTCTGCGCGCACATCTGGAGGAAGCGCTCCGGGCGCGCGGACGAGTGGTCCGGGCCCTGGCCCTCGTAGCCGTGCGGCAGCAGCAGCGTGACGCCGGAGGTCTGGCCCCACTTCTGCTCGGCCGAGGAGATGAACTCGTCCACGACCGTCTGCGCGCCGTTGACGAAGTCACCGAACTGGGCCTCCCACATCACCAGCGCGTCCGGCCTGGCCAGGGAGTAGCCGTACTCGAAGCCCATCGCCGCGTACTCGCTGAGCAGCGAGTCGTAGACGTTGTAACGGGCCTGCTCGCCGGTGAGGTACTGGAGCGGGGTGTAGTCCTCGCCCGTCTCCTGGTCGACGAGGACCGCGTGGCGCTGGCCGAACGTACCGCGGCGGGTGTCCTGGCCGGAGAGCCGGACCGGGGTGCCCTCCATCAGCAGCGAGCCGATGGCGAGGGTCTCGCCCATGCCCCAGTCGATCGTGCCGTCGTCCACCGAGGACGCGCGGCGCTGGAGCTGGGGCAGCAGCCGGGGGTGGACGGTGACCGAGTCCGGGATGTTGACCTGCGACTCGGCGATCCGCTTGACGACCTCCTGCGAGACCCCGGTGGTGACGGAGACCGGGAACTCGGCCTGGGCGTCGGGCACCTGGGCCGGGGCGGGCTGCGAGGTGGCCTCGCGGACCTCCGCGAAGACCTTCTCCAACTGGCCCTGGAAGTCCTGGAGCGCCTGCTCCGCCTCTTCCAGCGTGATGTCGCCGCGGCCGATCAGCGACTCGGTGTAGAGCTTGCGCACCGAGCGCTTCTTGTCGATCAGCCGGACCATCTGCGGGTTGGTGAACTGCGGGTTGTCGCCCTCGTTGTGACCGCGGCGGCGGTAGCAGATGAGGTCGATCACGACGTCCTTGTTGAACGTCTGGCGGAACTCGAAGGCGAGCCGCGCGACGCGGACCACGGCCTCCGGGTCGTCTCCGTTCACATGGATGATCGGCGCCTCGATCATGCGGGCGACATCGGTCGCGTACATGGAGGAGCGGGAGGACTCCGGGGAGGCGGTGAAGCCGACCTGGTTGTTGATCACGATGTGCACCGTGCCGCCGGTGCGGTAGCCGCGGAGCTGCGACATGTTGAGCGTCTCGGCGACGACGCCCTGGCCCGCGAAGGCCGCGTCGCCGTGGAGTGCGAGCGGCAGCACGGTGAAGTCCGTACCGCCCTTGTTGATGATGTCCTGCTTGGCGCGGACGACACCCTCCAGGACCGGGTCGACCGCCTCCAGGTGCGAGGGGTTGGCGGTGAGCGAGACCTTGATCTGCTCGCCGTCCAGACCGGTGAAGGTGCCCTCGGCGCCCAGGTGGTACTTCACATCGCCGGAGCCGTGCATCGACTTCGGGTCGAGGTTGCCCTCGAACTCGCGGAAGATCTGCGCGTACGACTTGCCCACGATGTTCGCCAGGACGTTCAGCCGGCCGCGGTGGGCCATACCGATGACGACCTCGTCCAGCCGCGACTCGGCGGCGGCGTCCAGAACGGCGTCGAGCAGCGGGATGACGGACTCGCCGCCCTCCAGCGAGAACCGCTTCTGGCCGACGTACTTGGTCTGGAGGAACGTCTCGAACGCCTCGGCCGCGTTCAGCCGGCGCAGGATGCGGAGCTGCTCCTCGCGCTCCGGCTTGGCGTGCGGGCGCTCCACGCGGTCCTGGATCCACTTGCGCTGCTTGGGGTCCTGGATGTGCATGAACTCGATGCCGGTGGTGCGGCAGTACGAGTCGCGCAGCACGCCCAGGATGTCGCGCAGCTTCATCATCGACTTGCCGGCGAAGCCGCCGACCGCGAACTCCCGCTCCAGGTCCCACAGCGTGAGCCCGTGCTCGGTGATGTCCAGGTCGGGGTGCTTGCGCTGGAGGTAGTCCAACGGGTCCGTGTCGGCCATGACATGGCCGCGCACCCGGTAGGAGTGGATCAGCTCGAAGACCCGCGCGGGCTTGGTGACGTCCTCGTCGTGCGAGGCGTCGATGTCCTTGAGCCAGCGGACCGGCTCGTACGGGATGCGCAGCGCCTGGAAGATCTCGTCGTAGAAGTCGTTCTCGCCGAGGAGGAGCTGGCTGACGATCCGCAGGAACTCGCCGGAGGCGGCGCCCTGGATGACCCGGTGGTCGTAGGTCGAGGTCAGCGTCATGACCTTGGAGATGCCCAGCTTGTTCAGGGTGTCCTGCGACGTGCCCTGGAACTCGGCCGGGTAGTCCATCGAGCCGACGCCCATGATGACCGACTGACCGGGCATCAGACGCGGTACGGAGTGGACCGTGCCGAGGCCCCCAGGGTTGGTCAGCGAGACGGTGACGCCCGTGAAGTCGTCCATCGTCAGCTTGTTGGCGCGGGCGCGGCGGACGATGTCCTCGTACGCCTGCCAGAACTCGAAGAAGTTGAGCGTCTCGGCCTTCTTGATGCCGGCGACGACGAGCTGGCGGTCGCCGTTCGGCTTCACCAGGTCGATGGCCAGACCGAAGTTGACGTGCTCGGGCTTGACGAGGGTCGGCTTGCCGTCGCGTTCCGCGAAGGAGTAGTTCATCGACGGCATGGCCTTGAGCGCCTGCACCATCGCGTACCCGATGAGGTGCGTGAAGGAGATCTTGCCGCCGCGCGCCCGCTTGAGGTGGTTGTTGATGACGATGCGGTTGTCGAAGAGCAGCTTCACCGGGACGGCGCGCACGGAGGTGGCCGTGGGCAGTTCCAGCGAGGCGTTCATGTTCTTCGCGACGGCGGCCGAGGGGCCGCGCAGCGTCACGTACTCCGGGCCCTCGGCGGCCGTGGCGGGCTTCGCCGGGGCCGGAGCGGCCTTGGCGGCCGGGGCGGCGGCGGGGGCCGCCGGAGCGGCGGGTGCGGGCCGCGCGGGCGCGGCGGGAGCCGCAGCCGGGGCGGGGGCCTGCCGGACGGGGGCTGGAGCCGGAGCCGGGGTCACGGGCGCGACCGGCTGCCGGGGGGCGGCGGGCGGCGTCACCGGAGCCGGGGCGGCGGCCCTCGCCGGGGCCGCGGGCGCGGCCTGGGCCGGGGCGGCCGGGGTCACCGCGGGCGCGGTGCCCTCCATGGGATCGCCCGCCGTGCCGGAAGTGCCCGGCTTGTAGTCGGCGAAGAAGTCCCACCAGGCACGGTCGACCGAATTCGGGTCCTGGAGGTACTGCTGGTAGATCTCGTCGACGAGCCACTCATTGGCTCCGAAGGCAGCGGCAGGGTTCTTGCCCTGCCCGTCTTCGTCGGTCGAGATGCTCGCGTTACTGGGGGACTGAGACGACACGGCGTGAACCGCCCTCTTCCGCTTCACAAGGTGATGGACAGCGGGAATCAAGGCTACGCCTACCAGGGCTTCAGGTGCAGGCCGGGCGTGCCATCGTCGTGCAAGTCACATCCGAAGGCGGGTTTCGGCGGCTGAAATGGCGGGAAACAAGCGGGGTTCCATGGCGTCGGGCAGCGTCAGGGCACACAACGGCCGGATGACGGCAGGGCCACGACCCGATGGCCGGCCTCTGTCGACAGGTCTCCGTCCGTCTCCGCCGGCCTCTGCCGGGCCTCGCCCGGTTCGTGTCCCGGCGTCCCGGCGCGCGTCATCGGAGATCGTGCGTCAACAGTGCGAAGCGTACGTCAACCGTGCGCTCGGGTTGTTCCTGGAAGAGTGACGCGTATCAGACATCCGCGAACCGATTCGGCCACCCCGATCCGGCCGCCGTGCAGATCGACCGCCCAGCGCGCGATCGCCAGTCCCAGGCCCGTACCGCCGTCGCTGCCGGGGCCGTGCGGGGACGGCGCGGTGCCCCGGTTGAAGCGCTCGAAGACCCGGTGCCGCTCCTGCTCCGGAATGCCGGGACCCTCGTCCTGGACCTCCAGTTCGAGCGACTCGGACCCGCCGCCGCGCCGGGCGCGTACGGTCACCCGGCCGTGCGGCGGGCTGTGTTTGACGGCGTTGTCGATGAGGTTGGCGACGACCTGGTGCAGCCGCTCCGTGTCCGCGTGCGCGGTCAGTTCGGGCGGCGAGACATCCAGATGCAGATGTACGTCCGTACGGGAGTGATTGCCGGAGCCGGAACTCGTCGCGCGTTGCGCGGCGGCCAGATTGGCCTCCTTGAGCACCCCGGAGAGATACGGCCACACCTCGAAACGCTGGGCCTTCAGCGGTACGACGCCGTTGTCCAGCCGGGACAGGTCGAGCAGTGTCTCCGTCAGCCGGCCGAGCCGCTCCGTCTGGCGCAGCGCCGTCAGCATCGTCTCGTTGTCGGCGGCGGACACCCCGTCCACGACGTTCTCCAGCACGGCCCGCAGAGCCGCGATCGGTGTGCGCAGCTCGTGCGAGACATTGGCGATCAGCTCCTTGCGGTGCCGGTCCTCCGCCTCCAGGTCGTCGGCCATGCGATTGATCGTGGAGGCGAGGTCGCCCAGTTCGTCCCTGCGGTCGGCGCCGCTGACCCGGCGGGTGTAGTCGCCGTGCGAGATGCCCTTGGCGACGGTGTTCATCTCGTCCAGGGGCGCGGTCAGCCCATGGGCCACGAACTGGGTGATCAGCAGGGTGGCGATCACCGAGAAGACGGTGATGAAGCGCAGCTCGGTATCGGTGCGCAGGGCCACCATCAGCAGACCGGTGGTGATGAAGACGGAGACGACGACCAGGGTGCCGAGCTTGGCCTTGATGGAGAACGGGCGCAGGCCCGTGCCCCCAGGACCGCCGGCGGGCGGGTCCGTGTGGTGCGTGCCTCTGCCCGGGTGCGTGCCTCTCCCCGGGTGTGTGCCTCTGCCCGAGCCGCCGGAGCCTGGCCGGCTCATGGCGCGGGGGTCTCCAGCGCGTATCCGACGCCGTGCACCGTACGGATCCGCTCGGCGCCGATCTTCCGGCGCAGCGCCTTGATGTGGCTGTCGACCGTACGGGTGCCGGAGGCGTCCGCCCAGTCCCACACCTCGGCGAGAAGCTGCTCCCGGGAGAGCACCGCGCGCGGGGTGTTCGCCAGACAGACCAGCAGATCGAACTCGGTGGGGGTGAGATGCACGTCCTCGCCCCGCACCCGCACCCGGCGCTGCGCGTGGTCGATCTCCAGCTCGCCCAGGCGCAGGATGCCGCTGCGCGGGGTCACCGCGGCGAGCGCCGCGCGCTCCACCCGGCGCAGCAGCACATGCACCCGGGCCGCCAGTTCCCGCATGGAGAACGGTTTGGTCATGTAGTCGTCGGCGCCGACCCCGAGGCCGACCAGCATGTCGGTCTCGTCGTCGCGGGCCGTCAGCATCAGCACCGGCACCGGGCGCTGCGACTGGACCCGGCGGCAGACCTCCAGGCCGTCGAAGCCGGGCAGCATCACATCGAGGACCATCACGTCCGGCTGCCAGGCCTCGGCCGCGTCGACGGCCGCCGGGCCGTCCACCGCCGTCTGCACCAGAAATCCCTCGGCCCTCAGCCGCGCGGCGATGGCGTCGACGATCGTCGCATCGTCCTCGACGACCAGGACCCGGCGCTGGGCGCCGGGCGTGGCCGCGACTCCGTTGTGGCTGGTGTGTGTCTGCTCCATCGCCCCGCCCCTGGTACGCGTTCCGCGATCCTTGTTCCCGCGATCCACATTCCCGATGCGGATGTGGATCGATGTGTGTGTGGTGCAGCGTAGAGGCAGCGGGAGGTTTCCGGCTACGCAGTGCGAACAGCGAGATGGACCACGTCGGGCAGGCCCCGGGCAACCCGGATCTCTTCCTCCCGTACCCCGGTGAAACCGGCATTCCGCAACGCTTCGCCGAAGACGGGCGACGGCCGGGCCGACCATACGGCGAGCACACCGCCGGGTTTCAGCCGCGCGCGGCAGGCGGCCAGCCCCTCCGCCGAGTACAGATTCCCGTTGCCCTCGGTCACAGTCCAGTCCGGTCCGTTGTCGATGTCGAGGCAGAGCGCGTCGTAACGCTCCGTGGCGGTGTGCACGTACTCCACCAGATCGGTGTGGAGGATCGCGGCCCGTGGATCGGCGAGCGCGGCGCCCGAGATCCGGTCGAGCGGACCCTCGCGATGCCAGTCGATGACGGCCTGCTCCCGCTCGACCACCACGATCCCGCCCCAGCGGGGATCGGCGGCGGCGTGCGCGAGGGAGAACCCCACCCCGAGCCCGCCGATGAGGACGGACGGCCGCGGGTCGGGCGTCTCCGGTCGCGGTGCGGAACGTGCACCGAGGAGCGTGGCCAGCGCGGCGTCGACCAGCAGACGCTCGGACCGGCCGTCCGAGGTGTCCATCAGGAAGCACCCGTTGGCGATGATTTCCAGCCGTTCGCCGCGCTGTCGCAGCACGATCTCGCCGTACGGTCCGTCGCGGCGGTCGAGGGTGACGGGAGCGGAGTCCGGACCGGGGACCGAGGAGCGTACGGAAGTGGCGGATACAGGCATGCGGACCTCTCCGTCGGTGGAAGACTTGGCCAACATCCTGGTGCGAAGGGAGGACCGGGACAAACCGTTTCCACCCCGCGGACCCCGGCCCCGGCCCGCGCGTGCGGAACCCGGCCGCGGATTCAGCGCCCCTCGGCCCGCGCGCCCCGCCACGCGTACAGCGCCGTGCCACCCCCGTACGCGAGGGCCGCGACCGCCCATGCCGCGCCCTGCGGACCCGGCTGCATCGCCCACGCCCATACGGAGGCGATCCCGCCCGGTGTCCCCGGCGCCGCCAGATACACGCCGCTCAGATAGACCGTCGTCGGCAGCCAGCTCAGCCGCGCCCCGAGCACGGCCGCCGCGGCGGCCGTGACCCCGGTGGCGCCGAGGAGATTGCGGACCATCGCCGGGGCCCCGAACTCATCGGGACGGCCGGGTACGGCGAGCGCGAGCAGCAGGGCCGCGAGCACGGTCAGGAGCCCGAGATGGGCCAGCCGCCGGGGCCACCAGGGGCGTACGGCCGTACGGTCCAGCTCGTCGCCGTACGTGTACAGCCCTGTGCCGATCGCCCCAGCCGTGATCAGCGGAGCCAGCACCACGACCGGGATCCGGGCGGTGTGGTCGAACCGCGGCTGTGCCTGGAGCCAGTACGCCGCCCACCCGGCGGCGAGCGCGGTGCCTATCAGCACGGCGAGGGTGGCGGGAAGGACACGGGAGCGGGCATAGAGGCGCGCGGGGCGGAAGGCGGGGGCGCCGGGGGCGCCGGGGGCGCCGGAGGGCATGGTCACGGGACCGGCACCTCGTCGCAGTCGTCGGCGGCGAGATAGCGGGCGAGATAGGCGCGGCTCCGCTCGGCGTCCATGGCCTTCAGCCGTTCGAGGAGGGCTTCGGCCTCAGGCCACCGGAAGTCCTTGCTCGGGGCGAGCCATTGACGTACGGCCACGTCGACGGCGGCCCGCTCCCCCTCGGAGCCATCGGAACCGGTCCGATCGCAGTCTCCGTGGAGGAGAGCGCCGACCGCCCAGTTCGCGTAGTACGCGGGATCGGGCAGCCTGTCGCGTACGGCCAGGTCGGCGGGGCCCAGCAGCCGCACTTCCCCCGTCCGGAGCGTATGCGGGTCCTCGATCCAGCGGGCGGGCGCGCCGGGGACCCCGCGCAGTCCGGCGTTGGCACCGGCGAGCGCGGCCGAGACCGCGGGCAGCAGTTTTCGGTTGACCGCCGTCACGCACACCCGCGGAACGCCGTCGTCGCAGACCAGCCGGGCCGCTTCCGGGTCCGGACGCCACACGGCGTCGCCGGTCCGCGCGATCGGGACGGCCGCGGCGACGGCGAGGACGAGGGGCACCAGCGCGACGGCACGGCGCCGGGCCGCGTAAGCCAGAAGCGCGGCCACCGCGAGACCACCGGTCCAGACCGCGCTCGCCGGTCCGAACCACCACACCGGCCGGTCCCAGAGAAAGAAATGGTCGATGCCCGGATCGAGCCACCGGGCGTTCGCGTCGGTGTACATCGGCATGGCCAGACCGACATAGGTGACGACCGCGAGCGTCGGGGCGGCCAGGCGCCAGGGGACCAGCCGTCCGGCCACGAAGCCCAGCACACCGAGGGCGGCGATGGCCACCGCGTCCGCTGCGATCAGCGACACGAACGGAGGAGGCCCGCTCGCGTACGGCCAGGTCGCCAGCAGACACCCGCTCGCACCGAGGAGGTATCCGATGAGCGGCCAGAGCGCGGCCGGCGCCAGGGCAGGCAGTGTCCGGCGTAGTCGGGTGCGGGGGAACGAGGTCCACAGGTCGCCGGTCCCGCGCCGCCGCTCCCGGCCGCCCTGCCAGCAGCCGACGGCGACGGCGACGGGCCCGCCGAGCAGCAGTCCCACGACACGCAGCAGATCAGTGGTGTCCGTCCAACGCCCCTGCCATTGCGGCACCTTGGGATACATGCTGACCCAGATGGTCAGGGCGACCGCCGCCCCGGCCCAGGGACCGATGCCTCGCAGCAGTTCGGTGCGCACGGGCCGGACGGACCGGAGGCGTGCGGGGACGCGGTCCTCCCGGGCGTCCGGGGCGGCGTGGCCGCGCGGGACGCGGGAGGTGTCGAGGGCGCTCATCGAGTGCCCTCCTGGGCGGTCCCGGAAGCGCCGGCCCCGGAGGCGGATCCGGCCGCGGTCCCGGCCGGGGGTCCGGCCGTAATCCCTGACGAGGATCCGGCCGTGGCGCGCCGCGCCCGGATCGCCCGTACCGCCGCCGTGTAGCCGCGCTCGATCGGGTTGTCGCCGGGCTCGCCCGTGCCGTCCCCCAGCGCGGTCAGCTCCGCCGTCGTACCGCGGAACGCGATCCGCCCCGATTCCAGCAGCGTCACCTCCGAGCAGGCCGCCGCGACATCCTCCACGAGATGGGTGGAGACGATCACGGTGGAGTCGGCGCCCACCTCCCGGAGCAGTTCCCTGAACTCGACACGCTGTTCCGGATCGAGTCCGGCGGTCGGCTCGTCGAGCAGCAGAAGATCAGGCTCGTTGACGATCGCCTGGGCGATTCCGACCCGGCGCACCATGCCTCCCGACAGGGTCTTCACCTTGGCGTCGATACGGTCCATCAGCCCCACCCGGTCGACCGCGCGCCGCACGGCCCCCGGCACCTGGGGCGCGGGCATCTCCTTGAGCCAGGCCACATACGAGACGAACTCGCGGACCGTGAAGCCCGGGTAGTAGCCGAACTCCTGCGGGAGATAGCCGAGCCGCCGCCGTACCGCCGCGCGGGGCCCGTGCTCGGACACATCCCGGCCCAGCAGCTGCACCCGCCCCTCGGCGGGTGCAGCGACCGTCGCCAGCACCCTGATCAGGGAGGTCTTGCCCGCGCCGTTCGGACCGAGCAGTCCGTGCACGCCGGTGCCCAGGCCGAGATCGACCGCGTCGAGGGCGACCGTCCTGCGGTGTCTGACGGTCAGCCCCCGTACCGCTACCGTGTCCGTCGCTTCCACGCGTGTTCCCCTCTCACTTCTGTCACTTCCATGGCGCTTCTCCGCTTCTCCGCCGTGCCTCTGCCGTGTTTCCGCCGTCTGTTTCCTGTGGCGTTCGCCCGTCCTCACGCGCGCCCCGGGGCACCGAGGGCCGGGCGGTCGAAGGACCGCCGCCGCAGGGCCAGCAACCCGGCGCACACCACGGCGCCGGCGGCCCAGCCGCCCTGCGCCTCGGCGCCGGTGAGACAGCGCGTCAGATACGCGGACAGGTCGGCCACCGGGAACGGCCCGACCTCCGCGCCGCCGTCCCGGCGCGCCGTCGCCAGCAGCGATCCGGCGATCGCCACCCCCCACGCCGCCCCCACCGCCCCGGCCGCCGTACGGCAGCCCACATAGGAGCCGAGCACAAGCGTGGCCAGCGTCAGCGCCAGGGCGGGCAGCAGCCAGGCCGCCGCGCCCGGCACCTCCATCGAGGACAGCGGGGACAGCGAGGACGCCGACGGTGTCGGGGACGCCGGGGACGCCGAGGACGGCAGCAGTGCTCCAGCCAGGGTCAGCAGGGGCAGGCTCACGGCCAGGACCGCCGTCGTACGGGTCAGCAGCAGCCGCAGTCCGCCGCCCGGGGTGGAGGCGCCGATCTCGTACATCGGGTCCGCGTGTTCCCCGTACGACACTGCCACCCCGGCCAACGGCAGCAGCGGTGCCAGCGCCAGCAGCAGGGGGCGCGCCCCCGCGAATCCGGCTCCGTACGCCAGCGCGACCGCGCCGGCGGCCACCAGCACCACGGCCACCAGCCAGGAACCGCGCAGCGCGGGCCCCGCCGCCCACAGGACACGGGCCGTCAGCCCGGTCCGCGCGGCGGGCGGCGCGGACCGGACCGCCACGGCCAGCACCGCTTCCCGTACGCCGGCGAGCACCGGCCCCGCGGCCCCCCGGCGTACCGCCGCCGACACCAGGACGGCGCACGCGCCGCATGACTCGATGTGCTTCTCCAGCGACCACGCGTCGGGCTCCGGTGCCGAACCCGCGGCGTACCGGACGGCCAGCGCGTCGTCCACATGCCAGGCGCTTGTGCCGGGCTCGCCGCCACGCCCGCCGCCGCGTTTCCGGTCGTGGTTCCCGCCGTACTTCCCGCCGTGCTTCCCGATGGAATTCATGCCGTGCCTTCCGTGGGCGTGATCCGGTCAAGCGCGGCTCGTAGTTCCCTGCGGGCTCGCGTCGCACGGGACTTGACCGTGCCTTCCGGTATGCCGAGGAGCTGAGCGGTCTCGCGGGTGGTCAGTCCGTCGACGACCGTGGCGCGCAGCACCTCGCGCAGTTCGGGGGAGATCCGGTCGAGCGCGGTGCCGACGTCGCCGTACTCCAGTCCCGCCAGCACCCGCTCCTCGGCGGAGGGCGCGAGGGGACGCGGCTCGTACGCCGGCTCCGCCCGGTCCCCTCGCCCGGCGCGGGCCTGTGCGCGCTGGGCGTCGACCAGGCGCCGCGCGGCGATCACCCACAGCCAGCCGCCCGCCTCGCCGCCGTGATGGGCCGCGGCCGAGCGCCATACGGTCACGAAGGTGTCCTGGAGGACTTCCCTCACGGTCTCGGGGTCCTGGCACCGCCGTGTCAGCCGGGCCAGCAGCCAGCCGGCGTGCCGGTCGTACAGCAGGGCCAGCGCTTCCGCGTCCCCTCCGGCGACGGCGCGCAGCAGCGCGCCGTCGTCGCGGTCACCCCCCATGGGGCGGAACAGTCTCACGCCTCTCTATCGCCGGCACCGGCGCCGGCGGTTCACGGCCCGCCGGAACCGGATCGCGCGGGGAGGGGCCGCGGGTGAGGGGCCCGCGGGGAGCTCAGGTAGGGAGGGGTACGGCCGCGACGATGCGCTGGAGGGCGGGTACGGGCTCCGCGTCGGAGATCGCGACCTCGTGGTCCGCGTGGTTGATGGCGTAGATGAAGGCGTCGGGGGCGGGCCGGTCGAACATCACGCGCGGGAGCCGCTCCATGCCGGACGCGTCGAGAGCCCGGCGCAGTTCGGTGAGTTCGGCGGGGCGCAGCTGTCCCGAGCCGGTCTCACGGCCGGAGGACAGGACGGTGTACGCCCCGTCGCTGTTCACCTTGACGCTGTCGTGACGGCCCGCGATGCCGCCGGACCTGGTGACGATGACGAGGGTCTCGTCGGGCGCCGGGGAGGGGGAGCGGGAGGGCGTGGCCGACGCGGGAGGAGACGTGGGCGGTGCCGTGGACACCGACGCGGAGGGGGGCGCGGGGACCGTCGGGGCGGCCGGGCCGGTCGTAGCGGCAGGCGGGGCGTCCGTACGGTCGGTACCGTTCCCGCCGCACCCCACGAGCAGCAGCGCCGGCACCGCCGCCGTCAGCAGCGTGCCCGCCAGGGCCCGTCCTGTCCGTCGCGATCCCAGTCGCAGCCGCATCTGGCCAACTCCCGTCCGCCGCCCGTATCCCGGCACCCCGGCACCCCGGCACCCCGGCACCCCGGCACCGAGCATGCCGATGGTGTCCCTCCCGGCAAGCTCTGCCCCGCCGCGCCGCCCATCACGCACGCGCGGCGACGGCGACGGCCGCACCGACAGCCGGGAGCCCCGGAGCCGACGGGGGTCCCGCGCCGACGAAAGCCGGGAGCCGACGGGGGCCGGGAAGCTGTGGCGGTCCCGGCGCGTTGAGCGCACACCGCCCTTCACGAGGGCCGTTTCCCGGGGGGAGGGGGGCTGTCCGGTGAAGTTTGTTGTTGCATCGTCGCCTACCGCTGGGCTGGTCGATGAACGAATCGATTGGACTCACACTCTGAATCTGTGCAAGTGCTTCTTGCGTCTTCGGTCCGGCGGGAGAGAGGCGCAGGCTTGAACGCCGAGGATGGAGTGGGTGACCCACCATGTTGATGCGGTCGTCGGAGAAGTGGTGTTGAGCAGAGGCCTACCGGGGCTATACCGCCGTGGCTGCCTGCCTTGTTTGTCCACAGGCCCGGCAGGGGCTCTGCGCGATCGATAAGGTGCGTCACACTGCCAAGCGGGTCCAGTCGGGAGGAACAGTGCAGCACGCTGGAGGATCGATGGCCGAGGGAGCGAGGTCGGCGACTCCCGCCGAGGTGTTCCGCCACATGGAGACTTCCTATTCCCCTCGGTCGGCGGGACGTCCGCGCAGCATCCATGAGGGCTTCTCCGTCCTCGACTTCGAGCTGCGTTTTTTGGCGCTTCTGGCGGCGGCGACTGTGCGGGCAGCGGGACGGGCCCCCGCGTTGGTCGGGCGCTCCCCGGGCCTCGGTGAGTGGACGGCCTATCTACGGCGTGTCGGACAGCAGCTGGACGAATGTCCGACGGTGCCGGCCGACCGCGTGGGCCGGGCCGTCATCAAGGTTCTGGAACTCTACGATCAGGGCTTTCCAGGAGCGCCCAGGGAACTGCGCGACCTCAAGCGGCTACGCGACCACATCAGCCACGGGGGGCCGCTGCCCTCCGGAGAAAATGAGTTGGCAACGCTGGACCACCTGGTTCAGGCCATCGCCGACGCGGTCACGGAGTCTCTCGATGAGGCCGAGTTGTCAATTGAGGAGGGTGAGTCGGGGGACCAACGGCCGTCCTTCGTCTGGGACGGGGACAGGGTGTTGCTATGGCCGTTCCTATTCATGAAGCCGAGCGGTGTCTGGCACCTCTTCTCCAAGTTCGCCCGTGTCCAGCCCAGCTTCCTCTGCTTCGGCGGTGGATCGGTGAGCAGTTCTCCCTCAGATGAGGCGATTCGCACGGCACTTCACCCTCTTCTGAAGGCGAAGACGGCGGACAACGGCACACTGGTGTACTTCATCAAGGACGTCGAACAGGATCTTCGCGGCTTCGCCGATGATGACTCTGAGCCCGTCTACGCTGACCACGAACAAGGCTTCGAGTACTACTGGGATAAGGCGACCGGTGAGGGCACGGGAACCCAGCCTCGGCGTGACTACTTCCGCCTGGGCCCCGACAATGCCCGGCAGTGGCGCGCGAAGTCCGGTTGGGTCCCGTACTCGGACTATCTGCGTTCACTCGCCAACTGGCAGGTGGTCGCTACTCGTCTGCGGCAGAAGCTGGAGCAGATGGAGAGCAAAGTGGTGGCCGAGGAGTACGACACGCTGGGCTGGGTGTCCCGGGAGCACGGCACGACGCGGATGAGCAAGGTCATCGTCTCCGACATCGACGGCAGCCAGACAGAGCCCGCCCGCACCTTCGCCGAACTCGTTGACGGCATTGACCAGGACCTCCAGGCCAACCGCGGCCAGACACAAGTGGTCTTCATTAACGGCGAGGCAGGCATCGGCAAGACACGGGCGATGCTCGACGCAGCGAAGACCCGTGCCCAGGAGGTCGAGCGGGCGATGTTGGCGGGTGAATCGTCGAACCAGGCATTGTTCCTGTACGTCCGTTCCACCGGCCAGGTACTCGACAGCCTCCGCACCGTGGTGGACAGCGCTGTCGCATCGACCCGGAACCTCACAGACAGAGGTGTGAAAGCCCTGTGTCGCAATGGGCTGATGACCTTGCTCATCGACGGGTTTGACGAGCTGCTCGGCGGGGTGGGGTATAGCGACGCGATAGGGTCATTACGTCCCTGGCTCGACGAACTCGGTGGTCGGGGCGTAGTGGTGGTGTCCGCGCGTTCCTCCTACTACATGGGGCAGTACCGCTCCAGCGTTGAGCGCGCCAATGAGCAGGGGCTGCCCTTTGTGCGACACCGAGTCGCAGCCGTGCAGCGGTGGTCCCCGGAGGACATTGAGGCGTTCCTCGACGAGTACAAAGTGCCGCGCGAGAGCCTGGGGAAACTGTCTGAATACGACCGCCAGCTGTTGGGGCTCCCGTTCTTTGCTCATGCGTTCGCGGAGATGACGCTCAACCCGAACGATGGCGAGATTGAGAGCAACACACTTGCCGATCGACTGCTCGACAAGTACGTGGCGCGCGAGGAAGGAAAACTGACGGGACAGGGGGACACCGCCCTGATGAACCGTGCCGAACTGCGACGCATGTTTGAGTACGTCGCAGAATTCATGGCGAGCCACGAAGAGCGCGAGGCGGACATCAATGAGCTTCAGGACGCCGCCGAGTACGCCATGGACAGCGAGCTGTCCAGCCGGCGTCACCTCAAGCAACGGTTGCCTGTGCTCTGCGGACTCGCCGCTGCCTCGGACGATGCGTCAGTCTCCCGTTTTCGTTTCCAGCACGAGCTGTTCTTCGATCAGTTCCTAGCGGGCGCCGCAAGCCGTTACCTCCTGGACGGACACCTTTCTCTGTTCCAAGCGATGCTCAAACAGTCCCCTTGGCGGTCGGCCACCGTGACGGGAGTTGTTGCTGCGGCCGGAGAGGAACGTGTTGTCCAGGCCATCACGAACTTCGCGCCACAACTCCAGAACGCGGAGAAACAGCAGATCGAGTCCACTGTCGCGGCCACCAACCTGGGCGCCTTGTGGGCGGCTGTCATCAAGGACACGGGCCGTATTCCTGGTACAGACGTGCTCAATGCCGTGTTCACGGACGGGCTTGACCTCTCACAGATGCAGGGAGTGAATGCGCGCATCATTGGATGCGAGGTCGACGGGCTTGTTCTGCCTGCGGTGGGGGGGTGGTCTCTGATGCTGAGGAACACCGTAGTCAAGAAGATTAGGGTGAGCGGTGCGCCCTCTGATCTGGCCGGACTGCGAGGTGTACGCCACTCTGGCCTGGTTGAGCTGCTGCTTCCGAACGAACTCCTGTACCGCAAGGAGCACATCCTTGAAGCGCTGCAACGCTACGGAGCCGAGGTCGTCGACGCTGTGGATAGGCATGACGACCTGCCGCCCACCGAGGCGCTTGCTGCTCGCCACTATCTGACGACGATGGTGCGGCGTGTAGAGAAGTCCGTCATTCTCCGCAGCGACCACCAACCGGAGGACAACAGGCTGAAATGGACCCAGGAATACGGTCCGGACATTTGGAAGAGGTTCGTCGGCGAGCTCGTAGCCTCGGGGCTCGCTGGGAACGAGAACTTTTCGGCGAGCGGGGAGCGCAAAATCCGGCTCCGACTGAAGTGCAGCCCAGCCGCGATCCTCGCCAACGACGGAACGCGCGTCGGAACCCAGGAATTCTGGAATCGACTTGAAGGGATTCCCAACTAGGTGGAGAAGTCTCGTCGGTGTCGCTTTCGTTAGCGAACAGGTTGACGTCCCGATGATCACACGTTTCCGCTGGTCGTATTGGACTTCGGGTATCGTTCCACGCCGTACTCGCAACGGCTACTGGCTCTCATCATTTGGTGCTGTGACGCGGTTGCTTGGGAACTTCACCCAACCCGTCAATGGTGCCTCGCCGCCGGTGGAATGGGTTGAAGGCCGGTCAGCGAACGTCAGGACAGTGGCTGTCTGGTGCCGCAGGAGGCTGCATGTGGAGGCGGCCGTGGCCAGCGGGATGAAGGTTTTGTCCGGGCGGTCGGCGCGGGAGTTGTGCAGATCAATCTTGAGTTTTCGGAGGGGACGCCTGGTTCTCTTCACGAATCCCGACAGCAGATGTACGGCACTGCCCATGGAATGCGAAGTCAGTCGACCAACTCGCGCTCACCTGCACCGACTACGTTGAATGGCAAGCGATCACTTCGAGTGCGACGCGGGCCGCACCCTGGCAGAGTTCGGCCCGGTCGGCTCGTTCGTCCATACCGACGGCCACCTTGACGGCTCGCAGGCCGAATCTGGCGGACTGTGCAGGCGTACCTCAGAGGTCGCGCGGCTGCCGCGCACTGCGCTGTTGCTTTCGGTACCAGAACGAGTCCTCAAGCGTGAGCTGCCACCACGTCAGCCACGTCTAGGGGAGCGGATGTCGGTGCGGCCGGGGGGAAGAAGTAGTCTTCGAGCGCGGTTCCGCCTACGGACAGATGACCGTCGGCGCTGGCGGTCAGGGTCGGTGACCGGGAACAACGCGGTCCGCGTCTGCACCATGAAATCCCCCGCAGGATGACTCCGCCGTACAAGGGCGAAGAGAACACGGTACCGCCGCGCACCGTGCTGCCGCCCCGGGATTTGCACGCCGGTGCCTCGCCACCGGTCGATTGCACCGGGGGAGAAGGGGGCGGTCGGCAGCGGCCGGAACTGGGAGCGCTTGAGCACCTTCGTGGCGTACTGCCGGAGGTGGTCTTCCTCTGAGCCGGTGAAGCCATGGCCCAGCGCCTAGACAGCTTTCATGCATGGCCCGGTTGCAGAGTTCGCCGTCCCGGCTCTGACCAGGGCGGCTTGCATGACTTGGGAGTGTTTCTGCCAGGCGGCTGTCACCCGGCCGGTGGGCGCTTCACGCGAACGCGTGACAGACCGCCTCGGACGCCCCTGCGTCCCGAAGCTGCGATGCCCTCACCCTGTCCCTCACCGACCTGCTGGCCGCGCTGCTGGTCCTCCGCAAACTGCGCGACGACTTCACCACGGCTGAGGGGCTGCTGGTTGAGCCCGCCCGGAAGGAGGACGTGACCTGGGCCCGGATCGCCCCAGCTTTCTGTACCGCAACTACTCGCACCCATAACCGCATAGGACGCCCGATTGTCCTTCGCGTTTTGAGTCTGCGAGTGGGGTGCCTGATCTGTGGCTCGCAGGCTTCGTGCGGTCAGGACGACGCTCCGTTGTCCACAAGCGAGGGACGAATCGCTCTGATCACCAACGGCGGTTGCAGGAGCGGAATCCCACGAGTGCCACCGCGGCCTTCTCAGCTCGCGGCGGGATGCCCTCATGCCAGCGCTTGATCGCCCGGCCCAGTGTCGCCGCGCAGCCGTCGCACACTACGTGCGGCATGCGTGGAGGGGAAGGTTTGGGAGAGCGTCATACGCCAGTGCCCCCTTGTGGCGAAGCACTTGTCAGTGGCAGTCAATAGTGTGAGGCAACGGGGACTGGACGGCCAGGAGAGGGGGGAACGTATGCTGCGCTCACTGGGGCAAGGGCAACCAGGGGGGGGCGCCCATGGCGCAAGCTGTGAGGAGCGGCATAACCGAGCCTGTCGATCGACGCACGTTTACCACCTGCATGGAGCAGCTCCAGGAGGGCTACATGCAGAGCGTTGCCGCGACCGCTGGCTGTCTTTTCATCAAGCAGGGCCGAGACATGTTCGGCGCTGACGCCATGCTGGTGCGTACGTCCTCCGACCCGCTGGGGGAGGAGGCGAGCTTCTACGTTCAGATGAAGAGCACGACCCAGATAGTCGTCGACGGCAACACAGAGTCGTTTCGTTATCGCTTCGAGAAGCGCGAATACATGGAGCGTCTCGTACGCCCTCGCTTGGGCATGAAGTCCCTCTTGGTCGTCATGGCGATACCCAAAGGGCAGGCGGAGTGGACACGGACAGCCCACACGCACTTGGAGGTCATGCAGGCCTGCTACTGGATGAGCCTTGAGGGGATGACAGTCCCTCCGGCCGAGAAACCGTCCGTCCGCATTCCCACTGCCAACCTCTTCAACGCTGAGGCACTGACCGCCATCATGGGGAAGATCGAGAGGGGTGAGTCGCTCCATGCCTGACTTGGCGTCGACCGAACTCGATCTGTGGCGCGTCGATCCGACGCGGCTCACCACTCTCATGACCGAAGCAGGCTGGACACTCGTCGGCCGGCGCCGTGGCATCTACAACCGGCTCGCCCCTCCTGGCCAGCCCGACGCCCGAGCCGGATCATTCGTCGTACCGCTGGACCGTGAAGCGCCGGAGTACATCGAGGTCCTGCAAAGTCTGCTCCAGCAGGTCAGCGCTCCCAGCTATCGAAGTCTGTGGGCCCGGTCGATCGCTCCACGGCTCTTCACCGACCCTACGGACGAGTTCCGCTTCCGCAGGGAGGCGGCCTTCCCGAGTGGCCTCATTCCCTGGCGGGAGGGCGAGCGGCTCATCTCATGCGCACGCCGCACTCTGGTCGCAGGTGCCAAGTCGTACATCGACCAGACGCGGCACTTCGGCAACCGGCACGGCCAGTTCGCCAACCGCTACCTTGACTCGGTGCTTATGGGACAGACAGAGCCAGGCAGCTACATCGTCAAGGCTTTCGCGCCATCGGCAACGACCGTACCGCTGCGGAAGCTCTCTGCTGCGTCACCGGCCTTGGATGTAGGGGCGGCGGTAGGACCGCACGGTCGGGATGTGAGCCAGGCCGTGGTGAGAGCCCTGTCTGCGACTGTTGAGGCCATCGACCACTACCGCTCCAGCGGATCACTCACAGGCTTCGACGTAGGCGTGCGAGAGGGAGTCTCATACGAGATGGCGACTGCGATCCTCGGCATCGCCGAACACTCCGATGGCTCGGATATCACCGTCGAATGGGACACGTCCGTGCCTGGAGGCTTCGAGGAACCTGTATCGCGATACGAGTTCTCCGGTGGCGATGCCTCCATCCTGGAGAAGGCGGCACATCGTTTGGCCGCGGCGGAGGACTCCGGCTTTGTGACGGTGACTGGTCGGGTTCACCTGCTGGCTCGCAAGGAGGCCGACGGCCCAGGCGTCTTCGGCGTTGAAAACGTCATGGGCGGACAGCCTCGAAAGGCGCGTGTAAGGCTGGCGGATGAGGATCAGTACCACGAAGCCATCCATGCGTACGAGGAAAACCTCGCCGTTCAGGTCAACGGCCGGCTGGAGCGTGAAGGTAATCTGCACTGGCTCTACGACGCCAGTGTTGTGCGCACGGTCGGTCACTTGGACGCCCTGATGCACATTGGCGCCATGGAACAACCGCAAATCACTCAGGGGCAGATGACTATCGATGACATGGATTGAGGATCGACCCATTCCTGAAGCTTAGAAATGGGTTGTATGAATGGCATCGCTTAGGCATGCTGTCTTCCTTGAGAACGTTTAGCAGTTCTCAAGGCTGCTCTGCGAGCGCATATTGGAATATGTCGCCGCAGGGCGCTTCTAGATCTTCCTGTGCTCTCGTGCAGTGATGGTCTTTATTTGTTCGTCGATGTGTGCGCTATGTTAGATAACGCCGTCGAACTTCTCGTAGGCGGGAGTCCATGCGCGTGTGAGGGCGGGTTGCGGTAGCCCGCCAGCCAGCGCGCATTTTCCCACGCGGATCGGGTCCGGCATGCCGATCAGCCGGAACTCCCCCAGAGGGTCACAGGCTCTCTGCGTCGCCCCGAACTTCACCCAGTCCCGTGGCTTGCGCCGGTCCGCCGGGCGGCAGTCGACCACGATCGCCGAACCGTCCTGGTGACGGGCGAAGTAGCTCGGAACATGCGAGAACCCCTCGCCGTTGTCCCAGGAGCAGAGTAGCCAGAACGGCTGGGACGACATCCCGACCACCGTTGACAAGCGCGCCGTACTTCCGACCCGCCCGGATTGATGTACGTGACCTCGAAACCCTCGGTAGGAGAGTTTGCCACCCCGCCGGGTACAGCACGTAGTCCCTGGTTCACGCCAAGTTAGCGGTTTGTGTCTCGCAAAGTCACCTCGGATCTCGCAAGATCCCTCGCAAGGTTCACCGCTAGAGGACAGTGGCAGGGCGATCGCTCAGAGCGAACGCGGCCGGGGGAACATCCTGGGACTCACAAGCATTGAGTCGGTATAGCTCAACTTGACTGCCGAAGGGGAGATCATGGCTGCCATGTCCACACCGCTCACGCTTCCCGTGCTGCCGCTCGACGACGAGGTCGTGCTGCCCGGCATGGTGGTGCCTCTTGACCTGTCCGACACCGAGGTCCGTGCCGCGGTGGAGGCCGCTCAGGCCGCCGCGCGCGCCGGCGACGGTGGTACGGGCAAGCCGAAGGTGCTGCTCGTGCCGCGCATCGACGGGACCTACGCCGGGATCGGTGTGCTGGGGACCGTCGAGCAGGTCGGCCGGCTCTCCGACGGGGACCCCGGCGCGCTGATCCGCGGCCGTGGCCGTGTGCGGATCGGCGCCGGTACGACCGGGCCCGGCGCGGCCCTCTGGATCGAGGGCGTGAGTGTCGACGAAATCGTCCCCGACCCGCTGCCCGGCTCGGTCACCGAGCTGGTCAAGGAGTACAAGGCGCTCGCCACCGACTGGCTGAAGAAGCGTGGCGCCTGGCAGGTGGTGGACCGCGTCCAGCAGATCGAAGAGGTGTCCACGCTCGCCGACAATTCCGGTTACTCACCCTTCCTCTCCACCGCCCAGAAGGTCGAGCTGCTGGAGACCACCGACCCGGTGGCCCGGCTGAAGCTCGCCACCGAGCAGCTCCGTCACCACCTCGCCGAGCAGGATGTCGCCGAGTCCATCGCCAAGGACGTCCAGGAGGGTGTCGACAAGCAGCAGCGCGAGTTCCTGCTCCGGCGCCAGCTCGACGCCGTGCGCAAGGAACTGCGCGAGCTGAACGGCGAGGGCGACGAGGACGAGTCCGGCGACTACCGGACCCGTGTCGAGGCGGCCGATCTCCCCGAGAAGGTGCGGGAAGCCGCGCTCAAGGAGGTCGAGAAGCTGGAGCGCGCCTCCGACCAGAGCCCCGAGGGCTCCTGGATCCGCACCTGGCTGGACACGGTGCTGGAACTGCCCTGGAACGAGCGCACGGAGGACGAGTACGACATCCGGGGCGCGCAGAGCATCCTCGACGCCGAGCACGCGGGCCTGGAGGACGTGAAGGAACGGATCACCGAGTATCTGGCCGTGCGCAAGCGGCGCGCGGACCGCGGTCTCGGCGTGGTCGGCGGCCGTCGCGGCGGCGCCGTGCTGGCCCTGGTCGGTCCGCCCGGTGTCGGCAAGACCTCGCTCGGCGAGAGCGTGGCGCACGCGATGGGCCGGAAGTTCGTCCGGGTCGCGCTCGGCGGCGTACGGGACGAGGCGGAGATCCGCGGCCACCGGCGTACCTATGTCGGCGCGCTGCCGGGCCGTATCGTCCGGGCGATCAAGGAGGCCGGTTCGATGAACCCGGTCGTCCTGCTCGACGAGATCGACAAGGTCGGCTCCGACTACCGCGGCGATCCGGCCGCGGCGCTGCTCGAAGTCCTGGACCCGGCGCAGAACCACACCTTCCGCGATCACTATCTGGAGGTCGAACTCGACCTGTCCGACGTGGTGTTCCTCGCCACGGCGAACGTCCTGGAGGCCATCCCGGAGGCGCTGCTCGACCGTATGGAGCTGGTCAGGCTCGACGGCTACACGGAGGACGAGAAGATCGTCATCGCCAGGGACCATCTGCTGCCCAGGCAGCTGGAGCGCGCGGGTCTGGAGCCCGGCGAGGTCACGCTGGCGGACGAGGCGCTGCGCAGGCTGGCGGGGGAGTACACCCGGGAGGCCGGCGTACGGAACCTGGAGCGCGCGATCGCCAGACTGCTGCGCAAGGTCGCGGCCGAGCACGAGCTGGGCGACCGTGAGCTGCCGTTCACCCTCGGCGCCGGCGATCTGCGCGGGCTGATCGGACGGCCGCACCATGTGCCCGAGTCCGCGCAGGACCCGGCGGAGCGGCGTACGGCGGTGCCGGGCGTGGCGACGGGCCTCGCGGTGACCGGCGCGGGCGGTGACGTCCTCTATGTGGAGGCGTCGCTGGCCGACCCGGAGACGGGAGGATCGGGGCTGACCCTGACCGGGCAGCTCGGTGACGTGATGAAGGAATCGGCGCAGATCGCGCTCTCCTTCCTCCGCTCGCGCGGCGCGGAGCTGGAGCTGCCGGTGGCCGATCTCAAGGACCGGGGCGTGCACATCCACTTCCCGGCGGGCGCGGTCCCGAAGGACGGACCGAGCGCGGGCATCACGATGACGACGGCACTCGCCTCGCTGCTGAGCGGGCGCCTGGTCCGTACGGACGTCGCCATGACGGGCGAGGTCTCGCTGACCGGTCGTGTCCTGCCCATCGGCGGCCTCAAGCAGAAGCTGCTGGCGGCCCACCGCGCGGGCATCACGACGGTCGTGATCCCCAAGCGCAACGAGCCCGACCTCGACGACGTCCCGGCCGAGATCCTCGACAAGCTCGACGTCCACCCGGTCACCGACGTCCGCCAGGTCCTGGACCTGGCCCTGTCCCCGGCCGAGGTCCCGGTCGCGGCAGCCGCCTGACCGAAAACCGCCACGAACCCGCCACGAGTACGAACCCGCTACAAGCACCGCACAAGCGCCCGCGGCCGGAACCCACACCAGGGCTCCGGCCGCGGGCGCGCCATCCGCGTCTCGTAACGCAGCCGCTGACGGCGGACCGCCGTGGGCTTCTCGCGAAAGGGGACACGGCGCCGCGGACCGGTCCAAGGGCAAGACCGTGTGGCTCGCCTTCAAGATCGCGTCCGCTCCCGCCTGGTTACGCTCGCGGGCATGAGCGTGGGGTTCGATGTCGGGGAAGCGCTGGCCGGGGTGCGGGGCCGGGGTGCGGTGTGGGGGTTTGTGCGGGGGTTCGCGGAGGGGTGGCGGGTGCCTCTGGGGGCGGGGGACGGGTACGGGGAGTGGGAGATCGCCGATGCCGAGCGGCGGCTCGGGTTCGCGTTGCCCGTCGCGGTGCGGGAGGCGTACGGGCTGTTCGGGCGGCGGAGGGATCTGACGAGCAACCAGGACCGGCTGCTGGCTCCCGGGGAGCTGGTGGTCCGGGAGGGCGCGCTCGTGTACCGGGTCGAGAACCAGTACGCCGCCGAGTGGGGCATCCTTCTCGCCGATCTCGACCAGGACGACCCACCGGTGTACGTCCGTGGGGCCGCGGGGTCTCCCGGCCGCCCGCTGCCGTTCCTGGACCGGTTCTCGCTCGCCTGTGTGGAGATGGTTCTCGCGGAGTCGGTCTTCGGCGCCCCGGACGGTCTCGGCGACAACCGCCATCTCGATGGCGTCGACCCCGGGGACATCGCGTCGCGCTACCCCCGTGTGCCAATGCCGGACTGTCCGCTGTGGGCCGTGGACGGCGGGGTGACGCGATGGTTCAGCGCGCCCGGCGTACTGCTGCGGGAGGACGCGGGACAGTGGCTCTGGGTGCTCGCCCGGACCGGGAGCGCCCTGGCGCGGGTACGGAACGAGCTGCCCGGTGACTGGCTGCTGTCGGTGCGCTCATGACAGCGGCTGCTCGTGACAGCGGCTGCTCGTGACAGCGGCTGCTCATGACAGCGGCTGCTCATGACAGCGGGCGGTCAAGACAACGGGCCGCGCATGACGGTGCGGTCCCGGCCGGCCTTCCGTTCCGGGCGGGACCGCGGACGGGACCGCGTGTGAGGGAGGGCGCGGGGTCAGCCGTTGGCCAGGGCCTGGACCCGGTCCAGGGCGCCGTTGAACCTGTTGTGGTCGCCGACGATCGGGCCCGTGGAGGTGTACTGCCAGATCGTCTGGAAGCCCCAGCCCGCGGGCAGTTCGCCGACCGTGCCGCTGTAGCGGGGGATCCAGAGCGGATTCGTGGAGGCGAAGCCCGGGTAGTTGCCGGTGCACGTCTTCCACCAGCTCGTGGCCGTGTAGATCAGCGCGTCGCGGCCGGTGCGGGAGCGGTAGGTCTCCAGGAAGTCGTCGATCCAGTCGACCATCTGGCTCCGTGTCTTGCCGTAGCAGGCCGCGCCGTACGGGTTCCACTCGATGTCCAGCACACCCGGCAGCGTCTTGCCGTCGCGTGACCAGCCGCCGCCGTTGTCCACGAAGTAGTCGGCCTGGGTCGCGCCGCTCGAACCGTCGGGGGCGGCGAAGTGGTACGCGCCGCGGATCAGGCCCGCGTCGTACGCGCCGTTGTACTGCCGCGCGAAGTAGGGGTTCTTGTAGGAGGTCCCCTCGGTCGCCTTGGTGTAGGCCCAGTCCACCCCGCTGCTCCACAGGGCCACCCAGTTGACGTTGCCCTGGTGCCCGGAGACATCCACGCCCTCCGTCTGCGGGGCGCGGTCCGTACGGGGCAGATCGCCCTGGCCGTCGTGTTCGATGATGCCCATGCCCATATAGGCCGTGCCTCGTGCGGGGGCAGAGGCGGGGGCGGGGGCGGGAGCGGGGGGCGGCGGATCCGCCGGGATGTCGGCCGCGCTCGCCCCGTCCGGCCGGGCGAGGAGGAGTGCGGGAGTGGTGAGGAGGGCGGCGACCGCGGCGATGAGCGCGCGGCCGGTCGTTCCGGATCTGTGCACGGGCATTTCGTGCCTCCGAGGACCTCGTGGGGGAGGGCGTGAACCGGGTGACATGGGGTGAGGATGGACATGTCACTCATAACGCTACGCACGCCGGCCAGTTGACGGACGCACGCCACGCGGCTGCCCCTGGAATAAACCTGCGAAATACTGGCCCAGCCGCGGCACGAGCTGCCGGCGAAAGAAACTTTCAGGGGCGGAAAAGCGCGCGATGGGTGCTGACGTGCACGGGAGTGGTACGGGAAATGGGCCGGAGCACGGCCGGTGGAGTGGTGTGGACCAGGAATTCCTGTCCCTGGAAAGGGAATTGGCGGTCTTTCTCCGCCGCGCCCGCGCCAGTTCCGGGGAGATGGCGCGCGAGGTCCATCCCGAGCTGGAGCCCGGGGCGTACGGACTGCTCGTACGGCTGGACGAGACCGGCAGCCAGCGGGCCACCGAACTGGCCGCGTACTTCGGGGTCGGCAAGGCCACGATGAGCCGTCAGCTCCGCGTGCTGGAGATGCTCGGCCTGGTCACACGCGAGCCTGATCCGGCCGACGGGCGCGCCTGGCTCATCCGTATCACCGACGAGGGCGCGTCCCGCTTCCAGCGGGTCAGGAACGCCCGCCGTGAGCTGTACGTACAGAAGCTGGCGGACTGGGACCGCGCGGAGATCTCGGAGCTGGCCCGGCTGCTCCACCATTTCAACGAGCGTGCGGAGAGCTGAGACGCGCGGGGCGCGGAGGCCCGCGGGGGCGCGGGGGCGTTGAGACGCGCGGGGCGCTGAGGCGCGGCGAGCACTGACGGGCGTGGGGGTCGTGACGCGCCCCTCAGGCCACAACCCTCGGGCCACAACCCTCGGGCCACAGCCCCCAGGCCCGTACCCCGGGCCGGCCCCGGCCGCCCTGTCCGCCGGGCGGTCGGTCTGGTCGTAGCGCGTCGCCGCCGTCCCCCCGTCACAGCTCCACGTAGGTCACCGTCGCGTCGTCGCTCGTCTTGCCCCTGCGGAACGTCACCCCGTCCGGGTCCGCCCATTCCGCCGCCCTGACCCGGTCGATCAGCTCCTGCGGGCCGTTCTTCCGTACGAGCGCCAGACAGTCCGCCCAGCCGCCCTCCTGGAACACCTCCACCCAGCGGGCCGCGCCGTCCGTGAGCGCGAGCAGGGACCGTACCTCCGCCGTCGGCGTACGGCCCGTCACCGCCTTCGCCGCGACCGCCGGGTCGGCCGCCGCCGTGAAGAAGCCGCCCTCCGCGTTGCGCAGGGCGTCCGCCGAGGTGACCGAGCGCAGAAGCTCGCGCGGGACGCGGTCCAGCCGGTCGTCCAGCACCGCCCGTACCCCGCCGTCAGGCGATTCCAGCAGCAGTGTCGAGTCGGACAGGACCAGATGTTCGACCTCGTCCGCGCCCCAGCGCACCAGTACGACGGTGGCCTGAGGGGTGCGTACGTGAGAAAGGTCACATGTTTCGCGATGTGCGTCCGCCGTACGGGTGATCGATACGCCGAGGACCTCTGCCAGTGTCATATCCCGGCGGGAACCGGACAGTTCGGCGAGCGCTCCGCCGAGCCGTGAGGTGAACCAGGGCACACCATGTACACAACCGTCTTCCCCGGCCGGCGGGGTCACCCCGTCCAGGACGACCAGTGTTCCGCCCCGGCCGGCGGCGGGCAGAGCCACGGATGTCCAGTCCTCGTTGGGCCTCGCGGCGGCCCCCGGCACGCTGGCCAGTTCGATGCGCATGATGTCCAGTCTGCACGATTCCCCCGGCGGACCGCATGACTCCTTCACGGTCTCTGCACGCGCTGTCGATGGACTCGTACGGCCTGGTCAACCACTGTCATTCGGTCAGAATGAACGCCGAACGGGACCGGGGCGGGATGAGAAAGGGCGCATCGGGAAGCTGCGGGCGCGCATCCTGCCAAACCATGCCCAGAAGGTCCACCCGGCACGCCAGGTTCCGGCTGGGCCTCGGCTGGGAAGAGTTGTTTGCCAACTCCTCCGTGATGTTCACTCGTTCAGGTGGCGGAGCGGCCGATACGTGCCCCCCTCGCACATGCGCTGGAATGGTCGGAAGCCGTACCAGGGGTGGGGGCTCTCTCGATGTGACCGGTCGTCACCTCCGCTTCATGGGTGAACGAGTCAAGAATGCGAGCACCGGTGCAGAAAAAGCGGCCTCGGGATAACGGTGTCACGCGCGGCGGGGCGACCAAGGCTGAGACCGGCAAGGCCACGGTAGGTATGGCCGAGACGGGCAGGACGACGACGGACAGCGCCGGAACGGTCGGTTCCACGACGGGTGCGCCCGAGACGGGCCGGTCCCTCGCGAACCAGGCCACGGCGAACGAGCCCGGTAAGAACAAGGACAACCGGTCCGGCAAGGGCAAGGACCAGGACCGCAAGGGCAAGGACCAGGGCCGCAAGGGCCGGCCCGGCAGCGGTGCGCCCACGAGCGTGCCCACAAGCACGAGCGTGCCCACGGCCACGGGCCTGTCCGCACCCGCATCCGCATCCGCACCTACGGGCCTGTCCACGACCGGTCTGCCCGCCGCCGGCCCCGCCGGGGGCGGTACGGTCCGGGAAGGGCGCCGTGTGCGGGTACGCAGCAGACTGGTCGCCGGTGTCGCCGTCCTGGGCATCACCGTCATCGCGGCGGGCGCCCCCGCCGTACTGAGCGCCTCCGCCGAGCTGAACGACGCCCAGCGTCTGGTCACCCTCGCCGAGCTGAACCAGCGGGCCGTGGTCCTGGCCCACTCCCTCGCGGACGAACGCGACGAGATCGTCGTCTTCATCGCCGCGGGCCGCGAGGAGCAGCCGGACGGGACGGACTCCGGGTCCGGTTCGGCCAGTGGTGACACCAGCGGTGACGGCAGCGGTGACAGCGGTGCCGACACCAGCGGTGACAGCGGTGGTGACAAGGGCAAGCACACGATCTCCGACGCCCGCAGCGTCCGTGTCGACCGCCAGATCGACGAGATACGTACCGCCGCCTCGGCCTCCCCCGGTCTGCTGCACGACCTCTCGACCGTCCCCTCCATCCGCCGTACCGCCCTCACCGGCAAGGGTTCGGCCCTGGAGGCGTACCGCGCGTACTCCGACGTCATCGCCAAGCTCCAGGCGCTCGCCGACGAACTGGCCGAGAAGACCCCGGCCGAGGCCGCCGACGGCACCCGCGCCCCCGGCGCGCTCGGCCGCGCCGTGGAGCAGGCGTCCGCCTCCCGCGGTCTGCTGCTGGCCGCGCTCGCCGTGCCCGCGCCCACCGACACCGCACCGCAGTACGACCCGATCACCGGACTCCTCGTCGAGCCGCCGGCCGACTCGGACAGCAAGAAGAACGACCAGCTGCGCGACGAGCTGAGCGCCACCGCCCAGCAGTCGCGGGTCCGTGAACTCGCCGCGCTCGCCGACTTCGACCAGACCGCCGACAGCGAGGCGCGCGAGTCCCTGACCGCGACCGTCACCGGACCCGACGTCAGGACCGCCGAGGGGTATCTGACCCGGCTCACCGACCGGCCGGAACTCTCCGACTCCGACCGTGAGGCCGACCCGGAGAAGGTCGACGCCGCGCTCTCCGCCCGGATCGACCAGATGCGCGGCGTCGAGTCGGGACTCGGCTCCAGCCAGCTGGAGCGGCTCGAACTGCTCCGCGACGACGCCGTCACCGGTCTCGAACTGCGGATCGCGCTCCTCGGCGGCTGTCTGCTGATCGCCGTCGGGGTGTCCACCGCCGTCGCCCGTACGCTGACCAGGCCGCTCGCCGTCGTACGGATCGGCGCGGCCCGGCTCGCGGCGGCGCCGCAGACCGAGGAACCCGTCAGGTTCACCGGGCGCAACGACGAGTTCGCCCAGGTCGTACGGTCCCTCAACGGCCTGCACGGCAAGCTGCTCGATCTCTCCGCCCGTGCCGAGACGCTCGACGGCGACCGCGCCGGTCTGATCGCCGCGCGCGAGAAGGTCGTCGCGCAGCGCGCCGAACTCCAGGAGCGTACGGCCGAGATCGGCGCCCAGCTCCAGCGGCTGCGGCACACCGTCCACCACACCTTCGTCAATCTCTCGCTGCGCACGCTCGGCCTCGTGGAGCGCCAGCTCGCCGTGATCGAGGGGCTGGAGGAGCGCGAGCAGGAGCCGGAGCAGCTCGACACCCTCTACAAGCTCGACCACATGGCCACGGTCATGCGCCGGCACAGCGAGAATCTGCTGGTGCTGGCCGGCCACGAGCACGGTCACGGTTCCAACGGGCCCGTCCCGCTGGTGGATGTCCTGCGCGCCGCCGTCAGCGAGATCGAGCGGTACGAGCGGGTCACGATCCAGTCGCTGCCGCCGCACGCCCAGGTGGCCGGCTTCGCCGCGGACGACCTCAGCCATCTCGTGGCCGAACTGCTGGAGAACGCGACATCCTTCTCCCCGCCGGACGCCGAGGTACAGCTCTCCGGCTGGCTGCTGGAGGGCGGCGAGGTGATGCTCTCCGTCCAGGACCAGGGCATCGGTATGTCCGCGGACCGGATCGCCGAGCTGAACGCGCGCCTCGCCGAGCCCGAGGACGCCAAGGACTCCGGTGGGTCCGAGGGCGTCGAGGGCCGGGCGAGAAAGCGGTACGGCGGCGACATCGAGGGCGAGGGGCTCGGACTGCGGGTCGCCGCGCTGCTCGCGGCGCGTCATGGCGTACGGATCGAGCTGCGCGAGCATCAGCAGGGCGGTGTGGCGGCGGTCGTCGTACTCCCGCAGGCCCTGCTGCCCGCCTCGCCGCCGGCCGGTGCACCGCACCAGGCACGGACGGCGGGGGCGGCGCCCGCGCTGCATCTGCCGGGGTCGGCCGCGGAGGCCAACTCCAACGCCCTTCCCGGGCGTTCGGCACCGGACCCACTGGTCGCGGCGGCGGAGGCGGCGATCCGCAAGGCGGAGTCGGCCGAGACGGAGCCGGAGAGCTCCGGCGCCGAGCAGGCGCCCGAGCCCCTGCCCGCGGCCGAGTCCGAGTCCGAGTCCGAGTCCGAGTCCGAACTTGAGCCTGCACCCGAGCCCGAGCTTGAGCTTGAGTCCGACTCCGAGCCTGCGTACGAGTCCGAGCTTGAGCCTGACTCCGAGCTTGAGACCGACTCCGAGCTTGAGACCGAGCTTGAGTCCGCGGCTGTGCTGGAGAGCGTGTACGAGCCCGAGCCCGAGCGGGGATTCGAGCCGGATCCGGAGCCGGAGAGCGGATACGAACCGGCCAAGTCCGTCACCGTACCCGGGACCGCGCCGCTGCCCGGCCCGTACGCCATCGGCCCCGAGCGCCATGAGCGCGTCGCCGACGGTGAGCCCGGGTCCGCCGGCGCCGATCAGGACACGTTCACGATGCGGCTGCCGCACCGGCCCGGTGCGCCCATGACCCCGGACCCGACAGCGGACCTGGACGCGACAGCGGCCCCGGCCGCCGCCGCGGACCCGGACAACGACTCCGACCCGGGCGACTTCCCCGCCCCCCGGCGGGAACGCATCACCGACAAGGGGCTGCCCAAGCGCACCCCCAGGACCGTCACACCCGCCGCCGCGCCCACCGGGCGCTCCGGCAGTGTCGACGCGGAAGCCCTGCGCCGCAGGCTCGGCGGCTTCCACCAAGGCGCGAAGGAAGGTCGACGCGATGTCGAGGCCGAACTCACGGAGCAGATAGCGCCCGCGGCGCCGACCGAAGCACATACCGAAGAGGCGGGGGAAACAGTCGAGGAGGCACGCAGTTGACTGCGACCGGCACATTCGGACTGAGCAGCGAAGCCCGTAACCTGCACTGGCTGTTGAGCAACCTCGTCGAGGAGGTGCCAGGAGTCCACTCGGTCGCCGTCGTCTCGTCCGACGGACTTCTGCTGCTCTCCTCCGACCCGGGGCAGAACACCGAGGCGACGGCCACCGTGCGTCAGGAGGGCCCCCGGGGCTCCAGCGCGGATCTGGCCACCATCGTCTCGGGCATCGGCAGTCTGACCGTGGGAGCGGCGAAGCTGATGGACGGCGGCGGGGTCAAACAGACCATGGTCGCCATGGAGGAGGGCAGCGTTTTCGTCATGGCGATCAGCGACGGCTCGCTGCTGGGGGTGCACGCCACCCCCGACTGCGACATGAGTGTGGTCGCGTATCACATGGCGCTCTTCGTCGGCCGCGCCGGACATGTACTGACCCCCGAACTCCGCGACGAGCTGCGCAAGTCGATGGAGTCGACGGAGAGCGCCAAATGACGCCCCCCACCGAACCGGGCAGGCGGCTCCCCGTACGGGGCGGGGACCGCAGGCCGGCCCGGGTCCGTCCGTACTCCCTCACCGGCGGACGTACCCGTTTCGGGCATGTCCTGCTCGTCGAGACGTTCGTCGCCGCGATCGAAGCGGCCGACGAGCGCAAGGAGTTGACGGACGGCGGAGCGTCCTCCAAGGTCATGCCGGAGATACGGGCGATTGTCGAGCTCTGCCGGCGCATGCGTACAGTGGCAGAGGTGTCGGCATTGCTCAAGATGCCGCTGGGGGTGGTCCGGGTGCTGCTCAGCGACCTGGCCGACCAGGGAAAGATCCGTGTGTACGGGACCGGGTACGGAACCGGCCAGCCCGACCACGCACTGCTGGAAAGGGTGCTGAGTGGACTCCGCCGTCTCTGACGCCACAGCTACCGCTGGTGTCACCGCTGCCACAGGCGTGACGAGCGCCTCGGGCGTCACCACCGCCGGTGTGACCGCCGCCGGTGTGACCGGCTCGGGTGCGACCGCCTCGCGTGTCATGCCCCCGCCGTTCGTGACCGAGCCCGAAGAAGAGCTCAAGGCGTGGCAGATGGACCGTACCCGCGCGCCCATCGCCACCAAGATCGTGGTCGCGGGCGGCTTCGGCGTCGGCAAGACGACCTTCGTCGGCGCGGTCTCGGAGATCCCCCCGCTCCAGACCGAGGCGCTGATGACCCAGGCCAGCGCGGAGACCGACGATCTCAGCGCCACGCCCGACAAGGTCACCACGACCGTGGCGATGGACTACGGCCGTATCACCCTCGACAACGACCTCGTGCTGTACGTCTTCGGCACCCCGGGCCAGGAGCGCTTCTGGTTCATGTGGGACGACCTGGTGCGCGGCGCGATCGGTGCCGTCATCCTGGTCGACACCCGGCGGGTCTCCGACTCCTTCCCGGCGCTCGACTACTTCGAGAGCTGCGGACTGCCCTATGTCGTCGCGGTCAACCACTTCGAGGGCTCGGAGCCGTTCGACATCGATGACGTACGGGACGCGCTGACGATCCCGGACGACATCCCCGTACTGATCATGGACGCGCGCAAGCGGATCACGGTTGTCGAGTCGCTGCTCACGCTGGTGCGCCACGCGCTCGAATCCTCCCCCGAATAGCGCCCGGCGGACTGACAAGCGCTCGGCGGGCCTCCGGCGCCCGCCGAGCCGATGGCGCCCGAATCTCGCAGCACGTACGCAAACGGAGAACCCGCCATGCGGAAGATACTCGTCGTCGGAGCCGGCCAGTCCGGGCTTCAGCTCGCCCTCGGCCTCCAGTCGCGTGGGTACGAGATCACCCTGATGTCCAACCGCACGGCGGACGAGGTCCGGTCCGGCCGGGTCATGTCCACCCAGTGCATGTTCCACACCGCGCTCCAGCACGAGCGGGATCTCCAGCTCGGCTTCTGGGAGTCCCAGGCGCCGAGGATAGAAGGCCTCGGCGTCTCGGTCACCGCGCCCGACTCCGGCCGTGCCGTCGACTGGGTCGCCACGCTCGACGGATACGCCCAGTCCGTCGACCAGCGGGTCAAGATGGCCGGCTGGATGGAGACCTTCGCGCAGCGCGGCGGCCAGCTCGTGATACACGGCGCGGCCGTCTCCGATCTGGACTACTTCTCCCGTACGTACGATCTGGTGCTGGTCTCCGCGGGCAAGGGCGAACTGGTCTCGATGTTCGGCCGTGACGCCTCCCGCTCCCCGTTCGACGCTCCGCAGCGCGCCCTCGCGGTCGCGTACGTCCACGGTCTCGGGCCGCGCCCCGAGCACCCGCACTACGACGCCGTGCGCTGCAATCTGGTGCCGGGCGTCGGCGAACTGTTCGTGATGCCCACCCTCACCACCTCGGGCCGTGCGGACATCCTCTTCTGGGAGGGCGTACCCGGCGGTCCGCTCGATGTCTTCCGGGGCGTCAAGGACCCCGCCGAGCATCTCTCGCTCACCCTGGAGCTGATGGAACGTTTCACGCCCTGGGAGTACGCGCGCGCCACGAAGGTCGAGCTGACGGACGCCAACGCCACGCTCGCGGGACGGTACGCGCCGACCGTGCGCCACCCGGTCGGACGGCTGCCCGGCGGCGGTCTCGTCCTCGGTGTCGCCGATGTCGTCGTCGCCAACGACCCGATCACCGGACAGGGCTCCAACTCGGCGTCCAAGTGCGCCGCCTCGTATCTGGACTCGATCGTGGCGCACGGCGACCGGCCGTTCGACGAGGCATGGATGCGGTCGGCGTTCGACCGGTACTGGGAGACCGCGCGGCATGTCACGAAGTGGACGAACGCCATGCTGGGCGTACCGCCGGAGCATGTCCTCAATCTGATCGGCGCGGCGGGCCAACTCCAGCCGGTGGCCGAGCGGATCGCGAACGGCTTCAACGACCCGGCCGACTTCGAGAACTTCTTCTACGAGCCCGAGAAGGCGAACGCGTATCTGGCGGAGGTCGGGGGCGGGGCAGGAGCGGCCTGACCGCGCCCGCCCGCCCGCACGGGCCCGTACTGCCCGCACGGCTCGTACTGCCCGTCCGTCTGCCCTGCCTGCCCCGCTTGAGCCTCCTGGCGCCGCCCGTCCGTCCGTCCCCGCGCCTTCCGTTTCTGCCGCGCGTCAGCCTTGGTTGTAGCCGGTGTCCGCGCCGTCCATGGCACCCTCGGGCAGTTCGGGCGGTGAGTACGCCCGAGGGTTCAGGGAGCGGGCCTCGGGGTCCGGTCGTACGGCGCCCAGCAGCGGGTTCGCCGCGATCGGGGAGACCTTGACACGGGCGCCGGGGCGGGGCGCCTGGATCACCATCCCGTCGCCGAGATAGATCGCCACATGGGTGGCCTCCGGGAAGTAGATCACCAGATCGCCGGGGCGCAGCTCGCCCAGCGAGACCTGGGGGAGTTCGCGCCACTGCTCCTGGCTGGTACGGGGGATGGCCACCCCGGCGCGCGACCAGGCCTGCTGGGTCAGCCCCGAGCAGTCGAAGGTGTCCGGCCCCTCGGCGCCCCACTCGTACGGTTTGCCGATCTGCTCGGCGGCGTAGCGCAGGGCCTCGCCGCCCCTGGCCGAAGGCGCTCTGCTCGCCTCGCCCCCGGGCGCTCCGGGCGACCCGGGTGCTCCCGCCTGCGTCGCCGGTCCTTTTCCGATGCCCTCACCGAGCGCGCCCGAGGCGAGCAGTTCCCGCTGGGCCTTGTCCGTACCGGCCTTCTCCAGCGCGGCCACCGCGGCGATCTGCGAGCCGCTGAGCGAGGCGAGCAGCTTCTCGACGTCCAGGAGCCTGGACCTGACCATGTCGCGTTGTTTGCGCTGCTTGGTGGCGAGCGCCTGCTGTCTGCCGAGGGCCTCGCGGGAGGCCGCCGCCAGGGCGGCGGAGCGCTTCTCGGCGCTGGTGAGCCGCGCCATCGTACGGGCTCTGCTGCGTGCGGTGCGCTTGAGCAGATAGCTCTCGTCCAGGGCGTGCCGCGGGTCGGGGGCGAACAGCAGCCGCAGATAGCCGGAGAGTTCGGACTGTCCCTGGTACTGCTGACGGGCCAGCCGGCCGGCCTCGCCGCGGCTCAGGGACAGGGCGGTACGGGCCCGTGCGAGGGCGGCGGTGAGCCGCTTGGTCTCGGCGCGCTGCTGGGCCAGTTCGCTCTCGGTGGCGTTGAAGGCCTCCGTCGCCCGCTCGGCCTGGCGGTAGAGGAGCTGGAGCCGGCTCAGCATCTCGGAGACGGTCCGGGGCGGGGAGGCGTCCAGGGCGGCGGCGTCGGCGGGCCCCCCGGCGCCGGCGGCTCCGTCCTCGGCGGGCAGCGGATCGTCGCCGCTCTCTGACGCTGCGTCAGGCGAGTCGGACGTGTCTGGCCCGTCTGGCCCGTCGGGCCCGCCAGGCTCCGGGCCGTCGGACTCGCTGTCGTCGGAGTCCGGGGCGTCGCTCCTGCCCTCGGTCCTGCCTTCGGTCCTGCCCTCAGTCTTGGCCTTGCCCTTGGTCTTGGTCTTGCCTTTGCCCTTGTTCCGGGACGGGGAGGGGGACCCCGACGCGGAAGCCGAGGTGCCCGACGCCGCTTCGTCGCCCGGCTCCGCGACCGCGTGCGACGCGAAGGGCACCCCGGCGAGGACCGTCGCGGTGGCCAGTGCCGCCGTACAGACAGCGCGCACCACTTTTCCTGACATGCCATCACCTCCGGTTGCGGAACGGAGAGTCCAGCACTAAGCGATGATGAGGTGAGATGACGTACGAATACCCCATTAATGGGCGGGGTGGCGCAACAGCATCACCCCCCTGAGGGACCACGGCGGGATCGTGCCGCGGCTCGGGTTGCGGTTGCGGCTCGGATTTCGGTGGCGACTGCCGACGTGGTCGCGACCGTGCCCCCTATGGAGTCGCCCCGCCGCCCGGCTTCGACCAGGGCCATTTCAGCGTGCGGCGCTCACGGCCCGTGGAGACGTACTCGTACTTCCACCCGCGCTGTAGCCCAAGGCGCTTGCTGTAGCCCGCCGGTGCGCGCCGGTAGGTGTGCACGGTGGGCGGCCCGCCGTCGGCGTCGGGTACCGGGATCTCGTACCACTTGGGCGGATGCCCGGTCGGCCCCGTCAGCACGGGCAGTACGCGCCCGTCCATCGGGCCGCCGACAAAGAGGGTGTCTTCGCTTCTCACGGGCCCAGTCTCGCTCAGCCCGGCGGGGAAGGGCTCCCGCACCGCTCACTCCCGCACGGCCCACTCCCGCACCGCCCACCAGTCCGGCACCCCGGTGTCCCCCGAAGCGTCCGGGCGGGCGCTGAGACCGGCCGGTCCGGATGTGCGACCGGCCGGTCCGGGCGTGCCCGCGAAGGGGATGAGCTTCGGTGACGTCCCGCCGTCGGCCGTATGACGGACCCGGACGCTCCCGGGTTCATGGACGTCCGTCAGTGCCGGGAGCGGCGCCGGGTCCCGTCCCCCGGCCGGCGCCGGGTCGGGCGGACGCCGGCTCCAGGCCCTGGGCGGCCCCGTTCACCCTGGGGATCACCCGGTGGGCCAGGGTGGCCACGGGGCCGTCCGGACGCTCGTACGACATCAGCGTGTCGACGGCCCCGGCGGTCTCCTCGTCCGTGGCCGCCGTGGCGACCAGGAGCGCGATGAGATGGTCGACCAGCCAGTCGCGCAGTTCGGCGGCCGACGGCTGCTTCCCCTCGTCCAGCCATATCAGCGACGCCGATTCGACGGCCGCGATCCAGGTCCGCACCATCATCCGCAGCCGCGCGCCCGCCGGCTTCCGCGCCCCCGCCGGCTTCCGCGTCGGCTGGCCCGTAGCTGACTGGTCCGTGGCCGGTCCGCCCGTGCCGATGTGGAGCAGGATCTGTTCGGCCGCGGCCCGCCGTACCTCGTCGACCATCGCGGTCGTCCGGGACGTCTCACAGACGCTGCCGCCCTGGAGCAGCGCGCTGAATCCGGCGTCGTGCTGGTCGACAAAGGCGAGATAGCGGTCGAGTACACGCCCCAGCCGCTCGGTCGGCGGGCCCACCGGCGGTTCGGTGAAGCACAGTTCCAGCTCGTCGGCGGCGGAGCGGAGCGCCGCCTCGTACAACTCCTGCTTGCCGCCCCGGAAGTACCGGTAGACGAGCGGCCGCGACACCCCGGCCGCCGCCGCGACATCATCGAGGGAGACATCCTCGGGAGCCCGGTGCGCGAAGAGCGTGAGCGCCGCGTCGAGGAGCTGCGTACGGCGCTCCTCGACGCTGAGCCGTCGGTACGCGGGTGCTGCGGGGGCGGTCATGTCGGCAGCGTAACCGCCCCCGGCGGCCGGTCGGGCGCCGCTCAGGCAAGGAGTCCCGACGACTTCCAGAGCCTGCGTCCGGGGCCGCTCAGCACACCGATGTCGTCCAGGAAGTCCGTGAGCCGTCGGGCGCCCGTCCGCATCACCTCGCGGCGGTGACCGCTCGCTCGTACCTCGGCGACGGCCTGCCTGCGGTCCAGCCCGACGTTCTCGTACACCTGGGGATTGATGAAGCAGACGGAGAACACCCGCGCAGCCTGGCCGGAGGTGAGCCGGGTCAACTCCCGCTCCCAGCGCGGCGCGGTCACCATCTGGCGCCGCAACTCCTCGCGGGCGTACCGGACATGGCGTGACTCCTCGATGACATGGATACGGGTCACTCCGCGCACGAGTGGCTGGACACGCTCGTCGGGGAAGGTCAGCCGCTGCATCCAGTCGAGGATCTCCTCGCCGAGGAGCGTCGCCGCGAAGGAACCGGGCGTCGTGGAGACGGTCTTCAGGACGCGCGCCAGATTGTGATGGAAGCGCGGCACGGGATACGCGGGTGCCCCGCCCTTCTGGATCATCTTCGCGAACATCATCGAGTGCCGGCACTCGTCGGCTATCTCGGTGAGGGCGTAGCGGACATGGTTGCCGGTCACGGGCTTGTCGTAGATGTGCCGCACCAGAAGCTGCATCAGGATGATCTCGAACCAGATGCCGAGCGAGGCGAGCGACGCGGCCTCGTGCCTGGCCAGGTCCATCCGCTGTTCCTCCGGCATCGTGCGCCAGAGGGGAGTGCCGTAGAGGGAGACCAGCTCCGGCGGCCAGAACCACTTGCCGTCCTCGGCCGGTGCCTCCCAGTCGAGTTCCCTGTCGGGATCGAAGGAGTGCCTGGCCGAGGATTCGAGCAGCCGCGCGGCGACCTGCTCGCGGTCCTTGAGCGGGCCGAGTGCGTCACGGAGGACCCGCACATCGCTCTCGGCCGCGCCGCGTCCGGCCGCACCGCTCTCGGGCGTGCCTCGACCGGTCGCGCCGCGTTCGGCCGCGCCGGGTCCGGTCGCGCCGCGTTCGCTCGGATCGGGCGGAGTCGTCATGGCTGAGCGCACCTCATCGCTGGGGGCTACCGGCGGTCACCTCTTATGAGACTGTGTGTCAGCAAGCGCGTCAATCCCCTGTACGCGAGTTGCTGACTCCGCGTCTATCGATGGTCCGTCCATCGGCGGCCATACGGACGAACCTCCGAATGTGGCGCATCACGCGCGTTCGGACGGCACGATGGTCCCTATGGCCACCCCACGCACAGCTGTTGCCGACCGAGCGGCCGCCCGTCGCAGTCTCGAAGGGCTCGCACTGGGCGATGCCTTCGGCGAGCGCTGGTTCCCGCTCTTCCGCGAACGCCCGCGCGCCTACGCGGAGATCAAGGCGCGGCTCACCCCGCAGGAGCTGGAGTGGCACTGGACGGACGACACGGCGATGGCCCTCGCGATCCAGGGCGTCCTCCACGAGCACGGCGCCATCGTCCAGGACCGGCTGGCCAGTTGCTTCGCACTCACCTACGACGCGGATCCGGCCCGTGGCTACGGGCACGGTATGCATGTGCTGCTGCCCGCTCTGCTCCCCGAGCCGGAGAGCTGGCGCACCCTGGCCCCCGGCCTGTTCGAGGGCGGCAGCCTGGGCAATGGCGCGGCGATGCGGGTGGCGCCGCTCGGCGCCTGGTTCGCCGGTGACCTCGAACGCGTCGCCGAACAGGCCGTCCTCTCCGCCGAGGTGACCCACGCCCATCCGCAGGGGATCGCGGGCGCGGTGGCGGTCGCCGTGGCGGCGGCGCTGTCGGTACGGTCCGAACTCTCCGTGGCGGCGGTGGCCGAGGCCACGCCCGAGGGCCCGGTACGGGACGGTCTCGCGCGGGCGGCGGAACTGCCCTTCACCACCGAGCCGTGGAAGGCCGCCGATGTGCTCGGCAACGGCGGGCGGATCCGCGCGGACGACACCGTGCCGTTCGCGGTGTGGACGGCCGCCCGCCACCGTGACGATCTGCCGGCCGCGCTCTGGTCGACGGCCGAGGGCTTCGGGGACGTGGACACCACCTGCGCCATCACCGGGGGCATCGTCGCGGCCCGTACGGGGACGGGCTCGGTCCCGGCGCAGTGGCGGGAGCGCCGCGAGCCGCTGCCGTAGGGTCTAGGGGGCCGTGGGGGCCTTGCGGGTCGGGAGGGCCGTGGGGGCCGTGGGGGCCGGGAGGGCCTTGCGGGGTGCCGGGGGCGCCGCGTGTTTCTCCGCCGCGACAGCCATGTCGAGCAGGGAGACATCCGCTCCCCGTGCCGCGACCAGTTGCAGTCCGACCGGGCAGCCGTCCGCCGTGAAACCGGCCGGAATGCTCGCGGCGGGATGCCCGCTCAGATTGAATGCCCAGGTCAGCGCCGTGGAGTAGAGCTCGCCCGGTCCCTCGTGCCCATGTGGCCGGTTCGGGGTGACCGGGGTGAGCAGCAACGGCGTACGCGCGAACAGGGCGTCGAGCCTGCGGTCGTTCTCCGCCCGTACCTCCGCGGCCCGTGCCCCGGCACCCCCGGACAGATCGCCGCCGCGCACGGTTGTCCAGGCCTCGCACGGATCGAGGAGTACGAACGGCTCGGCGAGCGCCGACGGATCAGCCGGCGCCGAGAGTTCGGTGAGCGCCGACGGATCCATGAGCGCCGACGGATCCATGAGCGCCGGCGCCTCCGCGAGCCCCGCGCCGCCCGGTCGTACGAGCCGTACCACCCCCGCCGCCACCAGCCGCTCCACCGCCGCCCCTACCACCCCCGCGACCTCCGGGTCCGGCCGCGCATAGCCCAGATCGGGGGAGAAGACCGCTGGCACCGGCAGAGACACGGCAGCCGGGGCGTCGTCCATGGCGTCGCATATGGAGTCGTACATGGCGTCGTACGTGTCGGGTATGCCGAGCACGCATCGCAGAAACGGCCGTGCCTCCGCCGCCGACCGTGCCAGTACGCCCGCCGAGGCCAGCCCCGTACGGTCCGGCGACGGCAGCAGTCCGTTCGTCGTCTTCAGACCGAACACCCCGCACCAGGCGGCCGGGATCCGGACCGAGCCGGCTCCGTCGCTGCCCGTGGCCAGCGGCACCATGCCGGCCGCCACCGCCACCGCGGAGCCCGCCGAGGAACCGCCGGGGGTACGGTCGGCGCGGTACGGGTTGACCGTACGGCCGTGTCTGCCCTGCCCCCAGGTCTGCCAGTACGTGCCGGGCCCCGGCACCGCCGTCGAGCCCACCGGCACCGCCCCCGCCGCGATCAGGCGTTCCGCCGCGTACGACCGGATCCCGGACGGTCCCTTCACCGCGAACGGCACCCCGGCGAGGGGCAGCCGCCGGTCCACCGCGCGTGCCCGTGCCCGCGCTTCGTCGTCCCACACCTCGATGAACGCGCACAGCCGCGGATCGAGTCGTTCGATCCGCGCCAGCGACTCCCCGACCCTGTCCGTCATCGGCACGTCCTCCGGCATGTCCCCAGGTACGTCCATAGGTACGTCCACCGGCATGTCGCCCCCGCCTCCTGGTCCGTCGCCCCGCCCGGTCTCCTCAGTCTCGCAGCGCCTCCTCCATCACCGCGCGTGCGATCGGCGCCGCGGTCCCGCCGCCGCTGATGTCCGCGCGCCCGGCCGCCGCGTCCTCGACGACCACCGCGACCGCCACGGCGGGACGGACGGTGTCCTCGGCCTGCGCCCAGGCGATGAACCAGGCGTGCGGCAGAGCGGAGTTGTCCACCCCGTGCTGGGCCGTCCCCGTCTTCCCGCCGACCGTCACCCCGGGGATGCCCGCCTTCGTCCCCGTACCGTCCCTGACCGCGTCGATCATCATCTGCCGCAGCTGCTGCGCCGTGGCCGGGCTCATCGGCCGCCGGTACATCCGCTCGCCCGTACGGGACACGATGTCGCCGTCTGCGGTGGTGATCCGATCCACCAGATAGGGGTGTCTGAGGTCCCCGCCGTTGGCGACCGCCGCCGCGACCATCGCCATCTGGAGCGGAGTGGCCCGGGTGTCGAACTGCCCGATGGAGGAGAGCGCCAGCTCGTCGTCGCTCATCCGTGTGTCGAAGCGGGAGGCGGCGACCCGGGAGGGGATCGTGAGCCCGGCGTCGTTGAAGCCGAACTTCTCGGCGGTACGCACCATCCCCTCCAGCCCGACCTTCACCGAGAGCCCGGCCATCACCGTGTTGCAGGACCATTTGATCGCGTACGCGAGCGACGCCCCGCCGCAGCCGACCGCCTCGTTGGGCAGTCTGGTCCGCGTCCCCGGCAGGACGAACGGTTCCCCGATCCCGGTCGGGGCGTCGGCTTCCCTGACCGTCCCCGATTCCAGCGCCGCCGCCGCCGTCACGATCTTGAAGGCGGAACCGGGCGGATAGGTCTGCCGGATCGCCCGGTTGAGCATCGGCTGGGTGTCCTGCCCGGTCAGCCGGGTCCACGCGCCGGTGACCCTGCTGCCGGTGCCCGACAGCCGCCCCGGGTCGTACGAAGGACTGCTGACCAGCGCCAGAATCCGGCCCGTCGTCGGCTCGATCGCCGCGACCGCGCCCCGCCGCCCGGCGAGCCCGTCGTACGCGGCCCGCTGCATCGACTCCTTGATGGTCGTGACGACCGTGCCGCCGGGCTGCCGGCTGCGGGTGAGGTCGTTCCAGAAGGGGAGGGGCGCGAGCATCGGCTCCGTACCGGAGAGTACGTCGTCCTCGGCGCTCTCCAGCAGTGTCGTGCCGTACGTCTGGGAGGCGTAGCCGGTGACGGGCGCGTACAGCGGACCCTGGGTGTAGCCCTGCTCGTAGCGCAGCGGCTCCCGGGTGTCCTTGGGACGGGTGACCGTCTTGCCGTCGACGACGATGTCACCGCGCGGCTGGGCGTAACGGAGCACGGAGGCACGGCGGTTGGCGGGGTTCCTGTCGAGGGAGTCCGCCTCGATGATCTGGATTCTGACCGCGTTGAGCAGCAGGGCGACGAGGAGCAGCAGACAGAAGAGGGCGGTGCGCCGGATATGGCGGATCACTGGTCGTCCTCGCGGATCAGCGGGCGTCCTCCAGGGTCCAGGATCGCGGGTGCCACGACTCCCGTCTCCTCGGACTGTGACGGGGACTGGGGCTTGGACTGAGACTGGAACTGTGGCTCGGACCCCGACCGGGACCGCGACCGGGACTGGGACTGGGACTGTGACTGTGACTCGGGACCGGGCCCGGTCCCGGGGCGCGGGCTGCGGGCCGAATCACTGAGCCGGATGAGCAGCGCCACGATCACCCAGTTGGTGACGACCGACGAGCCGCCCTGCGCGAGGAACGGCATGGCCATACCGGTGAGCGGGATCAGCCCCATCACCCCGCCCGCGATGACGAACACCTGGAGGGCGAGGATCGAGGCGAGCCCGGTGGCGAGCAGTCGTCCGAACGGGTCGATCAGCACCAGCCCCGTACGGTAGCCACGGGCGACCAGCAGCGCGTACAGCATGAAGATGGCGGCCAGTCCGACGAAGCCCAGCTCCTCGCCCGCGGTGGCGAGGATGAAGTCCGACTTGGCGGCGAAGCCGATCAGGATGGACTGGCCCTGGCCGAGCCCCGTACCGAACAGCCCGCCGGCCGCGAACGCGAAGAGCGACTGGGCGAGCTGGCCGGGCCCGCGCCCCTCCTCGATGGACGCGAACGGATGCAGCCAGTCCTCGACCCTGCTGTGCACATGCGGCTCCAGCGAGCCGACGGCGAAGGCGCCGACCCCGGCGAGCAGCAGTCCCACGGCGATCCAGCCGGTGCGTCCGGTCGCCACATAGAGCATGATCACGAAGAGCCCGAAGAAGAGCAGCGAGGTGCCCAGATCCCGTTCGAGGACGAGGACCATCACACTGATCAGCCAGATGGCGACGATCGGCCCGAGGACGCGGCCGGTGGGCAGATGGAGCTTGCGGATCCTGCGCCCGGTGTAGGCGAGGACATGGTGGTTGGCGGCGAGATACGCGGCGAAGTAGACCGCGAGCAGGATCTTGGCGAACTCACCGGGCTGGAAGGAGAGCCCGCCGAACCGGATCCAGATCTTGGCCCCGTTCACGGCGGGATAGAAGATCGGCACGATGAGCAGCACCAGCGCGGTGGCGACCGAGAGATACGCGTAGCGCTGGAGCGCGCGGTGGTCGCGCAGGAACGCGACGACGGCGATGAACAGCGCGACGCCGAAGGTGGACCACACCAACTGGGTCGGCGCCGCGATGCCGTTCGGGGTCTCCAGGTCGAGCCGGTGGATCAGCGCCAGGCCGAGACCGTTGAGGAGCACCGCGATGGGGAGCAGCAGGGGATCCGCGTACGGCGCGCGCAGACGGACCGCGATATGGGCGAGGAGGGCGAGCACGCCCAGCCCGACGCCGTATCGGACCGCGCCGGGCGGCAGCGCGCCGTACTTGCCGAGGCCGACGCTGACATAACCGAAGACGGAGATGAGGACGGCGCAGACGAGGAGGGAGAGTTCGACGCCGCGGCGCTTGCGGAGGCCGGGCTCGGGCGGGGGAGTGTCCCCCGTCGTTGCGGTCATGGATCGAAACGTAGCAAGGCGGCATGCCTTATGTCCGTTTATGTGGAGTCGTAAAGCATGCCGGGCTCACTTCGGGCGGACGCGGGTGTCAGCGCGGGGCGGCGTACGGGGACGGGGGCGGGGCTGGGTGCGGTGTCAGCACCAGTGCGGTGTCTCGCCGAGGCTGCGGATGTACTTGGCCGATCCCCAGGCCCAGCTGCCGTCGGCGAGGAGGTACCAGCGGTTGTTGCCGTCCACGTTGCCGCCCTCCACCTTGCAGAAGATTCGGACGATGTCGCCGTACTCCACTTCGCCGACGACTCTGCTGCTGCGCGTGGGCTTGTCGCGGAGGAGCAAACCGGTCTTGGCGACGACCTTGCCTCGGTATCTGCCGCCATCCTGGCCGCCGCCTCCCTGGGCGCCCGCCTGCGACTTCCCGGGCTCGGACTTGCCCGGCTCCGATTTCGCCGGCTCGGACTTCCCGGGCTCCGGCTTCGCGGCCCCTGGCTTCCCGGCTTCTGGCTTCCCGGTCTCCGGCTTCCCGGTCTCCGGCTTTCCGGCTTCCGGCTTCCCGGGTGGATTGTCCGCAGGCTGGGTGGTCGCTGGTCCGGTGGCCGCCGGTTCGGTGGTCGCGGACACGGTGACCGTGGGCTCGGCGAACGCGGAAGCGGCGAAGGCGGGTGTGGCGGAGACCGTGGCGAGAGTCGTGGCGGCGAGCGCGGAGACGGTGAGGACGGCGGCGGTACGGCCGAGCGAACGCACGGGCATGGGGACTCCTGGGACCTGAGGGCGAGGAGCCGGTGATTCCGGCATATGACTCGCGTGGTTCACGCTAGGTTCGCTACTCAATGTCCGCAATCGCTGACTCTGGGTGTTCGCGCCATCGGACTCCGACAGGACTCCCATGGCGTTCCCGGTCGGTTCCCGATGGATCCCCGCTGTGCTTGCCGCTGTGCTGCCGTGGGCTCCTGTGGGCTCAGTGCTGGTGGGGGTTCCGCTGCGCCGTCCGGTCGTACGCGGCGCCGCCACCCGTCTGGCCGGTGCTCTGGGCGAGCAATTGGTCGGCCTGCTCCTTCGTCACCTGCTGCTCGGCGCCGCAGAACGTGCACTGGGTCGCGTACTTGGTGGAGAACGCGAAGAGCGGCACGAAGAACAGCGTGAACTTGGTGACGCGCTTCTTGAGCGTGTGCGCGGAGGGGTTGCCGCAACGGCCGCAGACCAGCGTCAGTATGGCCAGTTGGTAGAGATAGCCCTTGGTACCGAAGATGATCATGTGAGTGATTCCTTCCGCGAGACACGCGCCCGGCGCGGGAGCGTCGGGGAGAGTCTGCTCCCTCTACCCAGATTGCCGTACGGAGATGACGACGGCGGTGGCGGGCGGCGGGTGCTGGCCGGCGGAGGGGTGCTGGCCGGCGGGCGGCGTGACCTATTGCCTCCGCGGGCCCGCGACTGTTCCCATGGGTGGCAGTGGGGGTGAGGTGGCATGACGATCCGATTACGGGTCACGCCGGTCCGTTTCCGGGGCCGCGACCGGCTCTTCGTGAGCCGACCGGACGGCACGGCCGTCGCCTGGTACGACAGCGCGGACGGCTCGGCCGGTGTGACCGGTGTGACCGGCGCGGACGGCTCGACCGGTGGGCGGATCAGCGTGCTCCCCGGGGCGGCGCGCGAGGATGTGCTGGCCGCGCTCGCGCCGTACATCACCGGCGAGGTGGCCGTCGGGCCGCCGCCGATACCGACCCCGGCCGATCTGGACCGGCTCTCCCTCCACCCGGACGACGACCTCGCCCCCAACCGTCCGGGCGAGGCGCTCCACGCGGAACTGGACGCGTTTCCGGCGTCCGAGCCGCGTGGGTGGTTCCGCCGGGGCACACGGCCGGCGGACCCGTATCACGGGGATCCGCGATCCGGGGAACTCCTCGCCAGGCAACTCCTCGGTGATCACCTCGACCGGCTGGAGGGCGCGGGCTGGCGGGTGCTGCACTCGATACCGCTTCCCGGGGCCGGTGCCGGCGCCCGTATCGATCATCTCGCGATCGGCCCGGCCGGCGTCCTGGCCGTACGTACCCTTGCCGCGCGCGGGCGGCGGGTCCGTATCGCCGACCCCATGGTCCGTACGGGCCGTGCCGAACCGCGGCCCGAACTCCGCTGGGCCCGCCGCGCGGCCGAGCGCGCCTCGTTCGCCCTGGCGACCGCCGTACGTCCGGTCCTCGCGGTGGTCGAGCCGTCCCGGCGGCACACGCTGCCGTCCCCGCCGGACGTACGGATCCTGCGGGACTCCGAGATCCCGACGCTGGCGTACCTCGGGGGCGTACTCAAACCGGCAGACATCGAGGCCCTGTACGCGACGGCCCGCGACCGCCGCACGTGGCTGTCGGTGTAGGAGTGGCGACCGGCGGGCGCACCGGCCGGCGGGCAGGCGCCAGGCAGTCGGGGTCTACGTCCCCGCGTCCCGAGGTCTCCTACGTCCCTACGTCTGGGGATGCCCCTACGTCTCGGGCAGCGGTCACGTCTAGGGCAGCGGTCCGGCGTGGCCGGGGTCGAGGAGCGGGGCGAGGAGGTCTCCGTACCGCTCCAGCCGCCCGGCGATCTCCGTGGACCGGAAGACGAGTTCCTCGGCCGCCGTGCAGTCCGTGATCTCGTCCCAGGTCACGGGCGTGGAGACGGTCGGCTCCTGCCGGGCCCGCAGGGTGTAGGGCGCGGCGGTCGTCTTCGCCGCGGCGTTCTGGCTGTGGTCGACGAAGACCTTCCCCGGGCGCAGCGAGCGGGCCATCCGGTGGACCACGTGCTCCGGCAGGGCCGCCTCCGCCTCGACGGCCAGGCCCTTCGCGTACGCCGAGACGTCGGCCGACGGCGTCCGCTCCAGCGGCACGAGAAGATGGAGCCCCTTCGAGCCGGAGGTCTTCGCGTAGCTCTCCAGGCCGTCCTCGCCGAGCCGCTCGCGCAGCCAGCGTGCCACCGCGCAGCACTCCACGACGGTGGCGGGCGCACCCGGGTCCAGATCGAAGACCAGCCGGTCGGCCTGGCCGGGGGTATCGGCCTGCCACTGGTGCGTATGGAACTCCACGACCAGGTTTGCCGCCCACATCAGCGACGGCAGATCCTCCACCACCACCTGCCGGCCGCTGTCCGCCGTCTTTCTGGGCACCTCGGCGACCCGCACCCAGTCGGGGGTCCCGGGCGGCGGGTTCTTGGTGAAGAAGACCGGGCCGCCCGGCCCGTCCGGGTAGCGCAGGAAGGAGACGGGGCGATTGGCGAGATGGGCCACGAGAGGGCCCGCCGTTTGGGCGTAATAGTGCAGGACCTCGCCCTTGGTGGTGCCGGTGGCGCCGTACAGCACCTTCTCCAGATTGCTGAGCGAGAGGCGCCGCCCCTCCACCACTGTGATCGGCGTCATACGATGAGAATCCCATAAATCTCACGATTAACGGATGAAAGGGATGGAACGTGCGATCGATATGGAACGGCGCGATCTCCTTCGGGCTGGTCAGTATCCCGATCAAGCTGGTGAACGCCACCGAGAACCACTCCATCTCCTTCCGTCAGATACACAAGGAGGACGGCGGCCGTATCCGCTACCGCAAGGTGTGCGAACTGGACGGCGAGGAGCTGTCGGCGGCGGAGATCGGCAAGGGGTACGAGGACGCGGACGGCTCCATCATCCCGATCACGGACGAGGACCTGGCGTCGCTGCCGCTGCCCACGGCGAAGACGATCGAGATCGTGGCGTTCGTCCCCGCGGACTCGATCGACCCGCTCCAGATGGACGCGGCGTACTACCTCGCCGCGAGCGGCGTCCCCGCCGCCAAGCCGTACACGCTGCTGCGCGAGGCGCTGAAACGCAGCAAGAAGGTCGCCATCGCCAAGTTCGCCCTGCGGGGCCGTGAGCGGCTCGGCATGCTGCGGGTGGTCGACGATGTCATCGCGATGCACGGTCTGCTCTGGCCGGACGAGATCAGGGTCCCCGAGGGCGTGGCGCCCGAGACCGGAGTGACCGTACGGGACGCCGAACTCGACCTGGCCGACGCCCTGATGGACACCCTCGGCTCGGTCGAACTCGACTCGCTGCACGACGACTACCGCGAGGCGGTCGAGGAGATGATCGCGGCCAAGGCGGAGGGTGAACCGGTACCGGCGCGCGAACGGGCGGAGGGCGGCGGCAAGATCATCGACCTGATGGCGGCACTGGAGAACAGCGTGCGCGCGGCGAAGGAGGCACGCGGGAACGGGGGAGACGTCGCGGAGGTCACCCAGCTGCCGGACCGCAAGCCGAAGGAGCCGAAGAAGGCCGCGGCGAAGAAGACCACCCCCGCGAAGAAGACGGCGGCCAAGAAGACCACGGCGAAGAAGACCCCCGCCAAGAAGACCGCACCCCCCAGAAGCAAGCGCTCCTCCGCCTGACCTCCCCGCCCGCCCCACCCCCCGGAAATACCTGTTCACAGCCACCCCACGGAAGCTGGTAGGGTTTCACCCGTCGCCACCACAGCGATACGCCCCCGTAGCTCAGGGGATAGAGCAACGGCCTCCGGAGCCGTGTGCGCAGGTTCGAATCCTGCCGGGGGCACTCCGGATCAAGGCTCTGACCAGCAGAAATGCGGGTCAGAGCCTTTCTTGTTCATGCCAAAACGAGCAGTCGTTGGAGCGGTTGACCTCCGCCGGGGCCGAGCAGGCCCGCCTCACGGCGGCCGAGCAGTCGGCCGGACGCCTGCGGCGTCTGATCGCGGTGCGGATCCCAACGCCTGACCTGCGTTGACGCGCTAACTCACCGGCATTGCGGGTCAGAAGGCACTTTCGTGTTTCCGCCCCGCTTCCGGCCTCATCCCAACCGAAACGGCGAGGCTAATCGGTGGCATCCCACAGCGTCCTCGATGTGTCGGCGGCACGCTGCAATGGGACGATTTTCGGCCGGGCGTCCTTCATTTTGACGTAATCAAGGTGTCGGGCCTGAAGCTGTTTCACATAATCGGGGGCTTGACCGAGGTTACGCCGCGTCTTGCCGGGGCCGAGGCGGATGCGCAGGGTCTCGTCGAGGCGCGCATGGGGACGCTGCTGGGGGTGCGGTTCCTGGCGGGCGAGTACGGCACCGGCCCGGTTCACGGCCTGCGGACCGATTCGCTGGGCTCGACGAGAACGGCGAGCCGGTGATCGTCGACTCGGTCAACGACACCCGGCAGGGTGGAGCCGCTCCCGGCCGCTGACGGCCCCGGCTGAGCTGGCCTGCGCTATGAGCGAGGTGGTCACCGACTCCGGGTGAAATGGCGCGAAAGATGCGACAGTGCCGACCGGGCCTGGGGCTGGGCGGACCGGGGCGGGTGGGCTTCATACGGCGGAGGGGGCGACGCGGGGTGGCCGTCGACAGTCGGCGACGGCCGCTGCGCCGCCGCCGCGACGCTGGGCGAGGCGAGGCCAACCGGACCCCCCACGGACACCGACGGGACCTGACCGGCAGCGGAAGAGGAAGCGGCAGGAAACGAGGATGCCGAATAGGCCGGAGGCCGCTCATGTCCGCCCTGCCCACCTGCCGTGGCGGCCGTGGCATCCATGGGCGACGCGGACGCGGGCTGCCCTGACGCGGCACGCCAGATACTCAGACGATCGGGGGGCCGGGGCACCGGCCGCGGATCGGCTCCGAATCGTGTGCGGCCGCTCGACTCGCGCCGCAGGGACTCGGCCTGCCTGATACCCAGGAGGAGTTCAGCGTTTCTGCCCCGCCTCTCGCCAACCGGCGTGTTTCCGTCCACCACCGCAGGGGCGCCCTCGGTCCGGGCCCGTCCGTCCAGGCGATCGACGTTCTGGTCCCGTGCACGCGAAACGGCGGTGGCACTCTGTGTGCTGCCCCTTTCCGCCTGAGGCCCCGGGGCGGTCCCGGTTCCGGCTTCACCTCGTGCTCGGCCGTCCGTTTCCGCTCCTGTGACTCGGCGGACCGCGGTCGGTAGCGGCGGGATTCGGTCCACTGCCACGGTCGGCAGCTTGGGCGACGGCGGTCTCACGAATCGGGCAGCCAGCGTTTCCTCGATCACACGCCGGCTTCGGGCGGCCTCCGTGATCAAGTAGCGTTCCGGATCCTCTCCGGACGGATACATGTGCCGAAGGTCCGGGTTCTGTCTCAGATAATCGGTGACGGATCTGTCATGGTCGGCCAGCACCGGCAGCCTCGTGCGTGAACGCTTGAATACCGTCAGCAGAGTGGAGACCGTGTGCAGTTCGCCGGACTTGTGTCTGTGCCACGCATTCCCCTCGGACACAAGATTCGTGACCTGTTTTCTCAGTTCCGCTCTATCTGTCCGGGAAGCTTCCTTCACCAGCTCCATGATGCCGTCGTTGCGTTTTTTCGCGGTCTCGGCAGCAATACGTGCAGCATTCAGCGCTTCCCTGGAAGGGGCGACTTCTTCCGCCTCCCTGGACTTGGCGATGATCATATCGTTGTCCACTATTTGGACGGCGAGTTCCCTGATGTCTTCAGGTGTCATGGCGAAAACCAAACTGTGAGCTGAAGCTGATGGGTTGCGTATGGGCTCGTGTGGCGGACATGCGGGTCATGGGGCAATCCTCCAGAAGCCGAATCCTGTCCCGGCGTGTTCCTTTGCCGGCTACCGGGGACGCGACCGGCCGGCCGCATCGCTTTGGTTTGCCACGCGACTCGTCACCGGAGGCTTGCTTGCCCGTTCAGGGCTCGTGGCCCTTTCTCTTGTATGGGTCGATCGTGCCTCGGCTGCTCTGGCCAGGGGTGCCTTGCCGAAGACGGATACCTCCGGCGGTTCTTCAACGGACCGGGAGCCTCCAACATCAAGACGTGGGGCGGTCTGAGCGTCATACCTTTCGATCCATGCGTGCGCAAGCGCAGCCGATTCCTCGATTCGCATATCGTGGCCGATGGAGGAAATCGATTCGGTAGCCCGTTCTTCAGTGCCCAGAACATCCGGAGTTCCCAGAACATCCGGCGAGGGCCGCCACGCCTCTCCGGCGACCGCGCCCGTGAGGGGCAGCCGGCCCGTATCGTAGGCCTGGCGATACTCGGGGTTCTCCTGTATCAGAGTGAGCAGTGCGGAGGCGATCGCCGTTCGCTCCGGTTCGCTGCTTCGGAGGACTTGCTCCATGAGCGGGCCTGGTGGTTGGGGCGCAGGAAGCCTTGGTGTCCATTCCTCTCTTCCGGGTGGCGACGTCGATTCCTTGTTTTCGGACGGCGTTCCCCGCAAAAAAGCAAGCACACGATCAACCGCATCGCGAATCAGTCGGAACAGTGAAGAAGATTGTCCTCGCGAGTTGCCGACGGCAGTGGCGCGTGAATCAGGACCCGATGGTTGCCAAACGGGTAGTTGGTTTGCCTCCAACTCTTCCGCGATCAACTTCCTGGCCTCTGCGGTGTGATCCATCGTGAAGTTATTCATGGCCCTGCTCCTCTTTTTTCGTCGGCCCTCCGGTCACCTCGTATACGAAAGGCGTGAAAGCGTGGTGCTCTTCGGCTCCGCCCGGTGACGACCGGCGGGCGAAGTGCACGCGAGGTCGGAAGGATGCGGCGCCGGCTCTCTCGGCAGCCGCATCGCCGCGACGGAGGGCAGCCTGACAGCGCTGTCCGCAGCGACGGATGCCCTTGGCGCAGAACTCGCCGACCGCGGAGTCGCGGCCTCGGACAGCTTGCCCCAGCCGGCGGGGAGGGACGGTGCCGTGTCCTGGTTCCAGACGACTTTCTGCGCTGTGGCATCCCACGTGCCGGACTTCAGGATCTTCTTGTAGTTGGGGGGATTGGTGTTGGGCCCGTAGTAGTGGACCCGGACGATGGCCTGCGGAGGGATGCGTCCGGTGAAGGCGACCTCTTCTTCGAAGAGGCGAGGCCTCTTTTCCTGCTTCGTGATGGTGGCATTGACGTCGACGCCCGTCCTGTCGACCGGGTCGAAGGAACGCACGGGATCGATGTCGTAGCGGTACAGCTTCTTGTGACTCCACAACGTCTCGTTACGGGTCGTGGAGACGAATTGGGAGGGGGGATTGGCCTGCCAGCGCTCGACAGTGACGATGGTGGAACGGTCCATCGGCGCGAGGCCCTCCCTGAATATTCTCTCCGGCAGAGCATCGGTGAAATGGTAGAGCGCTTCCCCTTCACCGCTTTCCACGACGGAACTCTTGTCGTCGGCATGGATGAGTTCGTAGTCGACGGCCGGTGAGGTGTCGCTGCCCACGCGGGCGCTGTTGGCGGAGAGCTGACCACCACCGGCCGCTGTGGGGGTGTGGTTGCCCTGGTGGAGATACGGGGCAAGAACGTCGGTGATCTGCTGGAGGTGGTCGGAGGTGAGAGTGAAGCACGGCTCTGTTCCGGCGTCGTCGCGCAAAGGGCCCATCAGGCTGGACTGTCCCTCGGTCACCGTCTGGGAACCGCGCCCGCCCGGGGTGAGCAGCACCCGGGGGTCGGCCCGGTCGTCGCGCACCCCCAGGCCGTGTACGAATTCATGGGCGTGGGCGGCGGCATGGACGCCGGTGAACCAGCGGTTCTGCACCATCGGCTGCCCCGGCGCGGGCAGGCCGGGGTGGACCCGCACCACCGTGTGGGCGGCCTCGGGTGAATCAACGAACTCCGCCCCGACCCACAGAACCGGCCCCGGGGCCGGAGGACCGGTGACCTGATCCGGCTGGAGCACCGGCAGGCGGTGGTGTCGCTGATTCACCAGTTGCTCCAGAGCACCGGTGAGCTGGTGACGCACCGTGGCGACCTGCTCGGGCGTGGCACCTCGCGGATCAAGGTGGATCCGGCGGGTCAGCCTGATGGTGTCCCCGGCCGGGGTCCCGTCCCGGTACCCGGCCCAGGCGTATCCCACTTCGGTGCGTTCCCCCGAATCGGCGGGGCGGTGCACCGCTGCCGGGGCGCCGTCCTGGCCCACGGTGAACGCGAAGGCGGGGGGTCCCTCACCGGACCGGGCCCCGTACGGCAGCCAGCGGTCCGTGCGTACCTCGCCGGAACCCCATAGTTCGCCGGAATCTGCCTGTTTCATCGACGGCTTCTCCTTAATTCATCGTCGCGTGGCCGCACGTCGCGCCGGCGCCCGCGAAGTGCAGAAGACCGAGGGCCCCGTCTGTTGATGGATCCCATCGCTTTGAGCTGATGGTTTCCGTTCCGATCTTCGTAGTTCCTTGTCACCCTCCCTACGGCCACCGCATGTGGGTGGTTCATGCCCGGCCACATCTTCGGTCCGGCCTTCGCCGCCGCCGTCCATACCTTTGTGCTCCGTGTCGGTCCCGTGCATGGGCCGACACCTGGTTGCCCCCTGTCACGCACCGAGGCGAAAGGCCGCGTGAACCGGAATGACATGGCGCACGTACCTGCAAGTGGCCGTACACCGGGAGAAAGAAACCGAGATGCCGCACGAGGAAAACGTCAGTGTGTCCAGGCGTGACAGCACGTCCAGCGACAATGAGCCCACCTTTGCGCCGCCAGTTTCGCCGATCACTGATTCAGGATTCGGTAAAATCGAGGAGCTGATTCAGCAAGAAAAAATTGGGGCGGAAACGGAGCGAACAATGGCTCGCAACGTCGCTCCGACGGGCCGCAGTGTCACTCCGGAGAACAATAATGCCGCTTCGGCCGACCGCACTGCGAGCCGGAGTGCCATGCTGAATCAGAGCAGAGGCGGGGTGGAATGGGGGAATGCTTCCAAGGGGGCGGTCGCAACGAGTTCGCAGTTCCCTACCAAGCCTCTGAATCCCCGAGCGGCGGCCGTCAGAGCGGCAGCTGCCGGACTGCGCAGCGGAGGTGCTCCGGGGCAGAGTAGGACCGCGGGAAATTCGCAGAATTCGACTGTGCCGAAGAGGTATGTGGTCCAGCAACCCGCTGCGAAGGGTAAGAGCCTGTGATTGACCGCCGTCAGTCCCGGTCGCGGAAACGGAACGGGGCGGCAACACGCCCCCTGAGATTCAGGACGAGGCATGAGGTGACGGGCCGACAGCGCTGTGCCCCGTTCACGTCGTTGGATGTCCGGGCCCGGCTTGAAGCCGGGGGGAGCACGCCGGGCCCGGAGGAGCGGAGGCGCTGACCGTCCGCTCCCCGCTCCACAGAGTGATACGAACGGTCACGGCGCGCGGTTCACACCGCCTTGCGGGGCGGGGAGTCCGGCGCGCCGGCCGCAGGAGGCGCGGCCTGTTCCCTCCCCGTTCCCTCGCCCGTGAACCCCGCCGACACACGCGACGTAGCCACTGCTTGTAGACAGCGCCGTGATCGCGGCGCACACAAGCAGGAAGGGACATCATGGCGAACTGGCGCTCCATGACGGTGGCACTCACCGCCGCCGCCATCATGCTGACGGCCGGCTGCGGCGGCTCCGAAACGGAGGACAAGTCCGACAGCGCGGCACCGGCGGCCCCCGTCGCTCAGGAGAGCCTGGCCGGCACGCCCTCCGACGGAGCGGACTCCCGCAACGGTGCCGCTGGTCAACTGACCCTGGCGAACGACCCGAACCTCGGGGCGATCGTGACGGATGCGACCGGGTTCACCCTCTACCGTTTCACCAAGGACGGCCCGAACCCCACGGTCTCGGCGTGCGAGGGCGACTGCGCGAAGCTCTGGCCGCCGGTGCCCGCCGACGGTGCCACCCTGCCGACGGGGCTCGACGCGGCGCTCATGGGTTCGGTGACACGGCAGGACGGCAGCACCCAGCTCACGCTGGCGGGACTGCCCCTGTACCGCTACGCCCAGGACTCGAAGCCGGGCCAGACCAGTGGTGACGGTGTCGGCGGCACCTGGTTCGCCTCTCTGCCCGAGGACAAGGTCCCGGGCCTCGACGGTGTTCTCGGTGACTCCGCGGATCCCACGGGCACGGGAACCGATCCCGGGGCCGGCGAGACCGGTGCGGGAGACGGCGCCGCCGCCGCGCTGCCGGGCCTGTCCGTCGTGGACGACCCGGATCTCGGCGAGATCGTCGTCGACGCCAAGGGCCGGACGCTCTACCGGTTCACCAAGGACACCGACTGGCCCATGACGACGGCCTGCACCGGTGCCTGCCTGGACAAGTGGAAGCCGGCCGCGTTGGTCGACAAGAACGACGTCGAGGGCATCGCCCCCAAGCTCGTGATCCCCTTCAAGCGTCCCGACGGAAAGGACCAGCAGACCCTCGACTGCTGGCCGCTCTACTGGTTCACCGGGGACGAGCAGCCCGGTGACATCAACGGGCAGGGTGTCGGCGGCACATGGTTCGCCGTCGCGCCGGACGGTTCGCTCGTCAAGTGACCCGGCACTCGCCACATCGAAGACCTGGACTCTCCGCGTAGTCATCGGGGGCGGCCCGACACCTGGTGTCGGGCCGCCCCCGGGCTCTGTCCCGGGCGCTCCGCCCCGCCCGGCTCCGCTCCGGGCGCACGCCTGCCCGCGTGGCCGGGGCGCTTCAGGGCTGTGGCACGGAGGCGGACCTGGCGCCCTCCAGGGCCCTGGCCGGCGAAACCGCCGAGACCAGAACGCTGTTGAGGCCGCGGCCCGGCTGGAAGTGAATCGCGTTGGCGGGGTCGCTGAGGAGAAGCCCTCTGTCCTTTGGCTGGTGGACGTCGCGGACCATTTCCGTGTGGAGGCGGGAGGCGCTGCCGCTGAATATCAGCACGCTGTTGTCGCGGTGTCGGCCGAAGGCGATCAGCCGGTCGCCGACCCGGAACCGTTTTCCGGCAGGGGGGCCGGCCCGCTCCACGGCACACGGGTTCGCGCCGTGCCCGGCGGGAGCGCACAACGGCCTCGCGGGGCACGGCGCGAGCGCCGTGCTGGGGTGGGTCAGGGGGTACGGGGTGAGGCGGGAATGGTGACGAGGGTTCTGCCGTCGGTGGTTCGGACGATGTATTCGGTGATCTTGTCGCTGGGGGTGGCGGTGCCGCCCACGGCGAGCAACTGTTTCTTGGCGGAGCCGGGCAGGCCGTAGCCCTTCGGGGGGACCTGCCAGGTGAGCGCTGTTTCCTCGGTGCCCGTGTCGGACACGGCGACGAGGGTGCAGCGTCTGGGCCCGTCGATCCCGGCGAGTTCCAGGAGGACTTCGGTGCCCCAGCCGGTGGAGCGGGGCTGGACGGCGGCGCGGATACCGGTGCCACTGGTGGCACGGAGGGTGTCCGGTCCGGTCGGCGGTGTGAGGGCGGTGGCGGTGGCGGTAACGGTGTCCGTCCCGCTCTGCTGGGTGAGGGTGGCTGTGCCGAAGCCGAGCATGACGCCCGCGAGGGCGGCGGCGAGTGCCCAGTTGCGGCGTCGGAAGCGCCCCGGGGAGGTCCGTGCCGCGGGGGCCGCCGGCGGGACGACGGTGAGCGGCGGGACGACGGTGAGCGGTGGGACGGATGCGGATACGGACGCGGCGGGGGGCAGGGGCGGTGTAATCGCGCGTTCGGCGGCGGCGGCGCGGACGGCGGCTTCTCGTAGCTCGGGTATCTTTCCCGTCCAGTCACCGAGGAGGTCTTCCTCCGTGACGACACCGACGGCCGTCACCATCTTCTGGATATCGTCTAAATCCGCGCCGCATGCGGCGCATTCTTGGAGGTGGCGGCCGACGCGCTGGGTTTCCTCAGTGTCGAGAGCGGCCAGTGCGTATACGGCCAGCTCCGATTTCTCCTGCTCACATTTCACCGTACGGTCTCCTGGAGATTGCGTTGGCCCCCCGGCGAACTAGCTCATTCTACGAACCAGTGGTCGGATTGGTTCATGAAGCGGTGACAAGAGCTGATGGGGGCCGCGGCGCGGGCGCGCGGACGGCGCGCTCGGGCGTGCGTCCGCGGCCGCCGGGCATTGCCCGGGGGCCGTTCCTCACACTGACGGCTCCCTGCCGGGAGTCAGTGGGTGGACGGTGTGTATCCGCGGTGGGTGAGTGCTTGTTTGAGGGCGCGGAGGGCGAGGTGGGTGCGGGATTTGACGGTGCCGGGGGGTATGCCGAGGGTGGTGGCGGTCTGGGTGACGGTGTGGTCGAGGTATTGGACGTGGAGGAGGATTTCGCGGTGTGCGGGGGTGAGGTCGTGGAGTGCTTCGAGGACGAGTTTTTTGGTGAGGGCTTGGTCGGTGTGTTCGGGGGCGGGCATGTCGGTGAGGATGGTGTCGGTGGTTTCGGGTGGTCGGGCTTGTCGTGCGCGGTGGTTGTCGATGATGAGGTTGCGGATGACGGTGATGAGCCAGGGGCGGATGCCGTTGGCGTGGGGGTCGAGGGTGTGGGCGTGTCTCCAGGCGCGGAGGACTGCTTCCTGGACGATGTCTTCGGCGCGGTGGGTGTCGCCGTTGAGTAAACCGGTGGTGACGCGGAGGAGGGTGGTGCCGTGTTTGTCGTAGATGGCGCGGATGAAGGCCTCGTCCGCGACACGCTGCCTGTCGGCGGCGGCATCGGCATCGGCACCTGAGTCGGTGCTGTCAGTGTCGGCATCGGTGGTGCCGGTGCCTGTGCCCGTGTTGGTGTTGGTGTCTTGTTTTTGTTTGTGATGGGTGCGTTGTCCTGGTGTTTGGTGGCGGGGTGGTGGGGGTAGTGCGGTGGAGGGTTCGGTTTCCTGCTGTGTGTGGGTCCGGTGGACCCTTTTGCTGTGCGTCATTCCCACATCTCCACAGCGCCCGGTGGTGGCCGGGTGCGCGAACGGCCTCTGTACAGAACGGGCCAAGTGTGTGGGTGGGTGCTTGCCGCTCGCTTAACAAGTGCTTGCCTGGTGCGGGGTGGTGGGGACAGCACCACGACAGCACCCCACCACCGCCTCTACGGTCGAGGACAGTGCGAGGAAACCGGAGTCCGCGTGCCCGGGGAGAGCGGCCGTACTCCGTCCTCGGGTGACAGGTCGGCAAGAGCGGGCGACAGGTCGATGCTGCCGTCACGGATGCCGGCGGCGATCGCCGCGAGAGGAAAGCGCTCGTGTGTCACCGCGTACGCGGCCACCACGGAGAGCGCGAGGGGCGAGCCGCCGCAATGATCGGCCAGGTCGTGCACCGCGACGGGATCGGCCGAAGCCCTTTTCCCGCCGATGCGGAGCCTCAGCACCGCACGGGAGTCCACGGCGGAGAGCGGTCCGAGCGGCAGGTGGTAGGCGCCTTCCCGGGTGATGAGCCCGCTCAGTTCGCCCCGGCTGGTCACCACGACGACCGATCCCCTCGCTCCTGGCAGCAGCGGCCGCACCTGCGCGGCACTCTGCGCGTTCTCCAGCAGGATGAGTAAGCGCCGGCCGGAGAGAATGCTGCGGAAGAGCGACGTCTGCCCCTCCGGGCGCTGCCGGAAACCGCGTGTGGGCACCCCCAGTGCCCGCAGGAACTGACCCAGCACGTCCTGGGGGCTCGCGGGCGCCGCGTACGGGCCGAAAGCGCCGAGATCGGCGTAGAGCTGTCCGTCCGGGAACCGCTGCGCCAACTGGTGGGCCAGGTTGAGGCCCACGGTCGTCTTGCCCATGCCGGCGGAGCCCTGGATCGCGATGATGACGCTCGATCCGGCAGACCGGGTGACCACCGAGAGCGCCTCCGAGAGCTGGGCCCGCCGCGCGCAGATGAACGACGGCGGAGCGGGAAGCTGCCGCGGCACCGACGCGGAGCCCGGTGGCCGGACCGGAGAGCCCGGCGCGGCGGCCGGGGGGCGACCCGGTGGATCGCCTGCCACGATCCGCTCCCGCAGCCGCTGAAGCGCGGGCCCGGGGTCCACGCCCAGGGTGTTGGCCAGCGTCCTGCGGGCATGGCTGTAGACGTGGAGTGCGTCGGCCTGCCGGCCGCTCTCGAAGAGTGCGAGCATCAGCAACTCCCGAAAGCGTTCGTCCAACGGGTGCTCAGAGATGAGGCGGTTGAGTTCGGCGACGGATTCGGCGGGGGCCCCGGACGCGATGTCCGCCGAGATCCTCTCCACGACGGCCGTGAGCCTCAGCGGCAGGATGAGCCGGCGCTGCCTCTCCGCGTACTCGCCGGCCATCCCCGCCAGCGGCGGGCCCTGCCACAGACGCAGGGCATCGCGGAGCCGCTGTGCGGCTTCGGCGAAGTGCCCTTCCGCGCACAGCCGTTCCGCCACGGCCAGCAGGCGCTGGAACCGGCCCACATCGACGCTGTCGGGAGGAGGCGAGAGCTGATAGCCGCTGCTCACCGTACGGATGAGGGAATCGGTGTCCTCGCCGGGGCCCGCGAGGCTCCGCCGCAGATGGTGGATATGCGCGTGCACCGAGTTGAGGGCGGAGGCCGGGGGAGCGCTTCCCCATACGGCCTTGATGAGTTCGGCGGGTGACACATAGGTCCCCTCGCGCAGCAGGAGAACGGCCAGGACCGCCTTGCGCAGGGGCGGGCCCAGCGGAATCTCCCGGTCCCCCCGCCTCGCGGTGACAGGTCCGAGAAGTCCGAAGTGCAGTGCTTCAGCCATGAATCCCTGGTTCGCGTGTGGGGGAGGACGGGCGGAGTGCTGACGCGCCCTCGGAAGTCCTGGGACCGGCCCCGGCGGACCGACTCCCCTTCCCGGCCGGGACATTCATCGGCCGTGGTCGGAGAGGGGGGAGTCGGCTTGCCGGGGGTTGGGTCACCGTTCGGCGTCAGCCGTCACGGGATCCATCGCCGGCGCGATGTTGTGGTTGTTGACCCGGAAGAGATTGGCCGGGTCGTACAGCTTCTTGATCCTTCGCAGCCGCTCCAGCTCTTCCGGGGCGAAGATGTCGTCGGCCGTCGTCTCCCGGGAGGCGAAGTTCTGGTAGGTACGGCCGGTGGCCCAGGGGCGCAGCTCCGCCATCAACGCCTCCATGACCTCGGTGCCCGCGCCGGTCACCTCGGGCGGGCCCACGGTCGCCCCCCACACGGTGAACCGTGCCTCGCGCGCCGCGACGACGCTCGCCCCCACGTGACTCTCGCCGAGGGCCCCGCCGAGATGCCGTATCTCAAGCACCGTGACAGGGCTGCCGGAATGGGGACCGGTCCGCGCGACGACGGTGTCGACGGCGGCGCCGGGCAGCGTCGCCAGCAGGGTGCCCTGCTCCTCGTAGGGCGCCGGGTCCGTCGGGTCCTGGTGCACCGCCGCGAAGGCGCTGTAGGGCTGCTCGCCGGTCGTGTCGATGAGGGCGGGGGCGACGGTGCGGAAGGGGGCGATGAGCTTCTCCGCCTCTTCGGCCTCTCCCAGGAAGGCGATCCGCACATGGACGGTGAACCTGCCGCGGAGCATCTCCGGAACCTCGGGGACCGGCGGGAAGTTCAGCAGCGCCACGGAGCAGGTGAGTTCGTCCGGAGCCCGCCCGACGACGTCGCGATAGGCGTGCAGTACGGCGGCTGTGTGCTCGGCGGTGTAGAAGATCCCGCCCCCGTAGAACGAGGTCACGGGGAAGAGGCCGATCTCCATGCTCGTCACGACGCCGAAGTTGCTGCGGCCGCCGCGCATGCTCCGGAACAGCTCCGGTTCGCTGTCCTCGGTGAGGTGGCGGAGCTGCCCGTCCGCGGTGACCACGTCGATCGCGCTGACGTGATCGGCGGCCCATCCGTACTTCCGGCCGAGAACCGGGCTCAGCCCCCCTCCCAGTACGTATCCGACAACGCCCACTCCGGGGGACGAGCCGTTCAGGGGGGCGAGCCCGGCAGTCCGAGCGGCCTCCACGACATCGCCCCACACGGCCCCGGCCTCGACGCGGGCCGTCCGCCGCGCCGCGTCGATCTCGACCGCGCCCATCCCGCGTGTGGTGATGAGAACGAACCGGTCGGCCAGAGGGAACGGCTGATGGCCCGTCGCCATGACGCCGACGGGGAGGCCGTGTGCGGCGGCGAAGCGGACAGCCGCCCGCACATCGGCGTGGTCGGCCGCCGCGACGATGAGCAGGGGGCGGTGCTGCGAGCGCAGATTGAACGCGACGGCCTCGGCCGTGTAGCCGGGATCACCGGGAGTGAAAAGCGAACCGGTGAGCTGGGACGCCAAGGCGTCGACCGCATCCTGATGGATATCGGCGCAGAGGTGGGGGTCGGTCATTTCGGTGTTTCCTTTCGCTGCGAAGCAGAGTTGAATCGGCCGGACCCGGGGTCGGTTTCCGTACCGGAGCAAGAGCAGCGTGGGGGGCGATGCCTTGCGATGCATCCATCAGGAGACAGCGGGCTGTCCTGGCGCTGTCCTTTCTCTGATCCTGTCTTGTCCGCCTTTTCCCGTGAGAAGATCCAGGGCCGGAACGGATTACTTGACCAAGCTTCCGTCGGGGGCCACCACGAACCACTCGCCGTCAATTCCCTGGCCATTCAGATCACCGGCCACGGCGTCACCGACGTAGTAGTAGAGCGGCCACTCCTTGTAGGTGACCTGGAACGCTCCCTCGGTCCGCTTGATCCTCGTGAGGAGCGACTTGTCGGTCTCTCCGGCAGCCTGGGCGTCGGACGGGCTGGTCAGAGCGGGCCATGCGGCGATGCAGTCGGCGCTGCAACTGCTCGCGCCGTCCTTGTCCCTGGTGAATCCGTAGAGGGTCCTGCCGGACTGGTCCACGAGAATCTTGCCGAGTTCGGATTCCACGGTCTGCACCGATACGGGCTGCTGCGAGGAAAGCGGCTTCTTCGTCCCGCTCGTGCCGGAGTCCCCGTCCCCACCACTACAGGAGGTCACTCCGAGAAGGGACAGCGAGAGGACGGAGGCGAGCGCGAGGGCGCGGATACGCATGATTATTCCTGGAAGTGAGGACGCCAACGTTTCTGGCGTGGTCGGGTGGGCGAAGGATCGGCTGATCCGGTTGTCAGGTTCTGGCGATGTGCCACTGACTGCGGTTACGGACCGGTGGGAGAGACGGTTCACTCGTCCGCTTCTCACGGGCACCGCCCTATTCCCGGGCACCGGTTTTCTTCCGCCGCCGGTACCGGGAATATCGGCGCTCGTCCCTCATTCGGAAACGGCGTCGGCCGTCCAACGGTTCACTCCGGCCCGGCTGACGGCTTCGAACCCCGCGTGGGAGCCGGGGCTTTGAACCACTCGTACCGCAGGCGGCTCGGAACCCTCGTCGGTCCCCTCCGTACCGTCCGTCAACCGGCGGACGGCCGAGGGGCGAGCGGCGCGGCGAGCGAGACGTCGAGGAGCAGGGGCGGTGTCACGGCCGCCCTCCCTTCAGGCGGGACCCCCGTGCGCCGTACCGGGGCATACGTTCACCGGTGGGGCGAGGGACGTGCCGCACCGGTGAACGCGTACGGGCGACCGGGTCGGCGGGGCCTCGGGCACCGCTCTCGGTCCCGCCGCGCCGCTGTCGGAGGAGGTCTCCTCGTCGACCGGGCTCCCGCCGTCGTGGTGTGTCTGCTCCAGCGGGAGGTTGAGGACGGCCATGGCCCCACGCAGCGAGCTGACATCGACGGTGCCGTTCCGCTCGGAGGCCGTCTTCCACACCTCCCGGAGGGTCGTCGGCCCGTAGAGGCGCAGGATCAGGGCGAGGACGGAGGACTGGTCGGGCCGTAGGGAGCCGGGTTCGAGGGAGAGCGCGTCCCTGACCGACTCCTCTCCCACCAGGGTGTGGGCGCTGTGTTCGAGGCGCCCCTTCACCTTTCGGGGCAGGGGCGACGATGCCCGTGCGTACGCGCTCGCGCGGTTCACGGTGCCGCGCCACGGCGTCGCGCCGTCTTCACGCGGGTTGTGCTTCGGCATGGCGGAGTTCTCTCGTAACTGACATTTATCGGTTGTCCGTGCCGTGGCCGCCGCGAGGGCGCGGGGACGTCGTGACGGCTGGATCCAGGAACCCGGGGACGTGGCGGGTACCTGGAGCCAGGCGTCTGTCGCTCTTTACGCTGGTGGCCCCTACCCGACGCCGAAGTTCAGCGCCTTCTCCTCGGGAACCGGCATGTCCATGCCCTTCTGCCACTCCTTCTCGCCGAGCCGTTCCCGCAGATGCCCGACCGTCTGCTCCACGGTCCGTCGGACGGAGGCGAGGTCGACGCCGAGCAGCCGGTGCTGGTGCTTCACCACCCTGCCGTCAACCAGGACGCTGTGGACGTCGGCCCGTTGGGACTGGAGCACGACGTGTCCGTGGGGGTTGAGAAGGGGGAAGGAGACCGGGGAGTTGTCGTTCTTGATGAGGACGAGGTCGGCCTTCTTGCCCGTCTCGATGGTGCCGAGGTCGTGCGAGCGGCCGAGGGCGTCCGCGCCGCCCCGGGTGGCCCAGGCCAGGACGTCGTGGGCCCGCAGGCTGGTGTGGGTGAGGGCCTCGCCCGCCCCGTGCGCCTTGGCGTGTTCGAGGGAGCGGTCCGAGGCGAGGGTGGCGCGCATCGCGGAGAAGAGATCGGCGCTCCACCAGACGCTCGTGTCCATGGACAGGGACACCGGGATGGAGTGGGCGCGGGCCGCGTGGGTGGGCGGGTACCCCTGTCCGGCGTGCTGCTCGCTCTCCGCCGATACGGAGATGGAGCCGCCGGTGTCGGCGATGCGCCGGTAGGAGTCCTCGGTCAGCGAGGCGGCGTGCACATAGATGGTTCCGGGAGTCATGAAACCGTGCTCGTACATGACCCGGATGCTGCTGTCGCGCGGGCCTCCCCACACACCCGCGTGAGTGGTGACGGCGGCGCCCAGGTCGCGGGCCACCTCGAAGGCGGGCCGCTCGGGGAACGCGGGGTCGCCCGTGACATCGATGGCGAGCTGGAGGTCGAGCATGCCGTCACGCGGGACGCGCCGGTCGAGGAAGGAGCGGAGGGCGGACTCGGTCGCCCACTGGGCGGGGGCCCGGTGGAGGTTGCCGTAGGCGAGGACGAAGCGGGCGGGTACGGCCTGGAGCGCGTCCACGGCGGCGTCGGCGTGGTCCACGGTGCGCAGACCGTGCGACCAGTCGACCGTCGTGGTCACTCCCGCGTCCATGGCCTCGGCCGCGGCGAGCAGATTGCCCGCGTAGATGTCCTCCGGTCTGAAGTGTCTGCCGTGGTCGAGGAAGTACCAGACGTAGTACTGCCCCAGCGTCCAGTCGGCTCCGTAGCCGCGCATGGCGGTCTGCCACATGTGGCGGTGGGTGTCGATCATGCCGGGTATCACGATGCCGTCCGAGGCATCGATGACGACCGTGTCGTGGGGGACGCTCAGATGCGGCCCGATCGCGGCGATGCGGTCGCCCTGGACCAGTACGTCGGTACGAGGCAGCACGGTGCGCGGATCGTCCATCGGCAGCACCGTGCCGCCTCGCAGGACAACCGGTCGCCCTGACCGGAAAACGGATTCGTCGAACATGAGGAACTCCTTACGGTCATACGCCCACACCGATGCGCGGGCACGCGCCGCCGCGATGGGTTCTGCAGTGCTGCCGATGCGTCGGCCCACCGGTCGGGGACGACCTCGCGTCCGCAAGCCAAGCGACCTTCTTCTCCTGCGGCCGCCGCCACTGGCGAAGCCAAGCGCCGTAAGCGCGAATGAAGTTGGCGACTCCGGCGTGGCCGGATCCGAAACGCCAGGCACGAACGGGCCCGCCGCCCGGGAACGGGCGGCGGGCCACGGCCGAGGTCCTGTCCGGTCATCATGGCCGCTCGCGGTGTGGCAGGCCGGTCCCCCATCCCGGGAGACCGGCCCTCAGCCGGTCGGCCGCCACACGAAACCGCGGCGGGGCGTGACCTGGTGCCGGCCGCGCCGACCGGACCGGTGCGGCCGGCGGGCGCGGTCGGACGGCGGACGCGGTCGAACGGGCGAAGGACTCCGCTCAGCGGCCCCCGTTGGAGCGTGCGGGGCGCTGACCGCTCTGCGGCGTGTTCCCCGCGCGCTGGAGGGGATACCCGGTTTCACCGGTGCCCCCGGTGTAGGCGCGCGGAGCGGCGGGGGTGCGAGGAGGGGCGGGGTGCCGCCCACTTGCGGCCGCCAGAGGGTTGTACGTTCCCGACGTCCCGGCCACGTTTCGACCCTCATGGCCGCGATCGCCGAAGGCGGTCCGCCGCGCGAGGTCTTCGACCGGAGTGTGGTGCCGCGCGGAGCCCGCGGCGTATTCGTCGGATCCGGGATACGCGGCCCACGCTGCGGAGTTCACGGTTGAGGAGCTGTTCTGTGCGGCCCAACCTCCTGAACCGGGGTACGCGGCCGACCTGTCCCGGTTCGTGACAGAGGAAAAGTGTTGGGTGGAACTCGTCGAGACGGCAGCGCCATTATCGCTGTACGGGGTGTGCGGCAGGGGGGCCGTGGTGTGGGCGGCACGCTGTATGGAGTCGGCGCGAGAATACGTGGAAGAGCTCTGGGGCGCGTCATACGAACGACGGGCATCCCCCATGTCGTGCAGAGGTAGCACCGGCTCCTGCTCCGCGGGCTTTCCGTGGTAGGCGCGGCTGGCATCCCAGAGGGTTCTTCCGCCGGCTATCCAGTCCGATGCGCCGGTGGACCTTTGATGCGACTTCTCCTCTCCCGTTGCTCCGTATGAACTCGTTGCCGCTCCGGCGAACCCCATGGCAGCGGATGCGAGATTCCCCCTGTCGACCGGCAGACCCTTGCGCCAGTTCTGCACCTCTTGTGAAAATTGATATGCGCCGCCCAAGAACTGAGCGCCTGCAGCGGCCTGACCGAGTACCTTACCCGGCTTTCCTTCCACCCAACTTGATATGCCCCCCACTACTGTGGGGAGTGCATCGATGATTGCGACAGTGACGATGTCATGATGCCTGCGCATCCACTTCCCCGCGCTCTTGCTGTACTGCTGGACCGGGCCCTCTTCGGGGACTGCCGCATAGTGCGTATCGGTGTTTACGTCATATACACCCACAGTTCCCGAAGGCAGTTTGGGACTGTCGGCAGGGACGGACGCGGATGACGTCGTGACGTGCACGGAGCTGTCGGAGGGGCTGATTCGTATCGAGCTGTAGGCCGAGTAGTAGGAGGTCTGGCTATCGTCGGAACTGCCTTCGGAACCTTCGCGCTTTGGCATCTTTCTGACCCTTTCCGAAAATCAATGGGGCATGGCGGCTTTCGACCGAGTGACCCGATGGCGCCTGCGGTTATCCGTCTCTACGTCGCTTATTCGGGAGGGGTTCACTTGATGTGCGGGGAAGTTGGGACACTCGGCTGTGCGGGTTGACGGGTCGCTCGGCCTCCCAGATCGCTTCACAAGGCTTCAAGTTCTCGCCGTACCCGCGCCGCTTCGCCCGTGTCGAACCCAGCCGGCGGAGGCGGTGGTGGCCCGCTGCCGCAAGGAGCAAGGACCGACTGGAGCCGCCGGCCCCAGGGCAGATCGCCCGGCTGGCGGGCGAGGCGGTCAGCACCTTCGAGGAAGGGTTCTGCGTGGCTACGGTGGGTCGGCTGTCCGCGGCGCCCCGGTCCTGGCTGGACGACCTGATCGCCGAGGACGCCGGCACGGACGCGGAGAGCGAGGGCGGCGAAGGAGTATCCCTCGGAGCTGCGGGCGGCGGCGGGACCGGTGCGGTACACGCTGCTGTCGATGCTGTGCCATGTGCGCGAGACGGAGATCACCGACTCGCCGGTGGAGTTGTTCATCCAGCTCGTGCAGAAGATCAACACGCGCGCGGAGACGAAGGTCGAGGGCGAGTTCAACAAGGAGCTCAAGCGGGTCCGGGGCAAGGGGGGCATCCTGCTGCGGCTGGCGGAGGCGCCGGTCGCGGAGCCGGGCGGCACGGTCCGCAAGGTGATCTGTCCGGTGGCCGGGGAGTCCATGCTGAAGGCTCTGGCTGCGGAGGCCGCGGCGAACGAAGCCCGCTACCGGGCCCGGTCCGTGCCGGCCTGGGGCAGACGCACACCCCGTGGATCCTCGGCTTCGACGCCGTCGGCGTCGTGGAACTCGTAGGGCCTGACGTCACCACGCTCGCACCCGAGCCACCAGCTCCGTCTCCGCGGGAATCTCGCTCAACCCGGACTCCCGCAACGACACCGACACCCTTCCCGCAAACGCAACAGCGGCCCTCACCACCCACAACCAGGCGATGAAGGCCGCTGTCACGCAAAATCGCTGAGCCTTTTACAGACAGTGTCCGTTATGAAGGCGGCCCCGGATTCCAGGTGCACGAGGCGGAAGCGGTGCTTTACCGCGCCCTGCCTGACTGCTGACCACTCCGAGGAGCGACCGGGCTGCTCACAGCAGGGGATGGCCTCTGACTGGTCTGAGAGGATTGTGCGGAGTTCTGCCCCGGATTCGGCTGCGCACTCGGAGTACTGCCGGCGGCAGCGCTCATCTGGTTGCTGCCCGGACCTTGTCCGCGATTCCTCCTCTGCTGGGTGACCCTTCCTGCCGCCTGAGACAGACTCGCGAGGTTACTCAACTGCGAATTGTTCAAGCTTTCACCCCGAGGGGGCGGGTACAGGGGCGGCAGTTCCTGAGGTGTTGCCGGATACGCTGGGGGCAAAGGCTCGAGGCTCGGAGGCGGCGACTCCGAATAGTGCCTACTTCCGTCATTTGCGAACCTGTTGTAAGGAGGCGGCGACTCGTCGAGCATCTACTTTTCACTTCCTTTGTGAGTAACGCGCCGTCCTCGCGGCGGCATTTGCTTGCTTGTACGTCTGGCCGGTGACGCCGGTTCACGCGCGGCGCCTGCGGCTGGTCAGGTACCGTCCATGTCCACCAAGGGGGGCAGCTTGGGGCGGTAGCAGCCGGGCGAGGGGGCGCGGGGTCTCGTAGAAAGGCCATGACGGGGCCCGGGAAGTTGCCGTACCGGATCCACCAGGGGACGGGACGTCTTCGCCACCCACTGCACCACCAGCCGGTCCTGCGCCGGCATCTCCCCCTGTCCCGGCCGGAGCGTGACGAACGCCCAGTGCCGCAGGGCACGGCGCGGCAGCTGCCCGTTCGGCCGGCAGGCTGCTCAAGCTGAGGTGCGGCGCCGTGGCGTCCGTTCAGATCCATACCCGCTTCCCTCTGATCGGCGGGAGCATGGCTGCCCGGCACATCCACTCCAAGATCCCCCTGCGAGAGGGCACTCGGGCAGCGTCTGGTTGACGAGCACGGATTGTCAGACGTTCGGCCCGGCTTCCGTCACCACTGGTGATACCTGGTCCCGGTGTGGCTAGTTGTGGTCCGTGGCGCGCTATGCGCACTTGCATGCGCCCCGACATCCCGAACTACCGTTCCCGGCCAGCCAGGGCACGGACACCGTGGGGGGACGCATGGCGAGAACCGCGCGACAGATCCTGAACACTCTCAGCCGCTCGACGAGCGTTCACATCCACTCGACGACAGAACTGGCCGCGCACGTGCATTCCGCGGCGGCAGTTATCGACAAGAGGCGTCGGCAGAAGGGCCAGGAAGTCGTTCGCAGGAAGCCTGAGCTGCGGCCGGTCGCGCTGACCGAGCACGGCCGGTCCATTGAGCTGACGCCGTGGCAGGTGCTGCACGCCCTGGCGCGCGGCTACGTGCTGGCCGCCCAGGGAATGGGACGCGGGCTCGCGGAACACTGGCTCAGCCTGAAGTTCTGCGAGGCACTGGACGGCAATCGCGCCGGCGCCATGGCCCTCACCGACAAGGGCCGCTCTTCCGAGAGCTGGTACAAGGGCATGCAGGCCCGGGAGCTGGCCGTCGGCTTCGGGCTCGCCGTGGCGGAACACCTCGTGCAGCAGCGCTACCCCGACCACATCGTGTCGGTTGTGGACACGAACACGGTGCTGCGAGCCGGCTGGCCCCTGAGCGTCTCGCAACGGAACAAGGGCTCACGGCCCCGGCCCGACTACATCATCGAGGCGTGGAAGCCCGGAGAGCTGTCGAAAGTCACGCTCGTGGCCTGCCGGGGAAACCACCAGAAGCCGAGCAAGCGGACCGGCCGAACCCGCAGCACCACCATCCAGCAACTGGTCAAGGGCGCGGAACTGACCGAGGGTATGCAGATCGGCCCGTGGAACACCACGCCGTGCCTGATGCTGTCCACCGAACTCATGGGCCAGGGCGGGGTCGTGGTCAACGTTCTGCAATCCCCCGGCGAAGCGCTGCTCCCCCTCCGCACACCTGGCGCTCCGGGAAACGCCGACGAGGAGATCGAGGACAGACCCGGAATCCCCTACCCCAACGCCATTCGCATACCGGCCCGAGATGGCAGACGGGCGCGGAAGGTCGACGGCTTCCAGGTGGGCGAGGACGACCTCGCCTGGTTCGGCCAGCTCCTGGCCCGTACCGCAGCCGCCGGCCTGACAGCTTTCGCGGGCGGAGGAAGACATGCGGTCCGGTATCTCACCGACCGCCAAGGACGAGCCCACTACGACGTGCCTGCCTTCGCTGCGACATCGAGCATCGACGACGCGGACTTGGAGGTCGCCGACACGAGGTTCGTGGGCACGGACAACGTATTCCGCATGGGGGCCGCGCGCATCGAGGCATTCTCCGGAATGGAATCAGGACTGTACAAGATGATCAAAGACGGCAGCGTCGAAGAGTACCGGCAAGCGGCCTACGAACTCCGCTCCAAACGACGCGACCCCCTTGAAGCCAGGAAATGGAACGACCCGATCTCGTTCCAGGGCGACGGCACCGTCATGGCCCTGAGCATCCTGCCCATCCGCAAACGACGCACGCTCTGAACCAACAGCTCACGAGATCACGGTTCTCCTGCACTCGCCGCTTCGGATCGCGCAACATAGCCCGGGATCGCCGGTTGGCCAAACCGGCGATCCCTCACATCATTGACAGTCCACCGCCACGACCTGCCCGCACGCCGAAAGGCCGTATCCCAAACTCAACCTCACAACTCCACATGACCGCCGCCTGTAATCACGAGCAGGCGGGCAGAATTGCCACGCCCACGTCCAAGACGCGATCGGCTCAGTCCGTGGTGCGCCTCCCAAGGCTTTCGCAGGAGGATCGCAGCCTCCACGCCGAGCACTTCCACGGGCGCCACCGGTGTCATTACCCTGGCATGCGCCTCGCCAGCCTTCACCCGTCCGTCCGCCGCCGTTGGCAACCCCGCCCGGCGTCCGACTCACCTGTTCGCTGTCGAGATTTGTGAGGTGCCGGCCTTCTGGCCAACACCGGTCAACGCGTGGGTCGGCGCGCGGTCGCCACTACCGCACCGCGTCAGCGATGGGCCTCCCACCCGGCCCGCCGGAACCCCAGCACGGACACATGCCCTCAGGGCGTCCGGACGAAAAGCGGCGGGACACGCCCGTCAGCCACCGTTCGCCCTGTAACCACGCGGGAGCACCCCCGCCGGCACCGGCACACAACCGGCTCGCTTGGCCTGTCCGCGCACTCCTGACAACCTCCCTGTTCGATTGAGGGGCGCGCCATAGACCCCTACGCTTGTCCGAGGAAGCCGCGATCTACGTCATGGCGCGTGGATCGGCCACGACAGGGAATGATCCGGGCAAGGTGGGCGAATTGGCCATTTCATTCTCGCGGGACATGCGCGGGGCGGCGGGCCTGACAAGCTGTCAGGTAAGCCGTTGACCTGCGAAAACACACGGGAATCGGACGCCTCCGGAGCCGTGTGCGCAGGTTTGAATCCTGCCGGGGGCACTCCGGAAAAAGCTCCTGACCTGTAGAAAAACAGGTCGGGAGTTTTTGCGTACCTGCCAAACGCACACGGTCTCTTGACCGTTGCCGTTGTTCGAGCAATCCAGCGCTTCCGGCGTTGGATCTCGCCCCTCTCCTTGGCACGTTCGTCCAGCGGGATGTCTGTGCCGGCCGGGATCTGGCCATTGAGGAACAGCCAGTCTTCCGACACTGGCCGGGGCGCGCTGCAGAAAGCGGAGAAGCGTGCCGCCACCCGTCCGTCGTCGATGTCGGCACCGCGGCCGGCTGCGTGGGCCACTCGGCTCAGCCCGCTTGGTTCACCTCACCTCGCGCGAGAGCACGCGCTGCCTACCACAATTGAGTTCGTCGGCGAGGTCGCTGCGGAAACCGCGAACTCACCGGGGTCGGTACGCTCCCGCGGCGCCCTGCGGTAGCCAACCGACGCTGTCACCTGGGCCTCCACCAGCATCTCGGGCATGGCCGCGGATACCGAGGTGGGTCGGTGGCAGCAGTGGGAGCTGGCGGCGCCATCGCAGCAGGCGACGAGGCGCAGTGTCCACAGCAAGCGCCTGAAGAAGAAACATCCATGAGGTGGACCCGACGGTGGCCATGTGGACGGAGATGGCCGTTGAGCACGTGACAGGCCTCCTTGCTCGGGATGGCAACCTGCTGGAGATGGAAAAGGTGCAACCAACTTCCCCAGAGCGGAGTGTTTGGGCGGTCGTAGGGGATGGATTCGGAAATTGAACCCTGCGCTGATCACCGTGACGCTGAGAGTTGCTGAGCTGGAGAACACTGCTGCGACTATAAGTCGGTGCCCGCCGGGGGGGATTTATCAAACAGCAGAACGGCGAGAAGACTGCGGAGCGTATGACCGAACTTCTCAACCCGGCAGCAGCCGGGTTAAACAAGGCTCAGCCCCTCCGCGAGGGGCGTTAAACTTGCCCGGGGCATATCATTCAGCAGCCCGGACAGCGTCAATGACGACAGAAGTCGGACGGTCTGAGGCTGTCGCACCGCGAAGCCTCCCTATGCCCTCGACGTGAGGTGTGACGTCTGCGAGGTGAGCCGCCAGCACTACCCTCTACGCTCCTCTCCATGGCCTATAGCGAAACAACACCTGCCGTGGCCCGAGCGCGTGCGCGATGGGGGACCGCCGTAGCGGTGGTCCTCGTCCTGTCACCGTTCGGCGCACGGCTGTTGACGCTGGCGGGTCTGCTTCCCGTGGGCGCGTCGGTGATCTGTGCCGTTGTCGGCGGACTCGCTGGTTTCCTCTTGCTTCCGGAGCTGTGTCAGGAAACCCGATTGGTCCGTTCTTCGATGTCTCGTGTCACCGCCCGGACGCTGACCGGAGAGCGTTCAGTGGATCTCACGCGTATAAGGGATGTTCGGCTGCTCACCACCTTCAGCTATGGCGGAGCCTCTCACGCTGTTGTGGTACGTGACCGGGATGGCGTGCGTGTCGGTCTTACCGCGGTCAGGAGCCAACGTGCGCTTGTGCGTGCGCTGACGCGTGTTCGTGACGCGAAGGGAGGGCCGAGTGTCAGTCCGGCGGCACGCGCTCACCTAGGTCTTGGAGTGCGCTGGCATCGGAAGCTGCACACCGTCATCATCTTCCTCATGCTGGTGATCTCCGTCTCCCTGTATATCGGGATCGTCCTCAAGCTCGCCGGCTTTTGAGCAGCAGATAGCGACCAGAGCCACCCGTACATGCTGCGGGACCTCAACTACCGCTAAGACGAAGCCGGAAACGTCTCCCGGGTCTCCGACACCACCAACCTCGGCGGGGCATCCGCGGGCGAAACCCGGTGCTTCCTCTGCGACGGACAGCGCCGCCTCACCGAAGCCTGGACCCCAAACTTCCCAGAACTGCTCCGACCCCCGCAGTGCCGCGAACCTCTCCGGACCCGCTCCCTACTGGACCAGCTACAGCTACAACCAGGCCGGCCAGCGCGCCACCGGGACCAAGCACGCCACCGGCGGCGACACCAACACCACCTACTGCTATACCGACGAGGCTCCCCACGCTCTGAGCGGCACCAGCGGCACCGCCAACCGCGGTAGTCCCGAGCGCACGTACGGCGTCGATGAGACCGGCAACACCACCAGACGACGCCGGTGGCGAACTCCTCATCCGCTCCACCGAGAACGGCGAACGTGTCCTCTACGCCGGCACCACCGAACTCCACCTCCGGCCCAACGGCACCACCTGGACCCAGCGGCAGTACGGCAGTGACGGTCTCACCGTCGTCCGCTCCAACCAGACCGGCAGCAACGAGCTCACCTACCTCGCCGGTGACCACCACGGCACCCAGACCCTGGCCGACGACGCCACCGACCAGACATATGTGAAGCGGTACTTCACTTCCTTCGGGGACCAGCGCGGCGAGACCACCGGCGGGGCCTGGCCGACCGGCAAGGGGTTCCTCGGCAAGACCACCGACACCACCACCGGTCTCACCGGCGGCGCTCCGTGCCCCCGCATCCACAACCCCCGGTGCGGCGAGTACTACGTCCACGGCCGAGGCGGCAGAGTCTCCCGGGGAGAGGCACAACGCCTGCAGAACCAGGCGTACCACCGTGCACAGGCTCAGAAAGCGATCCAAGCGGCGGAAGCCGCCGAGCGAGTCGCCAAGGAACGCTCCCGAGCGGACGCACAACGCACCCAGGCCGAGAAGGGATTCTGGGAGACCGCCAGGGACTGGACCACCGATACCTTCGGCACCCGGGACGGCCGACAGAACCGAGTTCTACCGGCTGTCGGGTTCGGTGCGTGCCTCGTCGTCTCCGCCGGCATGTGCGTGGTGGCTGGAGTCACTGCGGCGACTGTCGCGTACGGCGGTGACAGGCTCAGGACCGGCGAGTTCGATGGTGCGGGATATGCAAAGACGCTTGCCTGGACTGCCGGTGGGGGCCTTGTCGCCGGTGGCGCGGCACGCGCCATGGGGGCTGTCGGCTGGCGTGGTGCATTCTGGGGCAACGCGATAGCGAGAGCTAAGGTCAGAGTCCCTACTCACCGCACGAAACTGGGGTACGGCACTGGCCCAGGCGGAGGTCGTAAGGGGTTCGCGACACAACCTGGGTAGTAGTCGATCCAAGCAGGACTCTGCTCAATATGGGAGTTAACTCCCAGCTGTCGTGGGGTTTTTGCGGTGCTGGCGCTGCCAGTGCCCTGACGGGAAGGGGATGCTACTACTTTGATCAGCGCACGAAGGAAGGCGACGCAGGACGTATGTGTGGTTCTGCGTCGCCGGTCCTGGCCCGTATTGAGCTGGAGTGCGGTCCTTGTCTTCTGGGGTATTTACTTCCTCGGCTTGGCGAGGAATGCGACGCGCGGCGGATACCATGATCTGTGGCTGGTTCTGTCGGTAATGTGTGCCGCGACTTTCCTTGTCCGGAGAGTTGGCAGCTGTCGTGTGATGCTGTCGCAGAAGTATATGCTGATACATAACCCGCTGTTCATTCACAGCATCCCCTACTCCAAGGTGCGGGCCGTGCAGATCGGTTCCGCGGGTGGCGTGGAAATTGAATTGTGGACCGAAGGGCAAATTCACCCCTTCGCATATACCGGGTCACTTCTCGATCTCTTCTTCAAGACGAACGAGTGGGCTGTGGCAGAGATCCAGAAAAAAGTGAGCGCTGCTCCTGAAGAGCATGACGGGGAGCTGAGGAGAACGGTTCGAAGGTGCTGGTCGTCGGACATCCCACTCCTTCTGGCGATCCCGGCCGCAGCAATGGCATTTCTATTCTCTTAGCTGTGTTGTCCCTTCCTTGTGCGGTCGTCGCGGGGATCCTCGGGGCGTAGGGGGGATCTCAGGGGTAGAGGCCGGCCCGGAAGGTGAACGAGACGAGTTGCGCTCGATCACGTGCGCCGACCTTTGTCATGGCCCGCACGGCGTGTGTCTTCACGGTGAACGGTGAGACGTGCAGCTGGGCCGCGATCTCGTCGTTGCCGAGACCGCTTGCGACGAGAGCGATCACGTCCCGTTCCCGGGGGGTCAGAGCGTCGAAGCGTCGCAGTAGTTCCTTGTCGATCACCGGGGGCGGGCTGTCGGTCATGTGACCGATGAGCGCGGCCGTCGCGGCGGCGGACAGCGCACCGCCACCGCCGACGACCTCGGTGATTCCGGCGACGAGTTCAGCGGGGCTCACGGTCTTGCTCAGGAAACCGTTGGCGCCCGCGCGGAGGGCGGCGAGAACGATGTCGTCCTGGTCGAACGTGGTCAGCACGATCACCCGCAGCTTTTCGGGTGGGTGCTCCTTGCGGATCCGGCGGGTGGCTTCGACACCGTCGATGCCGGGCATCCGGATGTCCATCAGGACCAGATCGACGGGGTGGGCTCGGAGGAAGGGGACGGCCTGGAGTCCATCGGAGAGATCCCCCACGACAACGAGACCCGGGTCGAGCAGAAGCATCGCCCGGATGCCGGCCCTTATGTCGTCCTGGTCGTCGACGATCAGAATTCGCGTCATCGGACGACGGCTCCCAGGGGGCTGAACTCCGCATGGACCCGGAATCGCCCGCCGTCACTGTCGATCGTCAGCCGCCCGCTGGAGGACTCGACGCGTTCGCGCATTCCCACCAGTCCTAGTCCGCTGCCCGAGTCGGAGCCGCGCGTTGAATGACCGACGCCATTCTCCACGGTGACGCAGATCCTGCCGTCGCGCTCGCGTATATCCACCGTCGCTGTTCCCTCTCCGTGCCGGTAGGCATTCGTGAGTGCTTCTTGAACGACCCGGTAGACCGTCACGCCGACGCTGGGCTCCACGAAAACGGCGGGGATGTCGATGGAGGGGCGGACATCGAGGCCGATGCTCTCGAAAGAGGCGATAAGTCCTTCCAGGCCGCTCAGCGCCGGGATCGGCCGGAGCGCCTCGTCGTCGGAGATGTCGTCCTCGCGACGGAGGAGAGTAAGGATCCGTTGCGTCTCGACAACGACGGTGCGGGCGCTGGACCTGGCTGATACGAGGGCCTGCCGGGACGATTCGGAGTCTTCGGGAAGCCCGATCTCCGCGACACCGAGATGCAGGCTCAGCATCGCGACCTGGTGGCCGATGACATCGTGGAGGTCCCGGGCGATACGGAGCCGTTCCTCGGTCACTCGTCGGGTGGCTTCGATCTCACGGGTCGCGATGGCGCTTTCGGCCCGTTCCTCCAGAATCCACCAGTGGTCCCGATGGATGCGAAGCGCGCCCCCGGTCGCACCTCCGGCTATGGCCGAGAAGAGGGCGGCGGCGCCCACGACCGCTCCACCACGGAATCCCCCCAGCGTCATGTACGCGCCCAGGAAAAACGCCGCCACGATGACGGTTCCGATCAGCGGCTGCTTTCCCCTGAAGGTGATCGAGAACAGCACGAGCACCGCCATCATCCACACCGACAGGGGATCCTGGCCCACCGCTGTGACGGCGAAGGACGCCGCGCTCGTCACGACCAGTCCAGCCCACGGCCTCCACCATGAGAGGGCGACACCGCCACCGGCGAGCAGTACGGAGAGGACCGTCGGCCAATCCGATCCCCTCAGAATCACTGCCACGATCTGGCCGGTGAACACCAGCGCGGCCACCGCGTAAGCGACGCGGTGGAGCAGCTCGGGGCGGCGGATCCACAGGGGAGTCGCGGGCCCGCTCTGATCGTTCTGTGCCTTGACCATGACCTGATTCTCGTTCGCGCGTGCTGAGGCCGTGTACTTCGGACGATGTACACGTCGAACCTACTTCCACCGGGGAGCGGGAGAACTACTTCGTTCGAAGTACACGGCCCTGCCCGAGGACCCCGAGACTCCTCGGCGAGGCAACCGCCTCACACCATCACGCAGGGACACCCCATGACTCGGACCACCGCACCTTCGACGACTACGACGACCACGACGGCCCCTTCCCGGCGCCGATCCTTCCGGCGCACCGCCGTCATCGCGCTGTCGGCACTGACCCTCGCCGCGATCCCGATCGCCGCACACGCCGTGAATACCGGCCCAGCGGCGACAACCACAGGCACCCACGCGGCGGGCGCCACGACCCACGACCGCCCGAAGCCGACGGTCGTACTGGTGCACGGCGCGTTCGCGGACGCTTCCGGCTGGGACGGTGTCGTCACCCGGCTGACCCGCGACGGCTACCCTGTCCGCGCTCTGCCCAACCCGCTGCGGGGGCTGGCCTCCGACAGCGCTTACATCCACAGCTTCCTCGACACCATCCCGGGCCCCGTCGTGCTGGTCGGGCACTCGTACGGCGGTGCGGTCATCACCAACGCCGCGGCCGGCGAGAAGCAGGTGAAGGCTCTGGTGTACGTGGCCGCCTTCGCTCCGGACTCCGGCGAGGACCTCGCTGCCCTGAATGCCCGACCGGTCGCCCATCCGGCGCCGCCGCTGCCCGCGCAGCCGGTCCCGTACACCCTTCCGGGCGGCAGCTCCGGTCTGGACCTCTACCTCGACCCCGCGAAGTTCCGGGCGGCGTTCGCAGCGGACGTCCCGGCGAAGACCGCCGTTCGGATGGCCGCCGGGCAGCGGCCGATCGATGCCACCGCACTCGCCGGTGTCACCCCGGAAGCGGCCTGGCGCACGGTCCCGTCCTGGTATCTGGTGGCCAAGCAGGACCGCGCCATCTCTCCCGACCTCGAACGCTTCATGGCGGCCCGCGCCCGTGCGCACGTGACCGAGATCAACTCTTCGCACGCGGCGATGGTCAGCCATCCGGACGCCGTGACCAAGCTGATCGAGGCCGCCGCCCGCGCCACCGACTGACCTCACCCGGCCGCGACCCACCCGGCCGCGACCCTCCCGGCCGCGACCCACCCAGCCACCCACCCCACCCAGCCACGACTGCGCCCGGCCGGGCGCTCAGGCGCCCGGCCGCACCTCACGCGAGACACCAGCTCGGCCGCCGAGTCCCCGACGCGACGATTCGGGGCGACGATCACCAAGGGGAGACCCCATGACCCGGACCGCCATCACTTCGACCACGACCACGACCACGATCACGACGACGCCCTCCGGGCTCCGATCGCTCTACCTGCTCCGAGTCGTCTTCTCCCTGATCTGGGTGGCACTCGTCCTCACGACCTCCGCCTCACTCGTGTCGAGGGACGAACCCACGGTGATCGCGGCCGTGCTGCTCGTCGTCTACCCCCTCTGGGACGCCATCGCCACGCTCCTCGAACGTCGCATGGCAGGCACAGAAACAGACACAGGCACAGACTCAGACACCGGCACCGGCTCCACGAGCCGCGTCACCGCCGTCAACATCGCTCTCGGCCTCGCCACCACCATCGGGATGATCATCGCCGTCTTCTCCACCATCGGCACGGTCCTTCTCGTCTTCGGCGTCTGGGCCCTTCTGTCCGGGGCGATCCAGCTCGTCGTGGCGATCCGGCGCCGGCGCACCGTCGGCGCCCAGTGGCCCATGATCATCAGCGGCGGACAGTCCGTCCTCGCCGGCGCCGCCATCGCCGGCATGTCCGCCTCGGCGACGAGCGGCTTGTCCACCGTCGCCGGATACTCGGCCTTCGGCGCCTTCTGGTTCCTCGTGTCCGTCATCGCCCTGGGCAAGCGCGGCCGAAGCGGCCACTGACGACGCGGGCGCCTTCCACGCCGATGGCCCGACGGTCCGACGGCCCGATGGCCTGATGTCCTGAGGCCGAGCGCGCCTGTCACCAGCGCGCCTGTCACCAGGGAGGAAAACAGCGCCGGACAGCGTGACCGCGTCAGAGTCTGACGCGTGCGGCGATGGGCAGATGGTCGCTTCCTGTGGCGGGCAGTGACCAGACATGGGTGACGGACGCCGCTCGGGTCAGGATCTGGTCGATCCGCGCCAGGGGGAAAGACGCGGGCCAGCTGAGCGCGAATCCCGAAGCGGGCGGGTTCAGCCGTGAAGTGACCGGGGCCAGGCCGCGGTCGTCCACCGTGCTGTTGAGGTCCCCGAGCAGAATCACCTTCTCCAGTGGCTCGGCGGCCAGCGCCGCGCCGAGAAGAGCGGCGCTCTCGTCCCGCCATGCCGAACTGAATCCCGTGGTCAGGCCGAGGCGGACCGAGGGCAGGTGGGCGACATAGACGGCGATATCGCCCTGAGGCGTTCTGGCGGTCGCCCTCAGTCCCCGGTCCCAGCCGCTCCCGATCCCCTCCGGCTTGATGTCCACGCGCCGTATGCCGACGAGCGGATACCTCGACCACAGACCGACCGTTCCCATGGCCGTGTGGTGGGGATACTCCGGCGTCAGGACCGCTCCGAACGCCGGCCTGGCGGAGGGCGTCAATTCCTCCAGGGCGATGAGATCCGCCCGTGCCTCAAGCAGCTTCCTCGCGGTGCCCGACGGATCGGGATTCACATCGCTCACATTGTGCTGGAGCGCGGTGACGTCGTATTCCGGGTCGGACGGGGAGAGAAGCAGACCGCCGAAGAGGCCGAACCACGCCACCACGGGCAGCAACAGCACAGGCAGTACGGCGACGGCTGAACGGCGCACCAGCGCCAGCCCCATCAGTACGGGGACGGCCAGGCCGAGCCAGGGCAGAAAGGTCTCCAGGAGACTGCCCAGACGGCCGACCGTATTGGGTACGGCGGAATGGAAGATCAGCAGGCAAGCTGTCAGCAGGGAGGGGAGAACGAAAACGGGTCTCCAGATTCCGCCGCCGGGCGGGACCCCGCCGCCGGGTGACGGCCGACGAGACCTCGCCGCTCGCGCCCCCGGTGCCGTACGGTCCGCCCGCCGTCTCGTCCACTCCCGCACCCGCACCCGCACCCGCATCTGCACCCGCACCCCATCGATCCCGTTCGGCATCACTCGCGTCGCGGCCATCGGCACGATGGCGCACCTTGCGACGACGCGGAGGGCACAGATCCGGTTCCCGGCCCGCGCCGCCCCTTCCAGGTCGGGGGCGACGGTCCGGCGGCGGGTCCCCCGGGCCTTCAGCGGAAGTCGTTCAGCCAGTCGCCCGGGATCAGGTCGCGGATCTTGTCGAGGTCCGCTTCGGTACGGCCGCGGGCGAAAAGGCCCATTCCGTGGTCACACAGCAGTACGTCGGGCCCCAGGAACCACCGGGTGCCCGGGGTCTCGTCGGGCGGATAGACCGGGAACGGCAGCCGGGCGCAGTTCCGCTCCAGTACGTCCGTGCCGTGGTCGTCGAGGTCGGTCAGGAAGTCGCAGAGCTCGCCGTCGGCCTGCACGGACTCCGCGAGAACGATCTCGACGAAGGCCAGGGAGAGCCGCTCCAGCCAGCCCTCCCACTTCTCGGCATCCTTGTCGGCCAGGTCCGCCCTGATGAGCACGGCGGGGTCCTCGGCCGTCAATTCGCCGAGAAGGATCCCCCAGGAAGCGGCGCCCTGGTTCTCATGGCGGAAGACGAGTGCTTCCCCGGCGTCGTCCACATACAGCTCGGCCGGGCTGAGCAGGACATCGTGGTTGCTGGTGAGATCCGGGCGGCGGCCCAGCAGCAGATACGCCTCGCGGAGCGCGAGGGGCAGCCGGAGGCCGAGCCTCCCCTCGGCGGCCGTGAGATCCGACTCGGCCCAGCCGTCGTCCTCACCGAGCGGCCGCAGCCAGTCCGCGACGAATCCCCGGATGAACTCCCAGGCACCCGCGCGGCTTTCCACACCTGTGGCGAGTGACCGGACCATGTCGAACTCATGTGTCATGCCGCGACGATATCGGCCCGGCCCGGCGGGTGACGTACCCACCTCCGCTACCAGGTGGTGAGGTCCACCAGGCGGGAGCAGTGGGGGTCGTCGCCGGCCGCCGTCATACGTTCCTCCTCGGTGATCAAGGACGGCAGAGCCGCGAGCAGGGCGGTGATGGCGCCGGACGGGCGGACGTCGGCGGCGATCACGCCGGGGATGTCCTCGGTGTCGAGGTAGAGGCGCAGCAGGTCCTGCTGGAGGAAGAGGAAACCGCGCAGGCGCGGGTCCGGCTGCTCCTCGGTGAAGGGGCAGGCGACGCCGCGCAGGATGGTCAGGGCGTTGTCGTCAGAGGTGGCGGCGGTCTTGTCCACGGCCGCCGGATTCACGCGGACGAGGGTCATGCCCATCACGGTGCTGACGCTGTCGCCGGAATAGAGGCGGGTGCCGGTGTGCAGGGCGCGCAGCATGCCGGTGATGTCGCCCGCGGTGACGGGATCGTCGTCCGGGCGCAGGGGGAACTCGTACGCGGTCAGCCGGTCCGGGGTGTGGTCGGGGCCGGGGCCGGTGACGACCCGGACGGCCTCGGCGGGCGGCGGTACGGGAAGGACGCCCTGGATGTACAGGGTGCCGGTGAACGGCGCGTGGATGTGGTGGAGCAGCAGCCGGGTGATGTCCGCCTGCTGCTCCGCGGTCTCTTCATCCATGGATGTCACTCGTTGATCCAGTTGGGGCACTTGTTCGTGCCCTTGCAGTAGGCGGTGATGACGCCGATCTTCTGTCCGGCACCGGCGTCGTACCGTCCGTCGGATGTCCTGCGCGCGTACTGGGCGATGACGATGATCTTCACCTGGCGGCCGGAGCTGAGAGCGTAACCCCAGTATTCGAGCCGGGCGCCGTTCTTCTTGTCGACCTTGCCGGCGAGAGCCGCGTTGACGATCGCGCACTTTCTGATGTTGTGCTTGCCCGAGAAATGATTCCACCCGAGTTCATGATTGCCCACGCGGGTGGGGATGACCCTGCCCTCCGGGTCGGTCTGCTTGCACTTGCCGTTCTTGTTCCAGTACGGGGCCGCGTACGCGGGCGTGGCGGGGCCGGTGAGGAGAGCGGCCGCGGTGACGGTCGCCGCGGTGAGAGCCGTGATCATCTTCATGACCCCACAATGGCACCTGGCGCGACGGTGCGTAACGGTCTGTCACACCAAGTGATGAACGGGGAGGGTTCCGGCCCGCTGCCCCCGTCTCATGCGCGGCACGGGTCTCATGCGCGGCACGGAACGGGGCAGCGGGCCGGACCGTCCGTCACTCCTGGATGTGGATGGCGAGTGCGGGGCAGACGGCCGCGGCGTGGCGGGTGTCGGAGGCCTGTTCGGCCGGGGGGTTGGGGTTGAGGAGGACGGCGATGCCGTCCTCGTCGCGTTGGTCGAATACGTCCCCGGCGGCGACGACGCACTGTCCGGAGGCGACGCACTTGTCCTGGTCGAGGGTGACTTTCATGGGGTCTCCTTGGTGGTGCTGTTCCGCGTCGGGCTGTCGGTCTGTCGGTCTGTGGGGCATTCGGGGTGGTGCGGTGCCGGGGTGGTGCGGCGGGTCACCAGGTGACGGGGAGTTCGTAGACGCCGTAGACGGATCCGTCGTGTTTGAAGGGGATCTGGTCGAGGGTGGTGGCCAGTTGGAGGGTGGGGATGCGGCGGTAGAGGGTGCTGTAGACGATCTGGAGTTCGAGGCGGGCCAGGGGCTGGCCGAGACACTGGTGTACGCCGAAGCCGAAGGCGATGTGGTGGCGGGAGTCGCGTTCGATGTCGAGGCGGTCGGGTTCCGGGAAGGCGTCGGGGTCGCGGTTGGCGATGTCGTTGGCGATGATCAGGCCGTCGCCGGCGCGGATGCGCTCGCCGGCGATCTCGATGTCCTCAAGTGCCACCCGGCGTCGGCCGTTGTGGACGATGTTGAGGTAGCGCAGCAGCTCCTCGACCGCCGAGGTGACGAGCGCGGGGTCGTCGGTGTCGCGCAGGAGGGCGAGCTGGTCGGGGTGTTCGAGGAGGGCGAGTGTGCCGAGCGCGATCATGTTCGCGGTGGTCTCGTGTCCGGCGATCAGCAGCAGCACGCCCATCTGGGCCGCTTCCTGCCGGGTCAGCTGCCCCGCCCGCACCCGCTCGGCCAGACCGGACAGCAGATCGTCGGCGGGAGCGGCGAGCTTCTCGCCCATGAGTTCGTCGAGATAGGCGTTGAGCGCGCGCATGGCGGCGAGGCGTTGCTCGGGTTCGGCGTCGCGTTTGATGACGATCTTGCTGTTGTCCTGGAAGAAGTCGTGGTCGGTGTAGGGGACTCCGAGCAGTTCGCAGATCACCAGGGAGGGCACGGGCAGGGCGAACGCGTCGACCAGGTCGACCGGCTTCGGACCGGCCAGCATGCCGTCGATCAGCTCGTCGACGATCTTCTGGATGGCCGGCCCCATCGCCCGTACACGCTTGATCGCGAAGGGCGCCGTCACCATACGCCGCAGCCGCGCGTGCTCGGGATCGTCCTTCAGGATGAAGCTGAGGGACGTGCCGTCGGGGGAGACCGGTCCTTGGCTCGGGTAGCCGGGGCGGGTGATGTCGGAGCTGACCCTGGGGTCGGCGAGCAGTGCCCGCTGTTCGGCGTACCGGGTCACCAGCCACGGGGTGCTGCCGTCCCACAGACCGACCTTGGTGAGCGGGGCCTTCTTCTGCTGGGCCATCGCGGTCGGGGGCGGATCGAAGGGGCAGCCCGCCGCCCTGTTCATCGGGAACTCCGGCATCGCGGAGGGGCTTTCGCCGACGGGAAGATCGACCGTGTCGGTCATCGTGTGCTCCAAGGGGGTGTCCGCGACTTTCTCGCGGTCGGTGGGGGTTGGTTGTCATGGGCAACTGTGGGCCGTGTGGTCGCTCGGCCGTATGACAGTCGGCGCCCGTAGGTGTCTGTCAGCTCAGTGCGGGTGTGGACGCGGGTGCGGGTGCGGATGCTGACGGGGATGTGGGGTTGGGGTTGGGGTTGGTGAGTGTGTCGTTGAGGTGTTGGCGGTGCTGGCGGGTTTGTTTGGGCATGTTCCAGCCGAGCAGGCCGGTGGTGCGGCCGTTGTGGGTGTAGCGGGCGACGAAGCGTCCGGTGGTGGGGTCGCCGTCGATGACGGTCATGCGGGCGTGGGCGGGGAGTGTGCCGTGGACCTGGATCTTCGTGCCGAACTGGTCGGTCCAGAAGTAGGGCACCGGGGTGTAGGGCTGTGCGGCGCCGAGGATGTTCGCGGCGACGGCGGCGGCCTGTTCGGCCGCGTTCGTACGGTTCTCCAGCCGGACCAGTGTGCCGAGGCCCTGGTGGTGGAAGCGTGCGACGTCGCCGGCCCCGTACACGCCGTCGGCGGCGCGGCAGTACGCGTCGCAGACCAGTCCGTGCTCCAGTCGCAGGCCGCTGTCCTGAAGCCAGCCGGTCACGGGGTCGGCTCCGACGGCGACCACGACCAGGTCCGCCGGGATCCTCTCGCCGTTCTCCAGCACCACCCCGTCCACCCGGCCGCGGTCGCCGGTGAGCCCGCGCACGGCCTGGCCGGGCCGCAGCCGCACCCCCCGCTCCGTGTGGAGTGCCGACAGCAGCGCGGCGACGTCCTGGCCGAGCTGGGGTGTCATCAGGGCCTGTCCGGGTCCCACGAGCGTGATGTCCAGGCCCATGTCCCGGGCGGTGGCGGCGATCTCGGCGCCGAGGACCCCGTCGCCCACCACCACCGGGGACACCGATGCCAGCAGTCCGGCGCGCAGTGCCGCCGCGTCGTCGAGGGTGCGCAGCACATGGACGCCGGCCAGGCCCGTCTGTCCGGGGAGGGTGCGGGGGGCGGTTCCCGTCGCGACGACCACCGTCCCGGCCCGCAGGGTCCGGCCCGAGGCCGTGCGCACCGCCCGCCCCGGCACGTCCAGGGCGACCGCCGGATCACCCAGCACGAACTCCGCGTCCAGCGCCTCCAGCGCCTCCGCCGTCCGCAGCCGCGCCCGCTCCGGCTCCCAGGCACCCGACAGCACCTGCTTCGACAACGGCGGCCGGTCGTAGGGCGGATGAGACTCCGCACCCACCACCGTCACCACCCCCGCGAAACCGAACCGCCGCAACGCCTCCACCGTCGCCAGACCCGCCGCGGACGCCCCCACCACCAGCACACCACCCGGCACACTCACAGACCCTCACCCAGCCCGATCGCCCCGTCCACCGTTACCTTCATCGTCAGCACTCCTCCGCGCGGTTCGGCAAAGAACATGGGGGTCGCGCCCTCATCAGGGGTGTGAGGGACCTCAGTGGTGCCAGGGGTGTCAGTGGTGTCAGGTGTGTGAGACGGGTGCCAGCCACAGCCCCACCAGCGCGTCGATCAGACCCGTCGCCGCGCCGCGCCAGCTCGGCCTCGGGGTGGCGGCGCCCAGCGCGAGCGCGCGCTCCCGCTCCGCGCACATGTGCACCATCAGCTGACGCGCCATGTCACCGCGCTCGGCCCGTACCTCGCCCGGCAGATGCGGAAGGCACCGGTCGAGTTCCTCGATGACATGGAGCAGCGAGGACGCGCCGAGTGCCTCCTGGATCATGATCTCGCGCAGGGCGGGATCGGTCATCACCTGTGCGCCGAAACGCGCGTACCAGGTAGGGCTGCCCAGAGCGGCCAGATGCTCCGTCACCGGCCGCACCAGACACGCCACCCAGTCCCGCACATCCCTGGAACCGGCGACCTCGTTCACCATCCCCAGCCGCAACCGCTCTATCGGCTCCGAATGCCTCCGCGCGATCGCCCGCACGAGATCCGTCTTCGTACCGAAGTGATACCCCACCGCCGCGTTGTTCCCCTGCCCCGCGGCTTCACTCACTTGACGGTTGGAAACAGCGAACACCCCGTGCTCCGCGAACAGCCGCTCCGCCGTCACAAGGATCAGCTCACGCGTCGCATCGCCCCGCTCCGCCCGTACGGCCTTGCCCGTCACCGCCGTCACCGCCGTCACCGCCTGTGCCCCTCGCCCGAAGGAGGGAGCGGATGGCTGAGCACCTGATCACTCTCGTCGTGACCCATCGCGCATCCTCCTGGAGGTCGGCCTTGAGCACGTGATCAGTTAACTGTCCTTGCTGGAGTAAAGCAAGCGACTGACTTAATTCCGACGTATGCCAACCCGTTCGGATCCGCCCGCACCCACGTGCTCCCACGCGTGCCCGCCCCGACGCTCCGGCGGCTCGGCGATATGTACGGAAAACGGCGCATGCTTCTGGCCAGCAGAGGCCAGCAGAGGCCAGCAGAGGCCAGCAGAGGCCAGCAGGGGCCAGGGGGCCGGCGGCCCGGCGGGACCTTGTGGTCCGCCGGGCCGCCGGACGGCCGCCGGTGTCAGGGCGCGGTCGGGGGGTGGGTGACCGGTTCGGTGATGAAACGGACCGAGGCGTCCAGCGCGCGGACCAGTTTCTGGGCCTCGGCCGGGGTGTCGGCGCCCACGGCTATCAGGGCCACACGGTTCTCGACCGAGCGGTGGGGTTCGATGATGTCGCCGGGGGCGACGGCCAGTTCGGCGTGGAGCAGGGCGGGGTGGGCCAGGACCTCCTCCCAGCCCTCGATCGCCACCAGGCGCCCGGGTGGCGGTGTCGGGAAGCGGATGGCCGAGCCGCGCACCGGCTTGAGCGCCTCCTTGTCGATCGGGCGGCCGAGCACATCGTCGAAGACGAGGCCGAACCATTCGAGACCCGGGATGACATGGGCCAGCATCCGGTGGATCCAGCCGCCGGCGTTGCGCACATGGAACTCGCCCAGGACGACCCCGCGCTCCGTGAGCCACAGCTCCGCGTGGAACTGCCCGTACCGCAGCTCCAGTTCGGCGAAGGCCGCGACCACCTGCTTCTCGATGTCGAGACGGGCCGCCTCCGGCAGCAGCGCCGGGATCACATACTCCGTCTCGAAGAAGTTGGGCGGCGGGAGGAGTTCCTTGGAGGTGATGGCGAGGACATGCGGGACGCCGTCGATGAAGACCCCCTCCGCGCTGTACTCGGGTCCCTCGATGAACTCCTCGACGATGAAGGCGCCTTCGCCGGGCAGGAACGCCAGCGCGTCGTCCAGCTCGGCGCGGCTGTCGATCCTGGTGACGCCTTCACTGCCCATGGCGTCGCGCGGCTTGACCACCCAGGGGCCGGTCGAACCCGCCAGGAACTCCACGGCCGCCGCGGGGTCTTCGCACACCCGGAAGGCCGGCTGGAGGAAGCCCGCCGCGGCGAGCGCCGCACGCGCCTCGTCCTTGGTGCGCACCCGGTGCACCGCGTGCGGGGGATTGCCGGGGCGGCCGAGCGCGTCGGCGACCTCGGCCACGGCCTCCTGGGCCATCTCCCGTACACCGAAGACGATGTCGAACTTGGCTCCGGCCGCGGCCTGTTCGCGCGCCCACGCGGCGCTCTCCCCAGGGCGTTCGAAGTCGACCACCGACACCGCGTCGGCCAGCGCGCCGACCGTGGGGGTGGCGGCGAGCGTCGCCTCCTGGTTGGTCACATGGATACGCAGACCACGTGCGCGTGCCTGTCTCATCGCGGTCTCGACGACATCGACGGCGAGGGTCGCGTTCCCCGCGCCGCCGACGAAGAGCAGGCAGGGGTCGGTCGGGTCGGTCATGCGGGCTCCTTCAAGGTGAGGGACGGCCAAGGCCCTGTCCGGTCGATTCAGGACCTACGAGCGCTCGTCGGCCGGGGTGAGCAGCAGCTTTCCCTCCGTGGCGCGGCTCTCCAGCAGCCGGTGCGCCCCGGCCGCCTCCTGGAGCGGCAGTACGTCATGGAGCAGCGGCCGGATCACCCCCGCGGCCAGATACCCGAACACGGCTTCGCCCGCGGCCCGCAGGGTCTCGGCGTCGTACACGTAGTCCTTCATCGTCGGCCGCGTCAGGAACAGCGAACCGGCCCCGCGCAGCAGCTCGACGTCCAGCGGCGGCACCTGGCCGCCGGAGAGTCCGCAGATGACGAGTGTGCCCCGGCGGCGCAGGGCGCGCAGACTGGAGAGATACGTCGGGGCGCCCACCGAGTCGTAGACGGCATGGGCGCCCCGGCCGTCGGTGAGGGACCGTACCGTCCCGTCGAACTCCTCGTACCCGATGGCGTGTTCGGCCCCCGCGTCGAGTGCGGTCTTCCGCTTCTCCGGGGTCGACGCCACGGCGATCACCCGCGCCCCGCGGTGCGCCGCGAGCTGCACCAGGAAGCGGCCCAGTCCTCCGGCGGCGGCGAGGACCACGACGGTCTCGCCCTCGGCGACCGGATGCGTCTCATGGGTGAGGTAGTGGGCGGCGATCCCCTGGAGTGCGACGGCGGCGGCCTCCTTGAGGTCGACACCGTCCGGCACGGGGATCAGCTTGGCCTCGGGGACCACCGTGAAGTCGGCGTACGCGCCGAGCTGACCCGTGTACGCGACCCGGGCCCCCGCCGTCAGTCCCGTCACGCCCTCGCCGACGGCCTCCACCACACCGGCGCCTTCCTGCCCCGGGGTGAACGGGGCCTGGGCGGCGTAGGTCCCGTCGCGGTAGTAGACATCGATGAAGTTGACGCCGACGGCGGCGTTGCGCACCAGGACCTCACCGGGTCCCGGGGCCGGCCGGCCGATCCGCTCCGGGCGGAGCTCCTCCGGCCCGCCGGGCCGGGTCACACGGATGGCGTGCATGGACGGACTGGACGGGGCGGACGGGCTGGACTCGATGGACGGCATGTTCCGACTCCTGGGGCGTGCGCGCCCTGCCGGGCTCCGGGCAGGACGGGGGTACTGGTCACGGGTGTGCGGGTCACGGGGTACGGGGCGTACCGGTCATGACCGTGCGACGGGGCTCTCGCCGAAGACGTTCAGGAAGTAATTGATGTCGGTGGTCAGTCCCTTCACCATGTCACCGATCTTCGCGTCGTCACCGGCCGCGGCGAGGCCGCGTTCGTTGCGGCGCCGCGTGCGGTCGGAGAACGGGAGGGAACCTGAGGCGAAGTAGCGTATCGCCCCGTCGGGCGCGCGCCGCGGAATGATCTCGGAGAGCGCGTAACGGCTGGCGCTGAACGGGATGTCGAGCCGCCCGGCCGCGAACGCGGCGGCGATCTCCTTGTGCAGGTCGGCGGCGGCCAGGACCGGTTCCACGATCTCGGCCACCTCCGCGAGGATCCACTCCAGCTCCTCGTCGATACGGGCCTCGTCGAGGGCGATGAAGCCGAGCAGCGGGGAGTTGGCGCGCGAGGCCAGCAGCAGTCCGTCGATATTGGCGCGGGTGTCCGGGATCCCGTACGCCTCCAGATAGGTCTTGGTGATCAGCTTGGTGGCACCGCCGAGCCGCGCGACCAGCGCGCCGTACAGGATCAGGTCCTCGGCGTTGCCGCGCTCCCGGGGGAAGACCCCCATGAACTCGTGCAGTACGGGGTGGACTTCGACGGCCTCGGGCAGATAGCGGGCCCCGAGTAAGGGAATCGCCCGTAAGGCCGCCACGTCCTGCTCGAAGTGGCCGCCCTGCGGATAGGCCACCGAGATGCAGCGCACTCCCTGGCGCGCCGCCGCGACCGCCTCCAGCACGCTGATGGCGAGACTGATGGACGGGGGTACGAGCACCGCCGTCAGTGTGCCGAACAGCTCACGGTCGATGACCAGGCCGCGTTCCGCGAGATCCCCGCAGAGCGCGTCGACCTCCTGCCAGGCGTCGAGCGACTCGCTGAGCGGAACCGCCTTGGAGTAGGGGAGGTTGTACGAGATCCCCCCGCCCTCGAACGAGGTGATCCCCGAGGCGATGGCGGTCCGGAACAGGAGCCGGGCGTCGGGGGAGCCGTGCCGTATCTCCAGGGGCGCCGACACGGCCTCGTTGAGCTGCCGGCCCCGCTGCCATCCGTGCGAGACCAGGGGGTATCCGTTCAGGTCCGCGGGATTCCTGATCAGGGCGGCCCTCGCCTGGTCGAACCGTTTGAGCCGGGTGTGCGAGTCGATGGTCAGGCTCAGGACATCGGGTCCCGCGTGCCGCTCCAGGTCCTGGAGCAGGGTCGTCATCTGCGCGTGCGATCCGACCCCGCAGCGCGGTTGCAGCGCGACCCGCCCGTCGGCGCGGGCCGCGCGCAGCACCTCCGCGGCGGTGAGCTTGCCCAGTCCGCCCGCGTACAGGACGGATTCGGCGAGCGAGGGCAGCTCGGGTGGCTCCGACGGCCCGGCGGGGAGGGGATCGTTCATGAGACGGCGGTGGGAGCCATCGCGGAACCGGCGTCTCTGCGCTCCCGCAGCTCGTCCAGGACGGCCGGCAGCCGCTCCGGGTCGGACACGATGGCATCGACTCCCAGGGCGTACAGCCGGTCGACGGCGTCGGCCTCCTTGTGGCTGCCCACGGAGAGATTCCCGCCGAGGACGACGGGGCAGGAGAGCAGCCCCCGGGCGCGGGCCGCGGGCAGATCCTGGAGATCCTCGTAGGCATGGCCGTTGAGACTGCCGATGAGGACGGCCTCGGCCCAGGGGTACTCGCGGTGGGCGTCGGCGAACTCGTCGACCGTGGTGCAGGTGCCGAGGTTGACGACATGGAAGCCCTGGGCGCGCAGGCCGTGGGCGATGAGGTGGTTGGCCACGACATGGCTGTCGCTCGCGGCCACACCGAGTATGACGGTGCGGGTTACGTTCTCGTGGCGCATGGAGGACCCCCGGGGAGACAGTGAGAAGTGTGGAGTGACCCTGTGCGGATGGCGCTGGCGCGTCGGAGCGGCCCGGAACCGGTCCGGTCCCGGACCGCCGTCAATCGTCGAACGCGGCGAAGAGTTCCCGTTTGCTGACTTCACGCAGGCGATCGATACTGAATTCCTCCGGGTCGGCGACGGACAGCGAATCGAAGACGAGATTGATCGCCGCCACCAGACCCCAGGCATGTTTGTAGGCGGGCCAGCCCGGACTTCCGGCGGCGTCGTCCGCCTCGCGCTCGAAGATGTAGTTCGCCCACCGCGGGGTGGACGGATACCGGTGGTGGAAGTCATGGACGACCGTATCGCCGGTGAGCACGAGATAGCGCGACGGAGCGTGTACGAAGAGCATGCGCGCGGTCCAGGCGGTCCAGGCGGCCGTGCGTCGGACGAACGGCAGACCGGGTGACGGCGCCGCCTCACCGATGAATATGGCATTGGTCAGGCTGCCGAAGTATTCCTTGCCGCGCCGCACTTCGAGTCCCGGAGCGGGAAAGGTGTGCTTTACACAGAGCCGCAGGGTATTGCTCAGCTGGAACAGCACGACCAGCGGGAGCAGCCACGCGACGAGCAGGAAGTGCCAGGTTCCGGTCCAGACGGTGACGGCGGTCGCCGTCCCGTACAGGGCGACCGAGGTGACCTTCTCGCTGACGGCGGAGGCGTGCCAGAAGGAACGGGCCCGCGCCACCGCGAAGTTGAGATGGAACCAGGGCGAGAACAGCTTGCCGAGCACGCGGTGCCACATCTGCCGGCGTGTCATCCCGGGGCGCAGACCCAGGCTGACCAGGAACGCCTGCACGGTGGGGTCGCGCAGCGTCATATGGTGCGCGGCGTGGTGGTCGCTGACGTGCTCGCGCCGGTAGCGGGCGAAGTTCTGGATGATGAGCAGGCTTGAGGTGGCACGCCCGATGACCGCGTCCAGCGTCTGTCTCCGGTACATGTTCCGGTGCGCGCACTGGTGATAGATCATCATGCGCAGATTCCGCATACCGTGCAGGGTCACGGCCCAGCCCGGCAGCAGTAGCAGGAGCCAGGCCCCCGATAAGGAGAGGCCGACGCAACTGACGACAAGCCCCGCGGCCATCGAGAAGACGGCGGAGACAAGATGGAAACCGGGCGTCCACCAGGACAGGGCCGACTGCCCCGCCAATGGTTTTCCGGTGAATACGGTGAGCGGGTACTGAGTGAACCGAGGCAGTGCGCGCATGGTTTCGCGAGGATCCGAGTAATCCGGGAAGCTTTCGCTTCGCAAGCCACTCTCCATGGCAGCCATCGCACTCCTAAAGGTCAGGGATCAAAAGGCGTCCGATGTCGTCCGGTTGGTCGCCGGGATATCGGCACACGTAAGGTCTGTGACAGGGTGCAGTGGTGATCCTTGCAGTGCTTGGTGCGGAGGTCAACCTTTTTGAATACGGACGGTCGGCCGGTGCGGGGCATTTATCAAATTCGCATGAATTGATGCCCGACGCTATTTGGGTTCGGGACGGGACTCGGCCGCGGGGGCGGGCGACTCGTCGGCCACCGCTTCCTGGGTCTTCTGTTCGGGCAGTTCGCGCCGGGTGCGGACGGGCGAGAGGAACACGGGCAGGAAGGCGGTCGCCAGGAAGACGCCGCCCACCCACAGCGTGGTGTGAACGGTCGTCAGTTCCCCGATCACCCCGGAGACCGCCGCGCCGACGGCGAGCGCGCCGGTGAGCAGGAAGCGGAAGGTGGCGTTCATCCGGCCGAGGAGTGAGTGCGCGGTCATCCGCTGGCGCAGGCTGACGCCGAGGACGTTGTCCATGCCCACCTTGAACATGGCCAGCAGCCAGCCGGTCCCGGCCAGGACGAGCCAGGGGCCGCGGTCGACGAGCGGCACCAGCAGTCCGGCGGGCGCCAGACACAGTCCGGCGATACCGAGGGTGCGGCCGTATCCGAGCCGGGCGGCGATGGGCCGGGCGCAGCGGGCGCCGAGCAGCAGGCCCGCTCCGCCCACGGCCCAGAACAGGCCCAGCGCGCCTCCGGAGTAGCCGAGTTCCCTGACGAAGACGACGGGCAGCATGGTGTTGACGATCTGGGAGCCGAAGTTGCCGAGGGCCGCGGTGAGCGCGAGGGCCCGCAGTTCGCTGTTGCCGAAGACATGCCGTACGCCCTCGGCGATCTGCGCCCTGAGCCGGGAGGCCTGGCCGGGTCCCGGCGGGGGCGGCGCCGGGGTCCTGCGGATACCGGTGAGCCTGAGGGCGGAGCCGAGGTAGGACACGGCGGTGAAGAGCACGGCCACCGGCGCGGTGAGCAGGGTGACGAGACCGCCGCCCGCGCTGCGGCCGGCGACATTGCCCGCGGCGATGAGCGTGTTGATGTCGGCGTTCGCCTGGACCAGGCCCTCACGTCCGACGAGCTGGGGAAGGACGCTCTGCGCGCCGACGTCGGAGAAGACGGTGGCGCAGCCGTTGAGCAGGACGACCAGATAGAGATGGCCGAGGGTGAGACTGTCGAGCCACCAGGCCACCGGAACGGTCGCGAAGAGCAGGGCCCTGGTCAGATCCGCCACGATCAGTACCCGCCGATGGCGCATCCGGTCCACCCACGCTCCGGCCGGCAGACCGATGAGCAGGAAGGCGACGGTGCTCAGCGCGGCCAGCGCCCCGACCTGGCCGGGACTCGCGTCGAGCGCGGAGACGGCGATGAGGGGCACGGCCACATAGCTGACATTGGTGCCGAGCTGGCTGAGGGCCGCCGCGGTGAACAGCGCGCGGAAGTCGGGGATCCGCCATGGGGAGTTGGGTTGCATGGTCCGTTCATCCGGTGGGTGATCCGAAGCGCCGCCGTTGTGCGGCCACGGCTCCGTCGAGGGGAGGTACGGGGGTGGCGGGGGCGGTGGGTCACCCCCGAGTCGTACCGATCGTGTTGGCCTGATCACATGGGTCGACCGGGCGGTCGATCAGACGGGCCGATCACGCGGAACGGATGTCCGCGCGGGCCGGGAAACGCCTGTCGGCACAGGGGACCGGGACGGCCGGAAATCGTTCGCCGATCGATGGAACGTGGTCCGACATCGCGGCCGGAAATCCGCGCGGACCTGGCCTTCGGCATGGAGCGGGGGCCGCGCGGCCGACGTGACCCCGTGGCTGGAATTCGCTGTCGGAATATCGGCGTCGAAGCCGAGGGGAACGGATGTTCCGCAACTCTCCTGCGATAAGTTTTCACCCGATAAAAACAAGCCAACCCCCGCCTCGTCGAGCACCTTGAAATCAGTCCGAGATGTCCGTTATTGCCTAGGTGCCTGCGCCTTTGCCTTGGCTTGAGAAAGGCCGCAATGGCCAGTTCTTGGCCTCGACTTTAAGGTCGGCGCCAGTGCGGATCAACGATATCCAAGCCGAGAGCGAAGTGACGTACGTCACATGGCATATCTCGGGTGCGATTGCGACGCTCACATGAACGGGCGTCCGAAACTCGTTGACAGCGACTGTGAGTTGCGTGATCGTCTATCCGGAGCCAAGGGCACTTGGCCCGCACCGGCATGCGCCGCTCCGTAAAAGGAACGGAATACTCCGCTCCTGTCAGGGGTGCTGGAAAAAAGGTCGGGCGTATGGAAAACAAGTCCCGTGCACGCGGTATGGCGATCCACTGAGTTTCCCTCGCCGGGGCTCCGTTCGCGCGGAGTCATCACATCCAGAGAAGCCAGGTGAATAGCAACGATGAACGCACGTACGGCGCTTTTGATCGGTGCCGCGGGTGGAATCCTCAAGGAGGTGGCCCGAGGGCTCGCCGAGGAAGGCCACTCGCTCGTACTCTTCGACAGGAACGAGGAAGCGGTACGGCGCCTCGGGGACGAGCTCTCCCGGCGGACCAAGGTGGATGTGGTCGTCGGGGACATCACCGAGATCGACGCGGCGGAGCGGCAGCTCACCGAGATCGTCGAGCGGCACGCGCCGTCGATCCTTGTCAACGGGGTGGGCGGGGACACCCGGGTCATCGGCTACGCGGACCTGACCAGGGACCACTTCGACCAGACGTATCTGGAGAACGTGGTCAGCACGTTCATCGCCGTCAAGGTGTGTGCCCCCCGGATGGCCCATGACGGCTACGGACGCATCGTCAACTTCGCCTCGGCCGGCGGGCGGACGTACAGCCATTTCAACAACGCCGCCTATGTCGGTGCCAAGGCGGCGGTCATCGGCATGACCAAGCAAATGGCGTACGAACTGGCCTCGACCGGTGTCGTGGTCAATGTCGTCGCGCACGGGCCCATCGCGACCGAGCGTGTGGCCGGCGCCTGGGAGCGCCGTGACGAGGAATCCAGGAACGCGGTTCTCTCCAAGCTGCCCATGCGGCGCATGGGGACGGTCGCCGAGGCCGTGGGCAGTGTGCTGCATCTCTGCTCGGAAAGCGCCGGATATTCCACCGGATCCGTGATCGACATCAACGGCGGCCTCTACATGTGACCTCTGTGCGGATACAGGTGACGTCCATGCGGCGCGGATCATCACAAGGAGCTGGGTGTGGCGAAGTTTGTCGTGGAATTCGAGTACAACGTCGACAGGGCGGGGCGTCAGCATCTGCACCCCGCGCATGCCGAGAATCTCTACAGCCTCGCCGACCGCGGCGTACTGCTGCTGGCGGGACCGCTGGTCGACGAGAATGCCGGGCTGCTTGTCTACGAGGTGGGCGACCGCGAGGAACTCCAGAAGATTCTTGACGACGAGCCCTATGTCAAGGGCGGAATCGTCGCCAGGACGCGCATTCAGCAATGGGCACCGGGCAAAGGCAGTTGGATCACGGCGCTGGACCGGTCCGAGCGGGACTCCGGGAGAGAAGGAACCCACTGAAAATGGTTTCGTTGAAGTATGAGTCGCTGCATGCCGGGATCGTCGATCCGGAGATGGATTCCATGCGGATCCTCAGTGAGACCGCGGGCAGGTTTCCCGATGCCCTGTCGTTCTCCTCGGGGGCTCCCTACGACGGAAATCACGATCTGGCCAATCTCTCCTTCTATATCGACCGCTACATCAAGCATCTCCGTGACCGGGGAATGCCGGAAGCGCGTATCACCCGGCTGCTCTTCCAGTACGGGGCGGTGAACGGCTTCATCCAGGACGAGGTCGCCCTGATGCTGAAGCGGGACGAGAACATCGACGTCCCGGCCGAGGCCATCATGATCACCCACGGCTTCCAGGAGGCGGCCCTGGTCGCCCTGCGCGGTCTGTTCGCCTCACCCGACGATGTGCTGCTCGCCGTCTCGCCGGCCTATGTGGGCATCCGGGGAGCCGCCCGGATGCTCGGCATCCCGGTGAAGGGCATCACCGAGGGCCCCGACGGGATGGACCCCGAGGACGTGGCCGCCGCGGCCCGCGCCGTACGGGCCGAGGGCAGGCGCGCCGTCGCCCTGTACGTCGTACCCGACTTCTCCAACCCGTCGGGAACGGTGCTTCCCCTCCGGGCCCGCGAACGGCTGCTCGAAGTGGCCGCCGAGGAGGACCTCATCATCCTGGAGGACAATCCGTACGGCCTGTTCGCGCGGGAGGGCGAGTCCAAGCCCACCCTCAAGTCCCTGGACACCGGACAACGGGTGGCCTATCTCGGCTCGTTCGCCAAGTCGGCCTTCCCGGGCGCGCGGCTGGGCTATCTGGTCGCCGATCAGCCCGTCACCGACGCCACCGGGTCGACCCGCACCCTGGCCCAGGTCCTCTCCAAGGCCAAGGCCATGTTCACCGTCGGATCGTCCACGCTCTCCCAGGCGGTCGTCGGCGGCATCCTCGTCGAGAACGACCACGACCTGCGCTCCGCCACCAGGGAACTCGCGGCCGTCTACATCGAGCGGCTCGACGCCACGCTGGCGGCGCTCGCCGGGCACTTCCCGCCCGAGCGGTCCGGGGAGCACGGCGTGCGCTGGAACACTCCGCGCGGCGGGTTCTTCCTGACCGTCACGGTCCCGTTCACCGCCGATCTGGCCGCCATGGAGCGCTCCGCCCGTGACTACGGGGTGAGCTGGGCCCCGATGAACATGTTCTACATCGACGGCGGCGGCGACCGGGAGATCCGGCTCGGCTTCAGCAATCTCACCCCGGAAGCCATCCGCGAGGGCATCGCGCGGCTCGCGCGCTTCATCAACGAGACCCCCCGCGACTGATCCACCGCCACCTGGCCGAAGACGCCACCCGGCCGAAGACGCCATCCGACCCCTTGCGTCAGAAGGACGAGTATGAGCAGCACCACTGACAAGCCGACCGCCGTAGTGATCGACGGCTACTCCGCCGGGAACTCCTATCCCGCGGCCTTCACCGCGGCGGGCGCGCGCGTGATCCATGTCCAGAGCACCGCCGAACTCATCCCCACGATGCTGGCGCCCAATCTGTCGGAGTACGCGGAGAACATCGTGTGCACCGACCCGGAGGCGCTGGTCGAACTGCTCCGCCCGTACGCCCCCGTCTGTGTCGTACCCGGCCAGGAGTCCGCCGTCCGGCTCGCCGACCGGATCAGCGACGCGCTGGGCGTGGCGAGCAACGGTACGGAACTCTCGCCGGCCCGCCGGGACAAGTACGAGATGATCGAGGCACTGCGCAGGGCCGGGGTGCGCTGCGCCGAGCAGTTCAAGAGCGGCGACCCCGCGGCGGTGGTCAAGTGGGCCGAGGAGCGGGGCGTGTATCCCGTCGTCGTCAAACCGCTCAGCTCGGCCGCGTCGGACGGCGTCTTCGTCTGTGAGAGCGCCGACGACGTCCGTGTCGCCGCCGAGCGGGTCCTGACCACGAAGGACATCTTCGGTCACCCGAACACCGAGGCGCTCGTCCAGTCGTATCTCAAGGGCACCGAGTATGTGGTCGACACCGTCAGCGCGGACGGCCACCACTACACCAACGCCGTCTGGCAGTACAAGAAGAACCTGCTCGCGTCCGGCCACAACATCTACGACATGGACATCCTCCACCCCGAGGACAGCGATCCGGTCCCGGCCCTGATCGCGTACGTCCGTGAGGTACTGGCGGCCCTCAAGGTGGCGTGGGGCCCCAGCCACGCCGAGGTCATGGTCACGGCCGAGGGCCCGGTGCTGGTGGAGATCGCCACGCGGCTCAACGGAAACCTCAACGCCGCCTTCCAGGACGAGTGCCTGGGCAACAACCAGCCCTCGCTGGCCGCGCAGGCCTACACCGACCCCGAGGCGTTCATCGAGCGGTACAGCGGCGGCGTCTACCGCAGGCTGAAGTCCGGGATCATCTACAACTCGCCCACGGAACTCGACGGTGTCGTGGCCTCCGTCGACCAGACGGCCGTCGACGCGATCAACGCGCTCCCGAGCGTCTATCTGACCGGGCTCAAGGTGGCACCCGGCGCCCGGATCCGTCCGACCACCGACCTCCTGTCGAGCTCGATGAAGATCTATCTGCTGTCGTCCAGCGAAGAGGAGATCCAGGCCGACTACGAGAAGATCCGCGCCCTGAAGGATTCGGTGTACCGGCTCGCCCAGTGATCGTCCGGACCCCTCGCGCCCCCTGGCCTCTCACCCGTCCCGGCCTCTCACCCGTCCCGGCCTCTCACCCGTCCCGGCCTCTCACCCGTCCCGGCCTCTCACCCGTCCCGGCCTCTCACCCGTCCCGGCCTCTCACCCGTCCCACTTTCCCTGGAGGAAAGCTGTGCACAGCCGAATAGGCGTCTTCCTTTCGCCCGTCCATGAAACGGGGCAGGACCCGCATCTCGCGATCCAGCGGAATCTGGATCTGGTCGAGCACGCGGACCGGCTCAACTTCGACGAGGCGTGGTTCGGCGAGCACCACACCCTGGGCTGGGGCCTGGTCGGCGCCCCGGAGACCCTGATCGCCGCCGCCTCCCAGCGCACCCGCCAGATCAGGCTCGCGCACGGAGTCGTACCGCTCTCCGGCCACCACCCCTTCCATGTGGCCAGCCGCGCCGTGCATCTCGACCATCTCACCTGCGGCCGTTACATCCTCGGTGTGGGACCGGGTGTGCCCTTCGACGCGACCATGTTCGGTCTCAACGGCGGTGTCCAGCGCAAGCGGCTCGACGAGGCGCTGCCGACCGTACTGGAACTGGTCAACGGGGAGTCCCGGGTCACCCAGAAGACGGACTGGTACGAACTGAACGACGCGAAGCTCCAGTTGCCCCGCTTCGGGCCGCGGCCGATCGAGGTGGCCATGGCGACCTCGGGCACCTCGGTGACCAGTCCGCGGCTCGCGGGCCGGTACGGCCTGAGCATGACCTCGTTCGCGCTGCCCTTCGCGCTGCTGACACCGGGCGCGCCGGAGCACATCGGTCTGGCGCAGCAGTGGAAGCACGCGGAGGAGGCGGCCGAGGAGCACGGCCAGGTCCTCGACCGGAACAACTGGCGGGTCGCGCTGCCGGTCCATGTGGGGGAGACGAGCAAGCAGGCGTTCGACGAGGTCCGCGAGGGCTACGACCGCTGGCTGTTCGAGTACTTCGCCAAGGCGGGCGGCCGGGATGTGCTCAGCCCCGGCACCCTCAGGGAGAAGGCGCTCGAAGCGCGGGTCGAGGCCGGCGGCGCGCTGGTCGGCTCGGTCGACGAGGTGGTCTCGGGCATCCGCCGTATGCAGGAGGCCACCGGCGGGTTCGGCACGCTGCTGGTGTACGTCGCGGACTGGACCTCCTCGGAACGGACCGACCGCAGCCTGGAACTGCTCGCCCGCTATGTCGCTCCGCGGGTCAACGGTGCGGTGGCCCGGCCGCAGGAAGCCGTGGACTGGGCGATCGCGAGCCGCGCCCGGTAGACGTGCCGACGGCCCGGTGTCCGTGCCGGGCCGTTCCCCGTATGTCCGCCAAGACCGTTCCGCCGGACCGAGTGGAAGAACCGAGTGGAAGAACAGATGCTGGATCAGCGTTCGTTTCGTACCGTTCTCGGACGATTCACCACGGGAGTCGTACTGGTCACCGCGCAGACGGATGACGGGCCCGTGGGCATGGCCGTCAACTCCTTCACCTCCGTGTCACTGGAGCCGCCGCTCATCGCCGTGTGCGCCGCGCACACATCGACCACCTGGCCGTCCATCCGGGCGGCCGGGAGTTTCGCCGTCAGCATCCTCGGTGACCGCCACGCGGATCTGTGCCGTCTCTTCAGCTCCCGGGGAGCCGACCGGTTCACCGGCCACGAGTGGGCCCTCACCCGGGCCGGACATCCCATCCCGGCCGACGGGCTCGGCTGGCTGGACTGCCGTATCTCCGTGATCCACCCGGCGGGCGACCACGAACTGGTCATCGCCTCGGCGAGGGAGGGGGAGGTGACGGAAGCGGTGGATCCACTGGTGTTCCACGCCGGCCGCTTCCGGGAGCTGGTGGTCTGAGGCGCCGCGGGCGGCCCCGGGCGTCTCCGTCCGGACCGGTCCGCCCGCCGACGTCCCGGACCCTTCCCCCGCACCACCCCGCAACCCCGTACCTTCCCCGCTTTCCCGAGCTCAATTCCCGTATGCACATCCACCCGCACTACAGGTGAGAGATCAACTGAGGGAGAAGTCGAAGTCGTGGGCAGATCGCACTGGCAAGAGCACTGGAATGCGCGTCGTGTTCCCTTCTTACGGGAGTGTGCGGAGGCCCGCGCGGCTCTGCTGGCCGACCTCAAGGACCCAGGGGCGGCGCAGGAGCGGGTCCTCGCGGACATCATCGGCGTCTGTGCCGGCTCCCTCCACTGGAAGGAGCGGGGGTACGACGTCCTCGCCGCCGACCCCGCGGCCTTCCGCTCGGTCCTGCCCGTGATGCGCTACGGCGACTTCGACGCGGAGATCGACCGGGAGACCCGCACCAAGGGCGGTGTGCTGTCGTGCAGTCCCGTGCTGCGCTGGCTCAAGACGAGCGGTACGACGGGTGTGCCCAAGCGGGTCCCGTACACCCTGCACTGGCTGCTGACCTACCGGATCGCCGCCATGCAGGCGATGTGGGGTACGTATGTCGAGCACCATCCCGAACTGCTCGCGCACCCCTACGCCACCCTCGACACCCAGACGGTCCACGAGAACGTGGACGACTATCTGTACGGGGTGCAGTACCAGGCGATCAGCAACCGGCACCCGCGGATCAACAGCCGGGACTGGAACCCGCCGTGGTCCGCGTCCCCGTGGTTCGGCACGGAGGCGCCCTCGTCGCACTCGGGCCGGATGTACCACCGCATCCGCCATCTCCTGGGCAGAGAGGTCCACTTCATCTCGGCGATCAATCCGAGCACCCTGATCTCGCTGCGCGATCTGATCGCGGAGCACGGCGCGGATCTCGTCCGTGATCTGCGCGCGGGCACCCTGGAGGGCGAGCCCTACGGCGAGCCGGACCACGAGGCGGCCCGGCAGCTCGAAGCGGTGCTGTCCCGGGGCCCGTTCACGCTCAAGGACATCTGGCCGTCGCTGAGCTTCTACAGCTGCTGGCTGTCCTCCTCCGCCGGTCTCTACCAGGCCAGACTGGACGCGGTCCTGCCGGGCGTCGCCAAGATGCCGTTCATGAGCTGCGGCACCGAGGGCGTGACCACCGTCCCCGTCGACGGCTCGCTCGACAGCCAGCCGCTCGCCGTCAACCAGGCGTTCTTCGAGTTCGTACCGGCCGAGGTGCCCCTCGGTGAACTCGTCGACGCGGGGGAGCGACCCGACACCCTGCTGTTCGACGAGGTGGAGGCCGGGCGCGACTACCACCTGATCATGACGCAGGGCAACGGCCTCTACCGCCTCTGGAGCGGGGACATCTACCGGGTCGACCGCATTGTGGACGGCACCCCCTGGATCCACTTCGTCGAACGCGACGGGGTCTTCCACTCCTTCACGGGCGAGAAGATCACCGAGTCCCAGGTCACCCAGGCCATCGAGCAGGCCCTCGCCACCGGCGGCCTCTCCAACGGCCTCTATCTGTGCGGGCCGCAGTGGGGTGAGCCGCCGCACTACGTGGTCGTCGGCGAGGTGCCCGAGCCGCGCGCCGAACTGGACCGCGCCCTCTCCGGCTCCGTCGACCGGGAGCTGAGGACGATCAATATCGAGTACGCGTCCAAGCGCGACAGCGGACGGCTCGGTCCGCTCAGGTTCTTCACCGTCCCGCCCGACCGGATCGCCGCGTACACCGAGTCACGTCGCCAGCGGGGCAACGCGACCCAGTACAAGTACAAGCCGTTCCAGAAGGACACCGACTTCGTCGCCGAGCTCGTCGGCCACTCGGGAGGGTGACGGGATGATCGAGACCAAGAGGCCGCCGCAGAACGTACGGCGCGAGATCATCACGCTGCCGTCCGGCGGAGCCGAACTGGCCCTCCATCTCTGGCGGCCCCGGAAGGAGATCAAGGGCGCGGTCTTCTACTTCCACGGACTCCAGAGCCATGCCGGCTGGCTGTGGGAGGTCGGGCCGCGGTTCGCCGACAACGACATCGCCTTCTACGTCCTCGACCGGCGCGGCAGCGGGATCAGCTCCGGCGAGCGCGACGAACTGCCCGACGCCGCCACGGTCCTCGCCGACTACGGCCACGCCATCGCCCATGTAAGGGAGTCGATCGGTGACGCCGTCCCGCTCTCCCTCTTCGGGCACTGCCTCGGCGGGTCGTTCCTGGCCGCTCTGCTGCACCACCCGGACTTCACCACCCGCTACGACGCCGCCATCTACTGCTCGACCTGGCTGGGCAGGCTCCACGCCACCCTCGGTGAGGAGGAGCGCGCGGCGCTCGCCGCCGACCGGAGCCGGGAGCTGTGGGACGCCGGCCTGAAGTCGTCCGACTTCACCGACGACGCCAAGTACCGGCAGTACATCGACCACGACGATCTCGCGGTACGGCGGCTCGTCCGCAGCTCACGCTCCACCCTGCTGGAGCTGGAACGGCTCTATATGAACCCCCGTCACCGGCCCCCGGAGGTCCCGGCGGCGTTCGTGTCGGGCCTGACCGATCCCATCGTCGATCTCGACGCTACCCACCGGGTGTTCCACGAGATGGTGTCCGGCCGGGGCATGATCATCAAGTTCCCCACCGACAAGCACTATCTCTTCTACACCGATGTCAGCGACAGCCTGATCGACTGGGCCTCGGCCTACACCCTGCTCCAGGGAGTGGACCGCGATGTCTGAGGCGGGGATGTCCGGGACAGGGATGTCCGAGGCACGGCTGTACCGGGTGGCCCTGCCCATGCGGATCGGCTTCGACCATCCGGCCGCCCGGCGCAGTACCAGCGACAGCCTCGTACTCCGTCTGGAGAGCGACGGCGCGAGCGGGATCGGGGAGTGCGCGCCCCGCGCCTATGTCACCGGCGAGACCAGCGACGGTGTCGTCGCGGCACTGCGCCGGATCCCGATGGAGAAGCTCTTCGAGCGGATACGCTCCCTGCCCCCGGCGGAGCTGCTCGGCCGGCTGCACGAGGACGGCTTCGCGGCGACGTTCGGCATCGACGGCGGCAACAACCTGATCTGTCTGCTGGAGACGGCCGTACTCGATCTGATCGGGCACCGGCTCGGCGTCGGCGCCGGGGAACTGCTTCCCGTTCCCGCCCGTCCCGCTCCCGTCCCGCCCGCGTCCCTGCCGGTCTCCCAGGTACTCGATCTGAGTATCGGCGCCGAGGAGTTCCTGGACTCCCGGGGACCGTTCCACTTCGTGAAGATCAAGGCGTCCGACGACATCGAGCGGGACGTCCGTACGGTGACCGCGATCCGGGACCGGCTCGGCGACGGCGTCCCCCTCATGGTCGACGCCAATATGAGCTGGACGGAGGGGAACGCGGCGGCGAACGCCCGCCGGCTGCGCGCCTGCGGGGTGGACCAGGTCGAGGAGCCGCTGCCCCGGCGGTCCTGGGACGGGCTGCGCGCGCTGCGCCGCGCCACCGGTATCGGCGTCATGCTGGACGAGTCGGTGTGCACGCTGGACGACGCCCGTACCGCGATCGCGGCGGAGGCGTGCGACGCGGTCAATGTCCGGGTCGCCAAGAACGGCGGTCTGCTGAACGCCGCCCGGATCGTCGACCACGCGCGCGCCGGCGGGACCGCGTTCCAGATCGGGGTGCAGGTCGCCGAGACCGGTCCGCTGATCAACGCAGGCCGGGCCCTGGCCTTCCGCAGCCCTGACGCCCTGACCGTCGAGGCGGGCCAGTCCGACCGCTTCTTCCCCGAGATGATCGTCTCGCCCCGCCCGGTCGTGGACCGCCGGACCAACACCGTCGCGCCGGCCGGGGGCCACGGTTTCGGGATGCGCCTCAACGGCGCCGCCGAGCCCTGGGCCGTTCTCGTCCACCGCGAGGGGCGCGACCCCGGCTGGTACCCGGCACCCGCCGCCCCGCGCACGCCCGCCCCGGGCCCACCTCTCACCACACGCTAGGGAGACACCACTGTGACGGTCCTCTTCGAATGCGTTCACCAGGGTGAACGGCACTTCGGCTGTGCGGTGCCCGTGGCCGGGGCCCCGCTCCACCTCTATCCGCTCGGCGACGAGGATCTGCGCGCCCGTCTGCTCGCGGCGGGCATCTCCGCGGACCTCGCGGTGGACGGCGACGGCGCCGCGGCGCTGGTGGCCGCGCTGACGGAGGGCAGGGAGCGCAGGACCGTGCCCGCCGCCGAGCGCGACACCGTGACCTTCCGTCCCCCGCTGCTGCCGGAGTCCCTGGGGGACGCGCTGGTCAGCGGCTTCATGCAGACCCACAATGTGAAGGCCGACGAGACGACGCAGTCCCAGCCGAACTGGTTCTTCAAGGGACTCGGGGAGACCCTGAAGGTCCCGGGCGAGCCCCTGGCCGTACCGCCGGACGCCGTCGCCGTCTGCGAGGAGGCGGAGGTCGTCCTCGTGTACGTCACCGACGAGCGGGGCGTCCCGCGCTATGTGGGCTACACCTTCGGCAACGACCTCACCGACATCGGCCGCTTCAAGCGGCACAACGGCCATCTCTCCTACGCCAAGCTCTGTGACTCGGGAGTGGCGCCCTGGCTCTTCCTCGACGCACCGCCCGAGTCGGTCACCGGCCGGGTGCGGGTCGAACGGGACGGAGCCCAGGCCTGGGAGGGCACCTTCACCACGGGGACGAAGGCCCTGTACTACGGTCTGCCGGACATGATGTCCGAACTGTTCTCGTACACCCCGCTGCGCCACCCGGGCCGGGTTCACTATGTCTACATCGGGGCCGACCGCAGCAGTTTCCACGCCGGTTTCCGGATGGCGGACCGGGACCGGGTGGAGATCGGGTTCGACACGCACGAGGTGACGCTGACGAACACGGTCACCTGGGTCTGACCGCCGTACGGGCGTTGCCCCGTGTCCTCGATCGCCGCACGGGCGCCGCGCCGTGTTCCCAAGTGTCCCCAAGCGTCCTGAGGTGTCCGTCCTCAAGCGGCCCCGGACCGGCCAAGGCCGTCCGGGGCCGGTCCGGGCCTGAGAGGCCCCCGCCGCCCCTCCGCCTGCGCGGCCCCTGCACACCTCGTTCCCGTTTCAGATGTCCGGTGTTCATGCACGCGTGCCCGCTGCTCTTCCGCGCTCCGTGATGGTCAGGTCGGCCGGTGATGGGAATCGGCCAATATCTGCCGAACGCCGGAGGGCGTCCGGGAGGGGGGCTGGGCCATGAATCACCCGCGCTTTCTGTTCGTACCGAGAACCGACACCGAGACGGGAACCGTCTCGGTGGTGTGGCGTCTGCTCGGCGCCAACAACCGCGGTCTCGGTCAGGGCTGGGAGAGCCAGCCCGGACTGGTCGCCTGCCGGGCCGCCGTGGCGGCCCTGCGCGAGGGCGTGACCAGGGCCCGGCCGGTCGTCACCGTCTCCGAGACGACCGGGCTCTGGATCTGGCGGCTCGATCTCGACGGACGTTCGGTCGCCCTCGCCGGCCGGTCGTACCAGCGCCAGCGCGAGTGCCACTACAGTCTCGCCAACTTCGTGAAGGCCGTGCCCGAGGCCCATCTCGCGCCGGGCCTGGTGTCTCTTTCGGCCAGGCGTATGCCGCACCCGCCCGGTGACCGGCCGCCGAGGCTCCTCGCGGACTTCCCGAAGCCGCGTGCCGCCGGCGCGGGTGCGCGATGACGTTCACGGCACCCGCACCCGCACCCGCGCCCGCATCCGGTACGACGGACGAGCCACGGGCGATCAAGCGCTCCGCCGGCCTGCCCGACCAGCTCTTCCGCGGGCTGGCCCGGGGCAGCGGCGGTGTGGTGCTCGTCATCATGCTGCTCGTCGGCACCTTCCTCGGCTATCGCGCCTGGGAGGCCCTGCGGGTGGCGAAGGGCTCGTTTCTCACCACCTCGGCCTGGGAGCCCGACTCCCATCACTTCGGCATCGCCGCCGTCCTCACCGGCACCGTGCTGATCGGGCTCGTCGCCATCGTCATCGCGCTGCCGCTCGCCATGGGCACGGCGCTGTACATCTCCGAGTACGCGCCCCGGCGCGTACGGCGGACCATGGTCAGCCTCATCGACCTGATGGCCGCGGTGCCCAGCGTGGTCTACGGGCTCTGGGGCGCGTTCTTCCTCCAGTCCCACATCGTCGGTCTGTCGCGGTGGATCGCCACCTACTTCTCCTGGATCCCGTTCTTCAAGGTCAACGGCGCCGACCCGGGCGACCCGCTGGCGACCACGACCGTCTACACCTCCTCGACGTTCATCGCCGGGATCGTGGTGGCGCTCATGGTCACGCCGATCGCCTGCTCGGTGATGCGCGAGACGTTCTTCCAGGCGCCCGTCGGCGAGCGCGAGGGCGCGTACGCGCTCGGCGCGACCCGGTGGGGAGTGATCAGGACGGTCGTCCTGCCCTTCGGCCGCGGCGGTGTCATCGGCGGCACGATGCTCGGTCTCGGCCGGGCGCTGGGCGAGACGATCGCCGTCTACATGATCATCTCCCCCGCCTTCGTGATCCAGCCGCGGATCCTGGAGAACGGCACCAACTCCGTCTCCTCGCTGATCGCCCTGCGGTACGGCTCCGCCAGCGACTTCGGTATGTCGGCGCTGATGGCGGCCGGGCTCGCCCTCTTCCTCATGACGCTCGTCGTCAACTTCGCCGCCTCCTCCATCGTGGCCCGCAGCCGCTCCGGGGCCGGGACCGAGGCCTGATATGAACCGGACCACCACCCCCGTGCTGCCCTCCGACACCATCACCGGCTCCGCCGCCGGCCCCCTCCCTTCCACCGTCCGTCCGGGCCCGCCCGACGGGACCGGCGGGCCCGAGGTCCGCCGCTCCACCTCCACCGTGCGCGCGGGCGACGTCCGCGCGCTGCTCGGCGCCCTGGCCGGTGCGTTCGGACTGACCGTCGTGCTGTTCACCCGGATCGCCCCGTTCGACGGGCCGCTCGGCTTCGTCGTCGTCGCCTATCTGTTCTTCGTCGGTCTGTACGCCGTGCTGGTGTCCTTCGCCGAGAACGGCATGGCGGTACGGGACCGGGCCGCCGCGGTCGTCATCCACAGCCTGGCCGTGCTGGTCGTCGGCGCGCTCGTCTTCGTCGTCGCCTACACGCTGTGGCGCGGCCGGGCCGCGCTGCCGCATCTCAACTTCTTCACCGACGACATGTCGCGCACCGGGCCCGTCCAGCCGCTCACCAGCGGCGGCATGCTGCACGCCATCGCCGGCACGGTCGAGCACATGGCCATCTCGCTGGCCATCACCGTGCCGCTCGGACTGGCCTGCGCGATCTTCCTCAGCGAAGTCCCCGGCGCCTACGCCCGGTTCGTACGGACCATCGTGGAGGCGATGACCGCGCTGCCGTCGATCGTCTCCGGTCTGTTCATCTACGCCACCGTCATCCTCATCCTCGGACTGGAGAAGTCCGGACTCGCCGCGGCGCTCGCCCTCGGAGTGATGATGCTGCCGATCATCATCCGCGCCTCGGACGTGGTGATCAGGCTGGTACCGGGCTCGCTGCGCGAGGCGTCCCTCGCACTCGGCGCCAGCCAGTGGCGGACCGTGTGGACCGTGGTGCTGCCCACCGCGCGCTCCGGGCTGACCACCGCCGTCATCCTCGGCACGGCGCGCGGTATCGGCGAGACCTCTCCGGTGCTGCTCACCGCCGGATACACCAGCGACATGAACCTCAACCCGCTGCACGGCCCGCAGGTGTCGCTGCCGCTGGCCACCTTCGAACTCGTACGGTCCCCGCAGCCGAGCTTCATCGCCCGCGGCTTCGGTTCCGCGGCGCTGCTGATGGGGCTGGTGCTGCTGCTCTTCGTCATCGCCAGGATCATCGGCGGACGCGGTCCCGGAGAGCTGACCAGGCGTCAGACCCACCGCAGGGTCCTCGCCTCCCGCCGTGACGCCGAGCGGATGGGCGTCCGGGGGAAGGCCGGGCCGGGCGGCGGGACCTATACGGAACGGCCCGACGGGAGTACGTACACGGACCGGCCACCCGGGCCACCCGGGCCGATGGAGCAACTGAGCAACTGAGCCCCCGGCCCGCACCCCGGGCCCCGGTGAGGCCGCCCCCGCCCCACCGACCGCCGGGCCGGCCACCCCGTACACACCCCGTACCCACCCCGTACACGCGAGCCGCCGGGCCGCCGAGCCACCGAGAACCGCCCCGCCCCACCGACAGGAGTCGTCTCCCGATGTCCGGAACCCTTCCGGCGCCGCTGCCAGGCCCACGCGTACGCGCCGCCCTGGCGGCCCTCGCCCTTGTGACGCTGGTGCTGCTGGCACTCGTCCAGCCCGTACCCGCCGCCGCCGCGACCTATGTCCCGATCTCCGGCGCGGGCTCCACCTGGAGCCAGAACGCGCTGGACCAGTGGCGGGCGAACGTCAAGCAGTACGGCATGACGGTCAACTACAACGGCACCGGCTCCTCCGACGGCCGCAACCAGTTCCGCAACGGCACCGTGGACTACGGCGTCTCCGAGATCCCCTACGGCATCACGGACTCGGGTGTGGTCGACGCGCCGCCTCCGCGCAAGTACGCGTACATGCCCATCGTGGCCGGTGGTACGTCGTTCATGTACAACCTGAAGATCGGCAACCAGCGGGTGACCAATCTGCGGCTGTCGGGCGAGGTCCTCGCCAAGATCTTCACCGGTGGCATCAAGCTGTGGAACGACGCGGCGATCAAGGCCGACAACCCGGCCCTGGCCGCCTCGCTCCCGGCCCGCAGGATCGTCCCGGTGGTCCGCTCCGACGGCTCGGGTACGACGGCCCAGCTCACCACCTGGATGAGCAAGCAGTACCCGGCCATCTGGAACGGCTACTGCGCCAAGGCCGGGCGGAGCACCCCCTGCGGCGCCACCTCCAACTACCCGCTGGTGCCCGGCGGCGGCTTCGTCGCCCAGTCCGGCTCCAACGGTGTCTCCGGCTATGTCGCCCAGGCGGGCAACATCGGCACGATCACCTATGTCGAGTACTCGTACGCCGTCTCGACCACCCTCTTCCCGGTGGTGAAGGTGCTCAACGCGGCCGGCTACTACACCGAGCCGACCGCCAAGAACGTCGCGGTGGCCCTGCTCAACGCGCGGATCGAGAACAACAGTTCGTCCCCGAAGTATCTGACCCAGATCCTCGACGGCGTCTACAACGGCAAGGACCGGCGCAACTACCCGCTGTCCAGCTACAGCTACATGATCGTGCCGACGAAGGTGGAGTCCAAGTTCAGCGAGCAGAAGGGCAAGACGCTCGGGGCGTTCGCGTACTACTTCCTCTGCCAGGGACAGCAGCACGTCGACAACCTCGGCTACTCCCCGCTGCCGGTGAACCTCGTCCAGGCCGGGCTCGAACAGGTACGCAAGATCCCCGGGGTCAACGTCGAGAACATCAACATCAAGAACTGCCACAACCCGACCTTCTCCGCCGACGGCTCCAACACCCTCGCCAAGAGCGCGCCCTTCCCGCAGGCCTGTGACAAGAAGGGCGCCACCCAGTGCGCCACCGGCACCGGCGGCGACAAGCGGCCCACCGTCACCCAGGGCGGCGGCGGTGCGGGCTCGGGCGGCACCTCGGGCGGCAGCGGCGGCGGCACCTCCGGCGCCTCCGGCGGCGGTACGGCGGCCACGGGCGGTACGGGAACCTCCGGCACCTCGGGCGCGGGCGGGTCCGGCGGCGGCGCCACCCCGGGCGCGGACACCGCGGGCGGCGCGGGAGCGGCCGTCGACCCGGACACCGGCCAGCCGATCGCGGCGGGCGCCCAGGCGGGCGGCGCCGGTGACGCGGCGGGCGCCGGCACGGGCGGCGACGCGTTCGCCGTGCCCGTCTCCACCTCGGGAACGATCAGCAGCGGAGTACGGCTCGCGCTGATGGTGCTGGCGGCCCTGCTGCTGGTGGCGGTCACGGTCGGTCCACCGCTGCTGTCCCGCTTTCTGACGGCGAGGAAGCAGACGTCATGAGGATCCCCGGTACCGGCCCCCGCGCACCCCGTGCCAAGGCCGTTCGCGTACTCACCGTCGCCGTCCTCGCGCTCTGCTGCGCCCTCAGCGCCGGCGCCTTCGTCGGCGCGGGCGCCGACCTGGCCGGGGCGGCCGACAATCCCGCCTCGGGCGCCTCACCGGTGTCCGTCACGGGCAAGGGCGACTTCGCGCAGCTCAAGGTCACCGTCGAGCAGACCAGGCATCTGGTCAACCAGGTCGTGAAGGTCTCCTGGACAGGCGCGGCACCGACCGTCTCCGAGACCGCCTACGCCGCCGACTACCTCCAGATGATGCAGTGCTGGGGCGACGACAGTACCGGACCCGACCCGGAGCAGTGCCAGTTCGGCGGCTCCTCGGCGCTCGGCCCCGGATCCGGCAACCAGTCCGCGGGCGCGTACACCAATACGCGGCAGCTCAGCTACGGCTCTCTCTCCGACGAGAACCAGACCATGCCGCCCCCGTCGCCCACCGGTATCTCCTATGTCGCGTTCCACTCGGTGGACGGCCAGATCACCCCGACCGGCAACTCCAACGACTTCTTCGACTCCAACACCAGCAACGAGGTCCCGTACGCCCGTACCAACCCCGACGGCACCGGCGAGGTGTACTTCGAGGCCCAGACGTCCCTGGAGGCACCCGGTCTCGGCTGCGGCGAGGCCGCGTCCGGGGACACCCCCCAGGCCGAGGGCCGGCAGTGCTGGCTGGTGGTCGTACCGCGCGGTGAGACCGAGGTCGACGGCGCCCGGTACACCGCCCAGTCCGGCGGACTCCTCCAGTCCTCGCCGCTCTCCGCGACCAACTGGGCCCAGCGGCTGGTCGTCCCGCTGCACTTCGAGCCGATCGGCAACTTCTGCCCGCTCGGCGCCGACGAACGTCCCACCCTCGGCAACGAGATGATCGCCGAGGCGGTCGGCCGCTGGCAGCCCGCCCTGTGCCAGTCCGGCTCCAAGGCGATCTTCGGCTATGCCCAGGTGACCGACGAGACCGCGCGGCGCAAGCTCGGCTCGGGCACCCCGGGCATGGTCTTCCTGAACGAACCGGGCACCGCCGAGCAGATACCGCCGGACCAGGTCCCGGTGTACGCGCCGGTGGCGCTGTCCGGACTGACCATCGGCTTTCTCGTGGAGAGCCAGTCGTCCTTCTCCGCCCCGGACGAGGTCAAGGCGCGCAACGGCCGCAGACTCACCTCGCTCAGGCTCAACCAGCGGCTGGTGGCCAAGCTGCTGACCGAGTCGTACCAGGACGGCAACTCCCGCTTCGCGCCGAGCACCGGGAAGAACCCGTTCAACCTCGGGCGCGACCCGGAGTTCACCCGGCTCAACCCGGAGTACGCGCATCTCGACTTCGGCGGCAAGCTCGGCGACGTCATCGTGCCCGAGGCGCTCTCGGACTCCGCGCGGCTGCTGTGGGACTGGGTGGACCAGGACCCGGCGGCGCGCGAGTTCCTCGACGGCACGGCCGACAACACGGGCAAGTACGGTGACGCGGCCAACTCCGGGATGACGGTCAATCCGCACTACCGGAAGCTCGATCTGCCGCTGGACCACTATCCCAAGAGCGATCCGTTCTGCCAGCAGTTCGAGGACCACCCGGACACCCCGCTCTGCGTCCAGGACAAGCATCCGTACACCCTGGACATGCACGGCGCCGCCCGCGCCGCGGGCCGCGGCGACTCGCTGGCCCGCACCACCTGGGACATGACCACCACCCCGCCCGCGTACAAGAAGGACCCGCCGCAGCCGGCCGGGCAGCGTGCCATCCTCGCCCTGGCCGACAGCTCGACGGCCCTGCGCTACGGACTGATCCCGGCCCAGCTCCGCAACGGCGCCGGGCAGTATGTCGGGCCGACCACCGCGGGCCTGCTGGCGGGCCAGGCGGCGATGCGGCCGGGAGCGGTCAAGTCGGTCGCCGAGGCCGCGCCCGCCACCAAGGCCAAGGGCGCCTATCCGCTCACCTCGCTCACCTACGCGGCGACCGTGCCGTCCCGGCTGACCGCCGCCGAGGGCAAGGACTACGCCGAGTTCCTCACCTACGCGGCGGACGGCGGCCAGCGGCCCGGTGTCGCGGCGGGCCAGCTGCCCGAGGGATACGCGCCGCTGCCGAAGGCGCTGCGCGCCCAGACCGTCCAGGCCGCCGCCACCATCGCGGCCCAGGCCGGGAAGACCCCGTCGGAGGAGGGCCCGGACTCCACGGGCACCGGGTCGGACCCGGACGGCGGCGGGGGAGCGGCGGGCGGCGGAGACGCCGCTTCCGGTACGGGCGGTGCGCCGGGCGGCGCTCCCGCGGGTGACGGCGCGGGGAGCGCCGAGCCCTCCGGCTCCCCGAAGCCCGCCCCGTCCGGCGGCGTCTCCACGGCGTCGCCGAAACCGGTGGCGGCCGAGGCGAGTTCCTCGCCGACGCCGCCCTGGGCGCTGGGAGCCGTGCGCTATGTCGTGCTGATCGTCCTCATCACCGGGATCGCGGCGGCCATCGGCGGCCCGCTCCTGCCGAGGCTGGCACCGGTCGTCGCGGCCGGATGGCGGTCGCTGCGGCGGGAGGACGACACCACCTGAGACGACCGGCCGGGGGCGGCAGCCACCACCCCCGGCCGGTGGCCGGATGTTCCGGAACGGCCGGAACGCGGCCACCCGCGAGTGATCGCGGTTTCAACACCAGGCGCAAGCCTATCTGAGGGGTACACGAAGGTGAACAAGAAGAAGATCCTGACGGCCGCTGCCGGAGCCCTGCTGCTCGCGGCCACCGTCGGCACCGTCGCTTCCGCCGAGCCCAGCGGTACGCCCACCTACCGGCAGCTCTCCGGCGTGGGTTCCGACACCACGCAGGACGTGATGAACGGCCTCTCCCAGGTCGTCACCGTCAACGGCACCAAGGTGCTCGGTTCGTACAACGCCGTGGGTGGCGCGAACATCACCACGAAGGACCCGGCGGTCAACAACAAGTGCACCATGGCCCGTCCGAACGGTTCCGGCGCGGGCCGCACCGCGCTGCTGAACTCGCTCCAGGTCAACGACGGCTGCCTCGACTTCGCGCGTTCGTCCAGCCTGAGCCTGGGCGCGTCCAGCCCGGGTCTCACCTACGTCCCGTTCGCGGTCGACGGTGTCTCGTACGCCATCACGCCCTCCAGCGTGCTGCCGCGCAAGCTCACCCTGGCCGACCTGAAGGCGATCTACCACTGTGACCCCGCCTTCGTGGGCACCGGCCCGAACTACAGCCTGAACGTCCTGCTGCCGCAGGCCGGCTCCGGCACCCGCAGCTTCTGGGAGGCCCAGGTCGGCATCGTCGACGCGGATGTCGTCGCCGGTGTGTACCCCTGCATCAAGGACAAGAAGAACAACACCCCGATCCAGGAGCACGACGGCCGCGTGCTGGACGACAAGTCCATCGTGCCGTTCTCCATCGCGCAGTACATCGCGCAGGCCTCGCAGACCGTGGCCGACGTGCGTGGCCGCGCGCTGCTCGGCTCCATCGACGGCAAGAGCGCCACGACGCTCAACAGCGACTTCTCCGTCAAGCGCGATGTCTACAACGTGATCCCCACCAGCAAGATCGGCACCGCTCCCTGGAGCACGGTCTTCGTCGGCAAGGACTCCCTGATCTGCAAGCAGCCCGGTGTGATCAACACCTACGGGTTCGCGACCAGCCCGGACTGTGGCGACACCTCCAAGCAGACCAACTGACCCCGACGCGGTTTTCCTGATTCCGGAGAAGGAGCTTTCCACCGTGTTTTCCCAGAGATCCGTGTCGCCGCGCAGAACCGTGCGGACGCTCGCCGCGACGGCCGTGGGCGCCGTCGCGCTGTGCGCGGCCGGGCTGGTCATGGCGCCGTCCGCGCAGGCCGCCGAGATCGGCACCATCGACATCAACCCGAAGACCGGTAGCGACGAGTCGGGCATCGACTTCGCCACCTCCGGTGCCTGCCCCGACACCGCCTCGTACGTCATCGTGTCGGTCAAGGGCTCGGGCTTCCCGGCCGAGGGCCAGAACGTGGTCGGCAACGCGCCGATCGAGACGTACAACACCACGGCCGCCGGCGGCATGCTCATCCCGCTGTCCTCGACGATGCGCGACTACGCCAACATCGCCGGTTTCAGCACGCTCCAGGGCGAGTACGCGTTCACCGTCACCTGCCGCACCGCGTTCAACGGGACCAGCCTGGGTGACTTCAACGGGTCGATCTGGTTCACCTCGAACACGGCGTACCAGGCCAACGACCCGGACGTGAAGCTCGACACCACCACCGCTCTCGCGGTCTCGCCGTCCGGCACCACCGAGCAGGGCGACGAGGTCACGCTGACCGCCACCGTCGCCCCGGCGGGCGCGGCCGGTACGGTCCAGTTCCGCGACGGCTCCACCGCGCTGGGCAGCCCGGTGGCCGTCACCGGCGGTGCCGCCACGCTGACCACGGCCAACCTGGCGGCGGGCAGCCACTCGCTCACCGCCGAGTTCACGCCCTCCAGCGGCTCGTACAACGCCTCCGCCTCCACGGCCGTCACCCACCAGGTGAACGCCGCGGCGGCCAAGGCCACCACGACCGCGCTGGCCGTGTCCCCGGCGGACACCGCCGAGCAGTTCAGCCCGGTCTCGCTGACCGCGACCGTCACGCCCGCGGGCGCGGCGGGTTCGGTGAAGTTCACCGACACCGTGGGCGGTACGGCCACCACGCTCGGCACCGTCCCGGTGACGGGCGGCCAGGCCGCGCTCACCACGAGCAGCCTGGCTCCCGGCGACCACTCGTTCACGGCGACCTTCGTGCCGCAGAACAGCGCCGCGTACCTCGCCTCCGACTCGGGCAACGTCCCGTTCAAGGTCGGTGCCTTCGCGGGTGTCTCCACCTCCGAGGACATCACCACCACCGTCGAGTCCGGCGCGCTGGTCATCAGCGTCGAGGACCCGCATGTCACCCTGCCCTCGCCGCAGCTCGACGCCGACGGCGAACTGCTGACCACGGCGGGCGCGCTCAACCCGGTCACCCTGACCGACACCCGCGCCGGTAACCCGGGGTGGACCGTCAGCGGCCAGGTGAGCGACTTCTCCGACGGTGCCACGCACACCATCAACGGCCAGAACCTCGGCTGGAAGCCCAGTGTCATCGACCATGTCTCCGGCCAGACCGTCACGGCCGGCGCGCAGGTCGGTGCCGCCGAGGGCGCCGAGTCCGCCGACAACGGCACGGCCGGACTGAAGTCCTCGCACACCCTCGCCAACGGCAAGGGCCTCGGCACCTCGCACCTCGGTGCCGATCTGAACCTCAATGTCCCGACCTCCACGGTGGCCGGCACCTACACCGCCACGCTCACCCTGACCGCCATCTGACCGCGGTCGGACCACTGTCCGACCGCTGCCTGACCGCTGTCCGACCGTGCACCTCGCGGTCGCCGAGGCGGGCGGGACGGGTGCCCCCACCCGTCCCGCCCGTCCTCACCGTCCCGCCCGATGCCCGCCCGACGGCATCTCCTACCTCGTACCCGAAGCCCCACGTCGCCGATGTCTCCACGTCACCGAAGCCCCACGTCACCGAAGTCTTCCCACCGCTGAAGAAACGGCCCCGATCGGACGCCCCGACATGACCACCACCCTCCAGGCCCGTGGCCCCCAGGCCCGCACCCTCGTCATCGCGCTGCTCGCGTGCCTGCTCGCCTGCCTGCTAGCCCTCACCGCGGCCCCCGGCGCCCACGCGTCCGCCCCGGCCAAGGACGACAAGGGCCGTACCACCTTCGGCGTGCAGCCCTCGGGCCCCAAGAAGCCGGACCGGCGCAGCGGTTTCTCGTACAGCGCCACGCCCGGCGCCGCGGTCGGGGACCATCTCGCCGTCCTCAACCACAGCACCCGAGCGCTGAAGCTGAAGGTCTACGCGAGCGACGCGTTCAACACCGCCGACGGAGGATTCGACCTGCTCGCCGCGGGACGCCCGTCGAAGGACGCCGGCACCTGGGTCGCGGTCGAGAAGAGCACGGTGGTCGTCCCCGCCAGGTCCCGCGTCATCGTGCCCTTCACGCTGACCGTCCCGCGCGGTGCGAGTCCGGGTGATCACGCCGCGGGCATCGTCGCCGCGCTCACCTCGTCGGGGTCGGGCGCCGAGGGCGACCGGGTCGCCGTGGAACAGCGCGTCGGCGCGCGGATCCACATCAGGGTGGCCGGGGAACTCAAGCCGCGGCTCACCGTGGAGAACCTCCGGGCGAGCTACCGGGGAACGGCGAATCCGTTCGGCGGCGGCTCGGCCACCGTGACCTACACGGTGCGCAACACCGGGAACGTACGGATCGGGGCGCGGCAGACCGTACGGGTCCGCAACGCGGTCACCGGACCGGTGCGCGCCCCCGGGGTCCATGACATCAAGGAACTGCTGCCGGGCAACGCCGTCACCGTGACCGCCTCCGTGCGTGATCTGTTCCCCGCCCTGCGGTCGACGGCGACGGTGACCGTCGACCCGGTCGCGGTGAGCGGTGACATCAATCCCGCGCTGCCCGGCACCACCCTCTCGGCCGGTTTCTGGACCGTGCCCTGGGCGCTCCTCGCCCTGCTGCTGGTCCTCGCGGCGGGCGTCGCGGTGTGGTTCCTCCAGCGCCGCCGGCGCGGGCGTCCCAGGCCCCCCGCCGCCTCCGAATCCCTCCCTTCCGTGCCTGACTCCGTGCCCGCTTCCGGGTCGGCCTCCGTATCCCACTCCGTGTCCAAGAAAGTGAAGACCTCCATGCTGACCAAGCGTTTCTCCAGGCAGGCCGCTCTCGGCGCCGCCACCCTGCTGACCGCCGCGGGCGGTGCGCTGCTGCTCGGCGCGCCCGCCGCGCAGGCCGCCGACCCGCTGGGCACGCTCAAGGTGGACCCGGCCACCGGCACCGACACCTCGGGCGTGAGCCTGACGACCTCCGCCGCCTGCCCGGCCGAGGCCGACTATGTGATCGTGAAGGTCGCCGGCAAGGGCTTCCCGGCCGAGGGCCAGAACGTCGTCGGCAACTCACCGATCAGCATCTACCAGGTCGTGGGCGACGGGTACGAGGTGCCGCTCAGCGAGACCATGCGGGACTACGCCAACACGGCGGGCTTCAAGACGCTGGAAGGCCGCTACGACTTCACCGTCACCTGCCGCAACGCCTTCGGCGAGACGACGTACGGCGACTTCACGGGCTCCATCTGGTTCACCTCGAACACCGTCTACCGCGACACCGACCCGGCCGGGCCCTCGGACCCGCCCACGAGCACCTCGCCCAGCCCTTCGCAGAGCACCGATCCCAGCACGACGCCGAGCGACCCGTCCGAGCCCTCCGACGACCCGGAGCCGAGCGACTCGGCCGATCCGTCCGACACCGGTCTTCCTCCCGGCACCGACGACCCCGGCACCGATGACCCGGGCACCGTGGACGGCGGCACGACGGACGGCGGTTCCTCGGACGGCGCCTCCGACGGCGGCTCCACGGGCGGTGGCTCCACCGATGTCTCCACCGAGGTCGGCTCCGGCGGCACAGGCGGCGCCCTCGCCAGCACCGGCGCACAGGCCGGACTCCTCGGCCTCGGCTCCGCCGCCCTGATCGCCCTCGGCACCGCCGCCGTGTTCTGGGCCCGCCGCCGCGGACTGCTCACTTTCGCGAACGGCGGCAACAGATGACCCCCCGTAAGACCCTCGCCGCGCTGCTCACCGGCGCCGTCGGTGTCCTCAGCGGGCTCGTGCTGCTCGGCGCCCCCGCCGCGCAGGCCGACACCCTGGGCACCCTCACGCCGTCCCCGGCCACCGGCGCGGATGTCTCGCCGATGTCCCTGACCACCTCGGGCAGCTGCCCCGAGCCGGCGACCCACATCCTGGTCTCGGTGACCGGCGCGGGCTTCCCGGCCGAGGGCCAGAACGTGGTGGGCAACTCGGAGATCGGCATCTATCCGGTCGTGGGCTCGGGGTACGAGGTGCCGCTGACCGAGACCATGCGGGACTACGCCAACACGGCGGGCTTCAAGACGCTGGAAGGCCGCTACGAGTTCACCGTGACCTGCCGCAAGGCCTTCGGCAGCGCGACCTACGGTGACTTCAAGGGCTCCATCTGGTTCACCTCGAACACGGCGTACCAGAGCACCGCCCCCGTGCAGGCGACGACGACATCCCTCACGGTGGCCCCGGCGGGCTCCGTCACCCAGGGCACCTCGGTCAAGCTCACCGCGAAGATCACGCCCTCGACGGCCCCGGGCAGCGTCCGGTTCCTCGACGGAACCACCCCGTACGGCTCGCCCGTCACCGTCTCGAACGGCACGGCGTCCCTCTCCACCACCACCCTCGCGGTCGGCGCGCACTCGCTGAAGGCGCAGTTCACGCCCGCGAATCCGGCGAACCACACCGGCTCGGCGTCCGCCGCGGTCCCGCTCACCGTCAAGGTCCGCGCGCCCTCGGTCACCACCGCGCCGAAGGTCACCGGCACGGCGAAGGTCGGCTCCAAGGTCACCTGCGCCGTGAAGTTCAGCGGTGCCACCGCCGTGCGCCACCAGTGGCTGCGCGACGGCAAGGTGATCACCGGCGCGACCGCGTCGACCCGCACCCTGGACTCCACCGACCGTACGCACAAGGTCTCCTGCCGGCCCAGCGGGATCAACACCGGCGGCACCACCACGGTCACCAGCCCCGCCGTCACCGTCGCCACCGGCCCCGCGCTCAAGGTGAAGACGGCCCCGGCCATCAGCGGCACCGCCAAGGTCGGCAAGAAGCTCACCGCCAAGGCCGGCACCTGGACCCCCGCGGCCCAGTCGTACACCTATGTGTGGAAGCGGGCCGGCAAGGCGATCAGCGGCGCCACCAAGTCCACGTACACGGCGGTCAAGGCCGACAAGGGCCACACGCTCACGGTCACGGTCACCGCCAAGCGCTCCGGGTACGCCAACGGCGCCGCCACCACGAAGTCAGTGAAGGTGACCTGACGGTGACACAGGACACCCTGGAGCGCCCGCCGAGCGCCCCACCGGCCGGCCGGGCGCGCGACCAGCGCCCGGCCGGCCCGGCGCTGCGCGCCACCGGCGCCGCGCTGAGCATCCTCGCCGTACTGCTCCTCGCGTTCGTCGCGAATCTGGGGCCGCTCGGCGATCTGCGCCACGGCAGGGACCAGCAGGTGGCGAACTCCGCCCTGCGCGGGGAGCTGGCCAACGCCACGGCGCCGGTCGGGCCGCGCGCCCAGAACGGCGAGCCGCTGGCCCTCGGCACCTCGGTCGCGCTGCTGGACATCCCGCAGCTCGGACTGCGGACGGTCATCGGGGAGGGCACGACCGCACAGGTGCTCGCCGGCGGGCCCGGCCACCGCAGGGACACCGTGCTGCCCGGCCAGCCGGGCGTCAGCGTCGTGATGGGCCGTCAGGCCGCCTACGGGGGCCCGTTCGCGCATCTCGAACAGCTCAGGGCCGGTGAGACCTTCACCGTCAGCACCGGCCAGGGCAAGCACACCTACCGGGTGCTGGGCGTGCGCAGGGAAGGCGACCCCCAGCCGCCCGTCCTCGAAGCGGGCAAGGGCAGGCTCACGCTGATCACCGGCGACGGGCACGCCTTCCTGCCCGGCGGACTGCTGCGGGTGGACGCGGATCTCGTCTCCGCCGTCCAGCCCGGCGCCGCGCCGCTGTACACGACCGGTTCCCTGCCCGCCGACGAGAAGCCGATGGCCGTCCAGGCGTCCGCCTGGATGCCGCTGGTGCTCTGGGGCCAGGCCCTGCTGCTCGCCGCCGCGGCCCTGACCTGGATACGGGCCCGCTCGGGCCGCCGCGAGGCCTGGGTCGTCGGCGTCCCCGTACTCGGCGCGCTCGGCTTCGTCGTCGCGGACCAGGCCGCGCTGCTGCTGCCCAACCTCCTCTGACCACCCGACCCCCGCAACCCCCGCGACCTCGAAGGACATGACGTGACCGCCTCCACCTCCGACACCATCCCCCTTCCGTCGGCGGGGATCCCCGCCCCGGGCACCGCCGCCGAGCTGGAGGCGCGCCGCGTCTCGGCCTGGTTCGGTGACCACAAGGTGCTGGACCGGGTGTCGCTGACCATGCCGGCCGGAGAGGTCATGGCGCTGATCGGTCCCTCCGGCTGCGGCAAGTCCACCTTCCTCCGGATCCTCAACCGGATGCACGAGCTGATCCCGTCGGCCTCGCTCGCCGGTGAGGTGCTGCTCGGCGGGCAGGACATCTACGCGCCGGAGCGGCGGCTGACCGACGCCAGGAAGCGGATCGGCATGGTCTTCCAGAAGCCGAACCCCTTCCCGGCGATGTCCGTGTACGAGAACGTCACCGCCGGTCTGAAGCTCACCGGTGTCCGGCTCGGCCGGGACGCCAGGGACGAGCTGGTCGAGTACTGCCTGACGAAGGCGGGGCTGTGGAACGAGGTGCGTGACCGGCTGCGCCAGCCGGGCGGCGCGCTCTCCGGCGGCCAGCAGCAGCGGCTCTGCATCGCCCGCTCACTGGCGGTCAGACCGCGGGTGCTGCTGATGGACGAGCCCTGCTCGGCGCTCGACCCCACCTCCACCCGGCGGGTGGAGGAGACGATCAAGGAACTGGCCGGCGAGGTCACCGTCGTCATCGTCACCCACAACATGCAGCAGGCGGCCCGGGTCTCCGACCGGTGCGCCTTCTTCCTCGCCGAACAGGGCACGCCCGGCGGCATCGTCGAGCACGGCGACACCACCGCGATGTTCCACAGCCCGGCCGACCCCCGCACCGCCGACTACGTCAACGGCCGCTTCGGCTAGGCCCGGCTTCGGCTAGGTCCGTACAGGCCCTCGGGGCCCCTTGAACCGGACGCCCGTCGGGGTGCGTTCGAACGCGCGTCGCACCAGGTGCCCTGCCTGGTGCGACGCGCGTAGTTCGTTGCGAAGGAACGCGGTTTCCCACGTTTGTTCTCGGTGTCTGTTGGTGACCTCGCCGTAACCAAGGGGCAACTTCCTGGCGAATCATCTCGTCAGGTAGTCGGTTGAATCCCACGTGTCACGAACGTCTCACTAGGTTGCACCTGCTGCTCCAAGGGCCGTAACCGCGGCCCGACTGGGACGAGTGGCAGGGGTGGGGACATGGGATCGCCCGATGAGACCGGGAGATTACGGAGCGCCGCCGGCGTGCGCTGTCAGACCGACATCGACGCCGACGGCCGCTACGGATGGCGCGTCGTCGCACAGAACGGGCGGGTGGTGGCCGTTTCGGCAATCGCTTTCGCCACGTACGAGCGGTGCCGCGCCTCTTTCGAGGAGGTCTGCCGACAACACGCGGTCCTCACCGGAGGTGTCCAGCACACGCAGGAGAACAACGGCTGGATGTGGATCGTCAGGGACCAGGGCGGACAGCGCACGATCGTGTCCGCCCGTTCGTACGAGCGGTACTCGACCTGCCGGGCGGCGTACGCCCGCTTCCGTGACCTGTTACGGGAGTTGGGCGACAGCGGCGAGTTCCCGTGGAGCGGCCGTTGAAACGGATTTCGATCCTCATGCGCACAGGAGTCTGGCGCCGCGCATGGTTCTCCGCACGCCACTTGCACACGTTCGTAACCCGAAGTTGCCTCTAGGGCGCCCCTCGTTCACGTGAAGGTGCCCACGTGTCAACCGCGCCCCGTGAGCGTCTTGGTTGTGCTGAGACGAACAAGGGAGCGAACTGTGGCCGCCGGGGTGACCGGCGGGCCGTTCGGCGGTGATTCCGGCGAGACGCCGGCCGTCGACAGTTCACGCGTGCTGTACGCCGACCCCGGGCTGCCCGACCGGATCTTCCGAGGGGTGGCCCGAGGCGGCGGCGGCCTGGTCCTCGCCGTCATGCTGCTGGTCGGCGGCTTTCTGCTGTACCGGGCGTGGCCGGCGCTCGACCGCGCCCGCTGGTCCTTCCTGACCACCGAGGCCTGGGAACCGGACGCGGGCAATTTCGGTATCGCGGCCGTGATGGTCGGTACCGTGCTGATCGCCCTGGTGGCGATCGTGGTGGCGGTGCCGCTCGCGGTCTGCGCGGCGCTCTACATCTCCGAGTACGCGCGGCCCGGGATCCGCTCCACGCTGATCAGCGTCGTCGATCTGATGGCGGCGGTGCCCAGCGTGGTCTACGGACTCTGGGGGCTCTTCTTCTTCGAGGGCGCCGTCCTGCCCACCGCCCGCTGGATCGCCACCTATCTGGGCTGGTTCCCGCCGCTCGGCGTGGTCGGCACCGACCCGGACGACCCGCTCTCCACCGCGACCGTCTACACATCCTCGACGCTGATCGCGGGCATCGTGGTGGGCTTCATGGTCGCGCCCGTCATCTGCTCGGTGATGCGTGAGGTGTTCACCCAGGCCCCGGCCGGTGAGCGCGAGGGCGCCTACGCGCTCGGCGCCACCCGCTGGGGGATGATCCGCAGCGTCGTCCTGCCCTTCGGCAAGGGCGGCATGATCGGCGGCACCATGCTCGGCCTCGGCCGGGCCCTGGGCGAGACCATCGCCGTCTATCTGATCATCTCGCCGGTCTTTGTGATCCAGTGGCACATCATCCAGAGCGGGACCAGTTCGGTCTCCTCGCTGATCGCGCTGCGGTACGGAGAGGCCAGCCCCTTCGCCATGTCCGCGCTGATGGCGGCGGGCCTCGCGCTCTTCGTGATGACCCTGATCGTCAACTTCGCCGCCTCGTCGATCGTCGCCCGCAGCCGCTCCGGCGCGGCGAGCGACGCGTAGCGCCATGAGCGGCTGTCCGCCGGACCTGTCCGGCCACCGGTCCGTCCGCGACCGCCGGACGGGCGTCCGTGCCGTGTCCGCCACCGCGGGGACGGGCTCACGCGCTCTGTACCCAACCGCCGCACGGGCCGCCGTCACCGGCCCACCGCAAGCCGTCTCTAAGGGGATTCACCCGCTATGACCCTCGCACCCGAGACGCCGCCGGCCGTCACGGCGGAACGGCGCACCGTGCTGCCCGCGAGCCGGCCGCGGCCCGCCGAGCCGGGCGGGGAGCGGCGGCGTTCCCTGGGGCTGGGCCGGGCCACGGACGTCTACGCGCTGCTGGGCGCGGGCGCCGCGGCCCTCGGCCTGACCGCGCTGCTCTTCGTATGGCTGCTGCCGTTCAACGGGGTGGTCGGCTTCGTCTGCGTCGGATACGCGGTCTTCCTCGCCCTGTACGCGCTGCTGGTCTCCTTCGACGAGGACGCGGCGACCGTACGGGACCGGCTCGCCGGGGTCTTCGTCCGCAGCATGGGCCTGGTCCTGCTCACCGCCCTGGTCTTCGTGATCGTCTTCACGCTGTGGGAGGGCCGCAGGGCGCTGCCCCATCTCAACTTCTTCACCGAGGACATGAAGCTCTCGGGCCCGCTCGAACCGCTGAGCGTGGGCGGCATCCTGCACGCCGTCGTCGGCACGCTGGAGCAGATCGGTATCGCGCTGGTGCTCACCGTGCCGGCCGGGCTGCTCTGCGCGGTCTTCCTCAACGAGGTGCCGGGACGGTTCGCGCGGTTCGTCCGCACCGTCGTCGAGGCCATGACCGCGCTGCCGTCCATCGTCGCGGGTCTGTTCATCTACGCGACCGTGATCCTCACCCTGGGCACCGGCAGGTCGGGCCTGGCCGCCTCCCTCGCCCTGGCGGTGATGATGCTGCCCATCATCATCCGCGCCTCCGACGTGGTGATCAGGCTGGTGCCGGGCACGCTGCGCGAGGCGTCGTACGCGCTGGGCACCTCCCGCTGGCGCACCGCCTGGCATGTGGTGCTGCCCACCGCCCGCTCCGGTCTGACCACCTCGGTGATCCTCGGCACCGCGCGCGGTGTCGGCGAGACCTCTCCGGTGCTGCTCACGGCGGGCTTCAGCGCCGAGATGAACGCCGATCCGTTCGACGGGTCGCAGGTGTCCCTGCCGCTCGCCACCTTCGAGTTCGTCAAGTCGCCCGAACCGAACATGATCGCCCGCGGTTTCGGCACCGCGGCGACGCTGATGGCCCTGGTGCTGCTGCTGTTCATCATCGCCCGGATCATCGGCGGGCGCGCGCCGGGCCAGTTGACGCGCCGTCAGACCCATCGGCGGGTGCTCGCCTCACGCCGTGACGCCGAGCGCTTCGCCACCCGTACCCGCACCGGTACGGACGGCCACAAGCCGGCCGTACCCTCCGCCACACCCTTCAGGAGTTCCCCGTGAGACCCGCGACCGTCTCCCGTCTTGCCCTAGGGCGTGTCCGCAAAGTCTCGCCTGGCCCGCGACGCCCGGCACGCACGCTCGCCGCGTTGTCGGAGTCGTCCGAGTACGTCCAGTCCATCGACGACGCCGATCCTCCGCCTTGCGATCGCACGCACCGGACGCCGCGGACCCCGCCCTTCGGGCGGACGGCGATACTTCGCGGACACGCCCTGGGGCTGGCCGCGCTGCTCTGTGCGCTGCTGGCCGTCGGGCCGCCGCCCGCCTGGGCGGCGTCCTATCCGAAGATCAACGGCGCGGGCTCCACCTGGAGTGCCAACGCGCTGGACCAGTGGCGCCGCAATGTCGCCTCCAACTTCGGTATGACCGTCAACTTCGCCGCGACCGGATCGTCCAACGGGCGTGAGCAGTTCAGAAACGGCTCGGTCGACTTCGGTGTCTCCGAGATCCCGTACGGGCTCAAGGAGGGCGGCGTCACCGACACCCCGCCCACGCGCGGTTTCGCCTATATGCCGATCGTGGCCGGCGGCACCGCCTTCATGTACAACCTGAAGATCGGCGGCAAGCGGGTCACCAATCTGCGGCTGTCCGGCGATGTCCTCGCCAAGATCTTCACCTCGAAGATCACCATGTGGAACGCGCCCGAGATCCGGGCCGACAATCCGGGACTCACTCTCCCCGCCCGCCGGATCGTGCCGGTCGTACGCTCCGACGGCTCCGGTACGACGGCGCAGCTCACCGCCTGGCTGGCCAAGGAGCACGGCCCGACGTGGAACGACTACTGCGGACGCGCCGGACGCGCCTCGCCGTGCGGTCTGACCTCGTACTTCCCGGTCGTGCCCGGCACCTCGACCATCGCCAAGTCCGGTTCGCTCGGGGTCTCCAGCTATGTGAAGCAGAACCAGGCCGAGGGCGCGATCACCTATGTCGAGTACTCGTACGCCATCTCGACCGGCTTCCCGGTCGCCAAGGTGCTCAACGACTCCAACTACTACGTGGAGCCGACCGCGTCCAGCGTCGCCGTGGCCCTGCTCGACGCCAAGATCAACCCGGACAAGAACTCGACCGACTATCTGACCCAGATCCTCGACGGCGTCTACGGGTCGAAGGACAGCAGGTCCTATCCGCTCTCCAGCTACAGCTACATGATCATTCCCACCTCGCTGGCCGGTGACCAGAACCCGATGACCGAGGCCAAGGGCCTCTCGCTGGGCACCTTCGCCAACTACTTCCTCTGCGACGGCCAGCAGATGGCCGAGGAACTGGGCTACTCGCCGCTGCCGAAGAACCTGGTCCTGGCGGGCTTCGAGCAGGTCAGGCGGATCCCGGGCGCGCCCAAGGACAAGATCAACATCGAATCCTGCCGGAATCCCACCTTCTCCTCCAACGGGACCAACACGCTCGCCAACAACGCCCCGCGGCCGAAGGCCTGTGACAAGAAGGGCACGACCCAGTGCTCGACCGGCACCGCGGGCGCCAAGGACACGCAGACCCCGGTGAAGCCGTCGGCGCAGGGCTCGAACGGCGGCTCGGGCAGCGGCGGTCCTGGCGGCGGCACGGGCGGCAGCGGCGGTACGGGAGCGACCGGCGGTACGGGCGGCACCTCGGCCGGCACCGGCGGAGCGGGCGCCACGGGCGGCGCCTCCGGCTCCCAGGACCCGTCCGCCGCGGCGGCCGGCGCGTCCGGCGGCACGATCGACCCCGACACCGGTGAGCTGATCACCGAGGACGGCGCCTCCGGCGGCGACTCCTCGGTCGTCGCGAACCCGGTCACCCTCGCCTCGGGCGAGTCGTCGGCGCTGCGCGGCGCGCTGATGGGGCTCTCCGCGCTGCTGCTGGTCGGCGTCGTCGTCGGCCCGCCGCTGACCGCACGCGCCCTGTCCGCCCGCGCCCGCCGCAGGGAGGGATCGGGATGAGCGTGCGCGAGACGACGGTGTCCCGGCGGGTCAAGGCCGGTCTCGGCGCGCTGGCCGGCGCCCTGCTGCTGGCCCTCGTACCGCTGCCGTCAGGACCGGTCCAGGCGGCGGAGGCGCCGCCGGCGGACGTCACCGCCGAGGACTCCGCGGTGACGAAGACCGGCAAGAAGGGCCCGTACGACGACTTCTCCGGTCTCCAGGTGACGGTCCATCAGACCAGGAATCTACGCGCGCAGGGCGTCGAGGTGAGCTGGACGGGCCAGGAGACGTCGGCCGCGAAGTACATGAACTTCCTTCAGATCATGCAGTGCTGGGGGGACGACCCGGCGGGCCCCGAACGTGAGCAGTGCGAGTTCGGCGCGAACAACGCGGGCGAGCGCTTCATGGGCCTGCGGGCGCTGCCCAGGGGCCTGGACCCGGGGGAGACGGAGTACACCGAGGCCCCCGGCGGCGGCAACCCGTTCGTCCCGTTCCGGCCGGTGGTGGGGGAACAGACCGATTCGGGCACCGACTGGACGTACTTCACCAACAACGACACCAACACCCAGCCCTGGCTGCGCACGAGGCAGGACGGCACCGGCGAAGCGATCTTCGAGGTGAAGACGGCGCTCGAAGCGCCTCATCTGGGATGCGGCGAGGTCGACCCGGCCGCCGGGCGGACGACGCCCCGGCGGTGCTGGCTGGTCGTCGTCCCCCGTGGCACACACGATCCCGACGGCTCCTCCGACATCGGTACCGGGCTGAAGACGTCCGGCCTGAGCCAGTCCAACTGGGACCAGCGGATGGTCTTCCCGATGGACTTCGGTCCGGTGGGCAACACCTGTGACGCCGACAAGGCCGAGCGCCGCGTCATCGGATCCGAGCTGCTGACCGACGCCATCACGTCGTGGCAGACGCGGTTGTGCTCGGGCGCCGACGCGCGGTTCACCTTCAGCCAGGCGGGCGAGGAGTACACGCGCGGGCTCATCTCGAATCCCACGCCCAGTTCGCCCGGACTGGGTATCACCGTGGCGCCGGTCGAGGGCGGGACGGAGGTCGTGCACGCCCCCGTGGCGGTCAGCGCTCTGACGGTCGGCTTCTTCTGGGAGGACGGGGACGCCGGGCAGGTGCACGATCTCAAGCTCAGTCCACGGCTGCTGGCCAAGCTGCTGACCGGTTCGTACCCGTACGACGTCCGGCAGATCACCTTCCAGAGTCCGGTTCCGAAGCATCTCGAAGGAAATGCGCTCTCCATCATCGTCGATCCGGAATTCAGAGAGCTGAACCCGTACTTCGAGCGTCCCACGGCGCCTCAGCTCGGACCCGACGGAATATTGCTTCAGGCCGGTAATTCGGATGTCAATTCCCTTGTCTGGCGCTATCTCCAGTCGGACACCGACGCCCGGGAATTCCTCCAGGGGAAGCCTGACCCCTGGGGTATGAAGGTGAATCCCTCCTACCGGGGACTGGGTCTCGACAAGGACGCACCTTTCGATTTCCCGAAGGCGGACCCGACCGAGACCGAGGTGTCGCTGGCACTCGGCGGTGATCAGACGGGGAAGATCTCGTACGGACAGCAGGAGAAGTCGCCCTACTCCAACGACCTGCACAACGGAGCGCTGCGGATCCGGCGAGGGGCCAGCGGGGCGACCTTCGTCCCCGCCCAGGACCCCAACTCCCCAGGCGGCGTCAAGCTGGTGACCTCGGACGCCATCCCGGGCGACCGCAGGACGTACGGCATCGTCGACGCCGCGTCCGCGTCCCGCTACGAGCTGGACGTCGCCGCGCTTGCGAACGCCGACGGCCAGTACGTCAAGCCGACCGCCGACGCCCTGCTCAAGGCCGTCGACCGTATGCCCGACTCGGCCGTCAAGGGTGTGAAGGCACCCACCCCGGCCACCGCGAAGGGCGGTGCCTATCCGCTGGCGGCGGTCGCCTACGCCGTCGCTCCGCTGGACCAGCCCGCGAAGGTGCGCCAGGACTACGCACGGCTGATCCGGTACGCGGCGGGCGCCGGGCAGACGCCGGGCCTCGCCCCCGGCGAGCTGCCGCCCGGATACGCGCCGCTGCCCGAGGCCCTGCGCGACCAGGCGTCGGCCGCGGCCGACCAGCTCGAACGCGGCAAGCCGGCCGCCCCCGGCGATGACGAGAGCGCTCCGAACGGTTCCGGCGGCGCCGGTGGCGGCGATGGCGCGGGCGGCGGGTCCGCGGGCGGCGCCGGTGACGGTACGGCGGCGGCCGGCGGTACCGCGGACGAGGAAGCGGCGGCCGGCGGCTCCGGTACGGACGCGCCCAGCGCCTCCGCCACTCCGGGCGCCGCGGCGGCGGGCGGCGGTCCGGGCCCCGCCAAGAGTGTCGCGGCCTCGTCCGGCGGACTGACCCCCGGCGAGGTCCTGGGCATCGTCCGCTGGGTGCTGCTCGGGGTCCTGGTCGCGGGCGGTGTCGCCGCGCTGGCCGGTCCCGTACTCCTGCGGCTCTCCGTACGACGGGCGGCGACGGGCGGCTCCGGATGAGCTGACGGGACCGTGGCCCTGGAATTCCCGGAGCGGCGTTCCGCCCTCCGGGAATTCCGTGCAACCACCGGTGAATTCCCTAGGAGTCACCTAGGAAATGCCCTCGTAACCTTTTCCTTCAATGGAGTTGGTGGATCTCCGGCGGGAGAATAAGGAACTGTTCACGGTGTCGGCCGACGGGTCGGCAGCAACGAAAATCCGGATTCCTCTTGACCGTCCATTCCTCGCAATCCGTTTTTCACGGAGGAGAACAGAAGTGAACGTCAAGTCCCGTATTCGCATGGCCGCCGCCGCCGGCGCCGTCGCCATGGGCCTCAGCCTGTTCGCGACCCCCGCGTCCGCCGACTCCGAGACCCGCCAGATCGTCGGCGTGGGCTCCGACACCACGCAGGACGTCGTCAACGGTCTGGGCAACGTCATCCTCGACCCGAACGGCACCCCGGACAACCAGCTCATCCAGTCGTACAACGCGACGGGCACCGGTGGGGTCACCTGCCGTACCGGCGGCACGATCACGCGGCCCAACGGCTCCTCGGCCGGCATCGACGCGCTGCGCAACGACCTCACCAACACCGCGATCGACTGTGTCGACTTCGCCCGCTCCTCCCGGGGCCCGGCCGACTTCAGCACGACCCGGCTGACCTGGATCCCGTTCGCCAAGGACGCGGTGACCGTCGCGGTCCGTTCGAACAGCGCCCTCAACGACAACGTCGGCTTCACCACCGCCGAGCTGCGCGCCATCTACACCTGCACCAAGACCACGCACAACAGCGTGACGCTGAAGCCGCTGCTGCCGCAGTCGGGCTCCGGTACCCGCACCTTCTTCCTGGAGAAGATCGGCGTCACCGAGGCCCAGCTCGGCTCCTGCGTCAACGGCACCGTCCAGGAGCACGACGGCACCGCCCTGACGGACGTCGGCCACGTCGCCCCGTACTCCATCGCCCAGTACATCGCCCAGACCGGTGGTGTGGTGACGGACCGTCACGGCGCCACGGTCCTGGCCAAGGTGGACACCGTCCAGCCCCGCATCGCCGGCAAGCTCAACACCGCCTTCCCGTACAACCGTGACGTCTACAACGTCGTCCCGACCGCCAAGCTGACCGGCGGCGCCACCCCGGACGCCGACCTGATCCGGGCCTTCGAGACCACCACCAGCCCTGCCGCCACCGCCCAGATCTGCGCCCAGACGGCCGTCATCGAGAACTACGGCTTCGGCACGGTCGGCAACTGCGGCAACACCAGCGTCAAGGCCGAGCGCTGATGACCCGGGGCGGGCACTGACCACGGTCTCCGCCCCGGTCCTTCTCCCAGTACTCACCACCGCACCACCAGTACTCACCGCACCACACGCACCACACGCACCACCGCACCACGGCCGGGCACCCTCCACGGGTGCCCGGCCCCCGGCCTCCGCACCCGCGGCCGGCCGACGGCTCCAGGTACCGCGATCACGGAGGAGAGGCACAGAGTGAACATCAGGTCCGTCATCCGGTCGGCGGCCGTCGCCGTCACCGCCGCTCTCGCCATGAGCTTCCTCGCCCCCGCGGCCGTCGCCGACCCGCCCCAGTACCGCCGGCTTGTCGGCGTGGGCTCCGGCACCACGCAGGACGTGCTCAGCGCTCTGGGCTCCGTCGTCGCCGACCCCGACGGTGTTCCGCACAGCCTCCTGATCGGTTCGTACGACGCGACGGGCCCCTCGCCCGTCAAGACCCGCCCCGTCGGCTGCCAGATCCCCCGGCCCAACGGATCGCACGCCGGTATCGCCGCGTTGCGCGACGACATCGCCGCCGGTACGCACTGCGTCGACTTCGCCCGCTCCTCCGTGGGCCCGGAGGACACCGTGGAGACCCGGAGCACCCGGCTCACGTTCATTCCGTTCGCCAAGGACGCGGTGACCGTCGCGGTCCGTTCGAACAGTGCCCTCAACGACGGCACGGGCTTCACGACCGAGCAGCTCCATGACATCTACACCTGCGCGCTGACCACGTACAACGGTGTCGTCCTGACCCCGCTGCTGCCGCAGCCGGGTTCCGGCACGCGGAGCTTCTTCCTGCGCGAGATCGGTGTCACCGAGCCGCAGATCGGCTCCTGTGTCGACGGCACCGTCCAGGAGCACGACGGCACCGCCCTGGACACGGTCGGTGACATCGCCCCGTACTCGGTCGCGCGGTACATCGCCCAGACGGGCAGTGTGGTGGCGGACCGTCACGGTGTGACGGTCCTCAGCCGACTGGAGGGCGTCGCGCCGCGCGTCAGCGGCAGGCTGAACACCCTCTTCCCCTTCACCCGTGACGTCTACAACGTCGTCCGGACCGCCGAGCTGACCGGTGGCCCCACCCCGGACCCCGACCTCATCAGCGCCTTCGTCGGCCCCACTTCCACGGTCTGCGCCCAGGCGAACCTGATCCAGGTGTACGGCTTCGCCACACTCGGCTCCGCCTGCGGCAGCACATTGTGACGGGGGTGCGCTGATCAATATCCCTTCTCTCCCACGCAGGCCGGACACCCCTCCAGGTGCCCGGCCCGGCGGCGTATCCGGATCCGACCGGCGGCGGCGCCCGACACCGCACCTCGTGCCTGACCTACACCTACTAGGAGTAACGACCATGACACGCCTCGCGCGAGCGAGAACATTTCCGGCGCTGCTGATGTGCTGCGCCCTGATCCTGGGCGCTGCCGCCGCCGTGCTCGGCGCCGCGGCCACCGCGAGGGCGGCGGACCGGCTGGGTGATCTGACCCTCAGCCAGACCTCCGGAAGCATCACCGACAACCCCCTGGTCCCGCATGTGACCACGGACGCGCCGTGCCCGGCGGGCCAGGGCGATGCCCTGCAGCTCAGGGTGGTCCACCCGACGACCGGATTGCGTCCGAGTCTCGGCCAGGTGAGCGCGGGCGGCTATGACACCGCGCCCGTGGACACCGACCTGCCGGCGTGGGGCACCTCCCTCGCCGACATCCTCGACGGCTGGTTCGGCGCCGAGCCCCATGACGGCACCTACACACTGCAGTTGGAGTGCCCCAACTGGGACGACACGAACGCGTTCGCGTTCTTCTCCACGAACATCGAGGTCACCGGCGACACCTGGGCACTGCCCCAGGCGGAGGCCACCAGCGTCGAGCTGACGGCGGTGCCGGAGATCGAGTCCAAGCTGGGCGACACGGTGACCATCACGGCGAAGGTGACCCCCGCCGTGGCCGGTGACTTCACCCTGACCGCGCAGCAGCTCAACGCCGAGCCGGTCGAACTGGGCAGCGAGGCGGCCGACAACGGCACCGCCGTGTTCACCACCACGGCCCTGCCCCTGGGCGTGATGAGCATCGGGGCGCAGTTCACCCCCGCCGACCCGGACGCCTACACCCCTTCGGTGGGGTCCATCGCCGACTACACCGTCAAGCCGGCCACGGGCCCGTCCGGCTCCCCGTCGCCCAGCGGCTCCGAGAGCCCCGAGGAGCCCGCCGACCTCGAAGTCGTCGACGCGGACGGCAACCCGCTGGGTGAGAACCCGAATCTGGAGGCCGGTCAGAAGGTCGCTATTACCGCCCGCGGCTACTCCCCGAGCGCTGTGGTGAAGGTCTCCCTCTCCGACAGCGAGACGGCCTTCGCCGACGCCACGGCGGACGCCGAAGGCATCGTGCAGGGCTACGACTTCACCGTCCCGGACGAGATCGCCGACGGCGACCACACGCTGACGCTCGCGGAGGACAAGGCGGACGGCCACAGCGTCGCGTTCGCCTTCACCACCGGCGAGGTGGTCGACCCGGACCCCAGCCCCGAGCCCAGTGACAGCACCGGCGCGGACGGCGGTACGACGGACGGCGCGACCGGTGGCGACACCGGCGGGTCGGACACCGGCGGTACGGGCGGCTCGGACAGCGGCGCCGGCGGAACCGCCGGAGGCAGCGGCGGGGGCGGTTCGCTCGCCTCGACCGGCACCGGTGTCGCGGCGATCGGCCTGGGCTCGCTGGCACTGCTCTTCGTGGGCGCGGCCTTCGTGGTCAGCGCGCGCCGCAAGGGCATGCTCACGTTCGCCGCACCGGCCGGCACACCGGTCGACTGACGCGGAACGGACGGCGGAACGGGAGAGCGAGGGCTTCCGGGGGCAGACCGTACGCCTGCCCCCGGGCCCGCGCTCGTACCCGTACCCGTACCGCCGGCCGCATCCGCTCGTCCCCCTCCACCCCTTCACTTCCCACCCCACCACCACCCCTCCACCCCGAGAGCGAGGAGCGCAGCCACCGTGGCCGTTCTGATATCGCCGCCCTCCGCCCCCGCGCCGCAGGCCGGGGCCCGACGGCCCGCCGGGCGCGGCGGAGGCGCCCCGCCCGCCGCCCGTCCCGGGCTGGCGCTGGCCGGGGCCGCGCTGTGCGTGCTCGCCGCCGTGCTGCTCGGCTTCGCCGCCAATCTCACCGTCGTCGGGCATCTCAAGCACGAGCGTGACCAGCAGGTCTCGTACGACGAACTGCGCAAGCAGCTCGCCGAGGGCACCGCCCCGGTGGGCGGGCGCGATGTCGAGGGCAAGCCCCTCGCGCTCGGCGCGCCCGTGGCGCTGCTGGACATCCCGGAACTCGGTGTCCACGAGGTCGTCGGCGAGGGCACCACCTCGGGTGTGCTGATGTCCGGTCCCGGACACCGCCGTGACACCCCGCTGCCGGGACAGGCGGGCACCGCCGTGATCATGGGCAGGCTGTGGGGGTACGGCAGTCCCTTCGCCGGCCTCGACCGGCTCCCGGTGAACGCCACCTTCACCGTGATGACCGGTCAGGGCAAGGCGGAGTACCGCGTCACCGGCAGCAGGCGGGCCGGTGACGCCCTGCCCGTGGCCGCCGACCCCACCAAGGGCAGGCTCACCCTGATCACTGCCACCGGTCCCGCGTACACGCCCTCGGGAGTGCTGCGGGTGGACGCCGAACTGACCAGCCCCGTACAGCCCAGCCCGCCGCGCGACCGGCGCTCCGGCTGGATCGGTACGGCGGAGGAGGCGCTCAAGGGCGACAGCGGAGCCTGGCTCGCGGTCTTCCTCTGGACCCAGGCACTCTTCCTCGCCGCGCTGCTCGCGGCCTGGGCACAGCGTGTCTGGGGCCACTGGCAGGCCTGGATCTGCGCCGTGCCCGTACTGGCCGCCCTGGGCCTGGCCTGCGCCGGCGCCATCACCCGCCTTCTGCCCAACCTGCTCTGAACCACCGGGAGTTGATCCATCATGACCGCCACCACCTCGCATGACCTCGCCGACACCCTGGGCCTGCCCGCGGTGGGCGGTGACACCGCCGCCTCGCTGGAGGCCGAGAGCGTCTCCGCGTGGTTCGGCGACCACAAGGTGCTCGACCGCGTCTCGCTCACCATGCCCGCGCACGAGGTCACGGCGCTGATCGGCCCGTCGGGCTGCGGCAAGTCGACCTTCCTGCGCATCCTCAACCGTATGCACGAGCTGATCCCGTCCGCCGGTCTCGCCGGACGCGTGCTGCTCGACGGCGGGGACATCTACGACCGGGGCCGCCGGATCACCCACGCCCGGCGCCAGATCGGCATGGTCTTCCAGAAGCCCAACCCGTTCCCCGCCATGTCCCTGTACGACAACGTGGTGGCCGGTCTCAAGCTCAACGGCATCAAGGCCCACCGCGACGGCAAGGACGACCTCGTGGAGGAGTGCCTCACCAAGGCGGGCCTCTGGCGCGAGGTCAAGGACCGCCTCCGCCAGCCGGGCGGCGCCCTCTCCGGCGGCCAGCAGCAACGCCTGTGCATCGCTCGCTCCCTGGCCGTACGTCCCAGGGTCCTGCTGATGGACGAGCCCTGCTCGGCCCTCGACCCCACCTCGACCCGCCGTATCGAGGAGACCATCGCCGAACTCAAGTCGGAGGTGACGATCGTCATCGTCACCCACAACATGCAGCAGGCCGCCCGCGTCTCCGACTCCTGCGCCTTCTTCCTCGCGGAACAGGGCACCCCTGGAGTCATCGTCGAACACGGTGACACGGACGCGATGTTCAACACCCCCCAGGACCCGAGGACGGCCGACTACGTCAACGGCCGCTTCGGATAACGGCCCCTGGTCCTCCAACGGCCTCCGCCTTCCCGGGGGCGCCCCGTCCACTACCCTCCGGACCGTGGGGAGGGCGTGTGTCGACGGAACGGCAGGCCATGGATCTTGAGCAGTACGAGCGGCGGGCGCGGGGCGGGCCGTGCTTCGTCTGCGCGTTTCTGGCGGGTGAGCCGGAGTACCGGCACGAGAGGGTGTACGAGGACGACGAGCACGTGGCCTTCCTCGACCGCTGGCCCACCCTGCCGGGGAAGGTGCTGGTCGCGCCGAAACGCCATGTCGAGCACGCCGTACGGGAGCTGGACGAGGCCGCGTACACGCGGCTGATGCTGTTCGTCCGGGCGGTGGCGCTGGGGGTGGAGGATGTGCTGGAGCCCGAGCGTACGTATCTGCTGTCGCTCGGCAGCCAGGAGGGCAACGCCCATCTGCACTGGCACATCGCGGGCCTGCCGCCGGGGGTGCCGTACAGGCGGCAGCAGTATCACGCGCTGATGACGGAGCACGGGGTACTGACCGTACCGCCGAGGGAGAGCGCCGAGCTGGCGGGCCGTCTGCACGGAGCGGTCGCCGACCGGCTCCGGGCGGCCGGCCCGGCCTGAGGCCGGGCCCCGGGGCCTCAGCGCGCCGGGAAGGCGTGGCGGCGTGCGGCTGCGACCGTTGCCAGGGCTACGGCGATCAGTGGCAGCGTGGTCCAGGGCAGCGCGCCCGCACCGGTCCCCGCGCTCTCCAGGACGACACCGCCCGCCAGGGACCCCGCCGCGATGCCCGCGTTGTAGACCGTCGTCTGCATCGATGTCGCCACATCCGCCCTCCCCGGCCCCGAGATACGCACCAGCGCGGTCTGCAACAGCGTCGGCGCTCCGCCGAAGGCGACGCCCCACGCCGCGACGGCGGCCGGCAGGACGACCGGGTCACGCCCGAAGAGTCCCAGCGCGAGCATCGCCGCCGCGATCAGGGCCAGGGCGCCCAGCAGCGTCGGCCGCGGGTGACGGTCGATCAGTACGCCGACGAGCCAGATCCCGCCCACCGTGGCGAGCCCGAAGACGAACAGGACCAGGCCGGCCCGGCCGGAACCGAGGCCGGAGCGCTCGGTGAACGGCGCCATGTACGTGTACATCGCCTGGTGCCCCAGCAGCAGGAGCAGCGTGATGGCCAGCACCGTCCGGATGCCGGGCATGGCGGCGATACGCCACAACGGAACGCGCTCCGAGGCCGGTTCACCGGGAAAGTCGGGGACGCGCCACGCCACCCAGGCCACCAGCACCACCGCCAGCACGGCCACCGTCCCAAAGGCCGCCCGCCAGCCCAGCAGTCGGGCCAGGGCCGTGCCCGCGGGGATGCCGAAGGAGAGCGCGACCGTGATCCCGGCCAGCACGATCGCGATGGCGCGGCCCCGGCGCTCGGCCGGGACCATACGGGCCGCGTACCCCGCGAGCATCGCCCACAGCGTGCCGCCCATGACACCGGCCATCAGCCGGGCCCCGAAGGTCAGCGCGTAGTCGGACGAGAGCGCGGTGACGGCGTTGCAGAGCGCGAAGCCGGCCAGCGTGCCCATGAGCACCGGACGTCTGCGCAGACCGCGCAGCGCGGCCGTGAGCGGGATGGCCGCGAGGAAGGAGGCGGCGGCGTAACCGGTCACCAGGAACCCCACCCGGCTCTCGGACACCCCCAGACTCCGGCTCATGTCCGGCAGCAGCCCGGCGGGCAGCAGTTCGGTCATCACGGCCGTGAACGCCGCCGTGAACAGGGCGAGCAGCCCCCGGAGCGGCAGCCCGGGGTGCCCGGACCCCGCCTCGGTGCCGGAGCCGTCTCTCGATGCGATGGACATGCGAGCATGGTGAAACCTTCACACCAGTGTGAAAGCAAGCCCGCCCCTTGAGGCCCGACCCCCGCACGGAGCGCCATGAAGATCGGTGAACTCTCCCGGCGCACCGGCGTCCCCACCCGGATGCTGCGCTACTACGAGGAGCAGGAACTGCTCCGTCCCGAGCGCGCCGACAACGGCTACCGCTCCTACGACGAGCCCGCGGTCCACCGGGTCCAGCAGATCCGCGGACTGCTCGACTCCGGCCTCACCACCGAGATCATCCGCCGGATCCTGCCCTTTCTGAACAAGCCGGACGAGATCCATCTCCACCCGGAGTGCCTCACCCCCGAGACCGCCGCCCTGCTGCGCGGCGAGGCGGAGCGGATCCAGCAGCGCATCGACTGCCTGGCCCGCAACCGCGACGCCATCCACGCCTACCTCGCCGCCGTCCTGCCCGGCCCCGAAGACCGGTCTCCCCCTCCTACACCGCGTCGTTCGGACGGGACATCCGGAGAGCCAGCTCCCGCAGAAGCGCCTCCGACGTGATGTCCGTACGGCCGCTGTCATGGACCTCGGCCAGCTCGGAGTAGACGAAGCTGAACGCCCCGATGAGCTGCATGATGGCGGGCAGCGCCGCCTCGGTCACCGCGTGCGCCGCCTCCAGCGGGGTGGCCTCGGAAGAGACCGTGAACGAGGGGAAGACCTCGGCGAGCAACGACCCGATCTGGCCCGCGCCCTGACCCGCCCCCGACTCGGCGCCGGTGGCCGGATCCCGGTCGGCGGTACGGATCCACTCCGCGGACTGGGTCAGAATGCCGATGGCCCTGAGAACGACTTCGCTCTGTTCCATGAGCAGAGCCTAGGGTCTTTCGTTTGGATCAGGCTGGGTGAGGGAGCGGGGTCTGGTGCCGTGGATCGCAAGGCGGAGGAGGGAGTCCACGCGGAGCGTAGGCGACCGACGACAACGCGGCGAGGCGCGGTGCCAGGGCACGCGAGCCCAGCAAGATCCAAAAGAGAGGCCCTTTAGGCGGCCCGTCCGGCTCCGCCCGGAGCGGAAGTCGGTAAAACCCGGACGCGGCCACGGAGTCCGACCTACTCTCGACATGTGTCAGGCGCGTCCGGTCGGGTGCTTGTCGTGGACGACAACAGGGTCATCCGGCAGTTGATCAGGGTCAATCTCGAACTGGAGGGTTTCGAGGTCGTGACCGCGGCCGATGGTGCCGAGTGCCTGGACGTGGTGCACGAGGTCATGCCCGATGTCGTCACCCTCGATGTGGTGATGCCGCGCCTGGACGGACCCCGCACCGCCGCGCGGCTGCGCGCGGACCCGAGGACGAGCCGGCTGCCGATAGCGATCATCAGCGCCTGTACGCAGTACGAGGTGGAGTCCGGAATCGCCGCCGGGGTGGACGCCTTTCTGGCCAAGCCCTTCGAACCGTCCGAGCTGGTCCGTCTCGTACGGCGGCTGACCCGCCGGGACGCCCCGCCCCCGTTCGATCTCGACGGCCGGCACGGCGCGGGCCACGCGGGAAGCGCGCGGGGCTGACGGCGGCGACAGGCCGGCCCCCGATGACCGCCCCCGGTGACCGCATCGCGAAACCGGTTCGCGAAGTGGCCCCCCTCCTCCCCTACGCTGGTGCCGTGACCCCCGCAGAACTCTCCCGGACCGTGCGGCACGCCGTGTGCCGCGCGGTCGAGGACGACGTCCTGCCGGGGCCCGTACCCGAACAGGTCACCGTCGAGCGCTCCCGCCCCGGTGGCCGGGGGGACTACGCCTCCAATGTCGCCCTGCGCCTCGCGGGCCCGGCCGGCCGGCCGCCCCGTGAGATCGCCGAGATCCTGCGTAGCCGCGTCGACACCACCCGGGGCATCGCACGGGTCGAGATCACCGGACCCGGCTTTCTGAACTTCACACTCGGCCGGGACAGCCGGGCCGAACTGGTCCGTACGATCCTCCGCGACCCCGCCCGGTACGGATACGGCGAGGCGCTCGCCGGTACGGCCGTGGCCTTCGCGCCCCCGCCCGCCGCCGACGTCCGCGCCCGGGTCTGGACCGACACCGTCGTACGGCTGCTCCGCAGCCAGGGCGCCGAGGCGGCCGTCGTACCGGGCGCCGTGGAGAGACCGGCGCTCGTACCCGCCGCCCCCGGCACCGGCCCCAGCCCTGACGCGGACACCGGCCCCGGCACAGGCACCGACGGCGGCCAGGACCCCGACGGTCTCTTCGTCCGGCTCGGGCGCGACGCCGCCCACTGGGCGCTGCTGCGACCCGCCGCCCACGACCGCCCGTACACGGGCCCGGACCTGCTCGTGCAGCGCGAGAGCAACGCCCTGTTCCGGGTGCGGTACGCCTACGCCCGTACCCGCGCGGTCGTCCGCAACGCCGCCCAGCTCGGTATGGCGCCCACCCCGGGCCCGTACGCCGAGGACACCCCGGGAATCCCGCAGGCCGAGCCCCCCGCCGAGCCCCCCGCCGCCGCTACCCCCGCCCAGGCCGCCGCCACCTCCGCCCTGTTCACCGCCCTCGGCGACCACCCCGCCGTCCTCGAAGCCGCCGCCCGGCTGCGCGCGCCCGACCGGCTCGCCCGCCATCTCGAACTCACCGCGGAAGCGTTCCTGCGCTTCCAGGAGAGCTGTCGTCCGCTGCCGCTCGGCGACGAGAAACCCTCGGCCGCCCACCGCTCCAGGACCGCGCTCGCCGAAGCCGCCGGGGCCGTGCTGGCCGGCGGCCTGTCCCTGCTCGGCATCGATGCGCCAGAACACCTCTGACCACCTGCCCGGGGCCCGCCGTCGTACGGCACGGCCGCGTACGGCGCGGCCCCGCCGCACACACCGAATCCCCCGAACAGCGCGTACGAACACCGCACACACACGAACACCGCACACGAACACCTCTGAGAGAGCCAAGAGAGCCACGAGATGAGCCGTTCCGCACACCCCGCAGGCCCCCGCCACGCGGATGTACTCCCCGAAGGGCACTACACCGCCCCGGCCGCCGATCTGAACGTTCTCGACGAGAAGGTCTGGTCGCGTACGGTCCGCAGGAACGAGGACGGCGTCGCCACCGTCGCGGGCATCGAGGTGACCCGGCTGGCCGAGGAGTTCGGCACCCCGGCGTACATCCTCGACGAGGCCGACTTCCGCGCCCGCTGCCGCGCCTGGTCCGACGCCTTCGGCGGTGACGCGGACGTGTTCTACGCGGGCAAGGCGTTCCTGTCCCGGGCCGTGGTCCGCTGGCTGAACGAGGAGGGGCTCAATCTCGACGTGTGCTCCGGCGGTGAACTCGCCACCGCGCTCGCCGCCGGAATGCCCGCCGAGCGCATCGCCTTCCACGGCAACAACAAGTCCCTCCAGGAGATCGAGCGCGCCGTCTCGGCCGGTGTCGGCCGTATCGTCCTCGACTCCTTCCAGGAGATCGTCCAGGTCGCGCACGCCGCCCAGCGCCTCGGGACCCGCCAGCGGGTGCAGATCCGGGTCACCGTGGGCGTCGAGGCCCATACGCACGAGTTCATCGCCACCGCCCACGAGGACCAGAAGTTCGGTATCGCGCTGGCCGGCGGACAGGCCGCCGAGGCCGTCAGAAGGGCGCTCACGCTCGACGGTCTCGAACTGATCGGTATCCACTCGCACATCGGCTCGCAGATCTTCGACATGGCGGGCTTCGAGGTCTCCGCCCGCCGTGTGGTGCAGCTTCTCGCGCAGGTGCGCGACGAGCACGGGGTGGAACTGCCCGAGATCGACCTCGGCGGCGGCCTCGGTATCGCGTACACCTCCGAGGACGATCCGCGCGAGCCGCACGAGATCGCCAAGGCGCTCAGCGACATCGTCACCCGGGAGTGTGAGTCCGCCGGGCTCCGTACCCCGCGTATCTCCGTCGAGCCGGGCCGCGCGATCGTTGGGCCCACGGCCTTCACGCTCTACGAGGTCGGCACCATCAAGCCGCTCGAAGGACTGCGTACCTATGTCAGTGTGGACGGCGGCATGTCCGACAACATCCGTACCGCCCTCTACGACGCCGAGTACAGCGTGGCGCTCGTCTCGCGCCGCTCCGACGCCGAGGCGATGCTGACACGCGTCGTCGGCAAGCACTGCGAGAGCGGCGACATCGTCGTACGGGACGCGTTCCTGCCCGCCGACCTGGCGCCCGGGGACCTGATCGCCGTGCCCGCCACCGGCGCGTACTGCCGCTCGATGGCGAGCAACTACAACCACGCGCTCCGGCCGCCCGTGGTCGCCGTCAAGGACGGCGGGGCCCGGGTGATCGTCCGGCGTGAGACGGAGGAAGATCTTCTGCGTCTCGACATCGGAGAGTGAAATACATGTCTCGCAATCTGGACGGGGGACAGAAACCCCCGTCCAGTGAGTGAGACTGGTTCGGGTTCCCGCTTGAAAGAGCCGTGATGGATGAAAGGCGTAGGTGGATGATGCGTACGCGTCCGCTGAAGGTGGCACTGCTGGGCTGTGGCGTGGTCGGCTCAGAGGTGGCGCGCATCATGACGACGCACGCCGACGACCTCACGGCCCGGATCGGTGCCCCGGTGGAGCTGGCCGGGGTCGCCGTCCGGCGGCCCTCCAAGGTCCGCCAGGGCATCGACCCCGCCCTGATCACCACCGATGCCACCGCCCTGGTCAAGCGCGGTGACATAGACGTGGTGGTGGAGGTCATCGGCGGGATCGAGCCCGCCCGTACGCTGATCACCACCGCGTTCGAGCACGGCGCCTCCGTCGTCTCCGCCAACAAGGCGCTGCTCGCCGAGGACGGTACGACCCTCTACGAGGCCGCCGAGCGGCACGGCAGGGACCTGTACTTCGAGGCGGCCGTCGCCGGTGCCATACCGCTGATCCGGCCGCTGCGCGAGTCCCTCGCCGGGGACAAGGTCAACCGCGTCCTCGGCATCGTCAACGGCACGACCAACTTCATCCTGGACCGGATGGACACCGCGGGCTCCGGCTACTCGGAGGCGCTGGACGAGGCCACCGCACTCGGTTACGCCGAGGCCGACCCCACCGCGGACGTCGAGGGCTTCGACGCCGCCGCCAAGGCCGCCATCCTCGCCGGGATCGCCTTCCACACCCGGGTCCGGCTGGACGACGTACACCGCGAGGGGATCACCGAGGTCACCTCCGCCGATCTCGCCTCCGCGAAACAGATGGGCTGTACGGTCAAACTCCTCGCCATCTGCGAGCGCGCCGCCGACGGCCGGTCCGTCACCGCCCGTGTCCACCCGGCGATGATCCCGCTCAGCCATCCGCTGGCCTCCGTGCGCGAGGCGTACAACGCGGTCTTCGTCGAGGCCGACGCGGCCGGGCAGCTCATGTTCTACGGCCCCGGCGCCGGCGGCTCACCGACCGCCTCCGCCGTACTGGGCGATCTGGTCGCCGTCTGCCGCAACCGGCTGAGCGGCGCGACGGGCCCGGGGGAGTCCGCGTACACCCGGCTTCCCGTGAGCGGTATGGGCGAGGTCGTGACGCGCTACCACATCAGCCTCGACGTGGCCGACAAACCGGGTGTACTGGCCCAGGTCGCCACGGTCTTCGCCGAGCACGGCGTATCGATCGACACCGTGCGCCAGAAAGGCCGACAGGACGGCGACGGCGAGGCCTCCCTCGTCGTCGTCACCCACCGCGCGCCCGACGCCGCCCTCTCCGGGACCGTCGAGGCGCTGCGCAAGCTCGACACCGTGCGCGGTGTCGCCAGCATCATGCGTGTTGAAGGGGAGTAAGGGACCCATGACCAGCATCGGCACCCAGCGCGGCACCCACCAGTGGCGCGGCATCATCGAGGAGTACCGGGACCGCCTCCCGGTGACGGACGCGACGCGGGTCATCACACTCCGTGAGGGGGGCACGCCGCTCGTCCCGGCGCAGGTGCTGTCCGAGCGGACGGGGTGTGACGTTCATCTCAAGGTCGAGGGTGCCAACCCCACCGGATCCTTCAAGGACCGTGGCATGACCATGGCGATCACCCGGGCCAAGGAGGAGGGCGCCCAGGCGGTCATCTGCGCCTCCACCGGCAACACCTCGGCCTCGGCCGCCGCCTACGCGGTACGGGCCGGCATGGTCTGCGCCGTACTGGTGCCCCGGGGCAAGATCGCCCTCGGCAAGATGGGCCAGGCGCTGGTCCACGGCGCGAAGATCCTCCAGGTCGACGGCAACTTCGACGACTGTCTGACGCTGGCGCGCTCGCTCTCCGACAACTACCCGGTGGCACTGGTCAATTCGGTCAATCCGGTACGGATCGAGGGCCAGAAGACCGCCGCGTTCGAGATCGTGGACGCGCTCGGCGACGCCCCGGACATCCATGTGCTGCCCGTCGGCAACGCCGGCAACATCACGGCGTACTGGAAGGGCTACACCGAGTACGCCGCCGACGGCGTGGCGGCCCGTACCCCGCGTATGTGGGGCTTCCAGGCCTCCGGCTCCGCGCCCATCGTGCGCGGTGAGGTCGTCAAGGACCCGCACACCGTCGCCACCGCGATCCGGATCGGCAACCCCGCGTCCTGGCGGTACGCGCTGGCCGCGCGCGACGAGTCCGGCGGCTTCATCGACGAGGTGACGGACCGGCAGATCCTGTCCGCCTACCGGCTGTTGGCCGCCCAGGAGGGCGTCTTCGTGGAGCCCGCCTCGGCCGCCTCCGTGGCCGGTCTGCTCAAGGCCGCCGAGGAGGGCAAGGTCGACCCCGGGCAGCGCATCGTCTGCACCGTCACGGGCAACGGCCTCAAGGACCCGGACTGGGCGGTCGCGGGAGCGCCCCAGCCGGTGACCGTGCCGGTCGACGCGACCGTCGCCGCACAGCGCCTCGGCCTGAACTGACACGGGAATCACACCGGAACCGCGCGCCGGGACCACGCCCCGGACACGCCCCGGTCACCGCCCAAGGACGGCAAGACCGACAAAGGCGCACAGGAGACACGCGACACGCATCGTGCGCCTCCTGTGCGCCCTATGTCGCCATACAACCTTCCTTCGATACGCTGTACCCCACCCGCCCCGCCGCATATGCCGCGGTGTTTGTCGCCCCCGTGGCCCCCGGGCGTTCCGCATGTCCTCGAACATCTCGCAGTCGCCCCACACCACCGTCATAGTCAGCACAGTCCCCAGCACGCAGTCACGCCGTCACAAGGAGAGTCGTCAGAGCGATGGCCGGTCCCGCGTTCCGCGCCGCCGCCGTACGGGTGCGCACCCCCGCCACCAGCGCCAATCTCGGTCCGGGCTTCGACGCCCTGGGTCTGTCGCTGGGGCTCTACGACGACGTGGTCGTCCGCGTCGCCGACTCCGGCCTCCATGTCGACATCGCCGGTGAGGGCGCCGAAACGCTGCCCAGGGACGAGAGTCATCTGCTCGTACGCTCCCTGCGCACGGCCTTCGACCTGCTCGGCGGGCAGCCGCGCGGACTGGAGGTCGTGTGCGCCAACCGCATCCCGCACGGCCGGGGTCTGGGCTCCTCCTCGGCGGCGATCTGCGCGGGGATCGTGGCCGCCCGCGCCGTGACCATAGGCGGGGACGCCAGATTCGACGACGCGGCGCTGCTGGAGCTGGCCACCGAGATCGAGGGCCACCCCGACAATGTCGCGGCCTGTCTGTACGGCGGATTCACGCTGGCCTGGATGGACGGGGGAGCGGCGCGCGCCATCAGGATGGATCCGGCCGGTTCCATCGTTCCGGTGGTTTTCGTCCCCGACAGTCCGGTGCTCACGGAGACCGCCCGCAGCCTGCTGCCGCGTACGGTTCCCCATGTGGACGCCGCCGTCAACGCCGGCCGCGCGGCCCTGCTCGTCGAGGCGCTGACCAGGCGCCCCGAGCTGCTGTTCCCGGCCACCGAGGACCGGCTCCACCAGGACTACCGGACCCCGGCGATGCCGCAGAGCATCGCCCTGGTCAACCGACTGCGCGCGGACGGCGTCCCCGCGGTCATCTCCGGCGCGGGCCCCACGGTGCTCGCGCTGGTCGAGGACGGTGCGGCCGACAAGGTCGCACGGCTGGCGGGCGAGGGGTGGGCGGCCAACCGGCTCTCCCTCGACGCCGGGGGCGCGAGCGTACTGCCGCTCGGCTCTTAGTCGCACAAGATTGCCGGTGAGTGAGAGGGGGAATGTTTGTTGGAGCCGGTAGTGTTAACCTCAAGTCTGCAACCGACGTCTTTGCGGCGCGGTGCTTCGTGTCCCGTTTCGGGACCAACCTTCTTCCGGGAGCCTCCCCAACTGCCTGAGCAGCCTGCCTGAGCAGTTTTGAGCACGCACCGGAACCGGCACGACACCCCCCGTTTTTCCTAGCGGAGGGCCGAGCAGGGGGACCTCGGGCCGGACCCATTTGCACGTATGCGTATTTCTCCGCCGTACCCGGCGGGACCACCGCCCCGGCACGGTCCACAGGATGGGACCGCCGTCGGACAGCACAACCGGTCGCCGAGCCAGAAGGCCGACGTCCGCTCCAGGGAAGGACCCTTCGTGAGCGACACCACCGATCTGATGGGCGTGACTGCCGACAACAGTGTCGACGCCACCGCGCCCGCCGCAGGTGCTGCCACTGGCACCACCGCACGGCGCCGCCGCTCCGGCACCGGCCTCGAGGGCATGGTCCTGGCCGAGCTGCAGCAGGTCGCGTCCGGCCTCGGTATCAGGGGCACCGCGCGGATGCGCAAGAGCCAGCTGATCGAGGTCATCAAGGAGGCGCAGGCCGGCGGCCCGTCCGCGCCCAAGACCGCCGAAGCGGGCAGCGCCGACGCCGAGACCAAGCCGAAGCGGCGCGCCACCTCCAAGGCCCGTACGGGTGAGGCCGCGGCCGCCGGGGAGAGCGCGGGCGAGGCCGAGAAGGCCGTGGCCCCGCAGCAGATCGACATTCCCGGCCAGCCCGCCAGTGACGACCAGCCCGTGGGCGAGCGCCGCCGCCGCCGGGCCACCGCGCAGGCGGGCAGCCCGGAGACCACGGCGGAGGCCCCGGCGGCCGACGTCAAGGTCGAGGCACAGCCGGACAGCAGGGCCGAGGCCGCCGTCGGCGCCTCCGGAGCGGGAGCGGCGCAGACCGACGCCGACGGCCGGCGCGGCGAGCGCCAGGACCGCGGCCAGCGGGGCGAGCGCGGTGACCGTGACCGCGGTGACCGCCGCGACCGGCAGCGCGACCGCCGGGGCAAGACCGATGAACAGCAGGGCGGTCCGGCCGGCCAGAGCGGCGGCCAGCAGCAGAGCGCCGGCCAGCGCCAGCAGCGGGACAACCGCGGCGGCGGCCAGAACACCGGCCCGCAGGACGACTTCGACGACGAGGCGGGCGGCCGGCGCGGCCGGCGCGGCCGGTACCGCGACCGCCGTGGCCGCCGCGGCCGTGACGAGTTCGGTCCCGGTGAGCCGCAGGTCGCCGACGACGATGTGCTGATCCCCGTCGCGGGCATCCTCGACATCCTCGACAACTACGCGTTCATCAGGACCTCCGGCTATCTGCCGGGCCCGAACGACGTGTACGTCTCGCTCGCCCAGGTCCGCAAGAACGGTCTGCGCAAGGGCGACCATGTCACCGGTGCCGTGCGCCAGCCCAAGGAGGGCGAGCGCCGCGAGAAGTTCAACGCGCTGGTGCGCCTCGACTCCGTCAACGGCATGGCGCCCGAAACCGGCCGCGGCCGCCCGGAGTTCCAGAAGCTGACCCCGCTCTACCCGCAGGACAGGCTCCGGCTGGAGACCGACCCGGGTGTGCTGACCACCCGGATCATCGATCTGGTCGCCCCCATCGGCAAGGGCCAGCGCGGTCTGATCGTGGCCCCGCCGAAGACCGGCAAGACCATGATCCTCCAGGCCATCGCCAACGCGATCACGGTCAACAGCCCCGAGTGCCACCTCATGGTCGTCCTCGTGGACGAGCGCCCTGAGGAGGTCACCGACATGCAGCGGTCGGTCAAGGGCGAGGTCATCTCCTCGACCTTCGACCGCCCTGCCGAGGACCACACCACCGTCGCCGAACTGGCCATCGAGCGTGCCAAGCGCCTGGTCGAGCTGGGCCACGACGTGGTCGTCCTGCTGGACTCCATCACCCGTCTGGGCCGTGCGTACAACCTCGCCGCGCCCGCCTCCGGACGCATCCTGTCCGGTGGTGTCGACTCGACCGCGCTCTACCCGCCGAAGCGCTTCTTCGGTGCCGCGCGCAACATTGAGGACGGCGGTTCGCTGACCATCCTGGCCACCGCGCTGGTCGAGACCGGCTCGCGCATGGACGAGGTGATCTTCGAGGAGTTCAAGGGCACCGGCAACATGGAGCTGAAGCTCGACCGGAAGCTCTCCGACAAGCGCATCTTCCCGGCGGTGGACGTGGACGCGTCCAGCACCCGTAAGGAAGAGATCCTGCTCGGCGGCGAGGAACTGGCCGTGGTCTGGAAGCTGCGCCGGGTGCTGCACGCCCTCGACCAGCAGCAGGCGATCGAGCTGCTCCTGGACAAGATGAAGCAGACGAAGTCGAACGCGGAGTTCCTGCTCCAGATCCAGAAGACGACGCCCGGTCCGGGCAACGGCAACGACTGATCCGGACAGCTGTCCCACCGAACCGCCCCGGCGCCCCGTGCGCCGGGGCGGTTCCGCGTCCCGGCCCGGTGCGCCCCCTCCCGGCCCGTACGCCCCAGGAGGGCCGTCAGCGGCCCGCTGACGGCCCCGTACCCGGATCCCCTGGTGGGGGAGGCCCGGCGGGCGGCCGTGGCCCGCTCACGGGGTGCCGTGCTCCCGCCTTGATGTTTGACTGACTGGATATGCGGCGACAGGGCGCGCCTCATCACCGAGGACAGGAGGCGGCGGGACCGGCACCACGGACAGAGGGAGACCATGACCGACGGGAGCAGCAGCCGAAGCAGCAGCCGAATACCCGGCCGTGGCGGACGCCGAGGGGCCAGGGGCGGCGGCAGGCGCCGCCGCAGGGCGACCGCCGTCGTCGCGTGGTCGGCCGCCGTTCTGGTGCTGCTCGGCGGGTCGGGACTGGGCTACGTCTATGTCAAGCTCGACGGCAATCTCAGAGGCATCGACATCGACCGCATCCTGGGCCGGGACCGCCCCGCCGACGTCGACAACGGCTCCGAGGACATCCTGGTCCTCGGCTCCGACTCCCGGGCCGGCGCCAACGCCGTGTACGGCGACGACGGCGGCGGTGCCCGCTCCGACACGGCCATGATCATCCATGTCTACCCGGGTCACCGGAAGGCCAGTGTCGTCTCCGTACCGCGCGACACCCTGATCGACCGCCCCGACTGTGCGGGACCCGGCGGAGGCACCGTCCCCGGCGAGCGGCTCGCCATGTTCAACACCGCGTACGAGGTCGGCGGCGCCGCCTGTGCGGTCAAGACCGTCGAGACCATGTCCGGGATCCGGATGGATCACTACATCGAGGTCGACTTCACCGGCTTCAAGCGGCTCGTCGACGAGCTGGGGGGTGTGCGGATCACCACCACCCGGCCGATCGACGACGCCAAGAGCCATCTGACCCTGGCGCCCGGCACCCACACCCTCGACGGGGAGCAGGCCCTCGGTCTCGTACGGACCCGCAAGAGCGTCGGCGACGGCAGCGACCTGGGCCGTATCGAGCTCCAGCAGGCCTTCGTCAAGGCGCTGATCGAGCAGGTCGGACGCATCGGTCTGTTCAGCAGCCCGAAGAAGCTCTACGACCTCGCCGACACCGCCACCCGGGCGATCACCCCCGACTCCCGGCTCGATTCCGTCAAGGAGCTGATCGGCTTCGCCGGCGGCCTCAAGGAGATCGACACCCGGAATCTCCGGATGATCACGCTCCCGGTGACCTACGACCCCGCCGACCCGAACCGTGTCCTGCCCATCCCGGCCGGTGCCGAGCAGGTCTGGACGGCCCTCAAACAGGACAAACCCATCCCCGCCTCCGCGACGAAGGACTCCGCCGGAGACCCCGGCGAGGCGGCCGGCACGGTCGTCGGCGACTGAGCCCCCTCCGGCGCGCGCCCCCGCGCGCCGGCCCCAGGAATACCTCCGGCCGACCCCCGGTTTTGGGAGATGCGGCCGGTCCTGGCAGACTGGTACGTCGGCCCCGGTTCACGTACGAGCAATCCGCGTGTACGACCCGGTGCCCTCCCGGAACTAGGAGAAACCCTTGAAGCGCGACATCCACCCCGCGTACGTCGAGACCCAGGTGAGCTGCACCTGCGGCGCGTCGTTCACCACCCGGAGCACCATCGAGTCCGGCACCATCCGTGCGGACCTCTGCTCCGAGTGCCACCCGTTCTACACGGGCAAGCAGAAGATCCTCGACACCGGTGGCCGTGTGGCCCGCTTCGAGGCCCGCTTCGGCAAGGCCGCCGCCTCCGCCAAGAAGTAGCGAGCCATCTGCGCCGGTTCTCGGTGCCCCGTTCCGGGGTGCCGAGACCGGCGCTTTGGCGTCCCGAAGCACCTTCGTACGAACCCAGGAGCACCCGATGTTCGAGGCGGTCGAGGAACTGATCGGCGAGCACGCCGATCTGGAGAAGAAGCTCGCCGACCCGTCGGTCCACGCGGACCAGGCGAACGCACGCAAGCTCAACAAGCGCTATGCCGAGCTGACCCCGATCGTCGGCACGTACCGCTCCTGGAAGCAGACCGGCGAGGACATCGTCACCGCCCGCGAGTTCGCGGCCGACGATCCCGACTTCGCCGCGGAGGTGAAGGAGTTGGAGAAGCAGCGCGAGGAACTGACCGAACGGCTCAGGCTGCTGCTCGTACCGCGCGACCCCAGCGACGACAAGGACGTCATCCTGGAGGTCAAGGCCGGCGCGGGCGGCGACGAGTCCGCGCTCTTCGCCGGTGATCTGCTGCGGATGTATCTGCGCTACGCGGAGCGCGTCGGCTGGAAGACCGAGATCATCGACGCCACCGAGTCCGAGCTGGGCGGCTACAAGGACGTCCAGGTCGCGGTGAAGACCAAGGGCGGCAACGGCGCCACCGAGCCCGGACAGGGCGTCTGGGCCCGGCTGAAGTACGAGGGCGGCGTGCACCGTGTGCAGCGTGTGCCCGCGACCGAGTCGCAGGGCCGTATCCACACCTCCGCCGCCGGTGTGCTGGTCACACCCGAGGCCGAGGAGATCGACGTCGAGGTCAACCCCAACGATCTGCGGATCGACGTCTACCGCTCCTCGGGGCCCGGCGGCCAGTCCGTCAACACCACGGACTCCGCCGTCCGCATCACCCATCTGCCCACCGGTGTGGTCGCCTCCTGCCAGAACGAGAAGAGCCAGCTCCAGAACAAGGAGCAGGCCTTGCGTATCCTGCGGTCGCGGCTGCTCGCCGCCGCGCAGGAGGAGGCGGAGAAGGAGGCCGCCGACGCGCGGCGCAGCCAGGTCCGTACCGTCGACCGGTCCGAGAAGATCCGTACGTACAACTTCCCGGAAAACCGGATCTCGGACCACCGTGTCGGATTCAAGGCGTACAACTTGGACCAAGTGCTCGACGGAGAACTGGACGCCGTCATCCAGGCCTGTGTCGACGCCGATTCGGCCGCGAAGCTCGCGGCCGCGCAGTAAACAAGCACCCGCGTAAACGACCGTACGACTCCAGCCCGGAGGACCAGCGTGCAGCTACCCCCCGGGGGGCGACCCCCGCACCCCCGCTCCGTGCTGCTCGCGGAGGTGGCACAGGCCACCCAGCGGCTGGCCGACGCGGGCGTACCCTCACCCCGCTTCGACGCGGAGGAACTGGCCGCGTATGTGCACGGCGTCAAGCGGGGAGAGCTGCACCGCGTCAAGGACGCGGACTTCGACGCCCGTTACTGGGAGGCGGTGGCCCGCCGCGAGGCCAGGGAGCCGCTCCAGCACATCACCGGCCGGGCCTTCTTCCGCTATCTGGAACTCCAGGTCGGGCCCGGGGTGTTCGTACCGCGCCCGGAGACCGAGTCGGTCGTCGGCTGGGCCATAGACGCCGTACGGGCGATGGACGTGGTCGAGCCCCTGATCGTCGATCTGTGCTCGGGCTCCGGCGCGATCGCGCTCGCCATGGCGCAGGAGGTGCCGCGTTCCCGGGTGCACGCCGTGGAACTGTCCGAGGACGCCCTCACCTGGACGCGGAAGAACGCCGACGGGTCCAGGGTCACCGTGCACCAGGGAAACGCCCTGACGGCCCTTCCCGAACTCGACGGCCAGGTCGACCTGGTGATCTCCAACCCGCCGTACATCCCGCTCACCGAATGGGAGTACGTCGCCCCCGAGGCCCGCGACCACGACCCCGAGATGGCGCTTTTTTCCGGCGAGGACGGACTCGACACGATCCGGGGCATCGAACGCACCGCCCACCGGCTGCTGCGGCCGGGCGGTCTGGTCGTCGTCGAACACGCGGACACCCAGGGCGGACAGGTCCCGTGGATCTTCAGCGAGGAGTCCGGCTGGGCGGACGCCGCGGACCACCCCGACCTCAACAAGCGCCCCCGCTTCGCCACGGCGCGCAAGGCCCTGCCGTGACGACCCCGGCACACCTCCTCGCCCCGGCCCGTGCCTTTCGGGTGAGCGCCAGCCCCGAGCACGATCGACCGTCGACGGTGGCGGAGAGCGCCCCGGAGGCGAACCGAGCCTCAAAAAATAGGGAGTCAGGCTGATGGCACGGCGATACGACTGCAACGACGCGACCGACCGCACGACGGGTCTGCGTGAGGCCGCGTCGGCCGTACGCCGTGGTGAGCTGGTCGTGCTGCCCACCGACACCGTGTACGGGATCGGCGCGGACGCCTTCAGCTCCGAGGGTGTCGCCGATCTGCTGGACGCCAAGGGCCGCGGACGCAATATGCCCACACCCGTGCTGATCGGCTCCCCGAACACGCTGCACGGCCTCGTCACCGAGTTCTCCGAACAGGCGTGGGAACTGGTCGACGCGTTCTGGCCCGGCGCGCTCACCCTGGTCGCCAAGCACCAGCCGTCCCTCCAGTGGGACTTGGGCGACACCCGCGGCACCGTGGCGATCCGGATGCCGCTGCACCCCGTCGCCATCGAACTGCTCACCGAGGTCGGCCCGATGGCGGTCTCCAGCGCCAATCTCACGGGACACCCGTCCCCCGAGGACTGCGACGCGGCGCAGGAGATGCTCGGGGACTCCGTCTCGGTCTATCTCGACGGCGGCCCCACGCCCGGCATCGTGCCCTCCTCGATCGTCGATGTCACCGGCCCGGTCCCGGTACTGCTGCGGGCCGGCGCCCTCGACGCCGAGGAACTGCGCAAGGTGGTACCCGACCTCGAGGTGGCCAATTGACCGCCCCTGAGGGGCGTGGCATAGCGGAGACCGCACACACCGGCAACACCTTCCGCATCCTCCACGTCAGTACCGGCAACGTCTGCCGCTCACCGATCACCGAGCGGCTGAACAGGCATGCCCTGACCGTCCGCCTCGGCGAGCGGCTCACCGGCGGCCTGATCGTGGAGAGCGCCGGCACCTGGGGACACGAGGGCGCGCCCATGGAGGCCAACGCCGAGGCCGTACTGGCCGACTTCGGCGCGGACGCGTCCGGCTTCGTCGGCCGCGAACTGCTCGACGAGCATGTGATCCGCGCGGATCTGGTCCTCACCGCGACCCGCGACCACCGCGCCCAGGTGATCTCCATGGGCCACTCCGCGGGTCTGCGCACCTTCACGCTCAAGGAGTTCACCCGGCTGGTACGGGCCATAGACCCGGCGACACTGCCCGACGCGGTCGACGAGGGCGTGGTCGAACGCGCCCGCGCCCTGGTCCGCGCGGCGGCGGCGCTGCGGGGGTGGCTGCTGGCCCCGACGGCGGAGGCGGACGAGGTCTACGACCCGTACGGGGCGCCGATCACCTTTTTCCGCTCGATCGGCGAGGAGATCCACCAGGCACTGGACCCGGTCGTCACAGCCCTGACCGGCGTCCCGTCGCAATTTTGAAGGGCTCGGTTCGCCTCCGGGCGCTTGCTGTGTCCATCAGCGGCCTCCGGCCGCGGGTCGTGCGGGGCCGGCACATCAACGCAGCCCAGTCCCGACCGGGGCCGGGTTGTCCTCAATCGCCGGACGGGCTTGTTTTTCGCCCCGCGTCCGGGGCGGGCGGGGCCGTCCTCAATCGCCGGACGGGCTTGGTTTCGGCCCGCAGTCGGGGGCCGGGCGGGAGGGGGTCGGGGTCGTAGGAGGTGCGTGTTCGGACACTAAAGCGTGATTTGTGCCGCACGCCGGGCCGCACCTAACAAACCGACCCGCACGCGGCGTAAATCATGCCGTCCGGACATGTACCTCCGGAGTGCCCCGGCCCCCGCACCACCCACACACCGCACCCCCGCACCACGGCCCCCCGCACCACGGCCCCCCGCCGGGAGGCGTATCGGCCTACATTGGAGAGCGCACGTACCCCCCCAGGTCCGGAGCCCGTCATGGCGGTCCCCAGCGCATCCGACACCCGCGCCCCCCACACCCGCGCCCCCCACACCGCGGTGCCCGACGTCCTGCTGCGGCAGGATCCCGAGATGGCCGAGGTGATCCTCGGGGAGACGCGCCGCCAGGCCGACAGTCTCCAGCTCATCGCCGCGGAGAACTTCACCTCGCCCGCCGTCCTCGCCGCACTCGGCTCCCCCCTCGCCAACAAGTACGCCGAGGGCTACCCCGGCCACCGCCACCACGGCGGCTGCGAGCTCGTCGACGCCGCCGAGCGGATCGCGATCGCGCGGGCGAAGGCGCTCTTCGGCGCGGAACACGCCAATGTGCAGTCGCACTCCGGCTCCTCCGCCGTCCTCGCCGCGTACGCCGCGCTGCTGCGGCCCGGGGACACCGTGCTGGCCATGGGGCTGCCGTACGGCGGTCATCTCACGCATGGCGCGCCGGTCAACTTCTCCGGCCGCTGGTTCGACTTCGTCGGGTACGGGGTCGACGCCAGGACCGGGTTCATCGACTACCCGCAGGTGCGCGCCCTGGCCCGCCAGCACCGCCCCAAGGCGATCGTCTGCGGGTCGATCTCGTATCCGCGCCATATCGACTACGCGGTGTTCCGGCAGATCGCCGATGACGTCGGCGCGTATCTGATCGCTGACGCCGCGCATCCGATCGGACTGGTGGCCGGGGGCGCGGCGCCCAATCCGGTGGCGTACGCAGATGTCGTGTGCGCGACCACCCACAAGGTGCTGCGCGGACCGCGCGGCGGGATGATCCTGTGCGGCGAGGAGCTGGCCGAGCGGGTCGACCGCGCGGTGTTCCCGTTCACCCAGGGCGGCGCGCAGATGCATACGATCGCCGCCAAGGCCGTCGCGTTCGGCGAGGCGGCGACCCCGGCCTTCACGGCGTACGCGCACCAGGTCGTCGCCAACGCCCGCGCGCTCGCCAAGGCGCTGGCCGCGGAGGGTCTGCGGATCACCACGGACGGTACGGACACCCATCTCATCACCGCCGATCCGGCGCCTCTCGGTGTGGACGGCAGGACGGCCCGCGGCCGGCTGGCCGCCGCGGGTGTGGTTCTCGACACATGCGCGCTGCCGTACGCGGACGGCCGGGGCATCCGGCTGGGGACCGCCGCCGTGACCACTCAGGGCATGTCAGAGGCCGAAATGGCGCGGCTCGCGCCCCTCTTCACCTCGGCGCTGCGCGGAGGCGTGGAAGCGGCGCGCAGGGCCCGTGCCGAAGTGCGGGAGCTGGTCGGCCGATTCCCTCCGTATGGGAAGCTTTCCTGACGGGAACACGGTGCGGTGACAAGCCGTGCAACTATCCCGCTCAGCCGCCCGTCCTGGCTCATATGGCGACTCGGTATCCGACAGCGGGTCCCGCGCGGGCTAGTGTGTGGGGCTGAGATGGCCAGCGATTCCTGTGGGGCAGCCCGTGCGTGATTACCTGCTGACGCTCTGTGTGACGGCTGCGGTGACCTATCTGCTGACCGGCCCGGTGCGGAAGTTCGCCATCGCGACCGGGGCGATGCCGGAGATCCGCGCCCGTGACGTGCACCGCGAACCGACGCCGAGGCTCGGCGGTATCGCCATGTTCTTCGGCCTCTGCGCCGGACTGCTCGTGGCGGACAACCTCCAGAACCTCAACGGGGTCTTCGAGCTCTCCAACGAGCCGCGCGCGCTGCTCTCCGGTGCCGCTCTGATCTGGCTGATCGGTGTCCTGGACGACAAGTTCGAGATCGACGCGCTGATCAAACTCGGCGCCCAGATGATCGCCGCCGGTGTGATGGTCATGCAGGGTCTGACCATCCTGTGGATCCCGGTGCCGGGCGCCGGCATGGTCTCGCTGACCTCCTGGCAGGGCACGCTGCTCACCGTCGCGCTGGTCGTGATCACCATCAACGCGGTCAACTTCGTGGACGGTCTGGACGGTCTCGCGGCCGGCATGGTCTGTATCGCCGCCGCGGCCTTCTTCCTGTACACCTACCGGCTCTGGTACAGCTACGGCATCGAGGCCGCGGCCCCCGCCACCCTCTTCTCGGCGATCCTGATGGGCATGTGCGTGGGCTTCCTGCCGCACAACATGCACCCGGCCCGGATCTTCATGGGCGACTCGGGATCGATGCTGATCGGCCTGGTGCTCGCCGCGGGCGCGATCTCGGTGACCGGCCAGGTCGACCTCGATGTGCTGAAGATCTTCGAGGGCTCCACCCGTCAGGCCACCCACACCGCGCTGCCGGTCTTCATCCCGCTGCTGCTGCCCCTGACGATCATCGCGATCCCCTTCGCCGACCTGGTGCTGGCGATCGTGCGCCGCACCTGGAACGGCCAGTCGCCGTTCGCCGCGGACCGGGGCCATCTGCACCACCGGCTGCTGGAGATCGGGCACTCGCACAGCAGGTCGGTGCTGATCATGTACTTCTGGTCCGCGCTGATCGCGTTCGGTGTGGTGGCCTACTCGGTGCACTCGGCGTCGACATGGATCCTGCTGGTCATCGTCGTGCTGAGCGCCGTGGGTCTGGTGCTTCTGCTGCTGCCGCGCTTCACCCCGCGGGCCCCGCTCTGGGCGCAGTCGTTCGTACCGCCGCGTTACCGCCGTAAGCGGAAGGGCGAACCGGCCGCCGGGGAACTCGCCCCGCCCGTCGCGGCGCTGGCGCTCGCCGGCGAGACACAGCCCGTGACGGAGGAGCGCACGCCTGTTCCCGCGGGTGTCAACGGGGCGACCGCGCTCGGCGCTCGTTCGCGTCTTCCCGACCGCCGGAAAGCCGGTTCGAGGAACTGACGGGACTGTTATTTACCTCACCGAGGGGCAATACCAGACAAGATGGCCCGGTGTCCTGCACACACGCGCGGGGTAACTCTCACGTGTGACAGTCAGCACACCACCATGGTAAAGACCTCATCAAATAGTTTGTGATACTGTTCACGAGACCCGGCGACAGAGCCGAAGGACCGTAGTGCGACGGTTCGTTGGCCCGAGAAACCTTCTCTCGGACCGGGCCTACGCTCGTCCATGACGACACCATCTGCCCCACCCAGTAAGCGGAGCTGCCGCCATGCCGTCCAACGACGCCCGGATCCTCCTGCACACCGCCGTACCCACCGCCGCCGTCGGCGTGCTCGCCACGGTGATCAGTAGCGTGGTCGCGGGCGGCAAAGGGGCTCTGGGAGCGGTCGTCGGCACGCTGGTGGTCGTGCTCTTCATGGGGATCGGGCTGGTGGTCCTCCAGCGAACGGCGAAGTCGCTTCCGCACCTGTTCCAGGCGATGGGCCTGATGCTCTACACGGCCCAGCTCCTGCTGCTCTTCATCTTCGTGGCCGCCTTCAAGAACACCTCGCTGTTCAATCCGAAGGCCTTCGCCCTCACGCTCGTTGTGGCGACCCTCGGCTGGGTCGCCGCCCAGGCACGTGCGCACATGAAAGCCAAGATTCTCTACGTCGACCCCGAATCCTCCTCGTCCAGCAGGGCCGAGAAGTCGGGGTCGTCGGCGTGAGGAGTAGGGCCGGGATAAGTGCCCGTTCGAGATCCTGCTATCGTCCGGTGCCAACTGCGGCATTGCGGGCGCGGGCATCCGAGCTGACGCCTGTTCTCACGCGAGGCTCAACGCCCGACCGCCGTCTCCACATCCGTAACACCCCCAGTCCAGTGCCGAACCGCGGCTCCGCGCCGCGCCGACACAACGAGGTTGCCGTACCTATGCGCCATGCTGAAGGAGCCCGCGGTGAGTGCTGACCCGACGCAGGTGCTCGCCTTCGAGACCGACTGCCACATCTTCGACGGATGTGGCTTCCCGGCACCCGGCCTGCACTCGTTCCTGTTCGAGCCCATCGTGGGCAACGCGGACAGTGACTTGTACTTCAACAAGACGATGCTGCTGGCGGTGCTCGGCTCCATCATCATCATCGGGTTCTTCTGGGCCGCTTTCCGCAAGCCGAAGGTCGTCCCGGGCAAGCTCCAGATGGTGGCCGAGGCCGGCTACGACTTCGTGCGCCGGGGCGTTGTCTACGAGATCATCGGCAAGAAGGAAGGCGAGAAGTACGTACCGCTGATCGTCTCGCTCTTCTTCTTCGTCTGGATGATGAACCTCTGGTCGATCATCCCGGTCGCGCAGTTCCCGGTGACGGCGATCATCTCCTACCCGGCGGGGCTCGCGCTCATCGTCTATGTGCTGTGGGTGTCGCTCACCTTCAAGCGGCACGGCTTCGTGGGCGCCTTCAAGAACTTCAGCGGCTACGACAAGTCGCTCGGCGCGGTGCTGCCGCTCTCGATGACCATCGAGCTGTTCTCGAACCTCCTGGTCCGCCCGTTCACCCACGCCGTGCGACTCTTCGCGAACATGTTCGCCGGTCATACGCTGCTGCTGCTCTTCACGATCGCCAGCTGGTACCTGCTGAACGGTCTCGGCATCGCCTACGCCGGTGTCTCGTTCGTGATGGTCATCGTGATGACCGTCTTCGAGCTCTTCATCCAGGCCCTTCAGGCGTATGTCTTCGTGCTGCTGACGTGCAGCTTCATCCAGGGCGCGCTCGCCGAGCACCACTGATCCCCCTCCCGTCCCAGACCCCACAGTCGTCCGGTGGCCAACCCCCACCGGTCCGTGAAAGAGAAGGAAGAACTGGCATGTCCTCGACTCTTGCCGCCGTATCCGGCTCGCTCGGCTCCATCGGTTACGGCCTGGCCGCCATCGGTCCCGGCGTCGGCGTCGGCATCATCTTCGGTAACGGCACCCAGGCCCTCGCCCGTCAGCCCGAGGCGGCCGGCCTGATCCGTACGAACCAGATCCTTGGTTTCGCGTTCTGTGAGGCGCTCGCCCTCATCGGTCTGGTCATGCCGTTCGTCTACGGCACGTGATCTCTGATTCACGACCAGCCCACTAGACGAAAGGCACTGATGTGAGCCCACTGCTCAATGTCGCGGCTGCGGAGATGGAAAACCCTCTCGTTCCGCCGGTTCCTGAGCTTGTCATCGGTCTTCTCGCCTTCGTCATCGTCTTCGGCTTCCTCGCCAAGAAGCTCCTCCCGAACATCAACAAGGTTCTGGAAGAGCGCCGAGAGGCCATCGAGGGCGGTATCGAGAAGGCGGAGGAGGCCAAGACCGAGGCCCAGAGCGTGCTGGAGCAGTACAAAGCCCAGCTCGCCGAGGCCCGTCACGAGGCCGCCCGTCTCCGCCAGGAGGCGACCGAGCAGGGCGCCGTCATCATCCAGGAGATGAAGGCGGAGGGTCAGCGGCAGCGTGAGGAGATCATCGCCGCCGGTCACGCCCAGATCGAGGCCGACCGCAAGGCCGCGGCCAGTGCGCTGCGTCAGGACGTGGGCAAGCTCGCCACGGATCTGGCCGGCAAGCTCGTCGGAGAGTCCCTGGAGGACCACGCCCGGCAGAGCCGCACGATCGACCGCTTCCTCGACGAGCTCGAGGACGGCGCCGAGAAGGCCGAGGCCAGGCGATGAACGGAGCGAGCCGCGAGGCACTGGCTGCCGCACGTGAGCGTCTCGACGCGCTGACCGACAGCACGTCGGTCGACGCCGCGAAGCTCGCCGAGGAGCTGGCCGCCGTTACCGCGCTGCTCGACCGCGAGGTGTCGCTGCGCCGGGTCCTGACCGACCCGGCGCAGCCCGGCGAGGCCAAGGCCGAGCTGGCCGGACGGCTGCTGAGCGGCCAGGTGGGCGGCCCGACCGCCGATCTGGTCTCCGGCATGGTCCGCTCCCGCTGGTCACAGCCGCGTGACCTGGTCGACTCCGTCGAGGAGCTGTCGGCCCTCGCCGAGCTGACCGCCGCGCAGCGGACCGGGACGCTCGACGACGTGGAGGACGAGCTGTTCCGGTTCGGCCGGATCGTCGAGTCCAGCACCGGGCTGCGCGCGGCGCTGACCGACCGGGCGGCCACGGTCTCCGCCAAGACCGCGCTGCTGCACGGGCTGCTCGGCGGCCGGGCGGAACCGGCCACCGAACGCCTGGTCGCGCGTCTTGTGACCCAGCCCCGGGGACGTAGCCTGGAATCGGGTCTCCAGACCCTGTCCCGGCTCGCCGCGGCGCGCCGGGACCGGATGGTCGCCGTCGTCACCTCGGCGGTACCGCTCACCGAGGGACAGAAACGGCGCCTCGGCGCGGCACTGGCGAAGCTGTACGGCCACCCGATGCATCTGAACCTGGACGTGGACCCCGAGGTCCTCGGCGGGGTTTCGGTGCGGGTCGGCGACGAGATCATCAACGGCACGGTCGCGGACCGTCTCGAAGAGGCGGAACGGCGGCTCGCCGGCTGACCGCGGGCAGCGCCGGGCGGCTGACGCCGGCCCAGCAGAACAGAGCAACACCAGCGGCCCGGTTGGGCCGTGCAGAGATTGCAGAAGATTCCTGGGGGTCGCCCCCAGACCCCGATTCACGCAGACCCCCAAAGAAACTTCGGGCCCAACAAGGAGAGCAGGGAACCCAGATGGCGGAGCTCACGATCCGGCCGGAGGAGATCCGGGACGCGCTGGAGAACTTTGTCCAGTCGTACAAGCCGGACGCGGCCTCGCGCGAGGAGGTCGGTACGGTCAGCGTTGCCGGCGACGGCATCGCGAAGGTCGAGGGGCTGCCCTCGGCCATGGCGAACGAGCTGCTGAAGTTCGAGGACGGCACCCTCGGTCTCGCCCTCAACCTCGAGGAGCGCGAGATCGGCTCGATCATCCTCGGTGAGTTCAGCGGTATCGAGGAGGGACAGTCGGTCACCCGTACCGGCGAGGTCCTCTCCGTCGCCGTCGGCGAGGGATACCTGGGTCGCGTCGTCGACCCGCTCGGCAACCCGATCGACGGACTCGGCGAGATCGAGACCGAAGGCCGCCGCGCCCTGGAGCTTCAGGCTCCTGGCGTCATGGTCCGCAAGTCGGTCCACGAGCCGATGCAGACCGGCTACAAGGCTGTCGACGCCATGGTGCCGATCGGCCGTGGCCAGCGTCAGCTCATCATCGGCGACCGTCAGACCGGCAAGACCGCGCTGGCCGTCGACACGATCATCAACCAGCGTGACAACTGGCGCTCGGGCGACACGAACAAGCAGGTCCGCTGCATCTACGTCGCCATCGGCCAGAAGGGCTCCACCATCGCGTCCGTACGCGGTGCGCTGGAGGAGGCGGGCGCGCTCGAGTACACGACGATCGTCGCCGCCCCCGCGTCCGACCCGGCCGGCTTCAAGTACCTGGCGCCGTACACGGGCTCGGCCATCGGCCAGCACTGGATGTACCAGGGCAAGCACGTCCTGATCATCTTCGACGACCTCTCGAAGCAGGCCGACGCCTACCGCGCCGTGTCGCTGCTGCTGCGCCGTCCGCCGGGCCGTGAGGCCTACCCGGGCGACGTCTTCTATCTGCACTCGCGTCTGCTGGAGCGCTGCGCCAAGCTCTCCGACGACCTGGGCGCCGGTTCGATGACGGGTCTCCCGATCGTCGAGACGAAGGCCAACGACGTCTCGGCGTTCATCCCGACCAACGTCATCTCCATCACCGACGGCCAGTGCTTCCTGGAGTCCGACCTGTTCAACGCCGGCCAGCGGCCCGCGCTGAACGTCGGTATCTCGGTCTCCCGCGTCGGTGGCTCCGCCCAGCACAAGGCCATGCGGCAGGTCTCGGGACGACTGCGTGTGGACCTCGCCCAGTACCGTGAGCTGGAGGCGTTCGCGTCCTTCGGCTCCGACCTGGACGCGGCCTCCAAGGCGTCCCTGGAGCGCGGCAAGCGCATGGTCGAGCTGCTGAAGCAGCCGCAGTACTCGCCATACCCGATCGAGGAGCAGGTCGTCTCCGTCTGGGCCGGCACCAACGGCAAGATGGACGACGTACCGGTCGCCGACATCCGCCGCTTCGAGACCGAGCTGCTGGAGTACCTGCGCCGTGAGCGCAAGGAGCTGCTGACCAGCATCGCCGAGGGCGGCAAGATGTCCGACGACACGCTCCAGTCCATCGCGGACGCCATCACCGCCTTCAAGCGGCAGTTCGAGACCTCGGACGGCAAGCTCCTGGGCGACGACGCGCCGGCCGTCAACGTCTCCAAGTGACGACGGAAGGGACCTGACTCATGGGAGCCCAGCTCCGGGTCTACAAGCGTCGCATCCGATCCGTCACCGCGACCAAGAAGATCACCAAGGCGATGGAGATGATCGCCGCCTCGCGCATCGTCAAGGCGCAGCGCCAGGTGGCGGCCTCCACGCCGTACGCCGCCGAGCTGACCCGCGCGGTCACCGCGGTGGCGACGGGATCGACGATCAAGCACCCGCTGACCACCGAGGCGGAGACGCCGGTCCGGGCCGCGGTCCTGCTCATCACGAGCGACCGGGGTCTGGCCGGCGGTTACTCCTCGAACGCCATCAAGGCGGCGGACCAGCTCACCGAGCGGCTCCGTGGTGAGGGCAAGGAGGTCGACTCGTACATCGTCGGCCGCAAGGGTGTCTCCTACTACGGCTTCCGCGAGCGCAAGATCGCGGAGTCGTGGACCGGCTTCACCGACAATCCGACGTACGCGGACGCCAAGAAGGTCGCGGCACCGCTGATCGCGGCCGTCCAGCAGGACACGGCCGAGGGCGGCGTGGACGAGCTCCACATCGTCTTCACCGAGTTCGTCTCGATGCTGACGCAGACGCCGGTACAGCACCGGCTGCTGCCGCTCAGCCTCGGCGAGGCGGCCGAGGAGTCGGCGGCGAAGGGCGAGATCCTTCCGCTCTTCGACTTCGAGCCGTCGGCGGAGGACGTCCTCGACGCCCTGCTGCCGCGCTATGTCGAGAGCCGTATCTACAACGCGCTGTTGCAGGCCGCCGCCTCCAAGCACGCCGCCACCCGGCGTGCGATGAAGTCGGCGACCGACAACGCCGGGGACCTCATCAAGAGCCTCTCCCGGCTTGCCAACGCGGCCCGCCAGGCCGAAATCACCCAGGAAATCAGCGAGATCGTCGGAGGCGCCAGCGCTCTGGCCGACGCGACCGCGGGGAGTGACAAGTAAATGACGACGACTACCGAGAATGCTGTGACGGCCGCGGCCACGGGCCGCGTCGCCCGGGTCATCGGCCCGGTCGTCGACGTGGAGTTCCCCGTCGACGCGATGCCGGACATCTACAACGCCCTGCACGTCGAGGTCGCTGACCCGGCCGAGGAGGGCAAGAAGAAGACGCTGACCCTCGAAGTCGCCCAGCACCTGGGTGACGGCGTGGTCCGCGCCATCTCGATGCAGCCCACCGACGGTCTGGTCCGCCAGGCCACGGTGGTCAACACGGGCAACGGCATCACCGTACCGGTCGGCGATGTGACCAAGGGCAAGGTGTTCAACACCCTCGGTCAGATCCTGAACGAGCCGGAGGCCGAGTCCCAGATCACGGAGCGCTGGCCGATCCACCGCAAGGCCCCGGCCTTCGACCAGCTCGAGTCCAAGACCGAGATGTTCGAGACCGGCCTGAAGGTCGTCGACCTGCTGACCCCGTACGTCAAGGGCGGCAAGATCGGTCTGTTCGGTGGTGCGGGCGTCGGCAAGACCGTCCTCATCCAGGAAATGATCATGCGTGTGGCCAATCTGCACGATGGTGTTTCCGTGTTCGCCGGTGTCGGTGAGCGCACCCGTGAGGGCAACGACCTGATCGACGAGATGACCGAGTCGGGCGTGCTCGACAAGACCGCGCTGGTCTTCGGTCAGATGGACGAGCCGCCGGGCACGCGTCTGCGGGTCGCGCTCTCCGCGCTGACCATGGCGGAGTACTTCCGCGATGTGCAGAAGCAGGACGTGCTGCTCTTCATCGACAACATCTTCCGCTTCACCCAGGCCGGTTCCGAGGTCTCCACGCTGCTCGGGCGTATGCCGTCCGCGGTGGGTTACCAGCCGACCCTGGCGGACGAGATGGGTGTGCTCCAGGAGCGCATCACCTCGACCCGTGGTCACTCGATCACCTCGATGCAGGCGATCTACGTGCCCGCGGACGACCTGACCGACCCGGCCCCGGCCACGACCTTCGCGCACCTCGACGCGACGACCGTGCTGTCGCGTCCGATCTCGGAGAAGGGCATCTACCCGGCGGTCGACCCGCTGGACTCGACGTCCCGCATCCTGGACCCCCGTTACATCTCGCAGGACCACTACGACGCGGCCAGCCGCGTCAAGGGAATCCTGCAGAAGTACAAGGACCTCCAGGACATCATCGCGATCCTCGGTATCGACGAGCTGGGCGAGGAGGACAAGCTCGTTGTCCACCGTGCCCGTCGCGTCGAGCGCTTCCTGTCGCAGAACACCCACGCCGCCAAGCAGTTCACCGGTGTGGACGGCTCCGACGTGCCGCTCGACGAGTCGATCACCGCGTTCAACGCGATCTGTGACGGGGACTACGACCACTTCCCCGAGCAGGCGTTCTTCATGTGCGGTGGCATCGAGGACCTCAAGGCCAACGCCAAGGAGCTGGGCGTCTCCTGAGCCCTCGGCTCATGGAGGGGGGCGGGTTCGTCCCGCCCCCCTCCGACGCTCTCCACGACAACCCATAGAATCAAGCCCAACACCCGGCCGAACAGCCGGGTGGTGACCCGAGGAGCCACCCTTGGCTGCTGAGCTGCATGTCGAGCTGGTCGCCGCGGACCGCAGTGTCTGGTCCGGCGAGGCCACCCTGGTCGTCGCGCGCACCACGTCCGGCGACATCGGCGTCATGCCCGGTCACCAGCCGCTGCTCGGTGTGCTGGAGTCGGGCCCGGTGACCATCCGTACGACCGACGGTGGAACGGTGGTGGCCGCGGTGCACGGCGGCTTCCTCTCGTTCGCCGACAACAAGCTCTCGCTGCTGGCGGAGATCGCCGAGCTGGCGGACGAGATCGACACCCAGCGCGCGGAGCTGGCGCTGGAACGTGCGAAGTCCGACGACGACGCCGCCGCCGAGCGGCGCGCCGATGTCCGGCTGCGTGCGGTGGCGGTGCGCTGAGCGCTGTCACAACGGTTCTACCCTCAGCCGCGGCCCTGGCTGGACTCTCCAGACCGGGTCGCGGCTGAGGCGATGCGGGTGCGATTTCTGTTCCGGTACTGAATGAGGCGAGGAGGTCGGTGTTGATGGTCCTCGCTCTGCTCGTATGCGGACTGGTCGTCGTACTGGTTGCGGTAGGGCTCTTCGTCTTCGGTCTGCGCCGGCGGCTGATCCAGCGCTCCGGCGGGACGTTCGACTGCAGTCTGCGCTGGAATGTGCCGGAGGAGCCCGATTTCTCCGGCAAGGGCTGGGTGTACGGCGTGGCCCGCTACAACGGCGACCGGATCAACTGGTACCGGGTCTTCTCCTACGCCCCCCGCCCGCGCCGCACGCTGGAGCGCTCCGCGATCGAGGTGCTGGCACGCCGGGCGCCCCAGGGCGAGGAGGAGCTGGCGCTGCTCTCCGACGCGGTCGTCCTCGGCTGTGCGCACCGCGGGGTCCGGCTGGAACTCGCCATGAGCGACGACGCCCTGACGGGCTTTCTCGCCTGGCTGGAGGCGGCCCCGCCAGGACAGCGGGTGAATGTGGCCTGAGCCCCGCGCTCACGGGTCTCATCGGTACGGACATGGCGGAGGGGGCGGCGCTCGGGCGCCGCCCCCTCCGTGTGTCTTCAGTACCGCTTACCGCGGCTGTGCTGTGCCGTACCGGTTATCCGAGGCTGTTCTTGACCGCGGTCACCAGCTCGCCGTTCGCGGTGTCTCCCGTGAAGTCCCAGAAGAAGGCGCCGCCCAGGTTCTGCTGGTTCGCCCAGGCCATCTTGGTGGCGATGGTGGCCGGGGTGTCGTAGCTCCACCAGTTGGTGCCGCACTTGGCGTACGCGGTGCCCGCGATGGTGCCGGTGGGCGGGCAGGTGTTCTTGAGGACCTTGTAGTCCTCGATACCGGCCTCGTACGTGCCGGGCGCGGCGCCGGTCGCGGTGCCGCCGGGCGTCGCCTGCGTCACACCGGTCCAGCCGCGTCCGTAGAAGCCGATGCCGAGCAGCAGCTTGTTGGCCGGCACGCCCTGCGCCTTGAACTTGGCGATCGCCTCGGCGGAGTTGAAGCCCGCCTGCGGGATGCCCGGGTACGAGGTGAGCGGGGAGTGCGGGGCCGTCGGGCCCTGCGCGGCGAAGGCGCCGAAGAAGTCGTACGTCATGACGTTGATCCAGTTGAGGTACTGGGAAGCGCCCGCGTAGTCGGTCTGCTCGATCTTGCCACCGGGCGAGGCGTCCGCCGTGGTGGCCGCGGTGACCAGGTTGTTCGTGCCGAACTTGGCACGCATGGCCTGCACCATGTTCTTGAACGCGGCCGGACCGCTGGAGTCACAGGTCAGACCGCAGGAGTTCGGGTACTCCCAGTCGAGGTCGATGCCGTCGAAGACATCGGCCCAGCGGGGGTCCTCCACCAGGTCGTAGCAGGACTGCGCGAAGGCGGCCGGGTTCTGCGCGGCCTGGGTGAAGCCGCCGGACCAGGTCCAGCCGCCGAAGGACCAGAGGACCTTGATGTGCGGGTACTTGGCCTTCAGCTTGCGGAGCTGGTTGAAGCTGCCGCGCAGGGGCTGGTCCCAGGTGTCGGCGACACCGTCGACGCTCTGGTCGGCGGTGTACGCCTTCTCGTAGTCGGCGTAGGAGTCACCGATCGCGCACTTGCCGTTGGTGACATTGCCGAAGGCGTAGTTGATGTGCGTGATCTTGGCCGCGGAACCCGAGGTGTCCAGGTTCTTGACGTGGTAGTTACGGCCGTAGACGCCCCACTCGGTGAAGTAGCCGAGCTTGACCTTGCCGCCGGGAGGCGGGTTGCCGGGGTCGGTGCCGCCGCCACCGGTGGTGCGGACCGCGCGGGCGCCGCTGACCGGGCCCGTCTGGTCGATGGTGTCACGGGCCTGGAGGGTGTACGAGTAGTCGGTGCCCGCCGTCAGACCGGTGTTGGTGTACGTCGTACCGGTGACCGTGGCGATCTTCGTACCGCCCCGCAGGACGTCGTAGTTCTTGATGCCCTTGTCATCGGTGGCCGCCGTCCAGCTCAGCGTCACCGCGGTGTCGGTGATGTTGCTCGCGGTGGGGGTGCCGGGTGCCGAGGGCGGGTTGTCGCCGGGGACGCTCGGTCCGCCGTCGCAGGAGGCGCCGTTGAGCTTGCAGTTGGACGGCGCTCCCGCACCGGAGCCGTTGAAGCCGAAGCTCACGGAGGCGCCGGGGGCGAGGGTCCCGTTCCAGGACTTGTTCTTGGCGGTCCAGTGGTTGGCCGAACCGGTGATGTCGGCGTCCCAGCCGGAGGTGACGGCGGTGCCGGAGGGGAAGTCCCACTCGACCGTCCAGGAGCTGAGGCTGGTGGTGCCGGTGTTCTTCACCGTCCACTTGCCCTCGAAGCCCGTGCCCCAGTCGGAGGTCTTGGCGTAGGTGGCGGTGGCCGAGGCGGCGGCCTCCGCGGGCGTGGCCAGTCCGACCAGGGCCGCGAGCGGAAGCAGCAGCGCGGTCAGGCCCGCGACAGCCTTGGATCTGAATCGCGTTCTGTGGAGGGCGGGTTGGATGTTCAAGCGTGCTCCTCAGGTGAGTACCGGACAAAGCGGGGGTGGGTCCGTGCACTGCTCACCCTGCGACGGCTCACCGCAGCGTGTGCGGTGAGAGTAGGAAGGTCTGGACCACTCGTCAATAGGTCCAGACCAAAGGCGCGGTGGAGCCGGCCGCGGGAGATGCCGTTCCGGGGTGTCGTTCCAGGGGCTTTCGGGAGCAGTCGGCGGCCTGTTCGTGCCCGTTCGCGGCCCGTCGGATCAGATTCCCAACTCCTGTACCAGCACCGCCGCTTGTACCCGGCTGCGCAGTCCGAGCTTGCCGAGCAGCCTGCTCACATGTGTCTTCACCGTAGCCTCCGCCATCGTCAGACGTACGGCGATCTGGGCATTCGACAGCCCTTCACCGAGACAGGAGAGCACCTGGCGCTCCCTGCGGGTGAGGCCGCTGAGTGTCTCCGGATCGGCCGCCGCTCTGGACGGGCGTGCGGACGCGGGCGCGGACGCCGGAGCGGCGAACTCGGCGATCAGCCGGCGGGTCACGGCCGGGGCGATCAGGCCCTCGCCGCGGGCCACCGTCCGTACCGCCGTGAGCAGTTCACCGGCCTCGGCGTTCTTCAGCAGAAAGCCGGCGGCCCCGGCGCGCAGCGCCCCGAAGACATACTCGTCCAGATCGAAGGTGGTCAGTACGAGGACGTCCGCGAGCCCCTCCGCGACCACCGCGCGCGTCGCCGACACACCGTCGAGCCGGGGCATCTGTATATCCATCAGCACCAGATCGGGGCGGAGTTCACGGGCCAGCGCGACCGCCTCCTCGCCGTCCGCGGCCTCCCCGGCGACCTCGATGTCCGGCGCGCTGCGGAGGATGAGCACCAGACCCGCGCGTACCGCCGACTGGTCCTCCGCGACCAGAACCCGGATGGTCATGCCGTACCGCTTCTCGTCATGCCGTACCGCTTCCCTCGGTGACGGGCAGTTCGGCCCGTACCAGCCAGATCGTCGTGCCGTCACCGGTGGTGACGGGACCCGCCTCGAACTCCCCGTCCAGCAGCGCCACGCGCTCGCGCATCCCGATCAGACCGGCGCCGGAGCCGGGCGCGCGCGGCCCCGGCCGGTCGCCGAAGGGACTGGAGACCCGGACCGTCAGCGCCTCTGCCGTACAGGCCAGTCGGACGGTGACGGTACCGGGCGCGGCGTGCTTGAGCGCGTTGGTCAGGGACTCCTGGACGATGCGGTAGGCGGCCAGCTCGACGGGGGTGGGAAGGGCGAGGGCGTTGTCCTGGCGCAGGTCGTCCAGGGCGAAGCCGAGACCGCTGGAGGCGCCGTTCGTACGGGCCTGTGCCAGCAGTGTGTCCAGCGCGCGCAGGGTGGGCGCGGCGGCCGGTCCGGTCCCGCCACCCGTACCGCCGTCCGGGCCGCCACCCGAGCCGCTGTCCCGGAGCAGCCCGATCAGCCTCCGCATCTCGGCCAGCCCCTCGACACTGTTCTCCCGGATGACGGAGAGCGCGTCCCGGGTCGTCGCCTCGTCGTCCAGGGAGAGCGCGGCGGTGGAGTGGATCGCGATCGCGGAGAGATGGTTGGCGACCATGTCGTGCAGCTCACGCGCCATCCGGGCGCGCTCGGCGAGCACCGCCTGACGCCGGTCCATCTCGGCCAGCAGGGCCGTCTGTTCGGCCCGCAGCCGGGCCGCCTCGGCGGCGTCGCGGTGGTTGCGCACCAGGGCGCCGGTGGTGGCGGGGCCGAAGCTGATCAGCCCGGTGAACACACCGACCAGCAGCACATCGGTCCGGGGGATCCAGGAGACGAGCCCGATCGGCACCGCGACCGTGACCAGCGCCGTGGTCCAGGGGATACGGCGGGCGGCGGCCGGTGTTCCGTACAGCACCGCCGCGTACATGATGTCCGTGAACATCAGCACCGTCGCCAGACTGCCGCTGGTGAACTGGTCGGCGACCAGGGTGAGTGTGCCGACGACCACCGTGGTCTGCGGCGCGGTCCTGCGCAGCGTCTCCAGCCCGGCCATGACGCCCATCGGCAGCAGCGCCCAGGCCCCGGTCAGCGGCCGGGAGTCCTGGATGGTGTGCAGCCCGACGGCCCACAGCAGCAGACCGCCGAGCAGCCCGGCCGCGGCGATCAGCAGGTCGTGGCGGTGCGGACGGCCGGCGTGGTGCGCACGGCCGACGCGTCGGGGGAGGGTGTCGCGTCGCGGGAGGGTGTCGCGGTACGGGCGCGGGAGCCGGAGGGGAAAACTCACCCTCCCCATGAAACACGGCCCGCGGGACACGGTCCTCCCCATCCGGGGGGAGTGCGGGATACATCGAAGGATGCAGTCCCGGTTCGTCACTGACGACGACGTACCCCGGCGGAACGGACGGGAGGCTGGAGGGGACCGCGAGGCCGGGGGGCCCTGGGGCCGGGGGTCGCAAGGCCGGACGGAGAGGTCCGTGATCGTCACACTGATCATCGTCTGCGAGGTCGGTTTCTGGGTGCTGCCGGCAGCCGGCCTGGCCCTGCGCTACCTCGCCGGACTGCGGCGGCTGGGCGCCGCCGTACTGCTGCTGGAGCCGCTGCTGGAGCTGGTCCTGCTGGCCGTCACGGCCGTCGACCTCAAGAACGGCGCCGAGCCCGACTGGAAGCACGGACTCGCCGCGCTCTACATCGGCTGCACCGTCGCCTACGGCCACTACACGGTCAAGTGGATCGACGGCCATGCCGCCCACCGCTTCACCGGCGCCCCGCCCCCGCCCAGGCCCCCGCGCCACGGCAGGGCCCGCGCCCGCCACGAGGGCCGGCTCTGGCTCCGTACGGTCCTGGCCGCCGCGGTCGCGACGGCCCTGCTCCAGCTCGCGGCCTGGTACGTGGGCGACGAGGGCGACACCCGATCCCTGACGGAGTGGCAGTTCACGGCGCTGCGGGTGGTGGGCGTCCACGGGGTGATCGCCCTGACGTACACGATCTGGCCGAAGAAGGCACCCGCGACCCCGGCGGACCCCGGCCCCGGCCCCGGACCCACCGGCCCGAAGCGCTCCTCGTCGGTCACGAAGCGGTGAGACGGTGGCCGATCGGACCGCGGGTGTGGCCGGTCGGCCGATGTGGCGTTACGGGGCGGGCGCCTAGCGTCGTTCGTGGACCAGGCCACGGCCGCCACTGCGAACCCCCAGGGGAACCCGATGGAAGAACGACCTCCGCTCACCGCGCGTACCGGCGCCGAGCGACTCGACGGCGAGACCACGGAGTTCGGGTCCGACGTCATCGACCTTCTCGCCGCGACGCTGCTCCGCGCGCTCAAGCAGGAGTTCCGGAGTGTGGGCACGGACGCCCTGCTGGCCGCGCTGGTTCTCGGTGACTCGGCGGCCGGTGAGGCGATCGCCCCGGGTATGCGGCGGGCCGGCTCGCTGAGCGGGATGATCCACGGCCGGGCGGGGCGCGGATGGGTGAGCGACGACAGCGGCGACAACGGGGATGGTGACGACAGCGGGGACAGCGGGGACAGCGGGGACAGCGGGGACGGCGGGGACGGCGGCAGGTCGGCCGTACCCGGTGACGAGCACGAGGTCGACGCCGCCTGGCGCCTGGCGCGGCGGCACACCATAGGGCGCTTCAGGGGAGAGGACACGGTGAGCGGCCGGATATGGCCCGAGCCGTCCCGCGCGCTGCGCGCCTGTCTGCTCCATGCCCTCCGGCTCGCCCGCGCCGAGGGCCGGCACGATGTGTGCTCCCGGCATGTGGCCCGCGCCCTGCTGGACGTCCCCGGCACGAGGGCACGGGAAGCCTGCGTACTGGAACGGCTGGACCCGGCCGCCGCGTACGCCACGCTGGACACTCTCGACACCCGGGCCGCGGCGGGGGAGGAAGAGCCGGGGACGGAACGGCCGCAGTCCCCGGCCGTCATGGTCCTGCGCCGGGCCGGGTTGCTGGAAGACCGGAGCAACTGGCTGGCGCGCACGGTGATGTCGTGGGTGACCGGCAGTGCCGTCAACGGCACGCCCGTCGTGTTCGCGGTGTCCACGGAGACCGTCCGCCAGGCCGTGCGGTGCGGACGGGGCGAGGTGGAGCCGATCGATCTGCTGCTGGCCGTCCTGGCCCTGGACCGGGCGCTGTCCATCGCCGGACGGTCACTGCCCGAGGCGCTGGTGTCCGCCAATGAGGCCGCCGGTCTGCTGCGTACGCACGGAGTGCGCCCGGCGTCGCTGACCCTGTCGGCGCTCGCCGTCGATCCGCACCCCGTGACCGAGAACGTGCCGCTCTCCGCCGCGGCCGAGCGGACCGTGGCCGTGGCACAGCTCACCGCCGCCGAGCACGGCGCCCCCGGCGTCGGAACGGTGCACCTGGTGAGCGCGCTCCTCGATGACGCCGAGGGACAGGTTTCGGAACAACTGCGCGCGCAGGGAGTGGACTTGACCGCGCTGAAGGCGGACCTGAGCCTTCGACTGAGCAGGTGAGGGGCCGATCCGTGAGGGTCGACCCCGCGATGACCCGGCCGGTGCGGCTGACGCTACCGTTGCCGCGCGGACACACCCCAGGGCGAGGGCAGGGATGACGGTGAGGCGCTCGCCCGAACGTACGCGCCGCGGATGGGGACGCACCCGCGGATGGGGACGCACGAGGTCCGCGACGGCGCACACTCCCCGGCCGGCACTCGGCCTGCGGTCGGCGCACGCTGTACGGTCGCTGCGGCGCGAAGCGGTGGCGGGCTGGGCCGCCGTGCGCCATGCCCCGCGCCGTACCGTCGCCGCCGAGGCGCTGGGCTGTCTGCTGACGGCGGCCCTCGGACTGATCCCCTTGCTGCTGGTGCGTCCGGACCGGCCTGTCCTGGCCGTACTGGAGGCGCTGTACACGGTCCTTCTGGTGCCCCTGCGGCGCTACCGGCCGGTCCTGGCCTTGCTGGGTACCGGGCCGCTGCTCGTCGGCCCCAACGTATGGGTGCTCGCGGTCGTACCGCTGATCGTGCTGCCCGCCGCCCGCCGGATCGCGCCGCCGCGCCGCGCGTGGCACGCCGTCTGGGCGGCCTGCGCGGTGACCGTGGTGCTGACGGTGGCCGCGAGCCCGTTCCGGCCGGGCGCGTGGGCGCGGGAGCTGGCGGAGAACGGTGTCTCCGCCGTCCTCCTGGTGCTGCTCCCCGCGTTCGCCGGGATACTGCTGGGGCGGCGCCGGCCTCTGGTCAGTCTGCTGCGGGAACGCAACGCCTATCTGGAACAGGCCCGTTCACTGACCGCCGCCGCCGCGCGGCTGGAGGAACGTACCCGTATCGCCGGTGAGATGCACGATCTCCTCGGCCACCGGCTGAGCCTGATATCGGTGCACGCCGGGGCGCTGGAACTGGCCGCCGCGCGTCAGGCACCGCCGCTGGCGGGCCAGGCCGAGCTGCTGCGTACGACCGCCGGTACGGCGATGGAGGAACTGCGCGACATCCTGGGCCTGTTGCGGCGCGAGGACACGGCGGTGCCGGTGCCGGAGCCCGAGGGGGACCGGGGAACACACGAGGACATCACCGCGCTGGTGGCGGAGTCCCGGCGGGCGGGAGTCACCGTCGAACTCGACTGGACGCTTCCCGGCACGGCCGATCCGAGCCCGCGCACCCGCCAGTCGGTGCACCGTGTGGTGCGCGAGGGGCTGACGAACGTGCTCAAGCACGCGTCCGGGGCGCCCACGCGGGTGGAGGTCAGGGGCGGCTCCGGCCGGGTCGAGGTCTCCGTCACCAACGAGGCGCCGCGCCCGGGACATCACCAGGGGACCGGAAGCCGCAGTGGACTGGCCGGTCTGGAGGAGCGGATCGCACTCCTCGGGGGCTCTTTCACGGCGGGGCCCCTGCGGGACGGCGGGTTCCGGCTGGCCGCCGTACTGCCGTACCGTCCGCACGCGATCACCCCGGCCGTACCCCCGCCGGCGGCGAAACCTGCGTCGGCCATGGGATCTCCGCCGGCCACGGGACCTTCGTCGGCCATGAACGGGCTCGTCGGCGGCGCGCCCGGGGCCCTTCGCGGCGGTGGCACCCCGCCCGCCGGAACCCGCCCGCCCCTGTCGGACGAGGTACTCACCTGGCCCCGGGTACTGGGCGCGGGCTGCGCGGCCACCCTCGTGATCCTGCCCACGGTGACCTTTCTGATCGTGTTGCTGACGATCGCCGCTCTGAGATGAGGCCGCTCCAAGGCGAGGAAGCCGCCCCTAGGATGACGGGGTGGTGATACGAGTTCTGATAGCCGACGACGAGGCGTTGATGCGCGCCGGCATCAGGCTGATCCTGGAGAACGCCGAGGACATCGAGGTTGTGGCCGAGGCGGGTGACGGTCACGAGGCTGTCGCGGCCTGCCGCGGCCGGACCGTCGACGTGGCGCTGCTCGACATCCAGATGCCGGCCGGGGACGGGATCGCCGCCGCCGGGGACATCGCCCGTATCTCGCCGTCCACTTACGTGGTGATGCTCACGGCGTTCGGCGAGGAGCGGAGCGTGACCCGGGCCCTGCGGGTCGGCGCGAGCGGCTTCCTCCTCAAGGACACCGGCCCCACCGAGCTGATCCACGCGGTACGGCGCGCCGCGAGCGGTGAGCCGGTGCTCGCGCCGCGGATCACGCGGCAGTTGATGGAACAGCACGTACGGTCCGCCCATGACACCCAGGCCGCCCGGCGCAAGGTGGAGGACCTGACCGCCGCCGAGCGGAGCGTCCTGAGGTTGCTGGGCACCGGCCTGTCCAACGCCGAGATCGCCGACGAGCTGTATCTGAGCGCGAGCACGGTCAAGGCGCACATCAGCCGGATCCTCACGCGCACGGGCTGCGCCAACCGCGTCCAGGCGGCGGTCCTGGCCCATGACGCGGAACTGCTCGCCGACCGCTGAAAACGGTCAGCCGGTCCACGGTCCACCGGTCCACCGGTCTGCCGACAGGGCGGCCTGGCGGCCGGGCGTGTCCGGGACGCGCGTGGCTCTCAGCGCTCGCCGCCCGGCACCCACAGCACGTCCCCGACGTCCTTGTTCGCCACGCGGGCGAGGATGAAGAGAAGGTCGGAGAGACGGTTCAGATAGGTAGCCGCCAGGGGGTTCATGGTCTCGCCGTGCACCTCCAGCGCCGCCCAGGTGGAGCGCTCGGCACGGCGTACGACCGTGCAGGCCTGGTGGAGCAGGGCGGCGCCCGGGGTGCCGCCGGGGAGGATGAAGCTGCGCAGCTTGTCGAGACGCTCCAGGAAACGGTCGCAGTCCGCCTCCAGCTTGTCGATGTACGACTGCTCGACCCGCAGCGGCGGGAACTCGGGCTTCTCCACCACCGGCGTCGACAGATCCGCGCCCACGTCGAAGAGGTCGTTCTGGACCCGGACGAGGACCTTCACCAGCTCCTCGGGGAGTCCGCCCAGCGCGATCGCCGTACCGATGACGGCGTTCGCCTCGTTGGCGTCGGCGTACGCGGCGATCCGCACATCGGTCTTGGCGGTACGGCTCATATCGCCGAGCGTGGTCGTGCCCTTGTCGCCGGTGCGGGTGTAGATGCGCGTCAGATTGACCATATGGCCAGCCTAGTGCTGTGGCACTAGATCCTGTCCGGCCGACCATGGGGTACGGCCGAGGTACGGGTGCCCGGCCGGGGTACGGGTGCCCGGCCGGGGTACGGGTGCCCGGCCGGGGTACGGGTGCCCGGCCGGGGCCGGTGCCTGTGGTGGGCGCCGGCCCCGGTGTGCGTACCGTACGGACGCGCACCGGCGCGCGCCCGGCCGCCCCGAGCGGATCAGCCCGATCAGCCCGATCAGCCCGCCATCGGCTCACCGGTCTCCAGCAGCGACTTGAGGTCGCTGAGCACCATCGCCCAGCCGCCGCCCGACTCCTTGATCTCCCCGGCGATCTGCGCCGCGTGGACCGGGGCGTCGGTGACATCGTGTGTCACCGTGAGCTTGGTGACGCCCCCGTACGGCTCTTCCTCGATCTCGTAGGTGAGACGCGTGAACGGTTCGGCCGCCAGCTCCGGAGAGAAGAGCATGCGGTACGTCTGGACGAGCCTGCGCGGGGGTTCGGCCTCGATGATCTCGCCCTCGATGATCCGCTCCGGCGCGCCGTGCCGGAGCATCTCGTCGCTCGACAGCACCCGGTACGCACCGCCGGCGCGCAGATCGAACTCGCCCACGCAGCGGTAGCCGTACTGCGCGTTCCACTCCGGCTGGGTGATCGCGTCCCAGACCGCCTGGGGTGTCGCCTTGATGTAGACCTGGTGGATCCGGACGGTCGTGGTCTTCTCGGCCGTGGCTGTCATGTGTTCCCCTCCAGCTCGTTCTTGAGCTCTGTGAGCGCCGTCACCTGACGCTCGGTGTACTTGTCGATCCACCGGTCGTGGATCAACCGGATCGGTACGGGGTTCAGGAAGTGCAGCTTCTCCCGGCCCGATCTGCGCGTGACGACAAGCCCCGCCTCCTCCAGCACCTTCAGGTGCTTCATCGCTCCGTACCGCGTCATCTCCACCTCGGACTCCAGCTCGGTCAGCGTGCGTCCGTCGCGCGCGAAGAGCAGATCCAGCAGGAAACGGCGCGTCGGATCGGCCAGCGCCTTGAAGACACGGTCGTCGTCGCTCACGGATCCAGAATAGGTGACCAAAAGGTCACATGTAAAGCGCGGTTCCGGGGGAAGGAGGTACTCAAGTGGGGGGTGCGCGGCGCCTGGTGGACCGTCCCGGTGTGATGTGCGTCTTCCGGGGCGTGACGCGCATCTCTTCGCCACCACACGGCCCACCGCGACCGCTAACCTCCGGCAGAGCACTCGGATGTAAACAGGCGTTAAGGCTCAAAGAAGAGCCGAAGAAGAATCGTGGGGTGTCACGTGGCCAGGAAGCTCGCCGTCGTCGGGGCCGGACTCATGGGGTCCGGGATCGCGCAGGTCTCCGCGCAGGCGGGCTGGGAGGTCGTGCTGCGGGATGTCACCGACGCGGCGCTGGCCCGGGGGATCGAGGGCATCAAGGGCTCGTTCGGGCGGTTCGTCGAAAAGGGCAAGCTCGAAGAGGCCGACGCGGACGCGGCTCTCGCCCGGATCACCACGACCACCGATCTGGACGCCGTCGCCGACGCGGACATCGTCGTCGAGGCCGTCTTCGAGCAGCTCGACGTCAAGCACGAGATCTTCCGGGCGCTCGACAAGCTCGTACGGGACGACGCCGTCCTCGCCTCCAACACCTCCGCCATCCCGATCACCAAGATCGCGGCGGTGACCGGGCGCCCGGAGCGTGTCGTCGGTACGCACTTCTTCTCGCCGGTGCCGATGATGCGTCTCTGCGAGCTGGTGCGCGGCTACAAGACGAGCGACGAAACCCTCGCCACCGCGCGGGAGTTCGCCGAATCGGTGGGCAAGACCTGCATCGTCGTGAACCGCGATGTGGCAGGCTTTGTGACCACACGACTGATCTCCGCGCTCGTGGTCGAGGCCGCCAAGCTCTACGAGTCGGGCGTCGCGTCCGCCGAGGACATCGACACCGCCTGCAAGCTGGGGTTCGGTCACGCCATGGGGCCGCTCGCCACCGCCGACCTGACCGGTGTCGACATCCTCCTCCACGCGACCGGCAACATCTACACCGAGTCGCAGGACGAGAAGTTCGCCCCGCCGGAGCTGATGCGCCGGATGGTGGACGCGGGTGACATCGGCCGCAAGAGCGGGCAGGGGTTCTACAAGCACTGAGCCGCGCACTGAGCCGCGTCAAGCCGTTTCGGTATCACCCCACGGGGTGATTTTGGTATCGGTTCGCTTACAGACGGCAACTTCTCCGCCCACGGGGCAGTCAGTTGTTGGAAGACAGAACAGACACGGAGTACGGAAGCACTCATCGGGGAGCGCATATGCACATCAGGGGCGACCACGCCGAGCTGGTCGTCGGGGGCCGCCTCGACGTCCGCAGCGCGGCGGACGCCCGTACGGTCCTGCACTCGGCCGTCGACGACGGAGCCGGCGATCTGGTGCTCGACCTGACCGAACTGGACTCCTGGGACGCCACCGGACTCGGCGTCATCATGGGAGCCCACCGACGCGCGGGGCGGTGCGGACGCAGACTTGTGCTGCGCGGCGTCCCGCCGCAGATGCAGCGCCTGCTGGTGGCCACCCGATTGCACCGCATTCTCGCCATCGAGGGCGGAATCGCCGCAGAGTCGCTGCCGAGGGTCTGACCCGGCCAGACCGCGCAATCCTCATGAGACCGTGATGTCTTGGACGGGGTGGTACCCCGGCTGTTCACGGATACTGTGCGGAGGTCTAGGGTTCGGCCGTCTGCCGATGACCGACCCATGGAGCAGATACCGGACCAGAAGCGACAGATGGGCGTGCGCGGCCGGGGGCAACGGCACGCCACGATCTGGGGGGCTTTTCACCATGGACCCGATGAGCCGGGGACCGGAAGAGTACGGCCACGACAACGAGCGGTTCGACGACGGGCGTCCCGACGGCCCGCGCGCCGGCGGTACGAGCGCCGACGGCCCGCGCGCCGACGGCGACCGCTACGGCGAGGACCGCTTCGGCGGTGAGCGCGGTCGTAACGAGCCCGTCGACGGCGCGCAATACGGCGGTCCGCGCGACAGTCCCCGCTACGGCTACGAACCCGCCGCCGGCGAGAGCCGGTATGAGGACGGCCGTTACGAGGACAGGCGCGGGGACGGCGCTCGCCACGAGGACAGGCGCGCGGACGACGGGCGCTACGAAGACGCCCATCGTGACGACGCCCGTTACGAAGACGCCGGGTACGAGGACGCCCACCGTGAAGACGTCCGCTACGAGGACGCCTCCTACGAAGACGCGTCCTACGAGGACGAACGCCCCGCCGAGAGCCCCGACTCAGGGCGCCCGCCCCGCGTCGAGATCACGCCCGCGATCACCGCGGCCCTCGCCCCCAGGCCCGCCCCCGCCCCGCCCCCGGCGATCACCCCCGCCCTGGGACATCTCAAGGGCGGATCCGGCTCGCCCCAGCCCGCCCGTACGGTCCAGCTCGTCTCGGGCGACCTCCTGCTGACCGTCAACCCCGTCGACGGCAGCGAGATCGAGCTCTGCCCGCCGGGACGGCGGCCCGCCGCCCCCGCCCGGCGCACCGCCGAGGAGCGCGCCGCTCTCCAGCGCGCCGGCCGCCCGCCCGTACCGCCGGGACCCGCCGCACCGCCGCTGCCGCTGCTGGAGCGCGCCGAGGAACGCGCCCGGCTGACCGGGCTGCTGGGCCGTGGCCGCTCCGTCCGTCTCACCGGGCCCGCCGGCTCCGGACGTACCGCACTGCTCGAAGCCGTCGCGGCGGACTGCGCGAACCTCGCGCCCGACGGGGTCGTCCGTCTCTCCGGCCATCACCGCACCACCACCGAACTGCTCCACGAGCTGTACTCCGCCGTATACAAGGCGGCCCTCCGGCGGCCCGACCGCGCGGAACTGCTCACCCTGGTCCATGACATCGGCGCGGTCGTCGTCCTCGACGATCTGGAGCTGGGCGGCGAGGCGCTGGACGAACTGCTGGGCGCGACCCCGGAGTGCGCCTATCTGCTCGCCCCGGTCCCGGGCGCCGACGCGCCCTCGGCCGACGCGCGTCTGGACGAGGTCACCCTCGGCGGGCTCGGCCGCGGCACCTCGCTGGAGCTGCTGGAGCGCGCCGTCGAACGCCCCCTCACCGACGAGGAGGCGAACTGGTCGGGCGACCTCTGGTTCGAGTCCGAGGGCCTGCCCCTGCGCTTCGTACAGGCCGGCGCGCTGCTGCGTCAGCGTGACCAGCTGCGGGGCGGTCCCGAGGCCTTCGACGAGTTCGAGCCCTTCGAACCGTCCATCGGCGAGACCCCGGTCAGCACGCCCGACGGATACGACATACCCCTGCCCAGCCTCGGTGAGGGGGCCGCGCCCGCGGCCCTGCTCGCCTCCCGGCTGAGCGAGGCGGCCCGCGCCACCCTGCGCTTCGCCGTCGCGCTGGGCGGCGAGGTGCCGCACCAGGCGCATCTGCCGGCCCTGGTCGGCGACACCCACGCGGACGCCGCGCTCGGCGAGTTGATGAGCTGCGGACTGCTCACCCCGGTCGGCGCGCGCTACCGGCTCGCCACCGGTGTGGTCGCGCAGCTGGAGGCGAAGGGGTACGGCGACGACGCCGCGGCCCACGCGCGGACCGCCGCACAGCACTACGCCTGGTGGACCGGGCATCCCTCGGTCACCCCCGAGCGCGCCGCCGCCGAGGCCGACGCCATCCTCGCCGCGCTGGGCCCCCTGGTGCCCGGCCAGGAGGCGGGTCACCCGAGCGCCGCCGTACTGCTGGCGCGCAGCGCCGCGCCCGCGTTCCTCGCGGGTCTGCACTGGGGCGCCTGGGAACGGGCCCTGCGGGCCGGCTCCGAGGCCGCGAGACTCGCCGGAGAGGTCGCCGAAGAGGCGTACTTCCACCATGAGCTGGGCGTGCTCGCGCTCTGTGTCGGGAACCTGGACCGGGCCCGCGCCGAGCTGGAGGCGTCGATCGGTATGCGGGGCGCCGTCGCCGACAAGGCGGGCACGGTCGCGGGCCGCCGCGCCCTGGCCCTGGTCGCGGACCGCGAGGGCGCGGGCGGACCGTCCGGCGGACACCCGCCCGTGGGCGAGGGGACAGCGGTCGTACGGTACGAGGGCCCGGCGCCGCACACCTCCACGCCCGCGCCGGGCGCCGCGCTGCCCGCGCTGCCGGGACCGTCCGGGGCCGGCGCGGGCTCCGGAGCGAGTACGCCCCTGGTGACCCGCCGGGACACTCCCGTATCCGCGCGCGCACCTCACCCCGCCGTCAAGGCCCCCGCGCACGGCCGCCGTCCGGCGCTCGGCGGCGCCCGGCGCAATCTGGTCGCGGCGGGCGCGGGCGCGGTGCTCGCGGCCGTGCTGGGCACGGTGGTGACGCTGGGCGCGACCTCGGGCAACGACACCTCGCAGCCGGACCGGGTCAGCACGGAACCGTCCCCGGATCCGGAGGAGGGCGACAACGGTCTGCCGGCCGACCAGCCCGCCGCCGACACGAGCCGGGGCCCCGGCGGCGGCCGTACGGGGCAGGGCGCACCCGCCCCGGGACCGACGGACAGCGGCACCCCTTCGGGTACGGCGTCGGCCTCCGACAGCCCCTCGGGCAGCGGCTCGACTCCCGGTGGCGGCGGTTCGCCGTCCGCACCGGGTGAGACGCAGAAGCCGCCGACCAAGCCGTCGACGCCACCGACCTCCGGCGGCTCTTCGGGCACTCCTTCGACGACCCCGACGCCGCCACCGAGTTCGTCGGCGCCGCAGCCGTCGGAGAGTGCTTCGGAGCCGTCGCAGCCCGCGACGGCGAGCGACATGTCCCCGAGCCTCAGCGCGGGCGCCACGGAGCCCGACACCACCTCGCCCGGCACCGGCACACCGGCCTGACGCTCCGTCAGCCGAACACGGGCTGTACACGATGTGGGGGCCGCTCCGGAGAGCGGCCCCCACATCGGTGTCAATGGTGTGCCGGACGCGGTGGCCGGACCGGACCCAGGGCGCCGCACCCGGACGCCACGGGCGTCCGGGTGTCAGAAGGTGTCAGAAGGCCTCGGCAGGTGTGCCAGAAGGCGTCGGAAGGCGTCGGAAGGGGTGTCAGAAGAGACGGAGCTTGTCGTCCTCGATACCGCGCAGCCCGTTGTAGTCGAGTACGACACAGCCGATCCCGCGGTCCGTCGCCAGCACCCGCGCCTGCGGCTTGATCTCCTGAGCCGCGAACACGCCCCGCACCGGGGCGAGATGGGGGTCGCGGTTGAGCAGTTCGAGATACCGCGTGAGCTGCTCGACACCGTCGATCTCACCGCGCCGCTTGATCTCCACCGCCACCGTCACCCCGTCCGCGTCCCGGCACAGGATGTCCACCGGGCCGATCGCCGTCGGGTACTCACGGCGGATCAGGGTGTATCCGTCGCCGAGCGTCTCGATACGGTCCGCGAGCAGCTCCTGGAGGTGCGCTTCCACGCCGTCCTTGATGAGACCGGGGTCGACGCCCAGCTCATGCGAGGAATCGTGGAGTACTTCCTCCATGGTGATGATCAGTTTCTCGCCCGCTTTGTTCATGACCGTCCATACACCGGCGTCGTTGTCGGCGCCTTCCTTGAGCGTGCACGGCGGTGACATCCAGTTCAGGGGTTTGTACGCCCGGTCGTCGGCGTGGATGGACACACTGCCGTCCGCCTTGACCAGGATGAGACGGGGAGCGGAGGGCAGGTGGGCGGTGAGCCGGCCCGCGTAGTCCACGGAGCAGCGGGCAATGACGAGACGCATGGTCGGCAACGCTACTCGACCGGCGAGCCCCCGCGCGATTCGCCCCGGAAGCCCCCGTTCGTTATTGGCCGGTTGTGTTCCCATTCTCCTGGTGCCGTCCCGACTGCGCGCCTAACGTGGAAGCAGGAGGTCGCCGGTCGTGCACGCTGCGTCGTCGTCGCCTCCTTCCCTGCCCGGAAGACCCCGCTTCCCGGGGTCGCGAGAGGAGAACCCATGTCGCTCGACGTCTCACCGGCACTGTTGGATCAGGCCGAGCGAGGCGAGGTCGATGAAGTGGCTTTCGTCGACTGCGTCCGGACCTCCCTGCCCTACGCATGGGAGATGATCAGTTCTCTGGTGGCAGAGCTGAAGGTGGACGGTGGACCTTTCGCCGACAACCAGACGCCCCCGCCGGACGAGCAGGCACGCGGTCAGCTGCTGCGCGCGCTCGCGAGTGATGCGATTCGCGGTGCGCTCCAGCGGCACTTCGGAGTGCGTCTCGCTTTTCAGAACTGCCACCGCGTCGCGGTGTTCCCACTGGACACCTCGGTCGACGAGCGGCTGGCCCGCTTCACCTCGGTGAGGGCCCAGTTGCTCAACCAGTCTCCCGAACTCAGGGACTGCTGAGGTCCCTTGCTGCCGCTCCGCGCACCGGGGAGGTGTCGTGGGTGCAGGAGCGGCAGCAGTTCGAGCGGCAGCAGTTCGAGCGGCGGCGGTCCGGGCGGCAGCGGTCCGGGCTTCGCGCACATCGCACACATCGCGCACATCGCGTACGGCTCGTCAGCAGAGCGCCGGCAGCACCTCCATGCCCAGCCGCTGTATGTTCTCCTGCGTCGCCGTGAGATCGCCCGACCCCTCGACGAGCAGCGCGAAGCGGCTGATGCCCGTACGCTCCGCCGTCGCCGTGAGCCGGTCCACTGCCAGCCGGGGCGGTCCCACCGGATGCAGCCCGCACAGCAGTTCCGTGTACTCCACGGGGTCCCGCATCGACCGCGGCCGGCCGTCGACCGTGACATGGGCGCCCAGACCCTGCCGGAGCCAGCCGGGCATCGCCTTGACGAGCGTCTCCGCCGCCTCGGCCCGGCCGTCCGCGATCTGCGCCACCCCGACCGACACATGCGCGGCGCCCTCGATCTCCTCGGCGCTGCGGCCCGCGGCGCGCGCGTGCGTACGCCACAGTCCGACCATCGCCGCCTTCTCCTCGTCGCCGCAGTGCATCCCCAGCAGCATCGGCAGACCGTGCTCGGCGGCCAGCCGTACGGTCTTCGGCGAGGTGCAGGCGATGACCACCTCCGGCCCTGCCGTGTCCAGCAGTTCGTCCGGTCTGGGCACGACCGGGACCTCACGGAACCGGTACCGCTCGCCCGCGGCCGAGACACACGGCTCGCTCAGCCAGCGCAGCAGCAGGCCGAGGGATTCGGGGAACCCGCGCTCGTACGCCGCCAGACCGGAGCCGAAGACCTCCAGATCGACCCAGGGACCGCCCCTGCCCACACCGAGCGTGAACCGCCCCCCGGACACCAGATGCAGCAGCGCCGCCTGCTCGCCCAGCGCCACCGGATGTACGTTCGGCAACACACTGACCGCCGTGCCCACCCGGATCCGCCGGGTGCGGCCGAGGAGCAGCGCGGCCAGTGTGACGGCCGACGGGCATACCCCGTACGGTACGAAGTGGTGCTCGGCCAGCCAGACGGCGTCGAGTCCGGACTCCTCGGCCAGTTCGGCGGTGCGCACCGCCCGGTTCAGTGCCTCTCCCTGTCCCTGACCAGGGAACTGAGCGGACAGTACAAAAGCTCCAACACGCATCGCCTTCTGCCTCCTTGCGGCCGACGCGACTCCCCTATGGGCAACAACGCCTGACACGTGCCAAAGGCACGGCCACCCATAAAAGTTATGCGATTGTCCGTTAAGTCTGTTCTGTGAGTCCGGACCTCCTGAGCCGTGCGGGGCGTCTACCCGGTGGCACGGGTCGTAGGCTGGGAGTGGAACCGTGCTGTCTGCCCCGTGAGGTGTCCTGTGTCCCCGCGCCGCAACCGCCCCCGAGGCGGCGAGAAACCGACCGAGCGTGCCGGTGAGGCGGGGGACAGGTACGGCGGGTTTCAGCGGTCGGAGTCATGGCAGGGCGAGGAGTGGTCGGTCCGCCATGTCGCCGGCGCGAGCGCCGAGGGCAAGCGGTACCGCTGCCCGGGGTGCGACCAGGAGATCCCCTCCGCCGTACCGCATGTGGTGGCCTGGCCCGAGTACGGCGGAGTGGAGGACCGGCGGCACTGGCACCAGTCCTGCTGGAACGCGAAGGACCGCCGTACCTCACGGGTACAGCGGTCCCGCAACGCGCCCAAGTACTGAGCCGTACCTTCGCCCGGGAGACCGGGAGACCGGGAGATCCCGGAGACCGGGGCGGTCTAGACGTCGCGTTTGTTGAGGGCGAGGCAGGCACCGGCCAGCGCGACGGCCGTCACCCCCAGCAGGATCCACAGCGGCTCCCAGCCCCGGGGACCGGACGAGCTCGCGATACCGGCGGTGTCGGTGTAGAAGACCGAGAGCTGGTTCGGGATCGAGTACTCGAACAGCGAGTCACGCAGTCCGTTGAGCGAGTCCGAGAACATGAACATCGCCAGCACGAGCGGCAGCAGGACCACGCCGATCATGACCGTGATCGCCCCCGCCGAGTGCCGGACCAGCGCGCCGACGGCCATGGACAGCAGTCCGAGCGTGGCCAGATAGAGGCTGATGCCGACCGTCGCCCGGAACCAGGCGGCGGCGTCGGGCGAGGCGGTGTCCACGATCGCGGTCTGGAGCGCGGCCACGGTCATCGTGGTCACGGCCGTGATCACGAAGACCAGGACGAAGAAGACGATCGCCTTGGCGGCCAGTACCCGGACCCGGCTGGGGCACGCCGTCAGGGTCGTACGGATCATGCCCGTGCCGTACTCCGAGGCGATGGTCATCACACCCAGGGTGATCACACACATCGAGCCGAGCAGCACGCCGAAGAAACCGAGGGCGAGCACGGACTCGTCGTCGGCGATCTGGCTCTCCGCCGAGGCCACGATCACCGCGGCGAGCAGTCCGATCCCCACCATCAGCGCGACCATCACGCCGAGCGTCCACATCGTGGACCGTACGGACCGGAGCTTGGTCCACTCCGAGGCCAGCGCGTCACCGAGATGGGTCCGGCGGGCCGGGATCGGCGAGACGTAACCGCCGACGGAACCGTTCTGCCACCCGGAGGACTGCTGGGGGAGCTGGTGCGGGGTCTGCGGGGGGACCTGCTGGTACGGCGTCGTCATCGGGCGTCCTCGGTGCTGTCGCGCTTCGTCGTGTCCGGGGCGGGGGCCGTGGTGGCCGGGGCGGGCGTGGGAGGCGTCACGGCGGGAGACCCTACGGCGGGAGCCGTCGCGGCCGGGGCAGCGGCGGGGGCCGCCGTCGCCGGGACGTCACGCGCGTACGGGTTGTCCCCGGGCGGTGGCGGGGGATACCAGCCCTGCTGCGGCACATCCGGGACGGCCGGCAGCGCGTACCCGGGCAGCTGCGGCTGCTGGAACCCGGCGAGCGCGTCGGCCGTCGAGCGGTAGTCCACGGCGCTCTGGGTCATCCGCATGTACGCCTCCTCCAGCGAGGCCTGGTGCGGGGAGAGCTCCCAGAGCCGGATGTCCGCCCCGTGCGCCAGATCGCTGATCCGGGGCAGCGTCAGCCCGGTGATCCGCAGCGCGCCGTCCGGCTCGGAGAGCACCTGGCCGCCCGCCTCGGTGAGCGCGGACTTGAGCTTCTCGCGGTGCTCCGGGCCGCCCGGCGCGACCCGCACCCGCGCGAAGTCCGCCGAATTGGCCGAGATGAAGTCCTTGACGCTCATATCGGCGAGGAGCTGACCGCGCCCGATCACGATGAGATGGTCGGCCGTGACAGCCATCTCACTCATGAGATGCGAGGAGACGAAGACCGTACGGCCCTCGGCGGCGAGCTGCTTCATCAGATTGCGGACCCAGAGGATGCCCTCGGGATCGAGACCGTTGACCGGCTCGTCGAAGAGCAGCACCTGCGGGTCGCCCAGCAGCGCCGCCGCGATCCCCAGCCGCTGGCCCATACCGAGCGAGAAGCCCTTGGAACGCTTTCTGGCCACATCCTGGAGACCGACGACCCCGAGCACCTCGTCGACCCTGGTCGCCGGGATCCCGGAGAGCTGGGCCAGCGAGAGCAGATGGTTGCGCGCGCTGCGCCCGCCGTGCACCGCCTTGGCGTCGAGCAGCGCGCCCACCTGACGTGGTGCGTTCGGCAACTGCCGGAAGGGATGTCCGCCGACCGTCACATGGCCGGCGCTCGGCTGGTCGAGTCCGAGGATCATCCGCATGGTGGTCGATTTGCCGGAACCGTTGGGGCCCAGGAACCCGGTCACCGATCCGGGCCGTACCTGGAAGGAAAGGTTGTCCACGGCCGTCTTGGCGCCGTAGCGCTTCGTCAGGCCGACTGCCTCGATCATTCTCCAGCCCCATCGACAGGTCAGGTCGTCGGGGCAGTCGCCGTTCCCGGCTGAAAACCCCCGTAAGAGTTAGGAGGATATCCGGGCCTTGACGGTTGCGGCCAAGTCGTTCAGGCGGAGAGTCGGTGACGAACGGGCTACGCGCCCCATGACGCACGGGCCAGACCCAAACGAGAGGCCCTAGGCGTCGCGCTTCTTGAGGACGAGATAGCCGCCCAGGAGGGCCGCCGCGACCCAGAGGACCAGGATCCCGAGGCCGCCCCAGGGGCCGTACGGAGCCGCCTCGGAATTCATGGCGTCCGGCACCACCTGCAAGATCCTGGAGCCCGCCCGGTCGGGGAAGTAGTGCGCGACGTCCTTCGCGACCGGGACGGCCGCGAGGATCTGGGAGACGAGGAAGAAGAACGGCATCAGGATGCCGAGCGAGAGGATCGAGCTGCGCAGCATCGCGGCCACGCCCATCGAGAAGAGGGCGATCAGCGCCATGTAGAGACCGCTGCCGATCACCGCGCGCAGCACATTCGGCTCCCCGATGCCGGTGCCGTGCTCACCGAGCAGCGCCTGTCCGAGGAAGAACGCCAGAAAGCCGGTGACGAGCCCCACCACCAGGGCCAGCACCCCGGCCACCAGGACCTTGGCGAAGAGGAAGGTGGCGCGTTGCGGCACGGCGGCGAGCGAGGTACGGATCATGCCCGAGCTGTACTCGGAGCCGACCACCAGCACCCCGAAGACCACCATCGCGAGCTGGCCCAGCACCATCCCCGAGAAGCTGGTGAGCGTCGGATCGAAGGTGGCCCGCTGCGGTGCCGACAACTCGTCGAACGTCGAGTTCAGCAGCGCGGAGAGGGCCGCGCCCAGGGCCACGGTCACCACCAGGGCGCTGATCAGCGTCCAGGTGGTGGAGGAGACCGTACGGATCTTGGTCCACTCGGAGCGGAGGACCGCGGGTACCGATGCCATGGTCAGACTCCCTTGCCCTGGTCGTCCTGACCGGCCCCGGACTCGTACCCGTCCTGAGGGCTCCCGCCCTCCTGGGGGCTCCCGCCGGCCCCGGGGTGCTGGCCCCGCGCGGGCGGCGGGGGCTGCGGTGCGCCCCACCCCTGCCCGGCCGGCGGCTGCCCGCCCTCGGGGCCCGCGTGGGCGTGGTACTCCACCGACTCGGCCGTCATCTGCATGAACGCTTCTTCGAGCGAGGCGCGCTGGGCGCTCAGCTCATGCAGCACGATCCCGTTACGGGCCACCAGCTCCCCCAGCTCCTCGGTGGAGGCCCCGTCGATCTCCAGCACCCCGCCGTCGCCCTCGACCGCGGTGAAGCCCGCCGAGTGCAGTACGTCCTTCAGCCGCTCCCGCTCCGGTGAGCGCAGCCGGGCGTAACTGCGGGAATTCTCCCGGATGAAGTCCGCCATCGAGGTGTTCGCCAGCAGTCTGCCCTGCCCGATCACGATCAAGTGATCGGCGGTCAGCGCCATTTCACTCATGAGATGGCTGGAGACAAAGATCGTCCGGCCGTCGTTTGCGAGCGCCTTCATGAGATTTCGAATCCAGTGGATGCCCTCGGGGTCCAGACCATTGACCGGCTCGTCGAACATCAGGATCTCGGGATCACCAAGCAGCGCGGACGCGATTCCGAGCCGCTGTCCCATACCGAGCGAGAAACCCTTCGATTTCTTTCCCGCGACGGCGGTCAGTCCGACCATGTCGAGCACCTCGTTCACCCGGCTCGCGGGAATGCGATTGCTCTGTGCCAGACAGAGGAGATTGTTGTAGGCGCTGCGGCCGCCGTGCATGGCCTTCGCCTCCAGCAGCGCCCCGATGTGCTTGAGGGGTTCCGCGAGTTCGCGGTAATGCCTGCCGTCGATCCTGACCGACCCACCGGTCGGGATGTCCAGATCGAGCATCATCCGCATCGTGGTCGACTTGCCCGCGCCGTTGGGGCCCAGAAAGCCCGTGACCACACCGGGTCTGACCTGGAAGGAGAGATGGTCGACCGCGACCTTGCGGCCGAAGCGTTTGGTGAGTCCCTCGACCTCGATCATCCGGATGCCTCGATCATGCGGACAACCTAAGGGTGCGCGAAGCCCCCCGCCACCGTGGTGACGGGGGGCTGACGCGATCGTTATCTACTCGAACACCATGGCGCGCTCAGCCGGTCGGGCTCAGCGTGCTCGGCCGGTCACGCTCAGCGGGTCTGCTGGGCCGGCACACCACGGGAGATCGGCTCGTCGTCCGCCGGGCTGCCCGCGGCGGCCACCGCGGCGCCGGTCAGCGTGGCCAGCATCTCGCGGACGTTGGTGAGCTGGGCGTTGATCGAGTCGCGGCGGTTGGTGAGCGCCGCCAGCTCGCGCTCCGATTCGCTGCGGATCCGGTCGGCCTTGGCGTTCGCGTCCGCCACGATGTCCTCGGACTGGCGCTGCGCGGTCTCGACGGTCTGCCGGGCCCTGCGCTCCGCGTCCGTACGCAGCTTCTCGGCCTCGAGACGGAGCTGCTCGGCGCGGTGCTCGATCTCCGCCAGGCGCTTCTCGGCCTTCGCCTGACGCGAGGCCAGGTCGCGCTCCGACTGCTCGCGGCGCTTGGCGAGGTTCGTCTCGAAGTCCGCGGCGGCCTGGGCGGCCTTGGCGCGGGTCTCCTCGAAGAGCGCGTCGGCCTCCTCGCGCTTGGACTGCGCGTCCTTCTGCGCGTCCGAACGCAGGGTCGCGGCGTCGCCCTTCGCCTTGTCGACGATACGGACGCCCTCGTCCTCGGCCTTGGCCTTGCGCTCCGACGCGAACGACTCGGCGTCGTTGCGCACCTGCTGGGCCGCCGACTCGGCCAGCTCGCGGTGCTGCTCGGCCGCGCGCCTGGCCTCCTCGCGCAGGTCCTTCGCCTCCTCCTCGGCGAGGCGGAGGATCTTCTCGACCCGGGCGCCGAGCCCGGCGTACGACGGCTCCGCGTCGGTTACCTGGGCCTGGGCGTTCTGCGTCTCGAGGTGGAGCTCCTCGATGCGCTTCTCCAGTGCGGTGATACGGGCCAGGGCACTGTCACGGTCGGCGACGAGTTTGGTAATGCGGTCGTCCACCTGACCGCGGTCGTAACCACGCCGCACGAGCTCGAAGCCGAATGGGGAGGAAGTGTCGCTCATGGGGTTCCTGTCGAATGAGACCGGTGAGGTGATAGGGGGAATCCTAGGGGCCTAAGCGGCGTGTCATCGAGCGGATGCCGGTTTGATCTGGAGAATGTCCAGCCTTTTGAGTGGCTAGCTGTCGGACGACTTGCCACTCGATCGGGTGGTTCCCGCCGCGGCGCCCGCCTTGACCTGGGTGTCCTTCGTAGGACCGGCGGGTGCCTCAAACGACTCCAAAGCTTCGAGTACATCCTGGACGCGGGAGATCTCCGCCTGAATGTCCTCGCGCCTGCGCACCAGGACATCGAGTTCGCGCTTGCCGTCGTCGACCGTACGCTTGGCCTCGCGGGCGGCGTCCGCGCGCAACTCCTGGGCCTCTCTGATGAGTTCGGCCTTCTTCTGCTCGGCCTCCTTGAGCAGGCCCTCGGCCTTCTTCACCGCGGCGATCCGTACTCTGCTCGCCTCGGAACCCGCCTCGGCGACCAGTTGCTTGGCCTTCGCCTCGGCCTCGGCCCGCTGCTCGTTGGCGGCCTTCAGCAGATTGTCGACGCGCTCGCCGACGGTCTTGAGCTGTTCCGACGTCTCACGGCGGGCGCGCTCGTGGAGTTGCTCGATCTCGCTCTCGACCCGTACGCGCAGTTCCTCGGCCCGGTCGCGGATGGCCGTCGCGTCCCGCCGCGCGCCGACGAGCAGCTCGTCCGCGTCCGTACGGGCCTTCTCCACCAGGGAGTTGCCCTCGACGGTCGCGTCCCCGGTGATCCGGCCCGCCTCCTTGCGGGCGGCGCCCACCATCATGTCGGCCTGGGCCTCGGCCTCGGTGGCGGCGCGCAGCGCCTCCTCCTGGGCCTTGTTGATGAGCTGGTCGGCCTGCTCGGCGGCGTCGGAGCGGCGCTTGGCCGCGTCCTTGCGCGCCTCGTCCAGGAGCCAGTCCGTCTCCTCCTGGGCCTCGTTCCTGAGCCGCTCCGCGGCGGCCTCGGTGTCCGCCTTGAACTGCTCGGCGTCGGACCGCAGCCGCTCGGCGGCCTGCTGTGCGGCGCCCACCGTCTCGGCGGCCTCGGCGCGCATCCGCTCCGACTCGCCCGTGGCCTCCGCGACAAGCCGGTCGGCCTGGGCCGCGGCATCGCCACGGATACGGTTCGCGTCCTCCCGGGCCTCGGCGCGGGCACGCGCCGCGTCCCGCTCGGCGGCCGCCAGGGAGTCGGACGCCTCGGTCCTGACCCGCTGCGCGTACTCCGCGGTGTCGGCGCGCATCCGCTCCGCCTCCGCGATCGCGTCGCCCACGGTGCGCTCGGCCAGGGCCTGCGCGGCGTCGGCCTCCTCCTGGGCCCTGGCGCGGATCCGGCCGGCGTCCTCCGAGGCGCGCTCCCGCTCCGCGTACGCGTCCGCGCGTACCCGGTCGGCCTCCTCCTGCGCCTCCGTCCTCGTCCGCTCGGCCGCGTGTTCCGCGGCGGAGCGCAGTCCGGCGATCTCCTGCTCGGCCTGGTCCTGGAGCCCGGCGACCGAGTCCCGTACCTGCTGGGCGGTCTGCTCGGCCGCGGCCACCAGCTCGGTGGCGCGGTAGTCCGCCTCCGAGACCAGCCGGTGCGCCTCGGTCTGCGCGTCCTCGACCCGCTTGCGGGCGGAGGCGAGCAGTTCCTCGCTCTGCTCCCGCGCCCGCTCGCGCTCCTGGTCCGCCTCCGTACGGGCGGCCGTCAGGGTCTCCTCGGCCTCGCGGCGGCGGCGGCCCGCCTCCTCCTGCGCGGCGGCCAGCGCCTCGGCGGCCTCGGCACCGACCCGCTCGGCGGCGGCCGCGGCCTCCGCCCTGACCCGGTCGGCGGTCTCCTGTGCCTCGGTCTTGAGCCGCTCGGCCTCCGTGGCGGCCTCGGTACGCAGCCGCACCGCCGCGGTCTCCGCCTCGGCGCGGTACTCCGAGGCGTCGGACGCGGCCTCGTCACGGAGCCGCTCGGCCTCCTGCTCGGCCTGTGCCCGGAGCGTACGTACCCGCTCCGCGGACTCCGCGCGCAGCCGCTCGGCCTCCTCCGAGGCCTCACGGCGGATCCGCTCGGACTCGGCGCGCGCGTCGGTGAGCGACTCCTCGGCCGACGCGAGACGCTGCTCCGCCTCCGAGTGCAGCCGGGTCAGCTCGTCGGCCGCCTCGGTCCTGCGGGCCTCGACACCGCGCTCGGTCTCCTCGCGCAGCTCGGCCGCGGCCTGCTCGGCGGCGGCCCTGGTGGCCTCGCCCTGCTCCTCGCCCTCGGCGCGCAGCCGCTCGGCCTCGGCGCGGGTGCGCTCCAGCGTCTCCTCGGCCTGCCGGCGCAGCGTGGTGGCGCGCTCGATGGCCTCCGTACGGACCCGCTCGCTCTCGGCGGTGGCGCCGGAGCGCAGCTCGTCGGCGTCCGCCTTGGCCTTGGTGAGCAGCTCCTCGGCGGACCTGGCCGCCTCCTCGATCTGCTGGACGGCCTCCCGCCGCGCCTCACCGCGGATCCGCTCGCCCTCGGCGACCGCCTCGGACCTGAGCTGCTCGGCCTCGCCGCGCAGCCTGCGCGCCTCCTCCTGGAGCTCGACCGTCTTGGCCCGGTACTCCTTGGTGTCGTCCTTGGCCGCGCCCTTGAGCTGGTCGGCCTGCTCGGCGGCCTCGCCGCGCAGCCGGTCCGCCTCGGCCTCCGCCTCACGGCGGATCCGCTCGGCCTCCTCGGCCGCCGACCTGGTGGTGGCCTTGGCGTCGTCCGACGCCTTCGTCAGGACCTCTTCGGCGGTACGGGCCGCCTTGGCGAGCTGGGCCGCGGTGTCCTCGGCGGCGACCGTACGGGCCTTCTCGGCGGCCTCGGCGACCACCTTCTCGCCCTCCGCGCGGGCGTCGGCGAGCACCTGCTCGGCCTCGGCCCTGGTGGCCTCGGCGTCCTTCGTGGCCTCGCCGACCAGCCGGGCGATCTCCGACTTGGCCGTACGGGTGCGCTGTTCGTTCTGCGACTCGACCCCGGCCAGCCGCTTGGCCGCGCTCTCCCTGGCCTCCGCGACGACCTTCTCGGCCTCCGCGCGGGCCTCGCGCAGCCGCTCCTGCGCCTCGTTCATCCGCTGGTCGGCGGCGCGGCTCAGCTCGGTGGCGTGCTGGCGGACCTGATCGGCCTCGGCGGTGGTGGACGTACGCAACTGCTCGGCGTGGCTGGAGGCCTCCTGCGCCTGCGAGGACGCGGCGTTCAGCATCCGCTCCGCGTCCCTGCGGGCCCGCAGCAGGATCGCTTCAGCTTCGGACCTGGCGGCCTCGGCCTCCGAGCCCAGCCTGCGGCGGGCCTCCTCGGTGACCCGGACGGCCTCGGCGCGGGCGGCGGCCAGGGACTGCTCGGCCTCGGCGCGGGACTCGTCCAGCAGCCGCCTGGCCTGTGACTCCGTACGGGCCCTGAGCTGCTCGGCCCAGGCGACGTTCTCGTTGACGTGCGACTCGACGGTCTGCCGGCGCTCCGCCAGCTCCTGGTCGAGCCGCTGGCGGCGCTGGACGGCCTCCGCGTGCAGCTCCGCCTGGAGCCTGGCCTGGTGCTCGGCGTGCTCCTGGAGGATGCGCTGAGTCTGGGCGCGGGCGTCGCGCAGCTCGCGCTCCGCGTCCGCGCGCATCTGCTCGGCCTGCATCTGGGCGTTACGAAGCATCTGCTCGGCCTGATAGCCGAGGTCGCCGTTGTCGTAGGACGACGGACGGGTGGCCAGCGTGCGGCGTGCCTCATGGAGCTTGGCGCGCAACACCTCGACCTGGTAACCGAGGTCCTCGGCGTGCTGGACGGCCTTCTCCCGCGCGGTCTTCAGCCGTTCCATCTCGGCTTCGAACCGCGAGAGGTGGTCGTCGTCAGCTCGGTGGCTCTCCTGGCGTTCGTAGCCCCGCACTGCGCGGTCCCATCCGTCCCCTGGTCGCAACTGCCCAATCGAGCACCGTTCGCGGCGAACGGCCCCCCGGGGAATGGTGTCAGATCAACGGCAGGGGCGCGGCCCCGGCCCGGCCCCGGCCCGGAGCGCCCCACTCTACCGGGCCGGGAATCCTTAAGGTCAGTGCTCCGGGGCGGAGGTGATGAGTTCTGTGAGGACTCCGTGACAGTCCTTCGGGTGGAGGAAAGTGATGCGCGAGCCCATGGAACCGATGCGCGGCTCGTCGTAGAGCACCCGTACGCCCTTGTCACGGACGGCCTGCGCGTCCCCGTCGACATCCGCCGTCCCGAAGGCGATGTGGTGCACGCCCTCGCCGTTCTTCGCGAGCCACTTGCCCACGGGGGAGTCCTCCCGTACGGGTTCGAGGAGCTGGAGATACGAAGCCCCGCCGTCGGACGTCTCGTTGATCTTGAGCATGGCCTCACGGACGCCCTGCTCCTCGTTGACCTCGGTGTGGAAGACCTCGAAGCCGTAGGTGGCCCGGTAGAACTCGACGGTGGCATCGAGGTCGAAACAGGCGATTCCGATGTGGTCGATTCGCGTCAGCATGGAGACAGTGGAGCGTCACGGCGACGGTTACGCAACGTGCGCGCGATCACACGCACGGCCGGGTGACCCCGGCGCGTACCGCTCAGTACATTGGAGTAAACCCTCGTTCACTCCTCACGCTCCACGCAAAGGGGATCGCGTCTCATGTCGGATACGCACACCACCACCTCCGTGATCGTCGCGGGCGCCCGTACGCCCATGGGACGGCTCCTCGGCTCGCTGAAGTCCTTCTCCGGCGCGGAGCTGGGCGGCTTCGCCATCAAGGCCGCGCTGGAGCGGGCCGGGATCAGCGGCGACCAGGTGCAGTACGTGATCATGGGCCAGGTGCTCCAGGCCGGGACAGGGCAGATCCCGGCACGCCAGGCCGCGGTCAAGGGCGGCATTCCCATGAACGTCCCGGCACTCACCGTCAACAAGGTCTGTCTCTCCGGCCTCGACGCGATCGCGCTCGCCGACCAGCTCATCCGCGCGGGTGAGTTCGACGTGGTGGTCGCGGGCGGCCAGGAGTCCATGACCAACGCGCCGCATCTGCTTCCCAAGTCCCGTGAGGGCTACAAGTACGGCGCGATCGAGATGCTCGACTCGATGGCGTACGACGGGCTGACCGACTCGTTCGAGGAGATCGCCATGGGCGCCTCGACCGAGAAGCACAACACCCGGCTCGGTATCGCACGCCCCGAGCAGGACGAGTTCGGCGCGCTCTCCCACCAGCGGGCCGCCACCGCCCAGAAGAACGGTGTCTTCGAGGCCGAGATCGCCCCGGTGGAGATCCCGCAGCGCAAGGGCGACCCGCTGCTCTTCTCCCAGGACGAGGGCATCCGCCCCGAGACCACGGTGGAGTCCCTGGCGCGGCTGCGTCCGGCGTTCGCCAAGGACGGCACGATCACGGCGGGCACCTCCTCGCAGATCTCCGACGGCGCGGCGGCGGTCGTGGTGATGAGCAGGGCCAAGGCGGAGGAACTGGGCCTGGAGTGGATCGCGGAGATCGGCGCGCACGGCAATGTGGCGGGCCCGGACAACTCGCTCCAGTCCCAGCCGTCCAACGCGATCCAGCACGCCCTGAAGAAGGAGGGCCTGGCCGTCGGGGACCTCGATCTCATCGAGATCAACGAGGCCTTCGCGGCGGTCGCCGTGCAGTCGATGAAGGACCTCGGGGTGTCCCCGGAAAAGGTGAATGTGAACGGCGGCGCGATCGCTCTCGGTCACCCGATCGGGATGTCCGGCGCACGGCTCGTGCTGCATCTCGCGCTGGAGCTGAAGCGGCGCGGCGGCGGTATCGGCGCGGCGGCGCTGTGCGGGGGCGGGGGCCAGGGCGACGCGCTGATTCTGCGGGTGGCCGGGTAAGCCGTCGTACGTACGTTCCGTACGTAGGTACGTTCATTACGTCTGCGTGGCCGCGTGGCCCCGAGACCGTGTGACCTCGTGGCCGTGTGGCCGAGCAATGGAGCTGGAGCTGTGATGCAGGACGTCCCCGAGCTGGTGGCTCAGGCGCGCGAGGGCCGGCCGCGGGCCGTGGCCCGGCTGATCTCACTGGTCGAGGGGGCGTCCCCGCAGCTGCGGGAGGTGATGGCGGCACTGGCGCCGCTGGCGGGCCGGGCCTATGTCGTCGGGCTCACCGGCTCGCCCGGTGTCGGCAAGTCGACCTCCACCTCCGCGCTGGTCACCGCGTACCGGCGGACGGGCAAGCGGGTCGCGGTGCTGGCCGTCGACCCGTCGTCGCCCTTCTCCGGGGGCGCGCTGCTCGGCGACCGCGTCCGGATGTCCGAACACGCCTCGGACCCCGGCGTCTATATCCGCTCGATGGCCACCCGCGGCCATCTCGGCGGTCTGGCCTGGGCGGCTCCGCAGGCCATCCGGGTGCTGGACGCGGCGGGCTGCGACGTGATCGTGGTGGAGACCGTCGGGGTCGGCCAGTCGGAGGTCGAGATCGCCTCCCAGGCCGACACGTCGGTGGTGCTGCTGGCGCCCGGGATGGGCGACGGCATCCAGGCCGCGAAGGCCGGAATCCTGGAGATCGGCGATGTGTACGTGGTCAACAAGGCGGACCGCGACGGCGCCGACGCGACGGTCCGCGAGCTGAACCACATGCTCGGCCTGGGCGAGTCCCGGGGCCCCGGCGACTGGCGCCCGCCGATCGTCAAGACGGTCGCGGCGCGGGGCGAGGGCATCGACGAGGTCGTGGAGGCGCTGGAGAAGCACCGGGCCTGGATGGAGGAGCACGACGTACTCGCGCTCCGCCGGACCGAACGCGCGGCCCACGAGGTCGAGGCCATCGCGGTGACGGCCCTGCGGGCGCGCATCGGCGACCTGCACGGCGACCGCAGACTGGGCGCGCTGGCGGAACGGATCGTGGCGGGGGACCTGGACCCGTATACGGCGGCGGACGAGCTGGTGGCGGGGATTACGCGGGGCGGGTGAGCGCTGGCCGGGTCCTGGGCGGTGCGCGCCTGGCGGTGCGCGCTTGGCGGTGCGCGCTTGGCGGTGCGCGCCTGCGGCGCGGGGGCCGGTGGTGGGTGCGGGTGCCGGGGCCTCCGGAGGTACATGTCCGGACGGCATGATTTACGGCGCCCTTGAGCGGTCGTCGGATACGGGCGGTCGTGCGCCACAAATCACGCTTTAGTGTCCGGACACGCACCTCCTGCGACCCCGCCCCCCTCCCGCCGGTGGTCCGGCTGACGGTGGTCCGGGCCGCGCACGGTCGATCCTCAACAAAGCTAAGCTGACCGCGTGTTCCTCCTTCGTGCGTAGGACCCCGTAGTACCGTCCGCGACGTTCGCCGTCGCGGCACTTCGGCGTCCCTGTACGGCCGCGGCGCCCCGTTGCGCGCCGCCCTCTTCGAGGAACCCCATGTCTTCGTACGCCGCTGTTCTGCGGACCCCGCATGCCTCGCGCACCTTCGGTGCCGCGCTTGTCGGGCGCCTTTCCTACGGAACCGTCTCGCTCTCCCTCGTACTGGCGGTGAAGGACTCGTCAGGGTCCTTCACGGTGGCCGGTACCGCCATGGCGCTCTTCGGGGCGACCAGTGTTCTGCTCTCGCCGGCGCGGGCCGCGCTCGTCGACCGGTACGGGCCCCGCCGGGCGCTGGTGCCGATGGCCGGGCTGTACGCCGTACTGCTGGCCGTGCTCGCCCTCGTCACGCGGGAACCCGGCGCCCCGGGCCCGCTCCTGTGGGCGCTGGCCGCGCTCGCCGGGATGTGCACCCCACCGCTCGGGCCCACCATGCGGACGCTGTGGAGCCAACTGCTGCCCGACCGGCGGATGGTGCAGCGGGCCTACAGCCTCGACGGGGTCGCGGAGGAACTCCTCTTCGTCTCGGGACCGCTTCTCGTCGGTGTCCTCGTGGTGTACGCGGAGCCCGCCGCCGGGGTCGCGCTCAGCGCGGTCCTGGTGCTGACGGGGACGCTCGCGCTCGTCTCCTCGCCGGTGCCGTTCCCGGTACGGCCCCGGGCGGAACGCGAGAAGCGCACCCGGGTCCGTACCGGACCGCGCGGTCTAGGACAGCCTGTGCTGGCCGGCGCTGGGGTCGGGCTCTGTCTGGGCGGGCTCGACCTGCTGGCGATCGCCTTCACCGAGGACCGCCATCAGCCGGGCGCGGTCGCCTGGATACTGGCCGCGCTCTCGGCCGGCAGCGCCGTCGGCGGACTCGTCAACGGCGCCGTCACCTGGCGGCTGCCCGCCAGGCCGAGGCTCTCCCTGCTCTGCGCCGTCCTCGGACTCGCGCTGGCGGCGGCCGGACTCGCGCCGAACGTGTACGTGCTCGGCGCCGCGGTCACGGTGGCGGGGCTGTTCGTCGCCCCCGCGCTGACCACCGCGTATCTGATCGCGGACGAGACCGCCGCCCCCGGCGCCCGCACGCAGGCCGGTGCCTGGGTCAACACGGCGGTCAACGCCGGGATGTCGGGCGGTACGGCGGCCGTCGGCGTACTGGTGGGCCGGCTGCCGCTCGCCCTGTGCTTCGCGCTCGCGGCCCTGCCGGTGCTGCTGTGCGCCGCGTACGGCCGCCGGCGGGTCCTCGGAGGCGAACCGGGCCCCGAAGGGGCGGTGGACGCTTCCGGCGGTCAGCCGTCCTGACCGTCGTCGTCCCGGTCGTCACCGTGCCGGCCACCGTGGTCGTCACCGCCGTGGTCGTCGTCGCGGTCCGGTGTGACCTTGCCCGTGCGCGCGTGGACGTTCAGCTCGTGGGTACGGCCGTCCGCGCCGCGTACGTCGACCTCCCAGTGGCCCGTACGGTCGTCGTCGATCTCGACGGACGTCACGCTCCCCGGTACGGCGGCGAGCGCGGCGTCCGCCGCCTGCCGGGCGTCCACCGTGGCGCCCCGCAGCGCGGCCCGGTCGTCGCGGTCGTCATCGTCGTGGTCCCGGTCGTCGGGGCGTACCGTGCCGTCGCCGCCGACCTTCAGTTCGTGCCGGCGGTTGTCCTCGCCCAGCAGATCGACCTCCCAGCGGCCACCGCGGTCATCGTCCCGCTCGACGGAGACCACCCTCCCCGGGATCTTCTTCAGGGCCGCGTCCACCGCCTGTCCCGCCGTCAGATCCGCCCGGCTCACCTGCGGGCGCGGAGAGTCGTAGGGCGAGGGTGAGCCGTCGGACGACGGTGAGACGTCCGGTGACCCGGGCTGCGACACGGGCACGGACGGCGTCGCCGCCGGGCCGGCCGTGCCGTCGCCGCCCATGGCGACCGCGGTGTATGTTCCGCCGCCGATCAGAGCCGCCGCGGTGATGGCGGCGATGACGAGATTGCGCTTCATGAGGTCCTCCCCAGTCGGTCCGTCCGCTGACGACCTCAATGTCCAGGAGGGAAGCTGAAGGCAGCCTGAAGCAGGCTGAAGAGATCTTCAGGTTCCTTTTGGCAGGGTGGGGGCATGCGTTTGCTGATCGTGGAGGACGAGAAGCGGCTCGCGGTGTCGCTGGCCGCGGGACTGCGGGCCGAGGGCTTCGCCGTGGATGTCGTCCACGACGGCCTCGAAGGGCTGCACCGGGCCGGGGAGGGCGTCTACGACCTGGTCGTGCTCGACATCATGCTGCCCGGGATGAACGGCTACCGGGTCTGCGCCGCCCTGCGCGCCGCCGGCAACGACGTACCGATCCTGATGCTCACCGCGAAGGACGGCGAGTACGACGAGGCGGAGGGGCTCGACACGGGCGCCGACGACTATCTGACCAAGCCGTTCTCGTACGTCGTGCTCGTCGCGCGGGTCAAGGCGTTGCTGCGCCGCCGCGGTTCCGCCGGGGCCTCGCCCGTCCTGCGGGCCGGGGGCCTCACCGTCGACACCGCGGCCCGCCGGGTCTTCCGGGACGGGACCGAAGTGGCCCTGACCGCGAAGGAGTTCGCCGTACTGGAACAACTCGCGGTCCGGGCGGGCGAGGTGGTCGGCAAACCGGAGATCCTGGAACATGTCTGGGACTTCGCCTACGACGGCGATCCCAACATCATCGAGGTCTACATCAGCGCCCTGCGGCGCAAGGTAGGCGCGGCGGCCATTCAGACCGTGCGCGGTGCGGGCTACCGGCTGGTGACGTCATGAGCGCCGGAGGACGCCTCTTCGGCTCCGTACGGGCCAAGACCTCCCTGGCGGCGACCGCCGTCGTGGCGGTCGCGCTCCTGGCCGCCGGGATCGCGGTCCTGCTCTCGCTGCACGCGAACCTCACCGACCAGGCCGACCAGGAGGCCGACACCTCGGCGCGCGATGTCGCCCTGGACATCGCGTCCCAGGTCCCCGCCCGGACCTCGTACGCGGATCTCGACCTGCCGGACACCGAGGAGCATCCGGTGCAGGTGGTCACCGAGGAGGGCCTGCTGCTCGTGGCCGGCGAGGACCTGGAGCGGATCAGCGGTACCGGAGTGCCCGGCGTACGGGCCGTACGGAGCCCTGCCCCGCAGCAGGGCGCCGAGCCGGGTGACGACGACGGAGGCGACGACGACGGCGACGACAGCGGCGACGACCACGGGGGCCGCGGGCGCGGCGGCGACGATCCCGCCGTCGGCGAGATCGGCGAGATCCGCGATCACAGCTCGGGGAGCGCCACCGTCGACGGCAGGACGGGCGACTACCGCTTCGCCACCATCGCGGTGACCGACGGCTCGGGCCGGACGGTCACCGTGCACGCGGGCGCGTCACTGGCCGCCCGGCAGAGCGCGGTCGGCACGGCCACCGTGGCGATGCTGCTGGGACTGCCCGTCCTGCTGCTGGTCGTCGGGGGAGTGACCTGGCTGGTGACCCGGCGGGCGCTCAGGCCCGTGGAGGGCATCCGGCGCGAGATGGCGGCCATCACCGCGTCCGAGGATCTGTCCAGACGGGTGCCGGAGCCCGCCGCCCATGACGAGGTGGCCCGGCTGGCCCGTACGACCAATGAGACGCTCACCGCGCTGGAGGCGGCCGTCGACCGGCAGCGCCGCTTTGTCGCGGACGCCTCGCACGAACTGCGCAGCCCCATCGCCTCCCTCCGCACCCAGCTCGAAGTGGGCGAAGCGCACCCGGAGTTGCTGGATGTGCCGGGCGCGGTCGCGGACACCGTACGGCTCCAGCGGCTCGCCGCCGATCTGCTGCTGCTGGCCCGGCTGGACGCGGGGGAGCGGCCGGGCCTGACCCGGTTCGATCTGGGCGCGCTGGTCCGCGAGGAGATCTCGCAGCGGCCCCTGGACCGTGTACCGGTGACGGTGGACGTCGGTCGAGGGAGCGGGTCCGCGCGGAGTCAGGGGACCGAAGTGGCGGGCTCGCGCGGTCAGCTGGCGCGGGTGCTCGGCAATCTGCTCGACAACGCCCAGCGCCACGCACGCGGTTCGGTGGAGGTGTCCGTCCACCGCGCGCCGGACGGTCAGGTGGTCCTCGTGGTCGCCGACGACGGCTCCGGGGTGCCGGAGGCGGAGCGCGAGCGGATCTTCGAACGCTTCGTACGGCTCGACGACGCCCGCAGCCGCGACGACGGCGGCGCGGGACTCGGCCTAGCCATCGCCCGAGACGTGGCCGAACGCCACGGCGGCACCCTCACAGCCGCCAACTCCCCCACAGGCGGCGCCCACTTCCAACTCACCCTGCCCCCGGCCCACGACGGCAAGGCCGGCGGGATCTGATGCCACGGCCCCCGGACGCCCGGGGTGCGAAGACACTCCGGCCCCGCACGGCCGCCGGCGAGTGAGCCGAAGGGGCGCGTCGGTGCCGAAAGGGAGAGCGCGCGCAGGCCCTGAGGTACGAGGGGGCGAGCACGGTCGACCGTCGGCATCGACAAAGTGCGCCCCGGAGGCGAACCGAGCCCCAAAAATCACGGCTTGCCGCGACGCCCCCGGAGTTGTTCCGCGACCGGGCCGAGTGAAGCCCGTAGCTCCACCAGGGCCTCCGGTGACAGCAGGTCGATGAAGTGCTTGCGTACGGACGCGACATGGTGCGGCGCGACCTTCTGCATGGTCTCCATGCCACGGTCGGTCAGTACGGCGAAGAGGCCGCGCCGGTCCGACTCGCAGTGCTCCCTGCGCACCAGTTCCGCCGCTTCCATCCGCGTGATCTGGTGGGAGAGCCGGCTCTTGGACTGGAGCGTGGCGGCCGCGAGATCACTCATCCGCATACGCCGGTCCGCCGACTCCGAGAGATTCACGAGGATCTCGTAGTCGTTCATGGTCAGTCCGAACGGCTGGAGGTCCTTCTCCAACTGGTGCGTGAGAAGCCTGTTGACATCGAGATGGGCGCGCCAGGCGCACTGCTCCGCTTCGGTCAGCCAGCGGGTGGCGGTCTCGGTCTCCATATATGGATTCTACCTAAGAAGTTGAATTCTGTACGGATACTCCGGGATGTGACGCCGCGCACCCCGCCCTTCCGGAACGGCGCAGGTCCGGAAGGGCGCAGGCGTTCGACGTCACACTCCGCAGACTACCGCTCACAGGCCGAAGCGCCGTTGGAGATCTCCGAGCTGTCCCGGCAGCCGGGGCGAGGCACCCTGCTGGCCGGAGTGTCCGGCGTGCCCGGGTGCGCCCGCGCCGCCGCCCGGTACCCCGGGCTCGTGCGGTACCGCGCCGGTCGCCTGCTCGGCCATCAGCATCTCGGTCGACTGAAGCAGCACCGTACCCGCTCCGACGAACTCGAATTGATGCTCCTCGCCCGAGGTCCCCCCGAGACCCGTCAGCGAGCGCAGCCCGCCCAGCACGCCGGTCATATAGCCGTGGTCGTAGTGGTGGCACGGGGAGGGGCAGTCCGCCCAGCCCACCAGTGCCTGGGGATCCACCCTGATAGGCGGTTCCATGAAGACGACGGGACCGTTGGACGCCGCCACGAACTTCCCCGTACCGATCAGGGTCAGAAAGCCCGGCACGATCGACTGCTTGAGCGCCAGTGTGGGCTGGTACGCCAGCAGATTCCCGGAGCGGATCGTCAGATTGCCGTTCTCCAGGTCGTACGAGTTGACGTCGAAGGCGCGGTCCGCCAGCAGCATCTTGCCGCTGCCCTCCGCCACCACCCAGTCACTGGCGTGCAGCGGCGAGTGGAAGCTCGTACGCAGCAGCCGCTCGAAGCGCCCGTGGCCGATCCCGTTGAAGTCGATCCGCCCGTAGTAGGCGATCATCTTCCCCTTCTGGAGGAACCACTGCCCCCCTTTGAGCTCCACACAGAAGGTGTACGCGTTGACGTTGTCGTCACTCGGCAGTGTCATCGGGTCGAAGATCACGGGCGCGCTCACAGCTTCTCCTCCGACGCCTGGACGTACACCGCACCGCTGCCGCTCAGTTCGAGCTGGAAGGCCTCGCCCGAGCCGCGTCCCACCATGTCGCGCCAGCCGAGCGCCGTGGAGAGCTTGTTCCGTACGTCGCCGTGGTGCGCGACATACGCCTGCGGGTCCACATGGACGGCCCTGCCCGGGGTGATGGGCACCTCGATCACCCCGCCGTGCGCCATGACGGCGACCGCGCCATGGCCCTTGAGCGTGGTGGTGAACAGGCCCTGTCCGGTCACCTGGCCGCGCACCATGCCCATGACCCCGCCCTGCGAGCCCATGAACATCGTGCCCTGCTGGAGCGTCCCGTCGAAGGCGAGCAGCCGGTCGGCCTCGACGTACAGGGTGTCGCCCGCGAGACCGATGACCTGGATGTGATGGCCGCCATGGCCGAACAGCACCGTGCCGCTGCCCTCGACCGTCATCAGCGGTGTCGCCTCGTTGGCCACCCGCCGGCCGATCATCGACATCAGACCGCCCTGGCCGCCCTGCGTGTTCGGGGTGAAGCTGACCTCGCCCCGGTACGCCAGCATCGCGCCGCGCTGGCTGAACATCTTCTGGCCGGGGACCACCGTGGCCTCGACCATCTTCGAGTTGATCTCACGGAACGGCATCAGACGTCACCCCCGATCGTGTTGCGCTCGCTGGGCTGCACGTACACGAGCCCGTCGCCCTCGAAGCGGATCTGGAAGGCCTCGCCCCCGCCCTCGCCCATGAGGGTGCGGAAGGTCACTCCCGCCTGGAAGTGCTGCTGGAGATTTCCCTGGTGCGCGATATAGGCGCCGGGGTCGACCGAGAGCGGGTACTGGGGCGTCACCCGCAGGATCACCGCCGGGCCGTCCGACATGATCGCGGCCTGGCCCATGCCCTCGACGGTGGTGGTGAACAGGCCGTTGCCGGTCGCGCCGCCGCGCAGTCCGGTGAAGGTCGTACCGGTCCGCAGCCCGGCGTCCGTGCAGAGCAGATTGCTGGCCTCGACGTAGAGCTTGTCGCCGTGCAGTGAGACAAGGTTGATCTCGCTCGCACGGTCGGCGAAGTAGCAGGTGCCCTGGCCCCTCACCTCCATGACGGTCATCTGTTCGCCGGTGAGCCGGCGCGTCACCATCCCGCGCAGACCCTCACCGCCGCCGGACATCTTCTTGAACGCCATCTGGCCGTCGTACGCGACCATCGAGCCGTTCTTCGCCTTGACGGAGTCGCCGGACATGTCCACGGCGAGCACCTTGCTGCCTTGCAGTCGGAACTGAGCCACGGATCGAAGGTAATGGGCCGAGGCCGGGACGAACAGGTCTTTCCGTCCCGGCCGCGTCCCACCCTGGTAACGGTCGGGCAAAAGCGGGCTGCCACAATGGTCGCGCTTGTGCGCGCATTCACAAGATCGCGCCGCCCCTGGTGTTGCCCCCGACGACGAAGGTGCCTGCCTCGTGGACATCAAGACCGCCTCCTCCCTCCACCGACTCCGTCTGGTCTCCGCGCCCGAGGCCGTGTCCTTCCTCCTGCTGCTCGTCTGCTCGGTGCTCAAGCGGACGACGGACTTCAACGCCGTGCCCGTGATGGGCGCGGTCCACGGGCTGCTCTTCGTCCTGTACGTGGTCTTCTGGCTGGACGCCTGGAACCGCACGAAGTGGTCCTTCGGGACGGCGGCCCTCTACTTCGTCCTCTCCGTCCTGCCGACCGGCGGCTTCTTCGCCGAGCGGAAGCTCAAGCGCGCGGCCGAGGACGAGGTCGTCGCCTCCCGCGCCGGCCGCGAGGGTACGGTGAAGGCATGATCGTCGCCTTCTCCGTCTCCCCCCTCGGTGTGGGGGAGGACGTCGGTGAGTACGTCGCCGACGCCGTCCGGGTGGTCCGTGAATCCGGGCTGCCGAACCGCACCGACGCCATGTTCACCTCCATCGAGGGGGAGTGGGACGAGGTGATGGACGTGGTCAGGCGCGCGGTCGCCGCCGTCGAGGCGCGCGCGCCGCGTGTCTCGCTCGTGCTCAAGGCCGACATCAGGCCCGGTGTCACGGACGGGCTCACCTCGAAGGTCGAGACCGTGGAGCGCCACCTCTCCTCCTGAGCCCGGACCCGGGCGCCGGGCGCCGGGCGCACGGCGGACGGGCCGCACCGCCACGGACGGGCCGCCGTCGCGGCGCCGCCATGGACGGGCCGGCTCCGTGATGGACGTCCTGCTCCGCCCCGTACGAGCTGTCCGGGACGTGCCCGGCTGCCGTTCGTCCGTGCCCGGCTGTCCTCCTGCCCCGACGGGCTGTCCGTCGTACGCGGGCGGCGTTGTGCGCGTATGGCGTCGTACGCGTACGGGCCGCTCCACGGCGGAAGCCCCGGCCCCCGCGTCTGGCCCCTGCGTCCGGCCCCCGCGTCCGGCCTCCACCGGGCCCTCGCGCCCCGCCCTCCGCCCCGCTTCCCGGCCCGCCCTCGCGGAAGCCCGTGCGCCCGCGCGGAGTTGCCTGCCCAACGTGGCAGTGTCAGCTCCGCACGAGCCCGCGCGCCACCGCCCACGGCCGTAAGCGGTACCTTCCGCCCGGAAAACCCCCCGCACGGACGCCCCCCGGTCGACACGCAGGTCGATGTCCCGTTCTGTGGTGATATCGACCTCGCGAACTGCTGGAGGCACCGTGCGGTCCGACGGCTACGACTACGACACGTACAGCTGCCTGGCCGGTCCCTTGACGGAGCCGGACGGGCCCGGCGCGTACCGGGTGCGGTTTCACAGTCTGCTCGCACGCGAGCCGCACCGGATACGCGCGGTCCTGCTGATGACCCTCGCCCCCGTGCTCTCGGGTGTGCTGCTGGTCTATCTGGTCTGGCCCACGCACCGGACCGAGCGCGAGGGCGGTGAGCGCTGGCTGGTCGTCTTCGACCATGTGATGCTCGGCGCGATCGGCCTCATCTCCCTCTTCATGCTGGTCAACGTGGTCTCCGTGGCCCATGCCACGCTGGTCGCGAGGGACCCCATACCCGTGCCCGCCGAGGCGGGCACCCGGGTCGCGTTCCTCACCACGTACGTGCCGGGCAAGGAGCCGCTCTCCATGGCGAGGGCCACGCTCGAAGGAGCGGTACGGCTGCGCCACAGCGGCCCGCTCGACGTCTGGCTGCTCGACGAGGGCGACGACAGCGAGGCCAGGGCTCTCTGCGAGGAGCTGGGAGTCCGTCACTTCACCCGGCACGGGGTGCCCGAGTGGAATCAGGGGAAGGGCGCCCACAAGGCACGCACCAAGCACGGCAACTACAACGCCTGGATCGCGCTGCACGGCGAGGAGTACGACTTCTTCGCCTCCGTCGACACCGACCACATACCGCTCCCCAACTTCCTGGAGCGGATGATGGGTTACTTCCGCGATCCGGACATCGCCTTCGTCGTCGGTCCCCAGGTGTACGGCAACTACACCTCACCGGTCACCAAGGCCGCCGAGTCGCAGCAGTTCCTCTTCCACGCGCTGATCCAGCGGGCCGGCAACCGCTACGACGCCCCGATGTTCGTCGGCACCAACAACGTCGTCCGGATCGCGGCGGTCAAGCAGATCGGCGGTCTGTACGACTCGATCACCGAGGACATGGCCACCGGCTTCGAACTGCACCGCAGGCTCAACCCCCGTACCGGCCGGTTCTGGCGCTCCGTCTACACCCCCGACGTCCTCGCCGTCGGCGAGGGCCCCGCCTCCTGGACCGACTTCTTCACCCAGCAGCTCCGCTGGTCCCGGGGCACGTACGAGACGCTCTTCACGCAGTACTGGAAGGCACCCTTCCAGATGCCCCGGGGACGGCTGTTCAGCTACACGCTGATGCTCGTCTACTACCCGATGACCGCGGTCAACTGGCTCCTGGGCATCCTGAGCTGCGTTCTCTTCCTCTGGCTCGGGGCCTCCGGCACCCAGGTCTCCTCCTCGGTGCTACTGATGCTCTACAGCGACGCCGCCGCCCTCCAGATCGGCCTCTACCTCTGGAACCGCCGGCACAATGTCTCGCCCCACGAGCCCGAGGGCTCGGGCGGACTGGCCGGGATGGCGATGTCGGCGCTCTCCGCGCCCGTCTATCTCAGATCGCTCGGCTCCGCCGTACTGCGCACCCGGGGCGGCTTCGTCGTCACCCCCAAGGGCGGCAGCGCCAGCCCCGACCGGCTGATGACCTTCCGGCTCCATCTCTTCTGGGCCGGTGTCCTGGTCGTCTCCCTGATCGCGTCGGTGTTCCTGGACCACACCCACGCGGCGATGCGCACCTGGGCCCTGCTGGCCCTGGCCATCGCCCTCGCGCCGGTCGGTATCTGGGCCTGGACCACCTGGCGCGAGGCCGCGGAGCGCCGGGCCGCAGGCGGCACGGCCGTCACCGTCACCGCTCCCGAGCCGGGGGAGGAGCCGGAGCCCGCGTTCGCGACGACGACCGGAGGGAACTGAGTCATGGACTCCTACGGGTACGGACCGTCCGGGTACGGACCGTCGAAGAAGTTCACACCGTCGAAGAAGTTCAGGAAGACACTGCTGGGCGGCGGAGCGCTGGTCGTACTCGTGGGGCTCAACGCCCCCGCGGCCTTCACCTTCGCCCAGGAGAAGTACCACGCCTACAAGATCGCGCAGCCCGGCTACAAGCGGCAGTACGGCTCCTGGGCGAGTCTCGGCGTACCCGCGGAGTTCCGTACGAACGCGATCCACGCGGCCCTGCTGCACACCGGCAAGGTGCTGATCGTCGCAGGCTCTGGCAACAGCCAGAAGAAGTTCGACGAGGGGTCGTTCGACACGATCCTCTGGAACCCGGCCGACAACACCTTCAAGAAGATCCCCACCCCGGAGGACTTCTTCTGCGCGGGCCACGCCCAGCTCCCCGACGGACGGCTCCTGGTGGCGGGCGGCACCGCGCGCTACGAGGTGCTCGACGGCGAGATACGCAGGGCGGGCGGCGGTATGCGGGTCAAGAACGAGAACCCGGACCGCTCCTACACGTTCAGGAAGGGCACCCGCTTCCGCTCCCCCTCGGGCGTCGAGTACATCAGCACGACCGATGTCACCGTGCCGAAGGCGAAGAAGCAGCTCCAGGTCGGATACGGGAAGGGCGACCGGATGCTGCCCTGGAAGACCAAGGTCACGGCCGGTGAGGCACGGGTCTTCGTGGAGGCGGTCAAGGAGGGCCCGCAGGCGCTCACCACCCAGGCCGCGCAGTACGAGATCGTCGGCCTCAAGGGCAAGGACGCGGACAACCTCTACGGTCTGGCGCAGAAACTCACCACGGAGAAGCAGGATTTCCAGGGCATCAGGTCGGCGTACGAGTTCGACCCCACGGCCGAGAAGTACCTCCCCGTGGACCCGATGAAGGAGGCCCGCTGGTACCCCACGCTGGTCGGTCTGGACGACGGCAGGGTGCTCGCGGTCTCGGGCCTGGACGATGTCGGCGCCGTGCTCACCGGGTACAACGAGGTGTACGACCCGAAGACCAAGAAGTGGTCCAAGGGCCCCGAGCGGTACTTCCCGACGTACCCCGCGCTCTTTCTCACCAAGGGCGGAAAGCTCTTCTACTCGGGGTCCAACGCGGGGTACGGGCCCGCCGACAAGGGCCGGCAGCCGGGCCTGTGGGACCCCAGGAACAACGCCTTCACACCGGTCGACGGACTCACCGACGGCGACCAGACCGAGACCTCGGCCTCGCTGATGCTGGCGCCGGTGCAGGACCAGCGGGTGATGCTCCTCGGCGGCGGGGGCGTGGGCGAGTCGGCCAAGTCCACCCCGCGTACGGCGATCATCGACCTGAACAAGGAGAGCCCGACGTTCCAGGAGGGGCCCCGGCTGCCGCAGGGCACGCGCTATCTGAGCAGTGTGCTGCTGCCCGACGACTCGGTGTTCACCACCGGCGGTTCCTCGGACTACCGCGGACGCAGCGCCAGCGACATCCTCAGGGCGCAGTTCTACGACCCGGCGACCAACTCCTTCCGGCGCGCGGCCGACCCCACCGTGGGCCGCAACTACCACTCGGAGGCGCTGCTGCTGCCGGACGGCCGGGTGGTCACCTTCGGCTCCGACCCGCTCTTCGACGACGCCGACAACACCAAACTCGGCACCTTCGAGCAGCGCGTGGAGATCTACACCCCGCCCTATCTCCAGGGCGACCGCGCCTCCGCCGCCAACCGCCCGGCCCTAGGCGAGGGCCCCCGGCACACGGACCGCGACGGCCGGGCGACCTTCCGGACGGCGAAGCCGGACCGCATAGCCAAGGCCCGTCTGATGCGCCCCAGCGCCGTGACCCACACGACGGACGTCGAACAGCGCTCGGTCGAACTGGGCCTGACCAGAACCAAGAACACGGTCACGGTGGAGGTTCCCAAGGACCCCACCCTGGTCCCCCCTGGCTGGTACATGCTCTTCGTCACCGACACCGAGGGCACCCCGTCCGAGGCGAAATGGCTCCTGGTGGAGTGACCCGTAACCCCGCCCCCGCTCCTGGCGGCGCGGAGAGGCACCGGTCCGGCCCGGACGCGGCGAGTGAGCCGAAGGGGCGCGCCGGTGCCGAAAGGGAGAGCGCGCGCAGGCCGTGAGGAACGAGCGGCCGAGCACGGTCGACCGTCGGCGCCGGCATGAAGCGCCCCGGAGGCGAACCGAGCCCCGAAGAAAGAGGGGCTCAGGCCTTGGCCTTGCGGGCCAGGCCCAGGGCGTAGTCGGGCCACCAGGTGCCGGCGGTCGGGCCGCCGCGGCAGGGGCCGTCGGATTCGCCGGGGCGCTTGATCCAGAGGTACGCGTCGAGGAGTTCGTTGCCGGTGTTGGTGGTCGGCGGGGTGCCGAGGGCGCGGCCCGGTGGGTTGCACCAGGCCTCGTCCCGGTCGCCCGACAGCGGTCCGACGCCGTTCCTGCTGGTGTCGACGGTGAAGTGGGCGTCGCCCAGCAGCCCGGAGAGGCGGGTGCCGAACGCCTTGACCGTGTCGTTCGTCTGGAAGTTGGACACATTGAGCGAGAAGCCGTCGGCCGATTCGACCCCGGCCCGTTTGAGCGGTTCGGCGAGCCTCGCCGGGTCGGAGATCCAGGCCGGGTTGCCGGCGTCCAGATAGACCTTGGTCTTCGGCTGGCGCTTGAGCCGGCTGATCGCCTGGGCGAGCAACTCGTACCGCTCGTCGTGGTACTGGGCCGGGGTGCAGCCGTCCGCGAGATGCGGCACGGCGTCCGGCTCCAGGATCACGATGGCGGGGGCGTCTCCGATGGCCTCGGCGAAGGCGCTGATCCACTCCCGGTAGTACGCCGCGTCGGGGGCGCCGCCCGCCGAGTACATGCCGCAGTCGCGGTGGGGGATGTTGTACGCGACGAAGACCGCCGTCCGCCCGCCGGCCGCGGCGGCGCCCCGTACGGCCCTGCTGATCTCGGGTACGGGGTTGTCCCCGGCCGGCCACTCCGCCACCGCGCGCTCCGAGATCCGCTTCAGGGCCTTCGCGTCGTCCGGGCGGCCGTCCTTCTCCCACTGCCTGACCTGGCGTGCCGCGTCGCTCTCCGGGTCGATCCAGAAGGGCGCCCCGTCCGTGGTGGCGGCCTCGCCCCTGGCCGTCTCGCCCTCGGCCGCCGAGGCGGTCCGCTCATCGGCGGGGGTCCGCCGGGATTCGGAGGAGGACGAGGAACAGGCGGCGGCCGTCAGTGCCAGAACGGTCGTGACGGCGGCGGTGAAGGCGGCGGTGAGTGAGTACGAACGGTGCGGTCTGCGGCCGGGCATACAGCCCCCTCGGACGACGGCTGACCACCGGGGAGTGGTGGCTGGGATGTGGTGACTGGGATGTGGTGACAGCCGGGTGATGGAGCGATGACCGGCTGGGACAAGGATGGCTTATCGTGACATAACGGCACATCGCTGCCGGGCTGCGACACCGCGGGGTCCCCTCGGCCGGAGCCTCGGCCGGGGCCGGTCCGACCGAAGGGCGAGACGGGGCTGACCGCTATATGACCAGTGGGTAAGGTCGGTGCCGTGCCGAAGCCGCTCAACCTCCCGTTCGATCCCATCGCCCGTGCCGACGAGCACTGGCAGCGGCGCTGGGGTCCCGTTCCCGCCATGGGCGCCATCACCTCGATCATGCGCGCGCACCAGATCCTGCTCGCCGGGGTCGACGCCGTGGTCAAGCCGTACGGACTGACCTTCGCGCGGTACGAGGCGCTGGTGCTGCTCACCTTCTCCAAGGAGGGCGAGCTGCCGATGTCCAAGATCGGCGAGCGGCTCATGGTCCATCCGACCTCGGTCACCAACACCGTGGACCGGCTGGTGACCTCCGGGCTGGTCGACAAGCGGCCCAATCCCAACGACGGCCGCGGCACGCTCGCCTCGATCACGGAGAAGGGCCGCGAGGTGGTGGAGGCCGCCACCCGCGATCTGATGGAGATGGAGTTCGGGCTCGGGGCGTACGACGCCGAGGAGTGCGCGGAGATCTTCGCGATGCTGCGCCCGCTGCGGGTGGCGGCGCAGGACTTCGAGGAGTAGGGGAGCGGCGGCCACGGCCGGGCGCGGGCCCGCGAAGGCCGACCGGGCAGGACCCTGGCGTACGGGGTCGGTGACGGGGGCGGGCGCGCGACCCGGGCGTGCGGGGTCGGTGTACGGGGCAGGCGTACGGCCCAGGTGCCGTGCCCTGGCGTGCGGCCCAGGTGCCGTGCCCTGGCGTGCGGGCCCGGCGTACGGGCCGCCCGAAGATCCCCGATCGCGCCCCGTTACGCTCGTCGCCATGAAACAAAGCGTGCTCTCCCGCTACCGGGTGATGGCGTATGTCACCGCCGTATGGCTGCTGGTCTTCACCGTCGCGATCGTCATGAAGTACGGGTTCGACACCGGCGACACGATGCTCATCTCCCAGATCCACGGTGTGCTCTTCATCGTGTACGTGGTCTTCGCCTTCGATCTGGGCTCGAAGATGAAGTGGCCGTTCGGCAAGCTGCTCTGGGTGCTCGCGGCCGGCTGCATTCCCGTGGCGTCCTTCTTCGTCGAGCCGAGGGTCACCCGCGAGGTCAGGGCGCAGCTCGCGGAGAGTGATCCCGCCTTCGTCGAGGCCTGACGGCGTCGAGGCCCGACACCCGTCCTCCCCGTCCTCCCCGCCCGCGCGGAGGATCGCGGGGGCGGCTGCCATCGACATTTACTTGGACGTCCTAGTAAATTTGAGAGTATGGACGCCGACGCGATCGACGAGGGCCGCCAGCGCTGGCAGGCCCGCTACGACAAGGCCCGCAAGCGCGACGCGGACTTCACGACGCTCTCCGGTGACCCGGTGGAGCCGGTCTACGGGCCCCGGCCCGGCGACACCTACGCGGGATTCGAGCGGATCGGCTGGCCCGGCGAGTACCCCTTCACCCGGGGACTCCACCCGACCGGCTACCGCGGCCGGACATGGACCATCCGCCAGTTCGCCGGGTTCGGCAATGCCCTGCAGACCAATGAGCGCTACAAGATGATCCTGGCCGCGGGCGGCGGCGGACTCTCCGTCGCCTTCGACATGCCGACGCTCATGGGCCGGGACTCCGACGACCCGCGCGCGCTCGGCGAGGTCGGCCACTGCGGTGTCGCCATCGACTCGGCCGCCGACATGGAGATCCTCTTCGGTGACATCCCGCTCGGTGATGTCACCACGTCGATGACGATCAGCGGGCCGGCGGTCCCGGTCTTCTGCATGTATCTCGTCGCGGCGGAGCGCCAGGGCGTGGACCCGGCCGTGCTCAACGGCACGCTCCAGACCGACATCTTCAAGGAGTACATCGCCCAGAAGGAGTGGCTCTTCCAGCCCGAGCCGCATCTGCGGCTGATCGGCGATCTGATGGAGCACTGCGCCCGCTCCATCCCCGCGTACAAGCCCCTCTCCGTCTCCGGCTATCACATCCGTGAGGCGGGCGCGACGGCCGCGCAGGAGCTGGCGTACACCCTCGCCGACGGCTTCGGCTATGTGGAGCTGGGGCTCAGCCGGGGGCTGGACGTGGACACCTTCGCCCCCGGGCTCTCCTTCTTCTTCGACGCGCATCTCGACTTCTTCGAGGAGATCGCGAAGTTCCGCGCGGCCCGGCGGATCTGGGCGCGCTGGATGAAGGAGGTGTACGGAGCGAGGACCGACAAGGCGCAGTGGCTCCGCTTCCACACCCAGACGGCGGGAGTCTCGCTGACCGCGCAGCAGCCGTACAACAACGTCGTGCGGACGGCGGTGGAGGCGCTGTCGGCCGTTCTCGGCGGTACGAACTCCCTGCACACCAACGCGCTGGACGAGACGCTCGCCCTGCCGAGCGAACAGGCCGCGGAGATCGCGCTGCGCACCCAGCAGGTGCTGATGGAGGAGACGGGTGTGGCCAATGTGGCCGACCCGCTCGGCGGCTCCTGGTACGTGGAGCAGCTCACCGACCGTATCGAGGCCGACGCCGAGAAGATCTTCGACCGGATCAAGGAGCGCGGACTGCGGGCCCACCCGGACGGGCGTCACCCGATCGGCCCTGTCACCTCCGGCATTCTGCGCGGGATAGAGGACGGCTGGTTCACGGGCGAGATCGCCGAGTCGGCGTTCCAGTACCAGCGCTCGCTGGAGAAGGGCGACAAGCGGGTCGTCGGCGTCAATGTGCACCATGGCTCGGTCACCGGCGATCTGGAGATCCTGCGGGTCAGCCATGAGGTGGAGCGCGAGCAGGTGAAGGTGCTCGCGGAGCGCAAGGGAGCCCGCGACGACACCCGGGTGCGTACGGCCCTGGCGGCCATGCTGGCCGCGGCCCGCGACGGCTCGAACATGATCGACCCGATGCTGGAGGCGGTACGGGCGGAGGCCACCCTCGGCGAGATCTGCGGTGTCCTGCGGGACGAGTGGGGCACGTACACGGAGCCGCCCGGCTTCTGAGCCCTCGGACAGACGGCGGAGAACAGAGAACGACGACAGCGGACGGCCGCTCCCGGTGCGGGGGCGGCCGTCGGCGTTTTCCCCACGGTATTTCCCGGGGCCACCGTCTGGCAGATAGCTCTCAGTGAGAGCTAAAGTGATGGTATGACCTCAGCCGAGTTCCCTGACTCGCTCGCCGATGTACTGGCGGGAGTCCAGCGCATGGTCCGGCGGCGGCTGCGCGAAGGGATGACGGCCCCGCGGCTGCGTGGCGCGCAGGTCGAGCTGCTGCGGCTGGTCGCGGCACGGCCGGGGATCCGGGTGTCGGCCGCGGCGAAGGAGCTGTATCTCGCCGGGAACTCGGTCTCCACCCTGGTCAATCAGCTCAGCCGGGCGGGATATCTGCGTCGTGAGACCGATCCGTCCGACCGCCGGTCCGCGCTGCTGCTGCCCACCCAGGCGGCCACGTCGCGTGTGACGGACTGGGAGGAGCGCCGCTCCGAGCTGGTGCGCGAGCAGGTGGCCCGGCTGACGGACGAGGAGCGCGCGGCCCTGGCCGCGGCCCTTCCGGCGCTGCGCAAGCTCGCTCAGAACCTGCACGAGGAAGTGGAGGGCGTATGACGGACAGAGCCGCAGGCACCACCGATACGGACGGTGTCACCACAGGTACGGCCGCTCCCGCCGGTACGGCGGGTGCGGACACCGGCACGGACACCGACGCTGGTACCGGTGCCGACGCCGGCACCGAGGCCGTGAGCTGCCGGGGGCTGGACTACTCCTTCGGTGACACCAAGGCGGTCTCCGATCTCGACCTCTCCGTCCGCGCGGGCGAGGTCTTCGGACTGCTCGGGCCCAACGGCGCCGGCAAGACGACCGCGATCCGCTGTATCACCACGCTGCTGCCCGTCCCCGCCGGCATGGTGCGGGTGTTCGGGCACGACGCGGCCAAGGAGAAGATGGCCGTACGGCGGCTGCTGGGCTACGTACCGCAGCAGCTCTCCGCCGACGCCGCGCTGACCGGCCGCGAGAACGTGACGCTCTTCGCCCGGGTCTTCGACGTCCCGCGCCGCGAGCGTGCCGAACGGGTCGCGCAGGCACTGGAGGCCGTCGATCTGACGAGCGCCGCCGACCGCTTGGCCAAGACCTACTCCGGCGGCATGATCCGGCGCCTCGAACTCGCGCAGGCGCTGGTCAGCGCGCCCCGGCTGCTGATGCTGGACGAGCCGACGATCGGTCTCGACCCGATCGCCCGTACCAGCGTCTGGGAGCACATCAACGCCGTACGGCACGCCACGGGCATGACCGTGCTGGTGACCACGCACTACATGGACGAGGCCGAGCAGTACTGCGACCGGGTCGGGCTGATGCACCGAGGCCGTATCCACGCCCTCGGCACCCCAGAGGAGCTGAGGACCGAGCTGCGCGAGAGCCGCAAGGCCTCCGGCGGTTCGGAGAACGGCGGCTCGGCGGAGAACGACGCCATGCCGACGCTGGAGGAGGTCTTCCGCGAGGTGGCGGGCCGGGGCCTGGACGAGGAAGGAGGCGACTTCCGCGATGTCAGGAACACCCGCCGTACAGCGTCCCGGGTCGGCTGAGGCCCTCGACCCCCGCCGGCTCGATCTGCTGCTCAAGCCGCCACGCGCCCGTACCGGCTGGCGGGTGCTGCCCGCCAGGGTCATGGCGATGTGCGTGGTCGAGCTCCAGAAGCTGCGCCATGACCGTACCGAGCTGTACACGCGGGCCGTACAGCCCGCGCTGTGGCTGCTGATCTTCGGTGAGACCTTCACCCGGATCAGGGCCATCCCGACCGGTGGCATCCCGTACATCGACTTTCTCGCGCCCGGCATCATCGCCCAGTCCGCGATGTTCATCGCGATCTTCTACGGGATCATGATCATCTGGGAGCGGGACGCGGGCATTCTGACCAAGCTCCTGGTCACCCCGACCCCGAGAGCCGCCCTGATCAGCGGCAAGGCGTTCGCCTCCGGGGTGAAGGCGCTGATCCAGGCGGTCGTGGTGATCGTCATCGCGGCGGCCCTCGGGGTGGGGCTGACCTGGAACCCGCTGAAGCTGCTGGGGGTCGCGGTCGCGGTGGTCCTCGGCTCGGCCTTCTTCTCGTGCCTGTCGATGACGATCGCGGGGATCGTGCTGACCCGCGACCGGCTGATGGGGATCGGCCAGGCCATCACCATGCCGCTGTTCTTCGCGTCGAACGCGCTCTATCCGGTGGCGATCATGCCCGGCTGGCTCCAGGTGATCAGCAAGATCAATCCACTGAGCTATCAGGTGGATGCCCTGCGCGGGCTGCTGCTCGGTACGCCGTCCCATCTGCTGCTGGACTACGCCGTGCTGGCGTTCGCGGCGGTCGTGGGCATCACGGCCGCCTCGTCCCTGCTGGGCCGGCTGGCGCGGTAGAGCCGGCGGCACGGCGGCACACAAGGCGAGCGGCGTCCGGGCGTCCGGGAGGCGCGAAGCCCGGCGTGACGCCGTCAGGGCGCCGTGGTGACGGCGGACAGACCGCCCAGCAGCAGGGCCGTGAAGGTGCGCGCCCACTGCCGGTCGACCGGTTCCGCGCTGACCAGCGCCCGGTGGACGACCGTCCCCGCGATCACGTCGAAGATCAGGTCCGCGGTACGGGCGGCCGCCGCGGCGTCCGGTTCACGGGGGAGCTCGCCCCGGTCCTGGGCGCGCTCGCGCCCCAGCAGCACCAGCCGCTTCTGACGGTCGACGATCGAGGTGCGGATCCGCTGCCGCAGCGCCTCGTCCCTGGTGGACTCCGCGACCACCGCCATCAGCGCGGTCTTGGTCTCCGGCCGCTCCAGCAGCGCGGCGAACTGGAGCACCACGTCCTCGATATCGGTGACGAGGCTGTCGGAGCCGGGGAGTTCGAGCTCGTCGAAGAGCGCCGCGACCGCGTCCACCACCAGCTCGCTCTTGCCCGGCCAGCGCCGGTAGAGCGTGGTCTTGGCGACGCCCGCCCGGTGCGCCACATCGCTCATCGTCAGCTTGGGCCAGCCCAGTTCCACCAGGGCGGCCCTGGTCGCCTCCAGGATCGCCGCGTCGGCCTCGGCGCTGCGTGGGCGGCCCGTACGCGACGTACCTCGGGACGTACGCGCACCGGCGGGGCGGCTGTGGCTGCACATGACGGCGACCATATCGGCCGGTGGACAATGTGTTGTGAGCCAGTTCACCGGAAAGATCTCACCTGCGGACCGGAACCGGGAGTTACGCTACGACCCGTAGCGAAAGCCTGGCGGAGCCCGTGGCGAAAGCCCGTGACACCTTGTGGCAAAGGCTGTGACGGGTCATGACGGGTGATGGCGGGTCCGCGGCGACAACCACGAGACGCGGGGTGGGGACCCCGCGTCGAACCGCGGTGTACGCACCGCTTTTCTGAAGTGCGCGCGGAAGGGGGAGGATGTACTCATGCAGCCTAGGAACATGTCCATGAGCGGCGTCGTCGACCTCGCCGCGGTGAAGGCGGCCAACGAGGCCAAGGCGAAGGCGGAACAGGCCCGTGCCGAGGCGGCCCGCCAGGGGGGCACCGGTGCCGTACCCCCGTCCAGTCTGGTGATCGATGTCGACGAGGCCGGCTTCGAGCGCGATGTCCTCCAGCGTTCCACGGAGGTCCCGGTCGTCATCGACTTCTGGGCCGAGTGGTGCGAGCCGTGCAAGCAGCTCAGCCCGGTGCTGGAGCGGCTGGCCCGGGAGTACGTCGGCCGGTTCGTCCTCGCCAAGATCGATGTCGACGCCAATCAGATGCTGATGCAGCAGTTCGGGATCCAGGGCATCCCCGCGGTCTTCGCGGTGGTGGCCGGGCAGGCGCTGCCGCTCTTCCAGGGCGCGGCCCCGGAAGCCCAGATCCGTCAGACGCTCGATCAGCTGATCCAGGTCGGGGAGGAGCGCTTCGGGCTCACCGGTATCGCGGTCGATCCGGGCGCGGAGACGGAGGGACCGGCGGAGACGGTTGTTCCGGCCGGCCCGTACGACGCGCTGCTGGAGGCGGCCGTACAGGCGCTGGACGCCAATGACTTCGCCGGCGCGGCCCAGGCGTACCGCAATGTGCTCACCGACGATCCCGGCAACACGGAGGCCAAGCTGGGCCTCGCCCAGGCCGAACTGCTCGGCAGGGTACGGGCGATGGACCAGACGCAAGTGCGCAAGGACGCGGCGGAGCGGCCGGACGATGTCCAGGCGCAGATCGCCGCGGCCGATCTCGATCTGGTCGGCGGCCATGTGGAGGACGCCTTCGGACGGCTCGTCGAGACCGTGCGCCGGACATTCGGTGACGACCGGGAGGCGGCGCGGGTACGGCTGCTGCAACTCTTCGAGGTGATCGGCGGGGACGACCCCCGGGTGACGGCGGCACGTTCGGCCCTCGCGAGAGTTCTCTTCTGAGGGTGCCCGCCGCGGCACCACGCGGACGCGGCCGCACCGCGGCGACAGCGCCGCGCTTTACCAAATCTTGGTAAAAGCAGCTGCTGTTACTGGCAGTAAGTCGCCCCCCTTGCTCTGTCCGGCTATGGGGGGCATTCGCCGCTTCTGCCGTACCGCCGGGTGGCACCCTGTGTGGCCGCCCGGCGCCGCCGGGTCGTGCGCCGGTCATCGGGCCGTTACCAGCCAGTAACGAACCCCCTTGTGTCAAGGCCGTGAATGGACCACGATCGGCGACGCTCGGTCCAATTCCGCACCAGCACGGCAACCAGTCGCGCCGTCGGTACTGGGTCCCCACCGAGCGGACCGGTGGCGGTGCCGCCGGGCCGGACAGGGGGGTTCCTGCCTTCCCGGCAGGGCCTGTCCAGAGGTTGCGCGAAGGCGTGGCCAGTGGTTGTCGCTCGGGGGTGATCGCCGGTGGTTCCGGGCGCGCTTCGCGCCTCCGGGGCAGGCGCTCTCCTTCCCGAGGACGTAGCACTTCTCCCATCCCAGGACGGGCTCCAACCCGGTCCGGAGATGTACGTCCGAGAAGGAGGAAATTCATGGAGTCCCAAGTGCGTGGCGGGACCAGATGGAAGCGGTTCGCGGTCGTCATGGTGCCGAGCGTGGCCGCCACGGCGGCGATAGGTGTCGCTCTGGCACAGGGGGCGCTGGCGGCCTCGTTCAGTGTGTCGGGCCAGAGCTTCAAGGTGACCGCCGACCAGCTGGTCGGTCACGACTTCGTCCAGTACGGAGGTGTCGCCGAGGGCACGGACCTCGAAGGCAACTCGGCCACCCACCCGGTGGCCGTGTCGGGGTTCGAGTCGGCCACGATCACCAACATGTGCCAGTCCGTGGTCACCCCGCTGCCGCTGCTCAACACGAGTGTGACGCTGGTACTGACCGCCGGCGACAAGGGCACCAAGGTCAGCGCGGAGAACCTCTACCTCGATGTCGAATCGCTCGACGCCGACGCGGTGTTCGAGGACATCGACATCGGTATCGCGGCCGGTCAGAACAAGGTCCCCGGCACCCAGCCCGGGACGAAGGTGAATCCGTTCGGCTTCGCCCAGCAGGCCAGGGTCGCCACGCTGACCGATGTGGAGCAGACGGCCTGGGCCACCACCGCGGGCACGTTCCGGCTCCCGGACCTGAGCCTGAGGCTCAAGGTCGGTGACCCCTCGAAGTACGAGTGCTACTAGGCATTCGACCCGGGCGGGCCGCACGGTCCCGGTCAGCCGCTCGGTCCTGACGGGCCGTACGGTCCTGGGAGTGTTCGGTCCGTCCGGCCCCCGCCTTCTGTTGCCTTCTACCGCAATACCGCATTCCAGGGAGCTGTTTTCCATGAGCGCCGAGTCCACAGGTTCCCGCGGATTCACCTACTGGCGGCTTCGGTTCCGCGCCTGGCGAGGCACCCGGCCGTTCTGGGCGGGCCTGTTCACCCTTCTCGGTGGTCTGCCGATCGCCTACTTCCCCTACGCCCAGCTTCATTTCGGCAATCTCACGCTGGCCATGTCCACCACGGCCGGGGCGGGTTCGCTGATCATCGGCGTACTGCTGGTGACCCTCGGCCTGACCATGTGGTTCCAGGCCATCGTCAGGGTCTTCGCCGGTGTCGCCGCCATTCTGCTGGCGCTGGTGTCGATTCCGGTCTCCAACATCGGCGGCTTTCTTCTGGGCTTCCTGTTCGCCCTGCTCGGCGGCGCGCTCTCCATCTCCTGGGCACCCGGCACACCGCCCCGGCCGGACGCCGAGCAGCACACCCCCCACCAGGCACCGGAACCCGACAGGGCCGGTGCCCCCTTCCCCGTACCGCGCGACGGGGAGGACCCGAACGTGACGGAAACGACTGCTCAAGCCAACGGCGGGAGGAACAGTGCGGGGTGAAGACGCGCAGCGGATCGCGGCCGGAGGCGATGAATCCCGGGTGAAGAGAGGGCCGCGCCACGCGGCTCCGAGGAAGTCGCTCCTGACCAAGCTGCACATACCCGCCGGCAAGGCCATGGCCCTGGCCGCCATGCCCACGGCGGTCTTCGTGGGCATGGGGCTCACGCCCAGGCTCGCGCTGGCCGACGACAGCAAGGACATACCCTTCGCGCCCGGACCGTGTGTGACGCGCTCGGACGATCCGGACCCGTCCGCGTCGCCCTCGCCCTCGGAGTCCCCGTCGGGGTCTGCGTCCGGGGCGCCCTCGCAGTCGCCGGCACCGGGTGAGTCGCCGTCGGCCTCGGACGGGCCGGAGCCGGGAGCGTCCGGGAGTCCGGCGGCGGGCGGGCAGGGTACGGGGAAGGAACCGGAGTCCGGGGCCGGGGAAGCCGCCGCTCCCGCGGGGTCCGCGCCGAAGCCGACGCCGACGCCGACTCCGACTCCGGCGAAGTCGAAGCACCCGCTGGACCCGCTGGGGCTGGGGGACGTACTCGGCGACATCCTCGGTGTCCCCGACAAGGAGGCGCCGGGCACCCAGACGCCGAGCCCCTCGGCCACCACGCAGAAGCCGGGCGCCGGCGAACCGTCCGCCAAACCCACGCAGAAGCCGGGGCAGGACGGTCCGGAGCGCCCGGAGCGCCCGGAGCACCCGGCCGACGCGGACAGCCCGGCGGGCGACGCGGCGGGCGCCGTGACGGACGGCACGGAGGAAGCCATCAGGGAGGCGGCCGAGCGGGCGGGGGCCACGGTCGAGGAACTGGACGACGAAGCGAAGGGACTCGACGCCCGCTCGGACGACGACATCCCGGCGGGCGCGGGCGGCAAGGAGCCCTACCCCTGCCCGACCCCCGACCCCGAGGCGCTCGCCGCGGCCGAGGAGGAGCGGGGCATCCCACTGCTGCCGGACGACCCCTGGACGCTGCACAGTTCGCTGCTGACGCTGCGCGGGCTCGACTACCACGGCATCGTCGAGGTGAGGACCGGCAGCGGCAGGATCAAGAAGGCGCTGAAGTTCACGGCATCGTCGGTGGACATCGGCGATCTGCACCAGACCGTGGTCTTCCCCGAAGGCAAGACGGCTCATGTGAAGGCCCGCGAGGGTTCGATATCCACGATCCGCAACGGCGAAGTGACCATGTACACCGAGGAGTTGAAGGGCAATCTCTTCGGCCTCATCCCGATCACCTTCAGCCCGCGGACGCCGCCCCCGCTGAACGTACCGTTCGCCTTCTTCACGGAGGTCAAGGTCACCCAGGCAGGTCAGTTCGGCGGCACGCTCACCGTCCCGGGCCTCCAGAACTACATCACGGACTGATCCGAACCTCCCGGCAGCCGCGGGAAAAACCGTGGCCCGCCCCCCTCGACCCAACAGGGGAGCGGGCCACAGCCCTGTGCACTCCGTACGGAGTGCCCGTACGGAGTGCCCGTACGGCAACGGAAAGGCCCGCCGGGGGCGGCGGGCCTGGGGTGGGGGTGCGGGGGTGTGTCCGGGTCAGGCTTCGGCGTTGCCGCCCAAGTGGTGGACCCGGACCATGTTCGTGGTGCCGGGGACGCCGGGAGGGGAGCCCGCGGTGATGATCATGGCGTCGCCCTCGTTGTAGCGCTGGAGCTTGAGGACTTCCTCGTCGACCAGGTCGACCATCTCGTCCGTGCTGCTCACCCACGGCACGATGAAGGACTCCACGCCCCAGCTCAGGGCGAGCTGGTTACGGGTCGACTCGTCCGTCGTGAAGGCCAGGATCGGCTGGGCCGCGCGGTAGCGGGAGAGACGGCGGGCCGTGTCGCCGGACTGGGTGAAGGCGATCAGTGCCTTGCCGCCCAGGAAGTCGGCGATCTCGCAGGCCGCGCGGGCCACCGAACCGCCCTGCGTACGGGGCTTCTTGCCCGGGACCAGCGGCTGGAGCCCCTTGGAGAGCAGTTCCTGCTCGGCGGCGACCACGATCTTCGACATCGTCTTGACCGTCTCGATCGGATACGCGCCCACCGACGACTCGGCGGAGAGCATGACCGCGTCCGCGCCGTCCAGGATCGCGTTGGCGACATCGGACGCCTCGGCGCGCGTGGGGCGGGAGTTGGTGATCATCGACTCCATCATCTGGGTCGCCACGATCACCGGCTTGGCGTTGCGGCGGCAGAGCTCGATGAGCCGCTTCTGCACCAGCGGGACCTTTTCGAGCGGGTACTCGACGGCCAGATCACCACGGGCCACCATGATCGCGTCGAACGCCGCGACGACGGCGTCCATGTTGGCGACCGCCTGCGGCTTCTCGACCTTGGCGATGATCGGGACCCGGCGGCCCTCCTCGTCCATGATCTTGTGGACGTCCACCACGTCCTGCGCGTCGCGGACGAACGAGAGCGCGATCATGTCGCATCCCATCCGCAGACCGAAGCGCAGGTCCTCGATGTCCTTCTCGGAGAGCGCGGGAACGTTCACCGCCGCGCCGGGGAGGTTGATGCCCTTGTGGTCGGAGATCACACCGCCCTCGATCACGATGGACCTGACCTCGGGGCCCACGACCTCGACCACCCGCAGCTCGACGTTGCCGTCGTTGATCAGGATCTGGTCGCCCTTGGAGACATCGCCGGGCAGACCCTTGTACGTGGTGCCGCAGATGGACTTGTCGCCCGCGACATCCTCGGTGGTGATGGTGAACTCGTCACCGCGGACCAGCTCGACCGGTCCCTCGGCGAAGGTCTCCAGCCGGATCTTGGGGCCCTGGAGGTCGACGAGCACACCCACCGCACGGCCGGTGTCCGCCGACGCCTTCCGGACGCGGTTGTACCGCTCCTCGTGCTCCGGGTGGCTTCCGTGGCTCATATTCAGACGGGCCACATTCATGCCGGCCTCGATGAGCGACCTCAGTTGCTCGTACGAGTCGACGGCGGGGCCCAGTGTGCAGACGATTTTGGAACGGCGCATAAGGCGGATCCTATCGGTTTGTTTCCCTGCGGAATATTCCGGCTGGTGGAAAGTACAAATGGGCGGCGGGCCGCTCAGTCGATAGCCGCCCGTTCGATGTTCGGCATTCTGAGCGGACCGCCGCTCAGGCGATTGCGGGCCGGTCCTCGCCGATCAATGCGAAGGTCTGTCGCGCGATCTCCAGCTCCTCGTCGGTCGGTACGACGGCCACCACGGTCCGCGCCCCGTCCGGTGAGACGATCCGCGGCTCCCCGGAACGTACGGCGTTGCGCTTCGCGTCCATGGCCAGGCCCAATGCCTCCAGACCCGCCACGGCGGCCTCCCTCACCTCCGCCGCGTTCTCCCCCACGCCCGCCGTGAAGGCCACCGCGTCCACCCGGCCGAGGACCGCGCTGTAGGCACCGATGTACTTCTTCAGCCGGTGGATGTAAATGTCGAACGCGAGCCGGGCCCGCTCGTCCCCCTCGTCGATACGCCGGCGGATCTCCCGCATATCGTTGTCTCCGCAGAGGCCGACCAGACCACTTTTCTTGTTGAGAAGTTCATCGATCTCATCGACGGACATTCCGGCCACCCGCCGGAGATGGAACGTGACCGCCGGATCGATGTCACCGGAGCGCGTACCCATCACCAGCCCCTCCAAGGGGGTCAGCCCCATCGAGGTGTCCACGCACCGGCCGCCCGCGACGGCCGACGCCGAGGCGCCGTTGCCGAGGTGCAGCACGATCACATTCACCTCCGACGGATCCTTGCCGAGAAGCTCGGCGGTCCTGCGCGAGACATACGCGTGCGAGGTGCCGTGGAAGCCGTAGCGGCGGATACGGTGCGCGTCGGCCGTCGCCGTGTCGATGGCGTAGCGGGCGGCGTACTCCGGCATCGTCGTATGGAACGCCGTGTCGAAGACCGCGACCTGCGGAAGGTCCGGGCGCAGCGCCCGCGCCGTACGGATCCCGAGGAGATTCGCCGGGTTGTGCAGCGGCGCCAGCGGTACCAGCCGCTCGATCTCCGCCAGTACGCCGTCGTCGATGAGGGTCGGCTCGCTGAACCCCAGCCCGCCGTGGACGACCCGGTGGCCGATCGCCGCCAGCTCGGGGGAGTCGAGACCGATGCCGTCGTGTGCCAGCTCGTCCGCGACGGCCTCCAGCGCCTTCGCGTGGTCCGCGAACCTGCCCGTACGTTCACGGCCGCCATCGCCGCCGGACGAGTCACCGCCGGACGAGTCCCCGTCCGATGAGTCACCGCCGGATTCCGGCAGGGTGTGCACCAGCCTGGAGGTCTTCTCGCCGATCCGCTCGACCATGCCGACCGCGAGCCGGGAACCGTTCCGCATGTCCAGGAGCTGGTACTTCAGCGACGAGGAACCGGAGTTGAGGACAAGGACGCGGGTGGCGGTATCGGCGGCATCATACGAACTCACGGGCTGTCGGCCTTCGGTAGAAGTGAAGTGGAGTGGAGTGGAGTGGAGGACGGGAGAGCGGAAGGCGAAGGGGACGCGAAAAGGGAAGGGGGAACCGCGCTCACGCGGGCTCGCCCTGCGCACCCTGCGCGCCCTGCGCCTGGATCGCCGTGATCGCCACCGTATTGACGATGTCCTGCACCAGCGCGCCGCGCGACAGGTCGTTGACCGGCTTGCGCAGCCCCTGGAGCACCGGACCCACGGCCACGGCGCCCGCCGAGCGCTGCACCGCCTTGTAGGTGTTGTTGCCCGTGTTCAGATCGGGGAAGATCAGCACCGTCGCCCGGCCCGCCACCTCCGACTCCGGCAGCTTGGTCGCCGCGACGGACGGCTCGACCGCCGCGTCGTACTGGATCGGCCCCTCGATCAGCAGATCCGGACGGGCCGCGCGCACCAGTTTCGTCGCCTCGCGCACCTTGTCGACATCCGCGCCGGAGCCCGAGGTGCCGGTGGAGTACGAGAGCATCGCGATACGCGGCTCGACCCCGAACCGGGCGGCGGTGGCCGCCGACTGGATCGCGATATCGGCGAGCTGCTCCGCGTCCGGGTCCGGGTTGACCGCGCAGTCGCCGTACACCAGCACCTTGTCCGCGAGGCACATGAAGAAGACCGACGAGACGATCGAGGACTGTCGCCGGGCCCCCTGACCCACTCCCGGACCCATCTGACCGCCCTGAGCCCCCTGACTCCCTGGGGCTCCCTGAGCCTCTTGAGTCCGGCGGGTCTTGATGATCTCGAAGGCGGGCCGGATCGTGGCGGCCGTGGAGTGCACCGACCCCGACACCATGCCGTCGGCCAGCCCCTCCCGCACCATCAGGGTGCCGAAGTAGTTGGGGTCGGCCACGATGTCGTGCGCCAGCTCCACCGTCACGCCCTTGTGGGCGCGCAGCTCCGCGTACCGCTCGGCGAAGCGCTGCCGCAGCTCGGAGGTGTTCGGATCGATGAGCTGGGTGGCACCGAGATCGATACCGAGGTCGGCGGCCTTCTTGCGGATGAGACCGGTGTCCCCGAGGAGCGTCAGCTCGCACACATCGCGGCGCAGCAGTACGTCGGCGGCGCGCAGGACGCGTTCCTCCGCGCCCTCCGGCAGGACCACACGCCGGCGGTGGGCGCGGGCCTGCTCCAGCAGTTCATGCTCGAACATCATCGGTGTCACCCGTCCGCTGCGGGCCACCGAGAGCCGGCCCAGCAGAGCCGCGGTGTCCACATGGCGCTCGAACAGCCCGAGCGCGGTCTCCGCCTTGCGCGGTGTCGCGGCGTTCAGCTTCCCTTCCAGACCGAAGAGTTCGGCCGCCGTGGGAAAGGAACGGCCCGGCACCGAGATCACCGGGGTGCCGGGCGCGAGCCGCGCGGCCAGGGTCAGTACCGAGTCGTCCGGCCGTTCGTCGAGGGTGAGCAGCACCCCCGCTATCGGCGGGGTGCCGGCCGAGTGCGCGGCCAGGGCGCCCACCACCAGATCGGCGCGGTCACCGGGCGTGACCACCATGCAGCCGGGGGTCAGCGCGCGCAGGAAGTTCGGCAGCATCGCGCCGCCGAAGACGAAGTCCAGCGCGTCCCTGGCCAGGCCCGCGTCGTCGCCGAGCAGCACCGTGCCGCCCAGGGCCTGGGTGATCTGGGCGACGGTCGGGGCGGCGAGCGCCGGTTCGTCCGGCAGTACGTAACAGGGCACCGGCAGCCGTGCCGCCAGCCGCTCCGCGATCGCCGCGCGGTCCTCGGGGGCGACCCGGTTGACGACCATGGTCAGTACGTCGCAGCCCAGGACCTCGTAGGCGCGGTGGGCGTTGCGCGCCTCGGCCCGTACGGACTCGGCGCTCTGGCCCTTGCCTCCCACCACCGGGATCACGGACGCGCCGAACTCGTTGGCGAGCCGCGCGTTGAGCGACAGCTCGTCGGGGAGCTGGGTGGCCGCGAAGTCCGTGCCCAGGACGAGCACGACCTCGTACTCCCGCGCCGCCTGGTGGAAGCGGTCGACCAGCCGGGAGACCAGCTCGTCGGTGCCCCGCTCGGCCTGGAGCGCGGACGCCTCGTGGTAGTCGAGCCCGTAGACCGTCGAGGGGTCCTGTGACAGCCGGTAGCGGGCCCGTAGCAGTTCGAAGAGACGGTCGGGACCGTCGTGGACCAGCGGGCGGAAGACCCCCACCCGGTCCACCTGGCGGGTCAGTAGCTCCATGACCCCCAGTTCGACGACCTGACGGCCGTCCCCCCGGTCGATCCCGGTCACGTACACGCTGCGTGTCACGCGTGCTCTCCCGTCCCCGCTCGTGCCTGGCCCTGCCCGTGAGATGGACAGCCTGTTCCCGTTAGGGTGGCAATGCCCCCTTGACAATACCTTCGGGGGTGGTGGCACCGCCGGGGCGCACAGGGGGGTGTACGGGCAGGTGTACGGGCGTACACGGCGTGGTGTACGAACCATTCCCCGGCGCGGTCGACAGCACCGCCGACAGCGGTACCACCCGGCGCGTGACGCCGGTCACCCGTGGGAGGATCGAATCGGAACAGGCTCACCCGTGGAGGGCCGAGGATCCGTCCTCCGGAGAAGTACGGCACTAGCGAGCAGGAGACACAGCACGATGCGTATCGGAGTTCTCACCGCAGGCGGCGACTGTCCCGGCCTGAACGCAGTGATCCGGTCGGTCGTGCACCGGGCCATGACCGGATACGGGGACGAAGTCATCGGATTCGAGGACGGTTTCAAGGGGCTGCTCGACGGCCACTTCCGTCCGCTCGATCTCAACGCGGTCAGCGGCATCCTGGCCCGCGGCGGTACGATCCTGGGCTCGGCCAGGCTGGAGCGCGGCCGGCTGCGCGAAGCCGCCGAGAACTGCGCCGAGTTGGCCCAGCGGTACGGGATCGACGCGCTCATCCCCATCGGCGGCGAGGGCACGCTGACCGCGGCCCGGCTGCTCTCGGACGCCGGAATGCCCGTCGTCGGTGTCCCCAAGACCATCGACAACGACATCTACTCGACCGACCGCACCTTCGGTTTCGACACCGCCGTCACGGTCGCCACCGAGGCGATCGACCGGCTCAAGACCACCGCCGAGTCCCATCAGCGGGTGATGGTCGTGGAGGTCATGGGACGGCACGCGGGGTGGATCGCGCTGGAGTCCGGGATGGCGGGCGGCGCGCACGGCATCTGTCTGCCCGAGCGGCCCTTCGAGGTCGACAGCCTGGTGAAGATGGTCGAGGCGAGGTTCTCGCGCGGGAAGAAGTTCGCGGTGATCTGTGTCGCCGAGGGCGCGCATCCCGCCGAGGGCTCGATGGAATACGGCAAGGGCGAGATCGACCAGTTCGGCCACGAGCGCTTCCAGGGCATCGGCAACCGGCTCGCGGCGGAGCTGGAGCGCCGGATGGGCAAGGAGGCCAGGCCGGTGATCCTGGGCCATGTCCAGCGCGGGGGCACCCCGACGGCGTACGACAGGGTGCTCGCGACCCGGTTCGGCTGGCACGCGGTGGAGGCCGTGCACCGGGGCGAGTTCGGGGGCATGACGGCGCTGCGGGGGACGGCGGTGGAGATGGTGCCGCTGGCGGAGGCCGTGACCCAGCTCAAGACGGTCCCGGAGAACCGTATGTTCGAGGCGGAGAGCGTCTTCTGAGCCTCTGAGCCTTTGAACTGCGAGTCGCTGAGCCTCCGCGCCTCTGAGCCTCCGCGCCTCTGAGCCTCCGCGCCTCTGCATCTCCGGAGTCGCTCAGCCCTTCACCGCGCCGCCCAGCGCGAAGCCCCCGCCCAGGCGCCGGGAGATCAGGATGTACAGGACCAGTACCGGCGCCGAGTAGAGGATCGAGAACGCGGCGAGCTGTCCGTAGATCACCGATCCGTAGTTGCCGAAGAAGGTGAAGATCGAGACCGAGGCGGGCAACTGGTCGGGGGTGAGGAGCAGCATGAACGGTACGAAAAAGTTTCCCCAGAGCTGGATGAACGTATAGATCGTCACCACCGTCAGCCCCGGCCCCATCAGCGGCAGCACCACCCGGGTGAGCGTCTGGAGATGCGACGCCCCGTCCGTCCACGCGGCCTCCTCCAGAATCGTCGGCACCCCGTCCATGAAGTTCTTCATCAGCCAGATGGAGAACGGCAGTTGGGAGGTGGCGAGAAAGAGCGAGGTGCCGTACATGGTGTCCACGAGATCCACCTGTACGAACAGTCCGTACACCGGCACCATGATCGCCGTGATCGGCAGACACGTCGTGAACAGGATCGTGAGCAGATACGGCCGGTTGAAGCGCGACCGGTAGCGGGAGAGCGGATACGCCGCCAGCGCCGCGCAGACCACCGTCAGCAGGGTGGCGCTGCCGCACAGCACCACACTGTTGAGCATCGGTGTGAAGGTGATCTCGTCGGTGAGGACCGCGGTGAAGTTCTCCCCGGTCACCGACGAGGGGGCCCGCACCCGCATATCGGCGTTCGCGTCGACCGAGGCCAGCGCCAGCCAGATCAGCGGCAGCGCGAAGGCCGCGGCGGTCAGCAGCAGGGCGGCGTCGGCCGCGCGCCGGCTCCGGGCACGGCGATCGCGCCGGTCGCGCGTGCGCGGGCGCTGTGCGAGCGGCGGCGCCATCAGACCTCCACCCGCATCAGCCGCAGATAGACGAGCGAGAACAGCGAACCGACCAGCAGCAGAAGCAGCGCGACCGCCGTGCCGTATCCGATGAGGCTCTTCAGGAACGCCTGGTCGTACATGAACACCGGCAGCGTCTGGCTGCGGTTGCCGGGACCGCCGCGGGTCATCGCCCAGATCAGCCCGAAGACGGAGAGGGTGGAGAGAGTGTTGAGCATCAGATTCGTACCGATGGAGCGGCGGATCATCGGCAGGGTGATGTGCCAGGCCCGGCGCACCCCGCCCGCGCCGTCGACCTGGGCCGCCTCCGTGATGTCCCGGGGGATCTCGGCGAGCGCGGCCGAGTAGATCAGCATCGAGAACGCCGTGCCGCGCCAGACGTTGGCGAACGACACGGCCAGGATCGGCAGGGTGAACAGCCAGTTCTGGGACGGCAGATGGAGCCAGTCGAGGATCGCGTTGAGCGTCCCCTCGCGCCGGAAGAACGCGTAGAGCAGAAAGGCCGCGACGATCTCGGGCAGTACCCACGCGGCGATCACGAGCGCTCCGGTGAGCGTACGGACCGGCCGGGACGCGGCCCGCATCAGCCCGGCGAGCGCCAGCCCCAGACTGTTCTGGCCGACGATCGAGGAGACGAAGGTGAAGACGAGAGTCAGCCGGACGGCGTTACGGAAGTTCTCGTCGGCGAAGGCCCGGCGGAAGTTCGCCAGACCGACGAAGTCGGAGGAGGACGAGCCGGTCAGCTGGGTGTTGGTGAAGGCGATCCAGACGCAGTAGCCGATGGGGCCCGCCAGGAAGAGCAGCAGCAGAAGGGTGGCGGGGGCGAGCGGCAGCCACCGCCACAGCCGCACTCCGCGCGGACGCCCGCCGGAACGCTTCCCCGCCAGGACTCCCGCGCTCACTTGGCGACGACCGCGCCGTCGGTGATGGTGCCGAGCTGTTCGTCGTACTCCTTCGCCGCCTCCGCCGCAGACGCGTCACCCGTCGTGACCTTCTCCATCGCCTCGCCGATCGCGGTCGACACCTGCGGATAGACCGGCAGCGCAGGGCGGTAGTGCGTGTACTCGACCAGCCCGGTGAAGAACTCGATGCCCGGCATGGACGTCAGATAGCGCGGATCGGCCGCCACATCCTCGCGCACGGCGATCTGCGCGCCGACGACATCCCACTCGACGGCGTTGTCCCTGGTCTGCTGTGTCTTGATGAACTCCCAGGCCAGATCGGGGTTCTTGGCCTTCTGCGGGATCGCCCACGCCCAGCCGCCCGACATCGACACGGTGCCCGGCGCCTGCCCGTCCCGGGTCGGCATCGGCGCCTGGGCGAGATCCGTCGACCACTCCGGCCACTCCTTGGGGCCCTCGTTGATCCAGTTCTGGCCCATCCAGGAACCGTCCAGGGAGATCGCCAGCCTCCCTTCCGGGAACCACTCCGTGGCGACCCGGGTGCCGATGTTCGGATCGAGCGCGTCCGAGACATCGGGTCCGAGCTTCTCCCCGTACACCGTCCCCACGAACTCCAGCGCGTCCCGGAACCCCTGACCGCCCGTCACCCACTTCCTCGCGGACGGGTCGTAGAGCGGATCCTCGCCGGTCCCGTACAGCAGCATCTCGAAGCCCTGCATCACGGCGGCCTCGCCGGGTCCCTTGCCGGTGTAGACGTTCAGCGGGATGACCCCGGGGACCTTCTCCTTGACCGTACGGGCCGCGTCCAGCACCTCGTCCCAGTTCCGGGGCCGCCAGTCGGCGGGCAGACCGGCCTCGGCGAAGATCTTCTTGTTGAACCAGAGCCCACGCGTGTCGGTGCCGTCAGGGACGCCGTACGTACTGCCGTCCTCGGCCTTGGCGGCCGACTTCGCCGAGTCCACGAACCGGTCCCAGGTGTCCCACTTCGCCAGATAGTCGTCGAGCGGGCGCAGATATCCGGCCTTGATGTCGGCGTTGATACGGAAGGTGTCCTCGTAGACCAGATCCGGGGCGGTCTTCGGCGAGCGCATCATCTGCTGCGCCTTGGTGGCGTAGTCGTTGTCCGGCGCCTGCACCGGGATCAGCTGCACCTTCTTGCCCGGATGCGCCTTCTCGAACTGCTGCTTGACGGACTCCAGATAGGTGTCCTTGAAGCGGATCTTGTTGTCGGTGGAGCGGTTGTACACGATCTTGACGGTGTCCGGATCGCTGCCTGAACCGCTGCCGCAGGCGGTGAGGGAACCGGCGGCGAGGGCGGCGGCGACGAGGATCAGCGGGGCGGTGGGGCGCACGGGCATGACCTCCTCCGAGCCACAAGGGCTGCCCGGCGACCGTAGGACCGGGCCTTCGGCATGGTCAATCCCCGTGCAGCGCCAAGTGGTCGGCGCCCCCCGGCTCAGTGGGGCGCGGAGATCCAGCGGTACTGCAACTCCGGGCGCCCGACCTGCCCGTACTGCGGACTGCGCACCGCGCGCCCGTTGGTGACGAGATGTTCGAGATAACGGCGCGCGGTGATCCGGGAGATCCCCACCCTGACGCCGGCCTCGGCGGCGGTCAGCCCGGTGGGCGAGTCGCGGAGCGTACGGGTCACCGACTCCAGCGTCGGCGCGCTCAGCCCCTTGGGGAGCGAGGACGGCTGCGGCGCCCGCAGCACGCCCAGCGCCCGGTCCACCTCCTCCTGACCGCTGGCCTCCCCGGCCGCCGTGCGGAACTCCGCGTAGCGGGTGAGCCGGTCACGCAGGGTGGCGAAGGTGAAGGGCTTCAGGACGTACTGGACGACACCGAGCGAGACGCCCTCCCGTACCACCGCGAGATCGCGCGCCGAGGTCACGGCGATGACATCCGCGTGGTGTCCGCCGGCCCGCAGCGCGCGCAGAAGCTGGAGCCCGTGTCCGTCGGGGAGGTAGAGGTCGAGGAGGATCAGATCGATGTCCGTGCGCTCCAGCAGCCGGGCGGCCTCGGCGCGGGAGTGGGCGACGCCCGCCACGGTGAAGCCGGTCACCCGGGCGACATAGAGCTGATGGGCGTCGGCCGCGACCGGATCGTCCTCGACCACCAGCACCCGGATCGGCCCCCGCGCCGCGGGACCGTCCCACTCGGGCCTCACCGGGCGGCCTCCGCGCCGGCGGGCGGTGCGGTGTCCGTACGGGCGGACGGCGCGTCGTCCGCGTCGTCCGGTCGCGCGGTGGCGGGTTGCGCGGTGTCCGTGCCGGTGGCGGGTCGTGCGGTGTCCGCGCCGGTGGCGGACTGTGCCGTATCCGCGCGGGCGGCGGGCCGCGTCGTATCCGCGTCGGCGGGCGACAGTACCTCGGCCGCGTCGGTCGATGCCGTCGTCCGCTTCCCCAGCGGCAGCCGTACGGTGAACTCCGCGCCGCCCTCCGCGCCCTGCGCCAGCTCCACCGTTCCCTGCGCGCGGTGCACCGCCTGCCGTACCAGCGCCAGACCGAGCCCGCGCCCCGGGCCGCGGGTCGACCAGCCGCGCCGGAACACCTCCTCCATGTCCGCCGGGTCGACGCCGTCCCCCGTGTCCCGTACGCCGAGGATCAGTTCACCGCCGGCCGTGCCGTCGACCAGTGCCGTCACCGTCACCCGCGCGCCCTCGCCGCCCTGCGCCGCGTCCACGGCGTTGTCGATCAGATTGCCCAGGATGGTCACCAGATCGCGTGGCGCGAGGGCCGTGGGCAGCACCCCGTCGTCGATACGGCTGTCCTCCGCGAGCACCAGCTCCACCCCGCGTTCGTTCGCCTGGGCCGCCTTCCCCAGCAGCAGCGCCGCGAGCACCGGTTCACCGACCGCGCCGACCACCCGGTCGGTGAGCGCCTGGGCCAGCTCCAGCTCCGCCGTGGCGAACTCCACCGCCTGCTCCACCCGTCCCAGCTCGATCAGCGAGACGACCGTGTGGAGCCGGTTGGCGGCCTCGTGCGCCTGGGAGCGCAGCGCCTGGGTGAATCCGCGCTCCGAGTCCAACTCCCCGGAGAGCGCCTGGAGTTCGGTGTGGTCGCGCAGGGTGATGACCGTACCGCGCTGCTCCCCGCCCACCACCGGCTGGGTGTTGACCACCACGATCCGCTCGGCGGTCATATGCACCTCGTCCACCCGTGGCCCGGAGGCGAGCAGCGCGCCGGTGAGGGGCGCGGGGAGGCCCAGTTCGGCGACCGGGCGGCCCACGGCGGAGTCGTCGAGACCGAGCAGTTCGCGGCCGGCGTCGTTCATCAGCGCGATCCTGCGCCTGCCGTCGAGCATCAGCAGTCCCTCGCGTACGGCGTGCAGCGCGGCCTGGTGGTAGTCGTGCATCCGGCTCAGCTCGGCCGCGTTCATCCCGTGGGTGTGCCTGCGCAGCCGGGCGTTGATGACATACGTACCCAGACCGCCGAGCGCCAGTGCCGCGCCCGCCGCCAGCGCCAGCAGCTTGACCTGCTGGGTCACCTCGGAGGAGATCCGGTCCACGGTGATGCCCACGCTCACCAGCCCGGTGATCCGCCCGTTGTCCCGCACCGGGGTGACCGCCCGGATCGAGGGGCCGAGCGTCCCCGTGTAGGTCTCGGTGAATGTCTCGCCGCGCAGGGCGGGAGCCGTACGGCCCAGAAAGGGCATACCGATCTGCGCCGGATCCGGGTGGGTCCAGCGGATCCCCTCCGGATTCATGATCGTGATGAAGTCGATCCCGGTGTCGTGCCGCACCCGTTCCGCGTACGGCTGGAGCAGGGCCGTCGGATCGGGCGTACGGATCGCGTCCCGTACAGAGGGCGAATCGGCCAGCGCGTACGCCGTGGCCAGAACTTGCTTGCGTGCGGTCTCCGCCGCGTGGGCACGACCTGTGATGTACGCGAACATCGCGCACCCCGCCACGACCGCCGCGACCAGCACCACCTGCATGGCGAAGAGCTGGGTGGCGAGGCTGCGAGGGCGGGGCAGATGCATGGGGCAAGTCTGCATCGCCGCATTCACATGAACGAAATGAACGTAACCGTGACCGGGGTCACATGCTGATGGATAGTCGCCGGGACCCCTCGGACAGGGACGGGGGAATCGCACGGAACGAGTCAAGGAGGACCCGTGGCCGCACGTCGGGACCGCACCCATTATCTGTACATAGCGGTGATCGCCGCCGTCGCACTCGGCATTCTGGTGGGCTTCGCGGCTCCTGGTGTGGCCGTCGAGCTGAAGCCGATCGGTACCGGCTTCGTCAATCTCATCAAGATGATGATCTCGCCCGTGATCTTCTGCACGATCGTGCTGGGCGTCGGATCGGTCAGGAAGGCCGCGAAGGTCGGTGCCGTCGGCGGGCTCGCCCTCGGTTACTTCATGGTGATGTCGACCGTCGCGCTGGCCATCGGCCTGGTCGTCGGCAACATCCTGGAGCCCGGCTCCGGTCTGCACCTCACCGAGGCCACCCGCGGCGCGGGCGCGGCCCAGGCCGAAGGGGCGAGCGAGTCCACCGCGGACTTCCTGCTCGGCATCATCCCGACGACGATGGTCTCCGCCTTCACCGAGGGCCAGGTGCTCCAGACGCTGCTGGTCGCGCTGCTGGCGGGCTTCGCGCTCCAGGCGATGGGCTCGGCGGGCGAACCGGTGCTGCGGGGCATCGGGCACATCCAGCGGCTGGTCTTCCGTATCCTCGCGATGATCATGTGGGCCGCGCCGGTCGGCGCGTTCGGCGCGATCGCGGCGGTGGTCGGTGAGACGGGCGTCGACGCGCTGAAGTCGCTGGCGATCATCATGATCGGCTTCTACATCACCTGTGCGATCTTCGTCTTCGTCATCCTGGGTCTGCTGCTGAGGCTGATCGCGGGTGTGAACATTCTCTCGCTGCTGAAGTACCTCGGCCGTGAGTTCCTGCTGATCCTCTCGACGTCCTCCTCGGAGTCGGCGCTGCCGCGGCTCATCGCGAAGATGGAGCACCTGGGCGTCAGCAAGCCCGTCGTGGGTATCACCGTGCCGACCGGCTACTCGTTCAACCTGGACGGCACGGCCATCTATCTGACGATGGCCTCGCTCTTCATCGCCGAGGGCATGGGCGACCCGCTCTCGATCGGGGAGCAGATCTCGCTGCTGCTGTTCATGATCATCGCGTCCAAGGGCGCGGCGGGCGTCACCGGCGCGGGTCTGGCCACCCTCGCGGGCGGCCTCCAGTCGCACCGGCCCGAACTGCTCGACGGCGTGGGCCTGATCGTCGGTATCGACCGCTTCATGAGCGAGGCCCGCGCGCTGACGAACTTCGCGGGGAACGCGGTGGCGACGGTCCTGGTCGGCACCTGGACCAAGGAGATCGACAAGGAGCGGGTGGACGAGGTCCTGGCGGGCCGGATCCCGTTCGACGAGAAGACGCTGCTGGACGAGGGGCACGGCGAGTCCCCGGCGACGGCGCCGGAACCCGAGCCGGAGAAGAAGACGGCGGCGGCTGTCTGACCCGGACCTTCACGCCCGGACCTTCACGCCCAGAGCTTCACGCCCGGATCTTCACGCCCAGACCTCCACGACGACCCCGGCCGGGGCTTCCCCCCTCCCACCCCGGCCTGCCCGCCGGGGCTCCCCCCAGCCCCGGCTCCCCCAGGACCGGCCCGCACGGAGACCTTCCGTACGGGCCGGTCTTCATGCGCGCCGCGCCTCCGCGCCGAGCGCATCGCACCCCGCACCGCGGCCCGCGCCGGGAGGCGCACCGTGCCGTTGACGCCGGGGTGTTCACATCCGTAGCCTCCATTTTCGTACGTAGATGGCATCCGCGTAGGGAGACGATCACATGGCGCGCCCCACCGCCCACACGGCAACCGCCGGAGTGCTCCATGGCTGACCGGCCCGGTCAGGCCATCGCCGAGGTCCGGCTCACCCCGATCCTGGTGACCGACCCGCCGCTGCTCAACACCCAGGGTGTGCACCAGCCGTACACACCCCGGCTGATCGTGGAAGTGGTCACGGCCGACGGGGTGACGGGGATCGGCGAGACCTACGGCGACACGAAGTACCTCGAACTGGCGAGGCCGTTGGCCGAGCGGCTGCCCGGACACCGGGTCACCGATCTCAACGGCCTGTTCGCGCTGGCCGATCAGGTGGCCGTCGACGCCTCCCAGGTGGACGACTCCGTCGACGTGGGCGGGCTCCGGGGGGTGCAGACCGCCGGCAAACTGCGTCTGTCGGTCGTCTCCGGTTTCGAGGTGGCGTGTCTGGACGCGTGGGGCAAGACCGTCGGCGTGCCCGTGCACGAGCTGCTCGGCGGCAAGGTCCGCGACCGGGTCGAGTACAGCGCGTATCTCTTCTACCGCTGGGCCGAACACCCGGACGGCGCCGGGGAGACCGACGACTGGGGCGCCGCCGTGGACCCGGCCGGCGTGGTCGCACAGGCCGAACGCTTCGCCCGCGACTACGGGTTCACCTCCTTCAAGCTCAAGGGCGGGGTGTACGAACCGGCCGAGGAGATCGCCGCCGTCCGGGCCCTGGCCGAGCGCTTCCCGGGGCAGCCACTGCGCCTGGACCCCAACGGCGCCTGGTCCGTGGAGACGTCGCTCAAGGTCGCCGACGAACTGCGCGACGTCCTCGAATATCTGGAGGACCCCACCAGCGGTACGCGGAACATGGCCGAGGTCGCCGCCCGCGCGCGGGTCCCGCTCGCCACCAATATGTGCGTCACCACGTTCGCCGAGATCCGCGAGGCGTTCACGACGGGCGCGGTCCAGGTGGTGCTGAGCGATCACCACTATTGGGGCGGGCTGCGCAACACCCGTGAACTCGCCGCCGTCTGCCGCGCCTTCGGCGTCGGACTGTCCATGCACTCCAACACGCATCTCGGGATCAGCCTGGCCGCGATGACCCATGTCGCCGCCACCGTCCCGAACCTCGACTACGCCTGCGACAGCCACTACCCCTGGCAGACCGAGGACGTCATCACCGACACCTCGAAGGAACGGCTCACCTTCACCGACGGCCGCCTCGACGTCCCGGACGCCCCCGGGCTCGGCGTCGAACTCGACCACGACCGTCTCGCCGTACTGCACCGGCGCTGGCTGGACGACGACGGCACCCTGCGCGACCGCGACGACGCCGCCGCGATGCGCGTCGCCCACCCGGAGTGGACGACGCCGGCGGTTCCGCGCTGGTGACCGCCGGTGTACGAGTGTGAGAACGGGGCCCGGACGGTGTCCGGGCCCCGTTCGTATCCGTCACCTCACCCGTGCGGGCGAGGCCGGCGGAGATGACCGGAGTCGATGACCGGAGTCGATGACCGGAGTCGGTGGTCGGAGTCGGTGGTCGGAGTCGGTGGTCGGAGGAGAAGGCCGACTCCGCCTTTACCAGGCCACCGGCAGTGTGATCGGGAAGCGGCGGATCGTCGCCGTGTCCCAGCGCACCTCCTCGACCGGCACCGCCAGCCGCAGCCGTGGAAAGCGGTCCACCAGCCCCCCGATCGCGGCCTCCAGCTCCACCATCGCCAGCGGCGCGGCGATACAGCGGTGTCCGCCCCAGCCGAAGGTCATATGCGGAGTGGGCGTACGGTCCGGGTCGATGACGTCCGGGTCGGTGAACCGCTTCGGATCGCGGTTCGCGGTCAGATACGAGACATGGACGAAGTCGCCCGCCCGGATCGTCACGCCCTCGATCTCCACGTCCTCGGTGGCGATACGCGGGATGCCGACCCCCTTGCGGAACGGGATGAAGCGGAGCAGCTCGTCCAGTACCCGCGTCAGCTCCTCGGGCCGGTTCCTCACCTGCTCCATCAGATCGGGCCGGTTGAGCAGGATGTACGCGATGTTGCTGATTTCGCAGGTCGCGGTGTCGTGCCCGCTGAGCATGAGCGTCAGCGCCATGACCGCCAGATCCTGGTCGTCGAAGGCGTCGTCGCCCTCCTTCGCGGCGGCCAGAGTGCTGATCAGATCGTCCCCGGGGTTGCGCCGCCGCTCGGTGACCAGCTTCCCGAAGTACTCGCGCAGCGCCGACTTCGCGTTCGCCGCGGCCTGCCGGGTCTCCGGTCCGGTGGAGAGCAGCTGGTGCGCGTACTCCTGCATGCTCGGCCGGTCCTCGGGCGCGATGCCCAGCAGCTCGCAGATGGTGTGCTGGGGGAGCCGGTCCGAGAGATGGCTCACCAGATCGGCGGGCGCGCCGTGCTCGGCCATCTCGTCGAGCAGTCCGGCGGCGATGCCCTCGACGGCGGGCCGCATCCGGTCCACATGCCGCTTGGTGAACGCCTGCGAGGCCAGTTTGCGCAGCCGGGTGCTCCGGGGCGGGTCGATCACATTGATCGACTCCGGCGAGACGATGGGCTCCGGCGTCAGCCGCGGATAGTTCCGCCCGGTGATCGCCGCTCGGCTGAACCGGTGATCGGTGGTCACCTGCCGCACCCCCTCGAACCCCGTGACCAGCCACGCGTCCGCGTCCCCATAGGGCAGCCGGATCTTGGTCACCGGATTCCTGGACATCAGTTCTGCGAGCAGGGGATCGAATTCCAGGCCCTCGCTGAAGTCGAACGGACAGGTGGTCGTTTCGCCGATTTCAGTCATCGCGTACTCCAGGACGGGCACGTTCGGTATGAACGGTGCGGTTGTCAGCGATGCATGATTACCTCCCCCATTTCGCGTATATACCCCAGGCGCGGCAAATGGGTAGCCCGCCACCCGTTGGAGTACCCGCCCCGATGCCCGCCCCCTCGCGCGCCCGCCCTCACTCCCGCCGGGCTGCGGCGAGAAGATGCCACGGACCCGCTCCGTCGGCCGTCGGATGCTTCACTTGCCGATGAGGTGACATATCGGAGCATCAACGCGACTTTGTGCGCGAATCCATGGGAGGAGGGTCTGATGACGGTCTTACCGACGCGCGGGACCGCGGAGGGCGGGGACGGCGAGGAGAAGGACAAGCTCCCCGGCCAGCCCTGGAAGCCGATCCTGGAACCGCATCCGGACGGCGGGTCGCCCGAAGGGGATGGGAAACACCGCAAGTGACACTCATGTCTGAGCAGGAGGGCCGCGCCGGCGATGAGTTGACGCGGCATCTCCTCGAACTCGGAGTTCTGACGCCCGAGTGGGCGAAGGTGTTCCGGGCCGTGCCCCGGTCACTGTTCCTGCCGGATCTCTTCTGGGCGTACGACACCAGCACCGGCCGCAGCGAGCCCGTGGCCAAGGACGATGATCCCGCGGGCTGGGCGCGGGCGGCGTACGAGAATATCCCGTTGATCACCCAGTGGGACGACGGGCAGCACGCCGGTACCCGGCCCGGAGACAAGCCGACCAGCTCGGCGAGCATGCCATCCATTGTCGCGTCCATGTTGTGCGATCTCGATGTGAGTGACGGGATGCGGGTGCTCGAAGTGGGCACCGGCACCGGCTGGAACGCCGGCCTGCTCGCCCACCGTCTGGGCGGCGCCGACGTCGTCAGCGTGGAGATCGATCCGGCGGTCGCGGCGCGTGCGTCGGGAGCCCTGGCGCGAGCCGGAGTCGCCCCGCTGGTGGTAGAAGGCGACGGCCGGGACGGCTGGGCGCCGGGAGCGCCGTACGACCGCCTGATCGTGACGGCAGGCGTACGGGTCATCCCGCCCCGCTGGCTGGAACAGACACGGCCGGGCGGCGTCATTCTCGCCCCGTGGGGCACCCACTACACCCATCAGGACGGACTGGTTCGGCTGACCGTGGGCGAGGACGGCCGGGCGGCAGGCCCGTTTCTCCGCATGGTGGAATTCATGAAACTCCGGGACCAGCGGCTCGACTGGAACCAGTTCGTGGGTCACGTCAAGGAGTTCCCCGGCGATGCCGACGTCTCCAGCACGGCTCTCACCGCGGCCGACGTCGGAGGCCGCTATGACACGGCGGACTTCGTCGCGGGCCTCTGCGTACCCGACTGTGCCCACGTCGTCAATCAGGGAGACTCGGATGAGCCGGGCGACGCGAAGGCCTGGTTCCTGGACATCCGCAGCCGCTCATGGGCGGCCGTAGTCTTCACCCCCGGGGCCGCCGACGCCACGGTCTACCAGTCCGGGGCCCGCCGCCTCTGGGACGAGGTGGAGCATGCTCTGACCTGGTGGATCGACCGTGGCAGACCGGAGTACGACCGCTTCGGCCTCACCGTGGCCCGGGACGGCGGCACAACCCCCTGGCTCGATGATCCGTCGAACATCCTGCCGTTCGCCGGGCCATGACCGCATGAGCGCGTCGACCAGCCCTCGCGCATTCCCTACGGGCGCTTCGCGCGATACCGCGAGAAGCCGTGGGCCGTCCCGGCGAGGGTGAATCCGGCCTTCACAAGGACCCTGCCGGACGCTGCGTTGTCCACCCGGTGTTTGGCGTGCACGGTGGAGACCCTCAGTGCGTCGAAGGCGAAATCCATCAGGTCGAGCACGGCGGCAGTCGCGTACCCCCGCCCCCAGCTGTTCCGGCGAAGGATGTAGCTCAGGGCACTGTCATCCTTGACCACATTGAGCTTGACGACGCCCACCAGGTCGCCGTTCACGTCGATACCGAAGACATAGCGAAGGCGCGGTCGGTCCGTGGACCAGGCCATGGCCCTGTGGATATATTCCACGGCTTCGACCTCGCCCATTGGGCCACGGTCCAGGAAGCGCACCGACTCGTAGCCGTAGCTGGCTTGGACGGCTGACCTGTCGTTCGGCTTCAGTTCACGGAGTTCGATCACGCTTCCGCCAGTGCGATGCCGAGCTCGGCGGCCGTAGGACGGTCGTCCGGGCCGGACAGAAGGACCGCGCGGAGTACGTTCTGGAGTGTTGGCCACGGGGTGGCGGAGTCCAACGGGATCGTGCCGGTGGCGATGGCCGTCCGTCGCGCGACCGGCCCCGCGTCCGGGCGTACGCCGACAGCGGCGTAGTCCAGTGGCCATCTTCCCGTCGTGCAGGTCCAGAGCGTACCGGCGAGGGCGTACACATCGGCTGAAGCGGCCGGCTTCACCGGCTGTGGGCCGTGGGTGATCCACGCCGCGAGCTCCGGAGCCACCAGATGTGTGATGCCACCGTAGAACTTCGGCCAGGGGGCCTCGCCTTCACGCCACGTCCATGCGAAGTCGATGAGTCTGGCACCACTCAGGGTGTGGATGCCGTGGGAGGGCTGGAGATCCCCGTGAATCCACCCGGCGATGTGGAGGTCGGCAACGGCGCGGCACAGTTCCACGGCTCCCACGAGCGCCTGACTGCGGCCGAGAACATGGGTACAGCGGTCCGAGCCGTCCCGGATCGACTGGAAGAGCTGAAATGTGGATGGCCCGTTCAGCCAGGGTGTGACGCACCAGACGCCTCCCGCGGCTCGCCCCGCCGTGACGGTGTAGCGGGGGAGCTGGTCGAGGACGGCGGCTTCCCGCGCTGTGGTCTCCGCACCCTCCCCGTAGCCGAACTTGACCGACACGGTGGCTGTGGCACCGGTCGCCTTCCATACGGCGGACCCGCGCCGGTCGGTGATCTCCTTCAGCTCAACTGGACCACAGAGGTACTCCGCTGCCTTCAGCGCCTCTTGGGGGCAGGCAGTGAACCGGCCCATTCCCGTACCACCTTCCACTCGCACGGCATATGGGCGAACACGTCGTGGCCGTCGTCGTCGGCTGTGGCCACCGTCGCTGAGAGGTCAGGGGTGTCCGTCAAGAACGCGGGGTCACGCAGACGCACCGACGACCGTACGGGAAGGAATGAGTACGGGGCCGGTGGGACGGACCGGCCGTGCTTGTCCCACTCCTGGACGCCCCGGGTGAATTTGCCGAACATCACACCCACCGGTCCGTAAAGATGCTTCAGCGCCCAGTGCGGCCAGACCATCAGCTCCCCGGGGTCCGCGTCCGCTCCCTCGCCGGCGGGGAGAACGACGATGTTCTCGCATGCGAGCGGGGACAGGGTTCGCCTCGCCGACGAACGTACCCACTCGGCGGCCCGGACCGCGGCATGGAACAACTCTGCCTCAAGCGAGTACCGATGGACTTCCGGTGCCATCTCGTACACCGTCCAGCACGTCATGCCTCGGGCAGTGGAGGCCTTGAGGAACGGGCAGTGCTTGTACATCGCCGTGACGTACCCGGATACGTCCACGCTCGTGGGATCCACCGACCGGGACTCGATGAGGCGGAGCGCCCCGGCGGTGGGCCGGGACGCTCTGTTTGTCCCTGCGGTGATCACCTGGTGGTCCTCTTGGGCTGAACGTCCTCGTCGTCACCGGGCGCGGGTGCGCAGTCCCACTCGGCCACCACTGTGCCGGTGTCCCGGTAGTGGGCCAGGGCGTACTCGTCGACGGTGCCGTCCGCGTGGGTGAACCAGATCTCCGGCAGGGGGCCGTAGGTCTCCTCGTACGCGCCGACCCAGGCGATGAGCCCGCTTCCCGCGGCCTCGACGTGTGTCAGCTTTCGGCCGGCGTGCTCCGCGGTGAACGCACCCTGCGCCTCCGGCCTCTCGGCAAGTCGATGCCACACCGCGTCGATCGCGTCGGAGAACATCTCAGGCGCGGTCTGGCCGGCGTCGAACCGTCGGCCGGCAATGACGAAGAACTTTCCCAATTCGACAAGCTCCACAGCGCCTTTGGTGGTGATAGCCATATGCTCTCCAGCGAATAGGCGAGTTTCGGCCGACAGTGGTCGGCTCGGTTGCCATCGAGGTTAGAGACAGGAGAAAGACGACAGCAATGAGTGTGCCGGAATGTGCCGAGAATCAAGGGAGAGAATCGACGGCCTTCATGATCAGGTCTTTTGCCGCCAAGCCGTGGAGGGCGAGTTCCGAAAGCGCGGAGAATGTCTGGATGTACATGCCGATCTCATGTGAATTTTTGACACTGAGATGAGCTGAGACGAGCTCGACGTTTACTTCCTCCTCATCGAAGACGAAGAACCCCTCGACCGGCCAGAGGCTGCTGCGATCGGTGTCCATGGGGATGATGCCGAGACTCACCGAGGGAAGGGACGCCGCCACCAGCAGGTGGTCCAGTTGTCCAGCCATGACCTCCGTGCCGCCGACGCGGTGGCGGAGGGCGCTCTCCTCAAGGATGATCGCGAAGCGATGGTCTCCCTCATGGAGAATGTGCTGTTTCTCAACACGAACTCGGACCGCCTGTTCCACATCGTCGATGACATGGCGACGATCGCGGATGGATTTCAGCAGCGCCTCGATGTACGGAGCTGTCTGTACGGGGCCCGGGATGAGCCAGGGTGAGTAGACACGAAAGCGCCGGGTGCGTTCCCACAGCGGAAGTACGGATTCCTGGGCGCGTTTGAGTCCGGTCTGTTCCATACGACGCCACTCGACGTACAAGCCGTCGATACCACGTGCTGTGGTCACCAATTCCTCGGCCAGCTGTGGGACTCCGCAGTGAAGTGCCCACGCTCGAAGGTCGGCTTCCGAGGGGCGTCGGATTCCGCTCTCGAAGCGTGAGCACTTCGATTCATGCCAGTCGGCTCGCAGGGCCAAGGCGCGCGCCGTCAGTCCGGCGTCCTTCCGGATCTCACGCAGCCGTCGGCCCAGGGCTTTCGTGGCCTCTTCCACGCTGGATGACGGTGACGACGAGCAGGACGGACGAGGTTGCCGTGAAGATCTCATGACCCGAGGCGAGTGCGGTCCGGACGGCTATACGGTCGGCTCATAGTCCTCGTGCGGTGTACCGCGTTCCCAGACGGCTTCGAAGGCCGATGCGCACAGCTTGGCCACCTCGGGGTCGCCCGTCACCTCGTGTTCCAGGGAGTCGCCGTCTCCGTCGAAGTGGTTGACGAGCACCAGGCTCTCGTCGAACAGCCAGAAGTCGTTCCCCGGAAGGGCGATGTCCGTCGCCTGACGGCGCGGGAGCCAGCGGACCTGCTCTCCGGCCGCGATATTCAGACCGTCGGTGACCTCGTACTCGAAGCGGATGTAGTCGCTGACGGGCTCGGAGACGATACGGGCACGGCGTACCCCGACGCCGCGATGTGTTGCCCGGGAGACCAGTTCGAGCCAGTCGGTCCAGCGCTCTGCCGGATCGATCCGGTGTCCGGCGCTCCAGTCGACGAACGCGGGGTCCGACTTCATGTAGCCGTCGCGCATCTCAAGATGCACCGCCGAGCTACGGCAGTTCAGGAACAACTCGTCGAACGTCGGCACCGTCGTCACCCTTCACCTCCAAGAAGAACTGCACCATGCGCCTGGGGATCTCCACCACGGTCTCGTGTTCGGGGATGTCCATCTGGGCCAGGTGCTCCTTGTCCAGCACTTTCCAGCCCTGGACAAGGTAGTTGTCCTTGACGTCGTCCAGATACACCGTGGGAGAACCCCCGCTGGGGCTCTCGGGATCCTTGCCGAGCGCGTGCAGGGCCATGATGGGGACCTCCGTCGTCGGTTACGTTCCGTGCGGTCCACGTTGCCGTGTGCTCGCCACCGGCGGCCAGGGACTTGCCAGAACTTGCCAACGGTACGGGCCGGCTGATCGGCGGCTTCATGAGCGCGGGAGGCATGTAGAACGCCGTTGCCCCCGGCCTGCCGCGCTGTTCGTGCGTGTACACGGCGTGTGCAGCGTGGTCGGCTCCGTGGTGGGCGCCGGGGTTGTCCGGTGGCCCGGAAGCGGGTGATGACCCGCTGTGGCTCCGGGCCGGTGGGCTCGGAGCCACAGGGGGGTCGCGGTGGGGCGCGACGGGAGCGGCTCGGACCGTTGGGGGACGGGCCCGGCCGGGTCAGCCGAAGGGGATCCGGACCACCGACTGGTTGCCGGTGCCGAGGGTGCTGGTGCCGTTGCCTATGGCGTTCCAGACCTCGACGCGGACCTTGCCGTTGACCAGGTTGCCGTGGGTGCCGGTGGCCGACTTGAGGCCGCTGGTCTGGGTGTAGTGCTCGTAGCCGGGGACGGGATCGGTCGCGAAGTACACATACGTCTCCGTGCGGTCCCAGGTGCCGTCGCCCGTGCGGTCGTAACTCACCCTCACCTGCTGGCCGTTGCCGACCGTCGCGCCCGAGTCGACGAAGAGGTCGAACTGTGTCGAGCCGCCGTTGTACGTCCGGGTGATACCGCTGGAGGTGAAGACCTGCGGGTTGTGCGGTGTGCCGTCGTAGTTGGCGCCGCCCGCCGTGGCGACGGTGGCCGTCGTGGCGGAGCCGGTGGAGTCGCCGAGGCCGGCGCCCGTACGCGCGTACAGCGTCGAGGAGCCCGAGGGCGGCGGGTCGGTGGGCGGATCCGTGGGCGGTTCGCTCGGGGTCGAGCCGCCGCCCCGGGTCCAGACGCCCACATAGTCGACGAGCATGGGACGGCCGGGAACGGTCGCCGCCGTCGGCGTCGGGCCGCCGAGCGCGTCCGGGAACGCGCCGCCGATCGCCACGTTGAGCAGCAGGAAGTACCCCGCGTGGTCCGTCATATTGGCCCAGGTGCCCGCGTCGACCTGGTTCTGCCGCACGGTGTGGAAGAGTTGGTCGTCCACGTACCAGCGCAGCTCGTTCGGTGTGGTCGAGCGGTCCCACTCGAAGCGGTAGGTGTGGAAGGCGGACTGGCAACTGGCGCCGGGGCAGGCGCGGTTGGCGCCGAGGCCGGTGGTCTCGTTGCAGGGGCCACCCGGGCTCACACCGCAGTGCAGCACGCCCCAGACGGAGTTGATCCCGTTGACGTTCTCCATGATGTCGAACTCACCGGTGCCCGGCCAGTTCCAGTAGTTGCCCCGGTACGGCGAACCGAGCGCCCAGAAGGCGGGCCAGTAGCCGAGCGCCGCGGTTCCGGTCACGTTCGGCATCTGGATACGGCCCTCGATACGGAGGGTGCCGCCCGTCGGAGCCTTGAAGTCGGCGCGCCGCGTCTCGATCCGGGCCGAGGTCCAGTTGCCCCCGCCGTCCCTGAGCGGGGTGATACGGAGATTGCCGTTGCCGTCGAGGCTCAGATTGTCGGGGTTCGCGGTGTAGTTCTGGATCTCGCCGGTGCCCCAGTTGCCGGGCCCGCCGGGGTAGCCGTGGCCCGTGTCGATCTGCCAGTCGGCGGCGGAGGGCAGGCTGCCGCCCGCGCCGTTGAAGTCGTCGCTCCATTGGAGGTTCCAGCCGGGAGCGGGCGGAATGGCGCCCTGCGCGCTGCCCGCGCCCGTCAGTCCGACGAAACCCGCGAGCGCGACGGTCAGGGCCATGGCCGCGGCGAGGAGGGGGGTACGGGAGCTGCCGGAGATACGCGGACGGACGGCGGCGGCCGTAGGCCGGGTACGGCCTCCGACGGAACGGATGGAGCGGATGGAACGGATCGTTCTGCTGATGCGGCTCGTTCTCAAGGAAACACCTCCGGTGAGGATGGTGCCGAGGGAGATCTGAGAGCGCTCTCAGTACGTCTTGTATGACCTGCCGGGGGAGTCGTCAATGGCTGCGACTCGTCCATTTCTTGAAGGAATCGGCTTCTTGCCTTGACGTCGGCGTCAGGGATTACCGTCGAGGACATGCGAATCGGTGAGCTGGCGGAGCGGGCCGGGACCACCGCCCGGACTCTGCGGTACTACGAGTCCCGCGGGCTCCTGCCCGCACGGCGCGCGGTGAACGGGTACCGCGTGTACGACGAGAGCGATCTGCGGCTCCTCCGGCAGATCCGGACCCTTCAGGACTTCGGGTTCGGCCTTGAGGAGACACGGCCGTTCGTCGAGTGTCTGCGTGCCGGGCACCCGGCCGGGGACGTGTGCCCCGCCTCGCTCGCCGTGTACCGGCGCAAGCTCATGGAACTGGACGGTCTGATCGACGAGCTCCGGTCGGTGCGGGTCCAGGTCGGGGCGCAGCTCGACCGGGCGGAGGCCGTACGGGCCGGTCTCGCGGCCGGCGCGGAGATGCCCGGCGGCCCCGAGCCGCGGTGCGAACTGACGGGACAGGGGCTCACCCATGTCACTCACGAAGGGGACGAGAAATGATCAACGCGGCGGATATTGAGACAGCGGGTATCCAGAGAGCGGGTATCCAGGCGTCGGGGGCCAAGGCGTCGGGTACCCGAGCGTCGGAGGCCAAGGCGTCGGGCGCCAGGGCGGCGGGCGTGGAATCCGTGACGGACGCCGACTTCGACGACGAAGTGCTGAAGTCCGGCCTGCCGGTCCTGGTGGAGTTCACCGCCGACTGGTGCCCGCCGTGCCGGCAACTCGCACCGGTCCTGAGCGCCGTGGCCGAGGAGGAGGCCGGCCGTATCAAGGTCGTACAGCTCGATGTGGACACCGATCCGCGGACGGCCGCGCGGTACGGCGTGCTCGCCCTGCCGACACTCATGGTGTTCCGCGCGGGAGAGCCGGTGGCGTCGATGGTCGGCGCCCGTGCGAAGCGCAAGCTCTTGCAGGAACTGGCCGACGTGCTCTGACGTGCCCTGTCACAAAAATGCCCCGGTCCGAATTGACGGCCGGGGTATTCGTCTGCGTATATTGAGTGTTTCCGTGTCCTGATTTCGTTGAGGATACGGGCTACTCACTGGAATGCAGCGTATCGGACAGGGGTCGAATTGTCAACCAGGGAATCCAGCGACGAATTGCGGAATGAGCAGCAATTCATCTCTGTCCTCTATGAGCGTCTCGACGCCCTCAGGGAGCAGGCCGAGACCGCCGTGGAGACGTCGATCGGCCAGGTCACCACCGTGCGGCAGGGCCGGGTGGAGCGGGACATCAGCGTCGCGGAACAGTCCCACCGGCTCTCCTCGCTGAATGCCGTCGAGACGGGACTCTGTTTCGGGCGGATCGATCTCCGGGAGGAGAGCGATCCGCAGGAAGACACCGATACCACCACCGCTATGGCCGGCACCGGCACCGGCACCGGCGCCACCCATCACATCGGGCGTATCGGAATGCGCGCCGACGACGAGGAGCACACCCCCCTGCTGATCGACTGGCGGGCTCCCGTCGCACGCCCCTTCTATCTCGCCACCGGCTATTCCCCCATGGGTCTGCGCCGGCGCCGGCACATCACCACCCAGGGGCGCCTGGTCACCGCGCTGCACGACGAGATCATGGATCTCACCGACACCACCCGCACCGGATACGAGGACCCGGACGGCGACGCCGTACTGCTCTCCGCGCTCAACTCCGCGCGTACGGGCCGGATGAGCGACATCGTCCAGACCATCCAGGCCGAGCAGGACCGCATCATCCGCGCACCGCACCGCGGCGTACTGGTCGTCGAGGGCGGTCCGGGCACCGGCAAGACCGCGGTCGCGCTCCACCGGGCGGCGTATCTGCTCTACGCGCACCGGGAGCGGCTCGCCCGCCGCGCCGTGCTGATCGTCGGCCCCAACCCCGCCTTCCTGGGCTATATCGGCGAGGTGCTGCCCTCGCTCGGTGAGACCGGGGTACTGCTGTCCACCATCGGCGAGCTGTTCCCCGGTGTACGGGCCACCGGTACGGACACCCCGGCGGCGGCCGAGATCAAGGGGCGGGCGGCGCTGGCCGAGGCGCTGGCCGGTGTCGTACGCGACCGGCAGACCGTGCCCCACCGTGCCACCGAGATCGCCCACGAGGGGTACGGGACGCTCCTCCTCGACCGCGCGATGGCGGAGGACGCCCGCTGGCACGCCCGGGAGACCGGCCTTCCGCACAATCTGGCCCGTCCGCACTTCGCGTTCCATGTCATCGACGCCCTGACCGCCCAGCTCGCGGAGCGGATCGGCGCCGATCCCCTCGACGGCGGCAATCTCCTCGGCGCCGACGACATCGCCCAGCTCGGCAAGGAGATCGCCACCAGCCGTGAGGTGCACGCGGCGATCGAGGAACTCTGGCCGCTCCTCACCCCGCAGCGGCTGATCGCGGACTTCCTCGCCGCCCCCACCCGGCTGCCGGACGGCGACGCCGAGCTGATCCGCAGGCCCGGGGGCAGGACCGACGGCCCCTGGACCCCGGCCGATGTACCGCTGCTGGACGAGGCCGCCGAACTGCTCGGCGAGGACGACAGCGCCGCCCGCGCCGCCGCGGAGGCCGAGCGCCAGGACCGGATCGCGTACGCGCAGGGCGTCCTCGATCTCTCGGAGGGCTCGAAGACCTACGAGTTCGAGGACCAGGAGTCCGAGGTGCTCGCCGCGCACGACATCATCGACGCCGAGCGGTTCGCGGACCGCCAGGAGGAGGCCGACACCCGCAGCACCGCGGAACGGGCCGCCGCCGACCGCACCTGGGCCTTCGGCCATATCGTCGTGGACGAGGCCCAGGAACTCTCCGCCATGGCCTGGCGGTTGCTGATGCGCCGCTGCCCGACCCGCTCCATGACCCTGGTCGGCGACCCCGCCCAGACCGGGGACGCGGCGGGCTGCGACTCCTGGCGGCAGATCCTCGCGCCGTATGTGGGCGACCGCTGGAGACTGGCGAAGCTCGGCGTCAACTACCGCACCCCCGTGGAGATCATGGAGGTCGCGGCGGAGGTACGGCGGACGGCGGACCCGCTCTTCGAGCCCCCGAAGTCGGTACGTTCGACGGGCCGCGCCCCGCTCGTACGTACCGTGGAACCGGCGGCCCTGGTCCGTACGGCCGCCGCGCTGACGGCCGCACCGGAGCTGGCGCACCCGGACGAGGGCCGTCTCGCGGTGCTCGCCCCCGCCACCCTGCTCCCCGCGCTGGCGGCCGAACTCCCGGGCGCCTCCTGGGGATCCGCGCCCGATCTCACCCGGCCGGTGGTTCTGCTCAGCGCCCGCCAGGCGAAGGGCCTCGAATTCGACACCGTGATCGTCGTCGACCCGGACGGCATCCTGAAGGCCTCACCGCGTGGTGCCAACGATCTGTACGTGGCACTGACCCGGGCGACCCAGCGGCTGGGGATCGTACGCACCTGACGGGGGACCGTACGCACCTGATCCGCCGCGCCGCCCGGTCCATCCGGGCCGCCCCCACCGGAACTACCCGGTGCCGCCCCCGCCGGAGCCCCCGCCTGAACCGCCCGGTGCTCGCCCCCGCCGGAACCGCTCCGGCGGGGGGCGGAGGGCATGCCACCCGGGGGGGCGGGGGGCACGCCACCGCGTCACCGTCACACAGGCCGCAGCCAGACCGTCGCCAGCGGGGGCAGTGTGAGCTGGATACTGGCCGGGCGCCCGTGCGCGGTCACCGACTCCGGCTTCACCGGCTCCGGGTTGAGCACATCGCTGCCGCCGTAACGCGCCGCGTCCGTGTTGAGGACCTCGGTCCAGGCCGTGAACTCCTCGGGCACACCGAGCCGGTACTGATGGCGCACCACCGGTGAGAAGTGCGAGACCGCCAGCAGCGGCGAGACGTCCGCGTCGAAGCGGAGGAAGGCGAAGACATTGTCGTCGGCCGCGCCCCCGTCCACCCACGAGAAGCCCTCGGGCACGGTGTCGCGCTGCCAGAGCGCGGGGGTCGCGCCGTACACCCTGTTGAGATCGCGCACCAGATCGCGCACGCCCCGGTGGTCGGCCTCCGCCTCGTACGACGGGTCGAGCAGCCACCAGTCCGGGCCATGGCTCTCCGACCACTCCGCGCCCTGGGCGAACTCCTGCCCCATGAAGAGCAGTTGCTTGCCGGGATGGGCCCACATGAAGCCCAGATAGGCGCGTTCGTCCGCGCGCTGCCGCCACCAGTCGCCGGGCATCTTGGAGACCAGTGAACGCTTGCCGTGCACGACCTCGTCGTGCGAGATCGGCAGGACGTAGTTCTCGCTGTACGCGTACACCATGGAGAAGGTCATCTCGCCGTGGTGGTACTTACGGTGGATGGGTTCCTTGGACACATAGTCCAGCGAGTCGTGCATCCAGCCCATGTTCCATTTCAGCCCGAAGCCGAGACCGCCGAAGCCGTCGGGGCCCGTCTCGTGGGTGGCGCGGGTGACACCGTTCCAGGCGGTGGACTCCTCGGCGATGGTCACCACACCGGGGCAGCGGCGGTAGACGGTGGCGTTCATCTCCTGGAGGAAGGCCACGGCGTCCAGATTCTCCCGCCCGCCGCGCTCGTTCGGGGACCACTGGCCCTCCTCGCGCGAGTAGTCGAGGTAGAGCATCGAGGCCACCGCGTCGACGCGCAGTCCGTCGACATGGAACTCCTCGCACCAGTACACGGCGTTGGCGACCAGGAAGTTACGGACCTCCGTGCGGCCGTAGTCGAACTCCAGCGTTCCCCAGTCGGGGTGCTCGGCCCGGCGCGGGTCCGGGTGCTCGTACAGCGGCGGGCCGTCGAACCGGGCCAGTGCCCAGTCGTCCTTGGGGAAGTGGGCCGGCACCCAGTCGACGATCACCCCGATGCCCGCGCGGTGGAGGGCGTCGACGAGATACCGGAAGTCGTCCGGGGTGCCCATACGGGACGTCGGCGCGTAGAAGCCGGTGACCTGATACCCCCAGGAGCCGCCGAAGGGATGCTCGGCGACGGGCATCAGCTCGACATGGGTGAAGCCGAGGTCCTTGACATAGGCGGGGAGCTGCGCGGCGAGCTGACGGTACGTCAGACCAGGTCGCCAGGAAGCGAGATGGACCTCGTAGACGGAGAACGGCGCCTCGTGCACCGGGCGGTCGGCGCGGTGCGCGAGCCACTCCTCGTCGCGCCACACATGGTGCGACTCGGTGACGACGGAGGCGGTCGCGGGCGGCACCTCCGTACGCCGTGCCATCGGGTCGGCGCGCACCGTGTGGGAACCGTCGGGCCGTGTGATGTCGAACTTGTAGAGCGCGCCCTCGCCGATCCCCGGCACGAACAGCTCCCACACCCCGCTGGAGCCGAGCGAGCGCATCGGCAGAGCCGTCCCGTCCCAGTAGTTGAAGTCACCGGAGACCCGTACGCCCCGGGCATTGGGCGCCCAGACGGTGAAGCGGGTGCCGGTCACGCCCTGGTGGACCATCGGCCGGGCGCCGAGCGCCCGCCACAGCTCCTCGTGCCTGCCCTCGCCGATCAGATGCAGATCGAGCTCGCCGAGGGCGGGCAGGAAGCGGTACGGGTCCCGCACCTCCAGCTCGTCGAGCTGTTCCGTGGCCTCGCTGTACCGGACGAGCAGGAGGTACTCCGGGACGGTCCGCAGGGGCAGGACCCCGGAGAAGAAGCCGTCGCCGTCGTCGTTCAGCCGGGCCCGTACGGCCGGCTCCTCGGTGACGACGGTCACAGCACGGGCGTAGGGCCGCAGCGTCCGGAAGAACACACCGTCCTTCACGGGATGCGCGCCCAGCAGCGCGTGCGGATCGTGGTGCGCGCCGCTGAGCAGCCGCTGCCGGTCGTCCTCGGCCAGGACCGGCGCGGCCCGCACCCCGCGCCCGCCCGGGTCCTCGCGCGGCGCGTCCTTGCGCGGCGGGTGCTCAATCGGCGCGTCCTCACGCGGCGTGTCCTCGCGGGTCCGGGGCGCGGAGGCGGCGCCGGAGTCCTGCGGGCGCGTGCGCCGCGCGGGCTTCTTCCCCGCGGGCTTCTTCCCCTGCGCGGGCTCCGGCTTCTCCTGCGCCCGCTTCGGCTTCCCCGATGCGGGTTCCGGCTTCCCCGATGTGGGCTCCGGATTCCCCGGCGCGGACTTCTTCCCCGTTCCGGCCGGAGCGGGGACGGAGGTGGTGGGGAGCCTGGGCTCCGAAGGACGGTCGGACGGCGTGCGGGCGGTCACGGGGGCTGCCTCCTCGGCGGGACTGCGCTGTGCGGACGGTGAGTAGGGGCGGGTCGGGGGCGGGCGGGGGTCCGGTCCGTGGTGGCGTTACGTTCCTTCCCGGTCCTGTCCGGCCGGAACGGGACCTGGCCGCACCGGGCCGCCGGGTCAGGCGTCCTCCGCCAGCCGGCGGATCGCCGCCATGGGCACCGGAAGCCAGTCGGGACGGTGCCTGGCCTCGTACAGCACCTCGTAGACCGCCTTGTCCGTCTCGTACGCGCGCAGCAGCTCCGGCTCGGCGCGCGGATCGGTGCCCGCCGCCAGCGCGTAGCCCTCGCAGTACGCCGCCCGGCAGCGCGCCGCCCAGTCCGGGCGCCACGGTTCATGGGAGCGGGCCGCGTAGTCGAAGGAACGGAGCATGCCCGCGACATCGCGGACCGGCGGCTGCGGACGGCGGCGCTCGGCGAGCGGACGGGCCGGCTCGCCCTCGAAGTCGATGACCGACCACCGTCCGTCCGGTGTCCGCAGGGTCTGTCCGAGATGCAGATCGCCGTGGACGCGCTGCGCGGGTCTGCCACGCGCCGCCTCGTCCAGCCCGGCGAGCGCGTCGAACGCGGTGCGCAGCCCCGGTACGTACGGCATCAGCACCGGCACCGCCTGCGCCGCCGCCTCCAGGCGCTCGGCCATTCCCTCCGCGAGCTGCGCGGTCTGCCGGCGTCCCAGGGTGACCGTCGGCAGCGCGGCGGCGAGCGCGATGTGCACCTCGGCGGTGGCCTGCCCCAGCGCACGCGCCTCCTTGGTGAAGTCACGGCCCCGGGCCAGCGCGGCGAGCGCGAGCTGCCAGCCGTCCTGGGAGCCGCGCAGATAGGGCTGGAGCACCCCGAGGGTGAGGGAGTCACCGCTGCCCGAGGGGTCGGCCGCCTCGAACCAGGCCACGGGCGCGGGCACCCGCTCGCACCCCTCGGCGGCCAGCGCGAGCGGCAGCTCCAGATCGGGATGGGGCCCGGGGAAGACCCGCCGCAGGATCTTGAGGATGTAGGCGTCCCCATACACCAGGGACGAGTTCGACTGCTCGGCGTCGAGCAGCCGGCCGGTCAGCCCGGTGGGGACCGTGCCCGCGTGGTCGAACCGCAGCGGTCCCAGCGCGCCCGACGCGCGCAGCCGCTCCAGCAGCAGCTCGGCCAGGCGCGGATCGTGCAGTCCCTCGTAGACGGTACGGCCGGCCAGCGGACCCTGGGTGGCATGGCCGATCAGCGCGGACGCCAGGGCCGGCGGCAGCGCCTTCCGTACCCCGAGCAGCAGCTGGTAGCAGTCGCCGCCGGAGACGGTGGCGGAGGTGGCGGCCGAGGAAGGGACCCCGGAGGGGGTGGACGAGGGAATCGATGGCGACGGCCCCGAGGCGCTCCGCTGTTCGACCCGTACGAGCAGATGCAGCAGCCCCGGACCCCCCGCGTTCATCGGCAGCAGCTCGGTGGCCGACACCGGCACGAAGCCGGTGACCGGCCGGCCCTTGCCCGCGAACCAGCGCTGGCGGGGCAGCCAGTCATGGAGCAACGGCGCGAGCGAGCCGACCAGCGCCCTCGCGTCGGCGGGCGACAGAGCGGGCGACACGGCTGGTGAGGCAGCGGGCGAGGCGGTGACGAGGCACGGGGTAGTCCGGGTGGATGCAGCCTTCGACATGGCATCGCGTCCTTTCCCCGGGCACACCACAGGATGCGCAGAGTGTCCCGGATTGCGGCAATGGCTGTCCGGCTGTGCGGGACGTGTCGGGTGAGGATGATCCGTACGGGCTCGGTTCTGTTCGCGCGGGGTGCGCACAAAGTCCGTACTGAGTCCGTAGTGGGTCGGTGCGGAGATCGTTTCCGTATGAACTCTGTACGGATTCGATCAAACGGAATGTGCTGGATGTGGTGGAGCGTGCCCCGTGCGGGGCGGCGGAAACCGCCTCGCACGGGACCGGGGCCGTCGCCGCGTTACGCGGGGACGCCGGGCATGCCGTCTTTCCTCAGCCGGAACCAGTAGAAACCGTGGCCCGCGAGCGTCAGCAGATAGGGCCACTCACCGATGGCGGGAAAGCGCACCCCGCCGATCAGCTCCACCGGATGACGCCCGCTGAACTGCCGCAGATCCAGCTCGGTGGGCTGTGCGAAACGTGAGAAGTTGTGCACGCAGAGCACCAGGTCGTCGCCGTTGCCCTGGGGGGAGGGCGCCTCGCGCAGAAAGGCGAGCACCGCGGGGTTGGAGGACGGCAGCTCGGTGTAGGAGCCGAGCCCGAAGGCCGGATTCTGCTTACGGATCTCGATCATCCGCCGGGTCCAGTGCAGCAGCGAGGACGGCGAGGCCATCGCCGCCTCCACATTGGTCACCTGGTAGCCGTAGACCGGGTCCATGATCGTCGGCAGATAGAGCCGGCCGGGGTCGCTGGACGAGAAGCCCGCGTTCCGGTCGGGGGTCCACTGCATCGGGGTGCGCACGGCGTCCCGGTCGCCGAGCCAGATGTTGTCGCCCATCCCGATCTCGTCCCCGTAGTAGAGGATCGGGGAGCCAGGCAGCGACAGCAGCAGCGCGGTGAACAGCTCGATCTGGTTGCGGTCGTTGTCCAGCAGCGGGGCGAGCCGGCGGCGGATGCCGATGTTGGCCCGCATCCGCGGATCCTTGGCGTACTCCGCGTACATGTAGTCGCGCTCTTCGTCCGTGACCATTTCGAGGGTCAGCTCGTCATGGTTGCGCAGGAAGATGCCCCACTGGCAGTTGGTCGGGATGGCCGGGGTCTTCGCCAGGATCTCCGAGACCGGGTAGCGGGACTCGCGCCGTACGGCCATGAAGATCCGCGGCATCACGGGGAAGTGGAACGCCATATGGCATTCGTCGCCGCCCTTGGCGTAGTCGCCGAAGTAGTCGACGACGTCCTCCGGCCACTGGTTGGCCTCGGCGAGGATCACCGTGTCCGGGTAGTTGGCGTCGATCTCCGCGCGGACCCGCCTGAGGAACTCATGGGTGGCCGGGAGGTTCTCGCAGTTGGTGTTCTCCTGCTGGTACAGATACGGCACGGCGTCCAGCCGGAAGCCGTCGATGCCCAGGTCCAGCCAGAAGCGCAGCGCGGAGATGATCTCCTCCTGCACCGCCGGGTTCTCGTAGTTGAGATCGGGCTGGTGGGAGAAGAAGCGGTGCCAGTAGTACTGCTTGCGCACCGGGTCGAAGGTCCAGTTCGACGTCTCGGTGTCGACGAAGATGACCCGGGCGTCCTGGAACTGCTTGTCGTCGTCGGCCCAGACGTAGTAGTCGCCGTACGGGCCTTCGGGGTCCTTGCGGGACTCCTGGAACCATTCGTGCTGATCGCTCGTGTGGTTCATGACGAAGTCGATGATCACGCGCATACCGCGCTGGTGCGCGGCGTCGACGAACTCCACGAAGTCGGCGAGATCGCCGAACTCGGGAAGCACCGCCGTGTAGTCGGACACGTCGTAGCCGCCGTCGCGCAGGGGCGACTTGAAGAACGGCGGCAGCCAGAGACAGTCGACCCCGAGCCACTGGAGATAGTCCAGCTTGGCCGTGATGCCCTTGAGGTCTCCGATGCCGTCGCCGTTGCTGTCCTGGAACGAACGCACCAGGACCTCGTAGAAGACGGCACGCTTGAACCAGTCGGGATCGCGGTCCTTGGCCGGGGTGTCCTCGAACGTGTCGTGGACGGGCTCATTGACGATCATGATGTGGGTGACCCTCCGATCGGCGGGGACGGTCGCAGCACCACGATGTGCGCGGGCGTGACGCCCGGCTCCAGACGCACATAGTTGGAGCTGCCCCAGTGATAGGTCTCGCCGGTGAGCTCGTCGCGCACCGGAACGGTCTCGTGCGGTTCAAGGCCGAGCCGTTCCATGTCCAACGAGACCGTCGCCTCCTGGGTGTGGTGAGGGTCGAGGTTGACGACCACCAGAACGATGTCCGTGCCCGCCCGCTTGCTGTACGCGATGACCGCGTCATTGTCGGCGTGGTGGAAATGGATGTCGCGCAGTTGCTGAAGAGCGGGATGCCGTCGTCTGATCCGGTTGAGCAGGGTGATCAGCGGGGCGATGGTGCGGCCCTCACGCTCGGCCGCTTCCCAGTCCCGTGGTCTCAGCTCGTACTTCTCGGAGTCAAGGTACTCCTCGCTGCCCGGCTTCGCGGGGGTGTTCTCGCAGAGTTCGTACCCCGCGTAGACACCCCAGGAAGGCGCCATCGTCGCCGCGAGCACGGCCCGTACCTCGAAGGCGGGCCTGCCCCCCTGCTGAAGATAGGCGTGCAGGATGTCAGGCGTGTTGACGAAGAAATTCGGCCGCATGTACGCGGCGGTCGCGGTGGACAGCTCGACCAGGTAGTCGGTCAGCTCCTGCTTGCCGTTGCGCCAGGTGAAATACGTGTACGACTGCTGGAAGCCGACCGCGCCGAGCGTACGCATCATGGCGGGCCGGGTGAACGCCTCGGCCAGGAAGATCACATCGGGGTCGGTGCGGTTGATGTTGCCGATGACCTTCTCCCAGAAGACCACCGGCTTGGTGTGGGGATTGTCGACCCGGAAGATCCGGACCCCGTGGGCCATCCAGTAGCGCAGCACACGGGTGGTCTCCCGGACCAGCCCGCGCAGATCGGTGTCGAAGGCGATCGGATAGATGTCCTGGTACTTCTTCGGTGGGTTCTCGGCGTACGCGATCGAGCCGTCGGCGCGGTGGTGGAACCACTCGGGGTGCTTGGTGACCCAGGGATGGTCGGGGGAGCACTGGAGCGCGAAGTCGAGGGCGATCTCCATCCGCAGGGTGCGGGCCGTCTCCACGAAGTGGTCGAAGTCCTCGATCGTGCCCAGATCGGGGTGGATCGCGTCATGACCGCCGTCGGGCGAACCGATCGCCCAGGGCACACCGACATCGTCGGGGCCGGGCTCCAGGGAGTTGTTGCGGCCCTTGCGGAAGGTGGTGCCGATGGGGTGGACCGGCGGCAGATAGACGACGTCGAACCCCATCGCGGCGACCGCGGGCAGCCGCTCGGCGGCCGTTCTGAACGTACCGCTGACGGGCGGCTCGCCCTTCTTGACGACCGCGCCCTCGGAGCGCGGGAACAGCTCGTACCAGGAGCCGTACAGCGCGCGCCTGCGCTCGACCAGCAGGGGCGCGGGGCGCGAGGCGGTGACCAGATCGCGCAGCGGATGCCGGGCGAGCGCGGCGTCCGCCGCCGGGGAGAGCGCGGCGGCCAGCCGGTCCCCGGCGGACAGCGACCCGTCGCGCAGGGCGTCGACGGCGGCCAGCACGGCCTCCCGGCCGTCGCGCTTCGGCACGCCGGCGGCGGCCCGTTCGTACAGCTCCGCGCCCTCGGCGAGGACCAGGGCGATGTCGTGCTCGTCGGTGGCCGCGGGGATCTTGATCCCGGCGGCGTGGCGCCAGGTGGCGACGGGGTCGCTCCACGCCTCGACGGTGTAGGTCCAGCGGCCTTCCTCGGTGGGGGTGACCTCGGCGCCCCAGCGGTCGGTGCCGGGGGCGAGTTCACGCATCGGGGTCCAGGGGCCGGGGCGGCCACCGGGGTCCATGAGGACGACATTGGCCGCGACCGCGTCATGGCCCTCGCGGAAGACGGTCGCGGTGACCTGGAAGGACTCACCGCTCACCGCCTTCGCGGGGCGTCTGCCGCAGTCGACGAGCGGTTGTACGTCCAGGACGGGAATGCGACCAATCAGCGGTTTCACTGGATCACCTGAGGGCTGTGCGGGCTTGACAGGCAGGGCGGGTGGGGCGGGTCGGCCGGACGCGGTGGACGGAGCGGGCCCGGCCGTTCGACCGGATGGACCGGACGCGTCGGGCTGAGCCGGCTCCGTACCTTTGCCGGTTCTTGATGTTTCGGATGCTCTTTGTAGCTGCTCGGTAGACGACTGGGAGGCTGCGGGCATGGCCGCTCCTGTCCGCGTTCACTCGAATAGCGCTGGAATCGTGTGGGAACGCGCTCGTTTGCCGTACGGACGCCGCGTATGAGCGGGGCGTATGGGCTGTGCGTACCGGGTGCGTACCGGATGAGCCTTCCCCCTCCCTTCGGGTGGGCAATCCGGCGATCTGTTAACTACTGGGGCGTAGAGAGCCCGGGGCGAATGCGCGAATGCGCCGTGGTTGCGAAGGGCGCCTGGGGACTACCGTCGGAGGGACGGCGGACCGTACACCCGTGGTGCGTCCGCTCCGACTCGTATGTCCCTGCGAAGGTGGAACACGTGAAGGCAATCCGTCGGTTCACCGTCCGCCCCGTCCTGCCCGCACCACTCCAACCGCTCAGCGACCTCGCCCGCAATCTGCGCTGGTCCTGGCACACCGAGACCCGAGAGCTCTTCGAAGCCGTCGACCCCGCCGGCTGGCGGGCCGCCGACGGCGACCCCGTGGGGCTGCTCGGATCCGTCTCCGCCGCCCGTCTGGCCGAGCTGGCCGGGGACAGTTCCTTCCTGGACCGGCTGACCGCCGCCGCGGCCGATCTCGACACCTATCTGCGCGGCGACCGCTGGTACCAGCAGCGTGACGCCGAGGGCGCCGAGCTGCCCGCCGCCGTCGGCTACTTCTCGCCCGAGTTCGGTGTCACCGCGGCCCTGCCCCAGTATTCGGGCGGTCTCGGCATCCTCGCCGGCGACCATCTCAAGGCCGCCAGCGATCTCGGCGTACCGCTCATCGGTGTCGGTCTGCTCTACCGGCACGGCTACTTCCGCCAGTCGCTCTCCCGGGACGGCTGGCAGCAGGAGCAGTATCCGGTCCTCGACCCCAACGAACTCCCGCTCACCCTGCTGCGCGAGGAGGACGGCACCCCCGCCCAGGTCGTCCTCTCGCTGCCGGGCAGGCGCTCGCTGCGCGCCGGTGTCTGGCTGGCGCGGGTCGGGCGGGTCCCGCTGCTGATGCTCGACTCGGACGTCGAGGAGAACGGTCCGGGCGAGCGCGATGTCACCGACCGGCTCTACGGCGGCGGCAGCGAGCACCGGCTGCTCCAGGAGATGCTGCTGGGCATCGGCGGAGTGCGCGCGGTCCGGGCGTACTGCCGGCTCACCGGCCACCCCGCGCCCGAGGTGTTCCACACCAACGAGGGCCATGCCGGATTCCTCGGCCTGGAGCGCATCCGTGAACTCGTCGACACCGGGCTCGGCTTCGAGGCCGCCCTGGAGGCCGTCCGCGCCGGCACGGTCTTCACCACCCACACCCCCGTGCCGGCCGGGATCGACCGGTTCGACCGCGAGCTGGTCGCCCGCCACTTCGGGGAGGACGGGGAGCTGCCCGGTGTGGCCGCCGAGCGGGTCCTCGGCCTCGGGATGGAGAGCTATCCGGGCGGTGAGCCGAATCTCTTCAACATGGCCGTGATGGGCCTGCGGCTCGCCCAGCGGGCCAATGGCGTCTCCACCCTGCACGGCGCCGTCAGCCGGGAGATGTTCGCGGGACTCTGGCCGGGCTTCGACCCGGAGGAGGTGCCCATCACCTCCGTGACCAACGGCGTGCACGCGCCGACCTGGGTCGCGCCCGAGATCGCCCGGCTGGGCGAGGGCCCCCCGGACGCCACCCTGTCGCCCGCGGTCCCCGACGCCGATCTCTGGGACGTACGCCGTCTGCTGCGCGAACAGCTCGTCATGGAGGTACGGAAGCGGCTGCGCGCGTCATGGCTCCAGCGCGGTGCCCAGGCCGCCGAGCTGGGCTGGATCGAGGGCGTGCTCGACCCGGACGTCCTCACCATCGGCTTCGCCCGCCGGGTCCCCTCGTACAAGCGTCTGACACTGATGCTGCGCGACCGCGACCGGCTGACGGATCTGCTGCTCGACCCGGAGCGCCCGGTCCAGATCGTCGTCGCGGGCAAGGCGCATCCCGCGGACGACGGCGGCAAGCGGCTGGTGCGGGAGCTGGTGCGGTTCGCCGACGATCCGCGGGTGCGCCACCGCATCGTCTTCCTGCCCGACTACGGCATGGGCATGGCGCGCAAGCTCTACCCGGGCTGTGACGTCTGGCTGAACAATCCGCTGCGTCCGCTGGAGGCGTGCGGCACCAGCGGGATGAAGGCCGCGCTCAACGGCTGTCTCAATCTGTCGGTGCTGGACGGCTGGTGGGACGAGTGGTTCGAACCGGACTTCGGCTGGGCCATCCCCACCGCGGACGGCGCGACCACCGATGAGAACCGCCGGGACGAGCTGGAGGCCAACGCCCTCTACGCGCTGATCGAGGACCGGGTGGCGCCCCGCTTCTACGACCGGGGTCCGGACGGTCTGCCCGAGCGCTGGATCGAGATGGTCCGCAGCACCCTGGTCACCCTGGGGCCGAAGGTACTCGCGGGACGGATGGTGCGTGAGTATGTGGAGCGGCTCTACGAGCCCGCCGCCCACGCCCACCGTGCTCTGGACGCCGCGACCGCGACGGAGCTGGCGTCCTGGAAGTACCGCACACGCACACTCTGGCCGTATGTGTCGGTCGACCATGTGGAGGCGGTCTCGGCCACCGGCGCCGGTGGCACGGCGGAGCTGGGCTCCACACTCTCGCTGCGGGTCCAGGCCGGCCTCGGCGAACTGCGCCCGGACGATGTGGAGGTACAGGCCGTCGCGGGCCGGGTCGGCTCGGACGACACACTCGTGGACGCGCGCACGTTCCCGCTCAAGCCGTCCGACGGGCCGGACCCGGAGGGCCGCTGGGTGTACGAAGGGCCGCTCGCGCTGGACCGTACGGGCCCTTACGGCTATACGGTCCGGGTGCTGCCCGCCCATCCGCTGCTCGCCACGAGCGCGGATCTGGGGCTGGTCGCGCTGCCCACGGAGGCGACGGGGGAGGGCGCGGGCGTACTGCTGCGCTGATCCGACGGGCGGGTCCGACAGGCGGGACGGAAGGTGCGGGGGCGGGGCGCGGGGGTGGGCGCCCGGCCCCCGCACCAGGTCATTGGTCCAGACCTTGACGTGTTCATGGGATGGTTCTACCTTCCTGGTTCATAACAGGTTCACGACTCCACTCACGGTTCATATGAGTGAATCGAGTTGAGGATCGTCCACTGACCGGAAGGCACCCCCACATGCGCCCCGGATCCATCCCCGGAATGACCAGAATCCTCGGACTCTCCGCCGCCCTGGCCGGTGTTCTGGCCGCGGCCTTCACGGCACCCGCCGCCGCCGAGAAGGCGCCGAAGACAGTCCCCGCCGCCGTCGCCGCCCCTGCCGTCGCCGCCGCCCCGGCGAACTTCACCCACCCCGGCGTGAACCTCAGCACCGCCCAGCTCGACTTCGTACGGAGCAAGGTGCAGGCGGGCGCGCAGCCCTGGAAGTCCGCCTACGACCAGATGATGGGGAGCAGGTACGCCTCACTCACGCGTACGGCCAAGCCCCGCGCGGTCGTCGAGTGCGGCTCGTACTCCAACCCCAACAACGGCTGCACGGACGAGCGCGAGGACGCGATCGCCGCGTACACCACCGCGCTGGCCTGGTACATCACCCGCGACGACCGGTACGCGCAGAAGTCGATCCAGCTCATGGACGCCTGGTCCAACTCGATCCAGGACCACACCAACAGCAACGCCCCGCTCCAGACGGGCTGGGCCGGCTCCTCCTGGCCCAAGGCCGCGGAGATCATCAAGCATGTCTACGGCAACTGGCCGAACGCCGGGCGCTTCAGCACCATGCTGCGCAATGTCTATCTGCCGGAGATCATCAACGGCTCCAACTCCAACGGCAACTGGGAGTTGACGATGATGGAGGCGGCGGTCAGCATCTCCGTCTTCCTCGACGACAAGGCGAGCTGGGACAAGGCGATCGGCAAGTACCTCGTCCGGGTGCCCGCGTACATCTATCTGGCCTCCGACGGCGCGCTGCCCAAGACCGTGCCCAGCCAGAACCTCAACACCCGCGACAAGATCGTCGGTTACTGGCAGGGCCAGGGCACCTTCATCACCGGTCTCACCCAGGAGACCTGCCGCGACTTCGTCCACACCGGCTACGGCATCTCGTCCGTCTCGCATGTCTACGAGACGGCCCGTATCCAGGGCCAGGACCTCTTCCCGCAGGTCGGCGAGCGGCTGAGGCAGGCGCTGGGCTTCCAGTCCAAGTACGAGGTCCAGGCCGAGCCCGTACCGTCGAACCTGTGCGGCGGCAGTGTGCAGCGCGGCCTCGGACCGATCACCGAGGTGGGCTTCAACGCGCTCAACACCCGGCTGGGCTACGCGATGACCAACACCCAGCGGCTCACGGAGCAGCAGCGGCCCTCGGGCACGAACAATCTGTTCGTGGCCTGGGAGACCCTGACCAACGCGGGCAACCCCAACTAGGCTCGCTGCTCGATCGAGCCCGGTAGTACGGAGAGGTGCCGGCCCCGGCGGGATCGGGGCCGGCACCTCTCCTTTGCGTCGGCATCTGCCTTCCGTGGCGGCCCGTGTCAGTGCGCGGAGGCGTCGGTGTCGGTCAGGGTGCGGGTGTCCGTGTTCGCGCCGCACAGGATGACGCAGATCCGCTCGCCCGGGGCGGGACGGTAGCCGCCCGTGGGGGTGGTGAGGGCCGCCAGGGCCGTGGCGGCGCCGTGTTCCACCGCGACGCGGTGGGCGGTCCAGAGGGTGTGGCGGGCGCGGGTGATCTCGGGGTCGGGGACCAGCACCGAGCGGACATCGGCGTGCTGGGCCGCGTGAAGGGCCAGCGGAGTGGCACGGGAGGCGCCCAGGGAGTCCGCGGCGACCGAGTCGACCGGGACGTCCACCACCGCGCCGGCCTCGATCGCGGCGTTCAGGGCGCGGCAGTTCTCCGGCTCGGCCGCCACGACCCGTACGCCGTGGTGACCGGCCGCCGTGGCCACTCCCGCGAAGAGACCGCCGCCGCCGACCGCGACCACCACCGTGTCGAGGCCCGGGAGCTGCCGGTGGATCTCCTCGAACAGCGTGCCCGCCCCGGCGGCGATCAGCGGATGGGCGTACGCGTGCGAGGCGAGCGCCCCGCTGCCGGCGGCGAACTCCTCGCAGGCCGCCAGCGCTTCGGCGTACCGCGCGCCGACCAGCCGTACCTCCGCGCCGTACGAGCGGAGCCTGGCCACCTTGACCGGCGGCGCGGTCTCGGGCAGGAACACCGTGGCGGTCACGCCCACTTGCCGGGCGGCCCAGGCGCAGGCGAGCCCCGCGTTGCCGCCCGACGCGATGGTCACCCCGGCGTCCGGGAGGGTGCCGGCCGCGCGGTGGGCCTGGAGGAAGTTCTGGGCGCCACGGGCCTTGAAGCTGCCGGTGTGCTGCATGAACTCCAGCGCCAGCCAACTCCGGGAGCCGCCGGGGGAGTTCGCGGCGCCGGCGGCGTCGCCGGCATCGGCCGCGCCGAGCTCCGTCGGCGCCAGGGCCACCGGGCGTACACGTCCCGCGACGCGGTCACCCGCCTGCTTGACGTCGTCATAGGTGAGTCGGTTCACGGGAGCTCCTGTGCTGCCGGGTATGGCGGAAGAACGCGGTGTACGGGCCTGCCTGGCGCCGGTGTCAGCCGCCGGTCGTCTCCAGGACGTCCGCCGCGCCGTACGCGCGCAGAAAGGTGTCGACCGCGGCCTTCGCCACGGCGCGCGTCTCGGCGGCGGGGACCTCGCGGGTGCCCAGCCGGGACCGTGTCTCCATGGGACCGGTGAGCAGCGCGAGCAACTGTTCCGCGGCTTCCTCCGGGTCGCACGGGCGCAGACGCCCGGACAGCGAGAGCCGTGCCAGCCGGTCCGCGAGGGCTTCGCCCAGCCGGTTCGACGTGCGTCCCTGGACCGCCTCGATCAGATCGGGGAAACGGGCGACCTGGGCGTACGTCAGCCACCGCAGCGCTCGTCCGCGCTCGTCGCAGCAGACCAGGAGCATCCGGTACGCCATGTCCTCCAGGGCGGCGCGCAGATCGTCACCGGGCTCGCGCAGCCGCTCGACGGCGGCGAGGTTCTCCGCCATCACCGTGTCGGCGGCGGCCTCCATCGCGTGCCGGAACAGGGTTTCCTTGTCGTTGAGGTGGTTGTACACGGTCGGCTTGGCGACGCCCGCCACCTCGGCGATCTCCTTGACACAGGCCTGTCCGTAACCCCGGCGGGCGAAGACCGTGAACGCGGCGTCGAGGATCGCCCGCCGCTTGTCGATGCGCCCCCGTGATGCCGTCCGCCCGGCCGGTGCTGTCGCTTCTGTCACCTTCGCACTCTACCGCCGGGCCCTCACCGACCGTACCTGCTGGTTCATTTCCATGGACCCGTCTGTTTCTTGACTGAGAAAACCATTAGATTGAACCCGCAGGTTCATTATCGCTCCGCACTCGGGAGAAATGCCCGTGATGGTTCATATTTTGCGTTTTGCCTTCAAGGACGGGACGACCGAGGAGGAGAAGGAGGGCGTCCTCGCGACGATGAGACGTACGGCCGCGGTCGGCCCGGTCTCGTTCTCGGCCGTCGGCCAGGACCTCGGGGACCCCGCCGAGGGCTTCACCCATGCCTACTGCGTGGGTATCGAGGATCTGGCGGCGCTGGAGCGGTACATGCACGACCCGGTGCATCTCGCCGGCGACGCCGGGATCGTCCCGTATCTCGCGAGGCTCTCGGCGGTCCGTCTGTCGGACGACATGGACCCCGGGCTGGGCGGGGAGATCGGGGCGATGCATCTGAGGAAGGTCGCCATGTACCCGGAGTGGGGCCGGCTCCTGGAGACGATCCCCGACGTACGGATCGCGTCCGGCGCCTGACCGACAGAACCGCCCGGGGTGTCGGTGAGGACACCCCGGGCGGTTCCCGGATCGGCTTCGGTCGGCTTCGGCCGGCTCGGCCGGAGCGGGCCGTCGTGCGGCTCAGCTCTAGAAGGTGAGCTTCCAGCTGTTGATACGGCCGACGTCCGCCGACGCGACGTCCTGGACGCGGAGCTTCCAGGCGCCGTTCGCGACCTCGGACGAGGCGCCCGCGTAGAACGTCTCCACGACGTTGTCCGCCGAGTCGCTGCCGCTGGCCGGCTTCAGGTTGTACACGCTGCCGTCCGGGGCGACCAGGTCGATGACCAGGTCACCGCGCCAGGTGTGCGTGATGTTCACGTCGACCTGGAGGGACGCCGGGGCGTTGCCCGTGACACCCGCGACGTTGATCGTCGAGGTGACCGCCGCGCCGTTGTCCGGAATGGAGACCTGCGTGGTGCTCTCGAACGACTGGCCCGTGCCGCCGCCACCGGGGCGGGGACCGACCGCGATACCGGCCCAGGCGTTCTGGACGGCCGTGTACTCGGCGCTGGTGGCGCCGTACAGCTCAGCGGTGGCCGCGAGGGTACCCGTACGGGCCGCCGAGTAGTTGGTCGTGGACGTGAACTTCGTGGCCAGCGCCCGGTACCAGATCAGCTCGGCCTTCGCCCGGCCGATGCCGGTGACCGGCAGACCGTCCGAGGTCGGGGAGTTGTAGGAGACACCGTTGACGACCTTGGCGCCGCTGCCCTCGGAGAGCAGGTAGAAGAAGTGGTTCGCCGGGCCCGAGGAGTAGTGGACGTCCACGCCGCCGATACCGGAGTACCAGTAGTCCTTGGACGCGCCGTCCTTGCTCGGCTGGTCCATGTACCGCAGCGGGGTGCCGTTGCCGTTGATGTTGATCTTCTCGCCGACCAGGTAGTCACCCGGGTCCTGCGGGCTGTTGGCGTAGAACTCGACCGCCGCGGCGAAGATGTCGGAGGTGGCCTCGTTCAGACCGCCGGACTCCTGGCTGTAGACCAGACGGGCCGTGGCGGCGGTGACGCCGTGGGACATCTCGTGGGCGGCCACGTCGATGGACGTCAGCGGCCGCTGGTCGCTCTGGCCGTCGCCGTACGTCATGCAGAAGCAGCTGTCCTGCCAGAAGGCGTTGACGTAGCCGCTGCCGTAGTGGACGTTCGAGGTCGCGCCGACACCGTCATTGCGGATACCGGTGCGGTTGTGCACGTTCTTGTAGTAGTCCCACGTCTGCGCGGCACCGTAGTGGGCGTCCGCGGCGGCGGTCTCCGTGTTGGACGGCAGGCCGTTGCCCCAGACGTCGTCGGGACCCGTGTAGAGCGCCCCGGTGTCCGAGTTGTACGTCCGGTGGTTGCCGCGGCCGGTGTCGGTCAGGGTGTACGCCGGCGCGGTGCCGAGGGTGACCTGACCGCTGTACTGGGTGTTGCCCACACCGTTGTTGACGGCCTGCCACTCGTACAGCTTCTTGCCGGTGGCGGCGTCGGTCACGACGTGCAGCTCGTTCGGGGTGCCGTCGTGCTGGAGTCCGCCGACGACCGTCTCGTACGCGAGGGTCGGCGTGCCCTTCGCCGCCCAGACCACCTTGCGCGGCGCGCGGTCGGCCTCGGTCTTCTTCGAGCCCTCCGCGGCGGCGGCGCTCAGCGCCTGCTTCTCGGCGACGGCGGGCGCGATGTCGGCCGTGGTGGCGACGTTCTCGAGGACGGCCTTGGACGCCTTGCTGACGGACTTCGTCGCGCCCGCCTTCGTCGCCGCCACGACGAGGTCGCCACCGAGGACCGGGAGGCCCTGGTACGTGCGCTCGTACCGGGTGTGCGTGGTGCCGTCCACATCCTGGAGGACATCACGGACGACGAGCTTCTCCTGCGCGCCGAGGCCGAGGTCCTGGGCGGTGGCCGCCTTGGACGAGTCGGCCGCCTTGATCAGCGCGGTGCGCTGCGCGGGGGAGAGAGTGCGCTCCTGCGCACCGGGGTTGGCCTTGCCGGCCACCGGTGCGGCGGGTGCGCTCTCGGGCTGGGCGGAAGCGGTACCGGCCTGCACACCGACGGTGAGCAGAGCGGCTGCCGCTATCAGAGCACCGGTCGCGGTGGCGCGACGGCTGGGCGTGGATCTCACGCGAACTCCTTCTGCGAGGGGGGTACCGGGCCGCTCGGTGGGCAGCCCGGACAGAGCAAGCGGAGCAATGTGGTGCGGAGAACGGGGGAAGAGTGACAGCCGTGACGGCTCACTGTCAGGAGCGCGTCAAGAAGTTGGCCGGAAATCGTCCGCTGCTCGAAAGGGCTTGTTCGTTAAGCGGACGTTTCGTCGATCATCGTGGAGATGCCGCCGAGGGTTCGCACAGTGTCAACAACGGTTTGCGGCAGCGCGATTCGATGACCGTGCGGAGTTCGGACGCGAAGTTGCCGAATGTGAACGTGATGTTGAGCGGACGGTGTGCTGACGCTGACGGGAACGTTTCGTAACGTGACCGATTTCTTACCGTCCCCTCCGCGGGGGCGCGGGCGTCAACTCCGCGACGGTACGCGCGTCAAGTCGCCGTACCACGCAGGGAGACGCGCGGTGCGGGAGCGGCGGCGGCCGGCGAGGTCCGGCGCGACCAGCGGCCCGCGATGACCGCGCACACCATCAGCTGGAGCTGGTGGAAGAGCATCAGCGGAAGGATCACCAGCCCCGCCGAGGATCCGAAGAGCACGGCGGCCATGGGCAGTCCCGTCGCGAGGCTCTTGTTCGAGCCGCAGAAGACGATGGTGATGCGGTCCTCGTGGCTGAACCCCAGACGCCGCGCGGCGAACGAGGTCGTACCGAGCGCCACCGCCAGCAGGGCCGCGGCCAGCCCCAGCAGGACGAGCAGCCGTGCCGGTGTCATCTGCTGCCAGATGCCCTCGGCCATGCCTCTGCTGAAGGCCGTGTAGACCACGAGCAGGATGGAGAACCGGTCCAGGAGCCCGACGTACCTCTTGTGGCGGCCGATGAACTCCCCGATCCAGCGGCGGCAGAACTGCCCGGCGACGAAGGGCAGCAGCAGTTCCGTGACGATGGTCAGCAGACCGTGCGGCGAGAAGCTCACCGCGGAGCCGATCAGCCAGGCCGCGAGCAGCGGGGTGACGGCCATCCCGGCCAGGCTGGAGTACGTACCGGCGCAGATGGCCGCCGGGACGTTGCCGCGGGCGGTGGAGGTGAGCGCGATCGACGACTGGACCGTCGAGGGGACGGCACAGAGGAAGAGCAGCCCCATGTAGAGCTGTTCGCCGAGCAGATACGGCACGAGGCCGCCGACGGCCAGCCCCAGCAGCGGGAAGAGCGCGAAGGTGCTGGCTCCCACGACGAGATGGAGCTTCCACTGCCGCAGACCGTCCAGCGCCTCCCGGGTGGAGAGCCGCGCGCCGTACAGGAAGAAGAGCAGACCGATGGCGATGTCGGCGGCATGGCCGACGGCCGTCGCCGCCCCGCCGGTCGCGGGCAGCAGCGCCGCGAACACGACCGTGCCGAGGAGGGCGACGACATAGGGGTCGACCGCCCTCCTCAAGCGGCCTGGCCAGGAACTCAGCCAGGTCATTGACGTCACGTCACTCACCGCTTTCGCCTTGCCACGGGGGATGGCCGACCTCGGGGATCCAGTTGCCGGAGGAAGTATGCCGACGATCCGGTTCCGGTTCTGCCCGGGGCGTCGGTGCCGGAGCGGGTGCGGGCGTCGGTGCCGGTGCGGGTGCCGGAGCGGGTGCGGGTGCCGAGCCCGCGCCCGCGCCGTCTCCGGTCTGTACGTCGATGGCCCCGCCGCCCCCGTCGTGATCGCTGCCCGCCGTGCCCTTGGCGAGGAGCAGCGTATTGAGCGTCCGGTCGATCTCCAGCCATGAGTCCGCGTAGGAGTTGTCGATCACGATGAGTCCGACGCTCCGGTTGCCCGCGGGCTCCGGCCGCGCTTCGTCCTCGTCGTCCTCGCCGCCCCAGGCCTCCACGGGAGTGACCGCCGGCCCGGCCGTCGCGGTACCGCCCGCGCACAGCACACTCGCCGCCGCCGCGACGACGGCCCCCGCCGTGGACGCCCCTCGTACGAGGGACCCTGCTTTTCGCTGCCGGTGCCGGCCGGTGCCGGACCGGAAGAGTTTCACGGACATACGACGGTTCGGCGCGCGGTCAGACCGACACCGACGAGCGGAACCGGTGGTGCCTGCTGATGTTCTTCTCCAGCAGTTCCGTGGATCCCTTGACGCCGATGGCTCCGGTTTCCGAGGTGTCCGGGAGACGGCCGTCGGCCAATTTGAGATCGGCCAGCGCGCCCTCGATCGCGCCGTGCGCGGCGAAAAGACATGGCGTGCTGTAGATGGCGAGATCGACGCCCAGCTCCGACAGTTCGGAAAGCGAGAGCCTCGGCGACTTTCCGCCCGCGATCTGATTGAACAGCAGCGGCTTGTCGCCGACGATCGAACGGATCTTACGGATCCACTCCACACTCCGGACCCCGTCGACGAGGACGACATCCGCGTCGGTCTCCGCGAGGGCCTCCGCCCGGCGGATGATCTCCCCCTCCTCCGTGGCGTCCGTACGGGCCACCACGAGCAGGTCCTGCCTGCTGCGCAGCACCAGGTCGAGCTTCTCCAGATACTCCTCCAGCGGCAGGATCAGCTTGCCGTCCGCGTGCCCGCATCTGCGGGGACGCTTCTGGTCCTCCAGGATCACCCCGGACGCCCCGGCGCGCTCCAGCCGCTGCACCACATGGCAGGCGACCTCGGGGTCCACATAGCCGTCGTCGATGTCCACGAGCAGATGGTGCTGCGGGAAGGCCAGCCGCAGCCGCTCCACGAAGGCCAGCATGTCGGGCCAGGCGATGAAGCCGATGTCGGGCAGTCCGTAGTGCGACGCCGCGAATCCGAAGCCGGAGACGAAGAAACCGTTGTAGTGCTGGGCCGCGATGGAGGCCGAGTACATGTCATAGATACCGATGAGAGGCGTCGTACGCGATGACGCGACCGCTTCTCGCAGAGTGGTGCCGTAGTTCATGGTTCTCCCTCAATTCAGAACCCGCCGCCCGAGCACGGGTTCAGGCCCTGTCGTGACGGGCAAACATTTACAGAAAACCAAGACTTCGTAAAACGACACACCGGTTCTTACCCCGAAGAGGCAAAAACTTGAGAGCGGTCATTGTGTGACTAATTATCGAGAGGCGACGGCCGTCGCGCCGGATTCCGCTGAATTCCCCTGTCAGGCAAGGCTTTCGCGCCAGGCGCGGTGGAGGCCCGCGAAGCGGCCCGTGCCCGCGATGAGATCGGCCGGTGTGCCGTCCTCGACGATGCGGCCGTGCTCCATCACCAGCACCCGGTCCGCGATCTCGACGGTGGAGAGCCGGTGGGCGATCACCACCGCGGTGCGGCCGTGCAGGACGGTGTCCATCGCGCGCTGGACCGCGCGTTCGCCCGGGATGTCCAGGGAGCTGGTCGCCTCGTCGAGGATCAGCACCGCCGGGTCCGCGAGCAACGCGCGCGCGAAGGCGACCAGTTGACGCTGGCCCGCGGAGATCCGGCCGCCCCGCTTGCGTACGTCCGTGTCGTAGCCGTCCGGCAGACCGCTGATGAAGTCGTGCGCGCCGATCTCCTTGGCCGCCCGGACGATCTCCTCGCGGGAGGCGTCGGGCCGGCCGATGGCGATGTTCTCGGCGACCGTGCCGGAGAAGAGGAACGCCTCCTGGGTCACCATCACCACACCGCGCCGCAGCTCCGGTGTGTCCAGCTCGCGCAGATCGACCCCGTCGAGCAGCACCCGGCCCTCCGTCGGGTCGTAGAACCGCGCCAGCAGCTTGGCCAGGGTGGACTTGCCCGCGCCCGTGGAGCCGACGACCGCGACCGTCTGGCCCGCCGGGACCGTCAGATCGAAGCGCGGGAGGACCTCACCCCCCGTGCGGTACGCGAAGCTCACCCCGTCGAACACGACCCCGCGGCCCGGGAAGCCGCTCGTGAGCGCGGGCAGCGGCCGGGGGTGCTCCGCCTCGGGCACCGAGGGCGTCTGGGCCAGCAGGCCCGCGATCTTCTCCAGGGAGGCGGCGGCGGACTGGTACGAGTTGAGGAACATCCCGAGCCGGTCGATCGGGTCGTACAGCCGCCGCAGATACAGCACGGCCGCGGCCAGCACACCGAGGGCCAGGGTGCCCCCGGCGACGCGATAGGCGCCCCAGAGCACGATCCCGGCGACGGCGGTGTTGGCCACGAGCCGGGAGCCGACCACATAGCGGGCCATCTCCAGCAGGGCGTCGCCGTTGGTGCGCTCGTGGCGGTGGTTGAGCTCGTGGAAGCGCGCGTCGTTGGCCCGCTCGCGCCGGAAGGCCTGCACCGGCCTGATGCCGTTCATCGTCTCCGCGAACTTCACGATGACGGCGGCGATCGCGGTGGACCGCCGGCCGAAGACCTCGGCCGCGCGGCGCTGGTAGAGCCGTACGAGCAGATAGAGCGGTACGAAGGAGAGCACGGCCAGCGCGCCGAGCCCGAAGTCCAGATAGAGCAGCATCGCGCAGATGTACGCGAAGGCCAGCACCACGCCGATGAGTTCCTGGAGACCCTCGCTGAGCAGTTCGCGCAGGGACTCCACATCGGTGGTGGACCGGGAGATCAGCCGCCCCGAGGTGTACCGCTCGTGGAAGTCCACGCTCAGCGCCTGCGCGTGGCGGAAGATACGGCCGCGCAGATCGAGCAGTACGTCCTGGTTGACCCGGGCGGCGGCGCGGATGAAGGCGTACTGGAAGACTCCCGAACCGACGGCGCAGATCAGATACCCGGCGCCGACGGCGATCAGCGGACCGTGGTCGTTCTCCCGGAAGGCGGGCACCCCGCGGTCGATGGCGTACGCGACGAGCAGCGGGCCCGCCTGCGCGGCGGCCTGCTGGAGCAGCAGGAGCAGCGCGGTCACGGCGACCCTCGTACGCCGGGCGCTCAGCAGGGACCGCAGCAGGGCGCCGGTGGCGCCCGGGGGCGCGGGCAGCGCGTCCTGGCCGAAGGGATCGTCGACGGGGGCGTCCGGGGACTCCGGGGGCCGGGCCGTGTCTGTGCCCGTGCCCTTCTCCAGGTCCGTGGCCCTCAGGTCCGTAGGCCTCAGGTCGGTGGTCTTCTCCAGGTCCGTGCCCGGCCCCTCGTCAGGGGCCGGTCCCGTGCCCGTGGTGCTGGTCGACGTGGTCATCGGACGGTCTCCTCAACGGCCTCGGACTCCACGCCCGGCTCGGTTCCGGACATCAGCCACGCGTACTCCTCGCTGGTGCGCAGCAGTTCCTGATGGGTGCCCACGGCGGCGATCCGCCCCCGCGAGATCAGCGCCACCCGGTCGGCGAGCATCACGGTGGACGGGCGGTGTGCCACCACCAGCGCGGTCGTCTCCCGCAGCACCTGCCGCAGTGCCGCCTCCACCAGCGCCTCCGTATGGACGTCCAGCGCGGAGAGCGGATCGTCGAGCACCAGGAAGCGCGGCCGGCCGACCACCGCCCTGGCGAGCGCGAGCCTCTGCCGCTGGCCGCCGGAGAGACTGAGCCCCTGCTCACCCACCTCCGTACGCATGCCTTGGGGCAGATCACCGACAAAGCCCGCCTGGGCCACCTCCAGCGCCCGGGACAGCGCCTCCTCGCCGGCGTCCGCCGCGCCCATCAGGACGTTCTCCGCGACGCTCGCGGAGAAGAGCGTCGGCTCCTCGAACGCCAGCGACACCAGCTCACGCAGCCGTGGACGCGGTATCAGGGCGATGTCCTCGCCGTCCAGCGTGATCCGTCCCGAGGTCACCTCGTGCAGGCGCGGTACGAGCGCGGTGAGCGTCGTCTTGCCCGACCCGGTGGACCCGACCAGGGCCATGGTCTCGCCGGGTCTGATGTGCAGATCGATCCCGGAGAGCACGGGTGTGGAGTCCGCGTCGGCGTCCGGGTAGCGGAACGAGACGCCCTCGAAGCGCAGCCCGCCCACCGCGTCCGGGTCGCTGTCGGGCGTCCTGTCGGGTCTCTTGGTGAGAGCAACCGTTTCTCCTGCCCGCGTGGCCCGCGTGTTACGAGCCGCCCGCGCCGCCGAAGCGTCCGACGGCTCCGGTTCCGCCTCCTCCGGTACGTCCATCACCTCGAAAAAGCGCTCGGTCGCCGTCGCCGACTCCTGGCTCATCGCCAGCAGGAACCCCATCGACTCCACCGGCCACCGCAGCGCCAGCGCCGTCGACAGGAACGCCACCAGCGTGCCCGCCGAGAGTCCGCCGTCGGCCACCTGGACCGTGCCCAGCACCAGCGCCACGCCGATCGCCAGCTCCGGAATGGTCATGATCAGGGCCCAGAGGCCCGCCAGCAGCCGTGCCTTGTCCAGCTCCGTGGTGCGCAGCCGCCGCGCGAGCGCCCGGAAGGCGAGCGCCTGGCTGTGATGGCGGCCGAACCCCTTGATGATCCGGATACCGAGCACGCCCTCCTCGACGACCGTGGTCAGATCGCCGACCTGGTCCTGGGCCCGGCGCGCGACCAGCGTGTACCGCCCCTCGAAGAACGCGCAGAGGACGACCAGCGGCACCACCGGGGCCAGCAGCACCACCCCGAGCGACCAGTCCTGGAGCAGCAGGATGACAAAACCCGCCAGGATCGTCGTCGTGTTCACCAGGAGGAACGTCAGCGGGAACGCGAGGAACATCCGCAGCAGCATCAGATCGGTCGTCCCGCGCGAGAGAAGCTGACCGGAGGGCCACCGGTCGTGGAAGGCCACCGGCAGCCGTTGCAGATGGCGGTAGAGATCGGCCCGCATCGCCGCCTCCACGCCGGCCAGCGGGCGGGCCACCAGCCATCGCCGGAAGCCGAACAGCACCGCCTCCACGATCCCGAGGAGCAGCAGGAACAGGGCCCCCAGCCAGACACCCCCCGGGTCCCGGTCGGTGACCGGTCCGTCCACCATCCACTTCAGTATGAGCGGGAACACCAGACCAAGACAGGACGCGACGATCGCGACGAATGCCGCACTGAAGAGACGCGTTCGCACCGGTCGTACGTAAGGCCACAGGCGCAGCAGTGAGCGTACGGAGGACCGGTCCTTGGTGGTGGCATGTTTTTCGGGCATCAGAGCGAGCCTACGGTTTACCACCGACCTCGCTCATATGGTTTTCGTCCTATCGGGGTCACCATGGCTTGGTCGTACCGTCGTATCAGCCGGATGGCTGATGCTCGCGTACCCGGAACACCAGGACGCACCGCGCCGGGACCGTCACCGTCGCCCCGGCCTCGTACACCGTGCCCGGTGCCTCCGTCTGCTCCTCCCGCGCGGTGTCCACGAGCAGCTCGTACGTCCGCGCCCAGGGCGGGCCCGGCAGGGTGACGTCGACCGGCGCGCCCGCCGCGTGCAGGACTGTCAGAAAGCTGTCGTCCGTGATCTTCTCGCCCTGCGCGTCCCGCCCCGGGATGTCCCGCCCGGACAGGAAGAGCCCGAGCGTGGACGCCGGCGCGTACCAGTCCTCCTCGGTCATCTCCTTGCCGTGCGGCGTGAACCACGCCAGGTCCCGCAGCCCGTCGGGGGCCTGGGGCCGGCCGGAGAAGAAGGCGCGGCGGCGCAGGACGGGATGGGCGTGCCGCAGGGCGAGCAGCCGGGTGGTCAGCGCGAACAGCTCACGCGCGCCCGCCGGATCGTCCGCCCGCTCGCCCGTCCCGCCGGACGCGTCTGTTCCGTCCGTAGCGTCGTCGCGCGCGTCGTCCGCCCGCTCGCCGGGCGGTCCGAGCAGCGACCAGTCGAGCCAGCTCACCTCGTCGTCCTGGCAGTACGCGTTGTTGTTGCCACGCTGCGTACGGCCCATCTCGTCGCCCGCGACCAGCATCGGCACCCCGGTCGACACCAGCAGCGTGGTGAGCAGATTCCGCAGCTGGCGCCGGCGCAGGGCGTTGACCGCGGGATCGTCGGTCTCGCCCTCCACCCCGCAGTTCCAGGCGCGGTTGTCGTCCGTGCCGTCCCGGTTGCCCTCGCCGTTGGCCTCGTTGTGCTTGCGCCCGTACGACACGAGATCGCGCAGGGTGAAGCCGTCGTGCGCGGTGACGAAGTTGACGGAGGCGTAGGGCCGCCGGCCGCCCCACGCGTAGAGATCGCTCGACCCGGAGAGCCGGTAGCCCAGATCGCGTACATCGGGCAGCGCCCCGCGCCAGAAGTCCCGTACGGCGTCGCGGTACCGGTCGTTCCACTCCGTCCACAGAGGAGGGAACGCGCCCACCTGGTAGCCGCCGTTGCCCACGTCCCACGGTTCCGCGATCAGCTTCACCCGGCGCAGTACGGGGTCCTGGGCGATCACCGCGAGAAACGGCGAGAGCATGTCGACATCGTGCATCGAGCGGGCCAGGGCCGCCGCCAGATCGAAGCGGAATCCGTCGACGCCCATCTCCGTGACCCAGTACCGCAGCGAGTCGGTGATCAGCCGCAGTACCTGGGGCTGGACCACATGGAGGGTGTTGCCGCAGCCGGTGTAGTCCAGATACCGGCGGGCGTCGGACGGGAGCCGGTAGTAGCCGCGGTTGTCGATCCCGCGCAGGGAGAGGGTCGGACCCAGCTCCCCGGCCTCCGCCGTGTGGTTGTAGACCACATCGAGGATGACCTCGATCCCCGCCGCGTGCAGCGCCCGTACCATCCGTTTGAACTCGCCGACCTGCTCGCCCCGGGTGCCGGCCGAGGCATAGGCGGCGTGCGGGGCGAAGTAGCCGATGGAGTTGTAGCCCCAGTAGTTGTGCAGTCCGCGTTTGAGCAGATGCTCCTCGTGGGCGTACTGGTGTACGGGCAGCAGCTCGACCGCCGTCACCCCGAGCCGGCGGAGATGGGCGATCGCGGCCGGATGCGCGAGGCCCGCGTACGTACCGCGCAGCTCCTCCGGGATTCCCGGGTGGAGTTTGGTGAAGCCCCGTACATGGAGCTCGTAGATGACCGAGTCGGCCCAGGGTGTCTTGGGGCGCCGGTCCTCGGTCCACTCGTCGTCGGGCGCGTCGTCGTGGACGACGACCCCCTTGGGGACGAACGGGGCGGAGTCGCGGTCGTCACGCACGGTGTCCGCGACATTGCGCTGCGGCCAGTCGCGGACATGGCCGTAGACCTCGGGCGGCAGCCTGCGGTAGTCGTTCCCCTCGGCGGCGTCGACCGCGCGGGCGTACGGGTCGAGCAGCAGCTTCGCCGGATTCCAGCGGGCGCCCGTCCAGGGGTCCCAGCGGCCGTGCACCCGGAATCCGTACCGCTGCCCGGGGCGGACCCCGGGCACGAAGCCGTGCCAGATCTCATGGGTCAGCTCCGTCAGCGGAAGCCGGGTCTCGGCACCGCTGTCGTCGAACAGACAGACCTCGACCGCTTCCGCGCCGCCCGCCCAGAGCGCGAAATTGGTGCCCGCGACCCCGTCGGGACCGGTCCGGAAGCGGGCCCCCAGCGGGGTCGGCGCCCCCGGCCAGACCGCCGTCGCCGGGTCGCCGGGTTTCCGGCGCCGGCCGTTGGCACCGTACCGGGGGAGGGCGCCGGTCTGTCCGTTCCCGCCCGGCTGTCCGTTCCCGCCCGGCTGTCCGGTCCCGTCCGGCTGTCCGGTCCCGCGGTTCTGACCGGTCCCGGCGGGCCCGCCGGGCCGCTCCGTGCGGTCCGCCGCCCGTGGTGTGTGCTCGGCTGCGCTCGCCACCTGTCCGGCCTCCCGCGGCTCCCGGGCCCGCGGATCGGCGCGCAGCGTCCCCGCCGCGGCCCTCCTCGCGTGGTCCTCCCACCTGTTCTGCCCGCAACAGGCCCCGCATTCACGTTTCCCCCGGAGGGGGGTGGTCGTTGGGCGGATCGTGAGACATGTACTGAAGCGCGCAAAGCGGGCGGGAGGCGGTATGGCCGCTGCCCTGGCATGGACAGGACTGCTGGCGGGGCTCGCGGGGCTGGCGGGATGCGCCGGCGAGCGCCCGCTCACCGACGCCAAGCCGAGGCCTCCTGGAATGAGCATCCGGATCACCCCCGAGGACGGTGCGAAGGACATCGGCGCGGCGGAGAAGATCGAGGTGAAGGTGGCGGACGGGCGGCTGGAGCGGGTGAAGGTCGTCCAGATCGAGGACGCGAGTCCCATCGTGCTGCCGGGACGTATCTCCGGGGACGGCCGCGTCTGGACGCCGGGGGACCGCGCGCGGCTCGCCCTGGCCGCCAAATACGGCGTCGACGTGGTGGCGGTCGACGGCCGTGGCCGGCGCTCGGCCCGGCACACCACCTTCACCACGGCCGTTCCCACCGACCGGTTCACCGGTTACTTCTCGCCCGAGAACCGGGCCACCGTCGGTACCGGGATGATCATCTCCTTCGACTTCAACCGGAAGATCCGGGACCGCGCCGCCGTCGAGCGCGCCGTCGAGGTCACCTCGGACCCGCCGGTCGAGGTGGTCGGCCACTGGTTCGGCGACCAGCGTCTCGACTTCAGGCCCCGTACGTACTGGAAGCCGGGCACCGAGGTCACGATGCGTATCGGGCTGCGGAACGTCCAGGCGGCGCCCGGGGTCTTCGGCATCCAGAACAAGACCGTCGGTTTCCGGGTCGCGCGGTCCCAGGTCTCCCGGGTCGACGCCAAGAAGCACACCATGGAGGTACGGCGTGACGGAATGCTGCTCTCGACCCTGCCGATCACCGCGGGCGCGTCCGAGAACCCCACGTACAACGGGAAGATGGTGGTGACCGAGTTGTACGACGTCACACGGATGAACGGCGAGACGGTTGGCTTCGGCGGCGAGTACGACATCGAGGATGTCCCGCACGCGCTGCGGCTGACCACCTCCGGCACGTTTCTGCACGGCAACTACTGGGCCCCCGAGGAGACGTTCGGCGCCGAGAACGTCAGCCACGGCTGTGTGGGTCTGCGGGATGTCAAGGGCGGTGCCCCCGACACCCCGGCGGGCTGGTTCTTCTACCAGACCCTGATCGGCGATGTGGTGGAGGTGGTCAACTCCCATGACCGCACGGTCGCTCCGGACAACGGCCTCGGCGGCTGGAATCTGTCCTGGCAGCGGTGGAAGGAGGGCTCGGCCGTCCACTGACCCCTGCCCCGGCCCTGGTTGAGTCCCGCTGAGCCCCTTGCCGAGCCCGCGTCCCCCGTCCGCCCTGCCCCGTCCCCGTGTCCTCCGCCCGCCGCCCGCCCCTTCCCGTACAACCCGTATGACCTGCGCCGTCCCGGACTTGTTGGGACGGAACGGTGACATTCGCGTACTCATCGCGACGCATGCGGTGTGATTATCTATCGCCGTGCGCGTGCATTTCAGCGCGCGGGAGTGCGGGCCGTGGCGGGGCCAGGCCGTGCGAGGGGAGACGACCAGAGTGAACGGGCTGCCGATACCGGGACAGCGGCGGGGACATCGGGGGACGGGGCCGCTGGCCCTGATGCTGGGAGCGCTCCTCCTGGTCGTCACCGCGTGCGGCGGCGGGGGCGGGGGCTCCGGCGAGGACGACGGTGACAAGAACCGCGGCAAGGGCAAGGACGCGGCGAAGGTCGAGAACGCCGCCTCCGTGGCGGTGGTGACGATCCTGCCGAAGGACGACGCGAAGGGGGTCGCGACCACCGGCGCCCTCAAGATCTCCGCGGCCAAGGGCAAGCTGACCACCGTCACCGTCCAGGACGACAAGGGCAATCCGGTCGAGGGCAAGCTCTCCGAGGGCGCCGCCGCCTGGGAGCCGCTCCAGCATCTGGCCGGCGCCACCAAGTACAAGGTGCACGCGATCGCCGAGGACGCCGACGGCCGGGAGTCCGCCAAGGACACCACCTTCACGACGCTCGTCCCCAAGAACACCTTCATCGGGACCTACACGCCGGAGGACGGTTCGACGGTCGGTGTCGGTATGCCGGTCTCGATCAACTTCAGCCGGGGCATCACCGCCCCCGAGGCCGTCGAGAAGGCCATCACGGTGACGGCGGAGCCGGCCGTACCGGTCGAGGGCCACTGGTTCGGCAACGACCGGCTGGACTTCCGTCCCGAGAAGTACTGGGCGGCGGGCACGAAGGTGACCGTCAAGCTCAATCTGGACGGTGTCGAGGGCCGTCCGGGCGTGTACGGCAAGCAGGCCAAGTCCGTGTCGTTCACGATCGGCCGCAGCCAGGTCTCCACCGTCGACGCGAGCGCCAAGACGATGAAGGTCGTACGGGACGGCAAGCAGATCAAGAACATCCCGATCACCGCGGGCGCCCCGGCGACCACCACGTACAACGGCCAGATGGTCATCAGCGAGAAGTACGAGGTGACCCGGATGAACGGCGCGACGGTCGGCTTCGGCGGCGAGTACGACATCAAGGACGTGCCGCACGCGATGCGCCTGTCCACCTCGGGCACCTTCGTCCACGGCAACTACTGGGCGTCGTCGGGCACCTTCGGCTCCGCGAACGTCAGCCACGGCTGTGTCGGGCTGCGGGACATCCGGGGCGGCGGGAACAACGGGACGCCGTCCGCCTGGTTCTACGACTCCTCCATCATCGGCGACGTGGTCGTCGTCAAGAATTCGAAGGACAAGCAGATAGCCCCGGACAACGGCCTGAACGGCTGGAACATGTCCTGGTCGGAGTGGATCGCGTAACGCCGCCTGGCCCCTGTCGGGGCCGCTGACGGCGACGGACCCGGCGCACCGTGACCAGGCGCGCCGGGTCCGACGTCGTTAGCGGCGGTTAACCTGCCTCGTATGGCATTCGTGAACCTCGAAGTCTCCGGCGGCGTCGGTACCATCCGGCTGGACCGCCCCCCGATGAACGCGCTGAACACCGCCATCCAGGACCGGCTGCGCGAGCTGGCCGAGGAGGCGGGCCGGCGTGAGGACGTCCGCGCCGTGATCCTGTACGGCGGCGAGAAGGTCTTCGCGGCCGGCGCCGACATCAAAGAGATGCGCGACATGGACCACGCGGCGATGGTCGTACGCTCCCGGGCGCTCCAGGAGTCGTTCACCGCGGTGGCCCGTATCCCCAAGCCCGTCGTCGCCGCGGTCACCGGCTACGCGCTGGGCGGCGGCTGTGAGCTGGCCCTCTGCGCCGACTTCCGGATCGCCGCGGACGACGCCCGGCTGGGCCAGCCCGAGATCCTGCTGGGGCTGATCCCGGGCGCCGGCGGCACCCAGCGGCTGGCCCGGCTGATCGGCCCCTCCCGCGCCAAGGACCTCATCTTCACGGGCCGTCAGGTGAAGTCCGCGGAGGCGCTGGCGATCGGTCTGGTCGACCGGGTGGTCCCGGCGGCGGAGGTGTACGAGCAGGCGGCGGCCTGGGCCGCGAAGCTCGCCCAGGGGCCCGCGCTCGCCCTGCGGGCGGCGAAGGAGTCGGTGGACGCGGGTCTGGAGACGGATCTGGAGACCGGCCTCGCCATCGAACGGAACTGGTTCGCGGGTCTGTTCGCCACGGAGGACCGCGAGCGCGGAATGCGGTCCTTCGTGGAGGACGGTCCCGGCAAGGCCAAGTTCCTCTGAAGGGAGCCCGATTGGACACGGAGAGCCACGACGTCAACCCCACGCACGCCTTAGCACAGACTTAAGAGAACCTTAAGGGAAATGCCGTGATCACTCCTGGCGATCATTGAATCGCGCGGCGTCATCGCAGGTCAGTACTGCCTCGTGTGGTCAAGTTCTGCCCTTGGCATATGCCATTCACGCCCCCTGGAATGATTCATTCCGGGGGGTCCATTCCCCCGGAAAGGCCCCGGAGCGGCCTCTGGGCGGCCATGATGGGGGGCATGGCGGGCCTGGAGGGTGTGGAGCAGCCGCGGCAGCGCGCCGGCGCGACCGCAGCGCGGTGGATACCGTCCGTCGAAGACGAACAGGCGCTCAAGGCGCTGGAGTTGTTCGGCAATCCGACGGAGGCGGAAGTCCGTCTGCCCTCCCGCCCGGAGTCCGCCTCGGCCGCCCGCAGGATCACCCACAGTGTGGTGCTGCGTCAGTGGGGGCTCTCGCCGCAGACCGCCGAGTACGCGGTCCTGCTCGTCTCGGAGCTCGTCGGCAACGCCGTGCGGCACACCGGTGCGCGGGTCTTCGGATTACGGATGCTGCGCCGCCGCGGCTGGATCAGGATCGAGGTCCGTGACCCCTCCCGTGGGCTGCCCTGTCTGATGCCGGTGCACGAGATGGACACCAGCGGGCGCGGGCTCTTCCTGGTGGACCGGCTCTCCGACCGGTGGGGGGTGGATCTGCTGCCGCGCGGCAAGACCACCTGGTTCGAGATGCGGGTCGCCGACCGCCAGACCCCATGAGTCCGTACGCCCCGGATCCCATGAGTCGGTGCGCCCAGGGCCCCGTGAGTCGGTGCGCCCCGGACCTCGTGAGTCCGTGAGTTCCGGACCCCGTGGTCCATACACCCCGGACTCCATGAGTCCGGGGTGTATGGACCCCGGGACTCCGCACCCGCCGGTATGGGTCCCGGCCCGCCGGCCGGCGGGGGTGCGGGATCCGCCGGGTAAGCGACCCCAGCGGCCCTTCATCGGGTCAATCGTCACCTTTCGCCCGGTACGCCCCTTAAATGGGGGCGTGATCCCGATCGACCGTCGCAGAGCACTGCGCGCAGCAGCCGGCGCGGCCGTCACGGGCGCCCTCGCCATCGGCTGTACGGACAGCGCCCCGGGCCCGCCCGGCTCCGGGCCCCCGTCCTCCGTACCGCCGCACGGACACAGCGGCGCCGCCTCGGGACAGGCGCGGCCCGCGGCCCGTGCCGCACCCCCGCCCCGGCGCTTTCCCGGGCAGCCCGCCGAGATCGCGCACGGCCCCCGCGACCGGGCCCGGGTCGCGCTCACCTTCCACGGCCAGGGCGACCCCGCCACCGCCACCGCGGTACTGACCGAGGCGGAACGCGCCGGGGCCCGGGTCACCGTCCTCGCCGTGGGCGGCTGGCTCGACGAGAATCCGCGCCTGGCCCGCCGAGTCCTCGACGGCGGCCACGATCTCGGCAACCACACCCTGCGCCACACCGACATCTCCATGATGGGCGAGGCGGAGGCGTACGCGGAGATCACCGGCTGCGCCGAGCGGCTGCGCAGACTCACCGGCTCCATCGGCACCTGGTTCCGGCCCTCCCGCACCCAGCACGCCACCCCGCTGATCGAGCGGCTCGCCCTGCGGGCCGGTTACCCGCATGTCCTCTCTTACGACGTCGACTCCCTCGACTTCACCTCGCCCGGCGCCCCGGCCGTCGTCCGCACCGTCACCGGGCAGATCCGCAACGGCTCCGTGGTGAGCCTGCACTTCGGCTACGCGGACACGGTCGCCGCGCTGCCCGCCCTCCTCGACGCACTGGAACGCCGCGGCCTGCGCGCGGTGACGACCACGGAGCTGCTGACCTGATGCTTCCTCCCATCAAACGGACCACCGCCCTGCTCGGAGCCGCGGCCCTCGCCCTCCTCGCGAGCTGCGCCGAGCCCGACGACCGACGGGACCGGACGAACGCCACCAAGGCCTCCGCGCGGCCTGCCGTGGCGCTGTCGAGCGCGCCCGCAGGGCTGCCCGGTATGCCGCCGGTGCAGAACCCCAAGGACATCTACGCCGCCGACCGGCCCGGGATGCTCTCCCCCGTGGTGCGGGGCTTCCCCTCCCGGGTCTATGTCCCCAACACCAACTCCGACACGGTCTCGGTCATCGACCCGGCGACCTACAAGGTCATCGAGACCATCGAGGTCGGCAGACAGCCTCAGCACGTCGTGCCCTCCTGGGATCTGAAGACCCTCTGGGTCAACAACAACCGCGGCCATACGCTCACCCCGATCGACCCCGCCACGGGCAAGGTGGGCGAACCCGTCGACGTGCACGACCCGTACAACCTCTACTTCACGCCCAACGGCAAGTACGCGGTCGTCATGGCCTCGCTCGACCGTCAGCTCGTCTTCCGCGATCCGCACACCATGAAGGTGAAGAAGACCGAGCCGGTCACCTGCGCGGGTGTCAACCACGCCGACTTCTCGGCGGACGGCCGCTACTTCATCGTCTCGTGCGAGTTCTCCGGTGAACTGCTGAAGGTCGACACGGAGCGGATGAAGGTCACGGCCCAGCAGAAGCTGCCCTTCCAGGGCGCGATGCCGCAGGACGTGAAGATCTCGCCGGACGGCAAGACCTTCTACATCGCCGACATGATGGCGCACGGCATGTGGGTGCTGGACGGCGAGAAGTTCACCGTCCCGAAGCTGATGGCCACCGGCAAGGGCACCCACGGTCTCTATGTCAGCCGTGATTCCAAGGTGATGTACGTGTCCAACCGCGGTGAGGGCACCGTCTCGATCTTCGACTTCACCCGGAACCGGCTGACCAAGAAGTGGCGGCTGCCGGACGGCGGCAGCCCCGACATGGGGGGTGTCTCGGCGGACGGCAAGGTCCTGTGGCTGTCGGGGCGTTACGACTCCGAGGTGTACGCGATCGACACGGTCAGCGGCAAACAGCTCGCGCGGATCCCGGTCGACGGCGGACCGCACGGACTCGCGGTCTATCCGCAGCCGGGGCGGTACTCGCTGGGGCATACGGGTGTCTTCCGGTGAGGGACGGGACCGTGCAGGGGGCCGGGGGTCCGACCGTGGCGTGTGAGCCGCTGTCCCGTGGTCCGCGGCCTCAGGTCGGTGTGGCCCGGGGTGTGGCCCGGGGTGTGGCCCGGCGTCAACTCGCTCTCCGTTCCCAGCCGTTCGACGCCGACACGCCCCCATTCGGGTGATGGTCCACGGCCCGCCGCCGTACAGCGTGGAGGGTGCTCCCCATGATCACCTCTCGCTCGCGGCAGCGGGCCGCAGCCGTCGCCCTCTCCGTCGCAGCCGTTCTCGTACCGGTCACCGCCACCGAGGCCGCGCCCACCGTCTCCACACCGGCCGTCTCCGCGCCCGCCGTCTCCGCGCCCGCCACCGGCGGACCCACCCTGGCCGGACCGACGCTCACCGGACCGACGCTCACCGGGCCGGTGCTCGCCGGGTCCGCGGTCTCCCGTCCCGCGTCGGCCGCCGCCCTCGCCGCCGCCGAACGCTGTCCCGCCGTCAAGGACCCGCTGTCGGCCGCGGCCGACCGCAGGGTCGACGTGGACCGGATCACCCCGGCGCCGTCCTGGCGCACCAACTGCAAGCAGCTCTACCGTGCCGACAGCCGTCCGCCGGAGATCGTCTTCGAGCAGGGCTTCCTCCCCAAGGCCACGCTGGACGGGCAGTACGACGTGGAGAAGTACGTCCTGGTCAACCAGCCCTCGCCGTATGTCTCCACCACCTACGACCACGACCTGTACAAGCAGTGGTACAAGAGCGGCTACAACTACTACATCGACGCGCCCGGCGGTATCGACGTCAACAAGACGATCGGTGCCACCCACAAATGGGCCGACCAGGAAGAGGTCGCCTTCCCCGGCGGAATCTCGCGTGAGCTGATCGTCGGTGTCTGCCCGGTCGACAAGCAGAAGAAGACCGAGATCATGACCGAGTGCCTGGACAACCCGCACTACAAGCCCTGGCGCGGCTAGGCCCTGTCGGGCCGCTCTGCCGGGCCGCTCTGCCGGGCTGGTCCGTATCCGGGCTGCCTCCGTATGGGGGAATGCGTACAGATAATCTGACCCCGTCAATACGGCACCACGAAGGGGCGGGACAGTGGCAGACATCGACGACGCGCGCAAGGCGTTCGAGCGGTTCGACGCGAACGGCGACGGACTGATCACGGCGAGCGAGTACAAGAGCGTGATGGCGCAGCTCGGTGACTTCCATGTGACCGAGACCGTGGCACAGGCCGTCATCAACGCCCATGACGCGAACGGCGACGGGCTGCTCACCTTCGACGAGTTCCTGGCCTCCCGCAAGAACGCCTGACCGGGACGGACGGGCGGGGGCGGGCCCACGGACCGGGTCCGCCCGGAGGGGTCGCGCATTCGCCCCGGCCGCATTGCCGCGCGGCGTGCCCGGAAGCGATGATCAAACGGTGATACTTCCGGGTCCGCCAGCCGATGGCACCAGCGGCGCCCCGGGGCGCAGGACCGTCGTGAACACGGGCCTGCTCGCCGGGGCGGCCGTGTTCGCCGTACTTGTCGCACTGCTCGCCGCGCTCGGCGCGGGCCTGGCCGCGCGCGGCACCGGTGAGCTGCGAATACCCGGCGCGGGCGCTACCACCGTGCTGCGGGTCGCCGTTCTCGCCGCCCTCGCCCTCCAGCTCGGTGAGCTGGCCGGCGCCCGGCTCGCGCGCGCCGGACCCGCCCCGCGCGGCTGGGCGTTCCCCGCCGCGCTGACCGGGGCCGCCGCCTCCGCCGCGCAGATCGGTCTGCTGGCCGCCGTCAGCGGGCTCGGCGTCACCACGGTGTACGGCACCGTGGAGGGCCGGCTCCTGCTCGCCATGGCCAACGGGTTTCTGCTCGCCGCCGGCTGCGTCGCGATGAACCGCCCGGCCTGGGCCCTGGCCCCGCTGGCCGTGGTCGTCGGCGCGGAGGCGCTCCGGGCGCACCCCGAGCCGTACACCCCGCTGGTCGGCACCGCGCTGACCGTCGTCCATCTCACCGCCGCCTCGCTGTGGACCGGCGGTCTGCTGTACGTCCTGCGTACGGCGTGGCTGCGGCGCGCCGACCCGGCCGGGGTCAAGGCCGTGCTGGCCCGCTATGCCCGTCTCGCCGGCTGGCTCTTCGCGGCCCTGGCCGCCACCGGCACCCTCTCCACCCTGCGCAGACTTCCCGCCGATGTCGTCCTCACCACCGCGTACGGCCGTGTCCTGATCGCCAAACTCGTCCTGGTCGCGGTCGTGAGCGCGCTGGCCCTGGCCGCCCGCCACCGGCTGCGCCAGGACCGGGACGCCGGCCCTCCCGCCCGTGCCGAGCTGGTACTGCTCGCCGTGGTCGTCGTGCTCTCGGGGATCCTGACGGTCGTTCCCGACCCGCACTGGCTCAGCACCCGCTGAGATCCCCCGCGTGTCCGGATCCGCCCGCTCGCCGGCGCTCTCGTGAGGCGCGCGCCGCGTGTCTGGGTAACCATGGGAGGACGCAGGTCACAGGCCCCTGCCAGAGCCTTGTCGGGAGGCCCCGATGGACGACTATCCGGAGAGCTACGAGCTGGTGTTCCAGGCATCCGCCGTGGAGGACGACGTGGTGATCGTCCGGCGCACCGCCGGCGCCGGTGCCGGCGGGTTCCCGGTCTACGAGGACGAGACGGGAATCGTGCGCGCGGAGATCAGCGACCGGGGAGAGGTCCGCATGCTGGCCAGCGGCGGCCACCAGGAGCTCGGAGCGCCGCTGCTGGTGCGGTCGCTCAGCTCCTGACCCCTGTCATTTCCTGACCCCTGTCATTGTCATATGTCCCCGTACCCGGACCGGTGTTTTGCCCCGTACCCGGACCGGACGCCCCGGAGGGAGGGCATCCGGTCCCCCGCCGGGGCGGCCCGACGGACTCAGGGGGCGCAGGATTCCTTGAAGCCGGTGAGAGCGGTGCAGCGGTACGCGGCCGGGTTGATCACCGACGGCGGCCGGCGCAGCTTGGTGGCCTGCTCGTAGTCGTAGGCGTAACCGACGAGAGTGGGCTCGCTCCACGCCTGGCCGAGGAACGAGATGCTGAACGGCCGCCGATTGGCGGCCTGATAGCCGGCCGGGACGCTGACGGAGGGGTAGCCCGCCTTCGCGCCGATGCCCGCGCTGCCGCTGTTGGCGAAGAGCAGCGCCGTCAGGCCGTTGTCCTTCATGACGGCGTCGATACGGTCCTTGCTGTCGGCGAGGTCCTGTGCGCGGTTCGCCCGGTAGAGCGCGGTGTCCTCGCTGTCCGGGGAGAGGTCCTTGGCCTGGGAGTTGAGCGCGTTGACCTGTCCGAACTTCAGCGCCTCGGAGGCGTGCGCGCTGTTGAAGGCGATGATGTCGGCGAGGCTCTTCATCGGCGCCTTCCTCGGCAGCCTGGCCAGATACGCGTTCAGATCGCGCTTGAACTCGTAGGACAGGACGGTCGAGCTGCGGCCCGAGGTGTCCAGGGTGACATCGACGAGCGTCGCGCCCCTGGCCCTGAGCGCGGTGACGGCCGCGTCCCACAGGGCGCGGTTGTCCGATCCCGCCGTCGGCACCTGACTGGCGACGACGCCGATACGGGCCCCTCGCAGCGCGGTCGTGGAGAGGTCCTTGGTGAAGTCGTGCCCGACGAGCGGGTTGGCGGCGGTGGCCGGGTCCTCCCGGTCCTTGCCGTCGAGCGCGGTGAGCGTGACCGCCGCGTCGGCGACCGTACGGGTGAGCGGGCCGGCGGTGTCCTGGCTGGCGGCGATCGGCACGATGCCCGTACGGCTGGCCAGCCCCACCGTCGGCTTGATGCCGACCACGGAGTTGGAGTACGCGGGGCTGAGTATGGAGCCGGAGGTCTCGGTACCGACGGTGACGGCGCCGAGGCCCGCCGAGGCCGCGACGCCCGAACCGGCGCTGGAGCCGCTCGGGGACTGGCTCCCGTCGTAGGCGTTGAGCACCTGCCCGCCCAGCGAGCTGTAGCCGCCGGGCATCCCGGAGGTCAGATAGTTGGCGAACTCGGTGAGGTTGGCCTTGCCGAGGATGACCGCGCCCGCCTCGCGGAACCGCGCGACGATCGGCGCGTCCTTCGCGGGATACGAGTCGGCGAGTGCCACGGACCCGGCGGTGGTCGGCATCCCCGCGACATCGATGTTGTCCTTGACGAGGACGGGTATGCCGAGCAGGGGGCTGTGCGGGCCCTTGCCGCGCCGTTTCCTGTCGGCGGCGGCGGCCTCCTTCATGGCGTCGGGGTTGACGGACCGTACGGCGTTGAGCGAGGGCCCCTGGGAGTTGAGGGCCCGGATGCGCTCCAGATAGGCCTCGGTGAGCCTGGTGCTGGAGAGCTTGCCGGAGTTGAGGAGACCGTTCAGCTCGGCCACGGTCGCGGTTTCGAGATCGACGGACAACGGTCTCTCGGGGCGGTGCGCGGTCGCGTCGGCCCTGGACATGGTCAGAGAGGCCGTACCGGCGACCATCAGCATGGCTGCGGCGAGGGCTACGGCGTGACGGCGGCGGAACGCCGTGCGCGCCGGGAAGTTGATTTCGATCGTATGCTCCTTGCGAGGCGGTGCAAACCTTTGGCCTGAGCATGGAAACGGCGCTCCTTGTCCGGCGCATATCGGCGTGATGTCGGTCGAGTTGCCATCAGCGCACCTGAGTTGGGTGAATCGGTGCGACGGTGATGTTCCTTCACCCGTTCCGCCCTCTTCGGGGGCGCGTGTACGCGCTGACGCGCGATCCTTGGACCTGGCGGGGGATTTCCCTTTTGTCATGGATCGATGGGTTCCGCGTGCCCCGGGAGATCTGTCAGACCTCCGCCATGGCGGCACTGATCCGGAAGACGGAAGGAAACTGACCCCATGTCCGATGCCCTGGAGACGAAATGACTTCCGCACAGCACCCTCCCCTCCCTCCCTTCACCAAGGAGACCGCCATCGAGAAAGTCAGGGGAGCGGAGGACGGCTGGAACACCCGCGACCCCGGGAAGGTCGCGCTGGCGTATACGGTCGGCTCCGTGTGGCGCAACCGGGCCGAGTTCGCCACCGGCCGTGACGAGATCATCGCCTTTCTCACCCGCAAGTGGCAGAAGGAGCTGGACTACCGGCTCATCAAGGAACTCTGGGCCTACGACGGCGATCGCATCGCCGTGCGCTTCGCCTATGAATGGCACGACGACTCCGAGAACTGGTTCCGCTCCTACGGGAACGAGAACTGGGAATTCGACGGGAACGGACTGATGCACCATCGCTACGCGTGCATCAACGACCTTCCCATCGAGGAATCCGAGCGCAAGTACCACTGGCCACTGGGGCGGCGTCCGGACGACCACCCGGGGCTGAGCGACCTGGGCCTCTGAGCGGGCGGGCAGAGGCAGGGGCCCGCGTGGTCCCGCGCGAACCCATGGTTCTCACGGTCGTTCACGGGACGCGGTCGGGTCGCTGTCGACCACGTCGAAGGCGCCCAGCAGGCCGGCGCACCGCAGTGTTCTGCTGATGGACGGATCGGTGATGACCAGCGCCAGCCTGCCACCGTGTTCCTGTATGCGGCGACGTGCCCGGCACAGGACGGAGAGCCCGCTGCAGTCGATGAATTCCACCTGCTGGAGGTCGACCACCAGATCGGGCTCCGGCGCGGCGGTCAGCGAGTCGAGGTGGTCGCTTATACCCGGCGCGGTCAGCATGTCGATCTCTCCTCGCAGCTCCACCACGACGGTTCTTCCCACGACCCGCGTGCGCGGGCGATCGCGCCACTCGTCCGACATGACCATCACCTGAGCCTCCGACCGGTCTTTTCGGGACACGGCCCATACAAGGGTGTTGTCCTGGGCCGGGGAGAGTGCCGACCGGCCCATGGGAGCGGGGACGACCAGTCCTGACCCGGGGGGCCACGCGGGGTGTGCGGGTGGTCCGGCCCGCCCGCTCGGCCCCGGCGTGGGTCCCGCGCGGTCCGGGTCCGCTCAGTCCAGGGCGGGGACCACCTCGACCGGGCAGGCCGCGTGACGCAGTACCGCGTGCTGGACACGGCTGAGGCGCGGACCGAGGGGCGGGAGCCGCCGCTTCGCGCCGACGACCAGCAGATCGGCGCCCGCCGTCTCGGCGAGGAGCGTCCGGCGTACCGGGCCCTCCACGAGTTTGGGCCGGGGGACGACATCGGGGTATTCGCCGTCGACCACGGCCAGGACCTCGTCCACGCGCGCCTGCGCCCGCCGGCGGTCCGGGCCGTGCCAGGCCCGTACGGCCACCAGCTCACAGCCCCTCCACCGCGCCTCGCGGAAGGCGAAGCGGGTGGCCTCGGCGCTGTCGGTGTGGTCCCCGACCCCGACGACCACGCGCCGGTGGACCGCCCGCCGGTTCGGTTCCCCGCCACGGACCACGGCCACGGGACAGCGGGCCCTGGCCGCGACGGCCAGGCTCACGGACCCCAGGAGCACGGCCGCGAGCGCACTGTGCCCGCGCGGTCCCAGCACCAGGAGCGCCGCCTCCCGCGCTTCTCTCAGCAGCACCGTCACCGGGTCCTCCGGCTGGATGCCGGTGGACACCTTCACCTCGGGGGCGAGGCGGCTCACCCGCTCCTCGGCCGAGGCGACGAGGTTCTCCGCCCGTATCTGCTCGGAGGGGCGGTCGGTGCCGGGCCCCGGCCGTACCCCTTCGTAGTGCTCCCAGAGGGAGGCATGGACCAGCCGCAGCGGCAGGCCGGAGCGCTCGGCCTCGGCCGCGGCCCAGTCGACCGCACGGGCGTTGCCGTCCGATCCGTCCACCCCCACGACCAGGGGAAGCTCCATCGCTCCCACCTCCTCTCCCTCACCCTTCCGGACCTTCTCCCCTCCGCGGCCTTCCTCCCCGCGACCGTTCGCCGGCCCTCCCGGACAGGTCGTGTCTCCCCTCCAGCGTGACTCTCCCCGGCCCGGTGTGCCCGTGTCCGTCTGCGGCTACGGTGGAAGTGCGGCCGCGACGGGGTACGACGTGCCGGCCGCGCCGGAGGAACCGTGGGCGACGACGGGAACAGGCGGACGGCGGACACCCCGAGACGGCTGGATGTCCTGCCGGAGGAGTTGCAGGCCCATCTGGACGCGGTCCAGCACGGCGCTCCGGAGTCCGTACGGAGCCTGCTCGAAGCCGTGCTCTCGGTGGGCCGGGAACTGGACCTGCCCCAGGTGCTGCGGCATATCGTGGAGGCGGCGGTGGTGCTGGTGGACGCGGAGTACGGCGCCCTGGGTGTCATCGGGGAGAAGCCACGGCTCGCGCAGTTCCTGCCTGTCGGTGTCACCGAGGAACAGGCCGACGCCATCGGCCATCTGCCCGAGGGCCATGGAATCCTGGGTGAGCTCATCCGCCATCCCGAGTCCCTGCGGCTCTCCGAACTGTCGGACCACCCGGCGTCGTACGGCTTTCCGGCCGGTCATCCGCCCATGCACTCGTTCCTCGGGGTGCCGATCCGGATCCGGGACGAGGTGTTCGGCAACCTCTATCTCACCGAGAAACGCGGCGGCAAGGACTTCGACGACGAGGACGAGGCCGTCCTGTCCACCCTCGCCGTGGCGGCCGGCGTCGCCATCGACAACGCCCGGCTGTACGAGCAGGCCCGGGGGCGCCAGCGCTGGCTGGAGGCCAACGCGGAGATCGTCGCGAGTCTGCTGTCCGGAGCGGACGAGACCCAGGTGCTCCCGCTGATCGTCGAGCACGCGCGCGGCATCGTCCGCGCGGACCTGGGGGCGCTGGCGGTTCCCGACGAGGAGAAGGACGTGCTGCGGGTCGCGCTCGCCGAAGGAGTCGACGCGGAGGCCCACCGGGGTCTGGTGCTTCCCCGGGAGGGCTCGTTCGTCGGGGCGGCGCTCCAGGCCGGAGAGCCGCTCACGAGCCTTGACGTCGGGACCGATCCGAGGATCACCGCCGGGCCGCCGCGGTGGCGTGGACTGGGGCCCGCCGTCGCGGTGCCGATGATCACCGGGGACGGTGTGCGCGGTGTGCTGCTGCTGGCCCGGACCCGTGGGAGCACCCCGTTCACCCCGGCCGACACGGCCCCTCTGCTGGCTTTCGCGGGACAGGCGGCCCTCGCCATGGAACTCGCCGGACGGCGGCGCTCGGCCGAACAGCTCACGCTTCTGGCGGACCGCGACCGGATCGCGCGCGATCTGCACGACCTCGCCATCCAGCGCCTCTTCGCCACGGGGATGACCCTCCAGAGCACCGTACGGTTCGTCGAGCATCCGGCCGCGCGGGAGAAGCTGCTGCGGGCCGTGGACGATCTCGACGAGACCATCAAGATCATCCGCTCGACGATCTTCGGTCTCCGCGCCCATGACACGGCCCGTGCCCGCCAGGGGCTGCGGGTCCGGGCCACCGTGGTGGTGGAGCAGGCCGTACGCTCCCTCGGCTTCACCCCGTCGGTGCGTATGGAGGGACTCATCGACACGGATGTACCGCCCGCGGTCGCCGAACATGTCGTCGCGGTCCTGGGCGAGACGCTGAGCAATGTCGCACGGCACGCGCGTGCGAGCGGGGCGGAGGTGTCCCTCGTCGTACGCAAGGGCCGGCTGACGGTGACCGTCACGGACAACGGGACCGGTGTCCCGGCGGACTGCGACAGAAGCGGTCTGGACAATCTGGCCGGGAGAGCGGAGGGCCTGGGAGGTACGTTGACGGTGGAAACCCCTGATCAGGGGGGCGCGCGTGTCGTTTGGACGGTACCGATCAACCAGGACTGACCCCTGACCCTGCGCGACCCTGCGCGGGCGCCCTCGTCAGTACGGCGTGTCGCCGGGACCGGGGCCGGGGGGATGAGGACCGGCCTGGGTGGCGAGAACGGCGGCCTGGATACGCCGTTCGACGCCGAGCTTGGCCAGCAGACGCGAGATATGGTTCTTGACCGTCTTCTCGGACAGATAGAGCCGTTTGCCGATCTGACGGTTCGTCAGACCCTCACCGATCAGGGCGAGGATCTCCCGCTCGCGGGGCGAGAGTTCCGACAGCGCGTCGGGCTCCGGCTCCGCCGCGGCGTCGTCGCCGCCGCGCAGACTGCTCATCAACCGGGTCGTCGTCGCAGGATCGAGCATGGACTGACCGGATGCCACGGTGCGCACGGCGGCCACCAGATCCGCTCCCTTGATCTCCTTCAGCACATATCCGGCCGCGCCCGCCATGATCGCGTCGAGCAGGGCATCGTCGTCGTCGAACGAGGTGAGCATCAGACAGGCCAGGCCGGGCATCCGCGAGCGCAGTTCCCGGCAGACCGTGATCCCGTCGCCGTCGGGCAGCCGTACATCGAGGATGGCGACATCCGGCCGCAGGGCCGGGCCACGGGCCAGGGCCTGGTCGATCGATCCCGCGTCACCGGCCACCTCGATGTCCGGCTCCGCGTCGAGCAGATCCTGCACACCGCGCCGCACGACCTCGTGGTCGTCGAGCAGGAACACCCGGATGGGCCTCTCCGGGGAGAAGTCCCGTGCCTCGTCCATGTTGTTCCTCCGCACTGGGGGCTGTCGTCATCCCGTCACTGTTGTCGGAGCTTTCACTGCCGTGGGGCGGCCGTGGGGCCGCCGCCCCTCCATCCTGGACCGGCCCCCCGGGGCGAACCAGGGCCGAACGGGTCCCCTGACCGGCTCCGGGCCGGGACCAACCGGCTCAACCGGGCGGGCGGTGGTGCGGTGGGGCGGCCGTGGGGCCGCCCAGGCGCTCGTCAGAGCCATCCGCGGGCTCTCATCAGAGCCACCCGCGGCGGCGGCTCCGTCCGGACGGTGCCGCGCCGACGCCCTCCATGTCACGGTTGGCGACATGGATCAGCAGCCCGCCGAGATCGGCCAGCGCGCGGCCGGCCGCGAGTTCGTCACCGATCTCCGGTACATCCACGTCATCGGGGCTGCACCGGGCCTTGCCGTGTCCGGCGAGCGACGTGGTCCCGGTGTCCAGCACCACGCGCGCCGTGGTTCTCCCGTCCTCCTCGAAGAGGTAGAGACGTACGGTCCACTCCGTTGTCTTCGACATGGCCTGCCTCATTCCACGGAGGGCCGCCGCGTTCGAGCGGCCCACAACACCACTGTCGGACGACCGCGGTGCCGACAGGCAGGGGCCAAAGGTCCCCAGTGGGGTCGGGGCGAGCGGGTCACAGCGCCGGAGGTGGCCGAGGGCATGGCCCGTCATCGGTCAGGGGGCGGGAGACCATGAACAGCGCGTAGTCGCCGATGTGCCGATCGTCATGGCCAGGCCGAAGGTACCGCCGACGCCGACGCCGACGCCGACGCCCTCGGCCGCGCCGGCCGCGGCGCGTCAACTCTTCTTCCCCACGGCGTCGCTCGCGACGGCCACGCCGACACCCAGCACGGTCAGCACGAGGCAGCCGTAGATCTCGTAGCCGTCGGGGACGAGAAAGCGGAAGAAGCCGAAGAACGTCGGGAACCAGTCGATCCACTGGTGCAGCAGACCGCTGACGCCGTAGGAGATGAACATGAAGCTGACGAATCCGAGGAAGGCCTTCATCCCCCGAGCGTAGAAAACGCCGGTCGGAGCCGGTACCGGCCGAGGGGATACCGAGCCGCGACCAAAGTCTCGGTCCGCGGGCGCCGATCTTCCTCCATGTCGCGGTGGTGCCCTGCTTCTCGTAGTCGGTGATCACCCGGTCATCCGGTCACCGGTCACCCGATCACCCGTCAGGGCCGTTGTGTCCGGTCCGGAGGCCACAACCGCGTCTTCTCCGGTGCGATCTCCTTCACCACCTTCGCCAGTGCCTCGCACGCCTCCTCGATGCCCTGTCTGAGCTTGTTCTGCTCGGTGATGGTCGCGGCCAGGAGAAGCGAGGTCAGCGCCACGGATCCATTGAGCACCTGGAGGCTGAACAGCCGTTCCATGAGGCTGTAGTGGGCGAAGGCGCCGATGTCCTTGGCCGCTTCGAGGATCGCCACGACCGAGACGAACAGCGCGTACGGGGCGCTCGCGGCGAGTTCGAAGCGCAGGGCCGCCCAGATGAGTACGGGGAAGAAGAGAAAGACCAGGGTGAGGGACCTCGTGACGGCGAGCGGTGTGATGACGACGGCGGCGACGACGATGGCGGCCGACTCGGCCCATCGGTGGGTCGGCAGGGGCAGCCGGATACGGCAGAGGACGAGCAGGAAGGGCGTGACGAGGAGGACACCCATGGCATCGCCCGTCCACCATGCCAGCCAGGTCGGCCAGAAGCCCAGCGGCAGTGTTCCGCTGAGCGCCAGCGCCCCCGCGCCCACCGTGGAGCTGATCAGTATCCCCGTCAGGGCGCCCAGGAAGACCAGGGCCATCCCGTCCCGCAGCCGGTCCAGTTGCACGCGGAAGCCCACGCGACGCAGCAGCAGCCAGGAACAGAGGGGAGCGACGGTGTTGCCCGCCAGGATCGCGACGTTGGACGGGCCGAACGGGCCGAGCGTGGCCACACTGCCGAAGGTGCCCAGGGTGATTCCCGGCCAGACCCCGGTCCCGAGGAGTAACAGGGCCGCCAGGGCGATGCCCGTGGCGGGCCAGAGGGGGGAGACATCCACGCCGTCGAGCCTCGTCACCCCCTTCAGCGTGCCGACGCGCGTGCCCGCGTAGTAGGCGACGGCGACGCCGAGGATGCGAGGAACAGTCACGGACAGACGTCGTTTCTTCCCGGTACGCGCCACACCAGCTATCAGACAACGCCCCGCCGCCCAGTCCGGCCATGACACGCACGGGCCCGTCGTCACGCGGGCCGGGGGAAGAGGCGAGGTCCGGAGGGGAAGAGGCGAGGGCCGTGCCGCCGTCGATTCGGCAACCGGGCCCGTACTCCCGGCAGTCACCGTCAACGTCTTCGACGCCACCGCGCCAACTCCGCGTCCGCCATGGGCCCGTGGTGCGTTCGGCCGTCACGGCCCGCCGAGCCGGCGGACCGCCTCGTCGGCGAGACGGTCACACGCGCCCGGGAAGCCGGACGACGGTGACGAAGAACTCGTCGATCTGGCGGACCGCCGAGATGAACTGCTCCAGGTCGACGGGCTTGGTCACATACGCGTTGGCGTGCAGCTTGTAGCTGCGCAGAATGTCCTCCTCCGCCGAGGACGTGGTCAGTACGACGACGGGGATCGGCGCGAGATCGGGATCGGTCTTGATCCGTTCGAGCACCTGGCGTCCGTCGTACTTCGGCAGATTGAGATCCAGCGCGCCGACGGCAAACCAGCAGGACGGGCGGTCCCGGCCGTCGTGTCCCGTCGCGGAGCCATGGCCTGTCCCGCACACCCCGTAAGACCGTGTCCTGTCCCCGGGACGGCCACTGTCCGGACCCTCGGCCGAGGACCTGGGACACCGCCCGAGGGACTTCCTCGTGGGCCGGGAGTGTGCGGTTACGATCCCGCATCGGTGGATAATTTGTACAAACTATGGGCTTATTGTGAACATCACCATGGGGTGAGCCCGGCGGGGGGTGTGAGAACACAGGCGCCGGGTCTCGATTCCCGAGTGTCTGCGTGATCACCAGCTGGGGGGCTCTCCGTGTCCGCTTTGTCCAACCGCGCCACTGCGCGCTCCTGGCCCTCCGCGTGATTCCGCCGCACGACATGACCTGAGGGGCCACGGTCCCCGCCATGCTCCGCCCGCCCATGTCCTGAACCGCTCCGCCGAGGGCCGCCCCACCCGCGCCCGCGCGCGGCCCCGTTCGCCGGTACGGCACGGGCGCCCGCGCGGCAGGCGCCTGCGCGGGAGGGCCCGTGACACCGCCGGACGGGCTCCCGGTCCACCGCGCCCGCCGAGCCCATGTCTCCCACTCCGCACGGAAGTTCCGATACAACGATGCAGCAGATACCGCCCACCATCTCCACGGCCCGTACCACGGCACCGCCGCAACGCGCCGGATCCGCTTACCCGGCAACGCCGTTGGCGCCGTCGCGGACGGAACCACCCGCGTCCGCCGAGCCGCCGGGGAAGCCGTCCGCCCGCACCGCGGGCGCCGATCCCACCAGGGATCCCTGGTGGGACAACGCGCGTTATGTCTCCGCGACGCTGATCGTCGTCCTGCACACCATAGGCAGCGTCATGGAGCGGCACGAGTCGCTTCAGGCGTTCCATGTGGCGACCTGGGCGCTGCGGGTACCTCTCTTCGTCGTGCTGGCCGGGGTGTTCAGCGCCGCCGCCCCGCTGGACGCACACCGGTTGCGCGGGATCGTACGGAGCATCGCACTGCCGGCGGCCCTGTTCAGCCTGCTGTACTCGCTCGAAATGGTGGCGCTGGGGAACGAGTTCAAGCTCCATGTGACACAACTGCCGTGGACCCTCTGGTTCTTGATGTCGCTGATCTGCTGGCGTCTGCTGCTCCCGGTCGTCGTCCTGCTGCGCTACCCGCTGGCGGTCACCTCGGTGGTCGCCCTGGCCGCGGGCTATGTCGACGAGCTGGGGTTGGCCTTCTCCGCCAGCCGTACGGTCGTCTACCTGCCGCTCTTCCTCATCGGGTGGCGGATCGGACAGGGTTCCCTGCGGGGCTGGTTCACCGCCCGCTGGACCCTGCCGGTGGCCGTCGCCGCTCTGGCGGCGGGGGCCCTGGTCGGGTGGCTCGGGCACGACCGCGTCAAGGGCACCTGGACGTCCATGCGGCACCCGTACACCTCGGCCGACACACTGGGCCTCTACGGGGCCTGGGTGATCCGGCTGCTCGTGCTCGCCGGCGCGGTCGCTCTGGTGCTGTGCCTGCTGCGGGTGGTGCCCCGGCGCCGGATTCCCTTCGTCTCGGCGCTGGGCGCTGGAGGGTTCACCATCTATCTGCTGCACCCCCTGGTCATTCTCCCGGTGCGCGAGACGGGCTGGATCGCCCGTGCGAACACCCCCGCCGAACTGGCCGGGCTCGTGCTGTGCGCCGTGACCCTGACCGCCGTCCTGGGCTCCCGGCCCGTACGGCGTCTGGTCCGGCCGCTCACCAGACCGCCGATGGGCTGGCTCTTCGCCCCGGCGGGGCGCCGGGCGGCGTAGGCGACGTACTGCCCGCCGACCTGACCGGGGGCGTTTTGCGTCGGGGCCGTTTGCGTGAGCGGTGTGTCCGGCGGCCCGGCGCGTTGTGCGCCGGGCCGTGTTGGGGCGACCGCGTGTGGCAGATGGTCCTTGCTTCTCGCGAGGTGGGCCGGGTCAGCCGATGGTCTGCCGGGTTCGCCACCAGATGGACGCACCGATGATCTCGGTTCCGGTGCCGGTGAGGGCGGTTCTGCCGCCGGGGTGGAAGCGTACGGCTCCGTCGGAGCGTACGGCCCAGATGTCGGGGATGGTGTCGCCGTTGGCGTCGGGGGTGCCGAGGAGGAGGCGGACGGTGGAGGATTGCCAGCCGGAGGCGACGTACTGGGTGTCGGCTCCTCCCGCCGAGCCGGCTGCCGAGGCGAGGGAGTTGAGGTCCACTCCCCCGGATGCGGCTTTGATTCCGGTGCGGAGGAGCAGTCGTCCGGTTTCGTCGGTGCGGAAGATCATGTCGGTGACGCCGTCGCCCGTGACGTCCAGGACGGTGACGATGTCGCGTGTGGCCCAGGAGGCGCCGGAGAGTCTGGTGGCTTGTTGGAGGGTGGCGCCGTTGTAGCCGGTGAGGACCCAGAGCGCATCACCGACGGTGAGGAAGATGTCGGCTTTACCGTCTCCGGTGGCGTCTCCGGCGGAGAGGATCTGGGTGAAGGTGCTGGGGTCGGGGGCTCCCTCCGGGAGCAGGATCTCGCGGCGCTTGTCGATGTTGACACCGCCGTAGCCGTCGCCGGGATAGATCCAAAGCTTGCCGTTGACGCGGGCGATGAGGTCCTGGAGTCCGTCACCGCCGTAGATGTCGCCGTTGTGGGTGATCAGTGCGTTGTTGAAGTGGCCGGAGGGGGCGCCGGTGTAATACGGGAGGTCGTCGCCGTTGGGGTCTTTGTCGGGGTTGTCGCGGTAGGCGCCGAGCATCGCGTAGTCCAGGTCGCCGCTGCCCTTGACGAGGTCGTTGGTCGCCTGTGAGGGGTACAGGTTGAGGTTGCCGGCCTCGGTGATGGACATGAGGTCGGGCAGTTTGTCGCCGGTGAAGTCGCCGGGGGTGTCGGCCTGGTCCCTGGGACTGACGTAGAAGAAGTACTTGGTCGGGGCCGAGACGTTGCCGGCGCCGTCGACGGTGCGTACGTACAGCACGTTGGGGCCCGCGGCGGGCGGTTTGGTGTTGGAGAGCGTCGCGCTGACGCTGGTCGCTGTGCCGGCGGTGCGGGGCAGGGAGAACGGGTAGCTGGCGGAGTTGAAGCCGTACTCGTACCGCACGACGTCCGTGCTCAGGGCGCGGACGGTGAAGGAGCCCGGGGTGCCGAACTTCTTCTCGCTCCAGATGCCGTCCTCCGGCAGGTTGCCGAAGCCGTTCTCGCTGTCGTCGGCGTTGGGGAAGTCGGTGGAGGAGACTTTGGGCGGCTTGGGGGCAGCGGTGTCCAGGACGAACCGGCAGGGGGTTTTCTTGGGGGAGTAGTCGGAGCTGGTGCCCGCGTCGTCGAAGGCCCTCGCCCGCCAGGAGTACACGGTGTTGTTGGTCAGCTTGCTGGTCGGGAAGGCGGAGGTGGTGACACGGGCGGTGCTGGTGGCCGAGCCCACGGACTTCTTGCCGGTGGTCTTGAGCAGGTCGCCGATGGTGTCCCACTTGCCCACCGGCCACAGGTCGAAGTCCAGATAGTCGAGGTTCTTGTCCTTGTCGGTGGCCGAGGCGGTGAAGGTGATCTCTCCGGCGCCCATCCGGACGTACGGCTCCGTGGTGGTGCACTTGGAGTCGGGCCCGAGGTCGAGCGACGTGGGTGCGCCGGGGCGGCGGTTGTAGTCGAGTTCGAGTACGGGGGCGAAGTCTCCGTTGGCGGTGAACTTCTTCCAGGAGTACTGGGAGTTCTCGTTCACGGCGCGCATACCGAAGGTGATGCTGCTTCCGCCGCTGTCGGCGGTCTTCTGGGCGGCCTTCTTGACGTCGAAGGTCTCGAACGCGTCGCGGCAGCCGGACTTGTAGCCGTGCGCGAAGCTCCTCGTACTGATCTTGTTGCCGTCGTGGAGCCTGGGTGCGTTGCTCCAGTTGCTCTTGGAGTCGATGCGCTCGGTGAGGTGCACGCTCATGGCACGGCTGTCACACGACCAGGAATAGGTCTCCAGGACACGCAGCGTGGCCCGTTTGATGACCGTGCCCTTCAGGGACGCGTCGAAGTCGATGTTGAAGAACGAGCGTGAGGTGCCCCAGGTGTCGGACTCGAAGCCGACCCGGGCCTCATGGGTGCCGCCCTTGTTGAAGCCCTTGCCGTTGTAGAAGGTGGCCTTCGGATAGCGGTTGTAGACCGTGGTCCAGTTCTGGGTGTGCTTCTTGACCGACGGGTCGATGAAGACCGGGAAGACGGTGGACGGGTCGGCCAGGAGTTCCGCGTCCGGGGTGAGCACCCAGTTGGCGCCGGACAGATCGGCGTCGACCAGCGCGCCGTGGGAGTCGGGGGAGGGGCCGTCGAGCGCGGGCAGGGACAGGGTCGCGGCCGAACCGGTCTGCGAGGGCACGGGTGTCGGCTCGGCGGGAGCGGTGGGCAGAGGGGACTCCGATACGGGAGGAACGGACTCGTCGCTCGCGGCCGGTAGCACCTCGGCGTACGGGTCGGTCTGCTCGTCCGCCTCGACCTCTTCGTCGGCACTGGCCGAAGGCGGGGGCTCATCGGAGGGTGTCGTGGTCTCGGAGGGGAGGACCTCGGGTGCGGTGGGCTGTGCGGTGGCGCCGACCTGGCCGTCGGTGACGGCGGTTGCGCCGGCGTTGTCCCACATCACCGGGGAGGGGGACATCGCCACCTCGTCGCCGTAGGGGTCCTCGGCGCTGACGATGTCGGATCTCGGGTCGAGCCGGAAGGTGAGGGTGGGCGACGTCAGACCGTAGGAGAGCTGGGCGATACGGGGATCGGCGGCGGCGGCACGGTTCTTCACCACGATGAGCTGGGCGAATCCGTCGTCGTCCGCGGTGAGGACCAGATCCGCGCCCGGGATGATCTCGGGATACAGCGCCCGGTTCGCGTCGATGATCGGCTCGGGAATGGGGCCGGGCCAGGTGAGCTGGATGTCGTGGCCGTCGGAGTGCAGTGTGACCAGCGCGCTCCCGGCCGCATCGGCTGCGGAGGCCGCTGACTTGAGGAGCGGGACCCGGTGCGCTGTCGTACGTGACGCGCGCTCATCGCGTTCCGCGCCGCCCGTTGATCCGGCGGAGAACACCATGCCTGTGTTCGTGGCCTTGGGCTCCCAGCCCTTGTCGGTGCGGTGCAGTGACCGGTCGATGGGCTTCCACTCGCCGCCGACCTTGGCACGGATCGGCGATACGTGGATCTGACGGGACATCAGGCCGTCGGGGCGCGCCCAGGTGGTGGAGTCGGCCGTACGGAGCGCCGTGACCTCGACCGGCTTGCCGGTCTTCGCGGCCCGGGTGAGGGCGTCCGACTCGCTGACGTCGGACGTACCCGAGGCCGTGGACGGTCCGGAATCCCCCTCCGGATCCGTGAGTCGAAGTCCGGCGTATGTCAGACCCGTCGCGGCGATGGCGGCCGCGCAGGCCATGGCGACGGCGCGCTGGCCCGGTAGCCGGTACCGGCGTTGCGACATGAGTGAGACCCCTCCCCCCTCGGCCCCGGCACTCGGCGGATCGCCGACCGGAGATACGAAGCCCCCCTCGCGGACCTGAGCGCACGGGACGAGCGAGCAGATCATGACTCATAGGTGAGCGGCCGTCACCCCAAAAAATCCACGAGGACTTCACGGGATGTCGAAGGAGAGGGGAGGGGTGCCCACGTCTCTGACAACCGATCAGTGGGCCTTTCCTTTCGGCGACATGGACGAAAACGGCACTAACCGGTTTATCTTGCGGGTTTCATTGAGGGTCAAACGGTCATAGGTGTTGATTCAGGATTAATGCCTTGATGCATCGTGATAGCTGCTTCTGGCCACCTACCAGATGCTTGCCTGGGGTCGATGAGTGATTGATCCGTTGCGTGGCGTGACCATCATCACTTGATCAAAAAATCCCTCGCCTTTCCTTACGAATTCCCCACAGAATCAGCGCGTCTTGCATGACGTCCCGTGCGGCCCCACCCCGGTGCCGTGCCGAATGGTCCGGGGGGATCTGGCGTGTCTCGTCTGTCTGAAGCTCGCCGTCGTCGACGCCGTGTCCGCCACACTCTGGTGCCCGCACTGGGCCTCGCTCTGCTGGTGACCCTGCTGCCCACCCAGGCGCTGGCGATTCCGCCGGGGCCCGGCCAGGACGGGCGCGAGGAACTGGTGCTGGAGGAGCTCGACCAGGACCAGCCGGTGCCGGGCAAGACCGCCGACCGGAATCTCGACAGCCTGAAGACCGAGACGCCGGAGGACTTGGCCCAGGCCCCGGCGGGTACCACCACTGTTCCGCTCGCCGACAGCGGCACTGTCACTTTCGGCTCCGGTGCGCTTCATGCCTCCGCGGGCACCGCCGCCTCCGCCCGCGCCACCGTCTTGGCCGGCGCCGTACAGGCGGCCACCACCCCGGTCGAGGACCTGCCCGTCAGCCTGGGCCAGGCGCCTGGCGAGGCGGCACCGACCGGGACCTGGCAGGTCGTGGTGGCCGGCCGGACGGACGCGGTCTCGCAGGGCGTGGACGGCGCGGTGGTCACCGTACAGGCTCCGTCCACCGGTTCGGTTCCGGTGTCGGTGCGGTTCGACTACGCCGAGTTCAAGAACCTCTACGGCGCGGACTGGGCGTCCCGTCTGCGCTTCGTCCAGTTTCCCGAGTGCTATCTGGTCACGCCCGATGTCGAGGAGTGCCAGGCGTACGAGGAACTGGAGACGGTCAACGACACCGGGACCGGAACGGTCACCGCGACGGTGGACACCGCCGCGGACGGCACCGCCACACCTGCCTCCGCGCCCTCGGCCTCCCGTGACGACGGCACCGCCGTCATGCGTGCCGATTACCACACCAAGGCGGCGGCAGCCGGTGACAGCGCGGTACTCGCCGTCACCGACTCCGGTGCGGGCAGCGGCGGTTCGTTCAAGGCGACTCCGCTGGCGTCCAGCGGTACGTGGGCGGCGGGTGGCTCCTCCGGCGCGTTCACCTGGTCGTATCCGCTGACGGTCCCGCCGACTCCGGCCGGCCCTTCCCCCAATATCTCCTTCGAGTACAACTCGCAGGCCGTGGACGGCAAGACGGCCGTCTCCTCGCCGCAGGCGTCGTGGATCGGCGAAGGCTGGGACTACGAGCCGGGTCATATCGAGCGGCGCTACCGCTCCTGCAAGGACGACACCAAGACGCTTGACGCGGGAGCGCCCAACAACACCGCGAAGAAGGACAAGACGTCCGACCTGTGCTGGGTGTCGGACAACGCGGTGATGTCGCTGAACGGCAGGACCACCGAGCTGGTCCGGGTCGGCACGAGCGATCTCTACCGTCCCAAGAATGACGACGGCACCCGAGTCGAGCGGAAGACCGGCGCCGCCAACGGTGACAACGACGGTGAGTACTGGGTGGTCACCACCACCGACGGTACGACGTACTACTACGGCCTCAACGCCGTCGGCGGTGGTCATGCCGACAGCGGTTCGGTCTCCACCGTTCCGGTTTACGGCAATCACCCCGGCGAGCCCTGCCACGCCACTGCCTTCGCCGACTCCCGGTGCGGCTCGGGCAAGCAGCAGGCGTGGCAGTGGGGCATGGACAAGGTCGTCGACGTCCATGGCAACGCGATGGTCGTCACCTGGAAGCAGGAGACTAACTACTACGCGGTCCATGAGAAGCGCAAGTCGCCGGAGCGCTACGACCGCGCCGCCTACCCCGTCTCCATCGAGTACGGGATGCGCACCACCGACCTCACCAAGCCTTCGGCCACGGTCGAGTTCGGTGTCAAGCAGCGCTGCCTGAAGGAGGGCACCGCCTGCGACGCGACGAACTTCGACAAGACCGACGACCCCGGCGCCTACCGTCCCTGGTGGGACACCCCCGGCAACCTCAACTGCAAGTCCACGTCCAAGATGTGCCCCGCCTTCCCGTCCTTCTGGACCCGGCTGCGCCTGGACACGGTGACGACGAAGGCCGCCCGCCCCGGCCAGACGGGCCTGGGCAAGGTCGACACCTACACGCTTCACCAGTCCTTCCCCGCCGACTGGTACGACACCTCTCCAGGACTGTGGCTCAATTCCCTGACCCGCACCGGGTTCGCTCCCGGCGACACCACGGGAACCGTGCAGTCCAAGGACGGCGTCAGTTTCGCCCAGTACACGGTCGGCTCGTCCTCGCCACTGAAGGCGCGGCTGATGGACCGCCAGCTTCCCAACCTGGTGCCGACCGGACCCGGTGACAGGAACCCCGGCTTCACCCGCCCGCGCATCGGTACGGTCGCCACCGAGAACGGCGGCGACATCGAGGTCGAGTACGCCGGCGGCTGCTCCGCCGAACCCGCCACCGACAAGGGCAAGGGCAACGGCACCTGCTATCCGGTGCGCTGGTCGCCGGACGGTGAGGAGAAGGTCCCGGCCAAGGCGTGGTTCAACAAGTACGTCGTCGCCTCGGTCACCGAGACCGACAAGGTCACCACACATGGCAAGCCCATCGTGACCTCGTACACGTACACGTCCCCGGCCTGGGACAAGACCGACGACGAGTTCGCCCGTCCGTCCCTGCGTACCTACAGCGTATGGCGCGGCTACCGCCAGGTCGCCACCGTCAAGGGCAGCAAGTCCACGTCCCAGCAGGGCGACCCCGAGACACAGTCGTACTCGGTCTCCCGCTATTTCCAGGGCACGGGCGGCGCGGTCAAGGACTCCAAGGGTGCGGTGGAGCTGCTGGCCGACGATGCTCCGCAGTTCGCCGGGATGGCCGCCGAGACCCTTACCTATGAACACTCCGAGGGCAAGCTCCTTCAGCGTGCTCTTGTCTTTCCCAAGTCGAAGGAGACCGCCTCCCGAGCCCGTGAGGCCGAGGACGGCACCGATCTCGACCCGCTGCTCGCCCATCGCACCTGGGTGTCGCGCACCGACGCCATCCAGACCCTCGACACCGGCTGGCGGGCGATACGGACCGAGACCACGGTCGACGACACCTACGGGCTGCCCACGCAGATCCAGATGTCGGTCGTCAGACCCCAGGGCACCGGCGAGGCCCTGAGCAACCAGGTCTGTATGCGGACCAGTTATGTCCACAACACCGCCGACTGGATCATCGGCAAGGCGAAGGACACCCGCTCCACGGCGACGCCCTGCTCCGGCTTCACCACCGCGGATCCCGCGACTCAACTGCTGAGCTCGGTGCAGACCTCGTACGACGACCAGGCCTGGGGAGCCGCTCCGACGAAGGGACTTCCGACCTCGGCGGCGGAGATCAACGGTGAGGGCACGTCCCACTCCGTGGTCACCACGACGACGTACGATCCACTGGGCCGGGTCCGGAAGGTCACCGCGCCTCTCACCGGCACCAGCGAGACGGTGTACACCCCGGACACCGGTGGTCCGGTGACGTCCGTCAAGACGATCAACGCCCTGGGGCATTCGTCCACCACGGCTTACGACCCGGGCCGCGCGCTGCCGCTGACCGTCACCGACACCAACGGCAAGGTCACGCGCACCGAGTACGACGCGCTCGGCCGTCTCGTCAAGGGCTGGTCCGCGTCGCGCTCCTCCGGTGGCAAGGACCCGGACGTCCAGATCACCTATCAGACCGCCGTCGCGACGGCCACGGAGACCAAGCCGGCCGCCGTCACCGTCAAGTCCCTCAAGGACGACGGCGGTTACAGCAGCCAGGTCACCATCTACGACGGCCTGGCACGGGAGGTGCAGACCCAGACCGAGGCCCATGGCGCGGGCCGGATCATCACCGACACCAAGTACGACGACCACGGTCTGGTGTGGGAGAAGAGCGGTGGCTATCTCGCCAGGGGCGAGCCGACCACCAAGCCGTTCGCCCGTATCTCCGAGACCTTGGTGCCGAGCAAGATCAAGACACGCTACGACGGCCTGGAACGCGTCGTGCGCACGTCCGAATATCACGGCGGCGAGTATCAGTACGCCTCGTACACCACCTACGGCGACACCTACGTCTACAACGATCCCGCCGGCGCGACCGCTCCCTCCACGGTCACAGAGACCGACGCGATGGGCCGCGTCAGCTCGATCAAGCACTACACCACCAGCGTCGGCGCCGGCTCGGGCCGGACGACGAGCTACCAGTACGACGCGCGCGGCAACCGGACCAGGGTCACCGATCCGGCGGGCAACGCCTGGAGCTACACCTACGACGTCCGTGGCCGGCTGACGAAGTCCACCGACCCGGACACCGGCACATCCCTTCTCGGCTATGACGACGCCGACCGGCAGATCAGGTCCGAGGACGCGCTGGGCAAGTCGGTCCACACCAAGTACGACGAGCTGGACCGTGTCACAGCCATCCGTGAGGGCTCGGCCACGGCCAGTCCGGTCAAGGAATTCACCTACGACACCCTGCCCGGCGCGGTCGGCCTGCCGGTCGCCTCGATCCGCCATGACGCCGGCGGCGACTACATCAACCGGATCACCGGCTACGACACCGATTACCGGCCCACCGGGCGAGAGACGGTCATCCCCGCCAATGGGATGACCGCGGGTCTGTCCGGTACGTATGCCTATTCGTACGCGTACACCCCCACCGGGAAGCCGCTGTCGGTCACTCTCCCGGCCAAGGGGGGTCTCGCGGCCGAGAAGGTCGTCACCCGTTACGACTCCGACGGTCTGGCGGAGTCCACCTCGGGCCTCGACTGGTACACCTCCGACGTCACCTTCTCCCCCTACGGCGAGCCGCTGCGGTCCGCCACCGGATCACAGCCCTCACGGGTGTGGACGACCAACTTCGTCGACCAGTACACCGGGACTCTCCAGCGCACGGTCGCGGACGGGGAGAACGTCAGCGGAACCCGGATATCGGACAGTTACTACTCCTACGACGCCTCTGGCACCATCACCTCCAACGCCCGCAAGCTCACCGACGCCACCGGCTCCACCTGGGACAACCAGTGCTACACCTACGACGCACTCGGTGAACTGGTCCACGCCTGGACCTCCAAGATCACCCCCGACGGGTCGGGAACCGGCTGCCGCTCCTCCGGTGGTACCAACTGGGGCTACCAGGAGGACGCCACGGCCTCCGGCGGGCCGGTCACCGACGCCCCCGACACGGCGGCCGACACCACCAGTCCGGACGCGGGACTGACCGCCTCCCTGGCCGCCGCGGCGCCCGCCGCCGACACGGTCTCCACCGGTACCACCGCCTACCGCCAGTCCTTCACCTTCGACTGGCTCGGCAACCGTGCCACCCTCACCGAACACGACACCGCCGACGCCACCAAGAACGTCACCTACAAATACGGCTACGGCCGCGAAGAACCGGCCGGTACCCAGCCGCACACCCTGTCCTGGGTCAGCTCCACCCCCTCGGGCAAGGGCAGCGGCTACACCAACAACGCGGTCGGCAACACAGAGGTCCGCGACCTCGCCGCCACCACCCAGCAGCTGGACTGGACGGCCGAGAACAAGCTCGCCACGATCACCGACGACGGTGTCAGGACGAGCTATGTCTACGACGCCGACGGCAACCGCATCCTGGAGAACTCGCCCACCGGATCCACCCTCTATCTGGGCGAGACCGAGCTGACCACGGACAGCACGGGCAAGATCACCCGTGCCTCCCGCGCCTACGGGCACCCGGGCGCTCCCACGGTGGTCCGTACCACCACCAACGGCGCGACCACCGGGCACAAGCTCAACGCTCTCATCGCCGACCACCTCGGCACCGCCAACACGACCGTCGAACTGAGCAGCACCCAGACGGTCACCCGACGGTCCTTCAAACCGTACGGAGAGGCCCGCGGCCCCAAGCCCTCCACCTGGCCCAACAAACGCGGCTACCTCGGCGTCGGTATCGATGACGCCGCCACGGGGCTGACCCATATCGGCGCCCGTGAGTACGACCAGGCCGCAGGCCGCTTCCTCACCGCGGACCCGGTCATCGACATCGCCGACCCGCTCCAGATGAACGGGTACGCGTACAGCAACAACAGCCCCGTCAGCAGCAGCGACCCGACCGGACTGATGCTCGCCCCCATGGGGGGCGGCGACGGAAGCGCCGGGAAGGGCGGGGGCAATGACAGCCCGCCCCCGCCGGCCTCCTCGGGCAGCTCGACCACGGTCACCTACACCACCACCAAGACCGTCACGGTGACCAAGCCGGCCCCTTGCGACTGGTGGTGCAAGGCCAAGGGCTTCGCACGGGAACATGTCACCGTCATCACCGTCGTCACCGAGGTCGTCGTGGGTGTCGGCTGCGGAATCGGGGCAGCCGCCGCCGGCGCGGCCACCGCGGGAGTCGGCGCCGTAGTCGTCGGAACGGCCTGCGGAGCCGCCGCGGGCGCGGTGGCCGGAGCCGTCGGCAACGCCCTTGATCCGAAGGCCGACCACAGCCTCGGCGGCTACATGTCCGCCTCAGGCAAGGGAGCCGCGGTCGGAGGCGTCAGCGGAATCGTCGGCCTGGGCGTGGGCAAACTCGCCGGCAAGGCCGTCGGCAAGCTCGCCCAGACCTCCGTCGGCCAGGCGATCGGCAAGAGCCTCAAAGCCGCGGCCTCCAAAGTCCTCGGCAAGGGCGGCGCGTCAGGAGCCGGGGCGACCGTTCCCAAGTGCTTCCTCGCCGGCACCCCGGTCCTTCTCGCAGACGGCACCTCGAAGAACATCGAGGACATAGAGGTCGGCGACAAGGTCCTCGCCACCAACCCGGCAACAGGCGAGACCAGCGCCCAGCCCGTCACCGAACTCCTCCCGTCCGAGGGTGAGAAGAAGCTCAACGAGCTCACCATCTCCACGGCCGACGGCAACAAAAAGATCACAGCCACGGCCGAACACCCCTTCTGGGTCCCCAAGGAAAACGCCTGGGTCAACGCGGCCGACCTCAAACCCGGCACAACCCTCAGCACCCCCGACGGCACCACCGCAAAGATCGCCGCCAACCGCGCTTACACGGACCACGTCCGCACCTACAACTTCAGCGTCGCCAAACTCCACACGTACTATGTGCTGGCCGGGACCACGCCGGTCCTCGTCCATAATGTCTGCGCCAGGCCAGAGGGATACGACGGTGCGGAAGGTTCCGGTTATGGGCCAGCTGACCCGCCGGTGCGGGTTGCAGGACCATGGGTAAAGAACGATATCGGTCGAGGAACGCGCGGGCTGCGTCCGGAAAGTCTCGGTGATCGCCTGCAGATCCATCACGCCGACCAAGAGGCGGGATCCCCGATTCATGAGTTGGATCAGGACTTCCACCTTAACGCCGACATCCATCGAAATAAGTTCAACCAGGGCGTCACCAAGAAGATGAGAAAGGAAGATACTCAGCTTCACTGGTGGTACCGATCCATGGAGCAAGGGTGGGGCAGCGCCTACGGGCCGGAGGCGTGGTTTGATAATTGGCCCACTGCGGGATGAATGAGGGGCGACATAGATGGACTTCGCTGACTTTGTGGCACTGATCGACGAAACTCGCAGGTTGCACCCATGGTGGCTTGCGGGATTTGAGCCGATGCGTGCAACAGAAGAGGACTTGGACCATGTTCGGAGGGAGCTTTCGATCTCACTCCCCGCCGACTACTTGAGGTTCATGTCGGAAATTGGAGGAGGGGCGTTCGGATTCATGGACATCTTTCCGGCGCGCTCCGACTCGCCTCAGTGTGACGATGTCGTCGCTGTGAACTCCCAGTCACGGTGTCCGGCGAACTTCTATGCATTCGCTCCAGTAGGAACTGGCGACCTGTGGGGATTTTCCCGCGATGGCGACGAGGCAATCGACGGGGTCTTCTTCCTGGATCACGAGGATGGATCGCTGACTAGCGAAGGAATGGGATTCCTAGATTTCCTCGCCGCGAACGCATTGCGGCCACGGTAGGAATTTCGGGATTTGCATGATGAAGCCCCGCCGGAGTGCTCCGGCGGGGCTTCACCGCGTCTTGACGGCAGTAGCTGACGGCAACGTCAACGGACAGGCGCTGCACAAAGCGGCGGGTCGTTGCCGTCGTCGGGCTCGACAGAGCTGTCGGCGACGTTGCCGAGTGCGTGTCCGAGAAGGTCGATGGCTTGGCGCTGGAGGCGGAGCCGGACGTGGGCGTACACGGTGGCGGTGACGCCGATGTGGGCGTGGCCCAGGAGCTCCTTGATGACGACGAGTTCGACGCCTTGTTCCAGGAGCAGGGTCGCGGTTGAGTGCCGTAGGTCGTGGAATCGGATCGCCCGCAGGCGAGAGCGGCGAAGGAGCGCGTTGAAGTGGCGGGTGAGGGTGGCGGGTTCGATGGGGTGGCCGTCCGGGCGTGTGAAGACGAGGCCGTAGTCCACCCACTCCGCGTCGGCCTGCTGCTTCTCGCGGGCCTGCCGGTTACGGTGCGCGCGGAGCGAGGCGAGGCAAGGCAAGGGGCTGGGAGGGCGATGCGGCGCTCCGAGCTGATGGTCTTGGTCGGCAGGGTGGTGAGGCCACCGGTGCGGGTGCGCTGGAGCGTGCGGCGGATGCTGGCGGTCCCGGCGTCGAGGTCGAGGTCTTCCCAGCGCAGGCCGAGGAGTTCGCCCTTGCGGAGCCCGGTGCGAAGGGCGAGCTCAAACAGAGTCTGGAAGCGGTGGCCATGGGCGGCCGTGAGGAAGTGCCGGGCTTCGTCGGCGGTGAGGGGGTCGAAGCGGCGGGGGCGCGGAGTGCCGGTGCGGACGTTACGGGCGACGTTGCGCGGGATCTCCTCCTCACGGACAGCGTGCTCCAGCGCGGACTTGAGCACGGAGTGGATGTAGGCGAGCGTCAGCGGCGAGAGGTACTTACGGCAGCACCTCCCGACGGCGCAGCAACGCGGCCGGCGGTCGGGCTGCGCGTCGGGCCTGCGCCGGGCGTCGATGCCACGAGCGCAGCACTGGCAGACGGTCCGCAGCCCGTTCAGCCAGGTGCGCACATCCTTTGCGGCGAGTTTGGCGAGCTTCTTCTTGCCCAGGCCGGGGGTGAGGTACTGGTTGACGCAGGCGGTGTAGCGGGTGTGGGTGGTCTCCCGGAGCTGGTGGATGGCGACGTTGTCCAGCCAGTACGTCAGGTAGGCGGCCAGGCTGTCCTGGGCGGAGACCACTGGGATGCCGCGGTTGCTGGCGGCGGTCTTCTCGGTGAGCTTGGCGAGTGCTTCCTTGCGGGTGATGCCGTAGACGCGGACTCGCTTGCGGGAGTCGCCCGGGGCGAGGACGTAGCCGGCGGCTTCCCAGCGGCCGTCCTTGCGCTGGTAGACGGTGCCGTCGCCGTTGGCGCGGACCCTGCGCGAGCTGGTGCCGGGAGTCGAGGTGGGGCCAGTGGTCATCAGGATGCCTCTTCGAGGTGGTGGTGGACGAGGGCGGTCAGGGCGTGGGTGGGGATGCGGCGGGCGCGGCCGATGGTGATGGAGGCGAGCTGCCGAGTGCGGATGAGGTCCTAGACGGTGGAGCGGCTGATCTTGAGCCGGGCCATGACCTCGGGGACGGTGAGGAGTTCGCTGTCGGCGGTCACGCGATCGCCTCCGTGTGGACGGGGGTGGTCAGCGGGTCGGTGGAGTGTCCGGCCCGGTCACGGGAGCGATGTGCGTGCCTGGGGCGGCTCGGCTGCTCGGGTCGCGGCCGCGGTGGGGTGGCCAGGAGGTCGGCGAGGTGGGCGAGTTCGGGCAGGAGGCCAGTTCCGGCGTACTGCCAGTGCGAGATCACCAGGGTCGTGTCCGTGCTGCCGTGTCGCCTGTTTTCCGCGCGCTGACCGGAACGGTGACCGGGGCCGGGGTCGGAGTGACCGGCGGTCAGGTCACCGCGGTCATCGCGGTCACCGTGCCGGTCAGTGACCGGCCGACCCTCACGCACCGGCCCCTGCTCGGCGGATCGGCCGACCAGAGCCGGGTCGGCTGCCGTGGAGGCGGCGGTTTCGGGTTGACGGGTGCGCCAGGCGGTGCGTTCTGCTCGGAGGTGGGTGAGGGTGGTGGAGTAGCGGCGGGTGCGGGTGGAGAAGTGGCCTCGGAATCCGAGCATGTGGGCCCACTGCCGCAGGCGGAGGTGGGTGTGCTGGGGCTGGGCGCCGAGGTGCCAGGCGGTGTGGATCATGCGGCGGGCGTGGTCGGTGAGGTCGTGCTGGGCGAGTTCGGCGAGGAAGCGCAGTCGGCGGTCGAGGGTGCCGGTGGTGGTTTCGGCGCCCTTGGTGGCGTACTTGGCGATGTAGGCAGCGACGCGCCGGTCGGTGACGGGGGCGTCGCCGGTGAAGTCGGTACTGCGGATCACGCGGACGTCAATCTGCCGCCCGAACCGGAACACCGGGGGTGCCAGTACCTGCGCCCGGTCGGCCTCCCCAGCCTTGGAGGGGCGTTGGTGCTGGACGCGGGTACGGTTGGCGGCTGCGCGGACCGCGTGGTCGAGGAGTTCGGTGGTGGCCCAGGCGGGCGGGGTGCTGGTGGGGCCGGTGGGTCCGTCGATGCGGATGACGGTGTGGAAGTGGATCTGGCCGCGCTTTTGGTATTCGGCGACCTTGGCGTAGGAGAGCGTGGCGTGGTGGCGCAGGGTGCGCTGGGTGAGTCCGGCGGCGTGGGCGATCTCGCGGCGCAGGTGGGTGGTGAAGCGGGCCCACAGGGCTGGGGCGTGGGCGTTCCACAGCACCGCGCCGGTGTAAGTCGTACCGCTGCGGGTTCAGCGGGGTGCCGAGGAGGGGGTCGCCGTCGGCGTGCCGGGTGCCGCAGGTGCAGGGGGCGGTGCCGGGTTGGTTGTGGACGGGGCCGAAGCCGGGGGCTGTGAGGGTGGCGAAGACGCGGGGGTGGGTGGAGACGCTGGTGGGGACGGTCTTGCCGCCGCGTAGTCCGGCGGCGATGAGCTGGTAGGTGTCGTAGCGGTAGAGGGTGGAGCAGGCGGGGCAGCGGGTGGTGCGGCGGTTGCCGCAGCGCACCAGGAGTTCGCCGGCGGGCAGGTGGCGGGTGTCGAGGTGGTCGAGGATCTGGCCGGTGGCGGTGTCCAGACGGGTGCGGTGTCCGGTCATGCGGATCGGGCGGGCGCAGCCGCCCAGGGAGCCGATCTGCCGGGCCAGGGGCGCGAGGTATCCGGCGGCGGCGAGCTTGGCCAGCCTGGCCGTCAACCGCGCCCGACGCTCAAGCGCCGAGCTACGGTTCGCGGACGCGTTGGCCGGGGCGGAGCGCACCGGTGTGGCGAACGTTCCCTCCACGGGAGCGGGCGTGCTTGCGGGGGAGGGGAGTTGGAGCTGTGCAGGCATGGGGGCAGACCTCCAGCAAGGGACGGGAGAGGAGGAGGGGTGACTGAGGGGCGACCCGGGTGGTCAGCGCACGAGGGCACGGTGCGCGAGTCGTCGGGTGCGGGAGGTGCGCCAGGTCATCTGCCCTGGTCAGGGGTGCTGCTCTGCGGCGGTGCGTGAAGGTAGCATCGCTTCAAGCGCGCATTCAAGTGCATCCCTCCTCATCTGTTTCGGTAGCCGGTTGGGACGCGAGTACTGTGGCCCCGGTTTCCCGTTTTGGGCAGGCCGGATTTCGGTGGTAGTGGAGCGGAGAGGGCGGGTGGCCTGCGGTGACGGTGGGGCGGCGGGGACGCAGGCCAGCGGGCGGCACGGTGCTGCTGACGTTCGAGGTCATCGCCGAGGCCCTGCGAGAGCGGATCGGCTCAGGCGGGCTGAAGCCGGGCGACGCGTTGCCGACGCAGGCAATACTGATGGGGGAGTTCGGGGCCTCCAGCCTGTCCGTGCAGAAGGCGATGGCCCTGCTGAAGCGGGACGGCTACGCGATCTCCCGCCCGGGGAAGGGCGCCTTCGTCGCCCAGCCCGACATCGACACTGACGAAGACCCCGGCAGCCTGGACGGAGGGAATGCGCCCGTCGGCGGGACGGCGGCTCGCGTCGAGGCGCTGGAGCTGGCGCTGGCCGAGACGCTTGATCAGCTCACCGCCCTGCGTGCCCGCGTAGAAGCTCTTGAGGTGGGCGTCACCGAGCGTGACCGCTGACCCGTCGGCCCCTGGAGGGCCAGGGGCTGGAGTCGTGCGTCCAGATTTTCTCTACGAGGTTTGAAGCCATGCAGAATGACATCAATGACGTCACAACGCGTTTCCCGGGAAAATACAACAATGCGATTGGCGATATGGTCGGCGCCCTGTCCGGTAATACTCAGTATCAGGCGCTGCGTACCGTCCCGCAACAAGTTCATGTGCAGTTGACCCTGTGGTGAGGGTACGAGGCGCTCCGGAGGTGGAGAATGGTGATTGATCTTGATCCCCCTCGAGGGGCAGGAGATCTGGCGATTGGCATGCCCATCGATGAGGCGGAGCGAGTCCTGCGGGAGATCCCGGGATTCATGCCGCCAGTCGCAGGGGAAGTTAGAAATAAGGGTTTTGCGCACTACGATTCGGAGTTGTCAATCTCCCTCGACTTCGATTCTCGCGGAATGGTGCGCGCGATCGAATTGTTCCGCCCCGAAGGTGATGTTCAGGTTACTTTCCGTGGCCTTTCTTTGTTCGAGGAGCCTGCAGATTTCTTGATTGCGCGGCTCTCTGAAATGTCCCGGATTGAAATTGGGGATGAAGGGCTGAATATCACGGCTCCTGATATCTTCATCGGACTCTGGAGGAGTGTGACTCCCGAAGATTCCGGTGGAGAAGAGGGGCGTTATTTTGAGTCGGTTCTGATCGCCGCTCCTGGCTACGGAACATAAAAAATTCGGCCCTGCCCTTCGATTTCTTTGGGTGGGTTGGAGTGAATGTTTTGGCCAGCAGCATTGAGATCCTCTTTGATCACTCTCGGGCCGCTGATTTGGAAGGCTGCTCGAAGGCGACTTCGCGCTCGGGTTAAATAATTGCAGGGCCTCACCGGAACAGTGTCCGGTGAGGCCCCCGGGGCGGTTGACGGCAGTAGTTGACGGCAACGTCGGCGGATGGGTGCTATACGAAGTACTGGTTCGGTTGCGTCGTCGGGCTCGTCTGCGGTGAGCAGGTCGCGGGCCTCCTCCACGGTCGGGGGATCGAAGCGGCGTGGCCTGGGGGGTGGTTCGAAGTTCCGTCGGGCGCGGTGGTGGTGGGGTTGCGTCCAAAGTTTCTCTACGAGATCGAGATCAAGGGCGCCCCGCTGACGCGGGCCGCCGGTCGGCGACCGCCGCCCGCTCCTGTCTGCCGCCCCGCTGGCGACGGCCGCCGACCACTCGGCGCGCAGAGCCCAGGGGCGTAGGCCGGACTACCAATCGGAAGCCCCGCGGTCCGACCGCTTCAGCAGCAGACCGGCCGGGCACCGGAGAGGCCGCCCGGCGCGTTCGTAGCGTGCGGCGTCGGCACCCCGGTGGAGCTGTCGTCCGGAACGCCGACCGTTGTGCCCGGCTGGGGGCCGTGACGACGGAGATAACTGGGCTGATGCCGGTGCGGGGTTGAGCGAGACACACGTGGCGGGTGATCGGTCGGCGCGCCCGCCGTCGTGGCTGACTTTCTGTGGCAGAGGCCAGAACACCCCCACAGCCATGAGCACACCACGCGCGTGGGCCCCGTCCCTGCCGGGGCTGACGAGGACGGGGGAGCCTCGATCGGCTGCGCCCGGCAGGTACGGGAGTCGGGTGGGTCAGCGTGGTGCGGCGCCGGGGCGAGCGGGGCGGGTCACGTCTGGCGCCAGGTCCGCCAGGGGCGGGTGATGATCTCCCGGTAGGTGTGGTGGGACGGGTTCTGGCCGCAGTGCCGCAGCACCCAGTCCTGCGGCACTGCGAAGTCCTCGCTCGTCGGGGACATCTCTTCGTCCACGGCGCACTGCATCGCGTACAGGACCGGCTCCGCGTCCGGTTCGCGGTCGGGCTGGAGAGTCCAGGTCTCGTAGCGCAGGACCGAGCGAGGGGTCACCGTCCCCACCCCCGGTTAGCCACGGCAACCTTCGCGCTCAACTTCTCCGTCGGAGTCGGCGTGCGTACGTCCTCGGGCGGCACGTCCCACTCCCGGCCACCGCGTGGCGGTCGAAGCTGCACGTACGGTCCTACATGCCCCATCACCACGCCCACCTTGCCGTTTCGTCGGTCGACCACCAGGGCGCCGGCATCGGGCGAGGCGGTGTGCCCGTCGGCATCAGGGGTGGGAGCCGTCATCGTGACCACCCCGGCGAGGCGGCGCGCGACCGGGCGTGCAGTCGCAGGGCGGGAGCACATGGGGTGGCGCTCATGCGCACGGTGACGCTCCTCGGCGGCGTTGATGCGTGCCCCTGGGCCTGTTGGTGCCGCAGGGTCGGCACCGATCCTCACGCCGGTCACCGGGACGGAGGAACCTCCACCAAACCCCACTTCGGGACGTCCCGCGCCGTGTAGAACGTCCCTGGTGCCGTCCTGGGACGAAGGGGGAGACTCGTGCCGAACGAGAGACTACGAGCCGTCATGGCGGCGGGAGGCTGGACGTACGCCGCACTCGCTCAGCAGGTCGAGGTCGACCCCAAGTCGGTCGAGCGCTGGGTGAACCTCGGGCGTATCCCACGTCGTGCCACCGCCCTCCAGGCGGCCAAGGCCCTGGGAGAAGACGTGCACGCACTCTGGCCGGCGCTCCGCCAGGCCCGCCCCGCCCGCGCCATCAGCCCCGAACTGGTCGCGCTCTACGAGCAGCGGGCCGACCTCCCCGTCTCGGCGTTCACCGACCTGATGGCCCAGGCACGGGAACGGATCGACATCCTCGTCTACGCGGCGGTCTTCCTCCACGAGGCGTACCCGCGGCTGAACGAACTCCTCACCGAACGCGCCGCCCAAGGCTGCACCGTCCGCATCGCGATCGGGGACCCAGACAGCGACAACGTCCAAGCCCGCGGCCAGGAAGAGCGGTTCGGCCACGGCATCGAATCCCGCTGCCGCCTCGCACTCATGCACTACAAGCCGCTCGCCGGCACCCCGGGCATCGACGTCCGCACCCACGAAACCACGCTCTACAACTCCCTCTACCGCGCCGACGACCAGCAACTCGTCAACGCCCACGTCTGGGGCGTCAACGCCTACGCCGCCCCCGTATGGCACCTTCGCCGACACGAGACAGGCGGCATGTTCGACACCTACGCCGACAGCTTCGACTCCGTGTGGACGACCGCAACCCCCGTACGAGAGGAAGGCTGACCGTGGCCCGCACCGAGTACTACGACGACCCGAACGCGCCCAAGCCGAACAGCATGGTCGTCGCCGCGTCCGCCGTCGTCACCGACGATCACGGGCGCATCCTCCTCCAGCGCCGACGCGACAACGACCTATGGGCCCTGCCCGGAGGCGGCATGGACCTCACCGACTCCCTGCCCGGCACCGCCGCCCGCGAAGTCAAGGAGGAGACCGGCCTCGACGTCGAGATCACGGGCCTGGTCGGGACCTACACCGACCCGAAACACATCATCGCCTACACCGACGGCGAGGTCCGCCGCCAGTTCAACGTCTGCTTCACCGCCCGCATCACCGGCGGCCGACTGGAGATCTCCGACGAGTCCACCGAGCTCCGGTTCGTGCCGCCGGAAGAGATCGAGCAGTTGCCGATGCGCCACACCCAACGACTCAGGCTCCAGCACTTCCTGGAACACCGCGAGAAGCCGTACCTGGGCTGAACCGCCTGACGGCAGTAGCGACGGCAACAACCACGGATTTCCCCGCACAACCACGGACACCAGTGGAACGCAAAACGCACGCTGACCAGCGAAGAAGCAGGTAGAGGGGTACTGCGTAGCACACGTACTATGTGCTGGCGGGCACCACGCCGATCCTGGTGCATAACACGTGCGGGCCAGCTGACGTGATGGTTACTGAGGTTGAACTCGTGGTGTCGTGCCATTGCTCAGGTAGGCCTGATGGTCAGGCCGGTCTCGGCGAGGCAGCCGTCTATGAGGTGACTGCGGTACTGAATGTGCCGTAGGCCGTGTCGGATGCGCTGGACGAGGTGTTCGGGGGTGCGGAAGGCGACGTTGGAGAGCCAGCCGCGCCGCAGGAGTGACCAGATCCCTTCGACCGGGTTGAGGTCGGGTGCGTAGGGCGGCAGATAGAAGATGGTCAGCCAGTCCCGGGACGCGGCGAACTCCCGCAGGCCGGCGGCCTTGTGGACGTTGAGGTTGTCCCAGACGAGCACGATCGGGCCGCGGAGCTGCTGGTGTGCGGAGATCAGCAGGTCGCGGTAGTCACGCCAGGAGAAGCTCTTGCGGCCGTCGCGGCGGCCGTCGTCCCGGCGTGGCCGGTAGATCAGCCTCGACCGGTGGCCGGGTTTGTAGCAGGTCAGCGCGGCGATCGATATCCGCCTGCGGGAACGGCAGCGGACTCGCACCACCGGGGTCCGGCCACGCTGGGACCAGGTCTTCGCGTGCGGCGGCGTCATGGAGAATCCGGCTTCGTCCTCGAAGACGAGCCAGGCTCCACGGGCCGCCGCGAGCCTTCCGCGCAGGGCCACACCTCCTTGACCCACCCGGCTACCGCCTCGTCGTCCCGCTCCATCGCCCGTCGCGCCGGGACCTGGCAGGACCAGCCGTTGCGGACCAGGAGCTTGCGGACGCCCTGGACGGTGTAGGCCAGGTGGAAGCGCCGGCCGATCACCGTCTTGATCCGCGCCAGCGTCCATCGCTGGTCCTCCCAGCCGTGCGCGGCCGGCCCCTTGGCCAGCTCCGCCTCCAACTGCGCGAACTGCTTCTCGCTCAACCTCGGCACCGACGCCGGCCCCTGCGACCGCAGAGCCCTCAAACCGCCCTCGTCCCACACCCGCCGCCACCGCTGGACCGAGCGGACACCGACCCGCAGATCCCTGGCGATCACCGAACTCGCCTCGCCCTGGGCAAACCCCTCAGCCGCCCGGAGTCGTAACTCCTCACGGAACTGCTGCCGTTCGGCGGTCAGCCCGCCCCCTTGTGAATACCGCATGCCCCGGTGATACCGCAGCCAACGGACACCCGTCAGCCCCTACGACACCACGAGTTCAACCTCAGTAGCCTGGGATGCCGAAGGGACAGTTCAATCTCAAGGCCGCCGCATTGCAGAACCTCAGCGACAGCGGGGTGCTCTACAAAGCGCCGAATCCGGTTGCCCGCGATTCCTCGATAACCAACAATTATAAAGCGAATCTAATTGCTCGCGTATTTGATCAGTTTGGCTCCACCAATCCGGTGTTTGCGGCCGCTCTGAGGACTCGCCTTCTGACGCGAATGAACCCAGATCATGTTTGGGAACTTCAGTTGGGCGGTCCGGATGATGTGGGCAATCTGCATATTCTAGACGCGTTCACCAATCAGACGATTGGTCGTGAGATATGGGGGCAAATTAGAACCCTTCCTGACTATACGCCGATCCGAATTAATATTATGGGGCCGTCATGATCTCTCTTGAACTTCGCCAAGCCTTCGCAGTTGCTCGGGATGCGGTGCGGCTGGAGCCGGAGTGGGCCATGATGAATTCCATCCCGGAGGGGGTTCGTGGCGGCCCTGGCGCGGAGGAGGTTCCGGGGGATTACCTGGAGTTTCTTTCCGTGGCCAATGGGGCAATCTTCGGCAGGATCGTTATTTTTGATGCCGCGACTATCGGTGAGATGCAATTCTATGCTGACGAGACTGAAGGTGCGCCGGTTCGACTTGGGCGTGAGTCATGGTTTTGCTTCGGGAAAGTGAATGATGATCCTCTCTTTATTTCTCGGCGCGACGGTTCGGTGTGGGGTTTTCCCGATATGGGTATCATCTGGTGGCAGAGTGATATCTTCGAGCGCCTTGCGGGCGATCTTGATGAATTTCTTCTGAGGTGCGTATTTGGTCGCGGATACTTGTCTGTCTCGGGTGCTTCGGAAGGTGATCAGTGGTGGCGTTTGCTGACGCATACGGGCAGTGCCGAGTAGGGGATTACCATTTTGACGGCCGTCGGGCTGTGGCTGTGCTAGAAAGTGCTGTCGTCTATTGCGAGCGCACCTGTGGGAAGCGGACAGTTTTTGGCTTCGGGACTGTGCCATTCCAGTTCCTGGTCCGACTGTCAACCGGTAGCCGGACGCCATTTGGCAGCGCAATACTTCGCTTCGTCGTGGCGAAGTCGAGAAGCATCACTAACTCAAGGTTCTCGCGTAGGCGCCGGGTAGATCTTCCTGAAATGGAATCCTGTACCAGTTGGTCATGCTAAGCGCCTCGATGCGGGGGAAGAGACCTGGGGCCCGACTGACGGACCCTGCTGGTGATCGTTCTCCCAGGGACTTTCAGGGGCTTTCAGATCTGTCAGAGGGGCTTTCCAGGGTGAATCCGCTGCGCGTGCGGGGAGAGTCCGTGACAGAGCTGAAAGACGGGAAACCGCTGATCAGAGTGCGTTTCCTCAGCACTCGATGATGTTCACCGCGAGGCCGCCGCGTGCCGTCTCCTTGTATTTGACGGACATGTCCGCGCCCGTCTCCTTCATGGTCTTGATGACCTTGTCCAGGGAGACCTTGTGGCTGCCGTCGCCACGCAGGGCCATCTTCGCCGCCGTGACCGCCTTGACCGCCGCCATGCCGTTCCGTTCGATGCACGGGATCTGCACCAGACCGCCGACCGGGTCGCAGGTCAGGCCCAGGTTGTGTTCCATGCCGATCTCGGCCGCGTTCTCGACCTGTTCCGCGCTGCCGCCCAGGACCTCCGCGAGTGCGCCCGCCGCCATGGAGCAGGCGGAGCCCACCTCGCCCTGGCAGCCGACCTCGGCGCCGGAGATGGAGGCGTTCTCCTTGAAGAGCATGCCGATGGCGCCCGCCGCCAGCAGGAAGCGGACCACGTTCTCGTCCTTCTCCTCCGCCGTGGCGCCGCCCGCCGCGAAGTTCATGTAGTAGTGCAGGACCGCCGGGATGATGCCCGCGGCGCCGTTGGTGGGGGCGGTGACCACCCGGCCGCCCGCCGCGTTCTCCTCGTTCACGGCCATCGCGTAGAGCGTGATCCACTCCATGGCGTGCGCCTGCGGGTCGCCCTCGGCGCGCAGCTGGCGCGCGGAGTGGGCGGCGCGGCGGCGGACCTTCAGCCCGCCCGGCAGGATGCCCTCGCGGGCCATCCCGCGTGAGACGCACGCCTGCATCACCCGCCAGATCTCCAGCAGTCCGGCCCTGATCTCGTCCTCGGTGCGCCAGGCCTTCTCGTTCTCCATCATCAGCGCGGAGATCGACAGACCCGTCTCGCCCGACAGCCGCAGCAGCTCGTCACCCGTGCGGAAGGGGTGGGTCAGCACGGTGTCGTCGAGCTTGATCCGGTCCTCCCCCACCGCGTCCTCGTCCACCACGAACCCGCCGCCCACGGAGTAGTACGTCTTCTCCAGGAGGAGGCCGCCGTCGCCGTCGTAGGCGAGGACCGTCATCCCGTTGGCGTGGTACGGCAGGGCCTTGCGGCGGTGCAGGACCAGATCCGTAGCGGCGTCGAAGGCGATCTCGTGCACACCGAGCACATTGAGCCTGCCGCCGGCGCGGATACGTTCCGCCTGCTCGTCCGCGCTCTCCACGTCGACGGTGCGCGGGGAGTTGCCCTCCAGGCCGAGCAGAACGGCCTTCGGGGTGCCATGGCCATGGCCGGTCGCGCCGAGCGAGCCGTACAGCTCGGCGCGGATCGAGGCGGTGTGGGCGAGCAGGCCCTCGTTCTTCAGTCGGCGGGCGAACATCCGCGCCGCGCGCATCGGACCGACCGTATGGGAGCTGGACGGGCCGATACCGACCGAGAACAGGTCGAAGACCGAGATGGCCACGGGGGTGACTCCTTGCTGAGTGGTAGACGCCGTTGTCTGCCGGGGTGGTGCAGAGATGACGCGTACATACGGTTCGGGGCACCGCGCCGCACGGTCCAGTGTGCGCGGTGCCCCGTGAACCCCGGCCGAACGGATCACGTCGGACCGGGTGTTGCGGTGTATTCGAGCCGAACGCCACGTGGTCCGGGCCGAGTGCCACGGCCGGGCCGAGCGAACGCCACGATCGGGCCGGCCCGAATGCCACGGTCGGGCCGGACCGATCGCCCGGCTGGTTCGAGCCTGCTGGTTCGAGCCGGGTGGACGATCGGTCCGGGCCCTTGAGCCGGCCGTGGTTACTTCAGGCCGGGGTACAGCGGGTGCTTCACGGCCAGCGCGGAGACCCGCCCGGCCAGTTCGTCACGGTCGAACGACGGCTTGAGCGCCGTCGCGATGATCTCCGCGACCTCGGTGAAGTCCTCGGTGGTGAAGCCGCGGGTGGCCAGCGCCGGGGTGCCGATCCGCAGGCCCGAGGTGACCATCGGGGGACGCGGGTCGTTCGGGACGGCGTTGCGGTTGACCGTGATGCCGATCTCGTGGAGCCGGTCCTCCGCCTGCTGGCCGTCCAGCTCGGAGTCGCGCAGATCCACCAGGACCAGGTGCACGTCCGTACCGCCGGAGAGTACGGAGACGCCCGCCTCGGCCACATCCGGCTGGACCAGCCGCTCGGCGAGGATCCGGGCGCCCTCCAGGGTGCGCCGCTGGCGCTCCTTGAACTCCTCCGTCGCCGCGATCTTGAAGGAGACCGCCTTGCCCGCGATGACATGCTCCAGCGGGCCGCCCTGCTGACCCGGGAAGACCGCGGAGTTGATCTTCTTCGCCAGCTCCTTGGTGGAGAGGATCACACCGCCGCGCGGACCGCCCAGGGTCTTGTGCGTGGTCGTGGTGACGACATGCGCGTGCGGCACCGGGTTGGGGTGCAGCCCCGCCGCGACCAGACCGGCGAAGTGCGCCATGTCGACCATCAGATACGCGCCGACCTCGTCCGCGATCCGGCGGAACGCCGCGAAGTCGAGCTGACGGGGGTACGCCGACCAGCCGGCCACGATCAGCTTCGGACGGGACTCCTTGGCGAGCCGCTCGACCTCGGCCATGTCGATCTGGCCGGTCTCGCCGTCGACGTGGTAGGCGACGACGTTGTAGAGCTTGCCGGAGAAGTTGATCTTCATGCCATGGGTGAGGTGCCCGCCGTGGGCGAGGTTCAGACCCATGATCGTGTCGCCGGGGGAGAGCAGCGCGAACATCGCCGCCGCGTTCGCCTGGGCGCCCGAGTGCGGCTGTACGTTCGCGTGCTCGGCGCCGAACAGCGCCTTCACCCGGTCGATGGCGATCTGCTCGACCACATCGACATGCTCGCAGCCGCCGTAGTAGCGACGGCCGGGGTAGCCCTCGGCGTACTTGTTGGTCAGGACGGAGCCCTGCGCCTCCATGACCGCGACCGGGGCGAAGTTCTCCGAGGCGATCATTTCGAGCGTGGACTGCTGGCGGTGGAGCTCGGCGTCGACCGCGGCGGCGACGTCCGGGTCGATCTCATGGAGTGAGGAGTTCAGAAGCGACTTCGAAGACATCACAGTCCCTGGGGTGTCAGTGGCCGGAGCAGATCAGTTGCCGGAAAAGTCTCGGTACTCGTCGGCGGTGAGCAGATCGGACGGCTCTTCCGCCACGCGTACCTTGAACAGCCAGCCGCCTTCGAACGGAGCGGAGTTCACCAGTGAGGGGTCGTCCACCACGTCCTGGTTCGTCTCGGTGACGTCACCGGTCACCGGGGCGTAGAGATCGCTGACCGACTTGGTCGACTCCAGCTCCCCGCAGGACTCGCCCGCGGTCACCGTGTCACCGACCTCCGGGAGCTGGGCGAACACGACATCGCCGAGGGCGTTGGCCGCGTACTCGGTGATTCCGACCGTCGACACCCCGTCCTCGGGGTCGGTCAGCCACTCGTGCTCCTTGGTGTAGCGGAGCTGCTGGGGGTTGCTCATGACCTGAATTCTCCTGTACGCGGGGGAGTGGTGCGGAACGGCTGTCTTACGGAACGAGATGGAACGAGACGGAACGAGACCGGAACGGGATACGGCAGGGCGGCTTCGGGACCGCTCCGGGACCGCTCCGGGACGGTACCCGGACGGTTCCGGGGCGGTCCCTGGACGGCTCAGGAGCGGTCCAGGGACGGTACCGGGACCCGAGAGGACGACACCGGGGCGCCCGGGAAGGGCCCGGGAAGGCGGGACTCCAGGGCCCGGGAAGGCGGGACTCCGAAGTCGTCCGTATCACTTCTGGCGCTTGTAGAAAGGCAGCGCCACGACCTCGTACGGCTCGTGGGTGCCCCGGATGTCGACCCCGACGCCCGGCGTCCGCGGCCCGGCGTACGAGGCGTCGACGTACGCCATGGCGATCGGCCTGCCCAGGGTGGGGGAGGGAGCGCCCGAGGTGACCTCGCCGACGACCACGCCGTCGGCGACGACCTGATAGCCCGCCCGGGGGACCCGGCGGCCCTCGGCGACCAGACCGACCAGCTTGCGGGGCGGGGCGCTCGCGGCGCGCTCGGCCGCCGCCTCCAGGGCCTCGCGTCCGACGAAGGCGCCCTCGTTCGACGTCTTCCCGAACTTCACGACCCGGCCGAGGCCCGCGTCGAACGGGGTGAGACCGGTGGTCAGCTCGTTCCCGTACAGCGGCATCCCGGCCTCCAGCCGGAGGGTGTCGCGGCAGGAGAGCCCGCACGGCACCAGGCCGACGCCCTCGCCGGCCTCGGTCAGCGCCCGCCACAGCGTCTCCGCGTACTTGGGCTCGACGAACAGCTCGAAACCGTCCTCGCCGGTGTAGCCCGTCCGGGCGATCAGGGCCGGGACACCGGCCACGGTGCCCGGCAGACCCGCGTAGTACTTGAGCCCGTCCAGATCGGCGTCGGTCAGCGACTTGAGGATGCCCGGGGACCGCGGCCCCTGGACGGCCAGCAGCGCGTACGCGTCACGGTCGTCGCGCACCTCGGCGTCGAAGCCGTCCGCGCGGGCGGTCAGCGCGTCCAGCACGGTCTGGGCGTTGGAGGCGTTGGCGACGACCAGGAACTCGTCCTCGCCGAGGCGGTAGACGATCAGGTCGTCCAGGATCCCGCCGTCCTCCCGGCAGATCATGGTGTAGCGCGCGCGGCCCACGGCGACGGCGCCGATGTCGCCGACCAGCGCGTAGTCGAGCAGCCGCCCGGCGGCGGGTCCCGAGACGGTGATCTCGCCCATGTGCGAGAGATCGAAGAGCCCGGCCCTGGTCCGTACGGCGTTGTGCTCGTCGCGCTCGCTGCCGTACCGCAGCGGCATGTCCCAGCCCGCGAAGTCGGTCATGGTCGCGCCCAGCGCGCGGTGCGTGGCGTCGAGAGCGGTCGTACGGGGGGTACTGCTCGGCGGGGCGTGATTCATCGGAGTGGCTCCCAGGGCATGACGACGAGGACGGTCCTCCCCATCTGTCATCGGAACCTGAGAGGTTCACCACGACCACCCGTATCAGGGGTCATGACTTGCACCTTGGGTGGAGCCGCCGCACAGCGGCCCGCTTTTCAGATCTGCCTCATCCACGCGGTACGGGGCCTGAGAGATTCAAGGGAGGAACTTGCTCCTTCGGCGCCCGGCGCACACGGTGACCGGGACTCTCCCGCGCGGATTCAAACGGCCGGTATGCAGTTGGCGGGCACATCATCGCACGCATCCGGGTGGTTCGGAGCGCCTGGCCCGCAACTTGCCGGACGGCGTGAAAAGCTTGTAGCGCATTACCATTTCTTTACACTTTGTGGGCAAGGTTCATGGGCCAGACCGACTGAGCTGACAGGGGGGACGGCGAACATGTCGCAGAGGGCGGGGGCATATGTGACGACCGCGGGGGTGCCGGCGCAGCAGGGGGTGTCCGACCGGGAGGCCGTGGCGCGGCCCGTGGCGGTCGTACGGGACCTACGGGGGCGGCGGGGCCGGGTGCCGGAGTCCCTGGTCTTCACCTCGGGGGATCTGGTGGTGGTCTCCGGGCTGCCGGGCAGCGGCAAGTCCACCCTGATCCGGCGGGCCGCCGCGGGCGGCGGGATCGACTCGCAGGACGCCAGGGACCGCTGGGAGCGCAGACTGCCGGGCAGCCTCCCCTATGCCGTCTACCGACCGCTCGTCCGTATAGCGCATTACGCGGGACTGCGGCGCGCGCTCCGCTCCGGCGAGAGCGTGGTCGTGCACGACTGCGGTACGCAGAGATGGGTACGGCGCTGGCTGGCCCGTGAGGCCCGCAGACGGGGCCGCGGGCTCCATCTCGTCCTGCTGGACGTGGCACCGGAGGTGGCCCGCGAGGGCCAGCGGGAGCGTGGTCGCGGGGTCTCCGGCTACGCGTTCGCCCGTCATCGAAGGGCCGTCCGCCGTCTGCTGGGCGGTGCCGAGTCGGGCCGGCTGCCCAAGGGCTGTGCCACGGCGGTGCTCCTGGACAGGGACGCGGCGGGAGCGCTGGACCGGATCGTCTTCCCCCCGAAGCCCGGCCCCTGACCCCGAAGCCGGACCCGTGACGGCGCGGTGACCACCGCACGAGCGGGTACGGGCCCTCGCCTGCGGCGTTAGGGTGCTGCGGCAGGCACGAGGGTGGAGGAAGCGACTGTGAACACTGCATGGCCGGGCAATGAGCTGGAAGAGGTGCTCGCCGCCTCGCTCGGCAGCCGGGGGGCGGGCGGCCGGCTGGTGGAGGTGCTCGGACGCAGCGAGGTCTGGGTGCCGCTGCCCAACGGCGGGGGGCCGGACAGCCCCGGTCTCGATCTGCCGACCCTGGAGATAGAGGGCGCGCCCTATGTCCCGGTCTTCAGCTCCCAGCAGCAGTTCCTCCAGTGCGTCGGCGCCCATATGCCCTTCACCGTGGCGCCGGCCCGTGATTTCGCCCGGGGTCTGCCGCCGCAGCTCGGTATCGCGGTCAACCCGGGCGGCATGGTCGGACTGCCGCTGCCGCCGCCCGCCGTCGCCGAGCTGTGCCGGGCGGGACGGACCCCGCTCGACGGACAGGCGAGCGGCGGCCGGGTCAGGCTCTTCCAGCCGGACTGGCAGGAGGACCCGGTCGACTTCCTCTCCGCCGCCGCGGAGGAGTTCGAGACGTCCGGTGTGGTGCTCTCGGCCCGCCGCGCGCTCGCCAGCGTCGAGGGGGACTCCCCGGCGCTCTTCATCGGCGTACAGCTCTCGTCCTGGGAGGCCGCCGACCGCAACGCGCCGCTGGACGCGCTCGGGCGCGCGCTGGGGCGGGTAGGGGTGGGCTGGCCCGTCAATCTGATCCTGCTGGATGTGGCCCAGGACCCGGTGGGCGACTATCTCCTGGCGAAGGTGCGGCCGTTCTACCAGCGCGCGTAGAGGCGTCGGCCGCGGCGGTCGCGGGTACGAGAGGCGCGATACGCGAAGAGCGGCCGACCGGACGGAGCACAGGCCCCGTCCGGTCGCCGGCGGGGAGCGCACCGGCGTCAAGGGTGTGTCAGGACGGCCCCCTAAGCTGGTTTGATGGCTGGGCCCCCGTGTGCCGGTACGGGCCCTCCCGCACAGGGGCCGACGGGCTCCGGGGGTGCTGGCCGAATGGTGGATCGAAGAGGGGCGGGACCCAGAGTGAGCGCGTCAGGCACCGCGGCGGCCGGGCAGGTCGAGCAGATGCTGCGCCAGGTGACGCCAGGACGCTACGACGCGTACGAGGCGCTCCTCCAGGCTCTCGCCGACGACAGCGTCTGGATGCTGCTCTGGCACGGCCGGACCGGCTCACCGGACTCCCAGTACGGCAACATGGAGGTCGACGGGCTCGGGTACGCCCCGTGCGTCACCTCCGCCCAGGAACTCGCCGTCAGCGGCTGGACCCGCGCGCACGAGGTGGTCACCGGCCGCGACATCGCCCGCGCGCTCTACCCCGACCGCTGGGGCATCTGGCTCAACCCGCACGCGCCCGGCGGCGGGGTCGGCATCCCCTGGCTCGATCTGCGGCGGATCGCCACCGGGCTGGAGCGGATGCCCGCGGGACCGCTGCGGCTCTCCGAACCGGCCATCGCGCTTCCGCAGTTCTACGCCCTGCTCACCCAGAACGCCCACCGCACCCCCGCGGTCCGCTCGCTGCGCCGCGCCTGGGTGCAGCCGGCGCTCGGGGTGCCGTATCTGACGATCGGCCTCGATCTGTACGACACGAGCCCGGCGTCCGTCGACTCCGTACGCGCGATGATGCGGCAGTCGATCACGGCGGTCCCGGACGGACTGCCGGTGTCGACGGTGGCGATGTCCGACGAGTACGACCCGGTGACGATGTGGCTGCGGGCCAATTCCCGTCCGTTCTACGACCGTGAGGCGCACGCGGGGCCGGCACCGACCTCCGGATACGGCTATCCGCCGCCCGCTTCCCACGCGTACTGAGCGTCCGAGCGTCCCCCGCGTCCGCCGACGACCTGCCACGCACGATACGGATGCTCTGGTTCCGCCGTAGATCAGGCGAGTTGAGTCGTATGTCCGATCTGGTGGAATAGTGACCGAGTTGGTCCGCTGAGACGGGCGTGCCGTCCGGATAACGGAACACCTCTACCCGCATCACGTTTGAGCAAACATTCCCCGTTGGGGCTGGCGGGTGATCGCGAAGTGGTTGAAGACTCCGGGGAGCAGGTGGTCTCGGCCTAGTGTGCGATGCGCTGACAGAAGCAGTTCCCGCCACAGGGAGACCACGTGCGTCATGTGATGTGAAAGTGCCGCTACAGCGGCGGTCATGGGCCGGCCACCGTCGGCCGAGAGGGGTCTCCAGCGCAATGACGGCACCTATCGAGACCACCGGGTCGGCGGCGACAGCGCAGCCGGAAGCGGTCCTGGAGGGCGCCGGGGGCAAGCAGATCGAAGGCCGTTCGCTCGGCCGGATCGCGTGGACGCGTTTCAAGCGGGACAAGGTCGCCGTAGCGGGCGGCGTCATCGTGATCCTGCTGGTTCTTGTCGCCGTACTGTCCAAACCGATCCAGGCGGTGTTCGGTCTCGACCCCAACGCCTTCAACCAGGATCTGGTCGACCCCACCCTGCTGGCGCCCAAGGGGGGCTTCGGCGGTATGAGCTGGGATCACCCGCTGGGCGTCGAACCGCAGACCGGGCGTGACATCCTGGCCCGTATCATCGAGGGCTCCTGGGTCTCCCTGGTGGTCGCGGCCGGATCGACGTTGCTCTCGGTCGTCATCGGCGTCGTGATGGGCGTCGTGGCGGGTTTCTACGGCGGTTGGGTGGACAGTGCCATCAGCCGCATGATGGACACCTTCCTCGCCTTCCCGCTACTGCTTTTCGCGATCTCGATCTCGGCGTCGCTCCAGGGCGACGCGTTCGGTCTTGAGGGGCTTCCGCTCCGTATCGCCGTACTGATCTTCGTGATCGGCTTCTTCAGCTGGCCGTACATCGGCCGGATCGTGCGCGCGCAGACGCTCAGCCTGCGTGAGCGGGAGTTCGTGGAGGCGGCCCGGTCGCTGGGGGCGCGGGGGCCGTTCATCCTGTTCCGGGAGCTGCTGCCGAACCTGGTCGCGCCGATCCTCGTGTACTCCACCCTGCTCATCCCCACCAACATCCTCTTCGAGGCTTCCCTGAGCTTCCTGGGTGTGGGTATCGCTCCGCCACAGGCTTCATGGGGCGGCATGCTGTCCACCGCGGTCGACCTCTACCAGGTCGACCCGATGTTCATGATCATCCCCGGCATGGCGATCTTCATCACCGTGCTGGCTTTCAATCTGCTGGGGGACGGGCTGCGTGACGCACTCGACCCCCGTGGCAAGTAATAGCGGCCCTGCCGCATCGGTCAATCGAGGGGGCTTTCCTCAGGATGAACAGCAGAAAGACGGCAGCGGCCATCGCCGTGACGCTGGCCATGGCGCTCGGTGCGAGTGCCTGTGGCAGCTCCGACAAGAACGACAGTGACGGCAACAAGGGCGGCGGCAGCGCCAAGGCCGATGCCGCGATGTCGAGCATTGTCAACTCGACCGACAAGAAGGGGGGGACGGTCGTCTTCGAGCACTCCAGCGGCCCGGACTCCCTGGACCCGGGCAACACGTACTACGGCTGGGTGCAGAACTTCTCCCGCCTGTACGGCCGTTCCCTGGTCACCTTCAAGCCGGCCGCCGGCAAGGAAGGTCTCGAGGTCGTCCCCGACCTGGCGACCTCGCTCGGCAAGGCCAGCCCCGACGCCAAGACCTGGACGTACACGCTCCGCAAGGGCGTGAAGTACCAGGACGGCACCGAGGTCACCTCGAAGGACGTCAAGTACGCCATCGAGCGCAGCAACTTCGCGCCCGAGGCGCTGTCCAACGGCCCGACGTACTTCAAGGCCTACCTTGAGGGCGGCGACAAGTACAAGGGTCCGTACAAGGACAAGTCCCCCGAGGGTCTGAAGTCCATCGAGACCCCGGACGACTACACGATCACCTTCAAGCTCAACAAGCCGTTCGCGGACATGGACTACCTGGCCGCCTTCTCGCAGACCGCTCCGGTCCCGCAGAAGGCCGACAAGGGTGCCGAGTACGTCCAGAACATCGTCTCCTCGGGTCCGTACAAGTTCGACTCGTACAGCGAGAGCAGCGGTGCGACGCTCTCCCGGAACCCCGAGTGGGACCAGGCGAACGACCCGATCCGCAAGGCGCTGCCGGACAAGATCGAGCTGAAGCTCAACGTCAACGCGACGACGATCGACGAGCACCTGCTCAACGACACGATCACCGCGGACGTCGGCGGCACCGGTCTCCAGGCCAAGACGCAGCCGAAGGTGCTCGTCAAGGCGGACGAGAAGGCCAAGACGGACAACCCGTACGCGGGTGCGCTCCAGTACATGGCGATGAACGTCAACGTGAAGCCGTTCGACAACGTCGACTGCCGCAAGGCCGTCCAGTACGCGGTGGACAAGGCCGGTGCGGTCAACTCCATCGGTGGCTCGGTCAAGGGTGACCCGGCCAGCACGCTGATCCCGCCGTCGGTGAGCGGTTACAAGAAGTTCGACCTGTACGCGACGCCGGGCAGCAAGGGCGACGCGGCCAAGGCCAAGGAAGCGCTGACGGCCTGTGGCAAGCCGGGCGGCTTCAAGACCACGCTGACGGCCCGCGCGGACCGTCCCGACGAGGTCACCGTGGCCACCCAGATTCAGGAGAGCCTGAAGAAGGTCGGCATCACCGCGGAGATCAAGACGTTCCCGTCCGACAAGTACTTCACGGACTTCGCCGGTGTGCCGGACTGGGTCCACAAGAACAACGCGGGCCTCATGATGATGGCCTGGGGTGCCGACTGGCCGACCGGCTTCGGTTTCCTCGACCAGATCGTGAACGGTTCGGCCATCAAGCCCTCCGGTGGCACGAACCTGATGGAGCTGAACGACCCGAAGATCAACAAGGCGCTGTCGGACGGCATCGGCACCGTTGACCCCGCGGCCCGTCAGGCCGCCTGGGGCGATGTCGACCAGCTCGTCATGGAGAACGCCTCGGTCGTCCCGCTGTTCTACCGCAAGAACCTGCTCTACCGGCCCGAGTCCGCGGCCAACGTCACTGTCACCGAGGCCTACCTCGGCATGTACGACTACGTGCTGATGACCTCGACGAAGTAGTGACACCGGGCCTCGTGCCCCGTAACACGAAGTAACACCTGTACATCAAAACAGCACCCCCCTGAAAGGCAGGTGAAGGTGCCGGGCCGTCCAGGCGTATCCCGCCAGGACGGCCCGGCACCGCACGGCTGTGGCTGCGTACATCATCCGACGCGTCTTCGCCGCGGTGTTGCTGCTGCTGGTGGTCAGCGCAGTCACGTTCGCGATCTTCTTCCTTGTGCCCCGCCTCGGCGGGCAGACGACCGACTCGCTGGCCGCCCAGTACATCGGCAAGAGTCCCGACCCGGACGCCATCGCCGCTGTCAAGAAGAACCTGGGGCTCGACCAGCCCGTCTACCTTCAGTACTGGCACTTCATCAAGGCCATCGTGGTCGGCGCCGAGTACAACTTCGGCCCCAACCCCTCGGTCTGCCATGTGCCCTGCTTCGGCTACTCGTTCAAGACGCATGTCGAGATCTGGCCCGAGATAGTCCAGCGCATACCGGTGACCCTGTCGCTCGCCGTCGGTGCGGCGGTCCTCTGGGTGATCTCCGGTGTCGCGATCGGTGTGCTCTCCGCGCTCAAGCGGGGATCGATCTTCGACCGGCTGGCCATGGGCGTCGCCCTGGCCGGTGTCTCGCTGCCCATGTTCTTCACCGGTCTCGTCGCCCTCGCCCTGTTCAGCTTCCACTGGACGATCTGGGAAGGCCTCGAATTCGTACCGTTCACCGAGAATCCCGGTGAATGGGCGTGGAACCTGATTCTTCCCTGGTGCACGCTCGCCTTCCTCTACTCGGCGCTCTACGCACGGCTCACCCGCGCGGGAATGCTGGAGACGATGGGCGAGGACTACATCAGAACCGCGCGGGCGAAGGGTCTGCGGGAGCGCGACGTGGTCTTCAAGCACGGTCTGCGCGCCGCCCTGACCCCGCTCGTCACCATCTTCGGCATGGACTTCGCGCTGCTGCTCGGCGGCGCGGTCATCACCGAACGCGTCTTCTCCTTCCAGGGCATGGGCGCCTACGCCATCCAGGGCGTGACCCAGAGCGACCTGCCCAAGGTGATGGGTGTGACCCTGGTCGCCGCCTTCTTCATCGTTGTCTGCAACCTGCTGGTGGACCTTGTGTACGCCGCGATCGACCCCCGGGTGAGGCTCTCATGAGCGACGTACAGAAGACGGACGCGGACAAGGCCGCCACGGGTACGGGTACGACGGGTGCGGGCGCGGGCACGGGCACGGGTTCCGCCGGGGACGCCGCCGACAAGTTCCTCTCCGTACGCGATCTGCGGATCCACTTCGACACCGACGACGGTCTGGTGAAGTCCGTCGACGGCGTCAGCTTCGACCTGAAGGCCGGCCAGACCCTCGGTATCGTCGGGGAGTCCGGCTCGGGCAAGTCCGTGACCTCGCTGGGCATCATGGGGCTGCACAGCTCCGAGCGGGCCAGGATCTCCGGTGAGATCTGGCTGGACGGCGAGGAGCTGATCGGCGCCGGCACCGAGCGTGTGCGCAAGCTGCGCGGCCAGAAGATGGCGATGATCTTCCAGGACCCGCTGTCCGCGCTGCACCCGTACTACAGCATCGGCGCGCAGATCGTGGAGGCCTACCGCGTCCACAACGCCGTGGACAGGAAGACCGCCAAGAAGCGGGCCGTCGAGATGCTCGACCGGGTCGGCATCCCCGAGCCCGCGCGGCGCTACGACGACTATCCGCACCAGTTCTCCGGCGGTATGCGCCAGCGCGCGATGATCGCGATGGCCCTGGTCAACAACCCGCAGCTGCTGATAGCCGACGAGCCGACGACCGCCCTGGACGTCACCGTCCAGGCGCAGATCCTCGACCTCATCCGGGATCTCCAGAAGGAGTTCCACTCGGCGGTCGTCATCATCACCCACGACCTGGGCGTCGTCGCCGAGATCGCGGACGAGCTGCTGGTGATGTACGCGGGCCGCTGTATCGAGCGCGGTACCGCGGAGAAGGTCTTCTATCAGCCGCAGCACCCCTACACCTGGGGTCTGCTGGGCTCGATGCCCCGTATCGACCGGGAGCAGACCGACCGGCTGGTGCCGGTCAAGGGAACCCCGCCGAGCCTGATCAACGTCCCGTCCGGCTGCGCCTTCCATCCGCGCTGCCCGTACGCCGACATCCCCAAGGACAACATCACCCGCACCGAGCGTCCTGAGCTGCGGCAGATCACCGACGGGCACTTCTCCGCCTGCCATATGTCGCCGGCGGAGCGGGAACAGATCTGGACCGAAGAGATTGCGCCGAAGCTGTGACTGATCCGAGCAAGAAGATTCCCGAGCAGGGGGCGGGCCAGGGACCGGACGGTTCCGGCCCCGAGCCGCTCCTCAAGGTCACCGGCCTGGCCAAGCACTTCCCGATCACCAAGGGTGTGCTCAAGCGCAAGGTCGGAGCGGTCAAGGCGGTCGACGGACTGACCTTCGACGTCCGTCCCGGGGAGACCCTCGGTGTGGTCGGCGAGTCCGGCTGCGGCAAGTCGACGATGGGCCGGCTGATCACACGGCTGCTCGAACCGACCGGCGGAAAGGTCGAGTTCGAGGGCCGGGACATCACGCATCTGTCCGCCGGCGCCCTGCGGCCGATGCGCCGTGACGTCCAGATGATCTTCCAGGACCCGTACGGCTCGCTGAACCCGCGCCACACCGTCGGCGGGATCATCGGCACCCCCTTCAAGCTCCAGGGCATCGAGCCCGAGGGCGGTGTGAAGAAGGAGGTCCAGCGGCTGCTGGAGCTGGTGGGCCTCAGCCCCGAGCACTACAACCGCTATCCGCACGAGTTCTCCGGCGGCCAGCGGCAGCGCATCGGTATCGCGCGGGCGCTCGCGCTCAACCCGAAGCTGGTCGTGGCCGACGAGCCGGTCTCGGCGCTGGACGTGTCGATCCAGGCGCAGGTCGTGAACCTGCTGGACGACCTCCAGGACGAGCTGGGTCTGACCTATGTGATCATCGCGCACGACCTCTCGGTGATCCGCCATGTGTCGGACCGGATCGCGGTGATGTACCTCGGCAAGATCGTCGAGCTGGCGGACCGCTCGTCGCTGTACGAGTCGCCGAAGCACCCGTACACCAAGGCGCTGCTCTCCGCGGTGCCGGTGCCGGACCCGAGCAGGCGCGGCGGGAAGAGCGACCGGATCCTGCTCAAGGGCGATGTCCCGTCGCCGATCAACCCGCCGAGCGGCTGCCGCTTCCACACGCGGTGCTGGAAGGCGACGGAGATCTGCAGGACGACCGAGCCGCCGCTGCTCCAGCTGGCGCCGGGCCACCAGGCGGCCTGCCACCACCCGGAGAATGTGCAGGACACCGTGTCGGTGACGGCGCGGGAGACGGTGGAGGTGCGCGCCGAGGCCGGGGCGCCGGAGACCGAGGCCGGGCCGGACGCCGGACCGAAGGACGCCGGCGCCGGACCGGACGCCGGGGCCGAGAAGTAGCAGCACGGTGGCGCGCGGGTGCCCGGCCCGGTACCGGAGCGCGCGACAGGCAGGGCCGGCCGGCCCCTGGTCCCGACGGGGCCGGGGGCCGGCGGCGTGTGCGCCCCCGTGCCGCGCGTCGTTCGTGCGCTGCACAATGACCGGGTGTTCCACGACCTCTTCACGCCCTCCGTCCAGCACGGTCTGGACCTCGCCGGGATCTTCGTCTTCGCGATATCCGGCGCCCTGCTCGCCGTGCGCAAGAACTTCGACGTCTTCGGTATGGCGGTGCTCGCCGAGATCACCGCGCTCGGCGGGGGCCTGCTCCGCGATCTGATCATCGGCGCGGTCCCGCCCGCGGCCTTCACCGATCTCGGCTACTTCTCCATGCCACTGGTGGCGACGGCCCTGGTGTTCTTCCTCCATCCGCAGGTCGAGCGGATCCAGGGCGCGGTCAATGTCTTCGACGCGGCGGGGCTCGGCCTCTTCTGTGTCACGGGCACCACCAAGGCGTACGAGTACGGCCTCAGCCTCACCGCCTCGGTGGTGCTCGGTCTCGGCTCGGCGGTCGGCGGCGGTGTGCTGCGCGACGTCCTCGCCAACGAGGTGCCCTCGCTGCTGCGCTGGGACCGCGATCTGTACGCCGTACCGGCCATCGTCGGCGCCGCGATGGTGGCGCTCTGCATCCGCCTCGACGCGCTGAACGGGGTGACCAGCGGGCTCGCCGTCCTCACCGCGTTCGCGCTGAGGCTGCTGGCGATGCGCTTCCACTGGCGGGCGCCGCGCGCCTGGAACCGGCGGTCGGCCGCGGCGGAGGAGCCGGAGTTCGCACGGCTGTAACCCTCGTAAGCTACTGCTTAGTACAGCCATCTTGTAGGGTTGTCTTCCATGGCACAGGCATCCATCGCGTCCATCGGCGACAGCGAGTTCGACCGCGCTACGGCCCTCACCCTGCGGGAACCGGGCGTCCACGACGCGCTGCTCTCCCCGGGATGGACGATCATGAACGTCCTCAACGGGGGCTATCTGCTGGCGCTGATCGGCCGCGCGCTCGGCGACACCCTGCCGCACACGGACCCGTTCGCCGTCTCGGCGCACTACCTCACACCGTCCACACCCGGCCCCGCCGTGGTGCGTACGGAGGTGATACGGACCGGCCGTACGCTCTCCACCGGCCAGGCGTCCCTCTTCCAGACCGCCGAGGACGGCTCCGAGGTCGAGCGGATCAGGGTGCTCGCCTCGTACGGCGATCTGGACGCGCTGCCCGACGATGTGCGGACGGCGGCGAAGCCGCCCGGGATCCCACCGCTGGAGCGCTGTGTCAGCTCGGCCGACGGGCCGCCGCCGCCCGGCGACTTCGCGATGATCGACCGGCTCGATCTGCGGCTCGACCCGGCGACGGTCGGCTGGGCCGTCGGCGCTCCCTCCGGGCTGGGCGAGATGCGCGGCTGGTTCCGCTTCGCGGACGGTCGTGACGCCGATCCGCTCGCGCTGCTGCTGGTCGTGGACGCGCTGCCGCCGACCGCGTTCGAGATGGGCCTCAAGGGCTGGACCCCGACGGTCGAACTGACCACCCATGTCCGCTGCCGCCCGGCGCCGGGCCCGCTCCGGGTCGCCCTCACCACCCGTAACCTCGCCGGAGGCTTCCTTGAGGAGGACGCGGAGATCTGGGACAGCGCGGACCGCCTGGTGGCCCAGTCCCGCCAACTCGCCCGCGCGCCACGCGGCTGACGCCCCGGCGGGTCATGGCCCCGGCCGGGCGGGCCCCGCGCACCATGGGCGGGGGAGCCGGTCTCCTCGGGGCGCTGCCAACTCGGTGGCGCGGGCCGGGGATCCGGATGTGCCGTGCCGGGGGTCCGGTCGCGGTGCCGGCGGCCGGTCCGGTGGGGTGTGGGGCGTGGCCGGTGCGGACCGGGCGCGTGTACGGCTTCCGTGACTCGTAGAATCGAGCTCACCATGGCTTACCTCGACCACGCCGCGACCACTCCGATGCTGCCGGAGGCGATCGAGGCGATGACCGCCCAGTTCGGCTTCGCCGGCAACGCCTCCTCGCTCCATGCCGCCGGCCGCCGGGCCCGCCGTACCGTCGAGGAGGCCCGCGAGACGCTCGCGGAGGCCCTTGGCGCACGGCCCAGCGAGGTGGTTTTCACCTCGGGCGGCACCGAGGCCGACAACCTCGCCGTGAAGGGCCTGTACTGGTCCCGCCGCGCCGCGGACCCGGCCAGGACCAGGGTCCTGTCCAGTCCCGTGGAGCACCACGCCGTCCTCGACGCCGTGCACTGGCTCGGTGAGCACGAGGGCGCGACCGTCGAGTATCTGCCGGTCGACTCCTACGGCCGGGTGCTGCCCGGGGCACTGCGCGAGGCCATCGCGCGCGAGCCGGGGGATGTCGCCCTCGCCACCGTGATGTGGGCCAACAACGAGATCGGCACGATTCTGCCGGTCCGTGAACTGGCGGAGGTGGCCGCGGAGTTCGGGATTCCGCTGCACTCCGACGCCGTCCAGGCCTTCGGCCAGACGGAGTTGGACTTCGGTGCCTCGGGGCTCGCCGCGATGACCGTCTCCGGACACAAGATCGGCGGCCCGTACGGCATCGGCGCCCTGCTGCTGGGCCGTGAGTACACCCCCGTACCCGTACTGCACGGCGGCGGCCAGGAGCGCCATGTGCGCTCCGGCACCCTCGACGTCCCCGCGATCGCCGCCTTCGCCGTCGCGGGCCGGCTCGCCGCCGAACGGCGCGAGCGGTTCGCCCAGGACATCGGCGCCCTGCGGGACGAGCTGATCGAGGCCGTACGCGCGGCCGTCCCCGATGCCGTCCTCGGCGGAGACCCCGCCCACCGGCTGCCCGCCAACGCCCACTTCAGCTTCCCCGGCTGCGAGGGCGACTCGCTGCTCCTGCTGCTCGACGCCCAGGGCATCGAGTGCTCGACGGGCTCGGCCTGCACGGCGGGTGTGGCGCAGCCGAGCCATGTTCTGCTTGCCACCGGGAGCGACCCCGATCTGGCCAGGGGCACCCTGCGCTTCTCCCTCGGCCACACCTCGACCAGGGCGGATGTGGAAGCGGTGGCGAAGGCCATCGGCCCGGCCGTCGACCGGGCCAGAAGCGCCGGGCTCAGCTAGCACCGGGCTCAGCTAGGCCCTGTCCGGCGTCGGGCTCGGCTCGCGTCGGGCTCGGCCGCTCCAGCCGCCCTGGTGTCAGACCGTGCCCGTCCGCTCCCTCTCCGTGCCCGCTTCCCGCACCAGCTCCATATAGCGGTCCCAGTCCCAGTACGGCCCGGGGTCCGTGTGGTCCGTGCCCGGGACCTCCACATGGCCGATGATGTGCTCCCGGTCCACGGGGATGTCGTACCGCGCGCATATCCCGGCCGTCAGCCGCGCCGACGAGCGGTACATCGCGTCCGTGAAGGACGACCGCTTATCCACCCATCCCTCGTGCTCGATGCCTATCGACCGCTCGTTGTAGAGGCGATTGCCCGCGTGGTACGCCACGTCCAGCTCGCGGATCATCTGCGCCACATGCCCGTCCTTGCGCACCACATAGTGCGAGGCGGCGCCATGGGACGGATCGCGGAAGACCTTGAGCGCCACCTGATAGCTGCCCTGGACGACATGGATCACCACGCGGTCCACCACATAGTCGTCGGGCCTGTCCGCCCGGCGCCAGTTCGCCGGGGAGGCCGCGACCCACTGCGCCGACACGTAGTCCAGCTCACCTTCCTTGCGCGGCTTGTCGATGCCCGGCACCCGCCACCACAGCCGCGAGACCTTCTCACGCGCCAGCACACCGCCGCCGAGCAGCGCCGCCGCGCCGCCGATCAGCACCGTCCTGCGATTGATCTCCCCGGAATCCGCGGCCGCGCGATGGCGTCCGCCGCCGCCCCTGCCCCTGGCCGTGCCCGGTGTTTTCTCGCCCATGTGATCGTCAACGCAAACCGGGGCGACTCCGGTTCCCGCCGGGCCGTACTCTGGGGAGGCTATGACTCAGAATCCCCAGCGCCCACTCCGTGTGCTCGCCGCCATGTCGGGCGGCGTGGACTCCGCCGTCGCCGCCGCCCGTGCCGCCGAGGCGGGCCACGACGTCACCGGAGTACATCTGGCGCTCTCCGCGAATCCGCAGTCCTTCCGTACGGGCGCCCGCGGCTGCTGCACCATCGAGGACTCCCGCGACGCGCGCCGCGCGGCCGATGTGATCGGTATCCCCTTCTATGTGTGGGATCTCGCCGAACGCTTCCGTGAGGACGTCGTCGACGACTTCGTCGCGGAGTACGAGGCGGGCCGCACCCCCAACCCCTGTCTGCGCTGCAACGAGAAGATCAAGTTCGCCGCACTGCTCGACAAGGCGCTCGCCCTCGGCTTCGACGCCGTGTGCACGGGCCATTACGCGACGGTCGTCACCGGCGAGGACGGCACCCGGGAACTGCACCGCGCCAGTGACATGGCCAAGGACCAGTCGTATGTCCTCGGGGTGCTGGACGAGCGGCAGCTCGCACACGCGATGTTCCCGCTCGGTGACACCCTCACCACCAAGGACGAGATCCGCGCGGAGGCCGAGCGCCGCGGTCTGGCCGTGGCGAAGAAGCCCGACAGCCATGACATCTGCTTCATCGCGGACGGCGACACCCAGGGCTTCCTCGCGAAGCGTCTGGGCCGGGCCGAGGGCGACATCGTGGACGAGTCCGGTACGAAGGTGGGCAGCCACGACGGCGCGTACGGCTTCACCATCGGCCAGCGCAAGGGCCTGCGCATCGGTCATCCGGCCGCCGACGGCAAGCCCCGCTACGTCCTGGACATCTCGCCCGTCGACAACACCGTGACGGTCGGCCCGGCAACCGCGCTGGACGTCGTGGCGCTGACGGCCGTCAAGCCCCGCTGGTGCGGTACGGCGCCCGCGGGCCCCGGTGGCTACACCGCCCAGTTGCGCGCGCACGGCGGTGAGACCGCGGTGACGGCGGAGCTGACGGACGGGACGCTGCGTGTCAGCTTCGAGGAGCCGGTCCGCGGGGTGGCGCCCGGCCAGGCGATCGTGCTGTACGACGGCACGCGCGTGGTCGGCTCGGCGACGATCGCGACGACACGGCGGCGTACGACGGCACTGGCCGGCTGACGAGCGGCCACCCACCGGGGTCGGCCGTTTACCGGGTCGGGCGCTCACCGGTCGGGCGCTCACCGGGTGGGCCGCTCACCAGGCCGACCGCCCACCGGATCGGGCGCCCACCGTGCTCGGGCGCTCACGGGGTCGGGCGCTCACCGGGTCGGCTGCCCACCGGGTCGGGCGCTCACCGTGCTCGGCTGCCCACCGTGCTCAGCCACTCACGGGGTCGGCCGTCCGCGGAGAGGCCCGTTCCCGTGCGGGGGCCGTGCGGCCCCCGCACGGGGGTGAAATCCGTGTCCGGGTGACGGGGGCGCCGTCTACCTGCCCGTCTGGAGCGCGGACCAGGTGGCCGCGCCGACGATGCCGTCCGCGCCCAGCCCACGCCCGCTCTGGTAGTCACGGACCGCCTGCGCCGTCCCCGACCCGAACTGTCCGTCGATGGACACCGTCCGCCCGAGCGCGGCGGTCAGCGCGCGCTGGAGACGCTCCACGGCCGCGCCCGTGCTGCCTTCCCGCACCACCGGGGTGCTGCCCGCGGCGAGCAGGGCCGTCCATGTACGGGCGCCGACGACACCGTCCGAGGTGAGACCCCGGGCGGTCTGGAAGGACCTGACCGCGTTCACGGTCCGGGTGCCGAAGATGCCGTCCGCGGTGCCCGCGTCGTACCCCTGCTGGTTCAGCAGGGTCTGGACGGCCGTCACCTGGGCGCCGGTGGAACCACTCCTGAGGGTGGAGTACGAGGCGAAGTTGAGCTGCACGCCCCCGCCGCCGGAGCTGCCGCCCACGAGCTGCATGTAGTAGTTCCAGTTCCAGTTCGGCCCCGGATCGGTGTGGTCGTTGCCCGGTACCTCCGCATGGCCGACGACATGTGCCCGGTCCTTGGGGATGCCGTACCGGTCGCACAGATACTTCGTCAGGGCGGCCGAGGAGCGGTACATCGCGTCGGTGAACCAGCTCGGGTCGGCGACGTACCCCTCGTGCTCTATCCCCAGGCTGGAGGAGTTGGCCGAGCGCGCGTGGTACGCGGTGTCGCTGTCGCGGACCATCTGGGTGACCGCGCCGTCCGACGAGCGCACCACATAGTGCGAGCTGACCTGCGAGGACGGGTTCTGGAACCAGCTGATGGTTCCGGCGTACGAGCCCTGGGTGACATGGACGACCACCGTGCTGATCGACGCGCTCCGGCCGGCGGAGTAGTTGGCCGCGTTGGCGGGGACCCAGGCGGCGGGCGGATAGTCGGGGCTGAGCGCGGCGCGCTGCCGGCCGCCGGCCGCGTCCGCCGCGTACCGTCCGCGCTCGGGCTCGACGGCGCGCGGCCGTACGGTGACGCGCTCGCCGCCCGCGACATCGGCGGTGATGCCCTGCCCGAGGAGCGTGTAGACGGTGTCGGCGTACAGCCGGGCCGTGGCGGTGTCGGTGGCTCCGCCGTAACGGGCGACCACCGGGTACCACTCGTCCACGCTGCGGCGCTCCGTGGCGTCCAGTCCCAGCCCGTCGGCGTAGGAGCGCAGTACGGCCGCGCCGCCGCGGATGTTCGCCGCCGTGTCCGTACGCAGCCCGGCGCTCGGCTCGCCCGTCAGCTCGGCGGCCTTCTCCAGGGTGCGGCTCCGCGGATTGCTCACGAGATGCATCACCCCGTAGCCATTGGCCTGGCTCGGCTCGCCACGGTGTCCGTCGAGGTGGGTCTCGCCGTATCCGACGGCCACCAGCAGATCCCGTGGCACACCGAATTCCGAGGCCGCGCGCGCGAAGGCCCGGCCCATGGAGTCACGGTCCGCCGGGCCGACGGGAGCGGGCGCGGCGCCGGCGGGCTGGGCCGTGGCGATGAGCGCCGCGGTGACCAGAGCACCGAGCGCGGACAGTGCCGTCCGTCTCCATGGCGTCGATCGTCGGTACATGCTTCCTCCTGGTCGGTCGGTTCGACGGTCTCCGCGCGAGCGGATCCGGGGTCTACGCCCGTTGAACGACCAGACCTATCGGTGAGTCATGCCCATGTCAAGGGTCTCCAAGTGGCCCTGTACCGAACGAGGTTGGGCGATTCTCACATCTCGTCACGCGCGGACCTCCGGTCCGTGGGCCCATATCCCGGGCCCATGCCGCGCGACGGACGGCGCGGCGATGTCCACGCGGCGTGCGACGTCTACGCGGTGAAGAACTCCTCCAGCACCGGTGCCAGCACATGCGGGGCCACATCGTGGGTCTGGCCGGTCAGGGTGCGATGGCGGCCCCGGGGCAGGGCCTTGGCCACCGACCTCGCCGTGTTCCGCAGGAGGACCGGGCTGCATCCGCCGTCCACGACCATCGAGCGGGTCCTGATGGACTTCAGCCGCTCGGCGGGGACCAGCCCGGGGCCCAGTACCGCGTTGTCGTACGCGAGCGTCTCCGCGAGCGCCGTCAGATCCGGCCACATCGGCGACCGCCGCATTCCGCTGATGATCTCGGGCGCCACCCCCACGACGGTCATGAACAGCTCGACCGCCTCGGTCCTCCGCCCGCGCGCCAGCAGACCCGGAAGGCGCTCGGCGTATGCCGCGTACTCCGCCAGGTCGCTCGGATCGGTGGCGTACGGCGGTTCGTACACGGCGAGCTGAGTGACCGTCAGCCCGGCCGCCGCCGCTTCCAGTACGAGTGCCGCGCCCGAGGAGACGCCGTACACGGACGCGCTGCCGCCCGCCTCCGTGATCAGGGCCGCCAGATCCTCTATCTCCCGCTCCACGGCGTACGGAGCGGTGTCACCGCTCGCGCCGCGCCCGCGCCGGTCGTATATGAGCACCTCGAAGACCGGCGCGAGCAGCTTCGCCAGCGGAGCCTGTGATTCCGCCGTATTGAGCGCGCCACCGACCAGAATCACCGGTGGGCCCTCGCCCGTCCGCCGGTAAGCGATGGAGGTACCGTCCCCCGACTTGGCAGTACACACGTGGTCCATGGTGATGCAGACCGGCGCGCCGCGTACAACTCATCGCCCAACGGCGAAGATTTTTCTCGGTCCTTTCCTCCCTGGTCCTGGACTTCTTCTCAGTCCGGGACGATCTCGGTGTCGTAGAAGCAGAAGTGGCCCTTGATCTGCGCGACTTCGGCCTTGGGCGTGGGATAGCCCCAGACCAGATCGGCGGCGTCGGGCAGCGACCAGTAGGAGGCGTCGCCCTTGAACGGGCAGTGGGTGGTGGTCGCCGAGGCGGTCAGCAGCTCCGTACGCACATCCTCCGGCGGGAGGTAGTAGCGCACCGGGCAGCCGGTCTCCCGCAGCACCAGCGGACTGCGGCTCTCGGCGAGCACCTGTCCGTCGCGTACGACGCGTACATGCTCGGTGCCCTGCTCGACGGTGATGGTGTGTCCCGTGGCCATGGTGTTCCGTCCCTTCGGTGTTCCTGGCTCATGCGTTTCCCGTGTTTCCCGGCTCTCGCCACTGTCTTCAGCAACGATCCGGCGCGCGGTCTTCCCGGTCGGACCGTACCGGCCCTTACCGGCCCGTACCGTTGCCCCATGAATATCTGTGTCTTCCTCTCCGCCGCCGATCTCGACGAGCGCTACACGCGCCCCGCCCGTGAATTCGCCGAGCTGATCGGCAAGGGCGGCCACACCCTGGTGTGGGGCGGCTCCGACAGCGGGCTGATGAAGGTCGTCGCCGACGGGGTGCAGGAGAGCGGCGGCCGGCTGGTCGGGGTCTCGGTGGACTTTCTCAGCGAGTTCGCGCGGCCCGGCGCCGACGAGATGGTGATCGCCAAGGATCTCGCCGAGCGGAAGGCACTGCTCCTCGCCAAGTCCGACGCGGTCGTGATCATGGTCGGGGGTACCGGCACGCTGGACGAGGCCACGGAGATCCTGGAGCTGAAGAAGCACGCCCTGCACACCAAGCCCGTGGTGCTGCTCAACACGGCGGGCTTCTACGACGGGCTGAAGCAGCAGTTCCGGCGGATGGACGAGGAGGGCTTCCTGCCGTTGCCCCTCACCGACCTGGTCTTCTTCGCGGAGGACGGGGTCGGCGCGCTCGCCTATCTGGAGGAGAGCGCGGGCGTGCGCTGAGCGGTCCGGGGCGGGAGCACGGGGGGCGCGGGGCGGTCCGGGGCGGGGGCACGGGCGTGCGCGGGCCTGTCCGGAGGGCGAGCGCCGGACTGTTCGGAGGCGGAACGCGGGTGTGCGCGGGGCGGTCCGCGGTGATGCGACCATGACCGCATGGCTACCCATCTCATCACCGGTGCGGGTTCGGGCATCGGCGCCGCCGTCGCGCGCCGTCTGCACGAACGCGGCGACGACCTGCTGCTTCTCGCCCGTGACGCCGGCCGCGCCAAGGAACTCGGCGCGGACTTCCCCGGTGCCCGTACGCTCGTCGGCGATCTCGCCGCCCCGGACCGGCTCTCCTGGGCGCTCGCCCAGCAGTCTTTGCCCGACCGGCTCGACTCGCTCCTGCATATCGCGGGTGTGGTCGACCTCGGTCCGATCGGCGAGCTGACCCCCAAGGTCTGGCAGCACCAGCTCGCCGTGAATCTGGTCGCCCCGGCCGAGCTGACCCGGCTCTTCCTGCCCCAGCTCCGGGTCTCCCAGGGCCAGGTGATCTTCGTCAACTCGGGTGCCGGGCTCAGCGCGCACGCCGAGTGGGGCGCGTACGCCGCCTCCAAGCACGGTCTGAAGGCGCTCGCCGACTCGCTGCGCCGCGAGGAGATGCCGAACGGGCTCCGGGTGACCTCCGTCTATCCGGGCCGTACGGCGAGCCCCATGCAGATCAAGGTCCATCAGCAGGAGGGCAAGGAGTACGACGCGTCGCGCTGGATCGACCCCGGTTCGGTGGCGACGACGATCCTCGCCGCGCTCGATCTGCCGCGTGACGCGCGGATCGACGATGTGACCGTACGGCCGGGCCGATGAGCGATCTCGTCTGGGGACCCGCCACCGGCGTCGGCTCGATGCCCGGCGGTGACGCGCGGGAGACCGCCAAGGCCGTCACCGGCACCTTCGAGGACTTCCCTTATCTGCCGGAACTGCCCGCGCGGGGGCCGGGCGCCGACATGATCGGCCGCACGGCGGGGCTGCTCGTCGAGGTCTACGCGCGGGTGGAGCCGAGCGGCTGGCGGATCGGCGACCGGCCGGGACGGGACACCCGGCGGGCCTGGTCCTGGCTGGGCGAGGATCTTGACGCGCTGGAGGAGTTCACCCAGGGCTACGAGGGCCCGCTCAAGATTCAGGCCGTCGGGCCGTGGACGCTCGCCGCCTCGCTGGAACTGCGCAACGGCGAGTCGGCGCTCGGCGACCCGGGGGCCTGCCGTGATCTGACCGGATCGCTGGTGGAGGGGCTGACCGGGCATCTCGCGGAGGTACGGCGCCGGATCCCGGGGGCCGTACCGGTGCTCCAGCTCGACGAGCCGTCCCTCACCGCCGTACTGCGCGGCCAGGTCAGAACGGCCAGCGGTTACCGCACCCACCGGGCCGTGGACCGCCAGGTGGTCGAGAGCGCGCTGCGGGAGGTGACCGCGGTGAGCGGGGGTACGGCGGTCGTGCACTCCTGCGCGCCCGACGTGCCGTTCGCGCTGCTGCGGCGGGCGGGCGCCGCGGCCGTCTCGTTCGATTTCGGACTGCTCACCGAGCGTGACGAGGAGTCGATCGGCGAGGCGGTGGAGGGCGGTACGAAACTCTTCGCCGGAATCGTGCCGGGCACCGACGGCCCATTGTCAGACCCGGCCGGTAGCGTCATGGGTGTCAGAACGTTGTGGCGCAGGCTGGGGCTGAATCCGGGGACTCTCGCCGAGTCCGTGGTGCTCACCCCCTCGTGCGGGCTCGCGGGCGCTTCACCCGCGTACGCGCGCGCTGCGCTCGCGCACTGTGTCAGGGCCGCGAGATCCCTCGCGGACAACCCTGAGTGACAATCCCGGGTGACGGGCCGTGGTGAACGGGAGGACGAAACGGTGGCTGGCGAAGAGCGGACCGGAGTACCGGCACAGGCGCGTTCGAGCGTGCCCGCGGAGGCGCGGGACCAGCACGCCCAACTCGCCGAGCAGATCGAGGAGCACCGCTTCCGGTATTACGTGAGGGACCAGCCCGTCATCAGCGACGGCGACTTCGACCGGCTGCTCAGATCGCTGGAGGCGCTGGAGGAGACCTATCCCGAGCTGCGTACGCCCGACTCACCGACCCAGAAGGTCGCGGGCGCCTACGAGACGGACTTCACCGCGGTCCAGCACCGCGAGCGGATGCTCTCCCTGGACAACGCCTTCGACGACGAGGAGCTGGCCTCCTGGGCCGATCGCGTCGCCAAGGACGTGGGCACCACGGATTACCACTTCCTGTGCGAGCTGAAGGTCGACGGGCTCGCGGTCAATCTCACCTATGAGCACGGCAGACTGACCCGCGCCGCCACCCGCGGCGACGGGCGCACGGGCGAGGACATCACGCCCAATGTCCGCACGATCGCGGAGATTCCGCACCGGCTGGCGGGGGAGCGCGTGCCGGCCCTCGTGGAGATCCGGGGCGAGGTCTACTTCCCGATGGAGGCCTTCCAGGAGCTGAACGCGCGGCTGGTGGAGGCCGGGGACAAGCCCTTCGCCAATCCGCGGAACGCGGCGGCGGGTTCACTGCGCCAGAAGGACCCCAAGATCACCGCGACCCGTCCGCTGCACATGGTGGTGCACGGCATCGGCGCGCGCGAGGGGTTCGACATCGACTGCCTGTCGCACGCGTACGGCCTGCTGCGCGAGTGGGGTCTGCCGACCGCCCGGTACAACAAGGTGGTCGACGGCCTGGAGGGCGTGCGGGAGTTCATCGCGTATTACGGGGAGCACCGCCACTCGGTGGAGCACGAGATCGACGGCGTGGTCGTCAAGCTCGACGAGATCCCGCTCCAGGGCCGGCTGGGCTCCACCTCACGCGCCCCGCGCTGGGCGATCGCCTGGAAGTACGCGCCGGAGGAGGTCAACACCAAGCTGGTCAACATCCGCGTGGGCGTGGGCCGTACGGGGCGCGTCACACCGTACGCGCAGGTCGAGCCGGTCACCGTCGCCGGTTCCGAGGTCGAGTTCGCCACCCTGCACAACCAGGACGTGGTGAAGGCCAAGGGCGTCTGGATCGGCGACACGGTGGTGCTGCGCAAGGCCGGTGATGTCATCCCGGAGATCCTCGGCCCCGTCATCGATCTGCGGCCCGACGACGCCTACGAGTTCGTGATGCCGGCCGTGTGCCCCGAGTGCGGCACGGAGCTGCGGGCCATGAAGGAGGGCGATGTCGATCTGCGCTGTCCCAACGCGCGTAGCTGCCCCGCCCAGTTGCGCGAGCGGCTGTTCTATCTCGCCGGCCGCAAATGTCTGGACATCGAGAACTTCGGCTATGTGGCTGCCGCCGCGCTGACGAAGCCGCTGGAGCCGGAGACGCCCCCGCTGCTGGACGAGGGCGATCTCTTCGACCTGACGGCCGATCAGCTCCTGCCCATCAAGGCGTATGTCCTCGACCAGGACAGCGGACTGCCCAAGCGCGATCCGAAGACCGGCGAGGAGAAGATCGCCACGGTCTTCGCCAACCAGGAGGGCGAGCCCAAGAAGAACGCCCTGGCGATGCTGGAGAACATCGCGGCGGCCAAGGAGCGCCCGCTGGCCCGGATCATCGCCGGGCTCTCCATCCGCCATGTGGGGCCCGTCGCGGCCGAGGCGCTGGCCAGGGAGTTCCGCTCGATCGACCGGATCGAGCGGGCCACGGAGGAGGAGTTGGCGGCCGTCGAAGGCGTCGGTCCCACCATCGCCGCCTCCCTCACCCAGTGGTTCGAGGTCGACTGGCACCGCGAGATTCTGCGCAAGTGGCGTGCGGCCGGGGTCCGTATGGAGGACGAGGGCGCGGGCGAGGACGAGGGCCCGCGGCCGCTGGCGGGACTGACGGTGGTCGTCACCGGCACCCTGGAGCGGTACACCCGGGATGGCGCGAAAGAGGCGCTCCAGAGTCTTGGCGCAAAAGTGACCGGCTCCGTTTCGAAGAAGACCGGATTTGTGGTCGTGGGTGAGAACCCAGGTTCGAAATACGACAAGGCGATGCAGCTCAAGGTGCCCGTGCTGGACGAGGAGGGCTTCGCCGTACTGCTCGAACAGGGCCCGGACGCCGCCCGGGAGGTCGCGCTCACGGCCGAGGAGCCCGAGGCCGCCGCCGAGGAGACGGCCCAGGTCCCCGGCATGGAGACGACCGGCGGGACGGACGGGGAGACCCCCGAAGGGACCAGCGGGGACACCCCTGAGGGGACCACGGGGGAGCCGTCCGCGGAGCCGGCCGCGAAGAGCCCTCAGGAGTAGCGCGCGACCGTCGGGTTCGGGCCGCAAAGCTCACCCGTTCGGCGCATACCAGATGGATACGGATGGGCAGGTCGCATTCGGGCAACAGCTGTAGAGCGCTGCCCGTTGACGCCTTTCGCGGCCTACTGTTGGGATGTGCGCCTGTCGTGCACGGCTGCGTGGTGCGATTTCAGCCGTGATGGCATGACAACGTGCCATCGCGTGGCATCGGCTCCGCCGGCTGTGAGAGGGACGGGAATGAAACCGACCGAGAGCGCCGCCCCGGTCTCACCCCCGCGTGGTTTCGCGGGAATTGCGGGCACTGCGACGAAAACGCCCGTTCTTGTGGTGGGACTCGCCGGGATCCTGTTGGCCGCCGGCCTCATCCGCACGGTGCGGGACGGCCATGCGCTCTTCCCGGGCGGTTCGACGGGCTGGGCGATGGCCGTGCTGACCGGCATCATCGTCGGCCATCTCGTGGCGCTCGGCCGCGACCGCTGGTGGGGCGGCACGGGCTCGGGCGCGGCCCTCACCCTGGCCGTCCTGCTGCTGTACGGCTGGGTGCCCGCCGTGCTCGTCAGCCTCTCCGTCGTGGTGCTGGTCGGTATGGCACGCAGACACCGCTGGCGGCAGGGCGTCCTGCACGGCGCGGCGGACATGCTGGGCATCGCCGCCGCCGCGCTCGTCCTGAGACTCTTCGATGTGCTGCCCACCGTCGAGAAGCCCTGGGACCCGCTCGACTGGGGGATCGAGGCCGTCCCGGAGATCGTGCTGGCGGCCGGGGTCCATCTGCTCGTGACCCGGCTGCTGTTGTGGTACGCGCTGGCCCCGCAGGGCGGCGGGCTCCCGACCGTGGCCCGTACGGCCCTGTACCGCCAGGGACTTGTCGCGGTCGCCCTGCTCGGTATCGCCCCGCTGATCTGTGTGGTGGCGATGACCGTGCCGGTACTGCTGCCGCTCTTCTCCATCCCGCTGATCGCCCTGGACTCCACGCTGTGGATCGCCAGGGCACGGGCCGAGGAGCAGCTCCGCGACCCGCTGACGGGTCTGCCGAACCGGCAGTGGCTGCTGGAGCGCACCTGGTCGGCGCTGGAGGACGCGGAAAGCCTCGGCGCCAGATCCGCGCTGGTACTGATCGACCTCGACCGCTTCCGCTCGGTCAATGACACGCTCGGCCATCTCGCGGGTGACCGGCTGCTGCTCCAGATTGCCGACCGGCTCCGGCTGGCGCTGCCGCGCGGCGCGGAGGCCGCGCGGCTCGGCGGCGACGAGTTCGCGGTTCTCCTGCCGACCTGCGACTCCACGACCAGCGCCCAGCGCGTCGCCCGCCATCTCGTGGCCGAACTGTCCTCGCCGCTGGACCTCGACGGTCTGACGCTGGTTCTGGAGGCCAGCGCCGGAGTCGCCGTCTACCCCGATCACGCGCTCGACGCGGAGGGGCTGCTGCGCCGGGCCGATGTCGCGATGTACCAGGCGAAGCGGGACCGTACGGGAGTCGAGGTGTACGAGTCCAAGCGGGACTCCAACACCCCCGACCGCCTCGGTCTGCTGGGGGATCTCAGACGCGCGCTGGACGCCGGCGAGGTGGAGCTGCACTACCAGCCCAAGGTCCGTTTCGACGGCCAGGTCGCGGGTCTGGAAGCGCTGGTGCGCTGGGTGCACCCGGAGCGCGGCCGGGTCCCTCCCGACGAGTTCATCGCGATCGCCGAGTCCTCGGGCCTGATGCCGCATCTCACCGAGTACGTCCTCGAAAGCGCCCTCGCCCAGGTCGCGCGGTGGCGTTCCCAGGGGCTGAAGGTGCCGGTCGCCGTGAATGTCTCGCCGCGCGATGTCCACACCCCCGGTTTCGCGGGGGCGGTCGCGGCGCGGCTCGCCCGCCATGGTGTCCCGGCCGGCTCGCTCCAGCTGGAGATAACGGAGCATGTCCTGCTGGAGGACCCGCAGCGCGCCGCCGACACCCTGGCGGGGCTGACCGGGCACGGTGTGAAGATGTCGCTCGACGACTTCGGCACCGGGTACTCCTCGCTGGTGCATCTGCGGCGGCTGCCGGTGAGCGAGCTGAAGATCGACCGCTCCTTCGTGGCCCGGCTGGCGGTCGACACCGAGGACGCGGAGATCGTCCGCTGCACCGTCGATCTGGCGCACTCTCTGGGCCTGCTGGTCGTCGCGGAGGGTGTCGAGGACGACGAGACCTGGGAGCGGCTGCGGGACCTGGGCTGCGACGCGGTCCAGGGCTGGCTGGTGGCCGCCGCGATGCCGCCGTCCGAGGCGACGGCCTGGCTGCTGGCCAGGGGCGAGCGCGGCTGGCAGCGTCCGGCGGAGCTGGAAGCGGCCCGCCGTAAGCAGTCGGGCCAGGTCGTGGAGCAGTCCGGCCACGTGGTGCAGTAGCGCCCGGCCCGGCCCCCGTGGGCGGAAAGGGCACCAGTCCCCGGCGGGCGGAAGAGCACCAGTCCCCCGGCGGGCGGAAAGGGCCCCGGCCCCCGGCGGGCGGGAAAGGGTCCGGCGGCCTCGGCGGCGCCCAGCGGTCCGGCCATCGAGCGGCCCGCCTCCGCACGCCGTGACCGGTCACAGAACGCGACGGTTCGCGCACGCGGAGACGTTCTTCCCGTCAGGACGCGGCCCGGTCGCCCAGGAGCCCGTCCCCCGGCGGTGGGGGGCGATTTATCTGTTGCGTGGTGAGGTGACCGCGCCCTCTAGGATTGGGCTCAAAGAAGCCATCAACCCCTGAGGATCGCTGAATGCCTGGCATCACGCGCGAGGAGGTCGTTCACCTCGCTCGGCTGGCGCGTCTGGAGCTGTCCGGCTCCGAGCTCGACCACTTCGCCGGACAGCTCGACGACATCATCGGCGCGGTCGCCCGCGTATCCGAGGTCGCCGACCAAGACGTACCGCCGACCTCCCACCCGCTGCCGCTGACCAATGTCATGCGCGCGGACGAGGTCCGTCCGTCGCTCACCCCCGAGCAGGCGCTCTCCGGTGCCCCTGCCCAGGAGCAGCAGCGTTTCAAGGTGCCGCAGATCCTGGGGGAGGACTAACAGCCATGACGGACATGAGCAGGACCGAGAACATCATCAGGCTCACCGCCGCCGCGATCGCCGGGAAGATCGCCGCCGGTGAACTCACGGCCGTCGAGGTCACCGAGGCCCATCTCGCCCGTATCGAAGCGGTCGACGAGAAGGTCCACGCCTTTCTCCATGTGGACCGCGAGGGAGCGCTGGCCCAGGCCCGCGCCGTGGACGCCAAGCGCGTGGCCGGGGAGAAGCTCGGCCCGCTGGCCGGAGTCCCTCTCGCGCTCAAGGACATCTTCACCACCGAGGGCGTCCCGACCACCGTCGGTTCCAAGATCCTCGAAGGCTGGATCCCGCCCTACGACGCGACCGTCGTCAAGAAGCTCAAGGACGCGGACGTCGTCATCCTCGGCAAGACCAACATGGACGAGTTCGCCATGGGGTCCTCCACCGAGAACAGCGCGTACGGCCCGACCGGCAACCCCTGGGACCTGACCCGGGTCCCCGGCGGCTCCGGCGGCGGTTCGTCCGCCTCGCTCGCCTCGTACCAGACGCCCCTCGCCATCGGCACGGACACCGGCGGCTCCATCCGCCAGCCCGCCGCCGTCACCGGCACGGTCGGCGTCAAGCCCACCTACGGCGGGGTCTCCCGCTACGGCATGGTCGCCTTCTCGTCCTCCCTCGACCAGGGCGGGCCCTGTGCCCGTACGGTCCTGGACGCGGCCCTGCTGCACGAGGTGATCGCCGGCCACGACCCGATGGACTCGACCTCCATCGACGCCCCGGTCCCGTCGGTCGTCGAGGCCGCGCGCAACGGCTCGGTCGCCGGGATGCGCGTCGGTGTCGTCAAGCAGTTCCGCGGCGAGGGCTACCAGGCCGGTGTCGTCCAGCGCTTCGACGAGTCGGTGGAGCTGCTCAGGGAACTCGGCGCCGAGGTGGTCGAGCTGGACTGCCCGTCCTTCGACCTCGCGCTCGCCGCGTACTACCTGATCGCGCCGTCCGAGTGCTCCTCCAACCTCGCCCGTTTCGACGCCATGCGCTACGGCCTGCGGGTGGGCGACGACGGTACGAAGTCCGCCGAGGACGTCACGGCCCTGACCCGTGAGGCGGGCTTCGGGGACGAGGTCAAGCGCCGCGTCATGCTCGGTACGTACGCGCTCAGCTCCGGTTACTACGACGCGTACTACGGCTCGGCGCAGAAGGTCCGTACGCTCATCACCCGGGACTTCGAGAAGGCCTTCGAGCAGGTCGACGTGATCGTCTCCCCGACGACCCCGACCACCGCCTTCCCGATCGGCGAGCGCGCCGACGACCCGGTGGCGATGTATCTGGCGGACCTGTGCACCATTCCGACCAACCTGGCCGGCAACGCCGCGATGTCACTGCCCTGCGGTCTCGCGCCGGAGGACGGCCTCCCGGTCGGTCTCCAGATCATCGCCCCCGCCCTGAAGGACGACCGTCTCTACAAGGTCGGTGCCGCCGTCGAGGCCGCCTTCGTGGAAAGGTGGGGGCACCCGCTGCTGGAGGAGGCACCGTCACTATGACCAGTGCAATGAGCAAGGCCAAGGGTTTCAAGAAGTCCAAGGCCGGCACGTACCTGTCGATCGGGACCACCGCTTTCGGCGCGATCAGCGTCGTCAAGCAGGCCAGGACGGCCCGCCAGGACAATGACACGCTCCGGCTGGTCGACGCGGTCGTCTCCGCCGCCGCCATCGTCACGGGCGTCGCTCTGCTCCTGCGTGAGCTGAAGCGCCTGGGCGACGACGACGTCCTGCTGGGCTGAGAGGGAAAGTTTCACAGTGACCGTCATTGAACTCGTGTCGTACGAGGACGCCCTCGCGACGTACGACCCCGTCATGGGCCTGGAGGTCCATGTCGAGCTCGGCACGAAGACCAAGATGTTCTGCGGCTGCTCCACCGAGCTGGGCGCTGCGGCCAACTCACAGACCTGTCCGGTCTGTCTGGGCCTGCCGGGATCGCTCCCGGTCGTCAACGCGATCGGTGTCGAGTCGGCGATCAAGATCGGTCTCGCGCTCAACTGCGAGATCGCCGAGTGGTGCCGCTTCGCCCGGAAGAACTACTTCTATCCGGACATGCCGAAGAACTTCCAGACCTCCCAGTACGACGAGCCGATCGCCTTCAACGGCTATCTGGACGTCCAGTTGGAGGACGGCGAGATCTTCCGGGTGCAGATCGAGCGCGCCCACATGGAGGAGGACACCGGCAAGTCGACCCATGTCGGCGGTGCCACCGGACGGATCCATGGCGCCTCGCACTCCCTGCTCGACTACAACCGCGCCGGGATCCCGCTGATCGAGATCGTCACCAAGCCCATCGAGGGCGCCGGCGAGCGGGCCCCCGAGGTCGCCAAGGCGTATGTCGCCGAGCTGCGTGAGCTGATCAAGACGCTCGGTGTCTCCGAGGCCCGGATGGAGATGGGCCAGATGCGGTGCGATGTGAACCTCTCGCTGCGCCCGCACGGACGCGAGAAGTTCGGTACGCGCTCCGAGACGAAGAACGTGAACTCGCTGCGCAGTGTCGAGCGCGCCGCGCGCTTCGAGATCCAGCGCCATGCCGCGGTGCTGAACTCCGGCGGCACGATCATCCAGGAGACCCGGCACTTCCACGAGGAGGACGGTTCCACCACCTCGGGACGGGTGAAGGAGGAGGCCGAGGACTACCGGTACTTCCCGGAGCCCGACCTCGTACCGGTGGCGCCCTCCCGCGAGTGGGTCGAGGAGCTGCGCCGGGGACTGCCCGAGCTGCCGCGCGTGCGCCGCAACCGGCTGCGCGAGGAGTGGGGCGTCTCCGAGCACGACATGCAGTCGATCCTCAACGCGGGCGCGATCGATCTGATCGTGGCCACGATCGACACGGGTGCCCCGGCGGACCAGGCCCGTAAGTGGTGGATGGGCGAGCTGGCCCGGCACGCCAACGAGTCGGGCCGCCCGCTGGACGAGCTGCCCATCACCCCGGAGCAGGTCGCCCGGATCGGCGCGCTCGTCGCGTCCGGCGATCTCAACGACAAGCTGGCCCGCCAGGTGATCGACGGCGTGCTCGCGGGCGAGGGCGACCCGGACACCGTCGTGGAGAAGCGCGGTCTCAAGGTCGTCTCCGACGACAGCGCGCTCGGCGCGGCCGTGGACGAGGCCATCGCGGCCAACGCGGCCGTCGCGGACAAGATCCGGGCCGGCAAGGTCGCCGCCGCGGGCGCGCTGGTGGGTGCCGTCATGAAGGCCACCCGTGGCCAGGCCGACGCGGCGCGTGTGCGTGAGCTGATCCTTGAGCGGCTCGCCCCGGCGGAGTAACGGGTACGGGTAACCGGCCGGGGCCCGGAGAGACGGACGGCTTCGGGCCCGGAGAGGCGGGTCTCGCCGGGCCCTTCGCGGGGTCCGGAGAGGCGGGGCGTCGCGGGACCAGGTGAGGCCGGGCATTGCGGGCCGCCGGCTTTGGCTCGTCCGTCCGTCCGTACGCCGGGCTTCGGCTCGGCCGTACGCCGGGCTCCGGTCCGTTCGTACGCCGGGCTCCGGCCCGTCCGTACTCGTACGTCATGGGGGCGGCGCACCGGGCGGTGCGCCGCCCCTGACCGTCCCCCGGAACCCGGAGTGCCAGTCTGAACACCGTCGCCGCCGAGGCACTCTCGATCGCCCTGCTGCTCGCCGTGCTGGCGTTCGCCGTCGTACGGCCACGTGGCTGGCCCGAGGCGGTGGCCGCCGTGCCCGCCGCGCTGCTCCTCATCGGCTTCGGCGCGGTCTCGCCCCAGGAGGCGGGGGAGCAGACACGCACCCTGCTGCCCGTCGTGGTGTTTCTCGCGGCGGTGCTGGTGCTGGCTCAGCTCTGCGACGAGGAAGGGCTGTTCACCGCGGCCGGCGATCTGGTGGCGCGGTACTGCGGCGGCCGGCCGAAGCGGCTGCTGGGCGGGGTGTTCGCGGTCGCCGCCGTCATCACCGCCGTACTCAGCCTGGACGCCACGGTCGTCCTGCTCACGCCGGTGGTCTTCGCGACCGCGGCCCGCGTCGGCGCCCGTCCCCTGCCGCATGTCTACGCCTGTACGCATCTCGCGAACTCGGCGTCACTGCTGCTGCCGGTCTCCAATCTCACCAATCTGCTGGCCTTCACCGCCAGCGGGCTCTCCTTCACCCGGTTCGCCGCGCTGATGGCGCTGCCGTGGCTGGCCGCGATCGCCGTCGAGTACATCGTCTTCCGGCGCTTCTTCGCCGCCGATCTGGCCGCCGGGGCGCGCACCCCGAGGACGGACGAGCGGCGCGAGGTACCGGTGTTCACGCTGGTGGTGCTGGGATTGACGCTGGCGGGATTCGTGGTGACGTCGTTCGCCGGGATCGAACCGCTGTGGGCCGCCGTCGCCGGTGCGGCCGTGCTCGCCGCCCGCGCGCTGCGCCGTCGCCGTACGACGGTGACGGGACTGGTCCGGGCCGCGTCGCCGCTGTTCTGTCTCTTCGTCCTCGCGCTGGGTGTCGTCGTCAAGGCGGTCGTCGACAACGGGCTGGACACCGGGATCGCCCGGCTGCTGCCGGACGGCTCGTCCCTGCCCACGCTGCTGGCGATCGCCGCGATCGCCGCCGTACTGGCCAATGTGATCAACAACCTGCCCGCGATCCTGGCGCTGCTGCCGGTCGTCGCGCCCGCCGGACCGGGTCCGGTGCTGGCCGCGCTGATCGGCGTCAACCTGGGGCCCAATCTGACCTATGTCGGATCGCTGGCCACCCTGCTGTGGCGGCGCGTCCTCCATGAGCACGCCATCGAGCCGAAGTTGGGGCACTTCACCCGGCTCGGGCTGCTGACCGTGCCTGCCGCGCTCGTCGCTTCGACCGTGGCACTGTGGGGCACGCTGCAAGTGATCCGAGGCTGACCCCGCGTCGGCCGAGCCCGTGCCGATGAGCCCGTGTCGGAGGCTGACCCCGTGACCGTACCGATGCCCGATTCCCCGGAGACGGGTCCGCCGGAGACCGGTCCGCCCGGTCAGCCCGGGACGGATCCGAAGTTGACGGATTCCAGGTGGACGGATTCCAGGTGGACGGATTCCAGGTGGACGGATCCGAAGGGAGCGGATCCGAAGGGGACCGTTCTCGTCTGGATCACCGAATCCACCTGGCCCGCCTGTGTGGACGCGGCCCGTGAGCGCGCCCCGCACGACACGGTGGTGCTGCTCCATGTGAGCGACGACGAGGTCGTCGCCGCCGCGCACCATGCCTACGAGGGGCTCCTCGGCCGCGGCCACCGGCCCGACCGTGACCCCGGCGCCCGGCTGGAAGCCCTGTCGGGGACGGCCGCGGCCGATCTGCTGGAGGCCGCGGCGCACCGGCTCGGACGGCCCTGCGAACTGCTCGACCACCACGGCCGCGCGGAGCACGAGGTCGTGCGCGCGGCGGCGGACGCGGCTCTGCTGATCTGCGCGCGGGACGGCGAGCGCGGCCACCCGGGACCGCACAGCCTCGGTCGCGCCACCCGCTTCGTGGTCGACCACGCGGAGTGCCCGGTGCTGCTGGTGTGGCCGTAGGGCGGGTTTCCGGTCAGCTCGTGGAGTCGTAGTCGATCGACTCGGTCAACTCACGCCACTTCGCGTCGGATTCGGTACGGGCCCGGTCGGAGGCCGTCACATATCCATAGGCGTCGCTGCCCAGCAGCAGATGGACCGGGGGCTCGTCCAGATCCGGCAGACCCAGGATGACCTGTGCCGCCCTGGCCGGGTCGCCCGTCTGCCGGCCGTCCATGCCGCGCACCATCTCGGCCATCGCGCCGACCGTCTCCCGGTACGGCTCGCTGATCTCGGGGATCGTCATCGACGACCCGGCCCAGTCGGTGCGCAGACCGCCCGGCTCGATGACGGTGACCCGTACACCCAGCGGGGCCAGTTCGCGGGAGAGCACCTCGGAGAAGCCGGCCACCGCCCACTTGGCGCTCTGGTAGGCACCGAGGCCGGCGGTGGTCATCCGGCCGCCGCTGGACGAGATCTGGACGATATGCCCGGACCCCTGCTCACGCAGGATCGGTACGGCCGCCTTGGTGACGTAGTAGACCCCGTAGAAGTTGGTGTCGATCTGCGCGCGGAAATCGGCGTCGGTGACGTCCTCGACGGCGGCGATGTCGCCGTATCCGGCGTTGTTGACGACGACGTCCAGCCGCCCGAACGTCTCGACCGCGCCCCGGACCGCCGCGCGCGCCGCGTCCGCGTCGGTGACATCGAGCGCCACGGCGCGCACCCGCTCGCCGTACTCATGGACGAGATCGTCGAGCTGGCCGGGCTTGCGCGCCGTGGCCACGACCCGGTGGCCGGCGGCGAGAGCGGCCTCGGCGATGGCGCGGCCCAGACCGCGCGAGCTGCCGGTGATGAACCAGACCTGTGACATGGTGGAGCCCTTCAGTGAAGTAACTGACTATCCAGTTACTTCACCGTAAACCCGGACCCGCGCGCATGCAAGGAGCATTGATCGGCGGTGGCACGCTGGTCAGTCGGTTTGCGTGGAAGTAACCGTACGGTCAGTTACCGCTCACGGCACGCGGTGATCGACCGGTACCGCCGTCATGGGCGCTGATTACGATGAGGGCGTGGCCAGAGACTCCCGAACCACCAAGAGCGGTCTGCTGCGCGCCGCGACCGAAGAGTTCGCCGCGTACGGCATCGCCGGCGCGCGCGTCGACCGCGTCGCCGCGGCGGCCGGATACAACAAGAACCTGATCTATGTGCACTTCGGGAGCAAGGAACAGCTCTTCGACGCGGTGTACGAGGCCGCCGTCCAGGAGATCCTCGAAGCGGCGCCGTTCGACGCCGGGGATCTGCCCGGATACGCGGGCGCGCTCTTCGACTTCCACTACGCGCACCCTCATCTCATGCGGCTGACGCGCTGGCACAGTCTGGAGCGGCCGGGGGCCGTCCTGCCGATCGCGGCGAAGGCCAACGAGGCCAAGCTCCGGGCCCTCGCCGCGGCCCAGGGCGAGGGCAAGGTCGACGCGGGGCTGCCGCCCCGTCTCCTGCTGGCGCTGCTCGTGGCGCTCACGAGCACATGGAGCGAGGGCACCCCCGAGCCGCTCGGCGAACTGATGGACGCCACCGAGATCGCCGCCAGACGCCATGCGGTGGTGGTCTCGGTGGGCCGGCTGACCCGCCCCGGCGCGACCGGCTGATCCGCCCGGTACGCACGGCTGCCCCGCCCCGGTTCCACCTCCTGGCCGCCCCCGTAGCCGCCCCGGCGCCCCCGTGCCGGCTCCCGGGGACGTTCACCTCGTAGTCGCACCTGGGACTCTTCTCTGCCATTCGCTCTCATTACCGTCCGGCGCATGTCAGCGGAGATATCGCGGAGAAGAATGGTCACCCTCGGCACAGGAGCCCTCGGTGCGGCGGCGGTCGGATCCGTCCTGCCGCCGTCCCTGCGGACCGCCCTCGCGGCGGAGCCCCCCGCCGGCGGGATGCGGGCGATCAAGCACGTGGTCATCCTGATGCAGGAGAACCGCTCGTTCGACCACTACTTCGGCACCCTGCGCGGCGTACGCGGCTTCGGTGACCGCAACGCGGTGCGGCTTCCCTCCGGCAGGCCCGTCTTCGAGCAGCCCGGCCCGCTGACCACCGTCCTGCCGTTCCCCATCAGGGACGCGGCGGCGGCACAGCACAAGGACCTCCAGTACATCGACGCCCTCGACCACTCCTGGGACGGCGGGGCCAAGGCCTGGAACAACGGCTGGATGGACCGCTGGGTCTCCGCCAAGACCGCCGCCACCATGGCTTACTACGACCGGCGTGACATCCCGCTGCACTACGAGCTGGCGGACACGTTCACGGTCTGCGACGCGTACCACTCGTCCGTCCACACCTCGACGAGCCCCAACCGCAACCATCTGTGGAGCGGCTGGACCGGCTACGAGGCCGACGGCCGGCGGGCCGTGGGCAATGACGCGTACGAGGAGGACACCCACCCCGGCTATCCGTGGCCGACCTACGCCGAGCGCCTCGAACGGGCCGGCCGGAGCTGGCGGACGTACACGGAGTGGGAGAACTTCACCGACAACAACATCGAGTTCTTCACCACCTTCAAGGACATCGCCCGCAAGGCGCTCACCGAGGCGCGTGCGCTGCCGGGAGTGCCCGACGCGGCCGGCTTCACCTATATGGAGGCCTTCTACGCCGCCGTCCGCGACACGGAGGACACCGCCGGGCGCGCGCGGCTGCTCGCCGCGCTGGACGAGGGTGTCGCCCTGCTGACCGAGCATGAGCGGTCGCTGTTCGAGCGCGGGCTGCGCCGGGTCGAGAGCGGCACCCTGGCCGAGCGGTTCCGCGCGGACGTGGCCGCGGGGACACTGCCCGAGGTGTCGTATCTGGTGCCGTCCGCGATCGACTCGGAGCACCCCGGCTCCTCGTCGCCGATCGCCAGCGCCACCCTCGTCTACCAGGTGCTCGACGCGCTCGGTGCCCATCCCGATGTCTGGCGGCACACCGTCGTACTGATCAACTACGACGAGAACGACGGCTTCTTCGACCATGTGCCGCCGCCCGTACCGCCCGCCGAAGGGCCCACCGGCTCCGCCGAGCGCTGGGAGGGACGGCCGACCGGGCTCGGTATGCGCGTCCCGCTGCTGGTCGTCTCGCCCTGGACCGTCGGCGGCTATGTCTGCTCACAGGTCTTCGACCACACCTCGGTCATCCGCTTCCTGGAGAAGTGGACGGGGGTGGACGAGCCCAACATCACCGCGTGGCGGCGCAATGTCACCGGCGATCTGACCTCCGCCTTCGACTTCCAGCGCGGCCGGACCCAGCCCGAGGTGGAACAGCCGGGCGCGATACCGCCGTTCACCGGCCGCTGGCTGCCCGTACCGCCGGACCGGCAGCGGATGCCCGTACAGGAGCCGGGCGCGCGCCCGGCCAGACCGCTGCCGTACCAGACCGACGCGTACGGCCATCTCGACGCGGGCGGGCGGACGTTCACCGTCGCGCTCAGCAACACGGGCCGTTCGAGCGCGCACTTCGCGCTCTATCCCTACGCCGGTGAGTTCGCGATCCCGCAGCACCGCGATGTAAGGGGCACGGGGCAATGGACGGTGCCCCTTACCGGGCTGGGCGGTGACGGGTACCGCTTCACCATCACCGGGCCGAACGGTTTCCGTCGCGAGTTCGCGGGGCCGGTGACCGGATTCGGCGCCGAGGTCTCCTCCGCCGTCGACCACCATGACCGCGATCTCCAGCTCACCCTGCGCAACAGGGGGGATCTGCCGGTCACCTTCACGGTGCGGCCCCTGGGCTATGTCGACGAGGCCGATCTGAACGGCTGGACCCGCCGGATCACGGTGAAGCCGGGCCGCACCCGCAATGTCGTGCACTCGGCGGCCGACGCGCACGGCTGGTACGACATAGAGATCACCGCCGAGCCGTCCACGCACGGCGGCGCCGGTGTCACAGGTGTCACCGGTGACACCGGGACGGGCTTCCGCCGTCGTCTGATGGGACACATCGAGAACGGCCGTCCGAGCGTCTCCGGCTGAGCGTCCGCCGGTGTACGGCGCTCCCGTACCGTGCCCGCCGGTGTGCGGCGGGCACGGTACGGCGGCGCCCCCTGGCCTTCGAAGGTATTTGAGCGGCCCGGAAGCCGCGGACGTGCGAGGATCCCTGGGCTCGTAACGGTACACAGTGCACAGGAGGACCCCGATGTTCGCGATATCCCTGGGTGACGGGGCGGAGCTACGGCCGCTGGAGCCGTGGCAGGCCGAAGAGTTCCTCGCCCATATCGACCGCGCCAGGGATCTGGTCGATCAGCACATCGGGTTCGCCCGAGCCGCCGCGGATCTCGTGTCCGCCGAGGCGCTGCTCACCTCGTACGCGCAGAAGCGGGCCGCCGACAGCGGACGGCTCTACGGGATCTGGCTCGACGCCACCCTGGTCGGCGGGGTGCTCTTCCGGGTCTTCGACGCCAAGGGGGGCAACTGCGAGGTCGGCTGCTGGCTGGAGCCGGCCGGGACGGGACGCGGGCTGGTCACGCGCGCCGCGCGGGTACTGATCGACTGGGCGGTCGAGAAGCGCGGGATCCACCGGGTGGAGTGGCATGTGTCGTCGGCCAACGAGCCGAGCATCAACGTCGCGCGGCGGCTCGGTATGAACCGTGAGGGGGTGCTGCGCGAGAGCTATCTCTTCGACGGGGTACGGCAGAGCACCGAGATCTGGTCGGTCCTGGCACCCGAGTGGCGCGAACAGAAGTCCGCCGCCGCTCTCTGAGCCGCGTGCGCGACGGCCGGGCCGTCCGCGAGCCGTCGAGCCGATCGAGTGCCCGTGCTTTCCGCGCGGGTGCTGGAACGCTTTCCGCGCGGGCTGCTGGAACGGTGGAACTGCCTCGTTCGGGGACGTTCCGCCGTTCTCAGGAAGTTCTCAGACGAGGCCCCTAGCGTGCGGGTATGAACCCCACCCCCGAGACCCAGAGCCCCGAGCCGGAGACGGCAGAGGCCCCCACCACCAAGGCGCCCGAGGTGCTGTCCGACTCGGCCTCGGAGGCCGAAGGTCCTTCCCTCGTCAAGGCCGGCACCCCGGCCGGTGCCGGCGGCACCACCGACGGCGCGCCCGACGGCCCTGAAGGCGTCCACGACCTGGACGACGACGAGGATCTGGACGACGACATCGCCGACGACGGGCGCCGTCCGTCCGGACTCGGCGCCGCCGCCGCGGCCGTCGTGGCGGCCTGCCTCGGCATCGTCGCCCTGACCGGCACCTGGACCGGCCGGGTCATCTCCGAGCGCGAGGCCCTCGTCGGGCAGATCACCCTCGGTCAGACCGCCACCCCGGAGCAGCAGATCGCCGAGGGCTACGGCGACGCGTGGCACGCCACCGCCGCCGCCAACGGTGTGGTGGCCCTGGTGGCGCTGCTCATCGCCGTGATCGTGCTGGTCCTGCCCCAGCGGGCCGGCTCCGGCTGGGTACGCCCCGTGGCCGTGGCCGCGGCCGTCCTCGGTCTGCTCGGTGTGCTGGTGTCCGTCGGGATGTACTTCGATCTCTTCGCGGCCCTGCCGGCCCCGCCCGCCCCCGCACCCGCCCCCGCCGGCTGAGGCCGTCGGCCTGAGGGGCTGAGGCCGTCGGCCTGAGGACCCTTAGACGTTGGCGAGGGGCCTTAGGCCCTTAGGGCCGTACCGACCCTCCCTGGTCCTTTTCTAAGGCCCGGGGGCCCGCCAGGATGCGTAACTCTCCCGATGTGCCGGTACCCCCTGGGAGACGAAGGTGGAGACGTCCACAGGACGCCAGAACACCTTCGCACCAGGGGGAGCCCGATGTTCGAGTACGAACTCCAGAGGATCCACACGGCCGAGCTGATCCGCAGGGCCGACAACCAGCGGCTCGTACGCGCGGTCCGCGAGGCACGCCGCCAGGCCCGGAGGGCCGCCAAGGACAAGGACACGGGGGAGGAGCGGGACAAGGGACCCGGCGGCCGGTTCGCCCGCGCGGCATGACGCCGTGCGCGCCCCGCCCGCGAGCATCCCGCCCGTGCGCGTCGCGATGACGGGCGCCTCCGTCGCGGGCGCCTCGATAACGGGTGCCGCGTTGTCAGAGGCCTGTGCGATGCTCGGGCCTGTGGAGACCAGGTCCGTCAGCCCGGTGTTCGTCGGCAGGGCCGGCGAGCTGACCGCGCTCACCCAAGCCCTCGCCCGCGCCACCGCGGGCGAGCCGCAGGCGCTGCTCATCGCCGGTGAGGCCGGGGTCGGCAAGACCCGGCTCGTCGAGGAACTGCATCGGGTCGCCTGTGCGCGCAAGGCCGTCGTCGCGGTCGGCGGGTGTGTCGAGATCGGCGCGGACGGACTGCCGTTCGCACCCTTCTCCACGGCCCTGCGCTCCCTGCGCCGCCAGTTGCCCGACGAGCTGGCCGCCGCGGCCGAGGGCCAGGAGGACGAGCTGGCCAGGATCCTGCCCGAGCTGGGGCAGTCCGACCGGGGCGCGCTGGGCGAGGACGGCACGGCCAGGCTCTTCGAGCTCACCGCGCGGCTGCTGGAACGGCTGGCGGCCGACCGTACGGTCGTGCTCGTCCTGGAGGATCTGCACTGGGCGGACGCCTCCACCCGCCATCTCCTGGCCTATCTCTTCCGCGCGCTGCGCCGGGGCAGGCTCGTCGTGCTCGCCACCTATCGCGCCGATGACATCCACCGCCGCCATCCGCTCCGTCCGCTGCTGGCCGAGCTGGACCGGCTGCGGTCCGTACGGCGCATCGAGCTCTCCCGCTTCACCCGCGCCGAGGTACGGCGTCAGCTCACCGGCATCCTCGCGGCCGAACCGGATCCGGCCCTGCTGGACCAGATCTTCGAACGCTCCGACGGCAACGCCTTCTTCGTGGAGGAACTGGCCTGTTCCCTCGGGACCGGGTCCGGGTCCGGGACCGGGTCCGGGTGCGGCAGTGGGCTGAGCGACTCCCTGCGCGATCTGCTGCTCGTACGGGTCGAGGCACTGCCCGAGGACGCCCAGCGGGTCGCCAGGATCGTCGCCGAGGGCGGCACCACCGTGGAGTATCCCCTGCTGCTGGCCGTCGGCCGGCTCGCCGAGGACGATCTGATCGAGGCCCTGCGGGCCGCCGTCGGCGCCAATATCCTGCTGCCCACGGTGGACGGCGACGGGTACCGCTTCCGGCACTCCCTGGTGCGCGAGGCGGTCAGCGACGATCTGCTCCCGGGCGAGCGGTCCCGGCTCAACCGCCGTTACGCGCAGGTGCTGGAGGCCGATCCCTCGCTCGTACGGGCCGATGAGCGCACCACCCGGCTGGCCAGCCACTGGTATCACGCGCATGAGGTCGCCAAGGCCCTTCCCGCCGTCCTGAGGGCCTCTGTGGAGGCACGGCAGCGCTATGCCTACTCCGAGCAACTGAAGCTGCTGGAACGGGCCATGGAGCTGTGGGACGACGCTCCCGCGAGCGTGCGCGGCACGCTGCGGCCCCCGGACGCCGCCGACACCGAGGTCTATCCCCTCTGCGGGCGCGACCCCTCGCCGCTGACCTATCTGGATCTGATGGCGGAGGCGACGGTCGCCGCCCGGCTCGGCGGCGAGCGCGAGCGCGCCTACGCGATAGCCAAGAAGGCCATCCGGACCCTGGACGGCGAGGACGGCGAGAAGGATCCGCTGCGCGCCGCGTGGTTCTGGATCCAGCGCTCCAAGATGATGCAGGAGCTGACCCGCGGCGACGGCTGGCAGGAACTGGCCACCGCCCAGGAACTGGTACGGGGACTCCAGCCGTCCGCCGTGCACGCGGAGGTCCTCGCCAGTGTCGCCGCGTGGGGCGCCCTGCACCGGCCGGGCCCCGACAGTCTCGTCGCCGCCAACCGCGCCGTGGAGTACGCCCGGCTCGTCGGCGCGGAACAGACCGAACTGCACGCCCGCCTCACCCGTGGCTGGCTCACCGCGGACGCGGGCGGCGTCGAGGAGGGCATCGCCGAGATGTACGCGGTGCGCGACCGCGCCGGCGAACTGGGCGCGGCCGGGGTGCTCGGCCGCGCCAGCATCAATCTGCCGTCCACGCTGGAGAGCATGGGCCGCTCCGAGGAGGCGGTGGCGACGGCCGACTGGGGCATCGCCGTCACCCATCGGCGCGGTCTCGCCGACACGGAGGCCTGGGTCCGGGGCAATCAGGCCCTGTCGCTCCACTCGCTGGGCCGCTGGTCCGACGCGGACGCCGTCCTCGATGCCGCGGACGGGCTCGCCCACTCGCACAAGGCCCGCGGAGTCGTCGCCGTGTGCCGGGCGGAGCTGGCCCTGACCCGAGGCGAACTCGACGAGGCCCGGCGGCAGGTGGAGCTGACCCGGGGCTTCATGGGCACGCACGACCCCCAGCCGCAGCACTTCATCACACCGGCCCGGCTGATGGTGGCCATCGCCGCGCGCAGGGGTGCGCCGGCCGACGCCAGAGCCGAGTTCGAGCGGATAGCCGAGCGGGGCTTCCCGCCGGGCACCCAGCGGTACGCGCTGCCGCTGCTGTGCGCCGTGGCGGCGATGGAGGCCGACACCAGGGGCCTGCCCGGCACCGAAGCGGGACGTGCGGCCGTGCTCGCGGCCGTACGCTCCCACGCCAAGCGGCTGCCCACGCTCGTGCCCGTCTGGCGTGCGTACGGCCTCATGCTGGAGGCCGAGCTGGCCCGCGCGGAGGGCACCGGCACCCCGGACCACTGGGCGGGCGTCGTCGCGGCCTTCGAGGAGACCGAACGCCCCTATGAACTGGCGCTCGCCCGGCTGCGCCGCGCGTCCGCGCTGCTGGACGCCCATGCCGACCGCGCGGAAGCGGCAGACCTGCTCACCCAGGCGCACACCACGGCCCGGCGGCTCGGCGCACGGCCCCTCGCCGAGGACATCGCGCTTGTCGCGGGCCGGGCCCGTATCAGTCTCTCGGCCGGCCCCGACGGCGCTTGTGAGGGCGGGGCCCCCGCCGAGCCCGCCCAGGACGCCGCCCGGTCACTGGGTCTGACTCCTCGGGAGCAGGACGTCCTGCGTCTTGTCGCCGCCGGTCACAGCAACCGCCGGATCGCCGAGGAACTGTACATCTCGCCCAAGACCGCGAGCGTCCATGTCTCCAACATCCTGGCCAAACTGGGAGTCTCGGGCCGCACGGAGGCGGCGGCTCTCTCCCACCGCCTCCGCCTCTTCCCCGACCCGGCGGACGCGTCCGTCCACTGACGCAGGCAGTCCTCGGTCAGTCCTCGGTCCGCGCCGGGACCCTTATCGTGACCTTCCCCGAGGCGAGGTCTATGGGGCCCCGGCCCGGGTCGTTGTCATCGATGTCCACCCGGCTGACTTCCAGCCGCTTCTGCTCGTCATCGGTGTGCTTGCGGCCCGGAGCGAAGATCTCTTCGATCATATTGAACACAGACTGCTCACCGTCCTCACGGCAATACCGCTACGCGACCTCCAGCAGGAGGATCCTGTCGTCCCCCGGCTTCGGTGTGCCCCGGCCGTCCGTATTGTTGGTCACCAGCCACACCCTGCCGCCGCCCGCCGAAAGCACCGTGCGCAGGCGGCCGTACTTTCCTCCGAGGAACGCCTCGGGCGGCGCCGCCAATTCCCTTCCGGCCAGTGGAGCACGCCACAGCCGCTCACCGCGCAGCGTGGCCAGCCAGATGGAGCCCTCCGCGAAGGCGATACCGCTGGGTGACGCCTCGCTCGGCGGCCACTGCGCGACCGGACTCACCACGCCGGGCCTGTCGGACTTTCCCTCGACGTCCGGCCAGCCGTAATTCTTCCCGGGCTCGATCAGATTCAGCTCGTCCCACTTGTCCTGGCCGAACTCCGAAGCCCACAGCCGTTTCCCGGAGTCCCAGGCCAGACCCTCCACATTGCGGTGGCCATAGGAATACACGACCGAATCCGCCTCGGGATTTCCATGCACGGGCTGTCCGTCCGGGGTCATCCGGAGGATCTTGCCCGCCAGCGATTTCCGGTCCTGGGCGAGCTGCCCGTCACCCGTCTCACCCGTGCCCGCGTACAGCATCTTGTCCGGCCCGAAGGCGATCCGTCCGCCGTTGTGAATCGTGCCCTTGGGGATACCGCGCAGCACCGTGTCGGGCGCGCCCATCTGCTGCCCGACGGGCTTCCTCTCGTCGTAGAGCATCCGGGCGATGCGGTTGTCCGACTCGGTGGTGAAGTACGCGTACACAAGACGGTCCGCGCCATAGGTGGGGGAGAGGGCGATCCCGAGCAGCCCGCCCTCGCCCGAGGCGGAGACCCCCGGCACCGTCGAGACCAGGGTCTTCTTCCCGCTCTCCCCGTCGACACGGGTGATCGTCCCCTCGTCGCGGGAAGAGACCAGCAGATCGCCGTCGGGCAGAGCGGCCAGCCCCCAGGGCGAGGCCAGCCCCTCGGTCACGGTCGACACCACCTTCACCGAGCCCTTCGCGGGCGCGGCCGACGGGCTGGGCGCCCCGCCCTCCGGCGAGGCGGCGGGACCCGACGCCGACCGCCGGCCCGGACCGGGAGCGGACCCGTCGCCGCCGGAGGAGCATCCGGTGGCCACGAGAAGAGCGACAGCGGCCCACACGGCCGTCACTGCTGAACGATGCACGGTTCCGATCCCTTCAACGGCGGCGCTTCCACTGTTCATACACCGCTGCCCCCGCTCAGGTTCCCACCGACGGCGCCTGCCCGGCCGAACGTACGGATCCGGCCAATCAGCGGCCGTCCGCACACCGCGACCGACCGCCGGCGAAGGCCCCGGCGAAGACCGTCGGTCTCCGGAACCTCAGTCCCATGACCCCCGCGCCGGGGGGCAGTCCCGCGATCTCCGCCAGATCCCGCGCCGTCAGCCGCACCTCGGCCGCGCGCGCGTTCTCCACCGCCCACCGCTCCCGCTTCGTCCCCGGCAGCGGCACCACATGGCGCCCCCGGTCCAGCACCCAGGCCAGCGCCACCTGCGCGGGAGTCGCGCCATGCCGCTCCGCGATCCGCCGCAACCCGGCCACCAGCGGCTGGTTCGCGGCCATCATCTCCGCCGTGAACCGCGGATGCCGCGCCCGCAGATCGTCCGGTTCGAACCCCTGCCCAGGGGTGAGCGTGCCGGTCAGAAAGCCGTTGCCCAGCGGCATCGCCGCCAGGAACCCGATGCCGCGCGCCTCGCACCACGGCAGCAGCCGCTCCAGCGCCTCCGGCGACCACACCGAGAGCTCCGCCTCCACCGCGCTCACCGGAAAGACCTGCTGCACCCGCTCCAGCTGCCGGATCGTCGCCTCGTGCAGATGCGCGCCCGATCTGCGCCGTGACGCACGCGCCCCCACCGCGCACAGCCCCAGCGCCCGTACCTTCCCGGCGCCCACCAGCTCCGCCATCGCGCCCCAGGTCTCCTCGACCGGGATCTCGGGATCCGCGCGGTGGAGCTGATAGAGATCGATGACATCGGTCTGGAGCCGCCGCAGCGAGGCGTCGCACGCCCGCCGTACATAGCCGGGGCTGCCATTGGCGACGATGTGCTGATCGCCCACGAGCAGACCGCACTTGGTCGAGACGAAGGCCTCCGCCCGCCGCTGCCCGAGCACCCGCCCCAGCAGCAGTTCATTGGTGAACGGCCCGTACATGTCGGCCGTGTCGAGCAGGGTCGTACCGGCGTCGAGCGCCGCGTGCACCGTACGGAGCGAACGGTCGCCGCGCTGCTGCGAGCCGGTGTACGCCCAGTGCATCGGCATACAGCCGAGCCCGACCGCTCCCACTTCCAGCGCCGCCGCACCGATTGTCCTGCGCTCCAACGCCGTACCCCTCCCTGTGCCGTCCTCAAGCTAACCGCATCGGTCCCGCACGCTTCGCATAGCCTCCTGACCATGACTTCTTCAGACGTGTGGATCCCGTTTCCGGCAGGGGAGTTCGAAGGGCTTCCCCCCGGGCTCGACCTCCATTTCTGGGACGGCGGCCAAGACTTCCCCGCCGATCCGGCCGACTGCGCCTTCTACGTCGTCCCGTACATGAAGGGCATGGAGATCGCCATACGGCCGCTCGCCGCGATGACGTCGGTACGCGTCGTACAGACCCTCTCGGCGGGAATCGACCATGTGACCCCCGGGCTCGGCTCGCTGCCCGCCGGGGTCCGGCTCTGCAACGCCAAGGGCGTTCACGAGGCGAGCACGGCCGAACTCACCCTCGCCCTGATCCTCGCCTCCCTGCGCGGCGTTCCCGGCTTCGTCCGGGGCCAGGACAGGGAGGAATGGCGGTCGGGCTTCTATCCCGCGCTCGCCGACAAGTCCGTACTGATCATCGGTTACGGATCGATCGGCGCCGCCATCGAGGACCGGCTCGCGCCCTTCGAGTGCGCGCGGGTGGCGCGCGTCGCGCGCTCCGCACGCACTACGGAGCGCGGTGCGGTGCACGCGTTCACCGAACTGCCCGCGCTGCTCCCCGACGCCGATGTCGTGGTCCTCTCGACCCCGCTCACCGAGACCACGAAAGGCCTGGTGGGAGCGGAGTTCCTGGCGCGGATGAAGGACGGCGCGCTCCTGGTGAACGTCGCGCGGGGTCCCGTCGTCGACACCGAGGCGCTGCTCGCCGAGGCGAAGAGCGGAAGGATCACGGCCGCTCTCGATGTCACCGATCCGGAACCCCTCCCGGCGGGGCATCCGCTCTGGCATGCTCCCGGTGTCCTCATCAGCCCCCACGTCGGAGGATCGACCTCGGCGTTCCCGCCGCGCGCCAGACGTCTGCTGGTGGAGCAGCTCACCCGGTTCGCCACCGGGGAGGAGCCGCTCAACACCGTCCTCGTCACCGGACCGCCGTCCTAGCCACCGGAGGAATCCCGTAGCCGACGCCCGCCGGTCCCCGGCCGCCCGCCGGTCTTCAGCCACTCTCCGCATCCGCCCGGACACCTTCGTGGCTGACAACCGCCCTGGTCGTCACGGAGAGTAGAAGAACTATGTCCCTGAGTGACGAGACTGGTGTATCGTCCCGATCTGGGGGCCGCACCACGCCTGGGGCGGCACGGCGGAGCGATCAGAATCCGAGGGGGGCGACGGGCGATGCACGGCCAATGGACCAACGATCCGACGCGGCAGGGACGCCGACGGCGACCTCCGGACATCCCGGTGCGCACGCCGGCCCCGTCGGCGGTGACAGCGAAGACCTCAGGGACGCTCCGGTGAGCGCCGAGGGCGTGGTCCTCCGCCGGCGGGTGCTCCCCGGCAGCGGCACGGGGCTGCTGGCCCAGCTTCTCCTCGCGCTGATCTGCGGAGGGTACGCGGCAGGGGCCGCGCTCGGCTGGGGTTCGGAGAAACTGGCCCTTTTCATGGGCGATTTCGGGCTGAGTCTCGCCGCCATGATCGCCGCCGTCTCCTGCTTCTTCTACGCACGTGTCCGTCGCGGCCCGTTCCGCCCGGCCTGGCTGCTGTTCTCGTTCTCCTCGGCGATGGCCTCCGGCGGAAACGCGGTCTGGGGCTGGTACGAAGTGATCCTGGACAAGCCCGTGCCCAGCCCCTCCCTCGCCGATCTCTTCTTCCTCTGCTTCGCGCCGCCCGCCATCGTGGGCCTGCTCGTCCTCGCCAAACGTCCGGTCAGCAGGGCCGGCTGGGTCTGTCTCGCGCTCGACTCCTGGCTGATCGGCGGCTCGCTGCTCACCCTCTCCTGGAGCCTGGCCCTCGCGCGCACCACACAGGTCAGGGGCGAGAGCGTGACCCAGGCCGCCCTCTCCCTCGCCTATCCGCTGCTCGACATCGTCCTCGTCAGCATGGTCCTGGCCCTCCACTTCCGGCGGGTCACCGGCAGCCGCTCCGCGGTGAACACCGCGATCGCCGCACTCGCCCTGACGGTCCTGTGCGACGCCCTGTTCACCTCGCCGCTCCTGCGCGAGACCTATCGCTCCGGCCAGCTCCTGGACGCCGGCTGGTTCGCGGGCTCGCTGCTCCTCGCCTACGCGCCCTGGGGTGTGCGCCGGGCCGCCGAGAGCGTTCCGCATCCGCGCCAGAGCCGGCAGAGCCGCCCCTCCGGCCATCCGATCGCGGGCTCGCTGGCCGCGATCACCCCGTATCTCGCCGCGGCCGTCTGCACCCTGGGGATCCTCTACAACGTCATCGAGGGCCGCCAGGTCGACCGGGTGGTGGTCCTCACCGGCTGCACGGTCGTGCTCGCCCTCGTCGTGCGCCAGGGCATCATGCTCGTCGACAACATCGCCCTCACCCAGGAACTGGCCCAGACGGAGAACCACTTCCGCTCCCTGGTCCAGGGATCCAGCGATGTGATCATGATCGCCGCGCCCTCCGGCATACTGCGCTATGTCAGCCCCGCCGCGGCGGGTGTGTACGGACGCGAGGCCGAGGATCTCGTCGGCGCCGAGCTGGCCTCGATCATCCACCCGGACGATCTCGGCCGGGTCGTCCACGAAGTGCGGCGGTTCCTGGCCGCTCCGCCCTCCGAGGAGCCCACCACCCGGATCGAGTGCCGCTTCAGGTCCGGCGCCGGCGACTGGCTCAATGTGGAGTCCACCGTCAACCGCCACCAGGGCGGGCTGATCTTCAACAGCCGGGATGTCACCGAACGGGTGCGCCTCCAGGCGCAGTTGCAGCACAACGCCGAGCACGACCCGCTGACCGATCTGCCCAACCGGGCCCTGTTCACCGAGCGCGTGCGCCAGGCCCTCTCCGGCCGCCGTACGACCGATCCCGGCACCGCCGTGCTCTTCATCGACCTCGACGGCTTCAAGGGCGTCAACGACCGTCTGGGCCATCAGGCCGGGGACGAGCTGCTGATCCTCGCCGCGCACCGGCTCCAGGACTCGGTACGGGCCGGGGACACCGCCGCCCGGCTCGGCGGGGACGAATTCGCGGCGATCGTCCTCGGTGACGGAGGCGGTGACCAGCGGGCCCGGGAGTACCAGGTCCACGAGATCGCCGACCGGCTCCGGCTCAAGCTCTCCCAGCCGTACCGCATCGACGGCAACGATGTCCGGGTCGCCGCCTCCATCGGGGTCGCCTTCGCCGAGCCCGGTATAACCCCCACCGATCTGATGCGCAACGCCGACCTCGCCATGTACCGCGCCAAGGCGGGCGGCAAGGACCGCGTCGAGCTGTACGCGCCCCAGATGCAGGCCGAGGTCGTCCGCAGGACGGAGCTGGCCGCCCGGCTGCGCTCCGCGCTCCACGACGGCGAGTTCGCCCTGCTCCACCAGCCCGTGGTGCATCTCGCCACCGGCCGGGTCTCCTCCGTCGCCGCCCAGGCCCGCTGGCGCTCGGCCCAGGGCATCCTCTTCACCCCGGCCGAGTTCCTGCGGGTCGCCGACGACAGCGACCGCACCGCGGAGCTCGGCCGCTGGCTGCTCGAAGAAGCCGTCTCACAGGCCGCGGAGCGCACCAGGACGGGGCATGCCGTGCCGGTGGCGGTCCGGCTCCCGGCCCGCAGACTGCTCGACCGGTCCATGCCGCTCGGCTCCATCGAGGCACTGCTGACCCGTCATGGACTGCCCTCCGGGGCCCTGGTGATCGAGCTGGCCGACACCGACCCGCGCGCCTCCCTGGACGAGCTGGAGCACCGTCTCGTCGCGCTGCGCCGGCTCGGGGTACGGATCGCGCTCGACGGCTTCGGCAGCGGTTACGCGGCGATAAACGCACTGCGGCGGCTCCCCGTCGACGTACTGAAACTGGACCGCGGTCTGGTGGAGGGGGTCGTGGAGTCCGCCCGGCTGCACAAGATCACCGCGGGGCTGCTGCGGATCGCCGGTGATCTGGGGATGCAGTCGGTGGCCGACGGTCTGGACGTACCCGAGCAGGTGCTCGCGCTGCGCGCCATGGGATGCACCCACGGCCAGGGGATGGCCTTCTCCGGGCCGCTCGACGAGTACCGGCTGCGCCGGGCCCTGGTGGGCGGCGCGTACACCCTGCCGGGCGGCGCCGTCCTGCCCGTCCTGACCGGCGGCGCGCTGCCGTTGGGACACCCGCGCCAGCAGGTTTCCGACCGGATCCCGCGTCCGCTCGATCCGCTCAAATAATGAGACTCCCGTCCCACCGGCTTGACAGTCAGGGCGCGCCGGAGGGATTGTCTCTGCCATGCGCACCCGAATTCTCGTACTTGGACAGCGCGTCGGTTGAGGCAGAGCCCGGCACCCGCTCTGCAGTCCGCACCGACGCGCTCCCCTCGCTTGCCTCACGGCACGAGGGGTTTTTTGTTGCACCGGCACACCACAAACCTCGCAAAAACCCTCAGCTTCGAGAAGAGAATGCCGATGACCGAGCAGGCCACCGGGGCCCACCATCCGCAGCCGCGGGCCCGTAACGGCGGATCGTCGTCCGCCCCCGTCGAGCACGTCACGGGAGCGCAGTCCCTCATCCGTTCGCTCGAGGAAGTGGGCGCCGACACGGTATTCGGCATCCCCGGCGGCGCGATCCTCCCCGCGTACGACCCGATGATGGACTCCACCCGGGTCCGGCACATCCTGGTCCGCCATGAGCAGGGAGCGGGCCACGCGGCCACCGGTTACGCCCAGGCCACCGGCAAGGTCGGTGTCTGCATGGCCACTTCGGGCCCCGGCGCCACCAATCTGGTCACCCCGATCGCCGACGCGCACATGGACTCCGTGCCGCTGGTCGCGATCACCGGCCAGGTGGCCAGCAAGGCCATCGGTACGGACGCCTTCCAGGAGGCGGACATCTGCGGCATCACCATGCCGATCACCAAGCACAACTTCCTGGTCACCAAGGCCGAGGACATCCCGCGCACCATCGCGGAGGCCTTCCACATCGCCTCCACGGGCCGCCCGGGTCCGGTCCTGGTCGATATCGCCAAGGACGCGCTCCAGGCCCGTACGACCTTCTCCTGGCCGCCCACCCACGACCTGCCCGGCTACCGCCCGGTGACCAAGCCGCACGCCAAGCAGATCCGTGAGGCCGCCAAGCTGATCACCCAGGCCAGGCGGCCGGTGCTCTATGTCGGCGGCGGAGTCATCAAGGCCGGCGCGACCGCCGAGCTGAAGGTCCTCGCCGAGCTGACCGGCGCCCCCGTCACCACCACCCTGATGGCGCTGGGCTCCTTCCCCGACAGCCACCCGCTGCATGTGGGGATGCCAGGCATGCACGGTTCGGTCACCGCCGTCACCGCGCTCCAGAAGGCCGATCTGATCATCGCCCTCGGCGCCCGCTTCGACGACCGCGTCACCGGCAAGCTCGACAGCTTCGCGCCCTACGCCAAGATCGTCCACGCCGATATCGACCCGGCCGAGATCGGCAAGAACCGCACCGCCGACGTGCCGATCGTCGGTGACGCGCGCGAGGTCCTCGCCGATCTGGTCCAGGCGGTCCAGGCCGAGCACACCGAGGGGCGGGTGGGGGACTACAGCGCCTGGTGGACGGATCTCAACCGCTGGCGCGAGACCTATCCCCTCGGCTACGACCTGCCCGAGGACGGCAGTCTCTCCCCGCAGCAGGTCATCCAGCGGATCGGGCAGCTCGCCCCGGAGGACACCATCTACGCCGCGGGCGTCGGCCAGCACCAGATGTGGGCCGCCCACTTCATCGAGTACGAGAAGCCCGCCACCTGGCTGAACTCGGGCGGCGCGGGGACCATGGGCTACGCCGTCCCGGCCGCCATGGGCGCCAAGGCCGGGCAGCCCGGCCGTACGGTCTGGGCGATCGACGGCGACGGCTGCTTCCAGATGACCAACCAGGAACTGACCACCTGCGCGCTCAACAACATCCCGATCAAGGTCGCGATCATCAACAACGGCGCGCTGGGCATGGTCCGCCAGTGGCAGGCCCTCTTCTACAACCAGCGCTATTCGAACACCGTGCTGCACTCGGGCCAGGACGCGGACGGCGGCCCCAGCGGCGGCACCCGTGTCCCCGACTTCGTCAAGCTCTCCGAGGCCATGGGCTGTGTCGCGATGCGCTGCGAGTCGCCCGACGAGCTGGACGCGGTCATCGCCAAGGCGAACGCGATCAACGACCGCCCGGTCGTGGTCGACTTCATCGTCCACGAGGACGCCCAGGTGTGGCCGATGGTCGCCGCAGGCACGTCCAACGACGAGGTCATGGCCGCCCTGGGCGTCCGCCCCGACTTCGGCGACAACGAAGACGACTGAGCCGGGAACGAGAGCCCGAGAGACCGAGAGCACGAGAGAAGAGACCGACACATGACCAGGCACACGCTCTCCGTTCTGGTGGAGAACACCCCCGGCATCCTCGCCAGGATCGCCGCCCTGTTCTCCCGCCGCGGCTTCAACATCGACTCCCTCGCCGTCGGTGTCACCGAACACCCCGACATCTCCCGCATCACCATCGTGGTCAATGTCGAGGAACTGCCCCTGGAGCAGGTGACGAAGCAGCTCAACAAGCTGGTGAACGTCCTGAAGATCGTCGAACTCGAGCCCGGCGCCGCGATCCAGCGCGAGCTCGTCCTGGTGAAGGTCCGCGCCGACAACGAGACCCGCTCCCAGATCGTCGAGATCGTCCAGCTCTTCCGTGCCAAGACCGTCGACGTCTCACCCGAGGCCGTCACGATCGAGGCCACCGGATCGAGTGACAAGCTCGACGCCATGCTCAAGATGCTGGAGCAGTTCGGCATCAAGGAGCTGGTGCAGTCCGGGACGATCGCCATAGGGCGTGGCGCGCGGTCCATCACGGACCGCAGCCTGCGGGCGCTCGACCGCAGCGCGTAGGCCGACAGGACCTGGGCCCCGCCCGGCCCGTGCCGGGCAGGCCCCGGCACGTCCGCGCCCCTCCGCGCCCGCCCGTCTCTGTCAACCCGGGTCCGGTTCCGGTTCGTATGGCGAGACCGGAAGGCCGTCCCCACCCGCCCCGCCGTACGGTGGGACGCAAGCTGCGCATCACACGACAAGCTGCGAATTCACAGAAGTGCACACCAAGGAGAAGACCCAGTGGCCGAGCTGTTCTACGACGACGATGCCGACCTGTCCATCATCCAGAACCGCAAGGTCGCGGTCATCGGTTACGGCAGCCAGGGCCACGCCCACGCGCTGTCGCTCCGTGACTCGGGTGTCGATGTCCGGGTCGGTCTGCACGAGGGCTCCAAGTCCAAGGTCAAGGCCGAGGAGCAGGGCCTGCGCGTGGTGACGCCCGCCGAGGCCGCCGCCGAGGCCGACGTCATCATGATCCTGGTGCCGGACCCGATCCAGGGCGAGGTCTACGAGAAGTCCATCAAGGACAATCTGAAGGACGGCGACGCGCTGTTCTTCGGCCATGGCCTCAACATCCGCTACGGCTTCATCAAGCCGCCGGCCAATGTCGATGTCGCGATGGTCGCTCCCAAGGGCCCCGGCCACCTGGTGCGCCGCCAGTACGAGGAGGGCCGCGGCGTTCCGTGTATCGCCGCCGTGGAGCAGGACGCCACCGGCGGTGCCTTCGCGCTGGCCCTCTCGTACGCGAAGGGCATCGGCGGCACCCGGGCCGGCGTCATCAAGACAACTTTCAAAGAGGAGACCGAGACCGACCTGTTCGGTGAGCAGGCCGTGCTCTGCGGTGGTACGGCCGCGCTGGTCAAAGCGGGCTTCGAGACGCTGACCGAGGCCGGCTACCAGCCGGAGATCGCGTACTTCGAGTGCCTCCACGAGCTGAAGCTGATCGTGGACCTGATGTACGAGGGCGGCCTGGAGAAGATGCGCTGGTCGGTCTCCGAGACCGCCGAGTGGGGCGACTACGTCAGCGGCCCGCGCATCATCAACGACCAGACCAAGGCCGAGATGAAGAAGATCCTGGGCGAGATCCAGGACGGTACGTTCGCCAAGAACTGGATGGACGAGTACCACGGCGGTCTGAAGAAGTACAACGAGTACAAGAAGGCCGACAGCGACAGCCTGCTGGCGACCACCGGCGCCGAGCTGCGCAAGCTCATGAGCTGGGTCGACAACGACGACGCGTGACACCGCGCGGGGGCGGCCCCGGTCCGTCCGGGCCGGGGCCGCCCCCGCAGGCACGACGCGGGACCGCGACGCGGGACCGCGACGCGGGACCGCTACGGGGAACCTGGACGCGGGACCTGGACGCGGGACCGCGACGCCGGATCGTACGACGCCGTGTCGTACGCGGACGCCGGATCGCACGTATGAGTGATCCTGTCGCTCGGGCGGATCACCCGCCCCGTGACAGCACTACACTGCTCAACACATACGCGTCAGGCCCACAGCGTTGTGCGTCTTCCACGCGGCTAGGTTCTGTCCTGTCCGACCGGGCACGCCCTAGGACCCCTCCACCGCCTGCGGCCGTCGGGACGGCCGTCCGCAATGGGACTTGTGAGGACTCACGTGAGCTCGAAACCTGTCGTACTCATCGCCGAAGAGCTTTCGCCCGCCACTGTCGACGCGCTCGGTCCGGACTTCGAGATCCGGCACTGCAACGGCGCCGACCGCGCGGAGCTGCTGCCCGCCATCGCCGATGTGGACGCCATTCTCGTCCGTTCCGCGACCAAGGTCGACGCCGAGGCCGTCGCCGCGGCCCCGAAGCTCAGGGTGGTCGCCCGCGCCGGGGTCGGTCTCGACAATGTCGATGTCTCCGCCGCCACCAAGGCCGGCGTGATGGTCGTCAACGCGCCGACCTCCAATATCGTCACCGCCGCCGAGCTGGCCTGCGGACTGCTGGTCGCCACCGCGCGCAATATCCCGCAGGCGAACGCCGCCCTGAAGAACGGCGAGTGGAAGCGCTCCAAGTACACGGGCGTCGAGCTGAGCGAGAAGACGCTCGGTGTGGTGGGCCTGGGCCGGATCGGGGTGCTGGTCGCCCAGCGCATGTCCGCCTTCGGAATGAAGATCGTCGCGTACGACCCCTATGTACAGCCCGCCCGTGCCGCCCAGATGGGTGTCAAGCTGCTGACGCTGGACGAGCTGCTCGAGGTGTCGGACTTCATCACCGTGCATCTGCCCAAGACCCCCGAGACACTGGGTCTGATCGGCGACGAGGCACTGCACAAGGTGAAGCCGACGGTACGGATCGTGAACGCCGCGCGCGGCGGGATCGTGGACGAGGAGGCGCTGGCCTCCGCGCTCAAGGAGGGCCGGGTCGCCGGCGCCGGTCTGGACGTGTACGCGAAGGAGCCCTGCACGGACTCCCCGCTCTTCCAGTTCGACCAGGTCGTCTCCACCCCGCACCTCGGCGCGTCCACCGACGAGGCGCAGGAGAAGGCCGGTATCGCGGTCGCCAGGTCCGTACGGCTCGCGCTCGCCGGTGAGCTGGTGCCGGACGCGGTCAATGTCCAGGGCGGGGTCATCGCCGAGGACGTCAGGCCGGGGCTGCCGCTCGCCGAGAAGCTCGGCCGTATCTTCACCGCGCTGGCGGGCGAGGTCGCGGTCCGGCTCGATGTCGAGGTGTACGGCGAGATCACCCAGCACGATGTGAAGGTGCTCGAACTCTCCGCGCTCAAGGGCGTGTTCGAGGATGTCGTCGCCGAGACGGTGTCCTATGTGAACGCTCCGCTCTTCGCGCAGGAGCGCGGTGTCGAGGTCCGGCTCACGACATCGAGCGAGTCCCCGAACCACCGCAATGTGGTGACGGTGCGCGGCACGCTCTCCGGCGGCGAGGAGGTCTCGGTCTCCGGCACGCTGGCGGGTCCCAAGCACCTCCAGAAGATCGTCGCGATCGGCGACTACGACATCGATCTGGCGCTGGCCGATCATATGGTCGTCCTGCGCTATGAGGACCGTCCCGGCGTGGTCGGCACGGTCGGCCGGATCCTCGGCGAGGCCGGGCAGAACATCGCGGGGATGCAGGTCTCCCGGGTGGAGGAGGGCGGCGAGGCGCTGGTCGTGCTCACCGTCGACGGCACCGTGCCGCAGGCCGTGCTCACCGAGATCGCGGAGGAGATCGGCGCGACGTCGGCCCGCTCGGTGAATCTGACCGACTGACCCGAAGCAGAGGAAGGGCCCGGTTTCCGCCGGGCCCTTCGTGCTGTGTCTGTCCGGGCTGTGCCTCTTCGCGCTGTGCTCAGAGGTCCGTGACTCAGAGGTCCGTGACTCAGAGGTCCGTGGCTCTGAGGTGGTAGGTCGTGTCGACCCAGAAGCCGTGCCCGGTGTCCGCCTTGATCTCCAGCACATACTGTCCCGGGGCCAGGGGCGCGACACCCGCCCAGATACCCCAGGCGCTGCGGCGGATCAGTGTCGCCCAGAACGGTGGCGCGGTGAACTCCCGCAGGGGGAGCGGTGCGCCGTTCAGATACGCCTCCGCCCGCGCCACCGGCAGGGTCAGCGGCACCCGTGAATACAGATGCGCGTGCTGGATGTTGAGAACGGGGAAGAAGAGCGGCCGGTCGGTGGGCACATCGCACCGCCGCTCGACCCGGCCGCCGTACGTCCCGGCGAGAAACCACAGATCCTTCGGCTGTTTCCAGCCCGCGTGCACGCCGGTCACATCCGCGACCGGGCTGCGTCTTTCAGGCGCCGACAGCGCCCACTTCCACCAGCGGGCCGACAGCGCCCCGCCCTCCTCGTCGGTCAGCGCCCATGAACTGTCCCCCGGCTTCGCGTCACTCATGTACGTCCCCTCCCCTGAACGGCCCTCCGGCCGCGCCCACTTGGGCCCACTCGAACGGACAGACCCTACGAGGGCTTCAGAGCCGGGCCGCCTTCAGGGCCATGTGGAGGAGCAGGCGGTCCTCGCCGGAGTCCAGGTCGAGACCGGTGAGCTGTTCGATGCGGGACAGGCGGTAGTAGAGCGTCTGGCGGTGGATACCGAGGGCGGAGGCGGTACGGCCCGCCTGGCCCGCGTGGTCGAGGAACACCTCGGCGGTACGGGCGAGTTCGGCGTGGGCCGGGGCCAGCAGGGGGCGGACCGCGGGGTCGGGGCCGGGGGGAAGCGCGGTGAGCAGACGGTACGGGCCGATCGCGGACCACTCCGCCACCGGACCGAAACGGGGCTCGGCCAGGGCCGCGCGGGCCGCCGCGACCGCCTCCCGCCAGGCCTCGGGCAGCTCGGCCAGCCCCCGGCGCGGGGCGCAGGCGCCGGCGGCGACCGCGGGGCCCGCGCTCTCGCAGAGCCGGGTGACGGCCGCGAGCACCGGCGCGAGCGCGTCCCCCGAGCGGAGCCGTACGAGGAGTGCCACCGCCTCCGGGGCACTCTCCTCGCCCGGACCCGTCACCTCGCCGGAGCCGCCGGACCCGCTGGAGCCGCCGCCCGTCCATCCGGCCACTTCGCCGGACTCCGCCGCACGGCCCGCCGGCCCGCCGCCGACCACCGCCCGAGCCTCGCGCCGCCCGTCCGTCGTCCGCCGCCCGTCGGCCGCCGCCCCGCTCGACAGCACCGGTCCCGCCGGCCCCGCGGTCCGCGTCGTCCGGTCGGCCGTGCCTTCCTGCGGCCGGTGTCCGGCCGGAGCGGCGGAGCCGGCCGGGCCGTCGGGCACCGGGCCCGTCCGCTCGCCGCCCGAGGTACGAGCGGCCCCGAGGGCCCGGTCCGTACGGCCCGGCCCGCCGGGGCCGCCCGACCGGCCTGATCCACCGGGTTGGTCGCTCCGGGGCCGCCCGCCGGAGCGGCCGGACCCGCCGCCCGGAGACGCCCCCGCCCCCACGCCCGCCCCCGCGCCCCCGTCCGGATATGGCAGCGCGCACAGGGCCGCCGTGCCCGGGACCGCCCGCAGACGTGGTTCCTCCAGTCGCCAGGGGGCCACGCACACCAGGACATGCAGACCGTCCGCGCTCGGACCCAGGGCCGTGCGCAGCGTGGCCAGGGCCATGTCGCGCTGCCAGCCACGCTCCGCCGTGAGCGCGGCGCGCAGCTCGCGCGCCAGATCCGCGCCCGCCTTCGCCTCCTCGGCGAGGAGGTCCCCGATCCGGGCCGTCACCTCCATGGCCGCCGCCAATCGGGAGTCGCCCGGACCCGGGTCGGAGTCGTCGAGCAGCCATACGTAACCCAGCACCACGCCCCGGTGCCGCACGGGCAGACAGATCCGGCCGCGGAAGACCCCCGCGTCCGGAGCGGCCGGGATACGGACCGGACCCCTCGCCCGGGTGATACCGAAACCCTCGAACCACGCGCGCACCGCCGGTGTGGACTTCCGGGTCAGGATCGAACGCGTCCTGACCGGGTCCATCGCCGTGTCGTCGTCACTGTCGTGCGCGCCGAAGGCGATCAGTCCGAAATCCCGGTTCTCCAGCGTCGTGGGGACGCCGAGCAGCGCCGTGATCTCGTCGACCAGCTCCTGGTAATCGCCCTTCATCCAGACATTCTCGCACCGCCTTCAGACATGTGTCTGAGGTCCTGGCCACGGATGCGTGACACCTGTCGATGGCAGAGGATCGGAGCGATCCCTAGGTTTCACCGTGGTACTCCGCGCCGTACGGATCCGGTCCGGTCCGCCCCGTCCCGGCCCCCGGCCCGCTCCGCGCCGGCCTGTTCGATCTCACCATGGAGGTGCCCTGTGCTGGGTCCCGTGATCCTCGCCGCCTCGCGCAGCGACAGAATGCGCCGCGCCGTCTCGGCCGCGCCGGTCACCAAGCCCGTGGTGAACCGTTTCATCGCCGGTGAGTCGATCGAGGAGACAGCCCCGGTCATCGAGGCGATGGCCGGCCGCGGCCTTGAGGTCACGCTCGATGTCCTCGGCGAGGACATCACCGATCCGGCCGAGGCGCTGCTCGCCCGTGACGCCTACCTCCGGCTGATCGAGGCCCTCACCCCGCTGGAACTGGGCGCCCGCGCCGAGATGTCGGTCAAGCTCTCCTCCTTCGGCCAGGCGCTCCCCGGCGGACACGACCTCGCCCTGAAGAACGTCACCGCCGTCGTCGAGGCCGCCGCCGCGATCGGCACCACGGTCACCCTCGACATGGAGGACCACACCACCATCGATTCGACGCTCGCCATCCACGCCGAGCTGCGGGAGCGCTTCCCGGAGACCGGCGCCGTCGTGCAGTCGTATCTCTTCCGCACCGAGGACGACTGCCGCGCGCTGGCCGCCGCGGGCTCGCGCGTACGGCTGGTCAAGGGCGCCTACAAGGAGCCGGCCTCCGTCGCGTACCAGGACAAGGCCGAGGTCGACCGGGCCTATGTCCGCTGTCTGAGGATCCTGATGGACGGCTCGGGCTATCCGATGGTCGGCTCCCACGATCCGCGTGTCATCGCGATCGCCCAGGATCTCGCGCACCGCGCGGGACGCAAGCTCGACGAGTACGAGTTCCAGATGCTGTACGGCATCCGCGAGGCCGAGCAGAACCGCCTCGCGGACGAGGGACACCGGATGCGTGTCTACATCGCGTACGGCACCGACTGGTACGGGTACTTCATGCGCCGTCTCGCCGAGCGCCCCGCCAACCTCGCGTTCTTCCTGCGTTCGCTGGTCAGCCGCGGCTGAACCCCCGACTGCCAACTGACCTACTGATGAAGGAGATTCGGCAACCATGGACGCTGTGACCCAGGTTCCCGTGCCGGTCAACGAGCCGGTGCGCGGCTACGCGCCCGGCTCCCCCGAGCGGGCCCGGCTGGAGGTCAGGCTCAAGGAGCTGGCCGAGAATCCCGTCGACCTGCCGATGACCATCGGCGGCGAGAAGCGGATGGGCGGCGGCGAACGCGTCGATGTCGTACAGCCGCACAACCACCGGGCCGTGCTCGGCACCTTCGCCGGCGCGACCCGGCGGGATGCCGAGGACGCGGTCGAGGCCGCCCTGGCCGCGGCCCCCGGCTGGCGCGCCACGGCCTTCGACGACCGCGCCGCGATCATCCTGCGCGCCGCCGAACTGCTCGCGGGTCCGTGGCGCGAGACGATCGCCGCCGCCACCATGCTCGGCCAGTCGAAGACCGCGCAGCAGGCCGAGATCGACGCGCCCTGCGAGCTGATCGACTTCTGGCGCTTCAATGTCGCGTACGCCCGTGATCTGCTCGCCGAGCAGCCGGTGGCCAACTCGCCGGGTGTCTGGAACCGGCTCGACCACCGCCCGCTCGAAGGCTTCGTCTACGCGATCACACCGTTCAACTTCACCGCGATCGCGGGCAACCTGCCCACCGCGCCCGCGCTGATGGGCAATGTCGTGATCTGGAAGCCGTCCCCGACGCAGACGCTGGCCGCCGTGCTGCTGATGGAGCTGCTGGAGGAGGCCGGGCTGCCCAAGGGCGTCATCAATCTGGTGACCGGGGACGGTATCGCCGTCTCCGAGGTGGCCCTGAACCACGCCGACCTGGCCGGTATCCACTTCACCGGCTCGACCAGGACCTTCCAGCACCTGTGGAAGACCGTCGGCGAGAACATCGAGAAGTACCGCTCCTACCCGCGCATCGTCGGCGAGACGGGCGGCAAGGACTTCGTCGTCGCCCACCCGAGCGCCGACCGCGCCGTCCTGAAGACCGCGCTGACCCGGGGCTCCTTCGAGTACCAGGGCCAGAAGTGCTCGGCCTCCTCCCGCGCGTACGTACCGGCGTCGATCTGGAACGACGGCTTCCAGGACGAGTTCGCGGCCGAGATCGACGGGATCGCCATGGGCGATGTCACCGATCTGACGAACTTCATCGGGGCCGTCATCGACGAGCGCGCCTTCGCCAAGAACAAGGCCGCCATCGACCGCGCCGCCGCCGACCCGACCTGCACGATCGTCGCGGGCGGTACGTACGACGACTCCGTCGGCTACTTCGTACGGCCCACCGTCATCGTGTGCACCGACCCGGAGAACGAGGTCTTCACGACCGAGTACTTCGGACCGATCCTCGCGGTGCATGTCTACGACGACGCCGACTACGAGGCGGTGCTCGCCCAGATGGAGTCCGTCTCGGCGTACGCGCTGACCGGCTCGGTCATCGCCAACGACCGTGCGGCGGCGGCCGACGCGATGGCGAAGCTGCGGTACGCGGCGGGCAACTTCTACATCAACGACAAGTCGACCGGCGCCGTCGTCGGCCAGCAGCCCTTCGGCGGCGGCCGGGCGTCCGGCACCAACGACAAGGCGGGCGCGCCGCAGAACCTGATGCGGTGGACGCTGACCCGTTCCATCAAGGAGACGCTGGTCCCGCCGACCGACTACCGCTACCCGCACATGGGCTGACGGCTCCGCCCCCACCATCCCGCCCCCGTGCCGGCGCCCCCCTCGTCGGCACGGGGGCGGCTCCATGACGAGGGGGGTGAGGGGGACACGGCACCCCTCACTCCCCCCGCGACTCACACGGTGCGACGCCGCGCCATCATGAAGGAGAAGATCCCGAACAGCGCCAGACCGGCCGCGACCGCGCCCAGCAGCCACGCACCCACCGGGGTCCCGGCGAAGGAGCGCAGCGTGTCGTCCAGGCCCTTGGCCTCGTCCGGTTCGTACGCGACCGCCGCCCGCACCACGAACACCCCCACCGCGGCGAAGAGCACACCCCGGGCGACACCGCCGGCCACCCCGGTGACATCGGCGAACCGCTTCTCCCGGCGGGACATCCGGCTCAGCTTGAGATGCTTGTGGTATTTCCGCAGAGCCGCGCGGGTGCCGATCCACACCCCCGCGCCCGCGATGCCGACCCCCGCGATCCCCACGATCCACTGGCCGCCCGGTATCTCCAGGGCCCTGGCCGTGATGTCCCGGGACTGCTGGTCACTGGAGCCGCTGCCGCTGCCCGCGTCCCCGGCGGCGAACGCCAGCACCGAGTAGGCCACGAACCCGTAGAAGACGGCGCGCCCCGCCGACAGCAGCCGCTTGCCCGTCTTGTGCCCGTCCGGACCGGCCGCGCCGAAGAGCGCCTCGGAGAGCCGCCACAGCGCCATGCCCGTCAGTCCGAACCCCAGGGCCCAGAGCAGGACGGAGCCCATCGGCTGCTGCGCCACCTCCGCCAGGGCTCCGCCCCGGTCCGCCTGTTTCCCCTCGCCGCCACCGAACGCGATCCGAAGAGCGAGCACGCCGATGAGCAGATACAGCACCCCGCGCGCGGCGAAGCCCCAGCGGGCCGCCATGTCCATGGCCGAACTGTTCGCCGCCTGCCGCGCCTTGCCCCGCCCGCCGAGTGACACCGTCCGTGCGTTCATGGTTGACCTCCGATGGTCCGGGTGCCCCCGCGCCCAGGGTGGAAACGGCGACGGTCGGACGGGACCTCCGGCGTTAGGGGCGTGGCGGCATTCGACCGGAGCGAGGGTGATGTGCTCCGAGCCCGCGATGTGCCCGGAGACCAACCGGACATCGATTCGGACACCGGATCGAATACCCGCAGGTCGGAGGGGGTGCCGTCTCAGATAGTAGGAAGTCCGAGTAAATATGGAGACAGAGCGGCTCCCCTCGCTTAGCGTGGAAGGGCCGAACGTCTCGCTCCATCCAGCGAATGGCGGTCGTGGGCCGGCGCCCCCAGCAGGCAACCCCTGCGGCGCACGCCCCCCGCCCCTTCCGGCGCCTCGTAGATGCCTCATGCGACCCCACCGCGTGCTCAGCTATCTCAAGGAGTCGATCATCATGGCCGAGACAACAGTCCGCCGCGTCCGTCACACTCCCCGTACGAGCGAGTCCGACCGCAAGAACGCCGCCGCCGCGCTCCAGCGCGCCCTGGACCGCCGCGACAACGGCGGTGCGACGGGCCACTGACCACCCGGCGTCCGGTCCCGGACGCGTCGGGCGGGTCGGGCGGGTAGAGGCGTCCACGTGTGTCTCAGTCGGGCAGGTCGCCGTTGCCGCCCAGGTTGGCGACCATGCGGCGCAGGACATTGATCGTGGTCACGAAGTCGGCCGTGTCGATGCCTTGGTGCGTCTGCTGATGGACGCGTAGGTTGCGTTCCCTGGCCCGGACACGCCCTGACTCCCCGGCATCGGTCAGAGTCATCGTCCCCGAGTCCTCCGTCAGCCACCCCCGAGCGACGAGGTCGTCGAAGACACCGTCGAAGTCGATCCCGAGGTCGTCGTACTTGGTCAGGCGCTCGATCAGGGTCGCACGGGTCCAGCTGCCCGGGTCCCCCGCGACATGGTTGAGCGTCCACCAGTGCGGCTGCGTGAGGTTCTCCACCGCCAACTGCTCACGGAGAGCCCCGACCACCCGGCGGTACGCCTCGCCACTCCACGCGCCGATGGGCTGTGCGGCCAGCTCGTCCTGCGGGTATTCCTTGATCGTCATGGTCCCGAGCCTCCATCGAGTGATCGCCAGAACGCGATCACCGTAGAACCCCAAGTTGACTTGAGGTCAAGGCGGGCCCGGTGAGCGGCTTTTTTACGCCGTCATCCGTGGCTCCGGGGCACGTCGGCGGCGGTCAGCGATGGGTGATCGTGAAGTGGTCCACGCGCTCGCCGTTCTCGGCGAGGGCGGTGACCTTCAGTTCCGGGCGGGGGCCGGTTGTCACCTCGACGGCGAGGAACGAGAAGCCGGTGTAGCGGACGCGGGACCATTCCACCGTTTCCGGGGTCTTGGCGCCGTCCGGGGACCAGCTGTAGGAGGGGACGGACTCCACCTCGGCCGGGCGGCCCTCATAGCTGTCCGGTACCGGGAAGCTGTAGAGGGCCTTGCCCGCGCCGCCCGCCGTGACATACACGATGCCGTCCCGTACGGAGCTGACGGATCCGCCGATCTCCACCCGGCGGGCGGTGGCGCCGCCGCGCAGGGCGTCGGTGCGCTCGTAGACGTGGTTGTGGCCGTTGACGACCAGATCGACGCGGTGCTTGTCGAAGAGCGGCACCCATGCCTCGCGCACCCCGCCGTCCGAGGCGTGCGCGCTGGTCGTCGAGAACGCGCAGTGGTGGAAGAAGACCACGACGAAGTCGATGTCCCGGTCCGCGCGCAGCTCGCCGAGGCGCCGGTCCAGCCAGCGGGTCTGGGCGCCGTCCGTATAGCCGGTGTTGGCGCGGATCTCGTGGGAGACATCGTTGGCGTCCAGGGCCACCACGCCCACATTGCCGTAGACGAAGGAGTACACACCCGGCGCCTTCACCGGGTCGGGACCGCCGCCCGGCAGGGTCCAGCGCGCGTTCTGGCCGCCGTAGCCCTCGGGGGAGTACCACGCCTCCATGTCGTGATTGCCGGTGGTCACCATCCACGGCACCCGCGAGGCCACGGTCTCGGTCTGGGCGAGGAACTGGTCCCAGACCCGCGCGTCATAGGTGTCGGAAGCGGCCCCCTGGCCGCTGCTGTCCGCGTAGCAGAGGTCCCCCGCGTGCAGATGGAAGGCCGGGTTCTGGCCCAGGATCACCTGGTCGTTGGCGAGCGCGTCGTACGAGACGCCCTGGTCGCCGAAGGCGGTGAACACGAAGGACTCGGCGCGTGCCCCGGCGGGCGCGGTACGGAAGGTGCCGATGGCGGACAGCCGGCGCGGGTCGGCCGGGTCGAACCCCTCGTGGCCCACGCCGTAGTAGTACGTGGTCCCCGGGCGCAGCCGCTCCAGCGCCACATGCAGGTAGTACTGGTCCACCGCGGGCAGTCCGGCCGCCAGGGACGGGGTGTGCAGCGGCCGTACCTCCGCCTCGATCCGCCGGCTCAGCTCCCAGGGCTTCGGTCCCACCCGCAGGAACGGCTTCCTGACGGGGAAGGGCACCTGCCAGGAGACCGTCATCCGGGTCTTCGGGTCGGAGCCGAAGGCGAGATGGCGGCCGAAGGGCGCCACCAGCGATCCGTCGACCCGGGCGGTGGCCGGGGAGGTCAGAAGGCCCGGTCCGGTGAGGGCGGCGTCCGCGGAGGCTCCGGCGGGTCCCGTGCTGGAGCCGAGCAGGCCCGCGCCGGCCACCGTGCCCGCGAGGAGCGTGCCGCCCCTCAGCAGCCCGCGCCGGCCGATCCGGCCGGCCTGGCCGATCCGGCCACGCAGATACTCATGCTGTTCCGGCATGGTCATACGGGCGGCGAGATGGTCGGGGATCCCGACACGAGGGGTATCCATGGACAGACCGTGACACCGGTGGGTGGCTTTCGCGTGGATCCTGGGCATCGAATCGGTGACGAGCCGCGCCTCGCGGCCGGTGCTGCCGCGTCCCGCGATCGGTGCTGCCGGCCCCCGGTCGGTGGCAGGAATGGGCCGCGGCCCGTTGCGAGACATGGCCTGTCCACAGAATGGACGCACCATGTCATGGGATGGGACGCGGAGTAGGGTGCCGTCATGTCTCGCAGCATCAATCTCGCAGTGATCCCCGGTGACGGCATCGGCCAGGAGGTCGTGGCCCAGGGCCTGAAGGTCCTGACGTCCGTCCTTCCTCAGGATGTGAAGCTGGAGACCAAGGAGTACGACCTCGGCGCCGGCCGCTGGCACCGTACCGGGGAGACCCTCCCGGACGCGGAGCTGGAGGCCCTCAAGGGCCATGACGCGATCCTGCTCGGCGCGATCGGCGATCCCTCCGTCCCCTCGGGTGTGCTGGAGCGCGGGCTGCTGCTCAAGCTGCGCTTCGCCTTCGACCACTATGTGAATCTGCGTCCCTCGAAGCTCTTCCCCCGTACGGCCACACCGCTGGCGGGTCGCCCGGACATCGACTTCGTCGTCGTCCGCGAGGGCACGGAGGGCCCGTACACGGGCAACGGAGGTTCGCTGCGCACCGGTACGCCCGCCGAGGTGGCCACGGAAGTGAGCCTCAATACGGCGTACGGCGTGGAGCGGGTCGTCCGTGACGCGTACCGCCGGGCGGACGCCCGTCCGCGCAAGAAGCTGACGCTGGTCCACAAGAACAACGTCCTCGTCTACGCGGGCCATCTGTGGAAGAACATCTTCGACCGTGTCGGCCGTGAGTACCCCGACGTCACCACCGACTATCTGCATGTCGACGCCGCGACGATCTTCTTCGTCACCCAGCCGGAGCGCTTCGACGTGATCGTCACCGACAACCTCTTCGGTGACATCCTCACCGACCTGGCCGCCGCCATCTCCGGCGGTATCGGTCTGGCCGCGTCCGCGAACATCAATCCGGACCGTACGTTCCCGTCCATGTTCGAGCCGGTCCACGGGTCGGCGCCGGACATCGCGGGCCAGGGCAAGGCCGATCCCACGGCCACGGTCCTCTCCGTCGCGCTGCTGCTGCGTCACCTCGGCTTCGACGCCGAGGCCGTCCGGATCGAGGAAGCCGTCGCGGCCGACCTCGCCGAGCGGGACACCACGGCTCCCGCGCGCACGACCGACGAGATCGGTGACGCGCTCGCCGTACGCGTAGCGAGCTGACCCGTCGACTCCTTACAGCCGCCGGGTCCAGGGACCCGGCGGCTGTGCTGTGCGGCCACCGGGTACCACCCCCTCATCCCAAGGGATCCCAAGGGCAGCCCTTGGGCAGGCATTGGGCCGCATTCACCCGTTTCCTCCGCCGTCCGTTCACGCGATAATCTGCGTGGGCCGCGGCATGCGGGAATGCTCGGACGTCCTAGTAGCAGTAGCGGCGTGAGCGCGGTCCGTCATATACAACCGGTGAAGGACGAGAGTATTCATGACCACGCCCACGATCGAGCTCAAGCCCTCCGCGCATCCGCTCTCCGACGCGGAGCGCGAGGCGATTCTGGCCAACCCCGGTTTCGGCCGCCACTTCACCGATCACATGGTGACGATCAAATGGACGGAGGGGCGGGGCTGGCACGACGCGGCACTCGTCCCGTACGCGCCGCTCTCGATCGACCCGGCCACCATGACGCTGCACTACGCGCAGGAGATCTTCGAGGGCCTCAAGGCCTACCGCCGCCCCGACGGCACGGTCGCCACCTTCCGTCCCGAGGCCAACGCGGAGCGGTTCCAGGTCTCCGCGCGCCGGCTCGCGATGCCCGAGCTGCCGGTCGAGACCTTTATCGCCGCGTGCGACGCGCTGGTCGAGCAGGACAAGGCATGGGTGCCCGCGCACGGCGGCGAGGACTCCCTCTATCTGCGTCCCTTCATGATCGCGACCGAGGTCGGACTCGGGGTGCGGCCCGCGAACGAGTATCTGTTCCTGGTGATCGCGTCCCCGGCCGGCGCGTACTTCCCCGGCGGGGTGAAGCCCGTCTCGGTCTGGCTCTCGGAGGACCGTGTCCGCGCGGTGCCGGGCGGCATCGGCTTCGCCAAGACCGGCGGCAACTACGCGGCGTCCCTGCTCGCCCAGGCCGAGGCGGCGGAGAAGGGCTGCGAGCAGGTGGTCTATCTGGACGCGCTGGAGCACCGCTGGGTCGAGGAACTGGGCGGGATGAATCTGTACTTCGTGTACGGAGACCGCATCGTCACCCCGGAACTGACCGGCTCGCTGCTGGCGGGCATCACCCGTGACTCGCTGCTCGCCGTGGCGCGCGACCTCGGCTACACCTCCGAGGAGGGCCGGATCTCCAAGGAGGACTGGCGCCGCGACACCGAGAACGGCACCCTCACCGAGGTCTTCGCCTGCGGCACGGCCGCGGTGATCACCCCGGTCGGCACGGTCAAGTCGACGGGGGCCGAGTGGATCCAGTCGGGCGGCGAGCCGGGCAAGGTCACCATGGAGCTGCGTACGGCCCTGCTGGACATCCAGCGGGGCGTGGCCCCCGACCCCCATGGCTGGATGCACGAGCTGGGCTGACCCGCCGGGCGGGTGGACGACCCACCGCCCGAACCGCTCGTACCGCTCGAACCGCTGTCGACGCGCCCCCGATCGCTCTGATCGGGGGCGCGTCCGTACCGTCGTGACCGGCGGCGGAGCCGGATGCGACCGTATGGTGAGACGGTTCTGCCCATCCGCGCGAGCCATGCGAAAATCGGCTCGTGCTCTCGCTCGCCATGATTATCGGCAGCAAGCGCGCCGGTCCGCAGTGATCGCCTCGTACCACCATGTACGGCGCGGCCACCGTGCCTCAGACCCGCGCGCAGACCTCTCGCACCCGCGAGGGGTTTTTTCGTTTTCCGGCCCCACCCCGGCGGAAAACGGGCGGCGCGCGAAGATGGGGGCAAGTGGAGCCAGACCATCCACTCGACAGGAGCAACGCACCATGACCCCAGAGTCCACGGAGAGCGACGACAGTTTCCATGTCTTCGACACCACCCTGCGCGACGGGGCGCAGCGTGAGGGCATCAATCTGACCGTCGCCGACAAGCTGGCCATCGCCCGGTACCTGGACGAGTTCGGCGTGGGCTTCATCGAGGGCGGCTGGCCCGGTGCCAATCCGCGTGACACCGAGTTCTTCGCCCGCGCCCGGCAGGAGATCGAGTTCCGGCACGCCCAGCTCGTCGCCTTCGGCTCCACGCGGCGGCCCGGAGCCAAGGCGTCGGAGGACCCGCAGGTCAGAGCACTGATCGAGTCCGGTGCCCCGGTGATCACCCTGGTCGCCAAATCGCATGACCGCCATGTCGAGCTGGCACTGCGCACCACCCTCGACGAGAACGTCGAGATGATCCGCGACACCGTCTCCCATCTGCGGGAGCAGGGCCGCCGGGTCTTCGTCGACTGCGAGCACTTCTTCGACGGGTACCGTGCCAATCCCGAGTACGCCAAGACGGTCGTACGGGCCGCCGCCGAGGCCGGCGCCGATGTGGTCATCCTCTGTGACACCAACGGCGGGATGCTGCCCGCGCAGATCCAGGCCGTCGTTTCCACCGTGCTGGCCGACACCGGAGCCCGGCTCGGTATCCACGCCCAGGACGACACGGGCTGCGCCGTCGCCAACACCCTCGCCGCCGTCGACGCGGGCGCCACGCATGTGCAGTGCACGGCCAACGGGTACGGCGAGCGCGTCGGCAACGCCAATCTCTTCCCGGTCGTCGCCGCCCTGGAGCTGAAGTACGACAAGCGGGTGCTGCCCGCGGGCGCGCTCGCCGAGATGACCCGGATCTCGCACGCCATCGCCGAGGTGGTCAATCTCGCGCCCTCCACCCACCAGCCGTACGTCGGAGTCTCCGCCTTCGCCCACAAGGCCGGGCTCCACGCCTCCGCGATCAAGGTCGACCCGGATCTCTACCAGCACATCGCGCCCGAGCTGGTCGGCAACAGCATGCGGATGCTCGTCTCCGACATGGCCGGCCGCGCCTCCATCGAGCTGAAGGGCAAGGAACTCGGCATCGATCTGAGCGGCGACCGCGATCTGGTCGCCCGGGTCGTCGGCCGGGTCAAGGAGCGTGAGCTCAAGGGCTATACGTACGAGGCGGCCGACGCCTCCTTCGAACTGCTGCTGCGCGAGGAGGCGGAGGGCAGGCCCCGCAGCTACTTCCGTACGGAGTCCTGGCGCGCGATCGTCGAGGACCGGCCCGACGGTACGCACGCCAACGAGGCCACCGTGAAGCTGTGGGCCAAGGGCGAGCGCATCGTCGCCACCGCGGAGGGAAACGGCCCGGTCAACGCGCTGGACCGGGCGATGCGGGTCGGTCTGGAGCAGATCTATCCGCAGCTCGCCAAGCTGGAGCTGGTCGACTACAAGGTCCGCATCCTGGAGGGCCGGCACGGTACGGAGTCCACCACCCGGGTACTGATCACCACCTCGGACGGCACCGGCGACTGGGCCACGGTCGGTGTCGCCGAGAATGTGATCGCGGCCTCCTGGCAGGCCCTGGAGGACGCGTACACCTACGGTCTGCTGAGGGCCGGCGTCGAACCGGCGGAGTAGCCCGGACCCCGGCCCCGGGCCGGACTCCGACCTCGGGCCGGACCCCGGGCCGGACCCCGGCCCCGGGTCAGCACTGGTCCGCCACGACGTCATCGAACTCGTCCATGCTCATGGCCCGGCCGTCCGCCCATACCTGGCCGGGCCTGAGCGTGGCGAGTTCCTCCGTGGACGCGAAGACGCTCCCCCGGTAGACACTGCTGTCGGCCCCGACGCGGAACGTCAGGCCGTAGGTGTATCCCGGGCGCAGCTCCTGCGGCCCCGTCGCCTCGGCCCGCCAGGATTCCGGGGGTTCGAAGAGGGGGAAGCGGACGCGCCCCGTCGGAGTCATGGACCAGGTACGCCACCCGGTGCTGTCATCGATGGTCGGTTCCGGCTCCGGTTCCGGTGACGGCGAGCCGCCGGAACCGGCGGCCTCGGAACCCGCCGTCTCGGAACCGGCCGTCTCGGTCTCCTCGGTCGGCCAGCCGCTGAGATGCGGAGAGTTGAGCAGATCGTCCCCGCAGGGCCGCAGCTCCGCCCACCACCGGCCGTCCTCACCCTTCCACAGCGCCGCCAGCCTCAGATCCGGCGGGCTGCACCCCGTCAGCAGTACCGCCGTGCACAGAGCCCCCGTCACCGCCGTGATCGCACGCCGCATGCGCCCACCCCCCCTCGCGGAGTGTAGGAGGGGCGGACGCACGGAGGCATCACGGCCGGATCACATCGGGGTCTCTACGCCAGACGCCACTTCTGGTTGCCGGCCCCGGTGCAGGTCCAGAGCTGGGTCGTGGTCCCGTTCGCCGACGAATTGCCCGTCACATCAAGGCACTTGTCGGCCGGAACGTTCACCAGATCGGCCGAGCCCGACTCGTATCTCCACTGCTGCGCCCCCGACCCGTTGCAGTCGTAGAGCTGGACCTTCGCGCCGTTGGCCGTCGACGCCGCCGCGACATCCAGGCACTTGCCCAGGGCCTGGACGGAGCCGTCCGCCTTGAGGGTCCAGCGCTGGGCCGTCGAACCGTTGCAGTCGTAGATCTGTACGGCCGTGCCGTTGGCGTTGCTGCCGCTCGCCACGTCCAGGCACTTGCCGCCCAGTCCGACCAGCGTGCCGGTCCTGTCCGAGCCGCCGGACTGGGTGCCCGCCCAGGTGAAGGTGGCCGAGGTCTTGCCGGGCAGGGAGTAACTGAAGTTCTGGCCGCCCCAGTTGACCCGTACCTGCTGCGCCCCGGAGCCGTCGTTGTAAGCGATCAGCGCCTTGGAACCGTCGGGATTGCGCCAGGCGACATTGGAGACCGTGGTGCTGGCGGTGGAGGCGACGCGCTCCGCGCCCGGCTTCACGAACTTGGTCAGATGACCCATCGTGTAGTACTCGATGGTGTAGTCGACCTGGCCGTGCCGCGCGTCACCGTTGTGGACGGTGATCAGACCGTCGCAGGTGCCGCAGCCGCCGTTGTGCGGACCGCGGTTCTGGTCCACCGCCAGGGACCACTTGGTCACCGACTTCGCCCAGTGCCGGGTGTAGTCGATGATGTTCGCCATGTCCTCGCGCTGCTGATTGGCGATCCAGGTACCGCCGGAGTGCTCGGTCTGGAAGGCGTTCAGCTGCGGATACTGGTTGTGGACATCCGTCTGCTTCTGGATGTTCCCGCCGTAGCCGTGCCAGGCGACCCCGCCGAAGTTGGGGTGGTTGCGCACCGCCGCGTCGTTCACGGTCTCGGCCGCGTACGCGTCGTAGGTGTCCCAGTTCCAGTCGTGCGCCAGGACCTTGGTGGACAGGCCGGCGCCCTGGAGCTTCGGCAGCAGGTTGCTCTTGGTGAAGAACGCCAGACCCGAGCCGTTCCAGCTCATCGACGGGTAACCGCCGCAGCAGGTGGGCTCGTTCTGGGCCGAGACATAGTCGACCGGTATGCCCTGGTCGCGGTAGGCCTGGAGATACTTGACGAAGTAGTCGGCGTAGGTGCCGTAGTTCTCCGCCTTCAGCCAGCCGCCGTTGAGCTGTCCGCTGTCCTTCATCCAGGCCGGTGCCGTCCACGGCGAGGCCATCGTCGACAGGGCCGGGTTGAGCTGCTTGGCCTGCTTGGTCAGCGGCAGCACATCCGCCAGGTCGTGCGCGATCGAGAACCGGGAGAGCGCGGGGTCGGTCTGACCGGCCGGCAGATCGTTGTACGTGTAGCCGAACCGGGCGAGGTCGGAACCGCCCATCGGGTTACGGATGAAGGAGAGCCCGATGCCCTCGGTCGGCGAGAACAGCTTTCTCATCGTGTCGTCACGGGTCGCCTGGGAGAGCGCTCCGCTGCCCTTCATCAGCCAGGCCGCGGTGTCCGTGAAGGAGGCGCCGCCGCCGGTGAAGGTCTGATAGCGGGTGCCCTCGTCGACGGTGATGTTCGTCCCGCTGCCGCCGCTGCCCGGCTGGAAGGTGACGGGAGTCTGCTGCTGGAGCCCGCGGGTGACATGGCGTCCGCCCGCGTCGTCCGTCGTCGTCAGCCAGATGTTGACCTGTTCGCCCGCGGCCTGGGCCGTACCCGCTGAGAGGCCGGTGAGCCCGGCGGTGGCGAGGGCGCCGGCGAGGAGAACCCTCGTCAGCCGGCGCCCGGTACCTGTCGATCTCGACATAGAACTGCTGCCCTTCTCGGCAGAGATGTGGGGGGTGGTGCACTCGGTGCGTGGTGCGTGGTGCGTGGTGCGTGGTGCGTCGTGCGGGGTCGGGTTGCGCTATGGCTCCCTGCGGCGTGAGTGAACTGCTGTTGCGAACTCCCGTCAAGAGACAGCGCGTTCACGAACTGAACGCATAACACCTCTGACCTGCTACCCGCCTGGTACGTAACAAAGGTTCGGACCAATCTCGACGTGAAGTATTGACGACTGTGTTGCGTGCCGGTTAACTCACCGCCCAACGCCGGTACCGGTTCCGGAAGCGGTTGCGGTACCGGTTCCACACCTCGGAGCGGAGGCCCGATGCGTGTCACGATCGCCGACGTCGCCCGTCAGGCGGGTGTCAGCAAGACGACCGTGTCCCGGGTGATCAATACCAAGGGCGAAGTCGACCGGAGTACGGCGGCCCGTGTCCGGGCCGTGATCGCCCAGCTCGGCTATGTGCCCAGTTCGGGCGCCGTCGGACTGGCCCGTGGCAGCAGCCGTACGGTCGGCATGCTGGTGCCCTCGCTCACCTGGCCGTGGATGGGCGAGGTCCTCCAGGGAGTCGTCGACACGATCGAGGCCGCCGGCTACGGCCTGCTGCTCTTCACCTGCAACCGGGGCGCCGAGTCGGTGGAGCACTTCACCACCCAGGTCTCGGCCCGCGCGTTCGACGGACTGCTCGTGGTCGAGCCCGAGAACACCCTCGACACCATCATCGGCCTGCACCACAAGGGCCTGCCCGTCGTGCTGATCGACGACCGCGGCAGCCACCCCGAGGACTTTCCCTCCGTCGTGACCACCAATCGCGAGGGAGGCGCGTCCGCGGCCCGTCATCTGCTCGCCGACGGACGCAGCAGGCCCCTGGTCATCACCGGGCCCGCGCATTTCGGCTGTGTACGCGACCGGCTCAGCGGCTTCCGTGAGGTGCTGCCGACCGATCTGGTCGTGGTGGGGGACTTCACCGAGCTGTCGGGACGGCTCGCGGTGGAGAAACTCCTCGCCGGCGAGGTCCCCTTCGACTCCGTCTTCGCGCAAAACGACATCAGCGCGGCGGGCGCGATGCGGGCCCTGCGGGCCGCCGGGCGGAGCGTTCCCGGCGACATCGCGGTGGTCGGGTTCGACGACATCCCGATGGCCCAGCACACCGAGCCGCCGCTGACCACCGTCCACCAGCCCGCGCGTGAGATGGGCGAGACGGCGGCGACGATGCTGCTCGGACATCTGGGCGGGGCGTCCGCGCCGGACGAACCGGTCGTCCTGCCCACCGAACTGATCGTGCGGAAGTCGGCCCCGTAAAACCCCGTAAAGGCCTGAAGGCTCCGTGATCGCCACGGAGACCACCGTCGGGCGCCCCACACAGCCCAGCCCCACCCGGCACGGACACCAGCGGTACCCAGCACCCAGCAACCAGCAGCGCCCAAGTACCCAGCAGTACCCAGCAGCACTCCGCTCGACGTACTCAGCACTCCGCACAGCACGGCAGCACCCCGTACGGACATCGCTCCACCCACCCGCACTCCCCCCACAGGAGGCATCGATGCCCTCACGTACGACTCTGGTGGCCGCCACCGCGGCGCTTCTCGCGCTGTCGGCCCCTCTCGCGTTCAGCGCCCCCGTACCCCAGCAGTCCGCTCAGGCCGCGGCCGTGGCGGCGGCCTGGAACACCGACCGGGCGGCGTCGGCCTATGCCGCCAGCCCCGCCGCCGTCACCGCGTCGGGCGTCGAGAACCCCGACACCCCGGCCTCGGGAGCCGTCGACGGCAACGCCGCCACCCGCTGGGCGAGCGACTTCACGGACACCGCCTGGATCAGGATCGACCTGGGCAGCGTCATCCGCGTCAACCAGGTCAAGCTCGAATGGGAGGCGGCCTACGGCAAGCAGTACGTCCTGGAAGCCTCCAAGGACGGCACGAACTGGACGAGCTTCTACACCGAGACCGACGGCACCGGCGGCACCGTGACCGCCCACACCTATCCCCAGGAAGTCACCGCGCGCTATGTCCGGATGCGCGGTGTGCAGCGGGCGACCGCCTGGGGCTACTCCCTCTTCTCCTTCCAGGTGTACGGAGGCGAGCCCGCGCCCGCCTCCACCACCCGTACCAACCTCGCCCTCAACCATCCGGCGTACGGCAACCTCTACCAGCACGCCGGGAATTCCCCCGCCTATGTGACCGACGGGGGCTGGCCCGCGGATCTCAAGGGCGACCAGACCCGCTGGGCCAGCGACTGGAACGCCGACCGCTGGGTCGGTGTCGATCTGGGCACTCCGTCCCGGATCGAGGCGGTCGACCTGTACTGGGAGGCGGCGTACGCCGTCGACTACGAACTCCAGGTCTCCGACGACAACCGGACCTGGCGTACGGTCCACCGGCCGTCCGCCGGTGAGGTCGCGGCCCGCCGCGCCGACATCAAGGCTCCGGGGGAGGCCGCGGGCCGGCGTGACACCGTCACCCTCTCCACCCCGGCGACCGCCCGCTACATCCGGATGCTGGGCAAGGAGCGCCGCTCCTTCTACAACCCGGCGCCCTCGACCGCCCAGTTCGGTTACTCGCTGTACGAGTTCCAGGTCTGGGGCACGGGCGGCACCGCGGCGGCGGCCTATCCCGCGCTGCCCAAGAACTCCGGCGCCGCCTACCGTACGACCTTCTTCGACGACTTCACCGGCTCGGGACTCGACCGCAACAAGTGGCGGGTGGTCCGTACCGGTACGGAGATGAACTCGGTCAACGGGGAGTCCCAGGCCTATGTGGACTCGCCGAACAACATCCGTACCGAGAACGGCAGCCTGGTCCTGGAGTCGAAGTACTGCAAGGGCTGCACCACCGTGCCCGGCGGCGGGACCTACGACTTCACCTCCGGCCGTATCGACACCAACACCAAGTTCGACTTCACCTACGGCAAGGTCAGCGGCCGGATGAGGCTGCCGGTCGGCGACGGCTTCTGGCCGGCCTTCTGGCTGCTGGGCAGCGATGTCGACGACCCGGCCGTCTCGTGGCCGGGCTCGGGCGAGACGGACATCATGGAGAACATCGGGTACGGGGACTGGACCAGCACCGCGCTGCACGGTCCCGGCTACTCGGCCGACGGCAACATAGGCAAGACACAGACCTTCCCGAACGGCGGGCGTGCCGACGAGTGGCACACCTACGCGGTGGAGTGGCAGCCCGAGGGCATGCGCTTCACCGTCGACGACCGGGTGGTGCAGGAGACGTCCCGCCAGAAGCTGGAGTCCACGCGGGGCAAGTGGGTCTTCGACCACAACCAGTACGTGATTCTCAATCTCGCGCTGGGCGGGGCCTATCCGGCGGGCTGGAACAAGGTCACCCAGCCGTACTGGGGCCTGCCGCAGTCGAGCGTCGACCGGATCGCCCAGGGCGGCATCAAGGCCGAGATCGACTGGGTCCGGGTCGAGCAGAAGTAGCGGCGGCGTCGAACGGACGCAACGGCGACAGCGCCCCCGGCGGCACCAGAGCCGCCGGGGGCATCAGCGATACAAGGAGCACGAGCACGATGCGAGGCACACGTGTCAGACCGCGGCCCGGCACCAGGACGGCGGCGCTTCTCGCCGCCGCCGTCCTGGCGGGGCTGCTGCCCCTCGCGGGAGCCGGTCCGTCCGCCGCGGCGGACGAACCGGCCCCGGTGGCCGTCGACCGTTTCGAGGGCGAGGTGCCCTTCGCGGGGCCGCCCGAGGGAGGCATCTTCACCTGGGGCGGCGACGCCGACGACCCGCCGCAGCTGAGTCTGGCGGAGCGCGCCGACGCCCCCGAGGGCGCCAAGGTCCTCGAAGGCGCTTACGACATCAACGGGTACGGCGGGTTCAGCCATGACTTCGCCTTCGACGAGCCGTCCCACGACTGGTCGGCCCACCGGGGCATCCGCTTCTGGTGGTACGGCCAGAACACCGCGCCCCTGCCGCCCGGTTCCGGCAAGCGGATCAACTTCGAGATCAAGGACGGCGGCGCCAACGGCGAGGCCTCCGAGCTGTGGACGACGTCCTTCACCGACGACTGGGAGGGCTGGCACCAGGTCGAGATACCCTTCGCCGACTTCCAGTACCGCACCGACTATCAGCCGGTCGGCGGAATCGACCAGGTCCTCGGTCTGACGGAGATGTGGGGCTACGCCGTCACCCTGCCGACGGGCGCGCCGGGCCGGTTCGCCCTCGACGGGGTGGAGCTGTACGGCAAGGCCGATCCGAGCCTGACGGCGAGCGTCGTCACCGACGCGGCTGTATATCCCGTCGCCGAGGGCACCGCGGCCAAGGTGCGGATCTCGGTCGCGACGACCGGCTCCGGCCCGATCGAGGAGCCCGTGACGGTCGACTACACCGCCGGGGGCGGCACGGCGGAGGCGGGCAAGGACTACCCGGCCGTCTCCGGCTCGGTCACCTTCCCGGCCGGCAGCGCCTCGGGCACCTCACGGACCGTCGAGATCCCCACGGTCAAGGACAGGGCCGCCGAGAGCGCCGAGACCGTACCGCTCGCGCTCACCGTCACCGGCGCCAAGGCCCCGGCCGAGAACCCGCAGGCCGTCATCGACGCCCACGGTCTGCCGTACCTCGACGCCAAGTTGCCGGTGAAGAAGCGGGTGGCGGACCTCGTCTCCCGGCTCTCCCTCGCGGAGAAGGCCGGCCAGATGACCCAGGCCGAGCGCAACGCGCTGACGGCCCAGGGCGACATCGCCGCCTACGACCTCGGCTCGCTGCTCTCCGGCGGCGGGTCCGTACCGACGCCCAACACCCCCGAGGCCTGGGCGAAGATGATCGACGCCTTCCAGCTCAGGGCGCAGGCCACCCGCTTCCAGATCCCGCTGATCTACGGCGTGGACGCGGTGCACGGCCACAACAACGTCATCGGCGCGACGATCATGCCGCACAACATCGGTCTCGGCGCGACCCGTGACCCGGCGCTGGCGGAGCGGACCGGCGCGGTGACGGCGAACGAGGTACGGGCCACGGGCATCCCGTGGGACTTCGCGCCCTGCGTCTGTGTCGGCAGGGACGAGCGCTGGGGCCGTACGTACGAGACCTTCGGCGAGGACCCCGCGCTGGTCGTCGCCATGGACACCGTCGTCAACGGTATGCAGGGCCCCGCGTCCGGCAGCGGTCTGGACCGCAACGACAAGGTGCTGGCGACGGCGAAGCACTTCGTCGGTGACGGCGGCACCGAGTACGGCTCGTCCACGACCGGTTCGTACACCATCGACCAGGGCGTCACCAAGGTCACCCGCAAGGAGCTGGAGACCATCCATCTCGCGCCGTTCGAGGACGCCGTGAAGCGGGGCGTGGGCACGGTCATGCCCTCGTACTCCTCGCTGGAGATCACCGACGAGAACAGGCCCGCGGTGAAGATGCACGCCGACGGCGCCATGATCAACGGTGAGCTGAAGGACCGGATGGGCTTCAAGGGCTTCGTCATCAGCGACTGGCAGGCGATCGACCAGATCCCCGGCGACTACGCGAGCGATGTCCGTACCTCCATCAACGCCGGACTCGACATGATCATGGTCCCGACGGCGTACAAGGACTTCACCCGGACCCTTCAGGCCGAGGTCACGGCCGGCCGGATCAGCCAGGCCCGGATCGATGACGCCGTGTCCCGCATCCTGGAGCAGAAGTTCAGGCTCGGCCTCTTCGAGAAGCCGTACGCGGACACCACCAACCGGTCGAAGATCGGCTCGCCCGAACACCGGGCGGTGGCCCGCGAGGCGGCGGCCAAGTCGCAGGTGCTGCTGAAGAACGAGGGCGCGGTCCTGCCGCTCAAGCCGTCGCAGAAGGTGTACGTGGCCGGCTCCAACGCCGACGATCTGGGCAACCAGATGGGCGGCTGGACCATCACCTGGCAGGGCGGCTCCGGGCGCACCACCACCGGGACGACCATTCTGGAGGGCATGCGGAAGGCCGCTCCCGACGCCGCCCTCACCTACTCCGAGGACGCCACCGCCCCCACCGGGGGCCATGACGTCGGAGTGGTCGTCGTCGGCGAGAAGCCGTACGCCGAGGGCCAGGGCGATGTCGGCAACGGCCATGACCTGAATCTGTCCGAGGAGGACCGGCAGGCCGTGGACACCGTCTGCGCCGCCATGAAGTGCGCCGTTCTGATCGTCTCGGGCCGTCCGCAGCTCATCGGTGACCAGCTCGGTGACATCGACGCGCTGGTGGCGTCCTGGCTGCCGGGCAGCGAGGGCGACGGTGTGGCCGATGTCCTCTACGGCAGGAAGGCCTTCACCGGTCAGCTTCCGGTGACCTGGCCCAAGTCGGTCGAGTCGCTGCCGATCAATGTCGGTGACACGGTCTACGACCCGCAGTTCCCGTACGGCTGGGGGCTGACGACCCTCAAGGCACCGCCCGGCGGCGGGCAGTTGACCCTCGCCGCCCTCGGTGTCGCGGCCCGTGTGCTGGAGAAGGCGGGGCTCGGCAGGTCCGCGCAGGGCAGGGAGCTGGTCGGCCAGGCCAGACTGCTCGTCCAGCAGAGGATCGGGGACGACATCACCCCCGCCTCGGCGAAGCCCTTCGCGGACGCGGACCATCTGCTGCTCACCGGTGATCTGACCGGTGCGGTGGAGAGGCTGACGGCGGCGTACAGGGCCGCCTGACCAGCCCTGGAACCCCCATGGGTGAGGCACCCGGGCCGGCGGGCCCGGGTGCCTCACCCTTTTCCTCTCCGGCGCTCTTCCACGACGTACTTCTCCGGCGCTTTTCCCGGCGCTCTTTTCCTGGCGCTCCCGCTTCTTTCTCTGTCGCTCTGCTTTCGCTTTTGCTCACCCCTGCCCCATCTTGGCGCGTTTCGGGTAGCGTCAATGTATGAGGACGAGGCTGTACTCCACGCTCTCCGGGATGCTGCTCGCCGGCTCGGCGGCGGCCCTGGGAATGGCGCCCGCCGCGGAGGCCGCCACCGGCCCCGAGACCGTGGCCGAGGCTCTCAAGGACGGACCCGTCTATGTGGACCCCGGGGCCGCGAGCCGGCTCTCGACGTCCGAGGCCGAGGCCCTGGCCAAGAAGATCAAGGACGCGGACAAACCGCTGTTCGTGGCCGTCCTGCCCGATACGGCCCAGTTCCCCGCCGCCACCGTGCTGAACTCGGTGCGGGCCGAGACCGGGATCACGGGCCTGTACGCCATCCGTCTCGGTGACGGCTTCGACGCGGGCGCCGACTCCGCCGTGCTCTCCCAGCAGGCGGTCCGCGATCTCACCAGCGCGGTCAAGGCGGGCGGTCCCGTGGACGCGGCGACCGAGCTGAACAACTTCGTCGACCAGGCGCTCCCGCAGATCCGTGGCCAGGCCCCGGCGTCCTGGGACACGACGGGCTCGGGCGACGCCGGCAGCTCGTCCACCGGGCTGATCGTGCTCGGCTCGGTGCTCGTGGCCGGCGGCGCGGGTGCCTACGGCGTGGCGCGGCACAACCGCCGCAAGCGGACCGACCGGGAGCGCGAGGCGCTGGACAAGCTGCGGGTCGTGGTCGACGAGGACATCACCGCGTTCGGTGAGGAGCTGGACCGGCTCGACTTCCACCCCGCCGAGGCGGGTGCCGACGACGCGATGCGCACGGAGTACGAGCGTTCCCTCGACGCGTACGAGAAGGCCAAGTCCCTGATGGGCTCGGCCCAGCGGCCCGACGACGTACGCGGGGTGACGGAGGCGCTGGAGGACGGCCGGTTCTCACTGGCGGTGCTGGACGCGCGCAGAAAGGGCGCCCCGCTCCCCGAGCGGCGTTCGCCGTGCTTCTTCGACCCGCGCCACGGCCCCTCGACGGCCGACGCGGAGTGGGCCCCGCCCGCCGGTGTACGGCGGACCGTGCCGGTCTGCGCCGCCGACGCGGCCCGGCTGGCCGAGGGCGACGACCCGATGACCCGTACGGTGCAGACGGCGAACGGCCCCCGTCCCTACTGGGAGGCCGGACCCGTGTACGGACCGTGGGCCGGCGGCTACTTCGGCGGCGGGCTGCTGCCGGGGCTGCTGGTGGGCACGATGCTCGGCTCGGTGATGGCGACGCCCGCCTACGCCGCGGACTTCGGCGGCGGCGACTACTCCGGCTACGGCGGCGGCGACTACTCGGGCGCCGACTACAACCCGGACGACTTCGGCGGCGGAGGCTTCGGCGGGGGCGGGGACTTCGGCGGCGGCGGAGGGTTCGACGGCGGGGGCGGTTTCTAGGCCCTGTCCGACCGGACAGGGCCCGGGTCCCGCCCGCGCCCGGACCGCGGGTCCTGCCCGCGTTCCCGCGTCCCCGCCGCTCCCCTCACCGTCGCCCCGCGCCCGGTATGACGCGCCCGGTCAGGCGGCTTCGGCGGCTTTCTTGATCGCGGAGATGTCGAAGGTCAGCTTGACCTTGTCGCTGACCATCACACCGCCGGTCTCCAGCGCCGCGTTCCAGGTCAGGCCCCAGTCGGAGCGCAGGATGGTCGCGCTGCCCTCGAAGCCGACCCGCTCGTTGCCGTACACGTCGGTGGCGGAGCCATGGAACTCCAGGTCGATGGCGAGCGGCCGGGTGGTGTCCTTGATGGTCAGATCGCCGGTGACCCGGTAGGTCTCGGCGTCGATCTGCTCGGTCGACGTGGAGCGGAACGACATCTTCGGGAAGGTCTCCGCGTCGAAGAAGTCGGCGCTGCGGAGGTGTCCGTCGCGGTCGGGGATCCCGGTGTCGACGCTGGCGATGGAGACGTCGATCGAGGCCGTGGAGGCCGCCGGGTTGGAGCCGTCGAGGTTCAGGGTGCCCTCGTGCTCGTTGAACGAGCCGCGGACATTGGTGACCATCGCGTGCCGCACGGTGAAGCTGATGGTGCTGTGCGCCGGGTCGATGGTGTACTCGCCGGTCAGCGCGGTCAGAGCGGGGTCGGCCACCGCGGTGCCCGAGCCGGCCGGAGCGCTGTCGTTCTTACGGCCGAAGAGGGCCATGGTTCCTCCTGAGAATGCGGTCGCTTGGTTGTTAAACCTTGAACTACGGTGACCATAGACCTGTCTCGTTCAAAATTCAACAATGTCATCCGATCGAGTTCCCCGCACCCTGGCGGACGCGCGTAGACATCGGGCACCATCTGTCTGCTACCACCTGCACCGCTGCCCCATCGACACCAACGGTTCCCAGCAGGAGGCAATCCCCCCATGAAACTTCGCTCGGTACTCACCGCGTTCGCCCTGGTCCTGGGCGCGCTCTTCGCCCCCGGCTTCGGCGTGTTCAGCTCGGCGGGCGACGCCCACGCGGCGACGAAGATCACCCACGCGACGGCGACCTCGATGTTCAGCTCACGGGGCATCACCTGGTCCTCGTCCGGTGGCTGTTCCAACCGCAACAACCCGACCTGCACCTCGTTCGACCAGCTCAACCTGGAGTCGGCGCAGGGCGCGCAGACCCTGCGGAGCGCCAGCGGCTGCGCCCTGAACATCACGGGCGGTACGGAGACGGGCCACGCGAGCGGCACGTACTCGCACTGGAACGGCTACAAGCTCGACTTCGGCAAGGCCACCTGTCTCACCAACTACGTCAAGAACAACTTCACCTACATCGGCCCGCGCGGTGACGGCTATCCGCAGTGGCAGTCCGGCGCCGGCAACCTCTACGCCGACGAGGGCAACCACTGGGACGTGACCTTCTACAACTGCGGCGGCTGCTGACCGTCCCACCCGTGGAACCGCTGCCCCGCTCCCCGGCCGACCGGGGAGCGGGGCAGTGCCCTTCCGCGGCAACGCACGCCGGACCCGTGCTGGACCGTGCTAGACCGGTTTCTACCGGTCCGTCCCCAGCGCGGAGGTCCCCGTGTCGCCGTTGTCCCGGTCGCCGCTGTCCCGCCGCGCCCTGCTGGCCGTGACCGGAGCGGCCGCCCTCGGCCCCGTACGCGAACGAGCGCCCTCCGCCGACGAGTTCGACGAACTGCGGCTGCGCTGGACGGGCCTTCGGCTCGGCACCGGCTACGACCCCGCCGCCGAGCCCTACGCCTACCGGCTCGCCGGCACCGCCGCACTGGCCGCGGACTTCCAGCGGTCGATGGCCCCGGCCGCCACCCGTCTCTGGCCCGGGATCCCCTTCGATCCGCCGGCCGGAATCACCCGGAGCTACAGCAGGCTCTGGACCATGACCCAGGCGTACGCCCGGCCCGGCACCGCTCTCACCGGCGACCCGGCCCTCCTCGCCGATGTCGTACGCGGTCTCGCCCATCTCTCCGCCACCGTCTACCGCCCCTCGGCCACCCCCTACGGCAACTGGTGGGAGTGGCGGATCGGCAGCCCCCGGCTGCTGATGGACATCACCGCCGTCCTGTACGGCCGGCTCGGCGAGGAACTGCGCGCGGCGGCCTGCGCGGCCGTCGACCACTTCGTCCCGGACGCGCTCCTCGGCCCGTACACAGGCATCAGCACCGGCGCCAACCGGGTCGACCTCTGCCGCTCCGTCGCCCTGCGCGGGGTCCTCGGCCGGACCCCCGCCAAGATCGCCCTCGCCCGTGACGCGCTCTCCCCCGTCTTCCCCCATGTCACCGAGGGGGACGGGCTCTACGCCGACGGCTCCTTCGTCCAGCACACCTGGGTCGCCTACTCCGGTACGTACGGACAGGTCCTGCTGGACGGTCTGGGCCGGCTCTTCTCCCTGCTCGCCGGGTCCTCCTGGGCCGTCACCGACCCCGGCCGGCGGACCGTACTCGACAGCGTGGAGCACGCCTACGCACCGCTGATCTACAACGGTCTGATGATGGACTGCGTCAACGGACGTGCCATCAGCCGCGGTCACCTCAAGAGCGACGAACGGGGCGTGCCGCACGGAGACCACTTCCACGGGCAGGGGATCGCCGCGGCCGTCGCGCTGCTCGCGGGCGGGGCGCCGCCGGCCGCGCGCGAGCGGTGGACCGGGCTGGTCAAGGGCTGGATCGAGCGGGACACCGTGTCCCCGGTCCTCACCGCACCGCGGTTCGACGTCGACGATCTCGCCCGGCTGCACACGCTCGCCGCCTCGGACGTACCCGCGGTTCCCGAGCCGGTCGGCCACCGGCTCTTCGCCTCGATGGACCGGGCCGTGCACCGGGGGCCCGGCTGGGCCGCCGCGCTCTCGATGGCCTCCGAGCGGATCGCGCACTACGAGTGCGGCAACGGCGAGAATCCGCGCGGCTGGCACACCGGCGCGGGAATGCTCTCCTGGTGGTGCGCGGACCGGGGCAACGACCAGTACACCGACTGGTTCTGGCCCACCGTCGACCCGTACCGGCTGCCCGGTACCACCGTGTCCACCAGGCGCCTCGCGGACCGGGAGGGCGGCGAGTGGGGCGCGCCCAGGCCCGCCGTACGGTGGGTGGGCGGCACGACCGACGGGACGTTCGCCGCCGTCGGACAGCATCTCAAGGGCCTCGGCTCCACCCTCGAAGCCCGTAAGTCCTGGTTCTTCCTCACCGACGCCGTCGTCTGTCTGGGCGCCGGGATCACCTGTACGGACGGAGTGCCGGTCGAGACGGTCGTCGACAACCGCAACCTGGGGGAGCGGGGCACCCGCGCCTTCACGCTCGACGACCGCGCCCGCCCCCGCTGGGCCCATCTCGACGGGCACGGCGGCTGGCTCTTCCCCGGCGGCGCGCGGCTCGGGACCCTCGCCGAGGAGCGCACCGGCGCATGGAGCGACATCAACACCACCAGTTCCCCCGAACGGCGTACACGCCGCTACCGGACCCTCTGGCTCGACCACGGCATCGATCCGAGGTGCGCGGGCTATGCCTATGTGCTGATGCCCGGTGTCTCCCGGCGGGCCCTGGCGGCCCGCGCCGCGGACCGTCACTGGCTGGAGATCCTCGCCAACACGGAAGGCTGCCAGGCGGTCGCGATCCACCCGCTCGGCTGCACCGCCGTCAATTTCTGGCGCCCCGGTACGGCTGGGCCGCTCACCGCGACCGCGCCCGCGAGCGTCCTCGCCGTGGTCCGCGGCCGTACCGCGACGCTCCGTGTCGCCGAACCCCCGCGTTCAGGACGGCCGCTGGAGGTCCACTGGGACCGGAGGGTACGGCGCGTCACGGCCCACGACCCCTCGGTCGAGGTGCTCTCGGCGGGGCGTACGCTACGGCTGAGGATCGACCCGGGGACGGCTGGTGCCACCCATCGCTGTGAGATGTCGTTCATCTGACATCTAGGGGAATCCCACAAGAGCCGGGGGTACGTTGCTGTCCGGGGACCCCGCATCCGGCCGGGTTCTGTCCAGGCCCACCAGGAATACCGCCAGGAGACTGTGTGGAGTCTACGGCGTGTTTTCCCCGGTGCTCTTCGTAGGGTTGGCACATGACCGTAGTGGACGAGACGCCGAGCGAGCCCACCGATGCCCGGGGGCGTGTGGCCGAACTGCACGCCCTGCGTGAGGCAGCCCGCCGAGGGCCCAGCGACCGCGCGACCGAGGCCCAGAAGGCCAAGGGCAAGCTGACCGCGCGCGAGCGCATCGAGCTGCTGCTCGACGAGGGATCGTTCAAGGAGGTCGAGCAGCTCCGCAGGCACCGCGCCACCGGCTTCGGCCTGGAGGCCAAGAGGCCGTACACGGACGGTGTCATCACCGGCTGGGGCACGGTGGAGGGCCGTACGGTCTTCGTCTACGCGCATGACTTCCGTATCTTCGGCGGCGCCCTCGGCGAGGCCCACGCCACCAAGATCCACAAGATCATGGACATGGCCATCTCGGCCGGTGCCCCGCTGGTCTCGCTCAACGACGGCGCGGGTGCCCGGATCCAGGAGGGCGTCTCCGCGCTCGCGGGCTACGGCGGCATCTTCCAGCGCAACACCCGTGCCTCCGGCGTCATCCCGCAGATCAGCGTGATGCTCGGCCCCTGCGCGGGCGGCGCCGCCTACAGCCCCGCCCTCACGGACTTCGTCTTCATGGTCCGCGAGACCTCGCAGATGTTCATCACCGGTCCTGACGTCGTCAAGGCGGTCACCGGCGAGGAGATCACCCAGAACGGCCTCGGCGGCGCGGATGTGCACGCCGAGACCTCGGGCGTCGCGCACTTCGCGTACGACGACGAGGAGACGTGCATCGCCGAGGTGCGCTATCTGCTGTCGATGCTGCCGCAGAACAACCGCGAGAACCCGCCCACGGTCGCCTCCCAGGACCCGGTGGACCGCCGCTCCGACGTACTGCTCGATCTGGTGCCCGCGGACGGCAACCGCCCGTACGACATGCACAAGGTGATCGAGGAACTGGTTGACGAGGGCGACTTCCTTGAGGTCCACGAGCGCTGGGCGCGGAACATCATCTGCGCCCTGGCCCGGCTGGACGGCCAGGTCATCGGCATCGTCGCCAACCAGCCGCAGTCCCTCGCCGGCGTGCTGGACATCGAGGCGTCCGAGAAAGCTGCGCGCTTCGTCCAGATGTGCGACGCTTTCAATGTCCCGATCGTGACGCTGCTGGACGTGCCCGGCTTCCTGCCGGGGGTCGACCAGGAGCACGGCGGGATCATCCGGCACGGTGCCAAACTCCTGTACGCCTACTGCAACGCCACCGTGCCGCGGATCTCCCTGATCCTGCGCAAGGCGTACGGAGGCGCCTACATCGTGATGGACTCCCAGTCCATCGGAGCCGACCTCACCTACGCCTGGCCCACGAACGAGATCGCGGTGATGGGCGCCGAGGGTGCCGCCAATGTCATCTTCCGCAAGCAGATCGCGGAAGCCGCGGACTCGGAGGCCATGCGCGCTCGGATGGTCAAGGAGTACAAGGCCGAGCTGATGCATCCCTACTACGCGGCGGAGCGCGGACTGGTCGATGACGTCATCGACCCCGTCGAGACCCGTGAGGTGCTCGCGAGTGCGCTCGCGATGCTCCGCACCAAGCACGCGGACCTGCCGTCCCGTAAGCACGGCAACCCCCCGCAGTGACCCTGCGTCCCGCGCCCTCCCGCCGAGAAGACGGAGATACGACTCCATGAGCGAATCCACGAACGAATCCCTGCTGCGCGTCGAGAAGGGGCAGGCCGGCCCCGAGGAGCTGGCCGCCATCACCGCCGTCCTGATGGCCCGCGCCGCGGCCCGCCAGGACGCCCCGGCCCACCACGGCAGCTCCACGGCCGGCTGGCGCCGCCTTGAGCGCACCCCCGGCTTCCGTGCCCCGCACAGCTGGCAGGGCTGATTCCCAGGACTCACTCCGCCTGTACGAAGGCCCCCGCACTCCTCGTGAGTGCGGGGGCCTTCGTCTGCGCGTCCGCCGCTTGTGCGGCTGTGCGTCCGTTCTACGGCTGTGCGTCCGTGTACGGGGCGCGACCGTGACCGCGGGCATGGCGGCCACGGTCGCGCGGAATCACCGGAGTCGTGCCATGAGGGCGTGTTCGACGAGGGTGATGAGTCCGCTTTTGGCGTCGGCGCGGTGGCGTGCGTCGGTGGTGATGATGGGGGTGTCGGGGCCGATCTGGAGTGCTTCGCGTACTTCGTCGGGGGTGTAGGGCTGGTGTCCGTCGAAGCCGTTGAGGGCGATGACGAAGGGGAGTCCTGAGTTTTCGAAGTAGTCGACGGCGGGGAAGCAGTCGGCGAGGCGGCGGGTGTCGACGAGGACGACGGCGCCGATGGCGCCGCGGACGAGGTCGTCCCACATGAACCAGAAGCGGTCCTGTCCGGGGGTGCCGAAGAGGTAGAGGATGAGGTCTTGGTCGAGGGTGATGCGTCCGAAGTCCATGGCCACGGTGGTGGTGGTCTTGTCTCCGGTGTGGGTGAGGTCGTCGATGCCTGCGGAGGCGCTGGTCATGACGGCTTCGGTACGCAGCGGGTTGATCTCCGAGACGGCGCCGACGAACGTGGTCTTGCCCACGCCGAAGCCGCCCGCCACCACGATCTTCGCGCTGGTGGTTGAGCGGGCTGCACCGCCGCTAGAGCTTGCGAAGTCCACTGAGCACCCTTTCGAGCAGTGTCACGTCTGGCTGGCCACCGGCGGCCTCGTCGCCGCCGGGCTGATGGATGGCGACAAGTCCGGCCTCCGCCAGGTCGGCTACGAGGATCCGGGCGACGCCCAGGGGGATGGAGAGGAGCGCCGAGATCTCGGCGACCGATTTGATCTCGAAACAGAGCCGGCAGATCCGCTGGTGCTCGGGCAACTGCCCTTGGAGCTGGGACGGATCGGCCGTCGTGCTGACCAGTGCCTCGATGGCGAGCTGGTACCGCGGCCTCGTCCGGCCGCCGGTCATGGCGTACGGACGGACCAACGGGTTGTGCGTATTCATGGCGGGAGCGGGCTGCTCCTGGCCCTGCCGCGGCGGTACCGGCTGGATACGGGGCCGCCGTGGCCGCTCGTACGGCTGCCGCTGAGGCGGTTCGTACGGCTGCTGCTGGGAATGGTAAGGCTGCTGCGGGCGTCCCGCGCCCTGACCGGGCATCTGACCGCTCGGCGCGGAGGGGAAGTTGAAGCGGTTCCGCGCGTGCTCGCCCGGGGACCGCTGTACACCGTCATAGTCATAGGGATGTCCGTCCGGGGGTGTAGCCACGTTTCCTCCTCCGACTGCCGGTCGCCGGGCCGATGCTGACGGGCCTGTGGGTCCGCGCCACCGCACCTTAATGGTGCGGTGGCGAGCAGCGCACTGTCTGTCAGTTGAGCAGACTTCCCTGGAGCTCGGCCCGGAGATCCGGGGTGAGGACCGTACCGGCCCGGTCGACCAGAAGAGCCATCTCGTATCCCACCAGGCCGATGTCGGCCTCCGGGTGGGCCAGGACGGCCAGGGAGGAACCGTCCGAGATGGACATGATGAAGAGGAAGCCCCGCTCCATCTCGACGACGGTCTGGTTGACGGCACCGCCTTCGAAGATCCGGGACGCCCCCGCGGTCAGCGAGGTCAGACCGGACGCCACGGCCGCGAGCTGATCGGCGCGGTCACGCGGGAAACCTTCGGACATGGCCAGCAGGAGTCCGTCGGCGGAGACCACCACCGTGTGGGACACCCCGGGGGTGTTGTCCACAAAGTTGGTGATCAACCAGTTCAGATTCTGCGCCGCCTGGCTCATCGGGCTCACACTAACGCTCCTGGTTGTAGGTACTGCCCGGGCCATGGCCCGGTCCGTTCGTGTCCGCTCCCGCCTTGCGGCCCCGCTGGACGCCCTGCCGCAGGTTGCTCAACCTGCCGCGGATGTCCTCGGGGGCCCGGGAGACCTGGGTGCCGCCCTGCGGGGTCTGCTCGGCCGCTCCCTCGATCAGATTGGCCTTGGGTACCCGGCGGGGGAGACCGGACGAGGTGATTCCGCCCGCCTTGGGCTCACGGAGCTTCTCCGCCCGGTGCCAGCGCTCGTCGTTCCTCGAACGCCAGTCGTCCGAACCGGCCGCCTCGCTCTGCCCGTTGCCCTGAGCGCCGCTGTGCCCGCCGCCCTGGCCGTCGCCGAGACCGTTCGACGGAGTCGGGGTGGCCGCCGGTGCGGACGGTCCGGCGTCCTGCCCCGTCGGCTGCCACTGCTGCTGTGGCGGCTGGCTGCTGCCCCGGCGCGGCAGACCCGCGTCCGTCAGCGTGTGACTGCTGCTCGGGGACGGGCCCGGACGGTCGAAGCCTACGCGGTCCTGAGCGATCTCGGGAGCGTCGGCGACAGATTCCGGTTCAGTTCGCCGCTCGGTCTCGTAGGTGTCCTGATACGTGCTCTGACCGGCCCACTCGTCCTGATGGGGCGGTGGGGCGAAGGCGTTCTCGTAGGACGCCTCGGGGCTCGGCGGCTCCGGGTGGACGGCCTCCGCATACGGCTGGCCCTGGGGCTGCTGGTACGCGCCGTAGCCGGCGTCGGGTCCCGGGTATCCGGCGGCGGGGTCGGCGGGCTGCTGGGGCGCGTACCCCTGCTCGTACGACGCCTCCTGGGGCACGTACCGACCGTCGACCTCCTCGCGGTAGTGGCTGTCGGCCCGCTCGCCGAAGACGGGCTGTCCGTCGCCCGCGGGGCCGCCCAGGGCCGCCCGTCGCTCCTCGCGCCTGAGCGTGCGGTTGACGGGGTCGAGGGCGCGGTCGCCGTCGGCCGGTCGGCCGGTCTGGTCCTCGTACCGCGAGTCGTCGAAGCCCAGTTCCGCGGCGGTCAGCATCGGGGCGGTGCTCTGGAACACCGGCTCCTCGGCTGGGGCCGACTGGTCCGGGATGAGCTGCGAGACGGTGAAGTCGTCGGCCGGAACCGGTTCGCCGCCACCGCCGTGGGTGATCGCGTCCGGGAGCATCACCAGCGAGGTCGTACCGGCCTGCTCGCCCGAGGGGCGGAGCTGGACCCGGATACCGTGCCGGTCGGCGAGACGGCCGACCACGAAGAGGCCCATGCGCTGGGAGACGGTGGCGTCCACGGTCGGCGGGTTGGCCAGCTTGTGGTTGATGTCCGCGAAGTCCTCGGCGGTGAGGCCGATGCCCTTGTCGTGGATCTCGATCATCACCCGGCCGTCGGGCAGCCGGGTGGCGGTCACCCGCACCTTGGTCTGCGGCGACGAGAACGTGGTGGCGTTCTCCAGCAGCTCGGCGAGCAGATGCACCAGGTCGGTCACCGACTGGCCGTGGATCTCGGTCTCGGGGACGCCGGTCAGCTCGATACGCGCGTACGACTCCACCTCGGAGGAGGCGGCGCGGAGCACATCCACCAGCGGTACCGGCTGGTTCCAGCGGCGGCCCGGCTCCTCGCCCGCGAGGACGAGGAGGTTCTCGCCGTTGCGGCGCATACGGGTCGCGAGATGGTCCAGCCGGAAGAGACTCTCCAGCTGGTCCGGATCGCCCTCGCTGTTCTCCAGCTCGGAGATGAGGGTCAACTGCCCCTCGATCAGCGACTGGTTGCGGCGGGAGAGATTGGTGAAGATCGCATTGACGTTTCCGCGGAGCATCGCCTGCTCGGCGGCGAGCCTGACCGCCTCGCGGTGGACCTGGTCGAAGGCGCGGGCGACCTCGCCGATCTCGTCGCGGGAGTCGATCGGGATCGGCTGCACCCGGGTGTCGACCCGGCCGGGCTCGGCACGGGAGAGCTGGTCGACCAGCATCGGCAGCCGCTGCTCGGCGATACCGAACGCGGCGGTGCGCAGCTCCCGCATCGAGCGGCTCATCTGCCGGGCCATCATCCCGGCCAGGATGAAGGCGGCCAGCAGGGCGATCACCACGATGGCGCCGTTGGTGACCGCGTCGTTCCTTGCGTTGTCCGAGATCTGGGCCGCGTCGGCCACGGCCTTGTCGACGAGGTCCTTCTCCAGGACCGTGTAGCCGTCGAACTTGGCGGTGGAGGCGGCCATCCAGGCCTGGGGCGTGACCCCGCGCTGCGCGAGCCGCTCGGGGCTGTCCCCGGTGGCGATCGCCGCCACCATGCCGTCCAGGACGGAGCCTTCCTGGCTCGGCGGGGCGGTGAAGTCCTCGCCCGCGGCGGCGGCCTGCTGCTGGGCCGCCGCGAGCTTTCTGGCTCCCTCGGCCGCCTTCTGCGTCATCACGTCCTGGAGCCTGACGGTGTCCTCCGACGTGCCGCCGGAGACGTACTCGCCGACGGCGATGTCCTCCAGATAGGCGTACGAGGAGAACGCGACCGTCTGGCCGTTCCTGACGTCTTCCTTCTGGCTGGGCCTGACCAGGAGGTGCATCCCGATGGAGCGCTGGAGCGACTCGGCGGCCTTCGCGAGCTGGATCGCGTAGACGGTACGTCCGTAGCTGGTGATGTTGCCGGTGCCGAGACCGAGCTCGTTGGCGAACTCCATGAGGGAGTGCTGCACCAGCACATAGCCCTCCTCGGTCGCCACGGGGCCGCCCTTGCCACCGCTCTTGTCGGCGGTCTCGACGGCCTCGATGTACGCGCTCTTCCTGATGGCGACGAGCTTCGGCTCCTCGGCCCTGAACAGGCTGAGACGGCGCTCCAGACCCTGCTTGGCGGGCATGTCCCGGACCGCCACGTCGAACTTCTTCTTCGCGGCGTCGGTGGCGGCGCGGGCCTGGACGACGACCGGTGCCTCGCCGTCGCCGGTCAGCAGCGGCTGAGCGGTGAGATCACGCTCGTTGAGCAGCGCCTGGCCGTACTCCGAGGCGGCCCGCACGACCAGCGCCGTGCGCTCGGCGTCCTGCGCCTCCTGCCAGGTGTCGATGGAGGCCTTGACCTGGAAGCCGCCCATCACCAGACCGACCAGCACGGGGATGAGGAGAATGGCGTTCAGCCGGGTGGGCACCCGCCAGTTCCGTGGCGAGAGCGCGCTGGTGCTGCCGGTGCTGCCGGGTGCCGGCGGCGAGCCGGTGGCGGCGGCGGCAGGCGGCACCGCTGCGCGCGGCGGCGGGGTGAAGTTGCCCCGCGCCTGCTGCTCCGCGGAGCTCGTCTTGCTTCGCCTCACTCGACCAACAACCTCTCGGCGTCGGCACCTACGTTTGTGCCGTGTTCTGTTCAGGGCCGTACTTCGGGAGTTGTCGAATTGCAGCACGAGGACAGGTCCCATTCCAAACAGCAGGAATCAGCCATTCCGAGTGGTCCAAGCCTCACATAAAACGGGCATAAAGAACGAGCCCCGCCAAAAGGCGGGGCTGACGTGAGCGCAGCGGCACCGGACGAGTGCGTCGGGTGTCCGGAGTCCGTGAATTCTCTGTCGAAATGTTATGAACATGGAGGCGGGCTGTGTCGAAGGACATAGCCCACCTCCAGTGGTGCCTACAGCAACTGCCGTACGCGGACGTCTACTTGAGTCGTGCCATGAGGGCGTGTTCGACGAGGGTGATGAGTCCGCTTTTGGCGTCGGCGCGGTGGCGTGCGTCGGTGGTGATGATGGGGGTGTCGGGGCCGATCTGGAGTGCTTCGCGTACTTCGTCGGGGGTGTAGGGCTGGTGTCCGTCGAAGCCGTTGAGGGCGATGACGAAGGGGAGTCCTGAGTTTTCGAAGTAGTCGACGGCGGGGAAGCAGTCGGCGAGGCGGCGGGTGTCGACGAGGACGACGGCGCCGATGGCGCCGCGGACGAGGTCGTCCCACATGAACCAGAAGCGGTCCTGTCCGGGGGTGCCGAAGAGGTAGAGGATGAGGTCTTGGTCGAGGGTGATGCGTCCGAAGTCCATGGCCACGGTGGTGGTGGTCTTGTCTCCGGTGTGGGTGAGGTCGTCGATGCCTGCGGAGGCGCTGGTCATGACGGCTTCGGTACGCAGCGGGTTGATCTCCGAGACGGCGCCGACGAACGTGGTCTTGCCCACGCCGAAGCCGCCCGCCACCACGATCTTCGCGCTGGTGGTTGAGCGGGCTGCACCGCCGCTAGAGCTTGCGAAGTCCACTGAGCACCCTTTCGAGCAGTGTCACATCCGGCGTGCCGCCGGCCTCTCCATTGCCCGGCTGATGGATCGCCACCATGCCGGCCTCCGCCAGGTCGGCCACGAGAATGCGGGCGACGCCGAGCGGCATCGTCAGCAGGGCCGACACCTCCGCCACCGACTTGACCTCACGGCACAGGTGGCAGATCCGCTGGTGCTCGGGGAGCAGGGTGGCGAGATGCGCCGGGTCTGCTGTCGTACTGACCAGCGCCTCGATGGCGAGCTGGTACCGCGGCCTCGTCCGGCCGCCGGTCATGGCGTACGGACGGACCAACGGCTGATCGCCCTCAGAACCGTACGACGCGTCCATTGAGGCGCCGTACGGATCGTGAGAGGCGGGTGGCGGGGTCATGAATCCTCCGGGCGTGACAGCAAGATGTCTGCGTGCCGTCTGACTTGGCCGGTGGGGGGCCGGTGTGGCGGCCTGACGGTGATGGAGCTGGGGCGGTGCCTGGGGAGCCTCAGTGCAGCAGGCTTCCCTGGAGCTCTGCGCGCAGGTCCGGCGTGAGGACCGTACCGGCGCGATCGACCAGGAGGGCCATCTCATACCCCACCAGGCCGATGTCGCACTCGGGGTGGGCGAGCACGGCCAGGGAGGAACCGTCCGAGACGGACATGAGGAAGAGGAAACCACGCTCCATCTCGACGACGGTCTGGTTGACCGGGCCGCCTTCGAAGATCCGGGACGCCCCCGCGGTCAGCGAGGTCAGACCGGACGCCACGGCCGCGAGCTGATCGGCGCGGTCACGGGGGAAGCCCTCGGACATGGCCAGCAGAAGTCCGTCCGCGGAGACCACCACCGTGTGGGACACCCCGGGGGTGTTGTCCACGAAGTTGGTGATCAACCAGTTCAGATTCTGCGCAGCCTGACTCATCGGACTCAACTAACGCTCCTGCTGGTGAGAGGTGCCGAGGTTGAAGCTGCCGGTCGCCGGGCCGGTGTTGCCCGCCTGACGACCCTGCTGAATACCCCGACGGAGATTGGTCAGCCGGCCGCGTACGTCAGCGGGCGCACGCGAAACCTGCGGACCGGCCTGGTTGTTCTGTTCCTGCGCGGTACCGGGCACCAGGTTGGCACGCGGCACCCGGCGCGGCAGGCCGGAGGTGGTGATACCGCCGGCCTGGGGCTTCTTGACCCGCTCGGCCTGGCGTACCAGCTCGTCGTTGGGTGACGTGCGCCAGGACGAGGTGACGCCCGCGCCGCCCCCGCCCGAACCGTTGGCACCGTCGAGACCGGGGAAGCCCGAACCGTTGGTGCCTGAGCCCTGGGAGGGCTCGCGCCGCGGGATCGGATCCCGCCGCGACTGCTGAGACTGCTGTGCGTGGGGTTGCTGTGTGTGCGGTGCCTGGTACTGCTGGCCGCCGCCCTGCTGCGAACCGTGACCGTGGAACCAGTTGGTCTCCAGGTTGTCGTACAGCGGGGTGCGGCCGTCACCGGGACCGGCCGGCGGCAGCGCCTCGGGCTGCGGCTGCGGTGGCAGACCCGGCGGACGGTAACCGCCCTGCGGAGCCGACGCCGGGGGCCGCGGAGCGTTGTAGTCCTGCTGACCGTTGTAGTCCCGCTGCGGGGCGTTGTACTCCGACGGGGTACGGAAGTCGGACTGGGCGCCGTAGTTCTGCGGGGAGTCGTACCCCGCGGGGGCGTTGAAGTCCGGACGGGGGAACTGGGCCGTGGCCGCCGCGTCCTGCGGGCCGCCGCGTCCCGTGTTCGGGTCGGGCCGGGGCCCGTCGAAGTCCGGGCGCTGGAACTCGGCCGTGGAGCCGGGTCCCTGCTGCTGCTCGCCCGGCGGCCGGACGTACAGACCGGAGGAGTCGTGCTCCTCGTGGCCGCGCGGGACGTCCAGCGAGGGGCGCTGACCGGACTGCTGGTCACTGCCCCAGCTGGTGGTCTGCGGGCGCTGCGGCTGCGGGTTGCCACCGGGCAGTTCGGCGCGCGGTCCGCCGGGCGGCGGGAGCTGCCGGCCGCGGTCGGGGGCACCGCCCTGCTGGAAGGCGTTCTGGGCACGTCCGCTGAAGCCGTTCTGGCCACCGCCCTGACCGGACCTGGCGCCCGGTGCGGGCTGGCCGTTCTGGCCGGCCGGGGCGCCGGGGTGGTCCGGCCAGCCCTGTCCCTGGCCCTGGCTGCCCTGAGCCTGACCGCCGGCCTGGCCCTGACCGCCGCCCTGTCCCTGGCCCTGGGACGGACCGTTGAACGCGTTCTGGCTGAAAATGCTGGACTGTCCCGAGCCTTGTCCCTGGCCCTGGCCCTGGCCCTGTCCCTGGCCTTGTCGCTGCGGGTCCTGCGGTCCGCCCTGCGGGCCGCCCGAGCCGTCACGGGACGGCAGCGCCGCACGCGGGCTCGCACCCGTGAGCAGACCGGCGCCACCGCCGGGGCCCGCGCCGATACCGGGACGGCCGCCACCGGCCGCACCGGGACCGCCGGTCAACTGGCCGCCCGCGGCGGGGGCCTGGCCCGCGCCGTTCTGGCCGCCGGGACCGCCGACCGCTCCGGGCCTGCCCGCGGGCGCCTTCTTGCCGCCGTGCGCGACATCGACCGGCAGCATGACCAGCGCGGTCGTACCACCCGAGTCGGAGGGACGGAGCTGAATCCTGATGCCGTGGCGCAGCGACAGCCGGCCGACCACGAACAGACCCATGCGGCGCGACACCGAGACATCCACGGTGGGCGGCGACGCGAGCCGCTCGTTGATCGCCGCGAGATCCTCGGGCGACAGACCGATACCGGTGTCGTGGATCTCGACGAGCACCCGTCCGTCGGGCAGCGCGTGACCGGTGACCCGGACCTTCGTCTGCGGCGAGGAGAACGACGTCGCGTTCTCCAGCAGCTCGGCGAGCAGGTGCACGAGGTCGTTGACGACACGTCCGGCGACCTCGGTCGCGGGGACCGAGGCCAGTTCGATGCGCTCGTACTGCTCCACCTCGGAGGCGGCGGCACGGAGGACGTCGACCAGCGGGACGGGCCTGGTCCAGCGGCGGCCCGGCTCCTCGCCCGCGAGGACGAGGAGGTTCTCGCCGTTACGGCGCATACGGGTCGCGAGGTGGTCCAGCTTGAACAGCGAGGAGAGCTGGTCCGGGTCGGCCTCACGGGACTCGAGTTCCGAGATCAGGGAGAGCTGACGCTGGATGAGGCCCTGGCTGCGGCGCGAGAGGTTGGTGAACATCGCGTTGACGTTGCCCCGCAGCAGAGCCTGCTCGGCGGCGAGGCGGACCGCCTCGCGGTGCACGTCGTCGAAGGCCGCGGCGACCTTTCCGATCTCGTCCCTGGAGTGCACACCGACCGACTCGACGGAGGTGTCGACATCCTGCGGGTCCGACTCGGAGAGCTGCTTGACCAGTTCGGGCAGCCGGTCCTGGGCGACCCTGGTCGCCGTGTCCTGGAGCCGGCGCAGCGAGCGGATCATGGACCGGGCCACCACGAAGGCGCCGACCAGCGAGACACCCAGCACCAGCAGGATGACCGCACCGTTGATGAACGCGTCGCGCTGCGACTGGTCACGCAGTTCGCGGGCCTTGCCCTCCATCTCGCCCAGCAGCGTGGCCTCGATGGTCTTCATCGCGTTGATCCGGGTGGACGCCTGGTCGGTCCAGTCCAGATACGAGCGGTTGGGCTGCTGCGCCATACCGTCCGGAGTGCCCAGCACCCGCTCGGCGTACTTCTTGGCCTGCGCGATCTCCGGGTTGCCGTTGCCGTTGAGCGGAGCCATCAGCTCCTCGGCGTCGCCGCCCATGGACTCGTACAGCGAGCTGAAGGAGGTGAGGGCGTTCTGCTCCTTGGTCGCCGCGGCCAGACCGTAGAGGCGGTCGCTGTCGGTGAGCTTGCCCTTGGTCCGCAGATCGGCCGGCAGCGCGGCGGCGATGATCGCCCGCTGGATGGAGGCGTACTCCTTGGCGGACGAGAAGGCGGCCAGCGCACGGGTCCGCTTGATCATGTCCGGGTTGCTGGTCGCCTGTGCCATGTCCTGGGAGAGGCTCAGCAGCGAGTCGATCAGTCCGCTGTACGCGTCGACGGTCAGCGAGTCCGACGCCGACGTGTACGCGCCCTTGCGGATGTCGTTGATCTTGTTGACCTGGGTGGCGATCTGGTTGACGTTGGAGCGGATGCTCTCCAGCGCCTCGTCGCCGTCGGTGTTGCCGATGTCGACCGTGGCGTCGAGGAATGCCTTCTTCGCGCGGTCGGTCTTGGTACGGCGGTCCTTGACCTTGTACTCGGTGGGCGACGTGCCGTTGGTGAGCGGACCTGCCGACTCGTCACGTTCCGCCTGGAGCGCGGCGGCGAGGCTGGTCGCCTCCTTGGTCATCTTCGTCAGCAGCTGCATGTGCTCCAGCTGCTGCATGTCGTTGAGCGACTGGTTGATACGGAGCCCGCCCAGCGAGGTCGCGGCGACCACCGGCAGCGTCAGCAGCGCCACCAGGCGAGTGCTGATGCGCCAGTTGCGCAGGGCCATCCGTGATCCGACGTCGCCCGGCACCGAGTTGGACAAGGCCGGGGGCACGGGCGAAGCCCCGCCACCACCGGCCTGTGCCGTTCCCGTGGACCCGCCTCTGCCGCCACTCTCGCCCGAGGGTGCCGGGCCCGGGTTCTGGGTGTGCTGGGGCGAGGAGCCGCGGTCGGTTCCGCCGCGGGGCTCCTGCTCCGCCGCAGCACTGCTATCCCTCTTGAAACGTCCCTGCACTAGCGTCGCAACCTCTGGACCAGGCGCCCCTCCGCGAACGGCGGGGCGGTGTCGGCGTCTTGGGGGCAGAACGCTCCCCATGGTGGTCGTGAGTGACCGGCGCTGCTCCCCTTCCCCGCCGCCACTCGGCGCTGCGTTGCGCCCCTGCGCGCCGGCTTGTAAACCCGCGGCGGTGGGGGGAATTCCAGCACAGTGCAGGATCTCCAACAAGGGCCGTGGGGTGGCGAGTGGCTTGAATGACGCGGTGTGAGCGCCGTATCACCAGCCGTAGAAATGGTTCACGGAGGAAACGGACTTTTATTGACGAGCCGCTTACGGGTGGGGGGTGTCCCAGTCCTGATGATCAGGAGCGGAATGTAACGTTCAGTAACGCAATGTCCGTTTCCATGACCATCGTATGATCGTTGCTCGCTGACCGTAATGGGGGAAATGCCCGGCGAGTCGTGAGCAAACTCACATGGAGATCGCTGATGGATCCCGGCTTCGGCGGGGAATCGGATGTTTAGCCTGGCGCTTTACAGAGACGGCACATCCGACAAGTGGCGCCCCGGCGCCCGTACTCCCGACAAGGTCTGAAACCACAGATGAAGACGACGATGATGTTCCGCACCACCGCCAACCCCCGGCGCACCACGCTGGCGCATCTGAAGGACGCCGAGGAACTGGCTCCCGCGGAGCAGCAGGAACACCCCGTCGCCCTGCCGAACCGGACCGCCAACCCCCGTCGTACGACTCTCATGGACGCACCCACCGCGCCGTAGGTTCCCGAGCGGCGCGATCGTTGATCCACTTCTGCCCGCACTGTAGTACGTGAGGTGGCCGCCCCCGGTACACGAGGCGGCCACCTCACGCGTGAGAGGGCCGGCGGCCGTCGCGGGACGGCCACCACGCGCCCCGCGCTAGCCTGGAGCGTCAGTCTCCAGCAGTACGAGCAAGCAAGCAGAGGGGCGGCAGCATCCCGTGCGCATCGCCAGATTCTCCATCGACGGCAATGTCGCCTTCGGCGCGGTCGAGGGCGAAGGCACCGACCCCGCCGGCCTTGTCCTCGACATCATCAAGGGCATCCCGTACGCCGACTTCGAACTCTCCGGCACCAAGGTCCCGCTGAGCAAGGTGCGCCTCCTGCCGCCCGTGATCGGCAACAAGATCCTGGGCCTCGGCCGCAACTACGCGGACCACGCCAAGGAACTGGGCAACGCGGTCCCCGAGGTCCCCGTGGTCTTCCTCAAGCCCACCACCTCGCTGATCGGCACCGGCGACGCGATCGAGTACCCCGCCTTCTCCGACGAGGTGCACTACGAGGCCGAACTGGCCGTCGTCATCGGCCGGATGTGCCGCGAGGTCCCGCGCGAGCGCGTCAAGGACGTGATCTTCGGCTACACCTGCGCCAATGACGTCACGGCCCGCGACGCCCAGCGCGCCGAGAACCAGTGGGCACGGGCCAAGGGCTTCGACACCTCGTGCCCGCTCGGCCCCTGGGTGGAGACCGAGCTCGATCCCTCGGACCTCACCATCCAGTGCACGGTCAACGGCGAACAGCGCCAACTCGGCCGTACGAGCGACATGATCCGCTCCGTCGAGGACATGATCGTGCACATCACCGAGGCCATGACGCTGCTCCCGGGCGATGTCATCCTCACGGGCACCCCCGCCGGGGTCGGCCCCCTCAGCGTCGGCGACGAGGTCGCCGTCACCATCGAAGGCATCGGCACTCTCACCAACAAGGTGATCAAGCGTGGCTAACGGACCCGTCCGTGTACGTTTCTGTCCCTCGCCGACCGGCAACCCCCATGTGGGCCTGGTCCGCACCGCCCTGTTCAACTGGGCGTTCGCCCGGCACAGCGGCGGCACCCTGGTCTTCCGTATCGAGGACACCGACGCGGCGCGCGACTCCGAGGAGTCGTACGTGCAGCTCCTCGACTCGATGCGCTGGCTCGGGCTCGACTGGGACGAGGGCCCCGAGGTGGGCGGGCCGCACGCGCCGTACCGGCAGTCGCAGCGGATGGATCTCTACCGCGACACCGCGGAGAGGCTGCTCGCGGCGGGGCACGCGTACCACTGCTACTGCACCACCGAGGAGCTGGACGCCCGCCGCGACGCGGCCCGCGCGGCGGGTCGCCCGTCGGGGTACGACGGCCACTGCCGCGATCTGACCGAGGAGCGGAAGGCGGCGTACGAGGCGGAGGGGCGCACCTCCATCGTCCGCTTCCGGATGCCCGACGAGCCGATCACCTTCACGGACCTGGTCCGCGGCGAGCTGACCTTCACCCCGGAGAACGTCCCGGACTACGGCATCGTCCGCGCCAACGGCGCCCCGCTCTACACGCTCGTCAACCCGGTCGACGACGCGCTGATGGAGATCACCCACGTCCTGCGCGGTGAGGACCTGCTCTCCTCCACCCCGCGCCAGATCGCGCTCTACAAGGCGCTGATCGAGCTGGGCATCGCCAAGGACATCCCGGCGTTCGGGCATCTCCCCTATGTGATGGGCGAGGGCAACAAGAAGCTCTCCAAGCGTGACCCGCAGTCGTCGCTGAACCTCTACCGGGAGCGCGGGTTCCTCCCCGAGGGTCTGCTCAACTACCTGTCCCTGCTGGGCTGGTCGCTCGCCGCGGACCGCGACATCTTCACGATGGACGAGATGGTCGCCGCGTTCGACATCGCGGACGTCAACGCCAATCCGGCCCGCTTCGACCTGAAGAAGGCCGAGGCGATCAACGCGGACCACATCCGGCTGCTGGACGTGAAGACGTTCACCGAGGCGTGCGGACCCTGGCTGAAGGCGCCGTACGCGCCGTGGCCGCCGGAGTCCTTCGACGCGGCGGCCTTCGAGGCGCTGGCCCCACTGGCCCAGACCCGGCTCACGGTGCTCTCGGACATCACCGCCAATGTCGACTTCCTCTTCCTGGCCGAGCCGGTGGCGGACGAGGCGTCCTGGGCGAAGGCGATGAAGCCGGGCACGGACGCCCTGCTGGAGACCGCCCGTACGAAGATCGCCGAGGCGGAGTGGAACACGGAGTCCCTCAAGAACGCGGTGCTCGCGGCCGGTGAGGAGCACGGCCTCAAACTGGGCAAGGCCCAGGCCCCGGTCCGGGTCGCGGTCACGGGCCGCACGGTGGGCCTGCCGCTCTTCGAGTCGCTGGAACTCCTGGGCCGCGACCGCACCCTGTCCCGTATCGACACGGCCCTGACGAAACTGCGGGCCTGACGGCCGGGGGCCAGGGGCCGGGAGCCGGGGGGCCGGGGGCGAAGACGCCCCGGGCCCCCCGGCCCGCGGCCGGCGCGGGTACCGTCTTCGGTATGCCTATTCGTGCCGTGGTCTGGGACATCGACGACACGCTCTTCGACTACACCGGCGCGGACCGCGTCGCCCTGCGGGGCCATCTCGCCGCCGAAGGACTGGGCGAGCGCTACGGCTCCGTCGACCAGGCACTCGCGCGCTGGCGGGAGATCACCGATCAGCACTGGGGGCGGTTCGCCGCGGGGGAGACGGACTTCCAGGGGCAGCGGCGCGACCGGGTCCGGTCCTTTCTCGGCGCGGAGGTGAGCGACACCGAGGCGGACGGCTGGTTCCAGCGGTACGCCGTTCACTTCGAAGCCGCCTGGACGCTGTTTCCCGACAGTGTCGCCGTGCTCGACCGGCTCGCGCCCGACTACCGGCAGGCCGTCCTGTCGAATTCCAGCCTCCGCAACCAGGACCGGAAGCTGCGCGCCCTGGGGGTGCGCGATCACTTCGAGACGGTCCTCTGCGCCGCTGAGCTGGGCGTTTCCAAGCCCGACGCCGCGGCCTTCCATGCCGCCTGCGACGCCCTCGCGCTGGATCCGCGCGAAGTGGCGTACGTGGGCAACGAGCCGGACATCGACGCGGGCGGCGCCGTCGCCGCGGGACTCGCCGGGGTCTGGCTGGACCGGGACGGCCGCGGGGGGCGTCCTGAGCTGGTACGGATCACCGATCTCGGCCAGCTTCCGGGCCTGCTGCGCGGCGATACCCGTTTTGGAGCCATGTCCGCGATCGGGTAATGTTCTTCCTGCGCCGCCCGGGAGGGCCGAGAGGTCCGGCCGGAGAGCGCAAGCCAAATAAGCCCCCGTACGGGGGTTGAGTTTTGGTGGGCTATGGTGTAATTGGCAGCACGACGGTTTCTGGTTCCGTTAGTCTAGGTTCGAGTCCTGGTAGCCCAGCGCAGATGTTCTCTGCAACGCCCCCGTTGTGTAGCGGCCTAGCACGCTGCCCTCTCACGGCAGTAGCGCCGGTTCGAATCCGGTCGGGGGTACAGATCCTTCTCTCCGATGTCTTCGGGTCGCACCCGGACACGTCGATGCAGGATCGCTAGGGCCCCCGTTGTGTAGCGGCCTAGCACGCCGCCCTCTCAAGGCGGTAGCGCCGGTTCGAATCCGGTCGGGGGTACGGGTCCGCAAGGACTGAACCACCATGGGCTATGGTGTAATTGGCAACACGACGGTTTCTGGTTCCGTTGTTCTAGGTTCGAGTCCTGGTAGCCCAGCGCAGATGTTCTCTGCAATGCCCCCGTTGTGTAGCGGCCTAGCACGCTGCCCTCTCACGGCAGTAGCGCCGGTTCGAATCCGGTCGGGGGTACAGACAAGGAAGGGCCCTTCGTACGTGAAGGGCCCTTTCCGTGTTCTCTCCCTCAACCGCCGCGCTCGATCAACCGCCGCCACCGAAGGGCCTGTTGGACCCCTCCGTCCCGCCTTCGCCATCGCCGCCGCGTCGATCCGTCCGTTCGCTCCCCGGCTCGGACCGCTCCACCATGTCCAGGTCCTCGACGCCGAGTTCACCGGCGGGACGGGATCCGGCGTGCGACCTGGACGCGGGGAGGGGGCTTCAGCCCGTGCGGCGCAGCGCCTCGCTCAGCCGGCCCGCGGCGTCGATGACGGCCTGGGCGTGCATACGGCCCGGATGCCGGGTGAGCCGCTCGATCGGTCCGGATACGGAGACGGCCGCGACCACCCGGTTCGACGGACCGCGCACGGGCGCCGAGACCGAGGCCACGCCCGGCTCGCGCTCACCGATCGACTGGGCCCAGCCCCTGCGCCGTACGCCCGAGAGCGCCGTCGCCGTGAAACGGGCCCCCTGAAGACCGCGGTGCAACCGCTCCGGTTCTTCCCAGGCCATCAGGATCTGGGCGGAGGAACCCGCCTTCATCGTCAGGGTGGAGCCGACCGGGACCGTGTCCCGCAGCCCCGAGAGACGCTCGGCGGCGGCCACGCATATCCGCATGTCACCCTGCCTGCGGTAGAGCTGCGCGCTCTCGCCGGTCACATCCCGTAGATGGGTGAGTACAGGTCCCGCCGTGGCCAGCAGCCGGTCCTCGCCGGCGGCGGCGGCCAGCTCCGCCAGCCGCGGGCCCAGAATGAACCTGCCCTGCATGTCCCTCGCCACCATCCGGTGGTGTTCCAGTGCCACGGCCAGCCGGTGGGCCGTGGGACGTGCGAGCCCGGTCGCCGCGACCAGTCCGGCGAGGGTGGCCGGACCGGACTCCAGAGCGCTCAGTACCAGAGCAGCCTTGTCGAGAACGCCGACGCCGCTAGAGTTGTCCATGAAACGATACTTGCGTCTCACTCTGTGAAACGCAAGTTCAATTTCCCGAGGAACTTGCCAACCTGTATGTACGGCCCGCGGACCACGGGTCTTCAGCCGGCGTCCGGATACGTGGGGACCGGACGCGGGTCGATATATCTCTAGGAGCGCCGGACACGACGGACCGGCCGGAGGGAAAGCGATGGGTAGGACACTCGCGGAGAAGGTCTGGGACGACCATGTCGTCCGGCGCGCAGAGGGCGAGCCCGACCTCCTCTTCATCGATCTGCACCTGCTGCACGAGGTGACCAGTCCCCAGGCGTTCGACGGCCTCCGGAAGAGCGGCCGGCCGGTCCGGCGGCTCGACCTCACCATCGCGACCGAGGACCACAACACCCCGACCATCGACATCGACAAGCCCATCGCCGACCCGGTCTCGCGGGTCCAGCTGGAGACGCTCCGCAAGAACTGCGCCGACTTCGGCGTGCGGCTGCACCCGCTGGGCGATGTCGAGCAGGGCGTCGTCCATGTCGTGGGTCCGCAGCTCGGGCTGACCCAGCCCGGCACCACCGTCGTCTGCGGTGACAGCCACACCTCCACGCACGGCGCCTTCGGCGCGCTGGCGTTCGGGATCGGCACCAGCCAGGTCGAGCATGTCCTGGCCACCCAGACCCTGCCGCTGGCCCGCCCCAAGACCATGGCCATCACGATCGAGGGCGAACTCCCCGACGGCGTCACCGCCAAGGACCTGATCCTCGCCATCATCGCCAGGATCGGCACCGGCGGCGGCCAAGGCTACATCCTCGAATACCGCGGCTCCGCCGTCGAGAAGCTCTCGATGGAAGCCCGGATGACCATCTGCAACATGTCCATCGAGGCCGGGGCACGGGCGGGCATGATCGCCCCCGACGAGACCACCTTCGCCTATCTCAAGGGCCGCGACCACGCGCCCGAGGGCGAGGACTGGGACGCGGCGGTCGCCTACTGGAAGACGCTGCGCACCGACGACGACGCGGTCTTCGACGCCGAGGTCTTCATCCAGGCCGCGGAACTGGCTCCCTTCGTCACCTGGGGCACCAACCCGGGCCAGGGCGCGCCGCTCTCCGCACACGTCCCCGACCCGGCTTCGTACGAGGACGCCTCGGAGCGCCACGCCGCGGAAAAAGCCCTGGAGTACATGGGGTTGACCGCGGGACAGGCGCTGCGCGACATCAATGTCGACACCGTCTTCGTAGGTTCCTGCACCAACGGGCGTATCGAGGACCTGCGCTCGGCGGCCTCGGTCCTGGGCGGCCGCAAAGTCGCCGACGGCGTACGGATGCTGGTGGTCCCCGGTTCGGTACGGGTCGCCCTCCAGGCCGTCGAGGAGGGCCTGGACAAGGTCTTCACCGCCGCCGGCGCGGAGTGGCGGCACGCGGGCTGCTCGATGTGCCTGGGTATGAACCCCGACCAACTCGCACCCGGCGAGCGCTCGGCGTCCACGTCCAACCGTAACTTCGAGGGCAGGCAGGGCAAGGGCGGGCGTACCCATCTGGTCTCCCCCCAGGTCGCCGCCGCCACCGCCGTGCTGGGCCATCTCGCCTCGCCGGCCGATCTGTCCGACGCCGATGCCGGCGCCCGTACGCCCGCTGGAGCGCGATAACCATGGAAGCCTTCACCACCCACACCGGCCGCGCCGTACCGCTGCGCCGCGGCAATGTCGACACCGACCAGATCATCCCGGCGCACTGGCTCAAGAAGGTCACCCGCGACGGGTTCGAGGACGGGCTGTTCGAGGCCTGGCGCAAGGACCCGGCGTTCGTCCTCAACCAGTCCGAGTACACCGGAGCGACCGTGCTGGTCGCGGGCCCCGACTTCGGTACCGGCTCCTCCCGTGAACACGCCGTCTGGGCGCTCCAGAACTACGGTTTCAAGGCCGTCATCTCCTCCCGGTTCGCCGATATCTTCCGCGGCAACTCGCTCAAGAACGGTCTGCTGACCGTGGTTCTGGAGCAGCCGGTCGTCGACGCCCTCTGGGAGATCGCGGAGAGCGACCCCAAGGCCGAGATCACCGTGGATCTCCAGACGCGCCAGGTCAGGGCCCCCGGTTCCGACGGGGCCGGACTGACGGCCGATTTCGAGCTGGACGAGAACGCCCGCTGGCGGCTGCTGAACGGTCTCGACGACATCAGCCTCACCCTTCAGAACGAAGCGGACATCGCCGCCTACGAGGCCGCCAGGCCGTCCTTCAAACCACGCACAATTACCGCCTGAGCAGCGCTTTTCCCCTACTGCACCCCCTGCCTCCCGGCAGGGGGTGCAGTTGCTTGTTGAGCCCCCCTCGGGCGACAACTCGCCCCAGATGGCACAATCGGTGCATGGAACGCGACAGCCAACTCAAGCTCTACGGGTTAGTCGCCGAACAACTGAAGGAAGCGCACACAAGGGTGCGCGCGCTGCAAGTCCCGGAGGGCGTACGGATGGCGCTCTCGCGGAAGCTGCTGGTCATCACGGCCGCGGCGAAACACGATCTCCCGGACGCGGCAAGGCGTCTGGAGCGCTTGATGAAGGACCTCGACGAGGGTCGTTTCCCCGAAGGTGAGTGACCTCCGCGGATCTCCGCCAGGTCGACTTCGTTGCGGCACTAGGGTGATTAGCCCGTTTCGTGTTTGATTTGCGGTATATATCTGCCTAACGTGCGAAAAAGCTTGAACACTTTCGTTCTGGCAATGTCTCCGAAGGGGAAGACGTGAACAAGGCGCAGCTCGTAGAAGCGATTGCGGACAAGGTCGGCGGCCGTCAGCAGGCCGCGGACGCGGTCGACGCGGTACTGGACGCCATCGTCCGCGCGGTCGTCGCAGGCGACCGGGTCTCGGTCACCGGGTTCGGCTCGTTCGAGAAGGTCGACCGCCCGGCGCGCTACGCCCGTAACCCGCAGACGGGTGAGCGCGTACGGGTCAAGAAGACCTCGGTGCCGCGCTTCCGCGCCGGTCAGGGCTTCAAGGACCTGGTCAGCGGCTCGAAGAAGCTTCCCAAGAACGACGTGGCCGTCAAGAAGGCCCCCAAGGGCAGCCTCTCGGGCGGTGTTTCCGCCCGTACGACCGTGAAGGCCGCGGCCAAGAAGGCCACCGCCAAGACGGCCGCCGCCCGCAAGACAGCGGCCAAGAAGACCACGGCGGTGAAGAAGACGGCCGCGAAGAAGACCACGGCCGCCAAGAAGACGACCGCGAAGAAGACCACGGCGGCGAAGAAGACCGCCAAGAAGGCCACGGCCACGGCCAAGAAGGCCACCGCGAAGAAGACCGCGCCGGCCAAGAAGGCGACGGCCAAGAAGGCCCCCGCCAGGAAGGCCGCCTCGCGGACCACCACCGCGAAGAAGACCGTCGCCAGGGGGCAGTGAGCGGTACAGGGTCACACGCGCCGGGCCGGGCTCCTTCCGGGGAGCCCGGCCCGCGGCGTTGTACAAGATCACTGAGATGTACGGGCCGTTCAGGACCCGGGCGGAACGGGTCCCGGCCGGGGCTCAGAACGTATACAGCGTCACCAGCGAGACGCGGCGGTCGGCGCCCTCGCCCTCGGTCTCGATCCGTACGCGCTGACCGGCACGGAGCATCCGCAGCCCGCCCGCGTCGAACGCCGAGGAGTCGAACTCCAGCGGGGTGCCGTCGTCCAGCAGCACGCTCCCGCTGCGGGTTTCGGAGTCGAAGGTGTACGAAGTGGCCTGCATGGCGGCAGCGTATCGGTCGCCGGCGCGGCTCAATGCCCCGGCCGCCGTGCGGGGAGCGGCCCGTGCGCCGCGTACCGCGGGGCCGTGTACGGGCCGAGACCCAGCTCCGCGGCCACCCGCAGATCGGCACCCGTATCCACATCCCGCCGTACGGAATCCACCCCGGCCAGGACAATTTCCACCGCCCCCGAGGACAAATGCCGGAGCCGGGACGGACCGCCGAAAGCCGGATTCAATTCCGTGCCCGGCGCCGCCGCCAGCAATGTCGTACCGATTTCGGCGGCATCCGTCAGAAAAGCACGGGGAAATGGTTCCGCCGCCGCCAGCACCCGGGCCAGCTCCGCGGGCCGCAGCGCCGGCAGATCCGCGTTGAGCGCGGCCACCGCGGCCCGGGGTCTGTGTGTCCTGACCACCCGCGCGCCATGCGCCAGCGCCGCGTTGAGACCGTCCCCCGGCGAATCCGGCACAATGCGCGCTCCCAGCGCTGCCAGCTCGGCCGCCGCCGTGGGATCGTCCGTGACGACCGCCACATCCCGGACGGCGGCGCAGGCCAGCGCCGCGGCCACGGTGTCCTGCGCGAAGGCGAGAGCGAGCCGGGGCCGCAGCGCGTCGCCCGCGGTTCCGGCGAGCCTGCTCTTGGCCAGCCGCAGCGGTTTCAGCGGAACGACCAGCGACCAGCGCCCGGTCGGGTCGGTGTCCGTGGCGAACTCTCCGTCCATGTGTATCGGCCCTCTATTGTGGCCCGGCACCGTGACGACCCGCAGGGCCGCTCCAGGAACCGGGGCGTACGGTGTTCTCGACAGAGCAGGGGCCCGGGGCGACACTTGACCCCCGGCAGCCGGGCAAAGAGCCAGGCGCGAAAAGGAAGGTGTCCGAGTGTCCCGCCGCAGAATCGGCTTCTGGTACCGCCTGGCGGCCGTCATCGCAAAACCGCCGCTGGTCGTTCTGTTCAAGCGGGACTGGCAGGGCCTGGAGCACATTCCGGCCGACGGTGGATTCATCACCGCGGTCAACCACAACTCCTATCTGGACCCCCTCTCCTACGCGCACTTCCAGTACAACACCGGACGCGTCCCACGATTCCTGGCCAAGGCGGGCCTCTTCCAGGGCTCCTTTGTCGGCATGATGCTCCGCGGCACCGGACAGATTCCCGTCTACCGCGAGACGACCGACGCGATGAACGCCTTCCGGGCCGCCGTCGCCGCCATCGAGCGCGGCGAATGCGTGGCCTTCTACCCCGAGGGCACCCTCACCCGTGATCCCGACATGTGGCCGATGACCGGCAAGACCGGTGCCGCCCGCGTCGCGCTGCTCACCAAGGCTCCCGTCATCCCCGTCGCCCAGTGGGGCGCCAATCTGGCGATGCCGCCGTACGCCAAGGAGAACCGCCTCCGGCTCTTTCCGCGCAAGACGCTGAAGGTGCTGGCCGGACCGCCGGTGGATCTCTCCCGGTTCGAGGGCCAGGAGCCCACCCCTGAACTGCTCCGTGAGGCGACCGAGGTCATCATGGCCGCCATCACGGAACTGCTCTCCGAGGTACGCGGAGAGCCGGTGCCCACGGCCCTGTACGACCATCGCAGGGTGAGGGCGGAACAGCGGCGCAAGGCCGCGGAAGAGGGGTCCAAGTGACGCGGGTCGCGGTCTTCGCAGCGGGTTCATGGGGTACGGCGTTCGCCATGATCCTCGCCGACGCGGGATGCGAGGTGACGCTCTGGGGCCGCCGCCGTGAAGTCGTGGACGCGATCAACACCACCCGGACCAACCCCGACTATCTGCCGGGCTTCGAACTCCCCGCGGGGGTACGGGCGACGACCGACCCCGCGGAGGCCGCCGACGGCGCCGACTTCACCGTACTCACCGTGCCCTCGCAGACACTGCGCGGAAATCTCGCCGTGTGGGCGCCCGTCCTGCCCTCGGACACCGTGCTCGTCTCCCTGATGAAGGGAGTCGAACTCGGCACGGCGAAGCGGATGAGCGAGGTGATCGAAGAGGTCGCCAAGGCGCCCGCCGAGCGGGTCGCGGTGGTCACGGGCCCCAATCTCGCCAAGGAGATCGCCGGCCGCATGCCGGCCGCGGCCGTTGTCGCCTGCCAGGACGAGAGCGTCGCCCAGCGGCTCCAGGCCGCCTGCCACACCTCGTACTTCCGCCCGTACACCAACACCGATGTCGTCGGCTGCGAACTCGGCGGAGCGGTCAAGAACGTGATCGGGCTCGCCGTCGGGATCGCCGACGGCATGGGCCTCGGCGACAACACCAAGGCCTCCCTGATGACCCGGGGGCTCGCCGAGACCACCCGGCTCGGCCTCGCCATGGGCGCCGACCCGCACACCTTCTCCGGTCTGGCCGGCATGGGCGATCTGATCGCCACCTGCTCCTCGCCGCTCTCCCGCAACCACACCTTCGGCACCAATCTCGGCCGGGGGATGACCCTCCAGGAGACCATCGCGGTCACCAAGCAGACCGCGGAGGGCGTCAAGTCCTGCGAGTCCGTGCTCGATCTGGCCCGGCGCCACGCCGTCGACATGCCGCTCACGGAAACGGTCGTGGACATCGTCCACAACGGGAAACCGCCGCTTGTCGCGCTGAAGGAGCTGATGTCGCGCAGCGCCAAGCCCGAGCGGCTCTGACTCGGCCGCGGCCCACGCTGACTCGGGCGCTACCAACAGGTACGCTCATCGCGATATGAGCAGCGAGAACTCCTCCCAGAGCCCTGAGCAGCAGCTCCGTAAGCCGCGCGTGGCCGTCGTCTTCGGCGGCCGTAGCTCCGAGCACGCCATTTCGGTGGTCACGGCCGGAGCCGTACTGCGGTCCATCGACCGTACGAAGTACGACGTCCTGCCCATCGGTATCACCACCGACGGGCGCTGGGCGCTGACCGCCGACGACCCCGAGCGGATGTCCATCGCCGACCGGGCGCTGCCGAGCGTCGACCAGATCGCCGAATCCACGGACGGCGGTGTCGTCCTCTCCGTCGACCCGGGCAACCGCGAGGTCGTCTACAGCGAGCCGGGCTCCGTGCCCAAGGCGCTGGGCGAGGTCGATGTCGTCTTCCCCGTACTGCACGGTCCCTACGGTGAGGACGGCACTCTCCAGGGTCTGCTGGAACTCTCCGGTGTGCCGTATGTCGGCGCGGGTGTGCTCGCCTCGGCCGTCGGACAGGACAAGGAGTACATGAAGCGGGTGTTCACCTCGTTCGGGCTGCCCGTCGGCCCGTATCTGGTGATCAGGCCCCGCGAATGGGAGCAGGTCTCCGGCGAGCGGGTCTCCGGCGAGCAGGTCTCCGGTGACGGAACCGCCGCCAAGGGCGCCGCCGCCCGCGCGAAGATCGTGGACTTCGCCGCCGAGCACGGCTGGCCGCTCTTCGTGAAGCCCGCCCGCGCCGGCTCCTCCATGGGCATCACCAAGGTCGACGGCCCCTCGGGTCTCGACGAGGCGATCGCCGAGGCGCGGCGCCACGACCCCAAGATCCTGGTCGAGTCGCTGCTGCGCGGGCGCGAGATCGAGTGCGGGGTGCTGGAGTTCGAGGACGGGCCGCGGGCCAGCGTGCCCGCCGAGATCCCGCCGGTCACGGCGCACGACTTCTACGACTTCGAGGCCAAGTACATCGACTCGGCCACCGGACTGGTGCCCGCGCCGCTCACCGAGGAGCAGACGGCCGAGGTGCGGCGGCTCGCGGTAGAGGCGTTCGAGGCCGCGTCCTGCGAGGGGCTGGTCCGCGCGGACTTCTTCCTCACCGAGGACGGCGAGTTCGTCATCAACGAGATCAACACGATGCCCGGCTTCACCCCGATCTCCATGTACCCGCGGATGTGGCAGGAGAGCGGTGTGGGCTACCCGGAGCTGATCGACCGGCTGATCCAGGCGGCGCTGCGCCGTCCGACGGGTCTGCGCTGAGCCCCGTCTCCGCGCGCCGCTCCGTTACGACCGGTTCCGGATCCTGTCTCCCGCCGTCCGTCCAGTGGGCGGACGGCGGGAGACAGGATCTACGCGTCTAGAGACTTGACGGGATCGTCTTCGCGACCGGTGCGGCGAGCCGTGCGAGCGGGGTGGAGTCATGCGCGAACCGCGCGTCCAGGGTGACTTCCACATAGGTGTCGCGGTACGTGGTGGTGAAGCGCGGTCCCGAGTCGCGTTCCTCCAGCATCCAGTTGACGCCGTCCGCCTCCACCGCCTTCGCCTGGGGATCACTCATCCCATCGGGCCGGGGGACGCCGCAGCGCAGTACGATCGCGGCGTCCCCCCACCCGGCGGTCAGTTCGGAACGCGGCTCGGGATCGTTCCTGTCGAGGTCACCGATGCTCTCCGGCAGCTCCTTGTGCAGCGCACGGCACAGCACGGTCTCTCCCGGGGACGGGGTGGGGACCGCGACCGACACCGACGCGTTCGTGGCGGAACAGCCCGCCGCTGCCGACAACAGGACGACGGCGGACGCGCGGGCGAGCAGACGGCCGGATAGCCTGCGGCGGGAACGTGTCACCGGCCAAGGGTAAACGGGGGCCAGGGCCTTTCGTTTGGATCAGGCTGGATCAGGGACTTCGGTCTGGTGCCGTGGATCGCAAGGCGGAGGAGGGAGTCCACGCGGAGCGTAGGCGACCGACGACAACGCGGCGAGGCGCGGTGCCAGGGCACGCGAGCCCAGCCAGACCCAAACGAGAGGCCCTAGAGATGCACGACCGGGCAGGTCAGGGTGCGGGTGATGCCGTCCACTTGCTGGATCTTGGCCACCACCATGCGGCCCAGCTCATCGACGGTGTCCGCCTGAGCGCGCACGATCACATCGTAGGGACCGGTGACGTCCTCGGCCTGGGTCACTCCCGGAATCTTGGCGATGGTCTCGGCGACGGTCGTCGCCTTGCCCACCTCGGTCTGAATAAGGATGTACGCCTGTACCACGGAACCTCCAGGGCGGCCACGAGGATCATGTGGGGAGAAGAGACGCCACGGTATCGCGTCGTCGCGGGCCACGGGGAGACCTGGGTGTCCGGCGGCGCGCGGGGGGGTGGCGCGTGGCAGACAGAAGTTGACGTATCTCATGACGCTACGGACAGCAGTGAGGGACCGCGAGCGCAGACGCGGCCCGACGACGAGAGGGGAGTCCCGGTGAAGGGAACCGTGGGCGAGTTGGGGGAGTTCGGACTCATCAGAGAGCTCACGTCCCGGCTCACCACCACCCCGGCGGTCCGGCTCGGGCCGGGCGACGACGCCGCGGTCGTGGCCGCGCCCGACCGCAGGGTGGTGGCGAGTACGGACCTGCTGCTGGAGGGGCGGCACTTCCGCCGTGACTGGTCGACGGCGTACGACGTGGGCCGTAAGGCCGCCGCGCAGAACCTCGCCGACATCGCGGCGATGGGCGCGGTCCCCACCGCGCTGCTGCTCGGTCTGGTCGTCCCGGCCGAACTCCCGGTCACCTGGCCCACCGAGCTGATGGACGGTATCCGTGACGAGTGCCAGGTCGCGGGCGCGGCCGTGGTCGGCGGCGATGTCGTACGCGGTGACACCATCACCATCGCCATCACCGCCCTCGGTGATCTGCGCAACCACGAGCCCGTGACCAGATCCGGCGCCCGGCCCGGCGATGTCGTCGCCTACACCGGCTGGTTGGGCTGGTCGGCGGCCGGACACGCGGTGCTCTCCCGGGGTTTCCGCTCACCGCGCGCCTTCGTCGAGGCACACCGCAGGCCGGAGCCGCCGTATCACGCGGGCCCCGCGGCGGCCGGGCTCGGCGCCACCGCCATGACCGACGTCAGTGACGGACTCGTCGCCGACCTCGGACATATCGCGGACGCCAGCAAGGTCCGTATCGATCTGCGCTCCGGACTGATCGACATCCCCTCGCAGATGAACGACATCGGCCAGGCGGTCGGGATCGATCCGCTCCAGTGGGTGCTGACCGGGGGCGAGGACCACGCGATCGTCGCCACCTTCCCGCCCGACACGAAGCTGCCGGCCCGCTGGAAGGTGATCGGCGAGGTCCTCGGCCTCTCGGCGCTTCCCCAGGTGACGGTCGACGGGGCGCCCTGGACCAGCAAGGGCGGCTGGGACCACTTCGGCGACATCGAGGATCACCAGTAGAGGCGCCCTCCGGCGGATCCGGGTCCCACCAGTAGATTCGGGTCATGGCGATATCCGAATCCCGGCCCGTGTCCCCGCCCGCGCCCGTGCCTCCCCGTGTGCTGACCGTCGCCGGATCCGACTCCGGCGGCGGGGCCGGTGTCCAGGCGGATCTGAAGACCATGCTGGCGTTCGGTGTCCACGGTATGAGTGTGATCACCGCCGTCACCGCGCAGAACTCGCTGGGTGTGCGGGGTACCTGGGAACTGCCCGTCGAGGCGGTACGGGCCCAGTACCGCGCGGTGGTCGACGACATCGGTGTGCGGGCCGTGAAGACCGGCATGCTCTCCTCCGCCGGACTGGTCGAGGCCGTCGCCGGGCTGCTCGCGGACACCGACGCCCCCGTGGTGGTCGACCCGGTCGGGGTCTCCAAGCACGGTGATCCGCTGCTGGCCGCCTCCGCGCTGGACGGCGTACGGAACCGGCTGCTGCCGGTGGCGACCGTCGCCACCCCCAATCTGGACGAGGTGGCCCAGCTCACCGGCGTACGGGTGGAGGACGAGACGGGTCTGCGGCGCGCGGCCGACGCCGTTCTCGCCTTCGGGCCCAGTTGGGCGCTGATCAAGGGCGGACATCTGCCGGGTGACGCGGTGGATCTGCTGACCGACGGCCGCGAGGAGCACTGGCTGCGGGCACCGCGCCAGGACAACCGTCATACCCATGGGACGGGCTGCACCCTCGCCTCGGCGATCGCCGCGGGGCTCGCGGGCGGGCAGGGCGTGGTGGAGGCCGTCGTGGCGGCCAAGGAGTATGTGACGGGTGCGATCGGGCACGGCTTCCCGCTGGGCGCGGGCATCGGTCCGGTGGACCACGCCTGGCGCTTCCGCCGGACGCTGACCGGGCCGACCGGACCGGCCGGGCTTACCGGGGGATGATGTCCCCGGTACGGGCGGCGGCAGGGACGGCAAAAGCCGGTCCACCGAGGTGGACCGGCTTTCAAGGCAACCGCAGGGGCTGCGCTACGACGCAGGCGTCAGCGCGAGACCTTGCCGGCCTTGATGCACGAGGTGCAGACGTTGAGCCGCTTCGGCGTCCGACCGACCACTGCACGCACGCGCTGGATGTTCGGGTTCCAGCGACGGGACGTACGGCGGTGCGAGTGCGAAATGTTGTTGCCGAAGCCCGGCCCCTTGCCGCAGACGTCGCAGTTGGCAGCCACGGGTCACTCCAAAGACTTCAGATGCACGTACAGAGATATCCGGCGTGCCGGAATCAGTGACTGATGTGGCGTTGCCGGGGGAATGGCCCGACTCTCATCGGGCAACCGCAGCAGCATACAACGCCTGCCTCGGTACAACGAAACTACCATGAGCGGGACCGGCCTCCGCCCGGCCCCGGCCCCACGGCCGTCCCACGGCTGCCGCGCCGCCCGCCCGTGGCACGCGGGCTACCCTGCGTGCAGCCCGCTTCCAGGCCGCTCAAGGAGGAGCATCAGGTGCCGCAGACCCTCGACGCCGCAGAGGTGCGGAACTGGTGCTCACTGGCGCTGGAGGCCCTCGGCCGCGAGCGTGAGGAGATCGACGCGATCAATGTCTATCCGGTCGCGGACGGTGACACCGGTACCAATCTCTATCTGACCGTGGAGTCCGCGGCGCAGGCGGTCGAGGCGGTCTTCGCCGCGCATGAGACCGGTACGTCCGAGCCCGGCCCGGCCGACGCGGTACGGGCCATGGCGCATGGCGCGCTGCTCGGCGCCCGGGGGAACTCGGGCACGATCCTGGCGCAGCTGCTGCGCGGGATGGCCGAGGTGCTGGCCGCCCCGGCGCCCGGCGGCGGGACGCGTGACGGCGGGAAGGGCGGCGGGGAGAAGGGCGGCGACGGCGGCGGGAACCGGCTCGCACCGGCGCTGCGGCGGGCCGCCGCGCTGGCCAGGGAGGCCGTCGCCCACCCCGTCGAGGGCACCATCCTCAGCGTGGCGTCCGCAGCGGCGGACGCGGCGGAACGAGCCGCGGCCGACGGCGCGGCCGACGACCGCGCGGCCACCGTACGAGCCGCGTACGCCGGAGCGCGCGCCGCGCTCGACGCGACCCCGGACCAGCTCGCCGTACTGGGCAGGGCGGGGGTCGTGGACGCCGGCGGGCGCGGACTGCTGGCGGTCCTCGGCGCCCTCGCGCAGTCCCTCACGGGCGTGGCTCCGGCCGCCTACCCGGTGCGCCCCCGCCGATACGAGGAGCCCGCGGCGCACGCGGCACCAGCGGCGCACGCACCGTCCGCCTCGGCCGCCCCGGCCGGGTCCTGCGCCGTCGAGGACGGGCCCGCCTTCGAGGTGATCTATCTGCTGGAGGCGGACGACACCGCCGTGGCCCGGCTGCGGAAGCGGCTCGACCGGCTGGGAGACTCCCTGGTCGTCGTCGGGGGCGACGGGCTGTGGAACGTCCACGTACATGTCGACGACGCGGGCGCCGCCGTCGAGGCCGGGGTCGAGGCGGGACGTCCGTACCGGATCCGTATCAGCCACTTCGGCGCCGCCGAGGAGCCGCCCGAGCGGATCCAGCGGGCCGTCGTCGCGGTGGTGCCCGGCGAAGGGCTCGCGGGACTGTGCGCCGAGGCCGGCGCGACGACCGTGCTCGCGCGCCCCGGGGAGCCGCCCGCCAGCGGTGAGCTGGTCGAGGCGATCCGGCGGGCGCACGCCCGTGAGGTGGTGCTGCTGCCGAACGACTCGGAGCTGCGCCACACCGCCGCCGCCGCCGCGGAACAGGCGCGTACCGAAGGGGTACGGGTCGCCCTGATCCCGACCCGGGCCGCCGTGCAGGGCCTCGCCGCGCTCGCCGTCCACCAGCCCGACCGCCGTTTCGACGAGGACGTGGTCGCGATGACCACGGCGGCCGGCGCCACCCGCTACGCCGAACTGGCCGTCGCCGAGCGGCAGTCCTGGACCATGGCCGGGATCTGCCAGGCCGGCGACGTTCTCGGGCTGATCGACGGGGATGTGGCGGTGATCGGCGCCGATCTCGCCGCGACGGCCGAGGCGGTGCTCTCCCGGATGCTGGCGGCCGGCGGCGAACTGGTGACCCTGGTGCTCGGCGAGGATGTGCCCGGCACCCTCGCCGACCGCCTGGAGAGATACGTACGGGACGGACACCTCGCCGTCGACACGGTGGTCTACCGGGGCGGCAGGCAGTCCGCGCCGCTGCTGGTGGGGGTGGAGTAGCGGCGCCCTCGGCACGGCCACGACCTGCGCGAACGCCGGGGTGCGCGACGTCTGTCAGTGGTTTGGTGTGCAATGGATCGCGTGTCCGCGCTGGATGAACCCCTCAAGAAGACGCTCGGCCCCGCCACCGCGAAGGTGATGGCCGAACAGCTCGACCTGCACACGGTCGGTGATCTCCTGCACCACTACCCCCGGCGGTACGAGGAGCGGGGGCAGCTCACCACGCTCGCCGATCTGCCGCTGGACGAGGACGTCACGGTCGTCGCCCAGGTCGCCGACTCCCGGATCCTGACGTTCAACCACGGCAGGGGCCAGCGTCTGGAGATCACCCTCACCGACGGCAGCGGCCGGCTCCAACTGGTCTTCTTCGGCAGGGGCATCCACAAGCCGCACAAGGAACTGCCGCCGGGCAGCCGCGGGATGTTCGCCGGCAAGGTGTCCGTCTTCAACCGCAAGCTCCAGCTCGCGCACCCCACCTATGTGCCGCTGGGCAGGGAGGGCGGGGAGGGCGGGGAGTCCGTGGAGGACACGGCGAGCGCCGTGGACGGGTTCGCGGGCAAGCTGATCCCCATCTATCCGGCCTGCAAGGGTCTGGAGTCCTGGAAGATCACCAAAGCGGTCGACGCGGTGCTGCCGAGGGCCGTGGAGGCCGCCGATCCGCTGCCGCCCGCGCTGCGGGAGGGCCGTGGCTTCGTCCCGCTGCCCGAGGCGCTGTACAAGGTCCACCGGCCCGAGACCAAGGCGGACATCGAGGACGCCCGGCAGCGGCTGAAGTGGGACGAGGCCTTCGTCCTCCAGGTCGCCCTCGCCCGGCGGCGGCACGCCGACGCGCAACTGCCCGCCGTGGCGCGCGAGCCCGTGGCGGACGGTGTGCTCGACGCCTTCGACGCGAAGCTGCCCTTCACCCTCACCGACGGCCAGCGGAAGGTCACCGCCGAGATCTTCGCGGATCTCGCCACCGAACACCCCATGCACCGGCTGCTCCAGGGAGAGGTCGGCTCGGGCAAGACACTGGTCGCGCTGCGGGCGATGCTCACGGTCGTCGACGCGGGCGGGCAGGCCGCCATGCTGGCGCCCACCGAGGTGCTCGCCCAGCAGCACCACCGCTCGGTCACCGAGATGATGGGTGAGCTCGCCCAGGGCGGGATGCTGGGCGGCGCCGAGCACGGCACCAAGGTCGTGCTGCTCACCGGCTCCATGGGCGCCGCCGCGCGCCGTCAGGCGCTGCTCGACCTGGTCACCGGCGAGGCCGGGATCGTGATCGGTACGCATGCCCTGATCGAGGACAAGGTGCGCTTCCACGATCTCGGTCTGGTCGTCGTGGACGAGCAGCACCGCTTCGGGGTGGAGCAGCGCGACGCGCTCCGCTCCAAGGGCAAGCAGCCGCCGCATCTGCTGGTCATGACGGCCACACCCATTCCCCGCACGGTCGCGATGACCGTCTTCGGTGATCTGGAGACCTCCGTCCTGGACCAGCTCCCGGCCGGGCGGTCGCCGATCGCCAGCCATGTCGTACCGGCCCAGGACAAGCCGCATTTCCTCGCCCGCGCCTGGGAGCGGGTGCGCGAGGAGGTCGGCAAGGGCCATCAGGCGTATGTCGTCTGTCCGCGGATCGGCGATGACGACGACGATGCCGGGAAGAGCGGGAAGGGCAAGCAGAAGTCCGCTCCGGGGAAGGACGCCGACGACGCGGAGAAGCGGCCGCCGCTGGCCGTGGTCGAGGTCGCCGAGCAGCTCACCCGGGGGCCGCTGGCCGGGCTGCGTATCGAGGTCCTGCACGGGCGGATGCAGCCGGACGACAAGGACGCCGTGATGCGCCGCTTCGCCGCGGGCGAGGTGGATGTGCTGGTCGCGACCACGGTCATCGAGGTCGGGGTGAACGTGCCCAATGCCACCGCGATGGTGATCATGGACGCGGACCGGTTCGGTGTCTCCCAGCTCCATCAGCTCCGCGGACGGGTCGGCCGCGGCTCGGCGCCCGGTCTCTGTCTGCTGGTGACCGACATGCCGGAGGCGAGCCCCGCCAGGGCCAGGCTCGGCGCGGTCGCCGCCACCCTCGACGGCTTCGAGCTGTCCCGTATCGACCTCGAACAGCGCCGTGAGGGCGATGTCCTCGGCCAGGCCCAGTCCGGGGCGCGCTCCTCGCTGCGGATGCTCGCGGTCATCGAGGACGAGGAGGTCATCGCGGCGGCGCGCGAGGAGGCCGTCGCGGTGGTCGCCCGGGACCCGGAGCTGACGGGCTCGCCCGAGCTGCGTACGGCGCTGGACGCGCTGCTGGACACCGAACGCGAGCAGTACCTCGACAAGGGCTGACGAGGACGGACGAGGGCTGACGGGCGACGGCGAGGGCCGACGACGGCCGACGAGCGCCGGGCCGGGGGGCACCGGCCGGGCCCGTCCGGGGCGTACGCCATATCGTGGGTGCGGAGCCGCCCCTCCGCACCACCCCGGCCCCGAGGACCTCCGCACTCCGTACTTCCGTGCCTCCCCGGAACCGCCCGCCCACGACCCGAGGACCCGACACCCATGACCCGCGTGATCGCCGGTGCCGCCGGCGGACGCCGCCTCGCCGTCCCGCCCGGCCACGGCACCCGCCCCACCTCCGACCGTGCGCGTGAAGGCCTCTTCTCCAGCTGGCAGTCGCTCCTCGGCACCCTCGACGGCATCCGCATCGCCGATCTGTACGCCGGCTCCGGCGCCGTCGGCCTGGAGGCGCTCTCGCGCGGCGCCGCGCACGCCCTGCTGGTCGAGGCCGACAGCCGCGCCGTCCGTACCGTCCGCGAGAATGTGGCGGCGCTCGGTCTGCCCGGCGCGGAGGTCCGGCTGGGCAAGGCCGAGCAGATCGTGCTGGGACCGGCCCCCGACACGCCGTACGACCTGGTGTTTCTCGATCCCCCCTACGCCGTCACGGATGACGATCTTCGGGAGATTCTGCTCACACTCCGGGCCAATGGCTGGCTCAGCGGCGATGCCGTCGCCACCGTGGAACGCAGCACCCGGGGTGGGGAGTTCGGCTGGCCGGAGGGTTTCGCGCCACTGCGGTCCCGTCGCTACGGCGAGGGAACGCTTTGGTACGGTCGCGCCGCCTCTACGTGCGAAGACACACCATGACCGGACCGGAGAGCGAGGGAGTTCAGTTGCGCCGCGCCGTCTGTCCGGGGTCCTTCGACCCCATCACCAATGGACATCTCGACATCATCGCCCGAGCCTCCAAACTGTACGACGTCGTACATGTCGCGGTAATGATCAATCAGTCCAAAAAAGGGCTGTTCGCCATCGAGGAGCGGATCGCGCTGATCCGTGAGGTCACCGCCGAGTTCGGCAATGTCGAGGTCGAGTCCTTCCACGGTCTGCTCGTCGACTTCTGCAAGCAGCGCGACATCCCCGCCATCGTGAAGGGCCTGCGGGCCGTGAGCGACTTCGACTACGAGTTGCAGATGGCCCAGATGAACAACGGCCTCTCGGGCGTCGAGACCCTGTTCGTCCCCACCAACCCCACCTACAGCTTTCTCTCGTCCTCCCTGGTCAAAGAGGTCGCGACCTGGGGCGGAGACGTCTCCCACCTGCTGCCTCCGGCCGTCCACACGGCCCTGATGGAACGCCTCGGCAAGAGCTGACGCACCGACTGCCCGTCATCCGGTGTCGGACCGGCTCGCGGTGGCCTTACAGTCGTTGCGTCCGTCTTCCAACCAGTCTGAGAGAGTGGCGAGCACCGGTGGACGTGCAGAAGAAGCTCGACGAGATCGTCGACACGGTGGGCAGTGCCCGCTCCATGCCCATGTCGGCGTCCTGCGTGGTGAACCGCGCCGAGCTGCTCGCGATGCTCGAAGAGGTACGGGAAGCGCTTCCCGGCTCGCTGGCACAGGCCCGGGAACTGCTCGGCGGCCATGAACAGCTCGCCGAGCAGGCCCGGCAGGAGGCCGAGCGCATCATCGCGACGGCCCATGCCCAGCGCACCACGCTGATCTCCGACACCGCGGTCGCCCGCCAGTCCCAGGACGAGGCCGCCCGTATCCTCGACGAGGCCCGCAGGGAGGCCGAGGAGATCCGCGCCGAGGCGGACGACTACGTCGACTCCAAGCTCGCCAATTTCGAGGTCGTCCTCACCAAGACCATCGGCTCCGTCGACCGCGGCAGGGAGAAGCTGCTCGGCCGCGGACCCGGCGCCGACGACCACGGATACGGCGCCGGTGAGGGGGACGACACCGACGACGCCCCCGAGTACAGCGCCGATCCCGACACCCTGATCAGGCGTGCCGACGACTATGTGGACGCCAAGCTCGGCGCCTTCGAGGCCGTACTGTCCAAGACCCTCGAAGCCGTCGGACGCGGCCGGCAGAAGCTCCACGGCCGTATCGCCTCGGACGATCTCGGGGCGCACATGGCGGCCCAGGACGCGGCGGGACCGCAGGGGCGCAGCAGCGACGCGGACTATCTGGCGGACCTCGCGGAGACACCCCGGGCCCCCGTGGAGCCGCCCGTACCGGCCCAGCGGCCGTACGCCGATCCCGCACCCGTTCCCAGCCCCGTCCCCGCGCCCGCCTACACCCAGCCCGCCGACGCGTACCCCGGGACCGGCTACCAGGACCCCGCGTACGCCGCCGACGGCGGTTACGGCGGCTACCAGCAGCAGGACGCGTACGCCTATCAGCAGGACCCCTACGCGTACCAGCAGCAGGACTACGGCCAGGGGCAGAACCAGGGGTACGACCCGAACTACGGCTGGCAGCAGCCGCCCGCGCCCCAGGCCCAGCTCCCGGCGCTGCCCGCGCTGCCGGCGTCCCCCGAGCAGCAGAGCGCCCTCGAAGAGACCAGCCTCTTCGACACCAGCATGATCGACATGGATCAGCTGCGCCGCTACGAACAGGGACGCTGACCCCGGCGGACCGCGGGATCCGGGCGGACGGACGGGCCGGACAGGCCGGGACGGACCGGATTGGGCCTATCGCTGCCGGTCCAGTACCCTGGCTCTTCGGCCGCGTGTATGCGCGTATGTCTGCGGGCCCGGCTGCCCGGTTCGCTTCCGCGACGGTAGCGGCCCCCACACGATCCGAAAGCGGGAAAGCCCTGAACGCGCGTCTCGACCACCGCAACCCCCTCGTGTTCGACACGCACGAACTGGGGAGGCGCCCTGGTGCGCTCCAGAGGCTGACCCGCCCGGTGCCCGCCCCCAAGGACTTCGGTATCGCGGGGGTGATCGGAGCGCCCGAGGGCGCTCCGGTGGAGCTGGAGCTCCGTCTCGAATCGGTCATGGAAGGGGTGCTCGTCACAGGCACCTCCCGTGCCGTGGCCGAGGGGGAGTGCGTAAGGTGTCTGGAGCCGTTGCGCCAAGAGGTGACAGCGGACTTCCAGGAGCTGTTCTCGTACCACGACGCCGACGACCGGGGCCGCCTCCGCGCGGAGCCGGACGCCGACGAGGACGACGAGGACAGGCTCTTCATCGAGGACGGACTCTTCGACCTCGAACCCGTGCTGCGTGACGCGGTGGTGCTCGCACTGCCGATGCAGCCGGTGTGCCGGGAGAGCTGCGCCGGTCTGTGTGCCGAATGCGGGATCAGGCTGGACGGGGACCCGGGCCACCACCATGACGCCGTCGACATCCGTTGGGCGGCACTGCAGGGACTCGCCGAGACCGTCAAGGACGGCGAGAAGGACAACATGGGCGGCGCCGAAGCGGGCGTCGACGAGAAGCAGGAGAAGTAGCCGTGGCTGTTCCGAAGCGGAAGATGTCGCGCAGCAACACGCGCCACCGCCGGTCGCAGTGGAAGGCTGCGGTCCCCACCCTGGTTGCGTGCGAGCGCTGCCAGGAGCCGAAGCTCCAGCACATCGCGTGCCCGAGCTGCGGCACCTATAACAAGCGCCAGGTCCTCGAGGTCTGAGCGGCTGGTGAGAGGCTCGATGTCTGAACTGTCCCCTGACAAGAAGCAACCAGACAATGGCAGTTCGGCCTCGTCCCACACGCTTCTGGAAGGGCGGCTCGGGTATCAGCTCGAGACCGCCCTTCTGGTGCGTGCGCTGACCCATCGTTCGTACGCGTACGAGAACGGCGGTCTGCCGACCAACGAGCGGCTCGAATTCCTCGGGGATTCGGTGCTCGGTCTGGTGGTCACGGACACGCTGTACCGCACCCACCCCGATCTGCCCGAAGGCCAACTGGCCAAATTGCGGGCCGCGGTGGTCAACTCGCGCGCACTGGCGGAAGTGGGCCGCGGCCTCGAACTCGGCTCCTTCATCCGGCTCGGCCGGGGTGAAGAGGGCACGGGTGGCCGGGACAAGGCGTCCATCCTCGCCGACACCCTTGAAGCGGTGATCGGCGCGGTCTATCTCGACCAGGGCCTCGGCGCGGCGTCGGAGCTGGTGCACCGGCTCTTCGACCCGCTGATCGAGAAGTCCTCCAACCTCGGGGCCGGCCTGGACTGGAAGACCAGTCTCCAGGAGCTGACCGCGGCGGAGAGTCTCGGGGTCCCCGAGTATCTCGTCACGGAAACGGGTCCCGATCACGAGAAGACCTTCACTGCTGCCGCCCGCGTCGGTGGTGTCTCGTACGGCACCGGCACCGGCCGCAGCAAGAAGGAGGCGGAGCAGCAGGCGGCGGAGTCCGCGTGGCGGGCCATCAAGGCCGCGGCGGAGGAACGGGCGACGGCGGAGCGTACAGCCGTCGGCGCTCCGGACGAAGCCGAAGCCGAAGCCGGCGTGGAAGCCGTGGCCCAGGTCCGGGCCCAGGCCGACAGCGAGACCGGGGCCGGAGCGGAACCCGGCGTCGAGGGTGCGGCCGATGGAGAAGGGGCCACCGACAGCCCTTCCGCCTCGCCACCGTCCTCGCCGGCCGCCCCGGCACCGGAAGAGCGGCCACCCGGCGAACCGGCCGGCGCCTGACCGTCCGTACTCCCCTTCCGGTACGCCCCTCCCGCCGCCGTCGGTGTGAGGGGCGTACACCGTTCCACGTGTCGGCCTGTTCGCCTGTCTGTCCGTTCGTCCGTTTTCCGTGGAGGAGTCCCGTGCCCGAGCTTCCCGAGGTCGAGGTCGTCCGGCGTGGACTCGAACGCTGGGTGAGCGGCAGAACGGTCGCCGAGACCGAGGTGCTGCACCCGCGCGCGGTACGGCGGCATCTCGCCGGCGCCGAGGACTTCGCGGCCCGTCTCAAGGGACACACCATCGGTACGGCCCGCCGTCGTGGCAAGTATCTGTGGCTGCCGCTCGCTGACACGGAGACCGCGGTCCTCGGCCATCTCGGGATGAGCGGCCAGCTTCTCGTCCGGCCCGAGGACGCGCCCGACGAGAAGCATCTGCGGATCCGTGTCCGCTTCGCCGACACGCTCGGCACGGAGCTGCGCTTCGTCGACCAGCGGACCTTCGGCGGTCTCTCCCTCCACGAGACCACCCCCGACGGACTGCCGGACGTCATCTCGCACATCGCCAGGGACCCGCTCGACCCCGCCTTCGTCGACGGCGACTTCCACACCGCGCTGAGGCTGCGCCGTACCACGGTCAAGCGCGCCCTGCTCGACCAGTCACTGATCAGCGGGGTCGGCAACATCTACGCCGACGAGGCGCTCTGGCGTGCCAAGGTCCACTACGAACGGCCCACCGCGACTCTCACCCGGCCGCGCTCCGTCGAGCTGCTCGGTCATGTACGGGACGTGATGAACGCGGCGCTCGCGGTCGGCGGCACCAGCTTCGACAGTCTGTACGTCAATGTGAACGGCGAATCGGGTTACTTCGACCGCTCGCTGGACGCGTACGGACGTGAGGCCGAGCCGTGCGGGCGCTGCGGGACCCCGATCCGCCGCCGGCCGTGGATGAACCGTTCCAGCTACTTCTGTCCGCGCTGTCAGCGGCCGCCGCGCGGCGTCTCGTAACGCTCCTGGGACGAGCCCGGTGGCTTCCCGGGCGGACCCTGGAAGCCGGAGTCCCGCGTCAGAAGCCGAAGTCCTGCGTCCACCAAGGGCCGCCGGAGCCGGTGTGGACACCGACGCCGAGCCGGGTGTAATCGCAGTTCAGTATGTTCGCGCGATGGCCCTCGCTGTTCATCCAGGAGTCCATCACCGCCTGGGCGGTGGCCTGCCCGCGGGCTATGTTCTCGCCGCCGAGACCCTGCACGCCCGCCGCTTCCGCGCGGTCCCAGGGAGTCCTGCCGCCGGGGTCGGTGTGGTCGAAGAAATCGCGCGCCGCCATGTCCTCGCTGAAATCCTGGGCCAGCCCGCCCAGAGCGGCATCGGCCCGCACCGGAGCGCATCCCGCCTTCGCGCGCTCCTCGTTGACCAGGCTGAGCACGGCAGCCGCCGTGGAGCCCGTCGCCGCGGGCGTCTCGACGGCACGGGTCGTGGTCTGCTCGGGGGCCGGGGTCCGGCTGACGAACGGGGACGCGCTCTGCTTCTCGGGCTCCGCCTTGGGCTTCGGCGGGGCCGGTACGGCGGTCCTGGTCCGCTGCGAGGGAATGCCGGACGGCTTCGCGGCGCCGGTGGGAGAGGCCTTCTGCGAGGCGGACCGAGGCTGTCCGGCGGACGCTGCCGGGGACGCCGGGGTCTCGCGGGTCGGCTCGGCGGACGAGCCGCCCTGCTCCTCCAGCTCCGGGGCACCCTCGGTGCGTATCTGCCCGTCGGGGGTGCCGCCGCCCACGGTGTACTCGCCGCCGCCGGGCAGCAGACCCGAGGCCACGGCGACCGCGCCCACGGCCATCGCCGCGGAGGCGCCCAGCAGGCCCGTACGGATGGGAGCGACGACCCGTCCCTTCCTGCGCGGAGCGCCCCGGTGCCGGGCCGCCGTACCGTCGTACTCCTCGGCGGCGGGCCCGCCCGCTGCGGCGGCGGGTGCGGCGGCGCGTCGATGGCGTCCCATCTGCTTGCCTTCCTCATGCTTCTCGACGGCAACGTGTCTCACCCGTTCGAGTGAGGCTCATTGCGACGGGACTGTACGGCATGACGTGTGGGGCCGCCGGGGCCACTGAGCAATTGGCTGGTTGGCTACGCGTATGACAGAACGCGTGACAGAAGACGCACGACTCACGGCCTGGGTGCGCGGCCGGGTACAGGGAGTGGGATTCCGCTGGTTCACCAGGGCGAACGCGCTGGAGATCGGTGGTCTCAAGGGTTTCGCCGTGAATCTGGACGACGGCAGGGTGCAGATCGTCGCCGAGGGGCCACGTGAGAATTGCCACCGTCTCCTGGAGTGGCTGCGCTCGCCCGACACACCCGGGCGCGTAGACGGAGTGACTGAGATCTGGGACACCCCGCGCGGCGGCTACGAGAGCTTCGCGATCCGCTGAACCCCCCTCGCCGAGGGGCCGCCCGATGAGCCGTGCACATGCCCGGGGCACCTGCCCAGGCCCGCGATGACCTGGTGGTTGCCAAGAACGGCCGACCGTGCCAGGCTGCCCGGTTAACGAAGATCTGGACGCCCTCCGGGCCCCGCGGGAGAGCCGGCGCCGCGCATGCAGCGGCCGTGTACCCCGGGCGGCCCGTCGGCACGGGCTGTGATCGTGTTGACCGTCAAACTTTTTGGTGAGAGTCTGGAATCCCCGCGCACCTTAGCTGTTTGGCAGTAAAGAACCGCAGTGAAGAACAAGCACTGCCAGGCACCGCGGGTGCGATTTCCCTCACGACCCACACCGCATCCGGTCGGTCACTCAGTGTGGAGGACCATCCATCATGGCAAAGGCGCTTCTCGGTTATGTCGGCGGTTCCGACCCGCGACTCCTCGCCGAGATGCGACGGCTTCAGCAGCGCGTCCAGGACCTCGAATCCGAACTCGTACGGATCCAGTCCGAGAACGACGCGTTGAACGCCGCCGTCGCACAGCACCCTGGAGAGTCGCTGCTCGACAGCATCGACATCGATGTTCACCAGGCGGAGCCTGCGCTCACCTGACGACAGCCCCCCTCGGGGTCGGGTGAGAAACACTCTCGCAAGAATATGCAAGGGACGCTTCGGCGTCCCTTCTTTCTTTCCATTTTCCGCTGTATGAACCATTGTTGGCGCCGCAACGACTTTCTTAACGTCTGATGTGCCCTGCGCGTTCGGCGGTGAAACCGACAGCGGACTATCGGGGCGGGGTAGAGTCCGGCGGCGTGCATCTCAAGGCCATGACCCTGCGCGGGTTCAAATCCTTCGCCTCCGCCACGACGCTGCGCTTCGAGCCCGGAATCACCTGTGTCGTCGGGCCGAACGGCTCCGGCAAGTCCAATGTGGTGGACGCGCTCTCCTGGGTCATGGGCGAGCAGGGTGCCAAGTCGCTGCGCGGCGGCAAGATGGAAGACGTGATCTTCGCCGGGACGACCGGCCGCCCGCCGCTCGGACGTGCGGAGGTCTCGCTCACCATCGACAATTCCGACGGTGCGCTGCCGATCGACTACGCGGAAGTCACGATCACCCGGATCATGTTCCGCAACGGGGGCAGTGAGTACCAGCTCAACGGTGACACGTGCAGACTGCTCGACATCCAGGAACTGCTCTCCGACTCCGGTATCGGCCGCGAGATGCATGTCATCGTCGGACAGGGCCAGCTCGACTCCGTACTGCACGCCGATCCGACCGGGCGCCGCGCCTTTATCGAGGAGGCGGCGGGCGTTCTGAAGCACCGCAAGCGCAAGGAGAAGGCGCTGCGGAAACTGGACGCGATGCAGGCGAATCTCGCCAGGGTCCAGGACCTCACCGACGAGCTGCGCCGTCAGCTCAAACCGCTCGGGCGGCAGGCCGCGGTCGCCCGGCGGGCCGCCGTCATACAGGCCGATCTGCGCGACGCGCGGCTGCGGCTGCTCGCCGACGATCTGGTGCGGCTGCGCGAGGCACTCCGTACGGAGATCGCGGACGAGGCCGAGCTGAAGCAGCGCAAGGAGGACGCGGAGCGCCGGCTCAGGGCGGCGCTCGCGCGGGAGGCGGAGCTGGAGGACGAGGTCCGGCGGCTGGCACCACGGCTCCAGCGGGCCCAGCAGACCTGGTACGAGCTGTCCCAGCTCGCGGAGCGCGTGCGCGGTACGGTCTCGCTGGCCGACGCCCGGGTGAAGAGCGCGACCGCGGCGCCCACGGAGGAGCCCAGGGGACGCGATCCCGAGGACATGGAGCGTGAGGCCGCCCGGATCCGTGAGCAGGAGGCGGAGCTGGAGGCCGCGCTGGAGGCGGCGGAGCACGCCCGGGAGGACACCGTCGCGCACCGCGCCGAGCTGGAGCGGCAACTGGCCGCGGAGGAGCGCGGACTCAAGGACGCCGCGCGGGCCATCGCCGACCGGCGCGAGGGCCTCGCCCGGCTGACCGGCCAGGTCAACGCGGCCCGCAGCAGGGCCGCCTCGGCCCAGGCGGAGATCGGCCGGCTCGCGGCGGCCCGGGACGAGGCGCGGGAGCGCGCCGCCGCCGCGCAGGAGGAGTACGAGCAGCTCAAGGCCGAGGTGGACGGACTGGACGCCGACGACCATGAACTGGCCGGGCGGTACGAGGCGGCCCGGGGCTCGCTGGCCGGGGCGGAGACCGCGCTGACGGCGGCGCGCGAGGCCGCCACCACGGCGGAGCGCACCCGCGCGGCCGTCGCCGCCCGCCATGACGCGCTCGCCCTCGGGCTGCGCCGCAAGGACGGCACGGGCGCCCTGCTCGCCGCCCGTGACCGTCTCTCCGGACTGCTCGGCCCGGCCGCCGAACTGCTCACCGTCACCCCGGGCTACGAGATCCCGGTGGCCGCGGCCCTCGGCGCCGCCGCCGACGCGATCGCGGTCGCCGGTCCCGGCACGGCGGCGGAGGCGATCCGTCTTCTGCGTAAACAGGACGCGGGCCGCGCCTCCCTGCTGCTGGCGAGCACGGCCGGGCCCGAGCCGTACCCCGGGACCCATGACGCGGCGGCCGCCGTCCCCGGCCAGGCGGGAGGTCCGGCGGGCGGACCGGTGGCGCGGCGCGGTGAGACATGGGCGGAGCCCCGGACCGGGACGGCCGCGAGCGTGCCCGGCCAGTCGGGTGACGGCGGTGAGACACCTGCCGGCGTGACCGGTACGGCCGGTACGGCTCCCGGGGTGCCCGGTCAGGCGGGGGCCGGCCCGGGTGATGGACCGGGCGGGACAGTCGATGCGGACGGCACGCGGAGCGCGGCCCGCTCCGACCCGCCCGTCCGTACCGCCGTCGCCGCGGGCGGACCGTATGCCGCCGATCTCGTACGGGGCCCCGCCGCGCTGATGGAGGCCGTACGGCACCTCGTGCGGAACACCGTTGTCGTCGGCACGCTCGAAGAGGCCGAGGACCTTGTCGCCGCGCGGCCCGGCCTGACCGCCGTGACCGCCGAGGGCGATGTCCTCGGGGCGCACTTCGCCCAGGGCGGGTCCGCGGGGGCGCCCAGTCTGCTGGAGGTGCGGGCGTCCGTCGACGAGGCCGCCGCCGAGCTGGCGGAGCTGGCCGTACGGTGCGAGGAACTGGCCGAGGAGCAGCGGCTGGCCGTCGAGCGGCGGGCCGGGTGCGCCGCGCTGGTGGAGGAGCTGGGGGAGCGGCGCCGGGCCGCCGACCGGGAGAAGTCCGCCGTGTCCGGGCGGCTCGGCCGGCTCTCCGGGCAGGCCAGGGGCGCGGTGGGCGAGGCCGAGCGGACCGCCGCCGCCGTCGCCAAGGCCCAGGACGCGCTGGAGCGCGCCACCGCCGAGGTGGCGGAGCTGGCGGAGCGGCTGCTTGTCGCCGAGGAGGCCCCGGTGGAGGAGGAGCCCGACACCTCCGTACGGGACCGGCTCGCCGCCGATGGCGCCAACGCCCGTCAGACCGAGATGGAGGCCCGGCTTCAGGTCCGTACCCACGAGGAGCGGGTGAAGGGGCTCGCGGGCCGGGCCGACGCGCTCGACCGGGGGGCGCGCGCCGAGCGTGCCGCGCGGGCGCGCGCCGAGGAGCGGCGCGCACGGCTGCGCCATGAGGCCGAGGTGGCCGGCGCGGTCGCGGCGGGCGCCCGGCAGCTTCTGGCCCATGTGGAGGTGTCGGTCGTACGGGCCGAGGCCGAGCGTGTCGCGGCCGAGGCGGCCAAGGCCGAGCGTGAGAGGGAGCTGGCCGCCGAGCGGAACCAGGGCCGCGACCTCAAGAGCGAACTGGACAAGCTCACCGACTCGGTCCACCGCGGCGAGGTGCTCGGCGCCGAGAAGCGGCTGCGGATCGAGCAGCTGGAGACCAGGGCGCTGGAGGAGCTGGGTGTCGAACCGGCCGGGCTGATCGCGGAGTACGGCCCCGACCAGCTCGTCCCCCCGTCGCCGCCCGCCGAGGGCGAGGAGCTCCCCGACGATCCCGAGCATCCGCGCAATCAGCCGAAGCCCTACGCACGGGCGGAGCAGGAGAAGCGGCTCAGGGCGGCCGAACGGGCCCATCAGCAGCTCGGAAAGGTCAATCCGCTCGCCCTTGAGGAGTTCGCGGCGCTGGAGGAGCGGCACAAGTTCCTCTCCGAGCAGCTCGAAGACCTCAAGAAGACCCGGGCCGATCTGCTTCTCGTGGTGAAGCAGGTCGACGAGCGGGTCGAGCAGGTCTTCACCGAGGCATTCCGGGACACGGCCGTTCAGTTCGAGGGCGTCTTCTCCCGGCTCTTCCCCGGCGGCGAGGGACGGCTGATCCTCACCGACCCGGAGAACATGCTCACCACCGGTGTGGATGTGGAGGCCAGGCCCCCGGGCAAGAAGGTCAAACGGCTGTCCCTGCTCTCCGGCGGTGAACGGTCGCTGACGGCCGTGGCGTTGCTCGTATCGATCTTCAAGGCCCGGCCGAGTCCGTTCTATGTGATGGACGAGGTCGAGGCGGCGCTCGACGACACCAATCTCCAGCGGCTGATCCGGATCATGCAGGAGCTCCAGGAGAGCTCCCAGCTCATCGTGATCACACATCAGAAGCGGACGATGGAGGTCGCGGACGCGCTGTACGGGGTCTCCATGCAGGGCGACGGTGTCTCCAAGGTGATCAGTCAGCGGCTGCGCTGACACTTCTTCGCGCTCTCCTCGCGCCCTCCCCACTGCCCTCCTCGCGCCTCCTCACCGGTCTCCGTGGTGACCGCGCCGGGCGGGGGCCGGGCTGTTTCCCTCTCCAGGTGGTGGGCAGCCGGGAGTTGTGCCCCACTGGAGGGGCTTGCCACATCCCCCACGCCCGGTGACGCGGCCGGGCGGCCCCAGGAGATCATGTGACCAGCACAGCGAAGCCGCCGCCGCCGACCGGAGACCGGGCCCCTCACCCGGAGCACCTCAGCCATGTCATCTTCATCACGGCGGCGGCCGCGATGGGCGGCTTCCTCTTCGGCTACGACAGTTCGGTGATCAACGGCGCTGTCGAGGCCATCCGCAGCCGGTACGACATCGGCTCCGCGGCCCTCGCCCAGGTCATCGCCGTCGCGCTGATCGGCTGTGCGATCGGCGCGGCGACGGCGGGCCGGATCGCCGACCGGATCGGCCGTATCCGCTGTATGCGGATCTCCGCGGCCCTCTTCACCATCAGCGCGGTCGGCTCGGCGCTGCCCTTCGACATCTACGACCTCGCGGTCTGGCGGATCGTCGGCGGCTTCGCGATCGGTATGGCGTCGGTGATCGGCCCCGCGTACATCGCCGAGGTCTCCCCGGCCGCCTACCGCGGCCGGCTCGGCTCCTTCCAGCAGGCGGCGATCGTCATCGGTATCGCCCTGTCCCAGCTGGTGAACTTCGGCATCCTTCAGCTCGCGGACGGCGACCAGCGCGGCAGGCTCCTGGGCCTGGAGGCCTGGCAGTGGATGCTCGGAGTGATGGTCGTCCCCGCGCTGCTGTACGGGATGCTCACCCTCGCCATCCCCGAGTCGCCGCGCTACCTGATCTCCGTGGGCCGCACCCGGCGGGCCAAGGAGGTGCTGGCCGAGGTCGAGAACAAGGAGGTCGACCTGGACGCCCGGGTCGCCGAGATCGAGCAGGCGATGCGCCGTGAGCACAAGTCGGCCTTCCGGGATCTGAGGGGCAGCCGGTTCTACTTCCTGCCCATCGTGTGGGTGGGTATCGGGCTCTCGATGTTCCAGCAACTCGTCGGGATCAATGTCGCCTTCTACTACTCGGCGACGCTCTGGCAGTCGGTCGGCGTCGACCCGTCCAGCTCGTTCTTCTACTCGTTCACGACGTCGATCGTGAACATCATCGGCACGGTGATCGCGATGGTGCTGGTGGACCGGGTCGGCCGCAGGCCGCTCGCGCTCATCGGCTCGGCCGGAATGGCGCTCGCGCTCGCCTTTGAGGCCTGGGCGTTCTCCGCCCCCCTCGTCAACGGTGAGCTGCCGGCCACCGAGGGTGCCGTCGCGCTGGTCGCGGCTCATGTGTTCGTGCTCTTCTTCGCGCTCTCCTGGGGTGTCGTCGTCTGGGTCTTCCTCGGCGAGATGTTCCCGAACCGGATCCGGGCGGCGGCGCTCGGTGTCGCAGCGGCGGCCCAGTGGATCGCCAACTGGGCGATCACGGCGAGCTTCCCGAGTCTGTCCGACTGGAATCTCTCGGGCACGTATGTGATCTACACCTGCTTCGCGGTGCTCTCCATCCCCTTCGTGCTGGTGTTCGTCAAGGAGACCAAGGGCAAGACGCTGGAGGAGATGGGCTGATCGGGCGGGCACCGTCACGGCAAAGGCTCCGCGTCGTGACGTGGGTCCCTGTGCGATCCTCTGAGCTCGGGGCCGGGACCGGCCGTGGCTGATACTGGGAGCGTTATGGAACTCGTCATCCTTGTTGTAGTCATCGCCCTGGTCGCGGTCGTCGCGATCGGCGGGCTCGTGGTCGGCAGCCGCAGAAGGAAGAAGCCGCCGCCTTCGTCACCGTCGAGTACGCCGACCATCACAGCCCCGCCCGCCGAACCGCACGTAGGCGACGAGGCCGAGGAATCGCGCGAGGAGCCGCGCCGCACGATCGAGGAGGTCGGTCTCCCCGACTCGACCGGCACCCGGGTCGTCATCGAGGAACCGGCCGCCGCCGAGCCCCTCGTGCCGGCGATCGAGATCCCCGAGCCGACGGCGGGCCGGCTGATCCGGCTGCGCGCCCGGCTCGCGCGCTCGCAGAACTCCCTCGGCAAGGGGCTGCTGACGCTGCTGTCCCGCGAGCACCTGGACGAGGAGACCTGGGAGGAGATCGAGGACACCCTCCTCACCGCGGATGTCGGTGTCGCGCCCACACAGGAACTGGTCGAGCGGCTGCGGGAGCGGGTGCGGGTACTCGGCACGCGGACGCCGGACCAGCTCCGCACCCTGCTCAGGGAGGAGCTGGTCCAGCTTCTCGGTACGGACTTCGACCGCGCGGTGAAGACCGAGAGCGGGCTCGACACCCCGGCCGTCGTGATGGTCGTCGGTGTCAACGGCACCGGCAAGACCACGACGACCGGCAAGCTGGCGCGGGTGCTGGTCGCGGACGGGCGGTCGGTGGTGCTCGGCGCGGCGGACACGTTCCGCGCCGCGGCGGCCGATCAGCTCCAGACCTGGGGGGAGCGGGTCGGCGCCCGTACCGTACGCGGTCCCGAGGGCGGCGACCCGGCGTCGATCGCCTTCGACGCGGTCAAGGAAGGCATCGCGGAGGGCGCGGATGTCGTCCTGATCGACACCGCGGGCCGGCTGCACACCAAGACCGGGCTGATGGACGAGCTGGGCAAGGTCAAGCGGGTCGTGGAGAAGCACGGGCCGCTGGACGAGGTGCTGCTCGTCCTGGACGCGACGACCGGGCAGAACGGGCTGGTGCAGGCGCGGGTGTTCGCGGAGGTCGTGGATGTCACCGGCATCGTGCTGACGAAGCTGGACGGCACGGCGAAGGGCGGCATCGTGATCGCGGTGCAGCGGGAGCTGGGCGTACCGGTGAAGCTGGTGGGGCTGGGCGAGGGCGCCGACGACCTGGCGCCGTTCGAGCCCGAGGCGTTCGTGGACGCGCTGATCGGGGACTGACCCCTCGGGGCGGAGCGGAGTGGCGCCGGGAGCGGGAGGCCGGGGAGGCCGGAGTGGCTGCCCCCGCCTCCCGCCCGCGCTTCAGGATGTCGACGAGCGATGGCAGATATACGCCAGGGTGCCCAGCAGCAGCCGGGCCTGGGGCGGATCGGCCGCGTTGTCCAGCGACGGGGGACGCAGCCAGCGGACCGGGCCCAGCCCCGGCATCTCCGAGGGCGGGGCCATGACATGGCTGCCCGGACCCAGACCGCGCAGATCCAGATCGGCGTCGTCCCAGCCCATCCGGTAGAGCAGCTCGGGCAGTTCGGCCGCGGCGCCCGGCGCGACGAAGAAGTGGGCGCGGCCCGCCGGGGTCGCCATGACCGGGCCCAGCGGCAGGCCCATCCGTTCCAGCCGCACCAGCGCGCGGCTGCCCGCGGGCTCCGCCACCTCGATGATGTCGAAACCGCGGCCCACCTGGAGCAGCACCGCCGCGCCCGGCACCTCCGACCAGAGCCGGACGACCTCGTCGAGCGTGGCGCCCGCCGGCACCTCGGGGCGGAAGTCCAGCGGATGGGCGCCCGGCGACGCGCAGTCCGCCGAGCCGCAGGAGCACACTCCGCCCACGGCCCGCGCGCCGGGAACGACGTCCCAGCCCCAGAGTCCTGTGTACTCCGCCACCGCGGTGCACTCTGTCGTCCGGCCGCGGCGCCGTGAGCCGGACCGCATCTCCCGGATGCCGCCGATCGTGAAGCCCATGCCCCCTCCAACGGGTTGAACTCGCCGGTGGTTACGTCTCGCAGTCTGCCCGTGACACTCCGTCGCCACCGGGGCGGTAAAGGCGGCGCGAAGTGGCACTTGGGGTAGTGCGACCCGATGTGCGCGCCCGGGGGCGCAGTGCTCCACGGGCCGCTGATCAATGTGTGTCAAGTCAATCGCGCCCCGTGGGAGGCGAGTTCATTCGAAGGGGTGGCGAATGGTGGCGTTTGTGGAATCACCCTCGCTGGACGGGTGATCGTAGGATTACTTTCAGTGCACGGACCGTGGGGAAAAGCACACGCGTGGGTATGCCGGGGGCAACTCGGTTTCCTGTTCGAAGGGGCGCAACCTCAGGACAGGCGGCCACCATTGACGGCATTCTGGTACCGGTTCGCGCGACAGGGCTTCAGCGGATGGGGGCGTTCCAGTGGGCGGCAGCGGCGCAGGCGGTACGAATACCGGCAAGCGTCCGAATGAGCGACTCGGCTCGTGGTTCCTGCGCAGCGGCTGGTCGAAAGGCGAACTGGCACGTCAGGTCAACCGCAGAGCGCGGCAGATGGGCGCGCACCACATCAGCACGGACACCTCGCGCGTGCGCCGCTGGCTCGACGGCGAGCAGCCGCGCGAACCGATCCCGCGTATTCTCTCCGAGCTCTTCTCCGAGCGCTTCGGCACCGTCGTCGGCATCGAGGAACTGGGACTGCGCACCGCGCATCAGTCGCCCTCGGCGTCCGGTGTCGATCTGCCCTGGGCCGGACCGCAGACGGTCGCCCTGATCAGTGAATTCTCGCGGAGCGATCTGATGCTGGCGCGGCGCGGTTTTCTCGGCACCTCATTGGGGCTCGCCGCGGGTCCCGCCCTGGTCGAGCCCATGCAGCGCTGGCTGGTGCCCATTCCGACGGGAGATCCGGGCGGACCCGAGATCGAGTCCGTCCCCTCGCACCGGCCGTCCAAGCTCTCCGGGGCCGAGCTTGAACTGCTGGAGTCGACCACCGCGATGTTCCGCCAGTGGGACGCGCAATGCGGCGGCGGCCTGCGGCGCAAGGCGGTGGTCGGTCAGCTCCACGAGGTGACCGATCTGCTCCAGGAGCCGCAGCCCGAGGCCACCGCGCGGCGGCTTTTCCGCTGCGCGGCCGAGCTGGCCGAGCTGGCCGGCTGGATGAGTTATGACGTGGGCCTCCAGCCCAATGCCCAGAAATACTTCGTACTCGCCCTGCACGCGGCCAAGGAGGCCGGCGACAAACCGCTCGGCTCGTACATCCTTTCCTCGATGAGCCGTCAGATGATTCATCTGGGCCGGCCCGATGACGCGCTGGAGCTGATCCATCTCGCGCAGTACGGCAGCCGTGACTGCGCCACCCCCCGGACCCAGGCGATGCTGTATGCGATGGAGGCGCGCGCGTACGCAAACATGGGACAGCCGAGCAAGTGCAAGCGGGCCACCAGGATGGCCGAGGACACCTTCTCCGACGCCGGGCTCGACGGTGAGTCCGAGCCCGACTGGATCCGCTTCTTCTCCGAGGCCGAACTCAACGCGGAGAACGCCCACTCGTACCGCGATCTCGCCTATGTCGCCGGCCGCAGCCCCACCTACGCCTCCCTCGCCGAACCCCTCATGCGGCGCGCCGTCGACCTCTTCGGGAAGGACGACGAGCACCAGCGTTCGTACGCGCTGAACCTGATCGGCATGGCCACCGTCCACCTCCTCAAGAAGGAGCCCGAGCAGTCCACCGCCCTGGCCCAGCAGGCCCTGAAGGTGGCGCGCAAGGTGCGCTCCGAGCGCGTCAACACCCGGCTGCGCAAGACCGTGGACACGGCGGCCAGGGACTTCGCCGACGTCACGGAGGTCACCGATCTCACCGATCTGCTCACGTCCCAGCTGCCCGAGTCCGCCGAGGCCGTCTGAAGCGGCCGGCACGCGCGACGGACATCGAAGCCCCGGCCGCGGCACCCACCCCGTACCGCCCGACACGGCTCCCCCGCCGCCAGGTCAGCAGGGTGGGGCCGCGGCCGGTTTCCGATGTCCGCAGAGGGTATCCGGGACCGCTGCGAGGTTCCGCCGGTTCATCGGCTCGTAACACGCAGGTAGCCTTCGTCACGGGTGTGAAACATCGAGCGGCACTGACGGAAACCGCGTTGCGCCAATCTCCTCAGCACAAGTCGGCCCATACCTTGAGCATCCGCACGGGCCGTTCCGACCGCGAGGAGACGCTGGCCTTGAATGGCGCAGATACCGCATTCGTACTGATCAGTGCCGCGCTCGTCATGCTGATGACGCCCGGCCTGGCATTTTTCTACGGCGGCATGGTGCGGGTGAAGAGCGCCCTCAACATGCTCATGATGTCCTTGATCTCGCTCGGTATCGTCAGTGTGCTGTGGGTGCTGTACGGCTACTCACTCACCTTTGGTGACGACATCGGCGGCGGGCTCCTGGGCAACTTCGACCACATCGGTCTGAAGGGCATTTCGGCGGAGACGCTGACCGGGGGCAAGGAAGGCATTCCCGTCTTCGCCTTCGCCCTCTTCCAGCTCATGTTCGCCGTGCTCACTCCCGCGCTGATAAGCGGTGCACTGGCCGACCGGGTGAAGTTCAGCGCCTGGGCGCTGTTCATCACCCTCTGGGTCTCCGTGGTGTACTTCCCGATCGCCCACTGGGTCTGGCAGTCCGACGGCTGGCTCTTCAAGCTCGGCGTCATCGACTTCGCCGGTGGTACCGCGGTTCATATCAACGCCGGTGTCGGAGCACTCGCGGCCGTTCTCGTCGTCGGCAAGCGGATCGGATTCAAGAAGGACCCGATGCGGCCGCACAACCTGCCGCTCGTCGTCCTCGGCGCCGCTCTGCTGTGGTTCGGCTGGTTCGGCTTCAACGCCGGTTCGGCGCTGGCCGCCAACGGCACCGCCGCCCTGATGGCCTTCAACACCCAGATCGCCACCGGCGCCGCGATGCTCGGCTGGCTGATCTACGAGCGCATCCGCCACGGCGCGTTCACCACCCTGGGTGCCGCCTCCGGCGCGGTCGCCGGCCTGGTCGCCATCACCCCGTCCGGTGCCGCGGTCAACCCCTTCGGCGCCCTGCTCATCGGTGTCGTGGCCGGTGCGGTCTGCTCCTGGGCCGTCAGCCTCAAGTTCAAGCTGGGCTACGACGACTCCCTCGACGTGGTCGGTGTCCACCTCGTCGGCGGTGTGATCGGCACCCTGCTCGTCGGTGTCCTCGCGATCGACGGCGTCGGCGGCGGTTCGCAGCTCGGCAAGCAGGCCGTCGGTGCGTTCTCGGTGATGGCGTACTCCTTCGTGGTCTCCTGGATCCTCGCGAAGATCGTCGACGCCACCATCGGCTTCCGCGCCTCCGAGGACGACGAGACCAGCGGTGTCGACATGGCCTTCCACGCCGAGACCGCGTACGACTACAGCGCGGTGGGAGGGTCTCCGTCGGGCCGTAGTAGCGTGCCCGCCGCCAACCAGGACGGGATCGCCGCGGCGACGAACAAGAAGGTGGACGCATGAAGCTCATCACCGCAGTCGTGAAGCCACACAGGCTGGACGAGATCAAGGAGGCGCTCCAGGCCTTCGGTGTCCACGGGCTCACGGTCACGGAGGCCAGCGGATACGGCCGGCAGCGCGGTCACACCGAGGTCTACCGGGGTGCGGAGTACACCGTCGACCTCGTACCGAAGATCCGCATAGAGGTGCTGGTCGAGGACGGGGACGCGGAAGAGCTCATCGATGTGGTGGTGAAGGCCGCCCGCACCGGCAAGATCGGTGACGGGAAGGTATGGAGCGTGCCGGTCGACACGGCGGTCCGGGTACGGACCGGCGAGCGCGGTCCGGACGCCCTCTAGAGACGGGAACGACTGGGTGACGAGCCTCGAAGAGACGACCGAACAGACAGACTCGGGACCCAGCGGCTATGCGGCGGCCCGGCTGCGCCTTCTCCAGGAGAAGACGCGGCCAGGGCCGCCGCGCCGTGCCGCCCTGGCCCGGCTGACCGACGACTGGCTGAACGCGCTGTTCACCACCGCCGCTCAGGAGGCCGGAGTGCGCGGCGCGGCCCTCGTGGCCGTCGGCGGCTACGGACGGGGCGAACTGTCCCCGCGCAGCGACCTCGATCTGCTCCTCCTGCACGACGGCAAATCCGGTCCGGGCGCCATCGCCGCCCTCGCCGACCGGGTCTGGTACCCGGTCTGGGACCTCGGACTCGCCCTCGACCACTCCGTACGCACCCCCGGCGAGGCCCGCAGAACCGCGGCCGAGGACCTCAAGGTGCAGCTCGGACTTCTCGACGCCCGGCATGTCGCGGGCGATCTGGGTCTGGTCACCGGGGTGCGGACCGCGATCCTCGCCGACTGGCGCAACACCGCGGTCAAGCGCCTCCCCGCCCTGGACGAACTGTGCCGGGAGCGGGCCGAGCGCCACGGCGAACTGCAATTCCTGCTGGAGCCCGACCTCAAGGAGGCCAGGGGCGGTCTGCGCGACGCCACCGCGCTGCGCGCCGTCGCCGCGTCCTGGCTCGCGGACGCGCCCCGCGAAGGGCTCGCCGACGCCCGCCGCGCGCTCCTCGACGTACGGGACGCCCTGCATCTCACGACGGGACGCGCCACCGACCGGCTCGCCCTCCAGGAACAGGACCCCGTCGCCGCGGAACTCGGCCTGCTCGACGCCGATGTCCTGCTGCGGCAGGTCTACGAGGCCGCGCGCACGGTCTCGTACGCCTCCGACGTCACCTGGCGCGAGGTCAACCGGGTGCTGCGCTCCCGGTCCGTACGCCCCCGGCTGCGGGCCATGCTGGGCAGTAAACCCGCCCCCGAACGCACCCCGCTCGCCGACGGTGTCGTGGAGATGGACGGCGAGGCCGTGCTGGCCCGGACCGCGCGCCCCGAACGGGACCCCGTACTGCCCCTGCGCGCCGCGGCCGCCGCCGCCCAGGCCGGTCTGCCGATCTCGCTGCACGCCGTACGGCGCCTGGCCACCGCCGCGAAACCGCTGCCGGTGCCCTGGCCGGCCGAGGCCCGCGAGGAACTCGTCACCCTGCTCGGCGCCGGTGAGTCCACCGTGCCGGTCTGGGAGGCGCTGGAGGCCGAGGGCCTGATCACCCAGCTGCTGCCCGACTGGGAGCGGGTGCGCTGCCGGCCCCAGCGCAACGCCGTCCACACCTGGACCGTCGACCGCCATCTCGTGGAGACCGCCGTCCAGGCCTCCTCGCTCACCCGCCGGGTGAGCCGTCCCGACCTGCTGCTCGTCTGCGCGCTGCTGCACGACATCGGCAAGGGCTGGCCCGGCGACCACTCCGTGGCCGGTGAGGTCATCGCCCGGGACGTGGCCGCCCGGATCGGCTTCGACCAGGAGGACATGGGCGTCATCGCCACGGTCGTACGCCACCATCTCCTGCTCATCGACACCGCGACCCGGCGCGATCTGGACGACCCCGCGACCGTCGCCTCGGTCGCCGCCCGTATCGGCTCCGTCAGCACGCTGGAGCTGCTGCACGCCCTCACCGAGGCCGACGCGCTCGCCACCGGACCCGCGGCCTGGTCGTCCTGGCGTGCCTCGCTCGTCGACGATCTCGTCGCACGGGTCGCCGCGGTCCTCGCGGGCGACGCGCCCGCCGAGCCCGAGCCCACCGCGCCCAGCGCCGAACAGGAACGGCTGGCCGTCGAGGCGCTGCGCACCGGCGATCCGGTGCTCTCGCTGCGCGCCCAGGCCGAGACCCGGCAGGAGGAGGACGGCACACCGGAGCCCGTGGGGGTCGAACTGCTCATCGCCCTGCCCGACCAGCCGGGCGTACTGCCCGCCGCGGCCGGGGTGCTGGCCCTGCACCGGCTCACCGTACGGGCGGCCGATCTGCGCGCCATCGAACTGCCCACGGAGCTGGGCGGCACCGCGGGACCGGGCGGCGGCACCACGGAGGTGCTGCTGCTGAGCTGGCGGGTCGCGGCCGAGTACGGCTCGCTCCCGCAGGCCGTCAGGCTCCGCGCCGATCTCGTAAGGGCCCTGGACGGTTCACTGGACATCCCCGCCAGGCTCGCCGAGCGCGAGGCGGCCTACCCGCGCCGCCGGGGTGTGCAGGCGCCGCCGCCACGGGTGACGGTCGCGCCGACGGCCTCGCAGCTCGCGACGGTCATCGAGGTCCGCGCCCAGGACGCGCCGGGGCTGCTGCACCGTATCGGGCGGGCCCTGGAGGAGGCGGCGGTACGGGTGCGCAGCGCCCATGTCTCGACGCTGGGCGCGAACGCGGTGGACACGGTCTATGTCACACGCGCGGACGGTTCCCCGCTCCCGGAGGCGGACGCGGTGGACCTGGCGAAGGGACTGGAGGCGGCCCTGAGCTGACGCCCGCGGTGACGGACGTGACGCCCGCGGTGACGGGCGTGACAGGCGCCGGCTCATGGCGGCGGGCTCGTGGCGACGGGTCCCGGGGCATCGGCCGTACGGTGGAGCGTGCCACCCGTACGGCCGTGCCCGCCGCGGGGCAGACCTCATCGCACGCGGCCGGATACCCTGGGGGACGGTCTGTCCTTCACCGAGCGGGGACGGCCCCCTCATCCGCTCCCGACCTGAGGATCCGCGACCACCGTGTTCGACACTCTCTCCGACCGCCTCTCAGCGACGTTCAAGACCCTTCGCGGCAAGGGGCGGCTGTCCGAGGCGGACATCGACGCCACCGCGCGCGAGATCCGTATCGCGCTCCTCGAAGCGGATGTCGCACTGCCCGTCGTCCGCGCCTTCATCGCGAATCTCAAGGAACGGGCCCGCGGCGCCGAGGTGTCCCAGGCGCTGAACCCGGCCCAGCAGGTCCTCAAGATCGTCAACGAGGAACTGGTCGGTATCCTCGGCGGTGAGACCCGGGTCCTGCGCTTCGCCAAGCAGCCGCCGACCGTGATCATGCTCGCGGGCCTCCAGGGCGCCGGCAAGACCACCCTGGCCGGAAAGCTCGGTCTCTGGCTCAAGGGCCAGGGCCACACCCCGCTGCTCGTCGCCTGTGACCTCCAGCGTCCCAACGCCGTCAACCAGCTCTCGGTCGTCGCGGACCGCGCGGGTGTCGCGGTGTACGCGCCGGAGCCGGGCAACGGCGTCGGCGACCCGGTCAAGGTCGCCAGGGACTCCATCGGCTACGCGAAGACCAAGCAGTACGACGTCGTCGTCGTCGACACCGCGGGCCGCCTCGGTATCGACCAGGAGATGATGAAGCAGGCCGCGGACATCCGCGACGCCGTCAGCCCCGACGAGACGCTCTTCGTCGTCGACGCGATGATCGGCCAGGACGCGGTCAACACCGCCGAGGCCTTCCGCGACGGCGTCGGCTTCGACGGTGTCGTGCTCTCCAAGCTGGACGGCGACGCCCGTGGCGGCGCGGCCCTCTCCGTCGCGCATGTCACCGGCAAGCAGATCATGTTCGCGTCGAACGGTGAGAAGCTGGAGGACTTCGACGCCTTCCACCCGGACCGTATGGCGTCCCGCATCCTCGACATGGGTGATCTGCTCACCCTGATCGAGCAGGCGGAGAAGACGTTCAGCCAGGCCGAGGCCGAGAAGATGGCCTCCAAGCTGGCGAGCAGCAAGGGCGGCAAGGACTTCACGCTGGACGACTTCCTGGCCCAGATGGAACAGGTCAGGAAGATGGGCAGCATCAGCAAGCTGCTCGGGATGCTGCCCGGTATGGGGCAGATCAAGGACCAGATCAACAACATCGACGAGCGGGACGTGGACCGTACCGCCGCGATCATCAAGTCGATGACTCCGGGCGAGCGCACTGACCCGGTCATCATCAACGGCTCGCGCCGGGCCCGTATCGCACGGGGCTCCGGGGTCGAGGTCAGCGCGGTGAAGAACCTCGTGGAGCGGTTCTTCGAGGCCCGCAAGATGATGTCGAGGATGGCGCAGGGCGGCGGGATGCCGGGGATGCCGGGCATGCCCGGGATGGGCGGCGGACCCGGGCGTACGAAGAAGAAGCAGAAGCAGGCCAAGGGCAAGCAGCGCTCGGGCAACCCGATGAAGCGGAAGGCCGAGGAGCAGGCCGCGGTCGCACGGCGCGAGGAGGCCGCCGCGCAGCCGGGCGGCGCGTTCGGTCTGCCGGCCGGGGACCAGGACAAGAACTTCGAACTGCCCGACGAGTTCAAGAAGTTCATGGGCTGACCGGTCGGCCCTAACCGGCCGGCTGGCCGAGGGCTGTTCGCCGGCGCGGTCGGGTCCCGGTGCCCCGGTGCCCCGGGGGGTCAGGAGCCGACGGGCGCGGTCCTGGTCCGTACGGCACCGTTCGCCAGGGCTCCGGTGTCCAGGCCCAGCGACTGTGCCGCCAGGGCACCGACGTCCGCCAGTGTCGGCGCGTCCGGGAGCGGTTCGGCCCCGGCCGCGCCCGGCCGGTGGATGAGCACGGGCACGTACTCACGCGTGTGATGGGCATGGCCGATCGTCGGGTCGTTGCCGTGGTCGCCGGTCACGATCAGCCGGTCGCCGGGCCGGTCCAGCAGCCCGATCAGCGCGGCCAGCCCCGCGTCGGTCCGCTCCAGGATCCGCCCGTAGCGCTCCGCGTCCTGCTGGTGTCCCGCGAGATCGGTCTCCTGCACATTGGTGACGACCAGCGCGTCGCCCGGGGCGCGCACCGCCTCCAGCGTGTGCGCGAGGACCTCCGCCGTGTCGACGGCGGGCCGCCGTACCGCCGCCTCGCAGACGAGGATGTCCGCCGCCTTGCCGACCAGGGTGACCGGGATACCCGCGCGGGCCGCCAGTTCGGGCAGCTGCCGGGTGTGGTCGAGATCCGCGCCCAGATGCCGGACCTCAAGACCGCCGTTGCGGTAGAAGCCGGAGGCCGGGGTGTCGAGCCCGACCGTACCGCCGTCCCCGTCCCGTACGTACGCGCCGAGCGGCCCGTCCGCGTGGCCGCCGACGGCGATCACACGGGCGACGGGCGCCACGGTCCGTACCGTACGCGCGACGGCGAGGATCCGGTCGAAGGGCAGATCCGTCAGCCGTCCCGAGGCGTTCCAGTTGATGCCCGGGTCGGCCTCCAGATTGTCATGGACCAGCACGGAGCCGTCGACGAGCAGCAGCGGACGGCCGTCCCACCGCTCCACCGCGTGCCCCGCGGCTCCGAGCGCCGAGGAGACCTCGTCCAGATGCTCCCCGAGCCGTGCCACCGTCACCCGGCCGAAGTCCGCGCCCATCATGGTCTGGTGCCCGGCGAAGGTGTCCGCGCCCGGATAGCCGAGCGCGGCCCGGCCCACGGCCACCGGGAGCGCAGGGCCCCTGGCCAGATCCCGGTGCGGACGGACGAGTCCGAGTCCGAGCGATCCGAGGGCGGGCAGACGCAGCGGTCGGCCGAGCGCCGACCGGCAGTGGTCGAGAACATGCCCACAGGTGTCGGCCGCGAGATCACCGGGCCGCAGCGCCCCGGCGTCCGGCATGGCGCCGATCCCGAATCCGTCGATGACGAGGACGACGGTCTTGCTCATGGCTGCTGGCTCCTTGGTCCTGACTGGACAGACTGGACAGGGCCTTGCTGATGGCCCCTCACAGGGCCCGGCCGCGTGGCCCCTCACAGGGCCCGGCCCCGGCTGTCGTACAGACCGGTCAGCCGGGGCTCGCCGGCCGAGAGACCGGAGACGACCGCGACGGTCGACCGGGTGACGAAGATCTGGGTACGGAAGGCGAGTACGGCGGTGTCCCCGGCCCGGACCGCGCCCGGCGAGGCGGGCGCCTCCAGCAGCCGGTAGTAGTCGATGTTCTCGGCGGGCGCGTCCTGCACCGCGAGGCGAGTTCCGGTGCGTGGCAGCAGGGCGTCACGGATACCCGCGCGCGGGTAGAAACCGCCGCCGTGGAGCGCGGGCCGGCCGTCCGCGAGGGTGTGCGCCACCTCGCTGACATACACATAGGCGGGCCGTTCCGGCTGGTCCGGGTCGATCGCGTGCAGCGGGGTGGTGCCGGTCAGGGCGTGGCCGGGCTCGCCATGGGTGGCGCCCAGCTCCGCCAGCAGCGGCAGGCTCGCCATGGAGGTGGCGCTGGGGGCGCTGAGCTTCAGCCCCTCATGGCCGCGCGCGGCGAGCGACTCCCGTGCCTTGAGGACCAGTTCGAAGGTGGCGGTCGGGACGGGAACACCGGTCACCGGATCGCAGAGCACACAGGGGAACGCGGTGACCCCCGCGATCCTGATGCCCGCGAGCTCTTCCGCGGCGGCGGCGAAGTCGTCCAAGGAGTCGAGCGGTACACCGCCTTCCTGGCCGGGATAGACCGATCCCGCGGCGCCCTCGATCCGTACGAGCACGTCCTGGACGAAGCCCAGTTCACGGGCGGCGTCCGAGACGGCCCGCGCGTTGGCGAGATCGAAGACGGTCACGGCCTCGGGCCGCCATACGAGCATCTCCGGCAGATCGCGGCGCGGGATCTGCACGAGATGGCCGAGGTTGCCCGCCCGCGCGCCGTTGGCGCGCAGGATCCGTGCCTCGGACGGATCGATCGCGGCGAAGCGCGGGATGTGCCGGGCGATCGCCCGGATCAGCGCGGGGTTGCGGCCGAGCTGCTTGACGACGAACCAGAGCGAGAGTCCGAGCCGTTCGGCCTCGCCGGCCAGCAGCGCCGCGTTGGCCTCGACGGCGTCGGCGTCGATGACATAGGTGTCGGGCGGGACGGTCCCGGACCGGTGCAGCGCGGTCGCCGTGCCGACGAGCGCGGGGTTACGGGTGAGGACGGTGTCGAGGAACACGGTCAGCCCTTCAGCTCGTGCAGCGAACGGCGCAGGATCTCGATGACGAGATCGGCTCCGGCCCGCATGGGGTTGATCCGTACGGCCCAGTCGGCGAGTCCGGGGGTGTCCTCCAGCGACGAGCCGGACAGCCGGTAGACGAGCGGGGCGATCTCGTAGCGGGAGTTGGAGCCCACGGGGTAGGGCGCCGCGCCGTGCCGCGCGGCGACGGCGGGCAGTTCACGGGCCACCGGCCGGTCGAGCCGTACCAGCAGACAGCGGTCCTGGGCGTTGGCGATCCGTACCTCCGCGACCCCGGGCACCTCACCGGCGGTGAGCCGGGCCGCGACCTCCTCGCCCACCTGGGACTGGAGCGCCCACATGACGGGGACATGGGTGAGGGCGCGCAGCGCGTCGAGCGCCTGCTGTCCCTGGACCTGGCCGCCGCCCGAGTAGTTGTCGGCGCGCACACGTGCGACGAGATCACGGGCGCCGACGACCGCTCCGATCCCCTCGGGGCCGTGCAGCTTGAAGAGGGAGAAGCAGGAGGCGTCCGCGCCCAGTTCCACTCCGGAGGCAGGGACACGCATCACCGCGTAGTTGTCGTCGACGACGGTACGGACCCCGGCGGCGCGGCAGAGCGCGAGGACCTCGCCCGGATCGTAGGAGTCGGCGAGCCGCTGTCTGCTGTGCTGGACGTACGCCCAGCCGAACGCGCCGGACTCCAGGGCCTCCCGTAGCGCCGTCGGGTCGTTGAAGTCGGCCTCCGTGGTGCGGACGCCGAGCCCGCGCAGGGTGGTGGCGGTGGTCCTGTAGACGGGGGCCCGGTGGATCAGCAGGGGGGCGCCGGGGGAGACGACGGCCTGGAGCGCGGCCCGGATGGCGCCCGTTCCCGCGCCCTGGACGAGCGCGGCGTCCTCGGCGCCGAAGTGGTCGGCGAGTACGGCCTCGACCCGCGCGGTGGCACGGGGCCGGCCGAGGCCCGGTACGACACCGGCGTCGGCCTCGAAGAGCTGGGGGCCCTCGAAATGGGCGGCGACACACTCCAGCAGCCGGTACTGGAGCCGGACCGCGTCCTCCAGCGCCACCGTCGCCAGTGGGAACGTCGGGGGAAGCTGTGCCGGGGAAAGCTGTACGGACATCTCAGATCTCCTCCGCGTCGGGTCCGGTGCTGGTGCTGGTGCTGGTGCCGACGTCGGTGTCGGCGCCGGTCAGAAAGCGCACCGGATTGCGGCGCGTCATCAGATCGATCAGCGAGTCGTCCACGCCCGCCGCGCGCGCCTTCGGCAGGAAGGAGCGGAAGAGATGCCCGTACCCCTGACCGCCCTCCGACTCCAGATAGCCATGGCGCGAGATGTCGCCGCTGAGCAGGATCCGGTCCGCGTGTCCTGCCTCCAGCAGCGACAGCAGCAGCCGCAGCCGGGTGTCGTCGCTCTGGTAGCTCTCCTTGCCGACGGTGTCGAACGCGACATACGCGCCGCTCGCGGCCAGTTCACGGTGGACGGCGGGGTCGTCGAGCAGATCCTGGTGGCCGAGGGAGATCCGGTGCGGTGCCAGTCCCGTACCGGTGAGCAGTTCGAGCTGGGCGAGCGCACCGCGGCCGAGCTGGGCATGGGTGGCGAGGGAGAGTCCGGTGGCGAGGGCGGCATGGGCGGAGGCGAGGAGCGCGCGGGTCTCGGGCTCGCTCGGCCGGTCGCCGTGGCTGCCGATCTCACCGAGGACACCGGGCCTGATACGGGTCTCAGCGGATCCGGCACCGACACCGGACGCGGCACCGGCGCTGGCACCGGATCCGGCACCGGCGCTGGCACCGGATCCGGATGCGGCACCGGATCCGTCGGCGAACTCGTCGGCGGGTCCGTCGGCCGACTTGTCGGAGAAGCCGTCCGTGATCTCCCTGACCAGCGTCTCGGTGAGCTGTGCCACGCTCGCGCCGCGGATCTCGTCCGGGTGGAACGGTTCGTAGTACCAGCCGGTGGCCGCGACGACCGCGACCCCGGACTCCTCGGCGATACGGGCGAGGGCGCGCGGGTCACGGCCCATACCCCGGCAGGTCAGCTCGATGACCAGGCCGAGTCCGAACTCGGCGCGCAGAGCGCACAGTTCGGCGGTGACGGCGGACCGGTGGCGCACGGTGTCCAGGACGGCGGCGCCGTCGCCCGCCCGGTCGAGATCGAGGACGAGATGTTCATGGGCGAGCGCCGGGCCGCGTACGGCGGAGACGGGCAGCGACCCGGCGACGGTGCGCAGTTGACGGCTGGTGTGGGGGGCCGGGGGATGAGCCCCGGGGTGGTGCTGCATGGTGCGGGTGCCTTCCTGGCGCGCTCTGGTCGGGGGCGTGCCTGGATCGGACGGATGGTTGGGCGGATCGGACGGTCGGACGGATCGGCAGGAGGGAGGGGCGGCCGGCCTCAGCCCTTCAGCGGGGTGAACAGATCCAGCCAGTAGAGGATGTTGAGCAGCACGCCACCGGCCAGGACCGCCGCGGGCGCCGCCGCCATCCGCACCACGGGCCTGCCCATCGCCTCGTTCAGGAGATAGAGCCCACCCACGACGAGGATGCCGAGACCGCCGCCCATGACATTGGCCGCGAGCAGGGAGCCGAAGAGGATCGCGAGCGCCAGCGTCTCGGTGATCGCGCCGCGCAGATACTCGGAGGAGTCCCGGACGCTCGGCAGCTTGCCGAGGACCTTGCCGATGGAGGACAGGGCCAGCACTTCGAGGGCGAGGACCACGGCGCCGACGACGGCCGCCAGCAGCGGGTTCGGCAGCAGATAGCCGATGGGGTAGACGAGCGTGAAACCGGCGATGCCGTACGCGCCGGAGGCGAGCGCGGTCGTCGCGATCAGCGGGACGAAGCCGAAGACCCGGTAGAAGTCGACCTGGGCCGCCTCGCTGTACTGCCCCTTGGCTATCAGAAAGCTGGTGGCCTCGCCCCCGCCGAATATGTGCATCTGCGCCAGGACGCAGATTCCGGCGCCCAGCACCATGAACAGCGGCAGATGGCGGCGCAGTCGCAGGGCGCTGGTGCTGAACAGGGAGGCCATCGGATCGACTGTGCTCTCCTGGCTCCCCTGGCTCCCCTGGCTCCCTTGGCTTCCCTGGCTCTCCTGGCTTTTCTGCCCCGGACCGGAGATCTGCTCCCCGGCCGCGAGGGCGGCGGCCCGGTCGGCCTCGCGCTGGGCCAGGTCCTTCCTGACCGCGAGGCCGATGAGCAGCAGCACCCCGGCGGCCATGGCCAGTGAACCGGCGAAGACGTTGGGCCAGAGCTTCATGGTCAGGATGACGAGCGCCAGCTCCAGCACGGCGGCCAGAGCGCCGCGCGGCCGGCCGAACTGCCTGGTGATCGCGAGCACCGGGAAGAGCGTGAAGAGGAAGAGGATCGGCGTCGACATCTGCTGCATCGCCGTCAGGAAGTCGACGGGCAGATCGTGCGCCACGTCATTGGCTCCGCCGAGTCCGAAGACGACCAGCGCGCCCCAGGCGCCGCCGAGCAGCGGCGCGAGCCACTTCCTGGGCGCGAGGATGCCGAGGATGTCGGTCGGCAGGAAGAGCAGCCACGGGTTGAGCACTCCGCTGGAGAGGGCCATCGGGGCGCCGAGCCCGAAGATGAAGCCCGCGGAGAGCCCGAAGGACACCGCCGTGGTGGCGGAGCGCTTGGAACGTCCCTGGATGAAGTCGAGCATGAAGGGGCGTACACCGTCGTTGAAGACGGCCAGGGCCAGATGCGAGATGAAGGCGGTCAGCGCGCACATGGCTATGACGAACAGTTTCTGGGTCAGCGAGAAGTCCAGACCGGTGCTCGCTGCGAGGACGGTGCTCACGGGGATGTCTCCTGGTCGGCTTCGGCGGTCAGTCGCGCGCGGCGATCGCGCGGGCCATGATCGGGGCGATCACATCGATCTGGTCGATGGCGAAGCCGAAGACCTTCTTGCCGTCCGCCAGCAGTCCGGCGACCTGCTCCTCGGTGGGCACGGACCGGCCGAAGGTGTGGCAGAGCGGCTGTCCCAGCAGCCCGACGAGGATGCCGAGAGAGGCGCCGGCGCCGGTGTGGCAGGTGCCGAGGTAGTAGTCGGCCTGGCCGGCGCGGAGTTTCATCGCCGCGTCCATGTCGTTGGAGAGGGTGATCTCCAGTCCGTCGAGGGCGAGGGCGCCCACGGTCTGCGCGACCTCGGTCTTGCCGACGCCACCGGTGAGAATCTTTGTCATGGCTCAGTCCTTGTCCTTCTCGCTCGGGGGAGTCGAGGGCGGTTCGGGTCGAGGGCGGTTCGAGTCGGGGGCGGTTCGGTCGGCGGTCTCAGCCGGCGGAGTGCCGGCCGAGTACGGCGAGATGCAGTGCCAGGAAGTTGATCTCGGACTCCGGGAGCGCGGCGCCCAGTTCGCGCCGGGCCCGTACGGAGACGGCGCGCGCCCGCGCCACGGCGTCGGGGTGTCCCACGAGTTCGGCCGCCACCTGCTCGTCGGTACGGAACTCGTCGATCGGCGCCCCGTCGAGGAGCCGGTTGAGCGCCATCATGAGATGGCTGGTCAGCATGGCCGCCGTGTCCTCGGTCACGGTGTTGCCCTCGGCGGCCAGGGCGTCCAGCTCGTCCCCGACGAACGCGGCGACCTCGGGCCTGACCTGGCCGCTCTCGCGGAACAGCGTGATGCGCAGGGCGAGCTGGTCGTCCATGGTGCTCCTTTCCCTCCGGCCGGGTTCTTCCGGCGATCGATCGGACAGTAACCAGGATTTTGTATTTTGAGCCGCCGGGGACTGTGCGTCTCCCCGTGGCGGCGGTCGGTACGAGGGCGGTCGGTAGGGGGGTCAGTACGAGGGCGTGCGTTCACCGTTCAGTACCTCGGACTGGAGTGTGGTGACGACAGACAGGTCGAGTGAGTCCCGTACGGCACCCAGGGCCTTCGCCCCCTCGGTCCTGCCGATGATCGCCGCCCGGGAGTTGCGCAGGGCCAGATCGCGGGTGACCTCGTCGCCGAGCGGCAGGACGTCCACGCCCGGACCGAGCCGGCCCTGCACCTCGTCGAGGTTCCAGACGGTCGCGTCGGCCAGGTCGTGCTCGAACAGCTCGCGGAGCTGCATGTACGAGGCCTCCACCCACTTGATGTCCGCGCGCCCGGCGAACGCCCGCTCCGCGAGCATGCGCTGGTCCTCGGAGGCGTGGTCGACGGCGACGCGCAGCCCCGGTGTGCCGGGCGTGGTGCCGTGCCGCAGCAGCAGTCCGTGCGCGCCCACATAGGTCGCCGGGCCGAGATCCGCGACCAGTTCGACCGGGTGCTCCTCGATCAGGCGGTCGGCGGCGAAGCGCGAGAGCACCACGAGATCGACCTTGCCTTCGAGCAGGGCGGTGGTACGGGCACCGGCGCCCCGCATGAAGGTGATCGCGAAGGGGGCGCCCGCCGCCTCGAAGGCCGAGCGCAGCCCGGTGGCCAGTCCTTCGTAACGACGGGAGTACGGCAGCGGCATCGCGGCGAGCAGGGTTCCGAGCCCGGAGAGCCGCCACAGTATCGAGCGGTCGGAGCGGACGAGGAAGGTGCCGAGATGGCCCCGGGCCGTGGTCTCGATGGCCTGGGCGTTCTCCAGAAGCTGGAGCGCGGCCTGGACGGTTCCGTTTCCGACGCCCAGCTCCACGGCGAAGTCGCGGACGCGCGGCAGCCGGGTGTCCGGCTCGTGGTTCAGCAGCAGAACGGCGAGCTGCCGGGCCGCGAGGCCGTTACGGGTCAGAAGACGTTCGTCGAAGCCGGTCACGCAAGAGACAGTAAACAGGATTCTGGATAGTGGCAAGGGTGTGTGCCGATCCGTTGCCGAAGCGGCGGCCGGCCGTCCCGTCGCGCCGGATCGTCGCGGCTCAGGGCGTACATGCTCAGGGATTACGTGCTCAGGGCGTACGGGCGATCAGATAGCGGAAGACATTCGGCATCCACACCGTGCCGTCGCGCCGCAGATGCGGCTGGAGCGCCTCGCCGATCTCCTTCTCCACCCGCTGCCGGTCCTTCGCCAGGACCGCCCCGTCGAACACGCCGGTCGACAGCAGTCCGCGGACCGCGCTCTCCGTGTCCGCGTAGCCGAACGGGCAGGCCACCCGCCCCGAGCCGTCCGGTTCCAGCCCGGCCCGCGCCGCCACGTCCTCCAGATCGTCCCGCCGCGGCGGGCGCGGGGAGCCCTCGCGCAGCCCGCCGACCGGCCCGTCGGCGGACCGCAGCACGGCGTATGTGGCGCAGCGCTCCGGAGGACCCCAGCCCGCCAGCACCACCGGAGCACCCCGTTCCACCAGCGGTATCGCCGAGTCGAGGGCGGGCACCAGCCCCTGCGCGTCGCCCGCCACGGTGCCGATCGGCTGGAAGGCGGTGATCAGGTCGTACGGCGGCCGGCCGGGCTCCGCGGTGACCTCGGCGGTTTCGGTGATCCGGTCCGCGGGCAGGACCGTTCCGGTGCCGGCGGGCCGGTCCTCACCGTCCCGCTCCCCGTCGGCGAGCAGTCGCTCACGGGCCAGCGCCAGCCGCTCCTGGTCGGTGTCGACTCCCGTCACTCGCGCGCCCCGCGCGGCGGCGAGCAGCAGCGCGAGCCCCGAGCCGCAGCCCAGACCGAGCACCCGTGTCCCGGTACGGACCTCCAGCCGTTCGTACACCGCTTCGTAGAGGGGTACCAGCATCCGTTCCTGGATCTCGGCCCAGTCGCGGGCGCGCGCGCCCGCGCCCGTCCGTGTGTCCACGCGCGCCGTCGGGCCCATCGGTCCGTTCCCGGTGCCCGGAGCGGGCGGGCCCGCATGAGGAGGAAGCTGATGCCGGCCGAGCGTACGTGCCATGGATAGCGCCCCAATCCGCCGAGGTCCTCGATGCCCCTGTCGGGCAGCCCCCCCGATACGTGCGCGTAAAACCCCCGAACGCCAGGGAACTCCCGATCCGTGCCCACGTCCAGTGGGTGAGGGGCAAAGCGTGGATGCCCCGGGCGTGCGCCCCCGCGCACATGGCCCGATCCCGCCGCCCGTCCCCGCCGCCGTACGATTCCTGTCATGGCGAGAGCGCCAGTTCCGACGCCCCGGGCAACCGGTTTCCCCCGCGCGATCCGGCGGGCGGCACCGTGGCGTTCGTACGCCGACGGGCCGGTGCCCGAGGCGGACGACACCCCCGGTACTGTCGCCGTCGTGGCCCGCGCCTGCTGACGCCCACCGGCCGGGGGCGCCGCTCCGGCCCCGTCCGGCCCGGTACTCCCGCCCGTCGCACACCCGCACGGTGAGCTGGGGAGACGACCGGCAGACGTAGATCGTCTACGCGTCTCTGCGTACGCGGCGCTACGTACCACCTTGGGACGAGCTGTGAGGCTTCTCCGCAGATCGACGCACCTACCCTCGTCAGGACGCATCAATGGCAACTGACGGGTACGTGCAAATTATTTGGGATGCCCCGTAATGGAACCCACGGGGGCCCAGGCTCGTTGTTCACGACGTGAGCACGACACCACCTGTTCTCGCCGCAGAGCTGGCGCAGGCGTGGGCCGACATTCAGAGGTCCCACCCCGAGCTGCCGGATCTTGCCGCGCCAGAGTCCCTGATCGGAGAGTCCTCGTCCGCCTGCGGCGCGGAGCTCTCCTTCGAACGACTGCTTCATGAAGCGGTCCATGGCATCGCCGCGGCCAGAGGTGTCCGCGACACCTCGCGCGCGGGCCGCTATCACAACCGCCGATTCCTGGCCATCGCCGAGGAGATGGGCCTCGACCATCCCGAGGAGCCGCATCCCAGCAGCGGTTTCTCCCTGGTCTCGCTCAGTCCCGAGGCCAAGCGCCGATATCGCCCCACCATCGAGCGCCTCCAGCGCGCGCTGAAGGCGCACACGGTCGCGACGGCCGCCGACACCAAGCGCAGTTTCCGCGGTCCGGCCGCCCGGCACGGCTCGTCCGGCGGCGGCGTACGCGTCAAGGCGGTCTGCGACTGCGGGCGGAACGTCCGGGTCGTTCCCTCGGTCCTCGCCCAGGCGCCGATCGTCTGCGGCGGCTGCGGGAAGCCCTTCCGTATTCCGGAAGTGGTGGGAGCCGCGAGCTGATCACCCGCCACCGGGGCGGGACCCGGGGCGGGACAGCGGGCCGCCGACGGGGGGGCACGTCCCGGTTCGGGGGTGTGGCAGAATGGCGAGCTGTACTCGACAGTCGCACAGGACCCCTCTCTCCTCCGGCTGACGCGTCCATCGGGCGGATCGGGTACCGCAACCCCACGCGGCATCCCGTTGCGCCCAACCACGTCAAGACCAGGAGACACCACACCAGTGGCAGTCAAGATCAAGCTGAAGCGTCTGGGCAAGATCCGTTCGCCTCACTACCGCATCATCGTCGCCGACTCCCGCACCCGCCGCGACGGCCGGGCCATCGAGGAGATCGGTCTGTACCACCCGGTGCAGAACCCCTCGCGCATCGAGGTCGACTCGGAGCGCGCGCGTTACTGGCTGTCCGTCGGCGCCCAGCCGACCGAGCCGGTTCTCGCGATCCTCAAGCTCACCGGTGACTGGCAGGCGCACAAGGGCCTCCCGGCCCCCGCGCCGCTGCTCCAGCCGGAGCCGAAGGCCGACAAGCGCGCCCTCTTCGAGGCCGCCGCCAAGGACGCCGGCGACGAGCCCAAGGGCGAGGCCATCACCCAGAAGGCCAAGAAGTCCGACAAGAAGGCCGACGAAGCCGAGTCCTCGGCCGCCGCCGAGTCGACCGAGGCCTGAGCATGCTCGAGGAGGCTCTCGAGCACCTCGTGAAGGGCATCGTCGACAATCCGGAGGACGTGCAGGTCGCCTCGCGCAACCTGCGCCGTGGCCGTGTGCTGGAGGTCCGGGTCCACCCCGACGACCTCGGCAAGGTGATCGGCCGCAACGGCCGCACCGCGCGTGCTCTGCGGACCGTCGTGGGCGCCATCGGCGGCCGCGGCATCCGTGTCGACCTCGTCGATGTGGACCAGGTTCGCTGACAGAGCTGGAACACCGGCACGGGCCGGGGAGGGCCACCGCCTTCTCCGGCCTTCGCTGCTTTCCGCCACCGTGTTGCCGCCGCCTGTTGTCGTCTGTCGTCGTCCGTCGTCGTTGTGAATTGCCGTTCTGCCGGAAAAGAAGGTGCCTGTAGTGCAGTTGGTGGTCGGGCGGGTGGGCCGCGCCCATGGGATCAAGGGTGAGGTCACCGTAGAGGTGCGTACGGACGAGCCGGAACTGCGGCTCGGCCCCGGCGCCGTACTCGCCACGGACCCGGCCTCGGCCGGACCGCTGACGATCGGGGAGGGCCGGGTGCACAGCGGCAGACTGCTGCTGCGCTTCGAGGGCGTACGGGACCGTACGGGCGCCGAGGCGCTGCGCAACGTCCTGCTGATCGCCGAGGTGGATCCGGAGGAACTCCCCGAGGACCCGGAGGAGTTCTACGACCATCAGCTCATGGATCTGGATGTCGTCCTGGCCGACGGTACGGAGATCGGCAGGATCACCGAGATCTCCCATCTGCCCTCGCAGGACCTGTTCATCGTGGAGCGGCCCGACGGCAGCGAGGTGATGATCCCGTTCGTCGAGGAGATCGTCACGGAGATCGATCTGGAGGAACAGCGGGCCGTCATCGACCCGCCTCCCGGCCTGATCGACGACCAGGCGGAAGTCGCCGGCGGCCGGAGCGACTCGGCGAGCGACTCGGCGAGCGACACCGACGGCAGGAGCGCGTCCGGTGGGGACGGCGGCTGATGCGGCTCGACGTCGTCACGATCTTCCCGGAGTACCTGGAGCCGCTGAACGTCTCGCTGGTCGGCAAGGCCCGTGCGCGCGGCCGGCTCGACGTCCATGTGCACGACCTGCGGGAGTGGACGTACGACCGGCACAACACGGTCGACGACACCCCCTACGGCGGCGGTCCGGGCATGGTCATGAAGACCGAGCCCTGGGGCGAGGCCCTGGACGACATCCTGGCGAGCGGCTACGAGACCGGGGCGCGCGGACCGGTCCTGGTCGTCCCCACCCCCAGCGGACGCCCCTTCACCCAGGAAGTGGCCGTCGAACTGTCCGAGCGGCCCTGGCTGCTCTTCGCGCCCGCGCGGTACGAGGGCATCGACCGCCGGGTCATGGACGAGTACGCGACCCGGATACCGGTCGTCGAGGTGTCCATCGGTGACTATGTGCTGGCCGGCGGCGAGGCGGCCGTACTGGTCATCACCGAGGCCGTCGCCCGGCTGCTGCCCGGTGTCCTCGGCAACGCCGAGTCGCACCGCGACGACTCCTTCGCCCCCGGAGAGATGGCCAACCTGCTGGAAGGCCCCGTCTACACCAAGCCGCCCGAGTGGCGCGGGCGCGGGATTCCGGACGTCCTGCTCAGCGGCCACCACGGCAGGATCGCGCGCTGGCGCCGGGACGAGGCGTTCCGCCGTACGGCGCTCAACCGGCCCGATCTGATCGAGCGCTGCGACCCCGTGGCCTTCGACAAGAAGGACCGCGAGACACTCTCGATCCTGGGCTGGTCGCCGGAGCCCGGCGGCCGATTTTGGCGCAGGCCGGATGACATGGAAGAATAGGCCGCTGCCGTACGTCCGGTGTGCGCCCCTGCCACAGGGGGAACGACGCCCGCCCGACGCGAACGGCACCCCCGAACTCTCCTCTCGACATCCGCTGATGACCTGTGGCATCAGCGAGGAAGCAGATCCACATGTCCAGCCTGCTCGACACAGTCGACGCCTCGTCGCTCCGCAGCGACCTCCCCGCCTTCCGCCCCGGTGACACGGTGAACGTGCACGTACGGGTCATCGAGGGCAACCGCTCCCGTATCCAGCAGTTCAAGGGCGTGGTCATCCGCCGTCAGGGCTCGGGCGTCCGCGAGACCTTCACGGTCCGCAAGGTCTCCTTCTCCGTCGGTGTCGAGCGCACCTTCCCGGTCCACAGCCCGATCTTCGAGAAGATCGAGCTGGTGAGCCGTGGTGACGTCCGTCGCGCCAAGCTCTACTACCTGCGTGAGCTGCGCGGCAAGGCCGCCAAGATCAAGGAGAAGCGCGACAACTGAGTCGCGCCGACCGGGCGGGCGTTCGTCACGTCGCACCCGGGTCCATAGGAGGGCCGGATAAGCTCTGGCCCCGATGGACACCGAAGCGGAGCACACGGAGCGCGACCGCTCTTCCGAATTCCTCAGTGGGACGAACCCCACAGGGACGGAAGAGCGGTCGCGCTCCGCGCGTTCTCCGCTCTCGCTGGGCAGGCTCTCCTTGGGCAGAGCGGGACTGCTCGGTGTCGGCTGCGCGGTCGCCGTGCTGCTCTTCAGCGCATTCGTGGTGCAGCCCTTCCAGATTCCCAGTGGCTCGATGGAGCCCACCCTCCAGGTGGGGGACCGGGTGCTGGTCAACAAGCTGGCGTACCGTTTCGACGCCGAGCCGGAGCGTGGTGACGTGGTCGTCTTCGACGGCACCGGATCCTTCGTCCAGGAGCCTCCTCGGGAGAACCCCGTCACCGGGCTGCTGCACGGGGCCGCCGCGGCCCTGGGGCTCGCCGAGCCCGCCGAGACCGATTTCGTCAAGCGCGTGATCGGGGTCGGGGGCGACCGGGTGGTCTGCTGCGACAAGGGGGGCAGGGTCCAGGTGAACGGCCGGGCGGTGGACGAGCGGTATCTCCACCCCGGGGACGCGCCTTCCCAGGTCCCCTTCGACATCGTCGTACCGCCGGGCACCCTGTGGGTCATGGGCGACCACCGGAGCGATTCACGCGACTCCCGGGACCATCTCGGCGAGCCGGGCGGCGGCATGGTGCCCGTCGACAGGGTCATCGGCCGGGCGGACTGGATCGGCTGGCCGCCGGTCCGCTGGTCGGGGCTGGACCCGACCGGCGCGTTCCGGGGTGTACGGAGCCCGGACGGGGCCCATGGGTAAGCGCGGACGGCCGGCGGCCCATGGAGCCGACACCAGGCTCCCGACGGGCTCACGGCCCACCACGGGGCGGGCGCTGCCGGGCCGCGCCGAGCGGCGCAAGCTCGCCCGAAGGGTCAAGCGGCGGCGCCGCAGGTCCGCCGTCGCCGAGATACCGATCCTGATCACCGTGGCGCTGCTGATCGCGCTCGTCCTCAAGACCTTCCTGGTGCAGGCCTTCGTGATCCCCTCCGGATCCATGGAGCAGACGATCAGGATCAGTGACCGGGTCCTGGTGGACAAACTCACACCCTGGTTCGGCTCCCGACCCGAGCGGGGCGATGTCGTGGTCTTCAAGGACCCCGGCGGCTGGCTCCAGGACGAGAAGCCCCCGCCGGACGACTCCCCGGTCGTCGTCAAACAGGTCAAGCAGGCGCTGACCTTCATCGGACTGCTGCCGTCCGCCGACGAGCAGGATCTGATCAAGCGGGTCGTGGCGGTGGGCGGCGACACCGTGAAGTGCTGCGGCGAGGACGGGAAGGTCTCCGTCAACGGTGTGCCTCTGGACGAGCCGTATCTGTCCCCGGGCGATGTGCCCTCGGAGCTGCCCTTCGAGGTCAGGGTGCCGGCGGGGCGTGTCTTCGTGATGGGTGACCACCGGTCCAATTCGGCCGACTCGCGCTTCCACCTCGACGAGGGTTTCCGCGGCACGGTCTCGGAGGACGAGGTGGTGGGCCGGGCCGTCGTCATCGCCTGGCCGTTCGACCACTGGCGCGGGCTGGAGGAGCGGGAGACGTACGCTTCGGTGCCGGACGCCTCGACTCCGGAGGCTTCGGCCCCGGACGCGCGAGCCGCGCCGACGACGGCGCGGGGCGCGTCGAATAGTGTGTCCTCCCAGGATCTCAACGGATTGATCCGGCTCCCGAGCCCTGCGGAACTCCCGCTCGTTATGGGAGTGGTGGGCCTGTCCCGTATCGGCGGCAGGCGATGGCACCGCGTAATCGCGCGGAGCGCTCGCACGGAGTGAGGAGTGGATGTGGGGGATGTGGCGGTCGGCGCACGATCCGGACACGATGATCCCGAGGAGGGACACGAGCAGCTCGCCGAGTCGCCCGAGAATGTGACGGACGCGACGGAACAGCGGAACGACGGTCGGGGCGGTGACGGATCCGAAGCCGAGGACGGCGGATCCACGGACATGCGCAAGCAGCGTTCCTTCTGGAAGGAACTGCCCCTGCTGATCGGTATCGCGCTGCTGCTGGCGCTTCTGATCAAGACGTTCCTGGTGCAGGCGTTCTCGATTCCCTCGGACTCGATGCAGGACACCCTCCAGCGCGGTGACCGCGTCCTGGTGGACAAGCTCACCCCCTGGTTCGGCTCCGAGCCCGAGCGCGGCGAGGTCGTGGTCTTCCACGACCCGGGCGGCTGGCTGGAGGGCACCCCCACGCCCGACCCGAATGTGGTGCAGAAGTTCCTGAGCTTTATCGGGCTGATGCCGTCCGCCGAGGAGAAGGACCTGATCAAGCGGGTCATCGCGGTCGGCGGGGACACGGTGGCGTGCGAGAAGGGCGGCAAGGTCGAGGTCAATGGGCACCCGCTGAACGAGGACGCGTACATCTACCCCGGCAACACTCCCTGTGACGACGAGCCGTTCGGGCCGATCAAGGTACCCGAGGGCCGGATCTGGGTGATGGGCGACCACCGGCAGAACTCGCTGGACTCCCGGTACCACCAGGAGCTGCCGGGCCGTGGCACGGTCTCCACGAAGGAGGTCGTCGGCCGCGCCTTCGTCGTCGCCTGGCCGGTCAACCGCTGGTCCTTCCTGCCGGTGCCCGACACCTTCGACCAGTCCGACCTCGGCACCGCTGTGGCGGCGGCCTCGACGGCTGCCCCGGGGGCGCTGGGTCTCGCCGGGGCGGTGCCTCTCGTGCTCTGGCGCAGGAGGAGGCTGACCTCCGGCGGTACCGCCGGGTAGGGTGCCGTCCCGGATCGTCGGTCTCGGGAACGGGGGGAGTGCTGGGATGAGCGGACGTACCGAAGCCACGGAAGCGGGGCGTACGGAAGCGCGAGTCACAAGAGACGGCCACGGCCGCCTCGGCAGTGTGCTGTCGGGGCTGGCCGTGGCCGTCGGCTGTGTGCTCTTCCTCGGCGGCTTCGCTTGGGGAGCCGTGGAGTATCTGCCGTACACCGTTCCCACGAACTCGATGAACCCGACCGTGCGGGCGGGGGACCGCGTGCTCGCCCAGCGGATATCCGGCGACGAGGTACGGCGCGGGGACGTGGTGGTCTTCACCGACGCGGACTGGGGCGATCTGCCGATGGTGAAGCGGGTGGTCGGGGTCGGCGGTGACAAGGTCGCCTGCTGTGACAAGGACGGCCGGATGACCGTGAACGGCGTTCCGGTTCAGGAGCCGTATGTCCGCGGGGTGATCGACGGGCTCGCGTCCACCACCGAATTCGATGCGAAGGTGCCCGCGGGGCAGCTTTTTCTGCTCGGGGACGAGCGCGGGGGCTCGCTGGACTCCCGCGTCCATCTCCAGGACCCGGGGCAGGGCTCCGTACCGCTCTCCTCCGTGGACGCGCGGGTCGACGCCGTGGTCTGGCCGCTCGGCCGTCTGATCGCCCGGCCGGAGGGCTTCGCGGCGCTGCCGGGCGGGGTGTCCGGGGCGGGACCGGTGCGGCTGGTGGCCGCGGCGATCGTGGGCGGGGCGGTACTGATCCTGGGCGGTGCGGCGTACGGACCTCTCGCGCGCTTGCTGTCGCGCCCGCGACGGACCCGGGGAGCCGGGGAAGGGGGGTCCGCCGGTGTCCGCTGAGGGCGAGGCGGGGGCAGCACGGGGAGAGCAGGGCGAGCAGGGCGAGCAGGGCCGGCCCGGGGCGTTCAGGAAGGTCGCCCGGGTGGTGCTGCTGGACCCCCAGGACCGGATTCTGCTGCTGCACGGATTCGAGCCGGACGACCCGGACACGGACTGGTGGTTCACGCCCGGCGGCGGTCTGGAGGGGGACGAGACCCGGGAGGCGGCCGCGCTGCGCGAGTTGGCGGAGGAGACGGGGATCACAGAGGTGGAGCTGGGACCCGTGCTCTGGCGCCGGATGTGCTCCTTTCCGTTCGACGGGCGACGCTGGGATCAGGACGAGTGGTACTTCCTGGCACGTACGGCGCAGACCGAGACCTCGCCGGACGGGCTGACGGAGCTGGAGCTGCGCAGCGTCGCGGGGCTGAGGTGGTGGACCTCCGCCGAACTCTCGGCGGCGCGTGAGACGGTGTACCCGACCAGGCTCGCCGAGCTGCTGCGTACGCTGCTCGACGAGGGTCCTCCGGGTTCGCCGGTGGTCCTCGCCCCCGAAATCGTCTGAGGGTGCGTGACTCCGGAGCACAATGGGGGGACGTACGGCTGAAGGGGAACATGCCATGAGCGCCGAGGACCTCGAGAAGTACGAGACCGAGATGGAGCTGAAGCTCTACCGGGAGTACCGCGATGTCGTCGGTCTGTTCAAATACGTGATCGAGACCGAGCGTCGTTTCTATCTCACCAATGACTACGAGATGCAGGTGCACTCGGTGCAGGGTGAGGTCTTCTTCGAGGTCACGATGGCGGACGCGTGGGTCTGGGACATGTACAGACCGGCCAGGTTCGTCAAGCAGGTGCGTGTCCTCACTTTCAAGGACGTGAACATCGAGGAGCTGAACAAGAGCGACCTCGAACTGCCCGGCGGCTGAAGGGCATGAGCGGGGCCTGAGCCGGGCGTGAGCTGGGCCGTTGCGCCCGCCTCGCGAGAACGACGGAGCCGCTTCGCGAGACGACGGAGCCGCCTCGCGAAGGGTGACCGAGTTATCCACAACGGGTGAGTTGTCCACCAAGATCCACTCGTTGCGGGAGGTCGCGTCAGAGTCGGTGCCGGAGGTGGTGCCGGATGAACGCGACGAGGGCACTGGGACGGTACGGCGAGGAGCTGGCGGCCCGCCGGCTGGCCGAGGCGGGAATGACCCTGCTGGCCCGCAACTGGCGGTGCGGCAGGACGGGCGAGATCGACATCGTGGCCCGGGACAGCGATGCCCGGGGAAGTGATGTGCTGGTCGTCTGCGAGGTGAAGACCCGCAGGGCCGGCTCGTTCGAACATCCGATGGCCGCGGTGACCCAGGAGAAGGCGGACCGGCTGAGACGGCTCGCCGCCTGCTGGCTGGAGCGGTGCGGCGGCCCGCCGCCCGGTGGGGTGCGGATCGATCTGATCGGAGTGGTGCTGCCCCGGCGGGGCGCGCCCGAGATCGAGCACGCGCGGGGGGTGGCCTGATGGGGTTCGCGCGGGCGTGCTCGGTGGCGCTGGTGGGTGTCGAGGGCGTGGTGGTCGAGGTCCAGGCGGATCTGGAGCCGGGCGTGGCCGCGTTCACCCTGGTCGGACTGCCGGACAAGAGCCTGGTGGAGAGCCGGGACCGGGTCAGGGCGGCGGTGGTGAACTCCGGCGCCGAGTGGCCGCAGAAGAAGCTCACGGTGGGGCTGAGCCCCGCCTCCGTGCCCAAGGGCGGCAGCGGATTCGATCTCGCGGTCGCCGCGGCGGTGCTCGGCGCCGCCGAGCGCGTCGACGCCGGCGCCATCGCCGATCTGGTGCTGATCGGGGAGCTGGGTCTCGACGGGAGGGTCAGACCGGTGCGCGGGGTGCTGCCCGCGGTGCTCGCGGCGGCCGAGGCAGGCTATCGCCAGGTGGTCGTCCCCGAGCAGACCGCCGGTGAGGCGTCCCTGGTGCCCGGGGTCTCGGTCCTCGGGGTACGGAGCCTGCGGCAGCTCATCGCCGTGCTCACCGACGAGCCGGTGCCCGAGGAGCCGCGGGACACCGTGGCGGGGCGTCCGGCCGCGATGACGGCGGGGCTGATGGTGCCGGGCGCGGGGGTCGGCACCGGTCTGGCGACAGGGGTCGGGGAGCACGGGGGCCACCGTCCGGACCTGGCCGATGTGGCCGGTCAGACGCCGGTGCGCAAGGCGCTGGAAGTGGCCGCGGCGGGCGGACACCATCTGCTGCTCCAGGGCCCGCCCGGGGCGGGCAAGACGATGCTGGCCGAGCGGCTGCCCGGGATCCTGCCACCGCTGACCGCACGGGAGTCGCTGGAAGTCACCGCGGTGCACTCGGTGGCGGGCATTCTGCCGCCCGGCGAGCCGCTGGTCCGTACGGTGCCCTACTGCGCGCCCCACCACTCGGCCACCATGCAGTCCCTGGTCGGCGGTGGGAACGGACTGCCCAGACCGGGCGCCGTGTCGCTGGCGCACCGGGGCGTGCTCTTTCTGGACGAGGCGCCCGAGTTCTCCGGGCGCGCGCTGGACGCGCTGCGGCAGCCGCTGGAGTCGGGGCATGTGGTGGTGGCGCGCAGCGCGGGAGTGGTGCGGCTCCCGGCCCGCTTTCTGATGGTCCTCGCGGCCAATCCCTGTCCGTGCGGGCGGCACACCCTGCACGGCTCCGGGTGCGAGTGCCCGCCCTCGGTGATCCGCCGCTATCAGTCGCGGCTGTCCGGGCCGCTGCTCGACCGGGTCGATCTGCGGGTCGATGTCCAGCCCGTCCACCGCGAGGATCTGATGGGACAGGGCGGCAGGGGCGAGCCCACGGCGGCGGTCGCCGCACGGGTGCGGGACGCCAGGGCCCGGTCGGCGGCCCGGCTGGACGGCACCCCGTGGTCGGTCAACAGCGAGGTGCCCGGCCATGAGCTGCGCACCCGCTGGCCGGTCGCCCCCGGCGCGCTGGTGGCCGCCGAACGCGACCTGGAGCGGGGACTGCTCACCGCGCGCGGTCTTGACCGGGTGCTGCGGGTGGCCTGGACGGTCGCGGATCTCGCCGGACACGACAGGCCGCAGGCACACGATGTCGCCCTCGCGCTGGAGCTGCGTACCGGTATCGCACGGGGCACGGCGGTCGCGGCCGGAGGACGGTCATGACCCCGGGGGCCGACCCGGGGGAGCGGCTGGCGCGAGCGGCGCTCACCCGGGTGCTGGAGCCCGGGGACGAGCACGGCGGACGGTGGCTGCGCCAGTTCGGGGCCGCCGGGGTGCTGGCGCTGCTGACCTCGCCGGACGCCGGGCGGGGCCGGCTCACCGGGGTCGGGGAACAGCGGCTCGACGGCTATCGGTCACGGGCCGAGGCGGCCAGGCCCGAGCGGGATCTGGCGGCGGTCACCGCACTCGGCGGGCGGTTCGTCTGCCCGGGTGACACCGAGTGGCCCAGCCAGCTCGACGACCTCGGGGAGGCCAGGCCCATCGGGCTCTGGGTGCGGGGCCACCCGGACCTGCGGATCTGGTCACTGCGCTCCGTCGCCGTGGTGGGCGCTCGGGCGTGTACCTCATATGGGGCACATATGGCCGCGAGCCTCGGCTCGGGTCTCGCCGAGCGCGGCTGGGTGGTGACATCGGGCGCCGCGTTCGGCGTGGACGGCGCGGCACACCGGGGCGCGCTCGCGGCCGGCGGGGCGACCGTGGCCGTGCTGGCCTGCGGGGTCGATGTGGTCTATCCGCGTGGTCACACCGAATTGATCGGGCGCATTGTCGAACAGGGCCTGGTCGTGGCGGAGCTGGCGCCGGGCGCCCATCCCACCCGCAGCAGATTCGTTCTGCGCAACCGGGTGATCGCCGCGCTGACCCGGGGCACGGTCGTGGTGGAGGCGCAGTACCGCAGCGGATCGCTGGTCACCGCGCGCGACGCACAGCGGCTCGGCCGCTTCACGATGGGTGTACCCGGGCCGGTCACCAGCGGACTCTCGGCCGGTGTGCACGAGCTGCTGCGCGGCGAGGGAGTGCTGGTCACGGACGCCGCTGAGGTGGCCGAGCTGGTCGGTGACATGGGCGAGCTGGCGCCGCCGCGCCGAGGCCCCGTACTCCCCAGGGATCTGCTCGATCCCGTCAGCGCACGAGTCCTGGAGGCGCTGCCGGCCCGGGGCACCGCCGCGGGGCGGGAGATCGCACGGAGCGCCGGGACGACCCCGGACGAGGCGCTCGGCAGGTTGTACGAACTCCACTCCCTGGGATTCGCCGAGCGGCACGGAGACGGCTGGCGGCTGGCCCGCCGGGCGACTCCGACGGCCACCGCGCGGCGAGGCGTTACTTGACCTGGGGCATTCGGGTGAAAGGGTGAGAGCGATGATCTCCGCGACTCCATCAGCGATGCCTGACAGACCGGCGCGAGCGGTGTCGGCCGTGGATCGAAGGTGTGGTCGAAGGCGTCCACCGGAGCGGGCGCGGTCGCCGGTCGTACGCGTGGAGCGACGCCTCACTCACGCTACGCTCACCTGCATTCCGGCCCCAGACAGACGTCCCCCGCACTCGACTGCAGAACGGCTCAAGGCAACGCATGCCCCAGCACACCTCCGGGTCTGACCGCGCGGCGGCGCCCCCGGCTGCACGGAGCGCCGTACGGCCCCCGGCGCCCTCGTCGCTCGACGAGCTGTGGCGGTCGTACAAGACCACGGGCGACGAGCGGCTGCGCGAGCAGTTGATCCTGCACTACTCACCGCTGGTGAAGTATGTGGCGGGCCGGGTCAGTGTGGGACTGCCGTCCAATGTCGAGCAGGCCGACTTCGTCTCCTCCGGGGTCTTCGGACTGATCGACGCGATCGAGAAGTTCGACATCGAGCGGTCCATCAAGTTCGAGACCTACGCGATCACCCGGATCCGTGGCGCGATGATCGACGAACTGAGGGCCCTGGACTGGATCCCGCGCTCCGTACGGCAGAAGGCCAGAGCCGTCGAGCGCGCCTACGCCACGCTTGAGGCGCAGCTCAGACGCACGCCCTCCGAGGCCGAGGTCGCCGCGGAGATGGGGATCGCGCTGGAGGAGCTGCACGCCGTTTTCAGCCAGTTGTCCCTGGCGAATGTCGTGGCGCTGGAGGAACTGCTGCATGTCGGCGGCGAGGGCGGTGACCGGCTCAGCCTGATGGACACCCTGGAGGACACAGCCGCCGACGACCCGGTGGAGGTCGCCGAGGACCGGGAACTGCGGCGGCTGCTGGCGCGCGCGATCAACACGCTCCCCGACCGGGAGAAGACGGTGGTCACGCTCTACTACTACGAGGGCCTCACGCTCGCCGAGATCGGCCATGTCCTCGGGGTGACGGAGAGCAGGGTCAGCCAGATCCACACAAAGTCCGTACTGCAGCTGCGGGCCAAGCTGGCCGACGTCGGACGCTGACGCTGTATCCCGGGCGCCCCATCCGTAAAGTGGGTGCGTGCCCAGGATTCGAGCGGCCTCGGTGGCCGAGCACCGGACCATGCAACGCGGCGCCCTGTTGGACGCCGCGCGCTCCCTTCTGTCCGAAGGCGGCACGGACGCGCTGACCTTCCCGGCCCTCGCCGAGCGCACCGGCCTCGCCAGGTCCTCCGTCTACGAGTACTTCCGCTCGCGCGCCGCCGTCGTCGAAGAGCTGTGCGCCGTCGACTTCCCGGTCTGGGCGGCGGAGGTCGAGGCGGCCATGGCCGGGGCGGAGACGCCCGAGGCCAAGATCGAGGCGTACGTACGACAGCAGCTCGCGCTGGTCGGTGACCGCCGGCACCGCGCCGTCGTCGCCATTTCCGCCAGTGAACTCGACGCGGGAGCCCGGGAGAAGATCCGCGCCGCGCACGGCGGTCTGATCGCCATGATCGTGGAGGCCCTCGGCGAACTCGGGCATGACCAGCCCCGGCTTGCCGCGATGCTGCTCCAGGGCGTGGTGGACGCGGCGGTCCGACGCATCGAACTCGGCGCGGCCGAGGCTCCGCCGGAGATCGCCGAGGCGGCGGTGTCCATGGCGCTGCGCGGCGTACGGGGCTGACCTCCCGCGCCGACCGGACCCACCGGGCCACCCGGATCCACCGGGGCGCCCGGATTCCCATAAGCCCCCGTCCTCTCCGCGCCCCGGTGGGTACGCGCCGGCGCGAGCGCCCGGGACGCGCGTCGCGCGCCCGGCGGCGCCCCGCACAGTGAGCCCAGAGCGCCAGGGCCGACAGGACGACCGCATGCGGTGCGCCGTACGCCACGGACGCCGTCGCGGGGGACAGCGGGGGCGTGGCGGCAGGGGACACCGGGACGCCGAGGACCGGGAGCAGCCGGGAGGGGCCCAGCCGGAGCAGTTCGGGCGGCAGCAGCGACAGCGGGTTCACATAGACGGTCCCCCTCAGCAGCCCCCAGTGCAGACAGCCCACACCGCAGTGCGACAGACCGGCGGACAGCGTGGCCACCGCCTGGCCCGTGATCACCTCGTCGCCCTCGGAGACCAGCGGCTCCACCGGCTCATAGGTGATCCGTAACGGCGGGGCGCCCGACCGGGTCAGGGTGATCGCCAGCACCCCGCGGCCGGCCACCCGGCCCGCGAAGGAGATCCGGCCCCCGGCGGCGGCCCGTACCGCCGCTCCCGGGGCGGCGGCCAGATCCACCCCGCGGTGGCCGGGGCCGTACGCCGACGCGGGCGGCTCCCAGCCGCGCAGCACCACGGGCCGCGGTCCGACCGGCCAGACCCGGCCGCCGTCCCCGACTTCTCCGCCAGGCCCGGACCCTCCGCCCCGCGTCCCGGTGGCCGCGGCGGCGGAGTGGCAGAACAGTGGGAACAGCGGGACGACGAGAGCGAGAGCGAGAACGAGGGCGAGAACGGGTGCGAGGAGAGGGACGAGGACGCGGGGTCCCCGCCGCCGTGACAGCGCACGGGAGGGACGGCCCGCGCGGACACGGCGGACAGGACGGGCAGGACGGACAGGGGGACATACGCCGATACGGACAGTGATCATGGCACCCAGCGTGGCCCGGAACGACGCGATCGCGCTGATCATGACCCGGATCTGTGGAGTACCGACCGGTTGTGGACAGCGCCGTCACCCGTGGGTGCGAAGGTCCCGTACACTTCTTGTGGCGATCCGGGTCACCGGGTCGACTTCGCACGCCCCGCCATCGGCCCTCTTCGCGCCGATGTCAGCGCTTCTCGGTCCTCCGTGGCACAGCGCACCGGGACGTCAGGCGCGTCCGCCGTCCGGCGGACGCGACAACCGAGTACCTCAAGGAGTACGGCCATGGCCGTCGTCACGATGCGGGAGCTGCTGGAGAGCGGCGTCCACTTCGGTCACCAGACCCGCCGTTGGAACCCGAAGATGAAGCGGTTCATCTTCACCGAGCGCAACGGCATCTACATCATCGACCTGCTCCAGTCGCTGTCGTACATCGACCGCGCCTACGAGTTCGTCAAGGAGACCGTCGCGCACGGCGGCTCCATCATGTTCGTCGGTACGAAGAAGCAGGCCCAGGAGGCCATCGCCGAGCAGGCGACGCGCGTCGGCATGCCCTATGTCAACCAGCGCTGGCTGGGCGGCATGCTCACCAACTTCTCCACCGTCTACAAGCGCCTCCAGCGTCTGAAGGAGCTTGAGCAGATCGACTTCGAGGATGTGGCCGCCTCCGGTCTCACCAAGAAGGAGCTGCTGGTCCTCTCCCGCGAGAAGGCCAAGCTGGAGAAGACCCTCGGTGGTATCCGCGAGATGCAGAAGGTGCCCAGCGCCGTCTGGATCGTCGACACCAAGAAGGAGCACATCGCCGTCGGTGAGGCGCGCAAGCTCCACATCCCGGTCGTCGCGATCCTCGACACCAACTGCGACCCCGACGAGGTCGACTACAAGATTCCGGGCAACGACGACGCGATCCGCTCCGTCACCCTGCTCACCCGCGTGATCGCCGACGCCGTCGCCGAGGGCCTCATCGCCCGCTCCGGTGTCGCCACCGGCGACTCCAAGCCGGGCGAGAAGGCCGCCGGCGAGCCGCTCGCCGAGTGGGAGCGCGACCTGCTCGAGGGCGAGAAGAAGGAAGACGCCGAGAAGGCCGCCGAGGCAGCCAAGCCGGAGACCGACGTCCAGACGTCCGCCGAGACGGAGAAGGTCGCCGACGCGGAGGCCGAGGCCCCGGTCGCGGACGCCGAGGCCCCGGTCGCGGACGCCGAGCAGGCCTGACCCTTTCATCGGTTCGGCAGTTGACGGCGGGGGCCGTACGGCCCCCGCCGTTCACCCGTAGATCTTTCAGACCTTCGAGAGAGAATTACAGATCATGGCGAATTACACCGCCGCCGACGTCAAGAAGCTCCGTGAGCTCACCGGCGCCGGCATGATGGACTGCAAGAAGGCGCTGGACGAGGCCGACGGCAACGTCGACAGCGCCGTCGAGTTCCTCCGCGTCAAGGGCCAGAAGGGCGTCGCCAAGCGCGAGGGCCGTTCGGCCGAGAACGGCGCCGTCGTCTCCCTCATCTCCGAGGACAAGACCTCCGGCGTTCTGCTCGAGCTGAAGTGCGAGACGGACTTCGTCGCCAAGGGCGAGAAGTTCCAGACCGTGGCCAACACGCTCGCCGCACATGTCGCCGCGACGTCCCCGGCCGACCTGGAGGCGCTGCTCGCCTCCGAGATCGAAGCCGGCAAGACCGTTCAGGCGTATGTGGACGAGGCGAACGCCAACCTCGGCGAGAAGATCGTCCTGGACCGCTTCGCGCAGTTCACCGGCGGTTACGTGGGCGCGTACATGCACCGCACCATGCCCGACCTCCCGCCGCAGGTCGGTGTGCTGGTCGAGCTGGACAAGGAAGACGCCCTGGTCGCCAAGGACGTCGCGCAGCACATCGCCGCCTTCGCCCCGAAGTACCTCAGCCGCGACGAGGTCCCGGCCGAGACGGTCGAGAACGAGCGCCGTGTCGCCGAGGCCACCTCGCGTGAGGAGGGCAAGCCCGAGGCCGCCCTTCCCAAGATCGTCGAAGGTCGCGTCAACGGCTTCTTCAAGGAGGTCGTCGTCCTGGAGCAGGCGTTCGCGAAGGACAACAAGAAGTCCGTCCAGAAGGTCCTGGACGAGGCCGGTGTCACCCTGAAGCGCTTCGTGCGCATCAAGGTCGGCATCTGAGTCTGTACGCGATCAACCGAAGACCCCGATAGGGTCTGACGCAGTCGTCCGCGTACGCGCCGGGCGACCGCAGATCTGACGAGGAGGCCATTGCCGCACTGGGAACCGTGAGGACCCCCGGCAATGGCCTTCTTCGTATGTGCACGAGGAGATCTCCATGGAACAGGCCGACAAAGCCGACAAGAGCGACGACGGCACGAAGCACGGCCGCTTCATGCTGAAGCTGTCCGGTGAGGCGTTCGCCGGCCGGGGAGCGCTCGGCGTCGACCCCGACGTCGTACACGCCATCGCCCGCGAGATCGCCGCAGTCGTCCGGGACGGCGCCCAGATCGCGGTCGTCATCGGCGGCGGCAACTTCTTCCGCGGCGCCGAACTCCAGCAGCGCGGTATGGACCGGGCGCGCTCCGACTACATGGGCATGCTCGGCACGGTGATGAACTGCCTGGCCCTCCAGGACTTCCTGGAGAAGGAAGGCATCGACTCCCGCGTCCAGACCGCCATCACCATGGGCCAGGTCGCGGAGCCGTACATCCCGCTGCGCGCCGTGCGCCACATGGAGAAGGGCCGAGTGGTCATCTTCGGCGCCGGTATGGGCATGCCGTACTTCTCCACCGACACCACCGCCGCCCAGCGCGCCCTGGAGATCGACGCCCAGGCCCTGCTGATGGGGAAGAACGGGGTGGACGGGGTGTACGACTCCGACCCCAAGACCAACCCCGACGCGGTCAAGTTCGACGCGCTGGAGTACAGCGAGGTGATCGCCGGCGATCTGCGCGTCGCCGACATGACCGCGATCACGCTCTGCCAGGACAACAAACTGCCGATCCTTGTCTTCGAACTGCTGAAGGAAGGCAATATCGCGCGTGCGGTCAAGGGTGAGAAGATCGGCACGCTCGTGAGCGACCAGGGCACCCGGACCTGATCCGGGGCGGCCCCGTACGGGATGGACAGAGCCCTGCCGGTCGGACACCGTGCAGGAGAGACGCGACGCAGGTTCCGCCGGCCCACGCGCACGCCGGGCCCACTCAAGACACGCAGGAGCAAGTGGTGATCGAAGAGACCCTCCTCGAGGCCGAGGAGAAGATGGAGAAGGCCGTCCTGGTCGCCAAAGACGACTTCGCCGCGATCCGCACAGGGCGGGCACATCCGGCGATGTTCAACAAGATCGTGGCGGACTACTACGGTGCCCTGACCCCGATCAACCAGCTCGCCTCGTTCGCCGTGCCCGAGGCGCGGATGGCCGTGGTGACCCCGTTCGACAAGAGCGCCCTGCGCAATATCGAGCAGGCGATCCGTGACTCCGACCTCGGCGTCAACCCGAGCAACGACGGCAACATCATCCGGGTGGTGTTCCCGGAGCTGACCCAGGACCGCCGCAAGGAGTTCATCAAGGTCGCCAAGACCAAGGCCGAGGACTCGAAGATCTCGATCCGCGCGGTCCGCCGCAAGGCCAAGGAGACCATCGACAAACTGGTCAAGGACGGCGAGGTCGGCGAGGACGAGGGACGCCGCGCGGAGAAGGAGCTCGACGACACCACCGCGAAGTATGTCGCGCAGGTGGACGAGCTGCTCAAGCACAAGGAAGCCGAGCTGCTCGAGGTCTGATGAACGACTCTTCCCGGGGGGCCCCGCCGACGGCCGGTTACTCCGGTTACACCGACTACTGGGGACCGGCCGACCACGGGGCCGCCCCGGCGGGTCCCGCGTACGACGCGCTTGACGCACAGCAGACTCGCCCCATGCCCATCGTGCCCGACGGACCCGCGAACGGCGGGGACCAGGATGACGACCGGGAGGGTGCTCGGCCGGGCGGCCCTCTGTTCCGTGACGAGACTCCACAGGAGCCCATGGGAGCCCCATCGCCACCGCCGCCCAAGAAGCGGGCGGGCCGTGATCTGCGCGCGGCCATAGGAGTGGGACTCGGGCTCGGCGCGCTCGTCGTGGCGTCGCTCTTCATCGTCAAGGCCGTGTTCGTCGGCGTCGTCGCGGTCGCGGTGGTCGTCGGTCTGTGGGAGCTGACGTCCCGGCTCGATGAGAAGAAGGGCATCAAGGCCCCGCTGGTACCGCTGGCCGTCGGCGGCGCCGCGATGGTCGTCGCCGGCTATCTGCGCGGCGCCGAGGGCGCCTGGGTCGCCATGGCCCTCACGGCGCTCGCGGTGCTGGTCTGGCGGATGACGGCACCGCCCGAGGGCTATCTCAAGGACGTCACCGCGGGGGTCTTCGCCGCGTTCTACGTGCCGTTCCTGGCCACCTTCGTGGCGATGATGCTCACGGCGGACGACGGCCCGCGCCGGGTCCTGATGTTCATAGTGCTCACGGTCGTCAGCGACACGGGCGCGTACGCGGTCGGCTGGCGCTTCGGTACGCACAAGCTCGCGCCGCGCATCAGTCCCGGCAAGACCAGGGAGGGACTGGGCGGAGCCATCGTCTTCGCCATGGTGGCGGGCGCGCTCTGTATGGAGTTCCTGATCAACGACGGCATCTGGTGGCAGGGGCTGCTGCTGGGGCTGGCGGTCGCGGCCACCGCCACGCTCGGCGATCTCGGCGAGTCCATGATCAAGCGGGATCTCGGCATCAAGGACATGGGCACCCTGCTGCCGGGACACGGCGGCATCATGGACCGGCTCGACTCGCTGCTGCCCACGGCGCCGGTGGTCTGGCTGCTGCTGGTGATCTTCGTAGGGTCCTGACCCGGGCGCCGGGGCGCCGCCGAGCGCCGGTCCGCGTGAGCGGCTTTCGCGGCTCAGGCGCCTCGGACCACGCCTTTGACCAGGCCCGATACCGTACGGGGGCCCGTTGTCCACAGGGCAGCGGGCCCCCGCCGTACGTCTGCGACACTGGATCCACCATGCCTGTACCTGGAGAACTCACCTTTGTCGCGCCCCGCGGAGCCAAGAAGCCCCCGCGGCATCTCGCCGACCTCACCCCCGCCGAGCGCCGCGAGGCCGTCGCCGCGATCGGCGAGAAGGCGTTCCGTGCCAACCAGCTTTCGCAGCACTACTTCGCGCGGTTCGCACATGACCCCGAGCAGTGGACCGACATCCCGGCCGCCGCGCGTCAGAAGCTCGCGGAAGAACTGCTGCCCGACCTGATGTCGGTGGTGCGGCACATCTCCTGCGACGACGACACCACCCGTAAGACGCTCTGGCGGCTGCACGACGGCACCCTGGTCGAGTCCGTGCTGATGCGCTATCCGGACCGGGTCACGATGTGTATCTCGTCGCAGGCGGGCTGCGGGATGAACTGCCCGTTCTGCGCCACCGGACAGGCCGGTCTCGACCGCAATCTGTCCACCGCCGAGATCGTCCACCAGATCGTGGACGGGATGCGCGCCCTGCGTGACGGCGATGTGCCCGGCGGTCCCACCCGGCTGTCGAACATCGTCTTCATGGGCATGGGCGAGCCGCTCGCCAACTACAAGCGGGTGGTCGGCGCGATCCGTCGGCTGACCGACCCCGAGCCCGACGGTCTGGGGCTGTCGCAGCGCGGGATCACCGTCTCGACGGTCGGTCTCGTGCCCGCGATGCTGCGCTTCGCCGACGAGGGCTTCAAGTGCCGGCTCGCGGTCTCCCTGCACGCGCCGGACGACGATCTGCGCGACACCCTCGTCCCGGTCAACACGCGCTGGAAGGTGCGGGAAGTGCTGGACGCGGCGTGGGAGTACGCGGAGAAGTCGGGCCGCCGGATCTCCATCGAGTACGCGCTGATCCGTGACATCAACGACCAGGCGTGGCGCGGTGACCGGCTGGGACGGCTGCTCAAGGGCAAGCGGGTGCACGTCAATCTGATCCCGCTCAACCCGACACCGGGTTCGAAGTGGACGGCCTCGCGCCCCGAGGACGAGAAGGCCTTCGTCGATGCGATCGCGTCCCATGGCGTGCCCGTGACGGTACGGGACACCCGGGGCCAGGAGATCGACGGAGCGTGCGGACAGCTGGCCGCGTCGGAGCGGTAGGGCGTTCGGGGTGGCTCGCGGACGCCTGGCGGGCGGACCGTCCGGGAGGCGAACCGGGCCCCGATTTGCGGTGCATGTAACCTTGGCGCGAACGCATTGCATATTTTCCGACAGGGGAGCGCCACAGCGCTGAGAGTGCGGCACATGTCCGTGAGAGCGGGCAACGGTCGCAGACCCTCTGAACCTCGCCCAGGTCATTCTGGGTAGGAAGTTCGGTCACTACTCAAGCTGTTGCGCCCTGCCCGCGGTCCGGTCCGGCCGGACTCCGGGCAGGGCCGCGTCTTCTCCTGGACATCCCAGGAGGAAAATCAGTGAGCACGAACAGCGTCAGAAGGATGGCGGTCGCCGCGGTCGCCGCCGCGCTCGGTGTCTCGTCCCTCGCCGCCTGCGGCGGCTCCGACGACTCCGCGTCGTCCGGCGGCGGTGGTACGGGCGGCGGCGGGACACCGTCGAAGACCGTCACCCTGGTCAGCCATGACTCGTTCAACGCCTCTCCCGCCGTACTCAAGGAGTTCACGAAGCGGACCGGCTACACGGTCAAGGTGCTCAAGAGCGGAGACGCGGGCGAGGCCCTCAACAAGGAGATCCTGACGAAGGGTTCGCCCCAGGGCGATGTCTTCTTCGGCGTCGACAACACCCTGCTCTCCCGCGCCCTCGACAACGGCCTGTTCACGCCGTACGAGGCGAAGGGGATCGACCAGGTCGACGCGGCCACCCGGCTCGACCGGAGCGAGAACCGCGTCACACCGATCGACACCGGTGATATTTGTGTCAACTACGACAAGAAGTACTTCGCGGACAAGAAGCTCGATCCGCCCCGGTCCTTCGGCGATCTGCTCAAGCCCGAGTACAAGAATCTGCTGGTCACCGAGAACGCCGCGACCTCCTCACCCGGCCTCGGCTTCCTTCTCGGCACGGTCGCGCGGTACGGCGACGACGGCTGGCAGGAGTACTGGACGAAGCTGAGGGCCAACGGGGTCCAGGTCGTGGACAGCTGGGAGCAGGCCTACAACGAGAGCTTCTCGGGCTCGGCCGGCGGCAAGAAGGCCAAGGCCGACCGCCCGCTCGTCGTCTCGTACGCCTCCAGCCCGCCCGTCGAGGTGCTGTACGCGGAACCGCGGCCGAAGGAGGCCCCGACCGGCGTCTCCACGGGCACCTGCTTCCGGCAGATCGAGTTCGCCGGGCTGCTGACGGGCGCGAAGAACGAGACGGGCGGCAAGGCCCTACTGGACTTTCTGATCAGCGAGACCTTCCAGGCGGACATGCCGCTGAACATGTTCGTCAATCCGGTCGTCCAGGATGTGCCGCTGCCCGAACTCTTCACCGAGTTCGGCGCGAAGGTCGACAAGCCGGAGACGATGGCGCCCGACGAGATCACCACCGGCCGTGAGCAGTGGATCCAGTCGTGGACCTCACTCGTAGTGAAGTAGCCGTCAGGACCAGGGCCGGAAAAGGGCCGCGGCGCGGGGCGGCCGGGCGCGCGAACGCCGTCCGGCTCGCCCTGATGGCCGTCCCCGTCGCGTTCTTCGCGGTCTTCTTCGCCTATCCGGTGACCGCGATCGTCGGCCGCGGGCTCACGTCCGAAGGCGTCTGGCGGTTCGGCCGCATCGGTGAGGTACTGAGCCGTCCCGACATCCTCGACGTCCTGTGGTTCACCACCTGGCAGGCGCTCGCCTCCACCGCCCTCACTCTGCTGATCGCACTGCCCGGCGCGTATGTCTTCGCGCGCTTCGACTTTCCCGGCAGACAACTGCTGCGCGCGGTGGTCACCGTCCCGTTCGTCCTGCCCACCGTGGTCGTCGGTACGGCCTTCCTGGCGCTGCTCGGGCGTGGCGGACTGCTCGACGAACTGTGGGGCGTACGGCTCGACACCACCGTCTGGGCGATCCTCCTCGCGCATGTCTTCTTCAACTACGCCGTGGTCGTCAGGACCGTGGGCGGTCTGTGGGCACAGCTCGATCCGCGCCAGGAGGAGGCCGCGCGGGTGCTGGGCGCGGGCCGGTTCATGGCCTGGTGGCGGGTGACGCTGCCGGCCCTCGCCCCCGCCGTGGCCGCCGCCGCGCTGATGGTCTTCCTCTTCACCTTCACCTCCTTCGGGGTCGTACAGATCCTCGGCGGCCCCGCCTACTCCACCCTGGAGGTGGAGATCTACCGGCAGACCGCGCAACTGCTCGACCTGCCCACCGCGGCCGTGCTCACACTCGTACAGTTCACGGCGGTCGGCGGAGTGCTGGCCGTCCACGCGTGGACGGTACGCAGACGCGAGGGCACGCTGAAGCTCGTCGACCCCGCGCTCACGGCGCGCAGACCGCGCGGGGCCGGGCAGTGGGCGCTGCTCGGCGGAGTGCTCGGCACCGTGCTGCTGCTGGTACTGCTGCCGCTGGGCGTCCTCGTCGAGCGCTCCCTCGACGGACCGGGAGGGTACGGTCTCGGCTTCTACCGGGCGCTCGGCTCGGTGGAGGCGAGCGGCGGGACCTTTCTCGTACCGCCGCTGGAGGCCGTCTGGAACTCGCTGCGGTACGCGCTGGTCGCGACCGCCGTCGCGCTGGTGGTGGGCGGTCTGGCCGCCGCCGCGCTCACCCGGCGAGCGGGCCGGCTCGTCCGGGGCTTCGACGCGCTGCTGATGCTGCCGCTCGGGGTCTCCGCCGTGACCGTCGGCTTCGGTTTTCTGATCACGCTCGACAAGCCGCCGCTCGATCTGCGTGCCTCCTGGATTCTGGTGCCGCTCGCGCAGGCCCTGGTGGGCGTCCCCTTTGTCGTACGGACGATGCTGCCTGTGCTGCGGGCGGTGGACGGACGGCTGCGCGAGGCGGCGGCCGTCCTCGGAGCGTCCCCGCTGCGTGTCTGGCGCGAGGTCGATCTGCCGCTGGTACGCAGGGCGTCGCTGGTCGCGGCGGGTTTCGCGTTCGCCGTCTCGCTCGGTGAGTTCGGTGCGACAGTGTTCATCGCGCGCCCGGACCGGCCGACGCTGCCGGTGGCCGTGGCACGGCTGCTGGGACGGCCCGGCGAGCTCAACTACGGGCAGGCCATGGCCCTGTCCACCGTACTGATGGTGGTGTGCGCGGTGTCGCTGCCGGCGCTGGAACGTATCCGTACCGACCGCTCCGGGGAGTTCTGATGGCCCTGCTGACCCTGTCGGACGTCACCGTGCGGTTCGGTGACCGTACCGCGCTCGACGCGGTCGATCTGGAGATCGCCGAACACGAGACCGTGTGTGTGCTGGGGCCGAGCGGAAGCGGCAAGTCGACACTGCTGCGGGTGATCGCCGGACTGACCCCACCGGACGGCGGACGGGTCCTGCTGGACGGCGCCGACCAGTCGGGGGTGCCCGTGCACCGGCGCGGGGTCGGGCTGATGTTCCAGGACCATCAGCTCTTCCCGCAGCGGGACGTGGGCGGCAATGTCGCCTTCGGGCTGCGGATGCGCGGTGCCCCGCGCGGTGAACGGACAAGCCGGGTGGCGGAGTTGCTCGACCTCGTCGGGCTGCCGGGCGCGGAGCGGCGGGCCGTCGCCGCACTGTCCGGCGGTGAACAGCAGCGGGTCGCGCTGGCGCGGGCGCTCGCCCCACGGCCACGGCTGCTGATGCTGGACGAGCCGCTCGGACAGCTCGACCGGAGTCTGCGCGAACGGCTCGTGGTCGAACTGCGCGGTCTCTTCGGACGGTTGGGTACGACCGTGCTCGCCGTCACCCATGACCAGGGCGAGGCGTTCGCGCTCGCCGACCGGGTCGTGGTGATGCGGGACGGGCGCGTCGCCCAGACCGGTACACCGGTGGAGGTCTGGCAGCGGCCCGCCTCGGCGTTCGTGGCGCGCTTCCTCGGTTTCGACAATGTCGTGGACGCCACGGTGAGCGGCGGGACCGCCGATACGGTCTGGGGAAGGATCCCGGTGCCCGAGGGGTCGGCGCGGGGAGAGCGGTCGGTGCTGGTGCGGCCGGCCGGGATACGGCTGGTCGAGCCCGCCGGCGGACTGCGCTGCACGGTCCAGGCGCGTACGTTCCGGGGCAGCCGGGTCGCGGTGCTGCTGCGGCCCGACGGGCCCTCCGGCGGCGGACCGGTCCTTGAGGCCGAGTGCGGGCTTAGGGACGCGCCGCACGAGGGGGCGACGGTGGGGGTGGTGTTCGCCGCGGAGGATGTGGTGGTGCTGCCCGACAGGGACACGGAGCTCCAACGGCCGGCCAGCGGCGGGCCGTCGTACGGCGGGGCACTGTGACGCGCCAGCAGCGGCACCGGCGCTAGCAGCGGCACCGGCGCTAGCAGCGGCACCGCACGCGCCCGCTTCCGCCTCCGCTGCCGATGAGCCGACGGGCTTTCCGGGTGCGGCGACCGCGTGTCGAGTAGCGTGGTCGCTCCGTGCCAGGACGGTCCGGAGCACCCTCAGTGGCCCGCTCCATCCGCTGAGGGGGGAAGGCATCGAACCGCAGCAGAACGTCATGGCCGAGGACACGGCGGCCGAGAGCCCCGGCGCCGAGTCGCCCGCGCGGATATCCGGCCGTCCCGGACGTGACCGACAGGGCCTGGCGGCCGGGCTGATACCCGCCGCGGCGGCCTTCGCCCTCGGGATGTGGGGCATCACGCGCGAGGGCACGATGTGGCGCGACGAGTCCGTCACCTATCAGGTGGCGCACCGGGGTCTCCCCGAGATCTGGCGGCTGCTGCGTCACGCCGACGCCGTACACGGGCTCTACTACTTCTTCATGCACGCCCTGTACGGGGTCTGGGACGGGGGCCTGCTCACGCTTCGGATCCCCTCCGTGCTCTCCATAGCGGTGGCGGCGGCCTTCGTCGGGCTCATCGGCCGCCGGCTGGCGGGGGTACGGGCGGGAGTACTCAGCGGTACGGTCTTCGCCCTCGTTCCGGACATCCAGATGTACGCGCAGGAAGGGCGCTCCTACGCGATGGTGTGCGCGCTGGTCGCGTGTTCCACGTACCTTCTGGTCCGGTCGCTCGACTCGTCGTCAGGAATGTGCTGGACGCTCTACGCGCTGGTGAACCTGACGGCGGTCTGGCTGCATGAATTCGCCGTCCTCGCGCTGCTCGCGCACGGTGTCTCGGTGGCGGTCACCCGTCCCGGGCCGAGGAACGGACGGTCCTGGTCCATCGCCGCCGCCGTCGCCTTCGTCGGATCCCTCCCGCTGATCCTGTTCAGCATGGGCCAGTCCGACCAGGTCTCCTGGATCGGCTGGCCCAAGGCGGCGGAGTGGGGAGAGATCGCGGGGTGGACCCTCGTCTCCCTGGCCGCCGCCGGATATCTGGGCAGAGGCAAGGCCAGGAGCGGTGGCAACGGCCCTAGCGGCAACGGCCGTAGCGGGAGCGGGAACAGGGGCGAGGGCAGGGGCTCAGGAAATACCGCCGTGCGGCGCGTGGGACTTCCCCTCGCCGTGCTCCCGACCGCCGTTCTGCTGCTCGGCTCCCTCCACGAGCCCATGTACGTCGACCGGTACGCGCTCTTCACCAATGTGGGCATCGCGCTGCTGCTCGGCACCGCGCTGGACCGGCTGTCGGCGCCGGACCGGCTGTCGGCGCCGGACCGGCTGTCGGCGCCGAGCCGGCGGACCGGCACCGATGGCGGTCACGGCACCGCCGTCGCGCAACGCCCCACCGCTCATGTCGCCGCCATGGCCGGTGTGTTCGCCGTACTCGCGCTCGTTCTCGTCCCGGTCAGCTCGCAGTTGCGGAAGCCCGAGAGCCGCAAGGACGATCTGACGGCCATAGCGAAGGCGGTCGAAGAGGTCTCCGCCGACGGGGACGGGGTGATCTTCACCCCCGCGCGGCGCCGTGAATGGAAACTCTCCGCCACCGGCCGGTTCGACGCCCTGGACGATCTGGCCCTCGAAGAGACCCCGGCGGTGTCGGGTTCTCTCCAGGGCGAGGAGATGTCCGCCGCGCGCGTCCGCGCCCGGATGCTGTCCGCGCCGCGCATCGTGGTGCTGAGCGATCCGCCGGGGGAGCCCGAGGACGCCGTGGCGCGGGAAGCGATGAAGCGCGCGGTTCTCCGTACGTACTTCCACGTATGCGCGCGGGAGCGGGTCCGGGGAGCGCAGATCACGCTGTACGCCCAGTCGGTCCGAGCGTGCGACGACGGACCCGCGCCCGCGGGGACACCCACACGGACACCCGCGTCGGCACCCGCGCCGGTACCGACGCGGAGGAACACGGTGTGAGAACGGCCGCGGGGCCGGGGAGTCGTTCCCCGGCCCCGCACACTCCCGGACGGAGTGCCTATGTCGTCCGTGCCTATGTCGTCAGGGGGACCGCCGCCAGGGCAGCCACCATCCAGGTCAGGGGCGCGAAGATCGCCAGGACCGCGGTCGCCCGCACCGCCGCCGCCGTACGCAGCAGCCCGGCGTGGGCGCCCAGGTGATGAAGGGTCGTGGTGGTGGGGAGCCGGGCCTGCCGGGTCTCCACGGCGGCCGTCAGCAGCGTGGCCGCCGCACAGCCGATGACCAGGGCCGCGCCGAGGCTGGTGAGCGGGCCGAAGGGAGTCTCGTCACCGGGCCCGTAGAGGGAGTTGGCGGCGAACACGCCCGAGAGCACCGCGCACAGGACGCCCAGCGGACGCCCGATCCCTTGGGCCTCGGCCATCAGGGTGCGGCCCGCCAGCAGACGGATCGCGCCGGGGCGCAGGGTCTGGAGCAGCCGGCCGCAGAGATAGGTGATGCCGGGTCCGGCCAGGGCCAGTCCGACGGCCGTCAGCGACCAGCCCGCCAGAACACCGGCCGAACTTCCGTCGAAGCGGCCCGGCAGCGGCGGTGTGGAGCCGCCGCCGCCCCGGCTCGCGTAGGTCTCGATCGCCAGGCCCGCCGTGGTCAGGGCGACTCCCCACGGCAGTCCGGTCGGCGCGGGCGCCGGGTCCGTGCTCTCGGGGGGACGCGCGGTCCTGCGGGTGTGCCGCCGCATCACGAGCCCGGTCGCCGCCGTCGCGAACGTCGGCACGAGCGCCAGCAGGGTCAGCACCGCCGCCAGCGGGAGCGGCTGGTTCCTGGCGAGGAGGTCGGCGCCCTTGCCGTCGAGGGGCATCGCGCTCAGATCGCCCCGGAGATGCAGGAAGAAGAGCAGCGCCACCGCGCTGCCCAGGGTGCAGGAGACGGCGGTCGAGGTGGCGGCCAGCGTGGTCAGCCGGGCCGGGCCGAGGCCCACCGCCGACAGTCCGGTACGTGGCCGGGTGCCGGGATCGGTACGGGCCACCGCGACCGCGAACTGCACCGTCGCCGCCAGCGGGATCAGGCACCAGAGCAGCCGTGGCAGTGAGCCGACCGGATGGCTCATCGCCCAGCCGAGGGTGCACAGCAGCAGGAATCCGACCCCGGCGGACGCCGCGACGACCAGCAGCCGGCGCAGCAGGGCCAGGGGATGGGCGCCACGGCCTAGACGGAGAGCGAGCACGCGGCCTGACCTTCCGCCTCGGAGGGTCCCAGGGGGTCGACCCGGCGGCCGTCCATCAGCGAGACCGTGCGGTCCGCGAGGGTCGCGACCTCCTCGTCCAGGGTGGCCAGGACGACAGTGATGTTGTGCGAACGGGCCGCGGTGGTCAGCGTACGGATCACCTGGGCCCGGTCCGTACGGTGCAGCGGCGCCGTCGGCTCGTCGGCGAAGAGCACCGAGGGCGTGGTGACCAGGGCGCGGGCGACGGCGATCCGCTGCCGCTGGGCCTGGAGCAGGGCGTACGGACGCTTCCGGGCGCAGTCGCCGATGTCGAGGCGGTCCAGCCACTCCATCGCGGTGGTCTTGGCGGCGCGGTGCGAGGAGCCGCGCAGCAGCAGCGGCAGCGCCGCGTTCTCCCACGCGGTCAGCTCGGGCACCAGCGCGGGTTCGGGGTCGATCCAGCTGAAGCGGTCCCTGCGCAGCCGCTCGCGCAGCACCGCGCTCATGGTGTGGACGGGTGAGCTGTTGAACCAGACCTCGCCCTCCTGCGGGACGAGCTGACCCGACAGACAGCGCAGAAGAGTCGTTTTTCCGCTGCCGCGCGGGCCGTACACGGCGAGGATCTCGCCCTCGCTCACGCCGAGCGAGACACCGTCGAGCGCGGGCGATCCATTGTGGGAGCAGGTCAGGGAACGCGCCCAGAGCACGTCGTTGTCAGGCGGGGCCACCATGGCGTACACCTCGGTTCTGATCGGACTTACCTCCGCCGTCCGGGTGAACGAAGGCGGCGACGATCGGTCACAGGGCACGCTAAGTATTCGGAACGGGGTGAGCGGACAGCACACGGCCCGGGTGCCGCCCTTCTCACTCGAAAGGCGGTACCCGGGCCGTCATGCGGGTGGTCCGGTCGGTCGCGGCCCGGTCCACCGCGCCGCCGGAGCGTGGTACACGCCGCTCGGCCGGCGCGTGCGCCGTCAGAGCTTGGTCCAGGCCTCCGTCAGCACCGATCGGAGGATCCCCTCGATCTCGTCGAAGGTCGACCGGTCGGAGATCAGCGGCGGCGCGAGCTGGACGACCGGGTCGCCCCGGTCGTCGGCGCGGCAGTACAGCCCGTTCTCGTAGAGCTCCTTGGAGAGGAACCCGTACAGGACGCGCTCGGTCTCCTCGTCCGTGAACGTCTCCTTGGTCGCCTTGTCCTTGACCAGCTCGATGCCGTAGAAGAAGCCGTTGCCCCGCACATCGCCGACGATCGGCAGATCGTGCAGCTTCTTCAGGGTGTCGAAGAACGCGCCCTCGTTGTCGAGCACATGCTGGTTGAGACCCTCGCGCTCGAAGATGTCGAGGTTGGCGAGACCGACCGCGGCCGAGACCGGGTGGCCGCCGAACGTGTAGCCGTGCAGGAAGGTGTTGTCACCCTGGTAGAACGGTTCCGCGAGCCGGTCGGAGATGATGCAGGCGCCGATCGGGGAGTAGCCCGACGTCATGCCCTTGGCGCAGGTGATCATGTCCGGTACGTAGTCGAACTTGTCGCACGCGAACATCGTGCCGAGCCGGCCGAAGGCGCAGATGACCTCGTCCGAGACGAGCAGCACGTCGTACTGGTCGCAGATCTCGCGGACCCGCCGGAAGTATCCGGGCGGCGGCGGGAAACAGCCGCCCGCGTTCTGCACCGGCTCCAGGAAGACCGCCGCGACCGTCTCGGGGCCCTCGAAGAGGATCTGCTGCTCGATCTGGTCGGCGGCCCAGCGGCCGAAGGCCTCGGGGTCGTCGCCATAGATCGGCGCGCGGTAGATATTGGTGTTCGGGACCTTGTGCGCACCCGGGACGAGCGGCTCGAACGGCGCCTTCAGGGCCGGCAGACCCGTGATGGACAGGGCTCCCTGAGGCGTGCCGTGGTAGGCGACGGCACGTGAGATCACCTTGTACTTGGTCGGCTTGCCGGTCAGCTTGAAGTACTGCTTGGCGAGCTTCCAGGCGGTCTCGACCGCCTCACCGCCACCGGTGGTGAAGAAGACCTTGTTGAGGTCGCCGGGCGCGTAGTGGGCGAGCCGTTCGGCCAGCTCGACCGCCTTCGGGTGGGCGTAGGACCACACCGGGAAGAACGCCAGCTCCTGGCCCTGCTTGTAGGCGGTCTCGGCCAGCTCGTGGCGGCCGTGGCCGGCGTTCACCACGAACAGCCCGGAGAGGCCGTCGAGGTAGCGCTTGCCCTTGTCGTCGAAGATGTAGGTGCCCTCACCGCGCACGATGGTGGGCACGGGCGCGTTCTCGTAGGACGACATGCGGGTGAAGTGCATCCACAGGTGGTCGTACGCGGTTCTGGAGAGGTCCTTGCTCACGGCTATCGGGTTCCCCACATATAGGTCTGCTTCTTCAGTTTCAGATAGACGAAACTCTCGGTGGAGCGCACGCCGGGGAGCGCGCGGATCCTTCTGTTGATGACTTCCAGCAGGTGGTCGTCGTCCTCGCAGACGATTTCCACCATCAGGTCGAAGGAGCCCGCGGTCATCACCACGTACTCGCATTCGTCCATGGCCGTCAGGGCGTCCGCGACCGTCTCCATGTCGCCCTCGACATTGATCCCGACCATCGCCTGCCGTCGGAAGCCCACGGTGAGCGGGTCGGTCACGGCGACGATCTGCATCACGCCCTGATCGAGCAGCTTCTGGACCCGCTGGCGTACGGCCGCCTCGGAGAGACCGACGGCCTTGCCGATCGCCGCGTAGGGGCGCCGTCCGTCCTCCTGGAGCTGTTCGATGATGGCGAGAGAGACGGCATCGATCGACGACGACGATCCGTTCCCGGTCCTGGAACCGGACCCGGAGTCTGTTCTGGAGTCTGCGTTACGACTGGCCACGCGCCTCACTGTGCACTGCGACTCGTCCGTCCCGCAACCCTCCATCGATGATATTCGTTGTTGAAGGGCTTCTATCTCACCGAATCCGAAGTTCCCGGGGGGTTGACCTGTCGAAAGCGTCGGCCGACGGGCTAGGGTTGGGGTGTCTCACCCATCGGACATCCGAGCATGAGCGACCAGGAGGAGGGGTGGCAGTGACCACCGAGCTGCGCCGGCTGCGCAACTACATCAACGGGGAGTTCCGGGACGCCGCCGACGGGCGGACCATCGAGGTGGTCAACCCGGCCACGGGCGAGGTGTACGCCACCTCCCCGCTCTCGGGACAGGCCGATGTCGACGCCGCCATGGAGGCCGCCGCGGCCGCCTTCCCCGGCTGGCGCGACACCACTCCCGCGGAGCGCCAGAAGGTACTGCTCAAGATCGCGGACGCCATCGAGGAGCGCGCCGAGGAGCTGATCGCCGCCGAGTCCGAGAACACCGGCAAGCCGCTCGAACTCACCCGTACCGAAGAGATCCCGCCGATGGTGGACCAGATCCGCTTCTTCGCGGGCGCGGCCCGGATGCTCGAAGGCCGCTCGGCCGGCGAGTACATGGACGGCTTCACCTCGATCGTCCGCCGTGAGCCGGTCGGGGTCTGCGCCCAGGTCGCGCCCTGGAACTACCCGATGATGATGGCCGTCTGGAAGTTCGCGCCGGCCCTCGCCGCGGGGAACACCGTGGTGCTCAAGCCGTCGGACACCACCCCGGTCTCGACCCTGCTGATGGCGGAGATCATCGGCGCGATCGCGCCCAAGGGCGTCTTCAACGTCATCTGCGGCGACCGCGACAGCGGCCGGGCCATGGTCGAGCACCCGATCCCGGCGATGGCCTCGATCACCGGTTCCGTACGGGCGGGCACGCAGGTCGCCGAGTCCGCGGCCAAGGACGTCAAGCGGGTCCATCTGGAGCTGGGCGGCAAGGCTCCGGTCGTGGTGTTCGAGGACGTGGACATCGCCAAGTCCGTCGAGGACATCGCGGTGGCGGGCTACTTCAACGCGGGGCAGGACTGTACGGCCGCCACCCGCGTCCTGGTGCACGAGTCCATCCACGACGAGTTCGTGGCGGCGCTGGCGAAGGCCGCGGCGGAGACCAGGACGGGGGCCGCGGACGACGAGGACGTGCTGTACGGGCCGCTCAACAACGCGAACCAGCTCAAGCAGGTCTCCGGCTTCATCGAGCGCCTTCCCGCGCACGCCAAGGTCCAGGCGGGCGGCCACCAGGTCGGCGACAAGGGCTACTTCTACGCGCCGACCGTCGTCTCCGGACTCAAGCAGGACGACGAGATCATCCAGAACGAGGTTTTCGGCCCGGTCATCACCGTCCAGTCCTTCACGGATGAGGCGCAGGCACTGGAGTACGCGAACGGCGTCGAGTACGCGCTCGCCTCCTCGGTGTGGACGAAGGACCACGCGCGCGCGATGCGGATGTCGAAGGCACTGGACTTCGGGTGTGTGTGGATCAACACCCATATCCCGCTGGTCGCGGAGATGCCGCACGGCGGGTTCAAGAAGTCCGGCTACGGCAAGGACCTCTCGGCCTACGGCTTCGAGGACTACACGCGCATCAAGCACGTGATGACGTCGCTCGACGCCTGACGCGGACGCCTTACGCGGCACCCGACGACCGACGACCGACGACCGACGACCGGCGCCTGGGCGGGCGGCGGACAGCTTGTCCGCCGCCCGCCCCGTACGGCCCGCCCGTCCGTGACGGCCGGTACCGTTCTGGGCGCCGTCAGGGCTTGCGGGCCACCAGGCCGAACTGGGCGACCTCCGCCGTGACTTCCTCCTCGTCCGGGTCGGGACGCCGGCGCGCGCAGGAGACGATGCCCGGCTCCAGCAGCTCCAGGCCCGCCACGAACGACGCGATGTCGGCCCGGCAGCGCGCGGTGATCGGCGGTGTTGGACGATCCGGGACCCGGGGGCGATCCGCTGGGCCACCTCATGGGTGTTGTCGACCGTGGCCCGGCCGAGGAACGCCCGGTCCGCGCGCGCCACTTCGCGGATGCCCGGATACATGCCGGTGATCCGGTCACCGACCTCGCGGTCCACCAGATAGTTGTCCTTGCCGCCCAGCCAGTAGTTCTATACCCGGGCATTGTGGGCGATGCCGGAGCGTACGCGCTCCGCCATACGCCGGGGGCTCCGGTCGTCGGTCACTGCTGCTCCTTCTCCTCCATGTGCGCGGGCCGCTCCCTGCGCGCGGGCGACCGTCGGCAGGGCGTCCGGGCCGCGGGGCTCCCTAGCCGGTCAGGAGGGCGGACAGGACGTCGACGCGGTTGGTCGTGATCGAGTCGGCACCCCGGGCGATCAGCCGGCGCATACTGCGCCGCGTGTCGGCGGTCCAGGCCGAGACCAGCAGTCCGTCGCGGTGGTCGCGGTCGGCCAGCTCCCGGCTGATCAGCCCGAAGCGGTAGTTGAGCCAGCGCGGCCGGACCGCCGCGAGCAGCGTGGGGCGTGGCGGCGCGAGCGTCGTCCAGGTCATCGCGATCTCGGCGCCCGCGTCCGCGGCCCGGACGGCGAGCATGGTGCGCGCGCCCGCGCAGTAGTAGACCCGCTCGGCGGCTCCGCACTCGCGTACCGTACCCACGACCGTCCGCACCGACTCCGCCGTGGCGCCGGGGAGATCGATCATGAGCCGGGCCCCGTCCACCGCCATGAGCGTCTCCCGCAGGGTCGGCACCCCGCCGCCGGTCAGTTCGTCCAGCTCCCGGTGCGTGAGCTCCGCGAGGGGGCGGTCATGGCCCCAGAGCCGCTTCGGCGAGGAGTCGTGCAGCAGGACGGGCACCCCGTCGCGGGTGAGCCGTACGTCGATCTCGACGGCATGGGCCCCCCGCTCCAGCGCGGAGCGCACCGAGGGAAGGGTGTTCTCACGGATCCGGTAGGGATCGCCCCGGTGGCCCACGGCGACCACGGTACGCGCGGCTTCCTCGCCGTCGCCGGTCATCGTCGCTACCGCGCGAGCCACTTGGCGGTGTACGTGTCGATCTCCGTGGCGAGCCGCTCCTTGCCCGCCGTGTCGAGGAAGGACGCCTCCACCCCGTTCTTCGCGAGACCGGCGACTCCCCGCTCGTCCAGTCCGAGCAGCCGGGCGGCGACCGCGTACTCCTGGTTGAGGTCCGTGCCGAACATCGGCGGATCGTCGCTGTTGACCGTCACCAGCACACCGGCCGCGACCATCGCCTTGATCGGGTGCTCGTCGAGATCGGCGACCGCGCGGGTGGCGATGTTGGAGGTGGGGCACACCTCCAGCGGGATGCGGTGCTCGGCGAGATACGCGAGCAGCTCCGGGTCCTGGACGGAGCTGGTGCCATGGCCGATACGCTCCGCGCGCAGATCGCGCAGCGCGTCCCAGACGGTCTCGGGCCCGGTGGTCTCACCGGCGTGGGGTACGGAGTGGAGCCCGGCGTCGATGGCACGGTCGAAGTACGGCTTGAACTGGGGCCGGGGAACCCCGATCTCGGGGCCGCCGAGACCGAAGGCGATCAGGCCCTCAGGACGCAGGTCGACCGCGAGCCGGGCGGTCTCCTCGGCCGCCTTCAGCCCCGCCTCGCCGGGGATGTCGAAGCACCAGCGCAGGACGACGCCCAGCTCGCTCTCGGCGGCCTTCCTGGCGTCCTCGATGGCCTCCATGAAGGCCACCTCGTGAATGTCGCGGCTGGTCGAGCTGAACGGTGTGACGGTCAGCTCGGCGTAGCGGATGTTCTGCCGGGCCATGTCACGGGCGACCTCGAAGGTCAGCAGCCGGACGTCCTCGGGCGTACGGATCAGATCCACGACGGAGAGATAGACGTCGATGAAGTGCGCGAAGTCGGTGAAGGTGAAGTACTCGACGAGCGCCTCGGGGTCGGCGGGCACCTGGGAGTCCGGGTGCCGGGCGGCCAGTTCGGCCACGATACGGGGCGAGGCGGAGCCGACATGGTGGACATGCAGCTCGGCCTTGGGCAGCCCCGCGATGAAGGGGCGCAGATCGGTCATCGGGATCCTCCGGATGGTGGGGCGGGTGCCCGTGGTGAGGCTGGTGCGGTGTTCCGCGGGACGGTGGTCGCCCGCCCCCTGCCCGGGGCCGCCCGGGTCAGGGATCATCGTAGGCCGGGCCCGTTCCGCCCAGGGCGGAGGCCGTAGCATGACGGAACACGATGGGGGAGGCACATGTCTGACAAGAGCGAGCGGCCGTCCGGCGGCTACGAGCCGAGCGATCCCTGGGCTCCGCCGGAGCACAAGGCGCCGCTGGACGGTCCGGCGACGCACCAGGAACCGCCGCCGCACGGCGGAACCGTGCATGAGCAGCCCACGATCCTCGGGATACCCGGAGGCGAGCCCGGCGCCGTACCGCCACCGCCGACCGCCCCCGGCGGACCGGCCCAGCCGGCGCCCGGCCCGTACGGCTACCCCGGCGTCCCGCCGCAGCCGGCACCGGGCGCCCAGCAGTCGGCGACCCCCTACGGCGCCACACCGGGCTATGGCTACCCCGCCGCCGGATACCCGGGTTACGGCACCACCGGCTGGCAGCCGGGTCCGTCGAACGGCATGGGTGTCACCGCGCTGGTGCTGGGCATCATCGCCGTCGTCGCCTTCTGCTTCTGGGGCCTTGGCATCGTTGTCGGTGTCCTCGCGCTGATCTTCGGGATCGTCGGCCGCCGCAAGGCACGGCGGGGCGAGGCGACCAACGGCGGGATGGCGCTCGCGGGTATCGTCCTCGGCTCGATCGGCGCCCTGATCAGCGCCGCCTTCCTCGCCTTCCTGATCTGGGCGATCGCGAACGACGACAGCTTCGACACGACGGACACCGATCCGTTCGCCACCTCGCTCGTGGCCGGCACCCGCCACTGATCCCTGCCGGGCCCGGCCCGGCCGCTCCCGTCACCAGGCGTTCCTCACGCCGACCGGAGCCGCTCGCGCGCCTCCATCAGTGCGAACCCCAGCAGATTGAGCCCGCGCCAGCGGCCGGGATCCTGGGCGCGCTCATCGTCCGAGGCCAGTCCGATGCCCCAGATCCGGTCCATCGGGCTGGCCTCGACGAGTATCCGCTCGCCCGTGCCCAGCAGAAACGCCCGCAGCCCGGCATCCTGTCCGAACTTGTGGACGCTGCCCGCCACCACGATGCCGAAGCGCTCGCGCTGCCAGACGGCCTCGTCGAAGGCGCGCACCAGCCGCCCCGCCTCCTTGGCGAGCGCCGGATTCGCCGCGCCGACGGCCGCGCGCTCCGCCTGCTCGTCCCCGAAGAGCCGGGCCTTGCCCGCCATCATCCAGTGCTCGGCCGTCGCGTACTCCACCCCGTCGACCGTGAAGGGCGAGGGCCACCACTGGCTGAGACAGCTCGCGCCCAGCGTGCCGTCCGCCCGCGGGGTGTGCCCCCAGAAGCACAGATACTTGATCTTCTCGCCGCGCTCCGCCCGCTCGACCAGCCCGGCCGCCGTACGGACCACGCTCCCCCGTTGATTCACCATGCACGCGAGTCTGGCAGCCACCACTGACAGTCCGTATGCCTCCGAGCACCCCGACGCGACACATGGTCGACCGATTCCGTCGCGTAACCAAAAGGCAACAACGGAATCCCTTGTTGAGCAGCATGTGCTCTGTCAGGATCGGCACTCAATTGAAGCCGGAGCTACAACTGGGCCAATGGAGAGCGTCATGACCAACCGCTTCCAGGTGCGGGACCGCTTCGTGGACGGTGCGCAGTTCATCGGCGGGCGGCTCCGGCCGGGCACGTCGGGACGTACCCACGCCGTCGTGAACCCGGCGACGGGCGAGGAGATCCACACATACGAGCTGGCGGGACCGGCCGATGTCGACGCCGCCGTCGCCGCCGCGCTCGGCGCGTTCCCCGGCTGGGCGGGCGCCACCCCCGGCACGCGCTCCGACGCCCTCCACCGCTTCGCCGAGGTCCTCGCGGAACAGGCCGCGGACTTCGCCTACGCCGAGACGCTCCAGTGCGGCAAACCGATCAGACTCTCCACCGAGTTCGACGTGCCCGGCACCGTCGACAACACCGTCTTCTTCGCGGGCGCGGCCCGCCATCTCGACGGCGTCTCGGCCGGTGAGTACAGCGGCGACCACACCTCCTACGTCCGCCGCGAGCCGATCGGTGTCATCGGCTCCATCGCGCCCTGGAACTATCCGCTCCAGATGGCCGCCTGGAAGATCCTCCCGGCCGTCGCCGCGGGCAACACCATCGTGCTGAAGCCCGCCGAGATCACCCCGTTCACCTCGCTGATGTTCGCGCAGGCCGCCCAGCGGGCCGGACTCCCCGACGGTGTGATCAATGTCGTCACCGGCGCGGGCCCCGACGCCGGTGAACATCTCGTCGGCCACCCCGATGTCGTGATGACCTCCTTCACCGGCTCCACCGCCGTCGGCCGGCGCGTCGCCGAGATCGCCACCGCCACCGTCAAGCGACTGCATCTGGAACTCGGCGGCAAGGCCCCCTTCCTCGTCTTCGACGACGCGGACCTGGAAGCGGCGGTGCACGGCGCGGTCGCCGGGTCGCTCATCAACGCCGGCCAGGACTGCACGGCCGCCACCCGCGCCTATGTCCAGCGTCCCCTCTACGACGCCTTTGTCGCCGGGGTCGCCGCGCTGATGGAGACCGTACGCATGGGCGACCCCCTCGACCCGGAGACCGACCTCGGCCCGCTGATCTCCCACGCCCACCGGGACCGGGTCGCCGGCTTCGTCGACCGGGCCCGCCGCCACGCGCGGGTCGTCACCGGCGGCGAGGCGCCCGGAGGGGAGCTCAAGGAGGGCGCGTACTACCGTCCCACGCTCATCGTGGACGCCGCCCAGGAGAGCGAGATCGTCCAGTCCGAGATCTTCGGACCGGTCCTCGTCGTCCTCCCCTTCGACTCCGACGACGAGGGCATCCGCCTCGCCAACGACACCCCGTACGGTCTCGCCGCCTCCGCCTGGAGCCGCGACGTCTACCGCAGCGGTCGCGCGACCCGGGAGATCAAGGCCGGCTGTGTCTGGGTCAACGACCACATTCCGATCATCAGTGAGATGCCCCACGGCGGCTACAAGGCCAGCGGGTTCGGCAAGGACATGTCCGTGTACTCCTTCGAGGAGTACACCCAGGTCAAGCATGTGATGTACGACAACACCGCGGTGGCCAGGAAGGACTGGCACCGCACGATCTTCGGCGACCGCTGTTAGGACCTGGACCGGTCGGTCACCGGTCTTCTCACCCACCCGAAAGGGCACAGCGCATGGAGCAGTACGAGCCCGACCGTCTCTCCGCGGCCCAACTGGCCGCCGTGCGGCGCAGTGTGACCAGCGGCCGGGGCGCCCTCACCCGCCGCTCGATGCTGCGCGCCACCGGCGTCGGCGCGCTCGCGATCGGCGGGCTCGCCGGTCTGAGCGGCTGCGGGATCCCGCCCGCGAAGCGTGAGGACGACGGACCCGCGTCCACCGACCACTCGGCCGAGGAGAAGCGGATCGTCTTCTCCAACTGGACCGAGTACATGGACGTCAGCGAGGACGAGAAGCACTACCCCACGCTGGACGCGTTCACCGAACGCACCGGAATTACGGTCAAGTACACCGCGGACATCAACGACAACGTCGAGTTCTTCGGCAAGATCCGGCCGCAGCTCGCGGCCGGCCAGGACACCGGCCGTGACCTCATATGCGTCACCGACTGGCTCGCCGCCAGGATCATCCGGCTCGGCTGGGCGCAGAAGCTCGACCCGTCGAACCTGCCGCACGCGTACGCCAATCTCTCCCAGCAGTTCCGCTCGCCCGACTGGGATCCGGGCCGTGCCTACAGCTATCCGTGGACCGGGATCCCCACCGTCATCGCCTACAACTCCAGGGCGACTGGCGGACGCGAGATCGAATCGGTTTCCCAGCTCCTGGACGACCCGCAGCTCAAGGGCCGCGTCGCCTTTCTCTCCGAGATGCGGGACACCGTCGGGATGACCCTGCTCGACCAGGGCAAGGACCCGGGGAGCTTCACCGACGACGACTTCGACGCGGCGATCGCCCGGCTCCAGGGCGCCGTCGACAAGAAGCAGATCCGCCGCTTCACCGGCAACGACTACACCGCGGACCTCGACAAGGGCGACATCGCCGCCTGCGTCGCCTGGGCCGGGGATGTCGTCCAGCTCCAGAACGACAACCCCGACGTCAAGTTCGCGATCCCCGAGACCGGTTACATCATCTCCAGCGACAATCTGCTGGTCCCGGCCAAGGCACGGCACAAGACCAACGCCGAGCGGCTTATCGACCACTACTACCAGCCGCCGATCGCCGCCCAGCTCGCCGCGTACATCAACTACGTCTGCCCGGTGGACGGGGTACGCGCCGAACTCACCAAGATCGACAAGTCGATGGCCGACAACACGCTGATCCTCCCGGACGCGGCGATGGCCGCCTCCTCGCACGCCTTCCGCTCGCTGAGCAGCAAGGAAGAGACGGCGTACGAGGAGAAGTTCGCCAAGCTCATCGGCGCGTAGCCGCGCGCCCGCCGCCCGCCCGTCCACCTCTCATCCCCGGGACCGTTACCCATGACAGAGACCGCATCCACCAGCCGGGGCGGCGGCGACGTCCGCCTCACCGGGATCAGCAAGACATACGGATCCTTCCGCGCCGTCGAGCCGCTCGACCTCACCGTGCCCCAGGGCTCCTTCTTCGCCCTCCTCGGCGCGTCGGGCTGCGGCAAGACCACCACGCTGCGGATGATCGCCGGCCTGGAGGAACCGACCACCGGCACGGTCTTCCTCGGGGACACGGATGTCACGGGACTGCCGCCGTACAAGCGCCCGGTCAACACCGTCTTCCAGAGCTACGCGCTCTTCCCGCACCTCGACATCTACGAGAACGTCGCCTTCGGACTGCGCCGCCGCGGGATCAAGTCCGTACGCAAGCAGGTCGGTGAGATGCTCGATCTGGTCCAGCTCGGGGAGTACGCCAAGCGCAAGCCGCACCAGCTCTCCGGCGGCCAGCAGCAGCGTGTCGCCGTCGCCCGCGCGCTGATCAACCACCCGCGGGTCCTGCTGCTCGACGAGCCGCTCGGCGCCCTCGACCTCAAGCTGCGCCGTCAGATGCAGCTCGAACTCAAGCGCATCCAGACCGAGGTCGGCATCACCTTCATCCATGTCACCCACGACCAGGAGGAGGCCATGACCATGGCCGACACGGTCGCGGTGATGAACGCGGGCCGGGTCGAGCAGCTCGGCAGCCCCGCCGATCTCTACGAGAACCCGAACACCACCTTCGTCGCCAACTTCCTCGGCACATCCAATCTCATCGAGGCCGAGATAGCCGGGACCAGCGGCGGTGAGGTGGTGGTCACGGCGGGCGGCGCCAAGCTGCGGCTGCCCGCGGACCGGTGCTCCGCGCCCACCACGAGCGGCGGCAAACTGCTCGTCGGCGTACGGCCCGAGAAGATCTCCCTGGCACACGCGGACGACGCGGGGACCGTCCCCGACGGCCGCAACCGGATCACCGGGCGGATCGCCGACTCCAGCTTCATCGGTGTCTCCACGCAGTATGTGATCGACAGTCCGGTCTGTCCCGGCTTCGAGGTCTACGCGCAGAACATCGAGCGGGACGCCCGTCTCGGTCCCGGCGCCGAGGTCGTACTGCACTGGAACCCGGCACACAGCTTCGGGCTGGACGCCGCCATGGACATCGACGCGGGCACCGGAACCGTGGCCGAGGAGGCCTCGTGACCACCACGCAAGCCCCTCCCGCCGCGCCCACCCCGCCCACTCCGTCCGCCGCCGGGTCCGAGCCGCCGCCGCGCAGGACCTCCACCCGCAAGCGGCTCGTCCCGTACTGGCTGCTGCTGCCCGGCATCCTCTGGCTGCTGGTCTTCTTCGCGCTGCCGATGGTCTACCAGGCCTCGACCTCCGTACAGACCGGCTCCCTGGAGCAGGGCTTCGAGGTCACCTGGCACTTCCAGACCTACTGGGACGCGCTCCAGGAGTACTACCCGCAGTTCCTGCGCTCCCTGCTGTACGCGGGCACCGCCACGGTCCTGTGTCTGCTGCTCGGCTATCCGCTCGCCTATCTCATCGCGTTCAAGGCGGGCCGCTGGCGCAATCTGCTGCTGGTCCTGGTCATCGCGCCGTTCTTCACCAGCTTTCTGATCCGTACGCTCGCCTGGAAGACGATCCTCGCGGACGGCGGCACGGTCGTCGGTCTGCTGGACACCCTCCATGTGCTCGATGTGACGAGCTGGCTCGGCTGGACCGAGGGCAACCGCGTCCTGGCCACACCCATGGCGGTCGTCTGCGGTCTGACGTACAACTTCCTGCCGTTCATGATCCTGCCGCTCTACACCTCGCTGGAGCGTATCGACGGCCGGCTCCACGAGGCGGCGGGCGATCTCTACGCCAGACCGCTGACCACCTTCCGGAAGGTGACGTTCCCGCTCTCCATGCCGGGTGTCGTCTCCGGCACGCTGCTCACCTTCATCCCGGCGAGCGGCGACTACGTCAACGCCGAACTGCTCGGCTCCACCGACACCAAGATGGTCGGCAGCGTCATCCAGACACAGTTCCTGCGGGTCCTCGACTATCCGACGGCCGCCGCGCTCTCCTTCATCCTCATGGCGGTCGTCCTGCTGATGGTCACCGTCTATATCCGCCGCGCAGGGACGGAGGACCTGGTCTGATGGGTGTTCTGACGGATATGACACGCTGGATCCGGCGCAATCTGGTGGTCCTCGCGGGCCTGCTGACGCTCGGCTACATGATCGTCCCCAACCTTGTGGTGATGGTCTTCTCCTTCAACAAGCCGAACGGGCGGTTCAACTACTCCTGGCAGCGTTTCTCCCTGGACGCCTGGAAGGACCCCTGCGGTGTCGCCGATCTGTGCGGCTCGCTGACCCTCTCGCTCCAGATCGCCGCCTGGGCGACGCTCGGTGCCACCGTGCTCGGCACGATGATCGCCTTCGCGCTGGTGCGCTACCGGTTCCGGGCGCGCGGCTCGATCAACTCGCTGATCTTTCTGCCGATGGCCATGCCCGAGGTCGTGATGGCCGCCTCGCTGCTGACGCTCTTCCTCAACCTCGGCGCACAGCTCGGCTTCTGGACCGTTCTCATCGCCCACATCATGTTCTGCCTCAGCTTCGTGGTGACGGCCGTCAAGGCACGGGTCATGTCCATGGACCCACGGCTGGAGGAGGCCGCGCGCGATCTCTACGCGGGGCCCGTGCAGACATTCGTACGCGTCACCCTGCCGATAGCCGCCCCCGGGATCGCGGCGGGCGCGCTGCTCGCCTTCGCGCTCTCCTTCGACGACTTCATCATCACCAACTTCAACGCCGGGTCGACCGTGACCTTCCCCATGTTCGTCTGGGGCTCGGCACAGCGCGGCACACCGGTGCAGATCAATGTCATCGGCACGGCGATGTTCGTCATCGCGGTACTGATGGTGGTCGCCGGCCAGCTCGTCAGCAACCGGCGGAAGAAGACCGCCGCCGTGTGACATCCCGTGGCGCCCCGAGCGCTCCCGCCGGGCCGGCAAGGTCGGCCCGGCGCGGCGGCCGAGGGCGCCACGACCAGGTTACGAAGGAGTTGGAAGACATGGCCCCAGGTGCCATGCGTACTGCCCTGACCTCACTCTCCGACGCACAGCCGGTCCCGTACTGGCTGGACGATTCCGGCAGGCCCGGGGCGCTGCCCGCCCTCACCGGCGACGAACACTGCGATCTCCTTGTCATCGGCGGCGGCTACAGCGGACTGTGGACCGCGCTGCTCGCCAAGGAGCGCGATCCCGGCCGTGATGTCGTACTGATCGAGGGCCACGAGGTGGGCTGGGCCGCCTCGGGCCGCAACGGCGGCTTCTGCTCCGCCTCCCTGACCCATGGCTTCGGCAACGGACTCGCCCGCTGGCCGGGCGAGCTGCGCAGACTGGAGGAGCTCGGCGAGCGCAATCTCGACGCCATCGAGGCGACGGTCGCCCGCTACGGGATCGACTGCGCCTTCGAGCGCACCGGCGAGATCGATGTCGCCACCGAGCCGTACCAGCTCGACGATCTGCGCGCGCTGTACGAGGAGGCGACCGGGCTCGGCTTCACCGGGCTCGAACTGCTCGACAGGGACGCGGTACGGGCCGAAGTCGACTCACCGACCTTTCTCGGCGGGCTGTGGGACCGGCGCGGGGTCGCCATGCTGCATCCGGCCAAGCTCGTCTGGGGTCTCAAACAGGCGTGTCTGGACCTCGGCGTACGGCTCTACGAGAACACCCGCGGGCTGGAACTGGCCCGCGTAGGACGGCGCGCGGGGCCGGCGGGGGCCGGGCCGGCGGGTGCCGGAGCGGCCGGTGCCCGGCGGACCGGTGCCGGGATGGCGGTCCGTACCCCGTACGGCAGGGTCTTCGCACGGCGCGTCGCCCTCGGCACCAATGTCTTCCCGTCGCTGGTCAGACGGGTCCGTCCATACACCGTCCCGGTCTACGACTACGCCCTGATGACCGAGCCGCTGACGGACGGACAGCTCAGCGCGATCGGCTGGAAGAACCGTCAGGGGCTCGGCGACAGCGCCAATCAGTTCCACTACTTCCGGATCACCCCCGACCACCGGATCCTGTGGGGCGGCTACGACGCGGTCTATCCGTACGGCGGACGGCTCAGTGCCGAGCTCGACCACCGTCCGGAGACCTATCTCAAGCTCGCCACGCACTTCTTCGACTGCTTCCCGCAGTTGGCGGGGCTGCGCTTCAGCCATGCCTGGGGCGGTGCGATCGACACCTGCTCGCGCTTCTCGGCCTTCTTCGGCACGGCGTACGACGGTCAGGTCGCGTACGCGGCCGGATACACCGGTCTCGGTGTCGGGGCGACCCGGTTCGGCGGTGAGGTGATGCTCGATCTCCTGGCGGGTGAGCGCACCGAGCGCACGGAGCTGGAGATGGTACGGAGCAAGCCGCTGCCGTTCCCGCCCGAGCCGGCCGCCTGGGCCGGGATCGGCCTCACCAAGTGGTCGCTGGCGCGCGCGGACGCCCGGGGCGGCCGCCGCAATGCCTGGCTGCGCACGATGGACCGGCTGGGTCTCGGCTTCGACAGCTAGGCGCGCTCTCCGGCCGATCAGTCCTACCCGTCACCCCCGTCACCGGCGGCCGATGCCCGGCAGCGGTCCGGGTCTTTGTGGTGTGAGTCAGATCACTGGCAAGTAGTCGTCCGAACCCGCGTCATCCACCGGCGCCATCCGTGTCTCGCCTCCTGTGGACACACTGTCCAACAATACGGATGGGAGGCCGGGCTTATGACTGGCTCGGGGGCACAAGGCGCGGTGGAGTGGCTGGCATCGGTGGCACCGGATCCCGAGGCCTGCCGGTGGGAGTGGGAGCGCAACCCGCTCGGGATCGCTCTCCTGCCCGCCGGCCGGCGCTGGGACGTACTGATCCTCCCCGGCGATCTCGGCTATCCGACGCTCGACGTGCTGACCAGGCTCGTCGACCGTCCCGGACCGGTTCTCGCCGACTTCGGCGACTCCCGGATGGGCTTCTTCGTACCGCCGGGGACGGCCGCGCGCTGGCTCGGTACGGGCGTACGGGGCGCAGGCCGCGGCACCTGGATCGTCGTCCCGTACCCGGGGCGGGCGAGCGGCGGGATGCGCTGGCTGATCCCGCCGGACGGCGCGGGCACCCTCACCGACCCGTCGCTGCTCGAACTGGCGATGCACGAGGCGGCGGCCGGGATGGCGGACAGGCCCGGTGACGCGGCCGAGGGGGACCGGGAGGACGACGGGCGGTGAGCGGGCGGGGCGCGGGGCGGGCGCAGTGGTGTCAGAGGTCTTGACCAAACAATTGGTCTGGACCATGCTGTGCGCGCCCCGCCACGTCAACTCCCCCCATGCCCGGAGGCATTTGTGGAACGATCCAGACGTCCGGCTCTCTACCCCAGACTGGTGGCCGCCCTCGCGGCCGCCGTCCTCACCGCGAGCGGACTCGTCGCCGCCGCGCAGACGGCGCGTGCCGCCGACGCGGACATCGCCCGTAACGGAAACTTCGAGTCCGGTCTCAGCGGCTGGAGCTGTACGGCCGGCAGCGGCGCCGTCGTCTCCACACCCGTGCACGGCGGCGGCGGCGCGCTCAAGGGGACCCCGGCGGGCAGCGACAACGCCAAGTGCTCCCAGACGGTCGCGGTCCAGCCGAACTCCGCGTACACGCTGAGCGCGTGGGTCCAGGGCAGCTATGTCTACCTCGGCGCGTCCGGGACCGGTACGACCGATGTCTCGACCTGGACGCCGTCCGCGCCGGGCTGGCAGCAGCTCACCACCAGTTTCCGCACCGGGCCGAGCACCAGCTCGGTGACCGTCTACACCCATGGCTGGTACGGCACCCCCGCCTACTACGCCGACGATCTCACCCTGGTGGGCCCCGGCGGCACCCCCGCCCAGCCTCCGGCCGTCCCCACCGGCCTGAGGGCGGGCTCGGTCACCTCCTCCTCCGTCGCCCTCTCCTGGTCGCCCGTCACCGGCGCCACCGGCTACACCGTCTACCGGGGCGGCACCAAGGCCCTCGACGTCAGCGGCACCTCGGCGACCGTCACCGGGCTCAGCCCGTCCACGGCGTACAGCTTCCAGGTCGCAGCGACCAACGCCGCCGGGACGTCGGCCCTCTCATCGGCCGTCAGCGCCACCACGTCCGCCACCGGCGGCGGGGGAGACGGAGGAGGCGGGGGCCTGCCCGCCCATGCCCTCGTCGGTTATCTGCACTCCAGCTTCGCCAACGGCTCCGGCTATACGCGGATGGCGGATGTGCCGGCCTCGTGGGATGTCATCAACCTCGCCTTCGGCGAGCCCACGTCGGTCACCTCCGGCGACATACGGTTCGGCCTCTGCCCGGTCGCCGAGTGCCCGAACGTCGAGTCGGCGGCCGAGTTCAAGGCCGCCATCAAGGCCAAGCAGGCCGCCGGCAAGAAGGTCCTGATCTCCATCGGCGGCGCCAACGGCCAGGTCCAGCTCGCCACCACCGCCGCCCGTGACACCTTTGTCTCCTCGGTCTCCAGGATCATCGACGAGTACGGTCTGAACGGTCTGGACATCGACTTCGAGGGCCACTCGCTCTCGCTGAACACCGGTGACACCGACTTCCGCAGCCCCACCACCCCGGTCATCGTCAATCTGATCTCCGCGATCAAGACCCTCAAGGCCAAGTACGGCGCGGGCTTCGTCCTGACGATGGCGCCCGAGACCTTCTTCGTACAGCTCGGGTACCAGTACTACGGATCCGGCCCCTGGGGCGGCCAGGACCCGCGCGCCGGGGCCTACCTCCCGGTGATCCACGCCCTCCGGGACGATCTCACCCTGCTCCATGTCCAGGACTACAACTCGGGCTCGATCATGGGGCTGGACAACCAGTACCACTCGATGGGCGGCGCCGACTTCCATATCGCCATGACCGACATGCTGCTCACCGGCTTCCCGGTGGCCGGTGACACCTCGAAGGTCTTCCCGGCGCTGCGCCCCGACCAGGTGGCCATCGGCCTCCCGGCCTCGACCCAGGCGGGCAACGGACACACCTCGCCCGCCGAGGTCAACAAGGCGCTGAACTGTCTGACGAAGAAGACCGACTGCGGTTCCTACCAGACCCATGGCACCTGGCCCGCGCTGCGCGGACTGATGACCTGGTCGATCAACTGGGACCGCTTCAACCAGTGGGAGTTCTCCCGGAACTTCGACGCGTACTTCGGCTGAGAGCGGACGGCCGCCCGCTGAGACCGGGCGGTCCGACCGCGCGGAACGTCCGCTCCAGGGCCAGGAGCAGCGTTCCGCACAGCGCCAGGCTGCCGAGGACGTCCAGCGGCCAGTGGTAGCCGCGCAGTACGAGACCGATGCCCGTCGCCAGGGTGAGCACGACGGCGACGGGCATCGGCCAGTTCCGCCGGGTGTACGGCGCGAGAAGCAGCGCCGCGCCGCCGTACGCCACCATCGCCGTCGCCGTGTGCCCGGAGGGGTAGTAGCCGGTCGCGTCGGTCAGCGGTCCCTGCCGGTCGGTCAGGATCTTGAGCGGTACGACCAGCGCGGGGACGGCGGCCATGGCGATCCCGGCGGCCAGGGCCCGTGCGCGCTGCCCGCGCCACACGGCGTATCCGATCGCCAGGGCCAGTACGGGGAGCGCCACCGGCATGGCGCCGAGGTCCGCGAGGAGTTCCGTCAGAGGTGTGGGCCCTTGGCGGGCGAGCGCCCGGCCGAGCCGTTCATCGGCGTCGCGCAGCGGTCCGCCCGCGGCGGCCTGCCAGGTCAGAAGCGGGAAGAGGAGCGCGCAGAGCGCGAAGGCCAGGACCCTGGGGGACCGGAGGAACCCGAAGGGTCCGGGAGATTTGGGTGCGCCGGGGGATCCGGGGGATCCGGGGAGAAAAGCCGGCCGCCCCGGAACAGGGGGGGTAGTTCCGGGGCGGCCGTCCGTATCGGTGTACCGCACGCCCCGGGGGGTTTGGGGCGGGCGGCCGTCCGATCGGCAAGGAGTTCCAGAGCCTGAATCTCCAGTGGTGTGCGCGAAGGCACGACCAAAGCGGGGCTGGGGACGCTCCGCTCCGGTGTCGCCCGCAGTCCCCTGCGAGCGGGGTGTTTCTCTCATCTGCGGAAACCGTACGGCAGGGCGGCGAGGACCGACAGCCGGAAACGGGTCCCGCCATCGCCCTCGCACACCTTCTTCACAGGCCCTCACCGATGGCCCCGGCGGGTTCCCCGGATGCCCGACCGGGCTTTCCGCAGGGCCCCGAGCGGGTTCCTCAGAGGGCGGAGAACGCCTGCTCGACGATGTCCAGGCCCTCGTTCAGCAGGTCCTCGCCGATCACCAGGGGCGGCAGGAAGCGCAGCACATTGCCGTAGGTGCCACAGGTCAGGACCACCAGTCCCGCCAGATGGCAGGCCTTGGCGAGCGCGGCGGTCGACTCGGGGTCCGGCTCCTTGGTGGCGCGGTCCTTGACCAGCTCGACCGCGATCATCGCGCCCCGGCCCCGGATGTCGCCGATGATGTCGTACTTCTCGCTCAGGGCGGAGAGCCGGCCCTTCATGACGGACTCGATGTGCCGGGCCTTCGAGACGAGGTCCAGCTCCTTCATCGTCTCGATGGCGCCGAGCGCGGCGGCGCAGGCCACCGGGTTGCCGCCGTACGTACCGCCGAGGCCGCCCGAGTGCGCGGCGTCCATGATCTCGGCGCGGCCGGTCACGGCGGCGAGCGGGAGACCGCCCGCGATGCCCTTGGCGGTGGTGATCAGATCCGGGACGACGCCCTCGTCCTCGCAGGCGAACCACTGGCCGGTACGGCAGAAGCCGGACTGGATCTCATCGGCCACGAACACGATCCCGTTGTCCTCGGCGAACTTCGCCAGCGCGGGGAGGAAGCCCTTGGCGGGCTCGATGAAACCGCCCTCGCCGAGCAGCGGCTCGATGACGATCGCGGCGACGTTGCCGGCCCCGATCTGCTTGCTGATCTGGTCGATGGCCTGGGCGGACGCCTCGGGGCCGCAGTTCTCGGGGCCGGTGGGCCAGCGGTAGCCGTAGGCGACCGGCACCCGGTAGATCTCCGGCGCGAACGGTCCGAAGCCGTTCTTGTACGGCATGTTCTTCGCCGTCAGGGCCATCGTGAGGTTCGTACGCCCGTGGTAGCCGTGGTCGAAGACCACGACCGCCTGGCGCCCGGTGTACGAACGGGCGATCTTGACGGCGTTCTCGACGGCTTCCGCGCCCGAGTTGAACAGGGCGGACTTCTTCGCGTGGTCGCCGGGGGTCAGCTCGGCGAGCCGTTCACAGACCTCGACGTACCCCTCGTACGGCGTGACCATGAAACAGGTGTGGGTGAAGTCCGCGAGCTGGGCGGAGGCACGGCGTACGACGGCCTCGGCGGAGGCGCCCACGGAGGTCACGGCGATACCGGAACCGAAGTCGATCAGCCGGTTGCCGTCCACGTCCTCGACGATTCCACCGCCGGCGCGGGCGGCGAAGACGGGCAGCACGGACCCCACACCGCCGGCGACCGAGGCGGTACGGCGGGCCTGCAGCTCCCGCGACTTCGGCCCGGGAATGGCGGTGACGAGGCGGCGCTCCTGCGGGATGGCGGTCATGAGGGGCTCCTGGGGGTGTTTTGGGGGTCTTTCTTCGCAGGCTAGGGGCGGGGGAGGGGTGCGGGCATGCGCCGTTCGGTAGTAGTGGGGGCGTGTCGTTGTCCGGGACGGACAGAGAGCGGTCCGAGAGCGAGCCAGGGAGAGGCCGGAGAGAGATCCAGGCAGAGATACGGAAAGCCCCCGGGGAGAGACGGACACGGAGGCCGGCGCGGCCGGGGCGGGGAGCGCGCCAACACCCCTGCGTACACGGGACGGTGGGCCAGCCGCCGAATAGGCGGCGGTGGCAATACATTGAGCGGATACAGCACGGCGGACGGCGGACTGCACAGGGGGCAGGGGTACGGATGGACACCGACGGCACGCACGACTCACGGGGCACACGCGCCAACCCCGTGCCGCGCCCGGCAGGGCCGCCGCCCATGCCACCGGCCACGCCACCGCCCATGCCGCCCCCGCCGTCCTCGGCGCCCTTCGAGACGGCGCCGCCGCCCGCGCCCGGCCACGCGCCCGACGCCGGTCCGACCCTGCGGGAGTGGCTGCTCGTCCCGCGTACGCCGGACGCCCCGGGGACCTGGGCCTATGGACACCGGCCGCGCCCCCCGGAGGAGCCGGAGCGCACGCCGGTACGGCAGCTCGTCAGCGGAGCGCTGATCTCGCTGCTGGCGGGGATGCTGCTCTGGTCGCTGCTGTGGAACGGCTACCTCGGCGGGTTCTGGCTCTGGCCGATGTATCTCCTCACCCCCGACTCCTGGTGGGCCGGAACGCCGGAAGGCGCCACCGCCCAGAACATCTACAACGCGCTGGTCATCGGCGGTCTCCTCGTCGTCTTCGGTCGCCTCGGCCGCTGGCCCGAGCTGGCCCGCCGCGTGCTGGGCCGCGGTCCCGGGGCCGGGTCCGCCACGGCCGCCCCCGCGCCGCCCGAGCCCGAGGACGATCTCGCCGAGTGGCCCGAGCTGAGAGCGGCCGGACTGGGCGAGATCGCCGTGCGCCTCGCGTCCGAGGCGCGCGACGGGCGCATGAGCGATGTCGACTACGCCCGTATCCGCCGCGCCTGGCACTCCGTACGGGCCGATCCCTCACGGCTCACCGCGTTCGCCGAGGCCGTGCGCGGGAAGGGGGCGGGCGCCTGTGTCCACCCCTCGGGCAAGCGCGATCTGCCCATACGCGCCGCCCGCCACGATCTGCTCGTACGGCAGGTCAGGATCGGTACGGTCCACGACGGGGAGCGGAATCCGTATCCCCGGCGGGGTACCGGTCTCGCGCTCGACCCGGTGCTCCTGGGGACCTCGCTGCTCGCCGTCGGTCCGCCCGGGGCGGGCAAGACGCACGCGCTCGTCCGGCCCGTCGTCGAGTCGCTCTCGCTCCAGGCGCTCGCGGGCCAGGCCGCCGTCATCGTCGTCTGCGCCTCCGGCACCCAGCTCGGCCCCGACGGCGCCTATGACGTCGTGGTCCGGCTCGGTGATCCCGACTCGGTGTACGACCTCGATCTGTACGGGGGCACCACGGACCCGGACGAGGCCGCCGTCGTGCTCGCCGAGGGTCTCGTCGGCGATCTGACGGACACCGACAGCCGACGGGCCACCACCGCGCTCGCGCAACTTCTCGGCCCCTTCCGGGCCGCGCACGGCCGGCTGCCCGCCGTACCGGAACTGCGTGAGCTGCTCGACGGTTCGCCCGCCGCCGTGGCCGACCTGCGGGAGCGGCTCGACGCCGAGGGGCAGCACGCCATGCGGCGTGAGCTGGAAGCGCGCGAGCGGCAGTCGGGCGCGCCCGGCGACCCGGGGCGTGCGCTCGCCGACCGGGTCGCGCTGCTCGACCGGCCCGCCTTCGCGGGCTTCTTCGACACCACCGGCAGGACCAGGCCGTTCTCGCTGCGCACCCTGGAGCATCCGCTGCGGGTCCGTATCGAGCTGCCCGAGCGCGGGCACGCCGAGGCCTCGCGGATGCTGGCCCGGCTGATACTGGCCCAGTTCACCGCCAACGCGGCGGTCCGGGGCGACCGCTCCCTCTTCGCCTGCCTCGTCCTGGACGACGCGACCCGCACCCTCACCGCCGAGACCCTGCGGGGCGTACAGCGGCTGCGCTCGGCGAACGCGGGCGCGGTGCTCACCCTGCGCACGCTCGACGACGTGCCCGAGGCGCTGCACACCGCGCTGCTCGGGGCCGTCGGCTGCCGGATGGCCTTCTCCGGGATCACCACCTGGGACGGCAAGCGCTTCGCCGAGGCGTGGGGTACGGAGTGGGTGGAGACCCGCGATGTCACCCAGCGGACGGTCTTCGCCGATCAGCCGCTGACCCGGGCCATCCACGCGTTCCGGAAGCTGGTCACCGGCAAGGCCGTGACGACGGACGCGGTGACCGTGCGGAAGGTCGAGCGGGAGCGCTGGTCCGCCTCGGAGCTGGCGCACTCGGTACCGGCCGGGCACGCGGTGCTGTCGCTGCGGACGGTGGGCGGCGAGTACGCGCCGCCGCTGCTGGTGGACCTGAGGAGCTGAGGAGCTGAGCTGAGAAGCCGAGCTACCCGATGGCCGCCCGGTGGGACAACCTGGCAGAATCGAGGCACGCCGTTCATACAGGACGTCGTAGACGCCGTCGTCGTCCAGGGTGGCCGGTCATATGCCAGGCGCCCTGCCCGTCCGCAGCCGAAGGCCCTACGGTTCCACCATGCCGCCCACCCTCGCCTCGCTCCTTCAGCATTCGGCGCTCAACCTCACCGTGCTCGCGGGGGAGGACCGGCTCCAGACGCCCGTGCGCTGGGTCCATGCCAGCGAGCTGGCCGATCCCGTCCCGTACATGGAGGGCGGCGAACTCCTCCTCATCACCGCGACGACGCTGGACGCCGAGGACCCCGGGGCGATGCGGCGGTATGTGCAGCGGCTGGTGAACGCCGGGGTCGTCGGCCTCGGCTTCGCCCTCGGTGTGCACTACGAGGACATCCCCGAGGCGCTCGTCACGGCCGCGCGCGAGGCGGGACTGCCCCTGCTGGGAGTGCCCCGCCGTACGCCGTTCCTCGCCATCAGCAAGGCCGTGTCGGCGGCGATCGCGGCCGATCAGTACCGCGCGGTCACGGAGGGGTTCGAGGCACAGCGGGAGCTGACGCGCGCCGCGCTCACCGAGGGGCCCGCCGCGCTGCTGGCCCGGCTCGCGGGGTATGTGGACGGCTGGGCGGCGCTGTACGACACGTCGGGAGCGGTCGTCGCCGCCGCGCCCGAGTGGGCCGCGCGGCGGGCCGCCCGGCTCTCGGCCGATGTGGAACGGCTGCGGGAGCGGCCCGCGCCCGCGAGCGCGGTGCTCGGCGACCCGGCGGGCGCGAACGCCGGCGACCGGGTCGAACTCCAGTCCCTGGGGACGGGACGGCGCGTAAGGGGTGCGCTCGCCGTCGGGACGGAAGGGGCGCTGGGCACGGCGGAGCGGTACGCCGTGCACTCGGCGATCGCCCTGCTGACGCTGACGACGGAGCGTTCGAGCGGCCTTCGGGCGGCGGAGCAGCGGCTCGGGTCCGCGGTGCTGCGCATGCTGCTGTCCGGACAGCCCGACCACGCGCGCGCGGTGGCGGGCGATCTCTACGGAGGACTCCTGGACGCACCCTTCCGGCTGCTGATCGCGGAGTCGGTGGAGACCGTGGCCGACGATCCGCTGCCCTCGGTCGCCGAGACGCTGGAGGCCGCGGCCGCGCGGGCCCGGGAGGCGGTGCTGGCGGTCCCCGACGGCGAGGGGCCCCGGCTGGTGGTGCTCGCCGTGGACGGCGGGACGGTGGTCACGGCGGCCGAGGAGTACGCCGCACGGGAGGCGGAGGAGGCGGGCGTCTTCATAGGCCTGTCCGCGCCGACCGGCCCGATCGCCGCGGCGGGCGCGTACAAGCAGGCCGAACAGGCGCTGTCGGTGGCCCGCCGCAGGGGCCGCGCCCTGGTGGAGCACGAGGAGCTGGCGGCCGGCTCGATCCTCCCCCTGCTGGCGGACGACGCGGTACGGGCCTTCGCGGACGGCATGCTCCGCGCGCTGTACGAGCACGACACCAAGGGCCGGGGCGACCTGGTCGCCTCGCTCCGCGCCTGGCTCTCCCGGCACGGCCAGTGGGACGCGGCGGCGGCGGACCTGGGCGTCCACCGCCATACGCTGCGCTACCGGATGCGGCGGGTCGAGGAGATCCTGGGCCGCTCACTGGACGATCCGGACGTCCGGATGGAGCTGTGGCTGGCGCTGAAGACGACAACACGCGCGGAGACGGTGCCGCCGCCTGAGTGACACGGCCGCCTGGGTGACGCGGTCGGCGAAGTGAGGGCCACCGGAGCGACGGACGGCACCGGAGTGGTGCACGGGAGTGACGGGCGCACGGGAGTGACGGGCGCACGGGAGCGCCGGGCGTACGCGAGTGCCGGGTGCACGGGAGTGCCGGGCGCACCGGAGCAAGTACGTCACCTGCGCGCGCGTACGCCCGCCGCGTAACCCTTCCAGGACCGCGTAGCGCTTCCGGGACCGGGAAGGAGCCGGACGGGCGAGGCTTTCCGCCGCAGCCCGCCGCAGCCCGCCGCAGCTCCCAGCACCCCGCCGCGTCCGCCGTACCCGACAAAGCGGCGTACGCGCCGCGCCCCATCACTCCACCCCGGACAACCCATCTCCCGCCGTCGCACCCCTACCGTGGAGACGGACACCGCCGTGCTCCACCCCCACCCACGCGGACCATCTACTCGGAAGGGCCCGGACTCGCAATGACTTCCACCCACGCCTTCTGGCTCGCCGGCCGCCAGGCCACCGGCGAGGACACCCTCGATGTCACCTCCCCCTGGGACGGCCGGCTCGTCGGCACCGTCTCCGTGCCGACCGAGGCCCAGGTCGAGGAGGCCGTCGCCGCCGCGCACTCCGTGCTCCACGAGTTCGCCGCGACACCCGCGCATGTACGCGCCGCCGCCCTCGACCATGTCTCCCGCAGGCTCGTGGAGCGCACCGAGGAGATCGCCCGGCTGATCTCCGCCGAGAACGGCAAGCCCCTCAAGTGGGCCCGGGGTGAGGTCGGCCGCGCCGTCTCCGTCTTCAGGTTCGCCGCCGAGGAGGCCCGCCGGTTCAACGGCGGCGAGGCCCAGCGCCTCGACACCGACGCGGGCGGCGCCGGCCGTCTCGCGCTGACCCGCCGCTTCCCGCGCGGCGCCGTCCTCGGTATCGCGCCGTTCAACTTCCCGCTCAACCTCTGCGCCCACAAGATCGCCCCCGCCATCGCCGTCGGCGCGCCGATCATCCTCAAGCCCGCCCCGGCGACCCCCCTCTCCGGACTCCTGATCGGCGAGCTGCTCGCCGAGACCGAGCTGCCGGCCGGCGCCTGGTCCGTACTGCCCGTGCCGAACGACCGGATGGCCGCCCTCGTCCAGGACGAGCGGCTGCCGGTGATCTCCTTCACCGGCTCCGACAAGGTCGGCTTCGCGATCATGGACTCCGTCCCGCGCAAGCACTGCACACTCGAACTCGGCGGCAACGGCGCGGCCGTCGTCCTCGCCGACTACGCGAGCGAGCGGGACCTGGACTGGGCGGCGACCAGGATCGCGGCCTTCGCCAACTACCAGGGCGGTCAGTCCTGTATCTCCGTCCAGCGCGTGATCGCGGACGCCTCGGTCTACGAGCGGCTCGTGCCCAGGATCGTCGCCGCCGTCGAGGCCCAGGTCACGGGTGATCCCGCCGACGAGACCACCGATGTGGGGCCGCTCGTCAGCGAGGATGCCGCCAGGCGCGTCGAGGCCTGGGTCGACGAGGCGGTACAGGCCGGTGCCCAGGTGCTCGCGGGCGGCAAGCGGGACGGCGCGTCCTACGCGCCCACGGTCCTCTCCGAGGTCCCCGCGGACGCCACGGTCGCCCGCGAGGAGGTCTTCGGTCCCGTTCTGACGCTCCGTCGGGTCGAGAGCGAGAGCGAGGCGTTCGAGACGGTCAACGACTCGAAGTACGGTCTCCAGGCCGGGGTGTTCACCCATGACCTCCAGGCCGCGTTCCGCGCCCATCGCGCCCTTGAGGTGGGCGGTGTGATCATCGGCGACGTTCCCTCGTACCGCGCCGACCAGATGCCGTACGGCGGTGTCAAGCAGTCCGGCGTGGGCCGCGAGGGCGTGCGTTTCGCGATGGACGACTACACCTACGAGCGCGTCATGGTGCTCACCGGCCTCACCCTCTAGCCCTCCAGGCACTTCCAGCCCTCTGCGCCCTGCCCGGTCGCACGCCGGGCGAACGGCCGGAGTCCGCGGTACGGGACTCCGGCCGTCCGCGTTCCCCCGCTCCGGGGCCGGTCCTCCGTCCACGACTGGTGGGGGCGGCATTAATCGGGTAGATACGGACGAGTAGCACCAGCCGGCAAAACCCCCATTGGACCCGACTCCGCGGCGAGGTGAGTTCCTCATGTCCGCCCCATCCGCACCCTCAGCAGCATCCGCCCCGCAGGAACCGCAGGGCAAGCCCAAGGTCTCCGAGCGGGAGGCGCGCCAGGTCGCCGAGGCCGCCCGGGAACAGGGCTGGCGCAAGCCGAGCTTCGCCAAGGAGATGTTCCTCGGCCGCTTCCGGCTCGATCTCATCCATCCGCACCCCCTGCCCGCCCCGGAGGACGTCAGGCGCGGCGAGGAGTTCCTGACGAAGGTGCGCGCGTTCTGCGAGACGGAGATCGACGGCGCGCTCATCGAACGTGAGGCCCGTATCCCCGACCGGGTGATCAACCGGCTCAGGGAGCTGGGCGCGCTCGGTATGAAGATCGACACCCAGTACGGCGGCCTCGGCCTCACCCAGGTGTACTACAACAGGGCGCTGGCTCTGATCGGCTCCGCGAGCCCCGCGATCGGCGCGCTCCTCTCCGCGCATCAGTCGATCGGCGTACCGCAGCCGCTCAAAATCTTCGGCACCCAGGAGCAGAAGGACACCTTCCTGCCCCGGCTGGCCCGTACGGACATCTCGGCCTTCCTGCTCACCGAGCCGGATGTGGGCTCCGACCCCGCCCGGCTCGCGACGACGGCCGTGCCGGACGGCGACGCGTACGTCCTCGACGGTGTGAAGCTCTGGACGACCAACGGCGTCGTCGCCGATCTGCTCGTGGTGATGGCCCGGGTCCCGGCCTCCGAGGGCCACAAGGGCGGTATCACCGCGTTCGTCGTCGAGGCGGACTCCCCGGGCATCACGGTCGAGAACCGCAACGCCTTCATGGGGCTGCGCGGTCTGGAGAACGGGGTGACCCGCTTCCACCAGGTCCGCGTCCCCGCCGCGAACCGTATCGGCCCCGAGGGCGCCGGTCTCAAGATCGCTCTCACCACGCTCAACACCGGCCGGCTCTCGCTGCCCGCGATGTGCGTGGGCGCGGGCAAGTGGTGTCTGAAGATCGCCCGCGAGTGGTCGGCGGCCCGTGAGCAGTGGGGCAGGCCCGTCGGCCGCCACGAGGCCGTGGGCGGGAAGATCGCCTTCATGGCCGCGACCACCTTCGCGCTGGAGGCGATGGTCGATCTCGCGTCCCAGATGGCCGACGAGGACCGCAACGACATCCGGATCGAGGCCGCCCTGGCCAAGCTGTACGGCTCGGAGATGAGCTGTCTGATGGCCGACGAACTGGTCCAGATCCGCGGTGGCCGGGGCTTCGAGACGGCGGAGTCCCTGGCCGCCCGGGGCGAACGCGCCGTACCCGCCGAGCAGATGCTCCGCGATCTGCGGATCAACCGGATCTTCGAGGGCTCCACGGAGATCATGCATCTGCTGATCGCCCGCGAGGCCGTCGACGCCCATCTCTCCGTCGCCGGCGACATCATCGATCCGGACAAGTCCCTCTCCGACAAGGCCAGGGCGGGTGCGCAGGCGGGGAAGTTCTATGCGCGCTGGCTGCCGAAGCTGGTCGCGGGACCGGGCCAGCTGCCCGGTTCGTACGGTGAGTTCCACCGGCCGGGGTACCCGGATCTGTCGGTGCATCTGCGCTATGCCGAGCGGACCGCGCGCAAGCTCGCCCGCTCCACGTTCTACGCGATGTCGCGCTGGCAGGGCCGGATGGAGACCAAGCAGGGCTTCCTCGGCCGGATCGTCGACATCGGCGCGGAGCTGTTCGCGATGAGCGCGGCCTGTGTACGGGCCGAACTGCTCCGTACGAAGGGCGAGCACGGACGCGAGGCGTACCAACTGGCCGACGCCTTCTGCCGGCAGGCACGTATCCGTGTGGAGGAGCTCTTCGGCCGTCTGTGGTCCAACACCGACGAACTCGACCGCAAGGTCGTGAGCGGTGTTCTCGCCGGCCGGTACACCTGGCTGGAGGACGGCATCATCGACCCGAGCGGGGACGGCCCCTGGATCGCCGACGCCACCCCGGGCCCCTCCAGCCGCCCCGACGTCCACCGTCACATCCCCTGAACCGGCGAAACCCCGCCCGGGGGCCGTGCCCCGCTAAGGGCACGGTCCCCGGGCCATCGGCCTGTTCGAATCGGCTTAGTTGAACGGGTCGAGGGTGATGAACGCCTGCTGCGGGTTGCCGTCGTGCACCAGGGACTCATGGGCGCCGACATCGTCGAAGGCGAACGCGTACGCCTTGCCGTCGGCCATCCGGGCGTGGATCTGCCGGGCGTAGTGATTGGTCACCGCGTCCTGGTAGAAGCCGGCCGCGCTCGTGTCGGGCTGGTTGGGGTTGGTCAGCAGCGTGGAGCGGTTGAACCCGGCGCAGAGCGTGCGCGAGATCGGCCCGCGTACGAGGTCGTTGGGCGCGTCCAGCAGCTTGTAGCAGCCGAAGACGCTGTCGGCGTCCGGCTTCTGGAACGAGGTGACGACCGCCCCCGCCGTATTGGTGAAGTTCATGACGTTGCCCGAGACCCGGCCGAAGTACTTGGTGTTCGGCTGGTCCGTGAAGGGCGTCACGGTCAGCGTGGACGTGGCGTACTTGCTCCACACCCGGTTGATGTAGTCGTCCATCACCGAGGCGGGCAGAACGCCGGCCCCGATCCCGTGACCGGGCGAGAGCGCGCGCAGGACGGTGCCGTCGGAACGGGTCTGGATCAGATTGGCCCAGCCGCCCGGCTGGCTCCTGAGGGCGTCGTAGAAGCCGTTGTAGCCGCCCGCCTTGAGATGGCCGGTGGACTTGGTGGTGCCGTCGGGGAGCTTGACGCCCACGGCGTAGGGCGCCGAGAACATGTCGACCTGGGTGCTGTTGATCCACAGCCCGGCGTCGTTGAGCGTGTACTCGGTCCAGTTGAAGAGGATGTTCCGGTTGGGGTCGGCCGGGTTCTGCACGGCGGGCTGCACCAGTCCGCCCGTGGTCAGCCTGAAGTCGAGCTTCTGGCCGTACGAGAAGTAGACCCGGCCGGAGAACTTCGGCATCCGGATCGTGAGCGACTGCCCGTTGGCCGGGCCCGCGATCGACGCGTCGGGCGCGGGGGTCGGCGGATTGCCTCCGACGGGCCAGGCGTGGAACGTGCCGTTCGCGTCGGCCCAGCCCTGCTGGCCCGTCGAGAGGTTGGTCCCGAGGTTGTAGACGTAGACCGGGTCCGTACGGCCGGAGCTGTTCGAGATCGTCAGGGGGATGGTCGCCGGGACCGCGGCCTCGGCGGCCTCAGCGGCCTCGGCCGGTGTCCCGGGGCCCGCGGCCGTGAACCCCGCGGCGAGGATCACCGCGGCGGCCAGTGACGCGAGCAGTTTTGTTGTGCCCAACACGCTCTGCCTCCTGCGTTGTGGGGGGTTTGAGAGCGCTCTCAAGAATCGGCGCACGGATGGGAGGTGTCAATGAGCGCGGCCGACTCGCCCTCATGGACGGTCCCGCCGAAAACCGTTGGAACCGGCGGGAATTGACGGCATAACATCCGCCCCGTGATGACCGCGGACACCGTACTGACCGTTCTCGCCCTGCTGCGGAAGGCAGGCGCGGACGTCTGGATCGCCGGCGGCTGGGGGATCGACGCCCTGCTCGCCGCCCAGACCCGCCCCCACCGCGACCTGGACCTGCTGCACCGCGCCGAACAGGAGCCACTCGTCGTCGAGGCGCTGTCCCGCGAGGGCTTCACCGAGACACTGGACTGGCGCCCGGTCCGGTTCGTCCTCTCCCGGCACGGGACCGGTGACGAGATCGACCTCCATCCGCTGTCGTTCGCTCCGGACGGTTCGGCGGTCCAGTCGTCACCGGACCCAGGACGGCCCTTCGTCTACCCGGCGGAGTGCTTCACGACGGGCACCGTCGACGGGGTGAGCGTGGCCTGTATCTCGCCCGAGCAGCAGGTCCGCTTCCACCAGGGGTACGAGCCCTCCGACCGGGACCGCCACGACATGGCCCGGCTCCGCGAGACATTCGGTATCGCCACGCACTTCTGAGTACGGGCCCGGCCGCCCGTTCCATGCAGCACAATCGGGCGTCGGGCCGATCCACCCAGCGGATCGGCCGCGCGGCAGATCAACTCACCACGGGGGCAGCCATGTTCGGGGCCGGGAGAAGGCGGACGCGGCGGACGCGGTCGGCGCCGCGGACATGGCGCGGCGGTGCGGCGGCCCTGACCGCCGGTCTCGTACTCGTCGGGGCGACCGCGTGCGGCGGTGGCGAGCGGGCCGGCGGCGGTGACGACGGAGCCAAGGGCGCGAGTCCGGCCGGCGGGACCTCCGCCCCGGCCACGGGCGCCGCCCCCGGCCTCGCACCCCTCACCGAGCGGCAGCTCACCGCCGCCTCCCTCACCGACGGCGAGCGGATCGGCGAGTACACCGCCTCCGAGTACGCCCTCGGCGCCCCGCTCGGCGAGGACTACACCGCGGACCCGGCCGGCTGCCAGCCGCTGGTCAGCCTCGCCCGGGGCGCCACCGCGTTCGATCCCGTCGCCGAGGTCCACCGCAAGGTCGACATCCCGGACGAGATGCTCGGGCTCACCGTCTCCGTACAGCTCCGCTCGTACGCCGGCCAGGGCGCGACCGGCGTGCTGAAGGCCCTGCGTACGGCGGGCCGCGACTGTGCGGGCGGCTTCACCGAGGACCGGGCGCTGGCGCGGGCGAAGTATCTGAAGGCGGAACCGGCCAAGGCGCCTGACGTGGGGGACGAGGCCGTCGCGTACCGCTTCACGATTCTCGATGTGAAGGGAAAGCTGAAGCTGTACGAGTATCTGACCGTCGTACGGTCCGGCTCCACCACACTCTCCTTCCGCGCCGAGATCACCGGCACCGAGGACGTCGGGGGAGTGCCCGACGAGATCGTCCGGACCCAGTGGCGGAAGTTCCGGTCCACCGGAAAAGCCTGAAGGATCCGCAGGCCGCCCGGTCCGCGAAGACCGGCGCACGGAACGACCGAGGACCGGCGCACGGAACGGGACCGAGGACCGGCGCACCGAACAAGCGCGGGGGCGCGCTGTCCAACCGGCGCACGGATGGGGCAAGAATGGGGGGCATGAGCGACAGCCCAGCCCCTCTCGCCGATCCGCACATCGCCTTCGACCCGACCGAAGGCCGCCGGGACATCGTCGTCCTCGGCTCCACCGGATCCATCGGCACCCAGGCCATCGACCTGGTCCTGCGCAATCCCGACCGCTTCCGTGTCACCGCGCTCTCCGCCGCGGGCGGGCGCCCCGCGCTCCTCGCCGAGCAGGCCCGGAAGCTACGCGTCCGTACCGTGGCGGTCGCGCGCGAGGACGCCGTGCCCGCGCTGCGGGAGGCGCTCGGGGCGCAGTACGGTACGGGCGAGCCGCTCCCCGAGATTCTCGCGGGGCCGGACGCCGCCACCGAGCTGGCGGGTTCCGACTGCCACACCGTCCTCAACGGCATCACCGGCTCCATCGGGCTCGCCCCCACGCTCGCCGCCCTCACCGCGGGCCGCACCCTCGCTCTCGCCAACAAGGAATCGCTGATCGTCGGCGGTCCCCTGGTCAAGGCCGTGGCCGAACCCGGCCAGATCATCCCCGTCGACTCCGAGCACGCCGCGCTCTTCCAGGCGCTGGCCGCCGGTACCCGCGCCGATGTGCGCAAACTCGTGGTGACGGCCTCCGGCGGGCCCTTCCGCGGCCGTACGCGCGCCGAACTGGCCGATGTCACCCCCCGGGACGCCCTCGCGCATCCCACCTGGGCGATGGGCCCGGTGATCACGATCAATTCGGCGACCCTCGTCAACAAGGGGCTCGAAGTGATCGAGGCGCATCTTCTGTACGACATTCCCTTCGAACGCATTGAGGTGGTCGTCCACCCCCAGTCGTATGTCCACTCGATGGTGGAATTCAGCGACGGCTCGACCCTGGCCCAGGCGACCCCGCCGGATATGCGCGGGCCGATCGCCATCGGTCTCGGCTGGCCGGGGAGGGTCCCCGACGCCGCTCCCGCGTTCGACTGGACCAAGGCCTCGACCTGGGAGTTCTTCCCGCTCGATACGGAGGCCTTCCCCTCCGTGGGACTCGCCAGACAGGTAGGGGCCCTGGGCGGCACGGCCCCGGCGGTGTTCAATGCCGCGAACGAGGAGTGCGTCGACGCGTTCCTCGCGGGCAGGCTGCCGTTCAACGGCATCATGGATACGGTCACCGAGGTCGTCGCGGAACACGGCACGGTGCACGGCGTGGTGCGCGGTGACTCACGTACGGGAACCTCGCTCACCCTGGCGGACGTCCTCGAAGCGGAGACCTGGGCACGTGCCAGGGCCCGTGAGAAGGCGGCGGCCCTGGCAGACAAACTGGCAGACACAATCGGCGAAGAACAGCCGGCGGAGGCTCGCGCATGACGATTCTGTTGACGGTCCTCGGCATTCTGGTCTTTGTCGCCGGACTGCTCTTCTCCATCGCCTGGCACGAACTCGGCCATCTCTCGACGGCCAAGTTCTTCGGTATCCGCGTGCCCCAGTACATGGTCGGCTTCGGGCCGACCATCTGGTCGCGGAAGAAGGGCGACACGGAGTACGGCATCAAGGCGATCCCGCTCGGCGGCTATATCCGCATGATCGGAATGTTCCCGCCGGGCCCCGACGGCAGGATCGAGGCGCGGTCCACCTCGCCCTGGCGCGGGATGATAGAGGACGCCCGCTCGGCGGCCTTCGAGGAGCTGCAACCGGGCGACGAGAAGCGCCTGTTCTACACGCGCAAGCCGTGGAAGCGCGTGATCGTGATGTTCGCGGGCCCGTTCATGAATCTGGTGCTCGCCGCCGTGATCTTCATCGGTGTGGCGATGAGCTTCGGCTTCCAGACGCAGACCACCCAGGTCGCGGGCGTCCAGAAGTGTGTGATCCCGCAGAGCGAGAAGCGGGACACCTGTGAGAAGGGCGACAAGATCTCGCCCGCCCAGGCGGCCGGTCTCAAGGAGGGCGACAGGATCGTCGCCCTCAACGGACAGCGGGTCGAGGACTGGACCACGCTCTCCAACCTCATCCGCAAAACCATCGGCCCGGCCACCGTCACCGTGGAGCGCGACGGCACCCGGCAGGATCTGCACGCCACACTCGCCAGGAACATGGTGGCCGAGAAGGACTCCGACGGAGAGATCGTCCCGGGCGAGTACGTCCCGGCCGGCTATCTCGGCTTCGCCGCCGCCACCGAGATCGTCCCGCTCTCCTTCCCCCAGTCCGTGGACCGGATGGGCACCATGATCGGCGACGGTGCCGAGTCGATCGTCGCCCTGCCGTCCAAGATCCCGGACCTCTGGAGCGCCGCCTTCGGGGACGGCCCCCGCAAGGACGACTCACCGGTCGGTGTGGTCGGCGCGGCCCGTATCGGCGGCGAGGTGATGACGCTGGACATCCCGGCGCAGAACCAGATCGCGATGATGCTGTTCCTGCTCGCGGGCTTCAACCTCTCGCTCTTCCTCTTCAACATGCTGCCGCTGCTGCCCCTCGACGGCGGGCATATCGCGGGCGCGCTCTGGGAGTCCCTGCGGCGCAGGCTCGCACGTCTCTTCAAGCGGCCCGACCCGGGCCCGTTCGATGTCGCGAAGCTGATGCCGTTCGCCTATGTCGTGGCGGGCATCTTCATCTGCTTCACGCTGCTCGTGCTGGTCGCCGACGTCTTCAATCCCGTCAAGATCTCCTGACTCCCGCGGCACACCCAGATCAGCTGTTTGCACCTGTTTCAAGCGGCCGGACACCTTTCGTGTCCGGCCGCTTACCTTTGGGTGGAGTTTTGGCGGCGATGTGCTCGGGCGCCGTGCGGTGGCGTAATCTCGGGGCCGGAGCCCGCCCATCTCGGGACCTTGATCCACACCTTGGGGTTGCACAGCAGATGACTGCAATTTCTCTCGGAATGCCGTCCGTTCCGACGAAGCTCGCCGACCGTAGGGTCAGCCGCCAGATCCAGGTCGGGTCGGTGGCGGTCGGTGGGGATGCGCCGGTGTCGGTGCAGTCGATGACGACGACGCGTACGTCGGATGTGGGTGCGACGTTGCAGCAGATCGCTGAGTTGACGGCGTCGGGGTGTCAGATCGTGCGGGTGGCGTGTCCGACGCAGGATGACGCGGACGCGTTGGCGGTGATCGCGCGGAAGTCGCAGATTCCGGTGATCGCGGATATTCATTTCCAGCCGAAGTATGTGTTCGCGGCGATTGACGCGGGGTGTGCGGCGGTGCGGGTGAATCCGGGGAACATCAAGCAGTTCGACGACAAGGTGCGGGAGATCGCGAAGGCGGCGGGGGACGCGGGGACGCCGATCCGTATCGGGGTGAACGCGGGGTCGCTGGACGCGCGGCTGCTGCGGAAGTACGGGAAGGCGACGCCGGAGGCGCTGGTGGAGTCGGCGCTGTGGGAGGCGTCGTTGTTCGAGGAGCACGGTTTCCGGGACATCAAGATCTCGGTGAAGCACAACGATCCGGTGGTGATGGTGAACGCCTACCGGCAGTTGGCCGCGCAGTGCGACTATCCGCTGCACCTCGGGGTGACGGAGGCGGGTCCTGCGTTCCAGGGGACGATCAAGTCGGCTGTGGCGTTCGGGGCGTTGCTGAGTGAGGGGATCGGGGACACGATCCGGGTGTCTCTGTCGGCTCCGCCGGCGGAGGAGGTCAAGGTCGGTCTGCAGATTCTGGAGGCGTTGAATCTGAAGCAGCGGCGGCTGGAGATCGTGTCGTGTCCGTCGTGCGGGCGTGCGCAGGTGGATGTGTACAAGCTCGCGGATGAGGTGACGGCGGGGCTGGAGGGTATGGAGGTTCCGTTGCGGGTCGCGGTGATGGGCTGTGTGGTGAACGGTCCGGGTGAGGCGCGTGAGGCGGATCTGGGTGTGGCGTCGGGCAATGGCAAGGGGCAGATCTTTGTGAAGGGCGAGGTCGTCAAGACCGTGCCGGAGTCGAAGATCGTGGAGACCCTGATCGAAGAGGCGATGAAGATCGCCGAGCAGATGGAGAAGGACGGCATCCCCTCGGGCGAGCCCGAGGTCTCCGTGAGCTGACGGATCCCGGCGACGGATCCTGTCGGCGTATCCCACCCGACGGATCCCGGCGAGGCGGCTCCAAGCGCCCGCTCCGAACCGGTTCCGGCCGACCGCTCCGAACCGGCTTCGGGCGACCGCTCCGGGCAGGCTTCTCCCGCCCTCCGCCGCCGCCCGCCCCCGGCGTTCTTCCCGCCCCGCTCCTTCACGTACCGGGGTCCCACGGCTACGTACCGGGGTCCCGCGGCCCCTGCCCAGGGCACCGGCCGCGGGACCTTCCCCTGTGAGCGGCACGCCACGGACCCGCCAGGTACAGTGCGGAGATCAGCAGACCGTATGGTGAGGCCCCTCGTGTTGACGCAGACCACCACTCGGGTCCTCGAACCCGGTGAACTCGGCGCCGCGCTCGCCATCCTGGAGAGCGAACCCGTCGCCAACGCCTTCGTGACCTCCCGGGTGCAGATCGCGGGACTCGACCCCTGGCGCCTCGGCGGCGAGATGTGGGGCTGGTACGCGGACGGGCGGCTGCGCTCCCTCTGCTACTCCGGCGCCAATCTCGTACCGATCTGCGCCGGCCCCGAGTCCGTACGCGCCTTCGCGGACCGTGCCCGCAGAACCGGCCGCCGCTGCTCCTCGATCGTCGGCCCCGCCGAGCCCACCGCCCAGCTCTGGCGGCTGCTGGAGCCCAGTTGGGGCCCCGCCCGCGAGGTCCGCGCCCATCAGCCACTGATGGTGACCGAGGAGATCCCCGCCGTGGTCGCGCCCGATCCCTTCGTGCGCCGTATCCGCAAGGACGAGCTGGAGGTGATCATGCCGGCCTGTGTCGCCATGTTCACCGAGGAGGTCGGTGTCTCCCCGCTCGCGGGCGACGGCGGACTGCTCTACCAGGCGCGGGTGGCCGAACTGGTCGGCGCGGGGCGGTCGTTCGCCCGTATCGACGACGGCAGGGTCATCTTCAAGGCCGAGATCGGTGCCGCGACCACCCAGGCCTGCCAGATCCAGGGCGTCTGGGTCGACCCCGAGTACCGCGGCCGGGGTCTGTCCGAGTCGGGTATGGCGGCGGTCGTACGGCACGCGCTGGCCGATGTCGCACCCGTCGTGAGCCTGTACGTGAACGACTACAACACGCCTGCCCGCGCGGCCTATCGGCGCGTCGGCTTCCGTGAGGTGGGCGCCTTCATGAGCGTGCTCTTCTGAAAGTAGGGTTCGGCCATGCTGAGCATCCCCGGGGACACCCCCCGGATTCCCGACGTCCAGGTAGCGCCGGTCGATCTCGCCTCACGCGTCGACGAGGCACTCGCCGTGCAGGCCCTCGCCTTCGGGCTCAGCGACGACGAGATCGGGGTACGCCGCCATATCGTGCTCCGGCATCTCATGTACCCCGGCTGCCGTGCCTTCGGCGCGACCACCGGGTCGGGCCGGCTCGTCGGGTTCGTGTACGGCCTGCCGAACGACCGGGGCCACTGGTGGTCCACGGTCGTCGAGCCGTATCTGCGCGCCACCGCCTCCGACGACTGGCTCGACGACTCCTTCGTGATCACCGAACTCCATGTCCATCCCGAGTTCCAGGCCCGGGGCATCGGCCGCGCGCTGATCACCGCCATCACGGACGGCGCCGTACAGCCGAAGTCGATCCTGTCCGCCATCGACACCGAGAGCCCGGCCCGCCGTCTCTACCGCGCACTCGGTTACGAGGACCTCGCCCGCCAGGTCCACTTCCCCAGCGCGCCCAAGCCGTACGCCGTGATGGGCGCCCCGCTGCCGCTGCGCGGACGGCGCGCCGGCGGCAGCTGAGCGGCAACTGATTTCCGCCTGCCGGGGCGCCCCGGCTAACCTCCAGGCATCACCCGAGAGAACGCAGAACGCAGAACGCCAGGAGTGTTCCCCATGTCCCAGGTCCAGCGCATGTCCCGTTTGATGGTCAAGACACTGCGCGACGACCCGGCGGACGCCGAGACCCTCAGCCACAAGCTGCTCGTCCGCGCGGGGTATGTCCGCCGTACGTCCGCCGGCATCTGGAGCTGGCTGCCGCTGGGCAAGAAGGTCCTCGACAACATCTCACGCGTCGTCCGCGAGGAGATGGACGCGATCGGCGCGCAGGAGGTGCTGCTGCCCGCGCTGCTGCCCAGGGAGCCGTACGAGGCCAGCGGCCGGTGGGAGGAGTACGGCGATCTGCTGTTCCGTCTCAAGGACCGCAAGGGCGCCGACTATCTGCTGGGCCCGACGCACGAGGAGATCTTCACCCAGGTCGTCAAGGACCAGTGCACGTCCTACAAGGACCTGCCGGTGATGCTGTACCAGATCCAGACCAAGTACCGCGACGAGGCCCGGCCGCGCTCCGGTGTGCTGCGCGGCCGTGAGTTCCAGATGAAGGACTCGTACTCCTTCGACACCACGGACGAGGGCCTGGCCGAGTCGTACGCGCTGCACCGCGCCGCGTACCAGAAGATCTTCGCCCGGCTCGGTCTCGACTTCCGTATCGTCTCCGCGGTCTCCGGCGCGATGGGCGGCTCCGCGTCCGAGGAGTTCCTGGCGCCCGCCGCGGCGGGCGAGGACACGTTCGTGGACTGCCCGGCGTGTGACTACGCGGCGAACACGGAGGCGGTCACTTTCGCGGCCCCCGCGCCCGCCACGGCGGAGCACGGCCCGGTCGAGGAGCTGGACACCCCCGACACCCCGACCATCGAGACGCTCGCCGCGTACCTCGGGGTGTCGGCCTCGGCGACCCTGAAGAACCTGCTCGTCAAGGTCGACGGCGAGATCACCGCGGTGGGCGTCCCCGGCGACCGCGAGGTGGACCTCGGCAAGCTGGGCGAGCACCTCGCGCCCGCCGTGGTGGAGCTGGTGACGGCCGAGGACTTCGAGGACCGGCCCGAGCTCGTACGGGGCTATGTCGGCCCGCAGGGCCTCAAGATCCGCTATATCGCGGACCCCCGGGTCGCGCCCGGCACCGCCTGGATCACCGGCGCCAACAAGCCCGGCACCCACGCGCGCGATGTGGTCTGCGGACGGGACTTCGAGGTCGACACCTATCTCGACGTGGTCGTCGTCGAGGAGGGCGACCCGTGCCCCGTGTGCGGTACGGGCCTCAAGCTCGACCGCGCGATCGAGATCGGCCATATCTTCCAGCTCGGCCGCAAGTACGCCGACACCTTCCAGCTCGATGTGCTGGGCCAGCAGGGCAAGCCCGTACGCGTGACCATGGGCTCCTACGGCATCGGCGTCTCGCGCGCCGTCGCCGCGCTGGCCGAGCAGACGGCCGACGAGCAGGGCCTGTGCTGGCCCCAGGAGATCGCCCCGGCGGACGTCCATGTCGTGGCGGCGGGCAAGGCGCTCCAGACGGAGCTGGCCCTCCAGGTCTCCGAGAAGCTCTCGGCGGCGGGGCTGCGCGTGCTGGTGGACGAGCGGCCCGGGGTCTCCCCGGGCGTCAAGTTCACCGACGCCGAGCTGATCGGCGTACCGCACATCCTGGTGGCGGGCCGCCGTTCCGCGGAGGGCGTCCTGGAGCTGAAGGACCGCCGTACGGGCGAGCGCGAGGAACTGACGGCCGAGGAGGCCATCGCCCGCCTCACCGCCTGACCTCACGGACCGGGGGGCTGTGCCCCCCCGTCCGCCGTCGCCGTACGGGCCCGAATCCTTTCGGGCCCGTAACGCGTTACAGCCAGCCCGCGAACTCCAGCAGGAGCTCACCGCTCTGACGGCGGCCCGCCCCCAGCGCCCGCACCCCCGACTCCACCGCGCGGAACAGCGTCCAGCCCCGCAGCCGCTCCCCGTCCACCTCCAGCGAATCGGCCAGTCTGCTCACCCGTCTGCGGGCCGACGAGGGCCCGGAAGAGGCCGCCACCAGGTCCTCCACCCGGTCACGGACCAGCCGGGCGAGATCGTAGGCCCGCTCACCGACCAGCGGCTCGGGGCCCACCGCGAGCCAGGGCGTCCGGTCGCCCGCGAGCACCTTGCCCTGGCCGAAGGCGCCGTGCAGGAGCCGGGTCTCCGCCGAGGAGGCGCAGAGCTCCTCACGCGCGGCCAGCGCGGCCGACACGAGCGGCGCGAGGCTCCCGTCCTCCGGAGCGCGCAGCGCCGCCGCCTCCCGCGCCGTCCGCCCGGCCACCGTCTCGAAACCATGGCCCACGGGCGGGTCGACCCAGAGCTTGCGTACCGTACCCGCCGCTTCCAGCAGGGCCTTCGCCTCAGGCAGGGAGCGGAGCGAGATCTCCGGCTGGAGACGTTCCAGCAGCAGCGCGCCGTCCGCGGGGGAGGTGGGGGAGGCGGAGTCGGCGGCGTCGAGCAGTTCGACCGCGCCCCAGCCCTTCCAGTGCGCCAGCGCCGCCCGCTCCAGCGAGGGAGCCGCGAGGGACGGGGCGACCTTGAGCGTCGCGGGGGATCCGTCGGACCGCCGTACGAGCACCACCAGACCGCTCCGGCCGCCCGGCGCGACCACCCGCTCGACCTCCAGCCCCCGCGCCGCGACCGCCTCCCCGGCAAGGGCGGGGAGCCGGTTCAGCCACTCGGCGGCGGCCGGCTCGCCGTACTGCCGGCCGAGCGCGCGCACCAGACGCTGCGGCGGTTCGAAACCCATACGTGCGTCGTTCCCCTTCGTGGCCCGTGGGCTCACACGCGCTCGGCGAGCCCAGGAAAGGCTACGCCGGTGCCGCGCCAGCGCACCGCGCGTACCGCGGCCTCCCGCAGCGCGTCCGCCGCCTCCCGCCGCAGCGGCCCCTCGGCGGCCCGGACGAGATCGGAGTAGACACCCGCGATCCGGTCCTCCAGCTCGGCGGCGAGCCGTACGGCCGCGGCGGCGTCCGGCACCGCGAACGGCAGGGCGTACGCGGGCTCCGCCACGGCCGGCTTCCCGCCGAGGTCGCGCACGGTCCGGGTGAGCGCGTCGCGCCGGGCCCGGTGCGCGGTGTACGCGGCGTCGGCCTCGCCCCGGCGGTCGCCGCCGACCCGGCCGCCGACGACTCCGTACCCGTACGCGGCGGCGTGCTCCGCCGCGAGTGCGGCCTGCGCGGCGGCCAGCGCACCGGTGCTCACTAGCGGGATCCTTCCGTCAGCAGATAGGCGTGGGCGGCGCTCGCCGCCGCGAGGGAGGCCAGCAGCCTGGCCAGCTCCGGGGGCGCGTCCATAAGGGTGGCGGTGTGCGCGTCGGCGGTCCGGCGCTCGGCCGTCGCCAGCGCCTTGAGGGCCTGCGCCGGGTCGTCCGCGACGGCGGGGAGCACCGGCGGCCTCGGTCCGGTCGAGGCACCGGGGGACTCGGACCCGGACCCGGGCCCGGACGCGGAAGGGGCGGACGAGGGTAACGGGCGCGCGGACTCGCGTGCCGCCGGCGCCAGCGCGTCCACCTGCCGCGCGACCGCCGTCCGCAGCGGGGTCAGCAGTTCGTCCTCGTCCGGGTGGCGTGCCAGCACCGCGTCGTACTGTCCGAGCAGCGCCCGGCTGGTGGCGGCGGACCGCCGCCGCAGCGCGCTCTCGGTCCGCGCGGCGCCCGTCCCGCTCGCGGACCTCCGTCCGCCCGCGGAATCGGAGGTACAGCCCGCCAGCAGACCGGCCGCCGCGGCTCCCGCGGCGCCCGCGGCCATGAGCGCACGCCTCCGTGTCGTCCCCGTGCGCCCCACGCGTCTCTCCTCGGGCCTCGCGATGATCACCGCAGGCGAGCGTACCCGCGGGTCATCGACGGGTGGACGGCAACACCCCTTCGGACCGGATACCCTTTGATCTGACACACGACGATCCCACAACAGCACACGCGGCCGAGGAGTCACCCGGATGAGCACCACCCAGAGCGAAAGGCTGCGCGGACTGCTGGAACCGCTCGTCAGCGCGAAGGACCTGGATCTGGAGGAGATCGAGGTGTCCCGGGCAGGCAGGCGTCGTGTGCTGAGAGTCGTGGTCGATTCCGACGAGGGCGTGGACCTCGACGAGTGTGCCGAGCTGAGCCGCTCCATCTCCGAGAAGCTCGACGAGACCGACGCGATGGGCGAGGACGAGTACCAGCTCGAAGTCACCTCCCCCGGCGCCGAGCGCCCTTTGACCGAGCACCGTCACTATCTGCGCGCCGTCGGCCGGCTGGCCAGATTCCAGCTCCACGAGGACGGCGAACTGGTGGCCCGCATCCTCACCGTGGACGACGAGGGGCTCGGTCTCGAAGTGCCGGGTGTGAAGGGGCGCAAGCCCACCGCCCGCCGGGTCGAGTTCGCGCGGATCGCCAAGGCGCGGGTGGAGATCGAGTTCAGCCGCAAGGACAAGAAGGAAGAGGAGGCGTAGCCGTGGACATCGATGTGAAGCTCCTGAAGGGCTTGGCACAAGAGAAGGAGATCCCCTTCGATCTGCTGGTCGAGGCGATCGAATCCGCCCTCCTCATCGCCTACCACCGCACGGAGGGCAGCCGCCGGCACGCGCGGGCCGTTCTGAGCAGGGACAACGGCCATGTCACGGTCTGGGCCAAGGAGGACCCCGCCGAGCTGGAGGAGGGCCAGGAGCCCAAGGAGTTCGACGACACCCCGTCGGACTTCGGCCGGATCGCCGCGACCACCGCGCGCCAGGTCATCCAGCAGCGGCTGCGGGACGCCGAGAACGATGTCACCTTCGGCGAGTACGCGCGCCGGGAGGGCGATGTCGTCGCCGGTCTGGTCCAGCAGGGCAAGGACCCCAAGAACGTCCTCGTCAAGCTGGACGACAAGCTGGAGGCCATCCTTCCGGTGCAGGAGCAGGTGCCGGGCGAGGAGTACACGCACGGTCTGCGGCTGCGTACGTATGTGGTGCGGGTGGCCAAGGGGGTGCGCGGCCCTTCGGTCACGCTCTCCCGTACCCACCCCAACCTGGTGAAGAAGCTCTTCGCGCTGGAGGTCCCGGAGATCGCGGACGGCTCGGTCGAGATCGCCGCGATCGCCCGCGAGGCCGGCCACCGCACCAAGATCGCCGTACGGTCGACCCGTTCCGGCCTCAACGCCAAGGGCGCGTGTATCGGTCCGATGGGCGGCCGGGTCCGCAATGTCATGGCCGAACTGCTCGGTGAGAAGATCGACATCGTCGACTGGTCGGACGACCCGGCCGAGATGGTGGCCAACGCGCTCTCCCCGGCCCGGGTCAGCAAGGTCGAGGTCGTGGATCTCGCCGCGCGCTCGGCGCGGGTGACCGTGCCGGACTACCAGCTCTCGCTGGCGATCGGCAAGGAAGGGCAGAACGCACGGCTCGCCGCCCGGCTCACCGGCTGGCGGATCGACATCCGCCCGGACACGGAGCAGACGGACGACGACCGTGACCGCGGTGGCGACCGCGACCGCGAGCGTGGCGGTGACCGCGAGCGCGAGCGTGGCTGACCGCCGGCGCCGGCGGCGGGCCCCCGGGCTCCGTGGCCGGCGGGTTCCGCTGCCGTCGGGCTCCGGGCCGTCGGTCCGTCGGGTGCCGGTCCGTCGGGTGCCGGTCCGTCGGGAATGATCTCGGGAGGGTCCCTGTCGCACACCGCGACGGGTCCCGTGCCACGAGCCGGGACGAGCTGACACGATCTTCACAGCTGTCACGCGTTCGAGTCTTGCCCCAAAGGGGTGAGGTCGGCGCGGGGAGGTAGACTTGAACATGTCCGGCCGGACGAGCGCCCGAGCCTGCCCTGAGCGAACCTGCGTGGGATGCCGGGAACGAGCGGCCAAGAACGATCTGCTGCGCATCGTGGTGGTCGGGACGCAGTGTGTCCTCGATCGACGCGGTACGCTGCCCGGCCGGGGTGCGTATACGCACCCCGCCTTGAACTGTCTCGATCTGGCGGTCCGCCGCCGGGCGTTCCCCAGGGCCTTCCGGGTCCAGGGTCCGCTCGACAGCGCGGAGCTGCGCCGGGCCTTCGAGGCAGTGACGGTGCAGGCAGCACTGTAGGAAGAAGTACGGCACGGAACCCCGTGCGGTTCAGGTACCTCGCGAGTTGGAAGTAGGTCGAGATTGCGATGAGCACTCGATGAGTACGCGATGAGTACGCCCATGAAGTAGCGACGGTCCGGCGGTAACCCGGACCTAAAAGGAGCGAAGTGGCTAAGGTCCGGGTATACGAACTCGCCAAGGAGTTCGGCGTGGAGAGCAAGGTCGTCATGGCCAAGCTCCAAGAACTCGGTGAATTCGTCCGTTCGGCGTCGTCGACGATCGAGGCGCCGGTTGTACGTAAGTTGACTGATGCTTTGCAGGGGCCCGGCGGCAACGCCGGCAAGACCACTGCCAAGCCCGGGGCGCCGCGCAAGGCGACCCCCGCCAGGCCGGCCGCACCGGCCGCCCCCGCCGCCCCGTCGGCACCCTTGCCGGGGGCCTCGGCCCAGACGGCGCGTCCCGCCGCACCCAAGCCCGGTGTCCCGGCTCCCAAGCCGGCCGTCGCCGAGGCTCCCAGGAGCACTCCCACCGCGCCGAGCCCCGGACCCCGTCCGGCGCCGGCCCCCAGGCCCGCCCCGGCCACGCCGAAGCCGGCTCCCGCCGCTCCGGCCGCCCCGGAGTTCACCGCGCCCCCGTCGGCCCCGGCCGCCGGTCCCCGGCCCGGTGCCACCCCTGGACCGCGTCCGTCGGCCCGCCCCGGGAGCGACCAGCGCGACCAGCGCCAGGGCGGCGACCGTGACCAGCGTGGCGGCGACCGCGAGCAGCGCGGTGGAGACCGCGATCAGCGCCAGGGTGGCCGCTCCGGCGGTGCGCGCCCCGGTCAGGCCCCGCGTCCCGGTGCCCGTCCGGCCGGTCCGCGTCCTGGTAACAACCCCTTCACCTCCGGCGGTTCCACCGGTATGGCGCGCCCGCAGGCGCCCCGTCCCGGCGGCGCCCCGCGTCCCGGCGGCCCCGGTGCCCCCGGCGGTCCGCGTCCGCAGGGCTCCGGCCAGGGCGGTCCCCGTCCGCAGGGCGGTCCCGGCGGTCAGACCGGACGTCCCACCCCCGGTGGTATGCCGCGTCCGCAGGCCCCCCGCTCCGCGAGCGGTCCCGGCGGCGGCCCCGGTGGTAACCGTCCCAACCCGGGCATGATGCCCCAGCGTCCCGCGGCGGGTCCCCGTCCCGGCGGCGGTCCCGGCGGTGGCCGTGGTCCCGGCGGTGCGGGTCGTCCCGGCGGCGGTGGCGGCGGCGGTCGTCCCGGTGGCGGCGGTGGCTTCGCGGGTCGTCCCGGCGGCGGTGGCGGCGGCGGTGGCTTCGCCGGCCGTCCCGGTGGCGGCGGCGGTGGCGGCGCTCCGGGCCGTCCCGGCGGCGGCGGTGGCTTCGGCGGTGGCGGCGGTGGCCGTCCCGGCTTCGGCGGACGTCCGGGTGGTCCCGGTGGCCGTGGTGGCACACAGGGCGCGTTCGGCCGTCCCGGCGGGCCCGCCCGTCGTGGCCGCAAGTCGAAGCGGCAGAGGCGCCAGGAGTACGAGGCCATGCAGGCCCCGTCGGTCGGCGGTGTGATGCTGCCCCGTGGCAACGGACAGAGCGTCCGGCTGTCGCGCGGTGCGTCGCTCACCGACTTCGCGGAGAAGATCAACGCCAACCCGGCGTCGCTCGTCGCCGTGATGATGAACCTCGGCGAGATGGTGACGGCCACCCAGTCCGTCTCCGACGAGACCCTCCAGCTCCTCGCCGACGAGATGAACTACGTCGTCGAGATCGTCAGCCCGGAGGAGGAGGACCGCGAGCTGCTCGAGTCCTTCGACATCGAGTTCGGTGAGGACGAGGGCGGCGAGGAACTCCTCGTGTCCCGGCCGCCGGTCGTGACCGTCATGGGTCACGTCGACCACGGTAAGACCAGGCTGCTGGACGCGATCCGCAAGACGAACGTCGTCGCGGGCGAGGCCGGCGGTATCACCCAGCACATCGGCGCGTACCAGGTCGCCACCGACGTCAACGGTGAAGAGCGCAGGATCACCTTCATCGACACCCCGGGTCACGAGGCGTTCACCGCCATGCGTGCCCGTGGTGCGAAGTCCACCGACATCGCGATCCTGGTGGTCGCGGCCAACGACGGTGTGATGCCGCAGACGATCGAGGCGCTGAACCACGCCAAGGCGGCCGATGTGCCGATCGTGGTCGCGGTCAACAAGATCGATGTCGAGGGCGCCGACCCGACCAAGGTGCGCGGTCAGCTCACCGAGTTCGGGCTGGTGGCCGAGGAGTACGGCGGCGACACCATGTTCGTCGACATCTCCGCCAAGCAGGGTCTGAACATCGACAGCCTGCTGGAGGCCGTGGTCCTGACCGCGGACGCCTCGCTCGACCTGCGGGCCAACCCGGAGCAGGACGCGCAGGGCATCGCGATCGAGGCCCATCTCGACCGCGGCCGCGGCGCCGTCGCCACCGTGCTCGTCCAGCGCGGCACGCTGCGCGTCGGTGACACGATGGTCGCCGGTGACGCGTACGGCCGGGTGCGGGCCATGCTCGACGACAACGGCAACAACGTCGACGTGGCGACGCCCTCGACGCCCGTCCTGGTCCTGGGTCTTACCAATGTGCCCGGTGCCGGTGACAACTTCCTGGTGGTCGACGAGGACCGTACGGCCCGGCAGATCGCCGAGAAGCGTGCCGCCCGTGAGCGGAACGCGGCCTTCGCCCGCAGGGGCGTCCGGTTCTCCCTGGAGAATCTGGACGAGGCCCTCAAGGCCGGTCTGGTGCAGGAACTCAACCTCATCATCAAGGGCGACGCGTCCGGTTCGGTGGAGGCCCTCGAGTCCTCGCTGCTCCAGCTCGACGTCGGCGAAGAGGTGGACATCCGGGTCCTGCACCGCGGTGTGGGTGCGGTCACCGAGTCGGACATCGACCTGGCCATGGGCTCCGACGCCATCGTGATCGGCTTCAACGTGCGCGCCGCGGGGCGTGCCGCGCAGATGGCCGAGCGCGAAGGCGTGGACGTCCGGTACTACTCGGTCATCTACCAGGCGATCGAGGAGATCGAGTCCGCCCTCAAGGGCATGCTCAAGCCGGAGTACGAAGAGGTCGAGCTCGGTACGGCGGAGATCCGCGAGGTCTTCCGCTCGTCCAAGCTGGGCAACATCGCGGGTGTTCTCATCCGCTCCGGCGAGGTCAGGCGGAACACGAAGGCCCGGCTCATCCGCGACGGCAAGGTCGTCGCGGAGGACCTCAACATCCAGGGTCTGCGCCGCTTCAAGGACGATGTCACCGAGATCCGCGAGGGCTTCGAGGGCGGTATCAACCTCGGAAACTTCAACGACATCAAGATCGACGACGTCATCGCCACCTACGAGATGCGCGAGAAGCCGCGCGGCTGACGCACAGGGCGGTCGCTGGAGGACTCCTCCAGACCCCCGAGGTCCGGGGCCGGTCGACGGTATGTATTTCCGTCGATCGGCCCCGGCCGTTGCGTGTACGGTTCTTGTGCCCCTGCCAAGCGCTGGCAGGGCACCGAACCCGTACCGGCGGGACATCCGGACATGCATGTATGTGGGGACGCTGTCCTTCGATCTGCTTCTCGGCGACGTACGGTCGTTGAAGGAGAAACGCTCCGTTGTCCGGCCGATCGTCGCCGAGCTCCAGCGGAAATTCGCGGTCAGCGCGGCGGAGACCGGCAGCCAGGACCTCCATCGCAGGGCCGAGATCGGTCTGGCGGTGGTGTCCGGTGACTGGCGCCATCTCACCGAGGTGCTCGACCGGTGCGAACGCATGGTCGCCGGGCATCCCGAGGTGGAGCTGCTGTCGGTACGGCGGCGGCTGTACGGCGACGAAGACTGACCAGATGAAGACTGACCAGTAGACAAGAAAACCCAGAAGGAAGAGTGACGGACCGGTGACCGACAACGCGCGGGCCCGCAAGCTGGCCGATCGCATCCAGGTCGTGGTCGCGGAGACCCTGGACCGGCGTATCAAGGACCCGCGACTGGGGTTCGTGACCATCACGGACGCCCGTGTCACCGGAGACCTGCGGGAGGCCACGGTCTTCTACACGGTCTACGGCGACGACGAGGAGCGCGCGGCCTCCGCGGCGGCCCTGGAGAGCGCCAAGGGCGTCCTCCGCTCCGAGGTGGGCCGCCAGACCGGCGTCCGCTTCACCCCGACGCTGGCGTTCGTCCCCGACGCCCTGCCGGACAACGCGCGCACCATCGAGGACCTTCTCGACCGGGCGCGTGCCAAGGACGCCGAGGTACGGGAGGTGTCCACCGGCAAGACATACGCGGCCGGGGCCGACCCGTACCGCAAGGCGGACGACGCCGACGACACCCCCGACGGTGTGGACGGGGACAGCACGGACGGTGCCGCCGCGGAATGACTCAGCAGAACAGGACGCCCGACGGCCTTGTCATCGTGGACAAGCCGTCGGGCTTCACTTCGCACGATGTCGTCGCCAAGATGCGCGGAATCGCCGGAACACGGCGCGTCGGCCATGCCGGCACCCTGGACCCCATGGCGACGGGGGTCCTCGTCCTCGGTGTGGAGCGGGCCACGAAACTGCTCGGACATCTCGCGCTGACCGAGAAGGAGTACCTCGGCACGATCCGGCTGGGGCAGAACACCGTGACCGATGACGCGGAGGGCGAGATCACCTCGTCCGCGAACGCCTCCCTGGTCGCGCGTGACGCCATCGACAGCGGGATCGCGGCGCTGACCGGCGCGATCATGCAGGTGCCCTCCAAGGTCAGCGCCATCAAGATCGACGGCAAGCGGTCCTACGCACGGGTGCGCGGCGGCGAGGAGTTCGAGATCCCGGCGCGGCCGGTGACCGTCTCCTCGTTCCGGCTGTACGACGTACGCGAGGCCGTCGCCGACGACGGCACCCCGGTCCTCGATCTGGTCGTCTCCGTCGTCTGCTCGTCCGGTACGTACATCCGTGCCCTCGCCCGCGATCTCGGCGCCGGGCTCGGGGTAGGCGGCCATCTCACCGCGCTGCGCAGGACCCGGGTGGGCCCGTACGCGCTGGACGCGGCGAGAACGCTGGACGAGCTCCAGCGGGAGCTGACCGTCATGCCGGTCGCGGAGGCCGCCGCCGCCGCGTTCCCGCGCTGGGACGTGGACGAAAAACGGGCCGGGCTGCTGCTCAACGGCGTACGGCTGGACATGCCGGCCTTCGACTCCGCGCCGGTCGCCGCGTTCGGCCCCGAGGGGCGCTTCCTGGCGCTCGTCGAGGCACAGCGCGGCAAGGCCAAGAGCCTCGCCGTCTTCGGCTGACACCGCGACGGCGCCGTCTTCGGCCGGGACCGCGGCGGCGGGCTCTGCCCGTCAGGGCCACCGTGACCGGCCCACCGTGGAGCCGGGCAGGCGCACCTGCCCGGCTCCACGGCCCCCCTCCGAGAGGGATCTGTCCATCCCGCGCCCGTCATTCACCCCTGCGAGCAGGCGCTCGGAGGGGAGAGACGGTGCACTGGGGGGCGCGTTCGCACCTGGGTTGCTTCCGGCGCCCGGTGGCCGATGCGTGCCACGGGTGCGGGGCATGGCAGTCTTAGCATTGCGTGACTGGAAATGACGTACATGGGTTCGGGCGAGGAGCGGTCTCAGTGCAGCGCTGGCGTGGCTTGGAGGACATTCCCCAGGACTGGGGGCGCAGCGTCGTCACCATCGGCTCCTACGACGGGGTGCACCGCGGACACCAGCTCATCATCGGCCGCGCGGTGGAGCGGGCACGGGAGCTGGGAGTGCCGTCGGTCGTCGTGACCTTCGACCCGCACCCCAGCGAGGTCGTACGGCCGGGCAGCCATCCGCCGCTGCTCGCCCCGCACCACCGGCGCGCCGAACTGATGGCGGAGCTGGGCGTGGACGCGCTGCTGATCCTGCCGTTCACCGTCGAGTTCTCCCGGCTGTCCCCGGGCGACTTCATCGTGAAGGTCCTGGTCGACAAGTTGCACGCCCGTGCCGTGATCGAGGGCCCCAACTTCCGCTTCGGCCACAAGGCCGCGGGGAACGTCGCCGTACTGGCCGATCTCGGTATCACCTACGACTACGAGGTCGAGGTCATCGATCTGCGGGTGACCGGGGAGGCGGGCGGCGGCGAGCCGTTCTCGTCCACCCTCACCCGCCGGCTGGTCACCGAGGGCGATGTCGCGGGCGCGGCGGAGATCCTCGGCAGGCCGCACCGGGTCGAGGGCGTGGTGGTGCGCGGCGCCCAGCGCGGACGTGAACTCGGCTATCCCACGGCCAATGTGGAGACCCTGCCGCACACCGCGATCCCGGCGGACGGGGTGTACGCGGGCTGGCTCACGGCGGACGGTGAGCGGATGCCGGCGGCGATCTCGGTCGGTACGAACCCCCAGTTCGAGGGGACGGAGCGGACGGTCGAGGCGTACGCGATCGACCGGGTGGGGCTGGATCTGTACGGGCTCCATGTGACCGTCGACTTCCTCTCGTACGTCCGCGGGCAGCGGAAGTTCGAGTCGATCGAGGCGCTGCTGGAGGCGATCGCCGACGACGTCAAGCGCTCACAGGCGCTGACGGAGGAGTACGACGCCCGGTAGGACGCCAGGACCGCAGAAAGCAGGACGCAGACGCAGGACGCCGGGGCGCCCGGCGGGCGGGGCGCGGGGGAGTGCACCGCTCGCTCACCTCGCCGTCGCCCAGTGGCACGCGACCTGCGTGGCCGGGCCGCCCGTCAGCACCGGCGGTGAGTCCGTACGGCACCGTTCGTCGACCCCCGCCCGCGCCGCCTCGCCCGAGGCGAGCACCTGGCACCGGGCGTGGAAGCGGCAGCCGTCCGGGATGCGCGACGGGTCCGGCGGCTCGCCCATGAGGACGACCGGCGTCCGCCCCGACTCCGGCAGCACGGACAACAGCGCCCGTGTGTAAGGGTGCTGAGGGTCTGTCAGTACGTCTTCCACCGGGCCCGTCTCCACGATCCGCCCGAGATACATCACCGCGACCCGGTCCGCGATGTTCCAGGCCAGACCCAGATCGTGTGTCACCACCAGCGCGGAGAGCCCGAGTTCCGCACGGAGAGACAGCAGCAGCGCGAGGATTTCACCCCGTACGGACGCGTCCAGGGACGCCACCGGCTCGTCGGCGACGATGAGTTCGGGTTCGAGGACGAGCGCGCCCGCGATGACGACCCGCTGCCGCTGACCACCGGACAGCTCGTGCGGGTAGCGGAGGAAGAACCGCTCGGGCGGCCGGAGACCGGCCCGGGACAGCGCCTGGGCGACGGCCGCGCGCTCATCGCCCCGGTAGCCGTGGATCCGGAGTCCCTCGGCCACCGCGTCGTACACCGTATGGCGCGGATTGAGCGAGCCGCTCGGATCCTGGAGCACGAGCTGTACGCGCTTGCGGTACGCCTTGAGGGAGCGGGCACCGTACCCGAGCGGCTCCCCGGCGAAGGTCACCCGGCCCCGGGTGGGCGGCACCAGACCGAGCAAAGTCCGCGCCAGTGTGGTCTTGCCACAGCCGGACTCGCCGACCAGGGCGACGATCTCCCCGGCGCCGATGTCGAGATCGACCCCGTCGACGGCGCGGGCCGGAGGCGCGCCGCGCCGCCCGGGGAAGGTGACATTCAGCTCGGCGGCCGACAGCAGGGGCGGGAGCGGGGAGGTGTCGGTGGTCGTCGTCATGGGTGGCTCCTGAAGGGTGGCCGGGCTTCACGGGGTTTCGCGGTGTTTCACGGGCGAGGGCGTACGGCGGGGGCGGCCCTCACCGCGGCGGCTCCGCCAGGGGGACCGCGGAACCCACCCGCACACATGCCGCGCTCCGGCCGGGACCGGCCGCCCGCAGTGTCTGGTCCTCGCGCGCGCAGACGTCCAGCGCGACCGGGCAGCGCGGATGGAACGTACAGCCGGACGGCAGCGCCGAGGGGTCCGGCGGATCACCGGGCAGTCCACGCGGAGCGCGCCGGGACGCGAGATCCCCGACGCGCGGGAAGGCGGCGGAGAGCGCCCGGCCGTAGGGATGCTCCGCCGCGTCGTAGACCTCCCGCGCCGGGCCCTCCTCGACGATCCGGCCCGCGTACATCACGGCGAGCCGGTCACAGGTGTCCGAGAGCACCGCCAGATCGTGGCTGATCATCAGCAGACCGATGTCCCGCTCCGCGACCGACCGCTCGATCAGCCGCAGGATCTGCGCCTGGATCATCACATCCAGCGCGGTGGTCGGCTCGTCCGCGACGATCAGCCGTGGATCGCAGGCGAGAGCCATCGCGATCATCACCCGCTGACGCTGTCCGCCGGAGAGCTCGTGCGGATACGCGTCGGCGCGCGCGGCGGGCAGACCGACCTGTTCCAGCAGTTCGGCGGCGCGCGAGCGGCCGGCCGCCGGGGTGGCACGCCCGTGCAGCAGCACCGGCTCGGCGATCTGGTCCCCGATCCGGTGCACCGCGTTGAGCGAGTGCATGGCCCCCTGGAAGACGATCGACGCCCCCGCCCACCGTACGGCGCGCAGCCGGCCCCACTTCATGGTGCGGACGTCCTCGCCGTCGAGCAGGATCTCGCCGGTCAGCCTCGCCGACGGCGGCAGCAGTCTGAGCAGCGCCAGTGCCAGGGTGGACTTGCCGCATCCCGACTCCCCGGCGACACCGAGCTTCTGTCCCGGCCCGAGGGTCAGATCGACGCCCCGTACGGCGGGCACGGCCGACGCCCCCGAGCCGTAGGTCACGGACAGGTTCCTGATCTCCAGCAGGTTCGACGTTCCAGACGTTCCAGAAGTGCCAGATGTGCCAGATGTGTCGGACGCGTCGGTCGCGTCGCTCGCACCGGTCGTTTCCGTCGTTTCTTTCAACGGGGCACCCCCAGCTTCGGGTTGAGCACGGACTCGATCGCACGGCCGCAGAGCGTGAACGCCAGCGCGACGAACGCGATCGCGAGTCCGGGGGGTGCCAGATACCACCAGTGCCCGGAGGAGACCGCGCCCGCCTCCCGCGCGTCCTGGAGCATGCCGCCCCACGAGACGATCGTCGGATCGCCGAGACCGAGGAAGGCGAGCGTCGCCTCCGTCAGGATCGCGCTGGAGATACCGAGCGTGGTCTGCGCGAGCACCAGCGGCATCACATTGGGCAGTACATGGCGGCTCATGATGTGGCCGTGCCCGCCGCCCAGCGCCCGTGCCCGCTCGATGTACGGACGCGACTCGACGGCGATCGTCTGCGCCCGTACCAGTCGCGCCGTGGTCGGCCAGCTCGTGACACCGATCGCCACGATCACCGTCCAGATGGACCGCGACATGACCGTGGCCAGCACGATCGCCAGCACGAGTGTCGGCATCACCAGGAACCAGTCGGTGATCCGCATGGTCACCGTCGCCGCCCAGCCGCCGTAGTGCCCGGCGAGGATGCCGACGAGCGTACCGATGGCCACCGACAGCACGGCGGCCAGCAGCCCCACGGTCAGTGAGATCCGGGCACCCCAGATCAGCAGCCCCAGCAGGGGCCGTCCGAACTGGTCCGTACCGAGCGGGAACCGGCCGCTCGGCGCCTCCAGCGCCTTGCCCGGCGCCCGGGTCACGCTCTGCACATCGCCCCCGACGAGCAGCGGCGCGGTCAGGGCGATCAGCGCGACGAGCGCGAGTCCGGCGAGCCCGAAGAGCCCGGCGCGGTGCGTGCGGTACCGCTGCCAGAAGCGGACCGCCGACGCGCGTCTGCGGGCCCGTGCGAACGAGCGAGCCGCGGTGGAGGCGGGTGGCTCCTCCGGTACGGGGGAGGGACTCGACGGCTTGGCGAAGGTCATCGGCCCACCCGGGGATCGAGCAGCGGATAGAGCAGATCGGCGAGGAGGTTCATCACGATCATCGCGCCGGCGAAGACCAGGAACAGCCCCTGGACCAGCGGCAGATCGGGCACACTCAGCCCCTGGTAGAACAGCCCGCCGAGCCCCGGCCAGGAGAACACCGTCTCCACCAGGATCGAACCGCCCGCCACATGGCCCAGATTGATGAAGACCATGGTGACGGTGGGAAGCAGGGCGTTGGGCACCGCGTGCCGGCGCCGTACGAGGTCGTCCCGCAGCCCCTTCGCCCGCGCCGTCGTCAGATAGTCGCCGCCCATCTCGTCCAGCAGGGAGGCGCGCATCACCAGCAGCGTCTGCGCGTACCCCACCGCGACCAGGGTGAGCACCGGCAGCACCATATGGTGCGCCACATCGAGGATCCGGGCGGGACCGGCCGTATCGCCCGACTCCATACCGCCGGTGGGGAACATCCCGGGGACCGGACCGATCCCCACCGAGAAGACGATGATCAGCAGCAGACCCAGCCAGAAGGACGGCACGGACCAGAGCGTCAGTGCCACACCCGTGTTCAGCCGGTCGCCGGGACCGCCGTGGTGCCAGGCGGAGCGGGTGCCGAGCCAGAGACCGAGAGCCGAGTAGATCACCACCGCGACCCCCGTGAGCAGCAGGGTCGCGGGCAGCTTCGCCGCTATCAGCTCACCGACCGGCGCGTGGAACTGGTACGAGGTGCCGAGATCGCCGGTCAGTGCCTTGGCGCAGTAGTCGGTGAACTGCTGCCACAGCGGCAGATCCAGCCCGAACTGCCTGCGCAGGGTCGCCAGTTGCTCGGCGGAGGTCGGTGCGCCATGGGTCATGGCCCGGACCGGGTCCCCGGGGACGATCCGGAAGAGGAAGAAACTCGTGACGAGGACGGCGAGCAGCGAGACGGCCGCGCCGCCGAGCTTGCCCGCCACATAGAGCGGATACGCGGTCCTGGTACCGGCGCGGGTGCGGGCCGCCGTGCCGGACGGCCCGGTCCGTGCCGGGCCGTCGACTGCGTCCCGCACCACACCGGGAGTGCTTGCGGTGCTCATGGGTCATTCACGGTCTTCCGCGGTGGAACGGCGCCGCATCGCGACGAAGAGCCCGAGCACGGCGGCGACCGCTCCGGCGGCCCCGAGCCCGATCGCCACACCGGTCGAGGAGGAGGACCCGCCGGATCCGCCGCCGCCGTCGGCCGGTACCGCGGACCACCAGCTCCAGTAGCCGTCCTGGCCCCAGAGATTGCCGGCGGCCTCCGGCATCGTCGTGATCGACTTGATCTGGTCCGTACGGTACGCCTCGACCGCGTTCGGGTACGCCATGACATTCATGTACCCGGTGTCGTACAGCCTCGACTCCATCCGCTTGACGAGATCCGCGCGCTTGGCGGCGTCGTACTCCACGGCCTGCCGGGCGTAGAGGCCGTCGTACTCCTTGTCGCAGATGAAGTTGTCGGTGGCGCCGCTGTCCTTGCGGGTGGCGGGGAGCGCACCGCACGTATGAATGGAGAGGACGAAGTCGGGATCGGGGTTGACGGACCAGCCGTCGAAGGCCAGATCGTAGTCGCCGGCGAGCCAGGGGTCGGAGACATTGTCGAGGCACTCGACCTTCAGCCCGATGCCGAGCCCGCCCCACCACTCCTGGAGGTACTTGCCGATGGCCTTGTCGTTCGGGTCGGTGGCATGGCAGAGGATCCGGAAGTCGAGCGGCTTGCCGTCCTTGCCCACTCGCTTGCCGCTTCCGGTCCTCCTGTAGCCCGCCCGGTCGAGCGTACGGGCCGCCGCGGCCGGGTCGTAGGCGATCTTCTGCTCGGCGGAGGGCTCCCAGAAGTACGCACCGAAGCGGGGCGGGATATAGCCCTGGCCCTCGACGGCATGGCCCTGGAAGACCCTGTCGATGATGCTCTCGCGGTCCACCGCCTGGAAGAGCGCCTTGCGTACCGCGGGGTCCAGCAGCGCCGGATGGCCGTTGCCGAATCTCTCGCCGTCCTTCGACCTGGCGCCGGGGTTGACGGCGAGCGCGTAGAAACGGCGGCCCGGCGCGTCGTTGACCTTGATGTTCTCGGCGCTTTTCAGTGCCGAGGCCTGGGCCGGGGTGAGATTGGAGACGAAGGAGACCTCGCCCTTCCGGAGTGCGGCCACGGCCGCGTCCCCGTCCTTGTAGTACTTGAGGAGCAGTTCGTCGAACTTGGGCGTACCACGCCAGAAGTCCTTGTTGGGCTCCAGCCTGATGTACTGGTCGGCCTTGTAGTCCGTGACGATGAACGGCCCGTTGCCGACGATCGGGAACCGCTCGTCGTTGTTGAACTTCGAGAAGTCGCCGACCTTCTCCCAGATGTGTTTGGGCACGATGGGCACATCGAGGGCCGTCATGGTGGCCTGAGGCTTCTTCAACTCGATGACCAGCGTCTTCGGGTCGGGCGCGGTGACCCGCTCGAAGTTGGCGGTGAAACTGCCGTTGGCGGTGGCCGCGTTCGCGTCCGTCATCATCTTGCCGAAGGTCCAGGCGGCGTCCTCGGCGGTGGCCGGCCGGCCGTCGGACCACTTCGAGTCGTCGCGGATGGTGAAGGTCCATGTCAGCTTGTCCGCGGAGGGCCGCCACGCGGTGGCGAAGCCGGGGACCGTACGCGCGTCCTTGGCGTCGTAGTTGGTCAGATACTCGTACGCCAGCCGGTGGACGCTGGTGCTGACGAGCCGCTGGGCCAGGAACGGACTGAGGGAGTCGACGCTCTGACTGACCGCGACGGTGAGGACCCGCTTGCCGTCGTCGGCGGCCTGGGCCTGCTGGGGCGCGGGGAGCAGCGGCTGGACGGGGATCACGGTCCCGGCCACGAGCGCGGCGGACACGGCGGCGGAGACCGGAAGCAGTCGGAGGCGGGGGCGTTGCCGGACGGGCTGCCGCGGTGTCCGCGGCGGAACGCTATGAACCATGGGACGGGGACCTCGTGTTGTCACTCGCACGGAGAAGCCGGGTTGAATCTGGTTCGCCAATCGGTGAAGCGAGGTTTACCAGCGGGCGTCAGGGCGCGTCAACGGCGGCTCAAACAGCGTGTGGGCTGCGGGAATGCGCCGAGGGTCCGCACCGTCGGGACGGTGCGGACCCTCATTGGTATCGACCTCTGCCGCCTTACTGCTGAGGCGCTGGCGGTGCCTGCGGAGGCTGCTGCTGCGGCCATCCGCCCGGCGGGACGGGGCCCTGCAACTCGTTCTGGGCCTGCGGCGGTTGCGGCTGCTGACCGTACGGTCCGGGCAGGGCCGGCTGTCCGGGGTGAGCGGGCTGGCCGGGGTGAGCGGGCTGGCCGGGGTGAGCGGGCTGGCCCGGCTGTTCGGTCTGTCCGGGCGGAAGCTGTCCGGGCGGGGGACCGGCCGGGGTCGCGGGAGACTGCGCCTGGGACGGCGGCGACTGCTGCCAGCCCTGCTGCACCCCGGGCTGGGGCCCCGGTGCCTGCTGCTGCGGATAGGGGTAGTAGGGAGGCTGCGGCTGGCCCTGCTGGGGGTACTGCTGCGGATACTGCTGGGGCGGGTACGGGTGTCCCTGCGCCGGGTGTCCTTGTGCCGGGTGTCCCTGGGCCGGCTGTCCGTACGGGGGCTGTCCGTACAGCGGCTGCCCCTGGGCCTGCTGCCCGGGTCCCGGCATCGGCGGTACGAGATGCGGCGGCGGATTGCCGTCCGCGGTCCACAGCCCCTGGGCCTGCTGGGCCCGCGCGAAGTCCTCGGCGACCAGCGCCGAGAGATGGAAGTACGCCTCACGCGTCTTGGGCCGCATCATGTCGAGGTCCACCTCGGCACCGGCCGCGAGATGCTCGTCGAACGGCACCACGACCACACCGCGGCAGCGGGTCTCGAAGTGCTGCACGATGTCATCGACCTTGATCATCTTTCCGGTCTCACGGACCCCGGAGATGACCGTGAGGGAGCGCTGCACCAGATCCGCGTATCCGTGCGCGGACAGCCAGTCGAGCGTTGTCGAGGCGCTGCTCGCGCCGTCCACGGAGGGGGTCGAGATGATGATCAGCTGGTCGGCGAGATCCAGCACTCCGCGCATCGCGCTGTAGAGCAGACCCGTGCCCGAGTCGGTGAGGATGATCGGGTACTGCTTGCCGAGGACCTCGATCGCGCGCCGGTAGTCCTCGTCGTTGAACGAGGTGGAGACGGCCGGGTCCACATCGTTGGCGATGATCTCCAGACCGGAGGGCGCCTGCGAGGTGAACCGGCGGATGTCCATATAGCTGTGGAGATACGGGATCGCCTGGACCAGATCGCGGATGGTCGCCCCGGTCTCGCGCCGTACGCGGCGGCCGAGCGTACCGGCGTCCGGGTTGGCGTCGATCGCCAGGATCTTGTCCTGCCGCTCGGTGGCCAGGGTCGATCCCAGCGCAGTGGTCGTCGTGGTCTTGCCGACACCGCCCTTGAGACTGATGACCGCGATCCGGTAGCAGGAGAGCACGGGCGTACGGATCAGCTCCAGCTTGCGCCGGTACTCGTTCTCCGCCGCCTTCCCGCCGATCCTGAAGCGCGAACCGGCGGACGGGTTACGGCTGCTCTTCGGCTTCTGCTTGTTGTTGCGCAGCAGACGGTCGGAGGACAGCTCGACGGCGGCCGTGTAGCCGAGCGGCGCGCCGGGGACCGAGCGCTCGCGGTGGTCGTGCGCGACGGGCGAGGGCCAGGCGGTGCCGGCGCGGGGATCCACGGCGGGCGGCTGAGCACCGGGCTGCTGCTGCGGGTGCTGCGAGTGGTGTGGCTGCTGCGGCTGCTGAGCGGGCTGCGGTTGCTGTGGGTGCTGCGGCTGTGCGGCCTGCTGGGCGGGGAGATACGGCGTCTGGGCGGACGGGGGTACGGGAGCGTGTGCGCCCGGGGCGCCGTACGGGGCCGGGTGCTGCTGCGCACCGGGATGCCCGGACTGGTCCTGCTGCTGGGGGAAGCCGTAACCGCTCTGCTGCTGTGCGGGCCCGGGGGTGGGTCCGTACGGTCCCGGCTGCTGCCCCGGCTGCGCCTGCTGGTGCGGGAAGCCGTAACCGGCGGGCGGGACGGCGCCGGGCGGGACGGGGGCGTCAGGACCCGGTACGGCGGGTGGCAGCGCGGCCGGAGGTGTCGTCGCGCCCTGCCCGTGCTGCTGGGGGTGGCCCTGCTGAGGGAAGCCGTAACCGCTCTGCGGCGGCTGCGTGGCCCACGGGTACGGGTTCGCCGGCTGCTGAGGGATGTGAGGCTGGGGCTGCTGCGGCGGCTGTGACTGGACTTGGAGCTGGGGCTGCGGGGTGGCGGGCCGCTCGGCGGCCTGTGCCGCCACGGGCCACTGCGGCGCGGACGCCGGCGCGGCCGGCTGGAAGGCGGGCGGCAGCGGGGGCAGCGCGGAGTCCTGGGGCGCGGGCGGCTGAAGGGCCCAGGACTGGGCCGACGCGGCGGCCGGGGGAGCGTCCTGCGGCTCATCGGCCGCTACGGCGTCCTCGGCGTCCTCAGTGTCCTCGGCGTCCTGAGTCCGTACGGCGTCCTGGGGCGCGGTGTCCTGTACGGCGTCCTCGGGCTCGGCGCCGGACGGTTCGTCCTCGTCCTCGGCCACGCCGTCCTCGGTCGTCGCCTTGTCCTCGGCCGTGGCTCCGGCGGCGGCCTCGCCGACGGTTCCGGGGTCCTTGTCGGCACCGCCGGCACCGTCCGTACCGTCGGCGGTGGGCGTGCTGTCCGTACCGTCGGCGGTGCGCGTGCCGTCCGTACCGTCCACGCGGTCACTGACCGGGGCCTCAGCGACCGGTTCCGCCCCGGGCTCCGACGCGTCGGCCGACGCGTCCCCGTCCCCGGTCCCCGCACCGTCCTTGTCCGTGGGCTCGGCGGGCCGCTCGGAGTCCGCCTCGTCGCCCGACGCCGCCACGGCGGGAGGGGCCACGGCGGGAGAGGGCACGGCGGGAGAGGGCACGCTCTCCGCGTCGGATCCGGCGTCGGCTCCGACTCCGGCGTCGTCGGCGTCGCCGGTCCCGGCGGCGGACGCGGCCGTCCCCGCCGTTCCGTCGTTCCGCGCGGACTCCCGTTCGGCGATCTCCCGTTTGAGCGCCACCGGGGGGAACCGCATCGTCGCCCCGCTCTCCACATCGCCACCGCCGAACGGCTCCGACGTAACGGACGGGGAGTCCGGGGCCGGTGCCCCGGCTGTCGGCGGAGCAGGATCGGCCGCCGGAGCCGGAGCCGGAGCCGGAGCAGGCGCGGGTACGGGCGCCGGGGCCGGCGCGGGCGCCCAGTTCGGCTCGAAGCCGCTGCCCGCGGGCAGCCCGGGTACGGCGACGGGCGCACCCTCCGGCGGCGGGGGTGAGTTCGTGAACGACGCGGGAGCGCCCGAGGCACCACCACCGGACGTGTCCCCCGGCGCGTTCTGCGTGTACCAGGCGGGAGGGGTGTAGTCGATGGTGAACTCACCCGTCATCTCGGGCTCCGCGTCGGACTGATCGTCCACAGGAGGCCGGTTCCAGCCTCCGCGGATCTCGTCCCGATCGCCGTTCACTTTGCCTCCTGGTGTGGTCGAGCACCCTTGTGCCGTGGTGGGCGGGGCGTCCGCATCGCCGTGTCCGGTCCGCCCGGCTCTTCCTCAGGGGGGCCAACCCGCCCGCAGGTTCTCTACTCCCGCGCCCACTCCCACCCTAATCGCCAACGGCGTGGGTACGTCAGGCCGGTTCCGCCCGTCGGCGGCCGCCGGATACGTCATGCCCCGCCCCCAAGTGAACAGCCAGGGGCGGAGCGTGAGGCCGGGGAGCGGTCAAATCCGCATATCTCCCTACGAGATCCTGGCGGAATCCACACCAGCGGGGCGCACAGGGCCCGTTCGGCGGGCCTCAGTCCATCCGGCGCGCGCTACCCAACAATCCGGTCTCGGCGTCCGTCGCCTGGACCATCACGAACTGGCGGTCCCGCGCCGTGCACCAGAGCGTGACCCCGTCGGCCAGGGTGGACAGCGCCTCCGTCTCGGCCCGCGGCAGACTCATGATCCGGCCGATCTGCGCCGCCTCGTCCGGCGACACCCGCTGGACACCGACCAGCCCCGACTTCTCCATCAGCCTCGGCGCCACCGGGCTGAGATAGGGCAGCAGGGTCATCACCGACTGCCAGGGCGCCGAGACCACCCGGCCGCGCGGCGGACGCATACCGCAGTCCCGCACCACGACCACCGGACTGCCGGCCGAGGCTCCCTGCGGGGGCACCCTCCCGACATCGTGCAGCGTCACACACGGCTGACCGCCGCCGGCCGCCTGCGCGAGCGCCGTCCAGGCCTGCGCCCGGCCCGTCTCGACGGCGATCCGCGCCCCCGTCGCCGCCGCGCGCAGCACCAGCACCTGCGCCGTCCACAGACCGCCGATCAGTGTGACGTCGTACGGCGTGGGCCGGTTGATACCGAGCACCGCGGGTCTGTTCCCCGGGTCGACGCCTATCACCATGCCGTCGTCACCGACCGGCAGGGCGAACGCCTCCAACTGCTCGGCCGAGAGCGCGTGACGCTCACGCCGGGGCCCGATCAGCCCGAAGCCGATGCGCGGCCTGCCGCCGCTCCTGGCGGCCCCCCGCGCGGGGGCGGGACCCGACGGGGCGGTGTGTGACGGCACGGACATCATCGAGTACCCCCGAGCGGCAGAGTGGCGAGCATCGCGGGGAGCTGTTCGCGGTCCAGTCGCACCAGCCCGGTCTTCACCCCGCGGGCCGCGCGCTCCAGTTCATGGCGCGCGGTCACCAGCTCGTCGTCGCTGCGGCCGGTGATCCGTATGTGTCCGCCGACGGTCACGCCCTGCCGCTCACCGCGCCCCAGGGTGAGGCTGAAGGTGGTGGCCAGGGCCGGGATCGAGGTCAGCAGCGCGACGAGCTGCGGCATCGAGGCCCCACCACCGCCCAGCTGCGGCCAGCGGCCCACCCAGTAGGTCGTATGCCTGCGGTCGTCGCAGCGCCAGGTGCGCGAGGTCTCCTGGGTGCGCCGGCCCGGTGTGTCCGTACGGCCCGCCTGCGCGATGGCCAGCGGATTGGCGCAGGACGAGATGGCGACGGCCGCGGTCAGCTCCTGCTCCGTCAGCACCGTCGCCCGGAATCCGGCGCCGGTCAGCCGGCTCGCCAGCTGGTCCGCCGCCCGCACCACACACTTCTGGGCCCCCGTCAGACCGCCGCCCCGCGCGGTGACCGCCTCCGGGCACAGCTCGGGATCGAGCTTCAGCGCGATCCAGGTGATCCGGATGGCGGGCGACCCGGTCTGCGCCTGGAGCGGCGCGTAGTTGCGCGCGGCCACCGACTGCTCCGGCAGATGCGGGGCCGGGGCGGGCTGGGTGTGCTGGACGATCTGCGCCGACTCCAGCCGGATGCCGTCGACATCCAGCACGTCCCGTACGAGGGAGACGGGCAGCGGCCGGGCGGAGCGGTCGGGGCGCAGCGCGGTGGCCTCCGACTCGATCTGGAGCACGGCCGTCAGGAACGTACCGTCGCCGATCATCCCGACCGGGCGCCGGTCACGGTCGCTGTACGAGTACGTACGCAGCGCCGGGTCGCACTCGACGGCGGGCGCGAGGCCCGGTTCCGTACCGGGCGGGAGCACCAGCGAGGCGGCCCTGCGCCTACGCGCCCGCAGTGCGACGACGGTCGACAGCCACTCGGGCAGCGAGCGGCGGTGTCTGCGTACCAGCGCCAGCGGTATCAGCAGCGCGGCGATCACACCCGCCGGCATCAGCAGCAGAGGATCGATCACCCAGGCCACCAGCAGCAGGGCGGCGGCGACCTCGATCAGCACGAGTTGTTGCATTCGGAACGGACCGAGATGCCCGCCGGCTCTTGGTCCGGGTGCCGCCGGAGCCCGGGAGGCAGCGGAGGACGGCGCCGCCGCCGCGGGCCGCGTCTGCGTCGCGGAAGCCATGATGGAGAAACCCCCCAGATTGTCCCGATCACCCTGGCCGGCCAGGGCGTTGACGGCTGAATCACCCTACCCGCCCCGCATACGCGCCCGGCCTACAAGGCATAGTAGGGGGCCGGTCCGACAGTCAGGCAGGACCCGGGGGACGCGCCGACCGGACGGGGCCTGGCTCCCCCCTGGGGGGAGACCTCGCCTTTTTCACCGATGGGGACTCATGGCATCACGGCGGGACGAGCTGAACGCGTACACCTTCGCGAAGAAGCGCACGGTGGCCGCATTTCTCCAACCCTCACCCACCGGTACGGAGGAGGGCGCCCCCAGACCGCTGCGCGCGGTGGTCCCGGGGCTGATCGTCGGCGCGCTCATCCTGGCCGGCTTCGGAGCCTGGGGCATGTTCAAACCGTCCGCTCCCAAGGACTGGGCCCGGCCGAACACCAATGTGATCGTCGGCAAGGACTCCACCACCCGCTATGTCGTGCTGAACACCCCCGGCGCGGACAGGAAGAACCAGACCCTGCTCCACCCGGTGCTCAATCTCGCCTCGGCCCGGCTGCTGCTGACCCCGCAGCAGGGCAAGGTCATCCAGGTGCCCGACAAGATCCTGGACGCGGGCAAGCCCGCGCGCGGTCCGGTCCTCGGTATCCCGTACGCCCCCGACCGGCTGCCCTCCGACACGGAGGCCGCGAAGGCCAAGCGGTGGGCCGTGTGCGAGCAGCCGGGCGGCGGGGACGGCGCGAGCGTCCAGAAGGCCGCGTTCATCCTCGCGGAGCGGGACTTCTCCAGGACGGAGGGCAGCCGCCGGCTGACCGGCGGTCAGGTGCTCTACGTCCAGGGCCAGAAGGACCAGGCACGCTTCCTGGTGGACGCGGCGGGCACCAAGTATCTGATCGCCGAGACCGCCGCCGACCAGGGACATCTGACGAACGCGCTGGTCGGCACCCGTGAGCCGCAGCAGGTGACCGACGACTGGCTGGCCACGCTGCACACGGGCAGCCCCCTCGCCTTCCCCCGCATCCCGGGGGAGATCGGCGCACCGGCGAATGTCGAGGGGCAGCTCTCGGACCAGGAGAACAGGATCGGCATGATCCTGAGGACCCGGACCGGCGGCGGCACGAGCCACTACGTTGTCCTGGCGGGCGGGGCCCAGCCGATCTCCGAGTTCACCGCCGGACTGCTCATCAGCTCTCCGCAGACCGCGCTCCTGAACCTGGACGGCGAGGCACGCTCCGTCGGACTCCAGGACTTCGTTCCCGACGCCCGGCCCTTCGCGGGTCAGGCCGCCCGCTGGCCCGAGCGGAAGGCCGCCCAGGTCAACTCGGTCGGCGGCGAGGGCGCCCGGGACACGGTGTGCAGTGTGCTGCGCAAGGTCGACGACAAGGGCGGTACGGCCCTGTCCACCTGGGCCGGACCCGCGTATCCGGCGGACATCACCGCCGGGGGCACCAGCACCTATGTCACCCCCGGCAGCGGACTGCTCTACACCCAGGTCCGGGGCCGGCAGACCAGCCCCGACGGATCGCTCTTCCTGGTGACCGACACCGGGCTGCGCTACGCGGTCCAGGCGAACGGCGACAGTGACGCGGCCCGTTCCGACATCGGCACCGGCGGCCGGCGGGAGCAGCAGGACGGCAGGCCCGAGCCCAGCCAGGCCCAGATCCGGCTCGGCTACGAGAAGGTCACCCCGAGCCTGGTCCCCATCGCCTGGTCCGAGTTCCTGTCCAAGGGCCCGCGGCTCGACACCAACAGTGCCCGTCAGCCCCAGGGCTCATGAGGGGAGTACGACCGATGCCGATGCCGTACACGCGCCGCCGGACCGCACTGCTGACCGCCGCCCTGGCCCTCACCGGCCTCGCGGCCCTGCCCCCGGCGGCATACGCCGGTGAGCGGCCCGGGAACCTCCGTACCGACGGCAGCGGTGAGTGCACCTTCCCGATGAAGACACAGATCGCGGGCACCCCCTGGGCCCTCCAGCGGGTGATGCTGGAGGAGCTGTGGGCGGACACCAAGGGCAAGGGGGTGCGGGTGGCCGTCATCGACACGGGAGTCGACAACGCCAACCCCCAGCTGAAGTCGGCCGTCGACACCGCGGCGGGAACGGAGTTCCTGGCCAAGAAGATGGCGAAGGGCTCGCCGGCCGACGGCACGGACGACCGGGTCGGCCATGGCACCAAGGTCGCGGGGATCATCGCCGCGCGCCCCCGCGCGGGCACCGGCTTCGTGGGGCTCGCCCCCGAGGCCACGATCATCCCGATCCGCCAGAACGACGAGCGGAACAGCGGCGACCAGTCGACCATGACCAAGGCGATCGACCACGCCATCGCCGAGCGCGCCGATGTCATCAACATCTCGCAGGACACCACCAAGCCCCTCGACGGGGAGTCCGACCTCGGCCAGGCCGTGGCGCGGGCCGTCGCCGAGGACATCGTCGTCGTCGCCTCCGCGGGCAACGACGGCCTCGACGGACAGCGCAAGAACACCTACCCGGCGGCCTTCGACGGGGTGCTCGCCGTCGCCTCCTCCGACCGCAACAACGAACGCGCGGCCTTCTCGCAGTCCGGGGAGTTCGTGGGAGTGGCCGCGCCGGGCGTGGACATGGTCTCCACCGTCCCCGGCAACGGCCAGTGCGTCGACAACGGCACCAGTTTCTCGGCCCCTTATGTCGCCGGGGTCGCCGCCCTGCTGCGCGCCGAGCACCCCGACTGGAAGGCGCACCAGATCATCGCCCAGATCGAGCAGACCGCCGAGCGCAGCATCAACGGCCACGACGCCTTCGTCGGCTGGGGAGTGGTCGACCCGGTCCGCGCGCTGAGCGAGGACGACCGCGCGCCCGAGTCCCCGCGCCCCGACCCGGGGCCGCCCAGGGCGCCCGCTCCCGAGCCCGCGTATCTGGCCATGTCGGAGACCGCCCAGGAGCGCACCGAACGCCACGCGACCTACGCCCTCGGGATCACGGCGGTGCTGGTCGCGGTCGTGGCGGGGACGGCCACGGTCGTCCGTGACACCCGCGCGAAAGCGGCCGGGCGGACCGTACGCGAATCAACTGCCCAGGACTGACTTTGCAGTTGGAACTGTCGTACCGAGTAGCTAAAGTGTTTGGCGGGATTGTGCGGGTGACCGCCGATTCCACACGGGGGCGGCATCGAGGTGCTTCCCGTCCAGCGCGCCGGTTCTCAGGGCGCATCGCAGGAAGACAGGAAGAAGGGGCAAGATGTCGAGGGATCTGAATGTCACCAGCGGAGATCAAATTGATCTCGCCAACAGGATCCAGACCTTCCATGACGAGCTGCAGAGCCGTATCACCTCGCTCAACGGTGTGGTGGACCGTATCCAGGCGGGCTGGCAGGGGGCGGCCAGCAAGGAGTACGACCGGGTTCAGAACGATCTGAACCAGCGCCTGCGGAACATGCGCGTCGAGCTGGTCAAGCTCGAAGAGATCATGCGTATGAGCGCCGACGGTTTCACCCAGCAGGAAGAGGACCGCATCGCGTCCTTCCGGCGGATGGACAACACCTCCCAGGGTCAGAGCTCCATTCTCGGGATGGCCTGAGCCGCCGTCCGTCATCTCCCGCCGCATTCCGTCTTGAGGAGCATCACATGACCACTGCCGTCAATTACGACACCGTGACCACGGCGGCCACCGACGTCCGGACGACCGCCAGCCAGCTCAGCCAGGGTCTTGAGGACCTGATGACCAGGGTCAAGGCCGTCGCCGAGAACTGGGACGGTGAGGCCAAGATCGCCTACCGCGAGAGCCAGGACCGCCTCGCCCGCGACATGGCCGGTATGAACCAGGACCTGGGCCAGATCGCCCGCCTGCTCGACGAGTCGGTCATCGGCTACCAGGACACCGACCGCGGCAACGCGGCCCGCTTCCGTATGCAGATGGGCTGACCGGCCGTACGCGCCGAAGAAGGGGGTGTCCGCCGTGCGGACACCCCCTTCGCCATGAGCCGGGCACTACTTGAGGTCGAACTCCCCGTCCCGCGCCCCCAGGACGAACGCGTCCCACTCCGCCTTCGTGTACCGCAGCACCGTCTCCGGATCCTGCGACGACCGCATCGCGACGGCCCCCTCCGGCAGATACGCGATCTCCACCCGCTCCTCGTCCGGACTCGTCCCGGGCGCGCCGAGCCACTCCACACCGGAGATGTCCAGGGCGTACAGCTCTTCCTTCTGACGTTCCTTGTCCGTCGCGTCAGCCATGGTGCGATCCCTCCCGGGGCGTTGCGTGCGAGCTACATCACTCAGCCTCTCAGCCTAGGGCCTGTCCGGCAGCCACCCCACCTGCACCAGGGGCGCGCCGCGCTTGCGCGAGACGAAGGTGCCCCGGCCCGGAGGCATCGGACGGGCCCTGACATTGCCGAGGATGTCGCCCTCGCCCGGATCGCCGGAGAGGATCACGCCCTGGGCGCCCAGTTCCTTCATCCGCTGCATGAACGGCTCGTACATCGCGCGCGACGCGCCCGCCGCGCTGCGCGCGACGATGAAGCGGATACCGACGTCCCGCGCGAACGGAAGATGCTCCACCAGACCCGCCAGCGGATTGCCCGAGTTGGTCGCGACCAGTTCGTAGTCGTCGATGAACACGAAGAGCTGCGGACCGTTCCACCAGCTCCGGTCGCGGAGCTGCTGCGGAGTGATGTCCGGCTTCGGCGCCCGCTTCTGCATCACCGTGCCGATGGCGTCCATATGCATCTGCATGGCCGACGCCATCGGCGCGTACTCCAGCAGATGCGAGGACGGTACGGCCTCCAGCAGCGAGCGGCGGTAGTCACCGACCACGATCCGCGCCTGCTCCGGGGCGTACCGCTCGGAGATCTGCTTGGCGATCAGCCGCAGCAGCGCGGTCTTCCCGGATTCGCTCTCCCCGAAGATCATGAAGAACGGGTCGGTCTCGAAGTCGACGAACACCGGCTCCAGATTGGTCTCGTCGATACCGATCGCGATGCCGTGCTGCGGGAACTCGAAGCCCTTCGGAAGCTGTTCGACGGGCAGCCTGCGCGGCAGCAGCCGTACGGTCGGCGCCGCGGGCCCCGTCCAGCCCTCCTTCACCGCGCGGACGAACGCCGTCTGGCCGTCGGAGAGATCGGCGGCGCCGCTCACCCCGTCGATACGCGGCAGCCCGCCCATGAAGTGCAGCTTCTCGGGCACCTGGCCACGGCCCGGCACCCCCGTGGGGACATTGGCCGCGACCTTGCGGTCGAACTCCGAGTCCATGACATCGCCGAGCCGCAGCTCCAGCCGGCCCAGCATCTGGTCCTTGAGCGCCGCGCGCACCTCCATGTAGCGCGCCGCGGTGACCACGACATGGACGCCGTAGCCCAGACCGCGCGCCGCCAGGTCGGAGATGACCGGCTCCAGCATGTCGTAGTCGTTCTTGAAACCGCCCCAGCCGTCGATGACCAGGAAGACATCACCCCAGGCCTCGCCGGGCAGTTCGCCCGCCGCCCGCCTGCGCCGGTAGGTCGCGATGGAGTCGATGCCGTGCGAACGGAAGAACTCCTCGCGCCGGTTGAGCACCCCCAGCACCTCCGCGACCGCGCGCCTGACCCGCTCGGGGTCGAGCCGGGACGCGACCCCGCCGACATGCGGCAGATCGGCGAGCGAGGCAAGGCCGCCACCGCCGAAGTCCAGTGCGTAGAACTGCACTTCGTGCGGGGTGTGGGTCAGGGCGAACGACGCGATCAGCGTCCGCATCAGCGTCGACTTGCCGGACTGCGGACCGCCCACCACGAGCATATGGCCGGCCGCGCCGGAGAAGTCCCGGTAGAGCACCTCACGGCGCTGCTCGAAGGGCTTGTCGATCAGACCGAGCGGAACGGTCAGACCCCCGGGACGGGTGTACTCGGTCGCGTTCAGCCCGCGCTCCTCGGTCACCGCGATCCCGGGCAGCAACTGGTCGAGCGTCGGCGCCTCGTCCAGCGGCGGCAGCCACACCTGGTGCGCGGGCACCCCCTGCCCGTCCAGCCGCCGCACGATCACATCGAGGACCGTGTCCGCCAGCGCGTCGTCCTCCGAGGTCGAGGGCGTGAGCACGGCGGCCGGATCCGGCGCCGCGTACACCACCGGCACCGGCGTGGCGGTGAAGAGCGCGGGCCGCCGCTCGACATGGAGCTGCCCCACCGAGAGATCGGGACCGCCGGTGCGGTACGTACCCGAGACATACGCCGCCTTGAAGCGCGTCATCTCGTCCGTACCGAACTTGAGATAGCCGGAGCCGGGCACCGACGGCAGGTGGTACGCGTCCGGCACCCCCAGCGCCGTACGCGACTCGGCCGCCGAGAACGTCCGCAGACCGATCCGGTACGAGAGATAGGTGTCGAGCCCGCGCAGCTTGCCCTCCTCCAGCCGCTGCGAGGCGAGCAGCAGATGCACACCCAGCGACCGGCCGATCCGGCCGATCTGGATGAACATGTCGATGAAGTCGGGCTTGGCGGTGAGCAGTTCGGAGAACTCGTCGATCACGAGAACGAGCGAGGCCAGCGGCTCCAGCGCGGCGCCCGCCGCCCGCGCCTTCTCGTAGTCGTGGATATTGGCGTAGTTGCCCGCCGAGCGCAGCAGCTCCTGACGGCGCTGGAGCTCACCGCGGATCGCGTCGCCCATCCGGTCGACCAGGGTCAGATCGTCCGCCAGGTTGGTGATGACGGCCGCCACATGCGGCATCTGTGACATCCCGGCGAAGGTCGCACCGCCCTTGAAGTCGGCGAGGACGAAGTTCAGCGTCTCCGAGGAGTGGGTGACGGCGAGCCCGAGCACCAGGGTGCGCAGCAGCTCCGACTTGCCGGAACCGGTCGCGCCGACACAGAGCCCGTGCGGTCCCATGCCCTCCTGCGCGGCCTCCTTGAGGTCCAGCATCACCGGCTGGCCGTCCTCGCCGACACCGATCGGCACCCGCAGCCGCTCGGCCGTCGACCGGGGCCGCCAGGTACGGGCCACATCGACCGCCGCCGCGTCGCCCAGATTCAGCAGATCCGTGAAGTCCAGATTGGCCAGCAGCGGTTCGTCCTCGTCGCCGCCGCCCGTCCGCAGCGGGGCGAGCTGCCGTGCGAGCGCCTCGGCGGCGGGCAGCGAGATCCCGTCCGGCACCCCCTCGTACGCCAGACCCCCGCCGGACTCCAGCCGCAGCCGCCCCGGCCGCACCTTCACGGAGAGACCGCCGCGCGGCTCGTCCAGTTCCCCGGACACGACCTCCACGATCGTCACGCCCTGCAGCCCCTCGGCCGCCGCGAACAGCGAGTCCGGCGGCACCATCCCGCCGTCCAGCACCACCACCACATGCGGCTGGTCCAGCACCGGCTGGCTGTCCCGGCCGAACCGGGGCCGCCCGTCCAGCCTGCCGCGCAGCAGCTGTTCCAGTTCCCCGAGATCGTCGCCGAACAGCCGCTTCGTACCGGCACCGTCGATCTGTCCCGGCACCTGTGTGTGCGGCAGCCACTTCGTCCAGTCCCAGCGCGCGACCGCCCCCGGCGCCGCCACCACCGCGACCATCACATCCTCGGGCGAGTGCAGCGTCACCAGCTGGGCGACCAGCGCGCGCGCCGCCGAGTGCGCCGACTCCGGCTCACCCGAGACCGTCACATGGTAGAAAGCGCGCATCGACACGGCCATCGGCAGCCCGTCCAGCGAGCCGTGCACCGCGAGGAACTGCTGCATCGCCCCGGCGCACAGCGGCTCCAGCTCATCGACCGGCGCCGTGTCGGGCGCGACCAGCGGAGTGGCGAGCTGCTGCGCGCCGAGCCCGATCCTCAGCTGCCCGAAGTCCCCGTCGCCGACCCGCCGTTCCCACACCCGCGACCCCTCGGCCACCACCGACCAGAGCTGCTCGGGCGAGGGGTGCAGATAGAGCTGGGCGTCGCGCTGCGTCCGCGCCGTCCTGCGGACCGTACGCCGCGTCTGCGCCAGGTACTTGAGGTAGTCGCGCCGGACATCGGCCATTTGCCCCTGCGTACCGCGGCGGAATCTGACGATCTGCGCGACGATCATCGCCACCGTCGAGAACAGCATCAGCACGCCCATGATCCGCATGAACGGCGGGGCCTGCGGCGAGAAGAAGAAGACCACCGACGAGCCCATGCCGAGCACCGGCAGGACCTGCATCAGCATGCCCTCCTGCTGGCCGCGCGGCAGTTCCGGCGGGGCCTCCAGGGCAAGGGCATCCGTGGGCACTTCCGGCGGAAGGGACCGTGGTGGGCGTTTGACGACGATCTGGCTCACCGGCGCATCAATCCCTCAAGACGGACGGGCAGTTCCGTACCGGCGCCCCCGTGGCGACGGTCTCCCTCCGCGCGACGGCGATCCTACTTGCAGACCTCCACGCGACGCCCCGGTAGGGTGGCGCGCGCATCGTGCGCAACCGCGAATCAGGGGGACAGACACGTGAGTACGACCGCAGCGACGGGTTTCTGCCGCGTCACTGTCGTGGCGCCGGACAGCAGGATCGATGTCGCGCTCCCGGAGGACATCCCCGTCGCCGACATCCACCCGGAGATCCTGCGACTGACAGGCCAGACCCAGACGGCGGGCACCCCCACCGGATATCACCTGGTCCGGCGTGACGGCACCGTGCTCGACGGCGCCCGCACCCTTGTCGCCCAGCGGGTACTCGACGGCGAGGTCCTCAGTCTGCGGCCCTTCGCCGAGTCCCTGCCGCCCGCGGTCTTCGACGACGTCTCGGACGCCGTCGCCTCCGCGGTCCGGCGCGACCGTCATCTCTGGAGCGACGAACTGCTGCGCTCCGCCGGTCTGATCGGCGGGGTCCTGCTGCTCGTCCTCATGGGCTTCGTCCTCTGGTTCGCCGATCCCGTCCGCCACGACATGCACAGCCTTCCCGGTGTCATCGCGGGCGCGGCCGGTGCGCTGCTGACCGCCTTCGCGGGCGTACGGGCCCGGGTCTACGCGGACCGCGCCACCGCCGTCGCGCTCGGACTCGGCGCCCTGCCGCTGCTGCTGATCGGCGGCTCCGGGATCATCGGCCCCGACCCGGGCCAGGGCCCCGGCCGGCTCCAGTTCCTGCTCGGCTGCGTCACCGTACTGGTCGCCGCCGTCGTCCTCGTCGCGCTCACCCCGAGCGGCGACGCCCCCTTCGTGGCCGCGACCTTCCTGGCCACCGTCGGCACCCTCGCGACCTTTGTGATGATCCTGACGGAGGCGTCGGCCACCGGGACCGCCGCCGTCTGCGCGCCGGTCGCCATCGGGATCGTCGCCTTCCTGCCCGGTCTCTCCGCCCGCTTCGCCCGGCTGCCCATCGGCTACGCCTCGCCGCGCGGCGCCGAGGGCGCCGAGTACGGTGACGACACCTTCGCCGATCCGCACGCCACCCCCGACGCCGAGCCCGTCGACGCCGAGCGCATCGCCGCCCAGGCCCGCCGCGGCCACGAGATGCTGCTCGGCCTGGTCGGCGGCTGCGCCGCGGTCGTCGTCGGCGCCGCGGCGGTGCTCGGCTTCTCGGACACCGTCTGGGGCCAGTTCCTCGCCCTCGCGGCCGGCCTCGCGATGCTGCTGCGCGCCCGCCTCTTCCGCTACACCTCGCAGGTCACCTGTGTCCTGGCCGCGGGTATCTCGGCGATCGCGCTGCTGGTCCTCGGCCTCTCCCTGAACCCGCCCGCCGACCTGGTCAGGGAGCTCCTGACCTACGGCGACCGCGGCGCCCTCGACATCCGTACGATCTGGCTCGCCGCGTGCGTCGCCGCGGGCGCCGCCCTGATCACCGCCATCGGTCTGATCGTCCCGCACAAGGGCCTCTCACCCTTCTGGGGCCGGCTCCTCGATCTCGCCGAAGGCGCGGTGCTGCTCTCGCTGGTACCGCTCTGTCTGGCGGTCCTCGACGTCTTCACCGCGGCCCGCGCCCTCACCAGCTAGACCCTGTCCGGGCGGACAGAACCCAGGTCCTGTCCGGGCCGTGTTCCCCTGTCCCTGTGCGGACTCCCGGCCCGTGGCCAGGGGCCCGTCCAGGGGCTGGTACCCTGTGTGACGGCCGTCTGTGTACGTGACCCCGGAGCCTCCGCTCCGCGATCGACGCCCAGCGGACCCCGCCTCCCGAGTAACGGAAGCTCCCCAGAGTATTCGACCTGGGGCACTCGGTGGCCATGAAGACCCACGAGGAGTACGCGTGTCGCTCGACGCCGCTACGAAGAAGCAGATCATGACCGAGTTCGGCACCAAGGAAGGTGACACCGGCTCCCCCGAGGTCCAGGTCGCCATGCTGTCGCGCCGGATCTCGGACCTGACCGAGCACCTCAAGACCCACAAGCACGACCACCACTCCCGTCGCGGTCTGCTGATTCTGGTCGGCCAGCGCCGTCGGCTGCTCCAGTACCTGGCCAAGAAGGACATCCAGCGTTTCCGTACGCTGGTCGACCGCCTGGGCATCCGCCGCGGTGCGGCCGGCGGTGCCAAGTAAGACACCGTGAAGGGAGCGGTTCCCACCATCCGGGGACCGCTCCCTTTGCCGTATGTACGGGACGTTCCCCATGTACGGCACGGTTTCGCCGAACGTACGGGCGATCATGAGCACCGGCCCGGGACGATCGGAATGTCGCCCCCCGGCGAAGCTCAGTAACCTGGACGCACAAGTACAACTGAAGACGTACGAGTACAACTGAAGAGGAAGAGGAGGAGCGACCTCCGCCGCCGCCGGTCCTCGGTAGTGGCGCCCGGAAGGACGCGCGGCCCATGCCGCGGTCCCGGGTGCTTCGATCGAAGACCGGCCCGCACCAAGGAGCGCTTCTCCGCCACGTCCCCTGCCACACGGGCACCGGACGAAGACGAGGAGAAATCACTAGTGGAGAACGAGACCCACTACGCCGAGGCCGTTATCGACAACGGAACCTTCGGCACCCGCACCATCCGCTTCGAGACGGGCCGGCTGGCCCGTCAGGCCGCCGGCTCCGCCGTGGCCTACCTGGACGACGACACCATGGTGCTGTCGGCCACCACCGCCTCCAAGAAGCCCAAGGACCAGCTCGACTTCTTCCCCCTCACGGTGGACGTCGAGGAGCGGATGTACGCGGCCGGCAAGATCCCCGGCTCCTTCTTCCGCCGCGAGGGCCGTCCCTCCGAGGACGCCATCCTCACCTGCCGGCTCATCGACCGCCCGCTGCGCCCGTCCTTCAGGAAGGGCCTGCGCAACGAGATCCAGGTCGTCGAGACGATCATGGCGCTCAACCCCGACCATCTCTACGACGTGGTCGCGATCAACGCCGCCTCCTGCTCCACGCAGCTCGCGGGCCTGCCCTTCTCCGGCCCCATCGGCGGCACCCGGGTCGCCCTGATCAAGGGCCAGTGGGTCGCGTTCCCGACGCACACCGAGCTGGAGGAGGCCGTCTTCGACATGGTCGTCGCCGGCCGGGTCCTGGACGACGGCGACGTCGCGATCATGATGGTCGAGGCCGAGGCCACCGAGAAGACCATCCAGCTCGTCAAGGACGGCGCCGAGGCTCCCACCGAGGAGATCGTCGCCGCCGGTCTCGAGGCGGCCAAGCCCTTCATCAAGGTCCTCTGCAAGGCGCAGTCGGACCTCGCCGCCAAGGCCGCCAAGCCCACCGGCGAGTTCCCGATCTTCCTCGACTACGAGGACGACGTCCTGGAGGCGCTCACCTCGGCCGTCAGGTCCGAGCTGGCCCAGGCGCTCACCATCGCGGGCAAGCAGGAGCGCGAGGCCGAGCTGGACCGCGTCAAGGTCCTCGCCGGCGAGAAGCTGCTCCCGCAGTTCGAGGGCCGCGAGAAGGAGATCTCCGCCGCGTACCGCTCGCTGACCAAGTCCCTGGTCCGTGAGCGCGTCATCAAGGACAAGGTCCGTATCGACGGCCGTGGCGTCACGGACATCCGTACGCTCGCCGCCGAGGTCGAGGCCATCCCGCGCGTGCACGGTTCGGCGCTCTTCGAGCGTGGCGAGACCCAGATCCTGGGCGTCACCACCCTCAACATGCTCCGGATGGAGCAGCAGCTCGACACGCTCTCCCCGGTCACCCGCAAGCGCTACATGCACAACTACAACTTCCCGCCGTACTCCACCGGTGAGACGGGCCGTGTCGGTTCGCCGAAGCGCCGCGAGATCGGCCACGGCGCCCTGGCCGAGCGCGCGCTCGTGCCGGTGCTGCCGACGCGCGAGGAGTTCCCGTACGCCATCCGCCAGGTCTCCGAGGCGCTGAGCTCCAACGGCTCGACGTCCATGGGCTCGGTCTGCGCCTCCACCATGTCGCTGCTGAACGCCGGTGTGCCGCTCAAGGCCCCCGTCGCCGGTATCGCCATGGGTCTGATCTCCCAGGAGATCGAAGGCGAGACCCACTACGTCACCCTCACCGACATCCTCGGTGCGGAGGACGCCTTCGGTGACATGGACTTCAAGGTCGCCGGTACGAAGACCTTCGTCACCGCGCTCCAGCTCGACACCAAGCTCGACGGCATCCCCGCCTCGGTCCTGGCCGCCGCGCTGAAGCAGGCCCGCGACGCCCGCCTCCACATCCTCGATGTGATGAACGAGGCCATCGACGTCCCGGACGAGATGTCCCCGAACGCCCCGCGGATCATCACGGTCAAGATCCCGGTGGACAAGATCGGCGAGGTCATCGGCCCCAAGGGCAAGATGATCAACCAGATCCAGGAGGACACCGGCGCCGACATCACGATCGAGGACGACGGCACCATCTACATCGGTGCCGCCGACGGACCGGCCGCCGAGGCCGCCCGCGCCACGATCAACGGCATCGCCAACCCGACCATGCCGGAGGTCGGCGAGCGCTATCTGGGTACGGTCGTCAAGACGACCACCTTCGGCGCGTTCGTGTCGCTGCTCCCGGGCAAGGACGGTCTGCTGCACATCTCGCAGATCCGCAAGCTCGCCGGCGGCAAGCGTGTGGAGAACGTCGAGGACGTCCTCGGTGTCGGCCAGAAGGTCCAGGTCGAGATCGCCGAGATCGACCAGCGCGGCAAGCTCTCCCTCATCCCCGTGATCGAGGGCGAAGAGGCCGCGGACTCCGAAGAGGCGAAGGACGACGCGACCCAGTGACGGCCGGCTTCCAGGCGACGGCCCGCACCTCCTCGGAGGCGCGGGCCGTCGCCCGTACCCAAACCCTGCTCAAGGGCGAGAACGGCATCGGCACGGTCCGCCGTACGACGCTCCCCGGCGGTCTGCGCGTCGTCACCGAAACCCTGCCCTCGGTCCGCTCCGCGACCTTCGGCATCTGGGTCCAGGTCGGCTCGCGTGACGAGACGCCCGCCCTCAACGGCGCCACCCACTATCTGGAACACCTCCTCTTCAAGGGCACCAGCCGGCGCAGCGCCCTGGACATCTCCTCCGCCATCGACGCGGTCGGCGGTGAGATGAACGCCTTCACGGCGAAGGAGTACACCTGCTACTACGCGCGTGTGCTCGACACCGATCTGCCGCTGGCCATCGACGTCGTCTGCGACATGCTCACCGGATCGCTCATCGAGGCCGCGGACGTCGACGCCGAGCGCGGTGTGGTCCTCGAAGAGATCGCCATGACCGAGGACGACCCGGGCGACTGTGTGCACGATCTCTTCGCGCACACCATGTTCGGTGACACCCCCCTCGGCCGGCCGGTCCTCGGCACCGTCGAGACCGTCAACAGCCTGGACCGCGACCGGATCGCGCGCTTCTACAAGAAGCACTACGACCCCAGGCATCTCATCGTCGCCGCCGCGGGCAACGTCGACCACGCCACGGTGGTACGGCAGGTCCGCAAGGCGTTCGAGAAGGCCGGTGCCCTCTCCCGTCCGGACGCCACCCCCGTGGCGCCCCGCGAGGGCCGGCGCACCGTACGCACCGCAGGCCGGGTCGATCTGCTCGACCGCAAGACCGAACAGGCCCATGTGGTCCTCGGGATGCCGGGGCTGTCCCGTACCGACGAGCGCCGCTGGGCCCTCGGCGTACTGAACACCGCCCTCGGCGGCGGGATGAGCTCCCGCCTCTTCCAGGAGGTACGGGAGAAGCGCGGGCTGGCCTACAGCGTGTACTCGTACACCTCGGGCTTCGCCGACTGCGGGCTCTTCGGGGTGTACGCGGGCTGCCGCCCGAGCCAGGTCCACGATGTGCTGAAGATCTGCCGCGACGAACTCGACCGGGTCGCCGCCGAGGGGCTCAGCGACGAGGAGATCTCGCGCGCCGTCGGGCAGCTCTCCGGCTCCACGGTCCTCGGTCTCGAGGACACCGGCGCGCTGATGAACCGCATCGGCAAGAGCGAGCTGTGCTGGGGTGCCCAGATGTCGGTCGACGAGATGCTGGCCCGGATAGCCGCGGTCACCCCGGACGAGGTGAGCGCGGTCGCCCGCGATGTACTGGGACACCGTCCCTCACTGTCGGTCATAGGTCCGCTGAAGGAGAAGCAGGCGGCCCGCCTCGACGAAGCCGTCTCCTGACCCGCACCCCGAAGCCGTAGCCAAGCCGAAGCCGTAAGGAAGCAAGAGCGATGAGCAAGCTGCGTGTGGCCGTTCTCGGTGCCAAGGGCCGTATCGGCTCCGAGGCCGTACGGGCCGTCGAGGCCGCGGACGATCTGGAACTGGTCGCGGCCCTCGACCGGGACGACAAGCTGGAGGCCCTGGTCGAGTCCGGCGCCCAGGTCGTGGTGGAGCTGACCACCCCCGCCGCGGTGCTGGACAACCTCGACTTCTGCGTACGCCATGGCATCCACGCGGTCGTCGGCACCACCGGCTGGACCGACGAGCGGCTCGCGCGGGTCCGTGGCGCACTGGCCGCGGCCCCGGAGACCGGTGTGCTGATCGCACCGAACTTCTCCATCGGCGCGGTTCTCACCATGAAGTTCTCCGAGACGGCCGCACGCTGGTTCGAGTCGGTCGAGGTCATCGAGCTGCACCACCCGAACAAGGTCGACGCGCCCTCCGGCACCGCCCAGCGCACCGCCCAGCTCATCGCCGCGGCCCGTACGGAGGCGGGGCTCGCCCCGCAGCCCGACGCCACGGCCACCGCGCTGGACGGCGCGCGCGGCGCGGACGTCGACGGGGTGCCGGTGCACTCCGTACGGCTGCGCGGACTCCTGGCGCATCAGGAGGTCATCCTCGGCGGCGAGGGCGAGACCCTCACCATCCGCCACGACTCCCTGCACCACAGCAGCTTCATGCCGGGCATCCTGCTCGGTGTGCGCCGTGTGGTCTCCACCCCCGGGCTCACCTTCGGCCTGGAACACTTCCTCGATCTGAACTGAGATCCATGCGAGCGAAGATCACCTACTGTGTCACGGCCGCCGTTCTCGTCGTGTACTTCGTCCTAATCGGCAGCCGCGGTGTGCTGCTGATCCAGCAGGGCACCGCGGTCACCGTGGCCCTCGGGGCGGCGGTGCTGGTGCTGCCGGTCATCGGTGTCTGGTTCCTCTGGAAGAACACCCAGTTCGTCAGCCGTGCCAACCGGCTCGCGGCGGAGCTGGACGCCGAGGGCGGGCTGCCGCCGGACGAACTGGTCCGTACGGCAGGCGGCAGGATCGACCGGGATTCCGCGGACGCGGTCTTCGCCGAGCGCCGGGCCCAGACGGAGGACTCACCCGACGACTGGCGCTGCTGGTTCCGGCTCGCCGTCGCCTATCACGACGCCCGGGACACACCACGCGCCCGCAAGGCGATGCAGCGGGCCATCGCGCTCCACGACGGCAAACCGGTCCGGGTCTGAGCCGACCGGACACGCGGGAACCCGGACACCCAGGCACCGCGAGGGCGGGAAAACGAAGAGGCGAGAACACGAAGAGCGGGGTCCGGCCTTTCCAGGCGGGACCCCGCTCCACTGTGTACGGGCAGGCTGTACGCCTACGGACTGCTACGCCCGCGGGCTGTACGGAGGTACGGGCTGTACGGACGTGTCCGCGTCGGCGGGGCGTCCCCCGGGCCCGGGGCGGCGGATCAGGGGCGGCGGTACTCGTCGCCCCAGGCCTCGACCGTGTCGGCCGCCCGGTCGAAGGCCTCCGGCCGCGCCAGGAAGTCACCGTTGTGGTCGGTCAGCAGCGGCAGGGCCTCGCCCTTCCTGCGTACGACGACGAGCGCCTGACCCTGGACCGTACGCGGCATCCCGAGCCAGCGCACCGGCTGCTGGACCGTCCGCACGGCGGTGATCTGGTCCCACGCCACGGTCGAGGTCCGCAGCAGGGCCACCCGTCGCACTCCGTGCCGGCTCACCCACGCGCCGACCCGCAGCAGCCGCAGCGCGACGGCGATCATCACCGCGGCGACGCTCAGACACAGCACGGTACCCGGCAGGGCACCGGCGAAGGCGATGATCATCGTCGCCAGCAGAACGAAGGAGGCGAGCAGCAGAAGCAGCGCCGCCGCCACCACCCGCCAGGGGCCGGGGCGGTACGGACGCCGCCAGGAATCATGATCGTCGAACGGCAGCGCGACATCCTCGGTGGTCGCGTCAAAAGCCCGGTCGGCCGTCAGGAAGGGCAGGGGCACGACTGATCCTCACTCACAAGCACGCTCGATTGCTGTGCCCGGTGAGGCTACCGATCGCGCACCGCACCGGACCACCCCAGGGGGGCCGGACGAGTCAGCGCCCCCCTGGCATCGGTCTCGGCGGCGAACGCGAACGGTACGGCCTCGCGCGGGCGGAACATGGAACAACGCCCCTGGTGGTCTCGTGCGATCCAGTGACGGACGCCGCCCATGGGGAAGTTGTCATCGGGTAGGACGCGTGATGACGTCATTCGGTGCCAGGATTCCCGAATTGATCGATGAAAGCCGCTCGCGGCCGCCCCGGCCTTCGCTGTCGGAGCCGCCACGTAGAGTAGGCGCCGCCCGAGCGACGCGAACGGAAGGACCCCCGCCGGTGAGCGACACCCCCGCCGACACTCCCGAGGAGACGAAGCCGAGTTTCCGCGGTGATGTCACCGTCGAGCTGCTGAAGCACTCCGCCAGCGACACCGATGTGCTGTGGGCCGCGCGCGTCTCCACGGCGGGGGAGCAGTCCCTGGAAGAGGTGTCGAAGGACCCCGAGCGCTCGAAGGGGCTCATCAACTTCCTGATGCGGGACCGCCACGGCAGCCCCTTCGAGCACAACTCGATGACCTTCTTCATCAGCGCCCCGATCTTCGTCTTCCGCGAGTTCATGCGGCACCGGGTGGGGTGGTGCGTCGCGGGCGACACCGAGATCACCCTGGAGAGCGAATCGGGGACACTCCGCCGCAGGACCATCGCGGATCTCCACCGGCTCTGGCATCTCGACGCCGGAGACCGCCTGCCGCACTCGGCCGGCGGAGTCACCTGGCACGCCGGGGCCGGCCGGTGGACGGCACGGGTCCACGGGGACGACACCGACCACTACCTCGGTCTCTTCGAGAACAGGGAAGCCGCCGAGTCCGCGGTCGTGGAATTCCGGGAGCGGCACCCGGGTACCCGGCTCCGCAATCTGGAGCCGGCCCGCCGCACACATGTCCGCTGCTACGACGAGGACACCCTCACCGCGGGCCGGGCGCGCATCGTCGATGTCATCGAGTCGGGCGTGAAGCCGCTGATCAGGATCACCACGGCCACGGGGCGGGAGCTGCGCTCGACGGTGGACCACGCCGTGCTGACCCCGGACGGCTGGCGCAAGGCCGGTGAGCTGGCGGTGGGCGACGCGGTGCTGGCCGAGGCCACGGAGCGTGACGCCTCCCCGGCAGCCGTGCCGCCGGGCCTGCACCGCGGAATCGGGGTGTGGACCGCGGCGCGGCGCGAGCGACTGATCAAGGAGACCGACTCCTGCCATCTCTGTGGCGGGGAGTTCCCCCGCAGCGGGCTCGCCCTCGACCATGTGATCCCGGTGGAGAGCGATCTCGCGCGGGCGCTCGACGAGAGCAATCTGGCCCCGGTGTGCGAGGAGTGCCACGCGCGCAGGAGCGCCGAGGAGCGGCGGGCGCCGGCCGGAGCCGGGGCGGGGACCGCCGTCGCCAGGCCGGACACGATCGTCTCCATCGCGGACGACGGCGAGGAGATGACCTACGACCTGTCCGTCGAGGGCCCCTGGCACAACTTCCTCGCCAACGGAATCGTGGTGCACAACTCGTACAACGAGGAGTCGGGCCGCTACCGCAACCTCCAGCCGGTCTTCTACGTCCCCGCCGAGGACCGCAAACTGGTGCAGCGGGGCAGGCCCGGCAAGTACGAATTCGTGCCGGGCAGCGCCGCCCAGCAGGATCTGACCGAGCGCGCGATGCGGGATTCCTACCTCCAGGCGTACGAGGCGTATCAGCGGATGCTGGCCGAGGGGGTGGCCCGTGAGGTGGCCCGCGCGGTCCTGCCGGTCGGGCTGTTCTCGTCGATGTACGCGACCTGCAACGCGCGCTCGCTGATGCACTTCCTCGGGCTGCGCACCCAGCACGAACAGGCGAAGGTCCCGTCCTTCCCGCAGCGGGAGATCGAGATGGTCGGGGAGCGGATGGAGGAGCACTGGGCGAAGCTCATGCCCCTCACCCATGCGGCCTTCAACGCCAACGGCCGAATCGCGCCTTAGGCCCGGTTCAGGACAGGGCCGAGCGGGGCTCTGAGCACAGGTGTACGGGCGGCTCAGCGAAGCGCCCGGATTGCGGCGTTTCGAGAAGTTCATCTAGGCTGATCAAACGGACCCGGCACTGCTTGAACCCCCGAGCAGGCAGTGCCGGGCTCCTCTTGTCCCGTCCCCCAAAGGGACACGGTGAGCTGAGCAGCGAGTAGCGTGTTACCCATGGCTCCGATCTCCACTCCGCAGACCCCCTTCGGGAGGGTCCTCACCGCCATGGTCACGCCCTTCACGGCGGACGGCGCACTCGATCTCGACGGTGCCCAGCGGCTCGCCGTCCACCTCGTGGACGCGGGCAACGACGGCCTGATCCTGAACGGCACCACCGGTGAGTCGCCGACCACCAGCGACGCGGAGAAAGACCAGCTCGTACGGGCCGTCCTGGAGGCGGTCGGAGACAGGGCCCATGTCGTCGCGGGCGTCGGCACCAACGACACCCGCCACAGCCTGGAGCTCGCCCGAGCCGCCGAGCGCGCCGGCGCGCACGGCCTGCTCGCCGTGACGCCGTACTACAACAAGCCGCCGCAGGAAGGTCTCTTCCGGCACTTCACCGCGATCGCCGACGCCACGGACCTGCCGGTGATGCTCTACGACATCCCGGGCCGCAGCGGTGTCCCCATCGACACCGAGACGATCGTCCGTCTCGCCGAGCACCCGCGCATCGTCGCCAACAAGGACGCCAAGGGCGACCTCGGCCGCGCGAGCTGGGCCATCGCCCAGTCCGGCCTGGCCTGGTACTCGGGCGACGACATGCTCAATCTGCCGCTGCTCTCGGTCGGCGCGGTGGGCTTCGTCTCCGTGGTCGGCCATGTGGTCACCCCGGAGCTGCGCGAGCTGCTCGACGCCCATCTCACCGGCGATGTCCACAAGGCCACCGAGATCCACCAGAAGCTGCTCCCGGTCTTCATCGGCATGTTCAGGACACAGGGCGTCATCACCACCAAGGCCGCTCTCGCGCTCCAGAAGCTGCCCGCCGGACCGCTCCGGCTCCCGCTCGTGGAGCTGTCCCCCCAGGAAACCGCCCAGCTCAAGATCGATCTCGTGGCCGGCGGGGTACAGCTCTAATCATTGACTTCACAACTGAATAAGCGAAGACAACAGACCCATCGACAAACCGACGAGTCGGTCAACACAGACAACAGCAAGTGCACGAATGTCATGCGCGCCACGTGCCTCAGCGGTACGTGGCGTGTGTGGTGAGGAGAGTCTTTTGAGTCATCCGCATCCTGAACTCGGTGCCCCGCCGAAGCTGCCCAAGAACGGCTTGCGCGTCACCCCGCTCGGCGGCCTTGGTGAGATCGGCCGCAATATGACGGTCTTCGAGTACAACGGCCGTCTGCTCATCGTCGACTGCGGCGTGCTCTTCCCGGAGGAGGAACAGCCCGGTATCGACCTGATCCTGCCGGACTTCACCACCATCCGGGACCGCCTCGACGACATCGACGGCATCGTCCTCACGCATGGTCACGAGGACCATATCGGCGGTGTCCCGTATCTGCTCCGGCTGAAGGCGGACATCCCGCTGATCGGCTCGAAGCTGACCCTCGCGCTGATCGAGGCGAAGCTCCAGGAGCACCGCATCCGCCCGTACACCCTTGAGGTCACCGAGGGCCACCGCGAGCGCATCGGTCCCTTCGACTGCGAATTCGTCGCGGTCAACCACTCCATCCCGGACGCTCTGGCGGTCGCCATCCGCACTCCCGCGGGTATGGCCGTCCACACCGGCGACTTCAAGATGGACCAGCTTCCGCTGGACCGCAGGCTCACCGATCTGCCCACCTTCGCCAAGCTCGGCGAGGAAGGCATCGACCTGCTGCTGGCCGACTCCACCAATGCCGAGGTCCCGGGCTTCGTCCCGCCCGAGCGGGACATCTCGAACGTCCTGCGGCAGGTGTTCGGCAGCGCTCAGAAGCGCATCATCGTGGCCAGCTTCGCCAGCCATGTCCACCGCATCCAGCAGATCCTCGACGCGGCGCACGAACACGGCCGCCGGGTCGCCTTCGTCGGCCGCTCGATGGTCCGCAACATGGGCATCGCACGCGATCTCGGCTATCTCCGGGTCCCCGCGGGCCTGGTCGTCGACGTCAAGACCCTCGACGACCTCCCCGAGCACGAGATCGTGCTCGTCTGCACGGGCTCCCAGGGCGAACCGATGGCCGCGCTCTCGCGCATGGCCAACCGCGATCACCAGATCCGGATCGTCCAGGGCGACACGGTGATCCTGGCGTCGTCGCTCATCCCGGGCAACGAGAACGCGGTCTACCGCGTGATCAACGGCCTGACCAGATGGGGCGCGAATGTCATCCACAAGGGCAATGCCAAGGTCCATGTCTCCGGTCATGCCTCGGCGGGCGAGCTGCTGTACTTCTACAACATCTGCAAGCCGAAGAATCTGATGCCTGTCCACGGCGAGTGGCGCCATCTGCGCGCCAACGCCGAACTGGGCGCCCTGACGGGTGTCCCCAAGGACCACATCGTCATCGCCGAGGACGGCGTGGTCGTCGATCTGGTCGACGGCAAGGCGAGGATCGTGGGCAAGGTCCAGGCCGGTTATGTCTATGTCGACGGCCTCTCGGTCGGCGATGTCACCGAGACCTCCCTCAAGGACCGCCGCATCCTCGGCGACGAGGGCATCATCTCGGTCTTCGTGGTGGTCGACTCCACCACCGGCAAGGTCGTCGGCGGTCCGCACTTCCACGCGCGTGGATCCGGCATCGAGGACGCGGCGTTCGCCGCCGTGCTCCCCAAGGTCGAAGAGGCGATCGCCAGATCGGCCCAGGACGGTGTAGCCGAACCGCACCAGCTCCAGCAGCTCGTA